>OY782877.1:0-5111008 GCA_963678445.1 Candidatus Hydrogenedentota bacterium | reverse complement strand
TGTGGGGGTGATCGTCAATGAGGTCGCGGATTTCACGGATGCGGCCTTGGGCGAGTATGGCGCCGTTGCAGAGTAGTACGACGTTGTCGGTGACGCGTTCGATTTCGTAGAGGATATGGCTGGAGATAATGACGGAGAGCCCTTCGTCACCCAGATGTCTTACGAGCGAGAACATTTCTTCGCGTCCCTGGGGATCGAGTCCCGCCATGGGTTCGTCGAGTAGGAGCAGGCGGGGCTGTACGGCGAGTGCCTGTGCGATTTTAATGCGTTGTCGCATGCCTTTGCTGTATTCGTCGATAGGGTCGTGCATGCGTTGGGTCATTTTGACGCGTTCACAGACGGCTTCGGCGGCATATCGGGCTGATTTGGCGGTCATGCCCCAGTACCGATTGAGGCGGTAGATGAATTCGTAGCCGGTCATGTTTTCGTAGAAACTGTCGATTTCGGGACAGTATCCGATTTGCTGTAGTACCTTGGGGTTATTTCTTGGGTTGGCGCCGAGTACGTGCAGGCGACCGCGGCTGGGATGGTACAAGCCAAGAATTAGTTTGATAAGGGTGCTTTTACCTGCACCGTTGGGGCCAAGCAGGCCGGTAACGCCTGGTTCCAGTTCTAAATCGATGTTGTTGAGGGCGACGACTTCGCCGAACCATTTGGACAGTTCTTGGATTTTCAGAATGCTGTTCATGCGGCGACCTCCGCGCGGCGTATTCTTTTGAAGATGACCAGTAGCCCCCATAGGGAAACGACAAGGATGTAGAGTAAGGACCATTCCCAGCGTACGCTAAAGATGTTGTGCGGCTTGGTGAATAGTCGTTCGCCGATGTAATTCAGGGTAATGGGAAAGGAGACGAGCAGGAAGTCGGGGGATTTTGCCAACAGGGAGAGTAATACGCCCATGGCGGAGTTTGCGGTGACGACCATGAGTACGGATACGGCGGCAAAGTTGAAGCTGCCGAGCAGGGTGGAGCAGGCGAGGGTGACGGCGATGCAGGGCAGGATGATGATGAGGGAGAAGAGAAGGAGTAGGGGAGGCCACCAGAGGGTTTCCCAGAAAAGTTCAGCACTGGGAAGGAGGGCGTTGTGCAGAACAACCAGAAAGATGCCGGGAACCGCGGTGATAGATAGCCCGATTAAAAGCAAAGTGATTACTTTTCCCAAGGCATAGTCGTACCAGTGGATGGGTTTGGAGAAGTAGACTTCGATGAGGTTATTACGGAAGTCGTTGCATATCATACCGCACCGGCGTAGAGGATGATAAGGAAGAGCATGGGGGTTTGTATGCGGATGAAGTCGAAGAACATGACGCGGTTGACGACGACGCCTTGCAGATTCATCAGGATAGGGGTGAGGGGGTTATTGGGATCCTGCATGATGACGTCGTAGGCGAGAATTTGCAGGAATCGTAGCAGGGTATGCAGTAGGGGCAGGGTCATAAGCAGGATAAATATACGGGATTTAATCAAGATGCGCAGCTCTTGCTCCACGATAATGCGCCAACGAAACCGTTGTTTGGTATGGCCTGTATAGCTGCGGTAACTGCGTTTGTAAATCGGCACGATAGCTTCCTTATTATTTCGACAGAGTCAAGATAAGATTCATACTTTGTTTGTTCTACATGTTTCGTTGGGTTCTTTGCCTAGCGCGTGCAGGAATACATCGGAGAGACTGCCGCGTGCGGGTTGGAAATGCCGGATATGCGTGTTGGCAACTTCAGCCAAAGCAAAGAGCTTTCGGGCCTCGCCGTTATTCAAACCGGAAATAAGCAGGTTTCCATTGTGTAGATCGCGGTATGTGATGTCTTCTTCGTTCAGCTTCTGGATAAAGAGTGTCTTGTTGTCCCGCACGCGCACCTCATACTGATGGGCCAGGGGAGCGGTTAATTCGGAGATGGTTCCTTGTTGCACGATTTTTCCCTGATTGATCATGATGACGCGTTCGCAGACGTGTTGTACGTCGGGCAGAAGATGCGAAGAGAGGAGCACCGTGATGTGTTTTCGGTCGGCGACTTCTGCAATAAGGTTCAGCATCTCAATGCGTCCGTCGGGGTCTAAGCCATTGGTAGGTTCATCCAATAAGAGGAGCTGAGGATCGTGTAGTAGGGCTTGGGCCAGCTTGACCCGTTGCAACATACCGGTGGAGTATGTTTCCATTTTTCGGTAACGGCTCTCCCCAAGGCCTACGTAATTGAGCACTTCGTGCGTTCGTTCCATGGCGTCCACGCGACTCATCCCAAAGAGACGTCCGCAGTAGGTGAGGAAGACCACGGCGCTGATTTTGGGACTGACGACTTCGCGTTCGGGCATATAGCCTAACTGGCTCCGTACCGCCAAGGCGTTTTTGGGCATGGGAAGTCCCAAAAGCGTTACTGTGCCCTTTGTCGCTCGGTTGTAGCCCAGCAAGGTTTTAAGCAGCGTGCTTTTTCCAGCGCCGTTGGGACCCAACAAACCGATCGCACCGCCTTCCAGCGTGCATGAGATCCCATCCAGCGCCTTTAGGTCACCGTAGTACACCTCGACAGAATCCAGTTCAATTAATGACATCGCTATGCCTCACAATTTCTGAGATGCGCGGTCGCTGGAACGCCGCTATTGGGTGATTGTAATCTGTACGGGAAGAACGGCTTCCTCGCCGGTTACAGTAAGTAATTCTGTATGTACGAAACGGGCGTTCAGGGCCGATATACCGCCACCCATTTCAAGGTAGTAGATATCGAGCTGCCATTCGCCGGGGGGGATATCTTCCATGATGAAGCCACCAGCAGGGGCTACGCCAGTACTTTGTTGCCCCAGTTGAGTCAGTTGCAAAGATTCACCAAGCGGAACCGGCGGAAGACCGGGACTACGCAGTACGGCGCGCCCGCCCAACATACTGGCAGGCCCTGGAATACACTGACCCTCAATGCGCACGCCTGTACTTTGTCCAAAATCGTAGCGTGTTGTCATGCCTTCTTGCACATCGACCTGGACGCTGGGCGTATCATACACGCCGCTCAAATCACCGCTCAGCGCACTAGTCATGGTAAGCTGGTAACTGCCTTCCGCCAGGCCTGTGATGGAATAGAAACCGCGTGCATCCGTCGTATCGTTATCCATGGATGCAGAGCCCATCGCCGCTACCATTGCACCGGTAACAGGGCGGCCATCGCGATATACGTAGCCTTCAATGACGCCGCCGCTTCCGAGGGTAATTCGTATGTTGTCCAAAGTCCCCTGTTCTTCCAGAACGAGCATACCGCTTTCCGCCAAGGCATAGTTGGCGTGCTGCGCGATTACATTGTATTGCCCGGCGGGCAGGTTGGTGAATGAGAATGCACCGTCAGTGTCTATCTGCATCGAACGTTCCCCACCGCCAAATTGGGTGAGCAAAGCGGTTTCCGCAGCGGAACCCGATTCCACCAATACGACCGTTGTACCTTGGGGGCTGTTTCCATCTTGGGTGGTTACTATGCCGCTGATCGTGCCACCCTCTTTGTTCAGGAAGATTTTGACACCATCGACGCGTTCTCCTTCTACGACCTCGACCTCAACACGTCCAGGAGTGAAGTTAGTGCAGCGCGCCTCCAGGCGATAGAGACCGGGGGAGAGCATAAGTGAAAAACGTCCCTCTTCATCCGTCTTGTACGTAGTTTCACCATTTTCATTCAACAGCGCCATGGGGCTGATAGCGCCCTGGTTCGAAATAGGGGCAGCGCTAATTTCGCATAAGGCTTCGGGGGCTTTCCCCGTTTCCCGAACCAATACAACACCCTCAACCAGACCTGCGGCGTTGAGCGTGATATGGTTTTCCTTATCCAGTCGAACGCGTCCTGAGGTGCGGGTGCTATATCCCTCTTTTCGTACCTTAAGGCGATACATGCCAATTTCAATGCCCTCAAAAAGGAAGGTGCCATCGGCCCCCGTCCTTGTTTCCTTCGACAATCGTTGGATACTCTCCGAGGCCAATCCGCTGAGCTCCACTGAAGCGCCGTCGATAGGCTGGTTTGCACTGTCCGTAACGATGCCGTACACACGGTGGTCGCCCCCATCCACAGGATCCAACTGCAAGCGCAGATTTTGAATGTCACGATATCCATTAGGGAAAATGGGGGTGCCTGTCAGGGTGATTTTGTACCCCTTTTTTTGTGCAAACACTTGGTAACTCCCCGCTGGCACCTGTGCGATTTCAAAGTTTCCCGCCTCATCTGAACGTGTTTCCCGAAATGCGTAGGGCGTTTCTGTGGGCGATAACAGGCTGGAGTAACTGGGAACACACATAATATTAGCTTCGGGGATGGCGCTGGCGGTGTCATCGACCACTTTCCCATACACATTACTGCCAGCAAAGAGGTAGATGTCGATACGCACACTGCGGTGTGATGCGGTAAGTAAAAATGGGTCCGCTAGCTGAGGCGAGTGTTTCGAGGAGGTGGCATACAAGCGCCATTCTTCGTTGAGCGGAATGCCGCCGATTTCGTAGTAGCCGTTTTCATCCGTACTGTCATTCAAGGGAGGGGCTTTGTGCATAAAGGCGGAAAGGGCTTGTGATACAGCGCTTTCCGAGGTGCATAGCAAGATTTCTGCATGGGGGATAGGCTCCTGATCCGGCGTGGTAATATATCCCCATACGAGACCGGCCGCATCCACCGTAAAATCAATGCCACGCACCACTTCATCGGGCTGTGCAACCGTGACTTTGCGATAGGGAAGCACCTTGCCCGCTTTATACGGTGAGTTTTGAAAGTTTACCATGACCTCATACGCGCCGGGCGGTAATCCATCGAAGCAATAGTCCCCATTCTCATCCGTTTGCACCGTATATCGGCTCAGTGTCGCACCGGGAACGCCCTTTCCTCTTTCTACTGGTGTGATGCGGATTTGTACCTCTGGCGCAGCCTTGGAAGAACCCGACTCGGTGACGCGTCCTGTGATGCTTGCACCAGTAGAAAGCTCAAACCGCATCTTTTGGTCTTTATTTTCGTCATCTTCGACCGTGAAGGTCTCGCTATGCACAAGATAGCCGGGGGCGGCTACCGTGACTAAGTATTCATCTGCTAAATGGAGCGAAACGGCGAAGACACCGTCGTTTTCACTGAGCGTATCACGGCGTAACGCCTTAGAAATTTGTTGTTCCTTCTGATGAAGTTCCTGTAAGGCATCATCCCCCCCTTTTCGAATTGCTTTCCGCAATTCCTCTTCCATGAATTCTTGAAGCGTCTCACATTCAAACGTAATTTCAGCATGGGGGATCGGTTTTTGGGTGCGTTTATCGACGACGACTCCCGATATTTGGTAGCGCGCTTCAAAGGTTTCTTTTTCCTCTGCATCATCGGATTCCGGCGGGGAGGTGGGGGGCGTGGCTTCGCGGGATGGACGTGGGGGAGCGCTGGTTTCTTGTCGAGGTTGTGTAGGTGATACCGGTGGTTCTTCGTATGAAATAAACGAGGTTTGTGGAGGGGCGGGTTTGCGCGGCGCAAACATGATAGCAAGGCCAATGCAGGCCCCCAGAAGGACAATGAGTGTAAGAAAGATCTGCAGTGTAGATACTGAAGAAGATGAACGTCGTCGTGGAGCCATATTTTCTACTCCCACAATGCCAAGTATATAACAGGTGCTATTATATCAGCAGGCCGGCTCTTTTGCGAATCAATTCTTAGAAGCGGTCATTAAAAAAAAGCGGTCATTGGACCGCTTCAGAAAACAGAAAGATGTAATTTCATCATTTAATTAGACCATAGGTACTTTCGTAGCGAGATTAATCCCAATACGACAGCGATGCTGGCGCCCATGATGCTGAGTAGCAAGGAGTAAGCGCCACTATAGCCAGCCCAGGAAAGTAACATGGAAGTGGCGTAGGCATCTATCTGGCCACGTCCCCCCGAGATACCGTAACTGATGAGTTCGGAAAGGGTCGTATAGGAGACAAGCAGGCCGGCCAAAACGAACACGCCGAGAAAAGCCGCTGTCAGAATAGCCATAGAGTAACGAAAGCGGCTCCGCTCCTGCTCCAAAAGGCTGGCAATGCGAACCCGTTCCGTTACACGCCGGTGCAACGTCAACGGCGCAGGCCGCAACGTTTCGCTGCTTAAGGCTTGTTCAATCATAGCGTCTATGTCCACCGAATTTTTGTCACGCATCCGAAAAAAGTTCCTTTTCTACAATCTTGCGCAATTGCTTTCGGGCGCGGAACATCCACGTCTTCAACGTTCCCATGGGAATTTCCATTACTTGTGCGATTTCTTCGTAGGAAACACCCTTGAGGTAATACAAAGTAATAATGGTTGCATAACGATCAGACAGTTTGGCTACGCATCGGCGGATATGATCAGGCATATCAATTGCGTCTGAAGGATAGACAGCGGAAGCGCCAGCATGTTTGGGAAGTAGCTCTACTTCCCCTCGTCGCTTGCGTCGACTCAACTCAGTGAGGCAGACACTGCAGGTAACGCGGTACATCCATGTGGAGAAACTGCAGTCACCACGAAATCCTTTCAATAAACGGTAGGCCTTCAAAAAAGCTTCCTGCGCCATATCTTCCGCTAAGGCGACATCACGCATGAAGCGGTAGGCCACATTGTAAACGATGTGTTGATGACGTCTCACCAATTCAGAGAAGGCTTCAGGATCTCCGGACTTTGTGTTGTTGACCAGCTCCAGATCCGTGATTTCTACGTCTTCCCGCACCTGGGGAGTTGCAGTATCGAGTGCGGCGGCCTTCGTTGTCATGTCGAGCTCCTTGTAATCCAGATATTACCATTCATTGATTGCATCTCGAGCTTTGTGTGTCCGTCACCGATAGCGCCATGCAACGCATGCTTGCGCACTACCTTGCTGGATTCTGCAAACAACAGATCCGACTTAATAACGCCCAAAGAAGTGCGTGCGTTGACCTCGGCGGAACAGCCTTCAGACATGACCAGTGTAATACCTCCGTTCACAACTGTCAAATCGCATGCTTCAACTTTTGGATCCAGCAGATTCACAACGATAGCGCCGTTGGTCGTTTTCCCCTTCAGGGAGCCGCCCATCATGTGTACATACACACTGCCATTCACCGTCGCCACATCCGTGATATCTGCTGCTTCATACACCCGAATCCGTCCATTTGTGCTTCGGGCATGTACCTTACCCAACGGCGCCACCACCTCAATATCGGTATTATTGCCAACTACCGACACATCACCACATCCTCCGCCTACCCATACATTGCCATTCATTCCCTCAATATCCAGAGCTACGCCTGGCGGGATTTTGAACACGTAATCCACGCGTAAATCGACCTCATCCGGTCGTTCTAACGGTTCCGTCACCACCGACAATTCTTCCGGAGTCACCTCCGTCGCGAGCAAGGTCTTTACATATTGCTCCGCCATCACCTTAGTATTCGAATGTTGCGTATAGGCCCTTATCGTCGCCTCCATCACCACTTCATCAAATTCATGGGTTGAAACTTTGACCGCACCCTCTGAAGTTTTCAAGCGGATGCGTTGTACAGCGGGATATGTCTCTGTGCGTACCTCCTGCACCCCTGGTTTGCACACCTCTCGCGGCAGCCGAGGCGCTAACACCCCCACGGTAAAACACTGAATCGCCGCCGCAATCAAGATAGCGGTCCCTGTGCTACGCATAAACGTATTCATTGTTCTTTACATCCCTCTGACCTGTGCCAGACGCCTGTGGTTTCAAGAATCGCGTGGCTTACCACCATGCATTCTGGGTGAAACCCATGGTACCATAATGCAGGTCGTATGCGTATAGAGGGACCTATGCGTCGCCAATTCTCGCGAAGCCTATTTAGATAGTACCTGAGATTTTGAAGAGTTGCCATTAAAAACAAAATTTTTGCTGTGATCAGGGACGGTAAGAACCATATTTCATGGGTGTGGCCCTGGCCACCTTGCGGTCGCTGGACTACTTTCGCGTCCAAAATATGAAAAGCTGTCATAGAATAACGGAAAAATTGTTCCATTCAGAGACAGTAAGGACCATATCTATTGCTTGCGGTCGCTGGACCGCTTTCGCGTCCAAAATATGAAAAGCTGTCATAAAATAACGAAAAATTTGTTTCGTTCAGAGACAGTAAGGACCATATCTATTGCTTGCGGTCGCTGGACCGCTTTAGGAGTTATAGCGTGACCCCACTACTTATTATTATACCTTCCCTGATCGTGTTTATCACGCTGGGCTACCTCATTGGGCACAGTATTGGTCGGGTTTGGCTTAATCACCGTGTGAAGATCGCGCTATTGGAAAAATTGGAAAACAAGCCGGAATTGTTGAAGTCTTTTCAGGAGTTACAACAATTACTGGATGGCGCAGCCTCCGACCCTGATGCGGAGAATCGTCAGGATCTGAGTTTGACTGGGATCATACTGGCGGTTATTGGAGTAGCCTGTGTGGTGCTGTATACCACAATAGCAAGCGGACGTTGGGCTGTGGGCGCGTACTGGGGTGGCGTCGCCTGTGTCGCCATTGGTTTTTTGCTTTCCCTGTTGGGGTTGCTCATCCGGTTCCTTTCGCGTTCCCTACGCCTGTAGTTTTTAGCAAGAAGCAGGGGGGCAGGACAAGCAAAAAGCCCACGCGGGTGCGTGGGCCAATAGTACGTGGATTACGGTTGCCGGATATATCTATCCTCACAGGCGGATTGGGACTGTCTTGTTCGTCCGGATCGATTCCAATTCTGCTTCCACCAATTTGATGCTATGCATGGCAGATTCCGAAGGGATGATGTCCGAATCGACATCCTTTCGCATGCATTGCAGGAAATGTTTAAGCTCATGCTCATAACCATTGCCTGATGGCAATTTTACCTCACGTTCTTTTCCATGATTGGGGTAGAGATTGAGTGTCAGATCGTCCCCCATCGCCAAAGTGCCTTCTTCCATACAAATGCTGAATGTCATGCTGAATTTGTGGCCCGGGGCATACTCCCAAGCGCCTTCTGCAGTAACAAACTGGCCCGGTGCGTAATTATAGCGTGTGAAGATATGGTCGATTCCCGAACGTCCCAGCTTACACCCCTGACTCGATACCGATTTGGGCTTGCCTAAAAGATATTGGATGAAATCCACATCGTGGATATGCAAATCCAATGCGCATAAGCCACTTTTAGCAGGTATATGAAGCCAATTGTTCCAACTCCAGGTCGGGTGAGCCCCAATACGACAAAATCGGGCGCTGATCACTTTGCCGTACTTTTCACTAAGTACTATTTCGCGTGCCTTGGCATAGGCGGGCCAGAAACGGATACAGTGGGCGAGAAACAAACGTTTGTTACTCTGCTGCGCGGCCTCAAGCATTGCTTTGGCTTCATTCGACGTGCGCGCCATCGGCTTTTCACAAATTACATGCTTACCTGCCTCCAACGCGGCAATAGTGTATTTTGCATGCAAATAGGTCGGCAACGTAATATCAATCACATCAATTTCAGGGTCATGAATCAAATCAGCCGCATGTTGATACACACGTAGGGCAATAGTGTCAATGGTCCCCATACCATTTCCAACCACCCCTGTGCGCTTTACTTGATCTACATCACACATTGCCTCAACCTGTACACCATCCAGCTTGGCATACGTGTCGAAATGGCATTTCCCCATCATTCCAAGACCAAGGATCCCCACGCGAATTGTCATAGCCTACTCCTCTCCCTTGAAGAAACTGCAAATTCCATACACCTTTTTTCTTCTACAGCCTACAATAAATGGGGGGGGAGTTGGTAATTTTGCCCGAATATATTCAAAAAGTATCGTATTTGCGGACTAACGTGCTCCAGCGACTTCGAGCAGGAGATATGGTCTTTGCTGTCCCTGAACGAAATATATTTTCATATTTTAGTCACTAAAAGCGGAGCCCAGACAAAAGCCATCCTCGCCGGTTTTACAGGGATGAATTTGAGCGCTGTTGTAAAACTGAATTATACGGAGTAGTTCATTGAGGTCTATGCGCCAATTGGACGGAGCATAATCGCCGTCATGGTAGTCGCAAAGATAGCTGCCTGAGGCGCCAGGAGCGTATCCATCTTCGGTTACATAAGCGCAATAGTATCCACCGGAATTGTAAAACTGAATTATACGGAGCAATTCAGAAAGGTTGATGTAAGTATCCCTGTTTTGATCAGCGCTATGATAGTCGACGGAGGTATTCCCCTCGCCTTCTCCTTCCAGGTTTCCCTCACCGTCACCTTCCCCTTCTCCTTCTGCGCTTCCTTCCCCTTCGTCTTCTCCCTCTCCCTCATTGCTCTGAGGGAGAAGTATAGCTCTACTAAGTGCGGAGGTGTTTCCATTGGGGTCGGTTGCCGTAGCGGTGATATATTTTCCCGCATAGAGCGTTGAGTCAATAAAGAAAGAAAACAGTCCATCTGCATCGCTATTCGCAAAGCCGATGTATGCTGCGCTATCTGTCGGGGCATCCGAAGCAAAAAAATCAATAATCGAAGCGGAGCGTGCAACACCGCGCAGGGTGTCGAAAAGGATGAGTCTAGGTGGACGTATAGCCTCATTAGCCTGATCGGCAAGATTAATTGCAGACAGCGAATTTTTGTAAATTCGATTACGCCGCATTTCAATCTGTACCGGGAGAGAAGCGAAACTCCCCGAAGTGTACAAAGTGATTCCGTAAGTGGCGTTTCCCGCGATCAGGTTGCCCGTATTCTCAGTTGCGCTACCGATGAGGTTTGCGTAAGCATCATCCATTACGGCTATTCCTGCCTGTGTATTGCCCAACCCCATTTGTCCATCGGTGCAACAACCAATAAAATTACCCTGGATAACGTTGTTATTCGCCGAATAGGAGATAGCGATACCGTTTGCGTTATTTCCTGCGATAACGTTGCCCATAGCAGCTAATGTGCCGCCAATATAATTGTAAGCAGCATGATTGGTGATTAGAATGCCGTCCCTGCCATTGGGTAATGAACCGGTCTGGGCAGCATTTAATCCGATACAATTGCCGATGATTTGGTTGTTCTCAACCCCTTCACCCGTCAGGGTAATACCCCAAGTACTGTTTGCGGAAATGAGATTCCCCTCGTCAGCGATAGTGCCACCGATTATATTTTCCGATGCCCCTTCACACAGGGTGATGCCCAGTGCATTTCCCTGCATTTCCTGTCCACGAGTGCCAATACGACACCTCCAAACCGTGTTCTGTGTCGCGGATTCACCTCGGATACAGATACCATATTCGGGGAAAGAACAGATATTGAGCCCCTCAATGGTATTATGTGCCGAGCTAATAGCCAAAGCACCTTTACGTATACTACTGGGAAGCCATCTGCCATCCAGTGTGATTCTTCCTTCACCTGAAATATGAGTTCCGCCCACGGGATCATTAATTTCCGGCAACGTGGATGTAGGGGCAATAGTGCCCGATACGTCAAAAACAATGCGATTAAAGCCCGCGTTGTTATTGGCGGTTTCCAATGCCTCCCGGAATGAGATTTTTTCATCCGGTCCAGGATTTTCCAATAGGGCAATCACAGACGAAGTATCGCCATCTTTGAGATCGGAAAGCGTTGTTACTTTGATTTCGTATATTCCTTCCCCTTCCCCTTCTCCTTCTCCTTCACCTTCCCCTTCTCCTTCACCTTCACCTTCACCTTCACCTTCACCTTCTCCTTCCCCTTCCCCTTCTCCTTCACCTTCACCTTCACCTTCACCTTCACCTTCACCTTCACCTTCTCCTTCCCCTTCCCCTTCTCCTTCACCTTCACCTTCACCTTCACCTTCACCTTCTCCTTCTCCTTCACCTTCACCTTCTCCTTCTCCTTCACCTTCCCCTTCTCCTTCACCTTCCCCTTCCCCTTCCCCTTCTCCTTCACCTTCTCCTTCACCTTCTCCTTCACCTTCTCCTTCTCCTTCACCTTCACCTTCACCTTCTCCTTCACCTTCACCTTCTCCTTCACCTTCACCTTCACCTTCACCTTCACCTTCACCTTCACCTTCACCTTCTCCTTCTCCTTCTCCTTCTCCTTCTCCTTCTCCTTCTCCTTCTCCTTCTCCTTCTCCTTCACCTTCACCTTCACCTTCACCTTCACCTTCACCTTCTCCGGAATTACATGTTATTTGACCGCGTATTTCGCCATTACTGAAGTTAGAGCTGTCGATCCTGAAGTAAAGCGGAAGGGTAGGAAAGGAAGCGCTGTCTGGATAGGCGACAGTGAGGTCAATTGGACTTTCCCCTTTTCCTAAATAGACGACCGCATTGCCGTTTTCGTCGTATTCTCCATGATAGATGCGCGCAGCGGTTGGATTTTCTACGGTATGCTCGATATGTACATAAATCCGGAAGTTTTCATTAATTGGGTCCCACTCAGTCCGAAAAACACCCGTTCCTGTTGCTTCACTGGGTGTGGTAGGGAGGGGAACAACTTGCATCCCATCAAGGGAGGTATTACATTCTGCGACGATAATGAAATTTTCATCTTCTCCTTCCCCTTCAGTTGCACCTTCCCCTTCCCCTTCAACTTGCCCCTCCCCCTCCCCTTCAGTTGCACCTTCTCCTTCTCCTTCTCCCTCAACCTGTCCCTCCCCCTCCCCTTCAATTGCACCTTCCCCTTCACCTTCCCCTTCAACCTGCCCCTCGCCTTCCCCTTCAGCACTGGATTCGGTGACACGTAGTATAGTTGTTTGAGAGTTAAGGGTATCGTCGCCACCATCCGAAGTCACGCTGACTTGATATTCACCGGCGTCGCCGAGTGTAAGTGCACCGAAATGCAGGCTGCGTTGTGTTTGTTCTGGCAGTATGTGGCCGTTGTGACGCCATGTGAATTGATACGGACCGGGTCGACCGCCTTGTACCCCTAAAGTGAAGGTGAATTCTTCGCCTTCCTTATGGGTGCCTCCGTAGATTTGTTGTGTAATCATGATAGGCACATACACGACGGTCAATGCCAGAGTGGGGGTGGTACGTGTGGTTGTTCCGTCGCTCAAGACACAGTAATAGGTGCCGGAGTCATATTCGCGGAGGAAATCGGAGTAAAGCGTGGGCCAGGTGCTGATGAGTACTGAATTACCGGGTCTGCCTTTATACCATTGATACGTAGGCGTGTCGACACCCCCGGAAGTAGAGACCTCCAAGGTGAATTCTGCGCCGGTTAAAAAAAATCCTGTGCGTCCGTTCAGGTCGGCAATGCGTAGTGGGGGGATGATTTGGCAAGCGTTGAGCCAGTTTTCCCGGGTTTGTTCAGTCAACTGTTCCCATTCAGTACGATTGTCAACGCCGTCTGCATTCACATCGCCTGTAGCACCCAGATAATTGGTTTCTGTAGGGGCGTTTCCAAAGGTCGCAAAGGCGCTGGCCTGAAAGTCAATCTGGCTTTGCACTTGTGCGGTGTAGTCTTCTTGAGAGGTGCCCTTTAAAACTTTGGCGACTACATCGTCGATGAGCCTGTTGGTGTAGAGGATGGTTTGTGCGTCGGCAATTGTCATTAAACCCGCCAGCAGATTTTGTATGGCCTGGGCAAGTGCATCGCCATAACGCGAAGCGACCTCCGAGATAATATCAATCGTGGCTATAGAGACACGGACGGTAAGCTCTTCTTCTACCTGATTCAGATTAGCCGTGTAGCCGTTGTAGATCTGGCTGCGCATGGTGCTATCTAACGCGGCGACATTTTCGCCCCCTGCAAGTAGCGCGGAAAGCATCCCGAGCTGATCGTCTTCATTCAGACCATTGCCGTCCTTATCCACATGCCATAGCGAAAAGCTATCCCCCAGGAATTGTTCTGCAGCAATGCAATGGGCATCAAAATCTACTGCTAGTGTAGTTTCAGACGCGCTGTAACCACCTATTAAAAATAGACTTGCAATGAATATGTGTGCAATTGTGTGTTGAAAATTGACCATAACACCTCGGTCAATGTTGATAACAAAGAGACAGCCCACAACACGTTATTCTGTTGCGGGAAGAAAAGCAGATAGTGTACTGCAGCCGGATAAATAGTACTTGTTTAGGAGCTATCTGTCAAATATTGACAGCCGAAGCGTGTAGATATCAAAAATGGGACCTTCCTGAAAGAAGGCCCCATGAGGAGAAAGTGCTTGGCTTGATGGATGTTTATAGCATGAATTTCGGGTTACTAAGCGTTTTTGAGGCCCTGAACCACTGCTAACAGGAAATCACGGTTATCCGCGGACAGATAATGCATTTCGCCGCTCATGCGATTGAAACTCTTGTTATAGCGCAGGTAATAATCAGGGTTATCCATGGGCGGTTCGCCCTGGCTCCAATCCCAGTGTGATTCCTGCAGGTCGACGACGATGAGCAGGTGCTTGTCGATATGTTTGTTTTGCTGAAGATGCAGGTTTTGTGACATGGACAGCGATTTTTCGAAGATCATCGGAGCCATTACCGCGGAACCGATACTCATGTGAATTCCGCCTTCCAGGTTATACACTTGCTGCGCATAGGCCAGGAAGTCACGTTGCGCAGCACGTCCGATAGAAGCGCCATGGTTCATCGGGTGGGTGTAGATGATGTCGTGTCCGATCATGGGATGACTGGTAAAGGGGATGCCCAGACGGTACGCAGCGGATTGAAGCCCATATTGTTTAAAAGGGTGTTTGACTTCCATCCAGCCGGGCTTAAGGTCAAAGGTGCGAACGCGATCCAACAGATCTGCAGCCGCTGCCGCCTGGAGGGCATCCGTTTTAATGCAATCCTGAATTTCTTTTTCAAGGTCGGCTTCGCTGGGAATTTCCAAACCTTCGTTTTCTACAAATGCACCGACACCTTCGCCGTAACCCATGCCGCGATACGCGCCAACGATAAGCGCGAGGTTGAGATAAAATCCGGTTTCGTGCCAGGTGCCGAATTCACCCCGCGTTACATTAGCGCGCACGTCTTCACTGCTATGTCCCTGGAAGGCAAACTCCCAGTCGTGAATAATTCCCGCGCCGTTCGTAGCCAGATGGGTTACCCAACCATCTTCCATCAGTTTAATAAAGACAGGGGCCAACCCATTCTTAATCGAATGCGCGCCAAAAGCAATCATGCGTGATTTGCCTGCCTTGCGCGCTTCAATAATGCGTTGCACGGCACGGTCGACCACTTTTTGGCCCTGTGGCGTAAACGGTTGGGAAAGCGGCGCATCCGGTTTGACATGATCCCGCTCAATATAAACCTTGTCTTTCCGATCGCTAAGCGGCTTGATGTACAAGGCATGTCGATCAAATTGTGGATAAGGCATGGTTACAGTTTCTCCTTCTGGTCATCACGGTATATACACCGTTGGTTATATGTCTATTTTGTAATAGGTGTCGACTTTGTTTTTATTTTACAGGCGTAACGCCATAGTCAGCGAGTACGCGCAAACACAGATCGAGGTCGTCGGTCAAGATGTAATCGATTTTAGCGTCAGCCAGTTTTCGGATAAGGCGTTTATTTTGTGCGCCAAAAAAGTTGGCCGTAACATGATGCGCATGTAGCTTTTCAACATCCTTGTCGAGATGCTTTATCCCCTGATTCTTATGTAACTGGATATATTCCGCCTTTTTATCAATGGTCAGCGTAATATATGCATCACGATCATTATTCTGGCGGCTCATATTACAGACGCGTATAGCCGGTACGACGGCTCGGGCTTCTGCAATTTGTTCTACACTACAGGCCAGGAAGCACTGCTCCAGACGCTCCATGTTAGCAACGACCTTCGCGGTAGCTTCAGCCACGCCGGGACTATTCTTCAGGTGTACATTACACTGAATTTTCGGAGGGATAACCTCCAGCGTTTCTTCCAGCGTAGGTACTTTTGTGCCCGAAAAGCGTTCATCAAACCAGGACCCCGCATCCAACGCGCGAATTTCTTCAAAGGTCAGTTTATTCACCTTGCCCTTGCCGTTGGTCGTGCGATCGACGGTGTCATCATGAATGATGACCAGGCGTTTATCAGCCGTGAAGTACACATCGAATTCAATTTGATGCGCACCCTTTTCCACCGCAGAAACAAATGCAGGTAACGTATTCTCCGGCGCATTTTTTTGATCGCCACGATGTGCACACGCGCCTGTCGCCGCAGCAGGCAGGATGCAAAGGGCAATGCTGCAAAGCAGCAACAGGATAACGCGTTTCATCATTCTGCAGTGTCCTTTTCCGTCTTGTGATAGCTACGCATTCAACAAGGTCTGGATAATTTCAGGGGCTTTGGCAATGGCTTCCGGCAATTTTTTGATATCTTTACCACCTGCCTGCGCCATGTCAGGCCGTCCGCCACCACCGCCACCCACGATGGGGGCCAGTTGTTTGACAATATCGCCCGCTTTTACCGATTTTACCAGATCTTTGCTTACACCAACACACAAACTGACCTTACCCTCTTCGCCGCTACCGAGTACGACGACGCCGGAACCGAGTTTGTCACGCAGATTGTCCAATACAGCGCGCAAGCCCTTGGCGTCCTGTCCGTCAATCTGTATCGCCAGAACTTTAATGCCTTCAACTTCGACCACTTTGCTCATATGATCGACTGCACCACCCGTTGCCGCCGCCTGTTTCCACTTCGCCACCTCACGCCCCAGGCGTTTATTCTCATCCAGCAGCGCCTGCACACGTTCCAGCAGATCATTGGGGTGTGCACTCAGCAATTGCGCCGTGCCCATCAACTGCTGTTCTCGCTGTTGCAGGGTATCGACAGCAGCCTGCCCGCAGACGGCTTCAATACGGCGCACTCCGGAGGAAAGGGAAGATTCGCTAAGCAGTTTGAAATACCCGATAGCGCCGGTTTGGACAACATGGGTCCCGCCGCAAAGCTCCAGACTCATTTCGCCGATGCGTACAACACGGACGGTGCTGTCATACTTTTCACCGAAGAGGGCCATGGCGCCTGCGGCGCGGGCGTCCTCCAGCGATTTTTGAGTAATTTCCACAGGTGCATTGGTGCGGATATATTCGTTGACGAGTCCTTCGATATCTTGCAGACGTTCCAGGTCGATACCTTCAAAATGGGTGAAGTCAAAACGGAGACGATCGGGGCCAACGTGTGAACCCGCCTGATGGACATGGTCGCCGAGTACATTTTGCAGCGCAGCCTGCAACAGGTGCGTGGCAGTATGGTGATTAGCGGTGCTTTGACGTTTTTCAGCATCCACATGCAGGGATACGGTATCGCCGACCTTGATGGTGCCGCCATTAACGCGGCCTTTGTGAACTGTTTGCCGCTCGACATAGCGCACTGTGTTGCCAATGAGCACGTTGCCGTTCGCATTTTCCAGTACGCCTACATCGCCTACCTGACCACCGCTTTCCGCATAAAACGGGGTGGTATCGACAATGAAATCGCCTTCTTCGCCTTCTTTCAACTCGGCTACACTTTTACCGTCGCAGATAATGCCGCAGACTTTCGCTTCGCAGGAAGTGGCCTCGTAACCGACAAAGGTGGTTTCGCCTTCCTCTTCACGCAATTGTTGGTAGATGGGAGCGACGGCCTGTTGCCCGCTACCGGTCCAGGCGCTCCGCGCCTTCTTGCGCTGTTCCGCCATAGCTGCGTCAAAGCCGTCACGATCTACCGTGTAACCGCGATCTTCGGCAATATCCGTAGCCAGATCCAGCGGGAAACCATAGGTGTCATGCAGGGTAAACAGCGATGCGCCCGGGGTAACAGATTCCCCGTTCCTTTCCATATCCGCGAAGATTTCATCCAACAGATCCATACCCCGTGCCAGTGTGCCGGCAAAGCGTTCTTCTTCAGTGTGGATGATCTTTTCGATCTGCACACGGCTCTCGATGAGTTCAGGGTAATGATGCCCCATCAAGTCAGCAACCGTGCGGCTGATTTCGAAAAGGAACGGTTTTTCCAGGCCCAGTTCACGACCAAAGCGCGCGGCACGACGTAACAAGCGACGTTCCACATAGCCGCGCCCCTCATTGCCCGGCAAAATACCGTCTGCGATCATAAAGGAGAGCGCCCGAATATGATCCGCGATAACCCGGAAGGGGGTAGGATTATCTTCATATTTGACCTTGGTCAGGCCTTGGGTCGCTTCGATAATAGGAAAAATACCGTCGGTATCGAATACGGTTTTTTTGTCTTGCAGCAAAGCGGCAAGTCGTTCCAATCCCATACCCGTATCAATCCCTCGGTTTTTCAGTGGAAGACGTGAACCGTCGAGTTGTTGATCAAATTGCGGGAAGACCAGGTTCCAGAATTCGAGGAAGCGCTCATTAGGGTCATTTTCAAGCGTTGCATCGGGATCAATATCTTCGCCACGGTCGTAGAGCAGTTCGGAACAAGGGCCGCACGCGCCAGTTTCCCCCGCAGGACCCCAGAAGTTGTCCTTGGCGCCCAGGCGAACAATACGAGAGGGGTGAATGCCGATTTCCTTTTCCCAGATTTCGGCGGCCTCATCATCGTCCAGATAGACCGAAGCAACAACGCGTTCTTCCGGGAACTTCAATACCTCTGTGGTGAATTTCCAAGCCCACTCAATAGCTTCCCGTTTGAAGTAATCGCCAAAGGAGAAGTTCCCCAGCATTTCGAAGAAGGTAAGATGGCGTGAGGTCTTGCCTACCTCATCCAGGTCATTCGCTTTACCCCCGGCGCGCAGGCATTTTTGGGATGTGGTTGCACGACGGTAGGGGACGGGCACCTCGCCGGTGTAGTAGGGTTTGAACTGCACCATGCCGGCGCTGGTGAATAAAAGCGTAGGGTCGTTACGCGGTACGATAGTGTCGCTACGTTCAACAACATGATCGCGCTCTTTGTAGAATTCTAAAAACCGGGCGCGTATTTCATCACTTTTCACGGGTTGCTCTCCCTGGCCCCCTTGGGGCTGTTTTGCACCCTGCCGCCCTGTCTGAGGGGGAGGGGACCTGTCCTGAAAATGCGCGTGACAGCGCAATGCAAAACACGGTTTCGTATAGCGTATGAGACTCCGAAGTACCGTATTTGTGGGTAAAATAGCTATGCATGTCACCGAAAACCACCACCGGTGCCATTGTGCATATGGTAACAAAGACTTAGGCTAGGATGCATCTGTTTTTGTGTTTTGTCGTATGCAGACGCTGTAAAATTTTTGCGGGAATGAAAAATCAGGGAGTGATATGCGAGAATGGGGGAGAAATGAGAATTGTTCACCGGGTTCTTCCCTCTTCTTTGGGGATAAATTGTCGAAATAAATCAAACTTTTTAGGTGGTGTGGTATGCACGAGCCGGGTAGAGTTTTAGCCCTGGATGTCGGAGATGTGCGCACGGGCGTGGCGATTTCAGACCCCATGCGTCTTATTGCGTCCCCCCTCACTGTGGTGCGGCAGCCTTCACGCGCAAAAACGATTGACGCGCTGTGTCGTATTGTTGAAGAGCAGGACCCCGTACTTATTGTAGTGGGGTTGCCGTTGTGTGAAAATGGCGATGTAGGACCGCAGGCGCAACGCGTCATGCGATTTGTGGAACATTTACGGCAGTGTGTGGATATACCTGTCGTCTTTGAGGATGAGCGTTATACGACGGTGGCGGCGGAGGAGATATTGAGTCTGGCGCGTGTGCGTAGTCGCAAGCGTAAGGATGTGGTGGACAAGGTCGCCGCTACCCAGATCCTGCAGCAGTATCTGGAAGGCCATGCACAGGAAGAAACCCCGTTGAAAAGTCAGAACGGAGTGGATGAACAGAAATGAGTGAGTCGCCGCGAGAACAAGAACAAGTACAAGAACCCGTACAAAAACGACGCCATTGGTTTTGGCGCGGGATTGTTTCCCTATACCTTTACGTTTGGGTCTTTCTCGCCTTGGTGGCGGCGTCTGCGGCGTTGGTCGCCATGGTCGTCTATGATCAGGTGATGCAGCCAGGACGACCGGGAGCAGAAATCCAGGTGACCATTCCGGAAGGGGCAACAGGACAGCAGGTGGGGGCGCTCCTGACCGACGCGGGCTTGTTAGAGCATGAGAGTTTTTTTCGTTTGGCGCTGAAACTGGACAAGCAGGGCGGGCTGATACGTCATGGCGTATATCGTTTGCCTCAGGGATTGTCTGCGCGCCAATTATTGGAAGAGGTGTATGCCGGTCCGGTCCGGCATTTGGATGGCGACCGTTTTCGTCTGACCATTCCGGAGGGAATGACAATTGCGCAAGTGGCCGCAATGTTTGATGACCCTGACGCGTTTATCACTGCATCGGCGGATGAGGCATTACGCCGTGAGTTAGGGGTAGAGGCCACTTCGCTGGAGGGCTTTTTGATGCCCAATACCTATTTCTTTGATGCGGAAGCCAAGGAAAAAGAAGTGGTGGAGCGAATGGCGCATCAGTTTGAAAAGGAATGGGAGGGCTTGATGGAAGAATTTCCGGGAGCGGTGAATTTTGATAAGAATACGGTGGTGACGGTGGCCTCGTTGGTAGAGGAGGAGGCGCGTGTGGGTGAGGAACGTGCAGCGGTTGCGGCGGTGATCTATAACCGCCTGGATAAAGGCATGCCGCTGCAAATGGATTCTACCCTTCAATTCGCCTTGGGAAAGTATGGGCAGCGTTTGCTCAATGTCGATAAGGAGGTCGATTCCCCCTACAATACCTACCTCAATAAAGGACTGCCGCCCGGCCCGATTTCCAATCCGGGGGTGGCTAGTTTGCGCGCAGCCCTGCAACCGGCCAATGTGAATTACCTGTATTTCGTTTCCAATGCAGACGGTAAGACCCATACCTTCAGCAATACCATGGCCGAACATGAGCGCGCTGTACAGCGTTACCGCAGAGAGATTCGTCAGCAACGCCGTGAGTTGCAGCAGTAATTAAGTGGGCAAACGAATTACCAGCGGAAGCGGCGCCTGTAGCCCAGCATGACGATTAGGCTCAAGCCGGTGACCAAGATATCGCCTTGTGTGGGTAGCCCCTTTGTATCCTTAAAGCAGCCGCAGCCTTCATCCGGTTTTTCTTCGCCTTCGCCCTCGCCTTCTGTTTCGCCTTCCCCCTCTTCTTCGCCTTCGGCGCCGTCGGGCGTCAGCGGGATGGAAATAGAAGCGATTTTTCCATCGTCCACATTAATAGACTGACCTTTTGTGATGTAGCTGGGAGCCTCGATCTGCACCGTGTATACGCCACCTGGCAGTGCCGGGAATGCGTAAACGCCATCCACATTATCGGTGACGGGTGCGTAGGCGCTTGGCGTCAACGTGACAGAAGCATCGAGTATGCGCGCCGAGGTTAAGGCATCCCACAGGGTACAATACACGGCAGCGGCTAAAATACCACTGCCCGTAGCCAGAAAAGGTTGATAATCCACCACGCCCGAAATGCGTTGTTGAATTTCCACCTCATCCTCCGTGCCCCAATCGTTATTTTCCATTTTGAATTCAATGGCGGAATCGTTACGAACAGCGGGAGTGCCCGGGATGTTTTCGAAAGTGTTCCAGCCACTGTTCGCGTCGGTACTATTGCCCATAGAACCCGTTTCTGTGGCGCTCTCGCGAATATAGATAGCAGCGGTGGCGTAATCACGGAAGACACAACGACGTATAGTAGGGGAGCTACCGGAAATTTCGATACCGATAGACAGTGAATCAAAGGCGCAGCCGTCAATAAGTGCGTCCAGTGTGTTTCCTTCACAAAAAATCCCCGTTGCCTGTTGCGCTTCCGTGCCAAGAAACAGAACGTGGCGTACCGTCATGACGACACTACCTATACTGAGCAAGACATCCTGGGGCGATGCCGCAATCAACGTTAGGTTGCTCAGGCGCGCATGATTGGCTCCGACCACAGTACCGTAAATGGTCGTTTCCGCATCGGCATAGCCTTCCACAGCGATCCAGGGCTTCATGACGAAATCTTCTTCATACGCTCCCGGTAGCACAACAATGCGAAGCGGACGGGACTCCGAAGAAATTAGTATACTGAGTGCATAACGTACAGTTGCCAAAGGGGATTCGAGTGAACCACGTTCGGGCGCATCATACCCCTGCGGAGGAGGGGCGACAAAAAGACTAATGATGGGGCTGTCGGCATCAATCGGCGAAGCATTTTTCAGGAACTCTTCCAGATTCGACAGGGTGTCTCCATCAGGATCTTCATCTGCGTCAAAAGACAGTGGGTTCAGACCAAAGCGCACCTCAAACGGATCCGGCATACCATCACTATCCGAATCCGTTTTGTAGTCACTCGTTCCATAGCAGGCCTCTTCACACGCGGAAAGCCCATCCCCATCTTTATCTTCATAGAAATCCAGTTCGGCACAGGCCGACAAGCATGCCTCCAATTCCCCTTCTGTATTTCCTTCGCCCTCGCCCTCTACCGCTCCTTCGAGTTGTCCCTCAACGCTTCCCTCTTCTTCCCCTTCCGCAGCACCTTCCCCTTCGCCTTCAACGGTACATTCGTTTACAACGACGGTGCGCGTACTCAATGTTCGGTTTCCTGTAGGATCGGATGCGGCATAGACAACGCGATACGTTCCCGGTATTTGGGAATACACATTGCTGCTGCTAGACACAGGGCATGTTCCCGAGCAAGTATCCGTTGCACTAGCACCGGGATCTACATACGTTTCACAGGCGGGGAGGATATACGGATTCTCTCCTTGCAAAGTAATCTGTGGTGCAGTGGTGTCAACGACATTGACGGTCCTCACTACCTGCTGCGCATAATTTGCACTGCTGTCGATGACATTATAGTTTATCGTGTATTGTCCTGTTGCATTTGTGTCGACAGTGTCGGTTTTTGTAATGCTCGCCGAGAGGTCGCCATCACAAATGTCGTTTGCCGTCGCGCCTGGGTCTGTGAAGGTAGTACCGCATTCGAGCATAAGGGTTCCCTCTCCCAGCAGCCTTATTTGTGGCGGGGTTGTGTCAATAACGTTGACGGTCCTTACTACTTGCTGCGCGTAATTTGCGCTGCTGTCGATGACATTATAATTTATCGTGTATTGTCCTGTTGCATTTGTATCGACGGTGCCGGTTTTTGTAATGCTCGCCGAGAGGTCGCCATCACAAATGTCGTTTGCCGTCGCTGTTGCCCCCGGGTCGGTAAAAGTACTGCCGCATTCCAAGCTGAGCGTTGTATTCCCTTGCAGGGTGATTTGTGGGGCAGTAGTGTCGACCACATTGACCGTGCGTGCTACTTGTGATGCGCTGTTTTCGCTGTTATCGCTAACGTTGTAGAGCAGCGTATATTCTCCTGTTGCATTTGTATCGACGGTGCCGGTTTTTGTAATGCTCGCCGAGAGATCGCCCTCGCAAGTATCCGTCGCTGTTGCCCCCGGGTCGGTAAAAGTACTGCCGCATTCGAGCGTAAGAGTTCCCTCTCCCAGCAGGGTGATTTGTGGGGTGGTAGTGTCGA
Organism: Candidatus Hydrogenedentota bacterium; assembly: GCA_963678445.1. Taxonomy (GTDB): domain Bacteria; phylum Hydrogenedentota; class Hydrogenedentia; order Hydrogenedentales. Next base: position 5,087,783 of record OY782877.1, on the reverse strand, counting down.
CCACATTGACCGTGCGCGCCACTTGTGGTGCGCTGTTTTCGCTGTTATCGCTAACGTTGTAGAGCAGCGTATATTGTCCTGTTGCATTTGTATCGACAGTTCCCGTTCTTTCGATGTTTGCAGATACGTCGCCTTCACAAGTATCATTTGCCGTCGCGCCCGGGTCGTTAAACGTACTTCCGCATTCGAGAGTGAGCGTGGCAGCGCCTATTAAAGCAAGCTCTGGCTGCGTAGTATCGACAATAGTTATTGTGCGCATGCTTTCGCCTATGTTTCCGGCAGTATCGATAACAAAATAGACAAGCTCATATGTGGCATTTAGATTGCCGGTGTCAATGCTTTCGACGCTTTCGTCATTCAGCAGGATACTACGACCTACCTGCGTGGAGAGGTCGCCATCCAGATTATCTGTAGCTGACGCCACACCCGGATCATTGAAAATATCGCCACATTCCAGAAGGACGTCGCTTTCTCCGTTAAGTAAGATGACAGGAGGTGTACGATCATCAATGAACAAGGGGGAGCTGAACTGCGAAGTATTTCCACTGAGATCTGTGGCTGTCGCGGTCAGGTTTTTGTTTACATAGTCCGCCAGATCAAAAGCACCATTAAAAGGGGTGCCTGCCGTAGCGGATAGTTCTCCCAGAAAGGTACGCCCTTCATTGTCATCATCGACGAAAAATTCGATAGTGGCGTCAAAGGTGCTCACCCCTGTGAGCAGATCGGTCAGCGTGGGGGGGGAGACACTATTATTTCCCCCTTCAGCCAGGACAATGCCTTCAAGGGCGTTGCTATGAATGGCGTTTTGTTGCACGCGGTTGCCTACGCTGGTGCTGGATGAAATGTAGACGCCGTTGTTGGCGTTATATGCAATAAGATTGGGCGTGCCGGCAAGGTTGCCGCCAATTTGCGTGTTGCTGCCTCCAAATATTGCTACACCTTCGCCGCCATTACCGAGAGGGCCTCCGGCGCTGTCTACGCCAATTTGGTTCCCTATGACCGTGTTTTCTGTGGCATTTCCTTCAATCTGAACACCGTTGGTCTGATTGCCGGAAATAAGATTTCCCATACCCGCTTCGGTACCGCCGATTGTGTTCTTTTGCCCCTGGTTGATGATACAACCGCTAACATTGGGTATGGCCTGCAACCCATCTACCGACAGACCAATATAATTGCCCATCACCACATTGTCGGTGGTCTCAGCCCCTAATACCTCCACACCCGCCTTGTCGTTTCCACTAATGACATTGCGTAATTCTTCCTTATCGCCGCCCACAACATTCTCTTTGGCGCCATCTATAATACGCACCCCTTCGTCGACATTGGGAAGGGCCTCCGTACCATTGGCCTTCAGACCAATACGATTGCCCACAATGACATTTTGGTCGCTACCCAATCCGGAAACGAGAACGCCTGCCTTCTGATTGCCTGCAATGAGGTTACCGCGTACAATATTCGTCGTGGCGCTGTTACGAATCAGTACACCGTCGAGATTCGGAAAAGCCGTCGCACCCGCAGGATCCAAGCCGATATAATTTCCCTCTACCACATTTCCTGTCGTGCCAGAACCCTCAATGACCACGCCAGCTCCTTCACCCACAGATATGGGGAGATTACCACTGATGATGTTGCGTTCCGAGGCCAAGGGCCCACCAATAATATTGCGGGACGCCCCACTCGTAATATGAACCCCCCCGGCTGCATTAGCGTGGATTGCATCCCCCGCTGCATTAAGTCCAATATAATTTCCCAGCACCTTGTTTTCCTCAGTGCCGATGTCTGTTATTCGTACACCCACATCAAAACTGCCCGAGATAATATTCCGGGCGTCAGAGGTGGTGTCGCCGATACGATTAATCGAGGCCCCCTCCTTAACCCAGATCCCTGGTCCATAGGACGCCTGTGTCGTACTATCGGTCCAATCCATGCCAATCCGACACCCCACCACCGTATTATTCTTGGCCGTCGTGCCTGCAATCTGAATACCGCCCCCGTCACCTGCCTGCACGATACTTAATCCCTTAACAACATTGTCTGCCGATGTGATTTTCAGTAGAGCGAATTCAGTGGATAAAAAAGCCCCCGACAGCGTAACGGTTTGGCCTGTAGCATCAATCGTCGTCCCCGCGCTGGAATCATTCAACGGCGGCAATTCCCCCAAATCACTCGGTGCTATAGTAAGTCCCGCCTCAAAAGTAATCGTATCCGCCCCCGGCAATGCATTCGCCTCTTCAAGCGCCGAGCGCAACGTCACCATGCCCGTGCCGCCCATAGACTGCGCGCTTCCATCCCCCGGATTTGCATCTGGACTATCCATTTCCGAATTCACGATAAAGGATGCGCCATAACTACAAGCGGTATACACGCAGATAAAAAGCGCGCTCCACACCATGCCGCTTATGCATCGATTCCACATCCCCCAGCTACCCATACGAAGACTCCTCTGCATGCGCACGCATCACCTTGCCGTTTTGCATACCCATTTTAGTGGCTAAAATCTGAAAACCTATCATGAAAACGAAATTTTTGCTTCAATTTGAGGATATGGGTAAGGACCATATTCCCCGGGTGTGGCCCTGGCCACCTTGCGGTCGCTGGACCACTTTACTGCCTAAAATCTGAAAAACTATCATAAAAAACGAAGTTTTATTTCGGTCAGGGATGGCAAGGACCATACCTCTTGCTGGCGGTCGCTGGACCGCTTTAGTGCCCTGATGTCGAAAAAACCAACCCGTACTGTGCGTAGAAATGGCGAACACGAGTGCTGTTGTTTGTGATGTGGACACTTTCGCACTTTCTTCAGTTAGTATACCCTATTGCCACGTTTTTATGACAGGCAAGTACGCCATCATGCTTGAACTTAACAGAACAAGCGTCGTATGCTCAGCAGCACACAAACACAAGGGAGAATGGCAAGTATGGCATGTGAGGCAACAGCGTATGCACGCGCTGGTTTAATCGGTAATCCTTCCGATGGCTACTATGGAAAGACAATCAGCTTTGTTATACGCAATTTTGCGGCAAAAGTAAGCCTGTATGAAAGTCCGGAAGTGGAAATCGTTCCCAGTATACAGGACCGTTCCCGCTACGCATCCATTCACGATTTAAGTGAAGATGTGGTCGATAACGGCTACTACGGCGGCATCCGTTTGCTCAAGGCCACAGTGTATAAATTCTACCTTTACTGCAAGAAAAACCGTATCCACCTGCACGATAAAAACTTCTCCATTCGCTACCGTTCCACCATCCCCCGTCGTCTTGGCTTAGCCGGTTCCAGCGCATTGGTTACAGCGACCATGCGCTGCCTGATGGAATATTACGACGTCGATATCCCCAAACCTGTACTGCCCAGCCTGATTCTCAGCGTGGAGACCGAAGAACTGGGTATTTCCGCCGGTTTACAGGATCGGGTGATCCAGGTCTACGAAGGCGCAGTGTTTATGGATTTCGACCGCGCCACCGTAGAACGTCAGGGATATGGCCTTTACGAAAAAATCGACCTCGCGCTATTGCCACCACTTTTTATCGCCTACCACGAGGATTTGGGCGAAGGGTCCGAAACCTTCCACAATAATATCCGCGAACGCTGGCTAGAAGGAGACGCCGAGGTAGTGCAAGCCATGCAGGACTTTGCGGGCTACGCGCAGACCACCTACGATTTGCTCAAGGCAGGCCGTGGAAGCGAGATTGGTGCACAACTGGACGCTAACTTCGATCGTCGACGGAGCCTCTACCAGTTAGACCCGCGCAATATCGACATGATCGAGCGCGCCCGCGCTGTGGGTGCGCATGCCAAATTCGCAGGTTCCGGCGGCGCCATCGTCGGCGTCTACCAAGACGAAGCCATGTACGAACGCTTGGTCGAGTCCATGAAAGAAGTAGGTATTATTGTGATTAAACCGCAAATTGACGGCCAACTCTAAAGTGCTCCAGGGACCACAACCAAAATATACGGTCCTTACCGTCCCTGACCACAGCAAAAAAATCGTTTTCTATGACAACTTCTCAGATTTGAGCCATTAAAGTGCTCCAGCGGTGGTCAGGACCGCAGGTAAGAAGTATGGTCCTTGACGTAGGTAACCAGAGCGAAACTAAATTACATATTCGTTTTTCTTTGCTTCTTTACTGTTTTCGTAAAAAGAAAGAAGTAGCTAAAAAATAAAAAAGACTATAAGAGAGAAAAAGAAGATGGGTATTCTGTATCTTATTGCCACGCCGATTGGTAACCTCGAAGACATGACCTATCGCGCCGTGCGTACGCTGGGCGAACTGGATGCATTGGCCTGTGAAGACACCCGAATGACACGGCGTATCCTTGCCCACTACGAGATCCCAACCCCACGTACCCTTTTTGCCTATCATGAGCACAATGAGGAAAAGGCCGGTAAACGCATCCTTGGCTTATTAAAGGAGGGATGCTCCGTGGGTATCTGCACCGACGGCGGCTACCCATCCATCAGCGATCCCGGCTATCGGATTACCGCTTCCTGCGCCGAAGAAGGCTACGAAATCATCGTTCTGCCCGGTGCCAGTGCTGTGCCTACCGCGCTACTCTATTCCGGACTGTCCACCTCCAGTTTTACCTTCAAGGGATTCCCTCCACGCAAACCCGGTCCCCGTAAACGCTTCCTCGAAGCCGAAGCCGAACAGCCCCATACCCTAATTCTTTTCGAATCCCCCTTTCGGATTGCCAAGCTACTGGACAACGCCCTGGAGGTACTCGGAGACCGTCAGGCAGCGGTCTGCATCGAACTAACCAAAAAATTCGAACGCGTACACCGAGGCTTCCTTGCCCAGCTCGTCGAAGAGTTTACCGACAAGACCGTCAAAGGCGAAATCACCGTTGTTATTGCCGGTAACAACCCTAAGTTTCTTAACAATCCTGACGACTAAAGGGGAGCGCCTCTTAATACGGTGTGTCTTTTCTGACCGGAATTATCTGGAGGTAGGGTGGAGTTTGATCAGGGAGGCGAGGAAATTTTTGCTCCATTGTTGCAGGTCGTCGATGAGGGTGTAGATGAGGGGGACGACGAGGAGCGTGAGGAGGGTGCCAGCGCTGAGTCCTCCGACGAAGGCGCGTCCAAGGCTGGCGAGTGCACTGGAGGTGTCACTGCCACCGATAGCGAGCGGAATGGTGCCCAGGATAGTGGTGAGGGAGGTCATGATGACAGGGCGGAAACGGTCCTTGCCAGCCTGAAGGATAGCTTTGGTGCGGGGAACACCTTGGCGGCGTAGCTGGTTGATGTGGTCGACGATGACGATGCCGTTATTGACGATAATGCCGCACATGAGAATGGAACCGATAAGGGCGATGGTATCCATGGGCGTATTGGTGAGATACATGGACCAGTACACACCGACGAAGGCCAGCAGGACGGAGGTGAGAATCGACAGGGGTAACAGGAGCGATTCGAAGAGGGCGGCCATAACGATGTAGATGAGGAGGACGGACATGATGAGGGTGTTCTGAAAGTTTTGGAGGTTTTTGTCGAGGGTTTTCAGTCGGTCACCCAGATGTAGGCTATAACCCTGGGGAAGCTCCATGGTAGCCGCCATGGCGGTGAGGTCATTTTGGATAGGGCTAAGGTTCTTTTCCTGCGTTTGCCCTGAGATAGTGAGCACGTTTTTACCATTTTCGCGGTAAGCGCCACTGGGGGCAGGGGCTTGGGTCATATTAACTAGTTGTTTGAGCTTAATGAGTTCCCCCCCGAATTCCTGGAAAGCAACATTTTCCAGGTCCGCTTTGGAGCGGCGATCTTCGCCTTGGAACCGACTCCAGACCGTAATCTCGCGACCATTGCGTTTCATAAAGGGCAGGCGTGTGCCGCGTAGGGAAAAACTGACGGTGCGGGCAATGACCATGGGCGAGATACCGTGGCTGGCAGCCTTGGCTTTGTCGATATGGATTTGGATTTCCTTACGGCTTTCATCTTTGCTGGTCCGAGTCTCGTAAAGGTCGGGATGGCTGCTCATGCGACGACGGAACTCTTCCGCGAACGATTCCAGGGTTTGCATATCGTCACCGCGCATGCGTACGGATACCACTTGGCTCTGGGTAGACGAAGAGGCGGCGTTGGCGCCGCAAGTGATAGAGGCGCCAGGTAATTTTTGGGGTAGGAGTTCAGCAACAATTTGTTGCACCTCCTTGGTGGAATAGGGCAAAATTTCACCAGAGGGGAGTTCGTCTTTTTGCAACAGAAAGAGGCGTATGTTAGCACCGGTGCTCCATTGTTCCAGAAAGATGTTTTTGATGCCAAGTTCCTGTCGTTTATCATCCAACAGAGACAGAAGTTTGTTTGTATCGGTTTTTGTTCGATCGTAGCCATAATTAGCCTCGGTACGAAAATCAATATTGACTTGGCGTATGTCCAGACTGGGCATTTGTTGCATCCCCACCGATTTAAAGGGGACGTGATAGGTGATGAGGAGTAGAAGCGCCAGTGCACCGATAGATATGGAGCGTCGGTCGAGTATCTTGTTTAACAAATCGGTATATAGAATACGACTGTTTTCAATGGGTTGAAACGAAAATCGTCTTTTTTTAGACTTTTTTGTTCGTTTTTTGTTTCGAAAGAGCCTCCAGTGGTTCTTTGTGGAAAAGCCCTGCAGGCGACTTTCTGCGAGGGGGAGCACGGTGAGGGCCAGCACCAGACTGGCGAGTAGTGCGATGGTCATAGGACCGGAGAATTCGCGCATGAACAGGGAGAGCTCTCCCGCTTCGAGATAGATGACGGGAATAAAGACAACGATGGTGGTCAGGGTGGCGGCAGTAATAGCCAGCCCAACTTCACTAGCACCGCGCTGAGCGTTTTTCTGCCAATCGGTACTGAGATGGTTATGGCGCTGTATATTTTCGATAACGACGATGGCGTTGTCGACCAGCATGCCGACGGCGACGAGCATGGCGGACATGGTAACGAGGTTGAGGCTGTGTCCGCTGAGGTAGAGGTAGACGATGGCGGCGACGAGGGAGGCGGGTGTCATCAGGGCGACAACAAGCGTGGGGCCGAGTCGGCGTAGGGAGAAGAGGAGTACGAGAAAGGCGAGCAGGCTGCCAAATTTACCGGCTTTGAGCAGTGCGCCGATGGCGAACCGTACAATTTCGCCTTGGTCATCGAAGATGAAGATCTCCGCGTCCTTAAAGGCGGGTTCTTCCTGGATGCGGGCCAACTCTTCATGGACTGCATCGCAGGTTTCTACGGTGTTGGCTTCGGCTTCGCGCCGTACACGGATGAAAATGCCTGGTTTTCCGTCAATGGAGAAGCGGCCTGTGCCGCTGGGGGGACGTACGGAGACGGTGGCGACGTCGCCCAGACGTACACCGCCTGCAGAGAGGATAAGATCTTTCAATTCGTCGGGGTGCGTGTATTCCCCCTGGGTGCGCACAAGGTATTTGGTAGCGCCGTCTTTCAGTTCTCCGATGCTGACGTTAACGCTGCTTTGTTGCAATGCAGAGACCGCCTCGTAGATACCCAGATTGCGGCTCAACAATTGTTCCTGGTCGAATTCGACGTAGACTTCTTCGATTTCGCGACCGGATATTTCAACGTCTGCAACGCCTTTGACGCGCATGAGCCGGTTTTTGAGCATGGTGCGTGCGGCATGAGCCAGTTCATCGCCGTTTTCCTCTCGAAAGAGGGCGAAACGCATGATGGGAGCACGGTCGGAATAGTAGCGGCGAATGAATACGCGATCGATTTCATCGGGCAGTGCAAGTTTTAGTCGTTCGATACGATCGCGCAATTCAGTAGTGGCCAACGCCATGTTGGCGTCCCAGTCGAAATTCATCGCAATGTGACAGCCACCGCTGTTGCAGCTTGAAGTGATGCGTTCCAGACCCGAGAGGGTCATAAACTCACCTTCAGCAGGGATGGCGACCTCTTTCTCTACTTGACGCGGGGCAGCGCCAGGGTAGGGGATGTAGCAGGTCAGTATAGGAACATCGACACGGGGAATGAATTCAAGCGGGATTAGATGAAGTGCAATTGCACCTAAGCCAAGCAGGGTGATGACCAACATGGTCATGGTGACCGGTCGGTGTATGGCAAAGGAAGGCAACGAAAACTTCATGTAAGGTCCCTGATTCGGTTTAACAATGCGTTATGGCATAGGGATAGCCTATCGGAGTTAAACTATACAATTGTACCGTGCAAACAATACCATAAATCTTTGTGACGCTTCAGCCTATTGTATAGCGGTATCTTGCCAGAACCCGGCGATAGCGGCATCGCATTTGGGGCAGTGGCCGTTTCGTAGGTTATTGCTGAGGATGGAAAATCCGTACCGTTCGATCAGAAGCGTCTGACAGTGCGGGCAGTAGGTGTTTTCCCCTTGTTGCACACCGTGGGGTAAATTGCCGGCATAGACGTAGTGCAGACCCGCTTCTTTGCCAATGCTGTGGGCTCGTTGCAGGCTTTGGGCGCTTGTGCACGCGGGCCCCTGCATGTTGTAGTCAGGGTGGAACGCGGTGACGTGCCAGGGGATATCGGGGGAGAGTCGGGCGATAAAGCGGGCTATCTGCTGTAGCTCATCGGTCGAATCGTTGAAGTTGGGTACGACGAGGGTAACGATTTCAACCCAGAAGCCCTGTACTTTCAAGCGTTCGATGCTGTCGAGTACGTGGGATAATTTTCCTCCGAGGTGCTGGTAATTCTTTTCGTTGAAGCTTTTCAGGTCGACCTTGTAGATTTCAACACAGGGCTGTAGAAAGGAGAGAACTTCGGGGGTGGCGTAGCCGTTGCTGACGAAGCCGCAGTGTAGCCCTGCCTCGCGGGCAGGTGCGAAGATCTGCATGGCCCAGTCAGCGCTGATAAGGGGTTCGTTATACGTGCTGACGATGAGCGGTGTGTTTTCCCGCAAGGCGCTATCCACGATTTGTGTAGCGGTGCAGAAATGTGGAAAGGCTATGGCGCGTTCGTCACGCAGCACTTGGCTGCTGACCCAGTTTTGACAGAAATCACAATGAAAATTGCAGCCTAGCATACCAAGGGAAAGGGCGTTTTCGCCGGGGTATACATGAAAAAAAGGTTTTTTTTCAACAGGATCGACCTGTAAACCAGCTACGTAGCCACCGGGTACACGGAGTTGCCCTTCGCGATTAAAGCGTACGCGGCATACGCCGGCGTGTCCTGGACGAATATGACAACGGTGCGCGCAAGCGAGGCAACGCACGGCATTTTCCTCCTCTTGTTGCACCAAATCGGGTGCGGCAGCTATGGTGTTGTTTTCCAGCAGGTCCTGTAAACGCGTTGATTTTTCCATGCGTGTTTGCCTTTTCATGCTTGGAACTGAAAAATGATCACCGAAATAAAATCCTGACTACAGCCAGCAACGGTGTGGACCATAAATATCGCCTGTGGTGCTGGCCACTTGCCCGTGGTCGCAGGACCACTTTGATGTCTTAATTGATGTCTTAATTCTGAAGAGTTGTCATAAGAAACGAAATTTTTGCTTGGGTCAGGAACGGTAAGGACTATATATTTTAGTTGTGGTCCCTGGACCACCTTCAGTATAGCATGGGACGAAAGGAATTCGACCGTGATATAATGCGTCTGAAAAAGGTGAGGTCTACTATGTTTGTTTTTCAAAAGAGGTGCTGGTTCTCGTCGTATTGCTTGGCGGGCATGCTTGCGTTGTTATGTTGTGGTTGCCCGCCAGGCCAGCCACCGATAGCGGCGTTTCGTGCTACTCCTACGGGAGGTGACGCACCATTGCAGGTGACTTTCTCGGACGTTTCGTTGCCGGGGAGCGCAGAGATTGATACATGGTTTTGGAACTTTGGTGATGGGTATACCAGTTTGGAGCAGCATCCAATGCATTGTTATACCCAGGAGGGGAATTACACGGTTTCATTGGCGGTCAACACAGCGGCAGGCGAGGATACGGCAATAAAGGGGAATTATATTCGCATCCCGCTACAATTCAAGGTGCATGTCTATAATACGGGAGACTATCCTGTTGGCGGACTTTATATTGTTTCTGCGGATGCGCTGGATTTGGGACATAATCTTTTGGCGGCCTGGTTGTCAGCGGGGGATGATGTCGCTTTAGAGAAGAGTTTTCGTAAGGGGCAACATATTGTTGTGGTCGTTTTTGATATGAATGGTCAGGCGCGGCAGGTCGTTTTTCCGAAAAATATGGATACTTCAGCCGTGGTGGGCGGGCTTTTGCGGATGTATGTTGGCGTGACAGCGTCAGGGGAGGTGGAAACCCGCTATGACTGGCCGTGAGTTTTTGAATAGCCCCTACATTTAGGGGGTCTGTGTTTTGTTTTTGGGTTTTTAATATGTATCTTGTGGCTGAAGTGTGTTAGAGTGCTTGGGTCGCAACCGCACGGCAACGATAGCGTGGGGGCGATGATGCTTGGATATTCATAGAAGATATTAGATGCAGCGGGGAAGCGCTGTATGCATGATAAAGCGGATGTGTGCCTTATGTTTGGTAGTGCATGCGTTTACGGGAGGGGATATGAAGATTGCGATAGTTGGTACTGGGTACCAAGGCTTGGTGGTGGGGACGTGTCTGGCTGAGAATGGACATCATGTGGTGTGCGTGGACCGGGATGCGGATCGGATTGCGGATTTGCGCGAAGGGCGTATGCCGATTTATGAGCCGGGGCTGGAGGAGTTGGTGACGCGGAATCTGGAAGAGGAGCGGTTGGGGTTCACCACGGAACTGGCGCATGCGGTGTCGGATGCGTTGATGGTGTTTTTGTGCGTGGGTACACCGGCGCAGGAGGATGGGGAGACGGATATAAGTGGCCTGCTGGATGCAGTGCGCCAAATTGCGGAAGCTACGAATGGCTATCGTATTTTGGTAAACAAGACGACGTGCCCACCTGGTACGGCAGAGGAAATGGCACGGGTGCTGCAGGCACATACATCACATCCTTGTGATGTGGTGGTCAACCCGGATTTTCTTAAAGAAGGTGCAGCGATAGATGATTTCATGCGTCCGGATCGTGTCATCATTGGTTGCGACGATGTGCGGGTGCGCGAGATTATGAAAGAATTGTATAGCCCGTTTTTGCGTACAGGTAAGCCGTTTTTGCCCATGAGCCAACGTAGTGCGGAGTTGAGCAAGTATGCAACGAACCTGATGCTGGCGTCGCGTATTTCGCTCATGAATCAGTTGGCGGATTTATGTGAGGCCTATGATGCGAACATCGCCGATATCCGCGAGAGTCTGGCTGCGGACTACCGTGTTGGCTCGACGTTCCTCTTTCCCGGAATCGGTTTTGGTGGGTCGGGGTTGCCCAAAGATGTGGCCACCTGCGTGCGTCTGGCGCAGGCGAAAGAGGTGGACTGCGATTTGATTGCGGCGGTGCAGGCGGTGAACCAGCGTCGGCGTGCGCAGTTTTTACAGCGAATTCTCACATTTTATGGAGATGCTGTTGCAGAGAAACGTATTGCGATTTGGGGGGCCAGCTTTAAGCCGCGTACGGACGATTTGCGAGGCGCGCCCGCGTTGGATATTATTGAAGGTCTTTGTAACGTGGGTGCGGAGGTGGTCGTGTTCGACCCAGCGGCGGCGCCAAAACTACGCCAGCGTTTTGGAGATGCGATTACCGTTGCTCCGAAGTATTATCAGGCATTGGAAGATGCGGATGGTCTGGTTATTGTCACGGAGTGGAATGAATTTCGTCGTCCGGATTATGAGCGGATGGCGAAACTCATGCGAGAACGGGTTATCTTTGATGGCCGTAATTTATATACGCCACAGGTGATTCAAAAGGCAGGATTTCGCTATTTTAGTATTGGGCGGCCTGCGTTGTGAGGTTCCTTGTAGTTCTGCGGGGCTAGTGCCTAAAATTTGAAAACTATCATAGGAAAACAGCGTTTTTGCTGTAACTAAGGACAGCAAGGCCCATCCCTTTTCTTGTGGTAGCTAGCTCCCTTTCGTTGGGCTTGGGAAAAATTACCATCCGGCCTGTGAAAAGTGGTACGGTGGATGGGCTGGTAAGGAAATTGCGGAATTATAGTGTGCGCTCCAACAAGCGGGAGTAGGGGTGCGGTTTTGTACAATTGAACCAGAAATGTAGCCGTGGAAGATCATACTGCGGCTAAGTATGTGTTGGCGCACGGTGCTGTTTGTTACCGATGCGAGGGCCTTTCTCTATCCGTCTTACCGAGTACGAAGCATAGCGTGAACTGTAGGTGTGTAGCGGGACGGGAAAGACTTAAGAACTTGGGTTTACCGTGTTTGCGATTGCAAGAACACTAGGCTATTCATCGCGGATGTGTTTTTGCCGGGCAAACACGTGCGGAGGATGTGTTGCGGATGAACAGCTGTAGCGATATTTCGCTGGTTTGGCAGTGTGTGGAGTATTGGGCGGAGAAGAAGCCTGAAGCAGAAGCAATAGTCTTTGAAGATACACGTATGACTTGGGCGCAATTGCATAACCAGGTCGAGCGTACTGCTAAGGCGTTGTTAGAAATGGGTGTCAGAAAAGGCGAATGCGTCGCCCTGCTATCCATGGCGCGCCCGGAATTTATAATTACTTTCCTGGCTGCGTCCAAGATTGGCGCTATCTGGCTGGGCCTGTCACCTAAATTTACACTGAACGAATTACGATACATTATTCGTAACTGCGCACCCGCGGTTTTGATCACCGTGCGTAAACATGCCGGCGTGGACCTGATAGAATCCGGGATTACCTTTGGTTATGAATTTCCTTTTATTCGCCGTTTTATGGTGATCGGGGAATCGTATGAGGGAGCGCTCTCTTTTGATGAAGAGGTGAAACGTCCACGGGAAGGATGGGATGAGGCCCTGGAGCAGCGTGTGGCGGAGGTGACTCCTGATGATGAAGCCTTGCTGATGTATACATCGGGTTCTACCGGACGACCTAAAGGGGTACTTCACACCCATCGGGGTATCGTTTCCAATGTGGCGCTAGAGCATGCCTGTTGTTGTTTTACCGACAATGAACGGGTGTTGCTCCAAATGCCGATTAATCATGTGGCCGCCGATGTCGAGATTGCCTACGCCACCCTGTATGCGGGGGGCACATTGGTGTGTACGGAAAGCTTTATTCCCTCGCGTTCGCTGGAGCTCATCGAGAAAGAACGTATTACGATGGTGGGGCAGCTTCCCGTGATGTACATGATGCAGTTGCGCAAAAAGCGGGCGATGGAGATGGACTGGAGTTCCGTGCGTTTCTTTGTGTGGGGCGGATCGGCAATGCCGCGAGAGATTATCGAGGTATTGGCGAAGATAGCGGAAAAAAGCGGCGCACGTTTGCTTACCAACTATGGCTCGACGGAGTTGTGTGGTTTTGCTACCTATAGTGCGCCGGGGGACAGTCTGGAGCTTTTGGCCCGTTCAACGGGAAAAGCACCCGCGCCATTTGAACTGCGTATTGTAGATGAAGCGCGTAACGAATTGTCTACGGGAGAAGTGGGCGAACTGGCGGTCCGTGGTCCCAGTGTGATGAAGGGCTACCTCAACGATCCTGTGGCGACCCAGGAAGTCATCGACGACGACGGGTGGTACTATACCCGCGATTTAGGATATATCGACGAAGAAGGTAATCTTTATCTCTGCGGACGCATGTCGGAAATGTACAAGACGGGCGGTGAAAATGTCTTTCCACGAGAAGTGGAAGAGGTCTTGGAATCACATCCCAGCGTTTTATTCAGTGCGGTGATTGGAGTGCCCGACGAACTGTATAGCGAAATAGGGCATGCCTTTGTTGTATTAAAACCCGGTTGCGAAGTCACAGAGCGCGACCTGCAACGATATTGCCGCGACTACCTGGTTGGGTTTAAGGTTCCTAAGTGTATTGAATTTCATGAAGAACTGCCGTTGTTAGCTACCGGTAAAGTGAATAAGGTGGCATTGAAGAAGAGGTTTGGATTACAGGACTGCAAGGGGGCGTAATCGCCATGCGTCCATAATGGGCTTATGAACGAAATATCAGAATTGCCTACAGAACGCTATCGTGGGGAATGGATTTCCTTACCAGAACGGTTTCCAAGCTATGTGAAACGCATTTTATGGGTGGGAAAAGGCAAGGGAGAATTAGGGTATCTCCTCAAAAAGCGTTTTTCCGGAGCAGTAGTTCATGGCGTTGTACTTCAGCCAGAGGCGTTGCCGATAGCCCAGGCAATTCTGGATTTTGCGATTCCCTATACAAAGCTTCCTCTCCTGCAAGCAGAGTTACAAACTCCTTATGATGCGATCGTTTGTACCGACCTTCCGCACGATGCATTCGAGGTGATGTGGACCCTTGCGGGGGATTTGCTAGCGAAGGAAGGACGTCTGTTTTTTCTGATTCCTCAGCTAGAGCTACATCCTTATTATGAGGCGGGGGCGCCTACTGCAGAGATCTTGGAAGAGCAGGCCCGTCAAAAAGGTTTCATAGGCTATGGCGATTGGAAAGCCTGTATGTCTTTGCAACCTTCCGCAGATGCAGCCGATACCTATCCCTGCTTTGAACGCTTATTCTGCTTTGCCTTTGCCGATTATGAGCCGGTCACGCATGCACAAGCGAACCTGGAGAATAATCAAGCCGAGATAGCACTGGAGATCCTTTTACACATTCCAGATGAACGCTTGGCTACTGACGAAGAAAAAATCTTTGCCTATACCCAGACCCTGGCGGCTTTGTTGCTATATGCAAAAGAAAGAACGCCAGAGGAAGCATTGTATGGTTTTCCTAGAGCCATAGAATTATTCTCCACGATTGTTTCGTTAGTGCCGACATTACAAACCGCGTATATTTATCAGGCGCAGCTATGGGCTGAGATGGGTGCTCCACAAATGGGCTGTCGGATACTCCGTTCGGTGCAGCAGATTGCACCCGATACACAAGTCGAGCAACAGTTAGCCCGTTTACAGCAGCTTCCCTCACGTCACATAGAACTTTCACCGCCTCTCCCTTGGGAGAAAGAGCGGTATTGTCCCCGTATCCTTTTTATATTGAATGAACGCATTCATTATGGGCTGGATATCGTTTTCGACGGCCTTTTCCAGTTGCTGGGGGGGAATAACGTCATAGATTTTCCCTACAAAGACTCTTTGCACGGCGATCCACCGGATGATTTTCGATATTACCCCTGTACTTTTGACTTCCCGGGGCATCGCTATGGCGAAGAAGAGCTTATTGCACAAGTGCAGGCAGGTAAATTCGATGTTGTTCTTTATGGGGATAGCGAGGAGGAAGTGCCCCGTCCTTTTGCTCGACGATTGATAGAGGCAGTAGGAGATACACCGCTTTTCCTGTTTGACGCTCTAGACGATTGTGCCAATCACAGGGAAATTCTGGAAGCCTATCTGGGCAGAAAATGCCAGGGGCTGTTCAAACGCGAAATGCTACACTGTGTGGATTATGGTCCTGAGACTGCGCCTATGCCGTTTGCCTATCCTGATCTTCGCGTTCTGTCTGAGGAAGAAATAAACGTTGAACGGCCATACGATTTCTTTTGGGCAGGACATTGGAAATCTTACCTGAGACGACCGTATCTGGAACACTTGGAAAGGACCCTCTCAACCGACCTGCGCACTATGTTTTCCCCCGAAGAATACAATCAGCGTCTGACCCAAAGCAGTATCGGTATTAACTGTTTCGGCTTTGGCTTTGACACGGTGCGCTATTGGGAGATTCCGGCACACGGCGGTATGCTTCTTTCTGAGCGTCTACCCATTCGGATACCAAATAATTTTGAAGATGGTAAACATGCTGTCTTTTTCGATGACCTCGGTGAACTGGAAGAAAAACTGCGCTACTACTGTGCCCACCCCGAGGAATCACGGAGAATTGCCCTGGCAGGATATCAACACCTCAAACAGTACCACACCTCATCCGCCCGGGCGCGCCAGTTATTGGCCTATATGCAGCAATGGACCTCAAAATAATGCCAGATTCCTATGGTATAATTGTATAAACGCAAGGAGCGCCTAGAGACAAGGGGGCGGGCATGAGTATGTTGTATAAGCAAAGCCGCCAGTCTGCAGTAAAGGGGGGGGGCGGGAGATATTCGTTTCTGTTCCTGTTTCTAGTTATTGCAGGGTGCGCAGCTGCCGACCTGTCTTACTATCCAAACCGCATCGTATATACACCAGTATATTCCGTTGAAAAAGCAGAAGGCGAAGGAAGCGGCTTGGAAGAAGGCGAAGAAATTGTCCCTCTTCTTTGCGATTCGGAAAGTCTGCTTGGCTTGTCTCCCAGCCTGCCTGGTGGGTTATGGACGGCCATGCGAAGTAGTGACGATACGCCATACACGGCGTTTCAGTTCTTCTCGGGGCTATCCGCTCCCATCCTCGAAGTGCATTGGTGGGGACTGTCTGCGACCGAAGGCAGTGCTCCCATTTGCCAACGTACCAGCAGTCGATTCAGCATTACCTTCCACCAAGATGCAGACGGTACCCCGGGAGAAGTAATATACACAGAAACCTTTGCCGTCCCTCGCCAACCCACCGAATACCTATATACACCGCCCGGTTTCCCCATCTATTTCTATGCCGTGCGTCTTTCCCAGGCTATCAGCCTCTCGGCTGGATGGGTCGCTATACGGGGACTAGACGACGATACTTGCTGGTTTCATTGGGTGAGCAGTGATGTAGGTGCTGCACAGGCAGTTGTTTATAATGGTGAAATCTACGAAGAACAAATTATCGATGCGGCGCTTTGTCTTTTGCCTGCCCCTACACTACCAGAAGGAGAAGCGGAGGGGGATGCTTTTCACAGTGCCGATCAGAATAATGACCAACATATCGATATTTCTGAATTACTACGTGTGATCCAGTTTTTTAATACCGGTGGCTACCAATGCGACGCAACCACAGAAGATGGGTATGCACCCTACCTGGGTGCTCGCGCCTGTGACTACCATGACGGCGACTATTCTCCTTCCGATTGGCGTATCCATCTGTTTGAACTGCTACGAATAATTCAAATCTTTAACAGCAATGCGTATACAGCCTGTCCCGAGGGGGAAGATGGTTTTTGTCTGGGGATATTCAAGTAAAGAATACTATTCTCAAAGAGTGGGCTTCTCGCTTGCAATTAAAAGTACGGATTTCATACAATACTGCTTAGGGGGGAGGTAGCATTCTACCGAGCTGGATGTCTTTTGAGGCTGGCTTGTACAAAGTCCTCATCAACAAAAGGCTGCTCATCTTGCTACAGATACTGGTTATTTACCTGTAGCTGCGGCAGCGTTTTGGGTTCGGTGGTATGAAATACATGTAAATGTGAGAACCCGGAAGCGGAACTCCTGGCGTACTCACCAATGCGGGTGATGTTTTTTCATGTGCTCTCATATAGACAATATAGTTGGGTGACTGCATCTATATTGAAATACTTTTCGATGTAGTTATAACGACAGGAGTATATCGTAATGCACAATAAAAAGAGGTAGGGAAACTTAGGTGCTTTGGATGGCATCGCCATCGAAGTATGAGTATCTTTGGATTCGAGAGGCGCGTTAAAAAGCTTTTAAGTAGCAACGGCAAGGAACCATACCTTTGGGTTGTAGTTTCTGGACCACTTTAAGTGAGTAGGAGTTATGTTAATGAGTAAAAAAGACGTTTCGTTTTTCGTGAATATTGAGAGTCCGACCGCGGTCTATGTACAAATTGAGAATCAGATTCAATTTGCCATTGCGGCGGGCGTATATGAACCGGGTGACACGCTTCCTTCTGTCCGTGATATGTCAGAGCGTCTGGAAATCAACCCCAATACCGTGACTAAGGCATATCGTGATTTAGAGTTGATGCAGTTGGTGCATACCCGTCGAGGGGTAGGTGTGACTGTTGCAGCCGAGGCGCCTGGGCTTTGTAAAACTAAGGTGCCGCCTATGGTAAATGCGCATCTAGTCGATGCGGTAGCTGAGTGTTTAGCTTGCGGTTATCCAAAAAGCGAGATTAACAAGCTTGTGAGCAATGCGATTGCAGCCGAGGCGCGTCCTTACCAAGAGGGAAATGGACGATAGTGTTTGGGAGATGGTGAAGGATATTCTATAAAGATAGTGTATATAGGCCCCTTGTTTCTTGAATGAGACGGGGCCTTTTGTTGTATCTAGGAACGCTATGGCGCGTAAGGAAGATAGCGGGAAGATAAAAAAAACAGGGTCCGGTTCGGTTGGGACAAACCGGACCCAAGGTGGGACTAGATCCCACCCGGAAGCGGGCTATATATTGCGTGCTTTTAAAAGGTATTGCCTGTGAACTTGGACAATAGCCTCTCCCAAAGACAACGAAAGTATAGGTATTCGCTGTTAGGGGAAAATTACAGATATGTTAGGGTTTTGTTAAACGTTAACATAGGCAAACTGAGCCAAAAAGTCGAGCGTTTATTGCTTTTCCCTACCCTTTTTTGGGTTGACCCATCATTTGCACAAATACTTTGAAAATATCGGTATCAATATGGTCCCGCATTTTTTCATGCATCAATTTAAGCGCCGGAAAAGAATTCATGGATTCTTTATAGGAACGCCGTGTAGTAAGTGCGTCAAAAATGTCGGCAATCGTGAGTACACGCACTTCACGCCGTATCTGCGAACCGTGTAAATTGTCGGGATACCCGCCCCCTTTTATGCGTTCGTGATGATGGCGCACCATATCAAAGGTCAAGAGTGGAAATGCGCCTGCTTTTTTTAGCATTTCATCGCCATAGACGGGGTGCTTTTTCATCACAGCAAACTGTTCTTCCGAAAGCTTCCCCTTGAAATTGAGAATTTCTGGGGGGATACGGCTTTTTCCAATATCGTGCAACAAGGCCCCCATACCAAAATCGTTCATCAAGGTTTTGAGTGGAAAAATACGTTGCCCCAGCGCCATGGAAAAGATAAATACGTTGATACTGTGCGTATAGGTGTTGTAATCAAATTTGCAAATATGCATCATGTGTTCAAGCGAATTGCGATGTGCATAGAGGAATTTGCAGGTATTCTGTACGATGCTGCGACTACGCGTCACCGTGAGTGCAGTGCGACTATCCAGCATTACGTCTTCGATAAGCCCTACTAAGGAAGTGTAGAGTAGTTCACCCTTCTGTTCTACAGGCAGCTTGGGATCGTCCAGGATTGCGCTCAGGTGGGTTTCCAGATAGTGGCGGTACGCGGCATAGTCCTCCTCCTGCACGTAGAGCGTATCGACGCCATTCTCCAGCATTCGCTTCTTTTCTGGTTCCGTGAACGGCAGATGCTTTTCACGATAGAGGATATGCTTGTTTTGATCTTTTAGCAGGATAAACAGGTCAAAGTCGGCCGTTTCATCCAAGCGTATAATATCGAGTGCTATCGGAAAATAAACAGCAGTTTTCGTTTCCAGTTGTTCTTTGAGACCCGGTTCCATAGTGCCCCCTTCTAATCTCACCGATGTCTGCTTTCTGAATTATCAACGAAAAACAATAAAAAAGCAAGTATGTTGCGGGGTTTTGGGTGTTTTAGGTACACTTAATGTTGTCATGAGTAAAAGTATCCTACGTTCGCTCCGAAGACCGTAGTTGGCTTTTCTGGAACAGTTAGGAGTGGGGTAATGAACTATCGATTGTTAGTAGGGTTATGTTGTAGTGTGTTTTTTGGTTTTTTTAGCGCTGTGGCGCAAGGGACGGTGTTTCAACCGGGCGATACCCTGGAGCAGATAGAGGCGCAGATAGCGGCGCAGGGATATGCGTTTACGGTATCGCCGACATGGGTCTATCGTATGCCCCAAGGGGAAAAGCAGCGTTTTTTCAGTCGGCGCTATCCTGTAGGGCCGGAGAAGCGTGCCGCGGATGCTGGGGATGTGGGGCCGTTAAAAGGGTATTTGAAGGATGTTCCTTTGGAGTCGGCGTTTAGCTGGACGAATTATGAGGGACGCAGTTACATTGGTCCTGTTCGAAATCAGGGGGGCTGCGGTTCGTGTTATTCCTTTGGCGCCTGTGCGGCCGCTGAGGGTACCTATAATGTGGCGATGGGCTTGTATGACGCCGCTTGCATTGATTTTTCTGAATCTTTCATCGCGTGGTGTCTGCCAGAGGTTGAAGTCTATGCCGCCCACTTTGGGGGCTGTGATGGGGCGGATTATGATTATTTTGAACTGGAGGCCTTGACACAGGAGGGGGTCTGTCTGGAAAGCGCTTTTCCCTATGTCGAATCCTCGCCGGGCGCCTGCACGCATTGGGAAGATCCGCGGATTTCCTTTCAATCCTGGCACCGTATACCGGTAGGCGATGTGGATGCAATCAAGACCGCGATTCGTCACTTTGGCGTGGTAGACGCTGCGGTTCTGGCTACTTCTGCTTTTGAGGCCTACAGCGGCGGTGTGTATGAAGACGACAATGTGAACTGTGTGGACGGTTTCTATGCTGAGACCAATCATGCCATTGCTTTGGTAGGGTGGGATGACAATCCTCCTGAGGGCGGCGGCGGCTGTTGGATTTTGCGCAATAGCTGGGGGGATTCGTGGGGAGAGGGGGGCTACATGCGTATCCGCTATCATTCAGCGGCGGTTTCCTGTGCTGCGACCTATCTCGTTTATGACAGTAGCACGGCGCTACCTAGTGTGACTACGTTGCCCGCAACCGATGTGACGGCCAATTCGACGGTGTTGCATGGCGAGATCAATGCGGGGGGGGGCGCAGTGCGGTATTGGTTTGAATATGGGACTTCGACTGCGTACGGGGCTACGACTCCCGAACAGGTATTGGCTGCCCCAACGGAAACGGTATTTTCAGTAGAGGCGACGTTGACCGGATTGACGGAGGGGGCGAATTATCATTTCCGACTGGCCGCCGCCAATGATAATGGCACACAATATGGCGTTGACCTTAGTCTGTATGAACCCGCTACTGAAGGTGAGGGTGAAGGGAGCAGCGAGGGAGAGGGAGAGGGAGAGGGAGAGGGAGAAAGCTTCACCTGTCTGGGCAATGTGGTGGCAGATGCTGATTTTGAATCAGGAGGAGAAGCCGGGGCCTGGACAGTAGGGTCGTTGGTATATGGGACCCCTTTATGGGAGGATGAAAATTGGGTATGCTACTTTTCTCCTGATTACGACTTTGAGATGGAGGAAAGGGCGTATATTGAACAGCAGGTGGTGATTCCCGACGACGCACATATGCTTTCTTTCTTTCTGGAAGTGTGGGAAGGTTCGGGGAATGGCTATTTGCGTGTTTTGATAGATGGTAATGTCTTGTACGAGTTGGGCGATGTCTTGGCATATGCCTCTGAAACCGTCACGCGGGATATCAGCGCCTATGCGGATGATGCGTCCCATACGCTACGTTTTGAGGCATATTTTGCTGCGGGCGATATGCAGGAATACATTGTGGACAATGTGTGTATTGCTTCAGCCCCCGTGGTTGCGGAACCCTATCATTCCGCAGATCAAAATCAGGATTCTCGCATCAGCGTGTCGGAATTGCTACGTGTTATTCAGTTTTACAATTCGTCAGCGTTTGGCTGTCAATCCGGTACAGAGGATGGGTATGCATTAGATACAGCACAACAAGATTGTACGCCCCACGACAGCGATTATAATCCGCAGGACTGGAAAGTGAATCTGAGTGAATTGTTGCGACTCATCCAGTTTTTTAATATGGCGAATTATCAACAATGTGAAGAAACAAGCGAAGATGGTTTTTGCGTAGCATCGTGAGTCTTCAATGGGCCATTGGAATTACGGGTGATTGCCATGGGTACACCCGTAATTTTTTCCCTATAAAACAGGGATGTGTGGTATAAAAAGTTGATATGTTCTTTCAGTTTTAGAGTGGTTTCAGTAGGGAAGGAGATATTTTACCAAGCGAAATTCAGCATAGATAAAGGGGGCTAATGGTGAGGGCTCAATACAGGTGGGGGCCTACATTTCTTGTTTTGACTTTAGTGCTGGGGTGGCTACTGATTCTTATATGGGGGCAATTACATGCCGTTTCTGTAACGTATTTGATTCCCTTCGAGCTTTTGGGCGGGGGACTATGTCTTCTGGGGGGACTGTTTTATCATCAACGGTCGGCTCCCTCTTGTCCTATGCCAGAAGATAAAGAGCTGGCGTCTGATACTAGCGAGGAAGAGTCCACGCTCCAATTACAATACTATCGCCACTTTGCCGCCATCTCAGGGCAGGGGGTTATGCTGTTGTCCCGCGAGGGGGTAATCGAATCGCTGGATGAGCGGGCTTGTTCCCTATTAGAACTGCAATCCGATGCAGAATTGAAAGGCGAACATGTCAGTTCTTTATATCCCGCCTCGTTGAGGGAGAAAATATGGGATACAATCCGAGCGGCTTTGCAGAGCACAGGGGGGTGGTCAGGTGAACTGCTCTTGCAGCCTACTGCGGAAGCGTGTTTTCCGATGTTACAGCATTTTGTCACGCTGCAATCCGACAAAGGGGGTGGTCAGCGCATCCTTTCATTTCTCTTCGATTTGCAGGAACAGAAACACCATGAACTTATCCTGCGTAATCGTTTGTCGGCGCTGATGTCCCCTGCAACGGAGATAGAATCGGTCGATTTTCATGATCTGTTCGATGTAGAAGAGATTCAGGAAATTCAGGACGCCTTTTCGGATGCAATGCATGTTGCTTCTCTTATTACCGATCCGGATGGAAAGCCTATCACACGCCCCAGTAATTTTTGTCGTTTGTGTAAAGATGTCATTCGTAAGACTAAAAAAGGCAAAAAGAATTGTCGATGTTCCGATGCTATATTGGGACGCCCTAATCCAGATGGACCAATTATGCAGGTCTGTCTAAGCGGCGGTCTGTGGGATGGCGGAACCAGTATCTGTGCCGGGGAGCATCATATTGCCAATTGGCTTGTAGGGCAGGTGCGTGAATCAGAGACTTCTGATGAAGATTTGATGGCGTATGCATATCAGATTGGCGCCGATGTGGATGAGTTCCGGGAAGCTTTGCAAGAAGTGCCGATTATGCCGCGAGAACAATTTGCACTTATTTGCAACGGCCTTTTTTTGATAGCGACTCAACTTTCCAAGCAGGCGCTACGCAATCTGCAACAGGCCCGTTCATTACGTGCTCAAGAGATATGGAGGGAGGAGCAATTAAACACGCGTAACCAATTGGAAGAACGTGTTTCTTATTTAGAACAGGAGTTGCGCGAAAGCCAGGAAAGACTGACAGCCGCTGAGCATGCCAAAAGCGTTTTCCTCTCCAATATGAGCCATGAAGTGCGCACCCCCATGAATGGGGTTCTTGGTATGACGGATTTGTTGCTCGATACAGCTTTGGACAGCGCACAGTATGAATATGCCCGTTACATCAAATCATGCGGAGAATCGCTGTTGTTTTTGTTGGATGCCGTGTTGGAGTATACAAAAATAACGATGGGTGAGATTGAGACAGAATCTATTCCTTTTAATCCACGAAGAGTGGTGGAGGAAGTGGCTGATTTTGCTTCAGGCCATGCCTTCAAGAAAGGGCTGGAATTCGCTTGTCTAGTGCATGATTCAACTCCCGTTTTCGTAGAAGGAGACCCAGGCCGCTTACGCCAGATTCTTTCTAACATATGCGATAACGCTATTAAATTTACGGAGAAGGGAGAAGTATTTGTTCAAGTGCGCTTGGAAGAAGAGGAAGCACAGCTACTACGGTTGCGTTTTACGATTGCTGATACAGGGATAGGTATTCCAAAGGAAGAATATGAGCATATTTTTGATGATTTTTTTCAGGTAGATTCCTCTATAACACGCCAATATGGTGGTACAGGTTTGGGATTGGCGCTTGTGAAGCGCATCGTAGAAAAGCTGGGGGGAGAGATTGGTGTACAAAGTACGGTGGACAAAGGAACCATGTTCTGGTTTATTGTTCCCTACAAAAAAACTGCCTGCCCTTCCCAAGCTGCCCAACCGGTCGAAACATTTACCCTGAATGTTCAGGATGTACGTGTATTGGTAGTGGATGATAGTGCAACCAACCGTTTGGTACTTCGTGAGTTTTTTCGACGCTGGAAGGGGGCGATTCATGAGGCGGTGAATGGTCGGGAAGCGTTAGAGAAAATGCATCAGGCATATGTCGAGAAGCGCCCCTATGACTTGGTATTAATCGATATGATGATGCCGGAGATGGATGGCGAGACTCTCGGGCGGTGCATTAAAGAAGAATCTGTGTTAGAGGAGACAATGTTGGTGATGCTGACCTCAGGGGACGATAGAGGACAGAAAGAGAGATTACAGCAAATCGGTTTCTGTGCTTATTTGCACAAACCGGTACGATATCAGCAATTATATACTTGTCTGGCGCGTGTTTTGGGAACACAATCGAGTGCATCGACCAGCGTGCCTACCCAAAATTTTATTCTGAAAGAAAGCCTGTTAAATGGTGGGAATAGTCGCAAGCGGATTCTGGTCGCAGACGATAATCTTGTTAATCAACGTCATATCATGTATTTGCTGGAAAAGCTGGGATATCGTGTCGATGCAGTCAGTAATGGTACAGAAGCGTTAGAAGCCCTAAAAAAACTCTCGTATGATCTGCTTTTTATGAATTCACAAATACCGATACAGGATGGGCAAAACACGAGTCAGATTTTTCAAAAAGGTGAAGCGGGAAAGCAGCATATCCCTGTTATCGCTATGATGGAGGAGGAGAAGAAAGTAGATGTAGAGCGGTGTATGAAGATAGGGATGGATGGTTTCCTTCAAAAACCCTTTACTGTAGAAAAACTTTCCAGTGTGATTGCCCAGTTTTTTTCTCCAGAAGAAAAAAACGGCTGAATACATCGCGAGTATGTACTCAACCATTAGCGGATATTAGTGGTTAAATCTGAAAGGCAGTCACGAAAAATAAAACTTTGTCGCTTGCCTGTGGTCGCTGGACCGCTTTAGATATCTACCCAACATCGAGACACGGATGCTTTCCCAAGATGTTTCGCAGGTTTACAAAATCCGTCCGGCGCCATCGGCTGGATTTGACACAATCAACTCTCCAGAAAGCCCCGTCTGTGCATGGTATTCCTGTAACAGCGCTGCGCCAAATGCATCGGCCTCCTCTTTTTTTACCAGATTAATCGTACACCCTCCAAAGCCTGCCCCCGTCATGCGCGCCCCCAGACAGCCCGGTAAACTACGGGCCGTAGCAGTCATGGCGTCCAGTTCTGCACTGGTGACCTCATAATCCTTTCGCAAACTTTCATCAGAGGCATTCATTAATTGCCCCAGTGTATCGGCATCACCTGCCTGCATGGCAACGCAGGCTTTCTGGGTGCGTTCATTCTCGCTGATCACATGACGTGCACGACGAAATGCAATTTCTGACATCGCATCACATGCCGTTTCCAGTTGAGTAAGAGTGAAGTCGCGTAGGTGTGTGCCTGTGTTTCCGGGGTGCTTTCGTAATGCGGCAACCGCCTCGGCACATTCCGCGACACGTTCATTGTATTTAGATGCCGTCAGGCCGCGTGCGCAGCAGGTGTTGGCGACGACAAAGGTCGCATCGGGAAAGGAAATAGGAACAAGATCATAGTTATAACTGCGACAATCCAGAAAAAGACCATGTCCTGCTTTGCCGCATCGTGAAATGAACTGGTCCATGATGCCGCTGCTGAGTCCCAAAAAATTGTTTTCGACCCGCTGTCCCAACTGTGCCGCAGCAGCGCCATCCATTTGAAAATCACCCAGTGCTTCGAACATGCACAATGCGGCCATTTCGAGTGCAGCCGAACTACTGAGACCACAACCGAGCGGTACATCACCACAAATAAGCAAATCTGCACCATGGAGGGGATAATCTGTTTTCGTAAGCTCATCAGCAACCCCGATTATATAATCCATCCATGGGTGTTTCTGGTTACGCCTGCGGAGATCTAAGTCTGCCTGCGTCCGTTGTTCCATATTGGCGGCGTAAGCATCCAGTACACGATCTTCCCGCTTGCGTGCAGCGATTAGGGTTTCCCGTTCCAATGCCATTGGGAGTACGAAGCCGTGATTATAATCGGTGTGCTCACCGATGATATTGACGCGCCCTGGCGCACGCACCACGATATCGGGCTGGGAGCCAAATACGGATTGGAACTGTTCCTGTACAAAGTCAATCGTGATACTCATGCTGCGACCGTCCATTCATGTTGTTTGAGAATCAGTAATGCCGGAGGCTTAAACTACAGTTTTTCCTGAATCCGCATCAAAAAAGTGTGTCTGGTCCATGGCGATGTCTAGTACGAAAGCCTCATCGACACGCGGACGGGCCTCCGAGCTGATTCGGGCGGTGGCTGATTGTCCTGCGATATCGATATACAGGTTAATTTCGGAGCCCATTGGTTCTACGACTTCTACCCGTGCGTTAATGCTATTGCCAGAGGCAGGGGTTTGCGTTGCATTGGCCTGCATATGTTCTGGGCGGATACCGATAGTGATGGCTTTGCCGGCGTAGGAAGAAAGTGCCTCATGTTTGTCTTGAGGAATCTCCAACTGGATGCACGCATTGTCATCTACGAATTGGAGTGCACCGTTTTCAGCTACTATACGCCCTTCCACCATATTCATGGGGGGGCTTCCGATGAAACTGGCGACAAAGCGATTGACGGGGTGATAGTAGAGTTCCAGAGGCGCGGCGACCTGTTGGATAACCCCATCCAGCATAACGACAATGCGATCCCCCATAGTCATCGCTTCTACCTGGTCATGCGTGACGTAGATCATGGTGGATTGCAGGCGTTTGTGCAATTTGGAGATTTCTGCACGCATTTGTACACGTAGTTTAGCATCCAGATTGGAGAGGGGTTCATCAAAGAGGAAGACTTTGGGTTGACGTACAATGGCGCGTCCAACCGCAACGCGTTGCCGTTGACCGCCGGAAAGTGCTTTTGGACGACGCTGTAACAGATCGGTAATGCCCAGAATCTCTGCTGCTTCATGGACGCGCCGGTCTATTTCTTTTTTTGGGAACTTGCGCAGGATGAGTCCAAAGGCCATGTTTTTGTAGACGGTCATATGCGGATAGAGTGCATAATTTTGAAAAACCATCGCAATGTCTCGGTTTTTCGGCTGAATATCGTTGACTACCGTGTCACCGATGCGAATTTCGCCCTGGGAGATTTCTTCCAGACCGGCAATCATGCGAAGCGTGGTAGATTTGCCGCAACCGGAAGGACCAACCAGTACGATAAATTCCTTGTCCTGTATATCCAGATTGGCATCTTTAACAGCGGCTACGTTGCCAGGATAGATTTTGTGCAATCCTTTTAATTGAACACGTGCCATGTTTAATACTCCTAAAGTGGTTCTGCGACCACAACCAAGTGAGCTGTGTCACTCGTGATAGTATGGGCTTTATTTTGTAAACGCATGCCAAAACGCTATTTTTTACGAGCATTTTTGGAATGTCAGCCAGTAAAAACGGGGGCGAATTTTCTGTGTTTTGGGACACAGACACTGGGCAGAATCATAGCGGATAAGGGGGGGCGTGTCAACTGTGTCTGAGGCGCCAGGCCCCAAAAATAAAGCAAATCCATAGTACGATATTGATTAAGATGACCTCTAAACCTAATGCAGTGGTAAGGGTTTCGTAGGGAATGTGTGCGTGTTCATGGAGCAGATAGGCCGCGGCAATGAAGGGTACGCCTGTGGCGTCTGGGGTGATGGGGATGGCGCTGATCAAGGCATGAGCGCAGCGGGCGGCGCATACGAGCGCGAAGGAGGTTTCATAGCCGAAACTTTTACAAAGCCAGATGACGGCAAGAATGTCGGTAAGTTTTCCCAGAAAGGTTAGTGTGAGAATCAGCGGTAGTTTGCTACCCAAAAGGCGTGTTTCCTGATGTACCTGCTGCGCCAGACGAAGAATGCGGGTGAGTAAGGTGTTGTGCGGCCAACGATGGAGGGCGTAGGTAAAAAGATCGATTTTAGCAATGCACCAAAGTAACAATGCTGTCCCCAATAGCGTGGCAATGCTCAGAAGGCTTATAAGCAGGGGGGAGAGGAGATGCAGCATAAATACGCCGAAGAGTCCAAGCAGGAGCGTCATGGCGACCTCGATGATACGGTCTGCTGCAATCCATGCGGCAAGCTGTGGGGTGCGATGACGCCGTAGTAGCAGGGGCGAGAGCTCTCCAATGCGCCCGGGCGACCAGTTGCCCGCCATTTTGGACAGGAAAAAGAGGCCAATTGCATGTTGTTTTTCTTTCAATGCGTACCGCCATTTCCAGGCGCGTATCCAGAATCCGGCAAGCAGCAGCAATATCATGATCAGCAAGGGAAACGGACGTGCGGTGCGCAACGACGTCCATAGGCTGCGCCAGCCAAAGTACCAGATCAGAAAGCCGACGAACAGGATGCCGATTAGAAAAAGGTAATTGCGCCAGCGGATGCTGTGTGTTGTATGCGGTTCTACTTTTTTTTGCATAGTGTAATGTATGTTTTCTTGGGGGAAACTTTTTGTGAACAAAAAGTTTCCCCCAAACCCTTTTCAAAAAAACGTTAAGTAAGCGGCCAGCGCCACAGGAAAATAGCCAACACATAGGCAGTGCATATAATCCTTGCCATCCCTGAGTGCAGTGAAAATTTTGTTTTGTATGACAGCTTTGGGCTGCCAGCCATTAAGATGGTTCAGGGACAGCGTTTCCCCACGCATATACGGTTACATCAGTGCTGGAGGCCGATTCGATCCGGTGCATATGCTGTTGTACCCATTCCAGCTCGTTTTGTAATTCGGGTAGTTCCTCCAAAATACTCCACTTTTCAAAACGATCATACTCCGCCAGGAAAAAACCGCTGGGATGTTGAGCTACAAAGTCCTGCAGCTCTTCCAATGTCTCCAGTCCAACCAAACCCGATTCCTGTACCTCCCATTTGCGGTAGCGATTGGGAAACCAATTGTCCACCCGGCCCACATAATACAACACGGGGAGGTAGGTGGTGGTGAGTATCGCATGTTCGTTCATATGCTCACGGACATAGGCGCAGGGTTTTTGCCATTGGGGATGACGACGGGCAAGGGTGGTGTGTGCGCCGCGTGCAATCTGGATCGAATCCTGTGTGAGTAAGATTTGGGAGCGTAGGACTGTTGCGAAAACAAGGATTATGAGCGCGATGCCGAGGGAATGTAAAGCCGTTTTGGGTCGGCGTATGTAGGAGGCAAGGTATACTAGTCCGTATGCAACAAGTGCCTGGTAGAAGGGAAACGTAAAGTACATGAATCGGGGACGTCGATAGCCAATAAGAAAGGTGAGCACAAGTACGGGCGCCCAAAAAGCCACTGCAGCGTAGCGTGTTTGCGAAAGATTGCGTCTCCAGGCCGCCATGGTGCCCAGCAGGGCGGTTGCAAAAATGCCGAGGCTGAGGTTGTTCCACAGAAAACGCAGATACAGCCAGCGATCCTGACGTTGCGGATCAGGCATGCGCCCCCCCAGACCCGTTTCAAAAACAGCGGAACGATCCACCGCGTTGGGGTTGTACAAGAAACCGATGACCGTCAGGAGTCCCAGCACCAGACAAAGAAAAAGTGCAAGCGTCCACCGTGTTTTCAACGTTTGAACATTCCAGAAGGAACGGTTGTCTTGCATAGAGAAAACGGTTTCCTGCACGAAATGAAGCAGGGCGTAGCCACCGATGGCGCTCAGGAAAAGAATCGAATGATACGAAGTGAAAACACCCGCAATATAGGCAGCGATTGCCCCAATCGTCCATGCGGCAGCAGATTTTTTTTGTGAAGCTTCAAACGCGTTCCACGTACAAAGCAAAAGCAGCAGATATGTGGTGATTTGCATCTCATACAGACGCGCCTCACGCGCCCAGGAAACATGCCAGGGCGAAAGCGCCAGCAATCCCGCTGCGAGTACGGCGCAGGCGCGCCCCTGCCATTTTCGACACAGAAAATACAGCAGTAGTACGTTGAGCGCCGAAAGCAATGCAGACAAAGCGCGTACCGCCGTGGCGGAATCCCCGAAAAAGCGGACCACTCCCGCCAGAAGCAAATTGTACGCCGTCGAACTGGGATAAAAATCACCACTGGGCAACACCGGTGCGCCGGTAGCTGCAATACTCTTTGCGACAAAAACATGCACCAGCTCATCATGCCAGAGACTGGCCGTGCCCAGATTAGGCAAAGCCAGACTCAACGCAATGATGATGAGGCTTCCTACGGCAAGTAGTTCTCCAATTATGGGGTGTTTTTTTCTGCTGTGTTGCGCTGCTTCCGACAAAGCTTCCTCAAGTCCTGTGCATTTAAGCCAGTAAGAACGTATCTATTGAACATCCAGTTCTTTTCCCAGTTTCTATGGCAACAGCATATCATAAAAGCAGTTAGATGGGTAAAGATGCGAGAAGTTCTCATCCTGCCTTATGCCCGCTATCTTCCAAACACGAGATACTTTCGCGCTAACGTTCATTTTCCGACATCCCCTTTCATAGCAACCAAATTGGTTTGCTATCTTCCAGAAGCAAAGCTCAGGGAGTATGTTTATTTTCATAATTATTAATTTTAGAATGAGGCTTTCTAAAAAACACCTCTAAACTTGAAAATATATAATATATAATATATAATTTAGGCATGAAAACGAATGCAAATACTATACGTCCCGTGCAGCGTAACGCAGGACTTCGACAGGACGTTGTGACTGCGATTGTTGAAGCTATTTTTCAGCAGCAACTGAAAGGCGGCGATCGGCTTGTTGTACAAAAACTGGCGGAGTCACTTCAGGTAAGTGCAACGCCAGTGCGTGAGGCGTTGTTGGAGTTGGCAGGAATAGGCTTGGTCGAGTATGTGCAGAATCGGGGGGCGATTTGTTGCCCTTTTGGGCCCCAACAGTTGCTGGAAGTGTTCCAGATACGGCGTATTCTGGAAGCGGAGGCTACGCGGTGCGCGTGTGCGCAAATCCCCAAGGCCGCGTTGCTGTCGTTACAGGGGCAGCAGCAGGAACTGGTAGCCACAGACACGGAATCTTCAGCTTGGTGTGCAGAGGCAATCGCCGTCGATGATGCCTTTCATGATTTGGTGATGACGTATTGCGGTAGTGAGCGTTTGGCGTTGGAGATGAATAGATATCGTCCTTTGATGCATGAAGTGCGGCGTTTTGTGGGGGACAGGGCTATCCTCCAGATGCGTTCCGCACAAGAGCATTTGCAGGTTTTGACGGCGTTATCATCGGGAGATGCGATGCATGCCGCTGAGGCGATGGCGGCGCATATTGAACGTTCCGCACAGGATAATGTCCGCGTGATGTTTCCTGAACATGAATTATAGTGACTGAAATCGAAAACCTGTCATAAAAAGCAACCTTTTTACTGTGGTCAGGGATGGTAAGGACCATATTTCCCGGGTGTGGTCCTGGCCACCTTGCGGTCGCTGGACCGTTTTAGTTTTTATTTGTAGTATCTCCATCTTGGGTATGGAGTTGATGCAGTGTAGCTGAGATATGCCCCAAGTATATCTTGGTCAGGAGTCGTGACATGGATAAAGCAGTACTTCCTTCTTCGATAGCTATAGCCGGTGCATGGGGATATATCGGACAGAAATTTCTACATGCGGCCCAACGCTTAGGGGTTGGCGTGTATGCTTTTGATCCAGGTCCGATTCCGGAATCGTTGGACTTGGCCGGAGTAGAACGTGTTACGGATGAAGCAACGTTTTACACGTTACCCGCTCAGATTTTTCATTTGGCGCTGCATCCTAACCACCGCAGATACGCGCTGGAGACCTTGTTTACGCGCGCGCGCGCAGGAGAGTCCTTTTGCATTCTTAATGAAAAGCCCATGGCGGAACCGGATAAGCCGGAGCATTGCAACTGGATTCGCCAACAAGTGGAGCAGAATGAGGCTTGGTTAGCCTATGATTTTCCAGAACTTTTTGATCCGATGACAGCCAGGATTGTGGACTTTCTCCGGGGGCATCGCACGGTCCAAATAGAGGAAGTACACCTGTTCCGTTCTAAAGATCGAGAGAACCCCAATAATCCTCGTAATTACAAAATTATGGTGCCGATTCAGTATCAGGAAACGGTGCATTGTATCGCATTTCTGTTAACCCTGTTGGGTGCTCATAGCGGACAACTGGCACCAGTGTTTTCGAAAGGAATATGTGCTCAGGGTCAGGCGGAGATCTATTGTCCGCCTAATCCAGATGCGTATGCGGAACCGGTGGATGGTAAGCTGGAAGGCGTTTTGGAATTAGCGGGAACCACGGCGCACCTTCATACCAATTTTAAGTCCGGCGCAGAGCTGACCAAACGCCGAATCATTCGCGGTCGTGTCGATGGAAGGCCTTTCTGTATCGATGCAGACTATCTGGAAGGGCATAAGTATCTAATCATTGATGGGGCCTACCAAGCTGTTTCACCTACGGAAAGTTCGTATGAAAATGTAATCCGTCAATTGTGGTCCTGGCGCCAAAGCTTCTCACTGGAGACGTGGCGGAGTGGTTTATATCCCAATGTGAATTTTTCAGAATACACCTATCGGCTCTCTGCGCTACTTTGGGATGCCTGCCGAGAGCAAGCGCCTTTGCGTATTGAAGACGCCTCCTCGTTTCGCGGGTATATGCCAGGATTTGCACGGCATAGGGAGCATATTTCACGATGACGGTAATTGCGCAGTGATTTTGTCAATCAACTCATTTGACTGCCGGATGCAGTCATTGGTTGAGATGCCGTGATACCCATTACCTGCCAGATACAATCCAGGGAACATTCCGAGGCGTTCCTCAATCTGTTGAAGACGCGCATTATGGCCGAGTGTATACTGCGGGATCCCATCGGTATGGCGAATTACCTGTGTCATGATGGGGGCGCCCTTGCACTGCAATACCTGACTGAGATCATCCAGGGCGATACGAATCAGATCCTTATCCTTTTCATGTACCGCCTGGGGATCATGTGCGCCGCCAATCATGACACGCAGCAGTTTCTTTCCCTTAGGTGCGCGTCCCGGGAAGATAGAAGAGGTCCAGAGTACGCCTAAAGTACGAATTCCCTCGCTACGTGGAATTAAATAGCCAAACCCATCCAGGGGGTGACCTATATCGTCGGCGTTAAAGCCAAGCGCCACGACAGCGATACTTGCCGAAGGAATTTGCGTGAGGAAGCCAGCCAGCGAGCCGTCCAGGTGCTCCAAGGTTTTGCATGCTTGTGCGGGAGGCGTCGCGACAATAAGCACATCATGATAAGCTTCCTTATGTCCCCGTTCATTTTCGTAGGTTAACGAAAAGCTATTCCCATTGCGTTGAATAGACTGGAGGTTGCTTGCCAATTGTAGATGCGGTTGCAACTTTTCGGTGAGTGCATTCACCAGTTCTGAAAGTCCATTGGGAAAAGAGAGTAATTTATTGGACATGGGATTGCGCGAAGTGGTGAGCAGAGGATCGGCTGAAGGGGAAGGGGCAGCCTGTGCTTCTGCTCGCCGTTGTTTTACCCGTGCGATCATCCCTTTGACCACGCTGCCGTGTTCACGTTCAAACTGCGAAAATACTTTGAGCGTAGCGTGAATGCTGAGTGCCGCGGCATTGCCGCCGTAGATGCCCGACATCAAAGGATCGAAAAGACGTGTTGCAGCGTATTTTCCAAAGCGACGGGTTACGAAATCAGCGACACTTTCATCTTCGTTGGGAGCAGGACGCTTAATAAACGGTTCCATTGCGAAGCGCAGTTTTGCGCTGAGTGGAAGAATACCACTACGTAGCGCCATTCCTGGGGAAATAGGAATCGGTTGGAGTTGGTTGCCGATGAGTAAGTAGCGTTTTCGTGTGTCATCACTACTGACGCTGATGCGTTCGCGTAGCCCCAATTCTCGCAACAATTCGAATGTGGCCGGTTCGGTGTTCAGAAAGCCATTCGGTCCCCATTCCACACGAAATCCATCGATTTCATCCGTACGGATACTGCCACCAGTACGCGTATTTCGATCATAGATGCTCATTGAAAACGGAACGTTTTTTTCTTCCAGCGATTGTTTCAAACGCCATCCCGTCGCCAACCCAGAAATACCCGCTCCGATAATACCGATACGCAACGTCATACGTTTACGCTCCTCGTAAAATTTCTACAACCTGCTGCGCCAGCTCTTGCATCACTGCCTTATCCGCATTGGGACAGGGGGTTCGAACAAAACTAGCGATTCCGATCTTTTGAGCATGTGTTTTCAAATCGATGTCCATATCCCAGCAGGTCTCCAGATTCTCTGCGACAAAACCCAATGGTGCGACGACAAGATTGGTATACCCGTCCCGCGCTAATTGCTCCACCACCGTTTTAGAGTCGGGGCTAAGCCATTTCGCCGGTCCTGCGGCGCTTTGCCAGCCCAATGCAGTATGGAGTTTGCCAGAAAGTTTTTCGCATACAGCGTGATACGTTTCCAGAACCTGCTGTTGGTAGGGGTCGCCTTGTTGTGCCAGTTTCACCGGGATACTGTGTGCAGAAAACAATACAGCGGTAGCGCCTTCTGTCGTCGATATGTTTTCTACCGCCTGCGTAATTGAGTTGCTGAGAAAATCAACATAAGCGGATAGGCACGGCCAGCTTTCCAGCGTATATAGCCGTGCTTGTGGCGCCCAACGTTTACAGGCGCGCCTGAAGTCATGCAAAGACGACCCTGTTGTCGCACGGCAATACTGCGGATACATGGAGACCGCGACAATAGTATCCATTCCCGCCTTGGAGAATTCCTGCACAGCCGTCTTGGTCAAAGGTGCCCAATAGCGCATTCCCGGAAGTACACAAGCATCTACTCCCAAATCCGCCAATCCCTTTTCCAGTACCTCGGCCTGTTGCTGTGTGATGGCGTTAAGGGGCGTTTTACCGCCAATTTCTACATAACGTGCCGCGCTATGCGGAGCACGTTTCTTCGCAATGATGCGCGATAACCAGGGACGCACGAGAGCGCCAAACGGCATATCCAGAATGAAAGGATCACGCAGAATATTCAGGAGATACGGATGTACTGCCTCAAGGCTATCCGGTCCGCCCATATTCAGCAGCACAACGCCCAGCTTTTTCGTGACTAACATTCTAAAAGTTGTCCTAAAAATAAATTTTTGCTTTGGTCTTGGATGAGAAGGACCATACTGATTGCTTGCGGTCGCTGGACCGCTTTAGTGTTTTTGAAAGAAGTATTCATTTTTCTTGGAAGGGGTTTGGGGAAACCTTCTTTTTTTGTAAAAAGAAGGTTTCTCCAACGGTTTCAAACTAATATCTATCCTTTTCTAAACCGTCCTCGAGAAAGTAGCCTTTTCGCCTGTTCCCTTTTCGCCATCCAGATAATTGTCAAAGAGCAGCGCTATATTGCGCAGGAAATAGCGTCCCAACGCGGTTGCCTTAATAGAGGTTTTTTCGTTGGTCAGTAGTTCTCTCTCAATGAGCGGCGTGAGTCGTTCCAACGCTGAGGCAAAATGCGTGTTAAAATTTATCGAGAAAGCTTCCTCTATCTGTGTTTTTTCCACCTGCGCATTGCAGAGCAGATCCATGATAACACGCCGGCGCAATTTATCATCCGCATCCAGCTGGATATGCCGTTGCACAGGCAGATGGCCCGCTTCGATATCTGCGGCATACTCCGCTACCTTTTTTTTATTCTGGCAATAATATCCGGATACATCGCTGATGCCCGTTGCACCCAAAGCGATTACGTCCGTCTCCGCACCTGTCGTGTAGCCCATGAAATTGCGACGCAACTTGCCCGCCTGCCATGCCTTTGCCAACTCGTCGCCGGGCTTGGCATAGTGATCCATCCCGATCATCACGTAGCCTGCTTCCTGCAAACGCGCCGCCGTGCAACGATACAAGTCAAACTTGGTGTCCGTATCGGGGAGTTCAGCACCGTCAATGGATTCCTGATTCGTTTTCAATTTGGGAAGATAAGCGAAGCTGTAGACCGCAATCCGATCCGGGTTCAGTTCAATGACCTGATCAAGCGTACGCTCCATTTTTGTAAGGGTTTGCGTGGGCAGTCCGTAGACCAGATCAAAATTGAGACTACGGATACAGTGTGCACGCAGCTTTTCGCAAAATTCCGTCGTGCGTTCAAGGGTTTGGAAACGTCCGATACGTTCCTGTACCTCGGTGTCGAAATCCTGTACACCCAGGCTGAAACGGTTAAAGCCGTTTTCGAGCAAAAAGGCTAGTTTTTCATCCGTACACGTCATGGGATTCGTTTCAATGGCCCATTCGGTGTCTGACGTGATTTCAAAGTTTTCGCGTACCGACGAAAAAATAGCCTGAAATGAATCCGATTCAAGCACCGTCGGTGTGCCGCCGCCAAAATGAATGTGCGCGACGCGGTGGCTTACTTGGAGGTTTTTTCGTACTATCTGCAATTCTTTTAACACATGCGCTACATACGTTCTGGTCTGTGCATCATTATCCAACAAGATGCTGTTGCAGCCGCAGTAGTGGCAAATGCGGGGACAAAAGGGGATGTGGAAATAGAGCGTGAGCGCTGTATCGTCGGAATGCTGCTGCAGGACTGCTACATACTGTTCATCACTGTTGGCGGGTTGCCAAACCGGAATCGTTGGATAGCTGGTGTAGCGGGGTGCGGCGACATCCATTTCGCGGATGAGGCTTTTATCGGGAACAAAGATCTCAGGCATCACATTCTCCAAACGATTGCACATAATTTACCAGTGCACGCACATTTTCGACCGGGGTTGGCGGCGTTATACCATGTCCCAGATTGAAAATGTATCCGGGAGTTGTTGCGTTGGCCTGTAAAATGTGTTTTGCCTTTTCCAGCATAATCTCCGGACGCCCCAGCAGCGTTAGCGGGTCCAGATTGCCCTGCCATGCAGCAGGCCCCGTATTTTCGTGCTGTTTTCGTACCGTAGCTAAATCCACACGCCAATCCACTGCGAGCACGTCAATAGGCAGTTTTATGTTTTCCAAGACAAACGCACCGGCATCTTTGCTGAATAAAATTTTAGGAGCATCGTAGGAGTGCAATGCCTCAAAAATACGGTGTAGATAGGGCCATGCAAAGGTACGGTAATCTTCGGGAGAGAGCGCGTCGGCCCAGGAATCGAAGATCTGTACGGCATCCGCGCCCGCATCCAACTGCAAACGCAGATAGCGAATCAGCGCGGTGGCCAATTTATCCAGCAAAGCGTGCAAGGTATCCGGCTCTGTGTTCATCAGGGTTTTCAGTACTGCATAATTACGCGATCCCATGCCTTCGACGCCATAGCACGCCATGGTCCACGGTGCGCCTGCGAATCCGATGAGCGCCTTGTCTGCGGGCAACTCGCGGCGGACTATTTTCAAGGCTTCTACAAGGAACGCCGTGGAAGTGTCGAAATCCGGATCGACCAGGCGCTCCACATCCTGCCGGGAACGAATCTGCGGTGCCAGTTGCGGTCCTTTTTCTTCCACGAAATCTACCGTAATACCCATGGGTTCAAAGGGGATGAGGATATCGGAAAAAATAATGGCGGCGTCAAAGCCAAATTCCCGTATGGGTTGCAAAGTGACTTCCGCTGCCAGTTCCGGAGTATGACACATCGTAAGAAAATCGTATTTTTTGCGTACTTCCTGATATGCGGGGAGGTATCGGCCCGCCTGCCGCATGATCCAAATGGGAACGCGGTCTGTCTTTTTTCCCCGACAAGCGGAAATAAAGCGTGTTTCCTGCATAAATATTGGTTGTTCCTATTGATAACTTGCGACAAGGCTTTCCAGAATGAGCGCTGCAGCACGTTCTACTTCCGCATCGCTGAGGGCTGTATTCAGGAAGCCCACCTCATAGCCGGAGGGTGCGAAGTAGACCCCGCGTTCTAACAAGTTGCGATGGAAAACGGCGTACCGTTCAATGCCCGCTTTAGAAATAGCTGCTGCTGTGCGTGGAAGGGTATCGCTGTCAAGGCTGAACCAGAAAATGGCGTTGGATTGGGTGTATTGCACGGGCAGGTTTTCTTTTTCCAAGCCTGCACGGATGCAGTCGCCAAAGTGTTGCGCAATCATGGCGAGCCGTTGCCAGCCGCCCTGATCGAAAAGTACTTCCAGGGTTGCCAGTCCTGCGGTCATCGCCAACGGATTACCCGACAACGTGCCTGCCTGGTACACGGGCCCGTTGGGCGCGAGGTGCTCCATGATTTCCGTAGAAGCAGCGACGGCGGCAGCAGGGAAACCGCCGCCCACGACCTTGCCCAGGGTGACGATATCCGGATCGAGTTCATAATGCTGGAAAGCAAAGCAGGGTTCTACACGGAATCCGACCAGCACTTCATCGCAGATCAACAAGGCGCCATGTTCACGCGTGAGACGACGTAGGGAAGAGAGGAATTCGGGACGTTGTGTCAACAGGCCGTTGTTGGCTGGGATGGTTTCAATAATTACCGCTGCAATCTGGTCGCCATGTTTTTGAAACGCTTGCTCTACAGCGGCTTCATTGTCCAGCGGTGCTACCAGCGTGGTGGCGGCGACTGCCTTGGGAACGCCTGCGGAACTGGATGCGCCAAAGGTGGCCAATCCGCTACCAGCATTGACCAGCATGGCGTCGAGATGACCGTGATAGCAGCCATCAAATTTGATGACCAGTGGCCGACCGGTAACGCCGCGCGCCAATCGGGTTGCCGTCATAACAGCTTCGGTGCCCGAGTTGACGAAACGCACTTTGCCTGGGAAGTTGAGACAGGATAAGACCTTTTGTGCAAGCAAGGTTTCCGAACGGTGCGGCGTACCAAAGGTCCACCCATCGCCCAATGCCTTGGCGAGTTGTTTATGCACATACGGGTGGGCATGTCCCAGGACCAACGGACCCCACGAACAACAGAAATCGAGATAGCGATTACCATCCCAATCTTCCAGCCATGAGCCTGCACCGCGCTTAAACGTGATCGGCGTGCCGCCGACTGATTTAAACGCACGCACGGGGGAATTCACACCGCCAGGCATCACCTGTAGGGCTTCTTCAAAAAGTTTACTGGACTCCGTCATATTCATCCTGCACATTTCCTTACAACCAATTTTCTCTGTATAACTGTCGCGTGAAGTAGCTGAGTATGATGCCTGCTCCTGCACGGGTCATTGCGGTGAGCGACTCCACGACAACCTCACGCAGGTCCAGCGCGCCCGCTTGCGCCGCAAACGCCAGAGAGGCGTATTCACCGCTGACCTGATAGGCGGCCAGGGGTTGCGTGACGCGGTCTCGTAATGCGGTGACGATGTCGAGGTAGGGTAAGCCGGGTTTTACCATTAGAATATCCGCACCTTCCGCCGCATCCAGCGCCGCTTCCAGCATGGCTTCCTTTGCATTGCGGAAATCCATCTGGTGGCTTCGGCGATCGCCTGAGGCCGGTGCGGAGTGGGCCGCTTCACGAAAGGGTCCGTAAAAGGCGGACGCGTATTTTACCGCGTAGCTCATGATAGCGGTGTCGATAAGCTTTGCATTATCCAGCGCCTGACGAATCGCGTAGACCCGTCCATCCATCATATCCGATGGGGCGATCATATCGGCACCTGCCTGTGCATAATCCACTGCTGCACGCGCCAGTACCGCATTCGTTTCATCATTGAGGATGACGCCTTCGGGCGAGAGCAGACCGCAGTGACCATGCGAGGTGTAGGCGCAGAGACACAGATCGGTGATGAGATTGACATCGTCGCCAAAGGCATCCTTCAAGGCGCGCAATGCGTGACAAATGAGGGCATCATCCCCACAAACCCCGGTAGCGTGTTCATCTTTTGCTTCCGGGAGGCCAAAGAGGATGTGATTTCGAATACCCAATTTCAGGTCAGCGCCGATTTGTCGCACCAATTCGTCTACAGAATGCCGCACGATACCAGGTAGGGTGCGAATTTCCTGAGCTTGTCCGGTTCCCTCCACTACGAAGTGGGGTTGAATCAGTTTTTCTTTACATACGACCGTTTCTGCGGCCAATTCCCGCAATATTGGCGTTCTCCGTAACCGTCGTGGACGGAGGGTGGGATACCCATACATGACAAAATCCTTTATCTGTTTTCAGTCAGACACGCGCGCAACGCATCGACTAATCCTGTCCGTGAAGACACCGCCGCCGTGTAGATATTCTTATGCCCGGCTCCCTCCAGCGCATCCGCCGTCACCGGACCAATCGCTATTGCCAACGCATGCGTTGGCAGCGTGTATTTACGCAGGAAGTAGCGTACCATTGATGGGCTGCGAAATACGAACCAGTCTGATGCAGTAAAGACGGGTTGAGCGGTGTTTTTGGTTTCAATCGGACGGTTTTCGTACATAATCCAGGGGGTAGTCCGCTGTCCAGCCGCGCTAAGAAGCGCCTCTACATCTGTAGCGACCTTTTTGGGGCGAGGGAGCAGTACGTGTACACTCTCCTCTTTGTTTTCCTGTAGAAACGATTGAACAAACGCAGTTCCAGTGTGCATTTTGGCGATAAAATCGACGTTTCGTCCTGCTTTTTTGACCGCTTCTGCCGTGTTGGGACCTATGCAGGCGATCTTTGGAAAGTGGGGTATAGAGGAGGGGAGGGGCAGTGCAAAGAAAAGGGCGACAGCATTGGCGCTGGTGAAGCAGAGCCAGTCGAAGGAGGGGAGTTGTGCAATGATTTGTTGTGCCTCTTCCCTGGTATAAACGAGTGTAATCCGGGCGACAGGAAACGGATAGAATTCAATGGGCAATTCCGAAAAAAGCGTGTCGGTTTCCGCAGCGCCATTGTCGATAATGGGCATGTAAACGCGTTGTTGCGCCATAAACGCCTCCTTACTGCGTTATGCGCGTCTGCAACGTGGCGACTACTTCCTGTGCTGCGGTTGCTGCATCATCTGCGGTTGCCTCGGCGCAGACCCAACGGGGCGCGTCATTAGACTGCCAGTCTTCCGGTCCCAGCAGGGCATGCAACGTGATGGCTTTTGCACTGGGTTGTGCATAGACGCCCAGCGGCATACCACAGCCCCCGCCCAACCCTTCCAGTACCGCCCGCTCCGCTTCCACGGCAAGGGCGGTGGCTGAATCATGCAGTTTTTCAAGCACCTCAGCCACCATATCGTCATTGGCTCGGATTTGTATCGCCAACGCGCCTTGTCCCGGGGCTGGCAGCATTTCATCCAAGCCCAACAGATAGGTGTGATACCCCTCCGGGATGAGTTTCAGGCGTCGGTATCCCGATGCCGCCAGGACGATGGCGTCGTAGGTGCTCGAAAGTAGTTTCTTGATGCGCGTGGGCACATTTCCCCGTAATTCTGCGATTTGGATATCCGGTCGAAAGCGTTGTATCTGCAAGGCGCGCCGTTTGGAACTTGTGCCTACGACAGCACCGTGGGGAAGCCCCCATCGCAAGGTCTCTGCGGTGTCCAGATTGTTACGCACCAGCAACAGGTCATTCGGTTGCTCCCGTTCCGGGATGGCCGCTACCTGCAAGGCTGCCGGACATTCCGTGGGCAGGTCTTTCATGCTGTGAACAGCAATATCGATTTCTTCGGCCAGCAGCGCTTCCTCAATTTCTTTCGTAAAAAAACCCTTGCCATCTACCTGATGCAATGGCACATCCTGGATCACATCGCCGCGGGTTTTGATGATGCGCGTTTCAATCGGGAGTTGCGTATGTTGGGCGATATGGGCTGCCATCATAGCCGTTTGTGCACGCGCCAGTTCACTCCCACGCGTGCCGATGATTAATTTCTGCCTGCTCACTCGTTCACCTGTTCAATGCCCACCCCATCCAGATACGACATGACCGCTTTGGCACAGCATTCACGCGCCATTTGTTTGACGCCCAACGCATGTACGGCCGCCCAACGTTCCGACATCATCCGTACCCAATCCGACAGGCGCTCTTTATCCTGTACAGGCAGATGCGCCAAATCTTTCTTCAAGAGTTTTGCTAGTTGCCCCAGACTTTCTTGTTCGTACCGTTCCCGGATAGCGCGAATGGCTGAATTGACTCCCCGTACCCGCCAACGCCCGATAATGCTTTCTGTGCCCTGCTTTAAAATGGCCCGGGCATCATGAATCGCCTCCGCGCGCTGTTCCCGATGCACCTTCGCCTGTGCCCGCAACGAATCCACATTCATCAACTGCACGCCATCCAGCTCTGCCACCTGTGGGTCGACATCCTGCGGTATCGCCAAATCGATAATAAGCAGCTCATTCGATGCGTTAACCCAGTCAAAATCGGAGCAACCAAAAAGATGGTGGGGGGCCGATGTCGAAGTAACCAGCAAATTAAAAGGGGGAGGGTGAGTGACAAAATCGCTTAGGGAC
Source organism: Candidatus Hydrogenedentota bacterium (assembly GCA_963678445.1). Lineage (GTDB taxonomy): Bacteria > Hydrogenedentota > Hydrogenedentia > Hydrogenedentales. The sequence goes on along the minus strand of OY782877.1, from coordinate 5,045,733 downwards.
ATAGAGGCGCCATGATATTGTCTTTTTAAGGCGTCGCTACGTTCTTGAGTGCGGTTTACAAATAGAAGTGAGACACCAGGGTATTGGCTCAGGTGGGCGCTGATTTTTTCAATCATCGGGCTGACCCCTACCAGAACCGCCTGGAGTTTTGGATGTTTTTCACAAAAGGCGGTCAGATGCGTACCCGTGAGCGAAGCCATTGAAAGGCTACCTTCGCTCAGCGAAGTTTCGGTGTATACCCGCTTGGCCACCGACAGGATTTGTTCGTACAGAAATTGCGTTTGCGGTCCTGAGAGGTCCTGTTCACGCGCATTGACAAAGGCCTGTTTAAACTGTCCCAGGATCTGTCGTTCACCCACCACCATTGAATCCAGCGAACTTGCCACTAAAAGAAGGTGCTCCAAAGCACTACGCCCTTGTAACTGAATCCATTGTTCGAGCGGGGGAGGTGGTGTCTCTGATTGTTGCGACATAAACCACGAGAATAGGATCTTCAGCAATACATCCGCACGGCGTTGCGACATCAGGATGAAACTCACCCGGTTACATGTGCTGATGTAGACCAATTCGTCTACCGCCAGGATTTCCTTCAGCTCCTTCAACACCTGCGCCTGCGTCGATTCAGAGATAACCAGACTGGAAAAATCGGCCATTGAATCTGCCGAGTGATGCGTTACACTCAGCACCACAAAATTCTCTAATCCGCTCTCTGGCGAAAGGCACTCGCATCCTTGAGGATGCACTATATGTTCACACTCCATCATGACAATTCGTTCCTTGAACCAGGAATAGCTGGCGAGCAGAAATAGTGAATCAACGCGAAAATTGTGTAAAAAGAAATATCGCCCTATTGGCAGCGCACCTATGTGCAGCGAAGACGTTATTCCAAAGATGTCAGCTTACGTATGTGTATATAGCCAAAACTCTTTTGAAAGGAAAACGTCAACGTGAACCACGTTAAGACAGGATATATAATCCCCTCAATTGTACGGTGTAGCGAGGGGAGATGTCAACGCGACTTTCTGTTATTGCATGTTTTTCGAGTTTTTAAAAGTCGCCTTTAGGCGTCCATTTCCCTTAAATCAAGAGGTGTAGAATACGCGGGGGATTAGGTGAACTCCCTTAAACAATGCATTGTCAGCTCTTTGAGCTGTTCGCGGAGCTTGGGGGACAGGTTCCCACTCTGAGGGGAGTGCAGAAAGGCCTGACACGATTTTGCTGTGGCAAGCCGAGATGAGCTGGGGCGTGGTTGTTGGAAATAGGCGATGTATTGCTTTGCCGCATCGTTAAATTGCCCCGCCTCCAATAGACAGGCTGCGGCTTCCGCCGTTTTTCCCGCCTGCAGAAATGCATGAGCCGCCTTTTTAGGCTTGTTTTTTTCCATGAAAAATTGTGCTGCAACCCCATAATCTCCCGCCTGTTCCAATAAGCGCGCTGCTTTCAATGAAGACCCCGCCCTTGCGTAGGCCATTCCTGCATGGCGCAACGCGCCTGCCTTTATGTAGGCGCGTGCTGCACGTCGATGCTGGTGCATTGCGGTGTATGCTTCCGCCAGTCGATCATACTGCTTTGTCTTTTTTAAGGTGCGTAAGCTGTGCTGTATTTCCTGAGGCGATGCGGCCTGTGCCATTTGCTGTTCTTCCCGTGCCAGGCGGCGGTTTCGCAAAAAACGGCGCAGCTGATAATAGATTTCATATAACGAGAGGAACAGCAATAGCGTAACGCCTGCCTTATAAATATGTATGCCCCAGGGGACGGGCAGCGTTCCGCCAAATTTATCCTCAAGCCAGGTAAGTGGGATTGGGAGGAGTGTATTCCAATACCAGTCAAAGAATCTCATTATCCCAGTCCATTCCTAACGTTTAACCACTATCGTTAATGCCAATTATTGCCCTGTGGGTGAATTAAGATATGCTATCCTAAAGGGGCTGGTTTCTTAAAGCTTAAAATGAGATAACTGAACAAGGAGTTTTGTCTTGTTACAAAAAAATTAGAGAAAGGCTGGTAGACGGGAAGGAGACTCGTGCTTGAAACATTCCACTTAGAACATGCACAATAGCCTAAAGCGGTCTAGCGACCGCAAGCAATAGGTATGGTCCTTACCATCCCTGAGCACAGCAAGAATTTCGTTTTTATAGCAGCTTTTCAGATTTAAGTCACTTAAAGTGTTCCAGCGACCAGAGGTATTAGATAGCTGAATGCGCCTACAGCTTGGTTTGGTAATGTTTTTTTGAATGTATTACTGGAATTAGGGTGGAGCGGCATACGTAGAGCAGGCGCGGAGGGATTTCCTTGAAATACGCGATTATTTCGGATGTGCATGCCAACATTGATGCCCTTGAGCCGGTTTTGGATCGCATTGACGCCTTAGAAGTAGACCAAATTGTGTGTTTGGGTGATGTCGTAGGTTATAATGCGACCCCTAATGAATGTGTCGATATCTTGCGCGAGCGAAATGTTCCGGCTATTTTAGGGAATCACGACGCTGTAGCCTGTCGTCTTGAAGAACCTTGGGGATTCAATCCCGTGGCTTTGGCGGCGGCGATGTGGACGCGTGATCAACTGACGGAAGAAAACCTGGATTGGTTAAAGCTATTGCCCGATGCGTTAAATTTCGGTGATTTCGTTTGCGTTCATGGAGCACCCAGGAACCATAACACCTATTTGTTTTCTTGGGAAGACGTGCTGCCGTATATGGAGTTTCTGGATGAGCAGAACACTCCTGTTTGTTTTATAGGCCATACACATACGCCCGGGATTTTTTCCACCGACGGTGTATATACGATAGATGAAGACGGATGTTTTTCACTCGGAGATGATAAACGTTTTTTTATCAATCCCGGTTCGGTAGGCCAGCCGCGTGACGGTGATCGGCGTGCCGCTTTTGATATCTTGGACACTGCAAGTAATACCTTGTCCCACATTCGGGTGGAATACCCTGTGGACAAGGCCGCGCAACGTGTGCTGGATGCGGGATTGCCTCCCTTTTTAGCTGAGCGTTTGTCGGCGGGGCGGTAGATGATTCATTCGATGCTATTTTGTAGAACGAGTTGACGATAAGGAAAACAGTTATGGCTGAAACCCCACAGCGTATTTCAGAAGTCTCGCGGGACACGCGAGAAACGCAGATCAAGCTCTCTCTGAATCTGGACGGAGAGGGGGAGAGCACTATTGATACCGGGGTGGGTTTTTTTGACCATATGCTGACGCATGTGGCGCGGCACGGATTGTTTGATTTACAGCTGCACGCCAAGGGCGATCTGCATATCGATGCGCATCATACGGTGGAAGATGTAGGCATATGCTTGGGTAAGGCCTTTTTAGAGGCGGTGGGCGAACCTGTCGGTCTGGTGCGTTACGGCCATGCGGTGATTCCGATGGATGAAGCGTTGGCGGAAGTTGCTGTTGATTTCAGCGGACGCCCCTTTCTGGTCTTTGACGCGGATCTGCCGGATACGCGATTGGGAAATTTTGATTTGGAGTTGACCGAGGAGTTTTTGCGGGCTTTCGCCATGAATGGACGGATGACCCTGCATGTGGTGTTGCGTTATGGCAAAAATACGCACCATTGCGTAGAGGGTATATTCAAAGCACTGGCGCGTGCGTTGAAGGAAGCTGTGCGTATAGATCCCCGGGTAAAGGGAACGCCATCTACGAAAGGAATGTTGGAAGCGTGATCGCAATTATTGATTATGGCATGGGAAATCTGCGTAGTGCGCAAAAGGGCTTGGAAAAGGCCGGGTTTGAAGCGACGATCACAGATGACGCCAAGACAATTGGAACCGCGGATGCCGTGGTATTGCCTGGCGTGGGTGCCTTTAAAGATTGTTATGAAGGACTGAAAAGCCGCGATTTGGTAGGTCCTGTGAGGGACGCGGCATATAGCGGAAGGCCGTTTTTGGGAATTTGTGTCGGCTTGCAGCTGCTTTTTGAAGAGAGCGAGGAAGGCGAAGGTTCGGAGGGGCTGGGGATTTTTAAGGGCCGTGTGGTACGTTTTCCCGATGCCGCTGAAACAGGACTTAAGGTTCCCCATATGGGCTGGAATCAGCTGAAACCAGTGCCGGGCAAAGAAGTCAAATTACTTCCAGGCCCCAATCGTACCCCGTACACCTATTTTGTGCACAGTTACCATGCGCAACCTGAAGAATCGGATATTATTCTGGCAACGTGTGAATACGGTGTTGAGTTTCCTGCTATGGTGGGGCGGGACAACGTGTTTGCAGTGCAGTTTCACCCGGAAAAAAGCCAGACAGATGGGATTAACATACTTCGCGCCTTCGGGGCCTTGACAAAGCAACAGCCCGTAGCCTGAAATAAAAAAGGGGGAAGAACATGCTGAAGCGTATACTTGTACCGACTGATGGGAGTGAACACGCCGCCGTCGGTGTTCGTTATGCGGTGGCCTTGGCAAAACGTCATAATGCGACGGTACTGGGACTGCATGTCATCGATGTGAAGCTGTTAGAAGGACCATTTCTGCGCGATCTTTCCGCCTCGTTAGGTACAGCGCCCTACGTGAATTATCAAGGCAACATTGCGATGGTGCTGGAAGAACGCGGCAAGGCGGCCTTAGCCGATTTTCGACAGTTGTGTGAGGCGCAGGGGGTGTCTTGTGAAACAGAAATCCTCACAGGTATTGTGCCCCGCGGTATCATTGAGAAAAGCACTCTGGCCGATCTTATTGTACTGGGACGTGGCGGAGAACACAGCCAGTTCCTCGAAGGACTGGTGGGGTCGACTACTGAAGCGGTAGTTCGCCGCGCTAATATGCCTGTGCTGGTTACAGGGACGGATACGCCGGGGGGGGAGCGGTTTGTACTTGCGTATGACGGTTCTTCTCATGCTAAAAAAGGCCTGCGGACGGCGGTAGGGATTGCCGAGGAATGGGGAATGTCCTTCCATATATTGGTGGTGGGGGGGGGCGAAAAGCAAGCGTTGCTGGAGGAAGCATTGCGTTATGTACAGTCTTACAATGTGGATGTACAAGCGGTTCGACGCGAGGGGGATTGCGAGGAAGAAATAGTCAAATACCTAACCGAGTGTGAGGCGGATTTGCTGGTGATGGGCGCTTACGGACATACAAAAGTCCGTGAGCTTTTTGTGGGCAGCACCACCGCGTATGCACTCAACCACGCACCTTGTCCGGTGCTGCTGTCTCGATAGCGTTATAGAGAAAGGAACCTGTCTGCTATGCCCGATAAAGAGGTTGTTGAACGTATTGTGGCTTCCGTGGGCGATTTGCCCGCCATGCCTGCTGTGGTGTCTGAGGTGCTGCGTATGACGGATGACCCAGCAAGTGATATGGCCAAGGTAAGTTCGACCATTCAAGCCGATCCGGCGATGACGGCCAAGATTTTGCGTGTGAGCAATTCCCCCTATTATGGTATGAAGCAATATGTCGGTACACTTAAATTGGCATTGGTGATTTTAGGCGTGCGCGAAGTACGTAATATTGTGCTGGGAATTTCTGTCTTTGAAACCCTGAAGGACGCCAAAACCGATGCAAAGTTGGTGCAGGACATATGGCACCATTCGCTACAGGTGGCGGGCGTCGCCAAGAATCTGGGCGCTACTATGGGGTTGGGATTACAAGGGGAAGAGTTTATCACCGGCCTGCTCAGTGACATTGGCAAGATGGTATTATTGCGCCAAATGGGAGAGCGTTACGGCAATCTTCTTGCAAAATTCCAAAGCGATACCACTGGCTTGTGCCAGGAAGAATTGTTGGAAGTCGGCTGTACCCATGCTGATCTGGCTATGGCCTTGGCAGCGCATTGGAACCTTCCCCAGAGTCTCTGTGATTCGTTATGGTACCAATACTCCTGTATCTGCGAAGACCGTTCGCTTAAGGGCGCTGTCGACCCCAAGCTCGCTGCCGTAGTGCGGATTGCCAAGAGCGCCGTCTATGACGATTTTGAACAAGAAACGTTGCAATGCCTGGAGGATGCTGAGGCATGGGAAGCGCTGCGTGATGTTAAAAATCCGATTCCTGAAGAGAAACGGCGCGAGGTGCTTGAAGGATATGTTAAAGAAGTAAAAGATGCACCGCAGTTAAATTTGTAAGTAGTCTGAAGCGTAGTTACCGTTTCTTCAGTAGTGAGATAGAAAGCAATGGCCAAGAAAGAAAAAATTGATATTGTACGCTCAAAAGATTTTTCTTCCGTCGATGATGAGCTTGCCGCGGCACTGGCGCAGTTAGATGAGGCCAATGTACGGGTGACGGAGGTGTTGGATTCGGAAAAATTGGATGCATTGCTCAATGGTGCTGCTGAATCCGACTCGGCACCCGTTGCAGAGGAAACAACTGCGGAAAAAGAGGGGGAGAGCGAAAAGAACGAGGAACTAAAGGGGGATAGCGTGCAGCAGCAGGAAGAAACGCAAGCCCAGTCAGACGAGGCTTAGCCATTTTTTTTGAACTAATACTTTTGGGTTATGCTATTTACACCAGCAATACAATAGGGTATAACCGGGGATGCTTTTCCCAGTGAAGGCGCCCCGGTCTGCTTTTTTGGACTTCTTTCTTTTTACGGAAAAAGAAAGAAGCAAAGAAAAACGAGGAATTATTCAAAGGCGAGCTTGGGGCTGCGACGGCACGGACCATATTTCCTGCTTGCGGTCGCTGACATTTTCCCTCGTGGCGAAGTTGTACTTCGTCACGCACTCGTCTCCGAAGCTTTGTTTCGCAATATCTGTAATGCAAGCTTTTTATGGTAACGAGGGAAAGACGAGAAATTTAATTGGCTTCGTTTTGCTTAGCCACGTCAAGGAACATAATTCTTGCTTGCAGTCGCGGGATCGCCGCTGGCCATTTTGGGATTTATGAAAAAGAAACCTTTACATATTTTGATGACAGATCCTCATTTGCAAGGGGGTGGCCAGGTTACCTATGTGAATCGTCTAAGCCGCGCCTTGACGCAATTGGGGCATCGCGTGGTTGTTGGTTGCAAAACGGGTAGTGTTTTGGTGCGACATGCCCAGGGAAATGCCTGTCCAGTAGCAGACCAATTCACCTTCAAGGGGGGGCTGCGTCCTTGTGTATGGTGGCGTGATATCGGACATATGCAGCGCTATATACGCCAAGAACGTCCTGATATTATTCATGTTAATGGTTCGCAGGATCATTGGATTTCGGGCTTGGGAAATCGTCTGCTAGGCTATCCTACCTGTATCTTGCGTACACGGCACAATACGTATACGGTTAAAAACAGTTTTCCTAATCGTGTGTTGAATCGTTCCTGGACAGATTACCAAATTGTCGTATGCGACATTGTTCGCCGGGGGCTGGCGCAGCAGCCTGTCTTTGATGCGGAACGTATGGAGAGTATCCATAATGGGGTAGACCCGGAGGCATATGCTCCTGATCCGCAGGCACGGGAACGAATCCGACATGATTTTGGCTATGATGATACGCATGTAGTTTGTGGCATTGCCGCGCGCCTGGTACCCGCCAAGGGTCATGAATTCTTCTTCCGCGCTGCGGCGCAACTGACCAAACAGCATCCCAATATGCGTGTATTGGTCCTGGGGCAGGGGGATTTGGAATCTGCGTTGCGCCAAATGGTCGTGGAATTGGGTATACAGGACAAAGTGCGTTTTGGCGGTTTCCGAAATGATATTGCGCAATGTACGCAGGCGTTTGATATTGGCGTTTTACCCTCGGTGGATTGCGATACATCTTCTTTTAGTCTGAAGGAGGAAATGGCGGCGGAAAAACCGGTAGTGGCGTCGGATTATGGCGGCCTGACCGAGATTGTAGATAATGAACTGGAAGGGCTGATAGTGCCTGCGGGTACGGTCGAACCGCTTGCGCAGGCGTTGCACCGTCTTATCGAAGCGCCAGAGTTGCGGGTGCGTATGGGAAAAGCGGGACGTGCTCGTGTGTTGCGTGATTTTTCTATCGATGTATTTGCACGCCGCACTGAGGCGGCCTATTACCGTGCGCTGGAATTACACCAGATGCGAAGGGGAGCTGGCGTATGAAGGTGCTGCATATTGATGAGCAGGATGGCTGGCGTGGGGGAGAGCAACAAGCGAGTTGGTTAATGCAGGGGCTGGCGCATGCAGGCCACACAGTCTATGTGGCAGGGCGTCCCAACGGAAAGTTTCTAGGCGATGCTCATAAAGGGGTAAAACTGCATCGTATTGCCTTGCCTCTTCGTAATGAGTTCGATTTTTTCTCCGCATGGAAACTATCTCGGATAGTGCGAAAGGAAGCTATCGATATCATTCATGCTCATACCAGTCATGCGCACAGTTTAGCAGTCTGGACCCGTCTTTTTGCTGGCCGTGGAAAAGTCGTTGTATCGCGACGGGTGAGTTTTGCGCCTAAAAAAAACATGCTTAATCGTTGGAAATACCAACAACCCGACAAAATTATTGCCGTTTCGCACCATGTAGGGCGGGTATTGTTGGATTATGGACTTTCCCCTGAACAGGTGACGGTGGTGCATAGCTCCGTCGATCCCAAACGTCTGGAAACCGCTCCTCTAGCACGACAAGCGATAGGCGTGCCGGAAGAAGGCCCGCTATTACTGAATGCGGGTGCGTTGGTTGGGCACAAAGATCACGCCAATCTTTTAGCGGCGATGCCAGCTATTGTTCAGGCATTTCCTGCGCTGCATCTGATGATCGCTGGTGAAGGTGAACTGCGTGCTGCTATTGAAGCACAGATTATGGACTTGGGTTTGCAGTCACATGTGACCCTGCTGGGACATCGCACCGATGTGCCCGCGCTTATTCGCACAGCCGATCTGTATGTTTCGTCGAGTTGGTCCGAAGGTCTTGGCACCTCTATCCTGGAATCGCTCACCTGTCAGACACCTGTTGTGGCAACACAGGCGGGGGGCGCAGATGAGATGGTGATCCCGGAAAAGACGGGATATCTGGTGCCCTGTCGCGATGCGGATGCTTTGGCACAGGCTGTGATTGCCAGCTTAGAGAATCGCGAGAAGGCCCTGCAGATGGCGCAGGAGGGGCGCGCCTTGATTGGGCGTGAATTTGTCACCGAACGGATGGTGGAAGGGACGCTACGCGAATATGCGGCCCTTTTAGCCTAAAGTGGTCCAGAGACCGCAAGGTGGCCAGGGCCACACCAGGAAATATAGTCCTTACCATCCCTGACCACAGCAAACACTTCGGTTTTTATGACAGCTTCTCAGATTTGAGTCACTACGGGTATAAAAACTACCCAACCCTCCTTTGTTTTTTCGTTTTGCGTAGAATTTCGGGACATACTTGATATTCTGGATATTTTGTGGCACAAATAAAGGGAGCGGGAAGAAACGGGGCTTTTCATTGTGTTTTGATAGTAGGCATGAATAATATATCTTGTCAAAAGGAGGCAATCTCCGTACAATAGCTCTAGTCACTTGAACCACATAGCGTAAATGACCTGTGTACACAGGTTATTCCAGAGTCATTGTGGTGTTTTGTAAGCCACAACACAAATCTATTCGGTGTTGTGGAGTTTGATAAGCAGGCTGGGTCGTTGTCTGAGAAAGCCAAGCCTGTTTGATCTTTTGAGGTACATAGCTTATGACGGGAATGCGGTATGATTCTCTACTCCGTACGAGCTGTATGGCAGTATGTGTGTTTTTGGTAACGGTAGGATTTGTTGAAGCGGAGCTTGCGAAAACCGAATCGCGTACCAAACGTATTCTATTGGTTGGAGATAGCTATACTGAATCCCTTTGGCTGTGGAAAGTTTGCGATCAGGTATTAGCAGACAAGGGACTGTCCCAATATGACGTGGAGGGGACTAAAACCGCCATTGGCGGCAGCCGAGCAGAAGATTGGGCTAACAATACCGCCAATATCCGTCAGAAAATTGTTGACAGTCTGGAAGAGTATCCCACCATTGATATCATCCATTTGACGGTAGGGGGAGTTGATTTTCTGGATGTCCCCTATTTCCTGGCAACGGATGCCCCTGCGGAATTAGATGCACGATATACCGCGATTACCGATCGTATCCAAACTATAGTTGATTATATTCTAGGCCTTCGCCAGGATCTGCGCCTGTTGATTTCCTTCTATGAGTATATGGATTTAGAGCTGGCCTTAGACGCATATAGTGATGGTAATTCGATTCCCAATGTGAACCAGCGCATGTTCAACGATGCTTTTGTTGAAATAGGGCGTCGAGTAAAGGAAATCGCGCTAAATACGGAACGCTGTTACTTTGTGCAAAACTGGGGCTTGTTGCAAAATCGCCTTGGAGTGCCAGATGTTTATGCGGCAGGCGTTGTTCCCATCCCTGGGCAAGCGCCGGATTATGCTCCCTATCCGGGAGGCGATCCCGAGTATAGCATCGGGGAAAAAAACTATCGCCCCTTAGATTCTTCCCAGGTTCCCGACGGCGTCCATCCCACCACGGAAGGGCAATACTATCTTTTCGAAAACTGTGTTGACGCCTACTATGCGCATTGGTTGACCGAAGAGAAGCATTCTGCAGATATCAATCATGACAAACGTATCGACTTGTCGGAATTGTTACGGCTTATCCAGTTTTACAACTCCAATGCCTATCATTGTGAAGAAAAAGGGGAAGATGGCTATGCCCCCGGTAAGAGTACAGCCATCGGATGTGAACCACACGATTCGGATTATATTGAGCAAGATTGGGAAATTAGCCTGTCCGAATTATTGCGCCTTGTTCAGCTATTCAATACCGGTGGCTACTATGATTGTGACACTTCCGGGGAGGATGGGTACTGCCCTGGTAACGACGAATCACCGTGATTGAACGATGATGTAGTTTATTGAAGGTAATGCTGTTTTTCATGCGTTTTATATCTATAAAGACAACAATAGCGCTTTTTTTAACAGGTTTGTTCCTTTTTGTCTTTATGTATGCAAATGAAGCGCGTTGGTTTCCACCGACCTTAGAACCGCTAGCATGTTTTTTCTATAGTCCCCTTTATGTGCTTTGCCTGCCCATACGGGCATTAGCCCGTAACCTTTTTACCCAGCAAAACCACCATTGGCCATGGACGTACTCATTTTTTGTCTATTTTCTAAGCCCTGTATTCTTCTACGGAGTGTTTCGTTTTTTGTGGCGGCGATGGAAAAAACAAGTCCCCGTGACGGATTTTGACGATTCCGATAGAAATAGTCCCCAATTATCGCGCCGCACCTTTTTATACGGAGGCGGCGTCGCTGGCGCTGGGCTTGCAAGCACTTTATTGCTTCCCCAGGCGGTGAAGGTACGCCAGTACGAGATTGCCATAAGGAATCTGCCAGTTGCCTTTCATAAGTTGCGTCTGGCCCATATTTCGGATACTCATTACGGCGCTTTTATCTCGTCGGACTATTTACATGCAGTCATGGAGCAAGTGAATGCGCTTCAGCCGGATTTGGTTTTGCTTACCGGCGATTATGTGCATGGTACGCCCAATGCTGTAGAGAACGGCGTCCGTGTATTCGAGCATCTCCATGCCCGCTATGGGGTGGTAGGGGTACTGGGCAATCATGACCACTGGGAAGATGCGGACAAATGCCGCCGTGTTTTCAATGCTATCCGAATTCCGCTACTGGACAACCGACGACTTTTTCTGACATCGACGGGCCTGCAGGCCTATCCCGATACACCGGAAAAGACCTTATGTATTGCCGGGCTGGCAGACATATGGGGAGGATACATTCTGCCTGAAGATGCCTTTGCCCAAGTGCCAGAGAATATGCCCCGTATTGTGCTTGCCCATAACCCCGACACTGCCGAATTGCTTTCCCCGAAATGGCGTGTCGACCTGATGTGTTGTGGGCACACCCACGGTGGGCAAGTATCTCTTCCTTTTATAGGCGCTCCCTTTGTTCCTTGTGCGTATGGTCAGAAATATCTCGGCGGTCTTTGCCATTCCGACCACTACCCCGTCATTGTGTCCCGTGGTGTCGGTATGTGGGGCCTTCCTTTTCGTTTTAGGGTCCCTCCTGAAATTGGACTTATTACGCTGTTAAAGACGTAATCTTGCTGAAGAAATGACAAAAAGAGCAGATTTTATATTGTAACCTTTTTTCTGTTATTGAAGTCTTACGGAGGAAGGATTTTGAGTTTTTTTAGAGAACTGTAAAAAGCACATCACGAAGCTTTTTGAGAAATAATTGTTGTTAAGAAAACTATTAAAAGAGCTTTTTAAGAATAGTGTGTTTTCGTTTGAGCGTTTTTTGTCGACTAACTTGAAAAGGAATGGAAAATGAAACAAGGGTTTGGGTTGGGAATGAGTTTCGTTTTATTAGGGACTCTTTTGTTGGGCTTAGGTGTGGGGAACACCGCAGCGGTGGCGCAGGAGGCAAAGGTGCCGCGAGTGGCGCTGATAGGGGATAGCTGGGGTATGTTTTGGTGGGGATTCCGTACCTTTAAAGAGGTGCTGCCGGAATATGAAGGATTGGAGAATTATATCGAGGTGGGTGCCTCTACGGTAGTAGGCGGGGCTAAAGCCTATGAATTTTTGAGCGAGAGCCGCCTTCAGTCGGTGACGGATCTGCTTACGGAGAATGCCACGGTGGATGTGGTGATTATTTCCTTGGGCGGAAACGATTTCTTGGGTGGCGATCAGGGGGTGCTGGCAGAAGATCCGGGCCGTAAAGTGCGGTGGCGGTGTCCCTGCACGGATGGGTGCACCACAGAAGTGGATGGGATGCATCCGGCGGAATGGAATGATTTGCTGCTGGCCAAGGTAAAGGATGATATTGGCACCTTGGTAACGCATATTTTGGCAATACGTCCGGATATCCGCGTTTTGCTCAGTGGCTATACCTTTGTTGGACGTGTCCAGCATGATGAATGCGAGCTTGAAAGTCAGCAACGTGGTTTTGTGGCGATGGAACTGGCGAAGCAGGAATTGGCGACAGCGAATGATCGGGTTTTCTTTGTAAATAACTTTGGTCTAATGCAATGGAATTTTGGGGTCTATTATGATCAGGATCCGGAAGACACTTCCTTTACCACTCCGCCAGACATTGCCCCCCAAGATCCCTCTATTACGTATCCGGAAGTCGCTTTGACTGCGAATAATCCAGGCGGGTTCCCAGAGTATCTGGCGCCGTATCAGTCGTTGATCGACAACGATATACATCTTACCGAAGAAGGCTACGCCTTGGTAGCACGCCGTTTGATGGATGTGTACATCGAAGAATGGCTTAACTATCCCAAAGCGATTGAGGTGAAGCAGAATTCGACAACGGGTACGGAAGCGGTGTTTGGAGTTCGTTTTACCGAAGCGGTATCCGGCGTTAGTGTCGATGATTTTGCAATCTCCTTGACCACGAAATCAGGTGTGAAAGCTGCCACAGTTACTTCGGTAACACCTGCGGCGGGTCCTGCAGCAGTCTATCAAGTTACGGTAGATACAGGCGGATGGGGCGGAACAGTCTCATTGGAAGTGCTTGATGATGATTCGATTCAGGATGCAGGAGGAACGCCTTTGGGCGGTGTTGGGACAGGTAATGGCGCTTTCACTTTTAATGGCGTACTGGATTTTGCAGAATTGCCGGTTCCTGAAGATGCGGACTTTGAAGGCGCATTACGTTTTCTGGCGCAAACAACAGGACCGTATGAAGGAATGATTGGTGGATTTAGTTTCGCACCAGAACTCTTTGACGCCAACGGTGATTTTTTGGCGGAAGGCAGTTTGGATGATCCGATTGTTATTCCAGGCAATGGGCTATTGGAAAGCTATGAGTTTGCCTTAATCAGCGCCTGTATGGACAATCCTGCCCTTGACTTCAGTGCTTCCGGTGGGCTTTCCGCAGCAGCTGTGCGCGATGCCTGGCAGAATAATATTGCGCAAATGCAGGCTGATTTGGGCGGTGAGGAAGATTTGGCAGCTACGCTTTTGCCGGGTCTGGATAGTGTTTTGGCAGGATATGCGACACTCGGAGACAGCAATTCAAATATTCTCTTGATAACCTTGATGGTGGCTTTAAGCTCAGAGGATTTGAAAGAACAGTTTCCGATTAACGTGGTTACGCCAAACCTGGCCAATTATGTTTCTTTCCCGAATGGATTGGGGCAGTATGGGGATGCGGATCAGGATGGCTTTTCGAATGATGCAGAATATGCCTATTTTATGCCCGACGGCGCTTCCGGCTATGCAAGTGCGGCGTTGAATCCAAACCAGAAACCGGTTACCCCTGCTGGATTTTATGAAGTGGGTCAGTCGCTCCGTATGGCGGTGCTGACACCGGTGAAATGGGATTCAACCTTCCAGTGGTTCCACAATGGTACCGCTTTGAGCGATGACGGGGTCGTGGTAGGCAGCGCTACCCGTACCTTGCAGATTCTTTCATTGAGCGAAGCGCATTCGGGAACGTATACCTGTCAATATACGAACAAGGATAAGGCGGCTGCGGAATATGGGCCTGTTTCGATTACGGTAGGCGCTGAGGTCCCCCTCGCCGGAACTGGTACGCTGTTGCTTCTGAGCGTGGGAACGGCTTTGATCGGCGGAATGGCCTGTCGCCGGAAACGTGCCTGATAAATCTGGTTACACAAGAAGCATTGTAGTAAAGGGAGCCGTGGTAAATTTTCCACGGCTCCCTTTTTGAGTGTGTTAGAAATCTTCAATTTTTGTTGAGCAGATAGTTGATTGGTGTAGTGTGAATTGGGATAGGTTTCTGATTTGAGCTACGTCGAATTTATGCGTTGGGGATAGGTAAATTATGTATCCGCAAGAAAGATAATTTATCCCAATATCCCCTTTGAAAAACAATCTTGTCCTGCTGAATATGGAAAAAGCCACACCCGCGGAGTCCAAGGGGATCACGCCATTCCAGAATAGCCCACTCGCCATCTTCAAAGATGTTCTCGACAATACAAACCATCTCAGCCGTTACGAAACTGTCCCTAAACATTTTCCGTATAGCGGCTTTGCCCTCTACGGGAGATTCCGCCACCTGATGGTTCATGGCATCCTCTGCATAGAGCTCCGCAAGTGCATCCGCATCTCTGTTATTAAACGCTTCAACAAATCGGTTTACCAACTCTTTAGGTCTCATGTCATTCCTTTAGAAGCAAGACGTTTATAATAGTGGAAAGTTATTCATTAGAAGGGTATTTTTAATATTTTTTCGTAAAAGTATAGCTGAAGAGAGGCAAATCTATGAATCAGTTTTTATTCCTCTTGGTCTTCGCCCATTGGGAGGGTGCCTGTGAAGGTCTGCATACCTTCTGGAGAGGAGAACTGTACGGGCGGTGGTGCCAAGCCTTCCGGGAAATGTGCCTGTGCAATGTTGCTACCCTCTTTACGTCCCAATGATGGTGTATAGAGCGCCGCATCGGATGCTGCTGCCTGGGTATCTTGTCGCATGTAAAGCGTTTGTGTCGGGAAAGCAAATTCTACGCCTAAACGTTTCGCCAGGCGCATAATATCCACGAACAGGCGATGGCGTTCACGCAGCTCCGTAGCCCACTCAGGCGTCTCTACGAAACAATATAGCAAAATATCCAGGGAGTGGGGGGCGAACTGATTCAGATAGCAGTGGTAATAATCTTTGCGTGTATACGGATGTTTGCGAATGAGTTCACGAATGCCTTCGCAAAAGGCTTCTATTTTTTCCGGAGGCGTATCATACGTTACCGAGATATTGGTTTTAATGCGTCGATAACGCCGTGCCCCCATATTATCCACATGCTGGTTAATCAGTTCTGAGTTGGGCACGGTAATGAGGGAGTTATAAAAGGTTCGGATGCGCGTGCTCCGAATACCGACTGACTCTACGCTGCCATCAATACTGCCGATGCTCACCCAGTCGCCTAATTGGAAGGGTCGATCCATCAGAATGGTGAAAGAACCAAAAATATTGGCCACAACATCTTTGGCAGCTAATGCAAAAGCCAAACCACCAAGACCCAAACCGGTTAGCACCGCTGTTGGGTCTTGTCCCGCCTGTTTGGCCACGACTACGATACCGATTGCGATCACAAATATTTTTAAACTGCGCGTCGTGATCGGAACCAATAAATCATCAAATTTGTTAGCCGATTGCGCCGCTTTCTTTGCCAGGTATTCGCCGACGATGTCAATGAGCCGGTAGGTGGCCCAGATTGCGCCCGCCGCGGAGACGACCTGTGCAGCTACGCGTAAATAGAGTAAGGCTTCTGCGGGGAGGCCCAGTATGGTCAATCCCAAGAGCCAGAACCACGCCATCATGGCAATACGAATGGGACGCACAAAATCTTTTTCCAGTTTGGCGTTCAGGCGTAAGCGTGCACGTTGAAACCAGCGTCGAATAATGGCAATCAGGACGAATGTGATTATTCGACTTACCAACATGCCAAGCAGAATGACCGCGAACAGACCACCCCATTGCCAATTCTGTAAATAGAGGGTTTTGCGCAATAAAAAAGGAAAATGGTCATACATCCAATCCCGTAAGCGAATCGATAGCGACAGTGTTTCTGCCGTTGCTGCAACCCCCTCCACCAAAGCACGATCTTTGTATTTTAGATACAGGTCTTCCACCCGCTCCAGCGTTTCCTGGGTAAACTTCCACGCCTTTATACCCGTCTCTGGATCTGCGATCACGTTTAAAACCACTGCCCCCGCAGGATCGCGTAACAGCGTGTATGCAGGTCGTTCCGATTCGGGGGGGAGTTCCGAAAGCTCGATCCGTTTTGTTCTGTCCAGCACAGCCTTCAGTTGTACCGCCAGATTCATCCCTACATCCTGACGTACCCCCTTGTTCAGATGCGCCAAATCCAGCACCGTCAACGCATCTTCCTGGGTTAGACCGTCCTTCCCATTCATGCCGCGCAAAAACGTATCCACTGCCGCCCTCGGGGATTTTAAGCGCTCTTCAAAACCCTCCTTTAACTCCGCCGCCTCGCCTTCCTCTACCACCACCGTTTTTTTCAAGGCTTTCAGTGCATCTTCGTCCACTGTACTCGAACTAAAGCGCCATTTTTTATCTTCATAAAAATGCAGCTTCAGAGTTACCTGCTCATCCCCTTCACCCAATTGCAGCAGATAGTTATTTGCACTTACCTCATCGGGAATGTCCGTTATCGCAAACCGCAGATTAGAGAGCACGTCAAACAATTCATACGCTACCTGGGTACCCCGGTCGATGCGTGCATCCCCCTCCAGCGATTCATCGATGTAAATACATGCAATGGCCTCCAGCAAACGCGCTTCATTGCCCGCCTGTACAGCACCCATCGCCTCGAAAAAAGTGCGCACCGTTGCCTGCGGGGAATTCAGATCCGCTGTTATCTCCCCTTCTCCCTCCTCTGCCCATACTGCAGTGCCGATAGCAACGAATATCAAGAGAGTGCTTATCAGGCGGCACACTCGGTGACGGTGCGAATGCGGTAATAAAAGCTGTTGAACGGTCATGTTATTCCTCATTTTGTTTATGATATAGGCGATTGTTTCGTGATTTTTGCCCTAAACACGAATGCCTCCCCCTCAGAATAGCCCAGAACCAGCTCCTCAGACTTTTAGGAGGAAAGCGGTCCTTGTTTTTTGTGCATTTATTTTTGTACTCTTCGAAAGAGTCACCTTAAAGGGGATTTTACTAAAGTGGTCCAGCGACCACAAGCAATAGGTATGGTCCTTACCATCCCTGAGTGCAGCAGAAATTTCATTTTTATGACAACTTTTGAAATCTAAGTCACTAAAGAGGCCCGGCGACTACAAGCAATAGGTATGCTCCTTACCATCCCTGAGCGCAGCAGAAATTTCATTTTTTATGCTAACGATTCAGATTTAAGTCGCTAAAGTCGCCCCGGGACCACAACCTAACACGGTCCAGCGACCGAAAACAAAAGGTAGGGGCCTTGCCGCAGCTGTGTTTTTTGCTGTGCCTGTTTGCCGTAAAATTTTGTATACTGGTTATAGGGTTGGTATTCTCGAACGAATGGGGGAGTGAACGTGAGTTGGACGCTGTTGATTGTAACAGGGGCGTTTGTTGTTGCTGTTATTGGCGTAACCCTTTTTCTGCTTCGACGACACCAACAGCAACGTTCGTTTGGAAAAGGCATAGCACCTCGCCATGGAGCTTCCCTGAGATCAGATAAAGGGGCACCATCGCTATCTCCCCAGGAAATGGAATCGCTTGAGCGTAGTCGTCTTTTGATACATGGTCTGATGATGGGCGTATCGGAAAGCATTACCTCTTTGCTGGGCGATGTGTCTAAGTACAATACCGCGCTCGATGGA
The DNA here is from genome assembly GCA_963678445.1 of Candidatus Hydrogenedentota bacterium. Taxonomy (GTDB): domain Bacteria; phylum Hydrogenedentota; class Hydrogenedentia; order Hydrogenedentales. The sequence goes on along the minus strand of OY782877.1, from coordinate 5,027,575 downwards.
CACCAGGCGGCTATCAAAAAGGCGATGACTCTTGCCGCTTTACAAGAGGTGGAGCGCGTCATGCTTGCAGAAGTAGACGGGATGCGGAAAACGGCCAATACGTATTACCAGCAGCTTCGTGTGGCCAATGAGAAACTGCAGAAGCAACAGCAGGAAATGGCGCGTTTGAGTGCTGATGCGGCGGTTGATTTCCTGACTCGTGTTCCCAATCGCCGTACCTTCGATCAACGTCTGAAAGAAGAATTTGCGCGGTTTAAAAGAGATGGCGAACCTTTTTCCCTGGTGATTCTGGATATTGACTACTTCAAACAAGTCAACGACAACTATGGTCATATCGCCGGGGATCGTATCCTGCGCGCTACGGCCAGTATCCTTAAAGAGGCCAAACGCGAAAGCGATATTCTGGCGCGTTACGGTGGAGAGGAGTTCGTATTTCTTTTGCCCGATACCCTGTTGAAGCAGGGGGTGCTTGTCGCCGAGAAAGCACGTCAAAAAATTGCCGCAGCACGCATGAATTATGAAGGCAAAACATTACGTGTCAACCTAAGTGCAGGGGTAGCGCAGATAGATGAACGCGATTCTGATCCGACCCGTGCATTGGCGCGTGCCGATGAAGCCTTATACCGTGCTAAACAAAATGGCCGCAATCGGGTGGAATGCACAGAGAAGGTTGATTAAAGCCCTACCGCTCCGGCTATTCCTCCTCGCTCTGCAAAGCCTTCAAAACAGCTTCCAGCACCTGTTCATGCGTCAGGCCCTCACCGTCCACCACCACATCCGCCCACTTTTCGTAGCGAGGCGTACGTTCCTCATACAAATCCCGCAGGGTTTGTCCTGGTGCTCGCACCAGCCCCCGGGTGCTGACATGTGTAGCGCGCGTTTCCAGCACAGAAAGCGGTAAGCGTAAATAGACACACACGCCATTTTCGCGCAAATGCCACATCGCCTTGTCGCTATAGACCACACTACCGCCTGTGGCGACTACATGATGGTGTACGGTCAAGTTGCATACATACTGTTCCTCCAACGCACGCAACCGTTCCACCCCCTCCGCATCAATGATTTCCTGCAGTTGCCGTTTCTCGCCTGCCTGGATCAGCAAATCAGTATCGACAAAACGACGCATCATCACCTTTGCCAACAAAACGCCGATAGTACTCTTGCCACACCAGGGCATCCCGATTAATACGATATTGGTTGCTGCATCTACTGCCTTTCGCATATGCGTCCCCTTTGTAAAGTGCTGTATACCCCAGCCAAAGTAGCCGATTGAAGCGGTTTGTTCCCCTTACTACTGGAAAATCCATTTTTATGCTATCTTTTTAATGATAGGTTAGTAAAGGGGTAACCCTTGTGCAAAATCTACTTTATTTGAGAGGCTTGAATCTGAAAAGTCATTATAAAAAACGAAATTTTGCTGCGGTCAGCAATGTTAAGGATCATGCCTATTGCTTGTGGTCGCTGGACCACTTTAGTCACTGACACTTCAAAAGTTGTCATAAAGAACGAAGTTTTATTTTGGTCAGGGATGGCAAGGACCATACCTATTGCTTGCGGTCGCTGGACCGTTTTAGTCACTAACTGGGGAATACTATGCAAAAAAGAAGCATTCCATATCAAAAAATCATTTTTGTATGCACGAATCACCGTGAAGACCCACAACGCCCCTGCTGTAACCGGAAAGGGGGGAGCCAATTCCGTGCTGCCCTGAAAGAAGGCATTGCAGAGCAAAACCTGCAAAGCAAAATTCGCGTTAGTCAGTCCGGTTGTCTCGGACTATGCGCAGAAGGTCCTAACGTCTTCATTTATCCTGACGGAATTTGGTACGCCCACGTTACGGAAAGCGACCTCGAAAGCATTTTAAACGACGCCATGGCGGGCGTAGAGGACGAAGAGTAACCCGGAGAAGCTGCTGCATAAATAATAAAGCAGCGATGCTTGATTGGCTTGGAAAGCGTCGAATGCTTGGAGGCCTTAGCGATGCACTGGTGCGCCAGCTATTTCGTAGGGAATCCGCGCACACCATCTGAAGAAAAGCAGCACGGCGCTAAATTGCGTCCAGCAGGTACCCCCTTCGAGTAGCGCTTCACGCCATGCTTTTTGACTAAACAGGTTGCTTTTCGTATCCTAAAAACATCCTTCTTTTGATTGGATGCTTAGACTCTCTCAAACCGGATTTTTTCACCTCGCAGGAGGACTTTGCAATTCTATTCAGAAGTACTCATTTGGGATAAGAGTATCGCAGTATGCTTAGCATGTGGTCATATAGATGGGGAAATCGCTGTAATAAACGCGGAAAAAGGAGGCCTGTATGATAAAGAAATCCCTAATGGCTGAAAAAGATGACACTAGCCTATCCCGAAGAGTTCAATTGGTTGCAGTCAGAGGCATCTTGGTTTTCTTAACGCTGACTGTACTCTTTGGGGAAGTCAAAGCTGAAAGCTCCATAGACTCTGACAAACAATTCCAAGCCGCTCTCTCCCTTAATTATGCAGTTGTGAGTCTTGAACGCATCATTTCATGCAATGATCGTGTGGTGTTGAACCAAGAACATGACGCTATAATCAGCAACTTGAATATACGAAATATCCCTGATAAAACTATCATATGCATTCTTCAGAAGATTATGGACCTGATTGTCAGAAACAAAAATATAGAAGCCGAACGTGATTTCATACGAAAGTACTACAAAGATAACGTGGTAAATACCATGCGAAATTCTATCGGGCATGGATTGGATAATGGTTCCTATACCAGTATTGCCAGCGTCCTTGCCTCAACAGGTTCCATGTACTTCAACTACCGCACTCAACTTGATCAGTACCGACAACAAAGGGAACGCTCGGACTGGGAACTTGATAGGGCGCTGTTTGTTGAACTCAACAGTCTCAGTAGGGAGCTTCTCAATGCATCTTGGGAGCTCCTCAAAAAGTATGAGATACCTGATGAATGGCGTCTTACACCGAAGCAAATAAAAGCGTATTTGGAGATATTAAAAGATAATGCTCCCGAACGCCGCTATCGAAGACTCGAGAGAATTATGAAATCGTTCTCTAGATATCCCCCTTACTGGTACTACATTGGTAGAGCGGCCCAAGAATGCAAAAAAACTAAAGAAGCTCTCGCGGCGTATGATAAGTTCGATAAAGTCAACCGGAAGATTTTTCGAAAGGACAAGTTTGCTGCTTCCGTCGCTATGAACAGACTTGTTCTTCTTGGAGATCATGTTGAGGAAGCTCGGTTGAGGGTAGATCTCGCTACAGTGTGCAATAATTCTGAGAACTCGGACTGGGCGAACCTTCTATTTGCGGCCTGCCAATATGCCAAGTATGGCCATACCAATAGGGCGCGCGAACTAGTAATGGCTAACATTGACAATGGCTACACTGAAGTGCTGGGGAGTCCAGAGACCCTTGATGTGCTAGGCGAGTCTGTGCTTAAGGATGCTCCAAAAGAAATCCTTAACTATGTAATCGATGCAGCCCTTCTCAATAATGCGATAGGCAACCAAGATCTTCTTCATCTTTACGGAAAGATGAGAAATGAAGAAATCCTGAAGAAAGTGAAGAATGAGATCGCGTCAATAGCTGTCAAGACAATTCCAAATAATTCGTGGAATTTTTTGAGTGACGACGAGATATCTGTTTCCATACCACTAAAGTGGTTGCCGGAAAATGTACACAAAGAGATGTGCGTTGTTATTACTGAGGCAGAGTCAAACAAGGAGCTTTCCAAGAAATCTTTGGAACTAGAGTTTAGGCAAACTGAGTCAGATAAGGTTCTTCTTGTGGCTGCCGATGCGTTTGACATAGAGGAAATTCTCGAAAAGGATTGCCTAGTGGCTGTGGAACTGATTCTGGGGCGTGAGAAGTTGGCGAATGACCAAACAGAGAATAATGAATACGAAGTTATCTTTCGCTTTATTTCTCAAAAAGAAGCCGTAGAGAAATCTGCGACACAGAAAGTGCTAATCAAATTAAAGGATTCGCTTTCAAATGCCGTCGGTAGCGTTAGTACTAGTCTTGCTGATAAGCTCAAGGACCAGGCGGAGTCTCAAGAGAAGCGCCTTGTCTTTGTACTCGATAATCTACAGTTTGAAGGCGAAGAAATAGACCTAAGCATGTTTGATTTGAAGATGGGAAAATAACTAGAAATAGACTAAACAGGCTATTTTTCGTACCATCAAAACCTTTTTCTCTCGGTTGTACTATTAATTCTGGTAAAACTTGGTGTTTCCACCGTGAGGGAGGACTTTCAAATTCTATTCAGAAATACTTATTTTTGACAAGAGAGTTTTTTATGACAGCTTTTTAGAATTGAGGCATTAAAAAGTGGGAATTTTCTTTGCTTAGGGTTCGAAAGGGCAATGCTGATCGTTTGGGTTTCTGGACTGCTCTGGAAATAAAATTCTTGAAATTTGCAAGCTGATTTAATACTGTTCTTACCGCGTGTTCTTCGCTCGTGACGAAGTTGTACTTCGTCACGTATTTGTCTCTGAAGTTTACTTCGCAGCATCTGCGCTTCTGCAGAGTTCGTCATGGTTACAAACGAGAAGTTTTATGAATGATCTAACAGTTTTGACATTGGTGCCCAATGCAGGCGACAGGTTGCCGCGTTGTCTGGAAAGTGTGCAGTGGGCAGATGATATTTTCTGTGTGGTAGACCCCAACACACAGGATGGTTCCCTGGAAGTAGCGAAGCAGTACACAGAGCATGTGGTGGTGCATGAATATGTGAATGCCGCCAATCAGCGCAACTGGGCTTTGCCCCAGATCGAAACGGAGTGGACCTTGGTGCTGGATGCGGATGAGTGGGTTTCGGATGCGTTGCGGGAAACGATTCAACGCATCATTCAGAATCCAGATAGTTACGATGGGTACGAAATACTTCGCTATTCCTATTTTTTCGGGAAACTTATTCGGTATTGCGGTTGGCATCACGATTACAATGTGCGCCTCTTTCGTACGCGTAAGGGAAGCTATCTGGAAAAGCGGGTGCACTCCAAAGTGGTGGTGGAGGGGACGATGGACAAGATCAACGATGTGATGTATCACGATACCTATCGCGATTTCGATGAGTATTTTCGTACCGCGATGCGTTTTACGACGTGGGGGGCACAGGATGCTTATGAGCGTGGAAAGCGTGCGCGAAGGGTTGATCTGACGCTGCGTCCCTTATTCAAGTTCATCAAAATGTATTTCCTGCGCCAAGGCTTTCGCGATGGGTACCACGGCGCGGTCTTATGTGGGTTATCAGCATTTTCTGTTTTTTTAAAATACGCCAGGCTTTGGAATATAGAACGTACTTCGGAGGAGTTGTCCCAAAAGTAGGCGGACAACAGCGGGTCTGTGGCCATTAGCAAGTGCCCATATAATCCTTACCGTCTCTGAGCCAAACTCACTTTCTATGCCTCGCAGATTTCTTTGTAACATTGTCTTTTTTGCGCTTTGCAGTAGCGTTCCAACGGTCGTTTTTTTTTGGGTGTTTGGAGTGCCTGGAGGTGGGGAGGAGGATGTGATGCTGCCGTTGACGTTCGGCGTCGGTGCGGGCAATGGGGATGGGCGCACCGTTGATGTCGCGTCCGCTGTAATACATGGCGGTGGCGACGGTGCCGGGGGTGGGAATGAAGCATTGGACCTGTTTGGGTTGCCAGCCTTGTTTCTTGAGCCAGGCGGTGAGGGTGCGCATATCGTCATCGGTGCAGCCAGGAAAGGCACTGAGCAGGTAGGGGATTATGTATTGACGTTTGCCGGTGGCAGCCTGAGTTTTTTCGAAGAAAGTGAGGAATTTTTCGAATTGGGCGAAGGACGGCTTGCGCATGTAGTGGAGTACGTGATCTACACAGTGTTCTGGGGCAACTTTGATTTGTCCACCGACAAAGCTGTGCAGGACGCCTTTGAGATAACGGGGGGCGTGTAGCGCCAAGTCGTATCGGATGCCGCTGGCGACGCGCAGGTGTTTGACGCCGGGGGTGTGTTGGAGTTGTTTGAGTAGCGCCAGCAGTTTTTCCTGAGGCGGTTGAAAGTGGGGGCAGCGTTTAGGGCTGAGACAACTGGTGCGTTTGCAGGTTTTGGGATCGAGATCGCAGTAAGCACCCCACATATTGGCGGTGGGGCCCCCCACGTCGGAAATGCTGCCGCGCCAGTCGGGATGTCGGGTAAGTTGGCGCACTTCATTTTGTAGCGAAGCTGTGCTACGGGAACGAATGCGTCGGCCCTGGTGCAGGGCAAGGGAGCAAAAGGAGCATCCGCCGCCGCAACCGCGGTGCGAGGTGATGCTGAATTGAATCATATCGGCAGCGGGGATCGGTTGCGTATAGCTGGGATGGGCGCGTCGGGTGTAGGGGAGATCGTAAAGGCGGTCCAGCTCTCTGGTGGACAAAGGGGCGGCGGGCGGTGCAATAAGGACGCACCGGTCTCCATTATCCTGACGTAACCAATGGCTCCCTTGATGAACATGCCGCTCTAAATCGAGAGTCGCCTCCATAAGTTTTTGAGGGTCTTTTTGAATCTCCTCGAAAGAAGGCAGCGTAGCTATTGCGCTGTTAGAAGGGGGCCAGCTTTCCTTCTTGCCCAAGGCAAAAGCGGTTCCAGCGATACCTCGTAAGGCTTCCTTGCGTTGTGATACCGCTTCTTCGGGGATTGATTCGAGTCGTTGCGCTGCTTCCAGCAGGGCGCGCTCACCCATGCCATATATGAGCAGATCGGCCTTGCTGTCGATGAGGAGTGAACGACGCAATTTATCCGTCCAGAAATCGTAATGGACTGCGCGACGCAACGAAGCTTCTATACCCCCAAGGAGGACAGGGAGGCCGGGGAAAGCCTGTCGCACCAAGCCAGTATAGACCAACGTAGCGCGGTTGGGACGTGCTCCAGCACGTCCACCAGGGGTATACGCATCATCGCTACGCTTTTTTCGAAACGCTGTATAATGAGCCAGCATCGAATCAATGGCGCCTGCGGTGATGCCTGCGAATAGTCGGGGACGTCCCAAGGCGGCAATATCATCAGGGCAGTCCCAACGGGGTTGCGCAACGATGCCCACCCGATACCCATGGGCCTCCAGCCAACGTCCCAGAAGGGCAACGCCAAAACTGGGATGGTCTACATAAGCATCCCCCGTGATGAGTAGGACATCGAGTGCATTCCAATGACGCTGCCGTATTTCTGCGGGCGTCATGGGTAATGCTAGATGGTATGGGGGATGGGGACGGCTTTTGGAAAGCACGAAATTCTCCTTCGTTTTAATGACTTCGCGTTAGAACTCTGTTATCGGGTATGAAGAAGAGCAACAGGTTTAGTGATATGTCCATATGAAGTCCACATTTTTTTTGAAGTCGTCCCAGAACAGTTTATAGCCATCCTGATTATATTGGGAGAAAAAAAAGATGAAGTCGCATTTCCCATTACAATTAAAGTCGCCATAATCCAAGAGTTTCATGTCTGCCCCCAAATACAAAATATCACCGTTTGAATGCTGATGAAACCAGTGTTGTGTGATTAAGGCGTCGTAGTCTTCCCCCCATTGGAGTAGTTGACTTGTAGCAGCAATGTCAAGTCTGTAAAGGTGTTTTTTTTCTTTTTCTAAATAGTAATGCTCACACATCACCAAATCTGCCGGAACGGCTTTAATATCTTCTGGAATATTACTTGCATATTGGCGTTGTGTCTTTATCCATCTGTCTAATACAGCCTGAAATGCAGAAAGAAGGGAGTGGGGAATTGAAGCGTGACTGATATTTTGTTTTTGATAAGCATTCTGTAAAGGGCAAGGAGAGTTTGAGGTAAGCACCAGTGGACGTATGACCGGTATGGCTTTCCATCCCGCGAAATCTAAAGTTCGTGGGCCTATATGAGGAGGCTCCTTATCTCCTTCAATATTCGTTGTGCCCCAATCAGATGGGTAGTTGTTGTTTTGCGCAGCCTGCTTAGTGCTGTTTAGGCTCCCTACTTTTCTGTTGTGCCATAGTACATTCCACTGTCTACCAAAAGGGAAAGTCTCCTTATTTACAACCCCTTCTATTTTTTGTCCATAGGATATCCATTGCTTTTGTCGAGGATTCCATTTGAAAGCAAGACGTACTCGGTATCCAAGGCCGCCCGCCGATTCGGTTTTCAAAGCGGGGGCAGCTTTACCTCTTTTAGAGCGTTCATTTGGTTCATATTGGACAGTTTCTTCAAGGAATCCTATCTCTGGAGGCTTGAAAATTGCCGCGATATCTGGTGCTGCGGTAGTAATGCTACAAACGGAAAAAAAACATACGATAAGTGACAATTCCATGGGGACTCCTTTGATACGTTCTACGGAGGGAGGCTGTAGGAATTAGAAAAACAACAGTATAAAAGCTGAAAAAGACAGGGCGGTATTGTAGCGCGTTTACGAGGGCAAGAGATAGCTTGCGATTTTGTGGAAAATAATGTGTAATTTAGATTACAATAGAAATGTAAAAAGAACGAGACCAGGAGCTGGGGATGACTCCTGGCCTCGGGGAGGGTTGGACCGGTTCTAGATTCCGATCCAGGTCTAGCACCACATTAGGCCGCTTGGGGCATTTGGATATCAAATATGAACTGCCCACCTTTCCAATCAATTATAACACAGAGCCCGTCATTTATACTACCCGAAAGCATTTTGAGAGCCAGCGGATCGAGAATCTCACGTTGTATGGTGCGCTTTAACGGTCGCGCGCCATACAAGGGGTCAAAACCTTGTTCCGCGAGCTGTTCCTTGGCCGAATCGGTAAGCTGCAGGGTCAAGTGGCGATTTTTTAGGCGCTTTGTGAGTAAGTTAAATTGTACATCAACGATTTTTCGAATGTGCTCTTTCGATAACGTGTGGAAAATGACTGTTTCATCTACCCGATTAAGGAACTCAGGACGAAAATGCTGTTTGAGTACATTTCGTACATGGTTTTCACGTTTTTCTATATCCTCCGCACCTCCCTGGAAGATTTCGCTACCCAGGTTCGAGGTCATAATGACAATGGTATTCCTGAAATCCACAGTACGTCCCTGACTGTCGGTCAATCGTCCATCATCCAGCAACTGCAGCAATACATTGAAAACATCGGGATGTGCCTTTTCTATTTCATCCAACAAGATAACGCTGTAGGGGCGCCGTCGGATGACCTCGGTGAGTTGTCCGCCTTCTTCATAGCCTACATAGCCTGGAGGCGCACCGATGAGTCGGGCGACAGCGTGTTTTTCCATGTACTCCGACATGTCAATACGCACCATGGCGCGTTCATCATCGAAGAGCAGTTCGGCCAGCGCGCGCGCCAGTTCTGTTTTTCCCACGCCCGTGGGTCCGAGGAAGATAAAAGAGCCAATGGGTTGGTCGGGGTCTTTGAGTCCAGCCCGTGCGCGACGCACCGCGTCGGCGACAGCGCGAATACCTTCATCCTGTCCCACGACACGCCTGGAAAGCCGTTTTTCCATTTGTAACAAGCGCTCCATCTCGCCCTCCAGCAATTTATCGACTGGGACACCCGTCCAGTTCGATACGATACGCGAGACTTGCTCTTCCGTGACTTCTTCACTGAGAAAAGCGCCGTTTTCCTGCATGGTTATCCACTGTTGATTCTTTTCTTCCAATTCTTTCTGCAGTTCATTCAGGCGGCCATAGCGAATTTCTGCCACCTTGGCCAGATTGCCCTCGCGTTCGGCTTGGGCTTCCTCCTGTTTGGCCTGCTCAATAGCTTCCTTAGTGCTGCGAAGTTGCTCGATTACATCTTTTTCGGACTGCCAACGCGCCTTCTGAGCACTGAGCTGCTCTTTAAGATTCGCCAATTCCTCCTCAATACCTTTACAGCGTTCCTTGGCAGCCCGGTCTCTTTCCTTTTTCAAGGCAAGACGTTCAATCTCCAATTGCCGGATACGTCGATCGAGCACATCAATCTCATAAGGCATGCTGTCGATCTCAATACGCAAACGCGAGGCAGCCTCATCCACCAAATCGATTGCCTTGTCCGGCAAGAAACGATCTGCGATGTAGCGGTTACTCAGTACCGCTGCCGCGACCAGCGCGCTATCCTGAATCTTGACACCATGATGCAACTCGTAGCGTTCTTTCAGGCCACGCAGGATGGCAATGGTATTTTCTACATCTGGTTCGCCTGCAATTACCGGTTGGAAACGGCGTTCCAGGGCAGGGTCCTTTTCCACATGTTTTTTATACTCTTTAAGCGTCGTGGCGCCAATGCAGTGCAATTCACCCCGTGCCAGGGCCGGTTTGAGCATATTCGAGGCATCCATGGAGCCTTCAGTTGCACCAGCACCAACCAGAGTATGCATCTCATCAATGAATAAGATGATTTCGCCATCTGCCTGCTCCACCGCATTGAGGACCGCTTTGAGACGTTCCTCAAACTCGCCACGAAATTTCGCCCCGGCCACCAAGGAAGCCAAATCCAGCGTAATCAATCGCTTATGCTTCAGGCCTTCCGGTACATCACCAGCAACGATACGTTGCGCCAAACCCTCTACGATAGCCGTTTTTCCCACGCCGGGCTCCCCGATAAGCACTGGATTGTTCTTGGTTCGACGCGAAAGCACCTGGATAACCCGACGCACCTCCTCATCGCGACCAATGACCGGGTCCAGCTTGCCGGCCCGCGCCAGTTGGGTTAGATCGCGACTGAACTTTTGCAAGGCGTCATAGGTCGATTCCGCCTCGGGGCTGTCCACACGCTGTCCACCTCGAATGGATTCTAAAGCCTGCAAGACATGGTCACGGGTTAGACCTTGATTATGCAATAAGGTGGCCGCTTCATTTTTGCCATGGGCCAGCATGCCGAGCAGGATATGCTCGGTGCTCAAATAGCTGTCTTTAAGTTGCTGCGCTTCTTTCCAGCCCGTCTGCAGGATTTGATCGGATACTGCGCTGAGTGTCGGACGTGCCGAACCGCTTCCAGATACCTTGGGGCGCCGTGCCAGCGTTTGTGCGATTTCGCTTGAAAGTTGCGATGCTGACATACCGATACGTTGCAGTATCGCGCCTACAGCCCCTTCCTTTTGTTCCACCAAAGCTTTGAGTAGATGCAGCGCATCGACCTCAGGGTGGTTTTGTTCTATAGCGTATTCCATAGCCGCCGCCAAGGCTTCCTGCGATTTTATAGTGAATTTATCAAAGCGCATTATTTTTCTCCTTACAGATTCCATTTTCCTGCCTTCTGTAAAAGCCATTTTTGTGCCAATCTAAAAAAAGCGCACTAAAAACCGATTAAGTTATTATTATAAAAGGAGTTGTGTGAGATAATGCGGAATTCGTCTACCGTTTTCTTATTCAGAAGGTGTTTTATATTCAAACAGTATCTGCTTTTTCTTGAAACACGCCGAATGTGCATATTTTGTGGTATAAAAATGAGATGCCTTGGTGTCTGTAAGCACAAGCAGAGGAGCAGTTAAGGGTAAAGAGTTTTGCTGCAATGGTGGCTGGATGAATGCATTGTATGGTATTTATTCTGTTTGCTAGGTTGGCTATTGCATGAACCTTGTTTTTTGTGCTACACTGACGCCTGTAAAACTGTGACTTCGCTATGAAGTGGGTCTTGGCCCGCTTTTTTTATTGGTGTCGGGACTGAAGCGGTTGAACAGCCGCAAGCAGGAGCTATGCTCTGTGCCATCCCGGAGCACAGTAGGGATTTTGTTTTTTATGACAGCTTTTGGATTGTCAGTCACTAAAGTATCGGGGCATGGCGTATGGCCAGAGAAGAAATCGTTCGACGTGCATGGCGGGAATTCGAGCCGGAGTTGCAAGAACAAGGCTATGAATTGATAGAGGTGGAGTATGTGGGGACGCAGGGCGGCATGCATATCTTGCGGTTGTATATAGATAAGTCAGGTGGGATTACTTTGGATGATTGCACAGCGGTTTCGCAATTATTGAATCCGCTGTTGGATGCTGGTGATTTTATACACGAGAATTATTTTTTGGAAGTGTCATCGCCGGGTATTGATCGTCCTTTGCGCAAGCCGCAAGATTTTCAGAAGTATGTGGGTGAGGAGGTGCGGGTGGTAACGCATTCTCCGACAGATGGTCGAAAGAAATTTTCGGGGGTGCTGAACGGGTTTGTCGACGGATTGATCAAACTCGACTGTGATGGCGTGTGTTATGAGATTCACATTGAGAATCTTAAAAAAGCGAATCTCAATCGGTAGCGCTTGATAAAGGAGATAACGTTGGATCAGAATCTACGGGTAATTCTGCAACAGCTTGAAGCGGAAAAAAGTATCGATCGACATACGTTGCTTGAAGCGATACGTAGCGCTATTGAAAGCGCTGCGCGCAAAAGCATGGATAGAGTCGCCAATATTACCGTCGATATGGATCCCAACACGTTGGCGTTCAAAGTTTTCGAAATCCGCACAGTGGTCGAGGAAGTAAAGGACAAGGCGGCGGAGATTTCTCTGGAAGATGCGTTGAAACTGAATCCGGAAGTAGTGGTAGGCAACCGTTTGAAACTGCCTACGGAACCCAAGGACTTTGGGCGGATTGCAGCGCAGACCGCAAAGCAGGTAATCATCCAGAAATTAAAAGACGCGGAACGCGACAAGATTTTTGCCGAGTTCAAAGAACGCGAAGGTGAATTAATTACGGGTAGTGTTAAGCGTATCAGCCACGGCAATATCATTGTCTCCATTGGGCGCGCTGAAGCTATCGTTCCTTATCGTGAACAATCACCACGCGAGAATTTCAAGCCGGGTGATCGGATTCGTGCACATTTACAGGAGGTGGAGAAGGGACCGCGCGGTGCACAGGTGGTGTTGTCACGTACCTCGCCTGAACTGGTGCGTGCGCTTTTTGAGTTAGAAGTGCCTGAGATTTACGATGGTACGGTGGAGATCAAGGCTATTGCACGCGAAGCAGGTAGTCGCACGAAAGTGGCGGTGGCCTCGAAGGATATCAACGTAGACGCCGTAGGGGCGTGTGTGGGGATGAAAGGGTCGCGGGTGCGTGCGGTGGTGGAAGAATTGTCGGGCGAAAAGATCGACGTCGTTCCTTGGAGTGAAGACCCCGTCGAACTGTGTGCCCATGCATTGAACCCAGCCGACATCCTTGATATTCGCGTAGATCTTGAAAAAGGCGCTATCCAGGTTGTAGTGCCTCAGGATCAACTCTCGCTGGCCATTGGTAAACGAGGCCAAAACGCGCGTCTTGCTTCGAAACTATTAGGATGCAGCATTGATATTCGTGGCGAAGAAGAGTCAGATATCGCCACAGACGAATCAATGGAGCTGGAAGATATGCAGGAGGAGGTGGGGGAGATTGACGAAACCGGCGCGGAGGTAACTCCTGAAAACGTCTCGGAGGAGAGTGATGTGCCAACGGAGGAGGCGACGCCGCAAACGGAGGCGGCGGAAAAGGGAGACTCCGCTGATGTAAGTTAGTTAACCGAAACGCGTTAGACGTATCGTCCTTAAAAGCAAAATTTCAGGGGCGTGCAGAACACGAGCAATTCGTATTCAAAAGACGCGTAGGGTCATTCCTGATAGATGTGACCCATGGACCACTTTTAGGTAGGTGCAACATCAGGTTGTGCTGAAGTATCTTGGAGGGATGTGTAGATGCAGACAATTGCCAGTTTGGCAAGGCGTCTTGATATGAGTGCAGAAGAAGCCGTCGAAACTCTGCGCAAACTGCATTATGACATCGAGGATGTTGATGCAGAGATTGATGACGAGCAAACCGATATTCTTATCGATATAGACGAAACTCCCTCAGCCTTTGATGCGTTTTTGAAAAAGGTTAAGAAAGAGGAAGCAGCGAAAAAGCGTAAAGCTGAGCGTTTGCAGAAGGCGGCGAAGAAAGCAGCGGTGGCGCGCAAAGCTAAGAAAAAGACTGCGACAAAGAAGACTGCGGCCTCTAAGTCTGCTGACGAGGAAGCTACAGTAGAGATTGCTGAGCCAGAGGAACAAGCTGAAATCGCTGAATCCACGAAAGTTATCGTGGAGGCGCCGGTGGAAGAAGAACCGGTGGAGATTGTACAGCCTGCAGTGTCCCAAGAAGAAGCGGTCGTAGAAGTATTCGAAGAACCTGCCCAGGAAATGCCCCTTATCGAGGAATCGGAAGAAGCACCAGCACTTGCGGCGACGGTAGTCGAAGAGGAATCAGAAAAAGAACAGGAAGAAACACCTGTACCGGAAGAACCCGTCGCAGAAACACCAGAAATACCAGAACAAGAAGTAGTATCGCAACAGGAGCCCCAGGAGACCGTTGAGATTCTCCCTGAGGTGGAACCGGAAGAAACTTCGGAAGTGAAAAGCGAAGACGAAAGAACTGGGGGAGACGGGGACGAAGTTGTAGCAGCTATTCTCGAAGAAGAGCCTGTTGCAGCAATGATTCTGCCGCCTAAGGAAGAAGAAGAGAAAGAGGAAAATTCAGCAAAACTGACACCGGTAGCGCAACCCGAAACCCCTGTGACCAACTCGCGCCCCTTGGCAACCCCGGATCCCGAGGTTGTGGCTGCAGTTATTCGAAAAGCACATGAGCGGAGCCAACAAAAGGCCGCAGTGCGTGCACGTAAAACGTCTGAACGTAAAGGTGGTGCTGGGCGTAAGCCTGCTGCTCCTGCAGCATCGATCGATGCACCCATACCAGGCCCATTGCCAGAAAAAGCAGAAGCCGGACGTGGTGCGCCCTCTGGTAAAACGGCGCGTAAACGCAAAAAGCGTGCTGAACGTGCAAAATTAAATGAAGCGACTATGCGGCGAGAAGCAGCGGCGGCAGTGCGCGAGATACAAGCAGGTGGCAGTGGGAAGAAACGGCGTAAAAAACAGAAACGTACGGACGAGGCTGCGTCCACAGAGCAGACCCAAGGTGGTGTCATCCAGGTAGATGAGAACATCACGGTGGAGCAGCTCGCGAATGCGTTGCAAGCCGATGTGACAGAGGTTATTTTGGCCTTGATGGATGAGAACATCATGGCGAATAAAAACCAGGTTTTGGAGATGGATGTGGTGCGCAGACTGGCTGCGCAGTACGACTATGAGGTGGAGGCGGTGATTCCTGAAGAAGAAGACCTTCTTGCAGAAGAACCTGATAAACCAGAAGATTTGAGGTTGCGTGCGCCGGTGGTTACGGTGATGGGCCATGTGGATCATGGTAAAACTTCACTGCTGGATAGAGTGCGCAAGGATAATGTGGCAGAAGGTGAGGCTGGCGGAATCACGCAGCATATTGCGGCGTATGACGTGGAAATGTCGAAGGGGCGTGTCGTATTCCTCGATACACCGGGCCACGAAGCCTTTACTCAGATGCGTGCACGCGGTGCGCATGTGACCGATATCGTCGTGCTTGTGGTGGCGGCGGATGATGGCGTTAAGCCACAGACGATTGAAGCTATTGACCACGCCAAGGCAGCGGAAGTGCCGTTGGTGGTGGCAATTAACAAGATTGACAAGCCCAATGCGCAGCCGGATCGTGTGCGCCAGGAATTGACCCAATATGAGCTGGTGGATGAGGCGTGGGGCGGCAAAACGATCATGCGTAGCATTTCGTGTAAAACAGGCGAAGGCATCGAAGATTTGATGGAGATGCTGGTGCTGGAAGCGGAGATGCTTGAGTTAAAGGCCAATCCCAACAAGCATGCGCGTGGCGCTATTGTGGAATCGGAATTGAGTCGTGGGCAAGGCCCGGTGGCGTGGGTGTTGGTTCAGAATGGTACCCTGCATGTAGGTGATTATTTCCTGGCGGGTGAATCTTATGGCCGCGTGCGTACCATGACAAATTCCAAGGGAGCGCAGGTGAAGGAGGTGGGGCCCTCGACGCCAGTATTGGTGACCGGATTTAGTGAACCCCCGAATGCGGGTGACATCTTTGTGACAACGGAAGACGAGCGTGTAGCGCGCACTGTGGCGGAGAAACGGGTAGCTGTGAATCGCCAGCGTAAGGGGCCGGCGACTAAGCACATGACCTTGGAAGATTTCCATGCCCGTATGATGGGGGTGGAGCGCAAGCAGTTGAACATCATCATCAAAGCCGACGTACAGGGTTCGGTAGACGTGCTGAATTCGAGCTTGGCCAAACTAGGCAATGAGGAAGTCAGCGTAGCCGTCGTTCACTCTGGTGTGGGTGGTATCAACGAATCAGACATCATGCTGGCCAGCGCTAGTGACGCCGTTATTGTCGGCTTCCATGTGACTGCCAACACACGCGTGAAAAAAATTGCCGAAACGGAAGGCGTGGAAATCCGCACTTACCGGGTGATTTATGAGATGATAGACGAAGTACGGCATGCATTGGAAGGGCTTTTAACGCCGGATAAAAAGGAAGTTGTCTTGGGGCATGCCGAGATTCGTCAGATTTTCCGTTCTTCTGCTGTGGGCAATATTGCGGGTTCGCTCCAGCTGGACGGCGAGACGACCCGTGGCTCCTTGGCGCGTCTCATTCGCGACGATGTGGTGATTCAGGAAACCAAAATTGCCACTGTACGGCGTGAAAAAGACGAAGTACGTAGCGTTGCCACTGGATTTGAGTGTGGTATCAAGCTTGAACGGTATGACGATATCCAGATAGGCGATATTATCGAAACCTACCGGATTGATGAAGTCTCAAAAACGCTATAAGGTATTCCCTTAGGAGAGGGGGCATCGTGTCCGTATCAGCAGCAGTCATGACAGGGTGCTGTGCATGTCCTCCTCCACGACTTGGGAATGCAGCAGAATTATGCGCAATCGAAAGAAGGCGGGTTATCTACACCAAGGCTGAGGTGCTGCCGCAATGACTATCGGTGTACTTCATCTGGATATATTGATACCTGGTGCGCGCTCGCTAAAGGATAAGCGACGTGTAGTAAAAAGTTTGAAGCAGCAATTACGAAACCATTTCAACTGTTCCGTGGCGGAGACAGAATATCACGATTTGTGGCAGCGGGCGCGAGTAACGGTTTGCGTTGTTTCCAACGAAAGCCGTCATGCTAATACGCAACTGAACGAAATTGCCCGTTTTGCAGAATACAAGTCCCATGCGGAATTGCTTGAGTACCGGATAGAATTATTATGAGTCAAAAGGGGCGCCCCAGGCGCGTTGCCGAGTTAATTCGACAGGAAATCGCAAAACTCCTTACCAAGGGCTTGAAAGATCCCCGTATCGGTTTTGTATCGATTATGGCAGTGCGGATGTCGCCGGATTTACAATATGCCAACGTCTACGTCAGCTTATACGGCGACGAAAAAGCGCGGACCAGTTCCCTGATTGCTCTGCAGCGTTCGGCTGGTTGGATTCGTCGGGAAGTTGGCAAGCACTTGCGTATACGGGTAACACCTGAGATTCGCTTCTTTCCTGATGATACACTGGATGAGATCTATCATCTCGAAGAAGTGTTCACCAAAATTCATGAAGAGCAGCAGGCTGCACCAATGCTGAAGCTGGGATTGGAGGCTGTGATTGAAGAATTGCGGGCTGCGGATTCTTTTTTCCTTACCTCACATGTTAATCCCGATGGCGACGCCGTAGGCAGTGTGCTGGCCATGCGCTACTTTCTTGAAGCCTTGGGGAAGCATAATATTACATGCTATTTGTCCGATCCGGTCCCTAAGCGTTATGCGCACCTGCCTGGTGCGAAGGCTATCCAAACCGGAAACATCAAGTCCACCCCTTCTTATGATTTGGCGCTTGTGCTCGATGTATCCCGCCGGGATCGTATGGGCCAGGCGGTGGACTATGTACCTGCACATCAGAAAACGCTCATAATTGACCATCATCTGGAGGAAGAACCAGAAGGTACGTCGGGTTATATCGATGCCACCTATGCGGCGACCGGAGAAATCGTGGCGGCGTTGTATGAGGCTGCAGAGCTACCCATGTCCATATTCGCCGCCCATTGTATCTATGTGGCGCAAATTACGGACACAGGTGGGTATCGTTTTTCGAACACCTCACCGCGTTCCCATCGGATTGCAGCGGCTCTTTTGGAAACGGGCATTGATGCAGCCGAGATTTGTCGCGATGTCTTTGATGTTTTACCGCTGCCAAAGATGTATCTTTTACAACGCGTGCTGGATCGGTTGGCCTTGTCCGCCGAAGGGCGTCTTGCGGTTTCCTATGTATGCCAGCAGGATTTGACGGATGTGGCGGCGAGCCGTGAAGATATGGACGGTCTGATAAATTATGTGCGCAATATCGAAGGGGTGGAGATTGCGGCTTTGTTTACCGAAGTAGCGCCTGACGCTACAAAAGTAAGTCTGCGTGCGGCAGCAGGTTTCAATGCAGCACAATTTTTGAATGGATATGGCGGCGGTGGGCATGCGGCTGCTGCGGGAGCTACGATTGAGGAATCTTTAGAGGCGGTGCGTCGCAAGGTGACGCCTCATCTGGAAACTTTCATACTGCAGGATAGCACCGCCAAAATAGATGGAGAGTAGCCATGACGGGTGTATTGCTGGTAGACAAACCCCAAGGAATGACCTCACATGATGTTGTCGATCGCGTGCGCCGTGCAGCAGGGCTGCGTCGTGTGGGACATACCGGCACCTTGGACCCTGCCGCCACTGGGCTGCTGGTGGTCTGTTTGGGTAAAGCAACCCGACTTTCTGAACATCTTACTGGGTTAGACAAGGTTTATGAAGGCACTATGCGTTTTGGTGTGGTGACCGATTCCTATGATCTGGATGGGGAAGTTTTAGAGGAAAAACCAGTACCCGCTCTGTCTCAGGATGGAATTCAAACCGTTTGCAATCAATTCACCGGCTTAATCGCCCAGTTACCTCCAATGGTGAGCGCTGTGAAGGTGGGAGGGGAACGACTGTACAAGAAGGCCCGAAAAGGCGAGGTTGTTGAACGCACTCCACGCGAAGTTACAGTATATGATTTTGACGTTTTACGCTATGAAGTACCCGATGCGCAGGTATCGGTGCGTTGCTCGCGGGGAACCTATGTGCGCAGCTTATGTCATGATGTTGGCGAGCAGTTGGGATGCGGTGCGGTGCTAGCCGCTCTGCGTCGTACCCGCGTGGGCCGTTTTTCTGTGACGGATGCCATAACCGTGGACGCATTGACCGGTCCCGACGTTGTTCGGGAGCATCTATTGCCCATTGACGACGTATTAGAGCTGCCGGAAGTGACCATACGCCCCTCCGCGCGTGCCTTAGTGGTTTCTGGCACCCATTTAGCTACACCGGATTTTCTGCAACCCTGCCCTGTAAATGACGGTTGGGTGCAGATCAAAAACGAAGCGGGTAAGCTACTGGCTTTGGGACAGGTGGAAGCCTCCGCGGCAGGCGCAAATGTGCATCCAAAGCGAGTTTTCATCCGCTAAAGTGGTCCAGCAACCACAAGCAATAGGTATGGTCCTTACCATCCCTGACCGCAGTAAAAAATTCGTTTTTTATGACACCTTTCCAGATTCTAGTCACTAATACACCAGGACGTACAAAGGGGTGCTTCCTATGCGGATAATCGAAGATGTACAAAAGACAAGCGAAGTCTTCCCCAATCTGGTCCTGACTATTGGCAGTTTTGATGGCGTACATTTGGGACATCAACGGATTTTGGAGGAATTGATCGCCACGGCGCGATATTGTTCCGGTACAGCCGCATTGTTGACCCTGACACCACATCCACGTCAGATTTTTGCCCCGGAAAATGCCCCGAACATTCTTACCTGCGATGCCAAAAAAGCGGAACTGCTGGCTCAGGCAGGCATTGATGTATTGTACATGCTTCCTTTCGACGCAGCTATAGCAGCGTTTTCCCCTCGTGAATTTGTCGAAGAGATCGTGGTCAAGCGCTGTCATGCCAAAGTGCTGATTGTCGGTCACGATTTCTGTTTTGGCAAAAACGCTGAAGGGGATTACGAATACCTTTCGCGTATTGCACCCGACTACGGCTTCTCAGTGCGACAAATTGCACAGCGCGTTATTCAGGGAGAACGCGTGAGTAGCACCCTGATTCGCGAATGTATTTTACAAGGGGAAGTGGAGCGGGTAGAGCATTTTTTAGGTCGCAAGTACTCCATTCGAGGAACCGTGGAATCGGGACGGGGGGTCGGACGAAAACTGGGTTTTCCGACTGCCAATTTGCGACCACACTGCGATGCAATTCCGGCCAATGGGGTATACGCAGCAGAGGCATGGCTGGAGGGTGTATCGTATCCAGCGGCTATTAATATTGGCGTCGCGCCTACCATTCGCCACAACTCAACGGCAATCGAAGCGCATCTCTTAGATTTTGAAAAACAAGATATCGTAGGAGAAGTAATGGAAGTTGTTTTTCACAAGCGAATACGCCCTGAAAAGAAGTTTGAGAGTCTGGAAGCGCTCATAGAGGCGATTGACCGCGATGTTGAAGCCATTCGTGCCTATTTCAAACAAAACGTATCGTAGACAGAAAAAAATCCGGGAAAGACATTGAGAACGTGTCTTTCCCGGATTTTTTTAAAAGTGCTATTCGTATAACCAGGAAACTGGGAAACGCAACACTTCAGTACGTTCCAGGCCATTGTACTTGCTACGATCGCCTGCGCAATGCCCCAACAGTACATGGTTATCCACAAACTCGATGGCCGTGTAGCAATACCAGCCATTCGGGTCGGTCTCCAGATTTTTCTTCTTAATCCACGTTTGTCCATCGTCCTTTGAAATGGCGACGGTGAGCGGGGTGCGTTTTTTTCTGAACATGCGGTGCTGATGGGAGAGATCGTTCCAAACCAACAATAAGTCACCAGTGGAAGGGATGCGCTCTATAGAGCCCGGAGAAAGCGGTGTACACAAGTCTGTCGGAGCGGGTTCCGTCCAGCTTTCCCCCCGATCGCTAGAGTAGGAACAATAGAATACACCTTTGCTGGTGCGATGCAACATAAGCAACCGTCCATCGCTAAGCTCCACAATTCCCGGTTCCTGCAATCCGTCCTTGTTTTGTTGTTTGCCTTTATCCTCCGGTAATACCAAGGCTTTATCCGTTCTAGTCCATGTTTTTCCATTGTCGTCAGACCAAAAGCAGAAAACCATCCCCGGAGTACGCGGGCCGCCTTTAACCGCATGGCGAGCTGCGGGTACGAGGAGACGACCGTCTTTTAACTGCACAACGCGATCATTATTGACCACATAATATCCGATATGTTCTTTCGGGACACAACACGTAGCTTCACTCCAACTTTGGGCCTCATCGGTAGAGATACGCATATAGGGCATACACTCGTCCAGCGTATTTTTTCGCAGATAGAATAACCCGATATTTCCATTCTGAAGGCGCAACAGCGATATGGACATGACATTCATACCGCCTTCGTTATCGACCAGAGTCGTGTCCTTCGCGGACCAGGTTTGGCCACGATCCGAGGATACGCGTGCTTTGAGGATAGCCGCATCGTGATCGCCTGTACCACCGCAGAAGTAGGTGTATACAAAAAGAATGCGTCCATCTTTGAGCTGGATGAAATCCCCCTCCGAATTACGCGGGTTATCCTTACCCGGTGCCAATTCCAAAACCCGCTCTACCCTCTCAGGTAAGGGATAGCTAGAGGCAGGAAGAACGTCGGCAGCGGCAAGGCAGAGTAAAGTCAGCAATAATGACATAAAAAATCCTTTTTAGAATTGAGGGATTTCAAGGTGGTGTCACAAAACCAATTCTAAGATGGTAAAGCGTAAGAATGTGGTTGCGCTAGGGGCGGGTCCAATAATCCACCACAGTAACTTTATCCAGATGGGGACTCAGGATTTCCCCAAATTTTTTGTGTTCAGGATGAGGGAGGTACTGGGCGCGATCCTCTTCGCTTAGGAATGTAACCACGAAACAATGCGTGAACCCGTTGTGCAGGTTTTCTACACTGACATCGGTGCCCCATTCAAAGTCATAGATGGTGTCGATAGCAGCGGGTAAACGACAAAAGGCATTTTCAATAGCACGAACATCCTGTGCAGAAGTCTCGTTTTTAAACTTGAAGAGTACAACATGACGCAAGACCTGGGCTGGCTGCGTGATTTTATTTTTCGCCGCACCTGTAGGCAGCGCATAGGCGCACGTCAAGAGTACCAGTGCTGTGGCTATAGCCGTTGCGAGAAAGAACTTTTTCATCGGACCAAAATCTCCTTAGTAGCTGTTTTCTAAAAATAATGCATTGAACGATGCTGTATTGTCAAAAAGTATAAATTCCCTTAATTTCGTCCTCCTGTTCCAAGTTAAGAATCTTTCGCCATGTTTGACAATAAAAATGGATTGTTTTAGGATGCAGAAATAATATAATATATATAGTACACCTACTAAATTACTTGATATAATTTCAGCATTTCTGATAGATGAATTCACATACAGATTTAATGGTTCTATGGATTTAATCTATAGTACTTCAATTATTAAAGTAAAAATTCTGCAAAAAACGAAATTTACTAGAACCGTGAAAGACGTGGGCGTGACGTTCGCCTGTGTTTGAGAGATCCCCCAGGAGCTAATATGAGGATACTGACCCTATTTTTTTTCTTACTTATATCGTTGCCAATATACGCAAATGAGGTATATTTGGAGGTTAGCGACGCAGACGTTGCTGCGCTAGGTAGGGCGGAAGTACCGGTTTCCTTACCGGAAAATCCCTCAGAAGTAGCGACGCTTTTTTACCGAATAACATTTGGGCATCCTTTACAGCTGCATGCGGTACATATTGGACCTGCGGCACAGGCTGCCGATAAATCACTATCCTATGAACAAGATGGGCAAAGCGTCCTGATTGCCTGTGGTGGTATGAACGAAACACCTTTTCAGGCAGGGGCTCTGTTTACGTTGGTTTTAGATGCGGAGTTTTCATTGGATCACGAAGTATCGATTCCCCTTCAACTCACCGACGTTTCAGCGGTGAGAGGGGATGCAACCCGAGTGGATGCTTTGTTTCTCGACGGGGAGGTTACGATTGAACCCCATGCTACGCTTCCTATAGGAAGACTTTTTCTTGGTATGTTGATACTACTGTTTATTCTGGCTGGTTCTTGGAAAAACGGGGGCTACTGTCGCCGACTTCTATGCGGGCTTTTTTTCTCTTTGTTCTCACTCGAACGGCTTTTGCAGGACCTCTTGCTGGAGATTTGGATGGCTCTGGAGAGGTCAATGCAGGCGATCTGAAAATTCTGGTGAACAGCTTTTTGGGGCGGGTGACCTGTTCTGAAACCGATTTGGATCACTCCGGTTGTACCGATGCGGTGGATTATCAGCTACTGGTTCGTCATGTTCTAGGCCATGATATAGATTCGGATGGAGATGGACTGACTAATCTTGCCGAAGAGCAACTAGGAACGGATCCGGATAATCCAGATCATGATGGAGACGGTTTATCAGACGGAGAAGAGCTAGTGGTTCACCAGACGGATCCATTACAGCCGGATACCGATGAGGATGGGGTAAACGATGGGCAAGAAGTGTATTACGAAGAAAATCCGTTATCAGCAACTGCAGACTACCTCGTGATAAACGAATTTGTCGCCTCAAACGATATCGGACTGACGGATGAAGACGGGGATGAGCAGGATTGGATAGAGCTCTACAATGCAGGCAACACCCCGGTCATGCTGGAAGGCTGGTCCTTGACAGATAAAAAGAATCACCAATTACTTTTCTATCTCCCCGCGATCACATTACCTGCAAAGTCCTATCTTGTGGTTTTTGCTTCTAACAAGGATCGCGCTCCTGTCAATGGGCAACCCATACACACCGATTTCAAGCTCAGCAAAGGCGGAGAATATCTGGCGCTTTGTGATCCTTCAGGAGGAGTGCGCGCCAGTACCTGTTTTTCTCCTTCATTTCCAAAGCAGTATACGGATATTTCCTATGGACGCAGTGCACAGCGTGAGGGATGTTGGTATTTTTCCGTTCCGACGCCGGGTGCACCCAATGATGAAAAAAGCCGCTACGCCGGGTTTATGAAATCGGTTGAGTTTAGCTCGTCCAGTGATTTTCACACGAATCCTTTTTTGCTCTCGCTCTCTTGTGGTACTAACGGGGCTGAAATTCGCTATACCTTGGATGGCACAATTCCCACGCAAGGTACAGGATACCTCTATAACGAAGCTATCCCTATCGCTTCTTCTACAGTAGTTTCCGCCTGTGCATATCGTAGCGATTTCATGAATACCGAAGTTTGCACCCAAAGCTATATTTTTAATCCCAATGCAGTAGAAAGCGCATTGCCGATTCTTTCTCTAGTGGGTAATCCGCAAGAAACTTTTTACGAGCCCAACGGGATTATGGGGGTTTCTGGTGGCGTTTACCTTCCTTCTTCGGGATGGCTAGCGTTTGAAGAAGGGGATTATAACAATGCCTTACTAGACCCAGATGAAATAGTGCGACCGATTTCTGTAGAAGTATTCAATCATGTCGATACATTCTCTGCCAATGCGATGATAAAATTGCATGGAAATCTGCACTACTATAATCGTCGCACCGATGGCCCATGGGATGATTATCTGGAGCGCTATTCCTTCCGACTTTGCTTTGAAGATACGGTGTCTGAACTGGAGTGTGAGCTGTTTCCTGACTCTGATATTGAAAGCTACGAACAGCTTGTTATGCGTAGCGGAAATACAGACCATAACCCTTTTATTAAAGATGAATTTTCCCGCAGGATCTTTTTAGATATGGGGCAATGTGCAGCCCGTGGCGATATTTTTAACTTGTATATAAATGGAGAATATAAAGGCTATGTCAACCTGGCAGAACGATGTCGGGAAGACTTCTTTCAGCAGTTTTTTGACTCTGATAAAGACTGGGAGCGTATTGATGGAGAAGATCCATGGCCTTGGGACCCGGACGATAAATCCGTTTCGTTCTCTCATTGGAAAAGAGGGCTTTCACGATGCGAGCCCAGTTCCGCCTCAAAATCATCAGAGAAGTATACGCCTTCGGAGGAGACCGTCGCCCTTTTTATCGAGTTGATAGACATTGTCCGTAATCAGGATTGCAGTCTGGAAGCTGTCTTTACAGACGTGGCAAGTAGATTGGATATAGTTGCTTTTATTGACTATATTATCCTCAATCTTTATCTTGGTAATTTAGATTGGCCATATTGGAACTGGAATTTTGCCAGGGAAAAGGCGCCCGGCAGCAAGTTTATTCCCTATGCCTGGGACTTAGAATATGGCATGACGGCGCCACCTACAGAATACAATGGCCTGCGTTCCATTCCCTATGGTCCCGTCGGGGAAGATGGAGGGCTGCTGTATCGGGATGATTATCCTCTCGCATGGCTCTTTCAGGGATTGTACAAAAACGAAAGTTTTCGCCAGCAATTCGCAGAGCGGGTACGGGTGCATTTTTATAACGATGGTGCTTTAACCGATGCACATGTCCAGGCACGCTATCAAGAATTAAGTGAGATTATCGACGACGTTCTACCCGATATGGACACCTACCCCGCAGACGTATTCCTACCCAATCGACGCGCCTTTTTGCTCCGTACATTTTCCGATGAAGGCCTCTTCCACCCTTTGCATCCCAATATTACAATCGAAGAGGATATGCTCTCGCTCTCAAACCCCAATGGAAGCGGAATAATTTACTATACCCTGGATGGTTCAGACCCGATGAACGCTCCCGTTTCTGCACAAGTGGCGCTTGTCGACCAAAGCACACCCTCTCGTTTCATGGTTCCCTCAAGTGTATTGGATTTTCAACAAACAGGACAGTTTGCCACGACCCTATATCGCGCTACTGATATCCTTAAAGATCTTTACAACCTGGCGTTTTTTGCAACAGAAATGCGGGACCCTATAAAAGCACAGGTATCTACGCTCAATTTTAGCTCAACAGGAAGCGGGGGACATTACCCCAACGCCTTACCCTTTCCCGGTATGCTTGCTAACGAATCACCGGGTATTTTTGTTACAGACATTCTCGGTAAAATCGTAATTCCTACAGCAGGTACGTATACGTTCAATATACATACCGATGAATATTTCTATGCATTATTTTTCGCCTTTCAGGATATGTTCACAGCGCCTCTTGAGGAAGAGAAAATACTTGAAGGAACCGCACAGGACAATTTGATCACCGTTGAATTCCAAGAGCCGGGGGTGTATTCCTTCCTCATAAATACATGGAACGAAGAAGAAGAAGCTATCCTGGAAGTTTCAGCAGCCCCCGGTGAACATACGGCTTTCGATGAAAGCGTGTTTCGACTGGTGGGCGATACCGCTGGCGGTGGATTGGCTATGGTCAAAGATTGGTATCTGTCCGATTATGATGATACAACCTGGACGGGAGCCTCCGGTGCCCTTGGTTTCGACAACGGTTCCGGTGAGTTTGCCCCGTTCATTGATACTGACATTAGTGCTTCTATGCTCGATATAAATAGCAACTGCTATATGCGTATCCCCTTTACCCTTTCCGAAGCTGAGATTGCGCAACTTAAACATCTCACTCTCTATCTCCGTTATAACGACGAAGTCTCGATTTTACTAAACGGTAAAGAAATTCTGTGGAACAGCTTACTTGTTGAAAAAGACTGGGATGCGCCTGCGACTGAAGCCCGCTCTATAACCGACTCGCTTCAGGAGATACGCTATCCCTGCACCCATCTGCTTTCTTGTTTGAAGGAAGGTGAAAACATACTTGCCGTCCGCGGAACGAATCTGGAAAAAACAGACCCCAACTTCTTGCTCAAGGTGTCGTTAGTTGCGGAGAAAGAGATAGCACCCACTGCCCAGGCACTTGTGGCGGATTCTTCCATTTCTCTGGAACAAGCCTGTACCATCAACGCACGTGTCTGTGCCGATGGGATTTGGAGTCCACTTGAAAGCGTATCCTATATGCAGAAGGCGCTATAAGCGTTCTAAGCCATAGTTGTCAGCGATAAAAAGTTTGAAAATTTATCCTGATCCCTCTATGGTACCGTGTATCCAGGGGCATAGAAGGTGCAGGACAGAAATGAAAAATCGTTTTTTGGCAATAGTGGTGGTAGGGGGCGTGATGTTGATGATGGGGGTGGGGCTTTTTTTCGCCGTACTTTTTGTCGAGCTACATTCCCGGACCCCCAATTGGGAGCGACGGGTGCGGCATGCACAGATTCAGGAAAAAGTGCAGTTGGTGCGCGATGAGGCCTGTGTGCCGCATATCCGTGCTCAGCACGGGACCGACGCCTATTTCGCAATGGGCTATGCAATGGGACAAGACCGTCTGTTTCAGATGGAATTATTGCGCCGTTTAGCCGATGGGCGTCTGGCAGAGATTTTCGGAGAAGCGTTTGCATCCGTAGATCAGCTTGTCCGGGCAATGCAGTTACGTGCATGGGCCCTCCACGCGTTAGAAGAGCTGGAAGAAGATGACGGCATGCGCCGCGCTCTCGATGCGTTTATCCTGGGGATAAACACAGCGCAAACAGAGGAACCGCAACCCTTTGAATTCTGGATCTCGCGCGTACCGTCTCGCCCCTTTACCGCCACAGATTCCCTGATGGCCTATGCCTTTTTCCAGTTTGCTTTTTCAGAAGAGTTGCGAGAAGAATTATTGTTTTCTGTACTCCAGGCGAGGCTGGCGCAACATGAACTGTTGCCTTTATTTTCCTCAAAACCGGAAAGCCAGCATGCCGATTTTCGTACTGCTACCTTGCAAGGGGATGAGCTGATAAAGATCACAGCGCTTTTATCGCTCTTATCTGAACTGACCAAACAGGTAGGAACGATGCCGGGGGATATTGTGGCCGTTTTAGGAGGAGAATATACAGATTCAGGCAAGCCTGCTTTACTTGGAGCGCCAACTTGGGGAAACTACCGTTTCTTTGCCGCTTATGAGGCGCAACTGAGTTATGACGACGTGCAGACCTACGGCTGGTGGTTGCCCTTATTTCCCTTTCCACTGTCGGGAGTCACACGCCATCACGCCTGGATGCTGACACGCCTCAAGGTGGATGATGTGGATTTCTATCATGAAACTTTTGCAAGAGCGTCCTCAGGAGAGAGTAAACTCACCGAACCAGAAACAGTGGTAGCCACCCATGAGGAGAGCATTAGGGTACGGGCAGCGAAAGATCTACACTATACGCTGCGTGTGACGCAGCATGGTCCCGTACTAACCGATGCTCTGGATGCGTCCTATAGTGGGCCAAATACCGGTCTTGCCCTGTCTTGGAGAGGTGCGGAAACGACTTTCAGGGATCTGACGGCATTGTACCGTATGAGTCGGGCGACGAATTATGACGCCTTTGAGTCAGCGGTTGGTGCCATGGGGTCGGTTACGGCAGGGATTTCCTATGCAGATACAGATGGCAGGATAGCATTTTGGACGTCTGTAAAATCCGAGGGAGGGAGCAAGGAGGAGTTCAGCCAGAACTGTCTTGTGCTGGGAAACACAGCTGACGCGGAAGGCCTCGAAAATAGGCCCACCGAGCAGCGAATGCAACGTCTGGCAGCATTATTAGAAAAACGCCCCTCGTGGGACAAAGAAACACTGCAAACGCTGCTGTTAGATGTCTATGCGGAGGAGGTCGTGGAACTGCGCGGTCAGATACAAGATATCTTGCGCCATGAAGGCGGCGCGTTGCGTCCTTTAGAAATTGCGGCCTATCTACGCATGGCAAAGTGGGACCGCTGTATGGACAAGAATGCACCCGGAGCGGCCATCTATGCGGTTCTATGTGACACCATACTGCGTCAGGCTATACAAGATGAACTCGGGGAGGACTTGTTTGCCGTGTACAAGACTATCTCTAGCCATTCCTCTTTTTTGCAATACCTGATGGCCTCCCCGGATTCCCCTTGGTGGGATGATGTTTCCACCCCACAACGGGAAAGCATGCGTGATATTGTCGTGCATGCATTCAAGGATACCGTAGCCTGCTTAAAAACACGTTTCGGTGGCACCATAGACCATTGGCAATGGGGAAAGCTACATAATTTGCCCAAATCACACCGTTTAGCAGCCCTTCCAATTATAGGGAATGCCCTGTTTTTGTCGGTTTTTCCTACTTCTGGTGCTTTGCATACGGTGAATAGCCTTCCTCATACAGGGGGGCCTTGCTACTACGAGACACTTTATGGTCCTGCGTTTCGATGCAGTGTGGATTGGGCAGATGGCGTCTATGCACATGTGGCATTACCTGCCAAAGAGAATGGTACTTTACGTGAAGAAGGATTCTTTGACGGGGAATACCGCGCTGCCCACTTTAGTTTCGAACAAGTGCAGTCGCACACGAACAAAGCAATGATTTTTGAAGGTTTGAAATAGTTTTTATCTGTTTTTAATAATAAAGGTAGAAGTATGAATCAGTATATTGTTGGGATATTGGTGGTGTGCGGCGTGGTTTCTTTTCAAGTTGTACGGCGGTATGTTCGCCAAAAGCGTATCAAACAATGGTGGATGGCAGCAGAGGAGGCTGTACGAGTTGAGGATGTGGATACCGCCGAGAAAATGGTACGCAAATGCGTGCGGGCGATGCCACTCTGGACGCCGGGACGGGTAACCTTGGCGGCAGTCCTGGTGAAACGTGGCGATTTGGCAGGGGCGGAGCAGGAATTTAAGCTGGCAGCGGAATTAGAACCACGTCGTGCAGAAGGACATTTACAGTTGGGGTTATTTTATGCTGTTCATCGTCCTGATGCCGTATCCGCAGCAGTCACGTCTTTTGAGCGGGCGCTGGAATGCGACGAACGTGTCCGCGAGCTCCTGTTGAAAGACACTCGTCTGGACGCCTTACGCAAGACAGACTCCTTCAAAGCCCTCTTAGCATAGTTCTGTTCTTTCTTTTTACGGAAAAAGAAAGAACCAAAGAAAAACGCGGAATTGGTTAGTCGGTAAGCATCGTTTCCCTCGTGACGAAGTTGTACTTCGTCACGCACTTGTCTCCGAAGCTTTGCTTCGCATGGAGCTGTCTTCTGTATGCATTCCCACGGAGGACCGTGGTAATCAGAGGGAAGCTTAGCGATTGAAATATCAATGATTGCATAGATAGGCAAGGAAGAATGACTAATATTCTCGCAAAGAAATACCCGCTGATTCATAAGTTTAATAATTATGCATGGGATGACGATGAGGATTGCTCTTCCTGGGAAAGAGTGGACAAACTGTTGCTAGAGCATTCTGAGTTCTTGCCTGAGGGTAGAGTTTATTTGAACTCGACTATGCATGATAGCTGGGTCATATCGTACGAGAAAACTAGAAACGACTTTGTTATTACCCTTAATGATTTTCAGTCGCACTGTTTCTGCGAAGCTTTTGCAGATTTAAAAGGTACCCCGATTTGCCACGAGGATGTTGTAGTTCCAGTTGAAATGGTTTTTACGCAGATTCGTCGGTTAGCGGTGTCTCATGTAAACAGAAACGGCAAGCTGTTGCCCATCAATACAGACCGATTCCTGCCCTTCTTCAAGGAACTTCTTATCGACCATGTTTGCATGCTAACGCCCGATTCTATACAGCTGGGTATGCTTTTCTGGATAGAGCGAAAAGTAAAAAATACTCGCACACTTATACTTGAGATAGAGGCAAAACATCTACACTTTCACGAACACCAGCGAGCGAGTTTTATTCAGCTTTTGGGAGAGGAATATGTGAAATGGTTTGATCTTCACATGGAAGCCCGTCGGAAGAAGGAATGGGGATTTGATTATTCAAGCTCGATACAATTCCTTAAAGAGCAAGGGTTCTCGTAAAGTCATTAATTGCATCTCATTCTCATGAAAGTCGTGGGGACGGGAGCGCAACAGAAGTAAAAACAGTAAGCCTGAGTCAGCCACGGTAAGGACCACACCGCTTGCCTGTGGCGCTGGCCACCGGAAAAAGAAAGAACCAAAGAAAACGCGGAATTGGTTAGTCGGTAGGCATCGTTCGGTCACGGGGAGGGCCATATTTCTTGCCTGTGTGCTGGCCACCTGCTTGCGGTCGCTGGACCACGTTAGGAAATCAAATTTTCATAAGAACTTACGCATTAAAAGGATTCCAGTACCACTTCCCATCGATGCGACGCATAAGCAGAATCAAATCACCATTATCAGCATAGGTAATATGTCTACGAAGTATATAGTCTGTAAATTCTCCCAAGACTTTTTGGGCTCGTTCCGCTGTGTCAGGGACAGTAATGGAAACTATCACGTCATCCCCTCCCAATGCTCTTCCAATATCGGTTTTTGCATCAGGAAGTGGACCGGAAATATCCTTAATAAGTATTGCGCAAGTCTTTAGTAATGGTTTGAAGTCTTTCCAAATAATAGGTTCTTGGATCCCTAACGATTGGAGTGGAAACCGTTCCCCCATATTTAACATACGTTCCATAACGACGTCGTAATTTTCTTCTAAAAGGGCCTGCTTAATGGCATAAAAACCTTGAAGGGCTTCGGCTTTTAAGCTTTCCGGTGATTCCCCCTCAACCGGTTTCTTCCTCTGTCTATCAAAAACAAATGTTCTTTCAAAATCCTTCAAACGGCGAATAGGACAGTAACGACTTTTCTCTGCCTTGCTCTTCTGTTCCTGTTTCTTATCAAAAGCAGCTCGTTTTTCTCCCTTTCCAAATCCTCCTTCGAAATATTTGACGTATTTTTGACGCATCGACTCGCGAATGCGTGAACCGGTCAACTCTTTTAGGTCACGTGTTCTACTATAATCTGGTTCAAAAAAGTGTACGGTTGAAAGAAGCCAACAATGGATCTTTTTTTGTTGCTCCTCTGTCATTTTTCCATTCAAAGAGCGAAAATCTGCATAAAGCGTTTGTTCCAAATCTGAAAACTCCTCAGGGTAAAGCATAAGTGCCGCATTCCCCGTACGCAGAATCATCATGTACGAATAATATTCACGTGGCGTCCAACAGTCCACCCCTTTATCCCGCCAATACTGCGGTTGCGTCAGCTTTCTAAGGGTCTCCCGCGCATAAGGAACTTCCCTTTTCGCCATATAGGCTATCGCCCAAATAGCCTGGTACGTAGCAAGCGATAAAACAGCAAAGTCATGTTGGTTTTTTTCCAACGAAACTCTGCTGAATTGTGAAGCAAGGGGAAACATGCGCGATTCGACAAACAGTACATCTTCCTTTGTATTTCCCAAAATACCCAACATATGAAAAACCGATGCTTGATATTTTGTCTCCAAATTGTCAAAACCATCCATCAAAACAGGTTTGGCGCTCGGTTCAAAATAGGGGGTAAAAGCAAGATTAAGGTATTCACCGTGCCCCCCTGTAAGCGCATAGCCAATGGTTTCCTCTACAGTAAATGGTGAAAGGCAAAAATCCCAAGCAGAAACAGATTGATAAGCAAAGAACAGTGTAAAACAAAGAAGAATTATCGAAAGTTTCTTATACTTTTTAAACACGTTAATAGCTGTTGAAAACATTGGGTTCTCCATAAGTAGGACGCCCACTCATTTTTCATTAGTCTGTGTGCTTATGTCAATTCCGTTGCCCTGCCTTGGAATCC
Source organism: Candidatus Hydrogenedentota bacterium (assembly GCA_963678445.1). Lineage (GTDB taxonomy): Bacteria > Hydrogenedentota > Hydrogenedentia > Hydrogenedentales. Next base: position 4,995,260 of record OY782877.1, on the reverse strand, counting down.
TAAAGTACTCTGAAAACCTTGTGAACGAGAGCGCAACCAAGAGTAAAGACAGTAAGCCTGAGTCAGCCACGGTAAGGACCACACCGCTTGGCTGTGGCCTTGGTCACCCACTTTAGGCGTGGGGGTGGGCGTCTTTATAGATTTGTTTGAGTCGGTCCATGCTGACGTGGGTGTAGATTTGTGTGCTAGAGAGGCTTTCGTGTCCGAGTAGTTCTTGAACAACACGGAGGTCGGCGCCTCCGTCGAGCAGGTGGGTGGCAAAGGTGTGGCGCAGGGTGTGTGGGGAAATTTCGGTGCGTCCCGGTAGGGTTTGGCGTACATATTTTTCCACCACACGCTGGATGCTGCGTGTGGTTAGCGGACCGCCGCGAAAGTTGATGAAGAGGATGTTGTGCTTTGGTTTTCCCAGTTGTGTGCGTATTTCCAGGTAGGTTTGCAGGGCGTTAAGCGCATAGGAACCCAGGTGTGCGATCCGTTCTTTCTTGCGTTTTCCCAGTACGCGTACACACGCATTCGTCCAATCGAGATCGTCTATTTCCAGGCCAGCAGCCTCACTGGCGCGGATACCGGCGGAATACAGGGTTTCCAGCAAGGCGCGGTCGCGTTTTCCCAGTGGGGTGCTGCAATCGGGTGCCTCCATGAGTTGGGTTACTTCGGGGATGGAGAGTACGTCGGGCAATTCACGGGAGAGTTTGGGGGCTTTGATAGTCTGTGCTGGATTGTTTTCCAGTAGTTCCATGCGGATAAAGTAGCGATAGGCAGCGCGCAGGGCGGCCAGCTTACGTGCGGCGGTTCGGGGTGAGCTGCCCCGGGTCTGTACATGCGCCAGAAAGGCGCGCACATCGTTTTTGGTGGCTTTTTTCAGCAGGGTGAGGCTGGCACAGGGAGGAGAATCGTTGTCGGTGTTGTCGAAGACAGCGACACCTTGGTGCAGAAAACCACAGAATTGTTCTAAATCGTTGGTATAGGCACGCAAGGTATGCGCGGAAAAGTTACGTTCCAGCTTCAGATAATGAATGAATTGTAAAATCTCGGTAGTTGACATAGGCTATATCCTATCGGTATTGTGCCGTTTTCGCGCATGCGTATCAATATTGACGTGTTGAGGCTTGCGTAAAATATGGCAGGCATACTACAATACCCCCGCTTCGGAATGTGGGGGATGGGGGCTATTTCGGAGAGTAGACAGTAATTGGGGTGCAATTTTCAGCAAAACTCCCCTGGTATTGTTTTTTAGTGCCTGACATCTGAAAAACAGTCATAAAAAACGAAAATTTGTTTCGGCCAGGGGTTTTGTTTTTTGCCTGAAGGTATCGTTTAGATTGCGTTTTATTAGGCTCGTAACGTTATCTGTAGCCTGAGTCGCAGACAAGGTGTTGTTGATGGTTGGCGGTATAGCCGCTAAGGAAAGGAAGAACTGTTTTGAAGCTTGTTATTGTGGAGTCGCCGGCAAAGGCGACGACCATTGGACGTTTCTTAGGACGTGATTATACGGTGGTAGCCAGCTATGGGCATATTCGGGATTTGCCCGGGTCGGCAGCCGAGATTCCCAAGGCGGTAAAAGGGGAACCTTGGGCGCGTTTGGGCGTTGATGTGGAACATGGTTTTGCACCGGTGTATGTGGTGCAGGCGCAGAATAAGAAACGCATCAGTGAGTTGAAGAAGCTGGTGAAGGAGGCGGATGAACTGATTCTCGCCACTGATGAAGACCGCGAAGGAGAATCGATTAGCTGGCATCTGTTGGAAACCCTGAAGCCGAAGACACCGGTTAAACGTATCGCGTTCCATGAAATTACCCAATCGGCCATTGAAGAAGCCATGTCGACTCCACGGGAAGTGGATGATGCGTTGGTGCGTGCGCAGGAAAGCCGTCGTATACTGGACCGGCTGTTTGGCTACTCTCTATCGCCGGTGTTGTGGAAGAAGGTGCGTCCCAAGCTGAGTGCGGGACGCGTGCAGAGTGTAGCGGTGCGTCTGGTAGTGGAACGTGAAGAAGCACGTCGAGCCTTCCATATTTCAGCGTATTGGGATATCGAAGCAACGCTTTCTGCAGCAGGGAAGAGTTTTACCGCCACATTGATTTCCTTGGGCGATCAACGGATAGCGACGGGCAAAGATTTTGATTCTAAAACGGGTGCCTTGAAATCGGAGAAGGTGCTCCTATTAGATGAGACGGCTGCGAAGGCGCTGTCGAATGAAATTTCCGCTAATACGCCATGGCGTGTGGCTCGGGTAGAGCAGAAAAGTACGCGTTTGCGTCCGAGTGCGCCCTTTATCACATCGACCCTGCAACAGGCAGCCAGTTCGTTACTTGGCTTTTCACCAAGACAGACCATGCAGATTGCGCAACGGTTGTACGAAGGCGTGGATTTAGGTGGTGGGGCGCGTGAAGGTTTGATTACCTACATGCGTACCGACTCGGTAATTCTGAGTGAAAAGGCCCTGCAGGAGGCGGAGAAGGTGATCCGTGACGGTTTTGGCGATAGCTATTACCGGGGGCCGCGTCGCTATAGCACGAAATCCAAACTGGCCCAGGAAGCACACGAAGCGATTCGTCCGACCCACTTGGCGCGTCGTCCGGAAGCGGTAGCAGGTTTCCTGAGTGCGGAAGAACTGAAACTCTATCGTCTGATTTGGAATCGGACCTTAGCCAGTCAGATGGCGGATGCAGAATTGCAGAAAACAACCGCGGATTTCTGTGCTCCCAGCACGCAGGGCGATGCGACCCTGCGCTCCAATGGTTCGGTTGTCACTTTCCCGGGCTTCCTGCGGGTGGCGGACAGCGAGCAAAAAGATACTGAATTGCCAGTTTTGCACGAAGGCGACGAAGTAGGTGCAGGCAAGGCGTTGGCGTTAGAAGGCGCCGAGGCGGGACGTCACGAAACCAAACCGCCCGCGCGCTATACCGAAGCGACCTTGGTGCGACGTCTGGAGGAAGAAGGCATTGGCCGTCCTTCCACCTATGCGCCGACCATTTCCGTTATCCAGCAGCGCGGTTACGTCGAAAAGCGCGGGAAAGCGTTGCTGCCCACCTTTGTGGGGATTGCTGTGACGTCCTTGCTGCGTGGACACTTTTCGGAGTATGTCGACCTCAAATTTACTGCGCGGATGGAAGATGCGCTGGACGCTATCGCTAATGGCAAGCAGGACTGGGTCGACTTTCTTTCTGCATTTTACCGGGGTAAGGGCGATTTCGGCCAGGGACTGGAGCCGCAGATTGATCAGGAAATGGACAAGATTGAATTTCCAGCCATCCATGTAGGCGATGATGAGCAAGGTAATCCACTGGTGGTGCGTCTGGGAAAAACCGCGCCCTTTATCCAGCGTGGGGAAGGCGGTACCAGCAATACGGCAACCTTGCCCAATGATGTAACCTATGAAGAATTAACGGTGGAAAAGGTAGAGGAGCTTTTTGCTGTCCGTGCGAAGAGCAATGAGGCGCTGGGTGTGGATCCGGAAACCGGAAAAAAGATCTATGCACTGTTGGGCCCCTACGGCCCCTACGTCCAATTAGGCGAGGTGGAGGAGGGCTCGAAAAAGAAACCCAAGCGTGCCAGCTTACCCAAAGGAACGCCTTTGGAATCGGTTACCCTGGAATTGGCGCTCAAACACCTTTCCTTGCCACGTGAGCTGGGCGTACATCCCGAAAGCGAGAAGAAAATCCGGGCGGCCATCGGTCGATTTGGACCGTATGTGGTATGCGACGGTGATTTTCGTAGCATTGGCAAAGAAGACGATGTGTTTACGATTACCCTCGAACGCGCCCTGGAGCTTCTGGCGCAACCCAAGCGAGGTCGAGGCGGCAAAAAACTGCTGCGCAGTCTGGGTAAACATCCTGAATCCGAAGCAGAAATTGGTCTGTACGACGGGCGTTATGGTCCCTACGTAACCGATGGCTCCGTGAACGCTTCCCTGCCCAAAGATACAGATCCCGATACCTTTACCCTGGAAGCAGCGGTCACCTTGCTGGCCAATGCACCTGCCAAAAAGAAGCGGGCAGCAAAGAAGAAGGCGACGACCAAGAAAAAAACTACGGCAAAGAAGAAAACGACGGCTAAAAAGAAAACAGCTGCCAAGAAAAAGGCCGCAACGGAATAAAAAAGTCTCCCATGGACCGCTGACGGGCTAATGTCAGCGGTCCAGTGCTTTTGAGCTTAGTGGGTTACTTTTTTAGAGCGGACAGAGCTTCCGGATCTCTATGAAAGGAAGGCCGACGTCGGCTATGCTGCTGTTAGCGGGGCTCCTCGTGCTCACCCTTCCCCGTGGGGACGCCTACGCACCCTCTTTTTGCATTGTTGCCTGAAATAAGGAATGTTATGATGGCAATAAAGAGAGAACAGAACAGGGGGGACAAGGGATGCAAGCATTTCAATCGAGTGCGGCGTTTTATGAAGTGCTGTTCGATAGCAAAGCCCGTTTACAACGCGAAGAGGCGTTACTGCGTGCGGCCTTCGATGTCGCCCCAGGAGACCGTGTCCTGGATTTAGCCTGTGGCACCGGACCTCATGCGCATTTTTACGCCGAATTGGGCGCTACCGTGACCGCATGCGATGTGAGCGAAGAAATGATTCGTACCGCAGTGCAACAACGTCCGCATGTAAACATTACCTACCGGCAAGGCGATATGCGCCATATTGACGGTGGTCCCTGGGATATGGCCGTATGCCTCGGTAACAGCCTTTCCCTGCTGCCCGATGCGGTTGCCGTGAGCGAAGTCTTCGCACAGCTTCGTAATGTGTTAGCGCCCGGTGGCTATTTCCTGCTGCAAATCCTCAACTACGCCCATCCCCGTTTCGAAAAACCACAGCACTACCTTACACACAAAATGCTGGGTGACAAAGAAGTGGTAGCTATGAAAAACTTCGCACCGCATCGCGATGTGACACTCTTTTCCCTCAGTTTCTACGCCTTCGAAACCACCCGCGTACAAGCCGTTTCCGAAGCCACCATCCTGTTACACCTTTCCCGTGACTTTCTGCAACGCACCGCAGAAGCCGAAGGCTTCAAATGCGATATCTGCTACGGCAACTTCGACGCTGCACCCTACGAAGAAGAAAACGCAACCGACCTGATCATGCGCTTTCAACGTCACTAAAGCGGCCCAGCGACCGCAGGCGATAGTATGGTCTATGGTCTTAACGTTCCTGTCCACAGCAAAAAATTCGTTTTTTATGAAAGCTTATCCAGTCTCAGTCACGAAAGTGGTCTCGTTGGGTTGCTTACATACGAGGAAGTTGCTATAACTCATTAGAACAGTGTGATGGAAAGTAAGGATGCCTGTTTTAATGAATGCAACAAAGTATATTTATGATAGCATTCGATTGGCCGAAAAATACGCCTATAGCCGTCCTCCGGTACATGAACACCTTATTCAATACGTAAAAGAACACCTGCAAACTCTCCAAAAGTTTGAACGAGCGCTTGATATAGGTTGTGGCGCCGGACTTTCAACAGCGGTATTGGCTTCCCTCGCCAACCTGGTCGTAGGAATAGAACCCATACACATTATGCTCTCCTACCGCCATATCGTTGCACCCCATGCGCGCTTCCTTGTGGGACAAGCGGAAGATTTACCTTTTGCGGACGAAACTTTTGAATTGATAACCGCTGCGGGTTCCATCAACTATGCCGACACGAAGGTATTGTTTTCAGAAATAGAACGTGTACTTACGCCGGAAGGGAACATGATCATTTATGATTTTTCACCCGGACGGCGTTTCCGAGATCATGCTGCGCTGGAGGAGTGGTACGAGATGTTCGCGCAGCGTTATCCCGCACCTCCTGGCTACGATATGGATGTGAAGGCGTTTCCCTATGCCGATTTCGGACTAAGCCTCGATGCCTTCGAACGTTTGGAGGTTGCAATACCCATGAATCTCGAAACCTACAGCGCCTACGCACTGAGTGAAGCGGGCGTTGAGGCAGCTATTGCACGAGGCGTTTCTGAGGAAGAGATTCAAAACTGGTGCCACGATACGCTATCTAAAGTATTTACAGATACTTTTCAGGACGTATTGTTCGATTCCTATATTGCCATTGTAAAGCGGCAATAGCGTGTTTTAATAGGAAAGGAAATTTATTTTGATGACGCAATATAGCTTGCTTCCAAGAGAGCTCTTTTTAGGGACGTTGATTCTTCTTCTGGCTTCCATTTCCATACATGCATTTGCAGCAGAGTCAATGCATAGTGCGGGGCAACATCAATGCGACAAGGAAAGCAGAGAACGTGTACACCGTTTTCTTACGATGGAAAATCCTCCCAGGGTACAATGTGAATTTGCAAAAGTACTCCGCCCTGAAGATGTAGACCTACTGTATCCGGTACTTTACGATTCGTCTATGCAATGGCGCTGGAAATTTGTGGCGGCCGCTATAGTCGCATTGGATTCACAGCAAACACGGGCGTTTAATCGGGTGGTGGAATGGGTGAAAACAGGCCCTACTAAGGAAGGAATACTCACCTACGAAAAAATAACATCCATTGGTTACTTGGGATGGCTACCTCCCGAGGTGAGTTTTGATTATTTATATGACCTTTTTTTATCAGATGCCGCAATAAAAAAATTTCTGGTTCCTTATCATAATGAAACCCAATTGGGAGACCAGATCTATGGCTTTGTCCGTCGGGCGGCACGAAACGGTATTCTCTCTTTTAGCGACGAAAGCATTTTTTCCCGCATTGAAGTATTGCTTGAAGATTTACAGGGGCGTTCATTGTCGGCTTTTGAGGAAGAAACGAAAGAGTACTGCGTTGAGATACTGGTTCATCGGGATTTTCATAATGCAAATGGTGGAATGAACAAAGCAACGCAGCTTTTATTAGATACACTTCCTGAAAAACGTTGGTACTTACTTTCCCCATATTTCGAAAAATACAGTAAATATATAACAGTCCCTTGACTTAATTGACGAAGAAGCTATTTTAAACATTTATCCAAATTCTATAAACGCGCCGCATTAAATTTGAAGTGCAACACCTTCGTCCTTGACCCATACAAACCGATGTGTTGCACTTCAAATTTGATGCGGCGAAGTATTTGTTGAAAACAGCATATTGGGAAGGAGCGCATAAATACGGAGGAAAGAGGAACCATATTACCAAGCGTAATAAGGAAACTTTGGAGGAGGGCTTAAATGGATAGAATTGCCCAATGCAGGGCAGGGCAAAAAGGATAAACAAAAAAATCCATGAATATAAAGGCATATTTCCTCCATAACAGCGAAAGGAAAAAGTAGGGATATAACGTCTGTCCAGTGACTACAGGAAAGTAACCCACATCACCGGCAATAGTATGGCCTCACCGCCGCTGCCTCATGCCTACCATTTTCCAATCTTCATTTTTCTTTTTTCTTTTTTTGTAAAAAGAAAAAAAATCTCCTATTTCTTCATAACGTCATGGAAGCGCCATTGTGTGCTGTTGTTGGCGGGGTCTGTCCAGAGGAGACTGAGGCTGTAGCCGAGAAAGAGCGTGGTCAGGTAGCCGATAATGCTGATCCACAGGAAGCCAATATTGATGTGGTGAAAGAAGTCCCGAATGGCAGGGGAGAAAGCGGTTATCTGGCTTCCTTTTGATGCGAATACGAGCAGGAAGCTAAATATTGCCGCAATGGGTACGGCAATAAGCAGGCCGCGTGCGTGCGTGCGTTTGGTAAACAGGGCGAGGGTGAAGATGCCGAAGAGGATGCCTAGGTAGCTGTTGAGTACTTTGAGTGCAATCTGGAAGGCGTCGCCGAGTTGGCGCATGTAGCAGGCGAGGAATATGACAAGCAGGCCGAGCAGGAGGCTGCCGCCCCACAGGGCGGTTTTGGGAAAGTGCTGGGCGGTGTCGAGGTTGAACTCGTGACGGCGCAGGCGGTGGTAGAAGTCGTTGAAGAAGGCGGTAATGCAGGAGTTTACGCCGGAGTCGATGCTGGACATGGCGGCGGCGAGCAGGGCGGCGAGGAAGAGGCCGATGAAGCCGGCGGGCATGTGGTGGGACAGGAAGTAGGGAAGCAGTGCGTCGATACGAAGGTTTTTAGGGGCGGGAAAGTGGGTGTTGAAGGTGAACAGGAGCAGTCCAATCGCGGTCATGAGGGTGAAGAAGGTGGCGAAGGCGAAGCAGTTTAGAAGGAAACCGCGGCGTGCTGCTTTGAGGGAGGAAGCGCTCAGGTAGCGTTGCACCATTACTTGGTCCACGCAGTAGTTCCCCATCTTGTCGAGGGTGAAACTGAAGATGATGGCGAATACGGTGAAGTCGGTGTAGAGATACCAATGCACACGTTCTCCCAAGGTGTTCAGCGGGGTGGGCGTTGGCGTGAGTGGGGCCAGCTTTCCGGCTTCACTCAGGGTGGTCAGAATGCTTGGGAGGCCGCCGGGGATTTTGTGGAAGAGGAAAAAGAAGAAGGTAATAATTCCCCCGAATAGCACGAAGAATTGCAGGATATCGGTCCAGATAACGGCGCGTAAACCGCCGAATGCGGTGTAGGCGGTGGCGAGCAGGCCGAGAACAAGGATGCTGGGAATGAGGGGGAAACTACCCGCACTGGCGACGTTGAGAACCATGGCGACGACGTAGAGGGTGGCGGCCATCCAGGTGATGCGCCACAGAATGAACAGGGTGCTGGCTAGCAGGCGAATGCGGATATCGAAACGGCGTTCGAGATATTCGTAGGGGGTGTATACTTCGAGCCGTTGATAAAAGGGTATGAACACACGGGTTACGATAGGGTAGGCCAGAGGGAACGCCAACAAGCTCCACAGGATGCGGATACCGCCGCGCATGGCTGCGGTGGGCGCGCCAATAAAGCCGAGACTACTGGCCAGGGTAACCATGAGACTGATGCCAATGGGAAACCAGCCCAGACCCCGACCGGCCAGGAAGAAGTCGCGGGGCGTCACATCGCGACGGACCGCCCACAGGCCAATGGCCGCCACCAAAAGTACATATACGCCGCAGATGGTGTAGTCGATGTAATTCAATCCAGCACTCCTGTCTTCCCGGATCGTCCTATGCGTTTAACAAAGGCTACAGCGTAGCGTTTTGAGGCCGTAAGTGCAAGTAAATCAGGGTATGCATATAAAGAGATACATATATTGACAATAATATCTATTGAATGGTATATTTTTATTGGTATGAAGAATGAATCAGAGAAAAATACAGATGTTTTGACGGGGCTTGCATCGCGTGAGGCCTTTGATGCTGACTTTGCACAGTGGGTGACGCAGGCGAAACGGAAAGGAATTTCGGTTTCGCTGGCAGTCATGGATATTGACTGGTTTGGGCGGCTCAACAAGACGCATGGGCGGGATATTGGCGATGCGTTGTTGTGCGTTTTGGCGCAGGAAACAGCGCAGGCTTTCCAGAAAGTGGGGCGCGCGTATCGTTTTGGCGGCGATGCGGTAGCGGTGTTGTGCAATGGTATGGAAAAGGAGGCGGCGTTTATTCTGTTGGAGCAGTTCCGGCAGGCTTTTGATGCAACGCATCGAGTGGAACAGGAAAAGGAGACGCTGGAGGTGGCGATGCAGATCAGTTGTGGTGTGGCGGCGTATCCGGATGATGGTGCGAAGGCGAAGGATATCGTCAATAAGGCAAGTGAGGCGCTGTATCGGGCTAAGGTGTCTGGGCGCAACAAGGTGTGTCTGCCTCGGGAGGAGAAGATGGTGACGAAGACGAGTCATTATACGCAGGGTCAGTTGATGGGACTACGTCGTCTGGCGGAACGGGAAAGTATAGGCGAAGCGGTGTTGTTGCGCGAAGCGCTAAACGATATACTGCGCAAATATAATGCATAAGCGCTCCAGCGACCGCAAGCAGGAAGTATGGTTTTTGACGTGGGTAACCATAGCGAGGATGACATAAATCCGCGTTTTTCTTTGCTTCTTTCTTTCTGCGTAAAAAGAAAGAAGTTATTTCTTCTGGAGGAGGTCTGGCGGGACTTTTTCTTTTTGTAAAGAAGAGGTTTTTCCAGTAAAAAATGGAAAGAAAGCATAACGATATGGCGAAGAATATTTACGAAAAGATTTGGGATGCGCATTTGGTATGTGAGCAGGAGGGGCAGGACCCACTGTTGTACATCGACCGGCATTATGTACATGAAGTAACGTCGCCGCAGGCGTTTGAAGGACTGCGTCTGGCGGACCGCAAGGTGCGGCGTCCGAATCTGACCTTTGCGACAATGGACCATAATATCCCCACGACGGATCGGTCGTTGCCGATTGAGGATCCGCTTTCGAAGGCGCAGATCGATGCGTTGAAATCGAATTGCGAGGAATTCGGGGTCACGTGTTTCGACATGTACCATGAGTTCAGCGGCATTGTGCATGTGATCGGACCGGAGCTGGGCTTGACGCAGCCGGGTATGACGATTGTATGTGGCGATTCGCATACGTCGACGCATGGTGCATTTGGCGCGTTGGCGCATGGTATCGGCACGAGTGAGGTGGAGCATGTGCTGGCGACGCAGACGTTGTTACAGAAGAAGTCGAAGACTATGGAGGTGCGGGTGACGGGCGAGCTTCCCGAAGGGGTCACGGCGAAGGATCTGGTGTTGGCGGTGATTGGCAAGATTGGCACGGCGGGCGGCACGGGTTATGTTATCGAATACACGGGCGACGCCATCCGCAATCTGAGTATGGAAGGCCGGATGACGGTTTGTAACATGAGCATCGAGGCGGGTGCGCGTGCAGGTCTGATTTCGCCGGATGACACGACGGTTGCGTATTTGAAGGATCGCAAGTATCTGCCCAAAGACGTTTCGGAGGCGGATTTGGAAGCCTCGTGGAAACAGTGGGCGTCGGACCCGGGATGCAGCTATGACACGGTAGTGACGCTGGATGCGGCCTCGATTGAACCGCAAGTGACGTGGGGCACGTCGCCGGGTATGGTGACGGGTATCCTACAGAAGACACCGATGCTGGCGGAGATTGCAGATGCAAATACGCGTCTGTCTACGGAAAAGGCGTTGCAGTATATGGATCTGCCGGAGGGCTTGCCGATGACCGAGGTGAAGCCGAACAAAGTTTTTGTGGGTTCATGCACGAATGGTCGCATCGAGGATCTGCGTGCAGCAGCAGCAGTCGCCAAGGGATACAAAGTGCATGACTCGATTGAACAGGCGCTGATCGTACCGGGTTCGCAGTTGGTGAAACGTCAGGCGGAGGCGGAAGGACTGGACAAAATCTTTGTGGAGGCCGGTTTTGAATGGCGTGAAGCAGGATGTTCGATGTGTCTGGCGATGAACGAAGATCGTTTGAACCCGGGCGACCGTTGTGCGGCCACGTCGAATCGCAATTTCGAGGGCCGTCAGGGTAAGGGCGGACGCACCCATCTGGTCAGTCCGGCCATGGCGATTGCCGCCGCCATTACAGGACATTTCATGGATGTCCGAACATGGGACTACAAGTAATCAGCACTGCGAAAATAGCGTACAATTGAAGAGGATACCCCCTCTGATAGGGGCAGTGCTTAATTCTGCAAAGCTATCAAAAAAATAAATTTTGTTATAGTCAGGGATGGTAAGGACCAGACCTCTTGCCTGTGGTCGCTGGATCACATATAAGGATTTTTCAGAATGGATGCTTTTACGACATTGGAAGGCATTGTAGCGCCGTTGGAGGCGTTGAATGTGGATACAGACCAGATCATTCCCAAGCAGTTCTTGAAGCGAATCGAGCGCACGGGTTATGAAGATATGCTGTTTTATGATTGGCGCTATCTGGAAGACGGGAAAACCCCTAATCCTGATTTCGAGATGAACGCGGCCCGTTATCAAGGCGCTTCTATCTTGTTGTCAAAAGATAATTTTGGCTGCGGCTCGTCGCGGGAACATGCACCGTGGGCGTTGAATAATTACGGATTCCGTTGTATTCTGGCTACATCTTTTGCCGATATTTTTTACAACAACTGTTTCAACAATGGCATGCTTCCGATAGTTCTGGATGAAGCTGTAATCGAAACGTTATTTACGGAAGTGCGCGCGCAGGAAGGCTATGCATTGAAAGTTGATCTTGCGGCGAAAACCATCACCAAACCCAACGGTGACACCATCGCGTTTGATCTGAATCCGTTCCTCAAGGAGCGTCTGTTGAATGGGTGGGACCAGATTGGGTTAACCCTGCGCCATGAATCGGAAATTGCTTCGTATGAAGCAAAGTGCGGTATTGCGTAGGCAAGAACAAGGAGTCATACCATGCCTGTCTACACCTACCAGGTCATTCATGAGGATGGAACGGAGGGGGAGATCTTCGAAGAAGAGCATAGTATGAGTGAACCGCCGTTGACGGAGCATCCAATTACGGGTGAAAAGGTCGTGCGGATTTTTCGGGCGCCACATGTAGCGGGTTCGGGAAATGAACGTATCCAGAAACAGCAAACGAGTGATAAAAATCTGGAACGGCTGGGCTTTACCAAGTACGTGCGTAATGGAAAGGGGCATTACGAAAAACATGTAGGCAAAGGCCCCGACCGACTGTCTACAGATTAGAGGATTTGGGATTACTGCTGGGGGAAACTTTTTGTGAACAAAAAGTTTCCCCCAGACCCCCTTCAAAAAAACTTTAGGAGTGGGTAGAGGATACTGTAGTCACGAAGCGTAAGGACCATACTTCCCGGGTGTGGCCCTGGCCACTTGTGAACAAAAAGTTTCCCCAGCCCCCCTTCAAAAAAACTTTAAGAGTGGGTAGAGGATACTGTAGTCACGAAGCGTAAGGACCATAACTATTGCCTGTGGTCGCTGGACCACCGCTGACCGCTTGGGGAGAATTGCCATGAAATTGAGTTTGAAACTGTGTTCTGTTCTGTTGGTAGCCGTTCTTGCCGGATGTGGGGGAGCACCGGATACTGCGCCTTCTTCCTCCTCCTCGGTAGAGCAAGCGGCGGACGCTATCGAGATTGCGGTAATCCCCAAGGGCTTGTCGCTGCAATTCTGGCTGTCGGTAAAGGCGGGGGCCGAAGCCGCTGCATCGGAAGCGGGCGCAACGGTGATCTGGCAGGGACCGACAAAGGAAACAGAGGTTACCAAGCAGATTGACATCGTGCAGGATCTGATTAATCGGGGTGTGGACGCACTGGTATTGGCGGCGTGCGATGAGAATGCGTTGGTGGCCACGGTGGAGCAGGCTGCTGCGAAGATGCCGGTCATCACCATTGACTCTGGCGTCGTTTCCGACACCCCGCTGTCACTTGTCGCCACGGACAATGTAGCGGGGGCCAGGGAAGCGGCAAAAACACTGGCCAAGTTCATCGGAGAAGCAGGCCCCGTAGGTCTGATTCCCTTCGTACCCGGTGCAGCCACTTCGCAGATGCGCGTGCAGGGCTTCAAGGAAGGCATAGCCGCCTATTCCAACATAAAGCTGGTCGCGGAACAGCCCAGCATGAGCGATGTCGCCAAGGCGATGGACGTTACTCAGGATATGCTGACCACGCACCCCGATCTCAAGGGTATCTTCGCCACTAACGAACCCAGCGCGATTGGTGCGGCCCAGGCCATCAAAGCCGCAGGCAAAGCGGGCGAGGTCAAGATTGTTTCCTTCGATGCTTCGGAAGAACAAATTAATGCCTTGAAAGAAGGCGCTATTCAGGCGCTTATCGTGCAAAACCCCTACAAGATGGGCTATATGGGCGTGCAGGCCGCGCTCGACGCACTGGCGAAGAAGCCGGTTGAAAAACGTATCGACACCGGCGTCACCATTGTGACCCAGGAAAATCTGAATCAACCTGAAGTCCAGAAATTGCTCCATCCCACAGCATCTTGATGGGAGATATGATGGACCACGGCGAAAATCATACGGAGAGCACAACTACCGCGCCTGTATCCATTATTATTCCTGCATTTAACCAACTGGAATACTGTCAACAATGCATTGCGTCGCTCCGGCGTGCCACGCCGGAGCCGCATCGTTTAATACTGGTGGATAACGGCAGCACCGATGGCGTGGGCGCATATTTTGATACGATAGAAAACGCAATTGTCGTACATGCTGAGAAAAACCTCGGATTTGCCGCCGGAGTTAACCTGGGGTTGCAACAGGCCCAAGGCCATGTGGTGCTGCTGAACAGCGACACCTTGCTCTCTCCTCATTGGCTGTCCCGACTCACGCACGCCCTGCTCCGTGAAAAAAATATTGGCATGGTCGGTCCCGTTAGTAACTGCGCTGCAGGTCCCCAACAGCTGGAAGAGTTGTCGCTGAATGCACTGGACGAAATCGATGCATTTGCTGAAGAGCGCGCTCAGGAAAAAAGGGGGGAATACCGCGACGTTACCCGTCTGATCGGTTTTTGCCTGATGATCCGCGACACCACTTTGGAAAAGGTGGGGCTTTTTGATGAACGTTTCGGCATTGGCAATTTTGAGGATGACGATTACTGCACCCGTGTGCGTCAAGCGGGCTATCGACTCGTCCTTGCAGAAGATACCTTTGTCTTTCACTATGGAGGGCGCACCTTTTCGGGCATGGGGCTGGAGGGGGATGCCTTCGACCACCTGATGCAGGAGAACCGGCAGCGGTACATGGACAAATGGCAAGTACATCTGCCTACACCGTCCACACCTGCAGAAAAAGGGAAAAAACTCTGTAAACAGGCACGGCAAAGACTTGCGGAGGGAAAAACGCAGGAAGCCTTAGCGCTGCTGCAACAGGCCATCCGTACTGCGCCCCAATACCTGCCTGCTTACCTCGAACTTAGTGCGCTGCTCGTCCAGGCAGGGCAAACAAAACTTGCCTACCAACTCTGTCTCGAAGCCATCAAACACGATCCCTACCACGAAAAAGCCTGCCAACGTGCAGAAAAACTGGCGCAAGATCTGCACAAAACCGACGCCTTCCAGGAATTTCTCACTTCCCTGCGTAAATAAGTTTAGCTTCTTTTTCCCAGGGAAAAACTAAGTGTAAAAACGAAATTATGAAAGCTGAAGAAAGATTATAAGGAAGTTTGTGAGCATGTCTACGATGGAACGTTTGCAGCAGATGTTGTACCGGATTGATGGGAAGGGGTATCGGGCGTATAAGGATATCCAGGGGCAGTATGACTTTTCGTCGTTTTTGTTGGCGATTGATCATGTGCAAGGGGACCCGTTTGCTGCGCTGTCAAAGATTCGGGTGCGGGTGCCGATGCATAGGGCGCAATTGCCTGCACCGTTGTATAGCACGGCAACGCGTCGCTTGGCGTTGGAGGATTTTTTGACGCGGCAGTTGCATCGTGCGATTGGGCAGGTGGTGGATGGGGGACGGGGTTCGGGGAAGAGTGGACTTATCCGGATTGATGCGGGGCATCAGGAGGTGTTGAAGCGGACGGCGGTGGTGTTGCAGGGGGACTGGGTTGAGGCTCGTTTGGAGGCGGGGCTGCCTGCGCGGGGACGTGCGGTGATGGCGCGTCAGGCAGAGGCGATGTTGTGTCGTGAGTTGCCGCGTATTGTGGAGAAGGGTTTGTATTGGCAGAACACACCGCAGCAGGAGGCATTGGAGTTTATTGCGTGCGTGGAGAATTATACAGCTATCCGAAAGCAGTTGGCGGAGCAGGAGCTGGTGGCGTTTGTTGCGGATGGGAGTATCTTGCCGCGGGAGAGTGGCGCGACGGATAGGCCGATGCGTGCGCGGGATGCGGTGGCGTTTAAGGCGCCGGAGTCATTGCGTTGTACGATGAAGGTGCCGAACCCGGTGGAGGGGCAGTCGGAAATTACGGGGCTGGGTATTCCGACGGGGGTGACGGTGATTGTGGGCGGGGGGTATCATGGCAAGTCGACGTTGTTGCAGGCGCTGGAGCGGGGTGTGTATCCGCATGTGCCGGGGGATGGTCGGGAGCGGGTGGTGACGCATTGGGATGCGGTGAAGGTGCGTGCGGAGGATGGACGACGGGTGGAGAATGTGAACATCAGTCCGTTTATCAGCAATCTGCCGTATGGACGCAGCACGCAGAATTTTGGTACGGATGACGCCAGTGGCAGTACGAGTCAGGCGGCGAATATCATTGAGGCATTGGAGGCGGGGGCGCAGTTGTTGTTGCTGGATGAGGATACGTCGGCGACGAATTTTATGGTGCGGGATGCGCGCATGCAGAATCTGGTGCATAAGGAGCATGAACCGATCACGCCGTTTCTGGATCGGGTGCGTGCGTTGTATGACGAGCTGGGGGTGTCAACGGTATTGGTGATGGGGGGCTGTGGGGATTATTTTGATGTGGCGGATACGGTGATTATGATGCAGGATTATCTGCCGCTTGATGTGACGGCGGAGGCGAAGCGTATTGCGCAGGAGCATGCGACGAAGCGGGTGTCGGAGGCGTTGACGCCGTTGACGGATATTGCGCATCGTATCCCCAAGCGCAGCAGTTTTGATGCGTCGCGGGGACGGCGTGAGGTGAAGATTGATGCGCGAGAACTGGATTTGATCCGTTTTGGGGAGGAGTCGATCAATCTGCGTGGGGTGGAGCAGTTGATTGATTTTTCTCAGACGCGTGCGGTGGGCAATGCCATCTATCTGGCGCAGAAGAAATTTATGGATGGGGTGCGGTCGTTGCGGGAGATTATTGATGCGATGGAGGCCTTCTTTGATGAACAGGGCCTGGATGCGCTGGACCCATTTCACCGTCCGGGACAGCATCCCGGCAATTTTGCGCGTCCGCGCAAGTACGAAATTGCCGCCGCCATTAACCGGTTGCGCACGGTCCGCATGCAACATGTACAGTAAGAAGTGGTGGTTATGCTACAAGTAAAACGCCGCACGTTCTGAAGAGGACGTGCGGCGTTCCGCGTATCAGTTCTTAAATGTGTCTGTGTGCTCAGGGAGCAAAGCGACGTTCATTGGGGCCTACGTAGATCTGGCGGGGACGCTGGATACGCCCATCGGGATCGTTCCACATTTCGAGCCAGTGCGCGATCCAGCCAGGCATGCGTCCCATTGCGAAGAGCACGGTAAACATGTCGGTGGGAATGCCCATGGCGCGGTAGATGATGCCACTGTAGAAGTCCACATTGGGATAGAGTTTGCGCGCAACAAAATATTCATCTTTCAGCGCGATCTCCTCTAGGCGTTTGGCCAATTCCAACAGCGGATCGTGTACGCCCAATTCGTTTAGGATGCGATCTGCGGATTGCTTGAGCAGGATCGCGCGCGGATCGTAGTTTTTGTAAACACGGTGCCCAAATCCCATCAGGCGGTAGCTCGAAGTTTTATCTTTGACCTTATCGACGAATTTTTCAACGTCATCACCATCTTCATGGATGCGTGACAGCATGTTCAACACGGCTTCGTTGGCTCCACCATGAAGTTTTCCCCACAGTGCGTTGATACCTGCAGAAACCGAAGCGTAAATGTTGGCCTGTGAGCTACCCACCATGCGCACAGTGGAGGTACTGCAATTCTGCTCATGGTCCATGTGCAGAATCAGCAGCATATCCAGGGCGTCTTCGAGCACCTTGGGTACTTCATATTCTTCGGCAGGGGTCGCGAACATCATGCGCAGGAAGTTGGCGGCGTAACTGTGGTCGGTGCGCGGATAAATATAAGGTTCGCCTATGGAACGTTTATAAGAAAACGCAGCAATGGTCTTTACCTGTCCCACCAGACGTAAAATATTCAAATCGATGTGTTCCTCATCTTCGGAGTCGTAAGGGTAGAAGGACGACATCGAAGAGACCATCGAACTCAAGATGTTCATCGGGTGCGCCAAAGGTTGGAAATGATCGAAAAAGCTGATGTGGCTTGCATGTACATAGCTATGCCGGGTTAATTGACGACGCCAGTCACGGAATTCTTCTTCAGTAGGCAGATGCCCATAAATCATCAAATAAGCCGCCGCGGAAAATTTCAGCGTGCCCGCCAAATCCTCAATCGGATAGCCACGATAGCGCAGAACACCCCGTTCTCCATCGATAAACGTGATTTCGCTTTTGCAAGATCCTGTATTTACATAGCCGGGGTCGTATGTAATTGCATTGGCACTGGAGCGCAATTTCCTGATATCAATAGCAACTTCATCTTCCGTTCCAACAATAACCGGAAGATCATACTCTTTGTTACGAAGTACCAATTTCGCAGTTTCCATACTCGTCTCCTTTCCGTACAGGATTCCCGCCTACACCCAGATCAGGACAGTCCTACTCTATATCGCTCACGCGGTCCCATATCGACCGCGGTGGTGTTGTCTTTCCAGAGATAGAGTTCATGCGTACTTTTTTTTAAAGCATGACAAAATCCCTCGATTTCCCCCTTGATACCGCACGACGTATGCGCCATACTATGCAGTATCGATGCTTTCATCGGTGCATGCGTTTAGATCTATGGCATGCTGTAGAGGATATGAAAGCAATTTCCTGGATACGCCAGTATCCCAGCTCACAATTATACAGATAAAAGGCCAAGCCTTCAAGAATTTCAAATAGCGTTCAGCATTGGAAAAAAGCTTGCATCACGGTGGGGGGATTTGCTAGCATACGCATCCCGTTATGTTTGACGCGCGTTTACCCACAACGCGTAAAGTATGTCCGGAGGATAACAGCGTGAAAACTTATGTCCCCAAATTGGGGGAGATTGAAAAGAAGTGGTATGTGATCGACGCCGAAGATCAGGTCTTGGGTCGTGTAGCGGTGGAAGCCGCCAAATTGTTGCGCGGTAAGCACAAACCGCAATACACCCCGTATCTTGATTGTGGCGATCATGTAATCATCATCAATGCCGCCAAAGCAAAGGTGACCGGTGCGAAGTATGAAGACAAAATGTACTATCGTCACTCAGGTTATCCAGGTGGTATCAAAGAAGTATCGTACAAAGAGATGCTGGGTAAATTTCCCACGCGTGCGATGGAGTTGGCGGTGAAAGGTATGTTGCCGCATAATCGCCTTGGACGCCAGTTGGGACGCAATTTCCGCGTCTATGCCGGTAACGAACACCCTCATGAAGCGCAAACCCCTCAAGTTTTTGAGATGAAATAACGGGAGAATATACCGTGACTGATCCTAAGACCAATGAAATCGTCACTGTAGGGCGTCGTAAACGCGCGACTGCGCGAGTCCGGATTAAACCGGGTTCTGGTAAGTTTACTGTAAATGGTCGTCCCTTGAAAGAATACCTGATGCGCGATACCTTGGTTCAGGTCGCTATGCAGCCGTTTGAAGCGACTGAGTTGATGGACCGTTTTGACGTACGGGCGCGCTGTGATGGCGGCGGCCTGACCGGACAGGCGGGTGCGTTGCGGATGGGTATTGCCCGCGCGTTGGTAGAAGACAACGAAAATCTGCGCGTCGCATTGCGTAAAGCCGGTTTGTTGACGCGAGACGCCCGCGAGGTGGAACGCAAGAAGTACGGACAACCGGGCGCACGCAAACGCTTCCAGTTCTCCAAACGCTAAACCGCGATTCCGTTTTATACAAAATTGTTTTGGACTATTGCCGAGTACCCCGCTGGGGTGCTCGGTTTTTTGTCTCTCCCTCGAGAAGAAAGAGAAGAGGGTCTACTGGTAGGGGGCTGCCGTGGAATATACAGCCAGCCTTAGCGAGATGTAAGAGCACAGTGTTAATCACTAAAGAGGTACAGCGACCGCAAGGTGGCCAGGGCCACACCCAGGAAATATCCTCCTCACTCTCCCTAACTACACTGAAAACCTTGTTTTTTTATAACAGCCTTTGCAGTGTCAGTCACGAATAGGGTGTAGGGGGGCTTTCTTTTATGCCTGAGTCTTTTGCGAAGGGGTGTCGTTGAGAAATTCTAGGCTGAGCAGGATAACAGCGAGCTGCATGTGTACCTGCAGGTTAAGCGGGAGAGGGATGAGGCCATATTCCTGGATAAGTTTCTGGATGGCCGGGGTAGGTTCTTCGCTTCCTCGCGCTTGTTTGAGGGCTTGCTGGAATTTAGGAAGCACGGGGTCCTCAAGTGTGGAAGAAGGTCGGGTGAGAAGGAAAAGGGGGAGCTCAGGGACGATACACAGGGGATTGCCGCCGAGGGATTGGATGAATTCCATAGAACTTGCTCGGAAGCAGGCGGCGGTTTCGGGTTTATTTCGCTGGATGAAATAATCGCGCATAGCCGTTGCAGTCGGGGTGCTGCAGAAACCAGCCTCTATGCGTGTGAAGCCCTTTTCCCCTTTGCGATCAATGTCGTGTAGCGCAATTTGCATAGTATCGGCGTATGTGCGCAGGCGTTCGCGGAGAAGAGCTGTTTCGTTTTGGTGCGCCGCATCGATGAGGAACCAGGCGCCTTCGGTGGCGGGCATGTTATGAAGGGAGAAGTGTGCGCAATAGGGGCCGTTTTCCCTCAGAAAAGCAAGGGCCGCGAGACATTCAGGACGCGCCTCGTCGCTCTGTTCGAAACCATACTCGATGTCGTCGCCGGGCTGTTCCCGTTGTACCTTTTCCGCGTAAAGTTCGAATTGAAGGGGCTGGGAAAACCAAGGGGCATTGGCATGGGCCCCATCGGGATTGATTTGCGGAATGATGTGGAAACGATAGCTTTGGAGCAGTTCCGGGAAATGCTCGCGGAGGATATGCGGGAGCTGGCGTGCTGTGAGCGGTCCTATAGGCTCGTCGGCATGGCATCCGGCGAGGATGGAGACATTACATGCTCCCTCTCCGATTTGAATGGCTTGCACGGGGCGTCCTTCGCGGGATTCTCCGAGGCTATGTAAAGCCGCACCTTCGGGAAGTTCCTCCTGGGTTAAGGGCACATCCCCAGTGTCGAAATAGTACGTATTCTCTGCCTGCGCCAATTCGGATAGTCGTTTTTGGAACGGGGTGGGTTCTGCCGTCAGATATGGGGTGGCGCTGTGCCGGTAATAGCAAGGAAGCGTGCGCAAGAGATGAATGCTGACTAAAAGAAGGATAATTCTATTTAACCAGGATTTGATTACCTCTCCATACGAAATACATTGGTAAAAGCTGAGATCAGTAAATGGAAGGGTAATGAGGACATGGGTGATTATATTGGCAATGGTATAACCAACTAGGTTAAGAAGAAAGAGCTTGGCCAGTAAGACAGTCACGGATTGATGTTGGACATTACGCAATGTCTCTCGCATGATGCGTATACTAAGGTAAAGTAATGTGAAACCTACTAGTAAATGGGCTAGGATAGTGGCTAAAATGCAGAATAGTGTGTAGGGCTCCCCATTTTTGAAGTCGATCAGGAAAAGGCGGAGTTTTGGTAGTACGGCTAAAGCTATGACGTTTGATATGCAAAACAGATAAAAAATACTGGGTGGTGGGGATTGAAATCGAGGGTAGGGGATGGGACGGTAGGTGTTGTAGAATCGATAAAGAATAAATAGAAAGCATACTGTGAAAAAGCTTCTATACGGGACACTTCCAGTTCCAAGGGCTGAAGCAAAAATATAAGTACGAAATAGCATGACTAGAATAATGCACGTGAGAATGGAGAGGGTGCCGTAGCGTAGTGTGGTGAAGATACTTTTTGAATTTTTCTTGTATGATAGCTGTTCGATAAGCGCTAATGGGATGAAAAACCAAAAGAATAAGGTTGGTTTGGGGAGCAAATAGGGAATTATACTTGTGAAGAATGTTTTCATGAAGAGAAGTATAGATTTTTTTGCAGAGAATTTGCAACGAAGATATTTTTAGATTGGTGTCCGATTAAGGAGTCACTCAGAATTGCGATGTGAATGAGGAGGAAATTTTTTTATGCATTGGGGTAGCAGTTTTTTTGGAGTGTTGAGTATTTTTCTGGTGTGCCTTGCATTTGGAGCGTCGGCATCTCCGTTTGTCCTGGAGAATGAAAAGGTCAAAATGGAACTGGAGGTGTCGGCATCGGGTGCGCCGTATGTAGAATCTGTTTCGTGGGTGGGGGATGAAACGGTCGTTTTTGAGGAGGATGGGGAATCGTATCCGTTGACAGATTGGCTGCCGGAGAATTTTTTTGTGTTACCTTCGTCGGGAGCGGAGTGGGTGCCGGAAAAAATGGAGCACGGACTGTGTGCGACGTACACGCGTTCGTTTGCACAGGGCGCGGTGGTGACGTGGCGGGTGGAGATGCCGTTGGCAGAGGAGGCGTTGCTTCTGTTTTCGGTGTCGATAAAGAATACAGGCGAAACTGTATTGCCGGTGGCGTGGTTTCCGGTGTGGATGGGAGCGTATCAGACGCCGACGCCGGTAAGGTCCCTTTCGGGATGGCGTGCGCTTTCGTTTGCGCCGTTTACTCATACGTTTGAATCAGGAAAACCCATGACCTTGGGGAGCCGTCTGCACAGTTCGGATGCGCCGGGGGTGAATCCGTATTGGTCGTTGAATAGCGCTAGCGGACCGCTCTTTTTTGCCCTTTCGTGGTGTGGAGGGTGGAATGCAAGGATGGAAGCGCAGGCGGAAGGGGTAGGGCTCCGTTGTGTGTTGCCGCCGGAGGAGACGCAATTGCGTTTGGCACCTGGGGAGGAGATTACGGGACCGGTAATGCATGTGTTTGCGAATCGTAAAACGACGGCGCAGGCTGCGCGAAGAGCGTGGTTGCAGGCGCGTAGTGCTTTGGGACGGCGATGTTATGGGGGGCCAGAGCCGACTTATCCGTTTACGTATAACCATTGGTATACGACGCGCTTCAGTGTGGATGGCGATTTTATTCAACATCAGATCGAGATGATGGAACCGTATAATTTTGATGCGTTCATTGTCGATGCTGGCTGGTATGCGGGGCTTGGGGACTGGACGCCAGATAAAGAAAAGTTTTCGGAGGGGCAGTTTGAGGCGCAGATGCAGGAGATTCGGGATCGCGAGATGACCGTAGGTATATGGTCGTGTCCGCAGTTTGTGCAGGCGGAAAGGGAGGCTTTGCCGCCTGAAGTGGATCAGCCGGGTATGTACCGGGAGTTTATCGATGGTTGGTTGCTCGATTATGCGGGCATGAATTTTACGCAGTTTATGTTGGATCATGTGGCGCATTTGTGTAGTGCGTATGATATGGGCTGGTGGAAGTATGATCAGGATTTTTTCACGGCGGAGACGCGGCATGGGGTGATGAAGAATGTGGTCGCGTTTGAAAATGCGATGGCTGCGGTGCGTAAGGCGTATCCGAAGTTGATCATGGAGAATTGTCAGAGTGGCGGACGCATGATCAATGAGTTTACGATTTTTTCAACCCAGAATCAGTGGATCCGGGACGGCGGAAGCACGGGCTATCATCATGCGAAGAATAATTTCAAGGAAGCGTTGGGGGCGTTGTCGTTTATGCCGCCGTGGACAGTGAATCGTTGGACGAATAATCAGGACCGTAATGACCCTAATGATGATGCGTTTACGAGGATGTATTGTCGTAGCGCCATGGCGGGCACGTGGGGAATTGTGGCAGATTTGGCGAAAATAACGCCGCATCAGCGTGAAGTTATTTTGAAGGAGGTGGCGCATTATCGTCGGTTGAGTGCGTTGAAATCGGATTGCCATTATACCATTCTCTATCCGCAGGAGGATTCGAAGGTGGCGGGAATCGTGTATTTTGATGCGGAAGGACGTCGTGCTGCGGTGTTGCTGTTGCGTTGGACCCCGTCGCTATATTCGAAGGTTGAGGTGCCGATGACGGGACTGGAGGAGACGGGAAACTATGTGGTGGAGGATGTGGATAGGGCTACGAAAAAGGTGGTTTCTGGCGCTGTGCTTTGTGAGAAAGGACTTGAAATCATATTAAAGCAGGGATGTCAGTCGGTATTGCTTTTTGTTGAACCAGAATGATTATTGGCATTACCCAAAAAATGGGGAGGGGCTAAATGGTGCGAAAAATCGGTTTGCTCTTGTTGTTTTTTACGACGGGGTTCTGTTATCAGGGAATGGCGCAGATGGATATGCTGGAGGTTTTTCCCGCGGAGCACAGGGTGGTGGAGGACCCAGATTCGGGGGCGCTGTTGCGCTACCTGACGACGGATGCGGCGCAGGATACCAACTTGTATTTTCATGATCGGTCCTGGTTGGAGGATGGCTCACTGATCCTTTTCCATTCTGAACGTGAAGCAGGGGGATTGATGGGGTATTTGACGGAGACGGGGGAGTTGGTGCGGCTGCATACGCCGAAAGGAGGATTGCTTCGGGCAACAGCGGCAAAGCGGGGAACTCGGGTGTATGCATTGAGGGAACGGGACGTCTTAGAGCTTACGTTGTCGATACAGACTTCGAAAGCGCCGGAAGAAAATCCGTCTGAGGTGCGTATGGCGGAGCGGTTAATCTGTACGCTGCCGGAGTATTCACAGATTTGTACGTTGAATGAAAGCTGTGATGGAAAGTTCGTGTCGATAGGAATGACGGGGACACAGGAGGGTGATCTGCCAACGGTCTATATTGCGGATGTCGCATCTGGTGCGTTACGCAAGGTGTGTGAAATTGAAGGGAACACCTTTGCCAGTCATGTGCAGTGGAGTCAGGAAACGTCGTATTTGTTGAGTTATGCGGGGGAGGATGCCCGAAGATTGTGGGTGGTGGATGTGCGGGATGGTTCGCAACGCCATGTATATACGCAGTGGCCGGGAGAGCTGGTGACGCATGATTCGTGGTGGGTGAATGACCAAATAGTTTTCTTTGGCGGGGTGCATCCGAAGCCAACGGAGGATGCGCATGTGAAGGTGCTGAATTGGAAAACGGGAGAGGTGCGTATTATAGGTGCAGGTGCATGGTGGGAGGATGCAACGCCGGAAAAGATATCACGTCGTAACTGGTGGCATGGTGCGGGGAGTATGGATGGACGTTGGATTGCCGCGGATAATTGGCATGGCGATATTATGTTGTTTGAAGTGAAAACAACTCGTCCGCGTTTGTTGACAAGGGACCATCGCACGTATGGCAGTGGGGCGCATCCTCATGTAGGGTGGTCGCGGGATGGAAAATCGGTTATTTTTACATCCCATAAATTGGGCAATCCCAATGTCTGTGTGGCTACTATTCCAGATGCCTGGCAGATGGCGA
Organism: Candidatus Hydrogenedentota bacterium; assembly: GCA_963678445.1. GTDB lineage: Bacteria > Hydrogenedentota > Hydrogenedentia > Hydrogenedentales. Next base: position 4,970,405 of record OY782877.1, on the reverse strand, counting down.
ATCCGGGTTAATCGGGGAGGGTTCAGGGAGCCAGGATTGCCAGCAGGGAGCAGCAGCGAGAAGTTGAGCGACCTTAGCCGCCCCTGCTTCGGTGAAATGGCAGTCATCGTAAAAGAAAGCGCCGTTGCCGTTCATGCTTGATAAGTCGACACATGGAATGTGGCTTTCTGCACAGGTTTGCATGAGGGTTTGATTATAGGCATCCATGGCTTTGCGTAGCGCGGCCAGACTAAGGTAGTCGCCATTAGGGAGCCAGCCAAACCAGCAGCGTGCATCCCATTTGGGGGCTAAGTCGTTTGCCCAAAGAACGGGTTGCGTGGTGAAGAGTATAGGAAGATGTCGTTTTTTCGCCAGCTGAATTAATGTTCGGATTCGTTCTGCATACCCTTCCAGCCCCGGCGCTAGTTCGGGAAGCGATGCTGTTTTAGTCGCGGCATTGCGTTTCTGCATGCGTTTTAGTGCATCTTGCCTGTTTTGACGACGTATTTCGTATTCTGCGCCCCCGATACCCTCACGCATTTCTGCCTTGGGCTGTTTGCGCTGCAGGGTATGGTATAGCTGAATCACGCGCGAACGCGTCCAGAGCGGTTTCCATGGCGTAGCCTGCTTTTCGGCGGAGGGGGGGGGCTCGGTCTGTTTTTCTGCGAAGCGTTGGTATTTTATCTCTTTTTCTTCCTGAGCCAGATAACGCCACAGATCGTTGATGCCAGGTTGTATGATGATGTAGTCGATATTTTGGAGCAGGTTTGTTGTGCGCAGGAAGCGGATGTGTTCGCGAGTGGAAAAACCGCTGATGCCAGTATTGCCTACCCATACAACGGAGGATGAATAAGAGCGATTTAGGAGGTAGGCTAATTGTTCGGGCCAGGTTCTGGTGTCATCAAGATAAACGCACTCGGTAGTGCTACCGCCAATGCACAAGATCTGAAAGTGATGCTGTGGGCTAGGCGGGGATGCTGCGCGAAAACCTCGGGGACCGGTAGTGTAGTAGGTGGGCCCCAGGATGCCACTGACTTGCGTAGGGTCGGGTTCGATACGGTGGCGGACATGCGCACCACGGGTATGGTAAAACGGATTGCGCCGGAGACGTTTTTCCAGAAAGTGCGCCCCTGTTTCTAAGGCGCCCCAGCTGATCGCCGTGGCCAAGAGTAAGAGAAGGGTTTCCTGAGCGTGCATAACAAGGAAGTGCCGACTTGCACGAAAGTAACAGGCCATCGCCAGAATGCCCCAGGCTGTCATCAGGAAAAACAGGGCAAAGTGTTCGATCGCGCCGGTAGGACGCCAACCTGTAAAGATGCCCACGCTGGTATCCAGGCTAAGCAGGACAAGAGGAAAGGCATAGAGCCCTTTTTTTATGTAGGCCGACGACATGGTAATTGCTTTCAACCTGCTACTGGTATTTTTATTACCGAAAATGCTAGCTTGAGTGTATGTAGGCAAGCCGTTTGCAGTGTATCGAATGGAAGTCAGGAACAGCAACTTTCCTGGTTTTCGAAAACGTCTGTTATTCGCTATACTTCTGCCCCCAAGAATCCAGGGAGAGAACATTTTTGAGCCATAAAAAGCAGCGCTATTTTGAGTCGCGTTTTACATATAAGAATGGTAGAAAGCAGGTTTGGAGGGCGATAGCAGCGTATCTGCAGCGCGATATTCCTGCATCGGCAACGGTATTAGAAGTGGGGGCGGGTTACTGTGACTTCATTAATCAAGTACACGCAGCGAAAAAGTATGCGGTAGATCTCTGGGAAGGGGCGTCGGACTATTGCAATGAAGAGGTGAAGTTTTTTCACGCTTCTGCAGAAGAAGAGGTGTTGCCGTCAGCTTCGGTAGATGTGATTTTTGCCAGTAATTTGCTGGAGCATCTGAACGAATCTGAGTCTGCATTGGTCCTACGTGCTTGGCGGCGCATGTTACGACCATCGGGTCACCTTATTCTGGTTCAGCCTAATTATTTTTATTGTTACCGACGATATTGGGATGATTATACGCACGTAAAGGCGTATACCCACGAGAGTTTACCGGATATGCTTGCCGGGCATGGCTATGACGTGGAGCGGGTTGAAAAACGCTTTTTACCATTTTCGTTTCAGCGTTTTCTCCCGCAGTCCTATGGGTTAACCCGTTTATATTTAGCGTTGCCTTGGCGTCCGATAGCAGGGCAGATGCTGATTGTAGTGCAACGAGGAATGGAAGATGTTTAAAGGGAAAAAGATCACTCTGATCCTACCTACCTATAATGAAAAAGATTCTATACGAAAAGTAATAGAAGATTTTGAAGCCTTGGGAGTGGTAGATGAAATACTAGTGATTAATAATAATGCGGCGGCAGGTACCTCGGAGCAAGTAGCGTCGACCGGCGCACGGGAGATTGTGGAGCCGGTGCAGGGGTATGGTAGCGCCATACGACGTGGCTTTTCGGAAGCAACGGGGGATTGGATGGTAGTCTGTGAACCGGACGACACTTTTTTTGCAGAGGATTTGTTCAAACTTTTGGCGTATGCAGACGATGTAGATATTGTTTATGGGTCGCGCACGGTGCAGGATTTTATCTGGGAGGGGGCAAATATGGGACGTTTCCTCCGTATGGGCAACTGGGCAGTGGCAAAGTTTCTTGAAGTTTTAATGAACACGAATTCGTTATCTGATGTGGGCTGCACCTATCGGTTGATACACCGTGAGGCGCTGGATTTTTTGTTGCCAAAGTTTCGGGTGAAATCTAATTTCTTTGGTCCTGAAATGATGCTGCTTAGCTTTCGACACCACCTTTCATCCGTTCAAATTCCGGTGCGTTATAAGGAACGTGTGGGCGAGAGTTCGGTTACAGGAGATTTTAAGAAAGCCGTTGTTTTAGGACTTCAGATGATTGCGTTGATCATCGGCATGCGCTTGGGATTGGATGAGGCGACTATTTCTTTTCTGGAAGGAAAAAGGGATTAATATGGAGTCACTGCTTTCGCAGACTCGGTTTATGGGGCCGCGATTACGATGGCTTTATGTGGCGATATTGATCCTTGTACTCTCTTCCATAGAGCCTCTTTTGCATTGGGGCATTCCACGAATTCCCTCCCCAGCAGGTGCAGTGCATAGTGGCTTGCATACGGTGGATACCTATGCGTATATGGCGGCGCTACGGTATTATCCTGATGGAAAGTTTTCCCCCTATGCCCATTGCCATTCCTCCCGTGGGGATTCGGGAGGGCATCTGTATGCGCTTCCTCACCATCGCTTATACGGTATCGCCGGTTATATTGCACAAAAATTATCCTGTTCCCCCTTCCTGTTTTTGGGTTTCTTAAATGGTGCAGGGTTGGCTTTTTTTCTTTTTTCATCCTATATTCTTTTTCGTACATCTGCGCCCAGATTGGCTGATTCGGCATTTTTGATTTTTTGTCTGGGAGGGGGGATAGGGGGAATAGCTTTTTGCACGGCATGCTATTTCGGTTGGGTCGATAATCCAGAATTCTCCCGGTATTTTTTGCGTTATTTTGTATATGAATTAAATGAGGGGGCACGTTTCCAACCGTATCTTTTGGCTGCGCGTTTCTATTACACCTTTCCCTTAGCTTTTGCTTGTTTTTCCCTAGCCTTCTTATTGCGGTTTTTACAGACCGGAACCCGTTACATCTTTGGCATCTCATGTCTTTGCATACTCCTCTCCTCTTTTCTCAACATGCGCGTGGGCCCGATGGTATGGGCCGGAGGAATGCTGGCCATTGCGGTTCATCCGAAGCTTTTATTTACAAGACGACTTCTGCTTTGGGGGGGATATGGGTTGGCCTGCGCTGTGGGTGTGGGGATGACGATTCGTATGTTGACTATGAATCCGGAGTTGAGTCAGAGTGTTTTTCAATCGCTAAGTGGGATTATGTGGCTGCTGCCCTTTATAAGTGCGACGTTTTTCTATTGGCTTCTTGTCCCAGGTGAATTGAGGCGTAGCCTGGATTTTTTGCCCTCCCCTTTCCGATATGGCGCCTACGCCGTTTTGGGATATCTGACGGTTTATATCATTTCCTATCTGGGATATCAGGCCTATCAGGGAAACTGGTTTTATGGCGGCGATACTTCTGCTGCGATCGCAGTATCGGACTACGCCCTACTGGGGATTCTTCCTGGCCTGCTGGCCGCCTGGTTCTTCAAACCGAAAGCGGTGGACCTTGAAAAGACGACGCCTTCCTGGATGGGGGTATGGTTTCTCTGTTTTCTGGCGCTTTCCCTTTCTGCTTTCGGTCACGGTTGGTTTCTTCAATTTATGCCGCAACGCTGTATGGTAGTGTTGGGCATTCCCTTGAGTATTTTGGTGGCCGCTTCCTTAAACCGGCTGCAGCATTCTTTTCCAAAAATATCGTATGCCGTGTGGGCCTGTATTCTAATAGCAGGAGGCACTTCCATTATTGTTACCTGGGGCGTGGCACATGGTCCGTTTGGACATCATACCGTGCAACGTATCTTTCCATGGACCAATTATCTGTATATTACGCAAGACGATGCCGCTTTGCTGGAATCTTTAGAAGAGGGGGTAGTATTGGCTCCCTCGCTGGGTGATCCGCTTTTCGGTGATGTAGCCGTACAACGTGCCGGTTTGCGAACGGTCTACGGAAACGGTACGATGGATTATTCGCATCAAGTAATGCCGGAAGTTAGAAAAGCTGTTTTTGATTTTTTCCAACCAAAAACATCAGAGGGATTTCGTAAAAAAATGTTGCAAAAATGGTGCGTGCGCTATGTATACTGCCCCGCTTTTCCTCCTGTCAGGAAATCCGTTTTGGCATCACTACGCAGCATGCCCGTGCTGCATGAAATTGCAGCCGCTGGCGGTGGGGCCGTTTTTGAGGTTTTACCATGAAGGTTGGGAAAACATTTGTTATGCGAACCCCGCTTTGGGTTTGGATTGCAATCCTCCTGCTGTCCTTATTACAGCCTCTCGTCCATCTTTTGATTGCCTATGCGCCACCGAGGGGGACCGTTCCAACGGGTCTTCATATCCCAGACAGTGCTTTGTTCTTCTACAGTATGGATATGTTCGAGCGTGGCTTTACTTCCACCTATGCCACATGCCATGCAAGCATTTCTGAAAGTATTTCCTATTACTCAGTTCCCCATCTATGGCTGTACGGTGTGTTAGGGTACCTGTTACGCATGCTTTATATCGATCCCTTCCTGGGGTACGGCATCGCGAATGGCGTGGGCGTATTTCTTTATCTCTATGTATGTTACCGACTTTTATGCCGTGTTGCACCGCGTTATGCAGATCTGGCCTTTTCCCTATTTGCGTTTACAGGCGGTGGCGGCGGGCTACTTTACGTCGTGACCGGGCTGATGGGGTTACATACCCTTCCTCAATTTCCGCTCTATTTTCAGCGTTTTGCCCTCTATGAGTTGATGGAGGGGCCGCATTTGCTTCCCGTTACCTATTTTCCCCGTCTCTACTATACGCTTTCACTGTCATGTTGTTTGGCAGGCCTGAGTGCATTCCTCCATGCCTTTTTGCGGAATACGCCCCGCCGTTTTTTAATCTGGATAGTTCCGTTAACGCTGGGGACATTTATTGATGCTCGTTTTGGCATCTTTTCGACAGGTTTAGCGCTACTTTACTTATGGGTGCAAAACGATTGCCCCTGGAAATTGCGTTTACAATGGGGGGGATTATACGTACTTCCCGTTGCACTCGGATGTCTATTTGCTTATTTACTCATGCGCACGAATTCGGTTGTCATGCGTAATCATCTTCAAGTGGGCAATATGGCCATGTGGCTTTCTCCTTTTCTGGTGACCGCATTTTTTCATCTCCTCTTTGTCTTTTTCATGCTTTCACGCCGTATAGCAGCGCTTACACAACCCTTCCGAACAATTGTATTTTCCCTTTTGGGCTACCTTGCGACCTATGGAGCCGCTTACCTTCTTTACCAGGGCTACTATGGAAATTTGCTTTCAGGACGGGATGGAACTGTCGCTGCCGTGATATCCGATTGGGCATTGCTGGGCGTTCCTATCGGTATCCTAATTTCTTTACGTACCACACCGAAGCGTTGGGTATCCAAAAAAGAAACGTGGGTGATACTTTGGTTTCTACTCTATCTCACAGTGAGTATTTCCGGATGGGGGCAAGGTTGGTTTTTACAATTTGGTCCGCAAAGATTGCAAGTTTTCCTCTGGCTTCCCTTGTGCCTATTGGCAGCGTGGGGGATGGCAAAGCTTACTTCACGAGTTCGTTACCTTGTTCTGCTGTTTTTGCTATCCTGTGGCCTTAGTTCGATCCTCGTTTCTATACTGGCATTCCAGGCACCCTACGGCAGCATCAACTCGATCGGCCCTTTTCGACAAGCCAGCCTTTATCCTTCCGCCTTTTCACAAAACCCGCTGGGGCCTTATCCCGAACAGCATTTTGAAGTAATGGATCTGGCCGATTTTCTGCTCATGCAGAAGGTTGAGGAAGGCATGGTGTTGACGCCACCACCCGCTTCGGATGTATTAGCTTATGCTTTTGACGCTTCGGTCGTCTTTGGCGTGGGCAGCTTTAACCTTACAGAACAGGACTATTGTACTCTTAAGAGAGACACCGATCTTTTTTTCAGTTCAGCAGCCTCCGATGCGGACAGACGTGATATTATTCGACGTTGGTGCGTCCGTTATGTCTACTGTTCCTCTACATGGCCCTGCGCAGAAGATGGTATGCGTGAGCTACGTCAAACTTCATGGTTACGCAATGTAGGGGGCTATGCCTATAGTCCCGTGCTCTACGAAGTGGATGAAAAAGTGCTCGGAGCAGGTCTATAACGGCCTCAAGGCTGTGAATGCACCGTTTTAATGTGGTATAACCCTGTCCAGTTTAGGTACAGGAAATCATTGTTCATAGGCTGTTGGGCAAGCGTGTGCTGCCTGTGAGCCGTGTTGTGATGATGAATCAATTCATCTGAGTTAGACAGAAAGGAAGCGCGTTATGGAATTGACGCAAGTAGAACAGACGATTTTAGATGAGATGTTGGCGCGACGTCCCGATTTAGAGGGATGTGTACCGGCGTTGTTGGAATTACATGAAGCGTTGGTGAATTGTTACGACAATGACGGCACGCTGTTTACCTGTGGTAATGGTGGTTCGAACGCCGATGCCATGCATATCGTCGGTGAACTGTGCAAAAGCTTTGAACGTCTTCGTCCACTTTGTCCCGATTTTGTGGATAACTTGGCGGACTGTCCGTTTGGAGAGGCTTTGGCAGAGAACCTTGAGGCGGGGTTGCCCGCGGTTGCGTTGGGATTTAATGGCGCCTTAAAAACGGCAGTCGAAAATGACTGTCCGCTACGTGATATCGCATTTGCGCAGGAATTAAACGCGTTAATGCGTCCTGGGGATATCCTGCTGGCTTTGTCCACCTCGGGCAATGCGGATAATTGCCTGATGGCTATGTCCGTTGCAAAAGCAAAAGCAGGCGTGGCGGTCTCCCTTACCGGTCCCAAAGGCGGCAAGATGGCCGAGTTCGCCGACATTGCAATCAAGGCTCCCGGGGATTCGACCAAAGTGGTGCAAGAAGCGCATGCCGTGCTTTGGCATACGATCTGCTGTCTGATTGAAGGACATTACTTCGAAGAACGTCGCGTGTAAGCATACGATAAAAACAGAAAAAAGCAGGGGTGTCCGCTGGAAGCGCATTGGCCACCCCTGCTGTGATTTTTTAGCGGGTTACTCCACCGTTGGCATGAGGCACAGTTCCCCAGCGCCTTCAGGGGCATGGTTGATGACGACGGCCTGTTCAATTTCGTCGTTACCAAGCGGCTTGTTACGCTGTGTCAAGGTCATATAATCATCCTGCGCCATGCGTGTACACAGGGATTCGGCAACCTTGTCTGCCGTTTTTTTGCGGCATAGCGCTAGTACCGTGCCCGCAATTCCACCACCCGTAAGCGAAGCGCCCAACGCGCCTGCAGCTAATGCCGTGTCCACCAGTAAGTCGAGTACCCGGCTACTGGCTCCGTAACTGCCTGGACAATGCTCAATGGGAGTAGCATTAGAAATGCAACCAGTGAGGGTTTCATCATTGGATTGCCAAGAATAGGTCTGATTGGACGGCGTGAACAAGCGATCTCCGTCGTGTCCTATAGACATTAACCTTCCGGCGTATTCCAACTGACCGCGTTGTAACGCGCTGAAGAAATGGCGGGCGCGTTCCGATTCAGCCAGTCCAAACAGGAGGGGCCCTCGTAAACCAATTTCCTGCGGACGTTGCTCTTCAGTGACCCCTCCAAAGTATTTCTCGTAGAGGGATTCCAGATCCGGTATTGCGTATCGATTTCGGATGGTACTTAAAGAGGCCTTTTCCGGGATGCGCTGAAGAAGTTGGTACAAGGCGGTAAGCCCGCCCATATTTTCCGGTGTTATTCGTGAAAAACGGTCCAGATTCTGGATGGTATCGGAAGAAAAACCCGCCGTGTCTAATTCCTGACGCAGGATGTGCATGGCCAGGGAATAAGCAAAGCGGTTTTGCGTATAGGCGACCAACTGTGCGCCGCTCAGACTGCGTTTGGTGTATGAGTTAATAACCAGGATGCGTGCGTCTTCCGGCAACGGCATCCGCTGTGCATTTTGGGTGTCGAAGTCCTCTGCCAGTAAGGCTACATTGACGATTTCGTTCTTGCCGCCTAAAACTTCAGCAGCTTGATCGCTGGTACCCGTCCGAGCACCGGTATACCATTCTGCATCGCGTCCGGCCAGGATAGTGGTGTTTTCATCCCAGGAGAGCTCATTCAATGCCAGCGCGGCATTAAGCACGGAAAGGATGAGGGCTGCAGAGGAACTTAACGCTGCGCCGCGGGGTAAGTCACTGCCAACGACGCCCTGCATGCCAGTGAACGCCTGGCTACGATGTGCGTGCTGTACCCGTAATAATGCACCTTTAAGATAGTTCGCCCATGCGCCTTTTTCTTTACGGACCTGGGTCGTGATGGTTTCATGGTTAATGAAATCAGACCAGGACTTTTCGAAGAGAACATCATGCTTTTCCTCGTTAAGAGAAAAGGCCACTTCGCCGAATTCGGGATCAATATTGACAAATTGGCAGGTCTGATCGCGCGTAGGGGTGACGGCGAGCAGTACTTCCCGTTGATGAGTCATCAGGTTGAGATAGCCGCCATGCGTGTCTACGTGCATGCCGCGTAGATTAATCCGTCCCGGGGTGCGAAAAACACGAAGTGGTGCATCGCCAAAGCGTTCCAGAAAGCGTAAAATAAGCTTGTGCAAAAGCTGCAAGCGACTTTCCATAACCATGTTATCGGGGCCGTAGATGCTTTCCAAAGTGTGGCGGAACGCCGCACTGGGATCTTCAACAGCCATGCGCCATTGTTCTGCAGAATACAATGTCGTCACTGCTATACTTCTCTTTCTTCTTTCATTTCCAGACATCAAGGATTCTGTGTGACTGCATATCGCATCTATTCATCATAGCTCGTCCTGATGTCGTAATTCTCACGTAGTTCGCGTAGCTTTGCCAGTAATTCCGGGGTTTCCCCCTGGCGTGATATCTCGCCAATAATATGGTAGGCCTTTTGAAAGGCCCAGTTTTGTGCGATGCTTTTATCACCGCTATGTGCCTGTTGCAAATCAGTGCGGAAAATAAGCTCTTTTTGTGTTTTCTGAGCCATTCCTGTGAGGCGCATAACGAAGTTTTTATCCTTTTGAGGATCAAAGCGGCCATATATGGTAACAGCCTGGTTGCGGTAGAAGTCGGGGAGGATACGGGGAAAGACACCTTGTTCCCCGATCTGTCCATAATCGGCTTCTAAATCCACCAAAAGAGGATCATTTAAGCGTCCGAAGAATTGTGGAAAGACATCCGGGATATCGTCCATGCTGCGTGTTACCTGGGCCTCTCCCTTGTTCCGGTAAGCCAGCAAATCAAGGAGATAACGATTGACCGTTTTGCCGCCCCCGAAGGCAAAAATACTGTTCCGTAAATTGTTGTCCGCGGTAAGGCCATTGATGATGGTGCGCCCATCGCGCATTCCCTTGGTAGGGCGTCCATCGCTTACGACAATGACGACACCAGGAACACCGGGACGGGGCGTTTCCTGCACAACGGGTAATACAGCGCGATAGACGTCGGTTTCTCCCCGCGATTCCAGTGTTTTCAGGAATTCGTTTGCTGCGGCTTTGTTTTCCTCCGTTGCGTAAACCCATGAAGCACGAAACTGTTGTGCAGTATCGCGGAAGGCGACGATGTTAAAGCGGTCTTTTTCATGTAGCATGGCGACCGCCTTCTCAATGCCGCGTGCCGTGGCGGTCAGTTTGCGTTGCAGGATGCTGTTAGACGCATCCACGACGAAGGTGATGTCTTTGGGAAGCACCTCGATATTTCCGTCCTTTTTCGGCAGGATTTGCAGTCGGAAATAACCTTGTGATTCCCCAGGAGGGGTGTAGGCATCTAATTTAATATCTACCAGATCGTCGATGAAGGTGTACGCACTTTCTTCGCGAACACTTTCCTGTATTTTATCCAACGGCGCTTCTACGATGACCTTTTCAAGCTCCACTGGGGGCTGCTCCGGCTCAATAAGTTCGGGTTCTAAGACCTCTTCTTCATAGGGGGGAACTTCCTCAGTAGCTGTTTGTGTGTTTTCTTCCGTTGTTTGCGTGATAGTTTGCGCCAGTAAGCTATAAGGTTGGGTTTCCAGGGATAATGGCTGGGTTTCTTCCTGAGACCATGGCGTGCGCAGTTCTGGCGTCGCACCTTCCGGCAGGATTCTATCGATACTGGGACGCACTACACGCCTTGGAATATCGATTTCCTGCCGTGCATCCTCTTGGGCAATTTCAAGAATTTTTGCATCTATTCGTTCAATACGCCGTTCATCGGGGCTGAGATCATATTCTCGCGCCAGATTATCCGATGCGATACGTTTTTCCAGTTCGGGAACAGGAGTTTCCTCTTGCAGGGATGAATTGAATGAGGAGGGATCGGGCTCCCAATTCAACAAATCCTGTACCGACCCAGGACGCGATGCAAGGCCGTTTTGTCCACTCTCAGTTTGCTCTGAGGCAACAGGAGGAGGGGGGATATCCTTATTTAGTGTGATACGAAAGCGTTCGAATAAGAATTCATCTGCGGTTCGGGGTTGAAAAAGTCTGATTGAGGGAGCGAATGATAGAAAAACGGCATACAGAGCAAGTGTGAGAATTATGCTCATGAAAAGTATGGACCGTTTGCTTAGCATTACGGTAGTTTTGCTCCCTGGGGTTTGGTTTATTTTATTGGCTTTGCGAAGCTTGCTTCTTCAGTGCTTTTACTTTTTCCGCCTGTGGGCTTTCCGGGTAGTCGGAAAGAATCTCTGAATACGTTTTTTCTGCCTGCTCAGAACTACCGGCCTTTTCAAAGCATTGCCCCGCCCGCCATAACGCTTCTGGCGAAAGCGTTTCGTGTAAAAACAGGATAGCTACGCGGAGATAGCTACGTGCCGCTTTGTCGAATTCTTCTCTCTGCTCATACAATTCGCCCAGGCGGAAGCGTGCGCGTGCAGCCAAGTCTCCATTGTTGGCGTTTGCCGCCGCTTCATACAATGCGAAGGCTTCCTCGGTTTTTCCTTGCGTTTCATACAGGCACGCCATGCGGTATTTTGCTTCCACTGCCTTCGTACTTTGAGAGGCTGTATCAATAACGGTTTGATATTGCTGCAGTGCCTTCTCTATATCACCACTTTTTTCGATACATTCGGCTATTTTCAGGCGAACCCGTTCAGGTGCGGGATAATCCTGAATATTGGCCAATAACGCTTCAAAGCTTTGTGCCGCCTCGCCCCATTTTTCCAGATCGTAGAAATGCTGGCCCAACCAGGCGTAGGTTCCCTCGTTCAATTTCGTATCGGGATAATCGCGGATCAACCTCAGAAAGGCCGCAGCCGCCTCATCATGGTGCTTCTGCTCATAATGCGCCAGTGCAGCACCACGTAATGCGCGTGCCAGAAGTTCTGGCGAGGCAGTCGTGTTTTGTATAACAGCCTGATACGATTCCAAGGCTTGCGCTGGCTTTTTTTCTTCCCGCAGGATGTAATTGCCAATCCGTAGATGGGCCTCTGTTGCATGGGGGCTTTGGGCAAATTTTTCCAGCAACGTGCGGAAAGTTTCTACGCTTTTAGCGTAGTCTTTCATGTTGTGATATGTTACCGCCAGGCGGTACAGCGTTTCTTCCTCGACAGTAGCGTCAACCGAACGCGCCAGGATTTGTTGATATTGCTCCACAGCCTGGGCAAAATCGTCTGCGCTGAACTGGGCATCCCCTGCACGCAAAATGGCCGGCTCCGTCAAGCGATGTGACGGGTAACGTTTGGCAAACGTTTCAAACGTTTTAGCGGCCTGATCCGTTAAACCCAATTGACCGAGACATTCAGCAGATTTATAAAGGGCTTCCGCGCCAAACTCACTCTTAGGATATTTTTCCGCTACCAGTCGGAATTCCTGCTGGGCGTCTTCAAAGTTCCCCTCTGAGACCAGGATACTTCCCAATAGGAAAGCCGCGTCGCCAATCAAAGGAGAGTCCTTTTGTCGTTGCAAAAAGGCGGTAACCTCCTCTTTGGCTGCCGTGCCATCTCCCTTCAGAAAGAGAACCCACGCGGTTTTATACTGTGCACGCACGGCAAAAGGAGAGTCGGGGTAGTTCTCGCGAATCGCCTGATACGTTTGTTGTGCTTGTTCATATTGTTTCTGCTGTTGCAGACAATTGGCGCGCAGATAGGTAATGCCAGCGAGATGAGGGGCGTCGGGATAGGCTTTTTCAAAAGCCTGTGCTGCGACAATGGCCTCGGGATATTTTCCCGCATGGTACAACGCCCATGCATAGCCATAATCGGCACGGCGCGCATACGTAGATTGAGGGAAGTCCGTTCGTAATTGTTCATAAGCACCGATTGCGGCACTAAACCAACCAATCTTGTCATAAATTTCCGCTGCACGGAAACGGCTCTCCATACGCAGTTCTTTATCTGCCTGCGTGTTATTCGCAACTGCAGAGAATTCAATCGCGGCGTTTTCCGTGTCCTGCTGTTCCAGATAGACAAAGGCAAGCTGATATCGGGCAAAGGGAAGCAGAGGACTGTCAGGAAAGGTTTTAATCAACTTTTTATACTGCTGTGCAGCGCTTTCCATCTGTCCTTTGCTTTGCTGCACCTTGCCAAGGTAATACAAGGCGCGTGATTGTAGATCCGATGGATTCTGTCCTTTGAGTAACAGACCCAAGACCGTTTCGGCTTCATCAAAACGCTTGAGAAAATAGAGAATCTCTCCTTTGCTCAACAGCGCTTCTACGCGTTGAGTCGGCTCTGGAGTTAATTCTTCGACTTTTTCAAACGCATTGAGTGCTTTATCGTATTGTTTAGCAGCAGAAGCGGCTTTACCAAGTCGGTACCAGGCCAGAGGGGCTTGGGCGGTTGATGGGTACTCCGCGAGGTAGCGTTCATATTCTTCAATAGCTTCTGCAAAAAAAGCGCGGTGGAACAAGCCATTGGCAAAATCCAGTTGCGATTGTCCTGGAATTTCTACGGCAGTATTCGTTGCAGCGGTCGGTTCTTCTGCGGTAGCTATTGTCATTCCACCGGATACGGCGACGCTTAAAATACCTGTTAAAAGAACAAGGCCCATTTGTAGGTGCCGATATATACCCCTGATTTTCATTATACGCATTCTCTTTCCAACCATGATATGTGGCGTTAAGAAGCTGCGGGTTCTTCACTTAATGCAGCGAAAGAAACGTTTTGAATATCCGCTTTCCGGCAACAATCCAGAATCTGTATCGCCTGTCCTAAAAAAGCTTGCCGATCCCCGCGCACGATAACACCACCGCCCGGGTAATACTCTGCGACGCGGTTAAGCACTTCCTGTAATTGTGGCAACGTTAATTCCCGGTCATTGACTACGATAGCGCCATCCGCCCGAAGATTGATAAAGATTTCACTTTGCGCTCGTTCCGTCTGGATAGCGCTTTCTGCGGTAGGCAAGGTTATATCGACTTCGCTTTCCATCGTGCTGTAGATGGAGGTGACCATAAAAAACACTAAGGTCAGGAAGACAATGTCGATGAGCGGCGCCATCTGAATCGTTTCTGTTTCTTCCTGTAGGCGGCGTCCTATCTTCATTTCTCCTCACCCCGCGCAATAAGTTCTACGAATTCACTAGCCTCCGCTTCTACCTGTGCAATAATCTTGATGACGCGTCCGCGCAGGAAGAAATAGATGGCCATCGCCGGAATCGCCAGAACCAATCCCGCAGCGGTAGTGATCATGGCTTCCGCTACACTGGCCGCCATAGTCATACCTTTTACGGTAGCGTCATCAAAAGCAATAGAGCCAAAGGCCTGCATCATGCCCCAAACGGTTCCCAGAAGACCTAACAGGGGTGAGAGTGTAGCGATATTATTCAGATAAGAGATTTTCTGCCATAAGGCGGTTGCACCGCGTTCCCCCTCGCTTTCCATGGCCTCCTGAATTACATACCGATCATGGCCGGCCATTTTTAAGCCTGCCGCCAATACGTTGGCAAGGAGTTCATCGCGGCTGACACACATTTGATATGCGCCACGGAGGTCTCCCGAATGCACTTGGCTGTGTGCGCGTTTAATCAGACTAGCGGGCGCTTCACGCCGTGGTACGACGGTGAATAGCAGATAGAGCGACAGGACAATGGCGATGAATCCTAATCCCATGATGGTCCACAGGATGGCGCCTCCCTGCATGATCATTTTCATGACCGTCAATTCATACTCCGCCGGGCGTGGTTCCTGTGCGTAGCACCAGGTGCATAACAATAGCATTGCTGTCGCTACAAATAGCCCGATCACTTTTTGCCCCATCATCAGCCTGCTCCTTGTCCCGTTTATTGCTTTGTCGCCCCTTGTTTTGAAGATCCAACATAGAGGAATGTACAACTGTAACCCACTATGAGGCTACGAGATGGTGTTTTGCCTACTGTGACAACGCTCCAAGCAGACGCTATCAAAAGAGATTCTATACCGCTTGTGCTTTTAAACGCCTATTCCCTCACGGCTGCACCGCATCCGAAACGTTGTCATAACGCTGCAGCTTAGACGTTCTGATCCACCTGTACGTATTATGCCCATCCCGTCAGGAAAGTTCCAGTGTGAGGATAGCGAAAATTATAGTACCATGCCAATCACGAGCTTTTGTAACCACTTGTCATGCGAGAGGATAAAGAAATCTGGCCGACATGCATGCAGTATGCGATGTCGGCCAGATTTCGTTAGAGTGACGAGGTATTAACGGAGGATGCCGCCACGCTTGGAACTGAGATGGATACCTTGCAGCATCATCTGGAGATCCTCGGGATTGTCTGATACTTCTACAGCGGTTTCCAGGGAAATAAGTCCGGTTTTTACCAAATCGTGCAGACTGTCATTAAAGCTTTGCATGCCGTCTTCACGACCCTGTTGTATGGCCATGTCTAACTGCCGCACCCGGTTTTCTTTGATGAGTACACGCACGGATGGATTAGCGAAGAGCACTTCACACGCCGGTACACGCCCCACGCCATCAGCACGGGGTAATAGCCGCATACACATGATAGCACGCAGGTTTAGCGCCAGTGCCGAACGTACCTGATCATGCTGGGTTGTGGGGAATAGATCGATGATACGGTCGATGGTTTGCATTACATTCGTTGTGTGCAAGGTGCTGAAAACCAGATGGCCGGTTTCTGCAGCACTAATGGCGGCCGTGAAAGTTTCCAGATCGCGCATTTCGCCCACCAAGATTACATCAGGGTCCTGGCGCATGACCGCTTTGAGTGCAGAGGAGAAATCGCGCGTATCAATCGTAATTTCCCGTTGGTTGATGACGGCCTTGCGGTCTGCATGCACATATTCAATAGGGTCTTCGATAGTGACGACATGACAGCGGCGTGTATCATTGATATGGTCGATAATAGATGCCAAGCTAGTCGATTTACCACTGCCCGTGGTGCCTGTAACGAGCACCAATCCGCGTTGCATTTGTGCAAAGCGTACCGTCGAAGGCGGCAGATGCAATTGGTCAAAGCTGAGTATCTTGGTCTTGATACGCCGCATGACGCAGGAGGCGCTACCGCGTTGACGAAAGACGTTCACACGAAAGCGGCCAACGCCTTTTTCGTAATAAGAGAGATCAACTTCGCCATTTTTCATGAAAAAGCGGCGTTGGTCATCACTGAGCAATACCCCCAATATTTCATCCATGGCTTCTTTGGTAAGCGGGGTATCGCCCAAAGCGAGCATCTCTCCATCGATTCGAAAGTAGGGGGGGCTCCCCGTTTTTAGATGGATGTCAGAGGCGTCCTTTTGAACGGCGCGTTGAATTAGCTTAATAAACAGATCGCTCACTTTTTCTTCTTTCGCATGCGCCTACGCAAAAACGTAGGCAGGCCAATATCTTCTTCAGGTTCCTGTTTTTCTGCTGCGGGCGGCGTGGCTTCTTTTGTTACCGTATCCACTTCCGGGAACAAGTACTGTTCCACCGGTTTACTGGGCTCTTTAGGCGCTTCCGGCGCTTTTTTCTTGGACTCTTCAGGGAGAGGCGGCGGCGGAGCGGGTACATTTTCTTTTTGCTGCGTTGTCGCTTCTATGACATCGCCGCTGATAAATTCTTCCGAAACCCCTTTGGGGAATCCGGCGGCGATGACGGTTACTTGTAATTCAGGACGTTCGTTTTCATCTACGACAGCGCCGAAAATGATATTGGCATCTGGGTGAGCGGCCTTTTTCACCGTAGTGACGGCTTCCTGCACTTCACGCATGCCAATGTCGCAACCGCCTTTGATATTAACAATTACTCCCATAGCCCCGTTTATATTCGATTGCTCAAGCAAAGGACAGATAATGGCTTCTTCGGCAGCAACGGTTGCACGGTGTTCGCCATCTGCGCTACCAATGCCCATCAAGGCGCGACCGCGCGCCTGCATAATCGTCCGCACATCGGCAAAGTCGAGATTAATCAAGCCGGGCACCGTGATTAGTTCTGAAATGGCGCGTACGCCATTGTGCAGTACTTCGTCAGCCTGTTTAAATGCGTTCAGGAGCGACATGTTGTTCTGGCACAATGCAGCGACACGATCATTGGGCACTACGATAAGGGTGTCGACATGTTTTTCCAGTTCCGTCAATCCGAGTAAGGCGTTTTTTTTGCGTTCAGGACCTTCAAAACTGAAGGGCAGGGTAACGATGGCTACGGTCAGTGCGCCACAAGCCGAAGCTTCCGCGGCAACCACGGGGGAAGCGCCTGTACCGGTTCCGCCGCCTAAACCCGCTGTCAAAAAAACCATATCGGCGCCGCTAAGCACCTCCTTGATGCGCTCACGATCCTCCTCCGCCGCCTTATTGCCGACATCGGGGCGTGCCCCTGATCCCAAGCCACTGGTCATCTCGACCCCTATTTGCAGGCGTGTGCCCGCCGGGGAATTTTTCAACGCTTGTGCATCGGTGTTTATAGTGATAAATTCGACATCCTGCAATCCAGCTTCTATCATGCGTCCGACGGCGTTTCCGCCGCCACCGCCAATGCCGCACACTTTAATCAATGCGCGCTGATCAAACGACTGAAATTCGTCCGACAATCCAATGCTCATCTACTGCGTCTCCCGGGGAATTTTCCGTAATTTTTCAAGCTTTTGTGCAAAGGGGCTGTGTTTGTCGTCGTAGGCTTAGGCTGTGTGGCTTATTTCTACAACGCTCATGTCCGCCAGCGTCCCATTTTCTTCTGCCCCATAGTACCATTGGGTAAAGCTTGGGCACAATCTTCCCTGTTTCCCGTCGATATTACAAGATGTCTTAGGTCTACACTATAACAAATGCTTGGAAAAGTTCAAGGAACAAGTTCGTAAGATACGTGGTTGTTCGCCGATAGTTTAACAACGATATCGGATTGAGGATCAGGATCGGAGAAGCGGAAAAGAATTTCCTGTTTCTGGAAGGGGGGGATAGATACAGCAGCGCGATGAGGCAGCACAGTGATTTCAGGATGCATACCCAACTCAGGCCAATAGTCGGGGGAGGTGATGAGGTCAACGTAGCCTGCCGCAGGTATCCCCGTTTGGTTCTGTACCGTTACTTTGATTTGGGCCTCATTGCGTCGGGCTTCCAGCAGGAAAGGTTCAGGGTGTTTGCAGAAGGTGTCGCGGTAAACCTGCTCTTCAACCGTCGTCCAAGCCACGATGCCGCCCGTGAGGTTGTCCTCTGTAGTGCGGGAAACAGGAATTTTTTCCGCCATCATTTCCCCTGCTTCAAGTTTGTAATACAACTCCGTTTTGCCCAGGTTCCAGCCTGTGGCCCCCTCCAGCAGAACACCTCCCTCCACCGTGGCATCAATAAAATTATTCGAAATTACCACTTCAATCATGCCTTGATAGTCTGTCGGGTCACCTTCCAGAAATAGGCTGACAGGAAGATTTTTCATCGGGGCTGCCCCAGGATTATTACGCCAATACCGGGTTGCGATGGGGCCGTAGGGATTGGTGCTGCGTGCCAGGTCTTTGGCAATGGCCTGACGGAAGCGTGTGGAGGGCAATAGACGTAGCGTATCGATGCTGAAGCCGGGAGCCTGATGGATAAAAGTGCTTTCATCGACGGACAAAGCGTAATCCGATTCTTCCAGGGTATTCATGTACCGTACTGCATTGAGTGGACGGAAGAAATTAAGCTGTCCGCGCCAGGGTTCACCACAAGATTCGAAGCCCCGCAAGATGATGCCGTCCCGTGCATGATTGGGTTGTGCACTCATAACGGAATACTGATACCCGGCCGGTTTCACCGTGGTCAAAATAAATTCGGGGTGATCGATTTCGATGAACGACTGCGTAGGTTGCAAACGTCCGATATGCAGATCCGTTGTTGCAGTCGTGAGGGGATGGCTGTAGGCATAGGCCTGGAGCGGAAGTTGCGCTTTGCGCCAACTTTCTTCGAAAGGATAAAGCGCATAGTGGAAATGGAGCGGAGTATTTTTCAGGCGCAACTTGTCCTGTCCATACGGTGTTACATCATGCGCAAGCCCCAGCAGGAGGGTATCGTCGTTTTCCAGGCTACACAAATGGGTTCCGGAAAAGAGCAAAGCGAGTCCTGTTTTTGAAGGGGTTTCCGTATGGGGCATGGCGACCCGGTCTTCAGCAATCGGGATGATGCCGGTCGCTTCGAGAGGGGTAATAATACTTTTTACTAATTTTTCCGTATGTTCCGGGGTTAAGCCTGCTACCAGCAAGGTAGGCACAGGTGCAAAGCCAGGAAGGGTGTGGCTGTCTTCCCATAACAGCAGCGCACCCTGGTTGAGTTGCTTGCTAAACGCTTGCTGTTCCTCCTTGGGTAAGCGTTCCATAATTTGATCGCAGAAAGCGTTTTGTCCCGGACCGCCAAGTACAATGCGCATGGCGGTGTTATGGGCAATATCTTCATCCAGAGTGGGGAATTCCGTGGAGTCTGTCCAAAGGAAATCCAGTTTTCGAGGTCTGTCTGCATTGATGACGGCAGGGATGCCGCGTCGAAGCAACGCCGTCATTAAGTCGCGACCTGCTTTGCGCAGAATAGGCTCACGTCCATGAATAATGCAGGTGGGACGCAGTGGGATGACGCCCGATTCTCCGACTTTAAAATGGTCATTCAGACTGGTTGCAACCCAACGTAACGCCGGTTGCAGTCCTGCACCGGAGATGTTGTCCATACCCCGGGTTTTAAAATCGAAGCGTCCCTTACTGCGACGTCCCACCGTTGCGCCAAAACGTTCCCCATAGATTGGGGCTTGTCCCTCTGCATCTAGCGGGAAAGCGACATTAACAACATGCGTGTCCCAATCAAGATTTTCCAGCCGGAGTCCACAATCGATACGTGGCACGCCTTCGTAAAGACAGAGCGTACGCGTTGCAGTACCAGAAAGGAAGGGGGTGGTGACCTCCAGGCTTTGCATGGAGGTGCTACGACAACGTTTTATCGCCGTGACCGCTTGGGTCCGAATTGCTTCACCGTCTGTCCACAACTCGCGGCCATCATCCAGTGCATCTTTTTTCTGCGGCAAGGCCAGCAGTTGATTCCAGGGGCGGGTGGAAAGAGACCTTCCCGTACGTCGGTCGATTATCCCTGCAATATCGCCCGTTTCAGGATTGAGCGTTACGGTGTAATAACTGTTTTCGAGTGTGAGCCCTTTATCTTCCTCTATTTTTGGAAGGGTGCCAGTGGGGGAGAGGTAGTAGGTTCGGTAGCCCATAGGCGGGATTTTTTCGGCAACAAAACGAAGACGGAAACCGCGAAGCAGGCTGACATTGATCCGTTTAATGCGGTCGATAACAAATGGGATTTCCTTTCCCGTTTCATCCCGCACGCTAAGCCCTACAACTGGTTCCAGATCCAATTCCGTTTCAAGCCAGTCTGTACGTTCCCAGGAAGTAGGGTTGAAAACAACCAACGCCGTGACCTTTTCCATAGGAAGCGGGGCGGTATCCAGCGTATTGATTTCATCTGCAATGTAGCTAGTGCTACGTTTTTCTACCTCTACCGTAAGTTGCGCAGCATCCCGACATCCAGCAAAAGCATCCAGATACGTAGTTGCTTTTTCTGCCAGCGCCAATCGTTCTGGCGTGCTCCAGTACAACAACTGTCGCCATGTATAATCCACTGCGGCGTTCGGATAGTTAGCTCCCAGCAATGCAGCAAAGGTTGCCCAAAGTTCCGTATCGCGTATGCGGTTTTCCAGAAGAGCGTGCACATATTTCAAGGCTGGTTGCGACAGAATCGAACCTGGCATATGTCGGCTCAGGAGGCGTCCCGAATGGGGGATGGGGGACAGGACGGCTTCGGGCTCCTGCTCCAAATCTGTGAAAAAAGAATATGCGCCGCCACCATCAAGAAGAATGGCCGGGTACGAATTGGCCAAAGGTTGTGATGCGCCAAAATAGAAGGGTTCCGGTGGACGCGTCTGACTTTCGCTGAACAGCACATCAAAAGGCAAGTCACGCGCCAGCAATTCCCGGCGTTGCAAGGTAGTCATTTCCCTTAATTCTACTTCGGTAGTAGGTTGAGGGGGGCTTTGTTTACGACGGTGCCATACGGGGGTACCATCAAGGGCTTGCTGTTGGGATAATTCAGGTATCCCAGCGATTTCCAGATTACTAACCAGTCCGCTGAGTCCACTGTCGCGTAATATCTGTGGCGTTTGCGGCGCCATACCCGGTGAGTTCCAGAGCGGATAACTTGGGCGTAAATCGCCTAACACATCACGACCGCCTACTATACCCATGAGCAGATTACGCACGAGAGTTTCGCCAGAGACCAGACGTTCGTCGGGGTGGGAAAACCCTGCGCGCGTTGCTGTTTTTGCCATAGCCACGGTTTTTTTCAGCAAAGGGCGTAAATCAGGTCGCTTCACATAGAGAGGATGCCATTGATGCATTTCACCCAGATCGAAGCCATAGTCTGGTTCCCGTTCCGTCAAAAACAGTTGTTTCAACATCGACTGTATTCGGGCTTCCGTTTCGAGCGACTGGCTTTCCGGGCTTTCCGGCGTGAAACGTTGTCCGGTGACGACATATACTTTACCCTCACGCGCACGCGGTTCCACCCGTACATCCGTTGTAAAAGAAACCGTCTCCGTTTGTGCAGTCAGATCTACGGTAACCGGGATTCTACTACCTGCTTCCGCATCGCCCATAGGCACTGCGATGCGTTCCTGCCACATACTTTGGGCACGTAAGGAAGGCGTTTTTTGCACCATGGGCTCTACCAATGCCGGTGCACGGGTTTCTATTTCTATGCCTTCAATAAATTCATTCGTAGGATTGAACAGCGTCACCTCCATATCCTGTCGCACATCATTCGCAGTGCCGGAAAAGGTGTTGGCGAAGGACAATTTAGGCACATAGTATAAATCGTCCAGCGGTAGGACTGGTTTTAAGGTTAGCGCGATTTCAAACCCACTCATTCCCTGCAACAAAGGACGATTGATGAAGCCGCGTGCCCCCAGCTCGCGTAACGTCATGTTGGCGGCTTTCGCCAGTGCCGAATACGACGCGCCCGGAATTTCGAATATCAGTAGATTTGCTCCTGCTTTGAAGTTGACCACAAAGCGATCTACCCCGGCAGCTGCGACGGGTGTAGGTTTAATATCGCGAAAGGGGAAACCATTGATCCAGATGCGGGCCCCCAGCGATGATTGTAGATCGAAGAGCACCGCTTGCGGGGCTGCAACCTCGGTATAGAACGCCGCATAGGAAATCCCTTCCTGTTTTTCAGGAAAAAACGGGAATAAATCCAGACTGGCGTCCGTTCTGCCCGCACGCTGCCACAAGGCATCTTCTCCCTCCTGCGTCACCACTTCCTTATGCTTGGGACGCAGGCGGGCAATGCCGCCGATAGGCGCCATGAAATCTTTATTGCCCAATGGCGCTTCACCGCGCTGGATGGCAGCGACAATGCCGCCGGGTACATCCGGCTCGAAAGGGCCACAGACCAGCCAGTGCGCCACGTAGCCTCGTTCCAAAATCGTCTCCAGTGCTTCCTGTGCATGACTTATGCTCTGGGTGCAGCAGAGGACTGCACCCACGAGTACACATCCGAAGAGACGCAATATGAAAGTGCGATAGGGGCATCTATTTTTCATGGATACCATTATCCTTGCTTGTTTCCAGCTCCAAGGCTGCTGTGTGACGCCAGTTTAACCAATGTGTAGGCGTGCATTCCCCGTTTCCCTGCATCAGAATCTCAAAACTTTCCCAGTCTGGGCTATAGCGAATTTGGCGAAGATAATAGGGAGCGCCGATAAGGTATTCTGGCAAAATTCCAGCGCATTGGAAAAATATATCCTTGAGGTCTTCGCGAGGGTTCGCACGTATTTTTGCCTCTTTTTCGTAATGCAGTTTTCCCCAGAAGCATACCGCTGTGGCCTTGCTGAACGGTGTGTCGTATTCTACGCTTTCGGAAAGACACAACGGCGCTCCCCGATAGTATCGGAAGTCGGGGGCTTGGCCCAAGGTTTTTTTTGGGTACTTTTCCACGGTGGCTGCAGCCGTTTTTTGAAAATCGTACGCCCAGATTCCTGCCTGACGCCATGCAAGATTGTCGCGTGTTTGCAAAATGAAGCCAAGTAAGCACAGTAGCGTGGTGAGTAACAGGGTGGGACGATGCCATTTAGGGTGTTGTATGATGAGTCCACAAAGTGCGGCAAATGCAATACAAAGAAGTGCGGTGGAGGTGAGCAGAGAGCCGCCACCGACCCTATGCACCCAGTCGATTGCTGTCTCCCCCTGAAACAGACGGATAGCAAGCACTGCAAATACAATGAAGAAGATCGTATTGGAGCGGATTTTTTTGCACAGAAAAAACACTGCGCTAACGGTAAGCAAGGCCGCGCCCCACCTTAGTGGCGGAAACTGGTAAAGACGTGCTGCGGTTTCCGGTAATAAACCGATGGGATACAGTACCAGGAAGAGAGGCGCAAATGTTGTTTTGGGGTGCATCCCCGCCCATGTGTATGTCCCTCGGTGCAAAAACCAGCCAGCCACCGCCAAGAGCAAAAACGGCGCGAAACATGTCATTGTCTTCCAAGAGAGACGTCGCAGTATGACCAAATATAACAGCAGGACAAAAACGAGTCCGCCGTTGGTCGGGTAGGTAAGCACAGCCACGGCGAAGAGGAGCAGCGCGACTACGTAGCGTCCGGGTTGAAGAGTTTTTGAATAGAGTATATAGCCCAGTAGCGCCCAGAGTGCCAGCAGACACGGCAAAATATCCTGGACGCCACTCAGATTTAATACCGCCTCTGTTTTTATGGGATTAGCCATAAATAAAACTGCTGCCAATGAGCCCAGCCACCATGGACTTTTTGTGAGCAATCGTGTCAGGAAAAAAATGGTGACCATAGCGCTGTACAACAACGCCAGATTGACCAGATGATACCCAGCAATCTGCTTTCCAAACAAAGCTATTTCACCCCGCCAGAGCCACGAAGTCAGCCAGGGGAGAGATTCTGGTTGTGCAAAAGCGACAAAATCACGTCCCAAAGGCCGCACAAACAAGGTCCAGCCAAAGACCGCGCACATATACAACAGGTTCAGCACAAGAAACTGTGTGACAACACGTTTTGTGGGCAACGTTTTTTTTAACATATACGGCTTCTATATTCTATTCAAAATTAACGAAAAGGTTCATCCTGCAAAGAGCGTGCGAAACAGCGTGGGGGAGGAGCTATTTCTCCATACGCCAAAAAACATGCAAACTGCTTCCCGGCCACATCCGAACCAGTGCAGGTCCCAGAAAACGGAACAATCGCTGCAGACGAAACTGAATAGCTTCCGGCGTCTTCGGATGATCCATCCACGGGCACAACCCCAATCCGACCTCTGCAGGATAACCAATACCTTTCAATCGCGAGAAACCCGCCTGTGAATACAAGCGACGTACCCATCCCATCGTTAGCGCCTGCTCAAACTCTTGCGCCTGCCACCGTCCAAACGGAGCCCATGTGTTTTTCGCATACCGTCCCCAACGTTCACACCCTGCTTTTACAAGCCCCGCCACATTACCATAATTGGGCGCGGACAAGAAAAATACCCCTCCCGGACGCAACACCCGATACAACTCCTTTGCGACCTGTTCCGGCTCCGGGAAATGCTCCGACGCATCCACACACATCACCACATCAAAAGAAGCCTCCTCAAAAGGTAAGCGCGCAGCATCCCCCTGCACCAGTCGAAATCCCCGTCGACTGACTACAAAATCCATGCCTACATAGTTTCCCCCGGCCTCCACCACCACCTTTTCCGCATAGCCCCGGCCACAACCCACATCCAGCACCGCCTTCCCCTTCAAATCAATATCCAAATCATCCAACACCCCCGAAAAAAGCCCTTCCTGAATCCCATCCACTCCCCCAAATGGCGAACTCACCATCCGTGGATTTTCCTCATAAAATTCACGTATCGCATGCTTTGGGTTCATAAACACTTCTTTCTTTTTCCGGTGACCAGCGCCACAGGCAAAAATTATGGTCCTTACCGTGGGTAGCCAGAGCAAAGCTAACTTACATAGTCGTTTTTCTTTGCTTCTTTCTTTTTTCGTAGAAAGAAAGAAGTTTTTATGCATTCCCACGGTCCTCAGAGTGTCTAAAAAGTTTTTTCATGCAGCGAGTTTCCTTGGCCTTGGCGCAGTGGGCCGTTGATTCGGCAATAGCGTACGGAAAAAGTCCCACGAAGGGGCAAATGTGCCTGGTTGAGACTCTTTTGATTCCGTTAGGGCGATAAACACCCCAGATTCCGACGTGTTGTAGGGGGGAAGTGTGTTAATTTTCTCGCTTTTCCAGAGTTTGAATATCTTGTGTAGATTGTAGGTGGCGCAAACCATGGCCCATTGAGCTTGTATGTTGTCGAGCCCGCAAACGGTGAATCGCCTGAATCCAAGGTGCTGTTTGATGAAGGCGAAGACGGGTTCGATGAGGTAGCCTCGCTTTTTCAGGTCAGCTTGAACTATCGGGTCTGTTTGTTTATCGCGTTGGCGCTTGATGACTGCGTTGTATTGGTTCAAGTCTACCGTGCGGCCTGTCTTCTTTTTGGTGCATTGGGCGCGGTGGGGACAGCTGGTGTTGGTGCAGTGGTATCGACGTAGGTGATAGCCTCTTTCTTTGCGGTAGCGCGTGCCTTGAAAACGAAGTTCGCTGTCGTGGGGGCAGATGAGGATGTCGCGTTCTGCGTCGTATATGAAATTGCTGGCGGCATAGGGCTTTTGGGGATTGGGACGCATGCTTTGGGGCAGTGCGACAACGACGTCGCGTTCTTCTTTTTCGGCTTGCTCGAATTGGCGACCGGTCGCGTAACCAGTGTCCGCCAAGGTGCGTTCGGCACTCTGGCCCGCTTGCTCTTGTACCTTGTCGAGCATGGCGTTGAGTTGCTGTTCATCGTTGCAATCTGTTGTCGCCTCGCAGGCGACAAGGATGCCGCAAGTCTCATCGGCCACCGCTTGCCCGTTGTAGGCAAAGGCGTTTCGGTTTTGTTCCTTGCAAGGCATGACGCAAGCATCTTCATCGCTTGGGTGCAGGTGTTCCTTGTCAGTTTCCTGCAGGCGTTGCAATGCGCTACGCACTTTTTTGCGTAGCGCCTGGCGCTCTCCCAATTCCTTTGGCAATGCATCATCAGGCGTGTCGCACACGCTGGTTTCTTCCAGCTGTTTTTCCAGCTCCGTGATTCTACTGTCCAGTTTTTCCAGCAACGCCAACAGCTTCTTTTTGTGCCATCCCCCGCGATTGGCCACCCGTGCGGCGATTTTCGTACCATCGACGGCATGCAATACAAAGCCCACCATATCCGCTTCAACGGCGACCCGCACCGTTTTTTTGAAGAGATTTCGAATTCCCTTTTTATTGCTACGAAAAAAGTTGTTCAAGGTATTATGGTCCGGCCTGTGCATCCCCGCCAGCCAGACGAATCCGATGTGATCCCGGCACGCCCTTTCCAGCTTACGCGACGAACGTATGCGTTCGAAATACCCATAAAGCCACAATTTAAGCAACAGCTGTGCGCTATAAGCGGGCCGCCCCTTTTCCCCGCTGGCCCAAACGATTTCCACTTCCTCAAGATTCAACGCCTCTACGAATTCCCTTATAAAACGCGCCGGATGGGTAGGTTCAATCCAATCCTCCAACGAAGGAGGAAGCAAAAACGCCTGCGAATAATCCGCGTCAATTAGAAGCGCCATTTCATACCTCCGTCCAAGTTCTATGCCGGTCAACCGAGAATAATTATACAAAACACCTAAATAATAATCTATTTAAAAACTTTTTAGACACTCTGTCCCCCGTGGGAATGCATACGGTGGTCCAGGGACCACCGCCAGGAATTATGGTTCTCCCACTTCGTGTCTACAATGCTCTCTATCTATTCTTAAAGTTTTTTGAAGGGGTCTTGGGTCAACTTTTTGTTCACAAGTGGTCCAGGGACCACCGCCAGGGATTATGGTTCTCCCACTTCGTGCCTACAATATTTTCTATCTATTCTTAAAGTTTTTTTGAAGGGGGTCTGGGGGAAACTTTTTGTGAACAAAAAGTTTCCCCCAGTAAACTCCCCCCTAATACCAAACCATCTTACGTGCGAATCGGCTGCCCCAATAGACTGCTATGGGACGTAGCACCGGGTAGAGCCACTCGGCGGTATTGTGTAGGCTACCCCGTTTGACCTCTCTGAGCCACTGCACATACTTTCTCGGACTCATCAAGTCTGTTACACAATCCCAAGCCGTATACCGGCACCCCATCTCACGTAGGGCCAGCCCCTCATTGCGGCATCGTCGGAATACTCCCCTCAGGCGATAATTATGATGATGCAACACCGGCGCATCTACCGGAAAAGCAATCTTGTGTCCTGCGTTTACCAGCTTAATCTGAAAACCAAAATCTTCCCCTGTCGCCTGCGGATCTATTCGCAGGCTTTCCCATACCGAACGCCGCACCGCCGTATTCCCAAACGACATACCCCGTCCGTACCGTTGCACAAACTTCTTTATTTCACGAGTGAAATAATAATAGCCATTTTTTTCCCACTGAAACTGCCGAAAATGACGATCCGGATCGGGAATCGAAGAACCGCTCGACACCGCTATTGCCTCATCTGCCAACGGTGCGATCAAATGGTCCAGCCACGTCGTCTCCGCTGGGATAGCATCCTGAGAAAGATTGACCACGATAGCGCCGCGCGCCTCTGAAAACAGACGGTCCCGCAATTTTCCCCAATCGAATGCTTCCTGGGGGATTTGAATGATTCTTACGCCATACGATTCTAAGACAGCCAACGTGCCATCCGTCGAACCACTATCCAGTGCGAAGACCTCAAAACGCCGTGTTGTTTCCTGTGCAAAGACCTGTTTAAGCAATCGCTCTATATCCGGCTGCGCATTGCGCGTGGGGATACCGATACTGACCTCTGGCTGTTCTTCACACGACACTACAGGCATAGGGACTCATTCCTTTTTCATCCATGCGCAGAAACTTTTTGCCCTATCTATGGCGATGTTTTTCCATAAATTAGCACTCCATGCCTTCATACTATAAACTGCCTGATAGAGGACTTCAAAATCCCCCTTTCATACTGATACTATAACCCCTATGAAGAAAGGCTTTAAACAGATTCTCCGTCCTGTTTATCAGGGTGTGATGCGTACCCCATTGATGCGCGCCCTTATACGGCGCGAACTCGAAGCGCTCGGCGTCAATCCCTGGACCAGTCAGATTATCCACAACTTTATCCAAGGTGACGCGGGTGAGGCATACGGCGTGACTACGAAGCAGCGCGAAACGTTGGTGCGCCGCTTCCAAGAAAACACCCAGCATATCCCTTCCGGTACCGCACCTGTGGTCCATGTGGTTCTTGCCCAAGAGATCCTGCGTATCCCCCCTGAAAAGGGTGATATTATCGAGTGTGGGGTCTGGAAGGGGGCCAGCTCCGCCGCGCTTTCCCTGGTTTGTCAGCTCACGGGACGGCGTTTGAAGGTCTGCGACTCCTTCCAAGGCCTTCCAGACGAGGGAGAGCAGCTACATACAGGCTTGCACACCCGTGTTTACGGCTATTACCAGAAAGGGATGTTCGAAGGTTCCCTTAAAACAGTCCAGGAGAATATAGCACGCTACGGTGCACCCGAAGTTTGCGACTACATTCCAGGATTTTTTGACGAGTCGTTGAAACAGCTTACCGGTCCTATTGCCTTTGCCTTTCTTGATGTAGACTTGGCTTCCTCCACCCAGGATTGTCTCCGGGCCATCTGGCCGCTGCTCAATCCCGGCGGCTATATTTACTCCGACGACGCTGGCGATCTTGAACTTGTCCGCATTTACTTCGACGAGGATTGGTGGCAACGCAACCTCAACTGTACCGCTCCCGGCTTTGTTGGCTCCGGTTGTGGACTGCCCCTCAGCGCCACTCACTCCTCGCTGGGGTACATCCGAAAAGCGGCCCCCTTCGATCCAGAAGAGTGGAAAAAGGTCCCTTTCCTGCACTACCCAGACACCCATTGAAGCACTCGTTAATCTACCACACGCCTTCGAAACTGGAGCCCTAAATAAATCTGGCGGGATATGGCTTATCCAAGCATGGTTACCGTGTCGATCATCGCGATAACGCAGATCCCTGAAAGAATACTTCCTGAGGAATACCCTCCTAACGAATATCACCTTACGAACTTCGTGACGTGCAAAATACAAAAGCGAAGTTCCTCTTATCGCGTCTGCAATACTACGATACGCAGATTTTGAGACGATGCAAAGACGATAATAAATTTATTTAGTTCTATTTTTTGTTTGAATTTAGTATAATTTTCACATGTTATTTTTTTAATTCATAGAATTTTCGATTTGTGCGTTTTGAAACCCCGGTCTTTTTTGTTTATAATTCGCACACGAAACATTCGTGTTGAAATGTTTCGTATAGAAACTGTATTGCTGTAAAGGATTCGAGTATGGGGAATGACCAAACAGACGTTTTTTTTGAAACGTGTGGGTTTCGCGTGTTAGTGGCGTTGCGGCGCATTATCCGTGCGGTGGATATCTACTCGCGCAAGTTGAATAACGAATTTAAAATTACCGCGCCCCAATTGATGTGTTTGTATTCACTCGGACGAGAGGACGGGATAACACTATCTGCATTAGCAAAGGGGGTTAACTTGGGTATGAGCACGGTAAACGGTGTTGTGGACCGTCTGGAATCGAAAGCTTTGCTGACGCGTACACGGTCGGAAACGGATCGGCGGCGGGTGACTTTGAGTATTACCCCTAAAGGACGAGAAGTGGCGAAAACAGCACCTGCCTTACTGCAGGATCGCCTTTCGAATGCATTACGGCAGTTGCCGGAATTAGAGCAGGCAGCTATTGCATTCTCTTTGGAGCGCGTCGTGGAATTAATGGAGGCGGAACAGTTGGATGCATCGCCGAATCTTATGTCGGGGGTCTCATTAGGGGAAATTACCTTAGAAAAGGAGCAGAAATGACAACTCTATCACAAACACAGAGAGATATCATCGACGTTATCGATAAAGGAGCAGTTCTGGCAAACTGGCGGGACTGGAAATGGCAAATCGCCCATTCAGTTCGCTCAATCGATGATTTTGAGCGCTTGCTGGATATAACACTGCCTCCAAAGCTCAAAAAGGAATTGGAAGAGACCGTCCAGAAATTTCCACTTTCGGTAACGCCCTACTACCTTTCTCTTATCGATACGGACGACCTGGAAAACGATCCTATTTACAAACAGGCATTGCCCTCTCCCTTGGAATTGGTGATGTCGAAGGCAGACATGGCCGATCCCCTGCATGAAGATCGTGACAGTCCGGCACCGGGGATTACCCACCGGTATCCTGACCGGGTGTTATTTTTGGTCAGCGGACTTTGCTCCATGTATTGTCGTCATTGCACGCGCAAACGACGGGTGGGGGATAAGGATATGATTCCCTCGAAAGAAGAAATGCTAGCTGGCATCAACTATATCCGCAAGACACCACAAGTACGGGATGTCCTCCTGTCAGGTGGCGACCCCTTTATGCTGTCGGATGAACGTCTGGACTGGATTCTGGGTGAACTACGCACCATCGACCATCTGGAAGTTATTCGTATTGGCACGCGTATGCCCGTAGTCTTGCCCTATCGTATCACTGATGATCTGGTGAACATGCTCAAAAAGCACCACCCGCTCTGGCTAAACACACATTTCAATCACCCACGCGAAGTCACTGCCTCCGCACGCGAGGCGCTGGCAAAATTGGCCGACGCAGGTATTCCTCTGGGCAACCAGTCGGTGCTGTTGGCGGGTGTCAACGATTGCCCCCGCATCATGCGTGCTCTGGTGCATAAACTGGTGCGCAACCGGGTGCGCCCCTACTACCTGTATCAATGTGATCTTTCCGAAGGGCTGACCCATTTCCGTACACCGGTTGGCAAAGGCATTGAAATCATGGAAAGTCTTATCGGCCACACAAGCGGATTCTGCGTGCCGACCTATGTTATCGACGCACCAGGTGGTGGTGGTAAAATTCCGGTTATGCCTAACTACCTTATTTCCTGGTCTACCAACAAAGTTGTACTTCGAAATTACGAGGGCGTTATTACAACCTATAAAGAGCCGGATTCCTACGAACCGTGGTTCTGCGACCGCAACTGTGATGAATGTGATTTGCAACTTCACATTGATGATGCATGCGAGATGAAAGCCATCGGGATTGAAAAACTACTGGCAGATTCAGAGAAATCTATCGCGCTCATCCCCAATGACAATGAACGCTACGAAAGAAGAAACGACTAGGGCGGTTCAGCGATCGGATTCAGGTCGCTATTGCCACAGGTAATATATTTTCTCGCTCCCACGGAGGACAAGGTGTCTAAAAAGGTTGCAGATACTTTTTTTTAGGTCTACTTCGAAGTCGACTTAAGCCGAGTTTGTTTAATCTCGAGCATTCTCGAAAGCTCACTTTGTGCGAACATCGGTGCAATAGACCTTTTTAGACAGCTTGAGGACCGTGGGAACGAGGGTAACTGATTTAGGAAAAGGACGAAGTTTTTATGACTGATTGGCTTCTTATAGCCTATCTGACAGGTGTTGCCGTATCAGGGCTAGTAGTACTATTATTTTTGCGTTCCCGGATGGGACGCACAGAAAAAAAGAAACAGGCGCGCCTGAAACGACTAAAAGAAGTAGCGGCGATACCAACGGAAGCCTCCGTTATAAATCGCGTTGCTCATTTTCGCAAAACAGGAAAACAACGCATCCATGCGCGATTCACCATTACGCGTTGGTGTGCATACACGACGGTTTTTTTCACGGTTCTCATATTCATGCTGGCGCCCATGTTAGGCTCTGTGCCCGTTACCGCGATTTCCTTTTTCGTTGCGGCGACAACGGTTTTGCTCAGTATTGCAGCACGCCCGTTTCTGGAAAACCTTTTTGCGGGAATTACCATTTCATTTAGCCAGTTTGCCCGCATCGGGGATATCGTGGACATTGACGAGCAGTACGGTACGATTGAAGACATCACGATGACCCACACTGTGGTTCGCCGTTGGGACTGGGTGCGCTATGTCGTACCCAATGCCGCGATGATCCAACGTCCTTTTATCAACTACACCGTGTATGACAATCATCGCTGGGTACATGTGGAATTCTATGTAGATTACGGCGTTGATCTGGAAAATGTTCGTCAAATTGCAGAAAAAGCGCCGCTTCACAGCGAATTCTATAACGATACAGAACCCCCACAATTATGGGTATTGGACATGGAAAAAGAATCCATACGATGCATGCTGGTGGCTTGGGCCACTTCCCCTGCTGACGGATGGATGCTCAGTGTGGATATCTACACAGAACTGCTAAAACAATTTCAAAAGCATAAAATCAGCACCCATACCTATCATTATGGGCCCTCGCCCTTCACCAAACCGAAAAGCACAATGTCAACAACAGGAAAAAACAAAACGGATAAGTAATGAGTATTCTCGACTACTGCATCTTTGCACTCTACATGTGTGGCGTATTAGCCATTGGTTTCTTTCACTTTCGACGCAACAAAAGCACCGAGGACTACTATGTTGGTAGTCGTTCCATCAAGTCCCACCACGTCGGCCTGTCCATCGTAGCCACCGATGTCGGTGGCGGCTTTTCCATCGGCTTAGGCGGCGTTGGCTTTGCTATGGGAATAGCCGGCTCCTGGCTCCTGTTCACCGGTCTCGTCGGCGCCTGGCTGACCGCCGTCCTCATTATTCCCCGAATCAAAGCAGTAGACGCCAAGCATGACATGTTTACCTATCCCGATTTTCTACGCTACCGCTACAATGGAAAAGTCGCCCTCCTGGCTGCCATTATTTCGGGAATAGGCTACCTTGGCTTCACCGGTGCACAAATCCTGGCCGGTGCCAAATTGGCCTCGGCCACCATGATTACCAAAGCCCCCTTTGGCCTGGAACCGCTCGAATTTTCGCTTTACATCATCGCCTTTGTCACCATTCTTTACACGGTAGTCGGTGGACTCAAAGCGGTTATCTACACCGACACCGTGCAGTGGATTATCCTGCTTTCCGGACTCATCCTCGTTACCATCCCCGTCACCCTCTTTAAAATCGGGGGCTTTTCCAAACTCAAAAGCACCCTGCCCCCCGAATACTTCTCTCTGGGCAATATCGACGCGGTCACTTTCATCAACTGGATGGTCACCATCATCCCTATCTGGCTGATCGGCATGACGCTTTACCAACGTATGTACGCCTGCAAAGATGAAAAAGAGGCCCGCCGTGCCTGGTATATCGCCGGCATCTTCGAATACCCCATCATGGCCTTCACCGGCGTCTTTCTTGGCATGTGCGCACGCGTTGTCTTCCCCGAAGCTGAAGCCGAAATGGCCTTGCCCATGTTGATCAAACAAATGCTGCCCATCGGCGTCACCGGCATCGTCATCGCCGCCTACTTTTCTGCCATCATGTCCACCGCAGACAGTTGCCTGATGGCTTCCTCCGGCAACTTTGTCAACGACGTCTTCGAACGCTACCTCTGTCCCAATATCAGCGCCAAAGCCTCAATGCGCCTTTCCATGGGGGTTACCCTCCTCATCGGCATACTTTCCATTATCATGGCTAGCCGTTTCGCTACCGTGCTCGACGCCATCCTCTACGCCTATGCCTTTATGGTCTCCGGACTTTTCATTCCGACCCTCGGCGCATACTTCTGGAAACGCGCCAGCTCCATCGGTGCACTCGGTGGAATGCTTGCCGGTGGTATTCTAACCCTGCTCCTGCTTACCAAAATCGTCGTATTACCCCAAGCAATCAACGACATTGGACTCGATCCCAGCCTGTACGGCATCCTGCTTTCCGGAGTTGCCTTTATCAGCCTTTCGCTACTTTTTCCAGAAAAAAAAACTAACCAGGAAGTATCCTCCATGACACATGACCGTTGCGAAACCCTTGGACACAGCGAAATCCAACACGGCCCCTACAGTAACCGTATTTACCTGATGAAACTCGCCCCCCAAGATTTGCCAGACCTCACAGAACAACTCGAAACTCTGGCGCAACGGGAAAAATATACGAAGATATTCGCCAAGGTCCCCCAAAACGCCGCCCGCCCATTTCTGGAAGAGGGGTATCAACAAGAAGCTTTCATTCCCGGATTCTACAAAGGAAAAACAGACGCCCTTTTCTTGGGAAAATACCTCGACGAGAAACGGGCAACGCCTGCCGACCCCAATGCACTCAAAGAAGTGTTGGCGCTTGCCCAAAGCAAAGCAGAAACACAACCTGAACAACGTCCTCTCCCCGACGGATTAGAGCTGATTCCCTGCTGTCAAGAACACGCCGACGAAATGAGTAACATCTACAAAGAAGTTTTTCCCAGTTACCCCTTTCCCATCCACGATCCGGGATATCTACGAGAAACCATGCAAAGTCATATCGACTACTTTGGCATTCTAAAAGCAGGAAAGCTCATCGCCCTGTCCTCCTCCGAGATGGATCTGGCCAGTGCCAACGTCGAAATGACCGACTTCGCCACCCTGCCCCCGCACCGCGGCCAGGGACTCGCCCGCATTCTGCTCCAGAGGATGGAAGAAGCCATGCACACCCGCGGCATGCACACCGCCTACACCATCGCCCGCGCCATTTCCCCCGGCATGAACATCACCTTTGCCCAAATGGGCTACCAATTCAGCGGCGCCCTCATCAACAACACCCAGATATCCGGCTCCATCGAAAGCATGAACATTTGGTACAAACCCCTTTGCTAAAACAGCTTCCCCAAAAGCAAAAAACTCCCGGTAGCAGCAGCTATCGGGAGTAAGTGATCAGTGGTCCAGGGACCACAGCCAAGAGATATGGTTCTTGCCGTGGGTAGCCAGAGCGAAGCTAATTAAAATCCACGTTTTTCTTTGCTTCTTTCTTTTTCTGTAAAAAGAAAGAAGGACCTTAGGCAAAATGCTTTTGCAGGAATGCCAGATCCAGTTCAGGATACACCGGGAAACGTTCTAACAACGCCTGCGTTTGTGCACGCGCTTCCTCACGCACCTTCTCATCCAACACATGCAAGCGTTTACTCGGCTTACCCGCATTCGGTCCCTTTGTCAAAATTCCCGCCTTCGTGCCATCCAGCACCAGTTTGACAATCGCCGCAATCTCGTTCATCTCCGCCTCACCCATGCCCAACGTCGTCACCGCCGGCGTACCCAGACGCAAGCCACTGGTAATCAACGGACCATTGGGGTCAAACGGCAACGAATTGAAGTTCAACGTAATGCCGCACTCATACAACGCCCCCGCCGCCTGACGTCCCGTAAGACCACAGCTTTCTGCCACATTTACCAGCATCAGGTGATTATCCGTACCGCCCGTCGCCACCGTCAGTCCCGCATCCATCAACGCCTGTGCCAACGTCTTCGCATTCGCTACAATCTTCTGAGCATACTCCTTAAAGGCAGGCCGATTTGCCTCCGTAAACGCCACCGCCTTCGCCGCCATCACATGCGGCAACGGCCCACCGATGACCAGCGGACAGCCCTTATCCACATAGTCCGAAAACTCCTTCTTGCACAACACAATACCGCCCCGCGGTCCCCGCAACGTCTTATGCGTCGTCGACGTTACTACATGCGCATGCTCAATCGGATTCGCATCGCCCGTGAACACGCCCCCAGCGACCAGACCCGCGAAATGCGCCATATCCACCATAAACACCGCCCCCACCTTATCCGCAATTTCACGCATGCGCCGGAAATTAATCTCCCGCGGATAGGCGCTATAACCCGCCAGCAAAATCAGCGGTTTCAAATCGCAGACCATCGTCTCCAATGCATCATAATCGATCAATCCAGTCTTCGGATTAACCGCATAATTGTATGCATCAAACATCTTTGCCGACAGATTACGCCGATATCCATGCGTCAGATGGCCACCGGAATAGTAATCCATCCCGATCAACTTCTGATTGCCCAACGCCGCCCGCAACTTCTCCCAATCCTCATGCGACAGCTTCGACGGGTCCTTAATCCCCAACTCCGCCAACATCGGTGTCTCCACCCGCGCCGTCAAAATAGCCCAATACGCGATCATATTCGCGTCCGCACCACTATGTGGCTGCACATAGGCATGTTCTGCGTCAAACAACTTACACGCCTGCGCACACGCATACGCTTCAATCGTATCTACATTCTCACAGCCCTCATAAAAACGCTGATGCGGGAAGCCCTCCGCATATTTATCCGTCATCAAATTCCCCATCGCCAACTGCGTCGAGAGCGAACAATAATTTTCACTCGCGATCAGCTTCAGCCACTGCCGCTGATCCTGCAACTCCTGCACCACAGCCCCCGCCATCTCTGGTGCCACCTCTGCCACCTTCGACAAATTCGCTACATACGCCAAAAAACCCGCATCCACACTATCCACATCCGTCTCACGCAGATATGCACTAAGGGCAACGTTTGACACGACACGCTCCTTTACCCAAACAAGTGGGCCGCAAACACTAAAGCGATCCAGCGACCGCAAGCAAATGGTATGATCCTTATCATACCTGACCAAAACAAAATTTGTATGCATTCCCACGGAGGACCGTGGGAACGAGAAAAGCGGTCCAGCGACCGCAGACAGAAGATGTGGTTCTTACCGTCTCTGACCCATATCTTCTGTTTCCAAATTCCCCGTTTTTCTTTGCTTCTTTCTTTTTACGGAAAAAAAGAAGATTTCCCCACAACATGCCCTAATAGTACCCCGTTTTACCCGAAAAATTAAAGCTTTTTACACGTAGTACATCAATTTACAAGAAATGTCTTTATAAATTCCTTGCTGTCACATGCCGCTTATACATAAGCCCCCTTACATTGCGTGCAGCGCTATGTCTGCGGTTGGTAGCCATCCTGAGCGGAGTAAAGAACTGATCCCCGGACGACTAAGAGGGCTCTTCCCAGCCTGCAGTGCCGATGAGAGGGACGAAGATGCAACGGATGCTTTTTTTGTATTGAAAGCCGTTTTCTGAGCGTGTGCAAGTGATGACTTCCTGCAGGCCGCGGGGGCCGACAGGGCAAACCAGACGACCGTTCATTGCCAGCTGGTTTTGCAGGGGCTGGGGGAGGACGGGGCTGGCTGCAGTGACTATGATGGCGTCGAAAGGAGCTTGGTCTTCCGCGCCCAGACTACCATCGCCGCACCGAATGCAGATATTTGAATAGCCTTGTTCTTCCAGGATAAAGCGAGCGCGGTGGGCCAGCGGCTCCAGACGTTCGATAGAGATAACCGACTTCGCCAGTTCAGCGAGGATTGCGGTTTGATAGCCCGAACCGGTTCCGATTTCCAATACATGGTCGGTGGGTTGCAATGCCAAGAGTTCTGTCATGACCGCGACCATATACGGCTGCGAAATGGTCTGATTCATGGCGATGGGGAGGGGGTGGTCTTCATAGGCCTGATTTTGGCAATCGAGCGGTACAAATTGATGGCGAGGTACCTGTCGCATAGCGTCGAGTACCTGGCAATCCTGTACGCCTCGTTCTAGCAACTGCGTTCGCACCATTTGCGCACACAATGTCGCCCAAGGCTGTTCCATACCCCCGTTTCCTTTTATGGATTACTGACCCAAGATAATAAGACGTACGATCCACACCGCGACTACGGCGGCGATGGGTCCCCAATCCATGGGCCCCATGGGAGGCAAGAGGCGCCGCATTAGCTCAATAAGTGGATCGGTCAGTTTCGGAATCCAGGCTAACCAACGTCCATGCAATTCCAATTCCAGGAAGGGTGCTGTCCAACGCAACAAAATCAGCAGCATATACAGAGTCAATGCACTACCCAGTAGGGAAGCAATCATGAATTGCAGTGCGCTTATGTTTTCATTCATCACCATCATTACACGGGAACTCCCACAATCGTCGATATACGGCCCCCTTCGGCGTCAACCTACTCTCTAATAATGACACAGCGGAGGCGGTGAATGCATCCCCTTTTAACGAAGAAGTCTTTTTCAGCTGCTCAGGAAGGGTGCCAATGTGACGTGGGTCGCGGATGCGCGCGAGCGTAATGTGGGGATGAAAGCCCTTTTTTTCTGGGGGCAAACCAAGCTGCTGTGCCGCGTCTTCCGCCAGGGTGCGCCATAGGTTTAAGTCGCCCGACAGGACTTCGAGTCCCGCCCATACGACGCTGGGACGGCGCAGATTGGGGAATGCCCCCGTCCCTTTCAGGCGCAACACCACGGGTGAGGTGGCGGTGTATTGGGTACGCAATGTTTGCGCCAGATTTTCCAGCGCAGGTCGTTCCACGTTTCCCAGAAAACGCAAGGTAAGGTGCATGTTTTCCTGACGCACCCACGAGGCGCGCCCTGCACCTTCGCGCAAGGTGCTGGCCACGGATGCAAGAGACTTTCGCACCGCATCCGGCAGCAGTATCGCAATAAAAGCACGTGTGGGCTGCGTTTTCGTCTCGGCGTTACTCATTGCCAGTTTTTTTGCCGCTTGAGTTGGGTCCACGCGGCATCCTCCACACAGACGGGAGGAATGCCAATATCGGCCACTTCAAGTTCGCCAACCCAAGGCGCTGCTTCCGGAACGCATAGGCCAGTTTTGGCACATTGGAAAGTCACAGTGAGGTTCGCACGCACACAATGCCCACATACTTCACCGGTATCGGCGTTTAATCCCGAAGGCAAGTCGACCGCGATAGTGCGCACGTTTTGAGGCCAGGCGGCGATAGCTGCACCTACGGGGCCGCGAACGGTTCCTTTTACGCCTGTGCCCAGAAGCGCATCAACCAAAACGCGACAATCCTTCAGTTCGTTTACTGCTGTAGTTGTTTCCGCTTCCGTTGTCGCCACGGTAATCGTGCCGCCTAGACGACGGTAGACCGACAAGAAAATAGCGGCGTCACCTTGTATTTGTTCCGGTTTCGCCACCAGCACCACATGAGGCTTCAGACCTGCCAGCAGCGCCATACGCGCCACAACGTAACCATCGCCGCCATTGTTGCCTTTGCCGCAAACGATACCTACGGGACCTTCCTGGATATGCTTGAAAACGGCTGCGCCCGCTGTGTTCATTAGTACTACACCCGGCACGCCCAGTTCTTCAATACACCGTCGATCCGCTTCGCGCATCTGTGCTGCCGACAGCGCTTTTTGCTTTATAAGATTCATCATGTCACCGTTATTTCTCCCCATGGAGTCCTTGTATCAGTCCCCCCAGATACTTGTGCCCTCTCTGGCTGCTGTAGACTACCACGGTATAGAGCTCTTGTGAAAGAGGCTCGGTGAGAAAAATGGCGTTTAATTCGGTGTCCGATATTTTTTTTACATTGCTTGCTGAAACAGGACGGCTGTCGTTGCTTTCCAGTCGAACCCCTATGGGGATATTTGGGAAGCCCGTCCCCCTTATTCTAATAGTGACGGTTTCGTCATCATTGGCAGGTAACACCTCCGCCGAAGAAATACAGAGTGGGGGATAGCGTACAGCAATGTCCCGTGTTTTCAAAGCGGGGATAACTTCCGTCAGGCTGCTACACGATAAGGGATTTTCCTCCACGTTGACACGTTGCAATGCGGGAAGCGAAAGCAGGGGGGCTATATCGGAAACTCGATTTTTGGCGACGTGGATATTTTCCAATGTGGTTAATTCCGAAAGGGGAGCGAGATTCTCCACCCGATTCCCTTCCAGGAAAATACGCGTGAGCTGGCCATGATTTTGTAGTGGGCTAAGGTCTGTAACTTGATTGCGTCGCAGATCCAGATGCGTCAGTTTCGGTATTTGTGAAATCCATTCTATCGTTTCCAACTGGTTATCCGCAGCCTCCAGCCAACGCAAGTCTTCCAGGCCTGACAGGGGCTGCAACGACGTTAACTGGTTTTGGCTGAGTACAACTGTTTGCAGCATGGACAGGTTTTTTAGCACCTCAATACTGCTAAGCTGGTTTTGGCTTGCCTTGAATACCTGCAATGAGCTGAAGCCCAAAAGTGGGGATAGATCCGTAAGCTGGTTGGACGAAACATCCAGGCGTTGCACGTTAGGCAGTATGGAAATTTCCGAAAGATCGCTAAGCTGATTTTCTTCAGCAAAAAGCGTATGCAGACGCAACAGCATTTGTAATGGTTCTAGCGAGTCTATTCGATTTTTGCCCGCCTGTAAAATCTGTAATTGATGTAA
The DNA here is from genome assembly GCA_963678445.1 of Candidatus Hydrogenedentota bacterium. Taxonomy (GTDB): domain Bacteria; phylum Hydrogenedentota; class Hydrogenedentia; order Hydrogenedentales. The sequence continues at coordinate 4,930,284 of OY782877.1, read as the reverse complement.
TCCTTTGAGTGGGGACAGCGATGCTACCCGGTTCCCTGTGATGTTGAGCTGCGCTAATTGTTGTAACTGCGCCAACGGAGTCAGATCGATGATGTGGTTACCTGACAGGTCCAAATGTTGTAGCTTTGGCATCGAAGACAACGAATCAATCGAAGTAATCCGATTCTGCGACAACGTGAGGTGCGTGAGCTCCGGTAGTTTACTCAACTGTCGTATATCGACCAGCGCATTGCCCGACAACGATAAAACTTGTAGGTGATACTTATACCCCAACTCAGCAACCGAACGTAACTGATTATGATCCAGGCGAACGATCTGGAGTTTAGTTAGCGCAGTAAGCGGCTTTATATTAGAAATTCGATTGCCCTGTAAATCCAGCCGGACGAGATTATGACAATGCTCCAATCCTGTGAGATCGGCAATGCCCATATCGCTGGCGTTGAGTTCAGTGACCTCCCACAAGTCAAAACCATCCAGCGTGCCTTCCGGCTTCTGACAAATCAGACGTAGTATTGCCTCCAGATTTGGGTCGGGGAACTCAACCCGCGTTTTTACTGGCTTAGGCTCGGCTTCGGGATTGGTTAGATATGATGGCGTCGGCGGCGTGTTTTTTTCTTGTGCACCTACGGTCGCCATTATTAATAACGAAACCGCAATACACCAGACAACCCTCATCCCGATTCCATACATCCTCATACTGAAAAACTCCTGTGCAATTCGTATATTTTAGAGTAGCCAGGACCCTACCCTTATGGTAATGGTCCTGGCTACTTTATTACATTAAATGCCCGGTTTCAATAGGTGACACGGACACGATAGTCTACCATTGTTTCCCCGTCCGCTTTGACCGGTACATGGAAGATGGCTGTATGCGCATCCTTCTTTTCATGCTTCTGCGACGCCTTCAGGATTTTCCAATCCGCAGGCATGGGTTCCACCACATCCACCACCACATCCTCCTCCTTGTGATTACGCAACGTGATCTCAAATTCCGCCTCATACACCGTATCAGCAATCCGTTTGAAGTCCTTCTGCACCCGTTCGCCTACCACATCAAAGGCATTGCCCAAGCGTAACTGCACCGTTTCATCCTTTGGCGTATGCTCCAGCCGATCCTCACCCGAGAACTGCAACATTCCCTCGCTGTCCTCCTGATACACCCGCATCACCCCCGCTGGCAATGGCATGCCCAAATGGTTCTCTTCCTCATTGCGGAATTTCAGGAATACGCCCACCTTGTCCTGCTTGCGTTGCGGTATGCGCTGGCTGTAAAACGACATATTTCCCCGATATTCGTATACCTTTTCAATGGAGACATCGCTGGCCGCAAGCAGGCTGACCTGCTTGGACTGGTTCTGCTTGATGGTGGTGCGTCGCGGTAGCGTGTACAGATGGTACTCCGCAAAGCTTTCCTCCCGCATAGGCGCAGGCGCCGACTTCATCATCATACGCGCACCGCCAAAAGCCTCCATTTGCACATCATCTCGCACCACATTCACCTCGCCCGCCACCAACTTCAACTGTGCATTGCGATACGTTGCACCCGAACGGTTACTCAACGTCACCCAGCCATCCAGATGCATCGAACGTTCATCCCTGGCCAATACCAAGACATAATCCGCCCGCCACGACATGCCCCCCGTCAAATACGTCGCCTCCATTTTCTGTTCCGCGGTATCATTCTGCAGCAGCCAGATCAACGACGGCTTCGCAATCAACTCCTCCGGGATATCCGGCAACACCACCTGCCCCGGATGCCCTAAATAAATATCCTCACCCACCTGATACACCGCCCCGTTATTCATACTCAACAGCGTCGCCTCTACATCAAAGACATTCTGTTGCTTATCCTGCACGTTTACCAGACGCACCTTGCGCCCCACATACTTCTCCATCAACTTTTCCGGTGTCATCAGGTCATACTCATAATTCTGTTCCAGAATATGCATTCCACCCGGCGAAGAAAGGGATTTCAGACTGACCGTTTCCGGCTGAATCCCCTCCGCCACATCCATGAACTTCAAAGCGACCTCACCCACAGGCACATGCACCACACGCCGATCCCGCACCAACGCCCGATCATTGTTATAGACCGTGACCGCCACATCCACCTGATCCTCCAACGTCGTCACCCCTACCTTTTCCGCCGCTTCCCCCGCCAGACTCAGCGAGACCAACAAAAGCGCGACACCAGTCAGCACGACTTGCAACCGTTTCATAACCACTCTCCTTAAGCGTTAACAACAACCCATCCTTGTGGTGGAAACATCCCATCCATATACTATAACGATTCAGCGCGCATTTTGTTTACTTTTAGTGGTCCTTGCCGTCCCTGACCACAGCAAGCCCCCTCGTTCCCACGGAGCCTTTCAGACAATCTGCGGACCGTGGGAACGAGGGTTAAAGCGTAAGAGTTCGTTTATTCGATTAATTATGGGTTAATCATTCTTTGCATCGATTACACCCATTGCATTTCTTGTTTCCATTTAATTTGCACCACTTAACCTTGCTGGCTATCGTTGCACCAGCCACGGAGCCAGCTACACCGACTAGGGGACCACCTGCTATTGTTCCGGCTATGCCACCTGCTATTGCTCCTTTAACGATTCTTTTCCCCTTATTTTTGCAAAAGCCGTTATGCTTGTTTTTAGACATCTCTGAATCTCCTCTTAGGTTTTAATTCAATAAGCTGTCCCAAGGATAAAAACTTTGTAAGTTTCCTATAGATAATGAAACGTTAGGTTAGTCAAGCATGATAAGCATTATATCTATTATCGCTAGCGCTAACCACTTTCCTAAAGCGTAGCAGAACTTGCGACAGCGTGCAATGCGCTTTACAATCAGGGCGTTATGTCAAAAAAGCAGATGAACGGAAAGAAGCTCAAGATATGTCTGACCTGTTCGCATGGCGGGCATTTGAATGAGTTGCTGCAACTTGAACCCGCCTATGCGGATCAGGACTATTTTTTCTTTTGTTACGATGCCGATACAACCCGACGGCTCTCTCCTGCGTATCTCATTCCCAATATGGCGCGTAATCCGGTGGAAATGCTGAAGAATTTTTATCGTATATTTCGTATTTTCAGGAAAGAACGTCCCGATCTTATCCTTTCCACGGGAGCGGAAATCGCGATTCCTGTGGTGCTCGTCGGGAAACTTTTTCGCATCCCCTCACTCTACATTGAATGTGGTGCGCAGGTCTTCCATCCTTCGTTCACAGGCCGCCTCATGTATTGGCTCGCGGATGAATTCTATGTGCAATGGCCCGAATTGAAGCAGGTTTATGGTCCCAGGGCAAGGTTGGAGGGGAGCTTGATAGATGAGGGACCGAAGCCATGATTTATGTTACGCTGGGCACAATGTTTCTCGATTTTCCGCGTCTTATCCACAAGATGGACGCAATTATGCAGGAAACCGGAGAGCAGGTGATTATTCAACTGGGCATGGCGGAAACGGTGCCGCAACACTGCGCGTATTTCCGCTTTAAAAGCCAGCAGGAGGTACTGACTATCCAGGAGCATGCACGGGTGATTGTTGGGCATGCGGGGATTGGCGTCACCCTGGATGCGCTTCGGGTCAAACGTCCGTTGTTGCTTGTGCCTCGCCTGAAACAGCATCAGGAGCACATGAACGATCACCAGTTGGAAATTGCCGAAGCGGTACAACGCCGTGGCTGGGGGAAAATGATTCTTGATATAGACGAACTCGACGCGGCTTGTGCGCATCCGCCCCAACCGCCCGCCGATTATCAACCCAACAAAGCTCCCCTGATTGCTGCGGTGCGGCGTATGGTGGAGCGGGTTGCAAAGGACAAGCGATAAGATGCGGATTTCGATCATCATACCCGCCTACAACGCCGCATCGACCTTGTCGGCCTGTCTGACGGCATGCCTGGCGCAGGACTATCCGGATACGGAAGTCCTGCTCGTGGATGATGGCTCTACAGATGCGACCCCAGAAATCGTGCAAGCCTTCCCCAAGGTAATTTACCTGCGCCAAGCCAATGCCGGTCCCGCAGCGGCGCGGAATTGCGGCGCGGCGCATGCTACCGGCGACATACTTGTCTTTACCGACTCGGACTGTGTTCCCGAGCCCAACTGGATTCGGGCGCTAGTAGCGGAGTTCGGTGACAACACGGCAGGGGTCGGCGGCACGTATGGCATTGCCAACCCCGAATTCCGTCTGGCGCGTCTTGTGCACGAAGAAATTCAGATTCGGCATGCCGCATTTTCCTCCGAGGTGGATTTTCTCGGTTCATTTAACGTAGCGTATCGGGAAGAGGTATTCCGCGCGGTTGGCGGATTTGACGAAGCATTTCCCAGGGCCTCAGCGGAGGATAACGATTTGGCCTATCGAATACAGGATACGGGCGCTGCCTTGCGGTTTACGCCCAATGCGGTCGTTGCGCATCATCATCCCACACACCTTTTGCCCTATCTGCGCACCCAGATGCACCATGGATTTTGGCGTATGAAGCTGTACGCCAAGCATCCGCAACGCGCCCAAAAAGGGGACCAATACGCGGGTCGTTGCGACCTGTTTGCACCGCCCTATGCGCTTTTCCTGCTTCTGCTATTACCCTTTGTTCTTACTGCCACGCTTTTCAACGTGGGGGGAACGCCCATCCTGTTCGGATACGCCCTGCTTGTTCTGGGCTACCTGCTGCTTCACCTTCCGCTGGTGCTGCGACTGTGGCGGCGTACGCACCGTCTGGAATCCCTTCACTTTTGCTACATCGCCGCACTGCGCGATTTGGCGCGCGCCATCGGACTTACCTGTGGCGTCCTGTACTTCTTCCCCAAAAGAAGGAGCGCATCCCATGCAAAGCCATAATGCGACCGAACCGCGCGTACTTGTCATCCTTCCCGCATACAACGAGGAAGAAAGTATTGCGACCGTATTAACGCACCTGAGGGAAACCGTTCCAGACGTTGATGTGCTCGTTGTAGACGATGGCTCACATGATGCTACCCCTAAGATCGTAGGTCAGTTCAACGACGTAACCCTGCTACAGCTTCCCTTCAATCTTGGTATTGGTAGCGCTATGCAAACCGGGTACAAGTACGCCGAACGCAATGGCTACGATATCGCTATCCAATGCGATGCCGACGGGCAGCATCCCGCTGAAGAGATTGTTTCGTTGGTGCAACGTCTTCAGCAGGGCGACGCAGACCTTATTATCGGTTCGCGCTATGTCGCCGACAGCGATTACCGGCCCAGCTTTAGCCGTCGTGTCGGTAAATCCCTGCTTTCCCGATGGGTCGACCTGCTTATTGGCGGCGGCATCACCGACACCACCAGTGGTTTCCGCGCCATGAATCGACACGCCATCCAGATTGTCGCCCACAACTATCCAGAAGACTATCCAGAGCCCGAAGTTCTGATTATTTTGCACAAACACGGTCTCAAGGCGGCTGAAATCCCCGTGACCATGCATCCCCGACAAGGCGGCGTGACCTCCATCAAACCCGTCAGCGCCATCTACTACATGATCAAAGTGACGCTCGCCATCTTCATCGACCTGTTCCGGAAATACGTCCCTCGTCCCAAAGGAGACCACTAACCATGGAACCCAACAGTATCGGACAAGCCGGTTTTTACCCCCTGCACCGTGTCGGACTGCTCCTTCTCAGTCTGCTACTGGTGCTTTCCGTACTCGAACTCGTCCGTCGCGGTCACCTCAAAGAACGCTATGCCCTACTTTGGCTCGCCGTATCCGCCTGTGGCCTGTTCATTGGCGCATTTCCCAATACCATAGTATGGTTCGCCCAAATTCTTGGTTTTCAATACCTTACCGTAGTCAGTATGTTCGCTTTTCTTTTCCTGCTTCTGCTTGTACTCACCTTTACGGTTATCATCTCCAAGCTCTCCGAACACAACCGCGAACTGGCCCAGGAAATTGCGCTGCTCAACCAGCGCATGCAGCAGATTGAGACCGAAAACCATTCTCGCCGTAGTTAGTGCACAAGGAAACGCCTAATGCAACTTCCTTATTTCCAAAAAATTAATGATTTTGCTGCCCGAATTGGACAATCCCGTCTGGTTATGCTCTTTTGGGGGTTGTGGATTCTGGGGGGGGCGACTGCTTTCTTTCTCCGCTTCAGTTTTCTCTTCTATTACGCACATCGCAGCGCTATCCAACAGCTTTGGACCGCTTTGTTTTCATAGGGTACGCTTACAATTGCCCTTAAAATCGTGCTATGGTAGGCCTTGTAAACCTTTTTACGAGTTGCAACGTTACTTAAACAAGCCGGGAAGGAAAAGCACGGCGGATTGCCGGTGCTGAAAGATGTTTGATGGACCTATCGGCTCAGGATGATAAGACGCTGGCCTTGAGTTTGAAACAAGGTGAGCAGCAGGCATTTGAGGAGCTGGTGCGACGTCACCAGGGCCGGGTGTATGCGGTTGCGTATCGGGTGACAGGAAATCGAGAGGATGCTTTGGATGTGAGTCAGGACGCCTTGTTCAAAGCCTATCGCAAGATCGGGCAATGGCAGCCCACGGGGGATTTTCTGCCGTGGTTGCTGCGTTTGACGAGCAATCAGGCCATAGACCATGTGCGTCGCCGCAACCGTCGCCGTCATGAACGTTTTGATGAGACCTACGTGCCGGATTCCGAAGGGGCGGCGGTGGAGCCGGTTACCCGAGGTACGGCAGAGGTGGTGCGTGCTAACGAGATAGAAATGCATATGCAGCAAGCGTTGCAAAGTTTGTCGAAGACGCAGAAAACAGTTTTTATATTGCGTCATTATGAAGGCCTGCAATTGACGGAGATTGCGACGGAGCTGGGGTGTACGGTAGGCAGTGTGAAGGTACATTTATTTCGCGCGTTGAAGAAGTTGCGCAAGGCGTTGGAAGAGGTTAAGGAGCAGGTCTGACGACCAAGGGAGCGCAAGGAACTACGTATGAAAAGTTGCCGAAAAATAGAGGGCTTGATAGCCGCTTCCCTATATGAGCCGCTGAGCGCAGGGGAAGCGCATCAATTGGAGCAACATATGGCGCATTGTCCGGCTTGTCGGGCGGAAATGGAAGAGATGCGCACGTTTGTAGGGGAATTACCGCAAACGCCGATTGAGTTTACGGGCGATCTGCGTCCTGCATTGCAGGCGCGCTGTGAAGAATGGCGTATGCGCCGTTTCCCTTGGCGTCGCAGCCTGTGGTTGAGTGGGCTTGCTACGTGTCTGCTCCTGTTTTCCATTGTTGCCTATACCTGGCGTGATGGAGCGGTTGAGACCGCTGCGCCCGTGGTGGAAGTAGCTGCTTCTCCCATGGAGCAAGCATTGATTCTGGCCAAAAAAAACGCCTCGCAGCAGTATTTACAGGCATGCCAGACCTTGGAAGACGCCCTTGCCACCTATCCAGAAGATCCACGGGCAGGTGAGGCACAGCAGTTTTTAGCAGAACTGGAATTTGAGCATGGCCAACGTTATGCAGAATCGTATGCCGCCTATGAGAAACTGCGGGGAAGCTACTGGGATACGTTTCGGAACAATCCCGAAAATGCGCACCGGCTGAATCTGTTGAGTGAGGCGCGTACAGATGGTTTTAATGCCTTGTATCAACTGGCTGCAGCGGTGAACAGCACGCAGGACCCCTTTGTTGAACTAGAGAAAGTGGTTTCCCGTTACCCCGATTCCCTGGTAGCGTCGGAAGCGATTGGGGCGATGGAGCGTTTGGTGGCGCAGGAAAATGCAGGCGGCGAAATGCTGCGTACCGCCATGTTGGAACAGGTGCGTACCCGCTGTTCGAACCCTATTGCGGTGGCTCAGTTGACGTTGAACCTGGGCGATCTCTATTTACAGGAACAACAGGATTCTGTTAAAGCCCGGGCGCTTTACGAAGAGGTTATGGAAAGTGGCCACATGGCGCTGGCGCAAGCGGCACAGGCCGCAATTGCCCGTATGGATTCATCGAAATAAAGAATTTTCCAGCGCATGGGGTTTGAAGGCCTTTTTGTCGCTGTGGTACGATATCGCTAAGTATATAGTTTTACATGTCTTGCTCTCTTTTTCGCCGAGGCGTATGCCGACGTAGCTTATACGCGATGTTTTGGACGGGAGAAAGAGGGTAGGCGCTTAAAAAGTTTGGGTAGATGGAAACAGGTTGAGCCTGTTTGAAATGGTCCCGACGGTTTGGGAGGGCGATGGTGCTGGAATCGAAAGGTTTTGAGAAGCATTTGCTGCGCACGGGCGTGGTGGACGAGGCGAAGCTGGAACGCGCTCGCGCAGAGTCGCAAAAAAAAGAAGTGCCGTTGTGGGAGGTGATTCCGCAACTGGGTCTCGCTTCCCAGGAAGCGATCTACCGCTGTCTGGCGGACTTTTGCGAGATGCGTTTTGTCGTACCCTCCAAGCTGGAGCTTTCCAGCGAAATTATCGATACGACCCCTGCGCGTTTCGCGACCCACTACCAGTTTGTGCCCGTGGAAGAGCGCAATGGTACCTTGGTAATTGCGGTCTGTGATCCGCTCAACACCCATTTGCTGGATGATATACGTCTTGTATTGAAGCGGCGTATTGAGGCGGCGGTCACTACACCTCAGGAAATACAGCGCACTATCAAAGAGCTGTATGGGGTGGGGGCGGATACGATGGAGCGTATTCTGCATAATGAAGAGAATGCAGAAGCGGTGGTGAACCTGGAGGCAGAGGGGACGACGGCGAATTTGGGCGATGCGACGATTGATGCTTCGATTATCAAATTCGTCAATGAACTCATCTTGGAAGCCATCCATTCGGAAACTACCGATATCCATATTGAACCCTTCGAGGACCGCTTACGGGTTCGCTACCGTATCGATGGTATTTTGCACCAGGTACCTACGCCGCCCTCGATTCGTGGATTCCATTCCGCGATTGTGTCGCGTGTCAAAATCATGGCGAACATGAATATTGCCGAAAAACGCCTGCCGCAAGATGGTAAAATCTTGGCCACCTTTGGCGACAGCAACTATGATTTGCGTGTATCCATTCTGCCCACGCCCCATGGCGAGACCGTGAATATGCGTATCCTGAGTCGTGCATCCGTGTTATTGACATTAAGCGATTTAGGGTTTCAGGGACGCGATATGGAGTTATTCAACAACTTCATTTTGCGTCCGCACGGCATTATCTTGGTAACAGGTCCCACTGGAAGCGGTAAAACGACAACCCTGTATGCCGCGCTGAACAAACTCAACAGCTTGGAACGCAAGATTATCACCATCGAGGACCCCATCGAATACCAGTTGTCTGGTATTTCGCAAATGCAGGTACAGCCCCAGATTGGCTTTGACTTCTCCATGGGACTGCGCGCGATGCTGCGCCACGACCCCGATATCATGCTGGTGGGTGAAATTCGTGACTTCGAGACAGCGGAGATGGCGATCCGTTCCAGTCTGACCGGTCACTTGGTGCTGAGCACCCTACACACTAACGATGCCCCCGGCGCGGTTACCCGCCTTACGGATATGGGGGTGGAGCCGTTTTTGATATCCAGTACGCTTATCGCTTCCATGGCGCAACGTCTGGTGCGCCGTATCTGTCTCAAATGCGCCACGGAATACGTTCCGGACGATGTGGGACTGGCTCGGGAATTTGAAGTGAGCGAGGAAGAAATAGCATCCACCGTATTTAAAAAAGGCGAAGGCTGTGACTTTTGCCGACATACAGGTTACAAGGGACGACTGGCCATCTGCGAAATCCTTCCGTTTAGTGAGGAAATCAAGGAATTAACCGTGCGAAACGCCTCCGCCCTGGAGATTAAGCGCAAGGCGTTGGCAGAGGGTATGACCACCTTGCGTAAATCAGGCTGGCAGCGGGTGCGTTCGGGAACAACCACTGTAGAAGAGGTGCTGCGTGTGACGGCGGATGCGTAACACAAGAGTGAGCGCATCCCTCCGAAGGACTACAACGAAGGCGTCAGAGTATTATGCCGCGATTTCAATATGAGGTAAAAAAAGGTCCGGGGGAAACCCTCAAAGGGGTGCTGGAAGCGGAGAATAAACGCGCTGCCGTGGCGCGTTTGCGCGACATGGGCTATTTTCCGCTCAAGGTGGAGGAGTATGTTGCGGAGGAGAAAAAGGATGTGCTGAAGCAGGCGCTAAAGCGTATTCGCCTGAAAGAACGAAACATTTTCTTCCGTCAACTGGCCAACCTTACCGAATCCGGCATGTTGATTACCCGTGCATTGCGCACGCTGGTGGCGCAGACGGAAAACCCCAAACTGGCAGAGGTTATCGACCAGCTTCGCGATGATGTGCAGAACGGTAGCAGTCTGGCAGATGCGATGGACAAGCATCCCAAACTGTTTCCCCCCATGTATTGCAGTATGGTGCGGGCGGGGGAGACCGGCGGCATGCTGGATGAGGTGCTTTGGCGCATTGTGGCTTTCGGTGAACAGGAGGAGGAGCTGCGCGGCAAGGTAGTGTCAGCAATGGTCTATCCGATATTCCTGAGCGTAGTTGGTTCTGCGGCCATATTCATCCTCGTTTCCTTCGTATTTCCCAAGTTTATTGCGATTTTTGAAGAGTTCAATGCGGAATTGCCCCGTCCTACCATGATGGTGATGGCCTTCTGCAACTTCATGGGCACATGGTGGTGGGCGGTGCTGATCGCGATTATCTTTCTGATAAGTGCGCTCATTTCCTACCACAAGACGGAGGTGGGACGACGCAAGTTCGACGCGCTATGGCTCAAGATTCCTGTGATACGCACGGTGGTGCAGAAGTATGAAATGGCGAAATTTGCCCGTACCTTGGGTACGTTGATGGACAATGGCGTGCCCGTGCTGATGGCGATTCGTATCACAGCGCAGACCATGAGCAATCTCCTCATACGAGATGAAGTGACCGCCTTGCTTAATGGGGTGACGGAGGGGGAGAGCATGAGCGAGAGCATGAATACGTCGGTTTATTTCCCCCCCATGGTCGTGAGCATGTTTGCGGTAGGGGAAGAGAGTGGACGTATTGGCGCGGTGGCCAAGCGCGTCGCCGATGCGTATGACACCGAAGTGGATAGGGCGGTAAAAGCCATGACCGCGCTGTTTGAGCCTTTACTGATTGTAATCATGGGTGTTATCGTAGGATTTCTCGTGGTGGCGATGCTGCTGCCCATGTTGACACTGAGTTCCGCTATCGGGGCATGATACAATTTGTGTAGTAGCTTGTCCCCATTGCAAGGCTAAAAAACGTTATTAAGGTGGTCCAGAGGCCACAACCAAAATATAGGGTCCTTGCCGAGGGTAATCAAAGCGAAGCTAATTTACATATTCATTTTTCTTTGTTCCTTTCTTTTTTTGTAAAAAGAAAGAGCTATAAAAAACAAAAAGGCTATAAGTAGAAAATAAAGTAACGGGCAACGCCCTTGATGTAGCGCGTTGCCGAGGAAGTTTTGGGAGATACATATGAGCAATAATGGTGGTTTTACATTAATTGAGCTGATTCTGGTCACCGTGATTATCGGTATTTTGGCCGGTATGGTTGTGACGGTGTACAGCGGACGTGTGATAGAAACACAAATTCGTGCTGCCAAGGGCGATATTATGAGCTACAGCAATGCGATCGATTTGTACGCGCTGGATCATAATGACACGTACCCGGACACGCTGGAAGATCTCGTCAGTGGGGATCGCAATTATATTCGCGAAGTACGTAACGACCCGTGGGGTAATCCTTACAACTACGAGCCGCCAACAAGCATCAAAAAAGCCGACTATCAGGTCTTTTCTTCGGGGCCTGACGGATCTGCAGGTACGCCGGATGATGTGACAAGCTCTTCGGAAATGCCGGAATAAACTCGTCTAGGGTGGTCCAGCGACCACAAGCAAGAGATATAGTCCTTGCCGTTGTTGACCGCAGAAAAAGATAGTTTTTATGAGACCTTTTCAGATTTTTAGCCATCAAAGCGGTCCAGCGACCACAAGCAAGAGATATAGTCCTTGCCGTTGTTGACTGCAGGAAAAGATAGTTTTTATGAGACCTTTTCGGATTTTTAGCCATCAAAGCGGTCCAGCGACCACAAGCAAGAGATATGATCCTTGCCGTTGTTGACCGCAGAAAAAGATAGTTTTTATGACACCTTTTCAGAATTCAGCCACTAAGGCGCGTGCTATAAGCGCATCTTCCGGATTCACTTTTCTGGAGCTAGTGGTTGTGCTGTCGGTAATGACCATCGTTACAGCGGCGATTGTACCGGTATATGGCAGTTCTATGGCGAACATGCAGTTGCGCAGTGTGCAAAATGATTTTGTCGCTTTGCTGGCCTTCGTGCAGGAACGCGCCGTGAGTGATTCGCGGGAGTACCGTCTTTATCTGAACGAGCAGGAGCGTACGTATTGGGTGATGTATCTGGCGGGGAAGGAGGATGATGAAAAATTGTTTGAACCGGTGACGGAGGCCTATGGGAAGGTGCACTATCTCCCTGAATGGCTGACCTTGGGACGGAGCAAAAAGCTGCGTAAGGATCGTCATCAGGACGCATATTACATCGCTTGCTTTCCCAATGGCGTATGCGATCGGGTGGAATTGAGTTTTAAAGACGAACGCAGCCGGGATACGGGCTTCAAGATCATTACCCTGGGGGCGATGGGCAAGATCAAGGTGGAACGGCAATGAGCGGATTGCGAAAACGAGCGGGCTACATTCTCGTGGAAACAATTGTCGCCATGGGCCTGCTGAGCATTGGCGCAGTTACCATTCAAAGCGCAATCCGCCAGGCAATTATTACCCGGGGGCAAGCACAGGATTACACTACCGCCCGTTTTTTGTTGGAGAAGGTTGTCAATAAATTCGAATTACAGCCCCAAGTGAAAGAAAGCAGTGGTCAGGGAACCTTTGACTCGCCCAACGATCGCTTTTCCTACCAGTGGGAAATCAAAAAGGTGGAAGTGCCCAAGCCGGAGATCCCCCTAGACATTGAGGAGGTGGAGCGGGAACGCCTGGAGAAACTGTTCACGGGCTACATGGGGAAAGTAGCCGTGCGTATAGCCTGGACACGGGCCGGAAAGGACTTTGAAGCGATAGGGGAGACCCTTCTGCTACCGGAGAAGTTATGGTTGCCGCCCGAACCCGAATAGCCATCCGACATGCCCGTAATCGCGGGTTTACCCTGGTGGAGCTTTTGATCGCCTCGATGCTGCTAAGCATCGTGATGACGGCGGTCTATACTCTTTTTCATTCCGCCATCGGTTCCTGGCGCGCGGTAGAGCAGGATTTTGACGCCTACCAGGATGCACGCAATCTGATCACGATTTTTCAACGTGAAATGAACAACATCTTGCCACGGGCAGGACACCTTTTCGAGGGAGAAAAGGACGAGGTGACGATGTTTATCGTTGCCGAGCCAATGAATGTGGAGGAAGCCGAAGGGCGTCATCTATTGCGTGTGCGCTATCGTTATCAACGTAGTCAGAAGAAACTGATTCGTGAGGAAGCCCTGGTCGATATGGCGTTGCCCAAGCAACCTCGCTTTGGGGAAGAGTTGGATCGGGAGCGTATCAAATTGCGCAAGAAGGAAAAATTTACAATTGCGACGGATTTGGTCGATTTCCAGATTCGCTATCTCTGGACGCCGCGTCCTGCTGTGCGGGATGAAGATATTCCCCCGGAACCGGTAACACCCTACAAGGTGAATAAACATCGACAGGGGTGGGGATTGCCGCAAGGGATCGAGATAAAATTTGTGATTCAAGATCCAGATGAAAAATCCAAACGCTTTGAGTGGGTTTCCACCATGCCCATGCGTGCGCCTAATGCGATGTTGGACAACAAAATGCTCGAAGAGCGGTTGCAGGGGTTGATATGAGCAGAAGAGTGCGTAAAGAAGGCTTCGTGCTCGTCTGCGTACTGTGGGTGTTGGCGATCCTGACGGTAGTGACGGTTGGCTTTGGCTATCGCGCTATGCTCGATCGACGCGCTGCCGCTTATTCACTCGACCATAGTCAGGCCTTGTTAATGGCGCGCGCCGCAGTACAACGGGGCATTGTCGAACTGCGTAACAAAGTCTTTAATGACGCATTGAGTGAAGACGAAGAAAGCAAAGGTTCAACGCATTTAGGACAGCCTTGGGCGCAGTTTAAAGACTTACTCGGTGAAAGCAAGTATTTCGAGTATACTGAAAACTTCGAAGAGGACTATGTTGCCTATATCATTGAGGATGAAGATCGGCGTATCGATGTAAACAGTGCAGACAAGCCCGTGCTGGAAGCGATGGAGGGACTAAGCCGTTCGGCGGTGCGTAAAATCTGGACCCGTCGTACAAAGGGGGTGCATGATGGGGAGGGCAAGGCTCCCTTTCAGGCGATTGAGGAACTGCGCTACATGCGCGCTGTGAAAGACGACGACTGGTTTGGTAAAGCGCATCAGCCAGGGCTAAAATACATTACAACAGTGTACGGTGATGGCCGCATCAATTTGAACACGGCTTCCGAGGCCGTCTTACTGTCGTTGCCGGATATGGATGCAGGGGTAGTTCGCGACATTATTCATTTTCGGGCAGGACCCGACGGGGAACTTGCGACGGGCGACGATCAGGGTTTTGGTTCGTACGAACAAATTGCCGATGAATTGCGAATTTCAGATGATACATTGAATACGATACGCAAGTATTGTAAGGTAAGCTCTCATTTTTTTAAGATCACAGGGGTGGCTACACGGCGTGGTGGAAAGATACGCGCCGCGTGTTCCGCTGTAGTCGCTGTAAACACTAACCGCGCCACCATCATCAATTGGCAGGAGGAACCTCTTGGCTCATAAAAATATGATGATAAGCCTATTGCGCTTTGATAACCAGCGCATTACCTGCCTTCGGGTCAATCCAGCGCCCAAAGGTCTGGATGTGCACGCGTATTGTCAGAAACAGGGTGCATGGCGTTCCGATGACGATTCGTTGCAAAGCGCTTTGCGTGAATTCGTTGCCGAACATGATCTGGAAAAAGATACGCTGTGCACCATCTTGCCGCGTCACGAAATCACCACGCGTATCCTGGAACTGCCTACCCATGATATAGAAGAAGCCGCTAGTATGATCCGCCTGAATGCGGAAGAGTACGTGCCATATGGGGTGGATGAGTTAATCATCGCGCAATCAATAGTGCGCAAGCTTCCTTCTGGCAATGCACTTGTATTAGCAGCCTTAGCGCACCGTGATGTGGTCGAAAAGCATGTCGCTGTACTGCACGATGCCGGTCTGGAGCCACAAAAGATCCTGCTCAGCTCCGCCTGCATTGCTTCGGCAGCTATGGCGGCGCATCGCGATGGAGAAGGGGAGCGGGCTCCCGAAACGCAGGAGCAACGTTACGCTCTGGTCGATTTAGCCTCGGGGGGTATCGAGGCCTTGGTGATGGAGGCGGGCCATCTGCGGTATAACCGCGGCGTGGCGACGAATCAGGATTGGACCCTGACGGGAGAACAGGCTGCGGATGCTCTGGAAGAGATGGCGATGGAAGTGCGGGGTACTTTATCGGTTTACCGTCGTGAATCCGAAGATGGTCTGGGTGTGGACGATGTCTACCTGTGTTCTGAATGGGCCGACGTCTCCAGTGCTTGTGAAGGCCTTGCCGCGGAAACCGGGAAAGAATGCGCGCCTGCGGATTTCCTCAAAGCCCTTGTTACCCAAGGTGCAGAAAAGCTGGAAACACTGCCTGCCGCTTCCTTAGGCGCAGCATTGGCAGCGCAGGATCGCGCTGCGATAAGTATTGATTTGCTACCGGATGATTTGCGACGTAAACAGCGTATGGCGGGACTGCAACGTCATTTTTTATATGCATCGCTGGCGGCATTGTTGATTCTGGCCTCTCTGGGGGGCTTGTACGCCCAGGCGATATGGCAACGCAAAGACTTGCTTCAAGGCTTGCAGCAAGAAGCCGCTGAAATAGGACCCAAGGCACGGGGTATCGCCAACAAGCAGGAACAACTCCAGATTTTACGTAACCAGGTGGATCGTAGCGGCAGTGCGCTGGAATGCCTTGCCACAGTGACCGAAGCTGCTCCGGAAGGTGCTGCAACGGTGACGCGTTTTTCTTTTGATCGTATTCTCGGTATCGACATTTGGGGACGCGCCAAGACGGTGGACGATGTGAATACCTTTGCGCAGAACCTGCGCGCGTTGGCGGAACGAAGTGGTCTGGAGAAATTTGCTGCGGCAAGACGCGCCTACGAACAAAAAGGGCGTGAGCGCAACAAAGTTGTTTTTGATTTCCAAATCTCCATCCCCTTTGAAGAGGAAGAGGACGTTGCAGAAACTATTACAAGCTTTGACTAATATCTGGGGACGTATGAACCCACGCGAACAACGTCTGGCGCTGATTGTGGCGGCGTTGGCTGGGTGTCTGCTGCTGCTTTTTCTCGGACAGTCGGCCTATACCTATTTGCAGGAGTTGGACCGAAGCATCCGTCAGACGCAGGACAATATCATTAACTACACCTACCAGATCGCGCGCAAGCAGATCGTGGAAAGCCAGTATGCGCAAGTCTCCAAACAGCATTCCAGCGAATGGTCGGAAGAGGAAATACAGGACCGGCTTCGTTCGGAACTTTATCGCTTGGCGGAAAAGATACCTCCACCCCTGGATGAAAACGGTATCCCAATAAAAACGACTACGGAATCTGGTAAGCTGGTGGAAATTCCTCAACTACATGCAGGAATTCTGGCCGAAGGAGGGGAAGACTATCGGGAGTATAAGTTGAACTTCCGGATTCCTGCGGCGAAGCTATCCGATATGGTTAGTTTTATTGAACGTTTGCAGACCAGTCCCCAAACGTTACGAATCGATACGCTGGACTTTATCCGCAATCCCCTTAACGACTATGTGCGCACCAATATCGATATCACCCGCACGGTGGCATCCGGAGTAGTAGATGCAGAAGAGCCAGAGGCAGCGGATGCTGTGATTTCAGAGGAAGTGCTGCCTGAAAATCTGGCGGACTGGAAGTGTCGGGGCGGCAATGTGAGCATTGCACAGGAATACGCCACCACGGAGGATGGAAACGTTATAAAAGCCGTCTCAGGGAGTGAAAATACGCAATTATACGCGCTTCGGAAACTGCACTCAGGCAAAAGCTACCTTTTGCAGGCAGATATCACCGCTACAGGCGATGCCTTGCTTGGGGTCGCCTATGGAACGGCTAAGGAACACTTCCCCGAACCGGAGAAAGTGCGCGGCGATGGCCGTACATACCAGTATCAGCTGGAATTTACCCTGCCGGAGATCAAAGCGACAACAACTTCGGTGCGCGCACCCTATATTCTTCTGCAACAACCAGAAACCGAAGTATACATTGATAACCTGATTGTGCAGGAATTGGAGGATTAAGACCATGCAACGCATACTACTGATATTACTTATTGGCGTTGTAGGCGGGATCTGGGTGTTTTTTGCACTTAACCTGGTTAGCGATCCACTGTCCAATGAGCGTGCGTATCTGGCACAGAATCTGGCGCAAGTAGAGAAGAATTCCGATGGCGAAGATACCGCGCTTATTGCCGATACAACAGCCTGGTTGCGTATGATAGATGAAAAAAAAGCGGTCTGGGATGCATTGATTCCGCCACCCCCGCCACCACCACCCCCGCCACCAAAAGCACCAGAGCCACCTGATATTGCCAAGATGCTCAAGGGGGTCTCCGTAGGCCGCTCGCAGGTTGGTAAACGTGTGAAAGTGACAACCCCCAAAGACAAGAAGGGTTCTTGGGTTTCGGAAGGCGATCTGGTGGAGGGATGTCGCCTGGAAAAAATCGACAAGGACGCCGTCCTTTTTACCCTGTATTGGGCCGAAGGCGATAAAACCCTGACGTATAGCGTGTCGCGGGAGTAAGGATGTGTCAGCCTTTTGGCTTAGGATTTCGTTTTAATAATACGAGGGAACTATGGAACTTTTTTGTATCTTTCCCCCTTTCTGCGCTATAACGTAGGGCAGTTTGATAAAGTGGTCCAGCGACCACAAGCAAGAGGGATGGTCCTTACTATCCCTGACCACAGCAAAAAATTCGTTTTTTATAACAGCTTTTCAGATTTTAGCCACTAAAGTGATACGGCTTGGGATACACCGAAAGAGCGGTCTATCTCTGAGTAAGCCTGTTGTTGCAAAGAGTAACGCTAAATAAAGCAGTCCGTGCGGATGGAGAAACCGTATTACAGGTTGTGAAACCTGTGTTTAATGGAGCAGAACTGGTGCATATGAAATGCCATTGTCGTCTTGCGCTGAAAGTAGGAATATTTATACTTGTTGTCATAGGCTTGGCCATGCCGGTAGAGGCACAAGGGCAAACACCTACCTCGCCGACGACTACACCGCCTACGGCCCGTCAATCTTCGAGTATTAGCGCGCGTTCATCATCCTCCAGCGACAATAGCGCCACCTCAGCCCAGAAAGAATCGCCACTGTCGCGACGCTTGAATCGACGTAATTCATCGAGTTCGAGCAACAGTACTGGCCAGTCTGCTACTTCCCAGGGAAGTGCAAAGAGTGGACTGGCAAAGGGGCTGGAGAATCTGCTGGGGGGCGGTGATTCCAAAAGTACTGCAGGCGGAGACACCAAGGGGACGGGAGAATCCACTTCGAGGAAAAAGGCCACAAGCGGTTCCAATGTAATAGGCGGCAAGAGCTCCTCTTCAAGCGGTGCCCGCGCCATTGGGGCCTCTGGAAGTGGCGACGGTGGGGCAGCCCGTATGACTACGGGAGGCGCAGCGGCGGTATCTGTAAAGGGGAATGCGACGTTTGAGCCTGCCTATGAGCACGAAGTGGTTTATGGCGATGTTCCTGATGTAGGCGACAAAATGACCTTGGAAGAGGGTCAGATGGCCATCGAAGAATTTCTACATACGATCTATATGGCGACGGGCTGGAATATTTTGATGTCAGACGCGGTCAAAGGGACGCAGCTCAAGTTCTGGTTGTCAGACAAGACCCCAAAAGAAGCACTGGAAGTACTCAAATTCCACAATATTTATTACGAATTCAGCCCGCAGACGAAATACCTGTATGTAATGACGCAGGAAGAGTGGTTGCAACGTGAATTCGGCGCCAAACATCCCTATGAATTCATTGTGCGCCATGCCGATATCAGCTATATCGAATCCATCCTTTCTTCTCTGATGTCTGCCGAGGGACGCATGATCACGGATCAGCGCACCCAACATATCTTTGTATGGGATACGCGGGACAATCTCGACCTGATGAAGAAAACCTTTGCGCAGTTGGATGTACCTCTGGAAAAAACAGAGTTTAAAGTGGCGCATGTTAACATGGCTGCCATCGAAGGTGTACTCACTTCAATGCTGTCCCCTAATGGACGTCTGTTGACAGATGAGCGCACCGGCCAAATCTTTGCGTGGGATACGCCTGCCATCCTTGAGGAGATGGATGCAGCCGTAGAAGAACTTGATGTGCCGATGCAGAAGATCGAATTCATGATCGACCATGCCGACCTTGGTGATATTGAAAGCGTGCTGCAATCCATGCTCTCTCCAAGTGGCAGTATCCTTTCCGATCCGCGCACCGGACAAATGTTTGTGTGGGATCTGCCTACGCATTTGGACAAGATGCGTACCGCTGTGGCTCGTCTTGATGTTCCTGTTGAGACGCGTACTTTTGAAATTACCTATATCAATGCAGAGGACATGATAGACAGTGTCGAAGCGCTTATATCTGAACGTGGTTTGGTACAGGTAGACCCCCGATACAATGCCTTGGTAGTAACAGACCTGCCCTCTCGCTTGGAGCGTATCGGCGAGATCGTGGCTACTTTGGACAAAGAGCTGGAAACCCGTACTTGGGTGATAAAATACGCCGATATGGATTTTCTGGCCGATCAGATCGAACTGCAGATTCCTGCCGAAATGGGTGAAATCGTACTCAATGAAGACGTACACCAGATTACGGCGACAGGGCTACCGTCCCGTTTGGACAAGATTGGCGAGCTCATAGCGATGTGGGATGTTAAGCGTGATCAGGTGCTCATTGAGGCTTTTATCGTCGAGGTGGGCAGCGACATCGAACGGGAATTCAATATCAACTGGTCCTACTTTGACTCTAGCGGCAACGCGCCGATAGCTCTCCATAGCGGTAGCGGCTTCACCGAAACGGCTACGCCTTCTGGTGATGGCGAGAGCATGAGTATCGGGCAGCTTCCCTACACCGTGCCTGCCTACGGAAACCTGCAACTGGATGACAACGGCAACGTTACCCGCCCAGTCCTTACCAACATCGCCGGTGAAGAAGTAATCAAAAAACTGGCCGGCAACAATCTGGCAGTAACCTTGGATTATCTTGATCGCAAGAATAAAGCAACCATTCTTTCTTCACCACGCGTTGTGGTGCAGGATGGGGAAGAGGCCACCTTTGAAAACGCCACACGCGTGCCCTATGTCTCCGCATCCACCTACTTCAATAATTATGGCTCCAGCTCTTCCTATAGCAACGTCAACAATACCAACCGTGTGGAATTCATCGACGTAGGCACCATTCTTAATGTATTGCCCCGGATTACAGAAGATCAAAATATCCTGCTGGATATTAGCGCAGAAGATAGTACCTTCGTCGACAAGCGCATCATTGCCAACAACCAGACATCCACCGTGCCCGAGAAGACTGTACGCCGTGCGGATACACAACTACGCGTACAGTCCGGCGAAACCATCGTGCTAGGTGGTTTGCGTCGCGACCGCACCTCGAAAGAAACCACCAAAACCCCCTTCCTGGGTGATTTGCCGCTGGTGGGTCGTCTCTTCCGCAACCCCTCGAACAGCTCGGAAAACAATACCTTGATGATCTTCATCACCATCACCATCGTGGACGAGTTTACGGCGCCGGAAGCTGTTGAATTGGCCAAAGCGGAAGAAGGGATTGCAGAGGCGCTACGTCATAGCAAAAAAGATTTCTGGGGACGTTTAGAAGATCGTCTGTCCAATGGTGAAAACACCTTTAGCGTTTCCATTGGTCAAAAGGGCCATATTCACTCTGAAGGCAAACGGGTAGAACTGGACGAGCTCAAGAAGACCTTTAGCGAACTTACTGGAAAAAGTGGGCTGACCCTTGTTATCCGCAAGCATCCCCGTGCACCACAGGAGGTGGTTTCTCAAATAACCGAAGCAGCGCTTATGGCCGACTTGAAAATCGAATACGATAAAGATCTCATTCCGCTTGTGCCCAGTTATCATGATCGTGAACCTCAGCAAGAGAGTTCTGGGACGGAAAAACAGGCCGACGCTTCCTAGTGTCGAGGAGAGTGTTGCTGCGAATTAAGTTTTGGGGGCGTCGGTTGCAGCATCCTCTACGGTATACAAAAACCAGCGAATGGAGCGTTTTCCTCGGGGCTGGCGGATAAAATAGAGCTTCATCAACGGGCCTTCCTGGGTGCGGATATGGTACCAATGTTTGCGTACATACTGTTCCCGGCTACCATGGGAACACCGCCCTGTTTCCCGCCATTGCGCCAGGACCGAAGCAACAGTGTAGACCTGTTTGCGCCATGTGAACTGTCCCGGCAAGATTGGCTCTCCAACCACACTTCCCCCCGTGGCAAAACTATCTGCCACGGGTTGAATAGCTTCACTGATTAATCGTTCCGGCACGATATTTCCCCTTAACTCAGTCGATCACGGTAATCCTCATAGCGAAATTCCCGCACAACACGCCAACTTCCCTTTTCCGTATCGCAAAGTGCAATCGCAGGAAGATTCACCCCATTGAACATGTTGTTTTTTACCATGGAATAGTGGGCCATATCCAGAAAAAAGAGGCGGTCGCCGACTTTCAACGGTTGCGGAAAAGAGTAATCTCCAATCACATCCCCCGCCAGACATGTCATTCCGCCCAAGCGGTACATATGCGCGTACTCACCCGCCTCACCCGCGCCTACGATGTTAGGGCGGTAGGGCATTTCAAGTACATCCGGCATGTGGGTAGACGCAGAAGTGTCGAGGATAGCGATAGTCATGCCGTTATCGACGAAGTCCAGTACGGATGCAACCAGTACCCCGGCATTCAGTGCAACCGCCTCACCGGGTTCCAGGTATACCTGTACGTCATACCGTTCCTGAAATGTCGAAATCAGACGGCAGAGTCGATCTACATCATAATCCTCACGCGTGACGTGGTGTCCACCACCAAAATTTACCCATTTCATTTGCGGGAGAAAGGCTCCGAATTTTTCTTCCACCGCAGCCAAGGTACGTTCCAACGCATCGCTGTTCAGCTCGCAGAGCGTATGGAAGTGCAACGCGCTTATTCCCGCTAAATCATCGCCGTCAAAGGCCTGTCGGGTAATCCCCAAGCGCGAGCAAGGCGCGCAGGGATCGTAGATAGCGGTTTTAACCTCCGAATGCTCCGGATTGATGCGTAGGGCGACTGTTGTGTCCCCTAGAACGCTCGCCTGCTCTTTGAAACGACGCCATTGTGAAAAAGAGTTAAAGGTAATGTGATCCACATAGGTCAACAATTCCCCAAACTCATCTTCACGATAAGCCGGCGCATACACATGCACCTCTTTTCCGAAATGTTCGCGCCCCAAACGCGCTTCATGCAAAGAACTGGCCGTTACCCCATCCAGATAGTCGCGCAACAGCGGGAAGGCGCTCCACATGGCAAAGCCCTTAAGCGCCAACAGGATTTTACAGCCGGTGCGCTCTCGCACACCGGCTAGAATCTCTGCATTACGCCGCAAGGCGACTTCATCGCACACATAGCAAGGGCTGGGGACCTGAGAAAAAATGTCGTTCATGCAAAACTGTCCTGCACCTGCCACGGCAAACCATGCAGGTTTAACTGCTCCATAAACGGCGCGGGGTCAAACTGCTCCATGTTGAACACCCCCTTGCCACGCCAATCGCCCTTCAACATCATCATTGCGCCAATCATGGCCGGTACACCCGTGGTATACGAAACCGCCTGCGCCTTCACTTCTTCATAACATTTTGCATGGTCGCACACATTGTAGATGGAGACCTTGCGCGGTTTGCCATCCTTAACGCCTTCAAATTTGCAGCCTATGCATGTTTTTCCCTTGTAATTCACGCCCAGCGAACCCGGGTCAGGCAGCAACGCCTTGAGGAACTGCAACGGAATAATCTGATGGCCTTCGTACTCCACCGGGTCGATACGCGTCATCCCCACATTCTGCAACACACGCAGATGCGTCAGGTACTCTTCGCCAAACGTCATCCAGAAACGAATCCGTTTAAGACCACGAATATGCTTTACCAGCGACTCTTCCTCTTCATGGTAAAGCAGATAACCGCGTCGTACGCCGACTTCGGGAAAATCGATATCTTCCGACACCGACATCGGCGGGATTTCCACCCACTCGCCATTCTCCCAATATTTTCCTTTCTGGGTAATCTCGCGGATATTTATTTCGGGATTAAAGTTGGTGGCGAAGGGATGCCCATGATCGCCCGCATTACAATCGACGATATCTATATAGTGTATTTCGTCGAAGTATTCCTTCTGCGCATACGCGCAGAACACATTGGTTACGCCGGGGTCAAAGCCGGAACCCAGCAAGGCCATCATGCCCTTTTCTTCAAAACGCGCATGGTACGGCCATTGATACTCATAGGTGAAACGGGCCTCTTCCGGCGGCTCATAATTGGCTGTATCCAGATAATCCACCCCCGTTTCCAGACACGCATCCATAATTGGCAAATCCTGGTAAGGCAACGCCACATTGAGCACCAAATCCGGCTTTACTTTGCGTATTAAAGTCGCCATTTCCGCGACATTATCCGCATCCACCTGCGCTGTCTCTATTGCACGCGGGAGTTGCGCCGCAATCTGGTCACATTTTTCCTTACGACGACTGGCCAGACAGATCTCAGAAAACACTTCAGGAACTTGCGCACACTTATGCACAACGACATTGCCCACGCCACCTGCACCCACAATAAGTACCTTTGCCATTTCACAGCCCTTTCATAGACCGTTGCTAGAGGTTCCCAATCCCAAAGTGAGCACAAGCCCACCGTTTTGTATCAAGCGTTGAATCTTACCACATGTTTTAAAAAGAGGGAAGTAATTTGCACCAAATAATAGAGAAGAGAATGCATACTTTCTGGACGCCAAAGCGCTTGTTTTAATAAGAGCAGCATGGGAATGGGGAGGAGGCCCCGGATTTATTTCTTCTACCCAGATAAGCGGTATTTTATAAAAAAAGCGCAGATAACATTCCCTGCACCATGGAAACCCTTCGACAAGCTGTGCTATGCTCTTGCTAAAGATTTGACCCTGAAAAGCGTTCATACGAGCAAAGCTGTATTGTATCCACTGGCTAATATCGCTTTGTGGGTTCCTTGGCTACTTTTAGGGCAAAAATTACGTGAGAATACCAACCCAATCCCACAGAAACGAAGCTTGTTTTTAGGGGTTGGCGGATGCAGGGATAGTATATATGAGCAAAATTACAAAGGCTGACGTGGAATATGTAGCCGGATTGGCCCAGCTTCAGTTAGACGATGCCGCCAAGGAACGTCTGGTTAAGGAAATGGGCGAAATTCTGAACTATATGGACGCATTGAATACGCTGAATACGGACAATGTTGAGCCGATGATGCACGCCATGGAAATGACCAATGTCTATCGTGAAGATGTGGTCGGGGAGCCGTTGCTGCGCGACGCGGCTTTGGCGAATGCGCCTATGCATGATGGCGAATATTTTATTGTACCGAAGATTCTGGATACGGGAGAGGGTGCTTAAATCATGGCTTGGTATGAAAAAACAGCCCACGAAATTCGCGCTGCCGTTGCAGAGGGCGCTGTTTCTGCGGTAGAGGTTACGCAAAGCTATCTGGATCGTATCGATGCGGTCGATGGAAAGGTAGACGCCTACACACAGATCTGGCGCGATAGCGCTCTGGAGCAGGCAGCCGCCGTAGATGCGGCCAAGGCTGCGGGTGAGCCCTTGGGACAATTGGCAGGCGTTCCCATTTCGCTGAAAGAGGTGCTGTGCACTCAAAAAGGGCGGACCACCTGCGGTTCAAAAATGCTGGAGAATTTCCAAAGCCCGTATGACGCTACGGTCGTTAAGAAACTGGCGGCGGAAGGTGCCGTATTCCTGGGCAAGGTGAATATGGACGAGTTCGCCATGGGTTCGTCGACGGAAAATAGCGCCATCAAAGTCACCCGCAATCCGTGGAATCTGAACTGTGTTCCCGGTGGTTCCAGTGGTGGTTCCGCTGCATCGGTTGCATCGGATACCTGCACAGTTTCCCTGGGTAGCGACACCGGCGGTTCAATTCGCCAGCCAGCATGTCTGTGCGGCTGCGTAGGCCTGAAACCGACCTACGGACGCGTTTCACGCTTTGGTCTGGTCGCTTTCGCCTCCTCATTGGATCAGATAGGGCCATTCACGAAGGATGTGGAAGACGCGGCATTGATGCTTAACGTGATGTGTGGCAAAGACCCGCTGGATGCCACCTCGGCAGACCTTCCCAAAACCGATTTTACGCAGGCGCTGACCGGCGATATTAAGGGCCTCAAAGTTGGGCTGCCCAAAGAATACTTTACCGATGCGCTGGGTGCGGAAATGCGCGAAAAGGTTATGGCGGCGGTAGACGTATTCAAAGCGCAAGGCGCGGAGATCGTCGAAGTGTCGCTGCCACATACCGAATACGCCATCGCGGTCTATTACATTATCTGCACTGCAGAAGCCAGCGCAAACCTGGCGCGTTTCGACGGCGTGCGCTACGGATTCCGCCATCCCGATGCCAAAGATGTGCGGGAAATGTATGTAATGAGCAAAAGCGAAGCCTTTGGTCCCGAAGTGCAACGTCGCATCATGCTGGGCACCTACGTGCTTTCCAGCGGCTACTACGACGCCTACTATCTCAAAGCGCAGAAAGTGCGCGCACTGATTAAACAGGATTTCGACAAGGCCTTCGAGCAATGCGATGTTATTGCCGGGCCTACTTCGCCCACGCCCAGTTTCGAATTTGGTTCCAAAACCGCCGATCCCTTGGAAATGTACCTCAGCGATATCTACACCATTTCCACCAACCTGGCAACGCTTCCGGGCCTTTCCATTCCCTGCGGTCTTACGCAAAGCGGTCTTCCTGCGGGATTGCAACTTATGGCGAAGCCTTTTGATGAACAAACCCTGTTGCGTGCGGCCCATGCGTATGAACAGAACAGCGGCATTGTAATGGGTAAGCCACCTATTGCCTGATTTGTGCGCCACCGTGACCCAAAAGAGACAATCTAACCCGTTACTATACGGTCGAAGATGAGGAAAGCCTCATGGAATACGAAGTAGTCATCGGCATGGAAGTCCATGTAGAGATTAACAGTAAATCAAAAGTTTTTTGCGCCTGCAGTACCAATTTCCACGCACCGCCCAACACCAATGTCTGCCCCATTTGCCTGGGCATGCCGGGCGTATTGCCCGTGCTCAACCGTGACATGGTCGACAAATCCGTTGCGGTAGGCTTGGCGTTGAATTGCAAGATTTCGCGTTGGTCGAAAATGGACCGCAAGAACTATTTTTATCCTGACCTCTCCAAAAACTACCAGATCAGCCAGTACGATCTACCCCTGTGTTACGATGGCTTTATGGAAGTCGAGGTGGACGGGGTCAAAAAGAAGATTGGTGTGACCCGTGCGCATATGGAGGAAGACACTGCCCGCAACACCCACACCTTGGGTGGAGGGCAAAGCGGCGTCGACTTTAACCGATGCAGCGTTCCTCTGTTGGAAATCGTGACGGAGCCTGACATTCGTAGTGCGGATGAAGCCTACGCCTATCTGACCAACCTCAAACAAATTCTCCAATACCTCAATGTGAGCGATTGCAACATGGAGGAAGGCTCCCTGCGCGCTGAGGCCAACATCAGCTTGCGTCCCAAGGGCCAAAAAGAGTTTGGTACAAAGACTGAGGTGAAAAATGTCGCCTCGTTTAGTGGGGTGCACAAAGCGATCGAGTATGAAATTGCCCGCCAGCGCCAGATTCTGGAAGAAGGCGGCACCATTTCGCAGGAAACCCGCGGCTGGGACGCAGACCGGGGCATTACCTACTCGCAACGCCAGAAGGAATCTGCACACGATTACCGCTATTTTCCCGAACCCGACCTGGTGCCCATCGTGGTAGATGAAGCCTGGGAGGAACGTATCCGCGCTTCGCTTCCCGAATTGCCCGTAGCGCGTAAACAGCGCATGCTAACGGACTATGGACTGTCAGAGTATGACGTAGCCATCCTTACTAGCACCAAGACTATGGCGGATTTCTTTGAGGACACGGTAAAACTCGGTGTAGATGCCAAGAAAACGGCCAACTGGATGATGGGCGACTTGCAGGCGCTACTGACAGAGGCCAAACAGGATCTTGCGGCATGCAAGATTACCCCACAGGCATTGGCGGAGATGTTGCAATTGATTGAAGATGGTACAATTAGTGGTAAGATTGCCAAAGATGTGCTGACAACGATGTTTGAAACAGGCAAAGCGCCCAAAACCATCGTTGAAGAAAAAGGCTTGGTGCAGATTAGCGATAGCAGCGCATTGGAAGGCATCATTGCCGACGTGATGGCAGCGCACCCCGATCAGGTCGAACAATTCCGATCGGGCAATGAAAAGGTTTTCGGCTTCCTGATGGGTAAAGTCATGCAGGCCTCTAAAGGGAAGGCCAACCCCCAAATGGTGACCGAAATCCTTCGAAAAACCTTACAACAATAGGAGTTCTACTTTTGCCCACACTCTTGAAGAAAAAAAGTACGGAACAACAAGACACTTCATTGGCCCATGTACTGCGGGTGGCCGAATTGGCAGCTGAAAAGAAGGCGGAAGATATCAAAGCCTATGACGTGCGTGAGCTGACCCTGGTGGCCGATGCCTTTGTGATGTGCAGCACCAGCAGCGAGCCGCAGCACAAGGCGGTGATGAATTGCATCAAGGAAGGAATGAAAAAGGTCGGCCTTGCTCCCCTCCAGATTGAAGGCGCACAGCAAGATGGCTGGCTTGTCATCGATTACGGCGCCGTGATTGTGCATATCTTCCGCAAAGACGCCCGTTTATTCTACGATTTAGATGGTATGTGGGCAGACGGTAAAGAAATTAACCTGGATTTGGACTGAGCTGAGAGCAGGGCAGTACGATGGCAGATGCAATTTATACCCCCGACAAATCGAAACTATATCATGTGAAGCTGGACCGTATATTGGGCCGTGGAGGCACGGGTACGGTTTACCGTGGTATCGACACCAAAAAAGGCGAAATGATTGCGGTTAAGCTTTTTCATGAAAACTTTTTTCGAAACAAGCTGCATCTACGCGATTTGAAGATTAGCATCAAGAAATTCCAAAAGTTCAAACATAACAACGTGGTGCGTATCCGTGGCTTTGCAGAAGGGAATGAGGGCTTTTGCATGTTCATGGAATACGTGGATGGCCCCAATCTGAAATGGTACTTGCTGAACCGTCCCTGGAATCTGCAGGAACGTCTGACCATTGTTGCGCAGATCTGTAATGGGTTGCAGTACTTGCACGATCAGGGGTGCATACACCACGATTTTAAGCCTTCCAACGTCTTGTTTACGCGACGCGGTCTCGTCAAACTTGCTGACTTTTCACTATATGGCAGCAGCTTTCTGATGGAATATCTTTCCCCTGGTGTAGGGGAACAGATTACACCCATGTTTGTAGCGCCGGAAATTATCCGCAAAGAAAAGTCAACGATTGGGGTTGATCTATATTCGCTTGGCATCACCATGTATATGATGTTTGCGGAACGGGTGCCATTTCAGGTAGACAGTCTGCAACGGCTTTATCAATGCCATGTGCACTATATGCCCGATCACCCTAGCGTTATCAATCCCAAGTGTCCTCAGAAACTGGGGGACATCATCATGAAATTGCTGAGCAAAAAGCCGGAAGACCGGTTTGGCGATTGCGATGAATTACGCATAATTCTTTCCAGTGTAGGGCAAAGCCGAATTTAACCGCTGTTGTAGTAGAATAAATCGAAAAAACAACGTCTGATGCACTTCTTATTGCCATCAGACGTTGTTTTTTTATACGAGTGATACCACGTACTTGCTTCGGTCGACCAAATTTTCCAAGAGAAAATGTTCTTTTGGACTTTCTTTGGACGCATTCTCTCCTGAGAACGATAGTGTCTGATACGACGTTATGCTCTCTCAGGATCGCCAGAAGTAGTCCTCGTGGTTCAAAAATGCAGGAGCGGCTTAAAGCTCATCGTTAGTGTTGGTATTGGTATCGGTACCGGAATCATCATCATCATCGCCCTCAATACCAATGGCCTTCCACGGAGCCTGGCGGGGGACCAACAGGAGACGATCAATCATATCGGTTGTGGTTTCCAATTTAATCTGAAAATTGCTCAATTGGGCATATTCGGGGATTTGAGTAATCAGTTTAAGGTGCTCTTTGTGTTTCATGGTGTTTTTCCTTGACCTATGAAGTTTGAATGAAAATAAACTCGATTACTTGATCAAGCAGGTTTTTCAGAAAGTCCTTCCAAACCTGATAGTTGGATCCGGCTTCTGCATCCTGAGCAAGCTGCGGCTTCCTCGTAATCAACCGATGATGTCTCATGGTCACTTCTCCCTTAAAGTATACGCTTTAAAGCGCTTATCCGCGAAAGCGCACTTCAAAACAAAAACTTTCTTCCTCGACGCCTCTTTATCATCCTTGGGTGGCGGTCTCTGCCAGCATTAAGTGAAAAATAGTCACCCTATAGGTCTATATAGCACCCGCCAGGGAATAACTTTTCATAGTACAACCCAATGCGTCCACCATCACAGGAAAACAGGCGGAAGAATAAACAATGAACTGTCAGCCATGGTAATACCATGTTTCGACGTTTTTGTCAACAAATTCTTCCGCCTGTATTCAATTTTTAGGGATTTTCAGCTTAGAGCTGGGGACCTGCGGCGACGAGTGCAGCGCCTTTTTCAGTGTTGGTGAACTGCTCAAAGTTCTTAATGAACATTTGAGCCAGTTTGCGGGCGCCCGCATCGTAGGCGTCTTTGTCTTCCCAGGCATTACGCGGATTCAAGACGTTGGTGTCTACACCCGGCAAGGCTTTCGGAATCTGCAGGTTGAAGATAGGCATGGTGTCGAATTCCGCATTGAGGATCGAGCCATCCAGGATAGCGTCGATGATACGACGGGTACCGGTGATGTCCATACGCGAACCGACGCCATAAGGGCCGCCTACCCAACCGGTGTTGACCAGATAAGCCTTTGCGCCGTGTTTCTCCATCTTCTGGCCGAGAATATCGGCATACTGCGTGGGATGCAGGGCTAGGAAGGCAGCGCCATAGCAGCTGGAGAAAGCGGCTTTAGGTTCGGTAATGCCGATCTCTGTGCCAGCGACCTTGGCGGTATAGCCGCTCAGGTACTGGTACATGGCCTGTTCTTCGTTCAACAGGGCGACAGGAGGCAGGATACCGAAAGCGTCACAGGTCAGGAAGATAACGTTGCTGGGGTGACCGCCCTTGGAAACAGGCTTGACGATATTGTCAATGTGATAGATCGGATAGGAAACACGGGTGTTTTCCGTTTTGCTGTTGTCGTCGAAATCAACTTTGCCGTTTTCGTCAACGACAACATTTTCCAACAAGGCATCGCGCTTGATAGCGTTGTAGATATCTGGTTCTTTTTCTTTGGAGAGGTGGATGGTTTTGGCGTAGCAGCCGCCTTCATAGTTGAAGACGCCTTCGTCATCCCAGCCGTGCTCGTCATCACCGATGAGCTCACGCTTGGGATCGGTCGAGAGGGTGGTTTTTCCCGTACCCGACAGACCAAAGAAAAGCGCGGTGTCGCCCGCTTTGCCCTTGTTGGCCGAGCAGTGGAAGGAACCAATGCCGCGCAGCGGCAGCAAGTAGTTCATGACGGTAAAGACGCCTTTTTTCATCTCGCCGCCGTACCAGCTTCCACCGACCAGACTCATGCGTTCTTCGATGTTATAGAGGGCGAAGACTTCGGTGCGCATGCCGAATTTTTCATATTCCTGATTGTCTATTTTGCAAGCGTTCAGGAAGGTCCAGTCAGGAACATAGGTTTCCAACTCTTCTTCCGTCGGGCGGATGAACATGTTTTTGCAGAAGTGTGCCTGCCAGGCCACTTCGGTGATAATCCGAATCGACAGACGGGTGTCGGGGTTGGTGCCGACAAAACCGTCGATGATGTACAGGTCTTTTCCGTTGAGCTGTTTCAAGGCCAGCGATTTGCAGTGCGCCCATGCTTCTTGCGACAACGGTTTGTTATCAGAAGCAGGATTCTCTGCGCCACCCCACCAAACGGTGTCTTTGGATTGCTCGCCAACGACGCAGTACTTATCTTGCGCTGAACGGCCCGTGAACCGGCCTGTATCCACGGATACGGCGCCAAATTCTGTCACGACACCCCGTTCATAGCCTTCCAACGAAGGGTCGGTCTCGTGTTTGAAAAGGTCGTCATAGGAAAGGTTACGATAGAGCTCTTTCCATTCCGTGATTCCGATTTTTTCCAGTCCTAGATTTTTCAAGTGAGGGTCCTCCAGTTTAGTTGTTTTGCAGGCGACTGCCCCGCATACAGCTTGGGCGTAGAACATAGGGAGTTACTGCGCCCGACAAGGCATGCAGCCGAGAAAACCGGCTAACATTGAAAGGTATTATTGCATATTTTGCCTCTGTAGTTCTAGTATTCTTTGTGGTTGTCTATTTACAACGAATTTTGCGGCTATTTTTACGGCAGTCTATTCGTCGTGTGTGCGGCTCTCAGAACTCGATGCCGCATCTATACTTCCCTGTTTTAACGTCTCTTTCTCAGGTATTGGAGAGAATTTGCACCGTTTTGACAGGCATGGTAGTCTAATGCGCTGTCTTGTTTTGGAAGCGACGGCTTTTGAAGGCTAAGTTGCGTCTGGAATCAGGGACAGATAATTGCGAGGGAAACGTTTACGGTGGCCTTAAAATAACGGTACAGGGGCATAGCGCATTGCTTTTGGGGCTATGCTTTGTAAGCCTGCCACGGGTCACTTGGGTTATGGCTTGAGGGCATGTTGCTATAGAAAGGGCTTAGTTGTGGCGCAAGCGCAAGAACATAGTCAAGTTACAAAAAGTCTGGATGCGTTGTATGAGTTTGAACGTGAGCCGGTAACGGAGGACCGGTTGCAGCCTGGGCGGCATTTTGCAGGGCTATTTGCGGGCGAGCATGTAGCCGGTACCGAGTTTACGATTGGTGCCTTATTTGTGATGTGGGGGGTGTCGGCGTTGGATGTGTTTGTAGGGCTGGCGTTGGGGAATCTGATGGCGGTTCTGACCTGGACCTTTATTTGTGCGCCGATTGCAGTGCGTACCCGCCTTACGCTGTATTGGTATCTGCGCAAGGTTGCCGGACCGGGCACGACGATTATTTACAATGTGTGGAATGCATTTCTGTTCTGTATTTTGGCAGGCTGTATGATTACAGTGTCTGCTTCCGCCGTGCGTATTCCCTTTGGCATACCGCCCAACACCAATTGGTATCCCGAAGACCTTCGTTTTGTCTTGGTCGTGATTGGGGTGGGCGCGATAGTCGTCTTATTGGCGATTCTGGGCTTTAAACGTCTGGCGCAATTTGCTTCCGTGTGCTCACCGTGGATGTTCCTCATGTTTGTCGGTGGGGCCGTGGTTTTACTTCCCTGGGGTGCGCGTGAAATGTTAGCGGGCGGGAAGATTTCCAGCTTTGGTGATTTCTGGCAGCTTGTTAACGAGGCGGTCTGGACGGGAACCCCTGCCAGTGGGGGCGAAAAAGTAAGTTTCTGGGAGGTGGCGGCTTTTGCTTGGGTGTGTAATCTGGCCATGCATGGTGGGTTATCGGATATGGCCATTTTTCGCTATGCCAAGAGCCACTGGTACGGTCTCTATTCCGCCTTTGGCATGTTTCTGGGGCACTATCTGGCCTGGATCTGTGCGGGTATGATGGGCGCTATTACGGTTTTGATGTTAAAAATGGGTGCGACTGAGATTGTTCCTGCCTCTTTGCATGAGCTGGTGAATCCTGATGCGACTATAGGTGACATTGATCCCGGAGCGATGGCCTATAATGCCTTGGGCGTTGCCGGTATTCTTGCGGTGGTGATTGCGGGGTGGACAACCTCGAATCCGACCCTGTATCGGGCTGGTTTGGCGATGCAGGCCATCACACCGGGGTGGCCGCGTTGGGTAGTGACCTTGGCGGTGGGCGCATTGACGACAGCGGTGGCGTGTTTCCCCTTTGTGTTTACCAAATTACTGGATTTTGTAGGGTTGTATGGCCTGTTACTGGTGCCGGTAGGCGCGATTGTTTTCACAGAACATTGGATCTTTGAGCGGATCGGCCTTACCCCGCTGTGGGTAGAAAAAAAGAAGTTGTGGGTCAGTTGGCCAGCCTTGATCGCTTGGGGTGCAGGCCTTGCTTTTGCCCTGGTTCTGCGCTATGGCTTGGGGGTAAGCCTCTTTTATCTCTTCATTCCGACCAGTTTGGTGAGCATGGTTTTATACACCATCTTGGCGGCTTTGATGGGTGCACGGGAGAAATTTGAAACAACGGATGGTGAAGAAGTCGTTGCGACGGCAAGCCCAAAGACACCCGTCGAGTCTCCCTCGTTTGCGCATGCCCCTAAAAAGGACAAGGTCTACTTAATCTCGAAATGGGTGGCCTTGGCTGCGTTGGCCGTATGCTTCATTTGGCCGCTGTGGTTGTATTCACAAGGTGCAGAAGGGTATGAGGCCCGTCTTGCCTTTTTCAAACAGGGCTTGATTGTACCCACGTTGCTGTACTTTATCAGTGGTACAATTTGGGCCATTAAGCGTGATACAGGAAAGGACGCTGCATAGGGATGGCGTTGTGCATCGTATAGTGTTTAATTCGGGGAGGCCTGTTTTGCATAACAGGCTTCCCCGTATGCTTTTTTCGGTCTAAGCGCCGTGGTTAGTGAGGACGATACGCGTTCGTATGGGGTTTTCCAGAGTTCGAAATAGGGTTTTGAATGACCGATTTCTGTTTGGGTTCAATTCACCAGGAGAGTGGGGGCAGATCCTTGTCCTGTCCGTTTTAATCGGCATGATGATGATTATTGCCATGAAGAAAATCGGTTTGCCTCAAATCGATTTTCTGCTGGGCGCTATGGTGTGTCTGGGCGCTTTTACAGGAATATTTCTAATTCTGGGCCCTTCCCGATATATTCTGACTTTTTTTGTCGTATTTATGGTCGTATCCCACCAATTCCGCTCCTTTTTTCTTCTGCCTGCTGGTGGGATTGTGGTGCATCCACGTGAAATAATGCTTTTTTTACTGTTGGCCCATCTTGCGGCCCAACTGGTGCTGGGGCGTATAACGCTACGTTTTGACATCATGCATTATTTCTTTTTCCTCTATTGTGTCTTTTTCGTGCTCATTGCGGCGCGTGGCATCATGCTTCACCCTGATTTGCAAGAAGTGGTCACCGAATGCCGATATCCGGTCTTTTTGGCGAGTTATTTTGTTTTCGTGTGCTGTATGGATGAGAAAAAGGATGTCACCTATTTTTCACGACTACTATTGGGCGTGGCGTTACTGATCGCATTAGCATCGATTACCTTTTTCCTCTACACGCTGTTGACAGGGAATGTGGTAAACACGCAAAACGTATTAGGGGAATATGTGCGTCGTCAGATAGGTCCTTTTTTACTGCAATCTGTACGCCCCAATGGCCATTTCCTTTTTGAAATCAGCACAGTAGTGCTGATGAGCATGTTATTTTGCCCCGATGAATCCCGACTGCGTAAAATGCTCTACCTGATTCTACTCAGCGTCTTTTGCGCAGCGATTGTCATTACGATGATGCGGACCGCCTATGTGGCGCTTTTTGTGTCATTATGTGTACTCTTCCTCTTTTTTCTTCCCAAAGAGCTACAATTCATCGCATGGTTTTTAGGCTTCGTTGGCCTCTTGGTGTTGTTCCTGCTTTTCGGCCTGCAACTCTACGACTATTTTTTGCAATTTATTCCCGGTCTGGGCGCTTCAATACGAGGGCGCTTAGTAGAGCTCGCCGGTGGAATACGTATGTTTAGCCATCAACCGTTGTTGGGCAGTGGGATGGGCAGCAAATTTGTAGCCATGGGCTTTGTAACTCGCGAGACGCAACTAAGCTATGCACAGACCGAATACCAGACGGTCCACTGTGTCTGGCTATACTACTTGTTTAAAGGCGGCTTGGTGGGTATGCTTTTGGTCGGCTTAGGGATGGGGGGGATGGTGACGCGCGCCCACCGAATCGTTACGCAGATGCCCACGGTGCGTGAGCAATATTTTATGCGGGGGCTACTAGCGGCCTGGTTAGGACAATTAATAGCGTCCCTGGCGATGCCTCGCCTGACCTATCCCATTGGAAGCGTATTTCTCGCCATGATTGCAGCCCTCTTTGTGCTTCAGGCGGCGCGCGTACGCAGAGAGCATACGGGAATCTCCACCTGACCATTTTAAGTTATGAATATGCGTGTGTTTTTCGTATGTTCTGTCTTGCTTCCGCCTGTCTATGTGGGTATTATGGACTATATACTGCAGCAGGGAGCTGAGCTTATGAGTGGTGAATTTCGCACGACGATCAAAGGTATTGTTGCCAGCGTAGAATCCGTTATATTGGATAAGCCTCATGTGATTAAAACAGCTTTGGCGGCTTTTTTAGCGGGGGGGCATGTGTTGCTGGAAGATGTGCCCGGAGTTGCGAAGACGATGCTGGTGCGTGCTTTGGCGGTTTCCAGTGGCTGTTCGTTCAACCGCATTCAATGCACACCGGATCTACTCCCTACCGACATCAGCGGCGTATCTATCTTCAATCAGAAACAACAAGCCTTTGAGTTTCGTCCCGGCCCGGTCTTTTCCCAGATTCTGGTGGCCGATGAAATCAACCGGGCTACGCCGCGCACCCAGTCAGCTCTGCTGGAGGCCATGGCCGAAGGGCAAGTCTCAGTGGATGGGAAAACCCTAAAGCTCACACCTCCCTTTACCGTTTTTGCCACGCAAAATCCCGTAGAGCATGAAGGTACCTTTCCACTGCCCGAGGCTCAGTTGGATCGATTCATGATGCGACTGTCAGTAGGCTATCCTAATATCCTTGCAGAAGCCCAATTGCTGGAACGCACGCGGCTTGCCCATCCTATCGACGCTGTAGAACAGGTTGCACAGGCGGAGACCATTTTGCGGATGCAACAATCGGTGCGGGAAATCTTTGTGCACGAAAAGCTGCGCGAATACATGCTTCGTTTGATTGCGCGCACCCGCGACAACATTCATCTTACGCTGGGCGCCAGTCCGCGTGCCTCGATGATGCTCTTTCGTGCCATGCAGGCCTTTGCCGCAGTCCAGGGGAGGGGGTACGTTATACCCGATGATGTTAAACAACTTGCCCATCCCGTTCTAGAGCATAGACTTATACTCAATCCAGAGAGCCGTCTGCGCAGGGTTAGTACGCGGAGCGTGCTACAAGATATTCTCAAAGAAGTACCCATTCCAACAGGTTCGACAACTTGGAAAACGCCTGGATAAAACGGGAATACATTGATTTCAATTTCATGATTGCCTATCATAGACCGTAGGTATCAGATTTCCTGAGATTAAGGAAATGAAGGTGGAAAGCTTTGTGGGTGCAAAATCTTGGTTTGTTGACTTTTGCATACCGTTGCAGGTCGCTGAGCATACCCTAACTTTATGACGCTTTGAGAGCAGAGCGGTGTTTTGTATATTGGGAATTAGGTTTGATTTCGTATCTGTGAGTGTTTAATGATAATGGCTTAATCCTGAAACACTGTCATCAAAAATAGGAAATAGTTTCGTTCATGAAGTGCAAATCCCGCTTCTTTTGAGCGGGAACATTTTTGATGCGGAGTAAACCAAGGAACAGCAGTGCTGTGTTAT
Source organism: Candidatus Hydrogenedentota bacterium (assembly GCA_963678445.1). Classification (GTDB taxonomy): domain Bacteria; phylum Hydrogenedentota; class Hydrogenedentia; order Hydrogenedentales. The sequence continues at coordinate 4,893,465 of OY782877.1, read as the reverse complement.
TTCGAAAAAAGACAGAAAAAAGGAAGAATGCGCTTAATCCCATCGATGAGCCGGTCCGAAGCCCAGGGGCGGACCCCCATCAGGAATCGCAATTTGAGCTCACGCATGTAGGACCGTATGAAATCGTTGCGCCGGTAGGGGCGGGCGGTATGGGAACGGTCTATAAGGCGATTGACCGTTCGCGGGACGCCACCATTGCGATCAAGGTTCTCGACCGCCGTTATGATTTGGACAAGCGCCGTCGTAAGCGGGATTATCTGGGGCGCGAGATACGAATCGCAGCCCAGTTGGATCACCCCGTTATCATCAAGATGCACAAAGAGATTGTTGTGCAGGAAGACGCGAGTGGTAATAAGCGCCGCTGCCTGTTGATGGAATTTATCGACGGCTATGACCTGAAGAAACATATCAAGGATCGCGACTTGACCTTACGTCAAATGACGGAGTTATGTATTCGTCTTTCGGAAGGCCTGGATTTTCTGCATCAGCACGGCGTGATTCACCGAGATGTCAAGCCAGGTAACTTCCTGTTTTCCCGCGATGGCTTACAAGTAAAAATTGTGGACTTTGGTCTGTCCAAGATGAATACCGGATGGCGCTCACGTTGGGCCAAGGAAAGCGGCGGCACAAGGTTGTATATGTCGCCAGAACAATTGCGCAAAAAGAACCTGGATGCCCGTTCGGATATATTTTCCTTTGGTATTACCATGTACGAGCTTTTTGCAGGACGCCATCCATGTAATGGCGCTGATACGCGTGAAATACAACGGCAGTTATTGGACCCGCGCTACAAATTCGATCCACCCTCGAAATACAATCCAGAAGTTTCTACACAGATGGATCGTATTATCTTAAAGGCGTTGCGTCGAAAACTTACCAGGCGCTACCAATCAATGACGGAAATGTTGTTAGATCTGTCCCGTGTTACCGGATCGCGGATATAAGGGACCGCTTTTTGGGGGAATGACTGAAAATTCCCAACGCTATCATAAAAAACGAAATTTTGCTGTGGTCGGGGACGGTAAGGACCATACTATTGCGAGTGGCGCTGGCCACTGCTTGCGGTCGCTGGACCGTTTGCCTGTAGCGCTTTTATTTTGAGCTCAAAGTAGAGGATAAAACGATTAGTACCAGAAGAAGAAAGAAAAAAGATCCGAGTCTCTTCAAAATTATATGCATCATACTTCTGTTTGCTGCGTTAGGCTATGGGGGCTACCGTGCTTACATGCATTTTGACGGTATTCCCATGCCAGGCGCGACACCGGTTTCTCCTTTAGAAGAGCTGCAAAAAGCACGTGCACAGATCGACGCAGGTAATCCTGCGGATGCGGCGTCGATACTGCTTTCCCTTGTGGATACCGTGCAGGATACAAACGTTACCCCTCAAGCCCTGATGCTCTATGCCAATTTGATGCGTGCACAAAACAATACGCAGGAGCAGCTGGCGTTATTAAAACGAGCGGTGGAGGAGTACCCTACCAGTCCGCATCATCCTCAGGCAGCTATTGCCTATGCAGAGGCTTTAGAGCTTGCGGGGCAGCCAGAAGAGGCAAAAAAATATTTCGAACGTATCACGGAATCTGCGCCACCGGCCTTACGCGCGGCTGCTCTCTTTGGACTTGGAAAGCAAGAAGAAAAAAAAGGCGCATCCATCGCTGCGCGTGATTTTTATCGAAAGGCTTTGGAAGACGCAAAATGGGATTCGGAGGTCTGGAATCGAGCTCTGGATGCATTTGGGGAACTGAATGTCGCATTGCTGTTTTCACCGGGGGAAACACCGGAATCGAAACACTACGCCATCGAGAGCGGAGACACGTTAACTAAAATCGGGATTAAGCTGAATACTACGCAGGGCTTACTAGTCCGAGCCAATCAGATTGATGATCCATCCCGTTTACATTTAGGACAACGCTTGAAATATACCCCCAAAGACTTTCGTATTCTCATCGAACGCTCCACATGTCGACTCTTCCTGTTGGATAATAATGGCCTGTTTAAACGCTATTACACAGGACTGGGGATGCCCGGTCACGAAACAACATTGGGTTCGTATACAATCGGAAACAAACAAAAGGATCCCGTGTGGTGGAAACCAGGAGGGGAAGCGGTTCCCCCGGGCGACCCCAATAATGAATTGGGAACACGTTGGATGCCGCTTGTACCCACCGAAGAAGGACTACCCACAGACTTGGGCATTCATGGTACTATTGCACCAGAAACAATTGGCCAATATAAATCACATGGGTGCCCTCGGATGCGCAAAAAAGATGTAGAGGAACTCTATGATCTGGTGGTGCGCTCCACGCCGGTGGAAATAGTTGAAAAATTCACTTGGGAACCGGAAAACGAAGCTTTGTAATCAGCTCCACAGGACAAATTTCGTCTGACATAAGCTACTTGGTATTTTTTTTCGCATCTCTGCGGAAACCCTATAATTTCCTGATGCACAGTAACCACACGGGATATGTATATTTGTGAAAACACGATTAAACGCATTGTTAGAGCGAATTGATAAGACCCCATGCCGTACGGTGGCACCAGCGCATTCCGTCATTCCCTTTTATGACGATACGGTCTTTTTGGCCCTTGCCAAGGAAGCGGCATCCTCTGTGGGACGTCACGGGGGAGACGATTTAATCATGGTGGTCGACGCCCACACGGCACGTCAACTACATGCAGTAGCGGAATTGCGCTCATATGCGAGACAGGTATTTGTCTATGGAGACGTGCCTGCGGTGTGGGGAGAGATGCCAAATGTATGTTCCTACGCCACCGCACAGGGTGATCTGGATGAGCATGTATTGCTACTGATTTCCTCCACACTAAGTGTTTCTATACTGGGGTCTAAAACCGGGGAAGAGGAACACGCACGCGAGGCTGGTTTTGTTGGCGGATGGACAGTGGAGCGTCCTTATGTGCTGCACGCTATCGAGGCCTTGGTAGGGGATTCAGCGATTCCACTTCTGGAGGAAATGACAACGCCTGATCCAGGACCAGCACAGATGGCCGATATCTCCATGCGTTTGATGACGCTGCATGCCAATGCATTGGCAACGCGCGAACATGACATCGCTATGGATAAAAACGATCTGTTTTCCGTGCTCAACATACTCAAGGCCATCTCCGCTAAACGACGTTCTCACGACATTCTGTTTGTTTTTGTAGAACAAATCTCCCGGGTCGTAAGTTCAGACCGTTGTTCCGTCGTGCGGGTGTGGGGGGGCGACAAGTACGGAAAAGTGCTGGCTTCACACGAAGATGCCTCGGTCAACGATTGTCAAATTGAATTGCAAAAGTATCCCGAGTTGTGCAAGGCGATGGATACGGGCAAGAAAGTCGTTATCAACGATGTGCACAGCGACCCGTTGACCGTTCCGGTGCTGGACGAGCTTGAAAAAGCACATATTAACGCTATGTTGGTGATTCCCATAGTCCTTTTTGATGAGACGATAGGCTCGCTGTTTCTACGTGCAGCGCGTGGCAAAGGAAGTTTTTCTCTGCGGGAAATTAGCTTTTTTGAGATTGTCACCGAAGCGGCCAGTAATGCGCTCGAACGTGCGCATCTGTTTGAAAGCATCCAGATTGCCAACGAAACATTGGAACGCTTGGCGATAACAGATGGCTTGACGAGTTTATATAACCACCGCTATTTCCGGGATCGTCTTCACCAGGAGTTAGAACGCGCCCAGCGCTATCGCCTGAATCTTTCCTGTCTTATTTTTGACGTGGATAATTTTAAGCAGTTTAACGATACCTATGGCCATTTGCTAGGGGATAGTATCCTTAAAGAGATCGCTGCAAGAACGCAGGAGTGTGTGCGTAAAAGTGATATCGTCGCACGATATGGGGGGGAAGAGTTTGTGGTGATCATGCCGCAAACGGATTTGGCGGGGGGCTTGGCAGAAGGCGAACGTATTCGAGAGCTGATTGCATCCAGGCCCTTCCGGGATGTGCCCAGTGGGGTTCAGGTTACCGTGAGTGTAGGCGTGGGTGTTTTGGACCACGAGCGTATGGCTGTGTGTGAGGACCTGTTGAAGGAGGCGGATCAGGCCCTGTATGAGGCTAAACGCACGGGTAAAAATAAAGTAGTAGGACCGACTCAGGAAGAGGAAACGGCATAAATACGGAAGTAGAGGATTTTTAAGAAGCGCTTAACGTAGTAGTGGCTTCAAAAGTTTTTCTCCATACAGAAGGAATGTGTATATGCGTCGTCTAATATTGGTATGCGTCTTTCCGTTAGTACTCGTCGGTTGTCATTCTCTGCAGAATCCCTTTGTCCACATGCAACCCGACTATACAGCCTTGCCCGAAGAAACACTTCGGGAAGCAGCGCAAGAAATAGAGAAAATTGTTGGTGAAGAAAAGCGGGACTTCACGCTTTCCGAATACCAGGGAATAGTGATAGATAGCCCTGAGATTCACCAGGCTATTCGTAACCGGGCCGCACGGGCCGCTCTCTATAAAGAATTTATGGCGTCGGGCTTTGGCTGCGAAGAATCTTCGGGCCTGGTGAGTATCGTGCGTGGTAAACCCTATAAAGAGGCGACCACGCGTCAGCAACGTGATCGCAACGCATCCATTGTGCAGGGGGAGAATCAAAACCGCTGGACCATTTATGAAGGTCTTGTGAAAGCCAACGATTGGCCTTCACGCACTTTATCGGCAGTCCAAAATATTTTCTACGAAGTTCGTATTGCTAAACCCTAGCCTATTGCACGATTCTAAAAAGCACGAATCCCCTCTTGAAAGAATTGCCGTTTGGGATGAATTCTGATGCGAGAGGGGATATGTTTTTCGAGCTGTTTGCAGAGAGTCATGAGGTACTTTCCGCGGGTTGGGTCAACTCGCGGAACTTTTGGAAGCATTGCGCCACCATCTCGTAATACCCCTGGATATTTTCATGCGTGTCACTTTTGGCGCAGACCTCGAGCTGTAGCGCACTATCCCGGAGCTGTTGTGCCTCTATGTTGGCGGAAGACCCTTTGATGGAATGGGCCATCCGCGCAATCTGATTATAGTCTTCTTCCTTTAAGGCTTCTTCAATACCCTCAAGGCGTTTAGGGATATCCTCCAGGAATAAGGAGATAAGTTCATCGCACAACTCCTCGTCGTTTTCAACCCGTTGCAGCAAGGAAGAACGGTTGAAAACTTCGGCTTTCTGCGTTTCGTCGCTATCCTCCTCCTCCCCTTCTTCCTCATTAGCGCTATTAGCATCTTGGTAGCGTTGAAGAAGGTTTTCGATAGTCTCAATCAATGCCTGTGGCTGGATAGGTTTCGTAATATAGGCGTCCATGCCCGCTTCCAGGCACATTTTCTCATCTCCTTTCATCGCATGAGCAGTCATCGCAATGATGGGAGTGTGTTTTTGGACCGTGTTTTCCCATTCCCGAATATTTTCAGTGGCTTCGAAGCCATCCATTTCAGGCATCTGTACGTCCATTAAGATAAGATCGTAGGGATTCTCTTCGTGTGCCTCGATCGCCTCTTTTCCATTGTTGGCCACATCCGCATTGAAGCCATGCTTTTGTAACATGATTGAGGCCAGACGTTGGTTAATTTCATTATCCTCAACTAAGAGCAGGCGTGTGCGACGCCGTTTCGCTTCGGCGAGCGTATGGCGGGTGATAAGCTGGGGCTGCTCTGAAGCGTGCATAATGGTTTCGCCGGCAAGTTCGCTAAGGCAATCATAGAGGTGCGAATGGCGGACCGGTTTGCTCAGGTATGCAGAGAATCCAATTTCTTTCAACTGGGCGGCATCGCCGCGTTTACTGGCAGAAGTCAACATCACCAGTTTGGTCTGAGTCAGGGAACTTTCACTTTTAACGATCTGTCCCATGGTTTGGCCATCCATCTGAGGCATAAACATGTCCACAATCGCAATTTCATATGGATTTCGCTGTGCGACGGCCTCATGAAGCTTTTCTAGCCCCTCTTTACCATCTACCGCTTCCTCAACCTCGCACTGCCAGGACTGTAAGATCTCACGTAGTATACGGCGGTTGGTTTGGTTGTCATCGACGATGAGGATACGTTTTCCCTGGATAGAGCCGGGGATAGTGTACGTTGCGGGAGCATCTAGCGGCTGTTTTTCTAAGGGCAGCGTAAAGGTGAATGTAGAACCCTTTCCAACCGCACTTTTTCCTTCAACATCGCCCCCCATCAATTCTACCAACTGTTTTGAAATGGCAAGCCCCAAGCCGGTTCCGCCATATTTCCGAGTCGTAGAACTGTCTACCTGGGAGAAGGGGTCAAAAAGAGTGTCGATACGATCCTCAGGGATACCGATACCCGTATCAATGACAGAAAAACAGATGATAGCGCTAGTGGCGAATTCCTCTTTGAGGGAAATCTCAATGAGGACCTCACCCGTCTCCGTAAACTTAATCGCGTTGCCAGCGAGGTTGAGCAAAATTTGGCGCAGACGACCGGGATCGCCGCGTAAAAGAGAGGGAACCTCGGGTTGCACATGGCAGATGAGCTCCAGGCCCTTCTTATCGGCACGCATAGCGAGCACGTCCATAATATGATCGGCGGTGGTGCGCAAATCAAAGTCGATATGTTCGATTTCCAGTTTCCCCGCTTCGATTTTCGAGAAGTCAAGGATATCGTTAATGACCGTGAGCAAGGCTTCGGCGGAAGAGCGTACGGTAGAGGCAAATTCGAGTTGTTCAGGAGTTAGCTTGGTTTCGAGCAGCAGGCTGGTCATGCCGATAACACCATTCATAGGCGTTCGAATTTCGTGACTCATATTGGCCAGGAATTCACTTTTGGCAGCGTTGGCCAGTTCAGCCTGCACTGTCATCCGATTGGCGCGCTCAATCGCCTGCGCTAGTTTGCGATTGGTCGCCTCTGTATTTTCCTTAGCCTTGCGCAGGGCCTGAGTGCGGTCATGGACACGTTCCTCCAGTCGGTCATGCGCTTCCTGCAAGGCACTGTCCCGCGTTTGAATCTGGCGCAACATTTCATTGAATTGGTTAACCAACAGCCCCAATTCATCGTCCGCATATTTTTGCGCACGTACCGAATAGTCTTTGGTATTGGACACCTTTTCGGCCGTACCGATAAGCTTATGAATAGGAGCAACAATATACCCGCGCAAGCGAGCCTGCAAGAGATAGGCCACACCAAATGCAATAAAGATAATAGCAACGACGAGAATCAGATGGTGACGCAGGCGGGTTTGCAGGGGGGCGAGTGAGGATTGAATACCGATCGTGCCCAGGATTTCTCCTTCGAAAACAATAGGGCGAAACACGTAAAGATACATGTTTTCAAAGTAATGTCCAGACGAACGCGGTTGCGACATAGTGGCCAAATGCTGTGCCCCAGGCGCGGAATAGGTCGCGAAAATTTCTTTATTGGCCTTGTACACGCACGCGTGGGTTACGTTTCTGTCAATGGTGAACGAAGCGAGGATTTCCTCAGCGGCAGCGGGATCATCAAAGGTAAGTGCGGCGACGCAGTTATAGGCGATCATCTTGGCATCGCCAACCAGATCGTCCGCCATATTCTGTTTATAACTACGCAAGTCATAGCTGAGCATAGGAATGGCAAAGAGAAGCAAGGCAGTAGTGGTTGGCCCCATGACGATTAGGGTAAGTTTTTGTCCGATGGAGATTTTATGAAAAAAAAACATGAATACTACCATTCTCCTCTACAAGAAATTTATTCGATAATAGTGGCCAGACTGAGCAATTGTGAGCTGATTTTCAAATGCGCTTCCTTGGCATGGCTAGGGTTAATCTCAAGGTGTATCTTGTTTTTTATTGTTACCAGATTAATCATTACACCTTTTTTAGAGAAATTTTGCGAGTCACTCACAGTCAGAATATGTTGAGTTTCCAAGGTCGCTAAGATACTTTCCAGTTTTTCCTCTTCGGAAGCCGAGATAAATACTATATGGCATTGGGCCAAATCATCCACTTTGTCTGCGCGTATAATCTCTATCGGTTTATTCTGCACCTGCTTTCCCGCAAGAAGTCGATCGATAGTATCCTCAAAAGGGTCTTCTCCCAAGATGCCAATACGCAAGGTTTTCACATTTTCCTGCGTTTTTTCATCGGGCCAAGTAATGAACTTTGTAAACTTATACAGGAAAGAAGCCTTAACTTCATACTCAGTGAAAGTGCGCTTTTTTTCTACTGCTGAGGTTGAGTGTATGGCCAGGAATAGTAAAAATAAAAAAAGGGGGACAGCAGGAATTAGACGGGGAATACCATTTCCTGAGACGTGATACCGCCTTTGCTTTTGTTCTGCTTCTGGCATTTATTTTGCACCCATATCGCGATTACGCCCTACTGTTTGGCTGTAATACCCGTCCTCTGCCAAATACACCGGGCGCATGAACACCTCACGCAAATCCTTGCTCCTCTATTGGCATAATACCTACTTTTTTCCGATTGCGCCAGTTTTTTTAGCTCTCTTCGAGTCATTTGGGTACTTTTTTCCCTGAAAGCCCTCTCAATGGCAACAAAAAGCTTGAAAGAATTCGATTGTAGACTTATCATGTATATATTATACGTGTTTTACGCGATATGCGGATTGGGAATAGCGGCAATTGCGACTTAAAGATATGAAATATGAAATTGTTGCAGCGTAAAATCCAGGAAGGAGTTGACCGTGGGGGATACGGCGATGAGTGATACAGCGGCTAAAGGGATTTTATTGGAAGCGGGCACCAACGAGATGGAGTTGTTGCTCTTTCGCGTTGCTGATACGATGTTCGGCATCAATGTGGCCAAAGTGCGTGAATTGGTTTCGGCAGTAGAGCCGATCGAGATTCCCGGCACTCCACCCGCGCTGGATGGTAGCTTCCGGTTGCGCGATGAAGTGTTGACGTTGATTAATTTACGGCGTTATTTGCAGATGCCCGAACCCGAGGAAGAGCAACAGAAGCAACTGATCATCATTATTGAATTCAATGAGTTGCGTTGTGGCGTTCTGGTGGATGGGGTAGAGATGATCCACCGTTTGCGTTGGGAGCAGATTGAGCCCCCCTCGGAATACCTGGTCCGCTATGGCACGCCGATTACATCCGTGGCGCGTATTGGTGAACGGGTAATCCTGGTGCTGGATTTTGAACGGATTGTTGGTGAATTGCTGGGCAGTGGGGGAACGGATATCGAGCCACCGGAAGAAGTGCCTGATGTGCCTGAGTATCGGGATGTTCGTTTGCTGGTAGTAGATGATTCGCCCACGATCCGCCAATCGCTGGAGGCGATTTTAAATCGGATCGGCTTTATTGATATAACACTATGTAATGACGGACAGCATGCATGGGAGACGATCCAGGAGTATAATAAAACAGCAGGCGTCAATTTTGATCTTGTGCTTTCGGATATTGAAATGCCGCGGATGGATGGCTTGCATCTGACCGCACGGATTAAAAAGGAACCGGCGTTAAAGCATATGCCTGTGATTCTGTTTTCTTCCCTCATCCGTTCAGAGACCGTGAACAAAGGGAAATCGGTGGGGGCGGACGCACAGGTCACTAAATTCCGTCAAGAGGATCTGGTGGCAGCGATCGACACCTGTTTACGTCGTGCGCGCAAAGCGGAGGTAGCGCAATAACCCGGTCGGTATTTTTTGGGCACATACGGTATAGACTGTGTTGTAAGGGGGACCATGCAAGAGCGGTCTTCCTTACTTTTTTTGTCAGGCTTCGTGACACGCCTGTAAGGCAGAGGAGATAGGGTAGGGATTATCCTGTGGAAGTATGAAGAACGCGACGATTGAACAATTGCAAGGGGTGATCCTGGATTCGATTACGGATGGCGTTTTTGCTGTCGACGAGTCCTGGCGCATCCGTATGTTCAATCATGCTGCGGAAAAGATTACAGGGGTATCGCGTGAGGAGGCGTTGGGTAGACGCTGCTGCGAAGTTTTTCGTTCTAATGTGTGCGAACGCTCCTGCGTACTCAAAGAAACGCTGGAGACACAGCGTCCCATCGTGAATCGTGCGATCTATATCGTCAATGCACAAGGGGAACGTATCCCCATCAGCATTTCCACCGCTATCCTCAAAGATAAAAGTGGACGAGTCATTGGCGGCGTGGAGACCTTTCGCGATTTGAGTTTGGTGGAAACCCTGCGTAAAGAACTATACGCTCGATATACCGTCGCGGATATCATCGGACGTAGTCCCGTGATGCAAGCCTGCTTTGAACTGATGACACAGGTGGCGGTAACGGAGAGCACCGTGTTGTTGGAGGGGGAAAGTGGGACTGGGAAGGAGTTGTTTGCACGCGCCATCCATGGCCTTTCCACGCGCGACGACGGTCCGTTCATTGCGGTGAACTGCGGTGCCCTGCCGGATCAACTGCTTGAGTCCGAACTTTTTGGCTATAAAGCGGGCGCCTTTACTGATGCGCGCCAGGATAAACCCGGTCGTTTTGTCCTGGCTGACGGCGGCACGATTTTTCTCGATGAAATAGGCGATATTTCTCCCGCCATGCAGACCCGTTTATTACGCGTCCTGCAAGAACGCGTCGTAGAGCCTTTAGGCGGCGTTAGCTCGGTACCCGTAAATGTGCGTGTAATTGCAGCGACCCACCAGTCCCTGTCGGAATTAGTGGCGCAGGGGCGTTTCAGACAAGATCTTTACTACCGCATCAATGTGATCCGCTTGCAGTTGCCAGCGTTACGAGAACGACGCGAAGATATCCCCCTGTTGATTGAGTTTTTTATGGACAAGTTCAACCGCCTGCAAGGAAAAGATATTACCGGGGTCTCGGAACACGCCATGGCTGTTTTGATGGACTATGAGTATCCAGGAAATGTGCGTGAATTACAAAATAGCATCGAACATGCCTTTGCGCTTTGCCGGGGCGGTATGATCGAGGTCAACCACCTGCCTCCAACACTACGAGGAAAAACAGTTGAGACAGCACCATCTTTTGCGGTAACAGGGCGCACCTTGCAAGAATATGAGCTCTTACACATTCGCGATGCACTGCAACGCCATCAAGGCAATCGTAAGGCTGTGGCGGACGAACTGGGCATTAATCCCAGCACGCTCTACCGCAAGATGAAACAATGGAATATTACCGACCTGTCTGGCTGAGTTTTTATCCTCCTGTCCTTAAAAAAATGCATTTTGCAATTCGTAAAGATGTTTTGTCGTGCAAATTGCAGTTTTTATCCTCCTTTTCTCTTTCCTCAATCGAATTGCAGTGATTACTAGAAGAGATAACTCTTTTTTGTAAAAGAAGATAGAAAAAATATACCAATAATCTGGATTTTTGGTATAGGAGTTGCTCCCTTATGAGTATGAAGATTGCATTACCGGTACATATGGCCTATATATCGCCCCTTTTCGATGTGGCAGAGCAGCTGATGGTTTTGGAAGAAAAGGAGGCGCCCGCATCAGCGCAGGTGCTTTCCTTAGGCGATGTCTCAGGGATGGCGCGTGTGCAACGTGTAACGGTACTGCAGGTTGACACGCTAATTTGTGGCGCGATTTCGCGTCCTATGGAGATGATGCTGCAAGCCGCCGGTGTAAGGGTCTTGGCGCGCCATTGTGGTGCAATAGAGGAAGTGCTGCAGGCATACCGGGAAAACCGGCTGGATAACCCCGAATTCATCATGCCGGGTTGCTGTCGTGGTGGGGGTGGACGCTGTGGTAGCGGTGGTGGAATGGGAGGTGGGTGGCGTCGTGGTGGTGGTGGTGGACGTCGGCGTGGTGGGCAAGGTTTTGGCAGTGGGATGGGCGGCGGCGGAGCCGTTGGATAGTGTGTAAACAGTTTGAAGTAACGAGTCTAAGCAGGCTTTAACGCTAAACATAATGGAGGAGAGGAACATGCGAGTAGCAATTACGGCACAGGGTGCCGCATTGGAGGGTGCAGTCGATCCCCGTTTTGGTCGCGCCAAGTATTTTGTGGTTTGTGACACGGATACGGGTGCGGTGACCTATCACAATAATGAGCAGAACCTGAATGCGATGCAGGGAGCTGGTATCCAGGCGGCACAACAGGTGGTCTCGTTGGGCGTAGAGGCGGTGGTGACGGGGAACGTAGGCCCCAAAGCCTTTGTGACCTTGGAGGCGGGCAATGTAAAACCCTACATTGGCGCGTCGGGCACGGTGGCTGAGGCATTGGAAGCGTTTAAAGCAGGCAAGTACGCTTGTGCACAATCGGCCAATGTCGAGGGACACTGGATCTAAGCCTTGAGTAGAAAGAAGTAAAAGTTTAAACAGGCCAAACAGGCCGTAAGGAGTATAGTTATGCCAAATGGAGATAGAACAGGACCAGAAGGTATGGGCCCCAGGACGGGGCGTGGTTTGGGATTTTGTAATGGTGCGCAGCAACCCGGTTGGCAGACGTCGGGGGGAGCTGGCTTTGGTCGCGGTATGGGCCGTGGTTTCGGCCGTGGCTTTGGTCGCGGTATGGGTATGGGACGTCGTGCCGGCTGGGGAGCCGTCCCGGCTGACACAGCGGCGCAGCCCGTTCCAGATGTGGCCGAGCTGAAAAGCCAGGTCAGCGGTTTGACGCGACTGGTGCAGCGTTTGGAAGAAAAATTGGAAATGTTGGTCCAGCGATAAATTTACCAGAATCAGAGTGCGCAGCTAGGCTATCCCGTGTACGCATGGAAGAGTATAGATGACTGTTGGATGTGCCTTGAAGTATGATAAGATCCTCTGGATGGTGGCGGTGTTGCGAAACGCATGTTTCGTGATTATACTTGCGCATGTTGTATCTTTTTAATGCCTTCGGAAAGGGTGTTGAAAATATCAACATATGGTGTGAATGCAAAAAAAAGAAAGGTGAATTTGGTATGGCAGCGATTATTGATAGCGAAAAATGTACAGGTTGTGGCGCATGCACGGATGTATGTCCGTTGGACGCGATTGAACTGAGCGATGATGGTGTTGCGGTTGTCGATGGAGATACGTGTGGCGACTGCGGTGCGTGCGTCGACGAGTGCCCGTGTGAAGCCATTAGTATGCCTGAATAAGTTCGTATTTTAGCCGGGGGTATGTGCGTGCCATGATACTCCCGGCTTCCCTGCCCACTTTTTGATTCTTTCTACATCCGATTCTTTGATTCTTTCTGACTATTTTTACAGGTGAAGTGTATCTGGTGGCGGAGTAAATTTTAAGGTGTTAAACAATGAATGAACCGATACGGATTGCAGTGGCCAGTGGCAAGGGGGGGACGGGCAAGACTACCTTGGCGACCAATTTGGCCTGGGTAGCAGCTCGACAGGGCGTCACGGTTGCTTATTTGGATTGTGATGTAGAAGAACCCAATGGCCATATTTTTTTAAACCCGGTAGTGGAAGAACGCCGGGAGGTGTATCAACGTGTGCCCAAAGTGGATGCGGAAGAATGCATTCACTGTGGTGCCTGTGCGCAGTTGTGCCAATACAACTCGATTGCAGTGATTGGCGAAAAGGTACTTTTATTTCCCGAGTTGTGCCACGGTTGCGGGGGATGCGCAGAGGTGTGCCCTGTGGGGGCGATTGAAGAAGTAGACCGTGTGGTAGGCTATGTAGAGACAGGGGCCGCGGAAGAAGTTGCCTTTGCGCATGGTGTGTTGCAGATTGGGGAAGTGATGACGGTGAACGTGATTCGTTCGGTGCGTGCCACATTTCCCGATGCGACTTTTCAAATTTTTGATGCGCCGCCGGGCACGTCTTGTCCTGTGATCGCAACCTTACGCGACACGAATTATATCCTGCTGGTTACCGAACCCACTCCTTTTGGTCTGCACGATTTGAAATTGGCCGTGGCGATGGTGCGTGCGTTGGAGATTCCTTTTGGCGTGGTGATCAATCGTTCTGATATGGGCGACGACTCGGTAGATGCATTCTGTACAGCAGAAGGCATTCCCGTGTTGTTACGGTTGCCCCACGACCGCCGTGTTGCGCAGGCGTATTCGCAAGGGGAAATGATGGTAGAGGCGATTCCTGAGTATGTAGAACAATACGAAGGCCTTTGGAACCATGTTTTGGAAGTAGTGCAAACGACGTCTATGGCGGCGGCAGGGATGGGAGAAGGCGCATGAAGGAATTGGTGGTAATCAGTGGTAAGGGGGGGACAGGGAAAACCTCGATAGTGGCTTCGTTTGCTGCCTTGGCGGAAAAGGCGGTTCTGGCGGATTGTGATGTTGACGCGGCGGACCTGCATTTGGTCCTGGAGCCAACCATCCAACAACGGGAAGCGTTTTCAGGCGGTTCGATGGCCAAAGTGCTGGAAGATCGTTGCACAGGCTGTGGCCGTTGCATGGAATTATGTCGATATGACGCCGTTCGAGAGAAACAGCTGGACGAGAGAAAAGTGTATACGATCGATCCTATCAGTTGTGAAGGATGTGGCGTCTGTGCGCATTTCTGTCCGGAAAAGGCAATAGATTTTTCTCCAGCACAAAATGGCGAATGGTATATTTCCGACACGCGTCACGGCCCTATGGTGCATGCCCGATTGGGCGTAGCCGAGGAAAATTCGGGCAAGCTGGTCACCGTAGTGCGGCGTGCTGCGCAGGAACTGGGCGATGAAAAAGGGTATGCCTGGGGCTTGGTGGATGGCTCGCCTGGTGTAGGATGTCCCGTGATTGCATCAATCACCGGCGCATCGCTTGTACTGATTGTTACCGAGCCCACGTTGAGTGGTATGCATGACTTGAAGCGAGTAGCGCAGCTAACGAAACGTTTTGGTATTGCGACACTGCTTTGTATCAACAAATACGATCTCAACCCTGCCTTGGCAGAGGGGATTATCGCTGCCGCCGCTTCTATGTCGATTTCCGTGGTGGGTAAAGTGCGCTACGACACCGCGTTTACCCAATCGCAAATTCAGGGGAAGACGCTGGTCGAGTTTTCCGACGGTGCCGCGGCACAGGATGTGCGTGCGCTTTGGGACAATGTCTACGCCGTGATGCAACGGCAGGACAGTACGTGCGCGTCGTCTTCTTCCTGCACTGGAAACTGTAACGGTTGCGCCGGTATTGTGTAATAACGTAAAAGAAAACCTGTTTTATTGCATAAAAAAATAGCTTTGAAAAGGAGATGGGTAAATGAAGATAGCTGTACCAGTGGTTCAAGGAAAATTGTGCATGCACTTTGGGCATTGTGAGGCTTTTGCCTTGGTAGACGTAGATGAAGCGGCTCAGACTGTTTTGGGAACTACGATGGTGACGCCCCCGCCGCATGCGCCGGGAGTACTGCCGCCGTGGTTAAAGGAACAAGGCGCCGACATGATTATTGCAGGGGGGATGGGCCAACGGGCACAACAGATTTTTGCAGCGAATGATGTGGCCGTTTTGCTAGGAGCGCCTTCTGATACACCCGAGGCATTGGCCTTGGCGTATCTGGAAGGACGTTTGGAAACGGGCGCCAATATCTGCGACCATTAAATGTGTCAGTGCATAGCGTGGACTTAATTCTACGCAGCTTTTTTAGGGCCATTTTTCAGAATTAAGTCACCAAAGTGTTATACTAGGCACTGTTGTCCTCATGGCTTGGGGGCGGCAGTGCTTTTTTACAAAACGGGCAAGGCGTTTTACTGCGTTGACAATATAGGATGCGCTTGGGTTGGAGTAGCTTGCTATGCGGATTTTAGTAACAGGCGGTGGAGGCTATCTGGGAGTTTGGGTAACCCGGAAATTGCTCGAAAAAGGCTGTTCTGTTCGGATTTTTGACCGCTTTTGCTATGGGCGTAGTGTCTTGGACACCGTGTCTCCGTCTCCCTTGCTAGAAGTTATTCAAGGTGACATTCGTCGCTTGCAAGATGCGCCGCAGCTGTTTGAAGGGGTAGACGCGGTGATTCATTTGGCAGGACTTGCCAATGATCCCTCGTGTGATCTGGACCCTGAAATGGCTCTGGATGTCAACGTGGAAAGTACGGTAGAGTTGGCAAAACAAGCGATGCAAGCAGGTGTTTCCCGCTTTGTCTTTGCTTCTTCTTGTGCTGTCTATGGCCAAGGGGTCTTTGAATTGCTGGATGAAGAAAGTCCGGCGAACCCCGTCTCCACTTTTGGCAAGACCAAACTCCAGGCAGAGCAGGCGTTGCTCTCGATGAACGAAGGCGATTTTGAGCCGGTGGTTCTTCGTTTGGCCACGCTCTTTGGCTGGTCACCACGGATGCGTTTTGATCTGGCCATTAACCAGATGGTCGCTACCGCAATGCGCCAACAGCGCATCATAGTACGGGGAGGAGGCGAGCAATGGCGTCCTTTCCTGCATGTGCAAGACGCCGCCGAATGCATGTCGCTTCTGGTACAGGCCCCTGTCAAGAAAGTGCGTGGGGAAATTTTCAATGTGGGCGCGGATGAGCAAAATATTCGTATTCGCGCATTGGCGGAAAAGGTGGCGGACCGCTTTTCAGGGGTGACGGTGGAAGCGCCTAAAGATGATGACGACCTGCGCACGTATCGCGTACAGTTTAGCAAGATAGAGGAGCGGCTTGGCTTTAAATGTACGCATGGTATGGTGGAGGGCATCGACGAAATCCGTGTGGCACTGGAAAATGCCGCTTTTGATCCTTTCTCAGAGGAGTATTTCAACGCCAAAAGGATGAAGCAATTGATGCAGACGCCTGTAGATCAGGGCGGCGAGCCGGTTGCAGCACGTTTTATTCCGTTGGCGAAACCGTATTTGGGTAAGGAAGAAGAAGAGGCCATACTCAAGGCCTTGCGCAGTGGCTGGTTAACCTCGGGACCGCAGGTGAATGCGTTTGAAAAAGCCTTTTGCGACACTGTAGAGGCCAAAGCCTGCGTGGGGGTTTCTTCCTGTACTGCAGCGTTGCACCTGTGTTTGGTCGACTTGGGCGTCAAGCCCAGCGACGAGGTGATCACCTCGCCGTTAACCTGGGCCTCCACAGGAAATACCATTTTAAATATGGGGGCCAAGGTCGTTTTTGCCGACATCGATCCCACGACCATGAATATCACCGCAGAGACGGTGGAACGTGCGATTACCGAACGTACCCGCGTAATTATGCCGGTTGATCTGGCTGGGCATCCTTGTGATTTGGACGCCTTGCGCGTTGTCTCGCAGCGTCACGGCATTCCCATTGTGGAAGATGCCGCCCATGCATTGGGTGCTTCCTACAAAGGAGCTCCTATTGGTAGTGTTGCTCCGATGACCTGTTTTAGCTTCTATGCCATTAAGAATATTACCACGATGGAAGGCGGCATGATCGCCCTCAATGATGTAGAGCAGGCAAAGCGTTTACAGTTGCTAGCCACCAATGGTATGTCAGCTTCCGCCTGGGACCGCTACGGACGTAGCGCGGTGCCGCATCCACCGGAAGTAGTAACTCCCGGCTACAAGTATGCATTGGGTAACGTGAGTGCCGCTATCGGTCTCGAACAGCTGAAAAAGCTCGATGATTTTATGGCGGCCCGTAAGCGACTGGCCCACATGTATACCGCTGTACTCTCGGAATTGGATGAAATAGAACTCCCCATTGAGTCCGCTGATATCGAATCGGCGTGGCACTTATATATTATTCGTTTCCATTTGGATAAATTGAACAAGACCCGTGACGAATTGGCCTATGCGCTACGCTGTGAAAACATCGGTACGGGCTTCCATTTCCATGGCTTACATCTGCACCAGTATTACCGCGAGACGTTGGGTATGCGCCCTGAGGATTACCCGGTAGCTACCCGCGAATGTCAGCGTTTGCTCTCTTTGCCCTTACACCCTCAGTTGACCGATAAAAATGTGCATGAAGTTGTGTCTGCATTGAAGAAGGTCTTACACCACGCGAAAAAATGAAGAATAAGGTAGAATAGAGCTAGTGCATTGGTAAGAAAGTGGGCGGTGTTGGGGCTTTTAGTGACGGACATTCCAAAAAATAGTATAAAAGACTAAATTTTGCTGCGGGCAGGGACGGCAAGGAATATATCTCCTGGGGGTGGCCTGGACACCTTGCACTCGCTGGACCGCTTTGGGGACGGGGAAGGGATGGTTTTGCATGGCATTTCAACTGGAAAAATGCGCTCGCTGCGGTAAGCTTTTTAGCCGGGTTTCCTCTTCGGTCTGTGTCGCCTGTCAGGCAGAGGAAGAACGGGATTTTGCTAAAATACGGAAGGTGCTCGATCGGCAAACCGGTCTGAATCCAGAGCAAGTGGCCGAGGAAGCGCAAGTAAGTGTGGAATGCGTGCTGCGCATGCTGGATGAAGGGCGTATCAAAAATGAGGATGTAGGTACTCCCATAAAATGCGGGCGTTGCGGTGCCCCAGCGATCAGCGCCTCTAAACGTCTGTGTGAAAGTTGCCTGGTGCAGTTGGATTATGAATGTGCCGAGGCCATGCGTGAAATTCGACAAAAATGGGCCGAGGAACGCATTCAGGAAGGTGGTGGTCAGGCCGTTCGTAAGACGGTGGATAGCAAGCGACGTTTACCCGTAGTATCCACGCCGCGTAAAACCGGCACGCCGCTATTGCCCAAACGCGAGAAAACAACATCCGTCGACGAACGTCAGCGAATGGCGATCCCGGAGCGGTTGCGTAAGAACGAAAGCGCTTCTCGCAAAAAGCTCAAATAGACGCTATCTGTGTAAACGTAGCAATAAATTGCTAAAGCGCTCCAGAGACCGCACGCGTTAGGTATGGTCCTTACCATCCCTGACCACAGCAAAAATTTCGTTTTTATGAAAAATTCTGGAATTAAGTCACTAAAATTCATCAAGAAGTGCTCAATACACCTGCAATAGGTATTGTTTTTTGACTTCTTAGACTGCCGCGAATTCTGTTTTTATGAGAGCCTTTAAAAATGTTCGTTAGCACAATGCTATCCCCATTTTTTGTATAAATCCTCGAAAGTAGTATCAAGAACGAGTGTTATTAGGATGTGAGCAAATGCGAAAATATTTACCAACTTCCAAAGAGTGTTTTGTCTGTGGTGAAGAAAACCCAAAAGGGTTACAGACGCGTTTTTATGTTGAAGGGGAACAGGTAAAAGTACCTGTAGAAATAGATAAACATCACTGCGGTTACCCCGACATCGCGCATGGCGGTGTGATTGCAGCGATTTTGGATGAATGTATGGGCTGGGCCGCTATACGTGAGGTCAAGCGGATGTGCGTAACCGGTGATTTGCAAATACGCTACCTTAAAACAACCCCCGCACAATCGCCTTTGACTGCATGTGCCGAGGTGGTCCATGCTAACCGCAGGCTTGTAAAAACAGAAGGGGTTATTGTCGACGAAACAGGCATGGTCTATGCCCGTGGTTTTGGCAAATTCTTCCCTTTAAGCGTAGAGGAGACCCTTCGTGTCGATGCCGACCTGTGCTACCGTGATGAAGACGAACGCGTTTTTGCCGAGTTGCGTGCAGAAGTTGAGCATACATCGAAAGATACCACTGCAAAGTAAGCTTCTTGCTTCATCAATTTTGAAATAGATTCTGGTTTTGAAGGTAGCAATGAAAGAAGATATCGCCCAAAACTTAGAGAACACGGTTCTCTCATATGTGTCATCCCTTCAAGGTGTCGGAGAAGTATGGCAGCCCCTGTTTGCGTCCTTTGCAGCACGGGGAAAACAGGTGGGCTTTATTACAGACGAAGATACATTATGCTGCGATGCCTTATTCCTCGATTTGCGTGTCCTAAAAGATAGCGGTTCCCTAAGTCGTATTTTCGATGTGTGGTATGAACAGTCCCATTTATCAACCTGTTTATATCTTCTGCTTAGGTACGACGAAGCTTTTCTTTCCAGCGACTTATGGCGTTCTATGCAACAGCGCATGTTGGTTTATGCGGTATGGGAGAAAGATCGAGACGCTTCTTTGCGTTATTGTGGGGTCTCATTCCCCGAAGCTGTAGACCCACTGTTACCCCACGACTTTATAATTCTAGCGTTTCATCCTCACTATGATCCGGTGGCGCACGCCAACGAATTGACGCAAAAAGGCCAGGCTGCTTTTGCCCTTGAAGTACTGGAAAACATTCCCCCTGCGCTTGTGTCCAGCCAGGAAGAACGCGCAGCAGTAAAGGTATTTCCTTTGTTAATAATCGATAGACAGTGCTCTAAAGAGGGACAATTAGCGCGTTTTGCAAAAATATACGGTGAATCCTCAAAAAGCAGCCACTTGGGCGCCCCATTGGCCGTCTCCCTATCAACACCAAGCTCTGGCATGGCGAAGAATAGGCTATTCCGATATGGGATGTCGTCTGCTTCGCACTTTTTTGCATGTATATGAGGATAAAAAAACAAGGATTCTGTTGGAGGCGCTCCAGGAGGAATCGGAAAAAGTAAACGAAACTTTTATTACTTTTCCCTCTTCCTTTACTCCGCTGAAGGTATTGTTTCTCTTGCATGCTCAGAGTGATTATGGCAGTGATGTGCTCTACGACGGTCTCTGTCGCGTCTTAGGCTCAGAGAACGTTATAGAATATCCTGGAAAACCCTACCTTCACGGTGAGTCTTCACAGGTTGGCGGTTCCTATCCCTGCATGTTTGACTGGCCCCGTTCTCCACATACTCGCGAAGATATCCAGGCTATGCTCGAAGCCGGGGAGTTTGATGTAATTCTCTATTCAGACACCTTGTTGACCCTCAACAAAGAGGAAATACGCTCGCTGCTTTCCCACGCTAAACGTACCCCTTTGTTCATCGTGGATATGTGGGATCAATGTGGAGACTATTGGGCCGATATTGCAGAATACATAGACTATAAGCCGATATCAGGCTATTTTAAACGTGAGTATCTACAGGGTGGAAACTATCATGAAAATACTATTCCATTACCATTTTCCTACTCAGAAGGTCGTATTCCAACAGTAGTAAATAATGCCGCAAGGGAAGGACTTTTTTGGGCAGGAAAAATAGAGTATGGAACGCGTACTCTAACCCTTCCATTTTTACGCGACAAATTTGGCGTCGATATCACACAACAGTATTCGCAGGAAGAGTATGTCGCGGTGTTGCGCAACAAACTGATGGGGTTGTGTTTATTTGGCAATGGTTTTGATACCGTGCGCTACTGGGAGCTCCCAGCACATGGATGCATGTTATTGGCAGAGAGGCTTCCCATCGTTGTGCCATATGATTTTGAAGATGGCGTTTCCGCCGTGTTCTTCGATGATCTAAAAGAGCTCGAAGAAAAATTGATATATTACCTGCAGCATCGTGAAGAAGCGCAGCAGATTGCGATGGCAGGTCATGCGCATCTATGCGAGCACCATACCTCCACCTGCCGTGCACGATATATGCTAGCTCAAATTGCTGTTCGCTTAGCGCAGTACAACTCTCCCGGCTACTCAAAAAAGTGACCCTGGTTTTTCTTCTGTATCGCATACCATTGTGGTTTTGTGGTAGATTTGGGAGAACAGGCACTGGTTGACACCGGATTGGAATTGTTTTAAAGTGTTTTTTCTATTGTCGTAGCTTTTACACAGATTTCTTGGCAAAATCGTTTTGTTTTTTTATTTGAAAACGATGCAAGTGAAGCGCGAAGAGTGCGACAAGACCATCGTTAACAAAAGACTTTAAGGAGTGTGACGGGTGAAAAAAGGTTGTTTGATTCTAGTCGGACTGTTACTGATAGCAGCTGTAGTGGGGGGCGGCGTCTCTTTGATGCAGGCCAATCGTGTATTTGGTTTCTCGGAGGCCGAGGCGGTATCTCACGAAAGCGTTGCGTGGAAGGGGACGAAATTCCGGTTTGTCCTCAAACCCGATAAACTTAAAGAAGCACTGGCCTCCTATTTGCCCAAAGACCTTGCACAACAATTACCTTCCTGGATGCCATTATCCCTGGAAGACCTGATTACTAAAGCCATGCCACGCGAGATCGCCCTTTTGTCGGGTTCTGATTATCGTAATGCCAAGATGCCCCTGAAGCTGTTTGCGAATGAACGGCGTGGAGGCCCGGCAATTGTAGAATTGCTAAATGATGCTGATGTTTTAGCGAATGTAAAGCAAGTGCAATGGGATAAAGCCGCCTTTGTGCTGCAAAAACGTGGCGTGTTAACCTTGGACGGCGCTCTCGCACTGCCTGATGGTTTAGAAGAAAAGGTGCAAGAACTCTGGACGCAGCCTGGGGGCAAGCAGGAGCCTGTGTTGATTGAGGGGGACAATTTGCTTGAGCTGGCGCTGGATAACCGCAATGGTGAATTGTTAACTTTGATAGGGACAGTAATGGCTGTGACGGGACAGGATTGGCAGGAAATGCTTGCCATACCCATGGTAAAAGGGATGGTTTTACCCCTTTTGCCCAGCATTTTTACAGCACGCGTGACGGCAAATCTGGTTGGGACCGATCAGATAGATATTCAAATCAAGCTTGCCTCTTCCGAAGAAGAACAAGGCAAACTCTCTTTTCTGTTGGGTATGGCCTTGCCACAGTTGCAGGATAATTTACAGGCGAAATATCAATTAAAGCTGGATGGTAAGTTTACCTGGAACAAGGAAGAGCAAGCCTTAGTGGGCAACTTTTCTCTGACCGGTTTCGAAAAACGGCTGCGTGAGCGGATTAAGGCGATGACACCCTCTCCCAGACCGTCTGCGGTGCCTAAAGCGGCATAGTGACAGCTCATTCACAAACAATACAGGCATGTTTGAATGCGTGAAAACGTTCTCAAACATGCCTTTTTATGAGAAAGCCATTTGGATATTTTTATAAAAATATTCGTACTTACTGCATCCGCGTTCGTCCCTGCAGCGCATGAGCAAGCGTAGCATCGTCTGCAAATTCCAAGCCACCGCCCATGGGAACGCCATGCGCGATACGTGTGGTAGCGATATCGAGTGACGTAATCTTACGAGCAAGATACAACGCCGTTGCCTCGCCCTCCGCCGTTGCATTGGTGGCGATAACTACCTCTTTTACTTCACTGCCTTCCAGGCGGCGTAGCAGACGTTCAATACGCAACTCCGCTGGGCCAACCCCCTCAAGCGGGTTCAGTACCCCGTGGAGCACATGGTACAACCCTCGATATGCGCCTGCACTTTCGATAGCCATGAAACCCGACGGATTTTCGACAATGCATAGGAGCGATTGATCGCGACGGGGATCGACACAGATAGGGCAGGGGTCTTGTTCGGAAAGATTACAGCAGATAGAGCACTGCGTGATACGTTGACGGGCTTCGCTAACAGCCTCGCTCAAGCGTTCCGCTTCCTCCTCTGGCGCAGTAAGCAAATGCAGCGCCATACGCTCTGCAGAGCGTTTTCCCACCCCGGGAAGGCGTCGGAACGACTCTACAAGACGCTCCACAGCAGGGGCATTGAAGATCATGCGTTTCTCCGGTGCTGTTTCACCGCCTCAGCCAGCTGTTGGCGTTTTTCCTGCCAGTCGTGCATCAACGACTCCCGCGACAGAATATCCAGGCGATCCGGAAAGATCTTCCCTTCGAGATGGTCATATTCATGCTGGATAATTCGGGCCAGAAAGTCGTGGGCTTCCAGTGAAAATGCCTTTCCCTCTTCGCTATATGCTTTTACGAGCACATGCTCCGCTCTAGGGATGCTTGCATATATCTCCGGCAGGCTGAGACAGCCTTCTTCACCATCGACACTACCCTCCCGTTTCAGGATTTCAGGATTGATGAAACACATAGGCCGTTCACCCGGCTCACACAGCACAAAGATCTGTTTATTCAATCCTACCTGTGGGCCTGCCAAGCCAACGCCATCGTAGGTGATCATTGTTTCGAGCATGTCATGCGCCAAATCCAGCGTGGAGGAATCAATCCTGTCCAGGGGCTCTGCATGCAGTGTAAGCGGATCATCGGGGTATAAAACAATATCCATTATAGCCATTTTTCTTACTCCTGAAAAAATCGTACCATACACGGCCCTTTACAGACAAAACAGCGTGTGTGGCGTCTTGTATTCCTGCCATAGCGGCAGAATAGTCAAAAAGGGGCGCAGGCATGCTCCGAAGGCAAAAAAACGGCGTTTTTTATGCGCAGGGAAGCCGTGGTTGGTGTCTGCGTCGCTAGCTTTGAATACGTTTGGTGAGGTGGTCCAGGGTCTGGCGCATTTCCGAAGAGGATTTTACTTCTTTGCCCACTTTTTCACAAGCATAGAGCACAGTCGTGTGATCCTTACCGCCGAAGGCTTCCCCGACATCATTGAGCGACAGGCTGGGGATCAATTCCTTGCACAGGAACATGGCGATCTGGCGGGGTACCACCACCGAGCGTTGGCGACTACGGCCACGGAGATCGGCGATACGCACATCAAAGTGCTCTGCAACAGCGCGCTGTACCTGCTCGATAGTAACCGGTTTGATTTTCTCACTACCGATCAAATCACGAAGCACTTCCTCCACCATTGAGATCGTGATTTTCTGTTCTGTCAAGCGACTGTAGGCCAGTACCGTAATCAGCGCCCCTTCCAGCTCGCGGATATTCGTTGTGATATAGGTGGCAATGTAGCGCAACACGTCGGGGGGGACGATCAGGTTTTCCTGCTGTGCCTTATTCTGCAAGATGGCGATACGGGTCTCTAAATCCGGCGCCTGGATGTCCGTCACCAGGCCCCATTCGAAACGCGAGACCAAACGTTCCTCAATTCCCTGGATTTCCTTGGGGGGACGGTCGCTGGAGAGGACAATCTGCTTGTGCTGATCGAATAAAACATTAAAGGTATGGAAAAATTCTTCCTGCGTAGCCTCTTTTCCCGCGATAAAGTGAATATCATCAATTAACAATACATCGACTTTGCGATATTTAGCCCGGAAACGCTGCGTCGATTTGTCTGCAATGCTTTGAATAAGCTGGTTGGTGAAATGCTCTGAAGAGATGAAAACAATATTATACGAGGGATCTTCTTCCAGTAGCTGTTGTCCAATAGCCTGCATCAGGTGGGTTTTACCCAAACCCGTATCGCCGTAGAGGAAGAGGGGGTTATAGGCGCGTCCGGGAGAATCTGCGACTGCCTTTGCTGCTGCATGGGCAAAGCGATTGCCGGAACCGATGACAAAGCGATCAAAAGTATAGCGCGGATTAAAGCCGTTAAAAGAACGGGCTATCGCCACTTTTTTCTTTTTGGAAATCGGGGATTTTGACTTTGGTTTTGTCGTGGCAGGGGGGGGCGTTTCCGTCTGTGTCGCGACAAAACGAATACTCTGGAAATCTGGATCGACTTTGCGTAACGATTCGCAAATGGCATCCATGTAATGGTCACGCAGCCAATCGGCAAAAAAATCGCTGGGTACGCCCACCGCCAAAGCACCATCTTCATAGCTTTCATAGGTGGTCTGCGAAAACCAATTCTTATAGCTGTACTCATCCAAGGCTTCTTGAAGATAGGTTTGCGCCATAGCCCAAGGGTTTTTTTTCTTCTGCGTCGGCATGCCCACTCCTGTCATTGTTATGTAATTCCGTGAGATAAACGCGTTGCCGCCTTATCTCCCACGCTTTCGACACATGGGCCATACGTAAGCAGAGGAGGGCCATATGCATGCGGATGTGTCACAGCTATAGATTACCTGTTAACGTGGTTTAGTAACCACACATGAAAATAAAACTTTTTATGTCGTTTCCCAAGCGTAGCATCTGTTTCGACATGCATTCGCTTTCAGAAACTCAAATCAATGGTTACTACCTATTAAAAAAATCGTTCCAAAGAGACCATTTTGGGGCAGAATTAAAGTTATCCACTGGTTATCCACAGTCTTTCCAACGCTTTCCACCAGTTATCCACAACTTACCCACAACCCTCACTTTAGCCTTTAAAAACAGGGCTTTTATCAAAAGCCAGGATCTGAGTTTGCCTCATTTCAGTGCTCTTTGTCAAGCCCCTTTTCAAGTGATTGATTTCTATAGACTTTCATAGAAATAAGTCGGAAAACGAAAAAAATACTATAACAAAAAACAGGCTTTATCTACCCTTAGACGCCTGATTTTGCATCGAAATCCTGAGAAAGTGTCCCACAATGGCTCTCCGTCGGTCGTTTCTGATCGCAAGAGGATATTTTGTCTTCTGTTGAGCCTGAGACTGTTTTAGCGCATTGCCAGGCAGCTTCAAGTTCATCCAAGCTGCAGTTTTCGATAGCGCGTCCCTGTTGTCGAAAGTGGGATTTTACCCAGCTAAAGCGTTGTATGAATTTTTCGTTGGTAGCGTGTAGCATTTCTGCCGGGTCTACCTTTAAAAATCGGGCTGCGTTGATAATGGAGAAAAGTAAATCGCCCAATTCCAGTTGGGCGTGTGCATTATCCTGAGCCGCCAGTGCTTCCCGAACTTCTTCCAGCTCCTCTTGTATTTTATCCAGAACCCCATCAATGGAAGGCCAATCAAAGCCTAGTTGGGCAGCATCGTCTTGAATACGCCAGGCACTTTGTAATACGTCAGAGTCTTTAGCGTCTATCATAGCGTTTTCCAGGCGGTATTTTGGCCGTAATTGAGATTTTCTTTTCCGAAAAGGGTGTTCCCTTGATGATTTGGAAGTTGGGAAACAAACAAGGTGCGTAGTGTTTGTAACAACGCCGTGGACGCACCCGAATCTCGGTCAATATATGGTAATCGCAGGCAATAAAGCCGTATTTTTATTACTTATGAAAAAAAACTCTCTTGCTTCATTCCTCAATAAAGAATTTTCGCCTGAAAGAGCAAAGGGAAGTATAGCATTGAAGGGAAGAACCTGCAAGTTTTGACGTTGAATTTGCTTAACGTATGCATAAAAATATGTTGCTTTACTTGAATGGTTCATGCATTTTAATTGATAATTACGCCGATGCTTTGAATCAAAGCTTTTATCATGCTATTTACAACTGAAATTTGCTTCCTATATGGGGGGCGCCTGTCAGTATTTGCAACAGAAAGAGTTTATCAATGAGTACGGAAGAAACAACAACGGGAACTGATTTTATCCGGGCGCGTGTTCGGGACGATTTGAAAACGGCAAAGTATGATGGACGTGTCGTCACGCGTTTTCCTCCGGAACCCAATGGCTATTTGCACATAGGGCATGCCAAATCGATCTGCCTGAATTTTGGTATCGCACAGGAATTTGATGGCAAGTGTCATTTGCGTTTTGACGATACGAATCCCACGAAGGAAGAGGATGAGTACGTCAATTCCATCAAGGAAGATGTGCGCTGGTTAGGATTCGATTGGGGTGAACATGAATATTATGCCTCGGACTATTTTGACCAGTTGTATGAATGGGCTATTCAGATGATTAAGGATGGCCAGGCGTATGTTTGTGACCTGGATGCGGAACAGATCCGGGCGTATCGGGGGACGTTGAAGGATCCGGGTAAGGAAAGCCCGTACCGTAATCGTTCTGTCGAGGAAAACCTGGAACTTTTTGAGAAGATGCGTGCTGGGGAATTCGAAGAGGGAAGCCATGTCTTGCGTGCCAAGGTGGATATGGCCTCGCCAAACCTGAATATGCGCGATCCGGTGATGTATCGTATTTTAAAGGCCAGTCATCACCGCACAGGGGATAAATGGTGTATTTATCCTATGTACGATTTCACGCATGGGCAGTCGGATAGTATTGAGAAGATTACGCATTCGATTTGCACGTTGGAATTTGAAGCACACCGTCCCTTGTACGATTGGTATATCCAGGCGTTGGGAATTTATGCACCGCAGCAGATTGAGTTTGCCCGTCTCAACATTACCTATATGATGATGAGCAAACGGCGGCTGTTGGAGCTGGTTAAGGAAAAGCATGTTTCTGGCTGGGATGACCCACGCATGCCTACGATTTCTGGATTGCGTCGTCGTGGCTACACGCCCGAAGCTTTGCGTCGATTCTGCAAGATGATCGGTGTTGCCAAAGCGGATAGTACCGTGGATATTGCGCAATTGGAGTTTTGTATTCGGGAAGACTTGAATAAACGCGCCAATCGCTATATGGCGGTGTTGCGTCCGCTTAAAGTGGTTATCGAGAATTATCCTGAGGATCAGGTAGAGGAACTTGAGGCGATAAACAATCCCGAAGATCCCGAAGCCGGCAAAAGAAAAGTCCCGTTTTCCAAGGTTATCTATATTGAGCGTGACGATTTTATGGAAGATCCGCCTAAGAAATTCTTCCGTCTTGCCCCTGGTCGCGAAGTGCGGCTGCGCTATGCCTATTTCATTAAATGCACGGATGTGGTTAAGGATGAAAATGGGGAAATTGTGGAGCTGCGGTGCACGTATGACCCCGAAACCCGGGGGGGCGATGCGCCTGATGGACGTAAGGTGAAAGCGACGCTTCACTGGGTCGCGGATGCAAATGCGGCCAATGCTGAGGTGCGTTTGTATGATCATCTTTTCCAGACTGAAGATCCTGGCGATGTGGAAGAAGGTAAGGACTGGCGTTCCAATCTCAACACCAATTCCCTGGAAGTGTTGCATGATGCGAAGCTTGAGCCGGGGTTGGCTGCGTTGGAGCCGGGTACGCGGGTGCAATTTGAGCGATTGGGCTATTTCTGCGTCGATACGAGGGATTCTAAGGCCGATAAGTTGGTTTTCAATCGTACCGTAACTTTGCGCGACACATGGGCGCGTATTAAAAAGCAAATGGCTGCGAAATAAGATTTTTGCATTGACTGTCTTTCTAATGGGTGCGTGTTTTTGACACGCACCCATTTTTTGTTTGTAACAAGTTTACTCCTACGTTTCTCGCTTTGCTAATTGATAAAAGTGCCAATTCAAGCTTTGCAAGCTACTGAATTTCTGTTTAGTCTATTATAACTTATTATTATAAAAAAAGTTAGGGCTATACTTTAATGGCTTGTAAGAGGATAGAATACAGAGGGATGGGGGGTGTTGAGAGGTCTAAACTAAGAATAATGAAATAGAGTACTTGACATTTTAGCAAGGGTGTGGTAATTTTGCGCACAATGTGGTGAGCCGACCTACTGTGGTGTGGGTCTGGGATGCAGCAAGGATGTGTGGTTAGCATGGGTTGAACAGGGAGGAGCATGGATGAACAAACGGGATCTGAAGCGTTTCGAGAAAATGTTGCTCGCGGAGCGAGCACGATTGCTGAGCAGTATCCGAAATATCGAAGCTACCTCGCGTACGGAGTCGGTCCACGACAATACGGGGGATTTATCGAGCTACGCCGAGATTGGCACAGATAGTTTTGGTTTGGAGACTGCCTTGAATATTGCGGGGGCGGAGTCGGAACGTTTGATCGAGGTGGATGAGGCGTTGAAGCGTATTGAAGATGGTACCTATGGAATTTGTGAGGGGAGTGGCAAGAAGATTCCTAAGAAGCGTCTGGAGGTGATGCCGACGGCGCGATACTGCATTGAGTATCAGGAAGAATTAGAAAAACAAAATCCGATGCAAATGTATCGTTGAGTCCGGCCGAAGCGGTCGGTATTTTTTTGCCTGATGGGGATGAAAATAGTCCGGGTTATAAGCCAGAGGTGCGCTTCCTGCCATTTTTGTTCAGGGGGAGATGAGGTCTCTTTACCATCCGAGACCACAGCATGATAGCTGCGTGTTATTAAAAGGGGGATAGCACGCTAGGATACGCCATGGTTGTGTAGGAATTCGCCACATACTTTGTCGGCGCCCTGCAGATGGTGGTGCATCCAACGCTTGAGAAATGGCATTAGTTTGAGTGCGAACTGGGTGGGGGTGTCGTGATAGTGCATGAAGAGGTTTACCAGACGTTCTAGAAACTGTTCATGTTCAATGCGTTGTTCTATATAGTCGGGATAGGCGTAGGTGCACATCAATTCTTCTTCGGTGTCGCAGTGTCTTTGAACGCATTGCAGTAGCTCAGAAAAGGGCTTAATAAGTTCGTCAGGAGTTTGGGCGGTATAGAGTATGCTGTGTAACTCGTTGATAGCGTCAATGAGTTCACGGTGTTGCTCATCTATCTGTTGGATGCCGGTCTGGTAATCTTCGCTCCACGTAAGGATACTCATTCGTATTACTCCACGGTGTCGCGTTTTTTTTGTCCCTTTACTTTCTTTACTATAGGGCTTTTTGCTATTTTACGCAAGGGGATATGTGGAGCATTTTTTAAAGTTTTTCAAGGGCCTGTAAGGCTGTTTTAATCAGGAGCTATGTTATGAGTGAAACCTTGCGTGAATTGGTGGAAATGTCGAACTACCTGGGTGCTTCGACGCGTACGTATGCTATTTTGGGGGAAGGGAATACTTCGGCGCGTATCGATAGCGATAATTTTTATGTGAAGGCGTCGGGTACGTCGTTGTCGACGATGAAGGCGGAGGATTTTCTGCCTGTTTCGATTTCGAAAGCGACGGCGGTACTGGAAGACCCTGGTGCGGGTGATGCGGATGTGGAACGTGTGCTCCGTGAGGCGGTGCTTACGGCTGGTGAGCAACGTAAACCATCGGTAGAAACGATTCTGCATGCGATTTTGTTGCAATACCCGGAGTATAATTTTGTAGGGCATACCCATCCCGTGGCGGTGAATGCATTGATGTGTTCTCAGCAGGCGCAGGCGGCGGCAGTAGGCCGGGTTTGTCCGGATCATATTGTGGTGATGGGGCACAAATCGGTTTTCATCCCTTATGTAGATCCTGGCTTGGTGTTGGCACGTGAGGTACGTAATCGTATCCGTAGGTTTGTGGATGAGGAGGGTGTGTTGCCAAAGGCATTGCTGTTGGAAAACCATGGGCTGTTTGCCATGGGGGCGACGGCGAAGACGGTGATGAATATTACAGATATGGCGGAGAAGACCGCGCAGATTATTATAGGAGCGGCTTCGATGGGTGGAATCAAATATATGAGTGCAGAGGACGTGAAACGGATTGACACGCGTCCGGACGAAAAGTATCGCCAGCAGCTCATATGATAACCTGCGGTTTGCGTTGGATAATGACGATTCCTTTGAATTCAAGAGAACTATAGAACAGGAGGTGTTGTTTTGGGTACCTTGGCGGATTATCAGAAGGCGGACAAGGTTTTGCCGGGTTCGTATCAAGCGTGGCAGATTTTCGGATCGGGTCTGGAGAACGTGGGGAAGGACGGGAAACCGGTTTCGGTGTCGTTGCGTGAGCCTGCGGCGAATGAGGTGTTGTTGCGGGTGGATGTGTTGGGCTTGTGTCTGTCGGATATGAAAATTATTGCACAAGGGAGTGCGCATGCGCGTTTGCGGGGACGGGATCTGGCTAAGGAGCCGACGGTGCTGGGGCATGAGTGTGCAGCGACGGTGGTGAAGGTGGGGGCGCAGTGGCAGGATAAATTTCAGGTGGGTGAACGCTACATTGTACAGGCGGATGCGTATTATAAGGGCGTCGGCTATGCGTTTGGCTATCTGATTCCAGGTGGGTTAGCGGAATACGCCTATGTGGATGAGCGTATTCTGGATGGTGATGAAGGGTGTTATCTGCTGCCGGTACAGATGGAGACGGGCTACAGCCAATCGGCTTTGGCTGAGCCGTGGGCGTGTGTGGAAATGTCATATTGCCTGGAAGAGCGGATTGTACCTGATGGGAAAAACCAGTTGTTGGTTGCCGATGAAGTGATGCCGGTATGCAAGGAGCGTTTTCCAGCGATTCAGGTCGTGCCGCGTAGTCTTGCTGGCTTGGCTGAGGATGCATTGTATGATGACATCCTGTTGCCTAATCCTACACCGGCACTGGTCGACATGTTAAGTGCACATTTGAAGAAGAATGGGACAATGTTTTTGGTGGGAGCACCTGCGGAGGAGGGAGATGTGACATTGGATGTGGGGGCTATCCATTACGAAAACAAACGTTTCTTTGGTGGCGGCGCGTGTCTGGAACAGGTGACGGAAGCGAATGTACGTAATGACTTGTTGCCGGGTGGCGTTTCGTTGTTTATTGGCGCGGGCGGTCCCATGGGGCAGATGCATGTGCAACGTGCACTGGAAAAGGCCGATGGTTCGCGGCGTGTGGTGGTGACGGATTTGGATCGTAGCCGTCTGGACCATATTGTGAACCGTTTTGCACCGTTGGCAGAAGCACGGGGCGCGGAATTGATCACCCTGTCACCGGGTGAGTTCGAATCGCAAGAGGCGATGAATGCGCGTATAGAAGAACTGGCGCCACATGGTTACAACGATATTGTGGTGCTTGCACCGGTGCCGGCATTGGTTTCACAGGCGGTGCGTTGGGCTGCGGATAATGCATTTGTGAATGTTTTTGCAGGTATTATTATTGGTAAGACAGCGCAAATTCCGTTGGACGCCCTGTGTCGCGGTGTGAAGATTATCGGATGCAGCGGTTCGCGGATTCAGGATCTACGACGGGTTTTAGAGTTGGTGGAGGCGGGAAAATTGGATACGAATCGCAGCGTAGCGGCGATAGGCGGTTTGGACGCGGCCCATGATGGTTTGCAGGCGGTGCAGGGGGCGAAGTATCCTGGCAAAACAGTAATCTACACGCAGATTCCCGAATTACCGTTGACACCGTTGGAGGATATTCCCGGGCGGATTCCTGCGTTGAAAGATAAGTTGAGTGCTGAAGGTGGTTGGACTAAAGAGGCCGAAAAGGCGTTGTTGGAGATGTATGTATCATGAAGCGATTGGAAGGCAAGAAAGCGATTATCACGGGTGCGGCGCAGGGTTTGGGCGCGGCCCTGTTTGAACGTTTGGCTCAGGAAGGGGCCGATGTTATCGGTTGGGATGTAAACAAGGAAGCGATCGAGAAGACGGCGGAGCTGGTGGGGGAGAAGACGGGGCAGCAGACCGGTGCGGCGGTGGTGGATGTGACGGATGCAGAGGCGCTGCGTTTGGCTACAGATCTCGCGGTGGAGACGTTGGGCGGGCTGGATACCATGGTATGCAATGCGGGTATCCTTGTTTCCGGTGCCT
The DNA here is from genome assembly GCA_963678445.1 of Candidatus Hydrogenedentota bacterium. Taxonomy (GTDB): domain Bacteria; phylum Hydrogenedentota; class Hydrogenedentia; order Hydrogenedentales. The sequence goes on along the minus strand of OY782877.1, from coordinate 4,860,816 downwards.
CCGTCGATTTCGATGCTGCAAAATGGCGTAAGGTAATTGATGTGGATCTCGTGGGGTATTTTTTATGTGCCCGCGAAGCGGCACGCGTCATGCAAAAGGACAGCGGCGGCTCTATTATCCAGATCAACTCCAAGTCGGGTAAAAAAGGGAGTTTTCGTAACAGCGCCTATGCCGCTGCCAAGTTTGGTGGTATCGGTGTGACACAAAGTCTCGCACTAGAGTTTGCAGAAGACAACATTCGTGTTAACGCCATTTGTCCTGGTAATCTGCTCAATTCTCCCTTATGGGTCAATTCGCTGTTCAAACAATACGCTGCAAACCAGGGCATCAGCGAAGCGGAAGTGCGCCAGAAATACATCGATCAGGTTCCCATGAAACGCGCCTGTGAATATACAGATGTGGCTAATCTGGTCGTGTTTATGGCCAGTGACGAATCCAGCTACATGACCGGTCAGGCCCTCAACGTGACCGGCGGCCAGCAGATGGTCTAGCGCTTTTGTATTGATTTGGGAAAAGAGATTTTTGCTGGGGGAAACTTTTTGTTCACAAAAAGTTTCCCCCAGACCCCCCTTCAAAAAAACTTTAGGAATGGAGAGAGTGTACTGTACTCACGCAGTATGAGAATCATACTTCCCGGGTGTGGCCCTTGGCCACTTCTGAACAAAAAGTTTTCCCCAGCCTCCCTTCAAAAAAAACTTTGATAAGGGCACAAGTTTATTTGACGAAAGCGAGTGCAGTTTTTAAAGCGTTGTCCCCCCGGTGTTGTCAGATAGGACGGACATCGGGGGGACGCGGCTTATAAGGGAAGAGAAGGAACTCTTATGCGTCTTTGCTACGGGAATTCTTGGGAATTAGGATGAATAGCAGGAACAGAAGGGCGAGGAAGAGGAGCCAGGGGTTGAGGGGGAGGTTGGAAACGCCGTCGTAGGGATCGGCGCCCAGTTGCCATTCCGTTTGATCCGAGGCACCATCGCCGTCACTATCCGTATCGAGGTAATTGGGAATGCCGTCGTTATCCGGATCGGCATCGCCTTCGGTTTCATTGGAAATCCCATCGCCATCGATGTCGTTGTCTAGGGTGTCGGGTATGCCATCGCCGTCGGTGTCGTGCTGGGTTTCTTCGAAGTCGTCGACGCCATCGCCATCGGAATCCGTATCGAGATAGTCAGGGATGCCGTCGCTGTCGGGATCCAGGATGCTTTCGTATCGGTCTGGCACCCCGTCCTGATCACTGTCGGCGTCGAGATAGTTGGGGATACCGTCCCCGTCAGAGTCGAGGCTTCCTTCAATGGCATCATCGATACCATCGCCGTCGCTATCGAGATCGAGTGCATTGATAATACCGTCCTGATCCAGATCCTCAAAGCCTTCTGTGATATCCTTTATCCCATCACCGTCGGAATCATCATCTAGATAATTTGCCTTTCCGTCTGCATCCTGGTCGTCGCTGGCCTCCGTGTCGTCGGCTATACCATCGCCATCGGAATCTATCCCAAGTTTCCACAAGGTATGGTTGTGATCGATGTCGATGCCATCGTAAAACAGACAATCATCGTTAGTGTAAATAGAGAAGTGGAATGGCGTCTCGGAAAGTTTTTTCCAGAATCGATGAACAGAACGGGTGCCTGCTATGGTGCCATCGGATTCGAAGAGGACAGGATAGTTCGGGAGTTGGAAGTAGAAACGGTCTTTATATGTTGCGGTAAGAAAGCTGTGATTTGCTAAATAGGACTCTGCTGTTCCAAGTCTTGCTTCGCTACAGAGTTCCCGATCGATATCGGTGAGCTGCAAAGTTCCGGTGGTTGTACCATCGGTTCGCCACATCTGTACGTCGTCATTTTCATCCATCGCCAGGAAAAATACATATTCGTTGAGCGGGTAAATGGGTTGGAAAATTTTGGTCAGGTTCTGGGGGAGAACTTCACAGGTTCCTGTGCTGGTTCCGTCACTTCTCCATATTCCAAATCGCTCGCCGCTAGATGCTGTGTATTCCTGGGTCTTCAGGATGAGTTGTGATGGGGTTGCTACCATTTCTTGTGTAGAGGGGGTGTCGCCAACTTCGTAGGTTCCTGCGCTGGTTCCATCGCTAACCCATAACGCCTCAGTGGAGGTGTCGCCGACAGTTGTTTCGACTATGAAATATAGTTTTTCATTCCACAGACAAGAGCGGGAAGCAGTTAAATCCGGAGGAATGATAGCGTTGCTGGGAAAGGTGTAGATGATACTTCTGTTTTCCCCATTTAAGTCCATCACGGCTATCTGTAGATTTTCCAGGCTGATGATTTTATCCCCGATTTGTGAGAGATTGATCGTCAGGAGTTCGTCTAACTGAGCTATTTTGACGGTTCCCTCGGGGGTGCCATCGGTACGATAGATAGCGCGTCCAATTATATCATGGAAAAAGGAATAGTTTCCTACGCATAGTACGAGTTTTGCAAGAGCGGATGCGTCATGACCAGCAAGGCTATTACCCAATACACGGGTGTTTCGTCCATCATTATCACAAGCGGCTAGCCCAGTGCTGGAGGAGATCAAGCGGTAGTTGCCTTGGGTAGGGATGCTGCTAAAGAAATCATCTGATAGGGGATAGCCGAGCGTCTGCATCGCATAGCTGTCATTGGGGATAATCCAGGTTCTTTCGTCGGGGGTTTTGAGCCATAGCCCGTCATCCAGCGCAAGCATTTGGGCTGCGCCACGGCCAAGTTCTTCCATTTCTTCTATAGGGCAGGTATCAACGATTCTATACGATCCTTCCTCTGTTCCATCCGTGCGCCACCACGTCATGTATTGGAAGGGGCCTACCGTTTCCTTATAGCGCATATGCCATTGGCCCTGTAGTGAAAACAGTTCTCTGGCATATGTATTGCCATCGAAATAGAGGACTTCATGGTTTTCCGGTTGGATAAGATAGCTTTGGCTTCCGTTATCCATGGACAGGAAGATGCCATTGGACATTTTGTACACGCCGTATTGAGGCGCTTTGGCATACAGAGCTTTGCTATCTTGGGGTAATGCGATTTCCTGCATGCTTAGTTCTTGGGAAGATTTGTGATATATCGCAAACCAAGCGCGATCATTGTGGCCATGTAGATAAATGTAATTCCCCTCGTCAATGATGGCATAGGGCGAAAAATCGTTGGGAATGGCGTTAGAATATTTATATTCCTTTTGTGTGCCTGAGCTTGTGCCATCTGTTCGAAAAAGCTCTTGTCCTTTTAAGAAGTAGACAGGGCGGTTGCATTTGCGCGGTAGACGTTTGTCTTGATTGGAACGTATTGGGAGCTGCGCAAAGGCCAAGGGTTCAGAAGCGGAAAGTGTTTTGTAAACAGTAAGGGAGTTATCCCCCTTTTCGAGACGCAGAAGACGAGCGCGCTGTGTTGTCTCATTGAAATCCGTTCCAATAATAGCACCATCCTCAAGCATGATCGGATAGTTTCCGGTTGCAAAAAGAGTGCTTTCTGCCGTACCTCGTGTCAGGAAATGTTCCATATAAATTGGCTCGTTGAGCGGTTGAAGCGTACTCATTAAAGGATCATTACTGGGAGAGACTCTACCATTTGTATCGACGAAGGCAAAGCAACAGGTTGTTTCCGACGTTCCCTCGGTGCGCCAGAGTTCAAACTGATTGTCGTCATTAACGAACCAGAAAAACGCAATGCCTTCCGACACGACACTGCTGTAACGTAAGTTTTCATTCAGCTGTTGTTGCTCCTTCGTTTTAATGCATTGCGTCCCCGTTGCAGTTCCGTCGGTGCGCCAGAATTCAACGCTTCGGGAACATGCATCATAAAAAAGGAAAACGGCGCCATGCGTTGTCGGATTAGGGGCAAAATGACAATGAAAGAATTCGAACGATAGTGTTGGGGGGGCATTGTGAACCCGATTCGGCTGTAGATCCTTTATTTTGAATGTACCTGACTGGGTGCCCGTAGTACACCAAAGCGCAAGTGTGTCTTCCATGTCACAGGCAAAGAAGAGCATTTTTCCGTTGTAAGTGACAGCATTGTCCGTCGTGATACCATTGATAAAAGTGTGATTCTCGTAAGGTGTCGAATCCAGATTTTTCAAATCCTCTACAAAAACCGGTGCATAGCTTCCCCAAGCCAGTGAAGTCAGGCAGAGGACGACAAAAAGTATGGCTTTATAGGGAGCGCCTTTCTTTTTTTTAAGCGATTTTTGTGCTGTCATTGCGTCTTTCCTTTTTTTTTGGCGTGAGTATTTTAATAAAAAAGTAAGTGTATAAAAAAATTATATATCAATTTACGTAAATACGCAATAAAAAATAAGCATCTTTTAAAACTTTAAGTAAAATAAAAATGTATGGCCTTAATAAAAGGTATTCAGAGTTTGTTGCGAGTGGGGGGGGATGCTGTGATAGCAGATGTTTTGAGAATTGTCTGTACTACAGGGAGTAACTGAAAGTTTTTTGACTCGATGCGTAAATTTCTGTACAAAGGTATTTTATGTAGTGTGTTGTTTGGGATGCCTTAACTTTGAAAAAGCTGTTACACAAGGCAAAGTTGTTGCTGTGAGCAGGAAGGGTAAAGCTTAAGAGTATTGCTGCTCTGCCCACCTGGGTATATCCTCTGGACCACTTTGGTAAAGTGTATCGCCATCGAAAGGGTTAGAAGTATGGAGGAAGCACGGATTAAGATTGGGGTGATGGGTTCTGCGGGCGGGAATATGTCGGCGGAGATCGTGGAACGTTGCACGGAGTTGGGACGCGCTATTGCGGATGCGAACTGTGTTCTGGTTACCGGGGGATGCCCGGGGCTTCCCCATTGCGCCATTATTGGCTCTAAGGAAAACGGAGGACTCACTATTGGGGTGTCTCCTGCGTTGAGCGTGGAGCAACATGTGAATCAGTATGGGAGCCCTATAGATCATATCGATGTGATGATTTATACGGGGGCGGGTTTGATGGGGCGCGAGGTGGTTGGCGTGCGTAGCTGCGATATCATCATTATCGTGGGGGGGCGTTCGGGCACGTTGGGCGAGTTTTCGATTGCGTATGATGAGGGACGTCCGATTGGCGTATTGACGGGGACGGGCGGTATAGCCGATGCTATGGATGATATTCTGCGTGTCATTGAAAAGCCGACGGGTTCTCTGATTGTCTTTGATGATGATCCGCGCAAGCTCATTAATCGGGTATTAAATGCCTATAATACGCATCCGGTGCATGTAGGAGAACGGGAGGCCGCATCATGAAAATTACTTCGTATGGCGCCACGGAAGAGGTTACAGGGAGCAAGCATTTACTGGAGGTAAACGGGTTTCGCATCCTGCTGGACTGTGGCCTGTTTCAGGGACGGCGTAATGAAGCGGATCGGAAGAATCGTTCATTCGGTTTTGATCCTGCCAGCATTCATGCCGTTGTCCTCAGTCATGCCCATATTGATCACAGCGGGCTACTGCCGATGCTCTACAAGCAGGGCTATCGCGGCAATGTGTATACGACACATGCAACGCGTGACTTGTGTTCTATCATGCTGCTGGATAGTGCTCATATTCAGGAACGGGACGCACAGTGGCTGTCTAAGAAGAAGATGGAGTTTATTCCGCCGCTTTATTCCTCAGATGATGTGCGTGAAACGATGCGGCATTTTGTATCGTTGCCGTATGAAACTGCGATGCCGTTGCATGAGAATGTAACGCTGACGTTGCATGATGCGGGGCATGTCTTGGGCTCGGCAATGATGGAGCTGGATATAAAGGAGAATGGCACTAAGAAAAAGTTGGTTTTTAGTGGGGATATTGGGCGTTGCAACATGCCTATTTTACGCGATCCCTGGGCTCCGAGTGAGGCTGATGTCGTTATGATGGAAACAACCTATGGCAATCGTGAGCATCATCCTATTGAAAATGTGGACAACAAACTGGCCCAGGTGATTCGGGAAACCTATGAACGGGGCGGAAAGATTATCGTGCCTTCTTTTGCTTTGGAGCGGGCACAAGAAATTATCTATGCCCTGAAACGTCTGGAGTCGTGGGAGGATGTTCCGAAACTGCCCGTTTTTGTCGATAGTCCGTTGACAGTGGACATTACAGAAATATTCCGTCTACATACGGAAGGTTTCGACGATGATTTTGGTCGTGTAATGCGCAATGCAGGTAACCCGTTTGATTTGGAACGTATTCGGTATATACGAAGTGTGAATGAGTCAATGGAACTGAACAGACTTAAAGAACCTGCCATTATCGTCTCGGCTTCCGGTATGTGTGAATATGGACGGGTAGTGCATCATTTGTGCAATTCGATTGCAGACCCGCGTAACACCGTGCTGATCGTAGGATTTCAGGCGCAACACACCTTGGGAAGACGGATTGTGGAGCGAAATCGTACAGTGCGCATCCATGGAGTTCCTTATGAATTGAATGCGCGCGTGGTGATCATGAACGAATTTAGTGCGCATGCAGGCCATAACGAATTGGTCGATTTTGCCGCTCGTTTTAATGGAAATATCGATCAACTATTGTTGGTGCATGGTGAACCGAACGCGCAAAAACAGCTTGAAACAGATTTGAGAAAGAATGGTGTTACCCGGGTTATGCGTCAGAAATATGCAGCCCCATTTACCTGTTAAGGAGTTTTTATTTAAAGGATGCGTAAACGAGTAGCAATGCGTCATCAGGAAAACTGCTCCCCGTTTTTTCAATAAGGCTTTTAAAATTCTAGAGTTTACGGAAACATTTTCCATAGTATTTCCGATGTTGGAATAGTCTGAGTTGAAAAGTGTTAAAATATATCGGTGCTTGCACCTTATACATTGCTGTGTTACACTTAAACTTCGCAGAATTAATGGTTTATGATAGTGGCCTTTCCTGTAATTTGCGCTAGTGGCGTAATGAAAGAAAAATAAGAAACAAAGAATCCTTCCTGCTCTGAATCAAAGACAAAAAGTAAGTAGTTATCTGGGGGATGGGAGTTTTCGCATTCTTCCCTGGGGTTCTTAGACCAAGTGCCAGGGGGCACTGTTGTATGCTGAGGTGCATTGGGGTAGAAAATGCGTTGGCTCACAGGAATAAAACATAACGTCCAATGGATGGGGTGGCCCAATTGGATTTATACTGCGGTGCTGCTGGGCTGTATCTGCTTTTATTGTGGACGGCTTCTGGCAGTTGAACAGTCGCCGATTTTTTTAGATGCTACTCTGGACCGCCTCAACGTATCCTCTAATATATCTTTTTTTGTCGATGATTTAGGAACTCGTCGTATCGAGGATATTCTACGGCCACCATGCCAGCACCGTTTTCACCCCTATACCCACGCCACCTTTAACCTGGGTATAGAACCGCGACCGATCTGGTTACGTATCCGTGTGGAAAATACCTCGGATATTTCCAATTGGGTATTGGAATTGGAAAACCCCCGTTTGGGCAGTGCCCAGTTTTTTGACGTAAGCGCCACAGGCATTCATTCTCGTCTACAAACCGGAGCTTCCTTTCCAAAAGCAAATAGAGAGTTTCTCTTTGCGCATCCTGCCTTTTCCATTACCCCTACGCAGGGGAGCGAACAGACGTATTATATTCGCGTACAACATTCCGGTGCGTTGTTTTTTAAGGTATGCCTATGGCAACCATCGGCCTTTCAAGCGCACATACATCGGCGGATGATCCGTGTCTTCGCGCTTGCTGGCGCCTTATTGGCAATAGCACTGTATAGTCTGTGTATTTGGTTGGTGCTTCGCGAACGTGTCTATCTTCACCATGCGGTCATGTCATTACTCTTTATCCTCTTTTCAATGGCGCGCAATGGAACCGGCCCAATCTATTGGTGGCCGAACACACCTTGGTTTACCGATCACGCGGTTACTTTTTTCTCTATGCTGCTTTTATGCGAAGTCCTCATCTTTTCCAAGTCCATACTCAAGATTCGGGAGACGGTGCCACCAGTTTATCTTTATCTCAATACACTTATCCTGCTCTCCTTTTGTACAGCCTTTCTAGGGCTAACCGATTTTCCCATTAAATACTACTTGGCGCATGCCTTGGGGGTTATTGCACCCATCTCCTGTTATATTGCCGGCCTTCTGGCGCTGCGCAATGGCTACCTGCTCGCCCGCTCTTACCTGATTACATGGAGCATTGTCGTTTTTACAGGGGTGCTCTTGGCGCTTATGGGGGCTGGCGTTGTAAACCAGAGTTACCTTATGGAATACGCGCTCGATCTTTCCTTTGTTATTGCGGGTATCCTTTGGTGTTTCCCCCTCTTTAATCGGTTAAGGGTGCGGGAAGAGCATGCGAAGAAACGTCTGGAACAAGCCGTTACAGTGCGTACAGCAGATTTGCGTCAAGCGCTTGATGAAGTGAAGACCCTGCATGGTTTACTTCCCATTTGTAGTCATTGCAAAAAGATACGAGATGACCGTGGATATTGGGAAGAATTGGAAACCTATCTTGAACAACACACCGAGGTCGACTTCAGTCACAGCCTGTGCCCCTCCTGCCTCGAAGCACTCTACCCCGAGTACGCACCGGAAGTTTTAGCACGCTGCATCTCATCCAAAAAGAACAAGACTTCTTCCTAGGGGCGGGAACCATCTCAAGAGAGTGCTGTTTTTCTTTTCTGCCTTAGCCATATTAAGAATCCACTTGGCAGCATGAGAGCCGCAGTAGGTACTGCAGCAATAGCCAGATAGAGTTTACGTCCATACCAAGGTTCATCTCGCTTGGGATAGGGGTGGTAGAGTACTCGATCGGTAAATCTTTTTGGGAACCAACGCAGTTTATCAGCCTCTTGTCCGATCTGGAGGTTAGGATTTCTGCGTACAAGGGCTTTGTAGAATCGGTCAGCCTCTTTTGGGTACTTATGTTTTATGTAACTCCCCCCATAAAACAACGCCTTTGCCGTAAGTGGGTCATTATCAGGAAGTAACTCCGCTGCTTTCCACATGAAGTCTGCGGCAATAAAAGAAAAATATTTCTTGAACGGGTAGGACTTCATGCTTTCTGCAAGGCGTCCTTTTAAGTCTGGCGGGGTATGGCTTAAGGCTACAGGAGACAGGCTGGGAAGTATCTCAGGGGCGAGTAGGCCTTTTCCATTATTTTGGATAATCTGACCCACCTCGAAAAAGTGCTGGGCACGTTCATGAGCAGGAAGCTCCATGTCCTTTGTCGCCGCAAGGTGTTTTTTTACCCTATTCGCCGAATCTAAAAAACAGCCATTATAGCCATTCTTTTGCTTTTCCTTGCAGTAGTAGGAAACCGCTTTTTCCCATTCTCCCATGCGTGCCCAACGACGTGCTAATAGATCCTTTAAGAAGGGTTGCACATCGTGACACTCCCAATTATAGTAATAACAATATGAAGTTACGATAGGGTTTTCTGATTCTTTTTCAAGGAAATCCTGAAATTCTTTCGGAGTTAGTACGCGCTCTAATAAAAAGGTCGCATCTTCCAGATTATAGGCCTGCAGAAATCTGAGCACGGAAGCCTCGTAGTTCCCCTGTTCTAGTTCAAGCATCGCGATTTCATCGTAAACGTAATTATTTATATAGAATAACAATGAGTCCGGTTGCACACTACCCAGCACAAGACTGCCTTCGGAAAGCCAGGGGGTCACTCGCTTAAAGTATGTGTTTTTCCGCCAAGTTTGCGGAAACGACTCTGTCATTTTTTCCAAAAGCGCCGTTGCTTCTGCGAGTTTTCCCTCTCTCAATAATAATTTTGAACGCACCCACTGGGTGATTTGCGTTTCTTGTGGACTATACTCCAACCATTGTTTTGCTTTTTCCCAGTCCCCACAGTTATAGCTGAACCATGCAAGCCGATCTGCCTCTTCAACAACGCCGTCGAACTGCGCTGCTGAAAGTGCTGCACCCCAATGTTTTTCCCTGTGTCGCGGGTATGGATAAGAAACGAGCCAGGAAGTCAGGAGTTGTCGTGATAAGGGATCTTGCACCAAGGCAGGATCGACTGGGTTTTTGGATAATGCCTTCTTACAAAGCCAGGATAAAGAAACTATTTCGCTACGGCCTTTTTGGGCGTAACGATGAATAGCGGTAACGTAGTCACCTTCCTGCATTTCTACTCTGGCCTGCCAACCCAGGCTGGCATCGGCCAGGTCTAAGGGGTCCTCAAAACCTTGCTGAACAAGTTCGCGGGTTTGTTCAAAATAGGGAATGGCTTTTACGTCTCCGAGATTGCTCCAGCTTTTTCCCAGCATATATGCGGCCCATACACTTCGGTTTGCGCGTTCCGTTGGCGGAAGATCGAGGAGGGATTCGAAATGGGCAATGGCAGCGTCCCAATCTTTCTGGTGATAGGCGATTGCGCCGCGTGCATATCTTTCAAATTCAGCAGGTAACTCCGAGAGTGTTTCCTCAAAAGGTGTTGTATCAAAAGGGTGAGGGGTAGATGAATTTAATTCCTGTAGCGCGTAGTTCAGAAGTTCTTTTCTAAAAGCAGTATAACGGGTAATTTGGGCTTCTGCATCGGGGCGTTCTGCGATTGCTTTTTCAAATGTTTCCAAGTCTGCCTTAACGCTATAGCGATACAACTCGGAACGAGTCTTTTTCTTCTTATAGGGCTCAAGAGGAAATCCAAGAATTCGGTGACACTCTATGCTGAAGGATGCTAGCGGCATCCTCTCTACGGAATACCCACCGTGGGCAAAGTAACTAAAGCTCTGAATGGTGCAAGCGTGGCTTTTCGAAAGCGATGTGAGCGAGATAAGCAAAGATAGTAAAACAGTCAAAAACATGCGCTTTTTCCCATCCCTGCTCACCATAAGGTTTCGTTTTTTATAGTCGCTTTTGGAATTCAGAACATCACACTTCAAGGGGACACCTCCGCGTGGACGATAACGTCTTCTTTTTTATCGAGGGGTTCGGAAAAACGAAACCATGCAACGGCCTTTTCTTCTCCCGGATGAGGGGCTATGCCAATAAGTTTACAGCCCAAACCCTCGTGTTTAAATTCGCTCTTAAAGCCTCCGACAACATCACATGCTTGTAAACCGGTATTCTGCCAATCCAGCGTAATACAGCTTTCCTTGGTAGGATGGTGCGCTCCATGGTTGACCAGCCAGATTTCGTAGAGACCAGGCTGCGGTTTACGGAGTTCCATTCGCACATCAGAGTGCGGAGCTTCGCCGTTCATTACTGATACAAGGGTCTGCCAGGACCAGTTGAGTCGATCTCCTTGCACAGGTAAGCGAAACCAAACAAAGCCACGACAATGCCGCAAAGAAGAAGTTTTTAATGCAGCTACGAGCTTGGCCATGACAACTGGATCGGTCAAAATCTCTCTCGTACTATCTCCTTCGTACGTTGCATCTATACCTTCTGCCGTTATCCCCGTGAATGCACCGTTTATATCAAAGTGCATTCGATATCCATACGTAGGCAGGGCGACATAAAACGGGCATCCAAAAGCGGTTGCTTCCTTTACCCAACCAGGAACAAGAGAAGAATTGCAAAGAGTAACAGTATCATCAATATCCCTTGGCCTACTGAAGCTATGAACCTGCAGTATGTAATGGTCTAAATCCTTTACGAGTTCCCTGAAATCCTGTTTTTGATGCAACCAAGTGGGAAGCGTCGTGATAGACAACGCTACATCGGGCATTTTTTCGTGAAGCAGTTTAAGAAGCGTGGAGTAGTGCACGAGGTCTTCTGTAGGACAGTCGAAATCGATTTGCAGGCCTGAAAAGAGGTCGTCGTCTATTTTTTTGCGAAGCTTACGGACTACATTTAAAAGCGCATCAGCGGCATTTTTCCGTCCATTGATTGTTTCGATTTTTGGGAGTACATGCGCTCGAACGACAAGCTCAACCGGACGCCTTGTATCGGCAAGCAGAGCCCAATCGATATTTGGCCTGCGGCAACGAAGTAGACCATCCTCTACAACAAACTCGGCTCCCAGTACCATAAAGCCATCAATTATTTTTCCAGCAGTCGTAACACTCTCGATCACAGCAGGCGACCAGTGCTGCTGCCAGACATAGACCAGATTTTTCGGTACTGGTTCTGGCGTTTTCCATGAACAGAATACAGCCCCTAGAACTATCAGCAACACAAAGAAAATACCTGCTAAAAATAGCGCTGCAATGCTATATTTACGCATATTTTTTTGCACTATGAAACCTCTCCCCAAAAATATCCCTGCAGCAAGTAATACCCTAATTATCTGTATGGTTTCGTTTCTGTAAGAAAAATGCTTCGCCAATGTTACTGTTTATTGGCGAAGCATGGGCAATAACTATCTTGTTTCTAAACCTATACTACAGGTGCAGTTTTTTTGCTCAAAAGATTTTCACTTCACTCCTTGCTTTGGTATAAGCGGTGTGCGGGGAGGGCTTGGCGTGGCGTGTGGGGACCTTCGTAAGCTACTTTCAGGAAGCAGCCTCCGCCGCTTTGGAAGTAGGTGATGCGAATGGGGTGTTTTCCGGGGGATAGTTGGATAGTTCCACTTTTTTCCAAGATACCGTGTTCCTGGTCGTTGTCGACGATTAATGTATCGTTGATGAACAATTGGCTTCCGTCGTTTGAAAGGGTGTAGAAGGTGTATTCGCCGGGTTCTGTGATTTCCAGGAAGCCGTCGAAGGTGAGGGCAAAATCTTCGCGGGGGAGGGACATGCCTTCAAATCCCACTTGGTAGGTGGTTATGGTTTCTACGGGGGTTAAGGTGGTGAAATCGGGCAGCGCTGAGCAGCGGCCGTGGTAGCGCTGGCAGGCTAAACCGTTTTGGTCTGGATCAACATAGGATAGGGGATAGTCGTTGGTCACACTCGGCTGGTATCCATCGCAAAAGGCTTTGGCGCGTAACAGGACGGGCCTGGTTATGGGAATGGGGTCGCGATAGGTGGGGCTGTTTCGGGTTGGCTCTGTCGCATCCAGCGTGTAGTGGATTTGTGCTGCGGGGGTGGTGCTGGTCAATTTTACGGTAGCGTCTTCGTTGGAAAAGTACAGTGATTTATACGGGCTTAGCTTGGGGGGGGCTGTAAAGGGAAGAGGTAGAAGAGCGCGTGCCTGTGTGGAGATGAAATGGTATGCGCCAGAACCGAGCTGAAGAGAAATACGACCGGCTTCGGATGCGACGAGTCGCATGTCGGTGTGTTCTGTCAGGAGGGCGCCGCTTTCGAGTACGTGGGCTGCATCGACAGCGGGCAGGGTGAGCATGGCCTGGGTGTTGACGGGGATGTGGACTTCCAGGTGCAGGTCATTTTCTTGTAGTCGCCAGTGGGTTTTGATCTCGCCGCGTATGGTTTTCAATGCGGTTTTGGTGTGGCTTAAGGCAGGTGTGCAGAAGGGGCGTATCTCGAAGGCGGCAAAGCCGGGTGCGGTTTCTATAGGGCGAATTCCGCCGAGGGCGCTGTAGAACCAGGGATCGATGGAGCCGAACATAATGTGATCGTTGGAGATGGACTGGTCCCAATGTTCGGATAAGGTTGTGCGATTTTTTATCAGGGCTTGCCAGCCGGGGTATTCCGGTTGGGTCGCCAGGAAATAGAGGGTAGCATTGTGTTCGGCGGCTTCCAGTACGTTGACGATGGCCTTGGTTCCCAAGATGCCTGTGGTTACGCGGCCCTTGTTTTTTTTCATCAGGGCGGCAAGCAGTTGCGTCAGCACCGCGTTTTGATGTTTTTTGGGCACAAGGCCGAACTGTAAGGGGATAGCCTGTGTACATTCGGTGCCGTTTTCGTAGAAACCGGCGTCGGTATTGAAAAAGCGTGCGTTATAGGCGTCGGCGATTTCGTTGGAGAGGTCTGTATAAACGGTTTGCTCATCTTGTTTTCCCAATACGCCCGCCATTTTTGAGGCCAGTGTGGCCATATGGTAATAGTAGGCGGTGGAAACCGATTCAGGGAAGCCGAGGGGAGATTTTCCATCCAGATTTGCACTGGCCCAGTCACTGTAGCAGTCGGGCGGCAGGATATGGTCTTTGGCCTGTGCGCCAAGATAGCTGATGTAGCGGCACAGGGTGGGGTAGTGCATTTCGATTAGACTGGAATCGCCGTAAAAGAGATAGTTTTGCCAGAGTACAATGCCATATGCGGCGCTCCACGCCACGGATCTACTAGGGTCTAGAGGGGGGCGTGGGGAGATATAGGGTAGTTCTCCATTGTCCATCTGATCCTCATGGATGCCTCGCAGCCATTGGCGGTAGAAGAGGGCCATATCAAAGTTGTATAGCGCTTCTTCGACGATTACCTGGGCGTCTCCCATCCAGCCCAGGCGCTCATCGCGTTGTGGGCAGTCCATGGGATAGCCAACCATGTTGTTGCGTTGCGTCCAATGGATGCAGGTGTGCAAGCGATTCAAGGCGTCATTGTCGCAGGTAAAGGAGCCGGTCGGCGTGCAGTTCGAATGTACGGCGCAGCCTTCCACTTTTTCGATTGCGGGCAAGTTGGGTTCACCGGTCAGCTCCACATAGCGAAAACCGTGAAAGGTAAAGTGGGGTTCATAGATTTCTGACCCTTCTCCCTTCAGAATGTAGGTGTCTACAGGGCGCGCCTTGTTATTCGAGATGGTATCGAGATGATGATCCGCCGTCAGGTTTTCTGCAAACCGGAGCTGCACTTTATCGCCTTTGCGACCCGAAACTTGAATGCGCGCCCAGCCTGCAATGTTCTGTCCCAAATCGTAGACCAAGATGCCTGGTTCCGGCTGGTGACATGCCACCGGTGTCAACGTGTCCGTTTTTTGGATCGGCGGTGCAGTTTGTGCACGTAATGCGCCCTTAGGGGCGGTGGCGGGACAAACCGGTTGCCATTCACTGTCATTATATCCTGGTAAAGTCCAGCCGGTGCATTCGCGGGTGGCGTCATAGTTTTCACCATCATATACACAACTTCGTACAACAGGTCCTTCATGGCCTTTCCAACTGCTATCGGAAAGCAGTGTGTCCTGCGATCCATCTTCGTACTCAATATGGATTTGCACCCGTGCGCGCTTGTCGCCAAAAAACTGCATTCGCCAAGTCAGCCAATTTTCCTGGGGATTGAACCAGCCATTACCCAGCATCATGCCTACCACGGATTCTCCTGAATGCAGCAGTGAAGTTACATCATAGACGTCGTATAAAACCTCTTTTGTGTAATTGGTCTTTGTCGGGGCAAGAAGACGATTTCCTACCCGCTGACCATTGATATACATCTCGTACCAGCCAAGCCCTGCGGCAAAACAGCGCGCCCGATGTACTGGTTTTTGTACGACGAATTGTTTGCGAAGCAAGATGGACCCTGGATGTGTTTTGCGTTCGGGGTCTTCTTTAGGTGTTGCAGAATTGTAGTATTCGAGCGCATTTTTTGGATCATTAGAAGACCCAAATCCAATCCACTGCGCTTGCCAATCCTCAGGTTGTAGGATAGCTGTGCCAAACAGGGCCGGGGGACTGAAGGGGGTAGGGAGGCCCTGTCCATCCCATACCCGGACCCGCCAATAAACGCTCTGATTGCTTTTAAGAGGGGCGCCTTTATAGGGGATATGGGTCGATGAAGCCGTATCGATCTTGCCAGTGTCCCATAATAGATTATTTTCTTCCAGTAGGCTTGTCAGATTCCCCGCTGCCTGGATTTGATATGCTGTCTGACGGCGATTGCGACCGGGCGCCTGCAGCTGCCAACTTAGTTTGGGATGGGAAACATCTACGTTAAGTGGCGTAGGAGCGTATTCACAACGCAACGCTTCTACCCTCATATCCGATACAGCTAATGTTTCTCCAGCACCCTGCATAGAAAGTGTGGCGACAAGAAATATGGCTCCATATAGCACGTTTTTTCCTCCCAACAGTGAAAAATCAAGCGTCTGCTTTTTTCTTCCAACGTTTTTTGCCGGTATCCGCCCCTTTTTTTTGCGGCGTTTGATGGCTCGGTAGTCCCATTCCTGCACTGGTGAATGCGGCTCCCTCACCCAAAAGTGCATCAATGGCATTACAAAGCGGTTTGCTGATTCTTACACGACAGGCACTGGTGGCGTGTATGACTACTTCACGTTCATCGGGTAAAATGCAATGCAAATATACATCGCTTTCGCCGCGTTGCTTCCCCAGTATTTGTGCGAGTTTTTCTGATTCGCCATTGCCCAATTGTTTTGCAGGAACACGAACGTGTAGCGCTTTGGCCAGATGTTTTTCCGCCTCTTCCAAGGGAAACACATTATCGACCAGGAGAGAAGGTTCGTTGTTTCGGAAATTCACATGTGCCGCCAGCATCACCGCAGTATCCACCAAAAGTAGATTGGAGTTTTGTTCATATATATCCGAAAATACGGTTAATTCGCATGAGCCTCCACGTGTTTCCAGATTCAAAAAGGCCATCTTTTTGTTCTGCTTTGTTACATAGATGCGGACTCCGTTGAGTAGACCACCTATGTATACTTCATCACCTTCCTTATACTCGGCAAGATTCTCGAGCTGTAGGGTGTTGAATCGTTGTAATATGGCCTCATAGCGCGCTAGGGGATGGCTGGAGATATATAGCCCCATCATTTCCTTTTCATACTGAAGGAGTTCTGCTTCAGGCCAGTCGAAAAGCTCCGGTTTGACCCGCAACGTCTCCACCGCGTCTTCCATGCCGCTCATATCAAACAGCGAGGTCTGTCCCGAGGCCCGTTCTCGTTGCGCAATTTGTCCTTCACTCAAGGCACTGTCCAGAACCGATTCCACCTGTCTGCGATTCCAGTCCGTGCTGACAAATGCCCCCGCCTTGTTGAGGCTTTCAATCGATTTTCGATTGACAACGCGGGTATCTAAACGACTGCAAAAATCGTATATATCCTCATAAGGGCCGTTTTCGGTACGTTCCTTTACGATTGCGCCCGTAGGACCTTCGCCTACATTCTTGATAGCCCCCATGCCGAACCGGATAGAATCGCCTTCCACCGCAAAGTTTGCATAACTTTTATTGACGTCGGGGGGGAGGACTTCGATCCCCATTCGGCGGCATTCCTCGACATACACCGCCACCTTGTCCAGATTGCCTGATTCACTTGTGAGCAAAGCACACATAAATTCTACAGGATAATTGGCTTTAAGATAGGCTGTTTGATAGGCGACGAAAGCATACGCCACGCTGTGGGATTTGTTGAAACCATAGCCCGCAAACGTTTCGATCTTGTCCCAGATAACATTGGCCAGTTTGGCGTCAATATCCCTTTCCGCACACCCCTCGATGAACTTGACCTTTTGTTGATCCAGCAGGTCCTTTTTCTTTTTTCCCATGGCGCGGCGGACAATATCGGCTTGTCCCAAGCTGAACCCGGCGCAGGCCTGCACCAACTGCATTACCTGTTCCTGATAAACGGCGATGCCATAGGTTTCTTCCAGGATGGGTTTCGTAATAGGATGATCGTATGAAATAGTTTCCGGGTTATACTTACCTTCAATGTATGTGTCGATAAATTGCATTGGACCAGGACGGTACAATGCCACCAGTGCACTCATCTCTTCGAGACTCTGGAGCCCGATACGCTTAGCCAATTCACGCATGCCGGAACTTTCCAACTGAAACACGCCTGTTGTCTGTCCCGAACGTAGCAATTCGTAGGTTTTATTATCATTGGGTTCCAGATTGTCTATATCAATCGGGATGTTTTTATTCTCTTTAATTAACCGTACAGCTTCATGCACCACCGTTAAAGTGCGCAGCCCCAGAAAGTCCATTTTCAGAAGGCCAACCTCTTCGACACACTTCATCTCCACCTGGGTTGCTATGGTTTCCGAACTGCTCGCTTTGAACAAGGCAACAAAATCCGTCAGCGGTTTATCGCAAATCACCACGCCTGCGGCATGCGTTCCGCAGCTGCCGATCGTTCCCTCCAGGCGTTCTGCCAAGCGCCAGAGATGTCCGACCTGTGCATTTTCTTTGATAAGTTGCGCCAGTTCGGGTTCCTTTTCACACGCTTTTTTCAGGGTGATCTTGAGTTCATCCGGGATGAGTTTGGCGATTCGGTCTACCTCTCCATATGGCATTCCAAGGACACGCCCTACATTACGGATGACGTTTTTGGCCAGCATTCGGCCAAAGGTGATGATTTGGCTGACGTTTTCTTTGCCATACGTTGTATAGGAATACTCAATCATCTCCTCACGACGGTTGTAGCAGAAGTCGATATCAAAGTCAGGCATCGACACACGGTCGGGATTCAGGAAACGCTCAAACAGCAGGTGATAGCGCATCGGGTCGATGTTGGTAATGTAGAGGCAATACGCTACGATACTTCCTGCACCCGAACCACGGCCTGGTCCGACGGGGATACCCTCTTTTCGGGCATGATTGATCAGATCCCACACGACCAGAAAGTAATCCACGAACTGCATGTGCGCAATAATGCCCAGTTCATATTCGGCTCGTTCCACATAAGCCGGAGGCATGTCAGGGTAGCGCTCCTTCAAACCCTGCATCACCAACTCACGCAGGTATTCTTCGGGTGTTTTCCCCTCTGGGGGTGGATAGGCAGGGATTAGGCGCTGCCCAAGAGGGATATCGACTGCGCAGCGTTCGGCAATCTTGACCGTATTGGATATGGCCTCTGGCCAGCGTTCGAAACGTTCCTTCATTTCCTCTACGGACCGGAAATAGAATTGATCATTAGGAAAGCGGAAGCGTTTTTCATCCTCCAACGTCGTTCCTGTCTGCACGCATAAGAGCGCTTCATGCGCTTCAGCATCTTCGCGGGTCGGATAATGCGAATCATTGGTCGCAATAAGCATTAAGCCATACTCTTCCGCCAATGACGCCAACACGGGGTTTACCTGATCTTCCTCAGGAATATCATGATCCATCAATTCGATCAGGAAATTGTCCTTGCCGAAAATGTCGATATACTCTTCAATCGCAGCCCGCGCCACCTCTGGTTTACCGTTCAGAATTGCCTTGGGGATTTCGCCTCCCAGACAGGCTGAACTGGCGATCAATCCCTCGCTATGCTTCCGGAGCAATTCCTTGTCTACCCGTGGCTTGTAATAGAATCCCTCCAGATAGCCCTGTGAACTTAATCGGCAAAGGTTGTGATAGCCTGCCTCATTTTCGCAGAGCAGCAATAAATGGTGATATTTTGGGCCTGTATCGTTAGGGGAACGATCGCGGCAATCCCCTGGTGCAACATAGAGCTCACAGCCAATGATAGGTTTGACACCGCTTGATTTGGCAGCCTTGTAAAATTCTACCGCGCCAAACAGATTGCCATGATCTGTCATGGCGCAGGCGTCCATTTCTAATTCCTTGCAACGATTCAGCAACTTCTTTACATTGCCCAAACCATCCAGGATACTGTATTCCGTGTGCACATGAAGATGCACAAAATCTGCACTCATTTATTCAAGCCACTCCCATATCATTGCCAAAGCAGCATCTGCTGTCTGCTGCTTGATTACTTCCCGTGCACCGTTGAATTCATGGCGTTTGACTATCTCGCCTTGTGGACCTGCTACAGCAATGTACACCAGTCCTACCGGTTTTTCCTTTGTTCCACCACCAGGTCCAGCGATCCCTGTCACCGCTATGGCATAATCCACGCCAAAACAGCGTTGTGCGCCGAGCACCATCTCTCGTGCCGTCTCCGCACTTACCGCCCCGAAACTTGTCAACGTCATCGCCGACACCCCCAGCAAATTTTCTTTCACTGTGTTGCTATATGCCACCATGCCGCCAGCGAAAATCGCCGATGCCCCGGCTACGTTTGTAATCCGATGGGCTATCAGTCCTCCGGAGCACGATTCCGCTGTTGCCAATGTTTTTCCTAGTGCGCTCAGGCGACGGCAAATTTCCTGTTCTAACGAATCCAAGACCGGCATAGCTCAACCTCCCTTTATGGCGTTAACCTACCATTGATTTGGGATAGCAAACAAGTCTCAACCTCTTCTGGCAGTGATTCGGATGCTTGAGCAGGTAACAAAGGATAGGACTATTGGTACTGTTGGGTGAGGCTGTTTTGCACGGAGTGCCGCGATGCGTGCGCAAGATTGCGTGTTACTACATATTGCTGCACTGCGATTGCTCAAAATGAAAGGATTGCATAATGAAAAAAATACTGCTTTTGACAACGACTATCCTGTGTGGCTCCGTGGTGTTGATGGGATGTCCGCTTGATGAGTTAATACCGTTTGATGCGACGGGGACATACCAAGGGACTTGGTCTATCGGTACAGAAGATACAGCGGAATTGTTGGAAGGTTGCGGTATTACGATGACATTGGCCCAGGATATTACCGCCCTGCCCTTGGAGAATGTGAAGATTTCCGGAACCGTACAGCTGAACCTTTCCTGTGTCGCCGTAGTGGAATGGTTGCAGGGATTGGGACTTCCTGTCAGTGAAAGTTTTACTATTGCACCTATTACTGTCGAAGGGGTGATGTTGCCCGATGGGACTATTGAACTGAACTCGCCGGATATTCTCGAAGAATGTCCCGAAGGCGAAGCTTGCATGCGCTTGGCCTTTATTGGCAAAGGACAAGACATTGATGCGGATGGGGCCATGGATGCTTATGCAGGCACTTGGGGCGGTGTAATTGCGGTTGGAGGGGCGTCGTTACCCGTATTGGGCGCGTTTGACGTCGGGATTAGCAACTGAGTATTGAAATCTGCTGGTAAAAAATGCGTCGTACCCTATTGAATGTGGGGAACGGCGCATTTTTAACTTGTTATGTGTTTGTGCCGGTGTATACTGGTAGGAGGTGTGTTGCTAAGGAGAATATTGATGGATATTGGGAAAAAAGTATTGGTTGTGGACGATGATGAAGACAGCCGTATATTTGTCGTTTCCATTATGGAGGGGGAAGGCTGGGAAACCCTGGAGGCGTGTAATGGGGAGGAAGCCTTGGATCTGGTGGAAAGCGAGGAGCCGGATCTCATCATCATGGACGTAAGCATGCCGGTGATGGATGGATTTGAGGCATTACGTCGCTTGCGAAGATCGCCTTTTACCGAGGAAATTCCTGTAATCATGCTAACAGGGATCAATGAGGAACGGGGAGCAACGCTGTACAATGCTGCTGCACTGGAATCTGCGTTTAGTATTCGGGGGCCCGAGGCTTTTGTAGACAAACCTGTCGACCCGGATTTCTTGTTGCATTCGATTATGGGTGCAATTGGTTGAGCTAAGCCAGAACTTTCGGTACCCGGAAGATATATTGGTTTTATTTTCTGAACGTGTAAATTACGTCGTGAATTAAGGTTGGAGTATATGCATGCCTATGCAGCGGTATGAACTAGTTTTTCAGGATGGACAGGGAACGGCACATCACGTAGATCTTTCCGAAGCGGGATTGTTGATAGGTCGCGGAGTGGATTGTGATGTGCGATTGAATGACGGGCGGGTGTCGCGTAAGCATGCACGCCTTTTTTTTGAGAATGATGCTCCTGTAGTGGAGGATGTGGGCTCGCGCAATGGTATTCTGATTAATGGGCAAAAACGGCTTAAATCTCCTTTGTGCGAAGGCGATACCCTGCAAATTGGCGATACGTTATGCCATCTTGTGAAACGTCCCGATTCCA
This sequence comes from Candidatus Hydrogenedentota bacterium, assembly GCA_963678445.1. Lineage (GTDB taxonomy): Bacteria > Hydrogenedentota > Hydrogenedentia > Hydrogenedentales. The sequence goes on along the minus strand of OY782877.1, from coordinate 4,839,377 downwards.
CATTAGGCCAGACGGTGATTTCCCCTGAAAAGGCAGCGCTGCTGCAGTCATCTATTATGGGAGAAGCCAGCGGGGCGCGTCTTCCTGTTTTGTATCGTGCAGCGCAGTTGTTAGGCACAGTTTTTGACCTGGACGCCTTATTGAGCCAGATTCTCGAACTGATATTCGAGGCATTGCCCGTGCAGCGGGGTTTCGTATTATTCTGCAATGAAAGAGCACAGTTGCCCGAAATCCGCGCTTCGCTTTCCCGCGATACCACCGATACCGTACCGCCAGTGAGCCATACCTTGATTCAGCATGTTGTCGCGCAAAAGGAAGCGGTGTTGACGTTGAATGCGCAGGAGGATAGCCGTTTCGATCAGGCGGAGAGCATCATGTGTAACGCGATTTCCTCAGCGATGTGTGCACCGTTGTGTGGGCGCGAATCCGTGATTGGCGTGCTCTATGTGGATTCAGGCCCACAGCCTACCGCCTTTTCAGCAGAAGAACTGGGATTGTTGACCGCTATTGCACAAGTCGTTGGTGTAGCAGTAGAAAATGCGAGGCTCTATCAGGAGAAAATAGTGCAGGAACGATTGGCTGCGATTGGCGAAGCAACGGCAGGCTTGGGGCATTGCATCAAGAATGTGCTGACGGGGCTGCGGGGCGGCAGTGATTTGATTAATCGTGCGGTAGAAAAACAGAATTTGAACCTTTTGGAACGCGGCTGGCCTTTGTTGAAGCGTGCTATTGAACGCGTGGATTCTCTGGTGCTTAATATACTGACAGTAGCGCGGGATCGCGAACCTGAGTGTATGCCCTACGATGTGACACAGCTTTTACGAGAGGCGGCGGAGGTGATTCTGGAAAAGGCGCAAAAGGCTAATGTGGAGCTTCATTTTGCGACGATGGAAGGGGGGCGGATAGATGTGGATGCGCGGGAGATCTACCGTGTTCTTCTGAACCTGGTAACCAATGCGCTGGAAGCCTGTGAAGAAAAAGGGGGAACCGTCACCTTGTCCTGTCAGTATACGAAAGACGGATGCTTTTGCATTGTAGAAGACACCGGTCCTGGTATCCCCGAGGCAGTACGCCCAAAGCTGTTTAATGCTTTTTTTACCACAAAACAGGGCACAGGAACCGGTCTGGGCTTGGCATGTTCACGGAAAATTGTTGAAGAACATGGCGGAACCATTAGTGTCACCAGCAAAGAGGGAAAAGGAACAACCTTCACCGTTTTCCTGCCCTATGCATCCGATAGCAACGTTCTTCCGCAATAGGAGGATAGTATTATTTTTGGGGAACCTTTTTTCTGGAAAAGGTTCCCCAAGTTTTCCTCTTAATGCCTACAGGTGATCCTCAAGTGGGCTGCGCCACTCGCATAGTGTATCTTTGTCATCCCTGACCGTAGGAACATTTATTTTTGGAGCACTTTGGAAGCTATCCCTACGCTTTTTTTGCCTTTTTCAACGCGAGTGCACCTAGTAGTAGCAGTAGGAAAATGCTTAGCAGTAGCCCGGTTTTTCCAGTTACAGGCATGGGTATTTCAGCAAAGTTTGCTACGACGGTAAGGTCGCTGGCCAAGTTTGTATCGGTACGTGGATTGGTGGTGGAGCCGTCACTCCAGTGCACAAATTTGTAGCCTTGGTCGGGAATAGCCTCGACGCTTGCACCATTTCCACCATGGGTAACAGTTTGATGAGATTCTCCTGTAATGGAACCATTTGCTCCTGCAATGTAGGTTAGCAAGTACTCATTGACTTCAAAGTATGCCGTTACATCTAGGTCGCTGGCCAAGTTTGTATCGGTACGCGGATTGTTAGTGGAGCCATCGCTCCATTGAGCAAAATGCTGACTTGGGGGGGCGACTGCGATTACCGGGGCACAGGTTCCGGCATTCAGTACTGCTTGGCATGTGGGTCCGTCCAGGGTTGCGCCCACGGTGCCATCGGTTGCATAGGTGATGACGTGATGCGCTCGTTCCATAACGAGGTAGGGATAGCCCGCGTTGAGGGTTTGGCAGTAGTCGATATTCCAAAAATCGTCAGTTCCGTTCGTGGTTTCAGCGATGAAATCCCAGTCCGCATTGAGGAAGGGTGTCCGCACTTTCAGGTAAGATGTAGGTAGAGGTTCCCCTTTACCCGAATCCGTGTATCCAGCGAGGGTACTGTCATAAAAACATGCGGTATAGGTTCCGCTGATGTCTAACCCACAGAATCCGCCGATATCGGCGCCCGGCGTAGACGGTGTTCCTGTCGAATAGCAGTATTCAATTGTGCTTGCATTTTCGCCACAGAATCCGCCTGCCTGATTGTTTTGTGCAGTTGCGTTTCCCCGGGCGTAGCAATTGCGTATGCTGCTGTTTCCAAATGCGGTGCCCACAAATCCCCCTGCTCGTTTGTTGTGAGCGATCACGTTTCCTGTGGCATAGCAGTTGGTTATGGTGCTATCACCATGTGCATCCCCTACAAATCCCCCTGCTGCATTTTCTGAGATCACGTTTCCTGTGGCATAGCAATTGGTTATAGTGCCGCTACTGTATACTGCGCCTACGAATCCCCCCGCTTTTTCCGGGTAGGGCTCTGCAATCACCGTATTGGTCGCCGTGACGCTACATGAAGAGAAAGAATTTTTAATCGTTCCATCCATATTTACGCCGGTTAAGCCGCCGACATACCAGTCACGTGCTTCCACTCTTCCTGCCGTACTACAGTTTTCGACAGTTCCATCGTAGTTTCCCCCCAAAAGTGTACCTACTGCTTGGAAGCCTAATACGGTGCAGTTTGTTAGGTTGGTGTTGCGGATTACCCCTGGATTTTCAAGGAGGCAAAATAAACCCAAACATAATTCCAGTGGTCGGTTGATGGTCAGGCCGGATATTATGCGTCCTTGTCCATCATATGTCCCCTGAAACCCAAGGCCTAGGGGCTCTCCAATCGGCACCCAGTTTGCATAGCCGCTGATATCAATATCGGCTGTTTGTAGGAAATGGGCCTCTAGATGGTTTCTAACATTATCCAGATGTGCTGCGGTCGATACCAGATAAGGATTTCCACTGCTTCCATCTCCGCCATCAAAAGCGAGGACGGGTTGTGTGAGTGTGCTGCATGCTACAAAAAAGGTCACAAATAAGAACTGTTTCATGATTTGGTCCTTAGAAGAATAGTGGGGTTAATTCTCTTAAAAACAGAGAGCCATTATAACCAGATGATTCGTAGAAAGCGATATTGTAGTTTTTGAAATTATAGTCTTCTTTAATTTGGTGTTTTCGTAAATTGTTTAATTGTAATGAAAAAGTCTTTTTATGGTTTTGGCCAGTGGTCGCGCACGTATTGTTGCGCGGTGGCTTTATCTCCGATTAGGTCTTCCAGTTGGGCGTCTTCGACAGCGTGGAGGATTTCACCCATAAGCGGGCCGGGAGCGTATCCCATGGCAATGAGATCGTGCCCACGGAGCAAGGGGGAAGGGCGCAGGGATTCGGGGGGGAGGTTTTCCTGATACTCCTGCACCCATTGTACGGTGCTGAGGTCGCCGTGACTGGCCAGGCAGTCGGCGCGACATAGCAGGAGCAGCTCGTCGAAGCCGGGTTCACGTACAAAACGGCGACGGCGGCTTTCGCGCATATCCGGGACGCTGGCGAAGCGCATATGCTGTTCAACCAGCCAGGCGATGTGTTCGATTTGTTCATTGGAGAAACGAAGTCGGCGGCAGATGGTTTCGCTGAGTCGTGCGCCTACTTTGTTGTGGTGGTTGAACCTGATACGGTCTTCAAAAGTCTGGGTGAGGGGTTTTCCAACGTCGTGGAGCAGTGCACCCATGGCGAGGGTAGGTGAGGGGGTGACGAGATGGGTGAGCATGAGCAGGGTATGTTCGAATACGTCGCCTTCGGGGTGGAATGCCGCAGGTTGCTCCACACCCTTCATGGCTGCAATTTCCGGCAGGATGTGCGGTAACAACCCGACCTCCTCCATACAACGCAGTGCTTTTTCAGCGCCCCCTTCGGTGAGTACTTTGATAAGTTCATCGCGGATGCGCTCTACGCTGGTGTGCTGAATCAGGTGCGCTTGTGCTTTCATGGCGGCTTGCGTAGCGGAATCGAGGGGATAGCCGAGCCGTGCGCTGAATCGAACAGCCCGCATGAGGCGCAGATGGTCTTCCTGGAAACGTTGCGCGGGATCGCCTACAGCGCGCAGTAGCTTGTTTTCCAGATCGTCCTGTCCGCCTACATAGTCCAGTATTTGCGCGGTTTCCGGATCGTAAAAAAGGGCGTTGATGGTGAAATCACGCCGTTTTGCGTCTTCTTCAGGCGTAGTGAACTGGATGTTGCTTGGATGACGTCCATCGAGGTAGGGCCCGTCTTGTCGGAAAGTGGTGACTTCAAAGTGGCCTTGGGGGAGGACGACGATGGCAACGCCGTAGGCGGCACCGATGTTAATGGTTTTTGGGAAAATACGGCAGATGTCGGATACGTGCGCATCGGTGGCGATGTCGTAGTCGCGTGGGCGCATGCCAAGAAGGGCGTCGCGTACACAGCCGCCTGCAAAAAGAGCGCGGAAACCTGCTTTGCGCAGTTGTGTGCAGATGTCACGCGCGGCTTTTGCGCGCGGATCTTTGTGCAGGGATACATCATCCATAGTGGAATCGGTTGGGGTTCCTGGCCCCTCTTCTACGGTGGTGCCGGGAGTAGCCCCAGGATACGATAAGCAAGATAAGTGCAGCGAGAATGAAGGTGAGGAGCTGTTGCCATTCGGAGAGTTCGCGTACCAACAGGAATCCTTGTATGCTGACGAGAACGAACAAGAGCAAGGCATTCCAACGGTAGCGGCTTTCATGGAAAAAGACGCCTAGCAATAGCGTGGCTACGGCCAGTCCAAGCAGACAGACGACGCGATAGGTGGGAGTGGCCCAGTGGTGGAAGCTTGCTGCACCAAGCAGGCAGGCAAGCGTAATCAGGATGGTGCGCAGTAGTCCATCGTGCTGATGTTGGCGGCGGAAGAACCAGAAGAGGCGTTCGGTGAGCAACCAGCAGAGGAGTAAGAGCAACATGCAGGGCAAAAAGTAGTTGTCTTGAAGGAGGTGACTGTCGTGGTCGATGGTGAACAGGTATAGCAGTACCCCTCCCGAAATGAGTGAGAGGATGCCGGAGGCCTGCAACGAGATATAACGGCATAGAAGCCCAATAGCGATGAGGGCTACCCCTACGCCGCTGAGTGATAAGGGCATATAGAGGGGAGTGAGTTGTTGGGTAAGGAGGGTGATCAGCAGGAAAGTGGCGGCCAGATAGGGAAGTAGAGAGAGGAGCTGTTGTTCCCATTCGGATTCTTTATGGGTGTAGCGATGCAGGAATCGATCCCAGGTGTATGCGCCAAAGTAGGTAGCGCCTGCAAGGAACAGGGTGTAGAAAAGGTAATTCTCTTGTTCCTCAAATCCCTGAACAGGAAGCCACAGGAAAATATGAAAGCATACGTGGGCTGCCCCCAGGAGCAAAACACTGCCAATTCCAATTTGGGGCGTCATCAAGATGAGTCCAATCGCGGCGAAGAGAAGACTTTCACCGGTGAGGATAAAGGGAAGCGTGAGAGTTTCGCCTTCCTGAATAATCGTAAGCGCCAGTACGAGTAGTGTCGCGCAGGCCGCCGAGAGTAGCGCTGCGGTTTGGGGATGAATGTCGAAAAAGGTATCGGCGAAAAACCAATGTCCGCTGCTCGTGCGGTTTTCAGGCCGCAGGATACGGATGAATTTTTCGTAGCACCAACTGTTGATGCAAAAAACGGTGGAAACGCCTGCCGCGATTATCCAGTTGGAGGGAAGCGTAAATGCACCAAGCGTAAGGGTGGTATTGTTTTTTATGTTTGCCAGGCAGGCGAGCGTGGTGACAATCATCAACAGCAGGGAAAGAAGTTTGAAGGCGACTGCAGCGGTGTGTTTATACAGCAAAAGCAGGCACAAGGACTCTGTGGCGAAGGCAATGTAGAGAATTTCACGGTGGGTGGAAAGGAAGGCTTGTAACGCCAAGGTAGCGATAATGACGGCAAGCGCAATAAAGACTTGAAAGAGGTAGTTGCGGTGAGGGCTGGCGGTCTCGGAGAGGAAGGCGAAAAAGAGTAGCAGGGCTGCCAGGGAAGCGCGGAATGCACCTTGCTGTGCAGGGTAATAGGCTTCCAGGCTGCGATGAATCAGGATGAAGAAGATGAGGGTATTCAGGGTGGCCATCCAGGGGATCGACCGCAGGTACTCGCCGGTTTTTCGTGCGTCGGTGATGCAGGTAAGAGAAAACAGCAGGAAGTAGGCCGTCAGAAATCCATTGGAAAGCCAGAAGTAAGGCGTGGCGCCAAGTTCGAACTCCTCAGGTTGATTTAGAAAAAAAACGGTATAGGTGATGTACGTGGCGAGTAAAGCGGACCAGGAAAGGAAGAGCCAGCGGTAGCTGTAATGGAAGAAGAGGGTAAACAGGGCCAATGCAGCGCAGGTGGCTAGTGCATGGGAATGGCTTTCCAGTGAGGGTGCCTGGGTGCAACTGACGATAACGGTATAGTACGCCAGAAATAGTCCTATACCGGCAACAGTCTGGTTTGTTCGCCAGTAAGCGATACCGGCGAAAAGAAGAAGACAACCAATAAGTAAGGGGATTGCCAGCATGGGTTCGTTGAATATGCGCATCTCGGGGACAAAGAAAATCGCATAGGTGGTAAAGTAGAGCGAGGCTAGTCCGCAGCCCAAAATGGCTTGCGAAAAATAGTCACTATGGAAAATGAGTCCGTAGAAGATAAACAGGGCAGCGACGCCATAGCCAATAAGGGCCTTTTCCCCCGAACCAATGGAGGCTTGGTGAAAGGTGTAGCGTGCGCCCAGCACTACTGCGGTCATGGTGACGATTACCGCCAGACGGCTTAACCAGACAGAGCCTACATGGGTTTCGATGTCCTCGCCTTCATCACCATGCAATGCATGGTCAACTTGGCGGCGCATATCAGACACCAACCGTGTAGACATTGTTTCGGATGGAGCGTTTTGAACAGAAGGCGGGGGAGGGGTGGAAGCTTGCGCCTCATTAAAAAGGCGTTTACGTTCTTGTGCGGCTTTATCCAGCGGCTGCTTTTCCAAAAGATGGTCAACCACGTAGTTTAAGCGCCGGATATGCGCTTCTAACTCCCGTATGCGCTTTTCTTCGTCCATACCATCTTTCCGTGTATTACCGTGTCCGTGCATTTGTTATGAGTGCTACAATTTCGGTGCATACATATTTTTTCCTACGAACGCGGATCAACGTGTGGGGTGTCGCCGTATATGATGTTGACGATATCGCCATCACGCAGGATCGACATACGCGCCGCCTCGGTGACCAATTCATTTACACTGGAATTAGCCGGTGTTGCGATGAGTCCCATTTGGTCCACTTCGCGGATGCGTTCACGACGCCGTAACAAGGCATCTTCTTCCTCCAGCGATGCTACCTCATTTTCAATGCGATGCATAGTGCGCAACGAGGCCGCAATAGATTCAAAGCCATAGCCTACCGGCTTGAGTCCCGGACCGTCCCAAGGAATCAGACGGTAGAAATCGGGGCTGACATAATTGAAACGTGTGCCGCCACAGCCGATATTCTCCAGGTAACTGTGACGCACGCCGCGGAATTGATCGTTGTGCTTGATCATCCCCGATTTTCCATCGCCTTCGCAGAACATGGTCAGACATTGCTCATTACTACCTGCACCATCATCGGGATAGCCCAGCCCATCGGTTACCGAAAGGATAGCGCCGTTTTCAAACACGACCCGCCCATTGGCCCACATATACGCCTCTTTGCCATTGGGGAATTTCTTCTTATATCCCTGTACGGACACGTTTACCGGACGTAGTCCGGTGATGAAACAGACGAGATCGACGTAGTGACATCCCACATAGACAAAAGGATCGGTCTGATCGGCAGTAAACCAATGCTGGAAGCTGCTGAAACGATAGAAATACGGTTCGATCATTTTCGCTTCGCCCATGGCGAATTCTCCGAAATCTCCCCGTGCATACTGTCGTTTTGCCATTAACGAACGCGTATCAAAACGTTTGTGGTACTCAATGCCGACGAAGAGTCCTTTTTCTTTCGCATACGCTTCCAGTTCCACCGCCTGTTCGTATTTCAACACCAACGGTTTAACGCATAGCACATGCTGGTCATGGCGTAACGCTTCCATGACAACGGTATAGTGCAACTGGTCGGGCAAGGCAACGATGACCGCGTTACGTGGCGGCAAGGATGCCAATACTTCTTTATACAACTCGGGTTGCAGATTGTCTTCCGGAGTATCCAGGGCGGGATAGGGAGTGAAATCATGTCCGGGGAACGCCTCTGCGAACTCCTTCTCTTCTTTCAAGACCTTCAAAGGCGGTGTGCGCCGTCCACAGACTGAAATTTTTCCAACAATGCTGCGTTGCAGGTGATACACAGAAGGTAGAATCAGGTCATGCGTAATCATGCCCCCGCCAATAATAGCGACATCCAGTTGTTTCATTACCTTCATCTGTACTCTCCTTAGACGCTGCTCAAGTGGCTATTATTTTTTTCCTGTTGAGATAATTTCGATATTCAAGAGATTTTTGGCTTCCACGATCAAGGTGTTCAACACCTCTTTACGTTTTTCCACCAGCAACTTCTTTTCCAATGTTGTACGCACCTTCTCGTAAGGGACCTGAGCACCAGCTTCGTTGCGCTCTAGAACTTTGACAACATGCCAGCCGGCAAAGGAATACAAAACATCCGAAACTTCGCCGATAGGCAAGGAAAGCAACTTTTCATCTACCTGCGGCGGCATACGTCCCAAAGGTACTTCGTAGTATAGGCCTCCCTCTGCCTTTGAAGAAAGGTCGTCCGATACTTCCTGAACTACCGCCTCAAAATCTTTCCCAGCCAGAATCTCTTCACGCGCCTTTTGGATTCGTTCCAGGGCTTTGGTAGCGGCCTCATCGGTCTTCTGGGCGCGACAAAACAGATGCAAAAAGTCCACTGTTAGTGTTTTGCGCTCCAGATGTCCCGCCTCTTTCCACTGCTCAAAGGCCTCCTTTAATTCATCTTCATTTACCGCGACATCTTTGGTTTTTTCTTCTGTAAACCTTTCAACAGTAAGTCGGCGTTTGATTTCGCTCCGTACACCAGCCTCATCCAGCCCCATCATGGTCAGATAGTTCTGATAGGCCTCCTCAGTACCCAGCGACGCCTTTCCCTTTTTAAATTCGGCATCGATTTCTGCGTCAGTTACCGGGTTTTTAAGGTGATTGCGCGCCAGAATAAAGAGAATGCGTCCATTGATAAGCTCTTCGAGCGTATCCTGCTTAAACTGTGCGTCAGGCACAAACGCTTCCCCTTTTTGGGCGGACATAAGTTGCCAGCGATACTGTAGATCCTGCTGAAATTCTTTCCCTGTGATTACGTCATCACCGATACGAGCCACGATTTCTGGTACAGCTTTCTCTTCCTCGATCTGTGCAGTGGCAGTATTGGGCGTGGATTCCTCCTCCGTTTCACTCCATCCACTCAGGGTGCCGATCAGGAGAAGAAGCACAATAAAAGTAGCACAGCGTGCGGGAAGGTGCTGTCTGAACAGGGGTGCTAATTTGCCATTTATGCGTGAAACCGCAAGGAGTTCTGGTAAAAAAAGATGTTTTTTCACGGTAATGCCTCAAATTTATATCTAATTTTGCTAACGGGGACCATTCACATTGTATAGAAAGCGCCCGGTAAGCCCATTTTTATGGTTCTTACCGGGCGTATATATACCTTATCGAAAAAAACACTGCAAAACAAGCGCGTACAGCAGTTAGAAGAGCACAGCGCCTGCGGTTCCAGTTGCCTCAGGACGACGGAATCTATTTATCCCAAAAGGATTGTCTTGCCTGTTTCAGCAGATTCATAAATCGCCTCGATAAGTTGCACCGCATTTCGTCCCTCACGTCCATCAATAGTGGGGGGGCAATCATTCAGGATAGCTTGGGTGAAATCTTCGATTTGGCGACGGTGGCCTTCAATCTTCAAACTGGCCAGCGGATCGGCTGCGCCCGAACCCAATTCCGATTCCGCATTCATTGCGGCCTCGATCGTTGTATCGATATCCTGTGCTTCCTGGAAACGCCAGTATTTTATCGCACCGTCTTCCAGCTGTGCACCACCTTCACTGCCGTGGATTTCTACCTTGGCAGGATGGCCCGGCCATGTGGCTGTGCTGCCTTCGATGGTGCCCAACGCTCCGTTTTCGAATTCCAGAATAGCGACCGCTAGATCTTCTACCTCCAGTCCTTTATGTACCACCCGCGTCGTTTTCGCCGATACGCTTTTAACCGGTCCCATAAACCACTGCAGCAAGTCGATCTGGTGGATACCCTGGTTCATCAGAGCGCCGCCGCCATCCAGTTTGCGCGTGCCGCGCCATGCGCCGCTGGCGTAATATTCCGGCGAACGATACCATTTGATATAGGCGTTGCCCAAGGCTAATGTGCCGAAACGATTTTGGTCAAGCGCTTCTTTAATGCGTTGCGCGCCCTCGGAAAAACGACTTTGGAAGATACAGCCCAGTTTCACCCCGGCTTTATCCGTAGCATTGATAATCCGGTCAATGCGTTCAGTGCTCACCTCAAGCGGTTTTTCAGACAGAATGTGTTTGCCCGCAGCGGCGCAAACTTCCGCGATTTCTGCGCGCAGACCACTGGGCACGCACAGACATACTGCGTCGATATCATCCCGCTTCAACATTTCTTTGTAATCGGTGTACGCAATTGCGTTATATTTTCCCGCCAGTTTTTTGGCGCTTTCTTCAACGATGTCCGAGATGGCGACCAACTTGGCGTCGGGGACATGTTGAAGACTTTCCGCGTGAATGGGGCCAATGTTGCCACAACCGATAATACCAAAGCCTACTTTCGACATCCTTATGTTCCTCTCACTTCCGTTGAATCCATCATTATCTGATAATAGAGCGCGTCAGTATACCATAGTAAAAATGGCTATTTACACCGTTATGAACGTTACCATTGCACTGAAATTGTCCTTGCTTCGTGGGGGAGCAGGGTTTTGAAAACAAGGGCTTGCAAGGAATCGTTGTAATACCATCCTTGGGTTTCGGAAATTAAAGCGCCTCCGTTTTCAACTTGCATGCCAGCGCCATCTACGTGCTTCGGTTTTTTTACCGGCGCCAAGAGCGCGTGTGCGCTGCGTCCTGGAATACCAGAGAGCCGGAAGGAAAAATGTCCACTTTCCGGGCACCCCTCAGAACAGCTGATGGATGCGTTGGTATTTAAGGCGACCGGTCCTTCTTCTTCTACAATGCGCAGGTATTGGATTTCCGGATTGACGCCGCGCAGACGGAATTCGTTGATCAGGATGTTTTCCGGATTGATATCGGCGGGGTTGGCAGTGTTTTTGATCATGTTCCAGGAGTCGGGATAGGTGCCCGCATGACTGCCTTCGCTGTACTGTTGCCACATGGCCGAGTTGGTAATGCCCTGGGCGATGGTTTTCCATGCGAAGGAATCGTCAAATTCGGCAAGGTCCTGCAGTGCGTAGGCGTAGACAAGGCCGCACCAGACGACGGGCAGTCCAATCCAACTGTGGTTGAAGAAGGTGGACCCCATGACAGCAATGACGTTGTATTGCATCGTGGGATAATCGTCCATATGCCACAGATAGAGGAAAGGAAGGCCCGTCCATGCCCAGTATCGCGCATGGGCAAGGTATTCCTGATTTTCCGTCATACGATAGGCTTCGCAATAGGCGCGTACAGCATAGGCCGAGGCCAGGATATCGGGTTGATATAAGGGGCACTCCCAGGTCTGCGCACCACGCGGCACCTCATACTGCAACATTTGTTGCATGGCGTCCAGCGCTTCCGTCATCAGCTGCCGGTCGCCCGTTAAGCGCGCTGTACGCAAGGCCAGTAATGCGCCGAAAGCGGCCTGCCCCAGCGTATGATCGCCCGCTGTCCCCAACGTCGCGTATTTTTCACTCTGTGGTCGCCATACCCACATACCCTTTTCCCGTTGTTCGAGGCGTTTTTGCGCCATTTCAAGCATGCCTTGCATGGCTTCGGCGGTATAGCCGTAATAGAAGGGAAGTTCGCCCATAAGGATGTGACAACCCGCATTGGACCAGAGCATTTCCGGCCCTTTTTCCTCTACAGCACGCGTGAGGACTTGCTGCAGGGTCTGGGCTGCTTTCTCCTTATCTTCGAGGTTTGTCACGGATTCCTGCAACAGCGTCATCGGGGTAGCGTGTCCGACCAGGAGATCCGGTTTCCAGCTATAGCAGTGCGACCAGCCTGGTGGGTCTTCATTCCAGACCGCCTCAGTATATCCACGCAGGCACAGCGCCTGTTCTTCTTGCCAGCTACGTGGCTGTAGTGAAGGCTGGGGCAGTCCAAATACATCGAAATAGTGCTGATAGGCCTGCAAGGCAAGGCCGCCCTTGTGGGGACCATGCACAATAGAGTCTGTTCCATAGCGGGTAGCGCTGTCGAGCACCAACCATGCTTCCAGTGAGATAATCTCTCCCTTTTTCAAAAGAAACGGGTGCTGTGCTTCCCGCGTGTTTTCTTGCACATACGTGCCTACCGACGGGGCAAAGAGTGACATGGCAATGGCGGTATGGCCAGTTTCTGGCGCAGGCGCATTGAAATAGGCGGCCGGATAGGAGTTTCCCGTACTCCATTCCTGATGAGGGTTCCACAAGAGCGCAGCTAAGGTATCCGCACCTTGCACAGCTATAATGGGAGCGGCGATCTTGTGAATAGCGGGAACAGACCGTTCATTTAGTGGATAGGCCAGATCACGATCTGAGGAAGAAGGCTCCTCCTTCTCCAGATACTCCAGACCGGAGAATATCGCGAAGTCCTTTTGTGTGCCATAAGCGCGGTCGCCTGCCAGGAAGGAAGGAGCCTGAAAAGAGAGCAGTTGTATATCTTCGATCGCCTCAAGTTCAAAGTGTAATTTAAGACGCGGCGCAGTTGGATCGAAGGTGTACCAGCCCCGTACGATTTGCCCCCCGATACGGCCTTCTGTTTCTGCGAAGTCCCCGGTTAGTTTTCCTGTCTCTACATGCAAGGTGTCCTCTACGCGTTCGCCTGAAGCACGCAGGAAGGTAGCGGCGGCGAGGGGGTATAAACTACCCACGGTCTGCCATTGTTCCCCCTGCTTCACCAGTGCATGGACATAGGCGCGTCGCGAGTCATCTTCTGCGACCCGCATTTGAATATTGCCCTGTACGTTCGTTTGCACGGCGTAATAGCGTACCCCTTCCTTAGAGGCGGTTTCATCGGGCCATGCTGTGGGCTCTTTAGGAAAGACATGGAAGGGAAGCAGAGGGAAAAGCAGGCCATCTGCCGGGGTGACTTCCAGCGACAGACGGCAATCCATCATTTTCGGTGCGACCAGATTTTGCCAGCGCAGTAAGGTAGTATCGCCTGGCGCCAAGTCTTTCAATGTTTGCGGTGCCTGGGCCGTTAAAAGCGACGGGGCGTCTTCGTTGGACAGTAAATCCGTCAAAGCAAATTGGACAGGGTCTTCTAACATACCCCGGCCCGTATTTTTAACTGAAAGCAGTACGTCGAAAGGTCTTTCGGCGAGTACCAGGGGAGAAGAGAGAGCGAAATTTTCAATAGCCAGTTTTGCGGGGAATCTGCCCCACAAGGTTTGTTTAACGGTGACATCTGTGTTTGCTATTTCAAAAACGTGTGGGGTTCTATTCTCAAAATACAACGGTAGCCAATGCATTCCCTGGGCAAGGGGTTGCTCGTACTCTTTTTCTTGCCAAGTAAATGTCAGGGTAGTATCTTTTGCGCTTTCCAATTGAAGCCATACAGCGCCTGTGCATACTTTTGGAAGAGCTGCGGCGTCTTTGACCGGATTCAGGGATACCAGCAAGGGGCTGCCAAAGAGCGCCCAGTCATAAGCGGTGTTTCCCTCAATGGCGTTAGTCCTGAATGAGATAGAAACGCTTTTTCCTGCCCAGGCTTCGAGGGAAAGCGCGTGATCTTGCCAGATAGTTTGCGCCAGGTTTTCTGTGAAGATGTTTTGCTCGTTGATGGCAATAGAGAACCGGACACCATTAGGATTGGCTGTACTTGAATTCCACTCTATTCCTTCGCGCATGCCAATAGAAAAGATCAGGAAAGGCAGGGCGTTTTCGTTGGCCTCCGGTATCACGACATTCGGATAGGTCAAAACAGCATCGCCGCTTCCTTTGGGATGCAAGAAAATAGCGGGTTGCGTCCTGTCTTTAATGGCTTCCCGGCTTGCGGCGGAAGTGCTTGAGCTGTTGTCGATTTGTGCAGCGCCAAACTCTGCTACAAAATCGTAGTCGATACGGATATGCCCTGTCTCTTGTGGAACAGCCATTACCCATGAATGGAGCAATAAAAAAGTGCCCAAGGCAATACACGGGATACTACAAGAACAGTTCTTCTTCATGGAACAATCTCCTGTATGCTTTATCTGTGTGACGATGCAGTTTTTATAGGTGCGTCGACTAATCCGCAGGCCGCCGTGTTAAAAAAAGCAACACACCGCCGACCACAATCATGCCCACCCAGCCTGGCATGGGGATGGGAAGATGTGTCAAGACATCGGGGGCTACTCCAGAAAAGAGCAAGGCACCTCCTAATAGGCCTACAACGAGTAAAAGGATTCCTACGATTTTCATATCTCTCCGCCCTTATTCTTTGCAATGTGTAAAGGATTATTTTTTGGGTATATCCTCGATTCGTTTATCCAACGGGATAATGGGAGGGAGGGTGCTGATCGGCGCGTTGAGATAGAATAAAGCCACTGCGCAAACATCATCGCGTCGGTACATATTGGTCCACCCATCCGGCAGGCTTTTATCCTGCAGTAAATCCACTTTTTCTTTCCGATCCAGTAGGTGGTGCACCTGTGTGTTGTCATAAATAGTGACAGGCTGGATTTCCACTTTTTTCTTTAGCATTTCCACCACGGAAGCTTTTCCATCGCCCCCCATTTGTTGGATCGTAACCCGAATGTCGTTATGGAAGAAGACGGGATCGGGTACATGGTGGCGATAGAAACCGTAGCGTTTTTTGATGTTATCGACGAAGAGTGAACCCTGATAGAGCGAGCTGAAGGCGCCCTGCCCATAGGCAGTACCAACATAATCCTCTGTACCAGTTCCCACCAGAGTGGGGTATTCCGTATCGCCGTCCAGGTACATTTTGACTTCCCCCTCACCCCACCAGCCGCGATTGTCCGGATGCCCGATGATTCCGACATGGGAGCCCAGGAAACGTCCAGCGCCTTCCACCTTGGGCAGAATTTCAAAGTCTTGGCCCAATTGCGTCCAACGTTCCCGTTGCCAATAGGCATGGAAGTACAAAGCGTCCGTATCATGCGCTTTGTTGAGCGTGTAGTTGATGTCATAGAACAACTGCTCCAGCGGCTCATCCGATTCATTGGTGAAGGTGATGCGTGCGCCTTTTCGGAACGGCATAGGGATAGCACAGTTAAAGGAACGTCCCTCAGGACTGCTGAACAATGCACTCTGAAACGGAGTCATTTTACCCAATATAGCGCCAAAGAAATCGCCGAAAGGTGCTTCTACCGCAGGCTTATCGGTGCCGTCCCAATAACACCGCAGTACATATGACCGTAGGGCCTGGGGTGTACGATGATTCAATGTGAACCACATGCGATGTACCGTTCCGCTTCCCTGAGCCTCCATCAGCACCACCGTTTCCCTTGGTGCTACAGCAGCGAAAGCGTCGCCTTTACCTCCCCGGTTGGACAGTCCACCCTTGCCCTTTTCCCCCTTGGGATTTTCAAAGCTGGCCCAGCGGGTTTGTGTCTCTGGCTGCATAGTGAACAATTCATTAGCCATTACCGGCATACTTCCCAAAAGAAGGCATCCTAACAGGACACTTCCCAAAAGCACTCGATACATCCTAATCTCCTTCCTAAACGCT
The DNA here is from genome assembly GCA_963678445.1 of Candidatus Hydrogenedentota bacterium. Taxonomy (GTDB): domain Bacteria; phylum Hydrogenedentota; class Hydrogenedentia; order Hydrogenedentales. Next base: position 4,823,448 of record OY782877.1, on the reverse strand, counting down.
ATCTTACATAAAGACGAAATTTTTACTGCATACAGAGATAGCAAGGAGCGAGCTGCATTCGCACTTAACCTGGAGTTGCTGAACCGCGTTATTGCTCTCCCCTTGGATTCCCCGTGCACGGCAATTTTAAAAGCAGTAGTTTTAAAATTACACTATAAATATCACGATACACACCTTCTCAGGTCACTGCAAGTCTTCTTTTGGGAGGATTGTTATGATGCATCCAATAGGGTGAGTGCTGCGTGGAAACTTTTGACAGCATCTAGCGACTGTGCTACAGTAAATCCACTCTTTTTGTAGCACAGTGGAAGGTGCTTCCAGGGAACGATATTATGTTGTTTTTCGAGACTTCGTTTTTCGTGTAGTAGACACGCAAACGATGCAAGGGGAAGCAAATCTTTAACGGGAGGGAGAATACCCATGTCGAAAGCCTCTGATTTTTTCGCCGGTGTCGCGGATAAGGTAGAAAGCGAAAAGATAAAGGGAATGAATGTTATATACCAATTCAACGTTACCGGTGATGAGGGGGGAGAGTGGAATGTAAAGGTGGCGGATGATACGGTACAGGTTGCGGAAGGGGTTGCAGATAGCCCGAATATTACGTTGACGATGGATGCAGAAAATTTCGAGGCGCTTATTGAGGGAAAACTGAATGGGCAGACCGCCTTTTTGACCGGTAAGTTGAAAATTCAGGGCGATATGACGCTGGCGATGAAGTTGCAAAGCATATTTTCACTCGGTTAAGGGGCCAGCGTACCAACGAAGGGCCGGTATTAACGTGTAATACGATGCCTTTCGACGTGCGTGATGGGCTAACGCCTTGTTGCCAAAATATTCATGCTATTATGCGGGGAAAACGCAGATCACGATTTTGGTTTTCCCCGCTTTTTTATTGGTGGGGGAGCTGAGAAACGAAGGTGGGGTTTCAATGAAAGAATTTGTTTGTTGCGCCAGAAAATGAGAAGAAGATCGCTTTACATAGCTTGTCTCCTTACATGCATACTTAGCTTTTTACTGCCGTGCGCATGCCGAAAGGCAGATAGTCCCGATGCAGGAATAACGAAGCAAATTTTACAGATCCCGGTCGCGGATGGGCTGATTCTACATGGAATGACCTATCAGCCTGCGCAGCCTCATGTTGCAACACTGGTTCTTTTGCATCGATTGGGCGCTGATCATACGGTTTGGGATCCCTACATTCGCTCTCTGTGTCAGGCCGGTTATTTTGTGGCTGCCATTGATTTGCGTGGACACGGCGAAAGCACACAACGGCATGATGAAACTATGCGCTATCGTAATTTTAAGACAGCGGATTGGCTCAGAGTAAAAAGCGACCTTGGGTATCTGGAGAAGGCGCTTAGAAAAGAGGGCGCGAATCTGGGGAACTATTTCCTGATGGGGGAAAGTATAGGCGCAAACTTGGCAGTACTTTCCGCTTGTGAAGATCCCGAGGTGCAAGGACTGGTTTTACTGTCACCGGGCTTAAGCTATCGTGGGGTGTCTATAGAAGAAGAATTTCCTGCGTTGAAAAAAACACCGATCTTATTGATTACCAGCGAGGGAGACGCCTATGCAGCTTCCTCGTGCAGCACGCTGAAAAAGAACGCCAGTAATTTTTGCGAATTGCGTAGCTATCCAGGTGCTGCGCATGGAGTAGACATCTTTACAACCTCTCAGCACTCCTTTCTTCAAGTCCTGCAATGGCTAGAGATGTTACACTAGTGGCCAGGGCCACTCGCAACAGTATGGTCCTTACCGTGCGTAACCACAGCAAAAAGTCGTGTCTCATGATTCCCTTTCATACTTTATTTGCGTAACAGTGCATTTTGGATAATTTAAAATGATGATATCGTTTTTTCGGTACAAACGATTTTGGACAGCGTTACTGCTTTTGTCCTTCTCCTTTTTATTGTCCTTGTTGTTAGCCGAGGCCACGGTGCGTGTATTGGCTCCTCAACAGCCGGTGGCACAGTGGTTTAAGGAAAGCGACACGTATTGTTATACGCTTAAGAAGAATTTTCATCAGCGCTTTCCCTTTGTCGGATCTGATTTTGTGATGGATGTGCGCACGAATTCGTTGGGACATCGCGATCCAGAGCCAAAATTTTCTTATCCCGATGGGACGCCTACGGTGATGTTTTTAGGGGATTCGTTTACCTTTGGCTATGGGGTAAACATCGAAGACCGTTTTGATATGCAGTTGGCGCGTTTGTGCGAGGAGGCGGGGCGTCCTGTCCGAACCGTGAATACGGGCGTTCCGGGCTGGGGGACAACGCAGGAGTTGATGTATGCGCGCAGTGTGTTGGGGGTGTTTGACCCGGATGTGATAGTACTTACCTTCTGCAGCAATGATCCGCACGACGATGCCTTGTTTGCACGAGGAGAAATGATCTTTAAAGAGCGCGGCCTCTTTTCCTTTCCCGGAAAAATCTTCTTGCGCAACCATTCACAACTCTATCGCTTCGCATTACTTCAAACCAAGCTGTTGCGACATCGTTGGTATCTGAGAAAAAAACAGGAAGCGAATCCCGATGCTACAGTGGATGGGCAGAGTGCATCGCTGGTGGCGCAGGAAGAGTGGGAAGGCACTTTGGCGCAGATACGTCAATTCTACACGGAGTATCGCGCACATAATCCTAAAGGCCTCTTGTTGATACAAAGTACCGATCCGACCCAGGAAGTGCAGCGGACACAGTTGCAATCGTTGGATAATGGCGACTGTTTGCGTTATGTAGATCTGGATATGGAGGCTTCCCGTTTAACCCCAGAACAACGTATGTTGCCCTACGATGGGCATTGGAGTGTGGCCATGCACACCATTAGTGCGCAGCAACTTTTTAAGCAATTGGCACGGTAGGGATTCGACAATGGGATGGAAGGGGCGGAACGGCTTTTCTATGTGAACATTCCCCGTATGTAGATAAAAAAACGAGCGGCTACCATCGAGTTTGATACTCTTACGGTAGCCGCTTTTGATTGCAATGAAAGGCCCTCTTTTATAGCAACGCTTGGAAAATCTCGGATGTTATCCTGCGGCTTTCAGCGCTTCAATGGCTTGCAAGGGAGAATCGTGGTTGAAGACGTAGGAACCGGCCACGAGTACGTTTGCACCGGCTGCAATTACATCCGCTGCGTTGGATTCGTCAATCCCCCCGTCGACTTCTACATCCCGGTCGCCCATCATCGCGCGTACGTTCTGGATTTTGCGCAGCATGTCGGGGATGAAACGCTGTCCACCAAAGCCGGGATTGACCGTCATGACCAGTACCATGTCGAGCATGTCTGCCAAAAATTCGATTTCATCTTCCGGCGTGCCGGGATTTAACACGATACCGGCCTTGCACCCCAGTTCCTTGATTTGATTGATAATCCGGTGGGGATGTTTTGTCGCTTCGATATGGAAAGTGATGATGTCAGCGCCTGCATTGGCAAAGTCAGGGATGTAGGCGGCGGGATCAGAGATCATAAGATGTACGTCCATCGGGACAGTGCTGTGTGAACGCAGTTTGGCGAGGACAGGGGGCCCTAAGGTAATATTGGGTACGAAATGCCCATCCATAACGTCCACATGAATCATATCCGCGCCCGCATCAATAACCATTCGGATTTCTTCGCCAAGACGACTAAAATCGCTGGCAAGAATGGAAGGGGAAACCTTTATTTTCGACACGTTGCTAACTCCTTTTGCTATTATAATTGGGCCAAAGCACCTATAGCGGTCCAGCGACCGTAAGCGATAGGTATGGTCCTTACCATCCCTGACCACAGCAGAAAAAAACACCCTCGTTTTTTCCTCGTTACGAAGTTGCACTAGGTAACGCCATTCTTTCCAAAGCGTTGCTTCGTAATATCTGGGCCGATAGCTTTTAACGGTACCAAGTTCAACCTGGTAACGTTAAAAGAATTATACCGCTGTTTCAGCCGGGAAGGGCGGCGGATGTCCTCTCGGTCTGAACCGGGGCAGGTTCACCGCCTTCCTTGAGTAAATACGATTGTTCTAGTACGTCGTTGATGTAGACTTCCACCGTGGCATCGCCTATATAAGTCACAGGGATACGGATAGTACTACCGGATACATAGGTGCGTTTGGATTCGTCGTCATAAAGCGGTGGTTTTGTAAATGCCGTTTGGCGGTTGCCATGGCGATCGACCACGTCTACCCGTACATCCTTATCGTACCAATCGTAAAACATCCTGTGGCGCACTTCAGCTTGATGCCGTGCGTCGGGCAGCATGACTACCCCGGAGGGCTTTACGTCATAGGTGACGACCTGTCCCTCGTATACAGGGGTGTTGGGCGGCGGGTCTTGATCCAGCACCACATCCATCTGCGCCCCTTCGATGTCTACTTCATTAGGCACCAGCGTCACCCCATAAGGGGCGATGAGGCGTAGTACATCTTCTACAGGAAGACCGCGTAAGTCAGGCATGAAAGCGCTTTGTTTTTCGATGCCAGCGCTGACGAGAAGATGTATACTGCCCTGATTAGGCACTTTGCCCTTCGGCGCTGGGTCCTGTGCGAGGACCGTGTCGCGGGCTGCGCTATGCGGGATGCGGGCGACGGTGCCCATGCGGAAACGAGACTGTGTAATCTCCCGACGAGCATCTTCGAGCAATGTGCTGCGCAAATCAGGGGCGTTAAGAAATTCCTCACCAATACTGACCGTGGGGTATATTTTACGTCCGGTGCGCACAACGCGTCCTGCAACGGGACGCTGCGCAATGATGTGATATTTGGGCACTGAGGAAGAGGTGATCTGGGTTTGTTTTCCCAATTCCAGGCCATGTTCCGCCAGGATAAAGGAAGCCTCCGTGATAGGCAAGTCAACGATATTCGGTACTTGCACATGCTGCCCGCCATGCAGGGTCTCCATGAAGACGTAGTAGCCTGCGGCGGCCATGACCGCCAAAAAGAAGACCGTAGCTACACTCCACTGGATAGACCATGCGACAAGGCGCAGGACGAAAAAGAGGGTATTCAGGATACCTTCCGCAATCGCGTCAAGAAGAATCCGTCCAATGCTTCGTTTGAGGGGAGGATTTGATACTGTCCCGTTGTTCTTTTCCACGAATCTAAAAACTCCGGTCCGTCCTCGGCGACCACCTGCATATCCTGCAGAATCTCCTGGACAAGCTCATAGGTTTCTTCGGGGGTAATCGTACAAACGGAATACACTATCCGTCCACCCACACGGCATTGCGCTATCGCAGATCGTAGCAAGGCGCGTTGCTGTTTCGCAAGACGCGCAATTTGCTGCGTATCCATACGCCATTTTAAATCCGGATGACGACGCAATGTGCCCAGTCCCGAACAGGGCGCATCGAGCAATACCGCATCAAACTGTGCTTCGGCAAACGGTGGATGTAGCCCGTCGCCACAGACCAGCTCTACCGAGGGAATCTCCATGCGTTCTACATTCTCACGCACCCGTTCCAGACGGTATCGTCCCCGATCCATCGCCGTGATGCGGGCTTCTCCCTGCGACAATTGCGCCATATGCGTTGTCTTACCACCCGGCGCTGCACACATATCCAATACCCGTTCCCCGGGTTGAGGTTCCAACAAATGTGCTGATGCCATTGACGCGGGATCCTGGAGCATACAATGGCCCTGCAAGAAGCATTTGGAGCGGATAATGGATTTTTTGCTCTCTAACAAAGTGATTTCGTCTGGAATCGGAGTGCGTTGAACGACCGAAAATCCACTCTGATTTAAACGCCTCAACAGTGCTTTCACACTTGTTTTCAAGGTGTTTGCGCGTAAAGTAGGCAATGCGGGCGTATTGATGGCTTTTGCCAGTATTTCGGTCTCTTGCGCCCCATACTCCTGTACCCAGCGCGTTACCAGCCAAGAGGGGAGGGAGTAGCGGATACCTAAATAGTCCTCGTAGTTTTCTTTAGAATCCGGCAGCGCTATTTCATCGAGATTTTGCGGAGCGCGGCGCAACACCGCGTTGACCATTCGCGCTAAACCTGCATGTCCCCGTCGCTTGGCCAAATCTACCGAGGTGTGCACCATAGCGGGGTGCGTGACATTCTCGCAAAAGAGTGATTGGAATACTGCCATGCGTAATATGACCAGGATGGGTAACGGTAATTTTTCCAACGGTTGATGGCATAGCTTTTTTAGGGCATGATCACATAATTGCTTGTGGCGGACCGTGCCGTAGACCAAATTGGTCATGAAGCGCCGTCCCCGATCAGACGGTTTTTTTCGGCGCAAAGTTTTGTCCAGCGACACATCCAGATTTACGTTGCGGTCAAAAACTCGCAACAACACGTCTACCGCGGCATCCCGCACTAAATCCACTGCCATTAGCGTACTTCCTCAAAGCGATCTCCCAGAGCAATCTGGTTACCGCGTAAAAATGCATCGACAGGCAAGGCTTTCTTGCCGGGTGCCTGGATAATTTCAATAGAAAGTTGTTGACGCCCTGTCGCCACCCACAAACTTTTTTTATCGATATGGGTTACTACACCCGGCGCTGCCTGCGTATCTTCCGCTACGATGCTTGCCTGATGGATACGAAGTATCTTATTCTGAAACATGCAGTGGGCGATAGGCCAGGGATTGGCGGCGCGTATCTGCCGGTCGAGCACCTCAGCGCTTGCCTGCCACTGTATTGCACCATCCTGCTTTTCAAACTTACGACTTTCCGTGATCAGTTCCGGAGCCTGAGGCATAAAATGTGCGTCTCCCCGTTCGATCATATTCACTCCTTCTACCAACAGGCGCGCACCCATTTCCGCCAGACGCGAGGATAACTCCGCTGCGGTCTCGTGTGGTCCGATAGGCGTAGACTCCTGCAACAAAATATCACCAGCATCCATTTCGAGGATTACATCCATGATTGAAACCCCCGTCATTTCGTCCCCTTCCAGGATTGCCGTCTGAATAGGGGAGGCGCCCCGATGCCGAGGCAGCAGGCTGGGATGTACATTCAGCCAGCCTTTGGCAGGCACATCCAGGATCGGTTGTTTCAGCATGCGTCCATACGCCGCCACCGTACAAATTTCCGGTGCTTGCGCTTTCAGCCAGGCTTCAAATGTGCCATCATTCAGCTTACTCGGCTGATGCACGGCTATATCATGCGCCTCCGCCCAAACCTTGACCGGTGGTGGCACCAGTTTTTTGCTGCGTCCCTGCGGCTTGTCCGGCTGACAGACCACCGCCAGCACATCATGATGCTGCGCCAACGCCGCCAACGACGGCATGGCCAGCTCAGGTGTTCCAAAAAAAATCGTACGCACTTATGTTAACCCCGGAATGTCCAAACCGCCTGCGATTTCACCCATTTTGTCCTTGACCAATTGCCGCGTTTTTTCCGCAGCTTCATTCACCGCCGCCCGCACAAGCGTTTCCAGCATCTCAACATCATCCTTACTCACCACCTCCGGATCGATTCTCAGCTCCAGCACCTCCATCTTGCCCGACATAACCACCGAAACCATACCGCCACCCGCCGAAGCCTCCACCTGCTCATTGCCCAACGACTCCTTCAGCGCCTCAATGTTTTGTTTCATTTCCATGGCCTGCTTGAGTACGCCGCCCATTTTACCAAGATCGCCCAATCCTTTCAGCACGATATTCCATCCTTTCCTTAACGCAGTCAAGGGTTACACAAACGGTAAGCCCCCTTTACAACTGCAAAAAGCGTTTTTCAGTATGAAGTCTAAGTATAACGAGGCTAAGCCGGATAGCGCAACGTAGTGTTTGATATCTTACGTTGGGAAAAGCCTCAAGAAAACGGCGCGATAAAGCGTTTTTCTCCCGTTTTTATGCGGGCAAAGGTGCGCCTTTATGGACCAGATAAAAGAGGATACTAATGTAAATGAGGTAGAGGCCCAGTAGCGTTAATCCGCACCAACGGTTGAGGCCGCCCAGGAAGCGAAGCATGGCCAGTACCGTAAGAACGATGACGAGGACGCCGGGAAACATGAAGTAGATGACAAGCGAGTTGCTTACGGTAAGCGGATGAACGACGGCGCTGAGGCCGGCTACGCAGCAGATATTGAAGATGTCGGAGCCGATGATGTTACCTACGCCAATAGCGCTCTCACGTTTCAGCGCCGATACGATACAGGTGGCGATTTCGGGAGTAGAGGTGCCGATGGCGGTGATGGTGAGCCCGATGATGACAGGGGGCAGGCCAAAAGCCTTGGCGATGCCCAGCGCGCCGGTCAGCAGTATTTGACTACCAATGAGCACCCCCAAAAGACCGCCGATGAAAAAGAGCAGAATAGTGAGCACTTTCATTTGTCCTGGGTCTTCTTTTCCAGGCACACTTTCCAGTGTTTTCGCTACCTCTTTGGCAGCATTGTTTTGTGCGCGATGGCTACGGTAAAGCTGTATGTTATAGGCCAGGAAGATAAGGACGAGAAACCCGCCTTCGAGTTGTCCCAACGTACCATTTAGCGAAAGTACGAAGGCGATTACAATGACTCCTATCAGGACAAAAGCAGACATGCGCAGGGTCTTGAGGCAAGCGGTAAGGGGAGCGGCGGTCACGGCTGCGCCAAGACCGAGAGCGACGGATTCGTCGATAGCGATTGAACCGACGCCGTTGCCGAGGGCAAGTTGCGGCATGCCTTGAAAGGCGGCAAGCAGGGAGGTCATGAGTTCGGGCAGGCTGGTGGCGACGCTGACGAGAACGAGACCGACGAGCAGTTTGGGAACGCCGAGCTTTTCAGCGATACCTACAGCACCTTCAACAAACCAATCGGCGCATTTCCACAACACGCCGACAGCGATTAGAATTTCAAGAATATAGATAAGCAAGAGGAAACATCCTGTGAGGTTCTATACAACGAACTTCTTTCCTTGAGGCGGTATCATACTTTAAATGGCGCATAGAACGCTACAAGGGCATCATACGCCCTGGCGTCATCCCGGTTTCCGATTCCAGGCTTGCGCGAATACGCAGGTAGGATGCGTATCGAGCAGAAGATATCGCGTTGTTTTCCACCGCCTCGCGTACAGCGCAATCGGGTTCGTGGGAATGGGTGCAATTGCGAAAGCGGCATTCGCCAGCGGCCTCTGCGATTTCCGGAAAGTAGTAGGTAAGCTCTTCGGGGGAAACCCCCCATACCCCTAAAGCACGAATGCCGGGTGTGTCGATGATACGAATACTATCTTCGAGTACGTAGAGGCGTGACGCCGTGGTGGTATGCTGGCCTTTTTGCGTAGCCTGGCTAACCGCCTTGGTGTGGAGCGAAAGGTCAGGGGAGAGGACGTTGAGCAGCGAAGATTTCCCTACACCGCTATGTCCCGACAGTACGCTACACTTGTTTTTTAGCAGTGCGCGCAGTTCATCGATGCCTTCCCCCGTGGTGCAACTGGTTAGGACGATAGGGATACCTAGATCGCGATAGAGCGAGAGGGCTTCGGGGGGCGTATCGACCAGATCCATTTTATTGACGCAGAGTACGGGCTTGACGCCACCGACTTCTGCTGCGATAAGGTAGCGATCTACCAGACCAACGCGAAAAGGGGGCTTCATGCTGGCAGCGACAACGACGAGCAGATCAATGTTGGCGGCAAAAACCTGTTCATTCAGACGTGCGTCGGCGTGACCGGGCCTACATAATTTTGTGGTACGTTCAGAGACGCCACGTACAATAGCATCCGTATTCTCAAATTCCACCAGTACCCGATCACCAGGGGCCAGCAAGGTGGAATCCTTCTCCTTGAGGCGTTCATCAATCAGGCAGAGCCGCTCTTCACCGGCAAGCTCGACAAAAGCCCATTTTTTGGCATGAGAGATGACAACCCCATTGGGTTCAAAATTGACGGGCAAGGGATTGGATTCTTCGGCGGCTTCGGGCAGTTTCACTGAAGCGCGACGATGTTTGACCAGATCATGGGTAAAGGCAAACTCGTGCTTGTCTTCCCAGTTGCGCGTACGTACTGTCTTGCGTTTTTTCTTTTCCAGTTTCTTTTTCTTGGCCATGAATCAATCCATGCTCCTGCTTCGTCTCCAAAGTAACGTCTGGTGTCCGGACTACCTACAAACTTGCCCATACTGTAACGGCTTGCCAACGAAAAGGTTCTGCCAATTGCCCATGTGCCTGCACTTCTGCACGAAGACGCGCCACACCCGTCTGGAATTCATCTTCCGGCAGCAGGTCGTAGGTAGAGATAAATTTTTCTTCAATCTTTTGCACATAATCAGCATCAATCGGTTGCGGGGGCGCTGTTTGTGGAGTCGCACCAATTTTACAAAAGCCGCTTGCACGCATGGCCTCCTCAATGACTTCCACCGATTGGAATCGTGCCAGATCGACCTCGGCAAAGCTGGGAAAGTACTGCTTCATCGGATGCTGCCGGATAAAGTCATGCGACGCAGTAACGCAGGCAACCGTGCCGTTGTGTAATACCCGTGCGCATTCTTCAAATAAAGCCTGTAAATTTTCGATATGATGCAACACGTATACCGAGAAAATAAAATCAAAGCTGGCATCTGCAAAAGGAAACTGTTGCGCATTGGCGCGTATCCAACGGGCCTTTGGCGCTTTCAAAGCGCCTTTTGCAAGCATCCCCGCAGAAGGCTCCAATGCGGTAAGCGCGATGTTAGGGCGCACCTCCTGCAGAGCCCTTGTATTATTGCCCGTGCCAGCACCAAACTCCAGCACACGCTGCCTCTGTACGATATCCAACTGCTCTACGATACCGTCAAGATAGGGGCCACCGCCACGCCGGTGCCGATCATAATGCAAAGCGATGTTATCGTAGTTGAGCATCTTCTTCCTGTTCCTGTGTGAACGAGATAGGGAGTAGTGCCTGGTATTTCCAAGGCAGTCATAAAAACGAAATTTTGCTGCGGTCACGAACGGCAAGAACCACATCTCTTGCTTGTGGTCGCTGGACCACAAAAAAACTGGGAGAATCCATATATTATCGATTCTCCCAGTGTATCACGCATGTGCGGTGTGTGTGAAATCAGTCTCGTTCCATCGAAACACGTTTCTGAATATAGTCCGCTACCTCAGCCATGGGAAGACGAGTCTGTTCCATGCTATCGCGTTCACGGATCGTGACAGTTTCATCTTCCTTAGTATCAAAGTCAACACAAACGCAGAAGGGGGTGCCGATTTCATCCATGCGGCGATAGCGTCGACCGATAGCACCGGATTGGTCATAGAAAGTGGCAAATTTACGACGCAGCTTCTTCTCCAAATCCTGAGCGATTTCCGCCAGGCCATTCTTTTTGACCAACGGCAACACAGCTGCCTTGATGGGGGCGAGTTTCGGAGCCAGGCGCATGACGGTCCGCTTTTCGCCGTTGACTTCTTCTTCTGTATAGGCGTTGCACAAGACCGCCAGGGTGGTGCGATCGGCACCTGCAGAAGGTTCGATAACCGTGGGGAAGAAGCGCTCATTCTTTTCCTGATCGAAAAATTTCAAATCTTTGCCGGAATGGTTGGTGTGTTGCGTCAAATCATACACGCCACGATTGGCCAGACCCTGCAATTCACCCCAGCCAAAGGGGAACTCATATTCCACATCCACCGTGCGCTTGGAATAGTGCGCCAACGATTCCTTGGGATGTTCATACCAACGCAACTTGTCTTTATTCAATCCCAGATCCAGATACCACTGCCAGATATCTTTCTGCCAACGGTCGAACCAGGCTTCTTCTTCCTCTTCCTTACAGAAGAATTCAATTTCCATCTGTTCAAATTCACGGCTACGGAAGATGAAGTTGCGCGGGTTGATTTCGTTGCGGAAACTTTTACCAATCTGGGCAATACCGAAAGGCACCTTGACGCGGGAAGAAGAGTAGACTTCCTTGAAATCGACAAAGATAGACTGGCAGGTTTCCGGACGAAGGTAGGTTTCCACTGCGGATTCATCACTCACCCCCATGCGCGTCTTCAGCATGCTGTTAAACGCCTTGGGCTCGGTGAGTTCGCCGCCGCATTCAGGACAACGCTCGGTTTCCAAGTGATCCGCACGGAAACGTTTTTTGCACTCCTTGCAATCCACCAGCATATCGTGGAAGGCTTCCACATGCCCACTGGCTACCCACACTTGCGGGTGCATAATGATACTGGCGTCCAGGCCGACCATATCATCCCGAATCTGGACGAAGTTATACCACCAATCCTCTTTCAGATTGCGTTTCAATTCCACACCCAACGGTCCAAAATCCCAGCACCCATTGATGCCGCCATAAATACCACTGGATTGGAAGATGAATCCTTTACGTTTACATAGACTGACCAGTTTATCCACGAAAGACTCCTGACTTTGAAACTGATTTTTCCAGAAATGAAATACCGGAGGGATACAAAATTGCCCCTCGTGTATTATGAATACAACAGGACTGACTCGTTGGCCTCTCCTCCAAACACATCCCTGCGGTTTGCTCTGGAGGTGCGACAACCACCGTTTTTCCCTTTTCCACGGAAATACCATGGAACGAAGAAAGCCAGCGCCAAAATTGTACCCATCCCCTTGGCATAAAGTCAAAGCCTGTGGCATTTTATCCTACGAATACAGCTATTGAATCGTTAATGCAGACACAAACAATCGATGGATTTTTTGTCCGTGGTGCTACGCATCACTGACGGACACTTCAAAAGCTGTCACAAAGAACAAAAATTTGCCGTTTTCAGGGACTGCCGGTGGCGCTGGCCACTTGCTCGTGGTCGCTGGACCACCTCTAGCTCTCTTGAATTTGAGAACTGCAAAGAAATCAAGATAATGCCATTCTATAGCAACGGCAAGGACCATAAATATTGCTCGTGGTCGCTGGACCACCGCTAGGCCTGTAAGGCGCGAACATGGGCTACTGCCGATGTCGCCAGTGCCTCCAAATGATACCCGCCTTCTATGAAAGAAACGATGCGTCCGTCCGCAATATGCTTTACCATCTCCGTCATTTGGCCGAAATGCGTTGCATCCAGTTGTTGCAGCCCCAACGGGTCGAGGTGATGTGCATCAAATCCACAGGAGATTAATAAAATATCCGGCGAAAACGCTTCCAATTCCGGCACCACCTGCTTTTCCATAGCTAATAACCAGGCTTCGGCTGCTGTGTTGGGCGCAAACTGGATATTGAGATTCGTGCCTTGCGCTCCACGTTCTTCCGGGAAACCGGTACCAGGAAAATGCGGGTGCTGGTGCAGACTGATGTAATACACCGACGCGTCCTCATAAAATATATGCTGCGTCCCATTGCCATGGTGGATATCCCAATCCAGAATAGCTATCCGTTTTATGCCCGCCTCCGCCTGTAGCCAGCGCGCCGCCACAGCCACGTTGTTAAACAGGCAAAAACCCATGGCGTGATCTACCTCGGCATGATGGCTTGGTGGACGCATCAGCCAAAACACATTGTCATATAGCCCCGATACAATATCGCGGCAAGCGCTAATCGCTCCGCCTGCAGCCAACAAGGCTGCTTTCCACGAAGCTGCGCCCATGACGGTATCTGGATCAGGATACGGACGCCCCGTGCGACAACATCGTTCCAGCAAAGCCAGATGTCCTGGCGAATGCACCCGTAACAAATCCTCACGCTCCGCCGCTTGCACCTTTACCCGAGGTAAGTGAAGCCCATCATTTTCCAATCCTTTCAGCACAGCAACTAAACGCGCAGGGCGTTCTGGATGCAGAGGCCCGGTATCATGCAAAAGCGTTTCTTCACAGTAGACCAGACCTGTTTTTGACATTATTGGCACCCTCCCTGTTTTTGCTATTTTAGAGTTTTCTGTTGCTAGACGCAAAATCGGTCTTTTTGTGATGTATAGCAGATTTTTTATACAAGATAGTGATACAAATCTTTACGCGGGAAGACAGGGTGTGGTATCCTTTTTTTGAGTCTTGTGCAGTGCGATAAGACGGCAAAATATGGCGTTCAAAGACGTTCTTCCTGTGTTTTTGCCCTGCCAGATGGACTCAGGGGGATGCTTTCAGGATGGGCTGGGAAAGATGGAGTGTTGACAGTGGCGTGAACAAAGCGTTTTACAGCAAAGAGTTTGCAAGTGATGTTCAGGTATTGGGTGACGTCTTAGACAACGCCTTTTCGGCCCTGTTGCAACGTAAATGGGTGCGTCCAGATGATGAACTCTGGACGCGTCTTTGTCTGGAAGAAGCGGTAGTCAATGCCATTCATCATGGCAACGGTGGGGAAGACGAGCGCAAGGTGAAATTGGAAATGGCGGAAGAGGGAGAGAACTGCTGTCAGATACGGGTCTACGATGAGGGTAAGGGATTTTCACTAGGGTCCGTGCCCGACCCGGATTGCGAGCAGCTTGGGGGGCGGGGTATTTGTTTAATTCGGTATTATATGGATACGGTCGATTTTGATTGTAAAAATCATTGTCTTGAAATGACTTTTCGTCGTAAAGCGGATGGATGTTGCAAGACCGATTAAATTGGGGAGAAAATCAGCAATATGGATGATAAAACGGAACAGCCGTTACTCATCTTTGAAGAAAAAGGGCATGTCAAAGTAGGTACTGTTTACGCCTCCAGCATGCTCAGCGCCATCAATGTGGCAGAGTTTGGGAAACAGGTGCTGCAGTATATCCAAAAGCATCCGGGGTTGAATCTGTTATTGAACTTTGAGCATGTAGATTACTTATCCAGCGCTGTTTTGACCGAATTGTTGCGTATCAACAATGCCGTACAAACCACCAAAGGTCGTTTGCGTCTATGTGCGGTGGCGCCCACCATCCAGGAAGTCTTCCACATCACAAACCTGGATAAAGTTTTTACAATCCACGGCGACAAAGTAAACCAGGATCTGCCACGTTTTGAGAGAGCGCTGGAATTAGAAGTGCAGCAATCAGCTTGGCATGAGCCCAAGTAGCCAGCCAAAGATTCCAGCGACCGCAACAGAAAATGTGATGGTCCTTAACCCCCTTGGACAAAGTAAGGCTTTTTTCTGAGAATTTTTTAGACTTAGCCACTAATAAGGAAATAATGACGTAATGGCGACCAGAGATATTTTGGCGGAAGCCACCCAGTGGGGTGTGGTGCCGGTTATTGCATTGGAACGTGAAGAAGATGCCTTACCCTTGGCCGATGCTCTTTTAGCGGGTGGCCTGCCTGTTATGGAGATTACCTTTCGGACCGCTGCTGCTGCTGCGGCTATTCATACCATCAGCACAGAACGTCCCGAAATGCTTGTAGGAGCCGGGACGGTGCTTACGCAAAGCAATCTGCAGGATGCAAAAGACTGCGGTGCGCGTTTTGCCGTTGCCCCCGGTCTTAATCCGGAAATGCTCCAGGCCGCAAAAGCGCTCGACTTACCCTTCGTGCCTGGTATAGCCACCCCAAGCGACATTGAAATGGGATTGGCCTTAGGTTGTACCACCCTCAAGTTTTTCCCTGCCGGAGCACTGGGCGGCGTTGCCATGCTTAAAGCCTTGTCGGGTCCCTATGCGCACACCGGTATCCGCTTTATGCCTACAGGGGGCGTGAATCTGCAGAATCTGGGGCAATACCTTTCCTTGCCGACCGTTTCCGCCGTGGGCGGTACCTGGTTGGCCAAATCCGCTGACATTGCAGCTGGTAATTGGGATGTCATCACCGCGGCTTCTAAAGAAGCCATTACAGAGGCATTACAATTCCGTAGTCTCTAAAGCGGTCCAGCGACCGCAAGGTGGCCAGGGCCACACCCAAAAGATATGGTCCTTGTCGTCTCTGGCCGAAACAAGTTTTTCGTTTTTAATGTCAGTTTTTCAGATTTGAGTCACTAAGGTGGTCCAGCGACCGCAAGGTGGCCAGGGCCACACCCAGGAAATATGGTCCTTGCCGTCCCTATACCCATGCATTTGTGCCGGGAGAGGAAAATCTCTCCCGGCATTTTTTTTAAACCCCTCTTGTCCATTCGTATGCAAGTTGTTACAAAAACAACGTTCTGCTATGGTTGCAAAAGATAATCATTTTGTACGTGATCGCATCTTCTCTATATCTGAGAAACAGCGCAGGAGAATTTACAATGCAACCCCTTCGAGCCTTCGTAGTAGAGGAAAAAGAGCGGATGTCAAGCATCTACACGTCGATAGTTTGCTGTCTTGCTTTGGGAGTATTTCTGCTTTTTTCTGTACCCGTTTTTGGGCAAGACTTTACCTGTTTTCAAACCGCCGCTCCCTATGCACCTGCGTTGGATATTGCTTCCGATATGGCGGTGGTCTATGGGATGAACGACTCCTTTGAGCAACGGGTGAAGCAATGGCGTGAGCAGGGCTATCGCATTGGGATGATGACCGGGGTAGCGTGGGGGAACTATGGGGACTATTATCAGACTGACGAGGGATTTCGTAAAGAAGAAGTGCAAACGCGAAAATCGGGCCAGTTGTACATGCATGGCAACAGCACCACGGTGGGTTACAATGTGCCTTCGGAAGCGTATGTGTCCTATCTGAAGAAGAAAGTGAGCCCTGCAGTGGATGCCGGTGCAACCGCAATCTTTTTGGAGGAACCGGAATACTGGGCGCAGGCCGGTTGGAGTGAGGGTTTCAAAGAATCCTGGCAAAAATTCTATGGAGAATCCTGGCAGGTGCCCGATTCCAGTGTGGACGCGCAATATCGCGCAAGTAAACTGAAATACGAATTGTATTTCAATGCCCTGAAAGAAGTTTTTTCCGATGTCAAGGCACGGGCCGCTGCATTGGGTACCTCGGTGGAATGTCATGTGCCCACGCACAGTCTGGTCAACTATGCACAATGGGGAATTGTGAGTCCTGAATCACATTTGATGGACCTGCCCGAATCGGATGGCTACATTGCGCAGGTGTGGACTGGCACCTCACGCACCCCAAATCTATACCGGGGTGTCAAAAAGGAGCGTACCTTTGAGGCCGCCTACCTGGAATACAGTCAGATGTTGGGCATGGTGCGTCCTACAGGGCGTAAAGTTTGGTTTCTAGCCGATCCGATAGAGGACAACCCCAATTACAGTTGGGCAAACTATAAAGAAAACTATGAGTGTACGATTATCGCCTCACTTCTGTTTCCCGAAGTAGCGCGTTTTGAAGTAATGCCCTGGCCCAATCGTATTTTTAAGGGAAGCTATCCCAAAGTGGATCTGGATACAAAATCGGGCGAAAAAGAAGGCATTCCAGCCGCCTATGCAACAGAACTCTTGGCGGTGATTAACGCTTTGAATGATATGCGTCAGGATGACGTGCGCTACGATATGGGCACAAAGGGGATAGGAGTGCTGATTTCAGATTCGATCATGTTCCAACGGGCAAACCCTCATGCTAGCGAACACATGCTCAGCTCCTTTTTTGGATTGGCGATGCCTCTGCTTAAAAGAGGGGTTCCCGTGGATGTTGTGCAACTGGAAAATGTGGTGCAGGCGGGGGCGTTGGCAAAGTACAAAGTGCTTCTGCTTACCTACGAAGGGCAGAAGCCCTTGAAACCCGCCTACCATACAGCCTTGGCGCAATGGGTGCGTGAAGGCGGCGCGTTACTGTATGTGGGCGACGGCTCGGATTTATATCACAACGTACGGGAATGGTGGAACGATGAGGGTAAAAATGAAAACAAGGCCTACACAGACTTGTTTGAACAACTCGGAGTGACGCAGACGGCCTATCATGAACCCATCGCAGTCGGTAAAGGATTTGTGCGCGTTTTTAAAGAGAAACCGCGCAAATTGGCGCGCTATAAATACGGTGCGGACGAAGTGATTGCTGCGGTGGAAGACCTCATGGAAGCACGCGGCGACCGTCTGGCGCAACAGGACTATTTAGGACTGCAACGGGGACCCTACCATATCTATTCCGTGTTGGACGAAGTGGGGGAGAAGGCCTCCTATACCCTCCGAGGACACTTTATAGACGTGTTTGATCCTGCGCTCTCACTGGTATCAGAACGCACGCTCGGTCCCGGACAACGCGGTCTGTTCTACGATCTCGACTGGAAACGTGCGCAAAAGAACCCCATTGGCGTAGTAGCCTGTGCGGGCCGCTTGCGCGACGAAACCGTTTCAGAAGACTGCTTGCAATTCAGCACACGCGGTCCCAACGGAGTGACCGGACGTGTATGCATCGTCTTGCCCAACGCCCCAAAAGAAATATCCGTAGAACCTCAGACACCCTTTACCCAAAAATGGGATGCAGGCAAAAAAGTGCTCTGGTTAAGCCATGCGCACCAAGCTAAAGCCCTGCAATTCAAAGTGCTTTTTTAAGGTGCTAACTATGCCCTTTTCTCCAAGAATTCGGCGGGACTTTTTATGTTTGGATGTTTAGCCAGTCCCGGATAAGTAGCTTCATTCTGGCAATGTCATTTTCACCTAGTTTGCAGCTGTGGGCGATAATATTACGAATTTGGTTGAATTGTGACAGGGTTTGCTTCATTGCCTTTTGACTTCGGATAGTATCTGAAAAAAGATCCCAATTTGATTCGATTATCACAATCAATTCCCCGAAGTTCGTGAATGTAAGAGGATCTTCTGTCCGGCTTGCCAGAACAGTATCCATTTCTTTTTTCTGCTTGCTTTTGACAGCATCCTTAACATTTTTTGGTATTGCTTTTTCCCACCAGTCAGGACTACCATGCTCTTCGAGCATGCGTTCTTTAATAACACGGCGAATGCTGTTTTCCAGTGCATAGTATAGAACATAAAAGTCAGCCATCTGACGAGCATCAGCGAGAATATCTTTGTCGAACAACTCAAGGTCTACAACGTCGTCTTTCCGTATAGTTTGGAGATGACCGATGTCAATCCCTGATGTCTCAAGTTTCTTAAGTTCTGACTCTAGCATAAGATTCTGCATGCCGAAGATCTTCAATTGCTCAGATGGAAATCTACTTTTCATTGATAATGTGTTCCTTGAGACTCTTGAAAATTGCATTGAATACCTCTATCTCTGTAGTTGCCGGAAGGTTGAGGTTAATCGTGTAGCTAATTCCTAGTTTAGCTGGATTATGATGCGGAGTTTGCTGTAGTTCTTGTAATGGGACTTTTTCCTCTTTTGGCTTTTCCGTAAGTGTTTTCTTTGGAGATTTTTTGGTCTTTCCCTCAAAGTTTCCTAGTTTGACTAACTCCATGAATGTGCCAGCGACAGCAGTGACGTTCTTGTCCTCCGCAGCAGCTCCTGTTAGGCTCCTGAGTTTTTCCAAAAGCTCTTCTCGCTTCAATTTATGTGCGTACTCATTGCTCGCAAAGAGCGCAGAATAGGCTTTTTTTAAACATTCTGCCATAATCTCACCGGACAAACTAGCATCGCGATAATCCCTATAAACCTGCGTTGGAACGTTAGATTGATCGATGAATCCTAGTTTTTTCAGTAAAGGAATCATAGGACGATAGCTCGATGACTTAAAACCGAGAATTGTATGCATGAAGTCGGTTGTAAACTTTGTTGGAACCGCAGCCTCCTTTAGTGCGTTAAATAGTTTTGGGATGTTTCCATATCCATTGATATACGGCGGGTATTTTGCTGCCATTTGCAATCTTTCCTTATAACTTAATTATTAGATAAGTGAATTATAAAATAATTAAGTATTTATTTGCTCTAATGCTAAAATGTTTTACAAGCTATTCAACGAGTTTTAAGAACTTGCTACCCAGTTGAAGGTGTGGAGTAATCATTATGATCCATAAGGAAAAAGTTGGAGCATAAGATAGTTCTCCTCTTTCATTTTTTGGTAATTTCCTAATCTTTTTCGTAATTACCTGTAAAAGTTTGTTCATGTCTACACTGTATTTCTGCCATTTTCGAAAAGGGTATTATAGAAATAATGTCAGAAATGGTATTCATGGTTCAATAGGGAAGTTGACTACATGTATTCTACCCCGACGCCCTTCTGCAGTTAGACATTACTTTCAATGTATAACGCTGCGTTCCTTTGCGTTTTTGCGGCTTTGCGTGCGATTATCTCCTCAACGCAGAGATGCCAAGCACACGAACTTACGCAGAGGGTTGCTTAAAGAGCGTTTTGTTAGCGAGGGGATTTGACTCATCCGACGGGACGTATACGAAGCATAGTTTCGGAAACAATTGCGTAACGAAGTACAACTTCGTTACGAGGGGGGAAAGCGGTCAACACAACGAGATTTTGCTGTGGTCAGGAACGATAAGGACCATATATTTTGGTTGTGGTCCCTAGACCACCTTCAGGGTTTGAAGTCTTCGGTGTGTTCTGCGACGTAGATGCGTAGTCGCTTCATGACATCTTTTTCGATTTGTCGAATACGTTCCCGTGTTAAGCTGAATTGTTTTCCGGTTTCTTCCAGGGTATGGACACGATTGTCCATAAGTCCATACCGGAAGCGGATAATGTTTGCTTCCCGATCGGTCAGTTGCTCCATCAGAGCTTCCATCTGCTGATCCAGTTCGATCTGCTCGATGGCCTGATCCGCCTGACGCGGCTCGAGGGTTTCCGGGATGCCGCGCACCACAGAAGTGGCGTCGGTGCTTTGGATGTGTTCAAGGGGGGAGACGACATCCACATATTCCTGAAGGCGTCGCGCCTCCGCCGGTTTTATCTTGAGACGCTCGGCGACCTCCTCGGGTTCCGGTTGTTTGCCGCTTTTGATGTACAGCTCTTCCGCGACCTTCTTGTAGCGCGCCACATTATCGGTGATGTATACCGGTATGCGCACGGTGCGTCCCTGATTGGATAGCGCCCGTGTTACCGCCTGACGAATCCACCAGGTTGCATAGGTGGAGAATTTACAGCCGCGTTCGGGATCATAGCGATCAGCGGCCTTCATGAGGCCCAAGTTGCCCTCTTCAATGAGATCTTGTAGGGGAAGGCCGTAATAGAGGTATTTTTTGGCTATACTGACGACCAATCGCAGGTTCGACACAATCAATTTGCGTCGTGCGGCAGTATCCCCTTTTTGTGCACTACGCGCCAGGCGAATTTCTTCGGCTGGCCCGAGCAGGGGGATCTTCGATATCTCAGCGAGGTATACGCTGAGTCCATTTTCCCGCATATCTGCCATTCTTGCCCTCATAGAATTACTGCCTTAAAGCTGAAAATTATCCTTTAAAGTAGCCAGCGCCACTTGCAATAGCAGGGTTCTGACCATCCCTGAGCACAACGAAAACCCGTTTTTTTATGCTCCCTGCATTATGATGACAGCCAATACCATAAAATTTCGTATCAGGTCAGCACGATAAGGGCAATGTCTTCGGCGTACGGTCGCTCGACCGTCTTAACGCAGTCTTGTACTCATGCGAGCCGGATTCACGGGTCTCTCTGTGTATAACACAGTTACCCTCTTTTTTATTGCCGACTTCGTATCGGTTGCATGTGACCCGCTATTTTCTACCTCTAAATATGCTACATCTATCCACTGCGAATAATACAGAAAGCAACGCTAGGGGTCAAGTATAGTGTTTTTTCAAATGGCCATAGTCCATAGGAATGTAACGAAATACACGCTCCATTGTTTTGTAAAGCGTCCCAGCGATGGTCGATACCACCGGGTGAAGGTGTTTTCCCCCTTTTGCTATAGCAAGATTTTATTTTACCAACGTTTAAGATTTTAGTGACTGACATCTGAAAAGCTGTCATAAAAAACGAAATTTCCTGCTGCTCAGGGACGGCAAAGACCATATTTCCTGGGTGTGGCCCTGGCCACTTTGCGGTCACTGGACCGCTTTAGACATTTGGCGATGTCTGACAACCGCAATATTATAGGAATCAGGCTATGCACACTTTTGCCCAGCCGGTAATGCGGTTTGGATGATAACGGTTGAGATTCCGACTTTTATAACGACCGTGAAGAAATAATGGTAGAATAAAAATAGTGGGATTTCGTCAGGTTTGATGATAAAGGAAGGAACTTTTTGATATGCGACGGGATAATATGCATCAGAAAGAGGATTATGCAGGAGGTCGAAGCGCCTCCTAACCTCTTTTAGAGAAGTGGGTTCTGCAGTGATAAGCCCAGAAGTTGAAGCCTTAAAGTACTGTTCTGGAAAAAGCTCGAATAATACACGGGAAAGTGGAATTACTTGACATTTTCAGGAGAGGATCGTAGGATAGACACAATATATAGTAGGTAAAAAGATCGGGTGGGGCGTCGTATGGGTGCATGGCGCTGAATACGATAGAAACGCTGAGGTAATAAAAATGCGGAAGAAAGCGGGATGTATTGCGACAGTTATAGGCGTCATGTTTGTGATGATGGGTGCGTGGGCAGAGGCCTATTCAATCCCAGCGGACAAAATAGACGATCAAAAGATCTTTTGGGGGACCGCAGCCAGTTTTGAAAAACCGGCACAGGTGGATTATAGGAAAATTATACGTGCTACTGAGGAATATGCCTCGATAAAGAAGAATAAGATTGAGGCAGGTTCAGCCAAATATTGGATTCTGATCAGCAAAGCCAGTGAACAAGCAATTCGTGCCATTGCTGAAGTGGGTGAAGAGACCGATTACGATTTGATTGCTGAAAAAGACTACTTGGGAGCGCTTGAGCCATCCATCCCGGCAGATGATATCACTTCCTTAGTTCTGAAGAAGTTTAAATAAGTACCTCCCTTTTATTCTTAGGACCTCGGTTACTACCTTTCTGGTGTGCGGTATATCTTAAAAGCGGTGTTTTGGGGAAAGCGCCTTAGCGGTGCAGGAAGCAGAAGCGCATTATGGTGACCCGATATTTAACACATATGTTGGTGGGGGGATGCATCCTTTACTTGGCCGGTTGTGTCACAGCGCCAAGGCCAGCGCCTGTCTCTACCGATACCCAGGCTTCTGCACCCGAAGGGCATGTACTAGATGGTAGTGCGGCAAGGCAAGATTTGGTCGTCGCACAACGTATGGTGCGTGCGGGCGACTATTCGCTGGTTATTCCCCGTCTGCAACGTATTGCCACAAACTACCCCGATACCCAGTCAGGCGCCGAGGCGCGTTATTTCCTGGGCTTGGCCTATTACCAGATTGGAGGTTATCGGGAAGCGTTACTGTATTTCAACGAATATCTAACGTCAATGCCAGAGGGGAAATATGTTGTATTGGCACGAGAATATTTGACGAGTATTGCAGGCGATATGCAAGAGGGGGTTGTTACAGAGGACGTTATCCAGAAACAAATAGAGTCGATCGAAGAAAAGGCGGAGGGAGATCCGGCTAAATTTGCGGATGAGTTGGAGTTGGCCGATCTGTATTGGAAAGCAGGCCACTATCAAAAGGCAGGCGCACTCTATATTGCTTTGATTCAACAATGGCCGCAATTGGAAACCGACGCTACTATTCGCACGCGTATTGAACGTGGTCCTAAAGGGGATTTTATCATTCTAAGCCCTGAAGAAGTGGCGCGGCGCTATGCAGAAGAAGAGCCGTTGTTGGTAGTCAATACCCATTCATATCGCAGCGGCAAGGCCAGTACGTGGCAAAAGGCAACGGGGCACGACACGAATTACCATGTTAGCGGACAGGTTGTGAACAGGGGGAATGACACGCTGCGTGATGTGCAGGTGGTGGTAACTATCTATGGTTTTGGCAGTTTGATTTACGATGTGAAGACGGTGAACGTTGGGCGCTTGCGTGCAGGAGAAACCCGTGCGTTTAGTGTTCGTTTTACTAACTTTGACAATATTGAAAACGTGTTTCGCTATGAATGCGAAGGGACTTTTGAACGGTAATATTATGCAACGTTTAATACTGGTATTTAGCGTGTTGCTCATAACCGCGGTTGCGACCTCTGTCGCAGCTCAGGAGAAGCAGCAGGTTAATGTAGCCGTCAAAATAGTGGAATTCCAAACCACAACGGGTGTGGAAACAGGGTTGAGCGCATATTTCAAACAGCGCAATACCCCACGTCCCTATGGCCGTGTGTCTAGTGGCAACGGGGCCATTACATCAGCGGATATCACATTCCCAAATACCACTAATGCAGGCCTGACGGTTTTTCTCGATAACATAACAACGCATTACGGCGATATTGAGATGGTGTTACAGGCATTGGTTGACCAAAACCGCGCTTATATCCTGTCGCGACCTAAAGTGATGGTGTTGGTGGGCAGCGAAGTACCTACGATTATTGAGACCGTACAGGAAATTCCTTATGAAAGTACCGTGGTGGTTGGTGCGACGGTGGCGCAGGTTACGGAGTTCCGGCCAACGGGTGTGAATCTTAACGTAAAAGCTAATCAGGTAGTGGATGATGATGGCAATCCGAATACGACGGATGATATCTATATCAAATTAACCCTGAGTGCGACGGTGAACGAGGAAGGTTCACGTATTACAATTGCACTGGATGACTTGCTGGCCAGTGGTGGGGGAGCTTCGAATGCCATTAGCGTACCGGAGTTTATTTCGCGCAGTGTGAGTACGACTGCATGGGTACGCAATGGTCAGGTATTGATATTGGGTGGTCTGTATCGCAATACTAAAAACAAAAATCTGACGACGTTGCCATGGTTGACGCAAGGGGAAGACTTCCTGAATGGCGTTGTACAACGTGTTGCGCCATTTTCGACACCCCAGGTTCCGTTGACGGCAGGGATTGGCAACCAAGCGGTTGAGGAAGGACGTCGCGAATTGGTTTTTCTGGTTAAATCTGAATTATGGCGTCCGGCATATACCATTTCAGATGAGTTCGGCTTTTTAGAGGAAGATGCGGAGGAGGAAAAAGAGGAGAAGAAAACGCCGTCGGACGTTATCACGGGGGTATTGGAAGGTATCAGTGATGTACCCAAGGGAATCGCGGAAGGGTTGAGCGGTACCACTAGCGATGATGAAGTAACTTCGGCTTTGGGTGGAGATGAAAAATGATGCGCTATCGCAGTTTATATATCGTTGTACTCGTGCTGGTGACACTTTTTTCTGCGGTTGCAGAAGAGGCAAAACCCGAGGCACAACCTGCTCCGGCACCTGCCCCGCCACCCGCACCAGTGGACATTCGTCAGGTACAGGTACAGGTTTGGATTAGTGAAACCAATGAAAAAGGCCTGCGGAATATTGGTGCAAATTTGGACTATACGCGTTTCGTGCGTCAGGTTGAACAGCAAGGTTCTGTGCAGCAGGTAACGACGAATCTCTTTGATCCAAGTGGGGATTTTTCACAAGTAACCCTACCCAGCCCGTCTGCCCCCTCTCCCAATAGCTTTAACCCGATTCTACGTCCCGATGAGGATCCGCGTGCGGGGGTGCAAACCCGGCAAGGCGCGGGGATGACGTTTAGCATTATTAATTCGGGCTATGGCACGATTGACGGTGCCTTTCGTGCAACTGAAGATCAGGTAGATGTAGACTTGATTTCGAAGCCGGAGCTGTTGGTCGTTAATGCAGGGCTAGCGGAAATCAAAGCAGGTGGTCAGGTACCGTACCAGACGGTGCAGTATACGAAGGGGGTGCCTAATTTAAGTGTGGCTTGGCGTGATATCGGTGTCGTGTTAAAGCTACAAGCCTCGATACTGCCCAGCGATTTCGTACAGCTGCATCTGCAGCAGCTGGAAGTAAGTGATATTAACAGCATTGAGAATCTTCGTGGTGTTGATTTGCCTGTTTTTTCAAAACGCTCGCAGACCGGTTTTGTGCAGGTGCCCAATGGCCAGACCTTGGTCATTGGTGGCCTATCGAGTCGCGTTGTACGAAAAACGGAACGTCGCGTGCCCATATTAGGTCGCGTACCTGTTTTAGGGATGCCATTCCGTCATCGTCGTTCGGATGCGGAAGTGACCCATTTACTGGTTTTCGTTTCTCCGACGATTGTCGATTTGCGTGCCCCATCTAAGATGGGGGCTAGTGCGATGAGTTTCTGGCGTGCGCGGGGAAGTGAATGGGCAAATGCAGACCGGATTGATAATGAGGTCCGGGTTATGCAGGATGAATTGTAGGCGTGACGTTGCTATTTATACCCGTTACGGAGCTGCGAATAGAGTTTCGTCTTGATTTTTCCTCCCCTTCTGACGCATGATGCGGCTGTTATGTGGTGTTTTTTAAACCGGTATAAAGCCGCCTTGCTCTCCGGAGTGTTGCTGGCTTGTAGTTTCCCTTCCTTCCATTGGCATCCGCTTGCGTGGGTGGCTTTGTTGCCGTTGTTTATTTTGGCGCAGCACTTGTCTCCCCGAAATGCCGCCCTGCATTTCTTTCTATCTGGATGGGTTTTCTACAGTCTGCTTTTACAATGGCTGATCAGTAATATTTTTTGGGCTGGGGGCTGGGCGCTTCTGGGCTATCAGCTTTTGTGTATTGGGCTGGCCTTGTTCTGGGGATTGTTGGGCGCTGCCTGGGTGAGTATTCGTAAGTATCTTCCTTACCAGACCCTTTCACCATTGCTTTTAATGACATTATGGGGCGGGATGGAGTGGATTCAGGCGAATCTGTTCACAGGCTTTGGCTGGGGGGCATTAGGATACAGCCAGGGTGGAAACCCGTTTGTTTTGCAGTGGGCGGCTTGGGGAGGCGTATTGCTGCTTTCCTGTGTATTGATCCTCTGCAATGCGTTGCTCGCAACGGCCTGGATAACAAAGAAACATCGCCTGATTTATCTTGGGGCAGCGTGTTTGTTGCTAGGGGGGCTGCATCTGGGGGGAAAGCTGTTGATGGAGGAGGCGAACTATGGTGAAGAGCCCTTTCAGGTGGGTTTGTATCAGTCCAACTATGCACAGGAAATGAAATGGGACCCGGAATTTACGGTTCCCATGGTGCGTATGGCGGTGGAACAGGCACAGATTGTACAGACGCAAAAGAAACAACAACAGGCAGACTTGTGGGTGTGGCCAGAAGCATTGGTCATGTGTGATTTTTCGCGGGAGGCGGTGTTGCCTTGGCTTAAAGAGATGACGTCGAGTACGAATGCATTTCTTTTTGCAGGCACCACCCGCGTTGAATCAGGGCCGGTGCGGCGCGAATACAATTCGAGTGTATTGCTGGAGGCCTCTGGAACGGTGTGCGATGTATACGATAAGGTGCATTTGGCTCCCTTTGGCGAATATATGCCTTTTGATACACTTTTCCCTTTTTTGCGTCAGATTGTACCCACAGATGTAGATGCCGGGGAAAAACAGAAGGTGCTGAAGTTGCCCCTGCGTCAGTTGGGTCCATTGATTTGTTTCGAAGTATTATTTTCTCCCATGGCGGTGGCATTGCAACGGCAAGGGGCGGATTTTTTGACCGTTATTACCAACTTGGCGTGGTTTGGCTCAAGTAACGCGGTGGCGCAGGAATTAGAGATTGCGCGTATGCGAGCCGTCGAGACCCGTCTGCCACTGGTGCATTGCGCAAATACAGGTATTTCCGGGGTGTTTGACCCTTATGGACGGTTTGCTCCCTTGTGTAGCACCTTGGTGTATCCAGGACGCTTGATCCAATGGGATTACGCATGCGAGCACCCCATGGCCAACCTGATGCAACGACGTATCGGTATTTTGCCGGTCCCGCTTCCCGCGACGGGGGGGACAATCCTTGGGGTGCGTTATTTCCCGCTCCTTCTATTGGGGTTGTTCTTGTGTTTTCTGGGGATTCCACTGTACTGCTGGCAATGTGGACGACACACCAATCGCGATGGGGGAGAGGCGGCAGATGCTTGAGCTCGGAAGGGGTAGATGAGTACTTCAAAACGTCAATTGTCGCGCTTCGCTGCTATTTTTGCGGGGGGGACGCTGTTAAGCCGTGTTTTGGGACTGGTGCGCGATATGGTTTTAGGTGCACTCATCCCGGCTGTCTCGCGAGATGCATTTTTCTTTGCCTTCAAATTGCCCAACATGTTGCGCGATATGTTGGGGGAAGGGGCTACGAATGCAGCCTTTGTTCCGGTATTTGCGGAAAGCCATGAGAAAGATTCTCCCGAGGCATATCGCGAACTCATATCAGCGTGTATGTCGGCTATGTTATTAATTTTTGGCGTGCTCACGCTATTGGGTGTGCTGATCATGCCGTATGTGCCGCAAATGCTAACGCTGGCGCGTGTCTTTACGGGAAGCACGCCGAAAGACGCAGCAACGCTGCATTCTACAGTACGTTTACTCCAAGGTATTTTCCCCTATCTCTTTCTAATCGGCATGGCAGTTTTCGCCATGGCGCCGTTATTTATTGCAAAACATTACGCCACCCCATCCTGGTCACCCCTGCTGCTTAATGTGGCCTTGATCCTGTCGTGTCTGGCGTTGCGCAACTACTTTGAAGAGCCTGCCTGGGCTTTAGTTATAGGGGTTTGGCTAGGGGGACTGGCACAATTGGGGGTCATGTATGCAGCCTTGTACCGCAAGGTCGGGGTTATCTGGCCCAATTTCCGTCTACGGCACCCAGGAATTCGGAAAGTTTTCTGGTTGCTGGGGCCGGTTATCGTGGGACAGGCAACAGGGGAAGTAAATAAGCTGGTAGATAGTTTTTTTGCCTATTCACTGGAGTCAGGTTGCGTCTCCGCATTGTTCTACGCTAATCGTCTGGTGCAATTACCGTTATCCGTCTTTGGTATAGCGGTGGCGGCTGCGATCTTGCCTGCGATTTCCCGGGCAGGTGCACATAAACGTCATGAGGAAATTCGGGACACCCTGTTGTACGGGTTGCGGCAAACTTTTTTTCTGATTGCCCCGGCCATGGTTGGACTTATGCTGGTGGGAGAACCCGTTATTCGCCTGTTATTTGAGCATGGACATTTTGATGCGTATGCAACGCAACGCACTTCGATTGCGTTGGTATATTACGCCATGGGGCTTCTGGCCTTCGCCTGGGTTAAAGTAAGTGTACAAGGTTTTTATGCTGTCCAGGATACCGTAACGCCGGTTATTGTGGCTTCGGCCAGTATGTTTCTTAACATTCTGCTCAATTGTATGTTGGTGGGACCCATGGGTTTCCGAGGATTGGCGTTGTCCACCACGATTTCGTTTACTCTAAACTTTTGTGCCTTATATCTGTTGCTCTGGGCAAAATTTGGCGCGTTATGGAACCGCGATTTTGGCGTGGCTTTGCTGAAAATAGCTTTCGCCGTTGGCGGAATGGCTGTGGTCACATATGGCGCTGTCGTACGCCTTGAACGTATGTGGGATGCGCCGGTATGGTGGCAAGAGCTTGCAACGGTTATAGTGCCCATTAGTTTAGCTGCCTTGGTCTACACATTACTCTGTCGCGCGTTACGCCTCAAAGAGATTACGGACTTGATGCGTCTCTTTTCCCGTTAAAGGTACCGTGTCAACGAAGCCAGAAGATATAGCGTTAGCTACAAAGAGAATTGGAATCCTGTTTGCTTTTGATTCGTTAGGTGTTGCGCCTATACAATACAAGCATATCTTATGAAGAATACATGCGTTCGCACTCCCTATGCAGGGATAGAGGGCGTAATGACAGCTTGCTGGGGATTACGGTCCTGAAGGGCCAGGAAAGGATGATTGGATGAGGCTCCATTTTGTTGGGCTAGTTTGTATCGTGGGGATGCTTTTTGCAGTGCCAGGTGTTGAAGCACAGGAGGGCGGTTCAACACCGTCAATGGCGTTAAACACCCTGTGGGTATTGGAGAAGAGCTACGAGCCGACCCTGCAGGTACATTTGGAAATTCCTGAAAGAACCACGCCTGCGGTGGCGCAGCAAATCCCATTTTCATTCTATGTGCATAGCAACGCCTCGTATGGCAGTACCTATGTGCGCCTTACGGTATTAGACGAGCAGAAACAGGTGGTGAAGGAAGGTATACTGACGGTGGATCTGCATCAGGGTAAGAATACATGCAGCTTCATGTTGGACACGGAAACACTGCCGGTAGGCGTGTATCAGACTGTTCTGGAAGTGGATTACACCGAGGAGTACAAGTCTGCCTATGCCAAAGCGCGTATAAAAAAGGTTACCCAGGTGTCTTTGGAAGAGGAATTGGCCCAGGCGCTGAAGCGCCTTGCCAGTGTCCGTGAGTCGCTTTTGCAGACGGAAAATTCGGAAACAGCGCCCTTGTCTCCCTATCTTGCAGTCCGCATAAAAATTGCGGACCATGCGGCAAAACAGGCGCAGCAATTATTAGATACGGAGACTTGGCGACAAGCGGACGCCACCATTTCCTATCTTAAAGCAACTGAGGAATCTCTGGCGGCCTCTTCGGTCTGGCGTTTGCAGACCCCGGAATTACAAAAAACAATGCCAAAACTGGATCTATCAAAAGCGACCTTGCGAAATGGCAACATTTATGTTGACGATACGCCGGTCTTTTTGTTTGGACGCATGCTAGCCTCTGCCGATCCGGGTACCTTGGAAACCTTGGCGGAATATGGCTTTAATTGGGCCGTTTTTGATCTTCCTCCCTCCGACACCCTGTCGAGTCTGACCGAGGTGGCCCCCTTTCAGCAAACCTACGATCCGCTTTTCCGTGCAGCGCAGGATCATAACATCAGTTTGACAGTTCAATTGGCTCCTGAACGTCTGGGAACCTGGGCTTTGGATACATGGCCCAACCTCAAAGATAAAGGCTTTGTCGATCTCGCACAGCCAGGGGTAAAGAAAACCTACCTGCGCCATTTAGAGGCGGCGCTGCCCTATCTTGCGCAGCAATCCATGGTAAATAGCGTCAGTCTGGCGCGTTCTCCTCGCTTTAAATTTGACGGTGAAGTTGTACGTCAGAACTTCATTGAGCTTGTTAAAGAACAACACCCGGACCGTCAGAAACTAAATCGCTTGTGGCACGCGCATCTTGCTTCATACGATGAAATTACGATATGGGATGAAGATGCTCCTGCTCATACGTATCCCAATCGACGTGCGTATCAATATGACTGGCAGCAGTTTCATCGTAGTCTGAGCACGGCGTTTTTTTCGGAGATTACTGAGGCGGCACGGCATTACGCACCCGATTTGCCCTTACATATTACGTTACCCGATGCCGCTTTCGATAAAGGGGAATCGCGCTGGGGGATCGATCGCGACATGTTGGCTAAAATGATGGATGCCGGCAGTTGCTCCGCTACCACCAACCCCAAAGATTCTTATTATGCGGTGAGCTATCCGCGCCAGTCCGTGTTTTATACGCTTATGCACTCGCTGCAACCGGATAAGCCGATGCTCAACATGGACTATGATATCGTATTAAATGATACATTGGATTTAGAGTACAGCTATAAATACGTGCATAGCGCTATCTGGGATGCGGTTATGTCGGGTTTGAACGCCATTGCACTTGCGGAAGACACAGTTGTCTTTTCACGACCGGAGACCTTGGATGCTTTCGCGACAGCACAACTGGACATCAACCGTCTTGCTCCCATTATTGTGGCGTTTCAGGAAGCACAACCTGATGTTGCAATTCTCTACAGTGACGCCTCGAAAATTTTCGACGATGGCGTACCCCATCTGGAGTCGGCCTGGTTTGCCTACGAAGGATGTTCTTTTTCAGGATATGGCCTGCGTTTCATTTCTGAGGAGCAGGTGCAGCAGGGCATGCTGGATTCCTACAAAGTGCTGGTGATTCCCGATACACCGGCTCTGATGGATGAAACCTTTGAGAAAATCGCTGCATTTGTTGAGAACAACGGCACCGTAGCCCGTGTGGGTACGCCGATTCCCTACAATCCCCAAGGGGGATCGCGCCATCGTGTAATTCGCAATACGCCCAATACCGTTTTGGTGCGTGGCGTGAATCTCCCCACGGAGTATCTGCATGCGATGGATGCCGCTATTGTGCTGGGCAGTCTTCCGGATATCCCACGTCCTGTTAACGCTTTCGGGTATCCCCAGGAAGGGATTAAGACACGCTACGTGGTTCTTGATGGCCAGCCGTATCTGTACTTGATTAATATACGTAAAGAACCGGTGCACTGCTATCTGTCCAGCAGTATGTCCAGCGGACGCGACTTGATTCTGGGACGTGATGTGACTTTCCCCATGGTGGTGAACTCACTGGAACCGATGCTCATCCGTTTAGATAAGGTTTCTACTACCCTGGAAACGGACAAAGGGAAAAAGAAGAAACACAAAAAATAATTTGTTTTGGGAATAAAGTACCGCTGAACATGGTTTTATACGGGGATGATTCTTTTTAGTGAATTTGTGAGAGTCCTTTTAATAGCACAAAAAACAGACTCAGGAATTAATGATGAAAACCTATGATGTGATTGTAATCGGCGGTGGTCCCTCAGGCATTGTTACTGCAGCAACGGCTAAGAAACAGCATCAGGACATGAAGATGCTTATGGTTACACAGGAGCCCAGGAGTATGGTGCCTTGTGGCATTCCCTATGTTTTCCATGACTTAGGGGAGGTGGATAAAAATGTCATGGGTCCTAAACCCTTTGTTGATCTCGGGGGGGAATTGTGTATCGATTCCGTTACGAAGGTCGATGTAAAAAGTCGCACAATTACAGTGGCCTCTGGAGATGAGTTTGGCTTTGAAAAGTTGGTCTTTGCGACCGGGTCGCGCCCTGTGCGCCCCTCTTTTCTTAAGGGATACGATTTAAAACAGGGAGTCGCCTATGTACCCAAATCCTATGCGGGTATAAGGGCTCTGAAGGAACAGGCCGATGCTGTAAAACGGATTGTTGTTCTCGGCTCTGGCTTTACGGCGGTGGAATTGGCGGAACAACTTGCCAAAGATCCTCAAAAAGAAGTTCATTTGGTGTACAGAGCGCAATACTGCCTGCAGCGTTCGTTTTCGGAAGACTTCGCAAAACGTATTGATGAGACATTGCGTCAGACTTCGATACATCTTCACGCACAATCGCAGGTGACAGAGATTTTAGGGAAAGATGATCGTGCCACGGGCATACGTCTGGAAGACGGAAGCACGTTGGCTGCTGATCTGGTGGTAGTTGCTATGGGCTATCAGGCTAACACCGAGATTGCGGCGGCAGCGGGTATCGATTTGAACAAGCACGATCAGATTGTTGTCGACAATTACCTGCGTACCCCTGTAGCTGGAGTCTATGCGGTGGGGGATTGCGCCCAGACGTGCGGTTTTATTACTGGGCGCACAGATAATATTATGCTGGCCTCTACAGCCGCAGCAGAAGCGCGTGTTCTTGGACATAATTTGAGAAAGATTCGCATCAAACGCAACTTTCCGGGCACACTGTCGGTATTTTCTACTGAGCTTAATGGTGTTGCCTTTGCATCGGCGGGTGCTTTTGAAAAAATTGTCCAACAGGATAATATTGATTACATTATTGGCTCGTTTCAGGATATTGACCGACATCCCGGTACGATTCCGGACGCTGCTCCTCTGGCCATTAAGATTACGGTCATGCCGGATTCGGGTCAGATTATTGGCGGAGAGGTTTGTGGTGGAAAATCGGTCGGCGAACTTATCAATACGTTGGCTCTCGCCATCCAGAAGCATGTTACGGTGTACGAGCTTATTTCTTTTCAAATTGGCACCCATCCGTTATTGACCACAGCGCCGACCAAACCCGTTTTGATCAAAGCTGCGGAGGATGCGTTGGCCAAGATTACGCATTGACGTGCGGCTATGCCTCCCCTATGATACCCTTACAAGGAAGTCGATATGAAAAAGTATGATGCGGGGAAGCGCTCGAAGCGCGTCTCCAGCCGGGAAAGGGTGCTTGCTACGATGCAACAATTGACATCGGAACAGTTAGCGGTGGTCGTGGAGGCTTTTTCAGATGCGATTTTTGTTATAGAGGCGGAAACACGTCGCATCCTCTTCGTTAACAGCGCTGTAGAGTGGGTGTTGGGCTACCGTGTCGAGGAAGTGCAGGGGAAGATTTTTTCGACAGTGGCGGCAGAAATAGCGCCGGAAATAAATGAAAAAGAGATAGCGTTGGATGCGGTGCTGGGGCCATATCGTTTTTTGAAACGGGATGGGGAAACCTGCATGATCGATGTCACCGTAGCGGTGATGCCGTGGCAGGGGACACGTGCGATTCTCTATGTGATGCGGGATTGTAGCGAACGGGTTGCGTTGGAGCAGGAACGTAACCGTTTGATTGATGAATTGAAGACCGCGTTGGGCGAAGTAAAAAGGCTTTCGGGTTTACTGCCTATTTGCGCCAATTGTAAACGGGTGCGTGATGACGAGGGGTATTGGGAGGATGTGGATCAGTACTTGTCCACCCATTCGGAAGCTATGATTACCCATGGCATCTGTCCTGAATGCATGCAAAAGTTGTATCCAGAGTTAATGAAGCGAAATGCTCAGCGAGAGGATTCCGCCTCTGAGAAAGATGCGACATCCAGTGAATAGTCAAAGTATTTATTATTCTCTGGGCCAAACCATCCTACTCGCCATTGGGCGTTTTTAGCGCCATAGGCATTTTCTTCAGGAGCCCACCCCCAGCGTTCGCTGCTGATGTGCCCGTCGCACCAGATTACATTCACACGGTTGTAATGGCGGAAGTGGAGCGACGGTGACATGAAATAGTCGCCCGGTTCTCCATGCGGATATTTGTAGGAAACCGTTTTTGGGGGTTCGACAAAACTGTATTCAATAAGATGGTTTTCTTGCGGTAGCGCGGCATCGGCAAACATGATCGTGTTTGCAGGATCTTTAATACGTACATCCAGCATGCCTTTGCGACATGCCTTTACGGGATCTTTTTCAATACTAAGCATAGACCCTACGTAGGCCATGTTGTACCCATAGCCGCCAGTGCCTGCTTCGAAAGCGTTGGGGTTTTCAGCGTGGGTGCGGTATTCAAAAAAGACAGGGCATTCTTTTACGCGTCCGTCCGTCAGATATTCAAAGAGGGGGCCTTGTCGATAATCAAAGACGCTCCGCTGATTCGGCGTTTCCCGTACACCGTGCCAACGACGGCGTCCTCCAAAATTATCCGGTTCAGCGTCCGGCAGCAAAAAATCGTACATGTCTGCAGCCGCAGGCGCATAATGTCCGTGGTGCTCTGCTGCGTACATGGTGTTCGCCAGGAAGAGTTGCCGCAGATTGTTGACGCACTGGACGGATAGTGCCTGCATGCGTGCACGGGATAAAGCAGGTAATAGCAGCGCGGCTAATATACCGATGATTCCAATGACCACCAGCAACTCGATTAGTGTAAATCCGCCTTCTTTTTCGTAATTTCTTTGTATCATGACTCAAGTGGAGCGTTTGCGGCAGTAGTGCCGACAAACCAGAATGCACAGCACCAGTAGAAGCAGCGTATATGTCGACAACAGGGGCATTTCGACTACGTCTAGTATAAAGTCATCCTGTTCTAGCAGGAACGTCTCGTTTTCATCTGCATACAGCTCCAGATGCAACATCTCTGTGTCATGCTCATCGGTGGTATATACGCGTACAGAAAATTCAGCGATACCGTCATGTATGCTAAGTTGGTGTCCAGTGACAGTAGGTTGTACATCTGGGGTGAGAATAGAACCCCCTTGAGCCACCAACGTCACCACTGCGCCATCATCGAGCGGGTTGCCGTACATGTCCGTCATGGGACTGGTCATGAAATGCACTGGACCGGGAGCGGTGGCAGCAGGATCAATTTTGTAGATCTCAACGCTGGAGACGGGCATGCCGGCATGGAAAGGATAGGGGAGCGAACCGTGTACAGCGCCGTTTAAAGAAGCTGCGGCAAAGGTGGCAGTACCCGATTGTGTAGTACCTTGAACGGTAAAGGTAATCCTTCCTTCCGTCGCTGCAACCTGAATGCCTTCCGTTGTTGGGTCAGCGTCGGCGCTTGTGACAAGGCCCAACGTAGTAGACACGGTAAAGTACATGCCCTCAGGCGCAATGCTTTCGTCCAGTAATTCAATTGCTTCACTGGTAACGGTGACCGCTGTGCCGGGTTCACCCACCACGGCAAAATCCGGTGTCGCGTGGAGCGTTATTTTTCCTGCGGAAGATTGCGTGTCACCGTCACCCGCAATGGATGCTAAAAGAAAGATGCCTGCATAGCGACTACGGAAGGTAAGCTGATTTTCGCTCACTTCTTTGGTGATAGCGGAAATACCTTCCTGAGTGTAATTCAGCCCATCAAAGCGATACGGTTGCAATTCCGCTTCATCCAGTCCCACAATTTCAGCAGCGCTATAGGCTATAGTGAATTCTGCATCCTGAATTTGCGCTGCCTCAAAATCAGTCTCGCTACTACGGAAATCGCGGCAGGCGCTACTTTTAATCTTGTCCGTAATACCAGCAATAGGGGCTGGATCGTCGATAGATAGAATGTCCACCATGCAATTATATGCGCGAAAGCCACTACGCAATCCACTGGAATATAAGGTGACGCGGTTGCCGTAAGCATCTGCTGCCGTTCCCAGTTCTGCACCAGCAGCGCTGTCGCCTTCCTGCGGCGGAATTTCCAGCGCCAAGACAGTGCTCTCAGGACGTGAAGGGTCGGTGTTTGCTACCCGGGTTTCGTATTCGTCCAGAATGCCATCCGCATCTTCATCCAGATCTGGCGCTACATCAGCAAGAGCATCAATTTCCGGGGTGATAAATCCAAAAGTAGGGTCGTCTTGCGCAATAAAAGCGGAGATGCGTACAAAATCAATCTGGCTAAGGTTCGCTGGAGAACCATCGTCCTTTACCGCCCAGGCAATATCAAAGGCGTCGCCGCCGCCACTTCCTGAACTAAGGCCGACTTCTTTAGGATCATCGGGACGCACGTAATTGTCCAGATATTTAAACTGCGTTGGCGTTAATTCCGCATAGCCCCAATTGTATTCCACATTGTCGGGGCCGGAATTAAGCACATTGCCCGCCAGATAAGGTTCGGTATTGGGAATGCCCGCAGGCAAGACGGAACGGTCCAGATTGCGGCTCCCTGGAATGAGATACCAAGGATCGTCCGCCAAACCATTTCCATTTATATCTGTGCTAATTTCGATTAATCCGGCTTCAATCCACTTGCGTTCTGGATTGCCGCCGACCCAAAAACCGTTACCAAAAACGATACAATCCAATCCCATTGGATTACGAGGATCGTCTGTTACCGGTGTGTTGAATTTCAGCGTGATAAAGCTACCGGGCGCGGGACCGGGACGTCCCACCGAGTGCAGGCTGGTGTTATTTGGGGCATAGGTGCCGCCACCTACCGGTTCCCCCAAGGTTTTCTGGGGCGTGTCAAAACCAAGATTAGGATCGATGGCATTGTAGTCCAGTACCTCATCCGCCCAAGGGTCTTCGGCTGCTGCATGACCGTAAAATATGGTAGTGATGAAAAAGAGCATGCCCCAAAAGAACGTATACCGGGGGTGGGACTGAAGCTTCATGATCTTGATCCTTACTTTTATTTTTAATTTAACAGACAAGAGCCGGGGAGGGAACTGGAAAAGCTCCCCGGCTCTGCCTGGGTTTGTTATTGTTTTGCAGCGTGACGTTTTCGCATTGCTGCAACACCCAAGAGGCTTAAAGAAAGTGTCAGGATAACAAGTGTCAGCGTGTTTTTCACAGGTACACATGCTGATACTTCAAGCGTGAAAAGGGTCGAGTCGACCGTCTCCGCAGCGTCCGAAACCCGGCAGTAATAGCTGCCAGCGTCTTCCAACTGGACGCTGGCCAAGGTGAATGTCGAGCTATCTTCACCGATTGCTGTATCCGCCGCTTTGTTACTTTCTCCTTTTTTGAACCATTGGTAACTCACCGTGCCAGAGATGCCGGTCGCTAAAACCTCAAAGCTGACCGTATCATTTTCGGTAACGGTCTTATGCGTCTCACCCACAGGGGAAACGAGTAGCGGCACTAGCGTATCCACGGTAAAGGTATCACAAGCGACAAAATCGTCTGCAATCGCTGCACCGTCTGCATCGACAATAGCACCACCTGCCCCTACGTTGAGGGAAAGGGTACCTTCAAAGATGCCGGTATTCACTTCAACGGTGTAGACGGTGTTATCTGTAGTGCTTAGGGAGTCGGCAATCAGATATGGCGTCTGTACCATGGTACCGGTCGCTTGGGTAATCAATTCGAAATTACTCAAGTCGGAGGCGAGTCCTGATACCGGTTCCGTAAAAGCGATCTCAAAGGTGACTGTTTCGGCATCCTCTGCAGGTGTATCGATGACGCGAGTATAACAGACCTGTGGCGTCAGATTGCTGCTGTAAATACCTTGGTCGCAGCTGACAAAGACTTTACCGTCACGTAAGCGTACGGTTTCCATACGTCCAGTATATGTAGCGATAACTTCATAGTCTGTATAGTTCCCGGTACAAGGGTCGTTGTGATAAACCCGCAGTTCACTGGGCGCAGTCCAGGAAGTCGCGCTAAGGTAAACATTACCGGCCCCATCAACGACCATACCTGTGGCTCCCGATGCAGCTCCCTCAATGGTCGCCCAGGTATGTCCATCGGGAAGCAGGCTATTCAAAGCGGGGGCTTGAATAACCGCAGTTACTTCCGCAGCCGTCCAGCGGTAAATGCAGGGGGGGCTTGCATAACCATCCGCATAAAACAGGTTGCCTTGCGTATCGGCAGACACTGGACCGCTTGAGCCGCCAATCTCTCCCAAATGAATGGCCGGGAAAGAAGTGAAGTCGCCGTTGGCGTCCAAAGTCGCATAATAGAGCGACGTGGGGCCCCATCCATCCGCACCGGCATATAGAATGTCGGTTTCGCCGTTGTAGGTATTCAGTCCCCAGTCATAAACCGGATTCGTATCGTCCCATACCGCGACTGCTGCTCCACCCGTAGCGGGATCGTATCGGAAGCCATTGTAACTCATGCGGCTATAATCGCCGCCGTCATTGAAATAGATTTGCGAGCCAATCCGGGTAACACGGGAACCGGGGAAAAGACCAGGTTGGCTGTAGATGGCATTGGGAACGCCACCGTCGTACTGGTATACCGAAAACGCCTCAGCTGAGTAGTTTCCGGTGGAGTAGTAGAGGGCGCCGTTGTTGTCCCAGTCAAAACTAACCAGCGTAAAGTTAGATATATGGGGATTGGCATAGTATTCGTCGATGGTATAGCCATTTTCACCCACGACCGCCAAGGTTTTGCTCCACGAGAGCGTATCGCCAACCGTAACGGCGTTACCAGCCAAGTCCACAATGCCATTGGGCAATAGCGTCAGCGTGTATGCGCCTTGGGTATTCGTTAATCCGCCAATGCCAAGGCTCCAGTTTTTCCCCCCATCCGAAGAGGTTAGGGTTTGCGCTGCCGTTAACAAGTTTGCACCGCCCTCGTAGCTAAGCGTGAGGTTGTCCAGCGTGAAGTTTTGTACCGCTTCTTCAAACCGAATACCAATAGACGTCACTGCCGTGTAAGCAGGTGTAGAAACAGGCAGGATAGTGGGTTCTGGAGCCGTGGTTGTCATCGTCCAGCTACTTTGTGCAGACGCATCCAACGGATTGCCCACAGTATCTGTGATGTCAGAAACAGCGACATCAAAAACATACGCGCCATCGGTCGTCGTAAGGGCCGACACATCAAGCGTGAAGGTAATGTTATCCGTGCTGCTTAGCGTTTCAGCACCCGTCAGCAGATTTGTGCCGCCATTACACGTTAGCGTGAAATCGTTTACGTCTACATGACTTACGGTCTCACTGAAAACAATTTCCACGCTATTCACCGCGGTGTTGCGAGGATTAGGTGAAACCGGCGTAATCGTAGCTGTTGGCGCTGTTGTATCCGAAGTAATCGCGGTAAACGAAAAAGTGTTGGAGGCTTTGTTTTGTTTTCCTCCATAGGTGTCAGATTGACACTTGGCAGCGCCAAGCTGCACGGAGACCTCACCCAAAGCGCCCGGAATTACTTCAAAACTCCAGCTAGTTCCTGTTCCCGTTAAAGCGTCCGCCGTTCCATTGCTTACCGTGATATCACTTGCGGAAAGATTCACGACAGGTTCGCTGAATGTAATGGTGAAATGAAGTGGAGAATTCGAGGTAGTTGCTCCCTGTGTAATATCACTGCCATTCAGGCTGGCGGTTAAATCTGCTGTGGCAGTATTCAGTACACAGGCCGCATCCAGATCAAAACCACCCGAACCCCAAGTGACCCATGCATCGTATATTCCCCGTCCTTCTGAGTCGAGGAAACTTCCATCGCCAGGGATGTCTATTAGACGGATATAGTTGATATCATTCAAATCAACCAGGCCGTTTACCACCTTGGTATTGTCAGCCAACTCCTCTAAATCAAAGGGCGTTCCAAAATTGCCAGCATGTTTTCCTGCCAGGTTGTATACCTTTGTAGCGTCCAGGTAAGAA
The DNA here is from genome assembly GCA_963678445.1 of Candidatus Hydrogenedentota bacterium. Taxonomy (GTDB): domain Bacteria; phylum Hydrogenedentota; class Hydrogenedentia; order Hydrogenedentales. The sequence goes on along the minus strand of OY782877.1, from coordinate 4,783,493 downwards.
TAACCGCCAATAGGTGCAGTGGCGTAATTGTAGTAACTTTCAAAACGGACAAACTCTACGCCGTCCGTTGAAACTTCTACATAGGCGAGCTCACAATAATCTGCTGCAAAACCGTTTTCAAAAACGGCGAAGTCATGGCCGGCATCGTTGCCAATCGATATATCGAAAGTCAGCGTAATTTTACCAACAGGATCACCATTAAGAATTTGTGCTGCATCCAAATCGCCCAGCGAAACCACGCCAAACGTACCCGCAGGGTTGCCATACGCCGCTGTTGGATCGGCATAATTAGTGTCACCGTCAGACCGGTAATAATTCAGATGCCCGGTAACCCAGGCCAGAATGGAAGCGTCATCATTGGCAATCGCAGGATCAATGGCGTGCGTAGTGTCCGTTCCTTGTGAATACGGTCCACTATGGTCGATAGTTGGATTGGCCGCATAACTGTTCGCGAACAGGCAGGACGCAACCAAGGCGGTTGCAAGACAAAATACAGTCAGATGAGGGGGGCGTACGAGATACATAGCGTCAAGATTCTCCTTTTCAATTCCAAGCCCACGTTGGACGACTATTGTCGTAACGCGTCGTGAATGAAACGGAGAGAGGACATCCCCAAGAGAGAAAAGAGAAAGACCCTACCATGCCGACCGGCATGCGCTACAGTCACCTTTCCCGCGAAGGCTGTTCACTCGCATCGTTTCAAAACGACACGCCGCTGGCAGGTCTTCGGACTTTCAGGCAAACCAATAGAATCGGCCGGGCCTACTCGGCGCTGCTTCCCGGGCGAGGACACAACCCTCTATCCCAGTGCATTCAATGCGCCTTTCGTTCCTGATTACCGCTGCGGGGCAGTTCCGGACTTGCACCGGATTCCCTCTTAGCCTCTGTATCTATGGGATACAGACGAACCAGCGAGGTAAGTATACACGCCATCACAGGGAAAGACAATACTGGAGTGCTCGATATTGACAGTCCGCAGTTCTTACTTTACGATGGAAGTAGTCCTTGTTGCGCTAGGAGGTAAAAGGGATGCTATTGAAAAAAGGGGGGAGCATGAAACGACTTTACGTATACGGAACAACAAGTTTTTTTCTTATAGGTGCACTATCGGCTTTTGCTCACAATCCTATTGTTATCGACGGTGGGGCTACAAATGCGGAAACAGCGCATGTGCTTGCTGATATCGGTGTTTCGCAAGTGGGGTATCACGAAGCGACAGTTGCTGCACCCACAATGTGGTTCTCTTTTGCGGCTCAGGCAGGAGAAACCTTGTCGGTCGAGCTTGGCGTACCTTATATCGAGCGCTATGGAAATCTGCGTCCCGCTGCTGTGTTGCTGGGGGTGGATTTGCCGCCCATCGAGCTTCCTTTTGATATTCCAGAAGGCTTGGGCGGGATTATCTTTACCAGTGCGGGGGGAACGCCGGAAGTCTTTAACGAAGAATTCACAGGGACTACCTCCTGGCGTTGGTCGACGCAGGAGCATGTGTTTGAAAAAAATGGTAATTACTACTTGGTCGGCTATATTCCGACTGAAGAACAAGGGAAATTCTGGGTTGCCGTCGGCACAGAAGAAGCCTTTGGCTTGTCCGACATTCTTCGTTTACCCCAAGTGCTCTTTTCCGTACGTTCCTTTCACGAAATTAGTCCCTTCGGTGGGCTTATCTTTTGGGTATTGCTGTTTGTTCTTGGACTGCTCGTCGTGCTTGCGGCTTTTTTATTATGAGCGCGGTATTCCGGTGGAGAATACACGTTAGTACACGTTGATAGGCTCCTGGAATGCAGGGGCAGCGTAGGCGGCGCCGCCTACCTTTACCTGTAAATTGGGCAGCAGATGCTTATCATACGGGTGATGGGTGTGTCCACAGAGCACCGTAAAATGGTGGAACGGATTCTCGCGTGCAACACGATACAAAAGTTCACGCGGTGCGCCACATGTGAAAAAAGGGATTGTATTTGCATCCCCAGGGCGTCCCTCATACAGACAAGCCTCAGCAAACGGTGGTACATGCATCAGAATGAGAATATGCTGAAAGTGCGCCAGCGCGTGGGGGAGTACTGCCTTGAAATGGGTTGCCGTTTCTGCGCCCAACTGCAACATTTTTTGATGCAACGCATGTTTATCCAGATCTTTAAGTTCCTCGATATATACCGAATCATTTAACTTTACCGAAGAGTTTTCATAGTCCCCCAAACGTCCATCTCCCCACCCGCCCATACCGATCAGCCCGGTTTTTTCCGTCAAAGAAACTACACCAGCGTGGGGAAGCCAGACCAGATGTTGCGAAGTCTGGACGAGGTGACGCAGCTTGTTTCGTGTTTCCGCGATGCTGCTGCAATAATAATCGTGATTACCCAAGACGAAATAAACCGGGAATGAAATGCGTTTGTCCAAATGTCGCAGATATGCTTCCAGATTATCCGCACGCGCAATATCGCCCCCCAGCAAAAGCGCATCCGGTTGTGCCTCGATCAGTGAGTCATAGAAAGCCTCCACCTGTTCTGGCGCGAGAAAATCAAGATGGATATCCGTCGCCCAACAAAGACGTTTTTCCCGTTTTTCATCCGACGGTGAAAGCATTCAGCCGACCTCACGCACCATACAAAAAACTACAAGCATATCTGTCCAACCCAAGCTCTTCATCTTTTATAAAAATACTCCATTTCTCGTATGAAACGGTGAGCTATCCTTTCGAAAGAGCCAATATTCTACTCACCATGGAGATACTATACCGTGCAGAAACTCAGTGCTGCAATACATACTCACAGCAGAATTTTTCTAGCCTCATCCTCCTTCCTGTATACGAGAAAAAACGCCTTCTTCCAATGAATATCCGAGGAAGAAGGCGTCTTTTTTTTGCTAGTGTTCTTTATGCGACGCGATATATGCGGAACGCAAACAAGAGGGTGATTACTAGGGCAAAGAGGACTAGCGTGAACTGCGAGTGCGCGGGAAGCTCATTTGCCACCTGAATTTGAATCGGGCCATAGGTCTGTTCGGCTTTTTCGCCTTCGGGTATGTTTTGGTTATACACGCAGTGGTATGCACCGGCGTCTGACAAACTCAACGTGGGGATATTAAGCGTTCGCGTCTGGGTGCCCGTATGTGCCGCATCTTCCTGGATGGGGATACCGTCCTTATACCATTGATAGGTCGTGCTAACCGGTAAAAGTTCAGGAATATAGAGGCGCAGTTTTTCCGATACTTCATACCATTGCTTGAGGGGTAGGGGATGCAGGGATGAATTTAATGCGGCATCTGCGTACGCATCGGGACCGTCTGATTGAAAATGGAGATACTCTGCTGCGTTTGAGTATCCATCGCCATCCGGATCGGCAGTAGAAGAAAACCATTCCGGATGTCCTGAATAATTGTTGGCAGTAATCTCAGAGAAAGATACTCCGGGAAGGAATTTTTCAATCTCGTTTGCCATCGCTGAAAGAATGGCGGAAAGCCCCTGCATCAGACTCAGCGAATCTTGGTCGCCCAACATCATATATCCAGCGAAAAGGGTGTCCAGGCCTGCAAAAATTTGTAGCGCCAACTGATCGCGTCCCCCGAGATCTGCCTGCATTTGGGTGATATCCTGCTGCCATGCGCTCATCACAGCGGCATGAGAGGGTCCCGGCAAAGTAGTGCCTTCCTCTTCTTGCGGAATCCGAACGGAACTCAAGTCGAAATTGCTGTCGGAAAGGCATTTGTGGATCAACGCAAACTCATAGCTTTCCAGAAGATAATTTCCAGAAATATATAGTGTGTCAAGTGAAACGGAGCCGGTTAAAAAGCTCATGAGCAAATCAGTAAAGTTTGAATTTATATCGAGTTTGTCCGGAGAAAAACTCAACATATTGTTAATCAATTCTTCATACGGTTCTGTCATAGCCGCAAGGAAAGTCAAAGCACCTTGAAAATCACTTGGGTCGGGTGTAGTTAAATCGGTAAACGAAAACGCACCGTTGTAGCTAAACGCACCGTTGTCTGTCCAGGTAGCGGTATTTGGACCACCCAATGGAAGTCCACTTTGCGCTACGATGGAATCGTCATCAAAAATATGAATGCCTGCCCCCCCTGTAAGCCCCGTTGTATCGATGGTGACCGTATAGATGCGTGCCGCATCTGCGGGGGTTATACCCAGCACGCGTGCATCTTTGGTGGTGCCAGCGACATCTTGGGCAACGACACTCATATCAGAGGCGTCAAACCCGCTCACCGTTTCACTAAAGGTTAGCTGGAAACGTGCCTGCGCGTCTGAGGCATCCAATGGACGTATTTCGAAAACCTTTGGATAACGCAGCCATTGCTCGATATGCGTGTCCATCATGCGTTGAACCAACAGCCCCGCGGATTCCTCTGTCGGATGCCCTTCACGATCAATATATGCCTGGCGAGGAGCGCGGTACTGTGGTAATCCTCCGGGATTTCCTGTGTTAACCAACGCTTCCGTGAGTATATCCACAGGATAGAGCAGGGAAGAATCTTGTGCTGGGATATCAGGCGCTCCCCATGTGCTTTCATCTTCTTCCTGTGCTGTGGTATACACGCCATAGTGCCACTGCATCAAGCCATAATTATTAACAAATTCAACACGTTCATTGGCATTGGCCAGCTGTTGCATTGCCAATCCCAAACCGGCCCAGCCACGATTCTGAGGTTCTGCGCCACACTCACTGTGGACATCGATAGCGCTATAGGTATAGCTGGGTATAACGATGCGAATATCAGGGCGTATGGCCAGGATGCGATCAATTATCGCCTGACAGCTTTCCCCGATGGCTGTGAAAAGTGCATCATTATACTCCCGTTCCGTACCCGGACAACGCCAGTCCGCCTTAGTTACCTCAGGATTTTCCGTTTCAACAGGAGTGCCAGAAAGAAAATCATTCGCTCCCAAGGCAAGTACCACCACATCAATCGTAGGATTCTCATTCAACAGCTCTTCCATCGCCTGCATACGGTCCGAATCCAGATACTCATACGTCTTAATCCCCATCACCGCCGTACTTGCCCCAGTCTCTACATAATTTTCAAACGCAGGGTACTCCTGCAATACGTCACGGAAAGTACGGAAGGCCCACAAAAAAGCGCTCCAGCTATCCCCGACCAACGCGATACGTGGTATAACCGCCTCCGCTACAGTCGTATCACAAGCCGCTGGTAACGAAACACCTGTCAAGGCCACGCAAAAGACTATAAATAGAAGTGTTGTACGCATAGTGCTACACATCCTTAATTTGAATACGTTGAAGAACAATAAAATTGGTTTGATAGTAGCAGCTACTGGAAGAAGATTCAATCCGTTTCTTGGAGAACTATAGATATGGATTACTATATATTAATTTTTGCAGACACTTTAATTTTCATTTTAAAGGCCTTCGTGGGAGCGCATACAATTGCGGCGTTTTTGGTATCTGCCTTTTTGCTGGTGTACAATATTTGTGATTATCTGCAGCCTTCACAGGAGGGCTGCTGTCTTTTTTTTAGGTGCTTGCTTGGAAGTAGGGAAAGAGGGATAGGTGCATGGATAAGTTGGCCATGTTTCGTGAGTCGCTGCGTTTGGAGTATGAGGCGTTGGGAGCGTTTTTGGCGCGTGTGGATGGCGACACGGTAGAGGCGATTGATGTTTTGTATGGGTGCCGGGGGAAGGTGGTGGTGACGGGCATGGGGAAATGCGGGCATATTGCGCGTAAATTGATGGCGACGCTCATCAGTACGGGCACACCGGCCACGTTTTTGCATCCGGCGGAGGCGATTCATGGTGATTTGGGGATGGTGATGCAGGAGGATATCGTTTTGGCGTTGTCGAATAGCGGGGAAACGGATGAAGTAACGCAACTTTTGCCGCATCTGCGTCCTTTATGTGCGGGTATTGTTGCGTTGACCAGTGCGCCTACGTCTACGTTGGGCAAATATGCACAGGTGGTTATCGATACGTCGGTAGCGCGTGAGGCGGATCCTCTGGACACGGCGCCTACGGCCAGCACGACGTTGATGCTGGCGGTGGGGGATGCCTTGGCGGCTACGCTTATGCAACTGCGCAGCTTTGCAAAAACAGATTATGCGGTCTTTCATCCGGGCGGCAGTCTGGGACGCAAACTCTTGTGTCGTGTGGAGGAGCTGATGCATGTTGCGCAGACAATCCCGGTGGTAAAGCACGATGCGCCTATCCGCGAAGCGTTGCTGGAAATAACCATCAAGCGTCTGGGCTGTACGTTTGTGGTTAATGATGCTGGTGTCTTGGCTGGGGTGTTGACCGATGGGGATGTGCGACGGTTGTTGCAACGTGAAGATACCTCGCTGGACAAATCCGTTTCGTTGGTGATGACCTGCCGTCCGCGTCATGTCGACAAGGATGACCTGGCGGTTGATGTGTTGCGTTTGATGGAAGAGAATCTGATTACTGCAGCACCGGTGCTGGATGAGGATGGACGACCCATTGGGGCCATCCATCTACATGATCTGGTAAAGGCAGGAATTGCCTGAGGTATAGCTTTTTATCTTTCACAACGCCTTCTTTCTTTTTACGGAAAAAGAAAGAAGCAAAGAAAAACGAGAAATTGATTAACGTGTGGTGGGGTACCCATGACAAGGACCATGTTTCCTGAATGTGGCCTTGGCCACCTTGTCCCGCCCTCGTTACCAAGTTGAACTTGGTAACGTTAAAGTTATCGCCCAGATACTACGAAGCAAAGCTTCGGAGACAAGTGCGTGACGAAGTGCAACTTCGTCACGAGGGGGAGGCGGGAATTGCCTGGGTCTATCTAGAAAGAGAGCGTATTGATGTCGGGTAGGAAGTAGGCGGCCAATTCGCGGAATGCGCCTGCGCCACCGGGCAGGTTTAATACTATATCTACTTCTTTTCGTATTTCGGGTAGTGCATCAGCGGGACAGGCGGAGATACCGACACGGCGCAGCACGCCTAAATCGATGACGTCGTCACCAAGATAGGCGATTTCTTCCCAGCTTAAGCCTCGCCGTTGTAAAATATCTTCCATCACCACCTCTTTATCCAATGCCCCCTGGTGTATTTCGTCTACTTGCAGCTTTTCGCCGCGACGTTGCACCAGGGCCGTCGAGTCGCGCGTGATAAAGGCCACCAAAAATCCCGCTGCACGTAATAAAGTGGCCCCCATGCCATCCTTGGCATTGAAATGCTTATATTGTCCGCCATCTTCGGCATAGCACATGCCGCCATCGGTAAGGCAGCCGTCTACATCCGTCGCGACCAGACGTACCCGTGACAAGCGCTCTTTCAGGGGAGCGTTCTGTTGAGACTGAAGTTCACGTAATACACTTTCTATCGCACCCCAGTCGGACTCCTGTTGGAGCGAATAGCGGCTTTCCTGCGCCATCTCCACCAAGCCAACGTTCCCTTCATGGGGCGAAGAGGGGACCCGGGTAATGTGGAACGCGCCATTTTCCACCCATCTGTTCTCAGAAAGATCGGGTAGGGCAGGCTCTCCTGAAGTGTCGTCGTCGACTGTAATTCGCCACGAAGGCTGTCGTTGGCGTGTGACCGACACGACACGATCGTATTGCCCCTGCTGTATTTTCAGATATCCCCGTTTGAGATCTGGGGCGCTGAGCAGCGGTGCAGTGGGCTGCAGCATAGCAACATAGGGGCAACCTGCATATTCTGAGATTTGCTGTACGAGCCAATCCTGTGAGGGAGTTTCTGACCATGTATCCAGGACACGTATCTTGCCCAGCCCCAACGTTGTAGCCGTATGTGCCACGGTTTTATCTTGCGTTATGATATAAATGGCATCAACCTGCGTGCAGTCCTCAGCCGCCTTGCACACCCAATACAGCAAAGGACGCCTATACAGGTTTCGCGTAAGCCACTTCAGAGGAATCTGAGAGGGGGCTTCCAAATTGTTCTGCGCCACCAGTAGCGCTACCATTTTTTGATGCGGTGACTTCATATTTCTCTTTCCAGGCATTTACGCCTGTGGTGATCGCAGGAATACTTTAGTGACGAACATTCTATAAGCTGTCATAAAAACCGAAATTTTTGTTGCGGTCAGGCACGGTAAGGACCCTATTTCCTGGGTGTGGCCCTGGCCACCTTGCGGTTGCTGGACCGCTAAAGGCCGTTACAGACCTTGCGAATGGCTTTTGCCATAAGATCGGCGTGCACTTCATCCATTGTTTGCGAGAAGGACAGCATGACGGTACGTCCCAGGATATCCAATGTGCGCGGGCACATATCCGGCGCATATCGCCGGGATCCATCATGCAAGGGAGAGGTCCAGGGGCGTCCATGGGCATCGGCAGCGTATTTTTGCATAACGTACTCCCAGTGACAATAGATATGGCGGTCCGGAATACCTTTGTCATAAAGCGAACCACAGGGGATTCCTTCGGCCTGTAATGCTGCTGAGAATGCTTTGGCTTTTTCGCCGTTTTGAAAAAGAAGCGCCTGGGAAATGCCGCAGTCGCCCGCGTCATCGGCACAATGATGCAAGGTAAAGCAATCCAGGTCGGCAATTTCTCTGCGCAGACGGTCGCGCAATTTGCGGCATTTGCCGATGATGCCTTTCAGACGGCCAAATTGAACACAGCCCAAGGCGCCTTCCATCTCATTCATCCGGAAATTCTCGCCTGGGAACGGGTTTACCTTGGATTCTCCAGGTTGCCAAAAGCACATAGCGGAATCGTGGCGGAGTAAGGCACGTTGGTAGACGGTTTCATCATCGGTGATGACCATCCCGCCTTCCCCAGCGGTGATCAGCTTGAATTGTTGCAGACTATAACAGCCTACATTGCCAATTGCGCCCAGGCGTTGCCCTTTGTACGCACCGCCACACGCCTGTGCTGTATCCTCAATGACCAGCAAGTTGTGCTTACGCGCAATTGCCATGATGGCATCCATATCACAACCGTAGCCGCGCATGTGTACCGGCATGATCGCCTTGGTACGTGGCGTGATGCAGGATTCTACCGCTGCCGGATCCAGTGTCAGAGATTCATTGATTTCGGCGATTACTGGAATGCCCCCACAAATGAGCACTGCCGCCGCCGACGCGATATAGGTGTAGCCCGGAACGATGACCTCATCGCCCTCGCCTACCCCGATGCCAATTAGACCACAGATGAGCGCAGCTGTGCCGCCACCTACCGCCAAGGCGTATTTACGGCCCGTCATCGCTTTAAAATGCTCTTCCAGTTCCGTACATCGAGAATGCTCTATGTCCAGAAAGCGAAAGATTTTTTTAGAGCGCAACACATCGGTTACCGCTGCAATTTCCTCTTCGCCGATAGCCTCCGGCCCCAACATCAAAGAAGGCCAGGATTCCGTACATACGGGGTTGCCCCCGTTTATAGCAAGAAGCTGTTTGGACATAGGTGTATCCTTTCGATCATCGATAATTTATTTCCCTTAAAAGTCCTGTTTCTGTGGACCTTTAAACCTGATTGCGTTGTGAAAAATTGGCTGCTGTGATCCTAACGGCTTTCTCAGGGGAGATCAACGATTTTCTCAAAGTGTCCCTTTATGCAATAAAAGTCAAAATTTTCATTTTTAGTATTTTTGGGTAAGTGTTTTATTGACAAAGGGTTAGGGTGAACGATACAATATAGTAAGAGCTTTCTGGGTGTCCGTTGAGCTATTTCGTGTTTTTGCCGTGTTTGCGTTCAAGATACTAAAGCGCTCCAGCGACCGCAAGGTGGCCAGGGCCACACCCAGGAAATAGGGTCCTTACCATGGGTGACCAGAGAAAAAATTGTTATTTATAACCATTTTTAGCGTTAAGACACTAAAGTTGAGGGGGCATCCTGCCGATAAAAGGTATGTAGTAAAAGAAGTTTGCCGTGTGTGCATAAGATACGGGCCAACTTTCGAAAAGGTTTTTGTGGCTTTAGCCACAAGGAGGTATGCGTATGAGCGGAATATCAGCTAGCGGGTTGATCACAGGCATTAATTCGGCGACCTTGATCTCCCAATTGATGCAGTTGGAGCGCCAACCGCTGATTCGCTATGAAGACCGCATTGAAGAGCTAGAGAACGAACAGGAAGTTCTGCGTGATCTACGTTCTACGCTACAGAATCTGCGTAATCGTGCACAGGACTATCGTCTGAGCAATATTTTCGATGCCTATGCAGCCTCTTCTAGTGATGAGGAAGTGATGACATCGACGGTTACTTCGCCCAATCCGGTGTCAGGCGCTTTTGATCTCAATGTTACCCACTTGGCAACAGCTACTGTTGCAGAGAGTAGCGGCGCGATGGGATCGCCTATCGATCTGGATTTAGCAATTTCTAATAGCGGCATAGCGGAAGAGGTAGAGGACGGTACCTTTACGATTAACGGGGTCGAGTTTACGGTTTCACCGACGACCACCAGCATGCAAAGCGTTTTTAATCAGATTAACGCCAGTGACGCGGGGGTGACGGTGACGTATGATGCGGTGACGGATAAGGCTACTTTTACAAATTCAACGCCGGGCGACACCAACTTGATTAATTTTGGCGCTTCGGAAGATGAAAGCAATTTCCTGGATGTTTTGGGGGTTACCGGTGCGACTCAAGCTACGGATGGTAGTGGTTCGACTTCGGTGACGAGTACACAACGTCTGGGCCGCGTCGTGCCCTCCGATGCCCTGAATACAATCAACTTTTCGGGTGGTGCGGTAACTGCGGGTACGTTTTCGATTAATGGCGTGGAAATCAGTGTAGATCCAACGAGTGACACGCTGTTGGATATTGCAGAACGTATCACTTCTTCGGATGCGGGGGTGACGGCGAGTTATGATGCTTCAATTGATGGTATCCGGATAGTGTCAGACACCTTGGGTAGCCGTACAGTACGTTTTGGTGGCGCTTCGGACACCAGTAATTTCCTGAGCGTTACGAATCTGGATACGGCGTCGCAGACAGCCGGTAGTGATGCCCAATTCACCATTAATGGCGGTCCTGTGCAGACGCGTAATACCAACGAAGTGGCGGATGCGATCAGTGGCGTGACATTGCGTTTTCTGAGTACGGGTGAAAGCACGGTGACGGTTGCCTCGGATGATGACAGCATTGTGGAAGATGTGCAGGAATTCATTTCGTCGTTTAACGATGTGGTGAATGAATTGCGTAGCTTGACGGATGCGGACGGGGATTTAAGTGGCGACAGCAGCATTCGCAGCATTGAGACAACGCTACGCTCACAGATTTTTTCAAGGGTGATGGGATTAGGCGATTTTGAAAGCTTCCTGGATATCGGTATCAGTACGGGAGAAGACTTTGATTCGACATCGGTAGCTAATCTTGAATTGGATGAAGATGATTTTCGCGAAGCCTTGCGCGAGGATCGCAATAATGTAGAGCAACTGTTTTCCAATGAGGATGGCACCGGTATTGCCGATGTTTTTTATACCTATCTGGATGATATGACGAAAGCCACGGGCTTTTTGAATAATCGCGCAAAGGCCAATGGCACGATCGATCAACAGATTAGCGGTATTAACGACCAGGTTCGGCGTCTTGAGGATCGTCTGGAACAACGCGAGACTCGTTTGCGCAGACAGTTTACCCAATTGGAAACCATTTCCGCCACCTATCAAAACCAGGCTTCATCGTTGTCTGCGTTGGGCTCGTTCTAAAGTAGCCAGGCGAATCCCTGGTTGAATTGCGGTAGATAGGTAGTGCGTTAAAGGATGACGGATTGACTGACAAATAGAATGAAAAGTATGGTTGTTGTATCCCTGCTTTAATATTCTCTGTTGAGCGTTTTGAGCGTGATTAGAATACAGGACGCGATACTGAAAAGGAGACGAATATGTCCACTTCGGCGACCAACCTGAATGCGTATACTCGGGTGGATGTGGAGACTGCCTCTCAGGGCAAACTCATTGTGATGCTTTTTAATGGTGCTATCAAACGTGCTGAAGAAGCCAAGCGCCAGATTGAAAGGAAAAACAATGAGGGCGTGCATAATAATCTAATTCGCGCCCAGGATATTATCGCGGAATTGCGCGGTGCATTGAACATGAAAGCGGGTGAGATCTCGGTGAATCTGGATCGAATCTATGAGTATTTTCAGCATCTGCTTATTACGGCCAATATCAAGAAGAAGAGCGAGCCGATTGATGAGTGTGTGATGCTGATGACAGAGATTCGCGATGCATGGAAAGAGTTATTTGATCGTTTGGCTAAGGAAGAAGCGGCAGAGCCGACGCCCAAGAAGCCGCAAATAAACCAGCATGGCGCGACTTTACTGAATTTACAAGGTTAGCGGCAGTCCATTTGTTTTTCATAACAGCGGTGGAAGAGAAGAGCTAATTACTTCTTCTTTCACCGCTGTTTTTTTGAGAAAACGAGTATGCTTTGGCTATTGGGACTACCTTAGTGCCAGGAGGTACTATGCGAACTGTGCATCGAGATATTCGATAATACCCTGCGGATCGGGCGCATATTGGTCGGCGCCTATTTTGTTACAAAAATCCTGCGTTAACGGCGCGCCACCTACGACAATGGTAATATTCCCAATACTTTCCTTGAGCAGTCGGACCGTTTTTTCCATGTTCAGCATCGTAGTGGTCAAAAGCGCACTAAGCCCCACTACGGCGCCGGGATTCTGTTGCGCACTTTCCAGGAAGGCTTCTGGCGTGGTATCGACGCCCAGATCAATGACATTCCAGCCGGCCCCTTCCATCATCATTCGGACCAGGTTTTTACCAATGTCGTGTAAATCCCCCTGGACCGTTCCGATAATAAAGGTGCCTTTATGCTGGGCCGCTCCTGATTCAAATGCGGGCTTGAGCTGTTCCATGCCCACGCCCATCGCTTTTGCCGCCATGAGTAAATCCGGCACAAAGACCTCATTGCTGCTGAATTTTTTACCCACAACGCTCATTCCTTTCATTAAGCCCTCCGTCAGTATCGTATTTGGGGCTACACCATCATCAAGCGCCTTCCGAGTGAGTTCATCCACGCCGTCCTGCTCTCTCATATCGGGGGGATAGGGGGAAGCTGCATTGACTTTTCCCCGTTCAACACAGATGGCAATTTGGGTGCAGATGTCAGACATATAGCTTATATCTCCTTAATGGCTTGATCTGAAAACTCTCCGAAAAATGTTTTTTGTTGGGAACGATGGGAACCATAGCTCTTGGTTGTAGTCCCGTCGGCCACCTTGGTCAGAGCTAGGTATACTGACCCAACTCAAGACCGCGGTCAATGAAATAACGATAGGTGTCATACGTCACCTGATTGGGAATCGAATGATCAGAATGTAAAATATATCCATTCTTTTGTTTAACAATAGGGATTTTACTTTCCAGTTCACGATCAATAGCTGCGCGGTCATTGGCATATAGTACCCGCACATCCAGGCCCCCCATAAACGAAAGACAATCGCCAAAGTCCTGGTAGAGTTTCAATAGGTCCATACCGGCCTTTACCTCAATCACCTGTAAACAATCAATTCCGGCTTCAATCATGCCGGGAAGCAACGGCTCCACATAACCACATGAATGCATGTTTACCGGTAGATTGTGGCTTTTGGCAAAATCAATGGTTTTTTTATGTCCCGGTTGAATAAGTTCACTATACATAGCGGGTGACATGAAAGGACGCCCCTTAAAGCCCATGTCTTCATAGTACCAAATCCCGTCAGGATAGCCCTCCTTTTCAAACAGGATTTCCTGTAGGGCCACGGTTGTTTCGGCATAGGTATTCACCATGTCCCGAATCCAATCCGGCTCCATAGCCATACCCATCAGCATGTACTGGTGCCCGCACACTGGGTGCATCAATTCGAAGACATTACAGCCAGAGCAACAGAAGAAGCGGTTATGCTCTTCCGCCTCCTGTTTCGCTTTGCGATAGCCTTCAAAATCAATGCGAGCCGGATCAGGGGTTATAAACGGTTTGATGTGTTCTTCCCAACCTGCACGATCGCGCACAAGGAAATCGACATGTTCCGGCGTGCCTTCATGCGTTTTGTTGATGCGTAACAAAGCGCCATTGCCATCACGTCGTAAAAGGGTCTCTTCGTCTTCTTCAACAATTTCCGGTTCGAAATCCAATCGTGCGACAAAGTTACAGGCCCACAGGCTTTGCATGTCAAAGCCGAAATGGTTGGCCGGGTTGATGTTGGCGTCTGGGATATGGCCTTGCTCTGCCCATGCCGTCAGGGTGTCGCCCCAGAAATGCTCAAACACCCCAATACGATCAATGGGCTTGCGCGCCAATGAATTGAGCATTCTTTCTTTACCGGTCATCGCCATGTATCCCTTGCCTTTTTTTGTTAGTTTTCTGTGCTGTGCTGTGCCGTTTTACAAGAACCAAAACCATATCAATTGTATAGGGGTTTTAAAAATAGTGTCAACAAAAAATACGGTAGGGTCGTGTGCCACAATCGGAAGGGTTATTCTTTGCGTATCCTCTTCCGTGAAGCCCGTCCTTACCGGATTTTGATCTATAGAATCCACCCCGGACCTCGTCGTACAAGAGAGTTGCAGTTTATCGTTTTTGCGCGTAGGATGAAAGCTATAATTTTTTCGCTGACCAATGGATGAAAATTGAGAGTAAAGAGCGGCGTAGTGGAACGGTCCATTGAAAAGATGACGCCATATTGCGTTTGTGGGTTTGCGTCGCTTCTAACAACGATTTTTTCTGGTCGATAAGGATTAAAGAAGGTCATCATTACCTGTGGTGTCGCGTGTTGGCTACCTGGTTGCGCTCGCTGGCCCGTTGTAGGTTGAGGAAACCATATGGCTAAAGTGAAATGTCCGAAGTGTTCTTATGTAAATCCCGATGGACAATCGAATTGTATTCGCTGTCAGACGCCGTTGCCTAAAATTAAGATAGAAGCGTCAGCCTCGAAACCAGCATTCACTCCGGGAATGGAAGCAGTTCAATTCCAGCGGGGACAGGTGCTCGCCAACCGTTACACGGTGTTAAACCTCATTGGTCGTGGCGGAATGGGCTGTATCTATAAAGTGCACGATAACACCTTAAATGAGGAGGTGGCGTTAAAGACATTACTGCCGCATTTTGTGCGGGACAAGTTGGTAGTGCAGCGTTTTTTTAACGAGGCGCGTATTGCCCGGCGTCTGGCGCATCCCAATATTGTGCGTGTGCATGATATCGGCAGCACGGGCGACGTGATTTATATTTCGATGGAGTACCTGGAGGGTAAATCCCTTCGGGGGATTCTGGAGAATCTTGCGCCGGGACAACGACTTCCAATACGACGGGTGCTGCATATTATGGACGAACTGTGCAGTGCGTTGGAATATGCGCATCAATACACGGTACACCGCGATATTAAGCCGGAGAACGTCATGATTGGCGCTGATGGCAGTGTGAAGCTGATGGACTTTGGTATCTCCAAGCTGATGGCGAATACCCGCCTTACTGGCGCCTCGGTGGTAATGGGGACGCCGTTTTACATGTCGCCGGAGCAGTTGCGAAACAGCCGCGATGTGGATGCGCGCGCCGATATTTACAGCGTGGGGGTGATGTTGTATGAAGTGCTGACCGGGGTGATGCCTACCGGTGTGCCCAAGGCGGCTTCGGAGATGCTCAAAGAAGCGCCACCTGCTTTAGATGCAGTGATCGCCAAATGTGTTGATCCTGCTCCTGAAAAGCGCTACCAGAACGCAGCTGAATTACGTGCAGCGCTTTTGCCGGTACGCCAATTGTTAATGGCGGGAAATACCCTGGAAGAGGTCGCGGATAAGGTGAAGGCTCCCCCTCGTTTTTCCATGCGGAAAGTGATAGGGGGGGCAGGGTTGCTACTTATTCTTGCTGGCGCGGCAGCAGGCTTATATGGTGCCGAACAATACCGTCGCGTTCAGTCGGTCACCACTCCGCTCCCAAGCCCCGCAGAACAGTCATCCTCCTCTTTTTCGAGCCTGGAAGAGGTGGTGCATGAGGTGCAATCCATCGCCAAGTTACACCTTTCCGGCCTCAAGGAGCGTGAAAGGGTATACAAGGAGGCTGGGTTGTTGTGGGAAGCGGCCTGTGCGGAAAAGGAACGAAATCCCAGTTTGGCGCAAACCTTGGGGCAGCAGACCCTGCAATATTATCTGGCGCTGGTGATGTGGCCCAAAGACAACAGTATGGTCTTTATCCCCGCAGGCAAAGTGACGGTTGACGGACGCGAGTATAGCGAAGCGCCGTTTTTTATCGATGTGAACGAGGTGACCATTGAGGAGTTTGCAAGGTTCTGTGATTCGGTCGAAAGGGGCTGGCGTTTCCCAGAAGAATTAAGCCAATACCGTAATACCTATCCCAAACTACCAATATCCATGGTTTCCTTTTTCGATGCACAAGCCTATGCAGCCTATTGCGATAAACGACTTCCCAGCCGCACCCAATGGGCGCGTGCAGCCTACGGCTATCCCCCCGATGCTTCCCATGCATTTCCATGGGGCGATGCATGGAAGGAGGACGCTGCAAACACGGAAAATACAACTGCACGCTGGAGTCCTGTAGGGGAGTTTGAAATAGACCTGAGCCATTCAGGCTGTTACGATATGGTAGGGAACGTGTCGGAATGGACCCGGACGGTTGTGACGCCTTCGGAGACCCCACCGACCTTTGGAAGTTTGCTTACGATCTGTGGGGGAAATTATCAAAGTGAAGCGATTCCCCTTAAGGATATGCAAAAACAGCGTTATGAAAAGCGCCTTCCCTATTTGGGATTTCGCTGTGTGCGTGAGATTCCCGCTTCGGCAGCTGTGGTGCGCGTCTGGCTCAGATCATTCCATTAGAGCAATTTAAGAAATTATAGCACCTTCTTTCTTTTTACGGAAAAAAGAAGCAAAGGAAAACGTGGATTTAATTTAGCATTGTCCTGATTACCCACGGCAAGGACCAGAAATACTGCCTGTGGCGCGGGTCAGTTAATTGCGATCGCAGGACCGCTTTCGAATTGGTAGAGTACCTGCCCCTTACTGGCATGGGGTAAACTTTATACTGTCGATTTCAATGCCCTTAGTATCGGTGGGAATTCCCACATTGAGCATAAGTTTATAGTTACCACTTGCTAGATTGCCCGTTGAAAATGCATCATTTTCGACAAATACATTCCAGCCATTTCCGTTATCACCGGTATCGAGACTGGTAAAAGTCCCCAAAGTTTTTGTAGTCACATCAGCGACATTGTATAACGAAAGTGTAACTTCTTCGGCAGGACCGCCGTAATGATCATTTGAGTAACGCACTTTCAGATTATAGTTACATTCCGTAAAGTGGTTCAGAACAAAATCAAATTCCAATCCTTCTTCCGCCTTGAGCAGTGCGGTTGTATCAGCTTGAGCATTGGTGCGGGGTTTTTTGACTATTCTATCATGCCCAATTGGTGTTGCATTTTCCGCCTGCATGGTAAATGCTGCAGGAGTGGCGCCCGCATAGTTGAAAACAGCCTCAATTGCAGCATTCAGCAAGGCATCACTTTCTGCAGCATCATAAATCGGATTTTCTTCTTCTGCAGCATCACAAATCATATTAAAAATTCCCAATGCTGCAAAAGCGGCGTTAAGTACGACCTGGCGGGAATGTATCCTGTCAATATCCGTCTTGTCTTCGTTTAACAGCACACTTTCAGAAGGACCGGAAAGACAGTACATAGTTCCAAAGGAAAACATTTTTTCGAAGTCCGATACTGCCTGCTCCGGATGAAGGGCAGCTGTCATAAAGGTATAATGTGGGGCCAGCCAATTACTGAGTAGGCCAAAAGTTGTATCGCCATCTGCTCCGGGAGAAGCACTAGTATCGAGATGTTGTCCAGCTGTTCCACTTTCCAGATAACCATGATTGCCTTTGGCCGAAATGATTTCCATACATGACAAACCACCCAAACTGCTCAAGTCACCGATAATAGCCTTTTGATTCGCTAACAAACGCAACCGGCGGTCATACCAGTTCAGGCCAAAGGGATCAGCCCCTATATTCTCTCCACCAAATTTACGGCAGAAAAGCGCTCCCAATTCAGCCAAAAAGCCGCGTCCATTAAAAACTTCATTCTCATCAGGTTGACGATCGAAGCGATAGGAGGCAGCAGGGTTATTGAGTCTTGAAATAACGTGTATTAAGGCGCTTTCCCCGTCCGCAAAACGCCAAACGTCACTCTTCAACCTTCCGTCAGAAGAAAAACCGTGGCTCAGATACCCGTTTTCATTCGCTATTGCAGAAAAATCCATCCCGCTTATATAGCTCAAAACATCCTCTCGTACATCGGCAGCGTTTAACATGTTTGCCGCTACCAATGTCGCCCACAGCGAGATTGCACTATCCACAACGGTGTATTCCGTATTTGGATCTGCAATCACAGTACCTGTGGAATCTTTTTTCGTGAAATGCGGGAAAAATCCGCTGATATTCGGAAGTGAAAGCAAGTTGGCGGACGCTTGGTTGAGAATGGCAAGCGCATCTTCGTGTGCAACCATTTTCAGATGAGCACCACATGCGGCCACCAGACTGACAAGGCCAAGACCGGGCGTGCTATCCATATCATGTATTGGAAAACCTGCAAATTCGCGAACATAACCCGATTGCCTATCAAAATTCCGGAAAACCTGCCCCGCAGTGGCAAGAAATGTTCGTTCAGATATACTTAACGTCGGGTTTTCATGAACTATAAAACCACATTCATCTATCGATACGGCTCCATCGCCATACGCACCATCCAACACAATACTTAATAATTTGAAGGGGGATAGCAATTCGTCTTCCTCGAGATATTCTTCATATTGAATAAACTCCTCACTATCAACCTGGATTAAGGGCGTCGGGCTAAGGACGGTTTGTGTCTTTGTATTCTCACCAAGCGGGTCAGGAGAATTGCACTGTATAAACTCGATTCGCAGTTTTCCATTCCCCTTTGCGCGCACATAAATACCTTCAATGGAAGGTTGATAGGTAGATGCAATCGGCCACGGTAAAGGCACCGTACGATCAAGCACAACGTCCAAATCATTGCTGTTTTGGGCTACTGATATCCAAACCTGCACCCAACTCCAGCCATGTGGAGTATGGTTCGCACTGAGATGAATTGCCCCATCATTCCACTGTGCTGAAAAAGGAATACTTTTCTTCCCTCCATTTCCGTTAGTAGCATAATTACCGCGAAATGGCGTGGCATAAGCCTTGGCATCACCAGAATCCATTGGAAACGTGCATTGCAAAATCGGCTGAAAGCTTAGACTACCCCGTGATACAACAAAATCCACAGAGGAACCTTCTGCAACTTCCTCGTCTGCGCCCGGAGTCTGACGAATAACCCGACCCGCTGCAACAGTGCTGCTATATTCCTCTGTAATAACTCCCGCATTCAGTCCAGCATTGACCAACGCGGTCTGTGCGTCCTCCTGTGTCATGCTTGATAAATCCGGCACAGTTACCATTACTGGGATTACCGTAATAAAATCCGTTTTTGTCTTCATATAAGAATGGTTTTCGGTCGTAATCGTTAAACTTACAGAAAAGCTTCCAGTCGTATTATATGTATGTACAGGCATCTGCTCGCTACTGGTATTACCATCACCAAAATTCCAGAACCATGAAGATACCGATGATGTTTCTACGATTGAAGCATCCGCAAAGTTAACCGTAAGCGGCACTTCCCCGGTAACCGGCGCTGCTGTGAATTCTGCTGTAACTCCTTCACCTTCACCTTCACCTTCACCTTCACCTTCACCTTCCCCTTCACCTTCCCCTTCACCTTCACCTTCACCTTCACCTTCACCTTCACCTTCCCCTTCACCTTCACCTTCTCCTTCACCTTCTCCTTCTCCTTCTCCTTCACCTTCACCTTCACCTTCACCTTCACCTTCACCTTCACCTTCACCTTCACCTTCTCCTTCACCTTCTCCTTCTCCTTCTCCTTCTCCTTCTCCTTCACCTTCTCCTTCTCCTTCACCTTCTCCTTCACAGATATGATGAGAACCGGGTTCAGGTGAGTAGGTATCCTCTGAAGTACAATCCGTATGGTAGCCAGCGGAATTAAAGAGCTGGATTACACGCAATAATTCAGAAAGGTTTATCTCCCAATCCTGAGGAGCGTAATCGCTATCATGAAGGTGGCAGGCTGTGTCCCCCTTATTCGGTGCATAACCATCCTCAGTGCCTGTTTGACAATGGAAACCATCCGAATTAAAGAACTGAATCATACGCAACAGTTCATTCAGGTTGATTACGAAATTCTGATCCTTGTCTGTGGTATGGTGTTGTGCCGTAGCAGAAAAGGAGAGGAAAGTAATAGGCAAAAGGAGTAGTAGCACAAGTAAATTAGTGTTGAAATTGCGCATACCTCGGTATTCTCCATCAGTTAACCGTTTATATCTAGGAATCTAACATCTTGATGCAATAGTATATACAGGAATTTCAGCGTAGCATGGAACCACAAGGAATGCAAAGGATATCTAAATGCTCTCTCTTTAGATGTAAAAATATTATATTGTGCGAGTTTTTACATCCTAAAATCTATTATGAAAAGCAAGGTTTTGCTGTGCTCAGGGACGGCAAGGAATACAAATACTGCCTGTGACGCTGGCCACTTGGGTGTGTTGCCCAAATGCCGCATATTTGACACTTTCGGTCTAAATGGGGTAGGATCAGGGCGAAAGAGCGATATGCAATTTCGGGCGCAACAAAGAAAGACTATTGTATGGACATGCTTGTTTGTCCCCATTGTCATTCCCATCGCATTGTGACGGCTAAAGTTCCCAAAGATGTCGTCGTTGTAATGCCGTGCCCGGTCTGTCACGAACTTGCGGTACTGTTTCGCAACCGTGTAATTCCGCTTAATCGTAAGATTCTGGAAAATGGAACCTTTGAGCAACGGAAAGACCATTTGGCACAGGTTATTGCCGAATTCCTGGAGAGCGGTCTTTTTTCTGAGCTGGATGGGGAAGATGAAATCCTCTCTTTGGACGCAGGCACAGATGCGTCATCGTCGGAAGATGCAGAAGAACAAGTTTTCGAGAGTGTATCTACCCCGGTTCCCCCAATTTCGAAAGAAGAGTTCGATAAGTTTGTTCGTATCGACCTGAAATGTATCGATAATCCCGCCTATTTCAAACGCCACTTTGGCTAGCCTGATACCGCTATGCACTTGGGGATTTCCCCACCCTCTGATACGCCTCCTGTTATCAAGGTAACCCGTTAGGGTATGATGACTTTGATATGGATTCTATCGGAACCTTATGAAAAGAAATAAGGGGTTTGTTATGCGACCGTTCATGATTTTTTTTGTTCTGTTTGCCAGCCTTCCACTCTTTGGAGTGACAGAAGATGGGACGTTATTGTTTCCTAATAGTGATTTTGAGGCAGACGGGAAGTTAACAAACTGGAATTCATCGGGCGATGCGTTTGCGCATCAACCAACCTTGGGCGCCAATTGTCACATCCGGGAACGAAAAAACCTGTCGATGCATGAGGGACGTTACTGGATTGGTACGTATGAGAAATATCAGGCCAAACCCGGGCAACGTTTGGGGGACTTCCAGGGGAATAAGCCGGTAGGAGAAATGGTTTCAACCGGTTTCATTATTGAAAAGCCAATTATTTCTTTTTTGGTCGGCGGTGGCTCCTCTCCACATACCGGGGTACAGCTACTGGTCAACGGAAGCAGTATCTATACGGCTACCGGGGGCGATAATCAATTGATGCGCCGTGTCTATTGGGATGTAGAGAAGTATATAGGGAAAAAAGCGATGATCTACATTTACGATCGCTCGCGATTTCCTTGGGGTATTGTGAATGCGGATGATTTTCGCTATGTCGACGATATACCCTATACCTGCCTGTTCCCCAATAGCGATTTTGAGATGGGGGACTTGGGTAACTGGTATGCCGAAGGCGATGCCTTTGCCGCCCAGCCCACCAAGGGGGACAATGTGGCTGTGCGCAAGAAAAATACCAAGCGTGCTGCGCCACAGGGGGAATACTGGATTGGTACCCATGAGCGGTATCAGGGGAAAGAAGGGGAGACAGCAGGTGCGGTACAAGAAGATGCTCCCAAAGGTATTTTATACTCCGTTCCTTTCAAGATCACGGGGAAGGCAATCGCCTTTCGTTTAGGGGGCGGTTCAGAATGCAGCGTAAAACTACTCGTTGATGGCCGTCTGATCCATACCGCCCAAGGGCATGATCAGGAAGAAATGCGATTTGTCGTGTGGAATGTGTCACGTTTTCCAAAGCGAATGGCGGAAATCTGCATCGAAGACAATTCCGACAGACCTTGGGGGCATATTAACGTAGACGATTTTCATTGGGCGCGACAATAACCCACTGCTCCTTGAAGCTACACAGATAGACAGTAATAAGCAGGCTTTAAAAAGGAGAAATCGGGTGCAGCCCGCTATGCCTCCTCACTGACGTTGAGAATGTCATTGATGAGTACGCCTGCTGCGGTCAGGCCGATAATGCCGGGTACAAAGGAGATACTCCCTTGTGCCCGTTTTTTTGTCCCCTCCTGTTGTGGATCTGGGAGCGGGGCGCGTTGGGTTTCTTCTGTATATACGCAACGGATTCCACTGGTAACGCCTTGTTTACGTAAGCGTTGACGAATAGTGCGCGCCAGGGGACAGTATTGCGTTTTGCCGATGTCGGCTACGCGTACCCCCGTTGGGCAAAGCTTATTGGCGGCGCCCATACAGCTTACGGTAGGGCACCCCATCGTATAGGATTGGAGCAATAGCGCCACTTTTGAGTCGATACTGTCGATGGCGTCTAATACATAATGCGTCTTACTGTCGAGAAGCTGGGTTATGAGCGCTTCATCGGCAAAGGCATTTAACGTGCGTACCGTGGCATCGGGATTGATATCCAACAGGCGTGCCCGAGCTACATCTACCTTGGCCCTTCCTAAAGTTGAATGCAGGGCCAGCAATTGACGGTTAATATTGGAAGGCTCCACCGTATCGAAATCAACCAGGGTAATATGGCCCACACCCGCACGGCCTATGGCTTCGGCGGCATAAGAGCCGACGCCGCCAATACCGAAGATGATCACTGACGCCGCTGCCAATCGATCAGCTCCTTTTTCTCCTACTAACAATTCTGTGCGTCCAAAAGGCCCGTCCGGATTACTACCCATGCTTACACTTCCCTATGCACCTAAAGCGAACAATCGAATGGCGTTTGCTGTCGTATTTTTGGCTATCTCTTCAGTACTACATTCCAACAAAGCAGCAGCACCCGCAAGATTATACACGATATGCTCAGGACGATTAGGCCTTTCCACCTGTACCGGGGGCATATCCGGACTATCGGTTTCCAGAAGGAAATGGGCAGGATATATGCGCTTTAAAACACGTACCCGCTTTGCACTGCGTCGATAACTTAACGCGCCTCCCATTGAGAAGGAGAAGTTATAATCCATAAGTGCTTCAGCCAATTCAACGCTGCCCGAAAAGGCATGTAGCATGCCGCCGCGTTCCCCAACCCCTACGCGTTTTAAAGAGAAGAGTAGTTCGTTGAAAGCACCGCGGCAATGCACCACCACAGGAAGCATCAACTCTTTGGCTAATTGCAACTGCGCCTCAAAAACAGTCTGCTGCAACGGCATGGGAACGTCAATTTTACCGTCCAGACCGATCTCGCCTACTGCGACGGCGCCTTTGTGGCAGATTTGCGCCAACGCGGTCATTTTCCCGTCATCGCCTTCCTGAACAAACCAGGGGTGGATACCACAGGCGAATTCAATTGATGGATACGACTGCGCCAATCGCTGTGAATGCGCCCATTCCTGCGGCGTGGTTGCCGCAGTGATCATTGTGCGTATGCCCGCTGTGCGAGCACCTTCGACGACTTCGGGCAGTATATCAGCGAATTCATCCGCTTCAAGATGACAGTGTGCATCTACCAACGAAAACATGCGTATGTAGTCCCCAATGTTTTATCCGCGCTATTGAAAGAGGATAGCTTCTTTCTCTTAAAAAAGCGAGTTGATTAATCCAGGGCTGTTCAGTAATTACAGGACAAGCTGTGCCTTTCTCAACCTATCCAAGACCGTGATTCTTTTGAAGCGCAAAGAGGGATTTCCTGCTATAGTCATGGGGGGCGATATCTATTAGGTTCTCCCAGCGTATTGTGGTGTAAACAGATCTCACTAGAGGAGGAGAATATGCATTCTCGAGAAAGTATCCCTTCCCCATCTGTCCTTGTTACTACGCTGCAGCATGTTATGCAGCTACAGATAAATAACCCGAAAAAGAAAAATGCACTGGACCAGGCAATCTACACTGCGTTGATAGATGCTTTGCTTCAGGCTCAAAAAGATCCGTTTGTCCGTGTCGTTGTTTTAAGGGGAAGCGACGATACTTTTTGTAGTGGTAACGATATTGCTGAATTTGTTGAAAAACCGGAGATGAAAGACGATGCACCTGTTTTGCGATTCCTTGAAACTATAGCGCAATTTGAAAAACCGTTGATAGCTGCTGTAAACGGCAGTGCTGTCGGCATTGGGGTCAGCCTATTATTACACTGCGATCTGGTTTACGCCAGTGCAGACGCGATGTTTCATCTTCCTTTTGTGAATTTAGGCTTGTGTCCCGAGGCCGGTTCCACGTTGCTTTTGCCTCAGCTTATGGGATATCAACGCGCTGCTGAGCTTATCTTGCTGGGGAAACGGTTCGATGCCGACACCGCCCAGGAAATCGGGGTGGTGACTACGGTGTTTGCAAAGGATGTATTGCAGGAGTATGTGATGCAGAAGGCGCAACAATTGGCGGCGCAACCGCCTGCCGCTGTTCGTATTGCCAAAAGACTTATGCGTAAGTCTTGGAGTAGCGCTGTAAAACAAGCCATGCAGGACGAAGCGAAGCATTTTGCACTACGTTTACGCTCTCCTGAGTTTGCCGAAGCCGCCCAGGCCTTTCTGGAGCATCGTGCACCTAATTTTGATGACTTTGACTAAAGTGCTCCAGCGACCACAAGGTGGCCAAGGTCACACCCAGGAGATATGGTTCGTGCCATTTCTGGCCACAGCAAAAAGTTCGTTTTTATGACAGTTTTCTAGTGCCAGTCACTAAGATATACGGACGTGATGTAGATTTTTACATCTTTCTCATGCTTGACGCGGATATTTATCGATGCTACTCTAAAGAAGCAATGGCGATTACCGTCATTATACAGAGCAATTACGCGATATCGGGATAGATTGCCGCGCCAATAGAAGAATAAGGGTTGTGGGGATGAACACTGGGGATTCAGCAGTTTGTAAGGCGTATTGGCCAATAAAAAGCGTTGGGATTAGTATACTGCTGGCGCTTGGCGGCGTCCTCTGGAATGCCCAAGCGGAGGAGGATGTGGCGGATCTTACGGAGTTGAGCCTGGAGGACCTCATGAATATTGAGGTTACCAGCGTTTCAAAGCAACCGGAGAAGAAACAGGCCGCCGCCGCCGCAGTCTATGTCATTACAGAGAAAGATATCCGACGTTCGGGGGCTACAACGATTCCAGACCTCTTGCGCACGGTACCCGGCTTACACGTAGCGGAATTAAATGCCTCTACCTTTTCCGTGACATCACGGGGCTTTAGTGGGCAGTATGCCAACAAGTTGCTCATTCTAATTGATGGCCGCAGTGCCTATACACCGATTTTTTCTGGTATCTATTGGCAATGTAATGATGTGTTATTGAAGGATATCGACCGTATCGAAGTTATCCGGGGACCAGGGGGGACCTTGTGGGGCGCCAATGCCGTTAACGGCGTTATAAACATAGTTACCAAGCACGCCAAAGATACCCAAGGCCTCTACCTTGAGAGCGGTATCGGTACCGATCCACTTATTTTTGGTGCGTTTCGTTACGGCGCACAGCACAATGAAGATTTATACTATCGCGTTTACGGTCAAGCACGCCGACTAGACGAGCGGGAATACCCTTCGGGTAAGTCAAGTGGAGATAATTGGTATACCTACCAGGGCGGTTTCCGCCTGGATTGGTCGCCTTCCAGTGAAGATGCGTTGACGCTGCAAGGGGATGCCTTTCAAAACGAACTGCATCAACCCTATGATCTGAGCTATGTCACGATTCCCTATCGAAGCAGAGAAGACAAACAAGCGACGATGTATGGGGGGAACCTATTGGGGCGGTGGCGTCGCACTATCAGCGAGGACGAAAAGTTAGCGTTGCAATGCTATTACGATCTGAATCGGGGAGACCATTTCAATCTGGACCATTTTATGCACACGTTCGACCTGGATTTCGATCATACCCTGGTTCTGAACGACATGCATACCCTGATTTGGGGATTGGGCTATCGACTCCAATATTACGATATGGAAAATACGGAGTTGGCAGGTATTCTTCCAGATGTAGACGCCGTCCATCTTTTTAGTGCTTTTGTACAGGATCAAGTGGATCTCATCAAGGAAAAACTACGCCTTACCGTAGGGTTCAAGCTAGAACACAACGATTTTACCGGCATTGAATTTCAACCCAATGTGCGTTTGGCATGGCAAGTTACCCCCGAGCATACCCTGTGGACGGCGCTTTCTCACGCGGTGCGGACGCCCTCCCTGATTGAAGATCGCGGCTATCTGCGTTCCACTACCTTTCCTCGTATAGATATTGCACTACGAAGTGATGATATGACCTCGGAAGATTTATATGCCTTTGAATTGGGATATCGCGGTACGTGGCTGGAGAATTTAACGTTTGACTGCGCACTGTTTTACAATAAATATGAAAATTTACGTACTATAGAATTTGCCCTACCCCGGTTCGACTGGAATCCACTGCGCTTGACCGTACCCTTTACCGCCAACAACAATATGGAGGGAGAAACTTACGGGATTGAAGTAGCGTTGAATTTTGAACCCTACGCGTGGTGGCGCATACGTACAGGCTATACGCTTTTCGAAATGGATTTAGATGCCCACCCTAAAACTTTCGATTTCGTATCGCTTACGCTGGAGGGCGATACCCCCGAACAACAGTTTTCAATACAGAACGCCTTTGCCCTGGGCAAGGACGTCGATTTAGATCTATTCCTGCGCTACGTGGATACATTACCGACTTTGGATATTGACGATTACCTTACTATGGATGCCCGTCTGGGCTGGCGTCCCCGGGAAGGTTGGGAAATCAGTCTGACGGGTGAAAACCTTTTCGATGCAGGACGTACAGAGTACCAATCTGATTTCGTGCAGAATGTGCCTACGCAAGTTTCGCGTTCCTGCTATCTCAAGGTAGCCTGGAGCTTTTAATGCGCCACGGTTTACCCTGCATTCACTACCCGTTGTACGATAGTGGCAATTTCGTTGAGGCGATGCTCATAACGATGTGTCTGTAAAACGCGTTGCCGCATTCTTTGCGCCATCTCGAACCGTAGATTCGGATGGTTTCGATAGAAACGGAGCTTGTCAATGCACTCATCCAAGCTGCTGTAGGAAACCACCTCATCTTCTTCAAAAAGTTCCTGCAACGACGACTGGGCGTCCGTAATCAAAAATCCCCCAGCCGCAGGACAATCGAAGACCCGTTGATTTACCGCCGAAGCCATCTGTACGCTGGTTGTATTCATACTTGCGATACTGTTGCGATACTGTTGCGCCAGACTACCCCCACGATAATCAAGATAGCCCTGAGGTTCTACACCGGCACGTCGCCAAAACTCATCCCCATAGACCTGCATTCCCTCTGGAGAAAGATGCTGCACAAATCCTTCCCGAAGCCGTTTTGTCGCTTCGACAAAGCAGATCAACTCCACCTGTTTATGTTCCTGCGATGTAAGCACAGAAGTGACCTTTTCCCCAAGAATTGCCGATAGCCCCGTCGCAAAATTCTCTCGCGTTACCCGTCCTTCCTCAAAGGCGCACCATAATTCCGTTGCCAGCCACGGATTTTGTTCCTCCAGACGTTTCCACTCTCCTTCAGAAAACTCCACCATCGAGTTACCCACAAACATCGGTGGCTCACTGGCCTCCATCAACGGTTCTGCATCAAAAAGCTCCGTGTCCACCGCCAATGGCATGACCGCCGTCTTTGCAAACCCCATTTCCTTCAAATATGTTTCATACGCCCGTTCCCACGTTAAGGCAATGCTGAAAGGGCCCCCATAGCAAGTTTTCCCCAACATGATTGTACGCGGATCATCCACAAACCAAGTCACCAACGGAAGCGAAAGGTCCGAAAAAAGCTGTGCGAACATCCCCGCCTCATCCATTCCCCCCAGATTGATGCTTAACAAAAAATCCGGCTGAAAGCGCACTAGCGTTTCCAGGAAGCGAGCAATCATGTCCCGCGGCATAAGACCGGCTCCCATCACCTTCGCCTCCTCCACCGTCCAGCCCATACGCCGTCCAGCCGCAATGCACGACCAATCCAGCCAATACTCACTGCGTAGTACCAACATGCGCGGCGTCGATTCGCGAAACTTGCGATAGCCCATGTGCGCCCGCAAGCCTTCAGAAATCGCCAAACGCGGAACAGCCATACTTTTTAACTCCTCGGTTTTTGGGTGGAAATGGATTGTACTGGGGGGGGGGGTAGCGAAAAAAGTTTCCCCCTCGTTCCCACAAAGACAGTAGGAACCAGAGATTATGAGCATCTTCAAGTTACTTTTCCGAAGTGAAAAGAGCAATCACCAGAAAAACTTCGGTAGCAAAAAACAGTGTACCAACCCCATACCTGCTTGTAAACCTGTTTCCGAAAACTGTCCACTACCATTTAGACGGTTTGTTTACAATCGCTGGGGCAGCTTAGCGGTGGGAGTCCCAGTCGCAGTCATGGCAGATCCAGGTGGGGCTGCCGAGGAGGAAGGGGAGTCCGAGGAGGAGGAAGTTGACGAGGAGGAATACGGGCCAGGACATGTGGCGTTTTTCGATGTTGGTGGATCCGCAGTTGGGGCAGCGCAGGTAGGCGTCGTCTTGCATGCAATCGTCCTGGGTATAGGCGGGAGGGGGAGGAAGGGCGTCGTCGTCTGTTTCGGCAGCGAGGATGCAGGTGGGGGGAGCTTTGAGAAGTTCACGGGCGCGTTGCACGTCTCTGGGAATGACCCGTAATTGGGGGCCGCGTGCCAGTAGGCCATACCGTCCGGTCCAGGGAGACATCTGTTCTGCAGTATTGATAACGTCGATGCCGTGACGGGCTAACCAATCGCGCAAGAAAGCAGCTTCCATGGGATCTGCACAGTTTTTGACGGTGATCCGTTTAGGTGGCATGGCGGTGTTTCCTGTTTTCGCGCTTGTGTGAACAAAGTCTTTAACTTCATCACGGGTGTAACTTTTTCATGTCCTTCATGGCGAAAAAGGCCCCATGGGAGCTTGGCCTATTCCGATCTAGTGCTGCCCAATTTCTCCGGCTTTGGTTAGGGCGATTTTGGTCATAATAGGCCCTACGATTTCAAAGAAAATACAGGTGGCGGTGATGGTAGTAAGAACCTTGGCGCCGATTTGCATGGGGTGATCGAAGTGATATTCTGTACTCAATTGCAGGAATTCGTGGTTGACGATGAGGGACAGGCCGATGGCAACACCGGCCTGGGAGAGGATGCCGAGGCCAATGTATTTTCTGATTTTTTCTTCTACATGGCCAATGGAAGCGCCCAGACGTGCGCCTCCAATAAGTCCGATGGTACGTCCGATGATGTAGACAATACCGATAAGGCCAAGGGCGGGCAACATATTAATTTTCAGATGTGCGCCCGCAAGGCAGAAGAAGAGGATGAACAGTAGGGGCATGATTTCGAGCAGGGGGGTAGTGACGCGTTGTACGAGGGCTTCGCGTCGGGTGTTGACGAGTACGAAGCCGACGACCATGTTGGTGAGAATCAGGGAGAGATGCCAGCGGATGGATAGGCCGACGCCGAGTAGGGTAATGCCGAAGAGGATGATGAGCATGTCGCGTGGGTTTTGTAGCTTGCGCACCATCTGACAGAGCAGGAAACCGAGGAGCGTGCCGACGAGAATACTGAGTGCGATTTCTTTAGTAGGCGCGAGAAGGGCGGGGAGGATGTTTTCGCTGTGTCCGGTAGCTTCGGAGATGAGTAGGCTACGCGCCATAGCTGCGGCAAAACCGAAAATGATGATGGCCAATCCATCGTCGAAACCAACGACGGCATAGAGCGCTTTTGTCAGGGAGCCTTTGGCCTTGTATTCCTGAATGATGGCGACGGTGCCAGCAGGGGCGCTGGCGGGCGCCATAGCGCCAAAGATGAGCGCCATAGGGAGGTCGCGTGTGACGAAATAAACGAGTGCTAACACAGCAAAAAAAGCGGCAAAGGATTCGGCGAAGATAATGGAGACGATACCGAAGCCGAGTCGCTTAAGCGAGGTCATGTTGAGTTCGGCCCCGATACTGAAGGCAACGAAGCCCAATGATATCTCGGTGATAAAAGAGAGCTGCTCCATATTGCCTTCGGTGAAAAAGTGCAACAAGGAGGGCCCAAGGAGTACCCCCAGGATCATGTAGCCGATAAGGGAGGGGAGCTTGACCCAACGGGCAATATACCCCATGTAGAAACCGATTAGGGTAACGCCGCCTACCAAGGTCAGCGCGGAAAGGGAAAATGTAGATGCCTCATGCGTCATCAGTGGTCACCATGTACTCTCTTTTATAAAACTTTAATACTAGCTTAGCATGCTTTTTTATGCGCCAATGCCGCCTGCACAGAAAAAGATTTCCTGGGCAGTTACCATAATATCAATACGATCCTGTAAAGGACCGGTAATGCTCTCGATGCGTCGTATCGTTTCGTTCGTCAGCCGTTTTTCGACAGTAGCCAGAATAACGTGCATTAATTGACTGGTGTTGTCGCCCCAGAATCCGGCAAAGAGGGGAAGTTTGGAGAGATAACTGCCGGTTTGTTGACCTTCAAAAACCATGACAGTATCTGGCGCGATTCCGGTAAGCATCTGCAGCAGTTCCCGAAAGAGTTGTTCCTCTTCTACAAAAACATGGAACAATGTTCTGGGGGTGACCTCCGATTCTTTCACCTCATCGCGGGTATACCGGGCAAAGCTTTCATACAGAGCCGGGCCAGTGGGTTCGGCAATCATTTCCTGCGTTGCACCGGGGATGGTAAGCGTTTGGGAGATGGCAGACAGGAGGCGAATATGCTCATCCGTTTGGCGTTGTGGGGCGATGATAAAAGCGACTAGATGAACGGGAGCGTGGTCCAGGGATTCAAACTCAACGCCTTGGGGTAAAGAAATGAGGCCGACAACAAAGTCCTCGATATCTTCAAGACGACAGTGGGGGATAGCGATGCCTTTACCAAAGCCGGTGGAGCCGAGCGATTCTCGCTCTGTTAATCCAGCTAAAATAGTGGCCTCATCCACCTTCGCCAGTAATGACGATTGTTTTGCTGTAGCGGCGACTAGATTGAGCACAGCTTCTTTGTCTGCGCAGTCTTGTCGCGCTAGAATGCATTCCTCTCGTAAGACGTTGAGTAGATTCATGACCGGTATTCCTTGCAGGTTAAAGGGTGCAGCTGTTTCGCCCCCTGTTAATGCGTTCCCCCTATGATCCTGGATTCTACCGGATTACAGGGGGGGACAGCAAGGGATTTTCGTGGACAGCACCATAAGGATGTGGCGAATATTGGGGCATGTGAGTAACACTGGCAGTCAAAAATAGGCCTGAAAACAATACGAGTAAACAGGCCTGAAACATGCAAAGTATCGCGTACTGGTATGCACTGAAACGTTTTTTTAGCTAAAGAAAGAAACAATGATTTGTGCGCATACAGTCATCAGGATAAGCGCTACCGGGTAGGCCGTTGCATAGCTGGTGACCGGAATGTCAGAATCGGTTTTGTTGGTGATAGCTCCTAGCCCCGGGGTAGAGGTCATACTTCCGCAAACCCCGCCCAGGCTCTCCAATAAGCTAAGTTTGAAGAGTTTACGTGCCAGAAGGTATCCCACCACCATAGGAATAGCCGTAATGGCTGCACCAGCGACAAGCAGGATAGGACCTTGTTCCTGTAGCACTTCAAAGAAGCGACCGCCGGCCTTGACTCCTGCACCAGCAAGGAAAAAAACCAGCCCAATTTCACTAAGTAGCATGCGGGCGGCACGGGGAATCTGGCCGCGTACAAAGCCGATTTTTCCGAAATGGCCCAGTAGTAATCCGACCAACAATGGACCACCGGAAGAACCTAATTTAAAACTACCTACACCCTCTATACCGATGGGAACCATACCCAGCAGGATGCCTGCAGTAACTCCAAAAGTAAGCGAAATAAGGTCGGTTTCATCCAGAACTCGTGCCCGATGTCCAGCGAAAGAGGAGAATTTTTCCAAGCCCTGCGGGTCACCGATGGTGGTTAAAATATCAGCCCGCCCGATGACAGTTTCTGCATGGGGCACAAAGGTGACATCGTTACGTACAATGCGCGAGATGGTCACACCGAACTGAGGGAGTAGATTTAATTCCCGTAAATCTTTACCCACCACATTTTTTGAGGTAACCACGACCTTCCGACGTTCCGTTTCCATCCCCGCATTAAAGGTCTTTTGAACCTGTTTTCCCAGCGCCTCGATTACTTCCGGTAAACGGTCATCTTCCCCAACAAGCAGGATGCATTGCCCCAACTCAAAGCGTGTTTCGGCAGTGATAGGAACAAAACGTTCATCGACAAGTACACGGGGGACTTGGCAGCGGGAGTTGTTAATAATAACGGATTCAGCCACCTTTTTACCGGCCAAGGCAGGGTTCATGATCTCAACCAGTACACGTTTCACAGTACACCCTTTACTCACACGGCTGTCCGACTCTTGCGCTTCGGTATTCAGGTTCTTGCGAAGTAGGCGCGGGAGTACCTGGACAAATAGTACTACCCCGATTACCCCGAAAGGATAGGCAATACCATAGCCAATCGATACCGTGGGCGTATTGTTGAGCGCGTCCATGGCAGCGGCCAAAGCGGGGGTGCTGGTCATTGCACCTGCAAATGCGCCTACCGCCAAATCGGCCGGAATTTCGGCTAGCCAGATGAAGAGGCTGGTAGTGCCTGCGCCCAGGACGACAATAACCGCGCCGAGTTTGGCGAGATCAGCACCCTGTGCAACAAAGGCACGGAAGAAATTGGGACCTGCGGTAATACCGATGCAGTAGACAAAAAGAATCAGGCCGAACGTGCCCGCTGTTTTTGGAATTTCACAATGCATGGCCCCAAAAGCAATCGCGACAAAGATAACGCCACTGGCGCCAAGAGAAACGCCCGCGATAGTAATACGACCAAGGAGTAAGCCAAGCCCAACGATCAGCATCAATGCAACAATTGGGTTGCCTAAGGCAGGATGTAACAGGGAGCGTATTTTTGTGAAGTGAGACGTTGCCTCAGGCTCAGCAGCGCTGGCATCCAGCAAGGCTATTCCCCAGAGAAGGGCTACGAAGAGGATGCATAAAAGCAGTTTTTTTGAATTCATTTCCGTTTTCCAACTTGTTTGTACAAAATTTTCTTCCTGAAAAGTCCTCTGGCAAAATGAATAAGCACGGACTATCCAGCGTCTGTATCAGCAAAGCGGTCCAGTGGTCGCAAGCTAAGTCAATAAAGCACGGTTCTTAGCGTCCCTGAACCATCGTAAAGTTTTTTTATATGGCAATTTTGGGTTTTCGTCACCCAGGACGATTGTGAAACAGATATACCCTATGGGATTTAATGCGCATGTCCTTGGGGTGTAATACAATTCGCGGTTAGCGGTATTGTTTTGCAAAAGCACGAAATACAGAATGTTGTATTTTTCGTGGAAGGGAGCATTGGGGATGCAGGTAGCGATGTATGATGCAGTTCAAAACCTGGTAGATGCGATACTGAGTTTTTTCCTTCAGTGTGGGAGTGTACTTACCCGTTTCCTACGCATCCGAGTCTCCTCAGACTAAGTGGCTTTTATCCACGCCTCCCTGTATTGCATATCGGCCCCCTTGCTGGTTCTACCTGACGCCCAATGTCTTACAGATTTTCGCTATTGCTACCTGTGGGTTGTGGATCTTGTTCAAGCAGGCCCTCAAGCACCTCAAGTAACATGTCGATATCCACTCCATAAGCACAACAGACCTGCTCTACCGTTTCGTATTGATTTACGGCGCAGTGTGCACACCCACCCAGGTGAAAGGCGGAAAAAACCTCTGCTACACGCGGATGTAATGACATGGCTTCTGCAACGGGCATTTCCGCGGTAAAATGTTTCCTCTCCGCAGTATCAGACATACCAAGTCCCTTTCTTGTCGCTAAAACGACTACTTGTTACAATAGCGCTGTATATTAAGAGACAATTTACAACGTAGGTTATATTTCATTTGTGCAATATTACACCCTTTTGAGTATACCTGATAAAAGGGGAAAGGCGCAATAAAATGCCTTGAAATCGGTGTTTACGCTGTTTTTGGGGGTGAGAATCAAGGAAAAGAGGGGGAGCTACATGGACTACGTAAAGGTAGCGAAGGTGACGGACTTTGATGAGGTCGCCATGCGTTCATATCGTATTTTGGCACGTCATGTGGGGGTATTTAAAGAAGAAGATGGCTCCTTTTATGCCATAGAAACAGGTTGTAAACATGCTAATGCAAATTTATTAGGGGGAAAGCGCGACGGAGATGTTGTGACCTGTCCCATGCATGGATGGAAATACAATTTAAAAACCGGAACGTGCGTATGGGGAACTGGCGCATCCTTGCGCCGCTATGCCTTGAAAATAGAGGATGGCTGTATCTACATATCCTGTTTTCCGATAGAGGAGTAGCAGGACTCACCAAAGCAGCAAAAAAAGGATGAGTTCGAATTCAATGCACAGATGCACCAGGAAGGGCAGTAACGCGTTATGTCGTTTGCGTGCCCAGTAGGTGAGGATGAGGGATAGGGCAACCATGCCGAGCGCCTCGATACCGGGTTTCTGCAGATGGTAGAGTCCTTCGGACAGGGGCACAAGCAGCCAACCGAAACGGGGCCAGCGGGCATCGGCTTGGCGAAGTAGTACGTAGCGATGCAGGAATTCCCATCCCAACAACCAAGACATGACCCACAGGCCGTTCACTATAAATTCCCGCGCTTTAGCGCTGTCTGAGAGGAAGGATTTGCCGGGGTAGGTTTCGTTTAGGGCGCTGACATAAGGAATGAGTAAAACAGCCAATAATCCAGCAACGGAAAGCACGAGTAACAGGGTGATATCCAGCTTTTTCCATCGTTTTACACCCAAGTAGCCCCAGTCCATGTGACGAATTGAAAAGGCGAAGGGGATAAGAAACCAAAAGAGGGATTTAAACAGATCAAATTGCTGGATAGGCCAGCTTTTGAGCCAATTGATACACGGTGCGGGCAAGGAGAGCCAGTCGCGTCCTGCTTGGTACAGCGTATAAGGCCACCAATGGAAGATGCGCCAGGGAAAAGGCCATTGCACATGCAATGCCGCCAAGCTGTCCACGCCGAGCACAAGCAGGAGATAAGTGAGAATCCAAAAAATGGTTTTTGGTGTTTTTTGTTTGTTTTTAACTTCTTTTTTTCTCTTTTTACTTGGCAATTTCTTTCCCTTTTCGGGTGTTTGGGAAGGAGCAAAGGTCGTGCAGGATGCACTCGGAGCATTGCGGGGCGCGTGCAGTGCAAGTAGCCCGACCGTGGAATACCATAAAGTGCGAGTATCGGCTCCAGGTGTTGTGGGGCCATAATTTCATAAGCACCAGTTCAATTTTTTTAGGGTCCTGTTCCCGTGTAAAGCCCAGACGGTTAGCCAATCGTTTACAGTGGGTGTCGACCACTACGCCGGGGGTATGGAAGCACTCGCCGAGCAATACATTGGCGGTTTTGCGTCCGACGCCACGCAGTTTGAGTAAGGCGCTCATTGTGCCCGGTACCTGTCCGTCGTGGTGTTCGATGAGATCGCGACAGGTCGCCTGGATGCTTTTTGCCTTTTGTCGGAAAAAGCCTGTGCTGCGGATGTCTTCCTGTAGTTCTTCGATAGGGACATCCAGAAAATCCTGTGGGGTTTTGTATTTCTGGAAAAGTGTTTGGGCGACGATGTTGACCCTTGCGTCGGTGCACTGCGCCGCCAGGATGGTCATGATGAGCAACTGTAGCGGGTTCTGGTAGTTTAGCGTACAGCGTACATCCGGATAGGTTTCTTCGAGTCGTGCGTAGATTTCCAAAGCACGTTGTTGAGCCTGCGTCATTTTTCGTTGCGCCATGCACATAATTCCTGGGCGGTTTTGCAATTCAATACCTGTTGTTCTTCCAGCCAGCCTTTTCGGGCGATTCCCAAACCATAGGGGAGGCAATCCAGACCGCTGATGCGGTGCGCATCGGGTCCGATGGAAAAGTAAACCCCTTTGTCGCGTCCCTGTCGAATATAACGCCAATCGATATCGAGTCGTCGTGGATGGGCATTGATCTCGATAGCGACATGATGTTTCACACAGGCGTCAAAGATCGCTTCCCTATCCAGTGGATAGCCTTCGCGTTCTAATAGGAGGCGCCCCGTCATATGACCCAATATATCGGTATATGTATTTTTTATAGCGGTTATTATTCTTTTTGTAGCTTCTTTTTCGATCATGTGCAGTTTGTTATGTACAGACACAAGTACGAGATCGAAGGATGCCAGCGTTTCATCGTCATAGTCGAGGGAGCCGTCGCTACGAATATCAGACTCTATGCCCTTAAGCAGTTTGAAATCCGACCAGCGTTGATTGAGACGGTCAATTTCCTCATGTTGTTCGCGCACTCTTTCGGGGGTGAGGCCGCCGGCATATTTGGCCGATTGGCTATGGTCGCAAACAACCAGGTATTCGTATTGACGTGCCCGCGCAGCCTCTGCCATTTCCAGAAGGGAGGCTTGTCCATCGCTGTACGTGGTGTGGCAATGGATGAGGCCGCGTATATCCTTTTTTGTAATCAGCTGGGGGAGGGGGATGCTGGTGAATTCGCCCCTATCTTCCCGTAACTCCGGGGGAATCCAAGGTAGATCCAAGGCCGCATAGAGTGCAGCCTCATCTTCACAGGGTATGCAGTTTCCTGCTTGGTCAAAAAGGCCATATTCATTCAGTTTCCAGCCGCGCTCTTTGGCGCGTTGCCGCATAACAATGTTGTGTTCCTTGCTACCGGTGAAGTGCGCCAGCGCAAAGGGGTATTCCTTTTGGGAGATTACCCGTAAATCTACGGCGATACCGGAATCCAATACGAGGCTGGATTTGGTCAGGCCGTGGTTTGTAATGCGTTGCGCCTGTGGCAACTGTACGAATCGTTCCATGAGAGCCTTGGCATCGGTGGCGGCAGCAACCAAATCAACGTCCTTGACCAGTTCCTTGCAGCGTCGAAAGCTACCTGCAGGGGAAATTTGCAGTAGCGACGGTTCTGTTCCAAGGTGCTTTATGACCGTATTAACGGCTTCTTCCGCCCAGCATATCAGGAATTTTCCATGTTGTTTTTCGGTAAACGCGATTCCGTCCAGCAATTTTTTTTCAAGGGTTTTGCTGAAACCTTTCAAGGTGCTCAGTCGGCCCTCCTGGCAGGCTTTGTGTAGTTTTTTGACGGAATCGATGTCCATTTCGTCGTATAGCTGACGGATGCGTTTGGGGCCCAAGCCTTCGATAGTGAATAATTCGAAGATGGAAGGGGGGAACGATTTGCGTAGTTCGTCCAGGAAAGGAAGGGCATTCGTATGAACCAGCGTTTCTATCTTCTCTTCGAGTGCCTTGCCAACGCCCGGCAATTCGCGCAGCCGTTTTTCATTGACGAGCGTTTCCAGATCATCATCCAAGCGTTCTATGTGCTGTGCAGCCTGGGCATAGGAACGAATTTTGAAAGGGTTTTCTCCTTTCAATTCCAAAAGCATGGCGATTTCGTTTAGTGCTGCTGCAATGTCTTTTTTATTCATATTGCTTAGTAACTCCTTCTTTCTTTTTACGGAAAAAGAAAGAAGCAAAGAAAAACGACTATCTAATTCAGCTTCGCTTTGCTACCCACAGTAAGGACCATAGTCCTTGTCCGCGGTCGCTGGACCGCCGGAAAAAGGAAGAAGCAAAGAAAAACGACTATCTAATTCAGCTTCGCTTTGCTACCCACAGTAAGGACCATAGTCCTCGCCCGCGGTCGTTAGACCGCAAAGGAAAAACGCCACCTCCTTCGTTCCCACGGTCCTTCGAGGGAACGAGAAACTATGTTTGTGTTTATTTTGCATTTTTTTCGTCTATTTTTATGCCAAGTGCGATGTCGAGTACTTCGTGCATGTTTTTGACGAAGTGCACGGTCAGTTTTTTTCGTACACTTTCCGGGACCTCTTCGTAATCATTTTTGCAGCGTTCGGGCAAGATGAGTTTTTTAACTTTTGCGCGTGCGGCAGCGAGTACTTTTTCTTTGATGCCGCCTACAGGCAGTACGGCGCCACGTAAGGTGATTTCGCCGGTCATGGCGAGCGCGCTTTTAACACGTTTTCCGGTTAGCAGCGAGGTGATGGCGCTCAACATAGTGACGCCTGCGCTGGGCCCATCTTTGGGCACGGCGCCAGCGGGCACATGGATGTGCAGGTCGTATTCGGAGAAATCCTTTTGGTCCAGTCCAAGTGCCTGTGCATTAGCGCGTAGATAGCTCAAGGCCGCCTGTGCCGATTCTTTCATCACATCGCCCAGCTGTCCGGTGAGGTAGAGTTGTCCTTTCCCGGCCATGCGCGTTGCTTCGATGAACAGGATATCGCCACCGGTCGCCGTCCAGGCCAAGCCGATGGCAACCCCGGGAAGTCGTGTACGTTCGGCGGTGTCGTAGTAATTTTTTTCGTTGCCCAAGTATTCGCGCAAATCCTCTTGTGTAATACGCATGGGGGTGCGTCGTCCCCCTGCAAATTTGCGTGCGCAACCGCGGCATACATTGGCAATTTCGCGTTCCAGATTACGCACGCCTGCCTCGCGGGTATAGTCCGCGGTAATTTTTCGAAGTGCATTCACGTTGAATTGCAGTTTCTTTCTGGTGAGTCCGTGCGCTTCCAACTGGCGTGGGACGAGGTATTTTTTTGCAATTTCCAGTTTTTCTTCCTGGGTGTAGCCAGGGAGCTGGATGATTTCCATGCGGTCGCGTAAGGCCCATGGAATGGTTTCGAGCACGTTTGCCGTAGCGATAAACATGACTTTGGACAAATCAAAGGGAACATTGAGGTAGTTGTCGACGAAAGCGTTGTTTTGCGCGGGGTCGAGCACTTCAAGCAGGGCAGAGGAGGGATCGCCGCGAAAATCAGCGCCAACCTTGTCGATTTCGTCGAGCATGAACACGGGGTTGCTCGATTGTGCTTTTCTAATGCTCTGAATGATGCGTCCGGGCAATGCGCCGACATAGGTTTTCCGGTGTCCCCGGATTTCTGCTTCATCGCGCATGCCGCCCAACGCCATACGTATAAACTTGCGTCCCAGGGCTCGTGCGATCGATTGTCCTAACGAGGTTTTACCAACTCCTGGGGGGCCCTGGAAACAAAGAATAGGGCCGTGGGCATCGGGTTTGAGTTTGCGTACAGCCAGATATTCCAGGATGCGTTGCTTAACCTTTTCCAAGCCATAATGATCCTGATTAAGGATGGTTTCGGCGGCTGTGATATTGAGCTGATCTTTGGTGCTTATATTCCAGGGCAGTTCCAGCAGTGTGTCGAGGTACGTAGCGACGACCTGGTACTCGCCACTGGATTCGTGCATACGCGCCAGTCGGTCTACTTCACGCAGGGCTTCCTTAGAAACCTCTTCAGGCAGTTTGAGCGCGAGGATTTTTTCTCGGTATGCTTCCGCTTCCGAGTCCGCGTTTTCCCCTTCTCCCAATTCTTCCCGAATCGCTTTGAGCTGTTGCCGTAAAAAGTACTCGCGTTGGCCCTTGTCAATGGAGCTTTTCACATCTTCGTGAATCTTGCTTGACATCTCCAGCAGCTCGACTTCACGTTGTAAGAGGTACATAAGGCGTTTCATGCGTTTGCGTCGGTCGAGGGTTTCCAGCAGTTTCTGCTTTTCTTCAATGGCGATGGAGAGGTTACCTGCAATTAAATCACAAAGGAAGCTGCTGTTGTCGATACTGTCCAGGATGGATTGGGCTCCATTAGGAATATTGGGAGAGAGCTGGATAAGGCTGGCCATTTGCGTTTTAAGCGTCATCATCATAGGCTCAAGCGCTTTTTCGTCCTCCGCTTTATCTTCC
This sequence comes from Candidatus Hydrogenedentota bacterium, assembly GCA_963678445.1. Lineage (GTDB taxonomy): Bacteria > Hydrogenedentota > Hydrogenedentia > Hydrogenedentales. The sequence continues at coordinate 4,743,447 of OY782877.1, read as the reverse complement.
AGTGGTTTTACGCTCACCATCATATATGGATCTTTTCGGATCTGTCCGGTAACGCGGAATCGCGTCAGTATTTGGACCAGTATATCGCGTCCTTCTTCTTCTGCGCTTTGCATCTGAAGGATACGCCCGATACATCCAATTTCGTAGGCATTGGTTAACGAAGCGTCAGAAGCATCAGGAGAACGAAGTGTGACCAATGCCAGGAGACGGTGTTCTTTGACAATGTCGTCTACCAACAATAAGTCGCGTTTTTCTGTGATGTGCAGGGGGACGATGGACATGGGGAATACGACTTGATCCGCCAACATAAGCAAGGGTAATGCATCTGGAAAATGGAGCGTTGTTTTTGCAGGAAGATTGTCCAATTTTGCGTCGTTTTTACTCATGAGATACCTTTATTTTCGTATTGTTCTGTGCCTGTTTCCAAACCTTCAACAAAGGGAGTAAGAAACGAAAAAATTAGTTTCAATTTCTAAATGTGTTGAAAAGTATACCGTTCTTCTTGGTAAAGAAGCAAAATAGAACAGGGAGTCATTTGGGTAACGGATTAGGCCCTGGGATTAAAAAGTTGTCAAAAAAACGAAGCTTTTGCTGTGTTCAGGGACGGCAAGGACCATATTTTCTGGGTGTGGCCCTGGCCAGTTTGCAGCCGCTGGACCGCGTTAGTTTTTTTGAGGAAGTGGGGTGATTTCACAAAAGGTCATTTCGTAACGCAATTCGAGTAATCCTTCCTGGGAAATGGCGGTGTCGGCAAGGTGCATGCGCCGCAAGGAACGCATGGCTTTCAAGACTGGGATGCTGTCGTTCGTGATATCCGCGCCGCTGATCCACAGGCGTTGCAAATGCGGGAAATGGGCGCAAATAGCGAAGCCCTGGTCGGTGATATGCGCGTTATACAGTTCGATGTCCCGCATACCGGTCATGTTCGTAAGCAATCGGAAACCGGCATCAGTCACTTTGGTGTGTACGAGTCGGATTCCTTGTAAACCAACGAGATGTTGAATGTGCTGCAGGGTAGCGTCGGTTACCTGATCGCCGCTTAGTCCGATGGTATGAAACGCGTCGGGGGGAAAACCCGCCAATTGTTCAAGATTATTTGCGGCATCATAGTTGACTTCCAGCTTCACCTCGATACCAGCGGGAATGTTGAGCGTACCTTGCGCCTGCGAAAATTCCTGCCAGGGGGCTGTGCCTACGGCTTGCCATTTGCGTGTGAAGATACGTCCTATCACAGGAGAAGCGGGAAAGACGAGGCTACGGGCAGGGGGGGCAGCCCCTGTTTCTGCGCTAAGAACGGCTTCTGGAGGGGTGGTGTCGATGTGACAGTAGGGCAGTACCTCCTGAAGCGTCTGCCGATCCATTTCCAAAGTCGCTGCGTCGATATGCAGCCGCTCTAACTGGTCCAGGTGGCTTATATAGGCCAGATTTTCTTTGCTGACCTCAAAGTAGGGTAACCATAATGAGGTGATGTTTTTTCCCTGCAGGGTGGCCAATGGCGCCAGATTATTTGCGGCATCGGGGGCTACTTTGAGCAGGAATTCTAAACCAATCGGTGCGATTACTTTCCCCATAGCTTCCGCGAAGGGTTCCCAGTCAGTCTCATTATCGGAGGCAGCATCGCGTGCATGCAATGCGCCGAAGGTATGTTCAGTTGGGAAATCAAGCTCAAGCGTTTGTTGGGGAGCTTCTGCAGCCTCCTTTTCAGAACGTAGTTGCAGATATATCCAGGTTGAGGCAACCGCAATGAGTACAACGAGCAATACGGGCACCAGTTTAGAACGTTTGCGTTTTTCCTGAGCCCGTTCCAGCAAGTACGCAGAGCGTGCGAGTGCTTCATCACGTTGAGCGAGGTATTGTTTTAAGACTTCGACTTCTGCATGCGTTTTCTCAAGACTGTCCTCCTTGGAGCCGCCTTTCTTACGTAGTTTTTCTAATTCTTTTTCCAGGTCTTCTTTTGAGGTGGCCGCATCTTCTGCTTTAGAGCGTAGTTGTTGTAATTCATGTTCTAATGCCTGGCGTGCTGTTTCACTTTTCTTTCGCTCTTCTTCAGCACGATTAGCCGTCTCCTCGCGTTCTTTGAGGATACTTCGTAGCGAATGTAATTGGTCACGCGCTTGTTGAAGTTCCTTTGATTTATTCTGTTCGGTTTCACGCAGGGTGTTGATTTCTTGCGCTAGCTGTGTTTCAGAAGATTTGGCGGATTGTGCTTTGGAATGCAGGTCGACTAATTCGCGTTGTAACTGCTGCACCAAGGCACTGTTTTCCTCGCCTCCTGAGGAAGCCTCCTGTAAGGCTTTTTCCCGTTCTTCCAGGGTAGTGCGCAAACGTTCCATTTCTTGACGGGAAGTTTCGAGTGCGCTCGATTTTTCCTCTTCATTTTTGCGAAGCCGTTCGATTTCCTGTGCGAGCGTTGCTTCCGAGGAAGAGGCTGACTGTGCCTGCGAGCGCACCTGGGATAATTCCTGTTGGAGCTGGCTGATAGTGGCGTCATATTGCGACGAGGTTTGCTGCGCCTGCTGCAATTCCTGTTGCTGGTTTTGTAGCTGTTGACGCATCGTTTCCAACTCGTTGCGTGCTGCTTCCAGTGAGGCGCTTTTTTCCGTTTCATTGCCCTGCAACTGCTTCAATTCTTGCGCCAGTTGCTCTTCCGAGGTGGCATAGGTCTGTGCTTTTTCATGCAGCACAACCAGTTCATCCTGCAAATTGCGCATTGCATCTTCGCTCATCGTGCTGCGCTGTTTTGCATTTTCAAGTTGTTTTTCACGCTCTTGCAGGTTGTGCTGCAGCTGCTGCATTTCACTACGTGTTGTTTCCAGGGCCTGGCTTTTACTGGCGGCGTCTTGTTGTAAGCGTTTCAACTCTTCTGCCAAATCTTGTTCAGATTGCGAAGCTTTATCTACATTTCCTTGTAAATGCGTTAACTGCTGCGCCATGGTTTCCATGGCGGCTTCCTGTTCCTTGCTGCGCTGCTCGGCTGCGCTAAGCGCCTCTTCCCGTTGCTGTAATTCCGAACGCAGGTTTTCCATTTCCGAACGCGCCTTGTCCAAGGCCTGCGTCTTTTCCGATTCGTTATTGCGTAGTTGTGTCAGTTCATCTAAAAGGGCCTGTTCCGAATCGGTAGCGTTTTGCGCCTGCGTGCTCAGGTTTTCCATTTCCGAACGCAGCGTCTCCATTTCCTCTTCGTGTTTTAAGTTACGCTGTTCCGCTTCGACAATGGCCTGCTCTCGTTCCTGCAACAGTGTTTCCAACTGCTTTAATTGTTCGCGGGTCTCTGATAAGGTAGCGCCCTTTTGGGTCTCCTGATTTTTTAACTTGTTTATTTCCTGACTAAGTGAAAATTCGGTGGCGGCAGCGCCCTCCGCCTTTTGATGCAGGGAGACCAGTTCATGCTCCAGGCGTTCAACAACCTTATCCCGTTCGCGTCCCTTTTCTTCCGCCTGTGCAATTACCGCTTCCTGTTCCGTCAACGTTTCCTTGAGCTGTACCAACTCCTCATGAGCGCCCTCCAGGGCTTTCGTTTTTTCAGTGGCCTGCTGTTTAAGCTGTTCAAGTTCCTTCGTAAGTGTAGTTTCCACCTCAGACGCCTGGCCTGTTTTGGTTTTTAGGCGCTGTAGTTCCTGCTGGAGTTCTTCTACCGTATGCTGCAGTTCAAGCTTATCCAGCGCGTCTGCACGGCGGTTTTCCAGCGTAGCGTGTAAGGAGTCTGCCTGACTTTCCCAGGAACGCAAGGTTTGTGATAGTAACTCGCGTTGGGTATCTCCCAAGTCTTCTTCCAGACTTTCAACCGCAATATGGATTTTATGGAGACGCTCATTTAAGCGCGTGCAAATCTCCAGAGCTGGTCCGTTCTGGCTAAGCGCTGCAAGATTTTCTGCCTGCAGGTAAAGAACCAACGGGCTATTCGGTAATGCTTTAGAGAGGTTTTCCAGCTTTGCCAGGGATTTTTCATACTCTTCTTTTTGATAGAAATGCGCCGCTTCGTGGTACAGCGTATCGATAGTTTTTGGATGCATGCAGGCGTTTGACTCCCCAGTTTTACGCCGATTTATATATTCTGGGAGTAAACGACCAATCGTACTCCCTTTAGCATAATAAAAATACATGCCGCTGACGTCAAATATTCTTTTTTTGGGAAGTTACATCGTTGCTAATCAGCATGTTAAAAAGGGCATGGTTTGCGGTGTGGCATGAAAACGGGGTTGTGGTGTACCATAGGGCAAAGAGGTATGGCGGAAAACGAGAATAGAGCTTTTTTGAAAGTGGATTGCGGAGGGGTAATTGGGTGACAGATGCATTCACAAAAATAGAGGTACGTTGTTCGTGTGGCCAACGCATGAAAGTGCCTGTAGTTTCGGAAGGTAAGCTGGTGCGTTGTGTGCGTTGCGGTGAGGCGGTGCTGGCGGTACAGGGAAAGGCTGCTGAAGAGTCAGAGCGGCCTCGTTCGTTGATTGGACAGTTGATGCTAAAGGCCAACCTGATTTCGCAAGAACAGTTGAGCGAGGCGTTGGAGCTGCAACAGCGAGAAGGGGGGAAAACTTTTGAAATCCTGTTGCATCTGGGGCATCTGGATGAAGAAAAACTGCACGCTTTTCTTTCTCAACAGCCGGGGGTTGCAACCATTGAGCTGTCGCGTTTCCAAATAGACCGCAAGTTATTGGACCTTGTGCCGCGTGAGTTGGCGGTGGAATCTAAGGTTTTGCCGATTGACCAGTTGGGTAAATTATTGACGGTGGCGATGGCGTGCCCGTTGGATAGAGAGACGATAGAGGTCATTGAAGATAAAACGGGATTGAAGGTGAAGGCGATGTTGTGTAAGCTGGACGCTATAAACGCTGCCGTGGAAAAGTATTATCCGGCTGAGGGGGAAGAACCTGGCGCAATGCCTGTTTTTCAATTGCCCCCGGAGTATCTTGCGGCTTCTCGCGAACCGGTAGAGCGGAAAATAGAGGTTTTGGAGGAAATTCCAGTGCAGGGGGCGGTGTTGGCGCAAATGAGCAAACTGGGAGAGAATTCCGCCGTTCCCTTAAAAAAGGTGGCGGCATGGAGTGCCTCGGACCCTGTTTTTTCTGCGTATGTCTTACAAATGGCCAATTGTGCGGCCTATGGTTTTATGGGACAGATCGATAGTATTCCGATGGCAGTGGGCCTGCTGGATGTGGAAGGTATTACTTCGGTTTTGGCGCAATGCGTGGAGGGGGATTTTGAGGGGGCGTTGGATCTAAAGCGACGCAACGCACATGCTATACAGTGTGCACGGTTGACAGAGGTGCTTGCGCGCTATTCGGAGAAGGTATTCCCGCAAACGGCTTTTGTGGCTGGACTGCTGCATGAGTTGGGACGTTATGCGTTGGCGGCAATCTCGCCACGTCGTTATAAGCGTATCGGTGCAGAATTGCTGGGACGCGATGCGATGGTAGCGGAAGATGATAGTTTTACATTGACCTATCCTGAAGTTGGCGGAAAGTTAGCGGTACGCTGGCGTTTTCCTGGCGCAATATGTCAGGCTATCCGCTACCACCTGACTCCTCAAGAAGCGGAAACAGATGTGGAGCTGGTATATTTAGTTGCGATTGCAACGCGGATGCTGTCGGGCAAGACGGTACCCGATGAATGGTTGATGCCGTTGGCGCTGGATACTACGCTTTTAGAGCGGGCGATGACGGATGTACAGGAAAGCCTGTAATTTTGTTGAAGAAGGAATCTTGGCTGTATGAGTGTAGAACGAGCTTTGGCCTTTCTTGAGCATGTGCAAGGGAATGAGGCGTTACAGGTGGAGATAGCCACATTGAAAGGGGCGCAGGCTCTGGATCAATTGAGGGAAATCGCCGAGGCGGCAGGCTATGTATTCAGTGAAGCGGACTATCGAGCCGCCGTCGTTGAGTGTGCTGCAGGGGAGCTTTCTGAAGAGGCTCTGGATGAAGTTATTGATGAGCTTGGTATGAAAAAACGATGAACAATTTCTTCAAATTCCATCGGAATCTTTTTGGTTAACAACTGCAGACTTCGTTTTTGCTTCATCGCTCCGTATTTTTCCTTCCAATCGATGCTCCTGCCTATATTATCTTATCATTCTTCTCTTAAACCCGGGAGAAGGTGCAGCCGTAGCACCTCTGCATCGTCTCGTTTCCTTTCTATGCAATTTGCGCATCATGCAAACGCTGTACAGGTGATTTCTTAGAGGGCCGACCTGTATTAATAATGTTTTCTGAAAGTCCTCCAGAGAACCCCACCCGAGAAGCGTTTGTAATCCGGTAATCTCAGTTTTTGATTCTGATTCATAAACTGTTTTGCGTTTTATCAAAGACAGGCTCAATTTATTCCTTGAGATTATTCCCTATTTATCATTATGAGGGAATTTTACCCGGTAAAATTAAACTGTATGAAATATTTGCGTTTTTTTATTAACCGTTAGAGATGAAATAGTATGAAGCAATATGCTAGGCTATGTCTTGTTTGCTTGGAAAGCAAGCGTTTGGATTGGAGGGAGAAACCCTTAATGGCTGTACTTTGCATGCGCTATTTGCGTGGTGCTGTCCATCTTGGCGCAGGTTAGGTGGATCGCCGTGTGGCTTCTGTTGGGAAACAGGGTTTCGTCCTATTTTTATTTTTGGGTCTTGCAACATAATGGAAACCAGAGACATGCAGTTTTTAGTAGCTCCATCTTTTTTCACTATTCGGCGTAATGTGCAACGCGTGTGCCTTTTGTTGGCTGTGCTTGCCCTGATGATTACTGGGGCGGCGTATGCCAGTGAAGGGGTATTTCTTTTTGGTAACGATCCGGTGCAAATGGCGCGGGGTTCCAGTGGTATCGCCAGTCCGCGTACGGCGTACTGGGCGTATATGAATCCGGCCAGTATTGTCGATTTGGAACGTCGTGCTGATTTGGCCTGCTATACGGTTTTTACCGATATCAAGATGAAGCCTAAAGGACTTATTGGAAACACGTTTGATGATACGCTCAAGTCGCAGGGGATGTTTAACATTCTTTCGGGCGGCGTCATCCTTCCTTTAGAAAAAGGTACACTAGGTTTGGGAATGTATATTCCCAGTGGTACGGGGGTGGACTATCCGCATTCGCGCAATATTTTGCAACGTATTACATCGAACGCGGATCGCCGTCTGACATACGAGCATATTCGTCTGGTGGGTGCCTATGGCTATGAATTTGATAATGGATGGGCCTTGGGCTTTGGTTTGCATACCTCAGTGACCCGGTTCCGTACGGATCATATCACGTTGGGGCTTTCTTCGACCCAAGGAAGTTTTGAGTGGGATGAGGCGTTGGGGGCAGGGTTTAACATCGGTGTGTATAAGGCGTGGGAAAAGTGGGCAATTGGAGGTACATACACGTCGCGGCATTGGACACAGAAGTTGGATTCATATGCGGATTTGTTGGATAACACGTTGGACACACCGCATATTTTCCATGTGGGTGTGGGGTACAAGGTGACTCCGAAGTTGGAACTGACGGCCGACTACAAGTTTTTGTGGTGGAAAGAGGTGGGACAGTATGGGGGGCATATGTTCGATTCTGGATTCAATTGGGATAATCAACATGGTGTAAAGTTTGGGTTGGAATATAAAGCCTCTGAAAAGTGGGTGCTGATGGCTGGCTTTGCGCACAGTAATACTCCGGTTGATCGTGATCATGCTTTCCTGAGTGGTCTGGTGCCGGTAACCGTGGAAGATCACATTACCGCAGGGTGTACGTATCACATCAATGAAAACCACGAGGTGCATTTAACCCTGATTAATGGCCTGATGAATACGGTAAAAGATAGTGGCCGCGGAGATCTCTTCTCCCGCTTTGCACGGGGTAGTGAGATTATGTCGGGCGGGAAGTCTTTTGTGCTCGGCTATAGTTACAAATGGTAAAGGTCAGATAGCGTAAGCGATTTTTTAATTTAGCAGGCCTCCTTGACATAGCGTTGAGGGGGCCTTTTTGTATCGACCTCAGGGTAGCACTTTGCAGCCTAACACTTCAGATAGATGTACTAAAAAACGAAGAATCTATTTTGCTCAGGAAGGGTAGGAACCCTATATTTTGGCTGTCGTCCTGGCCACCTTGCGGTCGCTGGACCGCTTTAGTTTGAAATATGCGCAATCTTTCTTGTTTTTTCCTTGTCGACCTTGTATTTTGTTCTATTTAAATACATTTTTTATACTATTTTTGTTTTGGGATTTAATTATAATACGTTTTATTTGGTGTTGAGATAAAACCACCCTCTCCATTGATTTCTTAAATATATCCTGTATTTTTATGCTTTATCGTCTTCTAATCCATAATTTCACTTAAAAAAGCGTGGTCTGTATGTAATAAAAATGGATTGTGGAAATGCTGCTAAAAAGCATGCTATAAACGAGGTGTGTTTTGTGAGAGGTAGGGGATATCGGCGCTGGGTCGATATCATAAACCACGCTGGGCGTGTATGCCGAGAGCTATGTGCTGTTGTGCGGAGCGCCTTGTATAGGCAGGAGTCTATGCTCGAAGAATTACTGTACCCGAAAACGGTGGCGGTGATCGGTGCTTCTCGCACGCCGGGAAAAGTTGGTCACGCCGTTCTTTCCAACCTGGTGAGTGGTGGCTATACGGGGACGATTGTTCCGGTAAACCCTTCTGCGAAAGAAATGATGGGGGTGCGCTGTTATGGGGACTTGCAGGAGTATGAGGGGAGGGTTGATCTTAGTATCATTGTAGTGCCTCCTAAAATTGTGATGGCGGCATTGGCTTCTTCTGTCAAGGCGGGAGCGAAGGCCGTATGTGTGATTACGGCAGGGTTCAAGGAAGTAGGGGAGGAGGGGGCGAAGCATGAGCGTGAATTGGCGGATTTTTGCAAGAAACATGCTGTTCGTATGCTGGGTCCCAATTGTCTGGGTTTGCTGAATACGGAAAACGGCATGAATGCATCTTTTGCGGTACAGATGCCTAAGGCGGGTTCGATTTCGGTACTTTCGCAGTCGGGAGCGCTGTGTACGGCAATTCTGGATTGGTCGATGGGGCGCGGCTTGGGATTGGCTAAGCTAATCAGTATTGGTAATAAGGCGGATTTGAACGAAATCGATTTACTGTCGGTCTTGGGGGACGACGCGCAGACGAATGTGTTGGCCTGCTATCTGGAAAGCATTACCAATGGTGATGATTTCATTAAGGTAGCCGAACAGGTTTCCAGCAAGAAGCCGGTGATTATTTTGAAATCCGGGACGACGCAGGCGGGGGGGAAGGCGGCTTCTTCGCATACGGGTAGTCTGGCGGGGGCGGATATTGCCTATGGGGCGGCCTTTAAACGGGCAGGCGTGATTCGTGCGGAAACTTTTGAAAGTTTGTTTGATTATGCCTCTGCTCTGGCGATGCAACCGTTGCCGAAGGGGGAACGGGTTGCGATCATTACCAATGCGGGTGGGCCGGGAATTATGGCGGCGGATGCGGTTGAGAATATGGGCATGCATGTAGTCCCGTTGAAGGAGTCTATTTCTTCTGCCCTTGCAGCCAAGTTGCCGGCTGCAGCGAGTGTCGCTAACCCCATTGATGTATTGGGGGATGCAGATCCGGAACGGTATGCGATGGCGTTGAATGCGGCGTTGGATGATGAGACGGTGGATGCGATTGTTGTGATTCTTACGCCGCAGGCGATGTCGAGATCGGCGGAGACGGCGCGGGCAATTATCAAAAACCTGCGGGGTAACAAACCGGTGTTAGCGGCCTTTATGGGGGGGGCGGATGTGATGCCGGCCCGTGAGGAGTTTGTTGCCGCGCATTTGCCGGATTATCCTGCGCCGGAACGCGCAGTAGCTGCTTTGCGCGCCATGTGCGACTATGCGGCATGGCGTCGACGTCCACCACGGATTGTGACACGTTTTCCGGTAAACCGGCGTCGTGTGGAACGCGTATTGGCGCGTCAGGTGCGTATGGGCCGTCGGGAAGTAGGTGAGGTGGAAGGTAAGGAGATCTTGCGTGCGTATGATTTTAACGTATTACCGGGACAGCTTTGCCGTAGTGCGGACGAAGCGGTAGCGGTGGCGGATCGTATTGGCATGCCTGTGGCGATGAAGATTGTATCTCCGGATATCATTCATAAGTCGGATATGGGGGGGGTGAAGCTGAATCTTTCGAGTGCGCAACAGGTGCGCGATGCGTATGATTTGATGATGCTGCGTTTGGGACGTAGTGTGCCGCATGCGCAACTTACGGGGGTATATGTTGAGCAGATGTGTAAACCGGGGCGTGAAGTGATCCTGGGCATGCATCGCGATCCTCAGTTTGGACCGATGTTGATGTTTGGCCTGGGAGGGATCTTCGTAGAAGTAATGAAGGATGTTAGTTTCTATCTTGCTCCTATTACCAAGGAGGAAGCGCTGGAGATGCTTAAAACCACTCGTTCTTATGCATTGCTGAAAGGGGCGCGGGGCGAGGCTGCGGTTGATTTGGATGCTATCGCAGGAGCGTTACAACGCATCAGTCAGTTGGTGACCGACTTTCCGAAAGTTATGGAAATGGATATTAATCCCTTTATCGTGGGCGGTGTGGGAACGCAACCGGTTGTGGCTGACGCACGCATGACTTTGTCGGGAGTGGAGGTGTCATGAACGAGAAAAAATACAGCAGTTATAACCCTAATTGGCAGGAAGAATATCAGGATATGGTAGTTACGGCTCAGGAAGCTGTAACGCATGTGCAACCAGGAAATCGTGTTTTTATTGGCACCGGTTGCGCGCAACCGGAGTCGTTGGTACAGGCCCTGGTGGATCGTTCCAGCAGTTTGGTGGATACAGAAATCCTCCATTTGCTTACGTTTGGGGAGGCCCCTTATACGGATGTCGATTTGACGCAGCATTTTTCGGTAAACAGTTTTTTTATCGCTTCAAACGTGCGCGACATTATCCAGAAAGGGCTTGGGGATTACACGCCCATCTTTTTGTCGGATATACCGCGTCTGTTGAGCTCGGGACAGTTGCCGTTGGATGTTGCTTTAATCCATGTTACCCCGCCTGATGAACACGGCATGTGCAGTCTGGGGGTGGCTGTAGATATTGTTAAAAGTGCCGCTGAAAACGCACGAATTGTTATCGCACAGGTAAACCCTAATATGCCGCGCACGTTGGGCAACAGTATGTTGCATGTGCATGATATGGATTTTCTGGTGCCAGTGGATACCCCTGTTATTGAAGTGCCGACACCTGAGCCTAATGCAGCTATCCGCGAAATTGGCGCTAATGTCGCTTCGTTAGTAGAGGATGGTGCGACCATTGAAGTGGGCATAGGCGATATTCCCCAGTCGGTGTTGGAATTTTTGCATGATAAAAAAGATCTGGGTATTCATACCGAGATGTTTACTGACGGAATTATTGAGTTGATTGAGGACGGGGTGATCACGGGAGATATGAAAACCCATGATCGGGGCAAGGTGGTGGCAACTTTTGCCGTAGGTACGAGAAAGTTGTATGACTACATTGACAATAATCCCATGTTTTCATTCAATCCAACGGAGTATGTGAACGATCCGTTTATTATTGCGCAGCAGGATAAAATGGTGGCGATCAATGTCGCACTAGAAATCGATTTGACAGGGCAGGTGTGTGCGGATTCCTTGGGAACGCGTTTCTATTCTGGTATCGGCGGGCAATTGGATTTCAATCGCGGTGCAGCGCGTTCGCGTGGAGGAAAAGCAATCATTGCGTTGCCTTCTACCGCAAAAAAAGGTGTAATTTCCCGTATTGTAACGCATCTGAGTCCCGGTGCAGGGGTGGTGACGACGCGTGGCGATGTGCATTACGTAGTGACGGAATATGGTGTGGCTTATTTGCACGGAAAAAGCGTGCAGGAGCGCGCTTTGGCTCTGATGAGTATTGCGCATCCTGATTTTCGCGAGCAATTGCTGAAGGATGCTATCGAAGCGAAGTATGTGCGTGCTGAGTTGGCTGATTTTAGTAATAAAATCGTAGTTGGACCCAAGGATATCGGTACGACCTGTTTGCTGGACGATGGGACACAGTTGCATATCCGTGCTGTGCATCCTACAGATGAGCCTCGTATACGAGAACTTTTCTATGCTATTTCACAGGAGTCTTTGTATACCCGGTTTATGAGCCGCCTCAAGTGGGTGCCACGCAAGCAACTGCAAGAGTTCGTCTATATTGACCACCGCACAGAAGTTTCTATTGTTGCTACTATTCCTGAAGCCGATGGAGAGGAGATAATTGCCATTGGTGGATATTACCTGGAGCCTCGCACCAATCGCGCGGAAGTGGCCTTCCTTGTACATGATCAATGGCAAAGCCGCAGCATTGGCTCCTTCCTGCTTAAACATCTGGTAAGTATCGCCCGCCGCAACGGGATTTCCGGCTTTACCGCCGAAGTGCTTGTTGAAAACAAAGCCATGCAAGCGGTATTCCAGAATAGTGCGTTGAAGCTTCGCAGTGAACTCCACGAAGGAGTATATACCTACGAGTTACTCTTTGATTAGAGCGGTGGTCCAGGGACCAGAGCTAAGTAACTATATGTTCCTTTCCAGAGCCCTTGGTGAAACAAACGTTTATTTTTTAAATAGCTTTTGGGATACGACGTAAGAACGAGAAAATTTTTGCATACGTTGAGCGAGGAAAATCGGATAGGCCTCTGTCTATACGTTTTTCCTCGCGCTTCGGTTTTGGGGGAGGAAGCATGAGGACGGTGTGTTTCGTTCTGCATATCAGTTTATTGTAGAATACTCAAAGTGGGATTTTGTGGCAACTCGTACAGTAAGGAATGACGCTTGTGAATCGGTGGACTTGGCGAGAGATTGGTCTTGTTATTTTTTTGGTTTTGCTGGCTGCTGGAACACGCTTGTACCGTATTGAGGCAGAGTCAGTCTACTTTGATGAATATGGAAGTCTGGTTTTTCTAGACGATGCTGAAAATGTATTGGACTTCCTTTCGGATAACCGTACCTACGACCCTGCCATGGCGCCCGCCTATTTTATTTGCCAGTATTTCTGGTATCACTATGTTTCATCGTCCATTGTTGGGGTGCGCTTACTGACGGTCCTGTTCGGGCTCTTGATGATTCCGCTGTTGTATTGTTTTGGCCGTGATTTGTATGGCAAGACGGCAGGTGGAGTGGCCGCTTTGTGCTTGGCGCTTTCCCCTGTCCATATTTATTACTCCCAGGAAATTAAGAACTACGAACTCTTTGCCTTGGCGGCGTTGCTTTCTACGTATACTTTTTATCGCCTGCTTCAGCATAGTTCGCGTCGCTGGTGGGTGCTCCATCTTATGGCCAATTTGCTTCTATTCTGGTCCCACCTCTTTGGCATAGTCCTTATCGCCACAGAGGGCCTGTATTTGTGCTGCTTCTATTGGCGACGTGTGCGGCCTGTGTCACTCTGGATAATAACTAATGGTATCCTGGCCATTCCTCTCCTCATTTTTGCCTCTACGGTGCGCTATCCACCAGCGAGTGAAGCACCCTGGATGGTGGCGCCCCGTTTGCGGGATTTTTTTGCTGATCTCTTCCTGGATGATGCTATCAGCCGGTTGGGACAGATACGACCCTTTATGTCGACCTGGGCGCAATTTCTTCCTGATGATTGGGCTTGGTTTATCGCCTATCGACTTTGCGATGTTTTTGATTTTGCCCTGTTAGTCCTTTTCTTGATATCTATGATTTCTCTGGCTTTGGTTTCTAGTGGCGTGTGGAAACGTACAGATAAAACCGTTTTCTTTCGCCATTACGTGCTGCTGGTCCTTTGGTTCGCTCTGCCCATTACCATTTTGGCGATCATATCGCACCTGTGGCGTCCTTGCATGTGGGCTCGCTACACCATATATGCTTGTATGGCTATGTACCTAATCGTAGGGGGAAGTATCGCCGCCTTACCACGCCGCTGGATGAAAATTGGCGCGGCGGGGCTCGTATTTTTACTGTTTGCCTACCAAGCCATGTTGGTTTTGCATGGCCCCTCCCGCGAGGATTGGCAATCTGTAGCCCGTCTTATCCGTCAGGAGGCGGCGCCGCAAGATATCATACTGGTTGAAAATGCTCTTTGGATGAAAGTTTTTGCTTATAATTTAGGAGATTCACCCAATCAACTGATCAATGCAAGAAATTATCGTCCGGTAGCGGATAAAGCCCGTCTTTTACACGAATTGGCGCTTTGGGAGAGCAAGCCGAATAGAACATCACCTTATGTATGGGTAGTGGTTTTACTTCCTTATTCTGCGTATGGCCCACTTCCTCAGATGGAAGAATTGTTAAAAGAGCGCGGCATGCAGTTTGTGCAATGGAAATTTCCAGGCATGTGCCACATTATCGTATACAAAACCAGGAGTCTTTCTGAAGAACAACGACGCGCCCTTGGATATCCAGAGCTCCCTCCCGACAGCCCAGAGAATGTCCATACGTTTACGGAGTTCTCGGATAAGTACTGGAAACAAGGTGCCTATGAAAAGGCGGTATTTTTAGCGCGTCGTGCTATTAAGGCCAACCCGAGACATGCTCCCGCTTTCTATACATTAGGAGTTGTCCTGCGTTCACTTGAGCAATTTGACGAAGCACAGGAAGCATTTTTACAGGCCATTAAGCTGGATAAAAACATGGTATGGGCTTATTTTGGCCTAGGCCACATGTTGGTGGACCAGGATAAATTTGATGCTGCGATTCCCTATCTGGAAAAGGGTCTGGCACTAAAACCCGACGATGTTTTCGCATTACAGCAACTGGGGTATGCACGGTTGACACAAAAAGAATATGAGTAAGCAATTCGCACCTTTGCCCAGGCACAAGCGTTGAAGCCAAAAGATTTGCAGAGCTATATTGGCTTGGGGCTATCCATAATGGAACAGGGAGAAGCAGATGTATTCAAGCATTTGCAAACCGTGTGTGATACTGTACCAGCGGCTATGCAGTATTATATTCCCTATTTTAAAGCGTGCTATGTGGAAAAAGATCCAGAAAAGCTAGAGGATGAGTGGAGGAGCATTTACAAGAAAGCGCTACCGCTCCCTAAGCAACTGCGCCGTTTTTGTGCAGCTATACAGTGAAGATTTTTTGAAAAATGTGCAAAATGCTACAAATCAAACAAAAAAGAGTATTGAAAAAGGGTAGACTTTTTGCGCTAAAACGCGTAGAATCAATATAGCTGCGGGGATAATAGTATTCTTGGCTATGAGTAATTTATCGTAACAATAGATTATTGGAGGGATGAATACGTGCGACAAAATGACGTGAGGTTTAAAATTGCAGGGGTGATTTTGCTTATCATCTCATTGCTATGCAGTGTGAATGCCACAGCAAGTATCTACGAGAGTAGTTCCAGTACGGATGTTGCATTCGTATCAGGCTCTACTTACCAAATCAATACCGATACACAACAGATTATTGATGTAACCGGTGGTGGTGCAATATTTGCCACCGGTGAAACCGATACGGCACCCAATTCATCTGATCCGGTATGTGTATTTCGTTTTCGTAATGTCACATGCCCAAGCGGAGTTACCTTTCAGGTAAGTGGTTCGCTTCCTCTGGCGATTGTCGCCCGAGGCGATATGTTCTGGGGCTCTAATCTGGATGTAAGTGCGCAACAAAGCGGCGTTACTACCGCTCGTTGTGGTGGTGGTGCTGGCGGTGCCGGTGGTGGTGGTGGCGCCGGTGGCGCCGGAGGTACTGGAGGTACTGGAGGTACGGGAGGTGCCGGCGGTGCTGGCGGTGCTGGTGGTGTCCCCGATGGTGCCGATGGTCAACCTGGAGCAACAGGCAGTAGTGGTGGCCCGGGTAATAATGGTGTTGGTGGCACCTTAGGCGTTGTTGGTGGTGTCGGTGAATTGGGATATGGCGATAGTGCTGGTTCTGCAGGTATTGGTGGGGCGCGTAGTACCTCTGTGGCTTCAGGTGGTGCTGGAAGTCTGGCTGCCGGTGGCGGTGGCGGCGCGCAGACCACCGTTGGTGCAGGTGCCGCGCAAGGTGCTGGAAATGGTGGTACCGGTTCAAACGGTCAGGCAGGTGCTGCTGCAACCACAGCAGGTGGTGCGGGTAACACAGGCGATGATGGGGGAGATGGAGGGGGGGCGGCCTATTCAACAGCAGCGCTTTCGTATCTAAATACACTTGATTTAGTTGCTGGTCACGGTGGTGGTGGTGGCGGTGGTGCCGCTGGTGGCGGTGGTGGCGGTGGTGGTGCCGCTGGTGGCGGTGGTGGCGGTGCTTCCGGTGGTGGTGGCGGTGGCGGTGTTACAGATGGATATTTGAACCGTGATCACCGTGGTGGTGGTGCGGGTGGTGGTGGCGGTGGTGGCCGTGGTGGTCATGGTGGTGCAGGCGGCGGCGGTGCGGGTGGTGGTGGTGCTGGTGCGAGTGGCAAAACAGCTGGTGGTGACGGGACCGAAGGCGATTCCTCTCTGGATGCTGGTTCTGACGGTGTATTAGGTACTGAGCCAACCAGTGGCGAAGATGGTACTATGGTGAATGATACCAATCCTGCTAATTGGCCTGCGGCGGCAGTAGGGGGTAATCCGGGTACTGGTGGTGCTGGTGGTGCTGGCGGTATAGGCGGTGATGGTGGCGATGGTGGTAATGGTGCAATAGGAGCATCCGGCGGTGGCGCTTGTGTACTTGCCGCCCGAGGCGTATTAGTGGTTACCGATGCCATTAATCTGGATGTTTCGGCAGCCAACGTTGACGGTACACAAGGCCAAGGCGGTAGTGGTGCTTCCGGTGGTTGGCCTGCTGGTGGCGGTGCTGGTTCCGCAGGACGTGTTGGTGCTAGTGGTGGTGTGGGTAATGGTACAGCAGGCAACGGCGGTGCCGGTGGTACTGGCGGTGCTGGTGGTGCTGGTGGTGCTGGCGGCGCTGGCGGCGCTGGTGGTGCTGGCGGTGATGCTGGTTATGGTGTGCCCGGCATGATCAAACTGCAGGGTTCTGTGGTTATTGCCGCGACGGCAAC
Source organism: Candidatus Hydrogenedentota bacterium (assembly GCA_963678445.1). Taxonomy (GTDB): domain Bacteria; phylum Hydrogenedentota; class Hydrogenedentia; order Hydrogenedentales. Next base: position 4,726,533 of record OY782877.1, on the reverse strand, counting down.
CGTTAAAGCAACGGGCGGTGCCAGTAGCAATCCAGAGCATAATGGCATGTGCACCGTGGTCTCAAATACACTACCAGGCTTAGCAACCCTTTCACCCGTTATGGAGACAGCACCGACGGCATGGCCTAACGCGACTCCGCGTTTGGGAGCTGCATCTAACGATGGGGTGATTACGGGTACCAATAATATCTATGTGCCCGGTGGTGGTAACCAATTCCCAGTGATTGGCCAATTGACCAACTATGATGGAGTAAATCAACTTCCGACAACCAATGGTTACCTGAGTAGCTCCGCGTGGAATATCAGTAGTTTCTTTGCAACATTGCCGACGGATGTTGGTTTTGTTCGCTTAACCGATGCAACTGGCGATGTCTTTAATGGATACGATCAGATTGCCATTTACAATGGCAGTGCTGAGAACAAGAACAACATTTTCATTAAAGTCGGGACCAATCCTGCAGTCCAGATAGCCGGAACCGGCTTGTTGAAAACAGGACAATGGTGGACCACTACTGTACCGGAGGGAACTTCCGTCGTAGCTGGAGCTGCTGTAAACGCAACTACGCTTACCGTAACGGATCCTGGTGCTTCTGGTCGTCCTGAACCAGCACGTTTGTATGAGGGTGAGCAATTTGCAGTAACCGTTACTACGGTCGATGGTGTTGGTACACTCCACTACCAATGGAAATTTGATGATGGTAGCGGCGCAGTGGATGTTGGAACGGATTCACCGACCTTAACCGTAAATCCGGCAGCGGTAAATGATACCGGTACCTACTCCTGCGAAGTAACCGATGATCTGCGTACCGAGACCTCTGCGCTGCAATACGTGCTTGTAGTAGAGCAGCATCAGGTGACGACCGATCCTGCTGGTGCTAACAAGTACGTTGGGCAAGATTACACCATGACCGTTGTTGCCAGCGGTGGTTTGGGCGCATTGCATTATCAGTGGAAACGTAACGGCGCTGATGTCGGAACCGATGCTAATAGTCTTACCATCGATCCGATTGCACTGTCCGATGCGGGTAACTATATCTGTGTTGTAACCGATGAACGCAGCACAGAAGTGACATCAGAGGCAGCGGAACTTAACGTAGCCGAACCCTTGGTCATTACCACCGATCCCGTTGGTGCGGCCTTGTATGTAGGTGAGAATCTCTCCATGACTGTCGCTGCCAGTGGCGGCCGTGCCCCGTTGAGTTATCAATGGATGCGCGGTGCTACCGCCGTTGGATCTGATGCAACGACCTATGAAGTTACTGGTGTCGCCTTGACCGATGCCGGTGACTATACCGTGGAAGTTACGGATGATTGGGGGACTACCGTTGTCAGTGGAAGCGGCGGCACAGTGCCTGCTGTTGTGAATGTAGCCAACTTGCTCTCGGTGGATACACAGCCACTGGGCGCTAGCAAATACGTTGGAGAAAGCTTCGAACCGTCCGTAGTCGTTTCCGGTGGCTTGGCTACTTTACAGTACCAGTGGAAATTTGATAACGGCTCGACGGTGACTGATGTTGGTACAGATTCGCCCGACCTCGTTATTGGGCCATTGACCTTTGCGGATGCGGGCGAATACTACTGCGAAGTGTCGGATTCCGGTGGCAGCAGTACCGCTACTTCCGATCGGGCTACCTTGACAGTAGACAATCCGCCGATCACCCTTGTGACGCCACCTGCGGGTGACCGTCTCTATGTAGGTGAGAGCCATACGATGACAGTGGTCGCTTCGGGCGGTACCGGTACCTTGCATTATCAATGGAACTTTGATAATGGCTCTGTTGTAACCAACGTAGGGACCGATAGTAATAGCTACACCATTAGTAGTGCTGCCTTGACAGATGCCGGGACATACAGTGTAACGGTAACTGATGAGGATACGCCTGTAGGCACGATAACGCCTCCAGGTGCCGTGGTTGAAGTAGCCAATCCTGTCGCTGTAGAGAGCATTGCCGGTGCCGGGAACAACTACGTTGGCGATAGCGTCACGCTTGAAGTTGTCGCAAGCGGTGGCTTGGGAACGCTCAGCTACAACTGGTACCAAGGCACCGTATCGCTGGGTAACAATGCATCTACGTTAAGCATTGCTTCGACCGCGCTTACCGATGCAGGCGACTACACCTGTGTGGTAAGCGATGAGGTCAGCAGTTCGGATACGTCGGATGTAGCCACCTTGAATGTGGCGTCGCCATTAGCAATTACAACCGATCCCACAGGGGTGCGGTTGTACACCGGCGAAGTGCTTAACATGAGTGTTGTTGCTGAAGGTGGTCAAACCCCATTGAATTATCAATGGAAGCGTGGCACCACCGATGTCGGCGGCAACTCCGCTTCTTTGGTGATTAGCAGCGCAACCTTGGATGATGCAGGCGACTACAGCTGCGAAGTAACCGATGACTGGGGTACGACGCTTGTATCGGCAGCTGCCACGGCTGTGATCGCCGAACCGCTTTCCATTACGGTGCAACCACAGAGTCGCGATTTGGCGGTTGACGACAGCTATACGCTGAGTGTGACGACCAGTGGTGGACTGGGTGATTTGCAGTATGCATGGACCTACGATGATGGCACAGGTGCTGTTCCTATTGGTATTGGTGCAGCTACCTTGCCGTTGACGAACGTGCAACTGACGGATGCAGGAAATTATCAGGTAAATGTACAGGATGAGCGGGGAGCGCCTGGCGTTAACTCTGCCATTGCTGTGATTACTGTGGTGCCCTTCCTGCCGTTGGCCTTGCCAGATCCTTCCATTGGTGATGACGTGACTATGTATACGAACGAGGCACCGATTACCTATGAGATACAACCGGTCGGCGGTCAGGGAACGGTCCACTTCCAGTGGTTCCAGCAAACATCCGACGCCAAAGCGCTGATTCCACGGGGAACGGATTCGTCCATTTTGACGATTGCTTCGCCGACTCCTGCTGACACCGGCACCTATTTCTGCGAAGTAAGTGACGACGCTGCAAATCTGACGTCGGCTACGGCGGAAGTTTTGGTGGCCGACCACATGTACTTTACCGCACATCCCTTGGGTGGTGATGCCCTGATAGATGAATCCTTCACCTTTACCGCCGACGTACAAGGCGGATTGGGTGAGCTTAGCTATGTTTGGAAGAAAGACGGTGTGATACTGTCTGAAGCGCCTGATGCTGCTGCACTGACCTTGAGTGCAATTGCAGAGGAGGACGCCGGCAGCTATCGCGTCGAAGTCTTCGACGATTTCGAAAGTGTCGTTTCCAACGAAGCTATCCTGATTGTATCTACCGAGCCGCCGCTTGTAGCACTTGGTGCTGCGGGATTGGGACTACTTGCAGGGGCTTTGGCCTTGATGGGAATCCGTGGAGGTCGCAAAAACCGCAAGTAGTATTGGTTGAGACAACGATAATTTTGTAATATGCGCCGCCGATCTCGTTGAGATCGGCGGCCTTTTAATAGCCTCCAATCTCCCCTTGTAGATATTCAGCCCCACCGCTTTAACAGCGGACATAAAAATCGAAGTGTTTGCTGTGGTTAGGGATGCTAAGGACCATACCTCTTGCTTGTGCTCACTGGAAAACTTTACAGGGAACGCCAGATCTATCAAGAACAAGAACGTTTGTTACGGATAATTTCGAAATTATGTCTTAGCGATTTGGATTTCGCTTGAAGATGGTGCGTTTTTCGACAGGATAGGCGTGTTGCCTTTGAAGTGGTATTTACGGGCTGGGATCGGTAGGATTACGGATGTGTTTGTTGCTTTCTCCGTTTTTTGAGAATGGGGGGGGATTAAAAGCAGCATTTTTATTAACGGCCACGTCAAAAGCGGTCACAAGAACAAAAGATTGCTGTGGTTGGGGAGGGTAAGGACATATTTTTTATCCGTGGTGCTGGCTATTTTCTTGCGGTCGCTGAACCGCTTAAATGAGTTTCTAAACGTCAGGCGATCCTTTCTTGGGTATGCCTTTAGCGTATTGACTTACGCTTGTTAGCGTAATATAGGAAATTTTTTGTGGCGGCAGTTGTAGGTGAACATAGTGTAAAACGTATTGCGCCGGATGCGGCGCGTGTAATGCAGGAAGCCATTGAAGGAGCGGGCGGGGGGGAAGTTTTTTTTGCAGGCGCATTGGACAGCGGGGGCTGTGTAACATCGGTGCGGGTATGTGCGCGGGGCAATACCGGGGCGGTTCCAGCGCTGTTCGAGGGGCTGGCGGTGCGGGATGTGCTACTGCACAATCATCCATCGGGTGAGTTGCGTCCCAGTGAAGCCGATTTGGAATTGGCTGCAATGTATAGCGCGCACGGGCATGGGGTGTACATTGTTGACAATGATGTGACACGCGTATATGTGGTGATTGAGCCTTTTTTGCCGAGTCAGACTGAGCGTTTGTCGGTGGATGAGTTGGCAGAGGTGTTTTCTCCAGGGGGGGCTTTGGCGCGGGTGACGCCTCATTTTGAGGTGCGTCCCCAGCAGAAGCGTATGGCGGAATGTATCACGCGGGCGTTTAATGAGGATGGCGTTGCAGTGGTGGAGGCGCCTACGGGCGTTGGAAAGACTTTTGCCTATTTGCTACCTGCCGTTTTATGGGCGGTGCGTAACAAGGAGCGGGTGGTGGTGTCTACGCGCACAATAAATTTGCAGGAACAAATCATGTTCAAGGACATTCCATTGTTGAAAAAGTGCCTTGGACTCTCCTTCGAAGCAAGTCTGGTGAAGGGACGCGGCAATTATGTTTGTTTGCGGAAATTGCAACGGGTAGCATCGGAGGCGACGCTGTTTGATGATGAGGCGACCGAAGCGCAGTTGGTGCATTTGTCGGAGTGGGTGAAGGGGACTAAGGATGGGAGCCGTTCAGATCTGCCCTTTGTGCCTGCACGCGATCTCTGGGAACGGATTTGTTCTGAATCCGACACCTGTGCGATGGGGCGCTGTCCGATGCAAAAGCAGTGTTTTGTTACCCGAGCGCGTCGCGAGATTGCTAAGGCGGATTTGTTGGTGGTCAATCACCATATGTTGTTTTCCGATGTATCAATTAAGAAGGAAACGGGCGATTTTTCAGCACTGGCGGTTTTGCCCAGTTATCGCCGCATTGTTTTTGATGAAGCGCATTCCATAGAAGATTCTGCCACGGAGTATTTTGGCATTGCCGCTACCCGTCTGGGGGCATTGGCCACGCTGGGACGTTTGTATCGACGGGAACGCCTGCATGAACGGGGCTTATTGCCTTTTATTCGTCTTAAACTGGTCAAAGAGTGTACGCAACTCCCCTTGAAGTCGTTTGAGGCGATACAGACGCATTTAGATCAAAATGTGATGCCGGCGATAGCGAATTCCCGTGAATCTCTTCTGCTGGTGTTTTCGGTGTTGCGCAGTCTGGCTTCGGAAAAATGTGGCCAGATCGGACGTGATATCAAATGGCGATTGACTGAAGAGGTACTGCGTGATCCGGATCTACGGGAGACGCATGATGTGCATGTGATGCCGGCTGTGGATGACGTTCGTCAATTGGTGCGTCACTGCCATCGTTTGAAGAAAATGTTGGAGAAGGTGCCTGCGGAGCCGAATTCGGAGGAAGAAAGCCCGGTGTTGACGGAGGTGATTCAATTGAACGCTTTCGCCAATCGCCTGGAGCGGATGGGCAATGTGCTGGCGGAGATCACCAGCGAGGAATTGCAAGAAAACACAGTGCGCTGGATAGAATTAAATGCACGTGACGAGAATATTATCCGTCTGGCGCGCTGTCCGTTGCATGTCGGAAAACCGTTGGCGGATTGGGTGTATGAAAACCTGAAAACGGTGGTGATGACTTCGGCTACGTTAACGGTGCAGAAGAAGTTTGATTATCTTTTCGACCGATTGGGGATTAAGCTGATTCCGCAGACACGTGTGGAGGCGTTGGTGTTGGATTCGCCGTTTGATTTCGAAAAGCAGGCGATGCTTTGTATTGTGCAGGACTTGCCTGAGCCAACCGCACGTGATTTCCTGGATGCGACGATCGGGTGTATACGTAAAACATTACAGATTACGCGGGGGCATGCGTTTTTACTTTTTACCTCATTTTTTGCACTGGATCATGCGGCGCGTGCCTTGGAAGATGATTTGCGTGATGCCGGAATCACGCCGTTGCGTCAGGGGCGTGCAACACGGACACAGTTATTGGAGCAATTTCGTAGTGATTTATCGAGTGTACTTTTTGCTACGGATAGCTTTTGGGAAGGGGTGGATGTTGCCGGAAAATCACTGCAATGTGTTATACTGCCTAAGCTTCCTTTTCGTGTGCCGACGGAGCCGATTCAGCAGGCGCGTGCGGAAGCGATTGAAGCAAAGGGTGGTAATGCATTCAGGGAGTATTCCGTGCCGCAAGCGGTGATCAAATTCCGCCAGGGGTTTGGACGCTTGATTCGACGACGTAGTGACCGCGGTGTCATTGTAGTGTTGGATCGTCGCATTGTCACAAAATACTACGGTAGGGCATTTCTGGACTCATTGCCCGATATACAATTGGTTCGTGGAAGGCAAGAAACTATAGTTGAGGCGTTGAGGGGATTCTTTGCGCCGAAGGAGAAGGGCTAGATACATGGATATGGATATACGGGTGGATATTGCGCGGGCAAAATCGGCTGCGGTGGGTAAGGAGCATGGGATAACCCCGTCGGAGTTGGCGGAGATTGAGAAGCCGGTTATCGATGCGCTGAAGATCCTGCGTAAGGAACGACGCGAGAAGGCGTATGGTTTTTATGACCTGTATAAAGACAAGGCAGTAGTGCGTGAGGTGAAAGATTGTGCGAAGAAGTTTGCACAATTTCAGTACGAAAACCTGGTTATTCTGGGGATCGGGGGCTCGGCTTTAGGGATTACTGCATTGAATACGGCGTTGAATCCGCCGTATTACAATCTGATGACGCGTCGTGGTCGCAAGGGCTTTCCACGTCTTTTCGTAATGGACAATATCGATCCGGTTACGTTCCGGGGGATGTTGCGCCTGTGTTCTCCCAAGAAAACGTTGTTCAATGTGATCTCGAAGTCGGGTGGCACTGCAGAAACGATGACGCAGTTAATGATTGTCATCGATATTCTGGAAAAGAAACTGGGCGCCAAGGCGATAAAGGACCATCTGGTTGTTACGACAAGCCCCAAGGAGAAAGGGGCTCCCAAGAGCCTGCTGCATCCTGTAGTGAGTAAGTATAAACTGGAGAGTTTTTCGATACCGGTCAATGTGGGGGGGCGTTTTTCGGTCTTTTCGCCCGTCGGTTTGTTTCCTGCTGCCGTGTTGGGGATGGATATTGATGCTATGGTGGCGGGCTGTCGCAGTATGGATAAGCGCTGCTCGAAGCTTAGCCTGATGGAGAATCCGGCGGCGTTACGTGCGGCAGTGCAGTACATGATGGATAGGAAAAAGGGCAAGTGCATGTCGGTGATGATGCCGTATGTGGACGGCTTGCGGGATATTGCTGATTGGTATCGTCAGTTGTGGGCGGAAAGCTTGGGCAAACAGTATAGTTTGGATGGTGAGGAAGTCTTTGCCGGTCAAACGCCGATCAAGGCATTGGGCGCTACGGATCAGCATTCTCAGGTACAGTTGTACCGGGAAGGACCAAACGATAAGATCTACAATTTCCTGGAAGTTAAACGTTTTGACAAGAGTTTGCGTATTCCTGAGACGTTGACCGATATCGATGCATTAGGCTATCTGCGTGGAAAATCGATGAATAAGCTGATGTCAGCAGAATTACGCGGCACGTTGGATGCTTTGAAAGAGAATAACCGTCCGGTTATCCGCACCATTTTGCCGCGTGTGAATGCGAATACGGTGGCGCAGTTGTTGTATATGCTGGAGGTTGAAACGGCGGTTGCCGGGCGTTTGTATAATGTGAACACTTTTGATCAGCCGGGGGTAGAGGCTGGCAAGATTATTGCGCGCAAACTCATGGGAGGCCAGGGTTGAGCTCGCAGGAAAACCTACAGGATGACTTTGCCTATCCCGAGTATGGGGGAGGCGGAGATTATGCGGGAGCGCGTCGTGCACGTCGCGCTTTCCGTTTTTGTGTGGCCGCTATGATCGCGTTGACCCTGGCGTTTTGGTTTTCGGAGAACTACCTGCGTTTTGATAAAAGTGAAACGCAGTATCGCATGTCGTTAACTTTGCATGAGGCCTCGGCGCGACCTGTGTTGCAGGCGGTGGTAAAGCGGGACACTGTGGAAAAGGAAACGCCTACAGCGAAGTATGTGGAGGCTTTGGCGGCGGTGGAAGAAGTGGATATGACGCTGCCGTGTTATGAAACAGCGTGTAAGTTGAATTCAACGAGTGCTTCGTTGATGATCAAGTATGGCTGCCAGCTTTTTTTGCGTGAAGCACGCTATAAGGAGGCGCGTGAGCGTTTTCGTGAGGCGAGCCTGCTTCCCCCTAAAAATGCATTGCCACGGTATCTGGAAGCGGCGGCTTTGGCGGCAACGGATACAACGCGGGAAGAATTGAGCGAGGCGATGGCTTTGATTGCCCGCACCAACAGCAGTGAGGCGCCTGTTCTTTTTCCACAACCCCTTTGGCATCCCACGCTGCCTAAAGGGGGGATGTGGTACGTCAAGCTGCAACGTGATTTTATTCAGCAGTGTTGCGCGCCGCTGTACCAATTGAGCACACTTATTGTGGGTAAAGCAAAGGCGGATATAGACAAGGGCATTGTGCACGAGTGGGATTCCTGGCTGGAAAAATTGCAGATTATGGGGGAACGCTTGCTGGGGGATATAGAGACAGAAGAAGCCCATTTAGGCGCTACTCAGGCGTTTGCGGGGATTCGTTTCCAACTGGATGCGTTGCAGCAGCGGCGGCGTATTAGCGAACGGATGTTTGGCTCAGTTAATCCCGCTTTAATTGAGCGTACCGTAAAGCTGGAAGCGGCGCTTAAGCAGCTCAATGACTTCGAGAATAAGCGAGATGGCCTGATCGAAACGGATCGAAAACGACGGATGTCGCCTTTGTTTTTCTGTGTGAACACATTTCTGCTTTTTGTGGTGATGTATTTACTGATAGGGATTCTAAATCGTATTCTGTATTCCGGTAAAAAGTCGTGGTCTTTATCTCATCCGATGTATGCTAAATCCATTCTGATTAGTGGCTTACTTCTTTTGCTACTACTCCTGCTTTATACATCGTTTTTGCCCCAGTTACCCGCTGCACTGCATTTGAATACGCGTGGTGTCGCTTTGGGATGGTATGTCGTGGTGGCTGTACTTATGCTTTTTGGACTTATCTATCCGGGATTGTTTCTACCGAGTGCCAGAAAGAGCTATTACCGTATTGCGGACCAAGGAACGGTGGAGCCGCATCTTGCGGTTGTTAAAAAACATCGGCGTATTGCTTGCTTCGCCTTGATGAGGCGCTATTATGGTTTACTGCTGGGCGGTTTTTTGCTGGTTCTTTGTCTGTGGATATTGACGTTTAGAATTATTGATGGGCTTTATCCCTGGCAAATCAAGCTTTTGACGACCGGATTGTCATCGCAAGAGGTGGATTTGGTGCACCAGCTTCAGGCGCTTCTAAGTACTTCCGTTTCTGCTGGGATATAGTGATTATGGAAATGCCCGCTTCCTATCATACTGGAATTGCCTCTTCTGAGGACGTTTCCACCCTGATTGAAAAGTGTTGTTCGGGTGATGACGCTGCCAGGGCAATATTCGTAAACACATATGCGGAAACGATTCGAAGGACGGTCGTAAAAAAACTGGGCCAGATCCTGCAGAAGTCGCCTGTGCGTGAAGATGTCGAAGATATCACGAACGACGTCATTACCCGTTTATTAGACAGGAATTGTAAGCTACTCACTTCCCTGCATAATCCAAAATGTATTACCGCTTGGCTTATCACATTAACGAATAATCATGTTGTCGATTACATTCGCAAACACCGGGCGCGTATGCGCGTTCAGTTTGCGCATGCGCATCATACACCCAATATGGAAGAGCGCACGCCTGCGCATGTCGTGATGGAGCAGGAGTCGGTGTATCAGGTGCGGCGTCAGGTAGACGCTTTGCCTGGTATTGACCGCCTTTTGATTCTGATGTACTACGTGGATGGGTTGAAATATGCTGAAATTGCAGCGATTACTTCGATGAACATCAATACGATCGCCACACGGCTGCATCGCACCAAAAACAAACTACGAAAAACCCTTGAAACAATGAACGCAATCGATCGATACTATGACTCGGATGTGTCTGTAAACGAGCGTCGAACGTATTCGGTAGAGGAAAAGATATGAGTTCGCATGATTCCCTACATATCTCCGACGAACAGATCGAAGCGTGGTTGTTAGGCCATTTGCGCGGGGAGCTTGCTGATGTGCTCGTGGGCTATGCAGAAGGAGAAGGTAAGGCACATGTTGCTGCGGTGAGACGGGACCTGGAGATGATACAACACGTAGTCTGCGAGAGAGAGGAAATCGAGGGGAATGTGTCGTCTGAAGGCGACACCGTGTCCGACATGCTTTTGGCCCAGTATCTGGACAATTCTTTATCCCCGGAACAGCGTGCCGCTCTTGAACAGACGCTGAGCGAAGATATGCAGGTGCGCCGCAGGTTGATTGGCTTACATCGAACTGTATGTGCTGTTCTTCGTGATACCCCGCTGAACGCGGAATCTTTTGAAACGGTAGAATCCTATCCGGCGGGGGAAACTGTTGACTTTTCTGATACACGCACCTACCGCGAAAAATGCAAGGAAACCCAACAAAAACTAGGGGAAGCGTCACATTTGGAGGATACCTCAGAAACGCGAAAAAAAAGATTATCGTCATGAGGAAGTTGACAATCGCGTTCAGACAAGGTATAATTTTTAATAATCTTGTTCAAAATGATAATTCTGCAACATTCCTGCAAATGTGTTTCTTCTATGCTGGAGTGTGTCAGAAACAACATAAACCCGGGCGGGTTTGAAACGATGGAGGAATTCGACGGTGGCTGATCGTGAACAGAAAGCGTATACCACTTTTGAAGCGGCAAAGATTTGCCATGTGACGCATCACAGTATTAAGAATTGGATTAAACAGGGCCTTATTAAAGCCTCACGTACCCCTGGTGGGCACTATCGTATTCTGGAACATGACTTAGATGCTTTCCGTGAGCAGTATGATATGTTCCCGCGCGACAAGGGACCCATGAAAAAACGCGTTATGATCGTAGATGACGATCCTGATGCGCTGGCATTGATGGAACGCATCCTTACCGATGAAGGTTTCGAATTGGTCAAGGTCAGCAATGCGACTGAAGTGGGCCTCAAAGCAGCGCAGTTGGCGCCGGATCTCATCCTGTTGGACTTCCTGATGCCGGAATTGAATGGTTTTGAGGTCTGCAACGCCCTTCGTGGCAATGAGATGACGCGGAGTATTCCTATCATGGCGGTAACCTGCCTGAATAAGGAGCGCGATATTGAGCGCATATTCTCCTCTGGCGCCGATGAGTATCTCGCAAAGCCGTTTAAGGTGGATCAGCTGCTTGAAAAAGTACGCGAGTTGATTGGGCGTGGTCGCGTTATTGAATAGGTCCGATTGGCGGTATGCACAAAAAACAATCTCGTGGCAGTATTGAACGTAAATTTCTCACCTCCATTCTTTGGGTGAGCTTTATTCCCATGACGCTGGCCCTCATTATCGGGTATCTTTTTGCCCGTGAGGGCCAGTGGGTGGCCACCCAGCACAATCAGACGGCGGAAGCACGCAAGACTTCGCAGGGCATCACGCTGGCGTTACACGGGCGTTTACGCACGGCGAAATTGGTGGCTTCTGATCCGTTACTTCTGGATACATTGCGCGAATATCATACCACGGGAATTTTCCCCGCAGAGCCGCTACAGCAGTTTTTTGAGCAACAGTTTGTTAACAGTGCCGAGCTAAAATCTGTTTTTTATCTGTACGATGCAGAAGGGGAAATCCTGGCCAGTTCATTGGATAATCCAGTGTCGCCTAAAGAAAACCCTAAGTGGTTTTCTACCTTAAAGGAAAGCAGCTTTGTCGATTTTTGGTATTACGAAAACGAACTGCGCTATGCATTAAAGATTGCCACGCCGATTATTGATCCGGAAACGGGACAGCGATTAGGTGTCTTGACGGAAAACCAGTCGGTGGAAGAGTTATTTGATTTTCTGCTGGATACTGCGGAGAAGCAGGAAGGGGTTTGGGCACCAAAAAACAACTATGAAGTTATTTATCTGGGGGATGACAAGCAGTTTTCTGTTTATCTAGACCAAGGCTCCACCACAACAGAGCCGGTATTGCGTTATGGTAAGGTCGATCAACGTTTGGCGCAACGTTTGCGTCGTTCTCCCGAACGCGACAGCGATTCATTTTTCCTTTGGCGTTATCAATCACGCGGCCAAAAAAGCCCTGTTTTGATGGCGTTTCATCGTTTATATCACCTGCCAGTTTTCAGTAGCATCTCAGAAAATCCCCCAGTTTATTTAGTCGTTTATCGTCCCGCCTCTGCGGTCTTTGCTAATATTAATTTAGGGGCATTGCTGACGGTTATTGTGACCAGTGTAGTCATTGTCGTTTTTTATCTCATCGGCTATCGCATCATTAACAACGACATTATCCGTCCTGTCTCGCTGCTCAACGAAGGAGCGCAGATTATTCGCGAGGGGGACTTGGAATTAAAGCTGCGTGTTGATACCGGTGATGAGATCGAGCAGTTAGCGCTTTCTTTCAATGATATGGCGGCAACTTTGCGGCAAAATATTGCGCAAGTACAAGCCTCGAAAGAAAAATATCTTAACTTGATCACCTCCATGAGAGATGGTATTTATCAGACGGATGCACAAGGCGCTATTACCTTTCTTAATCCGGCTGCCGCGCATATTTTTGGCTATGGCAATCCCGAGGATGCGCTGAAATCGCATGTGCGCACATTATTCCTGGAACAGATGGACTATGAGCATATCAAAGGGGAATTGGCGCGCCATAATTTTATTGAGCGCGCACGGGTTTGGATGACGACTGCCCAGAACCAGTCCATTTGTCTGGAAGTATCTGCCAATCAGGTTTTTGATGATGAAAACACCTTTATTGGCGTGGAGGGCACTTTCCGCGATGTGACGCAAAATGTGCGTCTTGAGCAGGAAGCACGCGAGCGCGCCGATCGTATCAGTGCAATTAACCAGATTACGAATGTTATCAATTCCAGCTTGGAGGCGGGGCGTGTTTTTGAAAATATTGTGGTGGAGGTGCGTAAGCTGGTCGACTTTGATTATGCGACACTTTCGCTGTTCACTGAGGAAAAGGCGACCGAGACTCATCTCTTGTGGCCAGAGACCGATGGCGTACATGTGCATTCGGGAGAAGATGCTTGTGCACAGTGGGTCGCTGAAAAGCAGGATTATTTGGTGATTAGTGAATTACAGACTGCAGAATCGCCATTTACTTCTTATTTCCCGGACTATATCCGTAGTTGCCTTGCGGTTCCATTATATGCAACCGGACGTATTATCGGCTCCCTTAACTTGGGGGGGCGCAAGCAGCACGGTTTTGGTTCTCATGAAATAGATGTAGCCCGACAGCTCACACCACATCTGGCCGTGGCGATTCGGAATGCACAGCTGCTCCGCAATCTGAAGGCTTCGCTGGAGGAGGTGACGCAGGCACGAGAGAAATTGCATGAGGCCAATGAGGAGCTGAAGACCCTCGACGAAATGAAGACCAATCTGCTGTCGAATGTTTCCCATGAATTGCGCACGCCTCTGGTTGCCGTTATGGGCTATACCGACATGATCTTGAATGGCAAGGTCGGGCCGATAAATGAAGTGCAACAGGAGTATCTCGGGATCAGTGTGCGTAACATTGAGAAACTGGTCACGCTGATCGAAAACCTGTTGGATTTTTCGCGTTTGCATCGTGGTGCGGAAGAGATGGTCTACGACACGCTGGATCTCGTTGACTGTGCACGTACCAGTATTCAGATTGTGAAGCCGGTGGCGGATAGCCGTGAGATCGAGATTCTGCTCAACGTGCCAGAGAGTACCGGTGGGAAGATTTTGGTGGACGGCGATAAAGGGAAACTGGGTCAGGTATTCAATAATCTGCTTTCGAATGCGGTGAAATTCAATCCCAACGGCGGTAACGTTACGATTGATATGCGGGTTACCGAGACGACGGTGGAAGTGGCGGTGAGTGATACGGGGATTGGTATTCCTGAAGAAGCCCTAGATAAAGTCTTTACACGTTTTTACCAGTATGACGGTTCTTCGACGCGAAAATATGGAGGAACGGGTATAGGCCTCTCAATCGCACAGGATATCATGCGGTTGCATGGTAGCCGTCTGACGGTTACCAGTCCTCCAGGAGAGGGAGCCACCTTCCGTTTCTCGTTGCCGCTCAATGGTATTCATCGTCGCTCCCAAAGTGGGGATACGCATGCAGCGCAGTTGCCCATGCCAACCGAGACACATTTATTGGTTGAGTTGGTTACACAGGATCGTGCTTTGAGTGCGCAGATACGTCATTTGCTCTTCTCAGAAGGAATGGATGTTATCCACGCCGCATATCCGTCGGTAGCGGTTTCACTGGCGACCAAGTACAATCCCGATTGTATCCTGGTGGATACGGAAGCGGGACCATTGGGCAGTGTTGTGCTGGAGGAGGTTTTGAGTGCGCCTTGTGCGCATGAAGTGCCTGTAATCATGTTGTCGAATGACGAACAACTTTACGAACGATATCGTGCAGTAGCATCGTCGGATGAAGACTATGTGCTCGGAAGTCTGGCCCCTGTAGCGGGTCGTATTAAACGTGGCTTCCGGAAGAGTACGTTATTAAGCGGTATCCATTATGCCCTGAGCAAGGGGGTCGTATCAGAAGTGCAATTGGGCGAAAAGATTCTTTGTGTCGATGATGACCCTGAAATAGTTCGTTTTATTGCTCGTTGTTTAGAGACGGAAGGATATACGGCAGAGCAGTGCAGTAGTGGTGATGAGGCAGTACAACGGGTAAAATCGCGTGATTACTGGCTTGTCTTGCTGGACATTGCCATGCCGGGGCTTAATGGTTGGGAAACGTGTAAAGCGATTAAGAAAGATGCCGCGTTGGCGGGCATCAAGGTGTACATGGTGACTGCCAAGCCGATTGAGAAAGAACGCACCAAGGTACGTGAAGTTGGCGCGGATGGCTATCTTTCTAAACCCTTTAAAGCAGAAGATCTGGTTGAGCTGGTGCAGGGACTGGATCCCAAACGGGCCGCTCAAGCGGAAGAGCATAAGCAGCAGGAACCGCCTCAAGAGACTTCTCCCATTGCCTAGGTTGGGGGCGTTATTCTGTTTGGAATACCGCGTTAGATTGTGGAAGGGTTACGCTGAATTGCACCATATCTTTTTCACCCGTGGCGCGCATGCAAGCTAGGGTGTGCTCCCCTTTTTTCAGGGCAATATAAAGCGGATGTTCTCCATCAGATTGTCCGATATAGCGTCCGTTCTGATACCAGAATAAAGGTTCTTGAGCCACAGAGGATTGTGCCTCGATGCAATCGCCTCCCTTTTCACCGGTAAGCACATAAACGGCGTTTTCAACCGGTTGTGTGATCTGCAACACACGTTTTTGGATAGCGAGTGATTTATTTTCATCTGTATGCACGTTCTGCGGTGGAGCGCTTTCAATGGAGGCAAGATCCCAGTGCAGCGCCGTTCCGGGCCAATAGGTGGCTATCTCTCCCGAAGGCTCCTGTGAAGTATGCACCTGACATCGTCGATGTAGGAATTGGTTCTTGGGGAGTGCCACTGTTTTTTTATGAGGACACCATTTTCCAACAGGGAGTCCGCTTAGCGCGCATACGGTGACGTTATGCAATTCATCCCCGGGAGCAGGCCAGGGCGGTGTATCTCGTTTTGGTAGTCTGCGAAAGATCTGAGCAGCTAACGGAAGTGCGGCCCGTGCACCGACCAGGCAGGATGAGGGGCGTCCTGTATTGTTGCCCAACCATACACCGACCACATACTGTTTATTAAAAGCGAATGTCCAAGCATCATGGAGGCCCGTCGAGGTGCCTGTTTTCCAGCAGACTCGCGGTTCCTGACGACGGGGCCGGGTCAGACCGCTTTGGTCATCTGTGGGAAAAGGCGCTTCAAGCATGTTGTAGAGCGCCAGTGCTACACCCCGCGAAAAAATTTGAACAGGAGTCGGGGCAAGGGTGTTTTTTTGGATACGCAAGGGACGGTAGCTTCCCAAGCTAGCTAAAGCAAGATAAGCGGCGCACAATTCATCCAGACGTGTTTCACAGTTTCCCAAAGTCAGCCCTAAGCCGTAAAACGAGGGCGATTCCGTCAGCGTACTCAAGCCCAGACGCTGTAGCGTTGTGAGTAAGGGGGCTACCCCGGTTCGTTCTAAGACCAATATGGCCGGAATATTCAAAGAATAGTGCAGCGCCTCGCCGGCAGTAATCAGGCCATTGTATTCTCCATCAAAATTGCCCGGATTATAAGCACCTAAATCCAAGGTGTCGTCCAGCAGAACCTCTGATGCGTATAAACAATTCTTTTCCATTGCCAACGCATAGACGAACGGCTTTAACGTAGAACCAGGGGAACGCAGGGCACGAGATAAATCAACCTGCCCGCCTCCAGGCAGGTTAAAGAAATTGGCAGAGCCTACCTGTGCGCGGATTTCGGCAGTGGTGCAATCGATTACCATGATTGCACCATTGGTGATTTCGCCATTGTATTGTTTTAGATAATTTGTGAGTAAGTTTTCCATACGTTTCTGGAGGGAGGAATGCAAGGTAAGTTGCACACAACCCTTTTTCCTAACATCACTTTGAAAGCGTTGTGCAACATGCGGTGCGAGGTGGGGGAAAGGGTGCCAGGCAACTGTAATGGGACATTGAACAGCGCTTTTAAAAATCTTTTCGTCGATAAATCCTTCCTGGCGCATACGTATCAAAACATGGTTGCGCCGTAGCAATGCTGCCTCAGGATGGCGCAATGGGTTCAAGGCGCTTGGTGCTTTTGGGAGTCCAGCCAATAGAGCGGCCTCTGCTAACGAGAGCGCTGTATTGGGTTTGCCGAAATAACGCAAGGCGGCCGCTTCTACGCCGAGCAGATTGTTTCCATAGGGTGCTTTGTTTAAATATGAATTCAGAATAGCGGTTTTGTCTAAAGTTTTTTCCAGACAGAGCGCCAGCCAAAGTTGATTCAACTTGCCATGCCAAGAATGCGAAGGATGTCCGCTAAGTTTGGCAAGTTGCATGGTCAGTGTGGAGGCGCCTGATACAATATGCCCGGCTTTCATATTTTGAAACATAGCGCGTAGAAAGGCGAGTGTGTCTATGCCACGGTGCTGATAAAAGCGCTGATCTTCCACAGCAATTGTGGCCTGTTTTAACAGGGGGGAAATTTCCGTTTCGGGACAGGGAAGGCACCATTGATCGTCTTCATTGAGATAGAGAGTCAGCAATCTGCCTTGTGCATCAAGCAATCGCCCGGAGGGCTTTGTTTTAATGAAGGGGGCAGCAGGCAGGACAGGCAGGAAGTAAAAGAAGGCGTGGTAAATGCCGATACAGCAGAGTAATATGGGCAAGCCAACACGCAGAAGTCGATGTAGACTCCTGCGTGTTGGCATCTTGGTTTCAGATTCAACGCACATGCTTGATTTCAATCTGACTTGCCGCGGTTTTGGCGTTTACTGCAGGCGCGTACATGCATTCTGCGGCCAACCCGGGCTGCTGGAACTGTCCCGGTGTAACAGCACGCACTAAGTAGTAGAAATTTCGTTTTTTGTCCGGAACGTTTTCAAACACGACCACCAGGCGGTCATCTCGAATTTCGTGGTACGTTGGAAAGAGCGTTTTTTTCATATCCAAACCAGTTAAGGCATCTGGATCCAGGCGTGGATTCTGGATTTCAAATCCAGCCGGTAGGATGTCGGCTATGACGAGATGTTTTAATTCGTTCACGCTGTTAATCTGAAGTTCAACCAGATATGAAGCGCCCTGCTCAAAGGTGTTTTCAGCGACCTGAGCCCCATTTGTGCTTCGGAGGATGCGTCGTACCGACACGCCATTTTCTTCATCCATGCGTTGTGGATTTTTGGGTAATCCTGCCGTGATGAAATTGATGAACAATGGTACTTGTCCCGTATTCTTTACCGTATAGTGTCCGTCAGGCCCTTCATGTGTGTCATGGAAGGTTTCACTTGAAGTCAGACTATACTCTCCCGTTGGGGTGATGATGATTGCTGCGGCTTGAGCGAGGTTTTTTTCTATAGTATTGAAATATTGGGCAAGCGCGGTAGCTACAAAAGCTGTATCTTGCGTGGTGTGGTGTTCACCTTCCAGGAAGCGGATCAACTGCGTCATAGGTTCATGCAATTGCTCAAGGTCTTCCTTCATTTGCAAACGGGCCAGCAGCTCCACCGCAGTATTCCGTATGGGCGAGTTCAGGGTGCCATAGGTTTCCTGCACGTTATAGATTTGTGTAGGTGTACTGTCCAGATATTGTCGAACTCGTTGCTGGTCCTGAGTGTTAATCGCGAGCGCTGCAGCCAGCAGATAACGTGCAGCAGGAGGAATTGCCACTGTATCATAAACGGAGATGTTTTCAATCGCTTCCAGCCTTCCATCCAGCGCCAGTACATATAAAGCATACGCGCGCAGATATTG
Source organism: Candidatus Hydrogenedentota bacterium (assembly GCA_963678445.1). GTDB lineage: Bacteria > Hydrogenedentota > Hydrogenedentia > Hydrogenedentales. The sequence continues at coordinate 4,707,929 of OY782877.1, read as the reverse complement.
ACCGGAGGCGGAGCCATCATCCTGGGTCCGTGCTATATGGCGCACGTAGGTTTGCAATGCTTTAAACGCTTCTGCAGGGACGGTGAATTCCCGCTCCTGTTTTACCAGGGTCAGGAAGTGACAGGCATAGACCGAACCATACGGATACGGTTCGTTGCCACCCGGCCAAAAGCCCAAGCCTCCCGAAGGGGTACGCATGGAAATCAGACGTTCGATACCTGCTTCAATACACTGCTTCGCCCTGCGTGATTCTAGCAGCGTTGCCTCCAGCAACGCCGTTGTTTTTCGTACAAGATACAAGGGCATGCACCGTGAAACAGTCTGTTCCAGACAACCATAGGGATATTGTACGAGGAAATTCAGGGAATCAGTCAGACGCAACAAGGGATTAGCGCCAACACTAATCTGACTTTGATGTTGAGCGTTTTCAATAAATCGCGTGTTTTGTAACGTGCGCTCTTCGCCGGGTTCGAGTATAAGTAGCTCATGATGGGATTGGTACGCGGCGGGTGTACGAACGGGGAGTGGCATCGTTTCCTGAAGTTTTTCAATACAAGCGTCCGTCTTTTCTTCCTGTATTTCCACGGTCCAAAGGATATGCCCCTGCCCGGTTTCGTCTAGAGCATGAATTGGTGCCCACAAAGAGATTTCCTGTCCAGGTGCAATTGTTTTTGTGCTACTTCCTTCCCCTTGTAGAGCTGCTTGGGCCTGCCAGTGTATCTTGGCGCGACACGGCTGGGTAGTGGTATTGAAGACCGTTGCGTTGCATTCGAAACGATCTCCGGGAAGAGCGAAACGCGGCGCGCTCGTGCGTAAGATATAGGGGCGCCGCACCAACAAGGGGGAGCTTTTGCTGCCAGAGGCTTGTTGTGTAACGGCAACGGCAACCAGCCGCAATGTGCCATTGAATTCCGGCACGGAAAAATTCACATCAGCGTGCCCATGTTCGTCGGTATGAACGACACCTGACCACAGAGCGAGGGGTTTGATCCAGTTTTCATCGACAACAGGGGTGTCCTTACCCAATCGTTGTTTCAATAGTTCTCCGTCGCCGCCGATGGCCGCTGTATCGAAATCATACGCCACCTTATCGTAATAATGCGCACGGTTGTGCTCGGGACGTCGTGGACGTTGGAAGAAGGGGTAGGGATCGGGCGTTTTATAGCCCAGAATGGACAGGATACCCTCGTCCACTGCTGCTACGGTGACCTCTGCTGCTACGGGTTCACCTACATGGTTTCGTGTCGTAATAGCGCATGAAAGATTTTGCGCCGGACGCATCTCTTCAGGGATTTCCTCGAACGTAACCGTCACTTTGCGTTTCGGATCTTTGATGGGGACATTAATAGTTTCAAAGCTGGAATAGGGGTGTACAGCTTTTTTCGTGTGATCGACTGTATGAATCACAGTCGTTTCTAAAAATACGTTGGGATAAAGCGTTTCGCGGGCAAAGAAGCGGACTTCCCCCATGTTCTTCCGTATCGTTACCGGATAAACCTGATGGAAATGTTCTCCTTGTACAACGACCAACCCTTTTCCATCAAAAGGAGATTCAATATGGAGTACAACCTCTTCGCCTGGCTGGTAGCTGTCCTGATTCAAGGAAAGATTCAATAGACTGGGACGTGCATTCGCTACCACGTTAACTTCATCGTAATAGCGGTATACATTCAATGACGCATATTGTCTGGTTTCCGGCGTGTGCACCCGAACACGATACTGACCGTAGTCCCCTAACAGGAAGCTGGTGTTTCCTTCTCCCTTCTGCAAGGGTATTGTGCGTGTTTCAATTGTAGTGTATTCGCGCGTCCAATTGGGTTTGTTGTACCCGTCATACCGGCGCACATAGTAACGCCAGGTTTCCTTCTCCAGTGTAACCTGCACGGTCTCCAATGGTGCTGGAGAATCATCCGGTCGAATTGCAGCAGCACGTACATCCAGCGTCTGTGCATCTTTTCCCTGCATTGCTGCTACGCCCAGAAGCACATCGTCGGGGAAGAGCGTGATCTTTTTCGAATGCGACACAGGGCGTCCGCCCACCTCGCGTACCTCACCTCTCAGGAGGGCCTGTAACGGTTGCGTTGCTTGCTGAGTGGGGGAGAAGGTGTACTCAAAGGTTGCCCGCCCCGTCTTATCTGTTACCTGTTCGCCCAAGGACTGTAGATCCGTTTCAAAGCTATCCTCATTGGCGAAGCGGAACCCCGGCCATTTTTTGCTTTGGTAAGGCACTGCCTGTAAGAGCACATTTATTTCACATGTGCGATCTGCAGCGGGGGTGCCAAAGAGATGATCCGCCTGCACCGTAATGGTATGCGTAGCATCCTTCGTGAAATATGGTGCATCTGTGTCTACAGTTGCTTTGATCCGATTGGGTACAAATTCTTCTATTTGGAAGCGATACGTTGCAAAAGCCGTTTTTTCGCCTGGTATCCACAATTGCAACGTATATCGTCCCGTTAGCCACGAAGCCTGGCTGTCAATATCCAAACCTGCTGTGCCCAACTCCGATAACATACTGACTTCGGTCTGTACCTTGTGCCCTTTGGGATTCAATAGCTGCATTTCTACCGGCATGTTGCCTGCCGCGTCCCCATAGTGCGTGCGCACGATCCATCGTGCATGCACGGTTTCTCCTGGCCGATATAGATCTCGGTCGGAATAGATAAAAGCATCATAGCGTTCCGCCCCATAGGGCTCTTGCACCGAATCCCATGCTGTCACATTATCCGCTTGACGCGCTAATTTTAGGAAAGCCGCATCCGTTTTTGTTTCCGCTACCACTACGTAAGGTTCGCCCAACGAGGTGTCCAGTGCGCGGAAACGTGCGATTCCTTGTTTGTCCGTATTGGCGACGCCTAAAGCCTGATTTTTATAGGAATAAAGGGTTACTTCTGCTCCAGCAATAGGTTCGAGGGAATACAAATCATGGACAAGGACTACTGCTTCATCGTCCTGCCAGTGCGCCAGCAGAGCCATATTCGTCCACAGCAGCACTTTTGTACTGCGCCAGTCAAAGGAGGGGGACAATGTTAAGGCGAAGATTCCCTTTTTATCCGCTGGAAGCATCTGTGAGAAATCTACCGGCAGCGTTGTCACTTCTTCCTGGGTTTGTGTGATGGGAAGCGTGACTTCGTCCAGTTGCTGCGTGAGTAGCCGATTAAAGGAGTTAGTCACCTGACCGTTTTCCAACCGGCGCATAGCGGTGACAAGGTTAGAAGGGAGTAGTTTGTGCAACCGGATAGAAACTTCTTCCAGATTGCGTGTTTGTATTTCCATTTTTCCCGCGGCCCGTTGCGGAAAGTAGATTTTTCCGTCGTATTTAAACGAGGCTCCTCGAAGCTTAGGGGTTTCATCCAAACTGTACTGTGAATCAGCGACAACTGTTCTCTTTTTATCGGTTGAAGTAAGGCCTTTTTTAAGAACTATTTCATAGCTTTGTTCACAGGAAAAACTGCCCGTGATTTCAAAATCTCTGGAACCTGCTGGCGTAACTTCCAGGTCCTCAACGGCGGGGTTAATCTGAAACGCATTTTTGAAGGCTTCCTCTTCAACTTTATCGTTTAGACGAAGATGCAACGTAAGCTTGTCCAGTGTTTCGTCTTCCCACCAATGATACTTAATTTGCAGCGGTTTCACCTGAGGGTCAGAAGTATAGGAAAAATCTTTTTCCAGGGCGTGAAACTCATTATCGAGCAATTCCTTGCCTATTAGAACCTCAATAGTGGTATTGAGGGGAATATCAAATCCTAAACTATGTTGTTTCCCTTCATCGTTGACTTGATGGTTGATACACTTCAAAACTTTGCCTGATTCCTTTTCCCGCAGTGTGAGTGATTTTTCCAAACGTGTGGCATCCACGTCACCTGAAAAAGAAAGGGTTAGCTGGTTTTCCGCATCAAAATCCATTTTCGCTTTGCAAAGATACAAAGGGGTTGTTTTGGGAAATGTATACTCAAGGGGATAATGAGTGCGAATACGCCCTTCTTCTTCTGGAATACCTGCTTCGAACCTCATGGTAAAAGGCCAGGGTCGATTTTTGGGCAGGGTGATTTGATAGATTTTTGGCCATTCTGTTTGGGAAAGGGCAGCATCTATGCTCGCTTTATTAGCATCTTCTACACGCATGCCGGATTTGAGTTTTGGAAAGTCCATTGCAATAGGGAAAGAGAAAAAAACCTGCCAGTTTTCTTCTGTTTCCGACGCGATTATGCTTGAGTCGATTGTCAATGCGAAGGTTGAGTAATGCAGCACACATTCATTTGACGGCAGGCTTCTTCCACTTTCTGCACGTAGTTTAGGAGAGGGGCGTACGGTGATTACTTGATAATTCTCTGGTGAAAAGTCACTCCGGCTGAAGGAGATATAGTTTTCTTTTACTTCGAAAGTTCCTTGTAACGGTGGTTCAAAAGAGAGGGGGGGCTCCGGCTCCGCGTCTTCTGGATCTTCCCACGACGCCAGTGGCTCATTAAAGAACAGAACAAGGCGGTCCTGAAACGCCTCTCCCTCCAGCGGGTATGTGCCGACAAGCTGCAACGACGTTTCCGTTGCTGTGGAAGCCGCTTCCTGGGCCTTTGCGATGGCGGTGAGAAAAAAACTCTGTGCCAGCGTCAGGAAAAGACACAAAAAAAATGCAGCATGCGACAGACAAGGGAAAGGTTTTCGCCTGTTATGCATTTTCTGATACGTTTTTGTCAGGGGGAAAAGTGTGGGAAGAAAATAAGATAATCTGCGATAGAGCAGCATGGCGATACCCTTTCAATTGGTCAACAAAGAATTCCAGGAAGAATTGTTGGGAAGCAAGTATAGGATTAATGATTTTTAGGTTCTAAAAGTTCCAGTGTTTTAGTTTATGTCCATATAGTATATAAATTTTCTTGAGAAGAAAACGGAATTTCTACTATAAACATAGTAGCTATTTTAGCATTTAATGTGGAAGAACGGCAGTAAAAGGATAATTACAAGGAAGGGGGAGGGGAATAATCCTGTGAGGGAAGCGGGAATATTCAACGAAAAGGAACGAATGCCAAAAAAAGTTGCAAAATGTTGGGGATGTGCTGCCCTGAAAAGGAGGAATTACCGCATTTTGCGAATGTTATTGTCGTCTAAGCGAAAACCTTGTGGGGTGTGGACACCACCGCTCAGCGGCAAAATTTGTGCGGCGGAAGAGAGTGGATCTTCACCGGGAAGGGGGTTGGCAATGAGGGTGACGCCTTCATCGTAGTGGTTTGCAAATACACTAGCGCATTGCTCTTTTTCTGGAAAGAGGAAGATGCCTTTATCGCCCAATGTTTGTCGGATGACCAAGATTTCCTGTTGGGTTTTACCCAAGAGCTTCACCCAGCTACGTATACTTTCCATGTTTCGATTGATACGCGTTTGCATCAGGCGTACTACCGAGGCTTTAGCGCGTTTGTAGCGTTCACTGCCCGGGTTTTTCTCCAATTGTGCCAAAATATGGGCTAACATAGGCTCCAGTTTTTCGGGGGCGCCTTCAATAGTTTTTACCATCTCCGGTTTAAGACTGAGCGCGCCTATGTTGGAGTGTATTTCGTCTTTAAGTTGCGTTATCAGTGCGCTCCACTGTGTGTGGCGCTCTTCCAGACGCTGCACCAACTGATTCATCGTGTCGGGAGGAAGGGTGGCCTTACGTAAGTTAACGCTGACGGCGTTTAATTCGCGGCAGGCTTTAACGACCACGCCTTTGTGCGCCAGTTCAAAGGTGCTGGCGCCGGTTTCGATATCCTCTTCAAGCACTTGCAGGTTGTCGGTACATTTACGCACGGTAGTTTCGATATCACGACTACTGAGTACTTGTCGGGATTGGGAGAGATCAAAAACCATGTTTTTCATGAGCGTGGCAATATGCATCAGCTCTTCGAGGTAATTCACCTGGCATTGCAGGCCACGTAACGTACGCACGGAATGAGCATTGGACAGGCCGCCGAGAAGGTAGTAGAGAATAGTGCGACGAGAGTCTTCGTTATCTTTTTTTGCGTAGCGAATGAACTGCGAAAGCACGCCGGCATCGTACATGTGTTTTCCAATGTTGCGATACAAAGCGCGTTCCGGCTTTTCCAAGGGGGTGCCATAGTCTTCGCTGCTGAGGTGGTTGCGCAGGCAGATGAAGGTGTTGCCACGAGGACCGGGGAGTACCCGATCGGCTTTGATGGCGCCTATACTATGTACTTCTGCTCCGACGATGTCGCCCTCGACATTAACCTCTTTGCCGAGTAGTTTGCCACCGGAAACGTCGCCATGAATGTGTAATTTATTCCAAGCGAAAAGGCAGGCGGGATAGTCGGTGCGCGCTGCCTCCACATCGCCACGTTGAGCAATGAGGTGCGCGTTGGTCAATGCCCTCTCCGTCTTGATGTCGCCGCCAGAAGAGATAACCCAGCTACTTGCCACGTTGCCATGAACCGTGATGTCTTCGCTGGCTACGATGTTGCCGGATACAACGCCGTGTACAGTAATACCACCGTTGCGAATAATCAGCAAGGTATCGTCGGGCACGTCTCCGTGCAGCTCAATGTCTCCCTCGAGCTCATACACACTTACCGTTAGGTTAACATCGATTCCACCCAAGGTACGTATTTTTTTACGTGGCTTTTCCGTAAAAAGGGTTTCTGAATCCAGTTCTTGGGCAGGTGCTTTTTCATGGGCATCGCGCTGTGAGGTGGCGTCTGGAGCGGCGTCTTTTTGGGCCTGATACTGTGCGTAATCCTGCAGACCTTTTTTCAGAAGAGCGATGATCTTTTGTGACTTGGGATCTGGGTTGCTCCGGCTACTAAGGGCCTGTAGACTGGCTTTGGCAATTTCCAATTCTGCTGTGACAATATCAGCGAAATCCTGAGTCGAGAATTTTTTAAGTACACTTTGCAAAAACGGTTGTGTACCCGTGTTTGCAGCCGATGCGGTGGGGTTTTCAGCCTGTTTGGCCTGCCAAACCGTGAGTAGATTTTTGATGCGTCCGCTAAGCTTTTCTTCTTCTGGCGATAGAGTGCGTTTTACAGAAAGGTGTGTGTTAAGAAAAAGTTGTAATACCCCTGCTTCTTCCACCGTAAGATCATTTGCTGTACTTTGGCTAAGCACATGCACTTTTTTGATGGCCTGCTGCAAAAGGGCTTTATCCATTCACCCACTTCCTTTAAAGTTTGTAATTTTTTTTTACAAACCAATCAAGTTTTAAGTCGTTTCCTGACAGAAATTTGATATGCCCGTTCATTCGAGAAAAGTTGGTAGCGCTAGAAGTTGCATCGATGTACAGTATGCTAAACTGCATAGAGTTACTGTATAGCTATGTAAACCATAGTGTTGTAGAAATGATTCTTTAGCGGATTTATCAACAAAAAGGGTGTTTTTGATTTGTTTCAACACCTTTCCGTTTCTATTGTTAAGTTGTACCATATTTTCTATGTTTTTTGGTAGTGAAACTTCGTAAAAACCCGGAAAACAAAGGAAATATTATTTTTCTCTGGTTTAAGCTCAGACGCCATTAGCAATTTTTTAAGGAGGGGATTTTGTATAATTAAGATTACATGGATACCCCTAAGAATTCCCCTGGTTCCCCTTAACCGCGTATGTTAATAGGGCACAGCTTGCTTTGCGGGCCCCCCATGAAGCGGTTCAGAAAAAAGCTAAAGCACAACACAAATCCCTACCATGGCAGGTACGATAATAAGGCCATGCTCCCCCTTTTGAGCTTTGTCTTTACTTTATTTAAGGCACGATAAAGGTAACGGTTACCGGTAAGTCACTTTCGGTGTTGGTGGAGATGACAAAGGTGTGCTCATAGGTGCCTGCAGGTAGGCCCGTTGCATCAACCCGGATATTGAGTAGTTCGGAGCTGTCCGCGCCCAGTTCGCCAGCGGCAAGGGTTAATTCAAGCCAGTTGGGTAGGGTAGCCGTGTCGATTGTCCAACGTAGGATGCTCTGGCCGATATTGGTAATTTGTAGGGTCTGATCGGTCACCGCGGGATCATCGAATGTAAAATTTTGTGCGGAGAGACTAAGCTCAGGGGGTAAAATCTCGTATTGCACGTAAACAGGTTCAAGAGTACCGCCAATATTCAGGCTTCCTCCGCCATAGGTGAAGATGATTTCCCCTTCATACGTACCGGGTTGCAGCGTGCGATCCGGGATAAGAGTAAGGATGTCGGGCGTAAGGGTTGAGGTAACAAAGCCAGAGATTGGGGTTAGCGTAAGCACAGCGTCGCCAGCGCCGAATTCAAACAGCCACTCAAGCCCGGCGTCTATAAGGGGGGAGGGGGTCTCACCAAGACGTACATGGCTGCCGCCCAGGTTGTAGAGAGCAAGTTGGGCCTCGTTGATGTCGGTACCCAGATCAAGGGTATAGGGATCGGTGGAGACAGGGGCTGGGATTGCGCCGATATATGGCGAGGGGAATGAGGTGGCGAGGAAGCGCGTGGGAGCTACTTCGATACTGTCTGGATAGACAAAGAATTTGGTATCGGGTTCGTTGCCGGAAAATTCGGGCGTGAGCACTTCAAAGTTGACCAAGAAGGGTTGTGTGGCCCCTGTAATGGTCAGCGTGATTAAATCGCCAAACTCACCGTAGCGAAGTACTTCGCTATCAGTGTTAAGGGTGATGGTATCGCCGTTCTGGTCTAGACTCCACAACGATATAATACCGCCGCGTGTGCTGGGGACGAGGGCCGCATTCAACGAAAGTGTATCTACAGGAGCGTTGCCCTGGAGATCGGTCAGGGTTACGAGAAATTGCAGCTGACTGATATTTCGAGGAATGTAATCCGCGCGAACGGTAACAACACTAGGCGTAGCTAAGCCTTCCGTTTCGAGAGAAATTTGTCCCATACGTGGATCGCCAACAACGGAAAGGTAGTCAAGTTGGCTGTGAGCGAAGGAGCCGGTGATATCGCCTTGTTCCTGGACACAGTCACTATCCTGATCGTTGGGGTCATTAAATGTGATACGTCCTTCGGTAGCAATATTGTTTTCTTCAATCAGCGTAACGTAGCTGAATATGCTCTGCGATCTGAGGTCGTTGGGAATGGATTGGTCGCAGGGGTCTTCGGGATCGGTATAGCACCAGTCCTCGATCTCGCTGACCAGTGGCAGGCGCAGGGGAAGACCAAAGGCGTCAAATTCTCCGGTGGGTTCGGTTTTGGTAGCATAGTAGTGACCGCCCGAACTGTCCGCAAGACGAATGAGCGGATCGCTGGAAATCTTTTCGCCCCAGCCGATGACGAACAGGCGGGATTTGGTTGCAACCAAGACGTCGATCGGTTCGGTGATGACGCCGGGCGGGGTAGTGATACGTCCGTCGGTGATGCATACGATAGCGCGTACATCGGCATCGTCAAAGGAAAGTCGATTATTCTTTCGGTCCTCATCGCGTAGTACAATGGCTGCTTCACTGAGGACAGGGTAGAGCTGGGTCGCGCCATTGTCCAGCACGGCGGTGTTGCGAAGACGCTCTATAAGCAAGTCAGGACGGTTAATAAAGGCTTCATCGCGGGTAGCTTCGGGTTCATTAGCCAAACCAGAGAGCAATCGAATTTTGGATTGGTTATTGTCGCGTCGTTCATTGAAGATTCCCAGTGCAACGCGATATTTGCTGGTTTCATCGCCGGTGAGCATTCCCTGGATCATGTCGGGAATAGCGCGTTCGTATAGCGCCTGGATAGGATCGCTAGCCTGAGCGATAAGGGGATCGGAAACTTTACGGGCAGCTTCCTGCATACTGCCGGAGTAGTCGAGCAGGATGAGGATGTTGCTGCGCAAACGGCTGCCTGTGGTCAGGAATTGACTGCTCTCTGTGAGTTCTAGAGCGGTGTCTTTCTCAAAGATACGAAATAGGTTGCCGACTTCGTCAAGACGGGATTCGGGGATAGGAAGGGCTTGGTAGCGGATGTTGCGCATCATGAGGACGTAGCGAACGAGAGAGGGTATGCGCAGACGAGGTTTGGCTGCTTCGATAGTGAGTGCTGGGGCTTCTACGGTAATGCTGACTTCGACCTTTTCGACGTCGTCTCGGGGGATGAGTTCACCGTTTTCAACGGTGTAGGCGAAGATGGTGAGTTTGGCGGAGGAACCGGTTCCGTCCAGTTGCGAGCGATCTACGGTCACGCTGATGGACTGCCAGTCTTTGATGTTACCCGAGGTGCCGATACTCTGCCCTGTTTCAGGAAAGACGGCCAGCCAACTCTTACTTGAGGTTACCAGGAAATCCAGAACGGTGTCTGGATCGCCAAAATTGGCTACCTCCAGAATTTTGTTAACGTCAGAGAGTCCGAAAGAAAGAGAGTTCTGTCGACTGCGGATAATGATTTGGCGGGGTACGAGGATGGAGACGATGAGATCGAGGCTGGGGTTAGCCGGGTCATTGGACAGAATTTTGAGGTCGGCCTGTGCACCCAGGTAAGTGAGACCATCACGATCACCCGTAACAGTGACTTTGATGCGTTTACCGGGCTCTACCAACCCTTGTGAGGGGATTATGGAGGCAACCCAGCTAGGTTGAGATTCGGGATCGATGCGCCAGTCGAGGTTGGCGTCGCCAGTGTTTTCAATGAAGAAGAATGAAGTGGTTTCACCAACTTCGATTTCCAGAGTGTCGATGCTGTTTTCGTCTACTTCTTCGGCGTCCAGTTGAATCTCTGGGAGTCGGGGGATAGTGGCGCTGACGGCTACGCCGATAGTGGTGTCAACGTCGCCGCTACCGACGACATTGAAGGTGTGGGCCAGCTCAAAAACACCGTCGGGTGCCTGACTACGATCAATACGCAGGGTAGGGGCATCGGTAAGTTGTCCTGAAACTGTGCCGGAAGTGATACCGTTTGCGTCGGTAGGGGTGAGGCTGAGCCAGGCAGGAAAGGCTGTGGTGTCGATTTGCCAGTTTATAACGCCAATGCCTGCATTGAGAATGGCGAGTATATCTTCGTTGCGGTTGGCCCCAAAATCGAGACTGGTGGGAATCACGCTGAGGGTGGCCGGGCGAGGGCGGGACATGGTGACGAGAATTTCTTTTTCACCATCGGGATAGGTGAATGTGAGGGTCGCTTCGTAGGATTCAGGGTCGACCGCAAGCGGATCGACGGTAATGCTGACATCCGTAGTTGTGCTGAGTGTGCCAGAGGTAGGTTCGGCGCGCAGCCAGGTGCTTGCTGCACCGGGTATGGAAAGGCTCCATGTGATGGGCGTGGGCGATTCGTTACTGAGGGTGACGGTTTTGCTTTGTTCTTCGGTAATTTCGCCAAACGCCAGAAGAGTGGGAGTAATGTGGAATGCGGCGACGCTCATGGTAACTGTTACGGTGCGTTGTGTACCTGAAGCTGTATCGGATAGCAGGAGGCTACCGGTATAGGAACCGGGTGTTAACCCTGTAGGGTCGGCAGTGATTAGCAGGCTGTAATCAGGACCGGTAGGAATGGTGAGATTTGTGTTGGCGGGAGTAAGCCAATTGGCGCCGTCGTCGGTACTGGGCGTGACGGTTAGGGTGAGTGGATCAAAAGCATGGTTGGTGATGGAAAGGCTTTGTTGTTTTGACGCCATAATTTCGCCAAAATCGAGTGCTTGCGGGTTGATGGTATAAAGGGGAATGCTCATAGATGCGCTGAGAGTGGCATTGCCCCCGTTGGAGGTGAAAGTAACTACGCCGGTATAGGGAGTGGGGTTGGACGTGAGGCTGCTGCGATCAACGGCGAGGGTAATCTGCGCGGGGATGTCGGTGGCCGTAATGCTTCCGCTGCTGGGGGATAGCGTAAGCCAAGGGGCGTCGTCGGAGACAGTAGCGGACCATTCCAGGGTTTCTTTGCCCAGGTTTTGGACTAATATGACGCTGTTTTGTAGGTTTTCACCGAAGTCGATGTCAGATTGAGATATTTTTAATTGTGCTTCCTGGTTTTGGGTAACACTGATGGGGATTTCTTGTTCACCTCCGTCGGAAGTGATGACAACAAATCCTTTGGCAGTGTTGGCGGGGATGGCGTTCCGGTCAAGTGTCAGCCGGAGTATGTCAATTTCGGTTGTTGTTGTGTCTTTGGGTAGGGTGTCTTTTCCACCACTGACCTGTTCGGCGGTTAGCCAGACGGGTAGATCCTTAACTTCCCAGGAGAGTACGCCCGTGCCAGCATTGCTTATACGGATGTTTTCCTGGGTAGAGGTGGAACCGAAGGTTACCGCGTGAGGTTCAATGAGTAGGAGGGGTTGCTTAGGACATCCCAGTAGTCCGATGGCAGCCAAGAGGAGAAGGCCTAGCGGTTTAAACCACGGCAATATGCGCGTCATAACACACTCCCTTAATGTTGAGCCTGTGGGGAAGGACTATGGAGTATTCATCCCGTGAGCACTCGCCTTCGCCATGCAGGAATGCCTGTCGGCCGGGTGTGTGAGAACGCCGACATACAGGTCCCAAACAGTTTAAAGTTTAACTGATTTTGTTTTTTTACTTTTAAGTACTTTATGGAAACCGCTTGTACGTTTATTCTCGACGCGGCTCTCTTTATTATTATTTTTCGTCTGTGATGATTATAGTCAGAGGTACTTCCTCTACTCCGAACACATCGGTACTGAGCAGCAGGGCTGCGTTGGTGTAAAAAGCTGCGGGTAAACCGGTACGGTCTATGCGAAGTTGTATAGTGGTCGATTCGCCCGGAGCGAGAGAACCACTGTCGGGAGAAAGCAAAGTGACACGTCCTGCGAGGGATTGCGGCAGGCTGTTATCTAGTTGCAGCGCGATGGTATAGCTGTAAGAATCAAGCCGATTATTTCGTAAAGTGAGGGTGGCCTCATCGATACTGGCGTCTATCTCGAATGGATTGGGCGATACCAATGTGCCGGGTTGTCCCTCCTCATCGGGGTAGGGGTCGTTAAAGTCAGGTAATCCATCTTCATCACGGTCCCAGGCGAATTCAGCTTCTGGATCGATACCGGGATTAGCCAGTGCCGCCCCAGTATTTGCAGGGGGAGCCAGATCGGAGACAGAACCGACCGCAAGCAAACGATCAGGATTGGTGGGACCTGTCGGGTAAAGAAAGAATTTGCTTTGTTCTGGTTCTTGCGGGCTGGCCGGTGAGATATAGATCTCATTGTCACAGCGCATGGCGAGACGGAAAACGGCGTCGGGCATGGCGGCGACGAAATCTTCGAGATTGGTGATGCTCAAGCGGAGTAAATTGCCGAAGGAACCATAGGGTAACGGATTGTCCTGGGGGGTTAGCAGGTCGTAGACATTGTCGCCACGGGGAATAAGGCGCCAAGTCGGGGCAAAAGGATCGTCGGAAAGCAGAAGACCATCTGGCGCCAGTTCGGCAGTAATGATGGCATTTTGTAGCGCAGTGACAGCAGCCGCAGGGGTGTCTTCCTCTGGGCTGAGGAAAAAACGCATCCGGAAACGGTTTACACCACGCGGTGTATAATCGGTGCGTACATACACCTCGGCCTGATTCGTATTGTTTTCCACGTCTTCAACGATGCCGGTTGTATACATCGCGAGTTGTCCAGCCCGCACATCGCCGGGGAAGAAAACCCCATCCCGCTCAAAGGAGGTCGTAAGGGTTTGCCCTTCGGGCGTTTTGTATTCAGTTCGAATGGAGTATTGCGCACCCGCCTGCAAGGGGGTGATATAGGTGAGTACGATTTGGTTTTGTAATTCTGCCCAAAGTCGCCCAGGTTCGTCGTGCAGTTCTAAAGTAACAGCGGCAGCAGTCGTGTTGTCCGCGCCAACCGACATGCGTACGACGATTTCTCCTTCCCCATTGTTTGAGGTGACAGAGAGTTTTCCTACGACGGTTGTATTAGGAACAACAACAGAGGGATCGACGCGTACGGTGACTGGGGTGGTGGATACCAAGGGGCGGTTCAGTGCATCGCGAGATGCGGCGGGTAGCGGACCACCGGTTATAGAGAGGGAGTCAATCCAGTCAACATCATCCTGACCGGTAATCTGCCACACCAATTGTGTGTTTCCAACATTGGCAACGTTAAAAACAGCCATGTTGTCGCCGGTGATGGTGGATTCCGTCAGGGCGAGTCCCTTTTCATTCCCCAGCAGGGTGGCGAGATTCTGTGGTGCTCCAGCACTGAACATGTGCCCTCCGGATTCTTCGGCAAGCACCAGCATGTCGGCAACGTCGGTGTCGTCACCAACATTGTAGACCAAGGGGTAGAGCCGTACCCGATTATCCTGGGCATAGGTGCTCAGCTCGTTTACTTTCACCGAGGAGGCGTTATCGCGTCCATCAGTGACAAATACGATGCTTCGCACATCTGCATCGTCAAAGGGGAGTACTTCTTCAGCATCCTCTTTCTGCAGCAGCGTGATACCTTCCTGCAATGCGTCGCGAATATCCGATACACCGTGTAGTGCGACGGGTAAATGGAAGTCTTGCAAGGCTTTTTTCAGTGAACTACGGTCGGTGGAGAAGGCATGCAACAAACGATTCGGTTGCTGGCGATCATAATAATACATCAATGCAACGCGATAGCTGGCAGGAAGATCGTCCAGGAAGGCGGCTGCAGCGCTTTTGACATCTTCAATAGCCTGTCCTGCGGGTAAGGGGAGTGCGGCGCCCTGGGTGCCCGCGTAGTACATACTGCCCGTGAAATCGAGCATCAGGATAAGATTAACTTTCAGGTTTTCCGGGCCGGTCACGTAGAGCGCGGTCTCATCCAAATCCAGCGGGATGGAATCTTCGGTAACGGTGAAGCTAATACGCTCCATATCCTCTTCCGTACGTGTCGGAATAACTTCGCCAAAGCTGTCGCGCAGTAGAAACGCGAAGCGCATGACATAGGGAGGGCGACTGCGATTGATAGCGCCTTCCATTTTAAGGGGAGGCCGTTCTACACGGATCTGGAGCGTTTTCTCTTCGACCGCATCAATGACATTTTCGAAATTTTCATCCATTGCCTGTACGGTAATGGTGCGAAATTCTACATCTTCGGTCATGTTACTACGGTCGACGGTGATAGTCACCGGCGTTCCGTCAATCAGCAGGTTTGAAATATCAGGATGATAGAAGTCTTGTGCGTCACCGTCTTCTCCATTGACGCCGTTCTGTTTTGGGGTTACGCCGACGATTAACGGTGTGTCACTATCTTCGTCTTCATGCGTGACTCGGAAGTAAAGATTGGAGCCGCGTGCACCCACATTGGCTACCCAAAAAGCCAGTTGTAATTCGTCCTTTTTAAAGTCGAGCACTTCGAGCGGCATGATTTCCGGGCGCGAGGTGTTTTCCTGGGGGGCCTCAGAGATAGCAATTTTGGCTGGCGGCATAACCTCAACGATGATTGGAACAACGAGGAAGGTATTGTTTGAGCGCACCAGTATTTCGTAGTTACCCGCACCGGGCTTTATGTTGGTGACGTCGGTTACTTTGACTTCGATTTTCGATTCGTTTCCTGCAGACGTGGTGCCTGTGGCCGGGGTAGCACTGATTGCAGGCGCGGTGTCAGGCGAGAGTGTGTTGCGCAGTTCCAACGACCAAGAGCGGGTTACTGCAGTACGATTTCGTATCCGTAAGGTAGATGGGGCTTGTTCAGATTGGCTGGCGTCGTCTTCTACCTCCAAGCTGTCCACATAGAGCCGTAGGGTGTCGGGCGCTACTTCCAAGCCTTCCAGCGCTGCGCCAAAACGGAAGGAAAGGATTTCGGAGCCCGCCTCAGAGCGAACGAGTAAATAGAAATCTTCCTGTCCCGTTTCCCATTGTACGCCGACGGTGGTGGGGGTTCCAGGCAAAGTGGAACCGGGGTTGGGGGAAATCAGGATATTAGTAGGGATTTCTCGCACATTTTCCGGATGTGCGGGATCGTCCAAAAACCAAACCGTCCACGTGATTTCATCCGTTCCCTCATTGATGACGCTAAAAGTAGCGTTTGTAGCAGTGGAGGAGAGGGCGAATTCTTTGGGGGTGACGGCCAAGGTAGGGGAGATGATCATGGATACTGGGATGATTTCTTCGCCGCCATTGCTGCTAATACGCACGCCGGTGTTATTATATTCACCCGTTGGCAGTCCACTCCGATTAGCAGTCAGCGTGACTCGCTCTACATTTTCTGTAGCGCTACCGCTCTGCTTGTCCGCAGAGAACCAGTCTACCTCTTCATTTTCCCATGGCGATTCAGCATTTGCACGTACAACTTCTGCGAGTTGCCACTGCAGTGTACTTCCGCCGTTATTGCGGATGTCAAAGCCACTGCTTGTGCTTTCTGTACCGAAGGTTATCGCGCCGCGGCTAACCTCCAGCAAGGGAGGCGTAGGACACCCACATAAAAAACCTGCTGTTGCGCATAACATGACCATTGTGAGGCGAAGGCGAAGAAGCGTCATAAAACCCATCTCCTGGCATGCCCGTCACGGAACTGCAGATTTCCAGTTCCGTCACCCTTTTTAATTTAACAGGCGATCCATATATGTATTCAGCTTTGGGTGGCGCTACACGACAGAAAGGCATTGCGTTCACGTTAAGAAGCGGTGGCTACATGCGCAATACCTTACTGAGGTGTATGTATTAAAATTGTGTACTTATGAGATCGGTATCCCATGATTTAGTCGCCGGCAAGGCACGGCATGGGAGTAAATCTGCTTTACAATTCCTCGTCTGGATTAACCAAAGTGCCATCTTCTATGGCAAAGCGTACATCTACACCGGCGTTAGTCAGGATTTCATAAGGTTCCTGAAATTCCGGTGTTAAGTTGTTTTCTTCATCCAAGGTCCATTCCGTACCGAAGACAACGACATCACCACCACCCAAACCACCTGCTTGTGCATTGGCTACCAACGGCGTCCACACCAATATATCATTGTCCTGGCCATAGAGGTTGAGGTATTCAATGAAGAAGAGCCCCGACAGTGCTTCGATATTGGTGAGACGATTGGCGCCCAGATCAACCCAGGTAAGGTTTTTAAGGTTCGCCAGCGGTTTTATAGAGCGGATGTAGTTATTGTGCAGATCTAAAACCGTTAAAGAACGGCAGTATTCCAGACCGCTTAGATCGGCAATAGCGAGATTGGGTGCAATCAATTCCGTTACCTGGAGCAGGTCTTCCTCTGTCAGGCAACCAAAGGGCTTGTTCAGTTCAGCGCGAATAGCCGACTCTAAAGCCTGATCGGGGATGAAGACGACGGGGTAAGGGCAACCTGCACCCAAGAGGAGTACACCTATTGCGAATGTCAGGGAACTTACGCGCAGCAGAAGTGTTCTATTCATGGTCACCACCTTAATTGTCCAATTGTTTTACCCCGGTTATTCTCTACGGACAAGCGCTCATCCTGCGTGTTTATTGAAAGTACACGCCCGTAAATCGTCTCTTCGATACCCACCAGGGAGCAAAGCGTCCTACGGTGATTCATGCCTTGCCTTCCTAGAAATAACAGAAGTACTCAGTCGTCTCTGAATTATCTGCGATTCCAAGTATACTAGCTAGCTTCAGTATCATCGCCCGTATTGGGTTGGGGAATATCGCATTTGTCCTCGAGGTATTCTCCCAAAGGAGAACTACCGCCAAAGAATCCGAGAACACTGTTAAATGCAACAGCGACGGTGCAAATAATTTCTTGCCACTGCGCCCCTTTAGCGGGTTGGTGCTGTGAAATGCTTTTCAGATGGTTCACGCGTCCTACCTCCCGGTGGCCAGGGCCACGCCCAGTAATCTGTGGTTTTTACGGCTATTTAATACATGCGCCTGAGGCCTACTTGACCTTTGGCGGCATTCTTTACAAATACTTTACGTCTACACACTGTTTATAATACAAAAAAAATCCATTTTTTTGTATTATAAATCCGGCAGCGCAAAACAGGCATTTTTATCCGTTGAATTCCCGTAAACAATAAGTTCCTTCTTTTTGTAAATAGTTTATCCGAGTTTTTGTTGGAAGTCAAGCCTATTTTACGCGGGGATCTCGGGAAACTCGGGGTTCAAGATGTCTGTTTTATAGCATGAAGGTGCGTTATTTACCGTCTCTTTGATTTTTTCGCCCTCTGAGTCTGCCTGATACAGATTTCAGAAAGAAAATCGGGGCAAGGTTCCGCATAGTGTGGGATAGCATCCACAGGGGTATCGAGAATAAGTGCTTTTTCGTAAAGAAGAGTGAAATAGATGCAGGTGCCGGGGAGAACGTGGTATGCTTTGTTTATTCATGACCTATACGTCATGTTTTTCTATGTTTTCTAAGGATTAAAGGCCCTGGCTATTCCCTAAAACGCAGGGCTTGGTGTTATTGTGGGCAAAGCCCCTGATGGGAGTTTCTATGAGTACTATACGTACACGAGTGGCGCCGTCGCCCTCTGGTTTTTTGCATATTGGAACGGCTAAGACCGCCATGTATAACTGGCTATTTGCACGAAAAAACGGAGGGGCGTTTGTCCTGCGCTTGGAAGATACGGATGCCGAACGCACGGATGAACAATTTGTCCAGGCGATGTGTGCAGGCTTTAAGTGGCTGGGAATTTCGTGGGATGAAGGCCCTGAATTTGGTGACGAAGCTGCACGGGGTGAGTATGGCCCCTATCGCCAGTCCCAGCGTCGTGAGTTGCATCGGGAGGCTGCCCTGCGTTTGTTGGAGGAGGGGAAAGCCTATAAATGCTTTTACGCTAAAGAGGAACTTGATGCGCTCCGTGAGAAAAATCAGCGGGTGCGCGAAGCCAGTATCTGGCGCAATGCTTCTGCAGCGGAGGTGGAGGCGATGGGCGATGCCCCTTACGTGGTGCGTTTTAAAGTGCCCGATGGGGAAACGGTGATAGAAGATTTGATTCAGGGCACGGTACGTGTAAATAACAAGGAATACGATGACTTTGTTATTTTGAAAGCGAACGGCGATCCTATATTTCACTTGGCGGTGGTGGTAGATGATGCGTTGATGAAGATTAGCCATGTGATTCGTGGCGATGATCACCTGACCAATACCGCCCGTCACGTCATGTTGTTTAACGCCTTGGGCTATCCGACCCCGCAATATGCACACCATCCGCTGGTCTTGGATGAGCAGGGGAAAAAGTACAGCAAGCGGATGCATGGGGCCAATATCCTTGATTGGCGGGATGACGGCTATTTGCCGGAGACGATGATTAACTATATTTCGTTGCTGGGTTGGACATCGGAGGAGGAAAATCGCGAATTTTTCACTCTGGATGAATTACAGGAGCTTTTCACGCTGGAGCGTTTGAGCAAATCACCGGCACGTTTTGATCGCAAAAAACTGGACTGGCTCAATGGACAGCATATTCGTCGTCTTGCCTTGGAGGATTTGCGCGATCGTCTCGTGGTCATCCTGGAGAAAAACGGTTTTGACCTGTCGGGTAAATCCCAGGAATGGTTGACTGAGTTGGCTGCTATTTGCCAGGAAAAACTCCCTACGTTAAACCAAATCATCATGTTATCCGATTTCTTTTTCCAGGAAGTTACTGAATATGACGAGAAGGGGGTACGGAAACAGTTTGCGAAGTCGGATTCCGTATTATGGATGGAGACGGCGCAGGCGGCGATGGAAGAAAGCACAGCGTGGGAGCGGGATGCATTGAAAGCGGCGTTCCAGGCGAAAGGGGAAGAAAAGGAATTGAAGCTGGGGAAATTGGTGAATCCGTCGCGGTTAGCATTGACGGGTAAATCGGTTGGTCCTGGCTTCTTTGAGTTAGCAGAATTACTTGGCAAAGAAACGTGTCTGCAACGTATGGCCAAAGCGCTTGAATTTATAAACCAATTGGAGGATTAAGCATCGTGAGTGAGGTATTCATTGGCGTCGATCTGGGTGGCACCAACGTAAAAACAGCCTTGGTGACGGCGGAGCGGGAATTGATTGCAAAGGATTCACGGCCTACGGATGCGAATGCCGGTCCTGGAGGGGTGATGGATGTGATGGAACAAAGCGTGCGCGATTTGTTGCAGTCCAACGGACTAAGTATGGAACAAGTTGCGGCGGCGGGCTTTGGTGCCCCAGGGCCAATGGATTGGAAAACCGGCGTGGTGTTTAGTCCCCCTAATCTGCCTGGTTGGAAAAATGTACCGCTGGCGGAGGAGATGAAGAAACGGTTGGGGATAGCATGTTTTGTAGATAATGACGCCAATGTGGCGTGCTACGGTGAGTATTGGATGGGAGCGGGCCGGGGGGCGCAATCGATAGTTGTCTTTACTCTGGGAACCGGTGTAGGCGGCGGAATTGTTGTGTTTGGTCAACTCCTCCGCGGTATCGATGGTACGGCGGCGGAATTGGGCCATATAAAAGTACAACGGGATGGCCGTTTATGCGGATGTGGCTCGCATGGCTGTCTGGAAGCTTACTCCTCTGTAACCGGGATGGTGCGGACTGCGGTAGAAGGGCTGGAAAAAGGTGGCGAATCGTCACTTCGCGAGATGTGCCAGCAGGATATATCGAAAATCACCGGAAAAATGATTTCGGAGGCAGCCGAGCAAGGCGATGCCTTTGCGAAGATGGTTTTTACAGAGACTGCTACCTGGTTGGGACTCGGTATTGCGAGCATGGTGAACGTCTTAAATCCGGAAAAGGCGGTTCTATGCGGTGGTATGATCGCCGCTGGCGATATGCTTTTTGAACCCGTGCGTAAGACCGTGTTTAAAAACGCTTTTGAAGTACCTGCCAAGCGCTGTGAGATTGTACCCGCGGGTCTAGGGGGCGATGCAGGCGTTTTGGGCTGTGCGGGCTGTGCCCTTGCTCGCTATGAGGAAACCTGCTAACAGGGGTAGAAGATTATGATATTGACCTTTACTCCGAATCCTTGCGTAGATAAAACGGTTTTCGTAGACGAGTTGGCGCTCGGCTCAAAAATTCGTTCGCAGCGCTGTACCTGTATCCCGGGTGGCAAGGGGATCAACGTGGCGCGCGCCGCAAAGGCTTTGGGTTGCGATGCTGCATCCTTGACCATCTTGGGCGGACGACCAGGCCAACATGTTCAGGATATGATCGTAGAGCAGGATAAAGGAAAGTGTATTCCCGTGTGGGTGGACTCGCCCACACGAACTATTACCACCGTCCTGGAAGAGCCTTGTCATAGACAGACCGCTATTTTTGAACCAGGTTCGGCGATCACCCCTTTGGATAAGGAACGATTGCTGGAGACGTTTCGGGAATATGTAAGCCAGGCGTTAGTAGTGACGTTTAATGGCGCGGTTTCCGATCCTGTTCTGGATGATATCTATGCGCAAATGATTCCAATTGCGCATGAGGCAGGTGCTGCAACAGTGCTGGATTCTTACGGCGCTGCGTTTTTGCGTGCAGTGGAAGCCAAGCCGTTCATGATTAAGCCCAATCTTGAAGAAGCAGAATCAATTCTGCAGCGTTCCCTGCAAACACCTGCGGAACAATGGGCTGCGATGGACGAATTCCATCAGCGTGGCATTCATTGGGTAGTGCTTTCGTTGGGTGAGGATGGAGCGCGTGTTTCCGGCGACGGATTTCAGGCGCATCTGCGACCGCCGAAGATTGACGAGGTGAATCCTGTCGGCTCTGGCGATTCCCTGGTGGCGGCCTTTGCCGTTGGATTACACGAAAAATGGCCTATTCAAAAAAGTGCACAGTGGGGGATTGCTGCAGGCACGGCTAACGCGCTTAGCTGGGATATTGGCCACTTTACTTTGGACGAAGTGGAACGCCTCACACAGCAGATTCAGGAAATCCCTCGTACAGAAGAATGTGTCTAGGGGAAGAGCTGTCAGAAGTTAGAATTCTCATTCATTTTTCTTGGAAAGGGTTTGGGGAAACCTTTTTTTTATAAAAAAAAGGTTTCCCCAAATAAATTCAATTAGGCAATATACGTGGAGGCTGCGGTATCGCCACCGCGACCGGTCCAGTTGGTGTGGAACCATTCGCCACGCGGCTTATCAACACGCTCATACGTGTGCGCGCCAAAATAGTCACGCTGTGCTTGTAGCAAGTTCGCAGGCAGACGGTCATTGCGATACCCATCAAAGTAGGATAATGCCGCGCTGATAGCCGGTACCGGAACGCCCAGTTCAATAGCCTTGACCACCACGCGGCGCCATGCGGCTTGCGCATTCTGAACGGCTTCTGCGAAGAAGGGGTCGAGCAGCAAGTTGACCAATTCCGGATTTCTGTCAAAGGCTTCCTTGATTTTGCCCAGGAAGACGGAACGAATAATGCAGCCACCGCGCCACATCAACGCGATGCCGCCATAATTCAGATTCCATCCATACGTCTTCGCGGCTGCGCGCATCAACTGATAGCCCTGCGCATAGCTGACAATTTTAGAGGCGTACAAGGCCTGACGCAAATCATCCACGAAAGCTTTCTTGTCGCCATCAAAGGTGCTTACTTCCCCCTTGAGTACCTTGGAAGCTTCGACACGTTCTTCTTTAATGGCAGAGAGGCAGCGTGCGAATACCGCTTCGCCGATCAGCGTCAACGGCTGACCTTCATCCAACGCCGCGATCGCGGTCCATTTGCCTGTGCCCTTTTGACCTGCCGTGTCCAGAATGAGATCAACGACCTCATTGCCTTCTTCATCCTTGTAGCCCAGGATGTCGCGGGTAATCTCGATGAGGTACGAATCCAATTCGCCTTTATTCCACTCGACGAAGACTTCGTGCATTTCGGTGTTCGACATGCCCAGCCCCTGTTTCATGAGCTGATACGTTTCGCAGATCATCTGCATGTCGCCGTATTCGATACCATTGTGCACCATCTTCACAAAATGGCCTGCGCCATTTTCACCGACCCATTCGCAGCAGGCTTCACCGGCTTCGGTTTTTGCACAAACGCCTTGGAAGATCTCTTTGACTTCATCCCATGCGGAGGGGGAGCCGCCCGGCATCATCGACGGTCCAAGTAGTGCACCCTCTTCACCACCCGAAACGCCCGTGCCGATGTAACGCAAGCCTTTGCTCTCTACATAGGCGGTACGACGAATCGTATCGGGGAAGTGTGAATTACCGCCGTCGATGATGATGTCGCCTTCTTCCAGATGGGGGATGATTTTTTCAATGAAATCATCTACTGCCTGTCCCGCTTTCACCAACAACATAACTTTGCGGGGATGTTTCAGGTTTGCGCACAGATCTTCAATGCTGTGTGCACCATAGAAATTTTTTCCAGCGCCACGACCGGCGATAAACTTATCTACTTTTTCCACTGTCCGATTGAAGACGGCAACGTTAAAGCCTTTGCTTTCCATGTTGAGGACGAGGTTTTCGCCCATTACCGCCAAACCAATCAGGCCGATATCCATTTGCGCCATAATTGTTCTCCTGGTTAGGTTACTGTTTACCCATTGTTTTTTAAAATGACAAGCGCGTTACTTGTGGTCGGGACCACATGGTTATTTGCGCAATGCTTCTAGTGTGTATTTATCCAGTTTTTGCTCTGCGAAGATAGGCTGGAAACGTGTAAAACGCTGGCGGCCATTGATGACAGGAACGCTGGCCCAGTCTTCACCAATCAACGGCTTGGCATAGTTTACGAAGTCATCCGTTACGTCGATTTTATTTTCTGCGATCCATTCCGCAGGGAAGGTGCGTTCGGAATTGGCGACTTCGCTCAGCGGCACCTTGTCGTAGGTCACGTTATAGATCGGACCCGGCTGACGGAGAATGGTGGACATCCATCCGTTTTCACCCGACTGTGCGATCAGTGCTGCTTTCTGTCCTACCTTATACGCCTCATCCAGATCAACGACCGAGGCATACGTGCAGGTGCTACGTTGATCCGTGCCCATGACCTGTCCGCGTGCTTTACCAGGTACCGGAAGTCCCGCCTCATTGAGCAGGTTGATCACCTTTTGGGCTACGGTCATCTGAGTAGCGCCAAAGTTGGTGTGTCCAAAACTGTCTTTCACATCGCCTAAATCGCCCGCATCAAAACCTTCGCTGACAACGATGATACAACGCCCATCTTTTTTCAGCTGGTCGTTTACATTGTCACACATCTCCTGCGGGGATACTTTGGATTCAGCCATGTAAATCTGCAAGGGTAATTCCCGCTTGGGGTCTGCCAAACGTGCAGCAGCAGGGATAAAGCCGATTTTACGTCCCATGGCCTGCAGTACCAGTACCGGGTCAGCAGGGGAGGAGCCTGCGTTCTCTTCATTAGCATTCTGCACCGCGCCCATCCAGTATTTTGCCACACTGCCATAGCCTGGGGTGTGGTCGATGAGCTTGAACGCCGAATCACCAACATCATTGTCAATCGTTTTGGGTACACCGACACCGATAAGATCCAGTCCTTGTTCCTGGGCCAACTGGGCCACCTTGTGTGCGGTGTCCATCGAGTCATTGCCGCCATTGTAGAAGAAATAGCCGATATCATGGGCTTTGAAGATATCGATGACCCGCTGGAAATCTTCCTGCTGATCCTTCTTCAGCTTATACCGGCACGTTCCGATAGCGCCCGCTGCCGGCGTATAACGCAACAGCGCGATTTCTTCTTCAGTTTGTGCCGACAAATTCAGCAGTTCTTCCTTTAAAACACCTTCGATTCCATGCCATCCGGCGTACACGGTGCCAAAGGTATCGGGGAACATTTTACATGTCTCTACGACACCGCGCAGGGAGCTGTTGATCACCGGACTTGGTCCACCAGATTGGGCGACAATCACATTTTTGGGCATAGTTTTTATTCTCCTCTCATCTTCACTTGAGTGTAGATAATTTCGTATATAATTTTTGTATCAGGATGCGCTGGCTCCATCCGCCTCCGATTCGCGGGGAGCATCTGCCCACCACAAAAAATAATCCCGATCTCCCCGGAGAATGCGTTCCTTGAATAGGCGCGCCTTTCGGTATTCCGGGTACTGAGAGATCACGTTATTGATTTCACGAATGCCTGCCATTTTTCCCTGATACAGGTACATCACAATGGCGCGCTCCAAAGCCTGCTCCGGCGCAAGACTATCCGCAGGATACTGCGCGTCAAAACATGCTAATCCCTTTTTATAACTTTCTTTGGCTGCGCCAGGTTGCTGTGCCTTATCCTGATATGCACCCAGGAAGAACCAGAGCTGTGAGGCCTCTGGAACCAGGTTGCACGCTTGTTGCGCCGCTGCAATAGCCTCTGGATAGCGTTCCAGCCGCGCCAGCGCATGCGCTTTGGTAGAGTATGCTACCGTATACGCAGGATCATCCTGGATGGCCTCATCTGCTTTTTCCAAGGCTGTCTCGTAATCGTCTTCGGACAGGGCCGTCATGGCCTCCTTCACCAATCGTATAGAGACTAAAGTTGCCGCATGCTCCTTTTTCTCCTCCTGCTCCACATAGCATGCCAGCGAACTCAGGGTGAGAAGGACCATCAAGGCAGTCCAAGCTGTATATGTGTGCCAACTAACGCGTTGCACAGGGGCGTCTCTCTGAGAGGTGATACAGAATTTCACCCGCATTGGGTACCAACAGATATCCTTCTTCCTCCCGATCCGTCCAGTCTTTCGGATCGATACTGTCGGGATCGCGATAGCCCAGATTAATGGCGCGACATTCTTCTTCCGGAATTGAAGTGGCCAGGGTTACTTGCACCCGAGGCTTTTCAATGCCGTTCTCGAAGGTTCCCATGCCGCGCACATGGGTGGAGTGGGCCAGGATGCCGCGTGGGATATCCTCGAACATTTCCATGCGTTTGGCAAAATAATCCCGCGTATGATAACCGATTTTTTTGATGTGCTCCCCGTGTGTAATACTGATTTCGTGGATATGTTTTCCGTAGATGATCAGCTCACCGCCATCAGCTACAACCGGTTCAAGTTTATACATGCATTTACCCGCCACCCAAATTTCATCGTACATGGGAGGGGCCATAGCCAGAACACTTTTAAAGGGGCGATCCTTGTAAATAATATGGGTTTGCGCACTGAGGTCGGCTGCAGCGCTCCACGCTTCTTCTGGTGTGCCGAAAAAGACGGCCTTGGTGTTTTTTCTTACGACGTTTAAGCAGAAACAGCGTTTTTCGACATTAATTAGCGCAGCGGCTTTATCCACAACAGCTCTTACCGGGGTGTATTTAGTGCCATTGATTTCGTAATTGGTGATAAGCGCACCAAGCCAGTGGAAAAAGTTCAGAATCTCTGCACCAGCGATACCAGGATAGAAGTATTTATTACCGCCGCTGAAGCCG
This sequence comes from Candidatus Hydrogenedentota bacterium, assembly GCA_963678445.1. Classification (GTDB taxonomy): domain Bacteria; phylum Hydrogenedentota; class Hydrogenedentia; order Hydrogenedentales. The sequence continues at coordinate 4,681,878 of OY782877.1, read as the reverse complement.
ACTACTTCATGCGGGAAAACAGGGCCTACAATACAAACCATATCGTAGTCGAATACGCGCTTATTAATTTCCACCCGGACGCGCTCACGCATCAGACCTCGCGAAATTTCTTCCACTTCATCTTCGGTTAACACCCCGATTTCTTTTAGGGCATCCGGATTTTGCCAATCATGATTGAAAATGCCTACGTCAGCATATTTTTTTGTGCGCTCTTCCCGAGTCAGATCGAAAAGTGCGTTGAGCATATCCTCGGTCATAGGGGGGTGGGTGCCCAAGGCGATCAGGTAATCCATTTTCGCGACACGTTCATGCAGGGCATCGTACAAAGCACGGAACATAAGCGGCATCGGCATGCTACGGGTTTGATCGGGTACGATAAACAACACCCGTTTTCCATCCACCGCCATCGTGGCGCACGCTTCCTGTACTACGTCATAAATCTCTTCGTTACTCAAGAAGCCGTCGTAGTTAATACGTTGAATACTCATGCTAGATCCTGCAGTTGTTCTTTAGCTACGGAGGAAATTAGTCATCTTTACAGGTAAAGCCCACTCCGGCGAATTGCTTTTCCAGTTGTGGGGTTGGATTGGAAAAATGAACACATGTATTAAAAAACTCTCGACGTCGAGGGTATTGTTTACGAAGTTGATCGAAGTATTTCGGACGTTCCTCTGCGGCACAGCGGCAGAGTCCCCGCATAGCAGCGTCATCGTCCATGATGTTATATACGGCATGCACAGCCTCAGGAAGGGCATACGGTTGCGTTGCGTCCACGACAATTTCCGGGGTTTCCGGTTCAGGGAGCAGGGGAGCAGGGTCCCATTGTGGGGGAGTGTTGAGAAAGGCGCAAGCCGCTTCATAGATTTGCCGGGTGCCATTTACTTTGCCGTCAAAGGAATAGCCCGCGATGTGTGGGGTGGCGATGTCAACAGCTTCCAGCAGTTCTACATCCACGTCCGGTTCGCCCTCCCATACATCAAGCACAGCGCCTCGTAGTTGTTCCTCCAGCAGCATTTTTTTGAGCATGCGATTGTCGACCACAGCGCCCCGTGACGAGTTGATAAGGAACGCTCCGGGCTTTAACCATCGCAGGAAATCGAGATCGACCAGATGCCATGTGGGCCATGGTCCTTTTTTAATGAGCGGTACGTGTAGGGTTACGATGTCGCAGTCGAGAATTTCTTCAATGGGGCGATATTTTGGGTCGCCCGTTTCTTCCGCCAGTGGCGGATCGTTAAGCACGCAGGTAAGACCAAGCGCCGAGGCCTTTTTTAGCACACGGCTACCCACATTGCCTACACCGACGATTCCCAATTTGAGTGCGCTTAAATCAAGAGCGTACTTTTCCGCGAGATGGAGTAAGGCGCCAGTGATATATTGGCCCACGCTATTGGCATTACATCCCGGGGCACTGGAAAAAGTAATCCCACGTTCCGCCAGATAGGATTTATCTATATGGTCCTCGCCAATCGTGCAAGTGCCGACAAAACGCACCGGAGTGCCCTCTAACAGCGCTGCATTGACTTTGGTGATTGAGCGCACCACCAATAAATCCGTATCCATCAGCATTTCACGCGTAATCGCACGTCCGGCAATGGTATCTACTTCGCCAAGCGTTTCAAACGCGTCACGTCCGTAAGGGACATTTTCATCGACAAGAATTTTCACGTACTGTTTGCTCCACCATACAGGCGATTTGCAGTTTTAGAAGGCCTGTTGAATCCTGGCTACTTTAAAGGGGGTTATTGGAATTTAATCTGTGGGATTAGGTCAGTATTCACCTTCCAGAGTTTCATGACATCGCTTTCGGATATCGAAGTCCAATTTTGCTTCCGTATTTCACTTAGCGGGATGTGCACCTCGTAAATTACCATCGGCGTATTACGATGCCGTCCATCGATACTCCCAAAATACTGCGAGACACCATGCGTCAGTTGTAACGTCACCCCACAGATACTGTCGGGTAACTCCGCGTCACGCAGAAACTCCACCAACGTTTTCGCTGCACGCGCTTCCGCCCATTGCGTCAAAGCTTTTTCGTCGCCATACCTCCGCTTAACCTGTGGATCTTTATCTCCCGGGCTAATGCCTTCAAAGAGGGAAGTAGAAAGCAGCAACGCAGGCTTTTTCGCCTGTTTCTTATCAGCGTTCGAAGAGAAGCTGAGTGTGTTGCACGCACTCAAGATGAGGGCGAGGCAACACACCCAAGCCATATTCTGCGTACCTGAAAAGAGCAAATTGCCGTATAGACGTGTACGCCTTTTTATCATGGTATTATTTTTTCCAAGGGGGGGTGTCGGGCAAGTATTCCTGGAACTCTGCAATCAATGCATCTTCATACGCGCCTGCATATTCACCTGCAAAGAATTTGTCCAACGCCTCATCATAGAGACGTTTCCAGGAAGCATCCTCCGCCCCCGGGTTAATCGGGTAAAACAGCGCATCATTCGCCCGCGCCGCCTTCATGTCGCCACTGGCGTCCCCGATCATCAGGATTTTGGTTTTCTCATAGCGACCATTGTTCGACACAAAATCGATATGTTCGGCTTTTTTGCCCATTTCCTGCCCATTAATGCAGAAAACATACTTATCCATATCCTGCTCTTCCCATTCGCGAATCAGGGCTTCCGCAGGCGTTTGCGAGCAGACCATCATATCCGCTTTGTCCATGGCCTTCTCCAGGCACTCGCGGACATAGGGAAAGGGGGGGAGGCCGCCTTGCACTACATCGGTAATGGTTTCATTAACGGCAACACTCCATTCCAGCGCCTGATGCATATCCGGTTCATCCGCAGCGCTATGCTCGGCACAATACGCTTCCAATGCGGGGTTACCCAGCTTGCTTTCCGTCTCTACCCATTTGCGCAGATTCGGTACGTCGGGCAATTGAATGCCACGCGCCATCGCTTCAGGCCAATCGGCCAGCAGATCGAGTGTGCGCAACAAGGCCGGGAAACGGTTAATACCACGCCATTGCGAGTACAGGTTTACGAATTCGCCCGCAGCACGCGTATACTTCGATACCGCTTGCAGATTCCAGTACTTAATAATATTGGGGATAAAGCATTCCTTATGCTTCAGCTCCATAGTATCAAAAGCGCAGCCATCCGAATCGATAGCGATCAAGAAATCATACTTAGGCTGATGGGCCTTCAAATGGGCCGTAGGATCACTCATAAGACGAACATCTCCTCACTTCACAGTTAATTATAGTCTACACCGTCTACCAGCTTACACACCGCTAAACGCCGAGAAGCCGCCATCGATAGGTACGACGATACCGGTTACAAATTTTGCTGCATCACTGGCCAGCCACAGCACAGAACCTACCAAGTCTTCCGGTGCTCCATAGCGCGCCATAGGCGTGTGCGAAATGATTGTTTGGCCGCGATCCGTCGGTTCGCCAGTTTCCTTATCCGTGAGCAGGAAACGATTCTGTTCCGTCAGGAAGAAACCAGGCGCAATCGCGTTAACCCGTAATTTTGGACTATATTCCTGTGCAAGGTGAACCGCCAGCCATTGAGTAAAGTTACTCACCGCAGCTTTGGCTGCGCTATAACCGGGGATACGTGTCAACGGACGGAAAGCGTTCATCGAGGAAACATTGATAATTACACCCCCCTCTTCATTTTCCAGCATGGCTTTCACAAAGATCTGCGAAGGCACAATGGCGCCACCGGTCAGATTCAAATCCACCACCTTTTGCACTGCGTCGGCAGGCAACTCAAAAAAGGACTGCTCAGGAGAAGTTGTAGCGCCTTTCATATTACCGCCAACGGCGTTGATCAAGATATCTACCTTGCCAAAATCCGCAACGATGTCAGCGCAGCATTGCTCGATAGTTTCACGCGCGAATGCATTCATCAGATAGCCCTTGGCCTTGCCGCCTGCATCCGTAATCCGTTTAGCACAAGCATCGGCCATTTCCGGCAGTAAATCCGCCACCGCCACCGTTGCGCCTGCCCCTGCCAAACCTTCTGCGATAGCACCGCCCAGAACACCGCCACCACCCGTTACTACGGCTACCTTGCCATCCAATCCAAACCAGTCCTGTATATTCATTACTTTAATCTGCTCCTTTATATTCTGTTACATGCTTTCCGCTTTACAAGCGTAATAAAATAAGAAGTTACTTCGTTCAACAAACACAAGCGTTGTTTTGATGAATTCGTTATCATAAAAGCCGAAACGGGAAACGGCAGCACTTTACTGCATGTGTTCTTGGTTAACGTTCACATAAAGTGCAATACTCAAAACGAAGGAATACTATCATACCGCTATGAAGCAGTCAACATTGGTTTCACCGAGCACTCTCTAAAACAAGAGGCCTTCTTTCTGCGTTGGTATGGCTAAGCTGCGTCTTTATGACAATTTCTGAACAATGCTCCAGGAAAGGCAGGTATTCTCTTACGCAAGAGGGCTTTTTCCGAAGCTGCAATATTGAACTTTTCCGGCTTGCTTGCTAGACTGAGCGGCAAAGGGGGCTGAAGGAGGTACTGGAGAGGTGTGTAAGGTAGTGTAAGTGACTGACAATCCCAAAGCGGTCATAAAACCGAAATTTTGCTGTGGTTAGGTATGGTAAGAACCATACATAACATATCGCCTCTGGCGCTGCCCATTTTTTGTAGCGTATAAACTACTTTGAATATCATAAAGCAATAAGAGTATTATTCTTAAATTCTGTCCGCTGTTTTCTGGGAGCGGTTTTGGTAGCGCCTTATGCGTTTGCCGTGAAGGAGTAAAGGCCGTGCGTGTACTTATCACGGGTTCTAGTGGTCAAATTGGAACCAACCTCGCCCTGCGTTTGATGCGTGAGGGGCATTTTGTATTTGGGGTGGACTGTCGTTCCAATACATGGACCGATTCTATCGTTACGTTGCTACAGGACTTAAGCACGCCATATCGTCATTTTAAAAATGGCATAGGCGATGCGGAATATCCGGACGACATCGATGTAGTCGTACACCTGGCAGCCCATGCAAAAGTACACGAATTAGTAAAACGTCCTGATTTAGCCCTTGAAAATATCACGATGACCTATAATGTGCTCGAATATTGTCGGCACAACAAGCTACCGATTATTTTCAGCAGTAGCCGAGAGGTCTACGGCGATATCCATCGCTACATCACCGAAGAATCCCATGCCGATTTTGCCTTTACGGAAAGTCCCTACAGCGCCAGCAAGATTTCGGGGGAGGCCCTGGTCTATTCCTATGCCCAATGCTACGATTTGCCGTACATCGTATTCCGTTTTAGTAATGTTTATGGGCGTTTTGATAACGATGTGGAGCGTATGGAGCGGGTGATTCCCTTGTTTATCAAACGGATGTCGCAGAACGAGCCTATTACGGTTTTTGGCGAAAAAAAGGTGCTTGATTTTACCTACGTCGATGATTGTGTCGATGGGATACACCGAGGTGTTGAACTGTTGGCCGGAGGCGTAACGCAGGGACACACCATCAACTTGGCCTATGGACAGGGACAACGCCTGGTCGATATGGCAGGCTTCATTGCGTCGGAATTGGGGGTGGAGCCGGACATCACGATTGAACCCTCGCAAGTAGGCGAAGTGACCCATTATGTCGCTAATATAGGCATGGCGCGCGCCCTGTTGGGGTATAACCCTAAAACGCCGTTGCAGGAGGGCATTAAGAAGACGATAGCATGGTGGCGTGAGAGCGGCGCATTGTCGCAATAGCCTTTATGGCAGCAACGGTAGTACACAGGAGGCCAAGGTGCGGATTAGCGTAGGGGATATTTGTCGGAAAATGGAACAATGGGCGCCGCCTGGGCTTTCCTACGATTGGGATAAGGCGGGGCTGGCGATTGGTGCACCCAATGACCGTGTTGAACGCGTGCTAGTTTGTCTTACCGTTAACCGTACGGTTTTTGCCGAGGCGCAACGTTGTGGCGCACAATTGGTGCTGTCCCATCACCCCCTGATTTGGACCCCATTCAAAGCCTTACGCACCGATCATCCACACACACGACTGTGTCTCGATTTTGCCGAGGCCGGTATCGCCTGCTATTCAGCGCATACCAATCTGGACATCGCCCCTCAAGGCGTCAATGCGGTGCTTGCACATCGCTTGGGGCTCATAAAACAAAGCGTTTTATTCTCCGCTGCACACGCCGCTGCCCAAGTTAAACTGGTTACCTTTGTGCCGCAAAGTCATGCAACACTGTTGCGCGATGCACTGGCGGAAGCAGGAGCCGGTACGATAGGGGCCTATACACACTGTGCCTTTACTGTTGCCGGTACAGGCAGTTTTCGTCCTGAGGCGGAAGCCACCCCGTATGTCGGTGACAAAGGCGTGATCAACGAAGAGCCAGAGCAGCGTCTCGAAATGCTGGTGCCCAAAGCGCGACTTTCCCACGTATTGAAAGCCTTGTTTAAGAATCATCCCTACGAAGAAGTGGCATATGATGTTATTCCCCTGGAGAATCGAGAGGCGAATATAGGTATGGGGATACGCGGGGAATTGAGGGAGCCGTGTTCGTTAGCCCAGTATGCCGCGTATGTAAAGCAACAACTACATCTGGATCATGTCTGCGTAGTAGGAGACACGCAAAAAGAATTGCGACGTGTAGCCGTTATGGGTGGAGCCGGGGGCGGCGAGGTGCGTTCTCTACCCCCCGATATCGATGTCTTTGTAACCGGGGATGTGAAATATCATGATGCCTGCGAGGCTATGGAGCGGGGCTTTACGATTATTGATGCGGGCCATCGGGGTACGGAATTGCCGATTGTGCCCGCTATGGTAGACTATTTGAAACAGGCCTTTTCCACCCTGGAGGTAAAGTCCTATATGGAACCAGCGCTTTTTTCCATACAGTAGGCGGTCCAGCGACCGCAGGCGAGTGCCAGCGCCACGGGCGATATTTATGGTCCTTGCCGTCTCTGAACGTAGTAGTATTGGGTCAGAATTAAAGCGTCACGTAGTTTGGACAAAACACGGATAGGATACACGGTTTATGCCATCAGAAAAGATGAAAGTACTCTTTGTTACGTCAGAAATGACGCCGCTGTTGACTACCGGGGGACTGGCGGAAGTGGCGCAGGCCCTGCCGCGTGCGTTGCAACGCGAAGGCTGCGATGTGCGTATCGTCATGCCATGTTATGCGGCAATTCCCCAGGCACATCACGGTGAACCGTACTGCATGTGCGTGGCGGAGATGGGGAGCAAGACCGAGCATGGCCAGTTACGTGTAAGTACAGCTCCCGATTCTGATATTCCCCTGTATCTTATAGAACACGAAGGCTATTTTGGACGGAAGTATCCCTATGGCGCGGGGGCATATGAATATCCGGACAATGCAGAACGGTTCTGTTTTTTCAGTCTGGCGTTGTTGCATGCGATTCCACAGACCGGTTGGGTTCCCGACATCATCCACTGTCACGATTGGCATGCGTCGCCCATTCCCACTTTTTTACGCACCCGCTACGCCTACGATCCCATATGGGGAAAGACGCCCGTACTTTTTACCATCCACAATCTGGCGTTCCAGGGGCGCTACGATGCGGAAAAGTATGCGAATACCGGCCTTTCACCCGAACTTTTTCATCCAGAGGCACTGGAATATCGGGGCGATATGAACCTGATGAAAGGCGCTGTCGCCTTTTCCACCAAACTGAGCACCGTGAGTCCGCGTTACTCCCGCGAAATACAGACCCTAGAATACGGTTGCGGTCTGGATGGCATGCTGAAAAGCCGCAGTGCCGATTTATGTGGCATTCTCAACGGTGTCGATTACAGCCTGTGGAGTCCCGCCACCGATCCCCATCTTCCCGCCAACTATACCCTCAAAGACATGGCAGGGAAAAAGACTTGTAAACAGGCACTTCAGAAGGCCTTTGGCCTTCCCGAAGAAGAGGATACCCCGCTTTTTGGTATCGTAAGCCGCCTCTATTGGCAAAAGGGTCTCGATCTGTTGGCGCAAGCCATGGAAAAGTTGGCGGATGAGTCGCTGCAGGTGGTGGTGCTGGGTACGGGGGATCCGGCAGTGGAGCAGCAACTGGCGGAATTAGGACGCCGCTATCCCAATAAGTATGGGGTGAGAATCGAGTTCGATCGTGCGCTTTCGCATCTGGTGCAAGGCGGCAGCGATTTCTGTGTGATGCCCTCACGCTATGAACCGTGCGGCTTGAGTCAACTTTATGCCATGGCCTATGGTACAATTCCCATAGTTCGGCGCACCGGTGGCTTGGCCGACAGCGTGCGGGATATGAATGCCGTGCACAATCGGCAAGGCAATGCGACCGGTATCGTCTTCGTGCCCCAGACTCCCGCGGCACTGGCCCGTGCAATGCGCCGTGGTTTGGAACTGTACGAAACACCCGAAAACTTTGCCGCAGTGCAGCGTACCGGTATGCAAGAAGACTTTTCCTGGAAACGGTCCTGTAAAGCCTATCTGGATCTTTATAAAGAAGCGATGCAAGCAGTATGACCTCTTCGAAATCCCTGGAGCTGACAAGTTCTGCTCCTGAATGTACAGAAGCCTTGGGACGCGCCCTGGCGGAGATTCTTCCCTTGGGCACGCTCATTACCCTGTGCGGCGATCTCGCCACCGGAAAAACCTGTCTGGTGCGTGGGATGGCCCAGCACTTTGCCCAAGGCGCACCTGTACACAGCCCGACATTTACCCTCGTCAACCAATACGGCGACGAGCCCGCCTTATACCATCTTGATCTGTACCGCCTGGGTTCCCCCGAAGAACTGGCCGATTTGGGCTACGAAGAACTCTTCGACGGGGCCGGTATCTGCGTCGTGGAATGGGCGGAACGCGCCGAGGGATTCCTGCCCGACCGTCGACTACACATCACCCTCGAACATGGGGGAGGGGATACCCGCTGCCTGTGCATCCACGACGCAAACCTGCTGCCCGAAGGCTGGCAGGCCCGCCTCCAAGCCGCTGTCAATGTCTGCTGCAACGCCTGAAGCAGTTAAAACAAACGGAAAATAAAGAGCAGGGGAGGCGCACTTTTGCACGCACTCCCCGTTAATAGTTTCTTTTCTTACGCAGGACGTTGTACGTACCAGAATATTCCACCGCCGCCCCCCAACAACAGCACGGCAAGCGCAATCCCCCACGTGATCGGACGCGCATACCAGGGCGTCTTGTAGACATAGGAGGTCGTCTCCGTATTTTCAAAAACCTCTATTCCGTCCTCCATCGCAAATTCAAATTCGCGATCTTTCAGCGACTTGTTTATCTCCACCGCACTGGTATCCAAACGAAAATCCATTACGTTCGATAAATATATGGGAAGCTTCATGGTGCGCATATGCATTTCAAAAATCGAAATCTCTTTTCCCCGAAAAGGCTCTTTACACTTTTCTCTATATTCTTCCTTGTCATATAAACGTGTAGTGCGTTTGGCCAGGGTAGGAAAATCAACACCGTCAATGTTCATATACCCATCCAATTCCAAAGAGTAGATTCGTAAAAAAACATTAAAGGGTTCCTTCTCTCCCCATTTTGTTTTTAATTCTTCCAGCGATATCGCAGGACGCAACAAGGTGTCAATGCGTACTACTCTTCCCTGCTCATCTATATAGATTTCGAAAGGATCTACTGGCGTGACATGCGACAAGACCCGCATACCATCCCGTTTAAGCAAATAGGTTGTCCCCTTTTGGAATCGCTCTTCCAATGTCTTTCCCGAGTCTCCACCAAAAAGATCCGTAGGCAATAAAAATGCGCCATTAGGAAACGGCCAACTACTTTCCTGTAAAAGAAGAAGCTTGGATTCCTCTTCGGTGCCCAGATTCATATCATCTCGTCGCTTCACAACACCATTCAATTGCGCGGCACATTGTCGGTTTAGTGTTCCATCCGGCTCAACCATTTCCAAAGTCATATAGCGGTTGCCGTTTTGAAACTTATATTCAACCTCCATTTCATACAACGCTTCCGGTGTAACCACGCCATTGGGGTGTATATAATTCTGTTGCCGCAAGGAATAGAACCCCTTGAAACTCTCCAAACTATTCGACCACTCCAACACTTCATTTTTTAATCGGGCCAATTCCGCTGGATCCGATATCAGCAACGGCGAATCCATTTCCGCTACGGCCTTTGGTTTAGGCAAAAACGAAGAAACGAGCACCACTACGAAAAAAGTAGCGACTATCTTCCCTATGCAAAAACGCGGCGTCTTCATAATCTGTATGCTTCCCTTTTCCTACGCCGGACGCTGCACATACCAAAACACACCACCGCCCCCCAGCAACAACAGCACAGCAATCGCAATCCCCCACGTGATCGGGCGTGCATACCAGGGCATTTGATAAATGTAGGATGCTTCTCCCGATGCTTCTTCAAAAACCTCCATGCCATCTTCCATGCGTATTCTAAAATCACGATCAGAAAGTTTTTTGTTGAGGGTTATTGTACCCGGATCCAGTTGAAGGTCCATAACAGAGGAAATATGCTTGGGAACTTGTGTTGTTATACAGACTTGGAATTCATAGATAGAAATTTCTCCTGCATCAAAACGGTGTTTGCATTTTTCAGCATACGCCCGACGATCCTGAGAATAGGTTGTCCGTTTTGCCAATGTTGGAGTCCAAACCCCATCTATCTCCAGATATCCATCCAATTCAATCGAGGCGTCACGCTGGAATACATCAAACGGTTCTTTTAGCCCCCATGTACTTTGCAACTCTTCCAAAGGAATTTCCGGTCTGAATAATTCATCGATTCGCACGACACGGTTTTTTTCATCCAAATAAATCTCAAAAGAAGCCGCTGGACTATAATGGGATAAAACCCGCATGCCGTCGCGATTGATTAAATACGTTCTTCCCTCCTCAAAACGTTTTTCCAAGGGGATATCTAAATCCCAACCAAACAAATCCGTAGGGAGCATATACGCGCCATTCGGAAAAGGCCACCGACTTTTCAATACGGCCATATTGGCTTCTTTTTCACTATCGATATACAAATCATCCCGCCTCTGCACCACCCCATTCAATTGTGCAGCACAATTCCGGTCCAGGGAGCCATCGGGAAGTTGCATTTCCAAAGCCATATATCGATTATCGCCTTGAAATCGATATTCAACCTCCATGTCAAAACGATTCTGTGGCGTTAATCCACTCGCGCCATGCTCGTAATTTTTCTGAACTAAGGAATAACATCCTTTGAAACTCTTCAAACTATTCGACCATGCCACGACTTCGCTTTTTAATCGCGCCAGTTCCGCTGGATTCGATATCAGCAACGGCGAATCCATTTCCGCTACGGCCTTTGGTTTAGGCAAAAACGAAGAAACGAGCACCACTACGAAAAAAGTAGCGACTATCTTCCCTATGCAAAAACGCGGCGTCTTCATAATCTGTATGCTTCCCTTTTCCTACGCCGGACGCTGCACGTACCAGAATACGCCGCCGCCGCCCAACAGCAACAGCACGGCAACCGCAATCCCCCACGTGATCGGACGCGCATACCAAGGCGTCTCGTAATAGTAGGAGATATCTTTACTGGCACCTTCGTAAACATGATCACCTTCATCCACCGGCAATTTGAAGTTACGCGCCCAAAGTCGCTTGTTGATAGATACAGTATCTATATGCAATTGAAAGTCAATTACAAATGCTGTATATATCGGGAGCTGCATCAGGCACATGTGAAATTCATATATCGAAATTTCTTTTGCATCGAAATGCTTCTCACATTTTTCACTGTATTCGGTATCATCTCGCTCATATGTGGTTTGTTTTGCCAGCGTAGGAAAGTCAATCCCGTCCATTTCTCTATATCCATCCAATTCCAGGGTTTCCATACGCCAAAATACATTTAATGGTTCTTTCTCTTCCCACACATTCCGCAATTCTTCCAGGGAAATGGCGGGACGAAATATCGTGTCAATCCTTCGCACGCGATCATCCTCATCCAAATAGATTTCCAGGGCTTCGCCAAAACAAACCTGCGACAACACCCGAACGCCATCCCGATTCAGCAGATAGAGCGTTCCCTCTTCCAGACGCTCCTCCAACGATTTTCCAACGCTTTCCCCGAAAAGCTCCGTGGGCAATAGAAATGCGCCATCAGGAAAAGGCCATTGATTGTTCTCTGGATACACAACCCCATATTCTGCGTCACTTCCCACCTTCATGTCATCACGACGCTGGATAGAGCCATCCACCTCCGCCCCATGTTGCCGCGTTATCTTTCCATCAGGATGATGGATTTCCACGGACAGATACCGATTCTTTCCCTGAAAACGATATTCCGCCTCCATATCAAAAGCGGCAACCGGCGTAACATTGCCATTTGGATGTCCATAATTCTGTTGCCGCAAAGAATAGGACCCCTTGAAGCTTTTCAAGCTGTTTGACCACGTCAATACCACTTCTTTCACACGCGACAGTTCCGCTGGATCCGATATTAGCAATGGTGAATCCATTTCCGTTGTTACCGCCGCCTCAACGGAAAACAGCATTACACAACTCAATACGGCAGAAGAAAACATATGCGTATCCCTCACATTTTTGAAACAGGCGAACGTCTTTTAGCGACTGGTATTCCAAAAGCTACCATAAAACCGATAACTTTATTGCGCTCAGAAAAGACAACGGCCATACCTGTTGCCTGCGGTCACTGAACCATCCTAAATAGAATTATAATAGTGTACTAGGATCCAATGTGCCTGTATATTTATATTTGCATCCACGAGATTCACAAACACTCTGCTTATAGGAGAATTCCTTGCATTTTACTGGCGATTTATACCAATACAGAACACAATAAGAGGGTTGATCTCCATCTTCCCTTCTACAGTAACTTGAATCAGCAATGTCGCCTATTACACCATTCTTAAGTTCCCGACATTCGTACCCTTGACCATAGGAGAGCGCTTTAAACCGATTGCAACCATCACAATCATTCGGTCCCATCCACTTGCATTTTACTTTGGGCGGGTTCACCTTTGCTTGGCCTGCAGTAGGCACCTCTTCACCATCTCTGCAACTTCGGGGTCCTACCCACATATAATCATTTGCATTCGGGCAACCGGCAAGTGCGATGGCGGCAACACAACACAGGATAATTCCACAACTAAACTTTTTCATAACACAATTCCCCTTCTCTTTTTTGGTTGTACGGCATTCTTGCAAGGCACTCGGCGAGGCTTTTTTCAAGCCGTAACAGATGTGCTGCGTAGACGAAAAATCGACACACCCATGTCTACAGTGTACCCCTATTCTGCATCAAAATGGCGTATCTGTCAAGGGGGGGTATGAGAGAAATACTGAAATAGATCTGCGGGCCGTAGGGGGATAAGGGGATACTCTTATAGTCCGGCCAGTTCTACGCGGTTTCGTCCGAGTTCTTTGGCCTGGTACAGGGCTTTATCAGCCGCTTCCACCATGTGTGCCGGGCTGGCGAGGTGGCGGTGATGTGCGGCGACGCCAATACTGGCGGTCACGGAAAGGGTGGGCCCTTCGAGGGCTTCGAAGGGATAGTTTCGGATGATAGCACAAAGCTTGTTGGCAAGCAGTGCGGCCTCGTCCAGCTTGGTTTCTGGCAGGATAACGGTCATTTCTTCACCGCCGTAGCGACAACAGATATCGGCTTCCCGGGTGTTTTTTTGCAAGATTTGGGCAAATTGCTGTAACACGAGATCGCCGGTCTGATGTCCGTGGGTATCGTTAAATTTCTTGAAAAAATCGATGTCGAACATCATGAGTGCGAAATTTCTTCCATAACGTCGCGCCTTGGCGAATTCTTCGTTCATGCGCAGATCGAAATAGCGCCGCACGAAGAGTTTGGTAAGGCCGTCTGTGACTGCCATCGCGTAGAGTTGTGCATTATTGATCGCGACAGCGATTTGGGAACCGAGTTGGTGGAAGAGTACAGCATCATCTTCGGTAAAGGGAAGACCATCGCGTCGATCCTGTAGCAGCATGACGCCCAGCGCTTCATTTTTTGTGATCAGCGGCACATAGGCTTCGTTGCTTTGTGGCGTATCCAGACGGAGCACCGTACGCGATTCCAGCGCCTGTCCCAAAGAGGTCCCCCGTACGGGGATGGACTCCTCTTCCAGACGTTCCCGTGTGATAAGATCGCTGCCATATTTTGCCACAATGGGGTGCAGCAGATTGTCGGCCTTGTCATATTCATAAATGGTAAGACGTCGGATATCCAATGCGCCCTGCAATACATTGGCAATGATAGGGAGGGTGGTATGCAACTCCAAAGAACCGCTGATCGCCAAACCAACTTCGCGTAAGGTGGATAAGTGGTCGATTTGTTTACGCAAGGCCAGATTCTGGCGATACAACGCCTCATATTCCTTGTCCAATTCCCGCGTCATGCCTTTTTCCCTTTCTTTGCCAACAAGAAGTACGTCTCATAGCATAGAGTTTTGCTACGAAGAAGGCAATACGTTTCTCAAGGGGGGGGTTATTGCGCTTTGAGATTGATCCTTTGACGCTATTTTTGGGAGGTGAGACTTTCGAGTGCATTTCTCAGGTAGCGTTCGTCGGAAAGGCCAAATGTGGCGGCTTCGGGGAATGGGGTATCCTCTTTTAGAACAGCGACAAGTTCGGCGTACAGGCTCAGACATGCTTTGGGTTCCAAAATTTCCTTGCGTAATAGGGCCTGTGTGATGAGGGTACGTAGCTCAGGGGAGGTGTGTTGACGCAGGCGCGCTTCCAGGTGGGGGTAATCGCGGAAGGAGTTATATTTTTCCGGCAGGAGGGGAGTGATATCAGGTAAGGGCGCAGCGTGGTTTGTGATGACAACGGTGTTGGCGGCGAGATCCCCCAGACGTTGTTCGAGGGGAGACCACCACAGGCTTATGAGACCGACGAGGTAGGTGAGCGGGATCATGTCGACGAGGCGAAGCAGGTTGCGCATGGCGATTTGGGAAAATTGAAGCCGCAGGCCGCGTATGTCGATGACACGTACCTTGAGTACGAATTTACCGAGCGTTTGTCCACGCCAGGCCCATTCCAGGACCATGTTGTAGCCCATGTAAAATACAAAAGCACTCAAAATGGTGACTCCAGTGATAAAGTCCGCGCTGATCAACTTGCCAAGCATAAGGATTGTGCTGAGCAGCATGGTGGCGGCGCTGACAGCAGCGGTATCGATGAGCCAGGCCAGGAAGCGTCGAAAGGGACCTGCCAGGGTGTAAGTGAATGTGACGCCTTCCGGGGTGCGAATTTTGAGCGTTTTGGGTCGAGTGTCGATCATGTCAGCTCCCCCGTTTGCTTTTTATCTTTACCAGCATAACGCAGGAAAGAAAACAGGAGGATACATTCGATAATGCCGAAGAGTATTTTTAATGTATAGGGCAAGGTGGGTGCGTGGTATTGCGAGAAGAACGCTTCTACAATACCTGCCCAGATCAGGAGTGTAGCGGCACCCCCGACAAGGGTAATGAAGTCGGGGGCGATTTGACGCAGGCGTTGACGCAGGTTTTCGGGAGCCCCCCAACCGATGAGCGCGCCGCCGAGCACAAGTCCGGCTTGTCCGGCGAGGAGGATGGCGGGGATTTCTATTGCACCATGGGGGAGTAGCCAGCCGCTGAGAAACAGGCTTTCCCCAGCACGGATGTAATCGACCATGACTACGCCAAGGATAACGCCGTTGTAAAAAAGAAGTACGATAGTTGCTACGCCAAAGGTGAATCCAAAAGCGGCGGCCATACAACTTACCCGGATGTTATTCACCATAAGCTGTGCGGCAAAGGTGGATTTATGTCCTTGCAAACGGTCGTCTTCCATGCTTTCCTCTTCGGCGACACGTTCGCTGGGATCGCCCAATAAGTGTGCGAACGGCAGCAGGACTTCCTTGGCTTGTGTGTCTGCCAGCACGGCGTATCCGCCAAATAATACCCCGACAAGGGTGATGGCCAGGGAGAGGCGGAAGGCATTGGCTTGTCGACGGAAGGTTTGCGGGAAGGTGTGGAAAAACCAATGAAAGAGTTTAAAGCGCAGGGGGGAATTCCGATGTTCATGTACCTCGGCATAGGCGCGCCCGACAAGGCTTTCCAGATAGTTGCGCACGTCCTTTTCTGCACCGCCGGAATTCAAACGGGCCAAACCTGATACGGCACGTCGATAGAGATAGTAGAGTCGTTGCGCCTCCTGAAAAGATGGTGTATAGGCGGCATCATTCTGAAAAGTTTTCAGAAGAGCTTCCAATTCATCCCAGTAAGGACGTTCTTTTTCAAGAAATGCAGCAATATTGATTAGCACGGTTATTGATGCCTTATAGGATTTGTCGTTGCTTTACATTCAGGTATTGCGAAACCAGTTGGGGCGCCCATGTTGTTTCCTGAATCGTAGAAAAAGTGACGCCGTGATGTTTGAGGTCTTTCTGAAGTTTTCGCATATCACGCCAGCGCATATGGCCGGTCAGTTTTCCGTAAATATCGTCAACGGTATTTGCGGTGGGGTTGGAAAACAGGGGAGAGGTGCCCGGAGGCGTGATCATGTTAACCAGGACAAGGTGTTGGTGTTGAATTAAACCAATATGGTCGCGTAGCGATTCCGCTAAAATCGGGTCGTCCAGATTGGTGAGCAAGAGCAACAGGGAGCGACGGCGTAGATGTAACCGTATAAAGCTGAAAAGCTCTTCATAATCCGGGTCGACGGCTTGCGTTTGTTGCTGGTAAAGCGTTTCACGGCATCGCGAAAAATGTTGAGGCGCATTTTTTGCAGGTAGAAAGTGATGCACACGATCACTGAAGGTCAGCAGGCCAAAACGGTCCCCTTGCCTTTGAGCCACCCAACCCAAGAGCAGGGCAGCGTCGATAAAACGGTCGAGTTGGGTTTCCATGCAGTTCTTTTCGTTGTGGACGGTGTGGCTGGCGCGTGCACTGAGACGTGCAGCGTCGATAGCCACATAGATTTCGTGCGTGCGTTCTAACTGGTACATCTTTGTAATGGGATGCGCATGGCGCGCCGTGGCTTTCCAATGGATATCCTCAAAGCTGTCGCCGGGGAGATATTCGCGCAACTGTTCAAAATCTCTACCCTTACCTACCTGGCGTTGCAGATGTGTGCCTGCACTTTTCCGATTGAGAAAAATGGAAGCAAGTCGATTGCGTTCCTGTAATAAATTGGGGTAGACGTGTATTTTACACTGAATAGAAAGCTTGGCGCGACGGTCCCAGAGTCCCCAGGGAGAGGGGATTTCAAGGTAGACCGTCTCTATATTGAAAGTGCCCCGCTGTTTAGGCGTGCAAGGCCATAACAAACGAATTTCCTCGTCTTTTTGAGGTGCAGAGAGCGTTTGTATATTCGTAGGCGTATCAAATTCACCAGGAAAATTAAGGCCGATGCGTAGAGAAGAAGTAATGGGGGCAGACGCGGTAGAGACTATGAGGGGAAGTTCGCCCGAGCGACCTTTGATAAGTCGTACAGGGCTTTCACAAGAAACCGAAAAGGTGCTTTGAGGTGCGTTCGTTCGTACTGCATCAATAATGAGCAGCAGGGCAAGGACGAGGCAAAGCAGGAATACTATGGGGGCGCTTCCGGGAGAAACAGCGACCCATAGCCCGAGGGGGATAGTGCATCCTGCAAAGCAGATAAGGCATTTTTTACGGGGTGCGATCATCTTGGTACGGCGACCTCTTGCAGAATTTGTTGTACAACCTCGGTACTGGTCAGTCCCTCTATTTCGTATTCGGGACGCAGGATCAGGCGATGTTCAAGTACGGGCTTGCTCATGGTTTTGACATCGTCAGGCGTGACGAAATCACGGCCCTGCAAAGCCGCCTGCATACGACAGGAGAGCAACAGGGACTGTGTGGCGCGTGGGCCAGCACCGACGAGTGTATTGGCGTGTTGCCGTGACGCGCGGACGATATCGACAATGTATGCAAGTAGTTCCTGACGCACCAATACCGATTCTAAGGCCGTACGCATCTCCTGCAGTTCCTTTGCATGCAGCACGGGTTGTACAGCATTACTTTCCAATACGGCTTCTGGTGCTTCTGCGCCCAGCATGCGTTGTGCAAGTGTCAGTTCCTCCTCTCGTGTCGGCATATCCATATGGATCTTCAACATAAAGCGGTCAATCTGTGCCTCGGGTAACGGATAGGTACCTTCGTACTCGATAGGGTTTTGTGTGGCGAATACCGTGAAATTAGGATTCAGCTCGTGTGTAGTGCGATCAATGGTAACTTTGTGCTCCTGCATGGCCTGTAGCAAGGCGGACTGGGTTTTAGCGGGAGCGCGGTTGATTTCATCGGCGAGCAGAAAGGTCGTGAAGACCGGTCCCTGCACCAGATTGAATGAATTGTCTTTAAGATTGAAAACATTCGTCCCCGTGATATCTGCCGGCATCAGATCAGGGGTGAACTGGATGCGTCCAAACTGGCAGCCCAGCACATATGCCAATGTGCGCACCAGGAGCGTCTTGGCGGTGCCTGGGACACCTTCAAGCAGCGCATGATTGCGTGTAAAAATAGCAATGAGCGCTTGGTCGATCACCTCGGCGTGCCCAATGATCACCTTTCCAATTTCATGACGAGCACGTTCCAGCGTATCCTGAAGACGCGATATCGATTCATTCATAGATTCGATCCTTTTTATTGTGATGCAGCCACTTATATGAGCGACTTAATGATGAGAAGGTTGCTTAAAAATGAATTCTTACTTCGATTGAGCACAACAAGTAATATCGAGGCGCTTAGCCATTTTATTGCCGCTGTACGTTGGAACGCTGATTAATTTTCGTACAGAGTTGCTGGTAGTTCTGCAAAATTTCTTTGGCATTTGTATTGGCGGCTTGCTGCGTATGCTTTTCCACTTCTTTGGCGAACGTCGTATCCTGTGCGCAGTCCTTTTGCCAAAGCATCAGACATGTTGCAAGTAGTTTTTTTGGGGGGATACTACGATGCATCAGATTATTTAAAGCCAGATTGGATTCGCTTTCGATGATTGCGTCGGCTTTTTCGATTTCCCGTCTTGTCGACTGATGCGGAAGCAATGAGGTCGCATTTTTCCAAATAAACAGCAGACCCAACATCACAAAAGAAAGCAATACATACTCCAAACGATAGCGTCGAATAAGCGAAGCAACGCCGAGGCGATGCTGTATGCCATGATGCGTTTCATCAAAGAACAGGTGTGTGGCGTCGCCTGCCAGCCAGGTATACAACCCGGCTTGACGATGTGTGCGCATCGCCTCATTGCTGAGCATATACGTATCCGTGGCGATCACCATGCTTCCTTTTCCCATAATGCGTTCGATAAGTACGGGGTGCTCATTGCGACGATACAGCACATGCCAATCTTCATGTAACTCAGAAAATACCATGGAAGAATGCCAGTTTAAGGAGGGGGGGAGGGGAACGTCTTCCCTATCCGGTTTAACGAAAAGGGTGCCATCAATGAGCGTATCGCTTCTGTTTATTTCAACATGCTCCAGCTTAAAGCCCCAGCGATCACGAATATTCTCGAACCACTTTTTTTCTTCCTTCGAATCAGATTCTGAAGTATCCTTTTCCTGCTCTCCTTCTTTTTGAGGCGATATTTTATCGTCTTCCTCGACAGGTTCGCTGAGGCTTCCTGCGTAAGTGATCACGAGACGACCGCCTGTGTTAACGAATGTTTCTATTTTTTCCAAAACGGAAACGGCGTCGTTCGTATCTTCTACACCAAGAAAGAAGAGCGTGTTGTTTTTCCCTTCTTCAGGTAACTCCAATATGGGCGAGGTATAGCGTTCTATGCGTTTTTGGGGAAGACGTGCAAATGCTTCGTATAGCACACGGCATCCCATAGGATCTGTCCGGTAGGTGGAAGCGGGGGGATAAAGGTTTCCGTTTTCCAAGCGTATTTCGTAGATGCGAAATACTTGCCAGAGGACTCCCAGCAGAATAACGCCGAGAAGTATGTAAAGCAGTGCATTATTCCGAAACACTGTGCTGGATCCTTGCGCGTTGATCGAATAGTTTTTCTACGAGTTCCTTTGTGGCGGTGTGACGGCCATACCAGAGATTCTCGAAAAGACAGGCGGCTTGTGCGAAATTTCCTCCTATTTCACGATGGGCGTGGCTATGTCGATTAAGTTCCGTTTTGTACTCTGCGTTGGTCTTGTACCGTGCGATTAACAGCAACTGATGCTTTGCCAGGAGCGCCAGTATGGATAAGAAAAGCGCACGCGTTGCAAGCCGGTAATTTCCCTGCTGTACGAGTTTCTGCGCCATTTCCAACCACTCATCCTCAGGAAGATCCTCAGCCGTAGTCGCCTCATCCTCTAGATCCGGTTGAGTGGAAGTGATATCGGTGGCCAGCTCCGTTTTTTCTCTTTTCCTGTACCGTCGAAACGCCTGAAAGGCGAAATGAGCAAGCAGGATAAACAGGCCCAGACAGAGTAAAAACAATACAAGGCGCAAGCCCGTTTCCATGTGGAGGAGTTCTTTAGGATTGAGTGAGAATCTATCCGTACCCCAAAAAAATTCTAGTATCTTGCCTGCAATTTCTTTTGTCTTTTCCCAGATTGATTCAAAAAATTCCACTATTGATTTCAGGGTACGTGCTATGGGTCCTTTGGAATCTTGTTCGACGGTAGGAACAGGAGAGCGCCACGCGTATCGTTCCAGAGTTAACTCCTGGGTAATAGCGGCGTCCAATTCTGGTGTGTCGTCAACGTGTATCTCTCCTGCATGAATGTTTGTGGAAAAAAGGAACGTGCAAAAACACAGTGCCAGGAGCGGTGTGCGTATGCGTTGTAGCGCCAGACGCAGATCTGCACCACTTTTTTCTGCATCGGTGTAGAAGCAACGCAGAACATAGGCCGCTTTCTGAAAGGGATCGATGCAAAGGAAGCAGAGCGCTATTGTGATTACGAATAACGTATTTTCGATAGCGCTGAACGGGGCAATAGTAAAGATTGTGTCTATGTCGAAAAATACTTTCAGCATTCGTGCGCCGTAGAAGATCGCAATTCCGATATTCAGGGCGAACAGGAACGGTAGTGGTGTACAGATGAAGGCGGAAAAACTGAACAGGAACAACACCATAATGAAGCTGAGAAGAAACGGGCCTAAAGAATGTTCTGCGGATACGGTGCTTATGATAGGGGTTAGCACAATCTGTGCGCTGCTGGCAAGCAGGAACAACGTGGGGCAAAGCAGAAAGATGAGGAAGAGGTTCTGACGTGGATAGAAACGGGCGTAGGAGAAGGCCTTTTTAAATATAGCGGTGGCGTTAGCATCGGAACCATCATCCAGCACGCTGGCATTCTGGAAAGTGGCGTGGAGCCGTGGAAATGGGAACAGCGCCAGTAAAGCGATAGGCACCAGGAAAAGTTGCAAGCTGTGGATAGCGCCTTGGTTAAGGAAAAGGTAAAAATACGCCACGCTGTTTTTGGGTGGGTGAGCATCGGGATCAAGCTGATGCAGCAGGCGACGAGAAAACACGCTCTGCCAGCCTTTCATCCAAAAAAACAAAAAAACCAACACCATAGCCGCGCCGGGAAGTTGCTGCACAGCGGAAGCACTCGTGGTCATACTCATATAAAACGTGAGTATCCCAATAGCGAAAGGAAGAGAACCGATGTAATAACACGCCCATATACGTAAAGGGCTCCGGCGCAACAAAGCGACGGCCTGTTCCGCGATTTCAAAACCACTGCGATGTTTTTTTCTTTTTAGCATCAGTTAGCGTGTTCCTCGGAGCACTGGTAAAAGATATGAGGCTTACGCTTTATAACGAATCATGCCCTGTTTTTGTTGACATTTTTCAAATCTAAGGGGTGGATTCATACGAAACCGGCTCATGAAAAGCATGGGGCAGGAGTAGAAGCCCTTTTCCCAGGCTGTAAAATGCCAACCAAAGTAGCACAAAGGTCAGGGCGGTGCGAAAGAGAAGTCGGAGTGGCCGTAGGCGTTCTTTAAGCGTAGCAGGTGATGTGCGTTGTTTCTGCAGACATAGGATACAGAGCAATTGTTCCTCATGCTCCGATACACATTCACGGCAAAAGTATTTGTGACAACCCGGACACCGTACAGCGGCTTCACGCCGGGCATGGTTATAACAACGCTGTTTGGTTAATGTTTGCATAAAACAACACTTTTGTTGACACGTTATAGTTGTAAAAAATAGGGGCTTAGAACTTCAAAACAAGACCGTTTTCAGCCAACATCATAGATGAGTACTTTTTCCCAGTACGGCTTGAAACGCTCGAGGAAAGCTGTATGCAAAGGGTCAACCTGATACGTGTCATGCGCTTCGCGATCTTTGAGCACCACCACCAATGCAAAGCTGTATGAAGTGTCAATCACGGGGCGCTGTGGTGTATCGGCCGGGGCGCCTACATATACCGACTCTGCCGACTTAATACCGCAGAGGGATTCCAGACCTTGGCGAAATTCGGCCACTTCCGCTTCAGTAAGCTCCGATTTTAACCAGAAATATACGCTATGAACTAACATCACATTCTCCTTCCCACAGGTTTAGACACAAGCAGTGTATTGATTTTATTCACGAGTTTCAATGTTCTGCTGTGCATATGCACGTAGCAGAGTACTTGGTTAAAAAAGACAGGGCTGGTATCATTCAAAAGCGTTTTTCATATTGATGATGTAAATAAAGGGAATAAACATGAATACTTTACTTGTAATAACTATGGCGTTGGTATCGTCTGCCACGGGCGGAGGGATGCCGGTTATCCTGGATACCGATATTGGGGATGATATCGATGATACCTGGGCTTTGGCGATGATGTTGGGGACGCCGCAATTGGATGTGCAGTTAATTGTGACCGCCTCGGATGATACGCCGACGAAAACACGTCTATTGGCAAAGATGCTGGAGCTGGTTGGACGTACCGATATTCCCATTGCAACGGGAAGGAAGACAAGTGATGCGAAGATACACCAACTGGAATGGTTGGGTGAGTATACGCTGGACACCTATCCGGGGACGGTGCATGAAGATGGGGTACAGGCATTGATTGATGCGGTACATGCGGCCAAGGAGACCATACCGATCTGTGTAATTGGCCCACAAACCAATCTGGCGGAGGCGTTACGCCGAGATTCCTCTATTGCCCCCAAGGCGCGTATTGTCTCGATGGCTGGCAGCGTACATATCGGTTATGGGGGCAAAAAAGGTCGTCAGCCCGAATGGAATGTGGTGCACGATCTGCCTTCTGCGCAAGCGGTCTTTTCCGCTCCCTGGGATATTACCATTGCTCCGCTGGACACCTGCGGCACGTTGGTGATTAAAGGGGAGCGCTATCAACGCGTGGCGACCTCCAAGAATCCACTAGCGGTTCTAACGATGGAAAACTATGCGAAGTGGAGCAACCGAAAACATTATCCCACCGAGGAAAGCAGTGTGCTCTATGATACCCTCGCCGTCTATCTGCTTTATCAACAAGATGCTGTGGAGATGGAAACAGTTAAACTGCGGGTGGATGAAAAAGGGAACACTGTGCCCGATCCCGAAAAGGGCCGTCCTGTGCACTGTGCCTTACACTGGAAGGATCGCGATGCGTTCGAACAGCATCTAATCGAGACCGTAGCAGGCAAATGAATCCAGAAAAGCAGGCGTTATTCCGTCTCAGGCGGTGCCTCATCAGCAATGTATACAGCGGTGCCGTAGACCAGGATTTCTGCGGCGCCCGCGCTGATACTCGACGTAGCAAAACGTGCTGAGGTGACCGCGTTGGCCCCAAGCCGTTTTGCATCGCTCATCATACGATCCAGTGCCTGTTCCCGCGACTCCGCCAACATTTTGGTGTATTCATTCACCTCGCCGCCCACAATATTGCGAAGCACCGCCATGATGTCACGACCAATATGCGTGGCGCGTACCGTGCTGCCGCGAACGATACCCAATGTACGGACGATTTTCTTACCGGGAATCTCCGACGAAGTCACCACGATCATCGAATCACCTCCCTGGAGTATCGATCCGTTTTAGCAATGCGCAAGCGTTGACGCAATACCGAAAGAAACAGCATAAACAGGCCAATGCCGGGCAACATGACCAGCACCTTGGTCAAAGGGGAAGCCCACGGCAAAGTGATATACAGCACCAATCCCAACAACACCAGCCCGATACTTCCCACAATAACCAATAACCACCCTGTTTTACGTTCCAACCGATTGTATACCGAATCCAGGAACGTATCCCATACCTCTTCAGGAGGTTCCTCAATCGCACATGCCGCTGTGGTGCCAACGACCAGCCGTTTCATGAGCTGATACTCCTGTTGGCAAGCAGAGCATGACTGGATATGCGCTTCAATACGACGTTCCTCTTCCGGTTCCAACTCGCCATCCAGATATCCGGAGATTAACATCTGTATGTCATTACAAGATTCGTGCATGATCCAGCGCCCTAGAATGTCGAAGGTTACAATAAAAACAAGCCCTACGATGTTTTGCCATCATTGTACACCCTTTGCTTTGATAAGCCCAATATTCTGTCTTTTCTCGGTAGCCATATTGGTAATACCTCCCAATGCGCTAAATATTCGCCAAAACATCGGTATCCTCTTCAATAACGCGCCGCAGTTTTTTACGCGCCGCATACAGACGCGACATTACCGTGCCCTGTGGTACATCCAGACAAGCCGCAATCTCAGCATAGGAAAGCTCCTGGAAATGGCGAAGCCGTAAAATTTCCTGATGTTCTTGTGAAAGCTGGGTTATCGCCTGTGCTATAGCGTGTTGCATATCCTTAGTTGCTACGCATTCCTCAGGATTCGCCTCCGATGTCGATACATCAAAGCCCTTTTCCATCATGCTATTCAGCGAAACTTCACCATGTCGGCGCTTTTTTTTCAGATAATTCAGGCAAACGTTGCGCACGATGCGATACAACCAAGGATAGAAGGGCATTTGGGTATCGAAGCGGCCCATAGCGCGAAAGGCACGTACAAATGCCTCCTGGGACATTTCCAATGCGTCTTCGCGATTCCCCACAAAACTGTACGCGGCAGCATAAGCACTTCGTTGGTAGAGTTTTACCAACTGTCCAAAAGCAAAGCGATTCCCGTTCTGTGCCGCAATAATGATGTCTTGCTCTGTATCCATCCTATTCTCCATAAACGCCTGCACACTATACCGTTTTGGCGGCAAAATATTCGAGCAATATAGAGAAAAATATCGTAATAATGCAAATTTACATTTAAGGAAGTCTCACGTAAGGCTTTTTCTTGAAAAAAGACTTTTTTAAAGGCGAGGGCGGTGTTGTCCTTTATGGGGAATAATCTGCAATGCCAGACCGGTTAACTTACATAGAAGCGAACGCATAAGGGCGCGTTCCTGTAAAGAAAACCAGTCGGAAACGACGCGATATAAAGGATAAAACCATGCAAGTACAACAAGAGAGCAAGAGAGATAAGTCCAAGTGTCTTTGTAGAGGGGCTTGCGCTTCCATGCTTAAAAAACAGAAAGAAAGCAAGCTTTTTAACCTCTTTATCATGAGTGTATTACTACTTGCCGGGGTGTTGACTGTCATTGGAGCAGGTAGCGTCGGTGTCAGCGCAGAAGAAACAGGTGCTTCAGATGAGGCGACAGCGGCTAGTGCGCCGGTAGCAACTAGTTCCTGTGCAGCAACAGCCAAAAGTTGTCCCATGAGCGAGTCTGCAAAAACCTCTTGTTCCTCTGCAGCCACCACTTGCCCGCTTACCGGTAAGTCATGCACAGTAAAAGGGATGGAGAAAAAGGCCGCGGACACCATTAAATCCTGTCCCGCGAATTCCTCAAAGTTCTGCTGCCGTCCTCCTAAAGATGACGGTGAAGACAAGTAAGGCGCGTTCCTGAAAGGCGAGTGACAGCAATAACGCCGATGGACCCCATAGCGGTCCATCGGCGTAACGTTAAACAGGGGGGAATAGAGAAAAATTATCCCAGCACCTTCCGACACACTTCATTGAGCACTTTCCCGTCGGCCTGGTCCCCCAACATTTTTTTCATGGCGCCAGTCAATTTGCCCGCGTGATTCATATCCGGGTGCTCCTCGAGATAGGCACGCACCTTCGCTTCCAACGCCTCTGCATCCAACTGTTGCGGCAAAAACGATTCCAGAATCTTAATTTCTTCCGCTGCCTTTTCCGCTTCCTCCTCTTTGCCCACTTCGCGAAATGTTTCGATGCTTTGCTGGCGTTTTCGCACTTCAGAGCGCAGCGTTTTAATGGCATCCGCGTCAGAAAGTTCCTGATCCTTTGCGGCTTCTTTTTCTTTTAGTAATAATGCACCTTTGGCCATTCGCAAACATTCCAGGCGGGCAGTCTCACGATTCTTCATTGCCTCTTTCATGGCAGCCTGGATATCCGATTTTATACTCATACAGAACCTCCTATCTGACTTGATTCTTAATGGATTACTTTACAAATGTTATGGAAAATGAAGTTTTTGCTGTGTTTAGGAATAACAAGGAGCCACTTGCTCGACATTTGCGGGACAGTTTTGCGGGGCAACAAGGATAGTCTACTGTAAAAGGAACCGTAAAGACCATATTTTATTTAGGTTATTACTGACACTGCTTGCCTGTTTTTTCGCTGAGTAGGTTCTGATAGAGGTTGCGGTACTGCGTCACCATACGCTCCATAGGCAAACGTTCGCGCACCCATTGGGCCGCGCGTGCTCCGTAGGCTTGCGCCAGGGACGGATTATCAAGAAAGTTTTCTACGGCGTTGGCGAAATCTTTGGGATCGCGGGAAGTTAGTAGACGTCCGGTAACCCCGTCCTGGAGCAGTTCAGGGATGCCGCCTACCTGGGGAGCAACAATAGGACGGCTTGCAGCCATGGCTTCCATAATAGCGTTTGGGAAACCTTCCACTTTGGAAGTAAGCACGAAAACATCCATGAGTGCATAGAGTTCAGCCACTTCGTTGACCGTGCTGACACGGGTAAAGAATTCGCCCTGTTTGCGTTTGATAATGAGGCGTCCCATCCGGTCTACGAGCGGTCCCGTACCCACCAGAAGAAATTGCAGGTTGTGGCGGCGTTGGAGCAGAATATTGGCCATCTCCATAAAAAGGTTATGGTCTTTGACGGGGCTGAAATTGGCGACCATACCAATGACATGGCTTTTTTCAGGAAGCCTGAATCGTTTTTTGATTTGGGATATCGGGGTCGAGGACACGAAGTCGTTGGCGTTGATCCCGTTGGGGATGATGTGGATGCGTTTAGGTTCAATGTTTTCGCTTCTTTGGACATACTCGGCGACGCTTTGGCTGTTAGCAACTATGGCGTCGGCAAATCGGTTGCCGCGTTGCTGGATCCAGCGGTGGCGTTTCCTTTGCCAGGTAGCCAGTTCTCGTCGACTGGAAATAATGACCGGGATATTATTCTCCCGGGCAGCACGATGGGCAAAATAGTCGAGTCCAAAAAGGCAGGTATGGACGATATGTGGCGTGTGCGCATGGAAGATATGGGAGATGCGCTTTTGCATCCGAAAATCCCAACCGCTCAGGGAGTTGAGAACGCGCACGTAGACCCCAAGACGGCGCACGTCACCGATAAGTGCCCCTTCGCTGCGTGTACAGATAAGCGTAAGTTCGAATTCAGGGGTCAACCCCTTCATCAAATAGAGCAATTGAGATTCACTACCGCCCACACGCATGTTGGGGAGGACGTAGGCTATACGGATGCGTCGTTTCATAGTTCCCCCTTGCGTAGTAGTTGGACCAACTGCGGAGCGGCTTTTTGTAAAGAAAAACGGCTTTCAACGGTAGCGCGTGCGGCCTCACCCAGGCGTTGTCTTTCTGCTGGATCACGCATGCGATCCAGCGCTTGCCGCCACTGTGCGTCGGAATCGGCAAAGAGTCCGTTTTTACCCTCCTGAATAATGTCGCAGATAGCGCCATAAGGCGTGGCGATGCAGGGTACGCCACAGGCCATATATTGCAACGCCTTGAGCGCGCATTTTCCACGCGTCCATGTATCCTTGTGCTGAGGAAGAATACCTACAGAAAACTGCTGCACGTCACTGACCTCCGTGTCATGGCTCCAAGGTTGTACTGTAGCACAAGCTAAGTGTACCTTTTTCGGGTCAGCGCCTACCAGTACAATTTCCGCATTTTTCTGCTCCATCAGAGCCGGTGCAGCCACCGCTAATGCAGAAGTAGTACTGGGCGCGCCAATCCACCCGATGCGAAAAGAAGCGGGGATGTTTTGGGGAGGGATGAAGCGTTCCGTATCGACAACCGTTGGAAAGTATTTCGCCACACCGCCATATTGCTGCGTCTGCTCAACCAGCCAGGTATTACCCGCTAAGACCGTGTCTGCCATAGCCATGATGCGTTGCACCTGTTGGCGATCTTCAAACAACGTCCAGGGAAAACGCAAAGCATGGGGGGGGGCCAGATGCACCGCATCGTCGATGTCATAAATGAGCCGTTGCGCCTGATGGCGCAAGAGCGTCGGGAGTCCGCGAAGATAGGCGCTCATAAGCGCCTTTTGTAGAAAAACAACATCGTAAGCGTGTGCCTGCAAGAGCTCTACAATGCGATGCGGCGTTTCGTGAAGATGATACCACAAGGCGCGTCCACGCCGGTTGGGACCCGTATGGCGTCGCCACGCAGCTTCGGAAAGCGGGGCGGCCACCATGCACTCAATCCCTTCCTTGCGCAGGTAGGGCAAAAACTGGTGCACCCGGTAGCGGGGGCTGGCGGCAGCCTCAGGATAGAGGGTTAGAAACAGTACGCGCATTACCATATCCCCTTTTTCATTATGGTTTATCCAGGGTGACGAGGCGTTGCGTGAGTATTTCCAGCACCTGTTCGACGGTAATGTCGGCAATGCAGGAGGTATGTCCTTCAGGACAGACGCCGGGCTGCGATACAGTGTCCGCATGATTCCAGTACCCGCTACAAGGCAGGGTGCTGCGAATGGGGTAGAATAGCGGTTCATTCCGAATCAGGATGTCGGGGTCGGTAAGCCCGAAAAGGGCGACCACAGGCGTGTTTACCGCCAGCGCCAGATGCATCAGACCAGAGTCACAACAGATGAGTACGTCGGCATGATGAAGCAGACAGGCCGCTTCACGGACCGTGGTGCGGTTCATGAAGGAAACTGGTGCGCCCGTGGCGTCATCGTCCTGGCCCAACTCAAAAACACGCGCGCCACCCTCCGATAAGCGTTGCACCAAATTCTGCCAGCGTTCCGGTAACCATCGCTTCGTAGGCCAGGATGCGCCGGGGGCAAGGGCGATAAGCGGCCCGTCGCCCACAGGAATTTCGGACAAAAAGGGTGTGCTAGTGTCTTGCAGATAGAGCTGTGGACGTAGCACGGGCAGGGCTACGCGAGCCTTTTGCGCATAACAGGCAAGCCGGTACTGTTGACGCGAAGCACCTCGCAAGAGCAGGTAGCGGTCGATGCTTTGTGAAGGAGGATTGACCGCGTCAATGAAGGGTTGATTCTCGAAAAGATCGGGGTAGTTGCTTTGTACCAGGATGCGGGCTGCGGGATAGCGTGCCCGCAGGGATTCAAAAATGGGAAGCGCCATGATCTCGTCACCCAACCGCCAGCGTAGATCGACCAGCACGGTGCGGGGAATGCCCAGGAAACTTTTTAAATGCCATTTAACGCCACGCAACAACGCCCTTGTACGACGTAAAATAGGATTCCTAGATTCTTCGTAGGCCTGTGGGGCGGTGGCGCTCATCGCAGCATTCCCTGGTAGAGTTTTGAGAGTGCAGCCGCGTATTGGGGAAGTCCAAAAGAAGCGACGGCATGCGCACGCCCCCGTTGGGCGAGCTGTTCGCCCTTTTCGGGATGCAGGATGAGTTCGCGAAGTGATTCGTAAAGCGATACAAAATCGTTGGGCTGACACAGCCATGCAGCGTCGTGCACGATTTCAGGGATAGCACCGCTGAGTGTGGATATGACGGGGATGCCGGTGGCCATGGCCTCAATGAGCGACATGCCGAACTGTTCCTGCCATTCGGGTGTAGCGATACTGGGAAGTACGAATACATCGGCAGCGCGGAACGCGTCGGGCATCCGTTCATAGGGCAATGCACCGGCAAACGTGCAGGTGTCGTGCAGGTTGAGGCGTGCGATCAATCTTTCCACTCGATCGCGTCCTGGTCCGGAACCCACCATCAACAGGCGTACACGGCGTCCTTTCAGCGAGGTGTCGTGTAATAGCTCGCGCAAGGCCAGCAGCAGGAAGTCGATCCCTTTCCGGGGTAACAACCAACCCACAAAAAGAACGACGAATTCGTCTTCAGCAAGCTTAAAAGCGGCGCGATTTCGAGGGCCAGGACAAAAACGCTCGGTATCCACCCCCGGCGCAATCTTTACGATACGTTCCGCCTCAACCCCCTCAATATCGAGGATACGTCGACTGCGTTCTGTGTGTACAACAAAACGATCCGCAGCGCGTGCTACCTGTTTTTTCAGCGCACGCCGTCGTGGATTCCGCTCCATGTTAAACGGGATATTGTCCCACACCATGACCGACAAGGGGATGCCATATTTTTCATGCGCCTGCACCGCCTCGGCAGACCAGTCGGTAAACAATTCCCAAGATTGAATCAGATCGAAGTTTTTTAAGCGTTCGTGAAAAGAAAGAATGCGCGGCTCATAGCGGTAGCAACGTTGTAAAATTCGGTTTCGAATACGCCGCGTTACGGGACCCGCCTGCGTATCGAAATAGATGGGTTCCACCTGAAACTTCAGCGCCTCTTCCTGGCGTTCTTTGAAATAGCGCTGGATTTCCGAGTCAGCACGGAAGGCCACCACATCGGAAATGCCGTCCAGTTGCTCAAAAACCTGTAAGTGCCAGGGGTTGAAACGGTTGCCTTTTAGTAACGCCAGCTTCACACTTCATCCTTTTCCAGGCTTGCACCCCAAAAATGTGCTTCCAATACCTTGCGCGCTTCTCCCCGATCCTTGGGAATATCGATATGTCGTTGCAGACACTTTTGCTCATACTCTTCCAGGGTGCAAATCGGTCGTGCAGGCACCCCCGCTACGACGGTATTAGGGGGGACATCTTTGCTGACCACGCTGCATGCGCCAACAATGGCGTTGGGTCCGATGGTTACATGCGGCAAAATTGTAACGCGTACCCCAATCTGGCAATTATCTTTAATCTCAATCGGTCCAAAGCTGGTCAACGATTCATAGCGGTCCTGGAAAGGCCACGTGAGATCATGGTTGACGAAGGTAACATCATTGGAAATACATACATGGTCGCCAATACGAATCAGCCAAGGTTCACTACCAAAATTCGTCGTATATATACGACAACGCTCACCGATGCGCACCCCCATCTGACGCAAGGTGCTAATAACGGTCGATTGAGAACCGTAGCGCAATCTCAGTTTTTGGAGGATGCGATGCATACCCATCGTGTTTGTGATTACCTTGTATTCGCTTCTTTTTTCCCGCTTCCACGGTCTTCCGTGGAAAGAGATACTGCTTCCTCCGTCCCCACGAAGGACCGTGGGAACGAGGGAGCTTTTTGAAACCCTATGCAGCGTAGCATAGACGTGCACGGGACGCAAAATAAGCCCCATCATTCACATATGCATATTGAAAATGCTACCATTGGGTGGCATTTTGACTGAGGAGATTGATATGCACAAATTACATATGGGATGGATTGCCCTGGTCGTACTTCTGGCCATGCCGATGGGGAGAGCAGATGTGTTTGAAGGCGCACAATGGTTACGCGATCCGGTTTTTAAGGGGACAAAAATCGTCAACCGCTATCATCGTGAACGGGAAAAATCCCCGGAACCCGATGGGCCTCAAAATGTGCATACCTTGTTCCGCAAAGAGGTAACCCTTCCTGAGAAACCGGTGGCGGCAGTCTTGTCCATCACTGGCGATGACTATTACAAGTTTTACATCAACGGCTATGCCGTAGTTCAAGGCCCGGAATCGGGCTATCCCGTTGCGCATCCCTATTACTGGCTGGATGTGACGGAGTTTCTTGAATCGGGAGCCACGGTTTTCGCCGCACACAGCTATTACCAGGGGCTGTGTAACCGGGTGTGGGATAGCGGTGACAATCGCAGCGGGTTCATGATGTCGCTTGACTTGAGTTTTTCCGATGGGAAACAGGTGCGGTATGTAACCGATGAAAGTTGGCGCTGTTTTCAACTTAAAGCCTTTCCGACAGGGGAGACAACAGGGTATAAAACCCAGTTTCTGGAAAATATCGACATGCGCGAAATGCCAACAGGCTGGCGTATGCCGGGCTTTGACGACACGCAATGGCTGGAACTGCTTATGGGGCGTCAGGACCATTGTTTTGAGAAACAGATCACACCGCCCTTGCAACGGCGAATCGTAAAGCCGGTCCAGACTAAAGAATTAAGGAAAGGGCATTATTTTTACGACTTCGGTACGGAAATTGTCGGACATACCCGCATTGAAATTCAGGGGAAGGCGGGCGAAAAAATTGTGGTGCGTCATGGCGAAGAACTGGCTGGGCCGGACAAGGTGCGATACAAATTGCGTGCCAGCATGGTTTATGAGGAAATGCCGGTTTTGTCGGGCAACAGGGACCGTATCGAGTTTTATGATTATCGTGCCTTCCGCTATATGGAAATCAAGAATGCCCCCTCGGAACCGACCGTGTGGGTAGAAGTAAGGCATCATCCGTTTGACCCGAAAAAGGCACAACTGCACGCTTCTGATTCTCTGCTTGAAGATATCTGGAATCTGTGTAAGAACGGCGTGCAAATGGGGTCACAAGGAGGATTTCTGGACTGTCCAACCCGGGAAAAGGGACAGTATCTGGGCGATGCCGTTATCACAGCACGTTCGCACCTTTGGCTGACCGGTGATGTAACACTCACGAAAAAATGCTTGCATGACTTTGCGCTTTCCACCCGTATAGATCCCGGCATGATGGCGGTCGCGCCCAGTAGCTTTATGCAGGAAATTGCCGAATACAGTCTGCAATATCCACTGCTGTTGAAAGAATACTACCGCCACAGCGGTGATCGCGTATTCCTTGAGCACATTATCGACACCGTTTTTGAGGGGCTTTTCAACTATTTTGCACGCTATGAAAACAAGGTGGGCCTGTTGGAAAACTTTCCGAGAAAGGAAAAATGGACGTTGGTCGATTGGCCGGAAAACCTTCGAGACGGCTATGAATATGACTTGGTCAACAAGGGGGTAAACACCGTCCTGAACGCATTTTATTACGGGGCGTTAACCACCGGTGCGGAATTGTTGGAAATGACGGATCGCGACAGCGAAGTGTTGCGCCAGCGTGCACAACGCATTGAAGCCGCTTTTGCAACGCAATTAGTAGACCCCAAAACAGGCTTATACGTCGATGGAACGGCTTCTACACATAGCTCCTTGCATGCCAACGCTATTCCGCTTTTCTTTGGGCTAACCCAAGGGGTAGAATCTAAACATCTGTTGGAGTTTATTGCCGAGAAGGAACTTTCCTGCGGTGTCTATATTGCCTCATATGTAATTGAAGCCTGTTTCAAACAAAACGCAGGGGCGTTGGGCTACCATTTGATTACGAATAAAGGGGAACATTCTTGGCATGAAATGCTCAAGCACGGCGCTACGACCTGTATGGAAGCATGGGGTCCCGACCAGAAATGGAATACCAGCTGGTGTCACCCTTGGAGCAGTTGTCCCACCTATCTGATCGCGGAATATGTGATGGGACTCAGTCCTGCTAAACCCGGTTGGAAAGGAGTACACATTGCTCCTGTCGCCATCCCCAACCTTCCCAACATTGAACTGACGATTCCCTTGCCCCAGGGGCATGTTACGGCCCAGTATGCACAGGGAAAAGGCTTTACCTACACCTTGCCGGTCGGCGTAGTCGCAGAGGTACTGGCGCCTGAAGGCGTTTCCGTTACGGTGCAACATGCCACATCGCACGGTGTTCCTACATTGCCGCAAGAGGAACAAGCCTTACTGGAAAGTGCTGGATGGTACGACAAAGTAGGCAATCAATTGGGCCTTTGGATTTCAGTGCCGCAGCAGATGTGCTACCTTTTACAAGGAGGCTATCCGGTTTGGCAGGCGCGCTGCGCCACCGCATCGGCAGGCGTGGGCAACGAGTCCGGCAGTATGCAAACCCCTCCAGGCTGGCATCGTGTTGCTAAAAAATTTGGCGAAAACGTCCCTTGGGGCCAGGTTTTTAAATCCCGCAAGGCCACCTCGACTGTCTGGAAACCCGGCGACGACACAGAAGAAGATTTGGTGCTTACCCGCATCCTTTGGTTATGCGGTGAAGAGCCGGAGAAGAACCAGGGTAAAAACAGCAACGGCATCAGCGTGGATTCACAACAACGTTGCATTTACATTCACGGTACCAATGATGAAGCCCGCATTGGCACGCCATCGTCTCACGGATGCATCCGCCTGCGCAACGACGATGTTATTGCCGCCTTCAACCAAATCCCGGAAGGCGCACCAGTCTACATCTCAGCGGAAACCAATTAGCTCCCAAACCCATTGCTACGCTTTATCGTTGCATTGGCTAGATGGTGGTGTCCCAAGATATTGAACCAAAACGCAAGACGGTAAACCAGTATGGTCGCCAGCAAGGAAGCGCCTTTTCAATGTCGATTGCAGGTGCGCTAAGCTCTCCGTTTTGCGGACCGACCTGTTGGGCTTCACCTCAGCAAATATCCCTTGGAGCTGTGCGGGAGATACTTGCCAAAAAGGTTTTTAAAGACTACTCGTCTTTAAAGAGCTCTTCTTGAACCATTCGCATAACTTGTAACAATTCCTTTTTTCGCTGACGAGGCGGCAAGGTATCCAATTCTTGGATGCACTCGTGTAACTCTTGTCGAGCTGTGTGCTTTTCCCCGTATATGGCGGGTTCTTCGGCGGCAAGGGGGACGTCTCCTCTTTTGAACAACCGGATAGTTTCGTTGAGGCCCGCATTCCAATCACGGACCCGGCTAGCGAATTCGCGCGCCTTGAACTCTCTCGAAACATCACTGACCATAATATCGGCGGTTGCTCTGAGCTGAGCTGCGATGACAAAAGCCCAGTCCCCCGGATTATCCTTTGAAGAGGCAATGGCTCCCTCGTCATCTTCAAGGTAGCCATTATTCTTTAGCCATTCTTCAAGTTTTTTTACATCATCGGTTTTTAGATAACCTCTGCTTACAAATGTATGTATTCTGTTTGCGGAAATTCCAGTGTCTTCTGCAATTCTTCGCGCTTGTCGTTGTGACGTGGCGCGTGATGTTGTTTCTCGTATGTTTTCTTTCCAAGTACTCATTATCGGATTTTTGCACATCTTATCTGCTCTGACAAGGTTGTTTGTCCTTTCGTATGTATTTCGCAGATATTATTTAGAAAGTGCTTGATATAATGACGTTTCGCATGTAAAATGAAGTGCACGACAAAAGAAAATACAAACATCAAAATTCGAAACAGTTCGTTTACTCCCCGAAACCGAGAGAGGAGCGTGGCCTGAGAAGTAGAGGAGTGGGTAATGGATTTGCTTCAGGAATTTTTAAAAGAAAACACCGATACAAAAATAACAGTGCTTCGAAATTCTTACAACTGGGTCGTAGTATCCCTGGAGCGTCGAGGAGTTGTAAGAGAGGGGGGAGATAGCACGTTTGATAAGGCGCTACTGGTGGCGATGGAGGAGTTCGTAAAGCTCGGCTCCTGGGCGGAGCATTGGCTTAAACGTTTCGAGGAGTATAAAGGAGGCTAAGCCTGCCGTCAGAGTGTAGCAATGGGACGGTCTGCTTCTGAAGTCGTCAGTCTTGACAGAGCACCATTTAAAATGGTGCTCTGTGGCTTAGGCTTTGAGGAGGGAGAGAAATGGATTATTCCTTGCGGATACATATGCTACTGAAGCAGCTTCTGAAAGATGAGTGCCCCAAAAAAAACGACCCATATGGAACCTTAGACGAACTTTACAGAGGGGCCTTGAATGATATTTTGCATGACATGCGTATCGCGCGTGATGAGGCGATAGGACGCTTTATTGAGCTAGGGCGATTGATCTACAAAGACGAGTTCGACGCGGAAGGTTGGCAGGTAACGCTTTCAGCCTCTTCTCTGGAAAACATTTATCATCTCACAAAAGAGATGCAAAAATACCAGCAAATACATTCAAGTATTGCACATTCTCCTTCCAACGCCACACTATCAGGTGCACCTCACGGTAGCCTCAGCAAAAAATAAAGCGGTGGCCTGAGTAGCTGATCGAGGCACAGTAAACATGATTATCAGGTATATCCCCCCCCCCCCGAACCAACCAGCTAAACAATGTGTAGCCCTTCCTTACAGCTTTTCCCCATGATGCTCCAATCGGAGTTTCCTCTCATGCAACGGTTGTCATCAACTTAACAGTTACAAAATCTGTAACGAAATAGCGCCTTTGTGGTATAGATACTGTGTTTTTTTGGATAATTATGATTCATGACACGATTCATCCGGAAAATTAATGCATTAAAAA
The DNA here is from genome assembly GCA_963678445.1 of Candidatus Hydrogenedentota bacterium. GTDB lineage: Bacteria > Hydrogenedentota > Hydrogenedentia > Hydrogenedentales. The sequence continues at coordinate 4,645,528 of OY782877.1, read as the reverse complement.
AAAGGGGGCGTCAGCAACGGGTGGATCCCACCTTTTGGCAGTGCTTCCTGGACCTTTGGGACCACCTTAGTACCTGAATTGTTGTGGTCGGTGATGGAGTAATCCCTGGGCGGCATTTAATTTCTAAAATTTGTCCCCAAAATTTGATTTTTCAACGTTTATAACGATAAATGTTTATTTTGGGACTGTTTTCAATAGATGGTGAATTTCGATGAGTTTTCGTTTAGGAATAATAGCCAGTATGGCGTTTTTATGCTGCTTGTGTGGTGGATGGGCGCAGTGTTTTGAAGAAAGCACAGTTCCTGTTGATCTGCCGCTGGATTTTGACGCTTTGCTGGGGACGTTTGATCGTAGTCTTCAGGAAGATTTTCCGCAGTGGGCGCAACGTTTCAATCAGATCAATACGGCAGATCCGACGCCACAGTTTCGGGGAGAGGATAATTGCGGCAATGGAATTCATGATGATGACCATCTGGACTTATTGGCCGCACTATTGACCGGGGAACCGGTAAGCGAGGTGTTGGCGGGTGTGAATGCCGCACAGGTGTCGAGCATACGCAGCGCTTTCGCCTCAAATTTTGCGAAAATTCGGGATGATTTGACGCTACGTGTGAGTATTGTAACCTTAAATGTGATGGATGCTATTGAAGATAGTAATCCTGGTTTTGCTGCAGATCTAAAGAATCTGGTGGCGGCATATATGACACTGGGGGATGCGGAGTCTGTCGCGTTTATTCGTGGGGTCGTGATTACGCTGGGAGAACTGGCGATTGAAGAGGGGGTTTCGTCAGGTTCTGTGCCGGGGTATCTGGGAAACAAGGTGAAGGAAGCGTTGCGCGACGCGGTGAATGAGAATTTCCAGGCCCCGCATTACGATTGTTTTGGAGATGCGTCGGGGGCAAGCGAACCGAATCTGTTGGGGGATACAGGGGACTTGCCGGGTACAGGAACTTCCAATGTGGATGCTTTTACAACAGCACAGTCACGGCAGGCTTGGTTAATTTCCCGGGGCGTTTCGCATCCACCATTGCAGATTATTTCGTTCCCAGAAGCGCTTTCCGTGCAAAGTGGCGATGAAGCCACTTTTTCGGTAACCGTGACGGGCGGAGATGGTTCAACTGTGGGCTATGACTGGCGTCACAGCGGTGTACATGTGGGGGCATTCTCCACGCTTTCTTGGGACTATGCGTTGCCGTCGGATACGGGGGACTATGTGGTTTATGTGTGTGACGATACGTGGCAGCGTTCCTCATTGCCAGTAGAATTGGTGGTTTCGCTACGCACTTTCTCGATTACAACACAGCCACAGGCGGCAGAGGTGCCCCAGAGCGATGCGCATGCGTTTTCAGTGGTGGTGACGGGTGGAGGCAGCATGCCGACGTATCAATGGTATTACGGCGCAACGGAAGAAACACTTTCACCGATTGCCGGTGCGACGGAGGCGGTACTGACGTTTGATGCATTGGCGATGTCGGACACGGGTTGGTATCAGGTGCATGTCAGTGGGACCGGGGAAGGGGGTACGCCAGTAGTCTTAGAGAGCGATGTGGTAGCCTTGACCGTACTGGATGGAGTACCGTCGATTACCTTGAAAGGCGATAACCCGATGACGGTGGCCTGTGGGGATTCGTATGTGGAATCCGGTGCGACGGCGTATGACGAGGTAGATGGGGATTTGACGGAGGCGGTAACGGTGACGGGAGAGGTGGATTGTGGCACTATGGGCACGTATTATCGGCTCTATAGAGTAGAGGACAGTGTGGGGAACGTGCGTGAGGTGAAGCGTGAGGTGCAGGTGGTGGACCATACCGCGCCGGTTTTGACCTTGCTGGGCGATGTGCCCTTATTGCATGAGTGCGCGGCGGTTTTTGTAGATCCGGGGGCGACAGCCTTCGATGAATGTGCGGGCGATTTATCAGCGTCCGTGATGGCTACGACAACGGTGGAAACAACAACGCCGGGATGGTATGACTGCGTGTATCGTGTATCGGATACCGCGGGTAATCAGGCGCAGTTGACCCGGACAGTCCAGGTAGTGGATACAACACCGCCGCAAATAACGTTGTTAGGGAGTACGCCCTATGCGTTGGAATGTGCTTCGACCTTTACGGACCCCGGTGTAGTAGCGGCCGATGCGTGTACAGGTGATCTGACCACACAGGTGGCAGTAAGCGACACACCGCTTTCTGGAGGGGTTGAAGGTTTTTTGCGGACCTATCGTGTATCGGATTCTGCTGGGAATGAGCGGGTAATGCAACGTAGGGTGGAGGTGGTGGACACAGTTGCGCCGGCAGTGCAGTTGTTGGGTGCGAATGCAATGGAACTGATCTGTGGGAATGATTTCGTCGATCCGGGGGCAACGGCATTGGATGTTTGTGATGGGGATTTGAGTGCTGCGATTACAACAACCGTGCTAGGTGATTTAGGGACGGCGGGGGAAACGAAGATTCGATATTCGGTATCCGATGAAGCGGGAAATATGGGTTCTGTTGAACGCACGGTGACCGTGCTGGATGTAGATAATCCGGTTTTGACGCTGTTAGGCGACGATCCATTGCTTATTCCCTGTGGGCAGACCTTTGTCGACCCCGGCGTGACGGCGACGGATCAATGTGATGGCGATATCACAGATAAGGTTGTGCACATGGGGACGGTGGATACAAGCCTGCTGGGTGAGTACACGGTACGCTATTCCGTCCTGGATGCCAGCGGCAAGCGTGCACTAGCTTCACGGAATGTGATCGTGTCGGATACGGACGGCCCGGTGATTACTTTGCAAGGGGCGTCGTCGATGCAGATTGCCTGTCAAGGCGTCTATGTCGAGCCAGGGGCGGTAGCGGTGGATATGTGCGAGGGCGATCTAAGCAGTGCATTGCAGATATCAGGGACGGTAGATACCTCGCAACCCGGTATCTATACCATACGCTACGCGGCCTGTGATGGAAAAGGAAATTGCAGTGAACAGCAGAGACGGGTGGAGGTGACGGACGAACAAGCGCCGACGTTGACGTTGTTGGGCGATAACCCAATTTCTCTTGAATGTGGAGAGAGCTATGTTGAACCGGGCGCGACGGCGAGCGATCTTTGTGCTGGCGATTTAAGTGCGCAAGTGGCGGTCAAGGGCGATGTTTTAACAAAAGAGGCAGGCGTATTTGTTCGCACGTATACCGTTGCCGATCCCACCGGTAACAAAGCAACATTAACCCGTCAGGTGATCGTGTCGGACACACAGGCACCGACGTTGAGCATGCTGGGAGAGGCCCAAACGACGGTGGAATGCGGTGATACCTATACGGATGCAGGCGCGACGGCGATAGATGCCTGTGAGGGCGACCTGACTGCAGACATTCAGGTAGTGGGAACAGTGAATACGACACTCCCCGGCGTCTATATGCTGGGCTATCGGGTGCAGGACAGTGGCGGGAAGCTGGCAACACAACAGCGCAGCGTTACCGTACAGGATACGACACCGCCGCAACTGCTCTTGTTAGGCGCAACAGAATTGCAACTGGATTGCGGGGAAGAATTCGTTGAACCAGGGGCGACAGCGCAGGATAGTTGTAGTGGTGATCTTAGCGCGCAGATCGTTATGGAAGGCGCGGTGGATTGTGAAACGCCAGGAAGCTACGAACGCGTCTATACGGTGCAGGATGCTGCCGGACTAGGTTCAAAGGTAACGCGTACCGTGCTGGTGCGAGACAATTGCCCGCTCGTCATTGAGCAGCAACCGCGAAGTGTACGTCTATACGAAAATACTTCCTATACCTTGGAGGTGCGGGCGCAAGGGGGAACGGGGACGCTTCGCTATACATGGGAAAAAGATGGGGTTGGGATACCAAATTCTAATACACCACTCCTGACATTGGCTTCGCTGACTATCTCGGATACGGGCGAATATCACTGTGTGATTCGTGATGATCTTACCTCACTTGCGACAAAGACCGTCACAGTGAACGTCTTTTCAAAGGCGGATACGGGGCATCACGCTGCGGACATTTCGTGTGACTGGAGACTTTCCGTAGGGGAATTACTACGAGGTATTCAGCTGTACAATACAGTCGAATTCCATTGTGACGCCAACGGGGAAGATGGCTATGCATTGGGAAACGGTGCCCGTTCCTGTAAGCCACACGATAGCGACTATGCAGATCAGGATTGGAAAATCGATCTGAGTGAGTTGCTACGGTTGATTCAGTTCTTCAATTCTCCCCAATCCGCCTATCACAAACAGACGGATACGGAAGATGGTTTTGCCCCTTGTGCTGGTTGATTCTTCCTGGCACGCCCGGCACTACTTAATCTTATGTGGCCTTTTTTTACCTAGGAGTGTAAGAATTGTAGTTTGGCGTGGGTGAAAAATGTGAAATTTTTATAGAAAAACGATATACTATGGATTTTATGCTTTACGATTCTCTGGTGTAGCGTCTATATCAGAAGTAAAAGAAAGGTTACGTAGTGATGAGTAGTGTATCGAATCGACGTGGATTTTTGCGTCAGTCCGGGAAGGTGCTGGGGGGCGCGGCGTTGGCAGGCGTAGTTGGGGCTGCCTCGTTGGGCAATGCAAAAGAAGTTGAAACAAAAAAAGCAGTAGCAGAAGGAAACGCGTATAAATATGTGCCGTTGGATATGGAGAAGGTGCGGAAACGGGCGCATCGGTTGCACCATGTAAAGAGCTGCTGTGCGGGTTCGTTTGAGGCGATTGTGGGAGCTCTGGCGGAAGAGGTGGGTGCCCCGTTCGATATGATTCCTGTAGACATGATGAAATACGGCGGATCGGGTGTAGCGGGTTTTGGTACGCTTTGTGGCGCTTTAAATGGTTCTTCTGCCGCGATCAGTCTGGTCTGCAACGAATCGGATACAAAGGCCCTGGTGACCGAGTTGCTGAGTTGGTATGCGGCAACGCCATTGCCCACGGACGTGAGCAATGGCTATGCGGAAAAACATGCTTTTGAGGAAGCGGATAACTACACGATCGATACCCCCCTTAAAAAGAGTGTGGCGGGAGGTAATTTGTGCCACATGTCCGTGTCGAATTGGTGCAAGGGTTCTAATTTTGCAAGTGGCTCTAAAGAGCGTTCCGAACGTTGTGCCCGCTTGACCGGGGATGTTGCGGCAAAGGCAGTCGAGTTGCTAAACGCGCATGCCGCAGGAACCTTTGCAGCGGCTGAAGCGCTTCCCGCATCTTCTTCCAGTTGCCGCGATTGCCACCAGAAAAGCGAGCATTCTCATACACGGGGCAAAATGGACTGTCAGGTTTGCCATGTAACACCCACAACGATGCCCAGGGATGATGTGCACGAAAAAGCACTACTCCCAGACATCGCTTCTCTACTCTAGGAAATGCATCTTATAGCAGAAAAGAGCGAGAATCATCCTGCAATGAAGTGATTCTCGCTCTTTGATTTTGTTTTTCGGTTATTTACATTCACACGGCGATTTTTAGCAATTCATGTACAGATGCATATGCATCAAAAAAGTCATTTAATAACTTTGGAATGCACGCATTGTCGACTTCAGCCAGACGCCATACCTCATCCTGCAAATCAAAGACAGGCTGATGATGAGAAGGTAAACCGCCTGCGCTGCAAATATAGTCCGCGATACCCAATGCAGAAGCCAATGCGCTATATTCCGGTTGCGTGCAGGTTTCGATATCATGATGTGCCCCGATAGCATGCACGACAGCAGGGGGGAGTTTCCATTGTTCCGCCAGACGTGCTCCCAGTTCGGCATGGTCGACCCCGATAATTTCCCGTTCTGCCTGATACCAGGGAACGCCGTCGGTTTGTTGTAAGGCGACCACCTCTTCACACTCTTCTGGCAAGTATTCTTCCAAAATGACCTTGCCAATATCGTGTAACAGACCGAATACAAAAGCCTCATCGGTTTCCAACGCCATCGTGTCAAAGAAACCATGTTCCGCCATCACCTTCATCACCGTGCCACACCCCACACAATGTAACAGGAAGAGTTCAGCACTACTTTTCATCGAATCAAAGACCGTCGCGGTTAAGGTGAGGTTCTTGATAACTTTGATACCGAGTAAGGCCACGGCATGCTCTACCGTGCTGACCTCCTGTCCCAATCCATAATAGGCCGAATTCACCAAGCGTAACGTTTTCAGGGCAATGGCAGGGTCCGATGAAATGGCCTTCGCTACTTCACGCAGGGAACACTCAGGATCGTCCAACAGTTGGTTCAGTCGCGCCAACGCCACCGGCATACTTGGCAGGGTGACTACATCTTCCAAAAGGGAATCTATGTCATAGATTTTGTCACTTGACATAATTCGGACACCACTTGATTGTTTGCGTTCTCGTAAAACTTTGTATTCCCATCATAGCGCCTGTTATTCCGCCTGTTTCAAGGCTTCAGGGGCGACCAGCCCCCGGTCGCCAAAGATACGTTCCTGCATGCACAGGATTTCCACCAGTTGCATGGGGTGCAACAACGTCGAGCCCGCTTGCAACAGCATGGTTTGTGGTTTTCCGTCATCATTAGTGGCGGGCAATACCAAGGCGGCCCCTTTAGAGTTGCGAACTCCCCCTACCAGAACCACGTTACCGAAACGGCCATCCTGATACGTTATTGCACCGATAACAGCCGCGCCCTGGCGTTTCCAGATAATTCCTTTGGGTGATAATGGTCGCACAGTTTACTTTTTATACTCCCAAGCGGCCTGAGAACCGCGGAAAATTTGGGGTTTTATCGACATTTTGACCGTAATAAAGCCGGCTTGTAACATTATAGATGTCGTAAAGAAGCTAGGGCCACACCTAAAAAGCATGGCCCTCCGATCATCATGATCATAGTATTCTTTGAACGTGCGTCGTCATCATTCTGTAATAACAGAGATGCTAGAAGATATATTCTGGCTCCAACACAGCTTCGTAGTTTACCTCTCTGTCCGTAAACGGAAAGGAAACAACTTCAAAGACGCCGGTACCTGTACGCATAAATGCACGCGCTGTCCCTAATACAGGAGCCACGCCAAACAGGTAGCCAAAAGGTTTACCTTCTTTCAGCTTTTTGTCGAAAGTCACCGGAATCTCAGCCCAGCCCAAGAAGACGTTGGACAAGCCTCGTCCCAATTTGGTAAGCGATTTTTCCAAACCAGTCGGTTTAGGAAGATCTTCATCTACATCATAGCTCTGTGCGCTTACCGGTGCTACTTGGCACAATAACGCTACCGTCAACATGGCCGCCAGCGCGACTACCCAAGCGTTCTTTCGCATAGCCCTAATCACTCCTTCCACGAAAATAAGTTATCCTCAGGGCATCCGTTACACGCCCTGACACCACAAACATAACCAATCCAACAGCTCCGCCACATTCCTATCGCTTTGGAGTCTATCATAGCCAAAAGACACTGTCAATTGTTTTTCCCAAGACGGCCTGAAGCGGTCCATCGAGCGCAAGCAGGTGGTATGGTCCTTGCCGTTGGTGAGCGTAGTAAAATTTCGTTATTTTAGGAGAGTTTTTGGGATTTTAGTCACTAACAGTAGTCCAGCGAGCGAAGATAAGGCCATTCCCCTTGCCGTTGATGGTCGTAGTAGATTTTCGTCTTTTATGCTAGTTCTTAGAATTAAGTCGGTTGGGGACTCAGGCTAGATTTGCAGGGGAAAACGGTTCTTTGGAGCCCGGGTGTGGTATGATTGCGGAGGAAAAGCTATCACAAAAACCGAAATTTTCGTGGTTGTCGGGGATGGCAAGGAGCATAAATATTGCCAGTGGCGCTGGCCACTTTAGGGGATAAGGAAAATCTTCATTGCGTTGTGTTGAATTACTTGCGCCGGCAAAAAAATTGGATTGTGGGCGTGCTGCGATTGATTGTGGAGCGGATGCAGTGTATATCGGCGCGCCTCGGTTTGGTGCACGGGTGAATGCGGGCAATACGCTTGATGATATTGCGGCATTGGTCGAGTATGGGCATCGATATTGGGCTCGCATATATGTGACGGTAAACACGTTACTGCATGATGCGGAATTGGCTGATGCGGCAAAGCTTATTGCACATTTGTATGCGATGGGGGTGGATGGGGTTATTCTCCAGGATATGGGCTTGCTGGAGTGTGATTTGCCTCCCGTGCCGCTTATTGCCAGCACACAGGTTCATAATGCATCGCCGGAAAAGGTCGCTTTTTTGGAGAAGGTGGGCTTTCAACGCGTTATCCTGGCGCGTGAATTAGACTTAGACCAACTATGTGCCATCCGTCGTGCCTGCAACGTTGAGCTGGAATGTTTTGTGCATGGCGCGTTGTGTGTAGGTTACAGCGGTCAATGTTATATGAGCTATGCCCTGGGAGGACGTAGTGGTAATCGCGGGTCTTGTGCACAGCCCTGCCGAAAATCCTATACGGTGTTGGACCAGCAGGGCAATATAGTGCAGCCGTCCCGACATTGGCTGTCGTTACATGACCTGAATCTCTCTGCCCATTTGCGTTCTTTGCTGGATGTGGGGATTACCTCTTTCAAAGTTGAGGGCCGTTTGAAAGATCGCGCGTATGTATCTAATGTTGTTGCAGCTTATCGTGCTCAATTGGACCCACTTTTAAAAGAGATGGGCCTGCGCAAGAGTTCGAGCGGTCTTTCTACGCCAGGTTTTTTGCCTGATCTGGACAAAACGTTCAATCGGGGGTACACCACGTATTTTCTCCAGGGAAAACGGGAACGGGTTGGCTTCCCAGACACCCCCAAAATGAAGGGAAGTTATCTGGGCGAGGTTGTCGAGGTCGATAGATGGGGAGTAACCCTGGATACTAAGGAAGAAATGCATCCCGGCGATGGTGTGTGTTTTTTTGATGGAGAAGGGAGGTTGTGCGGTACAACGATCAATGTTGTCAATGGCGTTACCCTTGTGCCTGAAAAATGGACAGGGTTAAAAAAGGGCATCGTATTGTACCGTAATCATGATCATGTCTTTATGACACAGCTGCGCAAGTGCCGTCCGTCGCGGCGTATTCCGATCCAAATCGCCGTGCAAGAACGGGAGGAAGGGATCTTTTTGGAGGCGCAGGATATAGAAGGTGCGCAGGTAGCGCTTTTTGTTGACACTATGTTGGAACCGGCAAAAAAAGCACAGCAGGCGCTTGATTCACTGCAACGCCAGCTGAAAAAAACGGGCGATACGGAATTTCAATGTACCGATGTCGTGGTGAATTGGGATTGCCCGCGTTTTTTTCCACTCGCAGTTGTGAATCAGTTGCGTCGTACTTTGCTGGAGACATTGCGCAAGAAACGAGAAGAGAATCGGCCTGTTATCCGCGGTGGTGTGAAGAAAAATGATGAACCCTATCCTGAGACGCCTCTTGATTTCTATGGAAATGTGCTTAACCAACGCGCCCGAGAATTTTACCAGCGGCATGGGGTGGCGCAGATAGAACCTGCCGCGGAATCAGGACTGGATCTTACAGGGCGAAAGATTATGACGTCGCGGTATTGTCTTCGTCATCAACTTGGACTCTGTGCTAAGGAAGCGGGGGAGTCCGCCACGCCGCTGGTATTGTGCGACGATGAAGGGCATCGCCTAGAAGCGCGGTTTATTTGTTCCCGTTGCGAGATGGAAATCTATCTCCAGTCCTGATCAAAAGTACACGCTTCCAATTGACCCGTCTTATAGGGAATTATAGAAAATAGAAACGAGTATGATTGAATGCAAAGTAAAGTCTACCGGGCCGGAAGTCTATCGGCGCGATAATCGGAAAAGGGAGGAGAAGTAGAACATGCGTTTAAAGTGCCTTGTTGTACTAGGTTGTATTCTTGTTGCATTGCCCACGGTGGCGGAGCCGCAAATTGTAGACGTGCTTGAGGTGTCGAAGGTGTGGTCTGCTCATCCTGTGGGTTTTTATATGCTTACGCAGGCTCCGTATCAGTTTGTGGCTTATTATGATGCAGAGCGCAACATGACCGTGGCGTCACGGAAGCTGGATGAAAGCGAGTGGACCTACAAGGTATTGCCGGAAAAACTTGGGTGGGATAGCCATAATTCGATAACGATGACAATTGACGATGAGGGCTATATACATCTTTCAGGAAATATGCACGTCTCTCATTTGAAGTATTTTCGCACGGAAAAACCCATGGATATTACGACCTTTAAACGGCACAAGAGCATGGTGGGCAAGGATGAGCTTCGCGTGACCTATCCGAAATTTTTCAGGGGAGCGTCAAATGAATTGATCTTCACCTATCGCGACGGCGGGAGCGGTTCGGGGAACCAGCTTTACAATGTCTACGACCTGAAAACACAGGAATGGAAGCGTTTGTTCGATACCCCATTGACTGATGGGGAAGGTAAGATGAATGCCTATATCTGTGGGCCATCAAAAGGTCCGGATGGCTACTTTCATCTGTGCTGGGTGTGGCGGGATACGCCCGACTGCGCAACGAACCATGACCTGAGTTATGCGCGAAGTAAGGATTTGGTACATTGGGAGAACAGTCGTGGTGAAGCAGTGCCTGTACCCATGACGCTGGATACCGCTGAGATTGTTGATCCGGTGCCCGTTGGCGGCGGCATTATCAACTCCAATCTCTGTTTGGGGTTCGATGCGAAAAAGAGGCCGGTGTTGACGTACCACAAGTATGATGACGCGGGAAATACACAGCTTTTCAATGCGCGTCTGGAAGAGGATAGCTGGAAGATTTACCAAAGTAGCAATTGGAGTTACCGATGGGCCTTTAGCGGTGGCGGTTCAATCGGCAGAGATGTTGCTGTGCAGCCGGTTCGGGTCGATGGCGAGGGAAAGCTTATCCAGGGCTGGAAACATGTGCAAGAAGGGGAACAGCTTTGGCGGCTGGATAATGACACCATGAAGCCGGTAGAACAGTTGCCCATACCCAAGTCTGACATTTTGCCAGAACTGAACAAGGTAGAGTCGGCTTTTCCAAATATGCGCCCCCAAATACGCAGTAATAGTGGGCCCGATGGAACGCGGTATTATCTGCGTTGGGAGACACTTGGTCAGAATCGTGATAAACCGATTGAGAAGCCCTGGCCTGAACCATCGAGTTTGCGATTATACGTCGTAAAATAATCCGATTGCGCCGGAGCATGGTATCTGTATCGTTAGTGACTAAGATTTAAGAAGTTATCATAAAAAACGAAATTTTTGCTGTGGTCAGGGAAGGTAAGGACCATACCTAATGCTTGCGGTCGCTGGACCGCTTTAGGGAGGAGTACGCAAAGCGTTCTCCTCCACTTTGCAATTTAAAGAGTTCCGGTACGGCTCTTTCAAGTGGCCAAGGCCATTCCTAATGATAGTAGAGGCCGTTACCTCGTTTTTCGAACCAAAGCTTCATTTTTATGACAATTTTTGAGGTGTTAGTCACTCAAATTATTTATTGCCGGTGGCTGCTGCGATCATAATGGAAGCGATAGTAAAGAAGAACTGGAAAAAGATGGTCTCCGCGAAACTATCATCCTCTTTTACAACGGCCTTTGTTACTGTCAGATGTTTTACATGCCGCATTGCTAGATCCCCTTTTATCGTTTTTTTGCTGTTTTGAATCATCCGTTAACAGCACAATGCTCGTTTCAAACAACAACGTTTAGCATACACCCAAATCCACCTTTAGGCCATCATTATTTAAAAGGGACCAGGGGCAAAGCCATCTTCAGTGGTCGCATCGGGGTGGTAGCCAAAGGCATTGTAAAACTGGATAATGCGCAAAAGTTCATTTAATGACAACTGCCAGTCAGCGTTCTGGTCCGCAGTGTGTACCGTACAATCCTGGGTGCCCGTGTAAGGGGAAAAGCCATCCTCTGTCGTTACATCACAGTGGAAAGCGTCCAGGTTAAAAAACTGTACCATGCGTAAGGCTTCCGAAAGACGAATGTGCCAGTCGGTATTGTAATCGGCATTGTGGGTGGCGGGGGAGGCTATAACGGAAACAGGTTGAGCATTTAATTGCAGGGAAAGCGACGTGGCAGAGAGGGTAGAGGCCGAAGAATTTTGATCGGTAAACGAAATCTGCTCCTCGACAGAGACGCTATTGGAGAGCTCGCACCAGAATTGACACAGGGAGCCTGTTGTAATAGGGGTGTTGCCGCCGAAAATGACCACAACAACTTCTTCTGCTAACACGTTCGACTGTACCGTTTTTCCGGCATCCTCCAGTCTGGAATCGGGGATGACTTGCATGACCGAAAGCTTTTCTGTAGGAAAGCGCAGATGTAGCACGAGTACGCCCAAAGTGTCTGGGGCGCTGTCGAGGATTGCTGCAACCGATACAGCGCCAGAAGCGGGAGCGGCTGCACTTTGCAGGGAGACAGTGACCTCTTGTGCTGTCACTGTCAGGTGCGCCATCGTACTGAAGAACATTACCAGAAGACCACGGTATATCCATTTACTACGCATATGCACTACGAAAACCCCTTTGGTGTAAGGTATGGTTGCATTCTGATTTTGACACTCCGCAGGAATCCACTTTTCCTGTTTGGTGCCGATACTTTATAATGCCATAAACTGGATGCTTTTTCGAAATGAATATTTTCAAGCATGCTGAAATGTTTTAAAACTTCTTCTGTAATTTGTGAATCAGGAATAAAGTAGAAACAGGGAAAAACGTGGTTTGTGCCCCGTAAGCATAGAGTAGCGACAAAGATCTTTCTGCGGATTGCATGTGCTGCTAAGCATGCTGAGTTGTAAATACGGAGCCGCGGGTAACCAATGGAAAAAATGTGAAAAAAGAACGTCTTGATATCCTTATTCAACGCCAGGCGGATATTTCCCGCTCCAAAGCGCAGGGACTCATTCATACGGGACAAGTGTATAGTCTTGGCGGTGAAAAGCTGGATAAACCCGGCACCCGTTTTTCAGACGATACGCGTTTTGAAATTCGTGAGCAGCCCCGTTTTGTGAGTCGAGGCGGAGAAAAACTCCAAGCCGCTTTTGATGCATTTCAGCCCGATGTAAGTGGAGCGGTTACAATTGATGTTGGCGCCTCTACGGGAGGATTTACGGATTGCCTGTTACAACATGGTGCGGCGCAGGTATACGCTGTCGACGTGGGCTATGGTCAACTGGCCTGGAAATTGCGCCAGGATCCACGCGTCACTGTTATGGAACGGTGCAATATTCGCCACATAAAACCCGAACAACTGGAGATGACTCCCTCTTTTTTTGTAGCAGACTGTTCGTTTATTTCCTTGCGTATAGTGCTTCCACCCTTGATGAGTCTGCTTGCCCCTGCACCCCAAGGGATTGTCCTTATCAAACCGCAGTTTGAAGCCGGTCGTGAACAGGTTGGGAAGGGAGGCGTGGTACGCGATGAGAACGTGCATACCCAGGTGATCGACGAGGTTTGCGATACCGCGCGTGGACTGGGATTCTCGCAAATTGATGTTATTCCCTCTCCTTTGCTGGGTCCTGCAGGAAATCGGGAATTTCTGGCATATCTGCGTATGGACACCTTGACGTCAGGACTGGAATGACGCACAATGAATGAAGGCTGGATAAGAGAAGGCCGATGTCACAGAGGCTGCGATAAAAACAAATGCGTTACCAAAGAAAATGGGGGAGACTCTGTCGTATTTCCTCGTTATTCATTGCGATGTTATACACGATACCGTTGCTGCAAGCCGGTACAAGCGATAGGGAGGCTACACCCCTCATGAAAGAGACTACCAAAGAAGTACTCGAATCGCATTTGGCAGGGTCCTGGTATGCTGCTGATGCCAGAACGTTGCGGGACCAATTGGAAGAGTTTCTTACAAAAACTGCGGAGCCATTGAATGAACCGGTCCTGGGCTTGATACAGCCCCATGCAGGCTACCGTTTTTCAGGGGAAACGGCAGCCTATGGCATTCGGCAGATCCAGGGGAAGTCATATCGACGCATCATCGTAATGGGCCCCAGTCATCAGCTCCCTATGGAAAATATGGCCAGCGTACCAACCGTCACCCATTACAAAACCCCTTTGGGAGTGATTCCTATTGATTGCGATTTTATTGATCGTTTGTTGAAATACCCCCAATTTCAATCTTTAGATCATGCGCACACTGCGGAGCACAGTGTGCAAATACAACTACCTTTACTACAGATGGCGGTAGAAGGTTTTTCGCTCGTTCCCATCGTAGTCGGTGAATTGGACCTGGACAGTATCCACAGCATTGCGGATATCCTGCATTCCCTTATTGACGACAGCACGCTGATCGTTGCAAGCTCTGATTTTACCCACTACGGTCTCCACTTTCGCTATCTTCCGTTTCGTGAAAATATCCCCGAAGGATTGCGAAAACTGGACCTGGGGGCCTATGAATATGTGGAAGCAAAAGATCCCGAATCGTTCTACGAATATATAAATGAGACAGGCGCTACCATTTGTGGCCGTGCTCCGATAGCCATCTTGCTTTCCATGCTGCCTTCAAAAGCGAAAATGCACCTGCTGCACTATACCACCTCAGGCGAAATGACCGGAGATTATAGCCATTGCGTCAGTTACCTGAGCGCTGCTGCTACGGGCGTGTGGGAAACCGGGGAAAAAGTAGAGATCCCCTCCGAAGGCACTCTCTCCGAGGAAGAAAAAACCGCCTTACTTAAACTGGCCAGAGATGCGCTTGTTTTTGCCGCCCAACACCAACGCGTTCCTACGGCGAAAGAACTAAAGTATACGCCGACCACGGCAACCAATGCAGTTCGCGGAGCCTTTGTTACGTTGAAAAAAGAAGCGCAACTACGTGGCTGTATAGGGGATATTTTCCCCAGCCGTCCCCTATACAAAACCGTTATTGCGAATGCCCTCAACGCCGCCTTCAACGATCCTCGATTCCGTCCCGTTACCGCATCCGAAATCAATGAGCTCCAGATTGAGATATCCATGCTAACCCCACCTCATCCAGTGCCATCCTATGAAGATATATCCATTGGAAAACATGGCATATTACTTAACAAAGAGGGGCGTCGCGCCGTTTTCCTGCCACAAGTGGCACCGGAACAAGGTTGGGATTTGCCAACTACATTAGAGCATCTTTCAGAAAAGGCGGGGTTGGAAAAAGATGCTTGGGGAAAAGGAGCATCATTCGAAGTTTTTGAAGCTGTCGTTTTCCACGAGTCCTGAATACTCGGAAGATGGCTAAGCCTTTTATGTATAAGAGCCAATCCATATTCCTTGTCGTCTTAAAGGGCAAAATGTGACGATTCTACACGCCTCTGCACAGAGAGTTGCCTTCCAAAAGTTGTAATAGAGAGAGATTTTTTGCTGAGGTCAGAGCGTCAGGGACCATAAATTTTGCCGCTGTTTCTGGCCACTTGCTTATGCGCACTGGATTGCCATAGTTTTTACTGGACAAGCAGGTTGGTGGCGGGATAGTATAGCGTTCAGGCGACGGGTAGCACAGGGGAAAATGCCTATCCCGTTGATGATGAGATGCAGAAGGGCTGGTGCCCGAAGTACTACTATAGTTTTGCCGATGCTGAATGCACGAACGTTTTTGTGCGATAATATTCGCTATGGAGTCACGAGGGAGTGCTATTTTGTTAATATATCCTAAGTTTTATTTGTTAGTTTTAAGTCTGGTTTTAATAGGTATGTGTGGCTGTATCCCTTCGGAACCGAAACAGTCAGCTTCGACGCCCGAGGGGGTAAATACGGAAGATACCCCTATCGTTTTTCCCGAACCCGAAATCCCTGCGACACCGGTTAAGGCGAATCCTACGCAGACAGCGTCTGGCAATGCGACACACGCATTGAATATTAATCCATTAGCCAAAGCGAATGTGGGCACCCAGGTCAAACCTGCACCAGATGGAAATGGCTATCTGGTGGAGGGTAGTTTCGGCCTAGAGGGAACAATTCGCAAAGTGCAAGCGAATAGTGAAGAGTGGTGTTTTTCTGCATCGATAACATTTCCCTCGCAGGATTATTCCATTGGAAGGCTGCAAGCCGTTCCTGTGGGAACAATGTATGTGGGCGGGGGACAGGCCCAATTAAAACAAGATACCAATTTGCTTATTATTAGTATTCCAGTTCGTTTGCCGAATCAGGCAGCTTCAAAAGATGCTACTCCACAGAAAATTCCGTTAGAGCTGAAGTTCAAGGCGACGGATAAGACACAATTTACCCTATCGTTCATAGAAGGATAATCATGGACGCAGAACCCGCGAATTTGGATGCCCCATTCAATCTTAAAGAAATGTGCCGTAGGTACAATATCCGATTTAAGAAGGGCTTGGGACAGAATCTCCTTCTGGATGATAATATTAACCGCATTATGGTGGATGCCGCTGCATTGACGTCAGATGATTATGTTGTGGAAGTAGGACCGGGGTTGGGAGCCCTAACCCGTCATATGTGGTCCAAGGTGGGCAAACTGTTGGCGGTCGAAATTGATGCCTCGTTTATTCCCTGTTTAGAGGAACAGTTTGCAGATAAGGCACCTGTACATTTGTTTCGGGGTGATATTTTGAATCATCCGCTGGAGAAACTGCTAGAGGAATATATTCCGGGCGGAAAGTCGTATAAGCTGGTTTCTAATTTGCCTTATTATATTACCACGCCCATCCTATTTCATTTTCTCGAAGCACCTGTCTTTTTTTCCCGTTTAGTGGTAATGATGCAATATGAAGTAGGGCAACGTTTGGTAGCGCCAGTAGGCTCGGCGGATTATGGTGTGTTGGCATTGGCGGCAAAATGCTATGCCGATGTAGACATTGTACATCGGGTGCCTGCGTCCTGTTTTGTTCCTCGCCCTAAGGTAGACAGCTGCATTGTGCGTTTTCGGTGTCATGAGCAGCTGCCCTTGCCGGATTTAGACAGAACTTTTTTGATGCGGGTGGTACGTGCCGCATTTAGTCAACGCAGGAAAACATTGCGA
Source organism: Candidatus Hydrogenedentota bacterium (assembly GCA_963678445.1). Classification (GTDB taxonomy): domain Bacteria; phylum Hydrogenedentota; class Hydrogenedentia; order Hydrogenedentales. The sequence goes on along the minus strand of OY782877.1, from coordinate 4,628,712 downwards.
AATTCCCTGACGAAGTCGGGGGACTTTGGGATATCGAAGGATAAACTACTAGAGGCCTTTGAAGCGGCTGCGGTTGACCCTGGACATAGACCTCAAATGCTTTCTCTGGAAGCGTTTGCACGATTAGCCCGGGAAATTAAACAGCGCATGCCTCAGGTGGTGGAAGAAGCGTGATGCGGAGGGTAGTGGCTTGCTGGATGCAGATGATATGCAGAATATGCAAAAAGAGCAGAGGGCATCGGCACAGTATTACAGGAAGATGCTGGAAAGTCTGACCAGTGCGGTTATCGCAGTGGATGCTGCAGGGGTAATTCAGGTGGCGAATCCAGCGGCATGCGCACAATTACACCGATCACGAGCACAATTATCGCCGGGAATGCACCTGAATGAGATAGAAGGGGGCGAAGCATTCTGGACGGTGGTAGAAGAATTGCGCGCAACCCGCCATTCCGTTTCCCGTCGTGAAATTACGATCTCCACACCAGATGGTCCTCGGATTTTGGGGATGACCGCGTCTTTGCTGGAAGAAGGCGACGATTTCGCCGGTGTCGCCTTTGTGTTCACGGATCTGACACGTATTCAGGCGTTAAAACGCGCTGCGGCAGTAAATCGCCAGTTGGCGCAGATTGGGGCGTTGACCGCAGGCGTAGTACATGAGTTCCGCAACCCTCTAAGTGTGATTTCAGGAATGGGGGAATTGCTGATGCGGCATGTGGAAGCACGTGCCGACCTGTATGCCAAGGCAGAGGCAATTGTAGAGGAAGCCGGACAGTTAGAACGCTTGGTAGGTCAGTTTTTAAGCTTTGCCAAGCCTTTTGAGTTGAGCGTTGAACGCTGTGCGCCTGAGGAAATACTGGAACGCGCGATGCGTTTGTGTGAACGTCCCGCCGCAGAAAAGGAAGTGGCCTTACAGTCGCGTTTTGAAGGGGAGGTAGCGGTCTTTCGGGCTGACTATGAAAAGGCGTCGCGTGCTCTGGCCAACATTATTCGTAATGCCATTGATGTGCTCAAAACGCCAGGTGGAGCGGTGACCGTGGTGGGACGTGCAGTAGGGGAAGCGGTGGTGTTTCGGGTTGAAGATACGGGGCCGGGGCTGGATTTAGCTGAAGGGGAAGACCTTTTTGAACCGTTTTTTTCGAAAAAAGAAGGCGGGACGGGGTTGGGGCTGTCGATTGTGCACCGTATTGTGACGGCGCATGGGGGAAGCATTCAGTACGGTAATCGAGATGAGGCGGGGGCGTGGTTTGAGGTATCCCTACCCTGCAATCCCAGCCAGGACGCTCCCATTCAGGACTAGCGAGCGCTAGGCCCCAAGTTCTGCAGCAATCAGCTCCAGATTGTGATAGTCCACGAGGCGTTCATACTCATACAAGGTGCTCATAGCCGCGCTGGTCACCGAAATACCGGCTTCAACGACAGCGGCAATCGGGTTAAGCCCTCCACAAACGAGTAGCCCGGCACGTCCTTGGGGCACCGGCACGTCAAGCAATGGTTGATTAGGGCTACCGATAGTAAGTACCCCCCCCAATCCTGCCTGATCTGTCAAATCGGAAAGTCGTCGTACTTCGGGCAATGCGACGGAAGGCACCTCGCGGAAACTAACGCCGATAACACCTTCCCCTGTGTGAGCGGATTGATAAACGCTGGTCATTTGTCCGCGGATGAAGATCTCAAGGGGGTCCAGGGAAGATCCATCATAAGTTATAATTTGAGTGAAGCGACGGGGGAGGTGGTTTTCCAGCTGGAGTAACCCCCCAAAGCGCGACGTCGTAGCGATATTAGCGTGTAGAAAAATGCCGTTCATACTTACACTGCAGATGGTGCCAATAGCCATGCAACCTTGCGGTACGACAAAATCTCCCATGTGTTCCCCGGGCTTTCCAATAGCAATCAGGCGTCCCATGCCCAGGTTGTTTTCATAGCACTCCATTAAGCGTTTTATAGCAGGTCGAAAGTCACGAGGGGAAAGGGTGGAGATATTGAGGATGACACGCCCCTTTCGATGTTCGAGGTCGAAATCCATCTGATAGGCAAGCGTATCTACACGCGTCGAAACAAAGCCAACCTTGTCGACAACCAACGCCCCTTCCAGTTCCTTAGCGCCGCGTAGCGTGAGCTGACGACCACGTCGTCCCAGGTTCTCAGTCCACCCAAGTTCATCGGCATGCGCTAAATAATTACGCACCGAGCGCTCATTCAGGTGAATGCCGGAATAGAGCAATACTTCCGCAATACGTTGGCTCCCTAAAGGTTTAGGCGATTCCTGTAGTACGCGTAAAATCGCTATCATTTTCCGCCGGGTTTTTATATCCACAGGATTAGGTGCTCCTTATGCCTGCTATTCATTTGTCAAGACTTGTGTGCTGTACATGTTTTCCTTTTCATGCCGTATGCCGTATAGATAAAGAACTGAAGAAGCACTCTGAAAAGGATGGGCGTAGTGCGGCTGCGTCGGAGAAATAGTCTACCATAGCGTAGGGGATAGTAGCATCTTTGAAATCTTACGTCAAATATTCCGGAAAAAATGCCGTTAAAAGGTGTTCTTTTGAATAGTTTTCTTTATGGATGGACTGTTTTTTTTGAGGTTTTTTTGTCTTAAATGCCCTATTTTCAACTATTTTTTTAAAATATTTTTTGTTTGACAATCCCAGAAAAGATCTGTAAAATTTCGCTAACCGGTCAGTTGTTTCCGTATAAAAAATTAATACTGAACGGTAGGATTTATGAAGATGTCCTTATTTAGGCGGATGGCGGGGCGGTAATGTGTGCGCTCTGCCGGAGACGGCATACGCAAATATGTACGTGTCCGTCGTCATGGAAAACCACATCAAGGAGATAAGTACTGTGTCGTACGTAACCGATGTAATTGAGCTTGTAGAGAAGCGCAATCCCGCTGAGTTGGAGTTCCATCAGGCGGTGCGAGAAGTGTTGGATTCGTTGGAGCCTGTATTACAACGCCATCCGGAATATCAGGAAAACCGCATCTTGGAACGTTTGGTAGAACCCGAACGCGTGATGATGTTCCGTGTGCCGTGGATGGATGATCATGGCTGCTATCAGGTAAACCGTGGTTTCCGGATCAACTTTAACAGCGCCATTGGGCCGTACAAAGGTGGATTGCGTTTCCATCCGACGGTATACTTAGGCATTTTGAAGTTCTTGGCCTTTGAGCAGATCTTCAAGAACTCGCTGACCACATTGCCGATGGGCGGTGGTAAGGGCGGTTCGGATTTCGATCCGAAGGGCAAGTCGGATAATGAAGTAATGCGTTTCTGCCAATCGTTCATGACGGAATTACAGCGTCATGTCGGCCCGAACACAGACGTACCTGCGGGGGATATCGGTGTAGGCGGTCGTGAGATTGGCTATATGTTTGGACAGTATAAGCGTCTGCGCAACGAGTTTACGGGTGTATTGACGGGTAAAGCGCTGAACTGGGGTGGTTCGCTGATTCGTCCGGAAGCGACGGGTTATGGGGCGGTATACTTTGCGGAAGAAATGCTGGGTACACGTGGCGACAGCATTGAAGGTAAAATCTGTGCGATTTCCGGTTCGGGTAATGTAGCTCAGTATGCCGTAGAGAAAATTAACCAATTGGGCGGTAAATGCGTAACCTTGTCGGATTCGGCCGGTTCGATTTATGACCCCGCAGGTATCGATGAGGAGAAGCTGGCGTATGTGATGGAGCTTAAAAATGTGCGTCGCGGTCGCATCAAAGAATACGCGGAAAAATTCCCGGGTGTGGAATACCGTGCTGGTGCGCGTCCGTGGGATGTGAAATGTGATTGCGCTTTCCCCTCTGCGACGCAGAATGAAATCAGCAAGGAAGATGCGCTGAAGTTGGTAGATAATGGTTGCTTCCTGGTCAGTGAAGGCGCGAATATGCCGACTGAACCGGAAGCCATCGAGGTCTTCCAGAATAATGCAGTACTTTACGGACCGGGTAAAGCCGCGAACGCCGGTGGTGTAGCGGTTTCGGGTCTTGAGATGGCACAGAATTCGCAGCATGTAAGCTGGACGCGTGAAGAAGTAGACAGCCGTCTGCGCGACATCATGCGTGCAGTGCATAAACAGGCCTTTGAAGTGGCTGACGAGTATGGACGTCCGGGTAACTACGTCGTAGGCGCGAATATCGCTGGCTTCCTCAAAGTGGCGGATGCAATGTTAGACCAAGGTCTGGTCTAAGTTATACGTAGATGTTCTTCCTTCCTGTAACAGGGTAGGTGATGAGCGTTTCCATTCGAATCCATATCCAGGGATTCTTCCCGACTGCAGCGTCTGGTATCCTGTATAGGTATACCAGGCGTTTGCTTTTGTTATTAGAGTGTGAGAAAGGAGATTATACGATGCCGGTACATTATTATTTGAGCACAGGGCTGCCTGAATTTGACCGTTTGTTGCGCGGGTTGATTCCGGGGGACAATGTGGTCTATCAGGTGGATGATGTGGCGGATTATAAGGCCTTTGTCTTACCCTATTGTAAGCATGCACTGCGTGAAGGGCGCAAACTGGTATATTTTCGCTTTGCCCAACATGCGCCGTTGTTGCCTGAGGATATGGAGGCGACCGTGTATGAGCTGGAACCGGATATGGGGTTTGAGCCATTCCTGGAGGCGATCCATCGGGGAATTGAGAGTTCTGAACGACGCGCCTTTTATGTCTTTGACTGTCTGACGGATTTGGCGGAGGCGTGGTACAGCGATGAGATGTTGGCAAATTTCTTTATGCTGACCTGTCCTTATCTCTATGACCGGGGCGATTTGGCCTATTTTGCGTTGTTGCGCAGGCGGCATTCAACGGCGGCGACGATGCCGATTGAAGATACTGCACAGGTTTTTTTGGATGTATACCGGCATTGTGAGGAACTCTATCTGCGTCCGAAAAAAACGCAGCAGCGGTATTCCCCAACAATGCACATGCTGCATGTGTGGCGCAATCGGATCTTTGAACCGGTGAGTGAGAGCTATACGATTGCACAGATCTTGTCACCGATGTCGACCTTTTCGCTGGAGGGGACGGCGAGAGAACCCGTAGATGTGTGGCGACGCACATTGCAGCGTGCACAGGCAGTATTGGATGGGGGGACGGAGAAAGAACGAGAGGAAGTCTCCACGATTTTGCTGCGCATGCTGGTGTCGCGGGATGAACGCGTGTTGACGTTGGCATCGCGGTATTTCCGTTTGGAGGATTTGCTGCAGATTGGACAACGGATGATCGGTACGGGGCTTATCGGGGGTAAATCGGTAGGCATGTTACTGGCGCGTGCTATTTTGGAGCGTACAGATGCACGTTGGTCACAACGTTTGGAGGTGCATGACAGTTTTTATGTGGCTTCAGATGTGTTTTATACCTTTTTAGTGCGTAATGGATGTTGGTGGGTACGCCGTCAGTTAAAGGACCCCGATTTTTTCCTGTTGGGTGCCGAACAGGTACGCCGACGCATTATCACCGGTACATTTCCCGAGGAAACTGAGGCGCAGTTTGCGCGCATGCTGGCCTATTTTGGACAGTCGCCGATCATTGTGCGTTCCAGTAGCCTGCTGGAAGATAATTTTGGTAATTCGTTTGCTGGTAAATATGAAAGTGTATTTTGTGCAAACCAGGGTTCAAATCGACAACGTCTGGAGGACTTTAAATCTGCGGTTCGCACGATTTACGCCAGTACGATGAGCGAAGCGGCTTTGGCGTATCGTAAGCGACACAATCTACTGGATCGTGATGAACAGATGGGGTTACTGGTACAACGCGTCTCTGGTTCCTTACACGGTAATTACTTCTTTCCCCATGTAGCAGGGGTTGGGTTTTCCTTCAATCCGTATGTCTGGAATGAGCATATAGATCCTGATGCGGGAGTCATGCGGCTGGTTTTTGGCTTGGGAACGCGTGCAGTGGATCGTTCCGATGACGATTATACGCGTATTGTAGCGCTGAATTCGCCGGAACGACGTCCTGAGGGTGCGCAGTCGGAAACGCGTCATTATGTACAGCGTAAGGTCGATGTACTGGATCTCGATGCAAACCAGTTGGTCACGGACGATTTCCTGGATGTGACGCCGCATTGTACACGGCTGCCGCTACCGTTATTCACCTCGCCCGATACCGAAGTAATGCGTCAGGCACGAGCGCAGGGTAAACGAATACAAGCACCGTTGTTGCTGACTTTTGATCGTTTATTGCGCGAAACACCCTTTGTGGTAGAGATGCGCGAGATGCTGGACACGTTGCAGGCGGCCTATGAGTATCCTGTGGATGTTGAGTTTACGGCCAATTTCGTGAATGAGACACAGTATTATCTGGATATTGTGCAGTGCAGACCGTTACAGGTGCAGGACATGTCTGCGCGCATAGAAAAGCCGGAAGCTGTGGAGGAAGACCGCGTTCTATTACGCACCGCAGGCCCGGTGATCGGACAAAGTCGTTTGTCATCTATTGAACGGATCATTTATGTAAAACCGGAGGTTTATGGACGAATGTCGGTGGGGGAACGCTATTCGGTGGCGCGTCTGATTGGACGACTGATGCATCTAACGCCACAGGACCTGACCCCTGCAACGTTGTTGATGGGGCCTGGACGCTGGGGAACGACGACGCCGTCGTTGGGAGTGCCGGTTTCCTTTTCAGAAATAAACACCGTGTCGGCATTGTGTGAGATTGTGGCTATGCGGGAAGATCTTGTGCCCGATGTTTCGTTGGGCACACATTTCTTTAGTGAATTGGTAGAGATGGAGATTCTGTATATGGCGCTGTTCCCTAATCATGAGGGTCATGCGGTGAACACAGCGCTGTTCGATGCCTCTGAGAACCAGCTATTAAAACTTTTACCCGATGCGGCTTCTTATGCCGGCGTGGTACATGTGCTTGATCTTTCCCAGGACACGGCAGGGTGTCAATTGTATGCGGATACGGTGAAGCAACAGGCAATGTGTTACTTGTCGGCACAAAAAGAATGCGTCGATGGCGGCCTCCCTGAGTGAAAAAGCAGCCTTCTCTTTTATTTAATCCTTGAAAATTCGTTTTTTTGTAGACAACAAGTGTATCTTGTATAGAAGCGGATTTTTCCCCTTCAAAGGGAGAAAGCAAATAGAGAGCGTTTCGTTTGCGAAACTGAGGACCCTAGGCATTGCCCGAAGGTATTGAGGAGGATGTAATGAGCGAATCGTATGTACGTCCCTCTTGGGATGCATATTTTATGGAAGTGGCTAATGCGATTGCGAAACGGGCAACCTGTGATCGGGGGCGCAGCGGGTGTGTGATTGCACGGGAGAAGCAGATATTAGTAACAGGCTATGTAGGTTCGCCAACGGGCTTTCCGCACTGTGATGATGTAGGGCATTTATTCAAAAAAGTGCTGCATGAAGACGGTACTGTGACGCAGCACTGTGTCCGCACCGTACACGCAGAGCAAAATGCGATTTGTCAGGCAGCGCGATTGGGGGTTGCGTTGGAAGGAGCCACGTTGTATTGCCGCATGACACCGTGTCGGGTGTGTGCGATGCTGATTATTAACTGTGGTATCACGCGGGTAGTTTGCGAGCGACGATATCATGCGGGAGCGGATTCCGAAGAAATGTTTGCCCAGGCAGGCATTGCCTTTGAATTGATGCATGATGAGGTAGAGGCGTATGCAGGGCAGTAGCAGTGCACGTGGTGTGGATGCGGGCGTATAATAACAAGGTGAGGCCATAAAGGAGTGTGCGCGTATGCCGAAGATTGATATTACGAATATCCAGGTGCGCCCAGGGCGCCCCTATCCTATGGGGGCGGCGGTGTATGATGAAGGGGTCCGTTTTTCGATATTTAGCCGCCATGCGGACAAGGTCTGGTTGGCGCTGTATGAGAATGTCTACGATACAGAGCCGGTATTCGAAATTCCGTATGAAAAAGGGCGGCACCAGGTAGGGGATGTCTGGTCGGTTTTTGTGCACGGACTGCCAGAGGGGGTGTTTTATAAATATCGCATGGCGGGACCGTATGATCCTGAGGCGGGCCATCGTTTTGATGAGCAAGCCTATTTGCTGGATCCCTATGCAAAGGCCTTTGTCGGTAACATCATCGATGGCACGATGAAATCGGTGGCTTTACATGACAATATGGACTGGCACGATGATATTCGTCCGCGTCATCCAATGAACAAGATGCTTATCTACGAAGTGCATATGCGCGGATTTACACGGCATGAGTCATCCCAAGTTGCTCACAAAGGCACGTATCGCGGATTGGTGGAAAAGATTCCGTATTTGAAGGATCTGGGGGTGACGGCCGTAGAGTTTTTGCCCATTCAGGAGTTTGGAGAGCACCATCTGGGAAAGTGCAGTTTACATTCGCACCAGGAACTGACGAATTATTGGGGCTATAGTAGTATTGGCTTTTTTGCTCCAACGGGACGCTATGCGACAAGCACGGTGAATCTGGAGCATCTCAATGAATTTCGCGATATGGTGCATGCCCTGCATTGTGCGGGTATTGAGGTGATTCTGGATGTCGTCTTTAACCATACTTCCGAGGGCAACGAGCGGGGACCAACGTTGTCGTTTCGGGGGATCGACAATTCGATCTATTATTTGCTCGGAGAAAATGGGGAATACCTGAACTATTCAGGCTGCGGCAATACCGTGAATTGCAATCATCCTCTGGTTCGCGATTTTATCCTGGATTGTCTCCGTTATTGGGTGGCGGTGATGCATGTGGACGGTTTCCGTTTTGACTTGGCATCGATTCTGGGGCGGGATGAAAAAGGTAATGTTCTGCAGGACGCGCCATTGATTCAACGTATTGCGGAGGACCCGGTCTTGCGCGATGTGAAATTAATCGCGGAGGCTTGGGACGCCGGTGGCGCGTATCAGGTAGGATGTTTTGGCGGGGTGCGTTGGGCGGAATGGAATGGAAGGTACCGCGATGACGTGCGGCGTTATTGGCGAGGCGATCCGGGTACCCGAGGTGTGTTTGCATCGCGCTTGACCGGTAGTGCGGATGTCTACCAATGGGCTGAGCGAACACCAGAACACAGTATTAATTTTATTACCTGCCACGATGGCTTCACCTTGCGCGATCTGGTTTCATATAACCATAAACATAATGAAGCAAATGGCGAAAACAACCGCGATGGCGGCAATGATAATAACAGCCATAATTACGGAGTAGAGGGCGAGACCGATCATGGGCCGACGAATGAGGTGCGGTTGCGGATGCAGAAAAATTTCCTGGCAACGCTGTTTCTATCCCTTGGCGTGCCAATGATGCTTGGGGGCGACGAGTTTGGGCGCACCCAGCGTGGTAACAATAACGCCTATTGTCAGGACAATGAACTCTCCTGGTTTGACTGGACCCTTCTGGAGGCAAATCAGGAACTACACCGTTTTTGCAAAGGCGTGATTGCGTTCCGGAAACGCTTTTCTGTTTTTTCCCAGAGTGGTTATTTCGATGGCACACACCGCAAAGATCCGCATGTCCTGGCCGACTTGTTGTGGTTTGAACCGGGTGGAGGAGAAGTAGACTGGTATAGCGATAATACACCATTGGCATGCTGGATTAACCCACTGGTAAATGAAGGCGTGGCGATATACATGATGTTTAATAATATAGATGAGGCGGTTACCTTCGAGATCCCCCGTGGACGTTGGTCGGTGCGTATCAACACCAGCGCACCTGCTCCCAACGATATTATCCTGTCGGAGAACATAGGTATATACTCAAGTCGCGAACTGACGCTATGTCCCCGCTCAATGGCGGTGGCAATCTGTGGCTGGCAGGAGATGCATACAGGGTAGCAATGCCTGCGTATCGTTATATACATTGCCCTATGGCAGCTCTATGATAGCCCTCTGCTTTCCATTCATGCTATAGTGCTTCAAATTTTTTTACAGTTTGGTTTTTCACTGTGAAGAGTCAAGGACGCCTGGGCCACTTCATTCACTAAAGTCTGGAAGCCCTATCATAACAACGAAATCTGGCTGTGGTGCCTTGACCGTTCTAGTGACTGAAATCTGACAAGTGATCATAAAAATGAAGTTTTTACTGTGGTCAGACACGGTAAGGACCATACATTTTGGCTGCGGTCCCTAGACCGCTTAGGAAGGAAGTTGAGAGAAAATGTGTTCGGTTCTTTTTCAGATTGGTCCGTTGAAGCTACATAGCTATGGATTAATGATTGCCCTTGGGTTTCTTCTGGCGATGTTTTTGGTGCAGCGAGATGTAAAGAAAGCCGGTTGGGACCCTCGTGTTATAGGCGATATCGCCTTCTGGGCCTTTTTGTCGGGTCTCCTGGGTACCCGCTTGCTTCACATCATTATGTTTCCCCATTTCTATTCCTGGACCGATCCCATTGGCTGGATTGCACTTTGGCGGGGGGGACTGGTCTTTCAGGGGGCGATTCCCGCGGCATTCCTGTATACCTATATCGCATTGCGACGCAAGGGCGTGCCCTTTTTGCCGATGGCGGATATCGTGATGCCTTATATGGCGTTGGCGCAGGCATTTGGTCGGGTTGGATGCTTTTTAAATGGATGTTGTTTTGGCCGTCGTGCGGATGAACTGTTTTGGGGAGTATGCTTTCCACAAGGGAGTCCACCGTACATGTCGCACGTAGCGAAGTATGCAGAGTTTTCCGCATTGCATGAGAAATGTTCCTATCCGGTGCACCCCACGCAGCTATACAGTGTGCTGGGCCTTCTTTCAATTTGCGGTGTTTTGCTGTTAATCCGCAAACACTTTCAGCCCAAGGCGGGCTCAATTGTGGCGGGCTATTTTATTTTATACGGCATTATGCGGTTTATTGTGGAAATGTTCCGTGATGATGGCAACCCCACAAGTTTGGGCTTTGACGTACTTTCGAACCAGCAAATGTTCTGTATATTGATGGTGGTGCTGGGTGGGGCGGGATTGCTACTGCTGCGGTTCATTGGCAAGGGAACGACTGTTGCTACGGATGAGAAGGAGTAGCAGTAGGGTCGAGGATAGGCCGCACATAGTATTGCATGAAATGTGCGATGCCCGCCGTATTAAGGTGATCGAGGTTGTAGAAGAAGCGGGCCTGAGGCATGGCGTTTACAAAGTCATGAAAGCTGAATGCTTCCGTTTTCTGTTGTTCACGTAGCCATGCGTTTACCCGTGCTGCACCCGGTTCAGGACCGAGCAGCGTGGGGGGGGTAATGACATGGAGAGGGATGCCGTGCTCTCGACAGAGACGAGCAATTTTCAGGAACTCCTGTGCATATTTTTGGAAGTTTTCCTCCTGCAAACCATCTGGATAGAGGGTGCCAATCCGCTTTTTGATTCTTTCCGGGTCAATCTCGCTCGGTTGTAACGCATAGGGATGTGCAATGAGGGGTTCACTGCGCTGCAGCAGCCAATCGCGCCCAAATTTGGAGCGGATATACGTAATAATGCGGCGTATCCCGTAGTGGTTCCGAAGGAGTTTCCAGAGGAATCTAAAGCGGAAAGGTTCATTATAAACGAATTTGTGATATTCGTTGGAGCCGACGCAAAAGAAGACAAAGGGGTCGAGGAAGTAGACAACGCTATCGGTCTGATTGCCTTCCTCAAGGAAATACTCAAGGAAAAAGCGGGCAGGCATAAGGCCGCCCCCCGTAGGTTGGGCAAGATTGAGAAGCCGTTGCCCAAGAATTTCCTCGGTAAGTTGGTGGTGTTCAGAAAAGCGCGAGCAGATATAGGCATGTGAAGTGCCGAGAAAAACGCTGCCGTACTGTTGGTTTTGAGGCAGGACCAAAAGTACGGAGTCTGTTTCCCAGGGGGCGTAGTGTAGACGCTGTTCAAAAAGGCAGAGAACGCTGTAACCAAGCAGCGCATTCAGACAGAGAAACAGGACTGCTTTCCCCAGTAATTTTCGTATGTCTTTCCATTCTTTTTTCTGCATATTTTCTTTTTCTTGGCTCAAAAGACAAAGTAATAGAATTCTTTTTGCCGCAGTATTCCAAAAAGCAAAATACCCCAGAAGAGGGCCATGTAGAATCCCCAGCGAAGCCATCCTGGATAGGTGGGAAAAGGTTTTGCGAGTACTCTCGTTTCCTGAAGCGCCTGGCCACCGATGAGGCCGATAAGCAAGACCAGACTAAGCTGGAATTCATGCGGATAAATTCCGAGTTGTTCAGGGAGGTTGTGCCAGAAAGCATTCTCTCCCTGTAAATACCAGCCTTTGGGGAGGCCCCGGATAATCAGGAGGGCGTCTTGTAAAGATGCGGCGCGAAAAAAGATCCAGGCGAAACAGGTGAGCAGGAAGGTGGTGAGTAGGGCAAGGCAGTGCCGGAGTCGGGAGAAGGCAGCGAGATGGAGTTTATGAATTAGATATTGGCGCAGGGAATAGCTGCGCCGTTCTGTAATGAGATAAAAGCCATGGAGGAGCCCCCAGATCAAAAACGTCCAGTGTGCACCGTGCCAGAGTCCGCTAAGGGTAAAAACGACGAGGATGTTAAACATCCAGCGGGCTGTTTTACTTCGGTTGCCACCGAGCGGAATGTAGAGATAGTCACGAAACCAGGTCGAGAGGGAAATGTGCCAACGACGCCAGAATTCGGTGCAGGAGGCGGCGAAGTAGGGACGGCGGAAGTTTTCCATGAGGTCAATGCCGAGAATGCGTGCCGCACCAATGGCAATGCTGCTGTATCCAGCAAAGTCACAGTAGATTTGAAAAGCAAAGAAGAAGGTGGCGAGGGCCAGTGTGGGACCGTTACAGGCGGCGGGTTGGCTGTACACATGCTCTACGGCGTTGGCGAGTCGGTCGGCGATGACGACTTTGATGAACAGGCCTTGTCCCATGAGACGCAGCCCATCGGTAACGCGTGCGTAGTCGAAGGTGATGGGGCGCTGAAGCTGGGGAAGGAGACGTTGCGCACGCTCGATGGGACCAGCGACAAGTTGGGGGAAGAAGGCGACATAGAGGGCGAAGCGGCCCAGATGAGGTTCGGGGGGCATTGCGCCGCGATAGACTTCGATAGTGTAGCTGAGTGTTTGGAAGGTGTAGAAGGAGATGCCTACGGGTAATAAGAAAGGCGAGTGAGGTAGTGGGAGGGGATACCCTGTAGCGGCGAGGAGAGGATGAAGGGAATCGGCAAAAAAGTTGTAGTATTTGAAAAAGAAAAGAAGTCCAAGATTAGTAATCAGACTGAGTATGAGATAGGGGCATCGTGCTTTTTTGTTGGGTAGACGTCCCATGCGCAAGGCAACGAGATAATCTACCGCAGTGGAAAACCAGAGCAAGACGACGTAGCCGGGTTCCCAGGCCATGTAGAAAAAATAGCTTGCGGCAAGCAAAAAGGCCCATCGGGTGCGGTGCGGAAGCAGGAAATAGAGGGCGGTTACTAGTGGGAAGAAGAGGGCGAATTGTAAAGAGTTAAAAAGCATTCCCAGTTTCTTTTTTAGTGCGTAACCTTATTTTTGTGACTTCTTCTTTCTTTTTACGGAAAAAGAAAGAAGCAAAGAAAAACGAATATTTTAAGTCAGCCTTGCTACGGTCACCCACGGCAAGGACCATACTATTGCAAGTGGCGCTGGCCACTTAGCTGTGGTCTCTGGAGCAAAGAAAAACGAACTATTTATGCAAACTATTTCATCACTAGCCGCATTAATGAGTGCTGAAAACCTCTAAGTTGAAGCTATTCTATCATGTCGCCCCGGGCAATCCTACTTTGAAATGTGTTGGCGTGGTGTTTGTCCAGAAAATTGAGAAGGGGTGCTTCGATATCCTGATATTGATCATATACGGCGGAGTGGCCTGCATTTGGAACAGCATGGAGCTGGAGCCAAGGGAGAATTTCTAAGAGCTCTTGGTGGAGTTGAAAGGAGACAACACTGTCTTGGACGCCCCAGATGAGCAGCCCATTACGCGTGTGTTTGGCAATACGCTTGAATACCTCTTCCTGCTGAGTGAGAGGACCATGGCGTAGTGTAGAGAGAAGAGCACGGCGATAGCCACGGAAACTATCCTGTTCTATATAGGCGGTTCGAAAAGCATCACGCGCTTCTGGCTTGGCAATTTGACGCGGGATGATTTCGTGGATGATGAAACCGCCAAAGGTATCCATGAGCCATTCACCCAAGAATGGGACTTGAAGTAGCACAGAGGGCGCTGGCAAGTCATTAAGGCCGGCGGGGGCCAATAGGACAACATTGTTGACGCGTTTGGGGTGTTGATCTATGAAATGCGCCGTGATGGCGCCGCCCATACTGAGTCCTATGATGTCTACGGCCGTATCCACCTGTAGTGCAGTAAGGAGTTCGTCGAGCTGACGCACGAAAAGGTCGGCCGTATAGTCTGTGTCAGGTCGATCCGAGAGGCCGCGTCCATATAGATCGTAGCGCAAAACGCGATATCCGGCCTGAGCCAGTGATTCGAAGGCTTTATCCCATACGAAGCAGGGCGAAGAGAAGCCGTGTACAAGAACGATCCTGGGACCGGATTCCGGGCCTGCCCATTGGTAGTGCGTGACACCATCGCTAAGGGAAACAAAGGTTTTATGCTCCAGGGTAGCGCGTACGGTATTGGTGAGTTCTTGTCCCCGTATGGTGTTGTAGCCCAAAGGCATAGTAAGAAGAAGGAATAGCAGAGCGACCAGCGAAATATTACGCATGTTTTTTCCTTTTTTGGGGCTACACGCTTTTTTTATTTGGAACACGAGACGACCTTCTTGGGAGGGCATGTGTAGAGACGGGTTTCGGTCTGAATTAAATCGAGGGGAATGTCGTGGGCTGCTCCAGGGGGGAGCAGTGTGACCTGTATATCAAAGGCCAGAGCGATACTTTTCCCGCTGAAATGTGCGAGAAAACGGTCAAAGTATCCTCCGCCATATCCAATACGGTCCCCACGGGGTGAAAAAGCGATACCGGGGGTAAGGCACACCGCGTCGGTAGGCAAAGGAGGGAAGGTGCGCCGTTCAGGACGTGGTTCCAGGATGCCAAAACGGCTGGGAACTAGATCATCATAGTTGTGCAATTGGGACCAACGAAGTTGCCCTTCCTTTTCGCTGATCGGGACAAATACGGGGGTGGCTTTTTGAAGCAGTTCGCAGATCAGGGGACGGGTTTGCACCTCATTATCTTTCGAATCAACGTAAGTGAGGACAGCGCTGGCCTGCTGGAAAAGAGGAAGCTGTTGTAGATGTTGGTAGATGGCCGCGCTTTTTTCGAGGACCTGTTCGGGAGCCAATGCACGACGTGCAGCGAGGCAACGCCGTCTGATTTCTTCCTTAATCGTGTCCATAATTACCGGATACTCCCTCCCGAAATAGAGGCTTTTTATGCTCCGAGACGGTGAAGACCATAGATTTTGGCTGTGGTCTCTGGACCCCTTATTCTGCTTCTTCCTTTTTACGGAAAAGAAACAAGCAAAGAAAAACGAGGATTTAATGTAGCTTCACTCTGATTACCCACGTCAAGGACCATACTTCTTGCTTGCGGTCGCTGGACCACCTGAAGTATGAATTATGCGTTAAAAAAATGCAAGCAAAAGAGACGGCTTTTGCTCGGCAGGAACTGCCGTCCGGCGGCACATATTTCTGGGTTTGCCGGAAAAATGAGACAGGAAATATTCCTTTACCCCTTTTATCAGAAGCCTTTGTGAGGTTTTTAGAAATTGGCACAGAGGTTGCTTGTTACAGACGGTTGATCTGGCTCCCATCCGGATCGATCCTGTGAGTGGTTGGCCCGACGCATCGGAATGGTTCCCATTGCCATCCGGATCCGTCGCGGGAGTTCGCGCGGGCCTTCCTTTAAAGTGTTCGCCGCTCTTTTGGAGCCGGGCGTAAAGATAAAGGAAAGGGCAGGTCATGATTACAGGGTTGTATGATGCCGCTAGCGGTATGATCGCCATGGAGTCGCGTCAGGCCGTGATTGCCAACAACATTGCCAACGCAGCGACGCCGGGCTTTAAGAGTCAGGCGCCGGTGCAGTTGGGTTTTTACGAGGTTTTTTCAGAAAAGGTACGACGACCGTTTGTTTACAACCGTGAGGCAGCGCCAGCGGGAGGGGTGAAAACGGTGGAGACCTTTACGAATACGGCTGCAGGTATGTTTCGCCAAACAGATAACCCGTTAAACGTGGCATTACAGGGACCGGGATATTTTGTTGTAACGACACCGCAGGGGGAACGTTATAGCCGTTCAGGTGATTTTTCGGTGAATACTGAGGGTCAGCTAGTGACCTCGGAAGGCTTAAAGGTACAAGGTATCGATGGCTCACCGATTGATGTACGGGGTGAGGTGGTGAATATTGCACAGGATGGACAGGTGATGGTGGATGGTGTCGTGGCAGGACAGCTACAGCTGGTGGAGTTCGAAAGTCCTGAGCGCTTATTACGTGAAGGCCAAAATCTATACCGTGCTTCGGAAGAGGTGGCCGAAAAGTCAGCGCGTGCGGTCAATACTCAGGTACATCAGGGCAATCTGGAAATGTCGAATGTAAACCTACCCGAGCAGATGATTCAATTAACCTTGGGTATGCGCGCATATGAGGCAAATCAACGTGTCATACAGGCGGTGGATGGTACGGTAGGGCGTTTGATTGAGTCGGTTGGAATGCCGTCGTAATCCAGTACGGTGCTGAATGCGCCAGGAGGAAGAGAATTATGATTCGTGCGTTGTTTACAGCAGCCACCGGTATGGTGGGACAACAGATGAGTATTGATACGATTGCGCACAATCTGGCGAATGTGAACACGACCGGCTTTAAGAAGAGTCGGGTGAATTTCCAGGATTTGTTGTATGAAACCATAAAACCCTCTGGTAGCGAGACGCAGTCGGGCACCACGATTCCGGAAGGGATTCAGATCGGGCACGGGGTGCGTCCTTCTGCGATTGCGAAGGTGTTTACCCCCGGAGCAGCGATTCAAACGGGGAACTCTCTCGATATCATGATTGAGGGCGATGGCTTTTTTCAGGTGGAGCTGCCTGATGGTACCGTGGCCTATACGCGCGATGGCTCTTTTAAGATCAATGAGGAAGGAACGGTGATGACGGCGGACGGTTATCCGCTGACACCAGGGATAACGATTCCGACGGATACCGAACTGGTGACGATTGGAGCTGATGGTACGGTTTCAGCACTAGTGCCCGGGGACAATACACCACAGGCGCTGGGTACTTTGCAGTTGGTCCGCTTTTCAAACCAGGCAGGTCTGGATGCACACTTGGGACGTAATCTGTTACTGGAAACGCAAGCGTCAGGTGCGCCGAATGCAGGGCAACCCGGACTGGACGGTGTCGGTACGGTGGCACAAGGCTTTCTGGAAAACTCGAATGTGGAGGTGGTGGAGGAAATATTGCAGATGATCATTGCGCAGCGTGCGTATGAAGCGAATTCGAAAGTAATTCAGACGTCAGACGAGATGTTACAGACCGCCAATAATGTACGGCGCTAGTCTTGACAGGAGTAGATCGTCATGAATAGGAAATGCAGTACAACCTATCTATTGATATATGGATACCTGTATGCGATATTGCTCTGTTGCTGTACGGGAATTGCCGTAGCGGCGGAGAATACATTGGTACTGCATGAAGAGGCCTATGTAAAAGGTCCAAGTGTTTTATTGAGTGAGGTGGCGGATATCGAAGGTGAGCTTTCGGAAGTATTGGGTGCGCTCGAAATGACGACGGCTGCAGCGCCGGGCGCCAGCAAGCAGGTAAATGCCTCGCTGGTAACGGCGCGTTTGCGTAATGCGGGCTTTGATACGGAGAAGATGGAGATTACCGGAGCGCGACGCGTGCGGGCAACGACGTTGTACATGGAAATTTCGCGTGAGATGATTGCGGATTCCTTGCGACAATTCATTGTATCGAACATGCCGTGGGAATCGGATCGTGCAGAGATTGATGTACCCTTGCCAACGAATGAGATTGTAGCGCCAGAGGGCGACGTGGTCTTTGAATGGCGTAGCAATCCGTCGTATAAGTACGTAGGGGAGGGGGCTTTTCGGGGTAAGGTCTATGCGAATGGAAAGCTGCAACGTACATTACTATGCAAAGCACATGTGACCGCCTATGGCAAGGTTTTGATGGCGGGCACGGATATTCCGCGAGGACGTATCATCTCTCCAGCGGATCTGAAAGTCGAGGAACGCGCATTAGAGACATTGCCGCGCAATGTGGTTATGAATCCCCAGGAAATAGTGGGAATGGTGGCGCGTAAAACCATTTTTCCAGGCAATATGATTCGCGTGAGTGATGTAGAAGCGCCTCGTCTGGTAAAACGCAATCAATTGGTTTCAGTAGAAATGCGCGCAGGCGCTTTGTTTGTGCAAAGTCGCGCCAAGGCGTTGATGGATGCACGTAAGGGCGACGTAATTACATGTGCCAACTTGAATTCAAAGGAGCGGTTTCAGGGGGTGGTGCGCGGTGATGGTGTTGTGGTGATTCCGTAGGGTGGCTGCAATGATGATGAAAAGTATTGAAAAGATTCGGATGGGCTATGGATGTGTTTTTGCTGGTTGTCTGATGGCCTTGACGGGACCATTTTGTGCAGTGCATGCAGATTCGCTTTTCACGCATACTGCAGCGAGCGGCGGAACACTGATCTCCGAAGAAGTGGCGCGTTTCGCGGTGGGGGATATTATTACGGTGCTCGTGCAGGAGAAGGTGACTGCGGTGACTTCCGCCAATACGAATACAAAGAAGGAGGGGGATGTAAGTTCACAGGCGGGTGCGAACGACAACGAATTTTTGGTGGCGAATAAGCCAGGCATGAATATTCTGAACAAGGAAGAACTGCCTAACTGGGATTTGCAGACAGAGAATGAGACAAAGAATACGGGTTCAACACAGCGTCGAAGCGAGTTGAGTACGACGATAAGCTGTTTTGTAAAGAAGGTGCTGCCCAACGGTAATGTCATGATCGAAGGGGAGCGCCAGATGACGGTGAATCGGGAAGATTCAACGATTGTAGTTAGTGGTGTAATTCGTCCGAAAGATGTGACACCCGCCAACACGATTAGCTCGGACAAAGTGGCAGGTGCGCAGGTGCTGTTGAAAGGAAAAGGACCGTTGTGGAATAACCAGCGGCGTGGAATAATCACCCGATTTTTGGATTGGTTTTCACCATTTTAGGCCACGCATGGTACATACATTTTGTAGTTTCTGGAAGTATAGAAAATGCATACATTGCATTCGGGAGAGCTTAGAAGATGATGTTGTTTCGCAGAAATATCATCGTACTGCCAATGTGGATCTTAGGCGTTTTATTGTCGCTGCTTGTTAACGACGCATACGCAATGCGGCTACGCGATCTCTGCGAAATTCAGGGAGCCCGCGGCAATATGCTTAAGGGCATCGGTATCGTGGTGGGGCTCTCGGGCACAGGAGACAGCGCAGCAGCAGCGGTGCAGGCGCAGGAACGTATGTTGCAGCGTTTGGGTATTGATGTGATGAATACCAAGCTCCTCTCTTCTAGTAATTCCGCCATTGTTATGGTAACAGCGACGATTCCCGCGTTTGCCAAAGAAGGAACCCGTATTGATGTGAAGGTGGATTCCTTGTACGACTGCAACAGCCTGGAGGGGGGGATGTTGATGGAGACGCACCTGAAGGGGCCTGGGCAGGGCGATACGGTGTATGCGGTGGCGCAGGGACCGCTCTCGATAGGTGGGTTTAATGCTGATGCCTCTGGGGGAACGTCGGTGCGCCAGAATCATGTGACGTCAGGACGGATTCCCATGGGGGCCTATGTAGAGCATGAGGTGCCTTCCACAATCACTGATGGACAACGGATTATGCTGATGCTGAAACGCCCCGATTTCTCTGCAGCAAATGAAATACAGCAAGCGATTGATAAAGTGTTAGCGACGGATGCGGCTATTGCCTTGGGCGCGGGCACAGTGCGCGTGACTATTCCTGAAGAAGATAGGGGAGAGTTGGTCACGTTTATTGCACGTTTGCAAGATATTGATGTGAAGACGGTACAGGCGGCGCGGGTAGTTATCAACGAACGCACGGGTACGATCGTAGTTGGTGGTAATGTGCGTATTAAACCGTGCCAGGTGGCCCATGGTGCGTTGACGATTCGTATTGCAACGACGCCACAAGTGACACCAGCGCTCTCCTTTACAGACGCCAACCCGGTGGTGACGGAGTTGACGGAGTTGGAGGTAGAGGAGCAAGAGGCGCATCTGATGCCTGTAGAGGGTGCCTCGGCTGCTGAGGTGGCGCAGGCATTGAACCGATTACGGGTAACACCGCGCGACATGATTTCTATCTTTCAGGCCTTACGGGAAGCTGGCTCACTCGAGGCGGATCTGGAGATTATGTAATGTTGTACGTAAATCCATTGGAAGCCCAACGGAGCAGTACAGTGCCCCTGGAACAGCAAAAGACGCAGCGTACTGAGAAGGCGTTGCAGGAGTATGAACGGCTGTTTTTGTATCAAATGCTTCGTGAGATGCGAAAGACCGTGCCTGAAAATGGTTTGTTTGGCCGTTCCAGTCAACAGGAATTCTTCGAGGAAATGTTTGACGATTATCTGGCGGGGGAGATGGCGGAATCGGGACAGTTTGGTATAGCTAAAATGATGGAGGCTCAATTAGAGGCGCGGCAGAAGACGCCGGGATTATTGGCGACGACGGAAAATAAGGGATTGCCCATACGTAATACGGCTGCGGCAGGTCTTGCGTTACAAAAAAATGATAGTGGACTGCCTTTACAGTCAACGGGTGAATAAACGCGTATAACGCTATTGCAAGCCTATTGTTAAGCAATACGGATGTGTTGCCGATAAAGACAGTGGAAGTCGCGACGGCGGTATTTTTACCCGTTGTCGGAGGAATGAATCATGGCTTTACTCGGACTTGGAAAATTAACAGCGGTGAATTCAGTGCTAAAAAGTGCTGCGGGGCTGGTGCGCGAACTGAAGAAACCCCGGGTTAGTAATGAAGATTTTGCAGCCTTGTTGCAGCAACAGATCCAGAGCCAGGTAGGAGATACTTCGACGAGCAGCTCTGGAGAAGATTTGAGCCAGAGGCTTATTTCCTTACGTGATCTTAACAATGATGGTGTGCTTACTCAGGAGGAAAGTGGTCTGAGTGCGTCGCTTTTCGAACGTTTAGATAGCGATGCAGACGGCCTTCTTTCTCTGGAAGAGCTGCAGCAGCCGTTGCAGGACTTCCAGAATGCACATCAGGGTATTTTGAGATGGAAAACGTGAATAAACATGATGAATCGTTAGAAGCATTATGCCGCTATTTCTCCGACGAATTAGCCCGTCAGGAAGAGGTGCTGAATTTGACTATTGCGCAGGGAAATGCTGCGCAAGCCCGTGATATGTCCGCGCTGGATGCCAAAACGATAGCATTGCAGGGCTTAATTCAGCAGGTGGTGGGGGCGGAAAAGCAGCGCTTACAGTTGTTGCATACCGTGGTGGAAGAGTATGCGTTACCCAAAGAGGCACAGACCTTAAGCCATCTTATTGAGGTAGTTCCTGAACCGTTTCAAAGTCGTCTGCGTGACTTCCAAAAGAAGATGCAGACGATATTGAAAGAGATTCAACATGTGGTGCGCGAAAATAATCGGAAGATGCGCTATTCATTGCGTATTGTAGATCATGCTTTACATGCGGTGACACCCCATACACCCGTTTCACGAGGCTACAATGCGTCAGGTGCTGATGCGGTAGTGCGTAGTGCGGTGCCTACTATGGTGGATCAACGCGGTTAAAGTGTTTGAAAGGAGAACGAGGAGATGGGAAGTATTCGTGTTACACAACGGCTTATTGCAGACCGGGTGCTGAACAATCTGAATCAGCAGAGCCGCGCCATACTGAAACTGGAAGAACAGCTTTCCACAGGACAATTGGTAAATCGTCCATCCGATAATCCGCTGGCAGCGCGTCGTGCTGTAAACGCCTCCTCGTTGGTCTCTGAAAATGACCAATACCTAACTAATATTTCCACAATCGGTCCTACGTTACAGACCGCAGAATCAGCGATTCGCACAGCGGAAGATGTTCGCCAGCGTGCACATGAATTGACCGTCCAGGGATTGAGCAACACCAATGGTCAGACCCAGCGTGATGAGATCGCCATCGAAATTAACCAGTTGTTGGAAACAATGCTGGAGCAGGGGAATACATTAAATAACGGAAAGTATATTTTTAGCGGTTCGCGCACGCAGACCACGCCGTTTGTCGCTACACGCGATGCAAGTGGAGAGATTACAGCAGTTAGTTATGAGGGTAACGATGAGCATATCGAAGTCGAGATATTCGAGGATGTCCGGGTGACCACGAATGAAACCGGATCGGCGGTTTTTACCCAGACGGACCCGGGTACGCAGGATATTTTTCAGGTACTGATCGATATTCGTGATAGTCTTCGCGCCTCTGATCTTACGACACTAAACACCAACCTGGAACAGTTACTGGATGCTCAGGATCAGCTTTTAGTAGGTGGTGCTCGACTGGGGGCAACGCAGAATCGAATTGAACGCATGGAAACTAATATCGAGGAGATTTCTGTGCAATTGGAAAATGTTCGTTCGGACAATGTAGATGCTGATTATGCTGACACGGTGATCAATCTCGAACTACAGACCAATGCGCTAAATGCCGCTTTGAATGCAGGAGGGCGTGTAATTCAGGCCAGTCTGCTGGATTATGTCCGGTAACACTACAAATATTTCGCTGTACAGACGCAGGCATGCTATACTGCCTGCGTCTGTTGGTTTTATACGTAAAAAGTGTAGGACGCTTTAAATTCTGGGAGAGGAAGCTGTGAGAAAGCTTTGTGTGTTTTTGATTTGTCTCGGCTTAGTGGCCTGTCAGCGCACTCCGTCAGAGGTGGCGGGTAAGGTTATGGTCGATTTTGGACTCAAGGAACGTCCCGAGGGGTATGTATCAGGGTCCGATAAAGTTTTCAAGCAGTTGGATGAAGTGGGAATGGCCGAGATGAAGCGTTTGAATCAGGAAGGGCGCCATGGAGAGGTTAAGTACCAGCAGGACGGTTTGCGGGGCGCATATTATAAGGCCGTGAAAGTCTACGAACGTGCGTATCCGTTGGACGCTACCCATGTGAATCGCGCTTCCCATGAAACGCAGAGCTATATCGGGTTTATTGAGTATCAATATCGGATTTATCAAAGTCCGCGTAAACCCACGCGTGCAGAAGCTTCTGCGGCCTCCGCATCCATTGCAACCGAAGAAACAGGTCGTGAAAGCTATCGTTACACCTTCAATAGTAGCGGCGTATGGGATGGTGGAAAAGGTGAAAAATCACGACGCTGATGGAGTAGACTGAAAGCGCATATGCATATCCCTCCGCATCAGTGTATCTGATGCGGATTTTTTTGTCCGTGGAGGATAAAGGAAATTCTATTGCGGCTGTCCTGTGCCTTGCGCATCATTCAAAAACTATGGTGCGTTGCTGATAGACCATGATACGATCTTCGGCATGTGCTTTTACTGCAGTCGCCAACACTTGCTTTTCGATATCGCGGCCCATGGACACCAAATTCTCTACACTATGGCTGTGATTAACCCGAATGGCGCGCTGTTCGATAATCGGTCCCATATCCAGGTCCTCAGTGACATAATGACTGGTTGCACCAACCATTTTTACACCTCGTTCATAAGCCTGATGATAGGGCTTGGCACCTTTAAATGCAGGTAGGAAGCCATGGTGTACATTGATAATGCGCGCTCGGTAGGCTTCTACCATGCAGGGACTAAGAATCTGCATGTAACGCGCCAATACAACGAAATCTACATAATGGTTTTCAAATAGTTTGAGGACTTGTTCCTCGGCTTCTTCTTTGTTTTTCTTGTTCACGGGCACATAGAAATAGGGGACGCGGAAGCTACGTGCTACCGGTTCTAAATCCGGGTGGTTACTAACCACCAATGCGATGTCTGCATTGATCTCCCCATATTTATGTCGAAGAAAAAGATCGTATAAACAATGATCATATTTCGACACAAGGATAGCCATGCGTTTGCGTTCATCATTGAAGTGTAGTTGGGTATCCATGGCGTGTTCTACCGCCAACTTTTCCAATGCCTCTCGGAATGCCGCCTTGGTTAGCCTCATATCCGCCAGATCAAAGCGTACCCGCATAAAAAAACGATTGCCTAATTCTTCCGTATGTTGCTGGGCGTCGATGATATTGATGCCATGGTCATACAAGAATCTGGAGACGGTATAGACAATTCCTTTTGCATCCGCACAATTGATCTGCAATACGGCTGTTTTCATAAGAAGTCTCCATTTCGGATCGAGAAGAAGACGTAATAGATATCGTATTAATGATGAGAGAACGTATTGGAAAAAGCACAACCCGATTGTATTATTCAGGTTCCCAATAATACTGCGAGATAGCAGCCTTGATCTCAGAGGTAGTAGCAACAACAGCTTGCACACGGTGGTTGGTGGCACGTTCAATATCTTCCAGTGCAAGTAAATCCATGGGGTTAGCCATGGCCAGAAGCAGATTTTCACCATCCAGCCGCAAGGGGATACAGGTGTGTTGATTGGCTAGTCGTTCAGAAATAAGTGCAGCTGCGTCCGGGTTAATCTTTTCCATGCTTAAAGCGATAAGCGGCGCGTCGGAGAGGGTTGCAAAAACCTGAGCCAGTGTATCTTCACTGACCAAGTCCTTTTCAATCAGGATGCCCCCCAGATGTTGCTGTGGATTGCGTCGCTGTTCCTCAACGGCTTCCTGCAGGATACTCGGTTCCAATATGCCGGCCTCTACCAGGATTTCGCCAATACCTCCTTTTTGACCATTACTATACTTTGCCGCTGCTTCTTGAATGCGCTGTTTCATATCCTCATCGCATTTTGCAGCCGGAACTCCTTGAATTCGACGAAGCTTTTCATATTCCTGACGCAACGTGAGCAGTTCTTTATGTGCATCTTCAGCATCTTTTAATGCCTCTGCCAATTGGGTGGCCAGGACCGACTTTGTTCCTTTCGCGGTTTCCTCCTGTAATTGCTGATCCAGAAGGGCGGCGCGATCCTGTTCCTGTTCCAATTGTTGACGCAGCGTCTCTACTACTTCCTTTTCTACCCGCTGCTGTACGCTTTCCTGAAGTGCGGTGTTCTCCGCACGCAGCGTATCCATTTCCATATGCGCCTTTTGTGCGAGCTCCTCGGAATTTCGCTGTTCAGACTCCATCTGTTCAAGACGGCTTTGCCATTTTTCTTGTGCTTCTTTCAGCGCGGCATTTTCCTTCTGGAGTTGTTCAAGCTGTGTTTGTAATACGTCATCATGGGAATGCTGTTCCTGCAACTGCGCTTCAATGCTCTCAATCTTTTCCTCTCTTTGGGCTATTTTCGCCGAGGCATCACCGACTTCCTTCTCTAGTGTAGCGATGCGACCTTTCCCTGCCTGAAGCGCTTTATGTAGCTCCCCATTCTCTTGTTCTAAGGTTTTTATTCTTTCTTGAGCGGCAGCATCATTTTCAGCGATACTTTCCAGCTCTTTTTTTAGCGCCTCTGCTTCATCACTATCGGCATGAAAAGATTTTAGGTAGGCGATAAAAGTTTCAAAATGCTTCTGGGTGTTGTCAGCAGACTGAATGCGATTGTGCAATTCTTCATCAATGGCTTTTTTACATTGAATCAGTGCATTTTGCAGGATATCCACCTGCTCCGAAAGCGCCTGTTGTGCTGTCTTTAGGTGTGCATCTTCAGCGATCAACGCTTTTTGGAAAGCCTCATAGCTTTCATGTTCCAGCGGATGCGGCATATATCTTCTCCTACCATAACTCGGCATGCTTGAACTTCATATGTAATTGTAGTCTAATTACTTCGTGAGTGACTGTCAATGATTGCCTGAGGCAGCTTGAGGGAACAAGCCCTCCAGTGACTCAAAATATGAGATTAACAGGAAATATTTACTCGAAAGTGTGTATAGAATGCTAAAAAAAGATCTGTATCTTTTTGCACTAATGTTTTTTTTTGCAATGGATGCGATGAGCCAAACGACCTCATACACGGAATGTCGTAAAGCCTTGATTTCAAAATTGGAAGAACAGGGCACCATGACGGCGCAGATTGAATTTGTGATGCAGGAGGAAGAAGCGTCACTTCCAGAAGCGCAGGGGAAGGGAACGCTGTGGTATCGCTGTGATGGGGGATACGGACAATATCGCTTTCAAGTTGAGATAGCTACTTCGAATCAAGAGGAAATAACCTATGAATCGCTCTACGATGGCGCTTTTTTACATATTTTAGTGGGTAAAAAAGGTGAATATGAAGCCGATACTGAAACGTCGCTTACCTTGAATATGTTGCCGCCGCCTGGAGGACTACTTTTCTTTGAACTATTAGAGGAAAGCGTGGTGCCGGAGTATAAAGGGGAGGAAACTTTTGAGGGACGGACGGTGATACGTATTGAAGGTGCACCTTCTTTAAGCGGGAAAGAGGAGGGGGAGTACAAAAAGGTAACAGCTTTGTTTGATAAAGAAACCGGCGTCTGTCTGTCGTTAGAACTAAGGGCCGCTTCACGAAAAACAAAGGTGACCTATTTGCTGAGCGAGGCTAAATACGGTGTCGAGATCGATCCGTTGTTGTTTATCTATCCGCCTAAAGAGAAATAGAAGAGATATTTATGCCTAAAAATCAGGCGGGAGCATTGCTCCCGCCTGATTCATTTCAAGATTTGTAAGGGGAACTAACTGGATTACCAGTTTTCCGCCAGAAGTTCAAAATGGGCTTGGGGATGCAGGCACGCGGGACAAACTTTGGGAGCTTCCTCTCCCTCATGCAGGAATCCGCAGTTACGGCAGCGCCACCAGACTTTTTGATTCTTTTTGAAGACGGTACCCGTCTTCAGGTTTTCCAGGAGGTCGCGATAACGCTTCTCATGTTGCTTTTCCGCAACACAAATAGCATCGAAGGCACTTGCTACGGTGTTCAATCCTTCTTCACGCGCGGTAGTCGCAAATTGGGGATACAGCAGCGACCACTCTTCATGTTCTCCATCGGCTGCGGCTTCAAGGTTTTCCGCTGTGGACCCGATAATGCCAGCAGGGTAGGTAGCGGTAATTTCAAGAGGGCCGCCTTCCAGGAATTTGAAGAAACGCTTCGCATGTTCTTTTTCTTGATTGGCCGTTTCATCAAAAATATGCGAGATCTGCACATACCCCTCTTTTTTGGCCACACTGGCCCAATAGGTGTAGCGGTTCCGCGCCTGTGATTCTCCTGCAAAGGCACACAATAAGTTTTTTTCCGTCTTCGTCCCTTTAAGATCAGCCATGATTCTCCCTTCCTACAGCAAGACTACAGTTACTTTATTCAAGTCTCAGTTTCGCATTTCATTTCATCTAGCATAAAACGGCTCTCTTTTCAAGGACCATTTTATGATTCAATAGGTTTCCAGATGTTTGCGTGGTTTACTGCTATTCTGCTTTCCATAATCCATGCAGATTACAGAATTCGCGCGCAACAACCCCTTCAGCGGGCAGAGGGAAGTTGGCCTCAGGAGCATCTCCCGGATTAAGGAATTGACGATATACTTTGCTCTCGTGTTCCACCTCGATGAATTCGATGAAGTGTTCTTCTTCCATCGGATGGGCCACCGAGCCTACCTTGACTTTGATACCGCCGTCGACCGCTTCAATGACGGGCACATGTTTTTCTTCCGCAGCGTCCATGGTATTTTCAGAAAGCAGCATCATCGGCTGCCCACAGCAAACCAACTGCCCATTTGAAGCGTGAACAACTTCTACAATGTTGCCACATGACATGCATTTGTACACTTGTAGTTTTTTCGTAGCCATTAATATTCCCCTTCGGTTTAAGAAACGCAGTTGTTCTCCTGAATTCTATTTGGCATGTTTGGATAGGTAACTTGCCACACCTTCAGCAGAGGGCTTCATTGCCTCATCCCCTTTTTTCCAGTTAGCAGGGCAGACTTCGCCATATTTTTCTGTGAACTGGAGCGCATCGAGCACCCGGATAGCTTCTTCAACACTACGGCCCAAGCTCAGATCGTTGACGACAGAGTGGCGCACAACACCTTCTTTGTCAATCAAGAAGAGGCCTCGCAGTGCGACGGATTCGTTAATCAATACACCATATTCGCGGGAAATGTTTTTGGTTATATCCGCGACAATGGGGTATTGCACATTGCCGATGCCGCCTTTTTCAACCGGTGTATTCTTCCAGGCCCAGTGAGAGAAATGGGAGTCAGTGGATACTGCGATCACTTCGCAGTTTCGATTGTGGAACTCCTCCAATTGCTTGTCAAAAGCAATAATCTCAGAAGGACAGACAAACGTAAAGTCCAACGGATAGAAGAAAAGAATCGTGTATTTTCCTTTTTGATCAGACAGGCGGAATGCCTCATTAAAAGTGTTGTCTGGCATCACGGCCGTTGCAGTGAAGTCTGGGGCGGGTTGCGTTACTTGTACGCTCATAATTCCTACTCCTTCTCGCTTGCTATGGTTTGTACGATGTCCGCTTCTGGTTTGGCGCATACCTTACCAGGGTAATGCGGACGAGCTTTTTAAAATCCCTTGTGGCTTATTTTGTGGAAAAACACATTTGGGAGACGCTATATTTCCCGCCTGTGTTTAGCAATCAACTTTAAGCGGTTTCTGTGCTCGCGTTAGCAGCCTGACGCTGTCCTGCCTCTCGATTCAACATAAACAGCCCACCCGGTGCGCCCTCAACCAACTTAAGTTGCTGGACCATATCATCGGCATTGGCTTCTTCCTCTACCTGTTCTGAAACGAACCATTCCAGGAAAATCTTGGTTGCATGATCTTGCTTTTCAGTCGCCAGCGAAGACAATTTGTTGATGCAGCCGCTGATATGGCATTCATGCTTATATGCAGCCTCGAATGCCGCCAGGGGGGAGGCCCACTCTGCTTGTGGTGCTGCAATTTCTTTGAGTTCCAACTTTCCACCGCGTTCAAAAAGGTACTCCACAATCTTCTGCGTGTGCGTTAACTCTTCCTGCACTTGCAACCGCATCCAATGTGCAAAACCTTTCAGGTTGCTCTGTTCAAAAAAATTAACCATCGACGTGTAGAGGTATGCAGAAAACAATTCTTTATTGACTTGTTGGTTTAGCGCATCCTGAATTTCTTTAGCAATCATTAGGTCATTCCTCCTACCGTTCGTTATAAGCGGTGTGCATTTTTAAACAACAGGGTTAATCCCTTTGAGTTAAACAGTACTATTTCAGATACTGGGAAACTCCCCATATTCTTTTGGCCTTCGCTTTTGGGCTCTGGAGACTTTACTGACGGACACTTCAGAAGCTATCATAAAAAGCGAAATTTTTATTGGTCTCAGGGACGGTGCGGACCATACCGCTTGCTTGCGGTTGTTGGACCGCTTTAGTTGTTAGCTGAATTCTTTTGGCGACATTGAGGGCATACACCTTCATATTCAATGCGCATCCCTGTGATTTCAAATCCGGCTAAATGTTTCTCATGGGGTATAGGGATAGCGACACTATCCACGGCCAAATCTGCTACCTGTTCACACTGCGTGCATCGAATATGAAAATGGTCCGAGATATCACCGTCATAGCGTGCCTGGCCACCTGACATATCCAACTTCTGTACCACCCCGCATCGGGATAAGGTATCCAAATTGCGATAGATCGTTCCCAGGCTCACCTTGGGCAAGCGTTCCCGCACCAACTCATACAGTTCAGCCGCAGTTGGGTGTGTCTTTAACTTACGCAATTCTTCCAGAATTACCCGTCGTTGTCGTGTCATTCGTTGCAAAGTTGCATGTTCCATAAGCTTGTTCCAATTAGTAATAATTATTATTACTTATTTAGATCCCATTTGTCAAGCACCATGAATTAAGTATATTCATTACGGGAAAGGGGAGTAAGATGCCGTGCACAAGACAGCGCACATGCTTACCGTACAATTTGCTTCCCCAAACAGTTTTGCGCATGCATGTGTACATTTCTTTTCCGCTTTGTATACCGTTACAAAAGCGTTCCCCTTAAAGCCGTTTTACTTCACCTAAAACAAGTAAAACCTTCTGCCACGAAGAGTCCTCCGAGAGCAGTTTCCCCTTATATAGTGCTGTATAGCTATTGTGATGTGCGATTAGAAATAGTTCGTAATGCGCGTTGCGCTGTAATACGAGCCAAGCCAATCAGACGCGGACTGACACTGATGGTGGTGATACCCAATTCAATCAAGCGAGGTAGGTATTGCGGTTGCCCCCCTAATTCCCCGCATAAGGACAGTGGTTTATCCGTATCGTTTGCTGCCTCGGCAATCGTTCGGATAACATCCCAGAATACGGAACGATCGGGCGTATAATCACGTGCGACCAATTCGTTGTTTCGATCTACTGCAAAGAGATATTGAATAAGATCATTTGAGCCGATACAACCGAAATCTGCATGTTGCAGAATCTCATGTGCCGCCATGCAAGCTGCAGGCACTTCTAACATTACGCCGTGCTGGATGTTCCCGGTATCGATATCATGGGTATGTTGATTAAATAAAGCACGCAAGGTAAGGAATTGACGGCTGTCTACGATCATGGGGTAGATAATGCTTATAGGCCCGTGCATGGAAGCACGCGCTAAGGCCCGTGCTTGTGCAACGAATAATTCCGGATGGCCTAGAAGTAGACGGGAGCCTCGGTAGCCCAAGGCGGGGTTCTCCTCATTGGGGAGTCGTAAAAAGGCAGCGGCCTTGTCTCCACCGAGATCGAGCAGGCGAACGAAAGTGGGTTTGCCATCCATCGCTTTGATGACACGTGTATATCGCTCCAGTTGTTCTTCCTCGTTGAGCATACGTCCCGCCACCAGAAACTCAAACTCGGTGCGATACAGCCCGATCCCTTCGGGTTGCATCTGGTTTACAAAGTCCAGTTCACTGGCCAGACTTATATTGGCCATGACTACAATACCTTCAACCGGCTTTACTGTTGGGATCGGGGATAAAGTCTCCCGTTTAGCCGAAGGATAGAGATGCAAGGTCTTTTGGGAAGGGTGCAGAACAACTTCACCAGTGGCGCCATTGATAAGCACCTCGTCGCCATTTTTGACGTGTCGCGAGACACCTTTGAGGCCACTGACAGCGGGTATTCCAAGTGCGCGCGCCAGTATGGCCGCATGCGAGGCGCGTCCGCCACGTTCAGTAATAAAGCCAGCGACATGTGCTGTATCCAACGCCACCGTTTCACTCGGTGTTAATTCATTAGCGACAATGATGCGATAGCCTTTAACCTTGGCAATTTTCTGTGGTGTTACAGGTTTTCCCCGCAGCAAATCCAGAAGGCGACGACGGATTTCCCCGATATCCGACGCGCGATCCTTCATATATTCATCATCCACCTCGCTCAACAGGGCTTCGTAGGCGTCCAGACTTTTCGTTACAGCAGCTTCCGTGTTGATTCGATCATTCGCAATACTCTCCTCCATCTGCGTCACCAACGCTTCATCCTGCATCATGAGCCGCTGTGCAACGAAAATATTGGCTTGTGCTTGTCCTATTCTACGTGCGACTTCCTGCTCCAGCCGCTCCAGCTGTTTCACTGCCTGGTCCAACGCCTCATGCAGTCGCGCTTTTTCGTGCTTTATATCAGTAGTCGATATAGTATAACAGAGAGGTGTATGCTCGTAATTGTCTGTTAAGACCTGTATGCGCGCTAAGGCCACCCCTTCACTGATGGGGAGTCCCGAAAAGCGTTTTTCCCTCTGCTGCACGGGTTGTTCTTTCATACAATATAGCGTATCCAACCGTCTGGGTCCCTCGTTTTCCCTTTGGAAACAGCATTGCTTTACTAATAGTACCATTCTTAACGGGAAAAGACCAGAGTTTATACGTGATATCGTGGATATTACCGACTTGGGGTGTTCTTTCCCCCCGTAATACCTACCCAAAAGGGCTTGTGTCAAGAAGCTTCTGTAAAAGTGTCCTTGGTGCCCATTGGTTTCTTTTCTTCGTTGTTTTTATGTTTTCTTACCCCGCTCCTTCCTTGCGCACGTTGAGATAGGTGGCGTCCACTATGAGGTAGGGATAGGGAACCCCGTCCAGACGCCGGTTGCGAAACTCGTTTAGTGACTCAAATCTGAGAAGTTGTCATAAAAAACGAAATTTTCGTTGTGGTCAGGGACGGTGAGGACCATACCTAACGCTTGCGGTCGCTGGACCTCTTTATTTCCTCGTCCAGCTCTGCCGCGATGCACGACACCGTCGATGCCGACAGCTCGAAACCGCCCATTTTCTCCAACACGTTTTTGACCTTGCGCGTGGACACGCCCATGAAATACATCTCCGCGCAGGTCACCAGCAGCGCGCGTTCCGAACGCTTCCATTTGGCAAAAAACAGCGGCGAATATGGCTCCGTTCCCCGCACCTGCGGCGCCTGCAAGTCCATCTTGCCCAGATGGCGCTCCACTTGCGCCTCCAGGACCTACTCCAACATGAACGGCATCATTTCCTTAAACAAATCCCCCTCACAAGAAGATTGAATTTCGCTCAAAAACTCAGCAAACGGATTCCTGGTTATCGTGGATTCAAAAACAGAATCTTTTCGGCAAACGTTACACGGGAGCGCTTTCGCTATCGAAGAATTGCACTTTGGTGTGCACCCATTTTTCGGTACGGAAAACAGCGTAGGTAAGCAGGAAGCGGGATACATGGCTGACCAGAATAGCTACCCAGATACCTTCTGTGGTGAGCGCATCACAGAGCCACAGCACTTCGCATAAGCCCAGGGAAATAAGAATCTGGCTTATAAAGGCGATGTACATGGGAAGTTTGGTTTCCCCGGCCCCCTGAATTCCACCGGTAAGCGCCAAATTGGGTGCGAAGAATAGTCCTGAGAAGGCCAGATAAGCGAGCAGAGTGGTTCCATAGGTGTACACGTTGGACTCGGCGGCATTGAATAATTTCAATAGGGGTAGAGGAAAGAACCAGAAGATGGCTGCGCCAACCAATGCCCACAAAAAACCGATGCGCGCTGCTACGCGTACCGCCTGTTTCCCGCGTTGGGGATCGCCAGCACCAATGTTTTGTCCCATGACGGTGCCCGCGGCGCTACGCAGACCAAAGGAAGGCCAGGAGACCAGCGAGAAAAGCTGCGCATAGCAAATGGTATACGCGGCTTGTACGGCAGAATTATTTTCGAGCGTGCCGATGAAGCGCAGTAAGAATACACCGCCCAGATTGAGTAGTACGGCTTGTATACCGGTGGGAAAGCCAATGCGTACAACGACGCGAACTACAGAAAAATCGGGGACGATGCTAAAACGTTCGGGCGGGTGCAGGATAGTTTTGCGTTGCAGGATAAGCCGGATGGCGATGATATCGCTGAATACGGGGGCCAACACCGTGCCCAGTGCAGCGCCAACGACGCCTAAACGTGGGAAGGGGCCCATTCCGGTAATCAGCACGGTACTGAATACAATGTTCAGAAAAGTAGTAAGTATCCCCAGCTTTAAAGGGGTTTTGGGGTCGCCGGAGGCCTGAAAAGCGCCTGTAAACATAAACATGAGAAACAGGGGAGCGCAGCAGGTAAAGAG
Organism: Candidatus Hydrogenedentota bacterium; assembly: GCA_963678445.1. Taxonomy (GTDB): domain Bacteria; phylum Hydrogenedentota; class Hydrogenedentia; order Hydrogenedentales. The sequence goes on along the minus strand of OY782877.1, from coordinate 4,595,272 downwards.
GATACGCAGGTAGGACAAAGCATACTGGCGCACTTCTGGCTCACAATAGACAAAATTGAGCAACTGAGGCGCCAGGAAGTATCCCAATGGCGCGATAACGAAGAGTAAAAAAAACGTAGCACAGAGAAATGCTTCGTAAAGCGCCTTACTCATATTCTTGCGGTCGCGTTGTCCGGCATATTGTGCAATAAGCACATTCATACCGTGAAAAAGACTGGCGATAAACACGACTATGACAAGGAAAACCTGCCAGGAAATACCAATTGCGGCATTACCGGCATTGTTCTCTGAAACGACAAAATGGCCGATAAGGATATGATCGACAAAACCGTGCAGGCCATTAACCAGATTTAATAGCACAACCGGCCAAGCCAGTTTCCAGACAGAACGCAAAATACTGCCGGATACGATTTCTGGATCAAAGGCTTTCATCTATATCGGTTGCCTTATTTTGGCGATAAACTTCTGAAAACATCTCATACAAAACAAGCTTTCCCTCCTTTACTCTTTACGAAAAAAGAAAGGAACAAGCAAGCGAAACTACAGTTACCACGGATAAGACCAGCGCTTTGGGATTTCGGCGCCGTCACCGTTAGTACTTCCCCCATTTCCTCTATCTTCTACTATATCATGCACACGCTAGCCAAAGAAATGCATCGTTACTTGCAAAGATCTATCTCAGAAAACTAAAACTCTTCCGGTAAGCATATGTTTGTGTATTAAGAGAAGAAGAGTGGGAAATTTTGGCAGAGCAATTTGCAGAATCAGGGCATTTTGATGCCCTTGAAGGCACTTAGTACCCTTACAGCCAAGTTGCAAAAAAAAGGCAAAGTCACCCCAAAAACCAATAAATATGGGGGAAGAATGGCGCGCCCGCTGGGATTCGAACCCAGGGCCTACGGCTTAGAAGGCCGTTGCTCTATCCAGCTGAGCTACGGGCGCGTATTCGCGGCAATTTGCAACGCACATAATCGTAAAAAGAAGCCGATTAGTGGATTGCATTGCAATTTGGCCGTAGTCTACTACGTAGCGAGGGGAGAGCGCAATAGCTTTGTATTCAAATTTGTCATGATTCCTCGAAATGGGTGGGGCTATCGGTATACAATCAAAGTCAGGGGGAATGTACTCCATTGTTTTTTACTCCACTGCACAACTTAGGGTGTGTAGCCTAACTACAGGAAATGTATTTGATGCAAGCTGAGGACCGTACAATTCACTTTTCGGTTGAGTTGATCCACCCGGTGATAAAACATCGCAAAGAAGAGTTGCAAAAACTCTATTTTGACTTGTCGCAGACCCGCAATGCTTCGTACGACAGTACGGATTTCAGCAATCCCATCCAAACGCGTTTTTATTCACGACGTGGCAAGAAGAGTCAGTCGATTGCGTTGTTTTTGCCGGACAGGGTGGTGTTGATAGAGGAATGGACCGATATCCCGTTGAGTGTATTTCTGGAAAAAATCCGCGAGGTGGCTTCGCGAACACTAAGCCAGTTGCGTATCCCCAAGTTTGTGGTACATACAGCGACGATACGCTCGACATTTGCACTGACTCATTTTGACGATGCGCGTATTTTCCTGTTGGACCACGCCTGCGCTCAACAAAATCGGATTACACCCCATTTTCAACGGCCCATTGCAGTAGGTGGGCTCCGTTTTGTGCTCCCCGAGACACCGCAGCATCCTGGCTCGTTAACCGTGCTCATTGAATCGTTTAAACAGAGTGTCGACGAGGTTTTTGTAGAAGCCAAAGGCGTCTTCGCCTCTGCCCCTGTTGGAACGGAAGAGCTGGAAACCTTGCTGGAGCACATCAAAGGAGTGCGTGCGTTCATCACTGAACATGTGCACCCTTACCTGAACCAGTTTGACGTTCCCCAGGAAACGGTTGAATGACCTTTTCCGTATTGCCCGCATTCTCTTCGCTGAATCCGCTTGTATCTGTGATTATGCCGCTTTTCAATGCCGAAGCCACGTTGCTACGTGCTATTGAATCTATCCAGCGACAATCTTTTACGCAGTGGGAAATGATAGTCTACGATGATGGCTCTACCGATGCCTCATTCTCTCTGGCCCAAATGGCGGCGCGTGACGATGCGCGCATCCGGGTCATTGCAGATCGCCATCAAGGTATCGTTGTTGCCCTGCAGGAATCCTGTGCATTAGCGCGGGGACAGTATCTGGCGCGTATGGATGCGGATGATGAGGCCATGCCGTTACGCCTGGAGGCGCAGTTGGCGCTTCTTGAAGCACAACCGGATATCGCCTTATGCGGCACACAAGTGCGTATGCAGGGTGAGAGCGTGGGGGAAGGGCGACGGCGGTATGAACGCTGGATTAATGCGTTGAATACGCCCGATGAGATTTGCCGTGAGTTGTTTGTGGAATGTCCGTTACCCCATCCGACTTTTTTTATGCGTCGCGATGCTTATCACGCTATTGGCGGCTATCGGCAAAATGGCTGGCCTGAGGATTATGATCTGGTGATGCGTTTTGGAGTGCAGGGGACGTCCATGGCGAAGGTAGCGACCCCGCTATTGCATTGGCACGACACGGAAGACCGTCTTTCCATGTGCGATGCACGCTATAATGAAGCAGCATTTCGACGCTTGAAACGACACTATTTGAAAGAACGCTATTTTAAACACCATTCCTCTTTTTGCCAATGGGGGGCGGGGGATGTAGGAAAGCGTTGGCTGCGTGAATGGGATGAGTCATTTCGTCCATACGCAGTGGTCGATGTAAACTCCCGAAAAATTGCGCAGAAGATTCATGGTGTTTCAGTCGTTCCTCTCGATGCCTTGCCCCCTCCTGGTAGTGCCTTGATTGTAGTTATGGTAGGCGCTCCCGGGGCCCGAAAAAAGATTCGCACCTGGTGCGCTGCCCGTGGCTATCGTGAGTTGAAGGACTACGTTTTCCTTGCTTAAAAAACATGGCCGCCTTTAGGAAAAAAACAGGGGGCGCTCGTCACCCTTACGATTTCTTGGGCGAGAAAAGGCGGCTGGCACTCAGGGTTACGCTGTAAAGGGTGGGAACAACGATAAGGGTGAGCAGGGTAGCAAAGGCCAGCCCGAAGATGATCGCAATTGCCATGGAACCCCACCATTGGCTGGACTCACCGCCTACAATCCAGATGTGTTTTCTAAAATCGTAGCTGATACCTGCGGCCATGGGGATAAGACCCAGTATGGTAGTGACTGCCGTCAGCATAACAGGACGGAAGCGGGTCATACCCGCGGTAACAATAGCCTCGTGTGTTCGGATACCTTCCCTGCGTAGCTGGTTGATGAAGTCGATCAGTACGATAGCGTTGTTGACGACAACCCCAGCCAGACTGATGCATCCAATGCCGGTCATGATGATGCCAAAGGGCATGTGGAAGAGAAAGAGTCCAAGGAAGACGCCGGCCAAAGACAGGATGACGGAAGACATGATGATAAGGGGTTGAAGGATAGAGTTAAACTGGGTAATCAGTACAAGCGCAATGAGGAAGAGCGCTACGACGAACGCGCGCACCAGGAATGATTGTGCCTCTTCCTGTTCTTCATTCTGCCCCGTGAATTGCATAGTGTATCCAGCGGGTAGGGGGAAGTCGAGCAATTTGGCTCGCACATCGTTGAGTACTTCAGTACCCGATCTACCCTGTACTTCAGCAGATACCGTGACCGTGCGTTTGCGGTCTATACGGGTAATCGTACCCAATCCTGCCCCGATTTCCGTATCAGCGACCGCCGAAAAGGGTACCGGGGTGTTTTGCAGATTGATCAACGTGAGAGAATCCAGGTTGGTCAGGTCTTCTCGGAAATATTTGGGAAAGCGTACCGTGACATCGTATTCTTCATCGCCTTCGCGATAGTCGCCCGCTTTGCGTCCGTTGATGGCCGCCATCACCGTCATTCCGACAAACTGCGTATTGAGTCCCAAAAGCAGGGCCTGTTCACGATCGACTTTTACCCGCACCTCAGGGCGCCCTTTTTCGTAGTCATCTTGCAGATCGACCAGATTAGGCACGTCTTTGATTTTTTCGGCTACCGCCTGGGCCAGTTCTGCCAGTACATTGAAATCATCTCCGCTGATTTCCACGTTTACGGGCGGGTCTTCCGAAGGACCTTCCTGCTCTTGCTTGAGAAGTATTTCACCACCACTGATGTTTTTAATCTTTTCACGTACTTTTTCTACGATCGAACTGGGAAGAACAGATGTAGTACCCAGTTCAGGGAAGTCCATGGTAACGCGTCCGATATGGCTGCTGCCTCCGCTACGAAAACCGTAGGTACTTGCGCCGCGTGAACCAACGTTGGCGATGGTAAATTCCAGATCGTCCTTAAATTCTGAGGCGACGGCCTCGACCTGTTGTACGACGTGGTTGGTTGTTTCCAGATTGGTTCCTTCTGCGCAGTCAATATCGATATGGATGCGGTTGGGCTCGGTAGTGGGTACGAATTCGACGGTGGAGGTCATAAAGAAGACGCCGGTAATGACGAATAGGCTGCATATCGCCAGCATGATGGTGACGGCACGCCAGCGTAGCGCCAGACGGAGCAGGCCGCCGTAAAGGTTCATGAAGGGGTGGTGTTTTTCTTTACGTTTTGCATGTGTTTTTTTGACGCGGATGAAAATAGCAGCCAAGGCCGGATTGATAATCAGACCGACGAAGAGGGAACCGCCCAGGGCCAGACATACGGTTTGGGGGAGATAAAACATGAAGCTGCCCCAGATGCCGGGCCAGAAGAACATGGGGGCGAAGGCAGCTACCGTGGTGAGGGTGGATGCAATAATAGGCCAGGCCACTTCAGCAGCGCCTTTTTTGGCGGCGGCTACGGGTGACATGCCCTGTTGTGCGTGACGGTAGATGTTTTCAACGACCACAATACCGTTATCTACCAGCATGCCTAAAGCGAGGATCAGACTGAACAAGACCACCATGTTCAGGGTGGTGTCGGTGATATAAAGGGCCGTGAAGGTAATGAGCATAGATACGGGGATGGCCAAGGAGACCATAATAGCATTGGAAAAACCCAGGAAAATGAATATAACTATCAGCACCAGGATGAGTCCGGATAGAATGCTGTTTTCCAGTTCGGAAACCATGGAACGAATATCTTTAGACTGATCCATGGTGATGGCGATGTCCATACCGGGCAACAAACGCGTTTTGTAATCATCGAGAACAGCACGCACAGCATCGGTAAGGTCAATCACGTTGGTGCCAGCGCGTTTTGAAACACTTAGCGTCACAGCCTGTCGTCCATTGACCCGCGAGATGGTTTCGATATCTTTGAAATCGTCCTGCACAATCGCGATGTCGCGGATATAGACGATACCTTCCTGGCCCGCCTTAACCACCAAGTTATTAATTTCATCGGCGCTGGTGAATTCGCCTGGTACACGTACCGTATATTTGGCTTCTCCCAATTCCATAGCACCAGCTGGGGTGTTAACATTTTCCACACGAGCCAATTGCACCAGATCGGCCATGGATACGCCATAAGCGGCGGCGCGTTCGGGGTCGACGATAATCTGAATTTCACGCTCTGTACCGCCGATAACTTCTACATCCAAAACCCCTTTTATTGCCTCCAGATCTTCCTCCAGATCATTAGCAAAATTAGTGAGCAGCGCCAGACTTGTTTCGCCCATTAGCGAGACAAACATAATGGGGAACTCGGAGACGTTGACTTCATCGATCATGGGTTCATCGGCATCTTCAGGCAGATCCGGTTTGGCTTGATCCACCTTATCGCGTACCCGCTGATGCGCACTGTCGATATCTTCATCCGCCATAAATTCGATTCGGATGACGGACACCCCTTCCGAACTGGAGGATTCAATAGATTTTACCCCTGAGAGCCCCGTGAGTTTGCGTTCAATAGGGATGGTGACCAGCGATTCCATATCGCTGGGGGCAACCCCTTCGTATATTGTGGTGACGATGATGATGGGGATGATCACTTCGGGATTATCTTCCAGAGGAAGCACGTTGTAGCTGTATATCCCCGAGATCACCAACAGCACGAGCACCACATAGACCGTTACCCGGCGGTCTATGGCGAGATTACTGAGTATCATTGCGTTTGTCCGTCCACTACCTGTATTGCCTGTCCATCGCGCAAATCACGCTGTCCTACTATAATGAGCTGGTCCCCCGGCTGAAGTCCTTTAGTAACCTGCACCTGATCGCCCTGAAGTATGCCTACTTCGATAGGGCGTATACGAGCGACACCATTGTCCGCTACCACGGCAAAGCGTTGATTTTCCAAGCTTATTACGGCGAAAATCGGTATGGAAATCGCATTCTCATATTGTTTCCGTATCAAACGGGTGCGCACAGTCATGCCCGGTTTCAATAGCTTGTCTGCATTATCCAGTGCAATCTCGGTAAGAAATGTGCGGGTGACGCGGTCGGCCGACGTAGCAATGCGGTGAATTTTACCCGTAAATTGTTGTTCAGGAAGCGCATCGAGCGAGATTTGCACTTCATCCCCTACCTGAAAAAAAACAATATCGCGTTCCGGGATGCCGACGAGTGCCTTTACCCGATCTACCTGCACCAATTTCAGCAAAGGCGCACCTCTGTCAGCCCATTCATTCTCTTCATGCTGCAAGGTGTCGATTACCCCATCCATCGATGCACGCACGATAGCCTTGTCCAATTGCAAACGTGCAGAAGCGACATCCGCTTTAGCGGTTTTTTCCTCCGTTGTCGACTGGTCCAATTGCTGAGGAGAACTCACGCCACTCTTGCGCAGACTCTTCATGCGCGCCAATTCCTGTTGCATCAGTTCATGGCGTGCAGCGGCCTGATCGTAGGTCGCCTGGTACCATGTTGTGTCAATGCGAACCAGTTCATCCCCCCTGGAGATCTTTTGACCTTCTTCAACGCCTTGCCATTCAATGACACCCGCTACTTCTGCACTGATGAGTACCTCTTCCCACGCTTCGATGTACCCTGTCAACAACAACACATCATCCAAGGTAGTCGGTTCTAGTTTGCGAACCTGCACGTTGACAGGGGGGGGAGTATAGGAAGTGGCTTCTTCCGATATCGATTTTTCTGATTGGAGGAGTTTTACACCTAACAAAACTCCTATGCCTGCAGCAATGATGCAGACACACAAAAAGAAACTTACCAGTTTTTTCATCATTTACTCTTCATTCCTTCGAGAGGCTCTGTCAGTGCATTCCCGTATAGGGACTCACCAAAGCCGTTGGAGGCTGTTTTTTATAGCATGCACCGTAGAAAAACAAATCCACCAACCCTTCCGCCAACTCCTGCGTTAGATGGGTGTTAGGATGATCCGTTTTCGCCATTACGTGCATATCCACCACGCCTAAGAAAACCAGAGCAAGGCTTTGAGCATCACCTCCTGCCAGTTCTCCTTGCTCCAGACCTTCCTGCATAACAGTCTCTACAATCTGGAAACGACGGCGCATTAGCTTTGTTCGGTTAAATTTTGGGTCACAGTGCGCGGACGAAAAATAGGTCTGTAATATCAATCGTACCGCGTTGGGGCGCTCCTCGGCAAACAAGAATGTAGTCCCCATAACTGCTTTCAAACGTCCTATACTACCGGTGTAATGCGCATGTATCGGTTCCAACGTCGCGACATACTCTTCAAAAGTCGACTGCACCAGACGCAGGAACAAATCTTCCTTGTTTTCAAAATAGTAATAGAGCACAGGCCGCGTCACACCAGCTCCCTCAATGATTTCGCGTATACTTGTCCCTTCATACCCCTTTTTGGAAAAAAGCGCCAAGGCGCTTTCTAAAAGCTTTTTCTCTGCCAGATTAACTTCTTTATTCTCTATTGTCATGCGCTGTTGCTCCTTGCGCCATACCTACCGTTCGTTATATTTCGCATCATACCTAATTTTCGCATCTCTTTCAAATTTTCGTGCTTTCACTGGCTAGAAAAGACAAGTATTTTCTTTTTTTTACAACTTACCCTGTTTCAAGTTCATTGTGTATACAATGTTCTATCTGACAAACAGAGGGGAATAGTACTTTTTGAATACGCTTTTGCGCAAATCTTTTATCACAAGGGGCTGGCGAGTACAATACGGGTATCGACATCTTTAATATGCCATAGTCGCACCGGGTTCATCGTGTGGCTGTACTGAAGTTGTCCAGGACCACTATCAAAATGTATGGTCCTCACCGTCCCTGACCGTAGAAAATTTCGCTTTTTATGACAGCCTTGAAGTGTCTGTCTCTAAAAGAAGGGAGTCAAGGTAATTTAATGAGTACGTCCGCAAAAGAAGGACTGTTTAATATTGCCCGCTTATACCAGTTCACGCAACGTATGTATAGCGCATTGCCCTATCATTTTTTCCATAGCGGATATGCTTTCCCCGCCTGGCACTATTATTTCGAAGTTACCCGCCGTTGCAATCTGCGTTGCAAAATGTGCCAGTACATCGAGTGGTTGGAGCATGCGCCGTTGGAGGTGCAAAAGGAAGGAGAGTTGAGCACTGAGGAATGGATAAACGTTATCGATCAGCTGCATCGTTTTAGTTTGATTTCTTTTACAGGCGGTGAACCGTTTATGCGGAAAGATTTCCTGGAGCTTTTGCGGTATGCGTCGGCGCGTGCGCGCACCCATGTCATTTCCAATACAACCATGTTGACAGAAGAGCGCGCCGCTGCATTGGTAGATTTGGCCCCCAACCGTTTTGGAGGACGTGGCTTTAATTTTATTGGCACCTCCCTGGAAGGGCCCTCGGAGCGCCACGACGAAATCCGCCAACTCAATGGCGCTTTTGAACGTTCCTCCAATGGGATCAAAATGTTGCTGAAATACCGTGATCAGGCAGGAAAACCTTGCCCTATGGTGCACGTAACCACGGTCATTCAGAAAGATAATGTCGATATTCTGCCACAGATGCCAAAATTGATGAAAGCACTGGGAGTAGATGTGTGGAATCTGGTTACAGAAACGCGCATGTTTGACCTGCCCGGTTTTGGCGAGGTTGATCCAAAGACTTTTAAGGCCGCGGATATCCAATGGCCTCGAATCGACCGAAAAATACTGGCGCAGTCCCTCGATGATGCGAGTACCGCGGCGCATGCTGAAGGGCTGGATATTCGTTTGCCGCGTATGCCCTTGAACGACTTGCTGGATTACTACGATTGTGGTCTGAAACTGCGTGATTATGAGTGTCGCAGCCCATGGAACACCCTGATCATAGGACGCCAGGGGGATGTGTACCCCTGCTGGATTCAGAAAGCGGGTAATATCCGCGAAAACACCTTGCGGGAAATCTGGAACAACGAAACGATGCGTGATTTCCGTCAAACCTGCCAGCGCCATCTTTTTGCAATGTGTCCTGGTTGCTGTTTTCTGGAACATAAAAAGAAACGGTAGTTTTTTAAGCATATTCTATAGGAGAAGGCAAATGAGAACATTGTTGATCATCTTTGTGTCTATTCTATTGACCATGTGTGAAGTGCTTTATGCACAAGAAAGTGTGAATGCGTCGCGACGTACAGCCATTGTAACAGCGATCGAAAAAGTAGCACCTGCGGTGGTTACTATCAACGTGGTGGATATTCAGACGGAACGCGTCGTGGAGCCTTTCTTTCGGGATTTCTATGGACTCTTTGAGTTTCCCCTGGGGCGTTCGAAAATCCAAAAACGAGCGTTGGAAAGTCTCGGCACCGGTTTTATCTTCGATGCAAAGGGGCATATTATCACCAATTACCATGTTTTGCAGGGCGCGGATTTGATCTCATCGGTCACCTTGCCTGATGGACGTGAACTGGAAGTAAAACTGTTGGGAGCGGATGTGCGCTCGGATATCGCCGTGTTGAAAACCACCGAAACAAATCTGCCGTATGCGCCCTTGGGTAATTCGGAGGACTTGATGATCGGCGAGTGGGTTATTGCTATCGGAAATCCCTTTGGCAACCTGATGCGGGATCGCCAACCCAGTGTGAGTGTAGGCGTAATTTCCGCAACGCAACGACGTATTCACAGCGAAGTGGGCGAGGGGGAACGATTATATCAGGGAATGATCCAAACTGACGCAGCCATCAATCCAGGCAACAGCGGCGGACCGTTGGTCAATGCATTGGGCAAGGTGGTGGGTATGAATACGATGATTTTCAGCAGTAGCGGCGGCAACCAGGGATTGGGTTTTGCCGTACCTGCCCATCGGGTGCGTCGTGTGGCAGAAGAAATCATTCAGTATGGCCGTCGGCGCAACCCCTGGTTTGGCTTTCACGGGGACGCCGTGGCGTCACTATCTTCCTACTCGCTGCGCCAGTTTGGCGTAATGGTAGATTCAGGCGTCCTGGTCACAGAAATCGTGCGCGACTGCCCCGCCTATATGGCAGGGCTACGCTTAGGCGATGTTATTGTCTCTGTGAATGGGGAGCGAACAGCATATCCACAAGAGATAGATTTTGTAAACTGGGCGCTTTTTGTTGGCGACCCTGTACGCATGGAAGTGGACCGGCAGGGCAAACGCTTAACCTTCGAATTTCGGGTGGAAGAGATCAACGCGCCCTGAACAATATTATTGAGTTGCTACCCCTAAAAACGTGCTGTCCATGAAGACGCATTCTCTCCATATCAGGGGAGAGTAAAACGGACAACCCAGTCTGTAGTCCAGGGCCACTTTGGGCAAAGCTTACGAAATGACCTCGCTTCCCGTTTTTTCCGCATCTGCCGCCATCACAGAGACGCGATTTCGGCCTTGCCGTTTCGATTGATACAACGCATTGTCCGCCGCCAGAATCAAATGCTTGGGCATTAAGCCCTGCATCGGAATCAGAGTGGAGACCCCTAAACTTATGGTCACCGTTTCCGCCGCTTGGGAATACGCATGAGGAATGCCCAGCATTTCCGTCCAGCTACGCAGATCCTCTGCAATCTGTACAGCGCCCCCTGTATTGGTCTCAGGTAATATGGCAACAAACTCTTCACCGCCATAACGTGCCATGACATCGCCAGGCCGTTTCAGTGACACCCGTAAGACCGCCGCCACCCGTTTGAGAATATCATCCCCTTTTTGGTGTCCATAATTGTCATTAAACGGTTTAAAATAATCTATATCAATCATAATAAGGGAAAGGGGGGCCTTTGCACGCATACAGCGCCGCCATTCCTTTTGCAATGTTTGATCGAAGGTGCGGCGATTAATCAAACCCGTCAGGCCGTCTCGTTGCGACAAAAGACGCAATTCATCCTCCGCACGTTTTCGTTCCGTAATATCATTCCCAAAACCGACAATCTCTATAACTTCGCCACTTTCCGTATATCGCATCATATTGTTCCAGGCAACACGACGTTTTTTTCCATCCTTTGAGGTTAAAATCATTTCATAATCAGAGACATCGACTTTTCCCAAATCGGCAAAGAGTTTATCTACCTGTTGGTATTCATAGCCCGGATATAGGGTTTTCCACCAGTTTTTGCCTCTCAACTCCTGGGCGCTGTAGCCCGTGACGCGTTCTCCAGCAGGATTGAGGAATGTTGTATTGCCATTGGTGTCGACACCACAAATAATAGAAGGGCTGGCTTGTATAATCTTGGCGGTATAATCCCGCTCTTCCCGCAAAGCCTGTTCCGCCATTTTATGGGCAGTAATATCTTGCAAGGTAATAAGGACCCCTATCTTGTCCTCAAAGACAATACAGCCCGCGTGGATATCCACATTGACACTGCTGCCATCGAAACGACGAAGTTTGGCCTGGAAAGGATCCATTTTGCCGCCCCGTTGCACGATAGTTTGCATTTTTTCCTGGATAAGTTCCCGATAGGCCTCATGTGCAAAGTCGTGGATGGCTTTTCCCATGACCTGATTATGATCTTCCGCCCCCAACAGCAGGAGTACAACAGGGTTAATATACACCATGGCATCGTCAACTTGAACCGCTACTGCTTCCGGGGCCAACTCAACCAATACCCGATAACGCACCTCACTCTCACGCATAGCGCGCACGGCATCTTGGCGTTCTGTAATCTCCTGTTCCAGATGCGCATTTATATTTTTTAATTCTTCAGTACGCTTTTCTACCTGTTTTTCTAATTCTTCCTTGCTTCCCGCCAGCGCTACCTCAGCACGTCTGCGCTCCGCAATCTCTCCCTCCAACTGCTCATGCGATTCTTGCAATTGCTGCGCCATGGTGTTAAATGCCGCCGTTAATTCACCAATTTCATCGCGACTGCGTACTTGTAGCCGATAATCCAGCTTGCCTTGTGCAATGCGTTCGGCAGCCACCTTTAAGGCTACGATAGGCTTGGTGAGTCGTTTGCCGAAAAACCAGCTGAGTAGAAGTGCAAATCCTACCGTACTCAGGAAAAGCAGCAAAGTGGAATAAAATAAATCTTCGAAGGCATTCCAATAAGAAGCAATCGAGATACCGACCACCCCCAGCCGTTTTCCCTCAGGGGATAACAAAGGTAGATGCAGTAGCCAGAGATTTGTGTCCATACCAGGATCACGATATGGGTCCATGTGAGTTCGCTGTAAATCATCAAAATTCTTCCGAATATAACTTGGAACCATATCAAGCGTAGTGGGGGAGGAACCCGCCTTGTTTGCACTTATTGCACAATATAAATTCTCGTTCTTGTCCTTTCGAAGTAAATAGATTCTATCCATGTGCAGATTAAAGCGCAGGAAGTGGTTCAAAATATCCTGGAATCGCTTACGCCCTTCCGGAGAATCCAGTGTATCCCCCTCCATGGCCTGAGTGATTTGGCTAGTGAATTTCTCGACATGTAGATCAATATCGTCTGACAGTTTTTCCTTCATACGATAGTGCAAGGTATAGCTTAACAAGCTGGCCGCAAGAATAAGCATGCCTGAAAGGACGATTCCCAATTTAAACTGCAATTTTATGGAAGGCCATTTCACCGTAGTATGTTCTCCTGTTCCACACGCAATTTCTACACACGCCACGGTGTTTATCTTAGCATATCAAAAGTAATTTTTTGCTATAAAACTTACTTTTTAGTGATACGGAATTGATTGCGATTTGACAGTTTGTCTGGTTGAAATAAAGTCAGCGGATTGAGAGTGCCCTACTATGCTCAAAACTCGGGGACGCAGGTAGCTCTCTATAGGGGATTCATGATAAAGTGCAGAGAAAGGCGTGGAGAGCCTGCAAAGGGGCGTTATTTTTACTGTGCATGCTTTTGGAAAGGAAGTACAGGACTTGTGAGACATATTAGTGACTTAAATCCGAAGAGTTATCATAAAAAGCGGTATTTTCTGACGGTCAGGAACGGTAAGGACCATAAATATTGCCGGTGGCGCTGGCCACTTCATTGACTGAAATCCGAAGAGTTATCATAAAAATACGGTATTTTCTGACGGTCAGGAACGGTAAGGACCATAAATATTGCCGGTGGCGCTGGCCACCTTGCGGTCGCTGGAGCACTTGAGCGGTTTAGAGGAAGGTTGCATGATGGATATGAGGAATGTAAAAGCGATGGCTTGCTTTGGGATTGCTATATTGGTGTTTTTGCTTTGTGTATCCCCATGTGCCTTGGCGGCATATGAGCGGATTTCTCCCGTTCTCTCGCAGGACCCTTTGGCGACCTCAATTTTCCGTTTGGAGAATGGATTGACCGTCTATATTACAGAGAATCATGAAATGCCTCGTTTCTACGCGGAAATCGCGGTGCGGGCGGGTAGCAAGAATGATCCACCGGAGACGACGGGATTGGCGCACTATTTTGAGCATTTGATGTTCAAAGGTACGGCGCGCATGGGCACACTGGATTATACGAAGGAAAAACCGCTGCTGGATAAAATTGAGGCGCTGTATGAGGCGCATTTTAAGGAAGAAGATCCTGAAAAGCGCAAAGCCCTCTATGCCGAGATTGATAAGACGGCGCAGCAGGCGGCTGCGTATGCGGTTCCCAATGAAATGGATCGGGTCTACGATGCGATGGGGGCGCGTGATCTGAACGCGCATACTTGGTTGGAGGAGACGGTGTATAAGGTGGATTTGCCGAGTAATCGTTTTGCCCAGTGGGCGGCTGTGGAGTCGGATCGCTTTACCCATCCCGTTTTCCGCCTGTTCCCCACAGAGCTGGAGGTGGTGTATGAAGAAAAAAATCGCTCAATGGATAATAAACAGCGCGTGATTGGCGAAGCCGTCAACGCGTTGTTGTACAAAAAACATCCCTACGGACAGGAGACGACGTTAGGACGCCCAGAGCATTTGAAACGCCCTTCAATTCGAAATATCCGGAACTTTTTCGAGACTTGGTATGCCCCCAATAATATGGCGATATGCATCTCTGGCGATGTGGAAACGCAGGAGGTGATTAAAACCATTGATCAGTATTTCACGCCGATGCCATCACACCCTGTGCCTGAGCAAAAGGAATGGGTGGAACCTCCATTGCAGGGACGTGAAGCGGTCTCAGTGAATTTTGAGGGGGAACCGTTTGTTCTCCTGGCCTTTCGCACGGCAAAAAATAAACATGCAGATGCGGATGCGCTGTTGCTGGTGGATATGATTCTGGATAATGCTACTGCCGGCCTGATCAATCTCAATTTGAACCAACAGCAACAGGTACGCAATGCGGGTTCTTATCCGATGCAGTTGAACGACTATGGAGCGCAATACCTCTATGGCGTACCCAAACAGGGACAATCGCTGGAGGAAGTAGAGCAACTGCTGTTGGCACAGCTGGACTTGATCAAGCAAGGCAAGTTTGAAGACTGGATTATTCCGGCGATTATAAACGACTTTAAAAAAACGGAGAAGGAGGGGCTGGAAACAAACAGCGCACGCGTGGCGATGATGCGCCGAGCTTTTTTGGCCTACGAGCCGTGGGCACATGCAGTATCCCAGATAGCGCGTATGGAAAAACTAACGAAAGAAGATGTGGTCCGTGTGGCCAATCAATATTTTGGCGATGATTACGTCGTTGGTTTCCGGAAAGATGCCCCCCACGAAGTGGAACATGTGGAAAAACCGGCAATTACCGTGGTTGAAATCGACCCCAAACGACAGTCTGTTTTTGCCAAAGAAGTGTTGAAAATGCCCTATACACCGTTACAACCGGTTTTTGTTGAGCCAGGGAAAGACTATAGCAAAGTAGCCTTTGACAATGGGGCGCAACTCTACCATGTTGCTAATCCCATCAACGATCTTTTCTCCTTCAGCTTTTCGGTGAATTTGGGCACCTACGCCGACAATGGCATTGCGATCGCCACGCAATTATTGGAAAAATCCGGCGCAGGTGATCTTTCTGCAATGGAATTGAAAAAGAAATGGTATACGCTGGGTACGGATTTCGGCGTGGGGGCAACGGACAATGAAACAACAATCACGTTATCGGGCCTGGATGAAAATTTTGCAACATCACTCGCTTTGCTTAAATCGTTACTGAGCGAACCGGTGGCCCCAGAGGAAACTCTGGACAAGCTAAAAGAGATCATCCTTGTGCAGCGTGAAGATGCACGGAAGCAGACCGAAACGATTGCAAACGCCTTAGTGCAATACAACCGCTACGGTAGCGACTCGTATTTTCTGCGCATGTTGCCTGCAGCACAGGTGCGTGCTTTGACGGTGGATGCGCTGCAAGCAAAGACAAAAGCGCTACCTACCTATAAGCATACATTTACGTATACCGGTTCCCTGCCCATTGAGCAGGTGCGGTCGCTCTTGCAACAGTATTTTCCGGTAACCGATGAATTGCGTGATCCCCCTCCATATCATCACAAAAAAGTGCGTAGTCCTGAACAGAACGAAGTGTATTTCTTCCAGAAAGAAGATGCTCAGGCCTACGTGCGGCTGGAGTTTGGCAGCGAACCCTATGATGAAGCCATGTTCCCGGCCATCCAGCTGTACAATAACTACTTTGCCGGCGGCATGGCCGGAATTGTCTTTCAGGAATTACGCGAGGCGCGCGCACTCGCCTATGTGGCGGCAGCGCAGTATATTACCGGCTATCGTGCGGGGGATCAGAACTGGATGGTGGGGGTTATTCAAACCCAACCCGACAAAGCCGCCGCTGCGATGGAGGCATACATTGAATTGTTAGATACACTCCCCGAGTCTCAGGCGCGTTTTGAGGCAGCGCAGCGAGCGATCCTTAACCGCTATCGCACCAGCAAGATCGGTTTTCGGGATCTGATCAATGCGGTGCGCGCCTGGGAACGACATGAATTACCGATCGATCCGCGCAAAGCACGCTATACAGCCACCCAGTCGGCCCAGTTGGAAGACGTACTTGCGTTCCAGAAAAAATATTTAGCCAACCGCGCCAAATTGATTTCAATTGTAGGAAATCAGGCGCGTATGGATATATCCTCTTTAGAAAAAACCGGTTCTTTTAACAAGCTTGGGATTTCGGATATCTTCATAGACTAAAGTGCTCCAAGGATCACAAGGTGGCCAGCGCCACCGGCGATATTTATGGTCCTCACCGTCTCTGACCACAGCAAAATTTTGTTTTTTATGATAGCTTTATCCTCGTTCCACGGTCCTCCGTGGGAAGGAGAAACAAATGGCTTTATGTTGAATTTAATGTGCCGCGCTTTAAGGGTGATGTCAAAAACCTTAGTGTATAAAGCTTCATGTTCTTCATAACCTTCATGGTAAAATCTGTTGATTTTGGAGGACCGACATTCGTCTTGCATGCGCCGGGAAAGCTTGATAGACTTTGCCTCGAATACAGATATTTTCTGACGATACTGGATTAGGTATCGTATAACCAGTAAGGGTGTTGTGTGAATCTCCAGGGTTATTTATGCGAACGTAAACAGTGGATTGAAACAGCGTTGTCGGAGCGATTGCCCGCAGCCGCTGTAGAGCCCAAAAATATTCATGAGGCAATGCGCTTTGCCGTACTAAGCAGCGGGAAGCGCCTTCGACCTATTTTTGTATTAACCGTGGCGGATCTGTCGGGGGAAAAACCGGAAAAGCTACTGGATACGGCATGTGCGATTGAATTTGTACACACGGCCTCGCTCATTCTGGACGATCTTCCTTGTATGGACAATGCACAGTCTCGTCGCGGTGAGCCGTGCACACATGTAAAGTTTGATCAGGCCAGCGCCCTGTTAGCCGCCATGGCGTTATTGTCGAAAGCATTCGAACTGGTAGCGCATAATGCGGTTGTATTGGGACGCGATCAACGAGCCTCTCAGGCGGTCTCGTTACTTTCAGACGCTATCTGTACAAAGGGATTGGTATACGGGCAGGCTCTTGACTTGGCCTATACAGGGAAAAACGCGTCTCTGACCTTACTACATGATATTCACCATTTAAAGGCCGGGGTGCTGTTTTTGGCCTCACTACGGATTCCGGCGATATTACTGGATATGTCGAAAGAGGCGGTCGATGCATTAACTACCTATGCCAACGCTGTCGGCCTGGCTTTTCAGATTACCGACGACCTTTTGGATGCGGCGCATCCGGAAGAGGATGCCGGCAAATCCACCTTCGCCACCCATCTGGGGGTGAATGGTGCGCATCAAAAAGTCTCTTCTCTGGTGAAAGAGGCTATAGCGGCAGTGAGTTGTTTTGGGGAACGGGCAGTGGTTTTACAAGCATTGGCGCATTATGTTGAATCGCGAGAACAATAATATGTCGTCTCTATATCTGCGTTTAGCGGGCGCTATGATTATTCTAATCACAGCAGCGGTCTCAGGGCTGTGGCTGGGCAAACTTTCGGTACCGGATGATGTGCCCCCCATTGACGGCTCACATGCATCCTCCAATGGTAAGCACGATAGGAAAAAAGAGGTTGTCCTGGACTTTAACTTGCCACCGTTATTCTTTTATGCGGATTTGAAGCTCGAAGGCGACAACACCATTGTCTACGAGGAAATCCGTCAAGCGGCTGAGGCGGGTGTCCTGCGCTTTGTATTGCCCGCACAGCTTCCATGGGACGAGGCGGCGGAGCCGGGACAGATCTTGCAGGCGATGCAAAAGGTTTTGGAGATTGAACCGCGCGCCCTCTTTTGTTTTGCCTTGGATTTGAACCCGCCCAAGGCCTGGCTCAATGCAGAACCGGCAGAAGCCATGGCGACAAGCTCTTCACAATACACCCTTCCCAGTCCTGCCTCCGAACGCTGGCTCACACAAGTACAGCAGGCGCTGAAGCGTTTAACAGAGGCTGTGTCAGCCTCACCGTTGGCAGCGCATGTTACAGGCTGTATTCTGGGCGCGCTTGATGATGCACAATGGAGCATACCGGGGGGATTTGATCGTTCGCCAGTAAATCAACGCGGATTTCAGCAATGGTTACAGCGTCGATATACAGATCTACCAGCATTGCAAACAGCGTGGGGGGACGACACCCTCGCTTTTGCAACGGTAGAGATACCGGAAAAGCCAACTACGACCCAACTGCATACCGCATTTTATGACCTTGAACAGCATGCGGCGGTGATCGATTATCTCGCCTATAGTTCGGAATACGTGGCGGATGCGATTGCCGCTTTAGTCGTCGCTATCAAAGAGTCGGTTCCTGCGGAAATAGCGGTATATGCATCCTACGGATACAGCTTCGAGCATCTTTTTAATGATGTGGGCCATTTCGCGCTCGGCACCTTGTTGGATAGTGATATCGATGGTTTTGTAAGCCCTGTCTCATACATTGATCGCGGTACGGGAGGTAGTGGGGGGCTTATGGGGCCTGTACATAGCATCTTGGAGCATGGGAAGCAGTGTTTGTTGATCGATGATACGCGTACAGGCGTCTCGCGCGATGCGATCACCGGGAAAATAACACGCATGAAAGGCCTGCGCGCTGAGGATGTCTATAATGTGCAGCGTCGCAACTTTTCCATGGCGGCAGTCTATGGCCTGGGCATGATCTGGGCAGATCCCCATGGGCAGGGTAGTCTGTATGAATCGGAGCAGTGGGAGCAGATAGCGCAGATGCGTCGTATATACAACCAGCTATATACTTCGTCGATGCTTCCCGGCAAGCAACCTCCACGGACAAATGAAGAAGTGGTCCAAGCGGAGCCTCCTGCGCCACAGGTGTCTCCCGAAGAAGAGGGACTGCTAGAATTGGGAGAGGAGGATGTACCGGAAGCAGAGGTACAAGCTTCATGGGAGAATACTCCCCCATTGCCAATGTCATCGGCAACGGGCTTGACGGTGGTGGTAGACGAAGGTAGCCGGTGTTATCAACGCTGTGATGCGCCATTGAATGAGTTGTTACTACACAACAGTATGGATGCGGTCTTACGTTCAGGCGTGCCGATACGCTTCTATTTATTGCAGGACATTTTAGACGGTCGTGGTCCAGTATCAGCTACCTATCTCTTTTTGAATGCTTTCCATCTTTCCGATGCAGAACGTCAGCGTCTGCATATGCGCCTTGCAGAGGAACACGCCAGTGCCATTTGGATATATGCACCGGGCTACGTACAGGACGATATGGACGCAGCCCATGTTGCTCAAACAACGGGAATGCAGGTCAACCTGTTCGAGGGACCAGCATTTACCGGGTCCACCTATGTGCTATCGGGACGTTGGCTGGACCAGGATGAACGCTATGGGACCATGGTGGAAATAGCCCCTCTTTTTTATGTGGATGACGTGGAGGCCGATGTGCTGGCGCGCTATCAAAATTCGGAGGAACCAAGCGTCGCCATGCGTTACGTAGAAAGCGGCTGGACATCCGTATTCCTGGCAGATCCAAATTTAACAGCGCCGCTGTTGCGTGAGATTTTGCAAATACTGGAACATCATCTGTACGTACAACCCACAACGAAAAAATTTTGTGACGTGACCTATATCGCGGAACTGGAGGCATTGGGGGACACTTTGATGATGCTACATGGACGCGTAGTAGGCGAACGGGCAATAAGTTTGGGAACCTATTGCGATGTGATCGATCTCTTCGATCCTGGTATCGGCTGGCAGCAAAAGGAAAACTTTGTCCTCACATTGCAGACAGGCGAAACACGTTTACTCCGTTTTTCACCGCTGAGATAAAGTAACTGCGTGCATCGAGCCCCATCAAAGCAATATTCAGCCCCTATGAGAGAAAGAGAAATCATGTTTAAAAAAATGCTGCTTTTTATGTTCGTATCCCTTGTTATGCCTTTCTCATTTGCGCTTGATTTTGAATTTCAATCTGACTTTCCTGCAGCTGCAGAGGGGGCTTATGGCGTAGTCATGACAGCAGGACCCGATGGATGCCTGATTTTGTGGGATGGAAAGACGGTGTGGCGTCAGACCTTGCCGGGTGGGGACCGTTTTTCAGTCTTAGCGCGGGGGTATGTCGGAGACCCGGGATTTATAGCCTTATCACCGGACAATCGCACCTTATTGTTAGGCGCAGGTATGAGTGGGGATTTATATCTGTTGCATTTGGATGCGCCCCAGGATTACAGCGGTCAGCCTTGGGCGATAATTCCACACTATTGGGGCGTTTTTCTGAGTGACACCTTAATCGTGCTGGATAAAACAACGGATGACTATGCAACCGTTGAATTAGTAGTGGTGGATATCACTGCGGATACCCCCTTCCCAAAATCGGTGATGCTGAAACCCGATGCCAGTACGCTTGCTGAGGGGGAGTTTTCCGCCAGTACGGCAATGGTAGTCAGTTCCGATAAGGAATGGCTGTACACTTCTGCGCTTAAATACGTACTCGAACCTTATTACATGCCTACCAGTTATGCCTTAAAGCGCATTGCTGTGGCTGATTTGCGCTCAGCCTATACTTCTAAGGCAATGCTGGATTGGGAGACCGACGCGGAAGCCATTGGTGGAGAAACCGATTTTTCTTCTGTAGGACCAGCGGCCATTACCAACGATGGCCAGCTACTGATGGGTGGCTTCGGCACAGGGGTTTTACGCGTTGATCCCGAAACCGCGACGGTAACAGAAACATATAGTCCTGTCGGAGCCACCTACTACTCCGTGGCCTATAATCCGGTGGATGACAGCGTTATTATCATTGCCTCTGACCCGGTCAGCTTTGCCACCGACGACATTCTACTACCCGTTGGGGCAATTCACGAGATGCCGCTCAGTACGCTAAGTATGCTGTTATTGTTGATGGGGGTGTTTACGCTGCTTGGATACAGCCATCTTGTATCGAATAAATCATAATCGCGAGAACCATGTTTTGAAAAATCCTCAGTATTAATCGGCATAAGTTGGCATGGCGTATAAACCCGTGATTTTCTATTGCAGTTTGAATTACTTATTAAGCGTCGTCTATAGTGGTATTTTCTTGGTTAACTGGCGTGTCTCCTGCTCAAATAATCAGGGGCGACACAGGGGAAATACGCTGGTTATTATTGGTGATGGTTGCAGAACCCCATGCCTGTTTTTCTTTGTAATCTGAGCCGTCAATGAATGACGCAATGCTGAAAAGCCGTCCCAAAAATGACGGCGTGTATCTGTAAAAGCGGACCTGCCGGTCCTGTAGGGGCGAGCGTGTGGCCGTGATGGAGTTGTGATTGTCGATGCAGTGCCATAAAAGGGTGTTGGTTGTTGTGGGTACGCGACCGGAAGCCATTAAAATGGCTCCGGTAATTAAAGCGTTACGAGCTTGTCCTGAAACCTTTAACGTGGAGGTGTGCCTCACAGCGCAGCACCGTGAGTTATTGGATCAGGTTATTCGTGTCTTTGACCTTCCGGTAGACTACGATCTCGATCTGATGGCCCCTGCCCAGACGATTTTCGATGTAACCGCGAAAGTTCTGATGGGGATGAAAGGGGTGCTGGAGCAGGGAAAACCCGATGTAGTTTTAGTACACGGTGATACCACCACCTCATTCGCTGCTGCATTAGCGGCGTTTTATATGAAAATCCCGGTGGGGCACGTTGAGGCCGGCTTGCGAACTTACAATAACCTGAGCCCGTTTCCTGAAGAGATCAATCGCAGGCTGTGCGACGACCTGTGCGCCTATCACTATGCACCTACGCAGTTGGCGAAAGAAAACCTGTTATCCGAACGTATCCCTTCCGATCACATTGTAATTACAGGCAATACCGTGATTGACGCCCTGCTTGATGTTGCGGCGCGGCCCTATAATTTTGAAGATCCGATGCTGGAGTCGTTGGGGAAAGAACGACGGTTGTTGTTGGTAACGGCGCATCGCCGGGAAAGTTTCGGGGAACCATTTCGGCGGATGTGCACCGCGATTCGCGATTTAGCAGCAAACAATCCAGATCTTGATGTGGTCTATCCCGTGCATCCCAACCCCAATGTGCGTAAGGTGACGGGAGAGATTCTGGGTGAGCAGTCGCAAGTGCATTTGATCGAGCCGCTGGATTATTTACCTTTTGTTCATTTACTTAAAAAATCCACCATTGTCTTGACGGATTCGGGTGGGATTCAGGAAGAAGCGCCCTCCTTGGGTAAGCCCGTCTTGGTGATGCGAGATGTGACGGAGCGTCCTGAAGCGATTAAAGCGGGCACTACACGATTGGTAGGCACGCAGTATGACGAGATTGTGAACGGTGTACAGACGCTGCTGGATGATTCCAAGGCATACGACGAAGTGGCAAACAGTGTAAACCCGTATGGTGACGGAGAAGCTTCACAGCGCATCGTCAAACATTTAATGTCACTGTCTTCCGCATGTTGTGCGTCGCATGCCGGATAAGTTGATGTACTAGAGGGGGACTCCCCTCATTAGTGCTCGCGTTCCAAAGCTATCATAAAAACGAATTTTTGTTGCGGCCAGGACGGTAAGAACCATACATTTTGGGTGTAGCCCTGGCCACCTTGCGGTCGCTGGACCATGATTTAATGACTGAAATCTAAAAAGTTGTCATAAAAGACGAAGTTTTTGCTGTGATCAGGGACGGTAAGGACCATACCTTACGCTTGCGGTCGCTGGACCGCTTAGGGAAAAAAGATGAAACAAGTATGTGTTTTGGGTTTAGGCTACATTGGCTTGCCAACGGCGGCTATTTTAGCATCAAATGGTTTTGAAGTTCTGGGGGTAGATGTCTCACCGCGGGTAGTGGATACCGTCAACGAAGGCAAAATACACATCGAAGAACCAGGACTGCACACCGTGGTCTATGCAGCGATACAATCGGGTAATCTACGCGCTGCGCTTAGCCCAGAACCTGCAGACGTGTTTATCATTGCGGTGCCCACGCCGTTAACGGAAGACAAGAAAGCAGATATGAGTTTTGTCGCGGGGGCGGCCAAAACCATCGTACCCCATCTACGCAAAGGCGCTTTGGTGATTCTGGAATCTACTTCGCCACCGGGAACCTGTCGGGATCTGTTAAAGCCGATTATTGACGAATCCGGCTTAAAAGTAGGAGAAGATGTATATCTGGCACACTGTCCGGAACGTGTGTTGCCCGGAAAAATTCTGAAAGAACTGATTGAGAATGATCGGGTCATCGGCGGTTATGATCGTCGCAGTGCAGAATTAGCGCAGGAATTATATGCATCGGTAGTGGAAGGCGAAATTTTCCTTACCGAAGTCACCACGGCGGAGATGGTGAAAATCATCGAAAACACCTTCCGGGATGTGAACATCGCGCTAGCCAACGAGACGGCATTGTTGTGCGAAAAATTCGGTATCGAGTTCGGCGAAGTGGCGCGTCTGGCAAGCCGTCATCCGCGGGTAAATGTGCATACAGCCGGTCCTGGCGTAGGGGGGCATTGCATTTCGGTAGATCCATGGTTTTTAGTGGAAAAAGCGCCGGATTTGGCAAAGCTTATCCATTTGGCCCGTCAACGCAATGACGCGATGCCGCAGCATGTGATCGCACGGATAATGCAATTGCTGGAAGGGGTAGAAAATGCATCTATTGCCGTGTTGGGGTTAGCATATAAAGGCAATGTGGACGATCTGCGGGAAAGTCCGGCGCTTACTGTGGTAGCTGGATTGCGAGAACGTGGATTTACCGTCAAGGTGCACGATCCACATGTGGACCGTCCGCCTTTCCCACTAAACGACTTAGCAGATTCCATCCAGGATGCGGACTGCGTCGTTCTGCTTACCGATCATAATGAATTCAACGCCATTATCCCTGAAGACGCAGCAAAAGCGATGCGACATGCCATACTTTTTGACACACGCAACGTTCTTGACCATGCTGCATGGCGCAAAGCAGGTTTCCAAGTCGCTGTCTTAGGTTCAGGGACGGAAGAGTGAGGGAGTAAGGCAATTCTGTGCGTACCCCGTTGAAAATTTTCCGTGACCACCGCCAGATTCTGCATCAACTGACAATTCGCGGCATACGGACTCGATATGCAGCCAGTATGCTGGGACTTTGCTGGGCGATGATTACGCCGATAGTGATGCTTTGTATCTACACCTTTGTCTTCAGCGTTATCTTTCAAGTACGCTGGGGCGATATTGGAGAATCGAAGCTTGCTTTCGCATTGGTACTGCTCTGCGGACTGACAATCTACAATATTTTTTCAGAAACCGTAAGCCAATGTACCCGTGTCATTGTAAGTAACACCAATTATGTAAAACGGGTAATTTTTCCTCTGGAGGTATTACCTGTCTCCGTACATTTTGTCTCGTGTGCCCTGAGTTTGTTTTGGTTTTTACTGATTTTTGTCGGCGTTTTTGTGTTTATGGGGCGTTTTTGTTATACCGCTATCTGCCTGCCCTTGATATTAGCGCCATTATCCCTCTTTACTTTAGGCATTTCCTGGCTGGTGGCTTCTCTAGGCGTATATGTTCGAGACATGCCCCATTTTATAGATATTGTACTGCGCGCCCTTTTCTTTCTAACCCCCATTTTCTATACGCCAGACCGGGTTCCACTTCCGTACCGCTATGTTTTTTACATCAACCCGTTGGGCCTCTTCATAAACCAACTGCGCCGGATTCTTATTTTTAACCAATGGCCGCAGTGGTACATTCTGTTTCCGCTGTTTATAGGATCTGCTGTGGTGGCGCAGTTAGGATATCTTTGGTTTATGCGCACGCGGAAAGGGTTTGCCGATGTCCTCTGAGCACCCTGTACTGCGTCTGGAGAAGGTGAGCAAGATTTATCACCTTTACGAGCAACCGCATCACCGATTGTTACAAATGTTCTACGGACCGCGCCGAATTTTTTTTCGTGAATTCTGGGCGTTACGCGATGTCTCTTTTAAGGTGATGTCAGGGGAATGTGTTGGCATTATCGGACGCAACGGAGCGGGCAAAAGCACCTTGTTGCAGATTATTGCCGGCACATTGAATCCTACCCATGGCGAATGCCAGACCCATGGCCGTATTGCAGCCCTGCTTGAATTGGGTAGTGGCTTTAATATGGAGTTTACCGGGCGGGAAAACGTACATCTGAACGCAGCTGTTCTTGGTATGAGTGCGGAACAGCTTGAGGAAAAACTGGACGCTATTCTTGCGTTTGCGGACATTGGCGACTTTATTGACCAGCCGGTAAAGACCTATTCCAGTGGCATGAAAATGCGTCTGGCCTTTGCAGTGCAGGCGCATATCGAACCCGACATCCTGATTGTTGACGAAGCGCTCTCAGTAGGAGATGGCGCCTTCCAGACCAAATGCATGCAATACATGCGCCAACTACTTGAACGCAATACCACCATCCTTTTTGTAAGTCACAGCATGAACGTGGTTCGTATGTTTTGCGATCGCACCATATGGATGGAAAACGGGAAAATCATCCAGGACGGAGAAACCAAAGAGGTTACAAGCCGCTATAGCGAAGTATTGATGGCGCCAACCAGAGAAACAAAGAAGGCAGCCCCGCAGATTACAGAGAAGAAGGACAAAACAGCGGCGCAGGAGTCCCTTAGCGAAAACCCTTCAACGCTGATCCCTCTGGACCAGGTGCAAAGGACGGAATCGCTTCGACGTTGGGGTGGGGGAGAGATAGAGGTTGCCGCTTTCACATTGTCAGGCGAACAAAGCGGTTTTTCCAAAGTATATGAGTTTGGCGAAAAGGTTACCTTGCAGTTCTCGTTAGATGTACACGCGTTACCGCCTGGTGACATGCCTTCAGCCGCTTTCGCAATCCGAAATCGGCAAGGACTTGATATTTTGTCAATAAGTACAGACCGATTGGGGGTTGCTCTGGACGAACTGGAACCGGGAAAAACATCTCGGGTGCAGTTCAAATTCACCATGCGTATTGTGCCCGGAGAATATTCGCTTATCCTTGCAATTGCTTATAATGAAGCTGGGAAGCGTGTATATTCAGATTACGTTGAGAATGCTCATTATTTCACAATAGTTTCATCACGCTATCATAATGGACTTTATGAGCCTGAAACAGAGGTAAAACTCCTAAATGGATAAGGTGGAAATATAACTATGGACGAGCAAGCATCCATCAACTCTGGGGGATACTGGGACGAACGTTTCCAGAAGGATTGGGCTGAAAAAGGAGGGGGCGAATACACACGCACCTATGCCGAATTGCTGGTCCAGAATCTACCCGATTGGTTGATTCATGCGATACGTAGTGAAAAGATGTCTATGTGCGATTGGGGGTGCGCAGAAGGGGAGGCGGCGGCCTATTTGGCGCAGGTTTTTCCCGGACAACGCATACATGGGGTAGACATTGCAGAAACGGCGGTGCAGCATGCTAGTGAAAAGTTTCCTGATGTAGAATTCGCAGCAAGCAACTGGCTGGAAGATGGATTTACGCCCCCTGTTTTTGATCTTGTTGTTACTTCACATGTGCTGGAGCACTTTTCAAATCCCACCCACATCCTGCGAGAAAAACTAGCGCCCGCAGCCCAAAAACTACTTATTATGTTGGTGCCCTTTGCCGAAGATCCTGCACGCAAAGATAAAGAACACTTCTTCCGCTTTCTCCACGAGAATGTATTTGTGCGCTGGTCGGACTGGCAATGCGTTTCTTTCCGGATTATGGACACCAGAACGCATCCTGGCCCTTGTTGGTGCGGATTCCAGCTACTGATGGTGTATGCACGCACCGATTGGCTTTCCGGGCAAAACACCGAATTTACGCTATGTGATTTTACAAGTGTGGACGATATGCGTGAAGAGCAGTTCGCTTCCCTACAAATGGCGATGCAACTTGCGAAGAAGAAACTTGAGCTGCAGTACATGCATGATCAGAACCTATTGCGCGTGAACGCTGATTTACGTCAGAAAAATGCCGATCTACATCAGGAGAGCGACAAACTCCGGGCAGAATTCCGTCAGGAAAAAGACGCCTTAGAAACCCAGCTTAATCGTTTGGAAATGCGCAATGAACAGCTTAGGGCCGACGTGCAGCATCATCTCCATTTCATAAAAATGCGCAACCAGATTCTCTATTCGCCACCGCGTATCATTCTGTTTTACATGCGCGCCATTCTTCGACGACTAAAACGGATTCTTTCTGCGGAAGCATCCCCTTCTAATTCTGAACAAGGAAAGAAAATATCTACACCGCTTGAGGCGAAAAAAGACGTTTTAAGAATGGAAGTGAAGCCAGCAGCCCGACAGACTGCACGAAAACAGCTTTCGCGAGGGCAGGTACGCGTCGGGGCAATTTTGGACACATTCTCAAGTGCATGCTTTGCTCCTGAATGCCAATTGATCACTTTTACACCACAGAATTGGCAAGAAACACTGGAAAACGCGAACATCGATTTCCTGTTAGTGGAATCAGCCTGGCAGGGTAATGGAGGAGCGTGGGAGTATCGTATTGCCTCTTTTAATTCTCCTGCGGGCTACGAGCTGGATGAGCTGCTTCACTGGTGCAATGAACAGGATATCCCAACGGTTTTCTGGAACAAGGAAGATCCGCCCAATTATGACCGCTTTATTCAGACTGCCGTAAAATTTGATTACATATTCACCACCGATACGCACTGTATTGAAAGTTACAAAAAGCGATGCGGTCACGATCGGGTTATGTCCCTTCCCTTTGCGGCGCAATCTGCCATTCATAATCCCGTTTGCCATGAAGAACGTACGAATAAAATTTGTTTCGCAGGCACCTATTATGCTGATTGTTTCGCAGAACGACGTCGCACGATGGAAAATCTGTTGCGCGGAAGTGTTTCCTGGGGATTGGACATTTTTGATCGCATGTATGGGCATACCGGTGCAGACAAAGAACGCTATCTTTTTCCTCAGGAATTCCGTCCCTACATTCGCGGCAAGCTGGATTATGAAGACATGCTGGCAGCGTATCGGGGCTACCGCGTTTTTCTCAATGTAAACTCGGTCAGCGATTCGCCAACCATGTTTGCACGCCGTGTTTTTGAGTTGATGGCCTGTGGTACGCCGGTAGTGAGTACGCCTTCGGTAGGGATTGAACAAATGTTTGGCGACTTGGTTCCCTGTGTGCACACCGTTGAGGAAACGCGTAAGACGCTTGCCCCATTGATGGAAGACGAGCTATATTGGCGGCGCATTTCCGCACGTGGTGTACGTGAAGTAATGCGGTCGCATACCTATAGTCATCGTTTCACCGAAATTTGCGCTACGGTGGGGTTGGAAACTCCGTCACTGGAATCCACCCCGTGTTACATATTCTTATTCTCCAACGCTGAACCGTCGGACGCCGTCCGCATGTTGAAGGAACAGACCCGGGTTCCTGATTGTGTGTTTGTAGTAAACGGAACTGAGGCATATGGTTCCGCGTTAGACGAAGCAGGTTTCAATGCAAAGTCTTGTACGCCTGCACAGCTTAAGACCGTTATCAAGGAAAGTCCAGCCGAAACAGTGGGAATGCTCATGGAGATGAGCTGTGCCTATGGCCCCAACTATATCCTCGACGCACTTCTTTCCCTGCAGTATTCCGGCGTCTCGGTAACCGGTATGGACGAACACTTTGAACTCGATGCGATTTCCACTCTTCCTGTGTTGACCGATGAGGGCGGAAAGGCTGGCCATACGGCGCAACGCTGTTTGCGCTCGACCCTCGCTTTCCGTATGCACGAAGTGACAGAAGCGGAAACTTCCTTGTGGTTTGACCAGAATATTTCGTACTGTGAGTTCGATTGCTGGTTGCGTTCACCGTTTGAATTTATCTTGAACCCTACAACTGAAATATTGGATAAACATGCTGAAATCGCTTATTGCTGAAATTAAGGCTCTATTGACTCCTTCCAGAGCGCCGTTTATTTGCGAAGAACGACCAGTGCGCCTTGTGGTGGCGGGACATGACCTGAAATTTGTACGTCCGTTTATAGAACATTTTGAAAACGATCCCTATTTTGAGGTTCGCGTCGATGAACACAACGGACACGACATAAAATCTGAGACCATTTCTCGCGAATGTGTGGAATGGGCCGATGTGATTTTTTGTGAATGGGCGCTTGGCAATCTGGTTTGGTATGCACGTCATAAACGAAAAAATCAATTATTGTTTGCACGGCTTCACTTGCAGGAATGGCATGCGCGCGAACGCATTCAACACGTCTTCAAGGTGCCATGGAAAGAGGTCGATCATCTTTTTTTTATCGCCCATCATGTGTATGAACACATGAATGAACTTTTCCCCTTACTCCGGGGAACGCGGTCATCTATTCTTCATTGCCCCATTGATGCAAAGGGTGGACTCGATAGACCCAAACTACCCGAAGCTGAATTTACATTAGGCATGGTAGGTATAGTGCCTCAACGAAAACGCTTCGATTTGGCGTTGGATGTGTTGCGCCTGGTTCGCAAAGAAGACCCCCGATTTTGTCTTGTAATCAAGGGGAAACTACCGCATGAATATCCCTGGATGAAAGACTTTCCAGACGAGATGCGCTGGTACGATGAACACTACGAGGCGATTAAGGCTTCCCCTGATGCCGATCATATCCAGTTTTCGAGCCACAGTTCCGATATGGCCGAATGGTATAGAGAAATTGGTTTTTTGATTTCTCCCAGCGATTTTGAAGGTTGCCACCTTAGTGTCGCCGAAAGCATGGCGTCAGGCGCCATTCCCATCATAAGAAACTGGGAAGGCGCCAATCGGATTTATCCGGCCCGATTCGTCTGGTCGTCGCCAGAAGAAGCCGCCGAAATGATTTTGCGTTTGCGAGACAAAGCGCAACGTGCAGAACAGGTGGCGTATGCAAAAGAGGTAGCCTGTACCTGCTGGGATAAACGGCAACTTTCCATAAAGTTAAACGATGCAATAGTTTGCAGGCTTTCAGAAACGGGATTGGCTACGTTCCCGGAGGAACGGCGAACCACGGCGGAATCGGGATGGCCCGCGGTTCTTATTCTGGGGTACATTCCGCCCGCATATCAGGGCGGATACCGAATCCGTATCGAAGAAGAAATTCGCAATCTCGTTCGTTGGGGTGTCCGCGTTCATTTCGCCTGCCTTCACCCTACAGCCCCGCCTTCCTCATTGAAACAACACCGCAAAGAACTTGAAAAACTCGGCGCAACTGTTCATCTCATCCGCTCGGATGCCTTCTTCCAGGTCGGGCTGACGGACCATGCCATTTCTGATGCGCTGGATGCGCTTGCAACACTATGCGCCGAGAAGCGTATTCAACGTGTCCATGCGGAAGCCTTGTACAGCATGCGTGTTGCCCTTCTCCTTAAAGAACGCTTGCCGGAACTGAAACTCAGCTTTGATATCCACGGTGCAACTCCCGAGGAAGAAATCATGGGAGGGGCTACGCAGGAGCGCGTTGATGCAATGGGACAATGGGAAAAGTGTGCTTTGGAACAAGCCGATCTCAATGTCATTGTTTCTGAAGCGATGGGGACGTATTTGCGCGCCAAGTACAACTACACAAAGGATAATTTCTTTGTCTTGCCCTGTTGTGTCGCAGAATCGCGTTTCCCTGAAGAAGCGGCCAAGCCGCTGTTTTCTTTACCAGAAAATCGCACGATTGTCGCCTATGCAGGCACCCTTACTACCTGGCAATGCGGCGAAGAAATGATACGTCTTTTTGCCGCCTTGCATGCGTGTGATTCCAATCTGCACTTTCTGCTTCTCGTGCCCGAGCAGGATCATGCCAAAGCACGGGAGCTGATGGCCCAGCAGGGCCTGAAGGAAGAGGCAGCAACCCTGAAAGCACTTCCTTACGAAGAGGTGCCTGCTGCGTTGGCGCAGGCGCATGCCGGCGTGCTCTTACGTAGAAACGATCCCGTGAACCGCGTTGCATCGCCTACCAAATTCGCTGAATACCTTGCTGCAGGTTTACCCGTGCTGATGACGGACGGAATCGGAGATTACAGCACTTTTTCCCAAGAGCACAAAGTAGGCTGTGTATTAGAAGAGGCCATTTTTGAGCAAAATCC
Source organism: Candidatus Hydrogenedentota bacterium (assembly GCA_963678445.1). Classification (GTDB taxonomy): domain Bacteria; phylum Hydrogenedentota; class Hydrogenedentia; order Hydrogenedentales. The sequence continues at coordinate 4,564,163 of OY782877.1, read as the reverse complement.
TTTGGACAAAGCAACACTTGAAACTATTCTCTCATTTTTGCATAACTGCTGTGAAACACGCTCCGATATACGACGACAGTGTCAGCTACTTGCACGCACCCATTTCCATTGGGATCAGAATGCGCAACAATTAGCGAGAATCTATGGAGACCAAAACTGAGCGGTTCCAGCGCTCTGAGGTATGGTTCTTACCATTCTAGCCACAGCAAAGCCCCTGTTTTTTATGACACCTTTTGAAGTGTCAATCGATAACAAATGTGATACTCTCAAAGTTCACATGAAGGTGTCGCCTGTCTAAGAAAATTTGATACCATAGCGGTTCTTGGAACAACTGTGGAAGGAAGATAGAAAATGAAAGTTGGAATTATCGGCTTAGCCCGTTCTGGTAAAACGACCGTCTTTAATGCATTAACAGGGGCAAAGGCCGCCGTAGGGGCCTATGGCAGTCGGGATGCGAATATCGCAGTAATCAAGGTACCTGATGAGCGGGTCGACGCCTTGACAAAAATCCACAATCCGAAAAAGGTAACATATGCAGAGTTTGAGTTCGTTGACATAGCGCCCAATGAATCGGCAGGGGATGAGAAGGCTCTGGATAGTGCAGCCTTAACAGTGCTGAAGAATGTAGATGCATTGGTCCATGTGGTGCGTGCCTTTAAAAATCCCAATGTGATGCATCCCTTTGAAACCGTGGATCCAGTGCGGGATGCGCAGTCGATTGAGGATGAATTGCAGCTTTGTGATCTGATTATCATCGAAAAGCGTATACAGCGCCTGGAGAAGGAGAATAAAAAGGGGACGGAGCATGCGTTGCTAAAGCGCTGTGCAGAGCATCTTGAGGAAGGGAAACCGCTGCGTAACCTGGCATTGACGGAACAGGAACAGACGATGCTGCAAGGGTATACCTTTCTTTCCCAGAAACCGTTAATGCTGCTGGGCAATTATGGCGACGAGAAAATCGGTGAGTCGGATCCTGCTGGATTGGAAGAATTTGCAAAGTCGCATACTCTGACATTGATTAGCCTGTGTGGGGCGATGGAGATGGAGATTGCGGAATTGCCTGAGGAAGAACGGGCAGAGTTCCGTGAGGATTTAGGCTTGGGCGAAGCGTCGCGCACTTTGTTTATCCAGACTGCCTACGACATGCTGGGCCTGATGAGTTTTATAACGGCAGGGGAGCCGGAGGTGCGCGCCTGGACCATCCGGAAAAACACAAAAGCGGTTGAAGCAGCAGGTGTAATCCACTCTGATATCCAACGGGGATTCATACGTGCAGAAACCGTTTCCTACGACGATTTTATGGCGGCGGGCTCTATGGTTAAAGCCAAAGAACAGGGCAAAGTACGTCTGGAAGGCAAAGAATACATCGTGCAAGATGGTGATATCCTCCTATTCCGCTTTAATGTATAGGAGATGGGCAGGTCGGCGACCAGAAGAAAAATCTATGGTCCTGCTCCTCCCTTAGCCGAAACAAAATTGTTTTGCAATTTCACTTTCTGACTCTTGTGGCGATTGTTTTCGGTGGAGCGGGCTGTTTTACTGAGAGAAGGGTTTCTTCATGAAACAAAAAATGATATCTGCTCCAAAATGTATGCTTGTCGGAATACTCTTCACCGTGATGGCAACTGTTGCCCTCCCTGTATTCGCTGAGAATTCGGCAACGCTGCCGACGCCTCGAGATAAAGAGTGGTGGCTCAAACGACATCAATCCATGGATGCCCAACTAAAAGCGAAAAACGTCGATATTCTTTGGATTGGTGATTCCATCGTGCAAAAGTTTGAAACTTCTGGAAGACGGGTATGGAACAAGTACTACGCTCCCCGTAATGCCGTCAATCTGGGCATTGGAGGCGACAGGACAGAGCATGTGCTCTGGCGACTGGAGCATTATAACCTTGAAAGTATTAGCCCAAAGCTGGCGATCGTTATGATTGGGCAAAATAATGGTCCTCACAATACCGCCGAAGAGATCGCGGAAGGGGTTGGCGCTATCGTAAATAAACTACGCCAAAAGTTGCCTGATATGAAAATCCTTCTTCTAGGTATATTTTTCAGAGGGGAAAAGCCCAATGATGAACAGGTCAAATTGACGCAAACGAACGATATCCTCTCAAAAATGGACGATGGCCAAGATATTTTCTATTTGAACGTTAATAAGATCTTTTTACAGCAGGACGGTACAATCATAAAATCATTCATGCCCGATTTTGAACATCCCAATCGACGTGGATGCAAACTCTGGGCAGAGACTATTGAACCGAAGGTAGCGGAACTCTTGGGCGGTCCCCCAATAAAACCCTAAAGCGGTCCAGCGACAGCAAACAATAGATATGGTGCTGTCCGTGCGTGAGCACAGCCAAAACTTAGTTTTTTTATGATAGCTTCCAGATTTTACTCACTAAACCGCTCCGGCGACCAACACAGTGCGTATAATAAATTCGTTCTGAGAGACCTTGTTTTCTTTTTTTTATGGGATAATGTAAATATGAAGAAGGATAACGTTATTGGCATATAGGGGATAGCAGATGCGACTGGTGAGTGTGCGAAATCTTAGGCCAGGCTTCGTGGTGGGACGTCCCATTATGGATGAGGGAGGACAGATTTTGTTACATCAGGGGGTGGCGTTGACGCTGGACTATATCGAAGCCCTGGTGGCCAAGGGCTACGGGGCAATCTATGTACAAGATCCGGAAGACCCGATTTATGTACCACCGGATGAGGATTTAAATCCGGTGACACGCGCCAAAGCAGTCCATGCGCTGGATCGTGTTTACAGCGCTATCAAGGACGAAATTGGCGATCTGCGCGAGCAAACCTTTGAACGCCTGAAAGGGATATGTCATTCACAGGCGATGAAATCGCTGTTGGGGGAACGGGGGCCCTTTGAGGCGCTTAATACAAGCACAAACACCATTCTCAACGAGGTTCTGGATCGTAAGATTCTGGCCGGTTTAACGACGATTAAGATGACAGACACCTATCTCCATCATCACTGCATCGATGTCTGCGTTATTAGCATTATGCTGGGTCAGGCACTGGAATTGTCCGAAGATCACCTGCGTCAGTTAGCCACGGGCTGCATCCTTCATGATATCGGCAAAGTTTTCTTGCGACAGCGCGTTGCACCGATTACAGAAATTCGCCAACATACCCTGTTAGGTTATGAGTTGCTTCGGAGTGGCGAAAACGCAGATATTCTCGCTCCACATGTAGCCCTAGAACACCACGAGTACCAGGATGGCAGTGGTGAACCCAGAGGACTCAGAGGCACCAATACTATCGAACGCAACCGAAAAAGCAGTGGCCCCGTGCTTACGTTGATTGGCGAAATAGCCGCCGTCGCCAATGTCTACGACAACCTGTTAAGCGGTTCCGCTAGTACACCACCGATTCCACCGGATCATGCGGTGCAAACCTTGCAATATGTAGCGGGAAAACAACTGAACCAGGCGATCGTCAGAACATTTTTGCGAATGACACCCGTTTATCCCTTAGGCATTGAGGTGCTGGTGCGTAGCGGTCGCTATCGTAACTACACGGGAATCGTCACCCGCATCCATCCCGATCATTTTGACCGACCGGTAGTAACCTTGATCCGGGATAACCACGGCAGACCCATTCCAGTGATTGAAGTTAATCTACTGGAACAGCCCCAGTTTACCATTCGCTGCAAAATGCTTTAAGATAGTCTTGGGCTCACAAACAGGTGGCCCGCGTCACAGGCAAGATGTAAAGTCTTTTCCATCCCTGCCCATGAGGGAACTCGTTTGTAACAGCTTGGGGAATATTCAGTCATACAGTGTTTGGGGTTGTATCGGAGAAATTGAAGATGCTCATATTTGTTTGTCCGCATTGCGAGGCGTCCCTGCGTATTGCGGAGAAGTATTTGGGACAAAAGGGACGCTGTAAAAAATGCGGTGGCCGTATTGCCCTATTGGGGCAGGCGGATGCGACGGCGCCACAACGGGCCAGTAGGGTAGGAATAGAAGAGGGGGGAGAGGCGCAGCAGAAAACAAAAACATCTAAGCCCGCTACGGAAAAACAATGCAATTACCTACGCGCCTTGGGGATGGACGGAGCAGCTCTGACCGGTTTAAGCTCTGTGAAAGCTTCTGAGTATATTGACCAACTTCGCAAAAAAAAGCGTGGACAGGAACCTCCTACGGAAAAACAACTTGACTATCTACGCCGTTTAGGCGCAAGCACAAAACAAATCCAGACACTTTCCAGTAAGGAAGCAGCATCGACATTGATTGAAGAGATGCATTTACTACCTACCGCAGAACAACTGAAATATCTGAAAAGCTTAGGGGCGTCCGGAGCACAGTTAGCCACAGTCCGCACCCGAGGCCACGCCGCTGCATTAATAGATGAGCTAAGCACAACAATAAACAATTAATACATAAATACATACGAATAGGAACATTTAAAATATGAACCATGACCCAAAAGCTAAGAGCAACAAATATTCACACTATATATACACATTTCCCCTTTTCTTGTTTTTGCTCTTATGCGCGTTTGTATCTAATGCAACTCCTATACATCGACTGGCCTGCATTGGCGATAGCATCACTTATGGTTCTGGTATTGAAGAACGGGAACACAATTCTTACCCCGCACAATTGGGACGTATGCTCGGTGAACAATGGGATGTGCGGAACTTTGGTCTCGGGGGGCGCACATTACTACGCAAAGGAGACCACCCTTACTGGAAAGAAGAGGCACTACAACAGGCCTATGCGTTCCAGCCAACGGAGGTGGTCATCGCCCTGGGTACCAATGATACAAAACCGCAAAATTGGGTCTTCAAAGCAGAATTCCAACAAGATTTAAAAGATCTGGCACAGTCCTTTTTAGATTTAGAAAGTCACCCTCGGCTTTGGCTAGCCTTCCCGCCGCCCGCCTTCCCAGGACGTTGGGGAATTCGGGAAAGGAAAATTCGCAAGGAACTCATTCCCATCATCCGCTCCACAGCGCAGGAACTGGATGTTCCGCTGATCAATTTTTACGATGCGATGATCCACCAGGAAGCACTTTTTCCCGACACCGTACATCCTAATGCAGAGGGCGCTGCATGCATGGCGCGCACAGTGTATGCTGCATTGAGGGAAGGAGTTATTTTCCCTGGGAAAAGGTCCGACTGGCATGGCTACACCCGCTATGATTTTTCCTGCGATGGACGGCCTTGTTGCGTAGTTACCCCGGCACAACCTCGGGATGGGCATCCCTGGATTTGGCGCGCGCGCTTTTTCGGCCATGAAGCACAGACGGATCTGGCCTTACTTTCCCGAGGATTTCACCTGGCCTATATAGATGTTGCCGATCTATACGGTTCCCCCAAAGCCGTTGGACATTGGGAGAAGTTTTACACCTTGCTTACAACACGATACGGTTTTGCCAAAAAAGTGGCGCTTGAGGGGATGAGTCGCGGGGGACTCATTGTATTCAACTGGGCCATACAGCATCCCGAATCGGTTGCCTGCATATACGCCGATGCGCCGGTATGTGATTTCAAAAGCTGGCCAGGGGGAAAGGGGCAAGGACAAGGAAGCAAGGAAGATTGGCAAAAATGCCTTAAAGCCTACGACCTTAGTGAGACAGAGGCATTGGCCTACACAGGTAATCCCATTGACCGACTTGCGCCCTTAGCTGAGAAAAAAGTGCCGTTATTACATGTTTGTGGAACAGCAGATAAGGTGGTACCCATTGCTGAAAACACCGCTCTACTGGAAGAACGCTACATCGCTCTAGGCGGACCTATAGAAGTTATACACAAAAAAGACGTGGGGCACCATCCACACAGCCTTCAGGATCCTTTCCCTATTGTTGATTTCATCCTAAAGCATACCTTGGGTGAAAATCCCAATGCTATCCATCGTAGTGCATTGGACAATGCTCGAATTCGTTTTACGCAGCAAAAACAAGGGCGTGTCGCCTTTTTAGGTGGTTCCATTACCGAGATGAAAGGGTGGCGCAACCTAATGTGCCGTTATCTGGAAAAACGCTTTCCCGATACGACCTTTGAATTCATCAACGCTGGTATAGCCTCCACCGATTCCACCTTGGGCGCTTTCCGTCTGGCGCATGATGTACTCGCCAAAGGCCCCATCGATCTGCTTTTTGTGGAATACGCCGTGAACGACCAACATAATAGCCGTGCCAACACCGACCGCATTCGTGGTATGGAAGGTATCCTGCGGCACGTTAGACGCGACGCCCCCTATACCGACATCGTCGTGCAATACTGTGTCGATCCGGTTAAAATGGAACTCTTTCACAGCGGCCAACCTTCCCCCGTCATCGTTTCCCATGAACAGGTATGCCAACATTATGGGGTATCCGTGCTGAATCTGGCGCGTGAAGTGACGGACAGGATCGATCGAGGGGAATTCACCTGGAAAGAATTCGGCGGCTTGCATCCTGCACCTTTCGGACACGAGATCTATGCCCAGATACAGCAACAATTCTTGGAAAGTGCCTGGAAAAAACCATTACCGGAAGGGGTAAAACAGAGAGCCCACCGATTTCCCGTTACCCAGCTCGATCAATATAGCTATACCAACGGCACTTTCCTGTCACCGCAAAAAGCGCAATTAGAAACGGGGTGGGCTCATATTCCCACCTGGCGCCCCAAGGACCATGCCGGAACACGTAAACAGTTTATAAAGATCCCCATGCTCATTGCAGAGATATCCGGAGCGGTTTTAACCCTGCCTTTCCAGGGAACCGCCATAGGTCTGCTGGAAGTTGCTGGTCCAGATGTAGGAATGCTGGAATATTCCATTGATGGAAGCCCCTTTCAATCTTTAGACCAGTTTACCCAGTGGAGTCCCCAGCTTCATATACCCTGGACTTACATGTTATCGACAGAATTAGAAAACACCGAGCACACTTTAACCTTACGCACAAAAACGCAAAAGAACAAACAAAGCAAAGGAAATGCAACACGTTTGGTCCAATTTTTAGTAAATGCTCCCTAACCATCGAAACCAAATAAATTTTTACTGCACCTTTTCAGAAGACGTGCTATGATAAAACTGCATATTATAAGTAAATCTTCTATAGAGCATTGCGCTTTCATATAAAAGAAAGCAAACAATAAAGAAAGAGAAGTGGGCCTTAGTAGAACGATTATGAATAGCAACTTCAGAAAATGTGCTGCATTATATATGATGTACTAGCCAAACGAGGGGGGACGGGGTGTGTATGTGTAGGATGTTTTTTTCAGAATATGCATATCTTGTGGTACTAGTGTTTTTTTTGTCACTTTTCTCAGGATGTTCTTCCGCCCCACCAGAATTCCAGGACCCACTCACTCCCGAAGAACGCGCCTGGGTCGAGGCACATGACAGCACTTTTGTACTTTGTTACGATAAATACCGCCCCCCTCTCGAATTCCAGGATAAAAACGGAGAATATCAAGGCATTACTTCTGATTATATGCGTTTGATTGAAGAACGTTTGAGAATACGTTTTCGCTATCAGACATATGAAGAATGGGGCGATGTTTTTAAAAAAGAAGAAATCCTTGACGAAGAAGGGAAACGTATCGTAGATATCGTCTCCTCAGCGCAACCAACTGAGCCTCGAAGGAAATTCTTCAATTTTACAAGTACCTACATGCGCCACCCGATTGTTATCATCGCCCGGAAAGAAAAAAGGGGGGAATTAACCCTGGAAGACCTAAAAGGGCGTCGTGTGGCCGTAACTGGGGGCTACACCATAAGGCGGTATTTAGAGCGAGACTACCCTTCCATTATTCTGGTTCCCGTAGGGAGTGAATATGAAGCCTTACACCAAACTTCATTTGGCGAGGTGGACGCGATGGTCTCAGCGTTGGAAACTGCTTCCTATTGCCTTGAAGAAAGCACCATTGCAAATCTACGGCTGGCTGGCGAAACGGGCTACGCCTATACCGTGGCAATCGGGATACGTAATGATTGGCCTGAATTACTGCCTATCATGGAAAAAGGCCTTAGCCTCATATCCCCGGACGAACGTAGGGAAATCGACCAGCGTTGGGTAACCTTGTCACAGGGTATGCACCTTTTAAAGAAACGTATGTTTTACGGTCTTCTTTTCCTGGTCGCCGGATGCGTGCTTCTTCTTCTTGTTATTATTCTTTGGACCTACAATTTGCGACGACTGGTTCGCCTGCGAACAGAAGAATTGCATGTCGAATTAGAAAAACAGGTAAAAGCGGAAGCCAAAGCAAAAGAACGCGAACGACATCTAACAACCCTATTGGGCAACCTGCCCGGTGTTGCGTACCGATGCAGCAATGATGGTAGCTGGAGCATGGATTTAATTAGTGAACGCTGCAAAGAATTGACCGGTTACGACGAAGAAAAATTCTTAACGCACAAAATAACCTGGTCGGATCTAGTGTACCCCGATGATTGGCAAGTGGTCTACGATGCGGTGCAAAAAGCGCTGGAAGAACACAGTTTTTACCAATTAGAGTATCGTATTATAACTGCCGAACGAGAAGAAAAATGGGTATGGGAAAAAGGCTGTGGCGTCTATGGAGAGCAAGAAAACATCCTCGCCCTTGAGGGCTTTATAAGCGAAATTACTGATCGAAAACGAGCAGAAGAAGAACGCCTTCAGCTATCCAGTATTATAGAACAGACTGCAGATATGATGATTGTTGCGGATACAGAAGGCATTGTTCAATACGTTAATCCCGCCTACATCCGTATCACCGGCTATGCCAAAGAGGAGCTTTTGGGCAAGCATGTCACAAAAATCCTGGAGCTTGACAAGCAAAGTGAATTGTACCTCTCCATAAGAGAAAAAATTAAAAACGGGGAAAACTGGGAAGGGCAAATCACAACCCACCGCAAAAAGGATTCCTCGTTTGCCTCGCGCATGACGATTTCACCCATTCGGGACAGTAGTGGCAAAATCACGGCTTTTGTCTCCGTACAGCATGATATAAGCCATGAATTAGAGCTAGAGACCAAGCTTCGCCATGCGCAAAAAATGGAAGCCATGGGCACCTTGGCAGGGGGGATTGCCCATGATTTTAACAATATCCTCAGCGGTATTATGGGCTTTACCGATCTTGCCAATGATCTCGTACAACCAGGCACCGAAATACATGAATATTTAAGCCAGATTTATCAGGCGGGAAAACGGGCCTCTGGGCTGGTGAGTCAAATACTAACCTTCAGCCGCCAAAAGGAAAACGAAATACAGCCCCTAAAACTGTCGCCCATCATTAAAGAAGCCGTTAAACTCCTCCGTGGCTCCATTCCCCCGACCATCGAAATCCGTCAACGGATTAGCGAAAATTGCGGTGCCATCATGGCCGATCCCAGTCAAGTTCACCAGGTAATCATGAATCTCTGCACCAATGCCTACCATGCGATGAAAGAAACAGGAGGCATCATTGAAATCAGCATGGGAGAGGTCGACATCGACAGGCTCCGCGCCAATCGCCATGTAGATCTCAGTGAAGGACGCTATGTGCGATTAGCGGTGAGTGATACTGGCGCCGGGATTCCTCACGCCGTATTGGACAGGATTTTCGAGCCCTACTTTACCACCAAAAAACCAGGGGAAGGAACAGGGCTGGGCCTAGCTACCGTACATGGTATTGTGACTAGCTGTGGCGGTGCAATTCATGCCTATAGTGAGGTGGGGCACGGGGCAACCTTCACCCTTTTCTTCCCACTTTGTGAAGACGAGATACAAGGGGAATCGCCCTCTCAATTGCTCCCCATATCCGAGTTAATGGGGAGTGAACGAATTCTATTTGTAGACGACGAACAGGCCATTATTCGCTTCGTTTCCACTGGCCTCAGCCGCTTAGGCTACAACCTTACCACCTGCAGCAATAGCCTGACCGCACTGGAAATCTTTGAGAAAAACCCTAACGACTTTGACATACTCGTTACCGATCAAATGATGCCGGGGTTACGTGGCGTTGAATTAGCACAAGCAATCCGTAAGATACGGCCAGAAATAGATGTTGTCCTCTGCTCCGGCTTTAGTGATATACACGCCAACGAAGTGACCAACCGCATCGGAGAATACACCTTCGTCAAAAAACCCATTATCACACGCGAGCTGGCCCAAATCATCCGCAATACGATGGACGGAAAAAGGCAGGCCACTCCATAAGAATTTTCACAGAGCATCTATCATCAAAACAGGTGTTTAATCTCCATTTTTTGTGTTGACAATGGGGGGGGGAGCTGCTAGAATTTAGCCATCTTCCGAGCGGGACTAACTCAGTTGGTAGAGTGCCAGCTTCCCAAGCTGGATGTCGCGGGTTCGAACCCCGTGTCCCGCTCCATTCTTTTCTCTCACACTTTCCGTCGACTTTTTCCCTATGCCCTAGGCGCACCTCAGCACTCCTTTCTCTACGCAACAAGAGACGCTCAAAACAAGCTGGATGCCTCCCTATGCATCATATTCAGAGGGACATTCCCCAAGTCCTCCTAAGAAACGGAATTTACTGATGCACACGCACGGCAACAAGGAGCGCTCATAGCGCTGGCCATCTGCTGACGCTCGCCTGACCAAGCTAAGCCCTCTTGCTCCAATCATCGCTTAGATGAATACACAACGATAGGAAAAGAAAAGGCTTTAGCCTCCTTACCTGGCGTGCAAAAATTCTTCACTGAGATGCTGCAGGGGGGAAGGGGCGATGTGGTTTATAGCGGTATATGTTCTGTAAAATCCCTTCCAAAAATTTCTCTACGTCCCTTCTCTCAACAATATAGGCTATGAGCTTTAAGCGCTAAACCTCTTTCATCAATGAAAAGCTGTCCTTTTTTAAAACATATAGCTAAAATATGTTTCAAAACAAACAAAATCCCTCCCAAAGGACACATTTCAAAACCGACTAAGAATATGTTTTAAAATGAATCTATCTTTATAACCACTGAAAATCTATCACCTCCAAAAGAATTAACTTTATTTATTAATCTTGTAAACACTTTGTTTTCAATTATTTAAATTATATATACTTATTTAATAGATTAGGTAAAAATAAGACATCTATTTTTAGCTAAGAACGTCTTCTCCTTTTAAAATAATTTATAAAATAAACTGATTCAAAATAAATCACAACCAATAAGTTTTTTAAAGAGCTATCTATCTTGTATTCTGGCTTATTTTTATCCTCTAAACACAATATAGTTTATGTGTTTTTAAATGAAACACTCTCTAATTCTTCTAACTTTTCCATACCTCAGAAGCATGCGATGGGAGGAAAGGAAGATCTTTAATTATTGATGGTTTTTGGCGGTTTTTATTCTATATTTCCCTCCCCTATCGAAAGCGTTTTCTGCTACGTTGGGACGCCAAGGGCTAAGGTGGTCCAGGGAACACAACCAAAATATATGGCCCTTACCATTCCTAAGCACAGCAAAAACTTCCCAGATTTTAGGCACTAATAAGGGGAAAAATTGGAAGGGAAGTAGCAAAGGAAAATTTTATATTCCTTTTGGGGTACAGCAGAAAAAACAGAAAGGGAAATTAAAGAGCTCCAGGAAAGAAGAAGCCCCCTGATGTGAAACACCAAGGGGCTATCATCGTGTGGATACTTGAAGCTGTTTAGCGGCGATTAAATATACGGCTGCACCTATGGGACAGGGCAAGAGCGCTTTTGAATTGTCTAAGTGTCAATCCCAGGTCTTATAGTGATTCGCCGTCTCTCCCCCCATTGTCAATGCAATGTATCGACAAATCATTTATCCCACCACAGGACCGGTGCTGACTATCACACGAAATCATGCCTGCGTTTTTTTGAAACTCAATGTGCTGAAAAGAAGGAACGGCGGCTAATCCTCTTCTTCGGGTGCTTCGAAGGTGACGTTGACCGAAGAGAAGGATTTTAGCAATCCTTCCTTGTCCACGGCTTTTCCATAGGCTTCTGCAGGTTCGACCAGATCTTCTTTGACCAGCCGCGCCAGTTCGTCGTTGAGCAGGGTCATGCCTTCCTTTTTGGCGGTTTGCATGATACTCATAACTTGTGAGGTTTTGCCGTCGCGTATGAGCGAAGCGACAGCAGAGTTAACGACCATCACCTCAAGCGCCGCCACACGCCCGCCACCTTTTTTCTTGAGCAGGTTTTGCGCCACTACTCCTTTCAGGGCGGCGCTGAGCATGGTACGGATTTGCCCTTGTTGACCAGCGGGGAACTGGTCGATAAGCCGGTTTACGGTGGATATCGCAGTGGTCGTATGCAAGGTACCGAAGACCAGGTGTCCGGTTTCCGCTGTTTCAATAGCAATGTGTGTGGTTTCCAGGTCGCGCATTTCACCAACCAGGACGATGTCGGGATCTTCACGCAAGGCGGCCCGCAACGCAGCCTTGAACCCTTGGGTATGGGTGTTAATCTCACGTTGATTTACCAGACAGCGCTGATTCTGGTGGACAAATTCGATGGGGTCTTCAATCGTAATAATGTGATCGCTGCGTGTCTTGTTAAGTAAATCAATCATGGCGGCGAGCGTGGTCGATTTACCACTACCGGTCGGCCCGGTTACCAACACCAGCCCTTTATGCAATTTGCAAAAGCGTTTGAGCGAACTGGGCAGGTTTAATTGTTCGAAAGTGAGCACTTCGGAAGGAATCAGACGGAAAACACCGCCCATTCCTTTATGGTCGCGAAAGAGATTGACGCGGAATCGCCCAAAACCAGCTAACTCATAGGCGAAGTCGGTGTCATTACAGCGTTGAAATTCTTCGCGATTTGTTTCCGGGCAAATTTCGAACAGAACGCGCTCGGCCCGTTCTGGTGTAATGGACTCATCTGCCTTCAGGGGCATAATAGAACCATCCTTGCGGAACATCGGTTTACATCCCGTACAGAAATGTAAGTCCGAGGTGTTATGCTCGACCATCAGTTTAAAATACTTATCCAATTCCGCCATAGCAGGCTCCTCCCGAGTTCCTCACAAATTTCTTTTCAGGCCAAGGCGCAATGTTGGCCGTTTAAGAAAAGAGTAGCACGCAGTTTCGAAACATACAACCCTTTACCCCCTGAAACCAGGTTATCCGAAAATTTCCATTTGACACCGGAATCTAATGAAAATAACTCTTAAAACACGTTTTTTGCTTTTCCTTCGCAAAAAGAGAGAAAACGGCGTATAATCAAAGCACGGAGAATGGGGGGCCGTATGCAGAAATCTCGATTCCATCAAATAGTACGTTTTACGGAAGAAACGTGCGGGCATATGCACAAGCTGATGCGTCATCAGGAAAGCATTTTCGATGTGGGCCATGGCATCCGTAAAGCATGGAAAAAACGCTGGCGCGAATGGCGTCATTTTCCATCCTCCAAAATGCACAAATTGGCGGCGCATTATCTGAATCTGGGCACAACGGCGTATAACGCACATAATTATTCGGATGCGGTGCGTATGTTTCGAAAGGCAACGGATTGCGATAATACATATGCACGTGCGTATGCGTATCTGGGCAATGCCCTATACATGCAGAATCATATGACTGAAGCAATCAGCGCCTGGCAATCGGCGATTCGTATTGCACCGCATTCTGAGGTCGCGCACAAGGCAAAGGAAAAACTGGATACATTGGGGAGAGGGGCCGGCGATGTGGTCACCAATCTACGCAGCCAGTGGCTGAATGAACAGGAAGCGTTGGAGTCAAAACGCTAGACGGTGTTTCGTCTGGAACTCGACTTGCATCCTGCGGCGTGGTGGGCTATATTCATGCCATGAAATCGTATCACCATTATATGCCGACAGAAGTTGTGTTTGCGCCGGGTGTTTTTAAAGCGCTGGGAGAGCATTGTGCGCGTTTGGGTCAAAAACCTTTGCTGGTTACAGGAAAGCATGCAGCCCGTGCCACGGGTATGTTGGAACGTGCCTGTGCGCAGTTACCTGACGTGGTCGTTTTTGATGATGTGGAAGAAAACCCCACGGTAACGACCTGTGAAACAGGCGCTGCGCTATGTCGCGAGCAAGCCTGTGACTGTGTTGTTGCCTTGGGAGGCGGCAGTGCGATGGACGCTGCCAAGGGTATTGCCGTTTTAGCGTGCAACTCCAAGCCGGGTATTAACTATTTTGGCAATGAGCAGTTTAAACAAGGGGCCTTACCCATTCTCGCAATCCCTACCACGGCGGGCACGGGAAGTGAGGTGACGCCCTATGCCGTTTTGGTAGACCCCTCGCAACCGGCCAAACGCACGATTAGCGGGCGGGCGCTTTTCCCCCGTATTACCCTGCTGGACCCGGAATTGGCCGTGACCATGCCGTCAGCGGTAACCATCGCCACAGGGCTGGACGCTCTGAGTCAGGCCATGGAAGGCATGCTTTCGCTTAAATCCACACCGATAGGCGATCTTTGGGCTATGGAAGTATGTCGGCTGGTTCGCTATTGGCTGCCGCGTGCCGTCAATGACCCCAACGACTTGAATGCACGCGGTGCAATGGCGCACGCCGCCATGTTATCCGGTTGTATCATCGCGCATACAGGCACCACGCTTGTGCACGGTATGGGGTATTACTACACCCTGGAATTTGGCATTGCACACGGGCTGGCCAACGCCTTGCTGCTTAGCCCGGTCTTTGAATACAACGCACGTCACGAACCCCAACGCGTACAGGCGCTTGCCCGTGCTCTGGGCGTATCCGAAGGCGAACCTGCAAAAGCGGTGCATCAGGGTCTGCATCAATTGCTGCAAGCCCTGGGCGTATCCGCAGCCGCCAAAGAGTGGGGGGTAAAGAAACAGCGATTACGCTGGTGCGCCGAAGATATCCACTCCGACGCCTACCGTTTCAAAAATCAGGTCGGCGACCTCTCCGTCGACGATGTCCACCAACTCTACCTAGCCTCTTATAGTGGCGTTTCCATCCGTTGACTTCAAATTTCTTTGCAAAAAGCATTTAGCGGTAATCCGAGGTAAGAATTATAGGTCTGCGTAAGTTCTCTCTTTATTCCTCATAAGGTATTGCATAATATTTGAAATAATGGTGGACATCATGTTACGGTTTTAAGTCGATATCTATTTTTGTTCGACTCGCCTTACATATAAACGAAGATGTACGCCTTTTTAGAGCTTCTTTGTTCTTCATTGTGAAGCATGGGAACGGAAGAATGTTTTAAAGGGAAGGAATTATCTGTGAATAGGTTAAACCTTGTTTTTGGCAGTGTGCTGCTGCTTGTCGCGATAGTTGCGCCGCAGGCCGTTTTTGCGGATGTCGAAATCATTGATTTCGACGCAATGATGCAAACTCTTGCTCCTATAGTCTCAATGATGGGGATTGGGGAACTCCAATTAGATCCGCTGATAGCGGAGAATAATCATAACGGTATTCTTGACGCTACCGAATTTGCCGTACTTTCGGCGGTCTTCGCTGATACAAGTTATGCGTTTCATGACACGCTTCACGAGGCCTACAAGGCCAATTATGCGCAAATCCTTACCGAATGGGGTTTAGCTGGCTTTTCGGGTTTTGATTCAACTGTACCTGAGCTAAGGTTTGTATTAGCTGCGTATGCTACGCTGGGGGATGGCAGCTATACGCTTACCCCGGAGTCTTTCGTAGGTTCTTGGGGAACTTTCGCCTCGTTTCAAAATGCGATAGTAGGCCCTCCAAATGATGCTGATTATGACCGCCAGGAAGCGTTGGCGAGTGCATGTGGCGATTGTGATGGCGATGGGGTAAGCAATTTTCGCGAGTTTAATGGCCAGGGGGGAGACCGGGCGGGCTATGTTGCCGCAGCACTGGATTCACTTACCTCCACGGATGGGGGAGATCCTGACGGTGTGTGTGGCGTGGCTACTCCCAATGCGTTGTTCTCAGCAGATGTAACCTATGGTTGTGCGTCCCTGGACGTGAATTTTACGGATTTCTCGGAGCCGGGCGCCGCTCCACCGATCGTCGGTTGGTCTTGGGATTTTGATGGGGACGGTGTGGAGGATTACAACGGCCAGACTCCGCCCACGCAAACCTACAGCGAGGCGGGCTTGTACACGGTGTCGCTGACGGTGTTCACAGCATCGGATAGTAATATGAAAACAAAGCCCGCCTATATTGAAGTTGTGGCGGCCGAGGTGGATTTTGTTGCAGATTCGTATTCGGTATGCGTGGATACGCCGATTAATTTTACCGATAATACCAGTGATTGCGGCGGTGCGATCACCTTGTACGAGTGGGACTTTGATAACGACGGGAGCGTGGACGCTACCACGCAGAATCCGAGTTATGTGTATGATACCCCCGGTGTCTATGACGTGCGGCTGACGGCTACCAACGCGTATGGCGTTGCCTCGATTGTGAAGTCGAATTTTATTTCCGTGACCGGGCCAGACGCGGACTTTGAGGTTGATGCGACTTGGGACATAGCGCCGCTGACGGTTACGTTCTTGGATCAAACCACAGGCTGTCTGTCCGCCATAACGGATTGGTCCTGGGACTTCGATGGAGATGGTGTAGAGGATTACAACGGCCAGACCCCGCCGCCCCAAACCTACACCGAAGCGGGTGTGTACAACGTATCCCTCAGGGTAAGCACGGCGGGATGGAGCGACACGGAAACAAAAATCGCCTATATTAAAACGGGCAGCATTATTCGTGTGGATAGAGACAGTACCGATCCTTCTCCCGACGGTTCGACCTGGGAAAAGGCCTTCCCCACGATTCAGGCGGGGATCGATGCAATAAGCCTTGCAGGGGGCGGGGAAATATGGGTTGCGGAAGGCGTTTATACCGGCAATGGACGCACGGTGAATCTCTACGGCACAGACACGGAGAATGTCATTGAGCTGGCAAGGTATGTAGAGCTCTACGGTGGTTTCAACGGCACTGAACGAGCCCGTACAGAGCGCGACTGGCAACACAATACCACCACTATTGACGGTGAGAACACCCGCCGCTGTGTTATTGCGCAGGATATCGTAGAAAACGTCACCATACTCAATGGCTTTACTATCCGGAATGGAAAAACGGCTAACAGCGCTATTAGTATGGCCTATTGCGGTGGCGGTATTTACAATCAAGGTTCTTCGCCGGTGGTGACGAACTGCACTTTTTCAGGAAATACCGCTAGTTCAGGTGGCGGCGGAATGTTTAATAACGCTTCCTTTCCGGTGGTGACGAACTGCACTTTTTCAGGAAACACCGCCGCTGTGGGTGGCGGGATGTGCAACTTTTCTTCCTCGCCAGTGGTGACGAATTGCGTTTTCACCGAAAATACCGCTAACGACGATAATAGCAATGACGATGGAAATGGGGGAGGGATGTCCAATGGAATCGATTCCTCGCCGCAGGTGATAAACTGTATCTTCACCGGCAATACTGCTGAACACGACGGTGCTGGGATGCATAATTTTCTTTCTTCCTCGCCGGTGGTGACAAACTGCACTTTTTCAGGAAATACCGCAAGCAATAATGCTGGCGGTATTTACAATCAAGGTTCTTCACCGGTGGTGACGAACTGTATCCTGTGGGGAAATACGCCTGACGAGATTTATGAGGAGGGCGGCTCAGCAAGTGAGGTGCGCTATTCGAATATTCAGGGCGGTTTTTCAGGTGTGGGCAATATAAACAGTGCCCCGCTGTTTATAAATGCCCCTGATGACCTCCGTGTCGAATCTACGTCGCCTTGTGTCGACGCAGGAACGGCAACGGATGCGCCAGCCTGCGATATACGGGGTGTAGCGAGACCGCAGCAGAGCGGCTATGATATGGGCGCTTATGAATACGACGCACTGCCTCCGACGGCAGTCATTACGAGGTTGACGGCATCGCCAACGGGTGCTGATACCGTCGAATTTGAAGTGGCTTTTAGCGAGTCGGTTGCACCGAGCTTCGATGCAAGCGATGTGAGTCTGGCGGGCAGCCTGGCTGGCGCAGTGAGCATCAGGGGCGCAGACCCGACGTACACCGTTGCAGTTACGCTGGACGATCCGAGTGCGGATGGCGCGGTTGGTATTGTGATTGCCGATGGTGGGGCGATTACCGATGTGGCAGGGAATCCCTATGCAGGCGATTCGTCAACGCTATGCAATGTTTTCAATTGGCGCGGATTTGCGCAGCAACCGCAGCATGCGCGCAAGTACGCAGGGGAAGCACATACGTTCACCGTTGTGGCGGATTGCGACGCGGATGCGTTGTCGTATCAGTGGAAATGGAACGATGGACTTGATAAAGCTATCCAGGATGTAGGAACTGATTCGCCAACTTACACTATCTCTGATGTGGTGGGTATGGCGGGAGATTACTGGTGTGAAATCAGCTATGCTGACAGCACTTATTCAAGTGCAAGTGTTCCGTTGGAGATCGAAGAGCATCTGTCGATTATAAAGCAGCCCGTAGGCGGCGATTACACAGCGGGGGACACGCACACGTTCACTGTAATGACAACGGGCGGGTATGCACCGTTATTCTACACATGGAAGAAAGATGATGAGACTGTCTCCACGGATGCCAGTTACACGATTGAGTCGCTGGCTGAATCTGATTCCGGAGTATACACCGTGGAAATTCTCGACGATAACGGTGATGTAGTTGTGAGCAGTCCCGCAGTTGAATTAATGGTAGCTCCGGCTGTTCCAGCTTCTGGCCTCATAGGACTTGGGATATTGCTGAGCGGCCTGACAATAGTCGGCTTGGCTGAAAAACGCAAGAAAAAGTAACGTTTCCCTAAAAAAACGAGCCGCTCAACAGCACGTACATGTGTTGAGCGGCTCGTTTTTTTACTACTTAAAAGCAAATATTGGTTGTGCATTGCTTTAAATTAAAGTCATTGATGTGGTAAAACGGGATGAAAGCAAACACGAGCTGGGGAATGGGCTATGGCGACACAAACTCCTGATAAAAATCTTCAGATGGGTGATCCGCGCTTGGTGGTGCGTTGGGCGCGGCAATATGCCAAGAGTCGCACGATTTCCTTTTTGGTGCAGTGGGTTTTTATTGTAACCATTGTGATCGTAGTGGGAATTGCGGCCAGCCTGACTAATACGGCGTATCGTGATCATAATATGGTGTTGTTCACCGTGTCTGTTGCGACCATGTTTGTGACCACGTTATTGCTGACTTGGTTTTCTGTCTCGCGATGGGGTGGAGAACTGGTTTGGCGCATTACACAGTGGTTGTATGGGGCTGAGGGGTATGTCGCTTATACCGGTGAGCATGGAGACAAACCGATGCCGTGGTGGATTACCGCCCTGGGAGGTGGCTTGGTAATTTATCACTTGGTTGGTGCCATACTGGTTAGCTTTAATTACCTCAGTTTTCGCTATATGCAACCGTATTCAGCCCTGTACATGGCGCCTTTTCTATGTATAATGATTCGCTATCAGCAGCTAGGCTTTTGGGCATGGTTATGGCCGTTACTCTACAGTCTACATGCCATATTGTATCTTTCAGGCGCACCGTTGGGTTTCACGGGACAGTGGATGCTGCTCAATCTGATTGCGCCGGTTTTTGGTTATGGTCTTTTGGCCATCCTTGTTGGCCATGCTTACAGCCGTTTTGCCTTGTGGAAATTAAAATCTGTCACCAGGTCGGCGTTACCTGATTTGCCGGATATCGAAGTGGACGATGTCTCTATTGGCGATGGGGGAGAAGATGTATGAGCGAGCTGGATCGTCTCATACATGAACCAGCGCGTCTGCGTATCCTAACCATTCTTTCCGGGGTTGACGTGGCTGACTTCAGTTTTTTACTGAGCACCTTGAATTTAACCAAGGGCAACCTTTCTTCGCACATGGATAAGCTGGAGAAGGCGGGTTATGTCGCGGTTGAAAAAAGCTTTAACGGTCGCATCCCGCACACAGAATTCCAGATTACTGCGGAAGGAAAAGAAGCGCTGGACAAATACTGGCGTGATATTGATGCCATCCGCGCATTGCATACCCCTTCACAATCCTGAGCGGTCCAGCAACCGCAAGCAGTGGCCAACGCCACTCGTAATAGTATGGCTTGGGAACCCTTGGCTCACTTTCGATTTATTGGTGATGTACCGTCCAGGTGCGGGGATGTTCGTCAAAATACTCAAACACGGTCTCAGGGAAAGTGCTTTGCAGATGCGTGCATAAGTTTTCCATGCCCGGCATTTCACAGGAACCATGGGAAACAATAATGAGAGAGGCGCCTTTTTCGTATAAGCGTTCACACACCGTGCTATAAGGCGCGCCATCGTCGCATACGATTAACACATCGGCCCCTGCTTCAATGCTTTCCCTGCCAGGACAGGCGCATCCAACCCCCAGGGCCGGACGACAAATGAGCTGCTCAGGATCGCCTAGTACACGTACACTGTCTTCACCAAGTTCCTTTACGCGATCGGCAACATGTTGCGCCAAGGCGCGTAACGGTTCTTCCGGCGTAGCGTAGATAGCGTGATAACGATGGGGCAGGGTCTCTTCTGAAGCATAAACACGGTCTGTAAAGCCAAGGAAGTCCGCCCAACTATCCCGAATACCAATATCAGGCCACTGATTCCAAGTGTCGTGAACACGTAGCACAATAAGCTCGGTTTTGCTTAAAAATTCCTCTTTTTGCCGTGCCGGCGCGCATCGCCCTTGAGTCGACGGATCGTCAGGGAACAGGGATTCGTGGCAAATGAGCAATTCACAGTCCTCCCCATGAACTGTTCGTAGCGTATCCATAGAAGGATACCAACACACGCCGGCCTTATGTACCGTGTGCGCATGATCACCAGCAAGGACAACATCCAACGTCTCATCTGGATTTACCCAGGGACTGGCAGAAAGTAAATAGTTCTGAATTTCCAATGCAGTGGTCATTCTAGCCCCCCAAAAACAATCAGCGACACCGATAAATCGTGTCCCTAAATCAACCCCCTGTTATTTACTAACTAGTGCATTGTAATCCAAAAAGGAGAACATCACAAGCAAACACATCTCTATGCATAATGCTTTAAACTAGCAAAAAAGAATCGCCATGTAGCTATCATTACGTGCAATAGTATTGTGTTTTTTCTAAAAATTAATAGAATTTTCATATTTTTTCTTGCAGTTTTCGGAGTTTATCCCATAAACTGGCTAAGATTTGCAGCACACGTAAGTTTTGGGGAAATTTGGGAGGAAGATGGATGAAAGGCAGCAAGGTTCTCTTCGGTATATTCTGCGTACTTACAATCTGGATGACCGTGCTAATGGCATGGGCGCGTCCTGTACCGCAAGGGCTGTGGGAGTTTAACGATCCGGAGAACCTGTTGCAGGCATCAGCGGGAGAGCCATTACTTCTCCTGGGCGACCATATGCCGACCAGCGGGATATCGGACGGGGATGGAGCAGTGACGATTGGTGTGGGAAGTTATTACCAATGCCTGCATCGCTTTGCTGAAAACGGGGGAGGGGTCAACGTAAACGAGTATACCGTAGTGATGGATCTTCACCTGGATTCTCTGTCTCGATTGAATGCCTTGATTCAACCGGATCCGTCCAATGAAGAGGATGCCGCTTTCTTTATTGATACGAAAGGGCACATAGGCGGGGAAGGCACGGGATACTCTACCGAAGAGGTGCCAGAAAATGAATGGTTTCGGGTAGCGATAGTAGTGAACTTGGTGGAAACAGCAGGGGCCGTGGACATCTACGTGAATGGCACGAGTTTCCTTCATGCCGAACCAAGCTTCTGGGATGCGCTACGTGGGGCGGCGGATATCCATCAAGACGGGCCATTTTCTCTAGCATCCGCCGATTCCAGCACGCCTTGGCTGCTATTCTTCGCCGATAATGACGGGGGAGACGAGGAAGTCACCGTTTCATCAATAGCCATCTATGACCATGCATTACTCAGCGAAGAAGTGGCGGATTTAGGTGGACCGTCGAACTCCTTTCTTCTGCTGGACGTTCCCGGGGCCACTTCTGTTAATTATGATGGATTTCGTTATCTTTCCGCAGGTCATTATGACACTATACTCGTAGGCGGCATCACGAATCTGACCGGCGAGCTTCGCCTGGAAGATGTCGTAATGAACACCCCCGGTTCCGTCTCGAGCATTTCAGAAGGCTACTTCAATTTTATCGGACAGATGTTGCGCGTCCAGAATTTTGCGACTACCGGTACCGGTTATCGCGCAAGTTGCCTGTTCCAGATGCCCGGTTTCCTGGGGGGAATCTCGGAAGGAGTCGACTTTGTCTTCGACGGCAATACTTGCACCATAGACGGCGGCCACTTTGAGTTACCGAATATTGATCAAGACGGTCTTCAGATCAAAAACGTCTACCTGGACGTGCACCCGGATACCGGTTCTTACGGGGGCGGAGGACAACTGCAGTTGCCCACCTGGGGCCAGGGTATCAAGGCCAGCATTGCTTTGGAAGCGGGATTAGGGCCGGAAATCGCAGGGGTTCGGTTGCCTGATGTTACAGAAATCGGCCTTGACGTTACTGGACTGAACATCCCTGTTGGTGAAATTTTTACGCTGTATTCCATCGGGGGGGGCATCAGCAACCCATTCGGTCTGAGCGATCCGCTAAACTGGGGCAACTCAACCCTTTCTGCTGACATGCGGCTTGTAATCGAACCCACGTTTAACATAGGTGGTCGCACCTATTTTCTCTTTTCCATCAATGCCGACGGTTCCTTTAGCCTTCAGGACGGCAGCCTGACAATAGACGGCACGGGCCTGCTCATGAACACCATCGAGACCAATACCGTCCACGCACACTACGACCCGCCCTATTATTTCGATGTAGGAGCCACCTTCAACGCCCTCGAAATTTTCAAAGGCAGTATTGACGCGGGGGTCTCGCCAAGCGGCTTCCATGGCGATCTGTATGGTACGTTGGGTATCCCGGCAGGTGTACCCGTCGTCGGCGGATGGACCTTTGCTGACGCCCAGGCGCATATCTCGAACCTGGAGTTTGAGGGCGCGCTTGACGTGGTGCTGATACCTGCGATTCCATCGATATGCACGCCACAGGTTTGTTTCCCGCCTCTCTGCATCGGATGGTTCAGCTGCGACAGTACCTGTTGGGCGTGGATCTTCCCGTATCCATGCAATTGTCATTGGAACACAGCCTGTTGGACGCCGCCGTGTATACCGCCGATCTGCACCCCCGCCATTCCACCGGTAAAAGTGCACTTCGGATTCCGATTTGTCGCCACCACCGGAGAATTCGATTGGGAGAAAGCCGGTCCTTTCAATCCCTGGGAACACCCGATTGAAGCTCCTGTAAAAACAGGAGAACAAAACGGCGCCTTCTACGTACTCACAAACTTCTGGACCGCCGCTTCAGTTTCGACACAGCCTGTACGTAGCACACAAAAATCCCTCGCGGTCCACAAAGACGGGAAACAACAGGCAGACCTTTATATTGGTCAGGATGTACCCGCCGCCCTGTTCCGCCTGAACTATGAGAACACCGCGGCCACCAAGGTGGACATGACGATAGAAACGCCTAATGGCACGATACTCCATTCCGCCGACGGCGCATTACCGATGGGCTTTGACAATCATGTCGGCTACAGTCGCTTTAATTCAAACGCCCAAGAACAGGTTATCGCGCTACTCGACCCCATCCAGGGAGCTTACACCGTAACCGTGTCCAATGCGGATGAGATCGGCAACTACACCGTAGACCTACTGCTTCAGGACGCGCTGCCTTCGGGTGAAATTACCGCTGTTACGCCAGGAGAAGAAGCAGGGGAGTATAGAATCGAATGGTCTGCCAACGATCCTGAAGGTGCGACAGAAGTTCGCCTCTTCCTGGACCATGACCGTAGCGGCAGCGACGGCTTCCTGGTAGCCACCGTACACGAATCTTCCAACGCCGGCGCATACACGCTCGATTCCTCCGCGCTCAACGTGCACGCAGGCGACTACTTTGTCCGTCTGGAAGTCGACGATGGGGTGAACGCACCGTTTTCTTTCCATTCCGACGATACAATCCAAGTAGTGCCCACCGGCGCCCCCGAACCCGTTTCCGGTATTCAGTTCCTGCCCGACGACGGCGCCTTCCACATCTCCTGGCAGCCTAGTCCCACACCGAACCTTGCCGGTTACCTGGTGTTGTACAAATATGAAGGTGAGGATCTCGGACTCTTCGACCACCGCCGTTTCCTTGCGGCCGATGCGGCTGACCTGGCGCTCACGGTGGATGGTCTCGACAACGATCGCGCCCTACTCGCCACAGTGGTCGCTGTGGATCAAGACCAGAAACGCTCCTACCCCGCCGAAGTTGTACGCATCATGCCCCATGCCGCCGGAACCGACACCAGCCCCCACATCACCTCCGACCCGGATTCAGCGGCCACGGCTACCTACGCCTATACCTACCTGCCCACCCTGCAGGACGTGAACTTCGGCACCTACGTCTGGTCACTGGACGAAGCGCCCGACGGCATGACAGTCGATGCGGATTGTGGTTTAATCTCATGGACGCCGACAGAAGAGCAGGAAGGCCCCAACAACGTTGTGCTGCGGCTTACCAAGAACAGCGACGATACCCTGACGGACAGCCAGGTATTCACCCTTCACGTCTATCCGCCTCACCAAGCCAATGGACTCGAACCGCACGCGTACAACATCGCCTCCTCGCCCAATGCCGACACCACGGATAGTACCGATAACGGCAGCGACTCGAAATGCGGAGACGATACCAGCGCACGCTACGAATATCAGGTTCTTGTACACGGTCCTACAGACGACCTCCATTTCGAACTGCTGGCGGGACCCGAAGGGATGACCATCGATCCTGCCACAGGGCTTATTTCATGGGACGTGCCCCAAGGGGCTAAAGGCGACTGGGTACGCATACGCGTTACCGCCGAAGGACAACACCAGCTCGAACAAGACTTCTACCTGCATGTTCGACGTGCCGATCACTCCCCCGGCACATGCATCGACGGAGACTGCTCCCCATCCAACAAATGGGTGAACCTCTTCGGATGCGGCACAAGCACTCCAGGGCAATCCGGCACCCCACTCGACCTGCTCGTCCTCTTCGCCAGCGCCGTCCTCATTGGACTGCTCAGCAAATTGCGGAGGAAATCCAATTCACCCCATAAGGAACCCTAATCCCGCAATAGCGAGATACACATGAGTACCCGCACTGGGACGCAGTCAAAGTAGACTGCGTCCCAGTTTCTTACTTTCCCTCTACAAAACCACCATGAATAGTTTTGCCTTGCGATACAAAGCCTCCATAGACTACCATGCCCAATACCACAGTAATCCAGAATTACATAGCACAAGGGCTAAGAGCTTATTGGGCTCGCATACAGGGGAATGCGAAATAATATGACGAAAAAGAAAGAAGAACAGACCCACGGTCCTGACGAATACACCAGCAGCCGTTTTGCAAGCGAAGTGCGTCGTATTGATCAAGCGACCTACCACGAGCAACGTTTTGCATTTCTCCTTGGTGCAGGTGCTTCCGCCAGTTCCGGCATTCCCACCGCCGGCGAATTAGCCGAAAACTGGCTCAATGAGATGTTCCATGAACGTAATACCAACGCGGACACCAAAGAACGTAACAAGTGGGCGAAAGAATCCCTGGGAATTGAAATTCTTGATTCCACCAATACAGGAAAACACTATTCCGATATCTACGATTGGCGTTTCGGGGGGCACAAAGAATGGGGATGCGCCGCCCTGGAAGAAGCCATGGAGAAAGCCTATCCCAGTATTGGCTATTCCCTGCTTGCCCAGTTTCTGGAACAAACAGAACATAACGTCGTGATTACCACCAATTTCGATCATATGACCGAAACCGCACTCGCCATCTATACCAACATCTGGCCTCAGATTTGCGGACACACCTTACTCGCCAACCTGATGCACCCCAAACGAAAACGCCCCCTGATTACCAAAATTCACCATGACCTGTTACTCAACCCCAAGAGCGACCGCGAAAGTATTGAAGAACTCCCCAAAGAATTACAGGATGCGCTTCGTAGTATTCTCAAGAATTTCACCCCCATCGTTATTGGGTATGGGGGAAACGACAAAAGCCTTATGGGGTTTTTAGAGAGTCTCGATGAAGAAGAAATTTACGGAGGCATCTACTGGTGCTATCGGGCGAAAGATGGAAAGCCCGCAGACCGAATCCTCAACCTTATTCGCAAACACCAAGGTAACCACAAGAACAACCCCAAAGGCGGTCTGGTGCAGATTCAAGGATTCGACAACCTGATGATCCAATTGGGAAACCAGTTTGGATTCCGATTCCTGCATGACGAAATCGTGGAAAAAGCCAAGACACGCGCAGCCAAATACCAGACGCAACGCGAAAAACTTGAAAAAGAAATCAAAGAGGGGGTGACTGCTTCTGCAGCGCCTGCGCCTAAGCAGGAAACTACCGACACTGCTCCAGATGAAAATGAATCCGTACAAGAAGCCTTTGCAGCAATCAGTGAACGCACCCGAGACTGGTGGACCTGGCAACAACGCGTCCAAAAAGAAACAGACCCGGACAAAATGGACTCCCTATATCAGCAAGGCCTCAAAGAATTCCCCAACAGCCCCGAACTCAACAACAACTACGCGGTCTTCTTAGAAGTACGCAGAGAGTACGATAAGCCAGAGGAATACTACCAAAAAGCACTGGAAATAGAACCCGATGGTGCACTGCACAACTGCAACTATGCAAGTTTCTTATATACCATCCGCAAGGACTACGAAAGGGCGGAGGCGTACTACCAAAAAGCGCTGGAAATAGAACCGGATAGTGCACTGCACAACGGTAACTACGCAAACTTCCTGAAAGATATCCGTAAGGACTACGACCAGGCGGAGGCGTACTACAAAAAGGCGCTGGAAAGCGAGCCGGATGCCGTATACTCCAATGTCAACTACGCTGCGTTGTTATTGGTGCAGCGACGTTTTGTGGAGGCGAAGGTACAAGTCGCCAAAGCGTGGCAGCACTGTGCTAATGAGAGTCAGAAACAATTGAAGGCGGCGTTATCGTTTCATGAGGTGGCGCTGGCGCGTTTGCAGAGGCAGCAGCAGGAAGAGATGGTTGCGTTGGGTAAGTTGAAGTTTTTGTTTACGAAGAATTTTGAACGCTCGTCGTGGGAGCTTTCGGGGGTGTTGGATCGCATGCGTGCGGAGGGGGTGTCGGAGGACGAAATGAAGTTTTATGAAGTGTTGGCGGAGGCGGTGTCGGATGAAACGCAGGTAGACAAGTTAGAAGAATTTCCGAAGTGGCAGAAGGTGAAGCCGGTTCCGGTGTCGTAAGGGTAAAAGGACACTGGGAAGACTTTCGCTGGGACTGCTTTTGTGGTTTTGAAGCGTCAGAATTGTTTTTTGAGAAATGGGGTGATGTGCTGCTGAACGACTTCCTGATGGGTAAATATGGTGACGTGTTCTCCGCCTTGCACGGCAAGCAGTTCGGCATGGGGGATGCGTGCGGCGGCAGCTTTTGTATGTCGTTATTCTCGTTCCCACGGTTTTCAGAGTGTCTAAAAAGTTTTTAAATAGATTATTATTTAGGTGTTTTGTATAATTATTCTCGGTTGACCGGCATAGAACTTGGACGGAGGTATGAAATGGCGCTTCTAATTGACGCGGATTATTCGCAGGCGTTTTTGCTTCCTCCTTCGTTGGAGGATTGGATTGAACCTACCCATCCGGCGCGTTTTATAAGGGAATTCGTAGAGGCGTTGAATCTTGAGGAAGTGGAAATCGTTTGGGCCAGCGGGGAAAAGGGGCGGCCCGCTTATAGCGCACAGCTGTTGCTTAAATTGTGGCTTTATGGGTATTTCGAACGCATACGTTCGTCGCGTAAGCTGGAAAGGGCGTGCCGGGATCACATCGGATTCGTCTGGCTGGCGGGGATGCACAGGCCGGACCATAATACCTTGAACAACTTTTTTCGTAGCAATAAAAAGGGAATTCGAAATCTCTTCAAAAAAACGGTGCGGGTCGCCGTTGAAGCGGATATGGTGGGCTTTGTATTGCATGCCGTCGATGGTACGAAAATCGCCGCACGGGTGGCCAATCGCGGGGGATGGCACAAAAAGAAGCTGTTGGCGTTGCTGGAAAAACTGGACAGTAGAATCACGGAGCTGGAAAAACAGCTGGAAGAAACCAGCGTGTGCGACACGCCTGATGATGCATTGCCAAAGGAATTGGGAGAGCGCCAGGCGCTACGCAAAAAAGTGCGTAGCGCATTGCAACGCCTGCAGGAAACTGACAAGGAACACCTGCACCCAAGCGATGAAGATGCTTGCGTCATGCCTTGCAAGGAACAAAACCGAAACGCCTTTGCCTACAACGGGCAAGCGGTGGCCGATGAGACTTGCGGCATCCTTGTCGCCTGCGAGGCGACAACAGATTGCAACGATGAACAGCAACTCAACGCCATGCTCGACAAGGTACAAGAGCAAGCGGGCCAGAGTGCCGAACGCACCTTGGCGGACACTGGTTACGCGACCGGTCGCCAATTCGAGCAAGCCGAAAAAGAAGAACGCGACGTCGTTGTCGCACTGCCCCAAAGCATGCGTCCCAATCCCCAAAAGCCCTATGCCGCCAGCAATTTCATATACGACGCAGAACGCGACATCCTCATCTGCCCCCACGACAGCGAACTTCGTTTTCAAGGCACGCGCTACCGCAAAGAAAGAGGCTATCACCTACGTCGATACCACTGCACCAACACCAGCTGTCCCCACCGCGCCCAATGCACCAAAAAGAAGACAGGCCGCACGGTAGACTTGAACCAATACAACGCAGTCATCAAGCGCCAACGCGATAAACAAACAGACCCGATAGTTCAAGCTGACCTGAAAAAGCGAGGCTACCTCATCGAACCCGTCTTCGCCTTCATCAAACAGCACCTTGGATTCAGGCGATTCACCGTTTGCGGGCTCGACAACATACAAGCTCAATGGGCCATGGTTTGCGCCACCTACAATCTACACAAGATATTCAAACTCTGGAAAAGCGAGAAAATTAACACACTTCCCCCCTACAACACGTCGGAATCTGGGGTGTTTATCGCCCTAACGGAATCAAAAGAGTCTCAACCAGGCACATTTGCCCCTTCGTGGGACTTTTTCCGTACGCTATTGCCGAATCAACGGCCCACTGCGCCAAGGCCAAGGAAACTCGCTGCATGAAAAAACTTTTTAGACACTCTGAGGACCGTGGGAACAAGGGTGGTGTTTCCTGTGTCGGTTATGGATGGTAAGGACCATGCCTCTTGCTTGCGGTCGCTGGCTCGCCTTAGTGACGCAGGGCGTGTAGCCAGTGCATCATACGTTGTTTGGGGGAAAGGTAGGCCTGGTCGAGGCGTGCGCCGTTGAGGTTGGCCCCGGTCAGGTCGGCGCTTTTCAGGAAGGCTTCGTGTAAATCAGCTTCGAGCAGGTTGGCGTGTTGTAGCTGGGCGTTGCAGAAGTTGGTCATGTGCAGGTGCGCCTCGGAAAGGCAGGCGTGTTGCAGGTTGGAGCCCGTAAAATCGCAGCTTTCCAGATGGGCCTGATAAAGGTTAGCTTCGCTAAAGTCGAGTCCGCGCAAATCGCGTCCGTGCAGGTCGACCCCATTCAGGAGCGCTTTGCTGAAGCAAGCGCCAGTGAGGTTGGTGCCGTGCAGGCGTACCTGACTCAAGTCGGTACTGTAGCAGATGGCTGTACGGAGGTCGGCTTTGCTCAGATTGGCATTGCTAAGGCGGGCGTGGGACAGGTTTGCGCCTTGCAGATTGGCGTTTTGAAGTATTGCACTTCCCATTTCTGCGTTTTGTAGATTGATACCGGGTAGTTGGGCATTTTGCAGGTTAACCCGGTGCAGGTCGGGCACGATTTCCGGGTGTGCTTCGCGCCAGCGATTCCATACCGATACGCCTTGTTGCAATACATCGAGATGTTCCTGGTACGCCATGATGTCTGTCCTTTATCCTCTGGGTTCAGCCCACCTTGTGGCCGCTGGACCATTTTGGTGACTGAAATCTGGAAAGGTATCAAAAACAAAATTTTTATGCTGATCAGCGCCGACAAGGACCATACCTATGGCTTGTGGTCGCTGGACCACTTTCTATTGTTACGAAGTTGTACTTCGTAACGCATTTGTCTCCGAAGCTTGACTTCGTAATACTTGGGGCGGCAGCCTTTAGAGTTACCAGTTCAACTTGCGAACGAGAAGAAAAGGGCTACGCCTCCACTGTCTTTATATTTATAATATAAATTATTATTAAAATGCGCAATATAAATTATTCTGGACCGAAAAATGGGGAGCTAACGCCTGTTCCTCGTAATGCCTGGCGAGTTAATCTGTAGGGTTTACAATGGTATTCAGTAATCCTATACTATGCTGTAGTCATTTAAGAATGGATGGCGGTGGTGCAATACAAGGAGCTAGTACGTTGAACTTTGTTTTTCCCTTTCTTTGCAGCTTCTCCCACGGGATGCCGTGGAGACGAACAACTGCCACTGTGATATTTCTGAGTATGCTTGGTCTTGGTTCCGCAGTCGCGGCAGAATCGGTATCTTTTTCGATAGAGGGCTGTGAGACGGTGTATCAGTGGTGCGAGCGAGCACCGCGAGCGCCCGATGTATTGGTGTATGGCGTGCGTTATAAACCGGTGGACGGGGGAGCTCCTTTTGATCGCTATTACGATGCGACGGGGCAGGCATTGTCTGACGAGGAATTAACGCAGTATGGTGTTGCTGAAAAATCCTGGAATGCGGCGGTAGTGCAGCCTTCGGAAATTGTACCGGGCTTTCCGCAAACAAAAAAAAGTGTGGTGGCTCCGATGCGTTTTGATGCGTTGCCTTTGGAGGAACGTATTGTGCCTCCGGTGGATACGCTGGCAGTGCAGGCAGAGGACGCACAGCGCTATACGGACGCGAAGGAAGCCATTGCGGAACGTATCGGTGTGTGTCAACCTTTGCATGTATCGGTTGAGGTGCAGTGCATGCAGGCGAATGCAGGAACCTGGACGATGCTGGAGGAGGGAATTGCGGTGTGGCGTCTGTCCTTGTGTTCGTACGATGCACGGGGAATTCGGGTGCATTTTTCACGTATGAATCTGCCCGATGGGGTGCAGGTGCATATGTACAACACGGCGTATCCTTCGGAATATTACGGTCCGTTTGCGGGAGAGGCGGATTTTTGGACGCCAACCTGTTTTGGTGAGAGTGTGGTGCTGGAGTGTGTAGTTGCTGCACCGGATAGGGCCTCGTCTCTGGATTTTGAAGTTGACCAGGTAGCTCATCTGTATAAGGTGCCGGACGCGTTAATGAAATCAAGTGCAGGTTATTGTAATCTGGACGTAGCTTGCTATCCTGAATGGTCAACCACTGCCTTGGGTGTGGGGGGGATTGGCAGCATTGGTGTGGACGGCGTGTTGTGGTGTACAGGAACGTTGCTGGCAGATCAGGATCCGGAATCAAATGTACCGTATTTTCTTACCGCTTACCATTGTATGAGCGGAAGCACCAATGCAGTCGCGATCTCAACGGCAAAAACGATAGAGGTGTATTGGTTGTACCAACGTTCCGCTTGTGATGGCGAGGTACCTGCGCCGGCAACAGTGCCGCGTACGCTGGGAGGAGCAAATTTCCTGGCGGGCAGTGATCATGACACGGGAACCGATTTTGCCTTCCTGCGTTTACGCAACGATCCTCCGGCAGGCCTGGTCTGGTGCGGTTATGACAGCACTGCGGCGGCAGTGGGGGATGCCGTGGTGGATATCCACCATCCAAAGGGAGATTACAAGCGCATCTCTTTTGGCGATATCACGAATACGGGAAGCCCCTATTATGGCCACCGCGATATGTACCCTATTGCCCGTTTCCATGAGGTCTTGTGGGAAGAGGGAACGACGGAATCTGGTTCCTCAGGCAGTCCCTTGTTTCTGGAAAACAGTCAGTTGATTATTGGCCAGTTATATGGGGGACGCGCCTCGTGTTACGCAACAGATGAACCGGATTATTTTGGGCGTTTTGATACAACCTATCCCATCATTGCATCGTGGTTACCGCCTGCAGAGAATCCGTATGATCTGGATGAGAACGGCACGGTCAACGCGGCGGATTTGCAATTGCTTATCAATACCGTTTTAGGGGTGGATACCCTTGAAAAAGCAGATGTAGACCAGTCAGGCAAAATAGATGCCGTTGATGTACAGCTGATGCTAAATACCTTGCTTAAAACCACGCAATAATGTATTCTATAAGGTACATTTTCTGTACCTTTTTCAGCCAGGGGGAACGTATGGACAGGTATGTCTATAAATACCATTATTGCGTTTTTTTACTATTGTTATCCGCGCTGTGGGGGAATGCATCAGCAAGCTCGGTGGATGAACAAGCGCCCTTTTATAATGATGCGGTTCGTTTTCTAGACCAACAGGGATATCCACAGGCCGATTTTCTCTTGCTTGCTGCTTGGAATGAACGGTCGATATCCGGTTATCGAACCGGATATCGCGTGCAGCAAAAGGAGGCTGGGGAAACGTTTGTACTCTATAGCCGGGACGGCGTTATCCTGCCTAAAGAGACGCATATATCACCCAAAAAATGGGATAACCTCCCCGTAAATATCCCGGCACAGCAGGGGATTGCTGTAACGAGCACCGCGAAAACAGCTATTCCAAAACCCAAAAGCATCGTCTATGCCATGCCACCTCATTTTGATATTGTCCTGCCTGAAATCGACCAACAACAGCTTGACGAAGAGGATGCACAAGAACAGTCGCAAGGAGAAAAGCAGGTAAAACGCTTAGGAATTTACCGCCAACTGCCGGTGTCTATTGACTTGTGCGGTGATGTAACACCGGACATGGGGGAATGGCGCAGTCTGGCTGATGGCGGACTCCTGTGGTCGGTACGCCTCATCTCGCCCGACGCTGTTGGACAGCGTATTGAAATACAAAAGCTACAGCTTCCGGAAGGTGCCTCGTTGATGCTCTATAACGAGCACTTTCCAGAGGAAAAGTATGGACCGTTCACGGATATTCCCAGCCAGGATGGTACGTTATGGACGCCTACCTGTTTTAACGAGAGCGTTATTCTCGAGTGCTACATCCCTTCTGCAAAAGAATTGGAAAATACACATCTTTCCATAAGACGCATTGCGCACATCTATCACGATCCAAGTGCAAATCCTTCCTTCTCCATAGGTGCCTGCAACCGCGATTTGGCCTGTTATCCCCACTGGCAGGAAACGGCCTCCGCGATAGGCGGCATGACAATTGCCGGGACAAACGGCATAATTTTCTGTTCCTGCACACTCCTGGCCAGTGGCCATTCGTCGGATACACCGCCCCTGGTGCTAACCGCAAACCATTGCGTAGATCGTCAAAAAGGCGTTCACAGCGCTGCCTCGTTGGAATTCTACTGGCAGTACCAGAATCCTTACTGCCACAGTCCTTTCCCCCCTATTTCTGAGGCCTTACGCACTTTTGGCGGAGCCGATTATCTCGCTGGAATGTCGGGGACGGGATTCTACGGTGGGGGAAATGATTTCACCTTGCTACGATTACGTGAATGCCCCTCCGAGCCCTTGACCCGACTGGGTTGGACAAACCAAACACCGCCGAAAGACACAGCAGTGATTACCATTCACCACCCACGCGGCGCCCCCAAACATATCAGTTTTGGGCATACCATAAACCGTTTAAACCTGCACCAAGATCTCTACCATCAGGTAGTATGGAATATAGGCACCACCGAACCAGGTGCTTCCGGGGCACCCCTTATCCTATTTGAAAGTCGACAACTCATCGGCCAACTATGGGGAGGATACGCCTCCTGCTTTTTCTTCTGGGAACCCGACTATTTCGGTCGTTATGATGTAGCCTATCCCATCATACAACCCTACCTGGAGCCGCCAGCCTTTCGCTTTTCCCAAAACCAGTTGACCGTATCCGAAACAACAGAAGCTACAGCGCTTCCCATTAGCCTACAAGGCATCAGCGACGGCCTTGTACAGGTAGACGTGACAATAGCAGGGGGGACTGCTCAACAGGGAACAGACTATTCCCTTTCCGGCACAACACTCTGTATTCCATGTGATAGCGCATCGCAGTCACTTTCCATCCTGATCCACCCAGACACCACCCATGAAGAAGATGAAAATATTTTGTTACTGCTAGAGAACCCCGCCAGCGCCACGATAGAAACACAATACAATCAACTTATCCTTGTCATCGAAGATGATGATCCTGACCGCGACGGAGATGGGCTGTCTGATTATGACGAAGAGTTTGGTACGTTTGGCTACAACAGCAACCCGGACCAAGTAGACACCGACGGCGATACCTTAACCGATTTCGAGGAAGTTACCGATAAAAACGGCTATATAACCGACCCTAACGAGAGGGACACCGATGGGGATGGGGTAAGTGACGCACGAGAAATTGCCTGGAATCTGAACCCACTCGATCCCAACGACGGCAAGGAATTGCCCTTTCTAAAACTTCCCTGGTTTCAGACAGTCCCACTGGACAACGCACAGCCCTAACGCTTCGTCGCACACAGACACGGCCACTCCCGTTCCCGCTGCTTCTCCGGCTGACGCGCCTCAAAATATGCATCAATATACTGCTTTGAAAAACTGGGCGTATACGTGGCATAGCGTGCAAAGCGCTTCTGAACCCGCGGTGAAGAATACTGCTCACAATACACTTGCTGCACCACAGGCAGCGTCATTTTGCGTCGAAAACCAAAGTAATGCGACCGGTTATACGACTCATCAAAATCAGGCGTAATATACGGACGCACATCGATGCTACGTAGGATTTTCCAGCCCTCCGCCTCCTTTTCCACATAAGCAGGCTCTCCATAGCAAAGCTCCTGGGCAAACAAGAAGCCCTGATAATTCGCCTCCATATCCGCATGCGAGAAAATACCACACACCCACGTTCCCACCACACTCGACTCCTGCATAATTCCCCAACGCACAATCGCCTCCCGCGCCTCCTCCTCCGTTTTGCCCCCTGCAAGCAACCGCCCATACCGTGCAAAATAACGCCGTCCATACCCAAAAAAATGCGATATCTTATCCGTACTCAAATACACATCTCCAATCCGGAACGTGCGACACATCGGCAACAAGAAAGGAAACGTGGGCCGACGATAAATACTTCTACACAAAAAACCAAACTGCGACAACGAGTCCTCTGGATAGCGCTCCACCGCATCCGACTTCTTGATAAACTGTCGCGCCCGCGAATAATGCAACCCGTCATACAAATAAATAAAAAAACCATCCACCAACGCCTCCTTCGTATGCACCTTCTGCGAGCGACGATTAATAAAATGCACATACTTCACAAACGTATCATTCAAAAAGCCATTAAACGCCTCCGCACTATCCTCCAGCTCCACGCCCCACGTAAGATACTGATCCGTCTCCGATGCATCCGCACCCACCATCCCCATGCTCACTCCAAAACACAACACCACACACCACGGCAACAACCCACAACCCAAAGCAACCCTTTTAGAAACCGGCATAAAAAACATCTATATTCCCCGTGGCATTGGCCACTTTTGCGTCTCAATTCCAAAAACTATCCTGAAAACAAAGCACAGCTATGTTCAGGTACGGCAAGGACCCTACCTAACGCTTGTGATCGCTAGACCACCGTTCCCGCTCCTATTATTGTACCCGCTGATGCGTTGAGATAAAAGGCCACTTTCCCTCCTCTGCACAGATCCTCTTCTCTGCTCCGATTTGACGCTACGCCCCTATTCCGATATATTCATATACCTGTTGGTGCAAGAACAAAGTAGGGGAGTTCATAGTGCTATGCCAGACCAGGACAGCTCAAAGCCCATTTCCATCCTTCACCTTTCCGATCTCCATTTCGGTCCCCACAGCCGATTTCCAGCAGACACCCTTCCCGAACTCGGTGAAAAACTTGGGCAGGCCGTCAAAGAAAAGGCCAAGAACCGGGAAAATACCCACAATGCACCCAATTTGGTGATCGTGACCGGCGACATTACCGAAACCGCGGATCCCGATGAATATACAATGGCGCAAAGTTTTTTTGGCTTGCTTCATACGGAGCTGAACCTGTCCAAAGAACGCTTTATATTCATACCTGGCAATCATGATGTTTCCTGGACAGGATGTGATTTTGCAGCATCGGGTCTGAGATTTAAAAATCCAAAACATTCCGCAGAAGAGCTTCGAGAAGAAATAGACAAGATTAAGTTTTTTCACTTTGAAAAATTTTTAGAGGGGTTTTACGGAAGTTCACATTCTTGTACAAGAAAACCTCTAGAAAAAGGGGCGTATCTTTACGAATTCCCCCAATTCCAGCTTTCCGTGGCGGCGCTCAACTCTTGTGAACTCGAATCGCATCGCGAAGAGGATCATATTGGTTGTGTCAGTCAGGTACAGGCACAGGCATTGATGAACCATTGGCGTCAACAAGACCAATTATCCTGGCTCAAGGTAATGGCGCTCCACCATAACCCGGCCCCCACGGTATCTCAGAATGTAGACGCGTGGCGTGAAAGTGTAGAAAAGGGCGATTTCCCCAAAGAGCTTTGGACACGTTTCAAGGCGGATTGTATGGGCTTTAAGGAGAGCGAATATCTGCGCAGTATTGCGGAAAAATGCTGTGTACAGCTTTTATTGCATGGACACCACCATGTAGCGACTCAGGAAGCGATTACATGGAATGCGGGAACGGCAGGGAGCACACCGAGGCTTTCTGTGGGAAGCTTTGGACTCAGCCCGGATTATCTAAAGCACCAATTTCATAACACCGCACAACTCCTTTTTATTGATCCCGCGAAAGCGCCCCAGGAAGGCCTGCGCTCCTGGATTTTGCGTTACGAAGATGGCGCAAAAGGCGGAGACAAGGTGCGTGTAGGCAATTGGACGCCCGATCCCTGCTACCAAAAGGGGCATAAAGCGCAACTTAGCTTGCCGAAGGGGTGGAAAGCGTCCTTAGCTCAAACGGCTACCACGCAGCCCACGGAAAAACCGGACGTTCCTGATGTGCGGCCGTTTATCGAGGCGTACCGCAACGCCTTTGAAACGGATTTTCAATCGTTGGACATCAGCCGGGTAGGCGAGGTGCCACCTGGTGGGGCTTCCGCAGAGGCCATTGACACCACGCTGGACGCTATGTACATCCCATTACGCTTTGGTGAAGACTACGATCTGGATAAACTGGATAAGGGGGAAGTCTTTACACCAGAAAAGTTGTTGTCTCGAAAGAAGCCCTTACTGATTCGTGGTGCGGCGGGCAGTGGGAAAAGCACCTGGATGCGCTGGACCTTTCGTCGGTTGATTCAACACCCGAAAGCCTTTCCCTTGTTTCTTGAACTACGCAAATTAATCAGTGACTATAACAAGCATGGTCGACGGGGAAAAGACGAGGCGCTGGAAACCTATCTGGAAAATCAGATTCTGGCACGTTTACCCCATTATGAAAACAGGCTCAAAATTGTCTTGGAACAAGAGCAGCTCCCTGTTCCCATCCTGCTGGTGGATGGTTGGGATGAATTGGGTAAGTCTGGTGAAGAGGTGCGCAATAAACTGCTGGCGTTTATGAGGCAATATCCGCGCTTGCAGGTAATCGTTTCCAGTCGTCCCTATGGAGAAGGAAAACCTTCATATAATGATGGTTTTGAACTGCTGGACATACAGCCCTTGTCCGATGATGACGTCCGCACTTTAGCGCAGCACTTCTTTACCCACTGCTATCTGGAAGAGAACCGTCCTGCGGAACAACGGGTGAAGGAATTTTTAAACGCACTGAAACATTCCCCCGAAGCCGCGGTACTGGCGCGTACCGCTTTACTCCTCACCATGATGTTGATTATCAGCCGTTCCAGTCCCTTACCCGATAAACGCCATCAGCTCTATCAAAAATGCATTGATAATCTTTTGACCGCTATTCCCGATCGCTACCAACAAGAAGGGGTGCAAGAAGGAGCCAACCAATGGTGTCCCGAGGATGGCGCCGAACGCCTTCGCACGGTAGCACGATTGGCCTATGAGATACAACAGCGCGGCTATTCCAAAGAATCCCGTTCCCAGATTGTATTTAACCCTAAAGAAGCGAAACACTGTTTCCCAAAAAACTGGACCGCACAGGAGAAATCCGGTTTTCTGTGTTGGCTGGTCGAGCGTGCCGGACTGCTGGTAGATCGGGTAGACGGCACCTATACCTTCGCCCACCTGAGTTTTCAGGAATACCTGAGTGCATGGTATCTGGATACCAATGTGGATGGGGAAACAGATCGTGCAAATGAGTTTCAGGAACGCTGCGGAGTTATTAACTGGTGGGAAACGCTACGTTTGTGGGCGGCCTGTATTGACGAACGCAATCCGG
Organism: Candidatus Hydrogenedentota bacterium; assembly: GCA_963678445.1. Taxonomy (GTDB): domain Bacteria; phylum Hydrogenedentota; class Hydrogenedentia; order Hydrogenedentales. The sequence continues at coordinate 4,525,960 of OY782877.1, read as the reverse complement.
ATCGACTGAAGCCGATTCTACAAGCGTTTATTGATGCCGATACTGAGAAAGCCGTTTTCCTGGTGGGGTGTATCCTGGCCGATGGGGTAGGCGGAGATGAGGAACGGCAAGACTGGGGCACCGCCGTGGTCAAACAGTTCGAACGGGAATGGCCGGTTCGTGCTGATACCTGTATCCAGGCGTGGAAAGGGAGCCGACAAGCGGAATACAAGGAAAGGCTAAAGACGATTCTGGACAGCCAAATAGCCCAATGCACCTGGAGTCATTGGCAGCGCTGTCAGCAATTTTTGAGAGGTGCCTTTTCTGCTTCATTGGCCCTTCCCGCCAAAGACAGCAATGCTTTTTTTGTATTGCATTCCCTGCAGGAAAAATTATTAAGCGAACGCCACTGGGCGGCAGGCCGGGTACTGGTTAATTTCCATGCTGCCTACCCCATGGAGGGAGCGGCCAGCCTGCTGCATCTCTGGCCGGGATACCGCAGAATAGCCGGTTTTTCCCTGCAAGGCCTGGCCAACCAAAAGGTAGCGCGGGAAGTATTGGTAGAAGCGGCAAAGGCACTCTTGCTTCCTCCAAGAATTGATGAAGCATATATGGGCTATTTATCCCGCTATTTATCCCGCTATTTCTCCCGCGATTTATCCCGCTATTTTCCCCGCTATTTTCCCCGCTATTTATCCCGCGATTTATCCCGCGATTTATCCCGTAATTTTTTCCGCGATTTCTCCCGCGATTTCTCCCTCTATTTCTCCCGCTATTTCTCCCGCGATTTCTCCCGCGATTTTTCCCGCGATTTTTCCCGCTATTTTCCCCGCGATTTTTCCCGCGATTTTTCCCGCTATTTATCCCGCTATTTCTCGCGTGATTTATCCCGTGATTTATCCCGCGATTTCTCCCGCGATTTCTCCCGCGATTTTTTTGCCCGTCTGTTTCCTGATTCACCGGAGATGCGCGATGTTCCGTGGAGAATGAATTATGCCTTGGGGGAATGGTATTCGCTTGGGCGGGTGATGTTGCCGTCAATTCTGGCGAATGGCAATCCTAAGAGTATCCCGCATTGGCCGATGTTACCGATGCTGATGGAGGCGTGTAAGTTGTATCATCAACCCAAGCGGGATCCTAGGGCGTTCGAAGCAGCGTTGTCGGCGTATGTGCCGGAGCGGGAGGAGGACCGGCTATGGCCAGCGTTGGCGCGGCATGTAGCACGACGTTCGACAGTGGAAGATAAGGCCTTGTTGATCGGGATGGCGAAAGAACCGGAAGGATACCCGACCCCGCTACGCTGGGCATTGCAGTACATTGTCCGGGGCGATGTGGTGCTGGATGATGGTACCACGGTCACGTTGGATGAATTGGCAGACGAGGCAGGAGTAGAAAGACTGCCGTATCTGGAAGAGATGCCGGAACATTTTGAGGTCCCGGAGGAGTTGGAAGAAGCATAATTGTATGCATTTCCACGGACCGTGGACACGAGGAATGCGTAAGCCTTTTTTCCTGGAGTTGAATTCATGGCTTTAAAACACTATCTTAAAAGCAGAGCGTGTGTGCTCCAGTAGTATTTTCATCATGAAATTGGAGGAGTCAGGAATGGGTTATTTTTGGGGTGTTTTAGGGAATGTTTTAGGGGTTGTGTTGGTATGTTTGCTCGGTACCGGTTTTTTGACAAGTTGCGATTGTTTGGAGGAAACGCCGGATTACTCAAAGGATTCGTGCTGGCTTGCGTTGCCTGAGGACCCTGATGAGTATGACGTGGATATATTTTGGGTTTTTCCGACGATTTATCAGGGGGAGGACCTGGCGGATATTTCGGATGGCGAATATATTGCAGGAGCCGAGGTAACGTTGCGCACGCAGGCGAGTGTTTTTAAGGGCAATGCGAATATTTATTCGCCGCTTTACCGTCAGTTGGGCCGGGCTGGTTTTGCGAACACGGATACGATGATGAGTCAGTTGGCCATCGGTGAAAGCGATGTGGAGGCGGCGTTGCGCTATTATCTGGAGCATTACAATAATGGCAAACCGTTCTTTATCGCGGGACACAGTCAGGGTTCTTCGACGCTGGGCAGTCTGCTTACGAAAATCTGGGGAACGACCGGCGCGGAGGATCGGTTGATTGCCGCCTATCTTATCGGGTTCAGCGTCACTGAGGACGACATCGCAACGAATCCCAATATTCGGATGTGTGAAAGCGCTACGGATACGGGCTGCTTTATTTCGTACAATTCTATCGCAGACGGTGCACAGGAGAATTCTGTGCAGATTCTCCCCGGCGCTATCGTGACGAATCCGTTGTCGTGGGTAAGCAGTTCGAGTGATTCGGCACGGGTCGACGCATCTGAACATTTGGGTGCGGTATTTTTTGATGATGATGGGTATTTTTCACAATACTATCCCAGCTTTTGTTCCGCACAGATTCTGGGGAATGGGCTGGTGTGTGAACTCAGCGATCCGTCGGTAGTCGATGCGGACGATGGTATTTACCACCGCTATGATTATTCGCTATTCTATGAAAATCTGCGCGAGAATGTGGCCACACGCATCGATGCATTTGTAGCGACGCAGGAATAATTGCGTATTTTAAATCGACCGTTTTGTGCACCTTGTTCCCATGATACGCTCATGGGAACAAGGTGAATAGATAGGACTTTGATATGAAGAATTATGAAATTGCTCAGTTGGATGCTATCCCGTCGACGCAATGTCCGTGTGGTACAACACGGCGTGCGTTTGTGAGTCCGGACAATCCTGTGGCCACGATCCATATGGTGGATATTTCAAAAGATAGTCAGGTGCATTACCACAAAAAACTGACGGAGATCTATCTAATCCTGGAGGGGGAGGGGCATATGGAGCTGGATGGCGAACTTGTACCGGTACAACCGATGACATCGATTCTGATTAAACCGGGCTGCCGTCATCGGGCCGTGGGGAAGATGCGTATTGTAAATATCCCCGTCCCTGCTTTTGACCCCAACGATGAGTGGTTTGACGAGTAGCGCTCCAGCAAGCAATATAGTGGCCAAGGCCACGAGAAATAGTAGGGGGCTTACCACGGTTAAGCAAAGCGAAGCTGATTATATATCCGTTTTCCTTTGCTTCTTTCTTTTCCCGGCGGTCCAGCGGCCGCAAGGTGGCCAGGGCCACACCCAGGAGATAGGGTCCCTACCATCCCTGGCCCACACGCCCTTTTCTAATTCTCCGTTTTTCTTTGCTTCTTTCTTTTTCCGTAAAAAGAAAGAAGTGACGCTATACCTTCGCCCATTTTGATGGTGGTTTCGTAGCCTTTTTTCGTATTTTCCAGGATATCGGAATCGATTTCAACGGTGTCTTTTTCCAAAAGGAGAATAACGGTTGAACCGCCAAATTTGAACCAGCCCTTCTCCTGACCTTTTTTGACGTCGGTATCGGGTATGTACTGTTGCACAATGGACCCTACCATGGTGGCCCCGACTTCACACAGCACTATATCGCCGGCATGTTCGGTGCTTAGCACACTGTATTCTCGTTGGTTCTGCCAATAAATCCGCATCCTCTCTTTCACGGCATACGGAGAAACAGAATAATAGGCGCCATGAATGCAGGTGGATTGGGAAATCCGTCCATCAGCCGGAAAATGAAAACGGTGATAATCGGCGGGCGCCAAGCGAATAATTACTAACGTCCCCCCGACGTACCGGTCACTTAACGATTGGTCCTGCAAAAATTCGTTAAGGGAGAACGCTTGTCCTTTTGCGAAAAAGGTGTCCATTTCTTGAATTTTGGTAAATGCCATCACTTTGCCATCGGCAGGGGATACGATAACATCGGGTTCCTGGTTAACAGGTCGTACTTCCGGTTTCAGTTTCCGGATAAAGAACTCGTTGAAGGTTGCAAATTCGTTGATTGGGCGAATAGCTTCGTCCATATCAATCTGTAAACTTGCAACAAACGCCTTGATCTTCCGCCGTGAAGCTGTTGTATCCATCTTTCTGCCATACCATTGGCTCAGAAATTTTCTTTTCACAACACCTTGCAACGCCAGCTCGCCCAAAGGGGTATGATACAACCATTTCAGCCATCGTTCGCCTGGAACGATCTCCTGTTGTATTTCACCTGTTTTGCGATCGATATAATGAATGTTTTCCATTTCATTTCCGGCTAAGGTGGCCAGGGCCACACCCAAGAAATATGGTCCCTACCGTCCCTGAGCAAAGTAAAAAGTTCGTTTTTTATGACAACTTCTCAGATTCTAGTCACTAAAGCAGTCCAGGGACCACAATTATGGGGGGAGAGAGCTTGCTCCTTTCTTCTTGGGTAAGAAGAAAGGAGCATTACTTTGTACAAAATATTAATGAGGAATGTTTTAAAGGTGAACTCTACAACGGAGTAGTAGCTACCTTGGAAAACGGATTACTCCTCAATATAACTGCAGCAGTAGTCTGTGGGCTGTTGTATTTTTACGCTGAATTTGGAATTGGCAGGCACTTCAAAACTTTCCCCGCCTTGCACTTTGCTCCATTCAGAAGTCCCTGGCAACAGGACCTCCAAATCGCCCGCGAGGATTTCCATCAACTCCTTCGCCGCCGTACCAAATTCGTATTCGCCGGGAAGCATGACGCCCAGTGTTTTTTTCGAACCATCTTCAAAAAGCACAGTGCGGCTCGATACTTTCGCGTCAAAATAAAAGTTTGCTTCCTTTACAACCGTCACATTTTTAAACTCAGACATCGTCTAACTCCTCTATCCCCCTCTTAATGCATTGAACAAAAAAACGGCCGCCAGTATGGGCCTAGTCGCGCCATATTGTCAACATCTCCCCAAGGTGTATCAAGGCGCATCGAAGCGCAGTGTGGCTGTATCGATATCGAACTCTTCGCTTTCAGAGACAAACTCAACCATTTCAGGTAGTTTGGAAAGCATGTCTTTCTGTCGCTGCACAAAACGTTCTACGGAAGCATATTCTTTCGGCTCCAAGGTTGATTTAAGCCGTGCTAATGCATTTCCAAAGGCTTGTGCTTGTTGTTGCATGCTCTCTTCCAGAAAATCTTCAGCGGCAGGTAATGTCTTATCCATTGCGTATTCGATGGACAACATTTCTTCCGCCAATACCTCACTAACCAGTTCAAAAGAAGCATCGCTTAACTGTGCTCCCCCCATGCGCAATTGCATTTTGCAGGAGTTCTTGACAGTGTGCTCCGGTAAAGCTTCTTCATATTCTTCATAGATTGCCCATTCTTCCGGGGTTAACACCTCTTGAAGCTGTTGCTTTGTTTCCCATTTGTGATATGTTACATCCCTATAGGTTCCTGGTTCATTTGCGACGACATCATCCAGGTTTTTTCGCAATGCCGTACGTAAAATATCCCGCACCATCTCTTCACGTTCCGGTGAAAGATTTAATTCGGGAAAGAGAGATTCATACTGCAGGTCAAACGTTATATTGAGCCCTGCATCCTCTATATTGTTCCCGTCAAACGCCTCAAATGTGGGCCACATTGGGTTTTCATTTTCTTCTTCATCCCCTATATTGGAGAAGAAGTCCTTTAACAAGGCCTGTGGATTAGCGTCGATTGAAGAGCTTTCTTCTCCCTGAGCAACGTTCTCTATCGCTTCCAACGCTGATATCTGTGTAGTCGCCCCATTTTTTTCATGTTGAGCCAGCGTTTTCCCTAACTGGGCGACGCGTTGTTGCAGTTGCGCATTCTCCGCCTTCAACGTTGCAAGCGTGTTGTTTTCGGGTAGTACACCGCCATGTTCAATGATCAACACACTCAGTAGAATAAGGGCAATGCTCCAACCGATATACGAAACGATAGGTTTCATACAATAATCTCCTAAATACGTTTTGAATTATTATACGGCAAGGTGATGTTTTACCGTACCGGGAAAAACATATTTTATTAATTATACTTAATATAAGTGTACCACAGAGGCGGAAAGGAAAGTACAGCTAGTTATTCTGGAACTGTAATTTTTTCAGCGTCGTTGTCTTGCTCATCAAACATGCTCATCATTGCGGAAAAAGTGTCCTTTTGCTGCTGTACAAAGCGTTCAACGGCGGTATATTCCTCCGGCTGTAGCGTTGGTTCAAGACGCTGCAAGGCGTTTTCAAAAGCCTGTGTTTGTTGTTGCAGGCTTGTTTCCATATCGGTTTGAGGCATAACCGCTGAGGTGTCGCCAGGGGAGTCTTCCAAAGCGAGCATTTCTTCGGTTAACACATCGCGTACCAATGCGAGAGAAGTGTCACTGAGCTGCGTTCCGCCCATGCGCAATTGCATTTCATACGATTGTTTAAGCATACGTTCAGGTAAAACCTTCTCATATTCCTCAAATGCAGCCCACTCTTCAGGGGTTAACGCCGCCCGAAGTTGGTCTTCCTTCTCCTGCTCCGCATCGGCTATATTTTCAAAAGCTTCTGTACGATCCGAGCTATGGTCCATCGCTGACATGCCCATTTTCATCTGTTTCATCAGAGAAGCATGTAGAATCTCCCGCACGGCCTCTTCCCGCTCCGGACTCAGATTCAATTGGGAAAAAAGCGGCCCGTATTGCATATTAAGGGTCATCTTTATCCCCATCTCCTGCATTTTTTCCCCTTGCGGCCCGCTAAACATAGCCTGTAAAGGGTTCTTGTTTTCGGATTCTTCTTTTTGTGCATCCCCCATATTGGCAAAAAAGCCTTTTAGCAACGCTTCTGGGTTGGGATGGGGTGAAGCATCCTCTGTTTTCACCAGCTTCTCTGGCATATCCTCCGAAGCGGCATCCTCTATACCCTTTAACGTTGATGCCGTCTTTTCATATTGCGCAACAGTCTTTTCCAACTGCGCAACACGTTGCTGTAATTGGGCGTTCTCCTCTTTCAGCGTTTGTAGGGTATTGTTCTCTGGCAGGAGTCCGCTATGTCCAATGAGTAATGAACTAAGTAAAATAATGGCAAGGCCCCAGCCGATATAAGCAACAATCGTTTTCATCGCAAAGAATCTCCTTGTTTGTAAGTAGCTTTAACAGGCAGTAGGCCTATTATATACGCCCTTAGAATCTAAAGTGGTCCAGCGACCACAAGGTGGCCAGGACCACAGCCAAAAAACAGGGTCCTTGTCGGCCCTGAACACAAAAAAGTTTCTCCTCTATGAGGACTTTTCAGCTTTTAGTGACTACAGTTATGGTAAAAATCCTTTTAAAATGCATCCTTTTTACTACATCCACTATAGGAATTTTATTCACTTAATCCTCACAACTTGGAGAGGCTCCAAAAAAACAGAAGAAGGCACGATAGCAGGGGACGTTTTTTAGGGTTCTCTTAATTATGCCGGACTCACTTCTGGGAGGAAAAAAAAGGGGGGGGAGCCCTTGCAATAAAATTATTGTGCAAACTAAAAAATTGCAGTAAAGTGGAAGTATGTTTAGGTTCAAATATACTTGGAATGTACTTGTAGTACGGAAATTTGTTATATTATAATGTACAACTCGAATAAAAATATAGAATATCCTTAGAATATCGTTTCATCCAGTTTGTAACCCTGCAGGATAGAAGTCTTGACGTTTGAGAGTAGTTCTGAACACGTTGACGTTTTGTGTAGTAAACACGAAAAGGGGAAAGGCGTGCGATCATACTTGTATCCCGATTCATACGATGGACGCGAGGCCTGTGTATCACCGTTGCAATTCATCCTTCACGCAGCCACAATGCGGGGAGCAGAAATAGAACAAATCTGTTGGGGCACTCCTTATACGGCTACCCAGTTGCAGGAAAAAAGACGACGTATCTCCTGGCGGCATTATCGCCAGATACTGGATAATGCCAATACAATTTTTTCCGAAAACGAGTTAAGAAAAATAGGGGCCGAGGGGGTTTTTGACCCTGTATTTCGCTGGATTCGGTTGGCGGCGCGGTTGTGTTATTCCTGCCACGATTTTTATTTCTGGGGAATGCGGCCTGGCCACGGTCTCACGCATCACTACTTCTCCGTGTTCAACAGCGCCATCATGGATATGGATGGAAACCGTTTAATCATCGAGATTACTATGAAGCCCGGGTTTGCCTTTTCTCGTCCCTTCATGGTGCTTACCGAGGGCATGCTCATCGCCTTTCCTGTTATTCTGAATGCTCCTCCCGCACAGGTTTCTGTAGAATATATTGACCAGGGCGCACGCTTCGATGTGCACTATCCTACGGGCAAGACAGCGCCCTTGGCTTTTCTGCGCAAGCTTTTAAGCTGGCCTTTTTCATCGTACATCACCATGCGTGAATTAAAGGAAGCCCATGGGGTTTTAGTAACCCGTTATCAAGCTTTGGAACAGCAAATGCGTGCGCGCAAACAGGCTGAGGAGGCACTTCGTGAAAGTGAGGCGCGGTATCGTAACCTCGTGGAATCTTCGCCGGACGCTATCTTGGTGCTGGATGTGGACCAAACGAAATTTGTAGAAATGAACCGTCAAAGTGAATGGTTCTTTGGGCTTTCCCGCGAGGCACTTTTACAACGGGGACCGCTCGAGCTAAGTCCGAAGGAACAGGAAGACGGTGCGCCGGCAGCGATCTTCCTGGAGCACTACGTCGCCATGGCGCTGGAAAGTGATACCGCCACCTTTGAATGGCAGTTTTGGGCGGCCAATGAGGAATGTGTGGCCTGTGAAGTGCGTCTGGCGCGATTCCCGGTAGAGGGAAGACGCTGGGTGCGGGTAAGCGTGTCGGATATCCGAAAACGTAAAGAGGCCGAGCAACAAATATGTCGGCTGGCAACGGCTCTGGAATCGGCTAAAGAAGCTATTTTGCTAACTGACATCTATGGGGGTATTGAGTATGTCAATGCCCAATTTGAAGTGCAAACGGGCTACACTGCCCAGGATGTACTGGGCGCGCGTCTTGACCTTCTTAAGAGTCAGTATCAGGATGCTTCTTTGTATCAAGCCCTTTGGGATGCCATGGCAGAAGGGAAATCCTGGCGGGGTGAATTGATCAATCGTCGTAAAGATGGGCGATGCTATGACGTTGAGCTTTCAGTGACCCCTATCTTTAATCTCAAAGGGCACATTAGCGGTTTCGTAGCCTTTGAACGAGATATCACCGCAAGGAAACAATCCGAAAACCTCATTGCGGAACAACGGATGAAATTGCTTTCGTCGGCACGCCTTTCGTCTCTGGGAATCATGGCGGGCAATATTGCCCATGAAATTAATGGGCCCATGGCGACCATTCAGGTGGCTATGGAGCAGTTGAAAGATAAAAGTTTATCCTCCATGGAATCCCAAACGGCGCTTACCATTGTACAGCGTAATATGGAGCGTATGCAGCGTATTGTACGTGGCCTCAAACAGCTGTCACGAAAAGGGGAGGGGGATCCTATTCGTTCCACCACCATCAAAGAGGTGGTTATGGATACGGTAGAAATCTGTTCCGGTCGATTTCGGCCGGATCGCATCAACCTGCAAATAGACTCTATCCCAGAAACACTGCGCGTTCCTTGTCGCGCCGCCCAGCTATCCCAGGTATTATTGAACCTTTTAAACAATGCCGTCGATGCGGTGCGGCAAAGTCCAGAACGCTGGATCAAGATTTCCTGCAACGAATTCAAAAGCCACATTGAGCTTAATATAGAAGACAGCGGTCTAGGAATTGACGAAACAGTCATCCCCTATGTATTTGAACCGTTCTATACCACCAAAAAGCCCGAGGAAGGCACCGGATTGGGATTAAGCATTTCTAAAGCCATCATGGAATCCTACGGGGGGGCTTTATCAATCGATCCCGATGCTTCACACACCCGTTTTGTATTGAGACTTCCTAAAAATACGAGCCAAGTATCGGTATAAAGGAGCACTCAAAAAAAAAAGCTTGCAAAAATCAATAAAAATGTTAAAATATGCTTGTGCATAAAAGGATGGCTAGGAAAAGCATAGGTAGATACTGGACTATATGTATATTGTATTTTCCTGTAGCTCAAAGTGGGGGACGCTGAATGGCGAGCATTCTGTTTATTGACACAACGGGCAAAGTCTCAGAGGTTTTAGGGAAAACACTACAAGAGCAGGGGCATGTTTTTTCAATAGCCCATACTGTTTTTGAAGGTATGTACATCGCAGACCAGTATCGCCCTGACCTCATTTTCGTACACACCACGGTCGATACAGAAAAAGGGCAGGAATGGCTTGCCCAATTACTCCAATGCTCTATAACCAAAGATATTCCGATACTCCATTTGATTTCAGAAGGCTTGGCCGATTCACCCACATTATCAATAAAAGTGGTGGGGGGTAGCTCCAGCATCATCAAGTCCATGCAGATGGACGGCGTGCTCACTCTTATCGAAAAAGCCTTGGGAGGTGCAACACTTGCCCCTCCCAAGCCACGCGGAAAGGTGCTGCTAGTAGATGATGAAGAGGAGTCTCGCCAGCTTTTTGCCTGTGAATTGCTACATCAGGGCCATGAAGTCACCCAGGCCAATAACGGACGCGAGGCGCTTGCCCGATTACAGGAACTTGCCTATGATGTCGTTTTATTAGATATTGCCATGCCGGAGATGGATGGTTTTTCAGCTTTGGCCCATATCCGTTTAGATACGAAACTAAACAATCTGCCGATTATTATGCTGACTGCCGATGATGATGCTGAAAGTGTGGTGAAATGCATTGAACTGGGGGCAAATGACTATATCTGTAAACCCTTCTCGTTTCGGGTACTGCATGCGCGAATTGAAGCCGCCCTGGAACGCAAACAGATACAAGCACAGAAGGAAGACTATGTGCACCGCCTTGAGCAGACGTGTCGGGGAAATGAACGCCTTTTACACGTAGTACTGCAGGAGCCCTTTCCAAGTTTCCCTTCTCTAGAAATCGCTCATGTACGACCGCAATCTTGCGAGCGTGTCGCCGTATTGATGGCGCGTACCCAGGGAAATGCTTTACCGCATCACAAACACATGGCCGAGGTCTTTGATGCGCTTGTATTACGCCATGGCCTGGTGCCTGTATCACATGGCCCCAAATCCTGGGTAGCCATAGGAGGGGGGGGGCATCCCCTTATCAATCCGGTGTCGACCACAATCCGCTGTGGTATGAAGTTGCTGGATGCATTCGATGAATGCCTTCCCTGCGAAATAGTGCGTATCGGTGTAGATTACGGCACAGTTACCCTGCAAGGCGGGTACCATAATGCAGCACCACTGCATATCTTTGGCGATACCGTATCCAACGCCGAACGCATTGCTAAAGTCAGTGACCCTGGCTACATTACCCTTAGCGCCAATGCCTGGACACATGTTGCGCGTCAATACGACTGTGAGGCCTTTTCTCTTTTAAACCAGGATGGACAGGAAAATCTAGCCATGTACCGTGTCATCGAACCTACCTATTTCAACAGTCAGCGTCCCTAATTAGCCAAAAACATAGAGACTCCTCGCCATCCCTTGCTACGTCAAGACGCCTTCCTTTTTCGTCTCCATCAAGACTTCCATTTACTCTTTCCTCTCACGCTTATGCCTTCCAGGGCATAAACTCAGGTCACTTTTTGTTTATCAGACTACTTTTTTAAAGAAAAAGGAGTAAACCTGGTAAATTCCCTTCATTCTAGCGAGCATAATGAAAAACTAATGTTATAATTCCTGTGTGTTTTGCGTTCAAAGATCGGCTTTTTGAAAAATCGGTCAAATTAGGGGGCCGTTGCTGCGGCATACCAGGAGGCAGTTTCTATGAACAGCCTGGTGAACCGTGTCATACTTCCTGCCTGTGCAGGAATCTTGACGATAGGGTGTGCAACCACGGATAGCACACCGCGTCCTTTTAGTGAAAACTGGGCTGATGTGTATGACAGCGAACAAACGTTGCAGCGACGACGGGAGTACATCAAAGGGGACGATCCGATAATCTTGTATGGGCGTAAAGATGGAACGCGTGCGGCTATCGTACCTGATGAGCGCGGACGTCCTCGCTTGGATATCGGTAAAGAACGCGGTTTTAGCGCCGATTTCAAATACCGAAGCGGTGTACGAGGTCGGGTAAAGTACAAATACAAGTGGGATTTCTCAAAACCGCAAACCCTCCGACGGCGAAATGCTCAATAACAGCTTTCCGGTATGCCTGCACCGAAGGACATGCTTGGAGGACGTTGCGTTATTTCGTATCAAAGTGGTATTCTGCTTCCCAAAGTAGTCTAGGAGCCACAGCCCAAATATATTCTCCTTCACTACGCCATTCAGAGTCGTTTTTTGAAAAAGAGGATATCCTGTAAAGGTATGCGACTCCTATCGAATGAGATCTAAGGCGTATTTGGGGACTCAAAAACGTGTATTCGGTTGGGGTAAATCGTGAAAGGCCATAACTGAGAGGAGTTTATGACCATGTTGCGGAAGGTGTTAATGTGTGCTGTACTGTGTCTTTTGGGCGTGGCGTTTTATACCCATGCCGAGACGACACCGCTTTGGCAACCTGTCAAAGATGAGGTTTATCTGCAGGAGGTAGGATACAAAATTCCGACGGAAGAGCCTGTGCTCTCGGTGGCGGTATTGGATGAGCGGGCATATGTGGGAATGAAGGGCGGACTCTATCAGGTGCTTGATAACGCACGCCTGGAATTCTTAGAGGGAAGCCCCAAGGCTCCGGTAGAACATCTGATTGCTGCCAATGGCGCCTTGTACGTCTTTACTCCCAAGGCATTGCATCGCTATGCGGATGGCAAATGGACAGAATTAGCCAAAGGGAAATATAACGATGCCTGTGCACATGTTGGCGGTGTTATTGTATCTACCCCACGCAGCTTGTATCTGGTGCAAGGCGACACCTTGGAAACATGGGGCGAGGCTCCCAAAGATTTTGGTGAAATTCAGCAGATAGCCTCGTATGCCGAAACCATCTATTGTTTGAGTGATGACCAACTATTTACCTTTGATGGTCGGGATTTTGTCACTAAAAAAGTGGTGGAATATGGCGATTTACCCTCCAAGGAGCTAAAAGATCTGGTGCCATTAGGTAGCCGCCTTATCGTGGGAACCCAGAAGGGTTTAGGGGTCCTTCGGGGAACGGCCGCGACGCAATTATTTGGTGCTAATGGTCTGCCGGTAGAGGAAGTGGCTACGCTGGCACGTGGCTTTGACCATGATATCTGGATGGGCACAAAAGAAGGCGCGGTGCGGATCATTTTTGACCCGGAGCATAACCACGATTACCACTATTTCTTTGCAGCACGTTGGCTGCCCAATAACGTAGTTAACGAGATTTCCTGCGCTTCCCATACCGTTTATGTAGCCACAAATGGCGGTGTTGGCATTATCGATTACGAACCCTACACTTTACAGAAAAAAGCAGCTTATTATGAGCGCTTCATGGATGAATGGGGGCTGCGGCGTGGTGCTTTCGTACATCGTCTGTGTAAGGATGGGGAAGCGGATACATGGATACGCGAAATAAGTGATAATGATATCGGCTGGGGAACGCATTATTGGGCTGCGCAGGCCTTCAAATATGCGGCAACGGGCGATGAGCAAGCGCGCAAGAATGCGGTTGCTGGTTTTAACGCTATGAAATGGTCGGAGGAGATCACTCCGATTGACGGTTTCCCCGCACGCTCTATCTGGGCCAACGGTGAAACAGGATATCGCGTGAAGGATGGTTCGGGGGGACTGCCTGCAGAATGGCATGACACCCCTGACGGAAAGTGGGCCTGGAAAGCAGACACCTCTAGTGATGAGACGGATGCGCAGTATTATTATGCCTACGTTTTTTACAACCTGGTCGCCAATGACAAAGAAAAAGCACAGGTGCGTGAGCATATCGACCGTATGACTTCACATATTATCGACCATGGGTATACCCTTCAGGACCTGGACGGTAAACCCACGGTTTGGGGGCATTGGGACCCAGAGTATTTCAATGGTAAAGGGCGTCCCCATCAAGGGCTCAAAGGGCTGGAAGCGCTCACTTACATGCGCGTAGCCTATGCCATCACCGGAGATGAAAAATATAACACGGAATTTCAACGCTGCCTGGATTGGGGCTATCTGAAAAAAGTTATCTGGCAGAAACTGACCTTCAAGTTAAATGTGTTCCATTCCGATGACCGTCTGGCGTTTTACATGTTCTATACGCTGCTGCAATGCGAAAAGGACCCCTATCTACGCTCGCATTACATGCGCAGTCTTGAACGCAGTTATGAAATTGAGCGTATTGAATCCTTGCCGTGGTTTAATTTTATCTACGGCGCGCTCACAGGAAACGATTGCGAAACCCTGCAAGCAGCGCGTTATTTGCGCGAATCGCCCCTGGATCTGGAAACCTACAAATTTGACCACAGCGGTCGTTCCGATTTGAATACCCCTAAGGGCTATGTCCCTTATTGCTATGTCGAACGGCCATTTTCTCCACGAGAAAGCGGCTTGTGGCGTTGGAATTTCAGTATGGGGAAAATGAGCGGGCCTGAATATGGACCTGAAATCATTGAGCCTAGTGGCTGGCTGGATGCCTATTGGATGGCACGTTATTATGGCATGATTCTGCCGCCTGAGACGGATGACCCCGAATTGCTTACCGTGCCTAAACGCGACATGCAGTTTGGCACCGTCCCGTACGATGGGCCGCCAATGCCCAACGTTTTAGAGGATTAAGAGTGTAAACAGATTGCGCGTTTGATTTTTGCGGTGGAAACCTTTTAGAAACGGGTTTCCACCGTATTTCTATATACTAAGGTCAAAGCTGAAAGAACTCGCATGCATTATCGTGTAATATGCGTTGGGCAACCCACAGCGCTTCCTTTTCGCTAGCGTAATACCCCTGAAGGATCTTTTGCGTCAGTACATTCGCCGTGCATTGGCGTGCGACACGGGAATGTCCATACGCCCCTTCGATATAATTCGAGTCACCGCCGAAACCAAAGATTTTATTTGTAGGAATAATTTCCAGCCAGACGCTAAGCGTGTTTTCCGCCAGCGTGGGGGAGATGGCGTGCACCCAACACAGGTCAGCCCATACATTGGCAAAATTTTTCGCCAATACCGCGACTTCATTGGTGTAAGGAAATCCTGCATGGAAGATATCAAAGCGAGCATCTGCAAAATCGAGAAAAAGATTAGTAAGTAACGTGGGATTACTATGCTGCACGTAATTCCCATTACCCTCCTGCATCCCCGTATGAATCTGGATGGGCAGCCCTCGATCGGTTGCCAAGGCAATGGTGTGCCGAACGACGTAATCCTGTAACGGCTTGAGGTCATCAAACCCCAAGTCCTGTTTACTTGAAAGCCAGAGGCGATCAAAACAACGCGATGCTGTAGCTTTACTCACACGTTCAAAAGAGAGGGGACGATTGTAGGCAAGAAAATTCTTTACTGCGGCAATATTCGACGACTGAAACTGTTCCAGCGTCTTTTCCAATGCATAGAGCAATTGGTCCAACGTCTGGATAGTGCACTGTGATTGTTTTTCCAGCGCTTCCAAATCGGCGCGTGTTGCAGGGGTGGCAAAATGATCGAGAATGGGCACAGCCCGAAAGAGGCTTTGATCCACTTCTACGGATTCGCCCGGCCAGGTAATTACCATGGCCTTGTCAATATTGGCTTTTTCAAAGACCGTTGCATACCAGCCTGGCTGCTGGGCAGTTTCTATGGCCTCGCATAGTGCCGAGCAGCTTGCTGAAGAGTGGGGCAGAAGCCCAAACAGCGCCTCCATATACAAACACATAGCCTGCCCATAGCCCGTAGTACGCACATAAGGCCAATAAGGGGCCATCAACTCCCATCGCTCTTCACAGGAAAGCCCATTTTCCAAATCACGCATTCGTTCCAGATCGGCACGCGACATCCCTGCTGAGACTAAATCTGACGAAACATAATGCTCAAAAAAGTGAAAGAAACTGCTGGTGCGTTGCGTTATTCGCGACTCGGGAGGAATATGCTCATGCGTATCAATCAAGGGAACCGCGTCGATATTTTCTCGAAGCATTTCCGTCAATTTTTCGCCAATATCCATGAGCAGCCTCCCAATAATAATAAGGTGGCTTTTGAAAAACACAAAAGCCACCCATACCGATAGAAACCATTTACTTATGCGGATTGTGTCGCAGAAGAGGCGACATCATGTCCCCATCGAGAGATAGCACCCTTTTCTTGTGTTTTGGCATGCGCCATAGTCTGTTGCAGGCGGTTTATGATCAAAGGAAAGTCAATGCCATCTTCCGGAACTGTCAACAGGCCACATGAAAAAGTAAGCGGAAAGCCTACAAGCGCATCCGCAATATTCAGCAGTACCTTTTGAATACGCTGTGCGAAAATTACCGCGCCCTCTTCTTCTGTTTCTGGCAAACAGATGAGGAATTTTTCTCCCAGGAAACGTCCTGCGATATCCATACTACGAATGTTGGACATGATAGCGCCGGAAAGACAGGTAAGTAACAAATCGCCCATCGGGACGCCATTCTTGGCATTTATTTTGGAAAAATTGTCGATATCCAGCAGCACAAAACTTGAGAGACGTTTATAGCGGACCACACGCTGTAATTCTTCTTGCACCTCTTTTTCCAATGCAGGACGGTTCAGCATCCGAGTCAAGGGATCGACACGCACCATTTCAGCATAAATACGACGCCGTTCGAGAACAGCCTGCACGCGAGCTACCAATTCGACCGGGTCGACGGGCGTATAAACACAATCGTCCACACCGCTACGTAAGGCACGCACTAAAACGTCAGAATTTCCCTTGGGAGTAAGGAATAAAAACGGGATATCACGTGTGTCGGGATTAAGCAGCATCTTCTCCCGCATTTCAGCGCCTCCAGCATCCGCTAACAACAATTCAGCGATAACTACATCAAACGACTGCTGCTGCAGTTGTTTGGAAACCTCCCAGGCATCGGTAGCCGATTGCACATTAAATCCCGCACGCGTCAGATAATCCCGCATCGTGTGGAGATCATTGGCTTTGTCTTCAATGATAAGGATAGTGGAGCGGTGTCCATCGTTTTGCATGTTTATACTTCCATTCTGTTGACAATCCAGTTACTACTTAGAGGCGACATCATAACACAAGGCGGGGGTACCCGTCCTTCTGAAGGCTCTTGATTTCGATAAATTAAATTATCCAATCAGGGTTGCATTTTAACTATATTCTATCTATGCTTCAGAGCGCTTCGGCAACCCCAAGCAGGTAGTACCATCGTCTCTAGTGTATACATTTTCATTATTGAGAACAAACGTTTTAGAATTTCGTGCAGAAAACAGAGGCAATACTCTCTTCGAAGGGGCTGTACACCCTGTTCAAAAACAAGCGCTGTAATAAGTTGCAGGCTATGGCGAACACATGATATACTCCATTGTTGTTTTTGGAGCCGCTCACCTTGCTTATGCGGGTGAGCGGTTTTCTAAGCGACCCAGGGAAGATACACAACATAGTGGTCTGTTGACCACTGGATGCAGAACATGCTGCGGTGGCTGCCCCTTGCTGCACCGTTGCGCGATGTAAACAGGAGAGTGAAAGTGAAAAAAGACATTCACCCCAAGGATTACCGTGAAGTAGTATTTAAAGATGTTGGTGCCGATGAATCTTGGATCACCCGTTCCACGGTAAAAACCGAAAAAACCATCACTTGGGAAGACGGCAAAGAGTATCCTCTGTACACTTTGGAACTTTCCAGCGCCTCGCACCCGTTCTTTACGGGCAAACAGAAGTTTGTGGATAGCGAAGGACGTGTGGAACGCTTCCAGCGCAAATATGCACGCACTGCCCCGAAAAAGCAGGAAAACTAAGCTGCCATGGATGCAGTGATGCGTGAAAAGCTTTTGGCGGTGGTGGCGGAGGCGGAACGGTTGACCGCAGCCATGTCGACCCAAGAGGTGGCTGCGGACCCGGACGCCTACCGTAAGCATGCTCAGGCTCATGCGGAAATTGCCGAGATTGTGACCGCCTTTAAGCAGTACCTGCTCCAGGAGGAGAGCCTGGCTGAAGCCGAGCAGACCTTGAAAGAGGAAAGCGACGCGGAGTTGCTGGAGCTGGCTGAGGAAGAGCGGACAGCGTTGCGCGCATCACTGGAGGCTCTTGAGCAGGAGTTACGCCTCCTACTGGTGCCCAAAGATCCCAACGACGCTAAAAACACCATTGTGGAAATTCGTGCCGGCACCGGTGGCGATGAAGCGGCACTTTTTGTCGCTGACCTGTTTCGCATGTATACCCGTTTTGGCGAAAGTAAAGGCTGGAAAATCGAGGTGATGAACTCCAACGCTACAGAGTTGGGGGGATACAAAGAAATCTCTTTCCAGATTACTGGGGATCATGTATACAGCCAGATGAAGTTCGAGGGGGGCGTTCACCGCGTTCAGCGGGTACCCGAAACGGAAACGCAAGGACGCGTACATACCTCTGCGGTGACTGTGGCGGTTTTGCCAGAGGCGGAGGAAGTCGATATCCAAATCGACCCCAACGAATTACAGATCGATGTATACCGTTCTTCGGGACCGGGCGGGCAGAGTGTAAATACAACCGACTCGGCGGTTCGTATCACGCACAAACCTACAGGCATGGTGGTGACTTGTCAGGATGAAAAGTCGCAGCACAAGAACAAAGCCCAAGCTTTGCGTGTGTTGCGGGCGCGTCTGTTGGACGCAAAAATCCAGGAAGAGGCTAATGCACGCTCAGAAAACCGGCGCAGTCAGGTAGGTAGTGGTGATCGAAGCGAACGCATTCGCACCTATAATTTCCCGCAGAACAGACTGAGCGATCACCGGATTAATCTAACCCTCTATAGTCTCGAACAGATTATGGAAGGCGAGTTTCAGCCTGTCGTGAATGCGTTGACCGATGCAGATAGGGCGGAACGATTGGCAGAAGCCTTTTAGTGACTAAAATCTGAAAGCGGTCATAAAATAACGAAGTTTTTACTGTAATCAGAGACGGCAAGGACCACACCTCTTTTCTGTGGTCGCTGGAGCACTTTTTCGTTCCCACGGTCTCCGTGGGAACGCATACAAGGCCGATGCTGTAGAACACAGTCCTGTCGATTTTCCTGTGTGAAAGCGTTCGTCATAAGGGGATAGACCTTCTCACCATGTCATCCACATCTCCGCAGAAGACTATTGCTCTGGCGCTTTCTGAAGCAACGCAACGATTACAGGTAATCAGCGAAACACCGCGTCTGGATGCCGAATTACTATTGTCGCATGCTTTGCAGATTTCACGGGCACAGCTTTTAGCGCGACTGCGTGATACCATGCCCGTTTGCTATCCCTTTGAAGAGGCGCTACGACGTCGACTGGATTACGAGCCGATAGCGTACATCGTAGGGGAGTGGGAATTCTTTTCGTTGTCCTTTTTGACGCGTGCGCCTATGCTCACGCCACGTCCTGAAACGGAACATCTTGTTGAGGTCACGCTGGACGCCGCCACCACATTGCGCGCTGTCTTAAAGCGTCCATTGCGTATCCTGGAATTGGGATGTGGTAGTGGCTGTGTCGCGGTCAGTGTAGCCCACAGCCTTCCCGACGCACAGGTTACGGCGACCGATATCAATCCGGATGCCCTTGCGTTAACCCATGAAAATGCAGTACGTCATAATGTCGCAGTGCAATTGTATGAAGGCGACCTCTTTACTGCATTACCCTCCGACAATGCCGAAGCGTTTGACATCCTTGTCTCCAATCCTCCCTACGTGGAAAGTGGTGTGTGGGACAATCTTTCGCCTGTAATCCAACGCCACGAAGATCCCCGCGCATTGCTGGCAGGGGAAGATGGCCTGGATATAATCCGCCGTATTATTCATGATGCGCCAGCTTACCTGCATCCTCATGCGTTTATAGCGCTCGAGATTGGAGAAAAACAGTTCGATGCGGTTGCTGAACTGCTTCAGGAGGATGGTTTTTCTCGCTGTTCCGCCTGTAAAGATTTGGCGGGTATTCAACGCATCGCCTATGCATGGAAAACCGCTCCGCAGCCATAACGTCCACAGGGCCACCCAAAAAATACAGGAAAGCGGATTGGTTAATATGCTACACTCCCTTACATACACAGGAAGGGCAGGGGATGCAGCAAAATGAGTATGGATATCCGACCGCTGTTCGTGAAATGCCCGAAGAGGATCGGCCGCGGGAACGGTTGGCGCGTGTAGGTCCTGAGGCGTTGCGGGATGCGGAATTGATCGCGATTTTGTTCCGCACAGGTACCCGCGAAGTGGGTGCGGTAGCCTTGGCGGAGCGTGTAGTGCGTCATTTTAGCAACATGCGCACGTTGGCCCGTGCTTCGTTGAAAGAAATTCAGCAGGTCAAAGGCGTCGGGTTGGTAAAAGCGGTGGAGTTGAAAGCTGCCTTGGAACTGGGAAAGCGATTGGCAACATATACCCAACCGACACGCGTGCGAATTTGTGACGCTCAGAGTGTGTCGGATTTGTTGATGCTGGATTTTAAGGAGTATGAAACGGAACATTTTAAAAGTATTCTGCTAAACACCAAACATGAAGTTTTGAAGGTGCTAGAGATTTCCCGAGGTAGTCTGGACGCCGCCCTCGCCAGTCCCCGGGATGTGTTTCGACAGGCAGTGCGGGAAGGTGCTGCGGCATTGATTGTCGCGCATAATCATCCCAGTGGCGATCCCGAACCCAGCCGTCCGGATGTTGAATTAACCCAAAAATTAGTCCAGGCCGGAGAGCTGTTGGGGATTCCCCTTCTTGACCATGTCGTCTTCGGTGATGGACGATATGTAAGCATGAAAGGAAGGATGTTGTTCTAGCCAACCCACTCGAGAAATGGCGCTAGAACCCGGGCAGCTGCTGTCTTAATGGAACCCCTTTTCCGTATTTTTGGCGTTACGGATAAAAATCATGTATCGCTAAAGACGAACGGCTATGTTAAACTCAATAAAAAAACTACCCACAGCCACAACGGTTATGGCGAGGTTCGAATGAAATTGAAATCTAATACACACGATCTTAGTCTGGAGGCCATCCGTCGCAGGCCGGTTAATGTGCTGGCCAGCGTGATGACGACAATGAACCTGTACTGCGGCATGCTCAGTATTTTTGCCAGCATTGGGCAGGAGTTCCAATCCGCAGCGTACTTTATCTTGGCTGCCATCATTTTCGATGTGCTGGATGGTTCTGTGGCACGCATGACCAAAAGCACCTCCGAATTTGGAAAGGAACTGGACAGTCTTTGCGATCTCGTCTCTTTTGGCGTTGCGCCGGGCATCCTTGTTTTTTGCGCCTATCTGCCCGATACCGCCTGGTTGCCCGACGCCCCCGACCACGGTTCTATTGTTGGCAAAACCGGCTCGTTTATGGCCTTAATTTATGTAATCTGTACCGCGTTGCGTCTGGCGCGCTTTAATACCTACCAATCCGATCATCGTGATAGCTTTACCGGTTTGCCCTCACCCGCAGCCGGTGCAGCGGTCGCTGCATTTGTACTTTTTCTTTTTTATCTGGAACCCCGGCTGGACGATTACAAGCTGGGTTCCTTCGCCTACTATGCGTTAGGCCCCTTAGCTGTCATTATGTCGTTGTTGATGGTCAGCACGGTTCGTTACCCCAAAGATCGTGTGAAAGCCTTTATTCTGGCACCACGACACGCTTTTTTTGCGTTGGGCACTTACGCCTTCATTATTGCAATTCTGCACTACGCGATTAGCAAATCACCGGCGCTGGTACTTTTCCCGCTTATTTTTTTCTATGTATTTTTTGGTATCGCGGACACGGCATACAACCATTTTATCGTACAAAGACGCAATAAAAATGCTGCGGGAAAGGAAAATGAAACGGAACGGCGGGTTTCCAACGGATAACACAGGTATTTTTTTGCAATTAACTTTTGAAGAGACGGTGTAAAAATGAAAAAACAGGGTGTCATAGCATTATTGCTCCTTATATGGGGGGCAATAATGCTTTCTGCATCTGCCGATCTTCTTCAACTATCGAATGGCGATTCCCTTTCAGGTCATCTTGTGCGTATTCAGGAAGGTGTTCTTGTATTCCGCACTACACTGAAGGGGCAGATTATGGCGCCGGTAGACACGGTTCAGAATCTGCAAACCGAAGACGCCTGGATGCTAACAATGATGCAAGAGGACGTATTTTACGGTCGTCTTCGTATGAAAGACAACGAGACTTGGCTGTATCCTCTTTCCCCTTCCCAATCCCCCCACCCTCTGACGCTTTCGCAAATACAGGAAGCATTGGAGATTCCTGATACTTCGGCTTCCCATAGTAAAGAGGAGGAACCTCCTCAATGGGAAATGGCTATGGAAAGTGGGGTGCGCAACCGTGCCGGAAGCAGAGGGGAGGCAGATGGCTATCTCCGTCTGGGACTGCAGTATCAGGATACTACCTTAAAAGCACGCTCCGAAGTACTTGTAGAACGTGCCGATCCTGATGATTTTCCACAGACGGCCCATGGCGATGTATTGGTGCAGGGAAATTCGGATGCAGATACCCAACCCTATGTTAATCTGAATCTCCAGCGCGATACGATAGCGGCTATTGATGCGCGTACACAGCTTAGTCTGGGCCTTACACATTCGCTGGCTAGCAACGATACCTTTACACTTGCGGGATTTTCTGCATTGAGTTTTTCCCACGAGCAGTGGGAGGCGGATGAGCGTAGCACCGTAGAAAATAAAGGCCAGCTGCAATTGGGCTTGCGCGTTTCTCAAGTACTTTTTGGCAAAGGCGAGTTGAGCGAAAACTTGTTCTTCTATCCCAGCTTTACAGAGATTGGGGCCATGCGCGCCGCATCAGAAACGCGCTTACGTTGGCCTGTCAGTAAAGCCCTGCACCTCCGCTTGAACATTGCGCTTGAATATGACAGCGAACCCGCACTATCCCACATCGATCCTTGGCAATCCTTTTTTGGCGCGGGCATCCAGGTCGATTTTTAGAAGGGTGCATCTGACGACCTGACTCCAAAGCGCTCTGCACCACGATTATCCCATGTAAAACAAGAACGTATTGTCGTTCTTACGGGCAAATATGGTACAATTTTTTACAAAAATGGAGTTGTTATGCGTACCCTATATTACAAGACCAGCCCCTTTATGGAGCCGCTGATCGGCATTATTTTTCTTTTGGGCGCTATCCTGAAAGCGCTGGATATAAATCTTTTTTCTGTGCAAATAGCAGCTTATGGTGTCATTACCACTAAATCCTTACTACCCTATGTCGCTTTGGGCACCTTGGCCGTCGAAACCTTTCTGGGGGCGGCATTGCTCCTGCGGCTGCGTTTTCAAAAACTCACCTTTCTTGCGTTAACCCTTTTGTTGTTAGTGTTTACCGGGCTCATCATCTACGGTTGGGCGTTTAACGAGCTTGAAGATTGCGGCTGTTTTGGTCCTTTGGAAATGTCCCCTGGCATTTCCATTACAAAAAATATATTGCTGCTGATTCTTACCGCGATTGCCTGGCATCATGCCCACCGCACATCGCCTGCCGAGGCAGTGCCCCTGCATCGCTATCCCTACGTACGCCTGGCTTGTACCTGTGTGTTTGTCGCTGGGCTGCTAGGCTACGCCTATGTAGAATTACAGGCAGAAAATTTACCTGATAGCCCAGAACAAGGCAAATACAGCGCTTTTGTCTTTGATCTGCCTGAAGGACACTTCAATCTGGGAGAAGGAGAGTACCTGGTCGCTCTGCTGAGTATGAGTTGTGAACACTGCATGGAAGTGGTCCCGGAGCTGAATGAGCTCTTCTTCCTGCCTGACTTGCCACCTATCGTGGCACTGTGTCTGGAAGAAAATGAAGGGGCAATGAGTTCCTTTTGCGCCCAAACAGAACCCCTTTTCCCCATGTATTCAATAGGGAACCGAGTTCGTCTCTATTTCGAGCTAATAGGGGAGGAGACACTGGGGCTTTCGTATGTTCGTGATGGACATTCCATGTATTATTGGGATGGGGTTATCCCCCCCTATGACGAGTTGCAAAGCTTCCTTCAGCAGGTACATGAATCGCATCTGGCTGGAGCGCCCAGCACCGGTGCCGATGACGGTTTTTCCATGCAATAGCGCACCTCCGTTTCTAAACCGCTCGAAAAATACAGCTGTCTGAATGCATGGAGACACCTTTGATTCCCCTCGCTTTATCTGCTATTATCAGACCTGTTTATAACTCACCCTTAACATGTGTACTGCATGTAAAAGCAGTGTAAAAAGGTATTTAGCCGTGACACCAGTCATTGAAACCCGCGAACTGACAAAGATTTATGAAGGTGCTGTGCGTGGACAGGATGTGCATGCGCTGACAGATTTGAACCTGCATATTAATGCCGGCGAAATCTTTGGGTATTTAGGCCCAAATGGTTCCGGAAAAACCACCACAATTAAGATGTTACTCGGTCTTTTGTTTCCCACTTCCGGCGATATTGAGATCATGGGGATGAAGGACATTTCATCGGCCAAGGTAAAACGAAAGATCGGGTATTTACCGGAAGGCGCCTATTATCCCGATTTCCTCAAAGGAGAGGAAATCCTGCGGTTTTATGGCAAACTCTATGGCTTGGGTGGGAAATCATTAGAAAAACGGATTGACGAGGTTTTGGATAAGGTCGGTATGACCCACGCTCGCAAACGTTTATTGCGAAGCTATTCCAAAGGAATGCGTCAGCGCATCGGTCTGGCGCAGGCACTTATCAGCGACCCGCAGTTGCTGATTCTGGATGAACCAACGACAGGTTTGGACCCCATCGCCCGTAAGGAAATCCGCGATATTCTGGCTGATTTGCGCAATACCGGTAAAACATTGATGATCTCCAGTCATGAATTGCTGGAAGTGGAAATGATTAGCGATCGTATTGGCATCCTTTTTGAAGGCGTGCTCCAAACTCAAGGAACTATCCAGGAACTGCTTACCAATCGGGAGATCACCCTGGAAGTGAAGGACGCCACCGAAGATAAATTGGCGCGCCTTAAAGAGAAGGGACTGAACACGGAAGACTGTCTAGGCGGAGTGGTCCGGCTTCGGGTGGCTGAATCGATTCCAACCTACGATGCTTTGGAAATGTGCAAAGCGGAATCCCTTGAACTGCTCAGTGTCGCCCCACGACGGGAGACCTTGGAAGAACTGTTTGTACGCGTTGTTGGCGCTGCAGAAGCAAACCGGAGATAAGCCCATGTCGGCCGTATTAGATTTCTTTCGTGGACCTTGGTGCATTGCAACCTATACCTGGCGCGAGGGGATGCGTAAAAAGACCCTCGTTGGCTTTCTGATCTTGAGCCTGTTGGTGATATTCGGCTCCAGCTTTATGGCGGCCTTTCTTGATCCGACTACTATCGGCGATATCGAGTCGGATATTGACCTCAAGCTCATCAAAGACATTTGCGTTACCGCCATTTCCATTTTCGGCGTACTGATCACTATTTTCATCTCTGCGTCGGTGGTACCCAATGAAATGGAAAACCGGGTTATTTACACCGTACTTTCCAAGCCAGTACGTCGCTTCCAATACCTGCTCGGTAAATTTATTGGCGTTCAGCTCATTGTTATCCTCAATCTTGTGTTAATGACTGCGCTATTTTTTATCGCACTTTATTTGCGGCAACGGGTCTTCCCAACCTTGCTGTTATGGTCTGCCTTGCTGACTTACTGCGAATTTCTTATTGTGTCGGCATTTACCTTTGCTCTCTCGTGTACGTCAACTTCTTCAGTACTGCCTACCATTGGCGGCCTTTTTATCTATCTGACAGGGAACCTGACTGAATATTTATATGATGTATACCTGCGTGCAGGACAAACCGGAAGCTGGATCGATACTGCAATCGGTTACATCGCCCATGGTCTGTATCAGATACTGCCTAACTTGCAGAGTTTCAGCCTTAAAACGCAGATCCTCAATAGTCAGCCCAATGATCTTCCAGCAGACATGGCCCTGATTCCGCAACTTATCTTACTCGGCTTGGTATACGCATTCTCCGGTTATATCATGGCGTATTGGATTTTCCGACGTAAGGAGATGTAATCCGTCATGAAAAAACATCCTAACATTATACTGGCTTTGATATTGATCGCCCTGCTGGGCTTAGGGTCATTGGTGGGATCCAATGTACGTCATCTGCGCTCCTCAAAGGCCTTTTATCAATGGATTCTGGCGGCAGGCACCAATATGCGTATGGAATGGCAGGATTCGGGCGAATATGCCGACGATGAATTGTTACGTTCTGTAAACGATGCTTGCATGGCCTTCCTGCCCGATGTTGAACAGCCTGAGACAACTCCGGATGCCCCAGCTCCCTTGGCTATTAGCCAAGTGGTGGGGGACTTGTCTAACGACACCCTGTTGTGGAACTTGGCGCGGGGCCCTGTGCTTAAAACACAGCGCGATGAATTTCTGGCGTACTGTCAGGATAAAAAGTTGCTTTTTGCCAAAGATATTGACTATGCCGAAGCCCAGGCGAGTGGTGTCAATGTATTCAATCTGTTCTTTGGTTTCCGAAAATTGGCGGCCAGTTTTGTATGGGTGCAGGTAGATCGATATTGGCATAAGGGCATGCTGTATCGGATGTTGCCGCTGATGAAAACAGTAGTTACGCTGGACCCGAACTTTATTGACGCCTATCTTGTCGGGGCATGGCATTTGGCGTATAACGCTACCGCAAAAATGCAGGATACCCCTCAACCGCTCAAGACCTGGAGTACGGAATATCAGGCTTGTGTGGGTGAAAAAGAGCGCTATTACTATATGGCGATTGACTATCTCAAAGATGGTATTCGCAAAAACCCGCGCAATTTCAAGCTCTATTTTGACTTGGGCTTTGGCGTATACAAGATCAAAATGAAAGATTACGCTAATGCTGTTAAGTACCTAAGCGAAGCCGTCCGCCAACCGCATGAGCGTTGGGTGCCGCGTCAGTTATTTATCTGTCAGGAACTGGACCACCAGTACGAAGAAGCAAAGGCCGGTTGGGAAGATTACATCAAGCGCTATCCCGATTCAGTCAGTGGCGACGAAGTGGCGCCCCGATTTATAAAACGCAATGAGGGTATGATTGCCGAGCAAAAAATGCGGGAGGCGTTGAAAAAAGCCGAGCAGTCTGCCACGCCAGAAGAATCTGCCAAGTGGAAGCAAGAGGCGGAAACACAAAAGCAGCTTGCTTTGCAGATTTGGAACGAAATGAACCCAAACGAATCCGATCCCTTCGCGGCTGCGCGTATCAAACGGCTTCGGGCGGAAGAACTAGCACAAGAAAAACGCTATTATGAGGCCTATTCATTATTGGAATTAGCGCGCTTTGAAAGCAACTCCATTTGGGACGAAGCTTCGAATCTCATTATCCAATATAAACAGGAGGGGGGAATCCCACTCTCCTTATCGGAAAAGAAGGCGCTACTACGTAATCAGGCTGGGGATACCTGTCAAGGTAAACCTGCCGTCTGATCGCTTTTTGCAATACCTCCACGCAATGCGTGGGCACAGCAAGAATTTCGTTTTTATGACAGCTTTTCAGATTTCACTCTCTAAAGCGGCGGTTGTGTAGCTAAATTATTTAATGCGAAAACTATGATAAAATAGTTCGTACGTCCAAAAACACGCTTTTGGTGTATAGCCCCTTGAAAGCGGAAAGAGATTTTCAGATAGCGTATGCATGCCTTTGAGAAAAGGTAGAATATCGGGATGAACGCAGCCGACGAGACGCCGTTTGATTAGGGGGAACGGAATAGCGCGATATGATTAATTTGAAGAACAGAATTGCAGAAAATCTGGAAAAGATCCAAGCTCGGATGGCTGCAGCTGCAGAACGGGCAGGGCGTGCTCCGAATTCGGTGCAATTGGTTGCGATTACCAAGACCGTTGGGTTGGAAGAGATCGAAATCCTTAAAGAACTTGGGGTGACGCATTTTGGAGAAAACAGGTTAGAGGTGGCGGCGTCTAAAATTGCGGTTTTTCCCGAGTTGTGTTGGCACATGATTGGCAATATCCAACGCCGGAAAGCGCGGGATATTATCCAGCTTTTTTCGCAGGTGGACGCGGTGGATCGCTTGAGGTTAGCGGAAACGTTAGAAAAACGCTGTGAAGAGCATAAAACTTCATGTTCCATATTAATAGAGGTAAACGTTTCTGGAGAAGAAAGCAAACATGGCATTTGTCCAGAAGAGCTGGAGGAGACGCTGACTGCCATTCAGGCAATGGACCATTTACAGGTAGAAGGTTTGCTGACCATGGCGCCGTTGGGTGCAGCGGAGGCGCAAATACGGGGTTATTTCCGTACACTGTATCAATTAGCGCAACAGTATGCACTCCCTGAATTATCCATGGGGATGACGGACGATTTTGAGATTGCAATTGAAGAAGGTGCAACACAGGTGCGTATTGGCCGCGCACTCTTCGAGTAAGTAGTCTGCGGCACCGGTAATGTTTCTGCTCCTTACCATCCCTGACCGTCAGAAATTTCGTTTTTATGGCAGCTTTTGAAGTGTTCGGCACTAAGAAATGACGGCTGTGTTTCATAGACATGGCATTGGTGGTTACAAAGGCCACCGTAACCCGCTTGTGTAAAGGAATTGGCTTTATGAAAGAACAACTCGAGGCGTTAATGAAGTGCGCCCTCGATGAAGTAAGTGCTGTTGCAGACTTACGTTCGTTGGAAGATCTCCGTGTAGCCTATCTGGGGCGTAAGGGCAAGATTACGGAAATTTTGCGGGGTCTGGCCAATGTAGCGCCGGAAGAGCGTCCGATACTGGGGCAAACGGCTAACAAGGTTAAACAGGCTATCTCTGAGGCCCTCAATTCGCATAAGGACAACCTGGAACAGCAGGAAAATGCGAAGCGGGCGCAAAGTGAGGCGGTGGATTTGTCCTTACCGGGACGTCGCCCGCGGCAGGGTCATATGCATGTTGTGCATCAGGTGACAGAGGAAATCTTGGATATTTTCTTTGAGCTTGGATTCCAAGTGGCTACCGGACCTGAAATTGAAACAGAGTATTACAATTTCGACAGTATGAATACGCCTGCCGATCATCCGGCGCGGGATTCGCATGATACCTTTTTCGTAAAGCCGGGCGTGGTCTTGCGCACACACACCTCGCCGGTGCAGATGCGTGTAATGGAGCAGGCTGAACCACCGGTGGCTGTGGTTGTACCCGGGCGGGTATACCGGGTTGACTATGACGCCAGCCATAGTCCCATGTTTAACCAGATTGAAGGGCTGTTGGTGGATGAAGGGGTTACTTTTGCTGATCTGAAGGGCACCCTGATGCTGTTCGTCCATAAGCTCTTTGGCAAGGATACGAAGGTGCGCTTCCGTCCACACTTTTTCCCTTTTACGGAACCTTCCGCAGAGATGGATATTTCGTGTTCGGTCTGCAAGGGACAGGGCTGCCGTGTATGCAAACATAGTGGTTGGCTGGAAGTATTGGGCTGCGGCATGGTGCACCCCAATGTGTTTGGCTATGCTAAGTATGACTACGAAAAATACACCGGCTTTGCCTTTGGTCTGGGAACGGACCGTATTGCGATGTTAAAGCACAAGATTCCCAGCATTAGTCACTTGTTTGAAAATGATTTGCGTTTCTTGGAACAGTTTTAGTGGTCTGCGTTGAGCGCAGTACTAGCTCGTTTTGAATAATTTTCAGAAATTAAGACGGTCCAGCGGTCGCAAGCGTTAGATATGGTCCTTGCCGTTTCGTAATTGCCGCAAAATTTCGTTTTTTGACAACCTTGAAATGTTAGGCGCTAAGATGAATATTTCCCTTAATTGGTTAAAAGAATATGTAGATATTGATGTGTCGGTGGATGAGTTGGCCCATCAGATGACGATGTTGGGATTGGAGATCGAGGCAGTTCATGCATTGGGTGAAGAAATACAGAATGTCTTTGTAGGACAAATAACCGCTATTGAACCACATCCCGATGCGGATAAGCTGGTGGTGTGCAAGAATGACATCGGAGGCGAGGAACCGCTGACTATTGTTTGCGGTGCTAAAAATATGAAGGTGGGGGATCGGGTGCCAACGGCGGTAATTGGTGCAACATTGCCCGGTGGTTTTAAAATCGGCCGTCGTAAAATGCGGGGCATTGAGTCACAGGGTATGATGTGTTCGGGCCGTGAATTAGGGCTGAATGATGATCAGTCGGGTTTATTGATCCTGGATGCGGATTTACCCTTGGGAGCAGATATCAAGCCTATTCTGGGCCTGGATGATGTGGTGCTGGAGATTGAGGTAACCCCGAATAGGGGCGATTGGGCCAGCATGATCGGGGTTGCGCGTGAAATAGCGGCCTTGTATAACAAGCCGTTGCGCATTCCGGAAGTTTTGGTGCAGGAAAGCGGTACGGAGGCGGCGCAGTTGTCTTCTGTCACTATTGAGGCCCCAGATTTGTGTCCGCGCTACATGGGACGTGTACTGGAGAACGTGAAGGTAGGTCCTTCGCCGGAATGGTTATGCCGCCGATTGGTTGCAGCCGGCCAACGTCCTATTAACAATATCGTCGACATTACTAATTTTGTCCTGTTAGAAACCGGGCATCCTTTGCATGCCTTTGATTATAATAAGTTGGGCGAAAATCGTGTTGTGGTGCGTCGTGCAGCCGAAGGCGAAACAATGCTAACACTGGATGATGAAAAGCGTATGTTGACGCCGGACATGCTGGTGATTGCTGATGCAAACCGACCGCAGGCGGTGGCTGGTGTTATGGGCGGTGCAGACAGTGAAGTGGGGGAGAGTACCACGCGTGTTTTCCTCGAAAGCGCTTATTTCCTGCCTGCATCAATACGCAAGGCTTCGCGTCAATTGGGTCTGATTTCCGAAGCTTCGCAGCACTTCCAGCGTGGCGCTGATCCAGAGATGGCCGTGTATGCCCTGGAGCGGGCTGCACAGCTCATGCAGGAATTGGCCCAGGCGACGGTTGCGCCGGGTGTATTGGATGAATATCCTAACCCGTTGGAGGTACGTGAGGTGCAATTGCGCTATGCACGCACCAATTTACTCTTGGGGACTACCATTGCACCTGAAATACAAAAAAGTGCGTTGGAGAAGCTTGGCTTCGAAATCTTATCTTCCTCTGAAACGGAGTGCACGGTGCGTGTACCTCTGCGGCGCCACGACGTAAGCATGGAAGCCGATTTGATTGAAGAGGTAGCGCGTTTATATGGCTATGATAACATCGCAGTGTCATTGCCTCGTGCACGGCAAAATGAAGCTGAATTTGCCCCAGAAGAAAAACGGCTGCGTGCCTTGCGTCATTTCCTGGTAGGTCTCGGGCTTACGGAGCTATACAACTGGTCATTCAGCTCACCTGAAGACGTTCAGCGCGCCCAGTTGCCGAAAAACTACCACAATATGGTTGCCCTGCAAAATCCCTTGTCGGAAAAGCACGCCACCATGCGCTCCAGTTTGTTGCCCGGCGTGCTTAACAATGTCGCATATAACCTGCGCCATGGTGTTGCAGAGATTACTGCTTTTGAAATGGGACCTGTTTTCCTACCTGGCAAAGGTGAAGAATTGCCTTTACAAAAACAACATCTGGCTGTAGTAATGCACGGCAGTCGTGCAGGACTGCATTGGAGTGGACAACCTGAAGCCTTGGATTTTTATGACCTGAAGGGTGTCTGCGAAGCGCTTGCCGATCATTTCGGTGTTGTCTTCGAACTGGAAGTCGGAGACGCGCTCTTATTCCAGGAAGGTCAGCGTGCCGTTTTACGCCACGAAAATGAGGCTATCGGGATGCTGGGGAAAGTTTGCAGCAGCACTCTGAAAAATTATGATATTGAGGGTGATATTTTCCTTCTGGAAATGGATATTGATACGCTGGTCCGGACGCAAAAAAAAGCCAATGAGTTTGAACCCATTCCCGGATTCCCGCCATCATTGCGCGACATGGCCGTCGTGGTCGATCAATCCGTAGCTGCAGGCGATTTGATGCAGGCAGCGCTGGCCAATGGCGGTAAATTGCTGAAATCGGTGGGGATTTTCGACATTTACACCGGTGAACAGGTTGCTGTTGGTAAAAAAAGCGTTGCGTTGACCCTGAAATTCCAGTCTACTGAAAAAACACTGACGGACAAGAACACGCAGAAAGCGTTTAACGCCATCTATAAGCAACTGAAAAACAAATTTGGAGCCGAACTTCGTTGAACCCCATGATTCGCAGCCAACTTACGCGGATTGAAGCGTCGTTGGATGAACTCCATCAGCTATTGACGCAGACGCGCGAGCACCATACGGAACAAGTACAGGCGCGGGAGAAGCTGTTGAAAGCCTATTGGAGCCGGGGAAAAGAAATTTCGATACTAAATCAGACCGTAGCGGATTTTGAAGCCTTACAGGAAGAAAATGCGCGTCTCAAGGAGATGAAGGAAGCTTTCCGAGAGCACTTGGGACGCGTATTGACGTATACGAAGGCGTTAACCAACGAGTTCAGGCCATGAGCGACACACCGGTGTTTACTTCCCAACGAATGGCGGTCAAAATTGCCAACAGTACGTTGAGGGTACCGGTCTGTGTGGATAAACGCACAACACAGACCTTGGCCGAAGCGGTGACAAAACGGTTTAAGAGCATAGAAGAGGCCGCAGGTCGTATCGATACGCAGGCTTTTGCACTGCAGACGGCCTACGAGTTTGCTGCGCAATTGCATATGCTGCGGCAGCATGCGGCAGAGGACGAGCGAACGTTGACCGTTGCCTTGGACACTATTGCAGAACGTCTCGCTACGCTAATCAATGACTTTCAGCGCGAGGACTAGCCAATGGTGGCAAGCTCTACGTACCTGGATTATCCGATTCAATCGAAATATTACATCCCAGCAAGCCAGAGTAACAAGGTATGTGTTCCCTGTATTGAATGTCTGATAATATATATTATGTTTCAAAAATAATGTGCATGGAATGTGGTAAATTTAATAAGGTCGTCAGGGTACACTCATATCGTGCTACTCGGCTCGTAACTCTACCTGTCAAAAACGCCCGTGCGCCGTTCATCCCCACTTCATCTTTTCGCATGTGCGGGTAGGTACAAATTTGACGTAGCAGACCGGGACGCTTACTATGACTCGTATGCGGCTTTTATGTTTTAAGACATTGATGAGGGCGCGTAGAAATTTGGGTTGTAACGTGGATATGAACAGGAGCGCGAAATTGTAATGGTTGACTTGTCGAAATTGAAAAGTCCGGTGAATTGGGCGGAGACGCGCAAGGAAATTGAGACTGAGGTGATGGCGTGCTTGGGAAAAATGCCTAAGGGCCGCGTGGACCTTCAGATAAAAACCGTTGATGAGCGCGAATATCGAGGCTATGTGCGTCGACGCATTAATTATTTTGTCGATAGTTGGAATCGCGTCTCCGCGTGGCTGTTTATCCCCGAGGGTAAGGAAGAAATGCCGGCGCTGTTGTGTTGTCATCAAAAGACCCCTTTCGGCAAGGATGAATCAGCGGGGCTGGAAGGTGATCACCGCTTGGCATTTGCGCAGCATTATGCTGAGGCTGGTTATGTCACCCTGGCTCCGGATTGCATTACTGCAGGAGACCGGGTCTCGGCAAAATCTGCCCCTTATGATGGGAAAGCGTTTTATAAGGAATACCCCAAGGCTTCAATGGCCGGCAAAATGCTGGCGGATCACCGTGCGGCAATTGATGTGCTTTCAGAGTTTAAACGCGTGGATTCAGCCCGTGTTGGGGTTGTTGGGCATGGTCTGGGTGCTTTCAATGCGTTATTGTTGACGGCGTTTGATGAACGGGTGCAGGCCTGTGTCGCCAGTTGCGGTTTCACACGGTTTGAGACGGACAAGGCGCCGTTGCACTGGATTGAAGATGATGGCTTTTCACTTTTTCCGACGATGCTAAAGGAGCAAATGGAAAATAAGCAAATGCCATTTGATTTTGAGCATCTCATAGCTTTAGGTGCGCCAAGTGCAACGTTTATTGTAACGACGCTTTCAGAATCTAATTTTACGAATCCTAAAAGTTGTCAAAAGGCGGTTACCCAAGCTAAAAAAATCTATCAGTTACTGGGCGCACCGGGCGCTGTAGACCATTACACGCACCATGATGGTTCTTGTGTTACGCCGGACACATTGGACCTTGCCGATGAGTGGTTTGAACGTTGGTTGTAGTGGGTAATCTACGATTTATATCGTAACAAGGAAGTTGTATGGACAGTCGTATTACGAAGATGGTGCAGGAGCTCATCGAGAATGTAGAGCAGGTTGTATTTGGTAAGCATGACGTAGTCAAATTATGTGTGGTGGGACTTTTGGCGCGTGGGCATCTGCTGATTGAGGATGTTCCCGGCATCGGAAAAACTACAGTGGCGCAGAGTATCGCCAAATCAATACGGGCGTCGTTTTCTCGAATCCAGTTTACGAATGATATGCTGCCATCCGATATCCTCGGCGTCTCGGTATTAGAACCTAAATCGAATATTTTCGAGTTTCGCAAGGGGCCTATTTTCGCCAACGTAATTCTGGCGGATGAGGTGAATCGCACACCGCCCAAAACACAGAGCGCATTACTGGAAGCGATGAGTGAGGGCCAGATTTCTGCAGATGGCAAAACCCATCCGCTCCCAGAGCCATTTATTGTGATTGCTACGCAGAACCCGATTGAGTACGAAGGTACTTACACCCTGCCGGAATCACAGCTGGATCGTTTCATGTTGCGCCTTGAAATGGGATATCCTCCCGAAGAGGATGAGCTGCGTATTATGAGACGGCATGATCCGGCGCATGCGTTGCGTGCTTTACAGCCGGTATTGACGGTGGATGATTTGAGGTTGCTGCAGGAACAGGTGTCGGAGATCACGGTGGATGAAAGTGTAGCGCGCTATATGCTTGACATTGTGCAGGGAACGCGGACGCATCCACAGATTCAGTTAGGTGCAAGTCCGCGTGGTTCGCTGGCCTTTTATGAAGCGTGCCAGGCCAGGGCTCTTCTCGAAGAGCGGGATTATGTAACGCCGGATGATGTACGGCAAATGGCGGTTCCCGTCTTGGCACATCGCATTCTGAGCAAATCGCGTGGTGCCGATTTGGCGGCAGCGGCTCGAGAACGGGCCAATATCATTCACCAAATCCTGCAGGGAGTAGAAATTCCTGTATAAAGCAGTAACGACGGGTAAAGTATTTCTCGCAGGAAAGTGTGTATGCGTGTAGCCGTTGAAAAAAAAAGATTCGGCATTGTTCAAAAAACAGGTTGGGTATTTTTATGCATCCTGTTTTTGCTCTTGTTATCCTCATGGAACACTGGAGAAAATTTGCTGTATATCGTGTTTAGCGGTGTACTGAGTTTTTTGCTGCTATCCCATCTTTTTTCCCGACGTTTACTGGATAAGCTGACTGTACATCGCGTCGCACCGCAAGCTATCCATTGTGATGAATGCGCAACGATTCAGCTTCGGGTCGAGAACCATAAACGTTTTTTCTCTGCTTTGGCGTTGCGCCTCCTCCCCACGTCGCTCCCGGACATGCAACCAGGGTA
Source organism: Candidatus Hydrogenedentota bacterium (assembly GCA_963678445.1). Taxonomy (GTDB): domain Bacteria; phylum Hydrogenedentota; class Hydrogenedentia; order Hydrogenedentales. The sequence continues at coordinate 4,490,629 of OY782877.1, read as the reverse complement.
CATTGAGCGTATCCCGACAAAACACACTGCCACGCTAATCTTGCAGCAACCGTTTTCAAAACGCGGTGTATATCCCTTGGGGCCGGTGGAGATTCAAAGCGCTTTCCCTTTTGGTTTGATCCGTTACCGGCGTCGCTACCTCGATGACAGTGAAATTACGGTCTATCCTCGTATAGTTCCCGTGCGTCCCTCGGTGTTGGAACAAGCAAGCGGAAGCACCGTCTCGGCACGCCATCCCTCTGCAGACGGCGATGAATTTTTCGGTCTGCGCGATTATGTGCCTGGGGACGAAATACGACATATTTCCTGGCGTATCAGTGCGCGCTTAGGCAAGTGGATCATTCGCGAGCATGCGCGGGATCATTCACGGTTTATTTTGCTGATCTTCGATACGATAGTAACAGCATCGGATGTCTCAGTGGATGTATCGGATTTTGAAAAGGCCGTGGAGTGGACCGCTTCGCTGGCGGTGGCCCTGTTGGAACGTCAGTATAATGTGGGCTTGCTCTCCCCTACTGTCCATATTGAGAATGCTGAAGGCCCTGGACAAAAAAAGCGCATTCTGGAAGCTTTGGCGCGGATTCAACCTGCCGCAGCTTCAGATAGGGAGGCATTTAAAGAGCAGATAGCCACCCTGCTTACAACACCCGTGCGTTTACTGTATATTACGCCCGATCCCACGCTTTGGGGCAGCATTGTCGCCTTAGGATGCATACGGGCCTTTGATCCACGACAGGTGATGTATGACTAATCCTATCAGTACAGCCCTTCGTATCTCCTCTGCCATGGTGGTCTTTTCCGGCTATCTTGCGCTGGCCTCCGTGCAACATTATGGTCTGATTGTGCTGCTGATCCCACTGCTTTTTTTGTGGTTTGCCCCCTTGGGTGAGACACTCGATCAACGCTCATCCCAATATCGTAAAATCACCCGGGTGTTTAACATCGCTTTTGCATGCGCTATCCCGCTGTTTATTTATGCGTTAGGCATCATGGATGGCGTCCTTTCGATAGTGATTTACATACAGCTCTATATTTTGTTGCACAAAAAAACGGTTAAAGAATTCCAATACCTTTTCCTTATGGCCTTCTTTTTATTGCTGGCTGCTTGTGTTCAATCGCCCGAACCTTTGATCGCAGTTGCGCTGTTTTGTTTCCTGGGAAGCACGCTTTATGCCTTCACAGCGCTGTGCTTCCATGCAGAAGCCTTCGATACGCAAGCCAGTGCATTGGTGGTTGGTCCAACCTATACCGCGGGCACCTCTCCCCCACGCCCCCTTAGAAAACGCCTCTTCGATCCACTTTTGTTTTTCTTGCTCGCCAGTTTTTTTGTTCTCGCTGTGATACTGACCGTTGCGATCTTCTTCCTGACACCGCGTACCCAGGCCGGTTTTTTGGGACGAAACGACGCGCGCCTGGCCATTACTGGCCTGAATGAAAGTGTCGATTTACGTGGCGGCCTGGAATTGAAAGAAAACACCGCTGCGGTAATGCAGGTAACCTTTCCTGACACGCCGGACGGTCGTGCACCGGCTAATACGCCGTTATATTGGCGTACAACTACCTTAACTATGTATTATGATTCGCAGTGGACTCGAAAAAACTTGTCGAATCATTACACGCCGGACATCGCCACGCTCTATCCCTTTGATCAACGTCAACTGCCGCATTATCGGTATCCTATTGCAATTTCCCGTACTCAGCGCGACAGTTTCCCTACGTGTCGACAACAGATTTACATGGACGATGTACCTGAGCAGGGCATGCCTTGTCTCGATCTTGCTCAACATGTGGAACTTTCCGGACCGGCACAACCGCTTTCATTGGTCTGGGACCCCAATCTGGATTTCACGGTAAGATTACATAAGCAACCCCCTCGGCAAATGGGCTATACGGTTATTTCTGAGATAGAAACCGCCACACCAGAGCAGTTGCGTCAATATAATAGCGATTATCAAGACCTGCTCGAAACACGGGACTACAATATACTCACCCGAAATGGACTCCTTCCGGAAACAGCAGCTTTGGCTCAGGAGATTACCGCGCCATTTTCCACTATTTACGATAAAGCTCAGGCGTTAAACAATTGGTTCAGCAGTAGCGCCTTTGAATACAGCCGTACCGTGCCGCCGCTTCCGACTTCGCATGAGATTGATGCCTTTATTAACACGGTAAGAACGGGACATTGCGAGCTCTTTGCCAGCGCCATGGCGCTGATGCTGCGTAGTCTTGGTATTCCCACGCGAGTGGTCATTGGCTATAGAGGCGGTGAGTGGAGTGACTTTAACCAAGCTTACACCGTACGCGCCAGTATGGCGCACATGTGGCTGGAAGTGCTCTTTCCTGACTATGGATGGGTGCGCTTCGATCCTTCCCCACCCGATCTTGACGAAGAGTTTGGCGGCATAGCACGATTAAGCAATTCCCTGTCGATATTCTTACTGCGTAGCAAGATGTTCTGGTTCCAGGAGGTTATCGGTTATACGCAGGCAAGCCAATTTGAACGTTTTCGTAATCTGGCGCTGGGCTTATTCAAGGGAACCCACCTCTCCCCCACGCTTGACCCAGAAAGCGTCTCCAGCCATCTCCCGACGATAGTTCGCCTGCTACTTCCCATTATACTGTTTGGAGGTCTGCTCTGTGTTCTCGCCGGATTGCTCTGGATATTTTTCCGGTGGAAACGAAAAAGAAATAAGCCTGCACTATTCAGCCTCTCCGCTGACCAAAAACGCGCCCGCGCCCTGTATTTGCGTCTGCAACGCCACCTTCAAAGACAAGGGATTCCATGTCCACAAGGTAGCGCAGAGGAATTAGAAAAGCATCTCATAGCGCATCCGAGAATTAAGGCAGCGCCGTTACAGGAAATCCTTTCTGCATACAATCAGGCGCGTTTTGGGAAAGTTACCTTTACCGCTGAAGCCTATGCCACATACAAACGTATGCTACAAGATATTATTCGTTCCAAATAAGCGAACTATTCATTTTTTCGCCTGATTCATCAACAAAGCAACGACGTTTTCATCCCACAGCGCGACCGCAATATCATTGTGGCCATTTTTATCGAAGTCACCGACACATAAGGCCCGTGGCCGTGCTTCTTTGAAACGGTAACGCTCGCGGGTAAAGACGGGGTGCAGGAGGTCTTTCTGTGCTTTGTTCAGTAATACCGCTACTTCGCCCGCGGCAAAACAGGCAGCGGCAATGTCGGGCATCCCATCGCCGTTGAAATCGCTTACCACGATATCGCGCACTTCCTTTTCCAGTAGTTCACGGTCTTTACCCAGCATGATCTCCTGCGATACGCTAAACTGGTATTTCCCATCGCCGTAGAAAATAACCAAGGAATCATCGTTGTACCGATGGGAAACTATCAAATCCAACATGCCATCCTGATTCATATCAGCCACGCGTACACGATGGGGCAATTTACCTCGGGTTAGAAAACGGGCTTGAGGTTCAAAGCCTAATGCTCCATCCCCCTTCCATAGAATAAGCTCACCAGTAGCTTCCATGACGGTTACGATGTCCTTTTTGCCATCCTTATCGAAATCCGCCAACGCAATATAACACGGAGCGCCTTTTGCATTTAGAAAATACGGTTCTCCAAAATGATTCTCACTATTCCCTGGAAAAATGGCCAACACATCACTCGACCAGCCAGTGGCCACTAAATCACGAAGACCATCGCTGTTGAAATCGTAGACCACCATGGAAGTGAGGCCGGGTTGGGTGAAGATAGGGCGATCATCGCCGTCCAGCTGTCTATAGTACGAAAGCGTCTCCTGAGGAATACGAAAAGAAAAAGGCTTGAAAATATTTTCTTCCTGCAGATTGAGGAAGAGGCTTATATCACGGTGACGGACGGTTAGAAAATTGGCGACAATAATATCGGGCCATTTCATGGCGTCAATATTGGCAAGCGCAATCGCATAGGGTGAAAAGCCGGTCTTCAATGAAGGGTGATGTTTCACATACTCCAGCTCTCCCTGCGCTAGCAACAACGAGAGCTCATCGTTAGCGGGACGTTCTTCACGGGAATCCGTCATCTCACCTCGATCGGCGGTGATGATTTCCGGCCAACCGTCCATATTAAGGTCGCCCACAACAATGGCTGATGGGTTGGGACCTACCTGGAAGGTCCGTCCTCGTAATTTAAAAGTGTCGCCCTGGGCGTGTAACGCCACTAGAAGGAAAAACAGGTTACCAAGCAGATAAAAACAGCAGCAACTTCTACCTCTATCCCAGATGTGGGTTTGTTTTCGCTTCACCCGGATGCTCCTTACGCTGATGGTTTTATCGTCGCCGTTTCAAATGCATTCAATTGAGCCGCCAAGTGTAATGCGGCGCACAAACTCGCCTCACGCGCCACCCCTTTCCCTGCAATATCATACGCAGTGCCGTGGTCCACCGAGGTGCGGACGATAGGGATGCCCAGAGTAACATTCACTCCCTCATCCATGGCGATCAATTTAAGGGGAATATGTCCCTGATCATGATACATCGCCACCACTAAATCAAACTCACCGTCATACATGCGCCTGAAAACCGTGTCGGGAGGATATGGACCCGTACAGTGAATACCCGCAGCAACACATTCCTCAATAGCGGGCATAATCTCTTCCAGTTCTTCCCGTCCAAAAACGCCCGCTTCACCAGCATGGGGGTTCAGGCCCGCTACCGCGATGCGCGGGGCTGTAAAGCCCATCCGCCTTAGCGCATCATGAGCAATCTGAATAGATTTTACGATACGCGGTTTACGTACCGCTTTCACCGCATTCTCCAGCGAGGCATGTGCTGTAATGTGCGCTATACGCATGGTCTCCGTAAACAGGCACATCCGGTAATCAGGACTCTGTGTCATGTCGGCAATAAGTGAAGTATGTCCCGTGTAGGGATATCCAGCACGTTGCATGCATTCTTTGCTGATAGGGCATGTCACCATTCCCGCTACTTCACCCGCTATACACCAACGCACCGCCTCTTTAATCCATTCTGTGGCGCAGCGTCCTGCCTCTGGGTCCATTACCCCTGGTTGACGCGGTGGCGCAGGGAAACCTGCGTCACAGACGGGTATCCCTTCTCTAAGCGCTGTGGCTTCCTCTACAGTCGTTACCTTGACAAACGGCAAAGTGTCCACACCAGAAAGCCTTATCTCTTCTAGAGCCGTTTTATCCCCCAAGACAATCGGCATACAAAAAGAATAGATTTCGGGATGCGCAAGGGCTTTGACAAGAATTTCCGGTCCAATCCCGTTTACATCGCCACATGTAATGACCAAAACCGGCTTTTTCACGTTCCCCTCCTACGGTAATAGTTTTAGCGCTACAGAGACGTCGCGTTTAGACGCTCTGCCTCTATTTTTAGCAATCCAAACAGGATTCTTCAAACGGGCTTTTAGCATAACAAAAAACGCCAGCAGGATTATATATAACCTACTGGCGTTGTTTCTTTTATGGCGGAGACGACGAGACTCGAACTCGCGACCTCCGGCGTGACAGGCCGGCGTTCTAACCAACTGAACTACGCCTCCGCATTCTTCCCTCAGCGAGATGTCTAGCACCCCGTCGAAGGTGAACATAATATAGCATTTAGAACGGGGGGAGTTCAAGCACTTTTTTTAAAAAAACCAAAAGAAATTTTGCCTAAAACCCCCTTATTTAGTACTTAAGATACTATAATTATGTTTCCTGTGTTATCAAGCGCAAAATCCCCGTCTACCTTCCAGTTTTTATCCTCACTTTTTGCTAGAAATTCGCCTTCCGTTAATGCAAAACGTGGACTAATCTCGAGGTTTACCATACATTCTCCTGCTTCATCACGAGGCACAGCCACCCCACTCTTCTCCAACCACTTCGCCCAGAAACGATTCATACTTTTGCGTGCTGCCATGACGCTGTTATCGCCTTCAAATTGTTTTGTAGGTGTATATTCTCCGTCACGTTCAATTTCCACCGCCACGGGTTCATGCTGGATAAAGCGCAATGCATCAAAGACAAAGGTTTCGAATTTGTAGCCATTAGGGGTTTCCGGACGAATCAATTTACCGGACTCGTCCACATAAGGGATTTTCTTGAAGGCCCGATGCCAGGGAAATTTATCAAAATGATCATATATATCCTGTACAAAATCGACGGAGATGACATGTATAGCAGGGTTGCCTGCATAGTATTTCACATGGCCAGCAGCATCCGTCTCCAGGAGCTGTGGATAGATGTCTAATTCGCTGTATTCAATGACGCGGTATTCGCCATCACAGATGCAATGCACCCCTACAGCTTCTCGTGGCGTGTTTTTGCGGTGGTTTTTGGAGGACATCTGCGCCTGATGCAGTACGTGGTATCCGATAAGACGTGGATCGGCCACCTTGATTGCCCAATTGTCGACCTGAAAATAACTAAGATACTCTACGCCACGCTTACGCGCATCGTCCAGAACGCCGTTTTCCACCATCGCTGGGATACAGCCGCCATGCCCATTGGGATTCATCGCTAAAGCGGAAGGAGATTGTAAGAGAAATTTACCATTCGTGTCGACACAGGGCATCATGCGTTGTTTTAGAAAAATGATATTATCCGGGGAAAGATCAAAGTAGTTATTTTCCTCGAAATAGTGTTTCGTGGCCTCCTCATTTGTCTCACTGACCATGATATACCAAGGCAGCACGCATTGATAACACTCTTGTAAACGATAGATTTTATCGGCATGATATTGAAAAAAGGAACGTCCGGTGATCGGCGCAACAGGATAGGTCCCCTTGGGACCTGCATAGCCCAAACGAGTTCCCTGTCCCCCTGCCACTAAAAAAATACCCACTTTCCCTGCACGCAGCGCCTCTTCACCCGCTTGCCAGGCTGCATCCCCATCGGGAGCGTCCAGATTTATCACAGGTACAGGATCGATCTGCTTAAAACGCTCTAAGGACGGTTCATTTTCCACCCAGGTATCAATCAGGCGTTGCATTAATGGAAAATCTACTTGGGCCAGATTGGACAACAATTCCTGACGTCCTGCCTCATTCAACATCTCCCAAAAACGAAACAGGTGAGCCTGTCCATAGGTTGTAGCGGTATCTCTTAAAGATTTTTCATCATAAAGCATTTTCATTCTCCAAGCGCATGAAGTACATGGGTATAATTTTTCCCCTCAAAAAAAACTATATGTGGGGGAGCTTAAACAAGGGGGCTACGTTTGTGTTCTCTCTGTACTATCGCTGAATCGCACTGACGACAACACGTTCCGGGTAGGATTCTTCCCCTACCTGTACAAAAAACGGTATCGTTTCCAAAACACGTCCGGAAGGTGCGATTTCACGAAGAGAAAACTCAATTTTCTTTTCCAACGCCGGGGTGTTCGGCGTTATCTGGATTTCAAAGAGAGGGTGTTCTAATGCCAGATCGGCGATTTCGATAGCAGATTGCGCAGACAGGAGCACTGTTCCCACCTTATTATGCGGTTGTTTGGGGTCCAGAGGAAGTAGTGATAACTTATGAGGGAATGTGGGGCTGATATGGTAGGGTGCGGCAATGCTTCCTTTAATGGTGCCGCGAAACCAGGGCATACGTTGTACATTGGAAACAACTTCATACTTTCGTGTAAATGCGCCTGCAGGCATAATGGGATTCAAGGTAATGATAACCGTATACTCCCGCTTCCCCGGAATTTTCCATTGGGCAGGGGGGACTTCCTCAAGCAAAAAATCCAAGTCAGCAAGATGTTGATTGGGAAGAACCGCGAGATGTTCTTTCACCTCTGTAATTTCAAGCGGATCATCCACCAATTGCCGTATATGCTGGGTCTTTGTAACCACAGTTCCTTTGGCAACTTCACCAAAATCCACTTCCTGCGGCACGATTTCAAACTCGGGATCGATATGGGCAATAACTGTCACATCGGTCATGGGCTCTTGAGGATCGTTGCTGAAAATCGAAAGGATTTTACTCGAATAAAACCCGGGGATGCGGTGTGGGTCAACCGTGATCTCTATCGTCCCGGTTTGACCGGGAGCAATCCAGTCCCCATTATCAGGGATGCGCCCCCGGGTGCATGCACAATTACTCTGTACCTCGGTAAGTTCTAACGGCTCCTTGCCTGCATTTTTCAAGGAAAGGGTATGCCGACTAAGACGATCGTTAGGAACCTCCCCCAGATCGATTTCTGCGACTACTTCAAGCACAGGGACCTGTGTCTGATCGGCATCCAGAGGAGGAGCTGCCCCCACTCCTTCAGAAAGAGGGGTCTGCTCCTGCAATTCATGAATTGTTTCAAGAAAGGGTTTATCCTGCTTTTCTGAGGAGTGCCTTTGCAAGGTGCGGACGGCGAAAAAAACGCCGCCCAACACCAAAAGTGTAATTATGATAGTGTATGGAATTTTTTTTCTTCGCATATAGTTGCCCCTCGTTACTCAATTCTAAAAACTATCATAAAAATGAATTCTTAAAAGCTCCCTAAAGGGAACATGTGCCTAGCAAGAAGATTTAAATCGTACCGAGTAGCGTTCTTCCGCCTGCGCAAGCTCTTCTGTCATTTTATTGTATACCGTTTCCGTTACAGGATGATCCACTTCCATACCCAATAATAGCGCCCCCACTACGGGCTCAAATACGGGCATAACCAATTGTGCTTTAGGACACTCGCGGTGGATAGAAGCGGCCATTGCGTCGATCAGTACAGGACTGCTCCCCTTAAACACGCTTCCTGCCATGACAACATTAAACGTATCCTGACACATACTCAGGTTGCGCGCAACACCTTTGACCATCTCTCCCAAGTAACGCCCCCCCCACTCCAGAATATCCGCCGCTAAAGGATCTCCTTCGCAAGCTGCATCGAAAACCATGGGGGCCATTGGCTCCAAATCGACATAGGTAATCTCGCCTTTGTACATCTTATAAAAGAACGCATCCAAATCTGCACAACCCGAGCGTTCCAGATATTTATCCGCCATGCGCGTCTCTTTTACAATGCCATCGCGGTAACGCCATACGACACGTAATCCTTCCACACCAATCGTGGAACCACTGACGATATCGCCAAATTCATCATTAATACCCCCAACGCGGTTTTCTTTCCCCTCCGCGTTGACACCTGCGCATACGCACCCCGTACCACAAGCGATTACAATCCCTTTGGGTTCCTTCGTACCCCCACGCAGGCCCCCCATTGAATCATTACGGAAACAACGCGGTTTGTCTCCAAACAAAGGCGTGAAAATTTCCTTTTCCAACATATCATAATCTTCAGGAATATCTGCCCCGGCAATCCCCATACCGACCGCATCAATAGCGTCCAAGGTTAACCCAGCATCATCCAGAGCACCTTGTACAGCCTTTCGAATCTCCGCATCCGCAGCAGGTACCCCATACGACTCATAATTGCCTGTAGCACCCCGCCCAAAGCCCAAAATATGGCCTGCCTCATCGCCCACCAGACAAAAGGTTTTCGTACCGCCCGCATCAAGTCCCAGATAATGTCGCATGGTTTTATACATCTCCTCTAAATGGTCAGCGCACCGGCAATAGTATCGAAATGCCGTTCCTGACCCCGGTCATTATTCTTAAATTCGCGTTTTTACTACTTCTTTTCTTCCTGGGGCTAGGCCCACTCCTAAAAGTTATGGGCCATGCCGTGGCTGTCATAAGAAGCTGGTTAAAATCTTCGTTTTTCTTTGCTTCTTTTTCTTCCTGGGGCTAGGGCCACTCCTAAAAGTTATGGGCCATGCCGTGGCTGTCATAAGAAGCTGGTTAAAATCTTCGTTTTTCTTTGCTTCTTTTTCTTCCTGGGGCTAGGGCCACTCCTAAAAGTTGTGGGCCATGCCGTGACTGTCATAAAGAAGTTGGTTAAAATCTTCGTTTTTCTTTGCTTCTTTCTTTTTCCGTAAAAAGAAAGAAGAGAAATGGGGCTACATTAAGAAAATGGCGCGGGATAATTGAAGCCCGCGCCACACGTATCAACCGTGTTAAACTCCGTCAAAATCAAGCGCCATTGCGAAGCTTATTCAATGTAGATTCGGCCTGTTGCGCCGCAGGCGATACGGGGTAATTATCAATTACCGACTGCAAAAGTTTCTCCGCATCCTGACGTTTCCCAAGGTTTGCATAGCATACCGCCTGGTTATGCATTGCAAAGGGGATCTTATTGTCGGCAGGATAGCTGGTCTTTAATTGCTCAAAGACCTGGATGGCTTCAGCATATTTTTCCATCTTTTGGAAGCAACGCGCCTTCCAGAAGATGGCGTTAGGCGCCATTTGCGACGTAGGGAAACGTTGCAAAAACTCATCAAACTGACGCAATGCCGTAGGATAGTCTTCGTTGACAAACGTCGTCTGTGCCTTAGTATAGAAGACCTGAGGATCTACTACCGGTTCCGACGTTGCTACTGGCGCAGTGGGTTGCGTCTCCACGGGAGACGCTGCTGGTGAAGTCGTAGGGGTCGGCGTTGTTACAACGGGTACATTTGGTGCAGTGGGAGTCGTAGCAGTACCTGCCGGAGGTTCAATAACGACCGGTTGATTCTGCACTTCAATTCCACCGGTGGAGAAGGCCGAATCACTACTGGTCAAGCCATATTGGCGATAGACCACCGACTTGAACTCATTCAGATTACGTTCTAACGCGTCCAGTTTTACCTGGTTTTCTTCCACCATAGTGCGAAGACGACGTGTTTCCTGATCGCTACTACTTACTTGTGCGCTCAGTTCTGCAGTCGTTTCATTCAGCTTGTTGATGGAATCATCCAAGGTTTTCTCAAGTTTTACAACACGGCGATGGGTGTCAAATATCGTCGCCGACACCTGGTTGCCCGATGAACCGGTAGTAGCGCAACCAGCCATCAACGTAGCGACGACAAGTACGGTCAGTGTAAGTAATCTGATGTGCATCATAATGGTATCACCCTATCGGGATTGTGCTTTATGGAATTCGGCACGACGATTCTGCGACCAGGCTGCTTCATTGTTACCCTGGACAGCGGGGAACTCCTCACCATAGCTGATGGTGATCATGCGGTCGCCGGAGACGCCCAGTTTCATCAGATGTTCACGCACACATAAGGCGCGACGTTCACCCAATGCCAGGTTATATTCCTGCGTACCGCGTTCGTCGCAGTGTCCAGCGACTTGAACGATAACGTTTGGAAAGTTTTTGATAATTTCTGCATTATTGCGTAATGTTGCCAAGGCGTCTGGACGCAATGTGGAACTATCAAAGTCAAAATAGATTGGTTTTAACCCTGATTCACTACTGGGGTCAAAAATCAAGTTTTCTTGGTCTATGTCGGGCTGTCCTTCGCCCGTCGTGGTGTTTTCCATACCAGTTCCACCATTAGACTCATCACCGGGCAAATTGGTGTTTATTGTTTCTAACCCCTTTTTGCTTTTACATCCCACACCTGCAAACACCAACAGCGCTACACACAGGGATAAGGTCAGCATATGCCACAAGGAACGTTTTCTCATTTCAGCCTCCACAATTCGTTATATTTAACAGTTACGGGACGTTTTATTCTTCCGCGGGGCGAGGGTAGCAAAGTTCGTCTATCGTTTCAAGGCTAGGCAGCGGACATTAGTATAATGACGCAAACGCACCCAAAGTTCCCAACGCCTCTTGATCAGGTGATTTCTACCATGTGCTGCAAGTATATGTTTTAGCCAATCCGTGTTTCAAGAGATGCCCCAAAAAAAAGAAGGGAAACGGCGTATTTTTCGCTATTTCCCGTGATTTTTATGGCTTAGCAACGCATTAGGGGGCTCGTTGGCTTGTGAGCGCTCCATGCTTGCCTGGACGTCAATTATTCGCTTCGTCGCCACTTCCAAATCGGATCGCGAAACTTGCCCGGATGCACCATATCATCCACCAGCGCATTTTGGGCATCCACCTTCATTTCCAGCCCCTTTATCTCTTTGTATCGATCCGTCTGATATGGCGTCAAATCAGGCAATTCTTCATCTAAAACCGTGCAGGTCAGGAAGACGATCAATTCGTTGACGCGTTCTTCGCGTTGATTCGAACGGAACATGACATTCATGACGGGCAGATCGCCCAATACAGGGACTTTACGAATAGTGGTGTCATTGTCTTTCTTGCGTAATCCTCCGACAAAAACAGTTTGGCCGTTTTTCATTCGCAGCGTACTCTCTACCGAGCGTTTATCCTCAATAGGAACCCCATTGAATTCACCGGAAGTCTGTGACTCTTTTGCATTCAAATCCAGAATGATGTGTTTGTCATGGGTCACTCGTGGGGTAACCTGCATGACAGTACCAATCTCTTTGAATTCAGTACTGGTCTGTTGACCACCCTGCTGGGTCTGCGTCAATTCTACGTAGGGAACTTCCTGGGAGATGGTAATGTTGGCAGGTTTGTTCTCTACAGTGACGACCACGGGGTTTGAAAGCAGACGTCCGTTACGATTGCGCACTTCGGCCTGGATTACACCGTTCCAATTGATGCGATCACTCAAAACGCCAAAGTTAAGTAAGCCTGCGGCGTCTCCGATGCTCATATTAGAGTCAAGCGAAAGTTCTTGCAGATTTCCTACCGCCACACCACCAGGATCTTCAATGGCAGCGCGTGTGCTTTGGCGGCGTACGGACTCTAGCAGCCAATCGACACCCGTTTCCGCTTCGTCGTTGAGGAGGACATCCACGACCATGGTTTCGATGACCACTTGCTTCACCGCGATATCCAATTCGTGCACTAACTGTGAAATTTGCTCGACGACTACGGGAACATCGGTAACAATAATATGGCGTGCGCGTTCATCTGAGGCGACGTTACCAACATCGGGAGTGAGCATTTTTTCAACCATGGAAAGCAGAGTTTCTGGCTCAGCATAATTTAGTTTGATGGCTTTGGTAATGGTGGGAAGGACGGGTTCGGCGACATCGAGATCCCGTGCCATCGCGATATAGGTATCCAGCTTGGCCTCAGGACCCGCGATGACAACCACGTTGGCGGTATCGTTAGAAGAAATACTCACGGTGGTTGCTTCGGGGGAGCCTTTTACAATCTCTTCCAGGACAGTACGCACTTCCTGCGCCTTGGCATTTTCCAAGGTGATCATCATTGTGGTTCGTTGTGCGCTCACGGCTTCTTCATAAGGAACGATGTGGTATATGCCTTCTTCTTCCAACATACCCAGCCCGTTCATACGAAGTGCTGTTTCCATTGCTTGGCGCAGGGGCACGTTGCGCAGATTGGCGGTAACAATTCCCGCCAGGTCAGTTCCGGCAATAACGTTGACACCTGCTTTGTGGGCGAGAAGTGCAACAACGTTGCTTAATTCCATTTCGCGGAAGTCAACATTGACCAGTTGCGCCATTGGGTCGCCTTTGTACTGCACGGGTTTGGGCGCTGTAGGTTTCATTGGCTGCGTAGCAGGTAACGAAGGTTCCTGTGCGGCGCTTGCAGGTTCCGCTACGGGTTCCGCATTCGCCATTTCCAGTTCTGTCGAGGGTTCTGTTGTTGCGTCTGATGCGTTCGGTGTATGTTCCGTTGCCGATTCTTCGGCACTCGTCAGGCCTTCTGCGGCAACGGGATCGCCGTTGGCCCCCAAGCCTTGAATGAGGGTACGCATTTTTTTGACGATAACACTATTGGCTTCCGTAGTGTCCACCCGTTCCTCTTCGCGCTTGCTGGGTGGCGCGGGTGCAGTTTCCTCTTCCGGGACGCTTTCCTCGATATTCTCTTCTTGCGTTTCCTCAGAATCTGCTATTTCGGTTGCTGTGTCTTCCTGAGATTCTTCTAATGCACCTTCTTCTTGTGCTTGTTCTTCTTGACTCTCTTCCAGGGCAGCCAGGATTACATCTGCCGGCATTTTCCACTGGGTTGCATAGGTGCTGTTTACAGAGGCAAGCTCCTGTGACGGTAATTCAGGTGCAAGGCTTTGCGGGGCGTCCATCCATTCTTCGGGAAAGACTTTATCTTGTGAAAGCAAGAAGAGGCTCGGCACCACCTTGCCCTGTGTTGCATTGTCAAAATTCACCGGCGCTGTTTCCAGTGCTTCTGCGAGGGCGTCGATACTTGTATTGAACGCGGTACCGTTCGGCTGCATGGCAGCGTGGTAGAGAATATCTACGGTAAGAGCACTTACCCTGCTGTCCTTCGCATGCGTTGGATGAATCTGCAGACGCATTCCGTTAGGACTTTTTTCCAAGGTGTGGGTTGCCGCCTGTGTCAGATCAAAGACGACACGGGAAATTAGCTTGGGCTGAATTGCATACAAACTTGTACGAATATCCTTCAAAAAACGAGTATCCGTCGGCGTGAAGGTTTGATCCGCACAAAGGTTTACTGTGTTGCTAAAATCAAGAACAATCCGTTTTCCCTGGTCCAAGGCGAATGCAGTGACGGGCGGAGCACCTGTAACGCTTAGGGTATAACAGGCCGCTATGTTTGCATTCCCCGGCTGAAACATTAGCAGGGTTTCTGCCTGTTGTGCTGCTGCCACGGAACGTTCATGGGACAGAGGCTCGCTTTGACGCGCCAACGTTTCCTGTATAATTTCGCACTTGCGCACCTCAAGCGGGGTCGGCGTGACAACGGCAAATGCCCAACTTCCCAGGCAAGCAATTACCAGGGCCACAATGCATCTGCATAGATATTGGGGCATGATCTACAGCTCCTTCAATTTGACGGGAATCAACGAATCGCCTACTTTAAATACAACTTGATCGGCTTCTATTGTATATACCTGCACGCCGTTGGGATAGGTATGTCCTAACCCAACAACTTCATCGTCTACTACAGCTACAGGCGCATATGGATCGTAGAGAATTCCGGTGACTTTTTTCTGTAATACCTGGATGGCGGTGGGTTGTACCAGTGGCGCCTCTTTTCCGGTTTGCATTAAGCTGCCCACCAAGGGAGTCATCGGATCGCGATCTATTTTCTCAGCGGCATAATCAAAGTTTACGACTTTGATTTCTTTAAGCAACGTGTCGATGTCCACATCGACCATCTTCAGGCGGGTGGGCTGTACGGCAGTACCCGCTGCAGGCGTTGATGCTGCAGTTTGGGTAGGTCGCTTTGCGGCTTTGGGGGCCGGTGGCGGGCCGCCAGCGATGAAAAACTGGTATACCAGCACGCTTACCAACACGACGCCTAGTACCGCCGCAACAATAACTTGTTTTTTGTTATCCGCGTTCATCGGCAGCCTCGTCTGATATGGATTGGATAAATCGGAAGGTGCTTAGGGTAAAGGTTGCTTTGGAAACCCCGGCTTCCTCCTCCCCGATGTCCAGATCGGATATCTTCAAATACCGTTCATCCCGCTCCAGCAGGTTGATAAAACGAACGATCTGATGAAAATTACCCCAGCAGGTTACGGTATAGGGAATCGTTTCTTTGCTGGCATCTGATGTAGTCGGCAAAGATGCGAGCGCCACGCGCAAGCCCAGCCGATCTCCCTGGCGTTCAAATTTTTGCAGTAGTTGTGGAATCTCTCGTTGTTCAGGCAAGCGTTTCTCAAATTGATCGACCAGTTCTTCCATTTTATGACTTTCGTCGCGTAACTGATCGATGTGGGCCTGCTTATCACGCACTACGCGCAACTCCGTACGAATCGTACTTATATGTCCATCAAGTGCCACAATCTTTTCATTTTGTTTTGCATGTATGATGAACCAATATCCTACCCCCAAAACAAGGCTTAGAAAGACGAGAACGCCGACGAAAACCCAGTCTTTAGGGGTTACTGTACCTTTAAAAAAATCCAGCATCAGTCCCCCCCTCCCAGTTCGATTTGGTATTCCAGGGTAAAGCCACGTACAGCAAAACCAGCGAATTCTGTGTCGTCAACACGTGGCCGCAAGAGCGTAAACATCTTTTTAAAGTCCGGATCGGTAGTGGTCTTTTCGGTGAGGGGATAGATTTTGCTTTCCCCTTGTTCATCGTTGATAACGTATCCCGAAATTTCCAGCACAGGACGCCGTATGGTTGTTGTCTCTGTCTGCGGACGTTTGGTTTTGGGATCTAATACAGGCTTTCCGGTTTTTGGGTTGATTTTTACCTTCTTTTCTTTAAAATTCTGCCATGTGACGCGAATCCCTTTGTACCAAATATTGTCCGGGGTCAATGTAGCCAGACGATGTAATTGTTCTGACCATATGATGCGATCGCTGAGGATCGTTTTGATGATGCTAATTTTACCTTCCAGCTGCTGTTTCTTCTCGCTCAGCTGGTTGAATTCTTCTACCGTCTCAGTAAGTTTTGCCAGATCCGCTTCCAAACGTTGCAGCTCGCGCTGGCCTGCTGCAATGCGGTTTTGGGCTGACAGAAACAGGCCTGCCATTCCCCCCACAATAAGCAGGAAGAATGCGATGCTGAGAATGTAGGGAACCGGAGTGCGTTGTATGGGGCGCAGATGATATGGAAGGAGATTGATTACGATCATAGGTCGGCCATCCCCCTTGCCGCCAGGCCAATCGCCACCATGAACTGTGAGGGGTGCTCTAAAAGTGGAGCTACAGATTGTTCATCCCCAAAGAACATGGCGCTAGCAGTTGGATCGGCGGTTTCAACAGTGTCGACGCCCAGTTCCTCTTGAAGCATGCTTGCTAAAACAGGTAAATGTGCTACGCCGCCACTGAGAATGATGCGATCAACGGGACGTTCGTATAATTGGTGCTCATAGAAGTCAAACGAACGACGAATTTCCGAGACCATCCGATTTAAAGGGCTGACTAGAATTTCTGAGAGTGCTCGACTTTCTGTTCCAGATGGCGCGGGACGCATACCGGCACCGGAACCGCTAAGGCCGTCTAATTCGTCATCCAGGGGATCGAGCAGCGAACCTCCCGATGAAGGAACTTCGCCAAAGGGATCATCTCCGCCAAAAACGGCTTCTTCCGTTTTCGTGGTGGCCTCTTCTTCAGCAGGCTCTTCGGCTGCCTGTTCGACCTCTTCCTCATAGGCATGCAGAATGCGCTCGGCTTCTTCAAAATCGCAACGACGTTCTTTGGCAATAACCTGGATGAGTTCTCGTGCCCCCCAGTTTACATCGCGGATGAAATTGGAGAGCCCGTCACGGATAAAATGAATGCTGGCGGAAGTAAGCCCGATGTTAATCATGGCTACAGTTTCCCCTACACGCAGAAAGTCGCAGGCTTCTGCTGCGTCTGCCAGCGCCAGAGAATCAACGCCTAATACAGCACATTGAATCTCGGCAGTTTCGAGGATCTGTATACGTGAATCAATGATTTCATGTTTGGCTGCAACCAAGAGTACGCGCAACTGTTTTTCATCGCCTTCCTGGCTTTCATCTAAAAGCGCCCAGTCGAGAAAAACTTCGCTGAGATCATAGGGGATGTTCTGGCCCGCTTCGCGTTCGACCGCAGATTCAAGCTGATCGCGCGCCACGCCAGAGATACGTGGATAACGAATAACGACGGTTTGCCCCGGCAACGCTCCCACGACAGCTGATTGCGGAGTATTCATCGTACGAAGCGCATCCCGGATTGCATTTGCGTGGGCCATTTCTGGATCGGCGTTTACCTGCGCTCTATCCAGCAGTGCGTAGCCGACTTCGTCCACACATAGCCGTCCCCCAGAACGTGACATTTGCACTGCCTTGACGGAATGGGTTCCGACGTCAAGACCAATTGCCTTTTTCGGCTTCGAAAATAGCAAGGAACTCAAGCTCCTTTTTTCGCACATGCCGTATCGGAGAACATCCCCATGCGACAGCCTACCAAGCGACTGCGCTTTTACTCCTTCATGTGCTGTTAATCAGGTTCCTTTACTGCCCCATGCTTTAACGAGGCTATCATAAATCTAATTTTCTGTCAACACTTTATTACATAAAAAAGGAGTCTACATTGCCCAATTTCTACTGGCGGGGATGAGGGAATAACCCCGGAATTGGGTAAACTCCTTTTTTAGTGTCGGCTTTTTCCCGAAAAGCTTCTCCGTAATTCCGAGCACGACATTTTTAGAATAACTTCCAGATTCAACCGACTATCACTGTTCTTAATATACATAGTTTCCCTAAAAAAAGTCAATAAATATTTTACAAGACACCTCTTTTCTGCCGTGGTATTGGAGGAAATGGGGTGATTTTTCCCACTGATGAGCAGAAGAAAAAAGGCTATTCGAAACGAAGAATGGGTATCAACGGCATGCTATGAGAAGACCGATTATTTTTTATAGAGAAAACTACAGGCGTGTTTTGAAAATGGTATGAAATTCTGGGAGGAACCTATGATTATTTAAGATAAAAAAGGCCCCGCTTGTGCCGTTGGACAGAGAAACGCATTGAACCTTTCCCTCTAAAGGTGGGTGATCTCACGATAGCCATCCGACTTCCACTACAAGGAGGCCTGCCGTAGGCTATGCAAATATCGAACTCCCGGCTCAATACGAAAGGAACTACGATTCTCTACTCCATCGAACACAGCAGGGAAAGTCTTTCGTCTGCTGAGGCGGTTCCAGAACCGCAGGCGATAGTATCGATTTTTACCTGTAAAAATTTCGGTGAAGCCCCTGTATTCAGGCTTCTTTTTATCTCTCACGCTTCTCATTTAAGTATAGCAAATAAAGGGCGAGATATCAATTTAAACAGGAAGATATAGATACTGAAAGTGGGTGTTTCTGGAGAAGTTTCGTAGCATAAAAATTCGCGCAAACCGGGTAAGCTTGCTATACTTGCTCATCAGTAAGTAACTTTTACTATGTTACGGAAACGAGGGGAAAGGACGCGCATTGTGCGATGGCTGCGGTCGGGTAGTATTGGACGGATGGTACTGTTGTATGGCCTGTCTTTTCTGCTGCCGTTGCTTTTGTTTAATCTCTGGTTAGTTCATCGTAGTTTACAACCCTCTGCTTCTCCATTGGCGGATTCGCTACCTATAAAAACGCAGTATTATGCACGAAATGCTGCGAATTTCGATCTGGTTTTCTTGGGGGACAGTCGCACGTATTGTAATATTCAACCGCATCTCCTGGACCCGTTGCTAAATACGCACGGGGTAAATTTGGGGATGTGGGGACATTATTTCGCCACGCAGTATGGACAATTACAGGATATTGTCGCCCATATTCCCAAAGAAACGACTGTGGTTTGGTCTATTGGGCATCGTAATTTTGAACCGGTCGATCAGTATTTGTGGTGGGATGTATTTCCGCCGGCGCAAAAAGATCCTTTCCCCAAGGATGGGGCGTGGTGGCTGGATAAGTATCCGATCGGAATTAAAAATGCCCCCTTGTATTTGTGGTGGGGCTATCCCTGGCATTCGGTAAAGCGGAATTGTACGCGTTTTGGACCGCTAGGCGAGGTTTTCGAAACGGCGTCGGCATCTTTTTTTACCTTTACACGACGACGTAATAATCCCGTGCTCGTTTTAGAGGGATTTCCAGCGGCAGCGGCGGGTGTGCTGGAGTCCCATCCTGATGCTGCTGTTCTCTGTGATACCACGCAACTAAAAAAACGTCTTGAGTCGGCCTCGTTTAGCGCCCGTGTACTTCCGTTAGGGGAAGGCGACAGCCCGACCTCGTTGGTAGTGTATACGACGCAGGGTAGTTATTGTCGGTATGAGCTGGAGCCGGCCTATTTCCGCAAAGGACAGCAACAGTTGGCGGAAAAAATGCGGGCAGGACGTAAGGCAGTGATGGGACCGGAACAGTACGCGCCCTCTCCCCCACTTTGGCGTAATTTTTTGGCTATGCTCGATTGTTTTGAGCAGCATGGGGTTCACTTGGTGGTGAATGAGATGGAGGAAGCCCCCTTTTTGTATGAGGCTTGGGGGGGGCGGGAGGTGTTACGGCGCTTTATGCGTGAACAGGTCCGTGCGGAGGTTGAACGCCGCGATATTCCTTATGTACGGGTGGATTTTGACCAATTGCAGGATGCGGATTACTTTGATTGGGACCATCTGAATGCAAATGGACTAAGCCGGTTTACTCCTATGCTGGCGGACGTGTTACGTCCCTATCTACACGATGGGAGCGTCGAAGATGCTTTTTAATTCCGGCGAATACCTGCTCTTCTTTGTGCTCACGCTGCTACTCACATGGTGCCTTGTCGGTTTTCCGCGTCTGCGCTTGTGGGTGCTTCTCATAGCCAGTTATTACTTTTACACGGTGAATAACCACTGGCTTATTGTGCTCATCCTTATTTCAACGCAGATTGACTATTTCTGTGGTTGGTGTATCGCCTATGCATCGCAACAACACAGCCGCAAACTTTTCCTGTGGCTTTCCATTGCTTCTAATCTGGGTATTTTGGGACTGTTTAAATACTTTAATTTCTTTGCCGACAGTTTTACCCAATTGGCCAACCTCTTTGGCGCGCAATTAAGCTGGGTAGATCTTAACATTGCTTTGCCTGTGGGGATTTCTTTTTATACTTTCCAAAGTATGAGTTATACGATCGATGTCTATCGACGTGAGATTGCCCATGAACCGTCCTGGTGCCGATTTTCTTTCTATGTCGCCTTTTTCCCGCAACTGATCGCGGGACCGATTGTTCGCGCTCGCGACTTTTTGCCCCAGCTGGGACATCGGCCCCAATTGGATGCTGCTGCATTGGAAATGGCCCTATTCCGTATCATGCGGGGGCTGCTAAAAAAAATCGTACTTGCTGACTTTCTGGGCTACTACGCGGATCTTGCTTTTAATACTCCTCAGCAGGTTTCTTTCGCAGGTGCATGGTTAGGGGTATATGCATTCACCTTCCAGATCTACTTCGACTTTAGCGGCTATAGCGACATCGCGATTGGATGCTCACGGTTGTTGGGTTACCAGCTACCGGAAAACTTCAGACGTCCTTACATGGCGGTCAGTATGTCTGATTTCTGGCGGCGCTGGCATATTTCCCTTTCCTCCTGGTTACGCGATTACCTGTATATTTCACTGGGCGGCAACCGCATGAAACGACGCACGGGAATCTATCGCAACATTATGCTCACCATGCTGCTGGGCGGGTTATGGCACGGCGCTGCGATAAATTTCGTGCTTTGGGGCGCTTTCCATGGTCTCCTGCTGGTGGGCGAACGCATACTGGGACTGCGACATACGCCACAATACGACACCGAGAACCAAAAGCCTCTCCTTCTTTTGTTACAACCCGGACATTTGCTGCATCGCTTCCTTTTGTTTAACTTTATTGCCTTTACCTGGCTCCTCTTCCGCAGCGAAAACGTTAAGATATTGGGAGAATTATTCTATACTTTGAGTCATCCCACCGGCACGATTACCATCACTCTAGGAATGGCGCTGGCCTGGCTGCTGATTTTTCTGGGATGGTGCGCCCAGTTCCTTGCTGAATACGTCAATATCGACGGATATATCCTGCGATGGCCTACGCTCCTGAGAGGACTGGCCTACGCTGCGGCCTTTTTCTTTATATGCATGTTTAACGCTGCTGGCCCCACTCCTTTCATTTATTTCCAATTCTAGAAAGGTCCAAAGAGCACATTTATTAAGATCTGGAAAGAGGTCATAAAAAACGAAAAATTTATTTCGGTCAGCGACGGCAAGAACCAAACTATTGCGAGTGGTGCTGGACCGCTTTAGGAAGAGACATGCTGAAATTTGGTGTTACAGAAAAAAAAGAAAAGGAATTGCAGGAACGCATGGCGCGCTGTCATATACGGGAGGAGGATTTGGAGGAATCGTTCATCCGCGGTACAGGTTCGGGGGGACAAAAAATCAATCGCACCGCCTCTTGCGTTTATTTACGCCATCGTCCCAGTGGTCTGGAAGTTAAGACGCAGGAAGCACGTTCCCAATCTCTAAACCGTTTTTTTGCACGCCGCCGTCTTTGTGAACTGCTGGAGGAAAAAGAGCTGGGCAAGCAAAGTCCTGAGGCACAGCGGCGTGAAAAAATCCGCAAGCAAAAACAACGTCGAAAACGACGCGGTGCGACGAAGAAAAATGTAGCCAAGGACAAACAGACTGAGACAGAGTAAAGTCCAGCTCGCCCCTGGCGTTTAAAAAATTGTTACGCTGCCTGACAGTCACTCAGAGCCAATAGAAGCGCCCCTACGGTAACCACGTTTTCGCCCAAGGCGCATGGCACGATTTCATATTGATTCTGGAAAGGTCCGAACACCAGTTGTTCTGTATAATTGCGAATCGGATCAAGCAGGATGTCGCCCATCAGTGAAACGCCTCCCCCCATCGCCAAGCGTTGAGGATGGAACAGCGTGATTACATTGGAAAGCGCTGCCCCCATTGCTCGGGCAATATGATCGATTTCTGC
The DNA here is from genome assembly GCA_963678445.1 of Candidatus Hydrogenedentota bacterium. Taxonomy (GTDB): domain Bacteria; phylum Hydrogenedentota; class Hydrogenedentia; order Hydrogenedentales. Next base: position 4,468,437 of record OY782877.1, on the reverse strand, counting down.
AAGCGCGACGGCATCGCCACGGTGTGCTGCCTCGGCCAGCATGGGACAGGTCAGTTTGCTGGGATCTCCATCGCACAATTGATGTAGCGGCGTACCGGCAGGCAAACTATCGTAGCTATGTAAGCGTTTCTCAATGGACCAGCCAGAACATAGATGTTCCAGTTTATCCATGGCTCCGGGTGTATCCGAAGTCCAATCCGCCACATAGGTGTGTCCAATCTCACTGGCTCCCCGGCCTGCTCCATCCCATAAATGTCCATCCAGGACCAGTGCGCCGCCAATACCGCTACCGATATTGTTGTAACAGAAATTGCGCGTCCCCTTGCCTGCACCACAGCAATACTCTGCCCAGCCTGCCGCATTAGAATCGTTGGCAATTGTGACCGGATATGGAAAACGTTCCGCAAACCACTGTTTTAAGGCCACCCCCTTCCAGCCCTTAATCTGGTGGGATACCAGCACGGTGCCGGTCTCGGTTTCAATAGGTCCGCCAAAACCTATGCCGATGGCGACCGGCGCTGCATAGCCTTGCTCTTTTACCTCCTCCAGAAAAGGCGGCAACTCCTGTTCTATCCAGGCAAGAATTCCCTGCGCGCCTTCCTGCTGAGCCACTTGGCCCCTTCGGACAAGATGGATATTCCCTGCTGCATCTCCTAAAGCAAGCTGTAATTTTGTTCCCCCAATCTCGACCCCTATCGCCAATGCTGACATTCCATTAAACCCTTCTATAAGCCATTACCATTTCGTGTTTTTATAAAAACATCCTGCAATTATAATAAAGTTGCAATGTGCGCCTGTAATGCACATAAAAAATCACGTCCAAACGCCCGAAGGATACAGTCTGCCACCCCCGAATGCAAGGCGGGAAGCGGTTTAGAAAGAAGCTGATTACAAGGAAAATCTTCTATACCCTCCTGAATCCCTAAAACAGGACGTTCCCCTTCCGATAAGGCTAGCGGCCATAGCATACAGACCTGTGCTTTTACCTCCCACGGACTCAAGCCAAGCGACAATGCCGCTGAATGCATAGCGCACCACATTACACCTGCTTCATCTCGATAGGCAAAGGCGCATGCGCCATCCTCTTGGGCATCAAGCGCAAGCAGACCATCTTCCGTTTCTTCAAACGGGCTTTCAAAGTATTCCCCCTCCGCAAGATGCGGCGCAAAAGTACGGCACTGCGGCATCAAGCCCACTGCACGCTCCATCTCTTCCTCCGTAAAACATACTTCATAGGCCTGACAACAGCATTGTTTATCTTTACATAAAAGTGGATCACAGCTATGGAGAAGTCGCAACAATGCATCCACATTCACCTCAATCCCTTTCAGCCGCACCGCTGTAATGTCGTTCACATCCGGCTCAGAAAAAACGCTACTCACCCGTATTTCTCCTCTAAAGTGCTCCAGCGATCACAAGCAAGCGGTATGGTTCTTACCATCCCTATTTCCAAATTTTATGACAGTTTTTAGGATTGTCAGAAACTAAAGTGCTCATCAGAGAATCCTAAAAAGCCTAATGCATTTGCGTATCACACAGCAACCCCTTTTACAGACGTAAAAAATGGACACACCACAAGAAAAAAAGCATGGCTGGTGTAGCTTGTGCTCTCAAAAGTGGTTTTCGTATTATTACCTCGTCATAAACGAGCTCTCAGATCGATGGTTTTAATAGCCCAACCGATACCGGTATCCGCTTTCGGAAAACTTCTATCCAATTCAACGCTACGGTACAGTGCGACGATGTAAAAATTTTGGTGGATTTTCCACGCATGATCTGTGTAATCTAAAGCAGCCTGAGGGTCGTACCAAACGGTATGCTCCCTGCTATCCTTGGCACAAGATAGTCTCGTTTTGGGGAGAGCCTGCTCACCCAAACGGCTTGGGAATTACAACGCCTACACATGCTATAGGCGTTTGAAGGTCAGATTACTTTACAGCGTTTGGGAGTGCAAAACATCATCCATGGCAAAAAATGTACTGGGGCATGATCTGAAGCATACTGTTCTTGAACGCTTAATGCACTACTACCATTTTGTAGGGGAACAATTGGAGAACGGTCAAGGCGCCACGGTTACCAGTACCCAAATTGCCGAATTACTCCATATGGACGCTACCTTGGTGCGTAAAGATCTGGCGGCGATCGGCGTCCGCGGCATCCCCCGAGTTGGTTTCAATGCACGGGAAGTACTCGGGACTATCCGTGAAATCCTGGGGTTCGAAGAGGTTTCCCGTGGCGTGATACTGGGCGCAGGACGCTTGGGCGGTGCTATGGCCTCCTACCACGGTTTCGCTCGATACGGCCTTAAAATTTGTGCGCTCTTTGATTGCGAACCAACCAAAATTGGAAGCGGTTGGGCTGGATACGTTGTACAACCACTGGAAAATCTGCCTCAGGTAGTCCGCGAAGAACAAATCGATCTTGCTATCCTTACCGTTCCCGCCGAAGCAGCCCAATCCGTGGCCACCTTCGCCATTGACGCGGGGGTAAAAGTGCTATGGAATTTCGCTAATACGAATATCCACGTACCCGAAGAAGTATTCGTCCGCCACGAACACATCTCCGTTGGTCTGGCAGAACTTAGCTATCGCTTAAAACGCCACCGCCGAAGCACTCATCACGCTTAAACTCCCTCCCCTCCATCCTGCACAACTAAAGCGTATTCTCTGTCTGTAAACACTCACAACTTGTATTGTGAACTAAAAAACTGGAGAATACACTTTGAGCTTGGCATTACTGTAATTCTGCAAGAAAAAAATATTAATTTTCTCATTAATACCTAGTATTCTAAGGCTGCTTTAAAACAAAAATTTGCCGTCCTTTAGCGACTAGAATCTGAAAAACTTTCAAAAGGGCGAGAAAAATGTTCCGGTCAGGGATGGAAGGAACTATACATTTTGGTTGTGGTCCCTGGAGCACTTGCATGGGGACCGGCTATTTGGGAGGGAGATCTAAAATGCCATTGTTATGTTTACTATCCATAACCATAGTTGGAAGCGTTTTAAACGTAAGCGCATCAGATGTGCAGGACAATGTCGAAAGGCGAAAAGCCTATCTGGAAACCTTAGAAACGGTATCACTGAAGAATGAGACTTTTGATACGTGGCGCGAACGCACGGGCGAGCTTCCACCAGATTTTGATGCGATGCCTTCGCAGGCGCTGTTGCCTGATCCGTTGAAGCCCAATGGAAAAGCAATCTCCTCTACCTCGGAATGGGAGGCGGAGCGGGAAAGGCTCAAGGGATTGTTTCAAAAGTGGATCATCGGTTCTATTCCACCATCGCCTGATAATCTCAAGGTCGACATCTTGGCGGAACGAGTAATGGAAGGCGCAACGGTCCGTGAAATCGAGTTGCACTTTGGCAAGGAGCATGCCGCAAAATTATGGATGGAAGTCTATATTCCAAAAGGTGAAGGACCTTTCCCGGTATTCATCACACAAGATAATCATCGGGGATGGGCGCTTATCGCACTGCGTCGCGGGTATTTGTGCTGCGTATACGCCGGTTCGGATTCTCGTGATGATACAGGCTCGTTTATAGAACCGTATGCAGAGTATGACTGGTCAAAACTGACGCGACGTGCTTGGGCGGCATCGCGTTGTATTGATTATTTGGAAACCCTCCCACAGGTGGATACAGAAAAAATTGCAATCACTGGGCATTCCCGTAATGGGAAACTCTCGTTAATCGCCTCGGCAATGGATACACGTATCGACGCTGTCATTTCCAGTTCTTCAGGCGTGGGCGGTTGCATGCCCTCTCGCTACTATGGCGAACCGCATTTTGGTGAGGGTATCGAAAATATCACCTCCTCTTTTCCAGACTGGTTTCATCCCCGGTGGCGCTTCTTCATTGGACGGGAAAACAAGATGCCGGTCGATCTACATCAACTTATAGCATTAAGCGCACCGCGTCCCTGCCTGCTCAGCATCGCCTATGCAGACGGCGTTGAAAGCGCTTGGGCTATGGAGGAAACGTATCGTAGCGTACAGCCTGTCTATGATTTATACAACGCAGCAGAAAAGCTCCGTATTCTATGGAGACCAGCGGGCCATGAAACATGGACGACAACCATTGAACGCTATGTAGATTGGTGCGATACACAGTTTGGCCGAGGGGAGTATAGTTTCCCAGAACGCCTCATCTACCCTCATGACTGGCAAGCTTGGAAAGAGCATGCAAGTGCGCTTTTGACTCCCGATGCTTTTCCTGAACGCCTATTTACTAAGAAACTCGTTGTTGAAAACAGTAGTCCGAACGTCTGGGAAGCCCAAAAGAGAATGCTTCGAAGGAGTGTAAAAAACATGTTGGGCACTGCGCCCCCCGTGGCTCCCGCCCCGAAAGCAACCTATGGACGAGAACCGGCACACATCGCCAGACTGTTTCGCCGTGACTCGGCGGGAAATCGACTGGAAAAAGATGATCTGATGTTCGGAGAATACATCAACGCCGATGTTTATATGCCCGAAGGGACCCAGGAAAAGGGTGAAAAAATCCCCGCTATTTTATGGTTGCATCCCTGTTCATCCCCGGTGGGGTATATAGCCCCCTATCACCGAGGTGAACAGGCTTTTCGTCCTATTGCCCGCAAAGGATACGCGGTTTTCTGCTATGATCAGATAGGGTATGGACGCCGCCTGGAAGAAATAGAGGGCTTCTACACACGTCATCCGGATTGGTCGGTGTTGGGCAAAATGCTGCGTGACGCACAATCAGCGCTTGATGTAATGGTTGAACTACCCTATATCGACAAAGAGCATATCTACGTTATGGGGTACAACCTTGGCGCATTCGTGGCACTCCACTTGGCTACCCTTGATGATCGTCCCAACGGTTACGCTTTAATCTGTCCCCCGCCCCCTTTCCGTCTCGATACCGACACAGCTTCTACGGGGGGCATTACACGCTGGAGCAAACTCCATATGCTCTTGCCACAACTGGGTACGTTCGTCGGCGCAGAAAATCATATCCCGTATGATATAAACGAACTTATGGCCGCCATGGCGCCGCGTCCTGTATTGGTATGTAGCCCCACACTGGACTATGCCTCTCCCCTGCCCGCCATGCAGGACTGTGTAGCATCGGCACAAAGCGCCTATGCACTTTACCACGCAGAGAAGCAGTTGACACATGAGCAGCCAGTGGCATATAACCATTTTGGCCCCCGCATGCAACGTATCGTTATTAACTGGCTAAAGCAATTCAGCGACCGTAAATAACGGTAGAATCTCCCACGCCTAACTGAAACTGGAGGACAAAGACGCAAATGGAACGTCGATTTGCTTTTATTGCTACATCGCTGTTTCTGTGTCTTGGTATAGCCGTTATACTTAGCGCCAATGCAACGGAACAACAACCACCAGCGAAGGAGGAAGAGCAAAAAGTATCGTCTACTATCACTGACGACGCCATTGACAAGGTTGAGAAAAGCGAACCGTCTCAATTGCTCTATCCTGCGAACTACTGTGTCTTGCCTCGTCCGCAATTCCAACTTATCGCGTCCCATGCTGCAGACACTTCTTCTTCTCTTGCGCTAAAAATTGATGATACCCCCCACCACTGGCAAAAGTATGCACCGCCTGCCTATGTAGCCGATGTAGCGCTATCGACTGGGAAGCATCTCGTAGAGATTGGCGGCGCTTTTCTGGAAATTTTCGTTGACGGGCCAAACCAAACCGCACCCGACGATTGGTCCCTGTTGCATCAGCATCCAAAGCTCATCGAGAAGAACGACAACTGTGCTGTTTGCCATCAGGTAACACAGGAAAACGACCTGACCCAGGTGCAGCCTTTTTCGGATACACTGCGTTGCCTGGCCTGCCACACGGAAGATACCTTCGAAAAAAAGCACCAGCATGCGCTGGCTCCCCTACGCGATTGTCATTACTGCCATGCCGTGCATGGGGCTACTCGTAACGTTCTACTCAAGGCCCCAAAAGAAAAGCTATGTGCCGATTGTCACGATTTGGAATAGCACTTCTGAGTGCCCATATAAATTTAAGGAAAAAGAAATGAAAAAACTCAAATACGTCCTGATTCTCACCCTGCTTGTCATACTACTTCTGAGCGGTACCGCCTATTTCCTGTTGCAAAAACACGAAGACGCTAAACCAATTCCCGTGGGAGAACCTACCCCTCCCCCGCAAGGCACCGGTTGGATCAACCTGCTTGACGATGCACACGCTTCTGCGTGGAAAAACGTCAACGACGATGTAGAAATCTTTGAGATAAGGGATCAGGTTTTACATATCTTCGGAAAAACCATCTCTCCCTTACGCTATGCAGGATACACGCAGGAGGAATTCGGCGATTTCGATCTGCACATCGAATTCAAGCTTGCGGAAAACGCCAACAGCGGACTTTTTCTGCGCTCCACCTTCAACGACCCCGTCTACCGCGGCTTTGAAATACAAGTGCTGGAAGATTTCGGCGATACGCCCAACAAAAATGGTTGCGGCTCCGTCTACGACGTCGTCACCCCCATGTACAACATGTCACGTCCTGCCGGAGAGTGGAATTCGTACGATATCAGCCTGAAACAACAAGAGCTATTGGTATACATGAACGGTTGGCTCGTCATTCACGCAGACTTGTCAAAAATGACCACCTGCCTGGGTAAATTTAAAATCGCCTACGCCGAGTTACCTCTGCAAGGCCACCTCATGCTACAAGATCACGGCGGCGAGGCATGGTACCGCAACATCATGATTAAAAAACACCCCGGGAAACAACCCCAAGACCGATAGTATTTGTGCATACATGCTTAATCCAAAGCGGTCCAGTGCTGACCAGCGCTACAGGCAGTATTTATGCTCCTTGACGTGGATAGCCATAGCAAAACCAGCTCAAATTTTCGTTTTTCTTTGCTTCTTTCTTTTTCCGTAAAAAGAAAGAAGGTGCTAAAAAAATCAACAAAGGAGATTCATGCGTTGACCAGTAAAATCGGCTTTTTCCAACAAACCAAGTACGTATTGGGTCTAAAACACGTTTTACCTGCCTGCCTGCTTCTATCTGGCCTCCTGCTCACTATCGCCAATGCGGGACAAGCACAGGAAAAAGGAAACGAAACGGATCTTCAACCCGTTTCCGCCGCCGAAAAAAAAACATCTGACCAAGAAGGATTTCAAAAACAATCCTTCTGGTTCTTCGGCACCTCCAACTACCACCTCAAATTACATGAAGCAGAAAGCAAAGTTGACCGCATGCTCAACACCCCCCTGGGCCTTGTTTTTCCCCGCTGGGGAGAGCCGACTACCTTTAAAAACTGGAGCGACGACTTTAAAATCTGGGATTTCTGGGCGGGTTACGGACGCGATATCAACGAAAATTTCTCATGGTCCATCTATGGCGGCGGTGGTGCAGGCACCGTACCCAACAGCAAACGCTACTACCCCCTAGGCGTCCCGCTAAAACTCAACATGGATTTCACCCGACGCTCCCTCATGATCGGTAGTTCCATCTCCTGGTACCCCTGGGGCAAACCCGTCTCCACCGGACGCGGCGTCATGAACGCCCTGCGCGCCAGCAAACCCGTGGCCGAAATGAACATTGGCTACAACCACCAAACTTCCATTGGCGACGTCACCTTTAAGCTTCCCCTCCTTGGCGACGTGCTCCACATCAAAGACGAAGCCAAATACAACCTCTTTTGGGCCAGTCCCCGCGTAGGCGTCGAAATCCCCATAACCGAAAAAGACACCCTCAACCTGCTTACCGGCTACCTCTTCTTCCACCAACACGAAGACGAATTCAACGGTATCCTGCTCGAATTCTTCATCCGACATCGTTTCTAAAGTGGGCCAGCTACCACAAGCAAGAGATATGGTCCTGTCCATGCATAATCACAACAGAAAATTTCCTCTCGTTCCCACGGGGGCCGTGGGAACGAGAGGAAGGGAATAGGATTATAAGTTAATTCTGTTTTAACGCTTCTAACTGACGCTTCACCAGAGGATGCAGGTTCTCACTTGGATAAGAATATTCCCGCTCTTTGAGCTTGGAAAAAGCACCGATCGTTCTCAGCGCCCAAAACTGAATAGGCCAGTGAGGAATTTGTAGCATCGCGTTAAGTTTATCTACCAGCACCGCAATCTCACTTTCTTTCTTATGCTCTAACACTGTATCTGGTCCCCAGTACAAAATAGCTCCCTGGGGCTCATACAGTTCCTTCGCCCAAGCCAATTCTTCCAGTTTTAGGCTATCTGGGAAAACCGTTGCAAACTCCTGCAATGTGCACCACGCATCCCGATCCATCAAGAATTCCAAGTAGTTCTGCGGAATCTTGTTGATATCCTCTATGGACTTTAAGGGGAAAAAACGTGCGCGATAGTTCTTTTCACCGGGGGGATTAAAAAAAGGGGTAAAACGTCTTCGTTCAAGCTCAGAGAACTCACTATAGTCTTCGATAAACGTATTAAAAAGATGGGGAACCAGCGTATCTTCAAAGAACCTGTACAATATTATCCCAAATAATCGTATGCGCTTCATGCCATATACACTTCGTGCGCGTTTTTGCCGGTAATCCTCCATTATCAAAAAAGTTTGTAACGAAAATTTTCTGGGATTCTCTTCACATTTTTCATTGATAAGTGGAATCCATTTGTTCATTAGTTCAAAAGGAAAATCATCCGGTGTTCCCAGTTCCTCGAAAAATGTATCGTAAAATTTACGGTATTCTTCTTCAATCTGAGAACAGGGCCTTCCCGCATCATCTACTTGGAACTTTTCCTGTGTTGGCGATTCAGTAACGGAAAATGAACGAGCATTTACGGTAATTGCTATTCCAATACAGAGCCATAAACCGATTCTTCGAAGCACGTTTTTTCTTCCTTTTTTTTACTGCTGTTCAATAAAGTGGTCCAGCGACCGCAAGCAAGAGGGAAGCAGCAGTCTAATTTTTATACCACCTTTAATTTAACGTCTCTAACTGACGCTTCACCAGAGGATGCAGGTTCTCACTTGGATAGGTATAGTCCCGCTCCTTGAGCTTGGAAAAAGCACCGACGGTCTTCAACGCCCAAAACTGAATAGGCCAGTGCGGGCTCTGTAACATAACGTCCAGTTTATCTGCCACTGCTCTGATTTCGCCTGGCAGTTTATTCTGCAGTACCAGATCACGCCACCAATGCAAAGCATCTTCCTGTCCCTGGTAGAGTTGCTTCGCCCAATCCAATTCCTCCAGCTTTAGACTCTCCGGAAAAACCGTTGCAAATTCCTGCAGTGTATTCCACGCATCCCGATCCATCAAAAATTCCAGGTAGTTCGAAGGGATTTTGTTGATATCCTCCATTGATTTCAATGGGAAAAAACGCGCCCGATAGCTCTCCTCACCCGATGCATCAAAAAACGGCGAAAAATAGTAGCGATGGGTGTCAGAGAGAGCGTTATACTCTTCAATAAACGTAGAAAACAGATGAGGGTAAACAGTATCCTTACACCCCTTACTTAGTATTATTGCCAAGACCCGATGACGTCTCAAATCCTGCACACTGTTTATACGTTTTTGTTTATAATAGTACCCAATCAAAAAAGTCTGCATTGAAAACTTTTTGGGGTTTTCCTTCCATTTTGCCTCGATAAGCAGAGTCCATTTTTCAAACACTTTTTCAAATTGTTCGGGCTCTTTGGATTGATCGATTTCTTCAAAAAAAGTGTCATAAAAATCAAGGTACTCTTTATCAATCTCCGAATAGGTTTTTTCCGCACTTTCTAAACGCGCTTTGTCTAGTGCAGCCCTTTCTGAGGAAACAGCAGAATCCACCTGTTTCTCACGATTCTTTACTAAGTGCGGTTCTGCCTTTCCCTCTTCCTCTATACGCACACCTACCTCGCATGAAGTAGTCAAGAGCAAACACAGCGAACAAACCGCCATCGCAGTCCAGGAAGCACGAGCACGAGATGTGATCTTTGCCGCTTTTGAACCCAATACAATCTTCTCCTTCATACGAAATTCTGGAATCAAATACTGTAGCAGCGTCCTTTTAACACGGAACCTTGAAAAAACATTTTGTTGTCCAATACGCAACTGCTGTTTCATTTTAATCACTCCTTGAAGTGCAAAAACCAAATTCCCTTATGCTGTTATATGCTTTTTCAGACACATAAGTAAAGCTACGTACCCGTAGCGTCGTATTTTTAAGGAGTTTTTTTAGCTTTCAAAAGCAGGATACCAAAATTTTTATTTACGCATCGGGCGCTTTTGCAGAATAGATAAAGTTTTTTCATCCACAGGCCAGCCTGCTCCTGGTCTCATCCGTTTAACCGTTCCATCAAGAAAGCATACTGCCAAACCATGCCGTGAAGGAGCACGCGGATTGGGACGCTCTATGAAAACAGGAATCTGGCTCGCTGCTTCGGTATTCCTATAATCCTGTAGATTCTCAAGCCCGTAATACTCAGGAGGATGAGGTTTGTCTTTTTTCGACCAGATTTCTTTCTCAAGGTAGTCACGCAACCGTTGCATTTCTGCGGGATTCGATGTTTTAAAACCGATATAACAATAGGATTGATCAGAAGCCTCAAATATATCCCCTTCGTGATACTCATACGGTGCTCTATGCGGACATCGCAAAATTTCACGAATACAAATATACCTCCCCTTTGAGAAATCAGTACCGTCCTCTTTTATAGTAAGAAAATCGATCCCAAAGCACTCAGGAATAGACGATATCGGCACTACCGTGTCATCGTTTTCTGCATACTCAAAAAAAACAGCTCTCCAACATTGTTTTATGTTATAGTCGCAAGCTTTTTCAGGCAAAATATAAGCAACCTCATATAGACAAAGAGCGATGAAAAAAAACGGCAGCGAAAAAAGGGCTACAACGCTTCGCTCGAATAGACCTTCTATCTTTCCCTTCGGAAAACGCCCGCTAGCAAGTAATAGTAGAACAAGAGCGCATATAAGAAATGGAAGTATTCCAAGCCACCGTACAAATCCTATAGAGATGATGTAGTTATTCAAAAAATCCATCTTGGACGCCCTATGCACACACAAAAAAACCGATTTTATGTACTGATCTCAAGTTGATATTGGAACGGTCTTAAAGTTCGTGCACCCAGATGTTGCGGTAGTGCACGGGGTTGCCGTGGTCTTGTAAGAACAGGGGGCCGGCTTGGGTGAGGTTATTGTCGATATAGGCGGTTGTCGGTGCGGGGATGGGCTGGTTCTCGTGTATCAGCACGCCGTTGTGCAGAACGGTGATCCGGGCTTGTTCCAGCAGCTTTCCATCTTCGTCAAAGCGCGGTGCGCGGAAGGTAATGTCGTAGGTCTGCCATTGTAGGGGCGGTGCGCACATGTTTACGCGGGGAATGGCTACCTTGTAGATCCCGCCGCACTCGTTGTCTACCCCTTCGAGTCCATAGCTGTCTAAAATCTGTACTTCATAACGCCCCTGGAGGTAGACACCGCTATTGCCTCGTTCTTGCGCACGCGCCAAGGGCTTGAAGGGAGTGCGAAACTCAAGATGGACCTGATGGTCGTCAAACTTTTGTTTAGATACGATTCCACCGCCGTTCACTTCCATTACACCGCCTTCTAAAAGTTTCCATTGGCACGGTTTGGCCTGTGACACGGGCTTTGGCATGGCTTTCCAGCTCAGATCTTGTCCGAGTTCAGGAGCAAAGGCCACGTCGAACAGGTCGCTTCCTTTTTTCCCCTCTTGATAGAACGCTTTACTGACACGCCAGCCGAGTAGATAGCCTTCAGTACCGGTCAAGGTGAATTTTTGGGATGGACTCGGTGCAATATACAGTCCTTCCAGGTTTTCCTTCTTATTCAAGGTAGACAGGCTTACCGCTACGCCCCAGTCCCCAGTTCCTTGTATTACTTTTACACGTATTGTGTTTTCACCTGCGTTGAGGTCGACATCAAACTGGTCCTGATTCAGTCTTACGCCACGGGATGCATTGTTTCCATGCATGTATTGTTGATTAACCCATACCTTCACCCCGTCATCGCTGCCCACCCCCATGCGCAAAGTACGTGCTTCTGGACTCACGACCATGGTTTCAAGATAGGCGACACGCTCCTCACCGCCTACGGCATCGCTCAAATCCAATGTGACGGGATTGCTCCCCGGATGTACAAATGCATCGGTATTGGAACCATCAAAAAGCACCACGGCGTCCGCAGGAGGAGTAGCGCCCAAGGTGGGAGAGAGTCGCTCTTCCCTTTTCAACGTAAAAGATTTGCCTTCAGGGGTTGTGCCCACGAAAGCGCCCGCAACAATCTCCCCTTGCCACCCTTTTTTCTTGAAACGCACCTTACCGTCACGCAGCTTGCCAAAAATTACCATCAAGGGAGGCTTTCGGGTATCGAATTCAGAAAGTATATTGGCCTGATAGCGTTCCCTACCCAAGGCAATTACCTGGGCACACATCCCTTCCCCTACGTAATCGCCCATATACTCATCCTGGTTACGTTGGAAATCATGTGCCTCGGAAAAATCCAAGGGAGCCGTGTAGGCGGTGCAGGAGAAAAAAAACGTTATCAAAACAGAGAACCTAAAAAAATACCGTTGCATTTCACTATCCTTTCAATGCCATTGCCTATCTATAAGGGATGTGATAGCGCATAAGGACCTCGTGAATCAACTTATCGATCCAGCGACTGGAAACAAGTGGGCAGTGTCACCTTCGTCTCGATAATAAAAATGGCCCGGTTTTTAAACCGGGCCATGAAAATCAGGTTCATACTGGTAGAAAAAATAGCGCTACTGGTAAAGTTTACCGCCTTTTTGACGAAATTCGTCGGATTTTTCACGAGCTCCCTGTTCCAGGGCTTCTTTTTCATCAATTCCTTTGTTTTGTGCGTAGTCACGCACTTCTTGGGAAATGCGCATGGAACAAAACTTGGGGCCGCACATGGAACAGAAATGGGCCAGCTTCGCCCCTTCCATCGGCAAAGTCTGATCATGAAATTCCGGTCCCCGTTCCGGGTCAAGGGAAAGGCTAAACTGATCTTGCCAACGGAATTCAAAACGCGCCTTACTCAGAGCATTGTCCCGAATTTGCGCTCCCGGATGCCCCTTGGCCAAATCCGCAGCATGCGCCGCCAATTTGTAGGCCACCACGCCTTCACGCACGTCATTTTTGTCTGGCAGGCCTAAATGCTCCTTGGGCGTTACGTAGCACAACATGGCCGTGCCGTACCAACCGATCATTGCCGCCCCGATAGCCGACGTAATATGGTCATACCCGGGTGCAATATCCGTCGTCAAGGGGCCCAGCGTGTAGAAGGGCGCCTCATGACACCACTTCAGCTGATTCTCCATGTTTTCCTTGATCATGTGCATGGGAACATGGCCTGGCCCCTCATTAATCACCTGCACATTGTATTCCCAGGCACGCTTCGTCAATTCTCCCTGCACCTTCAGCTCAGCAAACTGTGCCTCGTCATTGGCATCGTAAATCGAACCCGGACGCAACCCGTCACCAATCGAAACCCCAACATCGTAGGCTGCCATGATTTCACAAATTTCATCCCAATGGGTGTACAGGAAATTCTCCTGGTGATGCGCAAGACACCACTTGGCCATGATCGAACCACCGCGACTGACAATTCCCGTCATACGCTTTGCCGTCATCGGCACAAAACGCCACAACACACAGGCATGAATGGTGAAATAATCCACCCCCTGCTCCGCCTGCTCAATCAAGGTGTCGCGGAACAGCTCCCACGTCAAATCCTCTGCACAACCATCCACCTTCTCCAATGCCTGATACAGCGGTACCGTGCCAATTGGTGTGGGTGAATTACGAATAATCCACTCCCGTGTTTCGTGAATGTTTGGCCCTGTACTCAAATCCATCACCGTGTCCGCACCCCAACGGATCGCCCATACCATCTTCTCCACCTCCTCCTCAATCGAACTAGATACAGCGGAATTGCCAATGTTAGCATTGATTTTCACCAGAAAGTTCCGACCAATGACCATCGGCTCCACTTCAGGATGGTTAATATTCGCAGGGATAATCGCCCGTCCCCGTGCCACCTCATCCCGCACAAACTCCGGGGTAATAAAAGGTTGCAGATTCGCCCCCCAATCATGCCCGGGATGCTGCTTGCGCAATGTTTCCAACACCGTTTCCGCACGCATATTCTCACGAATCGCAATATACTCCATCTCCGGCGTCACCACCCCTTGCTTCGCCCAATACATTTGGGTAATGCCCTTGCCCGCCACCGCACGCAACGGTTTGCGGGTACGCTGAAAACGCACAGACGCCAAACCTGGGTCTTCCTCGCGTGTACGACCATAAGCCGACGATACCGACGGCAACTCCTCCACGTTTCCCCGCGCTTTAATCCACGCTTCCCGAAGTGGTGCAAGTCCTTTGCAGACATCAAGTTCCACATTAGGGTCCGTATAGGGCCCCGAGGTATCATACACCGTCAGGAGTGATTCCTGCGCCTCCTCTCCCGTCTCAGATGATGGATAGATTTCCCGCATGGCCACCTGAATAGACGGATCGCTTCCCTCAATATAGACCTTTTTCGACTGCGGAAAGGGCTTTCGCGTGATAATAGACTCACCGCCCTCCGCAAAAACCTTTCTCGGGGAAATCGCGCTCGACATATATATACCTCCGCATAAATGCGTTTACTTCATCTGCCTTGAAGCTATCCTTGCAGAACTCCGCCTCAAAAAAGGCTATCATCTCATTGCTGTAGCCACAGAGTCAACATAGACGCGCTCAGAAAAGAAAAACGGCTAATGGACAGATCTTCAAAAAAGAACAAAAGCCCCAGCGACTATGCACGTCACTGAGGCTTAGTATCATCTTAGTATGGTGGGCCGTGAGGGGATCGAACCCCCGACCTTGTGATTAAGAGTCACCTGCTCTACCAGCTGAGCTAACGGCCCAAAAAAGAAAATGGAGCGGGAGACGGGATTTGAACCCGCGACGTCAACCTTGGCAAGGTTGCACTCTACCACTGAGTTACTCCCGCTCAACTGGTGAACATAAGATAACAAATTACGGGGGTTAATGTCAACTAAAACCTCAAAAAATTTGTCTGTTTTTGGGATTTTTTTTTGCTATAAAGCCTAGGTATAGCATCGCTTAGTTACCCCTTTAAAAAAGAAGCTCGAATCCTACGCAAATATGAGGTTCAAGTGGGTGTCTTTCGATTATTTCATATTTCTGCTTTATGGCGGGCCATTCTTCGGGAACACAGGCGCCATAAAGATATTCTAGTCCAATATAGTCTTGGGAAAGAATCTCTGTGATTTTTTGGGGCGGTTTGATACGGAAACGGTAGTGACGCCCAATTTCTTTAAGTCCAATACGGCGATAAAATCGTTGTGCGGCGCGATCCTGGCTCCAATATTCAAGACGGTTGAAGCCTTTCTTCTTCGCATCGATAATGGTGGCGTCGATAAGTTGTTGTCCGATATGGTGTCCGGCATATTCGGGTAAACGTCCGAACTCAAGCACATATCCGCTTCTCACCTGCTTTTGAAAACAGACTTCGCCAGGGTAGTTCTCATATTGCACATCGGTGAGAGCGATAATTTTGTCTTGGTGTAGTCCCACTAATTTGGTGGATTGATGGCCTTCGTAGAGTGGTCTTTCTTGTATACAGTAATTCCAGGCATGGGACAGGGTCATGATAATGGCATGTACTCGCATCCATTCATCACGGTCGTCTGGCTGATAGGGACGTATTTCAAGTTGCATAATTCAAGGATTCCTTCTTAGCGGGTTTCTTCTTTAGCCGGAGAGTCTTGTATGTGTTGTATCCATTCCTGAATTTTTGTCAGGCAATTACATTTTTCGGCTATCTCGAATAGCAATCTTTGGCTCTTGGTATCGTCGATCGAACACAATATCGCACGCTTGGCATATTCAAGGGCTTTCTCCAAGTTGCCATAGTCCAGTAGGAGTTCAGCCAGAATCTGGTAGGGTTTGTAGTAATGGGGCTCGCAGGCAACGGCTTTCTTAAGTTCAGTTAAAACCGTTGAAAAATCTCCTTTTTCAAGCAATTGTTGTGCTTGCTTTATGTATTGTTTGGCTTGCTGGACTTGGTTGGAACGTTCTTCGGGAGTGGCGCGTTGTTTTTCCCAAAAAATTTCTTCATTCCTTTCAATGAGAGCCCTGAATTTTTCGTCTACTATGCCCATTCCCCTAAAAGTACATTCTCCAAAATGAAGGATATAGACATCCTCAGCGATACACAGACGGTACCCAGCACGAAGAATGCGCAGGCAATAGTCATCGTCTTCAAAATTACCGATGCCATACTCCTCATCCCAAAGACCAACTTCTCTTATAACCTCCTCTCGTATTAAAAAACAGAACCCCGTCAAACGCGCTACATCGAGCACCTGTCCCTTATTTTTTTGGGCTAGGAGCCGAGCAACCTCTGGAAGGGCCTCTACACTTTCAAGAGTGGGGTCTTCTATCTGTTGGGCACTCGCCGTGTTGTTTGTATAAGGACCAACGGCACCGATATCGTCGGCGCTATATAAAGCATCTTTCAAACGTTTTAACCAGCCTGGAGGAACTATCGTATCACTATTGAGTAAAAGCACAGGGCCTTTAGCACAGGCTATTCCCTGGTTAATGGCGGCAGCGAATCCTCGGTTGGTTTTGTTGTGGATTAGGGTTGCGTTGGGGATGCTGTCAAAGTATTCGGCGACGCCATCGGTGGAACCGTTGTCCACCAATATAAGATGGTAGGGATAGTAGGTGTTGGCTTGTATCGATTCAATGCAGAGCCGACAGTAGGTCAGCTGGTTAAATGCCGGGATAATGATATAAATGGGCCCAGGTTTATTGTTCATGCAGTGTTTCTCCTAGAGATAAGGGAAGTTGTTCGCCCACATGAGGAGAGGCCCAAAAACACGGCCATGAGCGGTGAATCGGATGGTGAATACGAGCGGAATGAATATGTAGGCAGCCTTTTCCAGTCGAAATGATGATATAGGGCTTCACCTGTAAAATCTTGCCGGGTTCGATGTCCGCTGGCACCGGGGTATATGTAGCATGCTGTATATAGACAGTCTGTTTTCGAAAAAGGAAGTAAGGGGCAGGATTCTGCGTAGCGCGAATCAGACGTTCAATTTGGCTTGCAGGATGCCGCCAGTCAATGCATACATCGGTTGGGCTTAAACGAGGATCATATGTCGCACATTCTTCATCTTGGGGATAGGCTTCCTTGATTCCTTTTTGGTCAATGGCGTCCATTACTGAAACCACATGACGGGCTGCGGTTATACAGGCCTTCTGATACACATCAAAAAGATGATCCTGCTGCGAAAGTGGAAAAGCAACTTGTTGGAGAATGGGCCCCGTATCAATCCCTTCATCCATAACATGGAAGGTAATTCCCGATTGAGTCTCCTTTGCCATAATAACTGCCGAAAAAGGATTGGGACCACGATGCCGCGGCAACAATGAGGAATGCATGTTAATACAAGCGATACGCGGCAGTTGTAGTAATTCCTTTTTGAAGATAAGACTAAAACCACTCACCAGGATTACATCAGGCGAAAGCTTGCGCAAGGGAGTTAATTCACTTTCACAAAGGGTGCGCAGCCAAAGTAATGGAATATCGAGGTGCCTGGCCCAAACAGCTAGAGAAGATTGGAATAAAGGTAAGGTGCATAAAGAACGCGCCCGTTTAGAAATATTGCGTCCATCTTGTAATATGGCAATGACTTGATGTGAAGATGCCAGCAAAGGCGGCAAAAGAGAGGTGGCCAGACGTCCCCCTCCTGCAATTGCAATTCGCATCAAACCCTCCCCTTGGCCAGACTGGTTTATATATAAAACTCAGAATACTCATTCTGATTGTGCGGTCTTGCACGGGGATTTGTCAAACTGCTTGTTTTTCACATCACATTTTTGGGGAAAGCTTGGCGAAGAGATTAGAAAAGTGGCGCCCCGAACAGGAATCGAACCTGTGTCTACCGCTTAGGAGGCGGTCGTTCTATCCACTGAACTATCGGGGCGCAGAAAGGTGTATGCGATTGTACTGAACAACGCAAGTAAAATGCAATTTAGATCGAGTTACTCCAACCGCACGAGCAGGCCCTGGCCTTGCCTCATATTTTTAGTTCCTGCGAGCATTTTTAAAACCTGCATAAATAGAGTGAATGCCGTTCCTGCTGCTTTAGCAAGAACGGCATTCAGAATCCCAAGCGACCCATGCAAACTGTTTGTACAGTCTAACGTCGCATGTCAAGTCGTTGTCTTATTTGCTCTCTGATTTCTTTATCCCTGGACAGAAACCATCTTCACCAGTTTCACAGGGATAAATCCCGTCGCTGTTGAAGAACTGGATGACACGCAACAGTTCAGAAAGCTCTATGAGCCAGTCCGCACCTTCGCGATAGTCACTCATATGGGGAAGGCAGCTACTCCGATCACCATCACCTGGTGCATAGCCATCTTCACCAGTAACATCACAATGGTAACCATGCGAATTAAAGAACTGAATCAGACGAAGCAATTCGGTTATCTCAAGCAAGGAGTTGGCATTGGTGTCAGCTTGGTATACCATGGTGGTTCCACCTTCACCCTCGCCTTCACCCTCGCCTTCACCCTCGCCTTCACCCTCGCCTTCACCCTCGCCTTCACCCTCGCCTTCACCCTCGCCTTCACCCTCGCCTTCTTCATCACCACACGGAGGACAACCACCGCCATCGTTGGTAACCGTATCGTCTAAAGCGTTGGCCACAAAGGTATCGAAATCATCGACGCCCGTGACGCCTGTGGCGTTAAATTCACCCAAGTTACAAATGCCATCCAAGTCGGCATCGCCATCAAAGGCCAGATACTGTTCGGAGCTACGGTCGAAGACCGTAAGGTCGATTTCGGGAATATCAGGTACTTCGGCTAATGCTTCGGTGAGGATATTAATCGTGGCCTCTTCACCCAAGGTCATCAGGCCATTAAGTGCAGCAATAAATGTTTCACGCGGTAGTAGCAGGAAGAGCATCGGCTGCACTTCGGCGACCACATCCGCCAATTCATTGGTCTTGGGCAGGTTGTAGTTGTAGGCATCCAGCACGCAACAGTGGATGGAATTGGTTGGATCGGCAAGTACCTGATCTACCAGTCGTGCCTGCACGGAATCAATAATGCCGTTCTCATCTTCGTCCGCCGTATCGGGATCAAAATTCACCAACTCGTTGGTGTAGATGAGACGCAGCGCGGCTTCGAAGCCCGCATCAATTCCTTCGCTTTCACAGGTTTTGTTGCAAGGATCTGGGATGCAAGTATCTTCTTTTTCCTGTTGTGCTGCAGCAATATAATCGGCTCGAGTACCACTGACATCTTGTACCGCATTATATTCCTGCAAGTTACTCAATCCATCTCCTTCAAGATCAAATTGAGGACCCAGGAATTCTTTATCGTCTTGTTTTCCTGGGAAGTAGTACCACATCAGTCCTATATGCAGACGCCAGTATTCAGCCAGACTACTGCTGGTGGCCATAATTGCTGGCAGGGCGGTGGACCATTGGCTGACTTCCACATGGTTCGCATATTCAGGATCGCTGAAGAGCAGGGTCATGTTCTCGGAGAAACGGACACGGGCCGCTTCATTGTAGATACTCTCGCTGTTGCACAAGACATCTGCTGTCAACCCTACTTCCCAACTGTCAATCATGCCGTTTCCATCGACATCCGCCGTTTCCCAATCCAAGCCATATTCACGGTACAACCAAGCAGCCTGAACATCTACCAGGTTGAGCACAGGACAAACCTGTGGGTAGTCCGGAGAAACATCCTGGGGGGTATTAGGTAACATCGCCGCTGTATAGGCAGCCTCAATGTATTGTTCCCTAAGCAAATGCTGTAACCACTGATATTCTGCCAGATTAGTATAGCCGTCGCCGTCCGTATCCTGATCCGCAGTCAACACAGGCACACCGTCTTTGGTGGAGGCCTGATAAGCCATTGTCAACTCAAAGGCGGAGGTGAAGTAGGCGGCCAAGCCATCGCTAATCGTCATTAGAGCGGCCAGGGAATAACGCCAGTTCCAAATCTGTGGCAACTTATCATCATGTAGTAATCGTGAATAGTTGCCGGTATATTTGTTGCGCAAACGCTCTTTTTCTGGATAGTCGTCATTGCAGATGAGCGCACCAAGGACTCCCAGTTCCCAACTGTCGATAATGCCGTTCTCATCGACATCCGCTGTATCCCAATCTAAACCAAGCTTTTCATATAAAAGCTTGCTCTCGTTGTCAAAAGCGCTGTCGGCATCGGGACAGAAACTGGGCTCACTACTGTCGTTAGGTTCTATCTCGTCTACGGCACCGCCCCCGCCACACTCTTCATCGCTGGGTACGATATCCGCGTTTACAGCAGCCAATAGGTAACAGCAACGACTCCGTGTACGGAAGCATTCATATTCTTGCAGATTCGTGTAGCCATCTCCATCGAGGTCACCATCAAAGGCGAAGAACTGTGGCATTAACACATAATTATCAGGGTTCACTGGCGTGATCCCCAGATTCAAATCGTCTACTGCCGCCCCTTCGGTACTGGCAGTAACCGGAATAGTAACGGAGTTTTCATCACCAACGAGCATATAGCCCGCCAAAACATGGCGTAGGGTCGGCGCGGCCATCTGGATAAGGCCTGTAGGACCGCCCAGGTCTGAATTCATCTGGGCCAGATTCTGCTGGAAAGCCGCAGCAACTTGTGCTGCCGTTGGTCCTCCATTCGCACTCAGATCCAAATCGGGATGCGAGAAGAAATACGAAATCAACGCAAACTCATCGCTATCCAAAATACCATTGGGCAAAATCTCTTCATTTTCGATATTCAGCCCACCATTAATATCCGCCGTATTGGGCGCAAAGGTATACCCACCGATTTTATCCCGGAAAGGTTCCAGGGCATTGTCCACGGCCTGCATATTGGAATCAAAGTCAACGCATTCGTAAGGACTGGAAGCACAATCTCCATCGCATTGGTTTACACAGCGATCCACGGTAATGCTTAGCGGGAATGTTGCACTGACCACAAACTGCTCACGTGTACCTACATTGTTCACAATTCGGGTATATTCCGCTATATTAGAGAATGTGTCATCATCCACATCGCCACTGGGGGCGAATACCGCAAATCCATCTGCCTTATAGGGATTACCATAGAGTTTTAGTCCGAGGAGTTCTCTGAACTTAGTGGCTAATCCTGCATTGGTGGTCATAATCGCAGCAAGCGCCAGACGATTCGCCTGGGCCAGTGCATTGGGATTGGAATGGTCTATACGCCAAAGGTTTCCTGTAAAACTCTTACGTGCTTGCTGGTAATGGGGATGACTGGGGCGACACAAGATTTCGGCGGTTACGCCAACTTCCCAGCTGTCGGCCACACCATTACCGTCTACATCATCATATTCCCATCCGTATCCCAATCCATCATACAAAGCTGTTGCCTGACCATCGAAATTGGTCCATTTCTGTATATCAATGCAACTGGAGGGTTCCGCTCCATCATTATATTCTAAGTCTGTTGCACATGCTGCACCGCCCTGTGTGGCAGCGGCGTTGAGCGCATTAGATACGAATACATTAAAACCCGAATAGTTATAGGGTTGGATGATGTATTCTGACATGTTGCAGACTTGTTCCCCATCGGCGTCTCCGGTTACCCCTAAATAGGGGCCAGCAGATTGGTCGATATCATTGGGGTTAACAGTAATCCCCAGTTCTTCCCCTAAGAGCTGGGCAGCAGCAACACCGGTAGGTTCGCCAAGCGTAATCAAACCGCATACAGCACGGTGTAACTTGGTCCGATCAATAACGTCCCAATAGTCCATGTCATAGATACCAATATCAAAAATTTCGGCATCAATACTGTCTAACCAGCCATTTACCACGCCCCAGTTGTGGTTCCAGGCCTGTACCAAGGCGGGATATCCCGGCAGATCCGGTCGAGCAGCCAAACCATCCAAAAGTTTGGCTTGCGCATAGTCGATCATACCGTTCTGGTCCAGATCTTCTACTTCGGGATTTTTGTTCAACAGGTCATTTTCGTAGACCGTTGCACCAAGAACCTTGATCTTTATTTTTTTCGTGTACACATAGTGCAGCCCATCTGCAAAATAAGTGTCCAGCGCAGTAGCCTCGTGTACTACGCCCAAGACTCCTGCTGCTATAAAGAGCGCCAACAAAAACACTGAGTACCGCTTGGTATTTTGAATGTGCGACATTTTTCGTCCTCTATTCTACATCATTCCCGTCACGTATTTTGTTGCCCTATGCAAAAAAATACGACCTGCTGCCCATTTCTCACGTCACTAAAGTCCGTCCAAAAAACACACAACCCCCAATGCCTGGAGTTTGTCTGTTTGGTGTCCCGCGCCCTGTCTGAAATACATCAGAAACTACGGTTTTGCAGCCCAACCCGCAAATTTAGTCCCAACCTTACATCTTATATGCTTTTCCCTATCTCATTGATACCATAAAAAGCCACTAAAGTAAAGGATTTAAGGCAATCCATGAAATATGAGAATAAACACAAGAGCATCTGGAAATTCTTGTGTACTTTTCTAAACAAATCTGACCAGAATTATCGTATCTAAGGAGCATACGTCTAAACACAAAGGCAGCGTGCATTCCTATTTTCAGGCGCACTACCACAGAGCATGGCACCGTGCTTATTCGCTCTCGCTCTCTCCTCCCAAAAAGGAAAAGAGGGTGCTTAGAAAGCCCAAAATAACATTAAGTAATGTGGTAATCGAATTGATAATCCCACTCAAATTGTCCAAACCCCAATCCATTTTCTACACTCCTGCGATAGGTTTTCATTTACCCTATCTTTAATCATAGCTGCCAGTTATCGCATATTTTTCAGTGCATCCATCGTAACAGCTTTAGCGTAAAGAATCAACGAAATTAGTTAAGGGGGCGTGGTTCACAATAAAACAAGTATAGAGGAGGCAACCCTCCCAACCGATATCGGCTAAAGTCGATTTGTTGTTGGGTAAGAAAGTCTTCGAATTCGCCCATACGGTCCCAACGCCACATAAGCACCCATGCGGCTCCTGTAGATTGGAGAAGCGTCTGAGTGCGTTGATGTAAGCTGCCCAAGCCGTACACAGAGTGGATTCGCGATTCAGGGAAGGCCGCAGTGTATTGAAAGGGGACGGTGTTGAGGAGTTTTTTGAGCACGATGATGGGAGGCCTGTTTGAAAGCGTATCGTGTTTTTCTATTTGGATAGCGGCTTGCTCGTAGGCAGGACGAAAAGGACTATGAAAACGTACTGTGCACTGGTAGGTCATGCAGAGCAGCAGCAAGGCGAGACAGGCCTGTTTCAGACAGCGTGATGGAAGTGCGGCGTATGCAGCGCCTGTGAGTATATAGAGGGGAAATATGGAAAAGAGGATGTAGCGGTAGATAAAGAATGAACGCCATAGCAATGAAAGGATATACCAGAACAGCACGGGAAGAATTAACCAGAGCCATAACAGCAGAAAGGTCGTGCGCTGTTTCCCTTTCAACGCACACCAAAGCGTGTAGCTGGCTAAACCGTACATTACTAGTGCCTGAAGATAGTCGACAGAAACAGAAAAAGGCAAGTAAGGACTAGGGTTGTCGTTGGAAAAACGTCCTCCAGCAAAAACCAGCAAGGTGTTGAGCAGTTCCTTAATCGTAGGATCTGGCATCCAAAAGAACCGCCCGATCTCACGGGTATGTGTCCAAAGCGTCACCCCTAGCACTGAGAAAAATGTTGCTGTCCCCCAAACGAACAGGAAACGGGAAAAACGCCGTTGACTATAGAGCAGGAAAAGTCCCTGTAGTACGAAGAGAGGGACACAGGCTAGTGAAACAAGAGGCAGCACTATGCTGACGAATAGGAAACAGTATCGATGTCTTCGTTGTGCTTTTGAGGAAGACTCGGGGTTCTGACTGTTTAACAGACTGTAAAAGGAGATCAGCACAAGCAACATCTCGAAAGCGTAGCGGCGAATCTCCTGGCTATAGAAAATATGAGGTAAGGAAAAGCCCAGGCATAATGACGCAATGGCGGCGGCGCTTTTTCCGTAATATTGTCGGGTCAGTCGATAAAGCAGCGGAATCGAAGCCATACCAAAAATCAGACTGAGCACGCGTAAGGATAGCGGCGATGCTCCCCAAAGGGCACTCCAGAGATACTCTACAATGAAATAGAATGGAGCGAGCAAAGTGGCCATATCCTGAGCGGAAGCTGCTTTCCAAGCTTGAAAAAGCGAGGGAATTTCCAAATACGGCAGGGTGAAAACCTCATCCAGCCAGGGGGACTCGCCTGACAGATTCCACACTCGCCAAAAGAGGGCGAGGAGGAATATAGCTATCGGGATAGCTCCTGTTTTCCACCTTGTCCCAGCAGCGACAAGAACCCTGTTGCGCATCAAACTCACCCGCACCTCTCGTATGAACTCAGTTGCATTATTCCGGCTTCTTTTGCTGTGCAATGGTAATATTCCGGCAGTCTTTACGTTCTATCCGAAGAATATTGCTGACGCCGCGGTAGTCGCCAAACGACCACTGGGATGGGGGCAGAAGAACGCTATCCGCCCAGACTTCATTCGGCTTAAATGTAATACGAAAGAGTTCCTTCCCATGCCGTCCATGGGTTGTATAGCAAATCTTTCCCGGCTGATAGTCTACCGTTACTACCGTATCGCTGGAGGAAAGCATGTGATCTTGATCGGCAGGGGCCAATTCGGGCAGACACGCCATTCCATCGAGCAAATGGGACAAGAAATCGAAATAGGAGTCGGAAAACCAGGGATTCAAATAACCCACCCCAACGTAGTTGAGGGAGCGTTCGCCTTTTGAATACTTACTGAAGGTGCTGTAACTACATAATGCCAATGCTGCGCGCGCTTCCTCATGTACAGCTTGCTCCCCTGTCAGAGCATACCAACCTGCGACAACCGAAGCATAGCGCGCTGTATGACTACTCATTTCTTTAAAACAGATGTCCTGCTCACAAATACTCGTCGCACCATAGCGTTCCTGCTGACCAAAACGTTTTTTTACCCAGGCAATGAGGGCGGGGACATCATTACGAAAACGAGGGTCGGCGTCAATATGTTGCAACATATATCGCGCTGTTTCCATAGGCACTTGCTGATTCAAATTGTCATATTCTGGTCTCACATCCTCGTAATACCCCGACCAGACATTGTTTTGCATGGGATATTCCATAACCCATTGCCACAACGCATCACGTACTTCCGGGTATTTCCCCTTTTCCCCTCTATCCCCCATCGCAATCAAACGATCAAAGAAAATCACCGGCATTACCATGCTCGAAGTATATTCGTCGAGTATTTTCCCCGTCTTCAATTGAACGCGGAAAGGAAGCGGCGAGTGTGTTGCGTCTCCTTTTCGTATATGCTTTACAACCGTGCGGGCAATATCCTGTGCCGCTGTCCAGTACTTTTCTTCCCCGGTAAGCTGGTAAAAGCGAATATAAGCTGCTCCCACCATACAGATTTTATCCGCAGCTCCCCATCGGTCACGATAGACGCCGTCCGGTGTATCGTCTTGGGTACGAGGCACATTCCCCCAGTCCCACTTTTTCGGAGTATGGAATTCCAAAATACGATCGAGCAAGCAACGCACAGGCGCAGAAGCTTGCTTATCCCCCGAGTATGCGTAATATCGGGCTAGCGTTTCCACTGCAAAATAGGCATTACTACCCTGATTGTTCTGATTAGCGCGAAACGTGCCATCATCATTCAATTTCGAAGTAACCAAATACCACGGGTCTTGTCCAAAACGGGTACGATGTGTGGGGCAGTCTATCAGATAGGCTATGCTGCCATGCAGAATCCGATCAAAGGAACACCACGGCAATAAGCGCTGCTCTTTGTCCAGGACGACTTCATGGTCTAGCAACGTCTCTGCAGCAAATACGGGAAGCATCAATAAAAACACCAGAAAAAAAGCCACAAAAGAGAATTTCTGCATCACATTTCATCCTCTCACACGCGTAGTACCTTTACTATTCACACGGTCGCATGTCCTTCAGTAAAAGCTGTATCGTAGTTTCCCCACGCCACTGGTTAAACTGTGGTGTATAGGCTACATCAAGGCGATTTTGCCATGATTCTGCATAAAAGCGTTCCGCCATATTGAATCCGATGGCGGAAAACTCCTTGTTACCTTGACGTAAGGACAGCTTTATATGCTGGTCTTTCAGCACGCGTACAGATTGAGGAACCAGTTCAACGCCCGTGGAACAGAATACAGGGGCAGGATTGGCGTGTCCCATGGGCTGCAAACGCTCAAGCGTGGTAAGCAGCGCACTGTCGATCTCACTGAATGAGGCCAACACGTCGACATACAACTCCGGCTGGACCGCTTCTCCTTCTGTCTGACGTTGTATCTCGGCTTCAAAGGCTTGCCGGAATGCAGGCAGGTGTTCTTCCTGAATCGTCAGGCCGGCAGCGGAACGATGCCCGCCGAATCGTTCAAGATGGGTCTGGCAGGCGCAAAATGCGTCAAAGAGATTAACCACCGCCCCACTGCTACGGGCGGAACCTCGTCCTGTGCCTGCATCATCAAAAGCAATCAATACCGTGGGACGATGAAAACGGTTTTCAATGCGAGAGGCAACAATACCAATTACACCGGGATGCCAACCGTGGCGCGCCAGTACGATACCATGATGATCGGGCGTCAGCCAGGCCTCCAGTTCTTCTACCGCCTCGTCATAGATCCGTTGCTCAATGCCACGCCGCTCCTCATTGATTTCATTCAGACGTTTGGCAATTTTCGTGGCATCTAGTGCATCATCCGACAACAACAATTCAAGCGCTGTTTCGGGATCGCCCAGACGCCCGGCGGCATTGATGCGCGGTCCTAGCTGAAATCCGATCTTCTCGGAAGAAATATCCTCTATTTGCACTCCTGCCACCCAGGCCAACTTCGCAATACCCAGCCGCTGGTGTTTTGCCATGTGACGTAGCCCCAAGGAAACAATAGCGCGATTCTCCCCAAGCAACGGGACAATGTCGGCAATAGTGCCTAGCGCGGCAATGTCGAGATCATTAGGCGAGCCATTCAAGGCACTACTCAATTTGAATGCCACACCTGCCCCGCACAATTCACGGGCAGGATGCGTTTCAGGCTCTCTCTTGGGATTGATAACGGCAAGGGCTTCCGGCAGGTTTTCTTCTACACTGTGGTGATCGGTGATAATGAGGTCTACCCCTAATTCACGTGCACGTTGTGCCGCCTCATGTGCGCTGATACCATTGTCCACCGTGATAATAAGGTCAACTCCATCGTATCGCGCCTCCTCGACCCGAGCCGAGTTCAACCCGTAACCTTCCGTCAGGCGTTGCGGCATGGCATAACTTAATTGAGAAATCCCAAAACGACGCAAGCCATTCATAAGAATAGCAATGGCCGATATTCCATCTACATCGTAGTCGCCAAAAATACGAATATGCTCGTTTTTCTCTTTCGCCTGTTTGATACGCGCTACCGCCTTCGACAGATCTGTTAACTGGAAAGGGTCTGAGAGATGTTTCAAGGACGGATAGAGAAAGGTATGCGCTTCTTCTGGCGTGGCTACACCGCGCAGTATTAATATATGAGCTACAATGGGAGGAACATTCAACGTCTGTGCTAACGCACGGGTTTTCTCCCGGTCATTCTCAGCCAATATCCATTTGTGTCGGGTTTGGACTACACTCATAATCGTTCATTTGCCAACCGGGTCAACGCCTCCACAACCTCTCCAAAAGACATGTGCGAAGTGTCTACAACAATGGCATCATCCGCTTTGCGTAATGGAGAATCGACGCGTTGCATCGCCTTTTCATCCCGAATACGAATTTCTTCCATCAGTTGCTCGAAATTGACAACCTTTCCTTTCTCTTCCAATTGCATTGCTCGCCGTCGGGTGCGCTCTTCCAGAGCTGCATCAAGATAGATTTTACAACGTGCTTTAGGAAAAACTACGGTACCTATATCCCGCCCCTCTGCTACTGTCGGACGCAGTTCCCCGAACCGGCGTTGCAGACTCACCAAATGACGGCGGACCTGTGGGTTTTGATCCAGTTTATAGATCAGACACGTTATTTCTGGTGTACGAATGGCCTCGGAAATATCAACGCCATCTACATACACCTGTTGGCCGGCCTCCGTCTCCTCCATATCCAACTGCATTGCCTGCGTAGATTCGGCTAAGGCTTCCGCGTCGTCTAAATCTAGCCCGAGATGTACAGCACGCCACGTAGCAGCACGGTACATAGCCCCCGTATCCAAAAAGGCAAACTTTAAATTTCGGGCCACCGCTTTAGCTACCGAACTTTTCCCCGTTCCTACCGGACCATCAATAGCGACAATCTGCGTTGCTTCACCCATCATCCATTCCTTAAAAACGGCTCAACCGCTGTATTTTTCGATGCGCTACCGTGAATTAAGCGTCAGAAAAAGTAAAACTTCGTTTTTTACACAACTTTTGGAATGTCATTCAATAATATAAAGCATAGTAGCATGCGCGTTTAACACGGCTCAATTGTGCCCATAGGGGTGCGCTGATAGCATACGCATTGCTCCTCAGAATCAGGGGTAATTAGCATCGCGTCATTTACCAGACTGCTTTCATCCAAAAGATAGGACCAGGCGCATATGCGCACCCCTTCATCAAAACTTCCTCGTACGCAAGCCCTCTGCCTCGTATTTTGTCCGGGGGTGTTTTCCGGCAATGAGACACGGTGCTCCTCCCAGAGTTTCTTTCGTAACTGATGTATCCGACTTTCCAATTCCAGCCTGCTTACCTTATATCCTGCAACACGAGAAAGTCGATTCTCGATATTGCGTTGCATCAATTTAACATAACGGTCGTTAAAACGTCGTCGCAAAGGTTCCGGCGTTGTACGTTCACGGCTAGCCTTGACCAGTTGCTGTAGCACCTCTGGGCGAGATCGCTTAGCACGGGCGCGCTCCAAAATAGCAGCGCGTCCCAGCAACTTCTGCAAGAAAGCCTCCTGTTGCTCCACCATCTCCTCAATCTGTTTCCTTTTCTCTTGTAACATCTCACTGTTTTTAAGCAGGGACTGCAAGGTATCGAAGCTTTCCTTACGTGTCAATGTCTTGCGCAACAGCGTATATCCCATTGATAAGACGGTTTCGCGCTCATTATACAAATCCCTGTCAATCGTACCCTCCGCCGCCAACAGCATCAGCTCACGCTCCAGCTCTTCCAACAATGTGCGTGCGTCGTGTAAACTGCGCTCATTATCTTCCTCAGCCCCCAGATACTCCTCTAAAACCTGCACTAGCGACTGAGCCCCTTCCGAAAGGCGATCGATAAAAGCAATACGTCGGCGCAGCTTTTGAATGCGCTGCATGCGTTCCGAACTATTGTCTTCGCCCAACAAAAACAGCAGCGTGTTACCCGCATACTCATCCGCCTCACGCTCCGTAATCTCCGTAATACGTTCAAGATTATTCAAACGCTGTCGGAAGGCTGTAACACTGGCTAACATACGCCGTGCTTCGGCATGTAACACCTCGCCATAATCCTGGCAGGATAGGGAACGACGCAACACGATGGCCAAGCTACGCTGTTCCGTGATGGAAAAATGCGCTGCTTCCATCATTCCTGTAATCTGTATCCTGCCTCCTGTAAGCGTCCCCCCCACCTGCACATCGTGCCCCAGCAATGTACCCGATATCATATCCTCATCAATAGCCACCTGCCGATAAGCATAGATCATACGGGGTGTTTCAGCGGCTTGAAGATGAATACTTCCCTCCTTGGAGATAATGGTTGAGGCATTCAACGCTTTTCCGCCACGAATATCCCCCCGCTGTGCAATCACAGCCCCCGATATCGCGGCCAACACGTCGCAAGAATCCGACGCTGCGAGATTCCCCAGCACACGCCCTGCCACAGCACAATCCCCTTCATCCACCACTACAGCGCACCCATCCGGCAAATCCCCCAAAACTTTCGTAAGCCCAGTAGAGAAGAACGTAGGTCCCTGATAACCCAAATCGATACCTGCAAACGGGTCTACTTCTTTCGACGCAGCCTTGCGAATATCATTGGTGGTAACAATACGGACCCGTTTTGCTAAAGACGGCAGACCGGGTTCAATATCAAATAATTCCCGTCTTTTTTGAATCTCCGGCAGATGTGGACGTAGTTTTTCCATGGGACGTGCAAATGCCGCCTGATTCGTACAACGCAGCAATAATCCCCAGGCGAAATATAAAAAATCTAATTCATCCCGGGAAAAATCCTCCAACTTCCCCTGCTCCACATCTTCAATCAACAAACGCAGCAACGGTTGTTGACGCGCGCCCTTGGAATCTGTTTCCTCGACATACGCGGTACGCACCCACACATCTAAAAGTTGACGAATGGCTGCGTAGGACGTTTGTTTTTCCGGTTGTTCACGATATGAATCATACCAGACAGCGCACAGCGCCATATTCTCCAAACTAGCCGTTGGCAAGGCTTCGGGAGACAGCGCCAGGATATGTTCAAGCAAATTTTCAAACATATTGCGCCGCTACATTCGTTGTCCTACTCCCAGAAATGGCCAGAACCCCAACGTTAATGAGCGAAATCTGAAAAGTTGTCATAAAAAACAACTTTTTAAATGCGGCCCGGGATGGCAAGGAGCACATGCCGGTGGCATCGGTCACTTGCCTGTAGGAATCGAGTATTTTGGACTGTAATCTGGGCACGGACTACTGCACTCCTTCACTTCCAGATGCTTTCGTCGACAACAGCCCTGCTATTTTGTCGGAATACGGCGGATAAATAATACCCGCTTCCGTAATAATACCTGTAATCAGCGATGCAGGGGTAACGTCAAAGGCTGGATTATAAACCTTGACTCCTTCAGGGGCCGTGAGCCGTCCAAAACCGCGGGTAACTTCCTCCGCATCACGTTGCTCAATGGGAATACCCTCACCTGAGGATAACGCAGCATCAAAAGTAGATGCAGGCGCAGCGATATAAAAGGGAATATTGTGCGCATGGGCCAGCAACGCCACCCCATACGTACCAATTTTGTTAGCCGTATCTCCGTTGGCAGCGATACGATCGGCCCCGGTTATAACCAACTGAATACGTCCCTCACGCATCACCTGCGCTGCCATATTGTCGCAAATAACCGTTACATCAATGCCCGCCTCTTGCAACTCCCAGGCTGTCAGACGTGCTCCCTGCAATAAGGGACGTGTCTCATCTGCAAACACCTGGAAACGACGCCCTGCTTCATGTGCATGGAACATAGGCGCCAGGGCGGTCCCATATTCTCCCGTCGCCAGACCGCCCGCATTACAATGGGTCAATAGCCCCACTCCTTCCTGAATCAGGGCAGCGCCATGCCTACCAATAGCGCGGCATCGACGAATCTCTTCCTGATGTAACCGTATCGCTTCTTCTTCCAATTTGGCGAAATACGTATCCACATCCTGAACAGAAGCATATTCCTGCGCCGTCTTGCGCATACACTCCAATGCCCAGAAAAGATTCACCGCTGTCGGACGCGATGTGGCAAGATAATCTACGCTATCCGCGACACATTGCAATGCCGCCGGTACATTCTTAGGCGCCTTTTCCTGTAGGCCTACAAGTACGCCATAGGCAGCGCATATACCAATCGCAGGCGCCCCCCGTACTTTCAATACCTTAATCGCCTGCCATACATCCTGGGCGGTTTCAAGTGAGATATGCTTCAGAGCCCCCGGTAACAAGGTCTGATCAATAATGCTAAGCGTCGTATTTTTCCACGAAACGGCCGGTACAGACACGCGATTATTTCCTTTCATCAAACCACTTGCCGCCCAACGTGGCCGCAAGAAGGAGAACGTAATTGGATTAATATAGTTTCACCGCATGCTACCGCATGTCTTCATGAAAAGACAACTCGCCCCCCGTTTAAACCCACTGGAACGATGCTAAAATAACAACATTATTCACATTTTCGAAAAGACAATAACTTGAGCGTCTTATATAGATTCAGGCAACTATGAAGTTTAAAAGAAACGCTTTAATATAAATATCAATGTGTTTTGTATTAACAAGGTATCCTGTGGCACAATACGAAAAATCAAACAAGCACCTACGGTAGCATTCACAATTTGGGGAAATTCCCATGAGGGAGAAATCACGGTGTCCACGCTTACATTTATGAAGGAAGTCATACGCGCAAATCGTAGTACCGGGGCTGTGGCCCCCAGCAGTCAACGATTAGCAGAAGCCGTTACCGATATGGCGCAACTACCTGACGCCCATGTCATCGTCGAATACGGTCCTGGCTCCGGCGTTTTCACCAAGGCCATTTTGCACAAAAAGCCCGAGGATGCTTTCTTTGTAGCTCTGGAGGTTAATGAAGCCTTCGTCAAAGCGACTAAGGAGGCCTGCCCTACCGCCAATGTCATACATGACTCAGCGGAGAATGCTCTCAAACACCTTCAAAAGGAAGGCTTTGACGGCTGCGACGTTATTGTTTCCGGACTTCCCTGGTCGCGTTTCGATGCGCCCTTGCAGGACAGTATTCTGGACGCCACCTATGACGTACTCCATCCCGGTGGACGTTTCCTCACCTTTGGCTATACATTTAGCGCCTGGATGCCTCTGGGCAAACGCTTTTTCAAAGAAAAACTAAACGAGAAGTTTGGACGCGTTACCCGTTCCTCCATCATTTGGAAAAACTTCCCCCCCTGTTACATTTATATTGCGGAAAAAACGAAGTAATTCCCCTTTGCTCCGCCATCGTTTTTTCAGCGACATTGTTCATTTACGCTCCTTATTTGTATACAAAAAGACGTCTTTATCCGAAATAAAGACGTCTTTCTAAATATACGGTATTCTGCACACAAGGTGCTACGATGCTCTCTTTTTCTATGCTACCTCTTCGCTGGGCAAATGACGGCGAATCTGAGCAATCAGTTCCGCAGGTAAAAAGGGCTTCGTTACCAATTCAACAGCTCCTGCCCGCAAACTCTGTGCCCGTGCATCCGGCGTATGTGCTGAAGAAAGACAGAGCACGGGAATATTCTGTGTCTCCGGGTTTGCCTTAATCTGTTCACAAACCTCATAGCCACTCATCATAGGCATCATAATGTCGAGTAAGATTAGATCCGGTTTCTCAGAACCAACCAAATCTAAGGCCCCAATGCCATCATATGCCTTAACTACTTCAAAGCCCTCTGGTTGCAGTGTATGCTCAAGCAATTCCACTACATCCGGCTCATCATCCACAATAAGAATCTTCAGACTAGCCACGGTCCCTCCCTGAACGACGAATGCCGTTTTCATCAATCGTATAATCCAACGAATACATACGTGTTTTTTTTGTCTTTCGGGACGCCAGCACCGGCCTACTCACTCGTGTGGTAGACGCAACCGTACGCGTTATTTTCTCAACCGCTATCTGCACACCATGATCCACAAAGCCATCATCCGTACTGACCGTACGCACTACCCGCACCCGAAGCTCTCGAGATAAAGGTTCACGAAACCCGTCATCCCGCATCAACTGTACCATCAGTTCGGTCCCAACCTCAAACTGTTCCAACATGCGGATACGCATCCCACGCGGATTCAAATCCAGCACCACCCCCTGTCGCTTTTCATCGGGTGCATCTTGCTGCCATATCAATGCAGGGCGACATACTTGGGTACGGGGTGCAGCACGCCGCCCCCGCGTGATCGAGCGCTCATCTGCACTCACAAACATATCTTCATTGTCCACGCGACGATTGTGTCGTAAGTTAGGAATTTTCTGCGGCATAAGGTACTCCCATTCTATGAAACTTCTTATAAAACTACCCCGCAATCTTTACAAATAGCGCCTCCGAAAATAATACAGAGCGCGCGAAAGCTGTCCTATTAGCGTACCAAAAAAAGAAGGAGGATACAATATATCTATACATTCTTGTCTCAATATGGCAGAACTTGATCCATTTGAATAATTCAATACAGAAAAAAATCAGAAAAACACATATATTTAGATAGAGAAAGCAGAGCAGAAAAGAAGCAGCTATGTATCCATAAACTGAAGAATTCACTACTCCAGTGTCAACAAAAATACACAAAATAATAAACTAAAGTGGTCCAGCGACCGCTTTAGTTGTTTGAAGCAACCGCAGAAACATATAGATTTTGATAAAGCGATATCATTCTATAAACGCTTAAATAAAAAAAGAGGGCTTTCTTTTCTGTATTCCCCCAGGCCCCCCTAATCTTCCTGACGCAAATGCAGGATGAACTTGATGATATCACGTCGGGAAACAAGCCCCACCAGTTTCCCCTTATTCACGATAGGAACCCGCCTGAAATTCCCCGCTATCATCGCCTCACAGATATCAATCAGGTCACTATCCTCACGAAAGGTAGTTACCTCCCGTGTCATCATCGCCCCCACCGTGGATTCCCGGATACGCGAGTTATACAACGCCCCCAACAAATCCTTCTCGGAAATGATGCCTACCAGGTGATGCTCCCCATCGATAACCGGCAAGCCCGTAATATTATGCTCCACCAACAAGCGTATCGCTGCATACACCGGCGTATGCTCATCCACCGTAACCACATCTGTTGTCATAATCTTCTTCGCAGGGAACATGGCGACCCTCCTTTTTGCACACATGTACACCACATTCCATAGTAGGGCTTTACCACAAACTTGTCAATCCACAAAATAAACTTGTCAACGACACTCCTCAAACAGCATCGTTCAATGTATGCTCTCTAGAGCAGATGGCAGTAACTCCACATTTCGCCCTTGTCCTCAGAATCTTTCGTAAGGACAAGGGCGAAAAAATAGCATGGATAGTAGACGCAATTGGCTAAGATAAAAACGGGCGTCTATCCGATTTTTGAAAAGATGAATTACTCCTATTTTTCAGCTTTACTTCCCAGTACGACGGCCTGGCGGCTTGACAACAGGGCAAGCACAAGGAATATCAGGGCAAATACGCCCATGTCGGAATATTGCGGCTCCGAAGTAATAACCGCAGACTGAATATTTGTATGGACAATCTGCACGATGCCTCCATGGTTCACTTCTAATTGGAGGTATACGGCCCCGTCTTCTGCAGTAATTACTTGCCCCCGGCTAGCAAGCCAACCCTTGACATACTCCGCGGGATACCAGCCTGGATGCTCAGATGAAACGCTGTAGTAAAACAATTTGCAGTCATCCAAATTGTATTCTGCAGGAAGCGGAAGCTGAATCAGTACGGGTTCGTCGAAAACCGCGTCAGGTCCAAGCGTGTATACCGGTGCATCGGAGAAGGCGCTAAAACCAAAGGCAGCTTCTTCAACCAGGGGATTCTCTGCATCTAACGCATCGTCGATGGTAAAGATATGCGTCACCGGTTCAATTTCCTGGCCGTTTACTGTGGATGCACCAACAGTAAGACGAACTTCAGTATCAGGCGTCAAGGGCGCGCTTGGCGTGAGCACCGCCCACCCGTCGCTGTTGTCACCGGGGTATGCGGAATGCCATGCGCCGCCTTCTTCAATCCAATCCGTGCCTTCCAATGTCGCCCAGACGCTATCGGGAACAACTTCGTCGTCTTCAAGTACAATACGCAATGCAAAGGAGGAATTGGCCTGCGCTCCCCCCATCGGAAACACCATCTCACGAATCTCCTCGGACTGGAGAGGTATTGCTTTTGTCGCACTGTCGCCTCGATACCCTGTATCCGACACCTCCATGCTGCTCTCACTGCCGCAGGTATTGCGCGCCACAACATGGTATTCGTGGGTTACGAAGTCCGTTCTTTCTCTTGAACATCCTGTGGATGTGACCTTGGGGGCAGAAGCAGTGTAATCATCAAAATGCGTTTCCGCGATCCAGTCTGAAATGGACGTGCCGTCGCGGTAGACCTGATATTCCGTAGCATCCGCAACCGGACTCCAGCTAAGGACGACACGGTCGCTGTACAGTCCATCAGATGCATCGATAAACGATGGGGATTCAACTGCCGGGCATTTCTCGGAGAGTTCGACACTTGCAGAACCGCTCGAAGACCAAGTCCCCGCAGCATTACATTCCTGCACGTACAGCGTATACGTGCCGTCTGACAACGCAGCGGCAGGCGTATACGACGTGGCCTGTGTTTCTGTCCACACACCCTCCTCCCCGTCAAGCTGGTAACGGTACATGCCATTGCCGGCTCCACCCGAAACCCACGTCCACGTTGGGGTGGTATCGGTTGACGGCGAAGACGGAGCCGTCACCACCGGCGCATTCGGCGAAGTAGTATCTACCGTCACACTTGCAGAACCGCTCAGAGACCAGTTGCCCACAGCATCGCATTCCTGCACATACAACGTATGTGCGCCATCGGACAACACCGTAGCAGGCGTGTACTCGGAGTCCACAGTTTCCATCCACGCACCCTCCTCCCCATCAAGCTGGTAACGGTACATGCCATTGCCGGCTCCACCCGAAACCCACGTCCACGTTGGGGTTGTATCATTCATCGGCGAAGTCGGCGCCGTTACTACCGGTGCATTCGGCGAAGTGGCATCCACCATCACACTAGCAGAACCGCTCAAAGACCAGTTACCCGCCGCATCGCGTTCCTGCACATACAACGTATGTGCGCCATCAGACAACGTAGTGGCAGGCATGTACTCGGAGTCCACAGTTTCCATCCACGCACCCTCCTCCCCATCAAGCTGGTAACGATACATGCCGTTGCCGTCACCACCCGACGTCCAACTCCACGTTGGGGTTGCATCATTCGTTGGCGACGACGAGGTCGTTACTACCGGCACATTCGGAAAAGTGGTATCTACCGTAACATTTGCGAAACCGCTTGCAGACCAGTTACCCGCAGCATCACGCTCCTGCACATACAACGTATGCACACCGTTTAGCAATACCGTATCGGGCGTATATGAAACATCCTGGGTTTCCGTCCACACATCCGATTCACCATCAAGCTGGTAACGATACGTGCCGTTTCCATCTCTACCCGATACCCAGGTCCACATTGGCATTGCATTATTGGTCGGCGAAGAAGGAGTCGTCACTATTGGCGCATTCGGCGGTGTTGTATCTAGCGTCACCTTGATAAAACCACTCGAAGACCAATTACCCGCATCGTTATATTCCTGAACGTATAATGTGTGTATACCCTCAGATAAAATGGAATCAGGGGTGTACTCCAGAGCGGTGGTTTCTGTCCACACACCCGACTCGCCATCAAGCTGATAGCGATACATACCGTTTCCGTCACCACCTGACGTCCAAGTCCACGTCGGCGTTGTATCATTAGTCGACGATAGCAGAGTGGCCACCACCGGAGCATTCGAGGCTATATATTCATACGCTCCTATATCCACCCCACGGCCTTGAGGACGTGGCGTACCGAGAATATCTACCGCCGGTGCATCATCCGCAATCGCAGCATCAATACAAGGCGAATCTGCAAGTAGTCGCAGGTTCCCGTTTGGTAAATCGACAAAGCGCGGATCGGTATCGATATTGCCCATGCCTTCATAGCCACCTTCAACGCATGAATACGTAACCACAGAACAACCAGAAGTTACATTATGGATCCCTTGATTATTCGGAGAAGAGTTCCCCCAAACAATGCAGTTTGTCAGGTTTAACGGGGTATAACAGCCCGTCGGATTCCACGGGGTGTAGCTCCAATGATAGATCGCACCACCGGCCTCATTAGCCGTATTCCCTGAAAAGGTGCAGTTGAACGCCTTCGGCGAAGAGGAAAAACTATACATTCCACCGCCATACGAATTCGCCGTATTACCCCAGATGATACAGTCCGTCAATTCCGGTGAAGCGGATGTGTTGTATAGCCCCCCCCCATTTTGGGCTGTATTCTCTGAAAAAGTGCAATAGGTCAACTTTGGCAAGGACTCTTTGCTGTACATTCCGCCACCAGATTCGGTAGCCGTATTTTTTGAAAAACTGCAATTTGTCAATACGGATGAGGAGTACTCCTCGTTATACATTCCACCGCCATTTTGGGCCGTATTTTCTAAGAAAGTGCACTCTGTCAACGCCGGTGAAGAACCATTATTGTGCACGCCACCGCCACTTTGAGCCACATTCTCTGAAAAGGCACAATGGCCCAATGTTGGCACAGACAAGGCTTCGTTGTACATCCCACCACCAGACTCGGTAGCCACATTTCCTGAAAAACTACAGTCCGTCAATGTCGGCGATGAACCTTTATAGTTGTATATCCCGCCACCAGATTCGGTAGCCGTATTTCCTGAAAAACTACAGTCCGTCAACGTCGGTGAACAATCTTTAACATTGTACATCCCACCACCAGACTTGCCAGCCGTATTTCCTGAAAAACTACAGTCCGTCAATGTCGGAGAAGAATCAACATTGTACATCCCACCACCATTTTGGCGTGTATTCTCTAAAAAGATGCAATCTGTCAACGTCGGTGAAGAGCTGTAATTGTTAGACATACCGCCACCGACATTTTTAGCGAAGGTACAGTCCGTCAACGTCAATGAGGAATAGTTGTTATACATACCGCCACCATCATTTGCAGAGAAGGTACAGCCCGTCAACGTCGCTGAAGAGAAAGTGTTATACATACCGCTACCATCATTTGCAGAGAAGGTACAGTCCGTCAACGTCAATGAGGAATAGTTGTTATACATACCGCCACTGTAGTCGGCAGTGTTGTCAAAAAAGGTACAGTCCGTCAACGTCAACAAAGAATCTTCGTTATATATCCCACCGCCACGGTACTCGGCAGTGTTGTCAGAGAAGGTACAGTCCGTCAACGTCAACAAAGAACCTTCGTTATATATCCCACCGCCGAAACCGTACTCGGCAGTGTTGTCAGAAAAGGCACAGTCCGTCAACGTCAACAAAGAATCTTCGTTATATATCCCACCACCACGGTGCTCGGCAGTATTCCTCGAAAAAGTGCAGTTTGCCAACAGCAGTGAGGTATCATAATTGTACATTCCGCCACCAAAGCGATATGACGATGCGCTAGTCTTGCCATTTTGAAGCACAAATCCATCAAACACAGAAACACATGACACAATATGCTGCGCAACAACACAACGACGTAGGCCTTCACCATCAATGATGGTAGTATTCTTTTCCCAATCCCGCTCATCGCGCTGCATTTCCGTACCGTTGAAGCCACCGTAAAGGTATGTCCATTCCAGCAGTTCAATGACATTTTCTGTATTCTCACCACCGATTTTCACCGTGCGGCCGTTACCGGTGTAGCTCCCTTGTGCAACCCACACATCCACCCCACCGTTGCTCGCTGCGGCATCAATGCCTTCCTGGATGGTAGTAAACGCCGTTGCCCAGGAGACGCCATCCTCTATACCCGAAGTATTATCGACATCCACAAAAACGACAGGACGTTCCTCGGAATCGGAAATCCCATCTCCATCGCTATCCGTATCATCGTAATTGGGGATACCGTCCCCGTCGATATCTCCCATTCCTTCTATATCATCCCGCAGCCCATCGCCATCATTATCCAGATCCACTGCGTCTACAATACCATCTTCATCTATGTCGCCACCGCCTTCTTCCTTATCAGGGACACCATTACAATCGGAATCTTCATTCCCGACATACTCATGCGCCCCCATGTCGACCCCTACACCCAGAGGACGTACTGTCCCAAAAATATCGGTGTCCGGCGCCGCCGTTGCCGTACCCGCATCAATGCAGGGTGAACCCAAGGCAATGCGCCAAGGATGTTCTCCACACTTAGAAATCTGAGGCATCGCATTGATGTTACCCTCGCCCGGATAGACTCCCGAGCTTTGCTGTACATCTGAATACGTTATCACTGGCGACGAATCGCTTCCGTCATTACATATCTGATCATTCGACCCCCAGAGGATACAGTTCGTCAAAACCGGTGAGGAAGCACTGGAGTTGTACACCCCCTTGCCATGGATAGACGCGTCATTCTTCCAAAAGGTACAGTTCATCAAGACCGGGGAAGAAGCATTGTTATGGATTCCACCGCCTCTGAATCTAACAGAATTTTCAGAAAAAACGCAGTTAATTAATATTGGTGAAGAGGATTCGGCGTTGTAGATCCCACCGCCGGCACTGGCAGAATTCCTCAAAAAACTACAGTTCGTCAACGTCAACGAAGAAGAAACATTGTAGATTCCACCGCCATCAGCACCTGCAGAATTTTCAGAAAAATTGCAGTTCGCTACAGCCAACAAAGAACAATAGTTGTATAGCCCTCCCCCTGAGCATGCCGTTTTATAGAGAGCTCTGGGACTTCCTTTTTGAAGCGTAAACCCGTCAAACGTGGCGGCGCCCGCAGCAATATGCTGCGCGATAACACACCGACGCTTTCGCGTGCCATCAATAATAGTACCGTTTTTTACCCAATCCCGTTCATCGCGGGCGGTTTCTGTACCGCTGAAACCGCCGTAAATATGCGCCCATTCCGTCACTTCAATAACATTCTCCGTATCCTCATCACCGATATCCACCGTGCGCCCGTTACCGGTGTAGACCCCTGCTGCGACCCATACCTCCGCACCGCCGTTTTCAAAGGCGGCATCAATACCTGCCTGAATAGTGGTAAATGCCGTCGCCCAGGAGGCGCCATCCTCTGTACCTGAAGTGTTGTCAACATCCACAAAGACAACAGGACGTTCTTCGGAATCAGGGATTCCATCCCCATCGCTATCCATATCATTGTAATTCGGCGTACCGTCCCCATCAGGATCGCTCATCCCTTCCATATCATCCCGCAGCCCATCGCCATCATTATCTAGGTCTAGCAGATCGGCAACACCGTCTCCATCCCTGTCTATATCGCCCTCCACCCTATCAGAAACGCCATTATTATCCGAATCCTGATCTGGAAAATACTCATACGCCCCCATGTCGACCCCTGCTCCCTGAGGACGCGCTGTCCCCAAGATATCGGTGTCCGGCGCCCCCGTTGTCGTGCCCACATCAATGCAAGGCGAACCTGGCACAAGGCGCAGCGCATGTTCTCCTAGAGCCGTAAAGGAAGGCAACACATTGATGTTACCCGTGCCTGGATACACTCCCGCCGCCTGCTGTATATCCGAATACGTTACCACCGCAGCAGCATCGTTTCCGTTGTTGTATATCTGCTCATCCGACCCCCAGAGGATACAATTTTTCAACCTCGGTAAAGAGGATTCAGAGTTATAAATCCCATCGCCATCAGTACCAGCAGAGTTTTCTGAAAAGGTACAGTTCATCAATACAGGGGAGGAAGAATCACGATTGGACATTCCAGCACCGTAGCGAGCTGTATTCCACGAAAAAGTGCAGTTCGTCAATACAGGGGAGGAAA
The DNA here is from genome assembly GCA_963678445.1 of Candidatus Hydrogenedentota bacterium. GTDB lineage: Bacteria > Hydrogenedentota > Hydrogenedentia > Hydrogenedentales. The sequence continues at coordinate 4,427,158 of OY782877.1, read as the reverse complement.
TATAGTTTCGCATTCCTCCGCCGTGGGAATCTGCCCTATTCTCCGAAAAAGCGCAGTTTGTCAACGTTGCTGAGGAGGAATTAGAGTTATAAATTCCGCCACCTACATCAGAACTATTTTTAAAAAAAATGCAGTTCGTCAACGTCGGTAAAGAGGAAATGTTACACATTCCACCGCCGTAGGAACCTGCCCTGTTTTCCGAAAAAGTACAATCCATCAATACAGGGGAAGAGTCACGATTTCGAATCCCGCCACCGTAAGAATCCGCCCTATTCTCCGAAAAGGTGCAGTTTGTCAACATGGGTGAAGAAGATTCTGAATTGTACACTCCTGCGCCAAAATCAGAGCAATTCTCCAAAAAAGTGCAATTCGTCAACACCGGGGAGGAAGAGCCGGAGTTATACACGCCACCGCCGCCAGCTTTAGCTTTATTTTTCAAAAAAGTACAGTTCATCACTGTAAGAGAAGATTTGTAATTAAAAAGGCCACCGCCACTATTAACTCTCGATGCAACATCGCCATAAAGCGCAATACTTCCGTTCTGTAGGGTAACTCCATCAAGAGTAGCTGTATTCATAGCAATGTTCTGTGCAACAACACAACGATATTTGCCCTCACCATCGATGATGGTAGTATTGTTTTCCCAATCACGTTCATCTCGCGCCATTTCTGTGCCATTAAAGCCACCATAAATATGTACGTGTGCCGCTAATTCAATGACATTCTCTGTATCCACCCCCTCAATAGTAACTATGCGTCCGCCATCACTATACCTTCCCTCGGCGACCCATAGCTCCGCAGGATTTTCGGCAGATACACCTGCCCTGGTCGCAGCATTAATGGCGTTCTGGATAGACGTATACGCCGTCGCCCAGGATGTCCCGTCTTGCGTGTCGGAAGTATTGTCCACATCGACATACCAGATGCTGGGGACGGCTACAGCAGGTATCGCAAAAAAACAAAACAGTAAACATAAAATCATTGCAAAACGGCATATACGAGACATTAAAAAACCTCCTCTAGATATCTCATTGAATGCGGAATAATACCATCTCTAATGTTGCCTTTTATATACCGCAATACTTGCTCATCTAGTTGAAGACGATGAGCAAAAAAATATATTTCTTCCCTTCATCAAACGTCTCTAAGCGTCGTTTTTATGACACTCTTTCAAAAAAAATTCTGACGCCCGCATCGTGTTGCATCCAAACTAGAGATGTGTCACACTCATTTCGCAAGCAGGTTCCGGAGGCTTGGAAATGTTTACCTATTTCCTCCCCGTGGTGATCTAAAGCGGTCCAGCGACCACAAGGTGGCCAGGGCCACACCCAAAAAATATGGTCCTTACTATCCCTGACTACAGTAAAATTTCGTTTTTTTATGACAACTCTTGGGATTTTCGGCACTAAAGATGGGGCAAGCACAACGAAGGAAGGTGACTATAATGGACGTGCAGATTGAATTGATGAAAACCCTTACCCCGGACATCATGGATTTATTGCTATTAGCCGATCCTTCCGAGGAAATGGTTGCAGAGTATCTTCATACTGGACAGTGTTATGTGGCGCGATACGAGGGGGAGATTGTCGGTGTTATTGTGGTCTCGAAAACCAGACCCAAAACGCAGGAAATTCTGAATATTGCGGTCAAAGAAAGCTATCAACAGAAGGGTATCGGGAAAAAGCTCATCGCATTTGCCATAGCGAAAGCCAAAGACGCACATATCCACACCTTGGAAATCGGCACAGGAAATCCGGGCGTCCATCAATTATTGTTATATCAAAAATGTGGATTTCGAATTGTAGGCGTGGAACCCGATTTTTTCCGGCGAAACCACTCGGAACGTATTTATGTAAACGGTATCGAATGCCGAGATATGATACGTTTAAAAATGGACTTGTCCTACACATAACTAAAGCGCTCCAGCGACCGCAAGCAAGAGGTATGGTCCTTGTCATCCCAGACCGTCAGAAAACTTCGTTTTTTATGACAGCTTTTCAGGTTTTAGTCACTAAAGATACCTATCATCATGATAGTGTCGTCATGTGTTTTCTCCAACGCTTAACCATTCCTGCCCTCGTTTTTCCTTGCTTTTTCATTTTTCTGGTGGCCCAGCGACCAGTGGTCAGCACCACAAGCAAGAGGTATGGTCCTTGCCGTGGGAAACCAACGCTTACTATCCCTGTCCTCGTTTTTCTTTGATTCTTTCTTTTTCCGTAAAAAGAAAGAATGGAGAAAAATTCCGATCAGGAGGCATGCTTTGCCCAGTAGAGGAGCTAGCCAACACCTAAAAAGCTGCTAACTTCTTTATTCACAGGGATTAAAAAAGTGGCACAAGTATTGCTTCTATCCTGACGGAGTTTAGTAATGAGACTATCCTCGTTCCCATGGAGGACCGTGGGAACGAGGAAAAAACGAAAGTTTTACGGTGGTCCGGGACGCTAAGGACCATAAGTATTGCGAGTGGTCGCTGGACCACTTTAAGGATGTGTGGGTTATGACACCTTTTGCAGGCATGGACACAGCGAATATTCTGGTGCAGGGGATGAAGACGGCGGCGCTGAATCATCGCTTTTTAGCCAACAACATCGCCAATGTCGATACCCCGCATTATAACCCGGTGGAGTTGGATTTTCAGAAGACCCTTAGAGCAGCACTTGAGGGACGGGGCGGCGTCGCTCTCCGCACGAGCCGACCCCGTCATCTCGATTATACAGAGCATAGGCCTCAGTTTGAACGTCTTGCGCATTTGTCTAAAAATGACTACAATAAGGTAGACATAGAGGATCAAATGGCGAAATTGTCGGAAAATACAGGCAAGTATTCGAATTATGCGCGTATCCTTGCCAAACGATTTGAGACGACCAAGACAATGTTGAACGATTTAGGCCGCTAGTAGGTCGGATTCTTCGTTTTTAAGACGAGAATCAGGCCCGTTGCAGTCGTAACACACTTGGTAGTTGTTGAACTTTTTGGAGACAGGTTCGCTAATTATGTTGGAAGCCATTGGAGCAAGAGATATTGCAGTAAGCGGTTTGCGTGCGCAACGGGTTCGTATGAATATCATTGCGAACAATATTGCGAATGCAGAAACTACGCGAACTGAGAATGGTGGTGGCGCGTTTCGAAGGCAGCTGGTGGTGTTGCGGGGGGAGCAGATTCGGCCCGGTGCAAATCCTGAACGTCTGGGCGTGCGGGTAAAACGGATTAAACGTGATCCGTCGCCATTGCGACAGGTCTTCGAACCCAATCATCCGGATGCGAATGAAGAAGGTTATGTTGCGTATCCGAATATCAATATCGCAGCAGAAATGGTAAACTTAATAGCAGCACAACGTGCGTATGAAGCCAATGTGGCGGTGGTGGTGTCGGGTCGTCGTATGAATGATCGAGCACTGGAGATTATCCAGGCATAGCGAGAGCGGTATTTATTGGCCGCATAGGATGTATATAACGTATGGTGGACCCGTTAAAACTGAATGGATTGGGCTTGCGCTCGCTGGAAATCAGCGCCAAACAAATGCGTCCGGCCCAGCCACATCCACCGCAGGAACAGGGGCAATCGTTCAAAGAGGTATTGGCGGAGGCGGTAACGGAGGTGCAACGTCTTCAGGACGAGGCGGATACGACGATTAAAAAACTGGTGGCGGGTGAAATTAAGGATGTTTCGGAGGCAATGGTGGCGATTGAAAAGGCGGATGTCTCTTTTAAGACGATGATGACGGTGCGTAACAAGGTTATGACAGCGTATGATGAAATTATGCGTATGCAGGTATAGTGTTTTTTACAGCACGCCCCTTGTTTTTTAACAAGATACAGTATAAGATAATGACTACCACAGCCCATATTGGGTTTTGGGAGTCATTCGTTTATAGTAGAGAAACCGCAGGGACTTCCTGCCGATGCGCCGTACTTTAAAAAGGCTGCTTACGGAGTTTCGCTAGAGGTAGTTTCTTGTGGGTATGATAGGCGTCTTACCGGAAGGGAAAGACGCCGAATGGCGCGGAGATTACATTTGAATCTTTGATATGCAAAAAATGCCGAGGACTGTCTGAATGGGCTCCTCCCCGTTGCAGCAAAGCATAAACATGCGTTATTGCAGTACTTCTTGGGCGAGTGTACTGCTCCATGAGCATTTTTTGTATCTCTAATTCAGGGCGAAAGAGTCGGCGCAAAATCCGTGCGGGGTCACCGGCTTTTTCTTCATATCTAATTGGGACGTCTTTAGGATGTCCGGGCGCAAGAGGGGTGTATTGTCTCTTTTTGAGCAGAGACAACAGCAATGGTTTTGGGAAATAAAGCGCCAACCATGAGGGTGTGAGACGTGCTGGACTTCTTTCGCCAGTTGATGAATGGGATTGTAGACGCCTGGAAACAGTTGTCACTGAGCGCCCGCGTCAATATCGGCCTGGCCGGGGCCGCCGTAGTAATCCTTATCTTCTTTGTGGTGTATATGAACGCCAAGCCGCAGTACGTCACTTTGACCACGGTCGAGGCGGGTGAAGCGACAAAATACACTGAAGTCCTTTCTCAAAGCGGCATTTCTTATCGTCTGGAAGATAATAATCAGCGTATTCGCGTGCGAGTAGCTGATCTGAGCAATGCACAGTTGGCTTTGGCGGAAAAAGAGATGCCTATCGGTCGAAGCGCAGCCCCCGGCTTCACGGAACTGTATGCTGAAAATGAGCTTATGACGAATCGCGCGTTGCAGGATGTTAAATTTATGCGCGCTATTCAGGGGGAATTGCAATCGCTGCTCAATGCGTTCGATTTTGTTGAGTACTCCCTGGTGCTTATCCGGGAGGCAAAAAGTGAGTTGTTCGTTTCGGAACAGCAACCTTCCCAAGCGGATGTTACGCTGAAAATTACCCGTCCGCTGACCAAAAAGGAAGTGAAGGCGATTGTAAGCATTGTCAGCAATGCAGGGGGCGCTAATCTGACCGCACGTAATATTACGGTGACTACGACTACGGGCGAAGTCTTGCATCTCCCCCCCCAATCTGAGTTTGCCTCGATTGCCAATTCGAAGTTGGAACTGGTAACCGAGTGGGAACGGCAGCGGGAAACGAAAATTATGGCGAAGTTGACGGAGTTGGGGGTGCGGGGCACGGTGAGTGTAAGCGCCAAGATGGATTTTGACGAGCTGGAGGAGACAGTGGAGCAGGTTTCGGAAGGTACCGAACTGAGTACCTATGCGGTGGCGACGACGACGACGAGTAAGGAAAGTCTGCCAGAGGGGACTCCTGGGGCGTTTGCAAATGTGCCTGAGGGTACGGCGGCGCCAGGCGGTATGCAGACGAATGAGGAGACGAATGAGGAAATCATCAATTATGAACCATCGCGCACCGTGCGTACGCGCAAGACAGACCCGGGCAATGTGGTGAAATATCTGGTCACGTTGGTGGTCGAGGGCAAGTATGAGGATACAACGGATGCGGACGGCAATGTGACGCGCACGTATGTGGGGCTGGATGACACCTTACGCCAGACCTATAAAGACTTAGCCATGGCGACGGTGGGTGAAGGTGAGGCGGAGACGGTAGTGACAATTCATGATCATCCCTTTGATATTGATCAATTGGCAGCCGCCAAGGCCAGTATTGAGGAGCTGGAGGCTGCAAAACGTCGGGAATGGATGTTACAATTGGGGTGGCAGATTGGCCAAATCGTATTAATTATTCTAGGTTTCTTCCTGGTGCGCATTTTCCTTACGCGGGCCATCGAAAAACCTACGCCTTTGGTGGAGGAAGAGGAAGAAGTTATCGAAATTCCCGAAGCTACGCGGGAAGATATGCGGCGCGAAGAGGTTTCGCGAGAAATTCGTGAGTTGGCCGCCCAGCAACCTGAAGTGGTGGCGGCGTTGTTGCGGACGTGGATGAGCGAAGAAGAGGATTAAAACGACGTTGCCGGATAAAAAAAACAAAAAGGCAGATACTTCGGAGTTGACGGGGCGAGCTAAGGCGGCTATCTTGCTGGCGTGTTTAGGCCCTGAAAATGCTTCCAATATCCTTGGCAAAATGCATGAGGAGGAGGTGGACCAGATGACGCTGGACTTGTCCAGCCTGGGCACGGTGGAGCCAGATATTCGCTCGGCTATTTTTGATGAATTTCATTCGATGGCAGTAGCCAATCAGTTTGTTACGCAGGGCGGTATTGATTACGCCAAGGAGCTGCTGGAAAAATCCTTTGGTTCAGAACGTGCCTTCGAAATTCTTAATCGGTTGCAGAGCAGTTTGCAGGAGGTACCGTTTCAATTTTTGAATAAGGCAGACCCTTCACAGATCTCCAGTTTTATTCAGGATGAACATCCACAGACGATTTCGCTCATCCTCGCCCATCTTGATCCCGCTACTTCGTCGATTGTCCTTTCCGCCCTCCCCCAGGATGTGCAATCGGATGTTATTATGCGCATCGCTACGATGGATCGCACGGCGCCGGAAATTGTACGTGAGGTGGAACGGGTTCTGGAACGTAAGATGGCCGCGGTATTCAGTCAGGGCTTTACTTTTGCGGGCGGTGTGAAGAATGTGGCGGAGATCCTGAATCGTATCGAACGTACGACGGAGAAGACCATCATGTCGGATCTGGAGGAACATGATCCTGAACTGGCAGATGAAATTTCGCGGTTGATGTTTACCTTTGACGATATTGTCTATGTGGACGATAGCGGCATTCAGAAGGCCTTGCGTGAGATTGAAAGTAAGGATCTGGCACTGGCGTTGAAGGCGGCGGATGAGGAAGTCGCTAATAAGGTCTATCGCAATATGTCGGAACGCGCTCGCGATATGATCAAGGAAGAAATCGAATTCATGGGGCCAACGCGCCTAAAGAATGTAGAGGAAGCGCAACAGAAGATCGTTGGGGTGGTACGGCGATTGGAAGAAGCCGGCGAATTGATTATATCGGGCCGGGGCGGCGAAGGCGGCGACGAAATTTTGGTATAACCATCTTCCTGCTGCGACGGAAATTTATCCTTAGTGACTAAAATCTAAAAGTTATCATAAAAAACGATTTTTTTGTTGCTGTCAGGGATGGTAAGGGCCATATCTGTTGCTTGCGGTCGCCGGACCGCTTTAGTATCTCAGGTAGGTTTTGAAAGGGAATGGAGCGTTTAATGGCCAAGGTTCTAAAAGGTCATGAATCGGTTGGCGACCGTGTGGTGCATGTGCATCGTGAGTCGCTAGAGGAGTTCCCTGAAGAGGAGATACTGGAACCGGAGGAGGCGGGTACAGAAGAGGTCGAGGAGGAAATAGAGCCTGAGGAAATTCGGGCGGCGATCCTGGAGGAGGCACGTCAGGAGGCGGAAGCAAAGGTGCAGGAGGCGTATAAGGAGGGGTACCAACGGGGTGAAACTGCGGGACGGACTGCATTTGAAGAAAGTATCGCGCAATGTGCTTCCGCGTTGGAAGCCGCTGCACAGGAAATACAGCAGGCGCAGGTGGCGTTTCTGGATGCATTGGAACCGCAGGTAATTGAACTTGTGCGCTTGATTGCTGCACAGGTCTTGGCGCGGGAGGTGCAGGACGATGGCGAAATAGTGCTGTCTATGGTGCGGCGTGCGCTAAAAAAACTGGCGTCGCAGCAGGTATTAAGGGTGCGTGTACATCCTGCAGATCTGGAAGCGCTTCGCACGCATAAGGTCACGTTGCTGGAAGAATTTGACGGCATCGAACGTTTATCTATCGATGCGGATGAATCGGTTCCCCCAGGTGGATGTCAGGTGGATTCCGATTTTTTGCAGGTTAACGCATCTGTTGAGCTTTTACTGCAACAGGTGTTGGATGAAATGATAACGGGCTAGTGGTTAAGCAACCGCAAGCAAGCAATATGTCGCATACATTGTATACACAGAACGTTTTTCTCTTTCGCGACGAAGTAACGCTTCGTCGCGCAACTGTCTTGGAGACTTTGCGTTGCACCATCTACACGGCCAGTACCTTTTGCCCGGTCTGTCCGTCTGCAGGAGGCGGTGGTAATGAGTTCCATTGATTTACATAAATACAGCGAACGGGTGCGGCAGAGCCTCCCAATGCGGGTATGTGGAAAGATTGTGGATGTCGTGGGCTTGACCATTCAGGCAACCGGTCCGCAGATGGAGGTAGGCGAACTTTGTTATGTGCGTTCGCCTAATCGAGAGGAAGTCATTCCGGTAGAAGTGGTCGGATTTCGTGATGAGCGTATCCTCCTGATGCCGTTGGGCAGCATGCATGGTATTGGGCCGGGACATCTACTGATTCCAACGCATAGACCGCGTATGGTGCCGGTGGGCTTTTCGCTGCTGGGTCGGGTCTTGGGTAGTATGGCGGCACCGATTGATAATGGCCCCCCTATCCTCCCTGAGGAGCTGGTGCCGTTAATGGCTGACCCTCCTCCCCCTATGGCGCGTGAGCGCATTTCTGAGCCGATTGCAACGGGGGTACGCGCCATCGATGCCTGTGTCACTTGTGGCAAGGGACAGCGTGTCGGAATCATGGCGGGCAGTGGGGTGGGTAAAAGTAAGCTGATCGGTATGATTGCCCGCAACACGGAAGCGGATATCAATGTGATCGCGCTGATTGGTGAACGTGGACGTGAGGTGCGCGAGTTTATTGAAAAGGATTTGGGGGAAGACGGGTTGCAACGTTCGGTGGTGGTGGTGGCTACTTCAGATGAACCAGCGTTGTTGCGTCTAAGCGGCGCCTATGCGGCTACTGCCATTGCAGAATGGTTTCGTAGCCAGGGACTGAATGTGATGTTGATCATGGATTCGGTCACCCGTTTCGCCATGGCGCAGCGGGAAGTAGGACTGGCCGTAGGGGAACCTCCTACTACTAAAGGATATCCCCCATCGGTCTATGCGTTGTTGCCGCGCTTGTTAGAGCGGGCGGGAACGTCGCATATGGGGAGTATCACAGGATTTTACGCCGTATTGGTGGAGGGGGACGACTTAAATGATCCGGTAGGCGATGCCGTTCGTAGCATTATTGACGGCCATGTCGCATTATCGCGCAACCTGGCATCCCGTGGCCATTACCCGCCTATCGATGTATTAGAAAGTATCAGCCGTAGTATGATTGATGTGACCACGCCGCAGCATCGCGCTTTGGCTACAAAGATACGGCAGGTATTATCGGTATATCGTGATGCGGAGGATCTGGTTAACATCGGCGCTTATGTGGCTGGGAGTAATCCTGATATTGATCTGGCGCTTCGGTTAATGCCAAAAATCCGACGTTTCTTGCAGCAGGGTCTGGAAGAACATTCTCCTTTTGACGAAATTGAGGCGCATATGGGTCAGGCGTTACAAGGATAGGGGCTATGGCGTTACGAAAACCATTTCGCTATGAAACCTTGTTGCGTATTCGCACACGCCAGGAAGAGTTGCAGGCGCAAACGTTGGCGTTGGTGCGGCGCAAACTACAACAAGCGAAACAGGAGCGGGAAAACATTGACGCGGAACGGTTGAGACGCTTGCAGGAGGTGGGAACGATGACGCAACACACGTTTGATGCGGCTGATGTGCGTCGACATTATCAGTATGAACGCCACCTAGCGGCGTTGATTGATGAAAAGGACGCTGAGATTCAGGAGTTGGTGCAGGAGGAGGAACGGGAGCGGCGTACACTTGAGGAGGCGACTAAGGCGAAGCGGATGGTGGAAAAATTGAAGGAGCGCGCTTTACTCGTACAAGCTCAGGAACGTAGAAAAATGGATGAGCGTATTATAGATGAGGTGGCGACTACATACGCCGCAATGGGCATACGTCGGGAACGGTAACTTCTTTCTTTTTACGGAAAAAGAAAGAAGCAAAGAAAAACGAAGAATTGGAAAAGGCTGACTTGGGTCAGGGATAGTAAGGACCATACTTCTTGCGTGCGGTCGCTGGACCGCCGAAAAAACAGCGAGGCCTCAATCAAGGAAAACGCAAGGTAGAATTGAGCAGGAAGTATTTTTCCTGTGACGCTGGTCACTGAAAATAGATGGAAGGGAATAGGTGTAATGAAAATCCTCCTGTATAGTCTAATCGCTTTCGTGTCATTTATTGGCGCGTTGGCGTTGGCGTTACTGCTTACTGGCAATCTCTCTAAACAGGCGTTGGAACAGGTCATGGGGAAAGAGGCCGTGCTTGAAGTGGAGGGGCAAAACCAAGATGAAAATCTGGGCGCGTTGGCAGAGGAGATTAAACAGAAGGAGGCGACGTTTACGAAGCGTGAACAGCAGTTGAAAGCGCGTGAGACGCAGTTAATTCAACGGGAATTAGAATTGGAACAGCTGCGCACACAATTAGAATCTATCCAGAAGGAAATCGACTCCAGTCTGGAAAATGCGGATAAAGCAAGGCAGGTGCGTCTGCAAACAGTCGCTCTGACCATTGCATCTATGAAAGCCGATAAAGCGGCTGAGCGGTTGGAGGAGTTACCGCCGGAGGATGTGGCGGAAATTCTGCAACTTATCGAAAAGGATAAGGATCGGGGTAAGATTATGGAATCGCTGGAACCTAAATTCGCTACGCGGGTTTTGCGCGCCCTGCAGGAAAAGAAACTGTAACCACGGAGTATTTCCCCCGCTCCTGCGTTCCTCAGTCGAAATCTGTACAATCGCCACAGATCATACGAAGCAAGACTTCTAAACAAACTCCAACTTCATCTCCCTCCCCCTCTTTATTTATTTCCTTCATGCTCAAAATGATTTGCATGTAGAGAAAAAGTATTGCGTATCTGGTGTAGCATCCCCTGCTACGCCACCTTTGCTAAAGCTAGAGAGAAATGCTTCTCGACATCTTTAGTAGATCCCTTGTAGGCCTTCCTTCGCCCTCCTATAAAACGCAAAAATAAGCTTTTTCTCTACTTCATGGTGCACAAGGCACCTATTTCTTCTGATCGGATACTGGCTTTGGGCTCTTATTCGAATCCCTTTTGTTTTTCACGCCTTCAACGGGTGAAGGCGTTATTCTCTCGATGTAACTGTATTCTGAAAGGAGGTGAATTATGTATGAATATGACTATTTTTGATTTGTTGCAGACGGATGCGGCGATGTTGGAAAGCTTGAAAAAAAAAGGCTGGATAGCAAACGATGCGTCGGCAGAAATGGGTGATGCTTTTGCAGCATTGTTTGCCGCTATGCAGGCGGAGAATGGAGCTGCGCTTGAGAATGCCTTACCGGAAGAATTGGAGGCACTTGTTGCTGAAACGGAAGGTTCTTATGACGCGGTTTTAGAGAGCTTGCAGGAACATCCGGAATGGATGGCGGCGTTGCCGCAGAATGTGCAAACTTTGTTGCAAAGTCTACCACTTGAAGACGAAGCGGCGGAATCGCTGGAAGCGCCCGAGGAGGCAGATGATGTTTCCAAAAAGGTGGAAACGGCGGCATCTGAAGTAGATGCTACTGCAGTTGTGGAAGCACAGCAGGAAACGGAAGCTGAAGTTGCTGTGGCAGCTACAGCACCGGTAGGGAAAGAGACAAGGGTTGTCTCGAATGCTACCGCATCGGCCTCTTCTGCAAGCCAGACGGAGGATGTAGGACAGGTCGAAACCCAGTCCCCTCTCCCCCACACTGAACAAACTTCATCTGACGCTGCATCTATGAAGAAATCGACGGATAAGGCGGCGCAGGTCATGCCAAAGGAAGACATGGCAGAACAAAGCGCAGCCCAAAACACGTCGGTGCATAGCTCGGCGCAGACGGATTCTGTTGCAGATGCTGAAACGGCACCCAAGGTTGTGACAACGCAGCAGGTTGAAACGCAAAACACGGTAGCACCTGCTCGTCAGGCTACGGCAAGCGTTGTACAGGCCGCTACACAAGCAGAGTCAGAACCCGCGACGGTGAAGAAAACGAATTCGTTACCGTTGTCGAATACCGAGGTTGTCGTGGAGGAAGCGGCGGCAGAGGGCACTCCTGTGGAGAAGCCTTCTAGCTCGGTAGAGCTGCTGACTCAATTGGCCTCGCGTGCTGTAGTACAACCGCGTGCGAACAGTGTGCTCTCTCAGCATGGACATGCAGAATCAGGGGAAGAAGACGCTACGACGTCGGATTGGAAAACTGCCGGTCTGGAAAAGACGGCAGCCCAGTCTACCGATATGTCTTCTTCATCGGAAGCGCGTATGGATGTCAATATGACGGCTGCGGCCGCATCAACAAAAGCGTCGGAGCTTCCCGCTGAAACCTCACAACCGCAATCTGCTGAACTGGATACGGTAAGTGTACAGACAGTCAAGCATGTGCGCTATCTGGTTTCCAAAGGCGGAAAAACGGTTACGGTGCGTCTGGTGCCGGAGTCGTTGGGTGAACTACGGATGGAGGTGCATTCTAATGGTCAGGATATGACCGTTCGTCTGGTCTCTTCCAACCCCGTCGTTCGCGAAACGCTGGAAGCTCAGACACAAGGCTTACGGGATGCGCTTTCTCGTGAAGGCATTGATGTCAGCCGGGTTGAGGTTTCCACCAGTATGAACCAGCAGAGTCCCCATAGCGATGGCCAATCGAACCAACAATTGGCGCAAGACTTTAAAGAGGCCTCATCGCAGCGAACGTGGGCCATGCAACGTAGTTATCAACAGCGAACTCAACAAGCACCTATACAAATGAGTCAACGCACACACATGCATCAAGGTGCGTTGAATCTCTTTGCGTAACTCATCGAATGAGCTTTGCATAGATGTATGGAGGATAGAAAAATGAATGCTTTGGTTACGTTTCGTTCGAATTCCGTCGGCACATTGACGGCGAATCGTTCGGAGCGACAGGCTGCATTGGAAAGAATGCAATCTACATGGCGCGCACGCCTTAAAGGAATAGCAAACGCTACCACAGCACAAAAAAGTGCATCGGTAGCCAAAAGCGCCAAGGCGGAAGAAACGGAAGAAACCGAGGAAACGGAAGAAACCGAGGAAACGGAAGAAACCAAAGAAACTACCGAAACGGAGGAAACAGACCCTAATGCGTTGGATCGGGATGCCTTTTTGCAGCTACTGGTCACCCAGATGCAGTATCAGGACCCCATGGATCCAGTCGATAACACGGAAATGGTGGCTCAGTTAGCGCAATTCTCCTCGCTGGAACAGATGAGTAATCTGAACGAAAGTTTTGAGGAGAAAATGGAGTATATGCTGGGCAATGTAGATCAGTTGAATTTCATTTCGGCACAGGGCTTGTTGGGAAAATATGTGGAGGGGGTTGACGGCGATGAAAATGAAATCACGGGAACAGTCGATGCGGTAACGCTGAAAGACAGTATCGTGATTTTAAGCGTCGACGGTCAAATCCTTCCCATGACTGGCGTACTCAGTGTCGGTTCGGAAGCGCCGCCAGATTCCACAGATACGGATAGTGAGGCTGAGGATAGCTAGCCATGGTCAATCGAATACAACTGGATACGTTAAACCGTTCTTCATCCTTGTTGAAATCGACTCGCCTGCAGTCGACAACGGTGCAACGGCAACAGTTCACCTCGATCCTGGAAAGTGAACTTGGTAAAACAACGAAAAACGTTCAATTTTCAGCACATGCGAAACAACGCCTGTCTGATCGTGGGATTGCGTTGCAAAAGGAAGAATTAGAATCCTTGACTACTGCTGTGGATCAAGTAGCAGCCAAAGGAGCACGGGAGTCTTTGGTACTCCTGGAGAGGGTAGCGCTTGTGGTCAATGTGCCCAATCGAAAGGTGATTACGGCCATGTCTACGGGCGATATAGAAAACAATGTTTTTACGAATATTGACAGCGCTGTAGTCGCGGCACCGGTAGAAAAAACGACTGCTTCGGAAATGTCAATGGATGGGCTGGCCCCCAATCGGGGAAGCCTGGGCGTCGCGGATCGATCGATGCGACGCATACCAGAGGAGTTAAAGTGATATGGGTACTGCTTTGTTTACAGGCGTAACAGGCTTGAAGGCGCATCAAACACGGTTAGACGTGGTCGCGGCCAATATTGCCAATGTGAATACGATTGGCTACCGAAGTGGCCGTGTGCTCTTTCAAGATCTGTTTTCACAAACTTTGCGAGGCGCTTCGGGACCGGAGGGAGGATTTGGCGGAGCCAATCCGCAGCAGGTCGGTTTGGGGGTCGAAGTGGCCAGCATAGATACAAGTTTCGAACAGGGTTCGCTGATTACCACAGGGAACGCTTCCGATCTGGCCATTCAGGGAAATGGTTTTTTTATCCTCAGTGATGGGGTAAAAAATGCTTATTCGCGTGACGGGTCATTTACGCTGAACAGCAATGGCGAATTGATTGAACCTGGCACGGGAATGAAAGTACAGGGGTACATGGTAGATGAAAATGGCAACATTGATACCAATACTGTCCCCACCGATATTACGGTGCCCCTAGGCGGAACGGGCATCGTAAGGGCCAGCACATTGGCAAAGTTCATTGGGAACCTGAATCCCACCGAAGATCCCGATAATCCAGGTAAAGTAGTCAATCGTAGCGTTGAAGTCGTAGATTCGTTGGGCAAACCCCACAACGTTGATCTGACTTTCACAAAACAACCTGCGCCGGCGGAAAACACGTGGCAGTGGCAGGCTGAATATGACGGTGTCGTCGTTGGTGGGGGTAACGCCACCAGCTTGCTATTCTTCAATGCAAACGACGGCACATTTGACGAAGCCGCCTCACAAGCCAGTGAGGCTATTGAGTTCTCCATTTCCGCATCAGCATTGGGCGAAAATGGTTCAATACCCGAAGATTTGACCGTCGCCTTAGATTTTTCTGAGATAACACAATTGGCGAGTGGCACCGATCTGGATAGTGATCTAACCTTGCAAGCCCAAGACGGGTTTGAACGAGGCACCTTGCAACGTTTCCTGATTAGCGCTGATGGGGAGGTCGTTGGTGTATTTAGCAACGGCTTGAGCCGCACCATAGCCCAGGTCGCCCTGGCGAACTTTTCAAATGTGGGTGGGTTATTGCGCGATGGCAATAACCTGTTTACCGAAACCACCAACTCTGGAAGTCCTCAGGTGGGCGCCCCAGAAACCGGTGGACGCGGTTCGGTAAGCGGCGGGGTTCTGGAAAACTCCAATGTGGACTTGGGAGATGAATTCAGTAATCTGATCATCACACAGCGCGGTTATCAGGCCAATGCCCGCACCATTACAGCTGCGGATACGCTACTGCAAGAGACGGTAAATCTAATTAGATAGTTAAATATATTAGAATAATTATTGGGAGCAGATCTAAAAAGTCTGCTCCCAATAAAAACCGTTAGTGACTTAAATCCGAAAAGCTGTTATAAGAAATACATCTTTACTACGCTCACGGAAGGTAAGGCCCATACGGTTACAAGTGACGCGGGCCACTTGTGTACGGTCTATGACCCATCTGGGTTAAAAATAGACCTTGTTCTGATCAGAATGCTAGAATGGCCTTGGGAAAAATAGGTATGGCCGCATTGAAATGACGATATAGCGGAAGAAGGTATAATGTATGGATATTGCAACCATTGTCGGTTTGGTGGCAGGGACAATCCTTGTATCGGTAACCATTTTTCTGGGGGGAAATGTCGGTATTTTTATCAATATTCCCTCCGCCGTCATGGTGTTTGGGGGAACTATCGCCGCCACCCTGATCAATTTCCCGCTGAGCGATGTATTAAGTGTCTTCAATACCGTTAAGAACAGTTTCATACAAAAAGCCACCTCGACAGAGCAACTCATCGAAAAATTGGTGGAATTCGCCACGGTGGCACGGCGCGAAGGGATCTTGGCGTTGGAAAGTCAGGCGGCAGACGCGGGGGATGAGTTCTTGCAAAAAAGCGTACAGTTGGCTATCGACGGTACTGCGCCGGAATTAATCAAGGATATCCTTACCACAGAAATTGCCTTTATGGAGGATCGCCATAGCATGGGGCAAAACGTCCTTCTGGCTATGGGTGCCTTTGCGCCGGCTTTTGGGATGATCGGCACGCTGATCGGTTTGGTGCAAATGTTGGCAACGCTGGATGATCCCTCCAGCATCGGTGCAGGTATGGCGGTAGCGTTGTTGACGACGTTATACGGTGCGCTTATCGCCAATCTCATCACCCTGCCTCTTGCGGGCAAATTGAAAGTACGCACCAGTCTGGAATTGTTACAAAAAGAAATCACCATTGAGGGGATCTTGTCGATTCAATCGGGGGACAACCCGCGTGTAGTGGAACAAAAACTAAAAGCTTTCGTATCGCCCAGTATTCGTGAGCGCATTGGCGCGGAAGGCTAAGCATGGCGCGAGCAAAAAAACAGGAATGCCCTGAAGGTGCACCAGGTTGGATCGTGACGTTTAGCGATCTGATGAGTCTTCTGCTGACCTTCTTCGTGCTCCTGCTTTCCTTTTCCACCATCAGTGAGCAGGAATTCAATGAAGCCATGATGTCGTTGCAAGGTGCTTTGGGCATTTTGCCAAAATTCAGCCACGTTATTTCCGTGGCGCCACGTCCACCGCGCCGCCCTACCGATGACACCGCTAAAGCAGCGCGACGTTTACGCAGACAAATGCAACTTATGGCAAAAGACAAACAGGTCAAAATCCAGTATGACGCCTTGGGCGGGATCAAGATTAGTTTGCCCAGCGCAGTTCTCTTCGATTCTGGAAATGCTGTTTTAAAGGCAGACGCGTATCCTGTCTTACAAAGTGTCGGGGATACTCTACGTGATTTACCCGACACCTTCATCGAGGTGCGGGGGCACACTGACGGACAGGCGCTAACGACTTCGCTGGAGTATCGTGACAACTATGTACTAAGCTATTTTCGAGCCGACGCCGTTGCGCGCCAATTAAATGTTGCCAGCGGTGTACCCATGGAACAATTTGAGCTTATTGCATGTGGCCCCAACCAGCCTATGGTAACCAATGATACCCCAGAAGGCCGAAGGGCTAATCGCAGAGTGGAAATCTTTGTACGGGGTCTGGTAGACAAAAAGAAATTACAGCCCTTGTTTGATACAGTAGACCAGTATGATACTTTTGAGCCCCCTGAATATTTACCGGTTTCCCCAAGGGAACTGAATGATTTGAGGTGATCGATTATGGCCGAAGAACAACAAGATGTAGCGCAGGGTGAGAAAAAGAGCAATAAAATGGTCGGCGTTCTCATTATGGGGGGGATCGTTATCCTCGTGCCCGCCATATTGGCGCTCGTCGTGTTCCAGTTTATCTTGCGTCCTATGCTACACTCTCCAGAAGCAACGGTGAAAGAACCCGTGGAACAGGTAGAGGAAATTCCAGCGGGTACAGTCACCATTGATTTCCCGGAAGCCCAGGCGACCGTGCTCACCGATGATCCAGACTCCTCGTCGCCCTTGCTGATTTATCAGGTATCGATGGCGTGTTCGCCAGATGCTCTGACTTTGATCGAGACCAACAAGGCATGGTTTACTGCGATGCTGAACAAGCTGCATCGCAATAGGACTTGGTCAGAATTGAATGACCCCTACATTCAGGAAACCATTTTGAAGCAGGCAAAGCAGGAAGCCAATCTGCTACTGAAAAAGCTGGTCCCCAATGGCAAACAAAAAATCGTCGAAGTGATGTATCTTAAATTTGTAACGATGGATTTATGAGCAACGAAAACGAAAATAACGTTCAGGATGGCCAGTTCTTCGGTATGGAAGAAGAATTGGGAGCCGTGGAACCCGAGGAACATTTACACCTGGAAGATATCGGCAATGTAAAATTGGAGGTGACGGCGGACTTGGGAAATTGCCCGATGCTGGTACGAGATGTTCTGGAACTCAAGCGGGGTTCTGTGCTCCAGTTGAGCAAAATGGCGGGAGAAATGGCGGACATCCTGGTCAATGGACTTCCCCTGGCCAAAGGAGAGGTGGTCGTACTCGGCGACACACTGCATGTCCGTATTGCAGAGATTTATGGTATGGGAGACCTCTATGAGTAACCGGCGTTTTTTCGTGCTCTTTTATATGCTTACCCTGTTGCTTGTCACCGCGCCGGCATGGGCACAGGAAGCCGCTTCAGACGCATTCGGTGAGACTACGCCCCCCCAATGGCAGGTGCCCCTGGAGGAAGATACGGCCGCGCAGGAACCCCTGCCTACTCAAAAAGAAACCCGCCCGCAGGAAAGCAGTCCTGCCCAAGCGGATGATCCCTTCTTGAATGCCCTCCAGGAGACCTATAAAGAAGATACCACAAAAAAAGAAACCGGTGATGGGGAAACAACACCTTCGCTCAAAGAAAATAGTGTAAAGCGCTTGCTCCCTGCCTTCAGTGACACCATTTTACGAACCGTCGCGATACTGTTCCTGTTATGTGGCGTCCTTATTTTAGGTAGCTTCCTTATACGAAAATTCGGTAAGCGTAGCGCATTACTGTCGGGCCAATCTTTGGCCACGGTACTAGGGAAAGTCCATCTTTCCCCTAAAGCATGCCTTTTTTTCGTAAAAACCGGCGATCGCATCCTGGTTGTTGGACTCACACAACAGAATATGCGTTTGATCACTGAATTCAGCGCCGATGCCTTTGAGGCGGAGCGTAACACCGAATCTATATCGGACAATCGCGATGCAACGGCTGCGTCAGACGGATTTTTTGCACAACTCCACGCCACGGCTACAGCCCCCTCTCCTCTATCATCGGGTTCTGAGGCTGGTGCACCGTCGGAAGATGATGAATTGAACGCGTTACGAGGCGATATACAGCGCCTTCAACAGTTTCTGCAGGACGGTGGTCGTGATCAGAAACGTTAACGTTCAAAAAAGAAAGTATTTCTCGATACGGCTTCCCTTGTTGCTGCTTATCGTTTGCAGTGGCTTCTCCCTTAGTGCCTTTGCACAACCCGAACCGAATCCGTTGGGACTTAATCTGGTTCAAAATGTACGTAACCTCGCTGAACAGCAAAACATCTCCACCTCCCTCTTTGTGGTCTTCATCGTCACGGTCATCTCCCTTGCCCCTGCTATTCTTATCATGACCACTTGCTTTACGCGTATCATCGTCGTGCTTGGTTTTCTACGCCAGGCACTCGCTACCCAGCAGACCCCCCCTAATCAGGTACTCATCGGGCTGGCGCTCTTCCTCACCTTTTTTGTGATGGCCCCCACTTGGCAGCAAATAAATACTGACGCGTTGCAGCCCTATATTCGCGGCGAACTGAGCCAGGCCGACGCACTAGACAACGCCATACAGCCTGTCCGAACCTTCATGTTCCGCCAGGCGCGCCCTAAAGACATCAAGCTTTTTCTCGACATCGGCGGTTATCCGCGCCCCGAAACACGTGACGACGTCCCCACACACGTCCTTATCCCCGCCTTCATCATTAGCGAGATGACCTCAGCCTTCCTTATTGGCTTTATCATCTACATTCCCTTTTTGATTATCGATATGGTTGTCGCGAGCACGCTCATGGCTATGGGTATGATGATGCTCCCCCCTATCTTCGTCTCTCTTCCCTTTAAAATCGTCATGTTCGTCCTGGCCGATGGCTGGAATTTGCTTTTAGGCTCTCTGGTACGTAGTTTCAACTAAGTGGCCAGCCCCACTCGCAATAGTAAGGTCCTTGCTGTGGGCAGCCGGAACGAAGCTATAACGAAAATGGGGAGAATAAACATGTCCGACGCGCTGAAAAAATTCCTGATCATTGCCCTGCTTGCATTGATTCTGTTTCCTCTGATACCTCGCTTGTTACCCAAACCGGCTTCTTTCGAACGCGCCAAAGCCGCCTTTGAAGAAGCTGGTTTCACGGTAAGCGACTATCAGGTCTTACCCCATCCACAAATGGAAGCCGGTGCACAAGCCTCCATGAAAATTGAATCGGCATTCCTTCATATTTACCGTTACGACAGCGAGGGCAAAATCCGCAAGCATATGGAATACCAAAAGAAGGATGCAGGAACCGCCATAGTGGAATCCTGGAACCTTGCCCAATCTCTTGGAGCAGCCCCCAAAAAACAAATCCCCTCTATCGCGGTACGAAACGGGAAATATATGTTGATAGCTCACGGACAGGATAAAGCGTTACTAGATAAGATCGGTGAGCTCTTCCGTAAGCTTTGAGAAAATACGCAAAAATGCATCATTGTATCTCCTGGTGCAGATATGCTACGATGCTCATGTTTACTTTACGTAACCATGAGGGATTAACTATGCACGTAAGCTGTCGGAATGTTGTTCTCATTTTGTTAATGGTGTTACTCCTGCTGCCAGTAGTGGGATGTAAAAAAGAACCCCCGCCCCCCCCACCTCCCCCTGAACCCACACCGGAAGAAATTAAGGCAAAGATAAAATCCGCGATAAATGCGATTCCCAATGCCTTAAACACAGGGGCTTTGTTGACTGCTGGACAAGGCACACAAGCTGTAGGTGCGTTGCGTCAGAAAAAAGCGCAACATTCAGGCACCGAGAATGGCCGTAAGGCTTTGGAAATGATTAAAACCGATATTCCGGGTATCATTCGCAAGGCACGCGACTCAGAGCGTTGGGATGTCGTCGGGCCTGCCATTGAGCTATTCAAGGTGATGGACCCTGGAGCCACACGCTTTGACACTTTGGCAGAGCGTGCGCGCCTGATGTTGATACGCCCGGTGGTCTCTATTAAAGGTTTTGTGGAGACCAACGGCGAATTGTATGCCTTTCTGGAGATATACGACGTTGAAAAACAAAAAAGCTTTACCTATCAGGTACGCGAAGGTGAAGAAATACATGGCGTGTTACGCATGGTGCGCATCATTGGCGACCGCGAGAAGATAGAAATGCTCTATATCCCGGTAAACGATGTGTGGGAGGTCTTAGGACCCAAAAAATAGCTTAAGCACCATGTGATGAACTGCTCCTGCAAACAGAAGCAGAAAGTATGGTTCTTACCTATCTCCAAAGACTCTAAAATCGCGTTTCAGAGTAGTTTTGGGGAATCACAGTGAATATAAGCGCCGGACGAATCGCTGTCCGGCGTTTTTTCGTTTGTAAACTCCCCTCCCCTACAGACCCAAAGCCCCTTAGGGGCTGGCAATCCAAAGGCTGTCATAGAAGGCAAAGGTTTTGAAGGGCGCAAGCACGGCAAGGACCACCATACTCTCGCCAGTGGCGCTGGCCACTTGGAAAAAGTTTGCACTATTGCTGAAGATTTCCTACTATGAACGGGTTGAGGAATTTTCCCGATATTAAAGATGTTCCCGCTATCAGATATAGCGGTTATGCTTGGCATTATAGGAGCTATGAACAAAAATGATGAGCACTCCCGATCCTTCTCAGGAGGAAGTGGTAGAAGCGCTGGCCAATCCTGATCCTTTTGTGTTAGCAAAATCTGTACAGAAGCGCATCCAGGATTCCAGCACACAGGCATCAGAGAACCGGTGCGACATCACCTACTTGTGGATACACGTATCTAAAGAAGGAATTGGCGGAAAAACCGATGCAAAACGTTTGACTATAGAACAATGGTTAAACGTTATCGACGAAGCGGCTGCGCTGGGAGTGACTTGGTTGGTAGTTACCATAAACACTCACTTTGAAAGCTACCCAGAGGTATGGGATATCTGCAAATGGGCGCAGGACACCTATTCGATGCAAGTAGGCCTGCACACGTTTTGTACCGACCTTAATCAAATGGAAATTGACCAGATTAAGCAATTAGAGCCCGAAAAAACACGCCTTTTCATTAAAAAAAAGGCAGAAAAGGTGGCGCAACGGCTTACGTCAGAAGGTATTCGTTTCACTGCAGCTGATCCACAACCTTACGGAGAACGTCCGAACTGTCAGGGTCCCACTAAAATGGTTTTTGTTGATGCTGCCGGTGTGTTGTACACCTGCGGGCTCGTGGAAGGACAAGAAGAATACCGCTTGGGTGAAATCCACGAAGGCACCTTTGACACC
The DNA here is from genome assembly GCA_963678445.1 of Candidatus Hydrogenedentota bacterium. Classification (GTDB taxonomy): domain Bacteria; phylum Hydrogenedentota; class Hydrogenedentia; order Hydrogenedentales. Next base: position 4,405,377 of record OY782877.1, on the reverse strand, counting down.
TTATTGCACAACCCCCATCTACCCCACTGCGTTGAAGAGCACCTACATCGCGTTGCGCAGGGCTGTGACGGATGTCCCTCCCTCATCGCCAACTACATTGCCCAAGACCTTCAATGCAATGACTAGAGACCACAATAGCCTGAAGCGATAGCATCAAAACACCCCAGAAACATAAATCTCTGGGTGGGGACTATTGGGTGGCGCCTCCCATTATTGTTGGGCTTGGTAATACTGCACCGTTTGTCGCAGTCCTTCTTCGAAGGAAGTAGAAACCGAGTATCCAAAATCTGTGTAGGCACGGTCGATGTTGGCTTTGGAAACACGTACATCCCCCACCCGCGCTTCGGTATGGACCGGTTGAATATTCGTATCCAGAATCCGATTGATTGCGTCTACCAATTCAAGTAGATTTATCGAAGCGCCACAGGCAATGTTATACGCTTGGCCGTGTGCATCAAAATCCGCTGTTGCCGCAAAGATATTGGCCTCAACGTTGTTTTGCACAAAGGTGAAATCACGCGCCTGTAAACCGTCTCCGTGAATCTGGGGCGAGCGTCCTTCCAGCATCGCACAGATAAACAATGGAATCACGGCGCTATACGGCGAATCGGGATCCTGACGTGGACCGAAAACGTTGAAATAACGGAGTGCAACGCTTTCCAATCCAAAACATTCGCTAAAGGAACGTAGATAGCACTCCCCCGCAGCTTTCGTGGCGGCATACGGCGACAGGGCATCTATGGCAAGTGCCTCATGCTTGTACGCCGCTTCCTGATTGCCGTAGACACTGCTTGAGCTGGCGAACACAAGCCGTTTGACCTGGGCATCACGAGCCGCAATGAGCAAATTAAGCGTACCGGTTACATTGGCCTCATGACTCAGCACAGGATCAGCAATCGAGCGTGGTACAGACGGAACAGCCCCCTGATGCAGCACATAGTCCATGTCCGCAACAGCACGGATACAATCGTCAGGATTACGCAAATCTCCTTCAACGAAATCGATACGATCCAGAAACGGCGCGATATTTGCGCGTTGCCCCGTCGAAAAATTGTCCAGCACCCGCACCTCTTCTCCCGCCTGAAGAAGATGTTCCACCAAATGCGAGCCGATAAAACCTGCACCACCTGTTACCAAAAAAGCTGCCATGAACTATACCTGTCTTTCATCATTACTCACCGGCGGTCCAGCGACCGCAGGCTAGAATTATGGTCCTTACCGTCGCAGAGGCAGGCTTGCCCTAAATAACACTTCGTTTTTCTTTGATTCTTGTATGAGCTACTTCTCTTGCGAATCTAGCAGCTTTCTTAAGGATATTCAACCGGTCTAGCGGACAAGGCGCATATTTTTAGGGTGCATCTCGCCATTCCGCTGGCCGCATTGCAATACGCCGTCCCAGATTCTTCATCAGCAGAAAAGTGCACCGAAACTGCACCATCCCGAAAACCAGATTTCGGCTTCGCTGTGCAATGGGAATGGGAAGCGGCGCCGCAGCCATCAGCAAACGCACCAAACCACGAAGCGGGCATTTGTGCAGGTGCAATATCGGTGGTATGCGTTTTTCCATCTGCATCAAAAGAATAGATTCGTAGGCATACAAAATGGTTTTATACAATCCTCGAAACGAAAAACGATCCCGCGATACAATATGGCGCACCTTGGCCTGTGGCTCTACGGCTACTCTATACCCTAAAGATTGCAGGGACAGCGCAGTTACAATCTCTTCAGCCGCCTGAACCGTACGGCCATTACGACCATACCGCGTGCGGAAGCCCCCGACCTCCAACAGCGCCTGTCGTCGCGCACTCCACAATGCACCGAAAGGAAAACTGCGCCAATCTGTACATTCATAGAAGACGTCTTGTTCAGGTAAAAACTCAGACCATATTCCCGCCAACTCTTTCCCGTACCACCAAGGTTCAGGATTGGGCGGCTCTAATACAATGCTTCCTCCAACAACACCTACGTTCTCATGCATTTCATAGGCGGCGACAATATGCGCCAAACAAGTCTCATCCACCAGTGCATCATCATCAATGTAGAGAACGATTTCCCCGCGCGCCGCCATTAATCCACGATTGCGCGCTACAGAAAGGCCAGCGGGGGTGCAGTTGACGACACGAATTGAAACTGCATTCTCCTGAACCACTTCAAGTTGGGTTAATGCGTCATAATTCTGGTGGAGCGGGTCGTTGTTAACCAATACAATCTCATATTGACGGGAATCCAGCGACTGTTGTGCAAGTGACGCCACAGCCCCCATTGGAATAGCTGGCGCGCGATTGGTGCAGATTACGGCAGAAATTTTGCAGTGAGATTCTGGCGCACGGAACGCATGATCCTCCAACATCGTGCAGAATGACGCTCCTGCCCGCGCCCGCAACGCATGCCACACCCCATTTTGTTCCTCGGTAACCAACCATCCCCTGGAAATGCCTAAATCCGCAATAGCGCCTGATGGCGAACGCATACCCAGGCAAAGATCCCAAGCCGCATCCATCATTTCAGGCAAAGGCTCACTTCCCATATACAAAAGGCAAGCGCAGTGTTGCAGCTCTTTTTCAGGAAAACAACCGACAAGGGGACGATGTGCGTCTGCCGTGATACAAACAAGGCAGAGCGGAATCTGACATTGCGCTGCCTCTTCTTGCTGCAAAAGCAAATCTCCCCGCATTTTCGCTTTTGCCACCAAAAAGGCCTTCATTGCCTGAGATTCTTGCGTTTCCTCAGACACTATGATCCAGGCTATCGGTCCAGACAATACATCACGACGTGAATCATGAAAGACGCGCAACGCGTTATCACGCTGTGAAATACGCATCTCATGCGACGCCGCAGTCAAAGATGCACCATGGACCCGATATTGATACAGCGGTGCTACATGGTGGCTGTGACGCAGGACGGCATTGAGGTTAACACGCAACCAGAAGTCATAGTCTTCGCAAGTAAACCAGTTTTCGCTGTACAAGCCAACCAGCGGCAATATTCGCCGTCGATACAGAAAGGCAGCTCCTATGGAATTCCAGGCGTGGAGTCGTGAAACCAATACGGGAAGACGTATGATACCGCTACCGGGTGGACATTGATATTGCGCATAATAAGGAGCATTCGTTGCATATCCACCTGCTGCATCTATAGCCTGCAAATTCGCAAAGAGCATGTCAACCGACGGACGCTGCTGCATCTCAGCAACCAGCACTGTAAGGAAATCAGGTTTTAACCGGTTATCGTCACTCGTCCACGTAAGAAATTCCCCCCGCGCTGCCCTATGCCCTGTATTCAATGCTGCGGGTAACTTCTTGTTCTCCTGGCGCACCAGCCGAATACGTGCATCGTTATCCGCATATTCCTGCACAATCGTTGCCGACGCATCCGTTGAACCATCATCGACAACAATCAATTCCCAATCGGTATACGTCTGTGCGCATACCGAATCAATCGCCTCGCGTAGATACCGTTCCCCATTGTAGACCGGCAATATAATGGAAACTAACCCCTGCTGTCCTGCAGCAGAAAGTGCTGCAAAATTACGCGGCACCGCCCCATCCCTTTCCCGAAGCATTTCGTAGTGCACTAAACGCTCAGGACTCAGAAAAATATGGTGCATTCGCAAACGCAACAACAACCTTTTCAACGCACTTATCATATCCCCAAAAAACTCCATTTCCCTCCCAGTCGATTGAAAAGGCAGTGTAGCACAAGCTGAAGGTTAGCGTCACGATCAGAGAATCCGGACATCAAAGAATTATTTAGGTGCTGCCTAAAAAGAATTTTTGCTACTATCTATTCATATGTGGCGCCAAGAGGGTTCTGATGCGGGGAATAAAAAAAATCCTGAAGCGAACAGTACCATCGAAAGAGATGAATGCTATTCAATAGCCATTACAAGGAAGAAAAAATGAATCAGGAAAAGAAACGATCGCTGACTAAATTAATGCGGAGTCTTCATCGGGATATTGGTGCATTGGTCGTCGGCCTGACTATTATTTTTGCTTTAAGTGGCATAATTTTCGTTTATCGCGATGTCGGGCTATTGCATTACGATAAAACGACCCAACGAAATCTGGCTCCTAATTTAGATGAGTCGTCTCTGGGAGCGGCCTTGCACCTTCGTGGCTACAAGGTGCTGGAAAACAATGCCGATGAGATCGTTTTTCAAGGTGGACGTTACAAAAAATCAACAGGTATGGCGGTTTATAAAAACAATGAATATCCCGCGTTGTTTAAAAAACTGGCCATGCTTCATAAATCGGTTAGTGCCAGCGCCATCCATTGGGTGACATTGTGCTACGCTATACTGCTCTTATTTTTAGCTATTTCCTCTTTCTGGATGTATAACCCCAAAACAAAAGTATTTAAGCGCTTCCTTTTTCTCTCCGGCGTTGGTTTTGTGTTCTCTGCCGTGCTCCTCCTCCTCTAGTCCAAGGCATCGACGTTTAAAAGATCTTTATAGTAATCCACAATGTGACGCTGTTCTCCAGCGCGACAGGCGTTGACGTGCGCCATGGCGGACTTGGGATGCTTGTTGTTAGCGCCGGTCAGCATATACGCAAGTTCATAGCCCCATTTCAGCTCCTGCTTCAATGCCATAAAGTACTTCTCGATCAGTTCAAGGACGGGTTCCATGTGGTATTTGGGATTGCTCAGAAAGGAGAGAAGCAATTCGGTAGGACAATTCCCTGCGGCACGCCCCATGCCGTAGATGGACCCGTCGACATAGTTGACCTGTTTGAGAATGCCGTCGATGGTGTTGGAAAAGGCCAATTGCTGGTTATTATGGCAATGCATGCCCAGCTCTTTTCCTGGCAGCCAACTGCGGTATTTATCGGCAAGGTAATGAATTTGTTCGGAATAGAAATATCCAAAACTGTCAACGAGATAAATCACATCTACCTGTGTTTGCGCCAACTGTTCCAAAGCGCGGTCCAGATCCATTTCAGGACAGGTGGAAATAGCCATCAGGTTCACAGTAACTTCATAGCCCAGATCCTTGATGTGATTGACGAGATGTATGGCCTTATCCACGTCTTTCACATAGGTCGCCACACGATACATCGCAACTATTGATTCACTACGCGGGCGAATAGCTTCGTAATCTGTACGACCCACATCGCACATCACGGAGATCTTGGTGTCACACGCATAGGCGACTTCACGCAGTACGTCTTCATCACAAAAACGCCAGGGACCATATTCATCGGGAGAAAAAAGTTTTTTATCCGCCAAATAGCCCAACTCAACGTAGTCCACTCCTGCTTGCGCCAGGCCATGAAAAACGTCACGGACCATGTCTTTGGAAAAGGCCCATTTGTTCATCAGGCCTCCATCACGAATTGTACAATCAACTACTTTGATCTCAGGACGATACATATATTTTTCCATCCGATTCTTAAAGCGCTTTTCGACGTTATAACGCTACACTATACACCGTATACTATTTCTTTTTATGCGCACCTCTAAAGTGGTCCAGCGAGCACAAGCGTTAGGTATGGTCCTTACCTTACCTAACCTCGGCAGGATTTCGTTTTAATGACCGCATTTTGGAGATGCTTTTATTAGTAATGAGTGTACCCGGTTTACAAGGGTATATCCAAGCGCTATGTAGATCGTTGGTGAAAAACCGATAAGCGTGGTAGGATAAGGCTATCTATGCACAGAAACTGTACATGCGCAATCTAAACCGGGGGAAGGCGGAAATGAAACGCTTGTCGACACAGGGACGCGCTGCATTAAAATTGATAGTTATTGGAGGTGTACTGACCTTCTTGCTGCTTTTTTGGGTGTCGCTCAGTTTGAAAAAGCAATTGCAACCCAATCCCCGCCAAAAGGTCGTATTGAGACAGCGCTATTCTCCTTTTGAGCATGAACGGGCATGGCGTGACATGGAAGCCCTGTTGAAATTGGGACCACGCCCCATTGGCTCTGAAGCGGCGTTGCAACAGCGTAACTATTTGGCGCGTGAAGTACAAGCCGCTGGCCTGCGTATTCGAAAAGCGCCCTTCACGGTATCTGGAGCTCCTTTAGTAAACCTGATTGCCATGGTCGAGGGGTCCCTCCCCGAAACTATTATTTTATGCACGCATTGCAATACCCCCTCGAATGCCCCTGAGGGATATGTAGGGGCGCAACGTGACACCTCAGGCGCTGCTTGGCTATTGGAAATGGCGCGTGCGCTAGGGCCGAAAAGGATGGGAGCCTCTGTCTGGTGCGTCTGGCTGGAAGGGAATCCAGGTATGGAAGACGCCCCCCTTGCTGGCGCAGAGGCACTGCTGCAAATGCTGCAGCAGGAAAAGGAACGCACGATTAAGGCTATTATCGCTATTAGCGCCATCGGCGACTGTTTTCTACAGGTGCACCGCACACCGAACGAAAGCGAATGGCTGGCCAATGCACTTTGGGGTACGGCACAGCGCTTAAACTATGGACGCCACTTCTCGCATGCCACCCGAAAACTCAACCGTAGTGTGTGGACGGCATTGCGTCAAGCAGCCTTGCCGACCGCGCTGCTCAGTGATTTCGCCTATGGCGGCTCCGTGCTCGAACATAAGAACTTCTGGAATCATCCTAACGATACACTCGACAAACTCTGTCCGGAAAGTTTGCAGGCGGTTGCAGACGTGCTCTATCATGCACTTCCAATAATGGACAGTTACGCCGCCTCTATATCGGTACAATACAAATAACATGAACTACTCAAAAAAGCCGGACCGTTTTGCAGGAATGAACAATACACCGCCAAAAGAATTCTTGGCCCCTCAGTGGGAATCGCCTGAAGAAATGACGCGGGTAATGGAAGCCTTGTACCGCGTACATCAGCTGGGAATGGCGCTGACGGATCACAATGCGTTACTTCAACACATCATCGCAGAAAGTCGTACTGTCGCCCATGCCGAGGCCTCTTCCCTAATGCTCTACGACCCTACCTATGAAGAGCTGTATTTCCACGTCACCATCGGGGATACCGGTGATCAGGAAATGCTGAAACAGGAAGTGCGCCTGCAATTGGGACAGGGCATCGCAGGGGTGGCCGCAGCGCAACGCAAAACCATGAATGTAGAAGATGTAAAAACCTGTCCTTATTTTTTCGCTGAAGCTGACTCCAAAACGCATTTTGAAACTCGCAATGTCTTGGCGACTCCTATGGTAGACCGCAACCAGTTGGTTGGCGTCATCGAAGTCGTCAACAAGATAGACGCCCCCTCTTTTTCTTCCCTTGATGTACGCGTAATGGAAATGTTCGCTACCCTGGCGGCCTCAGTATTAACCAATGCGCGCCTGATAGAACACCAAATCGCTCAAGAGCGACTCGCCGCCATCGGCCAAGCCGTCACAGGTCTTTCGCATTACATCAAAAACATTGTCGCGGGGCTTAACAGCAGCACAGAGCTTATTGACCTGGGGATCACTGATAATGATCCGAAAATGTTGAAACGAAGTTGGCCCATACTAAAGCGGAATGTCGACCGTATTTCTAACTTTGTGCAAGACCTGCTTTCTTTCTCCAAACCCAGAAAGCCCTTGCGAGAGAAATGTGCTATCCCCTATCTCCTCAAAGAAGTCGAAACTACCCTGGCCGAACGGTTCACACAGAAAAAAATTCGGTTGCTAAAAGAAATCAAAAACGATTTACCCGACATCTGGGTAGACAGTAACAGTATCCATCGTTGTCTACTCAACTTGCTGAGTAACGCCATTGATGCAGTCCCCGAAAACACCGGTGTAGTGCGCCTCTGCGCCCACACCCCCACTCCGCATCATCTGGCCATCGAAATCGCTGATAACGGCAAGGGTGTCCCTCAATCCATACGCGAAAAAATCTTCGATCCTTTTTTTTCCACCAAAGGTTCACGTGGGACTGGACTTGGGCTTGCGGTAACACGTAAAATCATAAAAGAACATCGCGGAGACATCTCCGTACATACAGCACCAGAAGGCGGCGCCCTTTTTCGGGTCACGCTGCCCCTACAACGTAAGGAGGAATGCGGTTCGTTATGAAGTCTATTCGGGAATTAGAAACTATTGGATGGATATTTTGGAGTATATTGGCTGTTCTTCTGACTCCCGTAGGACTCTGGCTCTCCTGGCAACTCACTTACGATACCGCCAATATCCTACTGCGGGTTGGCTTGGGATTGTTCATGGCGGCCATTGGAGCTGGCCTTCTTTCGTGGGGCCTCAATGAAATCTTGTACCGGCGTATGATGCGCAAGCAAAGCCAACAAAAAAAAGTCGCGCGTAAAGAAAAACGACGTAAAAAGAAAAAGTAAACCTGAATGCAACACGCTTTATTGCGGCAAATCCCCATCACTAAAGTAGTCCGGCGGCCACAACCAAGTGACCAGCGCCACTCGCAGTAGTTATGGTCCTTGCCATGTTTGGGCATCGCAAAATTTCGTCTTTGTTCTGACAACTTTTGGATGTCACTCACTAAAATAAAGCTCAAAAAACAGGGGAATATATGGTGGCGGAACTCTGGGACATTGCAAGACATGTGGAAGAGCATCCTGACGATAGCGAACAGCGGTGGCGTCTGGCCAAAAAACTGTATACGGCCTGGGAATACCGATTGGCGCTGGAGCATCTGCAGATCCTGAAAAAAGAATGGCGCGACAAGGCCAACGTATGGCGTTATCTGGCGGCTACCTACTATCGGCTGGGACGCTACGACGAGGCTATTGTCGAACTACGTGCCGCCATTGAAACATGGCCCGATGAAATCGGCTTGTTAGAACAGCTGGCGCGTGTATTAGAAGTCTCTGACAAACGTCTGGAAGCTGTAGAAACCTGGCGCAAAATTGAAAAAATGGACCCCCACCATCCGATTGCCAGCAAAGCGGCAAAACGCCTGACAGAGGAAAAACCACCTTCGGAACAAAGCGACTTGCAATTGGGCGATAGCGATAGCGGCATCGATCTGAGCCCTGGTCAGGTTTGCCCACGTTGTGGCGCACAAAATAGTAGCGAATTCGACCGATGCTGGCAATGCCATGCTTTCCTTAATGAACTCGAATCCACCGGCGCCAGCACGCCCCCCCCACTACCTCGTCGCCGCCCCATGCTCACCCCGGAAACCATTGGTTTAAGCGCTGGCTTATTTGTATTGGCGCTACTCCTGCTCGGTGCATACCTCTCCCTACGCTGGGTACTCTTCAAAAACCAGACCGGTCTTCCGAGAATTGATGCAACCCTCTACGACATATACTGCAACCAAATGGTATGGAGCCGCATGATTGTCGGCGGCGCGCTCCTCTTCATCTGGCCCATAGCACTATGGCTCGCTCTACTATTGGTAAAACCCAAACAACCCGTACCTGCTTCCTGGATTATACTCACAGGACTATTTCTAACCGGGCTAACCTACGTCAGTAGCTGGTTGCCAGAACAACTGCTGATGCTGACGGTATTACTCCCCCCCCTACTTGCACTTTCTATCATTCTGGGGGGATTTAGCATCGGTTTACTGCGTGGGTTTAACGTCTGGTTACTTCATTTAGCCATCGTAGGCGTCTGCACCATCACCGTATGGACAGTAACCGAAAGCATTCAACTGCGTGTCCCTCTCAACCCCTTTAAAGAAATCCCCGCTATTATTAAATTTTCAAAAACCGATAAAAACATACAAAATAACGCTGTATACAAATTAACTAGCGGCACTTTACCTCTAAGTAAAAAAGTGAAATGGGTATCAACCGGCTCAAGATGGCTCGATTCACGTGCAGGCCAAGCCCTGTTTACCCTGTATACCGTCGCTCCCGACCCACAAATGAAGTTTGAAATCCACGACAGCACAGGCACCCTGCTTTATGAGCCTGTCTTTGGCAAACAATGGAGCAGACGCTTCCTGATAAAAACCGAGCATGAATACGATATTACCGCACACGGACCAAAGGAGTTATTTGTGCAGATCGATATCTCCAGCATGCTAAAAAGTCAGTTTTAATCCACAAAAGCCGCAGATACAAAACCATAGAAACCCTGCGATTGGTAAAATAAAGCTCCTACTAAGTCCACCAAGCCTATAATTCAAGGCGTGCCTGAAATGTGCGTAGACAATCCCCATCGAGCGGCATGCGCCTCTACAAAAGGTGCTTGTGTTGCTGTGCACAACGCCAATAAAGACGACCACGCGGCAGGGTCTGTAGGCGAACGCTCTAAAACACGTCGATAACAAGCACGCGCCTCCTCCAGCTGCCCCAAATCCTGCGCAGCATAGCCCAACATCAAATGCAAACGCGGGGTATCCAAGGCACGCAAAGCCAATTGTAACTGCACCTGTGCCTCTGCAGGGCGTCCCAAATCTAACAACAGCATCCCATAGCTTTCATGCGCTTGTGGCGGATGAATTCGGTAGGAAATCGCTTGCTCATACAACGATACAGCCTGCTCTTCACCTGCAAGATGGGCATCCTGGGCCTGACGCAACGCATAACTGGGCAAAAGCAACCCTTTTATAAAAAACACTGCTAAAAACAAACTTAAACAAATAAAACTAGATTTCAAACCAATGTTTTTAACATATCCTCTTGCAGTCCTGTTTTTTGCTGCCTGAGGCGCTTCTTTGTCCAAATCTTCAAAAAAAGCCATTCCATATAAGCTCAATCCCAAAAGCAAATGCGGAGCACTATGCCAGGATGCATTAAAAAAAGAAAAGATAACAAACACAAACAAAGCGCCCCCACCGACTCCCCCATACCGCAAACAACAAACCCCCATCCAGATCAGGAAAAAGAATCCTATCCCCCCCGTTTCCGCCAGCCATTCCAAAGGTTCACAATGGGCGTGCACTGTATGCAGGCTGTTGTGAAAATGCCAGGTCCCATGAGCGCCTTTTAGGACCTCAGCTAAAAATCGGGGGCTGTGGTACTGGAAATTCCCCAGCCCTTTACCCAACCAGGGACTGTCCCAAAACATCCGAAGTCCCCCTTCCCAAAACCACAGACGCGCCCGAACTCCAACATCGGCATCCGAGAAAACCGTCCAAAGCCGCTCCCTCCCCGCCTCCCCAAAAAGTAAAGAAGTTACAAAAAGACAAAAAAAGATAAATACCGATCTTTTTTGAGAGCTATATGTTTTAGTGGCTAAAATCTTAAAAGCTGTCATAAAAAACGAATTTTTCTGACGCTCAGGGATGGCAAGGACCATACCTCTTGCTTGCGGTCGCTGGACCGCTTTGGAAAAGAAGAGAGCGCAAAACAAACCTGCCCCCAAGGACAACCAAGCAGAACGGCATTGAGAGAGTAAAAGAACAGCTCCGACCAAGAAGCATTCCACGCCAAGTCCTATACACACTCTGTACTTCCGCCGCCGAATAGAATCACAAGTATTCCATGAGATAAAAAATGCATCCAGGGAGATGCAAAACGTAATCGCTAAAAACCCACCCAGTAAATCCTGATTGCCAAATACGGAATAGATACGCTGGGTGTAGGTAGGAAAAGAAGGAAAAAGCCAGGGACAGTAATCCCAATACTGAACAAGACCAAGCAATGCAACTGCTATACCGGAGGCACGCCAGGCCTTCATTAGCCAGCGACGCCCAACAGGGCTGGCAAAAACAGGCCATACCGACGTACACCACAACAATACCAGCAGATAATACATCGCAGAAATCAGAAAAAAGGAAAAGATTTCTGTCTTAAATAGGGAAGTGAAAAAGGCCGCTATCCACGCAGTCCAAAATGGTAAAAAACAGCGGATACCTGATAAAAAAGAATCACCCCGCCATAGCCTCAAGCCTGTGATCAGGCACAGGGAAAGCAACAAAAAGAGGAGTTTGGGATCTTCAAACGACACAAAACGATAGGAAAAAAACAGGGGAATCAGAAAGCAGGTCAAGCAAACACTTAAACACATACCTGAAGCGCCGGTTTTCAAGGTCGTGTACGGAAGCGCGTGAGACGCATTCATAAAGCGCATCCTACACTATCCTTGTCCGCCCGACAGCTTTAAACCCGGATACAATTCTTTGGCGCATTCGGGACAAATCCCATGACTAAACTCCGCGTCCGAATGATCGCGAATATACACCTCTATTTGACTCCAATACCCTTGGTCGTCACGAATCTTTTTACAATGTGCACAAATCGGCAACAAACCACTCAATACCTTAATTTCCGCCAATGCACTTTGTAATTCCTGAATCAATGCCTCGCGCTCTTCCTGCGTCTTTTTACGTTGCGTAATTTCACATTGCAACTGTTTGTTGACCGCTTCTAAATCTGCTGTACGCATGCAGACCCGCGCTTCCAGCTCATCATGTACCCGCTTCAACGCAGCCTCCGCCTCATGCCGTTCTGTCACATCGCGCATCGTAATGGTATAAACCAATCGTTCGTCCAGATACGCGGCATTCACCGAAAAATCCATTGCAAAAGAGGAACCATCCCGACGTAAACCACGCACTTCGTGCGGCATTCCTGACGCATCCAGCTGATTGTCCCTCAAAAACGCCATCAGCGAACTATACTCATCATTTTCCCAATAGGTCGAAGAAAGCAAAATAGTAATACGACTGCCGCGCATCTGACCAGGACGATAGCCAAGCATCGCCACTGCACTGGTGTTTACCGTCTCAATATAACCGCACTCATCTGTCGTCACAATACCATCCGAGACACTTTCCACGATCATACTCAGACGCGCTTCACTCACCTCCAGACGCCGCACCACCCAAAAAAGCAATCCTCCCCCCACCACCAAAACCCCTACCGTCCCGCCACCGGCCAACGCTCGGGTCATCACTGGTGATGTTAAATTCAAAAAAACCAGCGCCAACACCACCATCAGTAAAAAAACGACCAGTAATATCACCACGGAGAACGGTGGTGTTTTTGCAATACGCATAGTACCCCGCAAATGCTTTGTTGACGCTCAAACACTACTATGACCTTCAATGGAACTATAACAGGAAACCGCTTTCTGTTACAGCCTACTCATTTCGCATATTTTTCTTCTCATTTTTTGCGTAAAATCCGGCGCAAAACTTCCGATCGCTTCGTTGTCGTGCTATAATGCGTGCGAAATGTAGCGCTCCACGACACAACAGATGCTTCCCTCCAGCCTCTACCTAAGACCGTGCTACAACGATAATGCATATTTTAACATTTGAAAAATACGGTAACATAAATGCGTGAAATTTTGCTGTAGCTTGTGATGGCAAAGACGCTTTTTTATGTATAGCCTGTGGCACAGACCGCTTAGCCGTGACACAGACCACCTGCGTGTGGTTGTCAGCCCGCTTTACGGAATATCTGCCACGTAATTTGTAAGTTTTATGTCTACGCCCTCATTCCCACAATGGATTCGACGCCCTTGGCCTTCCGGTGCTGCAGTATCGGAAGTACGTCACTTATTGGGCGATTTACAACTCCACACCGTATGCCAAAGCGCACATTGCCCAAATCAGTCTGAGTGTTGGCAACGCCGCACAGCAACCTTCCTGAGCATGGGCAACACCTGCACGCGTCATTGTACCTTTTGCGCGGTCAACAGCGGACATCCTGCTGCGCTGGACCCAGACGAACCGCAACACGTAGCCGATGCCGTAAACCGATTACAGCTACGTCATGTTGTAATCACCACGGTAACCCGTGATGATTTACCGGACGGAGGAGCTGCCCATATTGCAGAAACGGTGCACACGGTGAAAGCGAAATGTCCTCAGGTAACTGTGGAAGTGTTGGTGCAGGATTTTGGAGGCGAGCGCGCAGCCATCGAAAAGGTTCTGCAGGCGCAACCCGAGGTCTTCGCCCATAATCTGGAAACGGTACGGCGTTTACACCCACGTATGCGTGACCGCCGTTTCAGCTATGAGGGTTCACTGGAAGTGCTCCGAATGGCCGCTGAAATTGCACCACAGTGCCATATCAAATCGGGGTTTATGCTGGGTTGTGGCGAATCCGAATCGGAAGTGCATGCGACCTTGGCGGATTTGCTGGATGCCCGTTGTCGTGTAGTTAGTATGGGGCAATACTTGCAGCCCACGCCTAAACATGAAGATGTCGCTGAATTTATTACACCGGAGCAGTTTAAAGAATACGAAAAAACGGCCTATAAAATGGGCTTTGATTTCGCCGTAGCCGGACCTTTTGTACGGAGTTCATATCGTTCCGAAGAGCTGTTTAAGGCGCTTGCAGACGATTCTTCTTCCTCTTTACAGAAAGAGAAAGAAACAATGAAAAACGAGGACTTAAGCTAGCTTTGCGATGCACCCGTGGCGAGAACCACGATAGTACCGGATGTGGTCTCTGGACCATCAGGGATTTATTAAGGATAACTTACGATGCGCTATGAGGTACTTTTACCGAGTCTGGGAGATGATGATGATGCGGTACAGGGGGGAACGGTTTCTTTTCTGTTGGCAAAGGTAGGCGCGGCGTTGAATGAGAATGATGATCTGTTGGAATTAACGACTGATAAGGCCTCGTTTGTGGTACCTTGCCCCAAAACCGGCCAACTCGTGGAGTATTGCGTAGCCGAAGGCGATGATATCACAGTCGGCGATGCGTTATGCATATTGGAAGTATAGAGTAAGCGGTTGAGCGAGCACAAGGTGGCCAGGATCACACCCACGAGATAGGGTCCTTGACGTCTCTGTTCGAAATAAAACTTCGGTTTTTATGACAGCTTTTCAAAATTTTAGTCACTAAGGCGGTGTATGTATACCGTCGATGCATTGCTTGTCACGGCTGTATGGCCTTGGAAAGGAACAAGCACAACCAAATCGGAAAGGTGATACCATGGCGCTTGGCGTAGGTGTAATCGGCGCAGGAACGGTTGGCGGCGGCGTTATTGAAACGTTGCTGAACAACACGGGAGTAATTGCAGACAAAGCAGGTGTAGACGTGCGATTGGTGCATGTGGCGGAATTAAAGCAGGAATTGCTGGCGCCATATGCATTAGATGGCGTCACAATCAGTGCTGATGCTGCGACACTCATTGCCGATCCGGCGGTTGATGTTGTATGTGAGCTTATCGGAGGCGAGCAACCCGCAAAACGGTTTATCCTGGAAGCGATGAAGGCAGGTAAGCACGTAGTTACTGCCAATAAAATGCTTCTGGCAAAGGCAGGCGTGGAATTAACCGAAACGGCCATTGAAAACAAGGTAGATTTGCGCTACGAAGCAGCCGTTGCCGGCACCATCCCTATCATCAAAGCCATCCGCGAATCCTTGGCCGCCAATCATATCCATGCGGTATATGGCATCCTCAACGGCACCTGCAACTATATCCTCAGTCGCATGACTTTTGAGGGTATGGAATTCGATACGGTATTGAAAAAAGCGCAGGAACAGGGCTTTGCTGAAACACCGCCCGATCTTGATATTGAAGGGTGGGACACGGCCCATAAATGCCAGATTCTGGCGTCGTTATGCTACAGCACTAAGGTCAATTTTGACGATATCTATGTGGAAGGCATTACGAAAATCACCCATCAGGATGTGGCTTATGCGAAGGAACTAGGCTATCAGATTAAACTGCTGGCGGTCATCCGCAAAGTCAATGGCGAGATTGAGGCTGCGGTCTATCCTGCATTAGTGCCGGAAACGCATCTGCTGGCTGCGGTACGCAATGAATTCAACGCGGTGTACGTGGAAAGCGATATTGCCGACGCCACGCTTTATTATGGTCGCGGCGCAGGCAAGCTGCCCACCGCCAGCGCGGTTGTAGGAGATATCGTTGATATCGCCCGACGCGGAGATAAAGCGCCCGTAGCACCGCCATTCCATTATTCCCACGCTATCAGCCTGCGCGATATAGGATTGCTGCAAGGGCGCTATTATCTGCGCTTGACCACCGAAGATCGTCCCGGTATATTAGGCGAAGTATGTACCATTCTTGGCAAGCATGGTGTCAGTATCGCCTCATGCACCCAAAATGAAGAGAATCCCGGTCAACCGGTTGCCGTGGTCATGATGACACATGACACTGTAGAATCTGGTATACTAGCGGCGCTTTCGGAAATCAATGCGCTTAGCGCAATTACCGAACCGACGCATGCCATCAGAGTGCTTTCATAAACCTGTCCATAAGATATGTGTAAGGAATAAACCATGCAAAATCCCGGTGTAATCGAACGCTACCGCGAGTATTTGCCCGTTACAGAAAAAACCCGTGTCATCAGCCTCAATGAAGGCTCCACACCGCTCATCCCTGCTGAAAATCTGAGCGCCGCCATTCATCCCAAGCTGGAGCTCTGGTTGAAATATGAAGGGTTAAACCCCACGGGCTCCTTCAAGGATCGCGGTATGACAATGGCCGTCACCAAAGCGGTAGAAGACGGCTACAAGGTGGTTATGTGCGCCTCTACCGGCAACACTTCTGCCGCGGCAGCTGCCTATTCGGCACGCGCCGGTATTCAATGTGCGGTGCTTATACCTGAGGGAAAAATTGCACTCGGAAAGCTGTCACAGGCTATGGTGCACGGGGCTACTGTAATCCAAATCAAAGGCAATTTCGACGATGCGCTTACGCTGGTACGAAAAATCTGTGAAGAGCACCCTATCGCCCTTGTTAATTCCGTGAACCCCTATCGCATTGAAGGACAAAAAACGGGCGCATTTGAAATCCTTGACGATTTCGAGGGCGTTGCCCCTGACTTCCAATCGATGCCGGTTGGCAACGCGGGCAACATCACCGCGTATTGGAAGGGATACAAGGCCTATAAAGACTTGGGCAAAAGCGACGCATTGCCGCGTATGCTGGGCTTCCAGGCTGCAGGTTCCGCCCCTATCGTGCTAGGACATCCTGTCACCGATCCGCAAACCTTCGCCACGGCTATCCGCATCGGCAATCCCGCTAGTTGGAAAACGGCGGAAGCGGCGCGTGATGAATCGAACGGCGTCATTGGTATGGTCACTGATCATCAAATCCGTGAAGCGTATAAGTTGATGGCCAGGACGGAAGGCATTTTCGCTGAGCCCGCCAGTGCTTCCAGTATCGCTGGATTGATTAAATTGGCCGAGAATGGCTTTTTCGACTCTGTAGAGCCGCGCAATGGGAAACGCATCCGCATTGTGTGTATCCTGACAGGCCACGGATTGAAAGATCCGGACAGCGCTATTGCTGCTGCAGAGGAACCGGTGACGGTAGAGGCAGAAGAACGCGCGATTCTCGACGTGTTGTCTCTTTAAAGCGGTCCAGCGACCGCAAGGTGACCAGGACCACACCCATTAAATATGGTCCTTGCCGTCCCTGACCGAAACAAAAATTTCGTTTTTTATGATAACTTCTCAGATGTCCATCACTAAATTCGATTTTTTTCCGGGGAATCCCTTCGTATTACGAAGGCGATTCCCTTTTTTTATTATTGTAAAAAGGTAAAAACCTAGCCATGTCCACATTGCATTCTATCGAAACTATCCGTATTTCTGAACCTATCGCGTATGACACCATGCTGGAACAACAAAAAACGCGATGCAAGGATGTAGAGGAAGGTAATGCGCCCAACACACTTTTCCTGTTAGAACACAGCCCGGTTATTACCATGGGACGTAATGCGGACCGGGCGCATATTCTGCATTCTGAGGGAGCTTTGGATAGGATGGGCGTGGCGCTTTTGGCAACCGACCGGGGCGGGGATGTTACCTATCATGGCCCTGGACAATTGGTCGCCTATCCCATCCTGGATCTGAAGCAATGGCGCTGCTCAGTGGGATGGTATTTACGCCGCTTGGAAACCGCATTGATACAAGTCCTTGCGCAGTACGGTCTCAAAGGCGAGCAGGTGCCCGGCTATACGGGCGTATGGGTTGATGGAGCAAAAGTCGCTGCTATCGGCGTAGGCGTACACCAGTGGGTCACCTTCCATGGTATTGCCCTCAATGTGTCGCCGAATATGAACCACTTTGGGCTGATTATCCCGTGCGGCATTGCAGACAAACCGGTAACCTCCTTAGCCGCATTGCTGGGAAAAGCACCAGCGATGCCGGAGGTAATGGACCATTTCGAAAAGGCTTTCCGTGCTGTCTTTGAACCTGCTATCAACGAATCGGAATGAATAAGGAAACGCACACGCCTTCCTGAATTTTTCTTCCTATTCCTCGGTTACTTTCAAAACGACCCCGGCGCGCTCTGCAATATTTAACAGGTGATCGCCAATGCGCTCCAGATGGGCTAATGCATCCAGGAAGACAACCCCGCCCTGCAAACTGCATCTCCCCGCTTCAAGCCGTTTCACGTGCTCTTCTGAAGCCGTCTTTAACACCTCGGTAATCTTGGCCTCTAAGCCAATGGAAGTGTCTACACCGCTGAGATCCTTTTTCTCCAGGGTTTGGAAAATGGCAGCAAATTGTTCGTTCAACAATGACTGCAGATGCCGAATCTCCTCTTTGCCTGCCTGGGTGATTTCATGGTGTCCTTCTTTAAGCAAGGCATGCAATTCCACCAACTCTTCTGCGTGATCCCCCAGACGTTCGGCGTCATTGACGGCGTGCACCAATGCGGGGATCAATGCCGATTCCGCACGTTTTATATCTTTACGTGACAAGGCCACCAGATATTCGGTGATTTCGCGCTGAAGCCGGTCCATAAGCTCTTCACGCTCTTTGATCTTCCCAATCAGCTTTTCCTGGTTATCACAGAGCAGGTTACAGGTATCATTTAACGCGGCCTGCCCCTTACGAAGCATATACACTACTTCTTTCACTGCTTGTTCCAGGGCTATCGAAGGGGTCTTCAGAAGATTGGGCTCAAGATACTGCAATACGGTATCGGCATCCGCCTCGGTAACAGGAATAATCTTTTCGCATAATCGCGCCATTGCGCTCACAAAAGGTATGAAGAGCAACACATTAATAATATTGAATGTGGTATGCGAGTTGGCCACATGACGTAACAGGTTTTCGGGATTGGCAGAAAAGACTTCGCCTGGCGTAATCCAATCTACAAGGCCCAAAAAAACAGGCTGCCCATGCCAAAAAGGAACAAAAAGTAATAAATACATATACAAGGCACCCACCACATTAAACATTGTATGGGCTAATGCAGCACGGCGTGCGTTGCGGTTTGTACCGATTGCGGCAAAATTCGCTGTAATCGTAGTGCCTATGTTGTCTCCCAGAATCAAAGGAACCGCCGTATAAAATGATATCAATCCCTGACTGGACAGGGCCAGGACCAATCCCACGGTGGCGGAACTGGATTGAACCACTACGGTGGTAATCGTGCCGATAAGGATACACATCAGCGCAGGCGCTGCCTTGACCATGCCGACGCCAGCATCGGGAGAACAGTCGAAGAGGTGAAACCAGGAAACGAATTCGGGACTATGTCGCAACGGCTTGAGAATACCGGACATGGTGGTCATCCCAAGAAACAGAAGACCAAATCCCAGAATGGTTTGCCCAAAGGCTTTCCATTGCGGACGCTTTATAAGCGCCATCATTACCAGCCCCACCGCAATGGAGGGGTAGGCTAATGCATCCAGTTTGAATGCGATGATTTGCGCCGTGACCGTAGTACCAATATTCGCACCGAAAACAACGCCAATGGCTTGACGGAAGGTAACCAATCCTGCATTAACAAAGCCTACCGTCATCACCGTCGTGGCGCTGGAGGACTGGATCATGGCCGTAATAACTAAGCCCGCCCCCACTGCCATGAAGCGATTCTGGGTCATAAAGTTCAATATGGTCTTCAATCGACGGTCGGCCATACGCTGCAGGCCTTCGGACATCAATTTCATACCAAAAATGAATATGCCTAATCCGCCAAAGAGCACGATAAACATCTGGCGTTTGTTGGTGGCCATCGCAATAAATTCAATTGCACGAACGTCAAAACGTTTTTCCGGGCTAACATCGCGACGTGTATCATGGATCTCGACCGAGGCGTAGTATTGGCGCACTTTCTTACCCAAGGTCCAAGAGCTCTGTGCAAGCCCTGTTTCATCGGTCAGAGTGCACCCCGTCCCCACTTTGGCGCCATCGGCAACCCCCTCGGTACGGAAAAGCACCTCTACCCCTTGCGCTGGCGTACCATCGGCATGTTGCAAACGCACTCCAAAGGCGTCCAGTTTTCCCTGCGTCACCGCCTCTAAGTTTTCGCCGACAACTTGCACCCCGGAAACAGCGCGAAAACGCACTTCTTTCACTTCGGGGTAGTCTGGCAAAGACGCTTGTACCCAAACGTCGCCACAGGAATGTCCCAGGCGCAATTGCGCTGATGCGGTTCCCCCTGCGTCTGTTTGGGTGAGCAGCGATGTTGTTTTCTCAGATTCAGATTCAAATTGCGCACCGGATTCCGGGTTTAATAGCGAGAATTGCACTTTGACTCTCGGCAAAACGTGCCGCGAACCTTTCCCCCCCAAGAGCCCGGGCTCTTGGGGCCCTTCCACCAACACGACGAAGGGCTTGGCAAGCAGTTCGCCTTGCAAAGCTGCCTGATTGTTACCTGAAATGTAGGGATCGAGCGATAGACGTGCTGGAGGAGGAAAGTCACCACCCGTGCACCCCGCAAGGAGGAAAAGAGCGCTAAGCGCTATAAGAAAGGACAGACTACACCACGTAAAGGAATCTTTAGTCATAAGATTGCACCCGAATCACTTTGTAATCAAAACCAAACTGCTGCTGAGAATTAAATAGAAAGAGTATTGCGGGCCGTGACGTTTCAGTCCCTCATCTACACAAAGATCATAACATGAGCTTTCCTCTTAGATCCAGAGCTTGACGCACTGCTAAGATGCCGGGCTTTTATGCGATTGGCAAAACACGTATAATACCGGTCGCTAAGGGACAACTGTCCGAGGAAATTTTGCTAAAAACGCTATAAGTGATGCAAGTATGGAGCAAAAACGAATGACGGAAAAGAATCAGGTTGGTCTGAAAATACGACAGCTGCGAGAAATGCACCAGTGTTCTTTGGAAGATTTGGCAGAACAAAGTGGGTGCAGTGCAGCCTTCATTGAACAGTTGGAAGCAGGAGAGTTGGCGCCGTCACTCGCGCCGTTGTTAAAAATTGCACGGGGGCTGGGTGTGCGTTTGGGGACGTTTCTGGATGATTCACCGCAAAATGGGCCGGTAGTAGCACGTTCCGGTGTGGATTGCCAGGTGGTGCGCTTTTCCGGACAAAGCCATTCAAACATAAGCACGTTGGATTTTCATGCCTTGGCAGCGGATAAGAAGGACCGTCATATGGAACCTTTCCTTATTGATGTCCATCCCTCTGCTGAAGAAGAGTGCAATCTTTCCGCTCACGAAGGAGAAGAGTTTATTTATGTTCTTTCGGGGAGCATACAGGTGGTCTATGGCAATGAAACGCATGTTCTCCAGATGGGCGACAGTATTTATTATGACTCGGTTGTTCCCCATGAGGTACATGCGACACATGAAAGCGACACGGCGAAAATACTGGCGGTTGTCTATACCCCTGTATAACGCCTTCCTGCATTTTCATTAGCTATATGCATACTCCTCAGGGAAAGCGGTTGAGGAGTTTCTAAAAGCCAAAAAATATAACGAAAATCAAGGTAGATTTATGGAATTGCTCAACGCCACGCTGGGGGAAATACTCGAAAAACAGGCAGAAGAAACGCCTGACCGCGAATTTATGATCTATCCCGACCGGGATCTTCGTTTTTCTTATGCTGAATTCGATCAACGGGTAAATAATCTTGCTAAAGGTTTCCTTTCCATCGGTTTGAAAAAGGGTGATCACATTGGCATATGGGCGCGCAACGTGCCTGACTGGCTCACTTTCATGTTTGCCGCCGCCAAAATCGGCGCTGTTTTAATCACAGTGAATACCGCGTATAAAAGCCATGAGCTGGCATATGTAATAAAACAATCTGACATGCGGGCATTGGTCATCATCGACGGATTCCGCGATGTGGACTATGTTAAAACGGTCAATGAGCTGGTGCCGGAATTGTCTCAGCAACCCCGTGGCCATCTACAGAGTGCTGAATACCCCGAACTGCGGCATGTTATTTTCATTGGCCAGGAAAAACACCGCGGCATGTACAATACTTCCGAGCTTTTGCTGTTGGGAAGCCATACTTCAGATTTGGGTTTGTTACGAGCCAAAAAAGAAACCCACTGCGACGACGTCGTCAATATGCAATATACTTCGGGAACAACCGGCTTTCCCAAGGGGGTGATGCTTACCCACAAAAATATCCTTAACAATGGTTTTCATATTGGCGAACGTCAAAAATTCACAGGGGAAGAACGTCTCTGCCTGCCCGTTCCCCTCTTCCATTGTTTTGGAATTGTGTTAGGCGTCATGGCCTTGTTAACCCATGGTGGCACCCTGGTCATTATTGAGATTTTTGAACCCCTCCACGTATTGGCAGCCGTCCAAAAAGAAAAATGCACCGCACTGTACGGCGTGCCGACCATGTTTATAGCTGAGCTGGCTCATCCCATGTTCGACATGTTCGATCTCAGCAGCCTGCGCACGGGTATTATGGCGGGTTCTCCCTGTCCAATTGAAGCTATGAAAGCCGTCATGAGCAAAATGCACTGTAATGAGATTACTATTGCCTACGGCCTGACAGAAGCTTCGCCTGTAATCACACAGACCAGCACCGACGATACCATTGAGCGTCGTGTCAGCACGGTTGGGCAGGTGTTGCCTGGTATCGAGGCCTGTATCATGGATCCGGATACTGGCGAAAAACTGGGCTTTCATCAGCAGGGTGAATTATGTTGCCGTGGCTATAACGTAATGCGCGGGTATTACAACATGCCGGATGCAACCAAGAGAGCGATTGATGCTGAAGGCTGGTTACACAGCGGTGATCTCGCCACGTGTGATGAAGACGGTTTTTACCGCATTACGGGCCGCATTAAAGATATGATCATTCGCGGTGGGGAAAATATTTACCCTCGTGAGATAGAAGAGTTCCTCTACACCGTTCCCGGCATACAAGACGTACAGGTCGTCGGCGTGCCCGACGCCAAATATGGCGAGGTCGTCGGAGCATTTATCAGATTGTCGGCTGGGGCAACATTGACTCCTGAAGACATCCGCGACTATGCACGTACAAAAATTGCGCGGTATAAGGTGCCTAAACATATCTTTATCGTGGATGAGTACCCCCAAACGGCAAACGGTAAAATACAGAAATATAAATTGCGCGAAATCGCCAAAAAGAATCTCCACGTTGACGGCGATCTTTTCACGTAACCAATACCGCACTTCTTTCTAACTTCCCGACGCCCCTTTGGAATCCTTCCAAAGGGGCGTTTTTCATATCCAAAGAAAAATTAAACGTCTATTCTTAAGGATAGATCTAGCCTTTAATTACAAGCGTAATACAATCATCTTAGCCCTCATCCATTTCAGCACTTCTAAAAACACAACCGTATTTTTTTCAAAAAAATATGCAAGAAAAGTCCTGCCCCATACGTCTTATAAAGTAAACAAACATTAAACAGTTTCCCATTCGTCACTAAAGCGATGCAACGATGGCAGCGCCACGACGAAAATATAGGGCTTGGAGCATTTCTGGCCGAAATAGAGTTTTGTTTTTTATAAAAACTTTGGGTATTCCAGTCACCAAAGCAGTCTATAGGGTCTTTACATTATCGTCGGCATACAGGTAGGAGAAAAGGAGTATTGCAGTATGAATTACGTATGGGTCAGAGGAGAGGAAGAGGCATGTAGTCAACTTGTTGCGTGGAGCAAACGCCTTCCAACCGTATATACTTTTTCAACCCAATGGCGTTTCAAGGCCATTCCGCTTACCTTGCGTAATCGGGAAAGCTGTGGGCTCTTTCATGTGCATCAAGCACGGGGGATCACCCTGTCAGTCTGGCAAAGCAGCGCCATCAGCCACTATATCGGCTTAGAGGAAGGCCTGTATTTTCTAACGGCAGCCGTATTAGGGTTAACCAAGTGGCAAGCGTTACGGCGCAACCCCCTTCTGCGGGAGGAGGACTTGATCCGGGATAGTATCGATAGCTGTCTCTTTGCACGGCGGCTTTTTATCGAGGAATATGCGCTTTTGCTTGAGCATCCCCGCGTATGCCGCTATTGTCGTCATTTCTTCGAGTCTCTCTGTTCTCGTCAGGAAATTGACGCGCTGGACACGATTATTGCGTATGCAGCTGCACAGAATACGCCACAACGTTACGCTTCTATCCCTGCGTAACTGAAGCAGTACACGCCGTAAGCAAGAGATATGCCCCTTGCCGTCCCAGAAGACGAAAAGATTCCGCTTTTAATGATTGTTGTTGCTATATCTGCCTGTGAAACTCTACCGCCAAAGGAAAAAACAATTTGTCAAGTATCCGTTAATGTTCTATAATGACAATCTTTCTTTTGTGGATAGTGGAGTAGCAACAGATTTAAACGGGGAAAAGGGCATGCGGCATAGTGCGAGTCTTCTGGCGTCTTTAGAAGGAATGAGCCGTTCTGCGTTTCGTATCGCCAGGGAACTCTCCAACAATAGCCGTTCCGGTTTGACAGTGCGCTTCTTGGCGAAAAAACTGGAAATGCCGGAAGAGGAGATAGAATATCTCCTTGATATCAACCCACGATTGATGTTTCTGGACCTGACCAAGGTGAAACTGGTTACCGAAGGCAATCAGCTTATCAAACGCATCTCGGCGGGCCTTGAGAATCATGGCGATATCCCTTCTCTATTCCGCTTGATAAAACTCCTCGATCCCCACGACTTCCGCACGCTGGAAGAACAAATCGGGATTGAACAGGCTGCTACGAAAAAAATGGTCGTAGAGGAGTTGATTGAGCGGTTTTATAAAACTCCCGACGCCGTTGTCAGTTATGTTGCTACGCGTGGATTTTCCGAACAGGCAAAAAATGTGTTCGACTTGTTATGGCAATCCGAGGAAGGAATTCTCCCTGCCTCGAAATTGCGTATTGCCTGTGACACGCCTGAGTTTGAAACGGAGCAGGCGCTATGGGAACTTTTCCGGGGTTTGGCTTGCTTTGAATTGTTTCGCTTTGATGCGGAAGACCGTTTGGTGCGCATGGTGGGCCTGCTTTCGGAAATCCGACAATTCCGCGACCAGCAAAATCAGAGTAAACGGCAACGTGTGACCTTGAAGGCGGCACGAGGAAAACCAGAGAGCTCCCATCAACACGCACTGCATTTTTCAGACGTGCTCTGTCGTCTTGTGGCCGCTATCGCTGCTAAACCGGTGCGCCTGCGTGGTGATGGAGAATTGTTCAGGGAGGACAGACGGCGTCTGGCTGAAATCTGTTCGGAGGAAGATGAACCTTCGCTCAGCACTTGTCTCTGGGTGGCGGAGGGTGTAGGCTGGCTGTCACGGGTGGACAATACCTTGCGTGCAGGCATGCTGGAAAGACTGATCCCGCTGCCTCGTGTAGCACGCCACCGGGTTCTATATGAGTGGTTCCTGAAGCAAGGCGAGGACGCCCATGCACGGCGTTGGCTTGCGGATGTTCTGGGAGATTTGCAGGCGGACACATGGTATCCGGTTGATAATACCATTCAGCACGCTATCCAGGAGGGGCAAGAAAAAGACACGCCCCTATTGAAGGCTATGGAAAGTCTGTGGCAATACGTCAGTCCGAGTGCGTCGGGCCAAACGGAACGTCAGCTTACCCGCGCCCTGGAAGAAACGTTTTACTGGTTGGGCATGGTAGAACGCGCACAGCTTCACAATGAAAATATCTTTCGCATTACGCCGCTCGGCAATACCTTTATTAATGACGCCTACACCCCAGACCTACAGGCGTTGTTTCCTTCGCGAAAAGGAGAGTTTATCGTCCAACCCAACTTTGATATTGTCGTACCATTGCAGGATATGGACCCGTTGCTCACGGTGCCGCTCGATCAGTTTGCGGTTCGCCAAAGTACCGGACAGGCTACGGTATACAATGTCAGCAAAGAATCGTTTACACAGGCGATTCAGGACGGGCATGACGCTGGCGCTTTTGTGGCGTTTCTGCTGAATCATAATCGGGGCGGAGCGCTTCCCACCAATGTGACTACCACGCTGGATGATTGGCGTGGCGGTATTAAACGAGTGCGTTTACGGACGATTCATGTGCTGGAGACGGAAGATCCGTTGGTTATGGCGGATTTGTTGCACCGACGAAAATTCAAAAAGTATTTCACTGAATCCGACCCGCGCAAGACGGTCTCTTACCAACACATCAGCAAAAGTGAGCTGACCAAAGCCCTTGAAAAAGATGGCTTCATTGTCGAATAGCTCCTCCCTCCCGTTATTTCGTTGCACTTTGGGAGCATAGCAAGGTAAAGTTAAACTCAGTATGACTATGCCATCCTTAAAAGAGCTACGCACGCAGGCCGCCGCTGGCCCACCGTATAAAGAATCGTTTCTGAAACTACTTCAAAACGATGCACGCACAGGTGCACAGGCGCTGTATCAACGTTGCGTAAAACAGATGCAGCGTGAAGCAGCGGAAGCAAAACGCCTTGAAGCTATGTTTGCGTTTGAAAAGCAGGCCAAGGAAGAGGGCTTTGTGCATATTGCGGGGGTAGATGAAGCGGGACGCGGTCCTTTGGCCGGTCCTATTGTCGCTGGAGCGGTTATTCTGGCCTCACCGTTGGCGGGATTGAATGATTCGAAACAGCTGACGGATGCGCAACGTGAAACGTTGTTTGAGGCTTTGCACGAGGGTGGGCATGATATCGGGGTAGGCTGTGTTGAAGCTGCAGAAATTGATCGTATCGGTATTCAGGCGGCCAATTATCGGGCTATGGCGCTTGCCGTAGAGGATCTGAACACCTGTGCGGATTTCCTGTTGGTAGATGGCTTTAGTATTCCGGGCATATCTCAACCACAAAAACGGTTAATTAAAGGGGACAGCCGCTCGCTCTCGATAGCAGCGGCCAGCATTGTAGCAAAAGTAACGCGCGACCGTCTGATGAGCGCGCTGGATCGGGAATATCCTGTCTATGGATTTGGGCAACATAAGGGCTATGCAACCCAGGCGCATTTGGACGCTATTGAAAAACACGGCGCATGCGCTGTCCATCGAAAAAGCTTTGCCCCCATCGCCAAAACCGCAGAGACCGGATGGTTGTTTGACGACACCCCAATGGGGTAAGGGAATCGAATGAGTAAGAAAGTGGTTTTATCCATGACTATTGTTGCTGTAATCCTCGCCATAGCGGGATGTGTTTCCACCCTGCACTCACACATCCCCTGGCGTGAACACCAGCCCACCTCATCTAAAGGACGGGCCTACGCGCATTACATTGCTTCTGTTGTTTATGAACGGCAGGGCAATCTGGAAAAAGCGCTCACTGAAATGGAAAAAACCGCCGAACTGGATCAGGAAGCCTTCACGCCTGCACTGCGTCTGATTCGCGCGCACTTGCGTAGTAAAAACTACGAAGATGCCTTGGCTATGAGTGAACGGCTTGTGCAGCAGGCCCCGGAACGCGCTAATCTGTGGGTTGTTCGAGGGGAAATTCTACATAAGCTGGGACGTCCTAATGAAGCCATGCAAGCCTTTATGAAGGCCATTGAGGTTAATCCGGAAAACATTCTTGGCTATGGCGCGCTTATCGAATTGCAGGAAAGCCTCAACGATTTGGTGGCGGCGATAGAAGTTTATGAACGTCTCGTCGAGCTTAGTCCCGACGCCCCCGGCCTTTACTATCAGTTGGGTATCAATTTGGCCCGAATTAATGATGTAGAGGGCGCCAGCGCCGCATTGAGCAAGGCTTTGGAACTTAATCCACGTCTTAGCCGAGCCAGGTATCTCCTGGGGGTCATGGCGCTGGAACATAATCAAAATGAAAGGGCGATCGCTTATCTGACTGCCTATCTGCGCAGCCGACAGGACGACGTGCAGGCCATGGAGCATCTGGCTGGAGCCTGGGAGCGTATTGGACGAGGTGCGCAGGCTCTGGAATTGTATAACAACCTCTTACTGTCCCCCCAAGCTACGCCTCATCACCATATACAGGCTATGTACGTTGCCTTGATTGCGGGCGAGCCGCAACGCGTCAGCACATATCGTCCCCAGACTTCCGCCCCTATCCTGGGGTACTTGTTTCAGCTTTGGGCACAGGAAGACACAGGGGAATCAACCGAGGGCTTACTGGCGCAACTCGATACGATTGAGGGTGACCTGGATACCGAATGTAGCGAATACGTCAACGATTTGCTGTATTTGTTCGGCAAAAAAGAGGCGGGGGATTATTTATTAAAACGCCTGACGACTTCGTCGCAAAAACAAGACACCCGCACCTTACCTGTCATTCAGGCACGTCTGCTCATGAGTCTGGGACGCCATGAAGAGGCTATTCCGCTGCTTGAGGAAGTCTTGGCGCGCTATGAAAAAGAGCAGCATTGGATACACTATTATCTCGCGATTTGCCATGATGATCTGGACCATTTCGAAGCTGCTGAAAAACATCTGCAGGCCTATTTGCAATTCCAGCCCGATGACCCTGAGGTCTGGAATTTTCTCGGCTACCTTTATGCCGAGGAAGGCGTAAAGCTGAAGAAAGCGGAAGAATTGCTACAAAAAGCGCTGGAAATGGAGCCTGAAAACCCCTATTACCTGGATAGTCTCGGCTGGATATACTACAAAATGGGACGGGGTAAAAAAGCCGTTGAATACATCCAGGAGGCTATCTACAAGATGGATAATGATGATGCGATGTTGCGCGATCATCTGGGGGACGCGTTCTTGCTGATCGGTGATAAAGAGCGCGCTGCCGCCGAATGGGAGCGCGCTTTGCGCCTTGACAGCGATCTGAAAGGGGTAAAGGAAAAACTGGAGCGCTCTACGAACCGCAAATAATCGGTTTCGCTTTACCGTGCGTGATGAAACAAAATTTTCCTGATAGTCGTTTTTTTTAGATTCTGGCTTAAACTGCATGGAGTACTGAGTAATGAAATACTGCCGTTACAAAGCCATATGCACAGGTGTTTGCCTTCTGCTCTTGCTACAAGGGTGTGCTAAAAAGCCCTTGGCGAATTTTACCGCGATCCCGACCCAAGGCGAAGCGCCGCTTACGGTTGCTTTCACCGATTTATCGTATCCCGGTAGCAAAGCTATTGACACCTGGCTGTGGGATTTCGGCGATGGAGAAAGCAGTACGCAGGTAACGCCCTTGCACACCTATACAGAAACAGGCGATTACACCGTATCTCTCACCGTCAAGACATCCATAGGAGCACATACCCTACAACGCGAGAACTATATCAAGGTTATCGCTTCAGAACCTGAGGGGGAAGGAGAAGGAAGTAGCGAGGGCGAGGAGGAAGGTCAGCTTGAGGGGGAAAACGAGGGAGAAGGGGAAGGAAGTAGTGTAGAGGGCGAGGGAGAAACCGAAGGGGAGTCTGAAGGAAATAGTGTGGAAGGCGAGGGAGAAGGTCAAATCGAAGGGGAAAACGAGGGGGAAGGTGAAGGTGCTGAGGAGACGGGGCTTGCCCTGCAACGTACTTTCCCAAGTGGAACAACCGTGGCACCAGGCGCGTTGTTACCGGTTCAGGTTACGCTGACCTATAGCGGCTCTATGTCGCCAAGTGCGTTTGGATTAACGGAAACGCTTCCTGAGGGATGGACTTTTGCGCAAGTGACCGCACAGGATGAACCTGCTCCCGTAGCTGTCTCTGAGTTTGGCGCTGAGGGCGTTATCGAATTCTTATGGATCGAAGTACCGCAGTTTCCTTACAGGCTTAGTTACACCTTGCGCGCTCCAACACAAAAAAACGATGCGAAAACAGCCTTGG
The DNA here is from genome assembly GCA_963678445.1 of Candidatus Hydrogenedentota bacterium. Taxonomy (GTDB): domain Bacteria; phylum Hydrogenedentota; class Hydrogenedentia; order Hydrogenedentales. The sequence continues at coordinate 4,375,726 of OY782877.1, read as the reverse complement.
AGGGACAGGGGGTGTATCGTCTGGAAGGGGATGAACTGCGTTCGGAGATTGTAGCGGACGAAATTTTTGTATCTCCCTAGCACAACGGCGCAACTGGTCCAAAAAGTATGACCAGAGGTATATCCCCTCCGCTTCAGACTGGAATAAAATTTCGTTAGCTATGACCTCTCAGCAAGCACATCACGAACGAAATAAGAGGCCTGACACGAATTTCGCACCAGACCTCCGCGGAAGGAGAAACGCCATATGTGGCGCTGACCACAATCATTATACCATAGACCTTGAAATCCAGCAAGACATGTAAACTAAACCAAACAAAACACTTAATCCACTAAGGTTGCCCAATATCAATTCCGGATAGCCGGTTTTCTGTATTTGATGAGGGGAAAAGAACGGATTTTTCGAAGTAAATTTACCAAAAGCAGGCCAACGCCCCCAAGGTAGCCAGGGCCCACCCAGAAAATATGGTCCTAACCATCCCTGCCCGAGACAAAACTTCGTTTTTATGAAAGTCACCAAGATTATGCAGACTTGTGCATGCTTATTAATTGGTGTTATCGTTCATAAAGATTCTCAAGGTAACTTTTGTCGTAACCCAGGCCGGATTCGGGGAGATGAACTATGCAACTGCTTTGTTGTCTGAGTGTAACTGCGTTGGCGTTATTGCTTGCTATAGCTGGCTTTTCGGTTTCCGCTTCAGCGGAGCCCCTCCCCCCTGCTCTTTCGCTGCCTGCTGCGGGAGATGGCTATGGAAAAATCCTCGACGGCTTTCGCAACTATGAGGTCATCCTTCGTCCTGACGCAGATAAACCCGAATGGTGGGCTGGCGCTCCTTCGGTGGCCATCGACGATGACGGAACGTTCTGGATGGCGTGTCGTATGCGTACTGCGGAGTCGCAACGCGGATTACGCGGTTACGAAATCCGTATTCTGCGTAGTGCGGATGGCGTTCACTTTGCAAAGGCACATAGTTTAAAACGGGAAGATGTGCCGATAAAAGGTTTTGAACGGCCAGCGTTGCTGCGCGATCCTAAAACGGGGTTATTCAAACTTTATGGTTGCGGTCCGTTTCAGGATGGCCCATGGGGCATATTTAAATTCGATGACGTGGCGACGCCTACCGAATTCGATGCTACTACTGCAAAACTGGTCATTGCTTCCCCAAAGAAAACGTATCCACGCGATGTCTCGGTAGTGGAATACAAAGATCCGGTAATCAAGTACGTGGCGGGCGCGTATCATTGTTACATGATCGGATACATGCGCCGTAATGAACGGATTTACCATTACAGCAGTCAGGATGGAGAAAACTGGAAGCCGGTTGGGAATCCCTACAACAGCCTGTTGCCCCTGGCGGGCTGGCATGATTTCTGTGTACGCCCCGCCTCTCTGGTTCCGCTGGGCATTGGCTATCTCTTCGTTTATGAGGGCGGAAAAACCGACTGGTATGACCCGGTGTATAACATTGGCACCGGCTTGGGATTTACCTTTGATCTGCAGACCATTATCGATCTGACTCCTGACACCCCTATATTGGTCAGCACCACCCCCAGCGACACCTTTGCTACGTTCCGCTATTCTGATTGGCTGTATCACAAAGGGGAATTGTGGGTATACGCCGAAGTGGCATGTCCTGATAATACCCATGAAATTCGCTTGTATCGCATTCCGTTCTAAACATAAACAGGTTATAAACTTAGAGAAAAAAGACGGCTCAGAACCTCCTTAGTCCATGCGGTAGAGCTCTTTACCGCTAATAGCATGAAGGGAATTTCGCGCATTCCTCAACTACAATGCTTTTGTTACACGTTGACAGGTGCACAATGGCTTGGTACCATTGTTATGGTTTGTGTACTTGGGTATCCGTTTCGATTTTGTTGGGAAAGGCACGGCTTGGTATCACTACGCTAGCTGTATGTTTGGGTTGATCTGAGGAGTTTCACAGAATGTCGGTAGTTCTGACGACGCACGATCGCAGTAAAATGCACTGCTATCTCTTCCTAATCCTGTTTGTATCTTTGGTTTTTTTTGCCGGGCAAAGCCGTGCGGAGGAACCTCAAAAGCAACTTGTGCAGTTCACGGCACCACCAGAGGGCTTCGATGTAGGCTTTGATTCGGGCTGGTGGCCGAACAACAAAGAAAAAGGGGAAATTGAGGAGGAACCGGGGGGCTTCGTACTCCAGGTGCGCCTGACCGCAGATGCCGTATATTCGTATGGCGCCGATATTCAGGGTGAACTTATCCAGGAAGGCGATTCCCTCAAACTGGGCAATGCGTCGGGCACATGGCAGTTTGATTTCGGGGCTACGTTGTACGCTGCTGTTGCGGTGGATTTAACGGGGATTGGCATTGGCGATAAACCCTATGTCTTGGAAAATATTCCGTATGTGCCCAATTTTACTATCCATGCAACAGATTCACAGAACTTTGACTCGTTTCTACTGGACAGCACTTCAACGCTGCATGATGAAGCACCGCAATCCAATCTGTTTGATGTCGATATTACCGACTGGGTGCTGGGTTGGTTACCGCGTTGGGTGCCTACGAGTACAGTAGGTGCAGGACTCGGCGTCGATCTCTCAATCCTCGCTGATGGTTCAATGGCCTGCGATTCGATAACGGTGACTGATGAGAATACCTTCACGGAAGAGGGACAATCCGTGCCCATTGTCGTACCTGAGGAAGGATACAGTGAAACGGCTTCGTATAATGAGAATGCACAACTGAAACTCACATTGCGGTTTTTCCCTACCCTCTATGTTGAGTTTTTATCTTACCGATATGATTTGCCAATTTTGAAAGAAGGGCTACCTTGGGACCCGGTGGATGGCCCGATTGATTTACCCTTTAATACGGCACAGCTTAATTTCACCGGACAAGTCAGTCAGGACCCACCCACCGATTGGTTTACTGAGCGCTTCTATACGCAAAATGATTTGGATTTCCATACCATCGTCTTTACGCCAAACACATCGAACAATCAATATAGCGCCTGTCTGAATGAAGCAGTCGCCTACCCAACCCCGCCTGAAGGGGGAACCGCGCTTGCGCTTGATGATGATGATTTTGTAGAAATCCTTTTGTCAGAGGATAAGGTTTTCCCATTGTATGGTGAGACGTATGACCGAATCTTTATCGGTAGCAATGGCTATATCACCTTTACGCAAGGCGATACATCAAGTTCGCAGGACACCGAAACCCATTTTTCTATGCCGCGTGTTGCAGGATTGACTAAAAATCTTGTGCCGGAAGATGGCGGTGAAATTTCGTGGAAACAGCTTTCAGATCGTATTGTTGTGACGTATGATGAAGTGGCGCAAAACGATTGGGTCTTAGATGATCGTGTAAGCTTCCAGGTGGAATTGTTTTTCGACGGGACGATTGCCATTACTTGGCTTGCATTGGACGCATATGATGGACGCTCTGGGCTTTCCATGGGTAGTGGTGAGCCAGAAAATTATGAAGAAAGCAATCTTAGTAGCTATGCCCCCTGCCTTGTTGTCACCGAAGGTGAAACAGAGGGTGAAGGCGAAGGCACTGCAGAAGGTGAGGGTGAAGGGGCTGCTGAAGGTGAGGGCGAGGGTGCTGCAGAGGGTGAGGGTGAAGGCGAAGGCACTGCAGAAGGTGAGGGCGAGGGTGCTGCAGAGGGTGAGGGTGAAGGTACTGTAAGTCACTCCGGAGATCAGGATGGAGATAATGTAATTGGTCTGTCCGAGTTGCTGCGTGTAATTCAGTTTTTCAATTCAACCGGTTTCCAGTGCCAGGAAGATACGGAAGACGGATACTCACCAGAGCAGGGAAATACGAACTGTTCTCCCCACGCCAGTGATTATCATCCCAATGGTCCAGATTGGCAAATAGACCTGTCGGAACTGCTTCGTTTCATTCAGTTCTTCAATAGTGGACACTATCATGCGTGTCCTGAACAGGACACGGAGGATGGCTATTGCCCTAATGCACTTGAGGAGAACGTCTAAGAAACTCGCTTGAACAAACGGATAAATTTTCGCCTCCTGCTCAAAAAATTTTGGGAAGGAGGCTTTATTTTAGGGGCGTTAGGCTTTAATTCTGAAAATGATTCATAAAAATAAAATTCTGCTGAACCAAGGGATGGGACGGAGCATAAATATTGCCAGTGGCGCTGGTAACTTTAATCTCTGGCGGTGTGCTCCTCGAGCGCTTCTTCAATTTCATCGGCGGTGATGGTGTGATGTGAAGTGTGCCAGAGTACTTTCCCATTGTGCACCAGAAGGAGCTGGGGAGATTGATGGGTAGTTGAAAGACGTTCGGCTATGGCATTGGAAATGTCGCGATTTTCACGTACCAGGACTTGGTAGCAAGATAATGCATCCTCTTTTTCGGAATCGAGAAAAGCGATTAACCGGTCTTTAGCGCCAGCGGAAATAGGACAGATGCTGCTGTGTTTAAAAATCAAAATAGGCTGGTTCGTACTGGCTTCCAGGGCGTCCTCAAAATCCGATAGTGAAAGAAGGGGATTCATACGATATCTTTCCTTTGCATATGTTCGAACAGACTCTGTTTGTGGAGGTTTATTTCACGCAGAATTGAAGCGGTCCAGCGACCGCAAGCAATGGGTATGGCCTTACCATCCCTGAGCACAACAAAAATTTCGTTTTTTATGACAATTTCTCATATTTTAGTCACTAACTATGTGATTTTTCTCGTCGACGCAAACGATTTTCGGCGTATGGGACTGGGCTTCTTCGGCGTCCATCTGTGCATAGGTCAGAATAATGACCAAGTCGCCGGGTTGGCCCTTACGTGCTGCGGCGCCGTTGAGACATACGACCCCACTCCCCCGCTCGCCACGGATGAGATAGGTGGTAAAACGGTCGCCGGTGTTAATGTTTAACACGGATACCTGCTCGTATTCCAGCATACCGGCTGCTTCCATTAGATCGGCATCCAGCGTCAGGCTACCGTTATAATTCAGATCAGCCTGTGTCACTGTGGCGCGGTGCACCTTGCTCTTGAACATGTTTAACAGCATTACACTATCTCCTCTTCCACCTGGACTTCTGTTTCAGATGGAAAGAATTTTATGTTATCAATCAGACGCGCTGGCCCCACTTGTGCTGCTACGGCTAAAAGAACAGGGTTTGTAATCTCAGCGACAGGACGCATACTTTCGGCATCGACCAACGCGACGTAATCAATTTCTACAGTGCTCATCCCTGCACGCACAGCGCTGATAACGGCCTCGACGGAACGCTCTCCGGATTCCAACATACGTTGTGCGGTAAAGAGCGATTGGGAAAGGCACAGGGCACGCGCCCGATCTTCAGCGCTTAGATATTGGTTGCGCGAACTCATCGCCAGCCCATCCGGGTCGCGCACAATGGGACATTCTACAATGGAGAGTCCCATATCCAGATCGCGCACCATTCGTTTTAGTACTGCGCACTGTTGTGCGTCCTTTTGACCAAAATAAGCTTTATCGGGCACGACCGCATTGAAAAGTTTGGTTACTACAGTGGCCACACCCCGGAAAAAGTGAGGCCGTGATCCGCCGCATAGACCTTGCGATACTTGCTCCACACTCACGTAGGTCGCGTAGTCTTCGGGATACATCCCCGAAGCTGTTGGCGCATAGATTACCACTACGCCTGCATCTTCCGCCAAGGCACGATCCGCATCAAAGGTGCGCGGATAAGCGTCAAAATCTTCCGTAGGCGCAAACTGTGTCGGGTTGACAAATATGCTGGCCACAGCGCAATCGTTTTCTGCTACTGCAGCGCGCATCAAACTCAGATGCCCTTCGTGCAATGCGCCCATGGTAGGAACGAAACCAATCGTTTTTCCCGCTACTCGTTGTGCAAAGGACCAAGCGCGCATTTCAGCCGCACTACGTATTATCTTCATGAGTAGGTGTGCTCCTGTGCAGGGTACTGCCCTTGCTTCACTTCACTGATATAACTTCGAAATGCGGTATCCATCGCAGCACGTACATCCACATAGGTCTTTGAAAAGCGGGTCTTTCCCCAGCCCAGCACATCGTGGCAAACCAGCACCTGTCCATCGCATACTGCTCCGGCCCCAATGCCAATGGTAGGAATCTGCAAGCGCTGTGTGATGCGTTCCGCCAAGGGTACGGGAATGCATTCCAATACAATCGCAAAACAGCCCGCATCTTCCAAAGCCAAGGCATCGTCAAGCAAGCGCTGCTGTGCTTCCTCAGTTCGCCCTTGTACCTTGAATCCTCCAAACTGATGTACCGACTGCGGGGTCAAACCTAAATGCCCTATCACGGGAATACCGGCATGCAAAATACCGCGGATGGCCTCGCCAAAATTGGCCACAGCGCCTTCCAGCTTTACCGCTTGCGCCCCCCCTTCCGCCACCAGACGGCCAGCATTACGAATAGCCTCCTGAGAACTTGCCTGATAGGACATGAAAGGCATGTCGGCAATAAGCAAGGCGTTTTTAACCGCACGTCGTACAATCCGCGTGTGATAGAGCATATCCGTCATCGTAACAGACAAGGTATTCTCATACCCCATCATTACGGTACCCACGGAATCGCCGACCAGAATACTGTCTACCCCGGTCGCATCGATAACTTGCGCCGTAGGATAGTCGTAAGCCGTTAACATGGTGATTTTTTCACCCTGTTGCTTACGTTCAAGAAATGTTTTTGTTGTAACTAAAGCAGACACAGATGCTCTCCTGAACCGCGACGTACGAATCTCTTTCCGTTTCCGTCCCGGTCCCGTTTTTGGGCTCCAAGCGGTTAAACAAGGTTCAAGGAGTTATAGGCGTTCAATCTTCCCTGAATCGGGGGATTGCGCCAGCAGTTGCGACACCGTTAAACCGGTTTTTGGATCGAGGGCGTCCGGGGCAATTTCCGCCAGCGGTCGTAATACGAACATACGCTCGCGGAAATCTTTATGCGGAATCGTCAACTGAGGCGTTGATACCATCCGTCCCCCCCACAACACCAAATCGATATCCACCACTCGCGGTCCCCATCGTCGCGTTGCCTGACGTCCCACCCTGATTTCAATCTGCTTTACCACATTCAGGAGTTCCATCGGCTCTAAGTCCGTCCAGATCTCTGCGGCCAGATTCAAAAATGCAGGCTGGTCTACCACACCCCAGGGTGCAGTTTCATAACAACCCGATACGGCCCGCACTGTTATTTGTGTATGGGCCTCTAGAAGATTCAACGCGGTATGCATATTTTTCAGACGATCATTTAGATTGCTGCCCAAACTTAAGTGAACACACACTCTTTCATCCTCGCCTGGTTTTATGATTGCACACTGTAACATGATGATACCAAACTTTTTTTGCTTTGGACAATGTTGCTGATGATTTTTCTGACTGCAATCTTAAAAGTTCTCCTCAACAAGACTATTTTGTTAAGGCAGGAAAGCTTACCGTTCTATTTTTTGTCTGGGCATGGCGATGGCCTTAGGAAAGTTTATGTAGAAGGGGGCATCGTGTTACAATTAGCGCTGTGCACAGGAACATGAGTTGTTTAGCGATGCTATTTTTTCGCGCTTGTGCATAAAAGTGGAGAAACAAAACTTAAAGCAGACGTTTTTGTCTGACCGGAGGAAACATGTACACGGGTTCTTTTGTTGCACTGGTTACCCCTTTCACACGCGACTATGCCGTCGATTTTGATGCGTACGGTCGGTTGGTTGACTTTCACCTGGAGCAAGGCACGAATGGGATCGTCCCCTGTGGCTGCACCGGTGAAGCTGCCACGCTGTCGCATGAGGAGCAGAAAGCGTGCATCAAGTTTGTCGCCGAACGTGTCGCCGGTCGTTGTCCTGTCATCGCTGGAACGGGGTCGAACAACACTCAGGAAGCAACGGGGTTAACACAGTATGCCAAGGATGTGGGCTGTGATGGTGCTTTGCTGATCACGCCGTATTACAACAAACCAACCCCGGCGGGGCAGATTGCGCATTATACGACGATTGCCAATGCGGTTGATATCCCCATTATGCTGTACAATGTGCCAGGACGTACGGGCACAAAAATGTTGCCGGAAACGATTGCCGAGTTGAGCAAGGTAGAAAACATTGTCTCTATCAAAGAGGCTTGCGGCAGCGTGGATCAGGTTTCACAAATCCTTTCCCGGTGCGATATTAATGTTGTTTCTGGCGATGACGCTTTGACCTTGCCTATGATTGCTGTTGGCGCATCTGGCTTGGTTTCGGTAGCGGCCAACGTCGTACCTAAAGAGATGGCGGCGCTTTGTGCGGCAGCATTGAACGATGATTTTAAAACAGCGCGTGAGATTCATTATAAGCTGATGCCGCTGTTCAAAGGTCTCTTCATCGAAAGCAATCCGATGCCCGTCAAAGCGGTATTGGCGAAGATGGGCATGATTGAAAATGTACTACGCCTGCCGTTGATGTCGATGACCGAGAGCGCCTGGAATCATCTGGAACCGCTCGTGGTGGAATTGGGGTTGTGTAAGTAGATCTTCCCATTTTAAAATTTCAAACCTCGCTGAGTTAAGCTAGTATAGATAAGCGCCTGTCGTTTCTTTTAAGGAATACGGCAGGCGTTTTTTTTCTTTGCTGTACAAAAAAACAATAAAAAAGGAAAATATAAAAAAAAAGATATTATATCCTGATTTTTAGGGCTATTTGGAAAAAGTGAAGCCAAAAGTGGTGTGGTGGAGTCTAAGGGGTGATTCTAAACAGATAGATGGTGTATCGATGTTGGGCAAAGCTTTACGTCGTACTTGGGCTGCAAAAAGGAGGATTTGGTTTTGAGGAAAAGGATTGGCTGTATCATTTCGGTGCTTGTGCTAATGCTGGCATGGGGAGCGTGTGCGGACACAGTTCCGGCGAAAATTGGGCGTTTCCCCCAGGAAATAGCGCAAAAGTATACGGATGCAGAGGGGCTGCCGGGTTTGGATGTGAAGTGGGTGGCGATCGATGCTTCAGGAACTGTGCGGGCGATGACTTCTGCGGGACTGGCGCGTTTTGCAGAGGGACGCTGGGAGGTGGAGGAAGCGGCGCAGGCAGAAAAGGCTATGGACAAGCCGGAAAAGGTGCGCCAGGTGGCGCAGATGCCGGGTAAACCGCTTGCGGCGGCGCGTGCGGATGGCCTTTTTTTGAAGGATGGAAAAGAACCTGCAAAACAGGTTGAGATTAAAGATGGGCAGGGACGCTTGTGGGCGGTTGAGGACGTGCGTGGTGTGGCGTATGACAGCGATGGCTATCTGTGGGTAGCTTCGCTGGCAGGTCTAGCGCGTCAGACGGCGGAGGGATGGACATTTTATACGGGAAAAGAGGGACTCCCGTATAATGATTTTACGTGTGTTGCTGCAGGTCCCGATGGGGTCATGTGGTTTGGCACGCATATGGGTGCTATTCGCTTTGATGGAGAAAATTGGGCGTATCGTCAGGGAAAATGCTGGTTACCTAATGACGATATTCGTAACATCGTCATTGATGCACAGGGCAATGCCTGGATAGCCACTGCGGGTGGCGTTGGCTACATTGGTTTCAAAATGATGACTTTGGCGGAAAAGGCGGCCTATTATGAAGAGGAAATGGAGACGTGCATCATGCGCACGCCTTTTGGCTACACTTCCGACGTAGGTTTGCCCAAGGCCGGGGTACGGGAAAATATCCGCTATAGTGATAGTGATAATGATGGACTTTGGACTTCGATGTATGGCGCCGGGGAGTGCTTTGGCTATGGGGCAACGAAGGATGCACAGCGCAAGGCACGGGCTAAGAAAGCTTTTGAGGCACTACGTTTCCTGCAAAAGGTAACTCAGGGCGGTGAGCATAGTCCGGATAAGGGCTTCGTAGCCCGTACGATCCGCTCGACGGAGGATCCCGATCCCAATAAGGGACGTTTTGAACAGGATCAAAAAAAGAAGGCAACGGATGATACGCTCTGGAAGGTCTATGAGCCACGCTGGCCTAAGAGTGCGGATGGAAAGTGGTATTGGAAGAGCGATACGAGCTCGGATGAACTGGATGGGCATTACTTCTTCTATCCAGCCTATTATGATTTGGTTGCCGACACACCGGAGGAGAAGGAGCGGGTGCGGGAGGTGGTGCGGGATCTGACCGATCATTTGATCGGCCATAACTTCTGTCTTGTGGATCATGACGGACGGCCAACCCGTTGGTCAATTTACAATCCGGAGGCCCTTAATTTTGATTTCAATTGGTGGGAAGAACGGGGTCTGAAGTCGTTGAGTATTCTTTCATACCTCGCAGTGGCCTCGCATATCACAGGGGATGACAAGTATGCTAAAATTGCGGATCGTTTGGTAAAGGAACATGCTTACCAAACCAACGCAATGATCTACAAAATCCATTTTGGGCCAGGCTCCGGTAATCAATCAGATGATGAGATGGCGTTTATGTGCTACTACAATCTGGTCAAGTATACGAAGGATGAGGAACTTCGTGAAAAGATCCTCTATTCGTTCTACACTGCCTGGACGGTAGAACAACCGGAAATGAACCCGTTCTTTAATTTTGCGTACGCTGCGGTTGGATTGGAAACCGTCTGTCAGAATCCTTGGGGGACCTTTCAAATACCACCGTGGGAAGGTTGGCTGGATGACGCGATGTTTACGCTGAAGGATTTTCCGCTTGATCGTGTCAGTTGGGGCCGTCTGAATCAGCAGCGCATAGACATTATTCGTCTACCACGCCAGCAAGCAGGGTGGCCCTATGACCCCCCACGTACTGATCGCGGTTATCGGGTAAATGGCAAGGTACTGCCGGTGAGTGAACGCTATTTTCATCATTGGAATACCGACCCATGGCATCTGGATTATGGTGGAAACGGACACAGCCTGGGGAGTGGAACGGTATTCCTCTTGCCTTACTATATGGGCCTCTATCACGGATTTATCGAAGAAACGGAGTAGCTAAAGACGCTTTTTACTTCGATTTTTAGACTTACATCTTTTGGGGAATCTTTTTAATGCAAAAAGATTCCCCAAAATGCTTTCTCGAAATTCTTTCACAGCTTCCTTATCCCTCATAATAGACGCTATTTTATCGCTACCGACATAGCCGTATCGGGGAAACCTCCATTTCAATAAAAACTCGCCTTTCCATAAAAAAATGCATATACTAGTGCAAATAATCGGAATTGCTTAGCATCCGTTTCGACAAATGGACGCCAAACGGTGCCAGGCAGATTATTAGAGGAATGGATTGTATGTCGTGGGAAGCCTGGTTAAGCCTAGCCGTATTAGGCGTTGTTTTTGTAGGGTTGTTACGTAATATCGCAGCGGATTTATTGCTGGTAGGGGCTGTAACGGTAGTGACTCTGGCTGGCATTATTACCCCTAAAGAGGCCTTTGTCGGTTTTTCAAATAAGGGGATGCTTACCGTAGGGGCGCTCTATATCGTCGCCGCGGGCCTGCGTGAAACGGGGGCATTAGCTGCTCTTGGCAATCGTATCCTGGGGGGGGCATCCTCAGAAAAAGGCGTGTTATTACGATTGGCGGGTGCGGTAACCGCAATGAGCGCCTTTCTTAACAATACGCCCATCGTCAGTATGTTTATCCCCATCGTTAGTGACTGGTCCCGTAAAAACCAGGTTGCGCCTTCTCGTCTGCTCATGCCGCTTTCCTTTTTTTGCATCCTGGGCGGCACATGCACCCTTATCGGCACAAGTACCAATCTGGTGGTGGATGGCTTAATGCAGGAGGCCGTTAAAGCAACCCCTGCGCTCGCAGAAACATTACATCCTATGGGATTGTTTGAACTTGGTTATGTTGGACTTCCGTATGCCATCATAGGCATCACATATATGCTGGTGGTGGGTCATCGACTGTTACCCACTCGGATGGATTTTTTGGAACAGCTCTCAAATACTTCCCGTGATTATTTAGTTAATCTGGAGGTAGAAGCGCATTGTCCCCTTATCGGCAAAGAGATTCAAGCTGCTGGCCTACGTCGCCTCCCTGGGCTTTTTCTGATCGAAATCCAACGTAAGGGTCAGATTATTTCGCCAGTGACGCCCCATGAGGTAATACAGGAAAGCGATCTTCTCACGTTCACAGGGGTGATCAGTACATTGGTCGATCTGGATAAAATATCGGGCTTAACTGCGGTTGCAGACAAGGGCAGCGCGACTGTATCGCTTAAAAATCGTGAACGCATGCTATGCGAGGCCGTAGTGTCGGGCAATTGTCCTGCTGTGGGGATAACGGTGCGTGACGCTGATTTCCGGGCTTTATACAATGCCGCTATCGTCGCCGTTCACCGGGGTAGCGAACGCTTGCGGGGGCGCGTCGGCGATATTGTATTGCAACCCGGCGACACCTTACTCCTGCAAACAGGTCCTCACTTCGCCCGTGCGCATCGAAACAATCCCGATTTTTTGTTGGTAGGCGGTGTCGAGAATTCTCAGCCGGTGCGCCACAACAAGATGTACATCGCGATGGGACTGCTTGCGTTGCTTATGCTGTTGATGACTACAGGTCACATCCCGATTATATTGGCCGCCTTTCTAACCGCAGGTCTGATGATCGCAACACGCTGCCTGTCTAGTGTTGAAGCGCGGCAGAGCATCGATTGGCAGACCCTTATCACAATTGCCGCTGCCTTCGGTTTGGGTAATGCACTGGTGGCCTCGGGCTTGGTGGATACGATAGCCCGTAGTGTAGTCGATTTTGCAGGTCCCCTTGGTCCGCATGCGGTATTGGCAGGCGTATACCTGATGACGACGCTCTTTACGGAAACGGTTACCAACAACGCCGCCGCCGCGTTGGTTTTTCCCTTTGCCATCAGTATGGCGCAACAACTGGAATGTTCTCCGCGTCCGTTTGCGTTGGCCGTTGCCTTTGCCGCCTCCGCCAGTTTTATTACCCCCCTCGGCTATCAGACGAACCTGATGGTCTTTGGTCCCGGTGGATATAGATTTGGCGACTTCGTCAAGGTAGGGCTGCCGCTCAACCTGCTGCTCTTCCTCGCAGCCACGTTGCTCATCCCGCTTGCATGGCCTTTTTAGATACCCAACTACCTGTTAATGGCGACCGATTCAATGAAGGAAACGAATGGTAAGGGGATAGCGATAGGCTTCGCCATTTCCCGCTTTTACGCCTGCAATAATCGTGCATACCAGGTGAAATATAACAAGCACTGGAAGGAGTAAAAGACCGATAAATATGAAGCAAAGCAAAAACGCAATAAAGCCGTACAGGGTTATCGAAAGCTGAAAGTTTAAAGCTTCACGTCCTTGCTCCTCGATAAAAGGATCGTCTTCCCGCTTGAACAGCCACACAAGAAGCGGACCTAAAAGGTTACCAAAGGGTATGCTGAGATAACATGACAAGGCCGCTAAATGGCATGCCATGGCCCACCGACGTGTATCGCGCTCTATTTCTATCCTGTCCATTTCTCTTCTCCTGCTTTTCATACATTATGTAAACGTTATTTATTCTTCTGATATATCACCCGTATGGAATAGGCATAATCCATGCTGACGCAATAGCGGCGTCCGTGCATACACCACGTCGCTATCGGGATGTAGCCGCACTACCAATGGCGTTCGTTCTCCTGCTAGCAATGCCTCTCGTACAGGCTGACAGGCATTGTAGCGCTCTGTCCAACGGTACGCCCCATACAAGGAAGCGGTAAGCAGCAGTATTGCAAGCCCCCCCGAAAGCGCATACCGTCCCATCTTGGCAAGTGTATTCGACTCCGGTAGCAGTACGGGTAATAGAAAGAACAAAGAGCACCACAATGGATTGGCGAGGGTAATGTAACGTGAACTCATTGCCTGTGCGGTCCCCAATTCAACTCGTGCCACCGCTGTCATTAAGGCACTGGCCAAACTGTAGACCCCCAACATCAGGCAATACCGTAACAGCGCGGTATCCCTTCCCTCGTATCGAAATAAACGATATAAACCGCCCCCCCACAACACAACCCCCAGCAGGCCCATACATGCCGCACCCAGTTTATGGAAGTTGAACACAGGTTGTCCAAGATAGCAAAGCACGTACAGCGGAAGGCGGATAGGGTGGCGTAGCGCATTCCATAACGGAGGATGGTAAGAAGGTGTTGTATAGCCGTAAAAATACGTAGCCATTACCAGCAGCGCCACACCGATAAAACACACATGGTGGCGACGCTTCCACACGGGGTTAGCCCAAAAGAAGATTATCGCTATAGGCCAGAAGAGCATGCCGTTGGCAAAGGAATAGGTCGCCCCAATGCCACAGAGTAGCACCAGAGAGAAGGTCCCCCACCCTCCCCGTTTGGTATTGAGCAGAGCGCACCCAGAGAGTAAAAAAAACAGGGACATAAAAATCTGAAGTTGCCAGCCTAAAAACCAGTTTTGCCATTGGCTGAGCGAAAAGACACATAGCGAGAGTAGCCATAAAAAGGGAAAGGGCGGCGGCAGTTGACAGCGTGCATATCCCACATGTGCCTGCCATGCGATCAGGATGAAAATCAGGAGGCCCAACAGCACGTTGGCAGCTACTTCATAATACAGATTCCACGCCGTTAGTTTGGCCAGCAACAGAAACACGAGTCGGGGAAAAACTATACGATGCTCATTATGCTGCGCCCAAAAATCATGCCAGGAAAGCGTGCCGTTATACGCTTTCTCCAGGAAGGGGATGAATTCCCACTGATCCAGACGCGGTAAATCGAGCGTATAGCCCAGCGCCATTAGACCAAGAAACACCCCTGGCAAGGTCGATAGGGCCATCCCCATTATAAAGGCTCTACTTCGCAGGCGTTCCAAGAAATTCTCCGATCCGTTTCTTCACTTCCTCATGGTCATAATCCCAAAAAACATGGTGATTGGAATTGGGCAGATTCACCCACACCTTGTCCTCAGACGCCATAGCATCAAATGCTTTACGCGCTTCCTCGGGGGAAGCGGCCACGTCACCCTGTCCATGTAAAAGCATCACCGGACATGTGATCTTTTCCAGCACATTGGGATCTTTGGCGCGACGTCCCAACTCCATCAGGGTGACCACCCCTTTCATCGGCACCCAGGTATACGAAAAGACCTGATCCGCCACTTCACGACGGTTAAGCTGCAAAAACACTTTCCCTTTATACAACCACGGAAGCATCGGGGCAGCGCCCCGCACCCAGGTTTCAGGAGGCAACACGTACCAACGTCGAAAGGTAACCCCAAAATAAGGCGCTGCCAGCACCAGCTTATCCACGGGAATCTCCGAGGCGACAATGGTCGATAAGGCCCCCCCCATACTATGTCCTACCACTGCCAATTGCGCATACTTATCCCGCAACGGCAGCACCTCATCCCGCACCGCCTGCAGCAAAGCCTCTGGAGAGACCGACGCAAAATCCCGCGGCGTCGTGCCATGCCCCGGCAACCGCATCACCCGCACCCGCCACCCCTGTTGCGCCAGCAGCTCCGGCATATCGGCGAAATTGTTCCCCCCACCTACAAAACCATGCACAAAAAGCACCGCGCCCGACGCATCCTCCGGACCTAACCAACGCTCCTCCGCCCCCACGAGGATTCCCGTATCCGGATTCCTGGCCTTTCCCTTCTCATCCCGCGCCGCACACGTATTCAACAAAAACAAAAAACCGACCCCGAACAAGACAGGACCCAAGACCAGAGCTATACCCCATCGCCATAGGCGTCCCCTGCCCTGTTCCCGTGCTGCACCCGGTGTTTCTGTATTCCTCTCACTCAAAACTGCATCTTCCTTTCCGAGTTACAACTTCATACCCCGTATGGTACCGTAAATGAAGGTTTTTTTACACTGTGCATGAACGTAAAAACCCCATCCACCGTTTGAACGATATGGATGGGGTTTGTTTAAAATGCTACGCCAAGCTTAACGCCGCCTATTTTTCCTCTGCCATCATTCTATGGAAGGCCTGGATATCCTTTTCTCCTTGTTCGGAGAAGTGTGTTATGTGTTCCCGCTCTACAATGGCGCAGAACCGCTCATACACCCCGTTTCTTTTAGCAAGGGAGGGTTGTTGATTGCATTGCAGATACATGATCGGCAAGCGCGACATTTCGACCCGTCGAAGGATTTCCGGTGTATCCGCCACTTTTTCCGCCTGGTCAAACAAGGCTACTGCCTTTCGTGTGAACACGGGGGTAAAAAAGGCATCATCCGGTTGTATTCCAAAGAAATGCGTGGTTGGCCCCACCAGATCCTGCGCCAGTTCCATGTATTTCTTCATAAACTGTCCCGCACGGCCATAATAGCCATACATGAAATCATCAATCAACGCTTCCAAATCGGCATCCGGATTCCACAATAACTTCGCCAGCACCCACGCCTTCATTTCGGAAAACTCCCCACCAATGCTCTGATACGCTCCCTGCGGCATAATGCCAATCGCATTATGGTCCCGCAAGAATTGCATATTCGGCTTCAACACATCGATATTGGGAAAGGGCATGATATAGTGCCCAAAATTAACGACATAGTCCCAAATGTACAGGTGAGGCGCAATTTTCGACCAGGTCTCGATGTCGTTCACAAAGATAACATTCTCTGGACAGTTCGGATCGGTAAATGGGTGTACCCGGCAACAGTCAAAGGAGCATAAGCGGATGACCACATTTTCGCGAGGACGTAAATGTTTTGGGGGTCTGCGTGAATACCGATACGCAAGCGTGCCCACGTATTTGTCCGGAAATTCTTTGGCCAATGCATCCGCCGCCTCATTTACCACTTCGAGAATGGGCCCCATCTCCGTCCCTTCGCGTTTGACGATGGCCTGACACGCCTCGCATTGGCACGCTCCACCCCAATCATTCTGGGACAGGGAATAAATCAGGTGGTTCGGGTCTTTACGCACCTGTTCCATAAAACGCTCCACCAGCAACCGACGCAGTTCGGGGTTACTCAGACACAATTGCGCCCGATCACTGGTACGCTTACCATCCACCAAACTGTAATATTCCGGATGCGCCTCAAAATATTCCGAGGGGGGCAGAAACCGATTAAACGTATGTACCGCCCAATAGCTTTCCACGCCCCCATGCTGCACGCGTCCCCCCATCGTGCCATTACTACGATTACGTGCCGCCCAAATGGGCTCGAAAGCGTCTTTGAAAAAGTCATTGCGCACCCGAATAGAAGGGGTTTCCGAGTGCAGCAATTGTGCGAAGGAAAAACGCTCCCGTTTGGGCGTTACCGACACTTTCGACGTATACCAACGACAGCCCAATTCCCGCTCCAGGAAGGAATGCACCCCATACATCGTGCCCGTTTTCGCGCCCCCAAAAATAAGGATAGCCGGTCCTACATTACGATAAGAAAACGACTGTTCTTCCAATTCCGGTGCTACAAAATCATCGCCCAGCAAAGCCCGCGTACGTGCATTCACCCCCACCACAATCTCATGCGGCTGCGCCGGTTCCGAGGCCTTGCGCACCGGGAACGTCGCCCCGCTCACCTCTTTCAGCCAATGCTGCAACTCCTCCACCGCCCACTGCTCCGACTCCGTCAACGCATCCCCTACCACGATAGAATACGTCGTGGCGCCGTTTTCAAACAGAACATACTCCGGGCGTTCCCCCGTCACAAAGGAAAACTCCAACGACACCGTCTTGCCCCCCGGCATGCCCATCTCCACCTGCAATATATATCGGCCATAGGTTGTTCTATCCACATCCAGCACCCTCTCCGCCCCATCGCCAAACGGTCCGGACCACACCACCGTATCCATATCCACCGCATTGCGCAAGGTTAACGTTGCCGATTCCATTATTGCAGCACGCCACGTCGGTGACAGGGTTGAACGCAGCACCACCTCGTCCGATGCATTTCGCTCCAAGGCAAAAAGCTGTAAATAATCTGACTTGACCGCAGGGTGGTCAAAGGGAACTAAACGACAACAGAATGCCCAGGACCCGGCGCGCTCCTCCACCTTAAGCAACAAGCGATTCAGTCCCGGTTGCAAAATAATCGGGATCTGATGCCCGTCCATATTCACCCCACCTACCCGGGAACGCTCCCAAACCTTCTCCCCATTCAACCAAATCGCGCCCCCATCATTATGCCCCACCATCAACACACAAGAACGCGCCCTGTCGCTCTGTATACCTGCCCACGCATAGCCCAACACCGCCGCCTTCTGACTCAACGCATCATCCAGGCTTACAATCTCCTCATCACTCCGATACACACGCCACTGCGCGCTCCCCCCCTCCCACTGCACCTGCTGTCCCTCCTCAGGACGCCACCCCGTAGACGCTTCCCCCCCCAACGCCGTCAGATAATCCTTTTCAAAGCCCGGCATATGCGCATCCTGTGGATAGGACTCCTCCACCTCCTCCAGCACTACCGGCCCCAACACAAACCACTCCCGCATAAACGTCCCCATCTCCCCCGCATTATACACCGCCCCCTCTCCCAACGCCGCACAACACAAACTTACAACCACCATCCCAATCCCAAGAAAAACCCGCATCCTGACACTCTCCTTCCGTTGCCCCAAAGGTAGACATTCCGTACATAAATCTAAACGCCCGCTACAAATACCACACCCCGGCTCACAAATCCAACCTGAAACGCACCGCATCGCCTAAACCTTCCCCTTTTCTTCTAATTTCGCTTCAAGCCGCGCCAATTCTTTCGCTAAATGCTCTTTACGCGCATCCATAGGCGCCAAACGATACGCCTTACGCAAAAAAGGTAAGGCCTCCTCCTCCCGGCCCAACGCCTGTAACACCTTGGCAATGGCATACGACGCATTCCGATGTTCCGGGTCCGCCTGATCCACTCCTTCAAAAAACGATAACGCCCCCTCCCCATACCGTTTAAATACACGTGTCGCCGCCGGTAAATGCGGATAATACAAACACACCGTCAAAAGATCCTCTACCCGCTTCTGTTTCCGAAAATTCGCAATCAAGGCATCCACAGCCCCAGGAGGATGATTCGGCTGCGTCAAAAACCACGAAATCAATTCCTCCCCCGACACATGCTGTAGAGGCTTTTTAAAGAATGTACTGTAAGATACCTGGTTGGGAACAAGGCCAGATGCAACCATCTCGTTAAGTACACTACGCCCTTCTTCATACGTCGAAGTACGGTTCAAAAGAGTAGAGTAAGATACCTGGTTGGGAACAAGGCCAGATGCAACCATCTCGTTAAGTACACTACGCCCTTCTTCATACGTCGAAGTACGGTTCAAAAGAGTAGAGTAAGATACCTGGTTGGGAACAAGGCCAGATGCAACCATCTCGTTAAGTACACTACGCCCTTCTTCATACGTCGAAGTACGGTTCAAAAGAGTAGAGTAAGATACCTGGTTGGGAACAAGGCCAGATGCAACCATCTCGTTAAGTACACTACGCCCTTCTTCATACGTCGAAGTACGGTTCAAAAGAGTATTGTAAGATACCTGGTTGGGAACAAGGCCAGATGCAACCATCTCGTTAAGTACACTACGCCCTTCTTCATACGTCGAAGTACGGTTCAAAAGAGTAGAGTAAGATACCTGGTTGGGAACAATGCCAGATGCAACCATCTCGTTAAGTACACTACGCCCTTCTTCATACGTCGAAGTACGGTTCAAAAGAGTATTGTAAGATACCTGGTTGGGAACAATGCCAGATGCAACCATCTCGTTAAGTACACTACGCCCTTCTTCATACGTCGAAGTACGGTTCAAAAGAGTATTGTAAGATACCTGATCAAGACGAATGCCAGATGCAACCATCTCGTTAAGTACACTACGCCCTTCTTCATACGTCGAAGTACGGTTCAAAAGAGTAGAGTAAGATACCTGGTTGGGAACAATGCCAGATGCAACCATCTCGTTAAGTACACTACGCCCTTCTTCATACGTCGAAGTACGGTTCAAAAGAGTAGAGTAAGATACCTGATCAAGACGAATGCCAGATGCAACCATCTCGTTAAGTACACTACGCCCTTCTTCATACGTCGAAGTACGGTTCAAAAGAGTATTGTAAGATACCTGATCAAGACGAATGCCAGATACAACCATCTCGTTAAGTACACTACGCCCTTCTTCATACGTCGAAGTACGGTTCAAAAGAGTATTGTAAGATACCTGATCAAGACGAATGCCAGATGCAACCATCTCGTTAAGTACACTACGCCCTTCTTCATACGTCGAAGTACGGTTCAAAAGAGTATTGTAAGATACCTGGTTGGGAACAATGCCAGATGCAACCATCTCGTTAAGTACACTACGCCCTTCTTCATACGTCGAAGTACGGTTCAAAAGAGTAGAGTAAGATACCTGGTTGGGAACAATGCCAGATGCAACCATCTCGTTAAGTACACTACGCCCTTCTTCATACGTCGAAGTACGGTTCAAAAGAGTATTGTAAGATACCTGGTTGGGAACAATGCCAGATGCAACCATCTCGTTAAGTACGCTACGCCCTTCTTCATACGTCGAAGTACGGTTCAAAAGAGTAGAGTAAGATACCTGGTTGGGAACAATGCCAGATGCAACCATCTCGTTAAGTACACTACGCCCTTCTTCATACGTCGAAGTACGGTTCAAAAGAGTATTGTAAGATACCTGGTTGGGAACAATGCCAGATGCAACCATCTCGTTAAGTACACTACGCCCTTCTTCATACGTCGAAGTACGGTTCAAAAGAGTATTGTAAGATACCTGATCAAGACGAATGCCAGATGCAACCATCTCGTTAAGTACACTACGCCCTTCTTCATACGTCGAAGTACGGTTCAAAAGAGTATTGTAAGATACCTGGTTGGGAACAATGCCAGATGCAACCATCTCCTGAAAAATTGCTTTGGCTTTGGTATAGGGGCTAACGCTTATCAAACCAAGATAGGCATCATGCTTGTCGTATTGTGTAGTTGCTTCCTGTATCAGCATACGAAAGCTCTTTGGGGCATATTGATAGAGAAAGGTAGTAATTTCTGTCTCCTGCCCCTGTTTTTCAAGATTCCGGAGCAACTTTCGACTCAATTTAGCTGTGATTGCAGAATACATATCCGCGTCTTGCGCCAGATACAAACAGCGTTGGGCATGCGGAAAAAGGTTAAAAAAACGACAGGCTTCATCCGCTTGTATTGCAGTAAATAGGGTATCCAACGCATAGGCAAGCCAGGTTTTGTACAGTCTTTCACTTTTCAGGCGTGCGTGGAGGATATCCTGTACAAGACGATGCAGGGTATAATATCCCCTATCCTTCTTCTTCTCATCTTTGTGACGTTGAATGAGGGAGTATCGCGTCAACGGCGCAAGAAGCTCATCAAGCAGGACGGGATCGTCATCTACGTCTTTGAGTGCGATTTGCAAGGTGGGACTACTCTGGGCGGCAGCATCACGCAAGAGGGAAAAGGGAATCGCGTCGGGATCTAAAAAGGCGCTCAGGTAAAGTACGTCGGCGGAAGCAGGAGATTCCTGGGCTATCCGTTCAAAATTCAGTAGCCAGGTGGTGGCGACCGTGTCGGGATAGTCGCCTATTTCAGGATGATGCGCCAAAAATTCCGAACGTCTTTTCCTGAAACTGGCCAGATAGTCCTCAAAGCGGCTTTCATTGGTCACGATGTACGCAGCAGCTTGTTCGAGGGCAAGGGGAAAGCCCCCCACTTCTTCAACAACTTCTTTTGCGGCATCCTTTTCATCTTCCGAGCAGGTATCGCAGTCGCGTCCTACACGCGAAAAAAGGAAGCTAAGCGCTTCTTCAGAAGAGAGCACGTTCAGTTTAAGGGAATTTATAATACCCAGCGACTGAAGGGTGGGAGCGCGTGTGGTAATCAGCACATGGCCCTGGTCTGTTTGGGGAAAATAGGGTTTTATCTCCTTTTGGGTATCGGGTTCGACATTGTCGATGATAAGCAACCAGTGCGTGTGTCGCGCAAACCAGTTGTGTATGGCTTTACGGATTTTATTGGTGTCCTCGGTGTCTTCTTGCAACAGATTCAATTCTTCCGCTGCACGGCGGAACCCTTGTTGGAGTTCGGTAGCAGTATCGCCACGCATCCAGAGGATGGTGTGGTAATGTTCTCTATACCGCCAGGCATATTCGATAGCGGTCTGGGTTTTGCCAATCCCGCCCAGCCCGGAAAGGCCCTTAATCTGAGAAACCCCTATTTTCCCCGTCGTGTTCAGGGCATCGTGTAAGGCCTGTAACGTTTCTTCACGACCTTTGAAATAGGGATTGGGCTCAGGCAGGTTCACGTAGAAAGTGTTTCGGCCCGCTGCTGGTGAAGGTGTCGCGTTACACAGCGGGCCGGGGCGAAAATTTATGGCTTGCTCCAGTTTATCGGCAATATCGACCCAGGCAGCGTTCTGCTCATGAACAGCAAGTGCATCTAAGGGTTTCACCGGATCATGGGCCGCCTGATAATGCCGGATATCCGTTTTGTGAAAGGAGGAAGCACTTACAGGGATCCAGAAAATAGTGAGCCCAGCTTCTTTTTCCGTATTAAGTAAAGGCGGCAGTTCATTCTCTGCAATAAAATCAGAATCCAGAAAATACCGACTCACCAACAGTACCGCGACTTTGGCGCGTTGCAGGGCCTGTTCGATTTCATCTCTCCATTGCGTCCCCGGTTGAATCCGGGTGTCGTCCCAAAGCTCCATAGCGCCATCACGTGTATACGGCTTCATCGAAACCTTGAGTTCTTCAAGCCATTCTGTATCTTTATGACTGTAGCTGATAAATACCTGATTGCGTGTAGGTGCAGCCATCTATCCCCTCCTATCCTCGTTCCCAAGGGCAAAAGGCCCTCTTCCCATACCCACAAAAATACACCGATAGACGGACTATTCTCAAGTACCTTATCAATACATCTCAAAAAGTGAATCCGCTAGCTGAGTGATTAAGCATTAAAAAAACGCTCGCAGTCGCTGCTGGACTGCGAGCGTTTTGGAATTTTGGGGGTGTGGCTATTCGCGGATGAGTTTTTTTCCGGAGAGGTTTTGGGTGGTGATGCGATAGCCGTTGGGTGCGGAAATCTGGTAGCGGAGGGTTTCGTCGTCTTGGGTCCAGCGTATACGAATCTCTTCTTCTCCTATGGGCAGTACGCCGGAGCAGGTGGACAGGGGCACATCGGCGAAACGTAGGTGGATGGTTTTGGTGGCGCGGTCTACGTGGTATACGCCCAGCACGTCGCGGTAGAAGCAGTGGCATATGTGGGATGCGAATCCGTGGTTGAGGCTGGCGTGGTCTTGGGCGTTCTCCCACAGGGTCCCGGTGCGTTCCACCATGTAGTACCAGTAACCGATGGATTCTTCGAGGAGTTGGCCAATCTCGCCTTGGCGGGAAAGCAGTTCCATGCGCAGCATGTTGCCGATAAAGGCGTTGGCCATGTGTACGTTGGGATAGGCCTTGGTCTCTTTGCGTTGGGGGCCGAATTCTTCGCGCAGGATGCGCCACAGGTCGGCATGGGACTGGGGAGTCGCCACGCCGAAGTAGAAGGCGAAGTATTGGCAAACTTCGGTTTTGTCGTCGAGCACGTTGAGCACGCCGTCTTTGCGTACGGCATGGTCTACGAAGAAACCGTCGCGAAAGGCCTGGGTACGCACGATGTCGCGTATATGGACGGCCTTTTCCTGCCAGCTCGAATGGGCGTACAAGCGTGCTGCGGTATCAAGTGCCGCCGCATAAAGCATGTTGGAGGGGTAGTTGACGTCTCGTACGAAGCCGTTTGCCTTGGACCATTCAACAAAGATCCAGCTTTCGAGACTTTCCAGCAGCCCGTCTTCGTTTTCAAAGCCTTCAAAGTAGCGCAGCAGGGCCTCCACCCGGGGTTTCAGAAGAGCGACCAGCGCATCATCGCCACTGCGCTGCTGGTATTCGCCCAGTTGCAGGATGAACCAGAGCGACCAGTTGGGGATAAAGACCCCGTCGTAATGATCAGCGGGGTAGCACATTGGCAGCATGCCCTCGGGCAGGTGTGCGAAGCTTTTGGGCAGGGCGAAATTCTCCAGGAAGTTCTTTTCCACCTGGGTGGCGCCTGAAAGCGCATGGGCGGTGCGGGCGGTGAAGAAAGAGTCGCAGAGCCAACCGGCGCGTTCCCGGTGGGGACAGTCCATGAAGATATCCACGGCGTTTTGCGCGTAGGTACTTCGCCCGGCTTCAAACAGGGCTTCGAAACGAGGATTGGAGGCCTGGAAGACGGCGCGTTCCGTGTCGGGGTTTTCGTACAGACGCATACCCACATTTGAAATCTGACATGCGCCTTCCGTCACCAGCAGCTTCAGATAACGCAGGGTATACGGTTCGAAGGATTCCAGTGCGTACTCCCCGGGTTCCAGATGGTAAACCACGGCGTTAACACAGCCCAAACGTTTCCAGTCCACATCACCTTTTTGCAGCATCTCATCAAAAAGGACGTATAGCTGCGTGGCTTCGTCGCAGGTCACATTCAGGCGGATAAATCCGGAAAGATTCTGTCCCATATCCAGAATCTGGAAGGCATTGGTCCCTAGATCCCACTGGGAGATCGATGTACAGACGGCTTCGTTAGGCTCCAAAGCGGTGTTCTTCATTTGCTGCAGATCCAGCGAGGGCACACAGACCAATTCTGATTTTCGGTAGCCTTTAAGTTTTTCGCCAATGTTGAGCAGACTCCGATCTTGCCAGGGCTTACGCACCCTTATTCCGGTCTTTACCTGCCCCGAGGCTACCTGTGTCGCAACATCACGCACGGTGAAGTGGGGATAGGGCACCCCGCGTCTTAGCAGGGGCTGCGTCGGTTGCGTGGCACACCGTATCGGCGTAGCACCCCGTTGCGCCCCTATACGCCAGTGAGATGCGGTCGGGGTCAGGTTGTAGACTTCCATAAAGGGACGCTGAAAGCTGTAGCGTTGTACTTTTTGTACCCGTTCGGACAGGATAAGCGTGTTAAAATCCGCTGCCCCTTCCCCAGTCGCCGCCAGTACAGTGTCGCCGGAACGCAATTCTGCCTGCAAGAAAGACGGTTGATCTAAATAGCAGTAACTGTTGGCATTATATCCGGCCACCTCTATCGCCACCGTGTTTTTTCCGGATGAAAGATAGGGTGTTATATCCCAGCGGTCTACCCGAAAGAAACCATGGGGGCCGCGTGCAGGTCCACACCCGCAAAAAACACCGTTCACAAAAATGCGATATACGGTCGAGGCGGTCAGCTGCAATTCGAGCTGTTCCGCATCCCCCACTTCAAAGGAGGCGCAAAAACCTACGGTTAGATTTTTCTCTTCTGCCCGATCCGCCACCCATACTGGCTCCGCTTTCAAAAACGACGGCGATTCTTCTGCCCCTGCCGCCAGATGTAACATGGAACAGATTAAAACTGCTTGCCACATTCGTATTCTCCTTTTAAAAAATCCCATAGTACGTTTTCTTGTAGGTTTTAACTCAACCTAGGGCAGTCTACTGGCTCTTTGCTCACTTCGCAAGAAAATTCACTTGACGGCAAAACCTTTTTCTTAGTTATGGGGTCCTATGTGCTGTAAAGCTTGATTTGTTGCTGTAATGAATGTATCATTACTCAGTGAATGAAAGTACAGTCAAATCAACAAAAGCGGTCCAGCGCCCGTAATAAACGAGACGACGGGTTCGTATGCTTCATCTCGCAAGCACTGCTTGTCATTATGATGGTTTGCATGCTCAAGTCGCGCAACCGCTGTTCCTTATTGAGAATCTATTATGACAGCACCTATCAATGCCCGGGAACGTAGTCGCCTTGAAACACGCAAGCGATTGTTGACCAAGGGCACGGAACTATTTGCCGCGCAAGGCATTGCGCATACACGCACTTCGGATGTAGCCGAGGCGGCGGGCGTTGCGGTAGGTACGTTGTATTTACATTTTAAGGATAAACGCGGCTTACTGCGTGAGATTCTATTTTCGGGGATCGATGAACTGCTGCGTGCGCTATTGGCCTTGGCGGATCATCCTATGAAGGAGGCGAGGAAGGCGGTACGAATCCATGCGGAGACGATGGTTTCGTTTACGGAGGAAAACCCGGCTTTGTGTCGCATCCTTTTTGATCCCGAAGCGACAAATCTTCAGGTCAGCACGGAAATCATCGACTATCTGGTCCAGATACAAGAAAAACGGCTGCATGAAGAAAAAAGTAATGGTCATATCCGCGATACACTTGATCCGGCTGTGACGGCGCAGGCGATGGTAGGGATGTGTGTACAGGTCCTGGCCTGGTGGATTCGCAATCCGGAAAAGGCAACGCGGAAAGACGTCATTAACACGCTCAGTAGTTTGCGCCTGACCGGTTTATATACTTCGGAAAACATCAAACGTGCATAGAAGTGACGAGAAACAACCGAAGTAGCTTTTAAGGTTGAGAATATATAGAGCAATGTTACGCTGTTTCATGGTTAAACTGTTTTGGAATTAAGGCACTACAATTATGGATATTCTTTGTTCCCCCCTCTTACAGCGATCGGCTAAACGCCGAAGAAACGGGCAATACTTGCTTTCGTGGAGCGTGCTGTTGACCGTCTGCCTGGGTATTATCCCATGTTCTGTCGGGGAAAATACCCTGACGTTTCAACAGGCGTTGCGTGAAATGGAAACCAAGCATGAAGAGTTGATGGTGGCGCATGAGGATGAGGAGTATCAAAGAGCCACGCGCGAGGTGGCCAAAGGTCTACGTCTGCCGAAAGCGGAGTTGGATATCAAGAAACTGATGATGGATGGTCCCATCATTATCGGTGTGGACCCGATCCCAGTGGGTTTGTGCGTACAGGACAAATTCTTCAATCAAGGCGAAATCACGGTAACGCTGCCGTTGTATACGGGAGGTCGCATCGATGCCGCGAACAAAGCGGCGGAGGCGCGCATTCGGGAAGCGCAGACTATCACGCAAACTACGCGTCATGCGCTGCTTACCGAATTATCGAAGCGCTATTATGGGCTCTATATGAGTCGTGAACTGTGCAAAGTAACCGCGCAGGAAGCCGAGAGCATGCAGCAGCATGCCAACCGTGCAAAGCGCCTCTCTGAAGAGGGCATCATTGCGAAGGTGGAATACCTTAACGCAGATGTTGCGGCTGCCAATGCGGAACGTAGCCTGAAGGAAGTAAATCGCGATTTACAGATTGTGGAGGAGGGCTTTCGTAACCTCTTGGTTACACAGGAGACGCCCGTACTTACCTCGCCGCTCTTTATTGCCCCTTGCCTGGAGTCGCTGGAGGTTTTCCAGGAATATGTGGACGAGGAACACCCTATCCTGGGCCGACTGGCAGCCAAACATGAACAGGCGCATCAGGGTGTGCGTGCAGAAATCGGCGCGAATCGTCCGCAGTTGTACACTTTTGGCAAGTATGAGTTGGTCCCCGATGATCTGACGATGCTGGACCCGGAGTGGGTTATGGGCATTGGCCTGAAGTATACCCTCTTCGATGGTGGTCAGGGTAAAAACAAGGTGCGCGCGGCCCGTTCGTTGGAACGCAAGGTGTCGTTGATGCAGGACAAAATTCAGCGCGACCTGCGCAGTCTGGTGCTGAAGCGTTACCAGGAAATGGAAAAGGCGCATGAGCAGTACCTTTCCCTTGAAAAAACAGTGTTGTTGACGGAAGAAAATCTGCGTGTGCGCAAACGGGCTTTTGAGGAAGGGCTCGCTACTTCGGTGGAGGTAGTGGACGCCAGCACTTCGCGCGCCAAAGCGCGTTTGGGACGGCTCAAGGCGGCCTATGATTTTGATGTAGCTTTTTTTGGTCTCTTGGAAGCCAGCGGACGAAGCGATCGTTGGCGTGAATATATGAAACGTACTGAAGCAATACGCGAACATGAGGTGACGGAATGATTGCCCGAATAATCACTTTCTTTTTCCTTCTTATGGTCATTGGCGGCCTGACGGGTGCAGCCTATTTTCTGGTCGAACCGCCCGCCCAGTATATTCAGGGTGAGGTGGAAGCCACCAAGGTCAATGTGTCGGCGAAAATTCCCGGACGCGTTGAAGAGATGTTGGTGGAAGAGGGACAGACCGTAGAAAAAGGGGAGCTGTTGGCGGTGCTGGATAGCCCGCAGCTACAAGCCAAACGTCAACAGGCCAATGCCGCCAAACAGGCTGCATCGGCGCAGGAACGCAAGGCTGAGTATGGCGCGCGAGATGAAGAAATTCGTATGGCGCATAACAAATGGCTGCAAGCGCAGGCGGGTGCGGAGTTTGCACAAAAAAGCTTCGCCCGTATCGAGCGGTTGTATCAGGACGGCGTAGTACCCGAACAGCAACGCGATGAAGTGGAATCGAAAATGAAGATGGCCAAAAAGCTGGAGGCCGCCGCGCGCGCGCAGTATGACATGGCGCAAACGGGTGCGCGTGTAGAAGATAAAGACGCCGCTTCCGCACTCGTGGCCCAAGCTTCTGGCGCAGTAAGCGAGGTTGACTCCCTCATCGAAGAAAGCAAAGTGTGCGCGCCTATTGGCGGTGAGGTACTGGAACATGTCGTTAATCTGGGTGAACTGGCCTCGGCGGGCATGCCGATTGTCACCATGATCGATATGAATGATATCTGGGTCACCTTTAATGTACGCGAAGATAATCTTCCGGGTATGAAAATCGGTGGTACGCTAAAGGCTAGTATCCCCGCGTTAGCCCTCAATGATGTCGAACTAGAGATTACCTACATCGCTGCCTTGGGCGACTTCGCCATGTGGCGCGCTACCAGTGCTTCGGGTGGTTTTGATCTACGCACATTCGAGGTGCGCGCACGTCTCAAGCAACCTATAGAAGACTTACGGCCTGGAATGAGTGTATTGGTGCCCTGGAAACTCAGATGAGCACAGTAACGGATAACAGTTCTAAAAAAATGCGTGGCGGCTTCTTTCCTACGCTTAAGCGTGAGTTAGGCTTGATCGGACATCGCCCTTATTGCATTTTGTTCATGTTTGTCTTACCCATTTCTACCTTTGGCGTGTTATGGGCGGCCTTCTATGAACCCATTCCGACTGACCTGCCGATTGTCGTGGTGGATAATGACAACTCTACGCTGTCGCGCACCTTGTTGCGCATGTTCGACGCTACGCAGTTGCTGGAGGTGAAGGCGACTGTGCAGGACATGCAGGAAGGAAGCCACTATATCCGTGCAGGTAAGGCGTATGCGTTAATTTATTTCCCGCGCAATATGGAACGGGATGTAAAGCGCGCCCAGTCGCCCGAAGTGTCAATGTTTTTTAATAATCAGTGGGTGCTGAGCAGTGGCCTTATCAGTAAAACCGTTCGCAGCACCGTGGTAACCGTTTCTGCGGGACTGGATATCCGTTCAAGAATGCTGCAGGGACAAAATCCGTCTACAGCGTATGCGCAATTCAGCCCGATCAACATCGAAAGCCACCCCCTGTTCAATCCACAATTGGACTATCGCGCCTTCTTGCTGCCGCCCTTGCTGATCACCGTGCTTCAGGCTTTCATTATTCTGGTCACGGTCTATGCTATTGGGACGGAATTGAAATTCGGCACCGCCAAGACATGGTTGCAAACGGCAGGCGGTCACCCTATTGTGGCATTGACGGCCAAGCTCTTACCCTATACCATCAGCTTTTCACTGCTGAGTATATTCGTCATCGCGCTGCTATACCGATACGTTGAAATCCCCTTCCGCGGCAATCTGGGCTACATGCTATGCGCCGCCGTGCTTTACGTACTGGCCTACCAGGCCATGGGCTTCTTTTTCATCATACAAACGGCCAACTTCCGCCTTGCCAGCAGTCTGGCCTGTTTCTACGCAGGCCCTGCTTTCGCTTTCGCCGGGATTACCTATCCCTACGTGGGCATGCCCGTCGCCGCGAAATGCTGGAGCCTCATGCTACCCCTGACGCACTATAGCAATATTCTTTTTCAGCAGGGCTTGCGCGGTGCTCCCCCCCACGCTTCTTATAACAACTACTTCGCGCTGGTGCTGTTCATTGTTATCCCGCTGATGCTCACCATGCTGAAATTTGGAAAGGTCCTGCGCGAACCGAAATATTGGGGCAAAACCTGATGGAATTCTTTCGCATCCTCTTTGACGAATATAAGGCCATGTTTACCGACGTAGGGGTACTGCTCATTCTGCTGGGCGGGCTATTGATCTATACCCTCTTTTACCCCGTACCGTACTCACCGGAAGTCCTCAAAGAACAACCGGTCGTCGCTGTGGACCAGGATAATACCGCGCTGAGTCGTAAACTGCTGCGCATGGCTGATGCGGCTCAGGAAGTCAAATTCACCCACTTTTCCCGCGATCTCGAAGATGCGCGCGAATATGTACTCGCGGACAAGGCTTCAGGGGTATTTATCATCCCTAAAGGCTTTGAAGGGGATATTCTCCGTGGTGAGAAAGCCAATGTAGCTATCTATACAGATGCTACGTATTTTCTCAAACACTCCAAAATCCTAAGTGGGTTATACACCGCCGCAGCAACCCTTTCAGCAGGCATTGAAATCAAACGCTTCACTGCCAAAGGTAAGACCGAACCTCAGGCCTATCTTTCCCGCGAACCGCTTCCCTTGGTTAGCCGTCCCTTGTTCAATCCTACCGGTGGCTATGCCAGTTATGTCGTCCCTGCCGTTTTTATGATCATACTGCAACAAACACTGCTGATCGCCATTGGTCTGGTCGCAGGCACCCGTCGAGAAACCAAACAAGAGGCCACCTATCGGCGTCACGGGGACAGTCACGCGCTCATCCTCATCGCACGCAGTTGTGCCTTCTTCTCCGTTTACATCTTCTACCCCCTCTTCTATATTTTCGTTATCTTCCGCTTTTTCGATCTTGAAAGCCGGGGGGACCTTCCCACACTTATGTTATTTCTGGTTCCTTACGTATTGGCCATCACTTTACTCGGACAAACCCTTGGGCTACTTTTCCGCTTACGCGAGCACGCCCTTTCCGCTATTATTTTCAGCTCTATGCCCGCGGTATTCCTGGCGGGTTTTGCCTGGCCTGCAGAAGCGCTCCCCCCCATTGTCCGCAACCTTTCTCTGCTACTTCCCAGTTCCAGCGGCGTCCCTGGTTTCCTGCGTATCAACCAGATGCAGGCCAACTTGTTCGAGGTTCGCTTCGAATGGTGTACGCTCTGGGCCATTTGTCTCTTCTACTTCCTGCTTGCCTGGCTGCTCATGCATGGTCAGGAACGCTTTACCGAATCCGGTGGTGAAGAAACGGATACACCCCGGGAAGATGCGCTATCTTCCCTGGCCCCACCTTCTGCCTGATTCCATAGACGCTCAATTTCACAGAAATCCGGACCGGGAAATTGATTCTTTTTCGATGAAATGCTAGGCTATCCTATCCCCGAAAACATGGTATCCAGTTGCTGCGAGGTGCATATATGTACGAGGCATTTTACGGACTCAGGGAAAAACCGTTTAATCTGACTCCTGACCCGAGATTTTTATTCCTTAGCGACAAACATAAAGAAGCCTTTGCACACCTGCTGTTTGGCATAAAAAACCGCAGTGGTTTCGTCATGGTGACCGGAGAAATTGGTACGGGCAAAACCACGATTTGTCGCAATCTTTTGAACCAGTTGGACGAAGACACTGAGCTGGCCTTTGTCTTCAATCCCTCGTTGAACCCTACCGAACTGCTTAAAAAGATTTGTTCAGAATTTGGGATAAACACCGCGCATGACAACGTGCTTGACCTCACCGAGGATCTCAATACCTATCTGCTAGAGGCCGCGCGTGCAGGCAAAAACTGCGTCTTGGTGATCGACGAAGCGCAGAATCTTTCTCCCGCAGTATTGGAACAAATTCGTCTCTTATCCAATCTGGAAACCGAATCTGAAAAGCTGCTACAAATCATCCTCATCGGTCAGCCGGAGTTATTGGAACAACTCTCCTTGCATGAATTGCGCCAACTCAACCAACGCATCACGGCGCGCTACCATCTCAAAGCGCTAAGTGAACAGGAAACCTTGCAGTATATTGCGTATCGGCTTCATGTGGCGGGTGGACGCAAAAAAGTCCATTTCGCCCGGGCCGCCATCCGTGCGGTGTACAAACACTCTGGCGGCACGCCACGGGTTATCAACGCTATCTGCGACCGCGCACTATTAATTGGCTATACCAAAGAAGCCCACATTATCAATGCTCAGATTATCAAACGGGCTGCCAATGAAATCACGGGAGAAACGATACGCCCCCAGAAAAAATCAAACAACACCCTGAAAAAATGGTTACCAAGCCCTGCCATGCTCCTCACAGCAATACTGATCGTGCTGCTGATCAAATACTTCGCAATCCCCCTCGAACGCACCGCAAGTGAACTGGGCGTCTTCAATTCTCTGCTTACCGCGACGACACCGTCGACACTCCCGTCGAATACCCCCTCTCCCTCAAACAATACAGGCGCGTCGACCCAGCCACAAGCGACCTCAACGCATACGACGACAACCACCCAAACTTCTCCCCTGGCTGAAAAACTGCTTCAGCATTTTAGTGCCGTAAATTCTGCATCGACAACGCAAACCAACGATTTTAAAAGTCTCTTTTCCACTTGGGACGCAGATACCATGCGTAATGTTGCAGCCGACACGTTGCTACGCAAGTGGAATATTGCTCCACTTGGCGAATGGCCTGCTGAAAACACCGCACAAGCATTAAATGAATTTATAGAGCAACACGGGTTGGCTTGCGAAATACTGACGCCTGCGATTGACCAATTGCTGGCCATAGGTATGCCCGCATTCGTACAACTACGTGTAGGCGATACCCTGGCCTGGACCGCTTTACTTGCCAAGGATGAAACAAAACAGGGACTCACAATAACCACCAATACAAAAGATACCTATACCCTATCCAGGGATCTCTTTGCGCGACACTATGCAGGAAAAGCGGTGATCCCATGGCGCGATCCCAAGCCTAAAATGGCGGCATTGTTGCCTGGGCAGGCCAATGGCAATGTACAACATCTCAAAGAACAACTACTGGCGTTGGGACGTATTTCCCCTAACAACGTGAACAATCGTTATGACACGCAATGTGCTTCGGCTATTGCACGAATTCAGGCAGAAACAGGCCTTCTCGTCGATGGCATCGCCGGAAAACAGGTGCGCATGGTCTTAACCAGTTGGACCAACACCCTACCCACACCGGCACTCCACAAAAACGTTGCGGTAACCGCAGCACGCCCCCATACCGCTCCACTGCCTCAAGAAAAACCGGAAACATCCAAGGAAATCCCGGAGGCAACCGAAAAAGAAACAACTGTACAACCCGTCTCTGAGCCACTACAGCAAAAGCAAGATGCTGTGGAAAAGCCTGAAGCACCCGCATCAGAAAACGACGAGTCCCCCACTCCCAAAAAGGACGAAAAGACTCCTGAAAAAAAAGCGCCTGTCGTCGTCACCATGGATAACGATACCGTACGTAAGAAACAGCACACGGAAATAGAACACAAGCCTGTCGCCGCACTTGCTGAATCGCTGCCAGTCCCCGATGAAAAACGGCAAGTACAAGTACAAGAACTACCTGCTCCCCTTGAGAATACATCTATACCCGAAAGCAATACGCATTTAACGCCAAAAGAAACTACTCCGCCTGCATTGGGTAATGCTCCCCTTGTTCCCCATGCAAGCGAATAGCCGAAAAAAACACCGTGTGATATTACCTTTAAGTTAGCTTGGTTTTTCTGGACTCACTGCCAGAAAATAGCTCTTGAAAAAATGGGGGTAAAGGAGTCAGTATGAGCTCCATTTTAGACGCGCTGAAAAAACTGGAAGAGGAAAAAACGGCCAAACAAGCTGCCGAAACTGCAGCGGCGGAAGAGGAATCTTTCAATGCCGAGACTGCGGAGGCCGATCTTACCCAGCCGCCCTTGCAGAAAATGGCAACTGCCATGCCGATTTCGCCCAAAATCCTTTTTGCAGGACTCGCAGGTTTTGCCATTCTCCTTGTACTACTTTCCGTAACCCTGTCCGTTGTCCTAAGTCGTCCACAAAATACACCACAAAATACAATAATCGCAGAAGCTTCACAGCCACAGCCACAGCCACAGCCTACACCACAACAGCAACCGCAACCGCAACAGCAACCGCAACCGCAACAGCAACAGCAACCGCAACCGCAACAGCAACAGCAACCGCAACCGCAACAGCAACAGCAACAGCAACCGCAACAGCAACAGCAACCGCAACCACAGCCACAGCCGACACCGCAACCGCAACCGCAGCCTACGCCGCAACCACAGCCTGCACCGCAACCACAGCCGACACCGCAACCGCAACCGCAACCGCAGCCTACGCCGCAACCACAGCCTGCACCGCAACCACAGCCGGCACCGCAACCACAGCCTGCGCCACAACCACAGCCGACACCGCAACCGCAGCCCACGCCACAACCACAGCCTGCACCGCAACAGCAACAGCAACCTGTACAACAACCGCAGCCGACACCCGCTGTGCAACAAACGATTCCGAGCCCCCCTACTTCATCTCGCAGCTTTGTTGTACCCGCGAGCAGACGTACTGTCGCGACACAATCTACTCCAGCGACAACTTCAGCGCGTTCGGTTGATATCAAAGCATTGCCAATCTTGCGTTCAACGGAACGTGCACGTTATGGATTGGGCAATCTCCGTATGAATATTTTACGAGAAGCTAACGAACGACGTCCCAATGCACTCGCTGTTATCAATTTAAATAAGGTCTATATCGGGGAAACTATCCCCGGAACGAAGGCGCGACTTATTGAGGTAAAATCACACGGAATTGCGATTGAAATCATTGCTACGGGGGAACGCTTTTATCTGCCCAACTAGCGGTCCTGCGACCGCAAGCAGGTGGTATGGTCCTTAGCGTCCCTACCCAAAACAATTGCTTGTTTTGATGGTATTCCAATGCTTTGAGAAACCAACGTAGTCCAGCGACCACAGGCAATAACTATGCTCCTTACTCTCCCTAAAAACGGTAAAATTTCGTTTTTATGACAACTTTTGGGATGTCAGCCATTAGAGATGGATATTGCAAAAAAATACAGTGTAAATCAAAAAGGCTTTGAAATCGGGGGCGTCCTGTTTTTGATGGGAATTGGCGTATTGCTACGTCTCTATCATCTCCACCAAGAGTCTGTCTGGTGGGATGAATACACGAGTTTAACCCATCTCAATGCGTCTACATGGATTTCTTTTCTGCAGCAAAACCGTACACTTGACCCCGCCACGTTACCCCTATACTATAGTCTGGAATATTTCTGGGCGCATACCTTTGGCGCGTCTGTTACAAGCTTGCGCTTACTTTCTGTGCTTTTATCCCTGCTTACCATGCCGCTACTTTATCTCTTCGGAAAACGCTGTTTTGGAACCTTTTCCGGTATGGTTGCCTTGCTTTGTTTTTCTCTCTCGCCAATTCATGTATTTCATGGGCAAAGCATCCGGATGTACGTCCTCTTCACCTTACTTGCCCTCTTATCAGGGTACTCCTTTCTTCAACTTCTACGTACAGCGTCAAAACGTTGGTGGTGCCTTCACATCGTCGCTAATTTTCTTTTATTGTGGACCCATCCCTTTGCCACCTTGCTTATTTTTACCGAAGGGGTGTGTCTGGTGTTCTGCTACCAACGCCCCATAAGACGACTTGTATTGTGGGGCGTTTCACAAGGGCTTTGCGTTACGCCATTGTTGCTCTATATCATCAACATTAAATTCTGGTCTCAGGGCAGCACCGCATCCTGGTTCCAACGTCCCTCCTTCCCCCGTTTTCTGGCCGACCTTATCGCCGACGATGTCGTCGCCTTTACGTATCAGCTACGTGTCTCCGAAAAGGCAAACACACTACTTGTTGCTTCTCAACCTGTGTGGAATTTGTTACTCACTGCGCTATTCCTGTTTGCACTGGTAGGAGGCGCGTTCCTCCTGCGCCGACGCAGTCAGCAAAATGCTTCTTCATTTTCAGTGCAGGAACATATCTTCCTGCTACTCTGGTTGTTCCTTCCCGCCACCTTGCTCTACCTTACCTCCCTCATATGGCGTCCCTGCATTTTTCCACGTTACACCTTACACAGCTCCCTCGCCCTCTACCTACTCCTCGGCGGCGCCATTGCCGCCCTTCCGAAAAAAGGACTGCGGCACATCACGCTAGGGCTACTTGTCATTGCCTATAGCGCACAATTACTGCTAGCCCTCCCCGGTCCACAACGTACCGATTGGAAACAGGCGGCCAGATACATTGACGCTTCCCATGCACCCAACACCCTTGTCCTAATCCACAAATCCATCTGGCGCGATGTCTTTTCGTACAACCTGGGACCATCCGACCATCCGGTATCCTCCTCGGAAACCCTTCCTATACTCGCGGATCAAGCGGCCTACTACCTTGCATTGGAATCGGCAACAACGCCTGTATGGGCCATCCTTCCTGCTTCTTACTTCTCTACAGCGTCCGATGGAACATTTGAACGTGAATTAGATAAACACAAATTAGCCTATACCCTGACTACCTTCCCCGCTATAAAACCTTTATGGGTATACCAAATCACCGCCAAAGAGAAGTCGCTGCCTGCCGTAAAAAATACCGAAGACACCATTGAAGGGTTTACTAACCTGACTATGGCCCTGGCAGAAACCGGGCATTGCGACCAGGCAAAAACTGTGATGAAAACCTTAATCGAGGTCTATCCAGCCTGGACGCGCACCTACAGCAGCCTCAAAGAAGCCATCGAAAAAAGGGAACACATCAAAGAAGCCTGCGAAGCCACCCGTTTATACCGTCGTGGTTGCGGATATTTAAAAGATGGCTTTCCGCTCTTTGCCATACGCGTTCTCCGACAAGCAATGGAACTGGAGCCCCATTTTTCTGAAATGGCACCATCAGAAAAGAATCTGGAAAACGACACGGAGGTTCTCACACAGGACCCTAAATACCTACACATCTATGGTCTGGCCCTCGCCGAATCGGGTGATTACGCAACAGCCGAAAAGTATCTACGAAAAACTATCGAAATAGAACCTTCCTCTGGCAGCATTTACGAAAGCATACTACGGAATTTCGAAAAGAACACAGTGCGCCCTCAACATATTGAAGCGGTACATGCACTTCATGCTGGCTTTGCCGCGAAATCGGATGGAAATCTTGAAAAGGCCGTGCAGCATTTGCAACGCGCAACGCAATTGGACCCCGATTGCAGCGCTGCATGGCATGCTCTGGGCCTGGGATTGATTGAGTTGGGACGTCTACAGGAGGCCCGCGATGTATTTCGCCATATCGTCACGCTAAGCGCCTCTGACGCCATCCTCTATACCTATATACAACAAACCCTGGAAAACAACCTTCCTCCCCAAAAAGCTGTCGAAGCCTTGTATCTGGCATTAGCAGGTTTCGGACATCAAGACGCGGAATATGAAAAAGCAGCAGAGTACTTTCAAAAAGCCATCGATATCGCCCCTGATTTTGCCTTGTCCTATATTGCCTTGGCAGATATCCGTTTCCTGCAGGGCAACACCGACGCAGGATTGGCCGCTATAGACAAAATGCTGGCATGCCCCGCAAAACAAATCGAATACTGGCGTCCTCTATGCACCGCCCTATTCAAAAACCGAAACTACGAACAGGTTCGCACAGAAATAGCCCGTCTGGAGAGCTTGGGCGTACAGCTCCCACTCAGTTTTACGACATGGCCCGATGAAGAACTGAAGTAGCCAGCGACCACAGCAAGTGGACAGCGCCACGGGCTATATATGCTCCTTACCAAAAAGAAGCAATAACGTCGAAAAAAAAGACACCCCAGACCCAACAAAACAGGATTCGGCGTCAGACTTTTAGGAATGCCAAAGCTCGATTTCTTTACATCCAGCTATGGCTTTGCCCGCAATAAGGGTTTGTGGCGCTTCGCGTAATTGCCTTATCCGGTCTGCTTTTTCCGCACCGGTGGCCAAAAAGAGGATACGCTCAACCTTGTTAAGCAAAGCTGGCGTTACAGAGATTCCGTGCAACCCATCGGGGCGTTGCACTGCAATGGCATAGGCGGTCCCACAGCGCTCCAGATCAGCTTCGGAAAAGAGCGAACATGTGTGTCCATCGCTACCCAGGCCGAGTAAGGCCAGCCGGATGACTCCCCCCTGTGCGAAAAAGGTACGAAGGGCAGCGTCATAGGCCTCAACAGCACGGTCCAAGGGCAATTCAGTCGGCACACGCATAATCCGCTTGTCGGGAAGTCCAAGCGCCTCGAGCATCGACCGTGATTGTCCGTAGTTGCTTTCCAATGATTCAGCGGGCACATAGCGATCATCCGTATAAGCAATATGGAGATTATCTGCAGTAGTGGGAGGACTTGTGCAGAGGGCCTCGAAAAGAGGCCGAGGTGTAGTACCCCCGGATAGCATCACAGAAAACGGGGCTGGGAACGGTGCTTGAAATTCATTGCGGAGCAAAGTGATGGCGGCCTGATTGAGTGCCTCAGCTGATTCAAAAGAAACATCCTTCATTGAGAACTCCTGCCTACCAGGTTGTATTATAGCGGGCTGCCAAGGCATCTGCAGCTTGCGGCCCCCGGCTGCCAAAAGCATAACGGCGCGGCTCGATGTTTCTTGCATCCAATTCATGTAATACAGGGGTAAAGATATCCCAAGCTACCTGGAGTTCATCGGATCGGATAAAGAGACTCTTATCCCCTTGAATGACATCGAGCAGCAATGATTCATAAGCGTCAGGTATCTCTCCCCGGAAGGCCGATTTGTATTGCAGATTTAACTCGCTCTCGCCAAGGGTGATCCCGAGGCCCGGTACTTTGTTAATGATACGGAAAGAAATACCGGCATCAGGCTGAATATGAATCACCAATTCGTTGGGGCCTAAATGGCCAGCTGCAGCCCCGAAGATATTACCCGGTACGGACTCGAATCGAATCCGGATCTCCGTCGAGCGAGCATCCAGACCCTTACCCGCTCTAAGAAGGAAGGGCACGCCATCCCATCGACGGTTGTTGATATGCAACACTGCCGCTGCATAGGTGGCTGTACGCGAATTTGACGGCACATCCGCTTCGGCAAGGTAGCCATCAGACTGATGCCCAGCAGTCGAGCCTGCGGTATACTGACCCACCACAATATTATCTAGTCCAACAGGCGCAACACATCGCAGTGCTTTGACTTTCTCATCACGGACATATTCCGCGGCGAGTCCAACCGGCTGTTCCATAGCGACCAAGGCAAGAATTTGAAGCAGATGATTCTGCATAACGTCACGAATAATGCCATATTCATCGAAATAGCCCGCCCGCCCTTCAAGACTCAAATTTTCCATCCAGGAAATGCGCACATCGGTTATATGGGTCCGATTCCAAATGGGATCAAAAATCAAATTGGCAAAACGCAGCACCATAAGATTCTGGATGACCTCTTTGCCCAGATAATGATCGATACGATAGGTTTGATCCTCCGTAAAAACCTCGGCCATTCCCGCAGTCAATTCATCCGAACTGGCCCTGTCACTACCAAAAGGTTTTTCAATAACTACCCGTGACCAAGCCGAGGGCTCCTCTTTTCGGGTGAGTTGGGCATCATGAAGCGCATGCGCTGTTTTTAGAAAAAGGAAGGGAGGGATGGACATGTAGAATATACGATTTTCAACAATCTCTCCGCCAAAACAGTGCATTGCCTCATTGAGCGCCTGATAGCCTTCCGGAGCATCGTAATCCCCAGAGACATAACTGCAGTGTTCAAGAAAATGATCCATATGTTCTTGACACCTTTCGCCAGGGACATAGCGGCAGGTCAGATTTTCCATGATACTTGTGCGGAAAGCCTCATCACTCAGCTGCGAACGGGCATACCCCACCACCTGAAAACGTTCAGGGAGCAGCTTTTGACAATAGAGGGCAAAGAGGGCAGGAAAAATCTTACGGCGCGCCAAATCACCCGACGCACCAATCACACAGATACTTAACGGATGTCGTTTATCCAAAATCCGCCTCCTCCCTGCTGTTGTTTAGAGTAGAGATTTGATTATACACCTAAAAACAATAAAAAAACAGTTGACTGACCAGACCCGAGCGTTCTTATTTACCCGGTGATGATAGTGTCTATCTTCAGAGTCTCTCATCTAGCATCATACTCATACCTTCCATCTTGATAACCGCCTCTGTCGTCGCATCTACTGAAGCAGGGGAAGCCGTGTTTGTGTACAAATTCATGGCTGTGTTTTTTCCTCTGCTGCTGCTTCACGCTCCTTTTTACTTTGTTCAAGAATACGGAGATTTGCACGAGCGATACCCCCAATAACATAAAATGGCCAAGGATTGGTACTATACTCGCTTTCCGTTTTATCATCTGCAAGGGTTTCTAATACCGGTATGGCTGCTTCTCCGGCAGAACATACATATGCTTCTATAGCAACACAGCGCACATACGGATCGGAATCGTGCAGTACAACGGATTCGGTGCATTGTGCTACGCTCGGATCTCCGGCAAAGCCCAGCCCCAGGCACAACCATTTCGCAAACTCGGCGTCCTCTACTTTCAGAGCCTTCTTGCGCGCCTCGCGTAGCGGCTCCCAGACAGTCTCGCCCATATGCGCGAAGGTGAGCAGAAAACCATTGAGCATGTAGACCCGTGGAGAAAGATAACTGTCCTTGATCCTTGGGAAGGGGCCTTCAAAATGCACCTGTTCCTGAAAAAGCGTCAGAATCGGCGCAAAACGCGTCTGTACATCATTTTGCGCACAGAAGCCCAGCAAGCGCATCAGGGAACCTGCATAATGACTTTCCCGGGCAATTTTCAGGGTCATTTCGACAAGGGTGTTAAGTTCTTTTTCAGACAAGGCAAAAGAAAGCGGGCCACGCAACTCCGCACGATGGAGTAACTGGACAAGCGCCGTGTTTTTTACCTCGGACGAATCGTCGAAACACAGAAGACGTATCAATTCCCGGTCCGACGCTTCCCCTGCAATCTCTCCAAGAACAAAGGTCAGTTCCCGACGGAAAAACGGGTTCTCCAGCGACGCCAGTCGCGCCAAAATCGCAGGACGCCCCTGCGCACCCAACGCCGTCAACTCATCCGCAAGCGCTTTATACTGCGTACGCAACTCCTCCGCCTGCGGATTCTCAACCAGCATATTACTCATACCTTCCAGCCTGACAATCAACGCCGACGCATCAACCGTCTCCGCAGCCGAGGCATGTGCAACGCCAAAAGAATGCAGGAAAGCCACAAACATTGCAGAAGTCACGAAAGACGACGTAGATAAAGTGTTTCTCATGCACACCTCCATGCGGTTGCGTACAAGCTGAAAATGGATAAGGCTATAGCTATAATTTTTTCGTTGCTTCTTCGATTGCTTTTGCCAGTTTCGGCAGGACGGTATACTCGGATTGGTGCTTGGTCCACCATTCCTTGACCAGTTGCTTGCGTTTTTCGTGTGAATCCCAAACGCGGGCAATGTAGCGGAGATTGTACAAACGGTCTGCAATTAACTTCATGTTGACGTATTCTTCATGCGCAGTTACACAAAGAAACTCCATAAAGGCAAGGTCGTTGTTTTCCTCCGCAATCAGCGTGATAAACGCAGGAATATTAAAAATACCATAGTTAAGAAAGGCTCGGCTGTAGTTCCGGTATTCCTGCCAGGGAAAATCAACACTTCCCTCTCTGGCTGATGCAATCATTTCCCGCATTTTTGAAAGATGGGCTGGGAAATCGTCAAAATCTTGCAGGCGATCCCACCACGACAGTATACGGCTTCGTTGCTCAAGCATGTTCATCGGAGCATCGACGTCACGACTTAAATATGGCAGTTTTTTAAGATCCGGCTCATAAATGTCCATTTTTCTCGATTTATCAGGAGAAGCACTGTAATAATAGGGCGTAAACCCAGCCAGTCGTTTAAACAATCTACCATATGTAATTGGCAACATAGAAGCATTTGCCGTAGCCATACGCTTTCTCAATGCAGGCAAAATGGCTACACCACACTGCCTTAACGCCTTATATTCAGCACTCCCCAAGATCACCCCATCTCCGAGCCAGCCTTTTTTAGCCACAAATTTTTCCAAGGCAACAAAACGTTGTTCATATTCCCCCGCCGACGCATCAACTGCCTCCACAGCCGAGGCGTATGCAGCGTCAAAAGAATGTAGGAAAGCCACAAACATTGCACAAGTCACGAAAGACGACGTAGATAAAGTTTGTCTCATGTATACCTCCATGAGGTTCCGTACAAAGTAAAAATGGATAAGGCTACAACTTTTCCGCTGCTTCTTCAATAGCTTTTGCCAAGGTAGGAAGCGCCTTATATTTCTCTCCTTCCGCCTCCCACCATTTTTTAACAAGCAACATTCGCTCTTCATGGGACGGCCAAGTCGTTGCCACCTGTTTTAAATTGTCGAATACGTTGAAGCTGCTTTTTAGCTTGTCAAGGACAGGATGTCGTGTAACGTGAAGAAATTCAGAAAATGCCAATACATTGTTATCCTCACGTATAAGGGTAATGTACACGGGAAGATTAAAAATCCCATAATTAATGAGTGCGCGCTGATACCGGCGATAATCCTGTAACGCAATAGCCGCATCCGCAGGACCACCAGGACCTTTACATTCACGCATGAGCGTAATACGCTGTTCAATCGATGGAAATTCTTCCTTCTTCCGCCAGCATTCAAGAAGCTTCTCTCGGCTTTCATAACAGTTAGGATGAGACTTGGTCATATCATATGAAAAAGGAGGTAAGTCATCTCTATTTGACTCATAAAAATCCAGCCCTCCATGCACAAGATGCTCCCGTGCATAGGGATATCCCTGAAACTGTGTAATGGCCCCAAAGAGTGCCGTATACGCATTCAAAAGGATAAAGTCATCCGCCCCGGCCATCCGTTTCGCCAACGGCTCCAGAATCGGGACACCGGACTCAAGTATTGCCAAATACGCAGGGCAGCCTGTAACAGGACCATCCCCCAGATGTCCAACTTCTTCAACCCGTTTTTCAAGGGCATCAAAAAGTCGTTCATAGTCTCCATCAGCTGTTTCCGCCATAATAGACGCACCAAGGTTCAACAGTACGGTAAATACAAACGCCCCTAAAGAAGCTTTTTTAAAAAAGCACATTCTTTTTTCCTTTATCGTTGAATTCCAAGAATACTCTTTGACTACGTTATGGTAATAAATTTCCGTAAACAATTCCCCCTTCCATTTCCTGCGGATCATGTAGAATCTGGATATCCCCCCCGAGTTTACTTTCGGCGCAGGTTCCATTGAAACGAGCAGCATGTTTTACATCCGACATCGAAAACCCATAAATCAGGTAATCGGTTACACCACGAGCA
This sequence comes from Candidatus Hydrogenedentota bacterium, assembly GCA_963678445.1. Lineage (GTDB taxonomy): Bacteria > Hydrogenedentota > Hydrogenedentia > Hydrogenedentales. Next base: position 4,332,591 of record OY782877.1, on the reverse strand, counting down.
TTGAAGTAGTTTACAAACTCGTTGTATTCCCATCTACCGTCACCATCACCATATCCACCCAGTTCTATCTTTTTATCAATTTCAGGCCATACCCATCGAGTTTCCCGACCTACAAAGGCAATACAATTATACGACCCCGGCACCGATGGGTCTCCGGTTGCCTCTCCTGTTTTGTATACATTGCAGAGACGCATGTTGGGAAAACAAGTTTGCAGCATAGCCATTTCGGAAGTGTTAAGATTGCAATCGGCGGGGTAACACTCTGGACCGCACGGGCAGTCCTTAACGAAGACGGCTTTTGCGTCGAAGGTGTAGTCGCCGTTGGGGACGTGCAGGTGCCAGATGCCGTCGTCGGGGCAGGTCCACCAGTTCATGTGTACGGCAAGGTTGTTGTCGGTGGTTTGCAGGTTGGCGGTGACCCATTGGCCACTGGCGTCTTTGTATTCCCAATGGTCGAATTCCCAGCCGGGACAGGCGTCGGGTCGCATAATTAGTAGGCCGCTATGAATACTGGGGCTTAAGGAGGTGCCGTCGGTCTGGTAGGGTTGTGGATTCCAACCTGGTTTAAATCCCACATATTCCGGACTGGTCACAACGCCTTCTCCTTCGGTTTCGAGGTTGAGGGTTATCCATTTGCTCATTTGTGCGGTATAGGTGCCTGCGGGTCTGCCGTTCGCTCCTGTGGAGGTTGTGTAGTGGGTTTGACCGTTTTCTTGCCAATGCACGTATTGCACTACGTAGCCGTGCTTGGGCTCAATCATATACCCAAATGGCGCATAGCCGATCGCGCTATCTGCGTAGAGGCCATTGCAAAATACGTCTGCGTATCCTGATGGCGTCACTATATTGATCGAACTTGAGGGAATCGAGCTTCGAAAGCCAACTTCGATATTTAGATCTTCTCTTGGTTTAAGCGTAATTTCGTTTCCATAACGTCGAAAATCCCTATATTCCCAATAGGTCATTACATTGTTGCCAGCGGGTGTCGCGGTCAGGGTGATTGTGTCGTTGTAATCGACGTAAACAGTAAAGCTTGAATAAAAGGGATCTGCCCCTGGCGGCAGGGTAACATCGCCAAAATTTTCATTCCAATTCACCCAAAGATGCACTTTCTCGGGAATGGTCCAGGCGGTCAGGGTCGTGTCGCCTGTAATAAACAATGCTGTTATTTCTCCATTTTCCTCAATCGAAAAATGGGAGGGTCTGGAAGACTCCCACCTTTTAAGTATACGGCCTTCCGCTGGGGTATACTGAACGTAGACGGTTTCCCCTTTTTTATAGGTGGGTTTATCGGGGGAACGTTTAAAGGTACCTGGAAAAAATGCAGGTATCTCGTGAAGGGTAAGGGTATATTCCTGATTATCACATTCGCACGGCGTCCAGGTACGACATTGATGGGCATGGCTCATTCCGGTACAAGTAAGTCCAATGAGCAACAGGACAAAAAGGCTATATTTCGTATGCATGGCTATTTCCTCCCTGGGGTACGCTTAGCGCGCTTCCGTGGTTTGTGTCTGAAGGGAGGACGAACTCACTTCAAGCTGACTACGTTTTTTCTGCAGGATGTTTCGTAAGGAAGTATTCTGCGTGTGGGCAATGATCTCGCTGTAGGTGTCGATGACCCGTTGGGTGTCACCATTGCGCAGGGGCGCGTTCACCTCCGTGGCGATCAAATCGAGGCAGGCCTCGAGACCGTTTTCTCGTAGCGCCTTGGCTTGCTTCGTTTCGCTCTCGGCCAGGGTGCTGTTGGGGAATTTTGAGGCCAAGGCTTCGTGGAGTTGGAGGGCCTGCTTTACAAAGCCGTAGCGGGTGTAGTAGCGGGCGGTATGTTGCACGGTATGCATTGTGGCTTCGTACATGCTACGTTCGGCGGTGCAGGGAAGCAGGTCGAGTTTCAACAAATTGAGTGAAAGGGAAGAAGGACGTTCAACGTCGTGCTCTTTTTGTGCGAAGTCGGCGAGCAGCATGCGCGCCCGAAGTATGTCGGGGGACGCTGGGGCGCGTTCCGCCACAGCGGCGAGGGCGGATTGTGCGGCCGCACGTCGTTTGGGTGTGGTGCAGCTTTTGGACAGGAGAGAAACCAGGGTGTAGCGACTGTGCGGGGTTTCCTCGCCTTCCAGAGAGGCGGCCCACTTTTGTATAACCGTGTCGTCCAGCGCCTTGAAGTTCATCGTCGGCAGCGCCTCGGCTGCCTTGGAAAGGCCCGACGACGCCTGAAGCACTTGTTCCTTGCGTCCGCCCCAGTAGAGCACCTCGCCCAACAGATTTTTTTCGGATACGCCTTCTTCTAGTGCCTTGGAGAGGGTGTTGTAAACCGGAATCTCTACGAGGCAACGGCTAAACTCCAGGTTGGGATAGTTGAGCACCAATTCGGCCATAGCCGGGCTTTGCATGTGGGAACCGCTATAGTAGTATGGCTGTCCCAGGATGTAGAGGGCGGCTGCCTTAACCGCCAGATGTTTTCCCTCGCCGAGTTGCTTCAGGGTCATCTGTGCGGGCAACGCCATGCTTTGCACCCCGGAACCTGCCTTGAGCGCAGCAATCAACAGGGCATCCGTTGGATAGGTGTCCGGCTGCAACACCTCCTCTAACAGGGTGCTGCGCTGGGGCCAGTCGAGGAGCGAAGCCACTGAAAAGCCCAATAACTGCGAGGGACCTATTAATGCATCCGCCCACTGCACATCGTCCCCGGGAACTGTGCGCAACAATTCAATCAGCTGCACCGTCGCTGCATACGGTTCCCCCGCCCTCATCAACCCATAGGCATCCTTATACAGCGTCTGCATCTTGGCGTCCAACGCTGGTTCCGCCTCCCCTGCCTGCATCCCCGTCATCCATATCATTCCAAGACACAACCCAAAAGCCATTACCCGATCCAGGCACTTTCGCATACCACAAACTCCCCATTCATTTTTCTGATCCATATACAAAAACAGGACTGATGACGATATCGGTCCAGCCAGACATGTTATCTGTAGAGAACACTAACTATGACAATATTAAATACTCAGACACAACTATCATACAATCAGTTTAACAGGATGACCTAAAAGCGTCAACATCTATAAGTTATGCTTTTCCTCTTTTTGGAAAAAAGTGAGGAGAATCGAGGATTGGAAAATGTTTTCCTTGTGCGCTCTTAACTTTCTTCTGTTATACTGCTTTTTATGAAGAAAAGTTGGGTATGCAGTTTTGGGGGGAGAACCCCTAAATAATCTTTTGATACTGGCGTTATCTTGTTTTTAAAGCAGGATTTGATTCTTATATATTGGCATAATATGAAGATACTTATTCCGACTGTGGATTATCCCCCTATCGAAGGGGGTATCGGTACGGTGGCGTTGCAATTGGCACGGGAAGCGGCTGCGATGGGGCATGAAGTGACGGTGGTAGCGCCACGATTGGGGAAGAATTATTCGGACGGTTTTGATGCGGCTGTTTTTGATGCCTCGGAGCCGGTTCGTATTCTTCGGTTTGGCGGGTACTGGCTGGGCTGGTTCCGTCTGTTTCCGCTCTTGCTGAAAACGTGGCCAGAGCTACGCAACACGGACCTGATTTTGGGGATCAACGTGTCCTATGGAGGGGTGTTGGGCTATTGGGCCAAGCAACGTCATGGAACGCCGTATCTGACGTTTGCGTATGCCTATGAGTTCATGAAGTTCGGTAAAAATACGCTTTTGCGGCGTTTCTTGCTGCGGATTTATGCAGCTTCGGAAAAAACCATCGCTATCAGCCATTTCACCAAGACCCAGTTAGCAGGGTTTGGGCTGAAAGAATCCCACATTGAGGTCGTGTTTCCGGGAGCGCCCAAGCGTATAGCTGTGGAATCGTCGCTACTTGATGCGCTTCGGGAACGTTTTGCACCTCAGGGGGCACGTATGGTCTTTTCATTGGGGCGTTTCATTCCTCGAAAAGGCCAACAAACCCTGGTTGAGGCGATGCCCGCTATTTTGGAAAAACACCCCAACACGGTATTGGTTATGGCGGGCAGGGGGCCATGTCAGAAAACCTGTCTTCGCAGGGCTAAAGCGCTGGGTATTGAAGAACAGGTGTGTTGCCCTGGTTATCTGGATGAGCAAAGCGTGGCCGGCCTGTACACTTTGTGCGATATATTCGCATTACCGGTAGGGGAAGGCGAAGCTGGACAGGTGGAGGGTTTTGGACTGGTCTTTAGTGAGGCGCATGCCTATGCAAAACCGGTAGTGGCGGGAAATAGTGGCGGCGTACCGGATGCGGTGCTGGATGGTGAAACAGGCGTACTCGTATCGCCGCAGGATGCCACACAAACAGCGCAGGCCATTGTGGCGTTGCTGGATGATCCGGAAAAAGCACAAGCGCTAGGCGTGGCTGGCAGAAAACGGGTAAAGAAATTGTTGAACTGGACGACTTTCACGGAAGGGACGTTGTCGGGGTACGGGGATAAGAAAGATGGAGCGCGTTAACCGTTTTACCTCGTTTGCATAAACGAATGGGAAAGCGAAAAAATACGGGGATGGTTCTGCGGTCCTATCGAGGGCCATAGAAATGAGTAGAATGCGACGTTTTTCTTTGATGAAGTGGGTGCAATGACCAAAAAAATACGGGTAGCACATATTATTACACGTCTCTGTAAGGGAGGCGCTCAGGAGAATACGTTCCACACGGTGCGGTTGGCGAATCGGGATCGCTTTGAGGTGGATTTGATCAGTGGGCCTACGTGGGGCAAGGAAGGAAGCATTGAAACTGCGGTGCGGGAAGCGGGGATCGCTATCTTGCGGGAGCCGCTGCTGCTGCGCTCACCGGCTTTGATGGCAGATTTTTTCACGTTACATCACCTCACACGGCGTCTGCGTAAAGGACGGTATGATATTGTGCACACGCATACGTCCAAGGCGGGCTTTTTGGGACGTCTGGCAGCGGAGCGTGCAGGGGTGCCGGTGGTGGTGCATACACCGCATGGCAATATTTTTCATGGGTATTTCAGCCGTCCCTGGACGCAGCTTTTTATCTGGATGGAACGCCATGCGGCACGGCGTACGGATCGTATTATTGAGTTAACTCCGGGGGGGGTGGAGGAGTATCTGGAGGAGGGTATTGGACAGCGGGAACAGTATGCGGTCATTTTTAGCGGAATTGATGTAAATCCTTTTAAAGACGCCATTGCGCATCGTGAAGTAATGCGTCAGGAATTAGGACTCAACAACGACGATATTCTGATAGGGGGTGTGGGCCGCCTTGAACCGGTCAAGGGTTTCACGTATTTTGTAGAGGCGGCGCAACGAATTGCGCAGGCGGAGCCAAAGGTAAAATTTGTATTGGTCGGTCAGGGACGCGAGGAGAAATTACTGCGGCGTTTGGCGGCACAACTGGGTGATCGCTTCCTGTTTGCCGGGCTGCGCACAGATGTGCCGCGCTATATGGCGGCAATGGATATACTGGTGGTCCCATCGGTCAATGAGGGAATGGGGCGGGTCGTTCTGGAGGCGGGTGCGGCGGGTGTTCCCGTGGTGGCGACGCGGGTGGGCGGCTTGCCGGATATTGTGGACGAGGAAGAAACAGGGGTGCTGGTTCCTCCTCGAAATGCCGCTGCGCTGGCGGAAGCAGTACTTGCGCTGACCAATGCCCCGGAACGCCGTCATATGATGGGAGCCACGGCCCAGGCTAAAGTGGTCCCTTACTATAGTCTGGAAAGTATGGTGCAACAGATTGAAGCGCTGTATGAGGAGCTTTTGCATGAAAAAGGTCTTTAAAAAACCTGAAGATGCGTTTTTGTCCCAACAACGGCTACTGGTCATATCCCCTCATGCCGATGATGAAAGCTTTGGTTGCGCAGGCACTATGGCGCGCATCAAAGATTTGGGCGGTGAGGTGTATGTGGTCTGCTGTTCGGTCGGCACGTTGAAGCATTACGACGGCACCGATGCGCAGGTAACGGGCAATACGCGTGAAAGTGAATTCCGTGCGGTCATGGACTATCTCCAGGTGGATGATTGGGACATCCTCTATCGAGACGCGGAAAGTCATTTGCGTCTAGACGCCATTCCCCGGCGTGATTTAATTGCACAGATCGAGGAAACGGGCAAATTGGCCTTGAACAAAATACAACCAACCATGTTCGCCATACCGGTAGGCTCCTACAATCAGGACCACGAAGCGGTCTTCCGTGCGGCATTTACGGCAGCACGTCCGGGGGTGCCGGAGAATAAGGCGTTTCAAGCGCTTGTCATCGGTTATGACAACACCTCCCTTTTCTGGAGTCTGGAACGGGAACATTTTCACCCGAATTTCTATATTGATATCTCGGATTATCTGGACAAGAAATTACATGCACTATCGTTGCACAGATCTCAAATGCGCGACGCGATTCACCATTCCAGTTTGAAAAATGTCGAGTATGCTGCGCGTCTCCGAGGTAGTGAAATCTCTACACGCGCCGCAGAGGGGTATGTATTGTTTCGTCAGGTGTTATAAGTAACCTTGTTTTTAAAAGTGCGATAGAAAAACATATGGTCCTACAGTTACTTTCCATCCTCATGCTAATTCCCTGGACGCTGCTGATGTGGGGCGCCATACGACGGTTGCGCTATCGCAACACCCGGTTGCGCCGGTTGCAATTGGAGGGGGCTTCTATGCTGTTCACCGGTGCATTGGCGCGATGGATAATAGATACCTTTTGGCAAACGCCCGCATGGTATATCTGGTTTGTACGGGCTGAAAATGGCTTGTTCTGGATAGGCTGCCTTTTCTTTGGATTGGGGTTTTTCCTTATGCGCCGTCCACGCCCCGAACAATTACCCTGGCCAAATACTGGAAAGCGGGTAGGCATAACTTCTATACTACTGGGTGGTGCCGTTGGAATACTCGTAAATATGTTGCGTGAAACCGCTCCCCATATTGTATCGTGGGATATGGGGCGTGTTTTTTTTACTCTAGGCATATATCCTTTCGCCATTGTATATTTGCGCTGGCATGAATACGATGCGGCTCCGGCAGAGGAAGATCTGTCTTGAAAATCGTCGGTAGTAATACGATATAGGGACCTTACCGACGCTGGATACAAACGATTCCTTGGTTTTAATTGTGCTTTGCGAATAAGAAAGCGCCAAGGTTTGTATATAAGCTATAGCAAGATGTATGAATTTCGCGTAACTTTTCGCGAATGAACGTATGAAATAGGAATGAGTGTACTATGAACAGAGAGAAGTTAGTAATTGGTATGCCAGCAGGTTCTCTGGCGAACCCTAACCGCGGCGGAAATCTAATTAACTTGCTTAAAGCAGCGGGTTTCGCAACTAAGGGTTATGATACAGGCGGTCCCACCTCGTTTCCGCTCAACGGCATTCTGCTGGGTTGGGATGGACGCCCCCAGGAATTTGGCTCGCAGCTGGCCGTGGAAGAAGTAGATATCGCCATCGGCGGCGATGATTGGATGAAAGAACGGATGCTGGAATTCAAATACGAATATCAACAAGAAATCCAGCTTAAAAAAGTGCTACCGCTCAAACGGGGTCACGTTCGCATCGTCATCATCGCCAATCCCATCGAGGGAGACAAAAGCTTTGATGAATGGTTTACAGCGCTTCTTCGTGAAAAACCTCTCGTTTCCATGGTTTCTGAAATGCCCTATCTGGCCTTAGACTGGTTCCACAAGAAAATCGAGACATTGGGGTTTTCCGATTCACACAGTGCTTACTCGGTACAGAAGTTTAAGACCCCGCCTAAAATCGACAAGGGTATTGTCATCTACGAAACATGGGGGAAAACCGAGGCAAAGGTAGTCAATGGCTCGGTTGATTTTGGTCTTGAAATCACACAAACCGGTAGCGCTATTCGTAACTATGGACTGCAAATCTGCGAAGAAATTATGCGTTCAGAAACCGGCATCTGGGCTAATCCTCGTTTGAAGGAATACCCTGAAAAAGAAGACTTGGCGCGCATGTTCCTCTTGAACCTTTATGGGTCTATTTTTGCTGAGAACAAAGTGCTGGTTTTCTTTAACGTCGAGGCGAAAAACGTTGACGGCATACTTCAGTATCTGAGCAGTAATAAACTGTTTGGAGACGAACCGACGATGAACGAGGGGCCAACGTATACTGAATTTAGTATTCAGCTGGATACAAAGAGCGTAGAGCTGCCCGTGGCACGGGTACGGTATGAATTACTCAAACTCGGTGCCACTCATCTGGAAACGGTCCCGCTGGATTCCTGTATTCCAAATATTGACGCGTTTGATTTTTAAGCGGGCCGGCGACCGCAGTTAATAGACAAAAAGGGAGAGGGCATGGTTTTTGTAAAAACGTTTAAAGGCTATGAAGATAAAACAGCACAGTTGGATCGGGCGGTTAATGCCTGGATCGCAAAACACAAAGCGGTTGTCGTGAGCATACAGACCGTGCTCAGCCACGAGTATGAGGCGCGTTCAGGTTCAGGCGACCTTTTGTATACTGTAATCTACAAGGCTGACAAGCCTTTTGAGGAGTAATCCCCCTCCCCCACGTCACTAAGTAAGCCAAAGCGGTGATCGAAGTAGCTGAATACAGCCTTCGATCACCGCTTTCAGATTACATATCCAGGTAGTCACACTACCGAATTCTATATGGGATGGTCCCCTGCCGTTATTTGGGCGTACCAAATTCGCGGTCGTAGCGTCCAATAATACGCGGACCGTCAATTGAGGCCATCCAAGGGGTCGGAGAAGGATACTTCGCAAACGCTACGTGCCCGTCCATATACAATACGTTCATACCGGACGGTACGTGCGAAGAGCCTTTGATCTGCGGCGTCAGGTGGTCCCACATCACCGGAATAGAAGATTGTGACATAGCCGAAGCACCGGCATTATTAATATCTGTAATCAAAAAACGGTCAATACCTTCGCGAAGACGGAAAATAATATTCCCATTACCCCCTGCCTGAGTGCCCTCAAACTGTTCGGAGACCTCAAAGTCGTCATCGGAGACCCAACCCGTTTCGGAAAGTCCATTAGCCTCGCCCAATTCACCCAGCGGTGTGTCGTCATAATCGGCACCTTCGTAACGACCGCCTACACCGGCACCGGGGGTGCCCGCTTTATCGCCAATCAGATTTCGTGCTTCCATGAACAGCCAACCGGTGTAATTGAAGGGTGCTTTCACCAACTCTATCGGTTGGATGATTCCATCACTGTTTCCCTTTCCACGTCCCCCTTCATCATAGCGTTCCAAGGGGGTGCTGGGAAAAGAAGGACACCATACAACTTCCAAATCGGCAATATATTCAGGGTACATCGAATCGCCGTTAAAAATCATTGTGTCCGAAAGCTTAAGCTCATCCTCCCGCTCATTCGTACTCGCCTTCTTCCGCCCCCAGATTTGGCGGGGAGGAAATTTAGAGCCTTTGGACTCGTTGGCGTACATCTTGAACGCCAATCCCATCTGTTTCAGGTTATTTGCGCAGGAGGAACGTCGTGCCGCCTCCTGTGCCCGCGCAAGTGCTGGCAGTAGAATAGCCGCCAATATACCAATAATGGCAATCACTACCAACAATTCGATCAAGGTAAAGCCTGTACGTCGCATCATTTGTCTCCGTTTTTTCGTCCTGCAGAATCCGCTTCCAACAAAAATACTATCGTACTGAGGATACGAAGTGGACGGACTCTAGATTTTGGCTGGAGTTTCTAGACCATGCCAATCCCAACTTACTACGATTTATGCTATATAAAACCAATCCCCGCAGAAAAATCACAGGGAGATTATACCATCCGGTATCAGGTCGCAGGCGTCCTTGGTGCCCAGAGCAGCAAAAAAATCCATTTTTAGGCTATTTCTCGGGAGTATGCCGACAAACGGGAGAAAGTATACGCTACTTATAACCAAAACCTCTACTTTTGACTTTTCCCCTGCTTTATAGGTTTCTCCTTATATCGTAGCGGATCATAAAACCCGGAGCTTTTCATTATAGAAAGGCCCCGGGAAAATAGAGACAAACACGCTGTTGTACTTACTCGCCCATTCTATCCTCAACCATGGCCCATGCCTTGGGTTCGCGGGAATGGATGCCAAAGCCTGTCGCACCAACCGGGAATTGTTGATGATTAAAGTTTCCATTCGGATCTTTCAAGCCCAGGAATTTCTGGAACTCCACATGGCCATCCATGTAGAGCACATTGGACCCTCCCGGCAAATGCGGAAAATGTTCCCAGCTTCCTGCACACATAGCGTCCCACATCACGGCCACCGTCGATTGCGCCTGGGCGGTCGCTCCAGGATTGTTGATATCGGTAATCATGAAGCGCTCAATACCTTCACGAAGGCGATAAATCGTATCGCCCATACCCTCATCGCAGAGACTGGGATCGGCAATCGGTAAATCTTCATCCTTCTTGTCTGGCCCCTCCGCCACAAACTCAAGGATCGCATCCATATTAACACTTGTAGCAGTCGGTTCAATACGGTGTCCACGGCGGAAAGCCCAGCCCGCATAGGCATACGGTGTCGAAGTAATTTCGCAGGGCTGTACCTTACCATCCTCCGTACCCTCCCCCGTCACCGGATCGCTCCACTCCCAGAACCACGTATCCCCATCTCCTTCATCAAAACGGGTCACTGCATCCGGACCGCCAATGGATGAGGGACAGATCAGGATATTGGGATCTGTCAAATACTCCGGCATCAATGAACGCGCCTCAAACATCAAGCGCCAAGGGTCGTAGACCCGTTCCTCTTCCTGCGCAGTACAATACCACGTATGCTGCGGGGGATATTTACTACCCTTGGATTCACTGGTATACATCTTGAATATAACGCCCAATTGTTTCAGGTTGTTCTGACAACTGGACCGTCGCGCCGCTTCACGGGCACGCGACAACGCAGGCAGTAAAATAGCCGCTAATATGCCAATAATTGCAATTACCACCAATAACTCAATCAACGTAAAACCACGTTGCATTCTTCTCATGGCTCAACCCTTTAAAACCGTATAAAAACTCGTGTAGAACCCTCCACAAACGTTGCTCGGCAGCTGCAGATACAGTCCACCTAACGTTTATGAAGCACATTCAAGACAAGGAATTAAAGGACAGGCGGAGCGCGAGGGTGGCATGAGACATTGATTTGTCGCCGTGGAATCGGTGCAGCGAATGCAAACACCGCTTCAGAAAAGGGATATTTCGGTAGAGCGCTCCCCCCTACCGTGTCCGCCATATGGTTGAGCTGATCGTTAAAAAACGCGCATAGGGAACAAGAAGCAACGCCCTGCTGCGCCCTGTCCTCCTGTTGCACCAGGGAGACGCCATCAGGGGATACACAACACGCGGGACATGTTGTTTCTGCGCCATGCGCCAGCAGTAAATGCAACGGAAAGGCAAAAAGAGACCACGCCATCACCACGAGACCTATCCCAGCCCCGCAGTATCGCACTCTCTTTGCTGTTCGATTCACTCTGCCCATGCCTTGTCCTTATTGCGTTTCGCTAACGATAACAAATTCTCATTAAAAAGACAACGCATTTTTCACACAGATAGCCACACCATCTTCCCCCGTTCAGATCCCCCCCCCTACCATGCTCCCACCTTCTGCATATCTTTCTCCGGATTCCACCCCGTCGGCATAGACACGCCCCACGCAGCCAAGGCTGCCGCAGGATTCGTTAACGGCTTCCCATCCTCAAAAGTAAGACGACTACCCAACTCCTCCTTGCTAGTTTCACTTGTGGTCAAAATAGCGCCATAACGCACCCTATTTTCATTCGGACAATACACCGCATCCATCTTCAACAAGAAAACAGTATCGCCGCACTGCCAATCCAGCAAAATGTCCGGAGCAGAAGTATCTCGGAAAGGCTCTCTCGGAGAATTTATTTTCAGGCCTATATAGTTCAGGAGTCGCATTTTCAGCCCCTTAGGGCGATAATGCATATTCGTACAAACGCCACTCATCGACAACCGCTGTAAAACGTGTTCTACAAAACACCGGGCCGGCCCTTTGTCTTTGCGCCCCACAACAGCAATATATCCCCCCGTAAACCTCCTATCCCTAAAAAGGTAACTTTCCATGAAACGAATCTTCGACGTCTTTGAAAAATCCAGGAAAGTAGTGACAGCCTCAAAAGAAGGCACATCCTCCTCATCAAATTCTTCTTCGTGATACTCCGCCTGCGGCCTCTCTTTTAAAATCTCCTCTGGCGAAGTAGTTGGATTCGCGTCGAAAAACAGATTGATTGCTGCAACCAAATTATCATTATTCTTGGCAGATGCGTCCGCTTTAGGAGCAGAAAGGGCTCCGTCATCCCGCATATCCAAAGCAAATGAACATATGAAGGAAAGAATCAGTAGCACACACAACAAGCTTAAAGCCATGCTATATCGCGTTATCATAATACTTCCAATCCAAGTCTTTTTCCGAGAATGTAGCACCGCTGCTGTCGCACTAAATCCCTACTGGCTTCTAAACCGTGGGAACGATACAGCAAGCCATGGTGCCCGCCCCAAGGAAAATCGGATTTGTCTGGCTGGCGGGGATGTACAGGCCGGACCATAATACCTTAAAAAATTCTTTCGTAGCAATAAAAAGGGGATTCGAAATCTCTTCAAAAAAACGGTGCGGGGCGCCGTTGAAGCGGATATGGTGGGCTTTGTATTGCATGCCGTCGATGGTACGAAAATCGCTGCACGGGTGCCCAATCGCGGGGGATGGCACAAAAAGAAGCTGTTGGCGTTGCTGGAAAAACTGGACCGTAAAATCACTGAACTGGAAAAACAGCTGGAAGAAACCAGCGTCTGCGACGCGCCTGATGATGCATTACCCAAGGAATTGGGAGAGTGTCAGGCGCTGCGCAAGAAAGTGCGCAGCGCATTGCACCGCCTGGAAGAAAAAAACAAGACGCACCTGCACCCAAGTGATGAAGATGCGTGTGTCATGCCTTGCAAGGAACAAAACCGAAACGCCTTTGCCTACAATGGGCAAGCGGTGACCGATGAGCACTCCGGTATCCTTGTCGCCTGCGAGGCGACAACAGATTGCAACGATAAACAGCAACTTAACGCCATGCTTGACAAGGTGCAGGAGCAAGCAGGACAAAACGCCGAGTGCACTCTGGCCGATACCGGTCCAAGGCGAGCTAAAAAACGCGGCTACCTCATCGAACCCGTCTTCGCCTTCATCAAACGACACCTTGGCTTCCGTCGATTCACCCACTACGGACTTTGCAACATCCAAGCCCAATGCTCCCTGATGTGCACCACCTACAACCTGCACCAACTTTTCCAACACTGGAAACGTGTCAATACCCCTTCCCCCCCTGCGGCAAACACGCAAAGCCAGGTTTGCTGCACAGGCTAAAATATTCAAGACAATAAAAATAAAGTAAAATGAGAGCAAAAAGACGAACACTGACATTCATGCGCGTTGCGGTACAAAATTCGCTTGAAGCAACGCCTTGCAAATAAAAAACAAAAAAAACGCCTCCCACGGAAATCTTTTTAGACAGTCTGAGGATCGTAGGAACAAAACAAAATGAACTACATCATCCTCTCGGAGACCGTGGAAACGAGGAACAAAAACTTCTTCGCTAAGGGACATACCAGTTCGTGCCAATGGGATGAAATGTGGACACTCAGAAGGCATGCCCCCAGTGACTACACTGAATGAGCGAATAAAGTGCTGTTTATAGGTGTATAGATCATACCGGCAGTTGGAGTATACTAAGGGGGCCAGGGATCACACCCAGGAGGTGGGGTCCTTAGCGTCCCTGAGCGAAGGGACTATTAGGGGACGCCGGATAACGAGATTAGTCTGAGTGAGCTGTTGCGTTTTATTCAATTATATAATTCCAACGGGTATCACTGTGTACAGAAAGGGGAGGTCTCGAATGAGAGGTATATGCCGCTTGCTGGCGTCCGCATACAGGGGATTATAAAGGCGGGCAGGATTGGAAGATTGATTTGAGCGAGTTGCTGCGCTTTGTTCAGTTTTTCAATTCCTACGGTTACGAACAGTGCGGTGATGAAGATTCTGACGAAGCCTATTCTCCAGGTCGGAATGCGGTGCTTTAACCTTTTCGGGATTAGGGCTGAACATTTGGTGTGGTTTCAGTATATGAGGGAGTGAAATGACAAAACAGATATCAGCACAACGAAAGATAACGTATTATCTTGGCATAGCCTTGATCTTGATCGGGTTCTGTTCCTTTTTTTCTGTTCTTTTTACCGCCGCTATGCATGTCGGTGATTTCAACAATTTTGAGGGGCAAATTCGCTCTAACGTATTCCGGGCGATTGGGGGTATGCTCCTCGTTTTTGTCGGGGGCATCGTTGCGAGCATTGGTGCCCGTGGATTGGCGGGCTCTGGTGTTGTTCTTGATCCAGGGCAAGCAAGGGAGGAATTGGAACCTTACACGCGTATGGCGGGGGGCATGGTGAAGGACGCCTTGGATGAGGCGAATATCAATCTTGGAGGGAAATCAGAGACGGTGGTGATGATAAAATGTTCGGCCTGCGGCAAGCTGAATGAGGAAGATTCTAAGTTCTGCCAGGAGTGCGGACAAAAATTTTGAATTAACAACGCTAATTACCTCCCCCATCTCTTCCTTTTCAGTATGCCGCCGCGGCAATCTTATTAGGAGAGTACTTTTATCATTCCCGAATAAAACTCTTGTCAAAGTCCGGTTTAAGAATACTTTTCTCGTTGTAGTCAAATAAATACTTTTTCGCTTTTTTTATGGGGATATGGTACGATTTACATGTATTCGCTTGTTGTGCGACCCTACTTGCTGGTGTGTCGCAGACAGAGGCACGATGCGAGTAAATAGGTGGTTGGTAAGCCTCTAAGGGCTTGTGGAGGGTTTGCTTATGGTTGGTTCGGTAAATTCGAATGGAATTCAGTCGCTTGTGCAACAGCAACAGACGCAGGCACGCCAAGGTGTCCGTCAGGCTCAAGCGCAGCAGCAAGATGCAGCAGCGCGGGGTGCAAAGGCTATTCGCACAGTAATGACGGCAAAGGTACAAGGAACAGGGATGGTACTGAATGTGAAAGCCTAGCGTCAGCACTCTTTAACAATCGATAGAGCTTCCGTGCGGGGGTAGGTATAGCAGCGTTTTTAAGACGCTGCTTTTTTTGTGTAGAAATGGAGACGCACCAGCCTAGTGGTGGGATAATTGAACACGTTGCCGAAGAGATTCAATTTCGCGGTGGGTTAAGTAGCGCCATTCCCCTGGTCGCAATCCTTTGGATTTAATGTCGGCAAAGGCGATGCGGTGTAGGATTTGTACAGGATGCCCAACGGCGGCACACATGCGTTTGACTTCGCGTTTGCGGCCCTCATGCAGTATCAAGCGTATCTGTGTGGTGTATACGCCTGAGTTCTGAATCGTTACTTTTGCGGGAGCGGTCATACCATCTTCTAAGGGTATACCCCGCTCAAGGCGCATGGCGGTTTCCGGCGTCATTTCCCCTTGCACCCATGCCAGGTAGGTTTTATCGACCTCATAGCTGGGGTGTATCAGACGATGCGCCAATTCGCCATCGTTGGTCAGGAGCAAGACTCCTTCTACATCGCGATCCAAACGTCCGACGGGATAGACGCGCGCCTTGACCCCCTCTACACACTCGATAACGGTTTTCCGGCCATGGGTGTCTTTGGCAGTGCTGATCACGTTAGCGGGTTTATTTAAGACAACATAAACCTTTTCATCCCGGTGTAAAGGATGCTGGTCTACGGCAATCTGATCGGTTTCCGGATCGATTTTACAGCCGATTTCAGCGGGCGTACCATTAACAGACACCCGTCCTTCGCCGATCATCTTCTCAGCAGCACGACGCGACGCCACACCACATTCCGCCAAATATTTCTGCAGCCGAATCACGGGTTAGTGCATCTCCTGCAATTCTTCTAATGTTGGTAATTCTTTGAGGCTTTTCAAGCCAAAGGTAGCCAAAAATTCGTCGGTTGTCCGGTACAATTTAGGGCGGCCAGGCATGTCCGACACCCCGGCAATTTTGATAAAACGGCGTTCCTGGAGCTGATCAAATGCGTGGGAAACGCTTACGCCACGGATAGATTCAACTTCAGGACGGGTCACCGGTTGTTTGTAAGCGATAATCGCCAATGTTTCCAGTAGGGCCTTGGAAAGGCGTTTACTTTTTTTAATTTGAAACAGACGGCGAATATAGGGAGCATATTCCGGCTTGGAGGTCAATTGGTAGCCCCCGGCAATCTCGCGCAAGGTATAGGGCAATTCCGGTTTGCCAGCCAACTCTTCTTGCAGTTCTTCCAGTAGCATATTGACGATTTCAGGGTCCATATCGCCCAGAACTTCCGCTAAACGCGCTGCACTGAGAGGACGATCACTGGCAAATAAAAGAGCGTATAGAATCTGACGGGATTCTTCACGTCCCAGTGTTTCCACCGGTGTGGTTGCTTCCAACTCTTCCTGAATTTCTTCCGACATAAGCTAATTGCCGTCCCTAATCTCATAGATTTTAAAAATTCTGCAGGCCGCGAATAAAATCCGACCTTCTATCTCACCTGTACGCTTAGCTGTTTGTCAGTCCAGCTTTTTTTGCAGTACTTCCAGCAGAGGACGTAATTCATCCATCATCGTTGCAAACCGTTTGGGCAATAAGGACTGCTGGCCGTCTGACATGGCTTCTTCGGGTTTCGGATGTACTTCCACCATAACGCCATCGGCGCCCGCCGCCACGGATGCACGCGCCATTGGCGTCACCAGATCCCAATGGCCTGCGGCATGACTTGGATCAATAACAACGGGAAGATGGGTGTAGCGCTGCAGCACCGGAACCGCCTGAATATCTAATGTGTTACGCGTTTCCGTCTCGAATGTACGAATACCCCGCTCGCACAGGATTACATTCGCATTGCCCTCTGAAAGAATATATTCTGCCGACATTAAAAATTCATTAATCGTCGACATCATTCCGCGTTTCAGCAATACGGGTTTATTCAGACGTCCTACGGCCTTCAAGAGACCATAATTTTGCATGTTTCGCGCACCAATCTGAATCATATCGGCGTAATCCGCCACCACCGCCGTCTGTTCTACCGTCATCGCCTCAGTAACCACCGGCAGCCCCACCTTCTCCCCCGCTTCGCGCAGTAACATCAGGCCTTCCAGCTCCATTCCCTGATAACTATAGGGAGAGGTACGTGGTTTAAACGCGCCTCCACGCAGCATCGTCGCCCCCGCCGCTTTCACAGATTCAGCGATGGAGAGTAATTGCTCGCGTGACTCCACAGCACACGGCCCAGCCATTACACAGAAGTATCCACCCCCAATTTTTGCATTGCCGCACTCCACCACCGTACTCTCTTGCTTTACTTCACGACCGGCCAGCTTGAATGGCTTCAAAATCGGAAAGACCCGCTCTACATGTGGCAAGGCTTCCAATGCGGTTAGGCGATGCTTGCCCCGCTCATCTCCAATTGCCGCAATAACCGTACGCTCCACCCCTACTATCACATGAGCGCGATATCCCAATTCCTCCACCTTCGCCACTACATGCTCGACATCTTCCTTTTTATGCGAGGCCATCACGATAATCATAGGTAACCAAGTCCTTTATGTATACTTTATCGGGCAATATTCTGTTTAAACTGCCAAAAACTTTTGGGTGCCTTCCACAAAAAAGGCAAATCACGTAACGGCACGCTTGGCCTGTTTAAGGCAGATGTGAAGAACAATGTAAGCCCGATAGTATAGCGGCTACCCTACAAAAAAGCAAAAATGACCTTAAGGGCGCAATAAGCGTTTTTGAGGCTTTCCTGCTGAGGATGATGTGCACTATAGAAGTGTGTCGACAACCTCACGAATAGCATGAATGTGCGCCGGACCGCTACCACAGCAACCGCCAATAATGTTGGCGCCTGCCTCGACTAATGCGATCACATTGCCAGCCATTATTTCAGGGGTTTCTGGGTAGGTAATGCTTCCGTTCTGCTTTTGAATAGGACGCCCTGCATTGGGATGTACGAGGACAGGGGTATCGGAAGTGACGGTGCGCAATTCCTGAACAATTTCTAGCATTTCGTCGGAACCTAAACTGCAATTAGCACCGAGCACATCGGCACCCGCATCCAGAGCGGCCTCAGCCATCTGCGTAGGCGATACCCCCATCATGGTGCGATACCCTTGTGGAGTCTTCGTATCATAGGTAAAGGAGGAAATCACAGGGAGTTGTGTATTTTCCTTTGCTGCACGCACCCCAATGCATCCCTCGTCCAGTGCGGTCATAGTCTCGACGATTATCGCATCCGCCCCCCCCTGCTCCAGTGCTAGCGCCTGCGTCTTAAACGCCTCATAGAGCGCCGTTTCTGTGACATCGCCCATCATAAGGATTTTTCCTGTCGGACCGATGGAGGCCATTACAAAAGCCGTATCCCCGGCTGCCTGGCGCGATAAAGATGCCGCCGCCATGTTCAATTCATTAACACGCGATTCGAGTCCAAAGTGG
This sequence comes from Candidatus Hydrogenedentota bacterium, assembly GCA_963678445.1. Classification (GTDB taxonomy): domain Bacteria; phylum Hydrogenedentota; class Hydrogenedentia; order Hydrogenedentales. Next base: position 4,314,169 of record OY782877.1, on the reverse strand, counting down.
GCCAGCTTGAAGACGGAGCCTCCAAAGCTGTTGGTCATTACGATATCAGCACCCGCTGCTACATACATAGACGCTACCTCGCGCACAGCATCGGGGTGTTCGACACACCATAGTTCCGGGCATTCGCCCGCCTGAAGGCCCTTCTGGACGAGAAAAGTCCCCCAGCCTCCGTCGGAGACCAAAACTTTCTTCTCTTGAATCACCTGTATAAACGGATACATGGTTCCTCCTGGATAGAATCGTCGTCAAAACCGTGATTAACGCCGAGTTAAACATCAGAGCACAGCAGTGTTTAAGTTAAGCACATTCCAAGCGCATGACGCAAGTCATGGCCTGGAATGGAAACCGTTAACGTCTGTTGCGCAGCGTAAGCGCAACGGAACAATGACGTGTACTGCTAAGTAGCACACCAAATAATAGCAGCAGCACGAGAACATCGCCCCAGCGGGTAGAAGAAAACACGCTGGCCTCTTTTGTTACAGAGGGCTCCTGAGGAAGGGCAAATTGTACTACGGCACCGTGATTGATTTGTAAGGTTAAGTAGGGTTTCCCCTCAATCTGGACTAGGTCAAGTGTGTCAGGTACGATCCAGCCTGCGACATGCGAAGCGGGATGCCATGTGGCATGCGCACCAACGCGCAGGCAATAGTATAGCTGAAGTTCATCGGAAGCGATTTCATCGGGCAAGGGTAGGTAAACCTGACGTGGCGTATCAAACCATTCCCCCTGGCCAATTTCGATAGCATCGCCCACAGCGCCGGACAACCATGGCAAGGATGACATTTCTTCGAAGGTGTTGTCCTTGTCTTCCTCTGGCTGCACGAGCATAAAATCATACGAAACAGGGGGTAAAACACTACCTGCTGTCGTACTTGCACCAGCGGTCAGGGTAAGCAGAGTGCCTGCCGGGTATTCGCCTTCGAGTGCATAGAGCACCCAGCCATCGCTTTCGCTTAATTGTGCCCAGTTAAGATCACGCGTGCTCTCCCCTGCTGATGATTCTAAAACACCCCAGACGGTTTCAGGCAAAATCGATGCATCGGCATGCAAACGCACCGCCAGCGCACTATCCGTGGTTGCAAGCTGGGTTACTTCATCGTAGGGACGGTCGGGCAATGCCATGGGATAGACCCATGCCTTTTCTTCTTCAGGTAATCCCCGGTAGCCGGATTCTGAGACACCCGGCGCACTGTCGCCACAGGTATATTGGGCAAGCACCCAGTAGTAATATATGACAAATTCCGTACGGTCTTCATCAAAACAGCCGCGTGCGGCAATCTGGTTGGGAACTGCGGCCTCTGTGTCGTCATAGCTGTTGGCAGTTACCTCCAGGAAAGGCCCTACAGCCGTTGCTTCGCTAAAGCTATCAGTCGATGCACGGTAGACTTGATATCCCAAGGCATCTTGCTGAGGTGTCCAGCTAATACGAACGGCATCGGCATATTGCCCATCGGACGCCCGCAGGTTTTCGGGAGATGCCCCTGGCGCATCCCGTGTTCCCGAATCGCCGCTGCCAGGTTGCCCCTCACCAACGCCATTGCTCGCAGAGACCGTATAAAGATAGGAGGTCCCGGGCGTTGCCGTTGTATCGTTGTAGGTGGTAGCGGTGGTCGTCTCCAGCAGGATGTTGTCCCGATAGATGTTATACTGATTGGCTGTAGCAACCGGCTGCCACGCCAAGGCTACATAATCGCAATAAGTTTTGTCAGAGGCGGTCAATGCGGCAGGCGCATCGGGTGGATTTACGATTTGTACGGAGATCGGGCTTTTTTGCACGAATAAATCTTCCCCGCAATGATTGGACGTGCGCAGGCGGACCGTATAAGTCCCGCCCTCGGTGTAGGTATGGGTCGGGTTGGCTTCATTACTTACCGCACCGTCACCAAAATCCCATGACCAGGTTGCCGGAATCCCCGTGGTTTTATCGGTAAATTGCACCGTCAGCGGTGCACCGCCCCCGCTCTGATCGGTGATAAACATCGCTTGAGGGGTATCGGCCACCTGAATGTATTGCTGGGCCACATATTGGTCTTCGCCGAAGGGATTTCGCACCGTCAGAGAAACCGTGTAAACTCCTGGCTCGGAGTACGCATACTCTGGCTGCTGCAAAATACTTTGCGCGCTATCCCCAAAGTCCCACAGCCATTCGGTAGGTGTATGAGAAGAACTGTCGGTAAAAGTCAGCGCTACACCAACGCAGGCTTCCGTCTGTGACACCGAAAAGGCTGCTTCCGGTGGATATCCCAATTCGAACTGCACCTGAAATATATCCGTACCCTCACCGGAAACGCCGTTGTCATCCTGATCCATTTCCAAGCCGGCAAAGGTGGCTATATGGGGGCCTACCTGAAGCAGGTATTCTCCAGCAGCAGTCTGTTCCGCAAAGCTTAAGCGCCATATCGAGTCGTTTTGTTGGGTAATGGCTAACAGGGGTACCGATTCTCCCTCGTGGCTGAGCACTACATCCTCTTCGGTAAAGGTGGCTGGATCGAGTAATGCATTAAAACTTAAATCGATTTGTCTAAAGGGACCTGTGTATTGGGCTAAACTTTGCTGCAGCACTTTGGGGAGGGTATATTCATAGGCCTGCTCGGCGAAGGTAGGCACGGAAACCGTTCCAAGGACAGCTTCTCCTGAACCGGAGAGTCCTTCCCCTACTGGTCCACTGGGACTGCCCCAATAGTTCGCGTCAGCAGTCACCTGCGCCTCCCCTATCTGCTCAATAGCATAGGAACGAAAGTCGGTCAGATTACTTTTTGTGATGGTAACCTTTGCCGCATCGCGTGCAATCACGCCTCCACCATTCGGGTTACTCAGTTCGCATAGTTCAAAGAGCGCTTCCCCCTCGACCTCGATTCGTAAATTTGGCAAACGACATAATGTAAAAGTGCTGCTACTGTCGTCATACAGGAAGACCGCATCGGGTTCACGTGAATCTATTACGCCGTCAAACAAGGTCTCCTGAGCATCCAATGTTCCCCAGACTTCGATGGTATTGTAGTTATAAATATCAACCTGAGAACGCGTCAGAATGGCTTCTCCTACAATGTAAAGGCCTGCAGTTTGTAAGAAACGCAGTTGAGAATCCACCGCGGACAAAGTTCCCTCTACGGTAACCCCGGAGAAATTTATATCTAGCTGGGCGTTTTGTAGCAACATTTCACCGTCGGCTTCTACAAAGCAGGTACCGACCTCCGCGCTTCCTCCATCGACAATTTGCAGTGTTCCGGAAATACTCACCGCACTAACGCAACGCAGCTGGGGTTCAGTAGCCTTCGTGGCTGAAGAACCTGTCACGGTGAGCTCTCCAGAAACGGCGACCTCGCCGATAATATCGAGATTCGCCTCCGGTTGAACAGCAAGCGTCCCGTCTACTTGAACTGAGCCTTCGACGGTGCATGTAATCCCAGCAGGAACGGTAAGCGTTACTCCTTCGAGGATTTTACCCCCTCCCCATGACCATGAGTAGTTACTTCCATTCGTAAAGGGAAGCTGGTCAGGAAAGCTGAAATCTTGTACAAAATCACTCGTGCCTAAGTGGAAAGTTGTCTGTTCCGGAACTTGTAAGCCACTCAGGTTATTACTGAAAGTACTATTCAAACCGGTGACAAACCAAGAAACATTTTCTACATAAAGCCAATTTTCATCTTGTGAAAAATCTACCTGGCTTAGCACCGGGGCAGAACCGCTGTTCATCAGCAATTGGACGGCGGGGCCATCGCTGTTTTCAATCGTCCCGCCTTGTATCGTTACACTGGAAGAGAGCAGTCGTAAACGCAGATCATGTACATCGCATGTGTTCAACGTTCCTGTGCTGCCTGCTAGAAAAGAAAGTACATCCAGGTCGGCCCCATCAACCGCACCATTAAAGACGGCCTCCGTTGCATTTAAAAAGGCTCCCCGTTCTACAGTAATGGCGCTTTGGGGAGTAAATGAACACGTCGTTTCCTCCATATTCATGGTTCCCGAAATGTTTATAGCGCCGTTTTGTACCAATTGGCAGGCTGACTTTTGCAGGGTTATGCTCCCTTGGTTATGCAACCCTCCCGCCTGCACCTCCAAATCAATGCCCGTGGCTTGTATGCGCGCATTGGGAGAAAGTGTAAAACCATCCAGTAGAAGCTTTGCGCCAGAGGCCAGATTCATCACCCCGGAACACGTCGTCACGCCGTCCAGTAACAGCGTTGAATTTTCCCATAGGGTACATCCGCCGGAAAATGTCGCCGTTGGCACATTCCCCTGTAATTCGAAAATCCCGTCGGGATGAATTTCCAGATCGCCGTTAAAGGCAAGATTGTGCGCACAGCCTAACAGCCCCCCACCTTGAACACGAATATTGCCTTCTACAACGGTATTGTTTGTGAAGGCAACCTGGGCATTTTCTGCTATGGTTAGTAAATGACCGGCGGCGATTTCGCCCCCCTCCCATTTCCATGCGCAGGGCGCATCGGGCGAAAACGGCAATTGGGCCGACATCAAAAAATTGTTTTCCAGCATATCCTGGGCTACAGTGATCCGGTTCTCACTGGCAAAGGTGTTGTTAGAAAAACGCGTTGCAAACGAGGTGTACCATTTCTGCGCCAGCCAGTTAAAATCCTGGAAAGCCAGCCAATACGTGTCATTCGAAAAATCGGCATTGCGCACTATCGGTGCATCTCCAGCGGTAGCGGTGAGAAGCAAAACCGGTCCATCGATATTTTTGAAAGTTCCGCCGTCGATCGTCAGATTACTCTGCGCTACCAATAAATGCAGGTTAAGTAAATCGCATTGCGTCAGAGTGCCGGAAGCGTTTTCCTCAAATTGGAGCACCTCGGCATCGCCTACACGGCGCAACCCATCCAGTGTACAGCCTTCAAGCTCCACACCGCCGGAAACAACCATGCTGCTGCGTACGCCAAACGTAAAACTGGCATCTTGCGCTACAAGGTTACCTGCTATGGTTACGCGCACTTCATTGGCCAAATGGACTTCAACATTTTCCTCGATGGTCAATGTTGCACCACCGAGCAAATAAAGTGTATCGGTAATGGTCACGGGTGAATCTGCGAGCGTCCATTGCGTATCCCGCACCAATACCCCGTTGATCTCGCCTGCAAAGCCAAAACAAGACAGGCCTAAAAGACTCGCTAAAACAGCCAGAAAAAGAGTGTTTTTCATATCCCCTCCCAATGTAGTGAAATTCTTTCACCCACAGGAACATGCCATTGTTGCAGAGACAACGCCTGCAACAACCCATGTGCGAAATCGCAACCTCTGTCATGGTGCATCCTGCAAGCCGATATTTATTTCAGTCGCTATAAGCGGGAGCACCGTTTATATTGTGTATTTCCCAAGCATTTTATGCGGGGGTTATTTTCCCCAAAAGAACGGGGTGGGTCGCCCCGGTTGCCTGCGGCACATTCGACGGCGTGCCGCAAATGGTTTCATTGCCCAAAATGGCAAAGGCGATCGCTTCACGCGCACCATGCGGAATACCGTATTGATCGCTGCTAAAAACGGTCATGTCATTCAAACGGTAGCGTAACAATCCCATCAATGTTTTGTTCATTGCCCCTCCTCCACCGACGATAACATGTTGTACCGTGTGATGGGGACGGATAAAGTTTTCGAAAGCATCGGCGATGCTCTTGGCGACGGCATGTGTTACTGTGGCGACCAGATCCTCGTAGGCATGCTCGCGACGATTGAGTAAGGCGTCACGCAGATAGATCTCAGCGCCAAACTCTTCCCGCCCGGTACTCTTCGGAGGTTTTTTTTCAAAGTAGGGATGGTCCAGTAAATAGGTAAGGAATTCATCAATTACTACGCCGCGAGACGCTGCGTCGCCATCCAAGTCCATCTCCTTCTCCCCCTTGGTCAGCAGACGCACCGCACCATCAATCGCCATATTAGCCGGACCTGTATCAAAAGCCTGCACCGTTTCATAGTCTGGTGTAACCACGGTAAAGTTGGCGATTCCGCCTAGATTGAGACAGACTACGGTGTGTTCTTGACGACGGAAGAGCAGCCAGTCGGCATAGGGTACCAACGGAGCGCCCTGGCCGCCCGCTGCCATATCACGCGGGCGAAAATCCGACACCACCGGGAGTCCTGTACGTTCGACAATAAGGGCCGCCTCGCCAATCTGTAGTGTGCCGGACGGTTTGTTTTTGGGTGGTGGATAGTGCGCAATGGTGTGACCGTGGGATGCAATAAAGTCGGGCTTAATACCCTCCTCCTCTTTCGTTTTCTTTATCACCCTAAGCGCTGCTTCCGCCAAGCGTTCCCCTACTTCAAAATTCAACAGGCAAACATCTTTAGCATGGAGGTGTTCACTTAACAGGCGGGTACGAAAGCTTGCTTCATAAGGAAAACTTTCATACGCGATCAACTTCATCGCCGTGCCCGGACCGGTCCCTTTCAGACGCACCATCACCACATCGATCCCATCACAAGACGTGCCCGACATCAAGCCCATTACATACCGTGTCTGCTGTTCACGCAACGCGTTTAAATTCATCATAAACACCACCCATCAACGCCGTACCGGCGCGGTCTCAAATCCCCATGTACACAACCTACTGCTTCGGCGAAGGACGTCACGCGCTATGCTTTCTGTTTTTTGCAACGTTCCTCCAGAAGTTGTTTACTAAGTCCATTATACACACTACCTTGGCGTGTCAAAAGCTTCATCTTTCTTCCGTTTCTTCGCCACTCAACAATAGCAACATTCTTCCTGGAAAACGGGCCGATGTTTTTTGGTTATTTTGAAATAAGCACGGTATAATGCCGGGCCGATTTTCATTGATATCGCGTTTTCAGATATTTAAACGAGCATCGTAGATCTTCATCGTACGATAAAACAAAGCAGGCGCATTACGCCAGGGCATCTTTAACCCCAACACACTAAGGTTTCTGCGATTATGGCAAATTTTGAGGCGGAACGACGGATTGAACGCAGGCAATTGTTCAATCGTTTGGAAGAAATCCAGGGAACTATTTTTACTCATCACAAGCCGCTTACACATTTAGAGCGCTGCGTAACCGGTCCGGGTAAGGGACCCGAACCCATACCTGAGTCTGGGTGGGAACCTTTTGAAGTAATGCAGCGTTGGGGGCATCTCGATCAGACGACGTGGTTTCGAATGCGCGCAACGGTAACAGAGGAAGACGCGGGAAAAATCCTTGTTGCTATCATTCGTCCATGTACCTACACCCATATTCCCGGACTGGGAAACCATGATGAATCGGGGGAAGGCTTGGCGTATGTTAATGGCGAGCCGTTTCAGGGCATCGATCGCAACCATGATTTTATTGTGCTCAGCTCAAAGGGGAAAACAGGCGAGGTTTTTGAAATTGCTTTGGAATGCACCCCACAGACTCGCTTTGACGCTACGCATTGTTTCACCTGCGCTGAGATGGCGGTAATGCATCAGGATGCCTGGGATTTTTATCATGATGGCGCCGCTTGCCTGGAGTTGATAGAAACGCTGTCGCCGGAAGATACTTTGGTGCGGCGCTTACAGACTTTGTTGAGCGATGCGCTCTATCAGGTTGACTTGCAGCACATCGGAGAAAAAAGTTTTTTTGCTTCCTTGCACAAGGCGCAGCGCACGCTTCAAACGGGTCTCAAGGCCTTTGAAGCACGACCGGAACAGGGCGTACTCACCCTCATGGGCCATTCACATATCGACACGGCCTGGTTATGGCCCTTGCGTGAGACACGTCGTAAAGTTGGTCGCACCTGGTCTACCGTGCTGCGACTCTTGGAACGCTACCCTGATTTTGTTTTTGCCGCCAGCCAGCCAGCGCTGTACCGTTTTGCCAAGGAAAATCATCCTAAGCTTTACGCGCAAATCAAAAAAAGGGCACAGCAGGGACGTTGGGATGTCTGCGGAGCCAGCTGGGTGGAGCAGGATAATAATGTTCCGTCGGGTGAAGCTCTGGTGCGGCAATTCCTGTATGGTAATCGTTTTTATGAACAGGAGTTTGGCCTGCGTTCCCGCACCGCATGGTTGCCCGATGCTTTTGGCTTCCCTTGGTCAATGCCACAGATTATGAAAAAATGCCAAATAGACTATTTCTTTACCACTAAGATCAGTTGGTCGCAGTTTACCGAGTTCCCCTATGGATATTTTGATTGGAAAGGAGTGGATGGTACGGCGATTCGCGCCATCATGCCGCAGGAAAGTTACAACGGCAATCCTATTCCCAAACATTGCATTCATCAACGGGAAAGCTTCCAGGAGAAGGAATTGCTCGACGAGGTCCCCTTCCCCTTTGGTTGGGGAGATGGTGGTGGTGGGCCTTCTCCGAAAATGATCGAATACGCGAAGCGCTATGAAAACATCTACGGTGTGCCGCGTTGTCAGTTTGGACGCATAGAGGATTGCTTTGATCGCATGGCGAAGGAAGCGGAGGGCAAATCCCTGCCGGTTTGGAATGATGAGTTGTACCTGGAACTGCACCGAGGGTGTCAAACTACCCAGGCGCAAACCAAAAAGAATAATCGCACCTGCGAATTCCTGCTGCAAAACACCGAATTCCTCGCCACACTCGCTCTACTGCACGGAGGCGGGTATGAACAGCAGGCTTTGAATGAGGCCTGGTGTATTGTGCTCACCAACCAGTTCCATGATATCTTGCCCGGCTCCTCCATTACCGAGGTTTACGAAGTCGCCGCCAAGGACTACGACCGCGCACGCGCTTTGGTGCAACAAGCATGGGTGTCTGCACAAACACATTTGGACGCCGCCATCGACACAGAGGGACCGGGAACGCCTCTTATGGTCTTCAATCCCCTCTCCTGGATGCGAACGGAATGTGTCCAGGTACAAATGCAGCTCCACGAAACCCCTTTTCACATCGTCGCACCGGATGGCGCTGTCGTTCCCAGCCAGAAAACCGCCGAGGGAGAGCTGCTCTTCCTTGCATCTGCGGTTCCCCCTAAAGGCTACGCCGTTTATCACCTGGTAGCGGGAGAAAGTGAAAATGCTCCTCCTACTTCGCAACTCAAGGTTTCCGAGAAGCACCTCGAAAACGATTATCTTCGCATAAAAATTGATAAAGCCGGTCGTTTTACCAGTGTCTATGACAAATTCGAGGAACGTGAGATTCTTCCAAAAGGAGAAAAAGGAAATATCTTGCAGTTTTTCGATGATCGTCCCGGTAGTAATGACGCCTGGGATATTGATCATAACTTCGAGTGTTGCCGATGGGAGGCGAAAACAACGGAACGGATTGAAGTCGTTGAAAAAGGACCATTGCGCGCTGTTGTTCGGGTAGTGCACAAAACCGACCGTAGCACCATTACGCAAGACATTATCCTGGCTGCTGATGCTGTACGGGTAGATGTTGCCACGCATGTCGACTGGTATGAAAAACGCACGCTGCTCAAAGTCGCTTTCCCTGTAGATATCCTGAGTCCCCGTGCAACCTATCACATTCAGTTTGGTAGCATCGAACGAAATACCCATGAAAACACCGATTGGGATCGCGCCCGTTTCGAAGTCCCCGCGCATCATTGGGCGGATCTTTCAGAAGGAGATTATGGCGTAGCACTGCTGAATGATTGCAAGTATGGCTATGACGTCAAGGATAATACGCTACGGCTCTCCTTGTTGCGTTCTCCGGTGGACCCTGACCCGCATGCGGATGAAGGCGAACATACGTTTACGTATGCCCTGTGCCCTCATGGTGGTGATTGGCGCGAGGGCGTTGTGCAGCAAGGCTTTGAACTCAACCAACCCTTGCTTGCCTGGAGCACGAAAGCACATACCGGTCAGCTCCCCCCCGTCTACGCCTTTGCCGACATCGATGTGGAACATGTTATTCTCGATACGGTTAAAAAAGCGGAAGATTCAAACGCGCTCATCCTGCGCCTCTATGAAAGCTATGGACAACGCGGCAAGGTTAACCTTAGCTTGGGACAAACACCGCTATCTGCTGTGGAATGCGACATGATGGAAGAAAATGAGGCGCCAGTCGAAATAAAAGGTAATACGCTTTCCTTTTCTATAAAGCCATACGAGATTCGCACATTCAAAATAACCTTCTAGCGCTCCGCCAACTGTAAGCAAGTAGCCAGCGAAAAGATAGAGGTTTTTAAAAGTCTGTGACCGTAGCAGAATGGTGTTTCCCAAATTCCCACGTTTACCACGGCCCTGTGGCAAACGTGGGAATTGCATAGACCTCATCACGAAAGTATAAGCACCAAGCAATCAGTAATATTTCGTCCTTTTTCTGGCACGTCCCTACTTCCTGCCATCTCAAAAGTTAGCGTAAAAACAAAATTTTGCTGTGCTCACGGACGGTAAGGACCACACCTCCTGCCTGCGGTCGCTGGACCACTTTGGTGACTGGCATCTTCAAAAGTTGACTAAAAAACGAAATTTTTGCTGTGCTCACGGACGGTAAGGACCATGCCTCCTGCCTGCGGTCACCGGACCGTTTTGGCATATCTCCAACCGTAATTGTTTAATGAGAAAAAAAATAATCTATTTAATTTGACATCTAACAGTATTGTTGTTTACAATTATGAACGTAAACGGAAAGGAACTTGAATTTATGTCAATCAATAGAGAACTTGATCTAGATCGTCCTATGCAGGACATACGCCACGAGGCGGTGTTGAATATTGTACGTACGGCCAATGTGTTGTCGTTGAAAGGCGCTTCATTGTTTCGGGATTTTAATCTCACGGAAGCCCAATTCAATGTCTTGTTTGCGCTGAAGTACAAAGGACGGGATTGGACGCAGTCGGATTTGGGTAAACGCCTGGTGGTAACCCGCGCCAGTGTCACCTCGGTTTTAGATAAACTGGAGGAAAAAGGACTTGTAGAAAGGCGAGCCGTGCCGGGTAACCGTCGCATCTATCATGTGGATTTGACGGCAAAGGGCCTGGAATTGGTCGAAAAAGTCGAACCGCTCTACCGCAGTGATATTCACGAGGTACTGGCGGCCCTGGATGATGAGGCGTGCCGAAAACTGATCGTACAGTTAGAAAGCATCCGTGCTACGGCGGCTTTGGAAAACGCCTAGCAAACTTCCAAGACTCTACACTCATAAAAGTTTAATCGCTACGTAATCTCCACAGATATAGGCTGCAACGTAATGGATATACGTTGAAACTGTATAGGACGTGTTGGGATTTACAGAATATCGTAATAAAAGGGGCTTAATACGATATACGTCCTGTAAGTATACGTCTTATATTGTGACGGTGTCACATTTACGAAAAACACATGAAATAGCCTTTGCCAGACAGACCGTGTTTCTGTTTATGGTGAGTCGGTGGCATATCCGGAAGTACAACCGCATTTTGCGGAAGGTTGGTAATATGACTACGACACGAAAGAACCTCACCAAGAATGGTGAGTATTATAATAGATTGGGTTTTTGGGCGCTTTTGATGACACAATTCCAAGGCGCATTTAGTGATAATGTCTATAAACTCATCATTATTTTCTATGCAAAAACCTTGGTGGAAGACGCAGGAAGCGTCACCTCGCTGGCCACCGCTGTCTTCAATTTACCCTGGCTCCTCTTCCCTGCTATTGCAGGTGCTTTAGGCGATCGCTTCAGCAAAAAACGCGTTACCGTCTGGACAAAAATATGGGAACTGGGGGTTATGAGTATGGGCGTCATTGCCGTATTTTTCTCCAGCCCGGTACTCCTTTTCTTCACGCTCTTTCTCATGGCGATGCAAAGTACATTTTTTAGTCCGGCAAAATACGGTATTCTGCCCGAGATCCTGCCAGAATCAAAATTATCGTGGGGTAATGGTCTGCTGAACATGTGGACTTTCCTCGCTATTATTATTGGTTCGGCGGTTGCTGGTGTCCTTACGGATTCCTTTTCGGAGGGCATGCATTATGTCATGATGCTGATGGTGCTATTCTCCCTGTTTGGGTTAGGCGCATCGCTGTTGGTGACACCCTCAGCACCTGCTGCACCAGAACGCAGGATACCTGTGAATCCCTATGCGGGTATGGGCAAATACTTCCGGATGTTCGCAGCCGACAAGCGCCTTCTTATGACTATGGTGGGTATTGCCTATTTCTGGTTTGCTGGCGCACTTGTACTTCAAAACGTCATTGAATTGGGCGACGCAACCTACGAAGGCGACACCGCCAAAAGCATCTTATTGGCATTGATGGCTTTGGGAATCGGGGTAGGAAGTCTGGCGGCAGGCTTCCTTTCACGCGGCAAAATCGAGCTAGGTCTGATCCCCGTCGGTCTCTTTGGACTGACCCTCATGGGATTTCTACTCGCTATCCCGGGGCTATCGCTCACATTTCACCTAACCTTTCTCTTCCTGCTGGGCTTCTTCGCGGGTATGTTTGATGTGCCCTTGGCGGCTATGTTGCAGCAGCGCAGTCCTGACGATGTGAAAGGCGGCATGATCGCCACCTCTAACTTTGTCACCTTTGCCGCGATGATGGTCGCCGCAGGACTTTTCTGGGTCTTGTTCAGCCTGTTGCACTGCTCGCCACAATGCATCTTTTTAGTAACAGCGCTGATGACCACTGGGGTAGGCGTCTACCTGTGCCTGAAAGAACCCATGCTGCTGGTACGCACAACCATGTGGCTGCTAGATGGCACATTGCTGCGCTGGCATGTGCGTGGCCGCAAAAATATCCCGGAAAAAGGTGGGGCTGTGCTGGTTGCCCCCCACATTTCACTGGTTGATGTTTTTGCCCTTCTGGCTGCGGTTGATCGCCAGGTCTACTTCGTCGTTGGCGAAGATATCTATAAAGCTCCCCTGCTGGGCCGATTGGCTCGTTACCTGTCCATCGTCCCTGTTCCTCCCAAGGCTGATCGCAAAGCCATGAAACGGATACAGGCTGAAATCCGTCGGCTGGTTGCGGCGGGGCATGTGGTCTGTGTAAACACCGAAGCGTGCTACCATGCCGATAGCGAGGAAGCGCCCTGGCACAGCAATTATGGACGACTGACGAAAAATCTGAAAGCACCGGTGGTGCCTGTGTTTATGAGCCGTCTTAAAGAATCGCTGTATACCTTTGAAGAAAATCAGATTTGTTGGCGCTGGCCTGGTCGTTTTCGCTACCCCATTTATATTTCTTTCGATCTGCCTCGTCTGGTCGCTACAGGGGGCGTTGAGGTGCGTGAGTGCATCCAGACCATGGGTACGGACATCCTTATGGCGGTTCCATTTCGTTTCCCGTTGCTTTCCAAGGGATTTCTGACGATAGCACGACGTAGCATGCGGCGTATGGCAATGGCGGATTTAACCTCGGGGCAATTGAGTTATTTCAAGGCCTTGGTAGGTAGTATTATCTTTGCCCGAAAACTGAAACAACGCCTGGATAATCAGAAAATGGTGGGCGTACTGGTGCCACCAACGGTGGGTGGCGCACTTACCAACCTTGCCCTGCAGTTCATGGGACGAGTCGCCGTCAATCTGAACTACACTGCTTCTTCCGAGACCATGCAATCCTGCGCGGAACAATGCAATATAACGCAGGTACTCACGTCAAAAAAATTCCTCGAACGTCTCCCGTTGGATGTGCCCGGTGAACCTGTATTCCTTGAAGACATCAAAGATTCCGTGACAAAGAAGGACCGTATCCTCGGTATACTCTATGCTCTCTTCGCCCCTCACTGGTTCTTATGCCGTAGTTTGGGCGCACCCAAACGCACAGAGGATGATCTGGCAACGCTTATCTTCTCCAGTGGCAGTGAGGGACAGCCCAAAGGTATCATGCTCACCCATCGGAACATCATGTCTCAGGTAGAAACTATTGCTTCATGGGTGCCGCATCATTCAGAAAGCTGTGTACTTGCCTTTCTTCCCTTCTTCCACTCCTTCGGCTTCTCTGTAACGCTGTGGATGGCGCTACTCAACAATGTGCGATGCGTGTATCATCCTAATCCGCTGGAGCCACGTATCCTTGGGAATCTGGTAAAGAAGTATAAGTGTACGCTGGTCATTGGCACTTCGACCTTCTTGCAGGGCTTCATACGGCGCTGCACCCCTGAACAGATGGAAAGTCTGGAGATGGTTATCGCGGGCGCCGAAAAATTACCCGACCGTGTTCGTGACGCCTTCCAACGCAAGTTTGGTGTCGAACCGCTAGAGGGTTATGGCGCTACTGAATGTGCCCCTATCATTTCCGTGAGTACGCCCGACTTTACCTGCCCCGGCTTCTTTACACATTACTGCAAACGTGGCTCTATCGGACGTCCGCTACCTGGAGAAAGCCTGCGTGTTGTCGATCCGGATACCGGCGCCTTGCTGTCCCGTAACGAGCCTGGACTGTTGCAGGTAAAAGGTCCTAATGTAATGAGGGGGTATCTGAACCAACCCGAAAAAACGGCGAGTGTCTTAAAGGACGGGTGGTATTCTACTGGGGACATTGCTGCGGTGGATGAAACTGGTTTCATTACCATTACCGATCGACTGGCGCGTTTCAGCAAAATTGCCGGAGAAATGGTGCCGCACAATAAGGTTGAAACGTTATTGCATGACCTGTTAGGGCTGACCGAACAAGCGCTTGCCGTTACCAGTGTACCGGATACCCAAAAAGGAGAACGCCTCGTGGTGCTCCATACGCTTTCTGAAGAACAGCTGGACACCCTCCTAAACGAATTACATCACAGCACGCTCCCCAATCTCTGGCGTCCCCGTGCCAACGCTTTTTACTGTATCGACGAAATCCCGGTCCTGGGTACGGGAAAAATGGATTTAAAAGCTGTCAAACAATTGGCCCTTGCCCTGGATTTGGGTGAATAAGGAAGGAAAATACTATGAATCCAGCGCCCCCCACCTTCCCGTTACGGCGAATGTTAGGAGAATCCTGGGAAATTTTTAAGGCAAATTTTCTGCTACTATTCATTGCACACTTGGTCTTTAACAGTCTTTTCAGCATGACGCCTATGCTGCTGTTGATTGGCAGCATCGTACTGGTAGGCCCTTTATGGCATGGCGTAGCGAAGATCGCACTTGCTGTCGTACGGAAGGAGGAAGCCGATTTCCCCGATATATTCGCAGGCTTCCTATGCTTCTTGCCCACCTGTTATGCAGGAGCATTCATCTTCTTGCTGACCACGTTGCTCACGACCTTGTTTGCCTGTCCGCTCTTTGCTGGAGTCTATTGGGCGTTAAGCCAAAACTATTTGGGCCTTTTGATACCGATTATTGCCGTTGGCGGGACATTGTGCCTGCTTCCTACTTGCGGTGTCATTGCCCTTTACGCACCCAGCTTCTTTTTCATTTGCGATGGTGCTTCCGGTCATGAAGCATTACGAAAAAGTCGCCAGATGGTACTACAAGCGCCCAAAGCCTGGTTACGTCTTTGGGCGCTGTTATCTTTAATACATGTTGCAGGACTATTGTGTTTCCTGGTGGGGGTTTACATTGTCACTCCCTGGATGGTTGTACTACTGGCGCTAGGCTATGAGCACATGCGGAAATTACCGCCGCCTATGCCAACAACGCCTGCGAAAGGTGTTTAAGCATAGCATAGCTCGTGGGCACACCCCTACTGCCCGCTACGTTTACTCAACAAGCCTTCTATGATCATGTCGGTTGCTTCGTCTTCCGAAAGACCGCGAGAAAGCAAGGTCTCTAACTGTTTGGAATCGACACTACCGATCGCCGCTTCATGGGTTATATGCGCGGTAGGGTTGTGTACTTCTACCACCGGAATAGCTTTGGCCACCGCGTTATTAAGTACGATTTCCTTACAATCCACATGTCCCCGAGCACGGTCTCCAGTCGCCTTCATCACATTATAGATTTCTGCGCAGGCATGATCGCGCAATGCAATGTGCGAGGTCAGTGCAGCACGCGCATCTGCACCAATCAGGCTTGCCTTTTCTTCAATGTGAATATCATCATCGTGGCGTCCGTTTATACGTGCGGTCATTTCCAGGATACTTCGAGCATGGCATTCCGCATCATAGGCAAAACGAATTTTACCGGCACGCCCTTTTAAAAGCTCAAATTCGGTAGTGAATTCCGCATCCTCCATCACCTTGATAACCGCATTGGGAATGATATTCACCCCCCCATGAGGTCCGTGTACATGGCGTTCAAAATAGGAATACCGCGCCCCTGCCCCTATATTTATACGCGCTTCCATTTCATGGCGAACGTTCCTGGCATTGGGAAAGGTGCAGTGCGCCAGGATGGAGGCATCCGCTTTTTCCGCAATGTCGATATCCATGTTAATACACTGCACGCCATCCTCCGGCAACACGCCGAAACAAATGTGCACCGGCTTTGCAAGAACCACCCCTGCATCTACCCGCAATTGCACATTGACCCCCTGCTCCATCGGCTCGGCATCCACATGCAGTCCCGGCACCAGATGCATCCCCACCACCTTATTTTCATGGACTTCTATGCGCGCCACATCGTCGCCAAAGGGATGCTTGGGATCAAAACCAACCGACGCTAACAACTGTGCCACAACATCACTCTGGCTCATGACAACTCTCCCAATTCCGGCTGGTTGATATGATTACAAGGCAAGCACTTATTTTCAAAATACTTACCGATTTTCTCCACCGGTCCTTTGTCCAGCAACGTTCCATGGCACATCAAAAAGGCGTGATCCGCCTGATTCAGGACAGCCAAACTATGGGTAATCATCACCACCGTCGTCCCCGCCTCACGCAATTTTTGTAAGGCAGTAAAGATATGTTCCAAAGCCTCCACATCAATCCCAGAGTCGGGTTCGTCCATAATTACAATGCGCGGTTCCATTGCCAGAATAGAGGCTAACTCAATCCGCTTGCGCTCCCCTCCACTCAAGGTTTTGTCAACACAACGTCCTAAGTAGCGTTCCGGTTCCATACCCAGCATCGACAAAACGTCTTCCGCACGCTTTGTCGTTTTCTCTTTTGCCCCTGACAATACGAAACTACGCACGCCTAAGCCTTCAAAACGCGCCGGTTCCTGCCAGGCCAATGTAATTCCCAAGCGCGCCCGTTCATCTACTGACAGGGTGCGTAGCGAGTTGCCTTCCAAAAGGATATCCCCTTCATGGGCCGTGTAGCCATGAAGCCCCATGATAGTATTGGCCAATGTCGATTTACCTGCCCCATTAGGACCAATTACCGCATGGATATGGCCTTCCCAAATATCCATGCTCAGCCCATCCAGGACTCTCTTTCCACCCAATATCTGGGTGAGCGAATCTATTTTTAATATCCCCATAACAGGGTCTCCTTGTAGTAAAACACATGTTATGTTACGTGACGTACTTCTAACAGCGTTGTTTCAAGAATTATTTCATCGCATCAAGAAGGCGTCCCCCCGATCTATAAACAGGGTAGCAAGTAAAGCTTCAGCAACGCAACCAGAATCCGATTAAATACCTTCTGACACATAGATGCCTCATAGCATAAGTTGCGGCCTTTTATTCTCGCTGAATAAACATACTATGACGTTTTTTAAAAGCTTCTCTCTCCCAAACACGAGCTTTATAATCCTTTTGTGGATAGCGCAATCTATCTTCTGTAAAAGGTGAGTAGAGAAAGAAGGCCACCGTTTGCTCCAATTCTTGGTGCTCTAACAAATCAGAGGAGCTCCACGATAACCAGGAATCCGTTTGCTGAGTTTTTGAGCGAAATTCAATCTTCTTGTGAGGGGGATTTGTTTAAGGAAATGATGCCGTTCATGTTGGAGTAGGTCCTGGAGGCGCAAGTGGAGCGCCATCTGGGCAAGATGGACTTGCAGGCGCCGCAGGTGCGGGGAACGGAGCCATATTCGCCGCTGTTTTTTGCCAAATGGAAGCGTTCGGAACGCGCGCTGCTGGTGACCTGCGCGGAGATGTATTTCATGGGCGTGTCCACGCGCAAGGTCAAAAACGTGTTGGAGAAAATGGGCGGTTTCGAGCTGTCGGCATCGACGGTGTCGTGCATCGCGGCAGAGCTGGACGAGGAAATAAAGAGGTCCAGCGACCGCAAGCGTTAGGTATGGTCCTCACCGTCCCTGACCACAACGAAAATTTCGTTTTTTATGACAACTTCTCAGATTTGAGTCACTAAACGAGTTTCGCAACCGGCGTCTGGACGGGGTTCCCTATCCCTACCTCATAGTGGACGCCACCTATCTCAACGTGCGCAAGGAAGGAGCGGGTCGTTAAGCAGGCCGCTCTGGTGGTGGCCGCAATCAACGGGGAGAGGCGACGCGAAATGCTGACCTGGGCCATGGCGGACGTGGAGTCCGGAGACACCTGGACGAACGTGTTTTGCGAGGTGAAGCGACGCGGATTGACGGGCGTCCAATGGGTAATTTCCGACAGACACCAGGGCATCCTGACAGCGCTGCTGGACGCACTTCATTCGCAACGCACTGGCCAAATCGGGCAAAAAACACAAAGACGCCATCGCCAGAGCACTCAGCGCCGCCTTCACCGGCGTACTCAAAGCGCATGGCATCCAAATCAACATGGACGGCAAGGGACGCTAGATGGACAACGTCTTCATCGAACGTCTCTGGCACAGCCTAAAATACGAGGAAGTCTACCTGCAGGCCTACGACACCGTACGCGACGCCCGCGTCGGCATGCGGCGCTGGATGGATTTCTACAACCAGCAGCGAAAGCGTCAGGCGCTTGACAGATGCACCCCAGATAATGTGTACTGCATCAATATGCTGCACAGTCTTCCATGGGGGACTGTGCATGAAAACCCCAGACCAAGGCACTCCCCTTAAAAATCGGAAAAACCTGTCCAACTCATGGGGGCCATTTCAGGGTGGCTATACGGGGAAAGGCAATATCGACATGCCACCGCTGTTCGTGAATTCTGGCGAAGGCGATGTCTCGCTCCAGGCCGACTCCCCGTGCATTGACGCGGGCACCTCAAAAGACGTTCCTACTACTGATATCCAGGGCGCCTCTCGTCCACAGGGAAACGGCGGAGACATGGGCGCGTATGAGTGGAGCGGAGACAGTAGTAAATAGAGTGGTTCAGCGATCACAAGATGGCTAGTCCACACCCAAGAAATATGGTCCTTGCCGGGGGAAAAGGCTATCCCTGAGGACGGGTAAAACGACTCCATACGATTAGACTCAGTCCGACTAACCAGTAGAGGAAGATGTCGCCCAGCATTTTTTTGATGCCGGCAGGGGAAAAGTCAGCTTTGGCGCATCCACATCCTGAATCGGGTGGTGTGGGTTCTCCTTCGCCTTCTGAAGCGCCTTCCGGCTCTCCTTCTCCTTCCACTGCCCCCTCGCCTTCGCCTTCTGGGCTCGCGGCTTTTACGGATACGGTAGCACCGCTGACACGGATTGAGAAAGCGCTTTGTTGGGTATCCGTCAGTGTGGCATTGCTTAACGTCAATGAGGTTTCCGTATCGGGCAAAGCGGCTGCGCGGAATTGTATTGTAGCCAAATGTACAACACCGGCAGGACTTGTTGTGCTGGTGGTTTGGGTTGCCGCAACAGGGGTTCTTCCAGTTGTAAAGGTGCTGGTATCTGTCGTTGGCGTCGTGGAGAACTGCGTGTCTGTACCGGCTTCTATCGTGGTGATCTGCACGGCGGTTTCATTATAGAGGATTTCGCATGAATAGCCCCCTAAAGGCGTTGCACCGGTATCTGAGTAGAGCTTACAGGTGAATGTATCTTCGGCTATAGCCTCTATTTCTGCCGGTTCTAGGAAAAGCTGTGCCAGGGGAACAATGGTATCTGCGTCGTTCGCGGCATTATTTTCCGTCGCCAGTTCGGTTACTTCCGTCGGCGCAGTTACTGTGACTGATGAGGCTAACATTCCGACGGCATCCTCTGAAAGTGTGCCGGAAATGCTAAACCGTGCCGTAGCTGAAACCGGTAATGAGAGCAGTGTGTCCAGGTTACCTGTGCCAGCTGTATCACAGACCGCGCCACCTGAAGTCGTGCACGTCCAGCTAAGGCTGTTCAACAAGGTCGGGAAGTCCGATACGATGTGCGCATCGATCACCGCATTGGGTCCGGCATTTTTCACCGTCACCGTGTAACTTGTGGGTTGCCCCGCCACCACGGCGTCTCCCCCATTGTTCATCTCTACAGAAAGATCCGCCGCCAAGGCCACAGTATCTGTATCGGTCGCGCTATTGTTAGCCAGATCCGGGTCCAGCGTGTCTGCCGGTACGGAAATAGTCGCTGTATTCGCTATGGGATCAGACGCTGTCGCTGCGACGGTTGCCGATACTGTGTAGGTAGCCGTTGTCCCAGCAGGAAGATTGATTATGTCCGACAATGCGCCCTCTACCGGACCTGCAGTGCAGGTTACGCCAGCGCCGCCTTCACACGACCATTGTACAGCAGTCAGGCTGTCCGGGAAGGTATCGGTTAAGGTTGCATTAAACACATCCGACGGTCCTGCATTGTGTACTTGGATCGTGTACTCTAATTCATCTTCTACGAAAACGGAGGTGATTCCATCGTTTTTGCTGATCTGTAGATCCGCTTGCGGCTGTAAGGTATTGGTATCCGAGGCGCTGTTGTTTTCCGGCTCTAGATCTTCATAGCCCTTCCCCAGAAGTACCGAGGCAGAAAGCGAAAAGGAGCCGCGCGTGGCTGGGTCTATGGTGCCTGTGACGGTGTACACGGCAGAAGCGTCTACCGGTAAATTGACAACATCGGCGATATCACCGTTGACGGGGCCTGGGGTACACGTACCCAGTTCCGAAGCACACGTCCATCGTGCATTGCGTAGACTTAGGCTAATCGGCGCCGTCACCTGCACCTCGGTCACCGGCTTGGGTCCTGCATTGGTCACTGTGACGGTATACGATACCTCTTGGCCAGGAACGGCTTCCACCTGTTCATCCGTCAGCGTGATAAGCACATCCGTCTGTACCGTACCTTCGTCGATCAGGACTATCTTGTTGGTAGCATCCGGCTCCATAGCATTGCCCTGCAGATCGCGAGCACCGGTGATATTCACCTTTGCCATACCTTCGTCCGCCTCCACCAAAGCGCGATCCAGCGACACCTGATATTCTGTGTTACTCAACCAGGCGCCATCTCCCGCCTCCCCGGTGTTTCCTTCGGAACCGGCCCGATAATTCTGTAGCACCGCAGCTGGCGAGAGGACATGGTCATACATTGCCGCCATATAAATCTCGCCCAACCAGGGATGTCCCCCGTCAAAACTATTCCCTACCCCTAAACGGTATGTCTCATTCCATGTGGAAAAATCGCCCTCTATACTACTGCTTTCGCCCGGTATTCCATCTACATATATCTGTACTATCCCCGTTGCGCTACGCGTGCAGACCACATGCTGCAATTCCGTATAGGCGCTTCCCACCGATGATGACACCGTACTCCCTGCGGCAGAAGTTGCTGAAGTGCGCAAACGCATCTGGTAGGTGTCTCCCTCCTGGAATAATTCCAGATTACAATGGGAACTGTCCGCCGAAACCGTCCAGATACAGGCAGGATTACTTTGGGATACCTGATCGGGACGCACCCACGCCTCCAACGAAAAAGCACCCGTTTCCTGTACCGCGTCCTGCAAGTCCTTTGCTGCCTGAATCGAGGAAAGCAGGCCCGCTGTGTCCAAGGAAAGCCCACCAGCCAGCCACGTTGCCGAAGTCTGCGCTTCCATAACCAGATCAAGCGATTGTCCTACGCCCGATGAATCAGCCACGGTTGTCCCCGTCGCCTCATCAAAACCGTGGAACAGAACCAACCCTTCACTTATTCGACCATCTACCCCTACCTTACTGGTCCCCCAGGCAGGGCTCGCTGCAATATCGCCATTTTCCGATGTTGTCACCGTCACAGACGGATACGTCGCTAAATCCATACGTTCATTAAAAGTAAACGTCATCTGCGGCGTCTGCCCTACCTGTGCTCGTTCGGGGGTCACCGAGAAGGTGGTCACATAAGGACGGCGTCCATCTACGGTGTATACTTCCCCGACAAAATCACCATTGCCCTCCCCTACGTCGCCCAATGCATTTGCGCTGATACTTGTATCAACAATTGTATCCCGGTCCATCAGGTTCAAGCCTATGGAGCCAGCCCCTTCCACGCCCCCCACGGTTACCCGATACTCTCGATCACTTAGTGTACTGAGCAAAATAGGCGATGTATACGTCACTTCACCCGTCGCCACCACCGAAAAATCTTCTGGAGTTACTTGTTTTACCCCTTCGCTGAATTGCACCGTGAAGACCACCGAACCCATCCCTGTAGGATTTGCGTCTGCCCGCGATATAGCCAGCACTTGTGGCGGCTTTTTGTCCGCCCAATAGACCGCGTTCACATACAAACGTTGGATATATTGATTCGATAAGGTGGGCGCTCCACTGGTGTTTCCAGCATGATGAAAGGTTACTGCACGGCCTGTGCCTACATCACGCACGGCTAACGCATCCGAACCCAGTTCATCCTGCATTAGGGCTACTGCGGGCGAAGTTTCATATTCCCGCACACTTCCCTGCAGGCGTCCAGTGTAAACCGTGAAGGTATCGGGAATCCCCTCCAACAAGGCATGCTCTATCCCCTCCGAACGCTGGAAGGTTACATCCTGCGGTCCGTAGCCTCGCGTACGTTCAAGCAGCGATACCTTTTCCATGCTTTGTGTGAGGCCCAGTCCAAAACCCACCGCCATCTGTGCTGCATTATTTTCGCCACCCACATACGCCCCGTGTAGCTCCTCCACATAATACAACAACTTTTCCGCTCCAAACGTACGCATAATACCCGAGGAACTGGGACCGCCATTGAGGTGAATTACGGCATCAAAAGCATCCGGATCCGGATTCGAACCGTCATAGTAGCCCTGCGTATCGTCACATAGCGTCACCACGATGTCCGCCGCCTCCAAAGCCGCTACCAACGCCTGCGTATTTACATTCAAGTCTGTTACCAAAGGAGGGCTTGCGCTGGCCACCAGTGGATCATCATCCCAAAGCAACAAGACATTAGGACCTGCCAAAGCTGTGAAAGAAAGGGAAAAAAGAAACAGAAAAAGCGCACTATAACTGGATAGGGAAAATACCGTATAATAGGATGCAAAATGGCCCCCGGGCAACATTGCACGCCTTGGCATGTGTATAACTTGCAGTGCAATTCGCAAAAATAGTCTAGGCATTGTTAGAAACTCATTGTTTTTGCCCGCTTAAGATACTGAATATACTGTGTATAAAAGTATACCATTTTACACCGTTAGGATCTACGCATGTCCTAAAAACACCGCAGACCCGACGTAAACCTATATCTTTTCGATAAAACCACAATATACACATTCGAACATAGCAAGATAATGGGCATAGCCCTCGCAAAGCATAACCCGACAACGTAGGCTGTCGAAAAATACAGGAACCCTTTCTATGAAACGCATTGTTCGCTTTCCCAAGCGAAAAAGTCATAAAAAAGTACATGTACGTTGGACAGATGCCGTCCCCGTTCCAGGGAGTCCCCCGCAAAAGCGCTACTTTAATATTGAGACGCTGTTTAACGCCATTACCCAATTGTTCAACACCCATGATCGCGTATTCACTCCCGTCATACAAGCCGCGATGGGGCCTGCCCCCTTGGGTTCATTAAATTTCAATCTAATCTCTGAAAATGCGTATCAGCTTACTTTTCATTTGCAGGCAGCTAATATCCGGCGAAAAAGAGCGTCTTTTCGGGTGGTTATCGCCAAAAACGAGAAAGAGTGCAGCAGTATACTGCAAGCGGAACAGGGCCATCTGAAACTACTCCAGGAGCGCTACGACAAGGGCGTGCTTGCTCCATTGCGTAATGGCATCGTCTATCTGCCGGACCATCGTGGACGCCAATTGGAACCACGTGAGCTTTACACGTACATGACACGTTGGCCTGGTGCACATGGTGTTTTGGGCATTACCAATCCACGTCAGCTGAGTATATTGGACAGCGAACGTCATGTGTGCAGCGTTGCTGCTACTGGTCAGATACAACAGCAAATGCTGGAGATTCTGCTGGCTACGTATGATGAAAACGAGCGTCACGGGATCCATCTACCTGAACTGGAACTTACTGATTTTATTGCACAATACAATGGTAAAACCAAAACACGCGTATGGCTCAGCAATTGTCGCAAGGTACAATCCCGCCTGACCCCTGCCAAGCTGCTACACGCATGCCTGGAGAAAACCTGGGACGACCCAAACGAAGTTTTTCCTTTGGCTCCCGAGGATCCACGCCTTGTATGGAATGCGCTGCTTAGCGTATTGCCCAAAGAAAAGGCCGCCAATACCCTCAGTGAATATCATCAGGCGCTTCAAAACGGAAGGTTGAAAAGCAGTATGCCGGAATACATCGATGTCCTCATGCAGATAGCCTTGTCCTAACCGAAAGTAACGAGTGCAACCGCGCCCATTTTTTTTGAGATGGAAGCCCTTGAATATACTGCGTTGTCCGTGCTAAACCAATGCATAAATATTGACATGCACTTTGTTTTGCCGGACGATTCCGTGCTTTTTCGAGGAAGGAAATGGGATGTAATATTCCGACTCATTTACCCAGCTTATTGATGGGATGATGGCAGTTTTTTGGAACCTCTAAGGAGTTTTTCTCTATGAAATCGACATTGGTTGTATGGGGTGGCTGGGAAGGTCACGAACCGAAGCAGTGTGTGGAACGTTTTATCCCTTTTCTAAAATCGGAAGGGTACAACGTTGAAGTCGCTGACGTATTGGATGTCTTTGCAGATAGCCAAAAGATGCAGGCATTGGATCTGGTCGTGCCTTGCTGGACCATGGGCGAACTCTCAGAGGAGCAAGGCAAGGGGCTTTTGGATGCAGTGCGTAGCGGGGTAGGTATTGCTGGCTGGCACGGGGGAATGGGCGATGCGTTCCGTAATCATACCGACTATCAACTGATGGTAGGTGGTCAATTCGTCTGTCATCCGGGTGGAATTATCGACTATACCGTGCATATCACCGAAAAGGACGATCCCATCATGTCGGGTTTGTCGGATTTCGATATGCATTCTGAACTCTATTACATGCATGTGGACCCTTCTAACGAGGTGCTTGCCACAAGCACGGTCGGTGAGGATGCTACGTACCCGTGGCTTGCTGGAGGAGTCATGCCGACGGTCTGGAAACGGTGCTACGGTGCCGGACGGGTCTTTTATTCTGCTTTGGGGCATGTTGCTACGGATTTCGATGTGCCTGAATGTTTTGAAATTATGAAACGTGGTATGCTTTGGGCATCAAAATAAGCGTCATACACCTGTTGCAAGGAGAATAGCCCTATGGATGCATTAAAGGTTGGTGTCATCGGCTGTGGAAACATTTCCTCTATTTATTTTGAAAATGCGAAAAAGCTGGAGTCGCTGGAAATTGTAGCATGTGCCGATCTCGTTAAAGCCAACGCTACCGCCAAGGCCAAGGAACATGATATTCCCCGGGTTTGCACGGTCAAACAACTCCTGGCGGATAAAAATATCGATATCGTCCTCAACCTCACGATTCCCGCAGCGCATGCGGAAATTGCCCGGGATGCTTTAAATGCGGGTAAGCATACGTACTGTGAAAAACCGCTTGCCTTGACGCGTGAGGAGGGACAGGAAATATTGGCATTGGCGGAGAAACAGGGCCTGCGCGTAGGCTGTGCGCCCGACACGGTGCTGGGCGCGGGTATTCAGACGGCTCGCAAACTGATCGACGATGGTTGGATCGGTCGTCCTGTCTCAGCCACGGCGTTTATGCAATGTCATGGACACGAAAGCTGGCATCCCAACCCGGAATTCTATTATCAGGTAGGCGGCGGCCCCCTGTTTGATATGGGGCCATATTATCTCACCGCACTGGTCACTTTGTTGGGGCCTGCACGACGCATCTGTGGCGTTACAGGAAGTGCGTTTGAAGAGCGTACCATCACAAGTGAGGAAAAATTCGGACAGCACATCGTTGTGGAAACACCTACCCACGTAGCAGGCGTTATTGATTTTCATAATGGCGCCATCGCCACTATGATTACCAGTTTTGATGTATGGGCGCACACGTTGCCCTGCATCGAGATCCATGGTACAACAGGCTCGCTCAGCGTGCCTGACCCCAATGGCTTCGGTGGACCGGTAAAAATTCGGCGTGCAGGTGCAGAAGAGTGGACGGAGATCCCCCTTTCCCATCCCTACGCTGAAAATGCGCGAGGAGTAGGACTGGCTGACATGGCCTGTGCCATTCAGTCGGATCGCGCCCACCGTGCAAACGGCGCACTTGCCTACCATGTGCTCGACATGATGCATGCTTTCCATGAATCCTCAGATAAAGGAAAACATCTGCTGCTGCAAAGCAGTTGCGAGCGCCCTGCCGCTATGCCTATGGATGTACGGGAAGGGTCGTTGGACGAATAGTAATCCAGGTGCCATAACCGGCTGCTAAGCCCGTATGTAATAATTTTCTCGTCCCCACGGTTCCCCGTGGGGACTGTCATAAAAAAAGATTTTTTTACTGGGATCAGGGAAGGTAAGGACCATAATTTCTTGCTTGCGATCGCTGGACCGCTTTAGTGACTAAAAGCTGGAAAGCTGTCATAAAAAAAGATTTTTTTACTGGATTCAGGGAAGGCGAGGACCATATATTTTGCTTGCGGTCGCTGGACCGCTTTTAAAAAATAGTATTGCATCATTTAGATCAGTTGTGATACCCTACGATCCCGTTAGAGAACGGGACACGTAACCCGCCTTTCTAACCTGAATATCTTTTTTTCAGGCATTATTTTCAAACCATGGCTAGGGTTATTGTATGACGCAAGTTACGGATTCGCAGGTTCTTGCTATCGTTCCCGCCCGATTCGCCTCCACACGTTTTCCCGGCAAAATCATTGCGCCGCTTGAGGGAAAGCCAGTGGTATACCACACCTATCTTCGCGTTTTAGAGGCTAAATTGGTGTCGCGGGTACTTATCGCTACGGATGATGAACGGGTGGTTGATGCGTTGAGACCATACGACGTGGATGTGGTCATGACACGGGCCGATCATGCCTGTGGTACGGATCGCATCGCGGAAGTAGCGGAGAAATCGGACGCTTCCATCATTGTAAACGTACAGGGTGATGAACCGCTTATCGTACCGCAGACGATAGACGATACTATCCGTCCGTTGCTCAATGAGCCCGATGTGGTTATGTCTACGGCGCGGCATCGTATCACCGATGAGAAGCGCATCAACGATCCCAACACGGTTAAAGTCGTTTGTGATCAGCTTGGGCACGCCATGTACTTTTCACGCCTGCCTATCCCCTATATCCGTGATGGAGCAGATCGGATACAACCGTATGAATGTTATTGGCAACATGTGGGTTTGTATGCGTATCGTCGTGACTTTTTGTTACGTTATGCTGCCATGCCACAGACACCGATTGAAACCTTGGAAAAGCTGGAACAGATGCGTGTACTCGAAAATGGGTATACGATTGCCGTGGTGAACACGGAATATGAAGGTTTGGGGGTAGACACCCCGGAAGATTTGGAAGAAGTTAAGACAATTTTGGCGGCAATGCAGAAGGATAAATAACGGCATGACAAAGTATGTGTTTACCACAGGGGGCGTGGTTTCATCGGTAGGAAAAGGGGTGTTTGCAGCGAGTTTGGGAATGTTGCTGGAAGCACGGGGCTTGAAGATTGCCATGATGAAAATGGATCCGTATATCAATGTGGATCCGGGCACTATGAATCCTTTCGAACATGGAGAGGTCTTTGTAACCGATGACGGTGCGGAAACGGATCTGGATTTGGGCCATTATGAACGCCTGACCAATGCCAAGCTTTCCCAAAAAAGCAACACCACCACGGGTGATATTTATAACTCTGTGATTCAGAAGGAACGCCGGGGCGAGTTTCTGGGAAAAACCGTACAGGTTATCCCCCACATCACCGACGAAATTAAGTCTCGCATCCGACGCCTTACGGATGAGGATACGGATATCGATGTCGCTATTATTGAAATCGGCGGCACGGTTGGTGATATCGAGGGACAGCCTTTCCTTGAAGCCTTGCGTCAATTCCGTCTGGAAGTCGGTCCGCCTAATTGCTGCTTTGCACATGTAACCTTGGTGCCGTTTATCGAGGCTGCGGGTGAGCTGAAAACAAAACCGACGCAGCACAGTGTGCGCGCCTTACGTGATATCGGTATCCAGCCCAACGTTATCGTCTGTCGTACGGGACATCATATCATGGCTGCGGAACAGCGCCATAAAATCGCCATGTTCTGCGATGTGACCGATGACGCCATTATCAATGCCGAAGATATTTCGCCTTTCTATGCCATCCCGCTGAATTTCAAAAAACAAAAACTGGACGACACTATCCTGCGCTTGCTTAACATTGATGCTCCGGAAGGCGATCTCAACGAATGGACGGCGATTGTAGATCGACTCTGTAATCTTAAAAAGGAAGTGCGCATCGCCGCCGTTGGAAAATATGTCGGGCATGATGACGCCTACAAAAGCATCAACGAGGCCTTTGTACATGCGGGTGTCGCCAATGATTGCAAGGTTGCCTTGGACTGGGTAGACTCGGAGCAGTTTGAAGGGGGTGATGTTGATCTGGCAGAAACACTGAAACCGTATGATGGTATTTTGGTAGGACCTGGTTTTGGTACGCGCGGTATTGAAGGAAAAATTCTGGCAGTACAGTATGCACGAGAAAACAACATACCGTTTATGGGAATCTGCCTGGGCCTGCAAATGGCGGTTATTGAGTTAACGCGTAACAAATTGGGTCTTAAAGAAGCGAACTCAACCGAAATCAATCCTGAAACTCCCGATCCTGTAATTTCGCTGCTTTCGGAACAGCGTGGCCTGAAAGATATGGGCGGCACGATGCGTTTAGGGGCGTACCGTTGCGACTTGAAGGCAGGTACGAAAGTACATGCGGCGTATCAGGAAGATACTATCTACGAACGTCATCGTCATCGTTACGAATTTAATAATGCCTATCGTGAACGCCTTGAAAATGAAGC
This sequence comes from Candidatus Hydrogenedentota bacterium, assembly GCA_963678445.1. GTDB lineage: Bacteria > Hydrogenedentota > Hydrogenedentia > Hydrogenedentales. The sequence continues at coordinate 4,285,284 of OY782877.1, read as the reverse complement.
GGGCATGATAGTCTGCGGCACCCATCCCAAAGGCGACCATGATTTGGTGGAAACTATTGAGTTAAAAGACCACCCCTGGTTCTGTGCATCGCAATTCCATCCGGAATTTAAAAGCAAACCCTTAAAACCACAACCACTCTTCCGTGATTTTGTGGCTGCGGCCCTGAAGCACAAATCTTGATGGTCTCCTAAATCGCAATAAATAACGATAACGGTGCTGCTTTGGATAACGAATTATCCTCAAAGTGGATTCGATTGCAAGAAGAATGTCGCTTGCTCCTTTCCTGGAAGGAGCAAGCGGCTTCGTGTGAATATACGCACCCGAAACCTGCGCAATTGAGCGAGACTCCGGACGCTTTCGAGGGTTACCAAAAGACACAGGCCGAAAAAGCCACGCGTCGCCTGGAGGATTTTCGCCGTCGGGAACAAGGGGTGCTCAAACAGTTGGCGCAACGGCTACAGCGTGCGTTACAGGCACAAGATCGCTTCCTTGACCGTTTGTCGACAAATAATCTTCGTCCGACACATGTGAATGCACTTAACCGAAAGCATTCAATGCGCATTGCTTCTTTACGCAAACAGATAGCTTTTTGGAACCAGCTGTGTAGTGCGCAAACCGCAGCGGAAATGGGCGGTTTTATTGATAAGCCTCTCGAACGGTATGCAGTGGAGGCTGGTCCGGCCCTTCCTTCCTTCTGGGCGCGTCTTCCGCACAAAGAACGGACGCAGATTTCGGTATCCGTCTTGGGCGTCATATTGGCCGTGCTATTGGTGCTTTCCTTTACCCTTTATGGACGAACGCTACAGTGCTCGGTCTCTCCCCCTTATAGCCCTCAGGGTATCCTGACGTTACATTGTAAGAACAACACCCTGGAAACAGTTTCTTTTGTTATCCCTAAAAGCCTTTCCAGCCACTCCACTGACGCATATAGCGTAGAAGTGTATGGGCAGGAAGCGCTAGACGGGCCATTTCGCTTGCTCCCCAGTGACATGGCATGGACGTATCAGGAACGGCCTACGTATGAAAACGAAAAAATCTCTCTTGCGGCAGGATTGCAGGCGGATTTTTTCTTGGCTTTGGCGCGTTTATCCGTAGATACAGCAGAATTGAAGGCATTACAGCTGCGCTGCTATCAGGGAGAAAACACTAGCCCTTTTTACGTCTACACGCATCCCTTGCATCCGCAGGGCGGGCAGTCGTCTTTATAGAGAAGGTGGCGTATCCGACATGTGGCGTATCGCTTTTCCTTCCTTCAACCAGCGTTCCTCTACCTTGCGTCGACGTTCTGCCTGGGTGCGTCGCACCTGCGGCATCCAGACCCGTAAATCATGCTGGGGAGTCAGCATCTGCGTAATAAACGGCACCAGCATCGCGTCATTAAGCAGATCACAGAAGGAATCGTATAGTTGCACATGGTTGCGCATACGGATTTCGTCATCGTAGGGCTGTCCAATCACCACCGCGTCGACATCGATAAAATAAAAGCGAACTCCGTCACGGGTAAAAATGTTTTTCCCGGAAAGATCCTCATGGTAGGCGTCCGCAGCCGTTAGCGTATTGACCGCTTGTGCGAGATGTGTCAGAAAATTCTGCAGCGTGTCCTTTCCTGCCCCTCGCTGGACAAGTGCATACAGAAAGTCCTCGACATTGCGTGCCTCGTCCAGATACTCCGAGACCATTGCATTGCCCCACAGCAAGCCCAGGCAACCTTTTTCCATATAGGCCAAAGGCTCTGGCGTAAGCACGCCTTTTTTCCGCAAATAATGCGCTGCTATCCACCCTCGGCGGTATCGGTTTCGTGCAAAGGTATGGCGTAACAATCCTTTTAAAAAGGCGCTATTACTTTCCTTCACCACCCACTCACCGGTTTTATATACCCGCGTCTTAGCGCTTTCCTTCAGCACAACATTTTTCGAGTGCTTAAGCTGTTCTCGTAGATCGTTCGGTGAAAGCGGTTGCAAGGTATACAGTCTGCGTAAAAAGCTTTTGGTCTTATCTATATTTGAAGTGCAGCAAAGAGCATTCATTTCTTTTTCCGTCGTAAGAATAAATTGGAGATATGGCCTTTGAGCGTATAGAGCCATTTGAGCCATAAGGGTATTACATCGTATGCATAGCCTGTGTACACGGCTTCGAAGTATGCCGGTGACAGGGTGTTTTTTTCAAATGAGCGGCGTAATCGTAACAGATTTCGGGCGCGTTGCAGTCTGGAAACAGGCCTGTTTACATGCGCATTGTCAAAATCCAGAAAGTAGGGACCGCTTTCCGTAACAAGAATGTTTTTAACCTGCAGATCGGCATGCCAAATATTGGCGTCGTGCATGCTTCGAATCCATTGGCCACAGCGTTGTAACATGGTGTCGGCATGCGGAGGCGTCGATTCCAGATATACATCTAATGTCAGGCCTTTCATGCACTGCGTAGCATAGGCGCCACGCACCCAGAGCCCCCGACGTTCCCACATCACGCCCAAAAGAGGGGGGGTCGGAATTTCACATTCCAGTGCGGCCAAGTGCGCTTTAAACTCTTTATAGGGGCGATTCTGGAAAAGGTATCCTTCCTTTAAAAAATGGCGTACAAAACCGCCGCGGAGGTAGCGACGAATCAGTCCCATTCCACCTTTGTAAGGAAAGGAAGCAAGTTGACCACGTCCACCACAACGCCACGGCGTACAGCCCTGTGCGTGTAGCAGGGCGTTTGCAATGCAATCCGCGTCTTCCGCCCATACCAAGGCATGCCGATTTCCGTCTCTTTTTTCCAGATAATTATCCAACGCCTGAGTATCTTTCTGCGCTCATTGTGTCTGCAGGGATTCACACAATGCCATCAGATTGATGGGTAATACCGCGCCGCCGCGTCCCACGATTTTACCTTGCGCCAGTACAACGATTTCTCCCACAACCTCACCGGCCTTAAGCGGAGCTTTAAGGGGTTGATCACAACGCAACTCAATTTGGTATTCGTCCGTTTTTAAGGCGTTAGAAAGGATAGTAATATCCTCTGCCGCAGACAAACGCACCTTGCTATACTCGCAGTTGGTCACCGCCACCGGCGCACCTACCGGTGTCCCCTTTTTTACCACCTGTTTCAGACCTGCAGCAGCAAAACCGTCTTCCAGAAGTTTTTGCGCCAGATTAAAACGACCATATTTGTTTTGTGAACCCATAACGACCGAAATTAACCGTATACCATTGCGTTCAGCGGTCGCTGTTATACAGAATCCTGCAGCCCTGATAAAACCCGTTTTCATGCCATCACAATCCTCCATTCGCCAGAGCAATTTATTGGTATTGTGGTGCACTGCTTTATCCGGACGAAACTGGTACTGCTTCATCTTTACCCATTGCATGACCAGCGGATGTCGGGTGCATTCGCAACCGAGCAAAGCCATATCCCTCGCTGTGGTTTGATCATAGTCCTCCCCTTTATCAGGAGGCAGGCCATGTACACTATGAAAGACACTGTTTTTCATTTCCAACAGACGGGCGCGATCATTCATTGCTTGTAAATATCCCGCCTCGCTCCCCCACAGTTGCTCTGCAACCGCCATGGCCGCATCGTTGGCCGATGCGACGGCAACGGCCCCCATCATTTTTTCCAAGGGGAAAACTTCCCCCGCTTCCAGATAAACCTGCGTCCCCCCCATCTTCTGGGCATGCTTGGAGGCCTCAATAGGGGTTTCCAAGGTCCAGCGCTGCGCCTCTACCCCCTCTGCCACCATAAGCATCATCATTAATTTAATCATGCTGGCCGGTGGACGCTGAATGTCGGCATGTTCCTCGAAAATAACTTCGCCTGTTTCGGCATTCACACAAATAGTACTGACTGGCTTCACCTTTTTGGCGGCAAAACTGGGTATTGCAAGCGGCAACACCACAAAGAAAAGAAGGCTCCATTTCAAATACTGCATCATGAACTAACTTTTTCTTCCTCTTGGTAAGTTTCTTTTGTCTCTATACACGCCTGTACTATGCGTAAAACTTCCTTTAGCACCAGGGGTTTATGAATGATTCCGGAGATATCGACCTGGACATGGGTTTCCCCTTTGCCGCCCGTCATCGCGTAAATGGGTACATTTTTTGTGCTTTCCTGAGCGCGGAAGGCTTCCACATGGTCCAAAACACGAACACAGGCCACATCGACATCGAGAAAAATTGCTACAGGAGGATGATTCTGTACAAGATTCAACGCATGCGACAACGATGTACTGCCAACACATAGGATATCATGTTTTTGCAGGGCGATGGAAAACCATTCGAGCAAACCGGAATCCGCGTCAAGCACCAGAATTTGGGGATGTGACTCATTTTCTTCCTCAACAGGTTCGTCAGCAGACGAAAGCAGGGTAAACGGGGTTCCCGATAATGCCTTACCGATGGTTTCCTGCAACGTTTTTACGCTGAAGGGCTTATCCAGGAAAAACGCTTCATTCCACATGCCTGCGATTTCGGTCGTGTGCCCTGGGGCTTCTCCAGAGAAAACTAAAACGGGAATATCTGCTGTGGCAGGCTGTTGTCGTAACAGATTGAGGGTTGCTGTTCCTGCCCGATCCTGTTGGGTGTCATTAAGCAGAATTAAATCGGGTTGTTCCGTTTCCGCTGTGCGGACACCGTCGTAGCCATTGGGGGCATGATGCCATGTTAATCCCCAGCGATCTAAAACGCTTGCTACCGCCTCTTTGGATTCCTTCTTTTCATCGATCAGCAGCACACCATTGAGGATGTCTGTTTCAAAGGAAGGATCTACAGCAGCTGCGTTCCAACATGCATGGGGCAGGATGATGTGAAAAACACTCCCTTTTCCCATTTCGCTATCGATCTGAATCTTTCCCCCGTGGGCCTCCACAATACTTTTGGCAATGGACAAACCAATACCCGCCCCTTCATAGCGTCGGGTCTTGGAGCTGTCTACCTGATAGAATTTGGTAAAGATTTTTTCCTTGTGCGCTTCATCAATGCCAATACCTGTGTCAGATACGCTGAGTTGCAGTGTATTGTCTGGTCCTTGTTGCGCATTCAGCTGGATCATGCCGCCGTCGTCTGTGAATTTTACTGCGTTATTGAGTAGGATGCCCAATACTTGCGCGATCTTTTCCCGATCAAACCAGGCAAAGGTGAGGCTGTCTGAAACGTAATAGTTGGTGGAGATATCCTTGGCCATGGTATGGGGGTGAATTGAAGCGATGGCCTCATGGAGCAGTCGTTCAATACCAAAAAGATCCAGACTCAATTGGATGCCTCGAATCTCCATACGACTGAATTCAATCATTTCATTGATTAAAATTCCCAGCCGTTCCGCATTACGTTCCATCACCTGCAAGGCACTTTGCTGTGGGCCGCTCAATGTCCCTAAATTGTCCGAATGTAACATTTCCACATAGCCTTGAATCGTACTCAGGGGTGTTCGTAATTCATGACTCACATTGGAAAGGAAGGCGTCCTTGGCGCGGTCATGCGATAACAATTCCGCGTTGGCCCGTTCTAGCTCATGGGCTCGTTCTTCCAGTTCCCGCTGCATTTCCTTTTGCCGCACCAGGCTGGTCAGTACCAGTGAATATACCGTATCCTTTTCTGAATCTTCTCCCAGATACGCTACTGCTACCACACAGGGAATCGTTTCTCCTTCGGCATTAACAAACGACAATTCTTCACGGGATTCCGTTGCAGAACGCACCGCGCCACGCGCTAACAGATTAAGTAGGCGTACACGGCCTTGCGTATCTACAAAATCAAAGATTTTTCTTCCAATGACAACCTGTTCTGCTTCTCCCAATAATTCGCATACGCGTGCATTGGCAAATTGGATGCAATGATTGTCATCAATCGTTAAAAAGCCCTCATTCATTGAAACGAGCAACTTTCGAAAACGCGCTTCTGACTGCACTAGTTGCTGTTCCTGATGCTCCACACGCTTCTGTAGCTCTTCGGCGTATCGTTCCACCCGTTGCGACAGGCGGTGTTGCTCCGTTGTATCGCGTACAGTGGCCAAGGTCGCTGTATGACGACCGCGTTCGTTATAGATGGGCGTTCCATTAAACCAAAAACGTCGCTCTTCACCCCGCACCATCGCCGTAATTTCATATTCCGATGCAATGCCCTTGGCCCGCTGTTGGATGGCGTCCTTAACCGTATCGGTTTCCAAATGTCGTGCCAGACTCGTGGCATTTTTGCCGATGACTTGGGTGCGTTTAAGATCGAACATATCCAAAAAGCGTTGATTCACCATAAAGATAGGGCCATCAGCGCGCGTTAATACAAAACCTTCGTTGATATGTTCCGCCAAATGGCGAAAACGCCCTCCGATCGCCTCGACATCCTCCCGCGTACGCACTACGCTGTACAGGACGGCAAACAGTCCCAGTAGAACGCTGCATATACCGATCAAACGTGAGGTATCCACCACAAACTCGGGTAACATCTCGGTTTGTAACAGCGTATTGGGTAGATCGGATATGCTGACAGAGGCGCCAATGACCAATAGAAAAATACCAAAGAATAAAAGGAGGCGCTCCTGTTTACCCGTTTGAGAGCGCGCCAAAAGGTTGCCCCCCACGAACAGCGGGATAGAAACGGAAAGCATAATCACCGTGACACGCATAACGACACTGGTTAATTGCTGGGAAAAGGCTATCCCTCCCAAACCAATCAAAATGGGGATAAAGTAGCCTATCAGTCGACTTTTTGAAAAATAGCGGTTTTCCATTCACCATTCCTGCTGTTCGCGCGTGCTTGTTCTTCAATGGCGTTGCTGTTTTTGTTGCAAGATCGCAGCAGAGGCCAAAGCGTCACAGCGTTCATTATAATCATGTCCTGCATGGCCCTTCACCCAATGCCAGGAGACCGTGTGTTTTTGCACCAGTGCATCAAGCGTCTGCCATAAATCCTGGTTTTTGACCGGTCCCCCTTTGCGCTTCCAGTTGTTGCGTTTCCAGGCAGGCAGCCATTGCGTAATTCCATTTTTTAGGTACTGTGAATCCGTGTATAACGTTACCTGACACGAACGTTTGAGCGCGCGTAATGCTTCAATCGCTGCGGTCATTTCCATACGATTATTGGTCGTTTCCAAAGCGCCCCCCGATAATTCCTTCATATGTTCCCCAGAAATTAGCACCGCTCCCCACCCGCCTACGCCTGGATTGGGCTCACATCCACCGTCGGTATAAATCACCACCGAATTTTTCTTTGAAGTCAAAACACACTTCCTTTACCCTCTTGCCCTGTCCAACAGGGTCAAAATTTATTTTTTAACACGCAGCTCTGATTTGCATTAGTTTGGCCAACAAGGGGTGTATGTCATCTAGATACAAACTGTTAGGACCGTCACACAAAGCACGCTCAGGATCGGGATGCACTTCGAAAAAGAAGCCGTCTACCCCATAAGCTGCTGCTGCACGCGCTAACGGTGGTACGTAATCGCGACGCCCCGAAGACATCCCTCCTTGCGAGGGAGTCTGCACCGAATGTGTTACATCAAAGATAACCGGGTATCCCGTTTCACGCATGATGCTGAAGCTGCGGAAGTCCACTACCAGGTTGTGATAACCCAGACAGGTTCCCCGCTCGGTCAACCATATGCGATGATTGCCAGTTGATTCTACTTTGGCGACCGCATAGGCCATATCCTGCGGTGCTACGAATTGTCCCTTTTTGATATTTATAAGCTTGCCGGTACGGCCTGCTTCAACCAGTAAATCTGTCTGACGACACAGGAATGCCGGAATCTGTAAGACATCCAGTACCTGCGCAGCCTTTTCCACTTCTTGTGGTGTGTGTACATCGCTCAATACCGACACGCCCAGCTCGTCTTTAATTTTTTGCAGGATGTGCAGGCCCTGCGTCAGCCCTGGCCCTCGATAGGAATTGACCGAGGTGCGGTTCGCCTTGTCATAGCTTGCCTTGAATATGAACTGCACTTCATCGTATTGCGCAGTGATGTCGCGTAACTTTCGGGCGATTGACAAGGTTGCATATTCCTCTTCGATCACACATGGTCCCGCGATAAGGTACAAAGGTGTTTTTCCCATCCTGTTATCCCTTTTCTTGTTGCACAAGCAGACGCTGAATTACCTTTACCACCTGATCCCGGTGGTACTTTTGCGCCAGCGCCATTGGAGTTAATCCCGCTTTATTGACCCCCTGGATGTTGGCCCCCTGGCTAGCAAAAAAACGCACCAGCCCTCCTTCTCCAAAGGCTGCCGCCGTATGTAGCGGGGTATCGCCAAAATGGTCCTTTGCTTCCAGAAGGGCGCCATGCGTCAACAACCATTGTGCAGCTTCCTGTTGTCCTGCCATTGCCGCCACATGCAAGGGAGTCATTCCGGTTTGATCCTGTGCCTGTAAATCCGCATCGTGTGCAAGCAATAAGGCCATCATATCCACCTGGCCGGCATGGGTCGCATAGTGCAAAGGCGTTTTGCCCAACTCATTCTTATCCCGCACGGCCTCGGGACGACGCGCCAAGAGGGCCTCTGCACGCTCTTGTGCACCACAAACCACCAGATCGTGCAAACTCGCGCTATTACAAGCCGTCCCCAAAACTCCTATTAGCAAAGGCAGGAGCAGGCAACACCCTTTGGAGAACAAGCCGGGGTCCGAAAGTTTGCTGTTTAGCGCCCCCGTACCAGTCCGTATTTGGAGACCGCTTTTTAGTTTTAAAGCAGCAGAAAACATATCTACACTCCATCAAGAAGAAATCGATCCTGTGTACTATTCGCAGTGTTTACGCAGATGCCATTCTTCACAAAAAAGCAACGTCTCGCCAGCCTTCATCTTTTGTTCTTCGCCCTGCAATGCCGAGCCATAGCTTTGTGTGACGTCGTCTAAGAGGCATAGAAAGGTAACTTCATGCGGCGTTGTTTTTGCGTCTTCCGGCATCAGGGCAATATAACGTGTCCACACGCCTTCTTCCATCACCTGCTCCATCTTTGGAGCAAAGGCTCCCAGAATCGTGGTTCCCAATGTCGACGTCGGTGGAATCGGAATTTGCCAGTATCGCATTGACTTCACCACAGCGGGGGCCAGCGATTCTGTGCCAGAAAGTAAGCGTATTTCCGCTTCTTTTTTGTGTATGCGCAACGTGCTCTGACGCGGTACCCGCACCGTATTGCGTAGCGCCCAGGGTTTGGAAGCATCTTTTTCAAAAATCGCGTAGACTTTGTAGAAAGCCTGAGCCACATCGTCAACAAGCCGTATTTCTTTACGTAAACGCACCCCTAAAGCGTTCGAAACAGGGCCTTCCATCACCAAACGTTGCTCTTCCCGCTCCACAATCTTTGCAGGGCCTCGCCGTATGGCTACATCTCGTCCTGGATAGGGGATCAGATCGGTTACTATCCCTCCTGGATCTGCCCACTCTGTTCCCTTCACTATCGACGATTCTAGATGCACCGGTTCTACAAAGTTGTGTCCTCCTGGAAATCCGACAAAAACTACCGAGAATAATTCAGGCAAGACCTCAACACGTATCGCGCCATTATCTAAAACGACGGGCTCCGCCACAGCACAAGCACTCACTAATATAAGCATCAAAACGCGTACTAACAAAAAAACACCTCTTTTAGGGTTCGCATAGCCCCACAATATGTGCGCATATTTGCGTGTTTTTTACACAGCGTAGGGAATAAAACTATTTCTTTAACGAGTTGACATAGTAGACATTTGGATCATATCCTGCAAAAAAGATAAAGGCAAGCACATGAGACATCGAAATGCAATGGAGAAGCGGGGCCTGACTTGGCCCTGTACCATGCCCCAAGGACGTTTCTGGTTAATTGTGCTGTCGTAAAGGGGCAAAACTCGTCATAATTATACCCCTAATACCATGGTGTTTCTCGGAAAGCACACGTTTTAGGCGCACCCAATCGTTAACGTCCTTATCGATCGTACATTCTGACGCTACCTAAACACAACGTAAAATGCTTTGAAAAAGGAATTCACCATGAATGTTTTTGATGATAACAGCCTAAGTATTGGACATACGCCGTTGGTGCGCCTGGGAAGGCTTGCGCAAGGACTCGCAACCGATCGGGTTTATGCCAAAGTAGAAGGCCGCAACCCCGCTTATTCCATTAAATGCCGTATTGGCGCCAATATGATTTGGGATGCAGAGAAGCGGGGTGTTTTGGAGAAAGGCGGCACTATTGTAGAGCCTACCTCGGGGAACACGGGTATTGCGTTGGCCTTTGTCGCTGCTGCACGTGGATATAACCTCATTCTCACCATGCCGGAAACGATGAGTATGGAACGGCGCAATATTTTGCGTGCTTTTGGCGCTAAGCTGGTACTCACACAGGGCAATAAGGGCATGAAGGGGGCTATCGACGAAGCGGAGCACATTAAGGGTGAGCACCCGGAATACTTTTTGCCACAGCAGTTCAAAAACCCCGCGAACCCGGAGATTCATTTCAAGACAACAGGACCGGAAATCTGGCAGGACACTGATGGAGAGATTGATGTGCTTGTGGCGGGTGTGGGTACGGGAGGCACGATTACTGGTATATCCCGATACATCAAAGGAGATCGGGGCAAACCCATCGAAACGGTTGCCGTGGAACCCGCCAACTCACCGGTACTTTCTGGCGGCATAGCGGGTCCTCATAAGATACAGGGCATCGGTGCAGGCTTTGTTCCTGATGTACTTGATGTGACCTTATTGGACAAAATAGAACAGGCAACGGATGAAGAAGCATTCTCCACCGCACGCCGTCTGACGCAGGAAGAAGGTATCATCTCCGGTATCAGCAGTGGTGCGGCTACTTCGGTGGCCTTACGACTGGCTGCACAGGAGGAATACCGCGACAAAACTATAGTAGTGATATTACCTGATTCGGGGGAACGTTATCTGTCGACGCCCCTATTTCAAACTTCATAACGGCCAGTGTATTTTTTGAAGCTTAGGAAGGAGATTTACCCATGACGCAATCTTATGGATTGGGAACGCTGGCGTTGCATGCCGGACAACAGGCGGATCCGACAACCGGCGCGCGTGCCGTACCCATTTATCAGACCACCTCGTATGTCTTTGAAGATACAGAGCACGCCGCCCGATTGTTTAATCTGGAAACGGAAGGCGATATTTATACCCGTTTGTCTAACCCGACTACGGATGTTTTTGAAAAGCGTGTCGCCGCTTTAGAAGGCGGCAAAGCCGGACTTGCTTTCGCATCGGGCTCAGCGGCCATTTCTATCGCTGTGCTCAATATTACTCAGGCGGGACAAAACATTGTTTCGTCCACCTCTCTCTATGGGGGGACATATAACATGTTCGCCCATACCTTCAAAGATTTGGGTATCGAAGCTCGCTTTGTCGATGCGAGCCGTCCGGAGAATTTCGCTGAAAAAATTGATGCGAATACCCGTTTGCTTTATGTAGAGACTATCGGCAACCCCGCTAACGAGGTGGTTGATTTTGAGGCTATTGCCAAAATTGCCCATGCACACGGCATCCCTTTTATCGTGGATAACACTGTAGCCTCTCCCCTGCTCTTTCGGCCTATCGAACATGGCGCGGATATTGTGGTGCACTCGGCCACCAAGGTTATCGGCGGTCATGGCACCTCTATCGGCGGTGTCATCGTAGACAGTGGTCGCTTTGATTGGGGGAACGGAAAATTTCCCAGTCTGAGCGAGCCCAATGAGAATTATCATGGGCTGAATTTTAACGAGGCATTTAAAGCAGCGGGCAACATTGGCTACATCGTGAAGGCACGCGGCACCTTATTGCGTGATTTAGGGGCGTGTCTCTCTCCGTTCAACGCCTTCCTCTTTTTGCAAGGGCTGGAAACGTTGCATTTGCGTGTGCCGCGACACAGTGAAAACGCCTTGAAGGTGGCACAGTTTCTTGAAAAGCACCCCGCCGTCAGTTGGGTGAACTATCCCGGCCTTCCCAGCCACAAAGACCATACGCTGGCCCAAAAATATCTCCCCAAAGGCCAGGGCGCTATCTTGGGCTTTGGCATAAAAGGTGGAGTGGAAGCTGGCCAGAAATTCATCAACAGTGTACAACTGGCATCGCACCTGGCCAATATTCTGGATGCGAAAACGTTGGTTATCCATCCGGCCAGTACCACCCATCGCCAGTTGAATGAGGCGGAGTTGCGCGCCGCCGGCGTCACTCCCGACTTCATCCGCGTGTCAGTCGGTCTGGAAGATATCGACGATATCCTTGCCGATTTGGATCAGGCTCTGGCTGTTTCGCAAAAGCAATAATTTTTAGAAAAGGGTCACGCCTCCAATGACAAAAGAAAACAGTGTTGGCCTGGTAGAAACACAATACTTTACCTTCGCTGAACCTCCCCATGAAATGGTATTGGAAAGTGGAAGCAAATTAGGTCCCATCACCCTGGCTTATGAAACCTATGGTGTTTTGAATGAAGAACGTTCCAACGCGATTTTAGTTACGCATGCGCTGACAGGTGATGCACATGCCGCAGGACGTCATCAGCCCGAGGATCGTAAAGCGGGTTGGTGGGATACGATGATCGGACCTGGCAAGGCCTTTGATACCAACAAGTATTTCATCCTCTGCTCTAACGTTATCGGTGGCTGTATGGGGTCTACCGGCCCCGCTTCTATCAATCCGGAAACGGGGAGCCCATACGGATTAGATTTCCCCGTGATCACCGTTGGCGATATGGTGCAGGCACAATACGAATTGGTGCAGCATCTCGGTATTGAGGAACTGCTTTGCGTGGCAGGCGGTTCTATGGGCGGAATGCAGGTGCTTGATTGGGCGACGCGCTATCCGGACAAAGTGCGTTCGTCGATCATTGTGTCGTCCAGCCACTTCAACGGCGCACAACAGATCGCCTTCCATGCCGTAGGTCGAAACGCTATTCAATCGGATAGCGCCTTCAACAATGGCCAGTACCACCAAGGGTCAAAACCCACACAGGGCTTGGCGATTGCCCGTATGTTGGGCCACATCACGTATCTGTCTGACGAATCCATGCGGATGAAATTTGGGCGTTCACTTCGTTATACCGACGACTTCAGCTATGATTTCGAGAATGAATTCGCCGTGGAAACCTACCTGGATTATCAAGGTGAGCAGTTTGTCAATCGTTTCGATGCCAATTCTTATCTTTACGTCAGCAAAGCGGTGGATTACTTTGATATCTCGCGCACCTATGGTTCGCTGGACGACGCCATGGCGCGCATACAAGGTAAAACGCTGATCATCTCCTTTTCTTCCGATTGGCTCTACCCGCCTTACCAGTCAGAGGAGATGGTCTATGCGCTGATGCGTAAGAATAAGGATGTCAGCTATTGTCAGGTAGAATCTGATTACGGTCATGACGCGTTCTTGCTTGAAATAGACACCATGGAAAAACTGGTCTCCGGATTTTTGCGGCATACCCAGTACCCTGACCGCCCTTGTGAAACCTGTGAAAGCGAAAAAGGCAACGAGAGCAAACCGCATTTCGGCGGACCTCCCGCTACTTCAGCGGATAGTATCTATCGGGGTAAACGTATCGACTATGACACTATCGTCGATCTTGTCGAACCGGAAGCCGCGTGCTGGATATCGGTTGCGGTAAAGGGGAATTGCTTTGTCGGCTCAAACGTTTGAAGGATGTACAAGGCTTAGGGCTGGAACTACGCGAAAAGAACGTCATCCAGGCAATTAAATGCGGCATCCCCATCATTCATTCCGACATTGGGCATGGACTGGCTGGTTTACCCGACCAAAGTTTTGATTACGTACTGCTCAGCATGACATTACAAGTTCTGAAAAAGCCTGCGCCCGCGTTGCGTGAAATGGTGCGGGTCGGCAAAAAGTGTATCGTCAGCTTTCCAAATTTTGCATTATGGCGCGTAAGGGTAAAGGCCCTATTAACCGGTCATGCCCCCATCACCCGTAACCTCCCCTATGCCTGGTATCAGTCCCCCAATAGGCATGCGCTTTCGATGAAAGATTTTCGTTTGTTCTGCCAACAGCTTAACTTGAAAATCGAAAGGGAAATCCCGCTGACCTCAAAAGGAGTCAGCCATTTCTGGCCAAACCTTTTTGCAGAAGAAGCCCTGTACGTCATTTCAGATGCCGACAATGCAGAGTAGCACTATAGGGACTACCCCTATAAAGGTGCTCCAGCAACCACAAACCTAGGTATCGTCCCTGAGCGCAGTAAACTCTTTCTTCGCTCAGGGACGGCAAAGGGGCTATGAAATTCTGGGGAACCCCTTTGCCTGTTTTCGTGGGAAATCCCGAAAAAAAAGAAGCAGTGTATTCAAAAATACTGGTATTCTATCTAGCGTCTGCGGCAACAGATCGTTCAAGTAAATTCGCACTGTTTATCCCCATGCGGTATACTATAGTTCTTTTTTCAGCAGCAAAAAATATAAAAAGGGATGTATCATGTATATAGGTCGTATTGTAAGTGTGGCACAGTTGCAAAATGGTCGTTTGGCAGCGGTATACCGGGTTTCAAGCCGTTCCTTTCCTAACCGCACGGCAGTTATCGGTGCAGACAAGGTCAGCATCGTGCCGAAGGCAGGACATGAAGGCGACATCCATAAAAATCCGTATATCGCCTACAACTGCGTACGTGTAATGCAGGAAGGTCAGGTGGCCGTGGTTACAAATGGTAGCCAGACGGACCCGATTGCTGAAAAAATTGCGCAGGGTATGCCGGTACGGGATGCGTTGGTACTGTCGAGCCTGGCATTAGACTATGAAAAGGATGATTACAATACGCCGCGTATCAGCGCCGTTGCGGACAAACGCGATGGTAGCGGCTGGCTGGCGATTGTTCGTCACGATGGTCTGGAAGTACGCCAGATGCCGTTAACGCCGGGAAAATTCTTCTATATCGCCACGTATGAAGAAAACACCGTATCGGTTGACCAGTCTGGGGACTACGATGCGAGTTCGGCTGAGACCGCTTGTGAATTTATTTTGGGTAAAGGTGTATTTGCAGAGAGAACTAACCCCGTAACGGCAGTCGCTGCGGTGGCTACAGAACAGGGCTTTGCTCTGCATGCACAGGATGCATCCTGATAGCCTTCTATCGGCATAAATGGAAGACATGATGGTCGGGGATGAAAAGGGATATCCTTCTTAGCCTTGGCCGTTTTGGAGATTGATGGCGTGTCCAAACTATTTTTGGAACAAATTGACGAACGGGTGCGTGCGCGCTATACGTTGCTGTATGTGGTGACATGGGAAGAGGTGCGCGCACGTCATTTGTTGACCCGCGTTGCGGAAAAACAGAAAAAACGCCTGGTGGAGTGGAGCATTACCGATGGTTTGCGCACTGTAAGTGGCGATATGCGCGACACACAGCGGGAACGTAATGTTTTAAAAATGTTGAACACCATCCTGCAATCTTCTGAAGCGGCGTTGTATGTCTTGAAAGATTTTCACACCTACCTTGAGACGCCGGAAATCATTCGACAGATACGTGATTTGTCATATGCGTTAAAAAATACGCGTAAAACGATAGTTTTCCTCTCCCCCACGTTGAAGATACCGACGGAGTTGGAAAAGGCTATGACCATTGTGGATTTGCCCCTTCCTACAGAAGCAGAGCTACAAAACTTATTGGAAGAAAAACTCTCGGGTGCTGCGGTTTCGCGTCAATTCCGGGTGAATCTGAATGAGGGGGAACGGGACGCATTGGTGAAAGCGGCGCGTGGGTTGACGTTGATGGAGGCGGAAAATGCCTATGCGCGTGCGATTGTGCGTGACAATGTCCTCGATGGCAAAGACATTCAGGCCGTTATCGAAGAAAAACGCCAGATCATTCGTAAGTCAGGCCTGTTAGAATATTGTGACGTTGAAGAATCAATGAAGCATGTAGGCGGCATGGAGGTGCTGAAGGAATGGTTACGCAAGCGCGTACGCGCTTTTACGCCACAAGCACGGGAGTATGGTTTACCTGCGCCACGCGGCATGTTGCTATTGGGGGTGCAAGGCTGTGGCAAAAGTCTGGTGGCCAAAGGCGTGGCCTCTTCTTGGCGATTCCCCCTGTTACGGATGGACATGAGCCGTATTTTTCAAGGCTACATCGGTAGTTCCGAAGAAAACATGCGCCGTGCCCTACATATGGCCGAAGCCTTGGCGCCGGTGGTGTTATGGGTAGATGAGATTGAAAAAGCGCTGTCCGGTGCGGAGGGATCGGGTTCAACGGATGCAGGGACAACTTCGCGTGTTATTGGACAGTTTTTAACTTGGATGCAGGAACGGAGTGCGCCGGTTTTTGTAGTGGCGACGGCAAACAAAGTAGAAGGATTGCCACCGGAATTGTTGCGCAAGGGACGCCTGGATGAAATCTTTTTCGTGGATTTGCCACGAGGACGTGAACGCGCTGAGATTTTCCATATTCACCTGAAAAAACGGCAGCGCGTACCGGAAGAGTATGATTTGCATACCTTTGTGCGTGCATCCAAAGGCTTTAGTGGCGCAGAGATTGAACAGGCCATTATTAGTGCGCTGCACGATAGTTTTTTTGAAAATAGAGCACTTCAAAATCAGGATGTGCTGCGCGCTTTACAGGAAACTGTCCCCTTATCCGTAACCATGCGTGAATCGATTGCAGCCTTGCGCGATTGGGCGCATGATCGTGCGCGGCCTGTGACGGTGTTAGGACAGAGAGACAGAACGGAAACGGTGTGATGGGCGGTTTCGATCATCTGGAATTCAATACTACACCGACAGAAGCGCTCTATACCCCTACCCCAAAAGCACATTCTGAGCAAGCGCGCGCGTTGCGTCGTGCCGGCTACTTTGAAAAAGCGCTTCCCGTTTACCGACAGGCAATCGGCATGAATGATCACAATTATGATGCCTGGACGGAGTATATCGATACACTGGTGCGCGCAAATCATCTGGATGAAGCCGATACATTCTCCAAAACCGCCTTGTCGAATTATCGGCGTGTACATCAATTCTATGCTGCACGCGCATTGGTGCTGTCGTATCAGGGCGATTTCAATGCTGCGCAAACCCATGTGCAGACGGCTATGAACCAGACAGCTGCTTATCCCTACTGCGTATATGCCGAGATTCTGCTTCGAGAATCCCTTTCATTTCGCAGTGAAGCCTTAGACGCATTACAAACAGCGCTAAACACCTCCGAAGAACGTTGGGAACCTTGTTTTCTCGGCGGTTGCATACTGCTCAATGCAAAGCTACCTGCTTTAGCGGCAGGTTACTTTAGCGAAGCGGTACACGTTGCGCCCCATGCCGCCGCCGGGTTATTGTTTCTGGGCGACAGTTTTGCCGCATTGCGTCTGTACGACCAAGCGCAGTTTTACTACCAGAAAGTAGTGGAGCTGGAGCCAGACCATGCCGTGGCATTGGAGCGACAACGCAGCACCGTCCCCCTGCTTTATGGGCTTACCCGGGTCTTTCGACGTGAAAATCTGCGTACACGATGGAATAAAGAGTTTGAAAAACGATGAGTAAAGGGAGAATTCCTACCATGACTTCAAAATATGTCAGCCCTCTGGTTGAACGATTTGCGACAAAGGAAATGGCGGCGTTGTGGAGTCCGCAAAAGAAATTTTCTACCTGGCGGCGCTGCTGGATCGCACTGGCGGAAGCTGAACGCGAGTTGGGTCTGAATATTTCCGAGGCGCAATTGGAAGAAATGCGGGCACATGTGGAAAATGTCGACTTTGAAACAGCGCGGGCGCATGAGCAAAAGACCCGTCACGATGTAATGGCCCACATTCATACCTACAGCGAGGTAGCGCCGACCGCAAAGCCCATTATTCATCTGGGCGCGACCAGTTGTTACGTGGGCGACAACACGGATTTGATTCTACTGCGGGAAGCGCTTGAGCTGATTCTGACTAAAGCGGTGGCTGTATTGGCCAAGCTGAAGCGCTTTGCCCTGCAGTACAAAGATTTACCTACCTTGGGCTATACCCACTACCAACCTGCACAGGTGGTAACCGTAGGCAAACGCGCCTGTCTCTGGGCGCAGGACCTGCTGATAGATGTCGAGGATTTGGAAGATATCCTGCAACGCCTGCGTTGCCGCGGGGTAAAGGGCACGACGGGTACCCAGGCCTCGTTCATGGCGCTGTTTGATGGCGATGCAGACAAGGTGCGCAAGCTGGACGAATTGGTCGCTCAAAAGCTGGGATTCGAAAAATCCTATCCCGTTACTGGTCAGACCTATCCCCGTAAAGTCGATACGCTCGTCCTGCGCGTGCTGGCAGGCTTGGGCGAATCGATTCACAAATTCGCCACCGATATGCGTCTGCTGCAAAACCTCAAAGAAATTGAGGAACCCTTCGAGAGTACCCAGGTAGGTAGTTCTGCCATGGCCTACAAACGCAATCCCATGCGTTGCGAACGCGCGTGCGCCCTCTCCCGTTTCCTTATGGTATCCCCCCTGCACAGTGAATTCACGACAGCGGTCCAATGGTTCGAACGGACCCTGGACGATTCCGCTATACGACGCTTGAGCCTTCCGGAGTCCTTCTTGGCGGCCGACGGCGCGCTCAACTTATACCTGAACGTGATGGAAAACCCAAAAGTCTACGAGAAAGTCATAGAAAAGCATCTTTGGGCGGAACTACCCTTCATGGCCACCGAAAACATCATCATGGCTGGCGTAAAACGCGGCGGTGACCGTCAGGAATTACACGAGGTAATCCGTACCCACTCCCACGCCGCCGGCGCACACGTCAAAGAAGAAGGCGGCGACAACGATCTCCTCGAACGTCTGGCGCAGGATGCGCGTATTGGCATGACGCGCGAAGAAATCGACGCCGTGCTCGACCTGAAAGAATTTGTAGGTCGTGCGCCGCAGCAAGTCGTCGAATTCATCGAACAGGAAGTCGACCCCGTACTGCAACGCAACAGCGACAAAACCGACATTCAATCCGACGTGCGCGTCTGAGCAGTGGCCAGCGGTGGCCAGGGCCACACCCAGGAAATATGGTCTTTGCCGTCCCTGACCGAAACAGAGTTTTCGTTCCCTCGTGACGAAGTTGTACTTCGTCACGCACTTGTCTCCGAAGCTTTGCTTCGTAATACCTGGGCAGATAGCGTTTAACGTTACCAAGTCTAACTTGGTAACGAGAGCAAAAATCAGTAGCAAGCAGTATTGAAAGTGCAATAAGCTCATTTTTTGGGTGGTAGACTATGAAAAAACCAATACGAATAAGTGATAATATTATCTTATCCAAAGATTCAATCTTGAATAGATATCAAAATCTTGATGTTTATTTCCGAGACTGTTTAGAAGCTTTGTATGGCAAAGATAATGGTGTAGACATTAAGTGTTTTCTACCGTGTAATATAATAAATAACACCGGGAAAAATAGCGCATTAGCTCTTAATTCTCTAATAGGAAAAGCTGGAATTTACATTTTCCTAGATCAAGATTTAGTTCCTGTCTACATAGGCAAAGGAGGAACATCTTCCAGCACTGCTGATGATGCCAAAGACCTGAAGTTTAGAATTAATCAACAACTCGGGGGCGGTAATCGGCATAATACACTCTCAAACAATATAATCGAAATTGAGAGTTTACTTTCAAATAATACCATAACTGAAGATGAAAGCATCGAATACATAAAAAGTTTTTCCCTATTAGTGATATCTTCAGGTGACAGGCGCAAAAACGGTTCTTTATTTCAAGATTCGATTGATAATGCAAATACTTTAGAAACAATTTTGATAGCGTTGTTTCATCCTAAATATAACAAGTAGCAAGAAGTTTTTCCCTCGTGACGAAGTTGTACTTCGTCACGCACTTACCTCCGAAGCTTTGCTTCGTAATACCTGGGCAGATAGCGTTTAACGTTACCAACGTCTAACTTGGTAACAAGAGCAAAACTATTCTGGAATAGATACGAAACGCCCCGAACCGAAGAACGGTTCGGGGCGTTTCTTTATAAATAAAGCCACCACACGGTATTAATCAAAGACAAGAAAACTATACATACAATGTTTTCGTATGTCAAATTCTTTTCCAAGCTATTTGGAATATTCAAAACAGAACAGAGCTATTTTTTGTTCTATCAATCATAAACGAAACGCAGGGAAACGGTATATTCACCGTTTCCCTGCGTGGGGATAGTTTGTTGAACTATTTTCTTATTGTTTTTGTTTGGCCAGTTTGACGTATTCTTCCAGCAGCGCGGGAACTTTGTCGGGGGTCATGTCGCCGTGGATTTTTTCGCCAATCATGAGTACGGGGGCCATGGCGCAGGTACCCAGGCAGCGGGCGGGCTCAAGGGAGAAGAGTCCGTCGCTGGTGGTTTCGCCAAAGCTGATACCCAGTTCTTCCATCAGTTTGTCGACGACGCGTTCTACGCCTTGTACGTAGCATGCGGTGCCGAGACAAACGTGGATGACGAATTTGCCGCGGGGCGTGAGCCGGAAGTAGTGGTAGAAGGTGGCTACGCCGGTGACTTTGGCCGTAGGAACCTGAAGCAGTTGTGCAACGGCGTCGAGTTGTTCCCGGCTAAGGTAACCGTAGTGCCCTTGCACTTTGTGCAGCACGTTGATCAGCTGGCTTTTGGGCTCAGGTCCCTGGTTGCATTCATCGATGAAGGCGACGATATGCTCGGGCAGGGCCGCTTTGCTTTGGGCTTCGATCTCTTTGCGATTGTCTGTATTTGTTACCGTGGTCGTCATTAGCGAATTCCTCTCGGCAATCTGGGCGCATAGTGTGTATGCAGCAGTTGGTGCGATTTTTCACCGCCCGGTTCACCCAGGTATTCTTCGTACAGTGCCTTAATGGCGGGGCTATGGTAGGAGTTGCGCAGTTCTTTGCCCTGGTCAATGGCGTAGAGTGCGCTGGCGCGTTTGGCGAGCAGACGGCGATCCAGGATGCGGTAGCCTTTGGGTGGGTAGGGTTGGCCGCCACCACCGATGCAGCCGCCGGGACAGGCCATGATTTCGATGATGTGGAATTCTTTTTCACCGCTAATCACTTTGTCAAGCAGGATCTTGGCGTTGGTCAAACCGTTGGCGATACCTACGCTGAGCGTAAGTTCATCGTTGACCTTCAATTCCCGTTCACGCAGGCCTTCTACAGCGCGCACATCTTTGAATTCGACGTCTTTGAGGGGTTCGCCGGTAACCACTTCCACGGCCATACGCAGTGCCGCTTCGAGCACGCCGCCGGTGGTGCCGAAGATGTCGGCTGCCCCCGTGGATTGCCCCAAGGGGGTGTCGAAGTCGCCATCGGGCAAGGAAGCCATGTCAATACCGTAGCACTTGATCATCCAAATCAGTTCGCGGGTAGTCAGGACGGCGTCGGTTTCTGGGGAACCGTCTGCTTCACGCAACTCGGGACGACCTGCCTCGAATTTTTTCGCGGTGCAGGGCATGACGGATACGACAAAAATGTCTTTGGGGTCTTTGTCGATCTTTTCTGCGTAGTAGGTCTTCAGCAAGGAGGACATCATCGCCATGGGAGAGCGGCAGGTAGATGCATTCTGGATAAGTTCCGGGTAGAAGCGCTCCATAAAGTTCACCCAACCCGGCGAACAGCTGGTCAACAGGGGCAGGCGTTCGCCTTTTTGGAAACGGTTGAGGAATTCGGTGGCTTCTTCGATGATGGTCAGGTCTGCGGTGAAGTTGGTGTCGAAGACCTTGTCGAAGCCCAGACGACGCAGGGCGGTAACCATCTTGCCTGCAGCCGGGGTGCCCGGTTCCATGCCAAAACCTTCGCCGATAGCGGCGCGGATGGCGGGTGCGGTGTGTACGACCACATGCTTGGTCGGGTCTGCCAGAGCCGCCCAAACTTCTTCGGTATAGCTCTTTTCAGTAAAGGCGGCAGTGGGACATGCATTGATGCATTGTCCACACTGGATGCAGACCGAGTCGTCCATGTTGACGCCGTGAGCAGGACTGACAACGGTATTGAAACCGCGGTTTTGCTGGCTCAGGTTGGCTACACCCTGTACCTCGGCGCATACCCGCACGCAACGTCCACATAGAATGCATTTGTTCGGGTCGCGTACGACGGAACGACTGCTTTCGTCGATGGGAAGCTGTTTGCGCTCGCCCTCAAAGAGGCGTTTGCGCACGCCCAATGAATAGGCCAGGTTCTGCAATTCGCAATTTCCATCGCGTTCGCAGGTCTGGCATTCCTTGGGGTGGTTGTCCAGTAGCAATTCGACGATGTCGCGACGCGCCTGACGAATTTCAGGACTGTTGGTAATGACTTCCATGCCTTCGGTGCAGGCGACGCTGCAGGAAGCCATGAAGAAGTTAACGCCTTTTACTTCTACTATGCACACGCGGCATGAGCCAGCGAGGCTTAAATCGGGATGATAGCACAGGCGGGGAATTTTGATTCCTAGTTCCTGTTCGGCCGCTTCCATGATGGTGGTGCCTTCCGGCACGGATATGGACTGACCGTCGATCGTAAGGTTAATCATCTTTTTTTCACTCATTATGTCACCCGTATGCTCGGTTACAGTTTCTTGATAGCGTCAAAACGGCAGCTTTCGAAGCACTGTCCGCATTTGATGCATTTATCCTGGTCAATAACGTGGGCTTGTTTGCGTTCGCCGGAAATGCAGTCAGCCGGGCAACGGCGGGCGCACATGGTGCAGCCTACACATTTCTCCGCATCGACTTCGTAGCGGATAAGGGCGGTGCATTTCTTCGCCGGGCAGGTTTTGTCCACAACATGCGCTTCATATTCGGCGCGGAAATGTTTAATGGTGCTGAGCACGGGGTTGGGCGCGGCGCGGCCCAAGCCGCACAGCGAGGAACGTTGCACCAAGGTGGCCAGGCGTTCGAGGTTGTCGATGTCTTCGGGGACGCCTTTGCCGTGGGTGATGCGTTCGAGGATTTCGAGCATACGTTTGGTGCCTTCGCGGCAGGGGGTACATTTACCGCAGGATTCGTCCTGACAGAAGCTCATGAAGAATTTGGCTACGTCGACGATACAATCGGTTTCGTCGAGTACGATCATGCCGCCGCTGCCCATGATGGAACCCATCTTGGCCAGAGTGTCATAATCCACGGGGGTGTCGCAGTCGGACGCGGGAATCAGGCCGCCTGCCGGACCACCGGTCTGCACGGCTTTGAGTTCTTTTCCGTTGGCGACACCGCCGCCGATGCCAAATACGACATCGCGCAGTGTGGTGCCCATGGGGACTTCCACCAAACCGGTGTGGCAAACCTTGCCCGCCAGCGCGAAGACCTTGGTGCCACCGCTTTTTTCGGTACCGATATTTTTGAACCATTCGCTACCGTACAGCAAAATAGCGGAAACGTTGGCGAAGGTTTCTACGTTGTTGATAATGGTGGGTTTGCCCCACAGGCCTTTGACGGCGGGGAACGGCGGACGGATGCGGGGTTGACCGCGTTCGCCTTCGATGGAGCGAATAAGGGCGGTTTCTTCACCGCAAACGAATGCGCCTGCGCCCAGACGGATCTGCAGGTCAAAGTTGAAGCCGCTACCCAGGATATTTTCACCCAGCAAACCGTATTCGCGGCATTTGGCAATCGCATTTTCAATGCGTCTGATGGCAAGTGGGTATTCTGCACGAATGTAGAAAAATCCCTGCTGTGCCCCAATCGCGAAACCGCCGATGATCATGCCTTCAACGATGCTGTAGGGATCGGATTCGAGCATGCTGCGGTCCATGAACGCGCCCGGATCGCCTTCGTCGGCGTTACAAATAATGTAGCGTATTTTTTCTTCATTATTGCGGGCAAATTTCCATTTCAAGCCAGTGGGGAAACCACCGCCGCCGCGACCACGCAGATTGGAGTTCGTGATTTCATTCACCACTGCTTCCGGATCGCCTTGCTCCAATACTTTGCCCAGCGCATTAAAGCCTTTGAAATGGATGTAGTCTTCGATGCTTTCTGGATTGACGAGACCGGCGTTGCGCAGGGCAATGCGGCTCTGACGACGGAAGAAGGTAACATCGCCGTAGAGATCAAAGAACCCCTGACTGACGGGTTCGTCGTCGACACAAAGCTCTTCGACAACTTTACCGCCCACCAGATGCGATTCAACGATTTTTTCTACTTCTTCGCGACTGGATACGCGGTAGAGCACCTTGTCGGGACGGATGAAGACACGTGTTGCATTCTCGACGGTGTTGTCGTGGGAAAAGCCCAGACAATTGCCTGAAAAAACAATGACTTCATCTTCCTCGAGCGAAGAGGCTGCAATAGCTTCCTCAAAGAAGGTGTGGATGCCCCCCGGAGTGGTCCGTTCTGAAGGAGCGCCATCGCAGACCATCACTTGGTATTTTCGGCCTTCCGGACATTTTTCCAAGGTCTTGTCGACGAGCGGTTTGCCCTCCAGAATATGCTGAGTGAAGATCTCGTGCACCAACTCGCGATCGACTTGCTGGTATTTCACTTCGATCTCACCCGGCACGCGGATGCTGACGATGGGTTCGCGACTGCACCGACCCGTGCAGCCGGTTGTGCGGATGACGATGTCATCACGCTCGGATGCGGCAATGTGTTTCTGGAATTCCTTTCGGACCAGTTCCGCACCGGCAGCGTTTTCACACGTGGCGGAGCCGACTTGAATAACAATCTGGTCTGGCTTGGTGGTTTCCGCCAAGACCTTGTCGGCCTGCGCAACTAACTTCTCATAGTTCTCAAGCGGTTTCCCATTCATGAATTCTTCCATTCTCCTCCATATCCATAAGCATAAATCGCCTACAGATGGTAAACGTGAATATTGTCACGTATTATCCACATTATCCTGTTGCATTTCAAGTGATAAAACATCGAAATAAACTTCCTGAGATGCGTAGTTTTAGTAGAGATCGGAATGATTTAGGGTTAAAAAGGGACTGTTCAAAGCTAAATGAGGGTAAAAACTGCCTTTTTGCGCTTAGAAGGCGCATTTCCATACAGGGAGCAGGCAAATTAGTGAGCGATAGTGAAAATGCAGAGAACTTCCACGAAAGGCCTCCCCCAGCCTTTCGTGGAAAGGTAGCTCTTTTATTAAAATGTCGGTCAGGAATTGTCGTAGTT
Source organism: Candidatus Hydrogenedentota bacterium (assembly GCA_963678445.1). Taxonomy (GTDB): domain Bacteria; phylum Hydrogenedentota; class Hydrogenedentia; order Hydrogenedentales. The sequence continues at coordinate 4,260,353 of OY782877.1, read as the reverse complement.
TTCGAGCAGACAGCCGATGCCTTGTCCGCCGCCGATACACATTGCGGCGATACCATAGCGACATTGGAGACGTTTCATGCTATAGATCAAGGTAGTAGTGATACGTGCACCGGTGCACCCGATGGGATGTCCAAGGGCAATAGCTCCCCCACTCGGGTTTACCTTATCTATATTGATACCTAATTCACGAATTACGGCAATTGACTGTGCGGCAAAGGCTTCATTCAGTTCCCATACCCCGATATCCTCGTGGGTCAGGTTGTTTTCCTGCAGCAATCGTTTTACGACGCCGATAGGCCCCAATCCCATCATGGCGGGATCGCATCCCCAACTGCGCACGTCGCGCAGATAGACAGCGGATTCTTTGGGGATAGGTGTAGGCAACCCCTCTTTGGCAGCAACGATCATAGCCGCGGCGCCATCGTTAATACCTGAGGCATTGGCGGCGGTGACCGTACCATCTGCTTTAAAAGCCGGGCGTAAGGCTTCCATTTTTTCCAATGAGGTGTTGGGCTTTGGGTGCTCGTCTACGGTGTGCGTCAGGGTGTTACGACGGTTTTGAACGGTAACGGGAACAATTTCTGCATCAAAATGTTGGGCCTGATGTGCCGCCTCATATTTCTGCTGACTTGCCAGAGCAAACAGGTCCTGTTCCTCACGTGATATATTAAACTCTTCGGCAATATTTTCGGCGGTAATACCCATATGATATCCGTGGATAGCATCCCAGAGGCCGTCATGCACCATAGCATCGACAGCTTCTGTATGGCCTAATCGTGCACCGCTTCGCATTGCAGGCAATAGGTAGGGCGCACGGCTCATATTCTCAGTCCCCCCTGCCAGAACAACAGCATTGCGCTCCAATGCAATGGATTGCCAGGCCAGCTCAATGGCCTTCAGGCCGGAACCGCAGACTTTGTTGACGGTGAAGGCCGGTCGTTCTTGTGGAACGCCGATGCCGAGTGCAATCTGGCGAGCCGGGTTTTGCCCTAGTCCGGCTGAAAGCACGTTACCGAAGATCACCTCTTCAACCTGTTCTGTTGTAACACTGCTTCTCTCAAAAACCGCTTCAGAAACCGTTTTGCCGAGCGAAATTGCATCGGTTTGGGCAAATATACCATTAAGCGATCCGATAGGGGTGCGCGCCGCCCCCAACAACATAATGTCTCGCATAGTTCTTCCCTTATATGCTTTTGAATATGGTAATCCCTGGACCACTTTAGCGCGTTTTTGTTTTTTCTTCAAGGCTGTGATATAACACGGATTCAAATTCAACCCCGTTCTGTTAGAGGAACGTTGGAGTAAGATTGATATGGATACACCGTTGATTCTTGTGACCAATGATGATGGTATTCGCGCCGAAGGAATCCAGGCATTAGCGGAAGCGTTGGCCCCATTGGGGGCGGTATATGTCTGTGCTCCAGATCGGGAGCAGAGTGCGGTGGGTCATGGGGTAACTTTGCACACACCGCTTCGGGTTACATCGCTTCGCGACCGGTGGTATATGGTGGATGGCACGCCAACGGATTGTGTGATGTTGGCGGTACGTGAACTGCTGCCTCGGCGTCCTGATTTAATAGTTTCCGGGATTAATCTGGGGGCCAATCTGGGAGATGATGTGACGTATTCTGGTACCGTCGCAGGTGCTTTTGAGGGTATGCTGCTGGGACACGCCGCCATCGCGATATCAAACGTTTCCTATGCGCCCAAGCATATGAAGGCTGTGGCGGAAGTAGGTGTGCGGATGGCGCAATATGTGTTGGCCCATGGCTTGCCTGAAAATACATTGTTAAACGTCAATGCTCCAGATCTCCCTTATGAGGCGTTGCAAGGAATTGAGGTAACGCGCCAGGGGAAACGGCGTTATCAGGATGAAATCATCCGGCGTCACGATCCGCGTGGTGGTGTGTATTACTGGATCGGCGGCGCAGCACCTGCCCATGAGGTGGCATCGGGCACAGATTTTGAGGCTATTGAACAGAATAAGGTTAGCGTGACGCCGCTACATCGTGATTTGACGAACCATGCTGTTCTGGACCAGTTTGAAGAAACAGCCCTTGTGCTTTAATCGATTTAGCTTTGGGGACTCTCGGATATTTCCTGTAAAGGAATGGGCCGCTTTAGTGACTAGAATCTGAAAAGCTGTCATAAAAAACGATTTTTTTACTGCGGTCAGGGACGGTAAGGACCATACCTATTGCTTGCGGTCGCTGGACCGCTTTAGTTTGAATTTTGGAATTTTAAGGAAGGAATCTATGAAAATCTTGCGCAATTTGTATGATTGGGTGTTGAGTTGGGCGGATAGCCCCTATGGGGTAACGGCATTGTTTCTGCTAGCTTTCGCCGAATCGAGTTTCTTCCCGGTCCCGCCTGACGTATTGCTGATTGCCTTGTGTGTGGGGAAACGGCATAAAGCCTTCAAATTCGCAGCGATTTGCTCTATTGGTTCACTCCTGGGAGGGGCAGCAGGCTATCTTATTGGTTGGGGGTTCTGGGAAATGGCGGGACCCTTGTTTTTCAATTACGTCCCCGGGTTTTCGCATGAAGCCTTTGATAAGGTGAAGGGCCTGTATGAGAATTACGATTTTTGGATTGTTTTTATTGCCGCCTTTACTCCTATTCCCTACAAAGTTATCACGATTGCTGCGGGGGTATTTACGATCAACTTCCCCATGTTCATGGTTGCTTCGATTGTAGGACGTTCTGCGCGGTTCTTTTTGGTTTCCTCGCTGTTGTTCCTCTTTGGCGAACCTATCCGTAATTTTATCGACCGTTGGTTCAACTGGTGCGTGGTGGCCTTTACGGTGCTTTTAATTGGTGGATTTGTGTTGTTAAAATGGATGAGTGGTCACGGGGAAGCGCCTGTAGATGCTCCGCAAGCCCCTCCCACGGCGATTGAGGCGCCAGCGTCGACGACACCTGCCACACAATGATTATATAAAAATACTCATCTTTGAACGGACGCTTGTATAGCGTCCGTTCTTCCATTCCAAGGAGGCTATATGCGTAAAGATAACACCCGGGTATTTTCACATACCATGCAGCATACGGTGTATTATGCGGTGCAAGAGCCAACGCAAATTCAGGATGTGCCCGCTACCTTGTTACTGGCTTTACATGGCTGGGGACAGTGTTGCCCGGTGTTTATGCGGTCGCTGCATGCGTTGCAAAAGCGCAATATCGTCGTGGTGGCTCCGCAGGCTCCTAATGCATTCTATCTGGAACGCACACTACGTTCACTGGATGCGCAGTTAAACTTCCCCAATGCCTGTGTAGGGGAAAAGGAAGGTGTCTTTGATCAAATCACGGAACGTTTTCTTCGGGGTGATAAGCGGGTTGGCTTTAGTTGGTTGACATCGTATAAACGCGACCAGGCGGTAGCAGATGTTAACTGTTATTTAGAGGACCTGTTTGTACAGATTCGGGAACGATTGACTCTTCCTTTGGATAAGATGGTTGTAATGGGATTTAGTCAGGGCAGTTCCGTGGCATATCGTTACGCCGTTTCGACGGACATGAGAATAGACGGGCTCATTTCATGCTGTGCTGATCTGCCGTCAGATGTTGGCGAAAATCTGGCGCCTCTCAAGGATACGTCTGTATTGTTAGTACAGGGGAAGCGCGACCGTATTGCACCGCTGAAGCTGGCTTATCAGGCAGAAGCGCAGTTGCAGGAAGCGCAGATTAACGTGGATACCCATTTTTTTGACGGAAACCACGCGTTGACTCCTGCTGTAGTGGAGAAGATTGGCGATTGGATTGCAGCGTTATAGGTTTTTGTAAATATATTTTCAATGATGCATCGACATCATAAAACGTGTCTGTTAAGGCATGGCAGTTAATGCAACGGGAAGGCGTGTTGCGGTTATGGCGGAAAAAGAGATTGGAAAGCCCCTGTTAAGTGTTCAAAATGTTGTTCATGGCTATGGGGGACAACCGGTTTTAAACGATATATCGGTCACTTTGCATGAAGGGGACCGGGTAGGCCTGATTGGGCGTAATGGCTCGGGTAAATCAACGTTGATGCGTATTCTTGCGGGTGCGATGAATCCTGACAATGGTCTGGTTACACGCACGAAGGGGATTCGCGTAGCGTTGCTTTCGCAATCCTGCGCCTTGCCACGAGAAAAGACCGTGCAGGAAACGCTGTATGATGCAGCGGAGGATGCACGGGCGATGGTGGCGCAGTACCATGCGGTTGTAGATAAACTTTCGCAAACGCCCGGTTCCTGCTGGGAGCATACCGAGTTGCAGCAGGAGTGTGATGCGTTACAGCATGCACTGGATGCGAGCGACGGCTGGAATTGGGATCAGGATATCAAGCGGGTGTCAGTGGCGTTGGCATTGCCCCCGGCGAACCGCACCCTGTCACTACTCTCCGGTGGAGAATTGCGCCGGGTGGATTTGGCTACGAAGCTGATTCAGCATCCCGACGTGCTGCTGTTGGATGAGCCGACTAACCATATCGATACACGGAGTGTGGAATGGATCGAGCGTTTTCTGGAACGGTATGAGGGGTGCTGTGTATTGGTGACGCACGACCGCTATTTCCTGGATCGGGTCGTGAATCGCATTGTTGAGCTGGAGTTTAACAAGCTGTATTCCTTTCCAGGAAGCTACGCGCGTTTCCTGGAATATAAGGCTGTTGTGGAAGATTCTATTGCGCGTGCGGAACAAAACCGCCAGGCTTTGATTCGACGTGAATTGGCGTGGTTGCGACGCGGGGCAAAGGCGCGTTCAACAAAACAGAAGGCGCGTATACAAAGGGCGGAGGATATAATTGAATCCGGTCCCCCGCAAAAGCACCGTGAGTTTGTATTTGAGATCCCGGAGCCACAGTCGTTGAGTAAAACGATCCTGGAGGCACGCCATCTCTACCATCGCTATGATGACCAGTGGCTGTTTAAGGATTTCTCTCTGCTGATGCAAAAACACATGCGGGTGGGTATAGTCGGACCGAATGGTTCGGGTAAAACTACGTTGCTGCGTGTTCTTATGGGAACGGAAGAGCCCTGTAAGGGACGTATCATTCTTGGGGATGCTACGGACTTTTTGTATGTGGATCAGGCGCATGAGGAGATGCGTCCGGAACAGACTATTTTAAACTATGTGTCGGATGGTTCCAAGACGGTCGAGGTCAATCGGCGACGCATCTATATTCCTGCCTATCTGGAAAAGTTTCTTTTCGACAAGGACAGTGTCGACATGCCCTTGGGCAATCTGTCTGGCGGGGAACGTAACCGTCTGGACTTGTTAAAGAAACTGTTACGCGGCGGTAATTTTCTGGTTTTGGACGAACCGACCAATGATCTGGATTTGTATACGCTACGGGTTCTGGAGGAGACCATTGAAGCCTTCGATGGATGCGCTTTGATCGTCAGCCACGATCGTTATTTCCTTAATCGAATCTGCACGCACATGTTGGTCTTTGAGGAAGAGGGTGTAGTAACGCAGATTGTAGGCAATTATGATGATTATTTACTCTACCAGGAGCGTCGTAAAGAAGAAAAACGCGAAGAGCGTCAGCGTCAGACCGCACAGAAGCGTGCTGAAACGGCAGAGGCGAAACCAGCAGTGCGTCGGTTGACCTGGAAGGAAAAAAAAGAGTTGGAGGAGATGGAGGAGAGCATTTTGGAGGCAGAAGAGGCGGTGAGCTGTCTGGAGGAACAAATTCAGGTGTCTGGTTTTTATGAGCAAGACCACCAAACCGTTAATACAACCCTTCAGGCGCTGGAGACGGCGAAAAAACACGTAGAGGCCCTCTATGCACGCTGGGAGGCACTGGCTGAATTGCAGTAACCTGGCAGCCTGAGTCTGTCTATACAGCGCAGAGAAAAATTTTATTTTTCCCTGTTTTTCATTCTCCTGTCAGCTGGGGTTCATTGGCCGTTACAATCACGTTTTCTTCTGGCGTGTGGCATACACAGGAAAACCCATTGCATCCATTGTTGCCGCTGATAATGGCGTGTTCCACATTCTCACCGAGTTCTACACAAGTACGCTGGGTATCAAAGCTGGAATGATGCAGCTGGAAGCGCCCCCGGTGCGCAACAATTAGCGCTCCCCCCTTTTTCTTGTCATCTACAAAGCAGCAATCGCTGAAGGAGACAAAACCGCTTCCATCCAATTCCACCATATGATTGGATTGTCCGTGGAAAGCCGCATTGACAATACGCAGGCTCCCTTGCACGCATTTCCGGGTTACGCGAACCTGGCAGGAGGAATTACCCTGTGTATTGGTGAATTCCCCGCCGGTAATAACGACGCCGGTCGGCTGAATGTGATCCACATGGATAGCGGTATGCGTGTTATGAGCACGACACGCGGCTAAGCGTCCGCCAAAATGACCGTTTTCGGTGGAAACAAAACGAAAGCCTATTTTGGCGTTGGCAACAGAGGCATCGGTAACACATTCGCTGTCAGCACGCCCAAAGGTAAAGGCCTCTAAATGCTCTTGGGTATACGCTGTTGCTTTCTTCGTATTTCCATTCAGACTGCTTTGACTCCACCATAAGGTGTCAAAATCCACATTTTCGATCCAACCCACATCGCAACAACTGTCGACAAGTATACCTCGATTCAACACACATCCATGCACATTACGTATGCGATGTAGCGCATTGGGAGCCGGTCCCACGCGTATTCCCTGATAGCTGTTGATGAGTGTGATGTTTTCTAATACCGCATTTACCCCATCCAATTGGAAAGTCCACGGGTACGGCTGTATAGAATCCAGTTCTTGCTCGGGGTAGTACACGGTCAACGCACGTACTATGGCGCCTTCATCAAGAAAAAACAGCGGTTTCCCCCCTGCGTCCCCCCTGCCTCCTGTTGCCAATAGTACCGATCCCGTCAGGCGGCCATGGCCACTTGGAGCATTGTGAAGGCCACAAACAGTGACTCCGGGGCGTACATGAATGCCACCTTTAAGTAGGTACTTTCCTGGGGGTACGTATACATTACCCCCTAATTCCGCGGCTTTATCGATAGCTTCCTGAATTGCCTGAGTGCAATCCCGCTTGCCTTCTGGAACAGCCCCGGTAGAACGAATCGAATAATATCCTTCCAAACGATCCATAAGTATCCCCTTTCTCTCATTATAGCAGCACGACTACGCATCGCCACATGCGCCCCCCGAATGAATGGTGCCCCTCGGAGATCTATGATAAAATAGCACCCATGCCTATTGTACACTGCACCAAACATTCTTGCCTGTACTTTCTGAGTGCGGTAGGTGTAGAACAATATTTTATGCACTACTATTATTTTTATCAGAAATTACCATACTGCGAACGCAGGCTTCCCGTCAAGAAAAACTATACGCACACTTTGATAACCAGAAGGTAGACAGGGTACACTTGTTCGAAAGGCGAGGAATAACATGGGTGTACCCATTGGGCGCTTTGGGGTAAGTTTCGTTAACGGATAAACTTTTGCTGGGGTGTGACACTATGGCTGAGGAAAGCAAGAATCGTCCTGCTGTCGATACGGTGGAAATAAATTTTGAAAGCATGCAAAGGGATGATAAGGTAAAGAAAGCAGCGAAGAAGGGGTTATTAGGCCGTTTTTCATCGCGTTTCGACGATGCCCTGCAAAATAGCCGCGGCGCGGATGCGTTTCAAAAACGTCCCCTCCCAGAAACAACACCGATGAAAGCCCCCAGTGAAGATATTGCCATACGACGGCCCCGTAGCACTAATCCGATGAAGATGATTATTCCCGAAGGGGTCATCATCGAAGGTTCTGTCACAGGAGGTGCAGAAACGGAGATTGCAGGGCGTATTGAGGGGGATATTACGGTTGATGGACGTCTGCTCCTTAATGCAACAGCATTGGTTTCTGGCAATGTGCGTGCTAAATCCTGTCGGGTAGAAGGCCTGGTGGAAGGTCGGATGGAATGTGCCGAAGAGGTTGAGTTGGGTAAAACGGGGCGTCTGAATGCTGATGTTATGGCGGGGAAACGGGTAAGTGTTGCTGGACAAGTCTATGGCAACGTCACCACGCCAGGGCTGGTTCAATTGGCTTCTACCTCGAAAATTGCTGGCGATGTGCGGGCGCGTAGTGTGATGATGGAAGAGGGCGCTATGCTTAACGGTAAGTGTAGTATGCGCCCCCCTGCGCAACGTCCGAAGAAACCAGGACGCTAGGGGTATTGTTGTGCGCGCATGGCGTATTGTAGTAATGGGTTGTTTTATCACGCTGGCGCTAACGGTGGGCGGTTGGACGACGACGGGGGCTCCACAGCTTTTGACGGTCCGTGTTTCCGGTTTCGCAGAAGGAATCGGGGTGACTGCGCGTGACAACGCTATATTCCATGCTCAACAGGAGGCTGTACGCAACTACCTGACCGCCTTTACCCATTCTGAAGATATTTACCCCTTTCGTCCTATCCTGCGTAATGCCCAGCGCTATGTTGCTGCCTATGAGCTGTTGCGACATGATATCCGGGAAACAGAAACCCGCGTTGAATTGGATGTTCAGCTGTTTGAAAAAGCGTTACGTCAGGATTTCGCAACAATTATGCTACCGAGGATGCCCCGCACTCCGAAAGTGCTTTTGGTTATTGGCGAAAAAATAGGCAAGGATACAATTGTCGGCGTTACCGACTTTGGCGTTTCAGAAACAGTGCTCAAAGAAGGCTTGGAGCGTCTGCGTTTGGAGGTGGCGGGGGTGGATAGCATCGATGCGTATTATTCGCTGGAAGAATTGATGGATGTGGTGCTGGGCGATGTGGAGGTGGGCCGACGCTTTGCCTTGGGACAGTCGGCGGATGTAGTTGTTTTAGGTGCTGCACTAACGGAAACTGAGGGGGAGGCTGTTGAAGGATTGGTGCAACGCCATCGTGCAAAGGTCGAGCTACGCCTCTTCCGTGTCAAGGATGGCAAGATGACCGATGCGCTCACAGCAGTTGCTTCTGTGCACAGCGCGGACCTTACCAGTGGTACGGAACAAGCGGTGCAAGACGCTTGCAAGAAGCTCCTGGGAGATACGACGGTGTCGGCTGTGCTTTCTGTCGTAGGAACAGAACCACTACGGGATGTTTTACTAACCATATCCGAACCGGGTTCCCCTAAAAGACTGGAGCAGCTTACTGCCGTGTTACAATCTATTCCCGGTGTATATGCCGTACAGCGAGTCGTGGATATAAAAAAACTGGCGCGTTTTCGGGTCGATTTTGAAGGCTCCATGATGACCTTGTCTGACACCCTCTGCAATGCAGCGTATGAGGGGGCGCGTTTGGAGATCAAACGCGCCGTAGATCGCAGCCTCGAAGCCTGTTTTATTGCTCAATAGAGAAAGGGAAAAGCATGTCACAACAGCGAAAGATTGTGCAAAAAAGCGAGAAGGAAACCTGTATCGGCACATGCTTCGCTTGCATCCCGGATTGTCCCAGAAGGCCACAAAAGACCGCTTCGCAAGCATCCCAAGCATCAAAGCAAGAGCCCCCGCAGAACAAGTCTACTCAATCTTCTCAAAGATAAAGGTATGGCAAGGGGATAAAGGCCATCTTTCTTTAAAAATTGGCCAGCCGATCTGGTTGAGCAATGCGAGGGATTCTTGAGCCAGACGCATAGGCCCTGTATCACGCTGTTGCTCAGGCAAGCGAATCTCCTTAAGGCGAAATCCATGGCGCTCTACCAAGGTACGCATTCCTTTCAAAGAAAAAAGCGCCGTATGCCATGGTGGGCTAAAGGTGTGATGTAATTCTGGCAATGGACGGGAACGTCTTCCCAGCCGCGCCGCCATCGCCACCCATTTTGGAAACCGAGCGGTGGGTTGTAAGCTGATGAGCAACCCGCCAGGGGCTAAAAGCCGATGGCATTGTTGTAAGTAGCTCTCGTGTGTTACCAAGTGTTCAAACACACATGAAAATACGGTGGCCTTGAAAGGTTGTTCCGCTGATAGGGTCTCCAAGGCGCCAAAATGCACGTTCAAACCCTGTTTTTGACAATGCGAGACCATCTCCGTTACGACATCAAATCCCTCCGCTTTAATTTGATTCTTCTGGAAGATCTCCAGCAATCCTCCCCACCCACATCCGCAATCAAGGACGCGCTCTCGTATTCCGTAGGCAAGTAGCAGATCCGCTAAATCCTGATATTGCCGCACTGCCGCGTCGTTTCGATCCCCCGGCCCATCCTGAATATGTCCTGCATGGCCATATTGTTCATCGTAGGTTTGCGAGAGCTCCTCCCACGTTGGCAGCGGGTATAACTGAATTGTGCCACAAGCGCGGCATTCATAGTAGGTATACCCCAAACGTGCACCAAAGGGAATAAGGGCTTGTTCGTTACAAGCCACACAACTTGCTTGTGTATAGGGGGAACTCATCCAGCCATCCTTTACTTCGCTTGTATTTCCTGGGCATAACCAAGGATAGAATTTTCAATACTGTACTGAGGCGTATAGTTTAATTCCTTTTGCGCCTTCTCAATGGATACATCCCAGATGACGTCATCCGTCGGATCAGGAATCCCAGTAAAGTTCAACGGGGAAGAGGATTGCAAAGTGGCAATACATTTTTCTGCCAGTTCACGATTGGACAATGATATCGCTGCGCCAATATTAAAGATCCCCGACTTGCTTGTCTGTAGAGAGAGCGAGACCGCCTGCGCCACATCGCGCACGTCTACATAATTCTGGCGGCGCGTCCCTTTTCCATTCAGTTGTATTGGCATACCTGCAAGCGCCTGTTTAACAAAAATTGAAAATATGCGATTGTATCGCATACCAGGTCCCACAGGGGAAGTTACCCTTAGAATGGTAGCAGCAATACCTGCATCCCGTGCAGCGCCTGTCAAACATTCACCATAGTATTTTGATGCAACATATGGAGATGCCGGTGCAATAAGAGAATCTTCGGTGATGGGTAAGCATACAGGGGAGCCACATACAGAAATCCCCGATAGATAAATTAATTGCCTTACCCTCCAGTGCAATGCCAACTGCAGAATATGGTGTGTCCCTAAGCAATTAATCTGGGTCATCTCCGCCGCAGCCAGATTGTTATCCTGCGATGCGGCAGCATGAATAATAACCTCGCAAGCGGGTATAGCGGATGATAGAAAGCCGACACAGCCCTCTTCACCTATACTACATTGCACTTGTTGTGGAGTAGGCACGCAGGTGGTTTCTGAAACATGACGTAGTGCCCAAACCTCTATCCCCTGGGCCATTAAATACGCAGCAATCGCTCCCCCAACGTGTCCACTACTCCCTGTAACTAAAACCCGCATCATGTTGCTCCATACATTTCTATACTATGCGGGTAGTCCTTTGGCTCTATCAAGCTTCCTGTCGCCTCCACCCCAGAAACCGCTGTTGGATCTACATAAAGCTCGTTCCAGTATCGCAACGCGACCCCTTGCGTTACCTTAGGCAATGCCATGGGCGGTTCTCCCAATACAAAATGACGCAAGGAAGCTTCCACTTCATTGAAGCCATAATGTGCGCGAATCGGCGTTGTTCCCGAAAAACGCGGGTTAATCTCAAAACAGACCGGTCCGCGTTGCGTCATACGCAACTGAACATTGCAGGGGCCCATCGGAGAAAGCGCTGTGACAATCTTTTCTGCCATCTCACGCACCTCTGAATAATCTCCTATTTCTGCACGGTAAGTGGTACCCGCCAATAGATCACGGCGCATTGTAATACTACCGTTCAGGTTTCCCGAACTATCGCAAAAGCATCCCACCGTGTACTCACCGCTATCTTCCCCGAGTAATTCCTGGAGTACATACCCCTTTTTTCGGAGCACATACGCAAGATCATGTTCGTCTTCCACCAAAATCAGGCCGCGCGCCCCCCCTCCCACTCGGGGTTTGGCAATCAGGGGATAACCCCATCGTGCCAGCAGGGCATGTACTTCTGCTTGCGACTCAGAAGACGCACTGTCGGGAGTAGCGAGCCCCTTCTCCTTAAGCCACCGACAGGTATATAACTTATCATCGCCAATCGCCATTACTTCAGGCGAGCTGACAATTATCTGTGCCCCGCATTCTGACTCCAACGCCTCCTTCCAGTCTGCAAGTCGCATCAAAACGGGTTCTGCTCCCGACAACACCACATCCACCCTCTCTTCCCGACAACACCGCCACAGCCATGTTTTAAAAGCCTCCTCCTCGTGCGCCCAAGGAGAGATAAAGGCCTTATCTACCGTATACAGGCCCATTTGAAGCGCACTGATATCCGCCCCTAGTATGCGACAGGGAATAGACGTTTTCGCCAACGCCTTTAAAATACCCTGGCTCACATTGCCGCCCACCGCCAACACTAAAACGGTTAGTGCCTTCATATCATCCTTCTAAACGCGCATCATGCGCAGTAAACGTTGTTACCTGTAGAAAAAAACTCATTCCAATTCTTTTCGTATTACGAAATAGGGTTTTTGTTGAACCTCTATAAAAATACGTCCGATATATTCACACATTAGTCCTGTTGCAATCATCTGGACACCGGACAGAACAAAGAACAAGGCCACCACGGATTCCAGGCCCAAATTGTCCCCCAGTATGAAACGAATAATGAATACACGCAACCCCATACCAAAACCAATCAAAGCAAAAAGCCATCCCACGACTCCAATGAACTGCAATGGCGCCGATGTAATTCCCGTGAGCAGATCTATCGCAACACGAATTAATTTAAAAAGATTATATTTGCTAGGCCCTTTTTCCCGAGGGCTATGTCGCACCTCCACTTCGGCCACGTTGCCGCTGAGACAGGCCACATCTACGGGCAGATAACGACAACGATGTGTCAGGGTGTTCATATGCTCCACGATTTCACGTCGGAAACCTTTCAGCGAACATCCATAGTCATGCAGCGGCAGACGGGTAATACGCGCTATCCAGCGATTAAGCAACCGCGAGGCCCAACGCCGAAACAGCGAATCCTTTCGCGCCTGACGCCAACCGCTTACCACATCATACCCCTCCTCCAGCTTCTCCAATAGTTTGGGAATATCCTCTGGATAATTCTGCAGATCTGCATCAATCATTAGAATATAGTCTCCGCGTGCCGCGGAAAACCCCGCATACAGCGCGGGCACCTGTCCAAAATTACGTGCCAGCTGCAACACCCGAATACGCGAATCCTGTGCACGAAGCCGCTTCATCTCTTCCAGACTACCATCGCTACTGCCATCATCCACCAGAATGATCTCAAACGAATCCCCTGTCTCTTCCAAGGTGCGCAACAAACGCGTTCCCAACTCCGCTAACGTATCTCGCTCATTAAATACGGGAACCACTACGGATATCTTCAACATCGTATCGTCCATAAGTCTATTACAAATCCTCCCTTAGCGAAGCCGGACACTCTTAAATGACAATCAATGATACTCAGGCAACCAATCCCCATGCGCTGCAATCAAATCATCACACAACGCCACCGTCTCATCAATCGTTAACTCCGCAGCCGTATGCGGGTCCAGCAAGGCTGCCTGATATATGTAGTCCTTCTTCTGCGTCAACGCCGCCTCAATGGTCAATTCTTGTACATTTATATTCGTGCGGTTCAATGCTGCACACTGCACTGGTAAATCGCCTACATACGTCGGCGTAATCCCGTTTCGATCCGCCAAACACGCCACCTCCACACAGGCTTGCGGTGGCAAATTAGTAATGAGACCCGTATTCAACACATTTCCCCCGAAGACAAACGGACGCCCTGTCTCGATCGCGTCCAGAATATACGAAACATACTCTTCCCCGCGGGTATGCTGCAACGGTTTCTCCTGTGTGACTAATTCCTCGCGCATCGTTTTCCACCGGGCAATTTGCTCTATACACCGTCTGGGATACTCGTCTAACGGGATATGGAACTTATCTATCAACTCCGGCGCTTTGCTCTTAATAAACCAAGGCGTGTATTCCGCCGTATGCTCGCTTGACTCCGTCACATAATACCCAAAACGCTTCATGATTTCATACCGCACTGTATCCTTGTCCAGATACTCGGGCAATTGTGCGCGGCGTTTAATTTCCGGATACAGATCCTCCCCATCTCGAGAAATTTCCAGCAACCAGCCCTGATGGTTTATTCCCGCAATTATCCACTGCAAATTATCCGTCGGTAAATCCAGCGCTTCGCATAAACCTGGCGCGCAGCTCTGCACACTATGACATAATCCCACCGTTTTTACCGAAGTCCCCTTCAACAACGCCCCCGTCAGCATCGCCATTGGATTCGTATAACTAAGTAAAAGCGCTTCCGAGGCAACTTCTTCCAAAATGCGGCAATATTCCAACATTACGGGAATAGTCCGCAAGGCCCTGAAAATACCCCCTACTCCCAATGTGTCTGCTATCGTCTGGCGCAATCCATACTTCTTTGGTATCTCAAAATCCGTTACTGTGCACGGCTCATATCCCCCTACCTGGATGGCATTTACTACATAATTTACTCCCTCCAGTCCCTTGCGCGCTTCTTGCGTTAAGTAGGCCTCCACCTCCATTTTCGCCCCCAAAGTTCGATTCAGATTATCTACCATTACTTGTGAGTCGGCTAGACGTTCTGGGTCAATATCAACCAAGACAAGCGTGGAACCACGTAGCGAGTCCACATGCATGCAATCGCCCAAGACGCTTTTAGCAAATACTGTACTGCCTGCGCCTAGAAAACAAATCTTCGGCATGTCTCTTTCCAATCTTGCGGTAGTTCAAACAGATTTAATACAGGTTATTCATCGCACTACATTTCTCGTGAAATTAGCGACGAAACAGGGTGTATTTCCTCTGTCTAAGCTTTTCAGTAACGGGGAATACGGAGCCTTTTCAAGGCGTTCGTAGCCTACTCCGCAATGCTTTGCAAGATCAACCTTTTCTACGTATTTTGATATAAGGGAGTTATAGAGATATCGCGCAAAAAGAAGAAATAATCAGGGAGAGGAAAGATTATGACTGTTTTGTAGACTTGTTATTAAGATGGCGAGCCAGCATACTGGCCAATTCTTTTGGTTTTACAGGTTTAGGCAGGTAATCATCCATGCCGGCTTCCAGGCATTTTTCCCGATCCCCCTTCATGGCATGCGCTGTCATCGCAATGATGGGGATATGCTCTTCCTCTTCCTCCGCACGGATTTGTTGAGAGGCTTTATAGCCGTCCATCACTGGCATTTGGCAGTCCATAAGAATCAGGTCATATTTCCTGTTTTTCCAAGCTGAGAGCACTCCTTCGCCATCGGCTACCGCATCCGCCTGGTAGCCCATTTTCTTGAGCAAACGTATAGCCACCTTTTGATTAACGAGATTATCTTCTGCAAGGAGAATGCGATAGGAAGCGTTTTCCGGTTCAAGGGGCGACACCGTGTTATCCTGCTTGTCTTCAACATTGCAGGAAAGGGGGGTAATGAACCTTTCCAATTCCCATGATGGCGGACCGCTTTCATCCAGGGTCTGAAGGCAGGCTATTAACTGTCTGTGTTTCAGAGGTTTTGAAAGAATTCGGTGTACCCCTCTTTTTTTTAGTAGCTGCATATCAATCGGTGCAATGGAACTGGTCATTGCGACCAGGGTGGGATGGGTTTCGGGAGCACCACAGGAAAAATATCGAACAAAATCGGGAATACCATTGGACAGCGTATTCTTGTCAAAAAAGATCACATCAAAAGAAGTTTGTGTCTCACAAGCCCGTTGTTGAAACGTGTGTGCTTCCTCTATAGAGGAAGCCGCTATACAGGTACAGTCGTATTCGTTTAGGTAATAGGAGAAAACCCATTGATTGGCAGGATGTTTGTCTACAATTAAAACCCGTTTGCCTCTAAAAGAAGCTTTCGCGGGGATGGCTGTCTCAATGATTTCAAATGGCAGAATAAAGGAGAAGATCGTACCGGCCCCAACATCGCTTTCTATAGAGATCTCCCCTCCCATCATGGTGCACAGATGCTGAGAAATGGCTAATCCCAAACCGGCACCCCCATGTTTTCGCGTTGTCGAGGTATCCAGTTGAGAAAAGGATTGGAAGAGAAACTGTTGTTGCTCTTCGGCAATACCAATGCCCGTGTCAATTACACAAAATCGGATGTATGCCGTTTTTTTCTCGAGCCTCACTGGGCTGACAGCAAGGGTGACCTCCCCCTTCTCTGTAAATTTAATGCCATTGTTAACCAGGTTGATTAAAATCTGACGCAATCGCCCTGGATCCCCTTTCAAACGCATTGGAAGCTGGGGCGAGATAATACTGGCGAGTTCGAGGTCTTTTTGATACGCTTCGCGCGCTAAGAGATCGGTTACCTCTTCGGCAATACGTTCCAACGAAAACGTCTCCAGTTCGAGCTCGAGCTTCCCAGCTTCGATTTTCGAGAAATCCAGGATATCGTTGATTACCTTTAACAGGGCGTCGCCACACGTATTCAGGGTATGTACACATTCTTCCTGTTCAGGGCTTAGCGAAGTATCCATCAGCAGGGCGGTCATGCCAATAATACCGTTCATCGGCGTGCGCAATTCATGGCTCATATTTGCAAGAAATTCACTTTTGGCGGCATTGGCCTCTTCGGCTTCCAAAGCTAATCGGTTGGCGCGTTTGACGACTACCTCCAGCTCTTTATTGCCCGCCTCGGCCGCTTCTTTCGCCTTGCGCAACGCAGCCTCGGTCTGCTGTTGCTCGGTAATATCATGGGCCACCCCACGATAGCCTTGTAATAGATTCTGAGAATTCAAAATGGGGACGCCATTGAGGGATAGAATGCGCTCCTCCCCTTCTTTGCTTTGACAGTAAAGAATAAGATTGTAAAGCGCGGCATGGGTATTGTAGGCGTTTTCCAGCATGGCGCGTATACGCTCGACATCGTGTTCGGGAAGCAGGGAGAAGAGACTACGGCTTACGATTTCCTCTGGGGTATAGCCCAAAATTTCTTTTACGCGTCCGGAAACGTAGGTAAAACAGCTGTGTACATCTAATTCCCAAATCCAGTCACCGGAACTGAGCGCTATATCCTGAAAACGTTTTTCAGAACGTGTTAGACGTTCTGTTGTTTCATGCAAGGCTATCAACATGGCATTAATATCGGTTCCCAACCGCGCAATTTCATCCTTGCCTTTTATAGGCAGGTGTTGTGTTAAATCCCGGGTCTGTGCAATATGATTTACTTGCTTGCTGAAAGAGAGTAAGCGGGTAAGTACGGTGCGTTCCAAAAGCATCATAATGGCCAGCAGCATAATAAGCCCGGCCAGAAAGGAGACCACCATAGCGTAATGGTTATTTTGTTTTTCCTGTGCGAAATCGTCATAAGGCCAGCACAATTCAGTGAATAAAGAGGGGTGATCTTCAATGTCCTGGTGTAGCTGGTAGAGAGCAAGATTATGATTGCTGAGACGTTTCTGAATTATTCCCCCTGCAGCACGCGTTCTGTTTACTATAGCCTCTATTTTCGAGGGTAAAGAAGGGGGGACGTCTAAGCGCCACAATTTGACTTTAAAATCAGGAAACATATACGATTTTTCTTGTAGAAGAGGAACAAAAAGACGTCCAACTACAAGGGTGCCTTGAGATGGTCCTGTCTTGAGATCGCCAGGAATAGAAGCTGCAGCAATCAAAAGTGGACCCTGTTCAGTAGGAATGAGGCCGCTACACCCCTCTTTTAAAAGGGGATGGTTAAGGGGGAGTGCCCCGTCTTTCAAGAGTGGAATCTCAATAGCTTCTGTTGTCTTCCAATCCAAGGCACGATGAAAAAGAATCTTTCCCGCTGTGTCTGCTATGGCGACCAGGTTAATACGCTGAATCTGGAACGATACTTCTGAATAAATTTTGTTGATGTATTCTTCATCCGGATGTGCGACGTAGGCGTAGGTTTCAGTACGGGTAGCGTAGTCCTGCGCTAGTTTTGTAAGTTCTTTTTGGAAATACGCTTGGCGATATTGCTCGTACTCTTTAATGTGGTCAAATATCTTTCTTTCCATTGCACTAAAAGAAGGAACGAATACACAATGCTGGACCAGCATAAATAGTACAATATATGCTCCAAAAATGCTTAGCAACAATATACCGACCTTTGTGCGAATAGACACGCTTGCTGAAGCCTTTCCGTTTTTTACAGCATCGACAATTATTTCTTCGGCGTATACAGGATACCCTATCAAGAGGGATTTCCCCAAGTTTTTCGGGAAATTTTCTGTAGATTTATTCCTCAGACACCGTATGTTCCTTACTCCACTGCGAAACATTCCTATTTTATAGGTGGTTTTTTCTTGAATTTAATTAGAAAATAAATTGTTGCATATAAAACAATATGATGTTAAACTTTAATTATCGTATGGGTTAAAATTACTTAATGATCCAAAGCGTCCGGGAGGGCTAAGACATGGATATCCAAAAGGAAATCGATGTTCTGCGAAGGAAATTCGCGTGGATGTCAGAAAAAATGCAGGACTTTGATCAGCGCCTGAGCCAGTTAGAAGCAATGACGCAAACGTCGGAACAGCTGCCCTTTCAAGAAAAAAACAGAAAAAATGAACGGGAAATGCTTGCTAAAGCACCTGCCCCCCTAGAGCATTCGGTGGGGCCTCAAAAAGTCAGGGCAACACCCCCTCCACTTTTGGAAAAGAGCGCGAATACGCCCCTGATTCCATCGATGCTTTCAGAGCAAGAAAAAAACGGTAGGAGTTCAGATACTTCTACAGCGGATGATACGTCGTCTGCATCAAAGCAACTTCCCTCCTTTGCACTACGCGCATGGAAATCTATAGGCCCTAAAGAGGACATGGGCTGGGAGATGGCGTTAGGGACGTATTGGTTGCCGCGTATTGGTTTGTTGGTCCTCACCATAGGGGTAGTCTGGTTGCTAACCTTGGCAGCACGTCGTTTTGGTGGCCCCTTTGCTCCACATCTTCGTATTGCCGGTGGCTATGCGGTATGCGCCGTATTATTGATTCTGGGGAAACGCCTGGAAAAACGCTTTCAAGACTACGCTCACCTACTCATGAGTGGTGGTTTTGCGTTGACCTACTTCGTTACTTTTGCCACGCATTACATTCCCTATACACGCGTTATTTCCAGTCCCCCACTCACCTTGGGGCTATTAGCGGTGTGTATTGTCATTTGGACACTGGTGGCGCAATGGCGGCGCTCAGCTGAGATTGGCTTTTCCGTAACGATTTTGGGGCATTTCACAGTACTTCTCGCTACGCTTACGGTAGGGACGCCCAGTCGCTTCGCCGTTGTTGGTATGATAGGTATCGGAATAATTTCTGCATTTTTTCTGGTACGTAATGGCTGGTATTTCACTGCGATATCGGGCATGTTGGGCAGCTATCTAAACTATTTGCTTTGGCTACAACAAAGTAAACCCAGTGGAGAACCTCTCGATTTCTTTGTGGCGCTTAGCGTGATAGTGCTCTACGGATTTCTCTTTGCCATCGCCGAATATTTCTGTGCGCCTTCATTTCGCGAAAAAACACATGCCATTCGGCTACGCACCTTTTATGTGAGTGCGAATACAGGCTGTTTTCTGTTACTTTCCTATACCCTCATGAAAGCGTTTCCTTTCAGCAGCGACCGCACATGGATGCTTTATTTTTCAACCGCAGCGGTTCTGTTTAATTTTGGCATGACGTATTGGAAAGAACGTCAGGAGGTAGCGCTGTATAACGTTTATTTCTTAAAAAGCGTGACCCTGCTGACCCTTGGGCTGGCCTGTTATTTTAGTGGTACCTCCTTAGCGGTATCGTTGTCACTAGAGGCGTTGGCTTTACTGTTTTCAGCCCGTCGCACGGGACTTTTAGCGCCTCGTCTATTGGCCTGCGCGGCCGCATTGCTCGCCACCATAACGGGAGGATGGCGCGCCTATGAGATTGCAGGCGATACCGACTTCGTTTTATCGGCCTATTCATGGATACAATTGCTTCCATCCCTACTGCTATTTGCTCTTTCGGCATACTATCTGAGAAATGACTGGGCGCAATGCAGTCCGAAAACCTTCTCGTGGATTCCTCAGGAAGGTTTACAAGTACTTTGGCGCTGGCAATTGATCACAGAGTCACCTAAGGAAACATTTGAACAACAGATTCAGGGTGGACGTTTCTTTTACTTGTACACCACGCTGGCGACCGTACTGTATAGCGTAACGGTTATGTGCTGTTTCCCGGTTGGGGTGCAGACCCTGCTATTTGCCATAAGTGCGGTGGTTATCACACTCTTTGCAATCATGATGCAGGGTGCTCTCTATGGATGGAGTGCATTATGTTTCACGACTCTTGCTGTTTTTATGACAGGAGGGGCCAATCGTTCCTCTCTTATAGCAACACTTCCATTTTTATTCCTGATGGCCCTGTTCAGCGAAAAAAAAGAGGGGAAAGAACAGGTCGGTCTGCTTTTCCATCGGATGAAATACAGCCCCTACCTCCTTTATGGTGCTGTAACCTGGGTCTATGCCGTATGGGTCGTCACCGGGTTTAGTAACAGTGTTCAGATAGCGCTGTTGCTACTGGGAGCGACAGGAACAGCGTTGTTATCCGAGCGTTTGCACCGCGGCGCATTGGGCGTCTGCACCCTTGCATGCATAGCCATCTCTCAATGTGTATGGAGCGAAGGTTTATCTCACCGCTGGACTGTACAACAGCATCTTATGGGGATTCTAATTCCTCTGTCTGCACTTATGGGGGATCGCTACTATCGACGGAACAACCCCTATGTATACGCTATCCCCCAGGCATTATTTATTATCCTTGGCTGGTTCAGCGTATTACGCTATGCGGTCATTGTGGTGGATTCGGAATACTGGGAATTTGTCGCCGCTGCTAGCGTCGCCGCTTTTTTCATGGCTTACGGTAAAATCTTTAATGCATATACCGCATTAGGTGTAGCGATGCTAACCAGCCTTGTGGCAACGTGCCAGCTTTTGTCTAGTTCGTACCAGCATTCCTTCCCGCTTCCTCCTCTAATGGTAAGTTATCTTTCCCTGGCGCTGTTATGGGGGATATGGGAACGGGGAATAAATCAGTTTCGCGCACTTATATGCGCGTGGAAACCATCTTACGCCTTTGTGCTTTCCCAAGTATTTTGTTGTATCCCCGTCCTTCTTATCCTTGTGTTAATGGAGCGCATTCCAGTGTTGGCCGCTTTTTACCTGACCATTTCCTGGAGTCTGGCAGCGGTTCTCTTTATGGGAGTCTCTCTGCTAACGCATCAGAAACACTATCGCTATTGTGCATTAGCAGTCTTTTTTATTGCTTTGGCGCGCGCCTTCTTTATCGATACCCAGACACTTGCTCCTGTTTTCCGCATTGCAGGAGTATTGGTGTTGGGCGCAATGTTACTCGCCGTTGCCTACGGCTACATCATTGCACGCAATCGAAAAGATATAAAGTAGGCGTAGACGCAATTCCCCCTTGCTTCCACACTACTCCTCTTGTGGAAGCAGGGGGAATCTCCTTCCTCACAGTCTAGTTCCGCGACTTTGAGCCTTCCTGTCACCCCCTATAAGCACTGTGATACTTCGTCTTTATAAGAAATTCCCAAGATACGGTTCGCTAAAGTTTTAGCACCTATTTGCCGAAAGAATAGGTACAGTTGAGTGTTAGGAAGCCCGACGCAGAAAGGAGGCTGGTTATGAGTGGTTTAACTTCAATGGCCAGTAGCGTCGGGGCCGGAGTGAGCCAGATCCGATCACAGAATTACGTCTCCACGCCCCAACTGAAGGAGCAGAGCGGGGCGAAGGAAGATGTGAGAGCTGTAGCATTGCAATTGATACGGCAAGCCTTAAAGGTTTCTGCGTCGGAAGGACACGACCTCGACGTGCTGGCTTAACACTTCTGAACTCCTGGAAGAGGGGAATTGCACGGAGGCGATTCCCCTCTTTGTCTTTTTGACTAAAGTGGCCAGCGCCACAAGCAATACATATGTTCTTTGTCATCCCTAAACGGAACAAAATGTTGTTTTTTATAACAACTGTTGAAGTGTTAGTCACTTAAAGCAGTGGATTTCCGCCGACTCAACCGTTTATAGTCCAATTCTATAAGGAAGCAACTTCGCCTTTCGACAATGAACGTAGGAAATGGACAGCAACGGTTTATGAATCGGGTGGCATTAGGACTGAAGCACACGTTAGCGCTTGAAGCGATAGACGCTGCAGAGAACAGGCGTATGCTGCGTTGGGGGCTTTTTTTTATCGTTTTGGCCGTAGTGCTGCGTCTTATTTTCTGGATCTACACCCAACGGTATTGGGAAGACGCGCTCATTACCTGCCTGCATTCGGAAAACTGTGCACGGGGCTTGGGGCTCACTCATGTGCGGCCTGGGGAACCACCGTTGCATGGATTCACCAGCCCGCTCAGCGTACTCGTACCGCTTATAGGTGATCTGATCCATGTAGGTTTCGGCATGGATTTCCTGAAACTGATGTCGTTGCCCGCAGCTGCGTTAACCGTGCTCTATGTGCTAGCCTTTGGCATCCATCCCCGCATTCAGTTGCCGCCAGCGTTGACGGTACTGGCCATGGGGTATGTAGCCCTGGAGCACCACCAGATCCTCTGGGGTATGGCGGGAATGGAAACGCAATTGTCCATCCTCATCTTGCTCATGTCGCTGTATTACACCGTAGCTTGTAAATCGATTCCATTGGGTATCAGTTTGGGTCTCTGCATGCTGGTGCGACCGGATTATGGTTTCTGGACGCTGATTGTGGGCGGTTACGCCCTGTTCAAAGCACCGCGCCAACTCCTGCGTATTGTCCCCATCGCACTGGCCGTCTACCTGCCCTGGATTGTATTCACTACCTGGTACTATGGCAGCCCTGTACCCAACACCATCATCGCCAAGGGACTGGGCTATGCAAAATTCTGGGAAACCGTGGATCTAACAAACCTGATCGCGGTGAAACAGTATGTGAGTATGGTGCTCACAGAGCGTTTATGCGTCATGCTGGGGCCCACCTTTCATGGACATGGCGGCGGGGTACATATTTTCTGGAATATCGGTCCGGGCAGTCCCATTGCCAATCTCATGCTCTTTTTCGCCCTTCTGGGAGGCATCGTCGTAGCGTGGCGACGGCAGTGGACATGGTGGCCCGTGCTGCTCTTCGTCGGGGTATAC
The DNA here is from genome assembly GCA_963678445.1 of Candidatus Hydrogenedentota bacterium. Lineage (GTDB taxonomy): Bacteria > Hydrogenedentota > Hydrogenedentia > Hydrogenedentales. The sequence continues at coordinate 4,237,322 of OY782877.1, read as the reverse complement.
ACGCTCTACTACGTCTTTCTGGTGCCCTTTGTTTCTCCTTGGTACCGACCGCCTTATATCGAAGTGCTGTTACTGCTTTCCTTACGCGGCATACAGGCAGCGGGCGCATTGCTTCCCTCCTCTGCATGGAGGAATCGTCTGTGGGCTATAGCGGCTGCAAGCTATCTGCTTCTTTTTGCAAGTGTATTGCCGTTGACCTTCCACACGGAACGTCAGATACAGCGCGACATCGAAAATGCGGTGCGTAAACCCGCTGGATTATATTTGGCGCAGCACATGAAGGAAGATGAAGCGGTGGGTTGTGAACCGCTAGGCTATATTGGTTACTATTCACAGGGTAACGTGTACGATTGGCCCGGTCTCAACAGCCGCACCGTTGTCGCCTGGAGCAAGGCGCATCCGGAAAAGCGTTGCTTGGAGGAAATGCTGAAGGGACTACGCCCGGAGTATCTTTTCCTGCGCGATATTGAAATCACCAATATGTTCCAAAACGCCGACTGGGTCAAAGAGGCCTACCACCCCGTCGCCGTATTTCAGCTTGCCCCCGAAAAGGCAAAAAAAATCCGCTGGCTTCGACAAAACATTGACCAAAGTTTTCGGATATACAAGAAAAACCATCCCGAAGACGCCCTACCGTATGATGACACCCTTTGGCCACCGGGGATATAAGCCATGCAGATAGCACTACAAAAAATCCTGGCGTTTTTACAACGGCGCCTGGCATTGAAAGGACTGGACAAGGAGGAAAATGCCCGTATTGTGCGTCTGGGCCTGCTCTTCGCCGTACTGGCGATGGGGGTGCGCCTCTTTTTCTGGATCTATACCCAACGCTACTGGGAAGACGCGCTGATCACCTGCCTGCATTCGGAAAACTTCGTACGTGGTTTGGGCCTCAGCCACTATCGCCCCGGCGAACCGCCCTTACACGGATTCACCAGTCCGCTCAGCGTACTCGTGCCGCTCATCGGCGATCTGATGCACGTGGGTTTTGGGGTTGATTTTCTCAAACTCGTATCCCTTCCCGCAGCCTTTCTCAGCGTACTCTATGTGCTCGCCTTCGGCATCCACCCCAAAGTGCGTCTCCCCCACCCCTTGATCGCGATGGTCATGGGATACGTCGCTTTTGAACATCACCAGATCCTCTTTGGTATGGCGGGCATGGAAACGCAACTCTCCATTCTGATCCTGCTCATGTCACTCTATTACACCCTCACCTGGAAACCGATCCCGCTGGGCGTCAGCTTGGGGCTCTGTATGCTGGTGCGCCCCGACTATGGTTTCTGGACCGTAATTGTGGGCGTATACGGCTTGTTCCGCGCACCCAAAACCCTGTGGAAGGTCGTTGCCGTCGCAGTGGCTTTGTATGCGCCCTGGCTGCTGTTTACCACATGGTATTATGCCTCCCCTATCCCCCACACCATCATCGCCAAAGGGCTGGGCTACGCCAAATGGTGGGACAAGGTCGACGTGGTCAATCTGGCCGCCATCAAACGGCAGATCTGGATCATGATGGCGGAACACCTGCACGTCATGCTCGGTCCCACCTTCCACGGACACGGCGCTGGCATGCATATTTTCTGGGCTTGGGGTCCCGAAAGCCCCATCGGCAACCTCATGTTCTGCTTCGCCGTCCTCGGCGGACTCGCCCTGATCATTCGACGTCAATGGGTACTGTGGCCCCTGTTGTCCTTTGTGATTATTTACAGCCTCTACTACATCTTTCTGGTGCCCGTCGTGTTTCCGTGGTACAAGACGCCGTACCTCGCCTTACTCCTCTTGCTTGCTGCACGAGGACTCCAGGCGGCAATTGGCGTTATCCCGTTTCTCAAAGGGAGATTCTGGATTACCACCGCTCTTACCACCGCGTATTTGGCCCTGTTCATCGGTGTGCTCCCGCTCACCTTTCTGACGGAACGGCAAATTCAACACTATGTAGAAAACGATGTGCGCAAACCGGCAGGACTCTATCTGGCGGAACATATGCAGCCCGACGAGGCGGTCGGCTGCGAACCCTTGGGGTATATGGGCTACTATTCCCACGGAAACGTCTACGACTGGCCTGGTCTCAACAGCCGCGCCGTCGTTGCCTGGAGCATGGCGCATCCGGACAACCGTTGCCTGGAGGAAATGCTAAAGGGGCTGCGCCCCGAGTATCTGTTCCTGCGCGACGTGGAATTCCTGTACTGGTTTAAAGATGTTTCCTGGATACGCGCCGACTATTACCCCGTGGCTGTGTTCAAAATCGACCCGGAAGCCGCGAAAAAAATTCGTTGGTTAGATCGCAACATGGACACCGATTTCCGCATCTACAAAAAGAAGCATGAAGAGGATACGGTGCCTTACGATGCCGTTCCCTGGCCGGACAAGGCATCCTCTGTTCCCGTGCAGAAATAGCGTATCCCCATCAATGCGCCCGGAATGAAGATCAGTACCTGGGGCACGAGAAAAAGACGGGTTTCTGGCGCATGTGCCAAGCAAAAATGGATGGGAAACCATACGGGAACCACTGCCCAGAAGAATCGATGTAAGGTCTTAGGCCATCCCTTCCACGAGGCAAGCGCTAACAGAGGCAAGGGCCCCAAAGTCGCAAAAAGGAAAACCCACGTTCGCCACCATGTCAGATTAAAGGTGAGCAAGGGCAGTATGGGCGACTTTCCTGCCGTGGGCACAATGTACGGACGCAGGCCAAACAGCAGCCGCAGGCCACCGACAATACTTACCCAGGCCAGCAGGCAAAGTACGAAAACAAGGAGCATCTTTCGCGTCAGGCGCTCTCCCTCTTTGCCGCCCCACTCGGAAAAAAGCAGCATAAACGGAATGCAGCCGCTGGTTTCCCGGTTGAACGGCGCAATACACATCAGGGGAATCAAAAAAACAAACTTTCGATTCAGAATCAGCAGGCCCGCAGTCAAAAACAGACTCATGTCGGTATAGGTATTAAACGTCAGATCGCCATCATACAAGGCATGACACATGCCCCAAGCCAATAGGGAAATCCCCAAGAGGGCGGATATCACAGAAAGTCCTAACTTGCGATAGTAATACACCGCCAGGATAAACGCGATCAGGTTTTGCAGGAAACGGATCAGTACAAAGGCCACCCCGACAGGACGGGACACGCCTAATAGCTCAAAAAAACGTACCGTGCAGAACACTGTCCCTTCCGTAAACAAACGATACTGCCACGGGGTTCCACTCTCCCCATGCATCACCCGAAGTGTTCGTTCCCACTGCACCGTCTCATACCATTCCAGGCCCATAAACGCCATCTGATACCAGACCGTAAACAGGCTCAGAAAAAACGCGGCAAACAAAATACATAAAAATTGGCACCGTCGTTCAACCATGGCTATACAGCTCGCCTCCCTGCTTCTCCGACACCGTCCGCAGCATCCAATACTGCACCCCGCACAACATGCCGGGGATGAACACCAATGCCTGAGGAACCAACAAAACCCGAGTTTCGCTTAGATTACTCAACAGCAAATGTACCAGAAACCACGTCGGAACCAACATCCAGAAAAAGGCAGATAATGGCTTTCTCCAATAAGGCAGCGTCGCCAAAGCCAATAAAGGCACCAAGCCCAACGTACCCACCATATGCATCCATGTACTACCACTACTCACGTTCTTGGTAAAAAGTAGCCACGTATGGTAAATCGGCGAACTGTCCACACTCCACTCCCGCGGTCCAAAGTACTCCCGGATGGCAAAAAACAGCCCTAAATAGATAAAAAAGGAGGACAGCGCCACTGCCAACGGATGTAACCTGCGTGGATTTTCTTTATCCCGAATACTTTCCCCCGGTCTACGGCTCCAATACGCACCCGCCGACATAATCGGAATAAACACACTCGTCTCACGATTCAACGCCGCCAGTAATGTAATCGGCAATATCCATGAAAACTGATATCCCGCTAACGCCCAACCGGCCAGCAGATACAGCAGAATCTCCGTATACGTGTTCACCGCCAAAGTACTCTGGTGATTACTCAACGTCATCGACCAAGTCAATACCACCACCCCCAACAAACCTAAATACCAGGAAATGCCCAAGCGGCGGTAATACAATAATGCCATCGTAAAAATGGCCAGGTTTTGAAACAGACGAATGAGGACAAAAGCAACGCCTACAGGCCGTGGAATTCCCAAAGCAATAAAGCCACGATAGAACAACACCGTCAGGTCGTCACTTAAAAGCCGGTACTGCGCAGGCGTTGTTTCCGTGCCGTGAAAAACACGCTCCAGATGTGCCCGATAATGCACCTCCTGCCAGCCCAATCCACGTGCCTTCACCTGATTAAACACCGCCAAAAGACTCAGCAGTAGCAGACACCCCCCTATCGCACACGTCCATATAATCCGACTCGACGAGGTACCCATAGCTTCCTTTCAAAAAATAGGTGTCCGTAGTCTAGCACAGCTAACACAACCAAGACCAGTGGCCTCTGGAGTATTTTGGTTACTAATGCCTGAGAAGTTGTTATAAAAAACAAAGTTTTTGATCTGGTCAGGGATGCCAGGAACCATACTTTTTGCTTGTGGCGCTGGCCACTTGCTTGTGGTCATTAGATCACTTTAGGTAGAATATGCGCATTCTGCAAGTAGGTTGTAAAATTGTTAGCGCCCCCACGGTAACGGGTAGCTTCTGCGCTTTTCAGACGAAACGCCTTCTTGTTTTAGTGACTGACACTTCAAAAACTATCATAAAAACGAAGTTTTGATCTGGTCAGGGATGGCAAGGAGCATATCTCCTGTTTGTGGCCTTGCCCAACCTTGTGGTCACTGGACCGCTTTGGTGTATTTTTTGACTTTTAAGGCGCTGATAAAGCGTTATGCGGGTTGGGATTGTGATGCTGGAACGTACCGTACAAGTAGAACACATGCGCTTTCTGACCCTGCTGGCTATCTGCCTGGTTAGGGCGCTGGTACTACCCCTCCCCGCTGTTGCTTCGGAAGCAGCGTTGTTATATGACGGAGCCCCCTTTCACGATTACGTATGCCAGACTCAGAAACGCATAGCAGATCAGGCTCCCCGTGAACATGGTAATTATGTTGGTATCCTCAATCACGGTTACGAAGCGCTCCTGTTGCGTGTTTATCTGATTCGCAATGCAAAAAAAAGCATCGACATTCAAACCTTTATCTGGGCCGATGATGAATGCGGCAATTTTTTTCGTCATGAACTTGAAAAGGCTGCTCTGCGTGGCGTCAAAGTACGTGTGATCGCCGATTACATCAGTTCCGCCAAGAATCCCCAGCTATTGGCCATGCACTACAGCGCCAGTCCCAACATTCAGATCAAATCCTACCGACCCGCCGCCCGCCAACTAAGAGCAAATGCACTGCAACGCCTGATCGATGTATTGCTTCCCACGGGCACCCACCAGCGCATGCATAATAAAACCATGATTTTCGACGGTGTTATCGGGTTAACCGGTGGACGTAATTTCGACAACCATTATTACAACTACGCCACCACATTTAACTTTAAAGACCGCGATGCCTGGGTGATTGGTCCTGTGGTGCAAGACATGGCAACCTCCTTTGAAGAGTACTGGAAATTTCGCAAGGCCGTCGACTTGGGTAAACTACGGGATGTGCGCCGTTACATCAAAAAAAACGAAGAAGAACCGTTGAAACTACCGCGCGAGGATAACGCCCCCCTCTCCTTCTGGGAGCAGCTTGAAGAAGATCTGAATACCCCAGAATTACTGAAGGCCAAATTTTACAAGCCACTGCTGTGTGCGGAAAAGGTCCGCTTTCTGTCCGACAAACCCGGCGTGAAAACCGCTTTCTTCTATCTCAATCCCTGGGGCGGAGGACGTGTCAGCAAAGAGATCCGCGCCACCCTGCGTCGCGCCAAAGACACAATGTTTATTCAAAGCCCCTACGTCATCGTCAATATGCAAACGCGTAGTCTTTTCCGTAAACTGCTTAAGCTGCATCCGGATATGCGTATCCGTATTTCTACCAACAGCTTTGGCGCGGCTGATCATATTGAAACCTATTCCGCCAACTTTCGTCTGCGCTCCAAAATCATCGACGGACTCGGCCTTGAAGTCTACGAATACAAGCCCCACCCCGCGGACCAGAGCTATCACCTGCCCAATTACGAGGAACTCGTTCAACGCGCCAAGGACGAAGGCTTGCGTCGCAGCCCTTTCATGAGCATTCATGCTAAAACCTTTGTTTTAGATGAACGCATCGCCTTTGTCGGCACCTACAACCTTGATCCCCGTTCGCAGTACATCAACAGTGAAGACGGCTTTCTTATTGAAGATTCCCGTATTGCCCAAGCAATTCAGGAAGATATTCTGCGCGATATCCATCCCGACAACAGTTGGATCATTGCCCGCAAACAAATCCCGTTGGCCGACGTGAACCGTTTGCTCACCGGCATTTCCGGCCTTTCCCCCATCGAGATATGGCCCCTTCAGAACACCAGTAGCTTTGAACTGCTTCCCGAAGCCGAAGCCGTTCCGCCGGGCCACCCCGACTTCTATACGAACTACAAGGATATTGGTAGTTTCCCCGGCGCAGAAGGCCTCACCCCCGACGAAATCATCACCCGCCTCTACAGCATGTTCGGCAAAGTCGTCACTCCGCTACTGTAACCGCCGTCCGCTCCATCCGAAACACCTGATCTCGTTCCCCTTGTTCATTTGGACACTCGAGTCCGCCATTATCCACACCATCTCTTTCAACGCCATAGAGCATATAGCCCTTTGGGGTCTGGCGATAGCGAAGCGGCGCATCGCCCAAATAATCCCAGGGAATGACCTTCAGATATTCCGGAACTAATTCTCTCAACTGCTCTGGCAGCCGTCCCTGCGCCCGCTCAAAACGCTCAATTGCCAGCGCTGTCTGCACCAGGTTCTGCTCGGTCATGGCACGCGCAGCATAATCAAAATTAATAAGGGAAAGAGCTTGCATCAATTCAAGATAATACGAAAAAGAGTTTCTATAATAGGCGTCTTCTTCTTTGAAGCTCCGTATGGCGTCAACAGATTCCTGGCTACGGTCAATCAGATTTCTGGCGTACTGGGTCATCAAGGTTTGATGAAATCGTTCCATACCCGAAAAACGGTAGAGTATAAACAGGGAAAGCCCTGTTTTGGGTTTCAATTCATTAATAATAAGGCGATAGTACCCAGCAATGAAGGCAAGTTCTCCTTTTAATGTAGGCGACAAGTAGCGGGGCGGATCTTTTGGAAGGGCGATAAGCTGCTGTAGTGTGGTTAAGGTAGATTCCGAGAGGACATTATAACAAAGCATGTGTCGTATGCCTTCGTTAAGGAATTTTAGGAGAGTGATTTTTTGCAGTTGGGCAATTAAAGTCGGGTCTGTATCGAATGAGTGCGCCAGATGGTATTGTCTTTCGAAACTCGCGATGCTCTCTTGAGGCTGTTCAAGAAAACTCCACCACAATGCTTCCAGCGCCAGCAATCGGGCAAGAGCACGTGTCTTGGCGTAATGATAGGCAAAGTTATACATGTGATTCCCGTAGTTATAGGGGTATCGGGATTTTGGATAAGTACTTGCCTCTCGGAGAAGAGCCAGCGTTTCCTTATTTTCCTCCAAGTGCTGTTGGATAGCGAGGCGCATATGCTCGGGAAAGTTTTCCCTGGATTCAGGCTCCTTGGCTTCGCCGATGATAGGGAGGGCTTCGTATAATTCATCATCCGCCTGCACCATCTTTTCGTAGGCTTTCAGGTAGTGCAAGGCGGCGTTCTCTTCTTCGGGGACGGCCTTGTAAAATGCATTCAGTTCCGAAAAGCTAAGCGGATAGCCTTCATCCTTCAGTTTTTGACGGGCGGTCGCGGTTTGCGACAACACGAAAAAGAAAATCCCGAAACAAATCGTAAGTGTGGCGATGCTAAACAGACACCAGGGGCGTCTCAATTCTTTACGCCACATCTGTTTCATGGCTTCATGCGGGACTGTTGTGGACGCATGCAGGAAGGGGGCAAAGAAGGGAATGAAAATCAGTCCCACACAGCCTACGACGACCATGGACAAGATGGGCCATAGATGTAGATCCGTGCTTATCGAAAGCACCTGCTGACTAAGCATCGCCCACAGCAGGAGCAGGCAAATAGCCCAACGCCAAGAGACCTGTCGGCGATAGCGGGCCAGAGCTATGTAGGATAAAAACACACTCAGAAAAAACACCGCCAGGAAGGTCAGTATCTTCATTTCATGTCGGATGTAATACCTTACAGAAAGGGAAACGGGATTGTCGGTTATGTCGGGATAGATGTTGCCTATGGCGCAATAGAGCAGGGCAAGCACCACAGGAATCAGGGGGATGAGCGTGGTTTCTTTGAAGTACAGCACCCATGCCGCCAACAAGGTGAGAAGCAGTGGCGCGATATACATCATGATGATTTCGAGGAAGTTGCTTTCTCCTTCTTGCAACGTTGCCCACAACAGGCGAATGTCGGACGAGGCAAAGGCGACAGCGCCTATCATGGACAGGCAACCCGCTATGGCGGTGGCTAAAAGGAGTGATTTCAGGGAGGTTAGCCATGTTGCCCAGGTATGGTCGAGCGGGGTGACAGGGCGCATTGCAGGCAATTGGGATTGGGGGCGTTTCAGGACAAAGCGGAACCCGGAAGCAAGCCATCCTGTAAAGGGGACAACCAATAAAAGGGCAATGAGCGGAGCGCCGCATACGAAGGTGTTTAGTGGTATTTTGGCCGGAACTTTGTCTGGCGAAAAGACGAAAGCAAAGTAGAGCAGATAAAGCAATGCGCAGACAACGACCGTGCGTATCGACAGTTTCCAGCCATGGCGTTCCCACTCATACCAGAGCAATGCTTCGACAGGCGAGGAAAAGGCTTGGGTGCGTGCTTTCCCCATTTCACGAATGTGTTGCATCAGCGCCAGGGGACCGGCAACGCCATAGCAAGTGTCGCGTCGCAGGCTATGCACGCCCAACCAGGACAATAGGGTGCACGTCAGGAATACCACGAAAAAAGCCCAGGGGGACACCATTTCAGTGACAAAATTGCCTGCGAGAACCGTGATGTCTTTTGGCAACCTGCCTATGACCACGGCCAGGATAACCGTAAAAAAGAGGAGCAAGGGAATCCAGGAAAGACCGCGAATCGTATGCCGGGTCCAATCCAGCATTTGCAACACAAGATAAATCTCAAGCAATCCAATCAAATGGGTATGCGGGACATTTTGTTTGAACAAGAACGCATTGAACAAAAGCAGTGCGCAGGCTGTTATGAAAAAGAAAAAGAGCCGGATATAAAGCGGCGTCAATACCAGCAACGACGTGCGCAACGGCAACCGCGTGAGCCTTTTTTCAAAACCGCCTGTTAAATGCCCATTGGCATCCCGACGATACACCAGACACAGGCTGTAGACAAGCAGCAACGTGAATACAAAAAAACATTAAAGCCGTCCATATCATAAGGGAAAAGGCTGTCCTGCAGGAGTAAGCACAACATCAGCAGGAATCCAAGCCCGATGATCCACAGGCACAGCACACCCGCCACCCGGCTTTGTTCCCACAATAACGCGCGAAAAGGGCTTTTCATACTGCTGCCTCCTTTGAAGTGGTCTAGGGACCACAGCCAAGTGGCCAGCGCCACCGGCGATACATATGGTCCTTACCGTCCCTGACCAGTGCAAAAATTTCGTTTTTTATGACCGTTTTTCAGATTTCAGTCACTAAAGCGGAACAATTTTTCTCTTCCTCTCCGTTGCCACAGCGGACTGTGAGAACGAGGGGAGTAAAAGGACCTCTCATACCGCAATTTCCCAGGGATCGCGCGGTCTAGTCAGCGCCAGGAAAAGCTGTTCTAGGTTCGGCGTGGATTCTTCGACGATGTGTCCACCGAAATTGCTTTCTGTGTTCGCTTTTGAATTTTCCAGCAGCAGTGTCCATTCCCGCTCTCCGCCTTCGGTGTGGATCACTTCTTCGGGAAAGGTAGTCGCTGCGACGGGTTCATCAAAATGCACGGTAAGCCGACGATACCGCGTCCGCACCTCTTCCAGAGGTCCCTCCAGCACCATCCGTCCCTCATGCACCATGTAAACGTAATCCGCCACCCGCTCCACTTCGTCGAGCAGATGCGAAGAAAAGACCACTGTGCGTCCCTCATCGGCCACGGTACGCACAATCGCCCCCAGGATATCCCGTCGCGAGGAGACATCGAGTCCCGACGAGGGCTCGTCCAGCAACAGCAATTCAGGACGGTACGCCAATGCGGCCAACAAGCCCGCCTTGGCCTTTTCGCCCCGCGACAACTGCTTTATCTTCGCATCGAGCGGCAGGTTGAAATGGGTCCGCAACGATTCCGCATACGCCTCATTCCATCCGGGATAGAAGGCCTGGGTATACCGCATCAACTCCCCCACTCTCATCCATCCGGGAATGTCGCGATCCTCCGACAGATAGCCGATGCGCGACAATACGCCCACAGGGTCTTGCACAGGATTCCTCCCAAAGACCCGCACCGAACCCTGCTGTGCCTTAAACGTGCCCAGGATATGCTTGATCAACGTTGTTTTCCCTGCACCATTACTGCCCACCAGGCCGAAGACCGTGCCCGGTTTCACCTGGAGGCTCACCCCTCTCAACGCCTGCTTGCGTCGGAACCGCCGATGCAGATCTTGCACTTCCACCACAATATCCTGATTCTCTTCCTTGTTTTTCATCTCAAGATTCCTCCTGTTGCAACCGTTCAAAGCGTTCCTCAACGATGCGTACCACATCCGAAAGTGAAAAATTCATCTGCACCGCCTCTGTTACAAGCGCATCTGCCCGCTGTATTAGGATGCGCCGCTGTTCCCGTCGCGCCAACGGCGATCCCCCATCCGAAACAAACGTGCCCGCCCCTTGACGTTTATAAATCAACCCCTCATTCTCCAGCTCCCGATACGCCCGCTGCACCGTATTGGGATTGATCAACAACTGCTGCGCCAAGACCCTTACCCCCGGCAACTCATCCCCCGGCTTCAAGCGACCCGCCGCCAGGATATACTTCACCTGTTCCACGATCTGCCGATAAATTGGCTTGCCCTCATGTACAGAAACATGGATCTGCATACACTCTCTCCAAAGGTTGACTGTATTAATACCTTAATACTATCTACGAATCTTGTCAAGTTTAAAATTCTTAGTAACTGGCACTTCAAAGGTTGCTATCCCCCTCGTTTCCATGGTTCTCAGAGCGTCTAAAAAAAGTTTTTTAATATGTTAATATTTATATAATTTTTCCCGGTTGAAAAGCATTAAATTTGAAGTGCAACACATCGCTCTGTATGGATAAAGGGCGGACTCATCTCCTTTCTTGCAGGTGAGTTCGGAATAAAAAAGAAGAGCATCGCCGTTGGTTTTCGATATGCTTAGTGGCTGACATTCCAAAAGCGGTCCTAAAAAAACGAGATTTCTGCTGCAGTCAGGGACGGTAAGGACCATATCTATCGCATGTGGTCGCTGGACCACTTTAGGTTGCTAAAGCCAATGCAAACCGAAAGGGAAACAGCGATGCCCTACGTACATCTTACCTATTTTGACCGGTGTGAAATCCAGTCGGACCTGGAACGGGGATCCTTTCAGCGTAAAATCGCCGCCCCGATGGACGCTATCGGGCGCTGCATGCACAGGCACGCTACCTCAAATGACAAAAATCGCCGCGCCAAAAAAAGATGGACCATGCCCCCCTGTGCGACTACGTGGAAAAACAGCTCAAAGAGCAATGCTCGCCCAAGACCATTTCCAAGCTGCTCGTGCTGGACTATCCCGACGACACCCGCATGCGCATCTCCCACGAAAGCCTTTATCAATACGTCTACGCCTACAAAAAAAAGGGCTGCGAACTCTACAAAGGACTGCGCCAAGGGCACAAAAAAGACGGCCACACAGCATCGGCAAAGGCAACCGAGGAACAATCCCCAACCGCCTTCCCATCAAAGAACGCCCTGCCATCGTCGATAGCCAAGAGCGGGTGGGCGACACCGTCATAGGGCGCAACCACAAACGCCCCATCGCCACCTTCATCGAACACAAGACCCTGTACGCCACCGCCAGCTTCATGCACGACAAACGCGCCGCGTCGCTTAACGAAGCCACCCAAAAGGCCTTCGAAGAAGTGCCCCAAGACATCCGCCATACCCTCACCGTAGACAACGGCAAAGAATTCGCGGCCCACCAGCAACTAGACGATGCATTAGGAATGGACATCTACTTTGCCCGCCCCTACAAATCCAACGACCGCGCCATCAACGAAAACCTCAACGGGCTCCTACGCCAATACCTGCCCAAAGTGGCCAGGGCCACAGCCAAGAGATATGGTCCTTGCCGTTGCTGAGCACAACAAAATCTTATTTGATATGACACCTTTTCAGACTAAAGGTGCCAAAGGGGTCGACTTTACGCAAATCTCCGAAGAATACTTGCACCAGATACTCCAAAAACTCAACAATAGACCCAGAGCAAAACCAGGATATCGAACACCAACGCAAATGCTCGAACACATCAAAAACGCTGCACTTCAAATTTGATACCGCGGCTTTCCAACAGAGAAAAATTATACCAAACACCTAAATATAAATCTATTGAAAAACCTTTTTTAGACAGCTTGAGGACTGTGGGGAGTAAAGAATACCGGAAGGCGGTGTTTTTAAAAACCCCTTCCGGTGTATACACGCATTTTCTGTAATGTCTGCGGAAAAATTATTTGGCTACGAAGTTGACCATTTTGCCGGGCACGTAGATCTCTTTAATGAGTTGTTTTCCTTCGAGCATCTTCTGGATGTGTGGCTCAGCTTTGGCGGCGGTCAGAATGGTGTCTTTGTCGGCATCGGTGGCAACGATGACGCGTCCGCGTACTTTGCCCATGATTTGAATGGGGATCTCGATCTGGTCTTCTACGAGCATGGCCTCGTCGTATTCCGGCCAAGGGGCATAGGCGAGGCTTCCGTCATGTCCTAGCCGCTCCCAGATTTCCTCGGCAAGGTGCGGCGCAAAGGGGGCCAGCAGGAGCAGGAATTGCTCCATAATGGCTTTGTCGACTGACTTAGCTTTCATAGTCGCATTCACGAATTCCATCATGCGGGCGATGGCGGTGTTGAACAAAAGGTGCTCAATGTCGTGTCCGACTGCTTTGATGGTTTTGTGTAATTCTTTTTGAAGCGCTTCCTCTCCCCCATTGTCCACGATGCGCGCATGCAATGCGCCGTCTTCCTGGATGTAGAGGTTCCAGACGCGTTTGAGGAAGCGGTGTACACCTTGCACGCCTTCGTCGGTCCAAGGCTTGTCGCGATCCAGCGGCCCCATGAACATTTCATACAAGCGCATGGAGTCTGCGCCGTATTCTCGCACGACATCGTCGGGATTGACGACGTTGTAGCGGGATTTGCTCATTTTTTCGATCTGTGTGCTTACCGGTGTGTCGGTCCCCTTAAGAAAGCATTGATCGCCACGGTGCTCTACCTGTTCGGGGTAATAATATTTACCCTGATCGTCCTGATAGGAGTAGGCCAGAATCATACCTTGGTTAAACAGTTTCTGGAACGGCTCTTTGGTGCTGACGTAGCCCGCGTCGTAGAGGACTTTGTGCCAGAAACGGGAGTAGAGCAAGTGCAGCACGGCATGTTCTGCACCGCCGATGTAGAGGTCTACGGGCATCCAGTAGGATTCTGCTTCTTTGGACCATGCTTCGTTGTCATTGCGGGGGTCACAGAAGCGCAGGAAGTACCAGCAGGACCCGCCCCATTGGGGCATGGTGTTGGTTTCACGTTGCGCCGGTTTGCCCGTGTCCGGGTCAGTGGTGTTCACCCAATCTTTGGCGCGTGCCAAGGGCGGTTGCCCGTCTTCGGTGGGCTTATATTCATCCAACTCGGGCAGGATAATCGGCAGATCCTTTTGCGGTACTGCTTTGTACGTGCCATCTTCCAAACGGATGAGGGGGAAAGGTTCGCCCCAGTAGCGTTGACGGGAGAAAAGCCAGTCACGCAGTTTGTAATTTACCGTGCCGGTACCGATCCCCTGCTCTTCCAGCCATGCAGTGATTTTCTTCTTCGCTTCCGGCACACGCAGACCGTCGATCAGAGGGGAATTCACTAAGATGCCGTCGCCGGTAAATGCCTCTTTGGTAACATCGCCGCCCGAGATTACTTCGATAATAGGCAGCTCGAACTTTGTCGCAAACTCGTAGTCGCGGGTATCATGTGCGGGGACGGCCATGATGGCGCCATAGCCATATTCGGCCAGCACATAGTCTGCAGTCCAGATGGGAATCTCTTTGCCATTTACCGGATTGACGGCGTATGCTCCGGTGAAGACACCGGTCTTTTCGCGTTCGTCGCGCATACGATCCTGTGCACTTTTTTTGCCCGCCGCATCGATGTAGCTGTGTACGGCATCATACTGGCCATCGGTAACAATCTTTTCAAGCAGGGAATGCTCGGGGGCCAGCACACAGTAGGTAGCACCAAAAAGCGTATCGGGACGTGTAGTAAATACGGTGAATGTATCACCGGAGCCTGCGACGGTAAAGGTAACATCAGCCCCTTCGCTGCGTCCGATCCATTCCCGCTGCATGGCTTTGATGCCTTCCGGCCAGTCCAGTTCATCCAAATCGCCCAAAAGGCGTTCGGCGTATTCGGTGATCTTGAGCATCCATTGACGCATCGCCCGTTTTTCAACCGGATCGCCGGTCTCGACGTACTTACCGTCTTTAACTTCTTCGTTAGCGAGCACGGTACTCAGTGCGGGACACCAGTTAACTGGAGCTTCGACTTCATAGGCTAGTCCGCGTTCGTAAAGAATGGAAAAAATCCACTGCGTCCATTTGTAGTAATGCGGGTCGGTCGTGTTGATTTCACGGTCCCAGTCGTAGGAAAGCCCCAAGCGCTGAATTTGACTACGAAACGTGTCGCAATTCTTATTGGTGATCAGCGCGGGATGTTCGCCCGTGCGCACCGCATGGCGTTCCGCGGGCAAGCCAAAGGCGTCCCACCCCATCGGATGCAACACGTTGAAGCCTTTCATGCGTTTATACCGTGACACGATATCGGTGGCGGTATAGCCTTCGGGATGGCCTACATGCAGCCCGTTGCCGCTGGGGTAGGGAAACATATCGAGCACGTAGTATTTGGGTTTGGACGTGTCTACCTCGGATTTAAAGGTTTTCTTGTCCAACCAATACTGTTGCCACTTTTGTTCGATAGATTGGTGATCGTATATTCCGCCAGCCATGATAATTCCATCCTCTTTCGTCAAAAAATACGTGCGCAGAATCGCGTCGCGGGGTTAAAAGGTCTCAGCCTCATTGGCTTTTCATGATTTCCATAATTTCTTCTTCTTTGGCGTCTGGAAAATCGAGCATTTCATCAAGCAGTCGCGCTACACGGGTGGGCTCAATGTGAACCAGTTCACGCACCAGACGCAAAACTAAACGCTTGTTGCGCGGTCGTGAGGTTGAAAAGTCGGGAAAAATCTGGTCCAGATGGGTTGCATAGATATTAAAAATCCGACGTTCATTGGCCTCTGCATCATCCTTGGGCTCGTCCGCATACGGATATAGGCCATGCTCTTTCCACTCGTCCAAAGTTTCCTGTGCGTGCTCTGCTTCGCGCAAGGTAAAGTGCTCGCGCAATTTGGCGCGGGCCGCGTCAAGCAACTGGCGCACATCCGGGGAGAGATCCCCTGCCTGTAACAACCCCTCTTCTTCAAGAGTAGAGATATGGCTGGATTTGAGATAGGCGGTGTAGCTGAATCCACGGAAATGCAACCGGGGCAGTGCATTGTGTAGCATAAAGCCGTCTTGGGTGCATAGGAAAACGCCCCGTTTTCCAGGAATATTCCATTCAATAACGGTCAAACTGGCCGTTACACGCTCTCCATTCTGCATCACCATTTCATGCAGGTCATACTCTTCATAGTGCGCCTGAGAATTGGAGGGATCCAGCGGTACGCCATCGTAAACGATGTTTACATCGGGGTACTGGCGCATATACAAGGCAAACATGTCTGTTACCTCTTCCATAGCCTTCACCCCACGCAACACACCGGTATTGTCACGCGGATTGGAGATTTCCACCACCATCCCGGAAGTACGGTCTTCCACCATACGTGAATTGCTGACTACAAACTGCCCCAGCGTAGCTGCTCCACCGGAAATGGAATAGGTGTAACAATCTCCTGCTTCTTCATAGACCGTTTGCCATTCCACCCGGGTACCCATAGAAAAGGCGCGAAAACGACCTTTGCCGTATTTCCCGTGCAAGAGACGCTTGCGCACATGTGTACGAAAACCGTCGCGTTTCCATGAACCGCCCAAATTCTGAAACACGATCAGGGCGTCATCATAGTGCAGGCCGTGCCCATTGTCTACGATACGGATGGCCTCCAGACCCTCCATCTCATTTTCTACAAATTCTACGCGAACATCGGTAGCTTCCGCATCCAACGCATTCCAAATCAACTCAGCCAGCGCTGTCATCGGCTTGGTGCGGGCTAGATTTTCCAAATGGTCTTCGCGCACTTGCACGGTAATGGTCTTCACGACAAAGGGCTCCCGTCTTCTATACATTCCGCTCTTTTTAACAACAGTGGGACTCCCCCGACTTGGGGTGGCCGGATCATAGCATTCAGGAAGCCAATTTCACAAGCGGTCCAGCGACCGCAAGGTGGCCAGAGCCACAGCCAAGAGATATGGTCCTTGCCGTTGCTGAGGATCGAAAAATCCTGCTTGTAGAATGTCAGGAATTATTGCAGCTTGGCTAATAGCTGTTCGTGGATAG
This sequence comes from Candidatus Hydrogenedentota bacterium, assembly GCA_963678445.1. GTDB lineage: Bacteria > Hydrogenedentota > Hydrogenedentia > Hydrogenedentales. The sequence continues at coordinate 4,220,552 of OY782877.1, read as the reverse complement.
CGCCGTTGCTGATCAACACGCCATGTCGTCCGTCGAAAACACGCAGAGGACTTCCATCCAGACGAGTGGCCACCCCCCCTGCTTCTTCGACCATCAGTTGTGCCGCGGCATAGTCCCACGGATTCAAACGCATGTGCAGATAGGCCTCAGAATCACCCGTGGCGACTTGTGATATTGCGGTAACCGCAGAACCCAGACAACGGATGATACCCATGTCGTGAAACAACTTGGGCGCAACCGTATCTAGTAAGGCGCGCCGCCCCTCATTGCGGGAAAAATCGATATCCAGACGCGCTTCATGGAGTTGCTGTATTGCGGAAACATGCATGCGCACATCGTTGTAGTAACAACCACTCCCCCGTTCCGACAGAAAGAAGCTGTTTTGCATAGGAAACAAGATTCCTCCCGCCTGCACTTCTCCTTGCTGTGCAAAGGCAATCGAAACGGCAAAAATGGGGAACAGGCTACGCATGAAATTGTATGTCCCGTCGATAGGATCAATAATCCAGACGCGTGCGTTGGGGTCCTTGGGTAGTTGCGAAAAGGTTCCCTCTTCCCCCAAGACGACGTCGTCAGGGTAGCGATGCGAAATTCGGTTTACAAAACGACTCTGAATGGTTAAATCGACCTCGGTAAGCAGATCGGTGGCCTGTGCTTTCGATGCTACTGTAAGCTCTGCCTTGGTAGCATACTTTTCCTCGATGTAATCCTGATTATCTTGTAAAAACTCTTTGATAAACGTAAGTTCTCGCATACTTCCAACCCCTTCAACTTCATTACCCTCATGGCATACTTACTTGCGATGGCCGAGGAGCACAACCAGAAGTCATGGTCCTTGCCGTCCCTGGAGGTCCCCAAATCGCATTGATTAGGACAGCTTACAGCGCATCGATCGTTAACGCCCCTCTTTTGTACCATATCTAAAGGCAGTAGTTCGAGAAAATTGCATACAGGAAGCACACATAAATATTTAAACCCACATAAATAAAACTCGATTGACTGATTTTCTTGTACGCTTCCTGTCACAAGCCATGCTATGGTGATTAGAATGGAAGAATTAAGGGTATTGGCTATGCACTATGAACGCACCGTGCAAAATATTGAAAATGGGCCGGCGGTATTGGAGGCGTGTCTGCATGTTCTGTTGCCGCTGGGCTTTGAATTGCTGCGCCGTACAGACACCCAAGTGATTGTACGAGGACCAGGCATGAATAATACCAAGCAATCGGCTTTGCTGGGGATGTCGCGGGGAGAATTTAGCTGGGACAGTACCCATCAGATGCACATCTACGCTGAATTGGGCGGTCTTCGGCGTATGCAGCTTTTTATGTTGCTCTTCCCTCCCACACTTATCGGTGTATTAGGTTTCTTTTTCTACTTCTTTGTACCCAATGGCGCCCTTTGGACGCTCAACACTGCGCCTGCAATGCTTTTGACCTGGCTGCTCATCGGTTTTCTCATGGGACTGTGGCTGAAGAAACGGGTTTACAGCGCCCTCGACATCTTTGTAAATAATGCGGTGGAATTGGCGCGCACAAAGCCTTAGCAGGCTCCTTTAAAGCAGGAAGCGCTTACAAATGAAAGGGGGGTTAAACCAAGCACTCCTCCCCACGATCTACTCGGCAAGCGGCTTTGTTTTCTGCCGTTAAAAACAGTAGAATGACCGTGGGGAGACAGGGTTGTATGAGCACAAAAAATCACATAGCACCGGTACGTATCCTCCCGGATGATGTAGCCAATAAAATTGCTGCGGGAGAGGTGGTGGAACGGCCTGCGTCGGTCGTCAAGGAATTGGTGGAAAATGCCTTGGATGCAGGGGCGACCCGCATTGTGGTGCGGGTTGTTGCTGCAGGCCGTCGCCTGATTGAAGTCGTCGACAATGGCCATGGTATGTCGGAGCAGAATGCCTTGCTGGCTATCGAACGGCATGCCACCAGCAAAATTCGCAACGCTTCGGATTTGGAAGCGGTACGAACGATGGGCTTTCGGGGCGAGGCTCTCGCCAGTATTGCTTCGGTATCGCGTTTTGAACTGGTCACACGACGCGTACAGGATCAAAGCGCAACACGGCTACGCATCGACGGCGGCATTCTGCGCGATGTGGATCAGGTGGGTGCGCCGGTGGGGACGCGCATTAGTGTAAACCGCCTCTATTTCAACACCCCCGTGCGCGCAAAATTCCTCAAAGGCATCACCACAGAATTGGGACATTGCATTGATGCGGTGCAGCGGCATGCGTTGGCGCGACACGGGGTGGGCTTCCAATTTTTTCATAATGACAAGGCTTTGCTGGACATTCCGGAGCATGCGGATTTGAAGGAACGCGCTGCCCTGATTTGGGGACTAGGTTTTGCTCGGGACATGGTGGAAATAGAGGGAGAGCAGGCGGGGTTCCGGCTGCGAGGTGTTATTGGCGCGCCTGGCCTGACGCGTGCGGCGCGTTCGCACCAGTTTTTTTTCATGAATCAACGCCCGGTCGTCAATCGCTCGCTGCAATATGGCTTTGAGGATGGCTATCGTGGTCTGTTAACTGTAGGACGTCATCCTGTAGGCATCCTGCTTTTTGAAACGCACCCACGTTTTGTGGATGTAAACATCCATCCTACGAAACGTGAGATTCGTTTCCGCGATGAACGGGCCGCACGCGACGCCATTCGGGACATCGTCCGTACACGCTTGGCGGCCTTGGCCCCCACAACGCAGGACACGCCGGAGGAACAGCCTCTTTCGCCTGCTGTGGCGCCTCCATCTCCGGCTTCCCCCATTGCTACCGAAGTCAAAATCGATCCAACACACTCTACAGATACATCGGCGTCCACGTCTGAGGTTGTTGCACAAGCGCAGCCCCAGGAAACGTCTTCTGTACATCAGGCCTGCGAAAACCATACGCCTCCCCCCCCACCTACCACCCCGGCATTGCCGGAACAGACGCACTTTCTGGAAAACGAAGCAACACACATGACGCAAATCGCCCCTGAGGCAGCTTACCAACCGGTATTGACGCCGCAAAACGCGCCTATGCAACTCTTCGACACATATTTATTGGTACCCGCGGAGGATCGTCTGTTGATCATTGATCAACACGCCCTCCATGAACGCCTGAATTATGATAACCTCCTGTGTGAATTGCGGGATCAGAGTTATGCATCGCAACAATTGGCGGTGCCGCTGGTGGTAGAGGTAGCCCCCGCCCAAATGCGTTTGATGGAGTCGAATCTGGATCTGTTTGCACAACTGGGTATCGAATTGGAACCTTTTGGCGGCAATACATTCCAAATTACCTCGATTTGCCATCTCTATGAAGAATCGAAGGTGGTTGATGTGGTGTACCATATTCTGGACGACTTGGGCCAGGGAGATTTGTTCAACAAGGAAAATGCGTTGGAAGTGCTGCTTCGTTTGGCGACACGGGCCTGCAAAGCTTCGGTTAAAGCAGGCGACACCCTTACCCCGGAAGAACGCCAAGGCTTGCTGGAAGGCTTTAAACGGCTGCGTCCTCCGTATACCTGTCCGCATGGACGTCCCATTATCACTGAACTGACGCAACATCAAATGGAAAAAAGCTTTCGAAGAATCCAGTAGCTTGGGGCAGGTTTTTTCAGAGCTAACAGAAACAACAAGAAGTACGCTATGTCCTCATCTCCTGCAATAGCCGTGTTGACCGTAGTCGGTCCCACCGCCTCGGGTAAAACCTCGCTCGCCATTGCATTGGCAGAGGCGTTGCAGACGGAAATCCTCTCAGCAGATTCCATGCAGTTCTATCGCGGCATGGAAATCGGCACCGCCGCCCCCACTCCGCAAGAGCAGGCGCGTGTCCCCCACCACTTCGTGAGTTGTCTTGCGCCCGACGCCACGATGGCCGCCGGTGAATATGAACGTATGGCACGCCGCGAAGTCGCCCGGTTGAATGCTGCAGGAAAAATTGCCGTTGTCGTTGGCGGCTCGGGCCTATACGTCAATGCGCTGATCGATGGGCTCTTTCCCGGACCTGTTCGCCAACCGGAAATCCGCACACGCCTGCAACAGGAAGCAGAGGAAAAGGGTAATGCCCACCTGATGGCGCGCCTGCGTGCGGTAGATCCCGACTACGCCGCATTGTTAACCAGTGAAAATGATCTGGTACGGATAGTGCGGGCGCTGGAGGTCTATGAAACGACGGGGCAACCTTTTTCGGCACTTCACCGCGATCATCAGGCGCAAACGAACGCTTTACATGCGGTGCAGGTCGCATTACAATGGGAACGTGAGGTTTTGTATGATCGTATTAACCGTCGTGTGGACTTGATGATAGAAATGGGCTGGCTTGAAGAGGTAAAACGGTTAATCGCGTTGGGCTACCGCGACCCGCTTTGCCGACTCAAAGCATTGGGCTATCGTGAACTGATTGCGCACCTTGAAGGACAACAGACGTTGGAGGAGGCTGTTGAGGCTACCAAACAACACCATCGCCGCTATGCCAAGCGTCAACTGACTTGGTTTCGGGGCGACAAGCGAGTGCAGTGGTTGCCGGCAACACCGGACACTTCCGTATCGCAGTATTGTACCCAAGCGCTCGCCCTTCTGGAACAGGCAATAGAATCTACCCAAAAGTAAACAGTTATTTACATTTGCCAGAAATATCACTTTTTCCCTAAAGCTACGGAGAAAGTAAACCGATAAGGGGATTGATAGCCTTAGTATTCTGAACCCCGCGGCAGTGTAGTAATGGGAACTACAGTTGGGTGGCGTGCACCGGATAGTACAAATACCGGCGCAGCCCTGAAGGATGAGGCAATGGCTTAATTTTGGGATAAGTTCGTTGCTTCACAACGTAAACGTACAGATTCGGCAGTACACAACGTGGCGCAGCCACACCCAAAATTGTAGCGCCCTGCATGCGGTAATCATCGGAACACGATGGGACGTGTTTCCTGAAAGACCGGGCATGTTGAGGGGGTTGGAAAAAGGATATCATCATGGCTCAAGTCAGAGATGAAATGTATCGGCGTCTGGAAGCCACCATCTCGTCGTGGACAGAGGAAGTTACCCAGGCACATGGGGTGCTGTCCAAACAAATCGGCGACGCCCGTGGCCAGCTGGATGCACTCGCCTCCATCCTCGCCACCGGCGAACACACCTCGGAAGATACAGAACGGGCGCGATCCGTCATGCAGGCCTTACGCCAAAAACTACAGGTGCGTGAGGAGCAGATTGCCAAAGTGGCGTTGCGTGCGGATATGCTGGACAAAAAGAACCAGGCGTTATCGCAGCAGCTGGAAGGCTTGCGCCAAACACAAAGCCATACTACCGCCTCGGAAGCTTCGCTCACCGCTGAATTAGAAGCCGTGCGTGCAAAAGAAGCAGGCGTGGCGGAGGCTTTGCGGGAAGCGTTGGGGGAAATCACCGCGTTGACGGGGTCGGTGGAGACGCATAAAACGAAGACGGCGGAGGCGCAGCAACGTATTGCTGAGCTGGAAGCGCAAACCGCTGCGCTGTGTGAACAAATAGAAGAGAGTAAAGCGCAAATCGCTGAAAAGGAAGCTCTCCAGCAGTCCCTGCAAGAGGAACTTGGCCGCCTGGAGGAACAGGAACCAGCGGTTGCTCCAGAAGTTATACAGCAGTTGACCCAGGAATCGGAGGCGTTGAAGGAAACGGTGGCGTCGATGGAGGAAAAAATTGCCTCACTCGAAGGTGACGTGCAGAATCGGCAACAAAGCCTCGATGAAGCACTAGAACAAAAGAGCGCCTTGGAAGAAAAAATCGCTACGCTTGAAGGCGAAACGCAAGACCAGCAGCAAAATCTCAACGAAGCGCTGGAGGGAAAAAGCGCGCTGGAAGAAAAAATCGCTACGCTTGAAGGCGAAACGCAAGACCAGCAGCAAAATCTCAACGAAGCGCTGGAGGGAAAAAGCGCGCTGGAAGAAAAAATCGCTACGCTTGAAGGCGAAACGCAAGACCAGCAGCAAAATCTCAACGAAGCGCTGGAGGGAAAAAGCGCGCTGGAAGAAAAAATCGCTACGTTCGAGGAGGAACTGCAAAGCAGACAGCAAGACCTCGATACCGTACTAGAAGAAAAGCAGGCGATGCTGGAGAGAATTGCTTCGCTTGAGGAGCAAGCGCAAAACCAACAACAAAACCTCGATGAAGCACTAGAACAAAAACAGGCGATGGAGCAAAAGATTGCCTCGCTCGAAGATGAAGCGCAAGATCAGCAAAAAGACCTCGATGAAGCACTAGAACAAAAGAGCGCCCTGGAAACGCAACTCAATGCTGCTCTAGAGGAAGTACAGAGGCAGCAGACGGAATTGACGGCGATGCGGAAAGAGCAGCAGGAGTTGCAGGAGGAGGTAACGCACTTAAAGGGGGCGGAGGTACAACAGCAGGTGGCGATGGAGGAGGCTAAGAATAGCATTGCCTCGCTGGAAATGGCGGTAGAAAATGAGCGCCAGCGTGTGTCGGGCACCAAGGAAATGTTGAACCGGTTGCAAAAGGAATGGGAGACTTTGCAGTCGGAAAAAACGGCCTTGGAAGAAGAACTTCATCAACGCACGGAAGAGAATACCGCGTTGACTGCGTTGCGCACAGAGCTTGAGGAGATGGTGGAGCAGTTGAAAAAAACCTGTGATGCACAAGATGCTGATATGACTGCATTACAAACGGAAAAGGGGGCGGTGGATAAGGCGTTGGAGGAAAGTAATGCGACATTGTCAGCGGTACAGACAGAATTGGCGGAGCGGGAGGAGGGGTTTAAGCGTGCAGAGGAAGAACGCTCGGGCCTGGAGGAAAACGTGGCTGGGCTGCAGCGGGATTTGGAACAGATGCAGACTTGGGCGGCAGAGCTGCGTGAGGAACGCTACCGCTATGCTTCTGAATTGGAATCGGTGCAATCGGAAAGTGCGGCCTTGGAGGCGGAGTTAGAGAAACAGTCGGAGACGTTAGAAACGGCGTATTCGCAGATTGTAGCGTTGGAAACGGAGCTGAATGAGGCGCAGCAAGCGTTGGCCCGTGTCCAGCAGGATAATGAAACATTAAGCGCTGAAAAGGAATGTCTGGCGCAACAGTTGGCGGCGTTGGAGGAGACGGCACAGGAGGCGGAAGAAAGAAAAACCGCTCTAGAGGCACAAATTGTGCAGCTACAGCAGGAACTGGAAACGACGCAGTGTGATAAGGGGGCAGTAGAGTATGCGTTAAATCAGTTGCAGCAGGAGACGGAAAAGACTACGGCTGATTTGCGTAGTACGCTGGATGAGGTGCAGCATCTTCGTGAGGAATCGTGGCGTTATGCCGAAGGCAAGGGCCAGTTGCAGCAAAAACTGGCGGTGTTGCAGCAAGAACTTTCGGCGGCACAAAAAGCCTTGTACGATGCCGAAGCAGAAATTGTTTCGTTGCGTTCAGAACTGACACAACAGTCGGAAAGCATTGTACAAAAGCAAGCCCATGCGGCGGAATTGACGGACACGATCCAGGAACTGCGCAAAGAGGCGGCAACGCAAGAGCGCGCCACGCAAAGCCTGCAACAGGAAAAAGCAACGCTGGAAATCACCCTGGAGGGGCTTCAGGAAGAGAAACGCGAAACGGAAGCTGCGCTTGAAATAGCGCGCTTGGAAGCAAAATCGTTGCAGGAGGCGTTGACAAAACAGGAGGAGACGGAGAAAACACGGCGCCAACGTACGGCGGAATTGGAAGGCCAGTTACAGGCGTTGGAGGAAAGCGCAGCGCAGGAGCGTAGTGAGCTTTCGAATGAACTGAATCGCGTTGTCAGCAAGTTTGAGGGAACAGTGGCGGCGCTGGATCGGGCCAACGCAACTATTACGCAACTTAAAACCCGAATCCATGATCAGGAAGTAGCTGCAGAGGCAGCGAAGCATCATGTAGCCAGCATGGAGGCCTCGCTCACGACATTGATGGAGCAGACCACGCAGGAGTCGGAACGCCTGCGGCAGGAGGTCAGCCTGATCCGTAAGGAATTGTCGGATGCGGAAACCGCGTTGCGCGATGCACGCGTTGAGAATCAGGGTTTGCAGGCGCGCCTGCGGGAAAGCAATGCGGAGGTGGAGGCGGCGCGTAATCAGAACAATCGCTTGGAAGAAGGTTTGCAGTGTTTGCGTGATCAGGTGCGCAGTGAAAAATTGATGTGGGAGAATGAACTGGAAGCAGCCCAGAATCAACAACGTGCTACGGCGGCGGCATTGGAGGGAACACGGGCGGAAAATACAACCCTGGCGTTACTGTTGCGGGAACGTGAAGACGCCCTCAGTGCAGGCCAGAAAGCGATACATGCATTGGAGGAAAAGAAGGTGGAGTTGATGCATGAATTGGAGAATATGCGTAAGCGGAGTGCCATTGCCATCGCTGAACAGGATGCGTTGAAGAGTGAGCTGGATGCGCTTACCGCAAAGGAACGGCAAACATCGCTACAGTTTGCCCGGGTAACGTCAGAATTGGAAGCCATGCAGCGCCGCTTTGATCAGGAACAGGAGACGGCGCAGGCGGAGAAGCAACGTTTGCAACAGTTATTGCACAGTACGATGCAAAATTTGGAGACGGAAATCCGTCAACTTAACACTCCCGAACCACATTGGAAATCTACTTTATCAGAGAGCCCCAACGCTGCGTCCTCGCCTGCAGAACCTGTGACGCGACGGGATAATGGCAATGGAAATGGCATCATGCATGCCAATATCGAAACGTTACCCCAGAAAAAGCAATCGGCCCAGTCTGACAATGATCCCTCTCTACGCTAAGAGGGAGCTACAGGCGTTATGAAAGATTCAGGCAAAAAAAAATCGCAGCTACTGCGTGAAATCAAAACCTTGCGCAAACAGGTACAAGCGCTTGAAAACGCGCAAGAGGCACAAAAACGTGCCGAACGCGCGTTGTGGCAGTATTGGAATCTGCTGGATACGCTTTTGGCCAGTACGGAGGATTTATTTAGCCTGAAGAATATACAGGGGCGATATCAGGCTGCCAGCCCTTCTTTTTGTCGTTTCTTGGGGAAAGCAGAAAAAGATATTCGTGGACAACGTGACGGGGATCTTTTCCCCGGCGATCTGGCGCGTATTTTCCATCGCTACGACGCTAGCGTATTCGAAAAGAACCGACCCTATACTTGGGAGGAACCGGTCAAACGGATAGGGGGACAATACTGGTTCCGCTTCCAAAAAACACCGCTGCTGGGGCATGAGGGCGAATGTATAGGCCTGCTTTGTATTGCACGCAATGTAACCACGGAGCGACGTGCAATAGAGCAAAACAGGATTTTTATGCGTACCGGGCAAGATGGCTTCTGGATGCTGGACGCTCATGGCAATATTCTGGATGTAAATGAGGAATACTGCAAACTGACTGGGTATTCCCGCATGGAACTGCTCGGAAAAAATCTGCACGACATTGAGGTGCTCGCCACTCCTGAGGAAATATCGTTACGTAACCGACGTATCATGGAGGTCGGTTGGGAACGCTTTAAAACATTACATCGGGGCAAGGACAATCGTATCATTGAGCTGGAAGTCTGCTGTAATTATGTAGACATCGCCGGAGGGCGTTTCTATCGTTTCTTCCACGAGATCAACGCGATACCAAACCTCAGTAGCGAAGAGCCCACCCCACTGATGGATACTGTTCCTGTTACAACCGCTCAGGAAGAAGACACACCCGCAAATAGCAAGGAAAAGGAACCTAACAAAAAGGTTATCAACCTAAACGACGTCGTTCGCCAATCCTGGACGCTGCAGCTGGAAACCATGCCGGCGGGGATACGACTGGAACAGGATCTCGACCCTGCGCTGAAGAATGTGCTAGCCCATCAACCCCAAATACTACAAATCCTGATGAACCTCATCACCAATGCACGGGAAGCCATTGAAGGACGGGGATACATTAAGGTAATCACGCGCAATATTGATATCGATAGCGAATTGGCGCGCATCTTCCCGCCGTTACATCCTGGCGCCCATGTCTATCTTGCAGTGGAAGACAATGGGCGAGGTATAAGTAAAAAACTTATCGATAAAATTTTCGCTCCCTTCATTACTACCAAATACCGGGGGCGAGGCATGGGACTGGCCTCAGCCTATCGCAATGTTACGGATCACCAGGGGCACATCACGGTAAAAAGCAGAGAAGGCTATGGCAGCACCTTTTGTGTTTATTTTCCTGCCACAAATAAGACTCCCGAAATCCCGATTTCGCGTATGCAGATTCCCACGGGAACAGAAACCGTTCTGCTCGTTGATAGTGAATCATATGTGCTTGGCGACACACGACAGATGCTGGAGCGGCTGGCCTACAAAACCCTCGTCGCACAAACCCCAGAGGAAGCCCTCGAACTGGTGCGTTCCTTTCCAGGTAAAATTCATCTGACTGTCATAGATACAGAGATACAGCATGAGAACACCGAAGCCATCTTACAGGCTTTACATAAAACACGCCCCGATATGAAAATTATCCTGACGGGAGCGCGGCAGTTGGATCGCTATACACAGGATATGCTCGATGCAGGCGCCTCCAGCTTTGTGCAAAAACCGCTACGCGTGGATGTCCTGGCTCCAAAAATCCGGAGCGTTCTGGATGAATGAAAGGAATAAGGCTACAGGCAAGTTATATCGCTTTACATATAGCAAAAAACTACGCAAAACACTTTTTTAAAAGAAAACTTCCGAAAGCTAAAACCTTGGCTATCATGTCTCAGACATGATAGACTTAAAAAGTATGTGTAGCGTTTGTAGAATGGGTTCGGATACAATATTTTGTATTCAAAGATTTGTTCGACACTAGATAGGGGTTAATGCACCGTAAAGTGCGCCAAGGATTATGCTGACTGAGCCGCCTGAAAATAGCCCAGAGGAAAACGCATCGGAAGATAATACAGAAAACACTGCTCCCCCCGCTTCCGAAGAAACTTCTTCTTCCCTTCCGCAAGAAATTCTGGATGAGCTTCGCACCGCGCAAACGGATGCATCCAGTCCCTTGTTGGACGATACCCCTGTAGATGGCAGAGATATCCTCGGAGATGAAGAACCCCTTGTGCCACCACTACCAGAAGAAATGGTGGAAAAAGCGTCGCCCTTGTACCCGGAAGCGGAACTATCCGAGGAATTAACAGAACCGGTAGTCCCCCCCGCCTCCCAAGAGGAACCTGCTGAAACCGACGCGAAAGATTTACTAGGCGCGGAAGACTTGGATTCGTTGGCGGCTGCATTGCTTGCTGATGGTGACGACGACAACGAAACAGGGGAGGAAAGCTCTGAAGCCTTCTTTGAAACCGTGGAACCGGACTTTGAACCGGCTCCCCCCCTCTCTTCCCCGGAAAAAAATGCCGAGGAGCAGGCTGAACAACGTCAGCCGCCCCCCACTCTCAACGAATCGAGCGAAGAATTCACCGCCCCCCTCCTACCCGAAGATTTAGAAAAAATCATCAACGAACAACTCTCTAAAGCAGATGCTGAGTTCGAGGCAGAAACAGCGGTTCAACCTGACGGCGTGGAGGAACGCGTCAACGAACAACTCCAAAAAGCCTTACAGGAACCCTTCGAAGCTATTCCCGATGAAGAACCAAGGGAGATATTCGACGAAATAGGAACCAATGCCGTCGAAGAAACCGTACCGCCCTCTCCCCCCCCTGACGCAGACGCTGTACAAAATGAACTGAACAAAACGGATGCACAACCAAGCGATATCACGAAAGAGCATACAAAGGCCTCAGAAGCGCAGCTTCCAGAGGACCAGTTAGACGCACTCATTGCGCAACAAACCGAGCCTTCACAACAGGAACAACCTGCGGAGCAAGTAGAGCCGGAGCAGGAGCAAGAATTATCGCAGGATGACCTCAATGCGTTGATCGCGCAGCAGACGGAAACAGCTCAGGAACAACCCCCGAAAGCGGAAGAACCAGAGCAAGACCTCTCGCAGGATGACCTCGATGCATTGATCGCACAGCAGACGGAAACAACTCCGAAACAACCCCCGAAAGCGGAAGAACCAGAGCAAGACCTCTCGCAGGATGACCTCGATGCGTTGATAGCGCAGCAGACGGGCGCAGCACAGGAAGAAGCGCCAAAGGCGGAGGAACCGGAGCAAGACCTCTCGCAGGATGACCTCGATGCATTGATCGCGCAGCAGACGGACGCAGCACAGGAAGAACCAGAGCAAGAAGAACCGGAGCAGGAGGCCGAATTATCGCAGAATGACCTCGATGCGCTGATCGCGCAACAGACAGGCGAAGCACAGGAAGAAGCCCCCAAGGCGGAAGAACCGGAGCAGGACCTCTCACAGGATGACCTCGATGCATTGATCGCGCAACAGACGGGCGCAGCGCAGGAAGAGCCGGAGAAAGAGGAAGAATTATCGCAGAATGACCTTGATGCGCTGATCGCACAGCAGACGGGCGCAGCAGCCCCCAAGGCGGAAGAACCGGAGCAGGACCTCTCGCAGGATGACCTCGATGCGTTGATCGCACAACAGACAGAAACGCCGCAGGAAGAACCAGAGCAAGAGGAAGAATTATCACAGGATGACCTCGATGCATTGATCGCACAGCAGACGGGCGCAGCGCAGGAAGAAGCTCCAAAGCAAGAAGAACCGGAGCAGGACCTCTCACAGGATGACCTCGATGCATTGATCGCGCAACAGACGGGCGCAGCGCAGGAAGAGCCGGAGAAAGAGGAAGAATTATCGCAGAATGACCTTGATGCGCTGATCGCACAGCAGACGGGCGCAGCACAGGAAGAAGCCCCCAAGGCGGAAGAACCGGAGCAAGACCTCTCGCAGGATGACCTCGATGCATTGATCGCGCAGCAGACGGACGCAGCACAGGAAGAAGCCCCCAAGGCGGAAGAACCGGAGCAGGACCTCTCACAGGATGACCTCGATGCATTGATCGCGCAACAGACGGGCGCAGCGCAGGAAGAGCCGGAGAAAGAGGAAGAATTATCGCAGAATGACCTTGATGCGCTGATCGCACAGCAGACGGGCGCAGCGCAGGAAGAGCCGGAGAAAGAGGAAGAATTATCGCAGAATGACCTTGATGCGCTGATCGCACAGCAGACGGGCGCAGCACAGGAAGAAGCCCCCAAGGCGGAAGAACCGGAGCAGGACCTCTCACAGGATAACCTCGATGCGTTGATCGCACAACAGGCTGAAGCGGCACAGGCAGAGAGCCCTAAAGAAGAACAAGAATCCCCCCCCCCTGCTGATGACGCCTTGCTTGATCAGTCCGCGTTGGATGCGCTTTTGTCGGAAATGCAAAGTGACGATGCGGAGGAACCTGTCGGCGCAACCGATGATAGTGCCCCGCTTACCCAAGACAGCATTGATGCCCTGTTGACAGAGGCTCATGATGAACAACCCCTAACGGATAATGACCAGGATGCATTGCTGGTCAACTCGGATGCGAAGGAAGAAGTACCGCTTGATCAATCCAGTATCGACAACTTAATGGCAGAAATTTCGGGGGAAGCGGAGGAAAAAGAAAGTTCCACGCAAGGAGCCGAAGTATCGCAGGACATGATCGACGCCTTGGTCGCATCGGCGGCGGAAGGTCAGGATATAAGCAGTGTCGCTGCCGAAAACTTAACCGCAGCAGCGACTACGCCTGAAGAACCTGCTGCGGACTTATTAAGCCAGGATGATCTGGATGCGGTTATTGAGCAGGCCAAAATACGGGAAAAGGAAAAGAAAGCAGAAAAGCAGCGGGCGCTTGAGGCTGCGCTGGCAACGGCTGGCAAAAAGAAAGAGCCCCCTGCGGAAGAAAAAAAGGCTGAAAAGAAGCCCAAAAAGCCAAAAGAACCCAAAGAGCCAACGGTTGTTTCTCTATTCATCCGCAATCATTATCCGCGGCTGGTACTATCCACGGCTGCAGGACTTCTGGTTACTTTAGCAACCTTTACAACCCTGTACTACAATCAGGAACATGTGCCCGATCTTCAAAGTATCATCGCACAGCAGGAAGATACTCTGGAAATCGCCATACGACGTGCACGTACACAGATCGAACGGGGCAATTATAGCACCGCGGCAAAAGAACTGGCCAAAGCTATTGCGCGCGCTGAAGTCAGCCCCCGTCGTGATGACGCCGCCTATTTACGTCTCGAAGCGTTGTGCCGTGCATTTTCATATGTACCTAATTCCCCTGAATACAATGACCTGCACAATGAAATTGACGCGGTTGTCAAAACGGCGCCTAACCATCCAGATGCTCCCGAAGCACTCTATTGGAAAGCGAAACTATACGAACTGGATGGAGTCCCTTACGCAGCACAGCATGTCTACGATGAAATCATGAACCAATACACGGAGAGTCCCCATTTTGACGAAATACTGATGGATGCAGCCAAACTGTCCATGGAGTTACGCGACCCGTTACGGGCTGCGGAAGCCACACAACGATTGGTGCGACAATATCCAGGGTCGCCGTTGGTGGGAGAAGCTCGTTTAATCCGTGGTGATGCGTATGCTATGGCGGGTATGGAAGATGATGCACGTACTTTATTCGTCCGTGTTGCCCAGGCAGAACCCTATTCTCAACTAGGAGCGGAAGCCTTGCTTAGACTGGGACGCCTGGCGTTTCAGCAGGGACGATACAAAGAGGCGATTCACCAACTGGAATCCCGTTTGGAAACCGCCACCTCGCTACAGGATAATGACGAAGTTTACCTTATGTTGGCCCAGGCATATCGACACGCTGGTAATTTGGAACGAGCGGAGGAACGCCTTACGGAACTCCTCCAGTTCTTTCCGGAAAGCGCCGTTTCTCCAAAAGCCTGGATAGAACTGAGCCAGGTTTATGAGGATATGGGACGTCGCGAGGACGCCTTGCGAATTGCCCAGGAAGCAGCGGTTCGGTATGCCCAAAACCCCAATGTACTCAAGAATAACGGGGAACTGTTGGGGCTCGCTGGAAATACTTATGCTGCAGCCAATGCACTGGTGTCTGCAGATGCGGCAGGTGCAAAGGACCCACAGATATTGCTCACAGCAGGCCGTCTTTTCCGTGCGTTGGGTATGGGGGAACGCGCCAAAGAAACTTTTGGACAGCTGCGCAAAAAATATGCTGGTACAGAGCAGGCGCTACGGGGTAGTGTGGAAGAGGCGGAGATGGCCTATCAACTGGGTGAGCTTAATGCGGCGGTGGCTCAGTTGAAAGAGCTACTTGTAGCTACGGAAGGCTCCGTGCATCGTCAACCCGCCCTTATTGCCCTGGCGAATATTTATCAGGATTTAGGTCTGCATGAACGAACTGCGGAACTGGCACAAGAAATCGTTGCTACGGCCACAGAGCCCGAGGTCTTGGCCAATGCCGCCACAGCGCTTTTTTATAACGGCGCACTGGACGAGGCAAAGGAAATTGCCAAACGGGTTGATTTGGCTGCAGTAAAAAATAACACTGCCTACACCCTCCTCTCGGCACAAGGCAACGCACTTTTAAACGTCGATCCGAAGCAGGGACTCAAACTCCTGGAGGAGGCCTATTTACGTTATCCCGATGTACGGACCCCGGAAGGTAACCACCAGCTTCTCGAAGCTTACCTGGCAGCCGAACGCCCTGCTGCGGCACGACGTATGGTCATGGAGATGGAAAGCCGTGTGCGTGAAAAACCGGTAGAAACGCCCTACCTTATCGATGCCGCCATTACATGGGGCGATTACCTGTATGACAAAAGCGATTTTCGCGCTGCCGCGGATGCGTACAGCATCGCTATTGATTCGGCGATGGGCGCGGAGCGTCTTTCTGGGCAAACAAAGAAGGACCCTAGTTGGGCAAAGTATCAACGCGCTAATGCCTTGCTGGAATTGGCTGATTTCAAAGGCAGCCTGGCCCTTTACGAACAAATCGCAGAAACTAGCGCACCCTGGGCGCAGGAAGCAGGCGTCAAAGCAGAATATGCCCGCTTGGAGCAACGGCTGCGTGGCATCAATACCAGTGAAAACCGGAAAGGCTAATTTCGTGCCTCAACTGTCGTTGGTCGAACGAATCGAAAGTCACTTACGTCGACAGATTACCTGGCTGCAAGAGGCAGCAGAAGACGTGCGCAGCTTGGAAGAACAGCTCACGGAAGATGCACTGGAAACCTTGATTTTTATTCAGCAGCGTCATCAGAAACAAATTGAGCATTTAGCGCGGGAACGCAACGGGCTCCTACATGAATGGAGAAATGCAACCGAACACGATCCAGATGCAAAAAAACGGATTGATGCTTTAGGCCAACAGGCTGACCAATTACGTGACCAATTGCAAGAGCAATACCAGAAAGGATTTCATCTAGCCCAGGCTCAGCTTACTCACGGGGCGGCCGGATTGAAACAATTACAAAAAACTCGGGAAATATTTCGCAAGTATAATGTGGGCGGCATTACGCCGCCAGATTACCTCGACAAGAAAGCATAATGGAACCAACGCACGAAAATACATCGCCGCCCGCTTCAGACTTATCGGCGCTCGCCAACGCATTGGAAATCTTTAACGCGACAACGCGTTCGATGGAGGAAGCCTACCGACGCCTGGAAAATCGGGTCCATGAACTCGATAAGGAACTGGCGCAAAAAAATCGGGAACTCGCCTTTAGTACGGAATACCTGAGCAACCTGCTGGAAAGTATGTCGGATGGGGTTATTGCTGTGGATACCGAAGGCAAAATCACCCGATTCAATCGTGCTGCCGGCGCTATTTTAGGCTATTCAGCCCCGGAAGTTACGGAACATTCTTTCCACGAAGTTTTTAAGCGTAATTTTGCTGCGTCACGCAACCCAGGCGCTATGGAGTTACGTGCAAAAAGTGGCCGCATGGTGCCCATTAGCGAAAGGGACTCCCCCATTTCCGGTAGCACGGGAAAAAAACTGGGAAGTGTAAAAACGTTTCAGGATTTAAGCGAACTGATTGCCTTGCGCGAACAGGTCCGTCAAATCGATCGACTGGCTGCTATTGGCGAAATGGCCGCCACTGTCGCCCATGAAATTCGTAACCCGTTGGGCGGCATCCGGGGATTCGCCACCTTTCTGGCCAACGACATCGCAGCGGATGATCCGCGACGTCGCCTGGTCGATAAAATCCTGCAAGGGACGCAAAGCCTTGACAAAGTCGTAAACGAACTACTCGAATATACCCGCCCGGTTGAATTGTCTCTACACCCCGTTTCGTGCGAGGCCTTACTGGAAAGTGCCATTGGCTTCCTGCAATACGATTCAACACGTATTCAGATCAAACGAAATATCCCCAAAGACCTCAAAGTGCTTGCAGATCGCGATAAGATAGCCCAGGTTTTTCTCAATGTATTGCTCAATTCTGTACAAAGCATTACCGAAAACGGCAGCATTCTTGTTGAAATCACCACCGATGCAAGTGCGGTTGATATCTACATTCGCGATACAGGATGCGGCATGGATGAATCCCATCTGAAACAGGTGTTTTCGCCGTTCTTTACGACCAAAGAAAAAGGAACTGGATTGGGCTTGGCGGTCTGTAAGAAAATCGTGGAAGGACACGGGGGCGATCTGGATGCGAAAAGTGAACCCGGCATAGGGACCACCATGCACGTTCGCTTACTGCGTGCAGAATAAGCTGTCGACGCAAGAAAAGAAGAAGAAAAGGAAGAGCATGCCGAAATACCATGTACTGGTTATCGATGATGAATCATTGATGCGCGAGTATGTTGAAGAAGCTATGGTCCGTGCGCAGTATGCGGTGACCACCGCATCAAGTGGCAAGGAGGGCGTAGAACAGTTTCCGAAAGAGCGCTATGATATTGTCATCACCGATTTGAAAATGACCCCAGTGGATGGCATTGAAGTTCTTCGTCAGATACACGCATTAAACCCCGAAACGCCTGTTATCCTCATGACCGCATACGGCACCATCGAAACCGCTGTTACGGCGTTGAAAGAAGGCGCTGCAGATTACGTTCTGAAACCATTTACGCCCGACGTGATTGAGCTGGCGGTACAACGGGCTCTGGAACGGGTTCGTCTGACCCAGGAAAATAAATACCTTCGCGAAGAAATAAATTCTTCGTATGACTTTGCCTCTATGATCGGGGAAAGTGATGCGATGAAGACGATTTATGAACAAATCGCGAAATTAGCTGATAGTCGTGCCACAGTGCTGATTCGCGGTGAGAGCGGGACAGGAAAAGAATTGGTGGCACGCGCCATCCACCACGCGGGTTCTCGCAAGGACAAACCCTTCATTAAGGTAAACTGCGCCGCGCTCTCAGCGGGCATTCTGGAAAGTGAGCTGTTCGGCCATGAACGAGGCTCGTTCACAGGCGCACATGAACGTAAAATAGGACGCTTTGAATTGGCGGATACGGGTTCGTTGCTTCTAGATGAAATCAGCGAAATAGGCGCGGATTTACAGCCAAAATTGCTACGAGCCTTGCAGGAACGTGAGATTGAACGGGTCGGTGGCACAGAAACATTGGCGGTAGATACGCGTATCATCGCTACCTCAAACCGAAATCTGGAAGAAGCGGTTTCTAAAGGAACATTTCGGGAAGATTTGTTTTTCAGACTCAATGTAATTACCTTAAAACTTCCGCCGCTACGTGAACGCCGTGAAGATATCCCTGCATTGATTGGACATTTCCTGAAACGCTTTAACCAGGAAAATGCACGCAAGATAGAAGGGGTAAGCCCTGCGGCCAAAAAACGCTTATTGGCCTATAATTGGCCCGGAAATGTACGCGAACTCCAAAACGCCATCGAACGAGCCGTGGTTCTTGCCCCTGACACTGCTATCTTAGAAGAGCAGCACTTTCAATTAGAAAATGCCGCGTTGCTGCAAAAAGATGCTGAAAAAACGGGCCTAACTCCTGGCGCAACCATTGCCGAAATGGAAAAACGCCTTATTTTGGACACTTTGGAGCATTGCAACCAAAATCGCACGCATGCCGCTGAAATGCTGGGAATCAGCGTGCGCACCTTACGAAATAAGTTGAATGAATACCGGAATGAAGTAAGCTCATGACTTGTGTCGCTTGTTAAATAAAAAAGCATCCGTGGAGAGATTTACATGCGTATCCTTTGGCACCATTTCACCGTTCTTTTCCTTTTTTTGCTACTGCTTTCCCCGTTCATCGCCACCGCTTCACCCCTCCTGCCAATCCACGGAGAAAGCTTAGTTCTGGTGGAAGAAATCCCAGGTAAGCTTTGCTTTGATAACATTACGCCCGGTTCTGTGCATATACGAAGCACCTATTTAAACGACGCGGAAAATAGGGTGGACTATAAAGAAGACGTAGACTTTACTGTCGACTACGAAAAGGGCACTATTACACGAACCAAAGATTCCGCCATTCCTGACTTCAGCAAAAATGTGCTCTATGGCAAAAAAAGTTTCGATCATTCGAAATTTCCCGGCTATGGAAATGCGCCTTTCTTCTGTTTCGTTGATTATGAAACGAAGAAGGGAACACCACTCTCGGCCTGTAATGACCAACGCCGCCTTTTGCCTAAAACGCTTGAAAAACTCCAAAAAGGGAAACCCGTCACTATCATGGCGTATGGCGACAGCATCACGGCGGGTGGCGAAGCAAGCGCGGTAGCGCTCCGTTTCCAACAACGCTGGGGGCAGGATCTGCGCGAACATTTCCCCAATGCGAAAATCACCCTCAAAAATGGCGCTACCGGCGGCGACAGTACGGTACAGGGGCTGCAACGCCTGCAGGAAAAAGTACTAAACGAAAGTCCCGATCTTGTACTCATCGGCTTTGGCATGAACGACCACAATAGAGGCGGGCTGGAACCAGGCCAGTTTGAAAAGAACCTAACCACCATAGCGGAAAGAATCCGCCAAAATACATCAGCGGAAATCCTGCTCTTTTCCACCTTCCCTCCTAATCCCGACTGGAAATTCGGCAGCCATCGCATGCATCAGTTTGCAAGCGCCACCCAACGCGCCGCACACGCACTCCACTGTCCGTATGTCGACGTGTACAACACCTGGATGAATGTACTAAAACGCAAGGACTTTTCTTCCCTGCTGGGAAACAACATCAATCATCCTAACAACTTCGGACACTGGCTCTATCTTGACGCTTTCAAAGCTGCCTTTCCCTGGGATACGCCGCTCCCCCCGACCGCTTTGGCGCCTACGCCTTCGCCACGTCAACGCGCCTGGCATGAGCTGGAATACTACGCCTTTGTCCATTTCAACATGAATACCTTCACGGATTATGAATGGGGCGAGGGTGATGAATCTCCCAATGCATTTCAACCTACCGATCTTAACTGTCGACAGTGGGCGAAGGTCTGTCGCGATGCAGGCATGAAGGGCATCATACTGACTGCCAAACATCACGACGGTTTTTGTCTCTGGCCCTCGGAATACACGGAACACTCCGTGAAAAATAGCTCCTGGAAAAAAGGACGCGGTGATGTCCTTAAAAGCCTCTCGTCTGCATGCAAGAAGTACGGACTCAAATTTGGCGTGTACCTTTCTCCCTGGGATCGGCACGAACCGTCCTATGGTGACTCCCCGGTCTACAATGAACACTTCAAAAATCAGTTGCGAGAAGTACTGACCAACTATGGCGACGTGTTTGAGATGTGGTTCGATGGTGCGTGTGGAGAAGGCCCAAACGGAAAGAAACAGGTCTATGACTGGCCTGGCTTCATCGGTGTAGTGCGTGAATGCCAACCCGATGCGGTTATCTTCAGCGACGCCGGACCCGATGTACGTTGGGTCGGCAATGAAAAAGGCATGGCCAATCCCACCTGTTGGGCCATGTTGGACCGGGATGAATTTTACCCAGGTTCGCCTCGCTATAAAGAATTGACCTCGGGCCATCACGACGGCACGCATTGGGTCCCTGCCGAAGCCGACGTTTCGATTCGCCCTGGCTGGTATTATCATGCCGATCAGGACGACAAGGTGAAGTCACTACAGCAGTTGGTTGATATTTACTTTGGTTCTGTCGGTCGCAACGCATCCCTGCTCCTGAATCTCCCCGTAGATCGCCGTGGGTTGGTGCATGAAAATGACGCTACCCGTCTGATGGAATTACGTCAGTATCTGGATACCTGCTTTTCCCACGATCTGGCTCGTAATGCATCTATAACCGCCTCCAATGTCCGAAGTAATCATGAAGCATACGCCCCTGCCTGCATGCTGGATGGGCGTAATGACACGTATTGGGCCACGGACGATGCCGTTATCACTGCAACCCTTGAAATCGACTTGGGCACACCGCAAAAAATTGGGGTGATTCAACTGGAAGAATATATCCCGCTCGGACAACGTATTGAAGCGTTTACCCTTGAGGCGCAAATTGCTGGCGAATGGAAAACTATAGCCACCGAAACAACCATCGGTAGAAAACGTTTATTACGATTTGAGGAGATAACCGCCCAGAAACTCCGCCTCAACATCACGAAGAGCAAAGGCGTCCCCACACTACGCACCCTCGCCATCTATGCACCGCCTCCCCGCATTAAAAAATCGATGTAATCAAACGCTTTAGGTACAGGGTACGCTTTGCGAATGAAATTTACTTATGCATTGCTTTTCTTCAGCCTGATCGCCCTGCTGGATTACCTGCTTATGGTGCGATTATGCAGCACAAGCAACTTGGGCACGCTTTTGCCCGCAGTAGGCAGTATGGGTTGTTTTTCCTGGGCCATGCTACGGCTCATGTTCCATGAGAAAGCAACGCCGATCTGGTGGAAACGAGGAGAACGCATGCTTGTTGTTACGGTGCTCATCGCAGCGCTGATTTTCCTTTCCGTGGAAGGCGTTATCCTGGTACATGCCTTCCCCCGCCGTGCACCCGAGGTCAATTACCTGGTGGTTTTGGGAGCGGGACTACGTGGCGAAGCATTGAGCCTAACCTTGTATCGACGACTGACGGCTGCAACCGACTATTTGCAGGAGCATCCCAAAAGCAAAGTCATTGTGTCAGGCGGAAAAGGTCCCGGCGAAAGCACCACTGAAGCTGCTGCCATGAAAAACTTCCTGCTACAACAGCACATTGACGAAGAGCGTATTCTTGTGGAAGACAGGGCCACCAGTACGTGGGAAAACCTACGCTTCAGTCATGCGGTTATTGGAAAGGACACGAACGATCCGCAGCCTACACTTGCTGTTCTGTCCAGCGAGTTCCACCTGTTCCGAGTACGATGCCTGGCGCATCGATTGGGCTGGAAGCCCTACCTCATTGCAGCCCGCACACCTTGGTATCTTTTGCCCAATACCTGCACCCGCGAATTCTTTGCTATCGCCAAGTCTTTCTGGCTGGATCGGTGACCGCGAAAATGTGTCGTCAGGAAGCAACTTCGTCGTGCTGCGGCTGTTCAGGCGATATCCATTCCCGTACCTGACGAATCCTGGCGATTTGCCCTTCTACCTCGGATAGCGATTCTTCATACGGTGTAAAAGCCAGACGGGGCGCGTAGAGTGCTGTCCGCAAATCACGCAGACTGGCATGGCGCGCCAGCCAGGCGGCGCAACGCGCCATAAAACCAAGCAGGAACACTTCAGCCCCTAAAAGCAAGGCCAACACGCTCGCAGAGTGAAGGAAAAAGGCGCTATTCAATAGCGGACCGGAAAAGTATCCCTGTACAATTTTATAGCCTGCATACCCGATAAATGCTAACGGAGGCACATCGGCCAGAACGGTCAGAGGCCAACTGGTTAACCAACGCGCAGCCCGAATCACCCGGTCACGTGCAGGTCCGCGAATCACATCAACAATACGTCCATTCAAGTTTTGCTTAAACGCTTCCAGTCCTTCTGTTGTTTCCGGAGCATCCATATCCGCCCGCGCCCAAGCCAGCGCCAACGCGCTCTGCTGTGTTTGAAAATCCGACAGCAGAGTCTCCGTCACCAAACGCAAATCCTCTGTGTACAAGGTTTTCTCCGTCAACAACGAAGCGGCACGTCGTCCCGAAGTTGTACGCATCCCTTGCCACGGCATCAAGGCAGGCAACCGGGCGGGCAAACTACGCACCGCCTCTACCATCCGGTACAGCGTACCCGTCAATCCCTTCGCACGCAGGCTCATTTCCCGTCCCAAGGCAAAAGACCACAGGTGCGCCGCTGAAAATAAACGCCGTTGCACTCGCGCAACACTCTGACGCGCTAATTCTTTATCGGCTTCCTGCAACGTCGCTCGCAATGCTGGCAATTGCGCTGCTGTCGCCTCTGCGCGCGCTTCCAGACGCAGTACGGCCTTGCGCAACAAGCCCGCTACATTCGAGCGCTTGATCCGCGCAATTCGTTCCGCATTCAACTCATGGCGCAGAAAATGCTCCAGACGGGCAAAATCATGCTCCTCCGTCCCTGGGGCTGCGCCAGTCAACTTTCGATCCAGCGTATGCAAGGCATTTACGCGGAAGAAATCTGCAATGGTAAACTGCTCCGCCTCCAGACGCTGCAACCAATGTGCACCTATCGCCTCCGTATTCTCCTCCGCCTTGGTTTCCACGCAAATCATCGTGCGTTGTCCCTGCAGGGGACGCAGCAACGACCATGTCGCCTCATCCAGGTACTTTTCCGGACTGCCGCAAAGCAAGATTAAATCACATTGCGCCAAGACCTCTGTCGACAGCGCTCTGTGTTGATGGACAATCGTGTCGGAATCCGGTGTATCGATCAGCACCAGGTGCTCCAGCGCTGAACGCGCCACACAACGCCACGCCCCAAAATCAAGTTGCGCTCCCGGAGGGTGGTAAACCACAGGGACTGAGGTGCAGGGACGCATTGCCGAGGTCTCGGCAATCTGATCCCCGGCGATGGCATTCAGCAGGGTCGACTTTCCCACCCCTGAACCGCCAACCAACGCCACTACTAATACATCATCGAGACGCTGTTCCCGTTCCCGCAACTCCGCCACGCGTTGTTGTAACAACGCTGTCTCCTCACGCAGCCCCTGCCAGCATCCAGAATAGGACGCCAAGGTCTCCAACGCTTCCAATACCTTCAACAAGCTTGCCGACATTGCTGCTGATACCTCCTTAATTCATCCCTCACCTCCACTCCCAACGCCGCATATGCTTCGTAGACCGCCGACAAACCCACATGCACCACGTGCTTCAATAATGCCTGTGCAAACTTTTCCTGTTGTTCCCGACGCCACGGCTCCATCAGATCAAACCACTTGTCAGCAAATTGATGTTCCAGAATTCGTGAAAAAAATTCACCTGCCAAGGGTCCCGTCGCTGCAATCACCTCTGGCGCGCCCACGCCTCCTGAATACAGGGCCAAAGGAACCGCCACAGCTGTAGGGGACAAAACCAACAGGGTGTCCAATTCCAGCAAAACGTGTCGGCGTATCGCATGCTCTCCCCACCATACATTCAACGTCGCCTCGACATGTTCCCGAAAATCTTCTGAGATATCCTTACAGGAGACGGTTTCCGATACGACCTGCGCCACCAATGCATCCACGTCTATTTGTTCAAAAGCATCGCCAATCAATGACTGCGCCAAAGGACTCACCGAAGAAATCCCCTGGAGTAATTCGCGGATAAAATCACGGCAGCGCGTCTGCACTTCCCGACGCTGCTTCTCGGTCAATGCCTCGCCATCTTTCTTGTCTTCGGTAAGCTCCAAGGCCATGCGACGTCGCAATGCGCGGCCCATTACACCGCCCAAGGGGGTTACGAGACGTCCCATAGCACGTCCTACCTGCCCCACAGTTCGACTCAGCATCCCCCGCTTCCCCTGCACAAACGTATGCAACAAAGCACCCACTTGCGCATCCGGCTCAGGGTCATAGGCAGCGGCACAGGTCTGTGCCCGCGCCTCAAATGCAGCTAATACCGATCGAAGTGACTCTGCTATCTCGTCGAGACGTTCCAGAAAATCCGTTGTCTGCTCCGCAAAACAACGCACTGAATCCTGATAGACCCGTACTTTTATCTCAGAAGCATCCAGGGCCTGTAAGTGGCCACGCAGGTCCTCCGCCCCTTGCAGAGAGGCAATGGGGCGCGTCAAGTCCTCCGCCAATGAAAAATCATGCGGTAAAACGAAGCAGGGCGTATCTTCCGGCAATTCCACGGCAGCGCAAAAATCCGCCAATTGCGCCTGCGCCACCGAATAGTCATCCGCCGGATTCGCCTTGTTCATCAATGGGATAATCACCCGTCCCGACGCCTGCGCCTGTCGAAAAAACGCCACCACCCGATCATCCTTGTATTTCTCCCCCGTCAATACGGCAATGAGTACATCACCTGCCGCCTGGATACTTTCCGCCACCTGCCAGTTTTGCTTGTCGATCGAATCCACATCCGGAATATCCAGGACCGCCAGACGATCCGGAAAGGCTGCATGCGTCACTACAAACAACACATCCTCCGGCGCATCCCCTGAAACCAACAATTCCCGATCGGTCAGTGGCGTCGGCGAAAACTCCGGCATCAGCTTCCCCGCCAAGCACTGCTCTGTTCGATACGAATTGGCCGCCAGCAACGGTCGACATGTTGCCGCAGCCGTTGTCCGCATCGGACTGACGTCCTCCTCCAGCAACAGATTGAAAGCAGTCGACTTACCGGTATTGGTCCCCCCCGCCACCGCCACAATCAGACAACCTTCTCCCTCTAAATGAGGCAACAACTTGTATCGCAAAAGTTTACGCCACTCTTCCGTATTCGCAAAAAGCTGCAAAGACAACTCTGGCCAGGCCGATATTGTATCCGATAACTGGCGCAAGGCAGCATCAAAACCTGTTAAGCTTTTTCCAAGTCCCATATTCATAATCCATAGCCTACGTCGCCCATGGGGTCCATATCAAGCAAATCGACATTACTCTTTCCTACGCTAGCCCGATGCGGTCGAAATTGTGTAAGATACTTTCATTATTTCCATGAAAATCAGTACCACAAGGAAACGAAATGCGTCGTAGCTCAATATTTGTATATAGTCTCTTCCTGCTCGGTTGCCTGTCTTTGCCCTGTAGCGCCACCGTGGTCACGGAAGCACTTGAAATAAAGGGAAATTTCATCGAGTTAAAGATTGATCCCAACGATGGCGGCTGTATCTATACCTACCAGCTCAGCAGTATGGTGGGCAATTTGGCGGGACGTGACGGACTGTTGCAAGAAGGCTTTGGGGTAGGGAGCTACTATGTACCCAACCGGCGTTTGAATGAACGTTTTGAAATCCTGGAGGAATTTGAGCGGCCCGTCCTGAAGTATTCCTACGACTGTGACGGTCCCAATATACGCGGTCTGCATGTCACCCGTCTTATGGAACCATTGCCGGACGCCGCCTCTATGCGGGTCACCTGGACCATTGAAAACCAGGGCGAGGAACGCCAGTGGATAGCGCCCTGGGTGCGCAATACTGTGGCCCCAGGCGGTTCGGTCTCCGATGCAGATCGACTCGATTTGCCCACTATTTACGGTCTTCTACAACCTGATTATAGTGCCTATTATCCTGCCGCCCGTAACTGGTTTGCCGCGACGAACGCTATAGAAGAGCAAAGCATCTACACGGTGTTTGATGCCAACGACACCTATGCCTTCCTCAGTCTTTGGAGCAAGGGCGATCCTAACCGGGGAGTGCAAACTGCCTTTGTGCCCCGTTTGCTCGCTCCTGGTGAGCGCTGGCAAACCGTATACCGACTCAATGCGGTACGCGGACTACAACACATTGACTTCGCCACCGATGAATTGGCTGTACAGTTGGATTATCGTGCGGGAAAACTGACCGCACTCGTGAGTGCTGCCGTGAGCCTGCCCGATGTAGAGCTTCACGCACAAGTCAACGCAGGCAATGGACGGGTCTGGCGTTTACCAGCCCAAAAGCTTTCCCTGAAACCCAACCGCATTATCCGTTGCACTTATCCCTGGGTACCCCCAGGCGATGGCGCATATACCTTTACTGCGCAAATCCAGCAGAAGGGTGTTCCCTATCCACTGGGTAAAGACACGGCCTCTCCTCATGGCAAGGTTGACACGCAGTTTTATATCGGCAAACGCCCCACGGACTCCGGTAGCGCTACGTTTCCTGCATGGACACAGGCCCCTAGCACCCTGTCTCGTACTGGACGCATCCTTGAGCGCACCGCTGCCACCCCTGGCAACACCGCGGTATGGTTTGAATCGCCACTGGAAAAAATCTTCAGAGAAGATCGGATGCAGGCCTCGGGAAGCGTTAATCCTGTGCACCGAATCTACCTTGCGCGCAATGAGAGAGAATCATTCCAGTTGGTGCTGCGTCCCCAGAAAGGCAAACCTCTCACCAATGTGCAGGTACGTCTAAACGAACTGGTCAACGCTAGCAGCGGCGCACGCATTTCAGAAGAAAACATCCACATCTATCGTGTGCAATACCATAACGTCGACATTCCTTCACATTTCGAAGGCCCGACCGGCGCATGGCCCGATGCATTGCTCCCCTACGCGCCTTTCACCGCTTACGGCGATCAATGCAGCCCTATCTGGTTTACCCTGCATGCTAACGCCGATTTACCGGCAGGAGTGTACCGGGGCTTGCTGGAACTTTGGGCCGATGAATATGAACCACGCGAACTTTTCATTGAAGCGCATGTCTTTGATTTCACACTCCCAAAAACGCCCGCGCTCAAAACCAGCTTCGGCTTCCATCCCGCCACGGCTTTCGCAGGAGCACAAGCCGCAGGCGGAACCGCGTCGCAGACCACATTGGTCAAACGCTATACAGAAAATGCGCTTGCACACCGCGTCACCCTGCGCGGTCTCATCGACCTGCCCAAGGCACAGGCGCATTATGAAAACACGCTGGAAGATTACCTTCCCAAACTGGACGCTTTGCTTAAAAACGGGGCAACCACCATCGCTGTTCCTGCATCCTTACTGGAAACCCCGGCTTTGCTGGCGCTTGCCGACGATTTTGTCAACGAGCACAAACTCACAGATAAGGTCTTCGTACAACTGGCAACAGAACCCAAGGAGCCTGCGTGGCCACGCTTGCTGGAAAGTATGCAGCAATGGAAAAACCATGCCCCCCATATCCCCATCACAGTGCCTACCTGCGGATTACGCCCCTTTCTTCCCGATGGACTGGATTTGTGGAACGTACACCTGCAGACTTTCGACACAACGCATGGACGCCAAATTCTGCAACATATCCGGGAGGGGCATGAAACCTGGTGGCGACTCAACCACACACCACCGCGCCCCTATGCTAACTTCTTCCTTGATTTTAGCGCCATGGAGCACCGCATCCTTTTCTGGCAAAGTTGGGCACTGGGTGTCAAAGGCCTGCACTACTGGAACATTAACTTCACTGAACCCCACCAGGATCCATGGAAAAGCCTGCTCGATATCACCCCTGTCAACGGCGACGGATTCCTGGTTTATCCCGGAGCCGACGGTCCTGTCAATTCGATACGCTGGGAATGCATTCGAGACGGCATAGAAGATTACGACTACTTGGCGCTCTTATGGAGTGAGATTCGCAGGATACAGACTAATCATCCCAACACGCCAGCGTTGCAACAAGCCTTGGCCGCCTATGATATCCATGAACTGGTGCCCAACTTAGTTACCTTCCCACGCAAAACTGCACCGTTGACAAAAAAGCGACATGAAATTGGCGCAGCCATCGAAACCCTGCGGGCACTTAAGTAGTCCTGTAAAGAAAGTTATTTAGCATTCTTTCTTTGCATCGCAATTCAGGAGTTTCATATGCGTCTGTACAAGATCCAACTTACTTTTTTATCGGTATGCGCCACCACGCTTATGCTTTTGAGCGCCCTGCCCGCCGCAGCAGACTACCCCTATGCCCGCGAAACGAAAAATCCCACCGCACTGGATCGGTATGTAGCCAAACCCGATGCAAACTACCACTGGGAGTTGGTCCGCACTGAAAAAAAAGCCGGTTTGACCGCCTATACCCTCGATCTTACGTCGCAACAATGGCGCAGCAGCGCAGAGGTTGACCGCCCTGTATGGAAACACTGGTTGACGATCAGCGTACCCGATACTGTTGCCCATCCTACAGGACTGCTCTTCATTGAAGGAGGCGACAATCGGGCCAAGGCGTCGCCCCCTACTACTGGGGACAAGTTGGACCGCTTAGCCCTGAAAACGCAGACCGTTACCACCACGCTACGTATGGTTCCCAACCAATCCCTTGTCTTCTCGGACATGAAATTCTGGGGACGACGCGAAGATGCCTTGATCGCCTATACCTGGGATAAATTCTACCGTACTGGCGATGAGGAATGGCCTGCACGTCTACCAATGACCAAAGCGGCGGTACGCGCTATGGACGCTATCCAGGAGTTTTGCAAATCTGAGGTAGCGGGGCAAAAAACGGTAAATGACTTTGTCGTCATCGGCGGCTCCAAACGAGGCTGGGCTACCTGGACAACGGCCATTGTCGACACACGGGTACGTGCTATCGTACCCTGCGTGATCGAATTACTCAATCTGGTGCCGTCATTCAAGCATCATTACGCCGTATACGGTGGTTGGTCGCCCGCCATTGGCGATTACGCCGCCCTGCACATCCTGGATTGGCTGGAAACCCCTGAAAACGAAGCCATGATGCGTATCATCGATCCCTACTACTATCTCGACCGATTGGCGGACATGCCTAAATTCACTATCAATGCCGGGAATGACCAGTTTTTCGTACCCGATGCACCCCGTTTTTACTGGGATGACTTACAAGCGCCTAAATGGAATCGCTGCATACCGAATGTGGGACACGGTTTGGATCGCACCGAAGTAGATAAAAGCCTGACCGCGTTCTACCAGTCCCTTCTCGAAAACGCCCCCATCCCCACCTACACCTATTCCTTCGAAGAGGACGGCACTATCGTGGTAAAACTGACCCCAGCCGCCCATGGAGAAATAATACCCCCTTCAGCGGTTAAACTCTGGCAGGCGCATAACCCAAATGCTCGTGATTTCCGCGGAGAAACCGCAACGTACACCGCATCTGCACTAACCCCCACAACACCCGATACATATCGTGCTACGATAAAAGCACCTGAAAAAGGCTGGAGCAGCTTCTTCGTTGAACTCACCTTCCCCGGCCCCAATCCAGACACCCCCTTCACCTTTACTACAAGGGCACGCATTCTGCCCGACACCTACCCGGGAGTCTACGTCTCCAATCCCAATCCGCCTAAGGGCTTCCTGACAAAACCCTGATGAAACGCAATACCCCACACACCAACCGTGTGGGGTATATCAATCAGGCCGTACGACGGGCTGCAGTATGGGGTAAAGATTTTTGTAGCGCAACCACAAAACAGGTGTTGGCCGCGTTAGTGTCCAGATAGAACCTTCCCTGATGGCTCTCAATAATTGCTTTGGAAATGCTGAGCCCCAGGCCTGTCCCCTTTCCTACCCCTTTTGTTGTAAAAAAAGGCTCCTCAATACGCTCCTGGAGCTCCAGCGGGATGCCCGCGCCGCTATCGATCACACGAAGATATACCCATTCCTCCTGCGCCTCTACCTCAAGGCGCACCCACTTCTCCGGTAAATCAACCACGGCGTCCTGGGCATTATTCAACAAATTCATCAACACCTGAGAAATTTGCGTGCCGCGACATTCCACCTCAATCTCCAGAGGAATTACATCCGTTAACAGACGAATATTCTTAAATTTGAATCGGCTACGACACAGCTCCAGTGCATCCTCTACCAACTCCGCTACTGACCGTCGTTCAAAGGGTTCTCCGCCCCCGTCACGAGACAGGTTGCGCATACCACGCACTATCCGCTTGATGCGTTCAACATGCCGTACAATCGTCTGACTGAGATGCTCCACACGCTCTTCGCTCAAAACATCACTACCTTGCAATTCCTGTAGTTGCTGCACAGCCACCGAAATAATAGCCAGCGGATTGTTAATCTCATGCGCAACCCCGCTCGCCATCACCCCCAAGGAAGATAAACGGGATGCCGCAATCATATTCATACGTTGCTCTTCGATTGTCCGCTCCGCCTCTTTTCGATCGCTGATATCGCGTACTACACTAAATACAGAGGGATGCCCTTCAAACTCAATAAGCCGTGCGCTCACCTCTACGGGGACCAATTCCCCGGAATGCGTTAAGCAGGCCGATTCATAAACGCCATTCCCCATTTCCAATAGCTTCTTCCACTCCTGTGTCGCGTGCATCCGGTATTCAGGCGCAACAAGCTCCCGATGCTGCATCGTCAGCAGTTTCTCACGCGCATAGCCACTAAACAGGCATGCCTGATAGTTCACCTCCAAAAAATATCCATCCATATCTTCTATCAGCACAGCATCATTTATATTGTTGAAGAACAAACGAAACCGGTTTTCACTTTCCCGCAACGCTGCCTCCGTGTTACTTCGCTGAATAGCCGTACCCAGAATCCCTGCTGCTGCTTTCAACGCCAACACCTCGCCATGCGACCAAAGGTGGCGCACATTCGTACTATCAAAGCCGATACATCCCCACCATTTCCCCGAAACGAAAACGGGAGCCATCATCACCGATGCCATCTGAGTACGGGACAAAAATGCGCGTTCCTTTTTGGGAAAATCCTCCAGGACACCATAAATAGACTCTCCCCGTTCAAAACAGGCTGCCCAGCGCCCCAATCCCACCTCCTGAACGCAAAAACTCTCCTCCAGGCTGTTACGTTGTTCCACAACGCCAGAAAGAGCGGGGGAAAACCATTGATACTGGAGCGAAGCCATTAAAGCCCCATCTTCGCGATGCCAATTTTGGTATACATGGGCATAATCGGCCTGCGCAGCCTGCCCCAGGCATTCCAATACATGCTCCATACGTGCCTGCCACGAAGCCGCCTCGAACAACTCTTCTGCCGTATGTGCAACCGCCTGTAGAATCCCTTCCCGAAGTTCCAGATTTTGCCGCGCACGCAACTGTTCCGTAATATCCAGCGAAACCCCCAAAATCCCCCTCGTCTCCCCCTCCACCAATACCGGTGCTACAAAACTGGAAAAACTACGCTCTGTTTTCCCCCACGGCAAGGTATACTCCGCCTCAGTCGCCTCACCCGCCAGCGCACTTCTATTCTGCATCATCCACGCCGCTACCAACGCGGAATCGTCAACAACCTCATGGGGACGTTTCCCTACCATATCCCCCCAATGGGCACGCGACATCGCATTTTGCATCACATAATGAAACTCGCGATCCATGGCCCAAAAGTCAAAGGGAATATTATCTACCAAAGCTCGCAGGCGCGCCTCACTCAAGCGCAACGCGCGTTCCGCTGCCTTCCGTTCCTGAATCTCCTCTGAAAGATGCGCCTGCTCAAGATGGGCATCGCGTCGAATCAACAACGCTTCCACCAGCAAATATAATAACCCCCCAACAAAACTCACCAGCCCCACTCCATCCAGCAAATAGCGAATCGCGCTATAGACATGACTATAGGCCGGTGAGAGCAATGGCCCCCCAGACAATTGCATATTCACCATGAGACGAACTACCTGTGATGCAAAAAGAAAGCCGACCCCTATTACTACCGCCCAAAAAATTCGAGTTAACTGGCGAATCTGCGACATCATATACAGCAGCATGCCCATTACCGCCGCCGCGCTCAACAGATCGGTCACCCGAATCCACATCGAGCTTTGCCAACGCAAAAGCGCCGATAAAAAATGGGGCAAAGCGACGCCAAGCAACATACATACACAGAAACACAAGATTACACGGCGGAGCCGTCGCGCACGTATTTGAAACGACTGATACGGCAATACGGATTCCCCCTCCGTTGCTACCAAACTACCTTGCCCTACTTCCCTTTCACCCACAACACCCCTCCCCCGTCACAGTACCCCTTGTTTGTCTCTAGCAGACGGAATATAAATAAAAAACTTGCCAGTACAAGCTATCACGTATATCGGTATATTACAAGCCTCACTTGACAACTGATACTTTGTTCAGTATATTGTCTATACGATGACCTGAAGGAGAAGCATCAATGAAAATGGCCGAACTTATCCGATATGACATCCCTGCCGAGATTATTCCCCTATGGCAGAAAGAAGAAAGCAATCACCTTTTGCCTGTACAGGAAATGGCGATAAAACGCTATAACCTCTTTGGAAATGAGAACTTACTGATCCAGGCACCTACCAGCTCAGGAAAAACGTTCATCGGCGAAATGGCCGCGCTGCACACGGCGCTACGTCGCAAAAAAGTCGTCTACCTCGTTCCCCTAAAGGCACTAGCAGAAGAGAAATTCCACGATTTCAAACGAAAATACGACGCCTACGGCATCAAAGTCATCATTGCTACACGGGATCACCGTGAATATGACGAAGCACTGGAACGCGGCGACTTTTCTATCGCCATTGTAGTATATGAAAAACTTGCCCAACTCCTGGTACGTCACCCCGAACGCATCACCGAAATCGAACTGGCGATTGCCGATGAGTTGGAAATCCTCTCCGATCCAGAACGTGGCGCCATGGCGGAACTCCTGCTTACCCGGCTACTTTATCCTTCCAAAAACAACGATACAGGTCCTCCCCGCTTAATCGGACTTTCCGCTGTCATTGGTGGCGCCGAAAAATTAGCGGCATGGATGCATGCAAGCCTGCTCTACTACGAACGCCGTCCCATTGAGTTACGCTACGGCGTACTCCACAATGGTCGATTCCAATACCGAACCTATAATGAACAGAACGAAAACGAGGAAACCCTTCTGGAAATCGACCATGAATCTCCCTGGGAGATTCTCAGCCACACAGCCCGGTATTTGGCAGAACAGAATGAAACCTGCCTCATCTTTGTCAAATCCAAACATGAATCACGCCGCACTGCTGAGCATCTGGCTACACA
Organism: Candidatus Hydrogenedentota bacterium; assembly: GCA_963678445.1. Taxonomy (GTDB): domain Bacteria; phylum Hydrogenedentota; class Hydrogenedentia; order Hydrogenedentales. The sequence goes on along the minus strand of OY782877.1, from coordinate 4,186,854 downwards.
ATTGGATTTGCCCGCTGCAGAGAATACCCTGGAAGAATTACGCACGCTGGAACCGACCCGTTGTAGAAACAGCCTGCTGCACAGCCTGAATACAGGCGTCGCCTTCCATAACGCCGACCTCTCCCCAGAAGAACGCCACATCATCGAGCAAGGTTTCCGCAATCGGGAAATCCGTCTGCTCGTCTGTACCAGCACCCTTGCTGTAGGCATAAACCTGCCCGCGCAAAACGTCTTTATCAGCACCGATAAATGGTGCTATGACAGACACCTTGACCTGCCCTGGAAAAGCCCTATATTGCATACTGAATATGAAAACATGAGTGGACGCGCAGGACGATTCGGCGCGGGCCACGCCTTTGGACGCGCTATACTCATTGCCGTCTCCCCTTTCGACCAGGAAACTTTGTGGCGTCGCTATGTTGAAGGGGAACGGGAAGCCATAGCGCCCCGTCTGGGCAAGGAACCGCTCGAAGATCACATCCTGCACCTTGTCGCCGCACGTCTCTGTCAAAACCTGAACGACCTCACTCTCTTTTTGGAAAACACCCTCACTGGACAGTGGATCTGGATAGAAACCTACACGCGCGACGAGATTAGCAACCGTATTCAGAAAGCACTTCATCACTGTATAGACCTCGGTCTGCTGACCGACACGCATGATGACGTTCTCGCTCCCACCCCTCTCGGTCATACCGTCGCCGCCAAAGGTATCCGAATTGAGACCGCCTGCGCACTCATGCACTGGATTGGTGAATCGGAAAATCGACGCTGGACAACGCCTGATTTACTTTTCGCTACCGCCACAACCCTTGATGGCCGCACACCGCAAGTACTACTCACCACCCGAGAGTACGAACAGGAACGCTACCCCAAAAAACTTATGCAATACGCCCATGAAATAGCACCACAAGTCGATGTCCCACTAAGCCATCTGCGCGACTCACCACGTCAACTCGCCTTCGAAGAAGTACGCTCCATCAAGACTACCCTCCTACTCCACGACTGGCTGAAACATACCAGCATCCCCAATATCGAAGAAAAATACAACACCATGTCTGGCCAGATCATCTCCTCTGCAGAACAAATCAGCTGGCTTATTGATGCCACCGCCGCCATCGCAGTCACCCTCGGATGTGAAACCGCTTTCTGCGAAACGCTACAAAAGCTGGCCACACGTACCCAATACGGTATACAGGAAGAACTACTCCCCCTGCTTCGAATGAATCAGGAGATTCCACTTCCCAGGAAGACCCTCATTGCCCTTTTCGATGACGACCTCCACCACCCGCAGGTCCTTGTACGCTCGCCACAACACATCCTGAATAAATACCTGCCCGAACAGACCGCAAGCGCACTTCAACAATGGGCACAACAACAGGTAAACGACATATCCTCGGTCTCCCCTAAAAAAAATATGCCCATACTCATTATAGATGATGCACATCCGGGACAAATCCTGCTGGATGACGTCACGATATCGCTACAAGAAAAACAGTTTCGTCTGATTAAAACCCTGGCAATGCAGCCCAATCAATGCATCCCCTATGACACCATCTATAACGCTGTCTGGGGGGCGAGCATCGTCGAAAATAATCAACTGCATTTTCAAAAACGCAAGCTGCTACAACGCATCGAAGAAAACACGCCACAATATGCAAGGCTCATCACCACAATCCCCAAACGTGGCTTCATGCTGGCACTCCCTCCTGAAAAAGTGGCGGTAAATACCAACGCACGTCCCGCTAAAGTGCTCCAGCGACCACAAGCAAGAGGTATGGTCCTTACCATCCCTGACCACAGTAAAAAACTTCGTTCTTTATGACAACTTTTCAGATTTCAGTCACCAAAAAAACAGGAAAAGGTTGAAATCACACACAACATCGGAGTATGAAAACACAGAGACGAAAGACGGGTATTCAAACACACAGGTAATCGAATGAAACCACACCGTATCCTAAGCGCACTTATGCTACTCACCCTGCTCGTTATGTTTTTCGGCGTATTGCATGATAGTGAAGCCTCTCGCGGCAGGGTCATCATCCTGGGCTTCGACGGCGTCGACCCTGATATCGTACAAAATATGATCAATAACGGCGAATTACCACATCTTGCCCAATTAGCAAAAGCAGGTACATTCAAGCCCCTCCACAGCAGCAATCCGCCGCAATCCCCAACGGCTTGGTCTAGTTTTGCAACCTGCACGCCCCCCGCAGAACATGGTATTTTCGACTTTCTGCGCCGCGATCCTAAAACCTACCTGCCCGCAGTCGGTTTTGGACGCGCCAAACGCCCGGAGCTCCTGGCGGATGGCGCCTTAAAGGCCCCGCTGACCTACCAAAGTGAACGCAAAGGAAAAGCGTTCTGGAAAGTCGCTAGTGAACAAGGCTTACGCGTCAAATCCCTCTTGGTGCCCTTCGCCTATCCCGTCGAAGAATTGTCCGAAAGCTCCTACCAGCTCTGTGGACTGGATGTGCAAGACTTGCGAGGCACACAAAGTACCTACTTCGCGCTATCCGAAGATTTCCAGACCCAGGAACAGATCGGCGGCGGCATCCGACTCCCCCTGCATTTCGAAGGCAATACCGCCCGTGTCCAGATCCCCGGTCTGGCCCCCCACCGTAGCCGCGATTTCGCTACCGTTCCACTCGATCTCACCGTCGACCGTGAGAAACGCCAGGTCACCTTCACTGTACAAGGGCATACCGTCAGCGTGAAAGAAGGGCAATGGTCCCCCTGGATGGAGTGGGAGTTTACCCTTGCTCCAAAATACGCCGCACACGCCATCAGCCGTTTCGTTGTCCGCGAGGCAGGACAATTGGTGCGAGTCTACATGACCTGCCTGCAATACCACCCCAAAAAACCGCTTATTCCAATCAGCTATCCAGACGCATATGCAGACGAACTGGTCGAGCGCTATGGACTGTATAAAACCGTTGGATGGTCTTACGACACCAAAGCATTGGAACATGATGACATTGACGAAGAAATCTTCCTGCAGGATGTGCGACAAACCATGGCTTGGCGCGAACACCTGACTCTGGACGAGTTAGAGCGGGGAAACTTTGACTTGCTGCTTTCCGCATGGACCGCCACCGACCGTGTCTCGCATATGTTTTGGCGCTATCGCGATCCCAGGCACCCCCGTTACAATGCGGAAAAAGCGGCCCAATACGGACGCGAGGTTGAAAAAACCTACCTGAAAATGGATAAAATCGTGGGTAACGTCATGGCGCACATGCGCGAAGGCGACCTGCTCATGCTCCTTTCCGATCACGGTTTCCATAGCTTCCGCTACGGCTTCAGTGTTAACACCTGGCTTGTCCGCAACGGTTACCTGCGCGTCAAAAACAATGCAGACCCCAAAATTGCCTACACGGATAAAAAATATTTACGCGATTTCGATTGGGCCAACTCAAAAGCGTATGGTTTGGGCCTCGGCATGATTTTCCTGAATCGGGAAGGACGAGAAGGCCAGGGAATTGTTTCTGAGGAAGAAGCACCAGCGCTCATGAAAGAAATACGCACAAAACTATTAGAAGAAAAAGATCCAAAAACCGGCGAAAAAATATTCAACAACGTCTACACCTTCCCAAAGGTAGAAGGAGCTTCCGCCGCAGATGCCCCCGACATCCAGTTGGGCTATGCGGACGGCTACCAAACCGCCAAGGCCTCCGCGGCAGGAGCAGCACCTAAAGAATGGTTGGAGCCCAATACCAGTAAATGGAGCGGAGAACATGCCAGCTCAGATGTTGCCATTACCCCCGGCATTTTTCTCTGTAACCAGAATGTAGAAGCAGTCCCGGATCTCATGGATCTTGGTGTAACGGCTTTACGTTATTTAGGGGTAAAAACGCCAGCCAGCTATCAGGGAAAACCCCTCTTGTAGCCCCCAAAAAAACGCACGCCATCAAACCATTCCGGTAGGCATCTCCATCTGCTGCAACATTTTCAAATACCTGAGAAATTGGGTATTACGGGATAAAGATGGCCCCAACCGCACCCCCACATCACAGGTGTGGCCATCATGACGTTCGACACGGCGAACACATGCCCTCCCCACCAACTGTTTAGGGATACCAACATCCTCCGGGCAGCCCTCTGTAGAAATCAGCAGGTCAAACCACTGCCCTTGGCGCAAAGACAATGGTGTGGTTAACGCCGCTCCCAAACGCGACAAATTGTGTAAAACCGCAGGGCGGTTCTGAAATTCACCACTTTGGGTATCAGCGCCATATACGCGCATTCCAACATGCATTGGAATTCGCAAATCTTTTCGTCGTTCTTGATGCGTTACCATAGAATCCAAAGCTTCCCCCCCGGAATAGAAACTATCGTGTTCCATACCTGCCCCAATCTCAATAGAGACTAGTCGACCGGTAGATATGATGTTGCCCCTAAAGATACGCTAGCCCCCGCTAGCCGCATTAGCACGCCGTCACCGTGTGCATCCCTTTCCAGCCAAGGTCAATAGCGAGACAGCCCCTACGCTTTCTGACCCCCATGGCATCCCTTGTTGGATATTCCTTCCCTGGAATGTATCGTGTCCCAACGAAAAGAAATTATGTCACAAAGCAACAATAAAATCAATCCTTTTTCTTTTTGCTCACTTTATACATTGCATTGGATTTTCTCACTCTTTAAGATTTGTAAAAAAATCAGCTTCAGAGCAGCGCTGCGACCTCCTCTGCATGCTGCAATGCCCAGGCCACCTCCTCGTCCCCCAGGAAGACCTCATGCGCACGCGCCTCATCCAAATAATACAAAACTCCTTTACGCGGTGCTTTACCCAATATCTTACGCACTGCGCCCGCATACAAAAGCAATTGCCATTCATACCGGGCATGACGAGTCTCGTCAAAACGTCCTGTTTTATAATCGACAATTGTTCCATCCGAAAGGAACGCATCCACCGTGCCGGAGACCAGCATTTCCCCCAAACGCAACACAAAAGGCGCTTCCCGTTCCAGCCCCGCATCGTCACGTAATTGTGCCGCCAATGCACTTTCCCCAAATCGACGCGCTAACTGCAGCAAATCAGCCTTCAGCGATGCCTGCTCCGATAAAGCTACCCCCGCTTCCAGCATCAAATCCGCCACCAATGTCGTCGGCGACGTCTTAAAATCCCATAGCTCAAACAAGCGATGCGCCAACGTTCCCCGTAGCGCCGCGGCACCAAAATCCCGAACTACCTCCGCAGAAGTGGTCGAAACCTTCCGCTCTTGCTCTAAATCCAATCCCCCCGCCATATGATCCAAAATTGCAGACACCGAGACCGTTCTGTCAGGAGAACGTAACGATATAACCGGCTCTAATCGTCGACGCAACGCCGAGAGATCGAGCGTCTCTGCATCCGCCGCAATAGTTTCTGCGGCAGGCTTAAAGTCATCTTTCATGCGACGCCAGACCTGTGCCTGCCATCCTTCTCCAACAAAAACAGCACTATCCTCAAGGGACAATACATCAAATGCTTGCTCAAGCAACTCAAACCAGCTTCCCGACGCTGGGGTATCCGTACCGCACAAAACCAAATAGTCCCGCGCCCGTGTCAATGCCACATATAACAATCGCGCATGCTCTGCCCCCTCTTCATTACGAATGCGTTCCTTAATCATTTCCGTCAAGGCGGGCGTAACACTTTCCCCAACGGAATCCGTTGCTTTCAACGTCATTCCCAAATCGCGATGGAGGGCCACCGCACTGTGCTTTGAGCCGCCTTGTTTACGCGCCATGTCCGGAATAAAAACCACGGGAAACTCCAGACCCTTCGATTTATGCACCGTCATCAACGTTACCGCACCCGCTCCATCCGTCTGTAAAGCTGCCTCGCCCTCCCGCACCTCGTGCTGCTGCACCATTTCCAGATAATGAATAAATCCCGTCAATGTCGGTGCTTTCTGTGCGGCAAAGGAATCCGCAATCTCCATAAGCTTTCGTATATTAGCCGCCTTCTGCACCCCATGCGCTCCCCCCAGTAACACGGCCTCATAGGCCGTCTCCTCCAGCACATGCGCCAGAAAAACAGGTAAAGGAAGCAAGGTGCAGGCCTTCAAACGACGCAATAGCGCCCGTGCATCGGCAAACAATGCCATTGTTTCTGCAGAGGCAGAAATCCTCTCGGTCAACTCGTTCCAGAACGCATGCGCCAGCGAACTATTTTGCACCAACGCGAACAAGGCATCATCACGCAAGCCCGCCATCGGACTACGCAAAAAGGCAAAAAGTGCTTCCTCATCCCACGGATCAACCACCACCTTCAACAGGTTTATCAGATCCACCACCTCCTGACGCCTATAAAACCCTGCACCGGCTACCAACACATACGGAATACCCCGGCGTCGTAAGGCCTCTTCATAAAAATACACATTGCTGGTTGATCGAAAAAGAAGCGCCACATCGCCATAGCAGGCCTTACGAAAGCCGCCCGTCGTCTCATCGTGCACTTGAACGCCCTCACGCTCGCTGCACAACTGCAAAATACGATCCGCAATCCCCTCCGCCTCATGCCGCCGATAAGGCTCCACCGTCCATTTTTCATCCTCCGGCGGTGCAGTAACCAAACACGCCACCCGTGTATCCCCTGTAGCCTCACGGTTCACTTCCATCGGTTGGTACGCTTCCACCGCATCCAAGGCATGCACCTTACTGAAAAAGTCATTGATAAACAGCATCACCTCCGGCAATGTACGAAAATTCTTTTGCAAAGCAATACGCACCTCAGCTCGCTCTTCCTCCTCCTGAAATACCTCCACCTCAGCTCCACGAAAATAGTAGATTGATTGCTTCACATCCCCCACGATAAACAAGTCAGGGCCATTTTCCACCTTCGTCAGCAAACGTGCGATCTCTAATTGCCCCCCATCTGTATCCTGAAACTCATCCATCATCAAATGACGAATCTGTGAGGCCACCCGAATACGAAGCGTTTCATCTTCCTTCAGGACTTTCACCGTCATCGCAATCAAATCATCAAAATCCAAAACATTCGCTGCCTGTTTCGCCGCCTGATACGCCGTTTCTACTATATGAAAAACAGCATACATATCCCGCGTCAGGTTTGATGACAACGCCTCCACTTCCGGGTCAAAAAGAGGTGGGGTCAAAAAGGGTTTTAAAAAATCGCGAACATCCTTTTGCAACTTGCTTAATGCATCAAGAACTTCTTTCGTGGGCCAATTTGCTTTCTTTGTCCCCGTGATCCGCCCGAAAAGTGGCTCTATAACCGCCGCATTAGCTTCCGCATCCCGGCTCTCAATAAGAAAACTCAATGCTCCTATCATAGATACCCGCAATTGCTCACGGCCATCCGTCTCCACCTCACAAATCCCATCAAAGCTACGAAGACGCCCAAAAAATACGCGTACACGCGCATCCAGCCCCAACATCGACAGCTGGCGTGTATGTTCCTTCTCCACTTCTTCCGCCCACGCCTTTCGTAACGCTTCTGGATCTGAAAAAGGAAAGCGTTCTGCCAACCGCGCTACCAAATGAGGTCGTTGCAGTAGTGAAAGGAGCTCGCCCTGCAACGCATTCAAGTGCATTTCCTCCGCCAAACGGCACGCGGATTCCTCCCCCTTATCCAACAGGGCATGAAACGTGTCCCGCACCACCGCATCCGTCATCAACACACTATCCGCCTCAAGCAGGATAGAAAAATCCGGGTCCAGACCTAATCGCAACGCATTCTCACGCAAAATCGACGAACAAAAGCCATGGATTGTTGAAATCCGGGCATGATCCACCCGACGTTCCAAATCGCGCCAATAACTCATCTGTTCCGCATCACCTTGCGGCGCACGATTTCGAAATGCCTTTCGCATGCGATCCTTCATCTCCGCCGCCGCCTTCTCCGTAAAGGTAATGGCAACAATCTCCTCCAACGCTACCTTCCCATCCTTTAGCAAATTCAATATGCGCTCGATCAATACCCGCGTCTTACCCGAACCTGCCCCCGCAGAAACACAAATTCTCGGCGCTTGTGTTTTAATTGCTTGTTCCTGTGCTGGCGTTGGCTTCATTGCGCATCCTCCATAACCGCTTTTTTACGACGCACCCGCGCCTCCTCATAGCGACAGGCCGAACGGTAGGGACAATATCCACAACGTTTGGAAGGGTCATCGGGAGTAGGAGGGAAATAGCCCTCCCGGATTCCCTTTACAGCCGCTGCAATCCGGGCGCGTGTATTCTCCTCCCGAAATTCCCATGCGGTTCCTCGTCCACGCATCCCCGACTGATATTTCGCATGCCCCGGCGTCAGATACCACGTCTCCGTGCACGTACTGTCCGGGAACAGGTGCTCCTGCACCACCCATTGATACACCGTCAGCTGCATCGCATTTCCAGTGGTAATCTCACCAGCACCTGGCAACGTTGAACTCTTATAATCCACTATCCGCACCAACGATTCTTTGATATCTATACGATCGATACAGCCGGAAAAACGTACCGGCCCCACATCGGTCTCTACAACGAAATACTTCTCATTCGACAACGGGTCGCGCTGTTCTCCCTGGACCCGTCCGAAGGAAACCTCGAAATGCATAGGACGCCATCCAGCATCCTCCTTTCCCTTCTCTGACCGACTCCGTGCAATATCCAGATACCGCTGCAACACCCGTTTCATGCGTTTCCGTTCCACATGCACCACCCCGGTTGGCGCAGTCACGCTCTTCCAATCGTGTGCCTTAAACACGGCATCGACCGTTTCCGACATCACCGCATCGGCTTCCTCGACGGGTAATACACAAATCGCCTTTCCCAGATAATGACGATGAAAACACTCCAAAGCATCGTGCAGAATGATACCGCGCACTCGAGCATCAAACTCCGCCTCTGCCCAGCCTCCCTCCATCACCCCCAATACGCGTTCTGCAAAAAAATGAAATGGACAGTGCAAATAAAGTTCCAACTGATTCACACTAAAGCGGTCCAGCGAGCACAAGCAGGAGGTATGGTCCTTTTCCTCTTCCTCACAACACAGTACCCCGTCATAGGGGCCAAAAGGTTGTGCAGCATACCGTTTTTCCTCTATCGCCCGCCCCATAGCCGGTCGCGCGCACTCTTCTACGAACGTTTTTTGCAACTCAGGCGTTCGCAAAAAAGCGACAGCTCGCACATCGCGTAATGAAGCTGCGTCTTCCTGCGCAGGCACAAACGCATCCGATAAGGGAAGCGGTTCAGTAATATTTTTGACCTCCGAAAACAGGTCTAATAATTCTGAAAGATAGGGACTCGGCGTGGCGGGTTGTCCATCACCTCTCGTCACGCTCCAGCTCAAACACAATGCGTGTCTCGCTGCCGAAAGTACGTGATGAAACAACAGGCGTTCGCGTGCACCATGTTCGCGACGTCCCTCTAGCGGAATGCCCTGCTGTTGCAAGCGCCGTAAATCGACATCTGAATAAATTGCATTTCCCTTTGCACGTTGCGGCGTTTCCCCTTCTACCAGTCCCGCAAAAAAAACGTATGCGTAATCAAGGTTACGGATAGTCAGTGCATCATGACACGCCACACCCCCTCGCGAAGTTGCTACGGCATACTTCGTTGCGCTCATCCCCTGGGTCAAGCGCTGCACGAAGGCTGTGCATGTCATCTTTTTCTCTGCATAGATTGGACGGGCCAGCAACGCCAGTAAACGGCGCAAACGCTTCCACGCCGACAATTCATCCTGCGCTTGTTCTGGTGTACAATACCCGGACAAACGCGTATCCAGCGCCCACTCCGTCAACAGTTCATCCAATACCTGTGCGTAGCCACCTTGCGTCGCCTGTGTTGGAACGCGCTCCGCCCACCCTTTCATACGCACCAGCAAGGTTAACAAGCGTTGCGTCCAGGCTGCCGCATCGGGAGAACAACGCAACACGGCTGTTACCTCCTGATCCGCCTCCTGCGCCGACTCCAGACGCTCTGATAAGCGTTGCAACCGCGCTTCCCACTCTGTATAGCCCCCGACAATCTTCGCACAACGCGTTAACAGCGCATAGGGTGCATCCTCTGTCTCCTGGGATTCTTCTCGCCACCACGGTGCAGAAAGCACCGCCAAAACGGGCTCGCGTCCCCACTCCGAAATGGCCTCGAAAAAACGCAACACAAACGCCCCCACCGCACTTTCACAGAGATTGGGTTGATGCGACATCCGGAGGGGTATCTCAAATGAAGCAAAGGTCCGTTTCAATTGCGAGGCAACGCCCTGTAGCCCCCGATAGACCAGCGCGATATCCTCTGGCGGCACCCCTTCCTCCACAACAAGTTTCTTAATACGACGTGCAAGCACCTCCGTCTCCTGTGCATAATCCATACACGGGACCCCGCGCACATCCACAGCCAGGTCCGACGGCATTACAGGTTTGTCTCGCCAAAATAGCTGATCCGCCGCATACTCGCTATAGCGCCTGGGGGCAGATGAAGATAACTGGACCATCTCAACATCAAAACAATCCCGTAATTGGGCCAGTGTTTTTGCCGAAAGCGTGTATAAATCTTGTCGATTCGGCACATCCTCATAATTTATTCCAAAAACAATCGTATCAAAATGTTTCGAAAGCGTCGCAAGCAGACGAAGCTGAGACGGTGTAAAATCATCGAAACCGTCCAACAGTAACACCTCTATTCCCTGCAACGCGCGTGGTGCTTTCGAATGGGCGGCTAAGGAGGCTTGCCAATAAAGTCCTGGCACATCATAGGTATTCGATGAGGCCAACATGGCCTGATACGCCTCATACGCCGTCGCTACTAAAGCGTCAAAGGGATGCGTCTCCCCATCTTTTATTCGTTCCTGAAAGACTTCCGGCTCAACCGCGGCCTGTTTTAACTGCGTAATTACGGCCAATAAATGACGCAGGAAACCGCTATTCTCTGTGGACAGATTCAGCGCCGCTACCCTCTCCGCCACCGTCTCTCCCGCCAATGCCTGCTCCAGCAGCAACAGACGCTCAAAGTCTTCCAGCAGGCGCACGTGCATCCCCTCCATCGCCAGCAGGTGCACTACAAAATCCTTGAACTCCCGTACTGGATTCCCCCAACATCCCTGCGCCGCACCCGTCAATAACAACCGCTCACGCCGTACCCGCGCATAGCCATGTGTCGGCGTCAACAAAAACGAGCGCCCCCAATGACTACGCATCACCTGATCAATTTGCGCACACCGCTGCGAACGGTGTGCGCCACATAAAACCTGTACTTTCGCCATTCCCCAAAACTCCCCGTGGCTACAATTCCTCCTCCGTAACAATTTCGTACCGGTAGCCTTGCTCGGTCAAAAAAAGCTGTCGTTTCACACTGTAATCCTGGTCACACGTATCCCGCGAAACCAGCGAATAAAACCGCGCCACCAGATTTGAATCACTTTTCGGACGCAATATACGTCCCAGACGCTGTGCTTCTTCCTGACGCGAACCGAATGTACCTGAAATTTGTATTGCTACATTCGCATCTGGCAAATCAATGGCAAAATTCGCCACCTTGGAAACAATCAGCAACCGAATCTCACCGGTACGAAACGCCCCATATAAACGTTCCCGTTCTTTTGTCGCCGTCCGCCCCGTAATAATCGGTGCTTTGAAATATTTGGCGAAGGCCTTTAACTGATCCAGGTACTGTCCGATGATCAGCACATTGTCCGATGCATGCCGTTTTACCAAAGTTTCACAAATATGCGCCTTTACCGGATTTGTCGAAGCAATTTTAAATTTGCCCCTTTTATCCGCAATCGCATACCGATACCGCTCATCCTCAGGCAGGCGCACCCGCACCTCGGTACACAACGCCTGCGCGATCCACCCCTGCTTCTCCAGCACCTTCCACGGCATGTCATATTTCTTCGGTCCGATTAGGCTGAAAACATCGTCCTCACGCGCATCCTCACGCACCAAAGTTGCTGTAAGGCCCAAACGTCGCCGCGCCTGCAACGATGCCGTCGCACGGAACACGGGTGCAGGCAATAAATGCACCTCATCATAGACAATCAGTCCCCACTGCCCCTCATCGAACAGGCTGAAATGCAGGAATGGACTGTCCTTGCTTTTGCGATACGTCAAGACCTGGTACGTTGCAATCGTAACTGGCTTAATCTCTTTCGAATCTCCGCTATACTCCCCCACCTCCTCTTCGGTCAACGTCGTCTTATCCAGCAACTCTTTTTTCCATTGCCGCAACGCCACCGTATTCGTCGTCAGAATCAACGTATGCATCTTCACCGCATTAAGAGCCCCGATCGCCACCACCGTCTTGCCCGCGCCACACGGTAACACCACGACGCCGCTGCCGCCTTGATTCGAACCCGCTGCATAAAATGCCGCTACTGCCTCGCACTGATACTTACGCAGTCCAAAGCTTCGATTCGACAAGGTACGTTCTCGTAAATCCAGCGTCAATGGTGCCCCATCTACATAGCCGGCCAAATCCTCCACCGGAAAGCCCAGCTTGATCAACGCCGATTTTAGATTGCCCCGATCCTCGGGACGCACAAAGATGCGTTTCCCATCCGGCGTACCTGTCACATACGGCTGCAGCGACTTCTGGTGCAGCAGCTCCATAATGAGTAACGACTCATCCGACTGCAATACCAGGCCGCCGTCATCGCCCCGGTACAACTTCAGACGGCCATAGCGCGAAATATTGTCCTCCACCTCCGCCACAATATTCTGGGGAATCTCATAGCGACTATAGCGCTCTAACCCCGCCAGAATTTCTGCCGCAGTCAGGCCTGCCGCCGCCGCATTCCACAACGACAACGGCGTTAGCCGGTACGTGTGGATATGCTCCGGTGACTTTACCAGTTCTGCAAAGCTCGCCAGACAATCCCGCGCATCCTCAAACATCGGACCATCCGTCTCCAACAGGATCGAACGGTCCGACTGCACAATAATCGGTGTATTTTCTCGTATAGCCATAACGCGCAAGTCTACCACAAAAATATTGCCAGTGCATCCCTCTGGCTAATTCAATATTGCTTAAAATAGTTCTGGGGAACCTTGTTTAAAAAACAGATTCCCCAGAAAACACCTGTCATCTATGTTGAAACGCTAGCTGGAAGCCAGACGATCCAGGGCTTTCTTGCCAATATCCGTGCGGAAATGCGCCTGCTCAAAATGGATCTGCTTCACGGCGGTATAAGCACGTTCAATCGTACTGGGCAAATCGTCGCCACGAGCCGTCACATTCAGTACACGACCGCCATTGGTCTGCAAGCTTTCCCTTGAAATACGGGTACCTGCATGGAAAACCATTACATCCGCATCTTGCTCAGCGGCGTCGATACCGGTAATCTCCTTACCCTTTTCATAGTCTCGCGGATAGCCCCCACTCGCCATTACCACTGTTACGCACGGACCACTACTGTACTGTAGCTTGCAACGTTCCAGGGTGCCCTCGCAACAGGCTAAAAAGACGGGAACAATATCATTCTCCAGACGCGGCAAGACGACCTGCGTCTCCGGATCGCCAAAACGCACGTTAAACTCCACCACCTTCGGTCCCTGCGCCGTAATCATCAGGCCCGCGTAGAGGATACCCGTATACGGCGTACCCCGTTTGAGCATTCCATCGATCACCGGCTGTAAAACCTCTTTCTGAATACGGTCCTGCAACTCCGGCGTGACTACAGGGGCAGGTGAATACGCGCCCATCCCTCCCGTGTTGGGCCCTGTATCGCCATCATAGGCAGGTTTGTGATCCTGACTGGAGGCCATTGGCACCACAGTCTTACCATCGCAAAAGGCAAGAATAGACGCTTCTTCCCCTTCCAGGTATTCTTCCACAATGACTTTGCCGCCCGCTTCCCCAAAGGCCTTTTCAACCATGGCTTCATTAATAGCAGCCACCGCAGTGTCCACATCCAACGCCACCGTCACCCCTTTACCCGCAGCCAGCCCATCGGCCTTGACCACAATCGGCGCGCCCTGTTCCCGCACATAGGCGATAGCTGCATCTGCATTATCAAACTCTGCATAGGCCGCTGTAGGAATGTTATTCGCCGCCATGAACGCTTTAGCGAAAGCCTTACTTGCCTCCAATTGGGCCGCATCGCCTACCGGACCAAAGACACGATGTCCCTCGCTCGAAAGGACGTCTACCACGCCTTTCGCCAACGGATCTTCCGGACCCACTACGGTCAATCCAATTTCATTCGACTGAATGAAGGCCTTCTGCGCCTCAAAATCGTTTACCCCGATATCCACACATTCGCCTTTATTCAGCGACGCTACTCCCGGATTACCCGGTGCACAATACACCTTCTCCACCATGGGGCTTTGCGCTATCTTCCACGCCAACGCATGCTCGCGTCCACCGCTACCTATCACAAGCACATTCATGCGAATTCACCACTCCTCTGAAGTTAACTTTCTACTGCTCTTATATGGATTTATCACTCGGCAACGCCTACTCCGCAGGCGGTTCCGAGCTTTGTAAATACTCCGCAATCGCACGATCATACGCCGCCGTGCAATAAAACGCCTCCTGCGCCAACCGATATCGCGTAGCAAAGGAAAGCCGTCCTTCCAGAGCCCGCATTTCATGGATTACACTGGGATACCGCTTGGGATTCACCACCACGCCCACATACCGAAAATTCTTGGCCGCAGAACGAATCATCGCCGTCCCCCCGATATCCGTCTGATCAAAAACCACATCCGTCGTCGTTCCCGGGTCCGCAATCAACTTATCGATCGGGTACGGATTCACCACCACCAAATCAATCCACTGCATGTCGTAAGCCTGCAACTGCTCCTGATGCAATTTGCTGTCCCGTATGCCCAGCAGCCCCGCATGCACCTTGGGGTGCAGTGACTTCACCCGCCCATTCATCATCTCCGGCACCCCCGTAAAATCTTCAATACTCACCGCCTCAATACCGGCTTCACGCAGGATAGTCAACGTACCCGACGTGCTAATGATCTCCACGCCAAATTCCTGCAAACACTGGCCCAGCTCCACTACACCGGTCTTGTCATAACAACTGATAATAGCCCGTTGAATTTTCGGCATCGCCTTGTCCTTTATCTACACAAATTGTTACCCATTATCAGGCCGAACCAACCCGGATAGATTGCTCCAAACCCACAACAAAACACCGGCGCAATGCAAACGCATTACCACACGATTCGCATCGGCAGAGCTTGATAATACGGCATCTGCAAAAGAATGTCGAATTTTCTACGTACGCATGCATCTGACAGGCAGGCGGTGTATAATCAGGCTACGTCGCAGTACAAAAACGCGACATGTTTGATAACAGAAGATACAAGGAATCAGGCACTCATGCTTTTAATCATTAATGGCGAAGACCGGGATGTCGCCGAAAACACGACGTTGCTGGAATTGCTGACTACCCTGGCCATGAACCCTAAAACGGTGGTCGTAGAACGCAATGGCGAGGTGATACCACGAGAAACCTATGCTGATGTCCGGCTACAAGAGGGCGATCAGCTGGAACTGGTGCGTCTGGTGGGAGGTGGCTGATGACACACCAGGAACGCATGCAACGCTTTGAACAGACAGATATCTACGCGGTGATTACCGAATCCTTTTGCGCTGGTAGAAGCGCATTGGAAGTACTCGATGCCTGCCTGGACGCTGGTGTACGTATCGTACAATTTCGCGAAAAGGATCTGGACGGTGAAACCTTGTACAAACGCGCCGCAACCTTTCGGGAACATACGCAAAAAGCCGGTGCGCTGCTGTTGATCAACGACCGTATCGATATTGCGTTGGCCGTCGACGCCGACGGCGTCCATCTGGGACAACAGGACCTGCCTATGGCGGCGGCAAGACGTATCGCACCTGACCTTATCCTTGGCGCTTCCAGCCATAACCTGGAGGAGGCATTGTCGGCTCAGGAAGCAGGAGCCAGCTACGTCAATATCGGCCCCATCTTCCCTACGCAGACCAAAGCCGTACCTACTGGCGTCGTAGGTCCCGCCATGATCGACGCTATCGCCCCCCATCTCGATATCCCCTACACCTGTATGGGCGGTATCAAAGCCCACAACGTTGACCAAATCGTCTGTCGCGGCGCAAAACACATCGCGGTAGTCACCGCACTCACTGCAGCACCCGATGTGGCCCAGGCCGTCACTGAACTACACAGCGCCATAAATACAGACCATTAAAAACAGACACACATGGATACATTCTTATGGAATTAGGGGTAGGAATCATCGGATTCGGCTTTATGGGCCGCGCACATACCTATGGGATGCTCAACATCCCCCTCTTTTACGACGCACCACCATTTCGTGTGAAACACATTTCCGTATGCCGCCGCAGTGCAGAAGGTCGCGCTGTCGCGGAAAAGATGGGATACTATCGCAAGGTGGTTTCGGATTACCAGGAACTCATCGACGACCCCGAAATCGATGTTATTTGCGTCAGTACGCCCAACGCATGCCATAAAGAACAGCTTATTGCTGCTATCGAAGCGGGCAAGCACATCTACTGCGATAAACCCGTCGTCGCCTCACCGGAAGAAACTCTGGAGGTAGAAGATGCCTTGCGCCGTTGCAACTACCAGGGAAAAAGCCAGGTCGTTTTACATAACCGCTTCCTGCCCGCCACCATGCGCGCCCGACAATTGCTGCAGGAAGGGTTCCTGGGACGTCTCTTCCACTACCGTGGGGCCTATCTGCATTCCAGCAATATCGATCCCAACCGCCCTATTTCCTGGCGTGGACAAAAAACACTCAGCGGCGGTGGTTCCCTATACGATCTCGGTTCGCACATCGTCGATATGATGCAATTCCTGCTGGGTGACGTGGCTTCCGTCTACGCTACCTCCGAAACTTTCATCACCGAACGCAACGACCCCGTCACCGGAACGCCTTGTCCCGTAGACACAGACGACCTGACCCTCATGCTATTGCGCCACCAGAGCGGCGTACTCGGCACCCTGGAAGCCACCAAATTCGCCACGGGCGTATGCGACGAGGTACGCTTTGAAATCCATGGCGAACATGGCGCATTGCGGTTTAATCTGATGGAACCCAACACGTTGGAAGTGTACGATGTCCGCGATCCCGCTACCCCCATGGGCGGCATGCGTGGCTTCCGCAAGGTAGAGTGTTTTCAACAATACCCCAAACCCGCCAGCGGGTTTCCCGCGCCCCGCGTCAATATCGGCTGGCTACGCGCTCATCTGCACTGCATGTACTCTTTTCTCGAGGCCATCGCCCTGGACAAAACCCCGGAACCCACCCTTCAGGAGGGGCTGCAACTCCAACGCGTACTGGACGCTGCCTATCGTTCCGCAGCCACAGGACAACGTATTAACACATAAACCAACTCAAAGAGAGCAATAACAGAAACACATAATCGAGGCTGCTTATGTGCGGTATTAGCGGATACATACATGCCGATGCACAGCGTACGGCAACTACCTCCCTGCTGGAGGCGATGAACAACGCACAACAGCATCGCGGTCCCGATGATGCCGCCATATGGTGCAAGGGACCTGCAGGATTGGCACATCGTCGTCTCAGCATCCTCGATCCTAGCCCCGCAGGACGCCAACCTTTCCTGAGCCAGGATGGTAACCACGCCCTGGTTTTCAACGGGGAAATCTATAATTTCCAGGAACTACGCACCACGTTGGAAAAACAAGGATGCGTCTTTACCAGTCATTGCGACACCGAAGTGGTTTTGCATGCATTGCGCATTTGGGGTGATGACGCCTTGCAGCGATTCAATGGTATGTTTGCCTTGGCCTATTGGGACGCTACAGAAGAGCGACTACTCTTGGCTCGTGACCGCCTGGGCATCAAACCCCTGCACTACACATGGCGCAACGGCGTGTTTGCCTTCGCTTCTGAACTTGGCGCGCTTAGCGCAGGTGGATTCACCAATACCGATACGCTCAATCCTGCGGCATTGGACGCCTACTTTAGCTACCTGTACATTCCCGCACCCGATACAATATACGAAGGTGTACACAAATTACGTCCCGCCGAAAAACTGGTCTTCCAACAGGGTGCATACACCACCGAAACCTATTGGCAAGTTGCCTACACCAACAGTCCAATGGGGTCCTTTGAGGAATGTACAGCAGCTTTTGCGGATTTATTGAAAGATTCCATCGCTTTACGTCGGATAAGCGATGTGCCGCTCGGGGCATTTCTGAGCGGTGGACTGGATTCCAGTACGGTGGTGGCACACCTTAGCGCACAAAGCAAAAAACCGATAAAAACATTTTCAATCGGATTTAAAAATATAAAAACCGATGAACTTTCTTATGCAAGGGAAGTGGCGAAACGTTTTAACACCGATCATACAGAAGCCATGCTGGAACCGGATATGATCACGTTGCTCCCGCAACTTGTCGCACACTTCGGAGAACCCTTTGCCGATTCTTCTGCATTCCCCATGTGGCTCGTCTCTCAAGTAGCACGCGAACAGGTTACGGTCGCGCTTTCCGGGGATGGCGGTGACGAGCTTTTCGCGGGATACACTTGGGCGCATATGAATCATCGCGTCGCACAATACCGTCGCTGTCCTGCCCTGTTGCGTCATGCCGTTGGAAATGCGTTACATCTCTTACCTGCTTCCCCATTCGTCGAAAAATTGCGCCGTTTCAATGCCGACACCTTTTTATCCCCCCTGGAAAGCTTTCTGCGGCGCCAGACGTGTTTTAACGCAGCAGACCGCGCCGGATTATATCAGGATAATTTCAAACAAAAACTTTTGCAAAACAATACAAATTATCTAAAAAATCATCTGGACGCTATCCAAAACACATCAGAGAACAACCAGATGCTCCATCTGGACACCCGACTCTACCTGCCCGACGACGTATTGACCAAGGTGGACCGTATGAGCATGGCGCATGGACTGGAAGCACGGGTTCCCTTACTCGATCACCGGATTGTTGAATTCGCAGCCACCCTACCTTTTTCCTGGAAATACTACCGGGGTATATCCAAACGGTTGATGAAGGCTGCCGTTCGAGACCTGCTTCCCCCCGAAATTCTTCAGCAACGCAAACAGGGATTCTCCATCCCTATCCAAAGCTGGTTTCAAAACGAGCTGGCCGATTTCTTTGAGGAAATCGTCTTGGCGCCGACCGCCCATAACCGACACTGGCTCAACCCCGACTACATACGCCGCCTCTTTACCCTCCACCGTCAGGGCAAAGAACACTACGGCCACCACCTCTGGGCCATTCTGTGCTTCGAACTCTGGATGAATAACACCATTTAAGATACTATGAATATTTCTTTCTTTTTACGAAAAAAGAAAGAAACAAAGAAAAACGGATATTTTTTTACAGAATAGCGCATGACTAACGATATCGATATATTGCAGATTTTGCGCCTGTTACGAGGGGTTGCCATGCGGCTATCACGAATACAGATTGAAAACTTTCGGAATTTCTCCAAGGTGGACATTGCCTTGGACAAAAATGCTGTAATTGTCGGCGAGAATAAGATCGGCAAGTCCAATTTTCTGTATGCCATGAGGCTGATACTCGACCCGTCCCTGCCAGATTCCGCGCGAAATCTAAGGGAGGAAGACTTCTGGGATGGTTTGAACCGGCCACTTACATCCAATGACGTAATCCGGATTTCTGTAGACATCGCAGACTTTGAAGATAATGAGAACCAACTGGCTGTCCTGGCTGAGCATCTCATTGAGCCCGACCCGATGGTGTCACGCCTGACCTACGAGTGGCGGCCGAAACCGGGCTTGGAAGGCGATCCAACGAAAGGCGCCGATTACGAATTTGTCATTTATGGCGGTGACCGCAAAGATAACCTTGTCGGTCATCAGGTGCGACAGAGACTGCCCATGGACCTTTTTCCCGCAATGCGTGATTGCGAAGGTGATCTATTGCGTTGGACTCGTTCGCCGCTACGACCGCTTCTGGATCAGGTCGCTGGCGAAGTGGAACCAGAAACGCTGGAACAACTCGCCGATGAAGTCAATCAATCGACGGAAAAACTCACCGAAGTAAAGGAAGTGAAGTCTGTCGCGGAAGCCATCGAGGGCAAAATCAAGGATATGATGGGCGAAGGGCAGGCACTTGAAACCGCTCTTCGTTTTTCTCCAACAGATGCGGACAAGCTCATCCGTGCTTTGCGAATTTACATTGATGGCGGAAAGCGAGGCATTCATGATGCCAGTCTTGGCTCCGCCAACCTGCTCTATTTCGCATTGAAATCTCTCGAATATGAGCAAATGGTCGCAGACGGAGACCGCGACCATACTTTTTGGGCAATTGAGGAGCCGGAGGCCCATCTGCATCCTAATCTTCAGCGATTGGTTTTCAGAAATTATCTCCGGCCTCGTGGTGCAAGTGGCTCTGAGCGAAATGAACCGTCCTCCACCGTGTTGATGACAACCCATTCCCCGCATATCGCAAGCGTAACGCCGCTGAAAGACATCGTGTTGCTTCGCCAAGACTCTGGAGGAAACGCGACCGAAGCAGTTTCTACTGCAGAAATCGAGCTTGACCCCAGTGACATCGCAGATCTTGAGCGGTATTTGGACGTAAACCGTGGAGAGGTGCTTTTTGCCAAGGGAATCGTTCTTGTTGAGGGGGATGCAGAACGCTTCCTAGTGCCTGTGCTCGCTAGGAACAATGGATATGATCTCGACGAACTGGGAATTGCCGTTTGCTCGATTTCAGGGACAAATTTCTACCCATATCTGACATTACTTGGGCCTCAAGGGTTGAATCTTCCTGTGGCTGCTTTGACTGACCTTGATCCTCGTGAGCCAAAGGATGGCGAGGAACGAAGCCCTTTAGGGCACAACCGAGCTGTCAATTCGATGGTTGCGGCAGTAGTTGATGAGGCAATATGGGCATCAAGTGAATATGATGAGTTACTGTCAAACGCCTCTGAATATGGGGTCTTTTTGAACACATACACATTGGAAGTTGATTTGATTCGATCTGGAATGGCAAGACGTTATGCAGAAGCTATCGGAGATTGTTCTACCAACAAGAAGATGATCACATGGTTCAATCGGCTTACGGACGACATATCAGACACAGATGCAATCCACTTACTCTCTGCACTTGAAAAAGTTGGAAAGGGGCGCTTTGCCCAACGCCTGGCGACTGTTATTGAGGACTCAGGTGAGAAAGCCTGTCCTGAGTACATTCTCAAGGGGGTGCAATATGTCGCCGACAGATGCGGCTGAGAATAGGCATCCCTATATGCTTCAAGCCGAGCAGTTGCGGAACAACCCGGGACAATGGCAGGCGTATGAGTCCACAGGCAATTGCGTTTTACTGGCTGGGCCAGGTAGTGGAAAGACAAAAACGCTTACGGTCAAAATGGCGCGAATGCTCGCCGAGGATGTTCAGCCACCCAGAGGTATTGCTTGCATTACCTACAATAACCAGTGTGCCAGAGAGCTAAAGCGACGCCTTAAGCAACTTGGCGTTACAGATGGTAGGCGGGCGTCAATAACGACACTTCACGGATTCTGCCTCAAACACATCGTCATACCATATGCAGAGCTTGCCGAACTGCCAAAGACCTATCCCATCGCAGTCGCTTCGGTGTCAGAAACCGAGGCCGTCAAACAGGAAGCATTGGGGCGAACCATCGGTATTGATGAGCGGTGGGATATTCGCTTTGAGAGATACCGCAGAACTGTGCTTGACCGAGATTCCCAAGAATGGCACACCAAAGATGAGCAAGCCGCCGAAGTAATCGAGGCATATGAGAGCATTCTGGATGAACGCGGCCTGATCGACTTTGATGGCATGGTGTTGATTGGTTTACATCTGGTCAAAACTCATTCATGGGTGAGAAAAGCTCTTGCAGCTCGCTTCCCAATCCTTGTTGTTGATGAGTATCAAGATTTAGGACATCCTCTGGATCAACTAGTGCAATGCCTATGTTTTCAAGGTGGAATGCGTCTGTTGGCGGTTGGTGATCCTGATCAATCGATTTACGGTTTCACCGGTGCAGAGCCAGGTCTGCTCAGGGAACTTTCTCAGCATGGGGAAGTTGAGGCAGTTCAGCTTAACCTGAATTACCGATGCGGTTCACAGATTATCCAGGCATCCACCGCCGCACTTGCCGAAGAACGCAATTTTCGATCTGGCCATGATGAGCCGGGATTTGTATTCGTCCAAGAATGTCCAGAGGGGCTCGCAGCTCAAATGCAACATGTATGCAACACGATTATCCCCGAAGCGTTAGAACGCCGCGACGGACGAAGACTCGGAGATGTTGCAATTCTCTATCTTGATAAGAACGATGGAAATTTAGTGGCGGAAGCTGTTGCCCAAAAGGGATGGGAGTTTATACGAATAGATGGTAATAATCCATATCAGCCATCGCAGGTAACGTATTGGCTGGAGGATTGTGCGGCTTGGTGTGCCGGAGCATGGCAAACGGGCAAAACGAGTTTATCCGAACTGATAAGCCGCTGGCTTGTGTTCAATGAGCGCCTTGATTCCCCTGAAGCACAACGACACGCGCGAATACAGCTCGTGCGGTTTTTATATCATCACCGCACGCCAGACGTAAAGTTGTGTGACTGGTTGAATAAGTTTCTCTGCGCGGGCCTTCGTGATGCGATTGATAGTGAGCCTCGCCTGCGAGATGACAAAGATAAAGTGGAAAACCTGCTAAGGGTGACATCGCCGGAAGGCAAGATGGAGAATGTGACTGTTGCTTTTTTTGGTGGACAAGGTGGTTCACCTGAACACTTGACCTTAACGACGCTTCACTCCGCCAAGGGACTTGAGTATGACGTGGTAATCATGGTTGGGTTGGAACAAGGAAGGATACCAAACTACAGAAATTTGACAGGACATACTCTTACAGAAGAACGCCGCAAGTTTTATGTAGGCTTAACACGAGCCCGATATGAAGTATATTTGTTGTATTCAGGCCATTACACAACGTTTACTCGCAGGGGCTCATGGCCACATAATGATGGTCGATCTCAGTTCGTTGACGAAGTAGAGAATTCACTACGGAATGATGGAACAGGAAAGAGCTGATTCGAAAACGCCACATTTACTAACCTCTCAGAAAATGCTTTGGGGTTCGATTTTTCAGCGTGTATTAACACAAAAATGTTCTAGTAGTTTGCCACCGGCCTGCAAACATTCGCGCCTGCTAACCCATAAATTAAAGCCCTACCCAAAATCGCCTGCATCCTGCGTCAACTAGCCGCACACTTGAACTTGGTAGCTGACTGGCAAAACACAGTAAGGACAAAAGCGCGCCTTGAAAAAGCCATGTTTTGAGACAGGCCCTAACATCCAGGAACCTTACCGTTTTTGAACATGGCCCCTTTTTTCTCTTAAATTTTTTTGGGAGGGGATCTGGGGAACCTTTTTGTTCACAAAAAGGTTCCCCCAGTACTCAATCAATCTACAAGTTTCAAGCCTGTTTCGGTTTCAACGACCTCGAGGAACCGGGGATGTTCCGGAGCGCCACTATTCGGTTGATGCAACGACATCATGAGCTTACCCTCAAACGTACGGAAAAGCATAGGATGCCCGCCATGGGCTTTAAACAGAGGTGTTTCCTCCTGTCGCCACGGCCCCTGTATCTTCCCGCTTTCACTTTTGGCCACCCCAACCGCGTATCTCCCCTTTTCGGTAAAACTGGACCAAAGCATAATTAACGTTCCGTTCTTCAAGCGATGTAACCAAGGGCCGTCGGTGATAAAGGCCTTCTCGTCTCGTATCGATTTTGCCCAAGGCGCATCAGAGGCATGGAATAGCAGTATGGGTTCTCCCTTGCTTTCGCTGAGATCCTCTGTCAGACAGATAGCCTGCATTTCCCCGTCACCCACCTGTGTCCATTCATGGCAGAAGGGCATCCAGGGAGCACCTTCGTCATCAATAAACAGGGTGCCGTCGAGACATTGCCAATCTTTGGGTGTTTGCGCACGCTCTCCAAGTGGTTTAAACGGTCCTGTCGGTGTATCGCTGACAAAAATCTGCGTAGCGCGTACCGGAGGGGCAAGCGCTGCAGTGCCAAAGAGATAAAATTTCCCTTTGTAGTGGTGCAATTCAGGCGCCCAGAAATCACGATCGGCCCAAAAATCTTTGGTCGCTTCAAAGGCAGGGATTGGTTTGGACCATTTCTTCAGATCTAAGCTCTTAAAGACATAGAACCCTTGTGATTTACCATGTTTTCCCGTGCCGACCATATAATACACGCCATCATGCGGCAACACACAAGGGTCACGCAACACAATCTGACGCGTTTTCAATGGGTAGCGTTTTTGCATGTCTTTGTTGTCTTCGGCGTTGGCAACCGCAAACATCAACGACAGTAAAACAACCGTTGTTGTCATGAACCGTTTTTTTCCTACCCCCCAACTTAAATCATGCAGTGTGCTTTCCCGCTTTCCCTGATTCATAATCGCCATACTCCTCTTTTTCCCTATCAAACAGTTTGTTATTCCAGAGACGATGTCGGTAAGACGGCGGTAGTATTATTAATAGAGAGCGTTGTGCCGTCCCATGTACCCGTTTGCGTCTCCCCCAACACACGAATCGTAATGTTCCCGTCTTCAAAAGTGTACGCGGTTTCCACGCCTTGCATGGCCAATTCGGCAAAGGGGCCGCCTTGAAGGGTTACCTGGTTTGCTGTTTTAAAGTGAGCGGTAATATCGCCGATCTTCCATTCTGTTCCGATAAGCGACTGATGGAGTGGAGAAAGTGAGTCTGGAACAGAAGGCGGAGGGCTTATGGGGGGATGAGCCGGAGTCTGAGAATCATCGAGAGGAATTTGTGGAAACACGACGGGGCGTGGTAGCGCCTGCGGTGGTTCTTCTTTGAACACATCGCAGCTCACCATGAGTAGTATCGGTATAAGAACGTTTATTGAATAGATCGCTTTTTTCATAGGTTACCCTTGGCTGTCACAAACTGTCTGTGGGATTTTGAGGGTATTGTACACTTTGGGAATGTTGCTTTTACAAACCCACGCCAGCAGGCGCCGTCAAACAACAAAACGCTCCGAAAGCTACTTTCCTTTTAGCTATCCCGTTCCAAAACAAAGATGCGTCTATGTAGCGTTTTCCGCCTTAATACTAAAGCGCAACGAAATGCTGAAAAACAGGAAGAGAGGCATGTATACTATGCTTTTTGTGTGCAAATCTGCCCAGCTTTAACCATGGAGTTGCATAGGATGTCTGTGAAAAGCGCGTCAATTCGCGCCATCGTTTTTGATTATGGCAACACCCTGATTCCTTATGGACCGGATGCCTTGGGATATTGCAATACCTGTTTAGCGCGAGCTTTGGAAGCTGACTATGGTGCTATGGAGCAGAGCGTTTTCGAGGGATTATGCCAGCGTGCGCGGATGATGCCGTATGAGGGAGCACCGCCGTTATACCGTGAAACAGATTGGCGTTGTTTTTTGCAGGAGATGATACGCACGTTGTATCAAAAACAAGTGTCCGAACCGACATTGGAAGCATTGCTTGAGGTACGCAGGAAAGCGTTTATCGATTCGGTGCGTGTGACGGATTCAGAAGTTCTTGTAGATATACTACAGCGGCTTTCGGCTCGCTATGCTGTGGGATTGGTCTCGAATTATCCAGATGGTGCGGCCATCCGAAGCAGCATGCAGCAACTCGGTATTGCAGATTTCTTTTCGAGCGTAGTGGTTTCAGGGGATTTAGGGTATGTAAAACCCCACCCGCTTCCCTTTGCACAGAGTTTGTGCGAATTGGCTCTGGCGGCCCATGAGGTCCTCTTTGTAGGAGACAATTGGTTGTCAGATGTGCAGGGCGCAAAGCGGGTTGGAATGCAGGTGGTGCATATACAACGTTGGACACCGCCGGAATTGTTTGAGCCGCAACCGGGTGATCTGCAACCGGATGCAACTATTCATCATTTAAGTGAAGTTCTGCCTTTGTTGTCCCTTGACTCAACAGGATATGCATTATGACTTTTGAAAAATCGGCGTCCGACGACGCCTGCTGCCCGTACTTTGGCGAGTGTGGCGGATGCCAGTCGCAGGATATTCCGTATAGTGAACAGGTGACGAATAAGGCGGCGATGCTGGGGGAATTGTTTGAACCGTTTTGGACGGAGCCTATCCTGGTAACACCTTCGCCGATTACCTGGCATTACCGCAACAAGGTAGATCCTGTTTTTGCACCGAAACGCTATGATACGCCGCCGCCCAAGGATTTTATACGGGACACTGTACTGGGCTTTAAGAAACGGGGACGTTGGTTCTGGCCGTTGGATATTGAAGAGTGCCGTATTGGGCCTATGGGCATGGATGCGTTGATGGCGTCGGTGCGCTCCTGGTACCAGGAGGCGGGATTGCGCGCTTATGATTCGAAAGCGGAGACGGGGTTTCTGCGCTGTTTGCTGATTCGTGATGGCAAACGGAGCGGGGAGCGCATGGTGGTACTCATTACACGACCGGGTCCGTTTGATGCAGCGCCCTTTGTGGAGGCGGTGCAACGTTCGTATCGGGCAACGAGTATCTATCGCGGTATTTTTGAGGGCAAGGCCGATGTCGCTGCTGCGGATGAGTTGGAGCTGCTGTATGGTGAACCTGCCATTACCGAGGTACTACGTCTGGAAACAGAAGGAGATGCGCGCGAATTAAGTTTCCGTATCTCTCCCTTCAGCTTTTTCCAGACTAACCCGCGGGCTACCGAACGGCTTTACGGTCTTATTCGGCAATGGGTACAAAAAATACAACCAGACACCTTGTATGATTTGTATGGTGGTGCAGGCGGCATCGCGTTTAGCTGTGCTGATCTGGTAAAAAAGGTCTGGTCAGTAGAAAACGTCACATCGGCCTCTGAAGATGGCCGCCACAATGCGGCTGTCAACAAAATAGACAATGTAACGTTCATTACGGACAAGGTAAAGAACTATCTGCGCAACGAGATTCGGGCGGGCGGACTGGAACCCAATAATGCTGTGGTGCTCGATCCGCCTCGTGCCGGCTTGCATCCCAAAGCACTACGTCGCATCAGCGAATTGGCCCCTCCCCATTTACTCTATGTTTCGTGTAATCCAAAAATTCTGGCGCGTGAGTTACCCCTGTTGTTAGAGCATTTCCATTTGACCCATATGCAGGCGGTCGATCTCTTTCCCCATACACGGCATGTAGAGGTTGTGGCGCAATTCACACGAAAGAATTAGATATAGCCCATTTAGTGACTTAATTCTAAAATTTTTCCTAAAAACGAAGTTTTGTTTCGGTCAGAGACGGTAAGGACCCTGTTTTCTGGGTGTGGCCCTGGCCACCTTGTGGTCGCTGGACCACTTTAATGGCTATAATCTGGAAACTGCTATAAAAAACGAGAAACTTCACTGCGGTCAGGGATGGCAAGGACCATACCTAACGCTTGTGGTCGCTGGACCACTTAGGTTATCAAGGAGTAGTTTAAATGTCGCAACAGGTACGCATCACGATACTGATGGAAAACGACGCTGCCCGTCCGGATTTGGAAACGGAACATGGATTGGCGTATGGCATTGAGACGCCGGATACGGTAGGTTTATTTGATACGGGTCAATCGGACAAAATTCTGCACAACGCCGCACAACTGAATTGGGATTGGAGCCGTGTGCAGTGGATTGCACTTAGTCATGGACATTATGATCATGGGGGCGGTCTAGCGGCAGTATTGCAACATGCGCCTCAGGCGCTCGTTTATGCACATCCGGCAGCTTTTGCCGCCAAACTCTCGGTGGATGATAAGCAGCAGGTGCGTGACATTGGGATGCCTATTGATGACGCCGTCACCAAAAGCGCCGCTGCGGACTTAGTTTTGTCGGAAGGCGGGGTAACACTGGGGAAAGGGGTCCGCTTGACAGGCGAAATCCCACGCACATGTGCATTTGAAAAAATACCCGAACGTTTCCAGACCTATCTGAACGGAAACCGTGTGCAGGAAGAATTCCCGGATGATCAATCCATGCTTATCGACACCGCAGAAGGCACGATCGTTTTGCTGGGCTGTGCCCATTCGGGGATCATCAATATTCTGCAACGGGTGGAAACACTTACGAATACAAAATCCATCCGGGCGTTGATAGGGGGGCTACATTTAAGCCATGCGTCCGCCGAACGTATTGAAGCAACGGTAAAAGCACTGCGCCAATGGGATATCGCACAGTTCTATCCCAACCATTGCACCGGTGAAGCCGCTATACGCGCATTAGGGGAAACCTTTCCTAAAAAAGTCTTTCCCGCCCAGGCAGGAACCATTTTGGAATTCTGAGAAAAACATGATAGGCTTGCATAATCTGGTCGCCGAAAGAAAAAGGTGATAATTTCTTTGCAGGCGTGAAGGGTGCGTTTATATTCTCAAAATAGTTTCCAAACAGATGGGCTGAGAAACACAATAGCAGGCTGCAACATGAATCCATCAATACGAACGGTGCTTTTTAAACCACGAAATTGCACGGTAAATGTGCTTCCGGGCACAACGTTGCTGGAAGCCGCTGCAACGGCAGCCCGCATCATTGATACGCCCTGTGGTGGTGTGGGTACCTGCGGAAAATGTCGTATACAGGTCGTTCGTGGCGCTGCCAAACCCAATGCTGCAGAGCTAGACTGCTTTAGCGAAGAAGAACTGGCGATGGGATGGCGGCTGGCCTGCCAATGTCGGATTGAGGAAGACTGTGAGGTCTTTGTACCCGATGGTGTTTTGTTTGCCGATCAGCACCGCATCCTGGCAACAGCGCAAACGGAGGAAGTAACGCAGGTCGCCCCCGCAGTACGAAAACGCTACCTGAAGTTGGATACCCCTTCGTTACAGGATAACCGTTCGGACCTGGCACGCATTGAGGCCTACACCGGCCCCTTGAAGATCAGTACATCGCTATTGCAGATGCTGGCGCAAAAACTGCGCGCGTGCCGTTTTTCCGGTACGGCAGTACTCACCGATCACCATCTCATCGATTTTGAAGCCGGGGACACTGCGCGTGCCTGTCATGGGGTCGCCTTTGATATCGGCACAACAACACTGGTGGGCGTATTGCTGGATTTGTGCACCGGAGAGCCCCTGGCGACAACGTCATGCATGAACCCCCAGGTGCGGTATGGCGACGATGTGCTTTCCCGTATTCGCCATGCCGGCGCACAGCGCGGTCTGGAAGACCTGCAAAGCGCGTTGTTGAAAACGCTCAATGATATGCTGGCCCGTTTGTGCGAAGAGGCGTCAATAGGATGGCGTCATGTTTACGAAGTGGCTTTCTCAGGTAATACCACCATGCAACATTTGCTCTGTGGCATGGACCCGACCGCATTGGGGCAGGCCCCATTTGTGCCGACGTATACGCGGGGGCTGCTGCTCTCCGCACAAACATTGGGCATAAAAATACATCCCGAAGGCATGGCGTATATCTTTCCCGTCATTGGCGGCTTCGTCGGCGGCGACACCGTGGCGGGCATGCTGGCCACTGGCATGACGACTACCACCGAAACTGTGCTGATGATTGATATTGGCACCAATGGCGAAATTATACTCGCGCATAAAGGTTCCCTTTGGGCCGCCTCCACAGCAGCTGGCCCCGCCTTCGAAGGCGCACGTATTTCCTGTGGCATGCGCGCTACGCAGGGTGCTATAGAAAAAGTGATTATCACGGATGATCTTCAGTGCGCTGTTATTGGCAATCAGGAAGCCAAGGGGATCTGTGGTAGCGGATTGATCGATCTCTGCGCAGAATTACTCCGATACGGACTCTGCACGCCCAAAGGCCGCCTGTTGCCGCCGGAAGAATTACCCGAAACAGTACCAGAAGCCTTGCGTAGACGCGTTCGCAGAAATGCTTCCGATGAAGTCATCTTTACACTAAGCAACGACGATGAAGCCGCCGTCACCCTGTCTGAAAAAGACATCCGTGAATTACAATTGGCCTGTGGCGCCATTCGCGCTGGTGTAAACATTTTGCTAAAGCAAGCCCAACTCGCTCTCAGCGATGCATCCCAAATTCTCATCGCAGGTGGTTTTGGCAGTTTCATTCGTCGGGATAACGCACAACGCATCGGTTTGTTGCCGCTTGGTCTGGCGCATCACCAAATCCGATACGTTGGCAATGTCTCGCTTAGCGGGGCGCAATGGGTGCTCCTGTCGCAGACAGAACGACATAACGCCGAGGAACTGGCGCGACGCACAACACAAGTAGAACTTTCGAACGATGTAGATTTCGCCATGGAATTCGCCATGGCGATGACCTTTCCTGAAAAATAATCGCTTTGACAAAAAAGCAAAGGAGAATGTAACGTATGATGCGGAAGTGGATATTGGGCGGCGCGATAGCAGTGCTTTGCCTATCAGCGCAGGCCGTCGAAATGCTGGATGTAGCGGATATGAAAACCTGGCGTATCGTGGTCGCACCGGATGCTATCGCCAGTGAAAGGTATGCCGCACAGGAATTCCAGTCACTTTTCAAAGATGCGCTTGGCATGGAACTGCCCATTGAAAACAGCGCGGCATCGGCTACGGGCAACGTCTATATCGGACCGGGCGCTATTCCGGAAAAAGGCTATGAAGCCTTTAAGTTGGATGAGCTGGGCAAGGAAGGCGTCTATGTGGATATACGCCGCAACAATATGGCGTTGGCGGGCGGTCGTACACGAGGGACTTTGTACGCCGTCTACGAACTCTTTGAACGTTTCTGCGGTGTACGATTCTTAACCTATGATCACACGCATTTTCCCGAAAGGGATGTCCCCCCTTCTCTCCGTTGCGAAGTATATACCTACGTTCCCCCGCTCTCCTTCCGCTGGAGCTACTACCGTGAAAACGCCACGCATCCTGAATTTGCAGCGCGTTTGCACTGCAACACCGTTACTAACGATGAAAAACTGGGCGGGAGCACCCCGCAAAAACTAATCGGACACTCCTACTACTGGCAGGTGCCCTACAAAGTTTACGGCGAGGAGCATCCTGAATACTTTGCCTTGCACGATGGCCGTCGCGTTACCTCAGGCTATGGCGGACCGCAGATCTGCCCCACCGACCCTGAAGTGGTTGACATTGTCACCCAGGCCGTCCTTGATCGACTTGCAGAACATCCGGAAACAAAGAACATCGCCGTCAGCCAAAATGACAATGAAGATTATTGCCAGTGCCCCCGATGCCAGGCCATCAATGACCGTGAAGAATCGGGCATGGGCGCCCATCTTACCCTCGTCAACACCGTGGCGGAACGGGTCGCAGAAAAACACCCCGATGTTATGATTGGCACATTGGCCTATCAATATACCCGCAAACCGCCGAAACATCTCCGTCCCCGCGACAATGTACAAATCCAGCTTTGCAGTATTGAATGCTGCACAGTGCATCCCGTCAACGACCCTAAATGCGAAAAAAACCATAGCTTTTGCAAAGATTTGAACGGTTGGAAAGAGATTTCCGATAACGTTTGGATTTGGCATTACAACACGGACTTTTTCAATTACGACCTCCCCTTCCCCAACCTGCGTGCTATTGGGGAAAATGTGCGCTTCTTCACCGAAAGCCATGCTAAGGGCATCTTCATGCAGGCGAACGCTGTCAGCCTTTCGGGTGAAATGAGCGATCTGCGCAACTATGTTATGTCGCGCTGCTTGTGGACGCCAGGCCTGGACAGTTGGGAGTTGGTGGAAGAGTTTTGCCACTTGCATTATAAGGAAGCCGCCGAACCCATCTTAACTTACCTGACTGAATTGCATGACAATGCGGAAAAAATGGATGTACATCCCGACTGCTTCCCTACAGCGGCGGAAGTAGGACTCACGCCCACCATGGCGAACCGCACCATGGAATGCTTCGATGCCGCCATGAAGGCGGCCCAAAGCGATACAATTCGCAAACGGGTTGAGAAGGCTTCCATTTGCGCGTATAAAGCGCTCATCGCCACCCACAGCGATCTCCACTACAAAGATGGGGTATGCAAGCTAAACCTGCCCGATGGACTGGTGGAACATTACCTTTCGCTTTTCGACCGCTATCAGCTGACCTCTGTCAATGAAACACGTCCTCTTTCCGAATTTGTCGATGACCTCAAAAAGATGTCCGCGGGCATGCCGGCCTTACGTCTCGAAAATGATCTCTGGGCGGTCACCGTTATCCCCGAACTGAATGGTCGTGTGGCCGAACTCATCTACAAGCCTAACGGACGCAATTTCCTCTTCGGCCGCAACCGCACCTTCTTCCGCCAGCGCGGTCTGGAAGAATGGGGCAGGGAAAACTACGACGAGAATAACCCGCGGGCATTTACCGGCAAACTTGAAGGCAATACCGTTTACCTCAGCAAGGAATTGCCCGATGGAAGTCTGATGACCCGCACCATTACCTTTGCCGAAAACAAGGAAGATGGCGTACGCTTTGAAACAACGATAAAAAACAACACAGACGCTGAAAAAACCTTCCAGTGGTGCACCCACCCCGAGTACGATACCCTCACCCAGACCGACGATGAAAAGGAAATCGGAGTGTATCTGCATGGGGCGACCTGGACCCAGGCTAACCGCGACTTTGATTTCTATGAGGGACAGGATGAAGAGAAACTGAAAGACTTCAGCGGTGGTGAATACGCCATCTTTAATCACAAGGAAGGCTATGGCGCAGTACAACGATTCAATCCTGACGATTTTACGCTTGTGTCGATCTATTGGTCCCCCGACCGTTATCAGCTCAACCTGGAAATGGACACTGTGCCCGTCACCTTGCAGGCAGGCGAAAGCAAAACCATTGGCTACAATATCGCTTATCTGGAAAAAGCACCGATGTAGATGAAAAATGCGAATTGCGTCGAATTGTATAGCCTTGCTATAATTCCACGGTTTCGCAAGCAGCAGGTCACACAAACAGGCTGCTTGCGAAACCTGGAATAAGCAAGATACGTAAATGCATCCTCAAAATGCGTCTACCCTTGAGTAACAATCGTTCAATGGACCGGTCGCCTCACAGCATATGCATTGGCGCCATACCTACGGAGACTATAATTTATGTCCGGTCATTCCAAATGGAGTACCATCAAACGCAAAAAAGGCGCACTTGACGCCAAACGCGGCAAGATCTTTTCGAAACTGGCCAAGGAAGTTGCTGTGGCCGCACGTATGGGCGGAGGCGACCCGGAAGCCAATGCACGCTTGCGCACCGTTTTGGCGGCCTGCCGTGCAGCTAACATGCCTAAAGATAACGTCGAACGCGCCATCAAAAAAGGTACCGGCGAAATTCCCGGCGTTACCTATGATGAAGTACGCTATGAATGCTACGGTCCCAGTGGCGTTGCACTCATCGTCGACGTGCTGACCGATAACAAAAACCGCATCGTGGCTGAAATCCGTCACCTGGTTAACAAAGCGGGCGGTAGCATGGCAGAAAACGGCGCTGTAACGTGGAACTTTGAACAAAAGGGCCGCATCGCTGTTGAAAAAGGCGAGATGTCAGAAGACGACATATTCGAAAAAGCGGTGGAAGCAGGTGCGGAAGATGTCGATACCGAAGGCGACATGTATGAATTGATTACCCTGCCCACCGAATTGCATACCGTCGTACAAGCCTTGGAAGAAATGGGGCTGGAAGCGAAAGAGCCCAAGCTGGTGATGCTGCCTAAAACCACCATGGAAATCGATGGCAAAACACTGGCAAGTGTACTACGTCTGATGGAAGCATTGGAAGATAATGACGATGTACAGGACGTCTATTCCAACATCGAAATCACCGACGAGGCCATGGCGGAAGTCATGGCGGACT
The DNA here is from genome assembly GCA_963678445.1 of Candidatus Hydrogenedentota bacterium. Taxonomy (GTDB): domain Bacteria; phylum Hydrogenedentota; class Hydrogenedentia; order Hydrogenedentales. Next base: position 4,153,212 of record OY782877.1, on the reverse strand, counting down.
AATGCGGGTCATCGGTTTCGATCCCGGCACCGCCACTACAGGATATGGTGTCGTGGAAGGTCATGGAAGCCGGTTGCACCATGTGGCGCATGGTACGATTGACACCCCTGCGCACACGCATTTTGCACAACGCCTGAAAACTATCTTCGAGGAGGCTACCCGCCTCCTCGAAGTCTTTCAGCCCGACGCGATCGCCATTGAGCGCCTCTACTTCAAACAAAACATCACCACCGGCATCGCCGTGGCTCAGGCGCGCGGCGTGCTTGCACTGGCCGCCGTCAATGCCGACAAACCCATCGGCGAATTCAGTCCCACCGAGGCTAAAACCGCTGTAACCGGTTATGGAAAAGCCGACAAAAAACAAGTGCAGGAAATGATCAAAATTCTGCTTAACCTTGATAAAATTCCCCGACCCGACGACGCCGCCGACGCCTTGGGTATGGCCATTTGCCAGATTCATACCGGCATCGTGCAGGATCGTTTTCACTCCTAAGCTAAGCGCTCCAGCGACCGCAAGCAAGAGGTATGGTCCTGACAGTGCGTGACCGACGTAGAAGTTCGTTTTTAGGACAACTCTTAGAATTTTATCGTTAAACATTTTAAAAACTCCGTTTAAAAAGGAGGAAAAACATGAGGTTTTATATGCTTCTATGTTGCTGTGGTGGACTTTTGTTGCATGGCTGCGAGCCGTGCACGCCCACGCTGAAAATGAAGATCGGTCAGATGATCATGATAGGATTTCGTGGCACCTCTCTCACTCCCTACAGTCCGGTATCCCAGCAGATTCGGCGATACCATATCGGCGGCGTGGTCTTGTACGAATATGATTCGCCAACCGCCACCCGGCCACGCAATATTGAATCCCCGGAACAACTCCAGGCGCTCAATACCGTCTTGCAAGAACTAAGCCCTACCCCCCTGCTCATCGGTATCGATGAAGAAGGGGGAAAGGTCAGTCGTCTCAAGCGACGCTACGGCTTCCCCCCCACAGTCTCTGCACAGTACTTGGGCGAGGTGGACGATACTGCTGTCACTGCCGCCTGGGCAACTCAAACGGCGAAGTTGTTGGAAGAAATGCGTATCAACCTCAACTTTGCCCCCGTTGTTGACCTCAACATCAACCCCGACAGTCCTGCTATTGGGCATTATGAGCGCAGTTTCTCTGCAGATCCAGAAAAGGTCTATATGCACGCTTCCGCCGTTATTGAGGAACACCACCGCCGTGACCGTTTGTGTACGTTGAAGCATTTCCCTGGCCATGGCAGTGCTACTGCCGATTCACATCTGGGGCTGGTGGATGTAACGGAGACCTGGAGCGAGCAGGAGCTGCAGCCCTATGCGGATTTGATTGCGGCGGATAAGGTCGACCTTATCATGACAGCGCATGTTTTTAACCGAAACCTGGACCCGGAATATCCCGCTACCCTATCCCAAAGTATCCTGACCGGTATCCTGCGTGAACAACTCGCTTACGACGGCGTTGTCATTTCCGACGATATGCAAATGGGCGCTATTGTGGACCATTACAGTCTTGAAACGGCTATTGAAAAGGCGGTCAATGCCGGGGTGGACATTCTCGTTTTCTCCAATAATGGACGCGGGGTAGACGGCTATGATGAAAACATCGGCGCAACTGTCTGTGAATTGTTGCTGGAGATGGTACAGGATGGCAGGATTTCCGAAGAACGCATTGATGCTTCCTATCAACGCATCATGCAACTCAAAAGCAGGCTGAACCGCTTTTAGGCATTCAATGTGGAGTGGAGAGCCGCACTTGCAACAATGCTGCAATATAGGCTTGGAGACGCGCCCTGAAAAAGAGGGCTTCCATCTGTAGCGATACGCCATACAAGTCCAATGGGAAACGCCATAAGGACCATAGCGGACTGCTCAGGAAATTTGCCAGCGAATAGAGCATGTATGCTATCCCGCTACCGCCCCGATCCAATTGATCGTATATACCCCGAATAGCAGGCGTGCGCACCCGTCGGCACGCCTGCGCACGATCACACTGGTAATGATGGCGCACCTTTATTCGCGGATCGTAATAAATTTTTCTTTTTCGTGCTCGAAGCTCCCGGCACAGCACCCAATCCTCAATAGGTTCGGCGATAAACCCGCCCACTTCCCAGAAAAGTTTCGCAGGCAATAAAAAATTCATCATCGGAGCCGCGCGCACATACTTTGGCGTGTCGCCAAAAAGCATGTGTTCTCGATAGTACATGTAACGTGCGAGGGACGACGACATCGATACAGGTGCAAAACCACCACTCAATGCATCGGCTTTCACGCCTTCAAAAGCGGTCCGCATCCTGCGCACCCAATCCGCCGGTGGAATCGTATCATCATCGGTAAAGAGCAACAGTGCGCCCCGCGCTTCACGCGCTCCCAGATTACGCGCCAGTCCCTGCCCCCCATTCGGTTTACGCAATACACGAAAACGATTCGGGTATTGCACGGCATAGTCACGCAAAATTGCCCAGGTATCATCGGTAGAACCATCATCCACATAGATAATCTCAAAATCATCCACATCCTGCGCCAGCACCGCCTCAATATTTTCCCGCAGCAACGCACCGCGATTGTAGGTCGCGACAATTACACTGAGCTGAAACTCCGCATCCAAAACCACGCTTCTCCTCTTATTTAACGCCACTACAGCTTATTCCCCCAAGGGTGCTAGAATAGGCAGATGATATGATACCGTTTTACCCAGGCAACATAAAATGGACCTCTTTTCGTGGAAATTATACAAAGGACAGAAACTATACTCGTCAGCGTTATCCTTGCCACATGGAAAGGGGATCAGCTGAATTTTCTGCAAGAATCGCTGGAAAGTATCCGAAAGCAGTCGTATACCAACCTGGAAATCCTTGTTGTCGCTGATGGTCCCCTCAAGGTCGAAACCCAAACCTACCTGCAACAGCAGGCAGACGCAGATCCCCGTATACGCCTACTCCCGTTAGATGAAAACCGTGGTCCCGCCTGTACACGCAACCATGCCATCGCACAGGCACAGGGCGCCTATATTGCGATTCTGGATGCTGATGATGTTGCTCTTCCTGAACGAATCACACGGCAAAAAAGCTATCTGGAAAAAGAACACGCCGATCTCGTTGGTAGCCATTACACCCTTATCGATGCATCAGGCAAGGCAATCGGCAAACGCGAAACACCTTGCTCCCCCCAAGCATTGCGTCGTTGTATCAGCCTTTTCAACCCTATCGCCAACTCTACCGTTATGGCGCGTAGCGAAATCCTGCAACAGCATCCCTATGCGGAGGAATTGCGCTATGGTGAAGATTATGCCCTGTGGATCACCTTGCTGCGCCATGGCTACACTTTACAAAACCAACCCGAATGCCTGGTAAAATTCCGCATCACCTCCCAATTTCTTCAGCGCCGTAACGGTCTTGCTATCTTCCAGAGCGATTGGCGCAACAAACACGCCGCCTTAGAGCTTTACCCTCTCCCAAAACGCATCCTGATGCGTCCGTTAACACTACTTGTATGCCTGCTGCGTCTCCTCCCCCCCTCTCTGCTGCGCCTGCCCTATCTACTGCGCAGCCAACTACGCTACCGTGCCTAAAAACATCCGATCCCACGTACTCCCTAATTTTTCGTTCTGCAAAGCGGAAAAAATTGACTGGGCAAGAGGGGGCTGCTACAATTTGTTTGAAAGCATGATCGAACCTTCGGGGCAGAGTGTAATTCTTGACCGGCGGTGAAAGCCCGCGAGCGCAGTTGCGCAGACACCGGTGAAATTCCGGGGCCGACGGTGATAGTCCGGATGGAAGAAGGTTTTTAGGTTACGTAAAGCGTGTACGAGTAAAACGGCGCATTCGTTAGCGTGTGTTTTTCCCGGTACAAGTAGGTTGGTTTGCGTATACCTGTCGAAGCGCCCCAAGGTGATTAACCGGATGGGGTGTTTTTTTTATGCATGCAGATCGTGAATATATGCGCAGGACGCTCGCACTGGCGACGCAAGGCAAGGGGCATACACGCCCCAATCCGCTGGTAGGGTGTGTGATTGTTCGGGATGGACACATCATCGGCGAAGGTTTTCATCAGCGGGCAGGCGAAGCGCATGCCGAAGTACAGGCGGTGCAGGCGGCACAGAATGACATTGCTGGCGCTACGGTCTATGTAAATTTAGAACCTTGTTCGCACTATGGGAAAACGCCCCCCTGCGCTGACATGCTCGCAGCCCTCTCCCCCGCACGCGTCGTCGTCGCCATGCAAGATCCCAATCCACAAGTAGCAGGTCGCGGTATTGACCGCCTTCGCGATGCCGGCATCCTGGTCGAGGTAGGCCTGCTGGAAGCAGAGGCCCAACGCCTCAACGAGGCCTTCGTCAAATATATCACCACGGGACGTCCCTTTGTCATTGCGAAATGCGCCATGACCCTGGATGGAAAAATTGCAACGCGGACGGGCCATTCAAAATGGGTAACCGGAGAAGAGGCGCGTCGGATGGTGCATGAGCTGCGTAATGAAATGGACGCGATTCTGGTGGGCAGCCGCACGGTCATGCTGGATGATCCCAGCCTGACTACCCGTCTGGAACGAGCGGATACGCGGGACCCGATTCGGGTTGTGCTGGACTCTGGCGAATATCTGGATACGAATCGACGCGTCTTTCATGTAAAGAGCAACGCCCCCACCTGGGTAGCGGTGTCGGAAGAACGCACGTATGCCCCCGCCCAAAAAACATTGCGGGTACCACAGGGTAATGGCGGGTTGGATATGGCTGCGCTAATGACAGAATTGGGCAAGGAGGAAATTACCAGCCTTTTAATCGAAGGCGGCGGCACGACCCACGCCTCTGCTTTCGAAGCTGGCATTGTCGACAAGGTCTGTTTTTTTATCGCACCCAAAATTGTGGGGGGACGTGAGGCCGTTACGCCGGTAGAAGGAGCAGGACTGGCAACGATGGATGAGGCTATCCAACTGGAACGAATGAAACTGACTCGGGTCGGGCAGGATATCCTCGTAGAGGCATACGTTGTAAAATAATGTGCACTGAAAGCAAACGATTTTAATAAAAAGAGAGTAATACAGACCCATGTTTACAGGCATTATCGAAGAAGTAGGCGCTGTGGTGCGTCGTTCCAACGCCAATCTGGTTATCATGGCCGACACGATTTTGTCAGGCTTGAAACTGGGCGACAGCATCGCGGTGGACGGCGCCTGTCTCACGGTCGTTTCTATGGATAACAACACCTTTACGGCGCAAGTTTCCCCTGAAACCTTCTCGCGCACCACCTTGGGTTGCTTACGTCCGGGCCATGCCGTAAATCTGGAACGCGCCATGAAAGCCGATGGACGTTTCGATGGACACATGGTCCAGGGACATGTCGATGGGGTTGGAAAAATCGAATCGATCACTGAACAGGGCGAATTTTCACTCTGGCGCTTTCGCGCCGCCGACGAAGTGGCCCATTACCTCATTCCCAAAGGCTCTGTCACCATCGACGGGATCAGCCTTACCGTGGTAGACCCCGAAGGCGACCGCTTTTCCGTTGCACTTATCCCCGCCACCCTTTCCCATACCAAGCTCCCCAAGAAAGGACCGGGCGATGCCGTCAATATGGAGGCGGACGTCGTCGGAAAGCATATTTTTCACTATCTCAATCGTGGCAAAGAAACCACCCGACTAAGCTGGGAATTTCTCACCAAGCACGGTTTCGGTTAAATGCTTGGCACCATTAACGATATAGCAGCGTTCATGTTGTTCGTGACCCTGACGGGTTTCGGCATCAAGACATTTATGAAAGCGCAAGGTTCCAGGAGCCGTTTCCCCTAACCTTGCCCTACATTGCATAAGGAAGTAACCATGTTAAGTCCTATTGAAGAAATTATTGATGATTTGAAACAGGGAAAGACCGTTATTCTGGTCGACGATGAAGATCGGGAAAATGAAGGCGATTTACTGGTTGCCGCGGAATTCGCTACGCCGGAAGCCGTCAACTTCATGGCTACCTATGGACGCGGCCTCATCTGTATGCCGATGACGGAGGAACGTATCCGCGCCCTGAATCTTCCCCCTATGACCCAGGACAATACCTCACCTTTCAACACCGCTTTCCATGTCTCGTTTGAAGCCGCCGAAGGCGTTACGACCGGTATCAGCGCCTATGACCGCGCCCGATCCGTACAGGTAGCCGCTGATCCGCAAAGCACTGCCAATGATCTGGTGCGTCCGGGACATGTCTTTCCCCTTTGTGCACGGGAAGGCGGCGTGCTGGTGCGTGCGGGACAGACGGAAGGCTCGATTGATTTGATGAAGCTCGCTGGTTTACGACCGGCTGCAGTGATTTGTGAGGTAATGAATGACGATGGCACCATGGCGCGTATGCCGCAGTTGGAAGGATTCGCCAAGCAGCATGACCTCAAAATATGCTCGATTGAAGACCTGATCGCCTACCGACGCAAAAAAGAAAAACTGGTCTGGCAGGTAGCAAAGGCCGATCTTCCTACCAAATACGGTCATTTCCAACTCATCATGTATGAAAATCAGATCGATAACTATCAGCATCTGGCACTGGTCAAAGGCGATGTAGACAAGACGGATAATGTGCTTGTACGGGTACACTCCGAGTGTTTCACTGGCGACGTGCTGGCGTCGCTGCGCTGTGATTGCGGTGGACAACTGCACCAGGCCATGCGCATGATCGAAGAGGAAGGCTGCGGTGTGATAGTATATATGCGTCAAGAGGGGCGCGGCATCGGTTTAGCCAACAAAATCCGCGCCTATGAACTCCAGGATAAGGGTATGGACACAGTGGAAGCCAATGTCCACCTCGGCTTTGATCCCGATCCAAGGGAATACGGTCTGGGGGCGCAAATTCTGGTGGACCTTGGGGTAAAAACCATGCATCTACTCACCAACAACCCCATAAAACGTGCGGGTATGGAAGGACATGGCCTGAAGGTTACCGGGCGAATCCCCATTGAGATTCCACCGAATGACTGTAACCGGCATTATCTGAAAACCAAAAAGGACAAAATGGGCCACCTCCTCAGCTAAACGAAGGCACGCTTGATGATGCCGCATTTTCAGAAACAAAAACCCGAAAAATGCTTCCCTATCCTATAATCTGCGTAGTACAATCAAATAAGGAAAGGCATAGAAGCATTAATGTCGTTTTTTGTGCCTAACTTCCTATATTGCAACGGATAAGGAGAAGCGATATGACCGAGAATGCAGAACACCACAACTTGGTCCCCATTTATGTGTGCGAAGATGACGGGGAAGCGGAAATCATTGTCGAATTTTTGGCGTCGAATGACATTAACGCCATGATCGATTCAAATGTACCGCATTCAACGCTTCCTGTGGCTGAAGATGCCCGCATCCTGGTGCATGAAGACGACGCTGAAGAGGCCAAGCGCCTTCTCAATGAACATAAGAATATGCCCAAAGAGGAAGAGACCGCGGAAGAAGACGCATAAAATGCTTCTCCCCGCTTTCCTCGGTACCGTTCCAACTTCTGGAATGGTTAGGGCTTACAGGAAACAGTAGTAACGGTATAGGAGACGGTATACATGCCTACGATCATTGAAGGCCAATTTCTTGGAAAAGGCCTCCGATTCGGCATCGTTGCATCACGATTCAACGAGTTAATCACCAATAAACTTTTGGGCGGCGCGTTGGATACGCTACGACGACATGAAGTGGCCGATGACGATATCACGGTCGTTTGGACGCCTGGCGCATTCGAAATTCCGCTGATCGCCCAAAAAATGGCCCAATCCAACGCATACGATGCAGTCATCGCATTAGGATGCGTTATTCGCGGCGCTACCCCCCACTTTGACTATGTCTCAGCAGAAACCGCTAAGGGAATCGGTCACGCCAGTCTAAGCACGGGGATGCCCATCCTGTTTGGCGTGCTAACGACAGACACTATTGAGCAGGCCATTGAACGCGCAGGAACAAAAGCGGGGAATAAAGGGGCGGATGCAGCCATGGGTGCCTTGGAAATGGTTAACTTGGTGAGGCAACTTGACTCGTGAAGCCTATACGTCCTCGAACACGCGCCCGTGAGCGCGCACTGCAGTTTCTTTTTGGCTTGGATTTTACGCAGTATCCCTGGGATACGGAGATCGGTGCTTTCTGGGAAATTAATCCCTCGCGGCCTGGCGTACAGAAATACGCTAACCGCTTGATACAGGGCGTTTGTGATAACCAGGATGATCTGGATCACCATATTGCCGCTGCGCTGGAGAATTGGACGCCAGATCGTATCGGTTATATCGAACGGGCGGTCTTGCGTATCGCTGCATATGAAATGCTGTATATTGCAGATGTTCCCAGCAATGTCGCCATCAATGAGGCCGTTGAGGTCGCCAAACGTTTTGGCGCTGAAGAAACACCGCGCTTTATAAATGGCGTCCTTGACCGCTTGCGCAAGCAACTGGATAAAGATGTATGACAAACTGTCCGGCGGGAACACATTCCTGCCGGACAGTGTTCTCAACGCCCCCTGTGAAAGCCTATGGATTACGTAGATTTACACTTACATTCCAACTGTTCAGATGGTGCAAACCGTCCCGAACAGGTTGTGCAACGAGCAGTGAGAAAACGCATCACGGCCATCGCCCTGACGGATCATGATACGGTGCATGGCGTAGACGCCGCAGCCCATGCCGCACATGAAGCAGGAATCGGCTTTCTGACGGGCACAGAAATCAGCGCACAGTTTGAAGGACGTGAGCTCCATATCGTGGGACTTGGCATCGATTGTAATTGCCCCATCTTACTGTCCGCATTAGAAAAACTACGACAGTCTCGCGCATCTCGCGCAGATAAAATCCTGGCACGTTTACAGGAACTCGGTATTGAGATTTCTCCAGAACGAGTCTATGCACGCGCTGTTTCGGGTAATGTCGGCCGCATGCATATCGCTACGGAACTGGTTGAAATGAAGCTTGTCCGAACTCCACAGGAAGGCTTCGACCGCTATCTCAATCGGAATGGCGCGGCCTATGTCCCAAAAGCCACCCTAGCAGCAGAAGAAGCCATTGATGCGATCCATGCGGCACACGGACTGGCCTTCATCGCCCACCCAGGACTTAGTCGGGACACACGGCGAGCACTTCCACAGCTCCTGGAACTCCCCTTTGATGGTATCGAAGCATACCACATCAGCCACTCCCTACAGCGCACCCAGGAATTTCTTGCCTTAGCCAAGCAGCGTCAGCTACTAATTACAGGAGGTAGTGACTGCCACGGCGGCATCAAGGGACGGGAAGAAATGGGCAAGGTACGCACCCCCGTGGCGTATTATGAAAAAATCTGCGCAGCCCTTGCAGACGTTTAGCAGAGCCACCGCTTGCGCGGTACGGATTAAGAATAAGAATCCAGGGACTTCACTCCCCCACCCCCTGTCGGCGACATGGAATCAAAAATATCGCCACTTGCCTCGGTAGGAGAGGAATCCGCTGAAGCAGCCCCCACTCCTGCTCCTCCGCCCTCTTCCTTCTTCTTCGCCTGCTGCTCTTCCAGACGCGCTTTCGCTAATTCACGACGCGCGCTCATCTCCATTTTGCTCGCCTGCGCCGCCACCGACCGATCTTGTGGAGAAGGCTCCGCAGGCGCAAGCGCCGCCCGCCGCACTATCTGCGCCTTGGTAATGGTCGTCTCCGGCGTGCGTTCCTCACTCACACTGATGGAAACCTCGCCCCCGGTCGCATACTGGCGCCCATCGGGTCCCGTAGTAAACTCAAATTGCGCCCCCCCATTGGCGTACCGTCCCGCTACCGCCAAATGCGCCTGTTCGTGCCGCCTAACTTCTGTATCCCGTTTCTTCAATTCCCGCACCTCCTTCTGCTCCTCCTCAGTAAGTTCCTGCGGCCCACCACCGCCCTTTTCCTTCTCGTCAGCCAATGCACGCGAACGCTTCAGGGCTTCTTCAGAAAAGGACACTTTCACCCCACCAGAGGATTCCCCCCGTGCAGACAAACGGACTCCTTGAAGCGCATTGGCAGAGCTTTGGCCCCCTAGCCCCAGCGTAGACACACCCGTCCCCTCTTTGCCCAAGGCAAAGCGGTCGAACGCTGCATTCGCGCCTACATTACTTATGCTACCCAATCCGTCCATCTAGCCAATCCATTGATGTCACTGCAAGCCACGCTTGCAAAGATCCTCCTTAATCTCATTTTTAATTCTACCACTCAACCCAAACCTTGTCCACAGGAAAATTTTTGTGAAACCCGACGACTGCTGCTAGCATAGTATAAGATACAGTGCGTTCCTGCGAAAAACTCGCCCTGCCTGAGATGACACCGCACTGGCTCAAAACAAGTCCTAATAGAACAATCATACACTGGGGACATTGCTCAAACGGTAAAGGAATAAGTTATGCGTCGTTGGTTGCTAATTTTTATCAGTATGGAGATACTGCTGACGCTATCTCCGACATCAGTTTGGGCACAGTTTCGGGGAGAAAAAGAAGTTCGCACCATCAATACGGATGTGTATGAAGTCTCTGTGCAAAAGAATGGACGCACAGATATCAAATCCCCTGATGGGAGCTTCTTTTTTGATAATGCCTTCCCACAAGTAGTCCATGAAAAAGAGGGCGAATACGAACCCCTCCCGATCAATGGCCGCTTCACGATTCGTGAAGAAGTCAACGACCGTCTGGGCAAGGGGCAAGGCATTGTGTTCTCAAAAAAGGAGTGCGAATGGCATCTGCGCGCCTATCCGACAAAACCTTTTTTTACCGTGCAGGTAGTCTATACCAATACCCAAAAAAAACCGGTTAAAATTGCCAAGCTGGCGCCGTGGTGCGTCGAAGCTGACCAAAAAGGCAAAGTTGCCTTGGGCGCAGAAAGCAAACAAACGCGCATCCTGGAAAATGGTCGCATCTTCCGCACCTTTAATGACTACGCCGATGTGGTCACCGAAAAATCAAAAAGTCAATGGAATCTGGCTGCGCATAACCCTATTTCCGGACGGACACTCATTGCAGGCTTCCTGACCAATCAACGCGGCTATACGCAGATCCATATGGAGCGCAGTGAAAACGCTCCAAAGGATGGTTTTGACATCTTTCGCGCGGAGTGTGTGTATGATCCACCGTTGACGTTGGCCCCCGGGGAAAAACTGGTGTCGGAGCTTTGTTACATCTCCGTGGCGGAAACCGATCCGCATCTGGGGCTGGAACGGTATGCCAAGGCCATGGCCGTCGTCAATGGGGTGCATGACCGACGCAGCCTGATGCCGCATGGATGGGACCCATGGAGCACCAAGTATTGGTGCAAGATTGATGAGGAAAAAATGTTATCCAACCTGGAGGTGGTGGATAAGGAGCTAAAACGATATGGTTGGACGCATTTTTCCATTGATGCCGGCTGGGAACGCGGCCTGGCGGATTGGGAAGCAAATCTGGAAACCTTCCCCCATGGAATGAAATGGATGGCGGATCAGATTCATGCCAAAGGTATGACGGCAGGCATCTGGACGGACCCTTTCAGCATCCCCAAAGACTGCACCCTGGCTAAGGAACATCCAGACTGGTTGGTTACGCCCCATGCTTTGGGTCGTTTTATCATGGGAGATAACCAATACATTCTAGATGTAACCGCGCCTGGCGCATACGAATACATCCGGAATCTTTACCATAAAATTACGCAGGAATGGGGCTATGATGCATTGGTGGAGATAGATTTCATTTACTATCTGCTCCTGGGCGAGGAATACTACGATAAAAGTTTGACGCGTGTAGAAGTCTTCCAGCGAGGCATGCAGGCTATACGCGAAGGCGCAGGCCCAGATACGTTTATCATGAGCATGACACCACAGATGATCACCGGCGTTTACTCCGAAGGAGTACGCATCGGACGAGACTGTGCACCGATCTGGCAATGTGGCAATATACAAAAACCATGGGGATGCGTGGAAACCTTGACCAATGCCAGTCGCCGGTATTATTTCTGTCCGCATTTGTACGTACCCGATCAGGACTGTGCATTCTTTGGACACGAGGAAACGTGTAAACGCTGGAATGTCACTGAAGAGCCCGAACTTACCGCTTCACAAAGTCTGGCCTGGCTCACCGGCGCTATCCTCACAGGAGGCGTGGTCAAAGTTGGCGACCCCTTCGTCGACATGAGCCAGGAGCAGCTGGATATCCTCAAGAAGCTCCTTCCTTCCCCAGAAAAACCGGCACGCCCCATCGATTTATTCCAGGAAGGCACCGCCCGCATCTGGTCACTTCCCTTGAAAACAACGGCCGGAGAATGGAATATTGTGGGCATCTTCAATTGGGACGCACAAAACCCACAACAAATCCCCGTCCCCTTCTCCCACCTGCATCTGCACCCCAACCAATACTACACCGTTTTCGATTTCTGGAACGAACACTACTGCGGTGTAGCAAAAGACCAACTTACCGTCGAAGTACCCGCAGGCAGCGTACGCCTGCTGGGACTACGGGCACGGCAAGAACATCCCATGCTACTCGCCAGCAACCGCCACTTCACCCAAGGCGCACAAGACCATACTGCGCTGACGTGGGATGCCGCAACCAACACATTACAAGGCAAATTCAAAGCCGTCGAAAACACCGACTACCGTCTCTACATCCTCGTTCCCGAAGGATTTAGTATGAAATCCGCCACCTCATCCGTAGGAGAATGTACGACAACAACAAAAGGAAACGCACTCTGCCTCGCCTTCCACAGCACCCAATCCGGCAATGCATCCTGGCAAGTTTCCTTCTAGACCCTCAAAAAAAACAAACAACACCAATAACCCGCCCAGCTCTCCCCCTCTCACGGTTCACAGACTGTGAAATGGCCCCCATGAGTTGGACAGATTTTTCCGTGGGAGGTTTTTTTATTTCTTTTTACTGAGAAAAGAAGAAAGGATGCTTCCTTGCAACACAGACACGTCCTAATAGCACCCCGTTTCCCATAAAAATTAAGGTTTTTTGACTATAGGTATCCGTACAATTGGTAAAACGTCTACAACTGCAGCACACCAACCCCTAGACGAACAAGAAAAGCAAAGATACAAATCACTATTACATATATAGTTATTCATAATACATGTTTAATTAATAACGAATAGGGAAAGATTAATATTAATTTGTATTCTGGCAAGTATTTTTGTAACACTGATAATATAACTTTAAACAAAACTTAGGAATTTCTGTCTATGAATCCAATCGCTAGGGAAGCTAGCAAACTACCCTTGCTTTTAAGCGATTTCTTCAGGCACCTACACACCCAACAGAAACGTAAATTAGTCGTCTTTTTATGTGGCCAACAAGAAGGAGAGCGCTACTTCGATCTCAGACACAATATTGGGGATTTCATTAATTCCAAGATGGGATGTAGTGCTTTTCTCGGTGAACAAATCGAGGAACTCAGGATAAATACAACCCCTTCTCAAGATCATCTTTCCATCGAAGTAGCTAAAGCAAAAGAATCTAAACTCGTGGTTATATTCTTAGAATCACCAGGAACGATATCAGAACTTACTGCTTTTGCATTAGATGAAAAAATCAATCCAAAATTACTTGTATTTAATAGCGAACAATATCGAGACTGCAAGAGCTTCATTAATCTGGGTCCCCTCAGGTTATTACGCCCTGATCAAATCGTCTATTATGATTCATCAAACCACCAAAAACTAAGAGCTGTGGTTGCTCAACTTGATTATGAAATCGCACGATGTTGGTTCAATACCTACTATTCGAATCCTGGAAAGACACTTGGTGACAAAAAGCTTGAGTTTGAAGATTACATAACCCTTTTTCTCATATATGTCACCTATCCAATCTCCCCACGAAATCTGAAGCTTTTGCTAGCGGAATTAACTTTACAAAAAAAATATGTAAAAGTTAGGAAAAATCTAGGTGCCCTTGATCTGGTTGCTAACGATAATAAAAAGATGCTATACCCTTGTGTACCGCTTGGAAAACTCACATACCCTAAGGGATTGATAGCAGATATTAGTAAAATGCGTTTACGATTACTTTCTAAGAAAAATCTACTTGAAACAAAAAATACATAGTTAATCTCTTGTTTTCGATTTTGAGGGGGGCGTTTGGACCGTACAAACGGTTGCGGTTGCTGCCATCGGCAACCTGGAAGTAATGCATGCTATATGCAGCGAGCTCGAACGGTGCTCGCGAATCGATAATATCGATGCACCGATTCATCGATGACCGATTCATCGGTGTCGCTCACACCGTCGAGATCGCTAAGTAATCGATTGAAGCAAACGCCCCCCTCTACAAATTTAGAGACAATAATGATAAATGTAGATAATCTTTCACAGTTTGCCGAAAAACTAGACATTCCAAAATACATACTGACAAGATATGTATTTTCCGCAGACTATTTTTATAAGGCGTTTCGAGTGCGCAAGAAATCAGGAGCCGGTTATAGAACTATCTGTGCTCCTAGCCCTGAATTAAAAGGGCTACAACGCTGGATTCTCACTAATATTCTTAGAAAACAAGAAATATCTGAGGCGAGTATGGCATTCCGCCCTACTTGTTCAACACTCAAAAATGCAAAACAACCTTCTGGAAGAAACTTCGTTTTTTCGGCTGATATTAAAGACTTCTTTCCATCCATAACAGTAGAGCGCGTATTTGGTCTGTTTAGGCAATTGGGGTACAGCAAAGAAATGACATTCGCTCTAGCAAGATTGACCACCTATAAAGGGAAACTACCTCAAGGAGCTCCCTCTTCACCTGAAATTGGCAATCTCATTTGCCGCAGTCTTGATAACCGTCTCCTTAAATTCTGCGAACTTCGAGAGTGGTCATTTACTCGTTATTGTGACGACCTTACAATTTCAGGAAACAGTAACCTAAGCGAAGCTGCCATCCAAAAAATCCATAAAATAGTAACAACTGAAGGATTTCATCTTAATAAAGCTAAGACCCACCTTACTAGAAAAAATTCACGACAACTTGTAACGGGACTTGTTGTAAACCATCATCCATCGATACCTCGGAATACTCGCAAACGCCTCCGTGCAATTCTTCATCAAGCTTTTTTAAACCCCAAAGATTTTGTACACCGATATAACGAACTAAAAGGATACGAGGCCTACATCCATATGGTTAATCCAGATGATAAATTGCTCGAAAGCTCTTGTAAAGCTTTACAAAAACTTGCTGAATACCAAGAATAAACTATCTTGAATTTTCGTTTTAAGGTGTTAACGCTTGAGAATGCCGCCACGATTCTGGCTTAAGCGGATTCCTTGCAGGTTCATCTTGAGTTCTTCGGGGTTATCAGAAGCCCAGAGTCCGTCTTGTTCTGAAATGAGCTTATTTCGAATCAAATCCGCCAGACTCATGTTGAATGTCTGCATGCCCTCGTCTTGACCGTTGGCAATCGCCACGGGGATCTGGTTGAGGACGTTATCTTTTATCAGGGCGGCAATCGCAGGGTTGTTCAGCATCACCTCTACTGCCGGCACTCGTCCTTCGCCATCGGCGGCGGCAATCAGACGTTGCGCAACACAAGCGCGCAGTTGCAGGGCGATCTGCGAGCGAACCTGGGCGTGCATGTTGGCGGGAAACATATCGAGAATACGGTCCATGGTCAGCATGGCGTTCGTCGTGTGCAGGGTTGAAAAGACAAGGTGTCCTGTTTCCGCTGCCGAAATCGCCGCCTGGAAGGTTTCTGCATCGCGCATTTCGCCAATCAGGATCACATCGGGATCTTCACGCATAGCGGCGCGCAACGCAACATAGAAATCTTTCGTATCGATACTAATCTCGCGCTGTGTTACGATACTTTTTTTGTTGCTGTGTAGAAATTCGATCGGGTCTTCCAACGTTACCACATGCACGCGCCGCCGTTGGTTAATCCAGTCTATCATCGACGCCAGGGTCGTTGATTTACCGCTCCCCGTCGTCCCTGTAATGAGGACCAGGCCCCGTGCCAGATTGGCGATATCTTCCATGACCGGTGGCAGGTTCAAGGCTGTGAAATCCAAAATACGTCCGCGCACATGACGCATTATAATACCTACAGAACCGCGTTGTCGCAGTACGTTTACGCGAAAACGCCCTAATCCGGACACCCCATAGGCCAAGTCCGCATCGCCTGTCTTCATAAAATGGGTCTTCTGCTGCTCATCCATGAGTACGTCCAAATACGAAAGCGTATCACTCGGCGTAACATTCTCCGATGAAACAAAACGTATTTCCCCATCTACCCGCACTGCTGGTGGACTGCCAACTGTCAGGTGTATATCGGAAGCCCCATGTTTTACTGCATAGCCTAAAATTTTTTGTAAATTCGGCATTATCTCATTTCCATCCTAAATAAACGGCATTGCCCCTTGCGTCAACTATAAGTACCTTTTATTTCATCTGTAACCGCCACTGTTCGCGACGGCGTAATAGTTGTACCGCAGCATGAAGGATGCGTTTCAATCGCTCATCCTTTAACGTGGTGGGTAATTTTTCCACAAGCCGTTCATAGTTAGCTAAAAAGGCTTGTGTTTCTTCCTCGGTTAATGAATCCAACCGGTTTGCCGCGATTTTTTCAAGAGCCACCCGCAACAGCCGGTGCCGGTTGGTTTCCGGAGTGCGCTTTGCCCCTTTCTTCCACAACAGGTTACCCACGGGATGCGCTTCCAGTTCATCCAGTATTTCACTAGTAGCTGCCTCTACATTCTCTCGAACAATGTCCCTATGAAGTGCCGAAACCTGCTGTAAAGTCAATCTGGCGATTTGCTCCAGCGGCAACGTCAGCAAGCGTTTTGCCGTTGCTATGGACTGTTCGGTACGAGGCGGCAACGCACTCAACAAGGCCGCCTCTTCATAAATGAGATCCCTTTCCTCATCGGCAGGCAACAAGCCATACTTTTGCTCAAACGTGGCTTCCAGTCGTTTTTTGCACAACTTGAGGTATTCCGTACGCGCCCGTGCTTCTGTCAGGCACCGCTCCAAATGGTCCAGAACCCGATTCCAATGCTCGGTTTCTTCCCGTTCGTGCTGCTGTTTACGTCGGGTGTCTGCCTTTTGAATGAGCGTACGCACCGTATCCAGGTTCTGCTCGGATTCCTGCACCTTTTGACGCAGACTTTCCCACTCCGTCAGCAACTGTATCTTGTCTTTCGCCATCCTTTGCGCTGAAGCTCCCTATATAAGCTAACGTCGCTATCCTCCACCACGCTCTGACTCATTATGAACATGCTTGCACCTATTGTAAAGATCTTGTACAGTGCTCAAACGGTGGCCAGGACCAGCGGCCACTAGGTGTGGTCCTCGCCGTAGGCAGCCATAGCAAAGCCAGTTTACATATTTATTTTTCGCTGCTGCTTGCTTTTACAATCCTTAAAGGCCACATACCGTCCTTGCAGTGGATATCATAGCGAAGCTAATTTACATATTCGTTTTTCTTTGCTTCTTTCTTTTTCCGCAAAAAGAAAGAAGTCTATAAAAAATAAACACCCGATAAAAGGAG
Organism: Candidatus Hydrogenedentota bacterium; assembly: GCA_963678445.1. Classification (GTDB taxonomy): domain Bacteria; phylum Hydrogenedentota; class Hydrogenedentia; order Hydrogenedentales. The sequence continues at coordinate 4,135,758 of OY782877.1, read as the reverse complement.
AAAACCGATGGCGGAATTCGACAACTGGGCGGTCTATTATGACATTATCCATCAAGGCTTGCCCGGTGAAGCGGAATTCTATATTGGACATGCGCTACGTACCGCAGGTTCCATCCTGGAACTGGGTTGCGGCACGGGACGTATCTGCATTCCCATGGCCATGTCGGGGGCATCTGTCACGGGGATGGACATTTCCTCGAGTATGCTGGAGATTTGCCGGGAAAAGATGGCAGCGGCCTCCCCACTCTCCGGACCGTTAGAAGTCCTCCAAGGGGATATGCGTGATTTTTCGTTGGATACGACCTTCCAGGCCATCTATTTGCCATATCGCACCTTTATGCATCTGCTCACGCCGCAGGAGCAGATTGCCTGTTTACACTGTGTTCACCGTCATCTAAAAAGCGATGGAGTAGCTATTCTCAACCTCTGGGCTGCCCGCCCTTCAATCATTGCCGCCGCACTCAACGATCCTAGTCTGGAACGTTTTCAACTGGTCGGGGAACACTATCTTCCTGATGAAGCGCTTTCTTTGCTCCATTTCTATACTGCAAAGTACGACGAGTATCGCCAGTGGATTATTGAAGAGCATCGTATCCAGGAAAAAGATGAGCAGGGGGAATTGTTGCATAACGAGGCGCTTTCCCTTACCCGCGCATGGCTTACACCGAGAGAGATGGAGCATTTGGTACACTATTGCGGATTTGAGGTAGAAGCGTTGCTGGGCGATTTCGATGCCAACGCCTTTGGACCGGAAAGCAAGGAAATGATCTGGGTACTCAGAAAAGCATCCTAACGGCATCTGACGCTAAAATGCCCTACAGAAGACCTTTTGTATCTACATATGTAGCGAAAAGTGGTCGTAGCGCGGCTCGCCGGTTTCCCGCACCACCCGCACATTGGTCACATAGGCGGCAGGAGGGCCTTGCTGGCACCAAGCTAAAATAGCATCGAGGGCGCTCTGCGCGCCCTCGAATTCTGCTTCAACACGTCCATCAGGCAGGTTACGCACCCACCCGGTTAATCCCAGCCGCCGTGCTTCACTACAGGTTGAAAAGCGAAAAGCTACACCCTGTACACGTCCTTGAATCCAAACATGGGCTCGTTCCATTGTCTCTTGCCTCAAGCAACCGTTCCCGTAGCTCGGGCAAGGACAAAGCGATCGCCGCCCACGATGCCGCCAGGGAAACCTCGGTATCGACATTTTCAATCACACTTTGTAAAACGGTTAACAAGCGTCGGTTGTTCAATTTGGCAACCAAGGAGCATACAACGACCTTTACCCCACTCTCGCTTTCCGCCAATAGTTTTTGGAAAACGGCTAAGGCTGCCGGATCACCACTCTCGAAGAGCGATGCAGCATTGCAGGCGCGATAGATGTGGTTGGGTACGGTCTCATTTTCACGACGAGCCAGACGCTGACGCAAATATTGCGTCGCTTCATACTCTTCTTCACGTCCCAGGAAGAGTGCGGCCTTAGGTTGCAGGGTAGGGAATTCTTTGAAGGCCTGAAGCAGCATTTTCTTCCCTTGAGGATCGTCCAGACGGTACAGCGCCTGCGCCAGACGGAACCATTCCATTCCTTCTGCTTCTTCTGCGCGCAAACGCAAAGTTTCGGTAATCTCTTCCCCACCAAAGGTAACCAAACCCAAAATAGCGATATGCGCCTTTTCCTCGTTCAATCCGCCCAGCATCTCCATCAACTTGGGAATAATCTCGCGATTGTCCAGTTTGATCAGCGCACGCGCTGCAGGCGCCGACAATTCCGACGCCCTGTCTTGCAACATGGCATTGATCACCGGAATCGCATCCCGGTAACCTGTCAGACCCGACAGGATCGCCGCCTGTGCACGCACCGTGCGACTGCCGCTTTCCAAGCCTAACCGAATCAATTCCTGCGGCACTTCTTCACCAACAATATACAAAGCAAAGCAGGCATTTAACTGCGTTTCCAAGTCGTTACTTTCCGAGAGCAGCTTTAGATACTTCAACGCGTCCTCGTTGCGTTTATCTGCCGCCAGGAACATGGCCGCCGTCATACGCAATTCTTGTGCTTCAGTCTCCTGAGCAAAAATTTCTTCGACACGCGTCCATGCACGATCAACAATCGTGCGCTGCTCTGCCGTAAGTACACTGCTGTTTTCCAATACGGATTTTTTAACAGGGACAACTTTTCCCTGCACCTGCACTTCCGCAACCGATTCGTACAAGTAGGGCACCTCGCCCCCCTTTTTGCCGATTACTTTGAAATACGTGGGGTGCACCTCTGTAACACGCAGATTCATATCCTTGGCACCTGAATCTTTCAACACCACCGTCACCAAAGTGTCGCTTCCCGCGAGGTCTTGCAGCGTGTTGCCATCCGCACCGACTAGTTTCATCTGCTGCGCCTGCCCGCTAAATGCAACCGCTAAACACAAGGCCCATAAAAAAGTCCATCGCATCATATTCACCCTCCGTAGCTCAGACCACTACACCGTCTGGCTACTGCTATCTATTCATTACCCTGCATATCACGCCCCAGCCTCAAGTCATCAGACTCCGAGTCTGCCTTCCCAAAAAAACAAGGCGTTAATGCAATTCTAGATTATCCTGTTTGATAATCGTATCCAAAAACTTTTTCGCGGTCTCTAACGACGGCACAAAAGGATTAATCGTAAGTGCCTGCAAGGCACATTCGTACGACTTATGGCGCACCGCTTCCACCGTTAGACGGTCACTCTCCTTAGCTGCCAAAAATATACCTTTAAGGAAGCCAGGTAAACTACCAACCTTCCGCGGTCGAATCCCTTTATTACACACCGACACCGGCACTTCCACACTACTGGGGTCAGGCAAATCGCGGATACTACCGTTGTTGCGCAGGCACACCACCAACTCCCGGCTTTTGTTACTCTCCAAGGCCTGAATCAGCGGCAAAATCGTCTCTTCATACCACACGGCATTGCGTTGACGCGTCAGATCCGGAATCTGCGCCAGATGTTTGTCTTCGTACAACTTCAGAATCTGCTTTTCCGCTTCGTGCAGAATCTCTGCACGGAAACGCGAGCAAGCCTGCTGTTTCTTCACCAACTCTGCACGGTGGAAAAACATCCCCGTTGCCCGCGTCGGAATCATACGGAATAAATCTATCAGTTCATAATCGAACTCATCCGCGCTGTGATCCTCCAGCAGCTCCAGCAAATGTCCCATGCGACTACGCCCATCCACCTTCACATCCTGAATCCACCCCAAATGGTACAGCCCGATATAGTCTACCTTCAGATTAGAGATGTCTTGCTGCAGCAGATCGGCGATCTTGCGCGTATACGACCCGGGGAGATCGCATACCCCAACGCTCTTCAACTTGCTATAGCGACTCATCGCCTCCACAATCACCCCAATAGGATTGGTCAGGTTGATCACCATCGCATCTGGATTTACCTTCTCAATCTCTTGCGCGTACTCGAAAATAACCGGCAACGTACGCATGGCATTGGCAAAACCTCCCGCTCCCAATGCCTCATCGCCCACCATATTCAACTTGGGCGGCAACATTTCATCGCGCATACGCGCCTTCATGCCCCCCACGCGCACATGATTCAACACATATTTCGCCCCTTTCACCGCCTCCCCCACATCCGTCTCCGCAATCACCGTCGCGGGAAACCCGCTCTTCTTCACCAGCCGCTGGCAAAACGATGTAACCACATCCAGCTTTCGCCCCGACCGTCCCATCAGAACAATCTCTTTTACGTTCAGATTATGGGAGATGATAGATAAAAGAAACTCTGGAATATAGACACTACTACCACCGAGGATCGCAATCCTTTCGATCATACCGGTGAAACCTCCGACCTCTTTTGCCGGTCGTACCTGCAACGAGAGACGCTACCCTCACTCTTTAAAGCCAAATACTGCGCGTCTATCCCCACAGGGGACCGATCTGTGAAATACGCACCCATTTGTCAACTATATCATTCCGAACGGTCTCTGCATCCCCTTCGGCCATCTCAGGCTACCGATTCTATAGCACCAAAGTCAAGAACGTCTTTACCCTCTCCGAAAACCCCGTATTTTAGGCGTTTTAAGCTCATTTTTATGACGGCTTTTGAAGCATCAGTCACTGAAGCGGTCCAGCGAGCGCAAGGTGGCCAGGGGCACACCCAGGAAATATGGTCCTTGCCGTCCCTGAGGGAAGCAGATTTTTCGTTTTTTATGACAGCTTCTGAAGTGTCAGTCACTAAAATACCAAATTACCCCCGTTCCCAAAGTCCTCCATGGAAACGAGGGTAAAGCGTGCAAGTAAAATAACGCGCTATCGCTATATGATGATGTCGTCGGGTTCCACCAGGGGAAGCGCCATGATTTCGGCAGGGCATTCCTCCTCCGCCCAGCTTTCCATATCCAGCTGCGCCAGGGCGTCGAAACGACACGAAAACTGTGCCTCTCCCGCACTGCGATCAATCAGTACCGACACGCCAACGACCTCTGCGCCCCGTTGCTGCAAATGATCCACCGTCTTTTGTACCGAGCCACCCGTCGTAATAATATCTTCTACCACCAACACCCGGCAGCCAGGGTCAATACGGAACCCCCGTTTGACCGCCATACCGCCCTCACCATCCTTCTCTGCAAATGCTGTGCGGCACCCCAGAGAACGTGCTGTTTCGTAGGCCAACACAATACCACCCGTCGCCGGCCCCACTACCAGATCAATGGACTCCTCCCGATATCCCTCCGCCATCGCAGCACACAACGGCTCCGTATACTCCGGATACTGCAATACACGCGCCGCTTGTAAAAATTGGCGCCCATGCCGTCCACTGGTGTAGATGAAATGGCCTTCCAACAACGCGCCCGTCTTCCTAAAAATCTCAATTACATCTGCCGAAGTCATTCTGCAAGCTCCTTCATAATCAATCCGACCGCCTCAGCAGGGTCAGAATGGTTCAAAATCGGTCGTCCGACCACAATCATACTCGCTCCCGCCTCCCGCGCCTGCGTCGGCGTCATAATACGCGCTTGATCATTTTTGCTCGCCCACGCAGGCCGAATACCCGGCGTCACCACCAACGGTTCCGGTCCCACCGCCTCGCGTACCAATTCAATCTCCAACGGGGAACACACAATACCATGCGCACCCGCCTCAACCGCCTGACGCGCTAAACGCGGCACCGCCTGCGCCGACGTCTCCTGCAAACCCACCTCCTCACGCAACGCCTCATCCGAAAAACTCGTCAGGATCGTCACCGCCAAAATACGCGTCGCCGTTCCCTCCACCTGCGCCCGAGCCGCCTCAATCATCTTACGCCCCCCCGACGCATGCAACGTAAACAAGCCCACGCCAAGATCCGCAGCCGCAGCCGCAGCATGGCCTACCGTATTGGGAATATCATGGTACTTCAGATCAAGAAAGACCTGTTTCCCCAACCCTTGCACTTCTTGCACAATCGCAGGACCGCAACGCGTGAACAACTGTGCACCAATCTTAAACCAGGCGCACGTCCCACACGCCCGCACCGTATCCAACGCCTGTTCCCGCGTATCCACATCCAATACCGCTATCAACTCTGTAGACATAGCAACCCCGTCCTTCTCGTTGCATATTTTCCCATTCCCACGTTCCCCCATGGAAATGTATACTGCGCGTCCTTTTATACTCCGTCCCCACGGAGGACCGTGGGAAAGACAATTAAAATCCACGTTTCTCTCGTTAGCAAATTGAACTTGGTAACGCTTACCCGCTTCTACCGAAAATTCTCACTACAAATGACTGCAAAGCAGAGCTTCGGCGACAACTGCGTGACGAAGTGCAACTTCGTCACAAGGAGCTTTCTAGCGACCGCAAGCTACAATCATGGTCCTTGCCGTGGGTAGCCAAAGCGAAGCTGACTTAACATATTCGTTTTTCTTTGCTTCTTTCTTTTTCCGTAAAAAGAAAGAAGACGAAGTATAACAATTTCCTCCCTGGAAGTGCGACCCATTCTTGCAAAATATCATTAACACAGTGCAACAAACGCGTCTTTAAAAAAGAAGAGATTTTTTCTAGCAACCTCAAAAATAAGTGCGCATACTCCCCCTTATGAAGGAAGGGGGCTCACCGATCTGCCAATTCCGTCGTGGATTCTTATCACTCCCCGATACCCCCCTGTAAGAATGTATCTTTTTTCTACTATACAAGTGGGAATAAGTGTGCATAGTTTGGTGTTAGATAAGAACAAACAAAAAAACGATTAATTTGCTTGGTAAAAAAACAAGGAACTTTTCGATGAAACAGGAAATCGTAATATTACGAACGTATTTCCTGTTGTGCCCGAAAAAAACCGGTTGAAGCTTCTGATAACAAACTTCCTTCTTTATGCTACATAAAGAAATTTAGGAAGCAAGTGATTTAGAAACCAAACGTTCTCATGAACGCTTTGGAAGCATAAACCGGTTTTCGGAAACAACAGGTCCGTGGCCGGTTATGTGCATTAGCTACACACAAAATATATAAAAGCTAATTCAAAAATACCTAAACGCTACGGATGAAATAGAATCCGTGGCGTTTTTTTTACATCGACACAGTTTAAACCCATTATTTCAAAAAAATATCATTCAATGATGGCCTTAGGGCCAGTTCAATGGTTAAGCAGAGGTCCTAATGGAGCCGCTTAGGGCTGAAACGGACCTCTAAGAAAGGAGAAACACCGGATGGAATGCATCAAAGAGCAACTGCCCAAAAAGGTGCCTTACTTGAACGTTACCCCATTTCCACCGGCGCTACCGCAACCGGTACAGGAAGCTTCGGCTATGCCCAAACGTGCTTTGGCCGCCTTCCTGGGGGATAAAATGGCCTTGCGGCCTGGCATGCGGTTACTTGATCTGGAATGTGGCGCAGCCCTGTCCAGTATCCTCTTCGCAGATCGTTACGGCGCACAGGTTTGGGCGCATGACGCATGGACGTTGCCAGAAAGCAATGTAGCGCGTGTACACGAAGTCGGTCTGGAAGACCGCGTCTTCCCGATGCACGGAACGTTTAACGCACTACCCTATGCACGCGGCTTCTTCGACGCGGTCGTGTGGATTGGCAACAGCGTGGGACAAAACACCGCACACGCCTTTTTCGATTATCTGGCGCAATTCGTGAAGCCAGGTGGTCAACTCGGCGTGGTTTCCCCTGCGCTCATGCAGCTTAAACCCGGCTACAGCGTGCCTTGGCCCGGTGCAAGTAATGCGGAAGGCGCATTGGGAGAACGTCGATCCTCCTGGCGCACTGTGGCCTACTGGCGACGCAACTGGGAACAGGCGCAGAATATCCGCGTAGAAGACAGCGGACTCGTTTCACGCGGTTGGCGCTGCTGGCTGAAATACGCCAAATCGCTCGAAGAGCGTGGCGTTACGCATCTGGCCCCACTGCAACGCACGCTGGAAATCGACCGTGGCGAAAACATCGGCTTTGTGTGGATGACCGCCACCAAAAAATAGACTTCTCAATTCCCTCCATTCCCTCCCCGAAGACGGGACGCATCCCTATCATGCGTCCCGTCTTCCCTGTTTTCGCCCTCACTCTCCGAAAACAGCAAGGTCAATTATCATAAGAAACTATCTATAAAAACACAATCAAAAAAAAACCGCACAGGAAAAACCTGTGCGGTCTGTGGATACTACGGACTGCTTTTAGCGAGAGGCGAGCGTTTTCGTCGTTACCAGCAGGTCGATGAATTCCTGACGCTGCGGGTCACTGCCCTTGGCCGATTCCGCCCACTGCTGCACCGAATCCCATGTCGCGTTACCCTTGTATTGCGAGTCGCGCAGCAGCATGCCGAATGCAGCGACAGCGGCGGCATGGCGAAAATCATCGCTGGTCTTCCTTTTCCGCACCTGCGTTTCGTCAACGACCACTTCCAACTTGCTACTACGGTCACCTTCCGGCTCCTTGTAGCGCAGCTTCACTGTCATCAGGTCATTCGAATGCGCCGTGTCCACAGGTTCCCGTTTCGGTTCCGGCGGTGCAGATTGATACTTCAACGCATCCACCCCCGGTTCCACCGGCTGGCCCACGGGCACCAATTCGTACAGGGCCGTGACCGTATGACCCGCCCCGATTTCACCCGCATCCTTGGTGTCATCATTGAAATCCCGCGCCGCCAGCGCACGATTTTCATAGCCAATCAGACGATACGCGCTCACCTGTCCCGGATTGAACTCCACCTGGATCTTCACATCCTTCGCGATGGTGATCAACGTGCCCTCAAGCTGTTCCACCAACGTGCGCCGCGCCTCCGTATAGCTGTCGATATAGGCGTAATTGCCATTCCCGCGATCCGCCAGACGCTCCAGCGTGGCATCCTTGTAATTACCCATGCCAAAGCCCAGCGCAGTAAGGAAGACCTTGCTCTTCGCCTGCTTCGCAATCAGCTTTTCCAAGGCATCCGGGTCCGTCACACCCACATTGAAATCGCCATCCGTCGCCAGGATCACCCGGTTGATGCCGCCCGAAACAAAACGCTCCGTCGCCATCCGATACGCATCACGAATACCCGCACTGCCATGCGTGCTACCGCCCGCCTGCAAGCGCTCAATGGCGTCAAGGATACGCGTACGGTCATCGCACGACGTCGACGGCAGCACAACCTGCGAACCCGACGCATACGTCACGATCCCAATCCGGTCCGACGGCTTCAAAGCCTGCAAAAGCGCCTTCATCGACTCCTTCACCAACGGCAACTTGTTCGACGATTCCATCGACCCCGACACATCCAGCAGGAATACAAAGTTAGCCGCAGCACGGTCCTCCCGGGGGATTTCACGTCCCTTTAACCCGATCTTCGCCAACTGATGCGTTGCTTCCCACGGGCATGCACCGACCTCCACCGACACGCTGAACGGATGCACCCCTTTCGGTGCGGGATACCGGTAGTTGAAATAATTCACCAGCTCCTCAATACGCACCGCATTCTTCGGCGGACGCATACCCCTTTCAACGAACCGCCGCACATTCGCATACGCCGCCCGATCCACATCCACCCCAAACGTCGACAACGGATTCGCCACCACCCGTTCAAACTCATTTTCCGTAATACGCTCATACGCCTCCCCCTGTAGTGGAAGCATGCAGCTTTTTGAAGAAAAAGCGTTATCGGATTCCTTAAAGAAAGTGTCAGGATCCACAAGATCATCAGGATTTACCCGCAAGCTTCCACCCACTTCTACATTTCTCAATCCACTGGGCGCAGACTCTCCCGTATCTGCAGAAGATGTCCTCTTCTGTTTCGCCATCTTAGGTGCGGAGGACGAAACAGACTGGTCGGGATAAATGTCGCGAACCCGCAAGCTTCCGCCTACTTCTACACTCTGCAGACCGCTGGACGCTGCCTTTCCCTTGTCTGCGGGGGGCGAAGAAGCCTCGTTGGTAATTATAAAAGCAGTAGCGCAGATATCTCCCATGTCCGGCATTTTTTCCGCATCCTCATCGGACAGGGCCCAGGTGTCGTTTTCCGAAGCACCTGCGACAGCTGCGCCTTCTTCCATTTCAACGGCGCTGTCGTGCGCGATTTCTTCCTGCACTGGGGCAGGGGGAGCCGCAGCGGGCTTCGTCTCCACCTTCCTGGCATTTTCCTGGCCCAAGTTTTCCAGCGCCTGTTCATCTACACCACGGGCCTGTTGCAGCGCCAGCATCAGTTTGTCCGTGCCATCGAGGTACTGCACCTCTTTTGCTGCGTTTTTCGATTGTACCGCCTGATAGAGCACCAGGCCGATGGCGAGCATCGCGAAACAGGCGGCGAGGCTGCCCGTTGCCCAGGCGAGTCGTCGCAAGAAGGGTTTGCGCGGTTGCTTCAAAGGTACGACGTTGCCCTTTTCCGCCTGTTGCAACACCGCATCGCGTTGTTCGCTATTCAGTTGTTCCGTTTCATTTTCCTGTTGCAACGCATGGGTGGAAAGCTGCGCCAGTGCGCCAAACTCCTCCACCACGGCGCGTGCATCGGCATTTTCTTCCAGCTCCAGGGCCTCACGAATAGCCTGCGTTTCCGCATCATCGAGTTCCCCCAGCGCATAGTCGATCAAGCGAGGATCATTGATATCGATTCGCATGATGGGATCTCCTTATAGTTCCGCGGCCATATTAAGCTGGCCACGTAGTTGTTCACGCATTGTTTTCAGGGCGGTGTGGATGAGGTAACGCACATTGTTCACGGGAAAGCCCGTCACCTCACTGATTTCCTTATACGTAAGCTGGTCCTGAAACTTCAGCCGGAACGCTTCCCGCTGTTTCTCCGGCAACGCCCCGACCACATCCCACACCACCTGTTGCTGCTCACGCTGCTGCGCAAGCGCAGACGGCTGCGGTTTAGCATCCGGTTGCGCCTCCGCCTGACCATCACTGAGCGGTTGCATACGCTTCTCCTTTTTCATCACATCCAGGGCGCGATTGCGACATACCCGGTATAACCAGGGCGCCAGATGCGCCTCCACCGCATCGCGATCCGCTGCGCACAGACGCAGGAACGTGTCCTGCACCACATCCCGCGCCAATTCGATATCGCCGGTGAAGCGTCGCGCATAGCGGATGAGGGGGCCCTCATACCGTTCCAACGCCGCCTGCACCCAAGCTGTGTGCGTCATCGTTACATTTCCTTTAATTGTTTTTTCTCGTTCCCACGGCAACCGCAGGAACGGAAAGTGGTTCAAAAGCTTCGCGAAGTGTTCCACCTTTTATAACGCTTGAGACGCAAATGTGTTTAATCGCAAAGAATCGCACCCGGATTTTCCCCCACGCAGCATAGCAAAAACACCGGCGATGTGCCTACGCAGCTTGCAGAGAGGGAAAAATCGCGTCGAAAATCCTGTAAAAGTGCAACAGGGACGCCTTAAGGGTAAGGAGAGGATGCTGAAACGGGATGCGGCACGGGTCGTGTCTTGGGTGGTTATGAGCATTTTTTGTGTTTTGAAGGCGTGGGTTGCATGGATGAATGAGGAGAGTAGGGTATGGCGCTTCCTGTGATGGATTCGGATCTGGTGAGCCGGGAGTATTTGCGGATTGGGGGCGGCTATGGCGCTTCGGCGTTGGGTCAGTCGCCGGCGGGGGGATTGGATATTGATAATGGAGGCAATGTTGCAACAAATGGCGATGTAACGATTGAAGGGGCGTTGACGGTGGGACAGATTGCGGGGAATTTGTCGGTGGAGGGGGTGTTTGAGAATTGGTCTTGCTGGGTTCCGGCGCGTGAGATGTGGCCGGAGGGTAGTGGCGGGGGAAGTGCTGTGGGACCTACGCGTACTATCTGGGCGTGGGGACGGGAGACGCAGACGTATGATTTTGCGCCATCGGTACAGCAGAAACTCTGTTTTTCGTTTGCGTTGCCGCGTGGCTATGATGGTCGTGAATTGACGTATAACCTTTTCTGGACGGCGAATGATGGGACGTCGGGGAATGCATTTTGGGGGGTGTATGCGGTCTCGCATGCGCCTGGTGGTTTGCTGACGGAAAATTTCAGTGTGCTTGGTCCGTCTGTGACTGAGTTTGAGGGCACGTCGAAGTTGCATGTAACGCCGCTGGTGCATACGCCTACGTTGGCGTCGGTCGACGATCGTTTTGTGTTGGGCTATCTGGCGCGCCGGGGAACGGATGCTTCGGATACGTTTGATGGTACGGTGCGTTTGATTGGGATAGAAGTTGGTTTTGCGTAGGAATAAAGGGAGAAAGTGATGTTTGAGACGTATGATTGGGCGGCTTTTGAAGCGTTGAGTACCGATGAACAGTTGCGGCGTGCGCATGCGCATGCACGTTTCTGGCGTGAGATGGCGCGTTTATTGGGTTTGGAAAGCCGGGCGCGTACACAGGCGGAACGCGAAGAGTTGGCACGCGGGCGGCGTCAGTTTCGTAGTAATGCAGCGGAAAACACAGGCGAAGAGGTCGCACACGCCTAGATAGCACGCCTTGCTTGATGGTTAGATAAAAAGCCGGTCTGTACCTTAGGGTACAGGCCGGTTCTGCGTAGCAGTTTGTCCTGTTTGGTAAACCGTGTTATGCTTTCTCTTAACAATGCATTTGGGATTTTTTTGTATCGGCTCAAGAAAAAAATATTTGTTGATTTGGAGGTGTTTGTGCGTATTTTCATCTATTTATCCTGCTTGTATGTCGCGTTGCTTTGGGGAGGTGTTTCGGTTGCGGAGGAGTGGACGGTAACAAAGGATACGGGGTATCGCGGCATTTGGTATGCCAATCAGAAAACGGATACGGAGTATGTCTACAAGTATAGCGGCGGGTTGGGTACGTATTGCGCCAAGCATAGTCCGTTTGCCATTTATGCACCTGAGGTGGAGAAGACGTTCTTTGTGTATGGTGGGACGCGTGACGGGGAACATGCGTTGCTTGAAATGGTCTCGTATTATGACCATCGTACAGGAAAGGTCCCCCGCCCCACCGTGCTTATTGATAAGGGAACCGATGACGCACATGACAATCCGGTGATTTCTATCGATAACAAGGGGTATATATGGGTTTTCGCAAGTTCTCACGGAACTACACGACCTTCGTATATCTTTCGGAGTCTGAAACCGTATGACATTGATGCGTTTGAATGTGTACGGAAAACGAATTTTTCTTATCCACAACCCTGGTGGCTGCCAGGACAAGGATTCCTTTTTTTGCATACGTATTATAAAGGCGGCCGTACGTTGAATTGGATACGGAGTGCGGATGGGCAGGACTGGACTAAGCGTCAACTGCTGGCTCATATCGAGGATGGGCATTATCAGGTGAGTTGGCCGGATGCAGATGGGGTAGGCGCACCTGTGCGCAAGTTGGGAACGGCGTTTAATTATCACCCGCTTGCTTTTGGCGGTGACAAGAAACGGCGAGGCTTAAATTGGCGGACGAATCTGTATTATGTAGAAACTCCGGATGGAGGGGAAACGTGGCACACAGCTTCAGGGACGCCGGTCCTCCCTCCCATCACCACATCACAGCATCCCAGTCTGGTACGTGATTATGAGGCGGAGGGTTTGCTTTGTTACATGAAGGATTTGAAGTATGATGCTCAGGGACGGCCTATTATCCTGCATCTAACCAGCAAAAGCTGGGAGCCGGGGCCCGATTTTGGACCGCGCACATGGCGTGTTGCGCATTGGCTGGGCGATGGTTGGACAATCCATGACATTACGACCTCGGATAATAATTATGATACGGGCGCGTTGTTTGTGGAAGCGGATGGAACCTGGCGTGTGATTGGACCAACGGAAAAAGGACCGCAGGCCTTTAACCCCGGTGGAGAAATCGCGGTATGGCTGAGCAAAGATCAAGGAAAAACGTGGCACAAAGAACATGATTTAACGAAAAATAGTGACTTTAATCATACGTATGTGCGCTCCCCTCTTTTCGCCCACCCAGGGTTTTGCGCCTTTTGGGCTGATGGACATGGACGCAAACCGTCTATTTCCCGCCTCTACTTTTTTGACCGTGAAAATAACGAAGTCCAGCAACTCCCTTACACAATGCAGCAAGACATGCAAACGGTTAAAACATTAACGTTATCTCAGCAGATAAAATAAAAATATCGTAAAAAATTATACTTTTAAAGAACAAAACTATTAAGACTTTTGTATACGAAAAAAAAGGTGTACAATATTTGCAAAGTTTTGTCGTTTTCAATACAATATTGCAATCATTAAGCGATTTTGCAACTATGGTCCGTTTTGACTCAGCGCCCTTGGACCACGAGCGAGGTATGTTTAACAAACGTAACAAAGGCTTTGCTCGGGGCAACAACAAAGCCGGTCGCAGCCTGCGGCATGACGGAGAGAGAAAATGAAGATCGATTTTGGTGGCGTTCAGGAAGAGGTGATCACACGTAAAGAATTCACCATGGCCAAGGCGAAAAAGGCGCTTAAAAAAGAGACTATCGCTGTAATCGGTTATGGGGTACAGGGGCCGGCGCAAGGCTTGAATATGCGTGATAATGGCTTTAACGTTATCGTAGGTCAAGCCAAAGAATTCAAGAAAGACTGGAATCGTGCGGTAAAGGATGGTTGGAAACCGGGCGAAACCTTGTTCAGCATTGAAGAAGCCTGTGAACGTGCGACGGTTATCCAAATGTTGGTGTCGGATGCAGCGCAGAAAGCCATCTGGCCGACAGTGAAGAAGTATCTGAAAGAGGGCGATGCGCTGTATTTCTCGCATGGTTTCTCGATTACCTATAAAGAGCACACGAAAGTAATCCCACCGGAAAACGTTGATGTTATCCTGGTTGCCCCTAAAGGCTCGGGCACGTCGGTGCGTCGTAATTTCCTGAATGGCGCAGGTATCAACTCCAGCTTTGCCGTGGCTCAGGACTTCACGGGCCGCGCAGAAGAACGCGCCATGGCGCTGGGTATTGCAGTAGGTTCGGGGTACCTGTTCCCGACCACGTTTGAAGCCGAAGTTTACAGTGATCTCGTTGGTGAACGCGGCGTGCTTATGGGCGCCTTGGCGGGCATCATGGAAGCACAGTATGAAGTGCTTCGCAAAAATGGCCACAGCCCCAGTGAAGCCTTCAACGAAACGGTTGAAGAGCTTACGCAAAGCCTGATCCGTCTGGTTGACGAAAATGGTATGGACTGGATGTACATGAACTGTTCGGCAACGGCGCAACGCGGTGCGTTGGATTGGAAGCCCAAATTCAAAAAGGCCACCTTGCCCGTTTTCAAAGAACTGTACAAGCGTGTGAAGAGTGGCGAAGAGTGCAAGCGCGTACTGCGTAGCACTGGCCAGAAGAACTACCAGGAAAAATTGCAGAAAGAACTGGATACGATTCACAATTCTGAAATGTGGCAGGCAGGTGCGGCGTCGCGTGCGTTGCGCCCCAAAGTCCCTGAATCCAAACGCGTCAAGTCCACTGTGGGTACGGGTGGCCGCACCAGTAACTAAGGTGGTCCAGCGACCACTGGCAAGAGGTATGGTTCTTACCGTCCCTGACCGAAACAGCCTTTCGATTTTGCCGATAGCTTTTGCAATGTCAGGCACTAAGGTGGTCCAGCGACCACTGGCAAGAGGTATGGTTCTTGCCATCTCTGACTGAAGCAGCCTTTCGGTTTTACCGATAGCTTTTGCAGTGTCAGGCACTAAGGTGGTCCAGCGACCACTGGCAAGAGGTATGGTTCTTGCCATCTCTGACTGAAGCAGCCTTTCGGTTTTACCGATAGCTTTTGCAGTGTCAGGCACTAAGGTGGTCCAGCGACCACAGCCAAAAGCTTGTGTTCGCTGACGCGCTCGGAATCGTTTATTTTCTATGGACAGGACGCACAGATGCGTTCTGTCCATAGTTTTTTCGAGATGCGATAATCGATATGTCAAACTTTTTGCGTTCGTCCCCCTGGTTATGCCATGCTGTGGTAAAGATTTACTATCCGATGGAAATTCAGGGATAGTTATAAGAGTCTGCAGTTGTTCCGTTTATAGAGAGAACGTAGTCTTGCAGTATACAGGAGCGTGTGTGTAGTGATAACACGCCGGTTTAAAAAGTACAGGCAAACAGCGGGCGTTGCTGTCGAGTACAGGCCCGATTCATTCGCACTCTGCGGCGCGTTAATGGGAAGGGGGATACGTTGAGTGGTTTGATTCCGGTTACGCAGTATGGTCCGCTGGACGATGCCAATTTCGAGAGCTTTTGGCAGGGAGAAGGAATGCAGGTGCATCTACTCTCCGATGTTGGAAAGCGGCGGAAGAATAACGAGGATTCCTGCCTGTTTTGTGCTCCCCAGGAAAATGACTGCAGATATACACATGGCATGCTTTGCGCTGTCGCCGATGGTATGGGCGGCGCTTCTGCAGGAGAATATGCCAGCCGCATGGCTTTGCAGGTTCTGGCGAAGACCTATTTTGATAATCCAGCAGATAATATTCCCACAGCGTTGCATCGCGCCCTCGAAACGGCTAACCTTCAGGTTTTTGAAGAAGCTGAGATTAATCCCATTTATTCTGGTATGGGCACTACGGTTTCTGCGTTAGTGATTCATGGGGACTGGGCTTATATCGTACAAGTCGGCGATAGTCGAGTGTATCTGTTACGCGAACGTTCGGGCATCCATCAGCTTACGGAAGATCATTCTTTAGTTGCAGAACAGGTGCGTAATGGCCTGATTAGTGAAGCGGAAGCGCGTACACATTCTTTAAAGAATCTGATTACACGCGCCGTGGGAATAAAAGAATCTGTCAAGATCGATTCCTTTGCGGTGCAGTTGCGGCGTGGCGACACCTTACTGCTTTGTTCGGACGGGCTTTCCAATCTTGTAACGGACGAAGAGATTGCCCAGCTTTTGTCGCATGGCGATTTAAACATCGGCACGCGTCAACTGATCGAGCATGCTTTGGACGGCGGTGGAACGGACAACATCACTGCCTTAACTGTTCGCATTACTGAAACGTTACGTAGCACGCAGCAGCAGCAGGGTGCAAGAGAGGTGGATATTTCCGCAAGCGGTTTTTTTCAAAAATTACGCAGCTTGTTTTCCTAGGTTTTATATCTTGTTCTTTCTGTTCTTCAGTGCGATCATAATAGATGGTATAAAGAGTGTAGTGTATTTTATAAATGCTGCCCTGCAGAGCGCTTTTTACCAAAAAGTTTAACTCTGAGTAGTAGTATGGATGGGGAGTTCAAATGACGACACAGCAGCATAAGTATCCTCTGGGAGAGGAAATAGCCAATTCGGTAACGCATGGCGTGGGTGCGATATTTAGTGTAGTAGCCCTTACGTTGATGGTGGTTTTCGCCTCCTTTGGCGCAGATCCCTGGCGCATTGTGAGTGTCAGTATCTTTGGCGCATCATTGATTCTTCTATATCTGGCTTCGACGCTATACCATGCCTTTCCTTGGCCGCGTGTAAAAAAGATAATGCGTGTGTTCGATCACTCTGCCATTTATTTTCTGATTGCGGGGACCTACACCCCCTATCTGTTGGTAAATATGCGCGGCCCCTGGGGCTGGTCGCTTTTTGTTGTGCTGTGGACGGCGACTATTGCCGGTTGTTTCTTCAAAGCCTTCTGTATGGGGCGGTGGAATTATATTAGCACGTTGATTTACGTGGCCATGGGTTGGTCAATGCTGGTCGCCCTCAAGCCTGCCCTACAGACCATTCCCACTGGTGCGCTCGTACTCATGCTGATTGGCGGTATATTCTATACCTTTGGCGTCGTTTTTTACCTTTGGGAAAGACTCCCCTACAATCATGCTATCTGGCATCTATTTGTGCTAGGGGGAAGCGTGACGCATTTTGTTGCCGTATTTTGTTTTGTGGCGCTTGCGACGACATAATCCCAATCGATATTATAAATAGAAAGCGACGACGTGTTTACTCACGTCGTCGCTTTTATCTTTTACACGCTTACCTTGGATTTACAGTACCGATGCAATGGCGGTACACAAGAGATCCATATTTTGCTCCGTCATGCCTGCTACGTTGATGCGACCTGAGCCAACAATATAGATAGCATACTTTTCACGCAAGATTTCTACCTGGTCTTTGTTTAAGCCGGAAAAGGAAAACATACCTTTCTGGCGGGTGATGAAGGAGAAATCCTGGCTAACACCTTTCGCTTTTAGCGTATCTACAAAGAGCTGGCGCATACCATTGATGCGTGCGCGCATCTCCGCTAATTCTTCAATCCATTGAGCACGCAATGCGGCGTCCGACAAAACCGTGGTCACAATCGCAGCACCATGCGCAGGAGGATTGGAGTAATTGGAACGGATACAGCGCTTGACATGGCTGAAAGCAGCCTGTGTCGCTTCCTGGGTAGCCCCAACTAGGGTAACCGCCCCTACTCGTTCGCAATAGAGACCAAAATTCTTCGAGAAAGAGCTGCAAACCAGCAACTCACAGCCCGGCGTACAAAACTCGCGCAAACCTGCCGCGTCTTCCTCCAAACCATTTGCAAAGCCCTGATAGGCGAAATCGAGTAAAGGAAGGAGGTTGCGTGTACGCATACGCTCTGCAATGGCTTTCCACTGCGTCACATCGGGGTCCATACCGCTGGGATTGTGACAGCAGCCATGCAATAACACCACATCGCCTTCGGGAATGCGGTCCAATGCGTCCATCATTGCGTCAAACGCCAGACATTTTTTTTCGGCATCATAATAAGGATACGATTTCACGGTCATCCCGGCAGCCTGAAAAACGGTGGCATGGTTGGCCCAAGTGGGATCGCTTAGCCAAATCGTGGCCTCAGGATACTGTGTATGCAGGAAATCGCCCGCTACACGCAACGCGCCCGTTCCGCCAGGGGTATGGGCCGTTAGCGCGCGGGAAGATTGCAGAATTTCGTGATCGGATCCAAACAACAATTCCCGCACACATTGTCCATAGGCGGCATTGCCGGGAATAGGCATGTACCCCTTCGAGGTTTCCTGTTGCAACAGGATTTCCTCTGCACGTTTGACCGAAGTCAGGATCGGTGTTTCATTGTTGGCGTCTTTATATACCCCCACCCCCAAATTGACTTTTTGAGGGTTCGGATCCTGCTTGAATGCTTCTGTCAAGCCCAGGATAGCATCCGGCGGCGCCATTTCCAAACGGTCAAACATGGAAATTCCTTTCGTTGTTCCTATTTCGTTTCTAAGCTCGTATTTGCCAAACGCCTTTCTATTTATAGAAAGGCGTATCACAACAAAATCTCAGCGCTAAAACCACGCGTATATGTACATCGCCATGGGTAATTCAGCGTATGGCCCCCCTACCCAGCTCCCCCCAGATGTTCCTATTTCCAAGGTTCTTAACCGGGGATCATATCGTATGGAATCGAATTTAACAAGTCTTTTTTTCTCTCTGCGGAAACGGGGATAATTGTATGGCCTAACTGGCTACTTAGATGACCTCTCTCGCTTCAATATATCACCCTATTTCTTTTATACCTTTTATGCATGCTTTTCATCTATTTTGCGAAAAAATGGGGCTCTATGCTGAACGCTATCTAAAGTGGTCCAGGGACCACAAGCAAAATATATGCTCCTTGCCGTCCCTGACCGCAACAAAAATCTCGTTTTTTATGGCAGCTTTTGGAGTGTTAGGCACTAAAGAAACGACCGCGTAGCCGACTTCTCAGCATACACGGTCGTTAACAGGTGAGTGACAGAACCCCGACTCTAGCTCCAGTTTCTGGCACTGAAATCGAAGTTTTTCGCGTCTATATGGTGTCAGGAATTGTCGATACAGAATCCATCTTCGGTTGTACCGCAGTAATAGAAATTGCCGCAATTAAACAGTTGTATCACGCGCAACAATTCACTCAGACTGATTTTCCAATCCTGCGTGTTATAATCCGCGCTGTGAGGAAGGCAGTCGGTCTCCCCCATTCCCAAGGCAAAACCATCTTCTCTATATATTGAGGCACCACATTGGTACCCATCTGAATTAAAAAGTTGTATTGTGCGCAATAGCTCGCTTACCGAAATTTCAAAGTTTGCATTTTGATCAGCGCTGTTGGTACTTGGGGCGATCCATGTATCCGTAACGATTTCACCCCGAATAAGATGTTTAGGAAGTGTCTGCAAGTAGGGATAGGTGCTGCCTTCCTGAATATTCCAGAGCGTGTCGAAATCCCATCCTGCTGCTGTAAAGGTACTTTTCTGCATCATCTCTGCGCCGGTTAACGCTGTGCCTGCTTTATCAGGCTTTGAACTGGCTTTTTCGGCAATAGAAATCCCCGAAGGATAGTAGTAGGGATCTGTTTCCTCCTCGTGGTGAAAACATGCCGTAAGCACGCCATTATTGCAAGCCAATGGGTCATACGAGCCGACACCTTCTCCGAAAGCGCCGCCAACGGCGTAGCATTCCTCAATGGTTCCGTTTTCTCTATTATAGCCAACAAGTCCACCAACGCTACTCTCTTCGCATACATGACCAATCGCATAGCATTGCTTTATCAAACCGATATTGGTGCCCACTAACCCGCCTACAGCGCCGCCTTCGCCACCGGTGCCACCGAGGGAACAACATTGAGATATCGTACCTTCATTACGACCGACAAGATTACCGCCAGTATGAGCTCCGCCGATGCCAACAATAGATCCTGTGGTATAGCAAGCAGTGATTGTTCCCTTGTTGCATGCGGCAATACCGCCTAAGAGCCCCTCCATGTATGACCAAACCCCATTTTTTCTTAGGCCAAGATTTTTTACTTCCGCACTTTCCCCTATACAGGCGAATAGCCCGGAGGCTTCTAGATACAATTTTCCTATGTAGAGATGGTCAATGTAGTAGCCTTGACCGTCCAAAACGCCACTGAATTCCGTAGGCTCTTCCGCGCTATATAAGCTATAGAAGCCAATTGGACTAAAACCCGTCCCTTCATTCCAGTTTCGTGTATTTGACGCATCGATGTTTTGGGTAAGCACGTAATGTCCATCCAAGGGATACGCCGGGGCATTGCCAATCTTTTGTAAATCTTCGATTGTGGCAATTCCAATGGGTTCCGCCCAAGCTGTTGTCCCAACAAGAATGCCCAGCAAGAATAAGAACGAAAAACATCTACGCTTTGCTGTTGCCATACGTCGCGCACCTTTCTCTAACTCAGGTAAAAAAATCACATTGCTATGGTTACTTCTGTAATTAGAATAAAAAAATTCGTATCAAAATACAAGACATTTTTTATAGCTTAAAAATAGTAAAGCTATAAATCCAAGTAGCGTATTTGAGCACTCGGGAATCCCCAACTCGCTAATCTTAACTAAACCGAGACAATGAAAGGTTTAACTTTATCTTAGAGCTCAGATAGACTTGGAAATAATAATAATTGTTGCAAAAAAACTAATTTTCGTTTAAAACAAATATATACTTAGTGCTTTACGTATTTTTATAACAATATAAGGAGGCGCTTTATACGAAAAATAAAAAAGAATGCATATTAGCCATTTTTATTTGTGCCTGCAATACCCTTTTGGCAAGTAGCCTCATAAGGGCGTTGAGAACTTAAACAAAAAGGAGGAGAAGTACCATGCCTAAGCAAAAAAGAGGGTTTACTTTAATCGAATTATTGGTAGTTATTGCTATCATTGGCATTCTCGCGGCTATTCTTCTCCCCGCATTGGCACGCGCACGAGAGGCCGCGCGCCGTTCAAGTTGTCAGAACAATTTGAAACAGTGGGGATTGGTTTTCAAAATGTATGGCAATGAATCGAAGGGGGAACGTTGGCCCAGTATTCAGATCGGCTTTTTCCCGGGTGAGGATGGGGAATGGACTGAAGACCCAATAGCGGATGCAGGCCCGAACCTTTTTTCTCTTTATCCGGAATATCTTAATGATCCGATGATTGCTTTTTGCCCTTCGGATTCGGATTTAGGGGAATCAATTGAGAATGCACAAAGCCTTTCCCCAGGTGAATTCTGCTTCCATGTTGCTTCCCGTCATGGGGGAAAATGCGCACGAGCTGTTGACTCCAGTTATTTCTATGTAAGTTGGGTTTTGGATCGTCTTGGTTGTGACTACGTTCAAACCCCAATTAGCGATCTGTCAGGACTGCTGGATGCATTTTTGAATCCCGAGGAAATGCCGGACGACCCGGATGCGGAAGCTCCCACCCAATTTGTGAACGGTCTTTTGTCCATGGCGCCGGATTTGCTTGCGGCCTATGCAGGGGATGACAAAAACAAATTCAACGAAATTATTGATTCCGACATGAGCGGGGAGAATATGACAGGCGTAGGAAACGGCGGTGGCGATATTGTATTCCGCCTTCGTGAAGGGATTGAGCGTTTCCTGATTACCGATATCAATAACGCCGGTGCAAGCGCCAAGGCGCAAAGCAATATATTCGTCATGATGGATCAGATATCGGCCAATGCTACGCATTTCAACCATGTCCCAGGGGGATGTAATGTTCTCTTCCTGGACGGGCATGTCGAATTCATTAAGTATCAGCAGTGCCCTGGAGGAACTGCGCCGGTAACGGAAGATATGGCAACGCTGAACGCGCTGTTGAATGGTGCATGATCGTAGTTTAGTTCCAGACAACCAGACACAACAACCCCGGCGCAATTCGTTGCGCCGGGGTTACAGTATAGCTTACCTTGTTTTTGTGGCTTAACGCTAAAACGCTATCACAAAAACAAAACTTACCTCGTTCAGGGACGCTAAGAACCATAGCTCCTGGCTGTGGTCCCTGGAGCACCTAAGCATCACTCAAGTCTTTGACTTTATCCTCGATCAATTTGCGGATAACCTTCACGCGTTTAGGGGTATCGGCTTCGACACGCATGACCAGTTTTGGGGAAGTGTTGGAAGCGCGCAAAAGCCCCCAACCATCGGGAAACTCAATACGTGCGCCATCAATAGTAACCACGTCGTAGCCTTCATCCTTAAAGAATTTTGTCGCGGCGGCGATAATAGAAAACTTTTTTTCATCCGTTGACAAAAATTCGATTTCAGGTGTAGAAGGACGCGAGGGAAGCGTTTCAAGGTGCGCACTGAGCGGTTTACGTCCTGCAGCCACAATCTCCAAGAGACGTGCAGCGGAATAAATGGCGTCGTCGAAACCATACCAACGATGCTTGAAGAAAATATGTCCACTCATCTCACCGGCCAGCTGCGCCTTTTGTGCAATCATAGCCGCTTTGATGTGGGAATGGCCAGTGCGCCACATAACGGGCTTGCCGCCATGCTTTTCAATATCTTCATAAAGACCGCGTGAGCATTTTACTTCGCCCAGAATAGTACTACCGGGTTTGTCTTTTAAAATTGCGCGGGCAAAGAGCGCCAGCAGTTGATCGCCATAGAAGGGATTGCCTTTTTCGTCGCAACCGCCCAGTCGATCAACGTCTCCATCGAAGCCGATACCGACGTCAGCCTTGTGTTTTTTTACGGTACGGATCAAGGCTTTCAGATTCTCTTTCTTTGTAGGATCGGCATGGTGATTGGGGAACGCGCCATCTACATCGCAGTAGAGTGGAATCACCTCACACCCCATGCGTTCGAAAAGAGGTACGGCCACAACGCCGCCGACGCCGTTGGCTGCATCGACCACTACCTTCAGTTTGCGTTTCAGTTTAACGCCACGAGCCACACGATTCTGGTATTTGGGAACGATGTCCATTCGGGTGATGGTAACAGGCCTCCTGGATTTTGGGAAGTCACCTTTCATGGCCAGGGTATACAGTTTTTTAATCTCGTCCCCGTAGATGGTGGTCTTCCCCACCCCGACTTTCATGCCGTTGTATTCCTTGGGATTATGACTGGCGGTCAGCATAAGGCCACCGTCTACTTCCAAGGTGTTGAGGGCATAGTACAACACGGGGGTAGGCACTTCGCCGATATCAATCACGTTGATACCGCACGCAGTAACACCGTCGATAAGGGCACGTGAAAAAGCCTTTCCGCTTAGACGTCCGTCTCTGCCGACGACGATGGTATTGTACTTTTTTTTACCGCGCATATAGGCGGCATAGGCCTTACCGAGCAATTCCATAACTTCCTCGGTCAGATCTTCGCCTGCAATACCCCGGATGTCATATTCTCGAAAAATGTTCGGATTCAGATTCATAATCACAAGTCCCCTTCAAGCTTATCGTTTCATTCCGCATGTGGATTTATCTTAATCAACCACGCGAGCTATGTCCAGTAATAATTCTTGACAGTTACAAAAACATTCTCGGAGGATAATTTTACTGGCTGTCCTCCAGTTGGGTTAGCAAAGCAACCGAGAAGTCGGCAGCACGCACTACCATGGCTTCATCTACGGTGCTTATACTATCGGTCACCCAATTCCAATGGGGGGGCATCTGGTTTTCATCCAGTCCTGTTATGGTCAACGTTTTATAGCCGTGCGCATGGGGGATGTGCGCCGCGGTAGGCACGGCTCGCAAAAATGCGGGGTGCACATCGAATTGTTGTTGCACCTGGCTGGCAGCATGGCACAAATCTTTGTCCGCCGTATTCAAGTGCATCATGCCTTCTGCGGTCAGATAGGAAAGCTGGCCCACGCCAACGCCTTCAAGGTTTAAAATGTAGGTCGCATGCTTATCCGGCTTTTGGGTGCGCAAGAGATGCTGCAATCCGCTCATCCATGACTCATGGCTCCCTGCTGCCACCAACCATACGTCGGTTTCTTCCAGCGGGTTGTCTTGAAAGTGCGCAGCCATGCGCAACATGGCCGCTACGCCTGAGGCATTTCGATTGGCCCCACGAATGTCTTCGCCGTGTAGCGATGCGTAGAACATGAATAAGGCCCCGGAAAGCAGCAATCCTACGAAGGTCCAGCGAATATGGGCTATGAAGGGATAGGAGAAGCCGGTGTAGCGTCCGAGCGCATCGGTGGCGCATGTAGCCACGATGACCGCCATGCACAGCAGCAGGAAGTAATGGAGTCTGCGCAGCCAGGGAACTATGTTGGGGTGAGACAGCGGTGATGCGCAGCCGCTGTCATAATGGGCGGTGACGATCACGAGACGTTTGGGCCGGGGCGCCATGAACTGTGCGATTACATTTTGTGAGTCGTACTGGGGCATGAAGCGTGAAAAAATGCGCCAGCCCATGAATTCGGCCCAGTAGACGAGGAAAACGCCGATGCCATATACCGTTGCAAAGGCGGGAAACCAAACGGCCAATACGGCAACGACCAAAAATTCGGTGAGGTAGGATGCAAAAAGATAGAGATAGTTCTCAATGGCGGAGAAGTCATCTATTTCCACATTGGGCGTGTATTCTCGAAAGCGTCGCTGTAAAAAATGTGCTGCCTCGCGTTCTTCGTCGGTCTGCGCCCCACGATGCGCCAACTTTCCTGCTAAAAAAAGCATATCCTTTCGGATCTGCTCTGAATCTTCAGTATGTTCAGACATAAAAAAACCTACACAAGTCTACGATGTTTCCAAAGTGGTCCTGGGGCCACATGCAAGTGGCCAGCGCCACCGGCGATATGTATTGACGAATAACCGCGAGCTACACCTTTGGGGTGTGGCGCGCCCCCTTTATTACGCTATGTGCAAAGTATACCTTTCGCACGGCATAGCTGCAACGAAATATGTAATTTTGTTATGCTGCTTCTGCTGGGTGTAAATAAAGCCCCAAGGAGGTAAATGTGCGTGCTGTAGTACAACGAGTGAGTCATTCCGCCGTTAGCGTCGATAATGAAGTCATTGGTGAAATTAAACAGGGACTGCTGGTGTTGCTTGGGGTTGATGTTGAGGATAGCCAGCAGGATGCCGTGTATATTGCCGATAAAATTGCCGGCTTGCGCATATTCAACGACGCCGATGGGAAATTCAATCTATCGATCCATGATGTTGATGGGGCGGTTTTGCTGGTCTCACAGTTTACACTGCATGGGGACTGCCGTAAGGGACGGCGTCCGTCGTTTATCACGGCAGCGCGTCCGGAAAAAGCGATTCCATTGTACGAAACCGTAGCGGATTTATTACAGCAGAAAAACCTGCAGGTGGAAACCGGGCAGTTTGGCGCTCATATGATGGTGGACCTAACCAATGATGGGCCTGTTACCCTTTTGCTTGACTCACAGAAAGTATTCTGATTGCCGAGACAGTGATGATCTAGCAAGCATGAACGCGTGGTAGCGCCACAGCCCCCCCCCCGCCTTCACAAGGAATAGCTGCCAAGCTTCAGAGGGCTGGCTCTGCTGTAGTGTCGGAACGCCAAGAGCCGTCGCTATCCAAGGCAACACGGCGCTCCTGATGCGGGTAGTGGATCTCCACCCACGGCAGGATGCTCATATGGGGAGACTCCAGCGAAAAGTGGTACCAGCGCAGCCCGTCTTTGCGTTTAGCCTGGCCAGAGATGTATTCATGGCCTAAAGGGTCGCGCAACATAACCGGGATAGCGGCGACCGATGTCCCCCATGGCGGCATAATTTGGAACGCTACTTCTACCGTATTCCCCTTTTGGTGCACGTAGACAGGTTCGCCATGCCACTGCGCTACCGGCGCTGCGCCTACTTGCCCTTTAATGTCTTCCTGGTAGCTTTTCCACTGAGGAGAGCTTGCTTCACATCGACGCGCCAACTCTTCTGGGGGAACGCCTTGCGCATTAAGCCATGTCAGCAACGCCACTACCCCCAAAAATAAGGCACCGCCACCAATGAGGGCGTATAGCTTGAATTTCATGCTATCTCCTAGCGGTCCGAGCGTCGCCGATCAACGAAAACAACACTTTTCCCCTCCTGAGGTTGCGCTTTTTGTCGTACCTGCGCCAAGACTTCGAACATTTTTTTGGCGCTTTTGTATTGACGGTACTGGGTATGCGCCACGCCTATGGAAAGCGCCATCAGGGGACAGCGCACTTCCTGACCACGCCGGTCCTTGGCAGTAATGTAGCCTTGGCTTACTTCTTGGGAGGTGTACAGTGTTTTAACCTTTTCGTCGAATGTGGTGATCAGGCTATTACAGAAGCGCTCATAATCCTCCAGCTTCAAGAGCACCACAAAATGTTCCCCCCCCATATGGGATACGAAGCATTCATAAATCCCCATGTCGCGCGTAAGGGTCATCAACATCTGCGCCATGAATTCCATGGCTATACGCTGTCCCTCTTTGCCCTTGGCTGCACAATAGCCCTTAAAACCCGCCATATCTATATATACGGCGGCACTGGCAGTGTTACGCGCCAACTGATGATTGATCTCGCGTTTGATGGCATCGGTGCCAGGGAGATTGGTGACACGATTACGCGTGTTGACCGTATTCAGCAAGGCTTCCAGCGATGCGATTTTGTCCATCAGGCGATCCAGACGGAACGGCTTCACCAGATAGTCATCCGCACCCTGTTCCAGACCATGCAAAATTTCCGGTTCCTCGCCCAACGCGGTCAGGATAAGCACCGCCATACGATATAGCTCGGGATCTTTTCGGAATTTGCGGCAGATTTGATATCCCGTCATCCCCGGCAGCATGATATCCAGGATACACACATCCGGTTTGACTTTTTTAGCGTATTCAAAGGCACCTTCGCCCGTATTAATTACATAGGTATGATGCCCCTCCGCCGACAACTTCGTCCGTATCAGTTCCGCCAAATCGACATCATCATCCACCAACAGTATTTTGCTCATAAGAAAAACCTTATAAATCCCAATAGTATTCTCCCGGCTAAGCCGGGATACGTAACATCGTAGCTGTACACTTTGGCCACAGGCACCCCAGCTTCCAGATATCTGGAAGAACAGCCCAAAACAATTCTGGGGAACCCGGCATGCCATTCAGCATTGCAGGCAAAAAAACAGAATCTACTGTAGATGTGCCCACCATAAAAACGCAATTCTGCACCACACCGTCTGGCTCACAAAGCATTACTACTCTATATACTACAGCGTTGCAAGTTTATTCAATTCCAAAGCTCGCCTTTTTTTATAAATCCACAATATACACACTATCAAAGCAAATAAATATCGTCGTAGCACTTATCCGTTACGGTTGGTAAGACGCTCACGGCGCAAACGATGCTGGCTGTCGAAAAGACGGTAGTAGGCCAGAAGGACGCCGCCAATACAGGTCAACGCGGTGGCGGCGGCAATCATGAACATCACTACAATCTGATATTTCACCGCCTGAAAAGGCGGGTTTCCAGCCAGGATCTGACCAGTCATCATGCCCGGCAGGGAAACAATCCCCACCACGGTCATCGCGTTGATAATGGGAATCATGCCGCGTCGCACGGCTTCGCGCACTGCATCACGGCCTGCCTCCCAACGTGTAGCCCCATGCGCCAATTCCATCTCAATTAAAGGGTATTTTTCTGACAGATGCAATAAAAAACTGTCCAGACAAAGTGATACTCCCGTCAGGCTATTGCCCAAAATCATGCCTAACAGGGGGAGGAAGTACTGGGGCTGATGCCAGGGGCGCACCCCTATAATGGCAAAGGTGACAACAAATGCGGTACAGAGACTGCTCAGGCACAGGCTGATAAAGGTATCGTTCATTGCGGTGGCATAGTGGTGAGAAACGCGTTGCAACGCGGCGCGTGCAGCGAGCAGCACCATGACCAAGGCGGCAGAGAGCACCATCCAGGCCTGATTCCATGAAAAAACGAAGCGCAGAATGTAGCCGACCAGGAGTAGCTGCACTACCGTGCGCAGGGCGGCAACGGCCAGCCGTTTTTCCAGCCCCAAACGCAGCAGCACACTGACTCCGCCTGTCAGCAGCACCAGAAAACTGGCGACACACAAATCAAAGGCACTCAGTTCAATGGTGGATGCATTCATTCTGGAACTCCAAAGGTAGACAGGTCCACAATTCGATCGCACCAACGGCTACGTTGCTCTTCATCGTGGCTGACGATTACAGCTGCCATACCGCGTGTCTCCGCCTCTTCCCGGATGAGTTGCTCCACCGTTTCCCGAGTAACTTTGTCTAATGCGCTGGTGGGTTCGTCCAACATTAGTACCACAGGTCTCAGCAGGAGGGCGCGAAGCAGACCTATCCGCTGCTGCTCTCCCACGGAAAGGGTCGACACTGACTGCGCCAGAATGGCATCAGAAAATTGGAAGCGCTCTAGTAATGCTATCGCCTCTTCATGTCTATATTCTGGTACTTGCGAAGGCGCCTTTTTGCGAAATACCGCATACGAAAAGGGACGGCGCAAATTCATTTCGACCGAACCCGCCAGTAATGCCGGTTGTTGTGCCACCCAAAGCACCTGCCTTCGAAAAACAGGCAGCGCATAGGACGCTCTATGTCGTCCCTGAAAATAAATCTCGCCCCGTTCCATAGGCAGTAACCCGGCAATAGTGCGTAACAACGTGCTTTTACCGAAACCCGAAGGCGCAGCAATCCCTAACAAGTCTCCCGTTGATAACTGAAACGAGACATGATGCATCAGATTGCGTTCCGCAACACGAACGCTGATATCTTCCAGCTGTAAAACAGGATTATTATCCATGAAAAAAGCTCCACTCCGCTCCCCCATCTTTACCCCTTGGAGAGCAACATAGATAGCACTGCCTATGCTTCGCTATAATATAGCTTATCATTCGGCGCACCCATATCCAATACGGCAGATGGCCAACGTCACAGACAAGTAGCCCGCACCACAAGCAGGTGGCTCTGGACCACTTGAGTGACTACTGACAATACAAATGCTGTCATGAAGTACGAAATATTGCGATGGTCAGGGACGGCAAGAACCATAGCTAACGCCCGTGGTCGCTGGACCACTTGAGAAGTTTATGAGTATTATCCGATTAGAAAATATTTACAAATCATTTGCAGGCGCCCCCGTACTCGAAGGAATTGATTTTCGGGTGGAAGAAGGGGAACACATTGGGCTTATCGGCCGCAATGGTACGGGGAAGTCAACCTTATTCAGACTAATTACAGGCGAACTCGTACCGGAAAGCGGCACCGTTGACCGGATGAAACGGGCTAGCGTGGCGTGTCTGGCGCAACTGCCCAAGGTAGACCCGCATGTCACTATCTACGACATCGTCCTGGATTCCTTTTCGGAACTCCTGGAAAAAGAAAAAGCACTGACGGACCTGGAACATCGGATTGCCGAGGGAGATGACTCCCTCTTGGAAGAGTATGGCCACCTGCAGGAAGCATTTACCTTGTCAGGCGGCTATGAATTTCGCACGCGCATTAAGCAGGTCTTACAGGGCCTCGGTTTCTCTGTGGAAGAATTTGGGCTCTCCTTCCAGGCGTTAAGTGGAGGCCAACGCACGCGTCTGATGTTGGCACTGGTTTTATTGAAAGACGCAGATCTCCTCTTGTTGGACGAACCGGAGAATCATCTGGATCTGGAGGCGCGTGAATGGCTGGAAAGCTATATCAGGGAGAGTCGGCAATCCGTAGTAATTATTTCGCATGACCGTCAAATGCTGAATTCAGTGGTGGACCGCATTGTCGAATTGGAGCGCGGACAGTTTGTCAATTATACCGGTAATTACGAGGGCTACCTGAAACAAAAAGAATTGCGACAGGAGCAGCAGCAGAAAGCTTTCGAGCGACAGCAGGAATTTATCCGCAAGGAAGAGGCTTGGATCGACCGCTTCAGGTATAAAAGCACCAAAGCGCGACAGGTGCAGAGCCGTATCAAGCAGTTGGAGAAATTGGAGGTAGTCGATGCGCCAATGGCGGAAAGCGCCGCCATGAAACTTGATCTGGGCGAGGTGGTGCGCAGTGGTGCTGTCGTGCTTGAAGCCCGTTCGCTTTCTATGGCCTATGACGGCCTGACTCTTTACAAGGATGTTTCCTTTCAGGTGGAACGCGGTGAACGTATTGGTATTGTCGGCCCCAATGGTTCGGGCAAAACCACGCTGCTGC
Source organism: Candidatus Hydrogenedentota bacterium (assembly GCA_963678445.1). Classification (GTDB taxonomy): domain Bacteria; phylum Hydrogenedentota; class Hydrogenedentia; order Hydrogenedentales. Next base: position 4,105,560 of record OY782877.1, on the reverse strand, counting down.
GGCAATTGGCCGGACAGCTATCCAGCGGCAATGGTGAGGTGAAGCTGGGACACAAGGCGCAGCTGCGTTTCTATGAACAAAATCATGAAAACCTCAATCCGTCCAACGACATTCTTACCGAGGCATTAGAAACTAAACCTGAATGGACGCCTGAACAAATCCGCTCTTTCCTGGGACGTTTCCTGTTTGTGGGTGAGGATGTGTTTAAACCCGTTTCAGCGTTGAGCGGCGGTGAACTTAGCCGGGTCGCCATGGCCAAATTGGTGTTGAGCAAAGCCAATATTCTACTGTTGGACGAACCGACCAACCATCTGGATATCGCCTCGCGTGAAGCGTTGGAAAGCGCTCTAGTCAACTTCCCTGGTACGCTGATCATCGCCAGTCACGACAGAGCGCTCATCGATCGTCTTTCGGAACGGCTCATTATCGTCGAAAACAGTCAAGCGACGATGCACTTGGGCAATTACAGCCATTACCGCTGGAAGAATAAATCTGCGGAAGAAGAACGCAAGAAAAACGCCGACGAGGTTTTGGCCATTCGACGCCAAAAAACCGAGCGTAAAAATAAACGCGAGGAAAAGAAAAACCTTGAGCGGGAACGGCGCAAGCAGCAACGGCAACTTGAACAGATAGAAAGTGAAATTGCTGAGCTGGAAGAAGAAGTTGGAACGTATGACGCCAAGTTTGCCGCTGTCGACCCTGCCGACTACCAAGCGGCGCAAACGCTTAAAACAGAATACGACGCCCTGCAGTTACAGTTGCAGAAGGCCTACACCCGCTGGGAAACCATGTGTGAATAGCGTCCAGCGAGCACAGGTGAGTGGCCCTCGTCCCTCAAAGTAGGGATGGCCTGTCATCTCTCTGAGCAAGACAAATAGTGCTTTTCTTGACAGCTCCTGAAGGGTATTCACTCAACGCTGATAGCTTCCTGATAGCGATTCGCTATCCCCCTCACTCTGGCGTATTTTTCGTCTCTGACATCCCCAACGCTACACGATAAGGTCCCCGGATTATAGGAGGGGATAACACATGACAATCCAGACTAAAATCACATTATCCGCCCTGTCAATAAAATACTCATGATTAATAATGATTTCTTTTATAGAATCTTACATGCTTTCTTTTATTTTCGAGAGATCTTTGCTACAATAATCCCGCACAGCCAAGGAAAGTATTTTCTGCAGGCTTATAATTTATTGTGTAGCTACTCACTCTCAAGCGCTACACACTTAAACACAAGTGGAGGTATTATAATGACTTACAAACATCGCTACCTATTTTTTTGTTCATTTACACTGATAACAGTTCTGCTATGTGGATGTCCACAGGAAAAAAATCTTGTTGGGGGATATGCGGGCATTGCAGGATTTTCTCTAGATGAGGCCGCGATTCATTTTTCCTCCCTTGCCGACGAACAAACCGTATGGGAAACCGAAGCAAGTGAAGGGCGATTTACAGCTTTTGAGGCGCCTCTCAATACGGGAATGGACTATCTGGTAGAGACGGACGGCGGTCATATTGGCGAGACGCCTTTTGACGGAGTATTGAAAGCGTATGTCGAAGGATTTGAACCAGGGCAGTTCATCCACATCAATATCCTTACGACCATCCTGGCTGAATATACCCTGAAAACAGGACTTCCTCTGAATGAATCGAAGGCAAAACTCAAAACCCTTTTCGGTATTGAATCAGCGGAAGATATGGAAACGCTTGTCTACCGATTCAACACAGCCAAAGACTTTTGTTTGACACGGTTTCGTGAAAGGGCACAGCAAAATGGCGGCTTAAACGCGTACATTGACAAAATTGTGGATTTTCTCATAGAACGTGAAGAACCCTTGGATTTCGGAAATTTGTCTCCGACTTCCGTCGACCCCGATGAGCACTTGGGCCTCCAGCAAGCTTCGTCAGAAAAAAGCGCTATCGCCTCGGCGGTCATCAAGGGGGTATTCAGTGTAGGGACGTCCGTTTTCAAAAAAATCACGAAGCCCGATTATGAACAGATGCTATTGGATATCCAGGATGATCTAGATGATATCCAGATAGATCTGGATGAAATCAAGCTCACACTTGAAAACATCCAGGATTCGATGAATGATTTGTTCAATGCGCTGAGCCTGGCACAGGGACAAATACAATTAGGTACTATCGGCCAGGAATTGGATCAAATGGATGGTTTGGTGGCGACGGAATGGAACAAGTATATGGCCATCGTTGAGGACGCCGCTGAGCTTTCGATCAACGATACAGAGGGATGGGAAACGATACGAACACAGATTAAAAATTTCGCCACCCGTTTACGGCTCGCCAGTTATATGGGCACAACGGGTATCGATAACTTGCTCATTCAATACAATGTATGCGTAACTGATTCGCTCGATGGCGCCACGGTCGGTTACATCAAAACCTATGCCGACATACTTTCAAAAAAGACCGTAGACGATTCACGGAGCAGCTTTTTCGACACCTATCTTACCCTTGAGCAGGTTTATAGCCGAATCATATTACGCGTGCGCCAAATCATGCAGCTACAAATTGAAATGATGGGCTATTTCGCCAATGATGATAACAGCGCCAATGATCCCGTTGAAACAGTAGAGGAATTTGAACAACGGGCTTTGAAAGAATACATCGCACCGCAGATGGAAGATTTCCTCCAAGCGGTCGATATGCTGGTAACCCGCTATCTTGACACCCGCCACTTCCTGCCGCGTGGGCAAAACGCCCTGCCGCTGCCTAAGGAAGTCAAAGACGCATATGCACGCGCAGACTTCCTGGCGGCATACATGGCGCCTGGCATCTTCGGCAACGCTGTGCTGCGCCTCGTAGGTCCTCCGAAGGCCGTGCGCTACTGGAGCTATGCGAATGTGACCCTAAATGGCGTTCGCCTTTTCCCTGATTACAGCACGGAAATCTGCTACAACGATATGCTAACGCGTGACCAGACAGAGAAAAAGCCTCTCTACTTGCCCAAAGATTTCTATTTTGGCGCCTACAAGACCGGTTCAAACAACGGCAGGACACTGGCCTACGTCGATGTCGAACGCTCGGTTGCCTGCATCCGACTCGCCGTCTCAGCGGAATCTGTAGGCAGCGCGGGCAGACAATATACAGGCATCCTTCCCCTCGAAGGCGGCAATCCGCTCAGCTTTAAAATGACCCTGCAAAACTGTTACCAGGACGCAACCTTACTCGCAGATACCGCCCCGACCTTTGGTACGGCAGCATCAGGCGAAGAAGCCATACTCTTTGGAAGCGCTTTCCTCAGCGCATTCGATACCTACGGCCTCCTTCCGCCAACGGAACAACGAACCGATTACGATTACAAAAAGAAATGGCACACCCCTATCTTCGGTGGTTCCCCCACCACGATGGATTGTGCAATCCAGATAAACGGGAATGGCGGTTCAGGCCAATATCAATGGCTGGACGCACAACAGACCCTTCTGGGCACACAATTTGTTTTTGAAAACAATAGTCAAAACTATGCCGAAGCTAAAGTAAGTTACACAGGAAAGATGTACCTGCATAAGAACAATTCCGATCCACGCTATATATTCCAGCTCAACGATCGATTGGAAAACCATGTCGAAGAAGACAAAAACGACACAAAAACATTCTCAGCAACCAAGGACCTGACCATCTCCTCAAGCATGGATTTTTCCCCAGAACTCTTCCTGCATAGTTACAACAGCGGCCTTATTACCATACGCGACAAGGTTCATACGGATGCAACCGCAACCGTTACTTCCCTTACCCTGTCCCCCAAAGAATAGGCCAGCGGCACGGTTTTCTGATGATACAACGCACGAAGACGTGCGATTAATCATCAGGAAAACGGCCATATACTAGAAGACGAGACAAAAGGCGTGTTACCGGTTTAACCTGGTAACACGCCTTGTATTTTTAGCTAGTCTTTCGAGCAATAAAACCTTTCAAAAAAATAGTTTTCATGCGCCCATTTGTCTAAGGAACGCGGAAACTGTATTATAAAATAGTAGCATTTGTACTCTAGGGGAATATAGTAATTAATAACCTTAGTACAGTAATTTTATCGGAACTGCAACGCAAACCCTAGAGCTCCAAACGAAAACTTCAAAAAATCCTAAGAAAAAAATGTGGGACCTGAGTCTGATGGTTAAACTCGACTGGCATGGTATCCGGCCACTAAACGGAGCTCAATCGAGCGGTTTTGAAGAACTTTGCACCCAAATCGCGCGTTCTATCTCGCCCAAAGGATCGAATTTTGTCCCTAAAGGCACACCGGACGGAGGAGTCGAGTGTTATACAGTTCTTAATAATGGAAAAGAGTGGGGCTGGCAGGCAAAATATTTCGATACACTCGAAAACTCACAGTGGAAGCAACTGGACAAATCTGTCCGTACAGCCCTCGACAAACATCCTGCGCTCGTAAAGTACTATATTTGTGTTCCTTTGGATCGTCCCGACGCAAGGATTGAAAACCGTCAATCGTGCATGGAACGATGGAAAGTTCACCAAAAAAAATGGTCGGACTGGGCAAAAGAAAACGGAAGCGAAGTCGAATTTGTTTGGTGGGGAAGTTCTGAGCTTCTGGAACTCCTTTCCGAGCCATGCCGTGCAAAATGCGTTTCTTTCTGGTTTGATACACGCTATTTTACGAATGAGTGGTTTTATGCACGCCTGAATGAAGCATTGGCCTCTGCCGGTCCCAGATATACACCTGAACTTAACGTTGACCTTACCATAAAAGAGAATTTTGAGGCATTCTGTCGAACAGAACCGTTTTTAAACTCTCTTAAAATGCATGTCCGCTCCATTCGAAAAAAAGTAAGTACTCTGTGTAGTGATGTTAACGAGTTAAACGACTCCGACATTACTAACTCGTTCACAGAATTATCCTCATCCGCTAAGAATCTTATTGATCGTGTATCGACGTTGTATGTTCAACCGGCAGGAAAAATCCCCTTTCAGAAAATCATTGACCAAATTCTTGAGACCCAAACATGTACCAAGGACCTGAATACGCTTCTGCGAAAAAAGGAGCGCGAGCAGAACTCCAAATCCAGCAAAGATAGCCTGCCTACATCAAACCCATATCGCCCCACCACTAATATCCGTGAAACAATTAATCTGCTTAGGGACTTTTCTTCAGCGCTTCATAAAGCAAAAGAATCCTTCGAACACGGAAGCCTATTTGCCAACAGCTCACTCATGTTATTAACAGGTGAAGCGGGGACCGGAAAAACACACCTACTGTGTGATGTCGCTCGCATGCGAATCGAGGCTGGACAACCAACACTCCTTCTTATGGGCCAACTATTCGTAGACAATACAGATCCATGGACCCAAATCCTTGGACAACTTGACCTTCGAGACCAACGTGTTGAAGAACTTATTGGAGCTCTTGAGGCGGCAGCCCAGTCTGCGAACTGTCGAGCACTGGTTTTGGTGGATGCCCTTAACGAGGGGACGGGGCGAAGTATTTGGCCCAAACACCTGCCAGCATTTCTTGCCCAATTACAGCGCTCTGAATGGATCAGCGTAGTTCTTTCGGTACGCTCCTCCTATGTGGATCAAGTTATTCCAGAGGCAACAAGGGAGGAAGCAACAAACCTCATTCATGACGGTTTTGCTAACCATGAATACGATGCAACTAAGAACTTCTTCGTTTACCATGGATTGGAATTGCCTTCGACGCCACTACTTTCACCGGAGTTCAGGAATCCTCTTTTTCTTAAAACGTTGTGCCGTGGGCTTGAAAAATCTGGCCAACATCGTTTACCGCGAGGATTCCACGGAATTTCTCAGACGTTTGACTTATATCTATCAGCCATAAACAAAGCGTTGGCGAGTAAACTTGATTACGACCCAAAGTTGTCGCTTGTAAAACAAGCTCTAGACGCTTTTGTTCAGGCAATAGATAATCCAGGCAAACCTTGGCTAGGCATGGTTCAAGCTAAGGATGTTGTTAACGCTTTTCTGCAGGGACGAGGCTATGCACGCTCACTGTATAGAGGTCTGGTATCAGAAGGAATTTTAATTGAAGAATCTATACAAGTAGGCCAAGACAATCTTCGTGAGATAATAGTTCTTATTAGCTACGAGCGTCTGGCGGATCACCTCATAGCCCGTCACCTTTTGGATGCGCATCTTGATTGTGAAAATCCTGAAAACGCTTTTCCATCCGATGGCTCGCTTGCTTTCGTTTACGATAAAAATCGTTATCTTCCTACGGGCCTCGTTGAGGCTATGTGTATACAGCTCCCTGAGCGAACAGGAAAAGAATTGGCGTCCTTAGCTCCTAAAATCACAGAATCCCGAAACTTTCGTGAGGCATTTCGTCAGAGTCTCGTTTGGCGAGCCATGACAGCCTTTTCCGACGATACGCTTAAGATATTGCAGAATTGTTGTAAAGGGGAGTACTACTCCTACGAAACGCTTGATGTGTTATTGACCGTTACTTCGATACCAAAACATCCGTTTAATGCTGAGTTCCTGGACAGATACCTTTCCAAGGATTCCATGCCGAAACGTGATTCACGGTGGAGTACATATCTGTATAAATCGTGGGATAATCGCGGGGCTGTCGATAGAATTATAGACTGGGCTGCATCCGTAGATTCGGAGAGGACGCTAGACAATGATGCCGTGAGCCTGTGCGCGATTACGTTGACCTGGATGTTGACAACTTCGAATCGTTTTCTGCGTGATCGTGCCACCAAAGCACTTGTCAGTCTTCTTACTGGGCGTATCAGCATACTCCTTCCCCTACTCGACAGATTTCAAAATGTTAATGATCCATACGTACTTGAACGGTTGTACGCTGCTGTTTACGGTGTGGCAATGCGAAGTCATGATTCCAAGGACGTAGGAAGCCTGGCTAAAAAGGTATACGAGCATATATTTGACAAAGGCACACCGCCAGCTCACATCTTATTGCGAGACTATGCTCGCGGCACAGTTGAGCGTGCTTTATACCTTGGGGCGCGTATATGCATCGACGAGTCACGCATCAGGCCACCCTATGGTAGCCCATGGCCCAAAATCCCTTCAGAAGAGGAGATTGTACCGCTGCTCCCGGACTTATCATCTGAAGTATGTGACAGTGGTAAGGCAGATTGGGCACGCCACGATATCACTAAGTCCGTTCTTCACGATGATTTCGCTCGTTACGTTATCGGGACCAATTCCGGTCACAGTCGTTGGTTATCCGTTCGTCTCTCTGAACCATGTTGGCTTTCCCCTGATGAACGCCTTAAGGAACTGATAGATAGCTTCTCACCGGAGGAGAGGACGGCCTACGAGGGATTCAGAAAAGCACGAGCTCATCTGCTATCGCTTCAACGTCAAAGAATGTTCGCCTCCCTGGAGAAAATTAAGCAAGACCACACGACACTAAATGAAGACACTCCTGCGAATCAGGAATCCTCTGAGCTTGATGACGAGGATGTACAGGCCAAAAAGACATTAGACGAAGCTCTCTCTGTTCTTAAGTCCGTACTATCCGATGAACAAAAGACCCAGCTTGACAAAATATTTACGGCCAAAAATGATAGATCCCAGAGTTTCCCCCCGTATTTTGACTTGAAACTCATTCAGCGGTATGTGCTGTGGCGCGTTTTTGATCTTGGCTGGACCACAGAACTTTTTGGGGACTTTGAACGGTTTTTTTGCAACTCTGCGGGCAGGTCAGCGTCAAAAGCCGAACGCATAGGCAAGAAGTATCAATGGATTGCCTATCATGAAATCATGGCGTTAGTTGCCGATAATTTCCAATTTTTCGAAGGATATGGGGACGAATGCATCCACCAGTATGATGGACCGTGGCAATTAAGCCTGCGGGATATTGACCCATCCTGTACACTTCACTCAACGCCCGGAGGCACAAAATGGGATGGTCACTGCCCCGCGTGGTGGGCGATGGTGGACTATGGTGACTATGGTGACTATGGTGAATGGGGCGATGATTCTGAACCCGAGGCTTGGGTAGTTCGCAAAGACAATCTACCTTCGCTTAAGGAGCTAATTCGTGTGCAATCTCCGGATGATGGAACGTACTGGCTCAATCTCCATGGATTCCTGGAATGGACACAGCCTGTACCGCCAGAAGAAGAAAGAAATGACGTCGAGCGTAGAAATCTGTGGTATATCTTCAACGCCTATCTCATTCACGAAGAGTATCTACAACCGTTTATGGACTGGGCAAAAGAAAATAGCTTTGCTGGAAGATGGATGCCTGAGCCTCGAGACGAGTATCTGATGTTTTTGGGCGAACATGGATGGTCTCCGGCATCTCATTGCCTTGATTTGAGTTCTTGGTGTCTGGATCGTCGAAATTGCCCCATAGAATTCCGTCCCGTATCGCTCGAATTTCTTAAAGAATCTACAAGCTTTGACTGCTCAATAGATGAAACCTACACATTGCAGATGCCTGATAAATCACTCATGCAGGATCTTGGATTAAAATGGGATAGCAGAGCAGCGAATTTTGTCGATGATGTAGGCAAAATAGTGTGTATGGATCCCACAGCATATACTGCAGGACCTACAGCTCTTCTCATTCGTGAGGACTCCATGAGGGAATATCTGGAACGTGAGCAACTTGCAATAGTCTGGGCCGCATTTGGTGAAAAAGAAGCATTTGGCCCCGGACACTCGCCAGAATTCATTGGAGAACTTTCGATATCTGGAGCATATACGCTTGCCGAGGAGGACCTGGAAGGTTTTCTAAACTGCACCAGCAGACTTGCAAAGGACGAGGTAAAGGGATCCGAAGATAAGTGTGACGCATGACAACAGACAGAAGCGGAAAGAGACGCTCATTACAGTAGTTACCACTTTTTCTGCAAAACCATACTTTATCTTATTATAACGACGTAATCCGACAACCCCAAAATGGAATCTTTTTTTAATATAAGTAAACGTAGGAAAATTTCATCGTTGCCGTATTGTCCTACGCGCTTATACTAAACACCAGATAGGGAAAGTCGACCAAGGCAATTGCGTCGGAAAGAATGGTGCGGTGTTGTAGTCGGGCATCGTTACTTTCCAAGGTACTGTCGTTGGGAAGGGGTTTCCAGCATAGTGTGTTCCAGGCGGGGATGCCTTCAACCTGGCGATGTAGCCCTACAAGATAGGTTCCTGTGCGTAGTTTCGCGCCATGGTCTGCGGCATGCACTTGCAGGGATTTTTGTAGTGTGGTGGTCTTTCCTTGTGCATCGCGCAGGGTCAATGAAACGGTTATCCCTTTCTCTTGCTGAAGCGGGACAGGGAATCGGGTGGCGGGAGATATGTTGCAGACCGGCTGTTGTTGGAAATGCCAGGCGTGGAAGGTTACTTCGCGTTGTTTGTTCCCGTGCACTGCCTGGAAGGGCACATCGAGGGAAAGGCTTTGGAGTAAGGAAGCTTTCTTCGGAGCATCGGGGAGCACCAGACCCTGCACTTCCATGTAGGGCGTCTTACGCTGAAGTGTCGCATCGCCACAAGGGAGGGTATCTGCCGCTACCACCCGCATCCCATTCGGCGCAGCGCCGATAGCGTCTGATGTTTCAGCAGAGGGGGCGGCGGGCAGACAGTATCCGAGGGAAATGGCGTCGTAGGGCAGGGAATCTGCAAGTATATGTGTTGCAGCACGGGCTGCCGGTCCTACCAGAGCAGTGGAGGCCAATGAAGCAGCACCAAAAGCCAGGAAAGTACGTCGCGGCATATGCGATAACGCTGTAGTATCTTTACAATTCGGCTTCATCTTGAGTCTCCCTTTCCCAGTGGGCAGCGCCACTCGCAATAGTATGTCCTTGCCGTTCGTGACTATAGACTTTTATTTTTCATTACAACCTCTTTCTTTTTGCGAAAAAAGAAAGAAGCAAAGAAAAACGAAAATTTAAGCTGGCTTTGCTATGGCTACCCACGGCAAGGAGCCTATCTCTTAGCTGTGGTCGCTGGACCACTTTTTTGATCACTAAAATTACGGAAGCTATCACACACAAAAAATTCTTGCTACGGTCAAAGATGGTAAGGACCATAAATATTGCCGGTGACGCTGGCCACCGCTGGACCGCTTTAGTTGAAAATGACCTGATATTGCACTTTGTTTTCGTTTTTACCAATGGGGACGATGAATAATTCAAAGCTGCCCATGGTCTCGTGTTGAAATGGGTATATTTTCTGAGACAGAAACGGGCTTTCCGGTCCTTCGAAAAGCAATGAAAAGGGCTCTCGGCGTTTTTGGGCCGCATAATCCAGGCCTGCACGTCGCAGATCTTCGACTTCCATTAATTGCAGGGAAAGTTTTCCGCTCTCTGTTTCTACGGAAAACTCTTCAAGACAATGGGCGGAGAAGTCCGCCATGCTCAGCTCCATTAAATCTAACATTGCTCTTCGTGTTACCTCTATGGGTTGACGGAGGATTGGAAACGCACGGCGTTTGAGCGCCATTCCATTAAGTTGTACACGCCCGTATCGCCTATTTTTTTAAATCCAACACGTTTATACAATGCCATGGCCCGGTTATTCTGTTCTACATGGATGCATATTGGAAGCCCGCTTTGCATTGCTTTTTCACATAGTGCTTTAAGGTACTCGCCGCCGATCCCTTGGTTGCGATAGGGTGGCAACAGGGCAATATCGATAATGCGATATTCATCGTGACGGTGTTCCAGGTAATAGCGGCCTATCGGTTTTCCTTCTAATTCAATTATTGAAAACTCCGCATCGGGGAATTGGTTCATGTAAAAGCCATGCTGCGCCTCAAATTGCATTCGTAAAAATCGTTCTTTCTCTTCCGACGACCAGGGTAAGACTGCCAGTTCCTCTTCGCGGGTACTGGCGTACACCTCGTATAGGAATGCTTTATCCTCGGGCTCCATCGAACGCAACACGGTGCGCATACCGCTCTTCTCCTGCATGCTAGTATCTTGTTGGATAAATACCGGACAGGGAAATTATAAAACCCACCACCAAATAGGGTTGTCGATTATTATGCGCCCCCCCCAGCCCTGTCGAGCTAACCGCACGCTCCGACATTGCACTGGTTGTCCCTTCTGAAGGCGCAGTATAGGCTGCATTTTCGCTGTCGGTAGCAGCGTAGTACGCATTACTCGGATCGGTCGCTGTGGCGGCATCCGACGTTGCCTTAACTGTATGCTGATGACTGGGAAGATGGTTTTGTTGCAATGTCACCTGACTTTCCCCGCCCTTTTCTCCAAGGCGTCGCTCCGTCAAGCCAGGCCCTCTGCCAGGATGCACAGGGACGCGACCGCGCAAATCAGGCAATGCAAAGGTTGTGCGTCCATCCCCGCCATATGTGGTTCCCAAGATAGAAAATAAAGCTTCGTTCTGATAGATGCTCAGGAATTGGCCACTGCAAAACGCCCAGTAACGCGGCGCAAAATTGCCCGCGAAGATTCGGATTTCCGCTATAAACGGCTCACTCATAATGGAATTCTCCACTGGTTACCATCGCGAGGGATATACGCCATAGAGACAAATAATAAAATTCACACATAAATACGGTTGCATATTGTTATGCGCCACCGAGGTGGCGGGGGTGCGGGATAATGACTGGTCGGATAAGGTATCCGGAGGCTCTGAGGTGGCATAGGTTGACGTAGCACTCGTAGCAGGAAGTGCATTGGCAGGGGCGTCGGTATTGGATGCCGCAGATGCCGCCTGTAGGGTATGACGGTGCGCAGGCAATTGGGCAACGCTAAGCTGATGTGTTTCCGCCCCTCCCTGCTCGCCAATACGTCGCATGGAAAGCCATCTTCCCTGTCCTTGGTGCATCGGCGCACGACCACGCATGTCCGGTAAGGCAAAGAGCTCTCTTCCATCGCCGCCATACTGTGTCCCCAGTAGGGAAAACAGGGCCGTGTTTTGCATGATGGAAAGAATCTGTCCATCGCAAAGAGCCCATTGATAAGGCGCGTAATTACCCGCAAACATGCGAATTTCACCCACGAACGGTTCCGACATAATCCCCTCCTGCTATGGCCAAGGCTTCAACCCGAAGGCGAGCCCTTGCTCTTTGCAAGCTCAATCTCTTTTGGTTTTTGCTATTTTTTATTAACGGTTAAGCAGGAAACATCTTCTATATTTCAATTTTTCTAATTCCGAGAGGGATAAGAGCCCTGCAATGCAATCACAAAGTTGATTACCTGGTAGGGCTGCATATTGTTGTGTAGTTCTCCTTGACCTTCGGTAGAAATTGCATCGTCGGCCATAGGGGCAACCGCCCCCTCTCCTGTGTAATACTGTTGCGCGCCTGTTGCGGGCAGGCTATCTACAGGGCTTGCCGCATCGGCGGAGGCAGAAGCGCCATAGAGCGTATGGGTGTGTTCAGGGAGCTCCCTTTCACTAAGCGAGTGCTGTTCGTACCCGCCCATTTGCCCATAGCGCAGTCCTACGCTGTAATCCTGATGTATCGGCACGCGCCCGCGTAAATCCGGCAGCGCAAAGGTTGTCCACCCATCCCCGCCATACATGGTGCCCAACAGCGAAAACACTGCTTCATTCTGGCGAATAGGCAAAATCTGTCCATCACAGGTTGCATATCCACGTGGGGCAAAGTTGAAGCCCACCATCCGAATTTCCCCGAGGTATGGTTCCGCCATAGGTACAAACTCCTCTATCGTGTCGCGATTCTTATACGATACGGTTTGTTTTTCTATTTACCCTGTGCCGCTGAAAAATGACGACGCGCACGTACAAAACTCAGTGAGAAGAGTATCAGGCACACCCCTATCAAGAGTAGGCCATCTCCCCCACTCCCCCCGCCTGTGGAAGCCGCCCCTAGCCAGGTGCGACATCCAAAACAGGGATATCGGGGCATTTCTGAATTTCGTGCATCCTCCAGTTCTTGCTGCGTCAGCATCCCGTCGCCATTTGCATCTATCTGCGCAAAGGTTGCTTGCGTGAGGGTTGGAATGGATACCTGTGCCTCCGCGAGATGCAGGCCTTCATTGTTGTTTTGATCATACACGCCGAAATCAGCGATGAGCTCATCCGCGATCCGAATCAGGCCCGCTGATTCGGACCAATAGACATCGTCGATAAAAAAGCTTGTGTCGCCCTCGCCGGAAATCGTTCCTTCGAAACGGAGCACATGGGCAGCGCCATCCGAATGGGGATGCACATCCAGCGTAACCAGTTTATAGCGTGGATAATCGACGGCGTCCTTTTCGGTAATGCTGAAAACTTGTATATCATCCACAAAGATCTGAAGCATCCCGGACACCTGCCCCCGAGGAATTTCCAGATAGAACTGTAGGGTGGCTTGTTCTGATTCCTGTGTCTGAATTTCCTGCTCGACTACGGCAAACTCTCCCTCTTGGGTATTGCCGCCTAACCAGGCCCACCAGTCACCACTGTGGGACTCGGAACCAACAAAGTTGGTCTGTCCCTGATCGGTAATGGGGGATTCGAAATTATTGGAATGCGCGCCCCAGATATTGGCAAGAGCGCCCGCCTCAAAGCCGCCGTCAAGCACGCGGTTATTGTAAGCATATACGGCTTTCCCCTTAAGCGGTGCGTGGAATTGGAGCAGGGTTTCGCCAGCGGGAAGCATGAGCCCAGCCTGAAAATGGAAATGGATACTGTCTTCAGTCATAAACCAGCCGATCAGATTGCTCCAGGCTTCGTTGTTAAACCAACCGGGTGCTTCGAAGATGGCTGGTAGCTGGCTTTCCCAAAGTGGGTTTTCCACCGAAAGGCTTAGATCCTCTGTCAGCATCCCCTCCTGGCCCTGCTTGTTTATCAGCGTAATGGTCAGGCTGTAGGCGTCGAAATCCACTCGCATCTCGTTTACGGCAGAATCGAGTGCAAAGCCGTCGCTGGCCGTAAATTCGTATTCGTTCAAATCTGCGACGACTGAGGCCTGTGCGGGGGTACCACCGCCCAAGGGATCAAAAAGATTGACGGTTTTCCCTCCTGCAAAAAGTACTGCATTGATACACGAGTCAGTGTATGCCGCCTGGGCTGGTCTGCCCCAGAATAGCGCCGCAGCAATAAACATCATAGACAAGGCACATGTGGCGAAACACAGGATGCGCTGCATGAAATACCCTCCATGCGTCGACACTCAGCTTTGTTAAACCTACACCCCCTCACCCTTTTTACTGAATTAAGGTCTTCCGCGGTGTTTGGTACGAAAACGTGCTGAGTTATCCCCATTTAAAGTGGTCCAGCGACCACAAGCAAGAGGTATGGTCCTTACCATCCCTGACCGAAACAAATTTTCCGTTTCTTATGACATCTTTTCAGATGGCAGTCATTAAAGGTGGTCCAGCGACCACAAGCAAGAGGTATGGTCCTTACCATCCCTGACCGAAACAAATTTTCCGTTTCTTATGACATCTTTTCAGATGGCAGTCATTAAAAATGCTCTAGAATACAAAATGCATTCTAGAGCATTTTTTACCCTTTGTCAACACCCCAAAAACCTCAAATCGCTATTTAATTCAATAAATACCCGACTATCAGGCTGCATCTGCGCTTTCCGGAGAGTGTGTTTCACCGTATAGTACGACTTCAGCGTTTAGACGGCTGGAACGGCGGCCTCGCACACGGGCTACACAATGAACGACAAGCCATTCGAAGCTGTATTTGAAGTCGTAACGCTCCCATAGGCGTAGCGCCAGGTGCCAAAACAGGAACAGACAGAGGATAAAGCCGCCAATCGCCACGGGATTGCGGGGAAAGGAGTCGGGGGTATTCCAGAAGACAAGGTAAATCTTGCTGATTAATACAGACACGGTTCCTTCCAGTAAAAAGACGGTCAGGGCGGCCATCCCCACTCGCCGTAGGGGTACGGTCCAGAGTGCGAAGCGCCTACGTTTTTCTGGCGAGGCATACTCAAAACGGGTGATGAGTATGGTGCACACGGTCAGCATTAGCGCCATGTTGATGCAGTGTAGCTTGATGGGAAATGTGTGTGAGGTAAGCTCTATAACCTTAACACCTTGTTGTGTAATCAGCACGATACCCGTCAACAGAAATAAGGCGGCAAAACCATAGCCAAATCGTCGAATGCGGGCCACAGGCGCTTTTTGAGCCAAAGCGATACCGAAAAGGACCCCAAAAAGACCAAAACTCACGTTGGGAAAGGGACTCTGGTTGGGACCTATAAAAAGTTTCAAGATACCTGCTTTGAGGTAGTGGCCCTGATCTAAAGCGCTGTAGAATGACTGGTCCCACCATCCGTGTAGTACCGGAGAGAGGGCAAAAATTCCTAGCGCCAATCCAGTCAACACCCAGTAATTGCGCCGTTTCCAAACAAAACCGCCTTTGGACCATAGGGCATAGAGAACTACCGTGCTCACCAGGCCCGTGGTGGCAATCAATGCCAGGGCGTCGTTATAAAATAGCAGTTGTGCGGAAAAGGGATGTATTTTCCCTGCTAATAAGGTACTGGTGAGCAGGGTGTGCCTAAATGCGCCATTGAACTCCATGCTCTGATGCATGAACGCCATATTGAGCAAGGAAAAGAAATAGAGCAATCCGCTGACAACCAGTCCGCGATAGAAGAGTTGGCGTAAGACCTGTTGGCGCTTCTCGGTTTCCACGGCTGAGCGAACCGCAGAATACATCATATAGGCGTTCGCGGTACCTGAAATAAGGGCAAAGATCGGCGCCCATGTCGCCAGTATTGCCAAGGGGGCCAAGATAATAAATATCCAGGGACTTACTGTGTTAACCGTTTGGGGATCATTGCCAAATACGATCGCGGTGAAGGCGTGTAGCCAGACTAAGTAGAGGATAAAAAAACCACGTAACACGTCAAGATAGAGTAAGCGCCGTTGCACTATAAACCTCCCGGTATAGCAATACTTAAAGGTACCGTAAGGGACGTTTATATGCTGTAACGTCCCGCCAACTCATGTCTCCCCAATATAACACCAAAACCACCGCCGCCTCCCCACTTTACCTTTTCTCTGGCAAAACGTTACATCGTAACTAGGGAAGTGTCAATAGAAAAACGCATTGTTCAAAATAAATGGCATTATCTGAATGTTAATAATTCGAATTGAGCGTATAAAATACTATTCGACAAGTAATCCTGCCTTGCGTTTCCGGTAGTTGTCGTAAAAAATCAGCAGGATTAGCAATGAACCAACGAGTACTTGCTGCCAGTGAGGATTGATGTCTTCGAGATTGCAATAGTTGCGCAATACGGCCATGATCAAGGCACCGGCCAGACAGCCCAATGCACCTCCTTCTCCCCCCATCAGGCTGGCCCCACCGATCACGCAGGCGGCAATGGCGTATAGTTCGTAGATTTCGGCGGCATTGGGCATAGCGACGCTGGTGCGGGAGGCAAGCATAACGCCTGCAAAACCGGATAGTAACCCGCAAAGGGCAAAGGCGAGGGTGCGAACGCGGTCCACATTGATACCTGATAAACGTGCCGCTTGCAGGTTGCCACCGGTGGCATAGAGCGCACGTCCAAAGCGGGTATGGTTGAGTATGATGGCAAAACAACCGGTAATCGAAACCGTAATCACCACCGGAATCCACCAGTGGGTGGTGCCGCCTAAACCGGCAAAGGAGGCGGGAAACCCGTAAATAGATTGCGCGCCGGAAAAAATCATGGTGAGACCGCGCGCAGCCATCATCATGCCCAGCGTAACAATAAAGGGAGGAATGCGTCCTTTGGTGGTCAGAATGCCGTTGATTGTTCCACAGAGCAATCCGACCAGCATGCCGATTCCTACGCCTAAGGTAACCGGACAGGGAATGCCTTGGGCTTCGAAGGTTTTCATGCTCAGGCAACCCAATACGGCGGAAAGGGCGGCTACGCTGCCTACGGAAAGATCGATGCCGGCGGTCAGCACGACCAGCAGTTCGCCCACCGCGATAATGCCGATGGCGGCGTTGCGGTATACGACGCTCCGTAGATTTTGCATACTTCTAAACTCTTCTGAAAGAAGCGCCAGTAATACACACAAACCGAGGAGGAGGAAAAGGGGAGAATGTTTGGCAATAAAACGTTTCATCAATTCATTCCTGAATGGCAGCGCCACGGGTATGTAGGCATTAACGTCCCTGAACATCTCAACTGCCGTCTTTTATGGACTTCTTTGGACGACAGTTACGAATGTTCAAAGTCCACGATGAGTACACAAATGCATTGGGATTATAGATCCGAAAGCACAATCGGTGCATTTTCACATGCCGAGAGGTCAGCGGCAAAACAAATTTCATGTGTTTTAAATGCATCGGCTACATTTACATGCGATTCCTGGTCAAAACGGATACAATCGATTAAATGGGCGGCTTCGTCTGTAAAGGGGTGGTGGCTCACATCGCCGCTATCGGGCAGAATCGTTGGAATCTCTACCCATGAGCTTTGCCCGGGAAATTTGTTGCGGGAATATAGCCGATTATTACGGATAGAGCCCTGTGTTCCTACCAAGTTAATGTCAAAGACATAAGGCTGTACACATTCAATACAGGAAGCCACTTTACCTATGCGGCCATCTGCGAATTTCAGTATTGTACATGATGTAGGATCGTATTCATAATCTGAAAAGTCTTGTCCTCCGCCTGACGTGGCATACTGGCACACTTCCACCACTTCGCCACCCATGAACCAACGCAGAGCATCGACGGCATGGCAGCCTGCGGATAACAACGAACTGACGCCAACATCCTTTTTAATATTCCAGCCGTACTGGGCGTACCAGGGGCCAATGCCGTGGAAGTAATCTACCTCGCCATAGAACACACGCCCGATGGCGTCGTCCTTAAGTTGCGTACGGATAATATCAAACAATGGATTCCAACGCAGCACAAAGCTCACGACGGACTTGACTCCGGCCTGTTGCACGGCGTCACGAATACGGCGCGCCTCCTCCAACGAGGTTGACATAGCCTTTTCGAGTAAAAGGTGCTTTCCTGCCTCTACTGCGGCAAGCGCTTGCTCGCAATGGCAATGCGGCGGGGTGGCGATGGCGATAATGTGGATATCATCTCGCGCCAACATCTCCGCATAGTCGGTATAGATAGTACAATGCACCCCCTGCTCTACCGCACACGCTTTGGCGCGTCCTTCATTACGCCCGCACAAGGCCACTATTTCCGCATACGGATTGCTTTTGAATGCCCGAAGATGCTCCCCCGCCACCCAACCCGTTCCGATAATACCAACACCATACTTTTCCATGCCGCGTCTCCCCTCGTTGTCAATTAAGGTACAGTTTCATGTTTATTATGCACAACCTGTTTTCCCTTTGGGGTGTTATTGTAAGAACCATGGGGAGGCATCGCAAATTCTCTTTGACGGATAGCCGGGAGAACATGCCCCTCCTAAAACGGTCCATTACCTGCCGTAGTATCTTTTTTCATATACTTAAGGTTGGAACGCTTTGTTAAAACGCCGTATACTTAATATCTGTAACCTAAAGTGAAATTTTTTGTTCATATAACATAATTTTTGCATCACGGTCACTAACCTGTGCTCCAGGGAGCACGACCGGAATTGCTGGTCTCCCCCTGAACACAACAAAGACTTCGTTTCTTTTGGTTTTTGGCATGCCGTTCTAAGGCGGCCTGTAGGAGCAAGCATGGACATGGATGTGCATGAAGAAATCGCCCCTGATGTCCCGTGGACAGTGGTGGGCAAACGTATCGTGCTACTGTCTATTTGGGTATGTACAGCGTTTACCTTGTCCGCTACAGCTTTCCTGCTCGTCATACGCCACACGAATCCGATAATGCGTCCCCAACTACAAGCAATAGCCTTGTGGCCGCGAGCTATCCTGTTTGGCATATTCACGCTGATTTGCACGGGGTTACTGTATAGGGAAATACGCGGACGGAATTTTTCTTCCTCCTCTCCCCCACGGTCTGCTTCTGAAGTAAAAACGACCTTGGGACAATGGTTCCTCGGTATATCAATGTTATTCCTTATCGGCGTTATCCTGTTTTCGAATGCATCGGTCTACCCCTGGGCTGCACCGGATGAGGTGCACCATCTCACGGTGACGAAGAATCTGGCGGAGCAGCATATATACGCTTCTGGCGGACCTGCGGTAGGTTTTCGGCGTTTTGATCCTTATGACTCGGTAGGAGCGCCGGTGTTGATGCCGATTGCCATGGCACTGGGAAAGACAGGATTTGGCATTGTCCCTGCCCGAAGAATGATTAGCGGCTTTTATTTGTTGTTGTGTATTGTTTCGTTTTTTCTACTGCGCCCCCTATACGGAAGCACAGCGGCATTATTGGGTGTTTTCATGGCCACCTTGGGCTTTTCCTCTTTTTATTTAGCCCGCACCTTGTACGGGGAAGTGCCCGCTTTGTTTTATTTCATCCTCGGCCTCGTCCTGTGGCGACGTGCATTGCAGGATAAAAACAGCATCCCCTTTGCACTTCTGGCAGGACTTGCTCTGGGATGCGCTGTTCTTTCAAAAACTATCCTGGCCTTGTCTCTTTTCGCCTTTGCAGGGGTCTGGCTCTACGATCGCTTCACCCATAAATACATCCGACTGCGGCATACCCTCCCCCTCGCAGCAGGGGCTATGATAATTTTTCTACTTTGGTGGGGATACCAACGAATAAATCAGGGAGAGATTACAGAACAGGCACAGGGAACCATCGGGCTGTACCAACACTACCTGCTCTTCGGCCTGCGTCCCTTCTTCGCCAACTTCATGCGTTCCGTAGGCGCAGCGCCCTGGATGCATATCATGCTGGTCATCGGCATGACCTATGGCGCCTGGCTCCTCCTTCGGCATACCTACGACCCGCCCTGCCTGGTCCTGTACCTGGTCGCTGTTTTTTACGCATACTGGTGGCTCTTTTTCACCCCGGGACAACTCCCCCGCTACCTCTGGTTTTCCTACTACATCGGGGGCTTGTTCATCGCCCCCGTCCTTGTACAAGGGCTACAATGGGGAAAACAACGCAGGCATACCGTACAACGCTATGCTGTGTTCCTTGGATGCCTGCTGCTCCTGCTTCCCTTTGCCTACTTTGGCTCAGGGCAAATACGCGAGATTTACACCAATCAGGAAATGGTCGACGACTTTCAAGTCGCTGAGATGGTACGCGCCCTACCCCAGGAAACCGCAGTAGCGACGACCTTTTTTCCAATGCGCCCTACATTGCTTTTACTCGCGGATCGCTCTATTGTGGTAGGGGATAACCTTGAAGATTTGACTGCACGTTATCCCGTTGTGATCGCACATCGCGATACGGTAAATACAGAGGCCGCCATACCGGCAGGCATGCATAGAACACAGGTGGGACGCTATTGGATTTTCAGGCGTCTTTCCTTTTCGCCGAAATGATGGAAACAGTTATGACGAAAAAATCCGTATCGATTTTTTATCCCTGTTACAACGACTGGGGCACCATGGGCAGCATGGTGATGCTGACGGTACAGACAGCGGAAAAACTGGAACTAGACTACGAAATTACTTTGGTCGATGATGGTAGCGATGCACATACCCTTGCGTTGCTGGATGAAATAGAGGCGACATACCCGCAAGTACACACTGTGCGCCACGAAAAAAACCGGGGCTATGGCGGTGCACTACGTAGCGGCTTTAAAGCCGCCAGCCGGGAGTGGATTTTCTATACAGACGGCGATGCACAATATGATGTAAGGGAACTGGAAAACTTGTTGCTATATGCGACAGATAAGGTTGATGTGGTGCAGGGATACAAGATTACACGCCACGACCCCTTGCACCGTATCGTAATCGGTCGTGTATATCACTACCTGGTCAAGTGCCTGTTTGCACTGAAACTACGAGACGTGGACTGCGATTTCCGTCTGATTCGACGCAGTGTATTCGATACCGTTCAATTGGAAAGCGACAGCGGCGTCATCTGTTGTGAAATGATGACCAAAATCCAACGCGCCGGTTTCCGTGTGGTGGAAACCCCTGTACATCACTACCAACGCGCCCATGGTAAATCACAATTCTTCAATTTCCCGCGTATAGCACGCGTCGCACGCCAATTATCCGCACTCTGGTTTCGCATGATCGTACTGAAAAAGACCGCGACAAGGTAAGCATATGATTCCTTTCGTTGATTTCAAAGCCCAGTTTAAAAATGTCGAAGTAGAAATCCGCGCCGCTATCGATCGGGTACTGGAACGCGGCTGGTACATTCTGGGTGAGGAAGGAAAAGCTTTCGAAACGGAGTTTGCCGCCTACCTGGACATCCCGCATGCCGTCGGCGTCGGTTCTGGCACCGACGCCATTCAACTGGCCTTGTGGGCATTGGGAATCGGCCCCGGCGATGAAATCATCACAGCAGCCAACACCTGCGTGCCAACGGTAACAGCCATCTCCTGCACCGGCGCAACCCCGGTCCCGGCAGATATTGACCCGGAAACCATGACCCTGACCGCCGATACGGTTGCGGAACGCATCACCCCAAAAACCAAAGCGATTGTCCCCGTGCATCTCTACGGACACCCCTGCGACATGGACCCCATCCTGAGCCTGGCCCGTTCGAAAAACCTCTATGTCGTAGAAGACTGCGCACAGGCGCACGGTGCGTTATATAAAGGAAAAAAATGCGGCACATTGGGCGACGTTGCCGCATTCAGTTTTTACCCCACCAAAAACCTTGGCGCGTATGGTGACGCAGGCGCTGTGGTCACCGCAGACGAATCGGTCGCCGAACGTCTGCGTCAACTACGAAACTACGGTGAAAAAAAACGCTACTACCACAACCTAAAAGGCGCCAACAGTCGACTGGACGAAATACAAGCCGCCATCCTTCGCGTAAAACTCAAATTCCTGGATCAATGGAATGCAGCACGTAGAAAACGCGCTGCACTGTACCAGCAGCAACTCGCATCTCTCCCCCTCCACCTTCCCCACGAAGCTACATGGGCGCACCACGTCTTCCACCTCTACGTCGTACGAAGCCCGCAACGCGACCAACTAATGCAGCATCTCAAAAAAAACGACATCGCAACCCTGCTGCACTATCCTCTCCCCTTCCACCTACAAAACGCTTATGCCGACCTGGGATTCCATCCCGGCGCTTTCCCCCACGCCGAACAATGCTGTCAACAAGTCCTCTCCCTGCCCCTCTACCCCGAACTCCCTGAAGAAAACCTGTCTAAAATCGCCCAATGTCTTCAAAAGGCCTTCCTGTAAAAAAACAGCAAAAACCTAGAGCTGAGTCAACTTTAATCTTTCAAGACCCGCTTAGACCTGCCACGCTTCTGCGAAAATAAAATTCCTTGAAATTGCACGAATAGCACAGTACTATTTTTATAGATATTTTCCATTTTTTCAGCAGACTCGCTTGACAAATTGTAGTACGCAAAAGGACATGACCACTAAGTCCACTACGATTCAACACGACAAGGGTTTTGGATGTGTCTCGTTCAAATAAGCCTGATAAGTGGTCTAGTCGGGGGCAGCGCTGGCTAGATGTGCTCCTGATGACGTGTTTAGGACTGCTTTTTTGTGTACTGTTTCACAAACCCCTCGATGCATTGGCTACTCTGTTGGGAGAAAACCTGGCCTACTGGTCCAGATGGATTCAATACGCCACAGTCGCCACCCTCAGCGGGGTACTCTGGTGGTTTCTTATCCACCTGGGCGGATTTCGCTCTAAAGATTTGTGGAAAATAAACACGTTATGCTATCCGCCTACCTGGTTGGGCGGTGTTCTGGGGGGCGTGCTCTACCTGGTACTCAAACAGCTATTCTTCACATCGACTACGGTCCAAGCATCTCGTTTCTATTGGTTTGATTCCTGGATTTTCTTGGCGGGCATTTTGAGTGCTGTCATCGTTAAAAGCGTTCTATCCTTACCATCCGACCAGCGGGACAAAAAAGAGCCAGAAGATAAGTATGATACAAACACAGATTCCTCCAATCCTTTATTGAATAAGGAATCCCTTTTCAAATGGCTGGATAACGAAGCACCGGTCAGGACTCCTGCGCAGGATTATTTCGACGCACAGCAACCCGCACGCCGTATTTGTCGTCATCTTTTGGCAACCCCGCTCAAAACAATAGGTATTCTCGGCGCCTATGGGAGCGGCAAAAGCACTATACTCAATCTGGTGGAGTATTACCGGAAGCATTTCGACGAGCTATGCACGAATCTGGACACCCGACAAAAAGAAGCTATAACGCATGACCCCAAAAAGCTTATCGTGTGCCGTGCGGGCGCATGGGGATTCACCAAGACCTCAGTTGCGCGACACATTCTCGATTGCATGCTCGATGAACTTGGCAAGCATATCGATGTACTTGCATTTTCCAACCTCCCCGAACACTATCAAGCCGCCCTTGTTGGCAGCGGTTCCCCCTGGGCAAAAGCCGTAGCCGGAATAAGCAAGCGGAAAGAGTCTCCCGACGTCCTTCTTTCCCATATCGATTCCGCCCTGATAAGCACAGGATTGCGGGTGGTCGTGTTTGTTGAAGACGTAGACCGAAATTCCGACGATAACGTTTTCTATCAGGAAATCGGCGCTTTACTGGACCACCTGAAAAACCTGCAGAACCTGTCCTTTGTACTCGCCTGTGGACACGAGCAAAAGGCATCCGCCCTGCTGGCACGCCTATGCGAACACACCGAAATGGTACCGACCGTTTCCGAGCAGGATTTCAAAGAAATTTTTTCGTGTTTCTATGATTCTATTCTTGCAGAATATAGAGAGGACATTCCAGTATCTAATTACGATTTATTTCAGCCTACAGAGCAAGAAGAATCACTTAAGGATTTTATCTTTCAGGGAGGGGATGGAATATACAATCATTTAAACAGGTTATTGGCTGTGCCAAGAACATTTAAAAAGGCACTTAGACAGACCTACCACATATACAAAAATTTGCATGGAGAAATAGATCTTAACGAAGTCTTTGTCCTAACAGCGCTCCGAATCACGCTACCGGATCTCTACGCTTTTTTTGCAGCAAATAGAGAACTTATCCAATCTCTTTCTTCTTCTAGGGATAATAGTGAGTTAATTGGGTTTACGGAGGTGAAAGAGGAATATAAGATTCGATTGAAAGAGTTAATGCGCGATATGCCCGAACTCAAGTCCAGTGTAAATGAAGTCTTCCAATTCCTTGTGGATAATCAGGACCGTCCCCAAAACATTATGCATACTACCCCCACCAACTACTGGGTGCGTCTGCATGCGGAGGAAATCCCTGCTGGCGAATTACGTGATCAAGTAGTATTGAAGAAAATAAGAGCGTGGCAAGAAGACAACACGGTTGATTTGCCGGAATGCTTTTTAAGCAACACTGTTTGGGCACAAAAGGTTGAAAGACTTGGTAGACTGTTTTTAAGTACAGGGGAAATTTATGTCCTAACCGAACAGGTATTTGCGCTTATTCGAAGATGTAAAGAATCAGATATCGAAATAACGTGTGGGCAGGAAAAAGAGCAGGTTGCTGGACTGGTAGAACTTCAACGTCTCCTTACTCCAGATAAAAGGGGGGATTATGCTCAATGGATTGCCCAAGAAATGGATAAAGCTCTTGCCGTAGATCTTAAGTTTACTAACTCACTTTTCCTCTTTTATTGTACAGCGTCGGGGCTGGATTCTACAGAACAAGAAAGACTGATGCTTGATTTAATCGAGAAGGCTAAGGAGCTGTTTGCAGGGGATGTGGATCATTTTGTGCAAATAATAAATACAAAACGCATATATAGCCTCTACCGTTTTATCGTGGCACTTCCTAAGAGGATCAATAACAAGTTTCATAAAAAAAGCTACGGAGGCTGCCTCTGGTTAGGCGATACGTTAATGAAGGCCGCAAAAAGAGCTCCGAAAATAGTTATCCCCCAGCTTATGGGGCTTTTATGGGGAGATGGAGATTTCAATAGGCAACTTTTTGAGGCGTTATTTTTTGAAAAAAAAGACGAGCTTATGGAACGGTTGGCAACCGATTTCGATATGAGTGCGTGGGATAGTGAGGACCAAGCTTATATAAAACGAGCGCAGGCGGAAGCCAGAAAGTGGTTGGAGAGACAGAAGGTTGCAGAAGAGGAAACGGCATAGTGTTGTGCGCTTTGGGGCGATGATGGCGTGTTAATTTCTGCCGCCTTTTTAGGGTGCCTATTCGAATGTGTATTTTTTAGTTTAGTTCGTTATAATCAAATTTCCTATTTTTGTGTAATGCTGTAAATGTATCCTGTGTTTATAGCCTGTTTCGCAGAAACTAAACGTTAGTGACTGAAATCTGAAAAGCTGTCAAAAAAAAGAAATTTTTGTTGTGGTTTAGGGACGGCAAGGACCATAAATATTGCCGGTGGCGCTGGCCACCTTGTGCTCGCTGAACCACTTGATGTATTTGGGAGGGTTGTGTAATGGCTAAGCATTTGAAGCGAAAGTTGGGGAGACGTCAGTTTTTAAAACGGACGACGGGGATGGCGTTGGGAGCGTCGGTGTTCCCGTATATTGTGCCGGGGTCGGCGTTGGGATTGAATGGCGCGGTGGCGCCGAGTAATCGGATTACGGTGGGATGTATTGGTGTAGGTGGGATGGGAACGTCGAATCTGTCGGGTTTCCTGGATGATGCACGGGCGCAGGTGGTGGCGGTGTGTGATGTGGATGGAACGCATCGGGCGCGTGCGCGGAATATGATCAATGGAAAGTATGGTAATGAGGATTGCGCGACGTATGGTGATTTCCGTGAGCTGATTGCACGGGCGGATATCGATGCGTTGTCGTTGGCGTTGCCGGATCATTGGCATTCGATCCCGGCGGTGATGGGCTTGCGTGCGGGTAAGGATATTTATGGGGAGAAGCCGCTGGCGTATAACATCGCGGAGGGACGCGCGATTGTGGATGCGGTGGATCGCTATGGTGCGATCTGGCAGACGGGTAGTTGGCAGCGTTCGCAGGAACGGTTTCGTTTTGCGTGTGAACTGGTGCGCAATGGTCGTATTGGTCGGGTAAAGCGTGTAAAGGTGGGCCTGCCGACGACGAACAGCATTCATGATAATGGCGGAACAGCACCGTGTGCGCCGCCGGAGGACTTTAACTACGAAATGTGGTTGGGACCTGCGCCGGAAGCGCCGTATTGTCCGAATCGTTGTCATTGGAATTTCCGCTGGATCAGTGATTATGCAGGCGGACAGTTGACGGATTGGGCAGGACACCATTGTGATATTGCGCAGTGGGGCATGGGAACAGAATTGACGGCGCCGGTGGAGATTAAGGGACGTGGTGCATGGCCGGATGCGGAGGATGGGTTGTTTGATACGGTGGAACGGTATCGGTTTGACTGCAACTATCCCAAGGGGGTAAGTCCGGTATCTCCCGATGGCTTTAAGCTGGTGGTGAGTGCGATGTATACGATGGGGGTGCGTTTTGAAGGGGAAGATGGCTGGATTTTCGTTACGCGAGGCGAAATAGATGCGCATCCGAAATCGTTGTTGACTTCGGAAATCGGAGCGAATGAGGTGCATCTGTATGAGAGTCGTAATCATATTGGAAATTTCCTGGATAGCGTAGGTACGCGTAAGGAAACGATTGCTCCGGCAAGGATTGCGCACCGTTCGATTATGGTGGGGCACTTGGGACTGATTGCAATGAAGCTGGAACGCAAGGTGCAGTGGGATCCGGTGCGGGAACGTTTTGTAAATGATCCGGAAGCGGATCGCATGTTGTCGCGTAATATGCGTGGTTCATGGCATCTGTAGGCTTAGCTTAGAAAAGAGGCAAGAAATGAAGAAATTCATTGTATATACAGTCGTATTTTGTTTGTGTATGGCAGGGAGCGCTGTTGCAGAGAAGGAACAGCCGAAGACGCAGATTTCCATGACGGATGCGTTGTCAGCGCTCAAATCCTATGAGTTTAATCAAAGCATGCGTCCACTAAAAGCAGTGGATGAACTGTTGCGGGAGGCAACGGGCGACAATGCGCCGCTGGAGAAAATTGAGGAAGCGTTCATAGCATTTTTACGTTCGGATGCAACCTTGGACGCAAAGCGGTTTATCTGCAAAAAACTGAGCATAGTCGGCACGTCTAAATCGACGGAGGTGCTCGGCGAGATGTTAGCAGTACCGGAAACCTTCGAGATGGCGTTGTACGCGTTGAAGCGTATTCCGGGCAAGGAGGCGGAACAGGTTTTGCTCAATACAACTCCGGAAAAAACAGGCACGGAGTTGGTGGGCCTTATAACCGCGTTAAGTCTGCGTGGCAACAGTGAAACGGTGGCGCTGTTAGGTGGATATATTTATCACGCGGAGCCCGTGGTGGCGCAGGCAGCCATTTCGGGTTTGGGCAATATTGGCACTCAGATGGCTGTGCCGATATTGGCGGTAGCACTGGAAAGTGCGACCGGAAAACGACGTGCGGTGGTGATCGATGCATATCTGCGGTGTGCTGAAAGACTTTTTGCAGACGGCGAACGCACGCAGGCGGAACAGGTGTATCGCCGTCTCTTCCTGGAAAAGGAGACGCCTGTTGTACGGGCAGCAGCGCTACGGGGATTGGTGAAAACGCTGGACTGGCATGCGGCGGAGATGGTGGTGGCAGGGTTGCAAAGTCCGGAAAAGATGCTGCAACAACGGACAGCGGGATGCATTGAAGCGTTGACGGACCGACGTGCGTTCGACCGTGTTGCGGAAGCTTTAACCGATTATGATACGCCCGTGCAGGTGCTGGTGCTGGAAGCATTTGCACGCGCTGGTGCACGTAGCGTGTTGCCGGTCGTACGCACAGCGACGGATGCGCCAGAAATCTCGGTGCGTTTGGCGGCGTTACGTGCTTTGAGCGCTTTGGGCGACCGGGACGCGGTGTTGATGTTGGCAAAACGAGCCGTGGAAACAACGGGAGAGGAATCGGCGACGGCGCGACAGAGCTTGTCGCATATGCGGGGGCGTGTGGTGGAGGAAGAGATTGTAGATCTGATTCGTACGGCCAATGCACCTGTGCGTGTGGTGTTAATGGAAACAGTAGCGGCGCGAAAAATTGCATCGGCTACACCGGTATTATTAGAAAATGCGCGCCATCCTGAAGCAGACTTACGGCAGGCGGCCTATGACGCGTTACAGGCGGCTGCCCCAACGGGTACAATGCCTGCCTTGGTGAATCTGTACCTGGAGGTGGCCGGTACGCAGGAGGCGGAGCCTGTGTCGGAGGTAATACTAACGGTCGCAAGGCGAATTCAGAATCGCGATGGCCGTGTAGCGGCATTGTTAGAGGCCTATCCCCAAGCGGGGTCGGGACAACCGGGCCTGTTGATTATCCTGGGTAAAATTGGAGCTCCCACAGCACTACCTGTTTTACGCGAAGCTTTGGAGGGAAGCGCTGACTTGCGTAATGCGGCGATCGTTGGTCTCTCTGCCTGGTCGGACGCGACCCCATTGGACGATCTCCTGGGTATGGCGCGTCAATTAGCAGGCACCCCTCAGGTAGAGACTGCACTAAGGGGGTTTGTACGCCTTGCAGCTCTAGCCGATGCGCCTGCCGATACGGACTTGCTCGCTATGTATAAGGAAGCTGTGGGATTTGCTACGACGGTTTCGGCAAAGGAAACGCTTCTGGAGGGTCTGCTTCGGATACAAGGCGATACCGCCTTACAGCTTGTCACCCCCATGCTGGATGATGCCGATACTGCGCTGGTATTGGCTGCGATAAAGACGTTGAATGCTTGGAATGATGATGCGCCGATAGCAAAATTGGAACAGCTGGCGCAGAATGCAAAGACGCCGGTTCTACAATCAGTGGCTCTGGAGGGCTATGTGCGCATGATCGGGCTCAACCCGGATCGTCCTGTAGAAAAGGCCACAGCCATGTATCGCAATGCGATTGGCTGGGCTGAAGATGATGCTGCAAAGAAACAAATTCTTGCGGCATTGTCAAAAAAACCCACGGTGGGTGCGTTCCAGCTGGCAGCGGAGCTGTTACAAGAACCCGCATTGCGTGCCGAAGCCGAGGTGGCGGTGGTAAAAATGGCGGCGCACCTCGCAGGCAGTTGCGATGGTTCCAAAGCCATTCTGGAATCGGCTATGGAAAAAACGGACAATGAGTATGTGCGAACGGAAGCAACGCGGTTGCTTGCTCAACTCGCCAAATTTGATGACTATATCACCGCATGGCAGCTCTCCGGTCCTTATGCAATAGAAAATATAAAACGGGACCATCCTTTCTTTGTGGTTTTTGCACCGGAACCAGAGGCAGAAAATGTGGAAGGAATGATACCTTGGGCACTGCTTCCTGTTGGTGTAAAAAAGGACGATGAAACCCCTTTCATTCTCTCGTTGGACGATCACCTGGACGGAGAATATGGAGTCGCCTATTTGCGCACGGTAGTATGTTCGGAAAAAGCGCAAAAAGTGCGGCTGGAGTTGGGTAGCAGCGCAGGGCTGAAAGTGTGGCTAAACGGCGAGTTGGCGCATAAGTATAATAGTGATCAGGACTGCACGCCTAATTTCGAACAGGTGGAGGTAAACCTGAAGGAAGGTCGTAATCCACTGTTGCTGAAAGTGGTACAGGGTCGAGGACACTGGGAGGTGTGTGCACGTTTCCGTATGGGTGACGATGCGCCCGTCCCCGGTTTACGTTTTGAACCCATGGGGAAATAACTTTTTTCTTTTTGCGAAAAAAGCAAAGGAACAAAGAAAAACGAGGAATTGTTTCGGAGAAGCGTGGGTCAACCACGGCAAGGACTATATTTCCGGGGTGTGGCCCTGGCCACTTTACGGTCCCTGGACCGCCGGAAAGAGAAAGAAGCAAAAAAACGAATTTTACTTATATATGGGAGCCTTTCAAAGGCTCCCATATTGTATTTTGATGCATTGACGCATGTGTTTTATGCTTACTTAACGGCGATTAACCGGGTATATGCTATGATATAGGCAATGTGCAATCACGGCAGATAACGACAAAGGAGAAATCATGCTGTATCGTGAGTATGGGCAAACGGGGGTAGAAGTATCGGCGTTGGGGATGGGATGCATGCGATTTGAACGTCCAGACGATATCGAGGACATGGCGCAGGTGGTGTATCACGCGTTTGAAAAAGGGGTAACGTATTTCGATACCGCGCCTATCTATTGCGATGACCAAAGTGAAACGATTGTAGGCACTGCCATCGCGGAAATGAAAAAAACGGGTAAGCCGTTTGTCGTATCGAGCAAATGCATGTTGGGGGAACCTGCGGAGATCCGAAAACAGTGTGAACGCTCGCTGGAACGTTTACAGGTAGACGCGCTGGACTTTTATCACGTATGGTGCCTGGTGCATCCGGACGATCTGGACAAGCGCAAACAGTTGGGCGCGTTGGAAGAATTTCGCAGGTTGAAAGAAGAAGGTCTGGTACGCCACATTTCGGTCTCCACCCACCTGGAACACACCTACATCGCCGACATGCTGGATGAAGGCGAAGGGCTTTTCGAGGGCATGCTGATCGGACTGAACGCCATGAACTATGATCTGCGTTACGTCGGTGTACAGGAAGCCGCACGACGCGGTATGGGCGTGGTCACCATGAATACACTGGGCGGTGGCCTGCTGATCTCCCACGCCGACCATTACGGATTCATCCGACGCACTCCCGAAGAATCCATGGTAGACGCAGCCATCCGTTTCAACCTCTCCCTCCCCGAAATCACCGTGGCGCTCGTCGGCTTCCGCAACACCGACGATGTGGATTCCGCCGTAGCCGCAGTCGAACGTTTCGAACCACTAACAGAAACGGAACTAGCGTACATCAAAAAAAAGTTGGTGGAAAAAAGCCAATCCTTCTGCACCCAATGCGGCTACTGCCGCGACTGCCCTGTAGAAATCCCCGTGGTGCGCTTCATGGACGCCTACAACCAGCGCATGCTCGAAGGCCCCAAAGCCGGACTCGCGCAAATGCGCTGGCACTGGTGGACCCCCGACGTGCGTGCCGCCCTGGAGGGATGCATCCGTTGTGGCCACTGCGAAGACGTCTGCACCCAACACCTCCCCATCCTCGAACGCTTCGACCAACTGATCGCAGATCAGGCCCAACAGGAAGCTGAGAACAAGTAACCTTTTCACATTCCAAATACATTGTAACGCCACCGCCTACCGTGGTCCCACGACCACGGTAGTGCTTTATAAAGAACCCCTGGCTCGTCATTTTTTTCGTTTTCGTCGCGAGAGGAAATTCCCGGGTTAACAGTCTGCAGATTACTCAGTCAGAAGTACTGTAGGCACGAGAAAGCGGCTGGAGCAGTGCGAAGAAACTTGCCATGCTACGTGATACCGGCGCAGCACCTGGATAACGCACAAACGCAACGTGTCCATCCATGTAGAGCACATTTGCCCCTGCTGAAACATGGTTGAAATCCACAGCAGAGGTAGAAATCCTATCACACATGACCCAAATACGGGATTGAGCGGTTTCCTCTGCATCACCAGTGCTTTCGGGCAAACAAAGACGTTCGACACCTTCTCTAAGCCGATAGATATATTCGGATGAGCCATTGCCTAACGTTTTGGCGTCAACAGCGGTTAGCTCAAAATTGCTGTCAGCAATCCTAAACGAAGTGGACGGGTTACTTAGGTCGTCGAACAGGTATGCTTTCAACACTTTTGAACCAGCGGCCTGCAACAGAGCAGAACACTGTTTTGGCATAAACTCCTCACGAACATCGTCGACCAACATTTGATCGAAGCCAGGTAGAATTGAAAAAATCTGTCGCACATTCTCAGTGGGATCGCTGTCGTCCGTTTTATCAAGTAGCCACCCCAAATAAATGTAGCCTCTTCCCATATCGGATGCTTCGAGCACCACATCTCCTTCGGAATAGGAGCGTGTGTTTTGCAAGGCCGAAGGACAAAGAAGAATACGCATATCACTGAGGTATTCTGGGAAAATAGCGCTCCGCAGGGGACCTAGAGCGATTTTCCCATGAAACAGTGAATTCAACTGGAATTGCATCGGTGGATACTTTCCCCCACTCGACTCGCTCGCGTACATATGAAAAATCATGCCCATCTGACGCAGATTATTCTGACAACTTGCACGCCGTGCAGATTCCTGTCCGCGTGACAGAGCGGGGAGCAGCATCGCCATAAGGAGGCTAATGATCCCGATAACGACCAGTAACTCAATAAGCGTAAAACCTATCCTCAC
Organism: Candidatus Hydrogenedentota bacterium; assembly: GCA_963678445.1. Lineage (GTDB taxonomy): Bacteria > Hydrogenedentota > Hydrogenedentia > Hydrogenedentales. The sequence continues at coordinate 4,073,532 of OY782877.1, read as the reverse complement.
TCTGCTTTTATGGTACATTCGAGTCTTCTCCTACCTACCTCTTCCTCCAACGATACCCATTGAGACACAAAACCGAGGCCGAGAAAAGAACCAACGCCAAGGAAATATACTGGGCAAATTTCCAACCCATGGGTTCGTAAACCGGACTGTCCGCCCGAAAAAACTCCAAAATAAAACGTGAAAGACCGTAGAAGATAAAGTAGAGATAGGTTAAGGTTCCTGGAGCTATGCGGAGTTTCCATACCCATTCCAAAATAGGCCAAAAGGCCAAGGAGGCCGCCGCCGCGTAAAGGGGAGCCGGATGTACTGGCAAGGAAGCCGATGCAGCTACCGTCAGAATCCCCTCCTCAACCTGCTGTCGAAATACCCCTTCTAACGAAGGAGGATAGCAAACACCCCACGGCATGTCGGTGAGTTTTCCGTAGCAACATCCATTCAAAAAGCATCCTACTCGGGTCAATCCATAACCAAAGGCCAAAGATGGAGACAGAATATCGAGCATAGACAAAACACTAAGGTGTTTTACCTTGGCATAGAACAGGACCGCGAGCATACCGCCCAAAAGCCCTCCATAGTACACGTGTCCGGCCCGCCAAAAGGCAAGTCCTTCCCACACGGACCAGTCTGATGCATACTCGACAAGCCAGTAGTATCTTGAGACCGTCATAGCACCGAGAAAAATCCAGATAGGTACATCCCAAGCGATGCGTTCTGAAAAAGGCGGCCCCGACCGTTTTGCTCTGCGCCTAAGAAGAAGGCTACCCAGAAAAAAAGCCAAGAATAGCAACACTACGTATGATCGGATTACATATGGGCCAAGCCGCAGAAAATAGGGATGCAATTCATTACCTCCTACAAACCCGCCGAGTTCTTTTCTGGAGGTAGTACAGGAGGCCCGCCCCAACAAAGCAACAAAGAGATAGTGCAATCACTACGATATAAAGATTTTGATGCAAAAATGCGCTGAGCTTTCCTTTTTCTTCCCCGTGTGTTTCACTTTCCCCGAGTCGTTGACCCAATGTTGCAATCGCTGAAGTCAAATCTCCCATAACCGTGCTTTGGGTTTCGTTCCCGAGAAATTTGTCCATATACCGACGCTGCAATCTTTGCCATTTCGCAACCGTGCCGGGATCAGTGAAAGGAAGTCCGCTTGCCTGAGAAAGAAAGTGCTTTGCCCAAGCTTCGTCTTTTGCCCGAATAGCGATGCCCAGACCTTCAAGCACCGCCAGTTGATAAAAGCTGCTCTTCTCCGGAGCGTCGGGACTCAGCTTTTGCGCCAATTCCATCGCAATACCTTGAAGCGCATAGCCTGTTTCAGGGGATAATTGCTTTCGATTACCATAGAAAACGTCCGCGCTTGTAACTTCTGCCTGCAAGGGCATGAGGGCTTGACGAAGGTTTTCGCCCCTACGATCTTTGTGAGCGGAAATCGCTTGCTCCAATAGCGTCACGTAGCCTTCCGCATCCAATCCCAGACGTCGGGCAACGTGAAGGCGCTCCGCCTGCGCTTGCACAACACGGGCCTGATTGATTATGTCCCGCTTAACAAAGGGCGAATAAAATCCCGGCCTGTCGGGATCGATTTCCATCGCCTTTGCAAGCCAATCATCCGCCGACTGGTACGCAGCATACATTGCATCGGCAGCTCTCGCCCGCATTTCCTCGCCTTCGGCTTCTTGCGCCATCGGCAAGCGCAACACGTTCACACCCGCCCGAATAGATAGCTTGTCAGCTATGGTCAGATAGCCGCCCGCTATCGCCAAAGCCGTGCAGTACGCATCCATCTGCATATCTTTCAACATGCTCAAAATATCCCGTTCCGCCTCTAGCCCCTCAAGCGATATCAGATAGGTTTTCCATTCCTCAATTGCATCTTCATAGGCTTCTGCATGAAAAAATATCGCCCCCCGCAGGAAACCTGCACTCTGGCACTTGGCCCGAAAATCTAGCAATACCTCCTTTGAAAACACATCAGGCTGCGATAACGCCTGTTTGAGAGCACGCTGTCGCAAATCAAGCAAAGCGCGCTGTATGGCTAGAGGCGCGCGCCGACTTCGTGCACCCATCAAAGCCAGATCGGAAAGGTCCACCTTGGCGCTGACATCATATTCCTCACGTTCTGTCACACGTTCTACCAACGCACAAGCTTCCTCCTCGCGCCCCAAATAGCTGTAAACCCGAAGTAACGCCCGAGAGAGCCAAAGCTCACCTGAAATATCCTTATGGGTTGCACGCTCCTGTATTCCCGCTGTAAGACGCTCCTCCCACACCTCAAAGAGCGCATGTTTTTCGACAGGCGATAACGCATCAAAGTTCTTTCCACATGCCTCGACAAACTCCAGGTATAACGGATCAGCACGCCCTTCTGCTGAGGCTATCGTGGGAAAAAACAGTACACTTATCAAGCAACATACGGAGAAAAAAAGCACACCTCGCATAGTAAGTTCATCTCCCCTCAACAGCAATCCTTATTTCAGATCACAAACAAGGCATAGCTATCTAATCGTTTACGCAAACACAAACCAATACTTCTGTTGGATTACCTATCGCCTCTTTACTGTCATTTTCTTCGATTGAGCGATTAATGAGAAAGTACTTCTTCTTGCCATTCATTCGTCTAGTTAAAAAACTGACCGTCAGATAATGGCTCGATACACCAAAAGCTTTTCAGGCTGCCACAAGCCAGACAGATCGAATTGTATGCTGCGTTCGCACATAGTGTTTCCCGTTTACGGTGGGTTCCTGGTTGTGTTCTGCGTTGCTCTATGGTTGGACTCAGGAACAGGCGCGCTATTGTACTGTTTGCACTACATTGTACAGAAGGCGGTGTTGGGCTACAAGGAGATGCAGAGGGTTCTCCATCCGTATGCGGTATCGGTTTATCTGGATAGCGGGATCCGCTCTTTCGGAACGTGATTTGACAGCCTGCCCTACCGGAACTACACTACATCTGTTTCAAGGAATCGGTAACGAATGGGCAATAAGGTAAGGGATATCATGGATTCAACACGCCGGGAGTTCTTTAAGAAAGTGGGCTGTGGTGCGGCGACGGTTGTCGCTGCAACGGACGTGGCTTTGGGTGAGGATAAGACGCAGAGTAATGGTGAAATCACCTGGAAACGCACGATCCCGGTACGGTATGAATGCGATGTCGCCGTGTTAGGGGGTGGTATTGCCGGTGTATCGGCTGCCATGGCTGCGGCCAAGTCGGGTGCAGCGGTAATATTGGTTGAAAACTTTGCTGTGCTGGGGGGAAATGCGACGGTGGGCGGCGTGGCTTCGTTCTGTGGTGAAACGGCGGGGCAAGGCGAGGCTTTCGATGCTATCGTTGAGGGCTTAGAAGCCTTTGACGCTATTGAATCGTATCGTCCGTATCCAGAGGCCGACAATCGCAAGTTTGATCATAGCATCCTCGCGGTGGTCTTGCAGGAACTTACCCTGAGACGGGGTATCAAGCTTCTCCTTCACACGCAACTCGTGGATGCACAGGTCACGGATGGTGTGATTACGGAGTGCGTCGTGGCTGGGCCGTCCGGCCCGGAGGCGCTTCGTGCTAAACAGTTCATTGATTGTACGGGTGAGGCGGTTCTGGCGCGGGCGGTGAATGTTAAGACGGTGCAGGGGCGTCTGGAAGATGGTCTCCCCCTCCCCATGTCTCTGATGTTTTTTGTACGGCATTTGGATAAAAAAGAGGCGCGTAACACTATCCCTGAAGGATGGTTTAAACGTTTGAACGAGCGTGGCGATCTGCCGATGACCAGTATCTGGCCTAATGGCCCCCATAGTAATGCGCTCAAAATTAAGGTACCCATGTTTGATGCGAGCGATACGGAGTCGATGACTATGGCGGAAATTGCCGGGCGGCGGCGTATGCTCGAGGTGTTGGAGTATTATCAGCGTGTTGAGAAGAAGCCTTGGTTGTTTGATCACTGTGCAACGCGTATCGGTATTCGGGAGGGACGGCGTATTGTTGGGGATTATGTGCTGAATATTGATGATGTACGCGCAGGACGGACCTTTGAGGATGCTATTGCGCGTGGTGTCTATTATCTTGATGGACACAAACCGGATGATGATAAACGGACGTATATTCTACCGCCGGAGGCACGAAAGGTGCCGCCGTATCAAATCCCTTTTCGCTCGCTCGTCGCCAAGGGATGCCATAATCTCCTTGCTGCAGGACGGTGCTTTTCGGCGGATCAACTTGCACTGTCTTCGGCCCGGGTAATGACTACATGCGCTATGATGGGACAAGCTGCGGGTATTGCCGCGGCCAGCGCTGTTGATCAGCAAAAAACGGTACGTGCGCTCAGTTTTGAGAAAATACGCCAAACCGTTGTCGAACGTGGCGCCAACCTTACTGTCTGAAGTGGTCCAGCGCCACACGCAATAGGTATGGTCCTTGCCGTCCCTGACCACAGTAAAAAATTCATTTTTTATGACAGCTTTTCAGATTTTAGTCATTAAAGTAATACCCTTATCCTGCGTTGCGTTGCATGGGATGGAATAAGGCGCGCTATCTCATATGTTTCTCTTCTATACAAGGTGTAGGAGGGCGTATGGACGTGTACAGGATGATGATATTGGGCGCGTGCGTTTTGTTGGCTGCGGTGCTGATGGGGTTTGCCGTGCTGGGTGCCGAATCGGAAGCGACGAGGGAGATGGAGGTTGGGAAGGCGGGGGAAGCTCCGGATAGAAAGGATAGGGGCATGGAACCGTTGACTGCGGCTGAGGCGGCTGTGATTGTGAATAAGGGTACAGAACCGCCGTTTAAGGGACAGTATTGGGATTTTTTTGAGCCGGGGGCCTATCGGTGCCGGCAGTGTGGGGCATGGTTGTATCGTTCGGAGGATAAATTTTCGTCGCATTGCGGGTGGCCGAGTTTTGATGACGAGTTGCCGGGGGCGGTGTTGCGTCAGCGGGATGTGGATGGACGCCGGGTGGAGATTGTGTGCGCGCAGTGTAAGGGGCACTTGGGGCATGTTTTTGTTGGAGAAAAGCTTACAGAGAAAAATACACGCCATTGTGTGAATTCGATTTCGATGGTCTTTGTGCCGGAATCGGAATTGGAGAAGGCGGTGTTTGCCGGGGGCTGTTTTTGGGGGGTGGAACATCTTATGCAGCAGATGGAGGGGGTGGTGGATGTGGTCAGTGGCTATGCAGGGGGTAAGGATACGGAGAAGGCGCCGAGTTATGAGGAGGTGTGTTCGGGAACCACGGCATATGTGGAGGCGGTAGAGGTCTTGTATGCCCCGAAAGTGGTGGCGTATGAAACGATTGCGCGGCGTTTTTTTGAAATCCACGATCCGACACAGTTGGATCGTCAGGGCCCGGATATGGGAAAACAGTATCGGTCGGTTGCGTTTTATGCAAATGAGGCACAGCGAACGGTGCTGGAAAAACTGATCGCGTTGTTACGCAAAAATGGATATGATGTCGTCACTGAGGTAGCGCCGCGCACGACGTTTTATAAGGCAGAGGCATATCATCAGAATTATATCCTGCGACATCCGCAACGGGGCTGCCATCTGCCTGTGAACCGCTTCAATACTGCGGTGTAACATCCTGACACATCTTATAACCCCCTGTCTTCAAGCGTCTTTCTATCTCGTCTTGCACTCGCTGGACCGCCTGAATGTTTTTCGTTACAATACACCCTCGCAGGTTGAAAGCGGTCATAAAAACAAATAATCTGTGTGGTTCAGAGACGGCAAGGACCATACCTAACGCTTGTGGTCGGTGGACCACATTAGCGCAAAGGAAATATCATGGGCATCATCCATTCTATTGTAACCTTGTGTTTGCTGGGTGCGGGGGTAACCTCGGCACCGGCACAAGATGAAAATGTAATCGTTAATTATTGGCAGCATATTCAGGAAATCGCAAAGGAGGAGGCGCGGAAGAAACCACCTGTAATGCCTTCGAACAGTAAGTATGTGCCTCCGCAACGCTTTCCTTTTGAAGCATATCGTCATTTGAAAGCAAAGGACCTGCTACGTGCGGCACGAGAGGGTGTGGAAGAGGCCCGGCGGCTCAATTATGGAAAGCCGAAGGAGGTGGTCGACCATCGATGCCTTAGCAATGTCCAGTTTGCGCTGGAGTATTACCCGCTGCTAGCTCGTGATGTGAATGATGCCAATGCATTGATTGAGGCTATGGAACAGCCTAATGATGATATTGTTTTGCGGACGTTTTTGTTGCAGAGTAGCGCTGCAGGTCCCGAAAGCGCCTCGTTGCTCAGCACCTATATGTTCGAGAACTTCGTCAAAACCGAATCGACTTATAAAAGTAAGCTGCTTAAAATGATTCCTAGCATCCTCGATCCTACGGATGCGCCTGCGCTAGCGGCCGAATCTTTATATGCGTTTCTGGTGCAGGAGTATCGGATGCGCCTTAAGGCGGATCCCCAAATTACACAATTTGCCAAAGACGCCCAAAAGGAACTCGTTCCGATGATTTTACGCGAACAGGGCTGTCCGAAACCGGCCTCGCGAACGAGCGTATACCTCAAAGAGCTTGACCGGGATTTCGATGCGTTACTAAATGTACTCAAGCGTGTACTCGATCCTAAAGGCAACTATACCGATGCGCGCCGCAGCACGGCACGCCAAATAGTGTCCAAAATTTTCAAGGAAATCCCCCTGAATGATGCGGCACGTCAAAAGGCACAACTTCTGCTTGAAACAGCCGCCCCACAACCCTTGAAGAAATAATCCACTACTTTCCAGATGCACTGTTGTACAACACAGGAGACCCCGGCGGTCGCTGGACCGCTTAGTGATGTTTTTCCGGCGGCGCCATTTTCACTAAACGGGGTTGAAAACGGGCAAGCACTTCCACCAAGTTGGATTGGGCCGCCATGACAGCATCGATGTCTTTATACACCATAGGCACCTCGTCCAGACCTGCGGATATAAGGGTTACCCGTTGCTTTTCGAGCAAGGCGCGCGCCTCGGACCATTGCAAGGTTTTCTTGGCCTGAGTGCGGCTCATAACACGTCCTGCTCCATGGGCAGCGGACTGTAACGAGGTTTCCTCGCCCTGTCCTCGCACTACATACCCCGGTGTCGCCATGGAAGCGGGAATGATACCCAATACGCCTTCGCTTGCTGGGGTGGCCCCTTTTCGATGTACGATCACGTTACGACCGTCGTGCACTTCCCGCCAGGCAAAATTGTGGTGGTTCTCGATATCCATAAGCACGGTTGCCCCCAGATGGGCAGCAATATGCTGGTGTATACAGGCATGGTTTGCTGCGGCGTACTCCCCCATCAAGGACATCGCCGCCCAGTACTCTTGTCCTGCATGGGAATCTAAATCTAACCAGGAAAGATGTTGCAGTTCATGAGGCAGTTCCCGATGTTTCTTGCGCGCTACCTGACTATAGTGATCGCATACCGCCGCCCCCGTATGACGACTGCCGCTGTGGCTGAGCAGGGCAAGGTAGATGCCAGGCGCTAACGCCAGCCCCGATTTCAGAATGTGCAGTTCGCCAAACTCCACAAAGTGATTTCCGCCGCCACTGCTACCCAATTGCGACCAGGCATTGTCCTTTTCCGCTTTTGTGATAGGTGAAACCGACCAGTCGTGATCCATCACAGAATGGCTGCGTCTCTCTTTAGCAAAACTGGCTCCTACTCCAAAACGCGTTTCCGCTTCAATGGCTTTTTTCAGGGTGTTTACCCGATTTTCCAAGGCGTCCAGAGGGTAGTCCAACACGCTAAGCTTCATACAACAGGCAATATCCACCCCAACCGCATACGGGATTACTGCCCCCTCCGTGGCCAATACACCGCCGATGGGCAGGCCAAAGCCACAGTGCGCATCGGGCATAAGCGCACCCCGAATCGAGATAGGAAGCGAACATGCATTCTCCATCTGCTGAATCGATTTAGGGTCGAGGCGCTCTCCCCATTGGCGATAGGGGGCACGTCCGCCCTTACGTAATACGGGTGGTCCTGCGGGTCGGGCATGGGTAGACATATGTTCTGCTAAGGGACCGAATAGCGGATGGTTCAGGCTGCGCGCAGGATGTTTGACGGCTATGTTCAGGCGTTTGCGTATTTCTTTCTTGGTCCACCCTTCCTCCAAAGCACGCTGGGCGATATCCCTCGCCAAATCCAAGGCTTTTCCTGCGGGAATGCCCAATCGGAGTAATTCTTTATCTTTCATGATAGCTATCCTGTCAAAATCTCTCACTCATCCTCCAAGACCGCATAGTTGCATACGCACAAAACAACAAGCAAGGTTGAAGCATGCTATCTTTTTTTGTAACTATTCTCAGGGAGGATACTTAGGCGTTGCATACGACTGCTACAAAAGCAAAGTCACCTGCACTGTGGAAAGGCGTACTTTTTGGGTCCCTTTTCTCGTGCATTGTGATTATATTTCGGGGCGTTCGATGGGATGAGAATTATGAATTCGCCCAAGTTATCCTCGGTCAGGTCCCCTATCCGGACGCACACCCTTTAGCACAATATGTGCACAGTTTCTACAGCCTGCAAACCTGGCTGCTCGCCGCCCTGATGCAATTCGTCCCCGGCCCGTTGCTCGCCAACACATTACGCAACCTGCTGTTCTTACTCGCCACCACCGTACCTGTATTCCTCATCACTTCTCATCTGAGCCAAAATCGGTGCAGCGGACATATTGCCACTGCACTTGTGCTCCTTGGGGTACACATCCCGTTTTACAGCAATTATCCCGTCCAGGTCTGGCCCGATCTCTATTCAAATGGCCATATCGGGCTCGGCTACGCCCTACTTGTATTGTACTTGATCCTGGCACAAAAAAGACGCAGCGCCTGCTTTTGTTTTGGCTTGGCACCCGCTATCCACCTTGGACAGTTTCCGCCGCTTTTTCTCCTTGGAATGGGGTATTTACTTTTCACACTACGACACCACCTCATTAAAGACTTACGAAAAAGCCTTCCATGGCTGCTTTCCGGATTGGGTATTAGCCTGCTGTTCGGATTCTTCATTCATAAGCAGACCTTGCCATTGCCCGCTACCGGCCCCTATTATGATCTCATCGCCCCCAAGGCTGTTTTCAAAGGATATATGGCACATTTTGCGGGACATCGTAGTATCCCCCAAGGTTCCGGACATATCGCCCTAGCCGCCACACCGCTGTTAGCCCTGTTGGGTGCACGTCGTGAATGGCTTCGAACTGCACAACCCGGTCCCTGGTGCTTATTACTGCTATACACCCTCGCGGTATGCGCTTTGGTCTGGGGAACGATGGGCGTGCATATGGTATTGGGCTCTGACATTCCTTTTTTTCTGATCGGCTGGATGCCCTACCGCCTCATCAACCATCAATCGCCGTTGCTACTGGCTATGGCTATCGCCACGCTGCATAGCACTACGAAGAACAATCGCAGTTCTTATCTCCTCCCTTCCCTCCTATTCATTGGAAGTATCCTCCTCCTCGTAAAGCCCTTCACCGAAAACGCATTCTATCTGCGTTACCTTTCCTCAGGTGAATGGATCTACTTCTTCCTGATCGGCGGTGCAATAGCGGTACAGTTGCGCGGGCTCAAAAATGACCGGGCCTTCCTCTCCGTATGGACGGTACTTGCAGCATTCGCATTCCTCCTGCTCCTATGTCACCACCAATATGGCGCTGGCTGCATGGTGTTTGGAATAGCGATCACAACGCTGCTGGAAAATCCCAAACTTCCTAAAGCCCCCCCCATACTCCTTTACAGTGCGCTCGCATGCTGTCTGTTAACCCTGCTTTTCACGCAGGCGTTACAACGCACTCACCTAGCCCAAACCCCTTTTGAAAACGCCGTCGGCGATTATCTGGCTCGGGAAGATTCTGAGGAGAGTATACTCCTCGTCCCTTATCAACAGGAGGGTCTGCAAGCCCGTTTACATCACGCTGTAATGACGGATATGGCCACGATGACGTGGATTCCCTACCGCCCTGAACTCGGCCCATCCCTGTACAAAATGTATCGCGACTGCTACGGGCTCAATTTTGCTCCCGATGAAGGAAAAAACGCGATTGAACGCCCGTGGTTTAAGGTATGGTCACAAAGGACACAGCAGCAATGGCAGGAGCTTAGCGCGGAATATAATGTGCGCTACCTACTGACGCCTACCTTCTTGGAACTGGATTTACCACTGCTTATAGATACCAAAATGCTTCCGTCTACCCAACTCTACGAACAAACAGGAAGATTCTACAAAATCCCGAAGAAAACTAATGAATAGAAAAACCTTCGTTTATTTCTTAGGAAAGCACGCCGTTGCACTCGGCGCATGTTTCTGGTGCATAATCTGCGCCTTGGCTATTCTGGTACGCGGCGTACGCTGGGATGAATCCTTTGAACATGCGCAGATCCTGATCGGGCAAATACGTTACCCCCAAGGCCACCCCCTCGCCCAATACGTATACGGTGCATTCAGTCTGCAAACCCTGCTATCGGGTCTCATCCTGCGTCTCTTTCCTGGCCCCACAGTACTCTGCGCACTGCGCAACTACGCTTTTCTGCTCAGCTCCGTCCTGCCGGTCTACCTCTTCACCACGCTATTTACCCGGCGCACTTTCTGGGCACATCTTGCCGTACTGTTCATGTTGCAAGGCGTCATGCTGGAATTCGACGGCAGCTATCCCACCTTCGTCTGGCCTGAACTCTACTCCAACGGTCACATCGGTGGTGCATATATGCTGCTCACGCTCTACTTATTTCTCGCTGGACAGAGACGCAGCGCCGTCTTTGCCTTCGCACTCGCCCCGGCCATCCATATCGGACAATTACCCATTCTTCTGGCTGTCGCCCCCCTCTACCTGCTCCATCAATTTTATCAAGGAAAACTTCGTATATGGATACACACCCTACCCTACCTGCTCCTCGGAATTGCCCTCACCCTGGGCGGTGTATTTCTCCAAAAACAGATTCAGCCCCCCGTCCCTGAAATCGGCCCCTATGCAGTCCAAGGCGATCCAGCCCCTATATGGCAAGGCTACACACATCTTTTTGACACGCATCGCCAATTCCCTCCCGGTAATGGTCAGTTGCTGCTGCTGGGCACACTGCTCCTTACCGGACTGGCCGCATGGCGGTACCGAAAAACAGCGCAGCACGCTGTTTATATCTGGACCGGTCTCTATGTCATGATCATTGCGCTTGTAACCTGGGGTACAATGCTCCTCCAGACTTATATGGGCGCACATATTCCCTTCCTCTGTATCGCATGGATGCCTTATCGAGTTATCAACCACCTCCCCCCGCTTTTCCTCGCAAGCGCACTCGGTATCCTGACATGCGCCCCCAGCCCCCCCCGTCCTAAAATGGTACTTATTTTTCCCATTCTTCTCCTACTCTTCAGCCTTGTTCATCCGTATATAGCCCCCCTGTTACCACAAACGCTCTATACCCGCTACCTTGCCCAAAACGACGCAATCCCTTTCCTCCTCTTTGGCGGTGGATTCCTTCTCCTCCTTTCTCCTGTCGCCCCTATCCGACATCACGCGGCATTTATCGCGGCACTGCTTAGCGTCAGTCTTATTTACTACCACCAATTTGGTGGATGCTGCATGCTCACAGGAATGCTCGCTATCATCCTCCTACGGCATATTCCCATGCCTCGCAGTGCCACCCCTCTACAGCGCCCCATTGCCGCCGGTCTACTCATCGGCCTGACTATTGTGCTCCTGCTCAACCACCAATACCACTACCGCCAACACCTTTCCATCACCTCCTTCCAACACAAAATTACGCAGACCCTGCAAAAAGATGCTGCAGACGCCCTACTTCTCGCGCCGCCCGAAACCTATATGCTCCAGGCGCGCACCCACCACCCCATTCTTGCCGAGGCAGTCACCCCCTCCCTCATCAGTTACCTTCCCCGCCTCGCGCCCGCTATCGACCGCCTTTATCGCGACTGCTACGGCATCACTTTTCATATCGACCATGCCAAAGAAAACACCGACTGGCGCAGTTACTGGAAAACACGTACCCAACACGATTGGGAGCAACTTGGGAAGCGATATGGATTCCGCTACATTCTTGCTCCACCCGATCTTCCCCTTCCGCTTGCAATCGTACTGCAAAATGAAGAAGGCACCCTCTACGAATCTAACAGCACGCTGTAATCTGGAGAGAATAGCGTCTTCGCCCTATACTTGAATTCGACGAAAGCTCAGTATGCGACTTATTTGATCTTGTCATCATGTTCGTAATACCCTTTTCACATTGGCTTGCATTGGTATTTTGTATAATCGCATATACGTTCTCCCCACGAAAGGAGCCTGGGTATGCCTTCCATATTGGCGATAGTCATGACTGCATTCGTCCTTACGGCTACAACGGAAAGCAATCTTGCCACCGTGGCCCAAAACATATCCTCTCCACCCAAGGAGTATTCCTCCGGTCCCTTATGGGTATGGAACGATATGCTTACAGAAGAAATGGTCCGGGATACCTTAGACTCCCTCGCAGATCAACACATCCGTCAGGTATGGGTACATCCCCGTCCGGGCCTGATGACGCCCTACCTTTCTGAGGATTGGTTCAGGCTCTGGGGTGTTGCACTCGAAAAAGCATGTGAACGCGACATGCTTATCTGGATTTATGATGAAAACTCATATCCTTCCTGTTTTGCCGGTGGTTTGGTGCCCGAAGCGATGCCCGAATCGCGTGCGCTGGGCTTATCCCTTGGCACAGAGAGGAAGATTCCGTCACAACGCAGAAATGTTATAGGGATTTATCAGCAAACGGATAGAGGCTACACCGACATCACGGATTCCCCCACGCCTGCAAACGCAAATGAGGAAGTACTTGTCGCACGTATCAGCAGAGCGAAAAGTTCTCCTTGGTACGGAGGCTGGTATCATACTGATCTGCTGCGCCCAGGCGTAACCGAAAAATTCCTGGAAATTACTTTAGACGCTTATCGAAAGCATTTCGGCGATGAATTTGGGAAACGCATCCCCGGTTCATTTACCGATGAACCCCATCTCAAACCTTGTGGAGACATCCACTGGACTCCCGATCTACCGGAACAGTTCCTGAAGCGATGGGGACGTTCTATCCGCGAAGGCCTTCCTCACCTGAAAGACAACACAGAAGCAGGTCGTCAATTTCGATACGAATACTTCCAACTCATCAATGACCTTTTCGTGGAACGGTGGGCAAAGCCCTACTATGCCTATTGCGAAAAATATAACATGGACTTTACCGGCCATTATTGGGAACATTCCTGGCCGCGTTGCGCATCCGTACCCGACAACATGGCCATGTCTGCATGGCAACAACGTCCTGGTATTGATATTCTCTTTAATCAATACGCTGAAGGCGCACATGCCCAATTCGGCAATGTGCGCTCTGTACTCGAACTGGCCAGTGTCGCCAATCAGTGTGGACACAAGCGCACCCTATGCGAGGTATACGGCGGTAGCAGCGCCGAAATGCGTTTTGAGGACTATAAACGTATTGGCGATTGGATCGCCGTGCTGGGCGTCAACACCTTTAACGAGCATCTTTCGGACATCTCTATACGCGGCGCGCGCAAACGCGACTATCCACCTACTTTTTCGTATCATTCCCCCTGGATGGAATCGTACCATGTGCTTGTAGATTATTTCGCACGCGTACAATACCTGCTATCGCAAGGGGAACAGATAAACACTTGTCTTGTACTTGAACCCACAACCACGGCATGGATGCACCACTTCGCTGATGAAGAACACTACGAAACACTCGGTGAATCCTTTCAGGCACTCGTTACCCAGCTGGCCCAAAAACAAGTTGAGTTTGATATCGGCAGCGAATCCATCATGTCGACACGCGGTGAATTCATTCCCGACATCGATGGGAAACCCGCGATCAAAGTCGGCAATCGCTGTTATACCGTTGTCGTCCTCCCTGAGCAGATGGAAAACCTTACACGCCCCGTTTTTGAACTGTTAAGACACTATGTTGACGCTGGCGGCACCGTACTTTCCTGTGCCGCCCCCGATCTCCCCGCATACATTGATGGCCAGCGTGACACGCACTGCGCCGATCTAAGAAAGGCGAAATCCTGGAAGACTGTTTCACCGGCTATGTTGGCCGAAAGTATGACCGCGCTCAACCCGCCCCAAATCAAAGTAACGCTGGATGGGGGTAATGGGGCCACGTTGTACCATCATCGCCGACAGCTAAACGACGGCGATATTCTCTTCCTTGTAAACACCAGTAATAAAAATTCGGCCACCGGCGAGATTAGCACGATGGCAAGTACCATCCGAAAGGTCAACCTCGAAACAGGCGCGATCCAACTGTATCCCTGTGAATCCTCAGCAAATAAACAAAAAATCGCCCGCTTTGATATTCCGCCCTGCGGCAGTCTCATGCTCTTCCTCGATGATCACGTTGTCGAAGCTCCCAGCCCCCCTCCTGCTGGCACACACACACCCATCGAAATCAGCGATGTTGTTGCTCAGCGACTTGATGAGAACCACCTCATCCTCGATTATGTGGACCTTAAGGTAAGCGACACCACTGCCGAAGATCTGTTCTGGCGCAATGCCGCTGAACTTACCTTCAAGAAAAATGGTTTACGCGGCAATATCTGGGACCATTGCGTACAGTTCCGCGATGAGTTGCTCAAAACCGAATTTGACCCCAATAGCGGTTTCGAAGCAACCTATCACTTCACCATTGAAGAGGCCGTTCCGCAGACACTCTTCGCCGTTGTGGAACGCGCCGACCTGTATAGCATCACCTGCAATGAAATTCCTGTCACGCCGATCAAGGATGCGTGGTGGCTTGACCGCCAGTTCCCCAAAATAGATATCGCGAAAACCGCTCAGGTGGGAAAAAATACATTAACCATCGCCGCCAAACCCATGACCGTTTTCCACGAGCTTGAGGCGGCGCATCTGATAGGCGACTTCTCGCTCAAGCCTGCGGAAAAGGGCTTCATCGTGACCCCGTCCAAACCCGTTGGCCTCGGTGCATGGAGTGCACAGGGCATGCACCTCTACGGCCATCGCGTAAGCTATACCGCGAAGTTCACTGCCGAAAAAGAGGGCCGCCACCTCCTCTCTATGCCCGCATGGAATGGCGTAGTGGCCCAGATCCGCGTCAATGGACGCACAGCAGGTTATATCTATCACGCCCCTATGGAATGCGACATAACGGATGCTATACAACCGGGAGAAAACACGGTCGAGGTCATCATTTGTGGATCCTTGCGCAATACTTTAGGGCCCCATCTTGGCAGCAAAGACGAGGGAATCACGCATCCAGGTTCCTGGAACAAAGCCCCCGAAACCCCGCAACCCTCCGGAGCGACTTATTTCTCTATCGGGTACGGGCTGCTGGAACCTTTCCAGGTAACATATGTCAATTTATAGGATCATAACTTTGTTGAACTAGACACAACCACATCTACAAAGGATACACTTCAAGTAGAACAAAATTGCAGCCGACAGATGGAGCCTTTTACCTCTTTGGAAATATTGAAATTCTATGGGAGATGATGATGAATCATCGGCAACGCACGCTGGCTATTCTGAATTACGAATCCTTCGATCGCATACCAGTCGTCCACTTCGGCTACTGGAAAGAAACCCTGCACAAATGGGCACAGGAAGGACACATTACCACGGAGTTAGCCCAAAATTGGGGGGATGGTAATGCAGCGGACAAGGAGTTGGATCACATCCTCGGCTTCGATTTCGACTGGTATACCTGCATGTACTCTGACTTCTTTCTATCTCCTTGCTTCGAACGTAAGACGATAGAAGTCTTAGCCGATGGTAGCCGCAAAGTTTTGAACGAAGAGGGCGTCATTGTGCTGGAAAAACCTGGCGCAGTGTCTATTCCAGCCGAAATTGACCACACGTTGAAAACACGCGCCGATTGGGAGGAGCATTATCAACCCCGTCTGCAATGGTCTGAGGATCGTATACTGAATACGGTGATCCGTCTCAACGGGTTGGAACGCCCATTCAATCAAGGCGGACTGGCATTGATAAACGATCCCGACCGCGAATTCCCCTACGGCATGCATTGCGGCAGTTTATTTGGAAACATACGAAATATCCTGGGCGTAGTTGGCGCAAGTTATCTCTATGCCGAGGACCCTGAACTCTATGCAGAAATCATCGATACCGTCGCCGACCTTTGCTATCGTTGCGCTGAAACTGCACTCAACCATGGCGCACAGTTCGACTTTGCCCATTTCTGGGAAGATATCTGTTTTAAAAACGGTCCGCTCGTCATCCCGTCCGTCTTTGCCGAACTCGTTGGTCCCCACTACAAACGCATCACCGCCTTGTTCAACAGGCACGATATCCACATCGTCTCGCTAGACTGTGATGGGTGTATTGATGCCCTGCTACCTATCTGGCTCGAAAACGGCGTCAACACCATGTTCCCCATCGAAGTGGGCACCTGGAATGCCAGCATCGCCCCCTGGCGCAAGCAATATGGCAAGGAATTACGCGGTGTCGGGGGGATGAATAAGACTGTCTTCTCACAAGACTATGCAGCGGTAGATGCTGAAATTGAGCGGCTCAAACCTTTGGTAGAGCTTGGGGGCTACATTCCCTGTCCCGACCACCGCATTGCTCCTGACAGCAAATGGGATAACGTGCGCTACTACTGCGACCACATGCACTCCGTCTTTGGCTAGGCCATACTCAGAAAATCAGGCACAAGGACAAACCGGAGCGCACTTAACACAGTGCTTACGAAACGTTCCCCATATCCACCCAGCCCAATTCTACGCCATTGCCGAAAAAGCCATCTTTGTTGGAAAATAACCCCAAACGCAGGCGATAAGGAATCTTCTGAGCATCGATCCGATGGGTAATAATCACGTAGTCTCCAGCAGGCCAAAGACTGGTGGGGGGATTGGGTTGGAAGTTCCAATCAACATAGCCCTGTTTTTGACAGCGCTTGGGCAACACGTTACGATGTTCGTCTTTTACATGCCCATGGAAATACATCCGCCAATCCTTCTCTATGGGACGATGTACGAAGAATACAAGATTAAACTCGTACCAATCCCCTTCGAGGTGTTTCGCAAAAGCGCCGCGGTAGTCGACATATTCATTGATGGGCGTGGGTTGCGAATACTGCCGCATAATACCGGCAAAACGGTTCTGAGCGTAGGTCTGTAAGGTGGTGGGCAGCGCCTGGATCAGGTTGGAACGGGTTAGTTGATACAAGCCCATCAAATCTAATTTATCAATGTCGTCTTGTGTTGTAATCTTAGGAGCCTTCGCTTTAAATTTTCGGCCATACACACCGTAGTTTCTCGCCTCAACACGCCCCCGTCGCGGTGCCAACCAATGGTCCACGAGCTCATAGCCCTTCATTTCTAAAAACTTACGCCAGCCTGCTTCTTGGGCAGAGAATGCGCTGTTAATGGCGTAAAGCACGTAGTCGGCATTGGCCAGAAAGCCTACACCAGCCTGTGGTGTGGATACCTGCGCTAAAACCTTAAAACGTCGAGGCGGGAAATCTTCAGGGGCAATATCCTTCCTACGATAGGGAGAATCGCACCAATAATGCTGTTCGTCAAACTCCATCCCACGCAGATTCACTCGCACATAATGCGCGTATCCCCCCGATAAATAGGGTTTATTGGCATGCTCATGCGCCGTCATCGCCTGAAATAAACGATCTTTATAGTTTTCTTTCTGCGGCGCGGAAAGAAACTCGTATGCATCCCCAATCCCTAGTCGATCCCGATAACACGCCAAACCAGGTTCATCGTAGATTCGTTGAGTAAAGGGATCGACATTGCACGGTACATACGCCTGCGCCATCGATCCATAGGCATGCACGGTAAGGTTGCCGTATTGGAATAATAACAACAATCCCAAAAGAATGGCTGCTCCCCAACGCATCCTGCGTCCAGGTAGAGACAAAACCGCTAAGGCCGCAAAGAAGGCAACAGCCGGCATAAACTGCAGTGTGTAACGGGGAATCCCAAATCGGAAGAGAATGGTTAAAAGTATCCAAGCGCCAAACCACCATGCATAACATAAAAAAAACGGAAGAGAAGCATAAGAACGACGCCAGAACACGCTAAACAAGCCTATACAGCTTAGAAGAAAAACGGGGAGAAAAATACCATTATTGATTATAAAAACAGCATAACGCCGCCATGGCAGCTGTGGATGAAAAGCAGAGGAACATAAAGCCACTGTTTTTGCAACAAAGCCCGACTTCGTTTTTGGAGACGGCTGAAATATCGGCTTTTCCTGAGAGAACGCTTTGGACGTTGGTGAAGTCTTCGTCGCCTTTTTGAGTTTCTTCGATTCATCAAATACTGCAATGGGATTCTGTCCATGCGAGGGGGAATAAGCCCAAAACTCGTAGAAACCTTTGAAATGATGAAAGTACCACGGCGCACTTACGCCGAAGCCCACCACGGCACAAAGTATTAGATTAAAACAAACCGTGCGCAGCCGTTGAAACGCAGCCATCCGATCCGCACGCATGCGCCAGAGCTGAAAACAACCTACCGCCATCACCAGCAATGTCGGGAAAAAAAGATATATGCCGTGCGTAGGTCGTGTTAGAATTCCTAATCCCCCAAGCACAGCAAAAAGGAAGACCCAAGGGGTACGGCTAAACCCTTCACTACGAATAAGGGCATAGATACCCCACACTACAAGCGCCAGAGACAAATAGTCAGTCATAAAGTAACGTGAAGCGACAAAAATAAGCGGGGTAAAACTAACTACGAAGGTGACAAACAAGGATTGCCATGCGGTTAGGAATGTGCGTGCAATGCGGTAACAGCCTAGTAAGACCAGGATAAAAAGAAAACTTCCTGTCAGCGCAAGGGTGTCAATGCTATAGCCAAAAATCACGATCATTGCAGCGCCAACAAGGTGTAGAAGGGGAGGATGCGCCGGGTTGCCTAGCTTAATTTCGCTTAGCGCAATAATGTGGTCGGGAAGGGAACCTGGCTGCGTCAATGCCTCGTAATGCGTGCGGGCCATATGCATGTGCCCTTCTTCGTCCGTACGCACAGTGTGATTATCCGCCGCCAACCACCACAGATTCATCCCAAAATGAAAACACAGCAACGCCACCAATAAAACTACCGGATACTCAAGCAACCACCGTCCAACCGTAACACCCCGTTTTCCTACAGACACAGAAAGGCCTCCGCTAATACGTATAAACCACGACTACCCGCATTGTGTTTTTGCAAATAATTCAGAATTGAGCTGTGAAACTTGCTTACCGACAGCTTGTTCGTTAACACAGCGAGTATAGCGTAGCTGGAAAAGCGGTGCAAATCCAAGGTCTGCCAACAGACTTATCGTAGTTCGATAAAACTGTTTCCAATAGACTCTGGTGTGGCTTGCGGGCACTCATGGTAGTTCATTCCCCCTAGTGCGTAGCGACGCACTGGAATGTATCCTCGTTTGCCAAGGGGAAGGCGACATACGGAAGCGGGAACCAGCACGGCGAAACAGTCCAAATCATCGCGAACATGCGCTTCGAGGGCCTGAAGGCAGTGAAGACAATGCGAAGCGGGTAAGGAGGGATGGAAAATGGCACCGTCGATCGCAAAATAGGCAGCGTTATTGTTATCAACCGGATTAACATAGCCCCAGATCATGCCGGCTAATGAATCTCCATCGTAGAAAGTCAGGCCCAAGCCACGCAATGCCCCCTTTACAAAGGTACATTGCTTCTGGATGGTTTCCGGGAAAAAACGACGTTGCAATTTGTTCTCCGGTTGGAATTCATTGAGGAATGTTGCATAGTCGGTAGCACGCCCTGGCGCAAATGCACTTACTGACAACTGCGGAGGCAAGTTGGTGCGTACAGGATGTCGCAACGCCAGACAACGCACGCCCAAGCCTTGCCACCAGGATAGACCGCCACGTTGAATAGCCTGTGCACAACGAAGTGGTTTGGCAAACAAGGGGATACACTGGGCGCGGTGCAAACTACGCGGTGCATTTCCTTGCTGCGACTCTGTTGCACGCCAGTGCAATGAAAAGGCATGTCCTGCCTCAAGCTGGTTCAGGGCATGCATCGTCAGTAACATATCTATCAGGCCTGTTCCTTCCCAGCGTGCGGTGGTAGAAAGACCGGTAGAAAGGAGACCTGAACGATCTGCTTGCGGCACATCAGCCCAATCAATAGGCACACCAACCAATACACCGCAAACGCCCTCCTGGTCTTCGGCAAAAGTGACCCGACCGGCATTTCGCGCACTGGCGTCCAGATACTGGAAAAATTCGGGGGAAAATGCGATGCGAATCCGGTCACCATAAGCGCGTTGCCATGCGGATTGAATCACCCCGCTGATCGCGCCTAAGGGAGCCTCTGACAGCGTACAGGTTTTCCATTGCAATTCACTTAGTTCCGGATGGCGGCGCAATAAAGCTGCCAGCCTCAACTTTGCTGCTCGTCGTCTTATCAACGCCATACTCTTACGACGCTATGGCAGACTGTTTGGATACACAGGTCTTTGCTGGTTTGGCGTGATTGGCACCCAGGAACATGCGCTCCAACTCTTTTACATCAAGTATGGCGGGTACGGTATTGGAGCCCATGTAAAAACGGGTTTCACCGATGGCACGGAAGGGCAATCCACGTTGACGCAAGCGGTGATAGAACTCCTCATCGATAGTCGCTATGCTATATTGGACGCGTTGAAGAACGGCATATTCGAAGGCTTTTTGGAAAAGCAGTGAATAGGTCTTTCCCCCTCGGAATCCTGGTTGTATCACCATGGTTCCCACTTCGAAAACATGCTTGGCCTCAACTTTACGAAGCAAGTCCGCGGCCCAGTCAAATAGTGAAAAGTGGGCAAATGAACCTAGCTTAAACACACCATGGCGTGGTTCCGGATCTGTCACCAGACGAAGTGAACCTATGGTTTCTTCCTGATGACGAGCAACAAAATGAACAAATTCCGGATAATTATCATTTTCTAAAACACGACGAAATGGATTTTCAGGAATATACCCTTCCTGCCTATACACATCATATTCTAATTCAAATGCACTCCATTCTCCCATGGGGTGCAAATCAACTAATATCTCATCCATTGAGGAAACTCCCGCCTTCCGCGCAGTTATCTTTGAAATGCCCAAACAATAACGTGGACACTGTTTACTACTCTCAAATCTTGTGACTTTACTTCCAAAGATGAAAAACGTTACACCTCTATAGAATATTTTTTTCCACGAGCAAATAAGGCGCAGTTTTCACATATTAAGGCAGTAGCGGTAGGCGGTGGGAAGGGATGAATCAAACAAACTGCTCGTTCCACTGTTCACTAATCATACGAATCTTCTTCTCCAGCAAGCGGGCGCGTTGATAACAGTTACGGTAGATTGTGAGCGTGGTCTGCGCTAACACAAGGGGATCGGCGCCTTCAAGATTGTCTCGCTCATAGCGGGCAATCAGAATGAGGGGTTTGCTTTCTGGATGCAACTCACTAAATAGGCGGGCTTCTTCGTCGAGTTGGCTCAGTTCAGAGACATGGGCGCGGGCTTTCTCTATGCCTTTTTTCTTTTTAAGCACGTCTAGTAAGTTTTGGGTAATCTGGACCCCCTGCTGCGATAATGCAGCCAACTCACTAAAGACAGCAACGAAGCGATGTACCCATTGAGCCACATCGTGCGGCTCTGGTCCTTTAAAATGGCTTAGCATCTGCTGGATACTTTCCCGTTCTGCTTGCTTTTGATGCGCGCCTTCGAGATGGTGTAGCCACATCGTGCGGTACGCAATGCGCATAAAATCACGTTCCGTCATCGCACGTCGAATCGCTGGATAGAATTGCAAACATCCATCGGGCGCAAAGCGAGTGATATACATATCAACGGTGTGCAACTCCGGCCGTTCCTCTATCTGACGAACCGGCTTTTCCGGCTCATCCTGCAAGGTGTAGTTGACTGCCTGCATCACTTGCTCAGGTCGAATTAGACCCCGTTTCTCCGCTTCATCGAGCTGGTCTGCGCGTGCCAGAGTCCGTTTACGCCATTCAATGGCGCAATGTCCTACCCCATAAGGTCCAGTTTCACGGTAGTGAACATGACCAACAGAAACCAATGTGATAGGGCAATCCACCGCAGCGGCAATGTGCATGGTGCCGGTATCATTGGTTATCAAAATCCGGCTGCGCTGAAGCAACGCTGCTACCTGAGGAACGGAGGTTTTTCCATATAACGGAATCGCCAGACCGGGCGCATGCTGTTCAAATACATCGCCCAAAGCAGCCTCATCTTTGACCCCCAGCAATACAATCTTTGCGTTATATTTTTCACGCAAACGCTTTGCCAGATCCGCAAAGTGAACTTCCAGCCAACGTTTGTTATTCTCACTTGCACCCAATTGAAGACAGGCGACAAAATCATCGGGATGAATGTGATGCTCGGCGAAAAGCGTATCCACAGATTGCTGGGCCGCCTCCCCCACTTCAAAAACCAGATGTCGATAATCCGGAGTCTCGCTGGCAAAATGACGGCTAATGTCGCAAAGGTTCAAATCGTTATAATCGCGACTGAATACACTGGTAAAGAAATAGGTGGTCCAGCTTCCCCGCAAGACAAACTGCCAATCATCGCTCAGATGAGCACCAATCACCTTGGGAATTCCTGCCATTTTTATAAGCATGGCAGAGGAAATGCTATGGGTTACATTGAAGGCCAGATCGTAGTGTCCCGAACGCAGCCGCTGCACCAATCCATCCGCAATTGTATAGGCATGCAACAAGCGCTCTGAATCCTGCGAACGCAAATCCAGAAACATGTCGTCTTCATTATAAAGAATAATCTCATCAATATCGGGGATATGCTCGGCAATCAGCTTTCCCATCCCACGCACCATTACAGCAATGTGGGCGTCGGGATGCTGCAAACGGAGCTGGCGCACCAGCGGTGAAGTTTGAAGCATATCGCCCATGCGCGTGGTTTGATTGATAAGAACCCTCATTTTCATACAACCTTATTTTTAAACCGAACCTCTTGGCCCGACCAGGTAGCTTTGTAACTACCGTCTCAAAAATCACGAGACCTTGCCGATAGTCGGAAACGGTAAAACCATACTGCTGCAAGTGGCGTCGGCCTCTCGGCCCTGGCTCTGACCACTAGCGCTTCATTTTCAGTAATGTCTCCGCATGCGTTCGCATTTCTGTCAGGTACGAAAAGATCTTTTCAGGATACGACGGATTCTCATGCCCTGCACGGATATGGGGAGCAATGCCGTCTTGGGTAAAAAGAACATCCGGCGGCAGCGTTTGCAGCCATTGTCTCAATTCACTTTCAGCAGGCAGTTTTTCGGCCATCTCATGCACCGTATGTTGCACACGCACACCATGCTTAAGGATACGCGTCCCATACCGCTCCAGGATCAAATCCAACATTTGCTGCGCGCGTTTCGTATATGTATGTTCCGCTAGAATATGCTCTTGAGCCCGCTTTGCGAAAGCGGCGCGTTCTTCTGGGTGAGCTAAAAAATAATCGATTTTTTCACGCAACTCCGCCAAATCATGATAGACGGGCAACTCGGTTTCAAAATCGAAAAATTGCTCGAGCCCCACAGCAGGATCGCAAAGCTGAAATCCTCCCGCCGCTGCAATTTCAAAAACACGCGGATTGATGGCGTCACATTTCGTATCAATCGCTTCATTCGTAGTGCTGGAATGAAGATTCAGATTAATCTTGGAAGCGGCAACTATTTTCATAAATTCTTCGGAAGAAAACCGTCGTCCGCCATCCACCACCAAAGGTGCGAGTTCCCGTTTATACCAATCTACCCCCCAAATCTTGAAATCGTAATCGGTAAGCCCGGAAAACATCTGGAGACGGTTGTAATACCCTGCCCCGGCAAAAGAAATATCACAATCGTAACACCGGTGTTCCTTCTCACTCAGCACAACAGGCTTATGCACCTCAGGAGCGCAGGCCGTTTGCACGAAAGCATAATTATGACAACCCGCTGCCTGCAGTTGCTCCTCAAAATCCCCTGGTTGGATGTGAAAAAAATAGTCGTAATAAGGTGCGATATCTTTCCAGTATGGTAAATGACGCCAGTTTTCGACATACCAAAAGGCGGATACGATACCCTGCTTGGCCAAACGAGCTGGGAAATTTTGACTCACGGGCGCCTGAGCGATAACAATGCAGATTTCCGGATTAAACTCGCGCACACGCACATAGGTCCATTCGGAAAGAAAATGCGTCAGCATCTGGGTCAACTGTGCCTGCGGCTTTTCATTTTCCACCGTAGCCCGGACGGTCTCATAGAATTCCCAACCAACACTGTTGTCAATCAGTTTTGCACGATGTCCCAACTGGGTAAAGGCGTCGGTCAGGTACTGTGCAATCGGCAAAGAACCGCCATACATAGGGCCTACAATGGCAATACTCAAATGCTGTTTACCAAGCGAAGCCGTCGAAAGCCTGCGCGGAAGTTCTTCGGAGAATTGCTGATGGGCGCGCGCCGTGGCTGGATGCACCAGAACCTGCGGCAAACGCGCCGCCAGGCTTTGGAAGGACTCCGTGGCCGTTATCGTATCGATATCGCCAACATCGAGTAAAAAATCGAACTCCTCGCTTGCCAGTGGGCCTTCCAGGGCCAGCCGCGCCACATACGGCTCTGGCTCCACCACAGCAACCTCATAATCCTGGTGCAGAAGCTCTTTCACGTGGTAGCCCAGACCAAGCCCCACAACCAACACAGGGCGTTTGGGATCAAGAGAGGCGGAATCAATCAGTCGTTTCGCTTCCTGCTCGGGATTGTAGCGGCTGTGCAGGAAAATACCGTTGACCTTCAAGGTCTTCTGTCCACCGCGCCCTATTACGAG
This sequence comes from Candidatus Hydrogenedentota bacterium, assembly GCA_963678445.1. GTDB lineage: Bacteria > Hydrogenedentota > Hydrogenedentia > Hydrogenedentales. The sequence goes on along the minus strand of OY782877.1, from coordinate 4,048,738 downwards.
TTCAACCGAATCAGGCGCACTCGCCTCTTGCAGGCTTGTCTTAATCTGATGCGCTGGTTTCATACCTATTTATCCGTTCCCCATCCATGCGCTCTGCCAGCAGTACCTACCTGCGAAACTATTCCATCGCAGCAATAATCTTCTCTCGTAAACGCGCCGCTTCCGCATCCCCCGGCTGCACCATTAACAACATCTCTACCTGCTCCAACGCCTTGGTGTATTGCTCTAAATCAAATAATAACTGCCCATAATAGCGCAACAGCTTCGTATTCGTTGGATAAAATTCCACATAACTCTGCAGAAGCGGCTCCAATTCCGGCAATCGCTCAAATCGATACATCAGATCGACATAATGCTGCATTAACTGAGGATGACTGAAGCTATCGTGCAATGTTTTACTTAAAAGGGTATACGCTGTCTCGAGATCCCCATCCTGGATTGACAAAAGCCCCATCGCACCACGTATACGTGTATTCTCCGGATGCGCCGCCAAGGCGCGTTCAAGGTAGGGGCGCGCTTCATCCGCACGATTCATACCTAGCAGCAAGATACCGTACTCCCCCCCCGCCTCAGTATCGTTGGGACGAACCGCCAAGGCACTTTGGTAGCCCTCTTCTGCCCCTTGAAGCTGTCCCAAACGTGCCAACGCCTTGGCAATAATCACGCACCGTTCAAATTCATCAATACCCACCGCATCCATCGCCAAGGTATATGCCGCCTCATTCTGATTCCGCGCCAAAGCCTCACGAGCTTCCTGTAAACGGTCTACATTGGGTTTACAAACACAGGCTAGCCATTGATACGTTAAAAACGCTTCTTTTTCCCCCTCCTGCACGTCCTGAAGTGTAAGCAGCGAAGCAAACGATAACGCTCCATCTGTTTCGCAGGAAAGCTTTTCATCTCTAGCCATATTCAGCGGATAGAGCTCCGCCACTTCCAAACCCGCATCTTTTACCATGCAAACTACCGTTTCCTCGGTAAAAAAACGCAAATGGGTCGAATCCATGATTCCCGCCTCATAATACGTCCAGGCACCGCTTGCCAACATCGAAATAATCTGATAGTAGCGCGCATTGGGAATGCTGATTACGATGACGCCATCGTCGGCCAACACATGAGAGAGCTTTCGCAGTACAGCTACAGGATCGATAAGATGCTCTAAAACGTCTGCGCAGACAATGCAATCAAAATATCCCTGCTCAAAAGGCAAGGAAAGCTTCTCTATATTCCCCAGGATTGCACCATCCAGCACATTACGCGCCTTTTTCCAGGCGTCTGGAATAAGCTCGACACCGAAAACCTCACTGACTCCCCGTTCTTTCTTCAGCAATGCGCCGAAAGAGCCTGCACCGCAGCCAATATCCAACAATCTATTTGTTCGAAACGGAATGTATTGCAAAAGCTCTCTTCGTGGATGGTTATAATACAATTGCGCCTTTGGCTCGCTCTGGCAAACTGGCTGCAGTGATATATTCAACGAAGATTCAACCAGCTTCATCATCGCATCTAAACGATGTCTATAGGTGTGTTTCGCCAAAACGAGCTCACGTCCCGCAGCGGCAATGCGTTCGCGTTCCTCAGGATGCGCAAGATAATATTGGATCACATCCAGCAGCTCTTCATCGTTACGATAAATAACCAGATGTTCCCCATCGGTAAAAAGATCTTCCAGGCCCTCGGCGGGGTCCGTGAGCAGTAAGGCTCCCGACGCTAACGCCTCAAACACACGCATGTTTACATCATTGTTAAAACAGGCGTTCACCACCATCTTGCTCTGCGCATAAACCCGCGCCATTTCACGCGGCCAACGACGGCCTACAATGCTATTGGGAAATCGCTCGGCTACACGCCCCAGTAACACACGACGACGGTCGTCTTCCTCGATGCTGAAGCTGCCTACATAGGCCACATCGTAGGTACGCTTCTGAACTTCTACCTCATGCAAAGGAGGCCAACAAGCCAGCGGCATCCAGTGAACGTTCTCAATGCCGTTTTCTTTGAAAAGCGGAAGTTGTGCCTTATGCGCCATGAACACACAATCGAAATGACGCGCCATTGCCAGGCGTAATTCCGGTGAAACATGGCTATCAATAATATAAGCAACTTTTGGGGCCTTGATCTGCCCTATGCCCGCCTCAATTTCATGCGCTCCCGAATCAATCCACAGATAGACGTCAGGCTCATAGGTGGTAGGCCATTGGGCCAGCAAATCCGGATAAGAAATGCTTAACGGTGTATCCACCGTGTGCGGCGGGTAGGGTGGTGGCGGGTCGGTAAACTTCCAGTGCTTCAAGACTTCCTCTGGTACGCGGAAGCCCATCGTCAATACGTCATACTTTTCCCGCGCCGCCAATTCAAAGTAACGCCCTGTTGTCAATGGCGAGCTGATATAGTGCATCGCTACCTGGAGCGAGGGAGGCGTCTTAGTCGAAGGCTTTTTTTTAGTACGTTTGGGCTTTTTCTCCCCCCTGTCTGCTGCTTCAAATAAGGCCTCTTTCCATTTCTCCACAAACGTACTAATCGGAAATTTCTTTGCTACCGTCTCCCGCCCCTTCTCCCCTATGGAACGGGCAAGATCGGGATTCTCAAGTAACGTAACAAGACGTTCACGTAACTCGACCGGATCGTATGAAAGGAAACCATCCACCCCATCCGTCAACGGTGAGGTTCGATTGGCGAGGGAGACCACCGGAGTTCCACAAGCCAGGGCCTCCAACATCGAAAGGTTGTATCCGTCTTCATACTCCTGTCGGGAAATATGTAAAAGACAGCGGCTCTGGCGATAATACTGTAACAGCTGGGCATAAGAATCTGCAGGACGAATGTGTAAAAGAGTTGGATCGTGCCCCAAAATACGGGTCGGAAGCCCCTTACACAGCTCCTCCTGCAGCGCAAAATCGAACATCAGGGTACGAATGCGCATTTCATTGCCCACACGCAGTATGGTGGCCTCTTCGCCGGTATATCCGCCAAACTCCTCCACATCAATGCCCGGATAAATCACGCGTCCCGGCATTGCATAAGTGGCCTGCTTTGAATCTGAAATGTATACAAACTCGCATAACGGTTGCAGATACTCATACAAGGCAGCAACCTGGGAGACCACCTCATCCTTCGTATATTGCGGCATGTTTTCAAGAAAAGAACGGCGGTTATGCAGAAGCAACAGTTTATTGCCGGGCGCATTGGCTATGTCCAGCATATTGGTTTCATTTTGCGCCACAATTACATCGTAATAATTGTGTTCCAAGCGATTCCGCCAGACATGTTCCGAAAGTATGGTGAGGTTAGAGGGGAGGGGACGAAAACGCGTTTGCCACTGCCGCGCCAGCCCCCCCGATTCATAGAGCCCGACATCCAAAGCCAAGCCCGTTTTGGCCATCAGGCACAGGTAGGGCTCGTGAAAATTAAAGGTAAGGATGCGCGGTTGCGAAGTCATTCGCACGAATCAACAGACGCCTGCTCTTGCAACAGCGCCACAATTTGCGCCTCTTGTTCCGCCCGAGACGCCAACTCATACTCAAGCAAGTCACCTAACAGAATACAGTCCCCCGTCTTCAAGGCTTCTGCCGCCTCATTGAGGATGGCGTTCAGCTCCTCATGTAATGAACGCAAAGAGACTCCCTCAAGAACAAGAGAGGCTAGATCGATCTTCAAAAAACCAGCAACCAAAGATTGCCGTTTTTTGATAAACCCCCAAATATTGGCCAATTCCACAAAATGTTCAAAGCCCTCTTCTGGATTTTCCCCTTGAAAAACTTCCGCCAAATCATGACATGCCTGTGGCAATTCTGGCAAAACTTCTTCCAATTCCGAAAGGCATGAACGAATGAGCACCGTAAGTGCTTCGGAGCGCACCTCCAATGTTTTCACTTCCTCCAGCGGCTTTTCCCCCAGTGGCTCCGATAAATCCAGCGGCTCGAGTTGCTTCCCATCCAACAATAACGTCAAAATCGCACGCCCTTTTTCCTGTAAAAAAGCGTTAATTTCACCTACTGCGGACACCACATTAGAAGGAGCGCCCGTCAAGGAAAAATTCCGTTCTCCATCTACGATGACTTCCATCTAGCAACCTTTCTAACGAGGAATTAACTTAGAAATACCTTCTATTTTCGATGCTGAAGCCGCCTGGGCATTTTCCGCCTGGATAGCCAAGTACACCTCGCGCCGATGCACTGCCACCGAACGTGGCGCCACAATACCAATTTTGACCTGGCTCTCTTTTAAATCCAACACCTTGACCTCGATATCATTACCGATCATGATGCTTTCATTTTCTTTACGCGTCAGAACGAGCATTATCTACCTCCTCCTGCTGCTGTCCCTGCGCTTGCGGCTTGGCCTGCGCCAAAAAGAATTGTATGGGATAATCACTCTTTTCCAGGACCGTCTGCTTACCAAGGCGATGCTTAAAATTAAGCAAAATAGGTGCCTTCAAATTCGTACGCACCTTACTGGGGTCCTCAGGCACGACCAGCAGGGTAAAAACGGAAACTTCCTCCAATGAGGAAGCTGCCAATTCCGCCAAATCGTGCTGACTTAACGACACTTGGTAATCCATCACCACATGCCGCGGATCCATTAACAAAAAGGCCAAATCCGGCGATTCCGTGGACTGCAGCCAGGAAACCACGCTATCTTCGGGGCCTGGTAAATGTACAAAACGACGATATTCCTGAAACCCAATGATGGGTTGGGTAAACGTGATAATATCGTTTGGATCCACCTCAATTTCACCAAACCGCGTCGTACTCAAATGCATATTCCACTCTCCAGCCCTAACCGGTAAAAGCACTTATACTATCCAGTATGCAATAAAGCGGTTTCACGAATCAAGTGAAATCATCGAAAACCGACACGAAACGTCAAGCATTTTATAAACCGCCTCCTAATTTGGTGGAGAATCATAACCTACTCCGTAAGCCGGTGTACCGCATTTGAAATAACAAAGGCGGCGTGCCTGTTTCACCTGCCCTTCGTATCAAGGTAGTGCGCATTCCTTCCCACCCCAAGAGCTATGGTACTTAACCTTCGTAATCAACGCAAGTTTCGTCATTTATAAAGCTTTATAAGTGGGCACACAAAACAAAAACGGAGCCAAACCATCTTGTGTTTAGCTCCGTTTTATTGGCATGGTGCCCGAGGCGAGAATCGAACTCGCACCCCATATTATGGGACTAGATCCTTAGTCTAGCGTGTCTGCCAATTCCACCACCCGGGCGATTGAGGTCAAAGTATACTATCTAGAAACGATGCATTGCAAATTTTTTCAGCGCAGTCAGATTCACTACCCAAAACACTCTTGGGTGCTACTCGTCAGAAATAATCTGGGTATCTTTTACGATAAAAAAGGAAGGCATCGCGGCTTGGCGTTGCGCCGAAGCCGCGATGTTGAGGAGGGAAAAAATCCGACGCGGCGCGGTAAGCACGCGTCCACGTCGGGCTGGCTTGGGCAAAATCATTATTGGAGAAAACAGACTGCATTGCGTCTTCCCACATACACCCCCAAAACCCCGTTCTCCAACTTTTCGTCGTCCTTACTACCTAAGAACTGTACTTACAGTACACCATATTCCGGATATTTGCAAGCGAAAATTCAATTAAATCTATGCACAAATAAAGAATTTTCCCATTTTCTTGGATATACATTGCTTTTCTGGAAAATTTTCCGCCACAATTGCTCATCCCGGCAAAAAGTTGTGTCAAAAGACCCCTTCCCTGCCTCATTATCGACTTTAAACCTGCAGATTTCCTCTTATTAATCCCTTTAAGCACCCGGAGGACAAGCGGCAAGGGATGGAAGGAATACTGAATGGATAATGCCAGTATTGTTTCTGGTACTATTAAGGCGAGAAGGGAACGGACATATTGAGGCCATATCTTTGGGGATAAAAAAGGAGCCTCTTCATGTAATGGTACGCAGGGCATCGTATGTATTTTTTTGTATGAACGAAATTTGTGCTTTGGAAACTCGTGGGGATTAGGTTGGCCATGAAGCGTGATTTGTATGCGATGACGAGACGCACACATGATGTGTTGGTAATCGGGGGAGGGATCACGGGGGCGTGTATTGCGCGGGATGCGGCGTTGCGGGGACTTTCGGTGGCGTTGGTGGATAAGGGGGATTTTGCTGGGGCAAGTAGTGCGGCATCGTCGAAGCTGATTCATGGAGGGCTGCGTTATCTACAAAATCTGGAGTTGGGGCTAGTCCGGGATGCGTTGCGTGAACGGCGGATATGGTCGAATGTGGCGCCGCATATGGTCTCGCCGCTCACGTTCCTCATGCCCACTACGGATCGGAGAATACGGGAACGACTGAAGTTGGCACTGGGGCTGACGGCATATGATTGGTTGGCCTATGATCGGCATCGGGTCACGGATCAGGATAAAAGCATCCCGGGACACAACCATCTCAGTCGGGAGGAGGTGTTGGCTTTGGAACCGGGCCTGGCCTCGGATGCGCTTACGGGGGCAATGCTGTTTTATGATTATCAGATGCATAGTCCGGAACGTCTTGCATTGGAGTGTATCCTCAGTGCGGTGACGCATGGGGCGCAGGTGGCAAACTATGCTGAGGTTGTGGATTTTATGCGGGAGGGGAGTGAGATCACGGGGGTGCGCGTTCGGGATCGGGCTACGAGTGGCGGGGAGTGTGTTGTAAATGCGCGGGTCACTATTAATGCCGCGGGACCGTGGGCGGACATTCTGATGGGGACGATGACGGCGGATAAGCAGACGCGGCATTTGATACGGTCTATGGGCATCCACCTGATTACGCGTCCACTTACGCAGGGACATGGCATTGCGATCCCGCTGGAGCATAGCCACTTTTTCATACTGCCCTGGCGCAACCATTCGATTGTGGGCACGACGGATAAGGTGTATGAGGGACATCCGGATGATTTCCGTGTCGGTGAGAATGACATTCTCGAGTTATTGCATATCGTCAATGAGGGGTATCCCGCAGCACAGTTAAGTCGATCGGATGTCTTGTATTTCTATGGTGGCTTACGCCCCATTGTTGATGCAACGACAAGTGCGTGGGAGGAGGAAGAGGAGGTGCAAGGAGGGGACAAGGATTCGTATACGGCGAGTCGCGCAGCAGAGGTGTATGACCATGAAGGTCTGGATGGGGTGCGCAATACGATCACCGCGATTGGGGGACAGTGGACAACCGCTCGGCATTTGGCGGAGGAGGTGGTTAATTTGACGGTGGAAAAGTTGGGCCTGGACCCTATTCTCTGCACGACGGAAGATACGCCGACGTATGGGGGATATGTGGGACCGTTTGCTGATTTTCTGGGGCGCGTCAAGGTAAAATACAGCGCATTCCCTCCTGCGCTGATAATGCATCTTGCGGAAAATTATGGCAGCCATCTGGATGATGTACTGGAGGTCGCCATGGAGCCGGATGCACAAGCCCCCTTAGCGGAAGGGCATGCCGATATTGAGGCGCAGGTGCGTTATGCGGCGCGTCATGAAATGGCGTTGACGGTAGAGGATGTACTGTTTCGGCGTACAGGTTTGGGTACGCTGGGTATGCCGGGTGAGGCGACTATCGAACGTGTGGCGGATGTTATGGCGCATGAGCTGTCATGGGATGGGGCGGAACGCACTGCACAGATTGCACGGGCCAAGGCGGCTTTTCTGCCCTGGGTGGAACTTTGAAGTAAGGACTTTTACGTAATTTATCATGCGAATGCGCGCAATTGTAAATCCCCATTCGTCGAATGGCGACACCCGTTTTCAATGGCCCATGATCGAGGCACGGGTACGTCGTATCACCGGTCCGATCGAGGTGGCGTTCACGGATGGCCCTTCGGCGGCAACACATCTGACGCGGCGCGCCTTACATGAAGGGGTGGAACAGATCATTGTCGTCGGCGGTGATGGTACGACGAACGAGGTAGTGAATGGCTTTTTTGAGGAGGGGCGTCTTGTCAACCCCAATGCGCTTCTCTCCTTTCTCACATGTGGCACGGGCGGCGATTTTCGACGTACTTTTGGGGTGCCTAAACAGCTCGATGCGCAGATCACCGGATTGCATACGGGCGAAATTCGTACGATTGATTTGGGCAAGCTGACCTATACCGATTTTGAGGGGGAAATCGCCACGCGCTATTTCGCAAATATCGCTAGTTTTGGGTTGAGCGGCGAGGTGGACCGTGCGGTGAATCACCTGTCGTTTTCCAAACGGTTTGGGGGGAAAACTGCCTTTAAATGGGGAACGCTCAAGGCGCTTTTTTCGTATCGTAGTAAGCAGGTACGCATCTGTGTGGATGACCAGTATGAAGAAACGATGCAAATCGCGACAGCAGCGGTATGTAATGGACGTTACTTTGGCGGCGGTATGTTTATCGCACCGCATGCACAACCCGATGACGGCGCTTTTGAGGTGGTTATCATACGGGATACGAGTAATCTGCAATTGGTGTTAAAATCGGGCATGATTTATAAAGGTAAACACCTCAACCACCCTAATGTATGTACGGCACGCGGAAAACGGGTAGAGGCCTTACCTGTCAATCCGGAGGAAGAAGTGCTTCTGGATGTTGATGGGGAGGTACCGGGACGCTTACCGGCTACATTCGAGGTTCTACCACAGGTTATCAAGCTCCGTTGTTAATCTCCCCTGCCCTATCGCCAAAGCGCTGACAAAACGCCTTGTGCACGGCTTTGTCCTGATAGGGGTCTTCTTCAGCTTCCAGTTCACTCAGCGTATAGCCAGAATAGAGCTTGTCCACTGTAAGATAACGCAAGGCCTCATTCACCTGAAAGGCAATGCGCCAGGTACGATAGGCAATCTCCCATGTGGTGTCGTCGAGAACAGATACACGTTTTTTGCGAGTGTCAAAGGGGCGATCACGCAGTTGCTGTACAAGAAAGGCCTGTATGCAACCGGCTCCATGCTGTTCCAGCCAATCGACTTGTTGTTGTGCGCTTTCGGAAAATTCGACTTGCCACGCTTCCTCTTCCAACACGTCTAGCCAGCCGCAGCCCGCATCGGGAAAACTATCGGCGTAGGGAATATACGGTTTAATATCGAGAATGGGCGTTCCATCCAGCAAATCGTGCGCCCCCACATAGACCCGTCGTCCTTGAACGGAACAGAGTTGAACGCAGGATAGCCCAATGGGATTGGGGCGGTAGGGAGCGCGGGAGGCGAAGAGGCCTACCTTGTGGGGACTTCGTGGAGGACGAGTTAACGGTTTCCAGTGGGTGTTGCGGTCGAAAAGGTAAATGAGCCAAATACGGGAAAATCCGGCTAAATCCTGAAGGGCTTGCTCGTAGTTACAGCCCGGGTTCAGCTCAATCATTCCCTCGCCTCCTGCGGCAACTTCGGCCTGACGTGCGGCATCGTAGGGGTATTGCGCGGCACATTGGAATATGCCTATCGGCTCAAAAACCATAACAACCTCCTTTAACACAGGTTGGGGCGGCGCATGCTATCAAGCGCCGCCCCAAAAACATAATAGATTTCGCTTCATTTCATCGAAAACCAGCAATTACTGCGCTTGCTTCGACAACGTCTCCACTGCACGAGCCACGTCGTAGCGTGTCGCGAGGAACAAAGCCGGATTCATCTCAAAACAGGTCAGCGTGGGCGCCAAAGCACGCAATGCTGCCTGGCGTGCCGCACGGGCCTGACGGCCTGTGTAGCCACGGTTGACTTGTATCTGGCTTAACATATGCAGATACTCCCGATCTTCCAGGCCGTCGCGCAGGTTTTCAAAACGGATAGAACTGACTGGTCCCTCAATCAAAGGCGTCTCTGATTTTTCAGGTTGGGGCGGATACAGGAGACGACCGTCCCCGTTACCCCAAGGGCCGCCATTATGATCGATGGACATGGCCTGCTCCCAAGGATTTTGCCGCCAATAGGTAACCGACCAGTAGAGACTACCATCCACATCATAGCGGTCCATCTGCCAGAAACGAATGCGATGGTTGATTGCAGGATGGTCAATGAAGTTGTTGGGATAGGGTCCCTTGGGGCCGGTGCACACATACCACCAGATATTCTCCCCCAAATCCTGTCGAGGAGGAGCCGAAAGAGGACTGTAATAATCAAAAATAGGTACCCAAAGATTCACCACATTGTAAAAATAGGGAATAGGCGCATCTTCATGATTACAGGTTAGCAGGCGTTGCATGTCGGGGCAGGATGCTTTAAGTAATTCCATTCCCTGCTTCACATCAGCGTAGGCGTCAAGCGGCGGTTCATCTACCCAGTACCAGTAGACTTCATCCAGCCATCCCTTCTCCCTCAAATGTTCCTGCACCTGGTGGTAGGTTTCTTTAAACAAGCGGTTATACTCTTCCGAATAACGCGCGTGCCCCTTGATCTCCCCCGGCAATCCGCCCATGTTGAATGAGGTAAATTTAAACCCGTCGATATACCGCGTCATCGCCGCATCAAACCGACTAAAATCAATCACGGGGTGGGCAGGTTCCCCAACATAGTCTATCTTGACGCCATTACGCGCCTGGGGGGTGTAGGGCGATATGCGACGTTTGGCGCAGAATTTCATATATTCATCATAGACCTGATCTTTTTGCTCTTCCGTGAGTGGACCGTGCCAGGAAAAGTCGGGAGAAACGCCATAGGCCGTTTGTGTATGGGTTTCCACGGGCAATGTAATATCGAAAACAGTCACTTCGAGAGGTACTTCTGCAAGCAGCATATCACCAGCCCATACCTTCACCACACCGCGATACACACCGGCAGGCTGCGTGTCAGGCGCATACACCGTACACCACAGCGGGGTATTCTCATCGGCACTGACGGAAAACGGCTGCGCCAGTTTGGGCAGGGGATCGGGCCATAGACCTAAGGTACCGTACTGATCCGTGACTTCTTCCACGTTGACGTAGCCCACCTTGTTCACCTCAATATGCTCCGCCGAAAGAATCTGTCCCGCATGAGTCTGTAAGTCCCCCACTTCGATCTGTACGGCATCCAGATGCTGCTTGGGGCTCAGAACCAACTGGAAGGGTTCATATTCATTTCGCGCCAACGCCACCGGCACTGCGGGAAGGCTTGCCGTGGGCGCAGGTTCCTCAAGAGCTACCTTTTCGAGACCCGGCGCATACCACACGTTCAGAGCATCACTCGTACTGATTCCCGACTTCAAGGTATACAAGGTATCAAAAATAGGGTATGCCGTCTTCGGCGTAACGGCATCCAATGTCTTGATGCGCACGTTCATAACATCATGCAACCACGCGGGCATTGTGGACGTATTCGCCTTCTCAGTATAGCGCGACAAGGCTGCTTTGGCCGCTTCTACAGGCAAATCGATTAAAAGTGTCCCATCCTGAGGAGCTTGCTGGGGGCCCGTAAAAACCCACCGTTTACCCAAGGCGGGGGAATCAACAAGGATACCCAGGTAGAACGGCGAAAGGTCGGGACGCAGTATTTTTACAACTCCCTTTTCACTCCATTCAATCCCTTCTTCAATCCAGTGGAAATCGCTGTCCAGCAACTGCACATCGCCCCAAATTGGCGCACCGGTACGGTCATAGACTGTGGCACAAATGGGGGTGTCGCCCTTGTAGAAAAAACTCGACTGCTGCTGTACTTCACCCGAGGGCAAGGTAACAGAACATTCATACCAGTAGGGGCCATCCGGAAGGTCTTTCGTGCTGAAAACCGCACCCTCAAGCATGGATTGCTTTTGGGTATACAGAACCGCACCACTTCCATCTTTCAGGGAGAGCACAAACTGAGGTACATCTTCCAGAATAATATAAGGTGATGCATTACCAAACCACACCGTCACCTGATCCGACTCCACCTTTTGCCGAACAGATAGCTCGGCTAGCCGGCGTTCCGTCTGGATACGTTGCAGCACAAGATCGGGGTCTACAAAACGAGCAATTAGTCCCCACCCCCCGGTGCCCTGATCCACCTTGGCCAGCAACAGATTCTTCCCCTGACGCAAGGATAGCCAGACATAATCGCTATCCGGTACTACGCCGCGTGGACGATGATTACTCCACACCAATTCCCCATTCAGGAACAATCGCACACCGTCGTTACTTCCCAGCGCCAGCATCGCGCGTTGCGCCTGCTCCGAATTCACCACGCAAGCCGCATACACCACTTTACCATTCTGGTTGTCTTCAAAAACCTGGCAAAAATCGACCGCATCTTTGGGAGAATCATAGGGTTTCCAGGCATACGATTTCCCATCCGTCGAGGTAAACGTTTTTCCTGACTCAGGCTGCACCTGAGCTTCACCGCCAACAGGAGCCAAATAGTCGATATAAAACCCCAACGTGGTTTCATCATGCCGATATTCCGATACCCCCTCAGCAAGCGGATTTGGAAAAGCTCCACACAGCAACCAACTACGAATAAAGTCTTCGCTCGACACATCCACCTCGGGGATTTGTGCCCACACCGACGCGGAACCCAGCACCAAGAGTAATAGAACTCCCAAAAAACGCCCCAATCGCATCATTTCACACCCGTCCTTCCGTCGTTTTTAGCCCAACTATATTGTCCAATCCCTCTAGCCTTTCCCGCGTAAATAGGGTGGCGAATTCACCGATTCACCCACCGCCTTTTTCCGGCTCTGGATGCGTCTGCACCAACCGTAAACTTTCCTGCATCAGTATTTCCCCCATCTCTTCATGCATGCAGGTCTCGGTAATGTATTCATACCGTGCGAAACTGTCGTAATCCACACGCGCAAGGATATACCCAAAGGCGTCGTTGGTTAGCCCGAACAGCAAATTGTGCTCGCCACGCATGTTCCGTTTCAAATAGAAACCGATATTGGGAAGCGCCTCGCCTGGAATGGTCAAAATCTGCGCGTTACCGATATTGACCAAATGCTGACGGGTTTCCAGCTCCTGCACAGGGCTCTCGGCAAAACGTGTCTCCGGATGTAACAGGGTCAACATGGCGCCGATTCGTTCATCAACCGGAAATAGCAGTGAATGACTCGTTACATAAAGCCTGGGCTCCGGCTGCTCAACAGCCTCACCAACAATACGAAGCGCCTCATCGGCCAAGGTGCGCCCTACACGAACACACTCCGACCATTCTTCCCGATCTCCATCCGGGGTACGAATATCCGCCGTTATCATGCCTCCCTGAGCACTGTTCATAAACACGCCCACCCCACCCTGTAATTCGTCGATGCGATCGTAGAGCGGTCCTACCAGGTCCGGACTGCATACTTCCTGATGTAACAGCACCTCGGGGTGAATAGCATAGTTGACCAATGTAAACAGAGGCGATTTGTCGCTACCCAGAGCCTGAATCACATGGCAGCGGGGATCGAACAATTCTGGTGCATAAAAGTTATAGGCCAGTTTCCCCTGCGCCTCTCCCGTCGCAATTTTCAACACCGCAGGCTGCAATGCATCCACGGCGGCATTGATGGCCTCTGCTATCTTCACGCAGGTAGCGTCCAGATACGCCAAGTCAACATCATAGTTTCCCTCGTGATCCGGAAAACCATATGGGTCAGGAGCGCTATGGCAGTGTGTCGCACCAATAAGGATGTTTTCCGGTGGGATTCCGGAGACTTTTTCGTACACTTTTTGACATAAGCGTGCAGGAAAGCCCAGGAAGGGAACACTGACGAAGGCAATGCGGGTTTGTTCGGAGGAGACAACCGCAATACGCGCTTCCAACTCACCCAATTTTTTGTGGGCAGGGCGACAGGCCGTCGCACCACTCGTAACAGGAAGCAGCGGGGAAGGGGTTACGACACAACGTGAAGCAGCAGCTTGGAACACAATATGGAACTCCCTCTATATTTTAAAAAAACGTTTCTGAGAGAAAACGTTATTATCACGTTTTCTCTCAGAAAAATAAAGCGCTTTACATTTGCATCGAGCGAGGGCAACTCTGGGCGGCTAGCTCAGGTTCTGTACGGCAAATTCCCAGTTTATCAGCTTATCCAGAATAGCCTTCACATAATCGACACGACGATTCTGGTAATCCAGATAGTAGGCATGTTCCCATACATCAATCGTGAGCAGCGGTTTCACCCCTGGCTGTAACGGCACATCCGCGTTGCTGGTCTTCAGGATGGCCAAATCCTCTCCCTGAAGGACGAGCCAGGCCCAGCCACTGCCGAATTGGGAGGCCGCCGCTTGCGAAAAAGCCTCTTTGCATTCTTCAACCCCACCAAAAGCTGCTTCCATTTTCTCTTTCAATACCGCTGGTGGCTCTCCCCCTCCTTTCGGAGTCAAACTTTTCCAGTAAAAGGAATGGTTCCAGAACTGTGCGGCATTGTTGAAGATGGAAACCTGCTCTGACTTTCCTGCCGTATCCCGGATGATCTCTGCTAACTTCATGTCGGCATACTTCGTACCGGCGATGAATTTGTTCAGTTTTTTCAGATAACCCAAATGGTGCTTCCCATAGTGAAAACTGAGCGTTTTAGCGGAAATGATGGGTTCCAATGCGCTTTCAGCATAGGGAAGGGCGGGTAAGGTGTGTGCTTCTGCCTGTGCAGAGGGAACAATCCCACCAATAGCGAATGAGGCGGCCACTCCCGTAGAGGCAACAAGGAAACTACGACGATTAAGTTTTAACGACGAATGTCCACTAAAATTCTTTTTCATAATACGCTCCTTCCTGAGAGATTATTAGCTTGGCGCTGTTAATATCAACAACGCTTTGAGTTAAAGAACACACTTATCGTCTCTAAAATTTCCTGGTAATACTATTAAATGTTGTTTCGTATTTTTTATGGGAGGTTAATGGTGATTCTGTCCGGTCGTCCATTGCGCATAATATCGACCCGAAACTGCTTCTCCTTCTTGAGACGGTCCGCCATGCTGTAAAGCTGCCCCATATCATGCACGGCTTGCCCGTTGACCCCTGTAATCACATCCCCATCACGGAAACCCAATTGCGACGCATACGGGATCTGGTTAATATTTGGCACCGCCAATCCCATCGGTTTCCCCTGATCATCATGCGCCACCGTCGGCATATGCTTCATCAGCAATTCTGCCTCATCAATTTTCTGATCCAGCTTCAAATCCCCCAGATTGACTACATAACCGCCTGTAGTATATTTCGCATCCCCTTTGGCAGAGAGTGTTTTGATCTCCTCTTCTTCTTTCGCCGCTGCAGCGTTTTTCTTTGCAGGCTGCAACGAATAGCTATATTGGGCCACTCCATGGCTACGCCGATAGTCCCAAGGGGCCAACGGCGTTCCCTTTCCCCACAGCCCTGCCGTGGCGAGAATCGCTTTGGCCGCCAACTGCTTCAATGCCTTATCCTGCGGCACATTTTCTTGATCCCACCAGGCCAATCCCTGCGCTATAAGATCTTCATGCGCGACCCATCCTCCGGGGGCAGTCATCCGGACGACCGGGTTGCCCAAGCTGTCTGTCGCCACCACTTCCACCTCTACCGTTTTGCCCACAAGATGAGCACGCGCATAGCTCTGCGCCTCTTCTGCACAGGCTTGCCCGCTCTCAGGGCAATCAGCCCCATACAAACGCACTTCAAGAGGCTGCGCCTTTCGCTTTATGGTGTAAAAATCGCCCATAGGCACGGCAATCACCTCTGCCTGAAACGTACCTTCTACGAGTTCCTCAGTTTCCTTATCCGATACTTTGGCTCCCGGTGCTTTCTCATCGGCGAACACGCAAGCACAAAGCAAACAGGCAGACAAAAGTAGCGGCGTTTTCCATACAGAGCGATACATTCCAAACATTCTCCTAAGGTGACTCAACGAGCACGGACAAGTAGTCTGCACCGCTCGAAAGAGTATAAGCCTTACTGTCCTGGCCAGAAAAAATCCCGATTAGATTAATGACGCCCGGGAGGTCAGCAACTAAAGCGGTACAGCGACCGCAAGGTGGCCAGGGCCACACCCAGGAAACATGGTCCTTGCCGTCCCTGACCACAACGGAAATTTTGTTTTTTATGACAACTCCAACTCTTGGAGTTTAAGTCACTAAAACCGGTCCTTATGCACAAAATCGCTACGTTCACGGCGAGGTGGTTTCACCGCTTTCTTCACGGGGAAGCCCAAGGGCATCAGTGAAACCTGTGCGTACTCTTCGGGCACTTTCAAAACAGCGGCTGCCTGTTCATGATCATACAGACCCACCACCACCGAGCCCATGCCTAACGCACAGGCCGCCAAAGCGATGTTTTGAGTAAGTATTCCCAAATCAAAAAGCATCCAATCGCCCAAGGGGGTCGCTGGTCCCCCTTTGTAATAACCAGACACACCTTTCTTGGCGCATAACGCCAACACTACGGGAGCTTGCACGATAGCGTCATACGAAGGATTCGATGGGGAGACTGTATGTTGCAGCTCCATCTTTACCCCCTTGTCTCTGACCGCTATGACTTCCCAGCATTGGGTGTTGGCCCAAGACTGTGCCCAGCGTGCTGCGTCCAGAATATCCGCTAACGCCTGCTCAGGCAAATCCATCATCTCAAATTTTCTTTGCGTTCTCCGTTCCCGAAGAGCTTCCATACAATCCATCACATGTTTCCCCTGAAGCGGCCTGGCGACAGCCAGTACACCATACGTCCTTGCTGTTATCCATGAGCACGGTAAAATTCCGTGTTTTATGACGACCTTTGAATCCAGAAACTCCGGCTACAACAACACTTCATTGTGTAGTGCGTAATTAGCTTGTAGCCCCTACTTCCCTTTTACTCTATTGCACTTTAGCGCGTATTGCAAACCCTCTCGAGAAACTACATACCCCCCTGCCAGGAGAAACACCAAAATAGCAGGAAACGCGTTTAGCGGCAAAGGTGAATCTCCTGGATCGGCGGGGTCCGTTCCTCGTTCGATTTCCAACGCATCTGTTGCATGATCCCCATCCGTATCCAGCCCCTTCAGCCCCACGTCCAGTGTCCACCATTGCATCATAGAAAACTCATTCTCTTCGTCTAGATAAACAGCGTTATAATCCAACGTTTCAATAGGTCCCAGGCGAAACAATCCCGCAGGTCGCCCTCCACCATTAGTCGCCCACGAATTCAATATGATCCAGCCGTTTTCATCATAGCCCACACACAGCACCGCATGCCCAGCGCCATGTTCCATGTCGAAGTTCATATCTTTGTAGAGCGTAGGATCATAAGGCGTTTCCTCTCCCTGCTCGCCCCAAAAACTGTAAAAAGCCTCCAAACTTTCTTCGGTTGGCATATAGAACGCAAATACAATGGCTTTACCAAGCGACAACTGATATTTAATGTTGGCAATGGCGTCTTCCTGCAGCATTTCAGTCGTAGGAATCAAGGCTGTGCTAACCTGGTTCAACCAATACCGCGGTGCCGTATCCATTTCCGAAGCAGGCATCACTGACGCACCGTCCAGGCAAGTGCTTTCCTTGTCGGCATAGACTGCATTCCAGTTTGAGGTTGGTATGCAATAGCGTTTCGCATTATAGAAGTTCACGAGATCCTGCACAAAACCACCACAGCAGGCGTATCTTCCCTCAAAATTACTGTTTACAAACTGTACCGACAACGATTCGCGAATCCCATAGCGGTAGCCGAATTCAACCTCCATGCAGGCTGTCCCGGCCCACACCCAACAATTGCCGCAATGTCCCTGATTACGTTCCTCCGGCACATATTCCAGATACGGCAACAGGTTTACACTGTCTTTAAAAACGGCATCTTTTGCGCTCGATTCCGTGCGAGGTGCTGCAAGCCATCCCGATTGCCAGGAACGCAACATTTCTCTATCGGGATGCATCACCGACCACGCATCCGCCCCATCCGACTGCGCAACAGCGTTCCCCATCATCGCCACTAACAATAGCCCTACCCACAGACCTTTCGCAGACACACTACGCATGAAAAACTGCAACATACAACGTACTCCCAATATTCTCTTACAGTGAAAAACTTTTTATTTTTCACTATACCACTTTTCTCCTATTTTTCCTAACAAAACGCTTGCACTTCACCATCCCCATTTTCCATACTGTGCCGACAACAGGATTTAACGACTATATAGGGGCTGGCAGGATATATTCCTGAAGTGAATCACGGTAGAATTTAAAGTAATTACATTATGTATAACGTGCTTATTATAGGTGGTGGGGCTTCTGGTATGATGGCCGCTATTGCAGCAGCGCGCCAAAACGCTGCTGTTGTACTCATCGAACGCATGCAGCGTGTGGGTAAAAAACTGTTGGCGACAGGTAATGGCCGATGCAATCTTAGCAATCTGAACACAACACCTGCGTGTTATCACGGTACAGACCCTGAGTTTGTTGTCGAGGGGTTGCGTCATTTTACTGTCGAGGACACGCTCCACTTTTTCAAGTCTCTGGGCATCCATCCTCATATCGAGGAAGATGGCAAAATCTACCCACGCAGCCTGCAAGCCGGTAGCGTGCTGGATGTACTACGCCACGAAATGGAACACCTCGGTGTCCAGGTAATTTGTGACAAACGAGTGCAACAAGTGCAATCCATTCCAAAGGGCTTTACCTGTCTCTGTACGGACGGCACACGCTATAGTGCACAAAGTGTTGTACTGGCAGCCGGGGGACAAGCTGCGCCCAACCTGGGTTCTAATGGCGGCGGGATCAAAATAGCCCAGAACCTGGGCCACACCATCACGCCCACCTTTCCCGCACTCGTGCAAGTGCACTCCGACGCGGCCTGTTTAAAACGTCTCAAAGGACTAAAAGTAGACGGACGCGCCACGGTTTACCTTGACCAGGTCGCACAGCGCACGGAAACCGGTGAGCTACTCTTTACAGACTATGGACTCTCCGGCCCCCCTATCCTCCAACTGAGTCGCATCGTCGCTGCTAACACGACCACACCGCAAGATATCACCATCGCACTTGATCTTTTCCCTGAAGGCGATACCGCCCTTCTGTGCAGCAAGTTAAAAGAGCGGATTTCCTCCCGACCGGATTACAGTGCCGAATTTTTCCTGGTCGGCTTTCTACACAAGCGCCTTATTCCGATTCTACTACACGAAGCGGACATTACCGACCTGCAAGCACGCTGCGACACCCTGAGTAATGCCCAATGCGAACGTCTCGCTACGTGCATAAAGGATTTTTGCTTCTCCTGCACCGGTGTTCACTCCTTCATGAACGCCCAGGTAACCGCAGGCGGCATCCTCACAAAAGAAATCGACCCTATCACCTTCGAATCCCGTATACACCCCGGTCTTTATTGCACTGGTGAAGTGCTCGATATCGATGGCGACTGCGGCGGATACAATCTGCAATGGGCATGGACCTCGGGCCATCTGGCAGGCACGCATGCCGCGAAAAGGAATCGCACATGACATGGCGGATACAAGGCATACGCCTTCCCTTCAACCACAGCAAAGATGAACTCAAGCGGGCGCTTGCCAAAAAACTGTCTTTATCCCCCGAGAATATTCTTAATTACGAAGTTCGTCGTCGTTCGGTAGATGCACGCAAAAAAAACGCTATCTATTTCAACTACACGATCGATGTAGACCTCCCCGACCGTATTTCGTTAACCCAATCGCCTGAAATTAGCCCCATCAAGGATGCCGCGTACACCCCTGTCGCTACGTTCGAAAAACTTCCTCAAAACACGCTACGCCCTATTGTCGTTGGTGCAGGCCCCTGCGGTCTCTTCGCCGCTTTATTGTTGGCCCAAATGGGATTACGCCCGCTTTTACTCGAACGTGGTAAACCCGCCCGTGAACGCATGCGCGACGTATACGAATTTTGGCGTACAGGAACCCTCAACCCACAGTCTAACGCGCTTTTCGGCGAAGGCGGCGCGGGTACTTTCAGCGATGGAAAACTCACCACGCAAATCAAGGATCGCCAACACCGTTGCCGTAAAGTACTCGAAGAATTTGTACATGCAGGCGCTCCCGAGGAAATCCTGTACCTGCAAAAGCCGCACATCGGCACCGATAACCTGATTCGCATTGTGGAAAACCTGCGCAACATCATCCTGGAACTTGGCGGAGAAGTTCGTTTTGAGTGTACCGTCACTGCGCTGCATACTGAAAATAACGCCCTTTCCGGTGTCGAACTGGATTCCGGTGAAACGCTTACCGCACGCCATCTCATCCTGGCTATCGGACACAGCGCCCGTGACACCTTCGCCATGCTCGACAAGACCGGCGTCGCCCTTAGCGCCAAACCCTTCTCCATTGGCGTGCGCATCGAACACCCGCAAAATCTTATCGATCAGGCCCAATACGGTCCCTTTGCCGGAAACAGCCGACTTGGCGCTGCCGAATACAAACTGGTGCATCATTGTAAAAACCAACGCTCTGTCTATACCTTTTGTATGTGCCCAGGTGGCCAAGTCATCGCCGCCAGTTCCGAACCCAACCAAATCGTCACCAATGGCATGAGCCGCTACCATCGCAACGCTCCCAACGCCAATGCCGCGTTGCTGGTCGGCGTCGGCCCTGACGATTTTCCCAGAGATACTCCTCTGGCGGGTATCGCCTTCCAACGGCAGTGGGAAGAAGCTGCCTTTCAACTCGGCGGCGGCAACTACCACGCTCCGGCGCAATGCGTCGGCGATTTCCTGGCGGCACGCGCCTCCACAAATTTTGGCGACGTGCACCCTTCCTATACCCCCGGCGTCACGCCCACCGATCTGCAGGGCTGCCTTCCCCCCTACGTAATCGAAGCCCTTCGAGAAGCCCTGCCGGTATTCGACCGGAAACTACACGGCTTTGCACTGCCTGATGCCGTGCTCACCGGTGTCGAAACACGAAGCTCCTCCCCCATCCGCATCCTGCGCAATGAAACCGGGCAAAGCGAAAGTCTCTCGGGTCTTTACCCCGCTGGCGAGGGTGCTGGCTATGCAGGAGGGATTACTTCTGCCGCCGTCGACGGCATCCGCGCTGCCGAAGCTGTTGCACAAGCTTACACCGCCAACGCGTAACGGGTATCCCGTAGCAGCACCTGCGAATAATCTACTGGACGTCACTTACACAATACCGCATAATAGCGCATAAGGCACAGTAGCTATCGAGGCAGGCTTTATTTCTAAAGTGGCCACCACCACGGATAACTAGCCCGATTGTAACTTAAAAATAGTTGCCTGAGAGATGTCATTCGCAAGAACACGGATGTAGATGTAGCTATCTGCCGGCATTATGCAGGCAATGGAGGGGACTATGCAGGCCGTTAATGTACTGTATCTGATTCGCACGCGTTCACTCGGTGGCGCACACACGATTCTACGCCTATTGCTACAACACATGCCCCAGGAAGAATTTCGGATTCACACCGCGACCTACGACGCCCCAGGAAAGGGCGACCAGGACTTTATTAACTATCTACGAGAAGATGGTATCAAAACCCTTCCCGAACGGATTCCCTGGCAGGGACGGACACGTTTTTTCAGCGCACATCGCGCCATACAGCAACTGATCCAACAATACGATATCCAGCTGGTGCACTCCCACGACACCCTTTCCAACATTCTCGTCGGATTACGACACAAGCATTATTCCTGCGCCACTGTCGCCTCAACCTACGGCTGGTGGGCGCCACGCTGGCGTTTGCAAAGCCGACTACAGCATTATATAGAGAATCATTGGGCGCTCCCCCACTTTGATCGGATCTGTACGGCGTCCAACACGACAAAACAAAATGTCCTCAGTGGAGGCACTTTGGAGGACCGTATACAGGTTATACATACCGGTCTGGATTATCCGCGTTTCGAAGGGGGGGCATCACGCGAGGATACCCGAAAACAATTACACATCGCCGACGACGCGCTCGTCATTGGTACGGTCAGCCGCCTGACTTCTGGTAAAGGACACCTCCATCTACTCAAAGCTTTTAGAACGTTGAGCAGCGAATGTCCTGCTCTGCATCTCCTCATTGTTGGCGTCGGCCCCCTCCAGAAGGTGTTACGACATCAGGCTTGGGCCATGGGCATTCGCAACAAGGTCACCTTTGCCGGATATTACAACGATCTGCCCGGCGCATTGCGCGCTATGGACATCTTCTGTCAGCCCAGTACGCTCGAGGAAGGATTTCCCACCTCTGTCCTGGAAGCACAGGCCATGGAGTTACCCGTCGTAGCCTCCAACATCGGTGGTATGTTTGAAACCCTCGACGTACCCAACACCGGCGTATTGTGTCGTCCCGGCGACGCACGCGCTCTGGCGGCAACCCTGCGCCCACTACTCACCGCACCCGAAAAACGACACGCCATGGGCGAAAAGGCCTCTTCCTGGATTCGCCAATCGTTTACCCTTGACACTATGATAGAAAAAATGGTTCTCCTCTATCGAAAAACACTTGAAACGCATCCGTCTTAAAACAGTTTATCCCCCCCCCTTGAGTACGCTACAATACGCATAAGAAGCAGCTGAAGTAATGATGGAAGAGGTAGACCATGGCGTTTAAAAAATATATCCGCACCCTTGTCCCCCCCCGCTGGCGTCCCGCAGTAAAACACACCATCGGTGGCCTGCAGGCTCGCCTTCACAAGGGTAACAATGTCGAATGCCCCTGCTGTCAGACTACTTTCGACGCCTTCCTGACTGAAAAACGCACTGGACGGCCCAATGCCGTGTGTCCCCGTTGCCAACTATGCGAACGCCATCGCCTGCTCGGTCTCTTTTTAGAAAAGGAGACGGACTTTTTCCAGAAGCAGGCAGACGTGCTTCACCTCGCCCCAGAGTATCCTTTTCTCACCCGATTCAAAAAACTCCCCCATCTCAACTACACCACCGCAGACTATAACCTGCCCTGGGTCGATGTAAAACTGGATGTTACCGACATTCAATTTGAAGACAATTCGTATGATGTTATCATCTGCTACCATGTATTAGAGCACGTTCCTGAAGATCGTAAAGGGCTACAGGAGCTCTATCGTATTCTTCGTCCCGGTGGATGGGCGATCATCCAGGTACCGGTAGATGAACAGCGGGAAAGCACTCTGGAAGATCCCAGCATCACCACTCCTGAGGCGCGTACCAAGGTTTATGGTCATTGGGATCACAAAAGGCTCTACGGGCGTGATTTTAAAGATCGTCTGGAAGAGGCCGGATTCCAGGTTGAAATCAACCCATTTGCGCAACATCTGGCCCGGGAAAAAGGACAAGATATCATACGACGTTTTGGCCTCTTAGAAGATGAATTACTGTACCTGAGTCGAAAACCTGCGCAAATCGCATCAGAAACGACGGACTGCAACGCAGCTCCATGTGCCTCGTAAACGACATAGGCAAACAGCTCCAACGCCTCTGGCCCCTCCTGCTCCTGCTGTATCTTCCCGCCACCTTGCTCTGGGGGCTCATCCTTATTCTGCACAGCAAAACTCACCTCGACATCGGGCAACTGACCGGCGACCCCATCATCGTACTACAATCCATCGTCTACCATATCCAACACGACCCCCAAGCCGGTCTTGCCACCCTGCAGGGAATACGTATCCCCCGCTACCTTGGGTTCATCTCCAACATTGGTGTACTCTTCTGGTGCGCGGCTACCACCATCTCCTTCTTCACCTACCACATCAGCCGAAAACGGCCCCATACCCTCTATCCCCCCTCTTTCTTCCTCTGGTGCACCTTCCTATCCTGCATGTTTCTCGCCGAAGATTTCTTTATGCTACGCGAAGTCTTCATCCCCTGGTACTTAGGTATTGTGGATAAACTAGTCTTCCTCGCCTACGGCGCCCTTCTAATGGCTTTCACGCTGCGGTGGCGCCACATACTACGCCAAACCGACTACCTTCTCCTCCTCATCGCCCTGTTGTACTTCCTCTTCTCCCTCTCTGTCGACCTCCTCGCCGATTCCTGCCACGGCCGTCCCTTCCTTGAAGACGCGCCTAAATTCTTCGGCATCATCACATGGGCCGCCTATCACGCCCACACTGCCACACAACAACTCTCCGCCTCGCAGGCACCGCAACACTAATTTGCAGGCCCCTCTCCCCTGATTTCTCAAAAATCCGAAGAATCCCACCCCTTGGTATGTCTATCCTTGCAAAAAATACCATTTGGTACTTTTAATTTTTGAAAAATCGAGCATAAAACCTCTTTTTCTTTTTTTAAAAAGAAGTCTACTTATACAACCCACTGAAAACAAAGGACTTATATTTTTTGTTGTCATCTAAACAAATATTGGCACAGCACTTGCTTTAAATCAAAAAAGCTTTAAACCAACTTTCAGAAACAAGATTGTAGGTTTTATCTAAGCAAACACACATCGGGCTGAATTCTCTCAGTAAAATAACGTTATAAGTGTTGGCGTGAAAACTGAAGCATAAAAGCATTTGGTGTAAAGAACCCAAGGAGGAAAGCGTAGTATGTACAACATTGGTTACAACAGAAAAACCCCAAAATGGCTTTATCTTGCCCTTTTCGGCAGTAGCGTATTTCTACTTCCGAAAGTAGCGTGTGCACAAGATACCGCCATGGAGGGCATCGCGTCACATCAGATAGCACTCGACACCCTGTGGACAATGATCGCTGGCTTCCTGGTCTTCTTTATGAATGCTGGATTCGCGCTGGTGGAATCAGGTTTTTGCCGGTCCAAAAACACCGTCAATATCCTGGCGAAAAACTTCATCGTTTTTGCCATTGCCTCATTAACCTTTTGGGCAACGGGTTTCGCCTTTATGTTTGGAGACGGTAACGGACTTCTTGGTTACGCCGGATTCTTCCTGGCAGGTGCCGATGCAAGCCCCTTAACCGACGCCAACGGCTATAGCGGCGTATATTCTGCTCTGGCATGGACGGGTATCCCGCTGGAAGCGAAATTCTTCTTCCAGTTGGTCTTTGCGGCAACCGCAGCGACCATTGTATCCGGTGCAGTAGCCGAACGTATTAAATTTCAGGCATACATTCTCTTTTCCGCCATCCTGGTAGCGGTGATGTATCCCATCAGCGGCCACTGGATCTGGGGCGGTGGCTGGTTAGGCGACATCATGGGAACGAATTTCATGGATTTCGCCGGTTCCACGGTCGTACACAGTGTTGGTGGCTGGGCCGCCCTCGTCGGCGTGCTCTTCTTGGGACCCCGGTTGGGTAAATACCGTAAAGATGGTACGGTAAGCCCCATCCCCGGTCACAATATCCCACTGGCAACGCTCGGCGGTTTCATCCTCTGGCTCGGCTGGTTTGGATTCAACCCGGGTAGTACCATGGCAGCTGATGGTGGTGCAATCGCCCACATTTCGGTCACCACTGCTATGGCGGCGGCGGCAGGTGTAGCAGCGGCCTGCGCATATGCATGGATCCGCCTGGGCACCCCGGACCTAAGTATGATTATCAACGGTTCACTCGCCGGTTTGGTCGCTATCACCGCCCCTTGCGACGGTGTCAGCATTACAGGTAGTGTCATCATCGGTCTAATCGCAGGCGTCATCGTGGTAGAAGGCGTACTTTTCTTCGACCGCCTCCACATAGACGACCCAGTTGGGGCACTGTCCGTACACCTGCTCAACGGCGTCTGGGGCACCTTAGCCGTTGGCCTGTTCAATACTGAAGTAGGCCTTTTCTACGGCGGCGGCGCCACCCAGCTTGCCGTTCAGGCTATCGGCATAGCTGCCGTAGGCGGTTTCACCGTAGGCTGCTCCGTAGTCTTCTGGTCCCTCACCAAGCTCATCCTGGGGCTGCGCGTAACCCCCGAGGAAGAAGATGCTGGTCTGGATCAAAGCGAAATGGGCTTGGAAGCCTACCCACACGACACGGCGACCCCGGCGCTCTAAAGTCAGGAGCGCACGTATACAAGGGGCCATATCCATACAGTGGATATGGCCCCGATACTTTTTATGAACACGTGGATAAAGGCAGGGGGGAAATCTCTGCAACACACCGCAGACATACTCTGGGGAAAGATTATCGTGTTTTTTAATGGGGACTATCTTACCTTCTTTTACAGAGGTCGTTTTTTTCTCAGCATTGACTTGTATTTACCCCCCGCATTAAGATACCTTGTAGAAGAAAGGCAGCGGTGTATCGGGAAGTATGCATCGAATGTATGCCTCTGAAAGGACTCAGGAGCAACCAGGCGTGTTGTCGCAACGACTTCCAGTCGCTTGGACCGCCTTGCATGGGAAGGAGATCTATGTTCCTTCAATATAGTTGCGTTTACAGAAAAAAACGGCATCTACGGACAAAAGGCTTTACGCTTATTGAACTTATCGTGGCCATCGCCGTTGTCAGCGTGGCCGCCACCGTTTTCATGTCTTTATACACCTCTAGTTTGACCTTGGCGCGGGCAGGACAAAACAAAACTGTGGCTGCAACGTTGGCAGAAGAGCAAATGAACGCCATCCTGCAGCATCCCGACCACTTCTATTGGGCCATTCCAGAGGAAGAAAACGCAGCACAATTTCCCATTGGAAATAGCACAGAAGACCCCAAGGTAGGCAACCCGGTCGAAGCGCCTACGATTCTCCCTGCTGAGGAATCGGCTAAAAGACAGTCCGAACGTCTCTACAAACAGTTCCGGTGGCAAGCCTATGGGCGCTTACCGGATCCGCAGGCGAGTTATTATGAAGTTACCGTAGTCATTCGCTGGACAGAGGGTGGTCGTGCGGAAGCGCTGGCGTTGACCGGTAGTTGTCCACGCTTTCAGGTGGACGCCTCCCAGGCATCGCTCACAACGGGGACAAGCGCATGAATAAGATACGCAAATCAAAAGGGTTTACTCTCTTTGAACTCTTAACCGTATTGGCCGTACTTTCCGTAGTGACCACCATAGGTACAGGGGTTTTCATCAAAGTAGCCGATCTCTGGCGTGTCACTACCGTGCGTAGCCAGTTGGATGTAACCGCACGCTACGTCTTTGATTTTATGCGGCATGACTTTGATCATGTCCTTTCCAGACAATTATGCGGTCACACACTCGCTGGGGAACAGCGCCTAGAAGAAAACAAACGCTACAAAATGGTACGTTTGGAAGATGATCGCATCTCGCTTCCTGTTGAAGAGGTTAATTCAATAACCGGTTTGGTAGAACGCGGACGCATTGCCTATGAAATCGATCGCAAGGGAGCAACCCCCACGTTATACCGATTGCGTACCACAGTAGATGGCAACGAGGATACCGCATTGCAGCAACAGGTAGCCAAAGGCGTGCTGGCTATGCGTATTGAATATCAGGAAGCCGGAGTATGGCATCCCGATTGGCACAAAGACGTTTTGCCAGAAGCAGTACGGGTCAATATCACGATATGCGACGCTGAGCGCACGTGGGAGCAAATCACGCGAAAAACCGTGTTTACAATTCATGTGAAGTAAACCTATGAGTAACCGATTCATGATAGGACATTCCGTATCGATGCAGAAATCAGCCTACAAGGATATACGTGGCGCAGCACTGCTCTTCGCCGTCGTCATGCTTGCTCTGCTATCCACCTTAGGCACCATGTATGTGCGGCATATGTACATCGAAATGGAGCGGACAGATTTCTCCGTACGCCAATCCCGTGCGCGGCAATTGTCCGTAGCCGGTATAAATGCAGCTCTTGGCGATCTGGTACAAGCGTTACAAGCAGGACAAGAGATGCAGATTGTGGCGCAACCACGTACCTATACCTTCCCCACCTATAAGAAAGGCCCTACGAGTGCCGGCTTAGGACTGACGCACATGGACACGCGCCGCGCAGAAGCCACGGTGACAGTGACCGATGAAAGTGGCAAAGTAAACCTCAACCACGCACCAGCCAGCGTATTACAGGCCGTATTAGGTGTCGACGGCGCTACGGCGCGCCGCATCACCAGCAGCCTACCCCGTAATGATGCTCATAAAAACAACGCTGACGAAGCCCAGAAACAATGGTTGTTGAGTATTGACGATCTGCTCACACGCGGCCTTTTAAGCAAAGCCCAGTTCGACGCTCTGGATCGTTCTTTAATTACCACCTATTCGGTCACAGACCATGACGATCCCAGCCATTACCTCAACATCAACACCGCGCCAGTAGAAGTCATGGCGGCTATTCTGGATATCCCCATAGAAGCGGCCAAACAAGTCGTTGTTCGGCGTCCCTTTAAAACTTTCGCGGCACTCGTTGCCGTTTCAGGCAAAGATCCGATGACCTTCAACATCAAACCCGATGCCGCCACACCGGAAAAGCTACCTGCGCCGCTGGCACTGCAATCCCGTTGTTTCCACCTGACAAGTACAGCTGAGTATGCCTACCTCAGCGGAGAAACTGCTTACAACACCACAACGGCGCATGTTGATACCTTGGTCAGCATTCCCGAATATGGCCAGCCCGAAATACTTCGTTGGCGAACCGATTCCCAAGAACAAATCCAGGCAGCAACAGAACCGTCAGAAACGGCTCCGACAACCGTCGCTGCTTCAAAATAACAATCCAAATGTAGCGTAAAACATCATTATAAAAAGGGAGGAGACCGCGCTATGGCAAGCAACGCCGAGAACTCCGGCAGCGGCCCCAAGCGGGTAAAACGCAGTCCGCGCAAAAAAGTATCCACCACAGAAGCATCACCTGTGAAAGACGACATCATCATTCGCTCAAACGATATGCCGACTTCACAAGCCGCAGCTCTGTTTCAACGCGGCAATGTACGCCACGTAGACGTCACCAACTTCCTTCGCCAATTAATCATGCTGTTGGAAGCCGGTACGCCGCTGCTGCGTTCACTCAAAACGCTGACCATGCGCGGAGAACGGGCCTCTACCCGCGCCCTGGTTTCCGACATTGCCGAATATGTAGAAACAGGTAATCCCCTCTGGCAAGCCTTCGATCGCCATCCGCGCTACTTCGACACCGTCTTTGTCAACCTGATCAAAGCCAGTGAAGCCAGCGGTACGCTCGTTACCGTATTACGCCGCATGGTCGATTACCGCGAAGACAGCGAACTGTTACGCAAACGCGTACGCAGCGCCATGATCTACCCTGTCATACTCATTCTGGCATGTTTTGGCGTACTGCTTCTGTTAACCAACATCGTCGTACCACAATTCCAGGAGATGTTTGCACGCTCCAATCTGACCGTCCCTCCCATCACCCAGAAATTCCTCTCCATATCCAACTTCTTCCAAGTCTGGTGGTGGGCGCCGCTCGCCGTAATAGTCGCACTAATCCTGGTTTACCGCATGTGGTACATCAAAAATCCCGTCCGTCGACTAAATGCTGATCGGATCAAACTTCGCATTCCCATTGTCGGCTCCATCATCCATAAGAACGCCATTGTCGAATTAACCCGCACCATGTCGCTGCTGCTACGTAGCGGCCTGTCCATGATGTCCACGCTCGACCTGACCCGCAACGCCATTCACAACCGCGCCGTAGCCCACAGCCTGCAAGGCGTTCGCGATTCCGTCGAAGTTGGTGGCGGCCTTGAGACCCCACTCCGGGAAGCCGTCGGCATCATTCCAGCTGTTGTCACCGACATGTTTGTCACCGGTGAAGAATCCGGCGCTGTGGACCAAGTGGCCGAACAAATCGCCGACGTATACGAAGAAGAAGTCAAGATCAGCGTAGGCGGTCTGGGCGAAGCCTTGCAACCCGTCTTCACCCTCGTCGTCGGTATGGCCGTACTCCTCCTCTTCGTAGCACTTTTCCTGCCACTTATCGGCATGCTCGATAGCCTGGGCAGCGCTGGCGTCTAATCTATAATTCACCAACGTAAAAATTTCGCCGCATGTTCATACGAAACATGCGGCGTTTATTTATATTCCAGAGTATCAGAAAAAGGCACTGATGCGGCTGACCACAAGCATTTTATAAAGATACGTGGTAATTTCTTTCCTTCTTTCTTTTTCCTCTGCTCCAGGGAACATAGCCAGGTAGACAGCGCCACTCACAACATGTGGTCCTTGCCGTGAGTAATCAAAGCGAAGCTAACTAAAACCTGCCTTTTTCTTTGCTTCTTTCTTTTTCCGGTGCTCCAAGGAACACAGCCAGGTAGACAGCGCCACTCACAACATGTGGTCCTTGCCGTGGGTAATCAAAGCGAAGCTAACTAAAACCTGCCTTTTTCTTTGCTTCTTTCTTTTTCCGGTGCTCCAAGGAACACAGCCAGGTAGACAGCGTCACTCACAACAGTGTGGTCCTTGCCGTGGGTAATCAAAGCGAAGCTAACTAAAATCCGCGTTTTTCTTTGCTTCTTTCTTTTTCCGTAAAAAGAAAGAAGTTATTAACGCCTGGCAGCTAGCGTTTACGTACCGAGGCATTATCGGCCAGCGCATTGAGATGCAAAATAAAACGCGTAGCATGATCCTGCATTTCAGTTGCCAGTTCCTCCACACGTTTGCTGAACAAACTATGGAAAACCAATGCCGGGATAGCAACACATAATCCGGCTACGGTAGTCACCAACGCATTAGAAATCCCATCGGAAAGCACTTGCGGATTACCTAGCCCCTGGGCGGTGATCGCATTGAAGACTTTCACCATGCCCCACACCGTGCCCAACAGACCCAGCAACGGACTTATCGCGGCGATGATTTCCAACAGCGTCAGGCCCCGTTCCAAACGCCCTACCTGAGTGCGCCCTACCGCATTCATATTCTCAATCGCCTGTGCATGATCCAGATGACGCGTTGTAATCACCCCCGTAATCACCTGCGCAAACGCTCCATGCGCCCGTTGACAGCCAATCAACGCACGCTCAGCCGATTCCTCCCCAGCATAACGTGCGATCATCTTTAAAACCGCCTCATCAATCACACGCGCCCGACGTAGCGCTATACTTCGTTCGATAATAATCGCCAACGCCAAAATCGAGCATATTCCCAAGGGAACCATCAACCAGCCCCCTTGCTTCAACAAGGTCAATGCATCCATTTCACTCTTCCTTTATCCACATCGAGAAACAGGGATTTCCCGTCTACAGCTACCGTGTCACAGACAGCTTTGTTCGAACAACTCGAACTACAAAAAACTAAAGGTCCATCGAATCTCCAGATTCTGATTTTGGTATATCGGCGGCACTTCGAAGTCAAATGCACCAAAGGGACCCGCCCGCTCAATCGCATCTTTACACAAGGCCGCATACACGCGATCTTTGGGCGTCCCCATAATCACGACAGACACCACCTCGCCCTCAGGAGAAATCGCGCACTCAATCTCCACCCTGACAGGCGAAGTACCCGAATAACGCGTCAATAACGCCGCATTCCATTCCAGTTCTACACTATTCTGCATCTTCTCCAAATAGGGGACAATTTTATCCTGGATCGCCGCAAAATTGGTTACCCCCTTCCGATGCGCCCCTCCTTTGCGTCCACGCGAACGCCGTGGCGGCTCCTGGGGTGGTACAGGCGGTGGTGACGTCGCCTTCGCTACCTTCATCGGTTGTTCCGTAGCAGCCGGTTTTTCCTCCACCTCCTGCGCCTCTGAAGCGCTTTCCACCTCCTTCATTTCCTGCACCGCCGGTGTTTCCTGTGCAACGACCTCCTCCACTGCTACCGATGTATCCTCATGCGATTCCTGCCTTGCTTCCTCTACCGGCTCCTCCACCACCTGCTGCTCCTGTTCGGGCACCGGCTCAGGCATGGGGGCAACAGGCGGCGTCTCCAAAACCGCAACCGTATCCTCCACCTCCACCGATGGCCCAGTGGTGTCCCCCTGCTTCAACGTGCGATCCGCCGCCAGACTGTGCGTTTCCGCAATGTGACGCGTCTCCTCAGGCGGCGTTTCCGACGCTTCGCGCACCGACACCAACTGTCGCGTTTCCTGCTGCGTCTGCAGATTCAACACAATCGGCTCAGGCGTAGGCGCAGGTCCAAAACCACTACGTTCAGGAAGCAGCAGCCAAAAAAACAACAGCGCCACATGTATCACAAGGGCGCCGCCTATGGAATATATCATTCGTTGTGTATACGACATCCATCAACACTTCCATGTTGCGATGCCAAAATTGTAGCAAAAAGCGAGTAGCAAAAAACACCGCTCACTCCGCACAAGCCACCGCTGACTCGGTGTTTACCCCCGCATCACGCAAAGCCGCTATCAGTTGATCCGGATGCTGACTGCCGATGAGTAAACGGCGTTCGTTTGTTTCTATCAGCACGCCCTGGGGGCCCCGAATGGTACAGAATTCGCACGACTTTCCTTCAAAAGAATGCCTGAGGCGATACCCTACTTTACGCCAGGGGCTATAGGATACTTTGCGTAATCCACGAATATGTTCAAGGGCGATATCGGGTGGGGATGGGCCAAGCAGTATACTATATCGAACCTGAATTTTCTTATCATCTACCAAGGTATCTAAATAAAAATATTTGACTAGCATAAATAAATTTATACTCATCCAACATAGAAGAATAAAAGTTGTATCATGAAAATCTATTGTTTCTTTTATATCATTCACTATTCTAAAATAATAGCCGTAAATTTCCAGACAAGTAACTATAAATAAAGACATCCCACATAGCACCATAAACCAGACAGGCACCCGTTGCGTTTCTTTGTAGTACATACTTTCCGTCCTATCGTCGCTTTTTATGAGAGACATTATTTAGTCCGCACAAGCCAGCGTTGAATCCGTGTTTACCCCCGCATCACGCAAAGCCGCTATGAGTTTATCAGGATGCTGGCTGCCGATGACTAAACGGCGTTCGTTTGTCTCTATCAGCACGCCCCAAGTGCCCCGCATGGCGCAAAACTCGCACGGTTTACCTTCAAAAGAACGCTTGGAACGATATAGTCGGTTACACCAAGGGCGATAGGATACTTTGCGTAAAGTATGGATATACTCAAGGGGAATTTCTAGCAGGGGCACACGAAATACCGTGCCGAATGCTACCTGAATATGGTTGGAATCTACGCCGGTGTACATACGCAAACGATCCAAGGATTGAAAAAAACAAAAAAGGGGGGCAAGGAGGCTAAATATAAAAACATAAAAAACCCATCCAGCTTTCACATTATCCGCAATCAGACGACAGACTGCCTCGATAGGAACGCAAAAGGAAAAAAACATCGCGATAATGCCGAATATAATTATATAAACCCAGACAGCCATTCGTTGTGTTTCTTTGTAGTACATACTTTTCCTTTTCTCACATTATTGCAAAAATACGGTTACGGGATTTTACAGGCCTTTTCTATTTAAAACAAGAAAAAATTTCTAGAATGTACGTAAAAGGGCATACTGTAGGGTTGTGCAGCCCAGTTTTCTTCGTCGTTATTTCAGGACTCGTTTTCGGGCGCGTTCGTAGGTGCTCCAGAATTTGCGGAGTCGGTCGAGAATATCTTCGTCGGGCGGGATGGGAGCGTAGGCAGCACGTTCGTGAAGTTGAGTGAGTTCGCGGGCTTCGTCGCGCAGGCTATGGAGGGCTTGGGGAAAGGCGGCAAGGAATTCGTTGGGGGTCTGACCTTGTTGACGGGGGACGCCGAGGTCGTGGGCGAGGGCGCAGAGGGCGTCGTAGGCGTAGGTGATGTGGTCGCTTGGGGACATGGGGGTTGTTTGGGGAGGGTGGCTGAGGGAATTGTGGAATTGCCTGCAGGTGGCGAGGTCGCGTTGGATGCGGATGCGTCGTCTTCGTGGCGCTTTGCGTTGAGGTAGCTGGGTGAAGCGGGTGAGGAGGTGTTCGAGTCGGTCAAAGAAGCGCACGATGATGCGGGGGTAGCGGTCGCGGCGGCGCGCGATGCGTGCAGCAAGCGCGGCCAGGGCTTTGAGGAGGGCGTAGGCGAGAAAGAGGGCAAGACCGATAAGTACTATCTGGCCAATCTGGTCGAGCAGTTGTGTGGCTTCCTGGATGGCTTTTTGGGGGGTATCTGCACCACGTAGCTGGAAGGTGGAGGTTTGGGTCCAGTAGTCAGTTTCGTGGAAACCGACGTGGAGCATCCTGGGACGATCGGGCATGGGCAGCTGGGTAGCGCCGATCATGACGAGGGCGATCATCCACAGACCCAGTCCTATCCAGAACCAGCCGATGCGGTCGGGCATGGGGATGCGACGGTTGCGGAAGTATTGGCGAAGTCCGGCCAGACTGGTCAGGAGCAGGAGGGTGAGCGCGCAGAGGGTGTAGAGGGCCATGTAGCATTGGCCTGCGAGGACCATGGATTCGCCGCCTTGTTGCGCGACGCGGAGTCCGAGAGAAAAAAGGGTCATCACGGGTATCGAAAAGTAGAAGATGGACATGCCGGGATGATGCCGTGTGAGGCGTTTGTCAGGCAGAGCGGGAGCCGGAGTGGGTTTGGTCTTGGGTTTATACCCTTCTGTGGGGTCGAAAGCTTCGAATTCGTAAAAAATATTCGGAGGCGGCACATCTTTTTTCTTTTGGGGGGCTGAGACACGCTCGTCACGCTTTAACGCATGTTGCATGCGGCGTGCGGTGGCGGTAAGCATGCCAACGTCGCCAGCAACCTTGTTTTCATCTACGCAGCATTCGTGCATGAGGCGGTTGGTCAGCCACCAGATGAAGGCGACTATCAGCAGGTTGAATGCGGTGGCTGCGTAGGGGTTGTCGTTCATAAAGTTGCGGGCGACGGAGCCTACTTCGAACATGCCGGTGGTGGAAAAGGTGTACAGGCCGATGGCGAAGGCGAGGGCAATAAAGTAGAGGATGGATTCGCTGGAATCGTTTCGGACGATGATGCGATTGAGGGCGACAACGCCGAGCACGAAACAGGCGGCGACAAAACGCAGATTATTGTCGTGCACTTCGGTGTAAATATAGCGTACGTCGAGCAGGAAAAAGATCACCGAGTAGACCATGAAGAAAATCATGAGCGGGGTCAGCACGCCCAATAGGGTATCGGTGATGGTACGTTGGGGTAAGGGGTCTTGTGGAGGACGTTGTCCTGCGGTAAGGGATTGAAAATCGGTTGCCGGACCGATAGCAGACGCATTTTTTTCGAGTAAATTCTCGAAACCCGGATCGGGTTGTTGCATCAACGATTGAAAATCCGTTGCCGGTGTAGGTTGCGTCTCATCCGATTTCGTTTCTGAATCCGGGGGTATGTATGGACTTGGAGACATACTATGCTCACTTAATGTTGCGCAGTTATTGTCCTATTTTTTCAGGAGCCAGTGTATACAAATCCCGTTCGTGGGTAATATGAAACACGTGAATGTTGTGTTGCGCCAATAATGTTGCGGCTTCCTGGTAGCCTGCTTCGTGTTGGATAAAAAATACGGTGACGGCAAAGCCGTGCAGTTTCATCATGCCCAACGTCAACGCGAGGGTTTCGGTAACCTGGGGGGTGACTAACAATAACGCTGCGTCACGCGGCAGATGCTGAAATGAGGCCATTACGAGTTGATTGGCATCCAGTCCGTGTCCGGGTAAAACCCGGGCCAGATTTTCCATAATCTGTTGCGACTGTATGGGTGAGCGCCGTGTAGGTACGGAAAGCGGACTGATACGAAGGCATTCCTCCTCTTCGTGCACATGGACTTCGTCCCGGCTGAGTCCCTGCTGCGCCTGCGCCTCAAAACGCGCCTCTTCCGCCGCATCACGTCCATTGGTCACCATGCCGACCTGTTCGCCCGACATTTGCAGCAGGTAGGCAATCGAAGTAGTAGTGGTAATGGCTAACTCCATCCGTTCCTCTTTCTTTTCCGGAATGTAGCTTTCTTCGTGCAGATCGAGGAGCAGCGTCCCGCCTACCACGATAGCGGGTTCGTGGGTTTTAACCTGTAGCGTGCCTGTACGTGCGGTGGCTTTCCAGTGGATCATGCGCAGGGGATCGCCGGGAACGTAATCGCGTATCTGTTGGATACGGGTAGGATCTTCGTAAATACGATTGCGCATACGCACGGGTCCTTGGGGACGGTGCGAGGCGATGCCCAGCGTGTCTACGTAGGCAATGTTGGGCAATACCGAGATGTAATCGCGTTGGGTGGCCGTTTTAAAACGCCTTTGCAGGCCAAAGAGATCGCCCGATTCCATTAAAACTGGCCCAATACGATGGTAGCCGCGTCGTGGACAGGTCAATTGGTACTTAAGGGATAGCGAACGTCCCGGCATCAGGATCGCCAGACGCGAATGGGCACCGACACGGGAAAAATCGGGAGGATACTGGTCTTCGACAAAAATCCAGGGGATAGGCCACCCTCGCGCATTGGTGACGGTTACCGAAACCTCTACGCTTTCCCCCTGTCGCAACTGCACAGGGGTTACGCTGCGTTCACAGTGTAAGCCCGTCAGCCAGGCCAGCGATGAAAAACGCGCCACGAGCACTAATAAAAGGAAGGCATACACCGCATACGCCATGTAGGGACTGCGTACGATGAAAGCCACCAGCAAGGCCATAGCTGCAACGATATACCATCCTACGTTTTTCATACCCCCATACTACAGCATTGAATCATATATTCCAAAAATCATCACTCAAAGCCATTGCTCTCACTCCCCCCCCCGGGATAGGGGCAGGATGCTCTGATTTGTTCGCTTTTCTCCTGAACCCATGGATTTCGATGAATTCTTGGCCGCGGTTTGCAAAATCCTCTATTTCTATGCCATGCTATTGTGTATTTTTGTTTAAGGCATTTCTGGACAAATATAATTCTGCTTCACCATGGGGCATTTCTGGAGAAAATTTATGACTGCACAATACAGGCAATCCATAACTACGTATTCAATATTCGTTCTGACGCTGCTGCTGTCTACACTGGCGGGGGCGGATATCTTCTACGTCGTGCCGGGCGGTGCGGGAACGGGCGATGGCTCTTCCTGGACCAATGCAGAGGATTCCATTCAGGACGCAGTGGTCGCTGCCACCAGTGGCGATGAAGTCTGGGTCGCGGCGGGCACATATACGGCCACGACCGCCCCGGTCGTAACAATGAAGGAAGGCGTGGCGATTTACGGCGGCTTCGCGGGCACGGAAATAACGCGCAATGCACGCGACTGGCAAAGCAATCTCACCAGCATTGACGGGCAAAGCACCCGCTGCTGTGTCCACGGCGCGGACAACGCCACTCTGGACGGCTTTACAATCACCAATGGATACGGCACCACCGACGGCGGCGGGATGTACAACAATTCCTCCTCGCCGACGGTGACAAACTGCACCTTCACAGGGAATTCTGCATACTATGGCGGCGGGATGCACAGCCGCTCCTCCACTCCGACGGTGACGAACTGCACCTTTTCCGAAAATAAAGCAACGCAAAATGGCGGTGCGATGTTTAATTCCTCCTCCTCCCCGACGGTGACGGACTGCACCTTTACCGAAAATGAAGCAACGCAAAATGGCGGCGCAATGTATAATACATCCTCCTTGCCGACGGTGGAAAACTGCACCTTTACAGGGAATTCGGCAAACACCCGCGGCGGCGGCATGGCCAACTATAATTCCTCCACTCCGACGGTGACGAACTGCACATTCTCAGGGAATTCGGCGGCCTACTTCGGCGGCGGCATGGCCAACTATAATTCCTCCTCGCCAACGGTGACAAACTGCACCTTCAAAGAAAATGAAGCAACGCAAAATGGCGGCGGCATGTACAACAATTCCGCATCCCCGACGGTGACAAACTGCACCTTCTCGGAAAATAAAGCCACCAATAGCGGCGCAATGTATAACTATAACTCCTCCCCGACGGTGGAAAACTGCACCTTCTCGGAAAATAAAGCCACCAATAGCGGCGCAATGTCCAACTATAACTCCGCGACGACGCTGACAAATTGCACCTTTATCAAAAATACAGCAAGGGAGAGCGGCGGAGCAATGTATAACACCTCTTCGGCGACGCTGACAAACTGCACCTTCAAAGAAAATGGAGCCTTTATCGGTGCCGGCATCTTCAACTATAACTCCTCGCCGACGCTGATAAACTGCACCTTCACAGGAAATTCGGCAGACCGCGAAGGTGGCAGTATGTACAACGATTTCTCCTTCCCTGTGGTAAGCAACAGCACCTTTACAGGAAATTCAGCGAATAATGCCGGCGGCGCAATCTATAACATTACCTTCGCCTCGCCGACGCTGATAAACTGCACCTTCACAGGAAATTCAGCGAATAATGCCGGCGGCGCAATGGCCAACTACTCCTCGTCCTCGCCGACACTGACAAACTGCATCCTGTGGGAAAATACGGGCGGTGAAATTCACAATGATTCTGCCACAGCCACGGTTACGTATTCCTGCATCCAGGGCGGACACAGCGGAACCGGCAACATCAGCGAAACGCCCCTTTTCGTGGATGGGACGGATGACGGCGACGGCTGGGACCTGCGGCTGCAGACCGGTTCCCCCTGCATCGACGCAGGAACCACAACCGATGCCCCGACTGCCGATATTATAAACATTGCCCGCCCGCAGGGCAGCGGCATCGACATGGGGGCCTACGAATATCCCGGAACACCCTCCAGCATCGATCAGGGCGACGGCCCCCTGAGCGTAACCATGAGCGAAGACGGCGCCCCTACACCTTGGACCGCACCCACCCTCAGCTTCACCGACCGCATCGGAAATACAGCGATCTGGAGTCTGAGCACCGCCCCCTCCCACGGCACAGCCGTGGTCTCCGGTACGGACAGCACCCTGCAAGTCTGCACCTACACCCCCAACGCCAACTACAACGGCACAGACAGTTTCGACATCCAAGTGCTCGACTCCGCCGGGTATTCCGACAGCATCACCATCGAAGTGACCGTCGAATCCGTAGAAGACGCACCGATGATTGATCAGACAGGCCCGCTCGAGGTCACCATGTCTGAAGACGGCGACCCCACACCATGGTCCGCACCCACCCTCAGTGCCACAGACGGCGACGACGATACACTCACTTGGTCCCTGCTTATCCCGCCCTCGCATGGTTCGGCCACCATTTCCGGAACAGGCGCATCCCCAGAAACCTTCACCTACAGCCCCAACGCAAACTACAACGGCTATGATTTCTTCGAAATCGAAGTCAGCGACGGCAACGATACCGATACCATTATCTGCCGCGTGACCGTCGAACCCGTGGAAGACAGCGACGACAGCGACGGCGACGGCCTGACCTACGACGAAGAAATCGAAGCCGGCACCGATCCGGACAATCCCGACAGCGACGGCGACGGCGTAAACGACGGCGACGAAATCGAAGCCGGCACCGACCCCATAGGTCCACTGACCGTTACTATATCCGGTCCCGACACCATCGAAGTCACCCAAGGCAGTAGCCACAATTTCACCGCCATGGTCACCGGCGGACAGAGCGGCATCCACTACCAATGGTACTTCCAGCCCGAAACAGAAGCCGGGACCAAAGCCTACACCGCCGTAGGCGACGCCGACGCCTGCGTCCTCTTCCTCAGCGATATTGTCAAAGGAGAGGCCGGCTCCTACCGCTGCAAAGTCTGGACCACCACCGACACCGCCTGGTCCCAGCCCGTACAACTCACCGTGACACCCGGCGTCCCCGCCGCCAACGGCACAAGCCTCACCGCCCTGATACTGCTGCTCAGCCTCGGCGCACTGCTCACCCTGCGACGACGCAACGCACACACATAGCAGGAGATATGGTCCTTAGCGTTCGTGACCATTATAAAATTTTGGTTTCTATGACAACTTTCGGAAAGTTAGTCACTAAATCACGACAAGCACCCCCGGCCCTCGGCCGGGGGTGCTTTATGGTTGACACTTGTCAGGATGCAAAAAAACTTGAACCGAAAACCTGCTTCCACGTAAGGTAGCGACGTATCGGAAAATCAACG
Organism: Candidatus Hydrogenedentota bacterium; assembly: GCA_963678445.1. Classification (GTDB taxonomy): domain Bacteria; phylum Hydrogenedentota; class Hydrogenedentia; order Hydrogenedentales. The sequence continues at coordinate 4,009,207 of OY782877.1, read as the reverse complement.
CAGGAATGTGTTTATGTCAACAGTAACTTTTCGCATGTTTATCGTACTCGCCGTGCTAGTCGCAGGAAGCGTGGCGTATTTAAATACCCTCGACGGAAAATGGGTGTGGGACGACGCATCGTCGGTGCTGCTGCACAAGCATGTGCAGAATCCGAAAGACTTTTTCCAGCTTTTCAAGGAAGACCAACATGCCTTTGGACGGGGTGCAGGCAACTTCTATCGCCCTCTGGTCTCGGTTTCCTTTATGATCGACTTTCTGCTCTCCACCCCTGCGACATTGGAGAACGCGCCCAACACGCCCTACCCCGATGTCTCCCCCACCTTATTTCATGTTACCAATATTATATGGCATCTTCTCGCTGCGCTGCTGCTGTTCGCATTGCTGATTCGGTGCAACGCGCCTAAATTCGTACAAGCAAGCGTGCCACTCCTTTATATATTGCACCCGCTACATACCGAAGCGGTCGCTTACATCAGCGGCAGGGCCGATATGATGTCCGCCGCCTTCGTCTACGCCGCGCTCTGGTGCGCACTCATCCAGGGCAGTCTCAGCAAAAAAATTCTGGGATGGGTTCTGAGTCTGCTGGCCTTCAGCGCCGCCCTACTCAGCAAAGAGTCCGCCTTCATCTACCCGGTGCTGCTTTTGCTCTGTATCCTGTTGCGTCCCCTCGACGATACCGAATCGGGCACAAGCAAAATCCGCAGTTATCTTCAACGTAGCCTCCCCTTCCTACTTTCTCTGATCGTGTTGGGCATTTACGCTGCACTTCGCACCACGGTGCTCAAGTTTGCTGACACAGCCCAGAGCAGCGTCGCTCCGCTAAGCCAGCGTCTGGTGGAATGCTGTCAGGCCTTTGCATTCTATTTCCGCGTTCTTTTCCTTCCCACTGGCCTGCATATGGAACAAAGCCTGGCAAATGCATCTACCCTTTCTACTGTAATCGGCCTTCTCCTGATAGTGCTCTGCCTGAGCATATTCCTTTTCTGCCTCTACAAAAAATACTATCGGATCAGCCTGGGCGTAGCATGGTTCCTGCTCAGTTGGCTCCCCATCTCCGGCATTTTCCCGCTCAACGCCCCTATGGCTGAACACTGGATGTACATTCCTATGGCCGGATTCTGGTGGGCGCTAACCGAAATCCTCTGGCGTGTAAGCCAACAGTCTCCAAAAACACGCACCATCCCCATCATAGCCACCAGCCTCTTTTGCCTCCTGCTACTCGGCCTCACCGTCCAACGGAACCAGGACTGGCATAGCAACGAAACCCTTTTCCGCGCCACACTGCGCGAAAACCCCACCACCCTGCGTGTACATTATAATCTGGCAGTCGCCTATGAAGATTTAGACCATAACCTGCCCGGTGCACAACGTCACTATGAAGCCGCGCTCTCCCTTATCGAAAAAGAGAAAACACGCAAAGACATGCTCGCCGGAGAACAAGAATTAGAAATACGACTGGCACTGGGTCGTGTGCTGGCCCAACGCAAGCAATACCAAAACGCGCTAGGACAATTCCTCCCCCTGACCACCCTCAAAGATATCCAACAATACGGCGCCTATGTCAAAGAAGCTGCCTTTCACGCTGGAAAATGCTCCCTGGCGCTGGGCGATATCCGCCAGGCCAACCACTTTTTCACCCAGGTATTAAAACTGGATCCCACTGTCACCCATACTGTAGAAGAGCTGCTTATGGGTGCACCGCTCTACCCAACGCATCCCTAGAATATCAAAAGAATATACTCGCCTTTCAAAAAGCAATAAAAACAGGAGAATAACCATGTTGAAACAACGTTTGACCCACCCCGACATCCTCGATTCCCTGGCCGCTGCCGGCCACGGTGCAAAAGTGCTCATCGCAGACGGCAACTACCCTGCCAGCACACAACTCGGTGAAAATGCCGAACTGGTCTACCTGAACCTCACACCCGGCACCCCCACCGTCACAGAAGTACTCGATGTACTCCTCACCGCCATCCCCGTCGAAGACGCCGCCGTCATGGTGCCCAGTGAAGGTCCCGAACCCGATATCTTCGCAGAATTCCGCAAACGCCTGCCCGACATCGAGCTGACCGGCCTCGACCGCTACGAGTTTTATGAAGACGCCATCAGTCCCGATACCTGCCTCACCATTATCACCGGCGAACAACGCCTCTACGCCAACTTGCTCTTAACCATCGGCGTTGTCCCAGCCTAAAGCGGTCCAGCGACCGCAAGCAGGAGGTATGGTCCTCACCATCCCTGACCGAAATAAAATTTCGTTTTTTATGACAGCTTTTTAGATTTGAATCACTAAAGAGCACTGCCGCCCTCCTACGGACCACACCCCAAAACGTGTGGTCCGTTTTTTATTCCTCCCATGCCCCAACAACCGTAACAAGCTCAATTATATTGTGAAACATCTCATCTAAAATCACACTATTAGAACTCTACACCCAAAAAGGGAACCCGATAATATACGCTTCCTTTCTTGCGTTAAGCCCTGAAAACAATGAATTATCGACAGAATTTTTCATCAACATCTGTTTTTTAACGAAAGAGTTAGCTATATTCCGCATCATCCAACCCCCCCAACAGGCAGAATAGGAGGCATGCCCCATACTTTTCCAAGCCCCAGAAAAAAGAACAGGAGTTCTCTTGACACACCCCATAACCCATGTTAGAATGCAAGCCACATTAAACCCACGTATTACAATTACTTTAGGCACGTTTACGGAGATTAGGTCTAATGGCCGACGAGAAACAAAAAAACGGTGCAGGCTTTCCCGAAGAAGATTCGAACATGGCAAGTGATTCGGGCTTGGGCAACCTTCCCCCACTTAGCGATTTCGATTCCCAAGACGGTGGTTTCGATTCCGGTCTTCCCCCACTAGGGAGTTTTGACTCCGAAACCAACGATAGCGATGACGGCGGCCTGCCCCCCATCAGCGACATTCAAGTAGAAACCCCGCAGCCAACAGGCGGTAACATTAAAACACCGCCACCCGGTTTCGACACCACAAGCGACACCTTTTCATCGGGTAGTTCGGCAGGAACTGGCTTCCAGGATTTAGCTGCCGATAGCGACTTCTCACCCGAAACCCCTGATATCGGGCCTGGTCCCGGCATGAGTGCGGATTCCAATATGGATACCCCCATGTTTGACAGCGCCTTTGGCGGCGGTAGCAGCGGTTTCGATTCCAACCTGCAAACCCCTGCCCCCACCCAAGCCATGGAGACGCCTATGTTTGGTGAAGGACAAGCCCCCGCGGGCGGCAGTGGCTTCGATCAGGGCAACTTTGCCGGTATGGATATGAATATGGGCGGCGGTGCCTTCGACGCAGGCACTCCCCCTCCCGACTTCTCGCCCGATACCGACATACAGCAGCCTGTACCCAATGGCGGCGGCCCCAAAGCGAAGAAAGGCAACAGTGCTGTACTTGCCATCGTCCTGCTAATTGTAGGATTGATTGGCGGCATTGCTGGTGGCCCATACATCAGCGGCTTCCTCCCCTTCCTCCCCAATCCCATGGCGAGCGAAATGGAACAGCTGCGTGATAAAAACGCCAAGATGAGCCAGGAAATTCGCAAATACGAAAACATCCAGAAAAGCATCGATTCCCAAGGTAAAGAATCGGGTGTAGACAAAGCCCAGCTTCTGCAGGAATTAGAAGAGCTTACCAAAAACTTGGACATCGCCAAGGCACAATACGAAGAAAAATCGGGAGCCCTGTCCAAAGTTCAGGACGAACTTAAAATCGTCGAAGACGACTTGTCCCAGAAAAACGAAGCTTTCGTCACTGCACAAGAACAGTTTGAAGAATTGCAAAACGAAACCGCAATCATTCAGGCACGCCAGAAAGGCCTTGTCGCAGAAGTAGAGCGCCTGACGAATTACGTAGGCCAGCTGGATGACGCGAATGTGCGCCGCCTGGCTACCAAAGACGCGTTGGCACACAATGTGGATCGTCTGGTTATCCAGATTAAAGAAAGCATGCCGTTGACCCCTCAAAAATATGCCCATAGCGAACGCCTTGCAGCAGCAGAAGCGCTGCGCGATAAAGTTGCAGACGCTAAATGGGTAGCTCCTGCTCTTCAGAACGCCTATACCGAGTTATACCTGAAAGAGTTGGAAATTGCTTCATGTCAGGAATACTTCTTTGCACGCCTCGCCGTCACCGATGAATTTGGCAACAAAACCAAAAAATGGGCCGAATGCTTAATGAACGGCAATTGGTCTGTTAACTACCGCACGTTGGACGGAAAGAATATCGGTATCTACCTCAACCAGAACAGCGCTGATACCCCCCTATGGGATCTGAAAGAGGACTATCCGGCCCGTGTGAAGAAAGAAATCGAAGACAGCATTGTTGCTTCCCGCGTAGAGGGTTTTGAAGAAAAAGTTCGCATTCTTGCGGAAAAAGAACTCGCTGCACAAAACGGAACCGAGTGGCAACGCAATTTTGATTCCCTTTAAACCTCACTAGCTCCTAAAAGGCCGCACCGAATACACGGTGCGGCCTTTTTTATACTCAGCTTTGACCACGTTGATAAAGGGATTTTTCCTTTGCATTCAACACAACCTGTCGGGCAAACCAAAAAAGTCTCCGATAGTTTCCAGGGCACGCCCTCTGCTCTCTCACACTACACTACCCTTGTTCGTCGGCAGTAGGCCCATAAATAGCCGGTACAGGAAGGTCGTTAAGCCGCAAATAAACCGTTAGCTGGCCACGATGATGAATCAAATGATTCAACGTCATGCTGCGCAATACAGCGACCTTGGGCAATTCAATCAAGGTAACCCCATCAACAATCATCCGCCACAACGTTTGCTCCTGGGCCTCACTGATCGTACGCAATGCCGCCAACGCAGTTGACAGATTCCTGTCAAACGTATCCAATAATTCGCTTTGCGACTTTGCCTCAAACGGCGTGTAGGTCTTCATACTGAATACCGCTTCATCCGCTTCTGCAATGGAAGCGGCCCACGAAAGCGATTCAGCCACATGCGAGGCTAAACCGCCAAAACTCATTGATTTTTCATGTGGCTTCCAGGAAAATTTCTCACTGGGAATGCGTTCAAAGACTTTACGGGTAGCGACACCTTCAAATTCCAACTCCGTGACGATGGCTGGCATTAGGGACATATCAAGCTCCTCCTTTTACAGTTGCATAAAACCCTTCATCCCTTATAACGCCACCAAGCAAGAAGACGCAATAAAAAAATACGAGGCTACACAGCTTACACAACGGCTGTGCCTCAGCTCAGTGTATTACCTTCCGCACCGCCCCACCAGAGGCGAGGAAAACAAGCATAGCGCTTGGATGTAAATATTGAAACTTTTTCGGATAAAATGATAGAGTAGTTTGAGCGTTAGGGCCACTGGAATACAACAGCGGTGCAAACACGGAAATAATTACCTTTAGCCTTGGAGGGTGAACATGCGGATAGCGAGACATCTGATTGGGATTCTGATTGCTCTGGTGGGAATAGCCTGCGCCGTACTACAGGGAGGCAACCTTGCTTCCTTTCTATATATCCCCGCGTTCTTCTTCACCATCTTCACAATTGGGGGCTTGCTCCTGTTCTGGGAAGGAGGAAGATTAGGGAGTCTGGTTATGGCAATTCATTATATTCGTCTTAAAAAATTCAATGAACGGATTTTTCTACAAGCAAAACGGGTATTAGATACTGGAATCCCATTATGTTATGCAGCTGCTTTTTTAGGAATGACCTCGTCGATAATCCAATTTTTGGTCACGCTTGATGACCCATGCAACTGGCTTCGTTTCCCCCTCTTCCTGGCATCCTTTGCGTACTCTATTGCGTTCTATTGGCGGAATTTCTTATGCGCCCCCTGCGAACACACATAACATACAGCCTGATTGATGATTCAAAGAAGACAACCGTATAACAATCTGGCTATTCTCCTCAGAATGATTCAACGAGCATGTAAAACTACACGCAAGCACTCCATATGAAATGCCTGCACACATACGATTCCACCTACGCATTCTCGTCTTTGCAACGGGATTATTGATTCATTCAGTGGACCGCTTTAGCCGTTTAGAAGCGATTGCGGCAAAAATACCCGATGCCGCAGAATAACTTCGGGGATGCCGCCATTGCACGTATGCGTGGCCGCCTGGAAGGTATGGCCTTGCGTCATGGTAAAAGGTAGAGCACAGCAGATCGGGATACCCGCAGCACGAATGGCGATGGTGCCGGATTCGCTGTCTTCAAAACCGACTACGGTATGAAAAGCGTCGGGATGTAATCCCAATTGATGCAGAGCGAGCGAATAGAGATCTCGATGTGGTTTCAGACGAATCTCACAGGAATCGGTCGCTGTAAGAAATCCATCGTAATATAAGGAAGAATCGTCAAACTGTGCGGCGATATGCTGTTTTTTCGCTTCGGGAATATTCCAGTCTGCCACCTCATTTTTCAACACACGAAAAACTTCACCGAGAACGATTTTAGCCTCGTAGGCAATGGAGGAGGTAACAATAGCGACGCCAACGGGGTGTTGTTCAAAATAGACGCCCAATTGCGCCAGCGTGGTGGAGGGTTCGCCCAGCTCCATTTCGCTCATGATTCCACTGCGACGTAGATGAGCAACAAGTGGTTCCGCACAGCCTGCCGCGTCAACACCCAACCACCCCTTTATAAGGGCCAGGAATACGCCGATACCCGGCATAGGTTCGATAAGATGCCCATCATGGTCTCCCAAGATAGTTCGAGCAACCGTCTCCCCATTTCCAGCGGCAATCTGAGCCAGGATAGCATGGTAGCGTTGGTAATAAATATCGACCGACGCGCGCACAACTGCGGTCAGCGTATTTAATCGGAATGCATCGGCATATTCCGCTGTTAACGCATCCAATACAGCCGCCGTTTCGGGTGCATCGGAAGAGCCCATACACTGCTCGGTAAAACGCTCATCATTCAACAGGTCTCCAGCCCCCAAGGCCGTGACGTTGTTACGCACCTCACGACGCCGTCCCTCATCCGCCGCCTGACCCATCGTCCATGCCGCCGAATACAGGTACCAACGACGAAGAGCTGTTGCATCAATCTCTTTTTCATACGTTTGAATCAGATACTCGACATGTTTCGTAGTGCTGTTGCCAATAATATGGGGATAATCACGTTGATGGTCCAGGCCTTCCCAAGTTTTCGCATCCAACCGATTGGTGATGCGGCGCACCATCATTTCCAACGAATGAATACAAAGGGGCTCGGTCGTAGTGGTGGTGCCATCCATATCCATTACCGCACCATTCAGTCCCTCATCCAACTGGCTGCGTTTTTTAGCCAACGGGTAGGCCTCAAAAGGCGGAAATACATAACTGGGATTCTCTACCAAAGCATATTCGTCCCCTAATTGGGCGACAAGCTGCGCTGCTGTTTTCGGATCGGTGTATTTAGGGATACTGGCCATGAATACCTCATAAAGACGTTGCAACTCAGATCTTTACTTCAAAAGAGCGTATTGTACCTCAAACCGGTCCAGAAAGCACAAACAAATGGCCAAGGACGAAAAGTACGAAATACGTCCTTGCCGTTCCTGACCATTCTGAAATCTCGTTTATAGTGCTGCTTTGAATTCTACCGGATATTAAGCATCTGAGTTTAACCCGCTGACATCCCCGTAGAGAAATCGTCTTCACTATCAGCGCTCCAGTGATAGCCACCCGAATTGAAAAACTGGATCAGGCGTAACAATTCAGAAAGGTTCACAGTCCAGTCCTGCGGATTGTAATCGCTATCGTGCGCAGGACAGCTTTGTGCCGCCGCGTCTTTTCCAGGCGCATAGCCATCCTCTCCCGCTTCGGAGCATTGATAGCCGTCAGAGTTAAAAAATTGGATAACCCGCAATAGCTCGGAAACGCTCACCCGTCCATCTTCATTCTGATCCGCACTGTGCCAGGGATTAACAGCACCTTCTCCTTCGCCTTCTGTGGTTCCTTCACCCTCCCCTTCTACGGAAGGACCGTCCAGCAAGACCAAACGCATTCCATAGGTAGAGTGGGTAGCCGTAGCAGGAGATTTACCCCGCGACGCTGAGCGGGATCGCGTCATGGTAGAGGCGAACCAGTTCGAACCGCGCACTATCCGCTGGCTTGCACGTGGTGAATCCACCCAAGCGGAGCCATCTGCAGGTGCGTCGGTATAATCTTCGTGCCAATCGTCTTCACACCATTCGTGGACATTGCCGCTCATGTCAAACAATCCAAAAGCATTTGCTGTTTTCTGTCCTACGGCATGCGCATAATACTCGCCCACATCATAGGTATTATAAAAACACCATGCATAATCCATAAGGGCGGTCAGGTCCAGGTCATCGCCCCAGTAGAAGCGTGTACTGGTTCCTGCGCGGCACGCATATTCCCATTGCGCCTCCGTCGGCAACGCATAGGTCGCTCCTGTAAATGCGTTCAACGCTGTTACAAAGGCCTGTGCATCCTCCCAGGTAATGTGCGTTGCGGGCGTATCCGCCTGATCAAGCACCTCCTCTTCACCCTGCCACGGCTTTGTACCCATAACGGCTTCCCACTGCGCCTTGGTTATCTCATATTTACTCATCCAGAAACCGGACGAAAACGTAACTTCATGTTGAGGTGTTTCCGAGTCTTCGCTGTCCCATTCATCCTCATAGCGCCCCATCATGAAAGTTCCCGCAGGTATCCACACCATCTCAAGCGCTACGTCTCCCGGCAAGAGAATGGTTCCTGGCTCACCTTCGGCTGTACCTTCTCCTTCACCTTCGGCTGTACCTTCTCCTTCACCTTCGGCTGTACCTTCTCCTTCGCCTTCGGCTGTAGCTTCTCCTTCGCCTTCGGCTGTACCTTCTCCTTCGCCTTCGGCTGAAGGTTCTATGCAAAGTTGGAGGCTCCAGGCATTGAGAACGCCGTCATCTTCGGTTTCAGTATCTTCCACCTGAAGCTGCCAGGTGCCATTCACGATTCGCCATTAAAATCCGCCAATGTTCCGATTGGGGCATACACGCCTGTGAAGGGGGCATTGGTGGAACTGATCGAGCCGATATCTATGGTGGCGCTGTCGTCTAATACGGTGGCGGTAAAATTGTCGTAAAACAACCCCACATGACTAATCAATTCTACGGTAGTGCCTGTGGGGGAAATCAGGTGAATGATCAGTTCGCTGTCACGGGAATGTGTAATATCAAGAAAAACATTCACATCGGCAACGGTTCCCGCCTCGTCTATCGAGAGATCGGAGGTAAGGGTGTAGCCACCCAGAATATCCTGGGCGACATCGGTGCTGGGGTAGACGGCGCAGCCATCGCCATTCGGTGGGGTGACCGCATTGGGGGCATCCGGTGTGTTGAGGGCGTAACCCGGTTGGGGGCTAGCCAAAATGTCCGGCAGACCAGCGCCATCGTAGCCGTTGGTCACCCAATCGGTCGTGGTGTCTGTATCAATACCATCGGGAAAACGCGAGGCGCCGCCTGGACAGGTTCCACCGCCCCAAACTGCATTGAGCACCGTGTTGCTGTAGACATGATCGCCTGGCCCGCCATCATGCACCGCCACCGAATCCAGCAGGTTTATCCAAGGCGTGGCGTCGAGCGTTCCGTCATCGTCCGTATCCAGGTCATAATCCACCGCTGCGGTAAAGGCTTCCGCCAATAGCAGCGTCATGCTACCGGTAGACAAGCCCGCTGGCATGTCGGTTGTCCATCTGAGGAAAAAGCTGGAAAGCTCGTTCAGCGGAAAAATCGTGCGCACCCGGCCCGGGTTATCACTTTCGTCACCCGCAATTTCAACCAGGCTCAGCGTGGGATATCGGCCGCTCGAATCCGCAAGTAGCTCCACGAAAGCCGCATCATCGTCGCCCGTATGGTTGGCCACAAACTCATTAATTACCACCGCGCTATCCAATGTGGACTTGATGCAGATATTGTCGAGTTTTGTTGCACAAGAAGGAGGGGGTAAAGGTTCATACCGCCGACTGGCGTATGCGCTGAACTTGAGGGTGTGCTCAAGGCCGTCTGCATAGGCGGAGAGGTCATACGCATAATAAGCGTATTCACCGATCCAAGCTTCGTTCTGAGCAATCCGATCCGAGTCAATATAAACACTTGCATTGGCAGAATCACTGCCAAATGCCGAAATAGACGAGGTGCGGTAGAAGCTAAGATAGGCTTCGGCGCCTTCAGGAAGTGTGAAGGTCGTTGTAGCCCGCGCAGATGCGGAATAGGTGCCGCCGGTGGCGGACAGATAGAGATAATAACTCCCGTCATACGCCTCGGAGGAATCATCGCGAATTTCGCTCGTACTGTAGTCTGAAGCTGCCAACTCCCACCGCGATTCCAGGGTTGGATATTCAAAACCACCGTCGCAGAGTATGTTGCCCGGGCACATGTCCTCTTGTGTTGGTTTGAGAAATTCGAGGCTCCAGCTGTTGATACTGCCGGTCGTACCCCCCACCGGCGTCATAGACCGTCAGCGTCCAGACACCGCGGGCGTTCTCTCCTTCAAAATCCGCAAGATTGCCCTCGGGTTGCCAGACACCTGTGTAGGACGCATAGGATAATCCAATGCGACTATCCGCCTGGTCATTCAGTTCGACATTGGTGAAGTTTTGCCATCGCCATCCAACTCGTTGAAAAGCGTAATCTCCGTGCCTTCCGGCGAGGAGAGCGAAACAATGAGCGCAGAGGTGCTTGAACATGTGATATCGAGCTGAACATTCACATCCCCGATGTATAGCTGTGCTGTACCCGAAGGATCGCCTGTACTGATTTCCGAGGTGGTTGTGTCATCCGCCACCAGCGGCGTCGGCGTATCGGATGCGGAATAGACCAGCGGGCTTTGCGCTGCATATAGTTGTATATTCAAAAAAACCACGAAAAAAATCGTAACACAACCCATCTGACGTAACATTGCCCCCCGTGAATACCCATTATTGTACAATCCCCTCTACCTGTTATTTTCAAGAATAATAAGGCCTCTACTCATGCGAATGCGCCGGACCGTTTTGATTATTAAGCATAGCGTGTTAACGCATAAAGTGTAAAGATTTCGTCCAAAGCTTTCAAAAAAACCTTCGGTTTCCAGAATCCACAGAGGGCTTTAAAGATACTACTGTAACGGAATCTGTTTTCGGCCCAGGCCGTCTTCTTCGCGTGTGAGTACCGTAATTGAAGTCACACCATTTGCCAATAAATACTGGCGCGCTTCATCTATGCCGGCGCCCACCTCGCTTACACGGTGTGAATCGTCGCCAAAACAGAAAGGAATCTGTCTCGCGTGCGCCTCTGTGACCAACCATGCTGCAGGATAGGGACGTCCCAGCCCCTTGCGATACCCTGCTGTGTTCACATCAAGGATAGCGCCCGACGACGCGATCACATCCAAGGCATTCAATGCGGCCCGGCGTATCTCAGGGGTGTCCACCGATGCCTCATCCGGTGCATAGCGACGAATCAAATCCAGATGTCCGACTATCTCTGGTTGCAAGCGGCGCACCATATCCGCCACCGTCTCATAATATCGCACCGCCAGCCCCTCCAAGCCACCGCACGCCGCCATCACCTGCTCAAAGTGAGTCCGCGTATAATCAATAATCTCCCCCGCCACCCAATGCACCGAACCTACCACATAATCAAAGCCATAACGCTGCCGATACCCCTGCATCACCTCCACATAGCTTTCTTCCGGCACCACCTCCACCTCAAAGCCCTTCAGAATCGTAATTTTCCCCGCATACTGCTCCGCCAACCTTGTCAAGGTTGAGGCATACTCAGCAAAAAGTTCCTCCAATGTATCCACCGTCCACCCCATCGCCTGCTCCTCCGCATACAAACGATGCGCCTCCACCCGTGGCGCATGCTCCGCCACCCCAAACGTATGGTAACCCGCCGCAATCGCAGCTTCTATAATTTCCTCCAGCGTACTCCCTGCATGATCGCAATACCCGCTGCTATGCCCGCCATGCAACGACACCCGCCAAGCTGAATAATCGGTCTCTTTCATTTGTAAAGCACCTTGTTTGCGCACGAAACTCACTAAAGCGGTCCAGCGACTGCAAGGTGGCCAAGGCCACACCTAGGAAATATGGTCCTTGCCGTCCCTGACCGCAGAAAAAATTTCGTTTTTTATGATAGTTTTTGAAGTGTCAGTCACTAATCCAGCACGATATCGCCGCCCTGGGTCTGTAAATGCACCAGATGGGTGCCGGCGTTCATTTGGCCGCGGAAGGCCTGGGTGGTCCGGCTGAGTTCGCCGGTCAGGGGAATGGCGCTGTGGACGGCACCGTTTTCGGCACGCACGTCGAGGTTGGCGTCGGATTTGGGGCCGAGCAGTATGCTGATATTGCCGCGTTCGACAGAAACGTCGTACGCACCGCCTACACCTTCCATGGCCAGGATACGTACATCGCCGCCCACGTTGCGTGCACGCACTTGGCCCATGGGCGCATCAATGACGACACGTCCTTGTTCGGCAGAGGCCTCGATCAGACCGAAGATGCGCGACAGGGTCAGATCGCCAAAGCGGGTCGTAGCGACTACTGGACCACTACTTTCGCTCACTTTTACTTCACCGTTTTGATTGTTGAGGTCCAGCTTGCCCTTGGCATGTTCGACGCGGACGGTTCCGGCCATCTGGTTCACACGTACATGTCCCCCTACCCCGGCAATGGAGGTCAGGCCTTTTTCGGCACGCACTTCGATTGGTACGGTGCGGGGACATTGCACGAGAAGGTCTACCCTATAGGCAGAAGTATCCAGCGCATCCATGTCTTTGGGCGCGAGGGTGCGCACGACCATACGTTCGGCCTCCAGCCCGACCTGTAGCTCAAGGGTTTCCAGGGCTGGTGGTGCATTTTCTGCCGTTGATACCCACACAATACGTGTTGCGGTCACTTTCAGCATGTTTTCGTCGATGCCTTCTATGCGCACATCGCCGACAGCGGCATCAATCGCCACTGGCGTTTCGCCTGTCAAAGCCTCGGTCTTAGTGAGCACATCGTTGAAGGGTTTATTAAGCTCTTCTTCGCCCAGGGAGGTAGGACGCTCCTGGCCTTTTCGCTCGATGGAGATATCGCCAAAGGTCGTGTGTAAATGAATCTGCTGCTTTGTATCCGCTTGTGCACTTCGCCCCAGAACGCATTTACCTTGTGCTGTTCGCGTTAGGGGTACAGCGGACTCTATTTCTCCAAACAAGGCTGTCAGCGATAAATCCGGGGTTCCTTCTGCTGGTAAAATCAGGCGCACCGGCGCACTTTCACACGTCACCTGCATCTGCACTTCATCGCGCAACTCGTGTAGCAACACCCCGCCCCGAAAGGCTTCTACTTGCAACCTGCCTGAAACCGCCCCAAACTCTGCCTGTGAGCCCTGTAGATAAAAAGCGCCTCCCTGGGCCAGCCCATAGGCCTTTACCGGAAATTCTCCTTGCACCTGCGCGGTGACCGCTCCCTTGATCTCTGAAATTTCCACACCACCATATTGTGCACTCAGTGTCAGCGTGCCGCCGACGCCACGAACCACGGTATCGCCAAAGAAATTGCGCGTTACCAGGCTTGCTCCACGCGGCAGAGTGACGGCATAGTTTACTTCGATAGAAACCATGCCCGATTCACGCCGTGTTTCAGGTAGCAATGTACGAATATCTACTAAAGTCGCCGTATCTTTCACACTGACCGCAATGGCATCCGCCACTTTCTGTGCAGTTTCTTCCTGTTCTGCCCCCACCCGTATTTCCGCCGTCACTTGCACCACTCGCTCATCCCAAGTATTGACGTTGATTTTTCCGAACTCATTGCTAATTAGGATCGAGGCAGCAGGATCGACTGGATAGCGTTCGTTGAAAGCACGAACCTGTCGGTATTGCGCGGCCTCGTTCGTATCCAATTCAGGTCCCGGCCCAATGAGGTCCTCCGCCTTTCGTCCCACCAAACCCACACCACGCGCCACATCATCCAGGGCATTCTGAATCTTTTCCATCCAGCCAACTTGGGCCAAGGCAGGAGAGCTGCATATAAAAAACAGTATGCTGGATAGAATCCAGCCTGTGGCAAAGCTAAAACGCCGAAAATGTTCCCCTTGTTTTTTTTCGGTCGTCTTTTTGTAAAACAAAGCAGAATGCTGCACGTTTAAAACCCTTGTAGTCCCCATCAAGTATGCGGAGGCGTAAAGAAACTTATGTCGAAACCTTTATAAACGAAGTATAACAATGCTGTTTTGTAAATGCATGTTGTGGGTGCTGAAGAGTTAAGGCGCACCTTGAAAAAGCGGACTCACCAAGCCGACAGCATCGCGTCGTACCCAGCCGCGTTCCCCTTCTCCTGTCTCCACACGCACCCAACCATCTGTTACTGCATCGACACGAACACGATCCCCTTCGTATAAAACAAAACGCACAGTATCCCGCGTGTTGCGCCCATAACGTACCTTTGCCTCGTCTACCAAGGTCACTGCGAGCAAGGGCGGATGCGCACGATGCCAGGAAGCAGCAGAAAATAATAGTCCCGCCATGAGTAAAACAACGGCTAAGACTCTCATATATTCTTTTCGGTAATATACAAAACAGCCTAATCCGATCCAGGCCAACGTCCAACAGAGTAATGCAACGCGACAACAGGTTCCCAGGTTCATCGCGTCGGCCCAGAAAAAAACCCGTGCTCTCCACGAAGCGGGCGAAGGGCGGGACAGGCGCCGTTTGGTTTTACGCACAGTCAAAAGGAGATTGTCCTGCGCCTCCACTAACGTTGGTTCTATCAACAAAGCACGTTCATAGTTCAAAATGGCGTCACCGATGCGGTCTAAGCGATAAAAGGCATTTCCCAGATTAAAGTAGACCATCGGGTTCTGCACCGAGGAGGCTGTTAATTCTTGATAGGCCGTAATCGCCTGCTCGTATTGACCCGAATCATAGGCGGCATTCCCACGATCGAAGACATCTTCAAAGGCGTTTGCGTTTAAAACCATACTGCATAGTATCAGGCAAATCATTCCTCCTTCCTCCATCCCCATTCTGATTCCAGGCGTTGTACACAATCTTGCGCCGCCTCCAGCAATGCCGCTACTTCTTCCTTTTGCAACGCGCCGCCACTATATCGGGCACGTTCACAAGCGCGCAAAACACGCACCAGCGCCTCCTTCATAGCAGGAGGCGCAGCGGCTTCATCGAGGAGCGATTTTACATCCGCCGAGGTCAACCCTGCTGAAGGCATATGCACGCGGTCGGCTATATAGGTCACCAAAGCACGATATAAGGCCTCGCCTGCATCCCCTCTCGCCATAATCGAAGAAAACGATTTACGCACCTTGGTATAGGCGCGATTTCGCCGTGCATACGCGGGGTTCGTTTTTAAACGCCACTGACGTCGCGTCCATAGCCAAAAGACGGTAAAAAGAACGGGCGGTAACAGCATTGCCCACGCATAACCTACCCCAAAGACAGGGCGACGGTTCAAATGGGCTATCTTACGAAAAATAGGGTGTAAGTCCTCGCCTACCATCTCTACCTGAGTTGACGTGATATTCGAGGTTACCCCGCCTACCACCACCATCGCGTTGCTTTCCTCTGCGGAACGCACCCGCAATGCAAACGGGCCCGCTTTTTCGCTTCGATATCCCTTGAATGCCGGTGCAAAATAACAAAACGTAATCTTGGGAATCTCCAACATTCCTGCTTCGTACGGCGTAATGTCATATACAAAACGTTTTTCTATATGGTTCCAGTCTGACTTCTCTACCCTACGCGTCTCCGCTCTGGGTTCCCCTACCTGTCCCCATGAGATTTCCGGCAACACGGGTGCGGAAACAGCGTCGGGATTGCCCCATCCGGTCACCCGCACCAACAACTGCACCGGCACTCCTTGCACAATCTCCTGCTCCGAAAGCTGTGCAGCCATCGTAAAACGTCCTACCGCACCACTAAAGCCATCCGGACGCTCAGGCAGCGCCTTTACCAGAACCGGCACAGGCTCCGTAAGAAGATTCCGATACATTCGTCTACGACCTTGGGGAGACTCCCAGCGCACATCACCTTCCCAGGCCCATGCGCCAATGGTAAATTTTCCCGAACCAGTCGGATACATCGGCACCCGGAATTCCCGCACCCGATACTTCCAGCCGCCCCGCTCCTCCAGCGTCTCCGAATCCGAAATTTCGCCTGTATAAAAGCCCTCAAGGGAAGGTAAGGGGATGGTCCTTCCCCCGCGGTAATATACTTCAACACCGCCATAATCCAGGGTAAGCAAACGCAATATCAATTCCATTGATTCGCCTTGATAGACCTGCGGTTTATCTACCTTGCTTTCGATCATCACAATGTTCTCAACCGACAACTGCGTTGTTGGTTGAACGGGTCGCAGTTTGTTATCATTCTGATTCGACGAAGGAATTCTGTTTTTATTTCGTGAACGCACTACCCGTACCGTCACCTCTTCGGAAAGATAGTTACGTCCGTCAATGCGCACTGACACACGCGGGATGGTCAGCAGCCCCTCGCGCATTGCCCATGCCGGATACGAGCGTTCCTCTACACGCTGATTTAACACACGTCGCGAATGCCGGTATCTCGCCTGCCGATCAAAGCGAATGCCATCCGCATGTGGAATCACAGGTTCGGCAATCCGTTTCGCCTCCGCCTCGACCCGTACCTGCAACTGAAACTCCTCCCCTAACTCCACCTGCTGCGGTTCCACCGTCACTACTACCTGCGGGGACACTGCCCATCCTCCCAGACAAAAAGTAACAAGTCCTACAACCACTATGTATACCAAGGCTCGTATCATAGTTCCACGTTCCACATTATACCGCTCTTGCTCACCACCATTGCTCCACCATATCCACATGCTCACGGCGGTTCAGCTGCTCCTGTTCCCGTTTATCCAACTCCTCCAGCGACTCCAGCAACGCCTCAACATTCTGTAATTCTTCCGAATCCATCTGCATCTCTGTCGGCTGTGCTTCCTCGTTCTGGGAATCCTTCTTCTCCTGCTCCGCTCTATCCTCCTGATTTTCCTCCTCCCCCGCTTCAGGCTTCGATTCATCCGGGGCCTCTCCCCCGTTCTCTTCTGTCGCATCTGGCAGCAGACAAAACAGGAGTATGCCCGACTCTGTGTCAGAAAACGGAAGCCCACGATATCCCATGGGGGTATTGGGAAACAAACGGACTTCCGAACGAATCAGATCCGCCGCATCCTTCTTCACCCGTGCATCCACCAGCCATTCACCCTGCTTTCCCTGTCCCAATCGCTGCATGACAAACCGACACGACGCAGGCAAGCCCACCTCCGCCACTTCCCGCTCCTGCAAAAGCATTTCATACCGGGTCCGCAATCCATAGTTATCCAGGGAAAAGGCTTGCTGCAGCGGCACATAGCAGTCTGGCAGCGCTGTCCCTTCCCCCTTCATCTCCCCCGGCTGTAAGAGCCACACCTCCAGGTGCAGGGGGTTCGGGACCGCCTTCTCGCCTTCCTGTCCCGACGCTACAGCGCCATAAAAAAGCAATAGCATGCATCCGATGAATCTCATTGCACCGCCTCCTCCGTCTGCTCACGCAACACAGCAAACATTCCCTCTACCACGACCTCCATTTCCGGCAGATCCGTACCGACCAAGGTAAACACTCCTTCCGCTTTTTGCTGCTCAGGGGGAGATTGCGGTGGGGTAGACTCCTCTTGCTCGGCTTCTGGAGGGTGCTGTAACAGACGTTTCAGCATATACCGGACATGATCCAGGTTTTGTTGCACAGCGCTGTCGTCCGGATAGGACTGCAAGAGTTCTTCATAGTTCGACACAGCTTCTCGCAAAGCCGCCACGCCAGCGTTGTAGCGCTTCGACTCATACTGTCCCTTCTCTGGGGTCGGTGCCAGCTGTTTTGCCCATTGCGCTACACTGTTGGCATGATTAAAGGCTGCATGTCGGCGCAACGGCTCCTCCGCATCGCTCGCTACCCGTTCAAAAACAGCCGCTGAGGTGCGCAATCCCGCCAACGCATCCTCCCCCTGTTGTGACAAAGCCTGCGCATAAAGAGCGCATCCCAGCCCGAACTGTACCTCCAGACGCTCTGGATAGTCCACCTGCAGCTCCCGATACGCCTGCAATGCCTGCGCTACCTCTCCCTGCTCCAACTGTTCCGTTGCCTGTTCATATCGCGACGCAAACGTCGCTGCCAGAGCAGTACTGCTCTGGCCAAAACAAAGGAGGAAAAGAAAAAACGAGACTATTTGTAAAGGCACCTTACTCATACCGCCGTCCTCCCCGCCTTGCGCATCCGATACCAACGCAGCCAAGGCATGAGCACCCGCCATGCGCCTTCTGCCCAAAAACAAAGCAAGGCAAAAAACAACGGCCAGCGATATCGATTTACCAGGCGCAGCCGCAATGATTCTGAAACGACTTGGCCCTGCACGCCATCCAAGGCCTCACAAAGTCGCTCCACATCCGAATTATCCGCCCGGCTACGCACATACATACCGCCCCCCGCCAATGCTAATGCCGACAAGCCTTCTTCATCTAGATGCGAAAAATGTTCCATTTGCTGTGGCAAAGAGGACATATGCATTCGCATCCATGCAGGAAACGGCGTGAGCGCACCTTGCGCATCACCAATGCCCATCACATACACCCCCGCAGAGGCGCTCAATCTGCGTGCTTGTTCCAAAGCGCCCTCATCCACCGTCTCACCATCAGACAATAGCAAGACAATATGCGAAGCCCGCTCTATTTCATCTCTTCGTTCCTCGTTTTCTTTAAAAACCGACGCGGCCTCTTCCAACGCCCGAGCAATATCAGTACCTTCCCGGCTCAGTATATCCGTATTAACCACCTTTAGAATCGTACGAAAATAACCATGATCCAAGGTCAATGGACATTGCACCTCGGCATCACCTGAAAACGCGACCAGGCCAAAGCGATCCCCCGAACAATGCGTCATAATCGCTTCAATTTTCTGACGCGCACGGTGCAAACGATTAGGCAACGGACGCGTTGCATTCATACTTTCCGAGGTATCCAAAAGCACCAGGATATCGCGACTTGAACGTGTCACCTCGCGCCAGGATCGTCCCCAATGGGGTTGGGCCAAGGCCAATGCTAATAGCATGCATCCAGCTACAGGGAGCCAAAACAAAGGACGACGCACCTTCACGTCATAGCATGCCAGCAAACGTGTAGCCAACAAAGACGATGCAAAGGACTCTACGCGCTGCATCCGTCGACGCTCCAGCCAACGCAACGCAACGACCAGCGCAGCTATACAAACACCTGCCAAAAGCAACCACCACGGCAATTGCGACATCGGAAAAATAAATTGAAAATCGCTTTTCATGGGATAACCTCCCACCAAATGCGACGACTGAATATCGATGCTAGCAAGAGAAGAATGCCGCCCCACACATAAGACGCAAAGGCAAGCGCATACTCATAATAATCCCCCACATCAATCTCCGTCGCCTCCAGACGATTGATCTCAGCATACGCCTCTTGCAACGACGCTGTATCCGTCACCGAATAATACCCACCTTTCGTTTCCTGCGCTATCCGTTTCAACATCTCCTCATCGATCGAATGCGCCCCACGACGCATCATCCCGACCAAACGTTGCACCATCTCCTTAGTCATCCCCACGCCAATCGTATAAATCCGGATACCATACTGTGCCGAGACGCGCGCTGCCGAAATCGGGTCCAACTCACCCCGATTATTCAGGCCATCCGTGAGCAAAATAATCACTTTCGACTTCGCTTCACTTTGCGTCAACCGACGCACCGCCAAGCCAATCGCCGAACCAATCGCCGTGCCATCCTTACGCCGCTCCGTATTGATTTCCGTATCCGCCAATCGCTCCTCCAGCACCGCATAATCCAACGTCAGCGGACATTGCGTCCAGGCAAGCCCCGCATATGTAATCAGGCCGAGACGATCCACCCCGTAACGTTCTGCATCCGTGCTAAGACGCCCCTCAATAAAATCCTGCACCGCAGCCTTCGTTACATACAAACGATCCCTATACTCACCATCCGCGAAGAAATCCCGTTGCTTCATGCTGCCCGACACATCCACGCACAGCATAATGTCGATCACATTCGCCCGATCCTTACGCACCTGAAACCCATTCATCGGACCCGCCAGCGCTATAATCAAAAGCAGCAATCCCGCAAAACGCAGTAACGGTGGCACCACTGCCCCCCACCAACGACGGTTCTGACGCAGGTGAAACAACGTGCCGCCGGTCGACACGGTCAACGCCCCTGGCGCACGCGCAAAGCACTCTCCCACCAACAAAAGCAAAGCGGGCAATACCAGCCACAGTGCTTGGGGAAACATCAACCTGTCAAACCACAAACTCATTGCTTTTCCTCCTCCACCGACTCCACTTCGCTTTCCGAATTCGAGGTAGACACCGTTTCCTCCACAAACCACGATACCGCACGCATCGCACGTTGCATATCGGAAAGAGACGGTTCATGTTGAGCAAACTTTACCCGATCACAATGCCGCAAGAACTCAGACAAAAAACGCTTTTGCGTCTCATTGAGCAAGGCGCTATCCACCACCTCCGCCAAAAACTCCGGCGTGGTCTCCACCTGAATCTGAAACAAAAAACGCGCCTCAATATACGCGCGTAAAATAGAAGAAAGCTCTACATAATAGCGCTCATACTGCCCACCCTCGGCAAGGCCTTTTTTCGTTAACACAGATAAACGACGACGTGCCGCCTCCCACGGCAACTCCACCACTAGCGCATCGGTTTCCCCGCCCCGACCTCGCCTCCACCAGCGCACTATGGCAAACAGCACGAACAATCCCGCAAGGATTCCCCCGACCCACCAAAACCACACGAATATACCCTTCGGACTTACCACGTTCGGACCAACCAGTGGCGCAAACTGGGCCACCTTCGCTACTTCCTCTGGCAATAGCTCCCGCACCTCTAGCGAAACCGCCTTGGTTTCCAGATACTGGTTCTCACCCCATTGCACCCTCTGAGGGGGAATTTCGTACTTCCCCACCTTCACCGGGTCCAGCATATAAACCTGAATCAGGCGTTGACGCCCCCCCGACAAGGATACGCGTTCCACAGGAAGCGTGCTCACCTCCAGTTCCGGCAACGCAGACTCCCACACGGGTATCGTTACCGCTGTTTTCTCCGGAGCCTCCACAATCACCCGATACATCGCCGTACGATGATATGGAATTACCTGCGGTGCAAGCTCCACACGCACCTCCACCTCCTGATCGGCCCAACCGACCAGCGCCACAAGCATCACAACCATAATCAGGCGCCACGTCATACGTACACTTCGCTTTCTCAATACTTTAACCTGCCCGCCGCTCACGCATACGAAAAAAACGATATAACACATCCACATAAGACGTATCCGTACGCACATGCAACGCATCCACCCGGCTACGCTGGAAAATTCTATTCCGACGCACCACCCGCGCCTGCGCTTCCTGCTCATACGCCATACGCACCCTCGGGTCCCCCGTATTCACCACACACTCCCGCCCTGTTTCTGCATCCCGCACCGCTACCCGTCCCACCACCGGCAACCGCTCCTCACGCGGATCGGTCACCGTCACCGCAATAAGATCATGACGACGCTTCGCCATACACAACGCCGCCTCATAGCCCTCATCCATAAAATCAGAGACGACAAAAACCACCGCTCGCCGTCGCTGCACATTGTTTAAATAATGTAACGCCTGGGCAATATCCGTCCCCTTCCCTTGCGGTTGAAAAAGAAGCACTTCCCGAATCACCCGCAACACATGCCTACGTCCCTTCTTCGGCGGCACAAACAATTCCACCCGATCCGTGAAAATCAACAACCCCACCTTGTCATTATTTTTAATCGCCGAAAACGCCAGCACCGCACACATCTCCGCCGCCAACTCATTCTTAAAACGATTCACACTACCAAAACGCCCCGATGCACTCGCATCCACCAGCAACAACACCGTCAATTCACGCTCCTCCGCCATCAACTTCACATGCGGCGCCCCCGTACGCGCCGTCACATTCCAATCAATCGAACGCACATCATCTCCCGGAACATACTCCCGCACCTCGCGAAACTCCATCCCCTGCCCCTTAAACACACTATGATACTGCCCCGCCAGAATATCGTTTACCACACGATCGGTCCGAATTTGAATCCGACGGATATGCTGCATCACCTCGGCTGGAATCATACCCTCGCCTCTTAGACCTGCGCCAACGGCGCAACACTGTACATAAGTTTACGAATCCCACGACGACGAAACGCCCGCTCGTTATAATTTACCAACAGGCCCATACGACACCCACTCAGGCGCAAATAATTCAACAACCGCTCCTCATGCATCGGCGTAATCTCATCCGCCACCAACAACTCCACCACAATCGATTCCTCCACCACATAATCCAGGCTATACCCACTGTTCAACACCATCCCCTTATACGACTCGGGCACCCAGACCTGATGGTGATACGCCAATTCACGCTGCTTCAGTTCCCGCTCAAAACGCGCCTCATACTCCCCCTTCGCACACCCCGCCCCCAAATCCGCACGTACCTGGCAGGCTGCATCCTGCACTGCATCCATCAATTTTTTCATATCCAACACAGTTCGTTGCTCATTCATGATTACAACTCCATCGCTTTCATAAGCGTCCGCCGATATACCCTAAAGCGGTCCAGCGACCGCAAGCAATAGGTATGGTCCTTACCATCCCTGACCGAAACAAAATTTTCGCTTTTCAGAACATCTCTTCAGATGTCAGCCACTAAGGTACCGGCACCGTTTCCAAAATTCGGCGAATAATATCCTCGCTACGCGTATTCTCCGCCTCCGCCTCATACGTCTCCTTCACACGGTGACGCAAGATATCCATCGCCACTTGCTTTACATCATTCGGGAAGACATTTCCCTCTCCCTGCAAAAACGCCAACGCACGCGCTGCCTGCTGCAGATAAATCGTCGCACGCGGCGAAGCGCCATATTCAATCAAATGCCCCATCTGCAAGCCAAACGCCTCCGGATGACGCGTCGCGTGCACAATATCCACAATATATTCCTTAGCCTTGTCATCCACATAAATCTGATTTACCACCTCACGCGCCGCCACAATCTCCTCCCGCGACACCACCGGCGACACGGTACGCGCATGCAACACATCTACCCGATCCATAATCTCCCGCTCCTCCGCACGCGACGGATACGTAATGCGCAACTTCAACATAAAACGATCCATCTGCGCCTCCGGCAACGGATACGTCCCCTCCTGCTCAATCGGATTTTGTGTCGCTAATACCATAAACGGTTCCTCTAGCCGATACGTTGACTCCCCGATCGTCACCTGACGCTCCTGCATCGCCTCCAACAACGCGCTTTGCACCTTCGCCGGTGCCCGATTAATCTCATCCGCCAAAATAATGTTCCCGAAAATCGGCCCCTTCTTCGTCGAAAAATCCCCCGACTTCGGGTTATACACCAACGTGCCTATCAAATCCGCTGGCAACAAATCCGGCGTAAACTGAATCCGCTGAAACGAACACGCCATCGACTGAGCCAACGCATTCACCGCCGTCGTCTTCGCCAACCCCGGCACCCCTTCAATCAACACATGGCCATTCGCCAACAGCCCCACCAACAGCCTATCCAGCATATATTGCTGTCCTACAACCACCTGCGCAATTTCATGACGTAGCCGCTGTACAAAATGTGCATGTTGCTCCACTCTACGTCGCACTTCTTCTACCCGGGTTACCACGCTGTTCTATCCTCCACGCCTAGACAGACCGCACATCACAGCGATCAACGCCAAACAACTCACTAAGACCTGCCAAACAAGACAGCCCTAGCTCAAGAGTGCACAATTCATGCCAAAACACCATATCGTAAATCCTTATAAAAAAAGGATTTACAATCTAACAAGAAGAAGCAGACACCCCATTTCGGGTTTTAACACAACCCCAGACCGGATCTAAGGCATCCCCCACACCTCAATAAAAGCAAACCCTAAAAAAACAATTTACCCTTGCCGAAAAGAGTAAGCTATGTTACTCTAAACATGTAAGAAATACAGCACATACCAAAAATCCAGAAAAAATAACCATTATACATGCTAAAAACACACTAAGATGGTCCAGGGACCACAACCAAAATGTATGCTCCGTGCTGTCCCTGACCAACGCAAAAATTTTTTATAACCGCTTTTCAGATTTTAGTCACAAAAGACCATGATGCACGCCATTACGATGGGCTATAAAAAGGAAAGTCATGGACGGAATGACCCTTTCTGGACATAGCATCCTTATTGTGGATGATTTACCTGAAAACGCACAACTACTGTCCCGCTTCCTTGCCCCACTCGGCTTTCACGTCTACGCCGCTTACAGCGGCAAAGAAGCCCTCGACTTTGTCAACACCACCCCCCCCGATGTTATTCTACTCGATCTGATGATGCCCGGCATGAATGGCTTTGAAGTATGCCAACGCCTCAAGCAATCCGCATCCACCCGCCACATACCCGTCATCATCATCACCGGCCTCACCGACCGCGAAGCCAACGTAAAAGCCGTCGCCGCCGGTGCAGACGATTTTCTCATAAAACCCTTCGACCGCGTCCTACTCGAAGCACGCATAGCCACCTCCCTGAAAACCAAACTACTACAAGACAAAATACTGGAATACCAACACGAATTAGAACAACGCGTCCGCGAACGCACCCAACAAGTCGAACTCACCCAACAAGTCACCGTTTTCAGCCTCGCCAAACTAGCCGAATCCCGCGACACAGAGACCGGCGACCACCTCGAACGCATCCGCCTATACGCACGCGTATTAGCCACCCATCTGCTCGAAACTGAACAATACACCGATACCATTACCCCCGCCTTCATCGAACAAATCTACCAATCCAGCCCCCTCCACGATATCGGCAAAGTCGGCATCCCAGACGCCATCCTGCTCAAACCCGGCAAACTCACCTCCGATGAGTTTGAAATGATGAAGAAACACACCCTCATCGGCGGCGACACCTTGCGCGCAGCCGATATCGAAGCCGGACAAAACTCCTTTTTAGCCATGGGACGTGATATTGCCTACTATCACCACGAAAAATGGGACGGAAGCGGCTACCCCTTCGGCCTTTCAGGAGAAGCCATTCCCCTCGCTGCCCGCATCGTCGCCGTCGCCGACGTCTACGACGCCCTATCCACCAAACGCCCCTACAAAAAGGCCTTTTCCCATGAAAAAAGCAAAGAAATCCTGCTAGAAGGAAAAGGGAAACACTTCGCCCCTGATATGATCGACAGCTTCCTGCACTGCGAAGACGAATTCATCGGCATCCGCACCAGCCTCGAGGAGGACGAAGAATATTCCATACTCCAGAAAACGCAGCCCCCTCCGCCCCCTCCCCCACAGACGCCATAAACCACGCTCAGTCTTAGTGCTCAAACTAGACAACCCCAACTTACATATGGTATTATTTTGCCTATCTTAGCGCCCGTAGCTCAGTTGGATAGAGCGCTTGCCTCCGGAGCAAGAAGTCACAGGTTCGAGTCCTGTCGGGCGCGCCATTTTAAATCCTTTAACCCCAGTAACTTACATGGTTGCTGGGGTTTTTGTTTTTACCTTTCCCTTGACGTATTGATACAAAAATGATACATGCTAAGCATCCTCTAACTAAGACGGGACTTCTTAAGGTTTGATGCTTTTTTGTGTTTTTATCTTATGGAAAGCTAAACCCAGCCCCCCGCCTTGATACTACATTCGCATATCATAACTA
This sequence comes from Candidatus Hydrogenedentota bacterium, assembly GCA_963678445.1. Lineage (GTDB taxonomy): Bacteria > Hydrogenedentota > Hydrogenedentia > Hydrogenedentales. The sequence goes on along the minus strand of OY782877.1, from coordinate 3,983,464 downwards.
TCCTTTCATAAGATCGCAGCCCGAATGGACGCGGGGCGCTCCGCATTTCAGTACCTTTCTATCCAGCTCCTTCCGCAACGCAAAAGTTATGGAATGTGACTGTTTCGGCTTTGCTTAAAAGAGTGTTTGAAGAGGATGAAGAAGGCTTGTATTCTGGGGCATAGTTGCCCCTTTGTCTCATAACCCGTATAATTGGGCCGTTTACTGTATCTATAACTATTTTTTGTGGGGACTGCAGTTTGCATCGTAGGAAACGGCGCTAAAACCCAAGGGTACGTGTGTTATGTCAAAACGAATATCGGATGGATGGGCCACGCGGTTTGGGCTGATCATGGCCATGGCAGGCAATGCCGTGGGGCTGGGAAATTTCTTGCGTTTCCCTGGCAAGGCAGCGCCATACGGCGGAGCGTTCATGATTCCGTATTTCTTAGCGTTATTCCTTATCGGGATACCGTTGATGTGGATGGAATGGACGATTGGTCGCCATGGCGGTGGTTTTGGGCATGGGAGTACGCCGGGTATGCTACACCGGCTTTGGCGGCATCCCATCTCGAAATATCTGGGTATTTTTGGCATTTTACTGCCTGCCATGATTGGTGTCTATTACATTTATATTGAATCCTGGTCGTTGGGCTATGCATGGCAGACGATGCGCGGGACCTACTGGGGGCGTGAATCCTACGATGATATGAAGACGGTATTCACATCGTATACGGGCATACAGGATGCGGGCTTCTTCTGTTTCAGTCCTACAGCGTATCTGTTTTTCATCATCACATTTTGCGTAAATATGTTTGTCTTTACACGCGGTATCGCACGGGGTATTGAGATTGTAGCCAAGTATTGCGTACCGATGTTACTGGTAATTGGGGTCATCCTCGCTGTACGAGTGCTCACATTGCCGCCTGTCGAAGGACGTAGCATCAGCGATGGTTTGGCGCAAATCTGGTCGGTAAAAAATTGGTCGGTACTCACCCATCCCAATGTATGGATTGCCGCTTCTGGCCAAATCTTTTTTACCCTTAGCGTTGGTCTGGGCATGATACACACGTACGCCAGCTATCTTAAAAAACGAGAAGATATTGCTTTAAGTGGCCTGGCTGCCTGTGGCACGAATGAATTTGTAGAAGTTATCCTGGGCAGCACCATCGCCATTCCTGCTGCGGTGATCTTCTTTGGTGTAGCGGAAACACGTCATATTGCCGAAGGCGGCACCTTTTCCCTTGGATTTTACAGTCTCCCGGTCATTTTTCAGAAAATGCCGGGAACTCTTTTTTTAGGGGTACCCAGCGGGCAGTTTTTCGGCACACTTTGGTTCGTACTTCTTTTTCTTGCTGGCCTGACTTCCAGCATGGCGATGTTCACGCCACTGCTCGTTTTTCTTGAAGACGAATTACAAATCCCGCGTAAAAAGAGCGTCCCTATCATCATGAGCGCCGTATTCCTCATCATGCAGCCGATGATCCTTTTCATGCATCACGGTATTATTGATGAAATGGATTACTGGGTGGGTGAATTTGGACTTATCCTTTTCGTAGCCATTGAGTCGGTTATTTTCGCCTGGATTTTCGGCATGAAAAAAGGCTGGGAGGAAATTCACCTTGGCGCCGAACTACAAATTCCGAAAATTTTCTATTACATCATGAAATTTATAACCCCCACCTATGTATTGGCTTTGCTGGGCTGGTATCTTCACAGTGGTTTTTGGGATAAAATCACTATGAAAGGGGTTGCCCCAGCAGATATGCCCTACTTGTGGTTAGCGCGTGGCATTATGTTGTCCGTCGTCCTCTTTCTTGTATGGGGTGTCTGGCATGCCTGGCGTACGCATCCAAAATTCTTTGATGATGTCGAGAAAGACACCGAGGAGACCGCATCATGACGCTCTTTTCCTGGATTTATATGCTCAGCGCCTGGAGCGCCATTATCGCCCTCAATATTTTTTGCTTCTACCGCATTTTCACCAGAAGTAAGTAGAAGAAGTAGTGTGTTTCTGTATAAGACAGCCTTGGAAGGTAGTTGATACCACTTTAAAAATGGCTACAGCCATTGGAGAATACTTTACATGCGTTTGGTACGTATCGGCACAGCAGCTATCTCAGTAAAAGTAGCGGATTTCGCATGGAATGTGGCCCGATTGCGCGAGGTCATCGAAGCCGCTAAGGCGGAAAAGGTGCACCTGTTGGTCACGCCTGAGTTGAGTATCTCGGGCTACAGTCTCGAAGACCGCCTCTTCTGGCCCGATATTACTGAACAAAGTTGGATAGCACTCCAGGAATTGGCGCCCTGTTGTCAAGGCATCAGCGTCTTCGTTGGGTTGCCCGTACGCATCGACGCCATGATTTACAATGCAGCTGCGCTCATCAGCGATGGCGTAGTACGCGGACTTATCCTCAAAAAATACCTACCCACCTATAGTATCTTCTATGAAGGACGGAACTGGACTGCTTGGCAAGGCGGCGTCGCCCAAATTCACGGCGTGCCCGCAGGGGATCTGGTCTTCAAGCTTCCCTTTGGCAATGTTACCGCCGAGATCTGTGAAGACCTCTGGTCTGCCTCCTCCCCTGCACACGAGCGGGTACGTGCCGGTGCGGAAATCATCTGTAACCCCAGTGCATCACCGTTCACACCACGCAAGAATGAAGCCCGGAAACGCCTCGTACGCGGCACTGCAAGCACGCTGAAGACCGTTTACGCTTACGCCAATCTGCTGGGATGCGATAGCAGTCGCGTCGTTTTCGATGGGGGCGGCCTTATTGCTACCCCAGATGATCTGATCTGTGAAGGACCGTTGCTCTCCAAGAAATCCTGGACCCTAGCCTCGGCTGTTGTCGATCTCGATGACATTTCCTGCATTCGTTCAGAGAATTCCACTTGGCGGCAAGATGCCTCTGGCGGCAACCTGACTAGCGCCACCCAAATCCTGCCTGTTGATGCGCCCGCCTATATTCCTGCGCCACTGCACGATTTTGTTGCACAACTCCCCAGCGATTTCTACGCGCCGCAACCGCAAAAAACACCCTGTGAGCGCGATGCCTTCCTGGATGAATTGTTTGATGGACTGGTCTTGGGCCTGCGTGACTATTTCGAAAAGGTGGGCGCGTTTGCACGCTTCCTCGTCGCACTTTCCGGCGGACGTGACAGCGCATTATGTCTACTCATGGCCGTCGAGGCCGCCAAGGCTATAAAGGAAGGCAGAGATGCCGACAACTTCGCCGATCGCGTCTACAGCGTCTACCTGCCCAACAAAGCGTTCAGCAGTAGCGCCACCGAGGAAGCTGCCCGTTCGCTGGCTAAAGAGCTGGGCGTGCCGTTCCAGATTGTCGCTATCCATGAAGAAGCCGAGATTGCCCGCGCCAAATCAGCGGAACTACTCGGCGGAGAAGATAAAATTGTCCCGCTCGCACTTCAAAATCTGCAAGCGCGCATCCGCGGTGCGATGATGCTCAACTGGGCCAACAGCGCGCAAGGCCTGGTGCTCGTCACCTCCAACCTGAGTGAGGCTGCGGTCGGCTATACCACCACAGGCGGCGACAACGAAGGCGGTTACTCCCCCATCGCCAATCTGCCCAAGACCCTGGTCTCTGAACTGTTGGAATACCTCGCCAGGCGTGACGGCATAGAAGCGCTACACCAGATACTCGCCATTCCCCCCAGTGCCGAGCTTGCCCCGGATCAACGCGATGAGGCCGACCTGATGCCCTATGTCGTTCTTGATGACTTCATGTACCTCTATGCACGCAAGCGCCTCTCGCTGGCCGATTGCTGGCGCATAGTCTGCCTGCGTCATCCAGAACACGACCCCGAGCAGTTGCGCGCCTGGGCAGCTAATTTTGGCGCACGCTTCGCGCAAAACCAGTGGAAACGGGATCAGCATCCTGTTTCCCTCAAGGTGATGGACCTCGACCTCGACCCCAAAACCGGCTTCCGTTTCCCCGTCACCCAAAGTATTGCACACGAACTGGAAGCGCTAAAAAAAGCAACTTTTACCGACAAATAGTGCACCTTGTTGACAAAAATACAACTGGGGAAAGCGTCTTCCTTTACGCAAAACGCTTTCCCCAGTTTTTTATACAAGAAACTATTTCAGCACGTCCTCTACTCGCCGCCTTCCCCCTCCCTCATCACCGTCAACGTACCCGAAATATCAATACGCGGATACTCAGGCACTTCGATATACAGGACAAAATCCCCCGTAAGCGCATCCATATATCCATCCCCATCCGCATCGTCCCCCTGCGCATCAATCCCCACTACTACACTCAAATCCTCGCTACCCTCCAGAGAACCCAACAGCAACTGACCTGCAGGCGTCATCACGCCCGTCATACCCAGCTTCAACGTTTTCGGCAAGCCAATTTCCCCCAACTGCGCCATCAAACTTGCACAGGTAAAATTCAACGTAATCTCCCCCTCCACCTTCAACCGCTCCAGATTGGAAGCCCCCACATCCTGACGCAACTGCAACGTCAATGCACAGGCGTTAACTGAATCCTCAGAGCCTGTCACCACACCTTCCCATGTACCCGAATACGTGCCCGTTGCATCAAATGGCACATCCGGCAAAAACAACAGCCAGATATTGCAACCACTCAGCAGCAACAGCAGCACCGCCCCTATCCCCATGGTCCATCCACGCTGAATTCGCATTTTACCGTCCTTTCTACATTCAAAACTGTCTTATTCGTCTTCAACACCTCCAGTATATACCAAAACCCGTCACGAACCCATCGCAAAGCAATCAAAATTAGAGGCTGTGCCGGTTTTATAAATCTTGCTTAATTTAACACTCTGAAATACAGACTACAATTTATTTACTATTTTTGAGAATAGGCAAATAAGCACTTTCTTCAAGCACGCAGAAGCGTAAGGGGGTGTTGCATCGGTGGGGGGAGCACCGTATGATGATGGTAAGAATAGGATTGGCCCAAGAAGGGGGTTATTTTGAAGAGGCGGTTTTACATACTATTGGCATGTATGGGGGGGCTGGCAGGCTGGTGCCCAGTGGCTACCGCGCTGGATGTCGAGGACATTGTAGCGCGTAATGAGCAAGCCGTGTTGGTGATTACAGGGGTGCGTGCGGGTACGGGAAGGTCTACACAGAGTAGTGGTTGTTGTATTGATGTGCGGGGCTTCGTTTTGGCAACGGCGCATCAAACGCAGGGAATAGAAGAACTCCAGGGACGTTTAAAATCGGGGGAAACTTTTTCGTTGGAGGTGGTCGATACGTTGCCTGCCTGTGACTATGCGCTTTTACGAGCAGAGCGTCCATTACCTGTTGCGGTGAAATTGGGGGATGGCGAATTGTTGCGCAGTGGTTCGGGGCTGGTGGCGATAAGTGCGCCGCAGCGCCTGGATTTCACCACAACGACGGGGATTGTCGCGCATCCGAATCGAGTTTACCATGGATTTCGTGTTTTGCAAACGGATCTGGCTGTGGAAGCCGGCTCCAGCGGAGGGCCTGTCTTTAACAGGGAAGGGGAATTGGTAGGCTTAATCGTATTGAATCTGCAGGAGGCATCGTGGATCAGCGCCGTGAATCCAATTAATAACGCGTTCCCTATGCTCTATCAGCATGGAATCGCTACTCTCCCACTCCCTCAGGTAGATTCGCCCCCCTTCTCTTCGGAGATGTTCTTGACGCCTGCACCGGGTATTGGGGTGGCTGAGTTGAAAGCGGTAGAGGCCTATAATCGCGGAGTATCAAGTCAGAATCCACAGGAAAAGATCGAGGCGTATCGGCTGGCGGCAACTTTGCTACCCGATTTTTTTGAAGCATGGTTCAATCTTGGGGTGGTATATACAAAAGTGGGGAATGCTTTAGCAGCTGAAGAAGTCTACAGGAAAGCGGCGACACTGCGTGGGGACAATGCGGCGGTGCAGCGAAATCTGGGACGATTGTACCTTGCCTCAGCGAAGGTCGATTTGGCGAAGGCGTGTTTTGAGCGGGCATTGGCGGCAGCACCGCAGGAGGCGCAATCCCATAATGATCTGGGGGAATGGTATCGGCAACGGGGAAAATCGGAATATGCATTACAGCTTTTTCAGGCTGCGTTGAATATTGCGCCCGATTATGCGCTGGCGCATTATAATATGGGCTTGGTATATCTGAGTTTGAATAAGCTGACGGAAACGATAGACCATTGGGAGGCGTATTTACGTTTTGCACCCGATGCAGCTGATGGCGCGTTAGTCAGGGAGGAATTGCGGCGGCTGCGTGGCAGGAAGGATGATAAAGGTGGTGAGTAGTATGGAGACACCGAAACAATTGGGGCGCTATCAGATTGTGCGGGAGTTGGGCAGAGGGGCGATGGGGGTGGTCTATGAGGGGTTTGATCCAACGATTGGACGACGCGTCGCTATTAAAACAGCCCGCTGTGATGTCATGGCGCAAACAGGTGCAGCGACGGAAATGATGCAGCGTTTTTTGCGTGAAGCACGTACGGCAGGTGCGTTACACCATCCAAATATCATCACGATTTATGATGCGGGCGAAGAGGACGGAGTAGCGTATATTGCAATGGAGTATTTGGAGGGGAGCGACCTGCGTGAATTGTTGCTACAGCGTCGTTCGGTGCCGATTTCGGAACGCGTGAAAATTGCGGCGACGATTTGTGAAGCCTTGGCGGAGGCACATCGCCAGGGGGTAGTGCATCGGGATATTAAACCGGGTAATATTCTGATGCCGCCGGGACAGCCTTTGAAGGTAGCAGATTTTGGTATTGCGCATGTAACGGATTCGACGTTAACACAGGATGGCGCCCTAGTGGGAACGCCGCATTACATGAGTCCGGAACAATTCATGGGGCAACAGGTAGATGGACGCTCGGATCTGTTTTCCGTGGCGGTGATGTTGTATGAATTGCTGACGGGTGAAAAACCATTTACGGGCGAGGCGTTGAGCACGGTGATGCATCATGTGCTCAAAACGCCACCGGCGCCTTTGTCAGCCCTGAATTATGCCATCCCCATAGCATTGAACAATGTCATCCTGAAGGCTTTGTCGAAACGGCCTGAGGCGCGATATGCCGATGGCGACGCGATGGCGGCAGCATTGCGGGAAAGCCTGAAGGAACAACCGGATGCGGCTGTCCTGGGTTGTTCTAGCGGGGATGCAGAAGCGACCGTAACGCTGACGGGACAAAACGCAGAAGAAACGGTATTGATGGATGCGGCGACGTCGCAAGAAAAAACAGCTGTGCTCCCCCCCTCTCCTAAACCTTCTGAAACGCCTACTGTTGCTGCAACAAAAAACACTGAAATACCAGCCCGGCCGCTCTCTAAAAAACAGAGCAAGAAAATACTTTGGTTGGGTCTGGGTATAGGACTCTTAATAATTGCTGCCGGAGGCGGGTTCTGGTATTTTTGGAGTAGTTCAACGATACCGGAAGGGACGATGCACCAACCTGTTCCCGCCACCTATTACGAAACACTCTCCTTTGATTTGTATCGCTGCCGTACAATGGAAGCCTATATGGATTATAATGACTTTGAAAGTCTCAAACGAATTCGGGATGCATTAGAAGGTATTGAAAAGGCGGAACGGGTTGAGGTGTTTAACGAAAAGGGTGCGCTGACGTTATCCGTCGATAATTACATCGCTGGGACATCGCTAACCCTGGCGGGATACCCCAAACGGCTAGGATGGCGTATCGTCTGTGATGAACAGGAAAAGAAGGGGGAATTGAATCTGCCTGCGGATGAACCGCAACAAGGCGTGCGGCGTGCAATTGTCTTTCCCCCACTCCAATCCAGGCAGTAGAAAACAGGAGAAATGGTTATGCGCAAGTGGGCACTTTATACTTTGCTGACCCTGGTGCTCGTCACGGCAACGGGAACATCAGCGCAATTCATCAAAGGCGCGTCTGCGCCGAGTATTGATGCGGTGGATATCTATGGAAACACCGTTAATCTGGATGCACTTATCCAGAAAGGACGCGCGGTGATTATCCTGTTTTTCTTCTCAGAGCAAACGGGAGAGGAGATGGCCGCAAAGCTCGCCACATTGGATACGTTGTATGGTGGTGAGGAATTGGAGGTGATCGGTCTCGGGGTGCATGAGGATGCAGATGCACTGAAAAAACTGGCGCGTGACTTTCAGATCGAATACTACCTGATCGAAAATTCGGCAATCGCTGATACGCCTTGGTATAAAACCATCGAATCCTTACCACTGACCTTGTTTGTGGTGACGGAAAACAAAACGATTGGCAAGGTCCTTCGGGGCGGTAGTCACGGTGCAGTATTACAGGCGGCAGCGGAAACCTTCTTCCAACGGGGAGAGTATGCACAGGCACAAACGATTGCTGATAAAGCCTTGGCTTCAGATGAAAACACAACCACGGTAGCTGCACTACGGGGGCACATTTTGCTGGCGCAGGGAAAACTGGATGAGGCTGAAAAGGAATTTGGGCGCATCAATTCGACGGCGGGACTGGCCAAAACAGCGCTCACACGCGGTAACGTTGAGGAAGCTATTGTATTGGCGGAACGTGCACCGCAGGATGGTTATGCAAAGACGATTAAGGGGAAATCTTTGTTGTACTCGGGAAAACTGGACGAGGCGCAGGCTGTATTACAGCAAGCCGAACAGCTTCCCCAGCAGGAATGGCAAACAGCGGAAACATACGCCTTGCAGGGTCGCGTAGCACAGGAAAAGGGGCAACTAACAGGCGCATTGGCTTCTTATGAACAGGCTATTTCATTGGACCCCTACAATGTAGTGGCTTTAAGCAATGAAGGAACAGCGTTGCATTCACAAGGAAAGCTGGAGGAAGCGGAACAAATCCTGACGCGGGCAAGTAAAATACGACCTGATTCTTATACACAATTGCTGCTACAGCAGGTGCGTCAAGAAATGGCGGCTGCTACAGCGGTGCAACGCGGTGAATTAATTCGCACCCAGATTGCCGCGTTACAGGAACGTTTTGAGGCCTTAAAAAAGGATGAAAATATAACAGAGGCCGATACCTGGACATCACGTCCGCTGGTAGTAGCGCTACTTCCCCCCACCTCTCCCCCACCCTTTTTTGAACGTGCCGGTATGGATCGCGTGATCTTGCGTGAAATTGAGGGACGATTGCAAACGGATGCAAGAATAAATGTTGTAGAACGCGAAATGTTGCAGCAGCTTTTACAGGAATTGCAATTGGGCAGTTCGGATTTGGCAAACCCGGATACACAACGCCGTCTGGGACGTGTGCTCTCAGCAGGATTGCTTGGCTTTGTTGACTTTGCTCAGGCGGGGATAGAAAAGACTTTATATATCCGTTTGGTGGACACGGAAACGACCGAGCTCGCCTTCCAGACATCTGCACCGATCCACGAAAATAATATCAACGCCACAATCACCGGCATTCTCACCCCATTGCAACAGGCACTCCTAAGCGAACGAAAACTACAGGGATATATCGCCGATGCAAGCCAACCTGATGCGATTATCATCAATATCGGCTCCAAACACGGGGTAACGCCCAAACAGATTTTCACGGTACTCACCGATGGCGCTCCCATCGAAGTAGGCGGACGTGTCATTGCCCACCGTCAACAACCAGTCGGTCAAATACAGGTAAACGCCATTGAAGACACGTACGCCATTTGCAGTATTGTGAAAGGAAACGGCCTGAAAAAGGAAATGAAGATCAAGGCGCTTCCGCAATAGGGAGAACAAAGGAGAGGACCGATGAGTAACACCCGTTTGAAACGCAGCTTCTGGCAACGGTTATTTGGTATATGCGCTACCCCGCTACCGAAAACCCCTTCGTGTTGGCGGTATGAAGATGGGAAAGTGATTCTCACGCTCTCAAAAACGTCCGAATTGCAAGAAGGTATGGGCGCGGTGCGGTTGGAAGGAAACGGATTACTCAAACGGATACTAGTCGTGCGCAATAAGCAGGGCGATTATCAGGCATTTCATAATCACTGTGCACACGCTGGTCGCCGGATCGATCACGACCCGGCAACCGGTCAGCTACAATGCTGCAGCGTGAGTAAAAGCACCTATTCGAATACGGGGGAACAGATTAGTGGTCCTGCAAAACAGGGCCTCCAGGCATTGGAAGTAACGCGCGAAGACGATACCTTATCAATTCAGATTCTCTAGGTTCCCCAAGGTTTCTCCCGTACTGGTACGCAGGTTATGCCATGCCTGTTGCAAGGAAACCTGCCCTTGCGCCAAACGACTTTCCGCTGCTATCAGGTCGCGCTGGGCCTGCGTCAGGCGAACCAGCGCCCCCTGCCCCGCATTATACTCTTTCTCTACTAAATCACGGTTCCTCTTCACATAATCGGTAGTAGCCCGTTGCAAACGCAATTCCTCTTGCGCCGTTGTCAGATTAGCAACCGCCTCTCGCACATCGGAAACGACACCTAGTTCAACATCAGAAAGCAGACGTTCCGCCTCTTGCCTGGCGTATCGTGCCTCCTTCCATGCGGCATAATTGGCTCCGCCTGCAAAAAGGGTTTGTGAGATATTGAAGCCAACAGTAGAGGAAAAATCCTCGTCTTCAAAATGGCTATCATCGGAAAGACTTGCATCCTGAGAGGCGAACAAAGACACCTGTGGAAAAAACTGTGCCCGTTTTTGTCCCACCTGTGCACGGGCACGCTCGACAGAATAGCGATTCCGTTGCAAATCCGGGCGATGTGACAAGGCATAGTCAATTTGTTCATCCACACCGGGAGGAAGAAGCTCCTCTTCCTTTTCCTCCGCCAAGGTAGCAAGCACAACATGCTCCGGCAAGTCACTATCGGGAAGGCCCATCAAGGCGGCCAACGTCACCCGCGCCACTTTCCAGGTACGCTTCGCGTTTAAAAGAGCAGAACGGGCAGAACGAATCTGAACCTCAAAGTTCAACTCATCACTCAGTGAACCTGTCCCGACTTCACGACGCACCTTCGCCTCTTTAAGAAGTCTTTCGTTGAATTCTATATCCGCTTTGGCAATGGCGACATTCTCACGAGCCAGTTGTACAGCGTAGAAGCTTTGCGCAACGGCATCAAGCAGCAAACGTGCCGCTTCGTTCTGAGCCGCTTCCGTCTCCTGCCTGGCAAATCGGGCAATCGCATACGTAAACTTTCGTTCAAATCCGTTAAAAAGGATATATTGCGCTTGCAAACCCAGCGCATAGCTGTCCACCGTATCATCCACTGTATTTCGTGTATGACGCGCCATCACCAATGTGTTGCCGACCTGGGCAAATTGGGAAAACGGATTGGGATTTGGGGTGTTTAAAATGCTGGACAGCGGTGTTTTGGCCTGTTCATAGGCTTGCGCACGAGCGCCATTCACCGCACGATCGGAAAGCCAAGTTTTGCTTGCACTATACGTAGCCGCCAAACTGGGAAAATACAATGCACGGGCCTGCGTAAGGCGCTGCCGCGCCTGTTCAACACGCAACGCAGCCGCCTGTAACCCCGGATTATCCGATAAGGCACGTCGGTGCGCGGTCTCCAAGTCCAGGGTATCGGCCAAGGGGACACACGCAGTTTCCTCAGCATTTCCGGGGATGCAAATGAAGCAGCACCCAACGCAGAAGCAGAAAACAAGAATTTTTTTATCCAAAAAGCACATAAGTCTAATCCTCTTAGATCCCGCCCTGGTTCTCAGGCAGCGAGGGAGCAACATCGCGAAATGTTTCTTCCGTTTCCTGTTCCTCCAGGAGATTTACAGAGCGCATTCGTGCAGGCTCGACCTCTTCTGGTGTAGGAAAACGGCGGGTGCGCAGCCAAAAAACGATTCGGCGAAAATCATTCAATATGCAAAGCAGACAAGGAATAAGGAGCAGTGTCAGCAGGGTAGCAAAGGCGACCCCGGCGGCAATAGAAATGGCCATGGGGATCAAAAAACGGGCCTGCATATCTTTTTCGAGAATCAACGGCGTAAGCCCGCCAACGGTACTCACTGTCGTTAAAAAGATAGCCCGAAATCGACGCACGCCACCCATGGCAACCGCCTTGTAGAACGGTTCCCCTTTCGAAATGTGGGTATTAATACATTCAATAAGCACAATAGCATCATTTACCACCACCCCGGAAAGCGCCACCATGCCGAAAAAGCTCATCATCGATAAATCATAGCCCATCAGAAGATGGCCAATCATGGCCCCAATCAAGCCAAAGGGAACGGTGATCATAATAACAAGCGGCTGGATATAGGAACGGAAGATGGTGGCGATAATAATGAATATCCCTACTAGAGCCAACGGATATCCCACGAAAAGACTTCCAAGAGATTCTTCCATCTTCTTCTTTTCCCCTTGCACCGATACATGTATGCTTCGATATTGTTTCTGCAAGTCTGGGAAAAAGTTCTTTTCAAGGTCTATAAAGATTTCTTGTGCATTGGCCTTAGCAAAATTCACTTCTGCACTCACCGTAACCCGACGCGCCCCATTGGTGCGTTGGATGGTGGAGTATCCCGGCCCAAAGCTCACATCAGCCACCGAAAGCAGCGGCACCTCATCACCAACAGGGGTGCGCACTCGAATGCGTTCGAAATCTGTAAGCTGTTTACGTTCTTCCTCGGGATACCGCACACGTACACGCACATCATCCCGTCCCCGTTGCAAACGGATAGCTTCTTCGCCAAAGTAACCTGCGTTGATCTGGCGGGCTAAATCACTCACGCTTAAGCCCAATGAGCGCGCCTCCGGTTTCAAACGAAGTTTTATTTCGTTTTTCCCCGGACGAAAATCATGACGAATTTGATACACACCATCGTAGCTCGCCAGCTTCGCTTTTAAAGCTTCCGCGGCGGCCAGAATATCCTCCATGACCTGGCCTTGTATCCATATTTCCAGTGGTGCTCCGGGAGGTCCCGCCGACATTCCTTGGAAGGTCAACGAAATCGCACCGGGAACCGCACCCAGCTCTTTTTCCCATTCAACCAGCAGGTCCTCTGAATACAACCCACGCTCTGCGGCATCCAGCATTTCGATACGTACGGAACCCACATTGCTCCCTAGAGTCGGTCGATAATCATCAATGGTCTGCCCTGTCAGAGAAAATATATTCTTGATTAAGGGAGCACCGGAAAGCGTATTACTGCGCGCCGCAATCCGTTGAAATGCCTCCTCCATCTTTTTTACTGCTTTTGCTGTCAGCCTCAATGGCGTTCCATTGGGAAATTCAACCGAGGCGGTAAGATCGTTCCCATCTATTTTCGGGAAAACCTGAAACTTGAGCAGACCACTCTGGTTGACTCCGAGCATCGTAAGCAAAACGAAAATAGCGACCGCAAAACAGACGTATCGCTGTCTAAGAGCCTTTTTCAGAAAGGGTTCATAGAGATGGATAACGACCCACTCCATACCGTGGTTGGTCAGGTAATGCAAACGACGACCAAAACGAATCAAGAAGAAACGGTTCTGTGCCGGCGCGCCGGGTTCTGGTAGATGACTCAGGTGCGCTGGCAGCAGAATCAGGCATTCGATAAGTGAAATAACGAGACAAGCGATAACCACTACAGGGAGGATAAAGATAAACTTGCCCATAATGCCGCCTACAAACATCAACGGCACAAAGGCCACAATCGTGGTAGTAACGGCGGCGATTACGGGCATTCCCACTTCAGTAACGCCATCCACAGCGGCTCGTAAAGGCGATGCGCCGCTTTTTCGGTGCACATAGATTGCCTCACCCACCACGATAGCGTCATCGACGATGATACCAAGTACCATAATCAGACCAAAAAGGGAAATCATATTGAGGGTGCTCCCTATCCCCCACATGATCGCCAAGGCCCCCATCACACTGATCGGCATTCCCATGCCCGCCCAAAAACTCAACCGGATATCCAGGAAAAGCCAAAGTAGAATAAATACCAGGGAAAGACCGATGATACCATTACGCACAAGCAGTGAAATACGCGCCTGTAGAATATCCGCCGTTCCTCCCCAGCGTACAATATGTAAACCCTCCGGCAAAGTTTTCTGTTTTTGGGCTACATAAGCACGCACCGCTTTATCGATGGCTAACGTGTCTTCTTCCTGTGTTTTCAGCACCGAGATGGTTAGAGCCGACGCGCCATTAAAACGTGAGAGTATCTTGTCCTCCGTAAATTCATCGCGAATATCTGCAATGCGATCCAGTGTAATGATTTCCCCCGTCTTAGGCGCAAGCACCTCAATCGTGGCGAACTCACGCGCCGTATAGCGACGTCCCAATGTCCGCAGACGAATCTCTTCCCCCCGGGTACGCATTGTACCGCCTGAAAGATTCATACTGTTGCCACGCACAATTGCCGCCACCTGTGCAAAACTCAGCCCATATTCCTGCAGTCGTTCTTCTGATACCTCAATGGCGATCTCATAGTCCCGCGCACCAAAGATTTGCACCTGCGAAATCCCTGGAAGCATGCGCATCTCTTCTTTGATTTCTTCACCCCATTCCTTCAACTCACGTTCTGTCAGCCCTTCCCCAGAAAGCGCCACCATCGCCACCTCAGCCCGTATAAGCATCTCCTCCGTTACCGGCTTTTCGGCATCTTCGGGAAATGTACTGATAGCGTCTACCTTGTTACGCACCCGATCTTTGACATAATCAACATCATAGCCTTCCTGAACTTCTATCAGGGCTGTTCCCATGTTCTCCGCCGATGTCGTATCGTACTGACGAATCCCATCAAGGCCTTCTATCGCTTCCTCAATTTTTCGACAAATCCCCTCCTCCACCTCCTCTGGATCAGCGCCTGGCCAAGGCACTGTCACTATGATCATATCCAATGAAAACTCCGGAAAAGCTTCCCGAATCAGGTTGACCGTCGCCAATCCGCCTGCCAAAAAGATCATGGCCAATACAATGTTGGCAAAAACCGTGTTTTGAGCAAATGCAGCAAATATTTTTCTCATTGCGACGCCTCCGCGGCGTGTTCTTCCATCACAGGTTCCTCTTGCTGAATGCGCAGCAAGCTATTGGGAAGAGGATTAACCAAGCGTGTAGTAATGATCTGCTCCCCGTCCTTCAAACCTTCCGCGACATACACATAATCACCCTGCTTTCGTACAACCTGCACAGTCCTCCGTGCAAGGCGTCCCTCCTCAGCCACATACACCTCTCCTTCAAAAGTTACCAACCAGCGTGGCAACTCATATACCTGCTTCATGGTACGTCCAGGAATCTCAACAGAACAGAACATGCCATCCACCAGCGGCATCTCACCTGCTCCCCTCTGTGCCTGTTCCGCAGTCAGACGGACGGCCAAGGTAAGTGTGCGCGTACGATCGTCAAAAGAGATCACACGGTGCAGACTTCCCTCCCAATATTGCGATTCCGGCGATTCCGTCCACCGCACCTTACACGGCGTTTGAGCAAGCGAAGAAAACCAAGCCTCATCCGCTGATGCTGGCGCATCCTCGTCAAACTGAAGCCACTTACGCGCATCGCGACTATCCACCCCTACCGCGATCTCTAATATCGAATCGTCCGCCAACGTGAGTACCGGCGCACCCGGCGCTACGTACTGTCCTTCCTCCACTTGCACCGTCTTTATACGCGCTGTAAACGGCGTATATACTTCGGTACGGTCCATATTCGCCGTTGCCAATGCAACTTGCGCCTCAGCTGCCGCCAATGCGCTCTGCGCCTCCTGAATACGGGTAGGATACAAAGCAATGGCCTGCGCCAGCACATCATAGGCATCATTCGCCTGGTTAAAAGACATCTCCGCCGCATCAACGCCCGACTGTGCTCCGACTTGTTCCTCCTCAAAAAGCCGCGCAACACGCTTATACTCATCATGCGTTAACTCACGACTCCGGCGAAGCGTCCCCAGGCGTTGTTCATCGATCTTAGATTGTTTTCGTATTCTCTCCAGCGCACTTTTACTTTGCATCACCTGGGCTTGCGCCTGCGCCTGGGCCGCCGTGTAATTGCGCGGATCAATACGAAACAGCAGCGCTCCTTTTTCAATCACCTCCCCCACTTCCAAGCGGGGATGAATTGCTACCACATTGCCCGCTACCTCCGGTGTAATCTGCACAGTGTTCAACGGACGCACCTGGCCGCGCTCTTCAATAACCACCGGCACATCCTTTGCATGCGCTGTCATTACTGTTACATCCAAATGCGCTTCAGGCACTTCCACCTGTTTAGGCTCTTTTCTCAACTTGGCCAGACCATACCGTACACCCATTCCCAAAACCAGAATGGCAAGCACTGCCAGAACCGACCATAAAACAGAGAGTGTTTTTTTCTTACCTTCCATACTCCGCTTTCCCTTACAATAATCGTTAAAAGAGCGACATAAAGCGCTCCAGATATCGTTACACACGAATTTTTAACTTATTTTTTCAGTTCAGACATCAGCAAATCCGCATAATCACGCAACAAGACCTCGCCCACACGGGCATAGACATCGCACCAGCGTTGCGCCTCATCAGCCCCTAACTTTTCTAGCAAGTCCTCCAGGCTATTCAGCAAATGCTCCTCCATATCCAATACAAACTGATTTGCCTGCGGCGAAAGACGTACCAGCACCTCGCGACGATCCTGAGGATTCTGCTCACGAACCAGCATCTCTAATTCCACCAATCGATCTACCATGCTGGAAACAGAAGGGCTGGAAACCTCCAAGGTTTTCGCCAACTTTTTAATCGTAATTGGCCCTTGTTCCCGCACCTCGATGAGCATGTTAAACTGCGGCAACGTCAACTCCAAATAGTTATGATCGCGTGCTAAATGACGCAACTTATGTACATGCTCTCTCGATATTATCAATCGAAGCATGCGCACTGTCGCATGAATTTCCTGCGCCTGCCGCCGTCTTTCATTGGCCTCTTTTTTCATAATCATTCTCTTTATTAAGAAAGCTATTAATTAGAATATCTAATTATATTTATTTCTTATTAATTTTTCAACTTCTCTTGCTCCAAAAAAACTTAAAAAAGGTAGGCGTTCTCCTCAGAGAACGCCTACCTAATTCTTTACTCGCCTAGCGCAGTACGCTGCATCGCGACCACACAAAAGCGCTATTGGTTATTTAGCTGGCCTTAAATTCGTCTACCATCGCGGTCAGCGTTGCTTTGGCATCACCGAAGATCATACGCGTATTCTCTTTGAAGAACAGCGGATTCTGTACACCGGCAAAACCGGAAGCCAACGAACGTTTGAGTACGAAACACGAGCGTGCTTTGTCGACATTGATAATCGGCATACCATAAATCGAGCTGGTTTCATCTTCGCGTGCCGCAGGATTGACTACGTCGTTGGCGCCAATAACGACGCACACGTCTACGGATTCAATAACCGGATTGATGTCATCCATTTCCACCAACTGCTCGTAAGGCACATTAGCCTCCGCTAGCAGCACGTTCATGTGGCCTGGCATACGTCCCGCCACAGGGTGAACGGCGTATTTGACTTCCGCGCCGTTCTCTTCCAGCAGCTCACCCAATTCACGCACTACGTGTTGTGCCTGGGCTACCGCCATGCCGTATCCCGGCACAAAGACAACGGAGCTGGCCGCTTCCAGTACATAATAGGCATCTTCGGGAGAAAGCGCCTTGGCTTCACCCTGTTCACTGCTACCGCCACCCGCAGCGCCTGCCGCAGAACCGAAACCGCTAAACAGTACATTGCTCAGCGAACGATTCATCGCTTTGCACATGATGTTGGTCAGGATAATGCCGCTGGCGCCTACGAGGGAACCCGCAACAATCAAGACGGTGTTACCAATAACGAAACCGGCCGCACACGCCGCCAGACCGGAGTAGCTGTTCAACAGCGAAATCACTACCGGCATATCTGCACCGCCGATAGGAATCGTGACCAGCACGCCCAAGACCAGGGAAATGAGAACGGCGACATAGAAAAGCACCGATGCTAACGTCATATCGGGATCAAAAATAAATACCGCGCCACAACCTAACACCGCCGCGACGATAACCGCATTTACCACCTGCTGTCCCGCATAGAGAATCGGCTTGCTATTCATCCGCTCGGCCAACTTGGCGTACGCAATCATACTACCCGTAAAGGTGATGCCACCAATAAGCACCGCCAGATAGGTTGCGATCACGGAAACAATGTCGTTGCTTTCATAGCTGCCGAAATTTTTATTATACTCCGCCCAGCCTACCAACAAACTCGCCAGACCGCCTGTACCATTGAACAAGGCGACAAACTCGGGCATCGAGGTCATTGGGACCCGAATAGCAGCGATGGTTCCAATAACCCCACCAAGCACCATACCAATCAGAATCCAGTGGTAACTCATTCCACTGTAGAGCAGCGTAGCAACAATAGCGATCAGCATACCTACAGCGGAAACCATATTGCCGCGCACCGCTGTGCTCGCCTTACTCAACATCTTCAAGCCCAAGATAAAGAGAACCGCGGAAATGATATAACTCAGTTCAATAATAATCTCGCTCATTTCCCGCCCTCCTTCTTCGTCTTAAACATGGCCAACATGCGGTTGGTGACAAAATAGCCGCCAAACACGTTGATACTAGCGCAAATCACAGCTAGCAGGCCCAAAACCGTACCCAACACACTACCCTTCGTCATGCCGGCAGCCAACAGCGCACCTACAATAGAGATGCCCGAAATCGCATTTGAACCCGACATCAAAGGGGTATGCAACTGCGAGGGTACTTTCGAAATCAATTCGAAACCCAGAAAAATAGCCAATACAAAGGAAAACAGCAACAGTAACATGCCTGAAATCTGTGAGTTCCCATTCGCTTCTGCCTCCACCGCCACAGCCTCGGTGCTCTCGGGCACATCCTGCGCGACCGCCAATGCGGAGAAACCCACCGCAGCCACGCACAGCGCCACCACCAGAAGCAATCGCTTCTTCGGTAGGATTAGTTTCTGCATGATCAACTCCTCGCTTTCTTCAACATTTCGCTGCGGATTTCGCCTTCATGCACAATAAGGCAGCCATCCATAATTTCATCGTCCAGATTCAACTGAAAGGCCTTGGCTTCCTCATCCCAGAAGTGTTCCAACAGATTCCCTACATTCGCCGAATACATCTGGCTGGCATGCACAGGTACACGCCCCGGGAAATTCTTCGCCCCCACAATCGTCACCCCATCCACATCAACCTCTTCACCCGGCTTCGCGCCCACAACATTACCCCCCGTCTCCGCCGCCAAGTCTACAAGCACACTACCCGGACGCATGCTCTTGACCATTTCTTCGGTCACAATCACCGGGGCCTTACGACCAAACAATTGCGCCGTAGTGATCACCACATCCGACTGTGCCACAACCTTGGCCATCTCCGCCTTCTGCTTCTCCAACTGTTCTGCCGTCAATTCCTTGGCATAACCATCTTTTGTTTGTCCTGTTTCGCCCAAATCCACTTTTACGAATTTAGCGCCCAGGGACTGCACTTGCTCTTCCACTACGGGACGCGTATCAAAGGCGTCTACACGCGCGCCCAAACGCTTGGCCGTGGCAATTGCCTGCAAACCAGCCACACCGCAACCAATAATGAAGACACGCGCCGGCTTCAATGTACCTGCGGGCGTCATCATCATCGGGAAAACCTGCGGCAAACGCTGCGCAGCCATCACCACCGCCACATAACCCGCCAAGTTCGCCTGCGAACTCAACACATCCATCTTCTGGGCCAGCGTCGTGCGCGGGATCATTTCCATAGCAATGGTGCTGATTCCACATTTTACGAACTCATCCACCAAGGCCGTCTCATTAAACGGATCCAAATAACTAATGTGGATGGCGCCTTTTTTCAACTTGCCAATATCTTCAACAGATGGCTTACTTAAGCGAAGCACGATATCGGCCTCTGCCAAAAGGGAATCACGAGCATCACTCACCGTTGCGCCCGCATCCTCATACGCTTTGTCGTCATATCCACAACGCAGGCCCATGCCTGACTCCACGATAAACTCAGCCCCTTCTTTACGAGCCAGTTTTTTAATCGTATCTGGAATCATTGGCACACGGGTCTCATCAGGACATATCTCTTTAGGAATAAAGATACGCATACATCACCCCGTCATTGTTGTTAACGTTTAGAACCAGTTACTATCCCTCAAACATCAGAGAAGTATAGCCCCCGTGAATGAAAGATGTCAATTTTCTACCACTACAAACATTTCCTACAAAACCGTAGGCTTAATTCGTCATTATTTACGCTTATCGTGCCATTTTGCACAATAAAAGGTACAAAAAACGCATAAAAATGTATTCTTTATGCATACATTTACCCAAAAAATGTCCCTTTGGGCTCATCCTTCCCTTCCGGGCTATAGAAGACACCACAATATATAGGGAGAAAAAAGATTTCTAAAAAGAAACTGAAAAACTATATCTTGTGCTTTTGATCTAGAAAGCGTTTCTAAAACCGATAATATAGTATTTTAAACCCCCTTTTTTATGTATAAAAAAGGTTGACAAACACTATATGTTGTGTTATTCTACGTTCGGTGTTTGGGGCCAAGAGAAATAACAGCCCTGAGTGAGACTGAAGTCAACCGCAGCCCAAGGATTTCAGCATTTAAAACACTCAATTTTGTTTTCTTGCGCCTAAGAAAATATATATTTGGTTTCAAACACACCCCGCACTAAGAGGGCGGTGGGTACCCAAGACCCACCGCCTCCCTCCTTATCTACCTTTTTTATGTTGATGCATTCCTGTGCATATCGCTTGTTCATGGTGGAGCAGCGATGATATTTCGCGAAATATCTCCGGTTATCTTATGAATGGTTTTCTGCGCGCGTTTTCATCGCTTTGACGACGTTGGGTAAATCCTGTTTGAGGAGAAAATCTTCGATCATTGATGGGATGGGCATGCCGCTATCGGCTGAAACTGTGTAGATTAGCATACATCGGCTCTCATCATACGGTCGTATTTGCCATGAACCACGGGTATCTTTGATGCCATTGGGTTTTGTTTTGTCCAACTCCCAAGTAAGTATGTGCTTGTCATGATCCAGATGTTGGATAACGTGATAGGACACTTTTTTGAATGCAATCTTAATCGTTTGTTTCAAAGCCACGGTATCGGCTTCTTTAAAATAAATCTCCGACCCGACCACATGCGGCATAAATTCAGGATGCTTTTTAAACTGGGTCAGACAATGCCATGCTGTATCCGCAGAAGAATTGGCAAGCATAATCGCGGTCCCCTGGCCACAACTCTCTCCTTCCTTCTTTATCTTTTCGAAGGTTAGCAGATACTCTCCTGCTTCAAGGCGTTCCTGATTCTCCTCTGTGAGCAAGGCTTCCACAGCCTCCCCTGCTTCCGCCAGCGCATGAAAGCTCAAGACAAAAATTATACTTATACATAGATAATAACGATTCACACTTCCTCCATGCGGTCCAGAAACCACTGCCAATACCGATGGTTCACCCATCTTTGTACCTGCATAGTTGCAAGCTTGTGCTTGTATCCGCCCCGAAGGCCTACTACTAGTGACTAAATGTCATAAAAACGAAACAATTACTGCGGTCAGGGATGACAAGGACCATCCCTGCTGCTTGGACCGCTTTGGGATACTACCGCTTTTGAGGCTGGTTATGCATCTTTTCCAGATAGAATAACCCCCATCGCGCGCAATTCTCCTCCACTCCTGGTAACTGTTTGCAACAATTGTTACAGGGAGCGGTAGACGCATACATGCATAGAGAATTATCGTTGGGGCAACACTTTATTCCGAACTGGGCCAGAGCCGCTTTCCTGCTAGACAACTCAGATCCTTTTCAGCGGCATTGCATACTTCCCGACACAATTCCTTCGCTGCCCGCACCGTTTCGTCGGCGGCATCGCGCGCTAAAAAGCTGTTGCGCGCCAACCGGGTCTCATTGCAAGAAGCATCAAAGGCATCCTCGGTACATATATACCCCTGGTATCCATTCGCCAATTCGACACAGCAGGTATACATAAAGGGAGACTCGCCATTCACATCCATCGCACAGGACTGGAAAAGCTCACCAGGCGTGGTCCAAAGAATAGCATCCCCTACTCGGATTCCCATCATCTCCAATTCCCGTTTACTATTCTCCTGCACTATCTGCTCAACCTGCAGCAATTCATTGGCGTACATTGCTTCTACGGCTTCAACCTGATCGCGCTTCTCTAGTATTTCACGCGCTTCGGTAGATTGGGTTTCCGTAGGAACCCGCATATCCAGCTGAAGCAATGTTCTATCCACGGCAATGCCCGGCGCATCCATAAAATCCATCCTCGCCAGAGCCTGCACTGCAGCAGCGGCCACCCCTCGCCCCATCCGGTTACACCAATAGGAGCCAACCTCATCCGGACGTGTGCTCAAATAATCCACCTGGCTAATATCGCCAGAGGCGCCATTGAGGAACACAACCCCACAGTTAGTGCCATAAATCGAACGTAAGGTGCGCATCACCATCTGCGGATAATCTGCAGAAATCAGGTTTCCTCTCATATGGGCAGGAGGGCAGGCAAAATGAACGATTGCACCTAGCGGCTCAAACGTCTCGGGAATACAAAAAGCAATCACCGTGACCAAGGGATCGGCAGGACCTGCCGCTGACAGAATGTTAGAATTCATTTTTCCCGGATCGCTTTGACATCCTCCGTCTTTCATTCTAAAACGACGGTTAAAGGCAAAGCGTACTGCCGCATTCGCTCCTGTGCCTACGAATGCAGGACGGCGTAAACGATGTGCCTCTACAACTGCCGCCGCAATACGCCGAGTCACAAAATCACAATACTCGGCATCTGCTGTCGCGTTAAAAAGATCGATAACCGGACCACCGGCGTGCGTGTGTGTGGCACTGATACAACAGTTTCTGCCAGGAATACCACATGTATTCTGAATCTGTTGACGCGCCGATGCCACCATCGCTTCGGTCACAACGAATGAATCCACTTGTGCTATCGCCAATTGACAGCCATTCTGTTCGATAACCACAGCATGCACAAAAAGCGGATCGTGAGCCCCCGCTGCGATTCGCTTTTCAACCAGACCCGGCATTTCCTGCCCTGGTTCTGGCGTAATATCTCGTGAAGCAAACCCTACCACAAGCATCGGCGTTCCCCTTTCCTGAACTTCTCTAACCCGGTTTGTTAACTACGGGCCTTATACTGCAGACAATAAAGCATCTCTCCATTTTCCGTGTCATTCAGTGTATCTCGAAACGAAAAAAAAGGGAAGCCCCTTATTCCTTGCAAGCTATACGGGAACAAGTAATTCGCCCCCTTTCAACACCTGTGCTATACTGTTGCGCGGCTGAATATTTCAACGTGGCACAACGACGAGGTAGTGCCCTCTATGAGTTTTACTGCCTTAAATCTGGAAAGCTGTCGTAAAAACGAAATTTTTGCTGCGCTCTCGTTACCAAGTTGAACTTCGTCACGAGGGAACGAAATTTTTGCTTCTGTCTGGGATGGCAAGGACCATACACTTTGGTTGTGGTCCCTGGACCACTTTAGAACGGTTTACTGGCTATACTTCAGATACTCTAGTACTGGCTGGACGGGGTTTGATACAAGCTCTGCAATTGGAGAAGATATCGTATGCGATTCAAGCGACTTTGCCTCTTTGTGCTACTCATAGCGGGAACGACCCTGTCCTATGCTGGCGAAATCGTTCGGCTTCCTATAGGAAGCGGTCCATTGTATCCCGAATCGCCTCAGACGCTGCTCGAAACACTCGACAAATTATTCAATCAGGCGACGCCACCTGACTATTCCATGCCTTTAAAGGCGTGTATTGTACCCCATGATGGCTATGGGCTTTCAGGTGCAGTCGCGGCACATGCATTTAAATACTTGAAACCCGGCCAATTTGAGCGGGTCATCGTTTTAGGCGGGGCGCGCTATGTACATTTTGATGGCTGTTCCATGCCGGAAGTAAAGGCCTATCTGACTCCGCTGGGCTATGTACCGCTGGACAAAGAAGCGGTTCAGCTCGTCTCCCGCTCGCCTTTATTCTCTATCCACGACGTCAGCTACACCAGACGTCCAGGACAAGTTTCAATCCACGAAAAAGAGCCTTCCATTGAACTGGTATTGCCCTTCTTACAACAACGCCTGGGCAAATTTAAGCTGGTTCCCATTCTGGTGGGCAATCTGAAAGACAGTACGGACAAGTTTAATGTGCGTCACATCGAGGTCGTTGCGGATACGTTACAAAAGATCATTGACGATAAGACGTTGCTGGTTGTAAGTGCCGAATTCACCCACTTTGGAAATGATTTCAGCTTCCGTCCCTTTACAGAGGATATTTTTGAGAATATCGAACGCATCGATTCACGTCTCTTTGACTATATTCTCGAACATGATGTCCCGGGCCTTCACCACTTCATAGCCAAGAACCATATCCCTATCATCGGTGAAGAGGCGATTGAGGTGCTTTTAAAACTGTTACCCCATTATGTCGGTGGACAGGTCCTGGCGCATGAGCTTTCCGGACGAAGCATGAAGAATGAAAAGCGCTCTATCAGTTATGCCGCCATTAATTTCTATGACGCGCGTGGACTGAATGCCGTCTCCCAGACCTCTAAAGAACCGCCCAGAGAGATTAGAGAGATTAAATTGAAAGGCGCTTCCGTCCCCCAGGAAACTCCCCCAGAGGAATGACATGGATTTTTGTTGTTATTTGGACAAGGAAGAAGAAACGTTATTATTGCAAATAGCGCGCGACAGTCTGGATACCTACATCCACACACGCGCTGTTCTGACGCTGGAGGACTATCCCCTCACACCGCGAATGCGTGAAAAAACAGGGGCCTTTGTCACGTTATATCGCAACCACGATCTGCGGGGTTGTATCGGGTATACGAGAGGACTTGAGTCCTTGGCGGAAACCGTGCGGGATAACGCGATCAACGCAGGAACGCGCGACCCACGCTTTACACCGGTAGAGGCCGTGGAACTCAGCGACATCCAGATTGAAATCTCTGTGCTTTGTCCCAACGAGACGGCCGATTCCCCATTCATCAAGGTCCATAGCCTGGAAGATATCCAGTTAGGACAAGATGGACTCTATCTCGATCACGTGGGCACTCGTGGTGGCGGTTTATTGCTGCCTCAAGTCGCTGTTGAACATGGCTGGACGCGTGAAGCGTTTTTACACGGCGTATGCGAAAAAGCAGGGGCGTCCCCAGAGGCTTGGCAGGCCCCTGATGCTACTTTATATCGGTTTACGGCCCAAGTATTTTCGGAATAATACCCGCCACACAGGTATTAGTTTGCGTCCATCAAAACGACACCTGAAAACGGCTTTGCAGGATATCCACGTCGCCGTGATATAAAACATCCGTAATGTCTGCATGGATATAATTCAACATGATCCGCGCATTTCCGTTGAGATACCAATTAATCCCTACACCAACATTGTTTTCACTACCCCCGTAGACCATGCTATCGTTCAAATTCAACTCCGAATAGCGCAATGCGAGTTCCCAGGCTCCCCATCCCCTTTCACCTTGTAACGAAAAAGAATGGTTCGGAACGACACGGCCAAAAATGCCGCTGTTCAGACTATAAGGACGGTGCTCACCGGTTAGAAAATAGCTCGCCTGCACGTACCAACCATCAAAATCCAGTCCCGCACCGTCAAAAGGCGTCACTTCACTACGCATATACTCCCCCTGCACCGATACTGGACCGCACTGCAAGGCGGCTTCCAAGGCATACAAATTCACCGCATCAGCATTGATATCCCGATAAGAACCATCACTGTTATATCGTCGCGTATCCAGGTACACATTGGCCAGATGGGCCTCAGGACGTTGTCGATAGCGAAGCATACCATCCGGATCGCGATGGCTGAACGCACACCCCAAATGCAACACCCGGCGTCCCGTTTCCTTGTCATACCATGTCACCCCTGTCAAGCGTCCGGTCACATTCCAGCCCGTATCCTCCTGCGAATCATTGTCGCCCGGGTTGTTATCCGTGGTATGAAACACCCCCAGCGCCCAATTAAGGCGCTTATTCAACACCTGGTTAGAAAGCAAAAGCCCATAATTCCTATCCGGTATAAAGGCATTAAGCAATGCAATCTCCATAAACGTACGATCATTATTACTGATCAACTCATCCAGACCAAAAGGTTCCTGGAGATGCCCCAGCTTTATCGTGCCTACATACGGCACATTGCACATACCGACATAAACATCCTTAAACGACGTCGTCCCGCTGTCGCCTGCAAAATCATACTGGGCCTTAAAAATGTAATCATCGTAGATTCTGGCGCTTACCTGCAAACGTGCCCGGCGAAACTCCACACCGTCTTCCTCTTCACTAACTTGCGGAAGGAGTGTATTGCCTTGCAGAAAACGAAATGTGCGCGGTGAATCAAACCAGGCGCAATCGGTTTGAATACGTCCTCCGATATGCACCGAATAGGCCTTGTCTGTACTTTCAAACCAAAGCCCACGCTTCCAATACGTCTCCAATGCTATTTTATCCTTTGCGGATGCATGAGGAGGGGGCACAGGAGCTGTAGTAGATGTAGGCAGCTCTTTCGCAGATGTATCCGTGGCAGGAACTGGTGATGCTGGTTTTTCAGGGGTTTCCTGTTCAGACTGAGAGAGTCCAATATGCTTCTCCAACTGCTCCACCCGCGCCTCCAGACGTTGATTGGCTTCCAGCAACTGCTGCACCGTATCTAACAACGCCTGTTCACGCGCCGTTACTTCATCCGCACCACAAACCCACGCGAACAACACCATAATCGTTACAGCTATGGCGCAACACTTCCCTACCGCACTACACATTACCCGACAACCTTTCCAAATCAACGAAAAAAAACCGCATGCACTGCGGCGCACCATAAAGAAGGTAAACACACCCGGCCCTTAGCCAGCCAGCAGACCGTAGTATAAGAAGCTACAGATACAGCGATGTATCGCTGTAGATTTAAGAGAAGTCCAACGTGAAGAATTTCCCGCTGCTCAATTCATAAAAACAGACTACGCGTTCCTCGCGTTCTTATTCGCAGCGCGAATCGCTCGGAAGAATCCTGTAAGCAGGCCGCTGCATTCTTCTGCGCGCACCCCCGAGGCAACAAGAGGACGATGATTAAAACGATCATCTTCCAACAGATTCATCAAGGTACCACATACGCCAGCCTTAGGATCGTGCGCTCCAAAATACACTTCCGGAATGCGCGCCAGAATAATCGCGCCTGCACACATCGGACAAGGCTCCAGCGTCACATACAAGCGCGTATTTTCCAAGCGCCAACTCCCCAGTGAAGCAGCAGCAGCCGTAATGGCCAAGACCTCCGCATGCGCTGTCGGGTCCTGCAAGGTCTCCCGCTGATTATACCCCTTGCCGATCACCCGGTTCTCATGCACAATCACACAACCAACCGGCACCTCGCCCGCCTCCATTGCACGCTCTGCTTCGCGGATCGCATAGCCCATGTATAATTCGTGTTCGTTTATCATAGCGCGGATCTTGCCGCTTTCCGCCCCCCCATGTCAACCTCTATAACAAAGAAAAGCCCCCATGTATAGCGCTTGTCATGCATACGGTTAGTGACTAAAATCTAAAAAGTTATCATAAAAAACGGAATTTTTGCTGCGGTCAGGGACGGTAAGGACCATATTTCCTGGGTGTGGCCCTGGCCACCTTGCGGTCGCTGGACCGCTTTAGGGCTCTTCCCCCTCATTCGCATCACGGGCAAGACGAAATCCCAACACACTGGCAAGCATATGCGGCGTTCTACGATCCCGGAAAGCGGCACGACAATAACGCGGCTCATAATTCCATGCCCCTCCCCGAAGCACATGCAATTCTACGCCGGACGCCAAGGGATCTACCAAGGAATCAGACGCGGCACTGTCAAAACGGCCCTGACACCATTCACACACATTCCCGTGCATGTCATATAATCCCCACGCATTGGGCGGAAAGGAGCCTACATTCGTCGTGCTTTGACGAAACTCGCCCGCTTGTCCATTGTTATATGAACTCGCGCCATTATAATTGGCCTGCGCGGAACTCAACGTGGCGCCGTAATGAAAAGGTGTAGTCGTACCTGCACGACAGGCGTATTCCCATTCGGCTTCAGTGGGTAGACGGAAACCGTCCCCATACTCCTGGTTCAGTTTCTCGATAAACTGTTGCACCTCATCCCACCCCACTGAATCCACCGGGCGATTAGTCCCCACAAATGACGAAGGCGTCTCCCCCATCACCTCTTTCCACTGCCACTGTATGGTTTCAAAACGGCTCAACCAAAACCCCTTTTCAAAGGTTGCTTTTTGTTGGTTTTCGTCGGTCTCACGTTCAGGTTCGCTTGCCGGACTACCCATAAGAAAAGTACCCGGCGGGCACCAAACAAATTCGATACCCGCAAATTTCCGGATCGTTCCCGCTTCAACTTCAACAGCCTTATCTACCGGCTCTGTTTTTTTTTCCGATGTCGCCTCCTCCTTCGTTGACGCCTGTGCTTGCTCTTTCGCTTCCTGACTTTCCTTCACCGCTTGCATATAAGCAGCTCGGGCCGCCTCAAAAGCCGCAGTTACATCCTCTTTGTTTCTGGCTGTTTCTATTTGTTTTTGTTTGTCTTGCGCAGTTTTCAAAAAACCAGGTGCATAGGTAGACGCAACCGCCTTTTCAGCTTCAGCTGCCAAAGAAGCTAATTCCTCCCCCCACTGCTGCATCAGCGTCTTCTCCTCCTTGACCTCATCCACAACTGCTTCAAAAGCCTTGATTATCGGTTGCAATGGTTCCGCTGCTCCCTCCTTCCCCTCAAATTCTGCAAATAGATTCTGGGCTGTTTTTAAGCTTTTGGGTTCCCATAAGGCCGTTTCTGCAGCCTGCTGTGCTTCCTGACGCACCTCCTCCAGTCGTTGCCGTTCAGGATTGACAGCGGAAACTTTCGGCTGCAACGGCGCAGCAGACAATTCGCAGAGTTGCGAAAAGATAGTTGCCGCAGTCTCATACATCTCCAAGGCCATCGCTCCATCTTTACGTTCCCGACGCAAATCCCCCTCCTTCAACAGGCGTTTCCCCTGAGTAAAAAGCATCTCATTGGCGACGGCAGTCTCCATAGCCGCTGCTTTATCACGATAACGCACCGCCTCCGCCCGTGCGCTTTCTACTGCCTGCTCCTCCGTACTTAACTCAGATGTGGTCGGGGTTTCTACCGGAGTTTCTACCGGGGTTTCTACCGGGGTTTCTACCGGGGTTTCTACCGGGGTTTCTACCGGGGTTTCTACCGGGGTTTCTACCGGGGTTTCTACCGGGGTTTCTACCGGGGTTTCTACCGGGGTTTCTACCGGGGTTTCTACCGGGGTTTCTACCGGGGTTTCTACCGGGGTTTCTACCGGGGTTTCTACCGGGGTTTCTACCGGGGTTTCTACCGGGGTTTCTACCGGGGTTTCTACCGGGGTTGGTTCGGATGGAGTTGGTGGAAGTGGTGGAAAGGTTTTCTCTTGGGGGGGAGTGGGTTTAGGGGCGTAATGGCTGGGGGTGTACTGAAGATCCAAGGACCACCAGAGAAAGGCAGATATAGCAAGTACAACGAGGGCAAGCAGGCAAAATAACCAAAAGTTTTTGTTCATCGTTACGGTATTCCTATAGATTTTTGCAATCATGTATTGAATACAACCGATATATCTATCCAAAGGCGCGCGTCAGGCTTTATAGGACTCGTCCCCTTCAAGTAGTTGCTTCAAAGTAGGGTAAAGACGGGGGCGTTTTCTGTCAAATTGCGCCAAAGCAGCGGTCCAACTTTCCTGAATTTCCAAGGCGCTCTTCCCTTGCTGAATCTGGGTGCGCAATCCCTCTCCCCCTGCAAGCGTATCAAAGAAGGGATCAAATTTCAGACTTTTTTTATGGAAACGATGCATCGCAACAATCAGAGCGACCGCCAAGGTGAGCGGACGTGCTTTTTGCGGGTCTTTGAGGGTAATAAAAATGCCGTGGCAGGCTTCGTCCTGGTATTGGGGATGGCTGGCCTTGCCGGGAATGGCGCGTGGGGTGTAGGCACGTTCGTACAGTTCGAAGCCGAGCGTCTCTTGGGGTTGAAGGGTGTCCAAAACACGTTTTGTATCTAACCAGGGAGCGCCAATAAGGCGGAAGGGCGTCTCTGTACCCCGCCCTTCGTTCAGGTTAAGCCCTTCAAAAAGGCAGGTACCGAGATAAACCAATGCTGTTTGTGGATCGGGTATATTGGGGGAAGGCGCTACCCAGGGTAAGCTGCATGCCTCATAGTGAAGTGCACGATACCAGCTGTCCGTTTCTATAACCTGAAGGGACAGGGGATGTTCGGAAAAGAATGTTTTTTTGAAATATAAGGCCAATTCGCCCAAGGTCATGCCATGGCGGATCGGAATGGGAGCACAACACACGTCTTTGCCGTAGTCGGTGGCAATGGGGCCTTCCAGCACCGCGCCCCCAACGGGGTTGGGACGGTCGAGAATAATCATGGGGATGCGTGTCTTTGCACAAGTCTCCATACATGCCTTCATGGTCGCCATATACGTGTAATAGCGGGCGCCGATATCCGGTAAATCCACAATGAGATAATCCAGATCTGACACTTCCTCTGCAGTAGGTTGTTTGCGTTTGCCATAAAGGCTAATGACCGGTATTGTCTTTGTTTGCGTTGCTACATGTTCGCCCGCCTCTGCCTGTCCACGGAAACCATGTTCGGGGCTAAACAGGCGCTTAATTGTAATGTCTGGCGTCAAACGCAACACGTCCAATAAAGAATGGCCCATCTGGTCTACGGCAGCATGATTGGTCAGCACGCCAATGCGCTTTCCTCTAAGCGGTGCAAAATAATCCCAAGCCAACCGGTCGATACCCGTATGCACGTTTCGTTTTTCGGGATAATAGTGCGCCGCAACGTGATGAAAAAATATCTGACGCAACGTTTGGTTGTCTCGGTTTTTCCGACTTGGGTGACAGGTGTTGCTCAGCAAAATTGCATAACGGTTCTGCGTATGATCCATCCACAACGCTGTCCCTGTCCAACCGGTATGCCCCAAGGTACGGCGTGTGGGTAAGAATCCAGAGGCGCCGCATGACCATGGATCGAGCTGCCAGCCCAGTCCTTGCCATGGATAAGACGCCACTTGCCCTATACGTTCAACCTCGGCCAATGTTTTCTCGTTTAACACTTTCCCTTCCAGAAAGGCGCGACAAAAACGCGACAGATCCTGTACAGTACTGAACAATCCGGCATGCCCGGCCACTCCGCCCATAGCAGAAGCATGCTCATCGTGCACCTCGCCCTGGATCAAACGTTTTCGCCATGGACACTGCTCGGTAGGGGCACATTTCTTTTGCCAGGCCTTTGGCGGAATAAAAGATGTACGATGCATGCCGAGAGGGGTAAATATATTTTTTGTGCAATAGGCGTCCAACGCATCGCCCGCCGTCAACTCTACGATCTTGCCAAGCAGGATAAAGCCAAAATCGGAGTAGCGACGCCGTGTACCGGCTTTCCATTCTACCCCTGCTGCGGCAATTCGCTGTATCATCTCATTGAGGTCATGAATTTCTTTGTACCACAGGGCGTATCCGGGCAAACCAGAGGTATGCGTCAACAAATGACGTATGGTGAAACTACGAAAGGCCGCTATCGGAATAATTTCGGAAACCGGTTGTTCAAGGTCAAGTTTACCCGCATCACGCAATTGCAAAATAGCTGTTGTCGTGGCAACAGGTTTGGTAAGGGAGGCTAAATCGTAGATAGTATCTACACTCGCGGGCAGGGTTTGGGGAATGCTCTGCCGCCAACCGACGGCGTCTTCAAAGAGCACGCGTTCGCTATCTCCCACCAAAGCCACTGCACCCGGGCTTTTAGACATGGCGACGGCTTTTTCCAGAGCTTCTTTCAAATCGATATTCATAGCAAAATCCCGTTATCAAAATTGCGCATCGCCGTTCATCTCCCCTCACAGATTCCACGTTGTATACGGATGAAGCGCTAAATGGGCATTGAAATAACGCAACTCCTGGGAAACTTCTCTACCCAACCAGATTGGCTTTTCAAAGGATTGGTTTTCATCTTGCAACTCAATTTCCGCCACCACCAGTCCTTCATTAAGGCCATAAAAAACATCCACTTCCCACGCCAAGTTGCCGACGGGCAACGTATACCTCGTTTTATCAATAATCGAGCCAGCACATAATGTATCCAGTAATTCATTGGCTTCCGCGCATGGTAATGGATATTCATACTCACGACGAACTATTGAATCCGTTGCTTGTTTAATGTTTAAAACGGCGTTTTCCCCAATGACACGAACCCGTATAGCTGCAGGCGGTCCCACGCAGAGGTAGCCTTGCCGCATGCGCACCCCCTCTGCAGGGGGCTTCCACAAATGCTTCTGCACCAGAAATTTTCGTTCGATTTCTATCGACATAATAACGCCCTCCTCTCAAAAAGACACAGGCTTGAATAGCACAATTCCAGTTGACAAATAAAATCACTTGCGGTACGCTGAAATCAAGCCTACGCGCTGATGTGTATGGCTTCTGTGTAGGGGCGGGTCGTCTGCGTTGTGTAAAAATGCATGTTGACCCAAAAAAAATTGTACAAAAGGGAGGCTGTATCTATGGACGATTTTTTTGGCACCATTCATGACATTTTGGCTTGGCCGTTGCAGGCGATCCATTGGGTGCTTGCAGAACTTTGGGATCTGCTGTTTGGCTGGATCTAAGCAAATTAAGGTAAATCGCTTGGGGCGTTGAATACAATCAACGCCCCTAATTTTTTATCTACCTGCATGATATTCAACTAAAGCAGTCCAGTGACCCCAAGGTGACCAGGCCCCCCCAGGAAATATGGGCCTTACCATCCCTGACCGCAGCAAGTCTTTCGTTCTTTAGGACAACTTTTCAAATCGTCACTAAAATTATGGTTTTTCATCCCATGTTTGAATACGCCGTACCATTCTCTCACAAGCGTCCTGGGTTGTGTTTCTTTACGACCCCAATGTGCGCACTGCATCAAAAAAATGATACCCCCATAGCAACACAAATTAACAACTTTTACCCTATCGTCAGGCATTTACAAAAAAACACACACTGATGGTATGATTATGTATGGTGAGGCCGTTGTATTGCTAAGCCGTTGAAAACGGCATAGCACACACGCAGAGGAACTGTTGGAGGTAGACCTTATGCCCAGATTCGTGTCATTCAATCTCCCTTCAGTGACACATACCTGGCTCCATAGCATCTTTAAAGCCTACCCACTTCGGGGTTACGCAACCTATTGGGTCGAGATAGGGTGTCTTTTGATACTTTTGCAGGCATTTTTCCTGTCAACACGCGCCGTTGCCCACGATTCAACCGACCCCGCATCTCAAGGTCAGGCTTCCCCCTCAAATAAAAGCGTTGTGTTGCATACGCTGACCGAGGAAGAAAAAGCCTGGCTGCACGACAATGCTTCGCGTATGGAATTGTGGTACAACCCGGACTTCCCGCCCATTGAATTCATGAATGAGAATGGTACGTTTACAGGGGTCGGCGCTGATGTAATTGGGTTAGTGGAACAGCGATTAGGGGTAACGTTCCCCAAACAAAACTACGAAAACAGAAAGGTGTATTTAAAAGCACTAGAAGCCGGAACCTGTGCGATTGCTCCGACAATTGTCGAAACAGAGACGCGTAAAAAGTATGCCTTCTTTACTTCGCCCTATGCGCAGATCCCGGTAGTCATCATTGGCACGCCTTCCTTGGGGCAAAATCTTTCGCTTGATGACTTGAAGAATCACCGTGTTGCCATAATAAACGGTCACGCCATGGAAGAATACATCCGCGAAAGAGCTGAGGAACGTTTCAAAATCGTTACCGTGGACAATATAGAAGAAGGATTACGACAAGTTGCTTTTGGTCGAGCAGACGCATTCCTCGAAAACATCGCTGTTTCCTCCTATTATATCAGCAAGAATGGCATTACCAATTTGCAGATCTGTGGAGAAACAGATTACACGTTCCCATTCCGTATAGCCGTTAGCTATAAATACCCTGAACTATACAGCGCCATTCAAAAAGCGCTCGATAGTATTAGTAGTCATGAACTCGATACGATTCTACATCGCTGGATAGCACTGCGCCCAAAACGTGGCCTCACGCCTCAAACCCTCCAGCTTTTGATCGTAATTGGCACATTCATTGTGCTGCTCATTCTTGGCCTGTGCATTATCAGTTTTCTACTCAAATCCCGCCTGAATGAACAAATACAACGGCTAAAAGAAGCTCAAAAGGATGTCGAAATAAACGCGGCCCGTTACCGCGAATTGTTTTACCACGCTCCTGTTGCCATGGTTGATTTCACCCTAAAAGGCAATGATTTTAACATTAATGAAGGTATAGGACGCGAACTAGGCTACACGCTGGCGGACATTCCCGATCTGGATAGCTGGTTTCAGATTGCCTACCCCGATCCAGAATATCGCAGGGAATGTCGTTTAATGTGGGAACAGGATTTTGTTTCCGCCGTTAAAAATAACAGGCAGCACATTCAAACCCGCGAATACCATATCCGCTGTAAAGACGGAAGCATAAAAACTTTTCTGGTCGGAGGCTCTGTAATAGGTGATCGACTTATCGCTTTCTTCGTAGATATTGATAAACGCAAACGAATGGAAACGGAACTGGAAGCCAGTCGCAAACAATTTGCCACCCTCTTCGAAATGGCCCCCTTTCCATGCGCCATCCAAAATTTCGAAGGTCGGTACGTTAAGGTCAACCAACGTTACTGCGAAATTGTGGAAATGACGAAAGAAGAAGTGCTCGGCCGAACCCCAAAAGAATTGGGCCTTTTGATTCACAATGACGAAACCGACGACATCACAGAAAGAACCCGCCGAACTGGGATACTCCCACTATATGAGATGGACTTTTTCAAAGGAGAAAGACGCATCTCCACTATACTCGCTAATCGGGTGATTGAATGGGAGGGAGAAAAGGCCATCTTGACAGCAAGCGTGGAAATTACGGCGCGCAAAGAGGCCGAAGAGAAACTCCGAGCATCAGAAGAAAAATTTTCTAAAGTCTATGAATCGGCTCCTTCCGCCATTGCTATTACCCGTTTAAACGATGGGCTTATGATCGATGTCAACAAAGGCTTTGAAGACGCCACGGGCTGGAAACGGGAAGAACTTATTTCGCTAACTTCCGCCGACATGAAATTCTGGGTAAACCCATCGGCGCGTGCAAAAATGGTTGACGCCTTGAAAAGCACCGGCGAAGTGTCGCTATGTCCGCTACGCTTCAGACGCAAAGATGGCGTCGAACGACTGGGCCACTACTCCGCACGTATTATCACATTTTCAGAGGAAGAGCATCTCATTTTCGCCATGATCGACACGACGGAACAACAGTTGGCGCAAGAAGCGCTGAAACAAGAAAAAACCAATCTACAAACCACCCTAGACTCTATCGGGGATGCCGTCATAGCAACGGATACAGACGGACGCATCACACGCATGAACCCGATCGCGGAAAAACTCACCGGTTGGTCGGCTGCTGAGGCAAAAGGGAAACAACTGCTCAATGTGCTCAACATCATCAACGCCGACACCAGGGAACCAATTGAAGATCCAGCTCCGCGAGTATTGAAAGCGGGAGATATCGTTACTATTCCAAGCGACACCATCCTGATTGCTCGAAATGGGGTGGAATACCGCATTGCGGATTCTGCCTCTCCCATCAAAACCGATGAAGGTGATCTACTCGGCATTGTCCTGGTCTTTCACGATGTCACACAGGAATATATGCTGGAAGAACAGTTACGCCAATCGCATAAAATGAAAGCAGTCGGACAATTGGCCGGTGGAGTAGCGCACGATTTTAATAACATGCTGAGCGCTATCATTGGATATGCTGAGTTCCTGAGCGATTCGTTCGAAGAGGGTAGCGAAGAAAAAAGATTTGTTGAACGCATATTAGAAGCTTCAACACGTGCTTCCGAATTAACCCGCAAACTTTTGCTCTTCTCCAGAAATGAGGCCTTTAAATTCTGTACGATCGACATACACCAACCCATCCGCAGTGCATTAGATTTGCTGAAACATACTATTGACCCGCGCATTCACCTCAATGTATCCCTCTCTCAGGAATCGATTGAAATAAAAGGCGATCAAACCATGCTTCAGAATGCAGTGCTCAACATCCTTATCAATGCCACCCACGCCATGCCCAATGGCGGCGATCTCTATGTAAGCACCCGACGCGCCCTCCTTGACGAAATCTCATGCAAAATAATGGGATTCGTTATTCCCCCGGGACACTATGCCGAGCTCGAAATACGAGACACCGGCTGTGGCATTTCCACAGAAAACCTCACCCATATATTTGAGCCTTTTTTCACCACGAAAGAACAAGGTAAAGGCACTGGACTTGGCCTTTCAGCCGTTTTCGGCACAATTAAACAACACGGAGGAGCCATCACTGTTTACAGTGAAGTCGAGAACGGAAGCTGCTTCCGCATCCTCTTGCCCACAACGGATGAAAGCGTCGTAGAGGAAAACATCCCACAATATGAACCTGTGGAAGGGAAGGGACATATTCTCGTTGTAGACGATGAACCCGCGCTACGCCAAATTGCAGGCAGGGTATTGAGCAAACTCGGCTACAATGTCGTCCTGGCCGAAAATGGACTTCAAGCGCTTGAGTTATTCAAGGCTGCGCAAGAGCCCTTCGACCTGGTGATTCTGGACATGACCATGCCGGAAATGAACGGGCGCGACTGTTTCTACGCCCTGCGTGAACTACAAAGCGATGTGCGAGTACTGCTCTCCTCCGGCTTTGCACGCCATGAAGACCTGGACCCTTTACGGCAAGATGGTCTTTGCGGATTCATACAAAAACCCTTCCAACGCGCTGAACTGAATAAAGCCGTGCAGACTGCCCTGACAGCATAAATCCAAAAAAAGTCCGCAGACAAAACCTCGCGATGCACAAAAAAGGAAAAAACCGAAAATTTCTACTGTGCTCAACGACGGCAAGAGGCATAATCTCTTCAATATTCCCCTGCCACCTTGTGGTAGCTGGACTACTTTTGGAAATTTACATACGATTACAGTTGACTGGCCTCCCCATAATTTTCTATGCTATGATTCTGACAAGCGATATGGGGAACCCCGTGCGTCTATAAACTTGCGCGTGCTCAAAAGACACGCCCTGAAGATGGGGCTCTACGTTTTATGGCTGTGGAAAAATTTCGCTATTTTTGTTAGTTTCTTTGCAGGATAACGCTTCTCGGAAGAACGAGAACGAAATGACGTACTGCGTCGATAAGGAATATAAAGATATGATTCGCAAGCTTTTGCTGACAGGGCTTGTTTGTGTAGGATTGGCGGCATGCCAAACCAATCCTTTTGGGAACGTTTCCGATCCAAACGCACTACCCGACTTGTCTGCGCAAGGAGAAGGGATCGAGGCGCCTGTTGTACCAGAAACGGGCTTACCCCTGTCGACCGAACAACGCTTTGATGATATTCCGCTGCCTGTAGATGCCCGTGAAGATCTGGATCGCACCTATGTCTATGAATCCAAGACGCTGCAGATCGGACGCATGGTCTACACCTCCAAATCTTCCGTCAACGAGCTGGCGCAATTCTATATCCATGAATGCCCCGCTGCTGACTGGACATTGGACAACGTATTGCAAGCCAATGGCGCACGCTTGGTCTTCTCCAAGCCGGGTAAACGCCTGGAAGTAATTATACAACCGCAAGGTGTAGGACGCTCGCAGCTTCTCATTCTGAACCTCACACCAACGGATTCAACGGGAAAAGGCTCATGAAAAAAACGCTCGGCATCTTTCTGATACTATGCGCTCCCCTGCTGTGCGTAGGGTGCGCTCAGAATCTTCCCGTAGAATTACCTGGGTTGAGTACGGAAAAGCTGAGCGATGAAGAACAAATAGCCGCGCTTTTGCAAGATGTCTATAATGGCATGCAAAGCAAACGCGTGTACAAAGTGCTTGCGCATGTATCCGAAAGCTATCTGGACGTGGAAGGACGCGACTATGAAGCGATTCGAAAATACCTGACCGAGGTTATGCGTTCCTACCGGACCATTCGGATAACCCGCACACGTCCCAAAATCCTGGTGCAAGGTGACCGGGCGCGCGCTATTGAAACCTTTGGCACAATAGCCGAGCCTGCAAACCGCAGCACAACGCCTACCATTGATTTGCAAGGTCAGGTAGCAGTGTACTTAGAACGTGTCAGTGGAGAATGGAAAATCGTGGAATGGGGTGTAATCCGATAACACGAAACCAACATTCAACACCGATTCCTAAAAATAATCGTAAGTGAAAGAGGGGTGTCCCTACCCCACGGAGTGGAGTAAACAAAAAAGCATGGCGATAAAAAGAAAACCGACGAAACGCAACGTAGTGCTGCATGAGGAAGATAATACGCCCAAAAACGATTTCCAACGGTTGCTAATGCATATCGAAGAAAATCCCCTTACCTACGTCGCCGCAGTAGGATTTATTGCACTTTGCATCGTAGTCGGCGTACTCTTTCGCGTACAAAGCACCCTCAGCGACCGTAACGTAATGACGGCCTACGCCAAGGCGGCAACCGAAGAAGACGAAAAGGTCAAGCTGGAAAAACTGGAAGAATTGGCCGCTGGTTCAAATCGTTGGACCGCTGAAATTCTCTATATGACCGGCGAAACCGCTATTGCTGCACAGGAATATGAAAAAGCGGAAGCCGCTTTTAAACGGGTTCGTGAAGACTTCAGCACCTCCCCCCAAGTAGCCAACGCGGTGGACGCCCTTGCCTTTCTGGCGGAAAACCGGGGAGATTTGGACGCTGCCCTGAAAGGATACCGCGAACTGACCGAAAAATGGGGCGATTCCCTCGCCGGAAAACGGGCTTACTTTAAAATAGCAAGTATCCTGGAAGAACAGGGGGACTTCAAAGCCGCCAAAGAAGCTTATGAAGCGCAAGCTGAACAATTCCCGGAATCACGCGTTGCAAAACGTGCGGAAGTAGCTCTGGAAAAATTAGCAGAAGCTCATCCCGACCTCTTCCCAAAAGAGGAAGAAGAAGTCGCGACGGCTGAAGAAGCTGACGAAACCGCTACTGAAGAAGCAGCGCAAGAAGACGCAAACGAAGAAACGACTACCGAAGAGGTGGCGGAAGAAAATGTGACAGAAGAAGCAGCTACCGAAGATGCGGTTGCCGTTCAGTAGTTCGCTGCGCGTATTTGCTGAATAGATATTCCGCCGAGGCCCTGTAAGTTCTATTTTCAGGGCCTCGGTTTTGTTGAAAACTCAGTTGCACCCTTTAAGCATGGGCTTGCAATGTAACGTGAAGAAAAAAACTGCTCAGAATTTAAAGGCGGGAGGTTCGTATGGCCGATCTGGAACGAAAAACAATACATGTAGTCTCCAATTCACACTGGGATCGTGAATGGGGCTACCCTTTTGAAGAAACCCGGTTATTGTTACTGGATTTCATGGACGAACTGTTGCACTTGCTGGACACAGACCCTGATTTCCATTCGTTCACCATGGACTCACAGGTGCTCTGCGTAGAAGACTATCTCGAGTTACGTCCTGAAAAACGGGAAACCATCG
Source organism: Candidatus Hydrogenedentota bacterium (assembly GCA_963678445.1). GTDB lineage: Bacteria > Hydrogenedentota > Hydrogenedentia > Hydrogenedentales. The sequence goes on along the minus strand of OY782877.1, from coordinate 3,943,987 downwards.
AGAAACATGTGAAAAACGGCCGTTTTATCATTGGCCCCTGGTACTCACTCCCTGAAGAGTACCTGGTCAATGGAGAATCGCTGGTGCGTAACCTGGTTGTAGGCCATCGCGTTTGCGACTCGCTGGGTAAAGTTTCCAAGGTCGGTTACACCCCCTTCAGCTACGGGCAGACCTCGCAGATCCCCCAGATTTACCAAGGCTTCGACATTGATACCATCATTTTTTACCGCGGCATCAACACAGAGAAAAGCGAATACATCCTGGAAGGTCCCGATGGCTCGCGCCTTTTAGGCATGCGCTTTGGCTGCATGAGCCGATTCAGCTATTACACGTATGTGTACCGCGTACTGCGCTATGGCTCCGACGATGTTTTCGCGCGCTACGATTGGGATCGTGGCGCCGCGCCGTTCCGTCTGGCGGACGACAAGAACCCGCGTGGCCATTACTATGTGCTCGATGACCAGAAGAAAGTGTGGAACGATGCACCTATCCCGGAACAGTTACAGAAACTGGTGCGGGATGAATCAGAACACTTCAGCACCAGCCAGATTTGCTGCATGCAGGGCTTTGACACTTCGAATCCCGACCCCAAAGAGAGCGCCATCATGAAGATGTGCCAGGAGATGTTGCCCGACCACGATATTAAATTCTCCGATCTGGGCACCTACATGGAAGCCATGCGCAAAGAGGTAAAAGATCCCGTGGTGCTGACCGGTGAAAGCCGCGATCCCGGTTCCACAGGCAAATGGACCTACCTCTTCGGCGATGTGATCAGTGCGCGTCCTGCTCTGAAAATCGCTAACAACGCCGCCGAAGTAAACTTGCAGCGTCGCGCTGAACCCTGGAGCGCCATTGGCTCCATGGCGGGCGGCCGCTACGAAAAGAGTGCTTTGGATCGCTGCTGGCGCTTGCTGCTGAAAAACCACCCGCACGACACGATTACCGGCGCAGGCGTGGATCAGATGGAAAAAGATTCGTTGTTTCGTTTCGATCAGATCAACATCATCAGCGAAGGACTCACGCGACGGGGCATGCAGGCCGTCCAGATCCAGATCGACAACTCGGATCTGACCGAAAAAGATGCGGTATTAACCGTTTTCAACTCCTGCCCATTCCCCCGCAAAGGTGTGGTTTCATGCTATGTAGACATGCCGCAGAATATGGACTACGAAGCGTTCAGCGTGCAGACGCCGGATGGCAAAACGGTCGGTCGCCTGCAGAAGAAAGAACAGTTCCCAGCGGGCGTATTGGTGCGCAACCTGCAAGACATCTCCATTGAACTGCGTGCAGACCGCGTCCTCTGCCACATAGAGGTGGATGAAATCCCCGCTTTCGGCTACAAGACCTACCATCTTGTGCGGGAAGAAAAATTTGATTATGTCCCCGGCACTCTGGTCCCCGAAGCGAATGTTATGGAAAATGAATTCCTGCGGGTAAAGTTTAACAACGATGGTACGCTGGACATGACCCACAAGGAAGCCGGACACACCTACACAGGCTTGCATTATCTGGAAGACACTGGAGAAACAGGGCATTCCTGGATTCACATGGAACCAGAACAGAATAAGACCATCACTTCGCATGGCTTCCCCTGCAGCATTGCCGTGGAAGAGGCCGGTCCCCTGCTGGCGCGCTTCCGTGTAGATTACCGCATGCAAATTCCAGTGAGCGTAGTTGATGAACCGGGTGTGGACTTCCGTGAGGGCGAATTGAATAATACGTCGCGCACCGAAGAAACACGCGAAATGATCATCACTAGCCGCTTTACCCTGCGTGCTGGTCAAAAACGCGTGGAAGTGACCACCTCGTTCGAGAACAGCTGCAAACATCACCGTCTGCGGGTGATCTTCCCCACTCGTCTCGACTGCGACCGTACCGATTCCGAAGCCTCTTTCGATGTAATCCCGCGCGACATCCACGTCAAAGAAGGCAACGCCTACTTCGGTCGTACCAATCCGCAATACCCGATGCATCGCTTTGTCGACATGACCGATGGCAAGAAAGGATTTTCCATCCTGAACAATTCGGGACTGCGTGAATACGAAGCCATGGATACAGAAGATCGTCCGCTCGCCATCACGTTGATGCGCGCCTTCACCTACCGCAATTCTCCCGTCTTCGGACGTTGGGAAACATATCCCGACATGGAACTGGCGCAGTGCATCGGCAAGTACGAATGGACCTACGCTATCTATCCACACATGGGCGACTGGGCCGAAGGTGACGTCTATGCGGAAGCAGAAGACCACAATCTGCCATTGCAACCGGCACAGTCGGGTCCCCATCCGGGCACCCTACCCAAAGAGCTGAGCTTCGTTGAACTGTCCGGCAAAAACCTGCAAATGACGGCTTTCAAACGTGCGGAAGACAAAGAAGACACCTATGTGGTGCGTATTTTCAATCCGACGGATGAAACCGTAAGCGGCGCGCTGAAGACCTACAAGCCGATGACAGGCGCCTGGTTGACCAACATGAACGAAGAACGTCGCGAAACCCTTACCCCTTCTGGCAACGAAATTACCCTCGAAGTCGGTAAGAAAAAAATCGTGACCATTGAGTTTGCTCTTTAAGCATTGCACTTTTCGGGGACGTCATTTGACGTCCCCGTTTTTTTTTGCGTTTTACAATGGCATTTCGTGCTATTTTCTATATTGGGTACATACTCTATGAGAAAAGAAGATGCGAAAAGATGCCAAAAATATCGAATTCACGATCACAGGAAAGCCCGTACTCATCCTCCTCGGGACAATTATCCTGCTATTCCTCTGGCGAGTGGCGATCACGCATAATAGCGTCGCACCAGAAGTAGAAGAACGGTTGCGAGAAGTATTGGCCGCTGAATATGCAAGTGCTATCTTGCCCGATATCCAGAGCAAAATCGCACAACATAAGGAGAAACAACTCTCCCAAGATGTCCAACGTCTTTTATCGACGATGAAAAACATTTCCTTCCCCTCATTAAAATCCCGTGGGGGCGGCGACCACCTCTATATTCGGGCAGAGATTCGTGTTAATGGAGGAAGCCCAAAAAAAGGAAAGACAATTCGCTATTTCCATTTCCACCACTCCATGGTAACGGGTTACGTTTACGTCGATGAAGCCTTCGCCATAGAATACTACCTTCCCTTTTTAGACTAGCGTGCTCTAGCGACCACAAGCAAGAAATATGGCCCTTCCATCCCTGAAATACACTTAACTTAATAAACTATTCGTTTTTCTTGTTTTTCCCATAAAAAAGAAATTTTGGAATTATCTCTGTAATACGTTACACTCTATCTCCATACAAAAATCACATTTAAATACACAAAAAGGAACCGTAATGAATCTTGTTTTAGGTGCTGTATCTGGCCTAGATATCGCTGCGATTCGTCCATTCCTATATTCGCTACACAGCACCTCCTTTCAAGGAGAAGTAGCCTTACTCGTTTCTAATACCGATGCAAAAACTTTGCAGGAATTAAACAAATTGGGCGTAATTACATTCGAAATGCCTTTGCCTTTCCCCATGCAGATAAACTCGCATCGCTATTTTGCTTATCAAGCTTTCCTTGCTGAACACGGCAACCGATATCGCCACATATTGCTCACGGATGTACGAGATGTTTTCTTTCAACACAATCCTTTTGATATCAGCATGCCTTCCCCACTCAATTGCTTTCTGGAGGATAAGCGTACAAGCATTGGAACAAGCTCTTTAAATACTGCCTGGGTCGCGGCTGGGTATGGAAAAAAGACGCTGAAAATGCTCCGTGACAAAGCGATCTCTTGTTCGGGAGTAACCCTGGGAACAAGTAACGCGATACAGGCATATACCGCACAGATGACACAAGAACTCATGGCAGTACATAGACGTACCCCCAACCTTTTGTATGTGATTATAGGCCTAGATCAAGGCGTACATAACGTACTTTTGTATAGTCATCTGCTGGATGCAACACACCTGTTTAGCAATGAAGATGGGCCTGTCTTAACCATGGGCTATATGCAGGAGTATGAGTTTGTCTATTCTGAACAAGGAGAATTGTGTAATGCCGCGGGAAAAGCAGCGCATATATTGCACCAATACGACCGTTTTCCAAAAATACCCGATTCCTTGATAGCAACATTGCAGCGCAACACGACAACAGAAACCACCAAAAAAACATGAGAGAAGCTCCTTATTTCCAGAAGCTTCCCTCAAAAAAATAGACGTACTATTTTTCGTTTTTTCGCTACTTCTTGGGTACGGTAATGCCCAGCCACGTATCCGTGCGGAACGGCGACGCGGGCAAACCTTCTGCATTAAACAAGGTGCAAGCCGGATTATCTGCCCAGGCATAGCGTACGGCTACGGGGTCCGCCACTTTATCGCTACGCACCACCACTGTATCGCCATCGATACGCGCATCGGCCCACACAAATTGCTTATCCGCGCCTGCAATTGCAAACCCCGTCAACGCAGCACCCTCCTTCGCCACCAAGCCAGCGCCAACATGATCAAAATGCAAACGCACTGAATCCTTCTCTACCTGCATCTTCGTATAAATCGGCCCTGAATATACGATATCCTCGCCATACGCAACATGTCGCGCCGCCAAGCCCAGCCGTTTACCCACGTCCTGCTTATTTCGTGGGTGGATATCTTCAGCATCCCCAATATCAATAATGACCGCCATACCCGTATTCGGCTTCTCCAGCGTCATCAACTGCGCCTCGCGTAATTCCGCCCAAGTGCTTTCTCCCGGTTCATCCGCACGCGCCATAAAGTTCGCCAACTGAACAAACAGGAAAGGGAAATCGCCCTGTCCCCAATCCTGACGCCAGTCTTCGATCATCAATGGGAACAATGTACGATACTGATACGCACGAGACGCATTCGACTCACCCTGATACCAAATTGCCCCTCGAATAGCATATGGCACCAAAGGTTGAATCATGGCATTATTCAACACCGTTGGCGTATGCGGCCAGTTTGGACGTACCAAAGGAGTCGGTTGCGGTTCCTCACCCAACGATAAACTCGGCTTACAACGCCATTCCCCTGCCAATGGAATACGTTTCCCATCACTATCCGATGCCAGTGCAACCCAGAGCACCTCCGGCTCTCCAAAGAGTCCTCCTTGGCCGCCACGGTCAAAAACCCGCACCGCCAATACATTACGCCCCGCCTTCACCCACTCCCCTTTAACCTTGTACTCACGCTGCGTTGTTACCTTATCCGGTTCCTCAAACTGCCCGATAAACTCCCCATTAAACCAATTCCGGTCATAATCATTAATCGGTCCCAAATGCACTACCACATCCTTACCCGCCCACGACGCAGGCAACTCCACCTCCTTGCGATACCACATAAAACCATCCCAACCCGGCCATCCCGCCTTCTCCCACAACCCCGGCACCTGCATTGTAGGCCAATCCGAATCGGACAACTCCACCGCCATCCACTGCTCCGTCATTCCCTGGTCCCGTTTATCCAGACGCTCTTTCCACGCCGCAAGATCTACCCTATACTGCTCAAAATAGGCCTCTACATTCTTAGAAGCCTTCTCAAGCGCCACCATCGTATCCCGATAATCCGCCATCGTCGACAACGCCTTCTTACTTGTCCACGCCTCCGCCGGCGTCCCGCCCCAACACGTCTCTATCAAGCCAATCGCACAATCCATATGCTTGCTCAGATGCCGTCCAAAAAAATACGCCGTCGCCGAAAAATCTTCCACGGCATCTGGGGCACAACATTTCCATCCGGTATTCGCCACCCGCACCTGCGGCGTATACGCTATCTTATTCCATACACGAAACAGCCGAATGTTTGGATGATTGGCTGCGGCTACTTCCGCATCCCCGTTATACACCCCCCACGTCTCCCCCTTCACCGGCATTTCCATATTCGACTGCCCAGAACAAATCCACACCTCCCCCACCATCACATTCGTAAACTTCGCCTGACTACTTCCTGCCACCTCCATCACAAAAGGGCCGCCAGCAGACATCGCAGGCAAAGTAACCCGCCATGCCCCATCCGCATCCGCTACCGCCGTTGCCTCATGATCGCCCATGCGCACCTGCACCGACTGCCCCGCCTTATCCCATCCCCATATCGGAATCTCCAAATCCCGCTGCAACACCATATTGTCCCCAAACGGAGACCCTAGCACCAACTCTTCTGCCCCAAAGGCGACACCAGAAAAAACAACCAGCATCATCCCTACCCAGAGCAAACCTACCCTCCGCTTCACATTACACATAATCTCCCTCCTAATTTTATGCAAAATAAAATACCAACAAAAACCACCTTAAAAATGGTCTATTCCTCGTTTTTCCTTGCTTCTTTCTTTTCCCGGCGGTCCAGAGACCGCAAGCAAGTGGCCAGCGCCACGCGCAATAGTATGGCCCTTGCCGTGGATAATCAGCGCAAGGCTGATAAAACCCTCGGTTTTCCTTGCTTTTTTCTTTTCCCGGCGGTCCAGAGACCGCAGGCAATAATTATAGTCCTTGTCGTGGCTAATCGACACGAGGCTGATAAAATCTTCGTTTTTCTTTGCTTCTTTCTTTTTCCGTAAAAAGAAATGAAGTCAGTCCTGGTTCTGGTTAAACTGCACGACTCGAGGACAATCAGGGTCCGGTGCATCCGGATCACCCGTCAAAAATTCCGCCACCGCCCGACATCCTCCCCGACATACCTGCAAATACGGACACGAACAACACGGTTCCGGAGCGCGTTCGGGCCAACTACGCAAGCGCTGCAAATACGGGTCCGTTTCCCAGACATCCGGAAGATCAAAAACCGACAAACCCTCATGCCTTAGAAACGAACATCCACTTACCTGCCCATCACTACGCGCTCCCAACAATACATTGCCCGCCTCACAGCCATACGTCGCCGTCCCCTCCAGATACTCCACTGGCGGATTATGCCAACACAACATTGGAATAAACGAACAATCAATCTTCGCCGAAATTCCATGCTCCTTCGAAAGCTGCGCTAAAAGCGGCGTCAGTGCTACATGCTGCTCAAAGGTCATGCGCTGCACCTCATGCGACTGCGCCCCCCGCCCTGCAGGCTTATGCCGCAAAAACTCGATCTCGTTCACACCTTTTTCCACAGCATACGAAAAGAGCTCCCTAATACTATCAAAATTCTCGCGGCCCAGAACACAATTTATCCCCGTAGGCACCCCCGCCGCCAACAGCATATCAATCGCGCAATCCGCCTGCGCAAACAGATCCTTACCACGATATACCGCATACTTTTCACCCACACCATCTACCGATACATTCACTTGGCCAAAGGCCGTCATCTTCGCAGCCAACTCCGGCGTCAGCAACACCCCCGACACCGTTAGATTCGGTACAAGCCCCACCTCACGCGCATAAGCCGCCACCTCAAACAGGTCCGGACGCGCTAAAGCTTCCCCGCCGCCCAGCGCCACATGAAAAACGCCAAATTCCGCCAATGCTTTCAACGCCGCCTTAATCCCCTCCGTATCCAATTCATCCGCATCCGGCTCTCCTGCATTCATATAGCAATGCGCACACCCCACCGGACACGTATTCGTGATCGCCATATGTACTTCCGTGGGCGCACGCAATAGCCCCACCACTTCCTCCCCCTCCCACAATGGCGACTCCCCCACCCCCAACTCCCGCATAAACTGTCTGTCCACAAACGCCAAAAAAGGGGGCGCTTCACTTGCAACAATTCCACCAAATTTCTCAAATCGGTACTTCAAAAGACCGCCTCCTCCCAAGTTTTTCATCGTACAACCATTCAGAAAACAAAACTTATCGTCAAAGCACACTATTATAGTGCTCAAAGACCTGAAAACGACAACACCGAAACAAAACTTCGTTTTTTATGACAACCCTTGGAATTTAAGACACTAAAAATACCGTCCGTTTACGGTGTCTTGCCCGCCTCCATTTCTAACTGATGCAAAGACGCATATTGCGTCTCCAGAAACGCCCGTGCCCGTCTCGGCTGCACACCTGTCCAATCTCCGCCAGCATACATCGCCGGGTCGGTCAAGACATACGGCGTCAACACCGGTAACGACACCTCCACTCGCGCTCCCGGACGATACCAAATGGTCTCACCGTCAAACTCCGTCACATCGGGCAAAAGATAACTCTGATAAAAAAGCGTCAACAAAGCCATCATCACCCCAATCGCCCCCGTACCCGTCGCAAACAACGCCGTCCAGCCTCCGAACCGCGCCATACCCAACGCCAGCATAAAACTGGTCGTAATTCCTATTACCCCATAAGCAAACAGTTGGTACATTACAAAAGCCGACGGGCCATTCAAAACACCGCCTGTTGCCACTACCCCGCCTCCCACCTCCTGATGTACCCCCGTTTCCTGCACCACAAACAGCAAGGGGGCAAAAAAGAGTCCCGTCCATCCCCCCACCCCCAGCAGCAGCACAATACAATGACGAAAACGCAACCATCGTTGTGGGTATACCACCCAAAACAGCACAAACGCCACCAAACCAACCCCGCCTAACACCACCAATGCCGCACGACGTGCGCGGTACGCCAACCAGCGTCCTCGCGCTACGGCGCGTTCCCGGGCTACCGGTACATCCAACACCAACGCCGGGGCAATCTCCAAGGCACGATCATATGCGACCCATGCCGCCCGTTCTCGCCCTAAAAGAGTCAAATTCCGCCCTAAATAATAGTACATCTGGCCCGATGCCGGAAAATCGACATATTCCTTCAAAAAACCTTCGATAAGCGCAATTCGATGCGTCGCTTCACTACGATCCTGCGACTCAAAGCGCAACCGAGCCAGTAAAGCAAAACCGTCCTTATACTGCGACAAACTATCAGAAATACGCGTTTCCGCTGTCAATGCTACCTGCTTCATCTCCTCCGGCAACACGGCCACTGCGCGCCGATATGCACTTACTGCCGCTTCTGGAGCGCCTCGCTGTTGCTCACAAAAACGGGCCCAACGCAGCATTACCTGTCCACGCTCCGTCATGGACAAGGTCGCATCCTCCATCGCTTCCCGCAAAACGGTCGCCCCTTCCCCCCAACGCGCTCGATCAAAACAGGCTTGGGCATCATGTACCGCCATGGACGACGGCGTAGATATTACCAGCAACGAAGCTATCAGCAACAGCCCCAAATTCACCGTAACGCATCCTCGTCTCCAATTTGGACATCTTCCTGCTCTTTCTCCTCATCCTCCTGCGCCCTCGAAGCCTCCACAGGCGGCTTTCCCGGCCCCTGCATAAATGCAGCAAACAAGACACCCGCCACACCTCCAAAAATCGTAGTCAGGCCCAACAGCATGGTATTCAATTCAAAAACGATGGAACCCATCGAACTGGAATTAGGGTTATAGCCCTGCTTCACACGTAAGATGCGCCCTGTACGCTTCTGGCCGGATTCTGTCGCCATTCCCTAGCTCCCGTTAGTGACTAAAATCTGAAAAGTTGTCATTAAAAACGAAATTTTTGTTGCGGTCAGTAACGGTAAGGACCATACCTAACGCTTGTGGTCGCTGGACCACTTTAGTAATTTAAGTCTGAAAAGCTACAATAAAAAACGAAGCTTTGTTTTGCTCAGGGACGGCAAGGACCATACCTAACGCTTGTGGTCGCTGGACCACTTTAAAATAATCCATATCCTAGAAACACCCCCATCACCACAAAAAGTCCCGCCAACCCCAGCTTCACCCACACTACATGACGGGCAAACATTGCGCCCAGTTTCTGCGAGGTCACTCCGTATACCGCTGCCAGAAAAACACCCACTAAAGGAAGAATAAACGCCACATTGTAGCAAAGCAGATAAAAAACCGCCTCTGCACGATATTGCGGTTCCGAGATCATCGTCACAATCGGGATATACACCTGTCCCGTACATACCAACTCCATCCCCGCGATCACTACCCCCAAACCAAATGCAGCCCCCCCTATCAACGCCTCATTACGCGCAAACCGACGAATACGCGCACGCATCCGATCCTTCAAAAAACCTGGCAATTGCAACGTCATATCCACCGCTCGTCCCCGCAAACAGCGCCAAAAGTCGCGTGCACTCAATAAGGCCAGGCCCACGACCAACACAAACAACACCGCCTTTACCCCCTGCGCCAATACCCGATCCGCGGTCAACCAGCCTGCTATCCGATAAAAAACCAGGCCTATCGCCAAATAGGTGACAAATACCGCCGCCGTAAACAATCCACCGGTCACCAGCATACGCCGACGCCCACCTCCCGTCAGGCTTAAATAAGAAATCAAAAAAATCACCGTCGTAAAGGCACACGGGTTTACGCCATCCAACAGCCCCGCACCCAGCACCATGCCCAATGCTAGTGACATAAACGCCTGTTCACGCATGGTCACCGTATCATGATGCGTCTGAAATGGTGTTATCGATGCCGCACGGTATGCGTCAGGCGCTTGTTTATACTCCGCCAGCGCCTCTGGCACACTCGATAAAATCTCCGACTCACCCCCAAAAACATCCTTACCAACAAAAACCGTCGGGATATCTGCATCCTGACGACCAAAGTCTGCCCCTGCCGCCATAAGTAGATCATATCCCCCACGCAAAGCTAGATCGTAGTATTCTACAATCAGGGGAACTTCGGCTTCCGTGGCCCATTTCGGAAACAAATCTTCCAGTAACCGACGGCAGAAAGCACAATCGTAGGAAAACAAATATACAGGCAGGGGCGTTTCTTCTGAAAGTGGCCCCAGACGAATTTCACGGCGTAAACGACGCGCCGCACGTTGCATTCGGGCTTGCGCCTGCCCGTCATTCGCACGCGGCGCTAAAGTTAATGAATCCAGTACGGTGCCATCGGAAGCTACCGCACGCAGCGTCATTGCCCCCGCACTCACATCCACCCGGCAAAAATGGTGTCGACGGGCTTCTGCCTGTGATGGGAAGGCCGGGTCAGGCGTCTGCCATAGCAATTCTGCGCCACCGCCTCCCGAAACAATATAGGTTACCCCCTCGTGCTGTAAGCGCTCATATAAATGCCAGCTGGAAAAGACCACATCGACGCCGTACTGCTTAAACAACGGATGCCACACACGCCGCAACAGTTCCGACGCACGCCCCCGGCTGATATGAATGGGATCGTGTGTAAAGACCACCCGAAAAGGAGCTTTTTTCACCTCAGGTTGCGACATAACCGATAAAAACCACTGCATCTGCTCGCTTTCCGCCATCAACGTATCGCGAGATTGCGCCCCCCTGGCGTCCCATGCATCCAAGGCAATAAAATGCACTCCGGACCAGGAAAAATGATAATAGCCTTTCTCCAGCTTTGGAAAATAACGTGCGTGCAGCCCTTTCCCCAGTGAAACGTCGTTATCTCCCCGTACCGTGTAACAGGCCGTGCGACGCAATAACGGTGCTTCTACCTGAAAAAACTGTCGCCACAGAGACGCCTGCTCCCCATCGTCCACCATATCCCCCAAAATCAGAGAGAACACGGGTTCTACCAGTGCCGCCTGGCCCACCACCTCGCGATGAAAACGTTGGGTTTTGTTATCTCCCGGACGCGGGTCCCCGTATACGACAAAGGTAAACGACTCACCCGCTCGTCCTGCTGTTGTGATCTGATATCCCTCCTCCTCCGCTGCCCCCACCTCGTTCTCTCCCCATATTACCTGGTATCGATAGGTTTGACTCGGCTCAAGCCCAGTCACCCGAATGAAATGCATCGTCGTTTCCGCCGCCTCAGCAAACGTACTCTCCCCCTCCTTGCCCAGCACGATTACTTTCCCCGCCACCGGTGTCTCCGTCTCAAAGGCCACCGTCGCCGAATCCATCGTCACATCTAAAAGATACGGTGCCACAACAAGCTCTTCTGTGTTTGCAAAAACTGATAAAAACAAACAAAAAAAGACTGTTATTGTCAAAAATATACGCATATTAATGCCTAACACTTCAAAAGTTGTCATAAAAACGAATTTTTTGTTGCGGTCAGGGATGGTAAGAACCATATTTCCTGGGTGTGGCGCTGGCCACCTTGCGGTCGCTGGGCCGCTTTAGTTCTCATCCCTTCGTAGCAATAGAGATTCTATCACACCCTGGACTTGGTGTGCATAGGTCGCATCATACCCAACACGGTATAAACAAATTCGCCCCTGGGGATCGATGATTACGGTACAGGGAAGATCGGTCACGCCATAGCGCTGCGTCACTTTGGCTTGCGTATCTAACAATACGGGCAGCGATAATTGTTCGGTCAATGCATACGCAGCATCCCGGTTTTCGGGATCTTGTAAAACCGTTGCCAAGGTTACTGGCCTATCGGAGAATGCCTTCGCCAAGCTCTCTAACTCCTGCAGCTCCCGTCGACACGACACACACCATGTGGCCCAGAAGGAAAGTACCACCACTCGCCCCTGCTGGGCATTCAGATAGAAACGCCCTTGCTCCAGGGTCTCCAAACGAAAATCCGGGGCATGCCGTCCCACCTCCACTGGCCCCTCCGCAACCTTAGCACACCCCGTTAGCCATAAACACAAGAAAAGAAGCTGTAATTTCCTACACATCCTGTTTCTCACAGGCATGCGGCGTCAAATCTTCCTGTTTCGCCAGCATTCTTTCCCGCATCGCCTCCAGGGTATGTAAACCTATAACCACCGCCGCCCCTGCTCCTGAAAGACATGCCAGGAAAATCGGGATCGTGCTTCCCATCGAACTCGAATTGGGGTTGTACCCCTCTTTCACCTTCAACACTTGTCCCGTTGTTTGTATCGTTTTCTGCATATATTCACCCTTACTCTATGGAGACTGCCCTATATCGCAGTTCCCTTATTTACTTGCTGTATGGTTTACAGGAAGACTGCTACGAGGTAATGTTCATTGACATAGTATAACGTCAGATAGAAGCCCGCCACCGCCAGTACTAACCCCAGAAGGGTTGCCAGGAGGAAGCGTAGCACCCCATGCTTGCCAGAAACTTTGCTGGCCAATGTGGCTGAAAGCAGGTAGCCACAGGCCGCAGCAGCAGAAAAGCCACCGATAAGCCGTGCCATTTCCTGCATGGAATTAAACTGTTCGTGAATAAACCACGCACCACCGGCTGTAGCCACCGCCATTAAAACACCGCCTGTCAGGGCATATCCGATACGCCCCAAGCGTAGTCCAAAGGGTTTCACAAGCACTGCCAGTATCAATACTACGACGAATATCGCCAGGGACAACCAACGCAAATGACCGCGACGGATATTTCGATTGCAGCGCCAAATCTGTGCCGTAATCTCAACACGCCGTTTTGGCAGTTTCTCCAATGCGATTTCAAAGGCGCTACGGCCTTCGTGATACCGTCGAGCCCCATAGTAGGTCTGCCCGATCTCCAACAGGGCTTCGTCGGCGTATAGTTTACCGGCATAGGTCTTCGCCAATTCCTGATAAATCGACACCGCACGATCGGGTTGGGTATTTCTATATTGATTGGCCAGCCAATATAACATGATCGAGGCCAAGGCAGCGTCGGGATACTGCTCAACCAAAGTACGCACCTGATTTAACAATGCTTCGCGTTCTGGCGAAGCTTCCTCGGTACGCGCCAGGGAGACACGTCTAATCCGTTCAAATTGTGCTAACGGCGCAAAGTCGTAATCGCCATAGGCCTTTAGATATTTCATCCGCTGACGCGCCAAAGGGGTCAAGGAGCCCGTCGGATACTCATTTTCCAGCTTGCGGTACCATGTCAACGCTTCCTTATACCGGAACAAGCGTTCATCCAGCAGCTCCGCAATGGCAAAATAGGCGTCATCAATCTGATAATGTCCTGCGTTGGCTGCGATGAAGTCTTTGTACGCTTGTACACTTTCCTCATACGCCCCCTGCTCGGCTAAGCGCTTACATTCGGCGCATGTGCGTTTTTCTCGTAGGGGCGGCTCGCGCAAAACCAACTGCGCCTCTCCTAACAGGGAGGTTGCACGAATCAACTCTACACTCACATCTACACGAAATCCTTGTTTCTTTGCGGATAGGGGAAGCGGACAATAGCGAATGCCATCGCGCAGTGTTACCTCCCCGGATGCGCCACATAAGAGGACAAAGGCGGCGGGGGTAGAAGGATGTGCGGTATTATGCGCTGTTAAAGCGGCATGCACCTGCTCTATAAGAGCGGGCTCCGCGCCCGCTTGATCGACAAAAAGAACTACGCCGTGGGTATGTACGGCCTCAGAAGCTACAAATTGGAACGTTTTTTGCCCTTTTCCCAACACAATCAGCCGCAAACCACCCCAATCCAGGTACCAAGGCTGGGATGCTGCAGATTGCGATTCCTGTTCTGCCAGGAAGGGGGCGCTGATTCCATCGGGACCGTAGACGGACAAGGCGGAACGTACTGCGGCGAAGGTATCCTGCTTTTCCTGGACAGGTTGTGTTAGCGAGAATATGAAATCGGGATTTTCTGAAACTAGCCACCCCTCCATGGAATCGGAAACATCGCCCGCTGTCAGTAAAAACGAAAATGGCGTCATCCCTTGCGGCGCTGTGCGGAATGAAAACTGTTCTTTCAGTCCCGAACGGGCATAGGTGTATCGCGTCCCCGGCTTCAAACCACGCACCACCACCTCATGTGTGTTTGAAGGGCCAAACTCGTCTTCGCCTAAAGTAGGACGTCCCCCTGAGGCAGGTCGACACATGACACGGCCTACATTTTCTAACTCCGAATGCCAGGCTATCACGACCTGGGTCGTGTCCACCTCAAGCAATTCTGGCGCGCTAAGCTGACCTACCGGTTTTTTGCAGGAAGATAGCCCGAGACATAGCAAGAGTAACAGCATCGCCGTCCCTATAGACTGTAGATTCGTTAAAAAACGGAGTCCCCGACCCAAAGGCGTATTAATTTGTTTATCCATTCCACTTTTCCTGTTGTGGCGCATCCCTGTTGTCAGTATCTCCCCCGCGTTATTGATTCGGAGGACAGGATGCAACCGTATTGAATGCTATTCGGCATATCGACAAACAAAAGGTTTGTGAACAAGACATTGGCTTGCACTTGGATGGCAATTTGCATCCTTTTTGAATTGTAACGTGAATGCGCCGCTGCTTCAAACCTTTTCAGAACCTGTTTCCCGGTAAACCTTGGGGGGGCACCTCTGGTGCTTCTTGAACTGGGTAGAAAAGTATTGGCTTGATTGAAAAGCACATCGCAAGGCAATATCCGTAATAGAGGTGTCCGGCTCAACGCAGAGGCGTTGGGCAGCATATTCCAGACGTTGCCGATTCAGAAAAAAGTGGTAAAGCCTTCCAATTGGGTACCCAAGGCATGTCGGACGGCGCATGGCACAAGGACTCCTTAGAAGCTCCTTAGTGATTAAAATTCCAAGAGTTTTCATAAAAAACGACCTTTTTGCTGTGGTCAGGGACGGTAAGGACCATACCTCTTGGTTGCGGTCGCTGGAGCGCTTTAGCTATGCTTATCTCAAAATGTGCCCAGACCGCGCCCTTAATGCAATTTTTGCGCAAAAATCGAAAAACACCACACATCAAGCCCTGGTCCGCCGTAGCTCAGGACAGGCAGGAGTTTGCTCCCCGTGATAAAAGAAGATACGCATTTTATTTCCATCGTCGTTCCCGTGTACAACGAAGAGGAATCGCTACCGCTGCTACATCAGCAAATCACCCAGGCCCTTTCCGCTTTACCTTTGGCGGGGTATGAGATCATCTTTGTCGACGACGGTAGCACCGACCAATCCTATGCGCAGGCGCAACGCCTTTATGAAGAGGACGCGCAACATGTACATTTGATTAAACTACGGCGCAATTTTGGACAAACCGCGGCGATGGCAGCCGGTTTTCATGCAGCACAGGGCGACATTATTTTTCCCATCGACGCGGACTTGCAAAATGACCCCAATGATATTGGGCGTATGATCGAAAAAATGGATGAGGGGTATGATGTGGTTAGTGGTTGGCGTGCGGATCGCAAAGACAAGTTTCTCTCGCGCCGTTTACCGTCGATACTTGCCAACCAGCTTATCTCTACCATTACCGGGGTTCATCTGCATGATTACGGCTGCACGCTCAAAGCCTATCATCGCGACGTGGTGCAACAGATGCGTTTCTACGGTGAAATGCACCGATTCCTGCCTGCACTCGCCAGTTGGTCGGGGGCAACCATTACCGAACTCCCCGTCAACCATCGTGAACGTCAATTCGGCACTTCCAAGTATGGCATCAGCCGCACCCTGCGCGTTGTACTCGACCTGCTCACCGTCAAGTTTCTTCTCTCCTACGCCACCCGCCCCATGCAGGTCTTCGGCAAATTCGGCATCATCATGATGGCACTCGGCGTTGGCTCCGGCTTGTTCAGCCTTGTACAAAAAGTTTTTCCGCCCCATCAGGACGTCACAGCCAGCCCTTGGATGTACATTTGTATTTTCCTTATGCTTGGTGGGCTCCAGCTTCTTTCGATAGGCCTGCTCGGCGAGATCAACATCCGCACCTATTTCGAAAGCCAGGGGAAAACTATATACAACATCCGCGAAGAGAAAAAACCAGTACGGTAACAAAAAAGGGCCACACCCAAAAGGTGTGACCCTGCATTTGTAGATGGAGGAGACTTCTACTTTTGCAGCCCTCCTTGGCCCGGACGTACAAATTCCTTTGATATGAATTGATATTGTCCTGCATCAGCTTCAAAGACCGCCCAGTTCTTTTCCATCCCTACAAATCGAAGAGCGTCCACATCCGCAACCGGCTGGCCACCTTCCGTGATCGCATCTACCGAAACTGCGGGGATATACAACTTCGCCGTTGTATTTGCGGGCAACGTCACGCGCCAATGGAAGGCATCCGCCTCAATGCGCCAGTCGCTAAATATCGTACCGTATAGGCTGCGACGCGTGGCGCGTGCATAACTCAGATCGCCTACGGGATAGGGCTGCATTCGTATTTCTTTGAACCCGGGCTGTGCTGGTCGGATACCGGCAAGATACTCATGAAACCACAGGTTCAGATCGCCTACAAGCATTACATGGTTATGAGAGTTCATCGCGGGATCTGCCGTATTGCCGTTCCACAACTCCCAGATAGTTGTGGCGTCATGTTCGATCATATAGCCCCAGCTCGGATACGCTGTCTTCGTGGCCATGGCATAGGCCAGATCCGCCCGACCATTATCGGATAAAACACGCATGAGCTGCTGTCCCCCGATCAGGCCCGTGCCGATATGCCCTTGCGTTTCCCGTTCGATTTTATCGACCAGACGTGCGAAAAGTTTCTCACGGTACTGTTCGGGAACCAAACCAAAAGCCAACGGCAATACACACGAGGTTTGCGTTCCATTAACATACTTAACCTCGTCGGCATTAAAAAACTTCGTAGTAAACGCTTCAGTCATTTCATCCGCCCACTGGCTAAACTCCGCCGCATCTTCGGCACGCCCCAGCAATTGAGCATACTGCGCCATAAGCCGGAGATCGTGACAAAAATAGGCCGTCCCAAGAAAGTCGCCTGGGGTCTTACGGGCGGGATCTTTCGAATGAATTAACTCCTGCTGCTCTGGCGGCACACACCAATCGCCATAGCTATCGCGTGGCATGATCCCGTCTTTCTTGTAGTGAAGCATGTACACGATCCATTGTTTCATACCGTCATAGTGCATCGCGATTGTATCGAGATCCGCATACTGGGAATAAAGCATGTTGGGAATAATTACAAAGCTGCTGGGCCATGTAACATTGTCGTTGTAGAGGGGCCAATAGGAGGGGCAGACGTCCGGGACACTACCATTTTCCTTTTGTGCGTCGTCCATATCCCCCACCCACTTGCTGTACAGTGCGGCGATATCGAAGAGGTAGGCTTCTCCACGCGACTCCTCGGAACGATCGCCAAGCCATCCCTGCCGTTCATCCCGCTGCGGACAATCCGTCGGCATGCTACGATAGTTGCCTCGGGTGCCCCAGTACACATTTTGATAGATTTGGTTGAGCAATTTGTTAGAGCAAGTGAACGAACCCGACCGAGGCAGCGCATCGTGCACTACACAGCCCGTTAGGGTATCCAGCGTGGGTTCTCCAGGGAAGCCACTCAACTCAACATAACGAAAACCATGGTACGTAAAGCGCGGTTCGTAGACCTCGACGCCTTCCCCTTTGAGCGTATAGACATCCGTCACCTTTGCCCCGCGAATATTAGCCAAATAGATCGAGCCATCCTCCAACACCGTCTCCGCAAAACGCATTTTCACGTTCGTGCCCCGCGGTCCCTGCACGTGCAAACGACACCACCCCACCATATTCTGTCCCATATCATACACATACACCCCGGGACGTGGCTGGGTGATGCCCACCGGCTTGAGTGTCTCTATAACACGGATGGGATTGATCCGCTCCGCTACTAATGCGCCCCCGGGAGCCTCCACTTGTTCTATGTCTTTCCACGCACTATCGGCAAAGCCCGCTTTTGCCCATCCCGGCATCTCCATACGCGCATCATAGATTTCGCCATCATATTCATTATTTGCACGAATGGGGCCCTTTGTCGTACCTTTCCACTGCGTATCCGTCACTACGGTACGCACGCTGCCATCCGCCATCTCAAGGCGCAACAACGCTATCGCCTTCGGGTATCCATACGTACGTGTCTTCGTCGGTTCATTCAGGCGCGGTGCATAATAACGCCCATTGCCCAACCAAATACCCAGTGCATTTTCACCGTTTATCAGCCTGTCCCCTACTTCATAGCTGACATAGAAAACTTTTTTGTCATATTCCGTACATCCCGGCGAAAGCACCGCATCGCCCAGCTTCTCCCCGTTCAGATACAACTCCGACAGGCCCAGTCCGCTGAAATACACAGAAGCGCGTCGTACCACACCCTCCACCTTAAACTCACGACGCAGCATACGTGCAGACAACACCCGCTCCTCTGGAAACTTCACTTTCTTCCACGGTTTCGCACCGTACCTGCCCACCTCTTTCGCTTTGCCCCAGCTGTCTGGAACGCCATCGATCATTTTCCAGTCCACGACTGGCTCACGACTTCCCTGCCATGAATCATCCGTCACAATCGAAAAACGCTTCCCTTCCTGATCCACGCCATGCACCATAGCCAGCAAGCCGGCCGGATTAGGACCCTCCCCTAAATTCTCTACAGCAAAACCGATTTGGTTTTCTCCTACCCGCAAATAAGGCGCAATGTCATACGAGCATGCATGATCAAACCGGTTCCAATCCCCCACCCACTGTCCATTCACATACAGCTTTGCAATATTATCCGCTGCTAACCAACATGTCGCTGAGGCTATCGAAACGGAACAGGTAAACTCTTTGCTAAAGCAGGCGACACCCAGTCCCATCTCCTTCTCATCCACCCAAATCCAATGTGCAGTTTTAAAGAGTTTCTGAAGAGATGAGTCCTCATTCTGCAAAGGCATTCCGATCCACTGCGCCCCAGCCCAATCCGCCTCCTTCAACACCCCCATCGTCCACCACGCTGGTTCGCTCCACGCAGACGGCGTATCTGACTTATCCCATACACGCACCTTCCAAAAACAGTTCTGGAAAGAAGCCAGGGGTGCTCCTGCATACGGCACCTGGATAGACTGATCCGAAAGCACTTTGCCTGTATCCCAGCAATCCCCCTCATCACGCTCCAAAAGTTCCCGCGAGGTCGCCACAAGAATCTGATACGCGGTCTGCTTCTCGCCACGAAGCGACGACTGTATCATCCAGCTTAAGCGCGGATTGGATCTATCTATAGCCAGTGGATTCATTAGCGTTTCACACGTCAACTCTCCTACCTCGACTGTACCTGACGGTATTCCCCCAGACACGAATCCAAAAAAAAGCAGCCCTGCACAAATCAGACTATTCACGAAAACACCTCCTTGATATACCAAGGCATTCGCCCTGTTCCAAAAGCAGATACAAACAATATTAGATACGCTTCTAGATAACTCTAGAACGCCTGACAGGAAAACGATGTCATAAAAAAACAACCTTTTTCAACCTTCCAACGTTTCCTTGCCTCAAGATCAAAGCGTATTGAAAAATGCAACAAAATACAACCATAAAATCAATAGAAAACAAAATAAAGAGCAAAACACGTTTCTAGCGAAAAAGAAACAAAAAAGAAAATACTTGCTTTTTTCTTTATTGTCTGATAAAAATAATATCGTGATAGGTGATAAAGATGCTGTTTTTTGAAAATATTTTCTCTAAAATAGGATAAAACGCATAATCCCGCCTCAGTTAAATCACGAAGAATATGCCTGATGCGCATATGAAATACACCTCTTCCCAACTCATACACAAAATTTCCATCATGCCCGCATCGTGTGCGAAGATCTATATTCTACATTGTAGGTATTTAAATAGGAGAACAAAAGATGGCTAATTCAAAGAAAGCCACGGCGAAGAAAACCACGGCAAAGAAAGCCACAGCAAAGAAAGCTACAGCGAAGAAAGCTACGGCGAAGAAAGCCACAGCAAAGAAAGCTACGGCGAAAAAAGCTACAGCAAAGAAAGCTACAGCGAAGAAAGCCACGGCAAAGAAAGCTACAGCGAAGAAAGCCACGGCAAAGAAAGCCACGGCAAAGAAAGCTACGGCAAAGAAAGCTACGGCAAAGAAAGCTACGGCAAAGAAAGCTACGGCGAAGAAAGCCACAGCAAAGAAAGCCACAGCAAAGAAAGCCACAGCAAAGAAAGCTACGGAAAAGAAAGCTACGGCGAAGAAAGCCACAGCAAAGAAAGCCACGGCGAAGAAAGCCACAGCAAAGAAAGCCACGGCGAAGAAAGCCACGGCGAAGAAAGCCACAGCAAAGAAAGCTACAGCAAAGAAAGCTACAGCAAAGAAAGCTACGGCGAAGAAAGCCACGGCAAAGAAAGCTACGGCGAAGAAAGCTACGGCGAAGAAAGCTACGGCGAAGAAAGCTACGGCGAAGAAAGCTACGGCGAAGAAAACTACAGCGAAAAGGGGCAAGAAGTAGAGAGCGCCCACATAGCCTATAGCATTACAAACAAACAGGCCAGCAACGCAATGTTGCTGGCCTGTTTTTTTATGCTAAAGGAATGTGAGGGCTATTTCAAATACAGACTAACTTTTGCAGTCTGCCAGTCCCCATCCATTTCGGACACTGTACGCACCTGATCCAAAACCCCTGTTACTTGCTCGATTACCGGCTGTGCATCTTCGGGGAGGCCTCCAAACATGGTAGCGAGGGGTACGAGAACGTCGCTGAACAGCTTCGTATTCAACAGGAAGGCGCTGTACCGCGGTACGGCAGGATCGAGCGGCGGCGTCAACGACGCAAAGAGCTTCGATTTCTCACCCGCCTTAATCTTGTCGATCATACCTTTCATCATGTCTACATTCGTGCCGATCATCACGCTGTTACCAACAAAGGCCAGCGACAACGCAACGGGAATGGGTGCAGCAATACTGCTGATTTCCACTTCGTTATAGGTTTCGCCCGGCATGGTAGGCACCAGCATCTGCAACAGCCCCTTAGTGGGTTCAGGGTTGGCAAGGTCAACCAGCAAAGAAATCCCCGGAAGCCCTTGTTCTGTGGCACTGAGCCCTAAAGTGATTTCTTTGCCCAACATGGTCAGCACCTGTTTGGCCATCGTCATCCCTTGGGCAAACCCCGGATTAGCTTTCATATCCGCAGGCACGGCTTCCATGTAGACATCGGTCAATTGTTTCTTGTACTCGTCGGTCAAACGCAGACTCAAGAAAGCCAAGGTGCTTTCTGGCAGTAATTGCGCCAGTTCCAAGGGCAGCGCTTCGCCGGTGCTTTCAAGCACTTTGGGATGCTTGGCCGTATCCAGGCGGGATTTCAGCTCGATTACATTGTCTTTCCATGACAAGGTCAACACCAGCGGATCTTCTTCATCAGCACTGTCGAACATGGTCTCCAAAGAGGCCACTTTTGCTTGCATAAAGGCCGAAGCGCCTTCATCCATTTCGAGCAAAGGAAGTACTTGTTTGAGCAGCGGCATTGCGCGCTCGCCAAAGGCAAGCATAACGGCTTCATCCTTGGCGGTTGCAGGGCATTCGGGGGTCCCATAGCGGAACTGCACCGGTGCTGCGACCCGTTCGGCTACGCCTTTGACCAGCTCCAGGGAACCCAGCGTCAGCTTATCATTCGCCAGGAAGTAGCCATAGGTATCATAGACCTGAATCGTAATCTCACCTACGGTCACCGAATCTGCCGCTTTGCTATTGAGATCTTCATTCGTGGCGATAATTTCTTTCAGGGCCGCTTCCGCTTTCGCGGCATCAGTCACTCCGAAAACCACTGCGAAAGCCGGGGCATCGACATCATCCATATCAATTTCAGGCATCTCGGAGACCGCTTCTGCTTCTTCCGTTTTCTCAGCAGTCGCTTCGGCAGCACCCTCTTCGGCTGTTTCCTCAGTAGCTTCCTTTTTCGCTTCGGCTGTCTTAACCGCTTCCGCAGCGTCCAGCGCACTCTGCATGGCCGGCGCAAAATCCAGGAAGAGCGCTAATGGCGCATCCAGATTGACTCCTTTGGCAACCGCGATATCATTCAGCGTTTTTGCCTCTTCAACATCAGCATCTTCTGCCAAGTCAGCAACGATCTTGTCCAATTCACCCGCCAGATCCACCGCTTCAATACGCTCATCCAGCGTCAGCAGTTTCGCAATCGTGCCATTGACCGGCGGCATGGCAAATGCGACCTGCGCCTGTGCAGGCGTCCACTGCAACACATCCAGGGTTAAGGGCCCATCCGTCACCGGTGTTGCCGGTGCCGTCGGCGCTTCTTTAACCGCCACAGGTTCCACTGGCGCGTCAACCGCTTTCGGGGCTGCTGCTTCCGGTGCTGCCGACGTCTGCTCCGCTGCCGGAGCCGCAGCCGGTGCAGGCTGCGTTACTTCTTCTTCGCCCCCCCCACAACCCACCAACAACAAACCCAACATCAAAACTAATGCTGGCAGCAGGACCTTACAAACTTTCCACCAACCCAATTTACGCATGTATTCTCTCCTTCCATTTTGTACCCGCTTTCGCGTATCTGTAAATGTATAACGCAACCAGCCAACTGGCCACGCATTTCCTTCTTAATCTCGATTTAGACGAAGTTTTAGTGACTTAAATTCCAAGAGTTGTCATAGAGTTGTCATAAAAAATAACGAATTTTTTGCTGTAATCAGGGATGCCAAGGACCATACCCCTTGCTTGCGGTCGCTGGACCGCTTTAGTATGAGATATATCCTGCTATCTTTCAAGCAAAACAATCGCTTCTGGTTATCTTCTCCGATAAGACCTTAAAACCTTGCCTACAGTTTCATCATTACGCCGAAAACCCTATCTCAGGTGCGCGGACGGTAATCCGGACATTTGATCGCGTTTGGGCGTTGGGGACGCGCGCAGGCGGAGGGATGGTCATATTTACAGTTGTCGCAGAGAAACTCTGTGGGGCAGCGCATACGTAGCCACCATTGTTGTAGGCGCGTCAACATTGTGTTTTCGCTTTTCTTCATGTCTTTCCACCGTATTGTTTTTGGTAAAGCGAGGGACTTATCCCTTCATGTCGCTTGAACAATTTACTAAAGTTACTCTGATCGCGTATACCCACCTGCTGCGCGACCTCGCTTGCCGTATACCGTCCCTGACGCAATAGTTCCTTCGCCTTTTCCACCCGCATGCGCCCAACGTATTCGGAAAAACTCATGCCGAACTTGCGTTGCAAGCGATGACTGAGCGCGGAGGGCGTCTCACCCAGCTGTGCGGCTACGGATTCCAACTGGATGGATTGATCCAGCCGGGATTGAATCAAGGTATTGAGCGCGGAATAGCCCGCCTGTACTTCCTGCGGAGCAGCGCGACGACGCAATATGCCCAGAATACGCATCGAGGCACGCAGCAATTCGTCTGTGGTCTGGCAGGAAAGCAAGGAATCAGTCCATTGCGGCAGGCTCTGCCAAAGTGCTTCGCACGCCATACCAGCCCGTTCGGCGGCTTCGAGGACCCCGCCCACTATAGCAATAACCCGCGCTCGCTGTCGCGCTATCGGAACACGATTTTCTTCATACTCCGCCAAGGCTCCCGCGAAATACTTGCGCGCCTGAGGTTGATCGCCCCCCACCAACGTCAGTGCAATGGCTTCTGCCGTCCCCGCATCGGTACGACGCGGAGAGGTTGCGCGTGTGGTGGCAACTTTTTCCTCTGCCTCCGACATCGTTGCAGAAGCATCCGATTTTGGTTGTTGGGACTGATTTTCCGCATGCCACAACTGGATGAAATCCTGCTGCATCCAAGCTACAATTTCAGGCAGAGCGTCGGGCGGAGCCAGATGGATGTCTTCCAGAGATACGGGCAGGGTGCTCACTGAGTTTCCTGTGAGCATTTCCAGACCATGCAAAGCGTCCACAGGCAGTGAGGCTGCGTCGGACGCAGGACAGTAGGGACCTACTGTGGCCACAAAGGACGCCTCGGGAAAGAGTGGGACGGCGATGCAGGCAAAGCCCATATGACAGAGGAAGGGTATGGCGCGTTGCTGTCGCAACGCCATGCCGGATGCCGGCATACGTGCATAACGACAGGCCTGCTTCCCTCCAGATTGCTCGGCCACGTATTGGCAGGCGGCACATGCACCCACATGGATAATAGGGGGACCTTCCTGGTTGCGCTCCACATGATGCACACCGATAGGCGCTCCAGCACACCTTGATGCACGTTCCAATAACGCCGTTACTTGAGGCGTTCGTAAAAAGGCTAATGGCGTCATGGCCCCACCTCAAACAAAGGCGTAGGTTCATCCTGCTGCGCCAAATGCAGTTGTGCGGTGTGCTGGGCCACGACAGGTGCGGCCAGACGGTGCACTAAATCGTGGCAATTGTTGTTTTCGCTGATGTGAAACAAAACCACCTGGCGCAACTCATCGTGCAGCAAGTCACTGAGTAGAGAAACCGTTTCCTGATTCGAAAGGTGGCCCATGCGACTGCGTATCCGCTGTTGTATTTTTGGGGGGTATTGCCCCTTGCGCAACATGTCGGGACAGTAATTGGCTTCCAGAATCAATGCATGAGAATGCGCCAACCGCGAACGCACCAGTTGTGAAGGATGGCCTAAGTCGGTGGCAAAACCTATTTTCGCTCCTGCAGACGTTACGGTATAACTCACCGGATCTGCGGCGTCGTGTGAAATACTAAAGCTATTGACCTGTATATCATCCAGCACAATGGTCTCCCCCGCCTCAAAACAACATATCGGCGCTATAGCGCCCAATCGAGGCGACAAAGCGTCGCGTGTGCCTTCTGTCATATACACCGGCACCCCCAACTTGCGGCTCAACACGCCCAGCCCATTGACGTGATCGCCGTGTTCGTGCGTTACAAAAACGGCCTTCAAATCAGAGAGGGTTTCCCCAACCTGCGCTACCCGTCGCTGTAACTGAACAAAACTGAACCCGCAATCTATCAGAATCTTCGCCTGTTGCGAGATGAGCAGCGTAGCGTTGCCACTACTGCCACTACCTAAAAGACTAAATCGTAGCAACTCCCATTTCCCTTGCAAGAATTCCCCCTGTTTACGCTTACGGGGGCAGTATATCAGCTTAATAATGGCGTATCAATTGACAAAATTTCCCGTTGAACTCTATAATGGCATGGCTCCTGCTAGCAGTACATTTTCGGGTATATTATACGGTACCCGTGGAAAGGAGAGTATGTGCCATGATGCAGATGGAACATCGACAGACACAGCGACAGACACAGCAACTGGTACTCACCCAGAAAATGCAGCAAGCTCTGCATATCCTGCAATTATCCAGTGTAGAACTCGATCAGTATGTGCAACAGGAATTGGAAAACAATCCCTTTCTGGATCAGGTCATGCCGAAGGAAGAGTTGCCTGCCGAAAAAGCGGAAAGTACAACTCAGGATGACAATGCGGCATTTGAAGAAAACTGCGATCTGGATGCCTATGCGGATAAATGGGATTTACGCCATAAAGAGGGACAGGATTTAAGTCGCAATACTGATTTGTATGAGCGACAAAAGTATTATGAGGACTCGATCACGCAATCTGAATCGTTGCGGGCGCATTTATTAACGCAAATGCATCTGGCTACGGAGACGGAAGCGGATTATGCGATTGGTGAACGCATTATCATCGGCGATATTGATGAACGAGGCTATTTCACAGGTGATGTAGATGATATTGCTGAGGAATTGACGGTATCCGAAGAGGATGTATGGCGCATCCTGCGTCTATTGCAAACCTTCGACCCGGTTGGGGTAGGGGCACAAAACACGCAGGAGTGTCTCTTGCTCCAGATTCAGGCGGAATTCCCGAAGAATGAGGCGCTCAAAACTCTGGTGCGGGACCATTTGGAAGATTTAATGCATCGCCAAATCCCCAAAATCGCCAAGGCAATGCGCATCAAACCCGCTGAAGTTGAAGAACTCAAAAAACTGCTGGCTACCCTCAACCCATTCCCCGGCCACGAATACACATCAAGCCCGCCCCAATACATCACGCCGGAAGTCGTAGTAGAAAAAAATGATGACGTCTACACGGTGCGTCTGATGTCGGAGCGGAGTCCACAGCTGGAAATTAACCGCGCCTACCACAAATCCGTGCGCCCCCAGGCCACTTCGACTGAAGAAAAACAGTATCTGCGCCAAAAAATGGAAGCGGCACAATGGTTGACACGTAACATCACCCAACGTCAACAAACCATTTTGAAGGTGGCGCAGGCTATCGTTGATGTGCAACAGGAATTCTTCGAAAAGGGTATCGAACATATCAGACCATTAACGTTACAAGACATTGCCGACGTGATCGGGGTGCATGAATCCACCGTTGCCCGGACCACACGTGGCAAATACATGCAAACCCCGCAAGGGCTGTTTGAACTGAAATACTTTTTCTCCCCCGGCTTGAACAGCAGCAATGGAGATACCCAATCCGCAAAAAGCATCCAGGCACTGGTCAAAAAAATCATTGATGAGGAAGACAAACGTAAACCGCTAAGCGATCAAAAAATCGCGGATATGATAAAAGAACAGGGCACCACCATCGCTCGCCGTACTGTGACCAAATACCGCGAAGCGATGGGAATTCTCAAGACCTCTTTACGAAAAGAATACTAAAACGGTCCAGCGACCGCAAACAAGAGGTATAGCCCTTACCATCCCCGACCACAACAAAAATTTCGTTTTTTATAACAACTTCTTGAAATTTTGGTCACGAATACAGAAAAGCACAGACAAAATTCGCACTCCATAGTTTTGCCGATTGTGATACAAGATTTGTATTTTACCCCCCGCTTCTGAAATGCTAATGCGTCCGCTGGACAGCTTTCGTGGCGTAATGTTGGGAAATTCGCTATAAAAACACTTTTTTGCCGCACCCAGCAGGGACAGCAATAACTAAAGCTCTTGGCTCATCACTTTGGAGACTATTCATGGTAGACATGGCGCGGGTATGGCCTATTCTTTGCCAATCCGGTGTAGGTGCAGTGTTGTGCTTTATCGGCATTTGGACTGGTTACAGGAGTGGATATCTGGATATGCACAATCGGGATGAT
The DNA here is from genome assembly GCA_963678445.1 of Candidatus Hydrogenedentota bacterium. Classification (GTDB taxonomy): domain Bacteria; phylum Hydrogenedentota; class Hydrogenedentia; order Hydrogenedentales. The sequence continues at coordinate 3,916,500 of OY782877.1, read as the reverse complement.
CGACGTACTATCGGGATAATCATTGTAGGTTTTCTGGGGCTACTCATCCTATTTTGCCTCTTTACATTCTGGCTCCCCTACGTAGGCAGTGACATGGGAGGCGTGCAGTGATTAACTTTGACTTTCAGTTAGGTTCTCCCATTGACTACGCCGTCATGGCGCTTTATTTTTTCGCCGTAGTAGGATTTGGTTTGTACTTTGGAAAGTATGCGGGCTCTACTAAAGATTTCTTCTTTGGTGGACAGCGTTTCGCCTGGTGGCTGATTGCTTTTTCGAGTATAGCCACCACGGTAGGCAGTTATAGTTTCATCAAATACAGTCGTGTGGGTTTTGAATACGGTATCAGCAGCACGCAGTCCTATTTGAATGACTGGTACTGGATGCCTATCTTGATCCTGGTATGGCTGCCGATCATCTATTACCAGCGTATCCAATCCGTTCCAGAATACTTTGAGCGGCGTTTCGGCTCAGCAGCGCGTACAACAGCAACCGCCTTTATCCTTATCTACCTGATAGGTTACGTAGGCATCAATTTGCTGACACTGGGCCAGGCGATGGCTCCTTTGCTGGGTTGGCCTGTATTTCTAGGCGCTGCTGTAGCCTGTGTACTGGTAACTCTGTACGTCTTTGCGGGAGGACAAACCTCGGTCATCATGACGGATTTAGTGCAGGGCATTATCCTGCTTGTTGTGGGGTTGGCCATTTTTTTCGCTGGTGTCGCGCATGTAGGTGGGTTCATTAATTTCTGGGAATTGTTGCCGCGTAGTCATCGCTTTATCTTTTCGGAATTCAATCACCCGGACAAATTCAGTTTTATCGGCATTTATGTGCAGGATGGCCTGGCCAATACGGGCGCATTCGTATTAATGAACCAGGGCATGATCATGCGCTTCCTAGCCTTGCGCAGTGTGAAGGATGCTCGGAAAATGGCGGTATGCTGGGTGCTTGTTTTAGCGCCGATTGCCGCGATCACGGTAAGTAGTGGCGGTTGGGTTGCCCGTGCGTTGGTAAACAGCGGCGAATTGGAAAGCACCTTGCCACCTTCGGACGCCTTTGTACGCGCCGCCGAATTTTTGTGTACACCCGGCGTATTTGGTTTCGTGCTTGCCGCACTGATGGCGGCGCTCATGAGTACCGCTGACACCCTGATCAATGCCGTCAGCGCCATTTTTGTCAACGATGTATATAAACCCTATTTCAAAAAAGAGGCCAATGACAAACACTACCTTCTGGTAGCACGTATCGCTAGTCTATCCACCGCAGCGTTAGGCCTTTCCTTGGTTCCTTTATTTAGTTCAGGTAGTATTTACAGTGCGCACGGTATGTTTACCGCGGCCGTTACCCCCCCTATCGTTGTCGCAATTTTTATGGGGGTGATGTGGAAACGCTTTAACAAACCGGCAGCCATGGTCGCCATGATTGGCGGCGGCACGCTGGTTTTTCTTTCTATGTTCGCACCCTTTGACGGATATATGCTCAAACCCTTCTCCTTTGGCATGGGACCAGACAGCTACAAATTCACACGGGCGCTGTTTGGTTTATGCGCCAGCGGAGCACTGGGAACTATTACCGCTTTTCTGACCCCACCCCAACCGCAGGAGAAGCTGCTTGGTTTGGTCAATGGCACACAATTTGAGGCAATGCGGATTTTCAAGGGTGCGGAACCGAATCGTCGCATAGGACGCAATGCCCATCTGGATGCGGTCGAAGACACGACGCTCACGGCGTATGACGATGTATTGGCCCCGCAATCCGCTTTAACGCGGATGAATGCAGAAGTTGGCGATTTAGTCTACGTATGCGACCGTCGCTGGTGGTTCGGCGGCCTACGTAGTGTCCATGGCCGTATTGCCGGATTAAGTCCTGACGAAACGGCCCACCTTTCTCCTGCAGCCATTGCCTCGGCACATTTCAAAGGAAAAACTGCGGTGTATCTTGAAAAAATCTGCTAGATGCCACGTTAGGCTTACTATAGAACAGACTTTTTCCTAGGGGAGCTTTCTTTGTACAAAAAGCTCCCCCAAGAAAACAAAATCCTTTCTAAAGCGCTCCTTGGACCGCTTTAGATTTGAGTCACTAAAAAGCGTCTTGGCAATACACAAAACACTGTGCTACACTCGACTTAGGAAGATAGAAAAATGCCTTAATTCAAGTGGCATACGTTGTAAAGCAGCTATAATTAAAGAAGGAATTGCGTCATACGAAGCGCAAGATAGCTACGTTTACACGGATGATACTGCCCACTTTAAGTAGAAGGAGGACGCTATTGTGGATGTGGTCATAGCGCATTTTAAAGAGTTTTACATCTATTACATCTTTGGTCTTCTTTTACTCCTCCCCTTCATCTTTCTCACCCGAAAATGGTCTCTCCCCGTCATCCTGTACGCCATTGAAATCGCAATATATTGGGGACTTATGCATGTGTCCGTATTCGTAATAGTCAAGGTGGCCGCATGGTTCAAAGACCAGTCGTCAATGAAACGCGCCTTCAGTGAAAAAACCTTTGAATCACCCGACTGGAATACTCCTATTGTCAATTTCTGGGAGCGCGAGGCGTATAGTCCCCATTGGCTTTTTTGGGTGGAGGTGACCTTGGCGGTAATTGTACTGCTACTGGTCTTACGTTACCGCCCCATGAAGGTGCAACATAAGAAAACGCGTCGTTCGTTCAAGACGGAAGGCCAACGACGCTCCGCATTGCCACCCCAGACGCAGCGGAAAGGAAGTACTGCCGGACAGCGGGGCGGGGCACGCAGATCCCGCTAGCTAACTCGGGCTACTCCCTGCCCATGATTTGCTGACGGATTGCCACTGGGGTGTCATGCTAAAAGTGAGTTTTCACAAACTTTATGACAATAATTTTGAACCGCTAGAACAAGGGTGTATAATCGATGCAATAAAGCGCGAGGCTTATAGGAAGGAGTATCGACAAAAGGCTAAAGCGAGCTAGCAAGCGCAAGCAAGAGGATAATTCTTGCCATCCTGGAACGAAGCAAAATTTTGTTTTATGACCGCTTTAGGAATTGTCGATACTAAATGGCGTAGCGCTGGTTATATGTGGAAGGTCCGAAAATGAAGTGGTCAGGCAATTCGATGTAAGCCGATATTGCCGGACGGCGGATATCGCAAGGCAATTGGCTTTGCACCAAATGCCAAAATGGTATCCGCGTCTTAACCCCAGCGGAAAGGTAGGAACGCCCGTGGCAGCAATGATAAATTGTCCCTACTGCGGAAAATTGACCAACCCCAACTTGGAAAACTGTCCCCATTGCGGTGGCCCCATGCGGGTAGAATCAATGCCAGTAGGCGGCGGCATGAAGCCGCCTGGTTCAGCAACCTCCTCGTGTCCCAATTGCGGTCAGAGTGTGCAAGAAGGGGATATAATCTGCATCAAATGTGGCACCAATCTGCTCACCGGCCAGCAGGTCGCAGAAGGCAGAAAGGACCGCTCACTCTCCATTGCCCCTTATGTACCCACTCGTATTGGCCCTGCGTTTTTCATTGGCATCGGTGTAATCGCCCTTGTTTGTGTTGCCGGCGCGCTCATCTACTTCCTCACCCAGGACCCCGTTGCCAAAGCGCGTGAATTTGCCATGAATGGCAACGTGCTGGAGGGCGTCAATCTGTTACAAGAATACGTCGGCAGTCATAGCGACAACGCAGAAGCCCAGTTCTTGCTGGGGCAGTTATTCTGGAAGGGACGCCAGTTCGATAAAGCGCGTCAGGCCTTTCTAGCGGCAGCGCGCAATTCGGACAATGAAGAGGCCGGTATGCTGGCGGTGGCTGCTGCCGGACAAGTTTCCGGGGCAACCGGTGAAAATCAGCAGCGGGACACCTTGCGCAGTGTGGTGTCACGTGAACCGGATAATGCGCGCGCCCTCTATCTATTGACTTTGCTTACTGGCGCCACAGAAAGCTTGACAGACTTCCAAAAAATGCTGACGCAACTGGAAAGCACGGATGCCAGCCGCACGCCATTCTTTTCCTGTATCCTCAAAGTCTTGCAGCAGGATTACGCAGGAGCAACAGCCTTGGCAGACCAAATGACGAGCCAGGGGGGTAACGCTGGAGACATCGCCGTCATCCAGGCCTGCATCGCCGAAGCACAAGGGCAATCAGAGCAAGCTATAAGCGCCTTTGAAACTGCACTGGCGGAAAAAACTACCGTACCCGAACAGGTCAACCTACGCTTGGGCATGCTGTACATGGCGCAAGGAGCTTTTGATAAGGCCTTGCCTTTGTTCCGTAAAGGTGCTTCTGGCGCTTCCGCCAATGCACAGGCGGACTTTTTATATGGATTATGCCTGCAGGCGGTAAAGTTGACAGGAGAAGCGTTGACCGAGCTGGATCGTATTGCGCTGGGCGACGGCCCTTACGCGGCTGAGGCCGCTTTGCAGAAAGCGCAGCTTTATATGGAGGAAAATGAATTACAGCGCGCCAACGACTCCATTGCACAAGCCAAACAAGGCGGGTTGAGTTCCGCCAAACTATACACGGTAGAGGGGCAAATCAAAGCACGTGAAGGCGATGTCGCAGCTGCTCAGCAAGCCTTCCAAAGTGCAATTCGCCTCGAACCGCAGTATGCGCCGGCAAGATTGGAAAACGGCCTCCTCCAGATTAGTCGCGGCATGTTACCCGAAGGCATGCGGGAACTGAAACAGTACCTGGCCCTGGCCGGACCTGCCATGCCCGGAAACCGGATAAATGAAATCGAAGTATTAGTCAACCAGTTAGAAAAAGCCGCCGAGCAGGATAAAACCTCGGCCCCAGCGGCCAGCTTATAAAAGGAGGTGCGCGCATGCCACGTATCATACAAATCCTTGTTATCGCCACCTTGGTGTTAACGATTGCGGCGCCCGGTTTTGCCTGGGGGCCGAAAACACAAACCGCTATCGTAAGCAATGCCTTGCTGTTGATCTCCAAAAACGAAAACATTCCCCTAACCCGTCTAAAAAAAGACATACAATCAGGCTCTTTGCTTTCCATGGATATGCTCGAAGAGCTGTATCCCGATTTAGAAAGTAATGCCGTCCGCGCAATTGAAGCGGAAATGGCGTTACTACAAGCCGTACAGGGCGATAAAATTGACCCATATTTTGCCTTTCGCTTGGGTGCATTAGGAAAATTGGTCGCTGAAATCACCTCTCCGATGCAAGAGAGTGAAGCACGGTATCGCACCCTATATTTTGCTGACGTAAGCAAAAATGTACAACGCGCCACCCTCAAACTAAAAAAGAGAGAATTTGTAGACCCTAAAACCTATTTCGCTGACGTAGTCGCAGCGGCCAATGTCCACAACGAGCTCCTGCAGCGTGAATATCAAAATGGAACCGGTTTCCGTGGGCTGGCAGGAACGCGTCTCCCCGAAGATCTGAGCCGTTCCGTGAACGCCGTCGCAGACGTTTGGTACACCATCCTGACCAACACCGCGGTACAAGGCAATATTTCCAGTGGACAATTGCGCAACTACGTTGAATTGGCATACACCTTCTACATCCGACGGGCAAATCTGGCGGAAATCGACGCTGCTGAGGCGAGACTGGATCGCTTGGTCTCCAAAACAGCCGATATGCAAGTACGCATTGGCAACCTGTTTTTCGAAGGTGGCTTCCCCGACCGTGCCGTAAAAATCTATCGTGCGGTACTCGCCGATGATCCTAACCGACGCGACGTGATCGACAAAATTGCGGACTACTATGTAGAACGTGGTCAAAAGGCGTTAACGGATAAACGCTTGGAAGGTGCCTTAGATGCCTTTAAACAGGCGTTGGACGCCAACCCATTGCATCCCTCAGCAGAACGCCATCGCTTGGAAACGCTGACGCAAATTGAAGCGCGCGACGCACGCTTGGCGCAAGATCAGGCCCATCTGGATAGCGCTGAACAATTCCAGGCGCTAGCAGAAGAAGAAGTGCTCAACAACCGCTACACTGAGGCATTGGTACTGTTGCGCCGTGCCCAGGAACTGCTCTATCAGGTAAGCGACGAATTTCCGACGGAAAACCAACGGCGTATCCGCAATATCAACAACGTGCGCTACCGCATGCAGGAATTAAAGCAAAGCGTCGTTGCAAATGCGCAATCCTTCAGCGGAAGCGGCTTTGCACTCGACATTCAGCATACAGCACAGAACATTGTTGAAAATGCGACTACCGAAACTTTGCGAGCCTTGATGAAGGCAGAATACAACGACGAATTAGCGCGTTTACAAAAAGAGATGGTCCCCGTAGCCACCCTTAAGTAGCCCATAGAAGCATTCGAAAAAGAATATTTAAACAGTAGACATTAACCTTGCTTTACGGTGCGTTTCAGGCTGAAACGCACCGTATTTTTGGAATAGTTCTACGTAAAACAGGCATTACTCAGCAGTGAATTATATTCTCCGTAAGGTTGCATCATATTTTCCACTTTTGTATACTAGATAGGTTTATTTGTGCTAGGAAAGGGTTGTCTGTTTTACGGCCGCTTCCCTTTGATAGCAAGGCGGTACGTGTATAAACTTTAGAATACCAGCGTGCACATCTCGACGCGGTATGGGAACGTGAGGGAGATTCTACGGATATGGCTAAGAAAAATGTGTATTTTTTTGGCGGCGGAAAGGCGGAAGGTAAAGCTTCCATGAAAAATCTGCTGGGCGGCAAAGGCGCCAACCTAGCGGAAATGGCTAGCTTGGGCATCCCTGTGCCGGCGGGATTTACCATTACAACGGAGATGTGCACCGAATACTATAACAACAAAGGCAAACTACCTGCTGCACTTACAGAGGAAGTCCAAAAGGCCCTGCGTAAAGTAGAGCGGGTAATGAAAAAAAAATATGGCGATGCTAAAAATCCGCTGTTGGTGTCGGTACGTTCGGGTGCACGCCAATCCATGCCGGGCATGATGGACACGGTGCTGAACGTTGGTCTCTGCAGCGCAACGCTGCCGGGCCTGATCGCCAAAAGCGGCGACGAACGCTTCGCCTACGACGCCTATCGTCGTTTGATCATGATGTACGCCGATGTCGTCATGGAAAAAGCGGCCGGTATTGAACCCAAAGACGCTGGTTCGGTGCGTGAGCAGCTCGAAGAAGCTATGGAGGAGATGAAGCAGGAGCGCGGTGTTACCGAAGATACGGATCTGACCGCGGAAGATTTAAAAGAGCTCTGCGAAACCTTCAAAGCCATCGTCAAAGACGTTATCGGAAAATCCTTCCCTGACGACGCTGAAAAGCAACTGTGGGGCGGCATCAAGGCCGTATTCCAATCCTGGAATGGCAAACGCGCTATCGCCTATCGCCAAATCGAAGGCATCCCTCACGATTGGGGCACTGCTGTTAACGTACAATCCATGGTTTTCGGTAACTTGGGCGAAACATCGGCCACCGGTGTTGCCTTCACACGCGATCCGGCTACTGGCAACAATAAATTTTACGGGGAATGGCTCGTAAACGCACAGGGTGAAGACGTAGTGGCAGGTATCCGCACCCCCTCACCCTTGAATAAAGCCACCAAGACTGAAGACACCAAAAAAATGATGTCGCTGGAAGAACAGTGGCCCGCGCTGTACAAGCAGCTTGTCGCTATTCGCAACAAATTGGAAAAACACTACAAAGACATGCAGGACCTTGAATTCACTATCGAAGACAAGGAGCTGTATATGCTACAAACACGTACTGGTAAGCGTACCGGTACCGCCGCAGTCCGGATGGCGGTCGACATGGCCAAAGAAAAACTGATTGACCAGCAAACGGCTATCATGCGCGTCGTCCCTGAACAATTGGACGAACTGCTGCACCCCATGCTCGACCCAAGCGCGGAAAAAAGCGCCAAACTCCTGGCTAAAGGCTTGCCAGCGGGTCCTGGTGGTGGCGTAGGCCAAGTCGTATTCACCTCGGATGATGCCGCTGCATGGGCGAAAAACGGCAAAAAAGTCATCCTGGTTCGTAACGAAACCTCCCCCGAAGACGTGCATGGTATGCACGCCGCCGTCGCTATCCTCACCGCCAAAGGGGGTATGACCTCTCACGCAGCATTGGTAGCCCGTGGTTGGGGTAAATGCTGCATCGTCGGTTGCGGCGCACTCAGCATCGACCTGAAAAACAAAAAAATGTCGGTAGGCGGTGAAGTGGTCAAAGAAGGCGACTGGATTTCGATGAACGGCTCGACGGGTAAAGTCTACGAAGAGGCGCTTTCTGTACTGCCTGCCCAACCAGAAAAGAACCGCTGGTACAAAACCCTGATGAAATGGGCCGATGACGCCCGTCAAATCGGTGTTCGCACCAATGCAGATAGTCCCGAAGATACCGAACAGGCCATCAAGTTCGGTGCTGAAGGTATTGGCCTGTGCCGTACTGAGCACATGTTCTTCGACCCCGACCGTATCCTCTACGTACGTGAAATGATTCTGGCGAAAGATCCCGAAGCACGTCGCGCTGCGGTCATGAAACTGTTGCCCTTCCAGAAAAAAGACTTCCTGGGCATCTTCAAGGCCCTCAAAGGCCGTCCGGCGACCATTCGTCTGCTCGATCCGCCGCTGCACGAGTTCGTAGGCAGCCTGGTGCATGAAGGCACAGCGACGAAAGAACTCAAAGAGCTTTCCAAAGCCATCGGCATGTCCGAAGCAGACATCATGACTCGTATCACCGAGCTGCATGAATTCAATCCCATGCTCGGTCACCGTGGTTGCCGTCTGGGCAACGCCTATCCGGAAATCACCGAAATGCAGGCGCGCGCCATTCTGGAAGCTGCGGCAGAACTGAAAAAGAAAAAAGTCAAAGTCGCCCCCCCGGAAATCATGGTGCCGTTGGTTGGGCATGTCAACGAGCTGAAAAAACAGAAAGCTCTGATCGATGCCGTTGCCGCTGACATCGAAAAGAAAAAGAAAACCAAACTGAATTATCAGGTCGGCACCATGATCGAAATTCCGCGCGCCGCCCTGACCGCCGACCAGATCGCCGAAGAAGCCGAATTCTTCAGCTTCGGTACCAACGATCTCACCCAGATGGGATTTGGCTATAGCCGTGACGACATCAACGGTTTCCTGCCAATTTACCTCGAAGAAGAAATTCTGCCGGGCGATCCTTTCCAGAGCCTCGATCAGGACGGTATCGGACAATTGGTACAAATGGGTGTTGACCGCGGTCGCACCACCCGTTCAGAACTGAAATGCGGTATCTGCGGCGAACACGGCGGCGATCCCGAATCCGTCAAATTCTGCCACCGCGTCGGTCTCAACTACGTCAGCTGCAGCCCCTTCCGTGTCCCAATCGCCCGCTTCGCTGCTGCGCAAGCTGCGATCGAAACACCGCGCAAAACTGCCCAAAAGGCCGCCAAGTGCAAAACCAAAAAATAGTATATACCCCTTGTTTTAAAGTGATTTAGACCACTTTAAAACTCACTAGACTATATAGGCGGGAGGCTCACCCCTCCCGCCTATGTCGTATTATTCCTCAGGCTTGGTTTTCCTATCCGACCTCAACGAAGAGAAGCATCCCCCCTGTTCCACTCATATGCGCCCATGTCCACGCCGTTGCCCTGCGGACGGGGGGCACCCTCGATATCGGTAGTGGGGGCGTCTTTTGTTGAGGTGCCTACGTCAATGCACGGGGAGTCGGCCTGGAGCGAGACATCGCCGTCGCCGGGGTTCACGAACAGCGGTGGCGTGTCGATATTGCCTTCCCCCGCATAGCCACCCTCAATGCAGGAATATGTAACCCGGGGCGCTTCCGCATGCACGGGATAAATTGCCTGCCCCTCCTTCTCCGCCGAATTCCCCCACACAATACAATTGGTCAAGAACACAGAATACCGATCATACACCCCACTGCCATTTCCCTGCGCCGTATTCCCAAAAAACGTGGAATTGACCGCCCCACTCCAACACATTCCACCGCCATCTACCTGCGCCGTGTTGTCAACAAAAACACAATTCGTCGCTATCCCGCTACAAATCCCACCCCCATTTCGCTTTGCGATATTTCCCCGGAAGGTACAATCCGTTGCTTTTCCTAAGAACAGTCCCCCCCCATCTTCACCTGCTTCATTTCCAAGAAAAACACTATGCGTTACTATTCTTCCTCGCACCACCCCGCCACCGTGTAAACCTGCTGAATTGTTTAGAAATCTACAACCAGATATCTTCGGAGCGGCATTATGCGTGGTATAAATCCCACCCCCATTTCGCTTTGCCCTGTTTGCAGTAAACGTACAGTCACTTATTATCACTAATGACGGGTCAAAATGAAAACTGTCTCTTTCATTAGACAGTGCACCGCCACTATCCTTTGATAAATTTTTGTCAAATGTGCAATTTGACAGTACCGGAGAAGAATTTAGACTGTATATACCGCCGCCATTTTTGTTGGAAGTATTACCAGAAAACAGGCAATCCTTTATCTGTGGAGCAGCGTTGAAATTGGCCATGCCGCCTCCACCTTCAAGCGCTACGTTGTCGATAAATACACAGTTTTGCAGCAAAGGAGAGGCGCTAACATTCAATATGGCCCCTCCACAAAAAAGCGGTTGTACAATACGGTATTTCTCTCCATCATAATTAGTGTGTCCTCGTTGGATAGTGAATCCATCCAATGTGCTGCTGTCGGCTCCCAACACACATCGGCGTTTTTTTTCGCCGTCAATAATCGTTTTATGCTCTTCCCAATTTCGTTGTGCACGATCCATTTCGTTTCCGGAAAAACCACCGTACACGTGAATATGCGGATGCATAAAAAAAACGCACTCCCCCAACTTAGAGGCTCTTCCCATTTCGGCATACACGCCTTTCGCTACCCATACTTCTGCGGGTTCGGTTTCGGCCCCCCCTGCTCTACAGCAACATCAACCGTGTGCTGAATACTCATAAATGCCGTTTCCCACGAAGTTCCGTCAGGTGAAGTTGTCGTACTATTCACATCGACATACCAGATACGAACGTCGGCATATACTCCCAGTGCGCTAATCCCCACAAAAAATGTTAGCAACACCCCTCCTAAGTAGAAGCAAGGCCGTCGAACCGATAATAGAGTAGAAAGCCTATGCATCATTGTGCTGTATCCTTCCATCCCGCCGACTGATTTAGCTCTGCTAATACAAGGCGAAAGCCATGATGTGAATCATCGGGAAAAGTAGCACCGACATAGTTTGCTTCGGCTGAAGAACCACCCTCCCAGCATCCCCGTCCTATGCTACGTATCGCGCGACGTATTTCCATTTCCGCCCCTACAGGATCTATTGCAACTGCTTCATCTAAATCCTTCTGACTATAGTATGTATCTTGACACCATTCCGAAGCATTGCCAGCCATATCATAAAGTCCCCAGCTATTAGGCAGTTTTTTTCCCACCGGATGCTCTTTCCCTCGACAACTAGACTCATTGGAGAAAATATAGTCATCCCACAAAAACCAAGTGTGCTGGTCCCAATCATCTCCCCAGTAAAATCGAGTGCTAGTACCCGCCCGATAGGCATGCTCCCATTCTGCGGAGGTAGGCAATCGGAACGATTCGCCGGTTATTTCATTTAAGGCATCAAGACAGTTTTGTACCCTATGCCATGAAACCCATTCTTTTGGACAGTCAGGACAATACGCATGCTGCGCTTTTTCATTCATTACCGCCGCCCACTGTTTTTGGGTAAACTCATATCGTCCCATCCAAAAACCATGCGAAATTGTTATCTGATAGGATTTTAGAGGAGGCGTTTTCGAATGCGAATATCTTTTTTTTAGAGCCTGTTTATAATCACTCGTCGTATACGTACCCGCAGGCACCCACACCATCTCCAGCGGTACATTCCCCGGGAGCATGACAGTCTTTTTCTTGATGGGAGTCACCTTGCGCACATCGATTCCATGTGTAGCACAAGAAACCAAGGTATGCACAGGGACATCCAGATAAAAAGACAGAACGCCAAATACTATCTTTGAAAATAACACAAGAACAAGAATGCTTAGGGTGGGAAACGCACATCCCCACTTAAAACAGCCGCCTGAGCATGACTGGTTTTTACTCGTATCTTCGGTTTTAGAAGTCGATTGCGTCATATTCGATTCCCCATAGTGTAGACACCTGCGTAGCCTGTCTAGAAAAGAACGTATACTCACCGCATAAGGTTTACAAGGGGCTTGCACTGCACTTGATTTTCTGTAAGGAGAAACGCGTTCCATCGGTTAATTGGCTATTCTGAGAAGATGTTTCGTTCTTTGAAACGATGGAATTTTTATTCGCGATTCCGGGGGGCTTCTGATATGATAATGCTTAGTACTATGGGGTTCATCGTTGACAAAGAACTGGTGATGAACGAAAAATACTGGGGTCTGGTTGCTTTGGCTGTGATCTGTTGTAAATCACGCCGGGCATTGAATGAAGGGATGGAGAAGGTATGACTTTTATTGATCAGATTTTTGCGGTTTTAACTCAGGTTATGGAATATTTGCAGATTTTCAACATTGTTGTCGAATTGCTGGGATTGTTCGGCCTCTCCTTCTAGGTGGCCAGCGGTGGCCAGCGCCACACGCAAGAACTATGGTTCTTGACGTCCCTGACGACAGTGAGGCATTGGCTTAGATAACAGCTTGCCTGTATCGAGTCAATGGGGTGGCAGGTATGTCTTTGTGCGTAAAGGCGCGAAGGCAATTCGGAATTATAAATAAAGTGGGCCTTGTACGGCAGGTACAGGCCCTTTTCTTTTTTTTCAGCGATGCAACGGGGACGTATCACAGGACTTCGGGGTTGACGCAGTTGGGGGGTGTCTCTCCTTGCAGGCAGGCGATTATATTCTTGGCGGCGATCTCGGCCATTTGGGAACGGGTCTCCCATGATGCACTGCCCAGATGGGGAAAAAGCACGGCGTTTTCGCATTGCAGGAGTGCGGGATGAATGGTGGGTTCTTCTTCGAAGACGTCTAGCCCGGCTGCTGTTATCTGTCGCTGTTGCAGGGCGTCTGCCAGCGCGGCCTCGTCTACTACGGAGCCCCGTGCTGTATTGATCAGAATGGCATCTTTTTTCATCGCTACGAATTCAGCTACGCCAAATGCATGATGGGTTTTCGGGGTCAGGGGACAATGTATAGAAAGAAAATCGGATTGCGCCAGCAGGGTGTCTTTGTCTACGTAGGTGGCTCCCAGGCTTTCTTCGACGGCGTTGGGCAAGGGGGTGCGGTTGGTGTAGAGGATGTGCATGGAAAAGGCGCGAGCGCGCTGGGCAACCGCCTGACCGATACGGCCCATGCCGAAGATGCCCAGGGTTGCATGGTGCACATCGCGTCCCAGCAGCAGGGTGGGACTCCAACTATGCCAGCGTCCCTCACGCACATAGCGCTCTGCCTCTCCCCCACGTCGCGCCGCCATCATAAGTAACAGCCACGCGGTGTCGGCTGTGGTCTCGCTTAGGACGCCGGGGGTATTGGTTACTACTATGCCGCGCGCGGTCGCCGCCGCCACATCGATATTGTTAAATCCCACGGCATAATTGGCGATGATCTTGAGACGCTCTCCCGCTGCATCCATAACGGCAGCATCTATCCGGTCTGTAAGAATCGGTAGCAAGGCGTCAGCGCCTGCAATATCCTGCAACAATGCTTTGCGCGCAATAGGTCCGTCTTGTGAGGCTACGATAAGGGCTTCTTCTCCCAGGGCATCTCGCAATAGCTGCAGACCCGATTCAGGAATTGAGCGACATACGAAAACTTTTGGCATTCTTTTCCCTTCACACTACTTCGTCTTTTTAGCGCATTTTAGTCAATATGTGCATTAATCCAGTCGATTATTCCAGACAGTACCTTTTCCTTCTCCAAATCGTTCCATAATTCGTGGTAGCCGCCTTCGTAGAGTTGGAAGGATTTATCTGAAGCAGCGCATCCGTCATAGAATGTACGCGTACCGGCAGGCGCAACTACCCGGTCGGCAGTACCGTGGATCATATAACAGGGCAGGGTAATCTCGGTGCTATGCGATTGTGCAAATTGTATCGCCTGATAGAATTGCGCACTGGTGTGGGCCGACACTTTGCCGTGGTAGCACAAGGGGTCCTGATCGGCTGCAGCAACTACGGCGGAATAGCGGGACAGGCCCTGGTTATCAACGCCTCCCACAGGCAATCCCGGCAACAGACGTCCCAAGTAGGGCGACAGGGCAACTACGAAACCGGGCACATGCGGCGGAAAGGCCAGGAAGGGGCTGGTGAAAATCAGTCCCGTTGCATCAAGGGTGCGTGAAGCCGCGTAGCACGCCAGTAACTGCCCCCCCATGCTGTGTCCCATCAGAAACCAGGGTTTCCCTTCAAAATTCGGGCGGACATATTCTAAAAACATATCGATATCTGACAGTAATTGCTGATAATCCGCTACCCAACCCCGTTTTCCCGGTCCTGTACCAAATCCACGTTGGTCAAAACTGTGCACCGCGATACCCGCCGTGTTCATCACTTCCGCCATTTCGGCATAGCGGCCGCTGTGTTCGCCATAGCCATGAATCAATACAAGATGGGCGCAGGTCTCGCTTGGCGTCGGCCAATGGCGTGTATGAAACGTTTCGCCATCTTCTGTCAAAAAAGTTGCTTCCTGCACGGTATGTTTCCTCCCAGCGCATTTGCGCATTCACAAAATCGTAGAATCCCAATACACTGTCTCGTCGTATTCTTTCGCAAGCCCTTTAGTGACTAAAATTCCAAGCGTTGTCATAAAAAAATAAACTTTTACTATGGTCAGGTATGGCAAGGACCATACCTCTTGCTTGCGGTCGCTGGACCGCCTTGGATAGTACATGCTTGGATTTGTGGCGTCAAACTTGGTATCTTTTGCAACAGGAAATAAGAAGGAGTTGCACTGTGCCATCCAGCAAAGGTTTGTTTCTACAGAATCATATTGCGATTATCTGGGATTTTGACAAAACCCTGTCGCAGCAGTATATGCAGGCGCCTTTGTTTCGCGCTTATAATATCGACGAGAAAAAATTCTGGGGCGAGGTAAATGCGCTGCCGGCATACTACCAACGTGCTGGCATACGAGTGCAACGGGATACGTGTTATCTGGGCCATCTGCTGACGTATGTGCGGGAGGGGCTTATGCCGGGGTTGTCCAATGCCCGACTCCGGGAACTGGGTGCGGAAATTGAGTTCTTCCCTGGTATCATTGACCTGTTTAAACGTTTGGCGCAAATTCTGGCGGAACCGGAGTTCGAGCAAGGCGATCTCCACCTTGAACATTATATTGTGAGCACGGGTCTGGCTGAAATGATCCGGGGCTCTGCAATAGCAGCTTATATCACGGATATCTGGGCCTCTGAGTTTATTGAAACACCTGCAGCCCCGGGCTTCGACGCTGCCAGCACACCGACGCAAGGTGAAATCACGCAAATTGCCGGATTTCTGGATAATACTACCAAGACCCGCGCCATCTTTGAAATCAACAAGGGGGTCAATAAGCTTCAGGGGGTATCGGTTAACGATGCAATCCCGGAAGATCAACGGCGTGTACCTATTCATAACATGATCTATGTGGCTGATGGCCCCAGCGATATCCCCAGTTTCTCCGTCATCCACAAACATGGCGGTCTCGCCTATGCCGTCTATGACCCCAAATCGGATACGCAATATGTACAGGCGCTCGAATTGAACCGCGCCGGTCGTGTAAATGATTATGGCCCTGCGGAATATACCGAAAACAGTTCCACCGACCGTTGGTTGCGCTACCATGTGCGCCAGATCGCTAAAAGCATCATGGCCCAACGCAAAAATGTGCTGGACAGTCAGGTAGGCCGTGGTCCCAACCACGTAGCGGAATAAACAGCAACCGCTTTAGCCCTGCCCTCCCAAAGGTTGTCACAGAAAGCGAAATTTCCGCGCTCGTCAGAGACGGCAAGGACCATAAATATTGCCGGTGGCGCTGGCCACTTGCTTGCGGTCGCTGGACCGCTTTAAAACAAAACAGGCCTGTTTCAAAAAGAAACATTTTTTGTTTTATCCTTTCCTTTTCTTTTTCCTTAAAAATACACAACCCCTTTTATTTCAATAGGTTAATCCCATCCTTCATTTTTTGGCACGCGCATTGCTTTATTGTAGGCATAAGTTGAAAGGCGGTTGAAATCAGACGATAGCGCTGGATAAAACCGCATAGTGCAACGCTTCATCTTTGATTATGAAAGCACTTTCAAAAAAAACACTGAGAAGAGTTTAAGAGTTCAAAAAATGAAGGAGGATGGAACCATGACGATGTTAATGCCTGCAATTCGACGTGAAGTAGCTCCCTGGTCGGCACTTCGGGAACTGGAAGATGGTCTGGAACGGGTCTTTGGCGGCTTCGATTCAGAGTCTGCCTGGACGCCTGCGGTGGATTTGCAGGAAACAGAAGAAGGATACGTCCTGAAGGCAGATCTGCCGGGCCTGGAGAAGAAAGACATCTCGCTGACAGTTGAAGAGGATGTGGTTACCCTGAGCGGTGAGCGCAAGGATGAAACCCGAAAGGAAGGCAAAGGCTATTGCCGCATCGAACGCGCTCGCGGTTCATTCCGTCGCTCGTTCCGCCTGCCTGCCGGGATTGATGCGAATAAGGTGAGCGCGGAATTCAGCAAGGGCGTACTCCACGTCACCTTGCCGAAACCGGAAACGGCGAAACCGAAACAAATCGATGTAAAAATCAAGTAAACACGCGGTGCAGACCTGCGCGCAACACATTGGCGGACTTTCTTGCGAAAGTCCGCCAATCAACTTTTGTGGGAATAAAATTCGCGAAGCATAGCTTCGGAAACAAGTGCGTGACGAAGTTTAACTTTGTCACGAGAAGGGAAAAGGTTTCCCCTTAACTGGACGCTTAACTTGATAGCGAGTTGTGCTTTTCAGCAATCACAAGCGATGTCAATCTCAAAGTTTTTTTGAGGGGGGTCTGGGGGAACTTTTTGTGAACAAAAAGTTCCCCCAGTAAGAGATTAGGAAATGTCTAGAAAGTAACTTTAACGTTTACAATCTTCTTGGGGGCAACGTTGAGTTGAATGCTGCTTCCGGAGATGGTGAGAGCCTCGGGATTGCATTCTTCTAACGTGACCAATTCAGCGGTTTTTGGAGCCTGTGCAAAGGTCAACACACCGTTGAGCATATCGGAAGTCGGGTTGAACAAGCGCATTACCCATCCGCTCTTGTCTTCGCTCTGTTTGTAGGCGCTCAGGGCAAGATTGGCGGGCTGAATTTCGAAGAAGCTCTTCTTCTTGGGCAGGTCGCCGCCATGGGGACCGGCTTGCGCCGTTTCCAGGGGTACGGTCAATGCGTCGGCTTCGCCGAAGACTTCGCCTTGCACGTAGTCGCCCGCATGCGGGTAGATGCGGTAGGTGAATTCGTGTTGTCCGACGCATTGGGCCAGTTCCATTTCGGGAAGCTGCTCCCAGCATTTGCTCACCGGGCAAAGCGAAACTTCGTAGGCGCGCATCAGCGTCATGGCGATAGCGCGATCGTCATCCTGCATGACTTCGTATTCACGCAATCCCTTGTTGATGATGGCCATACCCGCCTTGCCGTCACTCACATCCACAAATCGCTGCATGGGGAAGGTGACGCTCTTGGCGCCGCACCAGGGATTGTCCGGGCTAAAGACCGTTTCCCGTTCGACTACGTCAAACTGACTCTCTGCATGGCAGGTGTTGCCGGGGATACGGGTGGGGAATATGGCGCGCAGACGATGGTGCTTGGCCTGGTTGTTGAAACGCGTGGTGATTTCTATGTGTTTGGCATGTTTTCGCAGGGTGACCCAGGTTGTGATAGTCATCGGCAGGGTCTGTTCGGAACGGCTGGAGACGCTACCCACGCCATCGAGACGCTGCCAGGGGTCGCCGCCGTTCTCTTCGAGACGGGCAGGCACTTCCATGTGGCAATCAATGCGGAAACGGGACAATAACGCGCCGTCTTCTTCCATCGCAATGCTGGTGGAGAAGGCGCGACTGTCCACAACACGATCTACACCGGGATTGTGGTGCATCCAGGCATGCCCGGCTTCGCCATTATCCAGATAGTAGTTCAAATCGTCATAGGTGACGCCCGTTTCTTTATGTGTAATGCTCAAGGTGCCGTCGGTCTGGACCTTGACCTTGAGAAAATCGTTTTCGAGCGTGTTGGTAGCCGTCAGCAGGCCACCGCGCGCAAAACGCTGTTTCCGATCCAGCTTGAAGGAAGTGTAGCCCATGGCGGGTACGTCCTTGGCCTCGAAATGGATTTGGAATTGTTCTGTAGGCATGTTGGCAGGCGCATCACCAGCATGGTTCACAATGGCCGTGTGCGGCTTGCGTGTCAGCAATTGGGTCGGCACGGGGTTTCCATCAACATCGCACAAGGCAAATTCGCCCGAACGCGCCATGTTGGGGATGTCGACGATAGCAGAAACGGTTTCGGTACGCGCTTGTGGCGTGGCATTAAAAACGGTGAATAGTACGTCGTCTTTCGTTGCATCGTTATTGTCGATTCGCTTCTGGATATTACCCAGAGCCGTGCGAACGAGACCGTCGGAAAGATTGACCACCTGACGCAGCCGGTACATCATGTCCTGCTCGATGTCATCGACACCGCTACCGGCAATACTGTCGTGTGCATGGCAGCGAAGGAGGCCTTTCCAAGCCAGATCCAACAAGGTGGCGGGGTATTCTTCACCCAACTGAGCGGCAAGCACTGACAAGGGCTCTGCGCGACGTTGCAGCAGGTACTCGGCCTTGGTGTTCAGGGTTTTCATACGCGAACGGCTGGAAAGCACATCGCTGAACATGTGCAGGGTAACCGGCATAAGCTTAGGCGTGCGGCGCTCCCCTTTCAGCACAGTAAGTTTATCCCATTCGACTTCCGACTTGATGGCGTCCATCATTTCTTCCATCGTCGAATGGCGCACTTCGATGTCCGGGAAGATCCGCTTGGCAACTTCCATAATCTTCAGTTCCAGCTCATCGGCCACACTGCTGTCGTGTCCCATCATAAAGGCCAGATGGCGGGTGGTGGAAACACCGACTTCGGTGTCTTTGAGGATCTTCAGTTCTTCAATGAGCAGTTCTTCGTTCCAACCCTTCTGCACATCGAGTAACAGATGCTGACGCATAGCCGGATCTTTGCGGCACAGGTGGAAGGGAAGTCCACCGCGATCCCAGGTGTAGCTACGATCGTCAATCTTGTCGTTGTACAACGCAGGACGGTACAGGGCGTGGTACGCATTGTAGCGCGCATAGCTACTCATCTGGCTACCAAGCACGCGGCTGCCATCGGCACCCTCGAAAATCCATTCATTCTCTACTTCGTCGTGACTGACCCCGTGGTAAAAGAGCATTGTATCGATGCCAAAACCTTGATAAATCTGAGGCATCTGCGAGTTTTGGCCATAACCGAAGGGGGTATGCCCTACCTTCATGACTTTGCCAAAGCCTTTAGACACACGATGTCCATAGGTCAGATTACGCACCATGGATTCGCCATTGACGCTGAAACCTTCCGGATCGGTGTACCAGGGCCCTATCATCAGGCGTCCGGCAGAAACATGTTTAATGACGCGATCGCGATTTTCCGGACGCGCTTCCAGATAGTCCTCTACCGGCACCGACTGCGAATCCAGCAGATAGGAACGGTAATCGGGGTAGTTATCCAGAATATTCAACAAGCCATCCATCATCTCGATCAGCATGAGGCGGGTTTCCTGGAAATTGGTGAGCCATTCCCGGTCCCAGTGGGTATTGGAGACAAAGTGGATTACATATGGCTTTTCGGACATAGTGCGCCCTTTCTATGCGTTGTATAATTGATTGCCTGTGAGAAATGAACAGGAGATATGAAATCCCCGGCTGCGCCATATTGTCCCGCAGTCCGGGGGGTGGAATCAAGCTCTTTTTCTAGTGTAGTTGGGCGGGAGTTTTTGCCGCCCGCACCGACAGCTATCCTGATCTATTCCTTTGGCTTTGGCGCATGCCAACGGTATGCCGGTTTATACTTTGGAAAAGGAAGATGGTCTAAGGATGTGGGGCGCGGTTTGCCTTTGAAAAGGTAATCGGCCATCTGGCGAATAAGCAGGAAATCCTGGGGAAGCTGATCGTGTTTCCCTGGGCGGAAGTGCAGCGCAATCCGCTCGTTCACCCCTAAAAAGGAATACACTTCTTTTGCTCCCAGATAGCCTGCTTGCACCCCAATGGGGTTTGCCCAGTGATCTTCCAGCGCTTCGGTCAGTAACAAGGCGCGGGGAGCTATCAGGGCTTGCAGGGAATGCTGATCAAAGGGTAAATGATACTTTTTTCTATCTGCAAATTGACCGAAGCCTGGCCTAAACCAACTGTAAAAACGGTCTTTTTGTGTGATCATTTGAAGTGTCTCTGCCTTTTTCCCCATCACCCGATAGGTACCTGCTCCGCCACAACCAGAACCGTTGGGAACAACCAACGCAAAGCGTTCATCCAACGCACCTGCCAGCAATGCGGCCTTACCGCAGCGGGAATGCCCGGTCACTACGAGCTGCTTTGCATTGATTTCGGGGAGTGTCAGCAAGTAGTCCAACATTCTCGAGGCACCCCAGGCCCACACCGCGATGCTCCCCCAGTCCTGATCGGGATACAGTAGCTGCGCAGGCCCCTTCGCATCGAATTCCTTTTCATCGGGATCCAGCGCGAGGATATCAAAAGCGGCAAAGGCATAACCGCCTTCCAGAATCGAAACAGGGGGCTTGTCTACCACGCCGACACGCAGGACAAGACCGCAGGGATAGGCTGCGGTATCTACGGGACGGTAGAGATGCAGATTCGTACTGAGATTTTTATCGGGACCAAAGCTTACCTTAAATCCTTCGTGGGTAAATTTCCCATCCAGTATAAGGGTTTTTCCCAAGGAGACGGCCTCAGGGGTGTCGTATGGGCCTTCGGGGGGATGTCCATACTCGATATCCAGCATCAGGTCGAGCAGTTCGCGACGACGTTTACGCCAGTCTTCCTCTGAACGGACACGCCTGCCATCACAAAACAGGAACGGATCGGGCAAGGTGCGCACCCTGGGAAAATCCATTGGATGAATTTCCGCGGGCATGTCCGCAGATGCGCTAAAAGAGAACGCTAGTAAACACATCCCCAAAAACATGTATCGACCTCCATAGGTTCAATGGTCAGTTGCTCTGTCAACGCGAAAACTAGTGCAAATTGACTAGCTACTGAGTATCTTTTGGCAAGGCAGGACGAGGGCGGTTTTCTTCAATAATATCGTCCTGAATAAGTAAACGCATGCACCAAATCATCAATAGGGTGCACAAATAGCGTCGCCCCATCTCCCGCAAACGCAAATTGGATTGCCCCCAGGTACGACCTGACCAGGAAATCGGAATCTCAGCGATGGCGTATTTACGAATCAAAGCGGAAAGCGACATCTCAATGGTGATATTGAAGTGCGCGGCATGAAGCGGGGTAATGCTTTTGATAACGTGGCGACGATAGACTTTAAAGGCGTTGGTAAAATCGTTGAAGCCCCAGGCGAAAAACATCCAACGGATGCATCGGTTCACGATTCGGTTGACGACAAGTTTTACGGGAGGATAGTGGGTAACTTTACTTTCTCGTCGGAAGCGGGAACCAAAGACGCAGTCGTAGCCTTCTTCGATTTTTCGATAACAGGCTACAATGTCTTCAGGATGATCCGAACCGTCGGCCATTACCACGGCAAGTACGTCGCCGGTAAAATGCTCCAGCCCGCAACGCACGGCCCGTCCCAATCCTCCCGGTGGGGTATTGTGCACAACATGCAACTCGGGGAAATCAGAGATCAGCGATTCTAGCAGGGCTGGGGTTTCATCGGTACTGTTGTCGTTGACCACAAGAAATTCAAAGGGAATCTGTTCACTGCGCAACGCCGCCGCCACTTTTTCCAGCGTTGTCGTGATGTTTCCAGCTTCATTGTACGCAGGAATAAGGATGCTATAGCGCAGAGTATTCTTTTCCACTGGGGTGGCTTTAGACGCGGTTTTCGAGCCCATGGTATATCTCCTCTAAAATACCGCGTAAATCGTATTGATACTGCCAGTTGGGGTAATGCTGCTGAAATTTTCGCACATCCCCTATCCACCAAATATGATCCCCACTTCTGTTTTCGTCCACATAGGTGGTCTTCATGGTGTTGCCGGTAATTTCTTCACACAGGGCAATTGCTTCCATCATCGAACAATTGCTGTGGCGGCTGCCTCCGATGTTATAAACTTCTCCTACACGAGGGGCCTTTACTACTTCCTGAAAACAATTGACCAGATCCCCGGCATGAATATTGTCGCGTACCTGCTTGCCTTTATACCCGAAAATTCTATATTCCGTACCCGTCATCGCACACTTCATCAGGTACGCCAGAAAGCCGTGCAATTCCGCCCCGGAATGTCCAGGACCTGTAAGGCATCCTCCACGGAATACCGCTGTATGCATGCCAAAATAACGGCCATACTCCTGCACCATCACATCTGCAGCCACTTTAGAGGCGCCAAAGATGGAATGCTTGCATTGGTCAATAGACATGCTTTCGTCGATGCCATGTTCCGCGTACTGATGGTCTGGAGCACATTCCCAACGCGTATCCTTTTCAATTAAAGGAAGCTGATTGGGGGCATCCCCATAGACTTTATTGGTGGAGGTAAAAATAAGGGCCGCCTTGGGAGCATAGTGGCGGGTCAATTCCAGCATATGCAACGTACCCGTTGCATTCACGCCAAAATCTGTACGGGGCTCACGCGCAGCCCAATCGTGGCTGGGTTGCGCCGCAGTGTGTACTACCACCTCAATTTCGCCTGCATAGGCTTTAAAGACCGTCTCCAACGCCTCGTAATCGCGAATATCTACCTGGTGGTGCTGATACGCGGAACAACCCGATTTCAGAGCATCTACCGCCCATCGTGTTGAAGCAGTTTCCCCAAAGAAATAGGCTCGCATATCGTTATCAACACCCGCCACCGTATAGCCTGCCTTGGCAAAACTACGCACCGCCTGCGCACCGATCAGACCGCCAGAACCAGTCACCACCGCTACAGACATGTATCCGCTCCCTTCCGCTGTTGATTGGTAGAGTCGTATGTAAAAATATCCACTGCATTTACAGCAGCAATACGTACCGTCAATTATCCAGCTCTATCTTGTATAAATCAAATACGTTCTATTTACAGAAGTATAGACGTCGCAGGCGTATGCCAAAAAAGTAAAAAGCTGATGCGTAGCTTACCGGCTACGCATCAGCTATCTCCGTTTTTATACAAAAAACCAGCAGTTTGTTTAAGAGGCGGGCGTCTCTACAACAACCGCGGGGGCGGGCGAGTCGGATGGCTCGACCGATGCTTTCTCAGGCGTCGGCATTTCCACTGTTACTGCGGCTTCTTCCTGCTCTTCCGCTGCATCGCCTGCTTCTTTAGACGCAGGTGCTTCCGCTTCAGGTTTCGTCGACACGGTCGTCAACTGAGCCAACAAGGCCGCCACATCCGTTTGCGCCGCTTCAAACAATCCGGATTTTCCTTCCACCTGCATCAAATGCATCGTACCCTGCAATTCACCCAGACCAAGGACAATGCGCGCACCTGATTGCAACGTCAAAGCCACCTGTACCTTGGGGGTTAACAACTCCGTTTCGCCCACATGCACATTGGCCACTTCAAACGCTTCCAACATCGAGAGCAGGTTGTCCATACTTTCCGAAGAAACGGTAAAGGTATCCCCTGCCTTTGTCACTGTCCAGTCCGCCGTACCACGTACTGCCCGGAATGCGACTCCGTCGACCTGTGCTTCCAGCTGTTTCACATCGGGCAAGACAAAATCTAAAACGGAGAGTTGATACACATCCTTTGGCGTCAGGAAAATCTTCTTCAGATCTGCCTGCGACATGGCTAACACCGCGTCGGAACCTTCTAGTCGGGCATAGACCCCATCGATATTCTTGGACGGCCCACCTGCATACAACGTCTTCGTTATACCATTGGCCATCACTGTCACCTTGCGCGCAAAATCACCCGCTTGCGTGCCCGCGTCCGCATAGTCCGCTGCCTTCCAAGCACCCAGCGCGTTCGCTATACCATCCAGGGCTGGTTTTTGCACCTCCAAATCCGCTGCTGGCTCGAGCACCTTCCACTCCGCCCCGGATTTTTCGACAACGACACGTCCTTCCGGTTGTTCAATTTCAACACGACTGATCGCGGTTTGGTTTATACCTAATGCAGGCAATTCGAAGAGGTCCGCACCCTTGGGGAAAAGCTGCGTGAAGTTGTAGTCATTAATTTCGTAGACGATATCCGTCTTCGCATTCGCTACACGGACGTAACCGTTACCACTCAGGTCAGGACGTCCGCCTTCCACCACTGTATCCGCCTCTTCGCCTTCTACAGAGACCACCGCCTTAAACAAAGGTGCGTCCAGTCCCCACTCTGCCTTCTTCGCAGGGTCAACCACATTGGCTGCTGTCAACGAGTCCAGCTTCAGCAAGATACTTTTGATCGCTTTGTCTTTGGGTGTTTGCCCCGCATAGCCTCCCGACGCCACTTTCCATTCATACTCTACTTTCTTCTCAGGTGCAGGAGTTGCCTCGCCTTCGCCTTCTGCAGCAGGGGTCGGCACTTCCACCTCCTTTGCCTCCTTCTGCAAGACCACCGACTTGTCTGGCAACGTCAACGCCACCTTAGTGATCTTCTCCTTGTCCAGATCCAAGGCAACCTTGTCCAGCCACTTATCCGCCTCGGGCGCTTTGGCCATGTCATCGCCCCACACGCCAGCATCTGTGCGTAGATTTTTCGACTCAACGTAGACCGTCTTATCACCCGATTTACGCATCAGAACACTACTGTGGTTCGGGGCTTTACCAAACAACACCTCTAACGCCGGTGTTTCCGCATCGCCTGTGAAGGCCTGCACATGAAAAGCCTGCTCGCCCTTCAACTGGTAGGCATCCAGCTGCTCATCCGAATCCGCCTTGGCGCGAAACTCGCCTTTCAGAGCCAGAAGATCATCCAGGTAGTCTTCCACCACTTCCTTCTTTGCCGGCGCACCGAATTGGCTGGTAATCGCCCACATATCATCTTCCCGCTTGAGAACCACCTTTTCATCTGGGGTAGGTCCTGCAAACAACACCAGACGAGATACTTCCTTCGCTTCTAATGCATCCTGCGCCAACGTTTCCAGATTCGCTTGCGTTACCAACGAAGGCTTCTTCTCCGTATTCTTGCGCACTACGACCAACCCCACCAGCACCCCCAGTATAAGAATAAGAGGAATGAGTTTTTTAATATTCATTGCTTCACTCCAAACCTGATTGCTTTATTACCATTTACGTTTTATCAACGAAAAATAACTTATATAGGACCGCACCGCGCAGATGCGGCCCCCAAAAAAACACTACTATGCTCACTTGGAAGTCGAAAACTGCGACACAGTGTAGTTGTTTCGTGATGCCCGACGCAGTGAGAAGAAAATGATGCCTGCCAGAGCAATGATCAGATTGGCCAAACCGTAGTTCACCAAGCGCCACATCGTTTTCGTGCTTTCTGCAGGCCGGTCAATAGCGCGGCTAATCGGCTTACGTCCACGCACATTCACCAGATTCTCTGACAAGGTAACGGCATCCACGCTGTTCAGGAAAAGATCCAGGTTGCCCTGCTGCAGGAAATTCTTCCGGAACATTTGCGAGCATCCCATAAGGATCAGTTTTCCCGGCTGCGCTTCCACCGCAGGGGCAGGCGCTTCGTCATCCGGAGTATCCGGCACAGGAGGTTGTCCCGGTTGCTGCTGCGGCTTGGGCCATGCTGGACGTTCCTTGTCTGCGAACGCATCCGGGAACTGTCCCTCAACCATCGCCATCAGAGGATAGGAATCATATTTCCCATCTTCAGGTGCTTTAAACGAAGCACCCGTCAATTGTGCATCAGCAGGTGTCGTCCAGGCCCGTTCACTTGAGCGCATCAACACTTTGCCTTTCAGCCCCAATTCTTCCAGCTTCTTCTCATCCATATTCAGGGCCGTACCCCAGAGATAGAAAATCGAAGACAAGCGACTGGTAATCGACGTATCCTGATCCATCGAGGTGTTGTTCACCAAGACATGCATGGGCAAGTTAATGGTCTGGCCACCGCCCAGCATCGCCGCCAGGGAATTGGTTTGAATGGTCAACGGAACCGAATTGGAATCCATCAGCACATCCTCACTCACGCCCAAACCATAGGCTTCCAGCAATTCATTCACATTGGGTTTTTCTTCCCGACGCGAAACGGTATTCCCGCGTGCAGTGGGACGGTAGTTCCATTCATATTGTTGCACCGCTAATACCACTGATTTTCCGCTATGCAATGCCCGGTTGATTTCCCAGCGTTGACGTTCATTCAAGTCACGCGGATTCACCACCACCAACGTGTCGTACTTCTCCGGCAGTGGACTTTCTTTCGTCAACTCCACCCGCTGCACATCATATTTTTCCACATCCAGAATCTGCTGCAGGTATACATACGGGTCCTCCGATTCAGGAATCGGCTGGCCCATCTGCATCATCAACGCCTTCATTTGCGGATCGATATTGACTGCTTCCTTCGGAGCTACCAACGCCACGATCGGTTTTTCTTCACGCGTGAGTTTGTAGACCGTGCTTACCAAACGATATTCCAGTTCCTGCAAGGTCTGCGGCATTACCTGAGGAATGATCTCCTCGGGCTTATCCTTGTACGCTACGCCAATGCTCGAATACACCAGCTTGTTCGTCACTTCATCCTGGCTCATCGCCTGTACGTTGAACGGTTCCACCCCCTTGTCCAGCATGCGCTTCTCCACCGACTCCTCCTCCGAGACCTCCTCATCCGACTGCGGCTTTTGCACATCGGCAATCACATTGGCCGCCTTCATCGGAATCGTCGTATACTCCAGTAGGCCATCCGAAGCGACCTGTAACTCTTCCAATTTCGAGGTTACATCCCGTTCCAAATCCTTCATCGCCGTCGGCATGTCTTCACGCGGTGAGATGTAGAGCTTCACCTGCACCGGCGTATCCAGATCGGCGAGAATCGCCTTCGAGGCCTTTGAAATCGTATAGATTTTATCCTCTGTCATGTCAAAACGGACGATGCTCTGCCCTACCATCAGCCAGTTGAAGAGCAGGCCTATAGCCAGGCAGATGCCGACTGCTGATGCGAAGATTGTTTTGGCCCCCGGCCGGTTGCGTCCGTCGATATAAAGGATGTTCAGCCACAGGAAAAGCACAGTCCACGCCAGGAAATAGACCACGTCGGCCAGATCCAAGACGCCGCGCGTAAATGCGCCATAATGGCCAAAGAGACCCAGCAGATCGGAAAGCAGTGAACCCATCCCTGGCAGCTTGTCATCGATGTAGGCGGCAATAAAATTGGTTCCCAACAGGAAAAAAAGGAAGCAGGTCAGCAGGGTAACTACAAAGGCCACGATTTGGTCTTTAAAGAAACCGGAAAAGAAGATACCCAAGGCCAGAAAGAACGCCCCCAGAAGTAATGTGCCCAAATAGCCACCGATAATTGCGCCGGTATCGGGATTCCCCAGGGAATATAGCATGATCGGTACGGTTACCGTAGCCGCCAGGGTCAACGCGAAAAAGCTCAGCGCGGCAAAAAACTTGCCCAGCACCAGTTCACTGGCTTTCATGGGAAAGGTTAGCAGCATTTCCCACGTATTTTCCTTGCGTTCCTCCGCCCACACCCGCATTGTCACCGCAGGAATGAAGACGCAGAGTAACAACGGCAGATTGTCGAAATACGGACGCATGTCCGCCAGCGGAAAGGTAAAAAACGACGTAATGTATAATCCCACACTGATGGTGACATACACCATCATGAAAATGTAGCCAATGGGAGAAGTGAAGTATGCGCCTAAATCGCGGCGCAGAATGGACAGAATGTTTTTCATGATTCAGACTCCTATTGTCCTTGCGCTGCTTTTTCCGTCAACGTCAAAAAGGTTTCTTCCAGGGTAAGCGGCTTTTCTGCCAACTCACGCAACACCCACTTCTTCGCCTGCGCCAGCTCGCTCACCTCACGCCACGGATTCACGCCCGCCTTGCTGTAGAGCATAAAGGAGGCACAGCCTTCATTCTCCTTCGTAAACTCCACCCGCTTCACACCGCTTACGCCCGACAAGGCACCTTCGAGTTCCTGGCGTCCGCCCTGCACCACCACCGACAAACGTTCGCCATCCTTCGCCCGCTCCCGCAACGACTCTAATGTGCCATCGCCCACAATGCGACCTCGATTGATAATCACAATACGATCCGCCGTGGCTTCTACTTCCTGCAGGATATGGGTAGAAAGGATTACGGTTTTTTCCGCCGCAAGATGGCCAATAAGATCGCGGATTTCCAGAATCTGGTGCGGGTCTAGGCCCGATGTGGGCTCGTCCAGAATAATTACATCCGGATCATGCACCAGCGCCTGCGCCAGAGCGGTACGCTGTTTGTAGCCCTTCGAAAGCTCCCGAATTACTTTGCGATACATCGGCCTCAGCCCACAGGTATCCACCACCGAATCAATCCGCTTCTGCAAGTGGCTACCGCTCAAACCACGCGCTTTGCCTACAAAGGTCAAATAAGAACGCACTTCCATATCCATATACAATGGAAGCACCTCGGGCAAGTACCCAATACACTGCCGCACTTTCAGCGGATCCTTCAGCACATCAGTCCCGCCGACAATTGCCGTACCCTTCGTAGGATGCAGATACGTGGTCAAAATCTTCATCGTCGTCGATTTGCCCGCACCATTGGGTCCCAGCAAACCCACAATTTCGCCCTGATGCACTTCGAACGACACATTATCCAAAGCCACTACTGGCCCGTAATGCATCGTAAGATCTTTGGTCTGGATCATAGATCGTTCTCCCAATTTCCAACCATCTGCTTATATAAATACGTAACCGCGCACCCAACGCAATTGAAGAAAATCCCCATACACCACGCTGTTGGCTCTGCCATGATGCAACGGCCCGCCCGAAATAAGCAAGTTTTGTGCCACACCAACAGCTCCCTTCATCTAGCTGACAAGCCTTTATTACGGAGGTCTAAAAAGGACGTATCGCTTTCTTTCGGCACAACACACCACCGCAAATGAGGCAAAAAACCTGTTTTGGGGCACATCCTATGACCCTCGCGCTGTGTCCCCAATCGCAACTTGCAGCCGCACTCCCCTATCGTACACAATACCCCTGCGCAAGTAACCCGATAAGGAGTAGATGCATATGTCGACACACCGCTATCAAGGTGTCATCCTCGCTGCAGGGCATGGCTCTCGCATGGGACCCTTTGGCGAACAAATCCCCAAGCCTATTGCCCCCATATGCAACACGCCACTACTGGTTTATCAAATCAAACATCTACGCACGTTAGGCATCACTGACATCCTTATTGTAATTGGACATTTGGGGCACCGCATTATCCAAACGCTTGGGGATGGACAGGCCTTTGGCGTAAACATTCAGTACATCGAGCAGGAAGAACGCCTGGGCCTTGCCCATGCCGTCGGACAGCTGGAACGCTACATCCGTCACCCCTTCATGCTGTTCCTCGGCGATATCTTCTTCGAGGTGAGCCCCTTACAGCAGATGATCGACATCTTTGAAAAACAAAATGCCGCCGCCGTACTCGCCGTCAAGGAAGAACCCGATCCTGCCGCCATCAAGAAAAATTTCAGTATCTTCCTCAACCCAGATGGCGGCGTGCGCCGCGTCATCGAAAAACCACGCCACATCGAAAACAACCTCAAAGGTTGCGGCCTCTACCTCTTCGACGAACGTATCTTCGATGGCATCCGACGCACACCGCGAACGGCAATGCGTGATGAATATGAGCTTACCGACTCTATCCAGATCCTCATCGACTATGACTACCCCGTACATATTGCCCCGGTTGTCCAATGGGATATGAATCTTACCTACATTGACGACCTCATCGCCTGTTGTGTACACCAACTGCACCAGAATAACCAAACCCAACTCGTCGGAGATAACTGCAACCTCGCCTCTGGCGTTACGCTTACCGACACGGTCCTCGGCGACCATGTCACCATTACGCATCCTATCCACCTCGAACGTTGTGTCGTACTCCCCTACGCCACCATCGACAGCACACAGGATCTCAAGGATGCCGTTATTCTCAGTCCGCCCCATCTCTCAGAAAACGAATAACACGCGCTGCCTCTGCGCGTTTCTGCTCCGTCCCCAAGACGCGTCCCCGCTTGGGGGGGCAACGCCATGAGGAATCTTCCCGTGCTGCCTGGCGAAGCTTTCGAAGCCCACGCGCTACGGCACGATATGCCGAGGAAACGTTCGTATTCGTTGCCTCGCCCAATTGTCGATACGTCATCCCATAGAAAAAGTACAGTTCCACACAATGACGCTCACGCGAAGTCAGCCTTCGCCCCATCTGCCGCCGTACCCAGCGCAACATATGTGCCTTGCGCACGCCCCACGCCAAACCTTCCTGCACCTCATCCTCTGTTTCATACCACGCCCCACACCCCTCATCCAATCGTCCGAGCACTTCAGGCGCCACTCCTATCGCATGTCTGCTTTCCCGGTCTACTTTTCTCATGACACTTCCTTCCTGCCGAACTTCGTCGCGGCCCTATGCGCACAACCCATTACGCCGACAGCAGATAAAATGTAGCCCGGAAAGGCCGCCAAAACCTTTTGCAAAACCTTTGTTTTTTCTATGCAAATCCTTTGGCGGTCCAGCGACCGCAGGCAATATTTATGGTCCTTGCCGTGGGTAGACGTAGCAAAGTTATCTCTGCTTCTTGTTTTTCTTTGTTTCTTTCTTTTTCCGCAAAAAGAGAGAAAACAAAGTATTTTCTTGACAAATAACTAAATACCTGTTAATTTTCTTTTTGGATACCATATATTGATTTAAAAATGGATTTGGAACACAAGTTATGGGGTCTTCGCTCAGCAGTTCCGCGTCGCTTATCGGACAGACGCTGGGAAATTATCGGGTTAAATCACTCATTGGACGGGGGGCAATGGGTGCGGTGTACCTTGCCCGCGATCGTGCCCTGGGCCGCCATGTCGCACTGAAGGTTTTGCTGGGCAGTCTGGCGCAGAACCAGGAGCAAGTGCGCCTATTTCAGCTGGAGGCGCAAGCCGCAGCACCGTTGAAGCATCCCCATATCGTTGGTATCTATGAAGCAGGCATCCGGAACGGCATTCCCTTTATCGCCATGGAATATGTAGAGGGGGAATCGCTGGAGCATTTTCTGAGACGCCAACAGACCCCTTTGGAATGGCATGCGGCATTGCATATCACCCAACAGGTGGCCTCTGCCCTGGCATGTGCGCATAAAGCGGGCATTGTGCACCGCGATGTAAAACCAGCCAATATCCTACTGGACCATCAGGGACGGGTTCGCTTGGCGGATTTTGGGATCGCCAATGCGCAGGGCACGGAAACGAATCTCAAGGGTGGTGTGGAGGCGGCATGGTGGGGCACCCCGGAATATATGTCGCCGGAGCAGTGTGAGGGTAACGCCACAATCACGCCAGCGACTGATTTATTCTCGCTGGGGGTAACGCTGTATCGCATATTATCGGGAAAGATGCCTTTTGCAGGACACACGCGGGAGGCACTGGTGAACGACATCACCCGTTGCAGTCCCACACGCCTGACGCAAATAACCCTTGGCGTTCCTGATGATGTTGCACGGCTCACAGCACATCTGTTGGGCAAGACCCCAGAGGAGCGTCCTGCGAATGCTGAGGCTGTAGCAGAAACCTGTAAACGGCTGTTGCGTGAAAACGGTGGTGCGTCGGCGGTGCCGGAAGCCCTGAACGAATTTATCCGCGAAGAATTGCAACCCCGCAAGGTACAACCCGATACCCCCACCCCCACGCACCAGACACCGGATAATGGGGTGAAAATCTTTCTGCCGCAAAAACGCAAACAGTTCAAGCCGATTAGTTTTATTTCCAAAGCTATTGTCGTGCTGCTATTCAGTGCCACATTGGCTAGTGTTGGCTATTGGCATTACATTCGTCCACGCAGCGCACTTCCCTCAGCCCCTTGTTTGGAACAGCAGGTCTTCGTAGAAGAAAGTCCGGGGACATTTACTGTTGCCTTGCCAAGTGGACAATGGGATGTGGAACAGGTGCGGTGGCTGGGAGATAGCTCGGTAGCGCTGATCGCGGTGACGGGAAGGGCGACAGCGGGGGTGGAGGGCGACAGCGGTATCCTGGCAGCCTGTCCTGAGCATAAACAAATCTACAGTGTTACCCCGCCTACTGGTGCTTTGACGGATGAAACGTATTGGCGACGCATGCCTGGAAAAACTATCTTGTCTATGCTGCCTGTTGTGCCCCAGGCAACTCCTTTTTACAAGAAGATGCCCGTCCAGCGGTGTCTGTATGACAAGACGAAAGAATCGGCGAGCGTGCTCACCTTAGCGCAGCCCTGGAACAAGTCGCAACCGCAACGCACGGTGTACGCGCGTACCCCGTTGACACAATGGCGTCCCGCCCTCCCCACTGCCTGGGACAGCCAGACCGCAGTGGGGGCCAGTGTAGTCAAACCGGACGGCCTGACGTTGTGTCTCGTTTTGCAGGATGAAAAAAAACAATCGAACTATCTTGCTGAACAATCGTTGGGGGTCGGGAAATCCGCGACGCCATTGCGCAGAATCACCCCCAGTAATGCGTGGATTCTTCCCGAAACGGTCCAATACGCCCCCAATGGGGAATTCCTCTTATATATGCGGCAGGTTACGGCGGATGAACAACGACTCTGGGCAGTGGCATTGGATAAAGCCCCTGCTGATGGACGTCCGCTGTGTGAAGGGGCATTGAACCGTATGGCGGCGATCAGCCCGGACAGTCAAATGGTTGCCGTAGCACAGGGAAGTCGGGACGATGCAAATATTCTTTTAATAGATATCGCCCAGGGAACCCGCTTAAGTGAAATGGGCCAGGGTGTGATTACTTCGGAATCCTGGCATCCAAGTGGCAATTATCTGGTAACGGCAGCGCCGGAGCCTGTGACTGGGCTCATGCAGCTTTGGGCGGTGCAGACGAATGAGCCGCATAAAAGGCAGTTATTGACGCATCTGGAGACGGGGGTTTTATGTGGTGGCGCTGTGTCGCGTAATGGACGTTGGGTTGCCTCGGTAACGCGAACGGAGGAGGGGGTTGCGTTGTTGTTCATTGATTTGAGCGCACAACTTTTTTCTGCCTGACTTCTTCCTTTTCACGGAAAAAGAAAAAAGCAAAGGAAAACGGGGATTTAGAAAAGGGTGTGTGGGTCAGGAACGGTAAGGGCCATGCCTATTGCCTGCGGTCGCTAGACCGCTGGCACTGGCCACCGGGAAAAGAAATAGCAAT
Source organism: Candidatus Hydrogenedentota bacterium (assembly GCA_963678445.1). Taxonomy (GTDB): domain Bacteria; phylum Hydrogenedentota; class Hydrogenedentia; order Hydrogenedentales. The sequence goes on along the minus strand of OY782877.1, from coordinate 3,883,218 downwards.
TAAAAACGCGGAATAACTCTCGATAAAAAACCGCCGGATGGATTCTTGAATGAGTAGGAATGACAACAGTACAGCGCGGCGTTCGTACACCTTTGGTGGGTATGAAATCCTGGAGACGACGGGAAGTGGTGGTATGGGGGTGGTGTATCGGGCTCTGGATAAAAACCTGGATCGGATCGTGGCGTTGAAGGTATTACGGGATGATTTGCGTGCACAATCGCATATTGTCGCCCGTTTTAAACGTGAGGCTGAGGCTTTCGCTACTTTGGATCATCCGCACATCGTGCGTATCTATTCGGTGGGGATGACGGGAAAAATCCCGTATATCGCTATGCAGTATATTGATGGGGAACCGTTGAGTGCTATTCTGCAGGCGCGTGCGCCGTTACCGTGGCAGGAGGCGTTGGGTATTGGCGGACAAATTGCGCAGGCCTTGGCGTGTGCGCATAAGGCGCAAATCGTCCATCGGGATATTAAACCTGCGAACATCCTGATGGACACATCGGGCAAGGCGTATGTAACGGATTTTGGTATCGCCAAAATCCTCAATGCGACAACACAACTAACTGCCGATGGTAAACGCTTGGGCACACCGCAGTACATGTGTCCGGAACGATGCAGTAATAAGGCCATTACCCCTGCAAGTGATATTTTTTCGTTGGGCGTGCTCTTGTTTCAATGCCTCACGGGACATCTACCATTCAGCGGCAGTACGCCTGTGGAGGTAATCCATAATATTGCCTCGGAACCGCCCGCTCGTATCCGGGAGTATCAGTTGGAGATACCGGAAGCGGTGGAACGGCTGATCGCTTATATGTTGGAAAAGAACCCTAAGCAACGTCCTAATGATGCCGCAGTCTTGGCGGAAACTATCGAACGGGTTTTGCAGGGCGCACCGCTTGAAACGCAGAATGATGAGATGTCTTCTGCAATCGCTTCGTTCCGCAAAAGCCTCCCTACACCAACGCCACCGGAAGGAATGCGTCACACACCGACCACACCCCTACCTAGACTTTCTTTAGCTAAACGCATTCGTATGAAATGGTTTAGACTTTCTTCCCGTCTTCGTCTTGCTTTAGCAGGCACATGCATCGTCGGCACTGCTGCATTAACCTTAGCGGGTGCGTATCCTCTGTTAACCCCGGAACTGCCGGAAAGTCTTTTCTCCACTTCGCAGGAAGTACAACGCTGGTATCCCGAAACTTCTGATTTCTTTACCCGTATTCGGGAAACCGAAGAGGTAACATTGTTAGAAGCCGCGCTACCCAACTTTACTTGTGCCCACCTTGAATGGGTACAGGGCGGAAATCGAGCTGTTTTGCAGTGCGAAGGACAGGCTGCTACGAGCCAGGAAAGTCAGAACGCCTTTTTTTCAGTGATACCGGCTACAGAGGAAGCAGTACTCTTGGCGCCACCGGCTCCCGCATACCGTAATCTGCTTGGGGGATGGTGCGATTCCAACGCGCAACCAGGATTATGCTTTCACACGCCTGCTTCGACGGACTTCCAGCTTGCAGGAGCGACAACCTTGCCAGAAAGACTGGCCGATCTCAGCGCTGGCGCGATAGCATACCATGCTCCCTCGCAGCACTTGGCACTATCTTTCGCTACAAGCGATGCACATTCGTGGGTATTGGCGGAGACAGCGCTTGCAACCCCGAACAAGAAGACGTTGCGTACCCATGCAGGAGCCTCCATTACAGGTATCGCCTATAGTCCGTCGGGAAAACACTTGGCCTATGTACGCGAGAGAACAGCGTCGATGCAGGAAAAAGCACCGCAGGGGCTATGGCTGTTAACCGCCCAGGAAGAAAGCCTGGATGGACAGCATTTGCTGCAAGGCAATGTTCAACTGAGCCATCGTCCTTTCTCTGCGGATGGCAAACACCTCGCTATAACAGAAAATAGTTCCGATATCGTCATTTTGGATATAGAAACCGGAAAAAGCCATGTTAACGCGGGAAAGGGCCATTCCGTCTGCTGGCATCCGCAGGAAAACTACCTTGTCACTATTGCGCCAGACCGGGCTGGAAGGGCACAGTTGTGGCGCACAACGATCGCCAATGACACGCAGGTACAACACAAACAGCTCACCCATCTGGATAGCGGTGTTGCATCGCAATTGGTGCTTTCCGATGATGGGCGCTATGCCATTACGACCCTACCCAATACGGCCACAGCGATTGTTGTCGACCTGTCCTGATTCAACGTGGCTCATACCGCTATCGCTGCTTCAAAAAACGGGGCTTTCGGGAACGGTGTAGCTTCAAAAACAACAGCAGCAATGCTATAAATACCATCGCATCGGGTATTGCGACACAAAAATGCGCCAGAAGAATAACCGGACATAGTAGTACGCGAACAAATGCCGCCGCCACGGGATGTTGGGCTATCCAGTCCGCCAACGGGGGACTCAGGCGATAGTAGCTATCCACGAAGGCGGTGCCAACAGGATTTTCGAGCAGGGCAGCATCGCGAAACGCACGCAACACATCAATCTCCGCCGTCAACGGCGTGCCATAGGCAGCGGTAGCAATAAAGCAAGGCCCTCCCCCGCCTTCCGCATAAAGCACCCCTGCTATAGAAAGAAAACTGCCAAGCAACAGGGCTATCAATCCTTTATCCAAGTTATATGAAGCCAGCCAGACCTCAGTACGCGTGAGCTCGTTGGGACTCGCAGAAAAAGTATCTATCTGATTGAACTGCGCTTGCGTTATACCTGGAACCCCATATTGCGCTTCTATAAAACTTAGTCCCCCACTCCCATCACGATCCAGATAGGAAAAATCGGCCAATAAAACACGGGCTGTATCGCTAACCGAAAGTACCTCTTCTTCTCCTTCACCTTCCTCCTCACCTTCCCCCTCCCCCTCACCTTCCTGCTGGCCCTCTCCCTCGCCTTCTTCCTGCCCTTCTCCTTCACCCTCAGGCGCCCCCTCGCCTTCCCCTTCAACAGCACCTTCCCCTTCCCCCTCTGATTGCCCTTCTCCCTCCCCTTCCCCAGTATCCTCCGGCACATCCAGCTGAAGATAATCAATTGCAAAAGTAATATCTTGTACGCGGGCAGAAATCATGGCCGTAATTGGATTGTATTGAACATGATAAAAATCTGTCTCGTAATTCTCAATTTGTACCGTGAGCAAAACGTTACCCGTATCCGGAGAGACGACCTGAATTCCACCACGCTCACCCACCGTTTCCAATCCTCCGATGAGCAAGTTACCATCAGGCGCAACGCCAGCCACACCACCATTGAAATAATCACCCGCTTCACCAATCAGATCGCCATCATCCTGCCAATACAGAGAAGACGCCGAGGAAAAAGCCGAAACCAAGGTTTGTACAGAAAAGGCGCGTAGCTCACGTCGATGCGCATCCATAGCGTAGGCAGCGCCCCGCGTTTCATCCACCGCAACCGCGGCAGGCAGCGCCCCCTGCGGTTTTTCCATAACCCATTCCGAATCCACCTTGCTCTGTCCATCAGCAACCTTGACGATTTTAAGCACACTGGCCTCGGTAGCTGTATTCTCCACATCCAGCAATACATGCTCCTCATCCAGACAAACCCCGGCAAAATGTCTGCAATTCCCCACCACCTTATTCAGCGAAAAATCTGTGGGAACTTCCGGATCAAAGTGAATGAGTTCTCCGGTAGCACCCGCCCCCAGCAAGACATCTTCCGCATTAGAACGCCACTGTGCAAAAGCTGGCGCACCATCATATCCGGTGGCAAGCGTATCAAACGCATCGGCACGAGGACGCAGAGAGCGAAAGAGCGCAGCCCCATTCCAGAGCAACGTATTCCCCCCCGGCAATGCCGCTTGCACCACCCTAACCGAACCCGTTGCAACGGCTGGGTAGTTTGCATAGGCGGCAGCTTGGGGAGAAAGATGTATCGCTAAAATCTCATCAGACACACGCGCCGTCACAATCGCCGTGGCAGGGTTGTAAACCAAGGCATAAGCGCCCTCCTTTTCAGAAGGCGTCAGCGTATCCAATACAATACCCGTATCAGGATTCACCAATTGTATCCCGCCCTGGGTGGAGTCGGCCGGGGATGCACCACCGATAATCAATGCGCCCGAAGGTGTAATACCTGCAACACCGCCCGTGTAATACAGCCCATCAGGACCGATAGCGATACCGTCCCAGGCCCACTGCAAAACCGTCCCGCTTTGGTAAGCTTGCAGCAAAGCGGGAATGGGAAAATATCGTACTGCCTGATGATTTGCATCCATCGCGTACACCCGCTCATTGACCGGATCGACGGTAAGTAAGGAAGCCATCGAGTATTCAGGACGATCCACCACAAGCGCTTTCGATGCCCCCTCCACCACAACAGTCGCCCCCTTTTTCGTTTCACCGATATCGATGATGACCAATACACTCTTTTGTTGTGGCCCATCGATCGCATCAAGCAAAAGTAAACTGGGACTCAAAAAAACGCCGTCGCGATGCGACAACACCCCCAAGTACTGTGCATTTGTATAATCTGCTGGGTCGGTCACATCAAAACGATACAACTCCCCTCTCTCACCCGCCCCAAGGATGGCCGTTTGGCCATTGGGGGACAGCGTGATAAAAGCAGGCGCCCCCAAATAGCCCGTCGCTATAGTATCAAAAGCATCCACGCCTACTGCCTGTTGCCTGAAAATGGCATTTCCATTCCAGACCAACAATCGCCCATCATGCAATGTTGTTCCCACCACCCGTAAAGCCCCTGCTGCTGGTGTCGGAAAATTCTCACGCGGAACAACTGTCTGCGCCCATCCCCCATAGCTAACCAAAAGGATAAGTACCCATCCAACCCAACGCGGTGTCACTGCGAATATAGTCATAATTATCCCTACGTTCATAGTATAAAAACGTTTATTTTACTTTTAGAGTATACAAAGCTCCAGCAATTGCTGCAATGCGTTTGCATCCTAAAAGACAGATTTCAGACACACCCCCACAAACTTATAGCTTGATTGTCAAAACATGGTAACACGTTTTGAGCGCCCCCAGTTTCTGTGTGGGGAAGCAAAGACAAATGGAGCCCGTTGTTTCCTCATCTGGACCGTGCGTATAGATCAATAAAGAAAAAGCAGGTTTCTTATATTTTTCCCTTTGACAAAACCTCGTATATTTGTCATTATTAATCTTAACAATAGTTCCAAAAAACTAACAATTTAGGATATGCCCGAGGCAGAAAAATCTTTCATAGTTACTCTAAATATGTGTTTACCAACCTGTTTTTATTTTTAACTTAATCAACCGACTATAGTTTAAATTGAAAATCCATTTTTTGTTTGTAGCTTGACCGGAAGTTTTTATAAATATTCTCAAGACTTGTAGGAAAACTAAAGGAGCAAGTATTATGAAGAAGGGCAGCACTATTCGAATAGGAACAACGTGTTTTGTTCTTATGACTGCACTGGCGTTACTTTTGACGCCAGATGTTTCGCACGCCGATATCTATGATGCCGGCAGCGCGAGTGCGCAGCTGGAACACACCACAGGGGTTTTAAGCATCGATACGGATGCCTTGACGCTCAACGCAGAAAGTGGCACTTACAACGGAACAGATGAAGACGGCATAGCTGTATTCCGTTTCGCCGACGTCGTGGTAACCAATGGCAGCGTCACCGTGACCGGTGCTCGCCCGCTCTCCATTGCTTCTTCCGGCGATATCACCTGGAGCGTCGACATCACCGTCGACCCCGGCACCCTTGGTGCCGGTACAGGCGGTAACGGCGGCACCGGCGGTAACGGTGGTAATGGCGGTAATGGTGGTAACGGTGGTAATGCTGGCAGAGGCGGTACTGGTGGATACGGTGGTGGTGATGGGGGTGAAAGTGGAGACACTGGGAGTGCTGGCGTAACCGGCGCTGGTGGTGCTTCCGGGTTTCAGGGAAGTGCCGGTTTGGCAAGTTCTACGGGTTCAACCGGTTCGACTGGGTTTGGTGATTCTGCAGGTTCGGCGGGAGCAGGTGGCACTTCACAAAATACAGGAGGTACCGGGGGACTTGGTGGCCCTGGCGCCGGTGGCGGTTCAGGCGGTGATGGAGGAGACGGCGGTGCATACAAAGGCTTCAATGAAGGGGATGGCGAAGATGGCACAACAGGTGAGGCGGGAAGTGTTGGTGGATCAGGTATCCCCAACCCCAATATAGGCGGTACAGGCGTCACGGGTAATACCGGCGGCGCAGCAGCATATTCAACCACGGCAATGGCCTATCTAAACAGTATTGACCTGGCGGCGGGTCATGGCGGTGGTGGTGCATCTGGTGGTTCTGGTGGTGGTGGCGGCGGTGGCGGCGGCGGCGGTGGCGGCGGCGGCGGCGGTGGTGGTGGCGGTGGCGGTGGCGGTGTTTACTTCAAAAGCGGATTATGGGACCATTTCCGTGCTTCTGGTGGCGGCGGTGGTGGTGGCGGTGGTGGTGCTGTTGGCGGAGCAGGGCAAGATGGGCAATCAAAATATGAAGCATTTGGTGCTCCCGATTGGCCTCCCCGTCCCGCAGGTGGTACAGGTGGTTTCTCTACTTCTGGCACAGGACAAGGCGGCACCGGTGGTACCGGCGGTGTCGGCGGTACCGGTGGCACAGGCGCACCCGGCGCAGCCGGTGGTGGCGCGATTGTACTGGCTGCCAAAGGCGTATTACATTTTACCGGTCTTCCCACCATTGATATCTCCGCAGCCGTCCCGGAAACCGGCCAAGACGGCACTGCAGGTAACACAGGCATCATCGGCAGTAATGGAGCCTCGGCTACTAATGGGGGGGCACGTGGAAACAGAGGACGGGATGAAGCAGGCTATGGCGGCACGGGCGGCGCTTCAGGTGCTGGTGGCCAAGGCGGCACAGGCGGTCAAGGCGGCCAAGGCGGCACAGGCGGCCAAGGCGGCTATGGCACGCCCGGCATGGTCAAGCTGATGGGTTCCGTTGTCGTAGCAAACAATGCCACAGTCAACGCAGACAACGGCCTTTCCAACAGCCAAAACGAACGTCGCGGCATGTGTACCCTGATTTCCAACATGCCCACCAGTGCACTGGCCTCCAGCTACGGTCCGCAACTGCCCGCAGCGGGTGATTTCAGTACGACACAAGCACGCGTGGGCTATACCCGCTATGACAGCGTGCTCACCGGCGCGTCGCCTTTCGACGCCACCCCCAACCACCCCCTGCTGGGTGAACTCAAAGCGGGCGGAGTCGCCACCTCCGGTGTGCTCAAGAGCACCTACTGGAACCAGGGAAGCGTCAACAGCCTGTGGTCCGGCAATACCGCCGTGCAGGTAGTACGCGTAGCGAACATCTTCGAAGGCTTCGACCAAATCTACGTGCGCAACAATACCAAAACCTTCCTCAACGACAACATTAGTTATCCCAACGGTCTCAACCTGTCATTACTGCAAGTGCAGCTCGACGGTGGCGCATGGCAGGACGTCACTGCCATATCGGCCAGCACCCCCTTCGCCAACAACGAAGTGTGGAGCATGACCGTGCCCACCGGCACCGCCGTACAGGCACGCAGCGACGCCACAGCCCCCGAGATCACCAACCTCGTTGTCAACCCCGACACCATCAGCCCCGGCGGCACCACCGGCGTCAACATCAGCGTGACCGTCACCGATTTGGTCGGACTCGATGGCAACCCCACCGGCACCCTCAACGGCAACTCTCTGGGAGCTCCCGTATCCATTAGCGGCAGCACCTACAACTACATCTACCTGGCACAGCCTGGCATGACAGAAGGCGGCTACGACATCATTTTCACCGCCACCGACCTGCTCGGCAACAATGCCAGCGAAACCTTTGAGAACGCCTTCATGGTGGACGGCACACCGCCCGAGCTCAGCCTCAACGGCGCGGCCACCATCCAGCTCGAATGCGGCGATACCTGGACCGATCCAGGGGCAACCGCCATCGACGCAGCTGCAGGCGACATCAGCGGCGACATCGTAATCGGCGGCGACACCGTAGACCCCAACACCCCAGGCGATTACACCATCACCTACGACGTCAGCGACCCCGCTGGAATGTCTGCCCCCCAAGTGACCCGTACCGTCCAGGTACGCGACACCCAAGGCCCCGTGATCACCGTTGATCCCACCAGCGATACGCTGGAATGTGGCACCAGCTACAGTCTGAGCGACGCTATCACCGGCGTTAGTGCAACCGACGGATGTCAGGGCGACCTCTCCGGCGACATCGCTGTCACCGTAGATGGCATTGGCACCTTCCCGGGTGGCGGACTCAGCGATACCGGCGTCTACACCATCCGCTACAACGTCAGCGACAGCGAAGGCAACGCCGCCACCGAAACGGTGCGCACCGTGACCATCGCCGACAGCCAGGCGCCCACCATCACCAACGCCACCCCGACGCAAACCCTCGAATGCCCCGCCAGCTACAGCCTGGCCGCCGCCCTCACCGGCGTCACCGCAAGCGATGACTGCCAGGGCGACATCAGCGAAGACATCGTAGTCACCGTCATCAACACCGCAGACAGCAGTGCGGTCACACTGCCCATCAGCGCGCTGGGTAGCTACGAAATCCGCTACAACGTCAGCGATGCTGCCGGCAACGATGCCACCCAGGAAACCCGCAGCCTCACCATCGAAGACACCACCGCGCCCAGCTTCAGTATCCCAGCCGACGTCACCCTCGAGTGCCCGGCCCAATACACCCAAGCACAAGCGCTCAACAACGTCAGCGCAACCGACGACTGCGAAGGCGCACTCACCGTCACCGTCAGCGCCAGCCAGGGCGGCACCCCCGTCACCTTCCCGCTCAGCGCACTGGGCGCCTACACGCTCACCTACAGCGCCGACGACGGTAACGGATATCCCATCACCGACAGCAGCCGCACCGTCACCATTGACGACACCAACGGCCCGGTGATCACCCTCAACGGCGGCGCCGCCATCGGTCTGCAAGTTGGCAACAGCTGGAGCGACCCCGGCGCAACCGCAACCGACGCCTGCGAAGGCGACCTCAACCCTGTCGACATCATCATTGGTGGCGACACCGTAGACGTGAACACCGAAAACGTCTACACCATCACCTACGACATCAGCGACAGCGAAGGTAACGCTGCAACGCAAGTCACCCGCATCGTCACCGTCGCCAACGACGCCCCCCCCGTCATCAGCATCACCGGCGCCAACCCCGTCACCCTCGAATGCGGCAGCGGCCCCTACACCGACGCAGGAGCAACCGCCAGCGACGACGAAGACGGCGACCTCACCAGCGCCCTCACCACCACCGGCGTCGACGCCGTCGACACCACCACCCCCGGGGGCTACACCATCACCTACGAAGTCACCGACAGCTTCGGCACCACCGTCCAGGAACAACGCATCATCAACGTCCAGGACAACATCGCGCCCATCATCACTCTCGACGGCAACGTCACCGAGACCAACACCCTCGTTGGCCAACCCTGGACCGAACTCAACTACAGCGCCACCGACAGCTGCCAAGGCGACCTCACCACCGAAGTCAGCGTGACCGGCACCCCCAACACCGACACCGCCGGCACCAGCTTCCAGATGTACTACAACGTCAGCGACACTGCAGGCAACGCAGCCGACGAAGTAGTGCTCACCGTCAACGTCGTAGCCGACAGCACCCCCCCCCTCATCACCCTGCTCGGCAACGCCACCGTTGAAATCGACTGCGGCACCGACTACGTAGACCCAGGCGCCACCGCCAACGACAACGTCGACGGCGACATCAGCGGCGACATCCTGATTACCGGCGCCACCATCCAAGCCGACAGCGGCCCCGGCGTCTACGAAATCCGCTACAACGTCAGCGACACCGCCGGCAACGCAGCGATTGAAATGGTACGCACCATCACCATACGCGACAACTGCCCCCTCACCGTCACCTACACCGGGCAAGTCGACACCACCGGCGCCACCACCGCCACCATCGACTACGGCGCATCCTACACCTTCAGCGTCGAAATCAGCGGAGCCATCGGCACCGCCAGCTACCAATGGGAGAAATACAGCGACAGCAAAGCCCAAGGCTGGGTACCCATCCCCAACGCCGACCAGGCCAGCTACACCCTTGACGACGTGCAAGATCCCGACAGCGGCCAATACCGCTGCCAAGTTTCCGACGCCGTCACCACCAGCTACTCCCCCGTCATCACCCTCACCGCCGGCATTTCCGTACCCGCCGCCAGCGCCCTCAGCCTGAGCCTGCTCAGCCTGCTCAGCGCCCTCGGCGGCAGCGCGGCCCTGATACGCCGACGCAAAAAATAACCTAAAACACCTAACACCTACCCAAAAAAGGGCTGTGGGAATCCTCCCACAGCCCTCTCTCATAAAACATTGTTTCTACAATTTCCTGGAAGTAGCGTTGAACGCCTCCTCCTTCCCTTTGGTAAAACTTACCTCAGACAAATTGCGATTGTTTTGCAGAGTTGTTGCGTCAAAACCCTCCGTCTCCGCTGAAAATACACTAGCGCTAATGATAGGAATAAGATGAGCGTTGCAGCCGGGCAATACAATTGATATACTCAGAGTATTGTAGAAGTCTTTTTACCGAAACGTCTTGGGAGAAGGGTTGCGTTTCTCTAGGAAGACGCTTTTACTGCTGTATGCTGGGGAGAGTTGTGTCTATCGAGTGCTTTTAGAGACACTTTGGATATTTTGTCAAAATGGCTAGAGACGTAACCAAACTCTGCGGCTTTTGCCATTCTTGGCTACAGCAAAATTTTATCTTGTTGCCTATATTACAGGTACCGAAATTCTGGAAAACTGTTAGAAAAAGTAATTTTTTCTCGGTTAGGGATGGTAAGGACCATACTTTTTGCCCGTGGCGCTGGCCACTTGGGTGTGGCCTTGGCCACCTTAGAGCTTAGAGGCGGAATGGATTCATGGCGTTTGACGTAATTACAGTGGGGATTGTATGTGCTGATGTAATGGTACGCCCAGTAGATGAATTGCCGCCGCGTGGCCATTTAGGACTGGCGCCACAACTGGAAATGCATCTGGGGGGCTTGGCAGGAGTTACAGCCTGTGTCTGTAGCCAGTTGGGTGGAAAAACAGCCTTTGTCGGCTTGCTGGGACAGGATAGTTTTGGCGATTTTTTACTGCACACATTGCAAAGCAATGGGGTTAACACGGAGGAGGTACGGCGCACAGATGAACTGTGCTCTTCAGCTACGGTTGTTCTTATCAGTAAAGACGGGGAACGCACGTTTCTGCATCACGTTGGCGTCAATGCCGCCACGACCGAAGCACAGCTCGATTTCGATTTTCTGACACAGGCTAAGGTGCTTCATTGGGGCGGCCCTGTTGTCACGCCTCAGCTGGACGGCCCTCCAATGGGACGTGTCTTTGAAGCGATACGGGAACGGGGCTGTAAAACGGCCATAGACACATGCTTCGACGGCGAGGGCAAGTGGCTAAGTCGAATTGAACCGGCACTTCCACATACCAACATTATTTTTTCCAGCCTGGAAGAGGCGCGTTATTACACAGGCCAGCATGATCCTGAAGACATTGCTGATTTTTATCGCGCTTATGGGGTAGAAATCGCCGTTATCAAACTGGGCCATGACGGTATTTTTGTAAAAAGCGCTACGGAAAAATTCCACTTACCCGCGTATACCGTTGATGTAGTCGATACCACGGGCGCTGGAGACGCTGCCTGTGGCGCCTTTCTCTATGGGTACACGCACAACTGGGATATACCCAAATGTGCGCATCTTGCTAATGCAGTTGGTGCACTCACCGTACAGCATATGGGTGGGGCGGAGTCTATACGGTCTTTAGAAGAAACGATGCAATTTATGGAGAGGGGAACATGTTGAAAATCGTTTTGTCGGCTTTACTTATTGTTGGCTTGAGTATATGTGGATGGGCGCAAGACAGCGCTCCTTCGGTTACCACCAAAGAACTCAGTCCACCAGCGGATGCCGTAGCTCCGTCACAGTCCGAGACGTCGCAAACACCCCAAAAAAATGCTACGTCGTCTCCCACTACGACTGACCGTACAACAGAGCGCGTCACCCCTCCTTCGCAACGCAACACAACGTCCTCTGGAAAACGAGTAGCGGCATTTTGGTTTATCGCGCCCACACTTTAAAAGAAGTTTCCACATAATCAACGATCTTTTGTGGAGCAAAATACCAAAGCGGTCCAGCGATCGCAGGCAATAGATTATGGTCCTTACTGTCCTTGACAGAAATAAAACTTTGCTTTTTATGAGACCCTTTCAGATTTAAGGCACTAACTTCATAGGATATCGGAAAGTACATGTCCTTACGTTTTCTTACATACAGTAGTTTATTTTTCTTATTGCTACTTGCCACCCCAGTAACTCATGCCGCCTCTCCTTTTATGGAGCATGACACTGCCGCACAGTTACGTGATGTTCTTATCGAAACCGATACTGGCCGCATTTTTTCCGCCGCCTATGAACGCAATCAGATATGGGTGTTTGACCCCGCCAGTATGCAGCGTTTAGAACAAATCCCTGTCGGTCAAGGTCCCTCCCATCTGGCCTTCAGTAACGATCAAAAAATATTGGCCTGCCTTAACCAACAAGATAACTCCGTGTCTTTTGTCCGGTTACAGGACACAAGTGTGTATGCCACTGCGCCTACAGGGGAAATCCCCGTTGCCGTAACCGCACTGCCGGATGGACGTTTTGCAGTCGCCAACGCCCTGGATGATACGATTAACTTAATCGAGCCTCGGCCACAGGGTGAAAACATCACCCTGACGGGATATACGAACGTACCCAGTGCACTGCTTGCCACAGACGAGGCGCTTATTGTTGCCAGCCGAGCCGAGCACGAACTATGCGCCTACGCCCTTGATGAAGACTATAGCCTTCGTACTCGAATCCCCCTGCCAGATGTAGCAAAACAGTTGGTGGCTTTGCCCAATGGAGCGCTTCTGGTCGGCACACCAACGCAATTGCTGCTGGTAGATCTCGACACTCAGAGTGTTACAAAAAAATATGACCAATCTTTTGACAGCATCTGCTACGATGCCCCGTATCTTTATCTACTCCACGATACGGACATTGCTCAATTCGACACGCGTCTTACCCCTATCGGCCATTTTAAAATCACGGGGAAGGCACAACGCCTCCGTGGAAATGGGGGCTGCCGGATTGCTCTGGCCCCGGCAGAACATCGCTGCTATATCTGGAATTCCACCTCTCTGAGCCTCAACGAGGCCCAAAAAGCCACTATAGGCAACACAGCGCTATCTATCGTTGGAACTGCAATGCCCGCGACAACCTCCCAACCCAACGCCTCAGAAAAATTAGTTAGTGAGAAGAGGCAGCTTGCGCAGGCCGTATCGGACAAAAAAAATCCTAATCAAAAAGGAACTGCCCCGCCCCCCGAATCCAAGAACGCCTCTACCAGGACGGAACCATCCTCCTCTCAAAATATACGCCAACATCCCTTGAAAGCAGGTAGCATCCGCGCCCCAAAACCGGGATTACGCCCTTCTGCGTCCCCCGTTGGCGGTCTTTCGCACCGCACTATTGCCGATGCCTTGCTGCAACCCACCGAATTTGGTGCTCCTGGGGCAGGCTTTCAAGCCCCAGACTGGACCGAACCATTGCGCGATGTAAAAGCGGGCAGCTCGTCTACGGATCTCTCTTCAGGACGCACGGTACTTAAGGATAAAGTACAGTTACGCTTGGGCGACATGTACTTTCAGGCCGAAGAATTCAGTTATTCCAAAGACTCCGGCGACTATCACGCCAAAGGCAATGTCGACGTTAGTCAGCAATCCTCACACTTTACCAGCGATGAAATCTACTACTGGGTTCCCCGTACAGAAGAGCTCCCTTCCCCGACCCTCCTCGATGTACCTACCGAACAGGAACAGGCAAGGAAACGCCTTAGTTTGGGGCGTGTCAACGCCTACAATGTACACATCGTCGAACCTACTCGCGAGATGCAATCTGAAAACATCGATTACGATTTTGCCGCTTCGACAGGCGAACTGACCCAAACCCGAGGACGTGCGGGTATCTACTACTACGCCGCCGAGAAAATTCACATTCGCGGCCCACGCACCCTTACTGCTGAAAACGTATGGGTTTCCACCTGCGATCAAGATCCGCCGCACTATCGACTGCGCCTCAAAGAACTCTATGTGGAAGAAAATCAGACCGTCGGTGGAACAAAGGCCCAGCTCTATCTCGGCAAGTTCCCCACTCCCTTCTATTTGCCCAAATGGCGCAGAGGAGGACGGGGCGAATATCCATGGTCTTTCGACTTTAACAGCGGACGCCGCGCCGATATCGGTTACTACTTCAACGCAGGACAGCGCTATGAGCTTTCCCCTGACTTTGCAATCGGTCCCCGCCTCTACCCAACGGAAAAAGAAGGCATTGCATTGGGTTTCGACATCGACTACAACTTCATGAAGAATCCCGCATCCTATCTCTACCGTACCCAAGGTGAACTACACGCACTGTATACCACGAAAGATCGAGACTATATCCGCTGGTTACATCGCTACGAATACAACGACGATCTTGTTTTCCGGATTCAGGCGGAACAGTGGGGCGATCGGGACTTTTACAAGGACTTCTATTACGATCTTTATCGTAATAGAACCACACCGCGTACCTACGCCAATCTCACCTACCGTCAGGACACTTATATCGCCACGGCAAGCACACGGCTGAATACGCACAGTTGGATTCGTGAAACCGAACGCTTGCCTGAGGCGACATTCCACTTGCTTGAACGCCCCGTCTTCGACCGCTTCTATTTTTCGTTTGATACGGTCAACGGGTATAACGATAGAAAACCGACCGGCGCACATGCTTTGCGCACAGTCAATACAGCGCGCCTGACCTACGACTGGGACCCGTTGCCCGCGATAAGCCTTACCCCATTCATAGAGGCTGAAGCGGCTTGGTACAGCCACGAACGCCACAATGACAGCGACGCTACACGTATGTCTACCACCTTGGGAAGTACACTACAAACACGCTTCCACAAGGCCTATCCCGGCAAACTAAACTTTTCCAGTTTTAAACACATCCTGCTTCCCTCCGTAACCTACTCCTACCGTCCCGACTCCTCCCTTGATATTGAAGATGTCCCCCATTTCGATAGTCTGGACAATGTTTTCGGGAGAAGCCGGATCGAAACCAAAATTGATAATATTCTCTACGGTCGCGACGCCTTAACAGAAGAGGTATGGCAAGTTGGTCGCCTTACCCTCTACCAAGGCAATGATTTCTCCAACGAAAAGCATAAGGCCGACGACTACGAAATCGAAATCGATATTCGCCCCCGTCCCTGGTGGGGTGTACAAATGGCCGGCGAACGCCACATCATGAATGATGATTTCAATCTGGACACTCCCTACATCCTCGACAGCATCTTCAACCATCTCTACCAACGCTATACCGGCAGTCCTTTCGATGCTGAGCAGGAATTCCAATACAACGCCACCTACAGCGACTATGATCGCATTCTGACGCAAGCCTACTATGACGATACCCCTTTGGGCGGACGTTTCAACAGCCGTGTAGGATTTGCCTACACCAAAACCAGAAATCAGGTCTTCAACCGTGAAGTACTGTACGGCCTGGGATACAAACTCAATGAAAAATGGAGTGTCGGCTTCGAGCACACCTATGATTTAGACAAAGATAGCCTGCGCACACAAAGCTACGAACTCCGTCGCAATTGGCACTGCATTGAAACGGCTATTCGATTCCGCGACCGCGAATCTGGCACCGATATTGACTTCGCCATCAATCTAACCGCATTCCCCGGCAGTAAAATAAAGTTCTAATTAACCAAAGTACAGATGTATCCTGTTTCCGCATGCGCTGAGCCGGTAGAACCTTATTCAGAAGCAAATCCTATATAGCACATGCTACAATAGGGCTCATGCTGGGCCTTTATATACATATTCCCTTTTGCCGCACGCGCTGCCCCTACTGCGATTTTGTAAGCGAAGCTATCGCCGATATACCGCCGCAGCCCTATGTGGACGCATTACACCGTGAAATCGATGCCTGTGAAGAAAGACAGGAGATTGATAGTATTTTCTTTGGCGGCGGTACGCCTTCTCTGCTTAGTGCGCAACAGGTAGAATGCCTCCTGACCCATCTGCATAGCAAGTTCCATCTTGTAGACCCGGAAATCACACTCGAAGCCAATCCCGATGACGTCACACGGCTTCGAGTTGACACATGGCGCAGCCTGGGTATCAACCGTATCAGTCTTGGCGTACAAAGCTTCAGTGATGCCGTACTGCGCTACCTGGGACGTCGCCATGATGCAGCAACCGCCCGACGCGCCTGTGACTACGTCGCAGCCCATTTTGAAAATTGGAATATCGACCTCATCTTTGGTGCGCCCCCCCTTGAGCATTGGCGGGAGACCTTACAGGAGACATGCCGCTTATCTCCCCCCCATGTGGCCGCATACGGCCTCACCTACGAAGCAGGTACTCCTTTTGAAACGCGTATCGAAGATGCGATTGACGATGATGCCAGCCTGCAGCTCTATCAACAAGCCGAAGAGGCACTCACGCCTCAGTATACACATTACGAAATCTCCAACTATGCCAAGCCAGGCCATCGCTCACGTCACAACCTCCATTACTGGCGCAACGAGGCGTATCTCGGTCTGGGTACCGGAGCCTACGCATTCCGCAATGGAGTCCGCGCACGCAACCTCTCCGCTACTACCGACTACCTTGCCACACCGGGTAAAAAGGAAGAGGCCTTTTGTTTGAACGACGTAGAAATCCGCACCGAGACCCTTATTCAGCACTTCCGTCTTAAAGAGGGAATCTCCTATAGTGCCTATAAAAAGCGCTTCCATCGGAATCTGGACGATGACTTTGGTCCGCAGCTCCGCCAACTTGTGCAACGAGGCCTCCTGAAAAAAGAGAGCGATACCATCCTCCCAACAGCACAAGGCTTTTATCTTAACAATGAAATCGGGCTGGCTCTCCTTCCCTAAACGCCCTCTACAAAAGGCCAACCCCTGGCACAGTAGACAGCCGTACTTTCCGAATGGAAAATAAGTCGAATCAAAAACAAAATTGCTGTAAAATTAGAGAAGCTGAATGATACAGATGAATAAAAGCCTTATGGATTTCGTCTGATCTCAAAACACGTATACACAGGAAGTTTATCGCGTAAAAGCGGATACTTATAGGAGAAGGGGTATATTATGAAATACTTCATGGTGGCCATGGGCGTTACAATCACTTTATTAGGGATTGGTTGTGTTATCCGCACAGAACATACTATCGAAGCGCATATTACGTTGGACATTCGCCATGTTGCCGATCAGGCAGAGGATGTATTGGATTTCATCGAAGGCAAAACCAACGCATTGCCCGGATTGGAAGAAGGCGAGGCCCCGTCCTCACGTCTACAGCAGGTCTTGGACTACTTCGATCCTTTCCCCAGTGCCTATGCCGCAGAATTAAAAAACACTACCTCCCCTTTGATCACCGAAATCGCTGTGCAATTACGCAAACGTAATGCGAAAATAAGCGCCTTAAAAGAACAAGGATGCCTAGGCGAAAATAACCGCGGCTATGTTGAATTACAAAAGTGCGATGCCCTATCCGATGCCGAAAAACGCAACACCGTTCAAAAAGTACTCGCAGAAGAAAACAAAGATCGCAAGGCGCTCTATAAAGAAATCGCCCGTCTGAACAAGGACGACGGCCTGACCGTCTCGGTGGTGGAAACCATTTATGCCAATCAACGGTTAAAACGTGCGCAGTCTGGCGAAATTGTGCAGTTGCCAGCAGCAGGGGAACAGTTCGACGAGCTGCAGAAAGGCAAACTAGGCAAAAAACTGGGTGAAGTATGCCGTCCTAATGCGTGGGTAACACTTCCATAATCCACTGTATAGCCTGCTTCAGAAAGCAAGCAGGAAACGTGCGTATACAGGCAGGGCAACGGGAAAAGACACTACGCAGGACGACGGCGGCGTTTACGTGGCGCAGACAGCTTAATAACCAACAGCTCTAACGCCAACATTTTGTCTACCCCTGTGCTTCGGATCATAAAGTGGGTGTCCGTACAAAGTGCGAAAGCCGCCTTGAGCTTTTCCAATCCCAATTTTTGAACCAAAGGCATTACTTTGCGTGCGACAAACTGGCTTTTGAGAGAAACACCGGATTGGGGGGCAGCCCGATAGGCGCTATCAATCAACCAATTAATCAGTCCCATGATCTCATCCGGAGATTTCCCCAGTTCCGTCAATTGGTACAGCGTAGACAGTGCCTTTTCCGGATTAGAGGCAGCAATGGCATCCGTAAGCGCCCAAACCGACTCCTCAGCCACGTCTGCACATGCGGCGATAATGTCCTTTTCTGTAATATCATCGCGCTCACCGATAAAATTACAGACCAAGCCCAGCGCATTGTTGATATCACTCAGACGCCCGCCAGCGCGCTGCAATAATTCCGTGATGGCGCGCGGCTCAATGCTTTTTTGCCGATTCTCCGCTTCCTTGCGCACCCAAGTACTAAGTTCTGCATCTGACAACTGCGGACATTCCACAACAGCGTCCAGCTTCTGGCACGCTTTATAGAAACGTTTTCGTTTATCAATCTGTGAAGAAACGAAAATAAGCAAGGTGCTCTGTGAAGGGTCATCCAGATAACTAAGTAATGCGGCAAGCGGGGTGCCTTTTTCGCCCGACATGGTCATATAGCGTCCGGCATTACGGACAACGATAACGCGTCGTTCCGCTAAAAACGGCAGCGTCTGCGCCTCCAGTACAATTTGAGGGGCGGGGGTCTCATCCGCATAAAAAACGCTGTATACCATATCCTGCAGCGACGGTTCTACGAAGGCGCGCACCAACTTTTCAACCGCACGTTCCGCTAATAACGGCTCGAAGGGTTCTTTTTGAAAGGGCGCCTTGCCCGGACAGAATAAAAGTACAGGAGGAAGGGAGGCATAGGTTTTTTGAGAAAGAAATTCGCTAACAAGCACTTGGATCACCAGGGTTCAATGGTGCGGTAAAAAATGTCGGAAGCCAACTGTTCCAAGGCCTCTGAAGCAGCACGATTTTCTTCTTCCGTGGCAAAAGAACGCACTGAAGTAAGGAATGTCTCGGCATTTCCCCGCAACCGATCCGAAGACTGCCCCGAAGCACGGGTGTAAAAACTGGTTTCTCCTGCCATCGGCGACTGCTGCCAAAGAATGTCACCTGTTTCCTGATCCGTCACCCGCACGCCCGCCGTAACGACCAGCGCAAACTGAGTTACTTCGTCAGCATCATCAAAAGTGAGTCCCTTCAGCTTATATCCAAGAATTACCCCTTCCATAAGCAGATCGGCATCTTCCTGTGAAGCCACACGAAGCCGACCGTCTGTGGTAAATTTCCGGATAATCGCATTCGTCAACGGCGCCTGCAGATCATAGTGCTCCGTAGAGTCATAAAAACCCGTCACAGCAATGGTCTGGTACTTGGGATTAAGCGAACTGAGACGGGTATAACCACACCCGCTAAAAAACACACCCAAAAGCAACACACTCAGAAAAAAAGAAATACAGCGCTGCTTCATCATTGTGTGCTTCCCGCCGTTTGTGTCATTCGGTCTTTTATCGATAAATGAGCGGGCTGTTCATCCAGCCAAGTCTGTGCAACTTCGGCCTGCGAGGTATCAGCAAACTGCTCTACCACGACCTGATACGCAATACGCGCCGCTTCAAAGTCACGCCGTTTTTCATAGAAACGTGCGGTTTCCAAACGTTGCGCGGCAATGCTCTCACGCATTTCCTCACGCATTCCCTGCAACTCCGAATTGCGCGCATCCTCCGGATAGCGCAAGGCGAAACTGTCGATAGCATCAATAGCCAATTGCGAAGGCGTCTGGTCATAGACGGCGGGCAACGACGCATCGTAATAACATTTCGCAAGACCAAGCACCGCTTCATTCACCCAGTCCGAACCTGCATAATCTTCGATAACCCGTCGATACTCATACGCTGCTTCAAGATATTCTTCCCGGGTATAATGGCACAAACCGATTTTATACTGGGCCTCAGCGGCGGCAGCCGTAAAAGGTTGATTTTCAACGACCATTGCATACACGTTGATAGCGCGTTTCAACGGACGGTGCCGATACAAAGTCCAGCGTTTTTCTAGTTTCTGCAGGCCTTTTTCGTAAAACAAATCGCCGATTTCATACTGTTTGGCAATTGCATCATTATATCGAGCCGTATCCGGGTACGACGACAGGACAGTTTGAAACTCCTTTGCCGCCATCATCAGCTTACCCTGCGCAAGTCGAATCTCACCCCGCAAAAACTGGTTTTCATCAGCAAAGGGAGTATCCTGGTAGAATTCGCTGAATTTTTCGGTCTCACGCCAAGCTTTTTTATAGTCCTCTTTCAATAGAAGACTGCGCGCATATTCCACCTGTAGCTCCGCCGTCTCCTTGGGCATATGGCGTTGATTAATCCAACGTCCGGTTTGCGGTGTCCACGTCCATTGTGCGCTTGCACTTACAGCGAACAAGAGCACGAGCAAAACGAAATAGACACAACCACGTTGTATATGCATGAGCTGTTTCTCCGCATGGCGTTTACTGAAGTAGCCAGGATTATAATCTACGCTTTTATTTTCCTAGCCAAAAACTATTGTTTTTCGGAAGAATAATTCCAGAATGCCAGGATAGCTTTTACGGTGCCAAATACAAAACGTATCGACAGTTTATCAATCAACCGCTAGTACATTTTCTCATCTGCAATATTGCCTGTATCATTCCCTGATACTAGCAAGAGCGCACGACTAAAGGCAAGGCAATCCCCCATTCTTACTGCACATAAATAATAGGCGAACGCCCATTCTATTTACCGCCTTACTGTCCTGCAATGAAAACCGCACCCGTAGGGCTACGAACGGCTCTTAGCCTTTGCAGTGGTTTTCTTCTTCGTGGTCGATTTCTTTTTTGCAGCTGTCTTCTTCGCCGTTGTTTTCTTCTTCGCGGCAGTCTTTTTCGCAGCCGTCTTCTTTTTCACAGCGGCTTTCTTTGCTGCCGTTTTCTTCGTCGTGGTTTTCTTCTTCGCGGCAGTCTTTTTCGCAGCCGTTTTTTTCTTTTTCCCTTTTGCAGGTTCTACGCGATTAAGATAATCGGAAAGCAACGTGAAGCTTTTATCTACCGTCTTTTGGAATTGTTTTCGACCACTATGCAATGTTGCAAGCCATTCGTCGACAATTTCTTTCCCTTCCTCAGGCATCCAGTTAGCATTGTCGACCATTTCCGAAAGGGTTTTCTGGGAATGATCTTGTAATTGAGCAATGAGATCAAAAGCGCTGTCAAAGGTTTTCTGTTGCAACTTCACCACACTTCTTGCGGTCCTGGCAGCCTGACGCTGGGTCTGCTCCATCGTATCCTCCGCCTGATTTGCAACTGTCTCTTTGAGTTTCCCTGCTTTTTTCTCTGCTTTTTTCAGGGCCGATTTCGTTTTCTGACTAACGCTACGTTTTAACTTTGCCGGCATCGTTTCTCTCCCCATGTTCCACCATTTCCGTACGAATACACTGAAAACGTATCATACAAAACAACGCTTTACTATGGTTCTCAACGGTTAACAGACAAGGCGCCTGCCATCGCTTTGGATACAGCTCTAATAGTTACTATATCCTAAACTCACCGGCGTCACAAGAAGATCTCCCGTGCAACAGCACGTCCCTGCGCACTACACCAAAACAATGCGGTGCTTCCTCTTATAAAAAAAGCTATCCTCTACGAAGCTATCTTATTCATCCCAATGCCCAACCGCTTAGAACAAATCATCTATAGTCTGCCAGAGTTCACGCACCCCTTCGCGGCTAACCCCGGAAAAAGGTAAGACAAAGGCATCGGCATCCAATTCCAGGTTACGCTGAATCTGATGCAACTGAGAAGTACGTTGCGAACGCTTCAGTTTATCGATCTTCGTAGCAACGATAAGCGTAGGCACCTGCGCCTCATCCAGGATCTCCAGCATGTGTACATCCTGCTGCGTAGGTTTATGGCGTGCATCTACTAACAACGCTACCATGCGCAAAGCATCACGATTCTTCAAATAGCCGACCATCACCCGGTTCCACTGCGCCTTCAACGTCTTGGGGACTTTGGCATAGCCATAACCCGGCAAATCTACGAAATAAATCTTCTCATTTACATCAAAAAAGTTAATGGTTTGCGTTTTTCCCGGTGTGCTACTGGTCTTGGCCAGCCCCTTGCGTCCCAGCAACGCATTCATTAGCGTTGACTTTCCCACATTGGAACGCCCTACAAAAGCAAACTCAGGGCGACCGTCCCGCGGATACTGATCGGGCGTCATTGCACTTTTTACAAAACTGGCGCTGGTAACCTTCATACCCCTTCCCTACTCCATTTTCTCATCGAAAATAACCGCTAACGCATCATCCAGATGCGAGACCAACGAAAATTTTACGTCGTCACGAACCTCTTTGGGGATGTCGGGAAAATCTTTTTCATTCTCCGCAGGCAATAAAAGGTGACGAATACCGGCGCGATGTGCGGCCAGAACTTTTTCCTTGATCCCCCCTACCGGAAGCACACGACCGCGCAGGGTGATTTCGCCCGTCATCGCACAAGCCGCCCTGGGCTTTTTCCCGGTCAATGCGGAAAGCAGAGAAACCGCGATGGCCACCCCAGCAGAAGGACCATCTTTGGGAATCGCGCCCTCAGGCACATGTACGTGAATATCTTTGTCCTTATAAAAATCTTCGGGAAGTCCTAACGCCGCCGCATTAGCGCGCAGATAGGTATGTGCCGCGGATGCCGATTCTTTCATCACATCCCCCAGCTGTCCCGTTAGCGTAAGCTTTCCCTTCCCCTGCATAATACTGGTTTCAATACAGAGGATATCGCCCCCCGTTTGGGTCCACGCTAAACCAATAGAAACGCCAACCTCCGCAACCGTCTCCTTTCGAATAGCCCCAAAGCTGGGAGGCCCCAACAATTCAATCACACGCTTCCCATCAATCTCCATGGTTCCTGCATGCGTCTTATCCACCACTTTTCGTGCAATTTTTCGGCAGATGTTGGCAATCTGGCGTTCCAAATCACGCACCCCCGCCTCACGCGTGTAGCGCTGAATAATCGTGTCCAGACCATCCGATGAAAAGGCCACCTGATTCTTCTTAAGCCCACACTGCTTCAATTGCCGCGGAATCAGGAACAAACTGGCAATCTGTTCCTTCTCCTGCTGTGTATACCCCGACAAACGCACCACTTCCATACGATCATGCAGCGCATGCGGAATGCTGTATTCACTGTTTGCCGTTGCAATAAAAAAGACCTCTGACAGATCATACTCCGCTTCCAGATAATGATCGCTAAACGTCTGATTCTGCGCAGGGTCAAGCACCTCAAGCAAAGCCGACGCAGGATCGCCACGGAAATCAGAATTCATTTTGTCCAATTCATCCAGCATGAAAACGGGATTCTTTACCCCAACCTTTTTCATGCTTTGTACAACGCGACCTGGCAAAGCACCAATATACGTCCGTCGATGTCCGCGTATCTCCGCTTCATCCCGTACTCCACCCAAGGACACACGTACAAATTTGCGTCTCATTGCGCGTGCAATAGATTGCCCCAACGAAGTTTTCCCTACCCCCGGTGGCCCCACCAAACAAAGAATAGGCCCCTTGGCATTTTTGGTCAATTTACACACCGCCAAAAATTCCAAGATTCGTTCTTTTACCTTTTCAAGCCCATAATGATCCTCATTAAGCACCTTTTCCGCCCGCTTCAAATCAATATTCGTTTTCGTACGTTCCGTCCAGGGCATCTCGCACAGCCATTCCAGATAAGTGCGAATCACTGCGCCTTCCGGGCTCATCATCGGCATACGTTCATAGCGTTCACATTCCCGCTGCGCCTTCTCCCGCACCTCATCAGGCATATCCGCCTTAGCGATCATGTCGCGCACCTCGGTAAATTCATTCCCCCCGTCCTCACGACTTCCCAACTCCTGCTGAATTACCTTAAGCTGTTCATGCAAATAATGCTCACGCTGTCCCCGTTCCATCTGCTCGCGCACCCGATCTCTCACCCCATGCTCAATTGAAATTAGATCATTCTCGCAATAGAGAATCTCCATTATTTTTTCCAATTGGCGCTTCACATCAACGGTTTCCAACAGTTTCTGACGCTCCTCCACCCGCACCGCCAAATACGCGCTAACCGTATCCGCTAACAGGGTCGGCTCTTCAATACGTTGAATTGTTTGAAGAATTTCCGGCGAGACCCGTTGACTCAATCGGGCATATTCTTCAAATTGCCCCAAGACAACACGAACGTAGCCCTCAAGCTCTTCCTCGTTTGCGGTGTTAGTCGGAGGAACCGCTTCCACCGTCGCCTCCCCCATCGTCTGCTTGAGATGGAAACGGCGAACCGTGCCACGCCCCAACGCTTCCACAACAACCTTGATAGCGCCATCGGGCATACGCAACGTCTGTAATATATTGGCCGCTACGCCAACCCGATACATCTCACGCGCGCTGGGTTCTTCCTGCTCCGGATCACGCTGCGCACACAGAAAAAGCGGCATCTCCGTATCCAGGCTTTCCTCGACCGCAGCTATCGAAGCTGGCCGTCCAACCAAAAGCGGCACCACCATACCCGGAAATACGACTGCATCTTTCAAAGGCAATAAGGGCAGACGGGTTATCGTAGACGGACTTTCATCCATTTTTTTAGACATGTAGCAACTCTCCAAAGCCACTGTAGTACACACACCGCTACTTCACAAGCATGCGTCAACAGCGTTATCATGGTCAGCAGTACACGAACATTTTCATCGCAAGTTACTGTCGCCGACCACGCAAAATTATATTCTTTAATCCATATTTTTCGAAAATCGAGTCACCAAGATGCGCAAAAGACCGGGAAAAAACCCGGTCTTTTCGAAAATTCACCGTTGGTTACACCTTGTTATGCATACTTACTTATGCAGAAGCGCTGGTGGGTTCAATATCCTCCGTTTCCTCAGAATCGACCTCATCATGCTTCAAGAGCATCAGCGGCTCCTCCGCCTGCTTAATCACGCCGGGTGTAATCACACACTCCCGAACATCCGAACGGGAAGGAAGCTCAAACATAACATCCAGCATAACTTCTTCGAGAATGCTGCGCAATCCGCGTGCGCCCGTATCTCGTTCAATGGCACAATCCGCCACCGCTTCCACAGTTTCATCCGGAAAACGCAACGTAACCTGTTCCAACTGGAAAAGCTTTTCATACTGACGCGTCAACGCATTCTTAGGCTCCACCAAGATACGCATCAAATCTTCACGCTGCAGCTCATGCAACGTGGCGGTAATCGGAAGACGCCCAGAAAACTCGGGAATCATTCCGAATTTAATCAAATCTTCCGGCTTCACCATGCGGAGTAACTCGCCCACACTACGTTCTTTTTTAGACTTAATATCCGCATTAAAGCCGATTACATTACTGCCCGTGCGTTTCTGGATGATCTTCTCCAAGCCATTAAACGCACCACCACACAAGAACAGGATATTACGCGTATCTACCTGCACACATTCCTGCTGGGGATGCTTGCGTCCTCCCTGGGGCGGCACACTGGCTATGGTACCTTCGAGAATCTTGAGCAGGGCTTGTTGCACCCCCTCGCCAGACACATCCCGCGTAATGGACGGGCTATCGCTCTTACGCGCTACTTTATCGATTTCATCAATGTAGACAATGCCCAATTCGGCACGCGCCGCATCAAAATCCGCTGCCTGAAGCAACTTCAGAACGACATTCTCCACATCATCGCCAACATAGCCCGCTTCCGTCAACGTCGTGGCGTCCACCACTGCAAACGGCACATCGAGTAAACGCGCTAAGGTCTCCGCCAATAAGGTCTTACCACAACCAGAGGGCCCTACCATCAAAACATTGGATTTCTGAATCTCAACCCCTTCAATCTCTCCACCCGCAGTAATCCGCTTATAATGGTTGTGCACTGCAACCGACAGCACCCGTTTAGCGTGTATCTGTCCGATCACATACTGGTCAAGAAAATCATGGATCTCCCGTGGCGTCGGCACTTTCAGCGTCGGCGTCCCTCCCTTGCGAGCGCGATCTTCCGCCACAATCTCAGAACACAGGTTCACGCATTCATCGCAGATATTTACATCCGGTCCCGCGATTAGCTTATTGACTTCGTCGTGACGCTTGCCACAGAAAGAACACGTGGGCACATCGTTGCGTGTCCGTTGCGGTGCCATATATCTCTCCCAATTTGGGCCATCATCAGTTTAGTGACTTAACTCTAAAAATCTACCATAAAAAAGTTTTTACTGCGGTCAGCAACGGCAAGAAGCACACCTAACGCTTGCGGTCGCTGAACCACATTTAATGCCGAAAAACGCAAACCACAATAGAAACAAACTTCTTCACAGTCAGGAACACCGAAAACCGTCGATATTACCGCTACAATGGCTAAACTACCGCCGCTCTTGGTTTATAATTCCTTATCCAAGCCATGCCTCTGCAAATATAACACTTCGGCTCATTTTTGTCAATAATTTCCCCCTCAAAAGACTTCTTCCTCCTCACACTACTTATAAGTATGCCAGCAAAACGGCGTTTGGTCAACCTTCACCCAAGTGATCAACAAAAGACCTTGTATTTGCCAGGCTACAATTTTAAAAACAACACCCTGAAGTGGTCCAGTGACCACAAAGTGGACAGGGCCCACGCAAGAAATATACTCCTTACCGGCCCTGCTCGAAACAGATTTTTCTTTTTATGAGCGCTTTCGCAGTGGCAGTCACTAAGGCAATCCAGCGCCGCCCGCAGCAGCCGCTACCGTCCTGCCTGTAACAAAAGCAACTGTTATAATTGCTCCTGAAGTAAGCCTCACTAAGACAGGGAACTATGCGCAGTTTACGTTGAGCTGGATAAAGCCCTGTAGGTACAAAAACCGGGGCCGTAATGAAGCGATGCTCACATCCGACCCCAGAAAAAGATAGTTATAGTACCGTTATGACGATCCCGGCTATTTAATATCCTGGCGTTCCAGGACTTCGTCCACCAAGCCATATTCTTTAGCTTCCTGGGCGCTCATAAAAAAATCGCGGTCGCTATCATGCTGGATCACACTAAGCGATTGTCCGGTATGTTTGACCAGGATATCATCGATCATATCGCCAATACGCACAATTTCCCGCGCCTGGATATCAATGTCACTGGCCTGGCCTTGCACCCCCCCCATCAGCTGGTGGAGCAAGAAACGGGCATATGGCAAGGAAAAGCGTTTTCCCTGCGTACCCGCAGCCATCAGCACGGCCCCCATACTGGCGGCCTGGCCCAGACAGATAGTCGTAATGTCGGGTTTGATATACTGCATCGTATCGTATATCGCCAAACCCGCCGTTACACTACCCCCCGGTGTATTGATATAAATGCTGATATCCTTGTCAGGATCTTCTGCTTCCAAGAATAAGAGCTGCGCAATCACATAGTTCGAGACATAGTCATCAATAGGCATGCCCAGAAAAATAATGCGATCAGCTAACAGCCTCGAGTAGATGTCATACGGACGATCTCCCCGGCTGGTTTGCTCATAAATAGTGACTGCCTTGGGATCTACTGGTGCAGCGTCCCGCATCGCACCCATAAACAGCTCGGCGCAATGAGACATTTCATCCCGCGATATGGAATTAGGCCTCTTCGTCATCCTGTTCCAGTTCCTCTTGGGTGACTTCTTTTTCAGTTACCTTGGCGTTTTCCATGACCACAGCCAACGCCTTCGTGCGGAAGATACGATTGAAATATTCATCGCGTTGCTCTTCCTGCGCCAGAAAACGACCGATAACTTCCATATCCATGCCCGTGCGACCTTGAATAGCTTCCGCTTCTTTTTCAAAATCTGCATCGGTTACTTCAATGTCTTCGGCCTTACCGATTTCACTGACGGCGACATAGCCTTTGATATTACGCAAGGCGTTTTCTTCCGCCTCTTTCTTGATCTCTTCATCGCGTTCTTCGATTTCGCTTTGCGGCACGCGCAGCGACATCAAACGACGGATTTCCTGATTGTAGTACTCATTCGCCGAGGACTGCACCAAAGACTTTGGCAGTTCAAACGTACTCGCTTCCACGATCGTCTTAATGGCGTTATTTTCAGCGATGCGATCACTCTGGGCCGAGGCGCCTTCCTGCAGCTGCTTTTCAATATCCGCACGCAGCGCCGCCAGATTTCCCGCTCCCGCTTGCTCAGCAAATTCATCGTTGAGTTCAGGCAGTTTCTTGCGCTTGATTTCGGCAACCTTAATCGCAAATGTAGCTGTCCTTCCGGCGACTTCCTTGCTCGGATAGTCTTCAGGAAAAGGCACTTCACAGCTCAGCTCGGCACCACTCTCTGCACCTTGCAGAGCCGCTTCGAATTCGGGGAAGAAGCGCTTGGAACCCAAAATGTAGGGATAGTTCTCTGCAGCACCGCCGGCAAATTCCTCGCCGTCAATAGTGCCTTTGAAATCGATAATAACCTGGTCGCCCTCTTCTGCGGCACCGCTCTCAAGGGTTTCATACAAGGCGTAGCGGCCACGCATATCATCAAGGGCCTTCTGGACGTCCTCGTCGGCAATCTTCAAGACGGGACGTTCAACAGCAATACCCTTGTAGTCACCCAACTGACAACGCGGCGCGACTTCAAAGCTGAAAGTAAGCTCCATCGGCGCATCGTCGGCGCGTTCCATATTGTCTTCCAGGCCGTCAATATCAGGCAGGTCGATAGGATGTAAATCCTCATCTTTGATCAGCTTTTTAAAAGCAGCGCCCACAAGCTTCTCGGTGGCATCCGCACGGACCGCCTTGCTGAATTTCTTCTCCAGCAACTTACGCGGTGCTTTTCCCTTACGGAAACCCGGCAACTCCGCTTCGGCTTCCAATTCGTCAAAAAGCTCTACCGTCTGTTTGGCTTCATTGGCCGCAGGAATAGTAGTCTTTACTTCATAGGCGCAGTCGCCTTTGTAATCCACGGTAAAAGAGGGGTCTTCGACAAACTCGAATTCTTCTTCCCCAAACGCTTCTTCTGTCTGCGCAATCTCTTCCGTCGTTTCCGTCGTTGCAGTGGTTTCCTGATCGCTCATAATCTCTGCTTACTCACAAGGTTGGTGGGCGAGGCGGGAGTCGAACCCGCACACCTTACGGTACTGGATCCTAAATCCAGCGCGTCTGCCAATTCCGCCACTCGCCCGCACGTTCATTGTTGATTATTATGGACTTTATATTGATAACCGGAACAAATATCGTTCCGGATTCATACCGCCCCTTCCTAACGGCATACCAGGCCTTCCCCCAGTATATCCCCCCCTGCCCGTAGAGGTACAGGGTTTTGTAAAGCACCGAAGTTTAACACAAAATGACGATAGGTTCAATGTTCAATACAAATCCTCAAAAAGCACCGCACTTCGCAAGCGCTTCGCAGAGCATAGTGCATTGACTTTGTATTTTGCCACTCGTTATGATACTGCAAAAGCGGATGCTGCATGTATTTTATAGCATGCAATGGCATTCTGTTAAAAAGGGTGCAACCCCCTTTTAAAAACCTAATTTTCTTACCCCAGATATTGTTATGGAAGGAGGGGTTTCTCATGAAGCTTGCAGTAGTCGGCGGGGGGAGTTCGTACACCCCGGAATTGTTGGATGGTTTATTCTCACGTTTGGATAAAATTCCCGTGAGTGAAGTATGGCTGGTAGATCAAGATGCAAAACGCCTGGAAATCAATTCGGGCTTTGCCGGTCGCATGGCACAAGAGTGCGGCGCGCCGTTTTCTATCCATACAACGCAGGACTTGCGCGAAGGGGTGAAAGATGCCAAGTATGTCATCACCCAGATCCGTGTAGGAAAAATGCAAGCGCGCATCAATGATGAAAAATTGGGATTGCGCCATGGTATTATCGGCCAGGAAACGACCGGTGTCGGTGGTTTCGCCTGCGCTTTGCGCACCATCCCGCGCATCTTGGAAATTGCCCATACAATGGAAGAGCTGGCGCCTAAAGGCTATTTGATCAATTTCACCAATCCTGCTGGTATCAACACGGAAGCCGTTTTGAAGCACAGCAGCATCAATACCGTAGGATTGTGCAATGTACCCATCGGTATGATCATGGACGTGATTAAGCATCTGGGCGGCGAAGTGGAAGATATCGAGCTGGATTATGTCGGCCTCAACCACCTTTCCTGGGTGCGTCAATTCAAGAACAAAGGCCAGGACATTACGGATGCGGTGCTTGAAAAGTTCTTTGCAAATGCACGGGATGAATGGGAAGAGGAAGACACGCGGGAAAATATGATTGCAGCAATGCAAAGTCTGCATATGTTCTGCAATTATTACCTGCAGTACTACTATTCGACCGAAACCGTCCTGCGCACTTTGCAAGACAAAGAATGCACACGCGGTGAAGAGGTGTTGAAGGTGGAGAACATGCTCTTTGAGAAATACCAGAATCCGGAATTAAAGGAAAAGCCGGAAGAATTGAGCAAACGAGGCGGTGCGCATTACTCCACAGCAGCCTTCCACTTGATTGATGGTATAGAAAATGACCGCCAGAATCGTCAGATCGTCTGCTGCCGTAACAACGGCGCTATCCCCACTTTCGACGACGACGTTTCTGTGGAAGTTTCGGCTATCATCGGCAAGGACGGCGCAAAGGCCATCCCCCAAGAAGCGCCCGTACCAGCAATTCGCGGCTTGATGCAAAACATTAAAGCCTATGAGTCCCTGGCTGTACAGGCTGCAGTAACGGGTGATCGCGAAGCTGCGTTCCAGGCCATGCTGCTGCACCCGCTGATGCCCCGCAATGCCGCCAAGTGCCGTGCTTTGCTCGACGATCTGCTGGAAGTACACAAGCCTCTGTTGCAGGGAACCTTCTTTTAGTGCCTTAAGATCTGGAAAGATGTCATAAAAAACGAAAATTTTAATGCGGTCAGGGACGGCAAGGACCATACATTTTGGTTGTCCTCCCTGAACCACTTTAATTTACACATGTTTTAACGTCCGTTTTTGTGTTTTGATAAAGACGCCCATTGGGTACACGCCAACAGCAACCAGGAGTATTCTATGAGTAACAACGCCGTATGTGAGACATACCTTCCGGATCGTGCACCAACCCTGAAAGGGAAAGTGCGAGATTTGTATGATTTGGGAGATCGCATGCTGCTCGTAGCGACCGATCGCATTTCCGCCTTCGATTGGGTCAATCCGATCGGTATCCCGGACAAGGGTAAGCTGTTAACTCAGATTTCCATGTTCTGGTTCGAACAAATGTCGGATATCGTCCAACATCATGTCATTTCGACAGACTTAGCAGACTTTCCTGAAGAATTTCAGGCTTATCCGGAAATGTTCGCCGGACGCTCCATGCTGGTCAAAAAGTGCGAGATGTTCCCCGTAGAGTTTGTCGTGCGTGGCTATCTGGCGGGTAGCGGCTGGAAGGAATACCAGGAACAGGGCACCGTGTGCAAGCTAGCTCTGCCGGAAGGCCTGATGGAATCGAGCAAACTGCCTACCCCCATCTACACCCCCGCCACCAAGGCCACAGATGGGCATGACCTGAACATCAGTCCGGCGGAAGCGGCAGAAATCATCGGCGAAGACTGGAATACCAAGGCTTCGGAGGCCGCTCTGGCGATTTATGAGCGTGGCAATCAAATTGCTGCAGAACGCGGCATCATCCTGTGCGACACCAAAATGGAGTTTGGTGTACTGGATGGTGAATTGATTCTGGCGGATGAGCTACTGACGCCCGATTCATCGCGTTTCTGGCCTGCCGCGCAATATGAAGCGGGTCGTAGCCAACCCAGTTACGACAAGCAGTTTGTCCGTGATTACCTGGAAACAACCGGATGGGATAAAAATTCACCCCAACCCCCGTTACCAGAGGATATCGTCGAAAAAACCCGGCAGAAGTATCTGGAGGCGTACACTCAACTGACAGGAAAAACAGATATCAGCTAACGCGGTCCAGCGAATGCAAGCAAGTGACCTGTAGCACAGACTATCGTATACTTCTTGCTATCGCTGACCATCACAAAGTTCTGTCTGAACCTGCGGCTTGCACTTGTCATCAGGATAGAATTTTGGAAGATATTCCTTCGCCTGCCATTGCAAAAATACTAGTTTCTGTAATTGAAATATTTCTGGGGGGAGACATTGGTTTGCCCATAGTTTCCCCCAGTAGCCATTCAAAAAATACGATCGGATGCCAGCGAGCATCCTTACTGTCTACGGTACAGCGTCCTCACTCTTGCAACGCAAGTAATGCTAGAATGTTCAGCATGCACCTTACGTGTGTTCTTTTTTCATCGGGCACACCTATTGTGATGACCGGTGTATATGTATGCGAGTACCGCAAAACCAACGGAGCTTTTTCGAAGTGAACGCAGATTCCAGCTTTCCATGCCACGGCAATGCCGCATCCATTGACGACTCGGACCATGACCATAAGGACAAAGCACCTCTAGGTGCACCACGGCGGTGTATGTGTAATTTGGACCTGTCGGAATCGGATGACCATCTAAGAGACGAATGTGGTGTTTTCGGCGTATTTGGCCACCCCGAGGCCGCTAAGCTGATTTATTTGGGTTTGTATGCATTACAGCACCGCGGACAGGAAGGGGCTGGAATTGTATGTGCCGAGGAGGGCGTCCTGTCCGCCCACCGAGGCGTGGGTTTAGTTTCGGATGTATTCAAGCCGCATAAACTCGCGCGCGTTCATGGCACGCATGGCATCGGGCATGTACGCTACTCCACCTTTGGTACCAGTAACCTGCGCAATGTACAGCCCTTGGTAGTCGATTATGCCCGCGGCTCAATGGCGCTGGGCCATAATGGCAACCTCGTGAATGCAGGGCCACTACGCGAAGAGCTGGAAAACAATGGCGCTATTTTCCAATCCACCACAGACAGCGAAGTGATTATCCACCTGATTTCGCGCTCTAAAGGCGAAACCTTTACCGACTGCGTTGTAGAAGCGCTGCACCGCGTTGTTGGCGCCTACTCAATCGTAGCCATGAATGAAGACGAAATTGTCGCTGCCCGCGACCCACACGGCTTCCGTCCGCTGTGGTTAGGTAAACTGGATGACTCCTATGTGCTCGCCAGTGAAACCTGCGCCTTAGATATCATCGGGGCGAAATGGATTCGCGAAATTGAAGCAGGCGAAGTCGTCACGATTAACAAAAATGGCATGACCAGCCAGCATCCCTTTGAAAAGGTCACGCCACAGCAGTGCGTATTTGAGCATGTCTACATCGCCCGTCCAGACAGTTGCGTATTCGGACGTAGTGTAGACGCCGTACGTAAAGATTTGGGGCGTTTTCTGGCACGCGTTTCCCCTGTCGAGGCAGATCTCGTAATGAGCGTGCCCGACTCCTCCAATCCTGCAGCCATGGGCTACTCCCATGAATCAGGAATACCCTTTGATATGGGCTTTATCCGCAACCACTATGTGGGACGCACCTTTATCGAGCCCGATCAGGGAATACGTGACTTCGGTGTAAAAATCAAGCTCAATCCCTCGCGCAGCACCGTAGAAGGCAAGCGCATCGTCCTGGTGGATGACAGTATCGTACGCGGCACAACTGCGCGCAAAATCATCAAAATGCTGCGCAATGTTGGCGTAAAGGAAATCCACTTCCGGGTGGCTTCCCCAAAAATCATCAACTCATGCCATTACGGAATTGATACGCCCGATCGCAAAAAACTGATCGCGCACAACCAAAGCGTGGAAGAAATCGCTGAGTATCTCGGTGTCGATACCCTGGCCTACCTCCCCATCCCCTCGCTTCTGGAAGCCACGGGGATGAATCCAGAGCATTTCTGTGTGGCCTGTTTCAATAACAACTATCCAACACCCGCGCCAGAAGAATATGTGTTCCGCAACCCGACCCATCGCCATGTGGATCATAGTACGGATACCTACGGTATGTAATTACCGCAGCCGACCCTAAAATTCGGAAAGGAATTCTATCATGCTCGCCAGTGTATTGCTTTGCTTCCTTAGTGCAACCGCATCAACAGCACCCGCATTGGACGGGCATTTCATTTTTCTACCCAACCCTTTCCATAATCACGGCTCCAGCATTGTACAGACCCCCGATGGCGACTTTATTGCCGCCTGGTTTCACGGTTCTGGAGAGCGCAAAGCAGACGATGTGTGCATCCAGGGCGCGCGTCTGCGGCGTGGGGAAAGCCAGTGGTCAGAACCCTTTCTTATGGCAGATACGCCCGATATTCCCGATTGCAACCCTGCGTTGTTTATGGACCCCCGCGGCGTATTGTGGCTGTTTTGGATTGTTGTGCATGATAATCAATGGCAGGGCTCTATCCTGAAATATCGTACCGCAACACAGTACTCACAGGATGGTCCACCCCAATGGGATTGGCAGGAATTGATCCATGCCCGCCCCAAAAATCTGGAAGAACAGTTCCTGGCGCTCACGGGAAAAGGTATGGACGCCCTCGCCCCCTTCTTTGCCCTTAATCCAAGCCTGCGCAAAGAGGTTGAAACAGCACGCGAACAGTCACAATTAAAACTCTATCGACGACTGGGCTGGATGACGCGTTTACATCCCATTATGACGCAAGACAATCGAATGTTACTGGGTTTATATTCCGATCTCTTTAACTGTTCCCTTGCCGCCGCAACAAGCGACTGGGGAAAAACATGGACCTTTAGTGAACCCATCATGGACCCCGAAGTAAAATTCCTGGGAAATATTCAGCCCAGCTTCACGCAACGCAAAAACGGCGAAATCGTCGCCTATATGCGTGACAACGGTATTCCCAAATACATCCGTAGCGCCACTTCGACCGATGGCGGCATGACCTGGTCCGCGCTCGGCATGCTCCCCATCCGCAACCCCGGTTCCAGCATCGAATGTATCGCGCTGAAAAATGGTCACTGGATTATGGTATGCAACGACACCCTGATGGGTCGTCATAAGCTATCCGTATACCTTTCCACCGATGAGGGGGAAACCTGGCCGCATTCACGTGAAATTGAGGTACGCGCTAAAAAAGACGACGGCAACTTCTCCTACCCCTCCGTCATCCAGGCGCAAGACGGAAGCATCCATTGCACCTACTCCTACTCCGGTAAAGACGTGGAAGGCTCTACTATCAAGCATGCGCGGTTCACCGAAGATTGGATTACCTCCCCAGAAACGCGATAACGACGAAATACTTTCATGACCGTAAAAACCGATAAAAAACGAACCCTACTAAAACAGTAGAGTTGCTAATTCCCACAAAATGGGGTACACTTTTGTCAGAGATGATGATGCCAACCAATTCTAAAGACACACGGGGGTGTGAAGTGCAATTATACAGAGTATGTGTGGCGGACCAGTGTGCGGAAGATGCCGCTATGCTGTGCTCCGCACTACAGGCTAATTGTTACGATGCGTATGCAGTAACCACAGGAAACGCATTACTCGAAGTCTGCCAGGAGACGCCGCCCGATGTCGTATTAGTGAGTCCCGATCTGCCCGATATGTCCTTAGAGCAAATCTGGGAAAAGCTGCCCCAATCCCAAAAAGAGAACGAAGCCGCCTTCGCATTTTTACCCGTACTTCCCAAAGGCGCACGCGCAGAACATATTTTCCCAAAAAGCATCCCTTTCTTTGAGCAGGTCGAAAAACCGTATAATCCCCCCATGGTGATGATCGCCATCGACAGCACTTTGCGAAGTCAGCAGAAAACCGATACTGGGAATACGGATTTTCTGCCTGATACCGTCTATACCGATACCCTGACGGGACTGCGTAATCGTCGCTTCCTGCTGGAACGCCTTCAGGAAGAAGTAGAGAAAGCGCATCGTCATGATTACCCATTATCCTGCGTCATGCTTGACATCGACGATGTCAACGCGATTGATCAGGAGCTTGGAGAAGCGCCTCTCGATGATCTCATTGCAGAAGTCGCCATGACCATGCGCGAACTTACCCGGAATTACGATATCCTTGCACGGTATGAAGGCGCACGCTTTGCCGCCATACTCCCCCATGCTCCCCTGCCGGACGCGATCGCTTATGCCCATAAAATTCGCGATGAAATCACCTCTACCTTCTTCTGCGACCCGGTGCATCCTACACAGGCCAATCTTCGCTTTGGTGTAGTAACCTGTCGCAACGGAAGTTCACGCAATGCAGAAGACCTGTTGGGCGAGGCCCTGCGCAATCTACTGCGCGCCGCCACCAACACCGATCAACGCATCGTAGCCCGCGATCTTAACGCTGGCGTCTAGTACTTCTGAACGACCGTATACTTCTTTTTCATAACGCCGGCTGGGTTCTCTGTCCTTGTTATCTATAAAAAACGCTCCGGAACATCCCTTTTACAGGATGAACCGGAGCATTTCTTTTAAAAGAACGGACGATGTCTACCGTGGCAAGACACGGATAAGATGGATGGACCACCAATATTCAGGATCGCTACCCGTTTGTACAATACGGATATAGCGTCCTGTTTTGGGTTTTTCCCATTGGATAACCACATGCGTCTTGGCCTCTCCCTCGCCAGCGGCTACAGGAGTACCCATGTTAGCCTCATCATCGAAAACATAGACTTCATAGGCTCGGGGATAGTCTTTAGGCGACTGAACGTTGTTCAGATGCACCCCACCGACACGCGCAGAACGCCCCATGTCGAGTTGAAACCATTGCCCAGGTGCTTGTACAACCCCGGTATACCAACGGGTCACATCGCTACCATCCAGCGTGCGATGCGCCAAATCGCTTTGTTCCGAAGCCGTGGCGACATACAGCTGCTGGCGGATTTTTTCCGCCGCAACCGCAGCTTCTTCCTGCAAGCCTTCCGTATCGAGATAAGACTCAAGAATATCCAGCGCACTGAGCGCTTCAGTATCCCCCAGTCCCGCTATGATAAGTCGTTTCAAATCCAGCGTATCCGCCAATTCCAATGCAGCGGCGAACCGTTTTACCGACTCTTCGGCAGTACGTTCGCTAGGCTCACGCAGATGACGAATGTACCCGCCAAGGGCAAGCTGTCTGTCTTCCGCAGTGGTGGCGGATTTCGCAAAGCCATGCAACGCATCCATCGGCGCTGTCGTGGGCCACTGAGAGAAGCCTTCCAGCACAACACGCCGAAGTGCTGCATTGTCATCACTGGCAGCCGCAATAAGTGTATCCAACGTAGTCTCATCCGCTAACGAAGCAAGGATCTTAAGCAACGATGTTTTAACCGTTACACTTTCACTATCCTTGAAACGCTGGATAAGCGTCTGGGCCTGCTGATGCTCCTGGTTGAGACGGCGCGCTGCTACAACAATGCTGCCTTCACACTCACTACGCGCTTCATCCCCATCAACAGTGGAGAGCAGCGCCAGTAACTGCGGCATCTCCTCCAATCGCACCAGGGTGCCAAGGCCACGATAAGACTCGTGGCGCACGTCTTCATCCTCACTTTGCACAAGGCTGAAAAACAGCGGAATCGCGTTATACATAACCCGGGTCGCGGCAATCCCCAACAGAAGCGCCTGGGTCTCCCCCTCTGCCTTTTCGATATAAGGAAGCAGCGCTTCGTTAACATCCTCGCCGGGCATCATTTCCAACGCGTCCCGCGCAGCCCGCTGCATACGCCCTTTTTCTGTATCAAGAACCTTATACAGATCGCGCACGGCGCTTGCATTACCAATCTGACCCAAGGCTTCAATAGCGGCCTTTTGCACTGCTTTTTCATCGCTACGCAACGCTTTTTTCACAGCAGGGAGTACGCCTTGGTCACCGCGCACGGCTAATACATGAAGCAGGGCCGCCTGCATGTCATCATCAAGACGACGAAGTGCTTTGGTAAAGGCGCGCGTGGCTTTTTCTCCGGACAATGACGGCACATGCGACAAGGCGGTTTGCTGCCAAACCGGATCACCCGAGGTCAGCGCATCTAACACGAGTGACAGGGCCATTTCAGGCGTCACCTGCACGAGTCCTCGCAAAGCGGCAATACGGATCGGCAGCGATTCCTGCTCCCCATAGAGCGCTTCATAAATGGCCTGTGCCTCTGCCTTATCCCCTGCATCCCAAAAGGATTGCGCACAATCCAGATAGGCGTCTGTAAGACACTCACGGCGCTTTCCATCCGCTTTCACGCGCGCAGCCGACAATGCTTCTGCAGCATCGTCACCGCCCAGATTGCCTAATCCAACTGCTGCAGCCCGAAAAATATTCTCGTCCGCACTTTCGAGGAATGAGGACAACACCGCAGCATGCGCCTGGTTGCCCCGCGCCGCCAGGGTATCGATCAGGCCCACCTGTACAACTCCATTCGTATCTTGAAGCGCCTTTAGCAAGGCCTGGTCAACCGCGTCGCCCGGAACAGCCTGCAATATATAGCGGGCATAATGTGAATAGGCCTCATCGGTAAGCAACGGTGCAACCGCAGAGACCTGGTCGGCTGTGGCGATAATCTGTAATTGCCGCATTACGAAACGCTTGCACACTCTACTTGCATCCGTCTGCAAAAACGCTGCCAATCGATCCGCTAAAGCTTTACTGCCTTGCGGATCTTGCTGGACTTTCAACACTTCCGTACGAATGTACTCCAACGCAGCCGGGTTCTGTCCCAGTTCATACTGAGGCAGCGCCTGAAACGCCTCATCCAGACTCTTAATCTCAGGCGCCTCTGCCACGGCGCCAAAAGCACATAAAACCATCAAAAACGCTGTTGTCAGCGATAAAGAATACCATTTCATTCTCGTTCCCTCCCTAGGAAAGCTGCCACGGTTCACGCATTGGGAACCGAAGGAGGCGGTTAGCTTCAGGATCATTTACAAATTCCTCTTTAACGGGGTTCCATTTCAGGGAACGTTGCAGTCGATACGCAATGTTGCCGATATGGCATACCGTGGCGGTACGATGACCAATCTCCACTGTACAGATAGGATCTTGACGCGTGCGGATACAATCCAGCCAGTTATTCTTGTGATTGTCACTATGATACAGGCGCGTCTCATTGGGGCCAATAATTTCATTTTTGAGGTAGCCTGGCTCCGTTTCGAGGAATTGGCCGCGTTGCACTGCGACCCAGCCTTTATCGCCTACCCACTGCACGGCTGCCTTGGGAATGCCTCCGCCGTGAATCATCTTGACGCCATTTTCGTACACATACGTCAGGCGTTCGCAGTCGCTGTCGTCAGGATGATGCACCTCAACCGGACCACTGTGGTCCATACCCAATCCCCATTGCGCAATGTCAAAATGGTGCGCACCAAAATCGGTCATGCCGCCACCAGCGTAAGGGCGATAATAGCGCCATTCCGCCCAACCAGCGAACGATTCCGAAGGGGCAAGCACTGGGGAATAGGGACGCCAAGGACAGGGTCCAAGCCAAAAGTCCCAATCAAGGCCTTCCGGAACCGGTTCCGGTTTCAGATAATCTTCTCCGGGAGGGCCACCAACATTGACGTAAACGGTATGCACCTTTCCAATACGTCCATTACGCACCAACTCGCAGGCCGTGCGGAAAGCTGTATCGGAACGCTGCTGGCTACCAACCTGCAACACGCGATCATAGCGTCGAACGGCCTTGACCATCGCCTTGGTCTCGGCAATACTACGCGAAAGCGGCTTTTCGCAATACACATCCTTGCCATTACGCACCGCTTCAATCGTC
Source organism: Candidatus Hydrogenedentota bacterium (assembly GCA_963678445.1). Taxonomy (GTDB): domain Bacteria; phylum Hydrogenedentota; class Hydrogenedentia; order Hydrogenedentales. The sequence continues at coordinate 3,843,570 of OY782877.1, read as the reverse complement.
GTAAGCGAATGCCAATGATTCGGAGTGCAGATGACCATACCATCAATATCAGGACGTGCACAGATATCCCGAAAATCATGATAAGTATCACAACCTTTGTAAGATTTGTCCTTGCGCTGGGTACTGTAGAAATCATTTACACGCGCAGCCTGAGCTTCCCGGCGATACTTCTCTACATCACAAATTGCAAGCACCTGCACCTGCCTATCACCCAAAAAACCTCCCAAATGTCCCTTAGCCATACGGCCCATGCCGATAAACCCCACCGTAATCCGGTTACTGGGGGCTACCGTACCCGAAAGGCCCAAAGCTGACGAGGGAAGAACATAGGGGAAACCCGCTGCAACAGCCGTCGCTGTAGCGGTGCGTCGTAAAAAATGACGACGACTTAAACGCGTTTTCGTTTTCTCAGGGGGCATTGACGCTTCTCCTTATACTTTTCATGCCGTAACGTGGTTGAACCAGAAAGCACAACCCAATAGCCAGCCACTGGCGTTACGATTTCCGCTTCACCATCGCTTTTCAACAGTAAAGCGTTAGAAGTGTACTGTCTTGGCACTATAAATTAAAATTTTTACGCACAAAAATCCCGCTCGTTTTAGACCAGAAAGAATTCTATTGAGTTTCGATAGCTGTCTGGGTTACTCCTCAGATGTAACTGGACGCAGGAGGATTGGACGGAGAATACGGAAATACTGTACACTGGTGTTGACTGTGCGTATCTATGGCTGCACCTTGACGCACCAGGCGCGTTGTATAATGTGTGCATAAAACCCCTACTAGATAACACGCTTCTACGGTCATAAACAGGCACTTAACACCACAGCCAGTAGATATACTTCTTGTCGTTCCTGACCACAAGAAAACTCCACTTTCTGTGTCAGCGTTGGGAATGTTAGTCCCCAAAGCGGTCCAGTAACCGCAAGCAGTGGCCAGCGCCACAGGCAATACATATGGCCTTGCCATTCCTGACCGAAACAAAACTTCGTTTTTTGACAGCTTTTACAGTGTTACTCACTAAAACGTACCGGGCAATTATAATGCTACCGCTGTAAGTTAGACGGCTTTTCTGATGTAAGGAATACCACTTTGAAAAAACAACTCGGACTCTACTTTGGCGCAGTTTTATGTATCTCCGTTGCTGTGGGTGTCAACGAATCCATTTTCAACAATTTTCTCTCCGACACCTTCTCTCTCACAGCAGATGCGCGTGGGTGGCTGGAGTTCCCCCGGGAATTACCCGGCTTACTGGTCGTTTTGATGACCGGCCTGCTGTGCATGCTGCCCGTTACCCGTGTCGGCGTCATTGGCGGCGTTGTCTTTGCATTGGGCATGCTGGGACTCGGTCTCTTTGGCTCATCTTACAGCCCCATGCTGCTGATGATGCTGATAAGCAGCGCAGGGATGCATCTTATACAACCAGTCGCCTCCTCGATTGCACTGGGGTTAAGCGATACGGATAACCGGGGACGCCGTCTGGGACAAGCTGGCGCTATAGGCACGTTAGGGATGGTCGTTGGAGCGGGATTGGTATGGTTCCTCTTCGATGAATCCATCAAACCCTATCGTGCTGCCTTTGCAGGCGCATCGCTCCTGGCAGGCCTGGGCGCCATTGTCTACTCCCTGATGCATATCCCCCATCTTCACCAACCCCGCGCAGGCCTGGTCATACGAAAACGCTTTAGCTTGTACTATACTCTGGAGTTCTTATTCGGCGCCCGCAAGCAAATATTCCTCACCTTTGGTCCGTGGGTTCTGATCAAGGTATACCACCTCCCCGCCACCTCTATTGCGGGCCTGTTAATGATAGCCGCCATCATCGGTGTAGCCTTCAAACCTCTGGCGGGAATCGCCATCGACCATTTCGGCGAACGTAACGTCATGGTTTTCGACGGCATTATACTGGCCGTTGTCTGCCTGGGCTACGGCTATGCCCTGCGTCTGCCTATCGCGCCCCACAGCGCACAACAGCTGGCTTGCGCCTGTTTCATACTGGACAATCTGCTCTTTGCCTTGGGAACGGGTCGCTCGGTCTATCTCTCGCGCATGACCGAAAACCACCAGGAGCTTAGCTCTTCGCTGGCTATGGGCGTTTCAATCAACCACATTGCCTCCATGGTCATTCCCGGAATAGCCGGTATCCTATGGATGAAATTTGGCTATGAGCGCGTCTTCCTGACAGCGGCCCTCTTCGCCATATTCATTTCCTACGTAGCCACCCGTGTCCCTGGAAAGGGGTACTTTGCGTCCCCTCTTCCCACCCTCACCCCCGCCATAGAGGAAGAAGGGAATACTCCCTAAGGAGTCAGCGCCACAGCCGAAAAACGCCCCGCAGGTCTCGTCTTTTGCCAGAGGCTCCCATCAAGACGTGTTTGCGCTGGCTAAACCCACAAGAGAAAGCAGCCACTGATTTCTATGGGTTTTTCCATGGATACACGCTAAAATGGAAGCAAACTCAAAAGCACGTACCGAGCGCAGGACAATAGCTGGGAGCGCGCCTTCCCTGAACCACGTGGAATTTCGTTTTTTCTGATCCGTTTGGGGACTGGATAGATTCGTATTGTCACTTTGTGGGTGCTGCAATCGTACAAAAAAACGAAACTTACGGGCGTCCAGCCAAATGGGGAATATAACGATGCAACAGGAACTACTGGGTAAAACGGCGTTGGTCACTGGGGGGGCTAAACGAATTGGTGCGGCAATTACCCTGGCATTGGCAGAAGCAGGGGTAAACGTAGTACTGCACTATCGTTCATCCGCCACGGAAGTGGCCATGACGGCAGAACGGGCACGTAGCTATGGCGTACGGGTGTGGACGTTTGCAGGAGATTTTGAACATCCCGATGCCGCCGATACCTTATTCGATCACGCTACCCAACAAGCAGGGCCTATCGACTATCTAATCAATAGCGCCAGCATCTTTCCTGAACAGACCCTCCTGGAAACCACATCGGACGCGGTGCTTCAAAACGTCACCGTGAATAGCATTGCCCCCTTCCTGCTGTCGAAGGCTTTTGCCGCACAAAAATGCGAGGGCTCTATTATTAACCTGCTGGATACGATGATTTGCGATTATGACAAGCGGCATGTCCCCTATCATCTCAGCAAACAAATGCTGTTTTCCCTCACCCGTATGATGGCGGTCGAATTCGCACCCAAGATACGCGTGAATGCCATCGCTCCAGGGTTAATTCTACCGCCAGCGGGAGAAGATGAAAGCTATCTGGAAGGTCTGAAGAACAGCAACCCATTACAGCGTTATGGGAACCCAGATGATGTTTGCGCGGCACTTTTGTTTTTGCTGCACAGTTCCTTTATAACGGGGCAAGTGATTTTTGTGGATGGAGGAAGACATATGCGAGGAAAAATGTATGACTAAGCGGTGTGTAGACAAGATCCATATTCGTGATCTGATGGCGCGTTGTATCGTAGGTGTGTATGAAGAGGAACGTCATGCAAAGCAAGATGTGCTCGTAAATATTACACTTCACGCCGATATTTCCAAGGCAGGACAGACGGATTGTCTTGACGACACTGTCGATTATAAGACGATTAAAAAAGAGGTAATTCGAAAGGTAGAGGACAGTTCTTTCTTTCTGGTGGAACGTCTGGCCGAAGAAATCGCCCAAATCTGCTTGCAGCCCTCCCGTATCCTGCAGGTAGATGTTACGGTAGACAAACCCGGCGCCTTGCGATTTGCCCGTAGTGTCGCGATAGAAATCAGTCGAACACGAGACGAAAATGCGGAGTAAGGATGAGGTTCGGGCAATCATCGCCATCGGTGCAAACATTGCCCCGAAACGCAACATTGAGCTGGCCCTATCGCTTTTGCAGGCCCACTGTCACTTGGATAGCCTCTCGACTTTTTATCAGACGAAGGCCATTGGCCGTCCGGAGCAGCCCGACTATCTCAACGGCATGGCACGTATTTTCACCTCCCTTCCGGCACGCACGCTAAAATTCGATATCCTTCGTACTATCGAAGCGCGCTTAGGACGTGTGCGTACAGAAGATAAATATGTCGCTCGCCCCATCGATCTTGATATAATAGCCTACGGTGCTGAGGTAAGCACCGAGCCGGACTTAAGCATTCCTGATTACGATCTGCGTACGCGATCTTTCTTGGCGGCAGGAATGCTGGAACTGGAGCCTACATTTCAGTTTCCAGAGAGCGGTGAATTTCTGGCATCCTTATGGGATGCAAAATCGTTTCTCTCCCTGGTTCCGGCCCACGACTTTACACATTACCTGCGAGAAAGGCTTTTACATGAATAAGGAACGCGTCGCACATCTGATACGCGAATTGTTAATTGAACTTGGAGAAGACCCTGATCGGGAAGGTTTGAAGAAAACTCCTATGCGGGTGGCCCGCGCATATGATTTTTTGACCTCGGGATATCATCAGAACATCGATACGATCATTAATGGTGCTGTCTTCCAAGCCGAATCTAACAACATGATCATATCGCGGGATATCGAAGTTTACAGCCTGTGCGAACATCATATGTTGCCGTTCTTTGGACGTTGTCATGTGGGCTATATTGCTCAGGACAAGGTGATTGGCCTAAGCAAAATCGCCCGTATTGTTGATTTTTATGCCCGACGTCTTCAGATTCAGGAGCGTCTCACAGCGCAGATCGCCCGTGCGATCATGGATAAGACGGGAGCAGAGGGCGTAGGGGTGGTGATCGAATGCCGCCATTTGTGCAGTATGATGCGGGGGGTACAAAAACAAAATTCCGTGATGACAACCTCGTCGGTATTGGGTAGCTTTCATAATGACGAGATTACCCGTCAGGAATTCCTGCATTTGATAGGGCGCACTATATCTTAACTGCAAAGGGGATTTTCTAAAAAACGCCTTCCGCCGTAAAAATACAAAATGCGTTTCCATTTATTCCTCCCTGAACACGCTATCATCCTGGAGCGTTCCAGAGACCGCAAGGTGGCCAGGACTCCCCCCCAGGATATAGGGTTCTTGCCGTCCCTGATCACAGTAAAAAACTTCATTTTTCATCACCGCTTTTGAAATGTTAGTCACTATATATTGTGGCGAACGTTTGAAATCTTTGCGATAAATCCGTATATTTGCCGCAAGCGTTGGGTAAAAATACACGTTTTTATTGATATTTACATTGTTCTATAGCCTTGGGAGGTGCGTGTTTATGATAGATAATGTGATCGTAGCTGGATATTTGTTGGGTATCCTATGTTTGGGCTTGTGGGCGGGACGCGGTATTCGCAATCTGCGCGAATACTCTGTGGTGCACCGCGCTTACCCCGCACTGGTGATTTTTGCCACCCTTTCCGCCTCATTTATCGGGGGCGGATTCTCTACAGGAAACGCATCGAAGGTCTACAGCATTGGTATGGCCTCCATGTTTGCTTTGTGGGGTTTTAGCGTGAAAGAGCTTCTCGTGGCCACCCTTATTGCCCCGCGCATGGATGCATTCAATAAACATATTTCCGTAGGCGACATCATGGCGATTCACTATGGCCGCTCAGCCCAGGTTCTCTCCGGGCTGTTAGGGATGCTGGTATGCGCAGGTATTGTAGGTGCGCAGGTGGGCGCTATGGGGGTCGTCTTCAACCAGTTTGCCGGTATTTCCAAAGAATTAGGCATCTTCATCGGCTGTGGTATTGTGATCGCGTACACCACGGTCGGCGGAATGCGTGCCATTGTATTAACGGATGTGGTCCAATTTGTCGTACTGAGCATTGGTCTGCCACTGGCCCTATTCATCGGTCTACACCAAATAGGCGGAGTAGAAGGCTTATTGGAGCGCGTACCCAAGAGTCATGTTTCTTTGTTCAACGAACAAATGACGCCCCTTATGTTCGCCTCGCTTTTTGTCTCCTTCCTCGTAGGCGAAACCCTGGTCCCCCCCTATGTACAGCGCCTATTGGTAGGCCGCAATGCACGTGAAACGGCCCAAGGGACGTTATATAGTGGCCTGTTCTCCATCCCATTTTTTGCCGTAACGGGAATGATTGGATTACTTGCATTAGCGCTGAATCCTGATCTGGAAAGCAACAATCTGGCCATGCCCTATGTAATCAAAACCGTACTTCCTGTAGGGTTGCGTGGCCTGGTGATCGCCGGGATCATCTCTATTGTGATGTCGTCGGCAGACTCCTTTTTAAATTCGGCCTCGGTAGCATTGATCAACGATGTTATTCGTCCGTTTAAACGCACCCGCTTGCCAGAAAGCCGCGAACTTTTCGTAACCAAACTGACGACCCTACTCGTGGGTGTCACCGCGGTAGTCTTTGCCCTGAAAATCGATAACATTCTCGATATTTTGCTGTTCTCCTATAATTTTTGGGCTCCGATCATTGTAGTACCCTTATCTGCAACCTTATTGGGCGTTCGCGCGTCTAAAAAGACGTTTAAAGTCGGCGCTATTTGCGGTGCATTCACCGTCGTATTGTGGAACTGGGTGCTACTGAACCCAGGAGGCCTCGACGGACTCGTCATGGGAACCTTGGCGAATTTATTGGCCTTTGTCTGTATGCATCGCATCGATCGCGCCACTGAACTGTGTGAAGAGTAACCAACAGGAGCGTGGATAGTAGAATGCAAAATGGTTTGACCCTGATTCGGAAATGGGTGTGGCGTGTTGTCAAGTGGAGTTGCCTTGCCATCGTTACACTACTTATCGGTTGTGTGGTATTTATTCTCAGCCTCTGGGGTTCATACCGGCATATTGTAAATCAACAGCCGGGAGCCCTGGAAACCGCGGTATCTCCGGGTATTATTGGCAAAGAAGTGGACCCTTTTATTGGAACGGGCGGGGTGCCCTGGCTGGCAGCCTATAATACACCAGCGGCAACGGCTCCTTTCAGTATGGTGCGCCTGGGGCCGGACACCATGCAAATGCTGACCGGATTCACTGCAGTGAATCCCTCGGGCTATTGCTATGGGGATAACAAGCTTATCGGCTTTAGCCATTCGAGACTAATCGGGGCGGATTCGCAGGAAGGCGGCACATTTCGATTTTTCCCCACAGTAGCTTCGCGTGTGAAAAAGGTGCGCAAGGATAAGGAACGATTTGCCCGCTTTTCCCATAAAGAGGAAGCCGCCTTTCCCGGGTATTACGCGGTGCGTCTACCCAAGGACAAAGTACGGGTGGAATTAACCGTCAGCCCCCGTGTAGGTATGCATCGGTATACCTTTGAAAAAGATGAGACGCCGCATTTACTCGTAGATGTGAGTAGTGCGCTGGGGGAACGGCATACCGAAAATGGCGTCGTCACAATCTATCCTGAAAAAAACACGATAGAGGGTTCTATTCGCACTTACGGCTCGTTCTCAGGACGTTATAATGGGCTGAACGTATATTTCACAGCGCGTTTCAGTCAACCCTTTGAAAGTTTCGGCGCATGGAGTCCGGAAGGTTTCCGACCCGGTGCAGAAGGAGCTGTCGGCGATGACATTGGCGTAGATCTGTCTTTCGCTAATCGGGGATCAGGGCAGGTAGTGGAAGCTCAGGTAGCGCTGTCGTATGTAAGCATTGAGAATGCGCGGAAGAATCTGGATGCGGAAGGCACGGGACGCAGCTTTGAAACTATCGCGAAGGCTGCTGGTGAGGCTTGGGAAAAGCATCTAAGCAGGATTGAGATTGACGGCGGCACCAATGCGCAACGACGGACGTTTTACACGGCCTTGTATCGCACGATGCAAATGCCCACGGAATTCAACGATGTAAATGGGGAATATCGCGGCTTTGATGAAGAGGTGCATCAGGTAGATGGGTTCCGCTATTTCACTGACCTCTCATTATGGGACACTTTTCGTACGTTGCATCCGCTATACAACCTGATTGCCCGGGATGAGCAGCGGGATATGATGATTTCCATGGTCGACATGGCGCAAAAGGGTGGCGGTGGATTTCCTCGCTGGCCTTCGGGTTGTGGTTATACGAACTGTATGCTAGGTTCGCCGGCGGATATTGCTGTAACCGAAGCCTATCTAAAGGGAATTCGCGATTTTGATATCGAGGCAGCGTACCAGGAAATGAAGCGGACGGCCTTGATGGATCTTCCACGTCCCGAACGTTTCAGTGGACGTCGCGGTTTGGAGGACTATCTGAAATTTGGCTATTGCCCTGCTGACCGCATGGGGAAATCCGTATCGAAAACCCTGGAGTATGCCTACGCAGATTACTCTTTGTCCCTATTGGCCAAAGAATTGGGCCGGTCGGATGAGGCGGCTGTCTTTGCAGAACACGCCCAGTTTTACAAGAACGTGTGGAACCCGGAAAGCCAGTTTTTTCATTCCCGAAATGCCGCTGGGGATTTCATCAAAGAGTTTCGCCCTTTAGTGCTGACCTTTGTCGATTTCAAAAAGAAATATACGGATGGTTACGTAGAGGGTAGCCCCATGCAATGGCGCTGGGCAGTACCCTTTGATCCCGAAGGCCTGATCGGCCTGTTCAAGAGTAAGGAATTTTTCATCTCCGAGTTAGAGCGTTACATGGAAAACGTCAAACCGGCTGTAGGAGCATGGAATCCGGGGTCATTCTATTGGCAGGGAAATGAACCCTATATTCATTCTGCCTACTTGTTCAATACTGCAGGCCGCCCCGACTTAACTCAAAAATGGGTGCGTTGGCTCATGGATAATAAGTATGACGATACCTATGTCGGGCTGGATGGAAATGACGACGGCGGCACCCTTTCGGCTTGGTATGTGTTTAGCGCCTTGGGCTTTTATCCCATCGCAGGTACAAAGCGCTATGAAATTGGCACGCCATTATTCGAAGGCGCCAGGATTTGGATGGGTGAACATATCCTGCAAATTGAGGTAGAGGATTACGCCCCAGACCATCCGTATGTGCAACAGGTCTGGATCAATGGGGTTCCCTGGAAACGCACCTGGTTCAGCCACGACGAAATTGCCGAAGGCGGTGTCTTACGATTCAAGATGGGCGCCAAACCGGTTCTATTTCAGGAATAATAACAAAAATACTCGTACGAAAGGGAGTCGACCACATGACCGACTCCCTTTCGTTAGAATCACGCCAACGTATCACAAAATACCACGTTCCCGTAAGCCCTCAATACCGGTACGCACTTCTTCAGCAGAACGATGCAACGCGGCCCGTTCTTCCTCGGTAATCTGCAGTTCTACAATATCTTCAATGCCGTCTTTACCTAAAATGCACGGCACCCCCATAAAAATATCATTCAACCCATACTCGCCATTAAGCAACGCAGCACAAGGCAACACTTGCTTTTCATCACGCAGGATGGACTGCGCCATACGTACCGCGCTCGCAGCAGGCGCATAATAGGCGCTACCCGTTTTCAGTAGCGCGACAATCTCTCCCCCACCCTTCCGTGTTCGCTCTACAATAGCATCAATACGATCCTGCGAGAGCAGTTTCGTAATCGGAATGCCCGACACCGTGGTGTAACTCGGCAACGGCACCATACTGTCCCCATGAGAACCCAGCACCATGGTATCCACCACTTTCATGCTGACATTCAATTCCATCGCGACAAAAGAGCGCATTCGCGAGCTATCCAGGCACCCCGCCATCCCCATGACACGATGCGCGGGAAAACCTAATTTCTGGTACGCCAGATACACCATCACGTCCAACGGATTCGTGACCAGAATAACCAGGGAATTGGGTGCATACTGCTTAATATTCTCACAGATTTCCGAAATAATCTGGCCGTTTTTCTCTAGCAGGTCCAGACGGCTCATTCCGGGTTTACGGGGCAAGCCCGCTGTGACAATAACCACGTCAGCATCGGCAATATCCGCATAATCATTGGTGCCGATACATTGCGCGCTGTACCCACGAATGGGCCCTGCCTCAGTAAGATCCAATGCCTTCCCCTGGGGAAGGCCTTCGACCGCATCGGTAAGGACGACCTCCCCTAATTCCAATTCAAGGCAGTATTGCGCTACGGACGCCCCCACGTTTCCCGCTCCGATAGATGCAATTTTAAACTGTTTTCCAACCGACATGGCTTTCCTCCCATGATATGCTGACTCATCGCAAAACACGGAACACCAAATTCTTATTCCGTTACATTATAACCAGATAATGCGCATCTGCAAACCGATTTTATTGATATATACAAATAGATTACCATTTTATCAAGTGCCTTAACCCGACAGATATCGCGCATAAGCACAAGCGCTCCGCTCGCCATAATGTAGTGTTTTAAAACGCGCTTTGATATACTCATGCCTGCTATGAAAAAACCGTTGGTACATGTTTTGGTGATTAACTGGAACGGCCTGGAGCACCTCCAGGCCTGTTTTTCGTCCTTGCTCGCAGGAACCTATGAGAATGCCGCCTTTGTTCTGGTGGATAACGCCAGTGAGGACGACTCTATCGCGTATGTGCAAACGCATTTTGGACATGACTCACGTGTGCAACTCTGCGTTTGTGATCGTAATCTGGGCTGGTCGGGCGGTAATAATCGCGCGATGCAGGCAGCAATCGCGGCAAAAGCGGATTACGTCTTTTTGCTGAACAACGACACAGCGGTCGCACCCGACGCCATAGAAAAAATGGTGGCGTTAGCGGAATCAGATCCTGCAATAGGCGTCGTAGCCCCCAAGATGGTGCTCTTTGATACACCGGAAATTCTCAATAGCATCGGCCTGACGTGTTCCTGGGTTGGCGGCAGTTGGGATATTGGCGTAGGGCGTGTCGATACCCCACAGTGGGACCGCCACGAGCCCGTAATCGGAGCCTGTGGCGGTGCTTGCCTTATTCGTACGGAAGCTCTTGATAAAACCGGGCTGCTTCCCGAAGAATTCGAGATCTACCTCGACGATCTGGACCTCTGTCTGCGCATCTGGGATGCCGGATACCGTATCATGCCTTGTCCCGAGGCGGTAATACGCCACAAATTCAGTGCTACATGGGGACAGGGCGCATGGGCGCGTCGAAAATATTATCTGAATACGCGCAACCGCTTTCGTCTGATCCTGCGCAACTTTCCCCTACGTACCTTTCCCATGGTATGGCCCGCTGTCGCCGTAGGAGAAATACGGGCTACCGGACGTGCGATCCTGGACCATGAATGGTGGCGTGTTGCCCAACACATACGTGCCTGGGGGACAATACTGACCTACCTTCCACAAGCCATCCGTGCACGCCGAAAAGGAGCCGGACAAGGTATCTTCTGGCCCATGATTCGTCGCGACCGCATGTTCTGCCCCGGTGTCATATTGCCGCACAAGGGTTGGTATGAAGCCCGCGAATACAATGGCTACCATGTGCATCCTTTTGCAAAACATGCCGTCCTTGAAGTAGAGGCCGGTACATATACCCTCACCCACCTTCACCCCTATCCCCATCTGGGTGAAACCCGAATTCGTGTCATGCAATCTGGCAAGGAAATCGCGTTACTCCACACCACGACCCCGGCGACCATCCAGCTTGAACTGCGATCGGGCCAGCTAGAATTCATCGCAGAAACCCTTTTTATGGCCGAAGATACCGGGGAACTATGCGACTTCGGCGGCTGGATAGCGCTCAAGAATCCCTAGCTTCCCAGTCAGCTAGCACTAAGGCAACTTTATCACCTTATTAACAGTTTTGAAAGTTCCACATCATAAGTATATACTAAGTTCCCATCGGAATGGTGTATCCATTCCCAGCACTGTGAATTCTCTTTAAACCTTGGGTAGGAATCACTTTCTTTTTCAGGTGAAAACCCTATCTACAAAAAAACGAAAGGGCATTGGATGGCTGAGTTCTGGCACGATGCAGGCTGTCGGTTTCACCCCGTCAGCGCCCCGGATTACTTGCCGGCGGACAAATTAAAGGAACTGCAATTACATCGACTGAAGGCGATTGTGAATCATGCCTATGAGAATGTCGCCTTGTTTCGCAGCCGTATGGAAGACAAAGGGGTAACTCCCGCGGATATACAAACGCTGACGGATATCAGCAAACTGCCATTTACCGTCAAAACCGATTTGCGCGACACCTACCCCTTTGGACTTTTCGCAACCCCCCTCAATGAAGTCGTGCGTCTGCACGCCTCCAGCGGCACAACGGGCAAACCCATTGTCGTCGCATATACGAAAGAAGACGTTAAAGTTTGGTCAAGCTGTATGGTGCGCGCCTTTGCCGCTTATGACCTGGAGCGCGGCGACGTGATCCAAAACGCATATGGCTACGGTCTGTTCACTGGTGGCTTGGGTGCTCATTATGGCGCCGAGGCGCTGGGCGCAACCGTCATTCCCATTTCCGGGGGCAACACGGACCGGCAGCTGATGGTGATGAAAGACTTCAATACAACCGCCATCTGCTGCACGCCCAGTTACTTCCTACGCCTGATCGAACGCGCCCAGGAGCTGGATATCGACCTGAACCAATTACCCTTGAAAGTAGGGGTTTTTGGCGCTGAACCCTGGACCGAAGAAATGCGTACACGCATTGAAGCGGCCTCAGGGATCAAAGCCTACGACATTTACGGGCTCTCCGAAATTGTTGGACCGGGCGTGGGCGCAGAGTGCTGCGAACAACACGGCCTGCACATTTTTGAAGATCATTTCTACCCCGAAATCGTCGACCCGCAGACCTTGGAACCCCTGCCCGATGGTGAAGAAGGCGAATTGGTCTTCACCACCCTTAGCAAAAAAGCCATGCCCATGATCCGTTACCGGACCCGCGACATCACCTCCATTATCGCAGAACCATGTCCCTGCGGCCGCACGGTACGACGAATCCGTCGCATTAGTCGCCGTAGCGATGACATGATCATCCTGCGTGGCGTCAATGTATTCCCCGGTCAGGTGGAAACAGCGCTCCTCTCCGTGCAAGGGACTTCTCCGCATTACCAAATCATTCTGACCAACGACGGTACGATGGACAACATGGAAGTCCAGGTCGAAATTCGCCCCGAAGATTTCAGTGACAAAGTCGGCGCTATGGAAAATCTCCAGAACAAAATTGCCCAGGCGCTTGAGCGCATACTCAATATTCGGGTAGGCTTACGATTGGTAGAACCCAACTCCATCCCCCGAAGTGAGGGCAAAGCCAAACGCGTTATTGATAAACGCAACAAATAATACGACAATAGTAAGGCTAAGGCGTTGGCTTTTTCTTTTTAGAAAGCCGACGCCTCCAAAAGTACCCGTAAATGCCACATGTAAGAATCTTCTTCTTGCTGGGCATGGTGCTGCATGATTGCTGTTTTTTGTAGTGGTGTTTCAAAACGCCGCTAATAAAATATTTCTACTGCTTACTCGTTCCGCATACGGAAAGAAGCAGGAAAGGAAAATAAACTTATGAAAATTCATCAACTCTCAATGTTCCTGGAGAACAAACCCGGACGTCTTAGCGAGGCCTGTCGGGCGCTTGCCAACGCCAACATTAATATCCTTACTCTGTCGCTGGCCGACACCCAACAATTTGGTATCCTTCGCCTCATCGTACGCGACTGGGAAAAGGCGAAAAAAGTCCTCGAAGACATGGGCTGCGTCGTTAACATCATCGAAGTCGTCGCCACAGAAGTCGAAGATCGTCCAGGCGGTCTGGCCGAAGTACTCGACGTCATCGAAGAAGCCGACATCAACATCGAATACATGTACGCCTTCACCTTCCGCAAAGAAGACAAGGCCGTGCTGGTCTTCCGTTTTGACAATCCCGATGCCGCCATCATCGCATTACAGGCGAAAAAGGTCAATGTCATCGGCAGCGTCGAGCTTTACGAACGCGCCAACTGCTAAGTGTTCCAGCACACACAGCATTGTCAACGGCATGTATGCGCCTTACTGAGTCTGCCCGCTTGCGGCACCCCATAAGACGGCTATAAAGCGCTGCCATGTCCCTTACCATCGTATGGTCACGCAAGGGGACCGAATCCGGTCCCCCTACGCATTTTTTAAATATGTTCTAAAGCGGTCCAGCGACCGCAAGCGTTAGGTATGGTCCTTACCAACCCTGACCGAAGTAAGACGTTGTTTTTCATGACAACTTTTTTCAGATTTAAGTCACTAATCAAGGACCCCCAAATTGGGGTGTCGAAATGGTTCCACTATGGCGAAATATACTATTGAAAACCGCATCTGGGATAAAAATGAGACGCTGTCCCGCGAAGAAATCAACGCACTCCAACTAAAACGACTCCAGGAAACTGTCGCACGGGTTACCGAAGTACCTTTTTACAAACAAGCCTTCGCAAAAAACAAAATCACCCCCGACAGCATACAATCGCTAGATGATCTGCGACGTCTTCCTTTCACCACAAAGGCCGATTTACGTGAGCATTATCCATTGGGTTTCCTTGCTGTTCCCCGTAAAGACCTTGTTCGTTTCCACGGCTCCTCCGGCACGACCGGAAAACCTACCTTCGTCGCCTATACACACGACGACAAAGAGATGTGGGCTAACCTTTGTGCGCGTTTTCTCACTGCAGGCGGCCTGCTACCGGAACACACAGCCCAAATCTCTTTCGGACTAGGCCTGTTCACAGGCGGCTTTGGCTTGCACTTTGGTATCGAAAAGGTAGGCGCCGCCATTATCCCCGCAGCGGCAGGCAACACCGTTCGCCAAATCCTGCTGCTACAAGACCTGGCTCCCGAAACCCTCATCTGCACCCCCAGCTATGCCCTGAACATTATCGAGGTGTTGAAACAGCAAAACATCGACCCGAAAACATTAAACCTCAAATGTGCGCACTTTGGCGGGGAAATGTGGACCGACGATATGCGCAAACAAATCGAAAACGATCTCGACATATACGCCTTCAACAACTATGGACTCAGCGAAGTTATCGGACCCGGGGTGAGCGGCGAATGCTTGTACCAAAACGGCATGCACATTCAGGAAGACCATTTCATTGTGGAATGTATCGACCCGAAAACCCTCGAACCCGTCGATGATTATGAAAAGGGGGAACTCGTTTTCACCTCACTCACTAAACAGGCCATGCCCATCATCCGGTATCGCACCCGCGACATTGCCTCCCTCGACCCCTCCCCCTGTCCCTGTGGCCGCACCGGCGTGCGTATGAGTCGCGTCATGGGCCGTACCGACGATATGCTGATCATTCGCGGCGTCAACGTCTATCCCTCACAAATCGAAGAGGCCTTGTTACAAGTTGAAGGCATCGCCCCCCACTATCTCATCGAGGTAGCGCGTCCGGGCTCTACCGACCAAGTTGCCGTACAGGTAGAAGTAATGCCCGAAATCTTCTCCGACAAGATGAGTCAGATGCAACAACTCAAAGAGGCGTTGGACCGGCGCATCCAGACCATTACCGGCATTCGTGTACAGGTAAACCTCGTCGCACCGCAAACGATTACACGCTCTGTTGGCAAAGCAACCCGCGTCATAGACCACCGCGATAACAAAGGGTAAATCAGCCACGCGGCTAATTCAAAATGCTAGCGGTTCTTTATAACAAGATAAATACTCCTGAAATCCTCGCAAGCGCGGGGATTTCTTTTTTCCTTGACATCATACTGATGATTATGCGATAAACTTGTTCATATTAAATCACATGCACGCACAAAAAAGATGTATTCTGCGCAAAACTTGTGCAGTTCCCCAATGTAGTGTGTATACGAAAGGAATAACCATGTTTGGAATAGAAGACTTCTGGGTTTGGTCCGCCTACCTGCTTTGCATCCTCAGTACCCTGCTATGCGTTGTATACGGCGCATTGATGTGGAACAAGGGCGGTATAGACGTCGCTACCGACGAAGACGTCAAATGGGCTCAGGAAGAAGATAAAGTAGAGGAAGACCTTTAACAAACGATCCTGACCTGCAAGCCAGCGACGGACGGTTTCGTTTGCGCTTTCACTAAAAATTATGTATCCCGCGTTCTCCCGCGTGTATGGAAATACATAGCACTCTTTCCCAAAACGCAATACGCAGAGATAAGCTATCTCAAATAGCCTCGGTATAAACCCGCTGGAAGGCTTACTTAAATTTTCGAGGAAAGTTGGTACCTAGGGATGGAAGAGACGATTTTAGGAATTTAAATAATCCCTCCCAAATGTATCATAATCAAAACACAACAGAAAATGAAGGTAAAAAAATGCAACTGTTAACCATCGTATTGGTAATCACCTACCTGCTGATGATCGGTTTCCTCGGCTACAAGGGCTATAAGGGCACCCGTACTGTTACGGATTATCTTGTAGCCGGTCGTTCGGTACACCCTTTCGTCATGGCTATGTCATATGGCGCCACCTTTATCAGCACTTCAGCCATTGTCGGCTTCGGTGGCGCTGCGGCATTATTTGGTATGGGCTTGCTCTGGCTCACTGTGCTCAATATTTTCGTAGGGATCTTCATCTGCTTCGTCTTTCTGGGAGCACGCACACGCGCTATGGGACACCATCTGGATGCACATACCTTTCCAGAATTACTCGGACGGCGCTTCCAATCCCGCTGGTTACAAATCTTTGCTGGCGTCGTTATTCTGCTTTTCATGCCACTTTACACAGGTGTCGTTGCGATGGGGGCAGCACGCGTTATCGAAGTACACATGAACGTCCCCTATGAAGCAGCCCTCTTCTTCTTTTGCTCCATTGTCGCCCTCTACGTGGTCATGGGCGGACTCAAAGGGGTGATGTATACCGATGCACTCCAAGGGGGCATCATGTTTGTTGGGATGACGATACTGCTCATCCTCAGCTACAGCCGCCTTGGTGGTATTACACAGGCGCACCAACAGCTAACGCAGCTGGCAGACGAAGCTATTAAAATCTTCGGACCTGCAGGACATCGCGGCTGGACTGCCATGCCCGCCTTTGGCAGCAAATTCTGGTGGGTACTTGTCTCCAGTATCATCATGGGCGTCGGTATAGGTGTACTTGCCCAGCCGCAACTGGCCGTTCGCTACATGACCGTCAAAAGCAACAAAGAACTCAACCGCGCCGTACTCGTTGGGGGGCTTTTCATTTTAATTATGACCGGTGTTGCCTTTACTGTAGGCGCACTCTCCAACGTCTATTTCTATAAAGACCCCGCCATCGGCAAAATTGCTTTCCTGGCAGCCGATAAAAACATCGGACAAATCATTCCGCTCTACATCAAAAACTACATGCCCTCATGGCTGGGTTCCGTTATCGTTGTTACCCTACTGGCCGCCGCCATGTCCACCGTCAGTAGTCAATTTCACGCCATGGGTACTGCCGCCGGACGCGACATATACGGCTCTTTTTGGAAAAGCAACAGTGAAAAAGGCGCTATCATCGCCACCCGCATCGGTATCCTCTTCACCTTCCTGCTCAGCGTCTCGCTCGCCTACATTCTCCCCATTGTTTTCCAAAAAACCGGCACTGCGATCATTGCCCGCGGCACCGCTATTTTCTTTGGCCTCTGCTGCTCCACCTTCCTTCCCATGTACCTGGGGGCACTTTACACACGCCGTATCACAAAAACCGGCGCCATTACAGGCAGCGTCATCGGCTTCCTGGTAAGCGCCTTCTGGCTGCTCTTCATGCATCAGCAAGAATCCGAAGCCCTGCAAATCTGCAACCTTCTTTTTGGCGTTCCAAGCCTTGTCGCAACCAAAACCACCGGCTTCATTATCTGGTCCGAAGTAGATCCCCTTTTCGTGGCATTTCCCCTCGCCATCTTGAGCACTATCCTGATTTCCTTATTCACCCGCCCCTATGAACAACACCACCTCGATCATTGCTTTGAATGCATACGATAAAGCGCTACGACCTACATTGCCTTTAAAAGACTTCTGGGAAACCCGCTATTGTTTTCAAAGCGGGTTTCCCAGAAAAGCCTATCAACAACCTGGCGCACCAGCAAAAAAGTGCCCCCCCCTGCTCGAAATCACTTTCTGTCGCTTCTAACACGTTTTCCATTATCGAATTCCAAAAACAGTATTTTACTTCCCCGGCCCTTCTATGATAGGTTCGAATAAGTAACTTTTCACTGCAGACCGCAGGTTTGTAAATCTGACAGAGGCCCTACGGCCATTCACTGTGCATATCGTAAACTGAAGGAGATTCAAAAATGGAAATCACCCGTCGAAACTTTCTCGGCGCCTCTGCCGCCCTCGTTGCGGCCAGCACCTTCGCCCACAAATCCGCCTACAGCGCCAATGAAAAAGTTCGCGTATGCGTAATCGGTCTACATGGACGAGGCCGCGTGCATATGGAAGAGTATTCGAAATGCCCCAATTCCGAACTCGTCGCCCTTTGCGATGCCGATGGAGGCCTCTTGCGCAGCCGCGCCCGTCAGTTAGAAAAAATTACGGGAAAAAAGGCAAAAACCTATGTGGATATGCGCGACGTCATGGCGGATAAGGACATTGATGCAATTTCCATAGCTACTCCGAACCATTGGCACACCTTGGCTGCTGTCTGGGGATTACAGGCAGGCAAAGATGTCTATGTGGAAAAACCCGCTAGCTGGAGTTTTTGGGAAGGACAACAACTCATTGCCGCCGCTGAAAAATCGGGACGGGTGCTGCAGCACGGTACACAAAGCCGCTCTTCAGCTTCCTGGCTACGTGACATTCCCCTGCTGCAGTCCGGTGATATCATTGGGCCACTCTATATGGCCCGCGGCTTGTGCTACAAAACCAGCCAAAGCCGCGACGCGCTTCCCTTCAAAAAAGATGGCGAGCCCCCCAGGAACCTAAACTGGCGTCTATGGCAAGGCCCGGCTTCCGAACAAGCCTACAATCCCAACTACGTCCCCTATAACTGGCACTGGTTCTGGCATTACGGCAACGGTGAAATTGGCAACCAAGGCGTTCACCAACTCGACATCGCCACATGGGGGCTGAATCGTGGCCTGCCCGTCAAAGTCACAGGGACAGGCGGACGCTTTACCTATGAGGACCAAGGGCAGACCCCGAACACAATGGTGTCCACCTTCACCTACCAAGATGGCACTATGCTCGTATTCGAAGTGCGCAACCGTTATACCAACGACGAAGCAGGCGTCTCCGTTGGCAACCTCTTCTACGCCAGCGACGGTTATTATGTACAAGAAAAAGGCTTCTTTGATAAAAAGAACCAGCCGATCGCAGTCGACGAAAAGAAATACCCCTATCCAAAAGCAAAGAACCACTTCCACAACTTCATCGACGCCGTGCGCAACAATGACCCCAAGGCTGTCTTTGGAAACGCAACCGACGCCCACATCTCCTCTGCGCACGCCCATTTGGCCAATACATCCTATCGTATCGGAACCACGCTCAGATTTGACCCGAAAACGAATCTTTTCACCGATAACGACGAGGCAAATGCATTGATGAAACGTGATTATCATCCCGATTTCACCGTTCCTACATTCAGCTGAGATCGCCCTGCTCTTAAACGCAACATGCCTGTAAGTACGGCTGGCAAGCGAGCAATCCCTTGCCAGCCTTTGCTTTTCATGCCTGCAATCTGAAAGGTTGTCAGAAAAAACGAAAAATTTGCGTTGCTCAGGAACGGTAAGGAGCATATATTTCGGTTGTGCTTCCGGGATCACTTAGCTTAAACACCGCTAATCATCCCCTTTCCCCGCTCTGTGCATAAACTAGCCTGGGGAAAAGGGGGAGTATCATATGGGATGTATTTTTTTCGTTCTGAAGATTTGATTTCTGTGATACAATTTCTTTTATAGGAAAATGGAACGTAGCTATTCAGAATCAAGGAAGCCCTTCTTATGAATGACGCGGGAGATTCGCCAAAACGGGTCGAAGAAAATACTTACTTCGCCCCCCCCCATCGAGCACGCATGAGTGAAATTAAACAGCTGATGCAACAGGCATTAAGCGATCCACTCGTCAAGACGGTCCTGACTGCTACACAGGGCTACATCATGGTCCTAAACGAACACCGTCAGCTACTCGCCGCCAATCAGGAACTCCTCGACGCATTACAACAGGAATGCGATACCTGCCTATTGGGCCTGCGCCCAGGTGAAATTCTAAATTGTGTACATTTCTCCGATGGCCCCTCCGGCTGCGGCACTTCCAAGCACTGCAAAAGCTGCGGCGCGGTACTCACCCTCCTTGCCAGTCAGGAAAAGAATGCCCCATCACAAGGGGAATGCCGTCTTACCATTCAAAACAAGGGCCAATACAAAGCCTTTGACTTTAAGGTGCGCGCTACACCGTTGCACATCGGTGGCCATATGCTTACTGCATTGGTATTAACAGACATCAGCTCCTTAAAACAACGGGACACATTGGAACGCCTTTTCTTCCACGACATTCTGAATGTGGTCGCCGCCCTTTCCGCATGGAGCGAAACGCTGGACGCTACTACCCCCAATGATGCAGCACAGGAAATAGTATCTCTGTCTGAACGTTTAAAGGAGCAGATACAAACCCATCGTCTCTTGCTCAAAGCAGAACAGGGCGATCTCAGTATTCACTGCGAACCGACCCTCGCGGCTGATGTATTGCAAGAACTGGAAAAAACCTTCGCGCATACAAGTGAAACAAGCGAAAAAACGCTCTATATCGCAACCACTTCTGACACCGAACCGTTTAAAACAGACATCAACCTGCTATTGCGGGTCTTAAACAACATGATCACCAACGCCTTGGAAGCTACCCAATCCGGAGGCGTTGTAGACGTAAAATTCAAACGAGAAAACGGCGCAGCATCCTTCACCGTCCACAACGCACGCCCCATCCCTGAAGACATACAGCCCCATGTTTTCGAACGAAATTACAGCACCAAGGAAAAACGGGGCCGTGGGTTGGGAACATATAGCATGAAGCTTTTCGGGGAAAGCTATCTGGGCGGAAACGTCTCGTTCACCTCTACTCCCCAAAAAGGCACTACCTTCTCCATCGTTTTATCCCCGAAGGACACCCTGGAAAAAGTTAGCGCGCCGCTTCCAGAAAAAGCGCCTAAACCCAAACGATACGCACTACTCATTGAAGCAGAAGAAGCGCTGTTACGTCTTGAGAAGCTCATGCTGCAACAACTTGGTTATACCGTACTCGCTGCCCCCGAACCCGAACAGGCACTGCTACTCCTTCAGCAGTCTCCGACCCCAGTCCAATTAATTTTGACCGATACGCTTTTTGTCGAGCAAGATTACAAAACCCTGTGCCAACTTATACCCAATAATGCTTCCACGCCTCCCATTCTACTGGCCTCCGGTCTTGATATGCCCATCCAACATCAAATAGCAACGGCCGTCGGCGTAAAAGCCTTCATTCTAAAACCCTTCAACCTCCAGGAACTCAATGAGGTCATCCAAACCTTGTTCCCCCCCACCCAAAACTAAGTGGCCAGCGCCACTGGCAATAGAAAAGCTCCGCGCCTTCTTCCCCCGTTGGCTCTCACCTTTTGCTGCATCGTCACAAAATTCCCCCAACACATCACCGATGCTGCCAATTTCCTCACAGAAACCTGTTCCCCCTAAAAATAGTCCTTAGTACATGGGGGGATTACATTCAAATAACAACACACTTCATCAAATCTCACAAATCGCCCAACTCAAAAAGGACTTAGGTCATGAAAAACCTGCTTTTCTTTAGCTGTCTTATAGGCGTCCTCATTACAAGCCTCCCGTACGCCCAAGCAGCCCAACTCAGGGCTGGCGCAGCCAAATGCATTGTCACTCCCACCCCCCTACTCCCCGTATCCGGTGGCGTAGGTGCTCCCAACGCGGCGAGTGAGAAAAAAGGCGATCTGTTCGCCCGCGCGCTTGTCTTTGAAGAGGACGATACACGCGTTGCTCTCGTTGCTCTCGATTTCCTTGGATGGCCTTCGGTTCTTGGCGATAAGATCCGCGCACAAGTCAAAGAAATCCCCGCGGACAATATTTTGATTGCCGCCACACATACCCATAGCGCGCCAGACGCCTACGGTTTCCCCGATATGAAAGGCGTACACGGCGCCGACCTCGAATACCTGGACTGGGTCTGCACACAAGCGGCAGAAGCCATCCATAAAGCCTGGAAAAAACGCACACCGGCACAGCTGAAAATTCGGGTAAGCGAAGCAAAGGGAAAAATCGCTTACAACTACTACGCTCCCCAATTATATGACCCACGCTGCGGCGTTATTCAGGTACTCAGTGCAAAAGGGAAAAATAAGGGGGATGACATCCTCGCCACCCTGGTAAACTACGCCTGCCATCCCGAAGTGATTGGTGCAGACGAAGGAATCCTCAGTCCCGACTTCTGTGGCCCGCTCTACGATCGCATCGAAGAAAAGACCGGGGGAATGGCGCTATACTTCAATGGTGCCCAAGGCGGTATGATTACGGCAGACAATCGCCAGCCCAATGGAGAAGATGAACGCACATGGGACGAATGCATTCGTATCGGCACCTTACTCGCCGATGAAGCCCTGCGCATCATCGACAAGGCCGTGGTGGAAGAGAACCCCAGCTTATACTGCGCCACAGAAACCATTTCCTTCCCCCTCGACTCCCCCATCATGCGCAATGTACTAAAGCGTTCCCCCATGGGCTACGCCCCCAACCCTGACGGCACCCTCTCCACCCGACTCGCCCTGGTCAACATCGGCTCGGCACAACTCCTTAGCATTCCCGGCGAAGCCCTCCCCAATATTGGCTACTACGTTAAACGCAACATGCCTACTAAAAACGCCTTTCTCCTGGGGTTGACCAACGATGCATTCGGTTATATGCTCGCCAAAGTCGACTGGCGCAGCTTTAAACGCTACGACTATATATCAAGCACTGGTCTGGGCGAAATGACCGGTGAAATCTACATGGAACAGGCCATCGCCCTATCAAAGAAAAGTCCCAAACCAGACGAAGCGCCTAAACGATGGGAATAACAACAGGAAAAGCATAGTCACTACTGCGACCGGTCAACCGACCGGTCGTCTTCTTTGCGCCAGCGGGATCCCCGACTGATTTTACAAAAATCATTCATCGAGACAAAAAAAGAGCGGAAGCAGCGTCGGGAAAGGTCTTACTTCTCAGGCCGGGTCACTCACCACAGCCCTTAGAAAAACCTTTGCGCTACGCAGCTTCCGCTGCAATTCGGGCGGAACCAGCAGGCCTGGCACAACTGCGCCACTTTACGTCCGGGCGCTCCACACGGCCCCTGTTGTCCTGTTTTGAGGACAAGCGCACGCCACCGCCACACCGTTCCTTACCCTATGCATAAGCGGCTGATCCCTCCTGCCGACCGGCCAGAACAGCCAGATTCGGCGGCGATCATCACCGCAGTGTGGGACAGGCTTCGGCCAATATACAAACACGCAACAACCGGATCTCCCACCGGCGGTCCTCGTTTGGACATTCATTAAAATCAGTTTCGACTTTTTGCCTTACCAGTCCCAGCTGTATTATACCACGACATCGAAAAAGCGCAAACCTTTTTTGTAAAATTCACACTATTTCGCTCAAGATTTTTAAATCGCCGCAAATGTACGCAAGAAGTCCCCCGTTTTCTCGCACACTCACTCTTCCATCACAGGTCGAAACTTCTGGACACAGCCATTCTCTGCATCGGTAACGAAGACATTGCCTACCCTATCCACGGTAATCGCATATGCGCTCCCCCAAAGGTCTGCCATATCCAATTCCTCAAGCTGCCAAGACTCAAGAAATACCCCGTCTGAGGTAAATTTTTGAATCCGGCCAGTTTGTTCCGTTACGTAAACATTCCCCGCAGCATCCAATGCGATTCCGATAGGATAAAAAAGCCCGCCATTCATACACCCTCCTCCGCCCCATTCCAGAAGGCGTTCGCCTTTAGCATTGTATTTTGCAATACTACTATTAAAACTATCAACTATATAAATATCGCCTATTGCATTGACGGCAATGCCGGCTGCACTAGCAAAATCAGCGGTATAATCCAATTCCATCAGTATGGTGCCGTCGGGTGCATACTTTTGAACATATCGATTTCCGATATTAAAGACATAGACATTCCCCATATCATCCACTGCAATACCTAAAGGATAATAGTAAGACATATAATCGTCAACGGGGTAATTAATAGGGAACTTGCTTAAAAAAGCACCTTCCGACGTAAATTTTTGAATTCGCGCATTATCCAAATCCATAACATACACATTGTCTTGGGCGTCCACGGCAATCGCCGCAGGATCATTAAACTGTCCATCGGCTGCTCCCCAAGTCCCCCATTGCGTCAAAGGCGCTCCCGCTGTGGTGTATTTTCGGACGCGATGCTCTATCTTATCCACAACGTATACATCACCAACGGAGTCTGTGGCTATCCCAACTGCTTCTCCCCAATAGACAAAACTATCCAGAGCATCATACTCTTCAAGCAATTCGCCCGTTGAGGCAATTTTCCGAACCAAATTATCATAAAACACTACTTCATACAGATTTCCCCAAGGATCTACGGTAATAGCTCCATAATCTGTGGCTTTTTCCACATCTTGGCTCTTGTCCATCGACGGCGATACCAAAACTCCCTCTGTTGTAAATTTCCGAATGGAATCTTTATCCCCATCGAAAACATAAACGGTATCATTCAAATCGATGGCAATATCCATGGGATGATTTAAAACACCCTCCTCATTGCCAAATTCCATAAGAAAAACACCCTGCGGCGTAAACTTTTGGATACTCTTTTCTCCGACGAGATAAACGTTACCGAAGGAATCTGTGGCGATACCCCCACAGTACGCGGGAAAGAAGTCCCAGGCGTTTTCAGCAAAAGGCCATTGGAGAAGAAACTCCCCGTCTGAGGTAAACTTTTGGATTCGTTCGTTCTGCAGATCACGCACGTACACATGATCGAATGCATCTACCGCAATGCTAAAAGCAGCATAAAACTGGCCAGGGCCTGTACCACGGCTGCCCCATTCTGTAATAAACTCCCCGTCCCTGGTGAGTTTCTGAATACGATAATTCCCGCTATCCACAACATACAGGTTATCGAAGGCATCTATCTCAATAGCATAGGGAGAATCAAACATCCCGGGCTCCGTACCCTTCTTACCCCAGACGGCACAGAATTCGCCATCCGGGGTGAATTTTTGAATACAATTCCCCCAAAAATCGGGCATATACATATAGCTCGAAGAATCGATAGCAATATTAAAGACCAAGGGAACAGGCATAGAGGTATAAGAAAGGTTCTGTTCCGGCCACATGCGGTCAAAAGTATAGGTCACATTGGATAAATCCAGACCCTTGGAAACCACGAGGTGTACCCCACTTTCAGGAGCAACCTTTTCGCCAGAGGCAGGTTCTTGGTGCAAAACCTGACCAGCAGGCGCAGTGGGATGGTATTCCTCCGTCACCGTTCCCACTGTAAGCCCCGCATTGAAAATTGTCGATTCTGCCTCTGATTGCATCACACCGGTGACGTCAGGAACAAGTACCGGTTCAATGCCTTGTGACACCACCAGTGTCACCGCACTTCCCGGCAAGGCATATTCGCCCGCTTTCGGATGCTGCGCCACTACATGGCCCGGAGCCACACTATCACTATACTGGAGAATCACCTGGCCAACACAGAGCGACAACGTCGTGAGTGTTGATTCTGCTTCAGATTGCAACATGCCCACGACATCAGGAATCGAAACGGGTTCCGGCCCCTTAGAAATCACCAGACGCACACGGCTATGCACAGGAACGCTGGTTCCCGCTACCGGTTCCTGCTGCAGCACCTGTCCGGCAGGGACTTCTGCATGATACGCTTCCACCACAGCACCGACTACAAGCGCAACAGCAATCATCGTCGATTCCGCGTCTGATTGCGACATACCCACGACATTAGGAATAACTACAGGCTCCACACCCTTGGAAACCACTAGGCGCACACGGCTATTGGGTGCCACACTGAAGCCTGCTGTGGGCTCCTGGCTGATTACTTCCCCTACGGGCACACTGTCGCTATACACCTCCGTCACGGTTTCGATAGTTAGCCCTACCGCCCCAAGCACCGACTCCGCTGCTGCTTGCGACATGCCTGTTATATCAGGAACGGCAATCGGCGCCATTCCTTTGGAAAGCACCAAATGCACCGCACTATTCAGCGCAACACGGGTTCCTGCTACCGGTTCCTGACGAACTACAGCACCGGCGGGCACGCTGGTGCTATACGCTTTCGTCACTTCCTCCACCGTGAGTCCCGCAGAGGCAAGTGCCATTTCTGCCGCACTCCGTGACATACCCACAATATCTGGCACAGCAATCGGCTCTGCTCCCTTGGAAAGGGTCAAGTCTACAGCGGTGCCCGAAGCGACCTTATCCCCGGCTTCAGGATACTGACGAATCACCGCACCGACAGCTATGCTGGCATGGTACGCCTCCGTCACCCTACCCAAAACAAGCTCCGCAGACGCCAAAGTCAATTCCGCTTCAGACTGCGCCATATTGTTCACATCAGGAACAGAAACCGTATTGTTAGGACATCCCGTCAGTATCCCCCCTATAAGCCCTACACTCAACAAGACGCAGAAACATTTCATTTTCGAAGCCTGCATAACACCACTTCTCCCTCTATTCCTAACGCGTTCAAAAAAATACGTGTATGAAATCGCCATGATTAAAAAACTTTGACGATGATTAAAAAAAGATATCCTCGTACTAGTCCGGCATAACAGGCTTAAATTTAAAGACCTGTCCGGCCATCAGGTCGACAATATACACATTTCCTGATGTATCAATATCCATTTGAATGCCAAATGAGATATACGAAGATGTGTGAGAATAAGTTATATGCCTCATAAATATCGCCCAAGGACTAAATTTCTGAAGCGTGGTTGACTCGAGATCGGAAAGATAGACATTCCCTGTCCGATCCACAGCAATCCCTAATGGATAGAAAAATGAGCCGTAGCCCACACCTCCATAACCGAATTTCCACGTAGAAAGAAAGGCGCCATTCGTGGTGAATTGTTGGAGACGGTGATTACCCGCATCTACCACGTATACAATCCCATCATTATCCACAGCGATATCGGTTGGTGTCTCAAAGCATCCATTTGTACTACCACGCTCCCCCCATTGCATCAGCAACGTCCCCTCCGATGTAAACTTCTGAACACACCTGTATAATGTATTCGCTACGTAAACATTCCCCGATGCATCTACCGCAAGGCCGCCTTGAATCACGTCTAGCATATCCGGATTAGAAAGCGTATACGGCTCTTCTGTCGTATTCCATGACTTCAGAAAAACGCCCTCCGCGTTAAATTTCTGCACACGGAAATTCTTCATATCGGAAACATAAACATTTCCAAAAGCATCTAGCGCAATAGCTGCAGGGTCTATAAACTCTCCATCGCCATCTCCCTTGCTTCCCCACTTCAGGATAAACGCTCCCGCAGCATCGAACTTTTGAATACAATAGTGCCATGTATCGACAACATACACGTATCCGTCGGAAGACACAGCAATATCTGAAGGGAAAACAAATAAATCCGGAGTGTCCAACTCCCATTCCACCAACAACTCCCCGTCGAAACCAAACTCTGTGATATCAAAATTATCCGCATCGTAAAGATAGAGGGAGTTAGCACCAGCAACAGTCATACTACCATTAAAACGACTGGATTCATTTCGTACTGTGAATTCCCATTCCCCTTGCAGTACGCCGACCGAGGTAAATTTCTGGATACGTTTCACCCGCTTATCCACTACATAAACACTTCCTGATGCATCTATCACCACGCTAATCGGATGCTGGAACTGCCCATCGCCCTCCCCTTCAGTGCCCCATTGCCCCAAAAATCCCCCTTCGGTAGTAAATCGTTGGATACGGTTGTTATTGCTATCCGCAACATATACCTGACCTTCCGAATTCACCGCAATGCCACGGGGATAGGAAAATGCGCCCGCGTCATCTCCCTTTTCCCCCCATGTGGTAATAAAATCTCCTTCAGATGTAAACTTCTGAATACGATGATTGCAGCAGTCAACCACATAAACCGCACCTTCAAAATCCACTGCTATACCGCTCGGATAAGAAAAGGAGCCTGCCGTCTCTCCCTCGCCCCCCCACTTTGTAAGGAATTCCCCTTCAGACGTAAATTTTTGAATGCAATGTTCTTCGATATCACTCACGTACACAGCGCCAGCTGCATCCACCGCAATTGCAAAGGGGTCGCTTAGTTTCCCATTCCCTTCACTATCCTCCTCAGCCCCCCATGTGGTAAGCAACACGCCTTCAGACGTAAATTTGCGTATTTGGGAATTTTTCCAATCCACAACATACACATTACCTTCCAGATCGATGGCCACCCCCCTGGCATCTGCATCAGGAGCCCCCATTAATGGCCATTTTGGCCACACCGCATCGAGTTCATATTCTGCAATGCGCAAATCGACTCCTTTGGAGATCACAATATCTACCGTTCTACCTGGTAAAAGCGTCGTTCCCGCTGCGGGTGTTTGTCCAGCTGCATGCCCCATTGAGGCAACATCACTATAGGCTTCCGTCACCTCGCCTACAGCTAATCCCACAGCAGACAGGGCGGATTCCACCTCCGATTGCAATAGTCCTGTAAGTTCGGGAACCACAACAGGCTCAGGGCCTTGCGAAAAAATCAACATAACGCTGGTATCGGGCTGCGTCTCCATGCCTGCCGCAGGTTCCTGGCTGACAACTTGCCCTGCAGGAACCGTATCGCTATAGCTTTCCTGAACTATACTGACACGAAGTCCCACCGCGCTTAACGTCGATTCAGCCTCTATACGTGTCATGTTTCGCACATCGGGAACAGCAATCGGCTGAGGGCCTTGGGAAATTATTAATTCAATCGGAGTATTGGGAAGTTCGTACGCTTCCGGCACAGGCGTCTGTCCCATCACTAAACCAGCAGCGACCTGTTCACTATATTCCCTTGTTAGCCCTCCTGTTGCAAAACCAGAAGCGATTATTTGGGAAACAGCCCCCGCTTCCGTCATACCTACTAGATTAGGAACAGCTATCGGTTCCGGTCCCCTTGAAAGTAGCAACGCTACGGCACTATTCGGTGCTACGCTCGAACCAGCAATGGGTTCCTGAGCAATGACGCGTCCAACAGGCACGCTGTCACTATAGGCCTCCGTTATGTCCCCTACGGCCAATCCCAAAAACGTAATCGCTGATTCCGCTGTTCCCTGCAGCATGCCTTCTACACTTGGTGTCAAAACAAACTCAGGCCCCTTGGAAACCACCAGAGCTACAGAACTGTTCGATGCCACACGCGTCCCAGCAACCGGCTCCTGACTAAGCACACCCCCAACCGGAACAGTATCGCTATAGGCCTCCGTTAGGGCACCCACCGCAAAACCAGCAGCAAGCAATTGCGCCTGTGCCTCGCCCTCCGTCATTTCCAACAGATTCGGCACTGCGATAAGGTTTTTTCCTTTGGAAAACACCAAATCTACCCTCGTACCCGGTGCAACCATTGTCTCTTTTGGTGGCTCCTGCGCAATTACTCCCCCTGCAGGAACTTCCACACTATACTCCCAGCTCACCCTACCCAGACAAAGCTCCTCAGCAAGCAACAAGGGTGTAGCCTCAGCCTGCGTCATGTTGGAAAGGTCCGGCACACAAATTGTAGGGCCAGAATTCGGGCACCCGGTTAACGTGCTCAATACTAAAACAGCACCCAATAAGCAAAAAAACAACCGCTGCATCCTTGTCCGCATACGAGAACTTCTCCCTCATTTATAATTTCAAACTGATGGCTTTTGTCAGATCAACCACCGAAGCATCTTAAGAAGCACAACGCAAATGGTGGACCCTAGCTGAACACTGTCGTCTCCCGCAAAGTGTGGAATCTCGTTTGTTATAGCAAACTTTTAACCTTAAAGCACGAAATTCATACAACCTACGGAAAAATTTATTCAATAGAAATAACGGCGGAGCATGCGCAAACCACTATTTCTTAAAAAACATCTCGAAAATATCGATACTAAAACAGAATAAGGGCTTAAAGTACAAAATACATTTCCTCGTCCCTGGATATCAAAAAACACTACACACTGAAAGCTTTTAGCCCTTTTACTTCCCAGTAACATACGAAATTGGCTTTATGATCTGATTTGGTTCAGCCACAACGCTGTCGGCAACTTCGCTAAGCCGGGCTCGCCCCTCCAGTACAGGAACAAGACCTGGCCACAACGCCTCAAAGCCCGGTATGCGATGCACGACCGGCTCGCCGTAATCCATGGCAAACTCGGCCGTCGTAAAAAGCGTTTCTATACCATTTGCACCATAATTGAAAAGTGTCTTGAAATCATTTCGTTTTACGATAGTGCGCACACAAGGAAAACCTGCTGGACGTGCGGGAAGATGAATGGAAGGCGATGCAAATGACCGAACAAAAAGCCATGAGGCGTTTTCTTCGGCTTCAGATGATTTACGGATGGCAAGATACAGGCGTTTCCGACAGGCCTGAATTTTTTTCCCCTCCATAGGAATTGAGCTAAACGTAAATTCTTTTCTGTCAAAAACCGCTGCGACCTCTTCAATCGGCACAATATGCATACCATAGCAAAGCGAGGGTTCATCCTCTAATGCTTCAGCCAGAGTTTGGGAATTGTATCGTATCGCATTCGACTTTGTAAGGAGATAACGAAAATAATTCACGCATTCCGGCACGCTTTTATGCTTCAACGTAAACTTTCCATCCCGCATCACATAACCGTCTTTTTGCATGATGAAGGACAGCATGGTCATGGCAAGGGCATCGTTTGACTTCCCCAAGCGCAAACCGATCTGGACCGTATCGCTACCATGCGAAAAACGGGTAAGCCTTTGCGCATAACGGGTAAGCTCGTCCCAAGTTTTAGGAGGACGCGTCAGCCCCACCTTTTCAAAAAGCGCCATATTGCAAACAAGGACTTCAGTGCGTGCGAGCCAGGGAATGGCCCAGGTTTTTCCCTGATATTGAACAGGGGCTAAATCCGAATCATAGAATACAGAAAAATCAAATGCTTTATCTGGAAGAAAATCGTCAATCGGCGCCAGGATTCCACGCGATACCAAATAAGGAATCTCATAGCCAAGTTCACTGTCAATTCCAATGACATTCCTTGCCAGTGGCGGGTTCTCGGTCAAAGGAAATTTGGGGCGCTTCGGTTCTTCTACGTCGACCAAGTCAACAGCAATATGTGGATACTTGAATTTAAAGCGATCCACCTGTTCTTCAAACCATATCGCCGCATCTGACGGGGCGGAAAGGGAACCTATTTCTATTTCTACCGCAGGCTCCATCTCCGTATCGGCTGCAGCAGCAAAAATCGTCCCAGAAAGAAAAAAGGAGAGAAGCACAAAACAGAACAACACGTGCGATTTTATTCTTTTTCCAATCCAACAAAACAAAAGCATTCGTTTTTCTCCTTCACAATTTGGGTTGAAGAACTGCCAGAGACAGATTCTTTCTAAATTAACGGCGTTTTCTTTGAGGAGTGTTCTTTTGAATCTGAGAGTAAGCAAAAAAAGTAAGGAGGAAAATCATCAATCCTCCCAAAGCGAAAGCAGCTAGGGTATAATCGGGGGTGGCCTCTTTTTTCTTTGGCATTTCAAGGGCGACGGTAGTTGTTTGTGCTGCAGGTTTGGATTCAGGTTTGGGCAAGGTGCTGGCTAGGTGAGGAGATTTGGAATCTGTCGGGGAAGCCGCAGGTGTTTTTGCCGAGTCTGGGGATTGGGTTGTCTCTGAACACTGTTCTTTTTGTTTTCTGGCCGCCAATTCATCTGCTTCTTGCATGCGCTGCAAATTGATTCGAGCCAGGTTGGCATAGGGACTATCAGGAAAATCGCGCGCTATTTCTTCCAATAATTCGCGGGCGCGCTTGCGCTGACCATCGCCTAATAGCGCCGAAACAAGCGTAAATAACTTATGTTCCAGGCTTCCAAGTCCAACCACATCCACCTCCAGAAGCTGCTCAAACAACACAATCGCTTTCTTGTAGTCGCCGCTACGCATATAGCTTTCGGCCAAGTGCCAACGCGCAATCGGGGTGCGTTCATCCGGCTCTGCCTGCGCAAGGTAGCGCTCCAATTCACGCTGATAGGTAGGAGAAAGCTTGCCATAGCGGGCGGTTATGGCTTGCAGAAACACACTTGAGGGAGACATTTTGGCAGGTTGTCCCTGTTCATAAAGTTCCATAAGAATATCCCCCTCCTTCGCATATTCCCCCATAGCACGGTAAATTTCCGCCATCGCATATTGGGCGTGATAAAAGTCCGGACTTTCCTGAGAAATGGAGTCCGCATAGGTTGAATAGTACTTGAGGCTCAAATCGAGGTAATGCGCTTTCGCATCCGGATTTTTGGAGAACTTTGCAATGGCGTGTGCTTTAAAACCCATTTCTTGGTAAAGATTCACCAGTTTCTCGTCAAAATACGCCCGTCCTTCGGCGGGCGGGTTTTGCAACGCCGTCTCCAAAACAATACAGGCATCCAGGGTCGGTTGTGTAAACCCATGCGTAATGTTCGCCGATGACATAAGATTTTCAAGTGCGTCTATTTTGCAAGAATAGTTCTGGGCCTTCTCAGCAGCCGAAAGCATTTTTTCATAGACGGTTGTTGCGCGTTCTAATTCCCCGACGGACCTATAAAGTGCACCCGCCTCCCCACGCATTCGTGAGGCAAGAGCGATGTTCTCTACTTTTCCGGCTGAGGCCTCCAGGCGTTTCGCCCAATCCAGACGCGCCGCATCAT
Organism: Candidatus Hydrogenedentota bacterium; assembly: GCA_963678445.1. Classification (GTDB taxonomy): domain Bacteria; phylum Hydrogenedentota; class Hydrogenedentia; order Hydrogenedentales. Next base: position 3,811,033 of record OY782877.1, on the reverse strand, counting down.
CCATCGGTTTACCCGACATCGCAATCTCTTGGTATTCATAATAGAGTGAAGCTGTGTCCCTTTCAGCATAGGTATCGCAGGCAAGGAAACACAGCGCACAGACGCATAGCATAGCTGTAAAGTTACGGAAAGCTATCTGCCCCCTTAGGATAGTTGGTGTTTTCGATATCTTTTTCAACATGCTTTCCCCTTCTTTTTCGTTTAAAAGTCGGCTTTTCCGGTTTGTTTAGCCAACTGGTGTGTAAGCGTGTATAGCCGCATATGAATCCCATGAAGGAATAATATTCGTACAATTATAAGAAGAAATTATTCAATTGAGCAAGCAGTCTATGTAATTGAGCGTTTCATATGTGCTCTATACATAAACACATCAATAGAAACTAAATTATAGCAGACACAAAATGAAGTGCTGGAATGCTGAAATAGGAGAATAAAGTCGAGAATTATATTATTTTCTGTCTTATTGTTTTTATTGATTTTATAATTTATCTCAAACGCTATTGCGGTTTTATCCCGAATTATGTTATAAACGAGCTTAGCAAATGCAACCATGCTTTAGGAGGAACTCATGAAACTGAAAATTAAGTTGACGTTACGGAAAAAAATGTTGTTCTCCATGATTTCGGTTATCGCTTTACTCCTTGTGGTCCTCACGGCGGTCTCCTACCACTTTGCTGCGGACAGTGTGTTGAAGCAGCAAAAAAATGCTATGCAGAAGATGGCGGAACATGCCGTGCGCTCGTTGGACAATTGGTTCCTGCAGGCGGAACGGCAGTCGCTCAGTTTCGCAGAAGTCCCTGCCTTTCGTGCAGCATGTCGCACGGGAAGCAGCCCGCAAGCACAGCTGTTGTTGGATAGTTTTTTTAGCAAGACGGACATTTATGAAAATCTGTTTTTGCTGGATTATTCTGGAAAAATCTTTATGGATTCCATTGACGGCAAAAGCGTAGGAATGGATCTGACACAAATGCCGCCTTTCCGTGAGAGTATAGAGAAAATACATGCTGGGGAAATTTATTACAGCAAAGCCGCACTATCGCCGGCGACCCAACGCCCTGTTCTTCTATTCACCGTGCCCATACAGGAAAATGGTGAGGTCATTGGCGCCTTGGCGGCTGCGTTGGAACTAGAGTCTTATGCAAAGGAATTCCTCTACACGCTCAAGCCAGGTACAACGGGGTATACGCTCATGCTTAACAGCGATGGTATGACGTTGAGCCACCCGAACCCGAAAAACTTATTCTCGGAAGAAATTCAGCAGTTTGAATTCATCCAGGATATCATCACCCAAAAATTCGGCATTATCGATTATAATTTTAGGGGGATAAATAAAACCGCCGCATGTGCAGAATTCAAGAAAATGGGCTGGATCGTTGTGTCCACTGTGCCTCAGAATGAGTTTTTGGCGGATGTAAAAAAACTACGCAATATTTCAATTATCGTGGGCCTTCTCGGCCTGCTTATAAGTGCAACAGTGGTGTGGTTTGTTTCCAGCGCTATTTCCAAAGCAGTCAATAATGTTGTAGAACGCCTCAAGGATATTGCGCAGGGGGAAGGCGATCTTACGGTACGTCTGGCGGTTGATCGCACTGATGAGATCGGCGAATTGGCCCGCTGGTTCAATACGTTCCTGGAAAAACTTCAATCGATTATCGCACAGGTGGCAGAGAATACCAGTGAACTGACAGGTTCGTCGGAAAATCTGAATCAAACGGCAACGCAGTTGGCTTCGACGGCAGAGGAACTCTCTGCACAGTCCAATGCGGCCACCAACGCTATCAGCATTTCATCGGAGGGTGTGCAGGAAACCGCGCAAGGCATCCAAAACATCAGTTCAAACAGCAATATGGTTGCGGCAGCCTCGGAAGAGGTAACCTCAAATCTATCGACGGTAGCAGCGGCCGTGACCGAGACTTCTGCGAATATGGACACGGTGGCGGCTTCTACAGAACAGATGAATACGTCGGTAAGTACTATTGCAACGGCGATTGAGGAAATGACGGCCAGTTTAGCAGAGGTGTCCTCAAATTCCACGCAGGCGGCCAATGTCGCGACCAGAGCTTCTTCTGTGGCACAGGAGACTTCGGAAGCGATCAATACAATGGGGCGTTCTGCAAATGAAATCAGCAAGGTGGTTGACCTGATTTCGGGGGTTGCCGCACAGACGAATCTGCTTGCGTTAAATGCCACTATTGAGGCGGCTTCAGCTGGGGAAGCGGGCAAGGGCTTCGCCGTGGTTGCCAATGAGGTCAAGGAGCTGGCAAAGCAAACAGCAGGCGCTACGGAAGATATCCGGGAGCAGGTGGAAGCTTTACAGTATAATAGTCAATCCAGCGTGGAGGCTATACAGAATATTATCGGGGTTATTGCTGAAATCAATACGATCGCAGGCACGATTGCCGCATCGGTGCAGGAACAGACGCTGACAACGAATGAGATTGCACAAAGCATTAACGAAGCGTCTCAGGGGATCAATGAGGTTTCGCGAAATGTTCAGGAAGCCGCTAAGGGGACTAATGAGGTTTCGTGCAATGTTACGCAGGCCGTAGAGGGGGCCAATGAAATTGCGCAGAATATTTCAACCTTGGCTTCGGAGGCGCAAAATGCCACCCAAAGCGCCAAGGGGGCTGCTGATGGAATGACACAGGTGACTGAGAATATCAATGAGTTGAACCTGGCGGCACAGGAAACGGCACGTGGGGCTGCTGATACTGACACGGCAGCGCAGCAACTCAATGCATTGGCCGCCCGCCTTTCCGAATTGGTTGGGCAGTTCAAGGTTTAATGCCTGTTTGGATGCCCTAAATCTGAAAAGCTGTCATAAAAAACGAAGTTTGCGCTATCGTTAGGGATGGTAATGACCATACCTATTGCGTACGGGCGCTGGACCGCTTTAGTATACCTAGTGGCCAGGAACGATGCAGGATATACTCCTGTTCATCCTCCTGGCCACTTGCTTTTTACAGGTCTTACTGGTCCTTGTTTGGGAAGGGGAAGGCTTAGAAAAGGATTTTCTTTTCGTTATCCTGAAAGGCTTCCCGTATGCGAATAAATTCTGGTTCGGCATGTACAAATGCGTCGACAACGAAGGGATCAAAGTGTCTCCCGCGTTCTTCGAGGATGATGGCACGACTTTTCTCGTGAGAGAACGCCTCTTTGTAGCAGCGCTTGGAGGTAAGGGCATCATATACGTCGCCCAAGGCGAGAATGCGCCCTGCCAATGGAATCGCGGTCTCTGTTAAACCGTGAGGATATCCGCCCCCGGTCCACTTTTCATGATGACTTTCGGCTACTTCAATTCCCATTTTGATGAATTTATTGCTGATGTGTTTCGTTTGCACAGCACACAAAGTCTCCGCACCGATGGTAGGATGCAGTTTCATCAAATCGAATTCTTCCGGGGTGAGTTTGCCCGGTTTTTGGAGAATGCGATCGGGAATACCGACCTTTCCGATATCGTGCAAGGGGGCCACCGCATAGATATTATCAATAAAGTCAGCGTCGATCTCCCCTGTATAAGGCCCATTATCGGCCAGCGTACTGGCGAGTACACGAGCATACTCACGCATGCGTTCCAAATGTTCCCCGGTTTCGGGATCGCGGGATTCGGCAAGTTTGGACATGGCAAAAATGGTGGCCATTTGTGTGGAGGAAATCTCCGCGACTTGCTCTTTCACTCTGGATTCTAATTCAAGATTATAATCTTCGATCTTCTGACGATAGTAGGTTTCCTGATCGTGCACTCGCTTCTTGTCGAGACAGGAGGCTACTCGTGCTTTAAGCAACGTGGCGTTAAAGGGCTTTACAAGATAGTCATCGGCCCCGGCTTCTATGCAGCGCACAACACTTTTAATCTCGCTGATTGCGGTAATCATAATAACCGGGATATGGCGAAGGCCTTCATTGGCCTTGATAACGTCCAGGACTTGATAACCATCCATACCAGGCATCATGATATCCAGAAAGACCAAATCAACCGGCTCTTTTTCCAAAACCGCCAAGCCTTCCTCGCCACCAGGCACAGAGACAACTTCATGGTGCAACGCATCCATGAGTCCTCCCAAGACCAGTCGATTAGGCTCCTGATCGTCAATGATTAACATTTTAGCCATAGGCTAGTACCTCTTTTGATCTCAAACAGATCCATCTTGAGCAACATTCGTTTTGAATAGTACCATCCATGACTCACAATTCAAAAACACTGCAAAAATTCTATTGTAAAGCGCGCAGAAAAAAGGCTATATGGCCTCTCATACAACTCCTGCGTATCATTCTGGTTTATTGCAGATTACACTTCCTTGTACTGCTGGTATAATTTATCAATATCCAAGACCAGGGCCACGGTTCCATCCCCCATCAAAGCGCCTCCTGCAATTGCTTCTGAGGCGGTTGGCAAACCGGATATCTCGCGCAATACGACCTGCTGGACACCCAGGACTTGATCAACGATGACGCCAAACTCTTCCTGGCGAGACGCCAGGGTAACAACAAGTTGTTCTCCATCGTTCACCTGCGCGCCATTGCCGATTTGAAGAACGGAACGCATAGAGGTCAATGGCAATAGCTTACCATGGTGCATGAAGCACTGCCCTTTTTCTGCAATGGTACGCACCTTGTCGCGGGCAATACGCGTCGTTTCCAAGACTTTTGTCATAGGGAACACAAATTTTTGCTGATTTGTTTCCACCAAATATCCTGAAATAATCTGTGTCGTCACCGATTTGGGTACGATCACTTCGAAACGGGTGCCTTTGCCCGGTGTGCTATGTACTTTTATCTTGCCACCGGACTCTTCCACCATACGCTTGACGACATCCATGCCCACTCCGCGACCTGAGACGTCGGTTACCTCTTTTGCCGTTGAGACGCCAGATGCAAATAACAAACTCACGACATCTTCTTCACCCAGCGAAGCGCCCGGCTCTATCAAACCAATTGATTCTGCCTTACGGCGTAATCCTTCATAATCCAGACCTCCACCATCGTCCTCCACCGCAAGCACGATAACGGCATCGCGCTCTTCTGCCGCAACACGCACCCATCCCTGGGCAGGCTTACCACACTGCTCTCGCAATTCAGAAGATTCAATGCCGTGATCCGCAGCGTTTCGAGTCAGGTGAGTCAGCGGAGCATCCAATAAATCGATCAAGCTCTTATCCACTTCGATTGTATCCCCAACAATCTCTACGAGGATGTCCTTTCCCGATTTTGACGCCACATCACGCACCAAACGCGGCACACGCTGAAAAAGATTTTTCAATGGGACCAGACGTATCGACATGATGCCGGATTGTAATTCATCGGACAGTGCGGCAAAGGTTTCATTGATACGACGCAATTCACGGCGCACATTATGTACTTCGCAATCGTCACCAAGGCGCAATTCGATATGGCAGAACATATCGCGAACAACAAGTAATTCACCGACATATTCTAAAAAAGCATCGACATGCTGCTCTGAGACACGCATCGTCTTAGCGGGCTCATCCGCAGATTTTACCGGAGTCTGCGCCGCTACCTTCTTCTCCGCATCCTTATGCTGATCCTTGGGAGATTCCTCCTCACTTTTTTCCGATGAGAAAGAAACTTTTTTCAGGTTTTCCTGAAGAATCTCTTGTAGCAGGGAATCGAAACCAACGGTATCAATAAACGTAGTATAATTGTCCAGCGCTTCCTCAAGCGCCGCATGCGTAGCCGCGTCGGCGGGCAGGTCAAGCAAACTTTGCAACACCTCACCTACTTTTTTCGCATCTTCATCAGCCAACTTGCCTTCAATAGGCTGCGCCAACAGTGCACGCAACCACTGCAGCGGTTCAGGACCTTTTCCCTCAACCGACTGTGCGTCTTTCTCCTCAGAAGGGTTCAGGAAGCCAAGGTCCTGTACTTCCTTAATCACTTGGCCCACACGTGTCGCCCAGGCAGGGTTTTCCTGCATAAGCTCATTTTGTAACACCTCCATGCGGGTAACCAGCAGACTTCCCAATTCCGAAGCGGACATACGTGTCGCACCTACTTGCTTCACACGTCCCACCATGGCCTGGAAATCAGCCTCGTCAGAGACTTCTTCCTCTTCCGCACGCCCCCGCTCCAACATCATCCGCAGATAATCCGCACCCGCCAGCAATACATCAATCATCGTTTTGGTAATACTCAAGCTCTGCTTGCGCACCAAATCCAATACTGTTTCCATCTCATGGGCAAGCTGCTTTACTCTCACAAAACCAAAAAATGCGGAATTCCCTTTGATTGAATGAATAGGCCGAAAAATAGCTTGTACCGTTTCCAAATCATCCGGCGCAGCTTCCAATTGTACAAAAAGGGTTTCAAGTCCGGAAAGCATGTCCAGAGATTCATCAATAAATTCCGTTTTCAGGCTACTATCTACGTTTAGATTGGTGTCCATAACATTCCTCGCGGTTATGCATCATCTGGACGCATGGACTGCAATTGCTTTAACAAATGAACCCAATGCTGGATCGATTCCACCGCCTTCTGAACGGCATCTTCCAGCTCAGACAAATCCGCCAATGGTTTAAATATAAGGGTGTCCGCGCCCAGGCGCATACAGGCCAGGGCGTTATCAAGCGTCACGTAACCCGTAATCATAATAGCGTGCACCATCGGAAAATCACAGTGAATGGTACGAAGCAATTCGATCCCCGTCATTACAGGCATCATGATATCGGATATAACAATATCAATCTTTTTGTTTTCCAAGACACGTACCGCTTCTGCCCCATTGGAGGCTTGCGTTACTTCAAATCCGATGAACCGAAAATGACGCTCCAACATGTCGCGAATTTCTGATTCATCGTCTACGATAAGCAGATGTACTTTCATATTTTTTCCTCTTATTCCGCAACATTCCGATCGGCCCGTGGAAGACATATAATGAAATGCGCTCCCCCTTCAGGACGGTTCTCGACGGTAATCCTCCCGCCATTTTCTTCAATGAGTCCATGACTTATGCTCAGTCCTAAACCCGTTCCTTTGCCAACCGGTTTCGTAGTAAAAAACGGCTGCCAAACCATCTCCAGTTTTTTGGTATCAATACCCGGCCCAGTGTCCAGCACATGCACGACCACGTTGTCTGTATTGGATTCTGCGACGATATGCAATTCGGCTCCCGTACCGGATTCGCTCATCGCATCACAGGCATTGACTATTAAATTCACCAGTACCTGCTCTACCTGTTGCTCATTAGCATCTACGTGCGGCAAATCATCGGGCGCTGTCACTGTGATTTCAAAGGGGCGGCGCAACGTAATCGGACAAAGGTCCAAGGCGTCATGGATACATTTTTTGATACTAAACGGAGAGCGTTCCTGCACATCCCGTCGTGCAAAGGCTTTAAGCCCGGCTACGATTTTGGTCACACGCTCAACACCTTTTCGTACGCCGCTTAGAATCCCAGGCATTTCATCCAGGATAAAAGGAAGACGATCCGATGCATCATCCTGCTGTTCCAGCTGCTGCTCTAGTGCTGTTTTCATGTATGGCCAGAACCGTTCTATCGTCTGGATATTGCCGGAAATCATGCTGGTAGAATTATTCACCTCATGCGCAATGCCTGCAGCCATCAAGCCCAGAGTCGCCATACGATCGGCATGCACCAGTTGGGCGGCGCGCTCCTGCGCCAATTGCTCCATCTGCGTAGCATAGGTTTTAAGACGGTTGTTGGTTTCCGCTAATTCCTGCTCATAGGAAAGGATACGCGCCCCAACCGTTAACCAGGTATGCAACTCTGCCGCATCGCAAGGCTTTTTGATAAAGGTATGTGCTCCCGAGCTCAATCCCATGATCATGTCACGCCGCTCTGTCTTGCTGGTCAGCAGAATCGTATAGACCAAGGTACCTTCGGCACGTTGTTCCAACTTCCGGCACAACTCGGGACCATTCATTCCCGGCATCATCCAATCTAAAATAGCAATCCGGGGGCCGTCCTCCTTCTGCAGCATCTCCCACGCCTCATAACCATCGGCGCACTCCACCACTTCATGGTCCCACTTTTTCAGCAAACTGCAAATCACCATGCGCGATGTGCTGGAATCATCAGCAACGAGCACCTTCATACGCAACTCCCTCTACTACCACTTCAACAAAATCTAGCCAAGTACTCCTACGCGCGCAATCTAATCTGGCAAGGAACGCGCTCAAACCTGTATAGCTGACTTTTAGTGACTGATACTGCAAAAGCTGGCATAAAAAACGAAGCTCTTTACTGTGGTCAGGGACGGCAACCTAATGCTTGCGGTCGCTGGAGCGCTTTAGCTTTCTATGCGAGGCAAATCAAAACCAAAATAGGTAGCCGCATTATTGTAGCTAATATCACGCACCATACGTCCCATCAAACTCATATCGTTGGGGATAATTCCTTTATCCATTTCCTCACCCAGCAGGTTGCAAAGGATGCGTCGGAAATAATCATGACGCGGGTAGCTAAGGAAAGAACGACTATCCGTCAACATGCCGACAAACCGACTCAGCAAGCCAACCTGTCGCAGGGCGGACATTTGGTCTTCCATGCCTTCCTTGGTATCGTTAAACCACCAGCCGCTACCAAACTGCATTTTCCCCGGCACACTGCCATCCTGGAAATTCCCCAGCATCGTCGTCAACACCATATTATCTCGCGGATTCAGGGTGTACAATATCGTTTTTGCCAGCTGTTCCGTCTGATCCAGACGATCCAACAGGCGCGACAAGGGCTGTGCGATGCGCCAATCCCCGATAGAATCAAAACCGGTATCCGGACCTAATGCGCGCGCCATACGCGTATTGTTGTTGCGCATAGGCAACATGTGGAATTGCTGGGTCCAGCCCAAATCATGGTTCATCTTGCCAAATTCGTAAAGCATCGCGGATTTAAACTTTTTCACTTCCGCTTCTTCCAGTTGTTTACCGGCACGTGCCTTACGGAAGATCGCATCCATTTCCTGTGCAGTATAGGCGTCCGCATAAATCGTATCGACCCCGTGATCGGACAGTCGACAACCGCACTCATGGAAGAATTGCTGACGTTTCTTCAACGCAGTTAGATAGTCGTCAAAGGAAACACACGGGCCGCCCGTACAAGCTTCAAGTTTTTCAAGCCAGGGACGGAATACCTGCGGCTGATCGACTGCCATTCCTTTATCAGGACGCCATGTAGGCAGCATCAGAATCGAAAAATCAGGGTCGGCTGCTACTGTTTGATGATGCTCCAGCGTGTCTATCGGATCATCCGTCGTTCCCACCATCACAACATTGAACTTTTTCATAATACCGCGACTGGAGAATTCGGGGCTTGCCAACAATCCATTGCAGGTATCCCAGATATCTTTGGCCGTATCCGGTCCCAGTAGACGATTGGAAATACCAAAGGGACGCTTTAACTCCAGATGGGTCCACGGGTAAAGCTGATTACCAATCAGATAGGGAACCGTGTTCGCCCACTGTTCAAATTTCTCCCATGGAGAAGCGTCACCCGTGCAAAAACGCTCCGAGACCCCATTACTACGCATCGCGCGCCATTTATAATGGTCCCCCTCCAACCAAATCTCCGCCATATTGGCAAAACGCCGATCCTGCGCTACATCCTGCGGTGGAAGATGACAGTGATAGTCGATAATGGGCAGATCCGCCGCATAGGTATGGTATAGCTCACGCGCCGCATCCGTCTGCAACAAAAAATCTGCTTTTATGTATACATCACTACCCATCTAACCCTTATCTCCCATCTAATTTGTAACACGCATAGTAAAAGGTTATACGACTCTCCAACTGCATCCTACTGTGAAAAACTTCCGCAATGCAAGAAAATATTAGTAATAAAGCGTGATATTCGCGATTTATTTGATTTTTTCTTCGCCATTACGCAAGCAAATCAGGGAAATGGCCACGGTAGAAAAATCCACCTGGCCACGCACGTAGCTATACACCGTATCGGCATCCCAACTGTTGGCGCGATACGCAGCAGCTTGTACCTGTTGGAAATCGCTCGTTTCAATCCAGCTCGAAGGATCTGTCACCCCATTATCCGCCACCCACGCCTGCAACAATTGGCCTACATACTCCAACGGTTGCTCTAGTTGTTCCGCCGTATCCTGCAGGCTCACACCACGCTGCAACAAGTCTAATATCAATGTATCAATTCCCGAAGGAACTGTAGCAGGAGGCGTGGTAGCGCTTTGTGGATGCGCCGCAACCCAGGTTCGAATTGCGTGCAAGAAAAATTTTCCATAATCACGCGCCTTCTGCACGCCTACCCCAGCCGTATTTCGTAATGCGCTCCGGGACATCGGACGCTGCCGTGCAAAACGCCACAATACGGCATCGTTAAAAACCTGATAGGGAGGGATGCCCCGCTCGGTGGCCAGCATGCGCCGCAGTTCACGTAGCGTTTCAAACAGTCCCGCAGTTTCCTGCTCTTCCGGAGAGGCTACGCTACTCGTTTCCGTCCCGTCGCATAAGGCTTGCTGCGGTAGACACACGTCGCATGTATCACAACGACGACGCCCTGTCCTTTCACCGAAATAGCGCAGGATATGGATACGACGACAGTTCTTCGCTGTACAGAAATTCCACATATCCTTCAGTTTCTTCAACGCCACATCGCCCCCCGCCTCCTCGCTGGCACGAATGATATTCTCCCACAGCCGATAGTCGCGACCGTGGTGCAATAAAACACATTCCGCCGGCAAACCGTCACGTCCGGCGCGTCCGCTTTCCTGCTGATAATGCTCCAGCGACTTGGGCAGCGCTGCATGTACCACATAGCGCACGTTCGACTTATTAATACCCATGCCAAAGGCTACGGTCGCCACAATAATTCGGATTTCATCGCGTAAAAACGCATCCTGGTTCTGACGACGCAGCAGATCCGCCATACCAGCATGGTAGGGACGCGCATCATAGCCGCGTTCACGCAACGCGACACAAAGACGTTCAACATCAGCCCGACGAATGGCGTATACAATCCCCGCCTCCCCTGGATAGCGATCGGCCACGGCACAGATCTGATCCACCCCCTGCGCTATGCGCGCTTCCACACGATAAAACAAGTTGGGACGATCGAAGGAACCGATTGCGATGCAAGGGTCAGTCAAATGCAACTGCCGCACAATATCTCTGCGCACCTGTGGCGTAGCCGTTGCAGTGAAGGCATGCATGCCTATCTGTGGAAAATACTTGCGCAAATCGCCCAAAACTCGATAATCAGGACGAAAATCATGCCCCCACATACTGATGCAGTGCGCCTCATCGATAGCAACGAAAGAAAGGGAACATTGCTGTAGAAAGGAGAGAAAACGCTCTTGCGCCAGACGCTCTGGCGCAAGATACAGCAGCTTAATTTCGCCCCGTCGTATCGCCCCCGCTATACGACGCTTCTCATCCGGTTGCAAGGCGCTGTGGATGCAGGCCGCCGATACCCCATGGGCACATAGAGAATCTACCTGATCCTTCATCAGGGCAATCAGCGGCGACACCACCAGCGCCATACCTTCTTTGAGCAGGGCCGGCGCCTGATAGCACAGCGATTTACCGCCTCCGGTGGGTAGGACCGTCAACGAATCCTGCTGCGCCATCACTGCGGCAACGGCCTCGCGCTGTGATGGGCGAAAATCGTCATACCCCCAATAGGTTTTCAAGACATCTCGAAGTCTGTCCATAACTCAGGGGCCTACAATCCTAACTATTCCGCTGTGGCCTGCTTGGCGCCTTCCAGAATATCTGAAACAGGAACGATAATGACCATGGCAGCGCGTTGGCTCCGCTGTGCAGCCGGATTCAACATCGCACGCATCACACCGATACCGACAAAGTTCCCCTGCATCGTAAACGCTGGTGAACACATAAGCGCTTTACTGCGGTCCTCACCTATCGTAAAATACTTTCGCGGCTTTTCAACCACAGTCTCCACACGCTCGATTAACAGGGTATGCGCACGCCGTCCTACCTTGCCCAGTTGTGAAATAATTACCAGAGGATCTGCCAACTCGGGCACACCCGCCTGTGTCAAATCCACAAAGGGGAAGGGCGTCTCTTCCTTCTCCTTAGGGCGAATATACACCAAGTCCAAATCCTTATCGCGCAACGCTACTTCATACTCCACCTCACGTCCATTCTCTGCCAGCACCGTCAGGGACAACAACTTCGATGTCACATTCTGTCCCATAGCTTCCCCATACAGGGCCATTGGATCGACTGCAGTTAGCGAAAGCACCGCCAGCCCTTGCGCGTTAATTAACGTCGCCGTCGCCTCCATTTCCTCCTCATTTTCATTTCCCTCAAAACTGAAGCTCATCATAATACGCACCATAACCACCGCCGACTTGTGCTGCTCAAAGACCGTGCGCGCTTGTGACGCCAATGCATCGCCCGAGGCCATAAATGGCATTGCCACAAATATGCTCAACAAGAGTCCCCAGGTCACAAAAAAATGCTTTTGCATTAACAAAACCCTTTATCAATTATTTCTGCAATAGTAAATAAGCGGTCTGTGACCACCTTTAAATAAGTCCGAAGTACAACGCCAATTGCGCCAGTGAGAGCAAAAAAAACAGGCCACACATATCTGTCAGCGTCGTTAGAATAGGAGATGCGCCCAATGCAGGGTCCCGGTTCAATTTACGCAAAAAAAGCGGAATCAACCCGCCCAGCGACACAGAGACGAGGCTGTTAGTCAGGAAGGCTAATCCGATAACCAACCCAATATAAGGCGAACTATGAAACCAGATGGCGTCGACACACTGCGCAACGCCTCCTAGTATCACGCCCAATAGCGTGCCCGTCACCAGCCCCAAAGTCACCTCTTTTTGCCATACACGAAACACGTCATCGGGGTTCACCACGCCCAGCGTCAATTCTCGTATACTGACCGCAATCGCCTGATTCCCGCCACAGCCACACATGTTGCAAATGATCGGGATAAAAAAGACCAGCGCGAAAACCTGGTCTATCGTACCTTGAAAAAAGAGAATAACACTCGCCGCAACCAAGCTCAACGTCAGATTGACCAGTAGCCAAGAAAGGCGTCCGTAAATACGTTCGGATAATGCCATGCTGCGCAACTCTTCACCGCCCACGATGCCACTGAAACGCAGAAAACTACGTCCCTGTTCCTCCCCCGCCGCCTCTTCCACATCGGCACGCCGCACTACCCCCAACATCTGCCCTTCGGCATTCGTCACCGGTACGCTCCAGAAGGTATAGCGATCAAAGAACTGATTCAAGTCCTCCAGCGGCGTATCCGCCAGGAAATACAACGGATTCACGATCATGATATCCTGCACCGGGCAGTGCGCTGGAGATAATAGCAAATCGCGTAACCGCAACACCCCAATCAGCACCCCATTACGCGACTCCACATACGCATACTGCACCCCATAATCTGAATATCGCTCGGCATTCTCCCGCATATCACTAATCACCTCCCCCACCATCGTATCCATTGAATACACCACAAAATCCGTCACCATAATGCCGCCCGCAGTATCGTCTTCATACTCCAGCAGCTTGCGGGCATCCAGCGCCTCCTCCGGGTCCATCTGCTGCAGAATCGCCTCTACATCCTCCTCATCCATCTCCCCCAGCAAATCCGCCCGGTAGTCACTCTCCATCTCATCGACGATTTCCGCCGCCTGTCCCACCGGCAAATCTTCAATAATATCCGCCCCCTGCGCATCCACCAACTCCTCAATCAAATCCGCCGCATCCTCCGGCTCCAGCAACGCCAGCAACTCCTGGCAGTCTTCTTCATCCAGGCGGGTGAAAACGCGCGCCACCTCCCCAGAAGAAAGCTTATCCAGCACCTCCACCAACGCGGCGCTATCGCGCTGTTCAATGAACGCCTGGACCTGACTCCAAGGATTCTGAATCACCGGTTCCGGTACGTTGTTGAACTCCACGCGATACAACTCCTGTCTGTTACAGCCCCAGCCCCCTACAACACACTACCGCAGTGTAACAAAAGCAAACGCACGAACAAAAGCCTTTTCCCGTATTTCCCACCATACGCACAAACCCCGCAAACGCCAAAAAAGGACCCCGCTCACGCAGGCCATAAGGCGAATCCACTTCACAACGCATACAACAAGCAGACCCCGCTTTCACGGCGGTCAGGAATGGTAAGGACCATAATCTATTGCCGGTGGCGCTGGCCATCTTGCGGTCGCTGGCCCACCTTTAGGGACTCAAATCTGAAAAGTTGCCATAAAAAACGAATTTTTGATGTGGCAGGGATGGAAAGAACCATATATTTTGGCTGTGGTCCCTGGACCACCTTTAGTGCCTAACATTTCAGAAGGTGTCATAAAAAACGAAGTTTTATTGCGGTCAGGGATGGCAAGAACCATATCTATTGCTTGTGGTCGCTGGACCACTTTAGATGACAACGGAGTATCCCCCAGCAAAGCAGTGCTGCCAGCAAAGGCAATAGAGACTGCATTCGCCATCGAAGCGCTCAATAAAACAAACAGGGCTACGATCAAAAACCGAAGCATACACCGTCCCACAAGACCCTTTACTGTCACAAGATTTTACTCCTTATTTATCCTATTTGCATTACCATCCTAAAATAACCAAAGAATAGTGTAACAGCTCTTTCCTTCTTCGTACAACACGAAAACCCGGCATATTCCGCCAACAATACATGAACAATAAAAAACTGCGGTTTTGGCTGACATGAATCGCACTCCCCCCCTACCTATCCGTCCCCACGGAGGAGCGTGGGTATCATATGAAATCCCTTGTAAACCTTATGACGCAAACATACGTTCTTTTCTACACAGGCTACGCAGGTGTCTACACTATGGGGAATCGAATATGACGCAATCGACTTCGAAAACCGAAGATACAAGTAAAACCCAGTCGTGCTCAGGGGGCTGTTTTAAGTGGGGATGCTTGTTCCCCGTCCTAAGCATTCTTGTTCTTGCGCTGTTTGCAAAAATATGGTTTAGTCTTCTCTCGTTTTGCTTGGATGTTCCTGTGCACACCTTGGTCACTTGTGCCAAGCATGGAATCGATGTACGTACGGTGGCTCCTATCAAAAAAAAGACGGTCATGCTTCCGGGGGGTGTTCCGCTGGAACTGGTGTGGGTGCCTGCAGGTACGTTTACTACCAATAATTTAGCCTTATCAGATGATAAGGCTGCTACCCCTGCAGAGCTCATCCCTCAAAATACATGCGAGATCACCATTTCTCAAGGGTTTTGGATGGGACGATATGAATTCACTGAAAAACAATGGACGTCAGTATTGAGTGGAAAAGAGCCATATAAATATAATCCTAACTACCCAATAGATAGTGTGTCATGGACTGGAGTGCAGACCTTTCTTGATGCCTTAAATGAAGTAACCGGCGAAGCGTTTCGCTTGCCTACCTCCGCGGAATGGGAACATGCCTATCGGGCCGGTACAACCACCCGCTTTTTTTGGGGAGACGATCCGGATCGTAAACATATATATCTAGATGTTAGAATTGTGCGAACTTCCTCCTATAGCTATAGGGCCGCGGAACCAGTAGGAATGTGCCTACCCAATGCCTGGGGACTGTATGATATGGCGGGTAATGTCGAGGAATGGTGCCAGGATGGCTTTTACGAACTCATGGAACTGGACTGTCCGGCGATAGATCCGGTGGGACCAGGCATGCGCATAGAACGCGCGGTGCGAGGTAACCATTTGGCCAATTTTGCACGGAGGGGGGGGGGAGGATTATTGGGTTTTCGAGTAGTCTTACCAGAAAAAGCCCCTTTGCCAGAACGGAAGGATACAGCACAATGATGTATATGTTTTCTACTCTATTGCCGACTCAACGGCCCTGCTTCTGCTTGGGTGGGGTGTTGTTAACGTTTTTTATAGGGATTAGCACACTGGGAGGATATGCCGACGTCCGTATCTGGTATGTCGATGTGGACAGCCCGGCCGCTTCCCCCGATGGCTCCTCGTGGGAAACGGCGTTTACGAACATCCAGCACGCGGTTGATGCTGCTGTCGAGCAAGGGGCTTCCGAGATAGAACCTGCAGAAGTATGGGTGACGAAAGGCGTGTATTCTGGAATCGGTGGAAAATCATCTAAGTTTGGGGAGCATGTTCTATTTATGCATCCGTATGTTCATCTCTACGGGGGCTTTTCCGGAAATGAAACGGCGCGTGCACAAAGAAACTGGGAACTGAATAAAACCGTTATTGATGGCGAGGATAAACGTCGGTGCGTTTTGGGCGCTGCTCACAGCATATTGGATGGCTTTACAGTCACGCATGGGGCCACCAAACAAAATGGAGGCGGCCTGTATACTGAAACCGCCCATGCAAGTGTAGTGAACTGTATCTTTCTTGAAAATAAGGCGAACGACTGGGGCGGTGGACTACGTAATGGAATAGCCACAAACTGCATATTTAAAAGGAATGTCGCCAAAGGGAAGGGCGGTGGGCTTTGCAATGGTGTAGCAACGAATTGCATATTCATCGACAATATGGCGCAATTGGATGGAGGCGGAATGTGTTTTGGAGATGCGATAAATTCCATCTTCACCGGGAATAGCACACAACGAAACGGAGGTGGGATGCTTAAAGGCTCCGCCAAAAATTGTAGGTTTAAGAGCAATTCTGCGAAACAGAATGGTGGCGGGCTTTGTACCGGAGTAGCGACGAATTGCGTGTTTATTGGCAACACGGCACACAAAAATGGTGGTGGTATGTGTTGGAGTGGGGCGGTCAATTCCACGTTTTTTGGGAACAGGGCGCAGGGGAGTGGCGGTGGGGTCTATGATCGGTATTCTGTGTTTTTGACCAATTGTATTGTGTGGGGAAATTCGGCGGAGAAGGAGGGACAGGCAATTTATCCCGTGCATGCGGAAGTGCCTCGGGTTACGTGTTCCTGCATTGAGGGTGGCTATACGGGGGAAGGGAATATCGACACGCCACCGCTGTTCGTGAACCCCGGCGAAGGCGATGTCTCGCTTCTGGCGGACTCCCCGTGCATTGATGCAGGTACCTCAAAAGACGCTCCCGCTACGGATATTCAGGGTACCTCCCGTCCGCAGGGCAACGGCGTAGACATAGGCGCGTATGAATGGAGCGGAGAAAGTAGTAAATAAAGTGATCCAGGGACCACAGCCAGCGGTCCAGCGACCGCATTAGTCTTCAAGCGAAGAAATGAAATCGTTTATTTTTTCCTGATGGTGCAGGATATCCCGGCTAATCTCTTCAATCACAGCAAGTGTGAAACCGTAGGACTCCGCCAACTCCTTTGGATACCCCGGGGCGCAACCGTTACTGGACTCACCAAAACCGGCCTGGTAGGTAATATGGTTGGCCACACAGACTAAAATACTTAACCTTGGGTCCAGCACCGCGTTCTCAGGGGTATGATGACAGCGGATAGCCTCTACCACGGTCTCGGGCAGATTCCAATGCTCCGCCAATAGTCCGCCTACCTCGCTGTGATCTATTTCAAAAAACAGCCGTTCCTTTTCCGATACCTCGCAAGCACTTTTATGCGCCTGCTTTGCTACCATCAAAAATTCATTGGGAAACAGCATGTCAAAAACGACTTTCCCAATATCGTGTAAGAGACCCGCCTCAAAACATCCCGTTACAGAAGAACGTGTTATCCGGGCACAACGTTCCGCCGCCATAGCAGTTGCCAATGCATGCCGCCATAGTTGGATGCGATCATAGGAAGAATCCGATACGCCAAGGGAACGAAAGGCCGTAGCTGTCAAGGTCAGATTACGCGCTTCAAGAAATCCCAACATAACAATGGCCTGGGTTACGCTTCTAATCTGGCGAAAGAAGCCATAATATGCCGAATTCACTAAGCGTAACACCGCTGCGGAAAGGCTTTGATCCGCTGATATCAGCTTACCCAAGTCCAAAGCGGATGCCTCTGGATCTGCGGCCGTACTCAGTATCCTCCCCAAAACGGCAGGCAGCGTTGGCAATTCATGGATTTGCGCTACTGCACTTTCGATGCGAACCCTGTTCTTGCTCACCGTATTTCCATCCTCCTACGGCTTGTGCCGAAATAAATCTTGGTTCATAATACGTTAAGAATGTAAAACAACGCAAGCAGCGCAAACTGTAAAACCCTCCATAGTGAAAGGGGAATATTATGAGTACAAAAACAACGCTCGAAGTAGGGCAAAAAGCGCCTGACTTTACGTTGCCCAGTCAACAGGGCGGCACGATTGAATTGTCGGCTTTACAGGGGCAATGGGTCGTTTTATATTTTTACCCACGAGACAATACACCCGGGTGTACATTGGAGGCCAAAGCGTTTCAGCATAATATTGATGAATTTACAGAGCATAACGCCGTTGTGCTGGGGGTAAGTACGGACAACGTCGACTCCCATTGCAAATTCGCAGAAAAGTATAGTCTGAATTTCCACCTCTTGGCTGATGAAGACCATGAAGTCGCGGAAAAATATGGGGTGTGGGTACAGAAGAGTATGATGGGACGGAAATATATGGGAATTCAACGGGCCACATTTCTTATTGATGACTCTGGAATTCTCGCCGAAATCTGGCCCAAAGTTTCCCCTGCGGGTCATGCAAAGGCAGTACTACGCGCCTTGCAAGACCAGGAAGACTATACATAATGTAAGTATACGCCAACAAAAATCGATATACTTCGCTGAACATAACAGCCCCCCCGCTGTTGCATCGCAGCATCGCCGAAAATGGAGGCAACAATACCCGTTGATGACAAAAAATGTCATTTCGTTACTCAAAATTGTCGAGATATGAGCAAGAAAAACGACCCTTAAAAACACCCATTACCCCCTATTTCTTTATTTTTCAGGCACTTACAACTTTTCCTAAAACTTTGGCATTTCCTTTGCTCACTAGAGAGGCATAAAGTTGAGTGAAGACGCCGCCCATCGTAGGGAAATGGGCAAAATGCCTTACATCCCCCTAAGGAGCCTTATTGCAATCAATAGGGCTCAGATGACACAAGTGTTTAAAAAAGGAGAATGCTCATGAAAAAGACAGCCGGTTTCACCTTGATTGAATTGATGATTGTAGTCGCCATTATCGCCATTATCGCTGCTATCGCGATTCCCAACTTGCTGCGTTCGCGCATGCAATCGAATGAATCGGCGGCGATTGGCAATCTGCGCACCATCGTAGGTTCACAAACGGCCTACCATGCGGCCAACTATGAATATGCGACCGATTTCGCACAGCTTACCGGTGCAACACCCTCCTATCTTGACGGCGACTGGGCCACGCCCAAGAGTGGCTATAACTACGTGCTGGGCGGCACCACGGCGAATTTCACTGCGAATGCAAATGCCGTTGAATACGGCACCACGGGCAGCAAAGGTTTCTTCACCGATTCCAGCGGCGTGATTCGCTACGCTGACGGCGCCGATGCCGATGCCACGGGCACTCCGATTGGACAATAATCCAATAGCCTAGATTCCTTCGGGCGTCGCGAAATCGCGACGCCCTTTTTTTTATCCAATGGTGCCTCAATACGTCGGCATTTCCAAAAAAATCACAAAGTTCTGAATAAATCACGCGCTATGGTGTAGAATACAATGTAAACACCCACAGGAATGTTGAATTTTTTTCGTCGTTGCAGTATTATGTTGGTGGTGATATTACGTAGGAGCGTAGCGAAGATGAGTGACAATCGTGTAGAAAAAGATGATTTGCGGCTGTGTCCTGTATGTCGCATGCCGATCAGTATTTTGGCGACGAAGTGTCGCCATTGTGGCGCCGCTGTAGGGCGACCACGCAAAGAAGTAGAACGTTTGACAATTAAAGACTTGGGTGGAGAATCCGTAGGTACGTATACGTTGCCTACGAATGTGGTGGAAGCATTGGAGACGTTCCGCGCAGAAGAAAGTTCGTCCATTGAAACGCAGCGTCAGGAACAGGAACAGGCGCGGGGACGTTTTTTGGGACGGCGAGGTAACGCAGAACAGACAGCAGGCGCTAGTTCGAATCTGGCCAGGGATTTACCCCAGTTAGATTCAGCCCATGCGGCGTTGGTAGCACGTGAAGATGAACAGCAGCCTACAACGAAAGCTGCAGCTCGGCCGCGCCCTCAGGAAGTAAGTCGTAAAATTTTTCTGGTCGCAGCCATTGCAGCAGGTCTGGTGCTGCTGTATGTAACAGGAGATTTTGCCTGGGCGCGTATTAAAGGCTATCTGGATAGCCGTAATAAAGGGGATGCGGTAACCTATCAGAGCCGTGCTTTGGAAATGCTAGCCAGCGGCCAGTCCATGGTAAAAGCCCATCAGGAAGCAGTTGAGGCAGTACGCGTGGACCCCTCTGCGGAAAACCAAAAAATCATGGATGAAGTACGTAAGCGCCTGGGAGAAAAGGTAGAGGCATTGTTGCTGGAAAATCCGTTCCGTCGTGAAACGTTGAACCAGGCATCTTTTATAGCAAGCAAGGCCGCCGATATTGATGCGGATGCGTCGATAACGGCCTTAAAACACCGTGTAAATATTGAAATGGCTTCGTATTCGTTGATTTTATCAAAGGTAGACAAGGTGGCGAAAACGGCAACTTTTAAACTGCATGTACCTGGCTATCCCAAAACGGAGGAAACCGTGGAAGTGGGTGATTATGTGCAGGAACGCTTTATTGTCCGCAATATCACCTCAAGCCGCGTACGGCTGGAAGATACCAAGGTGCCTTCTGAACGGGGACACCGGATGCTGAGTGCGCCTTTATTGTCTCAGGTAACCGGCGAATAGAAAATCAGAATTTGTGAACACATTTTGGTGTCGGCGAACCATTCAGGTTGCGCCGACACCGTTTTTTTCAGCGTTAAAAAAACAAGATTTTCTCGTAGCATAATTACCTCCCTCTTTTCAGAGGATCTTAAACCTCACCCTGCATCCTGTGTTTTGTTGCATCGCTCTCTTCTACCCGTATAAGATGCTTTGAGGATAGATAGTACCTTCTGGCGCACATGTGCTACGATGTACGCTTTATGTTGTGATGGAAATTTCACGCATGCATTTTTTGTATGTGCGTAGTTTAAAGAAAGGTAGCGGTAATGTTGCATAAGTTTATGCGTGTAATGTTGTGCGGTATGTTGATTCTCGGATTGACTTCCTGTGCCCGATTGCGTTTTTGGGACTGGGGCAAAAAGAGCAGTACTGAAAACGCCACCATGTCGACGGACGGAAGTACTGTGGAGGATTATGAGGCGGCACTGCGTTCTTTAGTGGAACGACACATTGAATCGGCCATGCGTAATGCGGATAGCCAGAAGGGGCGTATCGTAAAACGCAAACCGTATTTCTTCAAGGAATACGCTAATTATCCGCAGGGTGCACAAAATATGGAGGTGGTGTTGCAGGAAACAGAGTCGCGCACGCGCCCTTATTTAGCCGATGTACAGGTAAGAAAAATACGCTTTTCAACGCGCTTGCACCGCAAGCGGGATGAGGCGCGCTCCGACAATACTTTCATTCGCGATACCGGCCAGGAAACGCTTACTTATGAATACCGAAATGGGCGTTGGGTACGAATCGGCAGTCTTTTTGTTGCGGAAAAGTCAGAGATACAAGTCGATGGCGTCTGGGTGGCGCGTCCTGAAGATGAAGTACGTACAGTAGCTGCTGAAGAACATCGAAGCTGGTTCAGTAAAATCTGGTCCAAATTTACAGGAGGCGAATAGCATAGCCGTTGACTGAGGAAGGGTATGGGGAGGCTTGTGGCGCAGTTGTTTTTGAAAAGTATAAAGTGGAAAATGCATTGGGCATATGGTGCACAGGCATTGTTGATCGGCCTTGCGTTATGTCTTTCACTGGCGGGCTTGCGCACCGTCTTCCTCGGCGATACGGCGGCTAGCCGCTTGGCGACCGTATACAGTCTGACACAAAAGGGGACGTGGTATATTGACAGCCCCGCTGCGGATATTGAAAACCCTTTCGAGCCGTTGACGATTGATAAATATGAACTGAACGGACGATTATTGTCGACCAAACCTCCTATGTTACCTCTGCTGATGACGGGCGAATACCTTGTTGCACATCGCTTGCTGGGGTGGGAATTAACGCAGCGGGATGATCTTCGTGCTTTGTTGCGCTTGATGACCTTTTCGTTTTCAATTTGCGCCTATGTCGTCATGCTGGTTTTTTTTGCTAAAATCCTGGCGCTCTTTATCGATGCGCCGACCCGACGAATCGTGCCACTGGCGGCCTTGGCTTTTGGAACGCAGTTTTTAGGATTCTCCCCCCAATTGAATAATCATGTGCCGGGAGCGTGCATGACGGTGGCGATGCTCTATTTTGCATTGGGTCTGGGTAGCGGAAAACTGGACGCGACATGGTGGCGTTTTTTCTTCTTTGGCTTATGCGGTGCGCTTGTTTTTACTCTGGACATGCCTATGACCATATATGTCGTGCTAGCAGGTATGTACTTGTTATGGCGTTTCCCCCGGCAGGCATTTTTATGGGGAGGACTGGGGATGCTGGGTCCTCTCGCGGTACATTTCGGCTGTATGCTAGCCGTTACAGGCAGCCCTTTACCCGCCCAAATGAATCACGACCGCTATCTTTTTGAAGGATCGTATTGGCGCAATCCGCTCGGTGTGGACGCTTTGCATGAACCCAAAGCGCTGTATTTTTTCCACATGACCTTGGGGCGTTATGGGGTATTTTTGCTTTTCCCTATTTTGTTACTGGGATTCTCAGGCGTTGTGCGCGCGTTCTTTTTCCCAACCACTCCTTTTCGTGGGTATTATATGGCCGGGCTACTGGGTGGGGTGCTGCTTAGCCTCTACTACATACAGGGAACCAACAATTACGGTGGGGCTGCGTATGGCTTCCGTTGGTACATGGGAAGCATGCCGTTGTGGTTACTCATGGCAACACCGGTGTGGAAAGGGATGCATAAACCGTGGCATTGGCTCATCGTATTATTGCTACTGGCGGTGTCCATCTTCTCTGGATGGGAGGCTTATTGTACACCTTGGGGGGTGAATCAAGAGTGGACCTGCCGCTATATTTTCGGTCCCCTATGTTAGCGGTCGCGGGGTCGCTTTAAAACAATTCTTCAGAATCACATTACAATACCCGTAAAAAGTAGGCGTCGTGAATCCCAGAGAATACGAAATTCTATATCAGGCGGAACAAACGCATTGGTGGTACCGTGCGTTGCGAAAACGGGTAACCTGGCTCTGGAACCAGTATCTGTGTACGGCCCTCCCCCCCGCCTCGGTGCATATGCTGGATATTGGTTGCGGCACGGGGGGAATGTTACAGCATTTCCAGACGCTGGCTAACGGGGACAACAAGCCCGCCCGGGTACACCTTTTCGCTATGGACTATGCCTATGAGGCGCTCCGGTTGCATAAAAAAACGTCAACGCATGAAAGGGTTCGTGCTTCGGCGGTAGCGCTGCCCTTTGCAGCGGAACGTTTTCACCTGGCGGTCTCGTTCGATGTACTCTGCCATCGGGCCGTGCAGGATAAACAACAGTTTCTCAATGAAGCCTACCGCGTACTAGTGCCAAACGGTTTCCTTTTGCTTAACCTGCCTGCGTATCAAAGCTTACTCTCGTCGCATGATGTTGCCGTGCATAACGATACCCGCTTTACAATACACACCGTTAAGCCGTTGCTCGAAAAAGCGGGGTTTAACCTGGTGCATTACACGTATTGGAACACCTTTTTACTTCCTCCCATTGCTTTGTTGCGTCTGGTACGACGCAACGCCCGTTCAACGCAATCCGACTTGCCTGCAACGCCATCGACCTGGAGTAATACACTATGCACTGCGCTGTTAGATAGCGAAGCAGCGCTCCTGCCCCATTGTAAATTACCTTGTGGGGTCTCCTTCATGCTGCTGGCACGTAAGACTGCCTGAGCAGCTATCCTCTATCTCCCCAGCGTCGGCATAATGATGTTTTCAGGGTAAATTAAAGTTGGATTAGCATAAAGAACATGTTACAATACATACGTTAAACTTGTTTACCACAATAAACAAGGAGATAAACCCTTGAACTTATCTGCTGAAAATACTGTAAATGACGCCACGTACTGGCGTGAATTTGAACGTAATAAGCTTTCGCATTCCATGGCGCATTATCTTATGGCTATCGACTGCCTGCGCAATGATTTCGGCTATGCACGGGCAACGGATGTGGCGGAGATGCTGGAGGTCTCGCGAGGGGCCGCCTCGATGGCCTTGAACCAGTTGAAAAAGCGGGGCTGGGTAGGCGAAGATCCTAATCGGTTCCTGTTATTGACGGAGGAGGGGGAGAAGATTGCTAAATCTGTGGAACAAAATTTCGATATCCTTGCTCGTTTTTTCCAAAAAATCCTGGGCGTAGAAAAGCAGGTTGCCTTGGCCGACGCCTGCAAGATGGAGCACCTGATGAGTATGGAAACAGGACAAAGCCTGCTCAGCCTGATGCAATGCCTTTTGGATGATGAAAAACTGGCGGAAAGAATGCGTAAGGGTATACGTGCGTATCAGAAAAAAAGGGATGCTTCGTAATTTACTAGACCACCGGATAGATTAAGCGGCGCATATATTTTCCAGCGCCTCAAGAAGTTAATATATGGATACTTTTGCGGTCATAGTCATTGTGGGTATTGCAGTATTCTGCAGTGTGCGACGGTTGTTCCGTGCATTTTCCCGTCCGGAAAAATGCTGCGGATGTGCACATGCTCGTCATTGCGCCACCCAACCAACTGTATCGCCAAAAATACAGCACAGTGAAGAGAAGGATACACGCTGTGCCCCATAGAGTAGTCGCACATAAAGAAAAGACGAACTGGATATCTCTGGCGGCAGCTCCGCCTGGTACAATAGTTCGTGTGATGGCGTTTCTGGGTGGACAATGTTTCCAGCAGCGTATGACTAGTATGGGTCTTTACCCGGGACGCGAGCTACTTATTCTTCGTGGTGGGGAACGCGCTTGGGGCCCCATGTTGCTAGCGGTGGGAGAATGCCGCTTTGGCTTGGGCAGAGCTATGGCCAAAAAGATCTTGGTGCAACCCCTATAGCCCCCTTTCATTAGACACAGAGAAAACATGCAAAGCGTTTAAAATATAAATACCGTTGCCGGTGGTGTATTCTTTTGGCAACATTCACTGTTCTTCGCTTTCATCTCTTTTTTTAAAAAAACAGTAGTTATAAAGTAGTAGTTATAAAAATTAAAAATCTATTGTCACATAGATAAAAAAGGATTTTTAAACCCTATGTCTACGCAAGAGGCCTCTTCGAATCCCCTGACCCTTTTTGATCTGGTTAGCGGAGATAATGCGCGCATTCTCCGCATACATAGTCATGGCGCCCGCAGCATGCGTCAGCGTTTGCTGGATATGGGAGTCACCCGCGGCACAGAAGTTTTCGTAGAGCGCCATGCGCCTTTGGGCGATCCTGTCGAGGTACACATTAAAGGGTATCACTTAGCTTTACGAATGAATGAAGCCAAAGAAATTGAAGTTGAGAAAGTAGCGAAATGAAACGCATTGCCATTGCCGGAAACCCGAATGCTGGAAAAACCTCTCTGTTTAATTGTCTTACTGGCTCGGCCCAGCAGGTGAGCAACTATCCTGGTGTCACCGTCGAGCGTATAGAGGGCGCCCTTACTATTGCAGGAGAAAAAATCTCCGTTGTTGATTTGCCGGGCACCTACTCGTTGACCGCCTACTCGCAGGAAGAAGTAGTGGCCCGACAGGTCATCATTGAAGAACAGCCCGATCTGGTTATTGATGTGGTGGACGCCTCAAATCTGGAGCGCAATCTTTATCTGACTATCCAGTTGATGGAGATGCATGTTCCGCTGATTATCGCCCTCAACATGGTCGACGTTGCCAAAAATCGCGGGGTCCATATCAATGCGGAAAAACTTTCTGAGTTGCTCGGCGTCCCGGTTATCCCCACCATTTGCAACAAGGGAAAAGGGGCACAGGAATTACTTTCAACCGCAATGGAAGCACTTTCCCAACCAACACCGCCCCTCCCAAAGCTGGTTACGTATGGGCATGAGGTTAATGATGAAATAAATCGGCTGGCGGAAACCATCGCAAATACTCCCGCAATGCCATTAACCCATTTCCCTCGCTGGGCTGCGGTCAAACTGGTGGAACAGGACGAGGATTTTGTTCAGCGTCTGAAAGAACAAGCACCGCAGGCAGCTGCCGCATTGGAAAAACCGGTGGCGGATACGATTGAAAGTATCGAGCGGCACTTTAAGGATGACGCCACAACGATGATCGCAGAGCGTCGCTATGGATTTGCGGCAGGGGCTGTGCGGGAATGCCGGGAATTCAGTGAAACGAATCGGCGTGACATTACGGACCGTATCGACACCCTTGTTTGTAACCGTGTATTGGGTCCTATCATCTTGCTAAGCGTCGTGGCGGCCCTCTTTCTCTGGGTATTTAAAATCTCCGATGAATGGGCGTGGATTCCCTGGTTCGGCGGCTGGGTCAGCCCAACGGGATGGATGGAGTGGTTTTTTGAACAGCTCGCAGAAGCCGTGGCGCCGCTTGAAACCCATATGCCTATGCTCTATTCCCTTATCCATGATGGCCTTATCGGTGGCGTTGGCGGGGTAATGGGCTTTGTGCCGCTCATTTTCACCATGTTCCTGTTCATCTCAGCACTGGAAGATACAGGCTATATTGCACGCGTGGCCTTCATTCTCGATCGCGTACTGCAATGCTTTGGATTACAGGGAAAATCCATCCTCGCCATGATCGTCTCCGGCGGTCTGGGTACCGGGGGCTGTGCGGTGCCTGGCGTACTGGCAACACGTACCTTGCGTGAAGAGAAAGATCGCCTGATCACGATGCTCGTCGCCCCTTTCATGAATTGTGGCGCTAAAATGCCTGTTTACGCCATGCTGATCGCGGCTTTCTTTCCACATCAGCGCACCCAGATGATGTTGACACTCTGGGCTATCTCGTGGGCTGTGGCGCTGTGTGCAGCCTGGGTATTACGCCACTGGGTTATTCGGGGAGAACAAACGCCTTTTGTGATGGAACTGCCCCCCTACCATGTGCCCGTACTACGTAGCGTTTTGTTGCATACATGGGAACGCACCTGGATGTATATCAAGAAGGCAGGCACCATCATTCTGCTTATCAATATCCTGCTTTGGGCGCTCATGTATTTCCCCCGGCTACCTGAACCGGCTGATTTGGATACTACCCCGGAAGCGGCAAACGAGTTTGCTGTACAGCGTCTTGCGCACAGTGTTGCCGGGCGTGTCGGTAAAACCATGGAACCTGTCAGCCAATATGCTGGCTTTGATTGGCGCACGAATATTGCTCTCATCGGTGGATTTGCTGCCAAAGAAGTCGTGCTGGGCACCTTGGGAACGGCCTATAGTATGGGTGAAGTGGATCCTGAAGAAGCGGAACCATTATCCGAACGCTTGCATAACGACCCTAAATGGAATCCGTTGCGGGCACTGGTACTCATGATTTTCGTTATGATCTACGCTCCCTGCTTCGTCACCGTCGCCGTAATACGTCGAGAAAGCGGCTCTTGGAAATGGGCGCTTTTCTCCACCTGTTTTTCCACCACCCTGGCCGCTATCCTCGCTATAACCATCTATCAGGTCGGCTTCATTATGGGATGGGGCGTATAAACAGACTCAAAGAACAACGGCTTTTCGCACACATACTTAATAAAGACACTTTAATCGATTTTATTGAATAGAAATAAGACACTTGCGTAAAAATCGGTTTTCAGGTATACTTTGTCTGAAGTAGTGGAAAAAGGCTTGCTGTGGCTATCATAAATAAGCTACAGCAAGACAAGGATGCGATAGAAAGACTACCATGGAGGGTATGATTTATGGCAGGAGTATCATCGATTAGTGGCGGGGCAAGCATGTCTGCCAGCCAGATTCAAAATGCGCGCACAGTAGCCGCAGTGAAATTACAGAAGGATGCGGTGGATTTTCAGGGCGATATGGCCATGAAATTGTTGCAATCCGTATCCAGTGATCCCGCTGTTGGACGTAACTTGAACGTAAAGGCATAATTGCGGTCAGAGGTGGGGTAAAGAAGGCCGATAACCTCTATCGCCTTCGCTACCTTGATGGGATAGGACATCCTGACGCGCCATTATACTTCGGGCTATACCGGCAGCAAACCGATGTAGAACAGACCGTTCAAGGCCGCCAAAGTAGGTGGTATGGTTGTTGCGTAAAAGATTTAAAGCCTGCGCAGGCTCTTTTTATCGATAGATAACGAAAGTTTACTTCTTCAATTCAAGCGTGTCGAATAAGCGACCGTCGATATCATAGGCATCCATTCGCAAAGTACCGCCATTAACCATTACATAACAATAATGGTGGGTCTTGCCCAAAACTTTGGCGGTGAATGCACTTCGGAAGGGACCGGCTTCTTCCAGATGTCCCCCACCGCCCCCGGTGATCAAATACACGGTCCCCCCTTCCTGCACGACCTTATTGTCATACAGCGGGAAGGTGCGTTCATAGGAATGAATATGGCCGCTCCAAACGATATCTACATTGTACTTGTCATATAATTCCGTAGCGCGACGCATACGAAAATCACCGAAAACGGAACGGCGTTCTGCTGTATCACCATAATCATCAGAGTCGGAAGAGTAAGCGGGACAATGGATAAAAACGATTTTCCAGGTCGCTGTGGATTTCTTCAAAGCGCCAGCCAGCCATTCATACTGTTCGCTCCCCTTCTGTACGGGTTTCTCTGAATCTAAAATGAACATTTCCAGATTGCCGTAGACCATGCTGTAGTAATATTCGGGCTCGGGCAAGGAAAAATAGTCGTAGTAAAAATGCGAGTCACGTTCATGGTTGCCAATAGTCGGCAGCAGTGGCACCCGTGTATTCAGAATTTCAGAATTGCTGAAATAATGGTTAACCCACAGATTTTTCTCAGGTCCTTCGCTAACGAGGTCGCCTATGTTCACGCTGAAATTAGGACGCTGTTTATAGGCCAGCGTGGATACTTTTTTTAATACAACGCCGTTGTCTTGTGTATCTGACAGCACCACAAAAGAAAAAGGCTGATCCTTTTCTACCGCAGTCTGGAAGGTGTATACATCACTGGTAACCTCTTCCCCGGCTGCATTCACCGAACGCACCCGATAGAAGTAATAGGAGGAGGGTTTTAGCCCGTCTACCTTCACCTCGTGCATTGTCGCCATTCCCTCGCCTTCCTGACGCTCCTCAACCGTCGCCTTTTTTCCCCATTCCACCACCGATGTCGACAACTCGCTGGTCTCCCAGCGGAAAATCATGCTGGTAGGCGTGGGATATTGCATGTAAGGCGCAACAATAATACGAAACACATCGTTACTACCCGCAGTTTCCTGCGCCTGTCCGCAAAATGCGGTTATCAGCCCCAAAAAAATGGCGAAAACAAGCGTGTAGGCGCTCTTCTTCATTTCATTTCCCTCCAATAAAAAAACACAGCTCTGGAATTAAACTACAGCGAAACTGCAATGCACTATAATACAGATTTTCAATTGTACCATATCGTCATAACAGTATACAGAAAGTACAAACCCTACTCTCTCCGCACCCGATTGCTCCTGTAGTTTGTTTTCGCTCATCTCATATGCGTACCATAAGCCATCAAATGTGCTGAAAAATCACATTCCAAAATAAAAATTTTTACTATCCGTATCTTTCTATGGGAGAAGCTGTATGTTACTACATGGAATTGACTGGGCCTGTATCATAGCCTTTTTTGTGGTTTCTTTATTAATTGGGATTGTTGTAAGTCGACGAGCGGGTTCTAGTGCAGCGGAATTCTTTGCAGCAGGAAAGCATATGCCGTGGTGGTTGTTGGGGGTCTCCATGGTGGCGACGACCTTTTCTACGGACACCCCTAATCTGGTTACCGATATCGTACGAAAAAATGGTGTTATGGGTAACTGGGTGTGGTGGGCCTTTCTACTTACTGGCCTGCTCACTGTTTTCATCTATGCCCAACTGTGGAAACGCTCTGGGGTATTGACCGATGTGGAGTTTTATGAGTTGCGCTATAGTGGAAAAACCGCCGCATTTTTGCGAGGTTTCCGCGCACTTTACCTGGGGGCTTTTTTTAATATTTTCATCATGGCGTCCGTCTCTCTGGCGGCCATTAAAATAGGACGTATCCTATTGGGGCTGACGCCTATACAAACCATCCTCATCGCGGCAACCGTCACGGTAATATACAGCTCAATGGGGGGCTTACGAGGGGTCTTGATCACGGACTTTGTGCAGTTCATTCTGGCGATGGCGGGCGCTATTGGCGCGGCTTACGTGTCATTACAACATCCCAAAGTTGGGGGGCTTTCCGGTTTGTTGCACCATGAAGCGGTACAGGGAAAACTCAATATGTTGCCGGCGTTGACCGATACGGAATCCCTTGTCACACTGCTCATCCTCCCCTTGGCAGTGCAATGGTGGAGTATGTGGTACCCAGGCAGTGAACCGGGCGGGGGTGGTTATATTGCGCAACGTATGTTGGCGGCCAAGGATGAAAAAAATGCATTGGGAGCGGTCTTTTTCTTCAATGCCGCCCATTACGCCTTACGTCCCTGGCCCTGGATCCTTGTGGCCTTATGCTCTCTGGTGGTCTTCCCCGATCTCGACGCGCTGCGTGAGGCATTTCCCAAAGCGGGCGATGTCATCAATGACGACTTGGGCTATCCCGCTATGTTGACCTTTCTGCCCGCAGGCCTGCTGGGATTGGTGGTTGCTTCTCTGATTGCTGCCTATATGAGCACTATCTCAACCCATCTTAACTGGGGTGCCTCCTACATCGTTCACGATTTTTATCAACGTTTTATTCGCCCTGAAAGCTCTGAACGCGAACTGGTACGGGTGGGACGTATCTGCACGGCTATCTTAATGGTTTGCGCAGGCGCATTGGCGCTCTTATTGGAAAATGCGTTGGGGAATTTCCAGATCATGTTGCAGATTGGCGCCGGTACCGGACTGCTGTTTATTCTGCGCTGGTTCTGGTGGCGCATCAATGCGGCTAGCGAGCTTACCGCTATGGTCGCCTCATTCCTTGTTGCCATCTATCTGCAATTCTTCCATACCCGCCTGGGCTTTTCCGAACTTTCCGGTTCGACCAACCTGCTGTTGGGCGTTGGCATCACCACCTTGTGCTGGCTCGCTGTTACCTTCCTGACCCAACCCACAGAAGAATCTGTCCTGATAAACTTTTGTCGCATGGTACATCCGGGCGGTCCCGGCTGGCATCACATTACCCAAAAAGCCGGCGAACTGGCTATTGCCGAGGATAAAGCCTGGCAAGTTCCCAAAGGCATCCTATGCATGCTCTTAGGTTCTGTTTCCATTTACAGCACCCTCTTTGCCACCGGACACTGGCTCTATGGCAATATCGGCCTTGCTATCACCCTGACGGCAGTCGCTCTTATCTCTGCCGTCATCCTCATCCGCACCTGGCTGCGCCTGCTTGCGTAATACCAGAGCAGAAAAAAGCAATTGCCGTTGCATGCAAATGATGCAACGGCAATTGCTTTTATAAGCGCATTTCAAAGGTAGCCAGACCGCTATTACATCTCATCCTGATGCTGTGCGCGTTCCTTTAGCTCACGGCGCAGAATTTTCCCTGTCGGTCCTTTGGGCAATTCCCCCATGATCTCCACCTTTTTGGGCCATTTATATTTCGCCAAATGCTCACGCACATAGGCGTTGATTTCTTCCGGCGTCAACGTCTCTCCATCGCGTGGCGAAACGTAGACTTTCACTTCCTCTCCGCGCACCGGATCGGGCATACCCACCACGGCCACTTCCAGCACCTTGGGATGGCGGTAAATCACCTCTTCAACCTCGCGGGGATAGATATTCATTCCTCCACGAATAATCAGGTCTTTTTTGCGATCAACGATGTAAAAATAACCGTCTTCGTCTCGCTTTCCAATATCTCCCGTATGGAACCATCCATGCACAAAGGCGTCCCGCGTTGCTTCAGGGCGGTTGTAGTACCCCTTCATCACATTGTGACCACGAATAACCACCTCACCCGGCTCCTCTACTTCCGCAAAGGAACCATCCTCCCGCATGATATTCATCTCCACCCCCCAGATGGGCTTGCCGATAGAGCCGATGCGCACCTCTTCGCCTGCACGGGTAAAAGAGGTCACCGGGCTGGTCTCAGATAATCCGTAGCCTTCCAGAATGGTGATGCCATAGCGCTCCTGGAAACGCCGGTGTACTTCTTCAGGCAATGCAGAACCGCCGGATACCGCCATCTTCAAGGAAGAAAAATCATATTGCTCCCAATCGTCTACGTTCAGGAAAAAGAAATACATGGTCGGCACTAATGCCACCAGAGTCACCTTTTCCCGTTGTATCACCTCCATCGCCTTACGCGTTTCAAAACGCGGTAGCATAGCCATCGTCGCTCCTGAAAGGATACTGGCGTTCATCAGGCAGGTCTGCCCAAAGGAATGAAACAGGGGCAAGGTCGTGAGCGTTACATCGCCTGGTTGCGCCCTGGTGATTTCACGACCGACGTAATGCGCATTGAAAAACATGTTGAAATGCGTCAGCTCCGCCCCTTTGGGTGCTCCTGTGGTACCCGATGTGTAGAGCAATACCGCAGTATCATCCGGCATGGTTTGCACCGTATCAAAATGCGGCTCCGCCGCCATTACCAAATGCATGAAGCTTTCGCCCACCTGGGGTTGCTCCATATCTTCAGGAGGAGCAACGACGATAAGGTGTTCACAGGGGTCTGTCGTCAGGAAAGCTTTACGCGCCTCGACTTCAAAACGCTTAAACACAAACAGCGCCTTACATTCCGAGTCGGCCAAACAATGGCGAATCTCCGCCTGCTGATACAACACGTTAATCGGCACTACAATAGCGCCTACATGCAATATTCCATAGTAAATGATGGGGAAATGCGGCGTGTTGGGTAACATCACCGCCACCTTATCGCCTTTACCTACTCCTTTATCGCGCAGGACGTTGGCTACACGCCAGGACGCTGCAGCCAACTCGGCATAGGTCATACGAAAGGCATCCAAAACGGTCGCCGTAGTATCCGGATACCGCGCTGCAGTTTCATCCAGATAATGTGCAAGATTCAGCATATCCCTGTTTCCTTAAAAATAGCCTGGCTAAAAATAAGTCGATTCCCCCAATCATGTTTCATGCCGTGTATAGCAGAGTAACCAAGGACGTAGCGACAAAACAAAAGCTTAAGGTCGAATTGTAGTAATCCTCCTTAATTCCCCAGTTACCGTAAACAGAATACGCAAGAAAACGGCAAAAGTCCACTCTATTGAGCGATTTTACACACGAATTTTCCAAATAGGTTCCTACTTGCCAATGTTAGTTGAATTAAAGTTGATATTGCGCTATGCATTTGCTATACTTTGCCACTCAGGTTGCGGAATAACTACGTTTAAACGGAGAAGATAACGTAATGGCAAACATCAAATCGCAGAAAAAACGAATTATCTTGAACGAAACAAACCGGCAGCGTAATGTAGCGGTGCGTTCACGGATGAAAACTCTGGTAAAAAGTGCGGCCAGCGCTATTGAAGCAAAAGACGCTGAATTGGTGAAGACTGAAGTACCCAAGGCATTGTCGGCCATCGATCGTGCTGCGCAAAAGGGCGTTATCCATCGCAACCAGGCAGCACGTCGCAAGTCCGCGTTGCAGCAACGTGCTGCTGCGCTGTAGTCTTCTGAAGCACAACCACTAAATCAAAGGTTGTGCTCCCTTGCTACACACAATTGATTTCTATAAAAAGACCGCCAGATGATTCGCATCGGCGGTCTTTTTATTAGCATAGTAGAAAGCCTTGCTATCTGGCTCGACGCAGCACCTTGATCAATTCAAGCAAGCGTCCTTCAGTCTCTGCATAGCGCAGCTTACCTTGGCGATCGATCAGTACGGTTTGTGGGATAAAATTGACACCATAGTTTACAAAGCTGAAAAAGGGATCGGCGTCGCGTGCTGCAGGAAAGGTGATATGACGCTGGTGGATATAGTTTTCGACCTCGTCCGCGTCATTGCCCGCATCATGAACCGCAAGGAAAATCACATCGTCTACTTCCCGCAGCAAGTCCGCATGTGCCCGCATTTCCTCGATACGCGCACAGCCCAGCGCACTATCGTCAAAACCGCCCCAAAAGGTTATTACGACGACCTTCCCTTTCAATGCCTCTGCGTCCAGCGGAGGGGTGTTAAACCAATCTGAACAACGAATCTCTGGGGCATCTTCCCCAATGAGGGCGGTCAGATTGTTCCGTCCGGGGATAGGTTTTCGTACCTTCGAATCGGGTTCAAAGGGTTTCAAACGGACCGTAATGGGCTCAAGGTGGCGCAGATGCACTTTGAAATCGCGCCGCAGGAAACGTAGGGGATGCTCAGCACGAAAATAAAGCTTACTCTCTTCCGGTGCATACGCCAGACGAAACTGGAATGCACCTTTTTCGTCGGTCAGGACCCAAATCGGTGTTTCCTGGTTCTGTGAAGAAACCAGCACGTTGGGTACAGGCTCCCCCTCCTGATCAATGATGGTGCCCGAGATTAAAGGAAGTTCGGACAGGTACAGAGGTTTTATCTCTGCCGCTGTTTCTGTCCCCATATCTACCGGAATACGTGGCAGGGCCTGCGTCATAAAACCGGAGGGCGGAACAACGAGCAACATTCCCTTTGCCCCTGCTACTTTTAATTCAAACTTCCCTTTCCCATCGGTACAGGCCTCCTCCTGCAATTGCTCGCCCATATAGTACTGCACGCAGACCCCAGGACTGGGGCTTTCGTCAACAAAACGAATCTCTCCTCGGATATAATGCGGGGCATGCAACTGTAAGGTTACCGGCGGGGCCTCCTGATCCTGTAAAACCTTCAGGTTTTGCGGAGGGGCGGCGGCAAAGTCCGTATGTTGAGCACGGAGTGCGTATGAACCTTCGGCCAGACGCAGGCTAAAACATCCTTCGGGATCGGTAAATGTCGTTGCAAAATCACGTTGCATATTGAGGGAACGTTGAAAAGCTGTCACGCGCGCGTTGGAAACAGGTTTGTTGTCGTGTAAGACACGCCCCACCACTTTCACGCCCGGGTATAAGACAATGTTTTGACGTTCTCCCCCTACGGGCAAATATGAAATTGCAGAATCGGCGTATTGATAGTGCGTAAGCACCATTTTTACAAAGCTCTTTCGCGGCAACCAGGGTAGCGTCAAAAGCCCTTTTTCGTCACTACGCACCTGGGGAAAGTCCAGCTTACCCAACTCTTCTACAGGCAAAAAGAAACTATCGCCTACCAGCAGAGATTTTACCCGAACCCCAGGCAATTCTTCGAAGGTATTGTTGATTACACGGAGCTGCAGTGTCTCGGCTGGCGGCAAGTAAATTTTCACCGAGAAATCCTCAACAACAAACTGATGTATCCCACCGACAGCATGCCCTTCCTTATAGGCGATAAGGTTGGTGTCGCCCACAGGCACATTTTTAAACTGAAAATGTCCCGTTTCATCGCTAAGCACATTTAGCGCCTTTTCGGATTGCCACAGCCAGACCTTCCCATCTTGCAATGGGGTCTCATCCGCAGACAGCAGTACGCCTGAAATCTCTACCGCAACCGCCGATAATGAAAACAAGCTAATAAGCGCAGACAGGACAAAAAAAACGAATCTATTTCGGATATACAACAACACAGCACTCCTCGTCAGGGTCTTTCTCGGGTTACTTCCATCATCGAAACGGAATCTCATTGGATCAACGCTTGCATAGCTTGCAAAGGCGGCAAGCCAAACGTTTCCATGATTACTCTACCCTCTGCATTCAGCAAATAGGTCGTTGCCTCAGCAGGCGGCGCACCTTGTAAAACGGGAATTTTCGTCTCTACTTCCGAGAAGGCGCCATGAACTATCATGGCAATACTCAGGTCGGCACCTTCCAGGACTGCCTTTACCGTTTGTAAAGCCTGCTGCACCATCTCGGCTTCGGCGGCGGAACAGTAAACAAGTAATGCGGAGGTCTTACGCACTTCTTCAGGAAGTTTTCCCGCCAATAGCGGTTGGGTATACCATTTCAAGGTATTGCCCAAGCAGCTTTGTGCATCTACCCCACCGGCCACCACCACATTTCCCAATTCCGTCTGTGCACTCGCCTTGGGATTATAATCCATCGATTCGCCGGCCAGGTTTTCACCCGTTCTCGCTACAACGCGTTGCGGAATGCCAGGGATGGCATAGTTCCACTGAAAGTAGCCATTACGGTCTGCAACGATACGCCACAGGGGAACGATATCCGAAACCTTTTCATTGGCAAACATCCCCCCTACTACCGCCCCCTCTAAAGAAGCGCCCTTATCATCTACCACACGTCCGTGCACCTGAGAAAAAGGCAAGACCTGTACTTGTGCGTTATGCACCTGACGGGAATTAAGTGCAAAAAGCGCGCCCAATGGCTTTGTGGGATGTTCCACCATACCGACCAGCGCCCCATCTTCTGGCAATTTTGCAACGGATACCGTTACCCGCCCCTCTTCATCTGTACAACGCCATCCCAATTGTTGCGGACGCAACAACTGAACAATAGCGCCGGCAAGCGGTGTGTTTCCGTCCTCATCCAGAACCTGCACTTTAAACTCGGGAATCGGAGCCAGCCACATCTCCGGGATTTCCACCTCTGCACCAGCAGCAATCGATGCTCGAAAGACATTCAATTCTGGCAGCGTGTAGCCAGAGGCAAATTCCAAATGAACTGTACTTTCCCCTTCTGTTACCGCTACACGATAGGCGCCCGTTGCCCCTGTGCGTACCAAGGCCGCTAAATTACCATTGGAACGAATGGAAAGCCGGGCATCTTTCACTGCTGCACCGGTGACAGCATCTTTGACCACACCGTATATGTATCCTGTGCCGGCCACGTATAACTTCACGCGTTGCTCCAGCAGTTGTCCACGCACTGCTAGCTGCGTCCAGCCAGCACTTTGACGCCCCGTTCCCGTCGCCTGATACATATATACACCCGGCTTCAAGCGCAAGATAAAGGCACCCCGACCATCGGTCTCTGTGACCGCTGTATCATAGGGCGGCTGCGCATTCCGCATGACAATTGTCACATGCGCTACCGGCGCTGCCGTGTCACGCGCCAAGACGTCGCCACGGATTAGAACCCCAGGATACATTTGTACACGGAGATCCTCACGACCTACCTGCACCTCACGCACCCCCTCCTGTGCATAATCGGCATGCCCCACTTTTAGGGCCACAGCACCACCGGCAGGCAGTCCGACAAGACTAAAATTGCCTTCCTCATCCGTATAGGGGGTATCAAAACCAAAGGCCTTCAACTTGCTCAAAGGGATACCCACTTTATACTCACCCAATAAAGCCACCCGTGTAATGCATGCTTTGGACAGCGGTTTCCCCTTGGGATTAAGCACCTTGCCGGCAATGCGCCCCTCAGGGGCAAGCGCAATCGTTACAGGCGATATTTCATCCACCACCGCCACCTTCAGATGGCGTCCGCCAAAGCCCATACCCGGTGCAATGGCGAACGCACCGACATCGCCCGCAGGGACTTCTGCGAAGGAAAAAGTGCCTGATTCATCCACACTTGTTTCCTGCACCATACCGCCCAGGCCCGGTTCTATGAATACCCGTGCATTCACAACAGGCTGACCATGGGCATCCACTACCTGCCCTGTCAACGAGGTGATGCTCAACACACTGGAACAAATTACTATCGCCCATGAAAACATCTCTACGCATTCCCTTCCAAAGTGGTCCAGCGACCACAAGCAGGAGGTATGGTCCTTACCATCCCTGACCGCAGTAAAATTTCGCTTTTTATGACAACTCTTGGAGTTTAAGTCACTAAAGTGCTCAAGCCATCGTAGCCTACTTCCTCTGCTACAACCAAATCAAAAACAAACTGGGGAGACTTCTCCAGGTACAAAGAAGCCTCCCCAGTTTATCAAAAAAAACACCTTAGCCCAGAATTTCGTCTAATGCCGCTAAAAACGCATTACACTCCGATTCAGTCCCCACGGTAATCCGCAGAGCATTCTCCAACTTGCGCGCATTAAAATAGCGCACGTATATTTGACGATCGCGCAGGGCTTCAAAAATAGATTTGGCTGAGGGGGTACCCTCCCAACGCGCTAGTAAAAAATTACTCTGCGATTCAGGCACATCAAAGCCGCGTTGTTGCAATTGCGCCCTCAAATAGCTGCGAACCTCGCGTACCCGCTTCACATTGGCCTGCATGTAGTCATAGTCTTCGATCGCCGCCAAACCCGCCGTCTGTTGGAATATATCGAGATTATACGAATCTTTGGTCTTGAGAAACTCCTGGATCAATTCCGGACGTCCCACGACCGTACCTAAACGCATGCCCGCAAGACTGAAGGATTTGGAGAATGTACGCATCACCAAGGCGTTCTCGAAACGTTTGGGGAAATCCATACAATCGTCATCGGCAAAATCGACATACGCTTCATCAATGACCACGATCCCATCAAAGGCTTCACAGAGGCGCGCGACCGCCTCACGCGGTACGGAAACACCGCTGGGGGCGTTGGGACGGGTCAACAGACATATACGCGCAGGGGTTGCGAAAAATTCATCTACCAACTGAAATTGTTCATCCAAATCCACATAGCGAATCTGACATCCGTGCAACTGACAGAGCACTTCGTATAGCGAATACGTAGGATACGTCGCCAAAACATCATCACCAGGGTCGACGAAGGTGCGTAAAACCAAAGCCAGCAGTTCATCCATACCATTGCCCGCCAAGACCCAGTCTGCACTGGGATACCCGTAGCGCGCTGCACAAGCCTCACGGAAAGGACGTGCGACTGGATCCGGGTACTTTCGCAACTGCTCTGTGGACAGCGCCTGCAAAGCGCTCATCACTTCAGGTGAAGGGGGATACGGATTCTCATTTGTATTGAGTTTAATCACATTCCCTGTTTGGGGCTGTTCCCCTGGCACATAGCCTTCTACTTCTTTTAACAAGGTTCGACCGTATTTCATTGGTCATCCCTTTCCTGTACACGCACCTGCACCGAGCGTGCATGTGCGCTCAATTTTTCTACCCGCGCTAATTCCATAATATCTTCCGCCTGATTGCGCAAGCGTTCTGGCGTGTAGTACAGCACGCTTGTCACTTTGCGAAAATCTTCCGCTGTCAATGGCGAAGCATAACGCGCACGACGGTTGGTGGGCAAAATATGGTTGGGGCCTGCATAATAATCCCCCACCGCCACCGGCGTCATATGCCCCAACATCATTGCGCCTGCATGCACAATCTGGTCGGCCACACGGCGGGGAAATTCTACCTGTATGCTCAAATGCTCCGGCGCATATAGATTCGTCAAGGCAATTGCCTCTTCCATATCCCGCACCAGGATCACCAAGCCATGCGCGTCCAACGAATGACTAATGATTTCCCGGCGTTCCAGCCGGTTCAGTTCTTCCTTCAGACGCTGTTCCACCGCATCCACCAAGGATTCGCAGGGCGTAATCAACACCGACATAGCTTCCTCATCGTGCTCGGCCTGCGCAAGCATCTCAGAGGCAACGAAACGCGGGTCCGCAGTATGATCCGCTAAAACCACCACCTCCGAAGGACCTGCCTCGCTGTCAATATCGACCACGCCACGCACCAATGCTTTGGCCGCTGTCACAAAGCGATTGCCCGGTCCTGTAATCTTCGTCACTGCCGGCACATGCTCCGTACCGTAGGCCAATGCCGCTACCGCCTGCGCCCCTCCAATACGAAAAACCCGTGTTGCTCCCGCCACCTTTGCCGCTGCCAGGACCCCAGGATGGATTCCGCCGTTATATGAGGGCGGAGAAACCATAACAATTTCTTCTACCCCCGCCACACGTGCTGGAGCGATGTTCATCAATACCGACGAGGGGTAAAAAGCCTTTCCTCCCGGCACGTATACCCCGGCACTCTCGATAGGGGTTACACGCTGTCCCAATACCGTACCGTCGGCAAAGGTTTCTTCCCACGACTCCCGTAGATTCTTGGCGTGAAAACGACGGATATTCTCATACGCCCGCTCAAGAATGGCGATAAAGGCCGGCTCGACTTGAGTGCACGCCGCATCGATTTCCGCCGGGGTTACTTCAAACTGTTCCGGCTTCAAAGCCACTCCGTCAAAACGCGCTGTAAACTCCGCCAATGCAGCATCGCCTTTTTTTCGAACGGCATCTACAATGCCCTGCGTGGCCTCCAGCTTATCCTGCACCACCTGATCCCCCAGGCCCACTTCGCTGTGTTGACGAATCGCCTGCTGCACCTGTGCATACGAAGCATCATCAGAGATCGTCCATCGTTTCATCTTATTCACTCCCGGACACGCTCGATATCGGCGCCCAAACCAACCAATCGTTCTTCTATGCGCTCATAACCACGATCAATATGATACACACGCGAGATTGCCGTCTCCCCCTGCGTCGCCATCATACCCGCAATCACCAGCGCCGCACTGGCGCGTAAGTCGGACGCCATCACCGGTGCACCGCTCAAATGGGACACGCCACGAACAATCGCCGTACCTCCATCCAAATCAATATCCGCTCCCATACGCACCAGTTCCGCCGCCTGCATAAAGCGATTCTCAAAGACTGTTTCCTTAATCCGGCTTACACCTTCCGCACAGGTCAGCAACGTCATCATCTGCGCCTGCAAATCCGTTGCAAAACCAGGGAAAGGACGCGTCGTTACATCCACCGCCTGCACGCCTTCCAGCGCAGCCACACGAATATGGTTGCCCTGCACCTCCACCAACGCCCCGCACTCACGCAGCTTCTCCAGCAACCCCGGCAGATGATCTGCTACGCCATTCAGCACGGTCACATCGCCTCGCGTTGCCGCGCCCGCCAACAAAAAGGTGCCTACCTCAATACGATCCGGCACAACAACATGCTCCGTTCCGCCTAGAGATTCTACACCCACAATGGTAATCAAGTCGGTACCTGCACCCGAAATCTGCGCGCCCATACTATTTAAAAAGCGGGCCAAATCTACAATTTCCGGCTCCCGCGCCACATTAGTCAAACGCGTCACCCCCTGCGCACACGCCGCCGCCATCATCAAATTCTCTGTTGCGCCCACACTGGGAAAATCCAGGGCGTGATCCGTACCTGTCAAACGCCCCTGCGCCACCACATTTCCATCTTCTATGCATATCGACGCCCCTAAGGCTTCCAGTCCTTTCAGATGGATATCCACCGGACGTGCGCCAATGGCGCAGCCGCCGGGTAACGAAACTTTGGCTTTTCCAAAGCGGCCCAGCAGCGGACCGAGGACAAAAAACGAAGCGCGCATTTTACGCACCAGGTCATAGGGGGCTTCTGGCTGGGTAACCGCTGTTGCATCCAGCGTCATGGAACGCCCGGTAAAGTCAATCTTTACTCCCATGTTGGATAACAGCTTATCCATGGAAAAGACATCGTGCAAACAGGGAACATTGTGCAATACACAAGGCGATTCGGCCAAAAGGACCGCCGCCATCAAGGGCAACGCAGCATTCTTCGCCCCACGCACATGCACATTGCCATGCAGCGGCTTCCCTCCACGGATCAAAATCTTATCCATCCGGTCTCCTCCACACCACCCCGGGGTGCTCTTTCATGCTGGATAACAAAAACCAAAGGCCCAAAGCCTGGTTACAGCCTTGGGCCTTGAATTAAACATGTTCGTGTACTTATTGCGCCGGAGTTTCCGCCGGGGCTTCTTCCTGTGCTTCAGAAGCAGGAGTCGTGTCGGTGGCTTCGGTTGCAGCAGCGGATTCCTCCGTCGTCGCGGCAGCCTCTTCGGTTGCCGTGGCTTCTTCTGCTGTAGCCGGCGTCTGCTCAGCAGCTTCCGCCGCTGCATCATCCGACTTGGCCTCTTCGCCAGCAAAAACTTCCTGCATCATCGCGCTTTCCTGAAGGGCAGCTTCGTCTACCTGCTCAGGAGCTACGCCTTTATAAAGCTTACCGGAAAGCATCGACATGACTAAGGCTAAGACCATGAAAAGGCCAGCGGCGATGTAGGTCAATCTCTGAGGCAGACTGCGCGCCGAACGGGGTCCGAAAAGCGCGTCAGAACCGGAGCCAACACCAAAAGCACCCGCAAATCCCACGCCCTTTCCTTTTTGTAAAAGGACTATGACAATAAGTCCGATACAAGC
This sequence comes from Candidatus Hydrogenedentota bacterium, assembly GCA_963678445.1. Classification (GTDB taxonomy): domain Bacteria; phylum Hydrogenedentota; class Hydrogenedentia; order Hydrogenedentales. The sequence goes on along the minus strand of OY782877.1, from coordinate 3,768,931 downwards.
CGGAAGATAGAGCAATAGCATCAACCACCACAAGGTTTTCAGACTGAAAATAATATCCAACATGCCTCAGAAAATTCCTTTATGCACGCTTATTCAAGTATAAGCGTTTCCTGTCCACGCCGTTGCAAGCAGTACCTTAGGTCAGCACACCGCCTTCACAATGGCTGCAAAACTGTCGGCTTTTAACGCCGCACCGCCAACGAGGAAACCGTCCACGTTGGGATTCGAAATCAATTCAGCCGCATTGTCCGGTTTCACGCTGCCACCGTACTGGATGCGTACCGATTCGGCGACCGCAGCACCAAATGCGTCGGCTACCACGCCACGCACAAACGCGTGTGCTTCTTCTGCTTGTGCCGGAGAGGCCGTTACGCCGGTTCCGATGGCCCAAACAGGTTCGTATGCAATCACAACGTTCTCAAAATCGGCTTCGGAGAGGCCTTCGAGGCCTTTGGTGACCTGCGTCTTGAGCACATCATTCATCGAACCGCCTTCACGTTCTTCCAGGGTCTCGCCAATGCAGAACATGACTTTGAGGCCTTGCGCGAGGGCGTATTTTACTTTTTCGTTTAACAGTGCATCGGTTTCACCGAAGATGTGACGTCGTTCGCTGTGACCAATAATGGTCCATGTGCAGCCTACGTCTTTCAACATCTGCGGGGAGATTTCCGCTGTGAACGCACCGCTCTCTTTGATATAGCAGTTCTGTCCACCTACTTGTACATTGGAACCTTTAGCCGCTTTGCAAACTGCATCAAGCGCCGTGAAGGTCGGACATACCGCGATATCTACCGCATCGACATCCGCCACTAAGGGTTTCAGGGCCTCTACTGTTTCCACAGCATCACCCACTAACTTATTCATTTTCCAGTTACCGGCAATAAATGGCTTTCGCACAGCAATCCCTTTCGCAAGAGTATTCTGATTATCCGTGATTTCTTTTAGACCATCCGCACTAAGACGGACACACAATGAAGCGGCAGCGTAGCACAGTTTCCTGCACAAAAGCAACTTTTAGAAAAAGCTGTTCGTATCAGTAGAAACATTACAGTAACGCCGACGCATTTCATTCTGCGGCAATGCTTCGGGATATGTCAATACCGTAATTCTTTAGTGATTTAAATCTGAAAGGCTCTCATAAAAAACAAACTTTTGCTGTGGTCAGGGATGCTAAGAACCATACCTACTGCTTGCGGTCGCGGGAGCGCTTTAGTGAGTAAAACTCTACCCAAACTGGATATATTTATTCGTTTTTATAGTATTAAGTCGCTCCCATGGGATTGTGGTCTGGGACGGGGAATTTTTGGTATTTGGACGTTGCATTGGACGCTTTTTTTGGAGTATACTTGGCCGCATGAATACAAAAGCATACACCCCAATAATGTTAGATTCCGTGGGCCCCCGGAGAAGCGCGGCCGTTGAAATTTTGGCGGTAGCCGGTTTGCTGGCGTTGAGCACATTGGTGCGTATTCCGCTGCCCTTTTCACCGGTACCGGTGACAATGCAGACATTTGCCGTGTTGGTTGCAGCATTTGCCGTACGTCGGACAAGCGCAGCAGCAGGTATCGGCTTGTACGTCGCGTTGGGCATGGTCGGCGCACCGTTTTTCGCCACGGTAACCGGGGCTACGGTAGGCTATCTTGCCGCCTTTTTGTTGACACCGTTCCTGGTGGCACGCATTGAACGTCCAGCGGTAGCGATTGCTGCAGCAATGACGCTGATTTATGCGATGGGCGCCGGATGGTTGATGCTGTGGGGAGGATTAAACCCGGCACAGGCTATTATGGTAGGAGTTGCTCCGTTTGTTATTGGAGATGCAATGAAAGCAGCGGCGGCCTATGGCGTCGCTCGATGGCTTCGTAAATAATCCGGTACTCTTTTACATAGTGTCCGGTATTTCTCGCCCGCCGAAAGGCGGGCGATTTCGTTATATCCGGGCGGGGAATCCCCTAATGGGGTATGGTACGGAAAATGGGACGAGAAGCCAATGGATATGCAGCAAGTTATTCGAAATGCAACTGAAGGAAATGATTTGTCGCGGCAAGATGCGGCACAGGTTATGCGCATATTGATGGAGGGGATGGCGACACCGGGGCAAATGGGCGCCTTTTTGGTGGCGTTGCGGATGAAGGGGGAGACGGTGGAAGAGATTACAGGATTTGCGGAAACGATGCGGGCGATGGCGACACGGATTGAAACGCAGCGGCGTCCGTTGGTGGATACGTGCGGTACGGGGGGCGACCATTCGGGCACGTTTAATATTTCGACGACAGCGGCCTTTGTGGTGGCGGGTGCGGGGGTGGCGGTGGCCAAGCATGGAAATCGAAGTGCAACGAGTAAGTGTGGTAGTGCGGATGTATTGGAAGCACTGGGGGTAAACATTACGGCTTCGCCGGAAGTTGTGGGCCGATGCCTGGATAGTGTAGGCATCGGTTTTTTGTTTGCCCGTGCGTTGCATGGCGCCATGCGGCATGTTGCACCGGTACGGGCGGAGTTAGGGGTGAGGACGGTGTTTAATATGTTGGGCCCGTTGACAAATCCTGCAGGGGCGGATGGGCAGGTAATGGGGATTTTTGATGGCAGCCTGATTGAAATGACGGCGGAAGTTTTATTGCAGTTGGGCGGACGTCATGTGTTTGTGGTGGCGGCAGTGGATGGCCTGGATGAACTGAGTACGACGGGAGAAACGCGGGTGGCGGAAGGTAAGGAGGGAAAAGTGTCGGTGTATTCGGTAAGCCCAGAAGATTTTGGCTTACCTCGGGCAACGCGTGATGCGTTGTTAGGAGGGGATGCACAGGAGAATGCAGCGATTTTGCGTGCCGTGCTGGAGGGAACTAAGGGCCCGCATCGGGATATCGTGGTATTGAATGCCGCCCCGGCGATTGTGGCGGGTGGAAAGGCATCGGATCTGGCTGGGGGGATTGCGTTGGCCCAGGAAGGGATTGATTCGGGGGCTGCGTTGGATAAATTGAAAGGATTGGTGGACTGTTCTCATGATTCTTGATGAAATTATTGCAAATAAACGGATCGAGGTGGCTGCGACTCAGGTGGAAACCTCGTTGTCGCTGCTGGAGGAACGTTTGGAACTGGTGGAGGCGCCGCGGGACTTTCGGGGTGCATTGCGGATGGAGGGGATTAGCCTGATTGCGGAGGTGAAGCGTGCTTCCCCTTCTAAGGGCGATTTGTTACCGGAGGTGGACGCGGTAGAGTTGGCGGCGTTTTATGAGGTGGCGGGAGCGCGGGCGATTTCTGTATTGACGGATCAGAAGTATTTCAAAGGCTCGCTTGCGGATTTGACGACGGTACGTCGCGATGTAAAGGTACCTTGTCTGCGCAAGGAGTTTATCGTGGAGCCGTATCAGATCTATGAGGCCCGGGCAGCGGGTGCGGATGCGATCCTGTTGATAGTGCGGGTCTTATCGGATGCGCAGTTGAAGGAATTTTTAGAGCTGACGCATGCCTTAGGGATGGTGGCGTTGGTGGAAACACATACTGCACCAGAAATCGAACGTGCGTTGACGGCAGGTGCGCATATCATTGGCATTAACAACCGGGATTTAGATAGTTTAACGGTAAATGTGGACACCACGCATAAATTGCGCCGTTTGGTGCCCGGGGGTAACACGCTGGTCAGTGAAAGTGGTATTTATACACGCGATCATGTGAAGGCGTTGGAGGATGGTGGAGTGGATGCGATTCTGGTAGGTGAGTCGTTGCTGACAAGCAGCAACATACGGGCAAAGATTGAGGAGTTGTTAGGTCGTGACGAAGGTTAAGATTTGCGGCATAACGAACCTGGCGGATGCGTTGACGGCAGCCGAGGCAGGCGCGGATGCGTTGGGGTTTGTTTTTGCCCCCGAAGCGCGTAAAAGGAATCGTTATATTGAGTTTGAAGATGCGTTGGAGATTGTAGAGCAGCTTCCGCCGTTTGTGACGACAGTGGCGGTTTGTGTGAATGAACCGATGGAGGTGTTGGTGCGTTATCTCTCGTATTTTGATTTGGTGCAGTTACATGGAGAGGAAACGCCGGATTATATGCCGATGGGACATCTGGCGATTAAGGCCTTTCGAGCTGGAGGCGGGTTGACGTTGGAGGAGATGCGTGCGTATCACACGCGGGCGTGGTTGCTGGATGCGTATGTGCCGGAGGAGCGTGGCGGAACCGGGGAACGATGCGATTGGCAATTTGCGAAAGAGGTGGTGGCTTCGGGGCGTCCGGTAGTATTGGCCGGTGGGTTAACGCCGGAAAATGTAGCAGAGGCAATTCGGACAGTGCGTCCGTATGCGGTTGATGTATCAGGAGGGGTAGAAAGCACCCCAGGGAAGAAAGATCATGAACGACTTTATAAATTCATCCACAATGCAAAAACATCCTTGGCCTGATGACAAGGGGCGGTATGGCTCCTATGGTGGACGGTATGTGCCGGAAACCTTGATGTATGCTTTGGATGAGTTGTGGCGAGCCTATCAGGTGTGCCGTGAGGATGCGGAGTTTCAGGAAACGTTACGTGCGTATCAGCGGGATTATGTAGGTCGGCCTACGCCGCTGTATCATGCGAAACGCTTGTCCGAGCATCTGGGTGGTGCGAAGATCTATCTTAAACGAGAGGATCTGGCGCATACCGGCGCACATAAAATTAACAATGCGCTGGGGCAATGCCTCTTGGCGAAGCGTATGGGAAAGACGCGCGTTATTGCTGAAACGGGCGCGGGACAGCATGGGGTGGCGACGGCGACGGCGTGTGCCTTGTTGGGCTTGGAATGTCGTGTGTACATGGGTACGGAGGATATCGAGCGCCAGAAGCTGAATGTTTTTCGTATGCGTTTGTTGGGGTCGGAGGTGACCCCGGTGGATACCGGCAGCAAAACCTTGAAGGATGCCATTAATGAGGCAATGCGCGATTGGGTAAGTAGTGTCAAGACGACGCACTATTGCCTGGGGACGGTGCATGGTCCGCATCCTTTCCCCATGATTTGCCGTGATTTCCAAAGTGTGATTGGAGTAGAGGCACGTCAGCAAATTTTTGAGGTGGAGGGGCGTTTGCCGGATATGCTGGTGGCCTGTGTGGGTGGTGGAAGTAATGCGATGGGCTTGTTCTATTCCTTTATTGGCGATGAATCGGTGCGAATGATTGGCGTGGAGGCGGGGGGAACCGAGATTACGCCGGGAATGCATGCGGCACGTTTCGCAGGAGGCGCTATTGGGATGCTGCAAGGAGCGATGAGTTATGTCTTGCAGGATGACGATGGGCAGATTGGAGCTACGCATAGTGTTTCTGCAGGTCTGGACTACGCCAGCGTAGGACCGGAGCATGCCTATTTCCACGATACAGGCCGGATTGAGTATACCTATGCGATGGATCAGGAAGTCCTGGACGCGTTCCAATTGTGCAGCAAGCTGGAAGGAATCATTCCCGCGTTGGAGAGTTCTCATGCCCTGGCGCATGTAATTAAGATCGCGCCTTCAATGAAGTCGGATGAGGTGATGATCGTAAATCTGTCGGGACGTGGGGATAAAGATGTGCAACAGGCGGCCAGGTTCATTCTGCCCGATGAGGAGATATAGCCGTGAATAGAATAGAAGCATGTTTTCAACGGTTAAAAGCGGCGGGTGAGACCGCGTTTATTCCATACATTACTGCGGGAGATCCCACGCTGGAACGTTCACTGGATTTTCTCTGTGCGCTTGAGGCCGCAGGGGCGGATATTATTGAGTTTGGTATTCCGTTTTCCGATCCCGTGGGTGATGGGCCGGTAATTCAGAATGCAGCTTGCCGTGCACTGGAGGCAGGCGCAAGTGTAAAAGGCATACTGGCATCGGTGCGTCAACTACGTGAACGAACGCAGATTCCGTTGTTGTTGTTTACCTACTTCAATCCGGTATTGGCGTATGGCGTGGACGTATTTGCAGAAGACGCTGCCGAGGCCGGGGTTGATGGTGTACTCTGTGTCGATCTGCCGCCAGAGGAAGCGGGTGCCTATAAAGCGGCTCTGGATCGTCATGATATTTGCACGATCTTTTTGACCGCGCCTACGACAACCAATGAACGGCTGGAGTTAATCTCCAAGTATTGCACAGGATTCGTTTACTACGTTTCTCAACTGGGTGTAACCGGGGAGCGCGTAGCGCTGGCACAGAATTTGCGCGATGCGGTCGCACGTATCGAAACCCATACGGCTAAACCCGTGGCTGTTGGCTTTGGAATTTCCACACCAGAACAAGCACGCAACGTTGCTAACATGGCCGAAGGCGTCGTCGTGGGCTCCGCGATTGTACGCCTGATTGCTGAAGTAGGAAACGCCCCTAAAGGCACACAAAAGGTAGAGGATTTCGTGCGCAGTCTCGTGGACGCTGCCAAAGGCCGTTCATAAACCAAAACGGCCCAGCGACCGCAACAAAGCGGGCTTACATATTCCTTTTTCTCTGCTTCTTTCTTTTTCCGCAAAAAGAAAGAAGCTTTTTTTTATATCTTCTGCAGTGGCACCTCTGAGGTCAGGGGGCTATGTGCACCGGGGTGCCAATAGAGCACCATGCAAATACTTTTCGGGCATCGGCTGGACGCATGCGAATACATCCCCGGCTTTGATTTTTACCTATGGAGTCGAACTCTTTAGTAGGATGAATCCCATAGGACATCGCGCCTTGAGCATTGCCCAGCCCCATCCAGCTCTCCCCCAAGGGATTCTCTTTGCTGCCCGCCTTTACAACCCGTCCTCTATCATACCAATCTGGCCACTCCAGCTTGTTGGCAATGGTAAAATCACCATGAGGTGTCGCATTGTTGCGCCCCAAACCCACAGGAAACGCATCCAGCAGTTTCTCTCCCTGAAACACGCTGAGCACATACGCTGATGTACTTACTTCAAGACGTACTGGGGATAATTCCATTTCCTTCGTATTTCCAGGTGTTTTATCGGCAGGGGTAGTGCTTTCTTCAGGCGAAGAAACCTGTGGGGATTTTTCGGTGAGAATCGTTTCTTCTGTATCGCTTTCGACAGAGGGCATCTCCTGAGTTGATGCAGCCCATACCAGGGTATCCTGAAATGGTTTCGGGGACATTTCTGGTGGCAGACCAGCAGCTATAGCCTGTTGTACTTTTTGTGCCAATGCCTGCCACGGGGCAGGGGCGCTGGGCAGATCACTCAGTAACGCCAAGGCGGCATCGGAAGCCGTAGGCGCTCCCTGAAGATGTAATGACTGAACCCTTCCCAAGCGCGCTATGAAGGTCTCCACAGGGCTTAAATCAGGTTTTTCCAATAGTTCTTCGAAGGCCTTCCTTGCACTATCGGGGTGCCCTGCTGCCAAGACCCCTTGCGCCCAACTCAAATCCAGATGTATAGCTCCGCCTGCGTTGCCTTGCCGTGATACGCGCTCCGGCACTTCCGCCTCTTCCTCCGCAGTCCAACGGAAGACAGTCCCTTCACGCGATTCGCGTGCATCTACAAAAAAAAGTTGTCCTTCCCCCTTCCCCCACATCAACCATCCAACCAATAATCCGAGTAAAGCACCCACAGCGAGCCAGAAAAAGCCCCAACGTCGCTTTATGCGGCCAGGTTTCGACGAAGGGGTTTGTATGGGAGAACCCGAAACAGTATCTTCACCCTTTTGATGCGCCGCATAGGCCAATACTGATGGGGCAGAGGAAGAGACCGTGCGTAGCTGTCCCCGCACCGTTTCCACCATATCCCGTATCTCTACCTGAGAGGGCGTGAAGAGGTCATTTTGTACTTTGCCCGTAGACAGCCGGATTCCCAATGCGTATTGCTGTGCAGACAATGCTTCCACCCGCACCACACAACCCCGCACCGCGTATACCGTATCTGCCTTCCCCCCTGTGCGTGGCTGCACCTCAATATCCAACACCTCCCCCACTGCTGTCGGTTGGTCGGTTCGCAATTGCATTCCATTGGGACTAATGTCGACAATAATCCCTCGGACTACTGGGGCATCTTTTTGTGAAGAAAAAACCAGCGCGTCACGCATTGTTTTCGAACGGGATATCGCACGCCGTTCCGGCAGCTCACCACTATGCTGTACGCTTTCTTGCATAGCACCTTCTTGCAGTTTCAAAAATCTGAAAGGTAAAGGACTCGCTGTCCAACTATCAAAATCCTTACCTGTTTATTTTCCTATTCAGTATACCCGATTATAACGTCATAGCCGAGCCGCTGAACAACCTGAATTTTCTTTTCTCTACCATAAACATCGTAATTGTGCTGTGGCTATGCGCAAACGCCCCCTTCCTTGTGTATAATGGGAGCCGCTGAACGTGGATAAAAGGTAGTTTCAATCACCATTTCCGGATTAACAGAAAGATTTTTTGTACATGGAGTATTCGTGGACAGACTATTGCTGGGAAAGCCTGGGCATTCTCGGCGCATTGATTTTTTGCGGTCGTTTTTACTTGCAGTGGTACATATCCGAACGACGTAAACGAAGCGTAGTCCCCATAGGGTTCTGGTACATGAGCAGCGCAGGTTCACTCATGCTATTACCCTATGCTGTTTTCCATTTAGCTTCGCCATTGGGAGCATTAAGCCATAGTTTTAACATTGTGGTGTACGCCCGCAACCTTATCCACATTTGGCGCAATCGGAATGCGCTTAGCCGCAGGACCTATTGGCTGGTACATGGCAGCGTGATGCTTATCGTACTGACCGCTGTCTGTCTGATGAGCTATACCTGGTGGGGAGAATGGAAACAAAGCAGTGAAGCGCCTGCTGCGGTCATGCGTTCGACCTGGCTCTGGTTGGCAATTGGCGTAGCGGGACAGGGACTCTTCGCGTGTCGCTTTCTCATTCAATGGCTTGTCACCGAAACCCAGAAAAAAAGTGTCGTCCCCCTTGTTTTCTGGTATATCAGCCTGGCTGCTGCTACATTGATGGGATTATCCTATCTGAATCGTCCCCAACCGGAATGGTTGCTTGCACTGACGGTGGCCGCCCCCATGCCGGTCTATTTTCGCAACCTGTGGCTCATTCATCGTAGTGGCGAAACACGCTCAGAATCTGACTGCTAGACGCAAGAGGGTTTCGCGACCAAAAGACACGCTGCCAGCGCACCCGCAGCAGCAATATATGTGCTTTGCGCCGCTAAACGTCTCAAAACTTCGCTTTTCAGGAATCGCGATGTTTCTTTTCCTGGTTCGCACGCAATTGACGACGAAAGTCTTCATCACCTAATGTATCTTCAAAAATCTTGCGCCGCGCCATGGCGTATTGCATACGAATGTAGCGTACATCAAACAGCACGCTAAGCATGGCAAGTACCAAAAACGCTAAAAAAGCTCCCCAATAGAAAAGCATATGCCACATGGATTGCTCCGCATTAAGCGTCTGCACGCCATACCAGGCCATCACAGCGCATATAAAGATGCAAATAATCCCCAATGGACGCCAGATACGAGGGCTAAAAAGTGCAAAGATTCCCTTAAGGGGTTGTGTACCAAATTCATTCTTCATACATCTCACCTTAGCTGTTCATCGTAAATCCCGGTCAAGTCGGCGCACAGACGGTTTGTAGAAAACTGCGTTTCCCACCGCGTACGAGCGTTCCGCCCCAGACGTTCCCGAAGTGCCGCATCCGACATCGCACCTAACGCAGTAAGCAGAGCGGCCGAATCTCCATAGGGAATAAGCAGGCCCGTCTCTCCATCTTTCACTACTTCGGGAATACCGCCGACAGCAGTGGCGATAACAGGAAGGCCATGGGCAGCCGCTTCTATCAACACCATCGGCAGTGCTTCCATCTCAGAGGGAAGCACACAAAAATCCACCATACGGTAGTAGCAACTCGGCTCATCAATATGACCCAGAAAATGGGCATGTATTGACAAACGCCTTGCTTGCGCCTCGAGTGCTGCACGTAATGGACCGTCACCCAGAATTAGCGCATGGATATGAGGAGACTGCGCAAAAGCATCCAACAGCGCTTCCACCCCCTTACCTGGTACAAGACGGCCAACAAAGAGAGCAATTAACGCCTTTGGGTCCTCTGTGAATACAGCACGCCCATCCCCACCTTTTTCTTGTTGCTGCACTGTCGGCATGTAGGCATTGTGAATGCAATGCAATGATGCATCAGACAAGCCGCGTCCTCGTAATTCTTCACGAACAAATTCAGAGCAAGCGATCACTGCATGTTGTCGGCGCAAAATACGCAACTCCAACGCTTGCCAGAAACGCAAACGCCATGTAGGTGCAACACACGTCCCGTGAAATGTGGTTACACGGGGCAACGAGGGCAACGCTAAAGCACATAAAAGGGTCGCGCGATAATTGTGGGTATGCACCAAATCGATCTTTTCATCTCGAACAAAACGACGCAATGCCTTTAGCACCGAAATGTCAAAACGATTACGCATCGGCAACTTATGTACCGGCAACCCGCGTATGCGTAATGCTTTCAGCAAGGTTACATCCGAACGGCGCCCCGGCAAAACCGCCACCACAATTTCGTACTCCGAATTCTTCTGGAATGCATCCAACACAGAAAGGATATGCGAGGTAATGCCTCCCGCATAGGGGCTCTCTGCTAAATGCAATATGCGTTTCTTCGTGTAATTTTCTCCGGACGTATCCACTATACTATGCGCCCCCATCTCCAACTCCTTTTGTGTAGAGAGTGGCGAAAAAAATTCGACTTTCTGATTCGTCAGGAAACCAGCGCCTCTCGCTGCGCACGGAACCAAGCCACAAAACGTTTAATCCCTTCGTCCATCGTAAACTGAGGGTTGTATCCTAAGAGCTCACGGGCATGATCGATATCAGCGTAGGTAATCGTCACATCGCCAGGCTGCAGGTCTTGCCGATCAATATTGGCTTTCTTGCCAACATGCTTCTCCACCAATGTAATAAGTTCGCTCAAACTGGTTGTGTGGTGCTCACCCAAGTTAAATATTTCGTATTTAAAAGGGCGATCAACACAACGCAACAACCCATCCACTATATCATCGATATAGGTGTAATCGCGCTGGGTAGAGCCATCACCAAACATAGGGACAGGGTCTCCGTCCATAATCATGCGTGTGAATTTATGAATGGCCATGTCAGGACGCTGCCGCGGCCCATAGACCGTGAAAAAGCGCAACATGGTCACGTTGACGCCATAAATATGGCTGTATACATGCGCCTGTAATTCGTTCATTCGTTTGGTTGCCGCATAGGGGCTGATCGGACGCATCACAGGATTGCTTTCGGTAAACGGCACCTCGGTGCTTCCGCCGTAAACAGAGGAACTAGAGGCAAATACCAGATGTGACGGTTTAAAATCGCGGCATGCATCCAGAATATGCTGCCCACCAATCACATTCACCCGATGGTAAAGGTTAGGGTCCTGCAAAGAGGGACGCACCCCGGCCCGCGCTGCCAAATGCACCACTACATCCGCCTTTTCCTGCTCAAATACACCACGCAAGGCAGTCTCATCGCAAATATCGACTTCGTGTAACACGAAATTCTTCTTCTTTTCTGCATCCGTCAGATTGCGTCGCTTAATCTGGGGATCGTAGTACGTATTAAAATTATCTAAACCGATAACCGCGTCACCGCGCTGTAACAACGCATCGGTAAGATGCGAACCAATAAAACCACCAGCACCCGTAATCAGTACACGTTTCATACAACTTTTTCCTAAGTGGTCCAGGGACCACAGCCGAGAGGTATGGTCCTTGCCGTCTCTAACCACAGAAAACCTTTATTCTCTATGATTGTTTTGCGGTTTTAATGCATTTCCTTCGTTACCAAGTTGCACTTGGTAACGCACTTGTCTCCGAAGCTTTACTTCGTTATTTCCTGCTAAGCGCTAGCGTAAAGCATGGCCACAGGCAAACGCAAACTACGATATTATTCTTCTAAACTTTCCACATCCCGCTGAAACAAATCTAGAATCGGCTCGAGTAAGCCATTCAACGTAACTGCTTCCCGCATGAGACTGCGGACCAGTACCACGGAAAGTTTCGCAGTAGAAACAGCCCCTTGCTGTAGCGAATCCTGCATATCAAACGGCGCAATGTCCAATTTCATATTGGGCAGTGGCTCGGGTAGGGCTTGTAACCGCATGGTAGCGCCGGTGCAATGCATCTGTTCAACCTGTAGCTGTCGCGCCGTTGGATGCGTCTGTGCAAAAGTCGATGCATTACGTGCCAACAGCCCCAGATTGGTCCCGGTTCCCAATTCATAGCGCAAATTCGCCGCTACATCCTCCAAACGCAACAGGGTCACCACAGGTGTCTCTGAAAAGACCGTTTGGGGACGTAGTCTGACCACTATTTTTTCACAACGTATTGCGACATCTTCTTCAAAGGGTTTCCCATTGAAGACGCGTACATCTTTCAACACCAACGCGCTGCGCCATGGTATACACTCTACCTTTCCACACCGCACCTGTGTTCCCAACACGCGCCCCATTCCCCGTTCAGCGAAAAAAGCAGCCCCACCCGGAAAACGCGTCGCCGCTATAATCAATCCCACCGCAGTCATCACCAACACCAAGCCTATAAACGTCAGCAGAGCCTTTACAAAACCCATAACATACCCTTAAATTACCCCGATTGCCTCCCCTCAGTATCAATCGAGGGTATGCGAAACCGCCTTCACCTTTTCTTTCGTACCCTGATATAACGATTTAGTCCCCTTTACCGTTTTTTCGCGCATCATCACCGGCTGTCCTGCCGCAGGTGGCAAATAGGGATACCATTCGAAATAGTACGTGCTCTCAAATCCCTCAAAGACCAACCGCACTGTACCTGCTGGGTCTCCTTGCCCCGGCATCGACACACGCATCGGCACACGCGGAAAAATCAATACGTTGTGCCGTCCAAAACGACGTAGCGCATCCTGTGCCTCCTCCTCCAACTCCCCCCCCACGACCGTTTGCGCTGGTGGCACACGCTGTCCGTCGGGCAACAACAGGTATACATAGATTCCGCGCAGGCCCACCACATCATAGGCAATACTCATATCTGGAAAAAGCGAAGCAAGATGGCACTCGAAAACGTACAGATTCGGATTTTGCCCCAAACGTTGCGCCGTCGACGTCGCATTCGCGCCATCCCCCTGCTGCAAGACGGGCTCCCCTGCCATCGAAGGCGGATTCACCCAAAAGGCCTGCGAATCCGCTGTATACAAATTCGCATAAGCGCCTGTATCCAACTTTAATTGCGCCAAATTATTCACCGGCACAAAATCTACCATCTGCCCCTCCTGCACCGGCTTCGTCATGTCCACCTCACGCCCAGTCCGGCATCCTGCCGCCAGTAGTAGCACAACGAGACCCGTCCCCAGCAAACGATATATGCTCATGGTTTCCTTCCTTTCCGTCCAAAATTCTTCTTAACCTCCCCCTTCACTTCCTCCTCCTCTTTTATGACGCTCCTGTCCGGCAACGACGCCCCTTCCTCCGCCCCCTTCTCCTTCTCCACACTCCCTTCCGTCAACAAACTCTGCCCATCCTTGCCCCCCTTCCCATAGCGACGCAGCATCAATTCGCCCTGCGCTGATTTGAGGCGGACAAGCCCCATCGGACGTACCGCATCATTCAACCACACCTCCGTCATCCCCTCCTTATCCGCTTCCCCCTGCCCGCGCACCACAAAACGCTCTGCTTCCAATTTGCCCTGCGGCGTATCCACTGTTTCCATCCCCACCCGCTCCTGCTTCGTTTTGCGCTCCCCCTTTCTCTCCTCCCCAAATGGCTCCACCGCCAATTCCTGCGGCGCACACCCTCCCTGCTGCATAATTATACGGTGCACATTCCGACTGTCATTCGCGGGTCCCGTCAACAACATCTTATAGACCACCGGAAAACCCACCTGTGGCATAACCTCCGTCTCCACCCAATACCCCCACTCCTTACCCACACGCTCGCGTCCCACCACCGCCTGCCGCAACAACCATCGCGTCTCCGTCGTTGCATCCAGCACCTCATACCAGGCAAACACCCCCACCTCCGGCTTCACCAGTTTTCCCGCCAAGACATCCTCCAGCATCCCCTGCGCCTGCCCCGAAAAACTTGTGCAAACCCCACCTGCCACAAACAAGCAAACCATCAACCATCGCATCAAACCCACACGCTCCTATCTCGCTTTCCCACAAATCCGCCCCTCCCCAAACGCTTCCCTTCCGCCACTTCCATCAATATACACCATTGTGAAAAACAAAAACAGATCTCCTACCCTTTGGCGATTTCAACCCGCAAAATAAAATCTTATTTTTGTACTTGCATGTTTACGTAAAAACAGATATAATCTTTTATATTATTACAGAAATCCTGTTCCAGCTTAATTGCGAACAAAAAAGAGGAGGGGACGTCATGACACCAAACTCAACGGCCATTTTGAGAAAAAGCTATCCAGGCAGGATTGTGCTCCTGGCTGCCCTCTGTCTGACTTACTTGGCCTGGGGAAGCTATGCACCGGTCATGCTGGGCGATTTCCGGGATGAGTTTAACGTCAACAGCAGGACTTCGGTACGAATTGAGTCCATGCATGAGTACAATGGAATACAACTGTTCTTCGCCACTTCGCTCGACAAACGGCTGGAGCTTTGGCGTACCGATGGCACGCCAACAGGAAGCGCACCAATTCATCTCATCCATGACCACAGCCACCTTAATCTGCCCACCACGCAGGGAAGATTCTTTTTTGCTGCAGAGACAGCGGCAGAAAAAGGATTGGTGTACTTGTCGTACAATCTGGAAAGCTCGCGATATGAACTCTGGCGCACCAATGGGACTTCGGAGGGCACCCTCCGCCTGCAAATCCTTCCCGAGCTTAGACTGACTCATGAAATGCGATTCTGGACCTGCGAAGGCATCACATTCCTCGCAATTAAAAACACGACAGAAGGACAATATCTACTCTGGCGCACCGATGGAAGCCCGGAAAAAACCTGGCACTTCGCCTCTGTCAAGGAAGACTCGAGCTACATAACCTCAGCTTACAGTGTCCCCGATTCCGAAATCCTCTCACAAGCCACCTATTTCATTCTCCCCTCCAACAGTACACTGGCCACACGCGGCACGGCAAAAAGCAGTCATATTATTCCGTTCTATATAGAGGGAAGTGGAATAATCTACGCTCCCTTTGGCAATGCCAATCAAGAAAAAGGCACCCTGTTTGGCGTATATGGAAACATTAACCGATTCACTAACTTGAAACTGGTTTGCTGGAAAAACGGGTCAAAAAAAGCCACACACATTAAAACGCTTCCCGCAGGCAGTAACCCTACCACACTAGTAGAACGTGTTTGTGTGTCCTGTAAATACGAGGGAATATGCTACTTTTCCTGGAATAACGGCGAGGCAACAGAATGGTGGCGTTCAGACGGCACCTCGAAGGGGACCTATCGAATTCACAGTGTACCTTGGACAACGTGTGATCCAATACTAGTCCCTAACCCTGGCCCTTCACACGAGCCCGTCTATGATCCAAACTGCGAGAAAGCCACCTGTGGTTCTCCCATGCACATCACTTCGTTCAAAGGCAGCATCTATCTGCTATGTGAACTGGCGGTCTACAAATATAACCCATCCAGCAACAGCCTCAGCACACTAAGCCAACGCCCCCCGGCGCATCTTTCCCCTTCGCTTTATAGTGGCGATCCTTCGTCGACAAAGGAATTAGAAGGAAAACTTGTATTTTACTGGCATGATCCAGTTAACTCTGAAAACTGCTGCTACAGCACGGACGGTAACACGGTCACGATGCACGATGAAAAACTAACAAAAGTATATCTCGGACTGCATCAATATCCCAACGGTTATTACTACTTCATCAACCAAGAGAAAAGACTGCAGGAAATCAGCATCTTCATACCCCAAACCGAAGAAATATTATCCGGTATCACCCCCTATTCCGACATAGATCCCTGGCAATACACCACCGGCGCAGCCACACTCTACCCCTCAGCAAACGGCTTCCAGTTTACCCATTATCAGGAAGGAATGAGTAGCGGAAGTTGGGATTACAGTTTGGCAGAGAATTCATTATCGCTGGTACATGCAGACAGCCCTCTTCTTAATGTTAACGCGTTTAAGGCTGGCGATCACATGTACTTCACAAAGGACGGGGTTCGCAATGCACCCGATGAACTGTGGGTATGCGATACATCCGGCAACAACGAAAGCTTCCTCAAATTGCTGAAAAGCGTCGGCGGCATATTTTTTCGGGAAAATTGCATAGCCATTAATAATACCTGCTACTTTCTTGACGGTCGAAAAGAGAAACGATTCGTAGAAGAAGAAAGCTGGGACGCCTACTATGATTCAGAAGCGCAACAATGGTATGTGTGGGAATGGATTGAGGAATTATGGCGAAGTAACGGCACCCCGGAAAGTACGCAGCACATTCGAGATATTAAGCAAAACGACGGATATCCCTACAAAGTAGGAAACAACATTGTATTCGTCTCCGCCCAAAACATACAGATTTACGACACCGTAGCCGAGATATTCACAACAACGCATACATTCGAAACCCACTATGACGGCTTTTCCGAATTCCCAAAAGTCATTCTCAACAACTACCTGTACCTCTGCCTGCATAAAAAAGACAGCCATGATGATATATGGCGCATGGATTGTGATACGGGATCCGCTGAACTGATGTATTCCTTCCCCGACCATATAAATCGAATCTATTCAACAGAATCTTTCCTGGCTTTCGCGGTCGGCGAGCACCGCGCTTCAGCAGATATAGAACTGTGGCTCAGTGATGGAAGCACAGCAGGCACCCATCTACTCTCGGAAGGTATACTGAATTCCATTCTATTACCCAAGGATTCTCCGTACCGCCTTTCCAGTACAAACGAACTCCTTTATTTCGTCGCAAGAACGGAAGAAGAGCAACCTTATCAAATTTGGCGTTGCGATGGCACCGAAGATGGCACCTACCCAGTTACTACTTTCGCCCCCACAAATCTTGACTACGAAATAAGTTATGACGAAATTGGCATTTACGATAACCACTTCTTCTTTGCGCCCAAAGATCGGCCTGAAATTTGGGTAACGGACGGAACGTTGGAAGGCACGGAATGCATACATAGGTATGGGTTGTGGCAAGCTTATAAGCCTGCTACTTCTCTAAGAAATTATTCAAACACACTCATACTGGATGACACCCTTTTCTATTTCGTTGCCGGAAAATTATGGAGAATGGACATCGATACAGATAAGGATGGCATTGCAGACGTCACCGCTGGCACTGGCGATCTGGATCTGGATGGCATTCCGAATCATCTGGACGACGACATGGATGGGGACGGTATTCCCAATAGCATTGAAGGGAATCTGGATCCCGATCAAGATGGCATTATCAACGCCCTGGATACCGACAGCGACGGCGACGGCATCCCGGACGCCATTGAGGGAAGTATCGATAGCGATGACGGCGGCGTTTTGAATTATCTGGATTTGGATAGCGACGGTGACGGAATTCCGGATGCTCAAGAAGGCGGGGAAGATTTCGACCACGACGGCATTCCCAACTATCTCGATACCGATTCTGATGGCGATGGCATTAACGATTTCAGCGAAACCTTGCACGATACCGACGGCGACGGCGTACCCGATACACTGGACAATGACATCGACGGCGACGGCATTTCCAATGACACCGAAGGAGACGCCGATCCGGATAACGACGGCATCCCCAATTACCTCGACCCCGATAGTGACAACGATGGTGCGTCGGATGAAGATGAGTGGCAACTGGGGGGCGATCCCTACGACGGTGTTTCCAATCTCCCCCTCAGCCCCTGGCCGCTGTTTATCTTCTTCCTGTTCTTAGTATTCATACTGATTCCCAAAAAACACTTTACTGACTAACATTCGAAAGGCTGTCATAAAAAACGAAATTTCTGACGGTAAGGACCATACCTAGCGCTTGCGGTCACAGGACCGCTCTAGCAAGGGCCTCATCGACAACGCATAACCAGCTTCCTTTCTCCCCTACCCCCTGTCCCCCGGTGTTATCGCATACAACGCCGGGGGACATCTCTAACGAATATGTATAGCGCGCACACAAAGCTACAGGGAGGTTTTTTAGCGTCGCTAATGTTCTATTTAGTCCAGCCTTACAACACAAAAAAAGCAAACTGGTTTTTCCTAAGTATGAAAGCGTAGAATACGCATTGCTCCTACGCAAAGGGACTGCGCAGACAAACGGGCTTTCTGAAAAACCGCATTAATCCACTTGCTCTAAAACATCAATTAAGGGTGTAGTATGATAAACAAACGTATTATTTTTTGGTCAGTAACTTCATCGCTTGCTGGCTTTCTATTTGGTTTCGACACCATTGTGATCTCTGGCGCAGAGCAACAAATTGAATCTATCTGGGGACTGAGCAAGATCATGCATGGTCTCTGTATGAGTGCCGCTCTTTGGGGTACGGTCCTTGGCGCACTCTTCGGCGGCTGGCCTACCGAACGTTTTGGACGACGCCAAACGCTCATCTGGATCGGTATACTCTACTTCGTTTCCGCAGTGGGGTCGGGCATTGCACCGGAAAAATACTTTTTTATGATGGCTCGATTCATCGGTGGCCTGGGGGTCGGTATCGCAACGGTTGCCTCACCTCTCTACATCTCCGAAATATCCCCCCCCCATATGCGTGGTCGCCTTACCGGCATGTTCCAGTTCAATCTGGTCTTCGGTATCCTTATCGCTTTCATCTCCAACTACCTGCTGGGTAAATACCTTGACGAAAGCATCGCCTGGCGCTGGATGCTGGCTGTAGAGGCCTTTCCCGCCTTCCTCTACTTTGTACTCTGCATCGGGCTTTCAGAGAGTCCGCGCTGGCTCATCACCCATGGGGGCAACCGTGCGGGCGGTATTGAGGTGTTTCGCAGTATCATGCCGGAAATGTCCGACAAAGAATTGGAAGAACAGGCGGATGAAATTGAGGCCTCCGTTAAAGGGGTCGCACATGCCAAACGTTTCTTCACGCGCCGCCTCCTCTTTCCCATTACCCTGGCCTTCCTGGTGGCCTTCTTTAATCAGCTTTCCGGCATCAACGCCGTTCTCTATTTCGCGCCCCGCATTTTCAAAATGACCGGCCTCGACCAAAGCGCCGCCCTGCTGCAATCGGTAGGTATAGGCATAACCAACCTGCTCTTCACCTTTGTCGGCCTCTATCTCATCGATCGACTGGGACGCAGAACGCTGCTCTACATTGGTTCCGTCGGCTATATTGTCTCCCTGGGCCTATGCGCGTGGGCCTTCTTCACCTTTGCACCGCAATTCAATGTAGCCGCCAAGGCGATTGCCGTACAGGAAGTCATCGCAGAATACGAAGCCGCGCCAGCCGATACCGAACTCGCACAGAATTACGAACTGGCTAAAACGGAACTGATAGAAGCCGCTTCCAATCGCAACTATAACGGTGAGGCCATCACCCTCTCCAAAACGGACTCTATCGCCTCCATACTACAAAGCGCCACCCAAATACGCGAAGTTGCTTCCAAGGCATCTCATATAGGCGGAATCATCGTCCTGCTATGTATTTTTGCCTTCATTGCCTCCCACGCCATCGGACAAGGTGCCGTGATCTGGGTATTCATCAGCGAAATTTTCCCCAACCGAAACCGTGCTGCAGGACAAGCCCTCGGCTGCTTCACCCACTGGTTCTTCGCTGCCCTGCTGACCCTGGTTTTCCCAAAAATGATCGGCATCTTCTCCCCCGCCATCATCTTCGCCTTCTTCTCCTTCATGATGGTGCTCCAGCTTTGCTGGGTCAAACTCATGGTTCCTGAAACCAAAGGCGTTCCCCTCGAACAGATGATGAAAAAACTGGGTATCGCATAAATACCCAAAACCATTTACCCTTCCCAGGGGGCAACTTTTCTAACCGAAAGTTGCCCCCTTATTTTTAATACCTAAAATCTGGATAGCTGCCATAAAAACGCAACAACGAGCAAAGTCTCAATAAAAACAATGACACCTTTAAAAATTTACGCGTTTTACAGTTTGATATATCCTCAAAAAACACATATAATCCCCCTGCCTCTATAGTCTGAATTAAGCTAGAGGCAGACAAAAAAACGGATTAAAAATTCGAAACTATCGCGGTTTTTTGTAACAGCTTTGGGAAATTCTCGTGCTGTTCATGTTTCAATCTATAAAAGGAAGGAGTTTTGTATGGGAACGGGTGTAGAGACCTCTTCAGGGGGCGGCTTAATCTCGCTTATTCAGCTGGCTATTTTTATTCTCACTATTGTTTCAATGTGGAAAGTTTTCGCCAAAGCCGATGAACCGGGTTGGGCAATATTCATCCCAATTTTCAACCTTTATGTCATGTTGAAAATTGCAGGAAAACCGTGGTGGTGGCTCCTGCTCTTCTGCATCCCCCTGGTTAACCTTATTATTGCTATCCTTGCTACCGTCTCCTTTGCGCAAAATTTTGGAAAGGGTGTTGGTTTCGCACTTGGCCTCATCTTTCTACCCTTTATTTTCTATCCTATTCTTGCCTTTAGCGATGCAGATTATGTTGGATAGAGACAAAATTCGTTATTAGATAAAACAATTCTATTTCGGTGCGTTTTCGACATGAAAACGCACCGAATTTTATTCTGAGGGGCATTTCCAGATACACTAACAAGGTTGCAACATCACTTTTAAAATTTTGCGAAATACCCGATTGAGCATTACAGGAAATGGCCATCGTGAACAAGGAAATCTCAAACAGCGACAGCGCTTTTCTTCGTTCTCTTCGAAGACATATCGTAGTGACAATAGCTACGGTCCTCTGGGCAGGAATACTGCTTTGGCTGGTCTTCCCCCCTCCTCCCATGTGGGTGGAACGGTATTACAGCCGTAGCGTGTATAGGGCGTTTAGCAGTATCGTCGTCCCGCTTACGGCATCGTTTCCCTTTTCCATAGTACTAGTTCTACTCTTTCTCTTGCCGCTCACTTTCCTGTGCACATGGGTTCTGGTGTGGTGGTATCGTAAACACCGCCGGGGTGTTTCGCATAAACGCAATCTGCTTTGGGGGCTTAAGTACGGCTATCTTGGCGCTGCTATTTTGGGACTCTGGTTTCTGGTGCTTTGGGGAGCGGGGTATCAACGCGCCCCTATGGCGCAACGCCTGGAGTTACCCGCACAGACGATACAACCCGAAGAAGCACAAATCCTGGAAGACTATCTGCTGGATGTTATTACAAGCACGGCGTCGGCGGAACGCAGGGTGGATAGCGCTATTGATGCGGTTGCCACGACGATGGTGCAAATGATAGCGGATTGGGATACTGCGCCTGCATACATCCCCAAGCGCGTCAAGGCAACGCCGAAGGGGTTCTTACTCGCATTCGCCACATCAGGCATCTGCTCCCCATTCACGTTAGAAGCACATGTGGATGGCGGACTCCCGGACGCTACGTTTGTAGCTGTTGCCGCCCATGAATTGGCCCATATCGCGGGGATCTGTAGCGAGGCCGAGGCCAACTGCGTCAGCTATGCTGCAGGACTGCACGCTGACGATGCCTTTGCGCGCTATAGCGTAGCGTTATATCTCTACAAGAGCCTGATCCGACAACGCCCTGAAGCACAACGAAAAGCAGCTTGGGCGCGTCTGCCCAAAATTGCCCATGACGATTTACAAGCAGCCGCAGATGCCCGAAAACGGTATGAATACCCCAAGCTGAGCCACGTAGGATGGCGTCTTTATCACCGGTATCTGCAATCGCAGGGGATAGAAAGCGGTGTTCAGGACTACGCCTATGGCGCTACCCTCTTTGTTCAACTCTGGCGCACGGAAAAACTGTCTTTCCTCCCCCCTTCCCCCTACGCCCCATAAAAGAACACGCTCAGCGGCATATACCGCTGAGCGTAAAACCTATCAAACAGTAAGTCTATAACTTATTGCACAAGCACTTCGTTGGCCGCAGTTGGTTCCGGTGCAACGATTTCAAGCAGTTCCACATCGAAAAGCAATACGGAATTGCTGGGAATCTGCGGACGGCCCTGGGGACCATAGGCCAAATCGGACGGAATGGCGAGCTGCCATTTGCTGCCGGCCGGCATTAGCAACAAGGCTTCGGTCCACCCCTTGATGACCTGCGTTACGCCAAACGTGGCGGGCTCGCCGCGATCATAAGAACTGTCGAATTGCGTACCATCGATCAGCGTACCTTTGTAATGCACTTTAACGCGATCCGATTCCTTGGGTTTCTCGCCTTTACCTTCGGTAAGCACTTTGTACTGCAGACCGCTTTCCAAAGTCACCCAGCCGTCTTTCTTGCCATTTTCCGCCAAGAAAGCCGCGCCTTTTTCCTTGTTAACATCAGCTTGCTTTTGGCGTTCGGCCATAACGACCTCGCGAATCGACATCATCGCCTTCTGGATCTCTTCCTGACTCATCGCCAGTTCCCGACCCTGTACGGAATCCTCAATCGCAGCAAAAAGCACTTGCAGATTCAAATGCGAGGCCAAATCCTTCAGGCCCTGTCCCATCTGCACGCCAATGCTATAGCTCATCTGGTCTTTTTCATCATTCAAGGTCACCGAGCTTTTTTCTTTGGCATCTTCCGCATTCGCCGTAACCATCAGGCCACCGATACACAACACGAGTGCAAAGGAAAGTACAACACTAACCATTTTTTTCATACTCTGTTTCATTAACACCATCCTTCTGTTTGTCATCCGTTCAAGTGTAAATCCAAGCACTCATACAACCTTTCCATCAGACGCCACGGTCAGACAACTGTCCATAAAGGATCGCACAAACACAACCCTACAGTAAGAATCGAATGAGTACGTTACTAAGACTACCGACTTTTGTAGCGCAAAGCAACTTTTTTACGCAATAATTCTGACTTTCTCCTGACTCCCGGCAGTAACTTTTGCTGGCGGAAAAAGATAGGTATAATGTCCACAGTAAATCCGGGCGCATTGCTGTCAAAACACAGCGGATAACGGCGCATTTTCCATGTAATTTATGAAGTCTTCGGGGGATTCCCTGACACTTCAGGACCGGCATTTCAAAACCAGTGGATTGATTAATTAAAGTTTAGAATAGATAAACGGAGGCGAGTTATGAAGATTTGTATGGCAGGCGCCTGTGGGCGTATGGGACGACGGATACTGGAGATGGCGGTAGCGACCGAAGATGTGGCTATTGGCGGTGTTTTTGATATCCCTCAAAATGAAGGGGTGGAACTGGTCGTCGGCACGGAATGTGGCGCACCCGAAACACTTGTAGTAGGTGGTGTTGCCAAGGATGAAATCTGCAAATCCGATGTGATGATTGATTTCACCCAGGTAGAGGTCTGTCTGGCCAATGTGCGCACTGCGGTTGAGAATGGCGTGGCTGCCGTTATTGGCACTACGGGATTGTCGGAAGAACAAACCGCCGAGTTGCAAGCGCTTGCTCAAAAAACGCCGATTGTTTACGCCCCCAACATGAGTATGGGCGTCAACCTGCTTTTCAAGCTGACCAGCGAAGTCGCTGCTATCCTGGGCCTGGATTACAATGTAGAAATCGTTGAAATGCATCACAACCAGAAGAAAGACAGCCCAAGTGGTACCGCTGTACGTCTGGCAGAACGTGCCGCCGAAGCATTGGGGCTGGACTATGCTAAGGAAACCGCGCACGGACGTGAAGGTTTGGTCGGCGCACGTCCTAAACGGGAAATCGGCATGCATGCGCTGCGTGGTGGTGACGTGGTCGGCGAGCATACCGTTGTGTTTGCCGGACAGGGTGAACGTATTGAACTCACACACAAGGCGCATAATCGCGATAATTTTGCGAAGGGAGCGCTGGTCGCCGCACGTTTTGCCGCACAGGCGAAACCCGGCCTTTACGATATGCAGGATGTATTGGGCTTGAAGTAAATGCAACGCATTTAATTACACACCGCCCATACGGTAGAATTTCTTTCCTGCGTGTAGAATAACGAAACAATGCTTATTTAAAGGAAAAAGCAATACCATGGATCAACAATACTATCTCGATCTGCTGGCTAATTATAAAAACGTACGCCTCATGGCGGTAGGCGATATTTATCTCGACGAATACGTCTTTGGCTCCGTCACTGAAGTCAGTCTGGAAGCGCCCATCCCGGTACTCGAAGTACAGGAACGGCGCTATAATCCGGGAGCAGCGGGTAACGCTGCCTGCAACGCGGCTTCGTTGGGTGCTGATGTACATATGGTAGGTGTCGTCGGTAAAGACGCCAACGCCGATATCGTGCGACACGAGTTCGAAGTACGCAACGTCAATACACGATACTTGGTCGTTGACCCCGACCGTCCCACCAACACGTATGGCAAACTGCGTGCGGGTGGACACAACATTCCTACGCAGGAAGTGTTGCGCACAGACACCCCAAAACCTGTGCTGATCTCTGGCAAGGTCGAAGAACAGGTTATTGAAAGCATCCAAGCCTTAGCACCACAAGTAGACGCTATCATGTTGGGCGATCAGGCCGTCTCCGTACTCACGGAAAAGGTGCTGGCTGCCGTAGTGGAATGCGCGCAAAAGTACAACCTGGTCACCTTGGCCGATTCGCGAAAACGTGCCGGTATCTTCAAAGGCATCGATGTTGTCGTGCCCAATGATGCAGAAGCAGGACTGGCTGCGGGGATCAACGTTGTCGATGATGAAAGCCTGAAAAAAGCCGGTGAATTCCTGCTTACAACGGCTAAAAACGCTCTAGTCACCTTGGGACCCAAAGGCGTTGCTGTCTTTGCACAGGATGGCAGTCTGAACATTGTACCTATCCGTCCTGTAAAAGCGATCGATGTAACAGGGGCTGGCGACACCGTCGCTGCCGCTGCTACGCTAACGCTGGCTGCGGGGGGCTCCCTTTGCGACGCCGCTTTCCTGGGTAATCTGGCCGCAGGGATCGCCGTCGAACAGGAAGGGGTAGTTACCGTATCGAATGCCGAGGTAATCGCTGCGCTCAGTAGCAAAGACAGCGGCTCTGCCAAAGTAAAAAAACTGGAAGAACTCAAGTCTATCGTAGAGAAACTCCGCAACGAAGGTAAACGCGTTGTCTGGACCAATGGCTGTTTCGACATCCTGCATGTCGGACACATCACCTATTTGCTGAAAGCACGCGCTACGGGTGATGTATTAGTCGTCGGGCTCAACAGCGACAAATCCGTGCAGGAAAACAAGGGACCAGAGCGCCCTGTCGTTAATGAAACCAACCGTGCCATGGTGCTGTCTGCACTCGAATGCGTCGACTACGTTATCATCTTCGACGACAAAACCCCCATGAATCTGCTTGGTACCCTGCACCCTGATGTGTATGCCAAAGGCGGTGACTACAATATCGATACCATCGTACAAGAAGAACGTCATCTAGTCGAAGGCTACGGCGGTGAGATCGCCATCATCCCCGGCATAGATGGACAGTCGACCACCAATATCATCGAAAAGCTGCAACAGGAAATCTAAGGTGGCCAGGGCCACAGCCAAAACTATGGTCCTTACACTTCGTAGATAAATTTGCCGATCTCGATCTTGGGGAAAGCTTTTGCAACAAAGTTTTCCCCAAATTATTTTTAAGCCGCTTTCATATACGATTTTATCCATAAAACAAGGTAAAGCAACTGTGAAATCCATGGAAGAAACCTGCACTTTAAAAGGAATTGTCCGTTACGACGGCACCGCGTTTTGTGGATGGCAGCAGCAGAAAACACATCGCACGGTGCAAGGCGATATTGAAGCCGCGATGGGCCGAATCGCTTCGGCACCCGTCAGCATTCAGGGCGCGGGACGCACTGATGCCGGTGTACACGCCATGGGACAAGTCTTCTCCTGCGTATGGCCCGGTCCATTTCCCAAACGTCTTCGCCACGCCCTTTCCAAAATGCTTTCGCCGGAAATTCGCATTGTCTCACTGGAACCAGCCGCGCCTGACTTCAATGCACGCTTCTCGGCACATTCAAAACGCTATGCGTACAGTATTGAATTGAGCCGCGAGCCGGACCCTTTTGCAGCACGATACGCCTGGCACGTACCGTATAAAGTCGATCTTGATCTGATACGCGCCTTACTCCCAAAACTGGAAGGGAAACAGGATTTCGCAGGCTTTCAGAGCACTGGCACACAAATGAAAACCACGGTGCGCACCCTTTTTTCTGTACAGTTACACCCGGGTGGTGTGATAGGTCCGGCCGACAATCCTAACCTCTGGCACCTGGAGTTCCACGGCGACGGATTTCTCTATAAAATGGTGCGTAACTTGACCGGAACCCTTATTGAAATCGGCCGTGGTCGCTTTCCTGCCACCTTTCTCGACGAAGCGCTCGCCTCATCCGGTCCCTTTCGGGGGCATTGCGCCCCCGCACACGGTTTGGTAATGAAAGAAGTGCTTTATCCAGCGACATCAGCGGGAATATAACTGCTCAAGCCCGTTCTTTAAAAAACCGCTTTAACGGCCTCAAGATATGCCAGGCCATTTTTAGTGTCCGGCTCTAAATAACTGCCTTCGGTCCATTCATTCCAGCAGTTAATCGTCATAATACGCTGGCTCTTCGGTTGCGCATCCATAAAGGCTTTGGCACGCTGCAAGGCCTCCTGAAATGCAGCAGGCGTGTTCTCTCTAATCGTACCCATGAATGGGTAGCCTTTGTTTTCAAACGCATCCTGCTGTCGACACCGGGGAGAAGCGTCCCAGCCCATAGTGACATTGGGATGGTAAGGCGTCGAAAAAGTTTTTACCGTGTTTTTCCAATACGCCTCGGCCTGTTCCATCACCCACGGATAAGGCGTCATCGGAAAAGACGGTAATGCTACATGGTGAATCCATACATAGGAGGTAATGCTATCGAAACCCAATTTCTCCACCAACTCCTCCGGTTTCTTCACCACGGTTTCCCCGGGAAGTATGCGAATACCAAAGGTAATCGCATTCAAATGTAAGTCCGGAAAGCCCGCCGCTTTTGTCTTTTCACGAAAACGCGCCAATGCCGCCCCCGTCTGTTCTACCCCGCCAAAACTCTTGATGAGGGTATGCAACTCATACACCGAAAAATACGGGGCACCATCAACTTTCCAATAGGACGGATGCTTAAAATACTTCTCAATTACATAGTCCGTCATCGTTTCAAATGTATCCGGGCGTATTATCCCCGGATAAAGCAAGGCCGGTTTTTTCCCCAACGTTGCGGGATGAATATCGAGCCAGTCATGGTTGGCCCACATCAAGCCAAATTTCAAACGGTCATTATTGGCGGCCTTCATGAAGCCCTCTTCCACCCCACGTTGCAAAAAGGGACCAGCATCGTACCAATACCAATCGAAAATGAAGGCGTCAATATGATGATCTGCTGCCGCATCAATCTTTTTCGCCATCACCGTCGGATCCGACTCATCGGTATACCCCCACAACGGCACATTCGGTTGATGGTGTCCTTCAAAACGGGGTTTGGCCGCCTTCACCAGCTCCCACTCTGTCCACCCCTTTCCGTGAAAGGCTGCATTGCGTTCATCAGGATGGTAGTTGGGAAAATAATACGAAGCCACCGTATAATCAACGGACACCTTCGATGTGTCCTCCGCCATAGCCGTGTTCATCCCAACGCTTGCCAGGATCAAAAGGATAATTTGCACGTAAACTTTCATTTTCTCTTTCCTATCATCCAATCCTACAGGATTATCCTAGCGCGTAAAGCGCTGTATATTTTCGTTCCAGGTAGCGCAAATAAGCTTCCGCATCCGGTGCTTTTCCGGTTGCACTTTCTACGATTTCCGAGGCAGATTGACGTCTCCCTAGCTCGTGAACACGAGGGCGCAACCAGTTCAGAATGGCAGAAAAATCGCCCTGCGCCACATTCATCCATACCTCTGGCAAATCCGCTTCCAATTGCTCAAAAAGCTGCGCCGCATACAGATTACCCAAGGCGTAGGTGGGAAAATATCCCAGGCAGCCATGTGCCCAATGAATATCCTGCAAACACCCCTGCGCATCATCAGGCACGGTTAACCCCAAGTACGACTTTATCTTTTCATTCCACGCCGCAGGCACATCCGCCACGGTCAAATCCCCCTCCACCAGGGCTACCTCAATTTCAAATCGCACCATAATGTGCAGATTATACGTACACTCGTCCGCCTCCACCCGAATTAAAGAGGGTTGCACATAATTGATTGCATGGTAGATTTGCTCAGGCGTAACATCGCGCAGGGAATCCCCAAAAGCCATTTGAAGTTGCGGGGTGTAATGCTTCCAAAAGGGGAGACTGCGCCCAATCATATTCTCCCACATACGTGACTGCGACTCGTGAATACCCAATGACGGCGCTTGCGCCAGCAACGTGCGCCGGTCCTTTTCCAGAAAGCCCTGCTCGTATAAAGCATGTCCCCCCTCATGAATCGAGCTGCTCAGACAAGAAAAAAGCTCCCGTGGATGTGTTCGGGTTGTGACACGAACATCCCGACGATCAAAATTCGTTGTAAAGGGATGCACCGCGCGATCCTGACGCCCTGCTTCAAAATCAAAGCCCATATCCCGCAGCATCTGCAACGACAGATCCCACTGCTTTCCCTCATCCCACTCTTGGTCCAACCATTTCAGATCGGGTTGATTGGACGACGCCGTAATTCGGGACACCAAAACGCGTTGACGTTCCGCCAATGTAGAAAACAGCGTCTTCAGTTGCGCCGTTGTTGTGCCTCGTTCATAATCTTCCAACAGGGCATCGTAAGGAGAATCCTCATAGCCCAGATACTCTGCCTTTTCCTGGGACAGAGAAAGCAACGTTTCAAGATGCGGTGCAAAAAGGGCATACTCCGAACATTCTCGCGCTTTTACCCAAGCCTCATAGGCTTTACTTTGTTCCTGGGCAAAACGTTGCACAAAAGATTCAGGCAATTTTCGGGCACGCTCGTAATCATAGGCCGTTTCACGAAGCAAACACGCCATATCGTCATCCAGGCTGTCCTTTTGTTCCTGCAACGACGCAATCAAGGCCCCCATTTCATCGCCGGTAAACAAACGATGCGCCATCGCCGACAGCGTCGCCAATTGTTCACCACGCGCCTGCGCTCCCTTCGGGGGCATATAGACCTCTTGATCCCATGCGAGCAGAGCCGCCGCCGCCTGCATGTCGATTACCTGACCTAGTTGAATCAAAAATTTTTGCACCAAAGACGCACTCATTCTGTTCCCTTTTCGCACACTTTTGACTTATAGCAACCGGAAAAACCCGTTGCACACCTTTTATTTAGCCTACCCATGTTACACTCTCTTCATTTCGTTGTACAATATAGTAGAGCCTGTTGGGGGCATAGAGACCAAAAAATACAGAACGCGTAGTATGGAGGTTCTCGACAACAAGGCAAACCATCCCGACATAGAGCTGCTGAAAACAACAGGTATCTTTGGATGGCTCAAGAGTGAGGCGAAGGATAAGCGTGCTTAACGCCCGCTGTTCCTTACGGAGGAAAGGAGGTGAGACGTATGACTTTCGTGGAACAACTTTTGGAGGTGGTAGAAGGAATAGTCAACACGATATTCCGCGCCATGAACTCTCTTTTTGGGTTCTTTGGCCTTGACATTACCATCGACCCAATCGACCTGTAACTATCTTCCCTGTCAGCGCAGGGCATCCTCAACAGGTCAGATGCAAATAGCCCTTTACGATTTCGCGGACAACGCAAAAAGCATTGTCCGCGAATTTAAGTAGATTGAAAAACGACACAGAACTATTTAAAAAGTTCTTCGAGCGATCCCGCCTATTCACCTCCCAGGAGTTCAGGACGGTGTATGGTAAATGAAAGGGTGCGATCGGCCTCGGTTCCCTCCCGTTGTGCTTTACGCTCCTCGGGAGAGAGCTCCGCAGCGCTCTCATTGGTATCTATGCCAAGAAATCCCTTCAGGAACTGTTTCGATTTTGCAAAATACGAATCGTAGGTCGGCAGATGCTCACTCACATGCTCTGTATAATCGAAATCATGAGGATCGACCATCATGTCAATCTCAGCACGACGGAATCCTTCACGCGAAAGGCGCGTAGGGGCTTCCATATGGCTGATAATCTGGCTGTCAATGCGAATCGACTTCGTCTCCGACATGTAATACACATCGAAGATACGTCCTTCTTGAGGATAATCGATCAGACTAGCGGTCATAATTTCCAGAAAAGAGTGGGGCCCTTCAATCGTGCGTACCCGGTGATAGTGACGATGCCCGCACATATACGCAATCAGGTGTGGTTGACTAGTCAGATAAGAAACGAACTGATGCTCGGTAAGGATAGGTTCTGCCACAGGACGATTCAAATCTTCCAGGGAGTGGTGTCCCGCAAGAATCACAAACTCGTCATTGGCTTTCGCTTCGGCAAACGCTGGTTTGATAAAAGTTTCAAATTGTTCTATCGAAATTGAGCCGGCGGCATCAATCACGCCATCGGCAGGATCAGGCCCTGCGGTATCAATCACAATCACACGGATCGGAACATCCTTCTTAGGACGGAAAGAGTAGCGCGGCTTGCCAAGCAATCCATCAATGCCTTTAAAACCATGTCCCACAGGTTGAGCTGTGGTTTTAAAATGTTCCTGCACAAAAATCCGGTTCGAAATAAAGTGGCGGTCGTCGTCGGGAGTAATTTGCCCACTCGGCAGTTCCTCCATTAAAAGCTGCAGCACTTCGTCATCAATGTGCTCTTCGGCAGCTGAAATGATGGCCGGACTCTGATCAAAGGTAGGACGCAGGGAATCCTGCGGCGGGTCAAGTTCGGTTATACCGGCCAGGCCCGAAAGCAGATCCACCAGTGGCGCATCCCAATCGACCGGATCTTCTGAACTACGGTTGATATGGAAATTTCCCAAACAAGTGGTGTCATGGTTACCGACAGCTGTGTACCAAGGGATGTCTTTCGCCAAACCCATCGACTGGAAAGGGAGATTAGGATTGTCTTCCGGCGCAATATTGCGCAAAGCGCCATCCGGCGCACCTGAATCAGGTTGTACAAGCTTGCCATCCATAACATCGATAAACCAACGCAATTCGTTGTATTGCATATTGTCGGTAATATCCCCCGTCACCAGCAGGAAATCTACAGGGCCGCGCTCTGAACCTTTTCCTAACATATGGTAACGATTCACAACGCGCAGCGTCGCATCGAGCACTTGCAACGCATATGCTTCATGTGGCCGCCAGGACGCTGCCTGCAAACTGTCCAACAGCACAGCTCGCCCCGGACTTTCCTCGTCCAGACTGTGAATGTCCGACAACTGCACAAAACGCAACCAGTGTTCGCCACCTTGCGAAGGAGGCTGTAAAAGCAACGGACACCCCGCCAATGAAACGCATGCTACAGCCAGACAAAGGCATTGGAACAATATACGTATAGCTATCCAGGAACGCACGACGTCTTCCTTATTATTAACATTGCATGCAACCCAACGTAACGAATCTGAAGTAACCGTAAAACTACTCAGCGCTATCGCCGCCAAACAGTCCTTTTACGGAACCTACCAACGAAACAATCGTTGTAAGTTCACTCAACTTTTGGGTCAGACTGATGTTGTAAAAATACGCTTTGGCAGGACGGGATTGCGTTGTAGTACGAATATGTTTCATCGGTATATTCCTTATTTCTATTTCATTAAATATTGTGTCTAAGAATCAAAAGTACAATTAACAAATCACGCAAGGTATAGCTAGCTAAAAGCACTTATGCACTTGCTTTGGCATTGCTTAATATCCCCACAAACGCCACCATTTGATTGGTTACTTGTACGGCAAAATCGAAAAACGCTGTCTTTTCCAACATCGACGCTGCTGCACGAGGATGTTGCATTTTCTTTGTTTTCGATATCGATTGAATGTGTTGCATCGAACAAAATCCTCTATTCTTGCCTGTTCTGCTTTCGAGAACAATTCATGTTTTACAACTGAAAAGCTGCCGTAATTAACGCGACTTCTCTACGGTCTCTTCCCTAGAAGTCGATCTGGAATCGGCCCTGGTAAATGTCCAATGAACCTTCATAAGCCGATTGATCGATATCGGCGCGCACATAATTCATCATAACCCGCGTATTAGGCGTCAGATACCAATTCACGCCTACGGTAATATTGTCTTCATCACCGCCGGCTACACCGCTACGCATGTTCTCGCTGGTGAGGTCGAGCGTGGAGTAGCGCAATGCCAATTCCCATGCGCCCCAGCCCCCATTACGCAGGCTGAAATTCTTCTTGGGAACCAGCCGACCGAAAAAGCCTTTTTCGCAATCATAGGGGCGGTGTTCACCCGTCAGGAAATAGCTTGCCTGTACATAGTAGCCATCGAAACGATGGGCATGGGTAAAGTGGTGGTCCACCGGGAAAAGCGTGAAATCGCGATGCGGCGCAGACAAATCAAACTCCGCCGCCATGTATTCCCCTTGCAAAGAAAACGGGCCATAGACCAACGCGGCTTCCAGACCGAACTTCTCGATCTTGTCCGCTGGGAAATTCCCCGTGTTCATGTGATAATTGCCCATATCCGCTTCTGGCGGGGTGCGGAAATACACCTCGCTATCCGGCTTGAGATAGCTGTACGCAGCCCCCAAATGCAGCAGTCGACGACCTTCTTCTGCATACCAGGGCAATCCCGTCACGCGTGTCGTATAGTGCCAATGCTGTTTTTCATCGTACCACTTGTTAAACGCACCCGCCGCCAACGTCAACCGGTTATTCAGAAAGGCCGTTTCCACACCCACCCCCGGCGTGCGATCCGTGGCCAGTGCCTCGTTGACCAATGAGCGCTCCATGAACGTGATATTGTTCGACGTGGTCATATTTTCCAGACCAAACGGTTCTACAAACTGCCCCACCTTCACCGTCCCCACATACGGAATGTTCTTCATGCCGACATAGACGTCTTTCAAATCCACATCACTATCGGCAAAATCCACCTCAAGACGGTAGATATAATTTTCGTACAACGTGCCTTGCAGGTTCATACGCAAACGACGGAAATCCACGCCGCTTTCCTCACGTACCCGGCTACCACCTAACTCCCAATATTTGGGATCGTCGAACCAGCTCATATCGAAGAGGATACGACCACCGATATCCATCTGGAAGGCATCATCCCCACTGGCGATATGCAGCCCATCCTGCCAGGACGCGCGCAAACCCGTTTCATCTTCCGCCTCTGCCTGCTTCTCCAGTTTTTCCACACGGGCAGTCAGGGTTTTCTCTTCCGCCACGGTTGCAACTGCAGGAGTTCCTCCCTCTTCTTCCCCAAGACGCGCTTCCAATTCCTTCACGCGTGCCTTCAGCACGTCTACCTCCGCCACCTGTTTTTGTAACTCCTGCACCGTCTGCAACAACTGCTGCAAATCTACATTCTCCTGTGCACCCGCTGGTAACGTAACCCACCCCAAGGCCAACACGCTTATCAGGCCCCCAACAACCAAAACGTTTCTCCAGAACATTCCCTCATCCTTTTATCCGTTTGATACCTTGCATTTCCAATAAGGCGTCATAAACACAACACATTGGTGCGGCACGAAGGGCAGAAAGCACACAGTATCTGCACCACTTGTCTCGAAGCATTCCCAAGGCCAAGAGACATCTACAGACATTCTACCGCAGGCTGATCCGATCGCACACGCCGCAATTTAATTTCCCAAGCGCATTACGGTAGCGATGACAATTTTACTGACAGACATGCCCAAAGTTTTCATAAGACAAAAATTGCGCCGCTGGACCACTTTAGCACAGATGCTCTGTAAAAGAAACCCCTTTCGCAAAAACAGAACGCCAAGGGAGCTTCTTGGACAGCTAAATATATGGACCCTATACCAAGGATTCTCTGCAGAAATTTTACACGCTTACAGCATCCACCTACGGGAGAATAGCAGTAGCGTTATCAGGCTGAGTGCATAAATAAACAAGTCTCCCACCAGATAACGGAACCATTGTTTGGCATCGTCTACCGTGCAACAACCGCATCGCTCACTACAACCGCAGCAGGGATCGTTTTCACCTTCCCCTTCACCTTCCCCTTCCCCTTCCCCTTCCCCTTCAAGCTCACCTTCGTTAATACCTTCATATTCTCCTTCCGATTCACCCTCGTCCTCGCCTTCATATTCACCCTCCAGTTCCCCTTCCGACTCACCCTCGTTTTCGCCTTCTGTAGCCGCGCGAATGGTAATCGTGGTTTCTCCTTGCACCTGCAAGGCAGGGACCCCATCATCGGCGGCATAAAAAACCACATCTCCGTATGTCCCCGCGTCCCCTTCAGACGGCGTCCAGGAGAACACGCCGGTAGCCGCGTCAAACGTTGCGCCCGGCGGCAAGTTGCGTGCGCTGAGAGTAATAACGTCTCCATCGGGATCGCTCGCCTGGACGGTAAAGGTAAGCGGGGCATTCTCATGACCAACCACGGTTTCAACAAGAGTGAGCGTTGGCGCTTGATTGCTTACGCCTGCATCAGCGTATGCAATCCAGGAAACAACTTCCGGCTCCAGTTCTCGTGTAACCGAAGCGGGCGCCAGGATCGGATCTACAAGGTCATTTTGACTTTGAAGCAAGGTCGTATATTGGCCACTGCTGTTAAATACTCCAATCTCAGTCGTTTCACTATGCGATGCAGCGCACAACCATTTCCCGGGTAATGTTGTGGGCGTCAATTGTAACAACGGTACAGCGTCGTAGATGCTGGCCGCATCGGAACCGTCGGCATTCATCGTCCAAACGGCTCCTGTATCCGTAAGGAACAGGATTTGTTCGCTTAACTTCGAACAGGCGGGACGCGATTGTACTCCAGACAGCTGATGTGTCAGATTCTGCTCGGCACTAGCATCGGCATTGACCGACCATATATCCCAGTCTCCGCTACGATCAGAGGCAAAAAACAGTTTTGAACCGTCGGAAGACCAGCAAGGATAGCGATCGTTCCCTTCTGTTGTCGAGAGGGTTGTAAAGGGTCCTGCCGCTCCGGTTTCAAACTGGATTGGCCCAACATACAGACGGTATCGTCCTTCTTCGTTTCGCGAAAAGGCTAGCCTATCACCAAACAGCGCCGGATCGGTTTCCGCATCGACGGTTGCAGTCAACTGCACAGGGGAGCGCCCGTCAAAATACATAAGCCACAAATCCGGATTACCTGAACGTTCTGAAATAAATACCAGACCGCGACGTTGCAGGTCGACGGTGGGCATATAATCGCGAGCAGGATCTTGCGTCAGAGGCATCGACGTCTGGTAACGCGGATCGTAGAACCAGATATCGTCGTTGGCTGCGTTTTGCGTGGCATAGAAAAAGGCGAATGTGTCCGATGGAGGATCGACAATGTGCATAGGACCAAATTCAGAGGTATTCCCATCAGGATGCAACGTGATAGCATGCAGTCGTTGCCCCTCGGGGAAGGGTGTGTTAATCGAAAAATTGTTACCGCGCACTGGAGCGTCTCCCAGAAAACGCACCCCTTCATCTTCTGGATCGGCATAGACTTCTACCCGGCTTCCCGTTGGCGGAGCAGGCTCAATGCGTCCTGCAAGGGTATAGGTGGATAGATCTGCATATTCAATTACAGGCGCTGAAATCTCATTATTTCCGTCACTTTCCAAGGCAATACCTTGCATCGCATTATTGGTAATCCGATTTTCCGTAATGCGATTGAACGCTGTACCATTACCGGTGACCAATACCCCATCGCGCTGACCGCGTTGAACCCGATTATGCGCCAATATATTCTCGTGGGCGCCTTCCTCCATAAGAATGGCGCTGCTATTGGCGTTCACAATATAGTTTCCAAGCAGTGCAACGCCGGTGGCGCCATCCCCTAACACCACCCCATGGCCCATCGGCGATTCCGGAGGATTTTGGTTCTGTTGAAAGAATGCCGCCATCAATGTTTGTCGGATGAGCAGGCCTGAGCAATCTCCATGAATATCGAAGACGGTTCGATGCAAATCATCGCTACACAAGAAACGGGGGCTCGCGTGCCCCCATACCTGAGGACCAATCTGACTGTCCGTAACTTCCTCCAGATAGATCAACGGCACAGTGATCGGATTGGGCAACGGCGCACCTGTTTCCACGCTCATAAAATCGGTATACAGCACCACCATGCCTTGGGTCTTGGTGGCTGAAATGCACTGGTATTCGGGTTCAGCGGCAAAGGTAACCGATTGAATGGCTTGCCCCCCTATCGCAATATCATTCGAATTGTTAAGGTACACCCCGCCTGCGCCGCCTGCATAGAATGCCCCGCTTTCGAGGCTTACATGCATACAGGCGTCCAGATAAAGCGCCCATTGCAGATTATCCGATGTATTCACTTTTTCAAAAGTAATTGTACTAGCGTTAAAAGCATTGAAACCATGCTGAGTGTTCCCATAAAGGAATAGCTCTGGAACAGTAAGGTTCCGCGTGGTGTCAACCTTTACCCCATCCTGGGCATTATGAGTAGACATCCCCTCTATTCGTAGTTCTTCACAACCATCAATCTTTAGCCCGATACCTTCATTATTCGATGCACTCATCCCGGTAAAGGACAAACGTTCACAGCCCTCCAGGGTGATACCGCTAACCGTGGCGGGATTCTGTTTTTGAAAATACGCCTTCTTATCCGTACCCGTGGAATCTGTATCCACTTCATTAAAGGTACTGTCGGTAACACCGCTTAATATAAGGCCCGATACCTTCATCTGATCCAGGGAAATATCGTTACCGGTAATTCGGGTGGGCGCATCGCCATCGACAAACATGCCTACATCAAAGCCGCCAGCACCGCGCACCTTGCCGATATAGACCCCCGCGCAGTTCTCCAGATACAAACCGTATTCGCCGGATTCCAAAGCATTATCCTTGCTCAGCGACAGCCCATATATTGCCATCGATTGCGTTGAATCATCACGCACATTGTTCAGATGCACGGCGGCGTGGTTATGCCGGTCTACCGTGTTGGAAACCAGCATGGTGCCCAGTGCATCTTTCTGCACACGAATCCCGAAATCCCCATTCGGGGCCTGATTGCCGATAACGCATTCCTCGATTTGTGTATTGACTACACCAGCATCAACGTCGATCCCCCCCTGCTTACAGCCATTAATTGTGGCGCTGACGGTGTTCTCATCGGCATAGTTTGTAATAAAGACGCCTTTGCCGCTGATAGTAGACGTAGCGCTTCCAATGCTTCCTGTGATTTTGTTTTGCGAGGTACCATACCCGGACAGCGTGACTGCGTTCCCCTGGATTTCCCCCGTCAGATTCACCGTAACGATATTTTCCGTAGTCGCGTCTTCAATCAGCACGGCATCTTTCAGCGTATTTTTCGCACTCAAAGAAACGAAATTCTTTTTTGTGTTGGCATCTTTCAGCTTTAAAGCCGAGCTGCTGCCTTCGGTGTTCAGATAGAGCATATTGAACGCAGCGCCGTTCTCAAGTTGCGCCGCCATAAGGCAACTCGTCGCACTGAGATGAATCTCATTGCTTTCCGTTTCATAAAGAAGCAAGCCTGTTGAGGCCTGCTCTACGCTACACGCTTCCAAAGAATTTCCCCGCCCATTATGTATTGTGACTCCTGCAGTAACATTCGCTATGGTAGCTTCTGCACGGCAAAGACGCGTCTCCTCGAAAAGAAGTCCGGTAGCGACATTTTTCGTATCAAGATTCAACGAACATTCTCGTGTTTTTGTCAGTTGCCCGCCGCCTTCTTCACAGTTTTTCACCGTAGCCTCAACCTGCATGCATTCAGATTCGTCCATCCAGATCCCCCAACCGGTACAATCGGTTGCAGTTAGCTGTACTTCAGAGCTGGAGGAACCGGTTATCTTGACCGCATCCCCATCAACATCTCGCACGTCGTCTAACGAAACCCAGCCCCCATGCAGATTATCGATAAGCACACCTTGTCCCGAAAGTCTTCCGTCGCAGGAAAACTGCGTCCCGATACCTGTCACCGTTAACGGAGCACCTAATTCTACGTTGGCCAAAATACCCACAGTGGCCGCTTCGGAAATCTTTCCACCTGTGCTTTTAATCGTGCATCCCCCAGCATTTATCGATACCCGATCAAAACGCGCCACAGATAAAAGAGTACTTACGGTCTGTCCATCAAGCCCATTAAAAAGCGCCTCGATAGTATCGGCAGAATTTACCCCTGGTTTTCCACCTGTAACAAGGTCCCCCTCCTCACGGACGTATTCCCCTTCGCCAGTATCCAGGTCCACCGTGTTGACCAACGTAGGACCTGTCACCTTACCATTACGATCAGTATATTGCCGATAGATATAGCGCACTTCATGGTCGATACTATTATTCGTAGTCGTTTCCTGACTAACATAGCCATGGTGTTCCCATTCATACGAAGGGGGATCCGAGTATGGAACGAGCACCTCCACCCAGTTTTCTGTCCATTCCTCATCATAGTCATCATAACCATTGATCCAGAAGCTTAGCTCGCCTCGTGCTGCGGCAAGTGCTTCGCCCAAACTGATCAGTCCGTTCGCCTTTCGTTCATCACTAAAGCTATTCACGGGGATACGACTTGTTTTACTGGGTGGAGCGGGAGACTCAACCTCTGTACATTCAGGCACATAGGTAAACTCTTTTTGAGCACTTCCGGCTGCATTCCAGATCTCGACAGAGACTGTCCTCTCGCCTGAAATACCCAGGCTGGGCATCGTAAAAACGCCACACACTTTCGTACTTTCAAGCAATCGTCCCTCAACAACGTGGCCTTCTACATCAATTTTAAACCCAGCGTCCAATCCCAAGCCCTGAATCATAACTTGCTGTCCGGGACGCACCGACGCGGCTATCTGGCTAATATAGGGCGCAGCAACAACCGTAACCTTCTGTCGTTCCGTTTCAAACCAACTATCACCAATCTTGTACCTAAGATAGACTTTTGGATAACGCCAACCCGTATCATCATCCAAAAATGAAGGACAGGTAAAGGAGATACGATTTTCCTCGTGGACGGAAAGCGTATCGATTTTCTGTTCATCCAGATACAGCTCGACCTGCGTCACATCATCTTTGGGCAACAGATTACTACCTTCGAGCTCTACCGTATCCCCTACAAGCCCATGATAGGGTTTCCCGCTGGGATTGGTAGAGGTAGGGAGATGCGTTTTTTCGCTTACCGAGGTAAGCGCGGGGGGGGCTACAACCACAAATGCATCATACAGAACGGCTCGCAATGCACGAGTAGTGGAAAAGGCGGGGCTGCCAGTTGCATTTTTCGGTATCCGTATGGAAATCTGCGTGCCGTCC
This sequence comes from Candidatus Hydrogenedentota bacterium, assembly GCA_963678445.1. Classification (GTDB taxonomy): domain Bacteria; phylum Hydrogenedentota; class Hydrogenedentia; order Hydrogenedentales. The sequence continues at coordinate 3,729,767 of OY782877.1, read as the reverse complement.
TTCGAGACAGAAAGCACCTCTGCCTTATACTTTTGGTTATTAAATGTGACTTCATTTCTTTCCGGCGTAGTGTGAAAACGTTTCCCGGTAAACTCTACCACAGCACCAGCTGGAGCACGCGTCAACGGACAGGATTCAACAATCGGCGAAAACGGATCACCAACTACGAGAAATGTTGTTTCCATGGGAGAAGGGCCATTGGCTAGCTCAAGACCATATGAGGCGACAATATAGCCGGATAACCCAAGGGCGCGTTCGGCGATACGCCCAATACTCGAAGCCTTTTCCAAAGCGGTCAGAAACTTAACGGCTCTTCCTAGTGCCAGCTCGACAGTCTCACGAAGTTTTTTCGACGATTCTGACCATTGTATGGAATCATCAAACTCCGATTTAATCTTGTTTTTATAGTAACCTTCGCAAAAGCTATGTCCCGCAATTAGACTGAGCTCAAAAAACAGACGGATCGCATCGCGCGTTTCCAGCGAAGCAATATCCTGCTCGGCAATCCCCGTAATGGTATGCGCAATAGCTTCCTCCAGGCAGAGCTTAACCAACTCGCGCTGTGCTGTAACCTCACCGGTTGCCGCCAACTGCCATGCATCCAGCAAAGCCATGGTTACATTCAAGGCCAATGCCTGCGTCCACAACTGCTTCGATTCAGGCACCTGAAACAAGTCCACATAATCGTCCGTCGGCACTTTCATATGATCTTTCCATCCGCCAGAAAAGGCGCGGATGATATATACGGAATCCTCCTCTAACGTAGGCAATTTAAACTCTGGATTACCACTTTCCAGGCCTGTTACGGAATAGATACCTTCCAGCACCAAATCAAGCGCCTGGCGCAAGACATCTATTTTGGCGCTCCATTGGTTAGATTCAACGGTGACCACCTCATGGTAGTCCAGCGTATCGAATTGATGGCTTTTGACGTACTTATAGGGAGGTCGCACTCCTTGGGACATCTTATCGGGATCCAGACGCCAGATAGCGACCAAAAAATCCACCGGACTGTAGTTGCAGGATAATTCAAACTGGATCTTTGGATTTCCTCTTTCTGTTTTCAGAAACACATAATCCTGATCCAAGCCAACGCTACGATACCCTTTGACCTCTTTGCTATCGCTCGTATCGACATTGTCTAAAATGTAGGCCTGCGCCGATGGCGTCGCCCCTTCCAGAATCTGCTCGGGACTGGGGTTAGTATCCCAAGAAAAACTTTCCGGCATAGCGTCGATAACCGCGATTACAGCCTCATTCCATGCCGTCTCCACAGCCGGGTCCGCCAGCCCGTCCTCCGTTACAGGATATCGCGCTGCAATAACATTCGCCAACGCGTGCACCGCCGACGTTTCCGCCATGACACTGCGCACACGAGACGCCGCCACAGGATCCGAGGTCATCAGAAAGGGGTGCATGAACACCAGTGTCTCTGCTGTGGAATAGGCATCGATGGTTACCCCGCCCGCCGGTCGCTTTAACATATTCAGCGGATCGGGCATAACACTGGCCAAATACGTTGTACTACTTTCCGTATTGAGTTTTACCGCCGCCACAATGCTCATTTTCCCTACCGGAAGACGCAGTTCAAAAGCACCGTCTGAAAGCGCACACGAGGTATACGCGCTGGTGATTACAAACTCGCCCTCCGCTACACCCCGTGGGGGTTGAAAGATACCTGGTACGGCCTGCATAACCAGAAAGCTACGTTTGCTAAGCGCTTCCCCGGTTGAATCAGACACACGAATGGGCGCAGACACCGCCCCCTCCGGAACCACAACATGCACTTCGGTATCCGTGATGGAAACGGGTACGGCGGGTGCATCCCCGAAAAAAAGTACAACCTCCCCAGAAAGACTCTCAAAGCCTCTACCCGTTACAATAACTTCATCGCCGACCGCACCGCCAACAGGAGAAAAAGACGTAATCGAAACGGAAGCAGAAGATTCTTCCCGCGCCTCATTTTCCAACTCCTGCGCAATAAAATCCTGCATCAAGGCATCAAATGCTTCCGGTGCGCTTTCCGTATCCTGTTTCGAAAGCGCTTGTGCATCGTCATGGAATAAAGAAGCAGACTGATTAAGCTCTGCCCCCATTGCACACCAAGTCAGAGCCAACGCCCCAACCAAACCGATCACACCCCATATACGCAATATACCTCGAAAAAATTGCACAACGGCCATGCTACCTCCCCTTGCTTCAAAATACGGTGCCAAACATTGCGTTTTGATATGTAGGCAGCATACCATATGCATATACTGCTGACCAGACAAAAGAACTATGCGAAAAAGCCTATTTCGTTCACCTCAAATCGACTTCAATAGGGAAAAATCGGAAAACTACGATGCTGTTTAACTCATATCAGTTTGGCATATTCTTTTTTCTTGTAGTTTTTCTCTATTTCACCCTCCCCCACCGATTTCGCTGGTGCCTTTTATTGGCGGCAAGCTACTACTTCTACATGGCGTGGCGTAAACCCTACGTGCTATTGATCATAGCCTCAACCGGAGTAGATTATTTTGCGGCCTTGGGTATGTCGTATACACGACGTCAGGCCATACGACGCCTTCTGCTACTATTCAGCCTGATATCCAATCTCGGACTACTCTTTACATTCAAGTACTTTAACTTCTTTGCAGACGCCGCCAATACCCTTTCGACAATGTGGGGTAGCACAGTCACATTGCCCTATTTGCAGGTCTTGTTACCCGTCGGTATTTCTTTCTACACCTTTCAAACACTAAGCTACACACTCGAAGTCTATCAGGGACGTCAACAACCGGAACGCCACCTGGGACACTTCGCACTTTACGTCGCCTTTTTCCCGCAACTTGTCGCAGGTCCTATCGAACGTGCACACCGCCTTCTCCCCCAATTGCGTCGTAAAGTGGACTTCGACTACGACCGTATCCGATCCGGTTTGATACTGATGGGATGGGGACTATTCAAAAAAGTAGTCATTGCAGATCGTCTGGCGAGGGTTGTCGATATAATATTTGCACAACCCGACCGTTTCCCCGGCCTATTCCTGGCCACAGGCGCCGTCTTTTTCGCCTTCCAAATCTACTGCGACTTTGCCGGCTATACAGACATTGCCCGAGGTGCTGCACGCATATTGGGTATCGATTTGATGGAGAACTTCCGACGCCCCTACAATGCCCAATCCATTGCCGACTTCTGGCGACGCTGGCACATTTCCCTGTCTACCTGGTTTCGCGACTACCTCTACCTACCCCTGGGTGGCAATCGCGTTTCCCCATGGCGGTGGGTGTTCAACATCCTCATCGTGTTCTTACTAAGCGGCTTATGGCATGGCGCCAACTGGACATTTCTCGTTTGGGGCGGATTGCACGGAACCTACTACCTAATCGGACGTTTCTCGCAATCTACCCGTAGCCATTTGGCGCAAAAATACGAATTAAACCGCTTTCTACAACTACTCAGCCCATTGAAAATGCTAAGCACCTTTATCCTGGTCACGCTGGCCTGGATATTTTTTCGCGCCAACACCGTGCAGGAAGGTTGGTACGTCGTATCCCACCTTCCCATTGGCATATACGATTTATCCGACTATGGTGGAGCTGACCGCCTGCTAGGTGCATTAGACATCTCCCTGCGTGCCCTGTTGATGGACGGAGGCCTGATTCTGTTCTTACTCCTCGTGGAAGCCTTTTTAGCGGAACAGGATATTTCCACGGTTTTGACACAACATCCCTGGTGGATTCGTTGGAGTGTTTATGTAAGCATGTTAATAGCCGTAATGAATCTGGGAGTACTAACTGAAACCCCCTTTGTATATTTTCAATTCTAACGTGGTCCACCGGAGGCCAGCGCCACCAGCAATAGGTATGGTCATTGACGTGACAACCATGGAGAAGCCAGTTGAAATCCTTGTTTTTCTTTGCTTCTTTCTTTTTCCGGCGGTCCGGCGACCGCAAGCAGGAAGCATGGTACTTGACATGGGTAGACAGAGCAAGGCTAATTAGAATCCTCGTTTTTCTTTACTTCTTTCTTTTTCCGGCGCTCCGGCGACCGCAAGCAGGAAGCATGGTATTTGACATGGGTAGACAGAGCAAGGCTAATTAGAATCCTCGTTTTTCTTTGCTTCTTTCTTTTTCCGTAAAAAGAAAGAAGGAGCTACAAAAAACAAAAACGAAAGAAATAATGAAAAAACGGTTGCTAGCTAAACTAATATTGTTGGCGGCGCTACTGCTCCTGCTGCAGTGGGGCGCGTACCAGCTTTATCCACAGTGGGGCGTACCCAATTGCGTGTTACTCTGCGACCGTTTTCTAGAAGAAAAGCGCGACATCATTTATTTTGGCGACAGCTCGGTATTTCGCGGCCACGAAAACGATTGCACCGGCACCCTACCGCAACAAGTCGCCGCATTACTACCGGAATACACTCTGGGCGACATCGCGCACGACGCATATCAACCAGACTTCTTCTCCTACTTTATCGACTATATGCGCTATGTACAAAAAGCGCCCCGCCTCATCATTCTACCCATTAACTTGCGGGGATTCGCCGTACCGCCAGGACACAACCCTGCCTTTTATTTCCCAAAAGAAAAAGCCTACCTGAAAACCTTTCGCGGATGGCGGCGCGCCTTTTTTAAACCCATGGCCACCTTTGGCCTGGTCAATCTGGATCCGTTCGACTCCTTACCCGACACCATTGCAGCAGGTGCTTTGCCCCTTCATACCCAAATTGAGCCCGGGGCACATGAATACATTGCGCCGTTAGCCTATTTGCAACAATGCTACATGTACGACCTGCCTCGCGAGCACTACCAGTTACAAGCGCTGGTGCGCATTGCCGAAACCTGTGAACAAATGGGCATCGCCGTCGTGTATTACATTACCCCCGTCGATTACATGCTCGGAAAAGAACAGGCCGGCGAAGAATTCATAACACAACTCAAACAGCTTATCGCTATCTTCAAAAGTACCCTTACCCCAACCTCAGCTATCCTCCTCGATCTCAGCTTCACCCTTCCCCACAGTGACTTCGCCTCTGACACCCACACCAACGTCTACATGCGCGATAGCGGTAAAGCTCAAATAGCCCCTATACTCGCGGAGGCTATTCGACGTTCTTTACCACACCCAAACACCCCATAGATACCAGCAGCTTCCGCTACTAAGCTGATACCCAAAAATGATATCCTTATGAAGTCTGCTGCAGAATACACAAGACACCGCCGCCATTCTCAACAGACAAGTTGACAGCATTCTCAGAACAGCGTAATGTAGATAATGTGTCTTTCATCTCACAGCATGAAGATCGCTAAAGACAAAATCGCCATTTCATTCTGAATAACCTGCATTAAATTACGACGCTAACAAGTGAGGCAAATTGTGGCACGTATTCTGATACTCGATGATGATCAGGCATTGGCAGAAGCTATCGCACTGCGACTGGAACATGCTGGGCATCAATGCCATCTTGAGCATGAAGGCAAAAGCGCCCTTGCTATATTACAAGAGCAGGAATTTGATTTGCTCATCCTCGATGTAATGCTACCCGGCATGTCTGGCTTCGAAGTATGCCGCCGCATTCATACTGATCCCAAACTATACACTATACCCGTTCTTTTTCTCTCCGCCATGAGTTCCGAAGAAGAGATTGCGCACGGCTTAGCCCAAGGCGCAGATGATTTCCTTGCAAAACCTTTCAGCCTAAACGTGCTTTTTTCCCACGTCGAAAGTCTCTTGGCCATTGGCAAAAAAACTGCGCTGACCGATACGCTTACATCTCTCCCCGGAGCCAGACGTATCAAGCTTGAGATTCAAAAGCTCAGTAATTCCCATACCGCCTTTGCCGTGATCTACCTGGAGCTATTGCGGCTCAATGACTTTGGCCAGAACGCCGGTGAGGACGCACGTGCAAAGGCGATTCGTCATTTAGGTCGCACATTGGACTTGACCGGACAGCAACTCAAACTCCCTCAGTTTCAAGTAGGGCATATGGGCGGCGGCCATTTCGTCTGTATTGTCCCGCCAAAAGTAGCAGAACAATACTGCATTCGGGTGAGGGATGTATGGGACAACCACTTGCCCGAATTCTACAACTCAGTCAATTTCCAAATCTCAGATGAAACCGACCTGCAAGCCAGTGTCCCCATGCTGGACACACTGCAATGCGGCATCTTCTGTGAAAGTGATCACCCAATGAGTCCCCAAGAGGTCTTCAATGTGCTATCCAACTTACGCACAAGCGCTCTGAAAACAGGCGCTGGCGGCATTCATCTGGATCGTCGCACCTCTGCCCCTCATTAGCAATTTCATATTCCCCTATCCAGCCTACCTGCAACCTCGTATATATCTAGGGGAGGGCGCATCGTTGTTGATAGAATGCAACGCTGTTTCGTCAATTCCGCTCTTCCAGCTCCTGCCTCTTACCCGCGACTGAATGTAAAAAGCTATTATAAAAACGGATTTGGCTGTACTTAGGAGTGGACAGCCCATAATTGCGAGTGGCGCCGAAGACTTTCTTCTGTTCAGTGGCTACTCTAGGATAATTTGCCGAGCTTTATCGTTAAAATCTGAATTTATCTTCCAAAGTTCTATGGGCTACGCAATCGTCTTACGGTTAATTCCTGCTGTCAAAAGATAGTAGAAATCTGGTGACTACGGAGAATGATGCCTACTTCATCACAAGTAAAAGGCGCTGTGGATAATCATCCACAGCGCCTTGTTCTCAGAGAACTTGATACCATCTATTTGGCATCATACTATTTTATTACGCGCAAAGAACACTTTTTGCGACGTCGCAACACTACTGCGCCGCTGGCGGCTGCCAAGACACTCAACAGACTGAGTCCTACACCACCAGCAAGCGGTACGGATGCGCTCGAAGTATCCACCGTCAATATAGCCTGTTCCGATACAACCGTCTCATAGGCATCTGAGATCTCTACATAGTAGGTTCCTGCATCTTCTTCTGTAAGTGAATCAAATGCCAATACAGGTGCATTTACGCCTACCTGATCGCCTGTCCCGTTTTTCCAGATATAGGTTATAGAACCCAAGCCGCCTGCGACATTCACTGTAAAACTAGCAGGAGTATCTACCGATGCCGTTAGCGATATGGGTTGCGAAAGGACCGTCATGTGATCAGCCACGAGCACGGATGCTGTCGCTGTATTCACCGTCGTTTTGCTGGATTCATCGGTAATCCGGCAGAAGTAGCGACCGCTATCTTCTGGGTCTGCGGGGTCAATCAAAAGGCTATCGGAAATCTCGCCATTCAACAATTGATCATAACCATCACCCGCGCGATACCACTGCATCGTTACTTCGCCCTTACCACCCTCAAAAACTACCTGCAGTTCCACAGCATCGCCCGTATAGACCTTTGTATCCATGGGCTGTTGCATCACCCCTAATGGATCTACTGACAATACTGCGGCATCTGTCATAATTTCGTCGCCACCTTCGTCAAAGACCCGGCAATAGTACACGCCAGCGGTTTCATCCGTCACCGTAAACTGATAGAACGGCGTACTGGACGCTCCCGGAATAGCTACCGGCGTTCCTGTTGCATCTTCCTTCATCCACTCATAGTTGATACTACGGTACCCGCCTGTAGCCGCAACATAGAGGATAAAGTCTTCACCAGTAAAACGAACTCCATCATCGGGCTGAGTGACTACAGAGAGATGTGCATACACGGTCAAAGTAGCCGACATGCTTTGTTTGGTTATCTGATTATCACTGACAACACAGTAATACTCGCCAGTATCGTCTACTTCAACCGGATTAACGACAAGCAGACTTGTAAGCGCTGTCGGATTCTCTACGCCATCAATCGCCACATCGTCTTTGTACCATTGATAATTGAGCGTTGAATTACCGCCAGTTGCAGATACAAGGAAAGCAAAGCTTTCGCCTTCATAGGTAATCCCACCACGAGGTTGGTAACCGATAAAAATCGGTAGTACGGTTGTCCAAGTCGTGTTATACGGCACCAGAGTCGTCCATTTACCATTCACGGGAATATCCGGTACTGTGAATTCCTGGTAGGGGGCTTCTGGGCCTGCTGCATCCGGATCAAAGGTTAATTTATAGTCACTCACCGGCACAATGCGATGATTAACGACCACTACTTGCGCCCATTCGCTACCAAAGGGTGTATTCGAAATTTTGAAGACCTGCACACCCTCTTGCGCCTGGCCTGCATCAACCAACGCGTCAACGCTAGCCTTGTTGTAATAGTCTGCCGTGGGCGGTAAGAAGCCGCTTGTTGCCGGCCCTTCTGTTAATTGCGGAATATTGGGCACGGCTGTTAACGGAGTTCCACCTGAAGTGAGGTAGGGGGAACTCCCCGTCAACACTGCATTGTTCAGACTTGTCCCATGCTGCATCGCTGGTGCAGTAAACGCAGGTAGTTGCGCATTGGCATTAGCGGCGTCCATATTCGAAATCAAGGTAAAACGCCCATTTCGATTCATCGCTACCGAGTTATCACCATTACTGGCAATCACCGTACCTGAGGATGCTAAGACCACCGAACCTTGCAGTTTTAACATACCAGGCGTACCATAACCACCCGTACCACCATCGGCACCAGCACCACTGGCGCCACCAGCACCGCCATCACCACCTGTACCACCGTTACCACCATCCGCACCATCGCCAGATGATGCAGTATTATTCTCACAGTATACGTTTCCTGACCACCAATTTGCTGTACCGCCATTCTCACCCGCTTCTCCATCCTCCGGCGCACCGGAGTCACCTTCATCAGGCGCTGTCTCACCAGCACTACCCTCTACAGCGTCATCGCCTTCCCCTACTGCATCCAGCGCACCCGCTGATATATCTATCTGTCCGGTAAATTGCAGCAATCCACTGGCCGCCAAAACCAAAGCGCCGCCACCGTTTCCGCCCGATCCGCCCACGCCACCATTAGCAGCGGAAGCCCCAGCACCACCAAGTCCGCCATCGCCTCCACGTCCACCGCCACCACCTGCACCACCGGGGGCATCACTATCATCGCCCCCACCCAGAACACATCCCCAACTTGTATTATCTCCATCAACCCCACCACCACCACCACCACCTGCACCACTGGTCGCACCCCCACCCGAGCCGCCGCCTTGTCCACCAGCGCCTTGTCCACCACCGCCACCACCACCACCGGCATTACCGGCAGCAAACGTCAAATCATTCGCTGGCGCTGTAAAAAACGCATTAGAACCTGCTTGTCCAATCTCTCCATTTCCACCATTAGCACCTGCCGCGCCTACGTCGCCGTTAACAGCAACGCTACCTGCCTGGCCATTGTCAGCATCACCATTACGATGACCTGGACCGCCCACACCACCGACTAGACCGGCATTGGACCCAGCAGCACCCGCATTGGCTACAGAATTCGCTGTACCGCCTGCACCACCAGCACTACCCGCACCCACAGTACCCAAACTTCCAAAACCTAGATTACCATTGGAACCTGCTTGTCCGGCAGCACCATCTTGAGGTCCTTGGGCTGTTCCTGCCGCAGGCGCGGATTGACCAGCGCCACCGGCATTGGGTGCAGCACCGGTTCCGCCAGTGGCATTAGCTCCTCCAGCAGCGCCACCAGCCACTGCGGCACCGCCTACACCCCCTGTCGCCGCGCCTGCACCACCCTGACCAGCACCGGTACCGCCTGCTCCGCCTGCTCCGCCTACACCGCCACCCAGTTCACCAGCAGGCACATTAATAGTCGCTCCCCAAATCATGTCGCCCGCAGCGACAATAGAAAGGGGACGTGAACCTTGCACAAACACCCCTACCGTCGCTGGTATCGTCACGTTGTTGTAGCGAAAAACGGCCACTTGTTCACTGCCCACATTCACCAAAGTAGCGGTTTCTGTCGCTGGTACGGTCTGGAGCGTATCGGTATCGAAGGTGATATTGGTTAATATGGAACCATCCAGATCTCCGGCGCCACTATCCCCCTCGTAGACCTCGCTCAGACTGGCAACTGCGGTTCCGGGCAACAGGACGAGTGCAAGTAAAGCGATAAGCCCCGAGAGGCAAAACCCTTTCCGCAGTATCCTGCGCTGTGTCAATTCGGCGCGACGTGCTATCATTTCTTTAAGTCCTCCATCGTACTTAATATATATTCGGGACATTAGCGCAGCCAATAATTTTAGGGCCGCTACTTATATGATTACTCCCAATTTTATAAGGCATTTCCTGAAAAACTTCGCTTTCCAGACTTTTTTTGCCCATCAAAACAGCTGCGTAAAAGCGCTTTATTACATTTTTGTAAAGCGGACTTGGCTTTCTCGCTGTTGTTTCTATAAATACTACACTCGGTGTGAAACACACCATCCCTGACAGAACCATCATACGAGAATAGTCAAGGATCTGTCAAGACATTTTGGAATAGTTATTTTTGCACATATGATTATATTTATCGGGTGTAGAAACTATAGCGGATATCTCGCAATTAGAAAGGTGCGCTTTAGGGGCCAAAACCTGAAAAGCTACTATAAAAAACGGGGGGATTTTGCGACGATTTAGGGTCGTCAAGGTCCATATCTCCTGGGTTTGGCCTGGCCACCTTGCAGTCGCAGTGCCGCTTTAGAAAAAATCGCATTATTCTAAAAAATAGTTTAACCGATCCTGCAAAATCCGATACACTGTTGCATAAGTGCACTAGGGGAGAGGAATGCATATGCAGGGCATGCGGCGGATTTTAGGCTTTTTTCTGATAGTGGCAAGTACTGGGTGGACGGTAGAACAAACGGGCTGGTTTCTGACGTTGGAGCAGCCTTGCGCTGCATCGTTTTATGAGACCAGGGAAAGCACGATAAAATCTCTCCGTAGTCATTTGTTAAGAATCGAGCAGGAACAGCAGTGCGTGTTGAACGCGTTGGCGGCAAAGGGTATAACACATACGGATGTCCTATACCGGGTGCAACGGGTCGCTAATGGGGTAGCGGTGTTGGCGGGTACAGATGCCGGTAAAACGCTTTTATCGCTTCCTGGCGTAAAAGGCATTTATCGCTTGCACCGTGTTCGCCCTTCTCTGGAAAGTAGTGTTCCGTTTTTAGCAGTGCCGCAGGTATGGCGTCAGCTTGGTACTGGGGGAACCGGTATCCGTGTCGGGGTTATTGATACGGGGATTGATTATCTTCACCCTGACTTTGGCGGAACGATGGGGGGCCTTGGGCCCGAAAACAATCCGACACGTATTGACGATGTTGTCTTCCCTACGGCAAAGGTGCTGGGAGGATGGGATTTTGTGGGCAGCGCATATAATGCGGAGGATCTGGAGAACAGCATCCCTGTGCCCGATCCTGATCCGATGGATGAATGGGGGCATGGCACGCATGTCGCCGGTATTATCGCGGGGATGGGGGTTTCCTCATCGGGGGAAGCGTATACGGGAAGCTATACCACCAATGGATGGGATATTAGTGGGGTACGTATAGCGCCGGGTACGGCGCCACAAGCCTTGTTATATGCCTTGAAGATATTTGGACAACGGGGGACGAGCTTTATGCTGATTCCAGCGATGGAATGGGGGGTAGATCCAGATGGGGATGGGGATTTTTCAGACCGACTGGATGTGCTCAACCTTTCTTTGGGTGATCCGCTGGGGGTGGCGGATGGACCGGAGTCGCAGGCATGTAATCATGCTGCCGCTTTGGGCTGTATCGTAGTGGCCTCGGCAGGAAACAGCGGCAACACCTTCTTTGCAACCGGCGCACCGGGCTGCGCCGCGCGTGTAATCAGTGTGGCGGCAACACAGGATGACGATCCTGATGTGGAGGGGATGCTGCCGGATTGGATTGCCCCCTTCTCTGCACGAGGACCGGCACATTGCAATGACGGGACGCTCCTTTTAAAACCAGACCTCTGTGCGCCTGGGGTACGCATCCGGTCGGCGCAGTATGCGCCCGCTTCTTTGGAAGAATTGGCTTCCACCCTGTCTGGCACATCTATGGCTACACCGCATGTAAGCGGAATCATGGCGATCCTGCGGGCACAGCGTCCTGATTGGAGTGTGGCGGAACTCAAAGCCTTGGTGATGAATACGGCAACGCGCACTATCTTCAGTCCTATTGACCCATGGGGCGGCATACTGGAATCTACACGCGTGGGGGCAGGACGTATCGCACCGCTACAGGCGCTGTCAGAAGAGGTGCTTGCTTTCAATGCGGATGCACCGGAACAGGTAGGAATTGTTTTTAGAACCCGGGAAGTCCGCAACCGTGTAGAGGAAGCGTGTAGAATCCGCATCGTCAACAAAGGAGAGGAGACCATTCAGGCAATCCCACAATTATTGTCCAATTTAACGCTACCTGGTGTGGAGGTGGGCATCGCTGCTTCCGAGGTTCTTATTCTGGAACTTGGTGCATCACAAGAGGTACAACTCATTTTGCGGGCAGATGCAACAGCCATGCAACGAAAGCGTTCGCCGCATATGGCCACCACTATCGGAGGCTACACCACCGCTTTTCTAAATGAAGTCGCCGGATGGGTGGCGTTCGTTTATGAAGATATCCAGACAGGCGCAAAACGACGCATCCACCTCCCCTATTATGGCGCATTTCGCCCTGTTTCTGACATGCACGCCACTACGAACGCTTTGAAAAAAGAGGATTCTGAAATCACGATAGCAGGAGATAGCGTATCAGCGAAGCAGTCCACAACGACGGACAAGACGCGCAGCAGCGCCTTCGAATTACTGGCCCATCAGGAATTACAGGGGGAGCTGACCGATCTGGAAACGGCGGCGCATCTGCGGTATGTAGGCATATCGAGTGATTATGCGGCGTGTATCGCCTCAGGAAATAGCCTGGAAGATAGTACGCTGTTTTTTGCGGTCGTTACACATCGCGCCTGGACAACCCCAAATTGGGTACAGTTCCGTATCTGTATAGATACGAATGAGGATGGTGTGTCCGATGCTACCGTATATAATAGTTGTAACCTTTCTTCTTTTGCCGGCAGCTTGGGACTCAGAGATGTGTTCGTTTCTCGTCTGGATACGGGTGAGGTAGACCAAATTGTAGATTTACTCAATTACCTGGATCCGGCAGAGACCGATCCGCGCCTCTTTTTCAGTAATACCATGATTCTTCCGGTGCCGGTAGCGGCGTTGGGCCTTGATGAGACCCATACGCGCTTCCAGTTTTGGGTGGAAACGTATTATTACCCAAAAATGGGCGCAGATTACCTGGAGGAGCGTATCGATACAACAGCTGTACTCGATTATGACCCGCTACAACCGGCCTTGGACTTTTCAGGCATAAAGTCCGCGCCCTATTTTGAGAATATGTCCACAACCCGGCTCCCGTACCGATATAATGCATCCGTTTATGCAGAACGAAACGTCTTGGGCGCGCTACTGTGCCATCACCACAATACTGAACAGGAGAGCACAGAATGGCTCCCGGTGATCACTGCGGGAGATAGTGACGGCGATACCATTGAAGATAGCTTCGAAGGCGGCGGCGACTGGGATAGCGATGGCGTCCCTAATCTGTGGGATAGCGATGCGGACGGCGATGGCATCTCGGACACCGAGGAAGGAAACATTGATCTGGACGGCGATGGAGCAGCTAACTTTCTGGACAGTGATTCCGACGGTGACGGATTGTCCGATCGGGAAGAACGTTTCCAATATGGCACATCGCCCTATGCAACCGATTCGGATGAAGACGGTCGCCCGGATGCTCAGGAAATTGCAAACGGCACCAACCCGTTACAACCAACCCCGCCCGAAGCCCCTCAAGATCTCATAACACACCCTTATCCCAAAAAAGCACACGTACAGCTAACATGGAAGGCGCTTCCTGGCAATGTCGAATACCAGGTTTACCGCAGTAACAGTCCCGAAGGCGAAAGCGCCCCACTACATAGCGGTTGGCTTCGGGCAACAACATTTCTAGATACCAACGCCCCCCCAACACGCAGCATACCCGGTCGGGGTTGCCAGGGCCCCTCCACCCTGCCCAACCCATTCCACTACCAAGTCCGTGCACGCATCGCCGCAGGAGAATATGAACCCACACTACCGGGGCCTTTCAGCAACATAGCCGCTGCATACGGACCTTAAAAAACGAGCGTCATGCTTGCAATCCTTCAGGGGCTATGGCAAAATTACGCTTCTTCAAACGGGGCGATGTGTCGTTACTGGCGAGATAGCGTGGAATCAACCACGGGGAAGCGGCACCGTCCGACGAATTTACGTACGCCGTTCGCCTGGGCATCAAAACAAGGACACTTGGGAAGTCCTGTTTTGACAAACTGCACTATGGGAGCATAGATATGGCAGAACAAGATCTGAAAAAAATGTATCGCACGCGTACGGAAGGCGACTTCCCGGAAACCTTCGAAGTAATGGGACGCGCCTATCAGAAAGTCGAAGATTTACGCTACGGCACCAACCCCCACCAACCCGCCGCCTTCTACCGTCCCGCCGACGGACAAGGCTTGGTGCTGGGCGCATACGAAATCCTGAAGTCCGGTAAAGGCGGCCTTTCACAAACCAACCTGGAAGACATGCACCACGCCGTCGGCATCCTGAAATTCATCGAAAAACCCGCCTGCGCCGTCATGAAACACTGCAACCCCTCCGGCGTTGCCATGCAGGTAAAAGAACAGCCCCTCGTAGACGTCTACAAACGCGCCCGCGACGCCGACGCACAGGCCGCTTTTGGTAGCGTCGTCGCCTTCAACACCGAAGTAGACGCCGACACCGCCAAAGAAATCATGCAAACCATCGTCGAAGGCGTCGCCGCCCCCTCCTTCACCGAAGACGCCCTGGCCACCCTTAACGACTTCGACCAATTCCGACGCAACAAGGCGATCCGCATCATCAAGATCCCGTCCCTCTCCAGTCTCCCCAAATACATCGACGAAGGCGCCAACGCCTACGAAATGAAAGTTTTCGACGACGGCAGCATCGTACTCGCCCAACCCTACCTGTCACGCGTCAAATCCACCGACGACCTCGTGCCCGCCTACAACGAGCACGCCAAAAAAGGCCGCATCGACATCACCCAGCAACCCACCCAGCAACAACTCGAAGACCTGCTCTTCGCCTGGTACATCAACATCCACGTACGCTCCAACGGCGTCGTGATCGTCAAAAACGGCCAAACCCTCGCCGTCGGCACCGGCGAACAAGACCGCGTCGGCGCAGTACAACAAGCCATCATCAAAGCCAAGAGCAAATACAAAGGCGACGAAACCCTCCAAGGTTCCGTCATGGCCTCCGACGGCTTCTTCCCCTTCCGCGACGCCGTCGACGCCGCCACCTCCGAAGGCGTCTGCGCCATCGTACAACCCGGCGGCAGCGTCAACGACTACGACGCCATCCAGGCCTGCAACGAAGCCAACGCCAGCATGATGTTCACCCTCGAACGCTGCTTCTCACACCACTAACGGTCCAGCGACCGCAAGCAAAAGCTAGGCTCCTTGCCTCTTAAGCTTGGTAACACGACGGAAAGAACTGAAAAGTTGCTGTGGTCCTTCTGATTAGGATCGCAGCAACTTTTTTTGTATACATCTACCGCCCTAACGACATTATCTCTAAAGCAATTCTTTATGTTACAGTACTCCCCTAAAAAAACAAAATTTCGTATTAAAACACTTAATAAATATGAATACATTCACAAAACTGTTTTCAAAAGGAGGACGCTTTAGTGGATAAGCTAACCCAAATACTGGTTCGTCTCTTTTCCGTGGAGGATGATGATGACAAGCGGTACGCTGAATGCCTTCATAAGGCTTGTCGCAATTGCAAGGGAGAGGTAGTAAACGCAGCCAAATCTTTGCTCATGAGTCAGAACACAACAGAACGGCTGGTAAGCGTGGATTTGCTGCGGCATTATGCCTATCTCTATCCTGCCGATCACAGGACGTGTTTTGAACTATTGATGCAGGCGCTATCGAAGGAAAAGGAAGCATTCGTAGTCAGTAATCTTGCCATTGGAATATCCTATATCATTTCTGGCGATAGCGCCATGCTGCTTACTGCTTCGGATAGCAAGCGCATACTTCAAATGTATAAAAAACACATTAATCATCCTGCATTTAAAGCACGCGAGGGAATTGCGTATGCCCTCCGTGCCTTGGATGCGACGTACAGCTACCCGCTCCTGAAAAAATTGGTTTCCGATGTTGACCCCAACATACGTGATTGGTCTCTCTTTTCTCTGTGGAACATGAAGGGGGAAAAACCAGATGAAATGCGCGAACTCTTTCTGAAAGCACTTGCAGAACCGTCTCAAGAGATACAGGATGAAGCCTTGCGTGGGTTGGCTTTTGGGCATTACCCAGAGGCGGCAGCGGAATTAATCAATGCCCTGTCCAGCGGAAGGATGAATGCGACGTTACTCACCGCGATTGAAGAAATGAAAAGCAGCGCCTTTCTGGACTTTTTAAGGCCCCATTTGACGATACCCTGTTGCCACGCGTACGCCCATCATTTGGAGCAGGCCTGGCGCGCCTCGATGACGGGGGAAAAGCAATCGAATACGGATGATCCTCTTAAAAAGATAGATAGGGTTCAACTTGCCGAAACCGATTCATTATCGACGGAAGAACTCTTTAACGTCACTGTGTCTGCGTGGGATACGGATGAAGATTTTGAAGTCCTTTTAAAAGAAAGAAAACCAAAGGAGCTATTCAATACAGCCCAAAAGCATACAGAAGACTGCTGCTGTATCAAACGTACAATGGCGTATATCGTATTAGGGACGTTGCCTGAAATTGATGAAACACATACCGAAAAAATCGGAGACATACTATACAATTCCTTGCTAGACGAACAAAACATCCTGATATACCCTAGAATTGCACCGTTACTCGCGGCTGTAAACGTCGAAAAAGCAAAGGCGCTTTTCTCTAAGCATGTATCCGATCCAAGAGAGATCGTGCGATATGGAATTGCCAGATCCTTAGCGTTTTTTCCGTTTGAAGAGATACGGGAATGGGCCTATGCCCTCCTTGAGGATATTGAGCCTACAGTGCGATACGAAATCCTATCCTCCTTACTCACTATGCCGGAGGAATTGGATAGGACTATTGTCAAAATTTTGCGAAAATTGCTTTCCGACTCCAATCAGGATGTCCAGGAAATGGCCATTGTCGCCTTAGCAACGCAAAAAGACAGCAGTATTGAAAGAAGAATCACAAACGCACTCGAGAGTCAATACATAACGACCAATACGCTCGACGCCATTATTCAAAATCCTTTGCCGAAATATGAGGAGGCTTTAAAAAGACTCAGCCTGCGAAAAGGGATATATACCCGCGAATTCAGAGCTCGCCTAACAAAAGCGTTAAACAGAATAGAAAAAAACAGGTGCCTATAAATATGAATTGAACCTTCCCCTACGTCAATCGAAATCTGAAAGTTGCTATAATATAAAATAGAATAGCTTCTTTTTTCCTCATCAGGACTCTCAGGATACATATTGTATCTCAGTAAGTATCCCCCGGCATAGCCGGGGGGACTCCCGCTTTTAGGCTAGAATCTGAAAGGCTGTTATAAAAACGAAAAAATATTCTGGTCAGGGATGGCAAGGACCATACCTAATGCTTGCGGTCGCTGGACCGCTTTTGTGGATAAATTAACCCAAATATTTTTTCCTCTTTTCCGTAGAGGGGGAGATGATAAACGGTACGCTGAATACCTTCATAAGGATGGTCACAATTGTAAAGCTAAGACACTACCCTTTCCCATGGGAGATCGCGGAAAGGAGAATGAATGCATTCCTGTAAATTTTTGGATGGCATACGACTTCATACATTGTCGCTATATGCTCTACAGGATATGTCTAAATTCATACTACATTTACGATAGCTATTGTAACGCAACCGAAAGTAATGTCGTGACAACACGATAGAAGAACAAAAGAATAATGGACAAAAACAAAGCATACGTTACCCTATTAACCAAAACAATACTATCTACCTGTTTTCTTCTTCTCCTATACAAAGCAAAAAGCAACATAATTTTACTGATGGTTTCGGCAATTCTCTTCTTACTGCAGAATTTCAGAGGCGCTGTAGTGTCGCTAACGCTTACAGGAGGCCTCTTCTTTTCCATTGTGCTCGCACGACATTTCCATCCTGACAATTCTTGTATCGCGCTTTTTCCTGCAGCAAAAGCAATGACAGCTATTTGGATACTGTCTCTGCTACTTAGCACATTTATAAAAAAAGATCTCCTCCTGATACGCAAAACGAAATTACCCAAGGCGCTACGGAACATCTTTGGGCGATGCGCTGGATGGGGATGGGGAATAGGCGCACTATTCATTGCCGCAGCGGTACTATTTCGCAATATCAACCCCTATTATATGGGATTCTACACCCTGCTCTTTTTTTGTGCGGCATACCTATTAAGCAAGTACGCCGAATCAAAAACGCAGCTACACACATTACGCAAATCTAGCACAAACCTGATACTTCTCGCAGCGACACTGCTTATTTGCTTCATCTGTCTGGAATATGCCGGACGTTTCCTCTTCCAGAGCTCACTTCAAAAAAAAAGCGTCTATTTATGGGATGAAAACTATTGTTACCTTTTATGTCCCAACACAAAAGATACATACAACATTGCAATTTCACCAAATGAAATCATATCTGTCGAACATAAAATTTCTTCCCAAGGCATCCGCGATCACGAATATCCCCCCAAAGCACCCAATGAGTTTCGCATATTAATGTTAGGCGACTCCTTCACGGCAGGACTCCTCGTTGTACCGGAAGACACCATTCCAAAGCTCTTAGAAAAACAAATTAGAAAACACAGCTGCGGGAAACAGATTTCGGTACTTAATTGCGGCATTGTGGGCGGCGGTCCCCTACAAGAGCTGGGGATGCTACGGGAACGCGGTTTCGGATTTAACCCGGACCTGGTACTATTCCAGGTTTTCTTGGGCAACGACCTAGACAATGCGCTGGAAATCAAAGGGAAATCCCTGCGCGCTTACGACCCGAAGTGGAAAAAAATCCTGGCCGACTGGTCCCGCCAAAACGAGTTCCCTATTCGCATGGAAGCATGGTTCTATGAGCACTCATTTCTATACCATTATCTGCGAAATATTTCACAAGTTCATTGTATTAGTTGGATATTACAAAATATCCGCTTTTTGAAAAACGAACTTCCCACCCTATTGCCTACCCGAGAGCATCGCCCGCCAAGCATAGAAGCCGACTTAGTGCAGTGGTACCCCGAACTAACCGAAGCAATGGAGATACTTCAGAAAAGCATTCTGACAATGCGAAAGGAGTCAGAAGCACAAGGCGCGGAGTTCATGGTCTACAACATCCCTGAGCTGAATGAGCTAGACGACCAGAAATGGAAAGAGCACACCACGAATGTGAACGACTACGGTGGCTACGAACGCTGGAAAGGCGAACGCGTACTACGCGAGTTTTTGGAAATCCAGAACATCCCCTACATCCGAGTGCGCGAAGCCTTATACGAATTGCACGACATGCCAAATCTATACTATGCGTATGATGGTCACATGAGAGCACATGGCCACCAGGTTGTAGCCATATTGATAGAAAAGTATCTTATAAAAAACGGGTATCTGCCCCCCTCGGTCAACATTGAAAACAAGACGAAATGAATATGACAAAGCTAAAAGAATACTCTGTGGCACTAGATCTCAATTCAGGCTGGGAAGTGGCATAAAGTTCTTCAAGATTTCCTCCAAACAGAGAATGAAAATAGAAGTAAAATTCCTTACCCCAGGAAGGTATTAGTGAAATAGGTCATTGAAGACTTCGCCTTACCACTGCCTATTTGATACATACTCCGTTCACATCTAAAGAATTACTTGTATTATAGTTGCTTTTTCTGTATGGTAACTACCAAGTAGGCTGTAATTTGTATTACGAATAGAATAGTATTTCTATGAAAGCCCCTGTAACAAAAATTAAACTATCACTAAAAAATTGAAAGCAAAACAAGGTAAATAGTATGAAAAGAACTTTATTTTTATCTTCTCTCTTCTTCTCTTCTCAGTTAATGCATCAGCGTGGGAATACTATCGCTTTCCGTGGGCCAATGCGGAAAAGGCGGCACCGTATGACTATGCACCGGGGTATGATAGAGGGGAGCCATTACCAGGCGCAATAGGGGACTTGGTGTATAGTTCCGCCTTTGATGAAACGGAGCCGAATCCCATATGGAATACGGTCGCTGTTTTCGAAACGGGGGGATATTCGTGGTACGATTGCCTCGAGGGAGATATTCACTGGAATCTGGCAATAACCAACCATAACGATACCGATTGTACAGCGTATTTGCGGGTATATGTTGCCGGAGCACTGGCGAATGAAAGCACACTTATTGAATTCAATCCAAACAATCTCCCGCTTATCAATACCGCAACGGTATCGCCCATTGTATGGGATACAGCATTGGATCGGTATACCCTTAGTATTCCGGCCAACGAAACGCTGGTTGTTTCTTCGCGCGAAATCTTCAATCAGAATGTTTTCGGCCTGAACGCAACCGACTATGGACAAATACACGCTTCACTTAGCTTGGTTACAGAGATGGAACTGGAAACACTGCTCAGGGGGGAAATATCAACCTATAAGCGTGTTGTGGCTTCTAATAGTGGAAGAAATGCCGCTACAGATCAAAACCAATGGAGTACGATTCAATACGCTGGAATTTCATCGCTTGATCGGGTGATTGGCGAGGAAGAACACGTCTTTCTTCCCTATTTCCGGACAGAACGGACCGGAGGCAAGGTGGATTTTGCCACTGGGGTACTTTTGATGAATCCACATCCGACAACCCGGGACTATACGATGGCGATCAGCAAGGAAGACGGGACTCCCCATTGTCCGGCTCAAACGATAACCCTCGATCCCTATGAAGTTTTCTATTTTTTGGCGAGCCAGTACCTTCCTTCGGGTACGACCGCAGCAACGGGAACGATAGATATCGTCGGCGAACAACCGGCAGCAGTGGCGATAGGACACACATTTGTGCACATGGATCCGAACACTCTCTGGGACCAGTGGATATCTAGTTCGACCCATGCGATTCCGTTCCAATATCTGGGTGCAGCCCCAAGCGCTACCAACTAAGGTTTGATAAATAAGCTAGAATCCGGGCCCCCCGTCTTTATATAGTAGGCGGGGGGGTTTTATTTCGCCACGGACGGATAGCATTTTAGACGGAATAGGTAATGAACATGGATTTTCGGTTAATACAGATAAGTTTTTGTGCAAATAAACTACTTAAACAATACGGGGGCATATTTTTGCTTGGAGCGGCCAGTCTTTTTCCGATTTGGACAGCACTACAGTGTGCGCCTGATGCACTGAATGACGATACGTACATTACGTTGACCTATGCAAAAAATCTGGCGATGGGGAAAGGCTTTGTCTATAACCATGCGCCGGCAACCTTAGGCACAACAACCCCCTTATTGGCGCTAGTGCTAGGAGGAGCGGGCCGGTTACTGCCATTCTGGTCGATACGGGATATCGCGATTTGGTTTACTGCAATATGCTGGATTGCTTCCGCCTGGCTGATATATCTCTTCCGAAAAAACTTTTGCCTAGCACGTGAAGCTGCGTTACTGGTGGCTTTCTTCATTCTGACGAGCGCATGGGAGGTAGTTATCTTATTGGAAGGAGGGCGCCATGCAACCTTGCTGGGTATGGAAATGTACCCACTTCTGCTAGGCGTGGTGCTAACAGCGCTATTATATGCACGTGGCTATTGGTTTTGGGCAGGGGTTGCCGCAGGTTTTTTGTTTCTGATACGAGGCGAAGGGGCGCTCATGGGGCCGGTATTGGTAGCCATGGGCATTTTCAAGAGGGGACAGCAAACTCAAAAAACAAACGAAAAAAAAGACTGGGGCAGATGGACTTGGGAAGCAGGATGGATTAGTGCTGGATTTTGGATCGTGGCAGCGTGCTGGTTCCTATACTCTCAGGCGACCATCGGCTCGTTCCTTCCTGACACAATGCGCGCAAAAATGGCGCAACCCCAATATTATCCAGAGGTTCCCTCCTTTACAAACGTATTTTTGACATATTATTTAAAATGGTGGGGCGAGGAATATAGTCTACCGCTATATCTTCTATTTTGGCTGCTTGCGCTGGTTGGCGTTGGGGGATTGCTTTTCCGTGGTCCTGGGTGGCGGGTTATATCTATATGGGTAGCACTATATACAGTAGCCCATGCACTATTACCTATACTTCCCTATCCGTGGTATCAAGCCATAGTCTATTTTATGTGGGCAATGGCGATAGGCTTTGGCGTGTGGGTATTTTCCCGCGGCATTATCATGACGGGGAAACACTACGGCAACGAAGGGATAGGGCGCATTATTGCGATAGCCTTCGTTCTGCTCGTACTCATCGGTCGCATAGTGCCCTTTACTTATATCTCATCAGAGGGATATGCCAAAGACCTGAGAGGGGAAATATATATGAAAGCTGCCCAATGGATGCATGAGCATACCGCCCCCAATGAGTCCCTGGCACTCCAGGATGTAGGTTATATGGGCTACTACACGGAGAATAGAATCATAGATACATGGGGGTTAGTTTCCCCCGAAATCATTCCCTACTCACAATCCCGAATGCGCAAGGATATTTTCAAGGAAAAGAAACCGGATTATGTTGCACTCATGGATGACGAACACAAATTTCTTTCCTTATCCTCCGAATTCTATGATAACTATAAACTAGTAGCGCGGTGGGACAATCCACCAAATTCCTTACAATTGGGAACGTTGCGGTTTTTTGCCAGCGTGCCGATGCTTGCAAAACATGCTCTTCAGGTAATGGATGAAGATCCGCAGAAGCACTAGTCTAATCAGGGAGCCCCACCGGCTGCCTGAATTCAAATTTTCCCTTGTTACCAAGTTGAACTTGGTAACGTCATTGTCTTCAAAGCTGTGCTTATGTTTTCATATTACTACCATGCAAGCACAAGGATAACGAAGCAGAGCTTCGGAGACAAGTGTGTGCTGAAATGAACCTCGTTATGAAAAAGCGAATCTTCACCGTGTACAGAATACCCCTAGCCATTCCCCTTAGTTGTCTTCCTAGCCCGTCAGGCTTTGGGGATTGCATGCCGTATATCGCGGAAATTCCAGCATCATTTTTTGCATTTGCTCTGCTAAACGCTGTATAGGTAGCAGGTCAAATTGGTTTCAGTCGTAGGGAGATAGGGGTTATGAAACGGCGAGCGTTTATGCAGCAGGCGGCGTGTGCGTTGGTGGCGACGGGGGGAATGGCGGCGCTAAAAGGGAATGAATCGGTGGAGGCGGCGCAGGAGAAGGAGATAGTGATACCGGATGCAGAGGGTTTTGATACTTTTGTGTATGGCTCGACGCCGGGGGGCGTTGCAGCGGCGGTGGAGGCGGCGCGTCGTGGGGATAAGGTGTTGCTGGCGTGCCCGAAGTTTAATGCGGGGGGCATGGCGGCTAGTGGTTTGTGTACGACGGATGCAGTGCGTTGTCATCTGTTCGGGGGCATGGTGCAGGAATTCATTGACCTGGTCCGACAGCACTATCTTGATACGGTGGGGGAAAACCATCCTGAGTGGAAGTATTGTCGTGAAGGCTGGTTCTATGAACCGTCGGTGGCGGAGGCGGCTTTCACAAAAATTCTGGAGGGGACGGAGCGGTTGACGTGGTGGAAGGGCTATTGGTTGAATGAGACGGTGGTGCAGGAGCGAAAGATTCGGGGGGCCGCGCTGGAAGCGCCGGATGGCAAGGTGCATTGGGTGCAGGCGCGCACGTATATCGATGCAACCTATGAAGGCGATCTGGCGGCGCGTGCGGGGGTACCGTGTCGGGTGGGGCGTGAGGGACGGGAGGAGTTTGGGGAGTCGCGTGCGGGTATCCATTACATGAATTGGCGCACGGGCAAGGAAATTAAGACGGCGCAGTCGGGGGAACCCAGCATTGGCATACAGGCGTATTGCGCACGGGGGATTGTAACCAATCATCGCAAACAGCGTATTCCGATTGAAAAGCCGGATACGTATGAGCAGCATCTTCAGAATTATCTTCCGGTGCTGGATGATTTTAAAACGGGACGCGTGGAGCGTTTATCGTTGGTCCTGCCGACACGACGTATGCCCAATCGCCGTTATGAGGTAAACGGGGTCATAGAAGGAATTACTTCGCCTAATTGTCCGGGGGTGAGCTGGGCATGGCCCGAGGCGGATCGGCAGATGCGCAAGGTGCTGGAAAAATTTCATATCGACCATGTGGCGGGGCTGTGGTATTTCATGCAGAACGACCCGCATGTGCCGGAAAAGATTGCGGCGGAAGCGCGTCAGTATGGTTTGCATGCGCAGGAATTTGTGAATAATGGACATTGGCCGTGGCAGATTTATGTGCGCCAGGGACGGCGTATCATGGGTCGGGAAATCCTGACCCAGAACAGTTTCATGCCTGATCCTAAAACGGGAAAAACGCCGCGTGTGGCGTATCCGATTGCGTTGGGCGAACATTCGTTTGACGTGCACCCGTGTCATGACCGGCGTTGGATGGTGGAAGGCTTTATGGAGGGGGTGCTGTGGTATCCGGACAAGGCGGAAGGACCCGCGCAACCGGGCCAGATCCCCTATGGCGCACTTCTACCAAAAAACATCGATAATCTGTTGGTGCCGGTTGCCATGTCCAGCACCCACGTTGCCATGTCCGTGTTGCGCATGGAACCTGTCTGGATGACCACGGGTCAAATAGCAGGGTTGGCTGCGGTGCGAGCGAAAGAACAAAACCGAAATGTGGCAAGTATCGATCCGACAGAATTACCCAAGACCCTGAATATTCTTACCGACCCATCGGCGTAGCCAGGAGTAGTAAAGTATGTGTAGTTGTCGTTCCATGGCGGAGATTTCGAAAAAACCCTGCTCTATACATCCTGCGATAACGGTACCGTTGAAGCAGGCGGATGCGAGTGAGTTTTTTATCACATTGAATCACACGCCAGGAGCGACACTGCGCGATATATTGAGACACGCCGCCGCATGTGTTCGTGAACAGGACGCCGTCATTGTCTCCCAGGAAATTTTCGGATATGGCGGGGCCGATGAAACAGGGCATGCGCTCTTGCAGGAAACCATGGGCGAGGTGCAATGGCCGGTTACTTGGCTGAAAGGTACCGAAGCGGCCGGCGAACAGGCCGCGGGCATGCAATTGTGGATGGTGCGTGGTGCCAAAGTGACACCGATTCGTCACGCCGGACGCGTCATCGGCACGATAATGGATGATGGGGAAACACGCTGGTGTCGCTTGGGCGGACTGCTCCCCCAGCACCCTTCGGATTCTCGTGAGGCGCAAACGCAGGATGTCTTTGCGCAAATGTTGACGGGACTCAGGCAGGCGGGCATGTCCTTTAACGATGTGATTCGTACTTGGTATCACAACGACGCTATCCTGGAGTGGTACGATGAGTTTAATGATTTACGCGATGTATTTTTTAAAGAACATCACGTATTCGAAGGCTTGGTTCCGGCCAGTACCGGTGTAGCGGGCAAAAATGCACTGGGGGCCGCCCTGACAGCCGGGGTGCTGGCAGCCCAATCCAGCGACGAACAGCATTCCGCCCTACCTGTCCCCTCCCCCCTGCAATGCCCCGCATTAGAATACGGCAGTACGTTCAGTCGCGCGGTGGAGGTATCGGCATCCGACCACCGGCGCTTGTACATTTCCGGCACCGCCAGTATTGAACCCGGCGGAAAAACGGTGCATCAAGACGATATCGCAGGACAGATTGCCTGCACCATGCAAGTGGTTCATGCTATCTTGACTTCACGCGGCATGGACTGGCGTCATGCCACACGGGGAATCGCTTATTGTAAACAGGCTGCGGTGATCCCCTATTTTAAACGGTATTGCGAAAAATCAGACATGCCCGAGCTGCCTTTGCTGATAGCGCATAACGACATCTGCCGGGATGATTTGCTTTTTGAACTGGAGCTGGACGCCATCGCACCCCGATAAAGACTTCAAAAAGGATGCTACTGATGAAGGTCCAAGCATGCTGGACATATGCGCTTACTACAATCTTTTTCATAATTTTTTTTGCACACTGGGGCATGTCCGATGAAGTCGTGCAAAATCCTTTCCCACAGGTACAAACGAACACGAAAGGGTTTCCGGCGCTTGTAGCAGATGATGAATTTCTCCCCGCCATTGCCTATACCTCTTATTTCGGCACGGAGGAATTGTATCGACAGGCTGCATCGCAGGGAATCCATCTTTACTGCTTTCCCGCGTATCTGGGAGATCGCGGCGTCAATTCACGTAGCGGTATCGGTCCCTTTCGCAAAGGAATATGGCAAAAAGACAACACCCTGGACATGACGGATATTGAGGAGGATATTACAAAGATCCTCCGTGCCGATCCGCTGGCAAAAATCATTATGCGCATCCACCTTGACCCCCCTTTATGGTGGGAACAGGCGCATCCCGAAGGCTGCTGTCAACGTAGTGATGGCACCACATTACGCCAGTGCTTTGCATCGGGTATCTGGTTCAACGCAACGGACGCCGCACTACGAAAATTGTTGCAAAAAATAGCGCAAGCGTCCTACGCAAAACATCTTATCGGGGTGCACGTAGCAGCCGGGCAGACGGAAGAATGGATGGCGCATTATGGGGATACCTATGAGGATCGGAATCCTGCGCGCCTTGAAGCTTTTCGGCAATGGTTGCAGCATCGCTATGGTTCCGATACAAAATTACAGGCGGCGTGGGGCGACACTTCGGTTACTTTACCCTCTGCACAACTGGGGGATATCAGCGGTGCAACACGACAAGAATCCTGGCGTGACCCGATAACGGAACGAAATGTGTTGGATACCTTTCAGTTTCAGGCGGACACGTTAGTGGCACGCATTGAACAGTTTTGCCAAAGTGTGAAAGCGGTGAGCGAGGGACATTTAGTAACAGGCGCGTTTTACGGATACCATTTTTACGTGGCGGATGCACGTATCGGTTTTGGCGCATTGCATCGCCTCCTCGAATCACCGCACCTGGACTATCTGGCCAGTCCCAATACCTACAACCGCAATCCCGGTGAGGACTGGTTGCCCATGGTAGCAGTCGATTCGGTTCGTTTGCATGGAAAAATATGGATGGCGGAAAATGATACGCGAACATCGTGTACAACGCTGCTCAAAGAGATCGCTCCACACGTTCCACCACCTGGAAAATATGAGGGTGGGGTATGGCTAGGCCCCAAGAGCAAAAAAATCTCCGAGGCCTTACTCTGGAATAATGTGGCACGCATGCTAACGCATAATTATGGCGGCTGGTGGTTCGACATGTGGGGCGGGTGGTTTTCTCATCCCCGTTTTCAAGCTGTACTGAGACGCAGCCAGGAATGGGCAGTCGAGCAGATTGGCGAAAAAAAAGAAGCACTCCCCTATACAACACAAGTCTGTGCAATTACTGATGAGCAACTGGCATTTTACGATGCGTCCTTTGGACAGCTTGCCGGAAAAATCCTATCCAACCGAAATATACTGTCAAAGATGGGCGCACCCTACAACGTTTATCTACGTTCGGATTGGCAGAAGCTCTCCTACGAAAAATACCGTTTCCTATGGTTGCTGGGAATAAACTTTCTTAGCTCCAAGGAACGCGAGCAGATTCAAAAATGGCGACATGCCGGGGTTGGCGTACTGCTTACCGACACCGAAGGCTCCCGCTTTCTTCCGTCGCACACAGCCGTCGATACTGAAGAACAACATTGGCCAGCACGCCTGACATGGAACACTGCAAAATTACGTCTGCTTTACTCGCAATGCAATGTAGACCGCTATCTCGAGACGGATGACGTTGTTTATGCTGGTCACGGCTGGCTTGCCATACATGCCGCATCTGCAGGAAAAAAACACATCCAGCTCCCTCAATCCTGCCAAGTATACGACGTTATAAACAACGAAATTCTGGAGATAGCGAACTCGTCCCTCACCCTACGCTTCTCCCGCTACGAAACACGTCTTTTAAAGCTTCGCCCGAATCCTCTCTCCTCCCCAGACGCAACAAAATAACAGAAAAGGTGGCCCACAAGGACCACCTTAAAGACTTTAAAAAGCAAAGCTTATTTCAGGCATACGAAGTTTTCGCTACACTTCATTCTGCACCATCTGCTCTAAGCTTTGGCGTTTACGAATCAACTGAAATTCGCCTTTCTTCGTAAGCAATACTTCGGCTGCTTCCGGAAAGGAGTTGTAATTCTTTGAGGCCATCGATGCGCAATATGCGCCCGCGCCATCGACCACAACGGCATCGCCAATACACGCCTCTGGCAAGGTGCGCGGCAGCAGACCTTCCGGATTTCCTGGCTCAGGCGTCAAGATGTCGCCACTTTCACAGCAATGCCCAGCAATGATATATTCCTTCTCCCCTCGCTCCTCCTCCTGCTGAGGCACCAAAGCGATCGGATGCTGTGCACCGTACAAACTCGGCCGCAGAATCTCCGTCATACCGGAATCCACCTTGATGAAATCCATTCCCTCGGCACCCGTATCTACCACGTCAATCGCCGTGCACACCAAAGCACCGCCATTCGCTACCAGATAAGTTCCTGGCTCCACCTCCAGATGTAACTTGCGACCTTGTTCACGGGCAAAGGCTTCAAACTCCGGCACCATTTTCTCACCGATGGCCTGCATATCCGCCGATATTTCCTCCGGCATACGCGCCACTTTGTACCCGCCCCCCAAGCTCAGCCTGGTCACCTCTGGCATGCGCGCTGCAATCGCCAACGACATCTTGGCACAATGCACCCACATATCCGGATCTGAACCCGAACCAATATGGGTGTGCATTCCTTCAATACGCAAATCGTACTCCTTAGCAGTCGCAAAAACCGCATCCAGATATTCATGCCATATACCGAAACTGGAGGATGGACCACCAACATTCGTACGATTATTATGCCCCGAACCCAAGCCTGGATTGATACGCACGCTCAGTGCTGTTCCGGGAAAGGCCTTGCCATAGGTGCGCAGTTGATGCAAAGAACAGGCATTATAGCGCACCCCTTTGGAAATTAAAGTAGATAAATCTTCCGGGATCTGCTGCGCGGTAATCTGAATTTTCTCGGGTGCAATCCCTGCACGCATCGCCCGTTCCGCCTCAAACCCACTACTGGCGTCGATAGCAATACCCAACGTATTAAACAAACGCAAAATAGCCGCATTGGGCAATGCTTTCATCGCATAGCGCACCGTCAATCCAAAGGCATTGGGAAAAGACAACATCTCCTTGGCGCGTTGCGTCAAGGTTACTTCGTCATAGACATATACCGGCGTACCAAATCGCGCCTGTAAAGAACGTACCTGTTCAGACGATAGAAAAACCATCTGCTCCATAAAAAACAAAACTCCTTATACCACTTTTTTCCTACAACAGCTTCACCAGCATAAAGCTATAAACTCACAGCCTAACACGACAAGCAAGGTCATTGCACCCTTTCGATAAAAGCGCTCAAGACAGCTTAAAAAGTGTCTGCAACCAACGACTCCTCAACGGAACGCACGCTAAAAGCGCTACAATAACTAGCATATAAAGTCCAACATCGCCCCAGGAACCCGTCGGGAGTGTTGGTCCCCCATCAATAGCACCGCCAAAACAGCCTGTAGGAGCTACTCCGTCGCTATCGCCTTCGTCTTCTCCCTCGCGCGCCTCTTCCCCTTCGCCCTCCCCCTCAATAACCTCTGGGTTCAATGCATACATCAGCGAGAGAAGCGCGCCACTCTCTACCTGTACAGCCTGGGTATACGAATCGTAGCCCGGCGCAGCGAGAGAGAGCATATAGGCACCTGCCGGTACGGCAGCAAAAGTATATACCCCATCGACATTGTCGGTAACCGGAGCATAGGGACTTGGGGTTAATTGGACGGTCGCATCCAGGACACTTCCCTGCGTCTTGGCATTCCATACAGAACAGCAGATACTACCCGCAAGCAATCCGGAACTCTTAGCGAGAAACGGCTCATAATCAACATCCCCCTCAAGCTCCTCCGCGATTTCATTGCTGTCGTCTGTATTCCAATCATTATTTTCCGCAATCAGGGTATCCGCCCTCTCATTAACAATTGCCTTCCCAAAAATGGATTCCAGAATGAATGTGTTATACCCGGTATTGGGGTTGTCTGCGGTGCTCATCATAAAGGAAAAGGGGAAATCTTTGGCCGCAGCCTGCGGTACTGCACGAAATAGAATACCATTCCCCAAAAGGTTGCCAAACCAGCAAGCGCGTATAGTGGGAATAGCATCAAAAACTTCGATGGCGTTATGGAGACCGGTGAAAGCACAGCGCTCGATAAAAACCGCATCCTGCTGATCGCCCTCTGTAACAATACCAATCGCAACACTCGGTGTTGCCCCAGCAAAAGTCATATCACGCAAGGTCATCGTTACGCTGTCGATATGCAATAATGGCGTCGCTTGGCTCAGACCAGTGGGCTCTTCCAGGCGTATGCCACGCAACGAGGCTCCCTCAGCGCCAGTGATTACACCGCGGACCGTCGTATCCAGCAAGGTAAAAGCCGACACACTCACCCCCGGTGTTAAGGTCACATCTTCCTCGTAGAGACCCGGCAAAAGGAAAATAGCCACCTTGTCTTCCTCAGCCGTGCTGGCTAAAGCATGTCCAATCGTTCGCCATGGAAGATACGACCCATTCCCCATGGTATCGCTACCCATCAGACTCGATACAAAATAGGGCATTCGAGGGGATGCAACGTTGCGCGGATCAGAATGCCCAATAAATTCTTCCAAATTCGACAAACCGTCATTATCCGGATCCTCCCCGGCATCCTCCGGGTCGATTGGATTAAGAAAATAGCGAAGCTCAAACCCATCCGCCATACCATCACCATCCGTATCGGGACTGTCAGGATCTGTATGATATACGAAACTTTCCATATAATCTGAAAGACCGTCTCCATCGCGGTCCCAGAAGTCAGTCGTTTGAAAATACTCGACTGCCACATTAACACTTGGGGTAGTTTCTGCTGCAGACAAGGGATGGGACACCCCGAATACCAAGGCAACGATCACAGATAGGGTGGCTAGGCGGTACATGATTCTCTGGCCTTTCTCTAAGCTTCGAAAATTAAAAACCTGTATACGAAAAAATAGGTTTTCGCTCTTAAGAATACTAAAGCGGTCCAGCGACCACAAGGTGGCCAGGCCACACCCGGGAAATATGCTCCTTACCAACCCTGCCGAAGTAAAACGTTGTTTTTTATGACAGGTTCTCAAGTTTTAGTCACTAAAGAGCCTATCCCCTGGCTACGGTCATCAAGGGGTCGTGGGAAAAAAACGCTTCTGCCGTAAAGAATACCATGCTTCTCAATCTCCAGGCCAAAAATCAGCACAAGCGCTCCCTTGAACGACCTCCACCACATTTTTATAATCAATCTTGGTAGGTTTGTATACTGGAATACGTTACACGGTGTGCCATCTTGCCGTGGGGAACAATAATGTATTGTTTTTTATTGCAGGTTTACATAATTAAAGCCATAATGGGCATAGGCATATGAAAACTTTGCGTAATCATCCTTTTGAAAAAATCGATAATCTCTTTCCAAAAAACCGTAAAATGAGAAGGGGATAAAGTTCTTCTCATAGATGTTCCGGTTTTTATGCGCATTTTCGCAGGGTAGGTCACTGAATAGGATTAAATGCTTTATGGATTCTGCACACGATGATGTCTTTAAACGGTTGAATACGGCTATTGATGAATGGAATTCTCAAATAACCGATTCGCACGATCAGCTTGCAAATCAGATTGCTGCAGCGCAAAACCATCTTAACCGCCTACTCCACCCTCAACGACTAGATCCTTCCACCCTCTCCGACGTCTCTGCAGACACAGAACAAACGGATGACTGGGCCGACCTGGAAGCAACTATTGAAGCACAACGTCGGGAAATCGAATCGCTTACAGCACAGTTGCAAACCCCTGATTCCGATCTGGATGCGCTTAAAGAGGAGCTGGTACAGCGTGAGCAGCGTATCGCTACACTCGAAGAAGAGCTGCAGATGCAGACAGAGGCGCAGAAAAAAGTTGTTGCACTGGAAGCACAACTTGAAGACCTCAGGAACCAGGTAGAGCAGGAAAAGGAGGAGGCCCTGAAAGCCTTAACAGAGGCGCAGGAAAAAATCCTCTCACTGGAAACACAGCTGGAAGAAAAAACCAAACAGGCAGAGCTGGAAAAAGAAGAGGCGCTTAAGGCATTAACAGAGACTCTGGAAAAAGATACTGCGTTGGAAACACAGCTGGAGGAAGCTGAAAACCAAGCACAAGTGGAAAAGGAGGAGGCGCTAAAAGCGCTGGCGGAGGCGCAGGAAAAAATCCTCTCGCTGGAAACACAGCTGGAGGAAGCTGAAAACCAAGCACAAGTGGAAAAGGAGGAGATGCGTAGCGCATTGACAGAGGCGCAGAAAAAAAGCACGGCTCAGCAGGAATCTCTGACGACGCTACAAGCTGAATATGACAAACTGACAGCAGACTACACACAAGTTAAAGAGCAGCATTCTTCTTTGGAAACGCAACGTAATGAACTCCAGGCTCAGGTAGAAACATTCACAGAAGTCGAAGAAAAAAAGACTGCACTGGAAACACAGCTGGAGGAAGTCCAACATCAAGCGCAGCAAGAAAAAGACGAGATGAGTAATGCGCTTACAGAGGCGCAGGAAAAAAGCACCGCCCTGGAGGAATCCCAGGTAACAATACAAGCTGAATATGACAAGCTGAAAGCGGACTATGCGCAACTGAAAGAGCAGCATGCTTCTTTGGAAACGCAACGTAGTGAACTGCAAACCCAGGTAGAAACACTTGCTGAGGAAAAGGAAACACTCACAGCGCAATCGGCCTCGGATGATGAACGGCTAGAGGAAGCGCTTGCAAAATGGACTCAGGAAAAAGAAGTGCATGAGGCGCGCTGTCAACAACTCGAACGTGAGTTAGAAACTTTACAACAGACGTTGGAAACGGTGCAGACGCAGCACAAAGCCACTGATGAAACTTCCTCAGAACAGCAAACGCAGGAGCAGCAGTTGCGGGATGAATTGAACGCTTCGCAGCTTGCCTTGGAAGCCGCACAAACGGAACGGGACGGCTTAGCGGAAAAATACCAACGACTGGAAACGGAATTCCAGGAGTTATTATCACAGCAGGAAGAAACCCCAGTAGAAGATAACACGGACCAGCAGACGCTGAATGAACTTCAGGAAAAACTGGAAGCCTTGCAGGCACAATACGATGCCGAAAAGGAAAATACCCAGCTGCAGGCACGCCTGCTCGAAGAGGCACAGCAGCATATAGAGCAGTTGCAGCAGGAGTATACACAGGAGCAAGAGAAAACACAGCGACTCGGGGAGGCCATACAGGCACAACAGGGCGCTGAGGAAGTAGCGCCACAGCTACTGGACACCATTTCCGTATTCGACGCTCAAGGGCATAAAAAACGCATGGGCGAGATCCTGGTCGAATCCGGCTTGTTAACAGCCGCCCAATTGGATGAACTATTAACCCAACAGGCCAAAGAACCCCATCGTCGTTTCGGCGCTTTTGCAGTAGAGGCCGGCTATAGCACAGAAGAAATCATCGCACGCGTATTGGCCGCCCAGCTTCGGCTTAACTTTGTGGAACTGGATCGCACCAAAATCGATAAAGAAGCCACTCGCCTGCTTAGTCCCCACCTGGCCAACCTGCATTGCTGCATTCCCATAGAGCACCACGATAACTGCTTGCAGGTCGCAATGGCCAACCCACTTGATTTAATTGCTATCGAAGATATCGAACTCGCCACCAAATGTGAAGTAGAGCCGGTAGTTGCTTCCCCCATGGCCATTCGCACACGAATCAATCAATTCTATAGCCTTCCCCCCACCGCTACTACTTGATTTCCTGCTCAAACCTGACAAAAAAATACGATGGGGAGCTTTATCTTTCGACAAGGCTCTCCATCGTTTTTTCGTGACTCAACTCTGAAAAACTGTCGTAAAAAACAGAATTTTATACTGATCACAAACGGCAAGGACCATATTTCCTGGGTGTGGCCCTGGCCACTTGTGGTCGCTGGACCACTTTAGATTCTTTAAATCAGCACAGCAACCACCGCAGGTTCATTAGCTTGCCACGTACGCATCAATAGATTGACGCAAGGTACGTAATATCCATGCACGCTTCTCCGCATTGGTCTCCAAAAGTGTGAAACGGAAACCATCATGCCCACTTTGGAAACCTGATAATGGCACCACAACAATCCCGGTGGCCCCCATCAGGTAATACACAAAACGTTTGTCCGGTTCTACATTTTTAACTATCCCCTCAATATGCGTGCGGATAGCAGCATTCTCAATCGGCAAAGACTGGTGATCGTTAAGCACCCCATCGCGAAACATCACCGTCACATAAAAAGCGCCACCAGGTTTATTCACAATAACGGAATCGCAGCCCTCAAAGGCCTGCACCATTTCATCGGCACGCTTACTGAATACCGTCGCCCGTCTCTCCAGATGCTCTGTATAACGCGGATCACCCATCACACGCGGAATCGACATCTGAGGCAATGTAGTTGAACAAACCTCCAAACGTTTTGCCGCCAGAAGACTTTCCGCATAGGCTGCAAAATTCTTGTCCTTGTCGCGGTTCAATATTTCCAACCAACCACAGCGCGCACCCGGCCACGGATATTCTTTACTGATGCCTCGCATCGCAATGGCGGGAACGTCCTGAATCCACTGACTCATATGCAAACGAGGGTAACCCTGGT
Organism: Candidatus Hydrogenedentota bacterium; assembly: GCA_963678445.1. Taxonomy (GTDB): domain Bacteria; phylum Hydrogenedentota; class Hydrogenedentia; order Hydrogenedentales. Next base: position 3,694,999 of record OY782877.1, on the reverse strand, counting down.
AAATGATGTGGGCATAAATCTCATCGGTTATCATGAACAATTTGTGTTCCTGGGCGATTTTTACAATCTCTTCCAGCAACTCGCGGGGATAAACCGCCCCGGTTGGATTATCCGGAGATAGAATCAAGATACCCGCAATAGAATCATTGTATTTCACCTTGTTGCGAATATCGTACAAATCCGGCAACCACCCATTATGCGGGTCCAATTCATAGGTAACATGCTCATAGCCCGAATGCGCCGCCTCTGCCGACGAGTGTGTGCTGTAGGCCGGTGAAGGACCCAGTACACGCGCCTCACGTTTAAGGAAGCCGTACACACGCGCCACGGCATCGCCAACCCCATTAAAAAACAGAATATCATCAGGAGTCACCTGCACGCCGTCAGGACGACGATTCACTTGCTCCGCCAAAAAGGCCCGCGTCTCCGGCACCCCCGCCGTATCACAATAGCCCCACGATTTGGAATCAGTGATAAGCTCTCCCAGAATATCGCGAATCCAGGGAGCAACCTCTTCCCCCTTCTCAATGGGATCACCAATGTTTTCCCACGTAACCTCCTGCCCCAAATCACGAATTTTATGGGCGACCTTAACAATCTCCCGAATTTCATAACGGAGATTCTTCGCGCCTTCATGTACAATATTTCGTCTCATAACTCGCTGCAACACCCTGATTTCGGCAATAGTGCTCACCGAAGAGTTATCGTTCTGCAATTCCTTGCAAAACGCATAAAAACAAGAACGTCAGTTGTTACCAACCGGTCATTATACTTGTAACACATACTATGCATATATCCACAACCATGCAGCAAAGTTGCATCACGGCCAAGTTTTCACCCCTACTCACCCTGCACACCGTCCATGTGGATAAAGAAAGTCGTATGATAGGCGAGTAGGGGGAAAAAATCAATCGCTTTTACAAAAGAACGTTAAAAACTCGGCCAATCAATACAGAACTTGAGAATTTATGCCCCGAAACAGTTTAAAGCAGATTTTACGGTAGTCAGAGATAGCAAGGGCCTCCCACATGCTTACAAAGATCTGTATTAATGTAAATTCTACAAATAATCAATCTTTCAATTCTCCATGAGCCCCCCTTAAAACCACGCCCCTAAGGGCTGTAGAAGACGCCTATACTCTCCCTCCTTTTTCCCGTTTTTTAGGAGTCACGGACGCTTTTCATGAAAAAAAATGCAGATTTTCCTTGCCAACTCATCCTTTTTCCGGCCAGAAAGAATTTTTTTCCTACAGCAAATGATTCCTCACAAGATATTATTTTACAACAACTTACAAAAGCCCACCTATTCGTAGTATATTTTATAGAAAAAGAATATTCAAAAACCGTCTCTTTTTTGCATTTTTTTCTTGACTTCCCTCTCATTTTATGGTACAAGCTCAGCATCTGTACGTGCACAAACGTACCAATCCCATACTGAAAAGGAGGTGAGAAGCATATCATGAAACAGTGCACGTTGTGTAATGAGCACATCGAAGATGTTGAGTTTGAATTCGGTGATGCCTATGAGCTTGACGATGAATATTGGCATGCGGAGTGTTACGCCGAGTACTTTGGTGAACCCTTGGAGGTTGAAGAGGCTGGCCCCGCCAAAAATTAATTAATGCCATACTTAAATTTCTCTATTTATCTGACACCTCAGGTAGCGACGCGCTACCGGGGTTTTTTTTTGGGCGGCTGACGCCCTCCGTAAAATAGTCCGCGGCATGTGTTCGGAGTGCCTGATAAAGCGCATGTGCCGCAATCCGGTTGGCTTTGCCATTACCATGCGTATCCTCCCCACTCACCCACAGTGATTCTGGGGGCTCTTTTTCAAAACAAGACAAAAGATCGACAAAGGGAAGCGCGTTTTCCTGGGCCAATTGCGCCACATATGCAGTTGTCTCGGGGAAAGGATAGGGGGCCAACTGGTGAAGTTCTGGAAAATTCACAAAGAGAAGTTCTATGTCTTGCGCTTTGCACAGGGCGGCAAGCTCTTGTAATGCCGCACGGTTACCTGACAGCGCCGGGTTGTGGGAGGTATACAGATTCTGATAGTAGTCCTTCCAACGGAAATCAGGATCGATACAAGGACGCAATTTGGTGTAGGTGTCAAAACAGAGCGCCATAAGATAGGAGGCTCTCCGTAGTGGATAAAGCCAGGGAGCAAGATGGGGAACAGGCTCGGCGTCGTTAACAAAATGGATGAGTATCGCAATATCAGGCTGTGCCTGAATACCTGTTTTTTTGAACAGCGCCACCTCCATCATGCTATTGTAATTTCCCACCCCCATATTGAGCACTTCCCAATTGGGATCGTCTTTCCGCAATTGTGTTTCCAACACTTTTGCCATCGTTTCCTCAGCTGAGACTCCCCACCCCAAGGTGATGGAATCGCCAAGAAGTACTACCCGCTTGGTACCCACTGGCTTTTGAAGGGAAAACTCTCTTTCCCGATAGCCATGACTGTTGGTTTTCACTTGGATGCCGTAGTAATTCCCCTGGCGGTTGGGATAATGGAAAAAGGGGAGTTTTTCTTGGGAGAGAGGGCGTTTAATCTCAGCAAAGTAACGCCACATTTCCAAGTTGTAATTGGCGATATACGGATATGCAAGACGAACGCCCCCTTCCAGTAGCATAAGCATTACGCTACAGCTTACAAGTAGAAGAGCTACATTCTTAAATCGTGTTTTGGCAGACTTCTTTTTTGACGAACTCATAGAATATTACACTGCCCGCGCCACACATCGTGGTCTGTGCTCTGATGTTGGCAATTGCCTCTCATGCTTCATTACAAATCTGCAGTCCAGCGACCACAAGGGGCCAGGGCACACCCAAAAGATAAGGTCCTTACGTCCCTGCCACAGTAAAAATTTTCGTTCTTATGACAACGTTGCAAATCTAAGGAACTAAAACTCAGAGCGGCTAATACGCTCTTGAAGGTAGTTGTGAATGATTTCCGCTTTTCGCTCGATACCCTCCTGCGTCATGTGACAAATATCGATGAAATACCGTGTTCCGCCTCTAAGTTCTTCGGCCACGGGAATATAACATACCGCATTCTTCTCACAAAAAAACTGCATCTGCTGGTTGTATATATCGAGTAGCCGACAGTAACTGGCAAAGCTAAGTTTGCGGTCAGGCCAGAACCGGGTCAAACTCCAATTAAAGAAATCCTGTTCCTCTGGTGTCGCATCCTTTAAATCAGGGTAGGCGAAACTGCACATAGCCAAGGCAATTCCTTTTCGACGCAGGATCGGAAGCATAGCGTGAACGTGCGCAAAGGTATAGCTGTCAAAACAGTTTTGAATCTCTTTCTTGGAAGGAAGTAGCCAGGGATTGAAGTAGGAGCGCAAGAAGTGGGAGCGGAGCAATTTTTGCTTCCATGCAGGATAGGCCAAATCCCAACGGTTGAGCAGTGCGCCCTGAAATTCGTTTTGGCCGTCATAGGTAATGCACAAATCGGGCTCCAACGCGAGATAGTCAAAAAAACGAAGCTTCTCTTTGTACGAATCCATGGCATGTACGCCACAGTTAATTACATCAAAATTCCGTTTGGGAAAGCTGTCCTGAAGCATTTCTTCCAAAAGGTTGGGGTAGGTTTCAGAATTACTGCGTCCCTCGACGGTGGCTGATCCGCCAATGCATGCAATACGGAACGTATCGGTGGGTTTAGGTAGCTGTACGGGCTCATCGCGAAAACCAAATGCATTCGTAAAAAAATAACCACTTTGGGCAAAGTTGGGCTTGAATCGGAACCATGGAATTTCCCAGATAGCATCCAATTTGGATGTGCTTATGTCAGGGTTCCACAATGCGGCACGAAGCAGGATGGCGACCGACGTGGTCTCAGCTGTGGTATCTTGCATCGGATACAGTGAAACTGTATACCATAGCCCGCCTTGCTCAGGGGCTCGTTTGAATTGCCAGGAGAGTGCTTCCCCCTTTTGAACTACCTGTCCAATACGTTCATGTACCGCCTGCTGGATATCTTTCTGCACAAACGAAAACAGGTCGACGTTCTCTCCTGGCTTTTGGGGTATGCTAAACGCCTGCATCAACGTCGACGCGGTATATCCTTGTTCGAATACAGCCTGAGGGGTATAAATTCCCAGAAACATTTCCTGGAGCGAAACCAATTCCTGTCGTTCTTCGCCTGACATCTGGGCAATACGCGGCCCCCACTGTAATGAAACGGCTAAGGAATCCTGCAATGCAGTACTTGCAGGCTTTTTCAATTTTGGAAACTGTGCATTCCTTTGCGACTCCCGCGCCTGGATTTCCTTTTGCACTTTCTCATAATTCTTCTGCATGCGCGGAACTTGACGCGACGCAAAAAATTCGAGCAGCAAACATACAGGAAATGCCCATAGTGCGATAAATACAGCCGTAAGAATAAGACGTGTCGTTTTTTTCATACTAATGCTTCTTGCAATAAGGTAACGCACAGCCCGATAGACAACGCATCACCCCCACTTTTTTCGCTCCCTGCCACGGAAAAATTTAGCCTATTGTAGCAAGCTGTGCGATGCTTGTAAAAATGCTTTTTAGGCGATACCTTCCCGACCCAGAACATATTCACCGAATTAGTCGTTTATAGAAGCGCGTTTCTTCTTCCCAGCCTTCCGGTAAGGCAATGGTCAATAGCAAAGGAAACTTTTTACTATCGTCCACACAACGCAACGCCACCAAACGTTGCGCCTGTTTCGGCAGCATTTCCAAGCCTCGAAAATAGACTTGTGCTTTTACATAGTGCGTATGCCAGGAGGCGTAATAAACGGGAAAATAAACATGGGTATGCCTTCCTTTCCCGGTGGCGGGCAGTTCTATCTCCCACTGCGGGGCATACTCATACAAATCCGGTGCATAGCGTGCTCGAAAATGCACCGGACCGTCACTGGTATCAAATTCTGCACAGAGCAACTGGCAGTCGAAGTAGAATTGCCCGGCGGGAACCGGAAGCTGCTCTACCCCTGCTTCCAAAGGCGCTACCCAGCGCACCGTATGTTCATCCACAGATTGTAAAGAGGGTGAAAGTGTTTCCCAGTTTGCCCTTTCGTAAGAGGTACATAGCCGTTGAAACTGATGCTGTTGATACGAACATAGTACCCAGCAAGGTAACGTTATCCCTAGCGTAAGGATGGTAAAAAAAATCCCCCAACGCAAGCCCACCTTACGCCAAAAAAGCCCCCTTTTGAACTGCGCCAATCGACGGCGACGATGCGCGGTGGAGCGCAGCTGTAGAATGCACCAACAAACATATTCCAGCAGAAACCCACCTGCCCAATAGGTTAAAAACTCCAGATGAAAGCTGTTCCGCCCTGAATAATAGATCGAGGTATAGCCAGCAAAAAACAGGAGAAAGAACAATGCGGCAAAGACACGCCGCAAGTCACGCGCCGCCAATAACGCCAAAACCAGCAAAGCCACATAGCGTGTGTGTCCGAAGAACAGGTGTGCGCACCCCGACCAAAGTGTGTAGATTTTACAGAGAAACGCGCTTGTCACACCGCGTGGAAGAGGTGGATTTCCCGAGGGACGCATTTCATCCAATACACGAAGTACAGCGGCATAGGCGCGGATAACAAAATCTGCGGGAAAGGTGCGTAACGCTTGCGAAAATAGGCCGTCAGCATACAGCTCATATTCCGGCGTTTCAAAATCAAACTGCAGATATTCTCCCTCACGATGTCCGGCATAGGCGTGCACCAAAGCCATCGGTTCGATGTCATGGTGTCGATGAACCCATTGGTACGGCGCTCCCCCCACACCAAGTCGCGCATCGTAGATCTCTGCAAAACCCAGCATGGCCGGATGGAACTTGTTTCCCTGCTGCTCCAGACGCGCTGTTATGGGCCAGGAACACAGCGTATAGCAGGCCAGAAAAAGCAGTATTGCGATGGCTTTGGTGGGGAGCTTGCGCCAAAGGCTTCCGGGAAGAAAAAAAAGCACGGTAAAGATAAAAGCGGGGAGGCAAATCAGGACATCGGTCCGAAATCCTGCCCCCACCCCGAGTAATGCCCCACAAGCAAGTGAAATACCCCACAGGCGTCGTTGTGAAAAACGACGCGTGACTAATAGCCCCATCAACCAAATCGCGCCAAGGATAAACGGGGCTTTTCCGTAGTCTCGCAAACGGGGAAGATAGTGCAGATGCAGGGGAGAAAGCATCAACATTAGCGCACAGAATAAAGCAAGCGACCTACGCATCGCCAGACGAAAAATACCATAGGCCGCCAGGATGGCGGCACCGAAAAGGAGGCCGTAAAGAGGGGTTAAAGAAGACCATGCTACACCAAAAATCCGCCAGCAAAAAGCTATGGCAAGGAGCAGATAAAGATGTCGATTGTGCACATGCAGCATAGGCGCTGTGGGAAAGTCTGCGGGTAACTGGCTGCAATCAAATTGGTCTATGGGGGGCGGGGCACCGGTATTCATTGGTGGATGCAGAAAGGTATCCAATGCTGCACAGCCCCCTTCAGCTGGGTTCACCCACCCCCTCCCACAGGCCCACATGAGTGACGGGCCACAAAACTCCTGATGGAAATGCGGTGTGTCCCCCCACGTAGACACGTAAATCATCGCAAGCGATGCCGCCGCTAGAAATAACGCAAGGAAAAAATAGGCACTATGTGCAAGGAAACGATCGACAGGCCGTTTTCCAAAGGAGAAAAAGGCTAATATAGTTCGAATTTTATTTTCCTTATGCAGCATAATCCGATTAGCATAGCGGGATATAGATTATTTTTTCAAAATCTGCTTCGAACCTTGGGTTTCTCAGTATTAACCGGATATATTTTCGTACTCTACGGAAACATCCGAAAGTATCCAGGGGGATTCCTCCTGTTCGACACGATCTCCTCGCACCACTTCCAAATACACACGCACCTCGTTACCCTTATCATTAAACTCAATGCGCTGCGTCAATGCTTGCACCAGACATAGACCACAGTCGCGTCCTTGCTGCAATTCCTGCGCCAAACGCGCCTGAAGTTGCACATGATCAAAGCCCTCCCCTTGGTCCTGCACGCAAATCTCTAATTGACCATCGTCATATAGGCGAATACTGCCTGAGACTTCTTGCTGTACACCATGGGCACTACCATGCACGATGGCGTTATCCACCAATTCGCGTAAGACCATAGGCACATTCCACAAATCTCCACAGGCCAACTCGTTTAGCTGTTTCACCACATCGTGCAACAAATAGGGTATCAACTCTTTTCGGGCTGAAAGCGCAAACGCTATGCACTGTTCCTCCCGTTTAATGCGAAACATAAAAAACTCCCAAACAACTTGATTATAGGGTCAAACGCACACCGTGCTTCACCTGGAAAGCAAAGTGCACCAGCGGCTAACAATAAATATCCAGCATAGCCAAAGGGGTTCCGTCTTCTGGTCCTTTTGCTCACAACCACTTTTCTATAGACGTACTAGACAGGACGGAGACAAAAATAACCCCACCATGCCTAATGAATACGGTAAGAAGTCACGACTTTCGTGACTGAAACCCCAAAAGCTGGCATAAAGCAATTTTTCCGGTCAGAGACGGTCGCAACCATAACACTGCGAGTGGCGCTACCCACCTGCTTGCGGTCGCTGAACCGTTTTACTTCAGCCTTTAGCGCATGCTCTCCCTTCGCAAAACGTAAGCGCGCTGGAGCATGCTTTGTACTTCACAGCAGTGCTGGAAACGAGCATGAACAGATATACACCCGGTGGGAAAACACAACTACCCGCTTTAGACAAGCAATTTTGATGCCAAAAAAGTGTTTTATTGACAAACTACTATGAATTATGCAGTTAGCAGACATCAAAGCAAGAAGATGAAAATCAAAGGGGTGTTAGAATTCTTTCTACTAAAAGTAAAAACGCTCTAACTCTATTTATAGTAAGTATTTAAAAACTAAGATGAAATAGCATGTTTAGAAAACTTACACATCTTCAAACGCATCGAGTTCCGTGCGTTGCCGATTCAAACGTTGATTCAATGCGGAACGCGTGATCCCTAATAATTGGGCTGCTATGCTTTGATTATTGTTGCCCAAACGCATCGCCTCACGCACTAGAAAGTCACTGGCCTCTTTCAACGTCGGAAAATCACTGGCAGATTCGAATTCACATAAAAATGGGGAGGCTACATCACGTCCCATGGGAAGCGCCAGCCCAATGCGTTCTTTGAATACATGCATGGAAAGCATTTTCGTCGTATGTCGACTCACCGCATCAAAAACCATTGATTCCAATTCGCGCACATTACCAGGAAAATCGTAGACCCGTAACAAATCCAACAACTCAGCAGGGGGGGTAGGCTTTTTCTTATTCAGGGCCAATGCCGTTTTCGCTAGAAAGTGTTCCAGAAGCAGCGCCAAGTCGTCGCGACGCTCCCGCAACGGGGGCACGTGGATGGAATGGGTTATCAAGCGATAATACAAGTCGTGTCGCAGTTCGCCCGATTCTTTTTTGCGATGAATATCTGCGTGCGTGGCCACAACGATGCGCGCATCCGTATGGCGCACATGGGTAGAGCCCAGTAGATAGTACTCACGCTCCTGGATGAGTCGTAGTAGCTTTACCTGAGATTGCGGGCTAAGATCGCCGATTTCATCAAGAAAGAGGGTTCCCCCTGCCGCACGCTCTACCAAGCCCTTTGCATCCTCAAAGGCGCTTGTGAATGCCCCCTTTTTGTGTCCAAACAAGGTGTCGGCGAATAAACTATCATCTAAACCTGCTACATTGACGGAGATAAATTCGCCCGAGCGCGCACTACAGTCATGCAGCGCGCGTGCAAACAGTTCTTTGCCGACCCCTGTTTCTCCCGAAATAAAAACAGGCTGTGGACTGGGGGCTATCGCCTCCACATATTTGAACAAGGAGTGCATTTTGCGGTTTACCGTAATAATCTTTTCAAACGCCCGGGGGTTTTCGATCGTGTCATTCAATACCCGCCGACTCAACTGGGCTACCTCATTACGCAATTGGCGCATCTCAATAGCGCGTCGCACCACAGCACAAAGCCGTTCTTCTTCAATAGGTTTAACCAGGTAATCGAATGCGCCTGCACGGACACAACGCACTGCTGTGCGTACATCATTCAAGGCGGTGATGACAACCACCGGAACTTCAGGATGTTCCAATGAAATCCGCTCCAGCAAATTTTCTCCCCCCGGCGGCGGCATCAACAAATCCAGCAGAACCACTCCAATTTCCCATTCTGAAAACAATTTGAGCGCATGCTCCACATTGCGACATAACAGCACATTGTCTATGCCATCACTTCGCAGCGCCATCTCGAAGAGTTCCAGAATATGGGACTCATCATCCACAAGCAGTATCGGCAATATGGGAAATGTTGATGTACTCATCCATCGCGCTCCTGCGTGGGCAAACAAGGCAACCATACCGTTACCGCTGTACCCTCACCTACTTGGGACGAAAACTTCAACCGTCCACTGTGTTCCGAAACAATCGTAGAAACAATAGCAAGCCCAAGTCCCGTACCGCCCTGCTCCCGTTTGGTGGTATAGAATGATTGGGTAATCCTTGGTAGGTCCTCAAACGGGATACCAACGCCTTCATCGACAATTTTAATATAAACTTCTGAAGTATCTGTATTATACCCGGTCCATACGCCAACAGCGCTTTCGCTGTTGGGTAGCGCCTGGCATGCATTTTGAAGCAGATTAACTACAACATGTTCTAAACGACGAAAATTGGCATGCACTGGGGGGAATCCGTCGCCATAGGAAACAGAAAAATGCGAAGTACTTCTTTTTAACAAGGTAGACAAGAGTAGAACTCCGGAACGGACCACCTCGTTGATATTGACTTCTTCCATATGGCTAACGGCGTCAGGACGTGAGAATTCACGCAATTCCTGCACCGTCTCTGCTATACGCCCGGCCCCTTCACCAATATGCTGAAGCAGACGTATCCCCCGATCGCGTAAATCAGCATATTCGCTACGCTCAAACGCCTCTTTTCCGATCAAGGCTTCGTAGTCATCAAAAAGCGCCCTAATCCCTCCCCAATCTTTTTGCAACAGTGACACACTCATCGCCACTTGCTGGTTGGGACTGTTTATCTGGTGCACCACTTCCGACAGCAGCAAGCCTAAGGAGGCTAGCTTATCTGCCTGGACCAATTGTTGCATACGCAACTGCACCTCATTCTCAAGAGACTTCTGCGCGGTTAAGTCGACCGCACTCGCTAAAACATAGCGGCGTACTTCATCTGGAGTTTCTGGCAAAATAAGACAATGAAAACCGATATAACGCGTTTCACCATCCAATGCCCGCACAGAGCATTCGCCGGAAAACTCACGCCCCCCCCGCTGCACTGCGACCAGCTCTTGCATAATTACACTAAATGAAAGCGAAGATAACAAACGTCCGAAGGAGTCGGTAAAATCCCCCTTCGAGGTCACCCCGGCAATCGTCCAGGCAGCAGGGTTACTATCCACTACTTTCGTACCCTGCGCAAAATCATGCAGGGCATCCGGCGGCACCAACGATGCATACGTGGTATCTTGCTGCGGCGGAAGAATCACCTGCTGAAAAGCAGCGGTCACGTCGAGCATAACCAATGCCAGCGGCACATTCTCAAAAAGTTCCCGATACCGGCTTTCTTCCAAGGCACTCGACATATCAGCATCGTGCCCGTCAGGCAACTCCCGAAAAACAGCCAGCACCACTTCTCCGGTTGTCGTATTGCTCTTGGAAAGATGAACAGAAAAACGTCCCTCATGCTGCGATGTTTTTCGGGCGGGCATTTCAAGAACAACTTCTTCTTCAGTACATAATGCTTCCCGATGCGCTAAAAAAAGTGCGTCATAATGACCAAAGCCAGGAAGTGTACCAATCTTCTTGCCGAGCAGACTTTTTTGGGAAACGGAAGTCAACCGACAAAAAGCAGGATTGGCTGCCAGAATATGCCCAGCAGAACAATGCATTACCGTGGCATGGGGTGCATGTTCAAAACAAAGCTGACACACCAAATCCGAGGGGAAAGCCTGCGTCTTATGATTACGTACAAGCATAACTCCAACGGCAACAGCCAAAAAAAATACTACTAAAAACAACTCCATCCGCCCTGAACCCCACTACCAAAATACGCCAGAAAGGGAAATCCCCTACAGCATGGGCTTACTCCACATACCAAGCTCTCCAAAAGAATCATCTACAGAATTGCGGCTAAGCGTCTATACTGCCACCTCACCAACAAGTATAACATACCTTACTTTAAAAGTAACATGCCCAAAAAATACTCGAAAAACATCTATGCATCTCATAAACCAGTCTGTGCAAAAAATCTTACATCTGAAGGTGCTGTAATTTACAAACGAAAACCGGTATTATACAAAAACTATACAATTCCATTAGGAGATAGTAAAGGAATACTTGCGTGAACGGCAAAGAATACCCCATGCAGGCCATTGCGCCTACAGTTGCTGCCCTGCTGCAAATTCCTCAACCCGCAGCAGCACAAGCCGCACCTATAACTGAAATCGTTGCTGAGAATCCACCGGCACAACGCGTTGCCGTATTCGTTATCGATGCGCTGGGTTGCGCCGTCCACACGCATTGGCATGATATGATGCCGCACTTTTCCACCCTGCTGACAAAGCGCTCCGTACGTCTGCGCTCTATTCTACCCAGTAAAACGCCGGTTAATTTCGCCTGCATGGTAACTGGTGCCGATATGGGTACCCACGGCATCCGGCAACGTAGCGATACGTTTGCCTGCGAAACCTTATTCGATTCACTTCGCAAAGCGGGAAAAACCAGTGCGGGGATTGGTCGAAACGGCTATACCGGCCATGAGCTACTTGGACGCGCTGCCGATTACTCCACCGAAGGGCGACCGGAAACCGATGCCGAAGCTGAACCTATCATGCGACAGCTTATCGTCGAACATCTGCCCGACTTTGTGATTGTGCAATTTGCCTTGACCGACGACATCTTCCACACGTATGGACCGTATGCACCGGAAGCAGGCGCCGCAGCTGCGGAAGCCGACCGGTGGCTGGCGCGATGGACACCTATCCTGGAACTCAACCAGTACACTACCCTTATCCTTGCAGACCATGGGCAGCACACCTTGAATCCTCCTGTAGACGGCATACGAGGCGGACATGGCGACGAGTGCGATGAGGATTGCCTTGTCCCGTGCACCTGGATTAGCTAACCCAAAAAGCAATCCGGTATCCGATTTTAGCTAAGGCAACTTTTGGAGGCCGACACGCGCAGCCTCCAAATTGGGATTAAGCGCCAAAGCACGGTTAAAATGACTTCGCGCAGCCTCCAGTTGTCCTGTCGCGGCAAGTACAGTGCCCAAATTGCAATGAGTACCCGCGTACCCCGGTCGAAGTGCCAACACCTGCTTATAACGCTGAATAGCCATATCGAAACGCCCGACTCGCGCCAGCAGATTAGCAAAATCATTGAGAATATCCGCATTATATGGAGCATTCGTTACTGCCAGCTCAAAGTGCGCCAACGCTTCGTCTACTTTCCCTTGCTGCTGCAATATACGCGCCAAATTATAATGAGCAAAACGATCTCGCGAATCGACATCAAGCACCTGAGTATATCGCTGTATTGCCTCATCCAGACGGCCTGCATCCCAATCCAGATTGCCCAGATTATTCAAGGCCAATGTAAATGTCGGACGGATCGAAAGGGCTTTTTCGTACAGCTCCCTCGCCTTCGGCACTTGTCCTGTCTGGGCATACCAATACCCCAGGCTGTTATACAGTGCTGGACTATCTGGCACCTTTTCGATAGCGTGCAAATACCTTGCTTCAATTTCATCCGCACGACCTGCACGCGCCAAGGCGCTTCGCAGATTATTCAACGCAGGCACATAATCCGGCATCAGTGCCAACGCCTTCTCAAAATAGTCTATCGCCTCTCCTGTTTTCCCACTCTGTAATACCGCGTAGCCCATATTGTTATAGATTAGATGATTCGTGTCGTCTATCGTCAGGGCCTTTTCATACCATTCCCACGCCTCATCACGCCGTCCCAATTCGAAGAGCAACAACCCCAAATCGTTGGCAATCAGCGAATCCACCGGATTATTCTTCATCGCTTTACGATAATAGGTTACCGCATCCTCATAAGCACCCCGCGCCTCAGCACTCTTGGCGAGGTTGTAATAGGCATATTCATCCTCTGCACGCACCTGCAACGCACGCTTAAACAAAGCCTCTGCCTCTTCATAACGTCCCAGCGACAACAGCAGCAGGCCTTTGTTATTCATTGCCAGCGTAAAATCTGGCGCAACCTCCAAAGCCTTGTCATAATGCTTCAATATCTCTTTCGGATACTGGCGATCTAAAATCAAAGCCAAATCATTATGCGCTCGTGCATCTGTTGGATTCAGACGCAGCGCTTCCTCAAACTTCTCCTGCGCTGCATCCAACTTCCCCTGCGCACTCAACTCACAACCCATCCGGTAATACAGATCCTGATTTTCAGGGTCCAGGTTCAAAGCCTCCTCATACCGTTCCAACGCCTCCTCCGGTCGCCCCTCCTTGGCAGACAAACGCCCTAGCTTACTGATTACATATGCAAAATTTGGCTCAATACGAAGAGCTTCCTCATAATGCTGCTTGGCCCCCTCAAGCTTTCCCTGCGCCTCCAGAATCTCTCCCAATTCATTGTGTGCACGCGCATCCTCCTGATTGAGCCGTAATGCCTCCTCAAACTCCACCACCGCCTCCGCCACACGATCCTGCTCTGCTAACTCACGGGCCAACAAATAATGCATATCCTGATTTTCAGGGTCCATCGCCAAGGCTTGACGATATCGGTCCACCGCCTCTTCATATCGTCCCTGCGCCGCCAACAAACGTGCAATCCGATCCAGCGCATAAGCAAAATCCGGCTTTGCGCGCAACGCATCTTCATAGTACTGCATGGCCTCGGTCAATTGCCCTTCCTCCGCAGACAACTGGCCTAATTCAAAATAAGAACGTGCATCCTGGTCATCAAGCGCCAACGCTTCCTTAAAACGCTGCCTCGCCTCCTCCGTCTTCCCTTGGCGCGCCAACTCACGGCCAAAAAAGTAATAGACATCCTGGAACGACGGATCTACCTGAAGCGCCTTCTCATAGCGTAATAAGACCTCATCCTCTCGTCCCATCTTTGACAGAATCTGTCCATACTGATCCAGAACATAGGTAAAATTAGGCACTATACGCAGCGCTTCCTCAAAATGCGCCATCCCCTCTTCTTTTTTCCCCTGACGCACCAACAACCCGCCCAGCTCATTGTGCACCCGCGCATCATAGGGATTCAGTCGTAACGCTTCCGCAAAGACCTCCTGCGCTTCCTCATCCCGCTTCATCAGCACCAACGTATGCGCCTTTAAGTAATAGACATCCTGGAATTCAGGGTCCTTTTCCAATGCCGCATCAAACTGCTCCAACGCCGCCGCATAATATTCCCCATCCGAAAAGGCCTTCCCAAGACGCTGGTGCATATATGGAGCAGCCTCTCCCTGGCGCAACATAGCCGCCCCCTCCACCAAGGCAGCATCGAGCTCTCCACGACGCAACCACGAATCCGCCCGCTGATAAAACCAACGTGCATGGTCTGGCTCATACGCAACCCCTGGCACCGAAAGCAATGCATACAAACCGCCAAACACAAGCCCCATAGTAACTAACTTCTTCCAGCAACGCTGCTGTAGCCACATAAAAAGATAGGCTGCTGCATAGGACCCTACGAGAATATAGGCAGGAATCAAGGGAACACGCGCGCGTCCATTCACAAAAAATGGAAGAAACGTGGAAAAATACACCCCAATGAATACCAGCAGCAGTATCGTCAATTCACTCGAACGTACCGTAGTAGCTCCCGTCCCCGTTAACAGTTTGCCACGAAGGCCATCATAAAACATCAGGAGAAAACCCAGCAGAAAAAACGCTGATACCAGAGGAAAACCGGGCAAAAGCTTCAACGGCCAATAATACTTCAGCTCATCCGAAACCACCTTGTTGCACGTCATCTCCAACGGCATCCACATCAACAAAAACTTCTTTCCTATCAGCTTCAACGTACGCAATTTATGCTCTTTTACATACGCCAATGTCTTCTGAAAGAAATAGCGAGACACCTCCGTATGCTTGATATCCGGCTTCCCCAACTCGCGGCCTACCCCTTTGACCACATTGATATACACCCATGCAGACCACT
Source organism: Candidatus Hydrogenedentota bacterium (assembly GCA_963678445.1). Taxonomy (GTDB): domain Bacteria; phylum Hydrogenedentota; class Hydrogenedentia; order Hydrogenedentales. The sequence continues at coordinate 3,679,800 of OY782877.1, read as the reverse complement.
GCCCCGTCCCCTCCAATTCCTGCAAATACGGTGTCCATGGCGTCATCCCATCGGCCTCGGGACCATTCCCAATCAGAAAATTCTCGCCAAAATACGTCGAAATCGGGACAAATTCACCCGAAACCACATAGTTTCGCACGGTTACCGGTGCAATCACTAATACGGTTGTCAATGCCAATCCAGCCCAAGAGCACGGAACGACACGTAATGATTTGCGACGCCACGCCATCCACAGCATCCATAATGCCGCGAAGGGACCAAAGCCTAAAATGTTTGGACGCATCAACGCGTATACCCCAAAAACGATTCCTACCAGCACCGCCCGCCAAAACGTCATCCGAAGCGCCCAAAAACGTAGTGCATGCAATAAACACGGCACTAAAAAAACAAATAGAATCGGATCATTCAGCTCCCCCTCCCAATAAATAAACACCGGATAGATCGCCGCAAGCAATGCTGCAAACACTCCTGCACGATTGCCATACGTCCAGCGTCCCCACAAAAACAACAGAATGATCGCGCCCACGCCTAACAGTAGGTTTACCAAGCGTGGTGCAAGATAGCTACACCCGCTAACCGCATAAATCGCCGCAAGAAAATACCCATGCCCAGGTGGACGGAAATAAGGTGTCGTACAAATCTCCGGATCGACCACCCCTTCCGGCAATGTCCAGTCCCCCGTCACCAGGCCCCGCGCATAATAATCCTGCACCTCCGGGTCCTGCTGAGGCGCATAAAAATCCGGTGCGTGCACAATCTGGCACAAATACACCACCCTCAACAGCACCCCCAATAAGACAATCGCTCCCAACACAAGCCAATGTCGATTCCGTTCCCGCATTGCCACTCGTTTCTCGTTCACACCGAACTCCCTGCTAATCTTTTTAAAATCTTACGTATCCGCAGCCAACGCCTATATCATAGCGAAAATCCCTATCCGTTCAAAACTTACCTGAACACACCCAAGCGGTCCAGCGGCCACGGGCAAGAGATATGGTCTTCCCCGTTCGTGACCACAGCAAAAAAAACTGCTTTTTTATGATGACTTTTCATAATTTTTAGGCAGTGACGTGGTTCAGCGACCACAGGCAGAAGCAGGAGATCTGCACCTTCCGTGGGGAGACTGACAGACATAAAAACATCCCCGGCCATTAAAATGACCGGGGATGTAGAAAAGCTATGTGTCTGAGTCTTATTTCTTGAGGATTTTCTCAACGGTCGGTGCCTGGATGCGCGCCATGGTGGGCATGTCGCCTACCAGTGGGCTGGCATATTTGATGAACGCATCGGTAACGCCATTACCTTCGGCGTTGATATATTCATCAGGCATTTCCGTGGCGTGACGAGCTACCGTTTCCAGCGGGGTAAGGAAGTATTGCACTGCATAGTCGCCAATACGACGGATAGCAACGGAACCGTCCATGTTGTGCCAGATCGCATACTGAGCGGCTTTTTCACCTACTTCGCGTGCTTCGAACTGGTCAACTTCGCTGACGCAACCCAGGAAGCTGCGTTGCAGGTAGCCCAAGGTATCGGCGCGAACGCGTTTGATGTCGGTGCCGCCTTTGACCCAGGAGCTAAGCAGATCGCCAAGGGCGCCTGTGCCGGAAAGCTGCACATTGCCGTGAGCGTCTTTTTCACCACCGGTGAACTGCTCGGCAATAGCGCGACCGTCGGCATCAACGATACCTTCGGATACGGCGACAACACAACGACCGTATTGGTCGTATACTTTTTTGACGTCAGCGATGAATTTTTCTTTGCTGACAGCGCGTTCAGGCATATAAACAAGGTGAGGACCATCATCCGGATACTTTTTCGCCAAAGCAGCCGAAGCGGTCAGGAAACCGGCATGACGTCCCATGACAACACCAATGTACACGCCGGGGATGGCGCGGTTGTCGAGGTTGACGCCTGCGAAAGCCTGCGATACGAATTTCGCGGCGGAACCATAACCGGGGCAGTGATCGGTAACTTTAAGGTCGTTATCGATGGTCTTGGGTACGTGGATGACACGAAGCTCGTAGTCGGCCTTGGAGGCTTCTTCGTTTACGATGCGGCAGGTGTCCGCACTGTCGTTACCGCCACAGTAGAAGAAATAACGAATGCCGTGGGCTTTGCAAACCTTGAAGATTTCGCGGCAGTATTCGATATCGGGTTTGTCGCGTGTGGACAACAGGCCCGAAGAAGGTGTTTGCGCTACTGCTTCCAGATTGTGCGTCGTGGCTTCCGTCAAATCCAGGAAGTTTTCGTTGATCACACCATTCACGCCGTGTACCGCACCATAGACGCGGGTAACCTGCGGGAATTTGCGCGATTCGAGCACAGCGCCAATGACACTTTGGTTGATAACAGCCGTGGGGCCGCCGCCCTGAGCGACGAGGACTTTGCCTGTAAGTTGCGACATTCTTTTTCTCCTTAAACCATAACCATGTAAAAACTGATGCGTCAGATAATCCGCATACATACGCTGTGTCTACGGGCACAGCGGGCGTTCTCCTGAGACTTGCCATATATGCCTTGTATTTCCAGCATTCCGATTCGTAACGAACGATCTCCCTGCGTACACCACTTCCCTTAATTGCATTTCGGAATACAACCAAATGGATGCAGGAAGCTCGTCGTTAAGAAAACACGCTGCAAGCGCAGAAGCTACTGAGGCTGAATTATCTCATGCTGACTATGACGTAATCAAACCACAGTTGCTCCATTTACTAAAGCGTTACAGCACTGCAAGGTGGCCAGGGCTACAGCCAAGAAATATGGTCCTTGCCATCCCTGACCGCCGAAAAACTTTGTTTTTTATGACAACAGCAGAAATGTTAGTCACTAACAGGCAGCGCTTCAATATATAGTAGCATGCTTGTGTTTGTCTCTTTATTTGAAGAAAGCATACAATGGCGCTATAGATTCCCTGTTTTGACAATCTTGTTCAACCCTGAAAATCCTTGAGGTGTATTATAGTGAAACGCGTTACTCGTAGTTCTGCTTTGAAGTGGAGTACCTGTTTTCTCTTAATTTCGCTTACTATTCTTGCTGCAAGCTATAGTGGATATAAAAAACTGGAAGATTGGAACGGTCCAGGTGGCAGTCTCACAACGGATTTGTATATTCCTGCACTCGTTTTTGCACAACGAGGCGAATACACTCAACTCGATGTCAACAAAACGCCGGGCCTTCGGTCTTTTCTGAATATTGAAACACAAGCGTTTTCGCTGGATGAAAACGTCCCACTCCACCTCGCCCCCCTACAGGCGTATGATTACTATCACCGCTATCTGGTCCTCACAACCGGCCTGACATGGCGTATATTTGGCGTCACCTGGAATGTGATGCGCGCTTATACTATTGGTCTTTTAGTGCTTTCCGCACTAGCTGTTTTCTTCCTTAATCGCTTACTACTCAACCCTTGGCTTAGTTTTTTGGGGGCATTACTTTTCAGTTTCGCTCCCTTCGTCCTCCTTGACCTGCATTGCACACGCGATTTTGCCAAGATACCCTTTTTCTTGTGGACTTTTTACACCTTTGGGCTGGCCATCAAGTATCGTCCCAAAGGGTGGAAAGGACTACTACTGGCCATATCCTCCGGAATGCTCATCGGAATCGGTCTCGGCTTTCGACGCGATCTTATGGTGGCCGTTCCCGCCGCCTTCCTTCTCTTTCTATGGATGCCCCGTACAGCTTTCCTCTCCTGGCGTCGTATCCTCGCCCCCATCGCTTTCAGCTTTACATTTCTGCTCTTTAGCGCCCCTATCCTACTCTCCTTCTGGCAATACGGCACTTTAGGCCATCACGACACCTTGATGGGATTTTCAACGTACAATGATCGAGAACTCAATATGCAGCCTGGATCATACGAAAAAATCTACCGTCTAAATGATTTGTTTGTTTCTTTCAGTGCATTTGATTACAGGGAACGAGCACGCCTTATCGAAAATCCCCGGTGCACCATGGCAACACCACGGGAGCCCCCTAAGAAAGCATATCTTATGGAAACGGTGTTTTCATTTCCCGCTGATGTTCTTGCCCGTGCATATACTGCAACCTTACGCGTATTACAAAATGATGGTGGCTATTTGACCCATAACAAAACTACCATCCCCCCCGCCACTAATCTCCTATACGGTCTTCTCCCATTGCTGTTTTCCTTGTCCGGAATCCTTTTTTTGTTCCGCCGCTATGGATTTCGCACATTTTCTATCGTACTTTTGCTCGCCTATTTCTCCGCCATCTGCAGCATTCAATTTGCGCCCCGACATATCGGACACACTACTTTCGTTATGCCTTTGCTGACACTATTTTCATGTTCTTGTATCGCTGAATATATTTGGACGCGTTGGAAACAGCAAATCCCCATTAACCACCCCGGGTTTTCCTGGCCAAGCGTCCTTGTGGGGCTACTTATTATTCTGCTCCCCGCAGTAGGATTACTTGCAGTCGCACGCGCCTGGCAAGGCAAGCAAGTTACTCACATACGCCAAGCCTACGAAACAGCCCCCATAAAAAAAATCCAGACAAAAACAGTAAATTTTTCTGACAAAACTTTCTTTCTGATCCCAGCGGAAGAAAAAACGCACCCCAAACGATATCATCATTGGGTTGATAATCTTTCTACTCATTTGTATTGCGCCTCCTTTCAATACAGCCACGACATGGATTTCTTCTGGCTATACTTCGAAAACTACCTGCTCGGTGAAATGGAATGGGTACAAACAGCCATGGCGCCGCCAGGAACACCCGATGGAAGCATCGTCGATGTCTATTTCCCTGTCTACGAAACCCATGATGAAATGGGCGGTTGTTTTCAGGGGGTCGCCTTACCCAATGTGCGTGCTGACAAATTCCTGGGTTTGCGCGAAATTACCAATTTTGATTCGTTTGGCATTCTCCCGTTACTTAAGATTCCTCGAAGCCCGGAAAGCTTTCGATCACACCAAAGAATATCCTTATCGCCTTTTGCAGAAACTAATTATGCCCCCGATGCTTTCCGTTGGCTTACCGGTTCATACGCCAGTGCGTCCTCTGGGTACGATACAAAGCAGACGGGCTGGACGGAATGGCTGAAATTGGCGCCATGGTCGCAAGGGGGACGCCGTTTTCTTGCAAAATTCTATACGGAAAGGGGACAGCTCACAGAAGCATGGCGTGTCTTAGAAGAAGGACTTCGTTGGTTATATAATGACTACGGATACTGCCGGATTGTATCTACCTTTTGGGAGCGGCACAAAGAAAACGAACCTGCTCTTCCCGCTTTCCCGCAATTGGCTGAGCAGTACCCGCAATCCGCATTTATCCTGACCGAAGCCGGCATCGCACAAAAACACGCTGGAAATAAGGAGGATGCCCGCCGTTTACTTGGGCAGGCGTTGCATGCTGACGCACCGCTACAAATCAAAGAAGTAGCGTTCCGCCATTACCAGCGTCTTGCCTCTCCGGAAGACACGGAAAAACAGGCCTGGAAATTGTTAGAAACATATCCGGATTCTTTAGAAGCACGTTGCAAACTCCTGGAAAACTATTTCAAGCACCTCTCAAAAGAAGACATTGATACACTAATTAAAGAGGGTATCCCGTATCATTACGACAGCTATATTTTCCGCAACACCTGCTTCAATACACGCATCAACGAAATAACCAAAGACACTAAGGGCATCCCCAGTTTTGCACATTTTATTCTCGGGGAAGCTCCTTATCCTGAAAACTGGCCACATCTTTTAGAACTAGGCCACTGCGATTATTTCTGGGAAAAATTCATCTATCCAGGCAGGTTGTGCCAGGCGCGCGGACAATATGAAAAAGCACTTTGCTGGTACCAACGGGGTTTAGCGGTCGAACCACAGCGACAGGATGCTTTTAACGCACTACCCTGGGTTTATGTTGGACAGAACAGCGCTGCAAAATTACTACCTGAATGGCGCGCTATTGCAGAAAAACATCCTGATTGGATACTGGCACATTATGCCCTTGCAAACACCTATGAACGGCTCACAAAATATGACGATGCCTTGAAGGTTTATTCTGCAGCACTACAACTAAACCCTGAAAATGAAGCTATCCAAAAACGCATTTCTCGCATCCAAAATGCAATTGCAAGGAAACAGCAGTAGCATGAAATCTTCTATCAAAATTATCGTAGCGCGTCCCCGTGGCTTTTGCGCGGGCGTGGAACGGGCTATTCGCAGTGTGGAAAAAGCGCTGGAGCAATATGGCGCACCGGTCTATGTATTGAATCACATCGTACATAACGCGCATGTCGTAAATGAATTGCGCGAAAAAGGCGCTATCTTCGTACATGATCTGGCGCAGGTACCCCAGGGCGCGCATTTGTTGTTTAGTGCGCATGGGGTAGGACCGGAACGTTGGGAGGAAGCGCAGACACTTCATCTGGAGGTAATCGATGCCACTTGTCCACTGGTAGAAAAGGTGCATCATGAGGCGCGTCGTTTTGCGGCTCAGGATTACGACATAATTTTGATTGGAGAGCCTGGACATGATGAAACTATGGGAACGAAAGGCTGGGCACCGGATCATATTCAGCTAATTCAGAAGGAGACGGATGTCTCCGCTTTGGTAGTGCGCGATCCTGAAAAGGTGGCCTATATAACGCAAACGACGCTGAGCCAGGACGATTGCCGGAGGATTGTACATGCGCTTCGGCAGCGTTTCCCGAATATCGTCGGTCCGCCAAAGGCAGATATTTGTTACGCCACCTCCAATCGACAGGCAGCGGTCAGCGCGTTAACCCCTGAAGCCGATCTCGTGCTGGTAGTGGGCGATCCGGAAAGCGCCAATTCTACACGTTTGCGGGACGTGGCGCGTGCCTGCGGGAAACTGGCCCACCTGATTCCGGATGAGGGCGCTATCCAAGAGGAATGGCTCAGAGAAGTAGGCACTATAATGATCACTTCGGGCGCATCGGTTCCTGAAAAACTGGTGCAGGGCGTTATCGCTCGTCTGAACACCTTTCGGCCATGCACCGTGGAAGAACGGGTTTTTGCCGAGGAAAACACACACTTCCGGCTACCTAAACCGATTGAGGATTAACCTGCGCCAGGAGCAAAACGGTCACCGGTGTCCTCAGCGGTATGATAGGCAGAACCAGGCATGTTAAAAAACTGGATTATCCGCAATAACTCCGACAAGTTGATGACCCAATTCTTGGGATAATAGTCCGTGTTGTGGTTGTCACAATCGCGATTGCCATCGCCAGGGGTGTAGCCATCTTCCGATTCCGGATCGCAGCAATACTGGTCGCTGTTGTAGAGCTGAATAACGCGTAACAACTCCGATACGCTGATAGACCAGTCGTGCGAGGTGTCTGCAGAATGGAAACCGGATGAAGCGCGCTCGACTATACGCACCTGAGCTGAGGAAGATTGCACCAGCCCAAAACCATCGGTTACTTCGCATACATACGCCCCCGTATCAACAAGCTGCACATCGTTTAGAAGAAATACCGCGTCTGCTGTCCCGTCGTTTACCCCTTTTCCATCTTTTGACCAACTGTAGTAAAGCGAACCAGAAAAACCAGCGACCGCTATTTCCAATGCCGCGCTCATGCCGGGATAAAGACACGTATCGCGTGGTTGCTGTATTATATGCAACCCTTGGGGTTCTTCTCCTTCTGGATTGAGCGCATCGGTCTGCAGCAGCAATAGAGCATATCGACCTCTTTTCCCGCCAAAACCGGCTACCCGCACGTAGTAGGAAAGCCCCTGTTCCACATGCAGGGATACGCGAGATTGATACCCACAGGCATCATCGTTACACGCCAACTCATTTCCGCCGCAGGCATCGTATATCGACAGGGAGGTATCAAAATAACTGGCGCATAAATCAAGGGTCGCCTCACCATCGCTCAATGGGGTGTACACATACCACACATCGATATAGTCACCGGAAGAACAGGAGGAAACGGTGTAGCCGGTTGCATATTCGGTTGTACCCAATGCGGTTTCTCCTACAGCGATAGGAATTGCATTGGAGCAGAAATCATTCAGGGGGGGAGTATCGTCTTCTCCTTCGTCCGCCGAAGAAGTCGTGCTGAAATTCCAACTAAAGGTATCCGTGATGCCTTCGTAAAGGTTCTCTGCTGCATCATGAACAAAACCTGGAAAAATGGTCACGTAATAATTCGTGTTTTCCGTCAAGGGTTCCTCTAAACGAAGCGTAAGAATATTCCCCTCTAATTGTAGATTGGCGGAAGATGCGGTAAACCAGGCAACCGTAGCATTGGTCGCTGCGTCGCGCAGTACGATTTGCCCCCAACTGGACAAATAGACCGGCTCGGAAAAAGCTATCATCAAATCGGTATCACACGAAACATTGTCCGTATTGTCTGGGGGATTTAGGGAGACAACGCCTGGATTAATAGAATCTATTTCACTCGTATCAGGCTGGTAAGACCGCACGCAGGTCGCCGACGAGACAACATCGCGGATAACAGCTGCCACACGGGGGTGAAAATGCATATCGATACCCCCTTCGGTAAAGTGACAGTAGCTCATAACCGTACCCTGCTGCACTACTTGCGTACAGGGACATTCGGAAGCATAGCAACAGTCGATGGGCGGCTCGTAACAGTGCGTATGGATGCTACCCAGGTTATGACCTAATTCATGGGTGACCACTTCGATGTCCCATTCATAGCCTGTGGTAGGAAATGACGTCAGGTCGCCCTGCAACCCGCACACGCCATATCCATAGCTCGTATTGCACGCTACCCGGACATAGGCCAAGCCGCCACTGATGGCGCTGTCGGAACCTAAAAGATAGGCTGCCGCCCGCTGCATATTACGTCGGTGACGGCGGTTATAATCCATATAGGCATCTATGGCGTCCCCAATGTGGGGACATTCAAAGGGAGAAGGAATCGTCCAAACAACCAAGTTTTTGATGGTCACCACCACACGGATATCGCGTTGGTAAATTGCAGAAACCGCGCCAAAAAGCTGGGTAACATAGTCGACTGCGCGTTGCACATTTCCCTCAAAACGTTCCTGAAGTAAACGATGCTCCACATCTACCAATAGCTGCACCTCTAATAACGGCGGCAACGAGGAATCCCCCTTTGGCAACGCTACCGCTGTAAGGGGCTCCACCATAGGTTTTGAAGGCATCAGTTCACTGCCACAAAACTCACGTTCCTCAGGCCATGGCTTTGCGGCACGCAAGATATACGCCGTCGCATCCTTAGCATAACAATCGGGCTCAATCAACGCCGTGCTCTCACCCGAATTCATCAAAACCACCCGAAGCTCACCCGCGTCGGAGACCGACATAAACGCACTCTGCTGTGAATTTTCCTGGTTGATTCCTCGATAACAGCGCATGGAGGAGGGAGATATGGACGTTTCGGAGACCCCATCCCAGGTCACCACTTGTCCTCCTCGGGCAAGGACTTCAAAAGGCGTAAAGTGTATAGCAGTGGCTTTCCCATGAGGCTGGGGCAGGGTAAATTCATAGGAAGAGGCTGACTTCTGTATAGTTAACTGCGCCAAAGCCGATGGATTCAGAGACAGCGAAATGTTGACGTCGCTCTTGAGGGAAATATCCGCGGCAGCGTTTGTCACTTCAAAAAGAGGTAATGGCATTTCAGCCGCTGTTATTACAGTCGTCCCCAATAGAAGAAGGGAAAATAGCGCAACACCCCAGCGTCTATACACCCGTTCTCCCGTTTCGCCATACATGCCACCCTTGTAGCGCATCTTATTCCACTTCATCCTGCGCAATCCTCATTCAACCGTATCTACAATTCCCCAGCCCCCCTTCCTTTTTGTATGCATCGCAGCACACAGTGTTGCTATGATACCATAATGCATATGAAAATTTGCACATCATTTGGCATTTTGTGGTCGTATATACTGTTCAAACACACAATAAAGCCACTTAAATCCACAAAAAACGGATTGATAGTAAAACACATGATAAATACAAGTACAAACAGTTGTGAACTACGCACAGATACGCTGAATCGAAATCTCTACGCCACAGATGCGTCCATCTATCAAATTTTACCTCAGGCGGTGGCCTTGCCTAAAACACCGGAAGAGGTCGCAGAGGCCTTCGCATGGGCATGCGAAAAAGACCTTTCCATTACCTGCCGCGGTGCGGGAACAGGATTGGCCGGCGGTGCTATCGGAGACGGACTTATTGTCGATCTGGCGCGATATAATCGACAGATATTTGATTTCAATCGGGAAGAACGCACCGTTCGGGTTCAGGCAGGGGTAGTGTTGGACCAACTTAATGCCTTTTTGCAGCCGCATGGTCTTACTTTTGGTCCCGATGTGGCTACCAGCTCGCGTGCAACGCTGGGCGGCATGATAGGCAACAATTCGTCTGGCGCGCGGGCTCCCCGGTATGGAACCACGGTGGACCATATACGCTCCATGGAGATTATTACGGCGGATGGACGTATCGAAACGCTCAGCGCGGACACGCCGGGATTGCAGGAATGGAATCGCATTGTATTGGATAAAGTGAAGCCGCATGAAGCGGAAATCCAAAGACGGTTCCATGCAGAAATCTGTAAACGTTGGCCGGGCTATGGTTTTGATCGTTACCTACAGGAGCCTGCGAACCTTTCTAAACTCATCGGCGGTAGCGAGGGTACTTTAGCCGCTGTTTTCAGTGCCCAACTCAACCTTGTACCGCTACCGAAGAGCAAGGGAATCGCTCTGTTCTTCTTTAACAGCATTAAGGAGGCTATGGCGGCAACCCTGACTATCATGCCGTTGCAACCTGCCAGTGTCGAACATATCGATGACGTGGTCTTTAATGAAACGCGAGGGCAACGTCAATTCCGGGAAGTGCGCCAGTTGCTGAAACTGGATGAAAAGCCTTGCAAGTCTATTTTGCTGGTCGAATTCTACGACGATGATGTGGAAAAACTTGCCGCATTAGAAAAACTGCAGTTGGGGGTACGATATTACCGCTGTAAAGACGCAAAAGAGATGGCGTTGGTCTGGAATATGCGCAAGGCAGGCTTGTCGCTGCTCACAGGCTGCAAGGGGGCAGCGAAACCGACTGCGGGCATTGAAGATGTTGCGGTGCCCCCTGCGCATCTGCCGGAGTATGTGGATGCACTCATGGCGCTCATGGATGAGCTCGGCATGCGTGCATCGTATTATGGGCATGCAGCCTCGGGCCTGCTCCATATTCGTCCTGTCGTTGATCTGCATAAGGCGGAAGATATCGTCCGCTATCGAAAACTGGCTGAAGGGGTCTCCGCGCTCACCCGTCGTTTCCACGGCTCGCTGGCGGCGGAACATGGCGTCGGCATCGCCCGCACCGAATTCATGGAAGAGCAGGTCGGCCCGGAACTTCTCGAACTCATGCGCCAGGTGAAGGCTGTATTTGATCCTGACAATCGACTCAATCCCGGAAAGATATTCGATCCCGTTACGTATCGTATTGACACGCAGTTGCGTCAGGGGGCCGATTCCGCTATCCCCCTCCCCTTTGAACCTACGCTTGCCTTTGCTGCAAAGGATGGCTCGTTCATCGGCAATCTGGAACAGTGCAATGGCTGTGGAGGCTGCCGCAAGGATACCCCCACCATGTGTCCCACGTTTCAGGCTACCGGTGAGGACATTATGGCGACGCGAGGACGCGCCAATATCATCCGTGCGGTGTTGGAAGGGCGAATCGATCCGGATACGCCTGCGGTGCTCTCGGAAGAGTTGGAGGAGGCGATCAGTAATTGTCTTTCCTGCAAGGCTTGCGCTACGGAATGCCCTTCCAATGTCAATTTATCCCTGTTGAAGGCAGAATTACTCTATGCACGCCTGCGCCGTCAGGGCATTCCGCTCGGCGTACGCATGGTCAGCCGTGTAGATCTGCTTAACCGGCTTGGCTCGTTGACACCACGACTGAGTAATGCGGGTCTAAACTGGCGTTGGGTGCGATGGTTGATGCAGAAATACGCGGGTATTTCGCCGCTACGCCCCCTGCCAACATTTGCAGAAGAAACGTTTACGCACTGGTTCCAACGCTATCGTCGCCTGCACCCAATTCAAAATGCGCCACGGGGTCGCGTTTTGCTGTGGGATGATTGTTTTGTGCGCCACAACGAACCTAATATCGGAAAAGCTGCGGTGCAGGTACTGGAAGCGGCTGGGTATGAGGTGGTTTTACCAGAGGGACACGCTTGTTGCGGACGTCCTGCTTTCAGCACCGGCCGTCTGGATCTGGCGCGGCGTTTTGGTGAACAGAATATCGACTTGCTGAAAAGTGGAAATGAGGCCATCTTGTTCCTGGAGCCTTCCTGTTTCTCCATGTTTAAGGAGGATTACAGGGAGCTGGGGATCGCCCATGCGGACAGTGTGGCGGAGCGGGTATTCCTCTTTGAAGAGTTCATGATGAAGCTACTGAAAGAGACGCCGGACGCTTTGCCGTTTAATGCACAAGAACGCCACACGGCGATTCATGCGCATTGCCATGCGAAGTCATTGACGGATACAAATATTATGCCCGAGTTGGCGCGTTGCATCCCTCAGAACCAGGTTGAACTGCTGGATACCGGATGCTGTGGTATGGCGGGACAATTTGGAGCCTTGGATAAAAAGTATGAGTTGTCGCTACAGGTGGCGCAACCGTTGGTCGAAAAGATAAATGCCTTACCCGAAGGCGCACACGTTATTGCATCGGGCACGAGTTGTCGTCATCAAATAAACCACTTAACGTCGATACAACCGTTGCACATGGCGGAACTATTGGCGGAGGCGCTGTGCACGTCAACGAATGCAGTACAGCAATAATCGTAAGGAATAACGGATGAAAAAAAAGCTTTTGGGGCTGGGCATTCTCCTCACCGCTCCCCCTCTTCTGCTCATATTGTTTGTACTGCTGTTTGCCCCGTTTAACGGACGCACAGAGGCTCCTACTGATTACCAAAGTAGCCCCCTACTTGCTAGCCCTCCCCCACTTTGGCAAGAAACGCAAACCCTCCGAATCGTCACTTTCAATATCCAGGACACGTATATCGTTGGACAGAATCGCGCGCAACGTATGCGCGCGATCGCAGATAAGCTAACGCAGCTCAATCCGGACATTGTCGGCTTTCAGGAAGCATTTATCCAAAACGACCGTGAACTTCTGGCGAATAGTCTGGAATCCTCACGCTTAAAGCATCATACCTACTTCCGAAGCGCCACCGTCGGTAGCGGATTGTTCATCATGAGCGCTTTTCCTATTGAAGAAACCTGGTTTCACCGCTATCCCGTCGCCAATCCCTGGTACAAAGTATGGGAAGGCGACTGGTGGGCTGGTAAAGGTGTTGGGTTAGCGCGCATTCGGCTTAGCGAAAATGCCTATATTGATTTCTACAACACCCATGCACAGGCGGGATACGGCAATCCCCATTACGATGTCGTCCGCACGCAGCAAATGGACAGTCTGGCGCAATTTCTCAATACCTCGCGTATCCAGACAGTCCCCGCCTTCCTCGTGGGAGATATGAACTGTCGTATAGGGGATACCGACTTTGAAACCGCGCGCGCTAAGGCGGCTTTAAGCCGCACCATGAAAATTAAATCCAAAATCGATCATATTTTTTCCGTCGACACGCCTTACTACGACTTTTCGGTCATCAAAACTCTGCCGATCGAAGAAAAAGTCCCTCTACCCAATGGCGAAACGGAACTTAGTGATCACATTGGGTATTTATCAGAGGTAAAAATTCAACCGCAAAGACCCTTGCGACTGCAAACAGGCGATGTAGCCCTGGCCGTTCCAGAGCACAACGCCCCTTCGCGTTCGATTGTACTACAGAATTAAAAAGTTGACCTTTCCCCGGCAAGTGCTCTAGAGTGTGCACGCGTCTTAGTGGCTTTTATTGCCGAAAGAATTACATGACAAGAGCGGTCTATAAAAAATAATATCCTGTTGCGTTCAGGGACGGTAACAACCATATTTTCCAAGGTGTGGCCCTGGCCACATTGCGGTCGCTGGACCACTTTATCAGGGACTGACCTTTCAAAGCTGGTTATAAAAAACGAAGTTTGTTGCGTTCAGGGATGGTAAGGACCATACCTCTTGCTTGCGGTTGCTGGACCACTTTATCAGGGACTGACCTTTCAAAGCTGGTTATAAAAAACGAAGTTTGTTGCGTTCAGGGATGGTAAGGACCATACCTCTTGCTTGCGGTCGCTGGACCGCTTAAAACTAAGGAGAGTTACCGAATGAAACGTTGTATAGTTATTGCCCTTTTAGCAGGCTTGTGCCTGAGCAGTATGGCGTTAGCTGCAGAAGAAACATTGGAATCTGTAGAAGCCAAGGCTGCGGAAGCCTGGGCCAAGTGTAAATCCCTTACAGCGGATATTGACGTAACTGCTGACATCCCCCTGGGGAAAACGCGTCTCAATCTGAGTGGCACGGGTACATTGGCCTGTTTGAAGGAAGATGGCAAAGAAAAATTTCGCCAGGAATTCACGGCGAAGATGCCGGAACCGATGACGATGGAAGCGAAAATCGACGCCTTGTTTGATGGCACCGATTTCTATGCAACCACTGAAATCTTCAACAAGAAGAATACAGAAAAATCCAAACCCAGCTTAGATCAAGGTGCTATTCCCCCGGGTGGCGGCGCTCTTTTCAGCAGTCTGAAAGAGGAACTCGACCTGACGCTTATGCCGGATGAGGAAGTTGACGGTAGCGCCTGCTATGTCATTGAAGGCACGCTCAAAGAAAAGGCGGACAGTATTCCTTTCTCGAAAGCGGCTATCTATATCGATAAAGAGATCGGTGTGCAACGTAAAATCGCACTCTTTGAAAACGACACTGTTGCAGCAACGTTCCTCTTCAAAAACATTAAGACCGACGTCGACATCCCCGCCGCAACCTTTGTGTATACCCCAGATACACCCGCTGCCCCCGCAGCTCCCAAGGCCAGTGAGCCTGCGGCAGCAACCGAATCCAAATAATCTGCCTGAATGTAAAACGCCCGTCTCTGTGGATAGAGACGGGCGTTTTTTTGTGCTGTAACCGTTTCTATTTTTTCGGACGGTAAATATGGGTGCTTTGTCCAAACAGTGCAGCGGCAGATTCCATCACCGTCTCACTCAAAGTGGGATGCGGGTGTATCGTCATATCGAGATCGGAAGCCAAGGCGCCCATCTCAATAGCCAGTACACCTTCGGCGATAAGTTCGCCTGCCCCGGAACCTACAATGGCCATTCCCAGCACCTGGCTGGTATCAGGATCACAGATCAGCTTGGTCAGTCCATCACTGCAATTAAGCGTGCTGGCACGTCCGGAAGCAGCCCAGGGGAAACGGGTAACCTGAATCGCCCGGCCCTGCTTCTTGGCTTCCAACTCGGTAAGCCCGCACCAGGCTACTTCAGGGTCGGTAAAGACTACCGCTGGGATTGCCATGGGTTCAAACGCAGCGTTACGCCCGGCGATTACTTCCGCAGCTATCCGGCCTTCATGCGACGCTTTATGCGCCAGCATAGCACCACCTACAATATCACCAATGGCGAAGATATGCGGTTCGGCTGTCCGCCGCTGTGCATCTACCTCAATAAAACCCCGTTCGTTTATGACCACTTTGGTCGTACCCAGCCCTAAACCGCTTGCATTGGGTTTACGACCTACCGCGACGAGCACCTTATCGAACAAGCGTGACGTTGTTTCGCCTTTCGGGCCTTCCAACACCACTTTGATGCCATTTTTCTGTTCCTTCATCTCCGCCACCTTCGTATTCAGATTAATTTCGTGGAACACTCCATCCAGTCGCTTGGCCAATGGACGCACCAAGTCGCGATCAGCGCCGGGAAGCAGTCCATCGGTCATCTCTACCCCCGTGACTTGTGCACCCAAAGCGGCGTAGACAGTGCCGAGTTCCAGGCCGATATATCCGCCCCCTACCACCAGCAATTTCTCCGGAATATCTTCCAACTGCAACGCACCGGTCGAATTCATGATGCGTGGAGAATCAATCAGTGGACCGAAAAGCGCCGGGCGCGAACCCGCAGCGATAATGGCATATTCACACTGCAGGGTTTCTTCACTACCATCAGGACGAAAAACCGCCAAAGTATGTGCATCCAGAAAATGGGCGCGTCCCTGCAAATAGGTTACTTTACGGGCCTTGCATAACTGACCCAACCCACCTGTCATCTGTTGCACCACGCCTTGGGTCTTTTCGCGCACCTTGGGCAGATCAATGGAAGGCGCCTCAAAATAGACGCCCCAGGCGGCAGCTTCACGGGCGTCATTGATTAAACGCGCCACATGCAACAGGGCTTTGGACGGTATACAACCACGGTACAGGCAGGTACCGCCTGGATTTTCCTCCACTTCGATCAAGGTTACATCCAGTCCTAAGTCCGCCGCCATAAACGCCGCAGCATAGCCTCCCGGCCCTCCGCCAATAATTGCTAATTGTGTCGTTTTTTTATCCGTCATGATTTCTTTTCAACTCCCTTTCGTTAACGGAAGAGGTTATTTGCGAAGACCATTTACAAGCCCAGATACATTGTCCAGGGTTGCGCCAGCCCCTCGGCAACAAAACGCATGAACCGTGCGGCATCGGCGCCATCGATTACACGATGATCATAGGACAAACTCAACGGGAGCATGGTGCGTGGCACAAAGGCGCCCTCTTGCCAAACAGCTTCGGTCGCACTGCGAGACAGGCCTAATATCGCCACTTCCGGGGCATTGATAATGGGGGTAAACCCAACACCGCCCAGACCGCCCAGATTGGTAATCGTAAACGTCCCGCCTTGCATCTCCTCCAACGACAGTTTGCGGTCTCGTGCGCGTTGGGCCAACTCAGGAAGCTCCCGCGCGACATCTACTATACTTTTTTTATCCGCATCGCGCACCACAGGCACCAGCAATCCATTCGGGGTATCCACCGCCACACCAATGTTATAAAACTTCTTCAGCAACAACTGCTGGTTAGCCATGTCAACGCTGGCATTAAACTGGGGATACTTTTTCAACGCCTCCACAATCACCTTAATCACAAAGCCCAGGGTTGTCAGACGTCCCCCCACTGCTTCTACCTTCTTCGCATACTTTCCGCGCAACTTCTCCAACTCGGTAATATCCGCTTTTTCAAAATGCGTTACATGAGGGATCGTCGTCCAACACGTTGTCATATGTTCCGCCGTCTTCCTGCGCACCGCATTCATATCAATGCGTTCCACCTTATCCTGTTGAACATAGGGATCAGAAGTCGGAGCAGGCCCTGCGGGAGTTGATGCGACGTTTTCGTTCCGCACCGTGCTCGTCGACGTCGCAGGGGCATCTTGTCCTTTCTCCGCATATCGCCGCACATCTTCCGCTGTCACCCGTCCCGTCGGATCACTGGTCGGCACTTCATCCAACAGCACCCCCAGCTCCCGTGCCATTCGACGTACAGAGGGGGACGCCAGCACAACGCCTCCACCTGCACTGGCACGCGGCGGTGTTTGGGGTTTTGCTGGCGTGGCAGGCTGGGAAGCCGCTGGGGGGGTGGAAGCGGCAACGGGACTGGCCGCTGTTTCTTCCACCTTCTTTGTCGGCTCTTCTTTTTTAGCAGGTGCTTCTGCAGCGGTAGACGCCTGTTCTTCAATAGTGAATATAACCTGCCCCGGTCGGACACTTTGCCCCTCTTCTACCCGCACCTCCACCACTTTGCCTGATATCGTGGAGGGGATCTCCGCCACCGCCTTATCCGTTTCCACTTCTAACACGGGTTGGTTCAGCGTCACCACGCTGCCCGACGAAACCAACACTTTCGCCACCGTACCCGAGGCAATATTTTCGCCCAATTCTGGCAATTTAAATTCTTTAATCATCGTTCTCCATCTCGCTTTCTAAGGTTAACCGCAGGCCGTATCCGCATATTTCCCTCAGGAACAACGTGGATTGGGCGCGTGCACCGAAATCCCTAATGTTTTCATCGCTTTTTTCACCGTGCCTGCTGGCACCTGCCCTTGTTCACGCAGGGCGTTCAACGTTGCAAATGCAATATGCGCAGCATCCACCCCAAAAAAGGACCGCAACGCTTCGCGTGAATCACTGCGACCAAAGCCGTCTGTTCCCAGACTCGTCAGCCCATTGGGCAACCATTTAGCGATGCTATCCGGCAGGGTTTTGACGTAATCCGAGGCTGCAACCACCACACCGGGGGCATCTCCCAGACATTGCGTGACATAAGGTGTACGCTGTTTCGCAGCAGGGTGATGCAGGTTATGCCAATCCACATCCAAACCATCGCGCCGCAACTCGTTGTAACTGGTCACACTCCATACATCCGCTGCGACCCCAAATTTTTCTTCCAATATCTCCTGGGCGCGTAAAACTTCATTCATGATCGAACCGCTGCCTAAAAGTTGGGCATGGAGCTTCGCTTCTTTCATGGCGGACTCTTTAAAGCGATACATTCCCTTCAGAATGCCCTCCTTCACCCCCTTCTCCTTGGGCATCGGCGGCATAGGGTAGTTTTCATTGCCTACGGTCAGGTAGTAGAAACAGTCTTCCTGCTTTTCATACATGACGTGAATGCCTTCGCGGATAATTACGGCAAGCTCGAAGGCATAGGCAGGGTCGTAGCTGCGCAAATTCGGCACGGCGCTGGCCAACAAATGACTGTGACCGTCCTGATGCTGCAAGCCTTCCCCATTTAAGGTTGTTCGTCCTGCCGTTCCCCCTACCATAAAACCCTTGCAACGCATGTCGCCTGCCGCCCAGACCAAATCGCCTATGCGTTGCATGCCAAACATAGAGTAATATACGAAGAAGGGGATCGTATTCACGCCATGATTGGTGTAGGCGGTGCCAGCTGCTATGAAAGACGACATCCCCCCTGCTTCGGTAATGCCTTCTTCAATGATCTGGCCGTCTTTTGCTTCCTTGTAGTACAACAGCGCTTCCGAATCCACCGGTTCATAGGCCTGCCCCTGGGAACTATAAATGCCAATTTGCCGAAACAGGCCATCCATCCCAAAAGTACGCGCCTCATCGGGCACAATCGGTACGATCAGAGGACCTAATTCAGGATCGGCCAGAAGTTTTCGCAAAATACCTACAAACGCCATGGTCGTCGATACGGGTCTGGCATTGCCGTGAAAAAAGTCTGTAAACAACTGTTCTGAGGGCGCTTTTAATGGCGTCGCGCGCAGCACACGTTTCGGCAAAGAACCGCCCAGGGATTCACGCCGCTCTTTCAGATACTGTATGCTAGGGCTATCGTCGGCGGGCTTGTAAAAGGGTGCGAATGCTACTGCTTCATCTGAAATCGGAATGCCAAAACGTCCACGGAATTCACGCAACTCATCTTCATTCAATTTCTTTTGCTGGTGGGTTATATTTTTCCCTTCGCCACTTTCTCCAAGTCCATAGCCCTTGATGGTTTTGGCGAGAATTACCGTCGGCGCTCCCTTGGTATTGACTGCCGCGTGATACGCCGTGTATACCTTGGCGGGATCATGACCACCGCGTTTTATTTTGCGTAATTCCTCATCCGTTAAACGTCCCAAGGTTTCTGCCAGACGGGGATCGTGTTCCATAAATCGCTGGCGGACATATTCACCAGAAGAGACCGTAAACTTTTGATATTCGCCGTCGATACAGGCTCCCAGTGCATCCACCAGAATATTATCCTTATCCGCAGCAAACAATGGGTCCCATTCGCTTCCCCAGAGCACTTTAATAACATTCCACCCCGCCCCACGAAACACGCCTTCCAACTCCTGGATGATTTTGCCATTGCCCCGCACAGGGCCATCCAAACGTTGCAGGTTGCAATTAATTACGAAAATGAGGTTATCCAGCTTCTCGCGCGCGGCCAGGTCAATAGCACCTAATGATTCTGGCTCATCCGTTTCGCCGTCGCCCAAAAACGCCCAGACATGTCCTCCATTACGCAATTTCAAGCCACGATTTTCGAGGTAGCGGGCAAAACGCGCCTGGTAAATCGCCATGATTGGCCCCAGTCCCATGGAAACGGTAGGGAATTGCCAGAAGTCCGGCATCAACCAGGGATGCGGGTAGGAGGAAAGACCGCCGCCTTCCTGCAACTCCCGACGAAAATTACGCAGGTGTTCTTCGCTAATGCGCCCCTCCAGAAAAGCGCGCGCATATATCCCCGGTGCGGCGTGTCCCTGGATAAACAGCATATCGCCACCATACATCTCGTCTGCTGCACGGAAAAAATGGTTGAAACCCACCTCGTACAAGGTGGCTGCCGACGCATAGGTAGAGATATGCCCCCCGATCCCATCGGACTCCCGATTGGCACGCACCACCATCGCCATCGCATTCCACCGAATCAGTGCTTTATTGATACGTTCCAACTCTCGATTGCCTGGATACGGCGGTTGCTTCTCCAGTGGGATCGTGTTGACATACGGCGTGCGTGTCACATCTTCCTCATGCACACCTTGGCGCGCTGCATGCAACCTCAATTGTCTCAACAAGCGCTGCGCCCCCTCTGGCCCTTCCTCCTCGAGCAACGCATCCAAGGCATCCAGCCAATCCTGTATTTGCGCACTATATTCATCCTGCATTATTTTTCTCGCTTCCTTCGTTCAGCCTCGAGTGCCACGTAATATTGACGTGCAATACTGCGTATACCTTGAAATTCCCTGCACTACTCCTTTTCAGTTTACCAAAGAAACATTGTTGCGCCTATACCTTTATTCCCGTTCGAGCTTGGGTTGACGCATTAACACAGAAATATGCGTAATCAACTCCCGCAAAGTATGGATTCTTAAAAAACCTTCCGCTATACTGCTGCAAATGTCGACTTCGTTGGCTATTTTGCAACGCAATAACCCGTTTTTTTAAAGGAAGCACTGCTATGAAACTCTTCTTTTTGCTCTGTTTATTTGCTCCTGCTTTTGCTGCCCTGTTTCTTTCAGGTTGCGCCACGGCGCATCACGCTGGTGCACCCAAGGGCGAAATCGATGTTATCGCGCATCGTGGGGCTAGCGCCTATACGCCAGAGAACACGTTGACCGCCTTTGAAAAAGCGTTCGAAATGCAGGCTGATTGGTACGAATTGGATTGTATGCTCAGTGCGGATGAAGAGGTGTTTATTCTGCATGATGATGACCTGGACCGGACAACGAATGGTGCAGGAGACGCAACCGAAAAGACGTTGGAGGAGTTGCGAAAGTTGGATGCAGGGGCCTGGTTTGCCCCGGAATTTTCTGGAGAGAAACTGCCTACGCTGGATGAATGCCTGAACATGGCTAAAGGGCGTATTGGCGTTTACATTGAGGTCAAGAGTTGCGATGATGACGCAAAACTTGTGCAGTCCATTCGACGCCGTATTAAGGGACATACCCGCATGACGCGCGCTTTGCGACGTGAATTAATTACGATGGTGGAGGAAGCGGGCTCGCGCAATCTGCATCTTGCACGCAAGGTAATTGAACGGGTGCGTGCCCATGGAATGGAGCACGAGGTTGTCATTCAATCCTTCTCCCCCGTGGTTTGTCTGGTCACCCTCACGGAAGCCCCTGAGCTGCGCACAGAGTTCCTCGGCGGGGAGAATAAGGAACATCCGGAGGCCTATGTTCAATTCCTGGAACTGGGATACTTCATGGGGGTGCACGGCTTCAATCTGCACCACGAGACCCTGACTCGCGAACGTCTCGCAGCCTTTCATCGTGGTGGCAAAACGGTTGCTGTGTGGACGGTTGACGATCCCGCAGTTATGAAACGTCTGCAACAGTGGGGCGTGGACGCTATCATTACGAACCGTCCCGATCTCTGCCGCGAAACCCTCACAAAGAACAAAGAGTAAATAGCAGCTCCAAAGTCTCTCCCAAGCGGGTGAAGCGTCCGCCTATGACGCTTTTCCCGCTTTTTTCTATTATCCGGTAAATTCAGGACAAATTATCGACTTTTACGCAGAAATTCTCTTTTAGTTGACTTTTGATATACTGCTATGTTCTGCTAGAGGCAGAGTGAATACCCACGCCATCGTTTAAAAACGGGAGTATAAAGCAGCCCATGTGGTATGTCATTAAACGTCTTTTCCTCGGTTTTGCACTTATTTTGACCACCGCCGCCGTTCTATTGGCTTCTGATTGGCGACAGCACCATGCTCCCAGTCCCAAAACGAATCTCAAAAAAGTAGCCCTGTTCTCTTTCACCACAAGCGCGCTTCTGGAGGCAGGCGCCGAGGGTGTCAAGGCGGGCCTGGCGAAAAAAGGCTTCACCCAAGGCGACACCATGCAGCTTACGCTGTTTAATGCGGAAGGGGATTTGCCCACGGCTACCAGTATTGCAAAGGCCATTGTGGACAGTAACTTTGATCTGGTTGTCTCCATCAGCACCCCCGCATTGCAAACCATGGCTGCAGCTAATCAGGAGGGCAAGCTCCCCCACGTTTTTGGTATGGTCACCGATCCCTTCCATGCAGGCGTGGGTATTAACCCGGATGCACCGCTCGACCATCCACCGCATTTGGCGGGCATAGGCACGTTTCAACCTGTCGAAAAAAGCTTCAAACTGGCCAAGGAACTCTGCCCAACCTTGCAAACGGTCGGCGTTGCCTGGAATCCCGGTGAAACATGTTCGGAAGCCTGCACAAAGCATGCGCGCGTTATCGCCAAAGAATTGGGAATTGAGCTGCTCGAAACTCATGTAGAAAACACGGCGGGCGTATATGAGGCCGTTTCCTCGCTGGTAGCGCGTGGTGCGCAGGCGATTTATGTCGGGGGGGATAACACGGTGGAGACCGCCATCGATTCGGTCGTCAAAGCCGCTCGTGACGGGAATATCGCCGTGTTTAGCAATACACCCAGCGATCTGGATCATGGCACGACGTTTAATCTGGGTGCAAATTATTACCGTGTCGGTGAGGAAACAGGCATACTGGCCGGGGAAATTCTGCAGGGACGCGATCCGAGAAGCGTAACCATCCAGGATGTCATGCCGCAAAAACTTACCCTGAATCTGACCGTGATGCGTAACCTGCACCTGCCTTGGAATGTTTCGCCTGCACTCGTGGAAAGTGCTGACATCGTTATTGACGAAAAAGGACGGCATGAGAAAAACGCCATCGATACGCCAGAACCGTCAACAGGACCGCAACTCAGCAAAAAATGGAATCTGCATTTCCTGAATTATGTGGAGGCTTCCACGGTGGAGGAAGCGCACAAGGGGTTTTTCGAACAGTTTGAGCAAGATGGCTTGGTGGAAGGACGGGATTACAGCCTGAAAATGGTGAATGCGCAAGGCGATATGGCCACGTTGATGATGTTGGTCGATGCGGCAGCCTCTGCACAAGCGGATATGGTGTTACTTACCTCTACCCCCACCTTCCAGGCTGCCCTGCAAAAACTCAGCGATATCCCCATCGTGTTTACCAACGTCGCCAACCCGGTGATCGCGGGTGGTGGGGAAAGCAATGAAAACCACTTGCCCAATGTCGCCGGTGTGTTCACCATGAGCGACTTTGAAGGGATGATTGAGGTGGTGCAGGAATGCCTGCCTCAAGCTAAAAAAGTGGGGACCCTCTTCGTACCTGCCGAGGTCAATTCGGTGTATTACAAGGATGCGCTCATGCAGGCGGCCCAAAAGGCCGGGTTGGAGGGCGTTTCGATCGGTAGCGCCACCAGCGCCGATGTGGCGGACAGCGCATTGGCGCTTACTTCGCAAAATGTCGATGCGATATGCCAGATTTCCGACAATCTGCACGGTGCGGCATTTTCCAGCATTGTAGAGGCGGCGCGTAAAAGCCAGACGCCGCTTTTTGCCTTTGTGAGCGGTGCGGCTAAAAAGGAAGGGGCCGCAGTTGCCGTCGCGCGGGATTATACGCAAGGAGGACGGGATATGGCGGAGATCGCGCTGCGTATCATGCAAGGGCAGCCCCCTTCCGCCCTACCGTTTATCCCGATCAGCAAAACGAACATTATCATCAACAAACCCAATGCCCGTCTGTGCGGACTTGAACTGCCTGCGAGCTTGCTTCAAAAGGCCGATGAAATCATAGAGTAGAGAAGGACCGGAAACGATGGATATCGTAAAAGAGAAAATTAAAAACAACGTCATTCTGCGCCTTTCCGGTCGACTGGACGCACAACAGGCGGAACATTTGGCGGAGGCATTGGATGATGTTCTGAGTAGTGGTGAACACCAGATGCAATTGGATATGCACCAAGTCGTCTATATCAGCTCGGCAGGTATCCGTATTTTATTGCGTTACTACCAAAATCTGCACAAGATCGGCGGTGCATTTACATTGATCCGCCCTTCGGAAATTGTGCGTTCTGTCATCGAACTGACCGGTCTCACCCAACTCTTTGAGGCGGCGTCCACACAGGACGCTTCCCGTGAAAAAAAACAAAGCACCGGCTCTACACGCCATTTTGATACGCTCAGTTGCACTATACAGGAGGAAATCACCGAGGCCAGCGTCGTCTGTACTCTTCATGGCGCACCGCAAAAACTATCCAGCGGCGCATTCACCGCCAGTGACATGATGCCGCTTACCCTGCCCAGGAATACGTTCGGGTTGGGACTGGGCAGTTTCGGGGATAACTTCGAAGATTGTCGTCCCCGTTTTGGCGAGTTTCTCGCTGCAGGCGGTGCAGCAGCGTATCTACCGGCTGACAGCGTCAAGAATCCCGATTACTTCATTGAACAGGGACAATTGGCGCCCACTATTAATAGTCTTTACGCCCTGACCGGTACGGGCGCGTATGCGCAACGTCTCCGTTTCGACACGCGTCCAGACAGTGGTGGTGCAACGCTCTGCGCATTGGTGCAGGCGGCACTCACGCTGTCACGCGCCCCCCGCATCGCACTTATTGCACTGGCTGAAACGAAGGGGCTGGTGGGCGCATCCCTTAAACATGCGCCAACGGAAACAGAAGCCGCTAATCTCTTCGCCCATCCAGAGATCCGGCAATGGTTACGGTTTACTCCGGAACGTAGCCATGAGCGAAGTCTTGCCTGGATTGTCGGCGTCGCCAGTACGAAGGAAGACCCACAGCTCGCCCCCTTCCTGAGACCATTGCAAGCGGAGCCTGCGCTCTACGGACATTTTCACGCTGCCGCATTTTCCTATCGTGCGCTTCCAAAGGGACAAATTGCGTTGGTGGATACGCTGGCCAGCCTTTTTGAAGAGCAATCCCTGCTCAGTGTTTTGCACTTACTGAATGATACACGCCCTATAACCGGAATCGGTGACAGTCTTTTTGCACGCGGTGCACTCTGGGCCAGTCCCATCACCACCATCCAGACCGCATAAAGCGTCTGCCGCTTACTCTAAACGCTGAAAGGAAATTATCGTGAACTTGCTGCTGGGAGCATTAACCGTCGGCTTCATTCTTTCCCTGCTGGCGCTCGGCGTATACATATCTTTCCGTATTTTCGATTTCCCGGATATCACTACCGACGGTTCCATCACACTGGGTGCAGCCGTCGCCGCCACGCTCCTTGTCCACCAGGTCAATCCGCTTCTCGCCACACTCGCAGGCGCGCTCGCAGGCGCACTTGCAGGCACTGTAACGGGCATCCTGCATACACGCTTCAAGATCCACGGGCTTCTTTCCGGCATCCTCGTCATGACGGCCCTGTACTCCATCAATCTACGCGTGATGGGGCGCAGCAATGTCCCGCTGCTAAATGAAACCACCCTCGTTACCTACGCTAAACAGGCAGGAGAATGGATCGCCGGAGGAAAAACCACGCTTAGCATCAGTATGTGGCAAATTGCTGTCCGTGACCTCGCTGTCGTGCTCGGAGCCTTCTTCATCATCCTTGCGCTGGGCATCCTGCTGTACAATTTTTTCCGCACCCACATCGGTTCGGCCATGCGCGCCACCGGCGACAATGCACAGATGATCCGCGCCTTGGGCGCTAACACCAACCGCATGATCATCGCCGGGCTTGCACTCGCTAATGGACTCATCGGACTTGCTGGCGCACTCCTCGCCCAATACCAGGGCTTTGCCGATGTGCAAATGGGTATTGGCATGGTCGTATGGGGCCTGGCCAGCGTTATTATTGGCGAGGCACTCGTCCGTACACGCCACCTCGGCCTCACCATCACCGGAGCCGTCATGGGTTCCGTACTCTTCCGGCTTATTGTCGCTATCGCGTTACGCTGGGGACTCAACCCCAATGACTTGAAATTGATTACAGCGCTCTTTGTCTTTATTGCGCTTATCCTGCCCGGGATGATGGACAAGCTACACGCGAAAAAAGGAATTCCCCAACGTGCTTAAACTGAACAATATTTCAAAAACATTTCATGCGGGCACCCCAAATGAAGTGCGCGCATTACAGCAGGTGGACCTGAGTCTGGATGAGGGTTCCTTTATCATCATCATCGGCACTAATGGTTCGGGAAAATCCACTTTACTCAATGCGGTTGCAGGCACTTTCCTGCCGGATCGGGGTACTATACATTTGGACAATCATGACATCACCCGATGGCCAGAGCATCGACGCGCAAAACTCATCGGTCGTGTTTTCCAAAACCCGTTTAGCGGCACCGCACCACGCATGACCATCGCCGAAAATCTCGCACTCGCCGCCAAACGTGGCAAACATCGCGGATTGGGGCGCGCCCTGTCGCATCGCTGGATAAACGCTTTTCGAGAGCGTGTCAGCACCCTCGACATGGGGCTAGAAGCGCGGCTGCACAATGAGATAGGCACCCTCTCCGGGGGACAACGCCAGGCGCTTACCTTGCTCATGGCCACCTGGTTGCAACCCAAGCTGCTTTTACTCGATGAACATACCGCAGCCCTCGATCCCAAGACCGCTGATCAGGTCATCCGGCTTACCCATCAAACCATCGAACGGGATCAACTCACCGCACTCATGGTAACCCACTCCATGCAACAAGCGGTGAATCTCGGCGACCGCTTGATCATGATGAACCAGGGCCGTATTCTTTGGGATGTACGTGGCGAGGAAAAACGCCGTTTACGCGTGGAAGATTTGCTTGATCGATTTGAAGAATTGCGGCGTGCGGAATTATTGGATGAAAATGCTGCTGAAATGCTTGCGGCTAACTATATTTAGCGACTTTAAACCTGAAAATTGTCACAAAAACGAAATTTTTGTTGCGATCAGCGATGGTAAGGACCATACCTAACGCTTGCGGTCGCTGGACCGCTTTAGTGACTGACATTTCAAAATAGACGAAATAATCCATGAAACATCTTTTTCAAAAAAACATAGTACTTACGCTCTCCCTCCTGCTATTCCTGTCATTCACGCCAGTTATACACGCAGATGAAGCGCCTCTACGGCTCATCCTGCAGTGGAGTCCACAGGCGCAATTTGCTGGATACTACGTTGCCCTTGAAAAGGGCCTTTACCGTAAGAATGGCATTGATGTTGAAATCATCGAAGGGGGACCAGATCGCGATCCCACTACGTATCTTCTCGAAGACAAGGCGGATTTCGCCAGCATGTTCCTCACTGGCGCACTCGCGGAGTGTGATGCAGGAACGCCTCTCGTTCACCTATGCCAGATTGTTAATCGCTCTAACCTCATGTTGATCGCCTGGAAACGGGATCATATCGACAAGGTGCAAGACCTCAATGGAAAACGAGTCAGCATCTGGTTGGGCGGGTTCAAACCTGGCTACCTCGCCTTTTTCCAGGCTACCGGCATACAGCCAGAACTTACTCCGCAGTATTACTCTATCAACCTTTTTCTGCATCGCGGCGTCGTGGCATGCGCCGCCATGGAATACAACGAATACCATGCACTCTATCAATCGGGTATTGATTATGAAGAAGTGACCACGTTCCGGCTAAGGGATTACGGCTTTGCTTGTCCCGAAGACGGCATCTATTGCCTGCGCAAACAGTATCAGAAAAACCCTGAGGCGTGTCGGGCGCTCGCAAAGGCTGCTTTGGAAGGTTGGCACTATGCAGCGGAGCATCCTGAGGAAACGCTGGACATCGTAATGCAACATGTACGCCGTGCTAGAATCGCTACCAACCGTCCTCATATGCGCTGGATGCTGAAAACCATTCTGCCTACCATTCTACCGCCACAAGAAAACGAGTGGCTACCTGGCGAACTCAGTCTAGAAGATTACAACGCATGTGTACGGCAAATGAAACAATACGGCGTCATCCAGGATGCACAGACCTTCGAGTCGTTCCGAGGCAATACGGAGAATACCTATGAATAAGCATATGCACTCCAGTGATGGCAGGCAAAAGGCATGGTGCTTACCGTCTCCGGCCAACACAGGCTTTTCTTTTGTATCTCACCTGCTGAGTTTGAAGCCCTTAACTATCCGCTGGAAGCTTCTTCTACTTGTCTTGTGCGGCGCCAGTCTCATTCTGAGCGTCGTTATCGGATACACCTATCACGCCGCACGAACCATGCTTGAAGAGGAACTAGAAGCCAAGGCATGGATTTTGGCGCGTTACACCGCTGCCCGTATTGAGGCTGTCACCAGTACCGTTGAACAGAATGTGAGTGCGCTTACCGATGCGCTTGAACTGCACCCCCCTACAGATACGGATGATGTGCGAAATCTATTGCAACGTGCTGTCGCCAACAATCAATATGTTTACGGTGCTGCTATTGGTTTTGATGAAGCGCAATGCGACCCCGAATTCCCCTCTCGCGCCCCCTACGCCTGCAAGGAAGCGGGAAAAATCACCTTCAGCGAACTTACAGATAGCGGCTACAATTACGAAATTTATGATTGGTATATGTTACCCAAAGAGCTGGGAAAACCGGTGTGGAGTGAGCCGTATTATGATAAAGGCGGCGCGGACATTATCATGGTCACATACTCTGCCCCTTTCCATAGCGACAGCGGCAAAGGTCCCTTCGCAGGTGTTGTCACCAGCGACATCTCCCTCGAATGGCTCAGTGATCTGCTTGGCAGCCTGCCGTTGGGAAAAAGTGGCTACGCCTTTCTTCTGTCACGCAATGGCGCTTTCATCGCCCATCCTGATCAAAATTTGATACTCAGCGAAAACATGTTTAGTTTGGCGGAAAGTCACGACGACCCTGAATTTCGCAACCTCGCACGTAAAATCACCCATGGCGGTTCCGGTTTCTTCTCCTACCAAAGCCCCGAAACCGGTCTTGATTGCTGGATGGTCTACGTGCCTGTGGCCTCCACCCAATGGACCCTCGCAGCACTTTTCCCAAAAAAAGAGCTCATGAGCCAGGTGCATGAACTCAACCGTGTCGAGATACAAATCGGCATCGCAGGTTTCCTACTCCTGCTTCTGGTCGTCCTCCTTATCGCCAACTCCATCGCACGTCCAATTCAGGCGCTTGATAAGGCCGCTATGACGCTTGCCAAGGGTGATCTCGAAGCCTCTTTACCCATCAGGAAAGGCAATGATGAGATCGCGCATCTCACGAACTCTTTCGCTACCATGCGTGATGAGCTTAAGCAGTACATGGAAGAGCTTAAAAACACCATCGCCGCCAAGGAACGCATTGAAAGTGAGCTTCGAATCGCCCACGATATCCAGATGGGCCTTGTCCCGCGCACTTTCCCTCCTTTTCCAAACCGAACCGGCCTCGAACTGCACGCTTTGATAGACCCGGCACGCGAAGTCGGTGGTGATTTTTATGACTTTTTCATGACACGAGAGGATGAAATCTGTGTCGCGATTGGAGACGTATCCGGAAAAGGCGTTCCCGCTGCACTTTTCATGGCGGTTACACGCAGCTTCCTGCGCTCCTTTGCTCGCGAAGAGACAGATCCTTCCCAAGTGCTCTTTCGACTCAATAATGAGCTCAGTAAAGACAATGATGCATGCATGTTTGTAACGCTCTTTTGTGCATTCATCGACCTGCGCACGGGCGAATGTCGTTTTGCCAACGGCGGACACAATTTACCCATGATCGTTCATAAGAATGGATTCGTCGAGACCATCCCCCAAATCCCTGGGGCCGCACTTGGCGCCTTCGAAGAAGCTGAATTTTCACAAGGCCTAGTCGCGTTGCAACCCGACGATACCCTTTTCCTATACACCGATGGCGTTACGGAAGCACAGAATCCTAAAGACGAACTTTATGGAGAAGAACGCACCGAACAGCGTCTGGCCGAATTATGTGACGTTTCTTGCGAGGATTTACTTCAAGCGCTACGCGAAGCACTTGCCCTATTTGCAGAAGAAGCCGAACAATTCGACGATATCACCATGCTCGCATTGCGCGCTACCGGCTTTGAACCCCCTCAAAACCACTAAAGCGCTCCAGCAAGCGCAAGCTGGCTAGCACCACCGGCAATATTTCTGCTCCTTGCCGTCCCTGCCCATCAGAAAATTTCGTTTTTTATGACCGCTTTTCAGCTTCCAGATACTAGATAGCGACTAGTATTTTTAGTATCTACGTGATATTGTGTATGCTATACTTCGAAACTGAATGTAACGAAGTGGGGTCTAACTGGTAGATCCTTAAAGTAGAAGGAATTATAGGACAGTCAGGACTTTTTAAACGCATCTGACGCGTATATAATTTCGCTGTTCGTGAGGGTCTTGTTGCGGTTTATTACGAACCAAGGCATTCATAATGGAATGCTGTGATGAAATTTGCAGGGGAGAGCAGTAAAAAAGAAAAATTAGTGGCTAGAATCTTGGGCGCTATCGTAAAACTCGGAGAATTTATCTCGGTTAGGGATGGTAAGACCGCACCTAACATTTGCGCTCGCTGAACCGCTTTAGTGTACTTGCAAGGGAGTGTAGCCGCTTTTTTTACAATGTCAGCCCCAAATATTAAAGTAACAACACAAACGTTATATTTTTGTCTTCATAGTTTTAATGGTTCAATTCCGAAAATTCCTTACACAAAAAATTTTACGGCGGTTAGGGATAGCAAGGACCATGAATATTGCCTGTGGCGCTGGCCACTTGCTTGCGGTCGCTGGACCGCTTTAGTGTAAAAATTGATAAAACTGGAGGGTTCATGAGGAACTCGTTGCAGATACTGATACTGATTGCCTTTGTATTCGTTGGATTTGGCTGTACTGAGCGTTCGGAAGTAGCGGCCAATGATACCCCTGCGGAAGAAATCGCGATTCCGGTACAGGTGGATTATCCTACCCGCAGCGATATCGCGGCGTATTTTGAAACGACAGCGCGTGTGCAAGCAGAGAACCGGGTCGAGGTCATTGCCAAGGGAACCGGGCAGTGTCTTGATGTGCGGGTAGAAGAAGGCGATATGGTAAAGGC
Source organism: Candidatus Hydrogenedentota bacterium (assembly GCA_963678445.1). Taxonomy (GTDB): domain Bacteria; phylum Hydrogenedentota; class Hydrogenedentia; order Hydrogenedentales. The sequence goes on along the minus strand of OY782877.1, from coordinate 3,648,669 downwards.
AGAGCAGATTTTGGCGGAGCTGGATAAGGAGGAGCTGGAAGCACAAATTCGACAGACGCAGGTTAACTTGGAGCAACAGAAAACCGCGTATGAAATCGCGGAGCGGAGTTTGCAGGAGGGAATCGGCTCGAAGGTGGAACGTGATAATAGCCGGTTCGCTTATGAATCTGCTAAGGCGACATTGGATGCACAGGAGGTGCAATTAAGCCACCAGACGGTGCGTTCGCCAATCGATGGGGTAGTCACACAGCGCAATATTCAAAAGGGTATGTTGATTTCTTCGGGCATGCCTGCATTTACGATAGTCGATCCGTCTTCGTACATCCTGCCGATTTTTCCTCCTGAGAAGGAATTGATGCGTCTGCGGGTAGGCCAGGAGGCGAAGGTAACTATTGATTCGCATGAAAATGAAGAATTTGTGGCGCGTGTGCGACGAATTAATCCGAGCGTAGACCCTACGAGTGGTACGGTCAAGGTAACGCTGGATTTTGAAGAAGCCGCGCGTGCGTTGTTGCGCGAGGCATCATTTGCACGGGTGCGTCTGGTAATGGAAACGCATGAAAATGCGTTGATTGTACCTAAGGATGTCATCCTCGAAGAAAATGCCCGTAAGTATGTAATGGTGGTGCGCGATAAGGGAACGCAGGAGAATGAAGTACAGGAGACCGGTGTTCCCGCTACGGAAGCTGAAAGCGCTTCTCCTGTACCGGAGGAGGGGACCAGCACGCAAAATGAGGCGGCATTGCTTGCGGAGCGTGTTGAGGTCAAAGTAGGCTTGGAAGATAGTGATCATGTAGAAATTCTTTCGGGGATAGATGAGCAGACACGTATTGTGACTTTGGGGCAACATACGCTCAAATCAGGCTCGACTGTAACGATCACAAACGCGGAAAAAGAAATTCTATCGCGTGCAACGATGAGTGTTGAACAGGCGCTGACTACTGCAAGCACAAAGTCGTTTTCTTAATTTTTTCTAAAATCCTTGCAGAGCGACCTGGATTTTCTTTATTCTTCCTTTTCACAAAAAAAGGAAGAATAAAGAACGCTGAATTTTCCAAAACGCCAGGGATGCTAAGGAGGCTATACTCTGCGCGCGTCAAACCGTTTGAAGTGGCTTATATCAGTGGCAATTGAACACCGCATTTGAGGGTGTTCGTGGACGCAGGCAGCATGACAGCATGACGGATTCTCCCCATAACAAAATGAAACAATATCGCCTTGCTATTCGTAGGCCGGTGACGATGGCAATGCTTTTTTTAACCCTCCTGGTCTTTGGCTGGCGTTCCTATCAGCAATTACCTATCAATCTAATGCCGGATATCTCCTACCCGACCCTTACTGTGCGCACAGAATATGAAGGGGGCGCACCAGAGGATGTGGAAAAGCTAGTAACCCGTCCTTTGGAGGAAATGCTAAGTATTGTCAGCGGCATGGTTGAAATCAGCAGCGTATCCTCGGCGGGATTGTCAGAAATTATCCTGGAATTTACGTGGGATACGGATATGAATGTAGCCCAACAGGATGTGCGGGATCGTCTGGATCTCTTCGATCCGCCAAAGGAGGTTACGGAGAAACCGGTAATTTTGCGGTATGACCCCACGCTGGATCCGGTCATGCGGGTCGCTATTACGCCTAAAATGTTACTTTCTGGGAGCGCGGCGGAGCGTCAGGCGCTGACGGAAATTCGCGATAGTGCAGAACGCCATCTTAAAAGCGACTTGGAGGCGGAGATGGGCATTGCGCAGGTGGCGGTAAAGGGGGGCCAGGAGGAGGAAATCCAGATCCTGGTCGATGCGCAGCAACTCAAAAGCATGGGGCTGTCGCTGGACTATATTGTGAACAGTCTGGCGCAACAAAACATCAATCTGTCTGGTGGAAGCCTGAAAGAGGGTAAGACGGAATACTTGGTGCGTACACTGAATGAGTTTGAGGATGTGGAGGAAATCCGACAGAGCATTATTACGACGGCGAGTGGACGCCAGTTGCCGTTGCAGTCGGTGGCGGAGGTCTTTACTGGGGCAAAAGAACGGGAGACGGTGGTGCGCATTAATGGGCGCGAGGCGGTGGCCCTGGATATCTTCAAGGAGGGGGACGCCAACACGGTACAGGTGTGTAATAAGCTCAAGGATTTGTTGGGTTTTGAACGTGAGCCGGGCGTGGTGGAAAAGTTGAAGCAGATGGCGGAGGAAGCGCAGCGCAAAGCACGTGAGGCGCGTGGTGAAGTCGTGGAGGAGGATGCGGAAACTGAAGTGCGCGATCAGGCCGCCAAGCGCACCATGCTGGACCGGTTGCCACGGGATATTGACCTGACGATTATCAGCGATCAATCCCGCTTTATTCAGGGTTCCATCAACGAGGTGCAGGATGCAACGGTGGTGGGCGGACTTTTGGCGTTGATGATTCTGTTCCTTTTTCTGCGTGAATTGAAAGCAACACTCATCATTGGTATCGCGATTCCGATTTCTGTTGTAGCAACCTTTATCCCCATGTTTGCACGGGAGATTTCCCTCAACATCATGTCGCTGGGTGGTCTGGCATTGGGCGTGGGGATGCTGGTGGACAACTCGATTGTGGTGTTGGAGAGTATTTTCCGTTGTAAGGAGGAGGGGGACGGGGTGCTGGATGCCGCGGAACGAGGCACGAAGGAAGTAGGAAGTGCGGTAACGGCGTCGACATTAACCACCATTTGCGTCTTTCTACCCATTGCCTTCGTAGAGGGAATTGCCGGACAGCTATTCAGTGATCTCGCGCTTACGGTAACTTTTTCGTTGTTGGCCTCGCTGTTGGCCGCATTGTATCTGATTCCGCTAATTGCGTCACGACAAGGCTTGGCATTGGCGGCAGACCGCGAGGTCGTTTGGCTACTTCGCGCTTACCGCGAAGGACGTGCAGAGGAAAAGGGCCGGTTTTCCTCCTTGCTAGGAATTCTGCCACGTTCGTTTGGCTATATGGTGAAGGCGTTCCTCTCCCTTACCAAAGATACTTTTGGCCCTACGGTGGCTACATGGCGCGCCGTGTTGAAAAAACAGAGTTTGGGGAACATTCTGGCAGCCATTGCCTCAATTCCGGTTTTTTTATTCCTAATCGTTTTGTACTTTTGCCAATTAGCACTCCGCCTTATCGCCGCATGCGCCACGACCTTGCTCTTTTTGGTCGCTTTGCTGTTTTTTTCGGTTATTGTGGTAGTGAGCTTTATACTGCGCACCCTGCTCCGGTTTCCCTTGTGGCTTTTCAACGCAACTTTTGATCTGTTCCGTGACGCGTACGGTTTCGTATTACATCATTCCCTTCGATTTAGCGCTATCATTCTGCTTTTAATCATGGGCCTCGCCGCCCATGCTTTCTACACCGCACGGGATTTGGGTATGGAACTTATCCCCCCCATGGATCAGGGTGAATTCGGCATACGCATGGAGGCAAAGGCGGGGACGCGTTTGGAACAAACTGAGACGCAGGCGAAAAAAATTGAGGCGCTTATACGTGCAGTCCCCCAGGTAGCCTCGGTAACCGTAGAAGTAGGTAAAGAAAAAAGCAGTTCTGGGAGCAGTGATCGGGGAGAAAATGTGGCGGAATTCACGGTACTGCTCAACAACCCAAAACAAAATGCTTTTCTTCAGGAAAGCATCATTGATGCGCTGCGTCAAGAGATTCGCATGGTAAGCGCAGATGAAATCACCTTTACGCTTCCTTCTCTCTTCAGCTTTAACACAGCGGTAGAGGTACAAATCGTTGGCGACGATCTGGCAGAGTTGAAGCGTGTAGGAAAACGGGCGCTGGAGGCGGTTTCGACGGTGCCTGGACTATTCGATACAGAATTGAGTGTAAAAGAAGGCTACCCTGAAATCATTGTCAAACCGGATCGGGAAAAATTGGCAAGCAAGGGTATCGCACTTAGTCAGATCGGCTCTCGGCTACGCACGGAAGTGCAAGGCGAAGTACCCACCCGCTTTAATCGGGCTGGGGAAAAGGTCGATATCCGGGTACGTACTAATCAACGGCAATTAAACAGTGTATCGGATCTGGAACAATTGGCCGTGACCGATGGAGACAAACCCATCCCCCTGCGCGATGTGGCGCAAATCATCAAACAGGATGGTCCTAGTGAGATTCGCCGTATCGATCAACGACAGGTGGTGCTCATTACGGCTAATGTAGAAGGACGCGATCTACGTTCCGTTTCGCAGAATATCCGGGAAAGCCTTCGAAATGTTGACCGCCCCGATGACTATTACTTTGTACTGGGTGGACAGAATCGTGAATTAGAAACCTCCTACGGAAGCCTTCGTTTTGCATTACTCCTGGCCATTTTCCTGGTCTACGTGGTAATGGCCTGTCAGTTTGAATCCATTCTTCACCCTGCGTTGGTTATGTTCAGCGTTCCACTTGCTTTTATTGGCGTGATCTACGCGCTCTACTTTACCCACACCGATCTAAGCATCATGGTTTTCCTGGGGGGGATTGTGCTGGCAGGTATCGTGGTAAACGATGCCATCGTTCTGGTCGATTATGTGAACCAGTTGCGTGCACGCGGCTATCCCAAACATAAAGCGTTGGTAGAGGCTGGCAAAGTGCGTTTACGCCCGATCATCATGACAACGGTAACAACGGTGTTAGGCTTGTTGCCAATGATTCTCTCCTCGGGAGAAGGAGCAGAGATGCGGCGTCCGATGGCGTTGACCGTCATGGCGGGCCTGACTTCAGCCACCATTCTTACTCTTTTGATTATTCCCATGGCCTATAACCTGTTTGGCGGTCGGGATAAAACAGACGTGGAGCAGGGTACGCAATCGTGAAATTTTCCCTGCCAGCATTCGCCCTAAGCCGACCGATCACAGTCATCATGATCAGCTTGAGTTTGCTGCTTGTGGGTGGTATCGCCTGGTTCAGAATGCCGCTCAAATTTCTACCGCGCGTGGACCGTCCCGTAATTGGCTGTTTCATTCCCTACCCTGGCGGTTCTCCGGCCCAGGTGGAACAACAAATTGCTATTCCGGTAGAAGGAGAATTCCGTACGATTCCTGGACTGCGTCGTATTCGTTCTATATCTAATAGCAACGGCTGCACCGTCATGATGTTCTTTAATTTGGATGTGGACATGACAACGGCCACGGCGGAAGTACGCGACCGCATGGAACGGCTGAAATTGGTGCTCCCCGACGAAGTGGAGCACATGACACTGCAACGCCACAGCTCAGGAGCACTGCCAGTTTTGTTCTTTGGCCTTTTCCAGGAAGGCGATCAGGAAGAATTTACCCATCGCGTACGTACCATCGTCCAGTCACGCCTGAATCGACTTGATGGTGTCGCCCAAGTAGAAGTACATTCCCCCATTCAGGAAAAAAGTGTTCTCATTGAATTCGATCAAGCCCGCCTGCGCAGCCTGAATCTGCCGCTGATGCAGGTAATGAGCACCCTGCAACAAAGCAATCTGAATCTATCACTAGGGGAGTTGCCTGATGGCGAAAAAAAATATTATGTGCGCCTGACAGGTGAATACCGTCGCATTGAAGATATCGGGGCCTTGGTAGTAGGACCCAATGCCCTGCGTTTAAGCGATGTGGCTACGGTGCGCTACAGCGCACGCTCTGAAGATGTATTCGTTTCGTTGGATGGAAAACCCGGTGTAGTCGTTTTGGTGGTGAAGGAGTCGGAAGCCAACACCGTGGAAACTTGCCGTGCAGTGCGCAAGGAATTAGAAAAATTACTCGGGGAAAAACACTTCTCCGGCACAGCAATGAAGTTGTTTTTCGACCAGTCTGATCTGATTACGCGCGCGTTACGCAACCTCTTAATGGAGGGTTTATATGGTGGCGCGATGGCGTTGCTGGTCCTATTTGTTTTCCTGCATCGCATCCTCCCCACCATCGTAGTGGCCCTGGCCATTCCTACCTCCCTGGTCGTCGCTCTGGTAGCCATGTTCTTCCTGGAGATGGAATTGAACATGATTACCATGGTATCCATGATCATCGCCATTGGCATGTTAGTGGACAATGCCATCGTAGTTGTAGAAAACACGATACGCCACCGTCAATTGGGCAGTTCCCCCTACGAAAGCGCCAAACACGGTGCTTCCGAAGTCGGTTTGGCCATCTTTGCGGCAACAGTAACCACGGGTGTTGTCTTTGTGCCGATGTATTACCTTGAAGCGGGCCAAATGTCCGTGCTGATGCGCCAATTGGGAATGCCCCTGATTGTCTCCCTCTTCGGCAGCCTGATAATTGCCTTGACTGTAATTCCATTGGCAATGAGCCGCATGAAAGAACCGAAATATACCAATGTCTTCGATGCTTTTGGGGCCTGGTTTCAGCCTAAAAGCACAACTAATACGGGACTGTTAAGTGGTTTTTTCAACTACATGGGCCAACTACAGATTGTACAGACAACTATTAATACCTACTCCTATTTTCTTCGCTTTTCCATGCACCAACGCCTGATCCCCCTATTCATCCTGCTCATTTTAGCTGGGCTAACCTTTGCGGTGCCAATGAAGAAAGTAGGCAAACAAGGACTACCAACGCTGGATACACGTGAAATAGATTTGAACATCACCTTGGATCAAAACTTTGACATCGATATGGCTCGTGCATTCTTCTCCGACATCGAAGCCCTGCTTGAAAAAGAACGGGAGGAATTGGCCATCAAAAACCTGCTCGTTTTTCACGAATCGACAAGTGGCGCCATTCACCTATTTTTGTACACCGAAGAAGATGGTGACAAAGGACTCAATCCCCCCTACTCAACAGAACAAGCAAAAGCCTATTTGCGCCAAAAAATACCCGAACGCCTTCCTGGCGCCAAAGTTGAGATCGTTGTAGCCGAAAGCGGTGACTCAGGAGAAGGTCATGGCATTTCTCTGCGAATGCGGGGCGACGACATGGACACCTTGGAACAACATGCGCAATTACTGCGAGATACCCTGCGCAAAGTCGATAGTATCAGCGACGTGCAAACCGATATCGAACACGACAAAGAAGAAATGCAAATCAAAATGGACGTGGCCAGGGCGGAACAGGCCGGGATCACAGCACTGGAAATAGGACGTACCGTCGAAGCTGCCTTGCGCGGAGCACAAATGCCCTACATGAAACAGGGTGCTCGCGAAGTCCCCGTGTGGTTACAATTCCGTGAAGAAGATCGCCGCTCCAAAGAAAACCTCGACAACGTCGCCATAGCCAACCAAGCCGGTACACTCTACCCACTTCACGAACTGGTAAGTTATGCCCGTGCAGACAGCCCCTCCTCCATTCGCAGAATCAACGGCAAAAACGTAATCAACATCAGCGCCACCGCAGAAAGCAAAGACCTCAAAAAAATACGCAAAGACCTGGAAACAGTCCTCGACAACTTCGCTCTCCCCGTGGGCTACTCCATCGAATTTGGCGACAAACTCGAAGAACTTGACGACAACATGTTCCAATTCGCCAACACCCTGCTTATGGCCGTAATCCTGATCTACCTCGTAATGAGCGCCCTGTTCGAATCCTTCCTCCTCCCCCTTTCCATACTAACCTCCGTACCCCTGGCCTTGGGGGGGAGCATGTGGATGCTCTTCTTCACCCACACCTCAATGGACACCGTAACCCTGATCGGCAACATTCTCATGGTCGGCGTAATCGTCAACAACGGCATCGTCATTGTAGACCACATCAATTCACTACGTAGAAAAGAAGGCATGAACCGAATTGACGCAATCGTCCAGGCCGGAAGAGACCGATTTCGCCCCGTAATGATGACCGCAATCACCACCATCCTGGGCCTGGTACCCCTTGCGATGGCCAAAACAGGCGGCGCCTCCCTCTTCGCCGGACTCGGCCGCGCCCTCATCGGCGGCCTCACCGTAGGCACCCTGCTCACCCTCTTCGTCGTCCCCCTCTTCTACACCCTCCTAGACGACCTCCAACACTGGACCCTCAATTTCCTCGGCAACCTCGCCAAACTCAAAAAAACGACCTCCTGACACCCTCCACATCCACTTACACGCCATACCTGCACCCATACTCACTCCTCGCTAACCCCTCTCGCCCCCTTACACCTCCCGTTATTCGCAATATTCACCCTCTTAACAGCATCATTTTTCCTACGAAGTCCTCACCAAGAACAAGCACACCCACCCACCCCAAAAAACAACTCCATTCCCTCAAAAAAACTCAAAAAAAAGCTTGATCCCCCCCCTTCCAATTTGGCATAATTCCCTCACCTAAGCGATTCCCCGATAGCTCAGTTGGTAGAGCGGGTGGCTGTTAACCACTAGGTCACAGGTTCGAGTCCTGTTCGGGGAGCCAGATAATTTACGGGGTAGTATTTCCCCGCGAAGTTTATACAAGAGCCCCGCAGTAAACACTGCGGGGCTCTTCGCATTTGACGTTTTGTCCAAAGGATTTACGCGATGACGGGAAGCCGGGCGAAATTCTCTGTTTCGAGAGAGACCTACCGGAGTCCGGAAGCAAGCTCCCCGGTTGCTCCCGGCCCCCTCGCCTCGCCCACGTCGCGTGTGGAAGAGAGCGCCCCGGCCCTTCAGCGTTTTGGGGAGAGCGAAGAGCAGTTGCGCGACATCCTCCGCGAATCGGAGGAGCTCACTGATACGATAAGACGTTGGCGTGAGAAAGCACCTCGAATGCATCCTCCAGAAATGAATAGAGCGAGGATTGGTCAGCAGAATGCCCAACAAGACGCATGGAGGGCTACAAAATGAGCCTCGCGGACGCGGACCATTTTGAGCCTCATGCGCAACGTTGGCCGAATCAAAGGCTCAAACAAAAATGACGACACAGATCACCCCGGAGTTCATATTTCGTAGCATACACGAGCAGTTGGCAGGTCACGATGACTTATGGCATATCGTGAACGCCCCCAAGCGAGAAACGTGGTTCAACACCGAGACTATTACCGCACTCTCCCAAAGAGGTGGCGATTCTCTCGAAAGCGGTTTCCGGGTCTACGGAGAGGAATCATACGCTGGCATCGCTAAGATACTTGACGAACACGGCCTATCCTACACGAGCCCAATTAAAGACGGTGATCGTCTCCGAAAGCCTGATTTCTCCATTCTTGAGGCTCCATTGTCGGAGAGCCCCTGCTTCTCGATTGGTGAAGCGAAGTTGATTTCACCCAATTCCACGGGATTATATGGTGAAATGAGGAGTGACCTGGATTCCCAGATTAAGCAGATCGCTCAGACAAAAAACCAGGACGGTCTTCTTGATCAACTGGACCGCGCACGGCGAGTTGTTCCGACCGCGACCGTCTTCGGTCTCGTATTCGCGGTTCACAGGCCGGGGCAGTGTAAGCAGGCGATAGCAAACTTTTTCTTTACGGATCTGGCACGAAGGATTCAGGGCGTTTTTAAGGACAGCGCGTGGGTTCTATGGGACAAGGGCATCGAGCCCGTTCCAGAACTGCAGCGCATTACTCCCTTGGGGGGGCCGTTCAATGGTGAGACGTCACTTGGGATCGGCATTGTGACGACAAGCTCATCGTGAGTAGTCCAGAGAACATAGACGGCGAGTGACCAAGGCAGAACGTTTTGCGCCTAATGCTTCATTGCGTGTGTTTGCTCATCTAAAATGGCAATCTGCCAAGATGGAGGTTTCTGTTGGGCAAACAATTCACACCTCATCCTCTGGTCAGTGGCGAATGAACCCTCAACATAAGCATACATATGGAGCAGAGGGATATAAACATATGGCCCCAAGTGAATATGTTGTCCTCGGCGTACCTGAAGGTGCCTTATGTGCTCGAATCGGAAATGGTCGTCCATTTCTTGTGAGCCCAAGGTGAAGATTTGAAGCAGATGCCGATGGAGATTTACAGTTTATCGCAAACGACCATTTGTCCCATTCATCACCTGGTGGTTTTGCCGACAATGAAGGAGAAGTGTGGGTAGTCGTCTCAGTCGAAGAGTAAGCCGAGTGCTTTGTTTAACACAACCAAACAAGCGGCTTCAAAGATACGCCTCGTACCTCGGCGATCCTGAGCCGCAGCGTTAGGCAATAGAGGAATACACGTTTATGACAAATCTACAACTGCTAACTGACCAAGCACTGGGTGAGGGCACATCGGAATCCCTAGATGGTCTCGGATTTGGAACGTATGCCAAGGTGCTTGCCGATGCTGCCGTTGGAAACACCGGACCTTTTACGATAGGTATTTTCGGAGAATGGGGCACTGGCAAGACGAGTCTCATGCGGATGGTCGAAAGCACACTTACGAACGAAAAGCACGTCGTCACGGTCTGGTTCAATGCCTGGCGTTTCGAGAAGGAGGAACATCCAATCGTGCCGCTTGTTGCAACAATCGTTCGCGAACTGGAGCAGCATAAATCGTTTGTTGACCATCTGGCAGATCATGGGAAGTCACTTATCAAAGCGCTTCGTGCTGTAGCGTACGGATTCTCAGCAAAGTCAAAAGTAAAGGTTCCTGGGTTTGCAGAGATTGAGGCATCATTCGTTGCGAAGGAAATGATCGAGAGAGAAAAGGCACTGACTCCCGACCCGCTGCTGGACAGAAGCCTCTACTATGAAGCGTTCGAAAGCCTTTCAGCAGTTTCGTTTCCAAAAGACTCTCGAGTTGTCGTAATTATCGATGACCTTGATCGGTGTTTTCCAGATCAGGCAATTCGGTTAATTGAAAGCATCAAGCTCGTGTTGTCGCAACCTGGGTTTATTTTCGTGTTGGGTGTAGCGCGGCGCGTGATTGAAGGCTATCTCCAGCATCGATACGAAAAGGAATATGGCATAGCAGATTTTGAAGGGCACTCGTATCTGGACAAAATCGTTCAACTCCCCTTTCACATCCCGCCACATTCCGGCAGATTGGATGAATTCTCGGGAGTCATTCTTAAGCGGATTAGTCCAACGGTTCGTGGTGAACTAGCTGATATCCTACCAGTGGTAGGTGCTGCTTCAGGAGGAAACCCACGTGCAACTATCCGCTTTGTAAACAATCTGCTCATCGACCTCGCCATCAATAATGCTCTCGCTAGTGAAGGTAAAATGGAACATATTGCAATTGAGTATTTTGCCATTTCACGTTGCTTGCAACAGAGATGGCCGGATACTTTCAATCGATTGATGAGTTCAGATGAGTTATGTAGCGATATCATGAAATGGAACCGTGATCAGTTGCGCGAATACGCGTCATCAGATCACCCTGATTATACTCCGATCGCATCCTCAGTTATCTCCGATAGAGAACTGTATGACCTGCTATTTGCAAAGCACGGGCAAGCTTGGCTCGCTAATGCAGCGACGCGTAACTCCACAATTCAATTCTTGAAATCACAGCGACAGGAGCCGGAAACTCGCGAGGATGCGACAAACCGACGATTCGATCTCTTCTTCAGCTATGCGAATGTAGATCGTAAACAAGTTTCTAAGATTGCGGAAATTCTGGCTGATGAAGGATTGAAGGTATTTATGGATACAAGCCTCTCCTCTGGTGAGGATTGGACAACAGCCCTGCGAACTGGAATATCTGAAGCCGGTGGGGTAGCGTTTTGTCTCGGAACTTCGACCGCGAACTCCCAGGGGGTACAGCAGGAGATAGGGGCTGCGATGCAGAGACGGGAAACGGACGAACGGTTTCTCATAATACCGATCCTTCTTCCGGGTGTTGATTTCGACGCGTTGATCGGACCACTTAGGAACTATCAAGCGTTGAAGCTAGAAAGAATTGAAAAAGAGCCGTTGCAACGGCTGGCGAGACAATTGAAACGACAATTGTATTGATATGCCTAACAAGGCTAATGCAGCCGACGCAAAAAGCCGCGCGGCTGATTAGCGGCGTTGCTCTTGCCTCCTGCCGTCCATTGCATTGCGTGACTCCTAACACGCCAGTCCCCCCATCACGCGGTTAACAATCCTTGGAGAAGCGAATTGATGTTCGCGCCGGTTAACGGACGACGAAAATCAGGATAGAAGAATCGTCATGAATGTAAACATAGAAAAGGAGTTCTACGCTTCGAAACGTACGACGACGACAACATGAAGCACCCCGATTGCTCGCGGACGTAGTGGTTCGCGAAAAAACGGAGGGGGCGCGCATCGCGCGTTTTTGTGTTTTCCAAGCCGGATTCCATTTGTTTTCTCATACGCCACGGTGACCCGTTTAGGCGGGAAGCTGCTATTCAGGAGGGCGAATCAGTTAGCGTGCATTACCGCCCTGAAAAATCTGATGTACTGATTTACGATTCCAGAAACGGTGAGATTCGGATGAACGCCCGAAGCAAAGGAGAAAAGCGTCTTTACCGGGAAACATTCGGTTTCTACCTGTTTGGCGATCGGAATTATTTCAACGCCCAAACCCGATTTTCCCTGGAGCCGTTGCGAGAATCTCAGGAAGATTCTTTGGTGTGTTCGGATATTGAAGGGATGGAGTGGGTACGCCTGCAAGAAATCCGTTTTGCACACGGCGGAGAATATGAAGAGATCGAAATCAGGAAGGCGGCGGACATCTTCGCCGCTATGGAAAGGCGCGGTGAGTTATTTCCTCAACGCGCTCAAATCACGCACGCCTCGTTTGAAATACGTTTTTCCAATTCCAATACCGCGCGTAAAGTCACCATCAGTTCAGAAAACAAAGCGCAATTCAAACATGATGATGATGTTGAGATTCTTGAAGAATGGATGAAACGAAGGGGTTTCATCTCATTCAAGGAAGAAGAAGCGTATGAAATGGAACTGCTCGCTATGGCAATGTCTTGACCAAGTGGAAGGACTAAGCGCAGCGTTTATTCATTGGGAACATGCGTTTGAGGGGGCCTTTCATGCTTTTGAGCCTTACCTTCGTCCTACTTCGCGCCGGGCAACCCGCATCCCATGTCCTACTCCCTGTGAAAAAACATGCTATCGACACGTTATCGAGCATGCCCCTAACGATTGGGTAGCCGCCTGCCCGGAGGGACTTCCCGCGCTTCCCCTTTCCAAACAGGATATTCTCGTCTACGAGGTTAACGTCCGTAAACTCTGTGGCACGCTCGCGTATGCATTGCATATAGAACCCGGTTACGAGCCTATCCTCGGCCTTCCCAAAGCTTGGCGACTCGGCATTTATTCCGCCACGCCGATGGAACGGACTCCTGTTTTCCTCTCCCTGTATCGAGAGCCAGCGAGTTTTAAAAGGATCGCGGTGGAATTGCTTTTTCAAAACAGTATCCCGCTCATAGTGCTGGGGATGATTCGCGCGAATTGTCCAGGAAACGTTGAAGCACTGCTTAGAAAGAACAACTCTGTCTACGCACCGCTTGAAGAACTCGTGGCAATAGAAACGCAAGAGATACGGGTTTTGAGGGAGCTGAAATCCTTCTTATCCAGCAAGGCAGCCACTACCGAAGAGATTCCGGTAGCGGCCCAAACCATTGGACGATACAAATGCGATGACGGGATTCATTGGACCGTCAACGGTATCGACAAAGGCATCTTCTTCAAGCGTAAAAACGCTATCAAGGCCAAGATTATCGAAATCCTGTTTGAACAAATCGGAAATGGTTGGATTCCTCATGCTACCTTCATGCACGCCTGTGGCTGGAGTCGGGAGCGATATTTTGGCGAGGCCAACGAGCCCAAAATTATCCAGAAGCACCCTACAGATATTCGCAATTTCCTTGGCGTAGATGTGGAGTTTCGCATAGAATACGGGATTCGATTCGCTGAACATATTGTCAAGTCCAGAGAAGCATTCAGTCGCGTATCATTCTCGCTCATTTCCCGAGAGATGTTGCCGTTCTGATGGAAAAGCGTATCCGCATCATCGTCGATACGCGGGAACAGGCGGAGTACGCGTTTGATGCCAAGCGATTCTGCGTCGAACGTCGCGCCCTTCCCGCTGGCGAGTGGCAGGGCCACACCCAGTATCTACAGAAACCTTGGGGCGCGGGCAATGGCTGGAATTCTTCAGAGACTACCCTCGCGATATTCCCAACGGCGGGTCGCCGCAGTGTGCGGTCTGGAAACGCGGGTTTCGGTCGAGCGCAAGTCCCTCACGGATTTTGTGCAAACCGTCATCCGCGCCCGGAAACGGTTCCACGCCGAACTGCGCAAGCTGGCGGGCTGTGAGTTCGCCAGCGTCGTGGTCGAGGGGTCGCTGCGCGATGTGCTCGAAGGCAACTATGGCACGGGCGCGCATCCCAACGCAGTCTTTGGGGCAACCATCTCCATCTGCGTGGACTGGGGTATTCCCGCCCATTTCTGCGAGACCGCCAGACGGCGAAGCTGTTCGTCGAGACATACCTCGAACGCTGCGCGCGGACCATCAACGAACGGGATCTTGGGTGAGGCGAACGATTCGGCTCTGCGGCGCGCGTTTAGCGCGTACGCCTCAAGGACTTTGTTGTGCCAGTCCTCTCGTCAATCAATCTGGCTCTGATATGCGGAGCGAATCCGATATCTGCATTGGCCGGTGACTGAACGACTGCGGCCAGCAAGCCAAATATCACGTAATGAGGTATCCTGAACTTGGTGTCGACATCACCGATCATGGTAGTGTCCGTAAACTCAATTCGATCATCTATGCTGCACTCATGGACGACACTACATCGGACCACATGGTAGATTATGTCGGCGATGCTCACGTACCCTTCGGCATCGGTCTGCAGCTTAGGGATGTTGCGACACTTAATTCGGATCCCGGCAGCCTCAATTCCGGGAAACCCGTATCTGGTGATGATACGCATGTTTGCCTCAAGAAAGGACTTGAACCGCTCATTGTTCCGTCGGTTGGAAGGGGACGGCATCTTAGCTGTCGTTCCGTCGACAGCGGAGCAGGCAAGAGACATCGCGACGTCATATCGGCCACCACTCAGTTGGTCCAGAGCCGCAGCCACGAAGTTCTCAATTCCCATATCTTCCCTCGGCACAACGATCGCAGTGAGGCGCGGCCATTAGGACGTCACCTTGACTGCTTGGTTGGAAGTTCCTTTTCTTTGGTTTCACGAAAAACCGATCGCACTCACCGAGCGTTCCCGCGACGATGGTGAGGATGAGGATGCGAGCAAGTGCTTCGGGAAAGAATCCGGCTTCGTATGACTTGAGGAAGCTTGGCATGTGAAGACGGGGCATCGCGAAAACGAATGCCTGGCGAAAGAGGGCTATCCCGAAAGCATGGATCAAGATCGATTTGTGGTGTTCCCGCATGCCCGATGCCGCGAGGACCAAGATGAATCCGATGAATGCTATCCACGTGATCCAGAACGGAATATGACTCCACTGGTGAAGTCTTGGTACGACTAAAGGCATGTAGACCCCAAAGTAAAGGAGTGGCCAGTAAGCGTATGCAAATACTGTTGTTATCCGTTCCATGCTGACTTCCAACAATAGTTATATAGTTTCTTCATGAGACCTTTGGGCCGCGACATCGCGGTATAAGACACCTTGGTTTCCCTTCTAGAAATCGTCCACCAGACTCTTGACGCCTTGCCTGCCCAATTACGAACACGGACGCTCGCCTTTCCGACAGTCTGACGCTCCTTCCGGTATGTAACCAATGAAGGTCCGCGAGGTGTCGCGCCATATCCAAAATAGTACTGGAAGGAAGTATAATGAGTCAAACGAGAAAAATCATCCTTCGAGGAAATATCGAGAAGGTTTTCTACGCCGGACCAAAGTTCTCGGCGGGACGGCTGCGCGATGCGGACGGGAGGTCTCGTTCTTTCGCGGGCAACCTCTTCGCCGTGGAAGGGCAATATGTGACGTTGGCGGGACGGTGGGAGACGCATCCAGATTATGGGCGGCAGTTCAAGGTGGAGCATGTAAAGATTGAAATGCCGTCGGGCGCGAAGGGACTGGTGCAGTTTATCGCCAACCATCCGGAGGTGAAGGGGACCGGCCCGGCGCGGGCGACGAAGATTGTGGAGATCTTCGGGGATGATTTTGAGAACGTACTGCTGGAATCACCGGAGCGGATTGCGCAGGCCGTGAAGATACCTGTTTCCGTCATCAAGAATCTGCGCAATGTCTGGATCAGGTCGCGCAAGTTCAACGCGGTCATGACGTGGCTCTCAGCGTTCGGGCTGACGCATCATCAGGTCACGACGTTAATCGAAAAGCTGGGCAACAACGCACTGACGCTCCTACGCGATGATCCGTATCAAATCATGCGCGAGATCAAGGGATTGGGCTTCAAGAAGGTGGACCAGACCCGGTGGCCGGGTTGCCAATAGCACGCAAGATGGGGACGTCCAAGGAACACCCGCCACGCATACGCGCAGGAATTCTGTATTGCATCCATGAGGCATTGGGCCAGGGCGATTGCTGGGTTGAGTTCGAGGAACTGGTGGACCGGGCAAACCTGCTGCTCATCATGGATTGTCTGAATAGCCGTGAGCGCATCGAGGCGGAATTGGATGAACTCATCCGGACCAAGGCCCTGCGGTGTGTCGATATGGGCGGTCGGGTCGTACTGGCGCTGCCGTTCATCTATGAACAGGAGACCGCGCTGGCTGTCTGCTTTGCCCGGGGAACCGAGGAGCTTTCGCATATAGACGCTGGGGCGTTTGACGAGATTGTCGAGCGCGCCTGCCCGACCCTGAATGAAAAACAAGAACAAGCCGTGCGCATGGCGTTTACGCGTCGGATTAGCCTGATTTCCGGTGGCGCGGGTGTGGGTAAAAGTTTTTGTGTGGCGGTTATTAACTCAATCTGCGAAACCGTTGGGCTTGAGGTGGCGCTCACTGCGCCGACGGGCAAGGCGGCGAAACGGCTGGAGGAACTGTCGGGACACAAGGCCCAAACCATTCATCGCCTGCTGGGATACGACGGCCGGACCTTTGCCAGAGGATTGAACGATCCCATTGAGGCTGATGTGCTAATCGTGGACGAGGTGTCTATGGTGGACGTGTCGCTGGCCTGGCATCTGTTTCAGGGCATTGACCTCTCTCGAACCGCAGTCGTGTTAGTCGGCGATCATAACCAACTGCCGCCGGTCGGCCCGGGCAACATCCTGCGCGACCTCATTCAAACTCGTGCCGTGCCCACGACGGTTCTCGATGAATGCGTGCGCCAGGCGGGCGTGCTTAAGGAGAACTCGACGGCTATCCTCAGCGGGCAGGTGCATAAGACCAGCGAAAAACGTCCGAATGGCCGTTGCGATTGGTATCTGGTCGATCAGTTCACCGACCCGATGGGCGTGAACAAGTGTCTGCGCGAACTCTTCGAGAACGTGCTCGAGGAGAAACTTGGCTTCGATCTCCTACGCGACGTGCAGGTTTTGACGCCGACGCACAAAGGCCCGCTGGGAACTCAGGCGCTCAACGAGGAGCTTCAGCGGTTGGTGCAGAAAAAACATCATGGCGTGATTGTACCTCCTCACGCTCCAAACCGGCGTCCGCCGCTGTTCAAGGGCGACAAGGTCATCCAGACGCGCAACAATTATGATCTGGATGTGATGAACGGCTCCATCGGGTATGTAGAAGACGTGCTCGCCAATGGCTCGCTTCTTATTCAGTTTGACGGCGTCCGGATTACGCTCAAGAAGGGTCATGAAGCCCTGCGTGACATTCAACTAGCCTATGTAAACACCTTTCATAAATGCCAAGGCACGCCTTGGCGAGGTGTTTAGGAAGTTGGCCTAACGCAGGAACCCCGGTCAACGACTGCATCCTGTTAGCAGTGGGGAAAAGTATGCGACAAAGAATACGCTTGATGCTTACACCACGACTGAAAGCGCATCATGCCCCTCGACGGAATCAAGGTAGCGTTCCGTCATTTTAATCAGAGCTTTACTGGAATCGGAAAGATGCGCTGTTTGCATGATATGCTCAAGCGCCCTATTCAGCATGTCGCGCTCGGCTTGGGAGAGATAAAAGCTTACGATAACGATACCTCTTTCCCCGGGTTTGGATTTCAAGGCCTCCTGATTTTTTGGGGGAAGGGATAACAACCGGGCAAGATACGCTTTTGATTCCGGCACATGGGCCGACAGTTCTTCGTGACCATGTTGTTTCAAAAGAGCCAGCAAAAGGTCCATACGCAATTCCGGGACTTCGGAACCATGCAGTTTGTTAAGCACGGCCAGGAAGAGTTCCGTCTGCGCATTATCGACCTCCCAGATGTCGCACTTCGCCGAGGCCGCACCCAGATCGCGAAGCGCCGCCAAACGAGCATGTCCGTTCAACACCTCAAATTGCCCTGGCTCCGTAGGATGAGGCCGAACTGTTAACGCCTCGTATTGCCCCGTTTCGCTGATGTTATGACGCAGTTTTTTGCCATAACTCCGCGAAATCTTGTTGGAACTCTTCGGATGCGCTTTCAACGCATCGAGTGGCACCTCTTTATACATTGTTCCCCCTCTATTCCAAATCCAAGGTTAACTGCGACGCCTCCACTCTACCCAACGGCGGATGGCAACATTCATCGGTCAGATCCGAATTTTTACATTGGCACAATCGAAGCTGGACTCCATGCGATGCCGCAATATCCTTGAAGGCTGCATACTTCTCCCTGCGATACGCTACATCGGGAATACGAATCGCATTGTGTCCGCAATACTCTTTGAGCGTATGGGTATACAGTCGTTCGGCGACCTCATGAAACGACCAAGTTGGCATGTTGACTCGCATCTTGGCTATCACGGCCTGCCGCAGGAACAGATACGAAGCCGTAGCGGAGCTTGCGCCACAGGCGGCAATGCGCCGACAAAGCTGTGCAAAGGCAGCATTATGATCTGTCAACTCAGGAATCAGTGGGTCCATCCGGGCCTCCGCCGGAATCCCCCGCGCACAGAGTGATTCAAGACTCTGGATACGCTCGTCCACCGTCCCCGCATTCGGTTCAAAGACGGCGCGGATACTATCATCCAGCGTAGTAAGCCCCACCTGCACGAATACCTGACGCGCATAGGACGCAAAAAGATTCAGAAACTGTTGTGGAATTTTCGATTTCGTCGAGATCAAAATCGTAACGCCATACTCCAACAAAAGCTGCATGACGCCATAAAGCGTTTCCAGCACCGGCTCTTCCGGCGCAAACGGTTCACATGCTGTGCTGAAGTAGACCACCTCCGGCCTAACCCGCTTTCGGGGCAATTCATGCCGCAACAGCTCCAGCGTGTTAGCATAAAAGAGCACCTTGCCGTCCCCCGGATTCGAACGAAAGCTCCGCGCATAACAATACCGGCATTCATAGGGACAGCCCGCAAGCAGATTAATCGTGTGCCAGCGCGAAAGACAGGGCAGCGTGGGCCGCTTGAGCACGGCGGACTTGCGTTCTACAGAGACTATCATGGCCATAACCGCTCCGTTTCAAAAGGCAACGCTAACTTGCTCTTGCTCAGCACATAGACATGGTTGCTTAACAGACGCAAATGCTTTGAAAAATCCTGCACGTTAATCCTATGCACCTGATGCTGCACTAGGTGTTGCAGCATATCCTTCGCGCAGAGATCACCATCCTCAATGAACACATAGTCGGCCAAGCCACACAACTGTTCAAGCAGGCTCGTGCCGTCCGGCATAACCAGACTGTTCTGTTCAAAGCCTCGGAAAGGATGATAACACACGGCGTCATCCATAGGCACACCATCAGAATTTAAGTGTGGAAAAATTCGCAATAAGGCCTGATAATACTTCGACATATGCCGCAGTACCGGGTATTTATTGCCGGGGAGCATACGCTGTTTGGGCGGAACAATGACGCGGACTTCAAAACGACTGAAGTTGTGCAGCATACGGAATATGAACGCGACATCATAGCGATCGCGGCAAGCCTGCAGCCAAGAGCGATAATCGCAAGCAATCCGCTCCACCTTCGAGAGGCCGTTGAGCAAGATCGCAGAACCCGACTGCCGTCCCGGCAATCCTGCGACAACATCCAACAGCGAAAGCTCCATTTTCTGCTTGGACAAAACACCGGAATCTAAAATCTTCGTGATCACCCTATCCGTAAAAAGCCCGTCGCCTGCTCCAATATCCAACACACGAAGCGCTTTGGAGTTCCTCTTCAATGACGTCAGGCAAGGAGCGAGCACCTTTGTCCCCAACAGCTCAGCGCGTTCCTCGATCCGTGAATCCCACTGAGGAGTTAAGGTATTTGTAAGCTTATCCAGACCACAGAAACTTTGAACCCGCTTTTCCGGTTCCTCCGCCAGAAAAAAAAGCAGTGCTTCATCCGAATTTTTCAGGATGCGCTGCTTCCGGTAATGATAAAAAAGTCGGACCTTTCCCCTATTATGCAGCAGAATAAGCGGAAGCATCTTCGTATATTCTCGCGCCCCAACGCGTATTCCTTTTGAATCAAGCATCGCCAGGAACGGATTACGAAACGTCGTTGTAACTGCGGCAAATGGGACCGCTTCCCCGGTGTATCGCAACGCAATATTCTCAAAACCCAAAACACGGGTCAGGAATGTCTTATGCTTTATTGAATCCGATTTCACTACCGCAATTTTCAACAACTCCAGCATGGCATCGCCATACAGCGTCGCATACTCAGATGAAAAACCAAAAGCGATATAGCTTCTCCAACTTTTTTCCAAGCGCTTCAAAGCCGCATGGCAAGTTTCTGGAAATTCTCCCCAATAGTTCTTCCAAGTAACCGTCTCAAACTGCAGATTCTCCCCATCCAACACAATCGCCGAAATTAACACCGATTTCCGCAGCAACCGATATAAACGGGAACGCCAATACGTCGTCACCATGGAACGCGGCAAGACAGACGTTCTTTTTTCTTTCTCCGTTTTTGTTGAAACCATCTTGATCCACCCTGGATTTCTCCATTTTTTTGCTCTCTACCCGAAATCTCCCTCTATACATAGTTCCGCCTGTTGCACTGTGAACCCGGTATCGTGTTTGCAAACATGCATTGCATGTTTTTTAAATCTTCAATGCAAAAAAACAGACCTGTTTTTAGTGACTGACACTTCAGCGGTGGCCAGGCGGGCAACCTCAATCCCATGAAGCACGGGATTTTCGCCAACAAGTGTTTGGACGAAGAGGAGCGCACATTGTTCCGGGAGGTGATTGACAGCCTCTACCAGGACTTCACCTTCAACCGCTCCAGCGACTTCATCCAGATCGAGTTCATCGGGATCAACACGGTCAAGTACATGCGGGCCGTGGCCGAGGGGTGGCAGGGCCACACCCAATATGCAATGACTGCGGTCGCGGAGAGGAATCGATGGTGTTCCCGAAATCGTTGTGCGCGATATTGCCTACCGGGGCACCCGGTGGATGCCGCGCAAAAGCTGAACGGAATGATCCGGGCGAATATGAAAGACGTGAAGACGACGAAGATTTCCCGTGAGGGCGATCAGCCGAAGAGTCAGCAGTACACACCGGCGGACTGGGCCGCGGATTTGCTGAAGAAGTCGGATGCGGAACCGGCGAAAAAGAAGGCTGTGCGTAAGAAGGAGAAAGGGAAATAAGGATGCTATTCGTAATGGGTCCAAATACGAAGCAGTTTAACGACACCGTCGGCGTTGGGGACTTGATATACCCGTCGGTGCTGGATATTGATGCGGCGCGAATAACGATTCTTCGGCAAGCAGTACTGCCACGCTGCTTTTCCCGATAATCTGGACGGGGTCGTGCGACTGGGACACATGGTCTGCAAAGGCCGAGTAGGAGCAAGTGATCATGGACGGAATACTTTTAACTCGACTTCGACGATATCTCGGTAGTCCTTGGCATTTCCGGAACAGAGCACCTTATCGTTTTCAACGGCAGTGGCTGCAATTAAAGCGTCGGGCACTCCAAGATTTGACTTTAAACCATATTCCTCAAGATAAATCGAGGCCCGGTGACCGATGTTCTCCGAGAGCGGTACAATTTGGAAACCAAGGTCAGTCAGGTAGGCCTTCGTCAGTCGTAAATCTTTCTTGTCGCGAGCGCCGTGCAGTAATGCCATATAGCTTACAACCGATACGCCCAGCGATTCGGCGCGATCTAACGTTGTCGCTGCACGCTTATTTCCACGTAGCGCCCAGATTATCACGTCGGTATCAAAGATCATCAAAGCGTCCTTTTCGCATTTCCCGGACATACGCCGACGGATCGCCCATGTCGTCACGGTCCGCCCACATGCCGAAAGCCTCATGCTCTGCGGCGTGGGACCTTTGGCTGCCTTTAATCGGTTCAATACGGGCAACCGATTTGCCCCGCTTGGTGAGCGTGACGACTTCATTACGTTCAATTGCATCAAGGATCTTCTTAGGATTTCACCTCATGTCCAGAACGGTTGCTTTCATGTCTCGCACCTCCTCTTCAGAAACTCAGGATTCAAAAACGACACTAAGTGGTCCAGCGACCACAAGGTGGCCAGGGCCACACCCAGGAAATATGGTCCTTGCCATCCCTGACCACAGCAAAAACTTCGTTTTTTATGACAGCTTTTCAGATTTTAGTCATTAAGCAGTCCAGCGACCGCTTAGTGCACACATATAGTATGCATTACAAAGGTGTGCGAGTCAACTGCCAATGCGAACCTGGACGTATGCCGCGAAAACGCAAAAAAGATGGCGGATAACACCAAACCGGTGATTCGGCAACCCCGCATGAACAGGGGCGATTCGGAGGCGGGCGATGCGTGAAAGGTCAGATAAGACGAGTTCCAGGAAATCCTACCTGACCATTTCTTCTCGCTGTCACTTCGTGATTTGTGTTCTTCGGCGGGAACTGTGAGGACTGTCAGCGTGACTGCACCGAGTGCTTCCATCCGAAGAGAGAAACGCTCCACAAGGGAGCGTGGGAATGCGGGCCGGGATTCAAAGGCGTTCGAGCGCCTCTTCAAGTCGCCCGTCGACGAGGTGGGTGTAAATCTTGGTGGTCGAGATGTCGCTGTGTCCGAGGGCGCGTTGGACCACAAGCAGGTCGTTGGTCGCTTCGTAAAGGTGGGTGGCGAAGGCTATGAGGCGAAAGCGATTTCGCGATGCCTGCCTTGCGCAGCCAGTGCCGGAGTCTGTGGGCCACCTGCCGGTCCGAGATGCGCGACACACGGTTGGACAAAAACAACGCCAGACAATCGGGCGGCGCCTGACGACGGCGTTCCTTCAGATAGCTGCGCAAGAGCGAGCGGAGGTCTGACTTGATGAATTTTACTTCTACGGAACCGCCCTTGACCCGAACCTGCAGATGCTTGGCGTCAAGATCCACATCGGTGACATCAAGGGCGACCAGTTCGCCGAGTCGGATACCGGTGCCAAGAAATACCTCGATCATGACTCGGTCTCGGCGGTTCAACGGCGTGTTGCGCCCTTTCAGTTCTTTGAGCAGCTTTCTCTTTTCGGTATGGGTCAGAAACTTGGGCGGCTTACGTGGCAACCGTTTGAGGCGCACGCCGCGCGCCGGGTTTTCGGCCAGGAGGCCCGTATCCGTGGCCCACGCGAAAAAGGACTTTACTGCCGCCTTCATCCGGTGCAGTGAGGCGGCGGAACATTGCCCCCGGTTTGTGTTCACAATGGCGGGGGCCGTAAGCGCCTGGTCGAGCAGGCCGGCTGTTACATCCACGATTGTGAGTGCTGGGTGTAATGATTCAAGCACCTCGAAAACCCGGGACAGATCCCGGCGATACGCACTGATGGTGTGCTTCGAACGAGCATCCGCCTCAAGCTTTGTAAGGAATGATTCGAGGTGGCTGGCGAGCAGTGCACGCCGTGGCGCCAGCGAGACGATGGAAACGTTACTGCTGTTCAGCATCGTCCTGCTCCTTCATCCGGCTGTGTCCCATGGGCGTGTCCTTGGGCAGCGGCAGCTCGGCGAGGTGTCCGGTGTCCTTCGCCCACACGAGGAACATACGAAATACGCGAACGGTCTTGTCGACTGTTGGCTTGGCGCGTTCTTTGCCCGAGGGCAATTTCAGGAGTGTATCGGATTTGAAAAATTTACCAACCTGCGGTGTGCGGATCGAGGCAAGCGGTTTTTCGTCGCCGAAGAAGGATCCAATCAGCTGGAAATCCTTTCCGTAGGTATAAAGCGTCCGCTCCTTCTTCCCTTGTTCGCGCAGGTGTTGAAGATAGGCTTGGGCGGCATCGTGAATTGTGGGATTGTTCATGGACTCGTTCCTTTCGTCACTCGTGTTTCCGGTTTCCAGTTTCTGGTTCCCGGTTCTTCCGTTTCAACCGGTAACTGGTAACTGACAACCCGCAACCGGCTCGTACACATACACGCTTGGAACGGCGGATGAAATCAAGTCATTTCGGCAAAAAAATGGAGAAAAAAGTTATGAAAAGAACCTTTGTGTACCTCATCGCCCTAATGCTGGCCATGCTGACAGGATGCGCCACGACGCAGCCGCCCCAGCGTATTCGGGAGGCCATCGGCACGATGAACACATACCTGCCCGAGTACGTAGCCGAGGCCAACGCCGCGCTGGGAAAGGGCGGGCATCCCGACGCGGAGCGCCTGACGGGCATTGGCGAACGTCTGCAATGCGGCATGGATGCGCTAGACCGTTGGGCTAATGATGAGGCGAGGGATGATGAAGGATACCCTGAATGAGAATCCGAAAGTCACTCGTTACGGACGGGACGTCATTGAGACGTAGCATCCGACCGTGCCTGCCAATGTTCAGGGTTGCGCTTGAGGTGCATGATGGCGAGCACCAGAATATGGTCGGCTCGAATCTGATAGAGCACGCCAAAAGGGAAACGATCCGTCAGGCAACGGCGGGACTGCAAGGAAAAAGCGGGCCATGCATGAGGGTACTTCTGAATACGTTCGAAGGTGCGTTGTACCTCAGCGGCAAATTCATAGCCCAAACCGGCGCATTGGTTGTTGTAATAGTCAACGGCCTCGACTATTTCCTGTTCGGCGCAGGAGAGAACGCGGATTTTCATTTCTGGTTCAGCCGATTGAAGACTTCTTCAGCCGGTAACGCATTCATGTTGCCCGCCTCGTAGGCGGCAATACGAGATTCAGCCTCATCCGCCCACGCTGCATCGATTTGTTGGTCAGGAGCGGAATCAAAACTTTGAAAAAGACGCTGGATCAAAGAAGCCCGGTCCACGGGAGGCAATTTCAACGCGTCCTTCAGTATCTGTTCGGCAAGAGCGGTCATGAGATGTTCCTGTCCACATTTTCAATCCTAATTAAAGGATAACAGAAGGCGAGCAAGTAAGCAAGAAAGCACACTAGCGTGGTCCGCGCCCACAAGGTGGCCAGGGCCACACCCAGGAAATATGGTCCTTGCCGTCCCTGACCATAATGCCTTTTCGTTTTTATGGCAATTTTTCAGATTTTAGTCACTAGAGGAGAAAAGACGATGAAGGAAATCCTGAAGGAGAATTCACAGGCGGTCCGTGACGCCGGGCTGGCGTTGGTCGATATCGGCACGCAGCTGGCCGCCGGAAAAATCGACAAGGCATTGGCGCAACTTGAGGCGTCCCGCCAGAAGTATTGTGCGTGGAATGAACTCGACCAAGCCGTGGTCAAAATCGAATCTGTTATCCGCGAGCGCGAATCGATGCTGGCGGTAGAACAGGTCGTGGGCGAGATGGTCGGCGTCATCCTGGGCGCGGCACTGCGAAGCAGGATGGGATGATGGCGAGTCTCACGGCCCAGGAGCGCAAGATCGTCGAGACGCTACGCAGCCCAATGCGGTGGGGGGAAGCCTATCTGCGCAACCGCGATGGCTCGCCCCGCGAATATTGGCCGCATCAGCGCGAAGACCTGCTCTGCGAGGAACGGAACATCATCCACCTCGACGGGCGGGCTGTGGGGAAGTGTCTAGCGGGCGACACGCTTATTACGGATTGCACAACGGGAGAGCGGGTTCGCATGGACCGTCTTAGGCCGGGACGCGCTATTGCCGTCCTTGGGCCGGATCAGAAAATTTGTATCTGCAAAGATTATGAAGTCCACCCAAACGGTCGCAGGGCTTGCTGGAAATTAACAACTCGGTCAGGCAGAAGTATTCAAGCAACCGACAACCACCCGTTTCTTACCGATGGCGGTTGGGTTCCCTTGGGAGGTCTCCGGGTTGGTGACTGGCTCGCGGTTACCAAGCATCATCCGGTACATACACCGGAAAACCCGCAGGTCAGTGATGATGAATTGAAATTGCTGGCGTATTTCATCGCCGATGGCGGGATTGCTCATGCCTCAGCCGTCTTCACGAAAACAGAACCCATCCTTGTCGATGAGTTCAGGCAATGCGTCCTGCGTCTTTTTCCAGGAATCCAAGTGGCGCCCGTAGACGGTATCAGCTACCGTGTCACCACCGGGCGCCGGGGGAGACGCAATCCCTGCATAGGCTGGCTTCGCAGACATGGACTCATGGGAAAGAAGAGTAAGGAGAAGTTTATCCCTCCCATTCTCTTTACCTGCTCTCAACGGCAATGGGCGGTATTCCTTTCACGGCTTTTCGGCTGCGACGGGTGGTTTCATGTCCAAAAAGACGGTCTGCCGAGGATCGGATATTGCAGCGCCTCTTTGCGACTTGCTGAGGAAGTGCATCATGCGCTGCTGAGATTCGGCATTCAGAGCGACCTTCGGGTGAAGGCAGTCAACAATGTCGACTACTGGTGCGTGGAGATACGCACGCTCTCTCATGTGCAACGCTTCGGTAGACTCATTGGAATGGTTGGCATGAAGGGAATCGAACTGGAGGGCATTATGGATGCTGCTCCAAAGGATGCACACAATCCCTGGGACGTTATTCCAGCGCCGTTGGTGCGCCCCATCGTCGAGAACCTGAAGCGACGTTTCACATGGAATCAGATTACCGGAAACAAAAACCGCCGCATTCGTCTGAACCGATACAACCCGACGCGAGCACTGGTAGCCGAGTATGCCGCGAATTGCGAGGGTACAGCACTGCACGAATTGGCCGCCTCTGATATCCACTGGGACAAGGTGGTTGCTATTGAGTATGTCGGCAAGCAGGAGACCTTTGATCTGTCGGTGCCGGGATACCACAACTTTGTGGCCAATGATATCATTGTCCACAATAGCATCAACCTAAGTACCTTGATCCTGCATTACGCCTTCATCACCCACGGCGGACAGGGGCTTGTCGCCGCGCCGCACCAGGGACATCTGGATACCATCATCGAGGAGGTGGAGTTCCAGTTGGACAATAACCCGGACCTGATGAACAGTGTGGCGTTAACGAAATACGGCAAGCCCAAGATTCACCGGAAGCCCTATTTCCGGCTGGAGCTCACGAACGGCAGCATCCTCTACTTTCGCCCTGCCGGGGCCTATGGCGACGCTTTCCGGTCGCTACATGTGGACCGGGTCTGGGTGGACGAGGCGGCCTGGCTGTCGGAAAAGGCATGGAAGGCGCTCCGTCAATGCCTGAACGAGGGCGGCACGCTACGCATCTACTCGACGCCGAATGGCCTGCGCAACACAACCTATTACCGTCTGACCATGTCCGAGCAATTTACGGTGTTCCGTTGGCCGTCGTGGCTGAATCCAAACTGGAGCGAGGAACGCGAGTCGGAATTGTTGGCGTTCTACGGTGGCCGCGACACCTCAGGCTGACAACACCGGGGGGCCCGGTTTCCATTATCGCGCTTGGCGTTAGGGGGGAATCCGGGTTTCCGAGCACGACTCAAGCCGGTACATGTTGCCTGTGCGGCTCGCACTCGCGGGTGAACACGGCAAGCCGTCGTATGGCGCCTTCAATGTCGAACAGTTCAATCTCTGTCGACAGGACGTGCTGGAATATCAGAAGACGGTGATTACCGACGCGGAATTGCGCGACTGCGAAGACGAGGAATCCGCGCACGACCGGCTGGAACTGCTGCTGAATCTGACGCCGCAGACGGGCGTGTATTGGATTGGCGGTGACCTGGGCTACACGAACGCCCCGACAGAATTGGTGGTGTTCCAGGAGAGCGACGTCGGCGAACGTAAGGTGATGAAGCTTATCCTGCGCCTGCATATGGAGCACGTGGCCTATCCGCACATCGCGCAGACGCTCGCGTTGCTGGAGCGCTATTACACGCCGGTTGGCATCGGCGGTGCCAGCGCCACATGCAACACTATATGGCATCAACGAACAAAGACGTCGGTATCTTTTGTAAAAACGAATATGGCATTTGCCAACCGGGGTTCCCGGTGGCGGCAACGGGCTTTCCGTGGTGCAGGAACTCCTGACGCTGGACAAATACAAGGTGCTTGGGCTGGAAGGCCGACTCAAAGGTTATGACTTCGGTGGTATGACGCGCCTCGCCGTGCGCGAGGGAAAGGAAGTCAAAAAACGCACCAAAGTGACGGCGTCACACGCAATACCGTTGCCGTTTACAGCAAAAAATACTGCTGGGTTCGCACATGTCCAGTACAGTCTGGACCACCGGGGCAGCCGGTGACCAGCCTTATTAACGGCGCTTTGCAGCGGCGACAACTCGTCTTTCCCGCTGATGATCTGGAACTTGAGGATGAATTCGTCACGCACACCTACACCCTGCGTGACGGCAAAATCATCTACTCCAAAGGAAACGACCACATCATCGACGCCGTGCGCTGCGCCATGCTCATCCACGAAGAAGAAAGTCTGGAATCCACCGGGGAAGAAGTCGTCTCGCTCAAGCCCGTGCTGACGGAGCCAGTATTTTTATAATGTCTTGATATGCAGTCATTCGACTGATGAAATGCACACTTCATCCATGGGACAATTCCGACAATTGCGAGAATTCGGCCTACACCAATTTCGGCCAATCTCCCACGTAGCAAAATCCATAAGGCCAGGAAACTCAGGATATAAGCCTCGCGCACGAAACACAAGGTGTTCAACCGTCGCATTTGGAGCTGTAAGTCCGAGTCTTTCAAACACCCTCTTGACATGCACATCAGCCGAAATATCAACGGAGTAGTAATCCGAAAATCTGATCTTGAACTCCCTGGCAAGAATGTTAACAGCCATACTGGCGATCTTCGGACCAATTCCGTCGAACTGAAGAAATCGATATACCACTGTTGCACTCGATGGACGCCCTGTCCATATCTTTGCAGCCTCTCCATCATATTCGTGAACAATACGCGTAACTGCGCTAAAGAAGTACCCAGACATCTTATCAACGTATCGATGTAAAGGCTGTGGCGTTGACATTATCCGACGCAGATCCGATTCCGAAAGCCCTGCAAGAGTCTTGAGGGCGAAGTTGCCCAAGTTTTCGCTGAAGTGGAAGGGAATCAACCATGCTTTCTCTGTCTTCATCTGTCTATCCATTATGCATCCGAGAACAAATGCGTGCGGATAGTCAGTGATATTGTTTAAGAAACTGTCCACATCACTGATTCCCGTAAATCGAATTTTCGTCCTCGGGGCATCAAAAAGCTCTTTTCCACGCTTTATAAGACGCGCGCTGATGGCCTGTTCATCAATTCTGCTGCTCATTTTCCAAATTCCCTGCAAGAATGTACCGATGCGTTTATAGATTATTTCATACTCTTGTTTCTTAAAATTCGATGTCACCCGCATGAATCACAGGGTCGGTGCGCGCCCGTGATGGCAAGTCACTTGATGCATT
The DNA here is from genome assembly GCA_963678445.1 of Candidatus Hydrogenedentota bacterium. Classification (GTDB taxonomy): domain Bacteria; phylum Hydrogenedentota; class Hydrogenedentia; order Hydrogenedentales. Next base: position 3,619,269 of record OY782877.1, on the reverse strand, counting down.
GCAGGTTCCCGTGGGTATCGCTTAGGAGAAGCAGCCCCATCGAATCATCCGCCCTAGTCCGGCATGTCGAGAAGAAACCGCCACGCGGGAACGACGTTAATGATTCCGTTGTCGGTCTCGATGCGTTCCTCCTCATGGCGGCTCACGATGGTTCCTATCGTGCCGCCGACTTCCGACATCCCCTCGCTGAGCGCCGAGATTTCCCGGCTCCGCGTTTTCGGTTCCGCCAAAGACTCGCAGACTTGTAACAGAAGCCGGGCGCGAACTGACGCGCCCATATTTTTCAGCGGTTCCTTCATTGCACGAGCATCTCCCCATAGGGTTGTATGACGCTTTGGACGCGGCAGACCTTGGCCGCTTCCCAGAGTTCGTCCATGGTGAAACGCCTTGCGCGCCATCCCTCATGAAGGGCTTCAATGGCGACGTCCAGGCCAATCTTGTTCCGATACTTGAAGCAATCCGCAACGGTCTTGGCGGGTGCGTAAACGCTTACTTCCGTGCCCTCAATATCATGCGCCTCGATACCATATGAAAACGCCGTCGCCGTGCAATACACAAAACGAATGGGAAAATCCCTGTCCGGCGTCAGCCTCCGATCCGGTCGCATCATCCAGGTTTCATAAGGCATCTGGGTTCCGATTCCATGAAAGAAGAGCGCCGAGGTCAGGCAGATTACACCTCCCGGATAGCGTCTGGCCGCTTCGGCGAAAGAGTGCTTCCCACTGACTTCCGCATCGGGAAGCGCATAGCGTCCTCTTCCCACCCGGATGAGTTCTCCCTGCGCGACCATGCGGCATAGCGTGGATCTTGGATCGCCCGCATCCCGCACATCACGCGCGCGGAACACGGACTGGCTCCGTGCGATATCCAGGACTTTTTCTCTTACCGTCTTCATATCTGCTTGGCTCAATTTTGAGAACATTATCTTCAATCTTCTCTAAATTGAGCCACATCCCGAATGGCCTTGTCAAGGCGCTTTTGGGGATTTGCGGGTTCTCAAACAAGTTTAATCGTCTTTCCCACCCGACAGTTTTTCGATTCCTCCGGTAAGTAACCCTTGAGGTTCCGCGCGTTTTCCCGATAGGGGTGTGTGCGGCAATGTCGTTCATTACCGGAGGAAGCCACATGGAAACCCGTAACGACTCCAATGGGTCCACATCTGCCCTTTCTGCGCAGTGTGTCGTAAATGCGCCATTGGGCACGGCGGCGGCCCTGGACTCGACGGTGTTCAAGGGACTCAATCCTAATGAAGCCATCCCGGCAACCTGGGAGGAGCGGGCGCGCAAGGCGTGGGAGTATTACCTCGAAGAGCCGTTGGTGAAAAACTGCGTCAATTCGTGGCGCACCTTCGCCGTGGGCGACGAAATCAAGCTCTCCTCGGATGATGAGTCGCTGAAGGATGAGGCCATCGAGGCGGCGTGGCGGCTCCGCGTGTCGCGGTTCGTGAAGGACATGATTCTGCAGTTGCTCGTGAAGGGCGATGCCGTCGGCTTCAAACGCTATGCCGAGACCGGGAAGGACATCGACGAACTCGTCTGCGTCAATCCCGTGTCGGTAAAGATCAAGTATGCCCAGGGCGAACTTATCGAGGTCCGCCAGTTCGCCGAGGATAAATCCGCCGGGGACGAAGTCATGGACCTGCCGGTGGAGCAGGTGATCCACCTCAAGTGGGATGCACCGGCCTTTTCTCCCCGTGGCAATTCGCTCGTACTGCCCGCGTTTCAATCCATCGAGCTGCTCCGCGACTACCGCCGCGCGGAACAGGCCATTGCCAAGCGGTGGACCACGCCCTTCCGCCTGCTCAAGGTGGGCGGCGCCTTTGGCCAGAAGATGGTCATGCCCGACCAGCGCATGCTCGAACAGGTCCGCGACATGGTCAACAAGATGGATCTCAAAAGCGGACTTGTCGTGCCCTTCTACATCACCGTCGAGACCCACGGAACCGAGGGACAGGTGCTCAAGGTCGAGGACAAGGTGAAGGAGGTGAAGGAAGACATTGTCGTGGCGCTCGGTCTGTCACGATCACTCGTGACCGGCGACGGTCCCAACTTCGCGACCGCCTCCGTGAGGATGCAAAAGATGATGATTATGATCCGGGAAATCAAGCAGGCGGCACGCGCACTGCTCGACTGGGTCTTTGACGACTGGATGGAACTGCACGGCCACGGGGACAAGAGCCTGCAGTACCTCTTCAACGACCTCGATCCCAGCGACGCCGTGGACATGAAGCGGCTGCTGCTGGAGCTCTACGACCGCAAGCTTATCAGCCGGTCGAGCCTCCAACTCAAGATGGACCTCGAACCGGGCCACCGAGGGCAAGACCATCGACCTGTTCGACGAAAAGCTGGTCAAGCCCATCGTAGACATGGTGATGGCGGGCATCATGAGTGTCGAGCGGGCGCAGGAGATGCTGGGCCTGCCCAAGGAGGCGCACATCGGCACACCGTCGGCGGACGCGTCCTTTCCGGGCACGCAGTCCTCAGCATCGGCGGCCGGCGCGATATGCGACGAATGTTCGCACCTCGACGGTGACGCGAACCACTGCCGGGTCCACGATACCGACCGCGCCTTTGATGCGCCCGCATGCCGCTTTCTGGACCGGCGTGAGATCTGTTGATGCTTTGGGACTCCCATCAGGACGTGTCGGCGTTATGCGCCGATGCGTTCAATCTCATGAACAATGGCCGTGCTGACAAAAGCGTTAAGGCTCTTACCAGATTGCCGTGCGGCGGCGGCAGCACTCCTGTGCAACTCCGGCGAGACCCGCGTCTGGAACTTTCCGGAAAAGGGGCGTTGTGGTTCACGTCCCAGTTTTTCACAGGCATCGCGGTAAGCATGAATCGTAGCCTTAAATGCACGCTTCAATTCGCGCACCGAGTTACCCTCAAAATGGAGTACATCCCGTGTATTCGTGACGATACCGTAAAAGCAGTCATCCTGTTCGTCGAACTCGATAGTAGCCTGATAGTCTTCATATTGCATAGTGTTCATGGCTTAATCCCCGCTTCACTCAGAAAAATACGCACCGCTTTGAGCGCACCCTTACGCACCGTGGGTTCCGGATGGGGGCGATGGAATGTCGCCATTACATCGTTCAGCAAAAACGTCACCCTTGAACCTGCACCCTCAACACGCCGAGCATTCAAGGCCATAAGCAATGCTTCCACATCACCCCACCGAAGATTATTCCCCGGATTCTTTGCAAAAATAGCCGCCAATGTTTTTCGGTGTTTATTGTTCACACATCCGATGATACCATTTTTCGGTACCATGCGGCAAACAGCGCTGCCCATCGAGAAAACATGCTCATGCCGGCCGATCTGAAAACACATATTCGGACGGCAACCCAAAAGGCGCTGATGTCGCGCGACCGGTACACCGCCCAGGTCACGGCGCAACTCACGCAGGCGCTCAAGCAGGCCGAGGATGAGGTAAAAACGAGCATCCGCCAGCACGGTCCGCCGGCCTCGCTTCCGGACAACAAGCTCGCGGCGTTGAAGGGCCTGAAGAAGCTCCAGGCGGAAATCGCGGACAGCCTCGCGCGGCTGAAGCGCGAGCAGACCCTGGTCTGGCGGCGCAGCACCAGGGACGCCTTCCGCAACGGTATCGGCGGTGGCATCGGTGAGTTGGCGGATGCGGCCCTGCCCTTTTACAAAGACCTCACGCCGGGCGGCATCGACAAGCTCGCCACGAAGTGCTTCACCATCGTGGACACGAACGCCCTCGATTTCCTCGCGCAGTACAACCTGACGCTTGCGGGTGACGTCCATCGCGAACTGGCCGACGGCATCAAGCGCACGCTGCTCACCGGCATCGCCACGGGCAAGGGCGCGGGCGACATCGTGCGCGACCTCGGCGCGGTCATCGAGGACAAGGATTCCTTCCGCCAGGCGGGAACGCGGGTCTTCAGCAAAGCGCAATACCGCATGGAGATGATCGTCCGGACGGAAGTCCTGCGGGCGCACAACATGGGGCGGCTCAAGTTCCACGAGCGGGCTGGCGGGCGAGGCGCTCAAGGCGAAGCTGAAGCAACACAAGATCGGGCTGCTCCGCACGAAATCGGAACTGGCCGAACTCCTCGCACAGAAGCAGGCGGCGTTGCTGCAGGCCAAGGCTATTGCCCAGGAGCAGGCTGGTCTGCCGCCATTGCCGGACCTGGACAACCTCACCGCCGCGCAACTCAAGGAGATGGCCAAGGAGCAGGGCATCTCGCTCAACATGACCAAGGAGGACAGCATCGCCCTCCTAGACAAGCTCGAACCAAGCAAAGACCACGCGGGCCTCATGGGGCAGGAACTCGCGGCGGCCAAGGCGAAACACGGCATCGGCGTGCTGAAGAACAAGCAGCAACTCGTCGAGGCGCTGCAGAAGAAGGCGGGGCAGCAGATGGCCCAGCAGGTCCAGCAACAGGCACAACAGGCCGCGGCGAAGAAAGCGCAGGTGTCTTAGCGAGAGATTGAGATTTTTCCTATATCAACGCTGCGCTCATAGAAAACGAAATGAGTCCAACTACTTCTTCTTTCGCCGCTTACCTTTCTTCTTCTGGCTTTGCTGGCGGCGCTGCTTTCTCTTGTTCTGACGTCTCTTCTCGGCCTCTTTCGCTTTGAGGCGTTCAAGTTCTTTACGGTCTTCGTCAGTAAGTTGTTTCGTCTCTTCGGCCCGGCGCGCGCGCGCTTCAGCCGCAATCCGCTTTTCGCCTTCCTTCCGTGCAACGAGGTGCGCGAATTGCAGCGAGTAGAACGGTTTCTGCACATCAGGCACATTATCAAACCCGTTGCGCTCTCTTCTGTACTCCGCGCTTCCAAGCGCTTGTTCGTATCTGTCCTTCTCTTCATCCAGGTTCATGCGCGATTGCCGCACAGGTTCCGCAAAATATTGCTTCAGAGCGTCCCGATTAACGATATCGAATCCGCTATAATAGAAATCTTGGACCATGGACTCATAAAGCAGGTCTTCGCTCGGCGGAGCGGAGGAAAATGTCGCCAAAAAGCGGTACATGGATTCTGGCTTCCATGTGATGCGTGACCTATTCTGGTCGATTGAATCAAGAATACCGCTCTGAGAAAGGAATCCTGCTTTCTGATTTTCACAGAGAATCAGCACTTCCGCTTCCGCTCTACACTGCTCATCACTTCGATATGTTCCTAGCTCATTACGTAATTGCACGATCTTTCCTTCGACCTCTCTTCGATCACCCCATTGCTCTTGCTTGAATTCGGGCCAATTCGAAAATTCAACGATCTCTATGCCAAACTTCGTGATCTGTTCCTTCACGCAGTTACCCGTATCGTTTTCGTATTCATCTCCAAGGACCGCTCGGAAATATGATTCCAGTGAGGGTACTCCTTGTCCTGCAGCCCACTTCACATAACCGTCGATAAAAAGATTTTGTTTATAGCCCGGCCCGCCCGACGCGGCTTGAAGCAAATTGGTGGAATCGGCCTTGGCGTCCTTGAAGTTTCTGATCGCCCAGAACGCATGATCGATCACCTCGTCAAACAACCGGCCAGTGGTAACAAGCCGAAGTTCCTGCGCCTTCATCTTGTTCAAGAGATCCTGGGCAAACTCATGATTCACGCAGTCCTCTGCAAGAATAGGAAGAATGATACTGGAATCGAGTATCCAGACTTTTTTCTTTGCCATTCTCAGGCGTTCATCACTGCAAGATGGATCGAGACCCAGTGCATGATAGGAAAAATAACCTTGTGAAAGATCGGCGATTCTCTCCTTCATCTCCTGATTCGGCTGAAGCAGCACTTCCAGCATCAGGTCCGCACAGGCCGCGCGAGCGTTGTCATCGGGGATAGTCGAGCTCTGCTTGTTGACAACTTCGAGAATATCCGTGGCTGCCGAAAGATCGATTGTATTATGCCCGAATGTGGCTTGAGCCATTTCCAAGCCGCGTTTCTCGAACGCGCGTACCAATCCCTCTTGCAACTGTCGGATCACTCCATCTTGAGCGGGTGCATCAAGCGCTGGGTGCTCCTTCTGTAAAAACAGTCGGCATGCTCCAGCGAATTTATCTTCTCGAAGCGCGCGCTCCGCTTTTGTCTCTTCGAGCTTTTCACGCCCCGATGCGCTGAGTGAGTATTGATTCTCATTTGCGCTGAATTCGACATAACCACGACCATGAAGAGATTCGAGAGCCATCTGGACCGTACCGGGATCGAGATGTTGGACGCCGATTCTGCTCGCAAGTGCTGTTTGAAGATCGGAAAGCAAGGTGGTTTCGCCATCCGTACAATTGCCAAGTTCGCTTGCGATCAGCGCTTCATATGACTTCTTGAGGCACGTATCGTTCCCGCCTAAAAGGTTGAGTCGCGTGAAGAGGTGGATCGAAGAGGCAAGGTTGGCCTTAAACTCATCGATTGGATCCTGGCCTAGATGCGGCGTTCCACGTTTGGCAATGAAAGGATCGTATCGCCGAAGCACTCGATGTAATTGCCCGTGAGTGCCATCGGGATTCTTGTAAGGGATGATCCGGATATTGTATTCCTGAAAGTACTGCTTGATGTCGTTTGTTGAAATTTCCGTGGCGAACATGAAGATCGGATGATCAGGCGATGCGAGATCCTTTGCTAGCGCCAGTTGATCCTTGAAATCGGGATCGGATGCGCTATATCCCACCAGAACCAAGCTGACCATGTGAAGCACGGAACGAATCTTCTCACGCCAGTAGTTCCTATCCTGCAATTGGCGAAATGCTTCGTATTGCTCGGAAGTCAAGACAATATCGTCCGGCGTTGAGCAGTCGCCATGAATTTTGTAAATGACTCCCTTGCCATCCGCGCGCAACGTCCGAAAATCATTCTGCGAATTATGTTTGGTTGGAAAAGAAAGGTTTTCCCTTTGAAGTCGCTGGCTCAGACAGTCATCATAATTTGTGGTTAGATAAACGGCAAACGGCCAGCGAGCAAGATATGAATATATTTCGCCGTTGCCGTTCATTTGAGGAAAAGACCTTGTTACATATTCAAGCAGTGGATCTATCCCGATTGCTTTCTCGATCTGCGAGAAGACAGCTGGATAATCACTGTTCACATGCAGCTTTTGGCAACGATCAATGACGGCGGCATGGCTTGTGGCATCCAAAAGAGATATGGCGTCTTGAGCAAGCTTGCTCCACGACGGCAGCCCAATCTCGCAAGAAGGTCCCGCGCCAACAAGCGCAAAGCAGCGTCCGGAGTTGATTGCACGCACCAAATCCCTGTCGATTATTGCCATGAGTTCCGTCCTTCTATACATTTCCTGAATTGAGCACTATAAGCGCATTTCTTTGCGCGAATTACACTTAACCGACCTTTATTATTTTTTGGATTATGCATAGATCGGCATGGGGCTGTCAATCAGCTTCGATCTGTCCGATGAGGATCTGGAGCGGGAAATGAAGGGGCACGCGCTGTTCCACAAGCTGACGGACGGCGCGCGGATGGACACCTTCATCGAGACCGTGCTGGAAAACAACGGCGCCATGGTGAGCACCGTCGAGAAGATGCGTATCGGCATCCCGCCGGGCGGCATGTCGCCCGAGGCCGACATGGACACGGGCGGCGCCAGCTACTTCTTCACGCGCATCAAGAAATTGCCCAGCCGGGGCAAACCGGCGGCGCGCGGGCTGTACTTCAAGAAGCGGATGCTCCGGCGTATGGATGCCATCAGCTACGACCACGATGCCTTCGGGCGGGTCACCGACGATTATGTAAGCAACCGGCGCGGCACCCGGCCCGCCGAATGGAAGCAGTTCGCGGATGGCGTCGTCGCCGGTCTTTCTCATATTCTCCCGTGGCTCTTCTGAATCCGCTTCTTCTTTCCGGGCGGTTTTGGAGGACTGCGGTTCGCCTGCCTTCTCGTGGAGATTTTCGCGGAATTCTTTTTCCCGGAGCCATTGCAGGCCTGCATTGGTTCGAAGCACATTCAAAAGGCCGGGATCATTTTCAAGGGTGCTGATGGCTGAAGCAACACGTTTTTTTCTGACCTCATCACAGGCCAGTTCGTTTTCCGCATCGCGCAAGATCTGGATTCTATCGCGGTGCGCAGGGGCGTTTTGCATGCCAGGCTTCCCAAGCTCATCCGCCAGAAACGCCCCGAGCTTTCTTTCGGCTTCATTCCCTCCATTGACAGACACGTTCAGGTCACCGCGAAAGTCGCTGTACTTCTTGTCGCCGGCCTTTTCATTCACCACCAGCGCCAGGATAGAGCATGCTTCCTCATTGTCACTCCTCTCGCTGTTGATGATTCGCCACTTGACAATGAATCTATTAATTCTCCGGACAATGCTTCGTGGATTGCGTTCCCCTACTTCGGCAATCACCTCAAGTAATTCGCTTCTTTCGGCCTCATTCATCTCATCGGGGATGAATTCCCCGTCGATTTGCGCATCCGCCAGGAGCTGTAGAATGTACTGATGCATTTCATCCGGTTCACGTTGGGGCACGAGATGAGCGACCTGCACGATTTTTTCGAGGTACTTATCGAAGTACAGCAGATATTCGTTCATCCGTTTACACAGATGGTTTTCACTTCCCTCTTTCCCCTCTCCCATTGCCTTCATGGCCGCCAGCGGGTACTGGGAAAGATACTTGTTTCGGACGAATTCTTCAATGATTTCAGGATAAATTCCCAGCACAAAGGCGAAACCGGGCAAATGCAGAATGAGTTTGACGCTCTCCAGCAGGTTGACCGCCTTCTCCGGGAAACAGCGATCCAGGTCGTCTATAAAGACAACAATCTGAGGACGCTTTACTTCTTCTTCTGGTTGCCGGGCCAGTTCACGCAACTTATCGAACGCGTCAAAGTAGAGACTGCGGGCCATCAGCGTGTCCTGGGTGATGGTTTCGTAGCGCTCGACCATATCCTTGACCGACGCGCCGATTTCGAGTCCGCCCGGTAGGGGAACCGGTAGTTTACCTTTTACAGAAATCCCGTACAGTGCAGCACGAAGCCGATCATAAAGGTCTTTGCTGCCCCTTTTCAGGCTTTCAAAGGCGACCTGGACAGCGTCCTCAACATCGTCGCTGAGTTTGATGTCCCCCCACTTCTTCCGTCGCAGCTCAATTTCCCGGGCGATTGTGGCAATCAGAGGAATAATCAGGTGCTCTTCCCGCTCATACTGCCAGGCGTTAAACCAGACCGGAATCGCTGCGTCCTCAAGTTGAGCTGCCTTTATCGAGACATCTTTGCCTTTCTTTTCTGGCAGATCCACAACTCTTCCGCGCTCGTTAACCATCCCCTCCATGAGGCGCATGAAAGAAGTCTTGCCTGTGCCCCAATTCCCAAAGACCCCGATGGTGATGGGATTGCGCGCCTGTAGCGCGGCACCGGTCAGAACTTCAGCAGCGGGAGAAAATCGAAGTTCATCCTTGCGTCCGAATTCACCGCCCGGCTCGTCGCTCAACAATCGGTAGTTGACGTCGTCCACAGCCATCTTTTCCTTTCCGGAGTTTTTTATGTGCCCGTGTGAAAAATAATATATAGACTGTTGAACTATCTCAAGAGTTATTTTGTCTAATGAAAAACCGGCATCGCCTGTGGACTCGCGTTCATGGCGGTGTGCGACGAGGTCTGGGCCTATGTGGGCGACGGCGTGTCAGACGGGATGCGGCGCGAAATGGCCTACGCGCAACGGCTGGGCAAGCCGCTCACCGAGTTGACGGAGATCTGAGGTGGGCTGGGACCAGCGGGAGATCACGGGATACATCGTGGATATCGAGACCAACGAGCGGTTGGAGTTTCAGTACAACCCGGACGATATCGCCGATGACAAGAGCACGGACTACGCCGCCGTGCAGATTCCCGGCATGAGCCACCCGCAGTATCAGTATGCCTCCGGCAAGCCACGGAAGATCGCGTTCAAGGTCAAGCTGTTCAAGGGGCCGGTGCGGGATAAGGTCCACTGGCTGCGGTCGCTGCTCTATCCAGAGCACGCAGGGTGGCAGCGCCACGGGCAATATAGCTTGCAGCGACATGCCTCAAGAACAGGAAATCTCAAGTCCCCTTTGGCAACTCCCGCCTATCGAGGCTCTCGGCTCAAGAATGCGCCGCATCGGGTGCTCTTCATCTTCGGAGATTTGTCCCCCGGCGTTGAATGTGTCGTGCGCAGTGTGAAGGCGCGCTACTTCCACATGTTCGACCGGGACAATCTCCTGCCGCAGCACGCCGAGGTGGATCTGGTCCTCGAGGAATACGTGGACGAGTCCGTCGACTACGGAGAAGTGCGGGGTGGATAGCTCGAAGCACGAAGTAAGGAAAACCATACAAAGCATGCGTGGCGCAACGAACGGAGCACGCTTATGATCGGAAAGAACTCGCGATATGCGTCCTGCATACTCTATCGGGACACAGACGGCGACAGCCTTGGAATGCGCCAGCGCGTGGATTCTACCCCACGCCACGATGACCGCTTCCACACCGTCACCGACGGCGAACGGCTCGATATCCTCGCCCATCGCTACCTCGGCGACGTCAGCCTCTGGTGGATTATCTGCGACTATAACGACATCTTCTTCCCGCTCGAACTCGAACCCGGCACGGTCCTGCGCATTCCTTCCATCGAGCACGTGCAGATGCGGCTGTTGATATAGATGCCACTTAAGGAGTTGACTCTGGAAGAATCCGGATATAGGGCTTCTTCTTAAGGATGGCTGCTTTCACCTTTTGATCAATATACGACTCAAGGTCACCTTGTTCTCGAAGAAGGTGAATAATCTCCTCTAGAGTACACAACACGACAACCTTTTGTTGCAGCGCCTCCTTGCATGTTGCGACAGCACTCTCTGTGTAGTCACTGGCGCTTATTATGACCGCGCGGCAGTCGCTGCGGTGATACACGCGAACAAGATGCTGTGAGATTTCCGGCACGCCAATAGGCTCTTTCCACCACTTCATTTCGACAAGATAGAGCTCGCCTTTGTGTTCGATTACCCCATCAACTTGTTCTACTATTCCTTCGCCAGCATCGCCTGTCAAGCAGAAGGCCTCTTTGACAAGGATTCCGTAAGCCCGAAACAGGTCATTCAGAACCTGCTCAAGAGCTTTTCCACGCTTCTGGGGGTTCCTAAGACCAAAAAGCGCCGCCATTTGCCTTTGGACGGCTTCAATCTTCCGCGTTCTTTCGGTTCTCGCTTCTTGTTCAGCTCGCTGCTTTTCTAGCTTTTCCTTTCGCTCTACATCACGTTCGCGTTTCATTCTAGTGAAGCTGTCTTTTGTGTTCGTCACTCGCTGGACTTCAGAAATCAGCCCCCGCGCCTTCAGACTGTCAGTAGGCCAACAAACATCGAAACTCTCGAATTCAACGACCCTCTTCAGCACTTCGCGGCGCTCTCGAAGAGTTGATTCTCCGCGCTCATTCAAGGCGACCAGTACTTCCCTTACTATTTCGTACTTATTTATGCTCTGTTTGTCAGTCTTCCACTTATGATACGGGGCCTCCATCAACTGGTCAGAGACGCCAGCCCCTTGGAAGAACACGAAAACATCCCGTTTGCTGCGATTCAGCAAAGGAATTGTATCAATGAGAAGCTGCATCAATTCCGGGGGGAAATGGAAACTGATGTCTATGTTTGACTGGACCTGCATTGGTATTGTGAATACTCTCCTTTTCACCGATACATACTTTTATCCATGTTCACCTACATTATACGAAATCTTTGAGCCCTCTTCAAAATCCCGACACTTTTCCCTTCCCTCCGGTAAGTAATCTCCGTGGGCGCGTGGTGCGCCGGTGGAGATTGCTATGGACCTGGGCGGTTTCAAACCGGTCTTCCGATCAACTTCGAAGGAAAATCGACTCGAACCCGGCACGGTCCTGCGGATTCCTTCCATCGAGCACGTGCAGATGCGCGTGTTGGGATAAAAAGGACGTCACGAATCCTTCAGAGCCGGTACCGCATGCAGTCGCAACCCAAGCGCTGCAATAACCTTGAGAACGGTGCCAAATGCTGGATTGCGCTCACCCGACAGCGCTTTGTAGAGGCTTTCCCGGGAAAGACCGGCCTCGGCCGCTACCTGCGTCATCCCCTTTGCGCGCGCAATATTACCCAAGGCATTGGCAATGAAGGCCGCGTCCCCATCCGCTTCTTCCAGGCAGGCCTCCAGGTACGCCGCCATCTCTTCCGGCGTCCGAAGGTGTTCGGAAACATCGTATCGTGTTGTAACCGTCTTGTTCATAACGTCTTTTCCTACAAGTCTTGCGCGAGACGCACCGCTGTCTTGATATCCCGCTGCTGGCTGCTTTTATCGCCGCCCGCCAGAAGAACGATCAATGTGTCTCCACGCGCCACATAATAGACGCGGTAACCCGGTCCATAGTGGATTCTCATCTCCATAACTCCCTCGCCCACGGACTTGCAATCTCCCGGATTTCCAAGCCCCAGCCGGTCAATTCGGACCAGGACGCGCGCCCGCGCCTGAACATCGGATAACCGGTCCAGCCACTTTGCGAAGACGTTTGTTTTACGAATCTCTACCACAACCCAATTGTATCCTTCTGACTACAACCTGTCAAGCGCTCCCCCTTTGTCAGCAAAACCTGTCTCGGCATGGCATGGCATCTTTTCTCCCCGTCCACCCGACAGTTTAGCGATTTTTCCGGTAAATAGCCATTGGAAGCAAGGCGGTCCAGTGACCGCACATCAATGGATGTTCTATGGAAAAACCGGTAAATCTGGCTATGTTCAAACCAACTTTCCTGATAGAAATCGAGGGGCAATCGCTCGCGAAGGGTGATGGCGGCACTTGTAATATTACGCAGGAGATCGAGTCCTTTTCCTTTACGGATAATGAGGAGGAGATGGATGTGCTTGAGCTGCGGGTGTCCAAGCGGAACTTGCAGTTCGTGGACGATCCGCTGTTCCAGGAAGGAAACGAGATCGTGGCGCGGTTCGGTTACGTGGGCAACCTGTCGCCGCGCAAGAAAGCGGTCATCAAGGACATCGACTATGACTTTCCGGAAAAGGGTGCGCCCAGCATTCGTATCAAAGCCTACGACAAGGGTCACAAGCTCGCGGGCAAGCAGAACCAGAAGGTCTGGACGGCAGGGCCGCGGCCGTTATCGTACTTGCAGCAGGGAAATGCTCCGGGTGCGGAAAACGGCGGTGTGACGGCATCCCGCTCGTGCGGCTCGCACCCCGCGCCAGGTATCGCCTACTCGGACATCGCTGAGGAAATCGCCTTGGCCAACGGTTTGCGTCCTGTTGTCACCCCCACGCGCGACCGGCACCTGCGTGTCGCGCAAAGTAACATCTCCGACGCGCAGTTCCTGCAGGAACTCGCGACCAAGGCACGCGCCAAGGACGGCGACGGCGTGACGGGCTATGCCTTTTACGTGCAGGACGACGAACTACACTTTCATCCGCGCGACCGCGAAGCCGCTCCGGCGTTAACCCTTGAATACTTTACGGACCGGAAAGGGCTGCTGCGTTCTTTTAGCCCGTCTACGCAATCCCAGGGAGCAAAGGGTGCGGGTGTGGAGACGAAGACGGTCGGTGTAGACCCGCGCAAGAAGAAATCCGTCGAATACACAGCCAATAATAATACGACAACCGAGCGCATCGCACTGGGCCGCAAGACCTACCTCGTCGATGGCAACACCGGCGAGGGCGCATACAAGGAACAGGAGTTGGGCGAGATCGTGCCGTCTTTCGAGCGCTCGGAAGCCTTCGACCAGGAGCCGCGTCAGGAACCCGCGCAGGACGTCGCCGAAGGGCGGTTCAAGGAGGCGGAGATGCGCCAGGTCGAGGCCACGGCCAAGACCATCGGTGTCCCCTCGTTGCGCGCCAAGCAGAACATCGAAATCACCGGCGTGGGCCGCAAGTTCTCCGGCGTCTACTACTGTCATTCCGTGCGCCACAAGATCGACCGTAACGGTTATTCATGCGAACTCAAACTGAAGAAGAACGCCCTCGGCAAGGGCGCGGGCGAGAAGGCCAGCGATACGCAGGGGAAAGAAATGCGGAACGCCGATCCTGGAACGCGGAAAGAAGAAGCGCCGGAGATGGTGTGTATCGATGCACAAAGCGGGGGCGCGCCTCAATTGATGCCAACCAGGAACCAGAAACCCGGAGCAAAGCGACGATGGGCGATATGACAAAAAATTTCAGTCGGCACGAATTCGCGTGCAAGGGCAAACAATGCTGCGGCCACAGCGCACCGGTGCTACCGGAACTCGTGCTGGGTCTGCAGGAACTGCGTGACCGCGCGGGCGTCCCGCTCGTGATTTCGAGCGGATTCCGCTGCCGGACGCATAACAAAGCCGTGAGCGGAACGCTGGACAGCCAGCATTGCCTCGGGACGGCGGCGGACGTGGTCTGCCCCAAAGGCTTCACGCCGAAGCGCCTGGCGCAACTTGCCGAGTCGCTCCCCGCCTTCCGCGAGGGCGGCATCGGTGTCTATTCCGAGGAAGGATTCGTCCACGTCGACGTGCGCGGAAGCAAGGCCCGCTGGGGCCGTCTCGGCGGGAAGTACGTTTCGTATGAAGAAGCCATGAACCACAACAGAGGAGAAAAACGTGGAACAGCTTGAAGCCATCTATCGAACCATTCTGGACAACAAGGAACTCTTCGTGACGCTTATCGTGACGGTGCTCGCCATCATCAAGCTCACGGCCTGGGGCCGTGCGAAGGCTGAGGCGCTGGATGCGGTCATCGGCGTCATCGAACGGCTTCGCGCGAACTTCGTGAAGAGTGGCGTCGCCGCGCAGGAGCCGAAGCTCAAGCCACGGATAAAGGATGCCCTGCAACACGCCGTCGCCAAGGCTGACCCGAAGAAGAAGCCTAAAACGTCCCATGGTCCGTTTCGCGCGCGAAGTGCTGCGCGGCGTCATCCGCGACAAGTAGCGCGAGGACAGCACGGTGATGGATTTCCGCGACCGGCAGACCGAGGAACGGTACAGGAACCGATGGTATGGCAAATACCGCGCCTTTGTCCGGGACAACAACGACCCGGAACGGCTCGGTCGTGTCCGTCTGGAAATCCCTGCCGTGCTCGGTTCCGGTCGTGAGAATTGGTCCGAATGGGCCTATCCCTGCTTCCCCTACGG
Source organism: Candidatus Hydrogenedentota bacterium (assembly GCA_963678445.1). Lineage (GTDB taxonomy): Bacteria > Hydrogenedentota > Hydrogenedentia > Hydrogenedentales. Next base: position 3,604,235 of record OY782877.1, on the reverse strand, counting down.
CGGCAACGAAGATACCGGCATGTTCTTCGTGCCTGAAGAGGGCGCGTCGGTCTGGGCGGAGTTCGAAGGCGGCCAAGTGCAGCACCCCATCTGGGCCGGTGTATGGCTCGCAAAGAGTAACCCCGGCGAACAGCCCGAGGAATCGAAGCGCGAGTGCTTGGACTGCGCTTGCCTGGATTGCGAGGATAAGAACGACCACCAGGGCCACGCCCACGACCAGCGCGAGCACACGAAGTACCACGGTCATCCGCCGTACTACTGCCCGCGCCTGAAGGTGCTGCTGAAGACGGAGACGGGGCACACCATCCTCGCCGACGACAGCGACGAGAAGGAATGCCTCAAGATCATCGACCGCGCCGGCCAGGTCTTCCACATGGAAGGCCGCGTCAAGGCAGCGGTGCAGACCGGCAACGGCAGGCGGCGCGCCACGAAGGACGCCGAACAGGGCGACCAACTCAGCATCGATTCGGACATCGTGGACCGCAAGGGGCGCATCGAACTCACCGACGTGTGCCGCCAGTTCCTGCGCTTCGAGGCGTGGAAAGACCAGGAGAAGGTGCGTCTCTGGGGGCTGAACGGCCAGCAGGAAATCCTCATCGACTCGACGAAGGCCGCGGAAAAGGTCCGCATCACGGACAAGGCGGGCCAGGTATTGCTGATGGACGCCGCGCCGGGCCGGGAAAAGATTCAGAACACGGACAAGGCTGGACAGGCCGTCACCATGGACGCGGTTGCCGGGCAGATCACGCTTACGGACCGTGCGGGGAGCAACGTGCTGCTCGACGGCGCCTCGGGCAACATCCTCGTCCGCTCCTCGGCCATGGTGCTCATCAACCCATAGGAAGGAAGACTACATGACGGATCAGCCCCAACCGGGCGGCATCGCCTGCCACGAGGAGTTCCTGACGCGAACCTTCGACGCTTGGCGCCAGGAGTTCCGCAACATCCTGGAGAACCATCGCCGGGAGATACAGGACCGGCTCGAGAAAATCGAGCGGGAAATCGAGAAGAAGTCGGACAAGGAAAACGTGGATGTGCTCGTGCGCGGCATTAACGAGGAACTGCACCGCCATGCTGACGAGATCAACCGGCTCCACAGCCGCGTCGGCGCGAAACTCGGCACGGACACCATGTGGAAGATCGCGGGACTGGCGTTGGGTATCGGCGGTTCTATCGGCGGGCTTATCGGCTTCCTGATCAATCTCCTTATGAAGGTGCGGGCATGAGCAGGTCCGTGGCGCGACTGGGTGACCCAAGCAATCACGGGGGCGTCATTATCACGTCCGCAAGCCGGACCATGGTCAACGGCATCCTCGTAGCGCGCATGGGCGATCTGCATGTCTGCCCGATACCCGGGCATGGCGTAACGCCCATCGTCACCGGCAGCAGCAGGACTCTGGTGGAAGGCCAACCCATTGCTCGCGTAGGCGATTCGACCGGCTGCGGCGCGGTCATCGTGGCAGGCAGCCCAAACACGATGAATGGTTAAGGGTTGTCAGTTACCAGTTTCCAGTTGTAGATGGAGACACCACCTGCAAGGAACAACAACAAAATAACTGGTAACTGACAACCAGAAACTGGAAACCCATTATGAGCGACGAAAGGAGCTGAGCAATGCGTTACTGGGACGTGTTCCCTAAACACATCAAGGTCTCTAAATCCACAACAAGTCAGACGGTGCCCCTTTGCATTGCCGGCACGCTTGTGGGTGCGCCGCTTTTTATTTCAACGGATAACAGTATCGCCGCCGTGGATTCGAATGGAATGGTCAGCCTAGGAAGCAAGGTTGGCGCGACCATGATCAGCGTCTACGATTTTACACTCAACGGTCAATCCAGTCTTCGCCATATACAGGTCGAGGTCATTGCGCCCGAGGAACCGCAGGCCGTCTGGTTGTCGTGGGAGGAATCGTGATGGCGAGGAATCCCTACGTCGGCCGACACTGCGCCGGTCGTCACGTCATTGAACTCATGCGCGACATCAACGCTATCGAGCACGTCCTGGAGCAGACTATCTCGCATCTTGACGTGATGATCATTATCGATATCTCCGGCTCGATGCAGCATGTCATTGACGCCGTGCGAACACAGGTGAGCGATCTCTTCACACAGATCATCGGCGCGTACAGCAACATCCGTATCGGCGTGATGCAGCAGGGCGTGGACGGCGACACGAACAACGCCACATACCTCCGACGTGCGCTGATTCGCTGCCAGCCGACCCGCGACCAAGCCGCCTTCCAGGCCGCCATGGACGGATTTCCCGCCGCGAACGGTTCCGGCGAGTGGTATCTCAACGCCCTGCGCCTCGGTATTATGGACACCATGTGGGCCTCCGACGCACGCCGCATGCTCCTTACCATCAGTGACGAAACGGCGGCGCAATGGCGCGTCGGCACACAGCACTATCTCAATGCCGACGAGGAACTGAACACCGTTATCGGCGAACTCAACGCCGCCTCCACCATCGCCTGCAGCATCTGCTCGAGCGCCAATACATGGCCGCTTTGCGAGGCCAGCTACACGACCCTTGCAGAGGGAACGGGTGGACAGTATCTCATCGCGCCCTCAACGGGCGACATCGTAACGATGATCGTGAGCCTCGTGACGCAGATTGTCATCACGCAGACCGAGTGGCGCCGCTACACGAAAGACGGCCAGCGGCAATCCCTCGGCACGCCGGACGGCGGGGTCAATGTGCCCGCCCTGAACGGCATAGACAACCATCCACTCGTGCCGCTCTACCTGCGCGATATGCGCCAGGCCGTCGAACGCATCGTGAACACCCGCGCCATTCCAGACGGGACCGGAACGGTCTACGACTTCGCGCCCGACGGCGCCAACAACCTGCTCGAAGCCGCCATGGGCGACGGGACCGCTTACGGCACCGTGCCCGGACGGCGGACGTGGCGGCGCGGCCTGGCCGAGATGATCGGCACCCCTCCTTATGACATCGACATCGGCGAGACGCGCGTCTGCGTGGACCTGCTCAAGACCGCCGTGGGAGTCGCGTGATGGCCGTCTTGATGGACAACTCCAGCCGCGCCGGGCATCACCTGGAATTCGAGGTGACCGCCGAGGTCCTGGGCGAAGTGCGCGATAAACTCAACGCCCATACCCAGGCCCTGACCGCTTTCCAGAACGCCGTCGCCCCGAAGCTGGACACGCTTGCCACGCGGGTAGCCGGGCTGGAAACACCTATTACCGGAACGAACACGGCGCTCGGGCAGATGCGCGCCTCTATCGAGACCCAGCATACGGCCCTTCGTGACGTGTTGACGCTGCAACTCGGCGCCTTGCAGGGCGTGGCGGACGGACTGACCGCCTGTTTCTCCGACGAGGCCGGGACCTTCTCGACGCAATTGCGCGCGAGTCTGGACCAGATTCGCGGGGAGCTGGCCGCATTGCAGACGGCCATACAGACGGCGCAACAGCCGCTCCCGCAGTGGCTGGAGGACAAGCTGCAGGCCATCGGTATAACCCTGGTTGCCATGGAGAACACCTTCGAGGCCAGCCACCAGGCGTCCGAGGCGATTCGAGCCCAGGCCGAAGCGGCCATCGCGGCGAACCAGCAGCAGGTCGCGGCCTATCTCCAGAACGTCAATCCGCCGCCCGAGGAACCGCCGCCGGTGGATCCGTATCCCTTCGAATCCCTGCCGGAAGGCACGACAGCGCGCGATCTGCCCGACGGAGGCCGCCTCTTTGGCCTGGCCAACGGCGACATGGTCCGCGTGAGTGCCGACGGAACGCTGGCCTTTATCGGCGCGGACGGCGAGGCACAAGCCCTGACGCCGGCGCTTGGCCGCGAGATTGCGCTACCCAACGGCGTAACGCTTCGGCTCGATCCCGCGGCCGTGCGCGTTACCACGAGACCGCCATGATCACCGGCCTCCCGGTGGAGGTGAAAGCCGAACAGGTAGGTAACGGTCGCTTCCTTGCGCCTATTGCAGAAAATGCGCTGCTCACGGTCAACCACAACGAGCGGACCGCGACTATCTTCCATCTGGCGGGCACGACCGTGCTCTTGAGCTATCCACGCATAGAGGCCTTCGGCGAAGAGATCGAGGTGGGTATCCTGCCGGACGGCATCAAGAACTTTGCTACGGAAGAAAGCGGCCATCGCGGTGTCGTCGAACTGGACGGCACCATCCGCCTCGCGACCGGAAACGGCCTCGATCTCGTCATCCGTTTCCCCGAACCCGCGCCGCCCGTGGACGTACAGGAAACGCGTCCCATCTGTGAAGGCGAATGCCGGAGGGAAGAATAGTGCGGAGTGCGAGGTACGACGAGAGAAGTGGCAAGTACGAGGTGCGAAGTGCGAAGTGAGAAGTAAAAATAGCAAGATGCCGAAGGCGGCAAAAGATAACTCTGCACTTCACACTTCGAACGATGCACTCAGCACTTTTCTGGGCAAGGGGCTCAAGTTCCCATTCCAGTTTCACAAGCGTTCCGGCGGGGCGCGCATCTCGACAACGACCTCGCAGGAACATGCCCATATCCATGAAAGCATCCTGCAGATTCTCGGGACACGCCCCGGCGAACGCTTCATGAACCCGGAGTTCGGCTCGCGGCTGAAGGATCTGGTTTTTGAGCAGAACGACGCCGTGCTGAAGGGACTCGTGCGTCACCATGTCATCGACGCCATCCGACGTTGGGAGAAGCGCGTCCGGGTGACCGGGGTCTCCTTCGACGACTCGCCCGAGAACATTGACCGGAACGTGCTGCTGGTGCGCATCGCCTACCGCGTCATCAAAACGCAGGTGGAAGGCAACTTGGTTTTTCCTTACCACAGAGAAATACCCTAAAGTGGCCAGCGCCACAGGCAATATATATGGTCCTTGCCGTCCCTGACCACAGCAGAAATTTCGTTTTTTATGAGAGCTTTTGGGATCTCGGTCACGCATCCGACTCGAGCAATCGACGCTCCAGCAGGGTCTGCATATCGCGACGACCGTCGGCAATTAGCAGGACGTATACCTTCTTCCCGATTACCCGGTAAATGAGCCGGTAGGGTTTGAAGAAGACCTGGCGGTATTCCCGAATCCCCAACGCGATAAGTTCTTTAGGATACGCACCACGCTCCGGTGATTCCCGCAGTCCCTCAAGAATCCCTTCCAGTTTATCAAGCACGGCATCAGCTCTCCGGGAGCTGTCATGCTGCGCGATGTACGCATAGAGTTCTTCGAGATCACGGGCCGCGTCATCGGTCAGTAGCACGGGAAACGGCATCACCGCGTCTCCCGGTTCTTGCGCAGACGCTTGATGATTTCGTTCGCCGGACGGGTTTTTCCCTGCTCAATCTGACGGTTGCCCAGGGCTAGAATTTTGAGCAACGCCATGGTTTCCTGGGTTTGCTCAAAACTCTCGATGTCCTGAACAACCAGCTTCGCCTCGCCGTTTTGCGTGATGACCAACGGCTCTCCCTGCTCCCCAAGCGTACGCGCCACCTCGGCGGCATGCGCTTTGAGATAACTGATGGGTTTGATTTGGTGAGAAAGTCTCATAGCTTTGTTCCTTTGCATAGTAAGACTGAATATAAACCATATTCGGTTCTAATGCAAACGCTTTCCTCTAAGAAATGTCCCATCACCCGACAGTTTCCGCCGCCTTCCGGTAAATAACCCATAGGCGGTTTTCAGTTACCGGTTAAGGAGAACTGGAAAGCGGAAACCCATAACCGGGAACCGAAATGAATTACGCGAACAAGGACTATGAATCCCTCCGACGTGAACTGCTCGCCCGCGTGCCGCAATTGACGGACCGCTGGACGGACTTCAATGCGTCGGACCTGGGCGTTGTGTTGCTGGAACTCTTCTGCGGCGTCGGCGACATGCTCGCCTACTACCTCGACGCGCAGGCCGCCGAGGCATTCCTGCCCACGGCCCGGCAGCGCCAGAACGTCATCAATCTCTGCAAGCTCATCGGTTACCGGCTGGACGGGCCGGTGGCCGCGACGACGACCCTTCGCTTCTCCCTCGCTGCGCCGCTCGATGCCGGCCTGCTCATCCCGGCGCTCGGCCAGGTGCAGCTCCGCTTGCGGAGGGCGTCGTGATATGAAAAAAACGTTTTTAAAACGCTTACTTTGGTGCAGGGATATCAAGATCGCGACAGATTTTCCGCACGAGGATATCATTAATCTCCCGATGCCGGGGAATTGCAAAACGCGTATTACGCCTGTCATTACCCCACCAGGAATGACGATCTCCCTCACGAATAAGCGCACATCCGTGCGCAGTCAGATGCTGGATAAGTTCAGTACGCTTCACGTCAGATATTCACAATGGCTTTTTCATAGTTGCCAAGAGCGGCGTCAAGGGCGTCCTGGCGATTCATTTCAATCGCTTCCTCAAGCGTTACCCGAAGCGTTTCGAGAAGTTCGTCCCGGGTTTGCTCCTGACAATTCACTCCCGGAATCTCCTCGATCCAACCTATCCACCACTCACCATCCTGTTTCACGACAGCCGTATATTGATTCATCGCATTTACCTCAAAGAATAAGCAACATCATCTGTTTGAAGTATACCCCCATCTCGTCGCAGCAGCAAACGTCCTTTGCCACGGGAGGCGTCATGAGGGCGAGGAGAAAAAGCGAAAAAGGTCTGACACAAATAGCGAATTATGCTTCAAAAAGCGTACGTGACAAACCAGACTGGCGAATGATTGAACGTAATGTCCCCATACGTAGTTCATTGTGGTCGGGTACAGGCACCGTCGTCGTTCCGCTGTTATCCCGCTTCTGCATAATAACATGGCTTCCCCGACGGCGAACTTCAAGAAAACCGTTTTCGGAAAGTATGCGACAGGCTTCCGCGCCGGATATCGGCTTGAGCTTAGGCAATGCTACACTCCATCGGGACGATATAACATTCGCCCTGCGTGCGGCGCTGCACCTCTTCCTCATCAGCACATTCAAAGAAAAGCTCTACGGCTTCCTGAAGCATTGTGCGGGCCTCTTCGACTGTATCGCCCTGGCTGGCGATGTCCAACTCGGGACACAACGCGACAAAGCCATCCCCCTCTCGTTCAATCACAGCTGTGAAATGTATGGTGCGCATAAAAAAGCATCCCTTTGGTTCCGTCGCAAACGCTCCCGTTGTACTATCCGCTCCAATTGTACCTCTTTCTTCTCAAAGCAGCAAATCCTCTTTGTCACGGAGATTATGTGATGGCGGGGTATTTCGAGAACAAGCTCTTCGAGTTGTTGCCACCCCTCTACCGCATCGAGGACGAGACCGGCGACTTGGCAGCGTTCCTGAAGGTGCCGGCCGTGAGCCTGGACGAGTTGAAGGAACGCATCGAGCGTTTTCCCGAGATATTCGACGTGGACCTTTGCGAGCCGCGCTACCTTCCGCACCTTGCCCATATCGTGGGCCGCCCGTATGACGGGACCATCGCGCCGGATACGCAGCGGAACATCATTAAAGAAGCCGTGCCCCTCTACCGGTGCAAGGCCACCATCCCGGCTATCCGCCGCTCCCTAGTGGACCTCGGCTGGGAAGGCATGATCGAGGAAACGTACCGCACCGCGCTGCGTCTCAACAGCCGTCCCATCCTGAATCACGCGAAGCTGCCCGGACTGGTCCACAGCCTCGGGGCCTACCGCATCCGTTCGGAAACGCAGACTCCCGGCATCCGCGACGCCCTGCGCTTCCACCATCCCGCGGGCACGCGCGCCTGGTTCTGGCAATGGCTGCTCGCGTATTACGAGGCCACGGACGAACTGACCGGCCTGGAGAAGCTCCTTGTCCGCCGCATTATGTTCGGCGACCCCGACGAAACCTTCCGGCTCAACCATTCGGGACTCGGCGCGGGTTTCCACCTGACGTACAAGCGCAAGGTCTGGAGCTTCCTAATCCACAGTTCCGCCACCACCCTGTTGAGTGATTTCGATTCCGCCGCTACGTGTTTCATGTCTTGGCACGACCGGGGCGATCGCATGCGCCTCAACACGAAGGCGCTCAACACGCGCATGCTCGCGAACACCTGGGAAAGCGAACGAAAGTTCGGCGTCTGCTGCGAAGTCCAGGCGCGGCGGCAACCGGCGGTTCCACGCCCCACCGCACGGCTCAACGAGGCGGCCATCGGCGGCGCGCTACTCAACCATGCGAACACACCCTGCCGGATTCGCTTCCGGCAGAAGGACTGCTACGGCGAAACGCCGCTCCTGGCCCCGGCCTGCGCGGGCGAACGCTGGGACATAACGCGATTCAGCAGCGTGTGGATGGGTTCGCTTTGCTTGGATACAAATAAGCAGAAACGCTATGTAGTTTCACCCGAAAGGATGCATGTATGAGTGGCTCAATTCTAAAACGTATTTTCGAATTCCTGTTCTAGACGAACTAGCTCCTGCAAATTTGGATTTAAGTCCCGCAGTTTCTTTAGTACATCTTCCGCAACGTCACGTTTCTGTGCAAACAAAGCTAGCTTTGCCTTGCTAACAAGGAGGGGAACATTATTGCTAGCGGCGGGACTGATTTGTTCGTCCAAACCCTCTGCTGCTTTTTGACGACCAGCCTCGTTCTCTCCAAGTCTTGTTGCCCAGCGATAAAACAACTCCAATCTTTGACCACCGGAGTGCTCATCATCATGTATAATACTTTGCAATAGAGAGATAGACGATGCAAATTCTTCCTTCTGAGCAAATATTTCCGCCTCTATAATCACATTCATGTGATCGGGACAAATCTTTCCGGAAGCTTTACGCCATATTAACTCTGCCTCTTGCTGTTGTCCCTGGCGTGCGAGTGCCTTCACGAGGGGTAGGATTATCCACCCATCGTAAGGGCTACGCTCTAAAAGTATTTTTAAATCTTTAGCCGCATCCTCCAATTTACCAATTCTTTCCAACAAAGCAGCATAGGCTATCTTCAAACGGCGGCTTGTCGGGGATTGACGCAAGCCTTCTTCGAGCGTCTTCCTCTCATTAGCAGTGTCGCCCCAAGCGTGATAGGCCCCTGCTAGGCTTTGGAAGACAACCGGTTCTTTGTTCACCCGCAGTTGTCGTCCAAAAGCTTGAATAGCTTTTTCATGTTGCTGAAGACCTCTGTAGGCCCTTCCATACTGACCAGCCGTCCAAGGAAACTCAGAGTCCAGTTGGCTAAATTCCTCAAGTTTTGAAAGGGCATTTTCGTAGAGACTTGCCGAAAGCAAAGCATCGACGTACGCACTAAAAAAACCCCTTCTCGGATACTGTTTTAAAAGGAGATTAAATTCTCGCTCACCCTCAGCGACTCTGTTAAGACGAATTTTGCAGGACGCAATTCTCATTCGGATATGCGTTTTATCATAGCCGTAATCTCGGATTTTCTCGTAGGCCCATAATGCACGCTTAAAATCCTTACTTGTTCGAAACCAGTAGTCTGCAGCAGCAGAAAGCTCAGAACAAAACACATTACCAAAATGCCTAAGTATATCCTCATTACCTCCCACTACAAGGTGATAGTACATCTCTCGAAGCCATTTTCCATCGCCGTCAAGACGGAATTCTTTCTCAAATTGTCGGGCCGCTTTCTCATGAAAGTACTTATTGTCACCAATAATAACACTGAAATTTTCATCTATCGACTCGTTACTAGCGAAAATTTCGGAATCCGCATCATTTTCGATTTGAAGTCTAAGAGGTACTAATAGAGCGACTAAATCGTCCCGGCGTAAATCTGGAACTGGATTTATTAATCCGAGTTTTTCTGCCTCACTTACGCTTTCATGTGAAGAGAGTCCTACAAGTAGACTTCGCGGCACAGGCAAACGTAGCATTGAAAGCGCTTGAATCGCCGGGCGAGCCTGATCGTTCAGTATTTTAGCCAAGATGGCGGAACGCAGATGCTCACTAAGATTAGTAAGAAAACTATTTTCGCTGAGCGCATCTGCTCCTCGTTCCTTTAAATATAGTGCGGCCAGAACCGCCATAAGTGGATGCCGATCTATTGCCTGAATCAGTTCACGAGGATAGGATGGCCATCCTAAAAATGCACCCAACACGTTTGGAACGTGATGGGGTTCACGCGGGAATCGACCTACCGGCGGCTGCAAGGTTGGCTCTAGGTGGGATGCAATAAACGAAGTGTCTATATCATACCGGCTAGTTATAATTAATTTCGTTCCGTTAGTTTCCGCTAGGATCAGTACAAGTCTCTTGATGTCTTCATCATGAAGGCAACCATCAGGTTCTGTTATACGTTCCCAATGATCAAAACTGAAGACAAAGTTAGCAGCTTGAGTACTAATAAAACTTTCGAGCTCGGATTCAATGCTAGAAAAGCTCAACCGTTTGAGTCGCAAGAGTATCTCATTGGAGAAGCGCACCCCCATCTCGGAAAGTAGGTTTTCGATGAGATTCCAGACAGTCGTAGTGGTTTGAAGATCCAGAAAGCAAGGAATGCGACCGTGCTCGAAGGTAGCAAGCACATGCTTTGTAAGGGTAGTCTTTCCCATTAACGGAGGTCCTGTAATAACAGTTACGCTATGAGGACCACTCAGAAAAGCCTGCAAAGCGTCGAGGCTATTAGCACGATCCTTGAAGTGCTTAATAGGTTTTAAATTTTCGATGTGTGTCTCACATCGTCTTGCTGTGGAGGACAGCTGCCTCGCAAAATTTCTGCATGCGCACAAGCTCTCCTGTTCTTTCGTGAGGGCTGTAACATCAGAAGCACCAGCATTCAGAAGCTGAATTGTTAATGCAGCATATTGCAGATCAAAATCTATTACCGAAACAGGTTCCTGACTTAAATCCTGCCCCTTACAGGTCAAGGGGTTGGCTTTGCTCCATTCTTCCCACTGCTGTCGGCGGTACTTCACAATCAATTCGTAAATCTTGTTTGGTTTCAGATGTAAAGTATCTTCTCGTCGTCCCAATAGGTTGAACCATCGACTGCCAGATTTGGTCTTGATAGGACAGGCTGACTCCACTCGAAAACCACATTTATGTACTAAGAATTTGAGCTGCTCAGGTTGCCAGCATACATTGCCTCGCTCAGCTTCAGGAAAAACGAGAAGATCTTGAATAACCAGCAGGGAACCAGTGGGGCAATTTTCTGAAATCGTATAAAGCAGATCGCGTGTAGCATCAAAACTTAATTCATGTAGAACATTACGAACAAAAACAAAGTAAGGAGAAGGGATTCTGGCCGAATCTTTCCAAATCTGAGCATATTCATCTATGCTAGCAACGTCAACGCGTCTATGCATTCTATGTGTACGCGCTAGAGTAAGAATTTCATCGTGATAGTCGGAATAATCAATACCAAAGTACAGCATGCCTGCTTGGTCTTTGAAATTGGGTAACGCTGCGAGACGTTCTAGCAGCACACCATGCCCACATCCTATGTCCACAACAGTGCCTTCTGAAACGCTTGCGAATTCTTTGTCCATAGCAGTTATAAGCGTGTTTAGCTGACTGTCGGTAGGCGCACTATCGGTTCTCTGTGGTGATGGATTATTTCCATAATTCATCAGTAAACGGCACAGAGCTTCCTCTTGTTGTCTCATTTTCTTTTTCTCTCGCTTGGCTTTTGTTTTATCTCGTCTGCTTACCATAACCCCCTCCTCTAGATCTGCCTTTTGTTCTAGAAATAAAGTTCTACATCATAGTATCGAATTAATGCGCAAAAAACAAAGATCCTTTGGTAACGTTTCCTAGACTTCGTAAAATGGCTAATTGAGCAAGCCTAGCGTTCTGGTTCAAGAAACATCAACCCATACGCCCTCTTTGAAAAGCCTCGCGCACGCATTGAAGTATCGCCCAATACGGGCCGACGCGGCTTCTCCGATATTCATGTACGCGCCATGCATTTTACACCGGACGCCTCCGACGTCTCCATCTACTGCGACGGTAAACTGGTCCTTTCCGAGCTTAGCACCGACAGCACCGGCGCGCTCACGGCCATGTTCACCATTCCGGCGGACGTGCGTGATGGAACCCGCACCGTGCGGATGACCGACGGCGTCTACGAAGCATCTGTAGGCATCGTCGTCAACGCGCCGCTGGACATTTCCCGTATTCTGCGTGTCGCGGGTGGCGAGGAAGACGGCGCAGGCAGCCAGCTGGCCGCCTCGCAAGGCGAGGGCGCCTTCAGACGTATCATCCGCACCATCGTTACCGCCTGCCTTTGAAAGATCCGCACCTTTCCCACCCGCGTAGATCCACTGGCCCAGACCTTTCGTTTCGAACGCAACCAGGTCGTTACCGGCATCGGCATCTACTTCACCCAGGCCGATCCTTTACAAGCAGTTAGTATCCAGGTGCACGGCGGTGGCCAGGGCCACTTCCGTTAATACGTATGGCAATCGCGGGGAATTGCTCAGGTTATACCGATACCGTGATATGCGATCTTGCCCGTGCGGCTCGCACCGGCTTACCCAACGGGACCGTCTTTTCCGAAACAAGTATTGTCCCAGGCACCATAACCTGCAACAACGAAACCCGCATTACTTTTGACGATCCGTTCTATGCGGAAGCCGGGCAACGTTACGCGCTGGTGATTGCCAGCGAAAGTCCCTACTACGCCGTACGCGTTGCTGAATTAGGTGAAATGGGCGAAGACGGCCCCATTGCCCGCCTCAACTACACCGAGGGTGCGTTATTCGAAAGCGCGAACGGCGAGGCCTGGGAACCGCTTCCCGAAGAAAGCCTCACCATGAAAGTCTACGGCGCCGATTTCGACCTCGACGGTGTGGTCCAGTTTCAGCCCATCACCGGCGTGCAGTTCTCCGAACTCAACATCGACGAGTACAGCGCCATCCCCGAAGGCTGCACCATGCTCTGGGAGTACTCGACGGATGGCGGCGGTGGCAGGGCCACACCCAATATGCGCAACCTGCGGTCGCGGGTGAAGATGCCGGTTTTGCAGAACGTTTGAATCGCGATATTGCAAACCGGTGCTACCGGTGGGATACCATCGTGCCCGCCGAGGAAGAGCGTCTTCCAAACCTCGCGCCCCAGGTGCTCGTGCGCGTGCACCTCAGCACCATCGCTGAGAACGACACGCCCGCGCTCAGCTTCAAAGACGTGAATCTTATCGGCTACCTCAACGAAACGTCTGGAACCTACATCACCCGCGAAAACGAACTCACCCAGGGCGTCGCGTCGACGAAGGTCTATGCGCAGATGGATATCCCGAGCGGCACGACCATACAGTGGTTCTGCAGCAACGACGGCGGCGCCACCTGGGAGGCCATGACCATCAACGACACGCGGCCCATAACCTACGAATGGACCGAGTACACGTTGTCCCGGACTTTCACCGACGACACCGGCAAGCGCATCCGCTACAAGGCGACCATGACCGGCACACCGCTGGTCTATCCGCGCATCCACACGCTCGGAGCAACACTGGCGTAAACGGGTGTCTGGTTATCTGGTGCCTGGTTTCTGGTTCGAAGAGTTCCGGCAACCAGGCACCAGAAGGCAACAACAGAATAACCAACAACAAGGAGCGAAGCGAATGCTCGTGAAACAGCGCGGCGGGATGACCGAGTACATCCCATCCCCGAGAGAGAAACGCGAAGCCCTGGTGCGTGACCACTTCACGGAGGTGGCCGAACTGCTACACAAGCGCCTCACCCGTCTCGAACAAGAATTTGGACTGCCGGACGATGAGGCACAGGCATGCGCCTCGCGGCTGGACCGCATCCGGGGGGAGGAACAGCGGACGGTGCGGCTCAATCGGGAACTGTAGAATGCGCAGCAAATCTGATTCAATCCGAATGAAATTGAATCACCCATTCTTGCTTCGTTTCCGCGCCCGAAGTTGAGCTGTAGTCAGAGTGGTTAAACACGCCTTCCGGGTATTCCCAAGCACTCACTTCAACTTCGATCTCATTTCCGCAGGCGTCGCATGTGAATTCCTTCCGAGACGCGTGATGAGCCTCCGCGCGCATCTGCCTTCCATGCGACTCCACAATTTCCCATTCCGTCTCCTGGGCAGCAATGTGGTGTTTTTTTTTACAGTTTTTGCATTCGAAGACCGCTGTTCCTGAGACATCAATTGGCATGCTGTTTCTCCTTAGACCTTTCCCATCTCTCATAGAGTTTAATTAATGGGACGATTATGCGTACCCCACATATAAAACGCAAATCCGCTTTCGGCTCAGCACCTTGTAGGTAATTCCGTAGCTTATCAGATGCAACGCAGGGAATATTCGCTATGTTGTTTCGTTCCAATGTGTTGCGCTTCCATTCGGCGTGTTTATTTTCTTGACTTCCGGCCCCGAACCAAGCGTTCATGTGTACACCGGGCGGCGGAGGTAGCCGCCACCAGGAACAAGAAAACAGAACACAACGGAGCGAAGCGACGATGGACATGCGCGAGATACGGTTCGGGGTCGAGATAGAAACGGTCAAGAGGTCGCGGGAACAGGTGGCCCGCGCCATCCACTCGGTGGTCGGCGGCACGGTGCGGCACATCGGCCAGCCTGGTTGCTACGACCCTTGGGAGGTCGTCGACCTCCACGGACGGCGGTGGAAGGTGGTTGCTGACGCCTCGCTCAGCCACGTCCCCTTCAACCTGCGCGCTGAGGTCGTAACCCCGGTCCTGTGCTACGCGGATATGAAGCAGTTCCAGGAGGTCGTCCGCGCCATTCGCCGCTGCGGCGCGCGTGTAAACATGCAGTGCGGCATGCACGTCCACATCGCCGCCGCGCCCTTCGACGGACGCCGCCTCGGCAACCTCGCCAAGAGCGTCTACAAGCAGGAACCGCTCATCCTGCACGCCCTCGGCATCAGCCAGGACCGGCTCCGGCGCTTCACCCGCCCGGTCAACGACGACTTCATCCGCCGCGTCGAGCGGCAGCGCCCGAAGACCAAGGACGAACTCAACCGAATCTGGTACGGCTACCACAACGCGCAACCGCAGCACTATTGCCCGACGCGCTATCACGGCGTGAATCTGCACAACGTCTGGTACCGCGGCACCGTCGAGTTCCGCTGGTTCGAAGCGACCCTCCACGCCGGCAAGGTCCGCGCCTACATCACGCTCTGCCTCGCCCTCGCCGCCAAGGCGCTCAACGGACGCGCGGCATCGAGCCGGAAGCGGGCCTTCGACCCGGCCAGCGCCAAGTACGACTTCCGCGTCTTCCTGCTCCGCCTCAACCTTATCGGGGACGAATTCAAAGCGGTGCGCAAGCACCTGCTCGCCAACATGCCGGGCGATGCCGCCTTCAAGAACGGACGGCCGCAGCCCGCGCCTGAAACCGCAACCCAACCGCATGCGGCCGCATGCTGAACGGAGGAACACCAATGAAGATGATCATACGCGTCACGGATAAGGACGGGCGTCCAGTGCCGGAACCCGGACAGGTCATCGAAGGGCCGGACTGCCTCGCGCTGGTCGAACAGATGCGCGCACAAACGCCCTTCACGGCCCGGCAGACGCCCGACGAGTACATGGAAGGGCTTCTGGCCCGACTGCCGAACAAGCCGCCCGTGCGCGGCGGCACGGCAGAAGAACGCGCCGCGGACTTCCTCAGAGCCCTGGCTGCGCACGGCTACGTCGAGTTTGTGGCGGACAAGATAGACGAGGCCGACATCGCGTTCACCCTCGAAGACCCGGGGCCGGTCTTCCTCCCCCGCGAGGTGCTCGACGACCTGGAGACCGTCCGGCGCGACGGGCGCACGAACATGCTCGACTGGCCCGCGGTCGCGCGGATCGCCGAGGCTATGGGCCTGAACACGACCGCGGTATGGGTGCGCACGCATCAGCGGGAGTATTCCGCTGGCGTCTTCCGGGGCTTTGCACCCGAGAAGAAAGACGACCATTCGTTTGATTAGCGACTCAGCATAAAATCTATGCTATTTTCCTGTTTGTCTTTTTCGTGGTAATCGTGTGTATACATCTATCGTCATCTCAGATATCAAGGGGCTTCTATAGAACCTGGCTGGCGCGAGATGTTTTTGATTTCACTTTCCAGCAGGTACTCTTCTTCTTCGAGT
The DNA here is from genome assembly GCA_963678445.1 of Candidatus Hydrogenedentota bacterium. Lineage (GTDB taxonomy): Bacteria > Hydrogenedentota > Hydrogenedentia > Hydrogenedentales. The sequence continues at coordinate 3,588,308 of OY782877.1, read as the reverse complement.
ATATCGATAAGGGGGGACTCAGGTTTTCGACCCTCCTCTTCGATATAGGGTGTAACAATGAGAATGAGTTGGCGGTTGGTTTTATCCCTATCCAGGTTTCGGAAAAGCCTTCCGACGAGGGGAATGTCTTTGAGGAGGGGAACGCCTTGGCGTTGTTCAAGTGTGCTGCGTAGTTTCAGACCGCCCAGTAGTACAGGTTGTCCATGGGGGGTGCGGCTTGTGGCTTGGGCTATTGTGGTGTCAACTACGGGGTAGTTATCTCGGATTTCGACGAGATGGCTGAGTTTGAGCATTATGTCGAGTTTAATTTCGTCGTGGTCATTTACGTGGGGAAGGACTTCAAGAATTACACCAACATCAAGAAAACGAACATCTTCTAATACGGTATTGGTGGTACCGTCAACGGTTACAACTGTATAGGGTTCTTGTCTGGCATCGGAGAACGAAGCGGCCTTGTTGTTCAGTGTGGCGATGCGTGGTTCCGTAAGTATCCTGGTTTCGCTGTCTGAGGTTATTGCGCGGATGAAAAGGTTGTAGTCTGAAGTCGCTAATGCACCAATGCTGAGCTCGGAAATGGGAGAGCCTGCAGTCACTACTGGCGCCAGATTGATTAACCCTTCGTGGGTTATCACGGGGTCGGTATAGGGGCGCTTCTTTTCTTTTTGAGCAGTGAAGTTTAACCCAAGGGCTTTAACCGCATTGTCACTTACAGAAAGTAGCTTTGCTTCGATAATGACTTGTTCGGGTTTCTTGTCCCATTCTTTGAATAAGTCGAGTATGACATTGGCGCGATTGGGAGTAGTGAAGAAACTGACGGTGTGGTTATCTTTGTCGATGTGGTAGCTTTCTCCACGTGTACACAAGAGTGCAGGAAGTTTTTCTTCTAGTAGCAAGGTCTCCATTTCCGCGAAGGCAAATGTGTAATTGAAGGGCGGTAGCTCTGTGTCCATAGAGTGGATAATACCACGTAGCCGTTTGATGAATTCTGTTTCGGCGGTAACTATGATGGCGTTGTTACGTGAATCAATGACTACGGAGCCTTTTTCTCCCAATGCGAATGCGCGCAAGGTCATGACTGAGGATGGGTTTGGGCTGTTGTTATTTTTTGTACTGCTACTATTGTCGCTGTTTTCTTTCATACTCTGCTGTTGTTGTTTAGAACGCTCCGAGGATGAGTAGTTTTGGTTATTACCTTGCTGTATCTTGTTTTGTGATGTTTTTTTGATGGTTTGGTCAAAAAGTTCACGTACGGTAACCCCGATTTCTTCGCAGGAAGCATGTTTTAACATAAAGGTTTCGGTGAACAGGTCGGGTGGGGTATCCAGTTTTCGCAATGCGGTTTGTACACGCTGTATGTTTTTTGGGGTGTCGGTAACCGTGATAAAACGACCTTCGGTGTCGGTCTCTATGGTTCCGGGAGGTTGCACGATGGTTTTGAGCAGCGTAGCGGCATCTTGTGAGCTAATCTCATTTGTCTCGAATACGGCGGTGGTAAGCTGTTGATCTAGGGCGGCAATGGCTTTTTCTATTTGTGTGAGGATTTCTTCTCTGTCAGAGACGACGAGTTGGTTAGTTTCCGGGTTCACGCTTACAGAACCTGTTTCGCTCAAATAAGATTTAATGGTCTCCAGCATTGTGGTGACGGGTATGTTTACAAGTGGGAATACACGTGTTGAACAGGGGCAGTTTTTGGATACTTGGCATTCTTGGGCCGTAAGTAACAGAATGACGCCGTCTTCTTCTTTTATAACGCGAAAATCATGTACCAGTGCGATATGTTTCAGCACCTCTAAAGCCGAGAGACCACGAGCATTGGCGATTACATTCGTCTTGCCGACACTTTCTGTAGCAACAATATTAAGCCCCGTCATATCGGAGATCATGGAGATAATGGCGGACATGGGCATGGGGGCCGCGCTTTTAATATTTACGAGTGCAGGTTCTTGTGTGTCTGCAATGCAGAAAAACGGGAATAGAAAGAGTAGGATAAAAACGTATCGTTTTACACGCCATGGGAAAGGGGATACTTCAAGGGTTTTAACACAGCGATGGGGGGGCTGCTGTTTATTTTTTTTCATAGGGAAGGTTTCTTTAGAATGTAATTTGAATTGCATTTCCATCTCGCTCTAGTTCAATACAATGCTCTGTTATTTTTGTCACCTTATGGCCTTCGAACATTTCATTTACGCCACAGGTAACTAATGCGTTGGTCCGTTTGTGCATGAAATAGGCTCGGTCTTGAGAGGCGCCGCTCAGTATATATTCGCCGAGGCTATCCACAGCCTGGGCGATGCGTGTGCCGGAACGGCGGGAGCGAAAGACGTTTTTATTACTCAACTTGTTTGTAGGAGAGGCGTAGTCAGATTCAAGGCGAGAGACGGTTTCATTCCATTCCTGGTTAGGTGCGGGAAGGCTTTTGTAGTCGCGCCAGGGGACGAGTCCGCCCATAAAAAGAAGCAAAGTGATAAATAGTAAAATATTTAGGATAGCTAGCGAAAGAATTCCTTGTGGCAGTGTCATTACAGGCCTCCTGTTTCGCGTGATACGGTGATGGTAACCTGGAGTGGAGCGTCTTTTCGGGGAATGCTCAACAGGAGATTCTCAATACATAGAGATTCCTCCATATGTATAAGGTGGAGAAGATACTTTTCAAATCCGTCCATATTTCCTTCCCCCAAGAGTGTTGCACCATAGATACGTTCCTTTTCTTTTGGCTTTTGACGAGGTGTAAAAGGGCGTATGTCGCGCAGTTCGAAAGATTTTTGGGAAGTGGATGTACATAACTGCTCATAGAAATCGAGACCATTTTGTGCGTTCTTTTTGGGGTCGGTAGTGGTTTTGTCGATGAGCGCAAATCGGTCGCGTATAATTTCTTCATTTTGGATCAGCAAAGAGTGCTTGCGATATTTTTCGATCGCATTCTCACGCTCGTTAAACAGTTCGCGCCAAGCGAGCACGCGAGGCTCGATAATGACCAGATAGAGGGCTGCCAGCGCCAGGATGAATCCTGTACCGAAGACAGAACGACGTTCTCGTGTAGTTAGGCGTCTCATAAATATCAAGCTCCTGGTTTGAACGTTAGCTCAAGTTGATAATCGATGACTTCGGCGCCGTCCATAGAAACAAGTGGCATGGCAACTGGTCGGAGACTACGAATTTTAGGTTCTTCGCTTAACCGTCCCAGGAATTGAAACAACTTTCCCCGCGTATCCGTTTGGCCGCCGATACGTAATCGTTGCGTTGTGCTATCCAAGCTTAGATAATCTATCGACACGCCTGCTGGAGCGTGGGCAGCGATCCGCTCCAGGATGCTTAAAATACTATTTCGGGCGTGTCTTGCTTTTTGGGAATCGAGGATTCGGTCCATCATTTCCACCAGTGTATCGGTTTGTGGACCAAGTGCTATTGTACTTTCGTGAATAAAATCCACGTACTGCGTTTCTTTTCTGTATAAGACGTCATTGATCCCCAAAAGTAATCCAAGGGTACCGAACAACAGAAAGATGAACATAAGCCAGTTGCGCAATCGCCCACGAAACTGTTCTTGTTTTCGATAGGAAACAGGGCGCAAGTCCATGCGGGGAGGAGTAAGCGATGGGGCAAGGATAGAGCGGTAATCTAAGACTTCGGTTCTGCTGTTGTATTCGGGAAGCGCACTCGGGAGTGTTTCAAGGATTTCCTCTTCCCCACCCACAAGTACTATATTAATCCCTTTGGGTTCGGGCAAATCCTCCTTCTTGAGGTAGCGTAAAAATTGCGCTGTCTCCGAGAGGATAAAGGACGCTTCCTGAGAATAGCGAGGAAGGCTGCGATGCGCCCAAAGTTTTCCATCGCATACAAGTAGCATGTCAATGGAATTATGGAGCACCCCTATCCATAAGGTATTCTCAAAGCTATCTTGGAGCGGCAACTGATCGTATAGGAAAGATGCACTTGTGTCGATACATGCTAGCCCAGTCGGTGCGAGGGAAAGCGCATTGAGTGTATCGCTGATAACCGATTCTTGTAATACAATCAGCCAGATGCGGCTTGTATTTTCTGTCTGCTCCAAAACCACCCAGTCAAAAGAAATATTTTCCACGTCGAAAGGAAGCATGCGACGCAATTCGAAGGAGGCCATTTGCTGCATCTCTTCCCGTGTTCCCGTAGGCAAATTGAGGATATAGGAGAAACAGCGAGAGCTTGGTATGTACAGGCTAAAGCGGCCTGGCGACCGCAAGAAAGAGGACGAGGCATTGTCGCGCCAGCCTGCTAAAAAGCTTTGCCTTTTACGACAACTTTTCAATTTTAAAGCATTAAATTTGCTTTTTGTCGGGATAGTACCTTTCAAATCGTCGATGGCAGTATGCGTGAACAAGCCATCTTCAGACATTGTCCAAGCCACATCTACATCATAGATGAGTGGCTGTGAGCACCGTTTTGTGGAAGCAAACACAGGCATCGTTTTAGCCTTATGAACAATGCTAGCAATCTTCATGAGGACCTCGTTTTTCAATCCGTGTATTTCGCAAAAATTTACTCCACATAGGCAAAATGTCGCAGGCTAAAATCCCCCGAGTCATCAGAAAAAACCTGTAGGACAGCTTCACGAGTAAATGGGGTGCCCTCCAATGAGACCCAAATTCGAATGTCGAATTCACGAGCTTGCCATGTCAGACCAAGCCATTCGTCCAAACGTTGTACAATAGTTTCGCCATGAAGCCCCAGTTGTTTGGCGAGGGCCTCACGCGACTCAAAATAACGATCGTCTTCCGTTCCCATAACGCCATCCATACCAAAACGCCAAGCGAGCGTGTCGCGTATTATGGGTACTGCTGCTTCTGGATGATCGAAGAGTGCGCAAAGAAGTACTACCCGCCAAACGTGTGGCAACATCCCGTTTATGGACAATTTCGCCTTTGGAAGTGCATTCAAATAATCATAGAGTCCCCGAGAAAAAAGATTTTCCGAAGACATTTCGGTAGCAGCTTTATCGGACTGTCCCCCAATCAAGGGCGCATGCAGGTTTCCATAGAAAAGCTCCTGGCTAACCCCCGACACAAAAAGGAGCTCTTCGATTCTTTTTAGAGGGGCATTCCGGGCTTGGTAGGCGGGCATTTTCGACTCATAAACAAGGTTAAACTTTGGATTAAGTGCGGTGCCACGCCAATCCTCAATGGCATCGATCAATTGGGCCGCACTTACATCGTCCCCCTGAATCTCCTTGATGACAGTCTTAATCAAAAGGCGATTGGCATGATTCACTGAGATGCGACCTTCAATATCATCAATGCGCAGCTGCGCCTTAATAGTGGGAGACTCGTTAAACCAAGGCATGTCGTTCAAAACTTTATAGTTGCCGGCATAGGACAAATGCTCTCCTTTTTGAATTAAATTCACGACGCCAATAATCATATTATCCACACAGCGGTTTAGTTCGCGCTCTGATGTGTAATACTGTTGCTCAGCCAACTGGATACGCGTCCAATACGCAATAGCCAAGCAGAGTATGGCTAAAATGGACAACACCAAGATTGCAGTAACTAAAACGAAGGCCCGCTTGTCATAGAAATGCATCATCCCTTCTGTTCTCCGCTTGCCGTAGGTGCGCCGATGAGGACAAGGTAATGGTCACGACCGCGCACTTTGCGCCATATACACAAGCGAAATGCGATAGGGATGTCATCCATCGCATCAGAATTTTCTTTCCATTCTTTGCCGTTATAATACTGCACCTCAACGTGATCTATTTTTGTTATAACGGTTTGCTTTGTATATGGCGGCGCCGGGCTATCCAAAATAACGACCGCACTACGACGAAGCAGCACGGTTTCTTTGTCATTTTTTTCGTTTCCTTCGTTTCTTTCTTCCAAAATGTATTGCACATGAACAAGCGGATAAGCACCTACTGATGCTTTGAAAAAATCCAGGAGCACCCCTTCTTCTGGCAGTAGTTTAAGAGGAAAAACTTCTTGTGATTTATCAAGATATAGTGCTGCAAAATCGGATGCGAATAAACGTTCCGCCTCCGCGCACTCAGCTGCAAAGGCAGTTGCACTAAAAATACGACGGTGTGCTTCTGATGCAACCCAGAGTCCTGTCATCAAAGAAGACATCACCACGCCAAACATTGTTATCGACACAAGCATTTCGATAAGCGTAAAGCCCAACGAAGATAGATAACGATGCGCCTTTTCTTCTTTTATCTTGAGCACAGTCGTTTTCCCTCAACCTGGTAGCATTTATCTCCATGATGAAAACTTACTGTACAAAGAAACTCGCTCAATTCTGTCCCTTTAACTATTTCTTTTGTTACGCTCCATCCAAAACGTTCGAAAGGTGCTTTGAAGAAACCTGAATCATCTTTTCCTGAAAAAGAACTACGTTCGCATAACACTTGGTCCAGCAACGATTGCGCCCGTTCTTTTTCAAGGCTAACAAACGAAGTACGAACACAGGCATCCAAGGCGCGGATAATACCTGTCATACCCACGCCAATTATTACAATTGAAACAAGTAATTCGATTAGCGCCAATCCTGCATGAGTGCGCAATGCTTGCCTTTTATTACAATGTATTGTCCTGCTCATGTTCGAGTTCACTTTTCCTTGGCGACACCGTTATCTTGTGGACTCCTTGACTCAACGTTATTTCATGCCCGAGAATTTCACCGTTAGGCAGAAAACGCCATACGGCTGTGTTTCCTTCAAGCGGAGAAACGAGCACGTCGGAATCTATCGCAAATGCATTTCCCAGCACCCCCGTATCCACTTTCTTGAACGCCTGAATTTCAGATGAGACCTCTGAGGATGCTTCGAATATAAACTGCTGGGGAGTGTCACCAAAGCACATACGAACTTCACAACGTTCCAACCGGGCTTTTTGTGCGGCAAGATGGGCAAGACGCATCAACAATTCCGACTCCGTATTCAATGTAATCCGAGCTGAGCGTGTGTGAAGACGAGGGAGCTGAATGGCGGCCAATATTCCTAGCAAGGCAAGAACAAGCACCAATTCTATTAGCGTAAAACCTGAAAGCGGGCCTCTTTTTTTCATAGGTCAAAGTTAGTCACATCATCATCTGTGCCGAGGATGGCATCTTTTCCCATACTGATTAGATCAAAATCCACACCGTTTTCGGGCGGGCAACGGTAAACATATAAATTTCCCCATGGATCTAAAATACGACGCCGGGTGTATGGTCCATCCCATCGATCTTGATTTTCCAAACCAACAGGCGCGAGTCGCAAAGCCTCGACGCCTTCTTCCGTAGTGGGGAAACGGCCCACGTCGATGTTGAAATGATCCAACATAGTGGTAACGCTTTCAATTTCAGCTATTGCTGCACGCACCCGAGCGCGTTCGGGGTTACGCGCTACACGCGGCACTGCGATCGCAGCAAGCACACCAATAATCAAAACGACAAGCATTAACTCGATTAGCGTGACCCCCCCCGTCGTATAACCTCCTTTTTTCATAACAACATCTCCTCAATATTGAATATGGGTAATAGCATCGCAATAACCAAGCCGCCCACGACAAATCCGACAAGGACAATCAACACCGGCTCCATCAACGTCAAAACAACGCGTATGCGACGTGCACATTCCGCAGCGGCATCCTCTGCAATCTCCATCAAAGTCTGATCCAACAAGCTGCCGCGCTCCGCAGTCTGTGTCAGACTTATCACTGAAAGAGTAAACAAACCCGTCCGTCGCATCTCGTCACTAAGCGCTCCTCCTTCCCGTATGCGCTCCATTGCAGTCGTCATCGCCTTTCTATATATGCGGTTTTGCATTGTTTGGATAGCCACCTCAAGCGCAGGTAGCATCGGCAGTCCGGCTTCAATCTGCGCACCTAACGTGCGTGTGAATTGGGACGTTTCAATGTCACGCACCAAAACGAAGAAAAAGGGAATGCGCAACATGAATTGATCACGTAAAACACGTCCCTTCTCATGTCGGAAAAACGCCCGAAGCAACAGAAAAGAGGCTATGCAAAAAACTAAAAACAGCCACCACCACTGTTGAGCAAAGTCGCTAAATGCGACCAGCATGGCCGTAATTGCCGGGAGGGAGCCCCCCATTTGTTCAAACACCATCGTAAAACGGGGAAGCACAAAAGCGCTGAATATAAATACGGTTGCCAAACCTACCGTAGCCACAGAACAGGGATACATGAGCGATTGCATCAACTGCACCCGATTTGCATAATCCGCTTCCGACAATTGCGCTAAACGTTCAAAAGTTTTATCAAGAGCGCCAGCAGATTCGCCTGCTTTCACCATGCTGACGCAAAGCGGAGAGAAAATTTTGGGATGTTTCGAGAAAGCCAGATGCAACGCCTCTCCCCGGCTAACACAGGCTAAAATTTCATCAAGTGTGTTATGCATGTCGGGCATCTGATTTCGTATTGCTTCCAAGGCATCAACAAGCGGCAATCCCGCATGTAAAAGGCGTGCAAGCTGACGATTAAAATGAATCACTGTTTTTTTCGAGACTCTGTTTAAAAAACGATGTGCAACCGAATGCGTTTTTTGAACTGAAACCGATTTTAGCTCGACAATATGCCAATCCTTTGCAAACAACGCCGTTACCGCCGCATCAAACGATTCGGCGGAAAGTGTGCCTGCTTTGTTCTCACCCAAAGCCGTTTTGCATCTGTACATATACTGCTTCATCTATAGAACTGCATATCTTCTTGTGTTACCCGTATAATCTCTTTTAAGGTTGTGTCCCCCGCCTTAGCTTTGATGAGTCCGTCTACTCGCAAAGGAATCATCCCCTTCGACAACGCTTCATTACGCAAACGGCTTGCAGGCGCACTCTCCATGATAAGCGTTCGAATTTCCTCATCAAGGACAAAAGATTCTGAGATGACCATTCGGTTGCGATACCCCGAATCATGACAATGGTGACAACCTGCGCCCTGGTAGAAAGCGGCGTCACTATACACACCTTCCGCCAATGCCAATAATCTTGTTTCTTGCGCACTCGGGGACACAGGAGACTTGCAATCGATACAAATACGCCGTATCAAACGCTGCGCGATAATACACTCTATGGAAGAACACAAAAGATACGAATCAATACCTAAATCCTGCAATCGTGTAATACTACTCGGCGCGTCATTCGTATGAAGCGTGGAAAAAACCAAGTGCCCTGTCAAGGATGCGCGCATGGCCAACTCTGCCGTCTCCAGATCGCGAATTTCACCGACAAGAATAACATCGGGATCATGACGTAAGATTGCACGCAGACCAGAAGAAAAACTAAAACCTATCTGCGGCTTTACCTGCATTTGACAAATACCGTCAAGCTCATACTCAACCGGATCTTCTATCGCGACAATTTTACGCACGGTCTCATTAATTCGATCCAATACCGCATACAACGTAGTCGTCTTTCCACTTCCAGTCGGACCTGTCACCAGAATAATGCCATGTGTCTTCTGCGTTTGCGCCTCCACTATCTGCCGTTCATGTTCTGAAAAGCCCAGATGCTCAAGCGTCAATAAAGAACGACGCGACTGCAGAATACGTATATTCACACTTTCGCCATGTTGGACGGGCACAATGGAAATACGCAAATCCACCTCGTCCGGACCTATCCTAATCGAAATACGTCCATCTTGTGGCAAACGGGTTTCCGCAATATTTAGCCCAGCCATAATCTTAATACGTGACACTATTTCACGGTGAAAATGTAGCAACGCCTCTGGGGACGCCAATTCATAGAGCAAACCATCCACGCGGATACGTACCTGACAAAACGCGGCAAAAGGTTCAATATGAATATCCGTGGCCCGATCCTGATAGGCTTCCAGCAATATTTGGTTAACGAACTTAATAATGGTAGGCGGTAATGCAGCACTCTCTAAATCCTGACTGGCCTCCGCCATCATAAGCGGTGTTTCATCACGCATGGCCGTCAAATGTTCCATCGTCTCCGCCCCCACCCCATAATACTGTTTACTGGCCGCCGCAATATCCGCAGGTGAATACGCCTCAAGAAGCACAGGCATACCAAGTAAACGCCCCAATTCATCACGGAGCCCCAGTGCGCTCGCATCTGGTGCGGCTATTCGACAATAGCCGTCACAGCTCTCCAGCGGTATGACTCCATAATGATGTGCGACACGGGCACCAACCAGGGATAGCGCCGCTTGATCCTTAACTTCTATCACATTGCACCTCAGTACGCCGAGCAATAAAAAACACGCTTGCTAAATTATCTCTACAGACAAATGAAAGCTTTCCATCCGTATACTGCACCTCATGAATACCCGCATCTCCACCTATTTCAATCGCACTCGATGTCAGTGGGAGGCCCTTCGGCGCTTGTAACACAATCGGGTATTCGCGCATCTCCAGTGAAGGACGCCCCTCACGACTAAAAAGAAAAACCAGGATCCCCTGATCTCCACATAGCAACGTGCGAACAAGCACTTCCTGTGATGACGAGTGCACTAAATTGACGGGTTCTGAAACGGCCAATAAAGGCTGCAACATAGCCACTTCTTTCTGCAACCGCAGATAATTTCTCTTCGTCTCCCCCTCAGAATCATCACGCCGAATCTCATGAAACTCTATCCCCTGACTTCCCCCTGCCAGAACTGCGTAAACCATGGCCCGTAGTTTTGGAAAACTGTACCTCGGAATAGTGCCGTCATGAATATCCGCAGGAAATATCCATGAGAAAAAAATACCAGGTTCACTCCAAGCTCTGGTTCGTTCCGCACTTTCAAGCAACGCAGCAATGTAATCCCCGTTACGACATTGCTGTGGATATGCAAGTTGCGGCTCAATATGGTTTTGTTCCGCCAACGATGCAAAATAAAATGGGCCATGGCTGCTCAAATCCATATTACAAAACTTGATTGTGCGTAACTCCCCCAAATGCGCAGCCGCATTTTCAACAGCTTTTTTCCCTGCTTCCCTCCACGTACCCTCTTTATGCGTAAGGCATCGCCCCACCGTCATATGCGTTTCCACTTCTCGTATAAGCGTATGCCGGGTATGAAACAAACGCGTGAAAAGACGGATCTCCTCGCCCGACTCTAACTGCAATTGTACCGTTATCAGGGGAACCTCTATCGACGTCATCTTAAACTGTGGGGTTGACACAACAAGCAACATCGAACAAGCTTCCGGACACAGTATCGTCTGTGGCGCACCCACCGAAACACCATTCAAAAAACACTGTGTAACCAGCGGCAATGGCAACGCCCCCCCCTTTAAGTACAAATAGATTCGCCCTTCATCATCCTGCACGGCATAACTGATTAAAGGCGACGGTTCAACGATATTACATGTATAATTCCGCTCGTTTACACGCAAACAGCACGAACCCAACAAACCATCAGATTCAAACTGTAATGGATTAATCATGTCCGTCGGTATAAACCAGGAAACCAATGCCACTGCCCCGGGTTCTATCTGACGTGGCTCCACCGTTAACCATAACGGTGAACATTCCTTCCCATCGCCACTAAGCAATGCTACCGTATCAAGCGTTTGTTTTCGGTCTCCACAATTACGCAGCACAACCCGTCCAATATGAGAAGGCTGTGTATACGCTGCCCACAATTCAAACGGAGGCGATTCCGCCTCCCCAAAAAATGAGACGAAAAGCGATGCCACGCATATAAGCATTCCAAGCGAAATCTTCATGCGAAAAAACGACTATATGAAAAAACGACTATTGATACCATTTTTGCACTGTTCCCCAATTCCGTTCTTTCCCCACACATCAATACGCATCAAAAGAAGTCACACTCTGTGTTGTCCCATCAGGTTCCGTAAAGGGAAGCGGCTGCATCAACAACAAGTACGCCTCGATCTTGCTTCCCCTCCGTTTTGCTTCTTCAGACTCCTTTATACGCGCAACAATCGCTTGCCGCTGCGCACGAAAACTATTTGGGTCTGCCTTCGTTACATAGACATTTTTTAGCGATTCCCACAACCGTTTACCATCAGGCTGTAAAGTCACACACGCCTTCCGAAACTTCTCATTCTCAAAAACAGTTCGAAGCGCAGGAACATGGTGATACGCATAGAAAGCACTGTCGTATTCAAGGATAGCCAGCTGTGTCTCGATTTGAAGCAGCCAAGACAAAAAGCTGCGTCCGGCAGCCACTTTTTCAGACGTATTGCGTTTTAATGCAAACGACTCCAAAAATACTAAGTGCGGCAACGCCGTCGAATCTTCCGAATTTACTCTATCCGGAACAGGCATTACTCGCTTTCCTTGGGTAGATGCAACATCCTGTGCCATCTGCAATGTAAACGCATGCTCAGAAAAAGATGAAGTATGAACGGCGTCCTCAGGCCCAAAAACGCCCCGTGCATAATAATCCAATAAAAGAGTAGCCAGTGATGTTTCCGGCATATTTTCAGGTTGTAACGCATAGTTATGCCATAAGAAAAATGCCGACACCATATCTTCTCTCGACAATTTTCCACGAACCCCCATGACCTGTTGATCCGCCACCGCCTCCTTCGATATACGTTCACCCGCCGCCATCAGCGAGGCCCATGAATCAAAACTGTCTTTCAAACCAAGACGCTTTAAAACCGTTTCCTCATAAGACATAACAAAACAATTCATCCGATTAGGAAGCGCCCAGATTTTTCCTTTATACCGAACCGCCGACAACAACGACTCTGGAATAACTTCCTCAACCGACAATCCCAGTTCCGCAAAAAAGCTATCCAATGGTTCAAGCAGATCTCGATCCACATAATACGCCAAATCATTGTCAAAAAAGCCCGCATAAACCGGCATAATATCCGGCATTTCCGCCAGAGTTTTCATCTTGACCCCTGCCGATGGCCTAAGCGGCGACGTCGACAGCATGCGTGCTTTCAGAACAAAACCAGAATCCTCTGTATTTACCCCATACACAGGAAACTGGGAATTACCACTTTCCTGTCCAATCGTCAACGAAATAGCCTCACCCACCGCGCACAATGAAAATAGACTCGCCAGAAAAAACACAGCACCAACCGACATCCAACCCAAAAACTTTTTCATTTCCCCATTCCTTATCCCGTCCAAGCCACTACACAAAATAAATCTATACACCCACTTTTCCCCTCGTTTTCACGAACTACCCCGTAACTGCTCAAGATAATAAGAAACCTCACGACACGCCGAAGAATCTGGATACTCAGATTCGATTCGCTCCAACAACCCACGCATCCCATGCGTTTCCCCCGATATAGACGCTTGCTTGGCAAGCAAAAGCAACGCCTGAGGGGCAAGCACATGCTTCGGATAAGACACTACCAGACTATCCAACAACGACGAAGCTTTCGTTCTATCCCCCGACTGCATTTTGCACAAAGCCAGTAAATACAAAACCTCCGCTTCTCGCGTATCCCCCCTCGTATCCGAGGTGGACTGCAAAGTCCTCAACAGTTGTTCCGCATCGTAATACGCCCCCATATTGTAATACTGAAACGCAGCCTGAAACGTATACTCAGGGTTATTTTCCAACTTGGCACAAGCCAGATACACACGAATCGCCTCCTGTGGCGCACTCAAATCCTGCGTGTAAATATCAGTCAATAACGTCACACAGGTCGCACGACTGTCCGACGACAACCCTTCGTCAAGACAAAACGCCTCCAGCCATTGCACCGCCTCACGAGGCTGCGCATGCATCCGATAACAACGCGCCACCTCAAGACGTTGATACAGGGAAAGCGCCTCAGGCTCCCCCCCCAGAAACGGTGCCGCCAACGCCAACGCCGACCGCTGCAAGTTCCGAAACTGCGCCTGTAACGCCCAAACCTCCCCAGGCGAACGCATCTCATCGCCAAGCCCATCCGCCATAGGCACATGCATATCCGACAAAGCCAACGCCAAGGCATAATCCACCACCTCACCATCAGACAACGACACCTCCCCAAACAAAGCCAACACCCCCGAAAAAGCCTCCGATGCGGCTGCAAAACGCCCCCGTACAAGACACCGCCCCCCCTCACGCAACTGCCTAATAAGATCACGATAGCGAACCGGCGCCTCTCCTTCCCCAGCATCAGAACGAAGATCATAACGGCGCAACTCCGCCAAAGCACGCGCCTTCACCCCATCCACAGCAACATCCGTAAGCAACGATTGTGGAAACAACAACGGCCAATACCAAGCTCCCTGCTCCTGCCAATACAAATACAACTTATTAAAAACCTGCCGTCCCCGCTTCGGATCCGCCTGCCACGCCAACAACCGATGTTCCGCGGCAAGCCCCCCTTTTCCCTGCGCCTCCAACAAATCCGCCAAACGCACCCGCGCAAAGACCCCCAAACGCCTCCCTCCATACCGTTCCACCATCTCCTCACACCTTGCCACCGCACCCGCCGAATCCCCCCCCGCAAGATACGCTCAAAAGCCATTGCCGCCACACGCCCATCCGGCCGTTCCGCGATCATTCGCTCCGAATACGCCAAGACCGACGCACGTCCCAACTCCGAATCCTCAAAACCATCCAGCAGCCTTGCAAACGCATACAACCCCAAAGGCGAATCAGGAAGCGCCAACGCCATCGCCCACCCCGCCTTCTCCACCGACGCCCCCGTATCATACCGCCAACGCGACAACACATGCGCATACACCTCCGCCGACTCCGGATGCTCCGGCATCGCCGCCACAACATCCAACCGCGCATTCAAATATCCCTCAATCTCCCTCACCGCTACCTCACTCAACGCCCCGGAAACTCTGCCAGAATCTTTCGCAGAACACCCCAAAAAAAGGCTTATAGCGCCGATCCCCAAAAAAAAGACGCCCCCCCACGAAACCAAAGCTCGAATACATAACCATTCCCAATTGAAAACAGTTCGACTCTCAAAACTTTTCGTTAACATTCTGCTACAAAAGAAAATTTTCACTAATTCACCCTCTTTTTTTGAGCGGCCAAAGTATGGTAATTCTCTTCCGAGATCTACTTTGCATTAGTGTTTTTTTGAGTATTAACGTGATGGCGCAACAAGAAAAATATCCCAATAAACAGTAGAAAAGTGCGTCCAAGTGAAGAATAACCTATTAAGTCTGTAGCACTTCCGCCAAAGCATCCACATGCAATGCTTAATCCGCTAAATAAAGCCCATAACTGGGCAATTAAAAAAACACAAGTGGACAAAAAAACCCAACACAGTACTTCAAATGGAAAAAGATTCATTACAAGAAAGGTTCCCAAAACCAATTCCAGATATGGTAAAAACAGGGCCACAAAAAAACCGATGTGCTGATTGAAAATTTGATAACTGTATACTACCGACAAAAACTCAAAAGGCAGTTGCAGTTTCAAAAGGCCCGATATTACAAAAACAATCCCTATAACAATACACCCTGGCTGAACTACACTCTTAAAAAGGAAAAACTGCCCAAATTTGCTATTCATATGCGCCCTTTTTGTACTTAAGCCAACCATACCATCCTTCTTTATAATAGAAAATATTAAAATAATCGTTTTCAAACAGGCGGCGTGCTACAGCAATTGCATAGGGACACCCTGCACTTTGACAATACACAACAAATGGTTGATTCTTAGGATACGCTTGCAAAATAGCAGTCAATGTCAAATTTTCCATAGAAGGAGGAATATTGATTGCATTCGATAGATGCCCTTGTGCGTAATCGACAGGAAGACGAGCATCAATAAAAACATGCCCCTGTTGCGCTCGATTCTCAATATCTGAAACGGCGATTTCTGGCAAAAAAGCTTCCAAATGCCTCGCCTGTACAGCAGCAACTACCTTTTTATTTTGTAACAACGGGCTTTGACTATCTACGGCATAGAGAAACCACGGCGAAACAGCCGCAATAAAAAATATCATAAAAAATATTCCTAGATGCACTAGATATCGACGGTTTACTTCAATACCGATCTGCTTACGCATTATTCCAATAAATCTGCGTATTACAAAAAGAGAAAGCAGGAAAAGAGAAACATACAGATAATGACGTTTAAAAATACGGTACAAGGCAACTGGCCGATTAGAGACCACCAACGCAATCCCATTCCAACGCCCCTGCAATATATTAAAATCGTTGAAAACAATCCCTGTTGAAGCGTCGAACAATATACTTTCCCCGCTGGATGCAGGCAGCACTGTGTAATAATGCCCAACCCCTTTATCTAATGCATCTTGTCGAACACTAATAACAAGCGGCATTTTGCTATAACGCAAAGCGTTCAAACTCAGATTTTTAACAGGGACGGCATATAGTCCAAAATCTTTCGCGATACGAGACAAATCAGTTAATGTACTTCCTTTGGGTTTCGAAATATAATCTCCATATGCCAAGGTCTCAAAAGATGTTCGATTATCATAATACTGCATACAAGCGTACATGCCATACAAGCCACACTGCCGCGTAGACGCGTGTACCGATAGAGACGACAACCCTACAACCATTAGCGATAAAACGAACGCTAATAAAGTTCTTTTTGGCGCATACCGTCTTTTGGGCACATTACCAACACAATAATGCATCAACCCTGATCTCCAGCTAAGATAACTACCGGCTATCACAAATTTGTCGCTACTACTCCGTCATTTTCTTTCTTTTTCGAAGGAAAAAATGAATGCCTGATACCAAAATAATGAGTGCGCCCAGGAACAGTATTAATAGGATGATCTTCCCCTCAAAAAAAACGCCTTTCTCCAAACCTAATACCTGCGCCGACTTCTCCCTCACTTCCAAATGCAAGGTGGTGTGTTTTCCTGTTTCCAAAGCAGCTTGCCCTTTGGCAACACGAACCGTATCCTCAATTGCAGCAAGCGCTTTCTGATTTATCCGTGGCACAACCTGCCCATCACGGTAGACAAAGTCGGTGGAAACACGATTATCTTCTTCAAAAATCTGTACATTGGTCCCATCTGGTACCCCTTCGAGCTTAAACGCTCCCATCGCTTCGAAATCTGGTTCCAATTCAATGTTACTTAATTCAATAACCGTACGTTGCTCACCACCGTCTTTCCCCTTTTCAAACTCCGGTCGAACCAAGAGTTCTCCCTTCACTGGAACATAGTATGTTCCTATTTTCTCTAATACGATATTATCGACAGTAAAAAGGGTGTGTGTCGTAGGAAAAAAATCCCCGTCTTCTTTTAGGGGAGCCGGACTAAACATGGTTTTCCCATCGGAACTTAGGTGCTTGCCCGGAACTTTCTTCACCTCATATTTGAGCGGAGCATAGCCCTCTTCTGCTGACAACCACATTTTTATATTACCGAAAGGAGTTTCGCCTGCAACAACCGCACATGCTTTCCCTTCTAATACTTCATTGGAAAGAGCTACGTCTGCTGACGATAATAAGTCACACAATGATTTTTC
Source organism: Candidatus Hydrogenedentota bacterium (assembly GCA_963678445.1). Lineage (GTDB taxonomy): Bacteria > Hydrogenedentota > Hydrogenedentia > Hydrogenedentales. Next base: position 3,570,985 of record OY782877.1, on the reverse strand, counting down.
AGAGGATATTGAGCTTAACGAAAGAAACATTGGGCCACCTGCAGAATCATATGTCGATTTGAATGCTACTCGCTCTTTGCCGTTTCGAAAAACACGAATTCTCCCCGGCGTATTTTCTTCTCCCGCAAGACGATACGCAAAGAAGGAAGACTTGTTTCCTAACATTCCATAGATGTATTGTTCTGAAATAGCCGAGCCAGGGGCTAACCAATGAGCACCTGGCGCGGTTATTTTGGCAAATTGTTGAAAACGCATCGCATTATCATCTCTGCGCACAAGACTATTAATCTCTCGTTTGTCTCCTGTCAGCGTATTATAAGAATGCGTTTCGATATGAAAAGAAACCGATTTAGACCAATTCATATTGTTCTTTAAGGTGCGTAATATCTCGGAAACTGTTTTTGGTTCCCCTTCTTGAGAAAATGCTATATTGACAAACATACACAGAATAACGGTTATCCAAACAAATCGTAGCGGCAATAAACCCATCATGAAACTTCTTCCATATTCATGGTGTTTTAAGCTACCGACTTCCAAAGTCGGCATAGAGGATTGACACCAATTCTTATCATTAGAACTAAACCTTACTACACTATGATTTTGAAACAAGCGTGAGAATCCAGTGGGCCTGTCCCCAAAAAATCTGAAAACACTATCGGTTGCTGATTGATGGGATAAAGAGCTTTGGGATGGGCTCTCGCAGGATGGCGAACAAGTCTTCACTAGACGGTTTTATGAGACCTCTCCTTGTTGCTCCTTTGGCATTCTCTCTCTTTTGCGAAGGAGAAAATAACCACCTGGTACCAAAACAATGAGTACCCCCAAGAGCAGTATCGACAGGATAATCTTACCCCAAAAAAAGCCACCTTTCTCCAAACTCAATGCCTGCGCCGATTTCTCCCTCACTTCTAAATGTAAGGTGGACTGCTTTCCTGTTTCCAAAGCTTGCCCTTTGGCAACACGAACCGTATCCTCAATTGCAGCAAGCGCTTTCTGATTTATCCGTGGTACAACCTGCCCATCACGGTAGACAAAGTCGCTAATTCCTTGGCCCTCTTTATCAAAAAGTGTAACAAGTGTTTCATCCGGAACCCCTTCGAGCTTAAACGCTCCCATCGCTTCGAAATCTGGATTTAAATCAATATCGCTCAATTCAATATCCGTCTGGAGCACATGGGAAATCTTCCCATTCGCGAATTCAGGAGTGGATGTCAATTTCCCTTTGATCGGAATGTAGTATTTTCCTGTTTTTTCGAGTTGTATATCGTCCATGATATAAGTAACACATGTTGCTGGAATATTTTCCCCATCTTCCTTTAACGCACCGGGAATAAACTGACCTCCCCCATCTGGAGCAAGATGCTTTCCTGGAATTTTTTTTACAACATACCTCAGAGGAGCATATCCTGCTTTCGGAGACAACCACATTTTTATGTTTCCATAGGGAGTCTCTCCTGAGACCGTAACGCAATTTATGCCACGCATGTCCTCGTTTGACAAGGTAATATCCGCCTTGGAAAGTAATTCTGGAAGAGATTCGAACAGGGATACTTGGTCAAGACGTAAATACAAGGGCGCCCCCACCTCCTTATAAGAACTCCAAATATTCCGTTTCTCTTTTCCGTTTTTGAAAATGTGAATATAACCCGTTTTCGCCTCTTTCCCATTTGCCACGTACTCAACAAAAGATTTCGTATTCCCAGGCATTCCATAGACATACTGCTCAGAAATCTGCTGGCCAGAAAATTCCCAACCCGGTTCGATAATCTTCCGCTTCATGATCTGTTGAAAATGCATCTCGCCATCTAGTCGCACAACACCCTCTGAGGTATTTCGGTTCCCTGTAGTAGCACGAATGGAATCACAGTGCACACGAAAGGAAACATGCTCAGCCCAATGCGAATGTTCTTTTAGCATATCCAAAATTTCCGCCTTCTCATTTCCAAAACAGTTTTTGGTTGAGAAAACCGCTATCAAAAAACTAAAAAAAACTAAAGCGGTCCAGCGGCCGCAAGCAAGAGAGCTGGTTCTTGCATTTTGTGACCCCAGTAAAATTTTGTGGTTCCTGACAGCTTTAGGATTGCCAGTTGCTAAAATGCTCGCAATTCGCATAAATCACCCTTTATCCAATATAGTATGGTACACACGAGAAACACATACATTCGAAAACGGAAATAACTACCGCCCTTATGTTGTACAACCAAGCCGCTTGAACAAGTCGTGTTTTATTCTATGGAACACGCTACTCTCTACTTCTCCGATGACCCAAAGCATACACACTAGACCTTTGCAAGCGGCTTGATGAAACAACAAAGAGTTACCGATACATTAGTTTTTGATGTCATCAAACTCTTAACTGCAAGTACGTGTCACCGATCTAATACAATTAGTACTTAAGCAAGCTGTAACTGGCTGCGAACAGGTTCCCCCTCCTGTTCCCCTGCAGGCAGTTGTATTCTGTGAACAATGAGCACCTGTAGTCGTGTTGCAATTAACCGTTTGTGTCCTCTCGCAACTACACCCTCCTGCAATTTCCGACGCTTCTGCATGGCTGAGTTCACGTGGCCCCAAGAAGATTACGGAAACTATCAAAACGAAACCCACTACGACTAAGCTCTTCATTTTTACCCCTTTCATGTACTGGTTGAACACTAAACGAAATCTTCCATCTTTACATCACAAACGTGTGAGTCAACTCACACACTATGTTTGCATACTATTCAAAATAAGCCAACATCATTTTTAGCGATTTTTATATATAAAAAGGCGAAAATTTTAAATAATTGGTATGAAGAGCTTTGGAATATGCCTGCATTCACGTTTTAATCTGTGTAAAAATAGAAATAACAAGACAGGACTCAGGGGGCGCTTATTATGTTTTTGGGCACAATCGATAACCCTAAAGCGGTCCATCGACTGCAAACAAGAGGCATAGCCTCCACCATCCCTGGCCGCAGCAAAGCGTTTTTCGTAACAACTTTTTACAACTACAGTGCTAATCTAAAATATCCCACATAACCTAAATTCATCTTATTTTTTCGTGGAACGGAATGTATAATCCCTTAATCCAGCACACCCTATGAAAAGCAGTATGCCAATCCCCGCTATCGTGATAAGAAGAGGAATATAAGATGTAGAACCCTCTTTTTCGCTTGTGTGTACAAGTTGCCTTAATCTTTTCGCGCATCTTGGTCCGCTCTCCAGGCTTGCAGGCAGAAAAGGCTGTTGCCTCACAACCCGCAGCAACTGAACAGTCAAGAGTAATAGCAGACCCCCATGCACATGCCTCGGCAACATCACGTGCCTCCGCATCGGAATACCAACAACCCTGTATTCAGAAATAGGCCGCTTTGTAAAAATTGAATACCTTTGAGCCCAATTCTAAACTTTTTCTCCTTACTGTCTTCAAATCTCACTAGCTCGCTAAATCGACCACCCTCACAGGAGACAAAGCGCTCTACCAGTAGCACGCCTAGGCATTAACGGATAGGCAGAGCCTGTTGGCTCTGCCTATCCGTTGGTTTCTGTTGTTGTCTGGACATCTACTCTACAGCAGGGGGGCCGGGACAGTAGCCTTCGTCAGAATTCATGTTGCTGCATTTGTGGTACCCGTTGGAATTGTAGAACTGGATGAAGCGCAACAATTCACTCAGATCGATGAGCCAGTCAGCGCCGTTTTTGTAGTCGCCGGTGTGCGGACGGCAATTCTGGATTCCAACACGCGCCATGTAGCCTTCATCCGTTACCTCACCCTCCTGCGCACAGTGGTACCCGTCGGAATTATAGAACTGGATAAACCGCAACAGCTCACTCAGGTTGATTACATTATCCGCCCCGCCATCAAAATCCCCATCGTGGAATTCAGGAAGACCCTCACCTTCGCCTTCCCCCTCACCTTCGCCTTCCCCCTCACCGCTTCCTTCGCCCTCAGGAGAAAGGCCTTCTCCCTCGCCTTCGGTACTACTTTCAAAAGTTCCGGTAAAGCACATTTCAAACGGATTATGCTGCGCATCACTGCTCATGATCACCACGGTTTCTTGAAAGGAACTCACCCCTTTTACCGGCGAAAACTGTACTTCAAAAACCGCTGTAGCACCTGCCGCCACAACAAGATCCTCTAAGCCGGAAATAGAGACAAAGCTGCCCACGGCGTCGCCAAGCCCCATAAACATTTCACAAGCCCCCACGTTTCGAATTGTAAAACAACGGGATGCTTGTGAAATATGCCCTAAATCCATGGTGAAGCTTTCGTTTTCTGTCAGTGGATTCTCGAAGACCGTCACAGCACCTTCGTATATCTCCAACACAGGCCCAAGCACTTTCGCCCGCAATTGCAAACGTACTTCCGGCTGTAGCGGGTCATTAGTTTCAAAAACAAGCTCACGAACAAAATCACCGGGTTGATATCCGATAACGCGCAATGAGCAAAGCATGTGCTCACCTGCGTCAATAGCGGGAATCTCACCATAGATGTCAAGGGAAAAAGGCGTCAGGGCTTCGAAAGGCGCTATCCTCAGGCTCCCCGCACCATAATTGGAAAGTTTGAGGTTTACCGGATCGCTTGTCGAATAGACTTCGATTTCACCCAAATCAATACGGTTATTTTCGGGAAGGGGAGCATCATTCACACTGATTGCCAGCTGTGGTGCCAAGACAGAAGCGCTAATGATCATCTCGAAAGGCTGCTCATCAGCACTATTGGTGCTAAAGGATAATGTGTCTTCGAGTGTAAACGCGGCATCTGTAGCAATTTTAATGGTAAACACATCCGACTCGCCCGGCTGAATCTGGATAGCAAGCCCATCAAGAAGCGTACATCCTTCGGGAAGAATCATATCCTTTGTCCGAAGAATACTCCGTTCACTATGGTTCGCAACCCTAAAGGTATACGTCAACGCCTCAGCGCCGATATCCGCCATCCCCACCGCTACAATCGAACCCGAGGTGACGATAGCGTCGGCTTCATCAAACACCACAAATTCCGGTGGTTCACATACGGTGAATGCAAAGCGACGCCGAGCCGATTCAAGGATTTCGCCCGAAACATCCAGTGGTGCGATAGAAACAAACCAGCGTCCCAGCATTACATCCGAAACTGACCACGAACTTGCCGTAACAATTTCGTCTGCATTCGTCAACGTGACCTCTGCCAACGGATCGGAACTCAGAAGTATCGCGCACTGCCCATACGGTGAGAAGCTTTCCGTCCACGCACAGGTGAAGACGCTTCGAGCATATTCATTGCTGGCGTTCGGATGGCTATCCGAAACAATGGGATAGCGTTCCTGGAAGAAATCCGGACGCTCATCCCCATCCGCATCCTCAAAACCATCCGGACGTCCATTATCATTCAAATCTTCAAAGGCGTCCGGCACGCCATCCTCATTAAGATCCTCAAAAGCATCCGCCTCCCCATTACCATCAAAGTCCTCGAAAGCATCACTCATCCCACTCCCATCGCAATCCTCGTAGGCATCATACAAACCGTTGGCATTATGATCCTCCAGCATGTCGGATACGCCATTGACGTTGCGATCCTGGTGAATGTCTTTGTATACGCACACTGTGGATACGTTGTAGTATTGATTGGGTGTCTCAAATGTATAAAGATAGCCAACAAAAATACTGTCTTTATTTAGGTCGGAATCCTGTGCAAGATTTGAGCCAAAACTAGGCATGCCAAGCGGTTCACCAAAAACAGGGTGGATATATGTTTTTTTAAACATATCCGTTTTTTGCCATTGTTTACCGGAACGCTGTAAAAGTACAGATGCCGAAGCAAAGGTCTTTCGGTTATATATAGCTAAATTAGTGGTCGCAGAAGAAAGCTCCTTATAGAATAGGTTATATGGTATTTCCTCCGAAGCAAGCCATTCTTTAGAATCGTTTTTCTCATAAATAGTTCCTTTTCTAAGCCCCCAAGAATTATTACCAATCACAATACATTCCCCTTGAGGGTCCACTTCTAAAGCAGCAGCAAAATTAGAGATTCGATCTGCCTGCCCTTCAATTTTCTCCACCATTTTCCAAGATAGTCCTTCCTCTTCATAAATGAAGACAGCGCCTCTATCTTGCCATTCACCAGCACCTTCATAAGGAGCAGTAATTAATAGCTGTTCAGCAATTAGTGCAATTTTATGACCAAAACTAGCTTGAAGAGAGACATTTTCAGGAACAATTGTTTGCTGTAAGGTCCAGGTCCCAGCGATGTTTTTATAAACATGCACATAGCCTGTTTGCGGATTAGTGGAAGTATTAAACCCACCTTCTCCTACGAATAATCTATCTCCATCCAGCAAAACGGTATTTCCAAAATACCCATAATAATTTGGCGAAGGAGCTGCGATTGTTTGCTTAAGTATATAGGTTCCGTTGGCTTCTTTTGTGTATGCATAAACAGCGCCAGAGTTACTTGCCCCCATGTCAACGTTGTAATCACCTACAATTAGATAAGCATCATCAACATCTAAACTACCAGTCCCCCAAGAGAGGCCACCGTAATCATCATACGGGCAATTAATTTTCTGTACATATTCCCAACTGCCCTCATTAAAACGCAAAATAATGATATTGTCGCCAGGAGCGCTGTGGTTTAACCTTGCTAGTATTACGTCTTCATATGCCATAAGTATAAAACTATCTGGATAGAATCCAGATATCGACGAATCATTCAATACAATTTCCTGTTCGAGCACGGTATTGTCCGGATTGAGTGCATAGCCTGTATCGGGTATGCTAAGCGCACCGGCGTTATCGCCGTTTTCGCTGGTCGCGGCCTGGACGTAGTAGTGGTAGATATTGGGCGCGAGGGGCGTGTAGTCGGTAAAGCTCAGTTCTTCCGTCCATCCGCTGATAGCACGCAACATGCTTTCGTCGGATCGCGAACGCCATACGCGATAGTGGGTGGCGCCGGGGGATTCATGCCAGGTAATCAAAACATTTCGTTCCCAACCGTCACTGGCGCTGACTTCGCCAGGAGCAAGTTGGCTATCGGGATCAACCATCCATCCTGCTGTTGTTTCGCTCTGTGGTCCTGGCTGAATTCCGTCTGGATACGCGCTGGCGCGAATATTGTAGTAGTAGGTAATTCCAGGTGCTGCGCCATTTGCCGAGGTATCGATGAAGGTAAGGGCTGTAATCCAGTCGCTGACAGGTGAGCCAGCGTTCTCCGACGATTCGGACCGGTAGACGCAGTAATAGGGGGTGTCGCCGTGGAGAGGTTCTAGTGCGACGGCATCCCAGCTAACTTCGATCCCATCGGAAGAAGTTCCCTGTGTAGCCGTTGGATTCTCTGGAGCAAGCAGCCCGTAGCGTGTGCCGCTATCACTATTGCTGTAAAAACTGGCTCCACTACCCAAAAAATCGAAGGCGGTACGGACTGAATAGTTATACTCCGTATTAGGCTCCGCATCGAAGTCATTGAAGAAGGTGCGCGGCATCCACTCGCTTATCGCTTCAGGATAGGCCGTTGAGGATTCAGATCGAAAAACTTTGTAGTATTGGGCGCCTTCAACCTCATTCCATGTTATTTTAATCCGGTCCATGAATGTATTGTCTGATGCTTGTACGTTCCAAGTTTCTCCGGATGCTTCTGTATCTTGTCGCCAGCCATAAGACAGAGCACTCGGTGCACTGTGGTATTCACCGTTTGGCCCTGAGGCTACTTGTAGTGCATATTCATAAAGGGTGTTCCCCTCAGGCACATTCGTATCTTCATAGGAGGTGACTGTGCTCCAGGGCACCACCGGCAGGAGTTGCGATTCGCCCGGCACCCGTCTGAGTAGACGGTAATGGCTGGCGTAAGCGGTCGTCGGCCAGGAGAGGGTTATTTTATCTGGATGAAGCCCATAACTGGCGGTTGGTGGGGTTGGGGCGGTAAAGTCAAGGCCCGCCGATAGAGGGCCGTTATGGTTGCTGGGATGGCTTTGATTGGTGCCGTTATAGCAGGCCCGCACCCAGTACCAATAGGTTTGTCCGGGTACGATGTCGTAATCGTTATACGAGCTTTCCGTCGCTTCTGCTCCAGCATCAAATCCTCGAATAATCGTTCGCGCTCCCCCCAAGCTTTCTGAACGAGAAAATTCGTATCTACAGTCTCCCAATGAATCACATTGCATATGAATATACGGCATTGAAGCTTTAGCGCTGAAGTTGGCGGGGGGGGGGATACGCCGCCATCCAGCGTCATATTCGCTTGGAGCACTCATTTGTGAACCACTACCATTTTTGGCGGAATAGACCCGGTAGTAGTAATCTCGACCTGCCTTTGCGCTGGTATCGTGATAGTAGGTACGCGCACTCCAGGTACTGATTTGGTTCATGCTGGTGGCCGTATGATACGTACCTCTGTAAACGGAGTAATACGCGTTTTCATCTTGTACAGGCGCCCAAGTTATCATGACTCCTTCGGTGGAGTCTCCATCGGAGGCTTTGACATTCTCCGGCTTCGTCGATTGTGGCAGCGGTTTCCCCTCTACCCGAAAACGCCAAAGGTTGCCTTCCATCGTTTCTTCGCCGCGCCTCGCATCAATACGCCAATACACATCCTGTCCGTAATCCAGGGGGGAAAGCGTAAAAACAGGGACGGTTACGGTGCCGCGGTAATCGGGCGAACTATGGGAATTGCCAGGAGTGTCGCCGTTGTAGTTCACGTAGATGTCATAGCTAGTGGCTCCGCCACCGTTTTCCCACATCAAGGAGGCGGGAATGGGAATGGTGGAGGACATGGTGTTGGGTGGCGTCGGATTAGTAGCCTTGGAAAGCTCCATCTCAGGGGACTCGCGGATTACAAGAAGCTCTTCCGGGAGCCCCTGGTCGCCCTCGTCGTCAACTGCGGCAACTTCAATGAGATTATCTCCAACCTCGAGCGATTGTGCTGTAAAGGACCAGCTTCCCGAACTCACTTGTTCGTTCCATGCGCCGGATCGGATGCGCCAGCGAATGGCCGCAATTGCGCCATCACTATCCGCTGCTGAACCATATACATTAATGGTGGTTTCGTCGCTTGGCACTTGTACCACAGCCGTAGAAGGTGTTGTAATACTTACGGTCGGCAACACATTTACAGGTGGTTTTTCTTCGCGTGTATAAGAAAGTGTTACCGCCTCGGAATAGACGCCCTGCGTATCCAACGCACGCACATAAATCGTTCCGGAACCTGTCGGAATATGGTTTGCCGTGAAACTCCAGGAAGTTGTTCCAGAAACATTTTCCCAATCATTTTCATTGAGACGGTACTCTACGCCGACAACCTGGTCCCCCTCGTCAGCATCGGTTGCGGTGCCTGAAACCGTTAAAGAGGTTTCCGAGTATAGTAAGGTGACAGGAATTGAGGGTTCGCTGATATTAACTACAGGAGGCGTATTCTCTATCGACGCTCCTCCCTCCCGAATCAGGGTGCGTTCGGTAATGTACCCCCATCCTTCTTCATCCCTTGCTTTCACCTGGAGCGTGTTTACCCCCGGGGCCAAGGGCAAGGTTAATGTCCATGATTCCGTACCACTGGCTTCAAGCCACGCCGAACCAAGCACGCGACAGTAAACCCGTGTCACGGCCTCATCATCCGTGGCCGTTCCCCGAACCGTGTAATGAGTCATTGAATCAGACACGCTCAGGCCATTGCTTGCCGGATCGGTAATAACTACTGTCGGACGGCTTTCCATGCCTGCACCCACCTCCGGTTTTTGGATGGTTCCATTTTCCGGATAGCGCAGCCAAATATTCTGCGCATTGCGGAAGCTAAAGTAGTATTCATGCGGACCGGCGCTCAGCTGTACAGGTCCATACTCGTAGCTAAAATCGACATTGTTTGCATCAACCAGAGAAAGGCGGTGCGGCTCGCCATCCACGTAGACATAGGCGCTGGTCGGTTGGGTCGCGGAGGCGCTGCGATACAGAGCACGCCAGGTAAAAGGAGTCGTCGTGTCGCCAATCTCCGGCGAAACGCTCGAATCAACGATTGCATCATTTGCATCTACTCGAAACTCGATAAAATCAGACATCGCCAAGGATTGTAGTTCTTTGGAAAACAGATCAAAGAAAAATGGGCTGTTAATGGAAGGCGGATGAAAATCAAGGATTCCCATAACCGTAATGCCGCAATTTATATTCCCGCTGATGGCATATGTAAGATACAGCGAATCTATAAAGTTTGCCCTACTCGCAAAACGTCCTCGATCATCTAGATTAATCCGAACGCCTTGTGCGACATTCATCGGAAGAATTGCCGTATCAAGATCTTCAAAACTGAGCATTTTACAACGGAGTGTTAAACGATTTATAAAATCTAGTGTAAAACCTCCGTCAATCTTTAGCATCTTCTCATCCGTTTCACCGAGAAAAAGATCGGAAATGGAGATGCCTGCTGAAATTGTGTCCTGCGCAACTGCCGTGGAGGTAATAAGGTGCGAGGTAGAAGAAAAGGATTCGTTTGCATTAAACATGAGATCACAAGGATTAAATGGCAGCGCCGCACCAACGTAATCAAGCAAATTGAACTCAAGTTTTTCATCTCCGCGCTTCCAGAATTTATCCATTGAAAACCACCACTCCACCCTTGCTCCTCCACCACTAAAAGATAATTGCCCCTCGGCACCATCTGGAATCAAATACCCTGAAGTAGAGGTGTCAGGAGAATAACGGAAAAAACCATCCATACTGGCTTCATATCCAAATCCAGTTATAAATTTAAATTTCAGGCGTAGTGGCCCAGAACTAGGCACCCAATGTGTCTCAAAACTTTTTTCGGGATTCCCTTTTGTGCCTGAAAAGTGCACCGGAATTAATAAATCTTCGCCCGTTGGTTGATTTGTGGAAATATCATCTGTCACTGCTTTTGCAGACCAGGAATCAGGCAAATTTGTAGTGCTGCTTTCACCAGATACGGGGATGTTTTCTGATACTCCTTCAGACTGAACAGGAAACAAGGCCTTGTTTTCTTCTAGAGGCATTTCTGGTGTTTTTTTAAGATATTCAAAAACCTGTAAAATCGAAACATTGCTTTCGGGGAAATCACAACGTACCAACCGCGGACAAAGACCTTTTGCTTTTGCACATTCCCAGGTTTTTGCAATGACTTTCACTTTTCCATCTTGTAAAACGGTGCATTTCAAAGGTTCGCTTGGCACCCTAAATATAGAATCTCCCTTCGAAGAAGAGTCTGTTTCAGGCAATTCCCACTGCAAAACAAAGCCATCCTGGTTCTGTATGGTTTTTTTCGCGGCGGATATACTGCCCTTGTCTTCCATAAACCGCTGTCGTCCTGCAATACTCAATCCAGGGACAGCATACCCTGCATCACCTTCACGCTCACTCCATCGCTTAATAGGGTTCTCGGGAGAGCCGCCCTCTTCATATACGAGAATCTCGACACTGCCAAAAGCTCGGGCTATTTTTTCGAGTTCCGCAAGTGGGCGACTGACGCCATCAACGATTCTACCCGTATAAACACGTACCGCGCAGCCATCTTCACTACTTATATTGTCAGCAGCCAAAGCAAAAAACTGCTGCGACACTACAAACAAAGCCATAGCAAATATTGAAAAGCTCAAGCGCTGTTTTTTCAGAAAAGAAACTCGTGAATTTGTTGTTTTCTCCATAACACGATACACGGAAATATACTGTAAAATATGTTTCATCCGGACTCTTTCTATATCTCACATTCCCCCGACAACCGGGTTCCCAAAACTTGATTTCTTTACCTTATATCACCACGGACTGCATCCGATTTCGCTCTTGCTCAAATGCTGCAGGAATCCCCAAGTTGCTACTTTCAAGAGGAAATCCCCTGCGTTTTCCACAACGCCACTTTAGCGTTACCGGAAAACGTGCTTCACCGCATCCCCTAAAGACAAAAAGCAGTACGCATACACTTTCGCACGAGAATCCGTGCGTATTGGCATGGTACTGCTACTACGTTTTTTCCTCGGCGAAGTTTTCAGCCCTCTTGTCCGTCAAGGAGTATATATAGCGTTCTACCCCAATCCTAACAGTGATGTCAAGTGCAACAAATGCGTTCTTAGGCGTCTCCTACTTGTTGTGGCGCTCAAGGTGCAAACTAAGTGAGTTCCGACGGCTCTACGCGGAAAATCTGGCGCTCAAGGCGTGCAATGAAGCGTTACGCAAGGAACTGCGCAAGGCCAAAGGGAAGCGCACTGCCATGCCCATCCGCGCACGAGCGCTTCAGGTGCTCGGCTACCTGCTCAACCGCAACAACGTCCGATTCCAGAAACGCTACCTGGGAACCTGCCGAAGCACCGTCCGCATCTGGACAACGCGTTTCCGCCATCCCTTCAGAAAGCCCAAAAACCGTGGCGGACGTCCCCCCATCGATCCCAAAATCGTAGCGATGATCCTGCAAATCAAACGCGACAATCCACGCTTCGGCTCCGTCAAGATAGCCAAGACCCTCGCCCAGATGGGCATCCAGGTTTCACGCTACACCGTCGCCAAAGTGCTCAGAGAAAACGGCTTCGATCCCACCGGCATACACCAGCATCCCTGGAAAAAATGGGTGGGCGCCTGTAAAGACGAAATCTGGGCGATGGACTTCTGTTTCACCCAACTACGAAACGGCATGGAGATGATGCTCCTCGTCGTCTGCGACACCTTCACCAAAGAAATCATGCAACTCAAGGTGTTCGAAGGCCGCGACTGCATCGCCTCAAGCGACGTCGCCGCCACCCTCGGCAGCCTGTTTTACCAGACCGAGCGCCAGCCCGAAAAAATCGTCCATGACCGCGACCCGTTATTCCAGGGCCAGGTAATGCGCGCACTGGCCGTGCTGGAAATCGATCAGCTCAAATCACCGCCCCGCTACCCGACCATGAACTGCTTTGCCGAACGCACCGTGCAAAGTGTCAAACACGAACTGCTCGACCACATCCGCGCCGAGACGCCCGAAGCGCTTCAAACCTTGCTCGACGACTACCGCCTCTGGTTTAATGAATACCGGGCGCACGAAGGACTGAACGGCATGACACCCGATGCCTATGCGAACGGAAAAAGAATCGAGCACGTTCCGCCGATCAACGACCTGACCGCCGGCAGACTCAAACGCGTCGAATTCGCCAACGGCCTCCTGACCGGGTATCGCTGGCTCGACGAGCCTCCTGTCGACCAGGCCGCCTGACGACATCCGTCCGTTCCTTCATCCGACGACGCCCCACAAGAAGGAACCCGAGAATGTTAAAAGCGCCTCCCAACCCTAAAAGACACTGCTTCTCAGTCCACTCCACAAGACGGAGCAACCCGATTGCTGCATCCAAACACCCCTGCCCGCCCCAAAAATCTCCCCAAGCCTCTGCACACAATCCCCCGACATTCCATTCCTTACCCTGCCGCCGAACCTCTTACCCAAAAAATCACCGCGAGGCGCCCCGCCGCCACGCCAAGAACAAGTTTTCTGCAACCGCTTTATGGCGACCACGCAACACCTACCCCATCCCACAAGAAAACCAGCCTGTTAACCCGTTCCAGAAACATTATGAAAAGCATTACATACGGTGCATCCCCACCACACCGACATTTACGAAACACCCCTGTTAACCCGCTGCCAACATTTATGAAAGCTTTCCCAAAGCAAAACGCCACCGAATAGAAACGCTTTACGGAAAAACACACCTCACCCCTCAAAAAAGCCATTTTTAGTTCGAAACCCACCCCGGCCCCATAAAACAAGGCGATCCGCCAAACTTTCCACCCCCATTTGACCCGCCAATTAACAGCCCCCTGTTAACCCAACCCTCCCCAAAAAAACTGAGAGTCTTTATGAAAACCGTTTCACAAGGGGACCGTCGAGACCCACGGAACCGAGGGACAGGTGCTCAAGGTCGAGGACAAGGTGAAAGAGGTGAAGGAAGACATTGTCGTGGCGCTCGGTCTGTCACGATCACTCGTAACCGGCGACGGTCCCAACTTCGCGACCGCCTCCGTCAACCATGAAACACGCAAACTCTCATAAAGGCTGGACCAAAAAGCGGGGGCTTGACAATTAGGAAAATGCTCTGTAACGTAACCCTGCGGTGGTTGGCCTGTTTCGCGTGAGATGGATTTGGCCGGCTCGGGCCGTGGGTTGTGTCTTAACCTCGCTTTGGTGGGGGTGCTCTGCTCTATGAGTCACGCTATTATTGGCGGCGTCATGTTTTTTATGGGCCTGTTCGTGATGCTCTTTGCCTCTTCACTTATTCGCCTGGAGCAGAGATTGCTGCACGGAGTCCGCAATGAAAGACGATACGCAAGGAATCGCGAAGCTATCGTAACCAGGGTGCTCGGCGTTGCGATTGCGTTGGCGGGGTTCTACGTTCTTAGTGCTTTCGGCATTGAGATTGGCAAGCCCGGCCGCGACCATATTCTCGCCAATGATCCGGTGGTTGTGATTCACGCCGACGAAGGAATCGCCGCGGATACGGTCTCGGCGTCGCTTGCCCTGAAGGAATCTGTCGCAGAGCCGGTCCTGTGTCGCGCCACGGGCGTCGTTGTGGGAATCGTTCTTCACGATGTGAAGACAACATTCAGCTATGGTTTCAAGCGTCTGACGTCCCAAGAACGCGTGACGGAAAGCACCTTGTTTGAGATCGGCTCGATAACAAAAGTCTTCACCTGCACACTGCTATCCCAACTCGTTTTGGATGGCGAAGTCGCATTGGACACTAGCCTTGACGAAATATTTCAAGAGTTTGAGAAGGGTGACGGAAATGGCGCAGGCGAGATTACGCTGAAAGAACTTGCGACTCATACCAGTGGCTTGCCCCGTTTGCCTACGAATATGTTCACTCTCAAGTCTTTGCTCACGTTCGAGGCTGTTCGGAATCCGTACAAACGCTATGGAACACATGAGCTCTGGCATTTTCTCCAGGCCTATGAATCTAACGGTGACACCGGTGGAGAGTACGTATACTCCAACTTGGGCATGGGCATCTTGGGTCTTGCTCTTTCCCGCCGCCTTCAGCAAGATTATGCTCAGGCCATAAGAGGGAGAACGTGTGAACCTCTGGGGCTGTTCGATACGGGAGTCGGGGAATCGTGCCGTGAAGGCATGCAAATCGCCCAGGCGTATCAAGGGATCTACTGCGTGGGACCGATGGCGGTTGCTTTTCCAGTCGACATTTGGAGTTTCGATGCCCCCATGGTGGGGGCCGGTGGTCTTCTGTCGAACGGTAAAGACATGCTCGAATTTGTTTCTCTTTGCGTTCGCCCTCCCAACAATGCCCTCGGCGCGGCTCTCCGGGCGACTCAGAAACCACTGCATACAATGTCGCCTAGCAGTGGTATAGGGCTTGGTTGGCATATCAATGCGCTTGATGCCGAAGATGGACGTGAAGTCATATGGCACAATGGGCAGACTGGCGGGCACAGCGGTTTCGTCGGGTTCATTGCTGACGATCATGTCGGTGTTGTTATCCTGGCCAACGGTAGAGTCTCCTTGGAGTCAGTGGGTTTCCAATTGCTCGAGTATCTGGTCAGTGAATGTAACTGGGCCGGATGGGGCGAGTGAGTGACCGCCAGGTTAGGTGCGAGTGCAAAACATGGTGCGCGCGTGGCGCCTCTGGACACAGCGCGGGCGTGGCTCGCCTGCACCGCAATGCCCCGGCTGGCAGCAGCAGCGAGTGTATTGGACGTCCACCGTGGTGATGAGCATGACAATCCCGTAATGAATTCGGCCCCATCCCGTTCATTTTCGGCTGGTACGCTCCTGGTGACACAAGAAAGGAGAAGGCGATGAAAACCAGACATGCAACCCTCACGACAACGCTGGTGGCGCTCTGTCTTTGTGCCGGCGCACCGGGCGCGGGAGAATCGCTCCGGCTGACCTACCCTATCGTGGACACTGCCCAAGTTCGCTGCTATGACAACGTCGCCGAGATTGGCTATCCTGGCCGTTCCGATGCCTTCTTCGGGTACAGTGGCAACCAACCCGCGTATCGCGACAACGATGACGGCACGGTGACCGACCTGAACACCGGGCTTATGTGACAGGCTGATCCGGGGCCGAAGAGGACATATGGTCAAGCGGCCGCGGGTGCCACGGAGTGCCGGACCGGCGGGTATGATGATTGGCGTCTGCCCTCGGTCAAGGAGCTGTATTCTCTGATACTCTTCTCGGGTACCGACCCCAACCCCATGAGCCGGAGCGCGCAAGGCGAGCGGCCTTTTATCGACTGGCGATACTTCAATTTCAAGTATGGCAACCCGAGCGACGGCGATCGCATCATCGATTCACAGTGGGCAACCAGCACGCTGTATGCCGGCAGGGTGATGGGCAATGCGCGGGCCATGTTTGGCGTGAATTTCGCCGACGGACGAATCAAGGGCTACCCCGCCGGGCCCGCCCCCCGTGGCTTCGAAAAGGGGTTCTACGTCATCTACGTCCGTGGCAATTCGTTTTACGGCAGGAATGACTTCGTCGACAATGGGGACGGCACGGTCACGGATCGCGCCACGGGGCTGACCTGGATGCAGCTCGATAGCGCCGCGCTCAAGGCGGGAGCCCGGGGCGACGGCAAGCTTGATTGGCGGGAAGCACTGCAGTGGGCCGAGGGCTTGGAATACGCGGGTTACTCCGACTGGCGGCTTCCCAATGCCAAGGAACTGCACAGCATCGTGGACTATTCACGCTCTCCCGATACCACGCAATCGGCGGCTATCGCACCGATTTTCGAGGCCACGCCCATCACGAATGAAGGCGGCGTTATTGACTACGCCTATTACTGGACGGGCACGTCGCATGCGCGTTTCGACTCGGCTGAGGCACGCATCTCTTTCATGAAGAAGTCGAGGAGCTTCGTCTCGATCCGCGAAGTCCGCCTTTTGACATCGTAGCGATGACAACGCGGCCGCCGGGCCGCAGCACCCTGTGCATTTCTCTGAGGGCTGCGTCGGGCCGGGGAAAGAAGAAGAACGCCTCCGAACAGGCGATGGCCGTAAACGTATCCTCCGCCCAGGGAAGCCTGCATGCATCGCCCTGTACGATTTCGAGTCTACCCGCGTCGACCGCCGCACGGTTCCTTTGCGTGGCGAGCTTCACCATGTCCGGGCTGTGATCGATGGCGGCTCCCTTGTTCACCACCCGGAACGCCCAGCTCAGTAGAACGCCGCCGCCCTGGGCAACCTCCAGATAGATGTCGTCTACGCTCAGGCGCAACCGCTCCAGAACCAGCCGGAAACCAGCGTAGTGGCCCCAGGGATGGGCGTACAGGAATCGCCCCAGTCCCCCCGACGGTCGGCTGCCGATGACCCGGACCATCCTGCGGCGAAACCTCTCCCAGATCCCCCGGCGCGCCACGTGTTTGTTTTCCATGGTAATTCACCTTTTTCAGTTGAGACTCCAGCCATGGGATTCCTGTTGCAGGTTCCACAGGCGGGTGTAGAGGCCGTCCTGCCGGAGCAACGCGTCGTGTGTTCCGGATTCCACGATACGGCCAGCGTCCAGCACGTAGATGGTATCGGCGCGGCAGATGGTTCTGAGGCGGTGCGCCACGACGATCACGGTGCGTCCTTCGATGAGCGTGTCTATCGCTTTCTGCACTTCCAGTTCGTTTTCGGGATCGAGAGAAGCGGTGGCTTCGTCTAGGAGAATGATGGGCGCGTTTTTCAGAAAGGCGCGGGCAATCGAGATGCGTTGCTTTTCGCCGCCGGAGAGCGTGCAGCCGCCTTCGCCAACGGGCGTGTCGTAGCCCTGCGGAAGGGCGGAGATGAATTCGTGGCAACAGGCCTGCTTGGCCGCTTTCATCACTTCGGCGTCGGTCGCGCCTTCCCGGCCGAAGCGGATGTTGTTTCGGATGGTGTCCTGAAACAGGTACACGTCCTGAAAAACCATGGACAGCTTCTTGAACAGCACCTCGGGTTCCATGCCGCTCATGGGCTGGCCGCCGAGGCAGACCGAGCCGTTCGCGGGATCGTAGAATCGGGCCGCCAGTTTCAGCAGGGTGCTCTTGCCGCTGCCGGACGGGCCGACCAGCGCGGTCAGCGTTCCCGGTTGCATCCGCGCCGAGATATCGTGCAGCACCGGTTCGT
The DNA here is from genome assembly GCA_963678445.1 of Candidatus Hydrogenedentota bacterium. Classification (GTDB taxonomy): domain Bacteria; phylum Hydrogenedentota; class Hydrogenedentia; order Hydrogenedentales. The sequence continues at coordinate 3,552,973 of OY782877.1, read as the reverse complement.
CCTGGTAACCGAAGGTCACGTCGTTGAACGCGATGTCGCAGGCTTCGGGGGGCGCGCCCGTTCCGTCCATCTCCGGCTCCCGGTACAGATTGAGGATGCGTTCGCCTGCCTGTTCGCTGTAGCGGAGTTCCGCGAAGTTGATGAGCGCCAGCGTCAGCGGATCGAAGATGCGCGAACCGACGATCAGGAACATCACGAACACGATCAGGTCGAGCGTTCCGCCGGCAAGGAGATGCACGCCGACCAGCACCATGACCGTAAGCCCTGCGCGCATGCTGGCGATGGCGAGCATGACGAAGGGTCCCATCCATCCCTCAATGCGGATGCTCTCGCGCATCATTTCGCGAAAGGACGTTTCCAGGCGTTCGAACCGCGCACCGGTCAGGTTGTGCGCCTTGATCACGCGGATGCCGTACAGGTATTCCTGCAGGCGATTGCCCGCGTTGATCTTTGCGCGCATGTGGCGCGCGCCGAGATAGCGGAGCAGTTTCGTCGCTCCAGTGAAAATGAGCAGCGCCACCGGCAGCGCCACAAACATCGCCAGCGCCATGCGCCAGTCCAGAAAGCAGAGACCGGCGAAGGCCAACACCGGCATCACCAGTGCGCCGATGAGTTGCGGCGCCAAGTGGGATATGCCGTGCTCCAGCAGGGCGAAATCGCCCATCAGCATGTTCGCGAGGTCGCCGGGGTCGCGGCCCGAAAGATACCCCAGCGGGAGCTTGCGTAAATGTTCGGCCAGTTCCGCGCGTCCTTCCGCCGCGACGGAATACGCCCCCCGGTAACAGGCGCGGTAGGCCGGGCGTTCGGCCAGGAAAATGAATATCATGGAAACCGCCAACGCCGCACAGGTCCACCAGAGCGTTGTGGTATCGAGCGGAGCGTCTGTTGACGCGTAGGACTCAAAGATGACCTTCACCGCCTCAATCAGCAGCACGAAGGGAAGGATGTTCACGAGGTTGGCGAGAAGCGTGAAGAAGACCGGCCGCGCCAGCTTTTCCGGATGCCCGACGGTGATATTGTGCAATGCGCTCATAGAACGGTCTCCTCCTGCATCTGACGGAATCCCCAGGCCGAAGCGCTGCTGTAGGTTTCCCACATGCGTTGGTAAAGCGCCTCGTCACGCAGCAGTTCTTCGTGCCTGCCGCGTTCGGCGATGTGGCCCTGGTTCAGTACGATGATCTGATCCGCTTCGCGAATGGTCGAAAGGCGATGCGCGATGACGATCACGGTTTTGTCCCTGATCAGTTCTCGCAGCGCCAGGTGCATTTTGTGCTCGTTTTCGGGGTCGGCAAAGGCCGTTGCCTCGTCTAGCACGAGGATGGGCGCGTCCTTCAGGATCGCCCGCGCAACCGATACGCGCTGCTCCTCACCGCCAGAGAGATACACCCCGCCTTCGCCGATTTTCGTGTCGTATCCGTTCGGCAGGCGCTCGATGAAGTCGTGGCATTGCGCCGCGCGGGCCGCGCGCTCGATTTCCTTTTTCGTGGCGTCCGGCTTCCCGATGCGGATGTTTTCGTACAGCGAATCGTAGAACAGGAAGGTGTCCTGGAAAACGAAGGAAACCACGTTCATCAGGTCTTCGGTGCGCATGTCGCGGATGTCCACGCCGCCGATGCGGACCGCTCCTTTGCCCACGTCCCAGAAACGCGGAATCAGGTTGGCGACGGTGGACTTGCCGGACCCGGACGGGCCGACCAGCGCCGTCAACGTTCCCTGCGTGGCGCAAAAGGAAATGCCGGAGAGGGCCGCCGTGCGCGTGGACGTTTCAGGAAGATCGTAAGAAAAGGAGACGTCGTCGAATTCCACGTCGTATTGCGTCGGTTGCTGTGGTTGCGCGGGCTCGACGATTTCAGGTTCGGAGAAAATAGCGTCGATCCGGTTGACGCCTTCGTTAATGTCTTTCATCATGGATGACATGTACAGCAGCTTGTACAGCGGCGCGGCGGTTCCGGGCGTCATGACGAGGAAGAAGAGGAGAGTCAGCGCCAGCGCCGTATTGTCCGGCTCGCGGCTCAACAGCAGAACGCCCACAGGCAGGATAAACGTCAGGAACGATGCCAGGATGGTCTTGAAGAGCAGGTACCCGTTCTGAAATGAGTCGGTCCACGCGGTGACGAAATCGCGGTAGTGAATCATGTCGCCATGAAAGCGGCGGAAGGAGCGCACAGTCTGCCCGAACAGTTTCACCGCGGGCATACCGCGCACGTACTGGATGGCCGAGGCGTTGATGTTCTCCAGCGCATCGTGGTATTGGGCGACCATGTTCTTCGCGTCTTCGCCGAACATCATCGACATCTGTACGCCCACGCCCGCCAGGAACGCGACCACACACACCGCGCTCATCCATCCGTTCAGGTAAAACATGACGGTAAACATCAGGAGCACCGTCGCCGCGACATTCACCAAGTCGGGAATCTGGTGGGCAACGAATTTCTCGATCTTCTCAACGTTCTGCTCGAGCGTCTTCTTGACCGCGCCGGTAGAGGTTCGGGTCAGATACCCGAGGTGGAGATTGCCGATATGCCTTGCCAGCCGCACTCGCAATCCGTACAGAATCCGGAACGCCGCCACATGCGAGGCCATCAGGCTGGCGTATAGAAAAGCCATGCCGATGACGAGTCCGCCCAGCGCGTTCCAGCCCCAGCGCGCCATCAGCGCGCTGTCGGCGCACGAAACGTCGCCCGCGTTTTTCAGGAGCTCGGCAAGAACGAAATAGACCGCGGCATACGGCACAAGCATGAACGCCGCGCTGAGCGCGGAAAGAACGCTGGAGACGACGAGCAGTCCTTTGCGTTCCCCCGCGATCTCGAAAAGCCTGCCGATTCCTTCTTTTTTCTTCATAACAATACTCCAGTTTTTTCTGTGGGATATTCCCTGTCCCTTCCTCCAAAATTCTGGAAAGAACATGTCGACGCGCTTCGCAGAAACAGGAGCCCATCACTCAATTCTCACATGCACCATGGAACACGCCCCAAGGATGTCCGGAACAGAAAGCCCCAGTTTTGTCCGCAGAGGAAGCCCTTTTTTCATCCCGGCATACATTGGTGTCGCACGTATGACCTTGATCCGCGGGTCCCATTTTTCGAGGGAATGGACTGGCTTGAGACCCCAACCGTCATCCATAGCCACACCCATACCGCCTTTTTTCAATACCTGCTTTTTCGCCATTTTCAGTGCCATGGGAGCCAGCGAATCGAAGTACAACTCGCACTTCCTGAAATGGTCCGCCACGGCGATGAAAAAGGATTTGATCTGTTCTTCGGCGAAGTAATAGAGCACTCCGCCGGCCAGAAATAACAAGCCGTCCCGAACCCGTATCTGCTCAAACCATTCTGTTTCCAGAAATGAAGAGGCAATACTTCTGTGCCTTTCACTGTCTTCAAAGAAATGCCCCCTGAGCTCGATAACATCGGGAAGATCGAGTTCGTAAAAGGTGATCGTTCCGTTGTCAATACGGCTGAAGGTGGTGTCCATGCCGCAGCCGATGTTGACAATCGCGGCCTCTGGATGCCTGCGTATGAATTCGCGCGCCATATTGTCAGTATGAAGGCTTCGGGCTACCCATCCATGCTGGGACATGGACTGTGTTTCTGCGATGGCTGAAAAGTCATAATCAAGTCTTTCGATTATTTCCACCGCCTTGCTGTCAACCAATCGCGGCTTTTCTTTTCCTGTTTCATGGGCTCTGCCCCATAGAGGCAACAGAAGCGTCTCCTGAACGCCGCCTTTCCTGATGCTGATTTTCGGTTCCATGTTGTTGCCTCTCTGCTCTTTCGGTGCTCCATGATTCATGGTTTGGCTTTGCCCCACTCCTGCTTGACCCATTTGGAAGAAACAACGCACTGGTAGATGCTGAAAACGAACACGCAGCTCAGCAGAACGACCTGCACCATGTCTTTCGGCGTTTCCAGAAAATGCTCGTAGAGATGGAAGGCATTCATCAGACCGAAGACCCCGGAGAGCAGCAGGTTGGTTATGCGAAACCACTTTGCATCGGACAGCATAGCACCCACGACAAGCAACATGGGAACCAGGTAGAAGAACAGGTACATCCACTTCATAGAAGCGGGCATGCTTCCTGTTGCCTCAGGCATGGCGACATCGACGCCGAAGAATACGGGCATAACCGCCAACTGGGAATGCGCCATCATCCCGAACAGGAACACGATCCACAGCAGGATCACTTTCAACCTGTTTTCCAGTTTCATGTCATTACCTCCTTTGATACATTTCCGTTTACGCCGGGCATTGTTTTTCGGAAATCAGCGTGATCATGCCGCGCGATTCGTGTTCCTGGATTTTTCCGAAACCGGCGTCGGAAAGGTATTCAATCACCGTCGCCTTCGCGAGCCGTAGCTTGGCGTAACAACTCTTTCTGAAGTCCCATGCGTCGCCGTTTCTTTCGTGGACCAAGTCATGCACGAGGACCTTTTCCGGCGCGTATTCGAGGAAGCACGTCATGATGCGCGAGGCGTCACTCCGCACGGGGATGAAGCGGTCCAGTCCACAGAGTTCATGCGAGAGGTCGCGAAAACTGACGATGAATTTGCCGCCCGGATCCAGCGCGCCGTGGATTTTCGCGCAGAGTGTGCGTACGGTCTCGGGACTCTCGAGATGGAGCAGCGTATCGGTCATGCAGACGGCCAGCGCGATTCTGCTCGCGCAATGCCGCTCGAATTGCATCAGGTCGTCATGAACCGGCGTGATGCTCAGCCCCCCGGCATGCGCCTGCAACTCCGCCAGGAGCGTTGCGTCCGTGTCGATGGCGACCACGGGAAATTCCAGTCGCGCGAGCGGGATGGATTGAAAGCCGCATCCCGCGCCCAAATCGAGCGCCACGCCGGAGCCGGTATACACGATTCCCATCTGCTCGAAAAACGCCGCGTTGTTCGCGCAGGCCTGGTCGAAGCCGCCGAACATCCAGGAATAGACGCCCGCGAGCAAATCCTCGTAATGTGCCTGAACAGTCCCCATGGTCTTCTCCTATCGTTCTGTATTTCCGAATGACAAATGCACGATCCGGCACGCCAGGCGCGGACGAATGAATGGAAGCCGGGCAACTGTGCCGAACAACCCCCAGCGTTCCTTGTAGAAATCGAAGTAATTCCACTCAGCGATAAAGCGAATGCCCGGATGCCACGATTCCATGGCACGGGAGTCTTTCAAGCCCCATTTGAATTCCGCCGCGCTGTCCATTTTCTTGACTGTTTCGTGATGCTTGCTTTTCCCCACCATGAGCGGTGCCAACATCTCAAAAAGCATTTCGGAATGGGGGAAGTGCACAGCCAGTTCACCGAAGAATGGCTTGAGTTCCTCTTCCTCGAAATACATGAAGAGCCCTTCGGCGAGGAAGATCGCCGGGCGGCCCGCCGTATCGATCTGGTCCATCCACGACCGGTCAAACATGGATTGCGCGATGAAATGATAATGCTCCGTTTCGGAAAAGAACTGGCGGCGCAGTTCGATGGATTCAGGCACATCGATCTCGTACCAGTCGATATTCCCGCACTGCATCCGCGCATGCCGCGTGTCCAGTCCCGCGCCGAAATTGACCACGACCGCGCTGGGATACCTGGCCAGCAGGGCGGACAATTCCCGATCCAGAATCATGGTGCGCACCGCAACACCAAGCCTGGTGAAACGGTTGGACGCCTCAAAGCGCGTAAAATCATAATCAATCTCCGAAACCATCTCGACCGCCTTGGGATCCTGGATGATCGGTTCCGCCTCTTGGGTGGCGGCCGCGCGCGCCCACAACGCGATCAGAAGCGTTTCTGGAATTCCTGTTAACTTGTGATTGTTCATGACGAGTTTCCCTTATTGCGGCACGACGAGTCGGCTCAGAACTTCTTTCATGCTCCGCTCGCTTTCTTTCGATTAGTCTTCGATTTCAGGAGAAAGATGCGCCCTATGGGTAGGATTCGGGGAACCTTCGCCTTGTACTCCCGGTATGAAGCACCGTATTTTTCTTCCAGCCATGCTTCTTCTTTGGGGAGAACAAGGCGAAGTACCCCATACATGATGAATGGAATCGTCAGCAACAGCGGATTCCGCGTAAACAACACGCCGCCCGGTACGAGAAACAGAACCCACGCCGCGTAAATCGGATTGCGGCAGAGCGCGAAGACGCCGCTCGTGCAGAACGTCTCTGACTCGAACGCCTGTTTCACCGTGATTGCCGAAAGCAGCCAGAACGGAATTCCTATCAGCAGGATTGCAGTTCCAGCCCCATAAAACCACCAGGGAGAAAGCAACGCAACCGTCAGAGCGTCGCAAAAAATATAGGCACAGACAATTACTGGCGCGGATGCGAACAGACTCCACAAAAGCCATTTTCCACCGATTCCCCAGACAGTCATAGCAGACCTCTCCTTTACAAATTATTCGCGTATTGCGTGGACGAAAACGGCTTTGCAGGCGGCGCCGATCAAACGCGCGTCCCGTATCCGGAATCCCGCAGTTTTAACCAACGCTTTCGCATCGTCCACCGTCAACGATCGAGCGGACTTTGGCGGTTGTCCGTATTGTTCCAGATAGCGTTGGACCATCTTTTGCAGCTCGTCGGGGGTGAGGCCCTCCGCCGTAAAACTGACAACGGTCAGCGTCCCGCCGGGCTTGAGAACGCGGTGGCTCTCTCGAATCGCCAGCTCCGGCTCCGGAATGACATGCAGGAGATTGACCATGACTACGGCGTCGAATCGCCCATCTTCATAAGAAAGGTCCAGGCAATTCGCCTGCTCGACTCGAATGCCTTCGTACGACTTCAGGCGCTCTTTCGAGACGGTGACCATCTCTTCGGAAAAATCCGTCGCCCACACCTGGGTCGCCGTTTCGGGCAGAACTTTCGAATAGGAGCCGTTGCCGCAACCCAGATCCAGAACACCCCCTTTGAGAGCGCATTGCCTGAGGTTTTCGCGAATCGCATTGATGCTTTCGACTCCGGCGACATAGATGTTGCGTTCTTCGAAATCATCGGCGAATCGTGACCAATACGTTTCCTTCTCCATCGCTATCGCCCTTTCCTGCCAATGGTCATCTCGACCGGACCGTGGGCCTCGAGTTCGATGTCGGTGAGCGTTTTCTGTTCGGTCGAAACGAACCCCGCTTCCCGCATGGCGCGGGCGATCTGTCCGGTCTCGAACGACATGTCCTGGCCCTGAAGCATGGTCGGCAACCAACTGATCACGCTACCCGCGGGCCCAGCCTTGTCGGGATCTAGTCCGTCGGAGGTGACCATGAAGATACCGCCGGGCTTGAGCGCGGCAAGCACCTTGCGCATGATTTCACCAAGGCGGTCGCGATAGAAATTCAGCGTGAAGTTGGCCATGATGAACGCGTAGTCCGCGCCGAAATCGTCCCGCATGTAATCGCCGCCCATCACGGAAACGCGATCCGCCATGCCGTATTCCGCAACGACCTCCTCGGCGACTTTAGTGACGGCGGGTTGATCGAAGAGCACGCAAGACAGGGTCGGATGCGCCGCCGCAACCGCGATGCCGAAGATACCGGGTCCCGCGCCCAGGTCAAGGATTTTCGTGAACGACGGAAATTCCGGCAACGCAGCTACATGGCGCGCAATCAGTTGCGCACGCCCGCAACGCGAGTGGTTGACGCTGACGCGCGCGGCCTTTTCCCAGATATCCGGATTCGCCATATCCTTCTGAGGCGGCGGGCCATTCCTGACCATTTCCTTCAATCCGCCGTTCAGGACCGGTAGCGTCCAAGCGGACATGAAGAGAAGCGACTCGCCAAGTGACGTGTCCTTTCCCGACGTCAGAAAGTGTTCGGTCTGCGCCGTGTTGCGGTACAACCCACCTTCTTTTTTCAGGCAACCCAACGCGACCAGCGCGTTCAACATGTATTCCGTGTTGCCCGGATGAAGCGAGAGTGCGCCGCCGATCGCCAATGCGGACGCGGGCTCGGAAGTGTGGTCGAAAATTTTCAACTCAATGGCCGTCTTGAGCAGTTCCCACTTCAACGCCTCATACGGCAGCATGAAGAGTTTTCCCGAATCGAATTCAGGATTGGGTAGTTTTTTTTGCATGTCGCTTTCCTTTCGTTGCCGGTTTTGAAGGCAATGCTTTCTTCTCGTTCATCGCATCCGGATTCGAGAGCCCCTGCTGGACAAACGAAAGGCACTGACTAAGGTAGAACTCGTCTGCGTCAATCTTGCCTTTCCGAGTTTCCATCGTGTGTTCCAGGAAATGCTTGTGGTATTCCCACCAGATGTGAACCGCCCCGCAGATAAAGATCGAAATATTGAGCGGCGTCAGGTCGGCCCGTATTTCGCCACACTCCTGCGCCTGACGGATGCGGTCCCAGCACGCGTGATGCCACTCTTCCTCGCCCGGCCACGGATCCGTGTTGCCCTCAAGCCGGCCCCAGTTCGCCAGCCGCAACATGCTCGGGTTGTCGCGGTAGAACCGGAACATCGCCCGCAGAATATGTTCGAGAAACGAACGGAACGACGCTTCCGGCAGCGGCGTTTCGTCATGTGCCGCAAAGAAACGCCGGATAATCGCGGCCTTCACCGCTTCATACACGCCCTGTTTGTCTTTGAAATGGAACACGATCAACGGACCCGACGCGCCACTTGCCTCGGCAATCTCGCGCAGCGTCGTTCCCGCAAACCCCTTTTCTGCGAACAGCCTCTCCGCCGCCTGAAGTACCGTCTTCTTCGTGGCTTCCGCGTCCCGCGTTTTTTTCTTTGCCATGATGACTTTCTCCATATAACTTACTAAGTGCTAAGTAAGGTAACAGATCCAGAGATGCCAAATCAACAAGAGTCTTCAAGGATAAAACGGACGGATTCGCCGGCGCTCCTTACGGCGCAAAACGCCAGCGAAAGAGCGCTTCAGGTGGGATTGTTGTGGTTGGAGAGCAGGTTCACGGCGAAACGCGCAGAACTCTGAGCGAGATTATCCTCTCCGCTGTACTACACCTTTGCGAAGTTATGGCGCAGCGATTGAGTTAGCCCAGGGCTTGGTAGGGAATCGCGGTAGATATGGATATTTACCGACGAAACGGACCGTGCCGATCAAAGGGCAGGCCCATTTAGGAGCAAGGCGTGCAGCTTAGAAATCCATTTCTAATCTGCAAGAATACCTGGAAAATCCACATGAAGCACTGCAGTGGCTTTGGTTCGTTCAGCAAGATCATCCGCTTGGCCTATCTGGCCATGAAAATCACTAAGCAGCAGGAATCTCGTTCGAACGCTACTCATACCTCTTCCTGCGCACTGGTCCCATAAGAAGCCTGTATTGCCTTCTCCATCTCGGTCACCTCGTCATCCGACAGGAAGTCGAACTGGCTGCGTTTCTTTGCGGAAAGACGTCCGTTGTTCTGCAGACAAAACCGGATAAATAGATCGATTTGCCGGTCTGGCATATCCACAATGTCTTGAATGGCTTTCCTGGTCTCATCGTATCTGGCGATGAACGACAACTCCTCAACCAGTTCTGTCTCGATGGTGCGCTGAATGAACCGGAAGAGCGCCTCTACCTGGGCAGTCATGTCGATGTATGCGTACCACCTGCGGGTATCGTTCGTCACCGTCATGCGCCCGTCTTCATCGAGCGTGTATTCGACCAGGGTCATGAGCGGCCTGGAGAACGCTTCCAGGGATGCATCGTATTCGCCAGGATTTCTCAGCATGGACGCAGATACCGGGAACATGATTCCTTCCGGCGTGAATTGCTTGCGCGCGAGGATGTTGTGAATCAGGAAACGGTGAATGCGCCCGTTGCCGTCCTCGAAGGGATGTAGAAAGACGAACCCATAGGCAACCGCCGCTGCATGGACCACGGGATGAACCCCGCCTTCGTCCATGCGCTGGTGCGCAGCAATGAGCCCGCCCATGAGCGATTCAAGATCCTCTGGTTTCGGGCATGCGAAGTGGACCTTCTCCCGCTGCCACGCAACACTCTCGCCGACGTAGTTCTGCGTCTTGCGATAGTCCGAGTCTTTGAAGCGCGGATCGACGATCCGGTTCTGGAGATCGATCAGGTGAGACTTGTCGCAGAAGTCCTCCTTCTCCGCGACCTGCAGCATCGCGATGAAACGCTCCGTGCGCGTCGAGTTCGGCTTGATGTGCTCGATTTCAAAGGACGACTTCGTTTCCTTCGTATACAGGTAGCTCAACGCCCGCTTCAGCAGATCGGGCGAATAGGCCGACACGACATTCTTGCAGCGTTCGTTAAGCCCGGCTTCCTCGAAGTTGCGCAATTCGTCTGTACGCCGGATGAGCGGGAAGAAACCGGCTTCTCCCAGCAAATTGTCGTTGAGCTTCTGCCGTCGAACTTGTCGAGGCGACGCCAATGTAAAATATTGATCAGGCTCGAGCAGGTCGATGTACTCGCCCTTCTTCAAGTCGTCCAAGGGAAGGGGCGTTCCTATCAGGAGTTCATAGAGATACCAAATACGACGCGCGTACTTGCCTCGCGGCTTGGATTCAATGTACGCATTGATCTCGTCTTGTGGAGCAGATTGGAACACGCTGGCGAGGATGGCCAGATTCGTTCCGTCGTACTTGAGTGCGAATTCCAGATGGTCGCCCAGTTTGTCGCCGGGCCAGTACCGTGAAGGGAAGGTTTCCTCGGTGACTCCATCGACGGTATCAATCTTGTGGGCTGTTCCCGGTGAAACGTAGGATCGATGCCAATTGGGGATGGTCTCCAACTGGAACCTCTCCAGCAGTGCCTGGTATCCCGCAGGTCTGCTTGCTGCGTCCTGTGATTTGCGTTCTTTCATGGCGTTCTCTCGAAAAATGAGTAATTGTATGGAATTATACGGAAAATCTGGCCAGTGTCAAGAAAAATGCGGCATGCGTGCTGTGTCCAAGCAGCCATGTTCGTCGTAAAACGCGTTCCCGGATGGAAATACGCGGTCAAATCGCGGTCTATATAGAAATCTGCGACTACCCCGCCAAACTCTCATAGGTCGTAATCCGCCGTCCGCAGTGGCGGCATTCTCGGCGGCGGAGGATGCGACTGCCCCGGGCGCGGCGGGTGTAGATCACGCGGAAATGGCGGCATCCGCAACGTGGGCACGCAATGCCGCGCTGGTCTTCGGTCTGCCTGTCGCGCCCTTGATCGTCCATTTATCGACGGCTCCTCTGGAGGTCCGAGAGCTTCACCCGTTCGCGCTTCACCACGGCCCCGGCATCCGTCCCGGGAGGACCGCGCCCTGCATGGACGCCGCCACCGCGCAGCCCACCAGGCAGTCGAGCCAGTGGTTGTCGAACTGCTCGGACTTGATCTTCCACTCGTCCACGGTGCGCCCGCGCCCCTGTGTCCGGACCCGGTACTCGGCGCAGAGGTGCTCGGACAGGAGCCGGTGCGTCTCGGCCTTGTCGCCGAAAAGTGAAAGGCAGCCCGTGTCGCCCATCGCCACGGCCAGCCGGGCGTGAACGAAGCTCTTCCAGTAATTCGTGTCGAAGACCACGTGCCGCACGGCCCGGCGTCCGGCCACGTTCGGAATGCGCCAGTTGAGGCCCACGCGGTCGCCGCGTTTGCGCTTATACTCGGAGAACGGAATCGACGAGGCGCCCACGAACCGGTCGTGGCTCGGCGTCAGGATCGCCGCATGCGCGCTCTGGCGGCAGAGTTGGTAGACCACGTCGGTGGACGAACCCCAGCTGGCATCCACCAGGCAGCGCTCGATCTTGAGGTGCGCGCCGTCCTCGCGCCGCCATTCGCGCCCAAGGCAGTCGCCGGTCAACGTCTCCAGCGCGGCGTAGATGGAGCCTTCGAGGCCCGCGCCGGGCTTGCACGTGGCCAGCGAACGACGGGCGTCCCGGAGCGTGAAGTAGGGGCGTTTCTGGTCGGGATATGCGCCGTAGTCGATGACATAGCCGGTGAAGTCGTCCTCCCAGGCCGCCACCAGGTGAAAAAGCAGTTTCTGCTGCACGTCGATGAACATGGTCACGCGGGTTGCGCCGATGGGTACGACGCCGCGCGCGTGGCGGTCGAGCTTCGCGGCCACCTGGACGGGGGTAAACATCTCCTCGCCTTCGGTCTCGGCGGGAAGCGGCTCATTCTGGTATTCGGCCCAGAAGGCGGCCTCGTCCTGCAGCTTGAAATTCATGGCGTGCTGGATCGCCGATGCCTCGTCGTGGTTGAATCGCTCCGGCCACGCGATGATCGCGCCCTCATCCATGGCCGCCCGGCGCTCGCGGTAGAACTCGGTCGCCTTCTCGATTCCGTGATCGTTGCGCAGGCTGTCGGCAAGGATCTCCGCGTAGCGATCCCACAGCTTCTCGTTTGCCGGGAACGCGTAGACCATCCTGGTCCGCTCGCCCTGCCATTGCGGGTGCTTGTCGCGGTCGAGGATGCGGTCGGCCATGTCGTCGGGACGGATGACCGTGCAGGGCATGATGCCGGAAATCTTCTTGCCGGGTCCGGCCAGTCCCAGCACCGCCCCGGCGAGGATGCTCTCGCGGTTGGCGCACTGCGAAGGCGAACGCGCGGATTCGTCGGTCTGCGGATCGTCGAGCACCACGAGGGACGGGCGGACGGTCTTGCCATCGGCGCGCTTGTATTTCATCCCCCGGATGCGTCCGGTGATGCCCGCGACCTTGATGATCGCCCCGGAGGCCAGGCTGCCGGGAATGGTGGGTAGAGCGATCTCGCGCGCGGTCCAGCCGATGTGCGTGCGCTCGCCCCGGTAGAGCTGGCGTTGGCGCGGTGAGCGATGCCGTCGAGACAATGAATCGGAAACACGGCCTCGGGGAAGTCTTCGAGCAGCAGTTCGTTGCCGTCCAGCTCGGTCTTGAGGCTGTCGAGCATATCGAGCGCATAACCTTCGTCGGAGCCAATCAGGCAGACGAAGTCACAGTGGCCGAAGAGCACGGCCCAGAGACACGCGCATTCGGCAATCGAGGTCTTGCCCGAACCGCGCGGCATGGCCAGGGCGAAGAGCCCGCCATGCAGCACCGCCTGCTCGATCTTGGCGATGATCTTGAGATGGTCATCCGACCACGCCAGGTTGAAGGTGAGCGGGAAGTACGCCTCGCAGAAGAATCGGAAGTCATGTTCCGCGCGGGCCTTCCGCTCCGCATCGACGATCCCGGGTAACTCGCCGATGTCGCGTCCGCTCTTCGATAGCGCCGCGTTGCGGGCCCGTGCAGCCTCTTTCATCGCCTCATAATTCTCACCGGGATCTTGTTTGGGCGTATGCCGCAGATCCACGAGCCAGGCCGCATAGCGGAACAGGTCCACAGAACGCCCGTCGCCGATGCGATACCCGGCCCGGGTGCGGTGCCGCCGCAACTGGCGCTCGCTGATCACTTCGCCGCAGGGCGACGAGTTGAGAAGGCGCGCCAGTTCGCTCGGGCGCAGCTTGCGCGGGTCAATCGCGGCCATGGCCCATCTCCTTTACGATCCATGCGGCGTAATGGACTAGGTTGACCGTGCCGTCCGGGTTCATGGGCGCACCGGCATCCAGGTCCTCAATCGTGAGGGATGTAGGGTCGAGTTGATTCTTCATCGATGTACTTCACTGGTTCTTCAGAGTGTCGGGCGATTTCGTTTCCCGGGCGCACACTTTCGTTCATGCGAGTCTGACGTATATACTTTGTATTGACGAATTGAGGTAGGTCCAAGATGCGGAAACGTCTGACAAAGCACGGCAATAGCTACGCGCTCATAATCGATAAGTCCATTCTGGAGACTCTTCGGGCCACGCCGGAGACCTCTTTTGAGATTGTGACTGACGGCAATTCGCTGATTCTGACGCCCGTCCGGGAACCGGAGGAGGAGCAGAGGTTCGAGGAGGCCCTCAAGATGACCCACCAGCGTTTCGGGCGCGCTCTCAAGAAGCTGGCGAAGTAGTGAATGATTCCGTTTTGTCTTGAGACTGCCGTGCGTCATCTCGACGGCCTTGCGGTGAATCGCGCGGTACCGCATCTCACGAAGTCGGCCCTTCGGGTGAGTGTAGGACATGCGGCTGCCCTGGTGACCGCTAGTGAAGAAACCTTGACTAACGGCGCGTGAAAGTAAAGCCGCCTTGCCTGGGGAAGCCTGGATCACGCCGTCACCTCCGCCGCTTTCCGCTCGGCCTTTCTGCCGGTGAACTCCTCCCACCGCTTGACGATTACGTCGCAGTAGAGCGAGTCCAGCTCCATCAGGTACGCCTTGCGGGCGGTCTGCTCGCATCCGATCAGCGTCGACCCTGAGCCACCGAAGAGGTCCATCACGTTCTCGCCTTCGCGGGACAAGTACTGAATGGCACGGACAGCCAGTTCCACCGGCTTCTCCGTGAGGTGGACCATTTTGTTCGGGTTGATCTTCTTGACAGGCCAAACGTCGACCGCGTTGTTCGGCCCGAAAAAGACGTGCGCCGCGCCTTCCTTTTCACCGTTAGTGCACGGGCTTGTTCTTCGCTAAATTCGCCAACAATGCAGGGCACGTCTTTTACCCCAAGAGCACGGGCAGCCCGCCAACGGTGTTCGCCGTCCACAATAACTAACCCCTTGGGCGTCTTGTTAACTAGAATAACACCGCAGAACCCTTCCTTCCGAATAGCCTGTTTCAGGGAAAGGAACTGCCCGTCAGTCATACGGTTGGGGTTGTACTTATTAGGTTTCAATTCGGCAATATGTAACTGATTAATACGAAGTTGTGAGTCTGAGTGCGTAGTATGCAACGGTTTTTCCCTTATTGCTGACACAATGCTTTTTTGTGATTCTGAGTCCGCGTTTCATGGTAACCCGTTTCCACCATGGCCAAACGAAACGTTCCATGTAGGAATCCAGACGCCTTACCCCCATGAAACGAGTCTTTTTTCTACCATACAGCAGTTGTGGCGAGATATGTCCATTTCTCCTGAATGCCAGTACTTTCGAATCCCCTACGATGATATCCAGCGGTTCTTTCCAAGCCGCACCATCCAGAAAATGCAGCATGCCGGGGTAAAGATCGCCAAATGCATCAAAGTCCGCTATCCGAAAACTATGCCGTTTGGGCCAATCCCGAAATGTCTAAAAATCTGCTGTACGGGCATCTATCTCTGGAAAATGAAAACGCCAATCCTCTATTTTTCGCGCATTAGTGTCCAGCGCCAGCGTATACTCTGCTTTCTGCCGCCATGCATGCTTGAACATTTCCCCAAAACCGGCACCCGCCAGAAAGATATTGGCTCGTTTCACGTCTTTGCAGAACCATCGCCGCAATTCCGCTTTTCGCAAAAGGTCGCTGTTATCTTTCTGGCTTGCTTTAGCATTCAGAGTGCACAGTTGCATTTTGGATTTTTCGAATCCAGACCTAGCTCGTCCCATATTTCCTCCGTCTCCTTACATAGCGCCACCGACGCGTTCCCTGGCAAATGCTTCATGAACCAACTGTAAACTTCCCGACGTAAATCCACCGGTAGGCGGTAACGCAAATTCGTTCCCTCACGCGACCTGCCGGATTGAAAACCTTCCATTCCCGACCTCGCTCCTGTGCACATTCACGCAACCCCGGGTTATGGCGAATGGTACCCAGTGTAAAACGCAGGCCATCCACGTCCATTTCTGATGCGATGCGTTCAAGCAGTGACTTATAAGCCCTGCGCCATCCGGCAAGCGGGATAATGGGATCTATACGTATACGGACCTCATACCCCGCTTGCTAACATTGCACTGCCGCTTTGAGCCGCATATACGGATGGGGCGCGCCATGCTCATAGCAGACGCTCACCTCGGGCGCGTTCAGGCTGAAAGAGACCACCACATTCGCATGCTCGTTTATTTCAAGCAATCCCTCTACATTTACACTTTTCATTACGAATAAAAGCGTATGTTTCTGCTCTTTGGGAAACAGCATCCCTTCATCCTGGCGTGCAAAAAGCGGCACTAAATCCCGGGTTAGATGCGTCCTATGATCCAAGGCCAGACTATCGCTCGACTCCCCCGCACTCAACAGCCACGCCTGCCCACGCTGCAAGAAACGCCCTACCTCTTCCAGCATCCGCTCCCGCCCATCAAACACGATGGGGTTGCGCACAGTACGTAACGGTAACTGTAGACAACAGTAATCGCAGCCATACGGACAGCCATTGCCATGCGACAGCACATAATAAACCGGACATACCACCCCCGGCGGAGTCCGGTTCATCTTGTGGATAAAAGGACCCTTCCTCGAAGCATTTTCAAAAAAAGAAGCAGTTTTTTCATACTGAATACAATATCAGTGTTTATTGTTTTCCGCAACCCTTTTTCCCCGAGAACGTGCCGAATTCCCTACCTTGAACAACGCCAACACCCGCGTTCAAAGAAACTTCCGTTCCTAAGAAATCAGGAGCACAAAATTAATGCCTCTCGTGAAATAGCACCATCTGACTTTCCTGTGCTTTTTCCTCCGGCCATTCTCCGTCTAACGCACATTTTTCGTTTGTCAGATCGGGATTCATGCAGCCGCAGATATGCGTGGCGATGTCGTATCGCGCGGCAATACACCGCGTCCGGTCGAACAAACGCTGCCGTGTTGCGAGAGATAAAGGTTTTTGTCGCGATTTTCCGCCGCAAACGTCCAGGGATTGCGCCGATTTATAATGGGAAAACACCCGCTCAAAATCCTCCGGCTCAAGATGCTTTCGCAACGAAGCGGTAATCGCCGGACGCAGATGCATAGCGTTAATAGTCGCATGCGCCGCACCGGCATGAGACGCCTGTTGGAACAGCGTATCCAGCATTTCGTCGGCGTCGGTCAGCCCAGGTATGATCGGCGCGATACGAACGCGGGTTGGTATGCCTGCCTGGATGAGCCGCCCCATCTGGAAAAACGCACCGCAGGCGAAGCTGCATGCGGTTCAATACGCCGCGCAAGGGCTTCATCCGATGTAATGACACCGATCTGCGCACGAACCAACGCGGCATGGGCGCACAACAGGCCCATATGACGCTCAGGAATGCGTCCCTTGCTCACAAAGGCCACCCCAATTCCCTGTTCCAGCAACGTGGAAAACATCCGGTACGCCATATCAAGCACGGTATTGATCGGCTGAAACACATCCGTGGAAGGGCTGAAATAGACATGGGACGTTTTCTTTCGTTTTCGCTTCAACTCAGACAGCAAACGCTCCGCCGTATCTGAGTAAACGAGAACGTTTCCCTCCCCCGGAAACAGACTATAGCTCCGCGCATAACAGTAGATACACCCATGTGCGCACCCCGACGTAAGATTGATACTTGGCGTCTTTGCCAGACAAGGCAACTGTGACGGGGTTAATACCGCTGACTTACGATTTTGCTCAGGGATCTCAAAACTCATGCCTTTTCCATCCACTTTTCCCACCGTGCAATGGTTGCGTCACAATACTCCGTTTCCTTTTCGCAAAGCAAAGCCGTACGTCCGGCCTTTTCAGCCGCAATCAGCGTGGTTCCCGCCCCACCAAACGAATCCAGAACAACTCCGTCCGCGCTCGTATAGGCTTGGATACATCGAAAAGGAATTTCGAACGGACACGTCGCGGGATGTCCATACGTCTGAAGCTGGCGCGTTGGATTCGCCACGTCCCAGACATTGGTATGGCACCCCATCATGTACACCTTGGCAGAAAAAATTAGGCGGAATATCAAAGGTGCTGCCCAAAGTGTATATCAAAGTCAAAAACACCACCTGCGGCACGGACGTTAGCAACTTTTCATCGTCGATAGTTGGAAACAGGTGGAGTATGTGTCCGATTCCCAGCCATTCCGCGTCGAACGTCGCCCTTCCCGCTGTGAGAGGGAGGGGCACACCTACTATTAAAACCTTGGAATCCGGGCAATGGTTAAAATTCTCCGCGTCTACCCACTCGATATTCCTAACGCCGAATCACCGCAGTGCAGCGTCTGGAAACGCGGGGGCGCTCGAGCGTAAGTCTTTCACGGGTTCTACAAAAACCGTTATCCGCGCCCGAAAACGGTTCCACGCCGAGCTGCGGAAGCTGGCCGAATGCAAGCACGCCTGCGTGGTCGTCGAAGGCTCTCTACGCGAGGTGCTTGATGGGAACCACACCGGCAATGCCCACCCCAATGCAGTCTTTGGAGCAGCCACCTCCATCTGCGTGGACTGAGGTATTCCCGTCCATTTCTGCGGAGACCGACAGACGGGCCGGCGCTTCACCGAGGACTATCTCGAACGGTGCTGGTGAGCCATCAACGAACGCGACCTTGGGTGAGGCGAACGCCACATTCAGATGAGTTCGAAACGATGCGTGCCCTTGCGGCAGCAAGTGTGTGCAGCGGGTAAAGTGACATCTGCAACGTGTTGCTATACGTACGCCCATAGTTCGTCACCGCAATTCCCGAGCTTGCTCATGATTTTCTTTACCCGAACCGTTTTTGCCCGATTTGGCGAATACACCCAGCCGTCATCCCCTTTGAACCGATCTACCATTCCCTGACGAAGCATTATTCTTAGTACATTCTCAGCTGTAGTTTGATCCCAATACTTCTCTGTTCCACGCAGGAGGGCTTCTTCCTTGCGCCCCTTACCGGGCTGAAAAAATAATTTCTTAAGAATGGATAGCAGCGTTTTATGCCGATCAGCAATGGCGAGCTCGCTAATTCTAGCAACAGTCAGGACGTTCTCATAGCCGCCAGCAGTACAGTCAGTCATAAATGATGGATACCCATCGGCAGAGGAAATTCCAATGATACGATCGAACAAGCAGGTATTAAAAACCACTTCTGTTGTCGCGTAGCTATCCAGCGTTAGCTCTTCGATCTCGCACTCAATAAAAGAAACATTGCGTATCGTACGCCCAGAAAAATCTAGGGTAGAAAATTTGCCATCATTGATATTTATCTTTTGAAAATCGGTCGATTCCAGGCCGAGAACCATCGATCCTACGAAATCAGAGCAAGCAACGGAATTTCCGCGAGCTTCGATGTTCCTAAAATACTTGAGTGATTCATTATCAAGTTTGATTTTAGACGCGAGTAACTTGTATCCGAATGGCCCGAGTGGATGCTTCCACTTTTGGTGCTTAATGCTGTCATCCTTTGAGAAATATCGCTTCACCAAAGCTAGCGCTCTCAATCCATCAACGGCGTATTCATCTATGAAGACACGATCACCAGACTCCGATCCAGTTCTTCCAAGATAGGGCAGCCGTTGCAGCACAACCGCTGATTCGTCGATAGGTGCAGCCCCAGTTACCTGTTCAAAAATGGTGCCAATCTCCGCAGGTGTAATTGGACCAAGCTTGCCTTCCTTCGTTCTCGAAAGCGTAGCGATATCAAGCATGATGTTTTTAAGCGCATCTATATATATCGTTGGATGAATCTTGGCTTCACGAGCACAAATCGCGTCCAACACCTTCTCGAAGAACTTGATCTCCCCAATTTCGCTAGCTACGAGGGCTTCCAAAGCGTCTTTGTCAATGCGGGTCAATAATTGGCAAAGTAGAGGCTTTCGCGGGAGCCAAGTTGGGTAAGTTTCGAGCTTAACCCTCGTCTGGAGATAGGTCTCGAGTTCCGAATCGGTGAACTCGCTTGGACAATAAAGTATCGTCACCTGCTCTTTCCGGAGACCAAGGCACTCAAGCATTTCTTCGTTGGAATTGAAGTAATGCTCCCGACCGGTAAGCATCATCCCTGCGTTCTTGCATTCAGCGATGAGATCTCTAATTCCTTGCATGCTGCCTTTTCGGATCTCTGAGAGTCTTGCTGGTTCACCTGACCAGGATTGCGATGAGATCTCATCCAGCCCATCTATCAAGATTGGATGCATGCCACGGCGCGCCGTACGAACCAACGCGTCGTTGAAATTCCCAAGCCCCAAAGAATCAAGATGGTTGTGAATTATATGGCTAAACTTCTTGTATCCCCAGTTGTCCCGCAAGTTAATGGCTAACGGAAAGATGCTTGACTCTGAATTGGCTAGCTGGCGGTAGATCTCCATTAGGCACCGGCTCTTCCCGCTTCCAAATTCGCCCAGAAGAATGATCTTCTTGCCAGAAGCAACTGCGGACGCAATTTTCTCGCTGCCCCACAGCTCGCCCTTCTCCGTTGTATAGCGGATTGGAACGTAGCTAGTGGAGTCTGTTTCACCACTGTCTGGATCTACCGCGCTACCAAACGGCGCGCGCTCACGTTCCGATAAGTATTGTGTGGAACCTAAGTATTTTGAAAAGAAATCTTTAGGAGAATGAACTGCAACATTCTGGCCTTCCCCCGTTTCGCGCAACGATGGGAAATGCTCTGGCGTCACAAAGTGGCATTCGGTGTAAATGTTCTTTAAAAATAGATAGGGACGAATTGAGGCGAACTTGGCAAGGTCGGTGCGGAGCTTATCGAGGGTATTCTCTTTGGAGATCTCAACCAGCACCCAATAGTCTGAGCGATTTTTGAGAACACAGTCGCATTTTACCCCATTGATGGTCTCTGCTAACGCGTTTCCACCCCAGATAACCTCGGCAAGCTGCCTTACCTCGCGCTCCAGATCCTGCCAAGTGCTCACAACATCCTCCCTAGTTTCCGACAGTCTTCCCTCCTTTCCGGTAAGTAACCCGTAAAGGTCTGCGCGTGGTCGCGCTGTGCCTCGGTTACTTATCCGGAGGAACTTCATATGAATAATGCAACAATCACTACTCGCGGATCAATAGGGCGTGTTTACTACGCCAGCCCTACGTTTTCCGCCGGGCGCCTGAAGACCGACGGCCGGGCCTACGTTTTCATTTGCAGGAAACCTCGTCGCTGTGGAAGGGCGATATGTGTCTCTGGCAGGATGGGTGGGAGACACATCTAGATTATGGACAGCAGTTCAAGGTGGTTCATGTCAAGATTGAAATGCCGTCGGGCGCGAAGGGCTGGCGCAGTTTATCGGCAAGCATCCGGAGAGGGCGTAATGATTACATTTTAGTCAATCGCTTTCAAGATGAATTGCATAAAAAGGTATCGGCGCGGCTCATCTTATCGTTTGCTTCGGGGGCTGTATCGTATTTCGCTAGGAAGGTATGCTCGCACGAAATTTCAGGGGAGAATGGAAGAGAGCAATAGGCTACAGCGTATTCAGTAATTCGAGAATCTCGTCACTATAGCGGGCACGGCGACAAGGGCCTAATGTTTGTATCTGTGTCAACTCATCGTGATTGGATGGATTGCGTTCTGCCAGATCCCACATGGTTGCGCGGGAAAGGATTACATCAGATTCCACACCACGCGCCTGCGCAACTGTTTTACGCCATTCTGACAAGGTGCGAAAACGTTCAGCGACCTGTGGATTATGACGATGCTGGGGTTTGGGTAAAGATGGAAGCGGGGCTTTCCGTCCCGTTTCAATAGCTTGCAGGAGACGTGCCCCTATACGCATTTCAATTTTCCGCGGCACTCCTTGCAAGTCGGCCAGCTCTTTTTTAGTTCGTGGTGCATGGCGCGCAAGAAGCAGCATCAGGGCGTTGTTAAAGACTTTGAACGGCGGCGTGTTACGACGCCGCGCTTCTTCATCACGGAGGATGTATAAGGCCTGCAGAATAGCTTGTTGACGCGGCTTAAGTTGGCGCGCACCGCGCACATTCCAGAATTGATCTTCTACCGGAAGGCGTTCGTTGAGATGGACGTGCGTTTCGTTCTCAAAGATTTCACGCGCCTCTTCCATGTGCCCTTGTTCTTTTAGCTGTTTTTCCAGCTCATCACGCATTCGCAACAGATAGCAGGTGTCTTTCTGCGCGTAACAGAGCTGTGCATCGGACAATGGACGCAGGCCCCAGTTGGCCTTCTGGTATTTTTTGCTCAGTTTTATCCCGTACAGATGCTCTAAGAAGAAGGCAAGCCCCATATTGGTAAAGCCAAGGATACGGCCAGCCCACATAGTGTCAAAAAGATTACGTACGCGCCAATTATAGTACTTCTTCAAAAGCATGAGATCGTAATCGCAGGCATGGAAAACTTTTTCAATGCCGGCATCGGCAAATATTTTGCCCAGACCACCAATCGAAAAATCAGCGAGGGGATCGATAATGTAATCGTGTCCCGGAACGGAGATCTGAATCAGGCAGATTTGTTCTTCATAGGCATACAAGCTATTCGCTTCGAGGTCGACCGCTAACCGTGATGCTTCACGCAGCACAGGAAGGCACTTGCGCCAAGCGCCTAAAGAGTCCACCAATTCATATGCCTGCTCTGTCACGATTCATCTATCCTATTCGTAATACCGCTCTTCTGTTCCGATTCGTATGTATTATAGCTGAATTAAAAGGATAGTGCACCCTGGTATAAAAACCGGGGTGCACGCTTCCGCAAAGAAGTATTTTTTTCGTGATAAAAATTCATAACTCTTTTCTGTAAAAAAAGTTATGATAATGTCTGAGTAACGTAGGCGACTGCATTCTCAAAAAGTTTCAGGCCGACACCCTCGGTAATCTCCGCCTCTCGTATCCAGAGAGGGTGATTACAACGCTCTACAAAGGCCTCAGGATGCGGCATCAAACCGAAGATGCGCCCGGAAGGATCGCAAATACCAGCGACATCATCCACAGCGCCGTTGGGGTTAAAGGGGAACTCGCCGTCTGCCGCTGTACCATCGGGACGCACGTAACGAAGCGCCACCTGGCCCCCTGCCTGCAGCTGCGTCAGGACTTCGTCATCACGGGGAATGAATTTTCCTTCGCCATGACGAATCGGCAGGTCGAACTGGGTGATCCCCTTGAGCCATACACAAGGAGTGGCAGGATCGACCGCCAGGCTTACCCAACGATTCTCAAAGCGGCTGGTATCGTTCCAGGCCAAGGTGACTTCTTGTTTGAAATCATCTCCAAAGAGGGGAAGCAACCCCATCTTGGTGAGTACCTGAAAACCGTTACAAATGCCGATAACGAGTTTTCCCGCCTGCACGAATTCTTTCAACGGCGCTCCCAACTTGTAGCGCAATCGGTTGGCAAGAATCCGTCCGGAGGCAACGTCGTCTCCAAAGGAAAAACCACCTGGAACCGCTAGAATATGATATTCTTGGAGTCGTTCAGGTTGCGCTACGATATCATTTAAATGTACACGCTCAGCGGTTGCGCCAGCGCGGGTAAGTGCATACTCGGTTTCCCGATCGCAGTTAATACCAAATCCGGTTAGGACGAGTGCTTTCACGTTCATCGCTTATTCCTTATACGCCTTTGCACTGCGTTTTTTAGCATCGGGTGCGCCTGTATTATCCAGACGCACCCCGTCGTCATACGTAACAAAGGGGAATTACAGGCTCAAGGGTGCTTGCCAGGCTTCTTTCAATTCCGCCAACGAGGCGTTGACGTGACAGGTTTCCCCGTTGCGGATCTCAAGACGGTCGCCATCGGTAACCGTACCCAGCTTGTATACTGGAGCATCCGCAAGCGCGGCTTCGAAAGCGGCTACTTGCTCGGATGCAACGGTCACAACAAAGCGGCTCTGCGATTCGCTGAACAAGGCAACAGCAGCGCTGTCCAAGCCCAAGCAGGCAATATCCAGATCCATACCATAGCCACCGGCAAAGGCCGATTCCGCTAACGCGGCAACCAGACCACCATCGGAGCAGTCGTGGCAGGAGGCCACCAGCCCCGTCGTAATTGCATCGGAGAGTTTTTCATATAATGCACGCGCCGCTTTAGGGTCGACCTGAGGCGCATTGGCGCCCAGCTGACCTTTCAGGGTGAGGTATTCGCTCCCCCCCATCTCGTCGCGGGTCTCACCCAATACATAGACCACGTCGCCAGGATTCTTAACATCCATCGAAACGACCCTTTCGGCATCGTCAAGTACGGCGGCGGCGGTAAACAGGACCGTTGGCGGGATAGAAATCTTGGTGTCGCCGATCTTGTAGTCGTTCTTCATGCTGTCTTTACCGCTAATCAGCGGAATATCATAGGCCAGGCAGATATCGTACAAGGCTTCACAGGTGCGCACCAATTGCGCCAGCTTGTGTTCGCCATCCGGCGTCTTTTCACTCTGTACCGGATCCGGCCAGCAAAAATTATCCAGACCGGCAATCGTACCCAACTTGGCCCCTACCGCAACCAGATTACGCACGGCTTCATCGATAGAGCAGGCCATCATCGCATAGGTGTCAATGTCGCTGTATTTAGGACAAATACCGCATGAAACCGCTACGCCTTTCTTTGAACCACGGACGGGACGCACTACACCGGCATCGCCCGGTCCGTCTTGCTCTTTACCCTGGAACTGTTTCAACACACTGGTGCCCAAGACTTCGCCATCGTACATCCGTACAAAGCTTTCTTTACTGCAGACGTTCAAAGCACTCAAAACCGCTTTCAGGTCCGCAGTCAGATCGGCACTTTCATCAATCTTCGCAGGAAGCAGCTCGGGTTGGCTCAATACGGCCTTCAAATGCATCTTGGGCACGCCATTGTGCATAAAATCCATATCGAGCGAACCGATCAGCTTGTCATCATAGTAGCATTCCAGACAGCCGGAAGAGGTGAATTCACCAAGGACGGTAGATTCGACCTCGCGGCGTTTTGCAAGATCCTGGAAAGCCTCTATTTTCTCCGGCGGCACAGCCAACGTCATGCGTTCCTGCGCTTCCGACAGGAAAATTTCCCACGGTGCAAGTCCCGCGTATTTCAACGGAGCACGGTCAAGATAGATTTTCGCACCGCCCGGTTTTTCAGCCATTTCACCCACGCTGGATGAGAGACCACCTGCGCCATCGTCAGTGATGCAGCTATACAGACCCAGATCGCGGGCTTCAATGATGAAATCGGCCATCTTTTTCTGGGTAATCGGATCGCCAATCTGTACAGCGGTCGCCGGGGAACCTTCATGAAGCTCTTCGGAAGAGAAGGTCGCACCGTGGATACCGTCTTTACCGATACGCCCGCCAGTCATCACAATAAGGTCGCCCGGATTGGCGCCCTTTTCATAGCTTGGCTTGTCTGCAACTTTGGCAGGAATGATGCCGCCGGTGCCACAGAAGACGAGCGGTTTACCCAGGAAGCGTTCATGGAAGACGATAGCCCCGTTGATATCGGGGATACCGCTCTGGTTGCCGCCATCACGCACGCCCGCGTGCACGCCACGTAGCACACGACGCGGATGCAACAAACGTTCGGGAATGTCGCCATCGAAATAGGGGGATGCAAAACAGAACACGTCGGTATTGAAAACGCATTCACAGCCCATGCCCGCACCCAGAATGTCACGATTGACGCCAACGATACCCGTCATCGCGCCGCCGTAGGGATCGAGCGCGGAGGGACTGTTGTGCGTTTCGGCTTTCAGCGCAAACAGATGGTCATCGTCGAATTTGATGATACCGGCATTGTCGTGGAATACGCTCATCAACCAATCTACGCGTTTAGCGACGGCGTCCGTCGTACCCTTCACGTAGTTTTTGAACAGACCGTCGATCACACGCGTATTACCGTCGGCATCGGTATACTCAATATCTGCGCTAAAAATCTTATGCTTGCAGTGTTCCGACCAGGTTTGCGCCAAAATCTCCATCTCGATATCGGTAGGCGCATTGGGCAGGCCCAATTCTGCACGGCGGGCACGCACCGCATCATCGGCGTAATAGGTCTGGATCGCCTTCATCTCGTGCAGCTCCAGCGCCAGCATCATGTCGCGACTGAGTTGCACCAATGCATCATCAGCGATATCCAGATTGATTTCATGTACGGTGACATCGCTAACGTCCTTGACCACGGGCAGGCCCAGCAAGGAACCGCCTTGCAGTGCTGCGAGTTCGTCAGCCGACTTCACCACCCATTGTTCGATCAATTCATTGGCCAATGCGCGACGTGCAATACGCTCGGCATTTTCATGGCTTACGCCACGCAAAACATACTGGGTGGATTTGTAGATGGCTTCGCCGGGAGCCAACATGCGTCCCAACGTATCCTGCACCCCTTCGACGGAACTTTTTCCGACATTGTCCGTCACACCAGGAAGGAATCCCACTTCGATCACAAAATCGAAGTTTTCCGCCACGGCTGTATCAACAGCTGACTCCTGGATAATTGGGTCGGTGAACAATTCCGCACGCACTTTCTCCAGCTCATCCGCCGTCAGAGCGGCATTCAACGTGTACACGTCGAGCACACGCACATCATCCACTGTGATGTGCAAATCTTCTTGTAACTGCGCACGTACGGCAGCGCCCGCGGGATCGGGGCGACCCCGTTTCATGGCCACTTCGATGCGGTTAGCCATAGATCAGACTCCCTTTGTAATTCACTTTGCCTTCACCAGACACAATATTACCGACCACAAACGCCTCGCGTCCCGCCAACTCCACTGTCTCCACCGCCTTTGCAGCCTGAGCTTCAGGTACGATGAACAAAAGACCAACACCACAATTAAAGGTGCGTAACATTTCCAACTCTTCCACATTGCCCGTGCGTTGCAGGAAGCTGAACAGCGGGGGCACTGTCCACGATTGCAGATCCACTTCCGCACTCAGCTTCTCGGGCAAAATACGCGGCATATTGTCCGTAATACCACCGCCCGTAATATGCGCCATACCGCGCACATCCACCACTTTCATGATGATTTGCATCAGCTTGGCATAGGCCGTATGCGGCTCCATCAACGCCTCCGCCACCGTGCGTCCCACGCCCGGCATTTCATCGTCCACCCCCAGCCCGGCGACTTCAAAACAAATCTTGCGCGCCAGGCTGTAGCCATTCGTATGCAAACCAGAAGAAGGCAATGCAATAATCGCGTCCCCTTCCTGAATCCGGGAACCATCAATGATGTTGTTGCGATCCACAACACCAACGATCGTACCCGCCAGATCATATTCACCCGGCTGATACATATCCGGCATTTCTGCCGTTTCGCCACCGATCAGGGCACAGCCGCTGTAACGGCAGCCTGCTGAAAGCCCGCGCATCACATCCACCACCACATCGGGCTGCAACTGACCAATGGCCAGATAGTCCATAAAGAACAACGGGCGCGCGCCCTGCACCAAAATATCGTTTACACAATGCGAGACCAGGTCCACCCCGACCGTATCATGCTTGCCCGTCATAAAGGCGAGTTTTAATTTCGTACCCACTCCGTCCACGCTCGACACCAGCACCGGATCATCCATGCCGCCAAAATCCATGCGGTACATGGCGCCAAAACTGCCAATATCCTGCAGCACATTGTCGTTAAACGTACGTTTAACCAGTTCTTTCATCGTACCCAGCGCCTCAGTCGCGGCGTCAATGTTCACCCCCGCGTCGGCATATCGGAGAGACGGCCTTTCTTCGGACATAACAACATTCCCCTCTACGGTTGGAATCTACTGCGTGGGCCTCAGGCGCATAAAATCACCCAAAAAACCAAGTAGGTATGGACAAAAAAAAGTCCTACCTGTTACTACGCAACGTCTTTTTTGATCCTGAAAGCGGTTATAAACAACAAAATCTCACACGGATCAGGAACAGCGCAACGCAAAGCCCTTTTCTGTGCTGCTGCCCCAAATCTTCCTGTGAAAAGCTAAGCATACGCAGCCGCTTCCCTATAATGCAAATGAAATGTTATGATAGTTTTGATAATATTTTCTTATCGCAAACTATTGGAGAGCCCTCCCATGACCCTCGATGCATTACGCTGCTTTTGCGCCATCGTAGAAACAGGCGGTTTCCGCACCGCAGCACAACGGGTACACCGCTCGCAACCTGCGGTAAGCCAACAGCTCAAATCATTGGAACAGGAGCTAGGCCATCTGCTGGTAGAACGCAAGACAGGGCGTATCACACCGATTGGACAACGTCTCTATGCACAGGCAACGCACATCCTGCAAGACATGGAAACCCTCAAACAGGAAATGGCGGACTTTGACGAAGAAGCAGGCCAGGAGCTACGCATTGGCACCAGCGATACAACGGCCCTGTATGTACTCCCAAACCGGGTGCGTCACTTTGCGGAGTCCATGCCCAAAACCCGCCTCGTGCTGACCAATCGCAGTTCCGACGACATTGCCAGCCAGGTGCTCCAGGGCGATTTGGAGCTGGGCATCGTCACCCTGCCCCAGCAACACCCCCAACTCGAAGTACACCCCTGGTTCGAACAAGCGCTGGCACTCGTTTTGCCCGCCCGACACCCCCTCGCCAGAAAGCGAAACCTGAGCCTGTCCATGCTGCGCGAAGAACCCTTCCTGCTCATGGATACCCACACCCGCACCGGCATGTTGCTGCAAGAATTTTTCGAAAGCCACCACTTCACCCCCCCCATTGTACTCGACAGCGGCTCCTTCGAAGTCATCAAACGCTACATCAGCGAAGGTGTCGGCATCTCCTTCCTGCCCGCCCTCGCCGTTTCCAACACCGACACCCAACTCCGCACACGCCCCCTCGCCGGACTCCCCCGCATCCCCATCGGCGTCATCCGACGCAAAGACGCCTACCGTTCCAAAGCCGCCAATGCCTTCCTGCAATTCCTTGCACTACACGAAAAAACACGGAGCCCGCAGCTCCGTTCAGAATCTGAGACTACACCGTAGCCGGGTCAATACCCAGTATTGACAGGATTGTCACCACATCCAGACGCCGTTGCTCGCCATCCCAATAGCATTGCTCAAATCCAGCGAAATCACACCCTCGGCCAAGGTGGGAAAACGACCCAAACGAAAGAAACTGAAGCGCCACCCCACCCAATACAACAAACTCACCGGTTACTGGATTTCTCAATTCATACGCATCGTTATACATACGCTCCAAGTTAAAAGGATCCAGGCAACTGCCACAGCTTGATTCGCCATCAAGGTACAGATAAGGACGATCTTCTGGCAATTGACTCTCCGGGTCCGCTGAGGTCCAGTAGCCATACAGTTCAAGGGCGTCTATGGCGGCTGCCGCGGCCTGTCCCAGGCGAATCCCGATAGGAATTTCACCGGTATCGCCGCTGATACCCAGCGCTTCCTCTTCTTCCTCGGTCAGGTAATTACCATCCTCATCGCCCAGCACCGGGATGATGTGCGGATCAAGCACTGCATCCGTACACCCCGCATAACCATCTTCCGACTTCACATCCGTCATGTACCGTCCCGTGTTATACAACTGGATCAGACGCAACAATTCCGACAGTTCTATCGACCAGTCCTGCGTCGCATAATCCGTGTCATGTGCCTTGCAATCCTTCGTCCCTTCCGCACCCGGACGATACCCATCCTCCCCGCTCGCATCACAGGAGTATCCATCCGAATTGTAGAACTGGATTATACGCAACAATTCCCCAAGCGACACACGCCCATTCTGCGACACATCCGCCGAATGCACCGCACTATAGCCGCTCGTACAGAGCAACAAAAAAGCGCCTGTCAACAAGTAGAATCGTTTAACCATGCCCATCCTGCTCCATATTCTAATTGTTTCAACCTTGCACGCTTTCCTACCTACACCGTAGCCGGATCAATACCCAATATCGACAGAATTGTCACCACATCCAGACGATGCTGCTCGCCATCCCAATAGCAATTATCCTCGTCGATGGCCTGACAGCCTTCTCCCAGATAAGAAAACGAGCCAAAGGAAAGAAACGTACGCGCCACTGCAGTCACAAAAACACGTCGGTCATTCACCGGATCGACCAACTCATAGGTGTCAAAATAAATTACTTCCTCTGTAAACGGGTCCAGACAAAAACAATCGGCCTCTCCCTCAATACTCAGATACGGACTATCTTCGGGCGGTTGACTCCCCGGATCGTAATTATAGAGTTTAAGGGCGTCTATGGCGGTTGCGGCGGCCTGCGCCAAGCGAATCCCGATGGGGATTTCACCAGTATCACCGCTGATACCCAGCGCTTCCTCTTCCGCCTCGGTCAGGTAATTGCCGTCCGCATCGCCCAAGACCGGGATGATGTGCGGATCAAGCACTGCATCCGTACACCCCGCATAACCATCCTCCGATTTTGCGTCCGTCATGTACCGTCCTGTGTTGTACAACTGGATCAGACGCAGCAGTTCCGACAGTTCTATCGACCAGTCCTGGCTTAGATAATCCGTGTCATGCGCCTTGCAGCCCTTCGTTCCTTCCGCACCCGGACGATACCCATCCTCCCCGCTCGCATCACAGGAGTATCCATCCGAATTGTAGAACTGGATTACACGCAACAATTCCCCCAGCGACACACGCCCATTCTGCGACACATCCGCCGAATGCACCGCACTATAGCCGCTCACACAGAGCAGCAGAAGAAACAATAGCACCACACCCCTGCTTATGAATTGAATTGATTTACGCATCTTTTTACTCCCGGCCAGAAAGCAACGGCTTTCTGCTGTTATGGAGGGGGCTACGCCCCCTCCTCACCCAAAGGGAGACCCTCTCTCTTAATAATACCTTAATTCTGAAAATTTGTCGCAAAACTATTTTTACTGTTCACTGAACTGCTTTCAATGGAACTGCCGCCTCTTTGGATTGCAATTCAGCACCATAGGTACGATACAGAAAACGATGCGCAGGAACAGCGTTTGATTGCGACTTTACGCCCGCCACGCTGCGAATGCGATACTGTACGGTACAAGGAAGTGTTGGTACTTCGCTCCATACGAACTCCAGCGAACCCACCGCGCCTTTCTGCGATTCTACAACAGGTCTGGGCCCTGCAACCCACCCGTCATAGATATAGCCTTTGGGCAAGTCGGCAACCAAACCCAAGGCGGTAATATCGCTGTTACCCGGCAAAGATTCCACAAGCTCGACAGAAACGGTCGTGCAATCGGCTTCTTGTGCACGCGCCGCACCGGTTTCGATAGTTGTGTACGAGGACAACACCGGATCGCTAAGCATGGCTTTGCTACGCGGTGGAGCAGGCGCAAAATTGTCTTCCGTGCCAAACGAGAACGTGTATCCACCGGAATTGCAAAGCTGTATTATGCGCAAAAGCTCGGTCATGTCAATCGTCCAGTCAGGCGTGTGGTTGGGATTATAATCGCTGGCATGGGCGAAATAGGAACTCGTCGCACCGCTTCCCGCCGCATAGCCGTCGATACCTGTGTAATCAACGTGGAAGGCGCTGCTGTTATGATAAGATATCACACGGTCCCTTTCTGCCTCGGAAATAACACAATCAAAGCCTTCGGTGTCAGCTGTATGCGCCAGAACACGATCCCATGGCGCCAGATTGGTATTGTATACTGCGACATCGTATACATAATCCATCGTCAGGCCACTAAAACTAGCCGTTCCTGTGGAGGACGTATTTTGTTCCTGTGTTGCACCGGCGAGATCTTCCGGTTCCGACAAAACAATTTTCTGCCCTGAAATCGGCGTACCATCGGAAGTGTACAACCAGAGGTTCGCGGTATAGCTGGACGCTTGTGCGGAAAAATCTGTATACAACGTACAGCTATCAATGCTTTCACCAAGACGCATCTGCATCTCAGGGTCACCAAAAACATTAAATGCCCGCCAAGTCATCCTGGTGCCTGAAGTATCATAAATACTTTTTAAATACAACTTTCCATAGCTAGCTGCCTCAGATGGCCGCATAAAATGATCAAAACCAGCAATAGAATACGCAGGAACGTATGTACCAAAAAAATAATCCAAAATACCACGGCAGAAAATATCGTTATGAGGGGTAAGCGTGACACGGGAAGCCCCCATCGTCCAAACCGCTCCACTTTCTTCCATAGTTTGAATTTCTTCCGAAAATGAAGCTGATGCCTGCGCGACACCAAATGAACCGGCGCTACAGGTCAGACTAAAGACGGAAGGATATTTACCAGCATTATTAAGCTGCGGCAAATCCGCTTTGGTATATCCAATACTAGCCCATCCAGCAGGTAAACCATGTCCCCGATAAAAGGCTAAATCGCTGCCAGTCAGAAAGGCCAAGCGAATTAACAAATCAGTATAGAATTGATCACGATACCACGATGATGTAACCGAAGAAGGGATAAGCGCCCCTGCAGTACCAGGGCGTCCAGGATAGGTATTAGGTGAACGATAATGATATTCACTGTGTGTACCAGAATTAGTATACCAGGCTGGAATAGCGGTCAAACCAGTGCTAGATTCTAAAAACGCCTCCTGGTGAGCACTGGTTTCCATGAAGTATCGATCCGCATAGGCATTATTATCGTTGTCTTGATAATATGCAGCAAGCAAACACTGGGTATACATGGACGAGCTACCCGAGGAAAGATCTGGATCCAGTTCATAGGTCAGAACTTTGTCAATCGCGCCCTGCAATTGTGCGGCAGAAAGGTCAGGATAGGAAATACGCCCTACCATGATTTCAGGCAAGATATCTCCCCCCTCTAACAACGCATACCCATGGTCAGAATAGTAGTCATTGCCATTATATTGATATGTAAAGTTGGGCAAATCGGTTCTGGGGCTGCCAATAAGGAGCAGATAACTGGGGGCAGGGTCCCAAGTGTCGTACGCGTTTTGCACGTAGGCTTTTATGGCGGCGGTATCGGGATTAACGCCAATGTCTGAAAGCGGCGTGACCTTTACCCGAAGCCCTTTCCGGTGTTTCCATTCGGCCAGGGGCGCAACCGTGTCTTCAAGGGCGTCCGGAACGATAATGAGGTAGTCTGCACCAGAAAAAGACATGGTCTTGGTCGCATACGCAGCCCTGTCTACCTTCGTTTCAACACATGCCTGAATCGAAACCGCATCCACAAAGCGATCCCAATCCGGATTACTCAACGCGGACATTCTGGCGTTTCGCTTTACCGCTCCCGAATAGCTCAACGAAACGGACATTGTCCCTTTTAAGAGGGAAACCGATTTCTGGGACGGAGAATAGCGTACCGGGAAAATTTCAAGCCATTGCAAGCGGTGACCACGCATGTAGCCTGCATCAGAGACACGCCCCCAGCCGTCAAAACCGGCATCTTCTTTTTCATAGGCCTTGGCATCGAAACAGAACGCAGAACGCAGATCCAACGGCGGGGTGGCCGTTTCCTGTTCGGGAGGTTGACTGGGCCAAAGCAGATACTTGCCAGACAAACGTTCGGATGGCGCCTTCCCAAAGGTCGCTGTAACGGTTACCCCGTCAGGAACCTCTATCAGCGTGCGATAGACCGGCAATTCGGGAGCTCCCTCGCCCGAAGCCCAGACCCCACACCCCTCAAAATCGAATCGG
Source organism: Candidatus Hydrogenedentota bacterium (assembly GCA_963678445.1). Lineage (GTDB taxonomy): Bacteria > Hydrogenedentota > Hydrogenedentia > Hydrogenedentales. Next base: position 3,519,984 of record OY782877.1, on the reverse strand, counting down.
TCGAAAACCGCCCCCTTTTCATTGGCCATTTTATTATGCCGGATTTCCGGCAGCGTGATAGAAAACTGCGCCCCTTTCTCTGACACGGATACAACATCCACCACGGGTTTCTCCGCACGCACCCCATCCGCATATACACCAAAGGAAAATACAGTCACTACAGTACAGACTACAAAAAACATGCATTTCTTCGAAAAAAACATTTCTTGTCCTTCCATCACTGTTTACTGTTTTACAACAGCCTCTCTATTTAACCCAAAGTGCTCTAAAAAATGTCTCTTTTATATCCTCCCCTCTGTTTATACACTCTATACATGAAAACAAATAACCATGATACGGGATTGAAATATTCACTCCCTGTGTGTGACTGTATCATTGTTTTGTCATAATTTAAAGTTTTTTCACAAAAACCTAAATTCAGGGAAATGCTTTATCGCAAGCAAGGTATGTATAATGGATTGGATGCTGATGGGTTCTGATCTGTACGCATCGGTATAGCGATACCAACACATGAACGCAGGAGAGGCATGATGAAACGATATTACAAGCACATCGCGATTCTCGTACTGGCTGTTGTCCTGGGGGGACTATCGGGCTGCAATCCGCGTAAGGATGCTATCGGGGTGTCGCAGTCGACCCTGGATTTCGGCTTAAGTGAACTGGATATCCGCTTTCAGGTCTGGAACACGGAAAAGAGTATCGATAGTCTGCCCATTGCTGTCACCGCACGGGAATCCTGGCTGCTTACGGATGTAAATGAGGTCACCAGTGTGGCGCCCGACGCCAATGGAACGTTGAGCAAGCAAACAATATCGGTTTCTATCGATCGCAGCCAGTTGGCGAAGGGGGATCATGAGGGTAGACTTCTGCTTTCCGCACCCGGCGCCAATCCGGTCTACGTTACCGTGAAGGTGCGCCAGGACACGGAACAACCGGCTCAGGGAGACTTGAACCTGAGCAATATCGTTTCTCATTTCTCCAAGCCCTACTTGCTGGACTTCAACTTCACCCTGGAAGATAAAGAAGGTAATCCTGTCGTTGCAGAACCGGGCCAGCTGACAGTTGTCGCCAAAGAAGGACAAAAAGAGGTTGGTGTGGAAACCGGGGTCCACTTGCGACGTGCTGCCGCCCGAAAACTCAAGGTGGATTTGGTGTTGGATTACAGCCAAAGCATGCAAAACAGTGTGGCAGCCATGGAAGAAGCGGTCCTGAATGTCTTACTACCCGCGTTGAATGAAGATGCACAGGTAGGCATCATCGAATTTCACGTCGAAAGCAGCGCACCGCAACGTGTTGCCGAACTGACGGTCGAACGTGACTATCTGGAACAACGCCTCGATAGTATCCAAAGCGCGTATGTGCAGGGGTTCACCGGTGGTTCGCGCGTATGGGATGCCATCTCGCTCTCCACAGAAGCCTTTTTCCCCGTGAATGACGCGGAAGAGGATCGATATATACTGCTCTTTTCTGATGGCGACGATACCTCCAGCAGCACCTCGCGCAGCGATGCGATCAACCGGGCGGTAAAGAAAAATATCCATGTCTTCGCGATTGGTTTTGGCAACAACGTCGACGAGGTGGGCCTCAAAGAAATCGCAAAAAGCACCACAGGCGCGTATTTCCCTGCCGCATCCATCAATGAGCTGGACGATCGATTTGAAGAAATCGTAGCCAACCTGGGCAGTCGCTACACCCTGCGTTGGGCTTCCCTGCTACGCGACGACGCCCGTGCTTTCAAACCCGCCTTCGAGATCACGCTCAACGACGCCACTGCGCGCTACCTTTCCACCAAGACCTTCACCCCCAGCACCTATGAATCCAATGAACTCCAGGGACGGCTGAGCCTCGACTATTCCGACACCCCTGCTGGTGCTACGGTATTCCTCCGCGCCGCCTATGTCCCCCGTAATATCACCTCGCTCTCCCTCTTCATTGACAGTGATTTCGAGTTTTACATTAGCCGTGTCCCGGTCACCAGCGATGGGTTACTCGACGATTGGCGTATGGATATCGAAGAAGCCCCTGAGCTGCATGGACTTTGGATTACCCTTGAAAACCCCAACGGCGTGCCCCTCCCCTTCGCCACCTTCGGCCCCCTACTCCGCTTTAACTTTGGCCAAATCGAAGACGCAAGCACCCCCCTCTTTAATCACATCTATATCGACAACACCCTATACCCCTCGGGCCAGACCTTTGCGCTCGACGGATTTGACAATACCCCACCCGCAGCCATCGAAACCTCAAAATAAGGAAGCAATTCGTAGTGTACACCGTCACCTGTCCTCAATGCAGCACACGTTTTGAAATTGCTGAAGCCCGCTCCGGACAAGACATCATTTGTCCGGAGTGCGGCCTATCCATGGAAATCACCCCCGATCTAAGCCTCATCCCCCTGGATGCCCGCTTTGAAAACCACAGTCAAGACCTCAACGGACACTTCGCAGAATCCGATACCAGCGGCGCTACGCAGCGCAGGATCTTCGAAATGCACCGCGTCTACACCGACAACTCCGGTTGCTGCTGCGGTAGTGGCTGCATATTCATCGTCCTCTTTATCCTGCTCGCCCTACGCGGTTGCCTGGCCCTCTTCTAGTTAGTCCAGCGACCACCGGCAAATGGCCAGCGCCACCGGCAACATATGGTCCTTAGCCCCTCTGACCAACACCTGCCGTTTTGCCCCGTCTCTATCGCCCCGTGCGCCCATAACGGCTTCCCCCACAACGCCAACACAGGCGACGCAGCACCCGCGATGTCCGATGAAAGGCATGCGCTGTCGTCTGCGTCAACCCCATCTTCCTCGCCATCCATGAAAGCGTCGAAAACGCAGGGTAATGCTCCAGAATCACCTCCCACGCCGCTGCATCCTCCAGCACAGCATCCCCACGCAATACACGCAACTTGGATGGTGGCGCCTCCAATACCTCCCGCGAAAAACGGGTCTGCGCAGCCGCCATCTTCGCATATTCCTGCCAGGCGACAAATTGGAAATATCGCGGAGCATGACCCATCGCATGCGCCGCCATACGACGGCACAGTGCGCAATCATTATCGAAAAGCACCAACAACGGTTCCGGGGACGACATGTTTTTCCCATTTCCCTTATGGACGCTGTAAAACCACTGCCTGACTAAACTTCACCTTCGGACGTGCGGCAACAGCGTATCCTATACCCTGCGCCTGCGTTATCATCGCCTCAAACGCAGATTCCGTCACATGAAACGCAGGCTCTGCAATGAAAAAATGCGCCCCCGGCTTCATCAGCGAAAAAATCTCCTGCAGAAACACTTCCTTATCCGGCGTTTCATGCACCATGTAAAACGCATTTGCAAAATCCACCGACACCTCCACGCCAATCCCCTCCTTCTCACACCGATGCAGTTGCACCCGTTCCGCCATCCCCTCTCGCTTCGCCCGCTTACCCACCATCGCCAACATCTCCTCCTGCAAATCCACCGCAATCACCCGGCCCTGCGGCCCAACCAGTCGCGCCAGGCCCATAACCGTAAAACCACCCCCACACCCCACATCCAAGACTGTTGCGCCAAGCTTAACATAGTCCGAAAAAAGACGTTTCGGACTATGAATCCAACGCCGCAAAAAATTATCAATCATCCACACATGCGTCGGGGGACAAACATGATTATGCGCCATAATATCATCCTCACTTCCGGTTAAGTCTTCCAGACGATCTTCTAAAAATTCAAGTCTTCATGAATTTAGCTGCGGCTAATTATATTAATTAAAGAGAATAGTTGCAACATCTTTTTTGCAATACAAACAACTTGTTAATCCCCTCCATGCTACTAGCGATATTTTGATGTACTGTGGTATGGTAGTGTCCGAGCGTGGGAAAGTCACAAAAGATACCGATAAACCAGACTCACCATGTTCACGATGTATAAATGTCCCATAGCGCGATGAAAAGAAGGAACGTGCTTGTTTATGAAGCCTCCTAAACATACACACCCCAAAAACCTGTGGGAACACATTCGCACGGGCCTGTATCGTGCGCATAAAAGGCGTCCTACCAGTTTCTACTTACTTTTACTCGTACCGCTGGTTTTATATCTTGGCGCAGTGATGGGGCAATATTTGGATCGCCCTCTCTGGTTTGCAACCATTCTGGGGCTTCTCTTTCTTTTTTTCGGCATCATCGTGCTACACGCCATCCGGGATGTATTCCACATTACCCGCAAAAACCTTCGGGAACATCGAGACAGTTACACAGACACCTTGGGGGATACAGATTTTATCAATGAGTTGGCCGAACGCATAAAAAAAGAAAAAGAACAGGAAAAATAAATTCCTGCACCGCATCCCAAATCAACGGAAGTACTTTCACCTGTGACCGAATTACACCATGCAGTACATACAATACTTGCGCTCGCGCCCAACTGGCTCGGCGACGCAGCCATGTGCACTCCCGCGCTCCGCGCTTTGCACACCCGCTTTCCCCAAGCACAGTTGACTGTTGCGGCACGTCCTGCAGTATGCAAACTGCTCGAAGACTTACCCTGGATCCAGCATCTGATCGCCCTGCCCACACGCCCCGGCGCATGGCACATGCTCCAACTTGGACGCCAACTACATCCACATGCACACGACCTATGCGTCGTCTTCCCTCACTCCTTTCGTGCAGCCCTGCAAGCACGTCTCTTTCGTAGCCGACACATACTGGGCTATGCGCGAGGAGGTCGCCGCCTCTTACTCCACCAAGCCGTGCCCCCCTATCGTGAGGCCGGACAAATCACCCCTATCTACATGGCGCGGGAATATCTGGATCTGCTCGCACCTCTGGGTTGCGTGGACGATAACCTCGGCTTGGAGTTGGCTGCACCGAGAAAAGACATCGAAGCGGTGCAACACCGCCTTACAGGAACCGGTCCCGTCGTTGCCATTGCTCCTGGCGCAGCCTTTGGCCCCAGCAAATGCTGGCTTCCCGAACGGTATGCCCAGGTAGCCGATCAGTTAACCGAAAAATACCAAGCGCAATGCGTTCTACTAACCGGTCCCGGCGAAGAGCAAACCCGTGACATCCTACTAAACACTGCAAAACACCCCCTGATCAATGCCTACGAAGAACACTCCACCATTGCCCGACTTAAAGCTATCCTGTCGCAATGCGATCTCCTGATCGGAAACGACAGTGGTCCCCGTCACATTGCCATTGCATTCAAAAAACCCGTGATCTGTATCATGGGTTCCACTTCCCCCCGCTACACCGACAGCCCATGGGAACAGGGACAACTCCTCCGCGTGTCCGTAGACTGCGGCCCCTGCCAAAAAACCGTATGCACAACCGACCACCGCTGCATGACCCGCATAAGCGTCGACGACGTAGTCCAGGCGGCCTCCTCCTGGCTAGACAAAGCTATATAAAAAAACGTATATTCAAAAAAACTGGAACGCGGCACGAACAGGCTTGCGACAGTCGTATAAATACCGCAGCCCTGTCAGTCGCTAAAGAAAAAAGGATTCCTTTCACAACAGGCCAAGGGGAGGGGCATCGACCGTGTTTCGTGAACGCAGGAAGCAGCATCGTAGAACAGAAGACGCCGCAGTACGAAAAGAACTGGCTGAACTACGTCAACAGCTTCAGGAAGACTCCGGCCAGAAAGAACTGCGGCGTAAACGTCGACGGGCCATCCGGCATATTTGCAAAGTGCACATCGCCCTGCGCATCGCACATGCAACAGGAGATTCACACGACTGGGTCTTAAACGAATACCCCATCAAAGGACGCATTCTCGACCTCAGCGCAGAAGGCTGTTCCGTATTCACCAAAGACCAACTCGATATGGGCCAAGAGCTCAACCTGGCCATCAGCCTACAAAACGGTTCCCCCATTCGCACCGTTAGCATCGTTCGCTGGACAAAAGCCATCGAAGCGAAGAACGGATTTGCCGCCGGCGTGCAATTTGTACACATAGAAGACAAAGGGCCCAAACGCATCCGTAAATTTCTGGATACACTGGATGCTACCGCAGGATTATAACGATGAAAAGTGTCTACGTGATCACCATGTGGTCTGGCGGGAAACCCGCAAAAAAATGGAAAGCAGAAGAAGAGCCCCAACTCATCGCCCAAGGGGCAGGCGTACGTTTCATTAGCCTAGGCACCCGGCTCCCCGTGCAGATCATCGGCAGCATCAGCGTCGAAGAATTCGAATCCGGTAAAGAAGAATTCGAAAATACCATCGCCCAACAATGGGAAAAACGCAGAGAAACAGAAGCGGAAGCAGAACAAACGCGTCCCTCCCCCCCCGACGACTCCCCAAAAAACGTAGAACCCCTTTTCTAGTGCTGGACAGCACCAGCGGTCCACCGACCGCAGGTAAGTGGCCAGGCCCATAGCCAAAAGATAGGGTTCTTGACATGGGTAGACATAGCAAAACCAGCTTAAACACCCGTTTTTCTTTGTTTCTTCTTTTTCCGGCGAGACCTAGAGCACTCTGGTGTTAACAGACCATAGGTCCTTCGCCACTTTTAATGCTCTTCCTTATTCCGACTCAGGCGCGAATCGAAAATAGTGCCCGTCATCCCAAACACTCCCATCCATAAACTGAATATAATCAAGTGTCAACTTAACCTGCTTCATCTCCGGCTCCACCATACTAAGCTCTAATTCAATTTCTTGCGTCGTATTCGCTGGCAGCAAGATAGAAGGCATCTCCTCAGAGTTATCCTCCTTTGATTTCATACGGAACATAAAGTCTCCTACCTCAACTCCCTCTCCATCGAAATAGTCGCTGTCGCCACCGATTCTCCAAATCGGTTTATTGCTGTGATTGGTCACCTTGACCCTGGCGAGACCGTCCCCCTTCTGTCCCGGAAAATGCTTATTAGGCACAAATTCTGCCGAGATAACTTCGAAAGAAACCGGCACTTCGTTCCCTTCATAAATAAGCTCAACAAGTTTTTCCAGCCGTTCATTAGATTGTTCCAGGGGAATATCCTTGAGCACAAAGGTATGCGACACCCATTCAATGTCACGCAATATATAAACCGTTAAAGAAGAAAAAGGCATGTGCGCAAAAAGAGTACACCGAACCTTTCCACCTTCAACCTCTTCCGGACTGTGCGTCTTCATAGCGACAGGGAGACCATCCTTATCCGTCGCCATTGCAAGAATTGATGCCGAAGGTCGAAACTTACCATAATTACCATCTGAAGGAGGAAGTATATCCTTCTCAATACCCGGCCACTCGAGTAAAACGTTCACCTGTTTTTCCCCGTGTTCTGTTATCTTTACCTCCACATCATCTCTGTGCGCATGCGCTCCAGATTCAATTTTGTCAAAACTAAATGCGGCCATTTTTTGAGGGATAGGCACGCTAAGCCGACTTTCAATTTTAGCTATTGACGCAACTTCTTGGGTAAGTCCAGCAAGCCCTTTGAATTCTAAAACTTCAAAAAGGGCGCCATCGTTATTATTTGTACTTGTAGAGGAACTATATGCATCTTTTCTTTTTAGACTTTGCCCCGACGGTGCCTCTATTTTCAAAACTCGCATCCTCTCACCCTGCTTTCGATGCATCCCAACAATTCCATCTGGAATGTTGTAGGCCATAGCGCGCACCTCAAGTTCTCCCGTGCCAAACAATGCGTAATCCTGAAAATTAGCTATCCCTACGACAAAGGGACCAGAGAAAGCCAAAGGATATCGACGAATACCAGCTACAAACTGGATTGCGCAGGTATCTAAAGCATTCGGCATATCAGTATCCCAAAACTCACTCTTTGGAGCCAAAGGGGCATCGGCATAAAAAGCGGGAACAAATGTATCTCCAAAAGCATTTCGCCTGGGAAAACGCGTTATTAAACCAACGCTAGCGGCAGCTTGGTCAATCGCCTCAAGCAGGGTCAATCCCGTAAGGGACTTCTCCAACTTGGCTTCTAAAACTGCCTCATGTTCACCTGGATGAACAGCCAGGCCACTCTGTTGCGCCAAAGTCTGTATGGCTTCCAAAACGGTATAGCTCGTATAATCTTTGGTATTCTCCCACCGACGCTTATATTCCTCTACAGTAAGCCCTGATGATGCCGCATAGCGTTTCTCTTTTTCTTTCAACTCCTCTACCGAACCACCCCGGTTAATGTTTTCCTTAAATTCCTTCGCCATAGAATCAGCCATCTCCTCCACCGCTTCTTGTATAAGCTCGCCCACCAACAAAGTCATATTAAACGACCTAGTAGTCGTCTTCTCCCCAATATTCACTTTGCATCCGGCTACACGCCACTGGCCTTCTTCACGCACTAAAAGGATGGCCGCTAGTTCCTCAGCAGAAGGCTCCGCATTTGATGTGCCCGATGTTTGAACAAGCACCTCTGCAGTATCTCCGTGTATTGATGTCGCCCCCAGAACGAGAGTAGAAAAATCTGCATTATAGGTACCTTCTTCAAACATACTACGCCCTGCAATAATAAGACATTCACGCGCCTTTGCCAAATCCTTGGCATTCAGCGCATCAACCCACCGTTGCGTTACCTCGCCGGGATTATCTATCGAATTATTATCTGAGCAAGAAATCAACAAAGCACACTGCAAACACACTATCACTATCCATACACAATATCGCATCGACAAATACCTCTCAAATGAACTTTCACAAAGATATGGAATCCATAATTCCTACCGCTCGACTATCGCATTCCAGACACGGGGTAGGGAAAACAGACAAAACTCGTTACATAACAAACTCAGGCCGCTATGGTTTAGCATAGCGGCCTGAGGATCTAAACACAATTATACTGATAGAGGCAAGTCACATCACTTTTTACGACGCAGGGCTCCCATTCCTGTGAGTGCACTTAACAGGGCAACCATCGCCAAACCGGCAGTTCCTGCAACAGGTACGCCATATTGCGCCAGTACCGTCGCGGCTTCACTACGCACCGTCGAAGCACCATCGCGAACTTCGCAGAAGTAACTTCCACTATCGTTGACTGCAATCTCGGTAAAGGTCAGCACAGCGGTAGTTGCATCTGTCACGGCCGTGCTCGAACCTGCTGGATCGCCTTTGTACCACTGGTAGGTATAGGAACCTGTAGAACCACCGGTAGCAGCTACACCAATCGAACGGGTTTCGCCAACGGATGCATCCACATCGGCCGGTTGTGTGGTAATTTGCAGCGCTGCAGTAAGCGTTAAGGTAGCACTTGCACTCATAATTGCTCCCTGAGCATCGCCGATCTCATCTTCGATTTCGCAATGGTAGGCTCCAGCATCGGCAGCGTCTATATTCTCAAGTACAAGTGTTGCCGTTGCAGCAGAGGGATTCACAAGCGGATCAATTGCACCTTTGCTGGCGTCATACCATTGGTAGGTGAGCGTGCCCAGGCCACCAAGGGGCGCCACTGTGAAACTTACATCATCCCCTGCGCCAGCAACTACGTTTTGAGGCTGTCCTGCAGCAAAGAGCTGTAGGGGAGCGCCGACGCGAATTTGTACTTCGTCGGACACATAGACACCAGAAACCGCATATGCACCGCTACCTGTAGGAACAAAACCGGTCGGTGTACTTAAACCAACATCATAGATTTTGCAGAAATAGGTACCGCTGTCCAATGGGGTTGCAGGGGTAATATCAAGCGTAGGTGCATTAGGTCCTACGTGAACAGGCATACCACCATTAAAACTCTGATACCACTCATAGGTAATTGGACCTACGCCGTTTCCTGCAGAAACTTCCAGAACATGCGAGGCTCCGATATGGAAATCGCCACCAACGGGCCCTGCTCCGGGGGCAAACGTCAAGGGCTCACCCACATAGACATCCGCAGTTTCTGAATCCTGCACCATCGCAGTGACCACCTGATCGTTAATACGGCATGTATACTGACCTTGGTCTGCTACTTCTGCATTTACAATTGTAAGTGTTGAGTTTGAATCGGTAGAGGTAACCGTAATATCCGGGTCTGAGGTATTTATGGGAGTACCATCGCGCAACCAGGTAAAGGCGAGGTGCGCACCGGAGCCATCTTCTGATTCACCACCAGTTGCCGCAACGTTTAACGTTGCTACTAACCCTACCAACACACCTGCCGGACTAGGCTGAGTTGTCACGACAATAGGCTTATTGGAAACTTTTACGTTCATATTCAGGGTAAGCGTTCGTGGAGCGCCATCAGAAATCATGCAGCGATACAGATCTGAATCCCCAAGGGTAGCAGCACTGAAATACAAAGTATTTCCCGTTTCTGGCAGTCCTAGCCACAGACCACCCTCGTATTTGCTCCAGGCATAGGTGTAAAGCGCTGGGTCACCTGGAATACTTCCGTCTACGCCACCTTCGGGATTGACAAACAGGGCAAAGTCACTACCTACAGGAATGGTTTGGTTGATGGGCGATTGATCTGAGACACCCAGAACCGTAACATCGACGCTGTTTGAAAGCAGCAACTGACCATATGGGTCGGTAATTTTGCATTGGTAGGTACCCTGATTGGCAACCGCCGCAGGTGCAATGCTGTAACTGCTGGACGTTGCACCTGGAATATTCACGGCATCTCGGGTCCATTGGTAGGACAAGGGACCGGTACCGGCGGTGCCGCCACCAGAGGCCGTTACACTAAGTGTATGGCTTTCGCCAACCACCATGTTGGCGCCACTCGGCTGACCATTGATAATAATTGGCTCTAATACCATTAATTCAACGGGATCGGATTGAAGGGTATCCGGTGTAGCGCCTTCACTGTAGGCGCGGAACATGTAGGTACCCGCATCCGCGAAGCTAATAGGACTAAATGTCAACTCCGGGCTATTGGCTCCACTGATGTGCCCGCCATCGGTTACTTCGACCCAACCTGAGCCGTTGTTTTTCAACCATTGGTAGGTCGGCACAACCACCCCGCCTTTTACGCGTGCAACAAATACGAAATCATTGCCATTACCGGCTGCGGAATCGACAGGAGGTTGGCGCCATTGGAAGTTAATCGTTGTGACATTCAACGCGGCAGGCAGGGTTTTACGCGTCCAATAAGGGTCACAAACGCGACCGATATAGGTGTTAGCATCGTCAGGGATTACATACTCAATTTCAAAATCTTGTGTCAGTGCAACGGGTGGAAGTGGAACGTCGTCCTCTTCTAGTGGTGTATATGCTTCTTCATCGACCGCATTCCATTGGTAGGACGCGCCCATACCGCTTCCGCCAATGTAATCCATTGAAAAGGCCACTTGATCCCCTGTTCGAGCACTGTAATCAGCAGGGTTTTCGGTAATCTGTAGCGGGGGATTGGCAATACTCTCTGCTTGCAAAAATGCCTGACGATCGGCAGAAGCCTGGTAGGATTGTAAATTGGTTTGGCCGTCGCCGTTCAGGTTACCCGATGCACCGAGGATAGCCGCCATGCATCCACCGCCTGCTGCAGCGAACTTATCACAGCTAAATGCCGTGGCAAAATCATTCACTGTTCGCTGAACCTCGGAACCTTTTACCCAAAGCTCCGCGCAATCTACTACAGGAATACCGCAAGCTTTGGCATACATATCCCCTGTGGAAGGATCAATCGTAAAGGTATCAATAATGATATCCCCCCCCATATCGTTGAGCATACTGGGAAGCAGAGAATAGATAATAGAATCTATCACTACGCGCAAAAAGTTTTGCAGATAGGCTATGGATTCCGCATCCCCCATTGTCCCATATCCTGTAATTAAGGAAAGAAGCGCATCGTGTAAAACGGCGCCTGCGCTTTCCAACAGGGCATCCTCACCCGTCCAAAGACTGGGAATATCAATCTCCTGGCCCGCAAATTCGATGGAGCCCCCGGTGGTAATATCACGGTGGACGGTGCCAATTATCGATGCTTTGGCTTTTACGTCGCGCAGGGTGATTTCGATAGTCTGTACATAGTCGCGATTCGCATCATAGGCATCGCGCACTGCCATTACATCCGCAGGATTCAATGCCCCCAGGACATCCCCCATGGCCCCATTATATACGGCCGCAAGCATGTCTAGCTGGTCGTCATCATTAATTCCATTGTCGTCATTATCTCCCCCTCTGAAGCTCGGGCCATCCTGACCTGGAACCTGTGTCCACAAAGGAGTGCTTCCCATATCCCCTGTCCACAGGTTTTCTCCTGTGTTCCCGTCCACAAAAAAACGCCCCAGGATAATTTCCAAGGTTCCCAGAACAAAATCGTGGTCCAATTGTTCCGCCGGACATTGGGCTTGCACTAGCATGGGCGCCAGCATCCCTGACCCCATGGCGATAACTGCAGCTATCATTATTAGTTTTTTCACGATTACAACCCTTCTATTTGGAACCACTCCATCATATCAAACCACTAATATAATTACGGCTTCATTATTATAATGCCGTATAAATACCGTTCTTTACAAGTTAGCCACACCGCCTCTGAACCGCTCCAAGACATGCAACTTCATTGCGTGTGTGTACATAGCATGGTGCTCTATTCACATAGTTCTTTCTCAGGATCGCTATGACCCCACCAGTGCGATGATACACCAGAGCTAAAAAACTGTCAACCCAAAATAGTTCATTAAATTGTAATCTAATATCGATACAGCGTTAAGGCAGTCTTACGATTATGGATAAGCAATACTGCTCCTTATCTTTTCGCATACTAAAGCGGTCCAGCCCGCGAGCAGGTGGTATGGCCCTTAGCGTCCCTGACGCGAACTAAATTTCCGTTTTTTATGACAATTCTTGAAATTTTAGTCACTAAACGACTATGCGCTAGCCAGAAAAGAAGTGTCTTTTTCATGTCATCTCATCGGTTTTTTCTGGAAAAAAGTGACATCCCATGACCCCAAGCCAGTATCCTGCGCCCGAGGTGATTAGAATCCCGCTCATCTCATACCGTGAGTTCAGGAATAGAAAAAGGCTCATGATATATCCGACTGAGGTAGCTGTGTTTAACCACATCAGGCTATAAAAAAGGCCTCTTTCTTTTAAAAGCGGGAGGGCAAAAAAGGCGCCATAAATACCACCCACAAGTGCTGCGAGCGCAAGAATATCGGGGGATAACAGCGCCTCTCCGCGTGAAATGATAACAACCCCAATGATTCCAAAAATGCCGCTGGTAAGTGTACCCATAAATATATGAGCCAGCACTCTTCCGAAGAATTTTATTACGGTAACCACACGGCATTTCCCATGAACACCTCCAAAAGCATAGTGTTAAATACCTTCTTTAAAAAGTCGCAAACGAGCAAAACTTCACAAAATCACACATTGAGTAAACGTAGAGGAGAGACGCGGTGTTGACAAAAAACGCGCACGTCGTTTATGGCTTCAAGAGTTACTGGACTCAGCGCCACTGTTGCACTTACTATAGAAATTCACGGAATTTGTAAAAGCATTCCGAGAACTGGCTCCCTGCCCCACCGTTAGAAGGCAGGAAGATGCTGGAACGAACGAGCGGTTGTGTATGCCACTTCGAAAGATAAGGATGCGGATAATGAAAAGAAAACGTATTGATGTGCTGAAAACGCTGGCAGGGCTCCTGTTACTGACAGCAGCGCTCCCTTTGGCTGCAACCGTGCTTGAGGAGGATGTTTCCTCTTTTTCCCCGAAGACCGTCCTGCAGGAATGCCCCATACCGGCGGTACAGTTGCATGTGACTCCAGAGGGGGATGATTCGGCCTCCGGTACGACTGAAGCCCCGCTGGCTACTCTGGAGGCTGCCCGGGACCGCCTGCGTCAGTTGAAGAAAGAAGGAAAATTAGGTGCTGGCGGCGCACAGGTAGTCGTTCATGGAGGGCTGTATCCGGTTTCCCAGACCTTTACGCTGAGCGAGGAGGATTCCGGCACAGCAACGGCCCCGGTCCGTTATTGTGGGGCTGAAGGGGAATCTCCTGTTTTCACTGGTGGTCTCCGGCTGGAGGACTTCACTCCGGTAACGGATAAAGAAGTGCTGAAACGCATCCCGAAAGAGGCGCGAAAATCTGTGCTGCAGCTTGATCTCGCGAAGTACGGGGTAAAAGATCTGCCTCCGCTGGAATTGGGTGGCTTCTGTAGTGGTCGCGGTTTTTTTACGCATCCGGTGATGGAGCTTTTTTTTGATGGGGAGGCTATGCCCCTCTCCCGCTGGCCTAATGAGGGTTTTGTGGAGGTAAAGGATATCGTCGTACGGGATGCTTTGAAACGGCATGGCCGGGAAGGTAGCTGGGTCGGACGGATTAAGTATAAGGGGAGACGCCCCAAACGCTGGATCGGTGAGGAGGCGCCCTTTCTTTATGGCTACTGGTTCTGGGGTTGGGCCGATTCGTATGAACCGGTGGCATCCATCAACACGAGAAAAAAACAGATTCAATTCAAGGAACCCTACAGTAACTATGGATACCGGGCTGGCACTCCGTATTATGCACTGAACTTGTTGAGCGAAATAGACGTTCCCGGGGAATGGTACCTGAGTCGGAAGACGGGCATCCTCTATTTCTACCCGCCTGCTCAACTTGAGGGCGCGCTGGTAGAACTTTCTGTACTCAATATGCCGCTACTAAAACTGGACGGGGTTTCGCATACACTTTTCCAGGGCATCACTTGGGAACTAGGGGGCGCGGATGCCGTTCAAATTCAGGACGGCGAGTATTGCACACTCGCGGGCTGCACCGTGCGACGCTGTGGCGGCAACGGTATTTGTGTGAACGGAGGTAAAAAACATACCCTGTTAAGCTGTAATATTTTCTCTATGGGGCGAGGCGGCATTGACATGAATGCAGGCGACCGAAAAACACTCCGACCAGCCGGGCATCTCATTGAGAATTGTGATATTCATGAGCTTTCCCGCGTGGACCATACGTACACCCCCGCGATTCACATGGTCGGTGTTGGAAACCGGATTGCACGCAATCGTCTGCACGATATTCCCAGCAGCGCTATCCGTCTGGACGGCAATGACCACATGGTGGAGCTGAACGAAGTTTTTAACGTTGTGTTGGAGTCTGACGATCAGGGTGGTGCGGACATGTGGGGCAGTGCGACCTATCGCGGAAATGTTTACCGCTATAATTACTGGCATCACATCGGCCCGCAGGGAGAATCGCTGGAAGATGTAGAATGTGGTCGGGCAGGCATTCGATTGGATGACAAGATCTCTGGCACCCGACTTTACGGAAATATCTTCTACCGCGCCTCCGCAGGAAAAACCGGTTTTGGTGGGGTACAGGTGCATGGAGGAAAAGACAACCTGATCGATAACAATGTTTTCCTCGAATGTATGGCCGCGCTAAGCTTCTCTACTTGGGGAGACGAGCGCTGGCGGAAATCCATAGAGAATGAACTGAAAGAAAAGGATATTGATCCCGGGCTGTATCTGCAGCGTTATCCCGAATTGAAGGAACTGGCGGATTATCATGACAGAAATTATATCCGCCAGAATCTTGTTCTGAACTGCAGCGAATTCATCCGGCGCCAGAAAGAACAGATACAGGTTTCCGATAACGTGGTTACCAACATGAACCTTTCTCCCCTGAAAGACGGGAACGGCAAGCTCATCCTGGAGAAGTTTCCGACGCTGTTGGAAGAAAAAGGGCTGGCTACGATTCCTGTGACAGAGATCGGACTGTATGAAACGCCGTTGCGCGTATCAAAACAGCATTGAACCACTAGAAAATATCCTTACATGCACCGCCCCCCTGATTTTCCGCCAACAGGCAAAGGGAAATCAGGGGGATTACAATTTCCTCTGAAAGCGTTGCAGCGCATGCGCTGAGAAGGACGCTTGGTTTATGAATCAAGGCGCTTCAATATTTGTTATTTGATGGGGAAAAACGGGATAATGCCTGCCGGAATGGATGACTGAATTCAATAGCGCTCTGGAGGAGATAGCATGGGTGATGTAACGCGGAAGCGTGCTTTAATCACGGGTATTACCGGACAGGATGGTTCGTATCTGGCAGAGTTTCTGTTGGATAAAGGATACTCGGTGTATGGAATTGTGCGCCGTTCGAGTACGGAAACTTTTGAGCGCATTGCCCATATCAAGGACAAATTGCACCTGATTCAGGCGGATTTGACGGACCAGGTCTCTATCATCAATACGCTGGATGAGGTACGCCCTGTAGAGGTGTATAACCTTGCTGCGCAGTCATTTGTACCGACGTCGTGGAAACAGCCGATTCTGACGGGGGATGTAACGGCATTGGGGGTAACGCGTGTACTGGAAGCTATTCGTGTTGTAGATCGCAGTATCCGGTTCTATCAGGCCTCTTCCAGTGAAATGTTTGGACATGTCCGAGAAACACCACAAACGGAAGCCACGCCGTTTTATCCACGTAGCCCCTATGGGGTCGCCAAGGTCTATGGACATTGGATCACGGTAAATTATCGGGAAAGCTATGATATTTTTGCATGTTCGGGCATTCTGTTTAATCATGAATCTCCACGGCGCGGTCTTGAATTTGTGACACGTAAGGTAACCGATGGGGTCGCTCGCATCAAGCACGGACTGGATACTGAGTTGCGCCTGGGCAATCTTGATGCTAAACGGGATTGGGGATTCGCGGGGGATTATGTCCGGGCCATGTGGCTGATGCTGCAGCAGGATACGCCGGATGATTATGTCGTGTCGAGTGGCGCGACGCATACCGTGCGGGAGATGTGTGAAATCGCGTTTTCGCATGCCGGACTGGATATGGACAAGTATGTGAAGGTAGACAAGGCTTTTTATCGTCCTGCGGAGGTGCACCTGCTATTAGGGGATTGCCACAAGGCACAAGAAAAGTTAGGTTGGGAGCCTCAGGTCAGTTTTGAGGCGCTCATCCGCATGATGGTAGATGCGGATCTTGAGCGTGTTGCTGCAATGAAGCGGGAGTTAACGTCGAAGTAGGGGCTTATGGGTATGGAGAAACATGCGCTCATTACCGGAGCTGCCGGATTTGTAGGACGTCACCTCGCGCGCCATTTAAGGCAGGAGGGATGGCGGGTAACGGGTGTAGATGCGCGTCCGGAAAAAGACGTGCATGCCTGCGATATCACGCAGGGGGCACAGGTAACATCCCTGCTGGAAGCGTTGGATGCGGTAACGCATGTTTTTCATTTGGCGGCGGTCACCTTTGTGCCGGAGGCGGGCGCGAATCCCACACGCACGTATGATGTTAATTTGCAAAGTACGGTTTCGCTGACGAATGCATTGCAAAAGACACATCCGCAATCTCGCTTCGTCTTTATAAGCACCTCTGAGATTTACGGTGCACCACGGTATTTACCCGTAGACGAAAAACATCCTATACAGCCTAACAATCCTTATGCGATCAGCAAGGCCGCCGCTGATTTTCACTGCGCCTGGCTCAGCAAAACAGGAGCGCTCGACACGGTACGCATGCGTCCTTTCAACCACTCAGGCCCCGGACAACAGCCCCGGTTTGTATTGTCCTCATTCGCTCAACAGATTGCTGCAGCGGAACGGGAGGGCAAGGACGGACTGCTCCATGTTGGTAATCTTGACGCAGCACGTGACTTTAGCCATGTCGCGGATATCGTGCGCGGCTATGCATTGGCGGCAGAACAGGCACAGCCCGGCGATGTATTCAACATCTGCTCTGGCACGGCGACCTCTATTCGTGCCGCCGTGGAACGTATGATTGAATTAGCGCGTGTCCCAATTCACATCGAAGTTGATCCCGCGCGTGTGCGTCCCGTAGACGTACCTGAAGTTTGTGGCGCGTATGCACAACTTCAACAAGCCACTGGCTGGACGCCAAAACATACCTTTGAAGAGCTGCTCACCGATTTATTGGAAGACCAGCGCTGCTGCTATTCCGTACCCAGCACGCTATAGTTTACGCCACCGCCTTATCGGCCACCAGCAGAACGTAGCTTTGCCTAACACCCGCGCATGGGGTGTCCATCCCAACACACGACCATCGCAAGGCATTTCGTCTTCCGTGGGAACCTCTTCGCTAAGGATAAAGTAGTGGTCTGCAGGAACCGACTGGTACTTTTTATTCTTCGAACGTCCATACACTGCTTCGGGTTGCTTCAAAGTCCAATCCAGCTCAGGAAAACGGGAGGCATCTGTCGGCGGCTCACCGTTGATACGCAGTTCCCCATCTTCAAAGGAGACCTGTTCTCCGGGCAGCCCCGCCACACGTCCCATCAGCATCACGCCTGACGGCAAGTCGTCATGTTGCGGCGCATAAAGCACCCAATCGCCACGTTGCACCCTACCCCAGCGCATCAACCAGTACGAGGTGAAGGGCAAACGCAGGCCCAGACTGGCAAAATTGATAAACAGGTGATCGAGCTTTCGGCCCTTGCCACGGCGAACCACCCAGGAACGACCAAGGAACAGACGTGCAATGGTCGCCAGACCAAGCAGAAACATCAACACCCGGAAGGTAAATGTCTTAGAAAATCCTGTGAAATCGCTCCAACGTGATGGCGGCCACCAAATGCCTGCTACACGGCCTACAATGTGATCTTTCGGCAACCATCCAAAATAACGGCCATCGCGACTATAGGCGCTGTTATCACCAAGGACGAGGTAATGCCCTTCGGGTATCAGCGAAAATTCATCCTCAGGACGAATACCGTAGAGCATCGTCTTCTCTCGTGGCATCATTTCGTCAACGGATTTATTGGGTAACAGAGGCATCCGTGGAGGCGCAGTATACCGCAGTACCTCTTTTAATTCCTCAGGCGGTGTTAACGCTTCCCCGTTGATATACACCCGGCCATCACCGGGAATGTGTACCCGTTCGCCGGGCATGCCAACAATACGTTTGACCAAGGTGCCGTGGCTTGCGTTTTTCTCTGCCGCTTTAAATACAACAATGTCCCAACGCTTGGGCGCGGTACCCTGCCAAATACGCTTGTTCATAAAGGGATAGCGCACGCCGTATACCCACTTGTTCACCAGTACGCGATCGCCGCGTCCAAACCGGGGATCGCCATGCAACGTCGTTTCCATGGAACCCGAAGGAATGCGGTATGGCTCCGCCAACGGCCAACGAATAAGTAGCGCAACAACCAGCGCAAATGCACCGCTTTTCACCCACTCCACAGCCTGTTCACGCGGCATCATGCTGATATACCAAAGCAATCCACCCACAACCAGAATGACAAAGGCCGCTGTACGCAACCAATCCGGTCCGGTCATGCGTCCCTTCGCCAATGCAAACAAACATCCCCCACCTGCCAGAATCTGAGCAATGCCCAAATAAAACAACACCCGCTGCCAAGGGGCTTTTGTCAATTCTTTTTGTTTATCAGTAGTACTCATAAGTTTCCCCATGGACGCAACAACATAGCAAAGCGGTCCAGCGACCGCATGCAATAGGTATGGTCCTTACCATCCCTGACCGCCGCAAAATTTCCGTTTTTTTCTGAAAATTTTCAGATTTCAGTCACTAAATTCTTTTTCACAAACTTTTGCCATAATCTCACCGCCAACAGAACCAATTATTTTAAAAAGAGCATAACGAATTCACCCCTTGAATGTCGCTTTCTTCTCCTGATTCGCCGTTTTACGCAAACGAGCGGCACGTACAGAATGACGAATCTCCCAGAGTACAAACAGTAGAGGAAGACCATACAACAACAGCCGGCCCCACCATGTGTGGGAAAACCCCGTAAAATCTTTGCGATTGCGCCAGGGGAACCACACGGCAAAAACGCGACCTAAAAAATTCTCGCGCGGCAGCCAACCCCATACCCGTCCATCCGAGCTGTGGGGACTGTTATCGCCCAAAACAAAATAATGGTCCGCTGGCACCTGGGCATATTCCGGTTGCGCCAACACCCCATACCGAAGCACGTCATTATTTAAATCCAGAATCTGGCGCACCACGCCCAAGCTTACCTTGTCAACACCATCACAAAGCGCGTGCATCTCCTCTGGAGACAAAGACGCCAGTTCGAGCGGTGCAATACGTTCATGCCAACGCGCCATATCCGTATAAAGTTGACGCGCTGTCTCATTTCGCGGGTTAAGGATCTCCAGTGGCTGATTTTTTTGCGCCAGTTCGAGGAAGAGCTTTTCTACGTCGGTATCAGAAAAGGCGAATTCCGTCGTATAGTGCAAAACCTTTTCCAAATCAGGCGGTGGGGTTACCGGGCTTCCATTGATCAGGATTTTTCCCTCAGCAATGTGCACAGTCTCGCCGGGCAGCCCTACCACACGTTTGACCAGAATAGGATGCGGCCCCGCACTTTCCGGTGCACGAAAGACAACAATATCCCAACGTTTGGGCTTTGCCCAATAGCACAGACGGAACTGAGTAAACGGTATGCGCGGCCCATAGATCCACTTGTTCACCAGGACACGATCACCCTGAAACAGATTGGGCACCCCATGCAGCGTAGGCTCCATAGAACCCGTAGGAATACTGTACTGATCGACAACGCAGCTTTTTATGAATACGATCGCCGCTATTAAAAAAAACCAGCCTAAAAAATTCCGCTTGGTCCAGGGACCGGTAATCAATTGCAGCGCACCCGCAACCCGTTGCATACACGATGCGGAAGGGGCTGGCGAAGTGGACGCTGATGATTCCGACGGAAGATTCACAGGCAGTTAATCCTCATGTACTTGCAACAGCGCCATAAATGCTTCCTGAGGCACCTCCACCATGCCCACTTGTTTCATGCGTTTCTTACCCGCCTTCTGTTTCTCCAACAATTTTCGTTTACGGGTAATGTCGCCGCCATAACATTTTGCAGTAACATTCTTGCGAAGCGCCTTGATGGTTTCGCGCACAATGATTTTCCGGGAAATGGCAGCCTGAATAGCCACTTCATATTGCTGGCGGGGAATCAATTTGCGCAATTTCGCTGCTAGTGCACGCCCTACCTGCACCGCATGGTCCCGATGCACGATACACGACAACGCATCGATCGAATCGTTATTCAACAGGATTTCCAGCTTCACCAGATTGCCGGGACGATACCCGATCAAATGATAGTCCAGAGAACCATAGCCGCGCGTACACGTCTTCAGCTTGTCATAAAAGTCCACCACGATCTCAGCCAACGGCATTTGATACACCGCCATGCATCGACGCCCATCAATGTAGTCCACACGCACATGCACGCCGCGTTTCTTTTTGCACAGTTCGATTACCGAACTCAAATATTCCGTGGGACACATAATGTCCGCTTCGATATACGGTTCCTCGCATACCTGAATTTCGGTCGAGATCGGCATCTGCGAGGCTTTTTCGAGCTCCATCACTTCACCATCAGTACGCGTAATCCGATAAGCCACGTTAGGCATGGTCATCACCAGCGTCAAGCCAAACTCCCGCTCAAGACGCTCCTGGATAATCTCCATGTGCAACAGACCCAGGAACCCAAACGGAATCCCAGTCCCAACGCATCGGAACTGTCCGCCTTATACTCGAAAGAGGCATCGTTAAGATGTAACTTGTCCAAAGCATCCCGCAAATCATTGTAGTCATTCGATGTCGCCGGATAGAGACCACAAAATACGACCGGTTTCACCTCTTCATAGCCGGGCAAAGGCTCTGTTGCTGGATGCACCGCATCGGTTACCGTATCGCCGACCTTGGTGTCTTCCAAGGTTTTAATATTGCAAATCATGTACCCCACCTCCCCCGTCTTCAAACAGTCCCGTGGCACCGCATCGGGTTTAAACACCCCCACCTCGGTCACTTCGTATTTACTACCGTTGGACATGAGTATAATACGCTGCCCTTTAGACAACATCCCGTCAACCACACGCAGATACACAATCACGCCACGATAGGTGTTATATACCGAATCATAGATCAACGCACGCAGCGGCGCATCCGTTTCTCCTGTAGGAGCGGGGATACGCTGTACAATCGCCTCCAACGCCTCCTTAGCGCCCAATCCCGTCTTGGCGCTCGTCAACACGGCCTCATCCGCATCCAGCCCCACCACATCTTCGATTTGTTGACGCACCCCATCCACATCAGCACTGGGCAGATCTACCTTGTTGATCACCGGGATGATTTCCAGATCCTGGTCAATCGCTTTATACGCATTGGCCAGCGTTTGCGCCTCCACCCCCTGCGCCGCATCCACCAGCAGCAACGCCCCCTCACACGCTGCCAGACTACGCGAAACCTCATAGGCAAAATCCACATGTCCCGGAGTATCGATCAGGTGCAGTAAATAGGTTTCCCCATCATCAGCAGTATACTCCATCTGCACCGATACCGACTTGATCGTAATACCCCGTTCCCGTTCAATATCCATCGTGTCCAGCGTCTGCTCTTTCAGCTTACGCTCATCCACCGTGTGGGTATATTGCAACAACCGGTCCGCCAAAGTAGATTTACCGTGGTCAATGTGGGCGATAATACAAAAGTTGCGAATATTTTTCTGCACTACTTTTCCTCAGAATAGGTTCACGTCAACAAAACACAAGCGCCTGCGTTTCCATTATTGCACCAAGCCGCTTTTTCAGCCGAACATATCATGCAACACACGCAGGCTGCGAAAATCCGTTTCCAGTTGATGCCGGGCATACTTACACAACAGGGTAAACGTCTCCGGCGCCATCTCTATTTCAGGACACTGGGAGTCCGCTGTAGAAAACGCCTTTAACGCCGTCCACACAGGCTCCGTCAAACGAAGATTACGGCGACAATGCGCGCAACTCACCCCTCCCGATAGATCAAAACCCGACGCAGCGGAAACAGAAGCGCCACAGTGTATGCACTGAAACAACTCCGGGGTGTATCCCGCCGCTGTCAGCAGTTGCATTATCTGCCAGCTAATATGCGTACGTACATCGCCCGACCACATACTCAAATTGGTCAGGCCACGTAACAAGGAGATATATAAAGGCAGCGAAGGCTCTTCCTCGCGTGCGGCCTTATAGGCCATCTCCAACACCAACCCGGCATATACGCCGCCTTCCAAATCCTGTTTTATGCGAAAAAAACCATCCAAAAGCGACGCCTCGGCCAATGTCTGCACCTGGCGCCCCTCTTTGTGGTAGTATATCAGTTCCACGCGGTTAAAGGTATCCAACACAGGGCCCAACCGGCTATTTTTGCGGCGTGCGCCTTTTGCGATACAGGAAATACGGCCTCGATCCGGCGTAAGAAACGTAACGATGCGGCTCGTTTCACTGAAATCCACGCCACGCAACACCACCGCTTCGGTCTTTTCCTGGGACACGCAGCACTCCTCACATCGTTTACCCGGGATTCTATCGCCTTTTTACCTTTTACAGCGCCTTCTTTCTTTTTACGAAAAAAGAAAGAAGCAAAGAAAAACGAAATTTTCCTGAAGTCAGGAATGGTAAGGACCATAATTATTGCGAGTGGCGCTGGCCACTTCATCGATTACGCTCAACTCCCGTAACCGCATGCAAAGGATAGCACCTTCCTCTCCAGTCACGCAAACCCGACGCGAAAAAGTCCCCGCCGAACAGTGCTATTGCGCACCTTCAGAATTGCCGTAATGACTTGGGAGGGCCTAAAATCTCCTGCATGATAATCCCCTGACGCACCGCACGTATATCCCGAAAAGCATTATGTGAAAATACCGTTTCCGTTTGTGGACACCATGCAGGGGGTTGCTCTGAAGGTTGGCGACGGCGCTCTTCGTCGCACGGCACCGGTTGACGACGCGCCTGCGCCGCCTTTTGCTGCTGCAACTGCCTTTGGCGTTGTCGCTGCTGCTGGTGTAAACGCTGTTGTTTCAGACGCTCCTGGCGCGCACGTTCTTCCTTTTGCTTCTGACGCCGCTGCATCTCTCTCATCGTATGCTGAGCGTCACGACGCGCTTCTGAATACTGCGGAAGCGTGCTGGCGGTGCCTCTTTGCGCTTGCCCCTGCGCCTTTTCCTCGCGGAGAACCCTATCCATATTCTCACGAAGGCGACGCACCGGCTCCACAGATTCCTCACGTTCCGGCGGATTGGACATCGACGGAGGCGTCCCTTTGGGTTGGGCCATCGGAATCGGCTCAGGTTGATGACGCGGCCCAGGAACTTGTGTATCGCCATACAACATACGACGGGTGGCTTCGGGCAAATCCTCTGGGCGGGTCTTAGGGTGACTCCGCTGCCGTTGTTGTTCGCGTTTTTTCTGCTCCTGCATTTTACCCACGATACTGACAATCGCAATACCGATGAAAACCAGGAAACCGATTAGATTGTCCATTAATTTGACTTTCTTGTGTTGGCTATCGGACCGCTACCAACGTTTTTCGCCACGAAACACGCTGATTAGTGACTCAAATCTGAAAAGCTGTCATAAAAACGAAAATTTTTGCGACGGTCAGGGATGTCAAGGACCATATGTCCTGGGCGTGGCCCTGGCCACCCTGCGGTCGCTGGACCGCTTCTACTCTTCGGTAGCCTATCGGGAACCGTTCCTTTTGGAACCATTCCCGATAGCTACGCAGAAAAGTCGTAAAAAACAACCCCCAAGGGCTATTTTTTACCTATTTTTTGTCGCCCGATTGATCCGCCTTCGAGATGGACTCACGCATGTCCGTATCCGCCATCACATTTTTCATGCGGTAGTAATCCATAATGCCCAAATTGCCGTTGCGGAAGGCTTCGGCCATGGCGCGGGGCACTTCGGCTTCAGCTTCGACGACGCGGGCGCGCATCTCAATTACCTGCGCCTGCATTTCCGTCTCACGCGCACGCGCCATGGCGCGCCGCTCTTCCGCACGCGCTTGGGCAATCTGCTTATCCGCCTCGGCCTGCTTGATTTGCAGCGATGCGCCGATGTTTTCACCCACGTCCACGTCGGCAATATCAATCGAAAGAATTTCAAATGCCGTACCCGCGTCCAATCCACGTTCAAGCACTACTTTGGAGATAATATCCGGGTTTTCCAACACCTTTTTATGTGTAGGAGAAGAACCAATCGTGGTTACGATACCTTCACCGACACGAGCGATAATCGTTTCTTCGGTAGCACCACCCACCAACCGGTTGATGTTCGTACGCACCGTCACTCGGGCCTTCGCTTTCAGCTGAATACCATCCATGGCCACCGCCGCCACCGTCGCAGCGCCTTTGCTGGGGTCGGGACAGTCGATAACTTTGGGACGTACGGACGTCTGCACCGCTTCCAACACATCACGCCCCGCCAGGTCGATAGCGGTCGCCTGTTGAAAGTTCAGGTTAATGTTGGCCTTGTTGGCGGCGATGAGCGCCTGTACCACACGCACCACATTACCGCTGGCAAGATAGTGCGTTTCAAGCTCGTTGGTGCTCACACGCAAGCCCGCCTTGACAGCCATAATACGACTATCGACAATCACCGCCGGGTTGACTTTACGCAGGCGCATACCGACCAGGCTGAGCAAGCCCACGCTGGCGCCAGAAAGCATGGCACGCAACCAAAGTTGGAAAAAGCTGATGAGCACGATTACAAAAATCAGTGCAAATACGCTTACAAAAAGTCCTACTACAAGTAATATGGGATTCATGGTGGTCTTTCTCCTCCTGACTATGCGCCAGAGCGTTTTTTTTAGATGGACTGCAATATCTGTCCATCCTTTTTCAGATATAAACCGAGCACCTTAGCAAGCACTCAGACATCACTCTTGCTTTTGCGGAGTTGCAAGTGCTTCTACAACAACGCGATTGCCGTGCACTTCGATGACACGTATCGTTGCCCCCTTGTCAATTAACGTGCCATCGGACACCGCATCGATACGGCGTCCGTCCAACAGAATCGTTCCGGCAGGCCGTAGCGGTGTATAGACTTCGCCTACAGCGCCTATAAGCGACATATCGGAAGGCACGTTAACGTAGCCATCTTCTACACGCTGCGTAGACTCCAGGCGCAGCAACCCGCCTGCCTTGCTACGGGTAAGAAACATAATGCCGATGATCAGACAGATGATGCCTGAAAAAAGTTCGAAGAAAATAATAGGTACTGCATAATCGGGATAGGCGTAGGTGCCGAGGATGGTGCTTGCCACCAACATCGCAAAGCCAAAGAGGCCGCTGATACCACCGGGAATGAAAAACTCGGCCAGTATCAGCATCAGGCCTGCCAAAAATAATAAGAACGCCCACCATATCATTGCACAGGTTCCTCTTTGGTTGATTCAAGCAGTACGATGAGCTGATTGGTTTCGATGCGGATGCCCAGGAGTACTTTCATTTTGTCTGCAGGATCATTGGGATCGCTCAGAGGTGCTTCATCAAAGGTATCGACGATACCCGGTTGCCCTGAGAACAACAGCTTGGCTTGTTCCAGAAGCTTATTGAAGCGCTGTGCAAAGGGAATGCAGGTGTAATAACCCGAGCCTTGCGAGGTGACAATTTCCATATCTTTCAGCAATTGGCGCAGCATCTGAACCAAAGGATTTCGTATATTCATCACGCATCGTCCTCATGTCGTTCTTCAACGACGTAACGGTTACCACCGGCTTCAATAATACGAATGGGGCGACCCTTTTCAATAAATTCACCACGGGTTACCACATCGTAAGTTGTCGTAGCAAAACGCCCCCGTCCAGCAGGACGTAACATAGAACTGGCTATCCCTTCGAGTCCGATCGCTGTGGAGGCCATGCTGGAAGATTGCACCACATACCCCTGTGATGCGTCTTGCGCATCCGACAGCACCAAACGACGTGCCAGGGGTGTGCGGGGAAAAATACGCCAACTGAGTATGGCGAAGCCCATAAACATCAAAGTTGCGAAAAACACGGTCTGTCCCGCATCCTGCAAGCGTTGAAAATCCCAACTGTATTGGGGGATGGTAACGCGGGTGAGCGAAAGATAGAAGCCTACTACCAGGCAAATCATGCCCGATACACCTGCCAGCCCAAAACCGGGAATCACGAAAATTTCCAGAAGGATCAGCAGCATACCAATAAGGACAAGGAAAATATCCAGCCAGTCGGCCAGGCCAATCACCAGATAAGAGCCGAAAAACAGGGCCAGGCACATTGCACCTAACATACCGGGGATGCCAAAGCCAGGTGTGCGGATTTCAATATAGAGTCCCCCAATACCCAACAACAGCAACAAACCGGAAATCATGGGGCTGGTCAGAAAACGGAAAAGGTGCTCTGCCCAGGTAGGGATAATCATCACTTTACGTAATCCGCCGTAACCATAATACTGCATCACCTCGTCCACCGTGTCGGCCTTGACGGGGATCAGGCCATAGCGCAACGCTTCAGAGCTCGTCAGCGTAAGCAATTCCCCCCGTGCGGACACCAGTTCAGAGCCGTCCTCCAAAACAGTAGGTTCCTCCTCCATAGCCGCTTCCAATTCGGGGGGCACCAGCTGTGCCGGTTCCTTCCTGAACACTTCACGAACTATTTCGTCGGTCTTTTCCTGTAAAAGCTCCTCTACCGATTTATTTATTTCACTTTTAAAGGCATCCTTCACCGCCTTCACCATATCTCGTGTGGCGCGCTCACTCTTGGAAAGGCCTTCGTCCTCTTCCCGCACACGGTAGATGAAATATTTCCCATCCGCTTGCAGGTAACCGCGCAACTCGATATCCGCATCCACCATCGCCTCGCCCAGACTTGGGTCATGCCCATTTTCTTCACCCAGTGCACGATAGCGGGAACGCAGAAAGGAATTGGTCTTTTCATTAAACTCGGCAGAAGGTTGCGCGCCGCCCATGACAATCGGCGTAGAAGCGCCGATATTGGTGGCGGAAGACATAATAATGTGGTCACAGGAGTAACTGATAAGCGCACCCGCCGAAATCGCCCCCATACCGGTGACGTACGCAATGGTAGGACAGGGAGCCGTCAATATGGCGTTGCTGATCTCAATGGCGGAATCCACCTTGCCACCGGGGGTATCAACAACAAAAATGAGGGCCGCTGCTCCTTCCGCTTCATTAATGGCGCGTTGCACAATAACCACCAGCCCATCATCCACCATCTCCTCCACAGGACAAACAACGACAAAACCCGTGCCGTCCGCACCGTTTTGCACCGCTGTTTCCGGTTGCGCCATCGCTTCCAGCGTCCACACGCTCACCGCAAATAAAAGCAGCAGCATATATCGCAGTTTTATACCCATATCTCCCTCTTCCACAGAACCGCCCCTCTATTCTGCTTCTGTTCCTTAAACACACTTACTTCGCCGAAAAAACAGCGTCATTCCATCGGCCTCTACAGAAGAATATACACCTGGACCGCCCCAATTATTCTAGTGTGTAAAAAAAAATGGGTCAATGCTCCTCTTGGGCAAAAAAAACCGCTTACCCACGGTCCAGGAGGAGTCCAGTCCTACTTCGGCAAGTATAGGGAAAAGGTTGCGCCTTTCCCCGCCTCCGTGTCTACGGTAGCATACCCCCGATGTGCATTGGTGATATGTCGTACGATGGCCAACCCCAGGCCTGTGCCGCCCAAGCTGCGACTACGCCCCTTATCCACACGGTAAAAACGTTCGAAAAGACGCGGCACGTATTTAGGCGGAATCCCGCATCCCCAATCCCGTACCTGAATGGTTACTTCGTCAAACGTTTCCCTCGCACGCACCACAATTCGCCCCCCTACATCGCTGTATTTCACTGCGTTATCGACCAGATTTGTAACCGCCTGCTCTAATAAAGAGGCATTCATCCGAAAACGCAATGCCGCATCACAGTCAATTTCGATATCGATATCCTTTTCCACGATACGCGAAGCACAGGCTTGCACCGCCGCGTCCAACACATCCCGGACCGTCCCCACCTCCAATTCGATCCCTTCTTTTTTCTCTCCCTCTTCAATCTGCGCCAAAGTCAATAAATCGCTCAGGATCGCATTCAGGCGATCCGCCTGTTTGGCGATAATACGTAAAAAACGCTCCGAGGCTTCCGGATCTTCCTTCGCTCCATCCAATAAGGTTTCCACAAAACCCTTAATCGAGGTAATAGGTGTCCGCAATTCATGCGACACATTGGCGACAAAATCTCGCCGTACCCGCTCCAAACGACGCAAACGCGTCATGTCGTTCAACACCACCGCCGTACCCATACGTTGCCCATGCACATCGCGCAATATCGCACCATGAACCTGCACCACCACCGTCTCTTTGCCCCGCTGCCCCACAAACTCAGCATCCATTTTCATATCACTGTAAAGCATACCCAGCACGAACTTTTCCATGGGGCTATCGCCAAACACCTCTTTAATTTCCGAACCAAAGGCGGTATCGGTATTCAACGAAAGCAATCGTGCTGCGCTTTCGTTCAATGCAATGATCCGCCCTTCGTTATCGATTGCCAACACACCTTCGGCCATACTTGAGAGTACGGCTTCCTGTTGATTTCGCTGCCGCATAATAATGCGGATTCGTGAATCCAGATGGTGCGCCATCCGATTCATGGCACGGGCCAGACTACCCATCTCCAGTACGTTGGGAATAGAAAGCGCCTGCGAAAAATCTCCTTCGGCAAATCGTTGCGCACCCGCACGCATTTCGCGTAGCGGACGCACCAGACGTCGGGCCATCATCCAGCTAATCAGCGCCGCCAGCAACGCCACCACGATCCCGGCACCCAGAATACGCATGTACACCCGCCACAAAACCCCCCGCACGCGTACCAGCGGAACCGCTGCGCGCACTACCCCGGCACAAATCCCATTGCGCGTAAGTGGAATGGCGACATAGAGCATATGCTGGTGCAAGGTCTTACTGTAACGAATCGAATGCCCGGTCCCCCCCAACAGTGCATTCGCAATCTCAGGACGTTGCGCATGGTTATCCATCGTCTCAGGCGCATGTCCAGAATCGCCCAGCACCTTTCCAGAAGGCAGCACCAAGGTGATACGACTTTTCAGCTCCCAACCCAACTGAGCACAAAAATCCTGTACCCTTTCGTACTCATCCAACACCCCCACACAACGGCTCTCTACGAAAAGCAGCTGCTGTTCCAGGTAATACGCAAGCTGCTCTTGATAAAACACCTGCACCGCGCGCGACGAATATCCTGTCACTGCAATCAGGGCAACTAAAAGCACTAACAAATACGTTGGGAAAATATGCCATATCAAGGCGCGTCTGCGCATATCCATCCGTTAATCTCTGAATTTGTACCCTACACCACGAACCGTCTGAATATACTCCCCCGCAGTCCCCAGTTTCTTGCGCAACCCCACCACCTGCACATCCACGGCCCGATCTGTCACAACATAATGCTCGCCATGAATAGCGTCCACAATCTGGTATCGCGTAAATACCCAACCCGGACGCCGCGCCAACAAATGCAAAAGCTTGAACTCTGTATGCGTCAAGGCTACAGGTTCTCCCCCCAACAACACCTCATGGCGTCCCGGATGAATCACCAAATCATGTATCGTAAGCGTATCTTCCGTCGTAGGCTGCTCTGTATCATTCCGTCGCAACACGGCATGCAGACGCGCCAGCAGTACACGCGGACTGAACGGCTTGGTAACATAATCATCCGCACCCATTTCCAAGCCCGTAACGATATCCGACTCTTCCCCCTTCGCCGTCAGCATGACAATCGGAGTCTGACTCGTACGCGGGTCGCGCTTCAAATTGCGACAAACTTCCAATCCGTCCATCTCCGGCAACATCAAATCAAGCAACACGAGATCAGGGGACTGCTCCCAGGCACATTGCAAACCCGTCGCGCCCGTCACCGCTGTCTTCACCTCATACCCCTCTTTACGCAGGTTATAACACACCAATTCCAGGATATCCTCATCATCCTCAACCACAAGTATGCACGTATTCGCCATGATCCCATTCCCAAGTCAATCCACAGATACAATACCCTTTAGACAGGCACTCATTCTAGCGAAACATTGTTAGCGTTGTATTCATCAGCCAGCCACAACACATTTTCATATTGCTTTCGCCCCTAAAAGGCAGCAACCATGCGACAGCACACGACAATGGTCCCGATGCCAAAAAACGGTGCGCTGAAATCTCAACGCACCGCATCAAATACCGTTTTCAAAATCGCAGGTCGCTTACAGAATCCGAGGACAACTGTTGCAGGTTGCTAAGCGATCCGCTGCATACCGCAATAACTTTTCCGTTGCATCCCACCCCAGGCAGGCATCGGTAATGCTGACACCGTGGCGCAATCCTTTAGGGGCATCCCCTAAATTCTGACGCCCTTCTTCCAGGTTACTTTCCAGCATAACGCCTACCAGCGACGTAGTATGGTCCAGACGCTGCTGCACGATATCGCGCATGACATGCACCTGCAGCGCATACTGCTTACCGGAATTGGCATGACTACAATCTACTACGATTCGCTTGGGCAGGCCCGCCTTTTCCAGACGCTCCTCAGCCGCGTACACACTCACAGGACCATAGTTTGGACGATCGCGGCCCCCACGCAGAATAATGTGCGCCGCCGGATTGCCACGCGTTTCCACCACGCAGCTTTCCCCTTCTTCGTTGATACCTAAAAAGTGGTGTGCGCCACCTGCCGAAACAATGGCGTCGATCGCCGTTTGCAGGTTGCCATCCGTACCATTCTTAAAGCCAATGGGCATCGAAAAACCGCTGGCCATTTCGCGATGGGTCTGCGACTCGGAAGTACGCGCGCCAATCGACGCCCAGGCTACCAAATCACCGATATATTGCGGCACGATGGGGTCCAGCAATTCCGAACCCGTCGGCAAGCCCATTTCAGCCACTTTTAGTAAAAACTCTCGTGCTGTGGACAGGCCTTTCGGCACATCATAGGAACCATCCAGATAGGGATCGTTGATCAAGCCCTTCCACCCCACCGTAGTGCGCGGTTTCTCAAAATAGGTCCGCATCACAATAAACAACGTTTCCTTTAATTCTTCACTCAAACGTTGCAAACGCGCTGCATATTCCAACCCCGCCACAGGATCGTGTATAGAACAAGGTCCCACAATCACCAAAAGGCGTTTGTCGCGTTGCTCAAGTATTTCATTAATCGTATGCCGTCCCAATCCCACCGTATCCGCAGCACGCTCCGAAAGAGGCAATTGTGTTTTTAACTGCTGCGGTGTAATCAACGGACGCAGGGCGACCACATTTAAATTGGTCAATTTTCTCATCGCATACACCCATTTGCTAACATTGTATTCAATTCCTTACATTTCAAAACTACGCTATAAAACACTGAATAGCGCCCGGTTCAGTAAGGTTAAGAGCTCGCTGAATACTATTGTACCGTCGTGAAATCTTCGGCATGTAACAGACGCGCACCTAAGTCAGCGCATATTCGAGTGAACAGACGGGAGTATAGCACATTTCACAACTTGGTAATAGCGTGTCAAGAAGTTTTTTTTGAAATAACGCAACCCACTGTAGTTTTGACAAGTCCAATTTTCGACAAATATGATGAAATGCACAATTCAGGGAGCGTACCCCGCTGTACTTCGGGGAACAGGGAAGGAGAAAGGTAGGCAAAATGCGTATCACCGGATTTTTTGTAATGTTCATGCTGGCAGTTGTACTCACTTGTAGCGCGGCCCCCATCTGTGAGATAGAGGATATTTTCGCCCCTATCACCGACACGCACGTTCATGGAAGCAGCATTGTACAATGCCCCAATGGCGATCTGCTGGTCGCCTGGTTCCATGGTTCAGGGGAACGCAAGGCAGACGATGTCGTCGTCAACGGTGCCCGCAAGAAGGCGGGGGAATCGACATGGAGCCCCATATTCCAAATGGCAGATACGCCCGACTTTCCCGATTGCAACCCGGTGCTGTATATTGATCAGAAAGAACGGTTATGGCTGTTCTGGCTCGCAGTACAAGCCAATCGTTGGGAATGCGGTCTGTTAAAGTATCGTCGTGCGGAAGACTATCAAGGCACAGGCGTGCCTGTATGGTCATGGCAGGATGTCATCAACCTCAAACCCGGGCAAGCCTTCGCCGATGCCCTGGAAAAAGATTTCGAGGCATTGGGCATGGGTGAGGGAATGTGGGGCGAATATGCCCCCCCCTACACACGTATGTTGCTGGAAGCAGCACAGGACCCTTATAAACGTCAGGTCGGATGGATGCCCCGTATCCACCCCCTTACATTACCATCGGGACGCATCCTGCTGCCCCTGTATTCCGACGGCTTTAATGTCAGTCTCGTGGCCATATCCGATGACATTGGCGAAACCTGGCGTTCCAGTCTGCCTATTGTTGGTGCAGGCCCTACCCAACCCACTTTTGCCCTACGCCAAAACGGAGATATCGTCGCCTTTCTTCGCGATAGCGGAGAATCCCCCATGCGTGTCCAAATCAGCACGAGTACCGATAATGGGGAAAGCTGGTCGCCATCCACCGATACCAGGATCCCCAATCCCGATTCCAGTTTGGAGGCACTCGTACTGGACAGCGGCGCATGGCTTCTCATCCTCAACGACACCTCAATAGGCCGCATGCGTCTTTCGGCATGGCTATCAGAGGATGAAGGAAAAACCTGGACCTGGAAACGTCAAGTCGAACCTTCGGAAACACTGGGAAGCAGTTTCGCATATCCCAGCGTCATTCAAAGCAGCGATGGCAACATTCACATCAGCTACTCATACAGAAGCAAGGAAAAAACCGCCAGCATTCGCCATTGCACCCTTAATGAAGCGTGGATCAAAAGCGGAAAATAAATTGCAAATACCCCTTTATAGCATCGGGAGCGCAGGGAAAACCCCATGCGCTCCCATTTTTCGTACGAACGAAAACTATGAATCCACTCAGGCCTCCAACCATTGTACAAACTCAAGAATATTGTTATCCGGGTCGGCTACATACAGCCAACGCACAGAGGCAGGAATCTCCATAGGGCCTTTGAGAAGAGGAATACCCCGTTTTTCCAATGACATTGCCAATGCCGATAAATCTTTAGTGGCAATCGCCACATGGGGACAATACGGTTCTTCCACGTTGGGCTTTGGAAACGCTACCGGCTGATTATTTGCATCCAGATTCTGTAACAGCTCCAGATTGCCGCCCTCCAGTTTTAAAAAGGCGAAGCGTTCGTGGTGTTCCTCATCCGTCCTGTCATACATCAACTCCAGGCCGATCTTCTCCGTATAAAACGCAATGGCCGCATCCATATCCGATACCCGCAACGCTACATGATCCAATTTCAACATGCTTCTCTCCTCAGCCAGATTCATTACTACCGACACTTGCAAAAGACACCTTATGGGAAACCTACCCATCAGGAAAAAAGTCTATACCACAGCATACCTAATACGCCCGTTATCTTTAAATCAGTTACCAAACAAGTGTTTTCTTAATAAAGGATTCTTCCAAAAATGCATATTTCCCATCTTCCATTCATACTTCGCGGCTCCTGCAGCATTCTCCTCCTCCTGGGAATCACGCTCAGCGCTGTTTCCGCCCCCCCCTCGCTGGTTGAACGCCTGGGCTATCCCCAAGATGCAAAACTGCTTATTATCAACGCAGATGACTTTGGCATGAACCATGCCACGAATACCGCTACTATAAAGGCCTTAACAAAAGGCGTCGTAACATCATCCACCATCATGACCCCATGCCCCTGGTTCCTCGAAACGGTACGATTTGCTAAAAAAAATCCCAAAGCCGATCTGGGTGTACACCTGACCCTGACCAGCGAATGGAAACAGTATAAATGGGCGCCCATACTGGGTGCAGCTACCGTTCCATCGCTATGCGATGAAAATGGCTACCTGTATCCTTCGGTACCAATGGTCTACTTGAGCGCAAAGCCCGAAGAACTGCGCCGAGAACTCTGTGCACAGATCGACCGTGCGCTCAAAGCCGGCATCGATGTAACCCACCTTGATTCCCACATGGGCACCCTTCACTATGCGCCCGGGTATCATAAAATGTACGTTCAGATTGCAAAGGAATACAATTTGCCCTGCCGTATCGTAGGCCATGACATTATGGATCGCTACGCCTTTGGATATTGGATAGACTATGCGGATGAGCTGGGAGTTTTGCATCCTGACATCCTCGTCACCGATGGGCCACGAAGACGACGTAAAACGGCAGCATACTGGACTAAACAAATCGAAAGCCTGCGACCTGGGAAGGTAACAGAATTCCTGACGCACTGCGCAGGTTCCACGACTGAAATGTGGGCCACTACCTCTTCCACCCTCAGACGCGTCGCAGATACCGATTTTTTCACAGAAGATAGTACCCGCGCCTTGCTAAAAGAACAGAATGTTACGCTTATCAGCTACCGCGAACTACGTGCACTGCAACGCAACAAGTAAACCGTACACTTTTCAAAACGCGTGCAAAAAGTCAGCGATGCCAGAGTCCCATATAACAAAACACAAAAAAACGGAGTCCATAAGGACTCCGTTTTTTCTTAAATGGATGTGCTGCTATTTTGATTTCCTGCGCAACCATACGGGCTTGTATGCGTTATGTAACAGGAAGCAGATACTCAGCATAAAAAACAGCAGATCGCCTTTCATGCCCCCCTTACTTCCCCCCGTGGCGCCACAGCCCAAAAAACCGTCCTTTTCAGGAACGGTGGCAATCCCCATCAGGCTAAGTGTACTACTGGAAATACCGCTTCCCGTTAAGGTCAACGTAGCGCTGTAGCTGCCCTCAGCCGATGGCGAAAAGCGGATCTGTAAACTGCTCGACGCACCTGCGGCCAGCGAATAGGTGGCGCCGCTCACTATCTGGAATGCGCTACTCCCTGATATGGATGCCGTGCCCGTTAACGTGCCCTGACCACTGTTAGAAACCGTAAAGGTTGCATCCTTCGTCGTTCCTTCCTCAAGACTGCCATACGAGTACCCCCCCGAAGGATTAGGGCTGATACTGATCTGAGGCGTTTCTGTCGCTGTAATCGAAAAAGAGCGGGTGGTGCTACGTAAATCTCCTGTAGCCAGCACAGTCGCCGTTGCAAGCACCGTGTAATCGCCCGCAACCAGATTGAGCGAAAGCGGGAAGTTTGCACTGCGATTCTGCGAGCTACCCCGATCCGTCCCGTTAAGCGTATACGTCACCTCCACCGTACCCTCTGTACAGCCCCCTGATGTGTCAAAAGCGATACTCGAGGTAAACGATACCGCCGTGCTCGATTCCCCTTGAGATAATGTGATATCCGTGGTCGGACTAAGCAAAGTGATCGCTTGCAGACCGCATGGACTCGTCGTACCCGTAGTTGCGTTCGTATACCCGATATCCTGCAGCATACCGACTTCAAAATCGGCATAGGAACGCCGTGTCGCGCCCATTTGCAACACCGGTTCCATTACAGCACCCAGGCCTATTTCCCAGTGCGTTACGCTGGAACCACATTCAAAGCTGGCCGGTGCATAAATCGGCACATTACCGCCATAAATAGCGGTCGTCTCCGGCCCGACAAACAACAGCCCATTATCCGAACCCAGCAAATAGCTAAGTTGCCCCACATATTGCAACGGTTCCGACGAAGCAATCAGACGGTTCCCGTTACCGGTTCGTAGAAAACCATCAAATAGCGTATAGTCATCAGGCTGCTGCCCAAACCAACCGCTACCCGCTGGCGCAGCAACCCCACTACAGGTCAGCGAGTCATACCGGATAACGCTCATATAGCCCAACGCATGCGTCATTTCATGCAGCAATAGCGAATAAAAATCCGCCTCCTGAACGCCCGGCGTTCCCGTACCCAGATAGTAATTATGGAAAAAATTTACCGTAAGCGTCGCATCCGGATAATCCGTCTCCCCAATGATGCTGGGATCTGTACTGCCATCCATGATGTGCTGATACGTCGCACCATTATTAAAACTACCTGGCGTATAGGTAAACACCGTCGTACCTGCAAAAGCCAGTCTATTCTCATCCGTACTATACGAATCAATACTCACATCCACTACACCCCCGGTTTCATTCAATATACCGGAAATGTACTGCAGCACCGATTCCAATACCTGCCGCCGCGCTGTACCTACGGTAGGATCGTAAAAACCCTGATTCGTACCAACATCACTGTATGTCAGATTCCATGTGATACCGTTATAGACCACACTCGCCTGACTCTTAAAATCATGCGATTGCGCCAACCCATATTCATCTTCCTCTGTAAGCGGAAAAACTGTGCCATCCGATAAAACCCACGCCCCTTGTTCCACGGCGTAAACCGTTGGCGCCAGCACCAATATAGCCAGAATGCATAGCCACCCTATTTTGACATTCGTATACATGGATACTCCTTTACTTGCAAAAAGATTTGTCTGCCCTATCCAGGCCTTCAACTGTTGGCATAAACAAGCCAACCCCAACTAAGAATACCCTGAATCCCGCGTTAGGTCAAACAAAAAATCAATAAAAACACTTATGGCAAAAAATACCGCCCCCAAGCAGGTTGAATTTTAGTCTTAAGACGCGTAGGCGCAATAAATCGCGTATAGTTAAAGCGGCGACAAGACCTGTCATTTAGCTACGGCTGACACAACCCCGCCGAGGGGTATCACCGCGCTGCCGCATATGCACGCAACCCATCAAGCACCGTTTGAAAATCGGGAGGAACGGGCGTAGTACGCACGATCATTTCGCCACTCACAGGATGGCACACCCCCAAACGCTCGGCATGTAACGCCTGCCCCTGCAAGGCATGCAGCGCATCACGCAATTCCTGGGCAACCATCCATCCCTTATACTCCGTCACGCCATACACAGGATCACCAAGCACAGGACGGCCTGCAAAACGCATATGCACACGGATTTGATGGGTACGTCCCGTTTCCAGACGCAAACGCATCAACGATGCAATCCCAAACCGTTCCAAAACCTCAAAATTAGTACGCGCCTCCTTTGCACGCACCCCCGTCACCGCCATCCGGCTCCGATCAGCCAGACTACGGCCAATACCCGCAGAAATTCGCCCCATATTCTCCGGAAACTCACCACGCACCAGGCAAAGATAGCGCCTGTCAAAACTGTGATCGGAAGCCTGCTTTGCCAAACTGGCAAAAGCACGCTGCGTTTTAGCAACGACCATAACACCAGACGTAAACCGATCAAGACGATGTACAATACCCGGACGTACCGGATCAAGCCCCGAGCGTTCTAACTCCGGACAATGGTGCAATACCGCATTGACCAACGTCCCCGTGTAATGTCCCGGTGCAGGATGCACCACCAACCCGGAAGGCTTGTTCACCATCAACATCTCCTCATCTTCAAAAAGGATTTCCAACGGAATATCCTCCGGTTCCGGCGTAATCGGTGGTGGTGGCGGCACATGCACCATCACAGCATCATCACAAACCATCGCATACGCAGGCTTGGTACACGGCTCCCCATTAATCAGCACCCGCTTATCCTTAACGAGTTTTTTAATATACGAACGCGAGGCATCCTCTACCAGCTCCGCCAGATACACATCCAAGCGCAACCCTTCCTGCTCCTCCGACACACAAAACTCCACCACTTCATCCATAACCGATTCCTTATTCTTTGCCATTAACGCGATCTAGCGGCACATACAAGTAACCAGCACCACACGCAAAACATATATATGGTCCTGTCATGCCCAACCGCAGTAAAATTTTTGTCTGTCGTGACAACTGTTGAACGTGCGCCACACGAATACGTTTTTGCATCCCCATCCCGACCAGCCAAGCATTAATCGATGGCATTGGTGGCATTGTGGATGCCACGGAAATGCAACAGTGCGCCCATAAAATCATCCCCAACATGCCAAGGAAGGTACACCTCCCCCTCTTCTTCTTCCGCTTCCCTTTGCAGATATTCCTGAATCTGCACTACCGCCGCCTCCAACAACGGAATAACATCCAACCAGAGCGCATAATGCTCCATCCAGAAACGCGAATCCGACTCCATCAGCGCCGTCAACAAATCCCCCCGATGCGTCGCAGCCTCCAAAAAAGGCTCCCCTTCCAAACGTTGTATGGCCAACGGGGCAACATACGGCAACGCCAGATTCTCACGAAGCAATAGGTACAACTCTGTCAAGCCTAACCGGCGCAACGGCTTTGCCGCACAACGTTGCGCAATCGCAAGCTGCTGCTCATCCAAATCTGCAACGCCCCAATTTTCAGGCTCTAATTCTAACAATGACTTTTGTACATCAAATTGAATTTCAACCGCCATGGCACTCTCCCGTGCTCCCACACGCTACGCATTCGCAGTATACCGCAGCCCATCTCAACAAACAACGCATTCGACGCCAAACACCTTTGGGAAGATTCCCCGACAGCGGTACGTCCTCAGCACCTGACATTTCCATGGAATTTTAGGATTTTCCCCTCACAACAAAGGCCCGCCTTCGAATGAAGACGGGCCTCGCAATTACAAACAACGCTTTTTCTGTCTTTAAAAGCTAAGCTCAGACTTGTTCGGGAAGCGTGTAAGGAGCGCGGTAGTTACGGGTCAACATTTGATTGGCTTCCTCGTCCCCGATGAACTGGCATTTTTCGGTATCAAACTGCATGGTGCGTTTGAGGCGTGCAGAGATAAGTCCCAGGTGGCACAGCGCCGAAGACTTGTGGCCTTCTTCTGCCGGTGCATTGACCATGGTGGGATCTTGAGCGCGCACCGCATCGATAAAGTTGCGATAGTGATCGCCGGATTTGTCGTTTTCAGGGCCTTTCTTCTCTTTCTGGCCCAAATACACTTTGTAGTGCGAGTAACTGTCGATGACCATGTAGCCCTTTTTGCCGTAGAAAATAACGCCGACCTTGGCATTCTTTTCGTCGTTGGTGCACCAAGGGCGTACTTCGAAAGTCATCATTTTGCCTTTTTCACCCGCATTGGGGAAATCAAAGGCGGAAGTAATGACATTGGGTACTTCCTTGTCATCATCCCAAAGATACATGTTGCCCATGGAGGTAATGTTGCTGGGGAAATCTACACCCAGACCCCAACGTGCGACGTCCATCTGGTGCACACCCTGGTTACCGATGTCGCCATTACCGAAGTCCCAGAGGTAATGCCAGTTGTAGTGGAAACGGTTCGGGTTGAATGGCGCCACGGGAGCCGGTCCCTGCCAGAGGTCATAATTTACCCCTTCAGGCACCGGGCAATCTTTCCGGCGTCCGATGCTACCACGCCAGCGGTAGCAAAGGCCACGCGCCATATAGACTTCACCGATAACGCCTTCGTGCAAAAGTTTGATGGCTTCCTGGATACTGGGATTGCTTCGAATCTGCGTACCGTGCTGTACAACGCGATTGTATTTCTTAGCGGCTTCAGCCAGCTTGGCGCCTTCATGGAAGTTGTGGGAAATGGGCTTTTCTACGTAGACATCTTTTCCTGCCTGACAGGCCCAGATGCTGGCCAGCGAGTGCCAGTGATTGGGCGTGGCGATGGAGACAGCATCAATATCTTTGTCTTCCATAACCCGACGCAAATCAGTTTCAATCTTAGGACGTTTTTTGTCGTGCTTATCAAAAAACTCCACCATACGCTCTTCGAAGAGGCTCTCATCAATATCGCACAAGGTAACCACTTCGACGTTCTTCTGGGGCAAATAACCTTTCAGGTGGGACTTACCGCGACCGCGAATACCGATCACGGCTACACGAACTCGGTCGTTGGCGCCAGCCCACGAGGTTTTCGAGGTTCCGATCACACCCATACTGAGCGCTGCACCGGCGGCGGTGTTTTTCACAAAGGTTCTACGTGTCAGCTTGTCCATTTATCCGTCCTCTATTCTTGGGGCTATCCACGAGGGCCCCGGTTTAGGTTGGGAGGGTAGATTATTCTGGCGCCTGTCTATTTACGGCGTCGATTCTCTATATTACCGTTCATCCTTGGAGAATGCAACTCGAAATACGCGTAAAAATTACTGGGGAATTTTGGAATCGGGTCGAGTGGTTTTTGATAACACCCATTCATTTAAAAATCCGGAGCCGTTATGTTTATGAGCGTGAAGCAATGAACTGGTCCCACAGATCTTTGCGAATGTATGTGTGGAGGAGTACACCGGGACGTAAGGCGTGAAACTCGATGTGGTACTCCTGCTTCAAGGTGTCGTGCAGCTTCACGCGCAAGCGGGGATCGGCAATAATGATGGCTGCATCGGGGGCTTCGGGAAACTGCTGCCAGTAGCCTACCTGTGTATAGCTGCGCAGGTACCAGGGAAGGGGCCAATAGTCG
Organism: Candidatus Hydrogenedentota bacterium; assembly: GCA_963678445.1. Lineage (GTDB taxonomy): Bacteria > Hydrogenedentota > Hydrogenedentia > Hydrogenedentales. Next base: position 3,479,070 of record OY782877.1, on the reverse strand, counting down.
CGATCGGGCTTCAGAATATTGATATGCAGCGCGTGATGTTGCGGTGCGATGTCGGCAATATCGTTGATGCGCTGGACCAGTCGTTTGAATGCAGTGCTGGTGTGAGCATATACGTAAGGGTTGCGCACGTCGGCGGGATAGCGGAAGTTGGTGAGGTAGCTGAGGCGCACCAAATGCGCGGTGCCTGCTAAAATGAGTATAACCAAAAGGGCTTTAACGGGCCACCAACGTCCGACGTGAATCAGCCAAGCTGCGCCAACGCCAGCCATAAGCAGCATGGGTTGCCAGAAGACAAGCAGATTCCACGGTGTCTTGTAGGGGATAAGGGAAAATAGCAGCGTGGTGAAAAGCGTATAGAACGCAAGGAATCGCAGAAGGTGGAACGTCTCGGGGCTGGATTCGGTTTGGGAAATTCGCCGTAGCAAAGGGGGAAAAATACCAAAGAGGGCAAGAAAGAGTATGAGCCCTTCTGTCCATCTGGGACCAGCGCTACGGTAAGTATAGGCGAGGAGAGAAAGGTAGTAGTAGAATGGCTTATTGTGCATGGCCGTGCTACCCGCACCTTCCGAACGGGTGAAATAGGTGGTATATGTGAGAAATGAGTCCAGGATGCCACGCGGATGAGTAAAAAAAGACGCATAAAGCACAGCAGAAACCGCAAATGCTGTCAGTAGTGCCAGTAGGTAGGGACGCAATGACGGTTTTTGCAAGGGGATCGGAAAACGTCCGTCGCGTATTCGTGCGTATACCCACGTGGCGCACAGAGAAGCTGCCATACAGAAAAAAACGACCAGGCACGTTTCCTTTGTTGCGTGTACCAATCCCAGCGCAGCGCCACTTAATAGTAACCAACGCAGACGCTGTGTCTGCACATAGCGCCAGGCGCATACAAAAACGGCAAAAATAAATGTAATGAACAGCATCTCCTGGATGAAGTAGCGGCTGTAGTACACCATTGCCGGGGAAAGCGCCGTGAATAGGGCGGCAAAAAGGGTGGCTACGTTGCCCAGGCTGCGCCGTAACAACAACAGCAGCAGGAGAAGTATCAGACTGAATATCACAGGCAGGGCACGCAGGGTGTGGGGCTGCACCTCGGCAATGGTTTTGACGCCAGTTAACCAAAACAATGGCAATACACCGTAATATAACGTGGGACCGTGGTGTTCATGGGGATCGTACGTATACTCCCCTTTTTCCAGGAGGATACCTGCCTTAATCGCCTGATTAGCCTCATCGCCATGCATGGGGCGCAGGTCTAATTGTGTAACGCGAAAGGCTACCGCAATCCCGAAGATGCAAAGATAAACAACAATAAATGCAAGCGTACTTTTCTTCACTATAAACCTCATTCCCACAACGGTAATTTAGCGTGTTTGAGAAAATGTACAGGAAGCACAGGCAAAAGTTCCAATACACAGCCTGGCACGAACCATCAACGCCATAGAAAAAGTACAAAACGGGTGTATCAGAGTAAAGTCCGGAAGAAATACTGGCCCCAACTCACCAGCCAATCAAAGACGCCGCGCACACTGCTTAGAAATTGCGGATTGTAGTAGCAGAGCACGCCCATACCGCAAAGCAAAACGAAAAACAGGCGTACGGGTTTGCGCATGAAGTAACGTATGCTACGGGGAATAAGTTGCAGGGAGTATAGCAGGCTTTTTCCAAATTGACGAAGGCCCCAGGCAAAGTCGCTCTCGGCCACCACGCCCTGGCTTCGACGGGCAAGGCCGTCGGGCGCACATTGCAACAGTAAAAACGTATCTCCCACTTGCAGGGTCTGACCCGAACGCAGGATGCGCGAACGGATGGAGCCGACGCGTTTCCCCTCGACGTGCGGCGCAGGTCCCTGGTTGGCGCGTATACGATATCCATCGGAGACCGCGGTCAGGCGGGCATGAAAGTGGCGCACCCTCGTATCAAGACGCAAATGAACACCACAGGTAGCGTCGGCGCCGATTTCCAGAGGAGAACGGGTAAGAGGGAATTCTACGCCATCTTCAGGACCGTTGAGTACGATAAGGTGGTCGGGATAACCGCGCAGGTTCATGCGTTATTCTCCTGTAGGTTGCGTCGGGGCGCACCTTTCCGAATCGTCAGTACGTCTTGTTGCATCAAAACGTCGATCATATCGCCGTTGTTAAACTGCCCCTCAATGAGCATTTCACTGATAGGCTTAACAATGTGGCGATCGACCGCACGGCGCAGTTCGCGTGCGCCGAACTGAGGATTGTAGCCCTGTTCGGCAAGATATTCGTACGCTCTTTGGTACATACGAATGCCGATGTGACGTTTTTCCAAACGTTGGCGCAAGGTGTTAATTTCCAGACGCAGTATACTGCGGACATCTTCTGCAAGCAGTGGATAAAAGGGAACAATTTCGTCGATCCGGTTGATAAATTCGGGGCGGAAGTGATTGCGCAACTCCTGAAAAAGGTGCGCCTGCATTTGCGGTTCGTCGGTGCGTGATAAAGAAGCCGCGCCAATGTTGGAGGTCATAATAAGAATGCAATTACGAAAACTAATATCACGTCCCCGCGCATCTTTGAGACGCCCCTCTTCAAAAACGGGTAACAACAGATCAAAAATATGTGGATGCGCTTTTTCGATCTCGTCGAAGAGCAGAATCGAAAAAGGATTATGGCGTACTGCCGCACTCAAACGGCCTTCTTCCTCGCAGCCAACGTAGCCCGGTGGCGCACCGATCAGACGGGAGACGCTGTGTGACTCGGTGTATTCGGACATGTCGAAAGCAATCAGATGCGATGCGGCGCCAAACAGGTGCATGGCTAATAGTTTCGCCAACTGGGTTTTTCCCACACCAGAAGGCCCAAGAAACAAGAGTGTGGCGTCGGGCCGGTTGGGATCTGCAAGACCGACACGAGATTTTTTAACAGCAGACACTGCCTGACGCACGGCTTCGTCCTGCCCAATGAGCTGCTCATTAAGTATCCGTTCGAGGTGGGAGAGATTGGCACGCTCAGCCGCAGTCATTTCTTCTAATGGGATCCCCGTGCTACGGCTGATAACCTTGCGAATATGGTGCGGTGTAACCGTTTCCTTGGCGCTGTCCCCTACCGGCTCGCTGGCAAAGCCCGGATCGCTTTGTGCGGCCAATTGACGCAAGCGAACGGCGGCGCAAGCCTGATCCAGGGCATCGATAGCCTTGTCCGGCAAGTTAAGATTAGGCATATAGCGTTGGGTCAATTCGATAGCAGAATGCAGTGCACGACTGCTGATCTGTAGTGTATGGTGCTGCTGCAACGCAGGACGAAGACGTTGTAGAACCTTCAGCGTGGCTGCTTCGGAAAGCTCCTCTACGCGCACCATTTGAAAGCGACGTTCAATAGCCGGGTCCTTTTCGACGAAACGACGATACTCCTGCAAAGTCGTCGCACCGATACAGCGGATTTCACCTCGAGCCAGCACAGGTTTGAGTAGATTCGCCAAATCAATACTATCGCCGTCGGTAGCGCCTGCGCCCATAATCAAGTGTATCTCATCGATAAACAAAACCGCGTTAGGCGTGCTTTTCAAACTATCCAGCAAGGATGTAATCTTTTCTTCGAAAACACCGCGATACTGGGTGCCACTCATTAAAGCGGATAAATTCAGCTCCATGAAGCGAAAATCAGGCGTGGCCCTATGCTTTTTTTGGTCCCGAAACAATTTCAGAGCCAGCCCCTCTATCACATGCGTCTTACCCACACCCGCCTCGCCTACCAGTATGGCGTTGTTCTTCGTTTTGCGCGTGAGCACTTGCAAGACGTCGAGCATTTCTTTCTTACGACCAATCGCCGGGGTCAACTGACCACATTGCGCCGCATGAGAAAGATCGCGCACCAGGTTTTCCAGATTCGGGGTGCTCAGCGTCTGAGAGGGTTGTACGACGGGGGATGATGGCGCAGGGGAGGTCTCGGAGGAGGATGCAGCGGCAGCCGAAATCCGGCCTGGCGTATTTCGCGAGGGCCGCAGACTCTTTTGCAACAGGACAAGACAGGCCTTGCGATCTAAGCGCAGATGATCCATTGCGCGACTAGGCGCCGCCCACGGATCCTGTAGTAATGCCCAGAGCAGGTGACCGGGCATTGCCTGGGCACAACCGCCACGTTCTGCCAAACGCGTTGCTTCCTGAATAACCGCAATACTGCGGGGAGTGTAAAAAATCTCTTCCCCCTGCGGCAACGGGATATTTTTCTTCCAGGCCATCCGTTGTACTTCACGTAATACGGAAAAGAGAAGGGACAACTGTTGCTCCCGAATGACAGCCGGCAACGCATCGGGATTATCCAGTAAAGCCGCATAAAGATGCTCCACCCCCACAAAAAAATTCTGTTGTCGAATACTTATCGCTGCTGCTTTCTCCAGTACGACATTGATCTCATTCGATACCTGCAGTTGCAACCGTGTTCCTCCCGTGCCAACTCACAAATCTTCCAACCTCTACCGTAAAGCAGCCCTTCAACCTGAGAAACGCCACCATCGATGAGCAAACTTTTTTCTTACTGGCCAGTCGGCTGGTCTGCCGCATGCACTCAAAACCGGCACTCCCTATTATTATTGACTTCTGAGCCTACAGTTGCAAGTAAAACTTATAACCGTAAAACAAACAAATGCGGAAAGCAAGAAAAACCCCATCTCAACACCCCCAAGTGGCCAGTAACCGCAAGCAAGGGGTATGGTCCTCACCATCCCTGAGCACAGCAAAACCTTCGTTTTCTATGACATCTTTTCAGAGTTAAGTCACTAAAGCGCTGCCAACAGCGTTTTAGCATTAGAAGGGACAGATTAAATTACGAAGCGCTTCAAGTTTTTTGGGACCAATACCATGCACCGAAAGGAGTTCCTCTACACTCCTGAAAAGCACCTGACGGCGATACTGCATAATTTTCTCAGCAGTCTTAGGGCCTATACCGGGTAACGATTCCAGCTCCTCCATGCTCGCATTGTTTAAATCAACACAATCCGGTTTGTCAGAGGCTGTAGCCGTTTTAGCGCCAGACGGGGAAGCGGGCGTAGCTATGGAAGCTACGCGCTCTACAGGTGCAGCGCGCCAACCGGAACGGGTATACGAAGAAGGATTCAGAGCCGCCGCTGTTTGTGATGATCGCACGACAAGCTTCTCTCCGGAAAAGCCTCGCGTGGCCTGTTCGGGCACGGTTAACGTAGTGCCATCGATCAAGGATGCCGCCAGATTAATATCTTCCATATCTGCATCGGGTGTCACGCCGCCCGCCTGCTGTATGAGATCATGTACGCGACTTCCCTTGGCCAGACGATAAACACCGGGAGCCTGCACCGCTCCCATCGCAGAAACTACTAACAAAGGGGCCTTTTTAGGTACGATTGCTTCGTCGTGAATGGCGGGCAGCGGCTCGACAGAGCGCCCTTGCATTTTGCCATCCTGTACAGACGCTTCGTCGGTTATCGGCGCCGGAATGATTTGCGAAATATGTCCCCCGGTATCCCTATGCGAGAGTATCGCGTACATCAAACCGCCACTTACAAAAGCAGTCACAGAGATTACGGCTAGTATCTTTGTTGTAGCGTTCAGCATCGTGCCAGCCCCTTAATCTTAAACGTGGTTCAGGGACCACAATCAGAATCCAGGGTCCTTTCTCTTCGTGTCGTGACCGCAGCAAAATTTCGCGTTACGGTAGCCCTTCAGGAATTAAGGCCCAAAAGAATTGGGGGCTTAACCCTCCGAAAGAGTATACACTTTTTTAGGGAAAACAGCAGCCTCGGTTAACATGGCATGTCCCGCCTCCGATCTTCTCCGACATCCAAAACCCGCCGGATAGCCATGGCCAGATCCCTTGCAATAATCGGTTTCCTGACCACCTCCCAGATGCCCATGGCGCGTAAATGCTCTTCCCGAATCTCCTCACTAAAGCCGGTAAAAAGAATAATGGGCATATCCGGCCGTCTCTTACGCGCCATCAACGCCAACGTTTCCCCCGTCATACGCGGCATTACCTGATCCGTTATGATCAAATCAAAACTATACGGCTCACGTTCAAAACAGGCCAACGCCTCTTCTCCGTCAGAGGCAAAAGCCACATCATAGCCCAGACGGGGTAACAGAGATTGCGCAAAATGTAAGACACTTTCCTCATCGTCCACAAAAAGGAGGCGTTCCGAGCCCCCCGGTATTCGTCCTGGAGTCTCATCCCCTTCCTTCTCGGCTGCTTGTACACGCGGCAGATAGGTCTCGAAAAGCGCCCCTTTTCCAATCTGGCTATTAACCACAACAGCCCCCCCATGACTGGTTATAATTCCATGCACCACCGCCAGCCCCATGCCGGTTCCCTCACCGGGTCCTTTTGTAGTGTAAAACGGATCGAAGATACGACTGAGTACCCGCTCGTCCATACCGTGGCCTGTATCACGCACACTAAGTTTTACATACGACCCCGCATGCAACTTCGTATAACGCGCCGCCAACTCTTCCCCCACCTCAACATCCTCCACACGCACCTCCAGCACCCCCTCCTGTCCCTGCATGGCCTGCGCCGCATTGGTACAATAATTCATTACAACCTGATGCATCTGGGAGGCATTAGCATAGACCGCTCCCGAATGCACATCTACCGAATCCACAATCTTAATCGTTGGCGGTAATGTCGCCCGAAGCAATTTCAACGCCTCCCGCACCAGCACATGCAAATGCAAAGCGTCTCGCTCCTCACCCGACTGACGGCTAAATGCCAAAATCTGTTGCACAAGATCCTTAGCACGATGCGCCGCACGTAAAACTTCCCCCAAATCTTCATGCATCGCTGTATTCGGCGCAACATCCTGCAGCGTCAAATCCGTCAGCCCAATAATCGCCGCCAAAATATTATTGAAGTCATGCGCAATCCCCCCAGCCAGCACCCCCAGGCTCTCCAAACGCTGCGAATGCTGCATCTCCTGCTCCAGACGCCTTCGCTCCATCTCCGCACGCACACGCGCCGTAATATCTTTAATCGTGCCTAGCACCCGATAGGCGCGCCCATCCTCTCCCGGTAATACGACCCCCAAATCCTCCACATGTCGATACTCACCCGAACGATGCCGCACCCGATACTCCAATTGATACATCCCCACCGCCTCCATTGCCTCACGAAAAGGCCCGCGCAATTGCACCGCATCCTCCGGATGCACATACTGCTTCCATTCCGACCAATTCTTCGCATCCATTTCCTCCGGCGAATACCCAATCACCTGCGTCACCGCCCCCCCCCATTTAATCCGGCCTGTACGCACATAACAATCATAAATCATCTGTCCCGTCTGCACCGCCAACGTACGATACCGTGCATCCATCTCGCGGCGATGCGCACCAGAACGCATAAAAGAGCGCATATTACGCACCACCGCAATGATAGTGCGTCGCCCATCCCGTTCAAAAAGACGCGCCTGCACCGACACCGGCAACGGGTGTTCATCTTTTCCCACCAATACCGTCTCAAAAAACATCTGCTGATGCTTTAAGATGCTTTCCAGACGCCCCTGGAAACCGCTTTGCCAATCATGCGGAATCAAATCGCGCAACCGCAAATGGAGCATCTCCTCACGCGAGTATCCCATCCAGCGACATGCGACCTCGTTTACATCGATAAAACGTCCCGCTCCATTATCCCCCTCCAGGTTAAACATGACTACCGCATCACTGCATGAACTAAACAGCAAACGAAAACGTTCATCGTATTCATGTAATGCCGCTGAGCGCTCCCCCGCCAGATCCACCAAACGTTTGTTGACAGAACGCAGTTCATCCTCGGCCCATTTAATACGTAACAGCACCCGAATCTTCGCCAGAAATTCCACATCCTCACACGAACGAGACAAAAAATCATCGGCGCCCGCTTCCAGACCACATACGCGCAATTCCGACTCCGCATCCAACGCCGTCAACAACAAAACGGGAAAATGCGCCGTCTGCTCATTCGCCTTCAAACGGCGACACAGTTCGATACCACTCATTCCCGGCAAATCTACATCCAAAATAGCGCAATCAGGAGCTGCCTGCGCCGCCAACTCCATCGCCTCTTCAGCGCTTCCCGTAGTGTATACCGCACAATTAGTCATATTGCGATGGAGCATTTCCTCAAAAACACGGCGGTTGGTCACATTAGCATCCACACACAACAACGTCGCCTTTGGCATACTCTTCTCCCGACACTTAGCCACCACATGTTTCAGGGCCAACAGCAAGCGATACGATCCCCTTCCGAAATATGAGGATAGCCGAATCTCGCTTTTTCAAGAATCAATGTCTTCTCCGCTGCAACCATCAAGGCAGAACACTACCGCTATCATGCCGTTTCTAACGCTAATCTGTCAAAATTTCCCCTAAAAACACGAATACATTGAAATCTAAAACTCTCCAGCGACCGCCAGGTACCCGACCCAAACCCAGGAAACATGGTCCGTACCGTCCCGAGGCCCAACAAACTTTTTATAAAGATTTTTCTCTCGCACTACGACTGTGACGCGCTGATGCTTATCAAGATATCCCCCAACATCCCCTAGTATTAAAGACTGAGGTGGAAAGATAGCGCAATCTATCTTCTGTAAAAGGTGAGTAGAGAAAGAAGGCCACCGTTTGCTCCAATTCTTGGTGCTCTAACAAATCAGAGGAGCTCCACGATAACCAGGAATCCGTTCGCTGAGTTTTTGAGCGAAATTCAATCTTCTTGTGAGGGGGATTTGTTTAAGGAAATGATGCCGTTCATGTTGGAGTAGGTCCTGGAGGCGCAAGTGGAGCGCCATCTGGGCAAGATGGACTTGCAGGCGCCGCAGGTGCGGGGAACGGAGCCATATTCGCCGCTGTTTTTTGCCAAATGGAAGCGTTCGGAACGCGCGCTGCTGGTGACCTGCGCGGAGATGTATTTCATGGGCGTGTCCACGCGCAAGGTCAAAAACGTGTTGGAGAAAATGGGCGGTTTCGAGCTGTCGGCATCGACGGTGTCGTGCATCGCGGCAGAGCTGGACGAGGAAATAAAGAGGTCCAGCGACCGCAAGCGTTAGGTATGGTCCTCACCGTCCCTGACCACAACGAAAATTTCGTTTTTTATGACAACTTCTCAGATTTGAGTCACTAAACGAGTTTCGCAACCGGCGTCTGGACGGGGTTCCCTATCCCTACCTCATAGTGGACGCCACCTATCTCAACGTGCGCAAGGAAGGAGCGGGGTAAGAAAACATAAAAACAACGAAGAAAAGAAACCAATGGGCACCAAGGACACTTTTACAGAAGCTTCTTGACACAAGCATTTTAGGCACTAAAATTATTCATGAAGGGCAATAAAAAAGCACTATTGGACTAGGGCTAGGGACGTATTGTGAGTGCATTTTGGGTTTGCACTAGAAACTCTAGAGAGATGTCGACAAATTCACTTCTTCTGTGATAAACTGGCGTATTATCCAAAGGGGAAAAGTGTTTCATGGATATTAAAATAGTACACGATTAACTCAAAAATTGAGGAAATCCAAGCAAAAACGACACTTCGCTCACAGCGCACAAGAACTATATATATTACTTGTGACGCAGCCATTGGGCTGCATTGAGGCAAAAACATGCTGAAAAAGTGTGAGAACACAAAGTGTGGAAGCCTATTCGGATAAACAGGGCTACGCAGTTGGGTGAGATTGATGGATTATGAAGCGTATATAGATGAAAACCTGGTGCTGCTAGATGTGGAAGCACCAGATAAGTGGGCCTTGATTACCCAAATGGTTACCGCTCTTGTACAAAGTCCGGCGTTGAAAGCCCATCCGGAGCTTACGCACGCGATCGTACAGGAAGCGGTTAATGAACGGGAGCGGGAACGCCCCACGGGTTTGGGAAATGGCTTTGCGTTTCCCCATGCGCGTATTCCCAACTTCAAAGGGCTGGCGCTTTGTCTGGCCATGCCGTCAAACCCAGTGGATTTTGACGCGATGGATGGCAAACCAGCGGAGGTTATCTGCCTGATGGTAGTGCCGGATGACCAACCGCAGTTGGCCCTGCAGGTCATGTCGCAGTTTGCCCGCCTGGTTTCCGACCCCGTAGAGCGTGAGATTCTCTATAGCCTGCGTGATTCGTCGATTTTGAGCGCCTTTGTATCCAAACGGGTACTAGGTACAGATACCATTGTGACGGCTCGGGATATTATGCGCCAACCCCTGGCGGCGATTCATCCTGATACTCCCTTACGCACAGTGACGCGGGTCATGCACCAGCACATGTTGGATAGTATCGGTGTGGTCGAGGACGATGGTACCCTGGTGGGACAAATTACGTGTGAACATTTGTTTAAACTGGGTATGCCGGATTTCTTTAGCCAACTTAAGAGCATCGCATTTATCCGCCAGTTTGATCCCTTTGAAAAATACTTTGAGGGAGAAGGAAACGCCTTGGCGCGTGATGTTATGGCGCAGGATTACGCCACGGTAGCGGAAGACGCTACGCTGCTGGAGATTGTTTTTGAGCTGGCGGTGCACCACCATTCTAAAGTATATGTGGTTCGGGACAAGAAACGTGTAGGGGTGATCGATCGTATTTTGGTATTAGACCGCGTGATTAACATATAGAGCGGGCTCGGCTCACCCTTAGAACCGTCTGCCCATCGTAAATAACCTTTCAGGATTAAATCAGTAATTTGTTTTAGATACTACAATTTGCCATTCGGATAAACGGTTGTTGCGTTTTTGTAGGTAATTTTGGATAACCATATTTTATGTTAACGTATGCACTTATCATATTTGGAATCACGTATTTTCTGATCCTCACGGAAAAGGTAGATCGTACTGCTGCAGCCATTATGGGTGCGGCTGCGGTGGTTTTCTGTCAGCTGATTCCACATAAGACCGCGCTGGAACACGTTGATTTGGATGTCATGTTTCTACTCGTCGGCATGATGACGGTAGTAAACATTCTTTCCGAAACAGGCCTTTTCGAATGGGTGGCGGTATTCATCGCCCAACGGGCACGTGGCAATGGTTTGTTGATTTTGACCGGACTTTTGTTCGCCACCGCAGTACTGTCGGCCTTCTTGGATAATGTCACGACCGTGGTACTGATAGCGCCTATAACCATTCTAATCACCCAGATTCTGGAAATTCCCACGGTGCCGTTTTTGATCCTGGAAGCATTATTCTCGAATATCGGGGGTACGGCAACGCTGGTGGGCGATCCCCCTAATATTCTGATAGGTTCCAAAGGGCATCTGAGCTTCAACCAATTCCTGGCCCATCTCAGTCCTGCGGTGGTAGGCATCATGCTCGTCGCCCTGCTCATTATCGTTGTGCTCTTCCGGAAGACCATGTATGTGTCGCCCGAAGCCCGAAAACGTATTATGAAGGCGACGCCGGGTAAGGCGATTACAGATCCATTTCGTTTAAAGCGGGGCCTGGTTGTATTCGCATTAATCCTGCTGGGCTTCACGCTGAGCCATACGCTACACATCGAACCGGGTTTGGTGGCGCTGGTAGGTGGTTTTGTAATGGTGGTGGTTACCCGCAGCAGTGTACGGGAAGCGATGGAGAAGGTGGAATGGGAGACCATTTTTTTCCTGATAGGCCTGTTCATCCTGGTGGGGGCGCTGGAGTACAATGGCCTGTTTGAGGAATTAGGACGTGTTATGTTCAAACTGACCAGCGGTCATTTCTTCTTCACCGCGATGGCGGTGCTATGGTCCAGTGCACTGCTCTCCTCACTTTTTGGCAACATTCCCGTCGTCATTGCAATGATTCCTCTGGTTTCCTCGCTATTCAAAGCATTTGGCACTGAATTGGGCTTGCAGGATAATCCCGAATTGATGGCATTGCAGATCGAACAACCTTTATGGTGGTCCCTTGCCCTCGGTTCATGCCTGGGGGGCAATGGCACGCTGCTGGGTGCAGCCGCTAATGTCGTTGTCGCGCAAATCGCACGGAAGAACAACTATCCGCTCTCCTTCCTTGAGTTCACGCGCTACGGCCTTCCTCTAATGCTTTTGACCTTGCTACTCAGCTCTGCATACATCTACGTGCGATACTTCCTCCTTATCGGGTAACGTTCTCAGCAGACCTCGTACCATTAAAAAAAAGCGCTTCAGCAACTTGCTGAAGCGCTTTTCATTTCACATTTCATAGGGAACACGCTACCTTATGCGGCCTCCTGCTCTGGGGTTTCAGTAAGCACATCCTCTGATTTGCCTGGTCCTAAAAGCAGTATGGGGGCAAGGGAAATTACCGCCCATATGACAATGGAGACAAGGCCAAAAGGTCCTGTATAAGGTGCAGTGCTGATAGGGAAAAGATATTCCCACACCCCAAAGAACTGTGCTGCAAAAGCGCCTGCACAGAGCGCGACTAAGCCAATATTGCGATAACGGCGAAGCACTTCACCCAATAAGACGCTCAAAACCACACACAAGGCCGTAAAACGCAACATAAACAAAGGGAGTTCATGTAATGCGTCACGACGCCAGAAACCACCAAAAACCAAGGGAAAGGCCCACAAGGCCCATAACAAACCCGTGAGCATATAGGCGCGATAGCGGCCCAAGCCCATCAGCTGCGGCAGAAGATAAGCACGCCAGCCCCATTCACTTCCCAAGGCCAGCACAGCATAAAAAGTCAGACCCAAGACGATGTTCATCGCAATACCGCCTACGAGAAACACCTTAGGCGCAATAGCCGCCACCTCCTTCGTCATCGGTTGCTGCAGACCAGCGTTGATAATATTCATCAACGTGCCCATATCCCACTGTACATGCGTCCAGCCCCAGAACGCACATATGGCATAACCCAGTGCAAACCAGAAGGGGGTAAGCAACGCGACACACAGCATTCTATTCATAGGTACCGGCCACAGCGGGGTAAAAGTAGCCCCCTCACCGGCATCAGGGCTGGCCTTAGAGGCGATTAGAGCGCCCAAAGCGGGAATCCACATAACCGCAAGAAACAGAGCCATGTTAAGAATGTTCGGTTCATGATAGGCTATCAAATTAAAATAAACAAGCAGCGGTGTAAGGGTGTATCCCAAGCCCAAAGTCACCAGCAAATAAACGCCCACGCCTTTTCTATTCATATTCGTGTTGTGCTCCCATACGGCGCATGTGCAGCGTCCAACATCAAACCACACAAAAGCTACGCCGACCGTCCTTCATTATCATCCGCATACCTTGCCAAAATTGACTTTGCATATGCAAGTTGTATCAGGTCAACGAAGTCATGCCCCACAAGGTTGACACAAAAAGATCACTGCAGACGCTTGGCGTCGTAGACAGGCGTCATCCCCGTTTTTTCTTCATAAAAAGCCTGTATATGCTTAAAATCCATCTCAACATCGCCGCTGGGCTTCCAGGGAGCGCCAATGCCGACCACTTTACGCCGATAATCGATATACGCCAGCACAATCGGTACATCGGCGCCATGCGCCATCCAGTAAAAGCCAAGTTTCCAATGTTTTACACGGCTGCGCGTTCCCTCTGGAGCAATAATGACGCGTAACACCTCACTTTCAGAAAATGCAGTCACCATCTGCTGTACCGTACTCGTACTTTTACGCCGATTTATGGGAACGCCGCCCAAAAAACGCCACAAGATCCCCAACGGCCAGGCGAATAAGGAATCTTTCATCATAAACACCGCTGGTAACCCCAGTTGAAAGGAGGCCAGCAAGGTGTACGGCAGATCCCATCCTGTATTGTGTGGAGCGGCCACAATGACACACTTGGGCGTGTTGGGAATATCTTCCACCTCCCCCTCACACTGCCACCCCAACAAGCGTAGCATTGTTTTTCCAAACCACTTTGTGGCAGGACCATAATGTTTGCGTTTTATCGTGCGATGATGCATGCACCCTATCTCCGTGTTGAACAACTTGCGAAGCGACGTTCCCTAAAATTCAACCTGGAACGCCCAAGTTTCATATTGTATCCTTTATAACTGTTAAATTTCAAACATCTTTTCTGCTATTCTACTGTGATACATGCAATAGGGGCAAAAAACGGTCCAGCATTCAGTACCTGGCAAATCCACTGAAAAAAACCGACCTGTGTAGAATACAGGTCGGCTTTTGGAATTCGAGTCAGAAACAAAGGCTGCTCAGCCTCTGTTTTCGTTGCAGGCTATTTTTTTTCTTCCTGCGGAGGATATTTGATTTGCAAGTGAAGCTCTTCCAGCTGTTTAGTGAAGACTTCACTCGGCGCACCCATAAGTAAATCCTGCGCCTTCTGGTTGAGCGGAAACGCAATGACCTCGCGGATATTGGGCTCATCAGCCAGCAACATCACAATGCGATCCAGACCCGGTGCGATGCCACCGTGAGGAGGCGCACCGTAGTGGAAGGCTTCCCACAAGGCCGGGAATTGCGACTTCACATCGTCCTCCGTGTACCCCGCCGTCTCAAAGGCTTTGATCATGACATCGGGACGGTGGTTTCGAATCGCGCCCGAGGACAACTCAATACCGTTACAAACGATGTCATACTGATAGGCCAGCACATCGAGCGGGTCCTTCGATTCCAACGCCTCCAGACCACCCTGCGGCATAGAGAAGGGGTTATGCGAGAAGTCGATTTTTTTCTCGTCTTCGTTCCATTCGAACATGGGGAAATCGACGATCCAGCAAAAAGCGACCTTGTTCTTGTCAATCAAATCCAGTTGTTCGCCCAGATAGCCACGCACTTTACCCAAAAGGGTATTGGTTTCCGCCAAGGCACCTGCACCAAAGAACAGCGCGTCGCCTTCCTCCGCACCCATGCGTTCCGCCAGATTCTTCTTCTCATCCTCACTCAGGAATTTGACGATCGGTCCCTTCATATCGCCATCACGAAGTGCGATCCAGGCCAATCCCTTAGCGCCTTCCGACTTGGCGAATTTTTCAGCGTCATCGAAGAATTTACGCGACTGCAACGCCGCGCCCTTCGCATTGATGACCTTCACCACACCGCCCGTTTTCACCTGATTGCTAAACACCTTCAATTTGCAATCCGCAAACAGCTCCGTGCAGTCCACCATCTCCAAGCCAAAACGAATATCCGGTTTGTCAGAACCATACTTCTCCATTGCTTCCTTGAACGGAATGCGCGGGAAGGTTTCGGCAACGATTTCTTTGTTGGACAGCTCTTTGAAGAGGCGCACCAGCAATTTTTCAAGAATTACGAAGAGATCGTCCTGCGTAATGTAGGACATCTCCATATCAATCTGGTAGAACTCACCAGGACTACGGTCAGCACGCGAATCCTCATCGCGGAAGCAAGGCGCAATCTGGAAATACTTATCGAAACCCGACACCATCAGCAACTGTTTGAACTGCTGCGGCGCTTGGGGCAATGCATAGAAATGGCCGGGATACAGACGGCTCGGCACAAGATAGTCCCGTGCGCCCTCGGGCGACGAATTGGCCAGAATCGGCGTGTGATATTCGATAAAGCCTTCTTCCGTAAGATGCTGACGCACCAAGGCGCACGTTTTAGCGCGCAACACAATGTTCTTGTGCATATGTTCACGACGCAAATCGACAAAACGATACTTGAGCCGGGTTTCTTCCGGACAATCCAGCTCCTGATTCACCGTGAAAGGCAAGGTATCACAAAGGGATTCGGTCAGGAATTCCGCAGCGACAACTTCAATTTCACCCGTATCCAGATTGGAATTGACGGTCTCGTCCGTACGCGGCACCACCTCACCCGTAACCGTGATTACGCTTTCATTACGCACCTTTTCCGCTTCAGCAAAAAAAGGCTGATCCGGGTTAACAACAATCTGCGTCAAGCCATAATGGTCGCGCAGATCGATAAAAATAACGCCGCCGTGATCACGTTTCCGATGGACCCAGCCAGAAAGCCGTACTTGAGTTCCCGTGTTTTCTTTGCGCAACGCGCCGCAAGTATGAGTTCGATAGGGATGCATGGTGACCTTTCCTTGGAAATTCCGCAATAAACCGCCGCACTCTGCATAAATACAGAACAACCGGGCAGGGTAAAAAACACCGAGAAAATGCCCGGAGTGGACCGCGCTATGGTACTTATAAAGAGGTAAAAATGTCAAATTTGGCTAAGGGAAATTCTGTGGGAAAGTTTTTTTGAACAAAAAGTTTCCCACAGCCCCCTTTCAAAAAAACGTTACCGGATGCTACGCATCCCCTACTTGCTATTCCATTCATTTTTCCACGCAGGCTGGTGCGGGACGGAAGCGGAGCAGCATGCCTGCCAGGGCGATCAGGCCTTCGATTACCCAGAACAGGATGAGCAGGTTCATCACGCCGCTGGTGAAGCCGTAGCTGTGTAGTCCTACGCCGAGCAGGTTGACGCCCCACCAGGAGAAGGCGGTGATCATGCCGAGCAGGATCGCACCGACGCATATGCCGGTGTCGCCGATGTAGCGTCCGCGGCGGGCGTGCATCACGATGAGGCCCCAGAGCACGATCATTAAGGCACCGTTTTCTTTGGGGTCCCAGCCCCAGAAGCGTCCCCAGCTTTCGTTGGCCCATACGCCGCCCATTACGGTGCCGATCACGGCGAAGAGGAGGCCAAAACCGATCACGCCGTAGATCATGCGACTGAGTCCGGCATAGAATTCAGGTTCGTTTTTACGTATGCCCAGCCAACGTCCCACAATGTAGACGTGGGCCAGGGCTGCCGCTACCAGACCGGCAGCATAGCCAATGATAATGGTGGTCACGTGCGTCGACAGCCAGAAGTTGGTGTCCAGCACCGCCACAACGGCGGGCATGGTGTCCACCGCCTCTTTCGCTTCGTAACGGTAGGCGATAAACATGCCGAGCGCACCCATGCATGCCCCTACGGAAACAGCGGTGCGTCTCCGGTTGATCAACTCCACGACAAGTGCTGTGAGAACGGCTACAGCGGTGCTGAATAGTAACGTTTCGTAAAGGGTGGTGACGGGGGGGCGTCCCCGGATGATGCAACGCAGGGTGATGCCGATGGAGAGAATTATAGTCGGTGTCAGCACGGCGACGGGGATAATGCGGTGTATCCATTTTCCTTTAGGCATGAGCCAGGAGATCGCCACCAGTACGAAACTGAGCACGTATAACCATTGGGCGCGGAACATGAATTTACCGCGATAAAAGGTGACTTCCAGCGGGATGCGTTTGTATTCGCCCCGTTCCGTCGTGCGTGCAACGACCGCTTTGTGGTATTTTTCCAGCGCGGTTTTGGCAGCAACAGGGTCGTTCGTTTTTGCCACCCATTGCTCCACATCACGCAGTAGATCCAGGGCGGGCGCTTGCACACGATCGGGGTCGAAGGTAGCCGCCAGGATGTCTGCAGGTGTCCACCATTCCTTTTCCGCATCGGTGTCGGGCGGGAACAGGGCAAGCTCTGCACCACGACGCACCACGGCATCGGCCTGCGCCATCAAGGCGCGCATGGCCTGCACTTCCGTCATGAGAGCATCTTCCGACATGGACGATTTTGCTTCACTAAGTTCCGCGATCACTTTGGGCAGGCGGGTTAAGAGTACACTTAACGCCACGCCGTCTTTTTCAGGGAAGGCTTTTTTGAGGTATTCACCGTCGGAAACGCGAAATTGCGTGCGTACGCCATCGAAATAGTGAATCAGGCCCTCGTACAACATCAGGCTGTCGCCCAAATCCACGACTTGCTGCTGTAGAAAGGTGCGTTCGGCTACGGGAATCTGTACATAATGCGAGGCCAGTTCAAAGAGTTTCTGACGCCCCGGCAAAAGCTCCTGATACGAGTAACGTGCCCGCTTTTTACTCTGCACCGATACGTTTATCGCCACGATGACCTCGGAGGTGTCGACGGAAAAATGCTGGTAGGTATGCGTCTCTTCCGGGAAGAGCAGGCAGTTCATGAGCCACTCGGTGGGTTTAATCCGCTTTCCGTCAGGTGTGGTGAACGAGCGTTTTCCGTTTATCTTCAGCATCGTAAAACGTGCAAAGGTATCCAGCGGTTTTACCCGTCCTTCATGCTGGACCGGCAAGGTTGCACAGTATTGCAGACTTTCCGCATCCCACACCGGCTCCGCCAACGCTGAGAAAGCGGCGCCTAAAAACAGCGCTGCCGTCCATAGTACGCACGCGCTTTTTATCCTCATTCTATTCATGCCCGACTCCTGTTCTGAAGGCGTAAATAGCGCCATAACTTCTGAATGAAATGTATTGCCAGTCCCAGAGTGATAATGTAGGTGGCGTATATCGGCCATTTCGCCGCTGGATTTTTCACCACGGAAAATACAGAGAACAAGCGTGCACCTTCCTGTGCATTTTGTGGTCCCCATGAAGCCTGATACAGGGTATAGCCTGCCTGGCGTAGCGGCTCATTCATCTTGATTTCCACACGACGTTCCACCCCATCCTCCACCTCCGTCACTTCGCTCATGAACATGCTGGGAATCCCGGTACGCGGATGTAATTCGCGAACAAATCGGTCCAAGGTAATGGTAAACGGGGTTTTCCAACGACGACGACGCAAGCTGAAGACATAGTCCTTCCCATTTCCCGCTACACGCCACGGCGCTACCTCGCCTCCCCATAAAAGGCTTTCACGAATATCTCCTGGTGCGTCCAGCGTGGAAAACTGCACGCGCAACCCGGGCAGATTCCGCTCCGTCTCCCGTTCCTGAGGAAGCGATTCCAGGTAAAGCCCCTCCACCGCATGCTTCGAGCCCGGCGGCGCCGCCTGCGGCCTGCAATTACGCTCATAATCCATCAAATGAAGTTCGACAAAAGGTAGCATACTTCCAAATATGCTGACCTGTTCCTTTGCCAACTGTAGATTTCTTTGTGTAAACACCCATTCGCGCCCATTCGTCTGAGATTCATCCTCCGCCTTCGGCAACTCAACAATGGCCAGTTCCCATTCGTAATAGCTTTCGAAAGTATCCGCACTTTCCCCCTCGTACAACTGCATGTAGCCATTCAGGGAGAAGTGATGCGTGACAAAGCCATAGGCGATCAGCAAGGCAATACCGCTGTGCGCAATCAGCAGGCCCGGCTTTCCCCAGCGTTTTGGTGCGCGGACAATACCGCCCAGCAACAAATTGATGAACAGCAAGCCCGTCAGCAAATATACCCCTGGCAAAGGCAATGGAACGGGGCCAAGATGATGTATGACGAAGAGACTTCCAAAGTATTTTCGTTGTACCTCATACAAACCACTGTTCACCTGTTCCAACGTGCCGAAGAAAACCAGCAAGAGCAGCAAAAACAGCAGGATAATGGAAAGCCCATAGGAGGAGAAAAACTTCAGTGCATTGTTTCCAAAACGCTTCATTACTTTGACTCCTCAAATTGCAACGAACGACAAAAGGCTTCAAAGTTTTCCCGTTCCGCTTGCACCTGTTCCGCCGGCCCCGTCATTTTTACAAAAACGGTCTTTTCCTGCAGCACGCATACCACACCTAAAAGTCCCTGATCGTTTTCGGCTTGTGATTTTGGTAACGCTACCAAAGGGGAGGCCACGCCCAATACCGTAATTTGGGGTAAAAGCGCTATTTCTTCAGGTGTAAAAACGGACGCGCCCATTTGTTCACACCAACGGTTTATATTGGCCTCCAGGCCACCAGCATTCCCACCCAACACCGCCACATAACACGTCACCTGCTGCGCCTCATCCGCCCAGAAGGTCACCTCACGCATAGGACGTTCCGGGGCTTGTCGCCATGTTTTCGGCATCGTCCATTGCAAGGGCGTTGCAACAAAACCAGCCATCTTTGGTGAAGTGTTGGTAGCGGAGGAGGGGGCGGAAAGGCTATGCTGGGCATCCGATGCCGTTCCCAACCCCAGACGCTGCCGCAACGTCAATTGCGGTATCGCCTTGTACTCTGTTACATCCACCTCGTGCCCAGGCATCCCATCCAGGTTTTTCATACTGGTAAAAAAAACGACTGTGCCTAACAGCGCCACACAGACCAGCGCACTTAATACAGCTATCCCAATCAGAATTCTTCGTAACACCGTCTACGCTCCATGTTTTATTTACCAACGCCTATCAATAAACAGGAGTATACCATTCAAACGCTTTGACTTACCGTCACACCCAAAACGGTAAAGCACATTCGACTACCTTTTGCCCCGGCAAAGTTTCGTTTTTTTGCCAAGTTTTGGGAGGTGAATCATCCAGTGCAGCCGATTTTACGGGACTATACACGTTTTGGAGGGCAAAGAAAAAGATATGCCTGGTTCGCACCCTGAATTTGCCCCTTAGGGCATCTATGGATTGAGGGGGGCGACACTGCAAAACACAGAGATCCTTTGCCCTGTACAGGCCGCCTGTGCTAGTCTGTCTGCCAAGGTTTGGTTTCGACGAGAACGGGTTGCGCGGCATGGCGAAAGTGAAGACAAAAACGACGTATGTATGCCAGAATTGTGGGGCAGTAATGCCGCGCTGGCAAGGAAAATGTCCTGAATGTGAGGAGTGGAATACGATCGTTGAGGAGGAGGCGGTTGAGGAGGGACGCCATACACGCCCTCAGTTGGTGAGCAATGCCCAACCCCGTTCGGTACTGGATGCGTCTTGTGCTGCTCCTACACGTCTTCCGGCGAATATACAGGAGTTTGATCGGGTTTTGGGCGGGGGCATTGTGCCCGGTTCACTTACCTTGGTCGGTGGCGATCCGGGGATTGGGAAATCGACCCTGATGCTCCAGATCTCCCACCAGCTCGCCCAATCCACAGGTCCTGTATTGTATGTCTCTGGCGAAGAATCCTTTAATCAGGCACGGCTGCGCGCTGATCGTTTAGGCACGCTCCACGAGGATCTTTTTCTGCTTACTGAAACCTCGGTTAGCGCTATTACGCAACAGATTCGCTCTGGCGCATACCAGTTTGTGGTGGTCGATTCGATTCAGTCGGTATACACCTCGCAGCTTGCGGCGGTACCTGGAAGTGTGGGCCAGATTCGCGAATGCGCCAATGAATTTTTGCGTATTGCAAAGGGGGAACAGATCCCGGTTTTTCTGGTGGGGCATGTAACCAAGGACGGCGCTATTGCGGGACCGCGCTTACTGGAACATTTGGTCGATACCGTTTTATACTTTGAAGGGGAAGGCCGTCAGTCCCTGCGTATTCTGCGTGCGGTAAAGAACCGTTTTGGTTCTACGAATGAAATTGGCGTATTTGAAATGCGCGATTCGGGTTTGCACGAGGTAACCAACCCCAGCGCGCTATTTCTCAATGAACGCCCCAAGGGGGTGAGCGGTTCTGTGGTCATTCCGAGTATCGAGGGAACGCGTCCGTTACTGGTCGAAGTCCAGGCGTTGGTGGGCGAGTCGCATGCCGGTTCCCCACGACGCACGGTGACCGGTTTAAACCAGAACCGTATTTCCCTCATCCTTGCCGTATTGGAAAAGCGCGTAGGATTACATCTTTCCGACCGTGATGTGTTTGTAAACGTGGCAGGGGGCGTGCGATTGGATGAACCCGCCACCGATGTAGCGGTAGCGTTGGCATTGATATCCAGCTTTCGGGAGGCTCCTGCCCCCTCACGTCTGGTGGCCTTTGGCGAAGTTGGCCTTGCGGGTGAAGTGCGCGCCGTTGACATGGCGCGTCAGCGTGTAGCCGAAGCGGCAAAGTTCGGCTTTAAGCATTGCATAGTCCCACGCGGCTGTGCACAGGATTTAGAGGGTGTCGGCGTGCATGTAACGCCAGTGACGAGACTGTCCGAGGCAATTGACCGGGCACTGGAGATCTGATGTGGCTAGACGAGCAAAAAAAACGAGCGAAGAAGCCTTTCGTGATGCGCTGCTGCTGGTAGCGCCGGGAACGAAGATTCGCGAGGCGATATCGGCGATCCTGCAAAGCGGTACAGGGGCATTGTTGTGTTTCGGACCTACAAAACGCCTTTCCGATCTTTCCGAAGGCGGGGTGCAGCTCAATGCACCGGTTACCCCACAGTTACTCTATGAATTGTCAAAGATGGATGGTGCTATCATCCTAGATGAGGAAGGCACCCGTATCCTTTTCGCCAACCGCTTTCTCAAACCCGACGCAAAAATCCATAGCGAGGAAACAGGTACCCGTCACCGCATTGCACAACGTCTGGCAGCCCAGGCTAAATGCGTGGTGGTAGCCGTATCACAACGTCGCTCCAGTGTGACCTTATACGCGCATGATAAACGGCATGTGCTGGATTCCATATCGACCCTGGTCAACAAAGCCATGCAAGCCATTCAAACGCTGGAAAAATATATGAGTGTGTTGAGTCAGGCCATGCAGGAGCTGACGACCCGTGAGTTTCAGGATGTCGTAACTATTTTTGACGTTTGTAAAGCGATACAACGTACTGAAATGGTCGTACGAATCACCCGCGAAATCGAGCCCTATATTCTCGAGCTAGGTACCGAAGGGCGTCTGATTGAACTTCAGCTGCAGGAACTGGTTATGCCGGTAAACGAAGCGTCTCTGGTGATCAAAGACTATTACCGGGAAAAAAGCGGCACTACTTTCGAAGCTGTACAGGAAAAGATCGGCACCATGTCCCAACAGGATTTGCTGCACCTGAGCAGTATCAGCCAGGCCTTGGGCTATGGTCCCAATCTACGTGCAGTGGATACCTATTTGACACCTCGCGGCTATCGTGTGTTGACCATTACGCACCGTTTGCCTTCGCAAATCATCGATAATCTTGTTACACGCTTTGATTCCTTGCAGCAGATTATTCGCGCTCCTAAAGATGAACTGGTGGCGGTAGAAGGCGTTGGGGAAATCCTCGCCGAACGTGTTCGTGTAAGTTTGAATTTATTACGCAACCAGCTTGCTTTAGATGAACGGAGATAAGTATGCCCCATGTGATAGATTGTGAGATTACCGCCCATAAGGAAGTGGCGCGGGATCATTACCGGCTGGTGTTGCACGCGCCCCAATTGGCACGAGATGCAAAACCCGGCCAATTTTGCATGCTACAGGTTCAGGAAGGATACTATCCTTTTCTGCGTCGCCCCATGTCCATAGAACGCATTTTTCGCGACGGCTTTTCGGTGCTTTTCAAAGTAGAAGGCGAGGGAACCCGTTTGTTGGCCACACGCTCTGCCGGTGAAACCCTAAATGTGCAAGGTCCTTTGGGAAACGGTTTTTCTCTCGAACCCGATTTTGACCGTTACATCCTCGTAGCCGGGGGAATTGGCGTAGCCCCGCTACCGGGGTTGGCGGACGCCTTGATTCAGAATTTAGGGAAAACACCCGAGGTAATCATCGCGGCGCGAACCGAAGATATGTTGTTGTGTGAAAAAGATTTTCGACAGATGGGCTGCAAGATTTCTCTTGCAACCGACGACGGCTCTGCAGGGGTGAAAGGCTTTGCATCGGACGTGCTACGCGATCTGCAACCCGATGAAAAGACCGTTGTTTACGCCTGCGGCCCCATGCCGATGATGCGCGCTACCCACGAGGTTTGCACCGAATTGGGAGTGCCTTGCTATGCTTCGCTTGAAGCCGTGATGGCCTGTGGCGATGGGGTATGCCTGGGATGTGTCGTAGAGACCAACGTTGAAATCGAGGCGGAGCGCATGGTGCGGGTATGCCACGACGGCCCTGTTTTTGATACAAACATTATTTGTTGGGATGCATACTAGGATGAGCGAAAACACACAACACACAACGTCGGTACACGCGTCAACGACTCCGAATATGACCATCAACCTGGGTGGGTTGACAATAAAAAATCCGGTAACTGTAGCTTCCGGAACCTTTGGGTATGGGCAGGAGTATGACCAGTATTTTGATATCAACCAGTTGGGCGCAGTCACTGTAAAGAGCCTTTCTCTCAAACCACGTGCTGGCAACCGGCCTCCCCGTCTCGTTGAGACGCCTGCCGGGATGTTGAACGCTATCGGCTTGCAAAATGTTGGTATAGACGCCTACCTACGCGACAAGCTGCCCTACCTGCGTGAACGAAATTGTACAATTATTGGGAACATCTACGGGTACAGTCCAGAAGAATATGCTGAGTTGGCAGGACGCCTGGAGGCGGAAAACGGCGCAGACGCAATTGAAGCCAACCTGTCTTGCCCTAACGTGCATGACGCGCGAACCGCAACCGGCTGCACACTCGTTGCACAGGACCCGGAAAAGGTAAAACAGTATACTCAAGCCATTAAGGCGGCCACCCATCTTCCCGTATTCATCAAGCTTTCCCCCAACGTGATCGACATTAAAGAGTCGGCTCTGGCGGCCCAAGAAGGTGGTGCTGATGGTGTTGCTCTGATCAATACCCTGCTGGGTATCGGCATCAACCCAGAGACCCGTAAACCGATTCTACGCAATATTGTAGGCGGCCTCAGCGGTCCCGCGATACGTCCTGTAGCCGTAAAAATGGTTTGGGAAGCCGCCAAAGTGCTCAGCATCCCCATAATCGGTATGGGCGGCATATGTACTGCCGACGACGCGCTGCAATTCATCCTTGCAGGCGCGAGCGCTGTCGCCGTGGGCTGCTGCTCATTCAGACAACCTACCGCCGCCATGCAATTAATACAAGGTCTTGAAGACTACTGCCGTCGACACCAGGTAGAAGATATATCCTCACTCATTGGTGCGATGGAGGTGTAGTTGTATAGCAATTTTCGTACGATAATAACTGTCGTGGGAAGTTGCCTGTTTTAAAAACGCATCGCATCACATTTGGTACTATTCTGCGAAGTAGTGCCGTGATTATGCAAAATTGTGAACGCGATACTTCGGTAATTATCCTCCTACCTCGATAAATACCGTGTATTTTTGGAGAAAAACGCGTGAAAACAGCGTTAAAAATAGAGACAAAAAAACGAAGGCCTGAATGGGGACTGTTTTTGGGCGCCATCGCCATCGTAGCGGCAACCCTGCTGCTGCAATCGCATGAGTACCTCCTTCTGGCCGGCATGGGCATGGCCCTGGCGCTTTTTCTGCTTCCTATTTCTCCGTGGACCTGTATAGGCTTTTATGGGGCGGTGCTGGCGTTACGCGTTCCGATGAATGAAATGCCGGTACGAGTAGGCGGCATTCGCTTCTATGCAGGCGATTTGGTCCTCTATTTCTTTGGCGCGCTTCTGCTATATGCCATGTGGCAGATACAACAGAATGAACGTCCCGAATTACTACGAGGAGGCCGCCGAGAATATCTGTTGTTCAGCATCATGGGACTGTTTGTCTTCTGGGGCGTTTTTTCTTTTGCAAATGGTGTTTTCCTAAGCCACCTACCCTTCCGAGACGCCTTTGGCGACTTTAGACGTTTATACGTCTACATGTTTGGTATGCTCATTCCACTTGGCTTACCCCTCAAAGAAAAACACTTGTCCTATCTTCGCTATGCAATACTGGCAGGTGGCGTCGGCGCAAGTTTATTTGGTCTCTATCGTATTGGCACGGGTAACACCTACCATGCATTTAAAGAGCACTTTGAATATATACGATATCTTTCAGATGATGAGATCGTCTCTCTGGCTATTGTGCTGGCCTATACTGTCTCATTAGTCGTATCTCCAGGTTCCTTCTGGATGCGGATCGCGGCCTTGGGCTTCGCTGGTGTGGCTGTGTCGCTCATGTTTATCAGCGGATGGCGCATGGGAATTATGCAAGCCATTCTGACGCCCATGCTAACGATCCTTTTGTTGGCATATGCCAGGAGAACGCCCATTTACGGCTCTATTATCCGTTTATGCGTAGTCGCCGTGATATTGCTCATGGGGGGGGCACTGGTAATGACCCTCTTTTCCGGTGTGTTTGAGCGGATGCTGTTGTTGATGCAGGAACGGATAGATCGTTTTGGAATCCCCTTTGTAAACGATATGCGCGCATACGCATACCGCGCTGCTTTCCGAGAATACATTTCCCATCCAATCATTGGTACCGGTCTCGGCCATCAGTTATCTTACGTGACACGAGGAAGTATGGGGCAATTCGTTAGTATAAGCGGCACTACCCACAACATCTTCTTAGATATTCTTTATCAGACCGGTCCCTTGGGGTTTGCCTTCTTTGTCTCTTTTCATGGGGTGTTTTTTGTAAAACTTCTGCGCGGACTCCGCGAGATTCCTCTGCGTTTTCAACAACTAGCGGTGGCGATGGTAACCGGGTATTGCGTCACGATGCTGCATTATTGTTATGAACCTACCTACATCTCCGGTATGGTGGCGGTATATATGATGATGGGATTCTTATTGCGCTTCATGCGCATTACCGATACACCCCAGCCCGCGGAGCACGCATCATGACGACGATGCGCAAGACCTTGGGGCACACGATTGTCTATATGACGGCGCTGGTACTGAATCGGGGAGCCGCCTTTCTGCTGGTTCCTGTATTCACGCGGGTTTGGGTAGACGATCCCGCTTCTTTTGCTCGTTGGGATTTGTGTACGACCACATTATTACTAATTTATCCCGTCCTTGATTTTGGCATGGCAGGCGCTTTGATGCGTTTTTACCATGAGTACGACACAGAATCTGAACAGCGGCGGGTTTTTAATACGAGTTTTTTCTTTGTTTTGGGCTTGCATGTAGTACTCCTGCTAATCGGATTTGCCCTGGCCCGTCCCTTAGCCTCCCTGGTTTTCAATGAGCCTGATGAAGAGAATCTGATACGCATGGTCCTGGTATTAGGCTCCGTCACCGCCTTAGGAAAACAAGGACTTTCTATCCTGCGTGCTGCACATCGCAGCATTACGTTTGCCGTGCTGAACGTGCTGCGTGGCGTGGTAGGACCATTAGCGATTATTCTCTTCGTCGTCTTCCTGCAACAAGGGGTTGCGGGTGCATTATGGGGTGATTTGGTCGGCCTGACGGTAATGGGAATCCTGAGTTTTTTTGTATTGCGCCAATGGATACGACTGGAATTTAGTTTTTCGCAATTAGGCCCCATGCTGCGCTTTGCGCTGCCATTGATCCCGATGGGCATAAGTGCGATGGTGCTCATGATATCGGATCGCTATTTTTTGAGCCGCTGGGTAGGATTAGAAGGGATGGCTCCCTACAGTTTAGGCTTTAAAGTGGCGATGATCATGTCGCTTTTTACACAAGCGCTACAACTGTCATGGGTGCCTGCGGCTTTTCAATTGGCAAAGGAAGAGGATGCACAGTACCGTTTCGCGCAACTCTTCCGCGTTCTCTTCACCGGTCTATGCCTGATGGCCTTGGGCCTGTCTTGTCTGGCGCCAGAATTAGTGCGGGTGTTTGCCCCCGCCAAAGCCTATACTGGTGCAGAACTCGTAGTGCCCTGGATTGCCTTTTCTTATGCGATGCATGCCGGTGCACAAACGATCACCGTTTCATTCAGCATCGTAAAACGGACCATGTGGGCCACCGTCGTCGCCACCACCGCTGCGTTGGTGAAAGTTATCCTGAGTTACTTCGTTATCATGCGCTATGGCATTCTGGGCGCAGCCACCGTGACCTTTGCCGCCTTTACCGTCGAACTGCTTTTAGGCATTGCCTTAACCCAATGGGTGTATCCGCTACCACATGCCAAAGGACGACTAATCTGGCTGGCCGGTGCAACCGTCCTGGCAATGTGGGGTTGTTTCTTTGGAATAAGCATGACGTACTGGCCCGGTATATTGGTACGCGCTATCGTGTTATGTAGCTTCGCAGGCTTCTGTGTTTTGGGTATGTTCAGCCATCAAGAACGGCTGCAGACGTTGGAATTCGCGCGCACCAAAATGCATCTGATCGCCCGTCGCCTTCCCTTTTTACGAACGCGTGTTTCATAGAATTGGATACACATTGCCGAAACAAAACATTTAAATCGGATACGTTCAGCGCTAAATCGGATATTGATCTCTGTGTATAGCTAGATTAAATCGGGATGCTACAAGTTTGCCTGCGTGTTCCACACCCATCTCTTGGGGCCTGCTCAACGCGCATCGGCAGTTTATCTGTATGATGTGCGGTTATAGCTTCTATTATTCTTTTCTTTTGTGCATCATGGGTAAGGACCACTGATTCGGAATATATAAGCAAAACAATAAGACATGTTGTCTTTTTAACAGCGGCGGCCCCCAAGGAGGGAGGCCAAGTTTATTTTAAAGCACCCTGAATGCTAGCATGAGTGACGGACACGGAAGAAGTTGTCCTGAAAAACGGAAATTTTTACGGCGGTCAGGGAAGGTAAGGACCATACATTTTGGTTGTGGTCCCTGGACCACTTTAGATGATGGGAGTCGTATGACGCAGACACAGGATATTCAGACGGCGGCGAGTACAGTAGATCGTTATTTTCGCATTGCTATCGCCATATTGACCGTGGCGCTTGTTTTGGCCATGTATCCCTATACGAATGATCCAACCGGGGATATCAAGTCACTCATTTTGGGGTGGGGGGCGACTATATTGGGGGCGTGGTGGCTGTTTTCGGCTTGGTGGATGAAACGTACATTTCGTCGACCGCGTCTTTTTTTTGAGCTGCTTCTATGCTTGATGGTTTTGTATCTGATTGCCACCCTGCGCTCGTCATTTTGGGGAGCCAGTTTTGGGGAACTAGGGCGTTTTGTCTTTCTTTTCATACTTTACCTGGTTGCCTCGCAGGTTTTTCACACCCCAGAGCAAGTGCAACGCTGGATGCTGGTGGTTTGCTGTGCGGTCTTGGCCTCGTCCTTTTATGGCTTCCTGCAATCTGCTGGGGTAGATCCCTTTCCTTGGGCGGATCGGCAGAGCGACACCTATAAGCAGTTGCCCGCCACCTTTGGTAATCCCAATTATGCCGGTCACACCCTTATCCTGACCTTGGTAATGACGCCCCTGTTGTTTTGCTCTGCCTCGAAGAAACGTTGGGCACTTTTATTTGCTGTGGCCTTTGCAATTCATCTGAATGCGACGGGGCACCGTGCCGGAATCCTTGCGCTTGGGGCAGCCTTGTTACTTTTTCTGATTGCACGCGGGGTGCGTTGTGTTATCGCGTCACCGGTGAAAACGACGCTGATCACGCTCATCCTGACGTTAGTCTGTTTAGCGATGGGCGCAGTGGGCGCTATGACGGTGTGCAAACTGAAAACAGGGAGTCCCTTTCCGCTGGATTCCTCTATTCTTTTACGATACCACTCGTATACAAGTGCCTCTCGTATGGCGCTTGATCATCCGTTATTGGGGCATGGGCCTGGGGTGTATGCGATGGCGTATCCAAATTATTGGACGCACTACGAACAGGAATTCTTTGCCCGAGAAGTGCGTATGAATGCGCATGTGCACAATGATCTGCTGGAGATTGCGGTTGATGCGGGTATCCCAGCAGCGGGATTGTACCTGACATTACTACTGGTAGCGATTGGGTATGGTCTGCTATGGGCGCAGTCGGGCGCTTCAGTGTTGCAGCGTCGATTGGGCTATACCTTTGCCGCGCTTTTCTGCGTATTTTTGATAGATGGTCTCTTTGGGTTTAATCTTCGGGTACCGGTATCGGCTACACTGCTCTTTCTCGTGCTGGGTGCTATGGAAGGGGTGGTGGGCGCTGCGCATGCCCCTGTACAGATGCGTAAGAAAACGCCGGTGTGGATGAAACTGGTTTGTGTGGGTGCGTGTATATTACTTTTGCAATCGCTGTTTCTGACAACGCGTAGTTTTTCTTCTGAAATGGAACTGCAAAAGGGAATGATTGCACAGCACCAGGCTCAGAAGGCATTGCAGCATAAAAAGGCAGGGCTTGCGTCGGAGAAACTGCATAGTGCTGCGCAGCACTATTTCAATGGCGAGGCATTGGCACCCTGGAATGGGTATTTTGCACGACGTTGTGGCCAGGTCGCGCAACGGCAACGTAAGCTGGATGAGGCTATACAAGCCTATGAGCGCGCACTAAGCAAGAATCCGTACTATGTGCTTAATCATCTGGACTTGGCCGACTTGAAAATGCTGCAGGCGCAGAAGCAGATTCAGGAATCACCAGAGAAGGTGCAGGAATCGTTGCGGCTGCTGGATGATGCCGCCCAACATGTGGCTAAGCTGTTGCTGATTTGTCCGATGTATCCAGGGGCGCATGAACGTATTGGACGTATTGCTGCCGTGAGTGCCCTGTTCTTGGCCGGGGTGGATGCACCCAATTCTCAGGAGCGTTTGGAGCAGTATTGGAAAACGGCGGAACAGCATTTGTTGATGGCGCTGCAATATGATACGCCCAATCAAAGCGAGCTGTTCAGGTTGTTGGCAAAGATTCGTGTAGCCCGAGAGGATATTACGGGGGCGGAAGATGCGTTGGTACGCGCTGTGGCGGCCGATCCCACGGACCAACAAACGTGGCCATTTTTCCTGTCATTTGCCAATCAACATAAACGATATCATCAGGCACGTCAGGTTTTGCTGGAACAGGAAAAGCAGCTTAAAGGGCGTGAGGTAAAGGATGAAGCCGCGTTGGCGATGATGGAGTTGCTGTTGGCTAATGTGTTGGAGACGGGGTTCAACGATATACAGGGGGCTGAGCGGGCCTATCAGGAAGCGGTTAAGTATGGTCCCAAACGTCCGGAAGTATGGGCTAACTTTGCGCGCTATGCACACCAACACAACCGTCGTGATTTGCTTTTGACGGCGGTTGCGCAATCGTGCGCCCACGTGGAGGTTGCGGGGGAGAAGCCCTTGGGCTATTTGGCTGCGGCCAACGCCGTTTTACAAAAAGGGGCGCCTGTACTGCAATCGGCCAGTGAAGTTCTTGTGAGCCATGTGCGTGCACATCGTCCAGGGGATGGCATTACGCCTGGGCAAGCCTATGGTTGGGTGGCGCAGCTTATGCTTGAAACCCTTTTACGCACTCCCCTTGAAGTGCCTGGGGCGTGTGAAACCTATCTTAACCTGGGGATTGCCTTTGCCGGTATGGACCAGTTGACGACCGCAGAAAGGTTGTTTGCCAAAGCGGATTCGTGTTTGCAGGGGAACTTGCGTGCGCCGCTGGCGATTTATTGGGCAGATGTATTGATGCGTCAGAGTCAGGGGGAAGAGGCGTTGCGTCGACTGCGGGAAGCCTGCGAAGCGTTCCCCGATCATCTGGATGCCCGCTGGGCCTTTGCGCGTACCCTTGCCAAACTTGAATTGTATGATGAAGCTATAGTGGAATACGATAAGCTTTTGGCGTTGGATAATTTGGAACCCAAGGGGCGCGTTATGTTAGAAAAAGAGCGTAGTACAATTGTCGAAAGAAACGCCAAGACAGCACGTTTGCCAATTCATCCCGGAACCAGCAGCCTTGTTGGGCTGCCTGGATAGGGTGATAACCGTTTTGTCCTTTCGTTGGGGCAAGACGAGCGTATTTATGTAGAACGAAATAACTTCGTAGGAGCAATGTGCCAGCATACCTTCTGAAATGGTCCAGCGACCGCAAGGTGGCCAGGGCCACACCCAAGAAATATGGTTCTTGCCATTCCTGACCGAAACAAAATTTCGTTTTTTATGATAGCTTTTTAAGTACCAGTCACTAAGTGGAGTGGAAAACTTCGTCAAACATTATGGAGAAAGAGGAATGAAACGTCGGGATTTTTTGACTGCGGGGCTTGCTGCAGGTGCCGCCGCTGTTGCTACTAGTGCGACAGCCGCCTCTCAGAAAACAGAGAAGAAGCATAGTTTTCAACTGAAATACGCACCTCATTTTGGCATGTTTGAACGTACTGCGGGTAAAGACCTTATCGATCAGATTAAGTTTATGGCCGACAAAGGGTTTACCGCCTTAGAAGATAACGGCATGAAAGGACGGTCGGTGGCTGAGCAGGAAAAGATTGCTCAGGAAATGGCGCGTCTGAATATGACCATGGGTGTTTTTGTCGCCACGGCGCAATTCAAAGAACTGGATTTTGTCACGAAGGACAAAGATATCCGAGCGCGCCTTATTAAGATTATGGAAGAATCGGTCGAGGTTGCCAAGCGTGTCAATGCCAAGTGGTGCACCGTTGTACCCGGTTGTTACGACCGAGGCGTCGAGTGGGATTATCAGACCGCTAACGTTATTGATAATCTGAAATACTGCGCAGAGGTTTGTGAACCCCATGGCCTTGTTATGGTGCTCGAGCCGCTTAACCCCTGGAAGAATCATCCGGGATTGTTTTTGAGCAAAATTCCACAAGCCTATCAGATTTGTAAAGCCGTTGGCAGTCCTTCCTGCAAGATCCTCGATGACCTGTACCATCAACAGATTACGGAAGGGAATCTGATTCCCAATATTGATCTTGCCTGGGATGAGATTGCTTACTTCCAGATGGGGGATAATCCCGGTCGGAAAGAGCCTACCACGGGCGAGATAAATTACAAAAATATCTTCAAGCATATCCACGACAAAGGTTATGAAGGTATCATGGGGATGGAACATGGAAATTCACGCCCAGGCCGCAACGGCGAACGCGCTGTGATCGACGCGTATATCGAATGTGACAGCTTCTAAGTGGCCAGGGCCACACCCAGGAAAAATAGTCCTTACTGTCCCTGAGCGCAACGAAAATTTGTTTGATGGGAACGTTAAAGGGGTGGTAGCCTCTAAACCTTGATAAACATAAACCGGGCGGTCTGCAGTTGCAGGCCACCCGGTTTTTTGCGTTGCGTCCCCTATGGGCCGCCCAGGGCGTTTTAGGGACGAGCTTGATAGTAGTGCGTAACGGTGAAAATGCCTTGCCGGTGTTGTGTTTGCTCAGAGAAGGGGAGCAGGGTGACATGGCAAGGCTCGGGGAATCCTTCGTGTATATAGGACACCGTGAAATGGGCGCCTGGTACAGTTAACAGCGAGGCGTGAGAAACGTCATGGTCCGCCTCTAATTGCTTGGGCAGATGGACAACATTTCCTACGTGGGGTTCGCCGTGAAAATCCGGATCGCATACACTGTCCACCCCCAATATCCGGGGACCATAAAAGAGCGTGCCCGCTACAGGCTCTGTGGGTAGGTCGGATAATGCGATCCGGGTTCGATCACGAAGCTCCAAGACCACTTTGTAATCAAACACTACTTGCAGGGTGTCACCTGCCTTCCACGCACGGTTTACACGCATATATCCATCTTGGGCGGAGGAAACGGATTCGGGAGCACCGTTGAGGGTTATATCCGCTGCATTGGCCCACGAGGGATTACGTATAGCAAGGGTCTTCCGCTGCGCAGATGATGCCTTTACCTCCAGCCGTACCCCCGTTTTTTCACAGCGCATTCTGAAGGTCATGTCCGGCGTGTTCCACGTAACATCCTGGAACAGATTTACCTGGATTTCATCCCTTTCCTGTACGACAATCGCATCCACTACATCACGGAAAGCGCGCAGCCCATGCATAGAGCAACACCACCAGGCACGTCCGACGCCTTCCAGCGGTGCAAAGCCCCACGGCGTAATCTTATGATGTCCAAAATCCCCCGATTTAAACTGATTTGCATAGAAATGATTTAATAAGCAACGCTCAGCACGTTCCAGATACGTTACCTTTCCGGTTGCTTTCCAAAGCTGGAGACTAAGGCGCAAAAAGTCTGCTTCAGAGCACCCCTCATCCCGTTCATTGCCACCACCAAACAGCTCCGCTACACCCCCAATCACCAAATAATCCGGCGACTTTATCAACCTGTCATAATGGGTTTCGACACGTTTCAACTCCTCCGCCTTTCCGGTTAATTCATAGAGCATCATCATGCCGCGTAAAGTGCTTAGATAACCATGCGAATGCTGTTTTCCACGGGTCGCCTGGAACCATTCCGCCATTTCCTCGGCCCCCGCTAGATACCGGGTATCCTGCGTAGCTTCATACAGGGCCGCCAAACCTTCAATCAGTTGTGTAAAGCAGATAAAGCCAAAAGCAGCCTGTCCTTCCAAACGTTTCACTACTTCCTCTGACGAGCAGTTCTGCCGCACCTGCAGCAGGAAGTCGCCCAAGCGACGCGCCCCATCTAAAACCGCTTTATCCTGTGAGACGGAATAGTACTCCATCAGGCCTACCAACAGGCGCCCGTTTCCCCATAAAAGCGCCATATGGGGGCGATCAATATCCTTTTCAGAGAACGATAAATCGGCTGCGCCAAAACGCCCATCCTCACGTTGATACGAAAGGATACGATGTGCCAGCCCGGCCAGGGTAAGGTCACTTCCTTCAGGCGGCATCAGGGCTAATGCTCCCAAATAGCGTCCTGAAATATCTCCGCTGAATTCTGCAAAACGGCGTGGGTAATCAGGACGAAGCGCGACATCCGCCAAGATAAAGTCATCGGTAAAAGCGGGCTCTGTCCCCTCCAGAAAGCGCTGCTGCACTAGTTCAATCCGGGCACCCAATTCTCCCTCAGCGCGAACGGATGGTATCTGCGCGTTTTGCGGTGCTGCCGTCGCAGCAGTTACTGCCAGTACACATGCTATTCCAAGCCCCAGCATAAAAGAATCCTCCCTATTGCCTACTGTATTTATTGGACGACTAAAATTCCAAAAATTGTCAGAAAAAACGAAATCTTTACTGTTCTCAGGGATGGTAAGGACCATATTTCTTGGGTGTGGCCCTAGCCACCTTGCGGTCGCTGGACCACTTTAGATTTTCACGTCAGATTTTTAGAGTTTAATACTGGATCTTCATCAGTGGTCATTAGAATGCTTTCGTGCTATCCATTACCCATGAAGGTTAAGACGGTATAGTGCTTTAATATTTACTTCCTGGTGCGTCTACTTTGCTGTATTTGAAAGATGCTTTTCAATAGCGAAGCTGTTTTTTGCATCGTAGCGTGCTAAACCACTGTGAAATGAGGGCGTTGAGTGTTCTCATTGGGATTTTCCCATAGCATGATATTTCAGTTGATCGGGGTATTGTGTCGCCTTGGGAATTCTGCTACACTTTCGCTACGCATAGCTTTTGGCTTTGTAACGTTTACACCCTGTAGAAATTGTTTGGCGTTGTTCGGCAAGTAGGTCGTACAGCAGATGAGGATTCGTGTGTAAGACAGGGAAAAGTTTCCCACCGGGTTACGGATCTTCTCAGGAGTATTTGCATGATCGAGCAAAAGTTCGTAGAGCACATTGCAAAAGAGCTCGTCCTTAGACCAGAGCAGGTTGCCGCGGCAATCCCTTTGTTTGATAAGGGAGGCACGGTCCCATTTGTGGCGCGGTACCGCAAAGATGTCACCGGAAATCTGGATGAGGTTCAACTGGAACAGATTCAGGAGCGTAATGAATATTTCATTGCGTTGACCAACCGGCGTAACGCGATTCTGGAGAATATCGCCAAGCAGGAAAAGCTGACCGATGAACTGCGTGCGCAGATTGAAGCGTGCTTTGATCAGACGACATTGGAAGATTTGTATCTTCCCTTCAAGAAACAACGTCGTACGAAGGCAACGGTGGCGCGTGAACAGGGACTCGAACCGTTGGCGGAGTTTATCTGGGCGCAGACATCAGGTGAAACGACTATAGAGGCCTATGCCGCAACGTTTATAGACGCCGAAAAAGGGGTTAGTTCGCCAGAAGAGGCCTTGGAAGGCGCCGCCAACATTTTGGCAGAGCGAATTTCCTTGGATGTCCAGGCACGGCAATCCCTTCGCGATTGCATGCTGGAAAACGGCAAGATCAAGACCGTGGCGACGAAGAATGCGCAAGAGCAAAAAACGAAATTCGAGGACTATTACGAATATACCGAGGCATTGCAACAGGTGCCTTCACATCGTTTTTTGGCGGTTTTACGTGGCGTGCGAATGGGCTTTTTAAAGATGGACGTGCTTATCGATGATGAGCAATTCCTGACAGCTATGCAGACCATGTATATTAAAGAAGCAGCCTCGGTCTTTGCGCCGTATTTACAGCGTATTATTGACGACGCGTACAAACGTCTGCTGCGTCCTGCAATTGAAAATGAGGTGGTGGGCATTGTACGCAAGAAGGCGGATGAAAGCGCCATACATGTCTTCCGTGAGAATGCGGAGAATCTTTTACTGGCCTCCCCAGCAGGCCGTCTTGCGGTATTGGGGGTCGATCCTGGCTTGCGTACTGGATGTAAGTTGGCGGTGATCGATGATACGGGTGCGTACCAGGAAAGTGCGACGATTTATCCAACGCCGCCTAAACAGGATGTCGAAGGGGCGGCGAAGACGGTGACGGCATTATTGGAAAAATACCAGATTAAGGCGATCGCGGTCGGTAATGGCACCGGTTCTCGTGAAGTAGGACAGTTTTTGGATGATGTAATACAGAAACTGGATGAAAAGGCGAAGGAAGGGGTGTTTACCGTCTTTGTGAACGAAGCGGGTGCCTCCATCTACTCGGCATCGAAAGTAGCCCGTCAGGAATTTCCCGATCTGGATGTAACGATACGCGGCGCGATTTCTATAGCCCGTCGTTTGCAAGATCCGCTGGCGGAGCTAGTCAAGATCGAGCCACGCAGCATAGGTGTGGGACAGTATCAACACGATGTGAACCAACGCCGTTTGCGTGAAGGCCTATACAAAACTATCGAGTCCTGCGTAAACCGTGTTGGCGTTGATTTAAACACAGCTTCTGTAGAATTGCTGCGGTATGTGAGCGGTATCCAGATGGGTACAGCGCAGAATATCGTCGAATTTCGTACGGGAAAAGGCGGTATTACCTCCCGCAAGCAATTGATGGATGTACCAGGGATAGGCGAAAAGACCTTTGAACAGTGTGCCGGCTTCTTGCGGATAAGCAATGGGGAAAATGTGCTGGATAGCACCGCTATTCATCCGGAGTCTTATGGGCTTGTGGAAGAGATTGCGAAGGAGTTGGAGCTGGAGCCCACAGCCTTGATAGCAAATCCGACCGTTTTGGAAAAGGCAGATTTTGAAAAATATGCTTCGGAGGAGGTCGGCGCGTATACGCTGACGGATATCAAAAATGAGCTGCTGAAACCAGGTCGTGATCCACGCTCTGAATTCCGTGCTCCACGTTTCCTTTCTGGCGTGCATGATGTGAAGGATTTGGAGGAGGGAATGGAGTCGGAGGGGGTGGTGACAAATGTGACGGATTTTGGCGCTTTTGTCGACATTGGCGTGCATCAGGATGGTTTGGTACACCTTTCAGAACTGGCCAATCGCTTCGTGCGCGATCCGCGGGAAGTGGTCAAGGTGGGCGATGTGATCAAGGTGAAGGTGATTAAGGTAGACAAAGAGTCTTCCCGCATTTCCTTGTCACGAAAGGCCTTGCTGCCTGTGCCACAGAAAAAACGCGGCGCTTCCTCTGCTACGGCGGCTCCTGAAGGGAAAGAAGCGGAGCGAAAGACATCAGAACGGCGTAAGCCTGCAGCGCGGAAATCTTCTCAGAAGAAGGGAGCGACACGTTCCAAACAGCCACGCAACGCCCATGCGCGTGGTGGAAATGAACGGGGAAAAGCCCCTGACAAGCGCGGTTCTGAAAAGGCCATGAACACCCAACTGGCAGATCAACTGGCCATGTTGCGCGACAAGTTTAACCAATAAACCGACAAGCAATTCTATACGGCGGCGCAGTTGCATTTTGTAACTGCGCCGCCGTTTTCTCTACATAGTCTCCGGATGTTCGTCAGCGAAATTGCGCCATGTCGCAATAGCGAAACGAATGCCCATACTGACTTCAAAAAGTAGAGCATGGGGGAAGCTGAATAGATGCAAGTGTAGCCAATGCCCGCTTCTGAGATTTTCTATAGTACTACGTCGCAGCTTGTTAAAATAACGCCGCTTAGCGACATAGCGGATGGCCAGTTCCTCATACCCGTTGAGCAGGTTTTCTGAAATATAGCTTTCCAGTGCGATAACGCTGCGCCAAGAAGGACGTTGCATCTCAAAGCTTTGCAGACGGGTTTCGATTTCGTGTACCTTTGCATCCAAACGCCGTCGAACACGCTGGCTCAAGTGTCGTCCCGAGGTGGCTAACTGCCGCAGGCTATCAGCAGCGCTGCACAAAACTTCGCGTATCTCTTTTGCGGCGAGATCACACTGTCCTGAAAGGTCACTTTCGATGAGGCGTTGCTGTGCATCGGCCCAGCGTTCATGCAATTTTCGCAGAGTGAAAGCGCGTTCATCGTCAGGACGCCGGGTAAGTAGCCAGACTTCCTGGAATTCGAAGAAGAGTTGGACCAGCACCTTTATCTGGTACTGCACATCCTTGATGCGGCGCAGAAAATAGCGCCACCGAGATTCAAGCCTGAAAGAGGGACGGCGATCGGTTCGGTTTCGGCGCCGGAAAAAACCCATTAGCATGGGATGCGTGCGGTAAAAAGTGGCATAACGGTTCCAGATTAACTGCCAGAAAATATTCCAATACTGATTTTTTGAAGCACGCAACAGAATATTCACCATGTTTTCTCTGGCATAGAATTGATCCCAAGCTTCTTCATAGAGTTTGCGCCAAGCGCCGGGGAGGATATTCGAATGGCGAAATGTTTCATGAAAACTGTCAAAGTTATTCAGATCTGCATCCAGCGGAATTTGTTTGCGTACCATATCAAGATGGTCGCGAGAACCGGGAATAGGCGTAAGCATGAAGAAGGATGCCTGATCGACCTTCATGGTGTCTTTGAGTACGTGGATATCCTTTCGCACCGATTCAGGCGTGTCGTAGGGCAGACCGATGATGTAGCCGACGTGAACAAGTATATCGGCCTCTCGCCAAGCCTGCACCATCTGTGCAAACTCCTCCACCTTGTTCTGTTTTTTACCCATGGCTTCCAGATTAGCAGGGTTGACGCTCTCCATGCCGATAAAGGCCATGGAGCAGCCCGCCTGAGAGGCCTTTTCACGGAAGCGAGGAATTTTCCACGCCTGCGTGTCCACCTGCATCATAAAGCGAATAGCTTTCCCCGCCTTGCGCAATTCGATGAGACCATCAAAAAGACTCTCCCACACAGGGCTGCGCGAAAGGTTATCATCAGTGAAAAAGTAAATTCTGAAACCGCGCTCATAATTCTCTTCGATGGTCTTGAGGATAGCGCTTGCCGAGCGGCTGCGCATTTTCCGGCCCTGTACATTAATGATTGTGCAAAAGGAACAATTAAAAGGACATCCACGGCTGGTGTCTATCGTGCCCATGCTGGCCATGAAGCGTTTGAGATAATCATCGCTAGGCTGGGGAACGGGGGCGTCCGCGATAACCGGTAACTCCGTGATTCGGTAAATCGGTTCAAGTCGATTTTCCAACGCATCTTTCAGGATACCGGCAAGGGCGTTGGGGGCTTCCGCTTCCCCCTGGACGAGAGTGACGCCGTGTTGGAGCAGGTGTTGCAGCTCCGGTGTAGGCGTGTCAAAAAGCTTCAACACGCCACTGACGTGAAAGCCGCCGATGAGTACCGGAATATTCGCCTGCCGAAAACGGAGGGCAAGGTCGCTGGCGCGGGGAAACATATTGCTTTGCACCCCCACCAGCCCAATGACTAACCGCTCATGGGGACGCCGTTGGTGTTGCCGAATCAGTTTCTCAACGGGCAGCGCTTGAACAGAGTCATCATAGACCTCTACGCTAAGGTCTACCGCCTCCCCCAAGGCCTTGCTTCTTGCCAAATCCTCAGTCAGGCTGTGCATTACGCATAACGTGTTAGAAGGTAACACGCCCCGCCAATACCGGTGCACATACCCCTCATCATCATACCGCGACGGTAAAATATACACCACGCGCATTGATTTTGTGTTCATGACATCCCTCGCAGAATTATGTTTTAAAACAAACTGTTAGTCATGATACAGTAAAAACTCATCACATGCAAGACATAAAAAACAGCTGTGTTTTGCACGTCTTGTGTGGGAAATCAGAATGAAATACTGCGCGGAACCACCCCCTTTTCTTATATTTTACCGCACTTCTCCCCAAAAGGGAATCTATACAGACATCAAAATAGCCGGTGTTTTTTTTGGAAAAAGCTACCTGGAACTACGCATAAGAGGGGAGAGAGCACTTTAAATATCGGGATTTTCATCCTTCAAAGAATCGATAGCCTTCTGAGTATCTCTGTATAGGAATAAGAAAATGAACGGCACCACCAATAGAAAGAGAACTAACACCATAGTCATCGTAAATACAAATACGAGTTGAACGGAACATGGCCAAGTAATAAATTCTGTCCAAAGCTGTTCAGGATGATTCAAGATAGGACGGAAGAGCACAATAGTTGCGAAAATCGAGTAGATAACCGTCAGATACGGATAATAACGCCCCTTTCTTTTTTCTTGTTTAAGCGCTTCAAGCTGCTCTTTCCTGTATTCATCAGAATAACGCTCAATACGTGCTTCCGATACGTGTTGAACCACCCAGGTGTATACGTTTAAAAGAGGCGGAAGATCGAGAAAAAAATCTTCAAACTGAACGCGTACCGGTGAACAACACTGTTGCATTCGGTGATCTGTTAAAAAATGTACTGCCTTTACAAGCTCCCAGGCAAATTGCCGCTGGCTTTTTCTTCTCTGGATAACGATGCCTTCCTGATTGAGTACCACGCGGTGTTTTTTGCGCTCGAAACGCACAGACAACGTGATTTTATCTTCGGGGAGCTTGGCAACGGGTTCGTGCCAGAATGGCAGGCAGGTTTCCAAGAGTTCTTGACGTTCTTCCGGTGCAATATCCAGGTTGATGAAGCCTTTCCAGAAAATGGGACGCGTATTCCGAAGTGTATTCCCTTCGAGGCAGATGTGTCCTGCGTAAAAATCTTCCCACGGCCAGCGTGTGCAAAAACCAGGGCAACGACGATACAAACCATCTTTATCGAATCCTACCCGCCAGTATCGCGTAAAAAAGATCAATAAAATTCCGGGAACAGGAATGAGCAAGCTCCAAAGCACATGGCTCCAATGATGGGGAGCATACGTCATTTTAAAGAGAGGAAAAAGCAAAATAGGCAAAATAAAACAGGGGAGGGCTAGATAGTAAACGGCTCGGCGCGCTTCTGGGGATAATCGGAAGGTTTTTGGCCTCAATGTCTCCTTTTTCTCTTCCCAATCGATATGCTGTGTTTTCATCCTGCATCCTCCCTCACCGACTATATACAACAGCCTTACGAGGTTTATTCAATTTGAAGCAAGAACGGCGGTTTTCAGAGTTCTTGAGTAATAAAGCATTGAGGATATAAAAAACTGGGAAGGCCTTTCGTTGTTATGCACAAAAAGCCTTCCCAGAAAAACGTGTCAAATCCACAAATCAGAACAGAAACTGCTGTGAATCGCCACTTTCTTCTGCGGGAGCTTCATCCATAGAGGGAATCACTGTCTCGTCTTGGGCTTCGGAGATATCCTCCCATTCCGGCTCTACTACATGTTCGGCCACGCCAACCAATTCGCCCTCTTCCTCCATTTCAGGAGTTGGCTCGAATTCTACTGCGGGTTCGTCATATTCTACAGCTACAGGCGTTTCTTCGTTATCCTCAGCAGCTTCAAATTCCGCTACAGGCGCTTCAAAATCCACGGATACCGTCGCATTTTGCTCCTCGTCCATGGATTCTTCAGTCGTCTCGTCTTCTTCCCCAGGTTCATCGTATTCTATAGCTACAGGCGCTTCTTCGCTATCCTCAGCAGCTTCGCAGGAAGTATCAAATTCCTCTACGGGTTCTTCAAAATCCACGGATACCGCCGAATTTTGCTCCTCATCCATGGGTTCTTCAGTCGTCTCAGCTTCTTCCGCAGGTTCAGCATATTCTACAGCTACAGGCGCTTCTTCGCTATCTTCAGCAGCTTCGAAGGAAGTATCAGATTCCGCTACAGGCGCTTCAAAATCCACGGATACCGCCGAATTTTGCTCCTCATCCATGGGTTCTTCAGTCGTCTCAGCTTCTTCTGCAGGTTCAGTATATTCTACAGCTACAGGCGCTTCTTCGAAGCTATCATTAGATTCGGGGATAGTATCGGATTCCGCCACAGGCTCTTCAAAATCTAGGGATACCGATATATTTCCATCTTCTTCTATAGGAGCCGAGGGGATAGTAATTGTTTCAGGGGCTGTGCTGTTTTCGAGCTCTTCGGCCGATTCCGGTGCGGGGGAAGATTCAGGTTCTTCAATGGGGTTCTGTGTTGATTCGGGCTGCTCTTCTGTCTCTAGGCTCTCTGGCTCTTCGACGGCTTCGGGGGGGAATTCAGGAGCAGGCTCCTGGGTCATCGAAATGCTTTCCTCTGGTTCCGCTTCTTCGGACGCTGAGGCTGCTGTCTCTTGAGGTGTTTCGTCCTCAGTTTCAGTAACAGGGGACTGTAATGCTTCAGCGTCTTTTTCCTGTTCAGCCGTTTTGGTTTTTTCGACCGGGTTGGCGTCGGGGACATCCTCTGCAACGTCATCCGACATTATTTCATCGGTCTTTTCGATTGCTGACGAATTAGGATTGTTTTTGATTGTTTTTGTCTTTTTGTTTTTTCTTTTAGCGGGTTTTTCGTCTGCTTGTTCAGCTTGAGGCAAGACGTCAGGTTGTTCGCCACGCGCCAAGGCCTCGAGATCTTCGGAAAGCATTTTTTCGCTGGTGCGCCATGCTTTTCCTACTTTGAAGGCACGCAAGCGTTTCTCCCGAAACATTTCGCGCACCGTAATGGGTTTGACTTTTAGAATTCCTGCAACATCATTAACCGTTAAAATCTTATCCATACCGAAAAAAACCCCGAATAAACGACATAAAAATTTATTTTTTACAAACTTGTGCTATTCTACAGGAATTAGCCTGTAGAAACCAAACTTTCTCTACGTATTCCGTTTCTGTTTTACGAGGCCAGCGGCGGTAAATCTTTGATCGCCTTGGCCAATAAGGGCAAGCATTGCCAATAAGCCGGTGGATTTTCGATCAGGCCTTCGCAGAACTGACGCAATTCTGTTTCTTCCAATGCGGCTGTTCCTACCGCAGCCTGTTTTCGATAATCGCCACGGTAAGCCCAGAGGATTTCGCTTGCATATTTGGGCTGACAAATCTCTTTCTTTACCTTTTTACGCATGATTTGCCCCAAGGCTTTTTTTAAGCATTCTGCAGCCCCCCCTTTCAGGTCGCTTGGATGATGCTGGATGTCATCGGCAATGTTGACGGCGACAGGTGTTGCCAGGCGAGGTAAAAGCAAGCGCTCCAGTTCTTCTTCCAACACGCCACCGAGTAAAAAAGCTTCGGGTGGGGTTTGTGCTCCGCTTTTGAGCAGGCGCAGCATTTGCTGGCTACGTTGAGAGAAGCACTCCCAGTCCGGCAGACAGCTATCCAACTCCCTGGCCACGGCATCGGGAAGGGTTGCGCTAATCAGGATTTCCTGTTCATCCTGACTGTAGGAGAAAGTCCCCCCTTGCATCGTGATGGTACGTTCCAGGGCTTCCTGATGGTAGGAGTTGCGGTTTCCTTCTTCTGACATGGAGAGGGTAATGAGCAAGGATAATTCGCGTTCGGTTGCATCATATTCGCCTAAGACACTTAAGGCACCGCCATGGGGCGCGGTCCAACAGAGACACTCAAGCAGACTGACAAAGAAGAGGCGCATTCGGGCGCGTTGCATACGTAATGGGGGTAAAGCATCCGGAAATTCTATTTCCAGCGTAAAGAGTTCCTTTTTAAAGCTGTCTGCATAGCTTTCCAATACCGATTGGAACAATTTTTCCACATCGGCGACCTCAGGTGTAACATCGCCTTCGATATAGGATAAGGTTGTTTCTACGTCCTCTTGCTCTGGGGTATCGCCGAGCTGTGCCAGAACAGTTGTGGCTACCGTCAGAGGTTCCGGCGGCATCCGCATGCCATTTAATCGCAACATGAACCCGTTGGGGGCCTTATCGATACGGCCGCCTTGCGTTGCCAAGGTCCAACGCTCTCCCAATTCCTCCAGGCTGAAGACGAAGTAGTCAGCGAAGACAAAACGAGCGGGGAAATGTCCTGGTCCATCCAGACTGACGGCAATCCGGGCGATTTTTTCCCGGCGTTCCTCCTCCTCAAAGACCTCAATGCGTAATAATGCATCTTCCTCCAGGCTTACGGCATCAATCAAGGCACGCAAGCATTGCACCATCAGTTCGGGAGCCCCTACCCGTTCTTCATGCAGGGCTTCTACGGATAAATCGTGACGCGCATCGGTCAGTTCTTTGGCATGTTGCTTCAGGTAAAGCGGTGGATCGTAGAGCACATAGTCAGGTTCTGAAAAAAGACGCGTGTAGGCAATGACAGCCTGTGTCACTGCGGCGCTGTCCTTTTTTAACGCATGGCACAGTACGGGATATAAACGATCCAGAAAACGATACTCTGAAAGGGAAAGCTTACTCATAGTTGTCCTTAGGGCTATCGACGGAATCCGGAGGATTCATTTGATGACCAGGTCCAAACATGTTTTTGTTTTTTATGACAGCGTTTCAGATTTTAGTTACTAAAGTGGTCCAGCGACCACAAGCAAGAGATAGGGGCCTGCCCGTGCGTGAACACAGTAAAAAATTTGTTTTTATAACAACTTTTGCAGTATCCGTCACTAAAGATACAAGAACATTGTTGCCATTACAAGCTAAACACGCTACTATAATGCGTATAAAGAGCGACGTGGACGTAGTACAAGGTATGGGGGCTTAGCGTCTACACAGCATAGGTAAAAGCGGAAAGGAATATAATCATGTATACAGGAATAGAGATTGTCGACTCCATGATCAATGTCATCATGGCTGCTGTATTGTCTATCATTGCTGCAGGGGCATTTATCTTTGGTTTTTATGACTCGGCTACCCCCGTGCGTTTGCTTGATCTGGATGAATAATCGCCTTTGTATAAGGGGGATAGCGTGTCGTTGAATACTTGGGCGTCTAAGGATTCAGGAGCAGGAGGGCTGCGACTCTCAAGTCTGATAGAACGCCATAATTCGCTGTAAAGAACAAACGAGAGATACGTTTCCTGGCAAAAGTAA
The DNA here is from genome assembly GCA_963678445.1 of Candidatus Hydrogenedentota bacterium. GTDB lineage: Bacteria > Hydrogenedentota > Hydrogenedentia > Hydrogenedentales. The sequence continues at coordinate 3,434,450 of OY782877.1, read as the reverse complement.
CGTACCTCTCGTTTTATATAGGTTATATAGGTAATGGGGTGTTAATCAGCGGATTTGTTGGCTTTCAAAGCCGATAGGGTAGTTTTTACCTGCCGACATGGGTAGTTTTCCGCCGGGTTGCGCTTCGCCGAAAAGCACGTCTACGGCGGCTGAAATAGATATCGGTGCGGGGCTGTTGGCTGCGAGGACGGTTTTTGCTTCAGGGAAGAGGGCAATATCGGAGGCGACCCCCATATTGATGATAATCACGGGTTTGTCCAAGGCAAGCACCTGATGCAGGAAATCCACCTGCGAAGGGGATTGTATCGCCAGCAATTGACCGACTACTATGATTTCGGCCTCTTGTGCTTTTCGCAGGGCATACGCTACCTGATGTCCCGTTGGCACCGTGTCTACGAAGACCTCTGTCGCATCCGCTACCTTCTCTTGTACCTTGTATCCCAAGGTATATCCCAAAGGCATTACTTCTTTCCCTTTACCGGCACGGGTTATGGAGGAGGGGGGGCAAATCACAAGGATTTTTTTCCCTTCTTTCGGCAATGGCAATACCCCCGCCTCTTGTCTCAGTAGGACTACACCGTTCAAGGCGGCGCGTTTATTGGCCGCTACGCGCGCCGGGCTGCCCATCCCCGTTGCAATCGCGTGTGGAGAAGCGGCGAGCGGGTTTGTAAATAAACCGTATTTGGCTTTTAGACGGAGGGTGCGCAAGACGGATGCGTCAATCTGGCTTTCGGGAATTTCACCCCTTTGCACGGCAGCCATGATCGCATCGACCCGTGTGCGTAACCCATCCAGGTCTCGGGATACCTGCAGAATACGATCGCAACCGGCTTTCACAGCCAGTACGGCGGCCTCTCCCGATTCCCAATTCTTACCTATGGCGCCCATTCCCATCGAATCCGTCAGAATGACGCCGTTATACTGCAATTTTTCGCGCAGCACGCCCTGGAGAATCTTTTTGGACAGTGTTACAGGGTATTCGATATCCCAGACATCCACATAGGCGTGACAAGTCATAATCATGTCTGCGCCTGCTGTAATCGCCGCGCGCCAATGGGCAAAGTCGTCTTTCCACAAGGTCGCTTCATCCCACGTAATATGCGGTGCAGCACGGTGTGTGTCTTCAGCGTAACAGGCCAAACCTGGGAAATGCTTCACACACGCTATAACGTTGGCCTCTTGCAGTCCACGTACCGCGCCTTGCGCCATGACGGCGTTTATTGCCGTGCTGCCGCTGAAGCTGCGCACGGTGTAATCGGGGTTTTTAGGTTCCGTCAATACATCAACAGCGGGCGCGTAGTTTAGATTCGCGCCACATAGACGCATTTCAGAGCCTATTGCGTTATAGGCCGCGTACGCATCCTGTTCACGACCCGATGCCCCCAATGCCATGTTACCCGGTGTTGGGGTTGCCCCTAGCATGTAATGCAGTGGCGCTGCCACGCCGCCCTCCATATCCATGGCCAGAAAGAGGGGGACGCCATGCGTGCTTTGCAGAGCGCACTGTTGTAGGGTGGACGTTAATGCGCCACATTCTTCGGGGAAAGTGAAATTGGACAGCACTTGTAGGAAAAACCCGCCAATACAGTCTTCCTCGATCAGCGTCTTCATCTCTTCGCCCAGTGTTATACCTGGATAGCCCATCGTATGCATCTGCATAACTTTTTGGCGCAGGCTCAGTTTGGCGACAATCGCACGAAGTTTTTCTTCTAACGCCGTATCGGTCGACACTGACACCGATGGGGTTGTCGTTTGCTCGTTAACCAGCGTTTCAGCGGCTTCCATCGCTTCCTGCGCCTGGGGGATTCCGTTGAGCAACGTCAAAGCTATCCCAACAAAGCAACATGTTCTTGTCAGAAAAAACACGGTATTTCTCCCTCTGCAACGCGTATACGCGCTTTCTACTCAGCCATTTGTTCTCGTTTGGAGCGCTTCAATAAGGGGGGCGCGATATCCTCGTATCGTATACGTCCCTTTTACTCGATTCCCATCACGCACTAGTCGTCCCTCAAAGGCGATGTCCTGTTCCACCAGTGCCCGGTACACCGCATCGCGTAGGGTAAACAGGAAAAACAACAGTGTTTCAGCGGCTTGGGCGTCACGACATTCCGAATCAACATGGCATTGGGCTTCGTCAGGACCCGTCAAGTCCATATAAAACCGAAGTCCATTTAAGCGTTTGAACAGTCCGGGCAATCGTCCTGCGCCTTCCAGATCAAAGGGGGCCTTCATTACTACAATCTCATTGGGGTCCGCCTCACGCGCGACCAAAAACGGGTCCAGCGCCAGCATTACGCCACCGCCCCGATTATCCAGCACCAACTCCAGGAAGTGCGTCCCCTCCCCAGCCCAGCTTCCCGGGCGTGGTTGTGGCCACACCGACTGCACCTGCGTACAAACGGCCTCGTCAATCGGTTTCTGTGTTTTCAGGACAAGGAGCCCATCCTGTTTGGTTGTTCTCCAATCCAAATCCAAATCTTTGAGCGCGGTCTGTCCCTCGTCAGATTGCAGACAAAGTTTCAGAAACCCTAAAAAGCGCCGCAGGCTTGTCGCCAGCATTACATCGACCTCCTGTTTTTCTAATGCAGGTATGAGGGCAAGTGTGGCTTCGTAAGGCAAAAGCCACTCTGGCGACATTCCATTGAATCCTTCCGTCAAAATCGAGGTTACTTCCGGAAGGTCAGGCTGTATACGCACCATTACTGCGGGTGCCTCCCCGACATAGGCCAGTGTATCCACCCGTTCCGCCGCCACCCATAGATCCATATACTGTCCGGCAAAATAAATGCCGATCCCCGTCCACCCTATGAGTAGCACTAGTAGCACCAAGCATCCGCAACAACACCCTTTTCTCACAATTTTTCTCCTACTTTGAGAGGCCCTGCTCAGCAAGGAATTTGCACAAAATGGTTGTCTTTCCGGGACAGAGACAGTATGAATTTATACCTTGGAGCATCTGAAATTTCCAACATCCAATGACACTTGCCAAATAACATCGAGGATTCATCATGTAAAGCAGCGACTGCGACCGTCCATAAAAAAAACCGGCGAGGTAACTCGCCGGAATTTAGTAGTTCTCGGTAGAAAACCCTACAAGAACAAGTGTTTTTGGGGTGATGAAGGCATTCTACGGTGTTACCGTCTCTAACTCCGGAAGTTTTCGCACCTCGCCTTTGGCAATGATGTCTTCCTCCTGATTGTAGAGGACATACTTTTTACTACCCGCTTCGCGTGCTTCATCTTCCACACATGCCTCCATCGCCTCACGCCAACCCTTCATCTCCTCATTATCCCAGAGCGCCTGTTCTTGATTTTTTAATGTATACCGCCAGATTTTTCGTGCCATCGCCTCACAAAACTCCCTTATTGTATAGAAATCAGGTACAATTTGCCCCGCCAAAAACAGTACACCTGTCTTCCGTTGGGCAAGAGAAGCTTACGATAGCGTAGTATAACACAGGCATGTTTTTTAGGCAATACCCTTTATACTTCATGCGAAAAATACACTATTTTAATTTTCCCAGACCGCGTAACCATGCGATACAGTGGGTGGGCCAGGTGGAAAGCACCGGATCGCCCGTGCCAAGGCCGAAGCCGTGCGGGCCTTTTTTATACAAGTGGATTTCACTTCCCTGGACGCCTTTTTTGCGCAGTGCGGAGTAAAACAGGATGGTGTTTTCTGCGGGCACAGCCGTATCTTCATCGCCATGTACCAGAAAAGCCGGGGGGGTATCTTTTGTGACCCGGTTTTCAGCACTCATGAAGGTGATTTCGTCTTTTTTAGCGAGTCGTCCAAGGAGATTATTTCGTGAGCCCATGTGGGTGTAGGGCGATTCCAGGGTAATTACGGGGTAGACAAGCACCAAAAAGTCGGGCCGAGAACTGACGCGTTCGATAGGATCGGAGGCCGTTGCATCGCCCGGTTCAAATTGGGTGCCGGCTGTTGCGGTCAGATGTCCGCCTGCGGAGAAACCGAGTATGCCGATGCAATCTGGTCGAATACCCCATTCTTCTGCATGTGCGCGCACGGTGCGTAGTGCACGTTGTGCGTCGGTGAGGGGGGCGGGGTGACGGTACCGGGGGGCATGGCGGTATTGCAGTACAAAGGCCGCAATGCCTTCATCTAGCAACCATTGCGCGACGGCTTCGCCTTCATGCCCTAAAGCGAGGTGACCGTATCCGCCACCGGGGCAAATTACTACAGCGGTGCCCGATGCTTTATCGGGATCTGGAAAGTAGCGCGTCAACGTAGGCGTATCCTCCGCATCGGTCCCTCGCGCCAATGGTGCTTTTCCCTCCCAAAGGGGGACGGTTTCACCTGTTAACGGTGATTTATCCGCAGCACAACTGAAACCTGCCAGTAAACTCGCCATTGCAAGACATATCCAAAATATTTTCATAGTTCCCCGCGTCACATTCACTTTCCACTCTCCTCTGCTTTCGGCGTAGCATTTGCGTTTTCATCAAAGGCGGGCGCTTGCTCTGCTGATTGAAGCACATCCTCTGCTGTGCATACGATTACCGCCATGTTGTTCATCGCACCCATCAAATCGCACATTATTCCAGAGCATCCAGCGCTTCCGGTGCTTTTGATGGCGCGCATCACGCAAATCCCCAGGACCTTGTTGGACAACGTGTAGACCGGTGCCCCCAGCATACTTTGGGCAGAGTTCGTTTCCAATACATAGAACGTGCGGGGTTTTTCCACCACGGCGCGTATTCTGTCTAGCGAAGCCCCCGAAACCCGATTGGCGACTTGTTGCATACGTGTCAACATGACTATCGGGTCCAAAACCTGCGCCTGTGCCTGATCTTTCAGATCGACATAGGCCCAGGGCTGTGCAGGTTTTTCTTTAGGGCGAACAAAGGCCAGATCTTGTTCCCGGTCTCGCAATACCACGCTCGCCTCTACCTCGGTGCGGTCCGGCAGCAGGATTTTTACATCTCCGACAGAGCTATCCATCTTTAACTCATCCGGCATCATGCCGCCCATCATACTTCCCAGCAGTGCTGTGGGGTCGCTGGCAGACAATGAAATCACCGTGAGCCCTGTTGGATCGATAACGGTTCCCAAAACTTCTAGTTTCGATTCATCCTCTTCGCCGCCCATACCCAGTATCGAAAACTTTTGTTTTACTACCAATTGAACAGTAACTAAGGAAGATTCGTGTTGCGCCAACACCGCCCGTCCCTGCGTAGCCAGTTCCTCTGCAGCGGCCATGCCCGCACATAACACCAACGCCACACAGCTCATCCATACAAAACCTTGTTTTTGAAAACTAGTCATGTCAAGTCCTTCTATTTGCCATTCCATTTGGGTTCCAACTCGACGTAAAACGTATGAATGCCGCGTAAGACTTTAAAGGTAACCGCTTTGGGTTTATTTTGCGCGATACCTTGCATCACCGTTTTCATTACCGTCACATCGGGCACCTCCGCATCATCTACGGCGAGAATCAGGTCAGAAATAGCCAACTGTCCCAAAGCAGCCCAGCCCCCTGGTTTGACCTGTTCCACCAATACACCATGTTGCTCTTTCTTCCACTGCTCGGTTTCGCGATCAAAAAATGTAACATTTCGCACCGTGAATTCGAAATCCGTATCCCGGTACTTTTTCATCTCGCGGGCCAGTTTGGGTGCGCGTACCAATTCTACCGAAACGGTCTTTTGTGCCCCTGCCCGCTGGATTGTTAATTCAGCGGTGGCACCGATACGGTACTGGCGAATCCAGGCGGAAAGTTCTTCGTAATGCTCGGGTGCTGAGGCAGTCATTTTTTCACCATCCACCGCCAAAATCAGGTCGCCGACCTGTAAACCGGCCTGTTCCGCAGTGCTCCCTTTATACACCTGTGTAATCCGGAATCCGGTCAGTTTCTTGTCGCCCAAAAGATCGGCAATGTCCCGTGTAATTACTTGCGTATCCACAGGCAACCACGCCTTTTTCACCTCCAGCCCCGGATCTTCCTGTTCCTTCACACCCACTTTGACTACGGTTACATACGCTCCCGTTTTTCGTTCAAATGACGTTAAAAGCGGTACAGGTTCCGTCGCATCTTGCGTCAGGTCTGCGGTCAGACTTTGTAAATCAGAAACGCTTTTTACGGCTTTGCCACCTACTTCAACGATAACATCTTTTTCCATGATTAGTGGCTTTGCATCGCCTGCAGGACCTCCCGGTCGGACTGAGGTAACCAATACGCCCTCGGTATTGGGACGTTTCATTTCCTTTGCCATAAGATACGAGATGTCGCGTACGGTCAATCCCCACTGTTTCAGGGCATATTGCTTGGCCTGATATGGCTCGCGTTCCTGGACGGTGGCCTGTAGGTTTTGTTCCTGCCCCGCTCGCATCAGCTTCAAGTTCACCTGCTTACCTATTGGTAATTGCGATACCAGGAGATTGAAATCGGGAAGCTGTTCTGCAAATTGCACGTCTACCGCCTGATCATTTATCGAAAGCAGGATGTCACCCGACTCTACCCCGGCCAATGCAGCAGGTCCTCCAGCCAGGACACCGCTTACCAGTATCCCCTGTATGTCATCAGCATGCTTCAGGCGAGGTTGCACCTCCATGCCCAACCAGGCGCGGCGCACCTTTCCTTCCGTCATGAGCTGATGTGCTACCGATTTAGCCAGATTGCCCGGAATAGCGCCACTCAATCCCATCTTGATCTCGTTGATCCCGATAATATCCCCTTGTAGATTGACCAAGGGGCCGCCAGAGTTGCCGCCGAAAATTTCTGCATCATGACCTAGCCAGCGCACCAACGCGCCAACATCTTCACCATCTTGCTCCAAGCCGCCATAACGGCTGATCCAGTCGGGCATGATCATCTCTGTATTACTTACAATCCCCAAGGTAACTGACTGGGACAAGGCCAGAGGGCTTCCCATGGCTAATACATGATCGCCCACTTTCACCTGCGCTGAATCGCTGAATGCCACCACAGGGAAGGTGCGCGGTGTTTCAGGGCATAGCTTAATCACGGCAATATCCGTCAGCGGATCGGTACCCACCAATTCGGCCTCAACCTCCTCCTTATTGGCAAAGGTGCATTTCAACTGTTTGGCATGGCCTGCTACGTGATGATTGGTAATTACATGCCCTTCTGCTGTAATTACCACACCGCTTCCCGATGCCTCGAATTTCATTTCCCGCCCTTCGCTATAATAGGTTTCTACGACATGGATTCGGACCAAGGCTGGTTTTACCGTATCCACTGCATGCGCAATCGCGTTGCGCAACGAGTTTGGCATATCGGCACTATGGGCGGATAGTGCAACAAAAAAACACATTCCATAGCCTATCCAACGTGTAATGCGCGCGGTTAGAGCTGACTTTTGCATAAAGCGTTCATCCTTTCCATCTATCTACAATTTTTTTGCGTACTCTATTTGAAAACATACATCGGACAAACAAGAATATTCACCCAGTGTATGCAATAGTTAACACGATCGTTACTTAGTATCACCAACTATAACGAATCACAACAGCAAAAGGAATACAAATACTCTGAAAATAATTCAGCAGAGGCATATGGATGCGCTGCAGCATCGATGTTGAATTTTTCGAAAACATATTTTTCGTTGTAAAAAAACTTTTCAAAATACGAGCATTCCTGTATGCTGGAGAAGGGCGGGACTATTGAAAAGGGCTTGGGGGAGAATTGTTATGAGGAATAAGCAACTACTGTCACTTGACCTACCCGATTTCACCGGCGCATTGATCAAGCATGCTCCTATCGGAATTATTCTGACCGATGAAAAGACCGTAATAAAACACGCTAATCCCAAAGCGGCTATGCTGTGTGGTGCTCCTACCCCTGCATCTATGGTGGGATTGAAGATGCAATGGACAGAGCCCGACGCTGTGCCTAACCGTGCCTTTGATTTGCACAGCATCATTGAGTCCGGCATGCCTGCGAGCGCCTATACTTCACGCACAACACCGTTTGGCGCACAACTGCGCTGCGATTGTACGTTTATACCTATTGCCGAGAATGGCGGCAATAGTCCGGGGCTGTTGATTCTGCTGCTTGATGTAAAAGAGAAGCTGCAGTTAGAGCGTAATGTTCTAGAGGCGGAAAAACTTTCCGCGCTGGACACAATTGTGGGCGGGGTTGCTCATGAACTGAATAATCCGCTTACTTCAATCCTGGGCTATACGGAGCTTCTGCTTTCTACAGAACATCCCCCTGAGATGCATCGTCGTCTTGCGGCTATCAGTGAAGAGGCAGAGCGGTGTCGCCATATTATTGAGAACCTGCTTTCCTTTGCACGGCGCAACGAAGCACCCGTTCTGGAGAATGATATCAACGCCACCTTGCGTGAGATTGTTAAACTGTGTGCCTACCAAATGCGGATAGAGAACATTGTGTTGTCGTTACGAACCGACGACCGTATTCCGCGCATTTCTATTCAACAGCGTAAATTACAGCAGGTTTTTCTGGCTATTTTAATGAACGCCCATCAGGCGTTACGCAACGTACACGATCGGCCCCGTATTCTGCAGGTTTCGAGCCATTTTACCGGGGAAAGCATCCTGCTAAAATTCAGAGACAACGCCAATGGTATCCCCAAAAGTATCCGACATAAAATCTTCGATCCATTTTTCACTACCAAGCCCCAAGGGGAAGGCATGGGGTTGGGGTTGAGTGTCGCTTATGGCGTTATTCAGGAGCACCACGGCGCCATTCACCTGGATACGGAGGAGGGGGAGGGGACTACGCTGACCTTGGAATTTCCTGTGCCCGACATGGCTTAATCTTCCGGCGGAGGAATGACGTCGTTGGCACGAGTCTGTAATCATTAGTGACTTAAATTCCAAAAGCTATCATAAAAAACGAAATTTTTGCTGTTGTCAGGGTTGGTACGGACCATAGCTATTGCTTGCGGTCGCTGGCCCGCTTTAGTGCCTCAATTCTGAAAAGGCGTCATAAACGAAACGGGATTTTTGTTGTTGTCAGGGATGGTAAGGACCATAGCTATTGTTTGCGGTCGCTGGACCGCTTTTACAGCGCTTTCTGCAATGTCCACGCCATGCCTTGCGCCAGCAGGTACTGAAACTGGGGATGCGCAAACGCACGTTCATCGTGTCCCAATGCGAGGTAAAACACACGTCCCTCTCCATAGGCCTTTACATACGCCATAGGATGCGATTTTCCTTCCCACGGCGCCGTTGCAAACACGGTAACATCCGCTGCGGAGAATCGATCTAGTACATACAATTCATCGACAATCTCAAAGGAGGCCGTGTCGGGTTCGACGGGGAAAAGGGCATCGTTTATAGTTACGGCAACGGGGCCTACAGGACCATGCGACACAAAGACGCCGCCCAACATGGCGATGTATTCCGCATTATCTTTCCACGAGGCTGTTGCGCCATGTATTCCCACAAAGAGGCCCCCTTCACGCACATATCGAACCAGTCCCGCTTCTTGTGCTGGCGTCAAAGTTCCTCCCTGCGTATACGTCACCACCATATCAAACCGCTCCAAGTCCGGGGCGGTAAAACAGGCCCGATCTTTCGTTACCACCAGTTCCGTATTCTCATGTTGTGAAGCCCACGGTGTAAAGAACTCGGTAAAGGCCTCAAAAGGATGGTACTCTCCCCCGATAAGCAATAAAATGCGTTTTCCGGCTAACGATAATTCCATGTCTGCCCTTTCAAGCCGTTTTATCCGCGATGTACAAGGTGGCAATACCAAAGGTAAGCGGTTGCGCCGTTACTTTTTCAAAACCGGCATCGGCTAGTAACTGACAAAAGGCATCGCCATAGGGGTAGGTTTCCACCGTGCGGTTCAAATACGTGTATGCATACGCATCGCCCGACAGCCAGGCACCAATGCGCGGTAGAATATGGCGAAAATAAAACAGGTAGAAGCGTCGAATCAATGCGTTGGCGGGAAGGGAGAATTCCAAGATCAACGCACGCCCCTCTGGTGTAAGTACACGATATATTTCACGCAATCCCTTGGGCGTGTCGATTACATTGCGGATACCAAACGAGATGGAAGCTGCGTCAAAGCTGGCATCGGGAAAGGTGAGCGCGGTAGCATCGCCGCGGACCAGATGAAGCATGGTCGCATTCTCGCGACGCATCCATTTCTGCCGTGCCTGCGCCAGCATGCCCTGCGACATATCCAATCCCACTCCCATGGCCAACTTCGGAAAACGGCGCTGGATGGAAAAAAGCACGTCGCCTGTACCTGTGGCCAGATCAAGTACCCGCAGATTCTGCTTTTGGGGAAACTGCCCAACCATCTTGCGGCGCCACCAGCAATCGCAGCCCATAGACAATAATCGGTTCAACAAATCATAGCGATGTGCAATCCGATCGAATAGTTTCCACACCCCTTGCCGTGCGGGCGTGTCTTCAGAATAATGTTGGTCCTGCATAAAAGCGTTTCCTGTATAGGCGTGACATTTCGTCCTGAGAGTTTTTATATAAGGCATCCATAAAGCGGGGAAGCGCTATGGTACTTGTGCCTAGCTTGATAAAGCAACCTATGGCGGCCTTCGTGGAGTGTATATTTCGTATTTCTTCCCTTTTTTCGGCGGTGCTCAGGGAGGAGTAACAGTATACACGGTTTTTTAGGCCGGAGGGGGTAGAGCGGATAGTTTTTGTCTAAGAGAATCCCCGGTGCATGGATCATGCACCGGGGAAAATCGTAATTTTGGGGCGGAAAACTTGCGATTATTTAAGATTTTCTACGACTACTTTGGCAAATTCGCTGCATTTCAGCAATTTTGCGCCATCCATCAGGCGTGCAAAGTCATAGGTAACCGTTTTCGCGGCAAAGGCTTTTGTCATCGCCGTAGTAATGGCGTCCGCCACTTCCTGCCAGCCCATGTATTCAAACATCATAACGCCGGAAAGTACCAGGCTGCTCGGGTTGACCTTGTCCAGGTTGGCGTACTTGGGAGCCGTGCCATGTGTTGCTTCAAAGAGCGCTACACCCGTTTCGTAGTTGATGTTGGCGCCTGGCGCAATACCTATACCACCCACTTGCGCTGCCAACGCATCGCTCATGTAATCGCCATTGAGGTTCATGGTTGCGATTACTTCGAATTCCTTCGGACGCGTCAGGATCTGCTGCAGGAAGATGTCAGCGATAGTGTCCTTGACCAACAGCTTGTCGCCGGGCTCGCCATTGCAATCGTCCCATCCCACAGCTACATCCGAAAATTCATCGCGCACCAGCTCATAACCCCATTTGCGGAATGCGCCTTCGGTGTACTTCATGATGTTACCCTTGTGCACCAACGTCACGCTTTTGCGTTTTTGTTGCAGGGCATACTGAATGGCCGCGCGGATAAGGCGTTTGGAACCGGTTTCACTGATAGGTTTTATCCCTACTCCTGAATCCGGACGAATGTCCCAACCATAGGTGTCTTTGCAGAACTGGATCAGTTTTGATGCTTCTTCCGTACCCGATTCCAATTCCAGCCCCGAATACACATCTTCGGTGTTTTCACGGAAGATGCACATGTCGATATGCTGTGGTTCACGCACAGGACTGGGGACACCGTCAAAATAACGTACCGGGCGCACACAGGCAAACAGGTCGAGTTGTTGACGCAGGCTTACATTGAGACTGCGGAATCCACCGCCGATCGGCGTCGTCAACGGTCCCTTGATCGCTACTTCATACGTGCGAATCGCGTCCAAGGTTTCCTCAGGGAGATACGAACCGCATACGGAATTGGCCTTTTCGCCCGCATAGACTTCCATCCATGCAATTTCCCGTTTTCCGCCATAGACATGCTTTATAGCGGCATCAAAAAGATATTGTGAAGCGCGCCAAATATCCGGACCGGTGCCGTCGCCCTCGATAAAGCCGATAATGGGGCGATCCGGGGTCTCAATTGCACCCCCTTTGGCTACGCTGATTTTTTCTCCATCGGGCACTTGAATGTGTTTAAATTCGCTCATACTTCTCCCTTAAATCCTACTCATTGGTTTTTCGCGAAGGGTCTACTGTGCGAGACGTGAAACCATCGCTATTTCATATGTACACCAGAAACGTTCCTGCACCACCGTCCGTATCCGCCTATTCCGGCAAAGTTACAAAACGTACTTCTTTTACATGGGGTACCTGACGACACTGTTCCAGCACCTCTTCCGAGAGCGGCTGGTCCAGATTCAATACGGTCAACGCACGACCGCCACGTGAATCCCGGCCCAACATCAGATTGGCGATATTGACTCCCGCCTCTCCAATTTTGGTACAGACCCGCCCAATAATCAGCTGGCGGTCTTCGTTCATGCAGATCAGCATATATCCTTTCGGCTTCGCATCCACCCGCATATTGTCAATGCTGCAGATACGTACATCCTTGCCGTGGAAAAGCGTTCCCTTTACCGTATGTTTTCCTTCATCCGTCGTCACCGTCAAGCCGATCTCAAAGGCATAATCCGATTTAATCGGGCTGCGTTTTTCACTCAGCTCAATGCCCCGCTCTTTAAATTGCGAAGGGGCGCTTACCATATTCACCGCCTCCACCAACGGTTTAAGGAAACCCGTCAGAATTGCTGCCGTTATCGGGTACGTATCCGTCACCCCCAAATCACCACAATACTCAATCTCCACCGCATGAGGACGTCCCTGCATAAAGGACGCCTGAAACTGTCCCAGGCGATCGGCCAAGTATAGCAACGGCTGCAGTTTGGCGCGTGTTTCCTTATCCAGACTAGGCACGTTCACCGCATTTGAGATTACCCCCGTATTCAGATAATCCACCATTTGCTGTGCCACATCACGCGCTACGGTCAACTGGGCTTCTCCTGTGGAGGCAGCCAAGTGCGGTGTCATGACTATATTGTCCAGCCCAATAAACGGATTATCCGTGAAAGGTTCACTCGTGTATACATCCAACGCCGCCCCCGCAATTTCTTTCGTGCGCAGGGCTTCGGCCAAATCCGCTTCATTCACGATGCCGCCGCGTGCACAATTGACGATTCGGCAGGTCTTCTTCATCTTCTTCAACTGCGGCGCGGCAATCATGTTATTCGTTTTTTCCGATTTGGGCGCGTGGATACTGATGAAATCCGCGCGCTCAACCAGTTCATCCACGCCTACCAACTCTACGCCCAACGTCTCCGCCTGAATTTGGGTCAGAATGGGGTCAAACGCCAGAACCTTCATCTCAAAGGCCTGCGCTCGTTTTACTACCGCACCCCCAATACGTCCTATGCCGATGACGCCCAGTGTTTTTCCACATAATTCCGTGCCCATGAAGAGCTTACGGTCCCAACGCCCCTCCTGCATCGACGCATGCGCCTGGGGGATATTGCGACACAGGGAAAGCATCATTGCAAACGTATGTTCACATGTCGAAATCGTGTTGCCCCCCGGCGTATTCATCACCACGATACCCATCTGCGTCGCCACCTCCTTATCAATATTGTCCGTGCCCACGCCCGCACGACCGATCACCTTCAACTGCTTCGCCTCAGCTAATGCTTCCGCCGTCACCTTCGTGCCGCTACGCACCACCAAGCCATCATACGAACCAAGAATCGCCGCCAACTCCGCGGGTTTTTGCGGGGGCTTCACATCCACTTCAAAACCCGCAGCACGAAACACATCCACTCCCTCAGCACTCAGTCCATCCAGACAGAGAATTCTGGGCATCCTACAATCCTCCTGTGTAAAAAAAACAAAAACGTGCTATCACGTTTCGAAAAATAACGAACGCCTACCTAAATACACTGCAAAGACACGAAATACGGTTATTCGAAAAAAGCAGTCCCCCCCCGATACAACCCCATTTCAATGCGCACTTTTATCTCCCTAGCGGGAAAAAGCGAACTACCCCAAAGAAATGAGCCTATCAAATACCGTTTGAAAAATGCAAGATAGTTTACGCTATCCCTAAAATATAAAATCGAGAATAAAAACGAAGGTTTCTCTGTTCAGTGACGGTAAGGAGCTCGCTGGACCGCTTTAGATTAAGTTGTATTTTGGGTAACTGTCCCTTGTTTCTCCTGATGAGTAAGATAGTGTTCGGCATAGGCCGCGTAGAGCGTTGGAACGAGAAACATGGTAATAAGGGCAATTAGCATGCCGCCAAAGGTGGGGATGGCCATAGGCGCCATGATATCGGCGCCACGACCAGTGGCCGTAAGCACGGGTATAAGTGCAAGCACGGTAGTTGCAGTGGTCATAAGGCAGGGACGTACTCGCCTTTTTCCGGCTTTGACTATGGCGTGGCGGATCCCACTTATATCCTGTGGCTGCTGTTTATCAAGGCTTTGACGAATGTAGGTGGCCATTATCACGCCATCATCGGTGGCGATACCAAAAAGGGCGAGGAAACCTACCCATATGGCAGCACTCAGGTTAAGGGGGTGAATCTGAAAAAGCGCTTGCAAATCCGTTCCCATTAAGGAAAAGTTGAGAAACCACGGCTGTCCGAAAAGCCAGATAAGAATGAAACCGCCAGACCAGGCTACGGCTATACCGGAAAAAACCATCAATGCAGTGGCAACACTGTGAAAGTGGAAATAGAGAAGAAAAAAAATGAGGACCAATGCCAGGGGCAAAACAATTCGCAGACGTTTTTGTGCGCGCAGTTGATTTTCGTAATTTCCGGCAAAGGTAAAGTGCACACCGTTGGGAAGCACAGGTTTTTTTTGCTTTATCATCTGCGCAAGATGGCGACGGCAGGATTCAACGGTATCGACTTCGGCATAACCTGGCTTCTTGTCGAAGAGCACATACCCCAACAAGAAAGCGTCTTCGCTTTTGATAACTTGCGGACCCCGTACATATTTGATCTCTGCCAATTGACGAAGCGGAATTTGTGCACCGGCGGATGTTGCTACAAGGACATCATCTAATGACTCAATACTATCGCGCAGTTCACGCAGATAACGCACCCGTACCGGATAGCGTTCTCGTCCCTCCACCGTGCTCGTGATACGCCGTCCGCCCAACGCCACTTCAAGTACATCCTGTACATCCTCCAACTGGATGCCGTAGCGAGCGATAGCTTGACGGTCTATATGGATTTCCAGATAAGGCTTACCGATAATGCGATCTGCATTTACCGTATCAGGCGCTACTTCAGGTATCTGACGCAAGTGGTGCTCAATGGCCAAGGCGGCGGTTTCAATATCTTCGAGCGTCTTCCCTTTAATCTTGACGCCCATAGGGGCGCGCATGCCGCTCTGTAGCATAACCAGGCGCGCTGCAATCGGTTGCAGATATGGCGCTCCTGTAGTACCGGGTATCGAAGCGGCTTTTGTGATTTCCCGCCAAATATCTTCTACCTTTTGAATACCTGGCCAGGCATCCCGACCAGGATTGAGTGCAGGTTCCAGGTGAGGACGCCACAATCGAAAAGGTTTTCCATTCTTACTGGGAATCAATGCGTCCTGATTGTCACGAGCAAAGCGTCCACGGACACGATAGGCTTTCCCATCGGCTGCCGCGATGGGCGTGCCGTCCCTATCCCTAAAATAATCTTCCTTATCAGCCTCCCAACGAAAGGTAAGTGGCGCCCCTTTCTCATTTTCTAAGAACTCAGGATGATATTGAATCAATGTTTCGATCATAGACACCGGTGCAGGGTCCAGTGGAGTCTCGGCGCGTCCCAGTTTCCCAACCGCGGAAGCGACTTCAGGCAGGGCGGAAATTGCTTGATCCTGTTTGCTGATTACATTACCGACTTCACTCAAAGCGGCATGCGGCATGGTCGTAGGCATCAAAAGAAATGCGCCCTCATCAAGGGGGGGCATAAATTCTCTTCCCAATCCCGGAAAAAGACTGGTTGCGATCTGCACGGGACGTGAAACACGTAATGAATCAGGAAGCCAGACGAATACTGTGTCAAACCCCAACCAAATACAGGCACCAAAAAGTACCAGGGAAATGGGCAGGGACAAAAAAAGTATTTTATGATCTAAACAGCAGCTTAGTATCGTTCCATAAAGTCGTTGAAAAACAAGAATAGCGCCAAGGAGAAGACCGAGAAGCATACCGGTGAATAGGGCATTCCTCCCCCACCCTCCTTCCGGACCAAGAGGAAGCCAGTCGTTCGAAAATAAAAGTAACACAATCAAAACAATTAGTCCTGTCAGCAAGAAATGAATACTGGTATGAAAGAATAATGGGAAATGGTGTCCAAAAATGCGCCATAGAATAACCAATAAAAGCAACGCGCCAACCCACCAATGAAAAAACAGTATTAAATAAACCCCAACAAGCGCTAAAAGAATATAGAAAAAATATTTTCCTGTATTCGAACGCCATCGGCTTGCAAATAACCATTGAGCTAAGGTGGGCAGGAAAGCAAGCGAAATAAATATTGCACCTAACAGGGCAAAGGTTTTGGTGTATGCCAAGGGACGAAAAAGTTTCCCCTCAGCTCCTTGCATAGTAAACACGGGAAGAAAACTAATCACCGTGGTTGCTACAGCGGTGAGAACCGCACCACCTACTTCGCGTGTCGCCTGATATACGCATTGCTGGGCAGAAACTTCCTCTTTGCCTTCATTGCTACGAAGATGACTCAAGATGTTCTCGCAAATGACAATACCCATATCGACAATCGTGCCAATGGCAATGGCGATACCTGAAAGAGCGACGATATTGGCATCAACATGGGCCATTTTCATGGCGATAAAACAGCCCAGCACCGTCAAGGGAAGCATTGTGGAAACCAAAAAGGCGCTACGCATATGCATAAGAAGAACAAGCAGCACGATAATGGTCACTAGAATCTCTTGTTTTAACGCCACACGCAGGGTATACAGGGTTTCCCAAATAAGACCGCTCCGATCATAAAATGGGACAATGGTAACTTTGCTTTTTCTTCCATCTGCCAGCATTTTTGAAGGCATGGAAGGAGAAATCTCTTTTATTTTATTCTTGAGAAGCACAAGGGTACGCAGTGGGTTTTCGCCATAGCGCACCACAACAACGCCTCCGACGGCTTCTGCCCCGTCTTTATCCAATGCGCCACGACGCATCGCCGGACCCGCAGTCACCGTGGCCACCTGTTTTACATAAATGGGCGTACCTGCATGTGCCGTAATGACCGCATATTCCAAATCCGCCAATTGCTTTACAAAGCCAATACCACGAATGATGTATTCAACCTGGTTTACTTCAATGGTACGCGCGCCCACATCCTTGTTAGCACGCTGCACCGCAGCAAAAACTTGCGCCAGCGTTACACCATAAGCACGTAGTGCATCGGGATCGACATCAATTTGGTATTCCTTCACAAACCCGCCAACGGAGGCAACTTCACTCACTCCCGGCACAGATTGAAAGGCATAGCGCACGTACCAATCCTGAAGGGTGCGCAACTCCTGAAGATCCCACCCCCCTACAGGCTCACCTGCTTCAGTACGTCCTTCAAGGGTGTACCAGAACACCTGCCCCAACGCGGTCGCATCCGGTCCCAGGGTTGGTTTTACCTCAACGGGTAACAAATTGGTAGGAAGACTATTGAGTTTTTCCAAAATACGTGCACGCGACCAGTAGAAATCCACCTTTTCCTCAAAGATGAGGTAGATAGTGGAAAACCCATACATTGAAAAACTTCGTACTACACGAACCCCTGGCACCCCCATCAACGCTGTCGTAAGGGGATATGTGATCTGATCCTCAATGTCTTGCGGAGAGCGGCCTTCCCAGGCTGTAAATACGATTTGCTGGTTTTCGCCAATATCCGGGATGGCGTCCACAGCTATTGGTGCACGGGGCAAACCCGCAAGCGACCAATCAAAGGGAGCGACAATAATGCCCCAAAGCGCTAGGAACAGCAGAAGAATAACCACAACCAGCTTGTTTTCCAAAAAAAAGCCGATAAACCGGTCCGTTATGGAAAACCGCTCTGTTGACATCGCATCCCCCTGGTTAAAGAAAAAAATTTCCCTGCCCTCTTTAAAACTTTACTGTCTAGTAACGCCCCTTTGATTATTGCTCAAAGAGCAACGGTTTACTGTGTTCAGGAATGGCAAGAAGCCTACCTCATCTTTTTGCACGCTGGACCGCTTTAGTGCTTTTGATGCTCCTCCATGGATGGTAATTTCTTTTTTCTTTCTCCTCTTCCTTTTTAGGCGTAATTGTATTCACACGTCCACCGCATCGATACATGGATGCGCCAAAGTAAGGATTTTCAGTCTGTTCGCTCTGTTGCAGCCAAAACGCACCACGATTGTTAAAAGCCATCGGACATTGAAATCGGTAGACAGGCGCCGTATTTGCTGAACCAGTTTTCAATAGGAATTCGTGTAGCACGTCGGATATTAACGCAAAACCCTTTCGTATATCTTCGATGCTTTTTTGCTCCTTCAAAACACCCAAAGCCTCTCTCATATCGCTTTGTATTTTTTCCCACAGCATTGGTTGGGCATGCTTTTCTTTCGTCCCCCATTTACCAGTCAACCATTCTTCCATGGACTTGACAAGTTGCTGACTTTTTCCCAAGTCATCTTTGCTCAAAGCCTGTTGTAAGGAAAAATATTGACGAAGAATTTCGTCTATATGTGCCGTTTCAGCATCGCTTAAACCGGGTTTAGAAGACGATTTGTGCGAACTGGATAAACTCTCCTTAGACAAACCTTCCTCATTCGCTCCTTCGGCGTCAGCGAGCTGCATCATGCTGGGCTGTGCCTGGATCTGCATGGCGCTATCAATCTTGAAGGCGCCTTTTCGCACCACACGATCGCCTTCTTGAAGCCCGGCATACACCAAATAGTCTTCCGCAGCACGGGGACCAAGAAGGACCTCCCTCGCTTCAAATTGTCCGGACACATCCGGTAGGGCACGGTACACAATTGCACGCTTACCTGTATTCAAAACAGCAGAAATAGGGACAACCAGGGGCTTTTTCAGCTTCCCTTCTTCTTCGGAAACATAGCCCAGTTGTGTTGCGCTAAGTAAGGGCATACGGCATAAATCACAAGTTCCTGGTTTATCTTTTAGCACCTCGGGATGCATCGGACACATCCATTTTCCACTGAGGTCTGGCGCATTAATACTGCCATCGGCACCGATTCGAACATGAATTTGAGCGCGAGCAAACATACCGGGTTTGAGACGTCCATCAGGGTTGGGAACATTGACACGTACCTGCACTGTGCGGGTGTTATCATTTAACACAGGAGCTATAAAGGCTACTTTCCCTTCAAAAATTTCACCGGGATATGCCTCTGTTTCAAAGTGAACCGGTTGTCCATATCTCACCCACATCAGATCAGACTCGTAGGCATCAAGCTGAAGCCAAAGTTGAGATAAATCGGCAACGGTATAGATGCGTTTCCCGGTTTCTACATAGCTTCCTTCAGCGATCCATTTTTCTACGACAATTCCGCCAACAGGGGAATAAATGGTGAGGTGATCGGAAACTTTCCTCTCTTCTTCTATCCGTTTTAGTTGCGTTTCGGAAAGCCCAAGTAAGCGAAGTTTTTCCCGTGCGGCCTGTACATTTAATACGCTCGCTTCTCGCACGATATCGGATGAACTTCCTTGTAGTCTCCGGGTGGATTTCAAGGTTTGTAACAGTTCTTCTTGAGCGGTTAGTAAGTCGGGACTGTATAGGTAGACAAGATGGTCGCCTTTGCGTACCGGTACACCGGTGTAGTCGACATACATTCGATCTACACGCCCTGAGGTCCATGCGGAAATATGCTTCACCCGTGTTTCATCATACTGTAGCTTGCCAAACAGACGAATCACCGTCTCTACAAAACGATGTTCCACGGGAACGGTTTCGATTTCAGCCAAAGCCATGGCATTTTTTGATAAGGACAAGGTACTGGGTTGCGCCTCCTGATTCGCTGTATCTAACACTATCGGGATAAGCTCCATGGCGCAAATGGGGCACCGCCCTGGCCCAGGCATTCGTATATTGGGATGCATGGAACACGTCCATATTGTTTCCTCTGTTTCGTTTTGGGAAGCGGTGATTGTTGTTTTCTCGGGTATAGACGGGTTTGTTTGAAAAAGCATATATCCCAGACTTAGGCCCGCCAAAAGAAAAATGACGGCTATGAAAAACATAGACAGATAGGGTGTGCCTGTACTTTTAGACATCTTCCCCCCCTTTTTTTGAGTAGGATCCCAAAGCTACCAAAAACGATATTTCGTTGAGGTCAGAAACTTAAGGAGCATATGCATCACCTGTAATGATGGGCACTTGCTCGTGGTCGCTGAAACACTCTGATATAGCGTCACCTCCCATAAGCGCTGCCAGTTTAATCTGTGCCAGTTGTGCATCCGTCATCGCGCGTTCATACGAAAGCTCAAAATCCAGCAAGGTCCGTTGTGCTTCGATGAGATCAAGAAAATTCACTTCTCCCGTTTCAAAAGCCTGTAAGGTTATTTCCAAAACTTCCTGCGCTTTGGGCATAAGTGTATGTTGAAAAAGGGTGTTACGGCGTTCGGCGTCATGCCATTGAAAATGCAGATCGCACCATTCCGCCTGTAGTTCATTTTTATACGCATGCATTTTTTCGGATGCCACATCAGATTGTGCTTTAGCCTCTTGAACATAGGCACGATATTTTGGAACGTGTAAGGGCAGGTTAAAGGACAGGGATGCAATAACCGGATCTTTGCCATTGTCTTGTAGCAATTTCAGTTGTTCTGGATCGCCTTTTGCTTTGTCCGTTTGTATAAATTCCAGCCCCACGGTGATGTCTGGCCAGATACGTTTTTGTGCTACCGCGATGCTCTTTTGCGCGATTTCATATTCTTTTTGGAGTGTGGCGAACTTCGCATTTGATGCTTTCACTTTTTCCCAATTTGCAGGGGTTCTTTGAAACAATTCCATAGGCTCAGCCTTTTCCGGCAGTTTTACAGTGGCTTGTGAGGAACGATTTAGGACTGCATTCAGCGCAGCAAGCAAAACTGGTTTCTGTTCCTCCAGCGACTGTATTCTTTCCTGCAGCCTGGACACTTCCATCTCTAATTGCACAATGGATGTCAGTGTTCCTCCACTACGAAATCGTGCACGGGCGACATGTTCCATGTCCTGGAGCAAATAAACATGTTCCTGGCTGAGTTTTAATTCGCGAAAGAGGTAATAGTAGGCAAACCATACAGTTCCCACGCGTACCATCAAGCGGTACTTTTCTTCTTCAAAACGCTTTTCCGCAACCAATGCTTCCGCTATGCGGACATCGGTTGCAGCGCGGAGTTTGCCAAATCCTGGAAAAGTTTGGGAAAGACTTACCCGGTGTTGTTGGGGACCCACGCGGGTTTCTACTTCTCTTATGTACCGCGCATAGGTAAACTTTGGATCGGGGAGAGCACGCGCTTGTGGAATACGCGCCATGGCGGCGCGCCATTCATGAAATCGTGCTTGCAGTGATGGGTTATGGCCTAAAGCATAGTGGAAACAGGAAAAAAAATCGGTGCATGGCGCCAAATCCGAAGCTGAAGTCGCAGGTTCACTGTGTTCCATTTGCACGGAGATACTAGATAGCGTTTTTTTCAAGCGTTCTTCTTCTGAAGAGGGGAAACGCGCACAACTTGCTTGCAATAAAAGAGATAGAGGAAGCCATACTAAAAGTGCGCTGCAACAGGATAAAGATAGGATTTCCCATGTCTTCCGTTGTTTTTTTCGGCTGCTATCCCCCATAGCATCCCCCGCTTTTTACCTTTGTACAGCAATGCCACCTTCTGTCTATTCTATCTGGCTTCTCTTTTTTTGGCTATAGGAAATATTTTAGCGTCGACGGAGTCGTTCTTGTTTTTGGCCCAATGTAATAGACTTTCCCAGCTGGACAGCGTTGAAGCCTAGACGATTACGCACTGTATCGACCTGTTCCAGAACTCGCCCCCATTTCTCGGCCTCTTCGCGACCAAACAGCGCTAACTGATGTTGGTTGTATTGCAATTGGGAGAGTCCTACCCCCACCAGACGTATCGGCGCTCGGCGGGTTCGAGCTTTGGGGATAAGCGCACGGACTACGGCCTGGATTTCGCTGTCCACGGTAGTAGCATCCATCAGGCTTTGGGCAAATGTTTTCGTTTCGAAATCGCAGTACCGCACTTTCAACATGACCCGCCGGGTTTCTAACTGCTGTTTTCGCAGGGTATAGGTACATTGTTCCGTAAGATAACTCAATACAGCCCCAATTTCCGTCCAATCCCAGCGGTCTTTGGAAAAGGTGGTTTCGCGACTGATCGATTTGGGGCGCGTAACGGTCTCTACCAGCACACTGCCTCTACCTTGCGCCGCCTGCTGTAGCGATAAGGCATGCTGTGGACCACATACCCGTTCGAGCAAACTCAGTTTACAGCGCGCCAATTCCGCGACCGTACGGAGACCCAGGCCCTCCAAGAGGGCGCAACTCCGTGGACCGATGCCAGGGATCTTACGAATAGCCATAGGGGCTAAAAAGGCGGCTTCTCCACCAGCTGCTACGCGGACGTAGCCATCCGGCTTGCCTTCCTCTGAGGCGACTTTGGCCACGAGCTTGTTGGGGGCAATCGCAACTGTGCAGGAAATCTGGAGTTGTGCGCGGATTTCATCTTTGATAAAAGCGGCAATTGCGTCATCCCCGCCAAATAGCTTCTGAGAACCGGAAACGTCAATATAGGCCTCGTCAATGGATGCCATCTGTACATGCGGTGACACACGCATTAGTATGGTTTGGATTTTTTGGGAGGCCTCGGCGTACAACTCATAATGGCCGCGCATGTAGATTCCGTTGGGGCAGAGTTTACGCGCTTGCGCCAAGGGCATGGCAGAGTGAACACCATACTGGCGGGCTTCGTAAGAAGCCGTAGATACAACGCCGCGCACATCTTCCGGACCGCCTCCTATAATCAGGGGTTTTCCTTTTAATGCCGGATTGTGCGCACATTCCACTGAGGCAAAGAATGCGTCCATATCAACATGTACGATGCGGGGTTCCATAAAGCGCTCCACTAATACTGATTTTATTTACAGTATTTTAACAGATCGAATCTCCGGAGACAACTTCGAAAACTATGTAAAAAAATGGCGGGGTTACACCAAAATACTCAAAGCTTGGTGTAGCAGCCAGGTGTAGCACCGTCACATCTCTGGCTTATTGTCGCATAGCCCCATTTTTGATAGGATGTTATTGGGTAAAGCGGTTTTAGAGAACTACTCCAGGGGACCACAGTAAAATTTTATTTTTGGGGATAACTTTTTGAAACTCAGCCATCAGAGACGCTTACCATGGGGAAACGAAAAATGCGTATATGGGGTATAGCTATTCTCGTGTTCGTAGTCGCTGCAATGCAGGCATCGGCGGAATTGCAGCAGATTACCGTTGGCGGCAGTATAGAGATCTATGGTAATTACTATACGGATTTCTTTGACAACGCAGCCAATACGACACGTATCCCTCCGGCACTGTTACGGGGACGCGCCATAGGCCCGCTGGGAACAACTTCTTTCATTCGTGCCTATGATGATGAGGATGGGTACGGTAATGCCTGGCTGGAACAACGCACCACGGTACATTTCAATGCGCAGTTTACTGACGATGTGTCGGCCTACCTTGAGCTGGAAAGCATTGAAGACTGGGGAGAGGACTTCCGGTCGCCTCGCTACGTATTCGGCGTCGACCAGCGTGCCGATAGCAGCGATGATATTGAATTCTATCAGGCTTATATCGACATTGAGCAGTGTTTTGAGCTTCCCCTCCAACTACGTATCGGACGCCAGGAATTGTGCTTTGGAAGTGAATGGCTGGTGGGCAATAATGCATCGTTTGCACCGCTTACCTACCTTTCGTTTGATGCGCTTCGCTTGACACACACCGCCGAAAGCTATGTAGTGGATGCCTTTGCCGCTAAATTGAACGAACGCTACGCCCCCGGCGATGATGTCGATTTTTATGGATTGTACGCTACCTATAGCGGTGTGGAAGACTGGACTTTTGACGGATATTGTTTTTTGCTGCGTGATGGTGGTGATTTTGAACTTACTACTGCCCCCCCCTTTGCTGAGTGGCTGGAAGGGTTGTTGCATCGTGACAGCTATGACACGGTCGCCATACATACCGTAGGCCTGCGTCTCGCCGGAGACTTTGGGGGCTTCAATACCGAAGTTGAAGCCGCTTACCAATGGGGCGACGCAGGGCTGGCAGGTGCCGGGTTTGTGCCTATCGGCAAGCTTTATGGCGATACCGGTGCGGAATACGGCGCGTGGGCGGGACATGCTACACTCGGCTATACTTTTGAGCAGGCGTATTCCCCCTACATCGAAGGCGGAGTCACCTACTACGGCGGCGAAGACCGCCGGGATATCTCTTTTATAGACTGGCTCAATCCCTTCAGTCGCCCCCAGGCCAGCCTGTCGTTCAACCGCCTTTTTTCCAGTTGGGAAGAAGAGAATTTCCTGGATGCCAGTGCCTTGAGCAACGTCTGGATAGCACACCTTGCCCTCTCTTGTACACCTACCGATGCTATTGAAATCGGGGCAAGTGTTCACTATCTGCAGACGCTGGAAGCTTTCGACACCCCGGTATGGAAACGCCTTGGAAAACGTCGGCTTCCGCTCGCTTCCCCGTTTCCTTTCCTTACGCAAACGGGTAAAAAAGACCTCGGTTGGGAAACTACTTTATGGGCTGCCTATGACTATTCCGATGACCTTTCCTTCGAATGCGGCTGGTCGCACTTCTTTACCGGCGACGCCATTGTAGATGGTGTTTTCGCCGACGCGAACGGTCTTTTATTCATGGGTGGACTGGATGATCAGGATGCAGACTATTTCTGGTGGGGAACGCAACTCACGTTTTAATCCGCGCTGAAGACATTGGAGACTTCTGTGCTTTCAGAGTACGTCTGTATTTGAGGGGGGGGGGGTAGTATTGGCTCTGGGTATGTAGCACCTGAAAAGACGCTTCCCCTGTCTTTTTTGAGTCCCCCCTTCTTTTTTTAAGGGCCGAGAGCTCAGGCCGATGAGGCGTTTCTACACAGCGCCACTCCAAAATAAACGCACTTGATGTATTTCGTGGGAAAATCGTACTATCTGGTAAGCGCATGTTAGGGACTAAAATTTCAAAAGTTATCACAAAAAACGAAATTTTTGCTTAGCTCTCGTTACCAAGTTGAACTTGGTAACGTTAAAAACTATCTGCCCAGACATTACGAAGCAAAGCTTCGGAGACAAGTGCGTGACGAAGTATAACTTCGTCACGAGGGAAAAAACGAAATTTCGCTGTGGTCATAAACGGCAAGGACCATATTTTTTGGCTGTGGCCCTGGCCACCTTGTGGTCGCTGGACCACTTTAGGAGTAAGGCTTGATGACGGGACAATTGAAACGGATAAGCTGGGTCGGCGGAGTATTACTTTTCTTTGTGCTCTTGGATCAGGGCACAAAATGGATGGCAATACATTATCTGAAAGGACATGCCCCCATCTTGTTTCCGGCAAGCTGGTACCCACATGACTTGTTTCGCTTACAGTACGCCACCAATACAGGGGCGTTTTTGAGTCTGGGCAGCACCCTCTCGGATGGAATGCGCTTTGGACTGCTGACGGGATTGAATATGCTCATTTTGCTGATCCTTGCCTGGGTTATTTTTTTCAAGCGGACGCTGTCCATGTCCGTCGTAGTGGCCTTGACCCTAATTTTGTCCGGCGGTATCGGCAATATCATCGACCGCTTGTTTCGGGAGGGTAAAGTGGTCGATTTTATGAATCTGGGCTTTGGTTCGGCATGGTGGCAACGCACGGGCATCTTTAACGTGGCGGATCTGGCGATTATTGGTGGCCTGGTGTTCCTGGTGGCGTTGGAATTCTTTTCAAAAAGGGATATGGACACAGATAACGCTACCGCAGAGGAAGGATTATAAACGGAATGTTGGGTCGTTGGAAGCGGATTCTTGTTGGTTTTCTTTTGACTTTGACCGTATTGCTGGGCGGAACAGTTGCCTATCCTTTTATCGTTGGCGATGGCAAGCCGGTGTTGGATGCTACCGTGCGTTCGACAATGCCGAAAAAAACCTTTGTCGCATTGTCGGACGGGATAACCTCCTACGAATGGGCGGGGCCTGCGTCAGGCCAGCCCGTAGTGCTGGTACATGGTATTACCTCCCCCTCTTTCCTGTGGGACTACCAGTTTGACGTACTGGCTCAGGCTGGCTTTCATGTACTGCGTTACGATTTGTATGGACGTGGCTTTTCCGATCGACCCGCCGTGCGGTATACCGATGATCTGTATGATCGTCAACTGCTGGAACTGTTGGATGCATTGCAGGTAACAAAACCGGTCCATCTGGTCGGTCACTCGATGGGCGGCGCCATCTCGGTAAAATTCACGGATCGGCATCCCGAACGCGTGGCACGGTTGGCTTTGCTGGCGCCAGCAGGTTTCCCGGTAGAGGATATCCCCTTAAAATATCGCTTGTTAAAAGCCCCCTTGATCGGTGACTGGTTTCTGCGCATGTTCGGAGAAAAGGCGCTGAAAAGTGGACTTAAGTGGCAGGTGCGAAGCGATCCGAAAAAATCAGCCCAGTTCCAGGAAGATTACCTGGAGCAGCTAAACTATGCAGGCTACACCCAGGCATTGCTTTCGACATTGCGCCACACCCCATTGCTGACCCTGCAGCCCGTCTACGAACGGGTGGGAACACAGTCGCGTCCCATATTGCTGCTTTGGGGGACCAAAGATAAGACCGTGCCATATGCGCACCATCTGCTGGCCCAAAAAGCATTACCCAGCGTGCAGTTTCATTCGTTGGAAAATGAAGGGCACATCTTCCATTACGAGCACCCTGAAAAGATAAACCCGCTTTTGCTCACTTTCTTGCGGGGCTCATCGAATGAGGAGGGGGATACTTCGCTTTAACTTCCTGAATTGTTTCAGCAAGCTATCATCCGGCTTCTTGGCGACAACAAAATCGACCCGTGTGCTACGAGGCTTTATCGGCGTCCACGCATTCGCGTCCTGCTGGGCAAGCAAGACAAATCCAGCATCGCGCAGCATTTCGGTGATCTCTTCAATCGGATAGATGCGCTCGCGAATAACAGCTTCCTGAGCTGTGTTAATACGGATGCTACTGTTCGTAATGCTGCGGGCGCGATCATAAGTGCTCGACCAGGTCGTAGTAAACGTACCGTTATTCTCCGTCCAACTCTGGTTCTCAAAATGCTCTGTCACCATACGCTCCGTAACCACGTCGAAATAAAACACCCCGCCATCATTGAGCGCCGCATAAACTTGTTGAAACGCCGTACGCACCGCGGCTGCATCGAGTAAAAAATTAATACTGTCGAAAAGGCAGGTAATAAAATCGGCCGCGTTTACAAACGGAAGCGCCGTTAGATCCGCATTGCATAACGGAAGCGTGCCTCGTTTTTTTCGACCGATGCGCGCCATGGAAAAAGACAAATCAAAGCCGACGCTGTTCCAGCCGCTTTGACGCAACATATTAAGCAGAACCCCTGTACCACAGGCAGCGTCAATATGGAGAAAATCAGGCGGGAAAAGTTCAGCTAACGTGCTCGTTATGAGGTACCAACGATCATAATCTACATGCTCCATAATCGGATCATAATAGCGAGCCAATTCTTCAAATTGATCAACGCGACTCATACCCCATCCTTCTCCTGAAGCCAGTGGTAAAACGCCAAGGTATGCGGATCACAGTATTTCTTTCGGGCGAGATGTTCCACATTCTTCTCAGCAGCGTAGCGTACTGCCGCCTCAAAACCTGCTGTTTCCAAAACTGCCCGCGTATGTGCCGCCTCAGCATGCGTGCGTGAATGTTCTGCGAAATCAGCCAGATACAACGCCTGACCCAGCTTCTCTAAACCTGGCTTGCCAAAGGTATGCCAGTAAATTGCCTCATAGATATCGGGATCAGGCACACCCAAGGTACGGCGACATTCCTCTGCGGCTACAGGCCCATGGAGCAAAGCGGGACACGCGCTGGCGGTCTCATTAACCGGAATCTGGTATTGCGCTGCTTTGGCCAACAACACCTCGTCCGTATCTTCCCGGCAAAAATCATGCAGCAGACCTGCCTGGAGTGCCTGGAACTCATCCAAGCCAATTTCCCGGGCAATGGCGCACAAATACTCCGTCGTCGATACGGTATGCGCCAATCGTCCGGGAGACAAGCGCCGCTGTAACTGTGAAATAATTTCCGGCGGATAGTGTGCTGGAATTTTAATTTCCATGGTACAGCCCCCTCTCCGCAATAATCTGTGCAACGGCAGCGGGCAAGAGTGCGCGCATATCTTGATCGCTTTCGAGCCCCCTCCGAATCGTCGTTGAAGAACATGTACTTTCCGAGAAAGGGAGAAATTCGTATTTCCCTTCCAATTGCGAAGGGATAGACTGGGTTATTCCGGGACGATGCACAGCAAGTAAGCGAACATAGCGCAGCACGGTGTCCGGTTCACGCCAAGAAGGAAAATCTACCAGCATATCCTCGCCAATAATCAAAAAAAAGGCCGCGTCGGATTTCTGTTCATGCAACAGACGCACTGTGTCCGCCATGTACGAAGGCCCTTCTCGATCCAACTCCACCCGGGAGGTTTGGAAGCGAGGTTCATCGACAATGGCGGCCTGCACCATCTCTAAACGCACCTCGGCTGGCGTAGCGATACCCTGTTGTTTGTGGGGCGGTGAGGCCGCCACCACGAACAGAATACGATCCAACTGCGCGTGCAGCAACGCCGCCCGAGCAATATCTAAATGGGTCTTATGAATAGGATCAAAAGTACCGCCGTAAATCCCAATACGCTCTTGTTTACTCACGAATCTGCCCTGAACCTCGAACGACATACTTCTGCGATGTCAGTCCCTCCAATGCCATAGGACCACGACAGTGCAATTTATTGGTACTGATACCGATCTCGGCACCCAGTCCAAATTCAAAGCCATCGGTAAAACGCGTCGACGCATTTACATAAACCGTGGCGCTATCTACATCATCCAGGAACTTTTCCGCTGCAGCATAACTCTCTGTTACGATGGCGTCGGAATGATGTGAACCGTAGGTATTGATATGTTCCACTGCTTCTTCCTGGGAAGCTACGATACGAATCGCGAGTATCTTGTCCAGATACTCCGTTTCCCAATCCGCCTCTGTTGCCTGCTCACAGGAAATCAACTGTTGTGTACGCGGACAGCCCCGCAAAGCACATCCACCCGCTGTCAAAGCAGCAGTAATTTCAGGCAATAGCATCGGCGCAGCGGCTTCATGCACCAGCAACGTCTCCATGGCATTGCATACGCCAGGACGTTGCAACTTGGCGTTCACCGCAATCGCACGCGCCATTTCCAACTCTGCGTCCTCATGAATATAGGTATGGCAGATACCGTCCAGATGCGCTACAACGGGAATACGTGACTCATCGTAGATACGCGAAATAAGCCCCTTTCCGCCACGGGGAATGATCACATCGATATACCGATCCAGCTTGAGCATTTCGCCTACCGCAGCTCGATCGGCAGTGCGGATAATCTGAACCGCATCCTTAGGAGCACCCGCATCGCAAACCCCGGCGATAAAAATATCGGCAATGGCTAAATTGGAATGGAGGGCTTCCGATCCCCCCCGCAACACGCAGGCGTTCCCTGATTTCAAACATAGCGCCGCCGCATCTGCTGTTACGTTAGGACGGCTTTCGTAGATAATACCCACCACCCCCAAGGGTTGACGTATTTTTGCAATCCGTAAACCATTAGGGTGTACATACTGCTCAGTAATATCCCCCACCGGGTCCGGCAACGCTGCCACCGTCTCCAGACCTTCCGCCATCGCGTCAATACGCGCATCCGTCAGTGCAAGACGATCCAGCATGGCGCTGGAAAGACCTTTTTCACGTCCCGCAACAAGGTCTTTTTCATTTTCCTTTTTAAGCTGCTCACGTTCACTACGCAAGCGTGCGGCAATCGCCAACAATGCCGCATCTTTAACCGCCCGCGATAATGCACGCAACGCGTTCGAGGCCGTACGCGCCTGCCGTCCAATCTGTTCCAATTCATGCTGAAGGGCATTCGGTTTCATAGCATACTCCTTCAATATTTATAAACATAAAGTTATTAGTGCCTAACACTTCAAAAGTTTTCATAAAGAACGCGTTTTGTTTCGGTCAGGAACGGCAAGGACCATACCTGTTGCCGGCGCTCGCTGGACCGCTTTGGTAATAAACATCTTTATTATAGTGGCGCGAAGAAAAACGATAGTATCGCATCGATAAAGCGGGACCATAAAAATAACGCGCAATAAGCTTTTACCTGGAATCTACTGCAGTGAGAACTGCATTATGCCACAGCCCATCACAGCACCACCATATTGTTGCGGTGGATGACTTCATCAAAGTCATTTCTACCGAGAATCTTCTCGATCTCGCGACTCTTATGTCCCATAATCTGCTGAATAGAAGCACTATCGTAATTCACCAAACCACGCGCAACCACTGTATGGTCTGGGGCGCAGATATCCACAGCCGCCCCCACCTTGAAATCCCCAAGTACCTCCACCACACCCGCCGCCAACAAACTTTTTCCTTTTTGCACAAGGGCCCTGCATGCACCCTCATCCACCCGCAACGCACCCTTCATAGTGCGCCCAAAGGCAATCCAGCGTTTTCGATGTGGCAGCACCGTATGAGACGGTTCAAAGCGCGTACAACGCGCGGTATGCTCCAACACGCCACGTAGAATCCCCGAGGTGTATCCATTGGCGATGATTACTTCCACTCCCGCTGCCCGGGCTATTTTAGCCGCCTCCAGCTTGGTGCGCATTCCTCCAGTTGAGGCGATGCTACCCGCCCCCCCTGCCATCGCCTCAATTTCATACGTAATTCTGCTCACCGTCTCCACCAACTTTGCATCCGCATGCTTCGCAGGATTCTTATCATACAATCCATCAATATCGCTCAAGATAACCAGCAGATCGGCATTGATTTTCGCTGCAATTTTTGCCGCTAATGTATCATTATCCCCAAAACGCAACTCCTCCACCGCCGTCGAATCGTTCTCATTAATAATAGGGATAATGCTTTTCATTTCAAACAAGGCGTGCAAGGTATTGCGCACATTTAGATAATTTTCTCGCTTATCTAAATCTGACAAGGTCAATAAGACCTGCGCCGTATGCAATCCTTCACCATACACTTTAAAAAGTGTTTCGTAATTATGCATCAACGTAGCCTGCCCCACCGCCGCAACCGCCTGTTTCTCCGGCAAAGCTGTGGGCCGTTTCTCCAGCCCCAAGGTATTCATACCACAGCCTACCGCTCCCGAACTAACCAGCACCAGGTTGAACCCATATTCATGCTTCAACGCGCACAGCGTTTTCACCCCCTCCTCCATCACCCGCCCATCAAAGGCGCGGCGACCACTTAACAGGTTTGTGCCAATCTTGACAACCAACGTTTTTATACTATTTGCTGCTAACGACATCGTAGTAATTCATTTCCAAAGCGGTCCAGCGACCGCAAGCAATAGGTATGGTCCTTAGCATCCCTGACCACAGCAAAAATTTCGTTTTTTATGACAACTCTTGAGATTTTAGTCACTAAAGGGGTCCAGCGACCACAAAGTAGCCAAGGCCACACCCAGAAAATATGGTCCTTACCGCCCCTGACCATAATAATGTTTCGTTTTTTATGACATCTTTTCAGATTTGAGCCGGTAAGTGTGGTCTGGAGAGCACTCTAAGCGGGGAAAAGTTCTAAAAACAAAAAGTACTCCCCTATAACCATTCCGCTACAGGCACCAAAAAAAGAAACAGCTTCATTTCTTCCCATGCATCATCCCAGTATTCCCCACGAAAAGCAGAAATAATATCCGGGGTCAGCCAAAACCGAATTGCATCAAAAAAATCTTCAAGGTCCGCATAGAAAAGTTTTCCGATAAAAAAGATAAAAAAAAAGAGCGGAAGATCAACAAGAACACAGGCAATAACAAATAGATTTTCCATAACGCATTCTCCAAGCATTTCCAAACCGGTATTTTGCTGTTTAATACCCTCTCAGTGGCGAAATTATTCGATTGACGGTGATGCCAAATGGAGAAATGCCTCACGCCCCGCAACGAAAGCCGCTACGGGGCGTGTAATACTCATATAACGTGCAATTTATTTTGCCAGTCGCAACAGATTCCCACGCCCACTTTTAAGCTTTGCATTCTCTTTAGCGGCGCGTTCTCCTACATATCTTCGCTGTGCACGTTGTACAGGCGAACCCGACAGTGCATCGTTTTCTTTGTCTGCCGTACGCGCCTCGCGCACCTTACGAATCTCTTTCGCCTGCTTCTCGCGTTGATCAACCTGTTTTTCATCCTCAAAGGGATAGTGATCATTGGCTTTCAACAGTGGAAAATACATCCAGGTAAACGCGGCATCGCTGGCATTACGCAACAGCCACTCATCCTCCACCACACGATTCACTTCCCGGGTATCTTTATAGTCGTTTTTCTTTTCCGGTACCGGCGTACCCAAGGCGCCTTTATAGGTAGATTCCGCCAACTCCATGGTTCCCCGCCGTACACCACGCCCCAAATTTACTGTACCAAAGACAGGGGTCTCCAGATTTCCTTGTTTCAACGCTGTACCCGCTTGATACACCAACGCCTTCATACCGCGGTACATCCACTTATACGGACGCAGCGCAGGCTCTTCCGGATTTCCCAAGGGGCCCTCATACGCCGGTTCTAGCGCCGTACAGATACCGGAAATGGCCAATATACCAATAGCTACAGCGGTCGTTATCGCTTGCTTCATACCTTCTGTTCCTCCCGAAAAACTCAATCCGCCAAACAATGATGCTCCATCCGCTTTGTACCGGAAGCACAGCAGAACACCGCGTTCTTCCCCACGGTCCAAGCATCCAGCTTAGCCCCATTGTATACAAAGTTGGCTAAAGATCCAACCTTTTCCGTGCGATTTAAACCCTAGAAGCTGTCAGAGGTGTCCAAACGCACTTCCTTAGGCCCTTCCGTCTCTCGTCCTTCAATGAAGGGCCCTGTCAGCATATCACAATAGGCCATCCCCGGCCCCACCATGGGATAGACAAATGCTTTTTTGTCGGTTGCCACCTCAAGGAAGGCAGGCCCGTCAAATTCGACAAAAGCCTTCAGCGCGGCTTCCAGTTCCTCCTTCTTCTCCACCCGCTTTGCAAACTTGAAACCATCGGCCTCGGCTGACTTCACAAAATCTTTTTTATGAAGCGACTTATCCGTACCGGAAAAACGCCCTTCAAAATAAAGCGACTGCCACTGAACCACCATGCCGTCCCCCGTGTTGTTCAACAGCAACACTTTCACCGGGATATCATAATTGGTGCAGGTTTCCATTTCCCCGATATTCATGCGGATACTTCCATCGCCATCTACGTCGATAACCAGTTTATCCGGACAGGCCACCTGTGCGCCAATGGCTGCAGGGAGACCGAAACCCATCGTACCCATGCTACCCGAAGTCAACCAGGTGCGTGGTGCTTTAAAATCAAAATACTGCGCGGCAAACATTTGGTGCTGCCCGACCCCTGTGCTGATGATCGCATCACCCTGCGTAATTTTATTAAGCATGGCCAGCACCATCTGTGGCTGGATGCGCTCATTCTCGTGGTCATAATCCATCTTGTGGTTTTTCTTCAACACCGCCACATGCTTCAACCACGCCGCATGTTTCACTTTTAGATTTTTACCCGCCGCCAGCAAGTCCTGCAAGGCCAATTTGGCGTCACCCGCATGCGACCAATCCACCGGTTTTACTTTTCCAATCTCTGCGGCGTCAATATCGATATGGGCAATCATGGCATTTTCTGCAAAGCGATTCGGAACGCCTGCTACGCGATCATCGAAACGTGCACCGACCGTAATCAGAAAATCACAATCATCGACTGCATAATTTGCATAGGCCGTGCCATGCATTCCCAACATATGCAAACACTTGGCGTCTTGCGTGTCCATTGCGCCAATGCCCATCAAGGTCGTCACTACGGGAATCTCAAATTGCTTCGAAAAAGTCCGCAACTCCTCAGAAGCGTTGGCGTTAATGACACCACCACCTGCATAGATCAAAGGACGTTTAGACTGTTTCAACAAATCAAAAAAAGCCTTTGCCCGCTCTTTGGGCATGCGTGAGGCTTTAACCGTTTTTAAGCGTTCATGATAGCCCCGCAAGGGCAACATACCTTCCCCTTTGAAGGTCCCTTGGTAATTCTGCACATCCTTGGGCACGTCAATCACTACCGGGCCCGGGCGACCGCTGCGAGCAATATAGAATGCGGTACGGACAACATCTTCCAGTTCTTCCTCTTTTTCTACCAGGAAGACATGCTTGGCACATGCGCCCATCAAACTAAGCACAGGGGCCTCCTGAAATGCATCGGTACCAATCGCAGGCCGCGCCACCTGACCACAGACCAGAACCATGGGGACAGAATCGGCCATACAATCCCGTATGGGCGTCAAACTGTTCGTCGCCGCTGGGCCCGAGGTTACAATCGAAACCCCGACCTTGCCCGTAGCACGCGCATAGCCGCTGGCCATGAACCCCGCCCCTTGCTCATTGGCGGGCACGATCAGATTCATGGGTTGTTCCGGATTGTTTCGATTCCAACGAAAGACCGCGTCATACGTCGGCAAAATAGCGCCCCCGCTATATCCAAAAACCGTATCCACTCCTTCATCCGCCATCACCTGAATAATCATCTCAGCGCCCGTCATTTGTGCGCCAGCTAATGAATGCTTTTTCTTCGACGTAGACATGCGTCTCTTCTCCTTGCCCTACCTTTTTCAAAACACTACACTACAAGTACGCGCGCAGCGTTTTTGTTCATACTACCACCCGCCTTGCAGGGTAATTGTATCGCAGCCCGCCTCACCATCGCCACCTGTCCCATATGCGAAATGAGCGCCGTTCTCACGAACGACGCTCACGGTATCTCATACCAAAAACGAAATTATTCTTCCGTTTTCTCTTCCGCCGCAGGTGCTTCCGCAGGTGCTTCCGCAGGTGCTTCCGCAGGTGCTTCCGCAGGTGCTTCCGCAGGTGCTTCCGCAGGTGCTTCCGCAGGTGCTTCTTCGGCAGGCGCCTCTTCGGCAGCTGCTGCTTCCGGCGCCGCAGGTGCTGCGTCATCGGCAGCTTCTGCACGCCGTGCAGCTTCCGCACGATTGACTGCAGCCATCATTTCATGCGCTACATCTTCCATGCTACGTCCAGCCTGCAACATGCTCGAAGGCACAGCGCCCTGCAAGTTCGCGTTTACATCCACACGCGGTGCTGCGGTGGATTCTTCACCGCTTGCATGCTCGGCGATGATTTCCTGATCCATATCACGCTCGTATTCGCGGATACTCAGGCCGATTTTGCGCTCAACCGGGCTGATGCTAATGACTTTTGCCGTTGCCTTGTCACCGATCTTCAGCACTTCTTCGGGTTTCTGCACGCGTTCGTTGGAAAGTTCGCTGACATGAATCAAACCTTCGATGCCATTTTCCAAGCGGGCAAATGCGCCAAAGCTGACGAGCTTGGCGATTTCAACTTCTACGTGCGAACCGATCGGCAGCTTCTCAATCACGGCCAACCACGGATCGTCTTGCAGCTGTTTGAGACCGACGCTGATCTTTTCACTGTCGGGATCAATGCTCAACACTTTAACTTGAACTTCCTGACCCTTTTGAAGGATCTCGGAAGGATTGGTGACTTTCTTCGTCCAGGAAAGATCGCTGACATGAAGCAGGCCGTCAATACCTTCTTCTATCTGGACAAACGCGCCGTAATCGGTCAGATTACGCACCACACCGTTTACTGTCGAACCCACAGGATAGCGCTCACCGATCTGTTTCCAGGGGTTAGGCTGCGTCTGCTTGATACCCAGCGCAATCTTTTCCTCGTCGGCGTCTACGCTCAGAACCATCACATCCACTTCCTGGTCCAGCTGGAGAATTTCGTTGGGATGGCGAACACGACGTGTCCAGCTCATCTCACTGACGTGGACCATGCCTTCAATGCCTTCTTCAAGCTGTACAAAGGCACCGTAGTCGGTCATGCTGACCACGCGACCACGCACGACACTACCCACAGGGTAGCGCTCGACAGCGGTTTTCCAGGGGTTCTCGGTTTTTTGTTTGAGGCCCAAGCTGATGCGCTCTGTATTCGGATCGAAGTTGAGCACCATCACATCGATTTCCTGGCCCACTTGCACGATCTGCGAGGGATGCTTCACACGGCCCCAGCTCAT
Source organism: Candidatus Hydrogenedentota bacterium (assembly GCA_963678445.1). GTDB lineage: Bacteria > Hydrogenedentota > Hydrogenedentia > Hydrogenedentales. The sequence goes on along the minus strand of OY782877.1, from coordinate 3,398,293 downwards.
GTCGGTAACGTGTAACAAACCGTCTATACCGCCGACATCCACAAAGGCACCGAAGTCTGTGATGTTCTTCACTTCACCCTTCAGCGTGATGCCAACTTCTATCTTCTCAAGCAACTTCGCCTTTTCGTCAGCACGCTGCTCTTCGAGCAGTTTGCGGCGGCTTACCACCACGTTGCGACGACGACGCGTCAGCTTGATAATCTTCAAATCCATCTTGCGGCCAATGTAGCGTTCGAGGTCGCCCGTGGGGCGGAATGTTAGCTGACTGGCAGGCATGAAGGCATCGATGCCAATATCGACCTTCAGGCCGCCTTTGACACGACGGGTAATCGTACCTTCGATAACACCATCGTCTTCGTAAATCTGCTGGATGTGTTCCCAGTTCTTAATACGATCCGCTTTGGTCTTCGAAAGCATCGGCATCCCTTGATCGTTCTCGGGATCTTCGATGTAAAAATCAAATATGTCGCCCAACTTCAGCTCTGCTGGTTGCGCGAACTCCGTCGACTGTACGACACCTTCACTTTTGTATCCGATGTCAACCAACACGCGGTCGTCACCAATTTCAACGACCTTGCCCTGAACGACTTCACCCTCTTTGAAATTCTGCACGGTGGAATCCAACAGCGAGCCCATATCCTCTGCGGCTAACTGTGCTTCCAATTCCCGTTCCAGGTCGCTCATTCCGGCGGTTCCCGCCATGGCTTCCGCCATAACGCCTTGTTCCATTACCTCGTTTTCTTGACTCATGACAGCAATCTATCTCCTTTATAAAATGGAATTTGCCGCAAGCACGGCATCGAGGGATCGTAGCAAACTGCGCAAGATAAAGTCAAATGTCGACTTTCCTGTTCTGCAGGACGAGCCGCTACTCCTGCATTGCCCCTGCGCAGTACCCATCTTCACTCGCCGTATCGATACAGGCTTGATAGCCATCGCTATTGAAGAACTGAATTAAACGCAGCAATTCACTCAAATCAATATGCCAATCCCCCCCGCCTCCGTGGTAATCGCTGGAATGATACGGGCAATCCTGTTTCCCTAACCCCACCTGGTAGCCGTCGTCTGAACGCTCTGGGGATTCGATGCAACTGTAGCCAGTAGAGTTGAAAAACTGTATCACTCGCAATAATTCTGACAGGCTAATTCGATAATCGATTGGTTCTTCCCAATCCGCCGCATGCGCTTCTACGCCCCCTTCACCTTCTCCCTCTACTTGAGGCGGTCCCCCGAGCAGCATAAAGGAAAGATCGTGAATCTTCTGCGTCCACTCATCACCTACTTTTTCGTAGCATACGCTATACTCTTTTTGGGAGCTCATCCAGACGAACAGACACATTGAGGTATCAAAAACTGCCTCTATAGAAATCCACCCCCTATCGAGGGTGAGCGGCGTCTGCAGGATGGCGTGGTATTCATAGAGGGTATATATGTCAAAATATTTCCAGGAGGTTTCCAGGCGCTGTGGGTTCAGGTAGTATTTTTTGACCAGCTCGCCTGGTGTTCCTGAATCATCGGCGTAAAAGGAAATTTTGTATGAATCACTATGCCATTGACAGGGAACGGGGTCCTGGGTGCTGCGCAATCCCCAAAAGACGACTTCTTCGATGGGATATATCAAACCGTAGAATTCATCATAGCCAGCGGTTCCTTGTTGATCGTCGCTGACGATGAATGCATTGGTGCCCGTCGATTCTAATGGCAACTGGCACACCATGGCGGTATTAGCGCATGTAGGCGGTTCGCCCCCCGAATTTTGCCCTTCACCTTCGCCTTCCTGCATAGGGTCCTCGCGCAACCATTCGGCATAGTATTCGATCATGGCATGCTCGAGAATCCAATACAGCCCCTCCGAAATGGGATGTATGCCGTCTTCCCACATGTAGTATTCCGCAGACACACTATAATCGGGGTCGCCACCCGGATACGGATCATAGTCAGGCGCGTCGCCCGGTAGCGGAGTCTCCCCGGGTTCATATACATCGGGATACCCCCAGTGATGTTGCAAGATCCCCCAATTCTGCACATAGTAACATCGATCACGCGCCTCTGCGATCGCTTTTTTGCGTCGCCCCACCTCCACAAAGGCATCATTGAACATCCGTTGCGTCACCCCCGCGACAAAATCGGCATAATCCGCCGTGATAAGCTCAAGATTCATATAGTCATACTCCGCCAACACCACACGTATATTGGGTCGAATGGCCAGAATATAATCCACGATGGTCTCAAGCTTCGAGGCCAGCGTAGTATAGTAAACGTCCATCTCCTCTGGCGTATTGACTGTTAAATAATAGGGCACGTCAAGGCAATCAATGGCGCCCACCGTCACCTGCACAATGTCAATCGTGGGATACGCCGACAGCTTGGCTAGAATCTTGTCCAAACCATGCTCCGCATTGCTGGCCAATTCATCTGCCGTGGTGCCCCCCACCGCCGTCATCGAACCTTCGATGGAATAATGGCCAAAGCCGTAATCCGCCATCACCTGATCTGTAACGCCCCATAAAATGGTCGATTCCACATAACTGTCCCCGACAAAGAGAATTCGGGGAATCCTATCATCCTCGCCCTCTCCTTCCCCTTCTGCCCATACAGAAACATTACATAAAACCACACACAGCAGCAGGCTTAAAAAAATGCAACGCCACGGGATAACGTATTGGTTTATACCCCCTATACGCATGCTTAATCCTCTCGTTGCAACACGGACTTCTCCAGACTAGATGCTGGATTCTTCTTGCTACCCAATAGCTACCTCCACGCCACCGTATATCATCAGATATTATACCCTTAATTATTGCGAGCTGCCTAAAGCTATTGCAAATTTTAGTTTTTCGTACTTTTTTAAAGATTTGGGGCACAAAAAAAGGTCGAAAAGTCTTATAATAGTAATTATCCTCATTATTTTAACAAAAAAATCTCGACAGATTCCTTTTTTTTCACTACACTGAAATTGGGGGTATGCTATGCATCATGCACCGCTTGCGCCTCCATCTATATCCAGCGAATCGAAACGAAGAGGGTAGGGGGTTGACTATGGACATGTTTTGTGATCAATGCGAGCAGACTTTTCATGGCAGCGGATGTGTAACCAAGGGGGTCTGTGGCAAAGATCCCGACGTGGAATCGTTGCAAAAGATCCTGCTTTACGGCTTGAAAGGCATGGCTGCGTACAAGCATCATGCGCGTCGACTGGGAAAAACCGACCCAGAACTCGACAGCTTCATTGAAGAGGCTCTGTTCGCCACTGTAACCAACGTTAATTTTGATATAGACAGTTTGCTGGAAATGGTGCTGGAATGTGGCCGCATGAACCTGCGGACCATGCAATTGCTCAATGACGGCCATGTGGAAATGCTGGGCCATCCCCAACCCACGGAAGTAAAGGAAGGTATTCAGGAGGGCCCGGGCATTCTGGTTACCGGCCATGACATGGTGGATCTGAAACACTTGCTGGAACAGACAGAAGGAAGCGGTGTCAAAATCTATACGCACGGTGAAATGCTTCCGGCTCATTCCTATCCCGCCCTCAAAAAACACAGCCACCTCGTAGGTCACTATGGCGATGCCTGGCAAAAACAACGGCAGGAATTTGAAGCATTCGGCGGCCCGATTCTCGCCACGACCAACTGTGTTCTGATTCCTGGTAAAAACAGCACCTACCTCGATCGTCTCTTCACCACCCGTATCACCGCGGTGCCCGGCGCAACCCGTATCACCGATGAAAACTTTGCGCCTGTCATCGAAAAAGCCAAAGCCCTCGGAAACCTCTCCCCCACTCCACTCAAAACCTCACAAATCGGGTTCCACTATAGTCAAATCCTCGATCTGGCAGATAAAATCGTGGGCGCGGTACAAGCTGGGGAAATAAGCCACTTCTTCCTCATCGGCGGTTGTGACGGCGCAACCCCTGGCCGAAATTATTTCAGCGAATTTGCACAGAACACCCCGAAAGACAGTATTATCCTTACCCTGGGCTGTGGTAAATACCGCATACGCAATTACGACTATGGCACGGTTGCAGGGCTGCCCCGCTTACTCGATATGGGACAATGTAACGATGCCTACGGCGCGGTACAAGTCGCACTGGCATTGGCACAAGCCTTCCACTGCTCCGTCAACGAGCTTCCACTCACGCTTGTCATCAGCTGGTTCGAACAAAAGGCGGTCGCCGTGCTCCTCACCCTGCTGCATTTGGGTATCAAGGGCATCCGACTCGGCCCCAGCCTCCCTGCATTCGTCAGCCCCAATGTATTCAAGATACTCCAGGAAAAATTCGACCTGAAGCCTGCGCAGGGCGACCCGAAAACAGATATCAAGGAGGCCATGGGACAATAATAAACCTTATCCATCCCCCCAAGGGCAGCATTTTCAGCACCTCATCTGTCAACTTCGCTGACGCGATGTCTCATAAAAGAGGATGGCAGCAGCAGCGGCTACGTTGAGAGAGCCAATAGCGCCCACCTGCGGGATAGCGATAAGCTGATCGCAGTGTTGCTGTATTTCTGGACGAACGCCATCCCCTTCGTTGCCCATGACTATGGCAACAGGCTGGGTCAAATCATACTCGTGGCAAGCGACATCGGCTTTTTCACTGGCGCTGAGTAAACGGATATTACGTTCCTTAAATTTGGGGAGCAGGTCAAGTATATCCGGTACTTGCACTATGGGAAGGCGATTCACCGCCCCTGCGCTGGCACGGGCAACAAGGCGATTTACCTCGGCCTGATGGCTTTCTCCGACAAAAACGGCCTGCATACCCAGCACCTCGGCAGAACGGATAATCGCGCCGAAATTGTATGGGTCCTGAACCCCATCAAGCACTACATAGCCCGGCGCTATTCCGACAGATGCATCCAGCACATCGTGTAACGAGGCATAGGGGAAGGGAGCCATTTTCGCCAGATAGCCCTGATGCTCCTTCGTATGACAAAGCTGTGAGATCCGTTCCGAAGAAACACACTCTACCGGAATGTGCAAGGCGGCGGCGCGCTCACGGGCATAACGAACCCGTTCCTCCGGTAACGCCTCATCCAGGTACAAGACCTTCATCTGCCAATGCCCTACCTCCAGGATCTCGCCTACCGCATGCCGACCCCAAAGCCAGCAGCGTTGATGACTTCCCATAAGCTTTTTTTTCTTCTTTCGGGCTTGCACCATGGCTCATTCTCTCCAGAAAGCAATCCATCCCATTTCAATACAGAGCAAATCATACGGAATCTTTCCCGACCTTGCAAGATTGAATATCATAATACGCCTTCTCCATGTCCACTACTGAAAAATTCAACCTGCTGATACAAAATGCTATACTTTAGTGACTTAATATTTAAAAACTGACACTAAAAAATTAAATTTTTGCTGCGGGCTGCTTTCAATACCTAAAAAAGCCTGCAAGTAGGAGAGCATTCGCTATGGTTCTGTTTCAATGCGATGGTTGCGGCGCACAAATGGACGAGCATTCACTGCGCTATACAGTCAACATCGATGTCCGGGCCGCCTATAATGAAATCGAAGTAACGCTACTGGATCTTGTCCGTAACCACCGCAAAGAAATTATTGCCCTGCTGGAAAAATTGGAAGAGCGCGACCCTGCCGAAGTAGAGGAACAAATCTATAAGCAAATTCACCTGGATTTATGCCCTGCCTGCCAGAAGGCCTATATCAAAGATCCCCTGCACTTCCAACCCCAAGCAACAGGAGAAAACAATAGTCTCGACATCGATAATTTTTTGCGCTCCCTGGGATTTGGGACTACACCGCCTGAAGCGTAGTACCCCAAAGCCCCTTAGTGATTAACTCTGCAAGGGTTGTCATTAAAAACAAAATTTTTGCTACAGTCAGGGATGGCAAGGACCATACATATTACCGGTGGGCTGGCCACCTTGCGCTCGCTGGACCGCTTTAGAAATAAACCCGTATTTTTCGCCAATGACTTTGAAGGTAAGGATTTTATCCATGCGTAAGAAAACCATACATCTTGTACTGCTCTTCAGTGCACTCATAGCAACAGGGCTAACCGTCGGCTGCGGAAATATTGCAGACAAAAACCGGATACGCATTGCGAAGGTAGATGAAGAATATATCACCCGTGGCGATCTCTTTGAACTGTTGCGCAATATGGATGATGACAAACGCCCTATCATTCGCAACCGCAACGATTTTTTACGCGTGATAAACGACCATATCGACAAACAGCTCAAACTCCCCCTTGGTCAGCAGTTGCACGAGGACGGAAAGATTGATGTACCCCTCGATCGCGCCCGCGAAAAATTTTTCGCTGATTCAGGTGAAAACGAAGAGCAATTTCGCATGATCTACACGATTGAAGTGCCGGAATCCGGAGAGACGACACCGCTGATGAAGGTCTACAATCTCACCCCCAGCACTATTAAAGGGATGAAGGGGATCATTGAAGCACAGGCCAAACGGGTGCAACGTGAAATGCTGGGCGATGAGGCCGTGGCCTATTTGGCGGTAGAAGCTTTTAAAAACGGGGAGATTCAGATCAGTCCTGAACTGTTGAAACAGGAATATGACTTTAAAAAGGATGCATTTCAGCAGAAAGAACGCTTAAGTTTCCGCGCTATCCGATTCCCAATGCGATTACAGAACGCCTTGGAACAGGCCGCTGCTACGCGTAAACGAATTGACGCCGGGGAATCTTTTGAAGATCTGGTGAATGAGTTTCTCAAAGCTAATACAAACCCGTTGGCGCGGCCTAAAGCAGAACGCCCGTCGGTGATTGAGTCGGATATTGAGCACGATCCAAACTTACCTCGCTTTCGTAGTTTTTGGGAAACAGCTTCGGGGGCAAACGAGAATGACATCATAGGCCCCATCTACTTACCTGCACACCAGCAAATCATTCAGAACGCGCAGGGAAAACAAATGGCGGTAACGACGCCTGATTCGTGGTTGGTACTAAAGGTGCTCAAGCATTTCCCCGAGCGGGTTATGACGCTGGAAGAGGCAAAACCCCGGTTGATCCCCCCGCTGCTTTTGGCAGCACAAATGAAACGTTTACGCGAAGAGCATGGCGTCGAGATATACAAAAACAAGCTACCTGATCCTCAGGAAGCAGACCAGCAACCTGCCGCTGTACGCAGCGACGCAGCACGTTAAGCGCCTTTCTTTTTGCGCAAGCAGGAAGATACGCAGTAAGACGAAGAACGCATGGCCGCTACTATCAACTCTTGTTCAAGGGGGGGATGTAGCGGCCTCGTGCTACGATATCATTAGGATCCAACGCCGCCTTGATGCGCTGCGTTGTCTGCCAGAATGTATCCCCTTTCCCCCACAGATAGGGCATTCCGTGCGGACTCGTTCGGTAAGGTGGATAACCTATCTCGCACAACTTCCGCAAGGTCTCTTCGTAGCATGCTTGGGCTGCTGCTGACTCCTCCTGACTCTTCTTGTCATAAAACACATTGAGGATAGCAACCATAGCGCGTTCATTAAGCAGGGTAAACGTCGCGGGCAATTCGAAACCGTAGTTCGCAAAAACAGGCATCACACAATCCAGCAGGCGTTGTGCATCCACGCCCCGCATCGGCAAAACGGGTGACAGCCACATCAAACCGCAGCCGAGCGCCAATGGATCGCTTTCCCCGGAGGAGGGCAAATCACGCAAACGCCATTGGGTTCCCAGCAAGGGTGCATCCGTCGGAATCCCTTTCAACAGCCCGTAATTAGGCTCCAGCACCTCCAACTGCCTCCGCAAAGTTTTTGCAGCACCCAGTTTTCCCAACAAGGCAGCTGCTCGTTTCCCCCAACGCAGTTTTTTGTCATCCACAAAAACCAGCTTACCCAGTCCTGCCAAGGCACGACGCACTTCGCGAGAGGCTGCACGTACCTGGGCACGTTCACCCGCTAGCGACGCAGAAAGATTCCAGGCGCCCACGCCGTTCGCACGACGCAATTTTTCACGAAGTATTTCGGGCAACGGTGTTTGCCCCTGCGCTTCCTCCCACGGATACCGCTGCATGCTACTGATGATCCGCAGATCATTTCCAATATGCACAGCGCTGTTAAGCACGCCGCGCATACGCAACGGTCGTAATGCATCGATAAGTTCAGGCAATTTTTGAGGATCATCCTGTTTTAGAAAAAACAGCTGAAAATCCTTAGGAGCCGGATACAGCCAAACGGTCATTTGGGTAACGATAGCAAAATTGGATTGCATGAAAAGACCGTCCAGTATCGGACCCACCCCATAGGGATAGAGCGGTGCAGAATGTGCATCGGGAAAATGCCCAAAGCCCGTCCGCACGCATGTCCCATCAGCAAGCACCACCTCCATACCGCAGGTATTGCGCACATGATCGCCATAGGGTGTATGCCCAAATCCGCGTTCCAGCACGTTTCCCAACACGCTGGCCGAAGTCCCCGCGCCAGAGCTATCCATCCAGAAATCAGGGGCTTTCTGCTGCACAGCTTCATATAACTGCTGTTGCGTCACCCCCGGTTCCAGCACGGCATAACCCATCTCCGCATCAACACGAAGAATACGGTTCATCTGTGACAAATCGAGGATGGCGGCATCGTCACAAGGGGCGCACGCATCGCCATACCCCCAGTTTTTGCCACATGAAACAGGATAGACCACTACGGCATAACGATTCGCAATTTTCAGAACATCCTGGATCTCTTGCACCGTCTTTGGATACAGCACACACGAGGGCGTTGTTCCATGGGGATGTGTGGTGCGCGCATACCGTGCCCGTATCGCGTCATCTGTATGAATTCGAGTGTCATCCAGAACCTTGCGCCAAGCCAACACCGCATCTGCTAGGCCAACTTTTTCAGACATTACCATACTCCTGTCCCAATACCTTCTCCTACGCCTGTATCGCACACTCCGGTTCCCAATCCACGGCGATCCAACCCCTCACCGAATTAATCAACTGAACTTCCGTTGCGCGCGCCATTTCCGCACGCGTAATCAGTCGCTCCTCAATCACACCCTCCTGCAGCAGATGCCCACGAAACGTACCCGGCAATAATCCACAATCCACCGGTGGTGTATACTGCCTCCCATCCAACGTCACCACCACATTAGCACGTGTGGCCTCCGTCACCTCGTCCCGCGTATTCCATAGTAAAACTTCGTCACAATCCAGTCGCTGCGCCAAAGCTCGCGTATACACTTCCCGATGCGTTGTCTTGTGGAACAGAAAGGATTCCTGCGAATCTACCGGTGCTGTAGCCCAGCCCAATCGCAAACGCGGCAAGCGCTCCAGAGGGGTATGCATCACCTGCATTTTCCCTTGTTGGTCCACCAACAAACGCACCTTAACAGGCACCCCCCTCAACTCTTCGGCATGCTCTTTCAACACACGGAGGACCTCGACACGATTCAGCGGAATATCGAAATAGGCTGCACTCGCCAGTAGACGTTCCACATGTGCATTTAACAACTGATAGCCATTTTCGTAGCGCAGGCTTTCCAGCAACTGGAATGCAGGACGTTGATAATGCAGGATACGCGCCTTGTCGCAGCATTCCTGATATTCCGCCGTGGTAACTGAATCCCACGTGATACCACCGCCCACATGATACTCCGCCTCACCAGCCTCTGCGTCGACCACCGCCGTACGAATGGCAACATTAAACTGCGCCGCCCCATTGGGCGCACACCAGCCCACTGCACCGCAATAGACTCCACGGGGATAGGGTTCTAAATTACGGATAATCTTCATGGTTTCAATTTTTGGGGCTCCCGTAATCGAACCACAGGGAAAAAGTGCGGCAAAAATCTCGCCCAATTTTGCCTGGCTTCGTGCAGTAACCGTTGAAGTCATCTGCCAGACGGTCGGATAAGGTTCCACATCAAACAGAGACGGTACCGACACCGTACCCGTTTCACTAATACGCCCGACGTCATTGCGAAGCAGGTCTACAATCATCAGGTTTTCCGCCCGGTCCTTGTCGGAACGCTGCAACGCCTCACGTTTATATGCGTCCTCTTGCGGAAAGCGTCCCCGTGGACGCGTCCCTTTCATCGGACGTGTACAGAGTTTTCCCGCATGGGTGGAGAAAAACAATTCAGGCGATGCAGAAAGAATTTTGTGCCGCCCCGTATCCAGATACCCAAAATACCCCTGCCGTTGTGCAGCACAAAGGACGCGAAACCAGGCCAGCGACTCTCCCTGAAACGCAGCACGCATAGGAAAGGTATAATTCACCTGATACGTATCCCCTGCGGCGATATGCATGTGAATCCGTTGCAAGGCATCCGAATAGGTCGCCTTGTCTACGAGCGAATGCCATTCACCCAAGGTGTACTTTCCCGCAGAAGTAGAAAGAGGCGGAAGGATCTGCCTTTCTCGATACAGCGCAAACCAGAGTAAGGGCATACGAACAAAGGGATGGGTCTGAAAGGCGGGCTCAAAGGCCGCCGCCGCTTCATAGGCTACATATCCGGCAGCGTAAAAACCTTGCGCGAGCGCGGTCTGCACCTTGTGTAACGCAGGAACAACATCTGCCACGTTCATAGCGCAAACGATGGATTCCGGCGCACAAAACAGTACATCTTCCCGCACACCCGGAAACCAGGCCAATCCTAACTCGGAGGATTTCGTTCGCACATCCACGCCGATACTATCCCCTTCCCAAAACGGCACAATACAGTTAAAAACAGCTGCCCTATTCGGTAGCCTCATCGACGGCGTCATGCGAAACCCCGTAAATACGGTGTGCATTGTCCGTCGTGTGTTGCGTCAACACCTCCAGCGGCACCTGTTTCACCTCCGCCAATGCCGCCGCCGTATGCTGCACAAAAGCGGGCTCACAGCGTTTCCCTCGACGAGGCTGCGGTGATAAATAAGGTGCATCCGTCTCCACCAGCAAGCGCTCCAAAGGCGTCACCTTGGCGGCATCACGCAAGGGTTGTGCACTCTTGTACGTAACATTACCTGCAAAGGAAATATAGCAGCCCATTTCCAGGAAGCGTTCTGCGGCAGCGGCGTCGCTTCCAAAACAGTGAAGGATACATCCGGGCAATGCACCTACATACTCTTCCAGTATGGATAGCGTATCTGCATCGGCCTGACGATTATGGATGGCTACCGGCAACTGCATTTCTGCGGCAAGTTGTAATTGTAAAGGAAACGCTTTACGCTGCACCGCACGCGGGGAAAACTCGTTGTAATAATCCAGCCCGATCTCCCCAATCGCCACCACCTTTGGATTCTCTGCCAATACACGAAGCTTTTTCAAAGAAGCCGCATCTACCAAATCCGCATGATAAGGATGAAAGCCTACTGCTGCATAAACCCGATCTCGCGTAAGGGCTATCGCCGTTTCACTATTCGGCAAGTCATCCCCCACCACCACCAACCAGGAAAGGCACTCCAAGGCCCGTGCTATCACTGCTTCCCGTTCGCCATCGAACTTGGCATCCTGCAAATGACAATGCGTATCTACCAAAGACATAATCACACCATTCACTTCTGTAACGCAGTAAGCATCGACGCGCTACTTTTCGTCCTGTTTCTGCGTCGCACGTTTCGAACGCTGCTGTCCTCCCCGACGTCGCGGTTCCTTCCTCTGCTTTGCTGCCGCCGCCTTTTGGGGGCAGCTTTCCGCATGCGGACATCCCGCCTCCGGCTTCTGGACTGTTTCTTTCTCCTTTTCCCCCTTCTGCGCCTGCTCCTTCTCCGCTTTCTCTTTCTCCGCCGCACGCTGCGCCGCCTGTTCCTGTGCCAGGCGTTTTTTACGTTTGCGCGGGTCTTCGTATTGATCGTTTTCGTAACTCAGACAACAAAGCAAGCGACCACACTGCCCGCTAATCTTCGACGGATTCAACGACAGGTTCTGGCGCTTGGCCATCCGCATCGAAATCGGCTTGAACTCATCCAGCCACGAGGCACAGCACAAGGCGCGCCCACACGAACCAATTCCCCCCACCATCTTCGCTTCATCCCGCACCTGGATATGTCGCAATTCAATACGCGTGCGCAAATCATGCGCAAGATCGCGCACCAATTCGCGAAAATCCACCCGGTCCTCTGCGGTAAAATAAAAGACCACCTTCCGCTTGTCAAAAGTATACTCCACATCCACCAACTTCATCGGCAAATCACGCCGCGCGATCTTTTTCGCACAGATCTCCCGCGCCTTGCGTTCTTCCCCCAACAAAGAATCAAAGGTCTTCGCGTCCCGCGTCGTCGCCCGACGCAACACACTAAACTCTGTCTTCTCCGCAATTTCGTCAGAACACGGCTCAGGCGGCAAAATACATGTACCCCATTCCTGTCCCTGCTCCGTCTGAACAATACACGCCTCGTCGCGCTGCAAGACAATGTCATCACATTTAAAAAACAATACCCGACGCGGCTTACGCAATCGGACACGAGCTATTTTACTCACTGGACTACTCCCTTCGCTTTGATACCGCGTCAGACAAGCGTATCATATCCACGCTCACCCAGCCAGCACAAAGAAAAGATCGCGAAATACGCGTTCTATACTCAGATTTCGTTCCACATACCGCCATGCTTTCTCAATCGCATCCAGTTTACGCTCCAGCCCCCCCGGCGCCTCCGCCTGCAAATGCGTCATCTGATCCCGATTAAAAACCGACGCCGACACCCCCGTTCCCGAAAAAACCAGTGCATCGCGATACCATGTCTTAAACAAATACAAATATTCCATCAAGTCACGACGAATCAACGCCTCTATCAACGCCATCTGCTCCTGCTTTTGCTCGTCACGATCCTCCTTCGAGGATTCCTTGGCGTCCGCAACCTCAAGCTCCGACTTCACCGTTGCCTTAATTGCCGCCTCTTGCGCCCGTAAATGCTGAATAAACTCCTCACTTAAACCCAGCGGGTCCTCCCCTTGCGCCAGACGATGTGCAAAATCCAGCACGACCTCCCGTTTCCCCGTCTCCACCAGATCCAGGGCGCGTGACATCTGGCCCTGCGATACTGCAGCCACTGCCGCTGCCAAGTCGGGTTCCAGACTATGCTGCTGTAGCAGCAACGAGGTAACTGTTTCAGGACGTAGCGCACCAAAACGCACCTGCTGACAGCGGGAACGGATGGTCGCCAACAAGATACGCGGAAATTCTGTAAGAAGAATAAAAGCCGTATTGCTGGGTGGTTCTTCCAGGGTTTTCAAAAAATGGTTCTGCGCCGCCAGATTCATCCGCTCCGCATCCTGCAACAGGATCACCCGCCACCGGCCCTCAAACGGTTGATACGCCGCAAGTTCATTAATGAACTCGATGGTTTCCACATTAATAATGCGCCCCTTGCCCGCAGGTGTGATAATTTTGACATCCGGATGATTACCTTTGGCCACCTTTCGGCAGGCCAGGCACCCCCCACACGCATCAGCCTCGTGCTCGGTACAATTCAGCGCCTTGGCAAACTCCATGGCAGTGCGTTGCTTACCTACACCCCCCGGGCCCCAAAACAACAAGCCATTGGGCGTACGGTTGCGTTGGATAATATTTTGTAACAGACGTACAGGGACCGCCTGATCTAAAATCTCAGAAAAACTCATGAACCGCCCATACCCGGCTTCCGTACAAAAAAAAGCGCCATCAGAGGCCTTCATCACACACAGAAGACGTTATACGTTGTAAAAAAGGTCGCACACTATCGCGCACCGCTGCAGCAACTACATCAACCGAACAGCGAGCATCCACTATTGTAATACGTTCCGGGTCCTGCCGTGCAAGCGCAAGGAATCCCGCGCGTACCCGTTCATGAAAGTCCAACGCCTCCTGCTCCATACGATCCGCCCGGCCCCTCGCATGCGCACGCGCCAATCCCTCTTCTGCAGACAAATCCAGCAGCAGCGTCAGATCCGGCCAGACACCCCCCGTTGCAACACGGTGCAGATACATCACCTCCTCCTGCGCCAACCCTCGCCCAGCACCCTGATACGCCGTCGTGGAATCGATGAAACGATCACAAATGACGACCTTACCCGCCATCAAAGCAGGACGAATCTTTTCTTCCACATGCTGCGCACGTGCTGCTTCATACAAAAACAACTCCGCCCTGGCCGCCAACGCCGTATGGGCCGGATCAAGCAATATATCACGAATCACCTCAGCAATCGGCGTCCCCCCTGGCTCCCGGGTCAACAAAACTTCACACCCCTGCTCCTCCAAATAGGCGCGCAACAACGCTATCTGCGTTGTTTTTCCACATCCCTCCACCCCCTCCAAAGTAATAAAAAGTCCCTTCATTCCTCCACCGCCTTTCTACGCGCCACATTGCCCCGTGCAAAAAAAGCCTCTACCGCAGCGGCATCTTCCGTTCTCAGAACTTCATCAAACTGGTTCAATGCTTGGACTAACTCCTGCACACTATCCGAAAGCGCAGCGTGGTTGGTCACACAGATATCCCGCCAAACCTCAGGCCGACTGGCTGCAATGCGGGTAAAGTCGCGAAATCCATTCCCAATCACCGCACGCACATCCCCCTGTTGCACCGCCAAATCCGCCATTACTGCAGCAAGCACATGCGGCAAATGACTGGTCCGGGCCAGCATCGCATCATGCTGTTTTGGTTCTACCTCAACCACACGCGCACCTACTGCTCGCCATAGTGCACACACCTGCTGATGCGCCTGCGGATCGAGATCGGGCTGATTTTCCACCAGACAGACCGTATCCTGATAAAAATCGACACGTCCGTGGATCGGGCCGAACTTTTCCGAGCCTGCCATCGGATGACTACCCACAAAACGGCGTGGCGTTGGCCAAGTCGCCTGGGCATGGTTACAAATAGCTTCTTTCGTGCTGGCAACATCCGTAACAATGGCATGGGGGGCACAGGAAGTACGAATTTCATCCAGGGCAGGAATAATATAGGCCGCAGGGGTTGCAAGTACTACAAGATCGGCATCACGCACCCCCTCGCGCAACGAAAGCGACATTTCGTTCAGCGCACCCACCGCCTTGGCCTGATCCAGACTGGATTGACGACGCCCAACCCCCATGATGCAATCCGCCAAGGCATTCGCCTTGATGGCCAGACCCAATGATGCCCCCAACAAACCTACGCCTACAATGGCTACACGCTCAAAATGCGGGGGGGCCATAATCTCTCCCAAGGTGGCCAGCGCCATAGGCAAAGAATGGGCTTATCGCACCGACTGGCCGTTTCAAACTCTTTTTAACAACTTTTCAGGGAATTAGCAAAGGACCACACCACTCTCAATGACATAGGCCTTACCATTTCCTAATCGAAATAAATTTTCGCTTTTTTTGAGAACTTTTGGAGTGTCCGTCACTAAAAACGTTGGCGATGCGTTTCCGCATCGCCAACGAAGTAAAATCGACTTATGAAAGCGCCGCTACCGCTTCGGCTATGGTAAACGCCTCAAGGTACAAGGCGCGTCCCACAATCACCTCATCTACACCATCGCCCTCCAGTTCCTTCGCGCGGCAGATGTCCTCCAATGAAGAAACACCGCCTGACAAGGTCACAGGAATTTCGACAGCACGTGCAATCTCGGCTGTGGTCGCCGCATTCGGCCCCTTCATCATTCCATCGCTTAAAATGTCGGTATAGATAATACGCGCAGCGCCAGCATCCTGCACCTGCCGTGCAAAATCAATTGCATCCGTCTCCGTATCTTCCATCCAGCCACTCAGCGAAACTTTTCCCGCACGTGCGTCAATGCCAACAACAATATGTCCCGGCCACTTTGCGCATGCATCCTGCAACAGCTGCGGATCGCGATGGGCTGCTGTACCCAGAATTACACGCTCCGCACCCGCATCCAGAATCGTCTCAATGGTTTCCAGCGAACGTATGCCCCCCCCCACCTCGTAGGGAATCTGCGCAGCTGCAAGCGCACGCAATTCGCGCTCAATGCAGCAATGTCCCGCCTTAGCACCATCCAAATCCACAATGTGGATTAGGCCTGCGGGTAAAGCGTCCCACCAGATCTGCGCCTGTGCTACGGGGTCCTTTGAAAAAACCGTTTCCTGGTCATAATCACCCTGCACCAAGTTGACGCACAAGCCACCGAGAATATCAACCGCCGGTACAATCCGCATCAGGATACAACTTCCAACGCTGCTTTCGCCTGTTCCACGATCTGCGCAAACGCAGCTTCATCCGTGGCTGCGATATCCGCCAAGACTTTGCGATCCAACTCAATATTGGCTTTACGCAAGCCATTCATGAAGCGGCTATATGTCATACCATTGGCGCGGGCGCCTGCATTGATACGCGCAATCCACAGTTTGCGGAAATCCCGCTTGCGTACTTTACGGTCACGATAAGCGTACTGACCGGCATGCTCCACAGCCTGCTTGGCTGTTTTAATAAGACGATGACGACTACCGCGATAGCCCGACGCCAGGTTAAGAACTTTCCTGCGGCGATCGCGAGAAGCCGGACGATTGGTTGATCTGGGCATGATCCAAATTCCTTTCTTTCAACCCGGACCCATGCGCATTAGCGCTATGCGTCCTGCCTTGCCCCTACCGCCTGTGCGGTGTATGCAACAATGTTTTGGGCAGGCGTATATAAAATACTCTGATTCGTAAATTTCGTAGCCAACGCCATTCTCGCCAACTTAGGCGTACGGCAGCATCTTCTCTACACGCCGCTTTTCAGCAACATCCAGCATGCAGGCTTGACGCAAGCCACGTCGCGTTTTGGCGGATTTGCAAGTTTTCAAATGGCGATTAAAGGCTTTGTGACGCTTAAATTCACCACTTTTGGTCCGTTTAAAGCGCTTTGCAGCGCCACGATGGGTCTTTATTTTAGGCATACCTCGCCCTCCATACACTCAGCTGTGGAAAACATGCAAGACATACATGGTTTCCGGTTTTTCAACAAGCGTCGCAGAACGCTACTTTCCAGGGGTTAAAACCAGGCTCATATTACGACCCTCCATGCGCTGTGTCATAGGCGAATACTCGCCGACACACAGATCCGAAGTCGCCTCCACCACCCGCTGCAGGATCTCCCGGCCAAATTCCGGATGAGCCATCTCCCGACCACGAAACATAATGGTGATCTTCACCTTGTTCCCTTCTTCAAGGAACTGACGCACATGGTTGGTCTTATAATCAAAGTCATGTTTATCAATTTTGGGACGGTACTTAATTTCTTTTACCGTCACCGTATGCTGATGCTTCCGAGACTCCCGCGCACGACGTTTCTGTTCGTAGCGGTACTTGCCGTAATCCATAATACGGCACACTGGCGGCGTAGCATTAGGGGCGACTTCCACCAAGTCCAGGTCTCGTGATTCTGCTTCACGCACTGCATCACGCGGATCCATAATCCCCAGCTGTTCCCCTTCTTCATCCACTACCCGCACCTGACGGGCACGAATCTGATGATTGACCCGAACCCGGTCGGTGGTGTCATTCTTTTGAGTCGGCCTAGCGATGACTACAA
Organism: Candidatus Hydrogenedentota bacterium; assembly: GCA_963678445.1. Classification (GTDB taxonomy): domain Bacteria; phylum Hydrogenedentota; class Hydrogenedentia; order Hydrogenedentales. Next base: position 3,380,909 of record OY782877.1, on the reverse strand, counting down.
CCTCCTCCTGGGCTCCCAAAGCCCTTTTGGAACTTCTCTTATGACGGCGAACAGGCCCAGCGCGCTGAACGCCAAAAAAAATCGACGAAAAGCGCCAGCTTTCCGTCGATCCAATATAAGCATACCTTGATCAAAACGTCTCTATAACCCGTACGAGCCAACTACACGTCGCTGCAGGGTGAGGAACCGGCGCTCCTTCTTCATTTAATTGTAGATGCCGCAACACCTACAAGATGTACGTAGTGTAGCACAGAGTCACCAAGCCCTGTCAAGCACTATTCGGAACAGATTTTCCCTCAAAAACGGATTTTATCCTCATTCTGTGCAAAACCTTGGGGCTGGCTATGAGAGCACAAAGGCTAGAAACTGTAACGCGCCCCTATATACACATTCGTATTCTTATCAAACTGTCCGAAAAAGGTTGACTCTGATTCGCCCCAGAAAACATTGGCGCCGGTTTCAACACGCCATGCGTCGTTAATCTTGTACTGCAGGTTTGGACGCAGATAGGTGTCGCCATCGGTGGGGCTGTAGTATCCAAAAAACGACAGGGTCAGGTTCTGATCCATCAGCAATTTGGTCAGACGCAGGGTGAATACGTGGCGGTCCTTGTCGCGACGGGTTACCCAGAAAAACTGGCGGTTCGTATAGGCGTCGTAATCCAGCATATGCTCCAGGTAATACTGCACCGCTGCGGTTAACTCATGGCCCACCTCGCGCTCGTAGCCCAACAGGACGCGAAACTCGCTGTTGTTCACAAACATGTCACGACCATCGCGATCATCCCGCGAATCGTAATAGCCTATCTCCGCGTTGACAATTCCTTTGCCTAGCGCACCACGCAAGCTTGCACCATAGACGTTCAGGCGTGGAAAAACAGCCTGCACGCTAGGCGTCAACCGTTGTCCGCCCGGACTTTTCCAATAGCCCATATAGCCATACACCGCTACCGTGTACCGTCCTACAGTTCGATACACCCGCAGCGCCAGTTCATCATCCGAAAACCAGTTCGAGGGGGCGTTAAAATGTAAGGGGCGCTCGTGTCCATCCCGTCGCAACCACAATGGATTCCAATAGCTCACCCGTTCACCTCGAATAAAACGATCCGGTTCAAATTGCGGGGTATACACCACCTCTGCGTTCAGCGCATCGCCATACCAGCCCACCTTCACCGCATCCGAGGGTGCTTTGAGATACTCCACGTCACGTCCGATAAAGAAGGATTGCCAGTCCTTGGGAAAGAGGTCGTTGATGAACAGCATATCCCCTGTGCCCCAGGTCAACACCTGACGCCCTACCCACACGTCCACCTGCGACCCTAAGGCCCAGGTCAAACGCAATCGGCGAATATCCAAATCGGCCTCCTCCATCACCCCATCTCCGATAAAATCCGCCACCACACTCAATTCACCCCGCTCCCATACCTTGGACGTCTCCAATTGCAAACGCCCTTCGCCAAGAATCCCAGTTCGGCTATACGCAGGATCATGCTGCATCCGCACGCCTGTACGCGCGTCAAAAAAACCATGTAGTTGCAATCGGGGTAGAACCCGAGTCGATCCCCCAGCTTCCTTACTGTCCTTCTCCTCCGTCCCATCCAAACCTGTTGGTAAGGCAGGGGGCTGTTCCGCCGACGCTCCCAATCCCGCTGGTAGCGCAGGAAGAGGGTCCTCCTTCTCATCACCTCCCAATCCTTGGGGCAGCGGTGGTGGTTCCTGTGAATATCCTGCAGAGACCCCGAAAACGACCGTTATAAGGAGCAAAAAAAATGTACACCACCCCCACTGCGTCCGACATTTTGCATGACCCACCCCTTCTCTCCTTCCGTGTGCGTGTGTTACCCCGTATAAATTAACGCAGATACTGGCGTGGCGCCTTGCGCAGATAGCGCTCGCTAAACAATTCCTCCGGCAACCCCACCTCATACTCCACCTTCTCATATTCCATCACCGTTGCACCCCCGATGTTTTCATCCGACATTTTCGCTTTCACCACCGTTGGGAATCCCTGTACCGTATCTACCGCCAAGGTTTCCGCAGTACGGTACGCTTTGCCATTTTTTTCAAAAACAATCTTTACTGGCAAAAAGGTACCTTTGTGTACATACATCGTATACGAGTCAAACTCTACCTTTTTGGGTTCTTTTGGCACATTCTTCAAGACATAGTAATTCTTCGTTGTCTCCACCAACGTATGCGTATCCTCATCGATGCCTCGTCCGGAAACGTCTTCATAAAAGAAATGTGAGCCCACAAAACTGGTCCGTTCATCCGAGGCGGCAATTCGCTTAATCACATCCAGTGCAGGAAGGTACAACCAGCGATCATCCTCGCCCGCAACATGCTTCTGAACCATGAAAACCATATCGCGCACATCGGCGGGACGTTCAAAATATACATAGAATTGCTGATCGTCATCTTTGTCAGCACTCGCATTCCGACGCAAAATGACAAACTGGCGTTCCCGTGCACGCCCCTGTGCATCCGTAATCGTCATTTTGACCCGTGCGCGTCCATCGGCCCCCTGATAATAGGAAGCATGGTTTGTTTTCGCGACAATTTCATCCACATCGGTCAAATCCGCTGCATGTGCTGTAGCGATCCCCAACATGATTACTGTTAGCCAGATAGCTCCTTTTATCCGCATTGCAACACTCCTTTCCATGTTACATTTCTTCTTTATGTGTTTCTGCATTGCAAGGCGCACAGACAGACCTGCGCGAGGCCCACCAGCAGAGTAACAACACGACTGGCAACGCCGCCAGGGTGTAGTAGGTAAGCGTATCCCAGCCCAACGTTAAAAACTGGTAGGCATTCACCGCCACCAGTAATACAAAGACCACGCCAGTGACAATGCAGGTGCCACAACGACAGGTTACACGACATAACGGTGTAGATGGAAAAAGTAACGGCTCCAACACCTTGATTAACGCGGGCAAAAGCAGTAACGTGCCCGCGCCCGAGACCAACAGGATCGAGGCCAGAAAGACGCCGACCGTTATATATGGCGTCAAGGGGGCCGCCAATAACGGCGTAAAACCAATGGCAATCACCATCACATTACGCAGAATGGCCCGTGCAGGTTCACCAAACATTTTTCCGCGCGCCGTATCCCAAGCGCCTGTCGTGGCATATAATTCGCGGGTGCGCGCCAGAAAATGGATAGAAAAATCCACGGCCAGCCCCAGGGTCAATGAGGAAAGCACAGCGACGGGCATATCATAGTCTTTTCCCACAAAACCGATTACGCCATAGATCAGGCCAATGGTAATCGTGAGGGGGATCATAGAAAGTAGTCCCCACAACGCAGAGCGGAACAAAACCGTCATCAACAACAGCACGACCAAAAAGGAGCCCAAGAAGGCCTGCAACATGCCGCTGACCATTTTTTCCTGCCAAACCACATTGATATACGTCAGCCCGAACCATTCCGCCTTCAAATCCATCGGCGGCGGATTCTCCGCCACGAATTTATCCACTGCCGCTACCACCCGACTCATATCCTGGTTATCGCCACTTTTCGATTGCACCCAAATGCTCGATTCACGGTAATCCGGCGTTACAAAATGCCATAGATCCTGAGGACGGTGACTACTCTCGTAGGTAATCAGACACTGTGCCACCGCCTTGGAAGATCCCGGGATGCGAAAATATTCTTCTTTCCCTTCCATTAATTCGCGATAAACCGTTTTGACCAAATCAGCGAGTGAATTGGATTTACCCACCACCTGCGTCGTCAACAAATGCGCCTGCAAACGCATCATATATTCCAAAACTTCCGGCTGTTTAAACAACTGGCGACGCTGTTGTTCCTCTTCCACAAAACCCAGCAAAGCTTCCCACGCATACATCGCCCCCTCCTTCGTCCCCAAAACCTGGGCATCCGCATAATCCGCAAGCCCTTTTAAAAACACAGAAAGCGCGGGGGATTCCTTGGCCTGTATGGTCATGCGCTGTTGCAGCTTTTCTGCCTCGGCTACAATTTCCGGGGTCAACGCCTTTTCCTCATTCACCAAGGCGCGTAGGCGATCCTGCATGGCTGCTATCTGCGTCTCAGTTTCCTGCGGTTTCGGACGCAACGTCAAATAGGCCATATAGGTGCCGCCGAAATGCTCGTTCAACACACGATCCGCCACCCGGATCGGATGAGAAGCCTTGAACCATTTCGTAGGATTGTCGTTAATCTGAATCTGGCTAATGCCATAGCCCGCAAAAATAACCGCCACCCCGCTTAGAACAAGGATCAACTTGGCATAACGATACGTAAACCGGTCCAAACGTCGTGCGAAACTATTCGTTTCCTCATGCACCTCACCCACTTTCGCACCAAAGCGTTCCAGCCGCTGATGCGGGATCAGCATGACGTAGGAAGGGATAAACAAAATGGTCAGCACCCACGCCGCCATAATGCCGAGTGCTACAAAAATACCAAAAACCTGTACTGGGGGAATTGGGGTCAGGGCGAGCGAGGCAAAGCCGGCTGCAGAAGTCAACGAGGTATACAGCATCGGCATGAACAACGTCTGCATCACCGCGGTGAGCGTCTTTCGTCGATCCCGCGTTTCCTGATAACGATCAAAAAATTCCGAGAGAATGTGTATCGAGTCTAACACCGCTATCGGCATGATAAAAATCGGTATCATGGAACTCATGATGTGTACCGTGTTGCCCGTCACCACCAACAAGCCCATTGTCCAAATCACCGCCATCAACGCCAGAAGCATCGGCGAAACAATCAGAATCAGTTTGCGGAAAAAAAGCAACATCAGCAAAAAAATTACCAGCATCGCCAACGGCGCTGAAATCGCCATCTGCACAAACATTTCCACCCCAAAGGTATCATTGGCCACAGGAAGACCGGTAATAAAAAACTGGTCTTCCCCTTTAAACTCCGTAATCTTCTCCTGCAACGCCCGATAGACCCGATAGCTCTGGTCCTTGGCCGTCAACGGCAAATATAACGCCAGCGCCTTACCGTCTTCCGAGACCATCGTACCGTTAAAAAAAGGCAAACGCGCCACCTTCTCGCGCAAGGCCAATGCTTCCGCATCCGTTTCCGGAGGCTGCGGCATCAACCAGGAAAAACGCACCTCGCCCATCCCCCCTTGCTCAATATTGTCCACCACCGACGGCGCAATCATATCACTCACTACGACGCCCGAAGTCGTCCCATCCTTCTCCGTCCACTGCAAGGTCTTTGCAAACTCCGTCAGCGCATACACATGTTGCAAAGAAGCCGGATTGAACACGCCCTGCGGATGCGTCTCATTTACCACGCCCACCACCACCATGTCATGCAGACTCAAACGCTGCTTCATTTCATTATGAAAAACGCGCACAGGCTCCGATTGACTCAGCATGTTTTCTGGGTCTGTATCCACCTTCAGTGGCGACAGCATCGGGAAACGATCCGGAAACAGGGAAGGCCCCCCCGCCAATAGCAATATAATCAGGGTGATTGTAGCAACAACAGCAACAACCCGTTTAGGTCTTTCCACCGCCAGGCCTACCATCCAATCCGGCAACGACATCGTTCATTCCTCCCATAAGCTCCGCTATCCAAAGCCACTCATATATCCCCAAGCCCAAATCAGTCATCGACTGTTTTGGTACTATACATTTCCGAGCAGCGTTGTATTCCCAACCAGGAAAGGACAGGCATAATAGGGCACCAATCGGTAAATCCCGATTGTAATAGATTAAGTCCGACAAAGGCCGTCAGCCATAGCCAATACGGATGATGAAAGACTCCGAGTCCCACACTTAACAAAACCATACTACCCGCCAAAATCCGCAAAATTCTTTCCATATGCATAACTACATCCTTCCTTCCAAGCAGGCCTGGGCTACAAAATCTTTGTTTTGCATTAGCAAAGTCTCCTTTGTATAGTAATTCATAACACTGCAGCTTGTCATTTTATTCAATCATCAAGGAATCGTTCGTTATGCCTGCCCTTCGTCTCATGCGCATACTCCCCTTATCGCTTCTACTCCTGTCTTCATTGGCTTTTGCCGACCATCTGCTATTGCAGGTGGAAGACTTTGACGGTCCCTGGAAAAAACAGAAAAACATCTCTGGCTATCAAGGCAAGGGATTTCGCACCTCAAACGCCAATCCCGATATCGCCGACACTGTATTGCAATACACCGCAACCCTTCAAAAGCCAGGTCCGCACCACGTCTGGATGCGCGCTTACACCTCGCCCCAGGGCAACCGCGCCCTGCAACTTGAACTCAATGGGCAACGCCTTTCGAAAACGCATGCCGGTAAAGGACGACAATGGTCGTGGGAGAAAGCAGGGGTGCTAGACCTGCCCGCTGGTGAATTGAAGATTGTGGTACACGACGCCGATGTCGGTTATGAATCCGCCGACGCCATTCTCATTACCGATCAAGACACCGATCCTGCGGTGGCGGAGGCAGAAGAAAAAAAATGGCGCGTTTATGATGAGAAGCCCCCCCGAAGCGCCAGCGCACTCCACTTTAACATTTCCGAATGTGCCGATCTACTGGAAAAACGTGAGGATCCCACCAACAAGACTGCGTGGGAAAAGCGTCGCGATTCTATAAAGACAGCGCTGCAGAAAGCTTTGGGGTTACTCCCCTTCCCGCCCCGCACTCCGCTAAACGCACAGATAACCGGGCGGTCCGAACATGACGGATATACCATCGAAAATGTTGTCTACGAAAGCCGTCCCGACTTTCTCGTTACCGCCAATTTGTATTTACCCAAAAACATCGTCTATCCCGCCCCCGCCATCGTCGTGACTGCGGGCCACGCCATGGAAACGGGCAAGAATTCGCCTATCTATCAGATGGCGCAACTTGGACTGGTACGCCAGGGCTTCATTGTCTTCGCTATCGACCCTATCGGACAGGGAGAGCGTCTTGTACCCGGCATGGGGCATAACCTTGGCTATGGTTCCCTCCTCCTCGGACGCACGAATGAGGGCTATATCATTTGGGACACCCTACGCGCGCTGGATTATGTTGTTACCCGTAAAGAGGTCGATACACAGCGTATCGGTCTGGCTGGCAACTCTGGTGGGGGCGAGTGTGTCTTCTACACCATGCCCTTCGATGAACGCTTTACCGCAGCAGGTTCCTTTTCCTTCGTATGCTCCTACGACCAATGGATACGCCACGGCGGTAATCACTGCATCTGCAATCACTTCCCCAACATTTTTCAATACATGGAAGAATTCGAGATTCTCGGTCTCAACGCTCCCCGTCCTTTCCTTTGCGGCAATGGCGTGAAAGACAGCATCTTCCCCATCATTGGGGCACGCCATACACGAAAACGCGCCCAAAAAATCTATGCCTTTTATAATGCAGAAGAAAATCTTCAAGCAGCAGAAGCCCCCGAGCCCCATGGTTGGTCCCAGCCCTTACGTGAGGCCTGTTATGGATTCATGAATCTGCACCTGCAAAACAAAGGAGACGGTGCACCCATTCCTGAGGGCCAATACGAGGCCAATGATCCGGAATCACCGGACTTGCTTTGCTTTGATGGTGAAAAAATCCCGGACGCAAGCAAAACCATGGTGCAGCTCAACCAGGAAGAAGCCGAACGGCTTCGTACAGCCTACAACACGCCACCCGCCACCCTCGCTGAATGGACAACCCGCTCCGGCGAATTGAAAGACGCGCTGTGGGAATGCTTTGGCGGCCAGCCCAAGGATATAACACCCACGGCTGAAACCAGGTACACCTTCGCATGGCGTAATTGTGACGTCACTGCACTGGCGCTGACCACCGATGAAAACATGGAAGTTCCCGCGCTGTTCCTGCGCCCCAAAAATGCACCCAGCCCTTGTGCAGCCACGCTCTATCTGGCGGAAAAGGAAAAGAAACAATTGCGTGAAGACGCAAATGTAGCTACCTTACTCGACCAGGGCATCGCAATCCTCGCGATCGACCCGCGCGGTCTGGGCGAATGTCATGAACATGACAACCATCTGACCAGCGACACCGTCTGTCTGGGACGTCCCATCTTCGCGCAACGGGTTTGGGACGTTATGCAGGCTCTACGCTATTTGCAACAACGTAGTGACATCGATGCAAATCGTGTCCGCTTCTATGGCAAGGGCGCCAACGGCTTACACGGCATCTTTGCGGGTGCCCTGGGTGCTCCGTTTCAACAGATCGAAGCCCACGCCCCACTCGCCTCCTTCCGTTTCTTCCTGGAAAACGACCAGCCGCAACCCATCTGGCTTGCCATACCCAACCTGCTGAAACATATGGATCTCGCCCAAGTAGCCGCCCTATGCGCCCAATCCGTCCCCCTCACCCTGATAGAACCCGCGGGCTACGCTAACGCCCCTCTTACAACGAAAGAGTGCAAGAGCGAATTCAACTACACCCACAGCATCCTGGCGCTTCTCCAAAAAGACGAACATCTATTGATAAAAACGCCATAACCCCTTTTAAGAAGCCTCCTGAAGCCTCAAGAGTCTCCGCAGGCTTCTTACCTCTTCCTTTGTACGAAAAATACAAACAAGCACCAGAAACGAGGAAAAAATTCTTTACCTTGTCGGCTATGCTGCATTGGTGTTGATAATGCATGCAATGCGAAGCACATATAACAATCCTGGAAAGGGGTTCCCATGCGTTTTTATACAGTTTCTCTTGTGATGACCCTCTTGCTCACTTCGTATACGGCGGTGGCTGTAACCTTTACCAAAGAAACGCGACACAGCTTCGAGGGGGAACCCTTCGCTGTGAAGTTTAAGCTAAGCAAAGACGCCATCGCATCCGGTGAGCCGGTACTGCTGAACTTCGAATTCACCAATGCACGAGACAAAGAGTGTCACGTGACTATCTGGGATTTCTTCGATTACAACGATCCCAGATTTAATAATGAAGAAGGGGCCTTTTATGTTTTTGCAAAGAACGTAAAAACAGGTGAGATTTACAAACGGGATTATAGCGAGTTCGAAATTCCTGGGGCTATTTCACGCATTTGTACTTCCCTTCCTATCCCTTCAGAAGATTGCAACCATTTTTCATTTCCACTGAGCCAACGGGTGTTGACAACACTGCCTGTCGGCCAATACGAAGTTCATGTTAAGAATGTGACTTTTGCGGTAAGCTGGGAAGGAGAAAAAAAGCAAGTAGACTATCTTTGGGAAGGTAAGGCAATGCTCAACGTATCTCCTTATAACGGTGTCGCAGTAGACAAAGCGTACAGCGACTACCTGGAACATGCTATAAAAGAGCCTATTGATAAAAGCGATCCCAGAGGAACTTTTTTCGCCTGCAAAGACTACTCTATGGCATCTCCTTACTTACGTGCCATTATCTGGGCCGAACCAAAGTACAGCCTTCCTTACAAAGCGAAACTTCTGGAACACGACTCAACGAATTCTAACTTTTTTATGATCGATCCTGCTTTTTACATTTTGCTGTGTACGCTTGTTCAAGCGCCTGATACAGCGGTGGCCGAAGCATTCATCCGAATATTGGCATCCGAAGAAGCAAAAGAGTTCTATAACAGTTGTGCAATGAGTGCAACGTGGACGGTATGGGCGGCGAATGAAGTGCTCAAAAAATGTGAGGATGAGAAAACACGCACCCGTCTGCAGGAAGCGCTAAAGGATTATCCCACCTTTGAAGATCCCCGGAAAAGTGTAAAAGACTGGGGGAATAGAAACCTTTATTGACACCTATCTTCCCTTGTAGAGATCAGGGGAAATATGAAGGAAGGCACAATGAAAAAGCAAGTATTCCACACCTTGCTCGTCGGCGCAGCTATGGCGATTACCATGTTAGGTTGCTTTTATAATAAAGGAAAATCAGCGGCGCAGCCATTCACTTCAGAGCAAAAAGCGAAGCGGGCTGCAATGTTTGAAACGATCCACGGCGCGAAATTTTTTGTGGAAGATAAAGCTGTTGTAGTCAGCATAACAGAATGGTTGAAAAAGTCTTCCGAAACAACGTATTCACAGGAAACTCTTGGAAAACCTACACGAACATTGAAGGAGGCTGTAGCAGGCGCACACCAGATGGGTTTCAAGAATGTCGAATTTTTTGAAGCATCCTAGGAGCAGATAAAGCGCTTTAAAGAACGAATCTATACCTATAAATCCCTGTATGAACAATACCGAAAAGAAATCCCTGAAGACGCGACTTCCCAACGCTATTTCATCATAGACACCAAGAACAATAGGTATATAAGAATTTGGGAGGACTACTTCGCAGAAATAGAACTTAAAACCACTCAGGTCTATTTCTATCTTCCCGATGAAAAACCTAGTTTCCTTTACCTGTCATTAAAGAATGACGATATCTCGATATTCCAGGAATACTTTGAATCGGAAGAATCAAAGCTGGATGACAATGGCTATGCGGAGGCCTCTTTTCGTGAGCTGGACAAGGCTAATACAATTCAACGCTTGGTGAAAAGATATTCTGTTGAGGGAAAAATGATCCAGGAAATCATTTATTTGGATCGGGAAGAACATGTTGAACTAGCGGAACGGGATTGGTCAGGTTTTTACCTGAAAGGGCTTGGTGGCCCAGGAGAAAGCCGTTTCTCCACTGAACCGATGCAAGGTGAAGAAGTCATTTGCCTGGAATAAGGTCCACACAGGCCCTATCCATCCCTTCGTCGTTGCCCTGGCATTCCTCCGGCGCAGGTAGAACGAAGATATATCTACCCCTTCTGCTTACCTATCCAGTGCTCTGCGCACAGCACGAAGCAGGGTAACACGATGGTAAGGCTTTTGAATAAGCGTCATACCATCATCAAGCACAAAGTTCGTTTGGATGACGTTCATGTTGTAACCGCTCGCAAAAAGGAACGGAATATGGGGACGCTTTTGAATAATCTGTTCGTAGACTCCTTTTCCGCTAAGCTTCGGCATCATCACATCACAGAGTACAAGGGCTATTTCGTCTGCATACGCATCAAAAACACGTAATGCGTCTTCCCCGTCGGCGGCCGTCCGAATCGTGTACCCCGCACTCTCCAGCATGGCTTTAGCAACCCCAAGTACACCCTCATTATCTTCAGCCAGCAGAATGGTCTCAGCACCTCCCACGACCGGCGTATCAATCTCGTTGGTAACAGAGGTGGCCAGCGTTGGCAATAAGGGCAGATAGACTTTAATTATCGTGCCTTCTCCAAGCACACTGTGCACCTCCACAAATCCCTTGTGTTGCTTGACGAGACCATAGACCATGGACAAGCCTAAGCCGGTACCCCTATCCACATCCTTGGTCGTAAAAAAGGGTTCAAAAATCTTCTTCTGCGTTTCCTCATCCATACCACAGCCGGTATCGGCAACACTGAGTATCGTGTATTCACCCGGCTCAGCCCATGCATGATTCTTGCAGTATTCCTCATCCAGCTGCGTGCGCTCCGTTTGGATCGTAATCGTCCCTCCTTCCGGCATGGCGTCACGGGCATTAACACACAAGTTCATCAGGATTTGTTCAATCTGCCCGGGATCGGCACGGACGACGCCTATTTCATTGCCCTCGTATACCTGCAGGTCAATATGTTCACCGATGACCTTGCCAAGCATCCGTGTCAGGTCGGAAACGATATTGTTCAGATCGATATTCTTCATATCAAGCGTCTGACGACGGCTGAAACCAAGTATCTGCCGTACCAGTACCGATGCTTTTTCACCCGCTCTGGCCACCTCCGTAATGAACCTATAGGGCACACTTCCCTCATCCAATTCCATCAGCAACAAATCGCAATAGCCATTAATTGCTTGTAGTAAATTATTAAAGTCATGCGCGATCCCCCCTGCCAGTTGACCCACCGCCTCCATTTTTTGCGACTCCCGCAGTTGCTCTGCCAACTTTTTCCGCTCGCTAATATCCAGCGAAACAATCAAGACGACCGACTCGCCACGCACCTGAAACGGTATTTTGTATGTTTCCAGATAGGAATTGCTTCCATCCGGATTCATCATAGATTCTTCGGGAATAAAAACGGGATGCCCCCCCTCGATAACCTTTCTATCAGCAGCAAGCATAGATTTCAGCTCTTCCTCATCCTCACAAACATCTGCATGCAATACACCGGTCATCGCATCAACTGTCGTACGATAGAAGTCTGTCAATGTCTTATTTACCAAGACAAAGCGACCTTCCAAATTTTTCGCACAGATATGCGCCGGGATAATATCCAGAACCGTTCGCAAAAGTTCTTTGCTATGGGCCGCCTCCATCTCCGTCTGCTTTCGGCTGGTAATATCACGCGCCGAAGTCATAACCGCCTGCACCTCTCCGTGCACCCCTAATTCAGGCGCCAATAAGCAATCCAGACTCACACCGGATGGAAGGGTATACTCAAGTCGGTTGGATTTCCCGGTGGTAAAAACTTTCCGAAGAGCCTCCTCCCATAAGCTGCAGAAATCTTCCGGGAAACCCATCTCCTGGTGTGTTTTACCGATAAATTCTGCTGGCGGTATTGAAGTTACTTCTTTCACCGTTGAGTTCACATAGAGATAACGGTAATGCCTGTCAAAACGTGCCAGTATATCCGGAGAGTTTTCCGCTAATGCCCTAAATGTTTCCTCACTACTACGCAGCTTGTGTTCATTTTTATGCACTTCGGTCAAGTCACGAAAAACAAGCACGGCCCCGATAAGCACGCCATCTGCATTTTGAATCGGTGCAGCACTACCCTCGATTTGATGTGTGACATTGTCTTTGGCAACAAACTCACTGTATTTAGTCAACGTAACAATCGTGCCGGTGCTAAAAACCTGTATTGCCGGATTAGGTAGTGGTGCGCGGTCCTCAGGGCTAATAATCTGCAAAACCTCGCTAAGCGGCTTGGCGAGGGCTTCCGTACTCGTCCAACCAGTCAGCGTTTCCGCAACAGGATTCATGCGCACAACGCAACCGTCCGGATCGGTCACAATCAGCGCATCGCCAATCGAATCGACCGTTGTACGCAGATTCTCTTCGCTGGCTACAAGACGTCCTCGTTCACTCTCTAGAGCGTCATTACTTTCCTTCAGTTTCATGGCCATATCAAGCAGGGATTGCTTGAGGGTATTCAATTCAACAAGCGCAAACTCCGGCAGCGCGATATCAAAATCCAACTTGGCAATACGTTCAGAAACGCCGATAAGCGTTGCAATCGGTCGTGTAACCGACCTGCTGAAATGCCAGATATAATAGAGCATAAAAACTAAAAAAAGGAGTGCAAAGAATACCGTTCGCCACAGTATCACATGTACTGGTCCGAGAATTTCGGCCTTCGCAACTCGGGTTACAAGCGTCCACTCCCCCGTGGGGATGCTCGTACCCATATAATAATACCCCCCTTCGCCCAAAGGTGATCGCCGGTCAATCGGAGTAGACGCGTCCTCCTTTTCCCCGTAAAAACGGCGCAAAGTGGCACTATAATCCGTGTCATCAATATGAACTGGCAAAGGGCGCGTCAACGCCCCAACGGACGGCAGGGGCTCCTCGGTAGAACCTTCTTCTTGCGAAGCGGTTGTCGCTCCAAGCGCCATACTCGACGCAATCACTTTCCCGCTTTTGCTTATCAAAACAAACTCAGAGGTCTCGTAGGGCCTGAATCCTTCCCAAAAAGCATCTATATCGCACAATCCCCGTCCAATACCGGCAATACCCACAAAGCTCCCCGCCTGCGTAATGGGACAGCTTTGTTCGACAATTATCTTTCCGTCGTAAAGATACGGCTCGGCAATGGCCGTTCTGTTTTTATGGTTCAGGCGATATTGATTTTTACAATTCGCATAGCACGAACGCGACTCCACGGCAATAAGAGGAGAAAGTATAAGCTTCCCCGCTTTTACACGCCAACACGGAAGATAGCGTCCCGTTGCATCCATCGCGGCTTGCTCATCCGGATGGTTTGCCAGATACGCTGCATCCTCTTGATCCGCATTGGCTTCGTAGGCGAAATAAGCCCCTGCAAGTTGTGGATTTGCGGCAAGGATACGCTTGGCATAGTCAATGGATTTACTACGTTCCCCGAACAGGCCGCTTTCCTGCGCAAGCGCCATAGCCTGAGGGATACTTATCGTCTTCTGGTTCGCCTTATCAATTTCATATGCAACAAGTCGGGAGCTGAACTGCAGCATCCTTTTCGCATCGGCAACCAAGTGATTCCGCATAATGAGAGAAAAAACTGCAATACTAGTTCCTATTAGAAGAATAGCAACGACACTGAAAATAAGCGATTTCCCACCAATAGTTCTCTGAAATCTTCTCTTTAGCCTATTCATGATTTTATCGCCGCCAAGATAGCAAGCCGCTTCGCTGTCATTTCCGCATCATCACAGCGTCGAAAGCTAATCCCAAGCACACCTAATTTTTCCAAAACCAAGAAAACAAAAGCGGTCCACCGACCTAAAGGTGGCAGTGGCATACCCAGGAAGTATGGTCCTTGTCGTCCCTAATCGCAGCAAAAATTCCGCTTTTTATGACAACACTTGAAATTTCAGTCACTAAAACCGGGCAATACAGCAACGAAAACGAGTAAGCGCCCCCGCTCACATAGGCGCGTCCTGTCCTTGACCGCCACGTCTAGTCTACCACAGAAGGTCATCGTGAAGACCACGCTTTGCCATGCCAAGCACCACAAGTTGCACATAGCCAATGTCATCAATAGCACACGTTAAGGATACCATCAAAGCCCATTGCCGAGCCAATCCAAAACTCGCATATCTACAGCATTTTGATAGGGAATTCAGCAAGCGCTCTCCGCTTGCTTCCTTCTAAAGGTTTTGGAAAGAGCGCTATGAATGCAAAAGTTCACGGGCATGTGCCAGGCTGACGGGAGAAATAGAGCCATCAAGCAAACGGGCCAACTCCCTTTCCCGCTCGTCCCCCTCCACCTTTGATACCGTTGTTCGGGTGGTTTTCTTTTCCGTCGTCTTGGACACATGAAGATGGTGTTGTGCCTGGGCGGCAATTTGCGCCAGATGGGTGATGCACAAAACCTGATGCGAGCGCGCCAGGCTCGATAGTGTCTCGGCCACTTTGCGCGCCACAGCGCCACCGACCCCCGCATCGATTTCGTCGAATATTAAGGTGGGGATTTTGTCAGCGGTGGCAAAAACGGTTTTGAGCGCCAGCATGATACGGGAGACCTCACCACCAGATGCAACTTGACGCAAGGGCTTTGCCTGTTCTCCCGCATTTGCCGTCAGCATAAAGGCAACCTGATCGATCCCACCGCCCCCAAGTTCGACGGATTTTAACTGTATGGAAAAGGAAGCGCCCTTCATGCCCAAAGCCTGCAAAACCTTCGTGATCTGCTTGTCCAGTTTTCGCGCTGCGTCATGGCGCTTTTTCGAGAGCTGCGCGGCAGCCTGCTGCACAGAATCCATCTCCTCCGCATAGGCCCTGCACAACTCTTCCAGCACGGTGTCCCGGTTCTCCAATCCCGCCAACTCCGCCGCCGCGGTGTCACGATAATCCAAAACCTCCGCCACCGATGCACCATATTTTCGTTTCAAGCTACTTAACAACGCACGACGCTGGTTCAACTCCTCCAATTCCTGCGAATCAAACTCCACCTCATCACCCAGCGTACGCACATCCTGCGCCACAGTCTCTACCAGGAATTGCGCCTCGGTCAGTTGCTTGCCCAAATCAGCATACGACGCATCAATCTCCGCAACTTCGTCCAACAGATGATTGGCGCTCAGCAACATATCCAGCACAGTACCCGCATCGCCTTCCGCCAGTATGCCATGGATCTGAACGGATAACGCGCATAACGTTTCGGCATGCGTCATCCGATTCAGACGGGTCTGTAAGGCCTCCTCCTCCTCAGGCGACAATGCCGCAGCATCGATCTCCTGCACCTCATAGCGCAAAAACTCAATGCGTCGCATGCGTTCCCGATCATCCTGCTGCAACGCCTCTATTTCACGCGCACGCTCACGCAACGTCCCCACCCGCCGTCGCACTTCCTCGGCCAGCGTCTCTGCTTGCGCATAGCCATCCAGCAGTGCAAGCTGACGATCCGCCTTTAGCAACGACTGATGCTCATGTTGCCCATGCAAATCAACTAACTCATCCCCAATAGCCGACAAAACCGACAACGGCGCCATACTCCCACCAACATACCCCCGGCTTCGCCCCTCTGCGGTGACGACACGCGCTAAAATCAGAGCGTCCTCCTCCAACTCAATGTCATGGCGTTCCAATAACATCCGGAGCGCGGGACTAACTGTGGGAATACGAAATACTGCTTCAATCTTGGCGCGCTTTGCGCCTGGACGCACCACATCACCTGAAATACGCGCACCCAGCACCAGGTTCAGCGCCCCCACCAGAATCGACTTACCCGCACCCGTTTCTCCACTCAGCACATTAAAGCCCGAATGGAAATCTACCTCAAGTGATTCTATGAGCACGTAGTTTTGAATCCGTAGTACTTCAAGCATGTGAAAACTATCCAACCTATGCCTTCACCAGCTTACGATAGCGGTTGCGGCGATTCTCATACAGCGATGTACCCAATTCCTTTGCACGCCACGTTTCATACTCACGATAGTTACCCTGGAAAAAGCGCACCATACCCTCTCCCTCAAAGACCAGCAAATGCGTGCACACGCGATCAAGGAAAAAACGGTCGTGACTGATCACTAGAATACATCCCCGATAGTCCAGGATGGCCTCTTCCAGCAAACGCAACGTATTAATATCCAAATCATTGGTCGGCTCGTCCAACAGCAAGACATTCGCACCCGCCTTCAACAGCTTTGCCAAGTTACAACGATTACGTTCTCCGCCCGAGAGTTGGTCCGCATTCTTCTGCTGGTCCGCCCCTTTGAAACCAAAACGTGAAAGGTACTGGCGAATAGGCACAACACGCTGCCCAATACGAATTTCTTCTGCACCACCGCCAACCTCCTCCACCAGACTCAAATCGCCTTGGATCGTTTCCCGTTCCTGGTCCACATAGGCCAGCGACACCGTAGTGCCCAAACAAACCTCACCCTGATCCGGTGTCTGGTTTTGCGACACCATCCGCATCAACGTCGTTTTACCTGCACCGTTCGGTCCAATCAAGCCCACAATGGCACCCCGCGGAATATGAAAGCTCAGGTCTTCAAAAAGTAACGCATCACCGAATCCTTTTGCGACTTCCTTGAACTCGATTACCTGTTCACCCAATTCCGGACCCGGCGCAATCTGAATCGAGGCGTTATCCTGCTTCTGTGCCGCAGCTTCACGCGCCACCAAACGCTCATAATCCGCAATACGTTCCCGCGACAGCGCCTGGCGTTCATTGTTATTCATACGAATCCAGCTCAACTCATGCTGCAATGCACGCGCACGCGGCGAATGTTTCTTCTCCTGCTCCGCAAACTTCGCCAACTTCTGCGCCAACCACGACGAGTAATTGCCTTCCCATGGCACCCCGTGGCCATTATCCAACTCCAGAATCCATTGGGTGACGTTATCCAGGAAATAGCGGTCGTGCGTCACAATAATGACCGTGCCCGGATAATCCCGCAATTGCACCTCCAGCCAATCAATCGTCTCCGCATCCAGATGGTTCGTGGGCTCATCCAACAGCAAGAGATCCGGACGTTCCAAAAGCGCCTTGCACAGCGCCACCCGTCGTTTTTCGCCACCACTCAACGTTTCCACCAGGCGCTCATCCTCAGGCAGACAAAGCGCCTCACTGGCCTGTTTAAAATGCTGATCCAGATTCCACGCATCACAAGCATCCAACTGATCCTGCAACTCCGCCATCTGGTCCATGGCCTGCTGCATCTCATCGTCATCCAACGGCTCGCCCATACGTGTCGAAACCGCCTCAAACTCAGCCAGCAAACGCAAGGTATCGGCAAACGCACTCTCCAACACCTGACGCACCGTCGTGCCCACCGGCAACTGCGGTTCCTGCGGCACAAAACCTACCGTATAGCCCTTGGAAAGCTGTGCGTGCCCTTCAAAATCAGTATCCACGCCCGCCATGATACGCAACACCGTACTTTTACCCGCGCCATTCTCTCCGACAATACCGATCTTGGCGCCTGGGAAAAAGCTCAGCCCGATGTCCTTCAAAACATGCTTTTTCCCATAATGCTTATCCAACCCGTACATCGTGAAAATATATTGTTCCGCCATGGAAATTTATCCTTAAATATGCTGCTATAAACAACACGTTTCACCGTGCTGCTGTTCACTAAAAAAAGTCCTATCGAACGCATAAGACTATACACAAAAGCAGAACGCAACCGCATCCTTTAGCAGCTGAAATTCCAAAAATCATCGAAAACCTCCTTTCTGTCAGGCACGATAAGAAGCATAAATATTGCCGGTAACGCTGGCCACTTCAGGCGACTTAAATCTGAAACGTTGTCTGAGAAACCAAAATTTTTACTGCGCTCAGGTACGGTAAGGACCATAAATCTTGCCGGTGGCGCTGGCCACTTCAGGCGACTTAAATCTGAAACGTTGTCTGAGAAACCAAAATTTTTACTGCGCTCAGGTACGGTAAGGACCATAAATCTTGCCGGTGGCGCTGGCCACTTTGCCGCATGTAATCTAGTTCAACGTATCCATGCCATTTTTCTGAAACCATACAGGGAACTTAATGGGCAAAATGGGGTTTCACCAGACAAATGCTATAAACCATCCGCTCTAGAAGCGACTCTCTTAAAACACGGGCAGGAGCATGACGGAAATGATGCAAAAGAAGTCTCAAGAAAAAGAAAGCATCGCAAAATGGAAAAAAATCCTCGCCGCACTTGGCGCATTGTATCTAGTCGCTTTCGCCGCATGGGGTATTTGGATGTTCAATCGACATCAGCAGCGTGCAGAGCGCGTCGGTGATTTAGCTATGGAACCAGAACGCGAGTCGGAAATCGTAGCCATGCGCCAGATGGCTTCATTGCGTGAAGTACTGGGCTTGAATGACGAACAGGTCGCGGCATTGCAGGATCTCCTTGAAACGAAACACCGCGAGATGAAGGCTTTGCTCAGTCAAGGTGCCACCGACCGAAAAACCTTTTTTGAAAACCGTCAAAAGGCGTCAGAAAAATACATGGCGCAGTTAAAATCTTTTCTTTCTGAAGAACAAATGGCGCAACTGGAAACTCTCCCTCCTTTGCAGCGGCGTTTGCTGGGAATGGGTGGCCCTCCCAGAGGAGGACGTCGAGGTCGTCCCGATGGAGAAGGCCGACGAGGACCCCGCCCCGATGGCAATATGCGCCCAGAAAATGGCAATCGACCAAACAGGCGCCCCCCTTTCATGCGTGGCGAGGCACCGCCACAATTTGGCAATGGCAACCCACCGAAAAATCCTCCTGATGATAGCGACAGGCCGCCACTTCCGGAAAGCGAAAGCATACCCGAAGAATAAATCATATTGAGCTCACCTACGTTTACCATAAGGAACTCGGTGTTTATGTATAGTCCTAACAACAATGATTCAAGAGGCTTTACCCTGATTGAACTGCTTGTGGTCATCGCGATCATCGGTATCCTGGCCTCTATGCTCTTGCCCGCCCTGGCGCGGGCGCGCGAGGCGGCACGCAGAGCCAGTTGTCAAAACAACCTGAAGCAATTCGGCACGATTTTCAAGATGTACTCCGCGGAAAGTCCAGGCGAAAAATTCCCCATGCTGGAATTTGAACCCGGCTGCGGTCTACGCGCATGCCAGGCTTTTTCCCCCCTCTTCGACAGCATCTACCCCGAATATATCGCCGATACCGGCATCTTTTTCTGTCCTTCCGATGCGCTGGATCGTCATGAGGACCACTTCGATGCCGGTGGAAAGACAACCCTCCTGAACAAGGTGCAAGGCAATGGCAACGAAGGTGTAGAGGCGGCAGATGCCAGTTACACCTACTTTGGCTGGGTGCTGGATCAGGTCGACGACGATGATCCGCAATTCCCTCTGGACCGCTTACGCGATATGATCGATATGATGGGACTGGAACAGATTCCCGAAGAATTTGATTCCGCACCCGCGCAGTTTCTGATGATGTGGCATGGAATGATGCGTAAAACACGTCCGCACTGGCTATATACCGATCCTGCACGTTTTATGGAAGGGGTCGATTCCAACATCGACGTGCCGGAAGGCATTGGTAATGGGCAAGGCAAGATTGTCTATCGACTCCGCGAAGGCATCGAGCGCTTCATGATCAGCGATATCAACAATGCCGCACAAGGCAGCAAATCGCAAAGCGGCATCTTCGTAATGCTGGATAACGTATCCGTAGACGTATCCCGATTCAACCACGTACCCGGTGGGGCAAACGTCCTGTACATGGACGGACATGTCGAATTCGTCAAATACCCCACCCAGGCCCCAGTAACTCCCGTCATGGCCTCGATCATGCACATCTGGGACAGCGCCTTTAAACAATAGGCGCAGCCCCCCCGGGTACTCCAATGCGTAAGCCATGGGCTGCGCAGACAAAGCGGGCGATCTTTCCTTGCTATGCGCAGGAAAGATCGCCCGCTGTAAAAAAACACGGCACAAGAAAAACGCCCGTCACTACTTAGTATCTCGAGGCGCCAGATACACCCGCCCGGAAACCTGATCCTTGAGCTGCCTGTTTTCCTTCACCAACTTGCTGTTCGTCTGATGCAATTCCCCAATCTCCGCCTGCGCCGTCTCCAACGAATCCTTCAGCTCCACCAATTCCTCGCTGGTTGTTTTAAGGCGCGACGTCAGTGTTTTCGTCAGGCCCTGCTGCAAAACATAGAGAAAAGACATGCGCTGCTCATGCTTCAACGAACGCATAAACTTCGTATCCGTCATCAGACACGTCACCTCCGACAAAGCCGTCACTGTGGCCGAACGCAACTGTCCCGTAATCGCCGCCATCTCGCCGAAAACATCCCCCACCTCCTCCAATACACAAATCGACTTAAAGCCAATGCTAACCTTTACCTTGCCCCGCACCAAAAAATACATACAATCCCCCGCCTGGCCCTCCTCGATAATATGGTCCCCTCGTTTATACGACTCCACCTTCGCCGTCCTGAACATATGTCGCAACTCCGACGCATGCTTATCGCTATGCCCCACAAATTGCAGCAAGGATGACTTGGTTAACGCGGCAATCAGTTCCTTACGCACCTGCGGTTTTGTATCATTTTCCATACTGCACGCTCCCCAAAAAGGCCTGACGCGGCCCAACGACCGCAGGCAAGAGGTACGATCTTACCCTCCCAAAACACAGTAAAAATCTCGTTCTTTATGACAGCTCTTGAAATTTCAGTAGCTAAAAATGTGCTCTCTATTGAGCATGCCATGCAAGCTTTGGAATATCAAGACGAAAAATCTACCGTAAAAACTTGCCCCTTCCTACCGGTATACGATATATACACCGCAGAAGTGCATTGAGGAACCCCTTTTTACATACGAGTATATCCTGTGACAAAACCTGCCCTACATACCCCCTGGAAAACACGCTTTCTCGCCCTTCTCTGCTACCTTGGGGCAGCACCTTTTTTTGATCTTACCCAGATCTTTTCCAAGCATCGGGACACCCCAGAAAAACAGCCCCAAAACTACTCCTTTTTTCACCATCATCAAAACCAGGCCCTTGCACTGTTCTTCATACTCTTCCTCATCCTCATCACCTTCCTGCTTACTATTCTGATTCTCTCCTATTTACTCATTTATCAACGTCCCTTCTACGACGCCACCCATCCCGAACCGCACCTCTTCGCCCTCAACCGTCGCCTCCTGCTCGCCTGGCTGGTTTTCTGGGGATACGGCCTATTTCTGGCCCTCCTCGGTTCCTCACATCCCATGCCCATCGTGGCCCGTATTGCCAAAAGGCCCCTTTGCAGACATACCAGCACAGTTCTGCTGCTTCTCCTGTACACCACCATCGCCCTGCTGCTCCCCTTTACCCTGCACGCCAACCATCTGGCGCAAAATGAAACCCCCGACGCAGCCGTATATATGCTCTACGAAGACGTGGATGTCTTTCCCCACTGGATTTTCCCCCTAGGCTTGTATCGCGTTTCCCTGGAAGCCCATAAGAAATGGGGGGAACACGCCGTCAAGGTAGCCCCCGTTAGTCGCGAAAGCATCGCCGAGGCCTTGCAACACGGCCGTTTTATTTTCATTGGCTCCCACGGCCTCGCCCCCGGCCTGCTCCTCAAAGAGGGCTACATCAAACCCCAGGATGTCGCGCTCATGCCCAAAAACAAAGCCCTGCAGTTCGTATACCTCACCAGCTGCGACAGCGGTGCACGCAAAGCAGACTGGGAAGCGGCCTTTGCCCCCGGTAAAGTCATCACCCACAACCGCCTCACCGCTGTTGTCGAACACATCTGGTGGCTCTTCCACACCGCCCCCCGCATCATCCCCACCCTGGACTAAATACCGCCCCCGCTGTCCTATATCCTCACGCCCACTACAGGAAAGGATACTGCGGCGTCTCTTCCCCCGGCGTTGCATGAAAACGCATGAGCTTCTCCACCTCAACAGCGGATAACTGGCGTGGCGTACCCAACAAATAGGCCGACTGCAACACCTGCGCCGTATGTTCGACCTTCTCCAATTTTAAATAGGCCGCATAAGGCGAATCCCCCACCGTGATGGCTCCATGACTTTGCAACAGTACCGCATCAAACTGCCGAATCGGTTCGCGCACCACCCCGCTTCCCTCCACCGTTCCCGGTGTTGCATAGCCCGCCGTTGGAATCGCCAACAGGCCCATAATAACTTCCGGCACAATCGGCTTTGTCATGTCAATCCCCACCAACGTCAACGCCGTCGCCACCGGTGGATGTGCATGCACCACCGCCGTAATATCTGCCCGTTCCTCATACGCTGCCAGATGCGTAAAAAACTCCGACGTCACCTTCCCCTTGCCCTCCACCTTACGCCCCTGCCCATCCGCCACCAACATATCCTCCGGCTGCATATCCCCCTTCGACACGCCACTCGGCGTACACAAATACCGATCTTCCCCCAAACGCACACTAATATTGCCATCCGTCGCCGCCACCATATTCTTGGCATACAGACGACGCCCCACCGCACACATCTGCTCTCGCCATGCTTGCTCCGTCATACCGACTTTTCCTCTCCCTGCTCCTGCTTGCGTGTTCCCCACGCCAGCCCCCCCCACACAAAAACGCAGACCCCGAAACAGATTCCCAGATGAAGCAGTATCGCCGTAAGACTACTCGTGGTAAAATGCGTTGCCCAATACCAGTAACAACGATATACCGGGATCGCCTGACGGCTGACGACCTCCCCCGTCTCCGTGGTAATCGTCACATACTGCAACGGCAACCAGCAGGTAACCAACAGCGAAACAAGATAGTTCAGCCAAAAACGCCATCCAAAAATACGACGTAGCACGATATTTCCTCTCTATTTACCTGAGCTGCCAATAAAACAAAAAAAGAAGCGCTTGCATTATCGCGCAAGCGCTCCCTCCGTAGCAATCTATTGAGACAACGCCTAGAAAACCGGCGTGCACCAGTGGCGATACGCCTCCACCTTGCCCTGCACCACCTGGAAATACAGATCCTGCAACTGCTTCGTAATCGCACCCGGCTCCCCACTCCCCAGCAGACGGCGATCCACCGAACGCACTGGCGCGATTTGTGCGCCTGTGCCACAGAAAAACAGCTCATCACACACATACAGTTCCGTACGCGAAATCGTACGCTCCACAACCTCCAGGCCCAACTGCTCCTTGGCCAACTGCAGGATCGTGTTGCGCGTGATCCCCACCAGAATATCCGCAGATGTCGGCGTCGTAATCAGCTTCCCATCCATCACCATAAACAGGTTCATCGCGCTACCTTCAGCAACCGACCCATCATTACGCAGGAAAATAGCCTCATGAAAACCCGCTTGCTTCGCTTCCGTTGCCGCCAACGACGAATTGATATAACTACCCGTTGCCTTCACCCGACTCGGAATCGCATTATCCGAAGAACGCCGCCACGACGTCACCGCCACATCCAAACCCGACTCGATATCGCAATAATCGCCCAATTTGATTAAATAGCAGCAAAAACTCGTCTCCACGTCCTTCACCGTCGGTCCCAACGACAGTTCACTCTTATAGCCAATCGGCCGCAGATAGACCCCGTCCTTGCGGAATCCACTACGACGAATCAACTCTACACAAATCTCCTCCATCTCCTCCTGCGTCTCTGCATAATCCATACACAACACGCGCGAATTGCGCACAAAACGATCCATATGCTCCTTCAAACGGAACACCAGAATATTATCCTCATCCGCGGCATAATACCCACGAATCCCCTCAAACAAGCCCGTACCATAATTAAACGCATGCGTCATGATACTCAGCTTAGCATCCTCTGTCGGCACATACTTACCCTCAAAATAGGCCTCTTTGCCTGGAAACATTGTCGCCATAACGTTATAACCTTTCCTTCGCGGGGACCGCTCCACCACGGACAAACGCTATCCCTTCGCGTATTAATCATTTGCATAATAGAAATCAATGTAAAAAACGTAATGAACCGTTCTTAAAATCGACAAGACACCACCTGCATAACCTTGTCAGCCGTGTAGCCCCAAGAAAACGCCCGCCACCCTCACAAGGGCGACAGAACACGGATACAGACATATTCTCGGTATTGTACATCATCCACCATCCCAAGCACATCCTCTATAGCTGGATAGAGGATAGAGAACAGCAGTTTACAAGGCGCTTCGCCAAAGCAATTATATCTAGTATTACGCTTTTTCCAAGAAGATGCAAGTTTCCCATAATCACGCCCTACACAGAATTACTTTTGGGGAAGAGCAGCCGTACTCCCCATGCGCTCTTAGTAACGCTAAGTATCAAAAAATCGATAGAGGTCTTGTAGAAAATTCCAAGAGTTGCCATAAAAGCGGAATTTTTGCTGTGAGCAAGGACGGCAAGGAAGATGGCTATTGCTTTCGGCCCCTGGAGCACTTTAGCTATTTAACTGTCTGAAGATCTCGCAACAACCGATGATAGGCACACTTAAAAAACTTGAAGTTTACCGCCAACAGATAAAGAATCAGTAAAAAATGGGGAATGGTAATTGCCAGTTCCAAAAGAAAAATAAGACCTCCTGACTGTGCCAGAACAACGAAGGGGATGGGGGGAAGTGTGGCTGCTAACATCCCATAGGGTATGCGATGTTTGTACCTCCCTAAATAGTCCCGCGCCAGATTGGCCAGACGAATCAGTGCAAAAACGATTATGATATCTGCACCCGTCCATGCCAGGCATTGCAGGCGCGTCCAGAATAGATATTGTTGCGCCGAAAAATGCGTCCCAATCCATAGCACCCATTCATGCATCGGCATTCCCCTTTTCCGTGTATACAACTTGGCGCAACATACGATATACACGCCACAAGAGGACCGCCGCTATCCATTCTACAAGAATCCAGAACACACCAGCTAGACGCAGATAAAAGTACAACGTATTTCGGTAGACGCCATCCATACGAAAGGCTTCCTGAAACAATCTAACCGGAGCGGCACTCGCTTGCGACATGAACAGTGCCGTTGTAAAAAGAAGAAAAAAGAATAGCGCCAGCGTAGTCCCCTCGTTTTTCGAAGCGGCGCCTCGCACGGGTGCAAATTGGCGATGCAAGACTTGCACCCCACGCCAGCCATGGTAAACAATCCACGTTTCCAATAGTACCCACGCCGTCACAAATCCTGCCCATACGATTAAATGTATGTGCATGCGCGACACAAAAAGCGCACGCAGGATATCCTCATCCAAGGCTGGCGTTGACTCCAGCAAAATATGAATCGGGGGGAAAAAGAAATGACGTGCATAGACCCCGACCGTCACCAAGAGCATCAACGCCCCCCAGCCAGCCATATAACCCAGACGCCCCAATGTCCAGTGAAAAGAGCGACCGCACTCTACCGACTCTAAGTACCAACGCCCCCCGGCCACAATACAAAGGATGAGCACCTCGGCCCATAGCCAGAACAGGCCAAAACTTTCTACGACCAGCGCCCGTTGGTGCACTGTTTGCACATACTGACATGCCTGCTCTTCCAAAACCAACTCCCTGCCCTCACAGCCCTATTTCAATACCAGCGCCCAGCCATTAAAGAAACAAAAAACGTTTCCTGTTTTTATTTACGGCCGTTGTCTCCTTTAGGAATGCAGCATCAGGCCCAACCAAAAACGGAAAGCGGCAAAGTAATTTTTCAATACAGCAGGATTCCGTGCTCGCCACAAGGCACGCATCATGAAACGTGGACGCAAATAGTACTTTAGATAGGCCCGCTTAACTACTGCCGCCACATGTTCCGGACTCTCATAATCTTTGGGAACATACGAAGGAAGATGAACGTCTAAACCTTCTTCATAGAGCGTCCCTTCTGCACGCGCGACCGCCTCAATTGGCGTACCAGGTTGGAGGTGAAAAGGAAAAAAAACCACCCAATCCGCGTTTAATTCACAGGCAAAGCGCAGGCTTTGTTCCGCCATCTCCGGCGTTTCGGTAGGCAGGGCAAAAATAAAGGAACCACGCACCTCTAAGCCCGCCTTCTTGGCCCATTTTACAGCCCTGCGCATTTGATCGGGCGTCGTCCCCTTCTGGACCAAATCCAGGATGGCTTGCACTCCGGATTCGAAGCCATAATAGATGCTGTAACAGCCGGAACGCGCAATGCGCTGCAACATGGCTTCCTTTACCGTGTTTACACGCCCCAGAACGGTCCACGTCAAATCAAGGTTGGCTTCATCGAGTAAATCACAGAACCGGTTTACCCATTTCGAATTCAAGCAGAAGTTATCGTCCCAAAAAAGTATCTCCCGTACCCCATACTCCTGCACCAGCTGCTTCAGCTCCTCGACCACATTCTCAGGGGAGCGTCGACGGTAAGCGGCGGAGTAGCGTCCTCCCTGAAAGCAAAACTGGCAACGCCCCCACGGACAGCCGCGCGAGGTAATCACCGTCGTTACAGGGCGTCGTCGCGCCTGATTGGGTAAGGGACGGTACAAACTCCAGTCGTAAAGATGTCGTGAAGGGTGCGCCAACTCATCCAGATGTTTCACCGGAGGCGCTACAGGCGTGGAGACAACTTGACCGGAGTCATTGCGGTAGACAATTCCATTAATCTGTCGATAATCTTCGTTGCGGGCAAGGGCATCCACCAAGTTGGCAAAAACTATTTCACCTTCCCCCGGCACCAAGACATCAATTTCCGGGCATTCCAGCAACACTTTATCTAGGAAAGAGGTAGCATGTGCCCCCCCTAAAACCAGCATAATTTCCGGGGCCTTTTTTTTTAGTATACGAACCATTTTATAGGCTTCATCCGCCATTTTCGTCAGGCAGGAGATACCCACTATATCTGGTTTTTGGGCAAGAATCCGCTCTACTAAAACAGAGACATTCACTCCCAATGCGGACCCATCTTGCAGGGATACCATATGCCCGCGCGATTCAAGCTCCGCCGCAATATACCCCACACCCAGGGGCGGCAAAACACCACGCACAACACGTTGTCCCTGATTATAGGAAGAGCCTATATCAAACGCGGGAAGCGCTAAAACAATATTCATACCATCTCGTCCAAATCAATACCTGTAACATCCGAAATCGGTCCAGTGACCGCAAGCAGTGGCCAACGCCACAGGTAATATATATATGGTCCTTAACATCCAGGACCACTGTAAAATTTCTTTTTTTATAATGCCTTTTCAGAATAAAATCGGCGGAAACAATTTTTCAAATAACGTTCAACAGGCTCATTCGCCAGGGCAGAAAAGATCTTCACTTTCGATACAGGTGTGGTATACGCCTTGTTGTGAATTGAAGAACTGTATCAACCGCAACAATTCTGACAGGCTAATTTTCCAATCTGTAGGCGCATAATCGCTGTCATGCACAAGGCACTCTTGCGAATCAGCCACGGAGCGCGGCGCATAGCCATCCTCAGAAACTTCATCGCAGTGGAAACCATCAGAGTTATAGAACTGAATTAAACGAAGCAATTCCGACACTTGTATAACTTTATCCTGATTCTGGTCTGCCGTATGAAATACGTTTATAGAAGGAAACAGTTGTTGACGCACCGCACCGTCTGGATACGATTGTGAGGTAATGAGCAAATAAGCATTACCGGTAAGGATATATGAAGTAATATCACTACTGATCGTTTTGTTGTTGTTCATAAGCGGAGAGCCAAGATCAACCAGGAGTTTGCCATTTTCGCGTGGTCCACCAGCGCGCAATTCTAATCGCAGAGCGTCGAGTAGCGTATGACTTAAACGGAATTCCAATATGCTTCCCTGCTGAGGAATAAGGCCCGCCAGCGTCAATGTACCCGAAGCGGTTGCGGTCAGATCGGCTCCCTCATTGGCAGGTATCACACGATCACTACTCAGGGTAATATCAAAAGAGGCTCCTTCTGAGCTCAGCAGATAGGGCTGCACTACGATCTCTGCAACGGCGCTCTCTACTGTATTGTCCGCCGCATCGGTTATTGCACACGTATACGCGCCCTGCTCCATTCGTCCTACATTTCCCAAATCCAACTCAGGCAGATTGGGTACCAACGAAATAGCTTCTCCCGCCTTCTTCCAGGTGTACGTAAGCGGCTCTATCCCACCAGAAACGCCGACCTGCAAGCGAACCCGTTCGCCTATCCAATACGCGCCACTTGCCGGATTGTCCGTAATAGACAGTTGCGTCGAAACCGTCAATGTCACGGTGTCTGTTACAACCTGTATCTGGGAATTCTGCACGTCGGTGACATAACAGCAATAGGCGCCAGAATGTGCCGTTTTTAAATTCAATATACGGTACAGAATTGCATCGGCGCCTGTAACCGGAACACCATCCTTACGCCATTCATAGCTGTATTCACCACTACCGCCTGTCACCCTGATGATGAAAGTGTGTGAAGCGCCTTCATAAAGAGAAGCGCCTACGGGCTGTTGCGTAACGACCAACTGGTTGGGGTCTGACACACCCACTACAGCCCCTGCTGAGGTAAGGGAAACACCCTCCTGTTGCACATCCTGCACGACACAGGTATACACCCCGTCATCCTCCAGCGTCAACGAGTCAAAAACTAACGTAGATTGATCCGGTGCGGATAGAGAAACACCATCCTTTTGCCAGTCATACTGATATTCGCCACTCCCCCCCTGCACAAGCACGGAAAGGGTGAGCGCGTCCCCTACTTCCTTCTCAGCCCCTGCCGGTTGTTCGAAAAAACGAAGTGGGGCAATGGACAGGATCAATTGGGCTGGCATTGATGTAACCGACAAGGTAGAATCATGGGCGTCTACTATGTGACAGGAGTACGCACCGGCGCTTTCCATAGCCACCGGGTCGATAGTGAATGTGTTCTGACTGGGCGCCGATAGGGAAACGCCGTCTTTACGCCAGTCATAGGTGTATTCACCAGAGCCCCCTGCAACGTTTACGGTAAACGTGTGCGCCACGCCCAATTCTTTCTCCACCGCTGCAGGTTGCTGTGTGATCGACAGAGGGTCCCCCACGCTCAACCGCACCTCGTCTGAAAGCAAGCTAAGCCCTTCATTAACGGTATCGCTGACGAGACAACGATACAGCCCTGCGTCCGTGGTCGCCAGATTACTTAGAACCAGGGTGGACTGATCTGGCGCTGAAAGCGAAACGCCCTCCTTCTGCCAATCATAGCTATACTGCCCCGATCCACCTGTCACCCCAATCGAAAAGGTATATTGCCCGGCTACTGGCGCAAGTCCCCCTTGCGGCTGCTGGCTAATAACCAGCACAGGCTCTGTCACCGTCAAGGTAACCGGCCCCGAAGTCTGTATATCCGCTCCCCCATTCGAAGTTACCGTAACCTTATAATCTCCGGCGTCCGCCGCCGTCACCTCCGACAAGGTCAACGAGGAGGTGTTCGCATCCGCCAGCAACTCCTCACTCGCTTCACCATAATAGTACCACGCATAAACATATGGCCCCGGCGAACCGCCCTGCACCTCTACCGAAAAAGTAATAGACGCTCCCTGTTGACGTGTCCCGCCTTGAATCTGCCGGGTAATCAGCAGTGGGGTCTCCACCACGGTCAACGCAAGTAAGGGCGTAGCACACGAGGTGGCGCCATCAGAAAACACACAAAAATACTTTCCCTGGTCCGACTTATTAAGGAAATCTATCGTAAATACTTGTGTAGAGGCTACAACTGTTGACTCCGCCACCGTTCCCTTGCGCCACTCATACGAAACGGCCGTATCCGTACCCGCCGCCGTTACCGAAAACGTATGCTGAGCCCCACTCAATTCCACACCGCCCCCCGACAATGCTGCAATCCTCAGCGTCGGCACCATGCAACACGCTGTCAACCACGCCTCCCGATCCCCCTCTACCGACGTATACTCTGTCAAATTGGTTTCCGTATCCCCATCTACATCCCCCTGCGCGCCCAAATAATTCGGCGACATCCCTGCATCACCAAAAGTGGCATAATCCGCCGATTGCAAATCAATCTGCTGCTGCACATCCGCAATATTATCCTCACCCAACACCCCTTCCATCGCCTTTTCCACCGCCGCGTCCACCACAGTATTGATATACGTCACCGTTACCTCATCAGCACACGTCATCATCCCGGCAATCACATGCTGCAATGCCGCCGCCAACGCCGGATCCGTCGTTTCCAGCTCCTCTATTATATGGTACGTCTTATCTCCCAGAGGAAACGGCAAAGAAACCGTCGCCACCAGATCTGTCTCCACCTGCGCAAGATTGGCGTCATAAT
Organism: Candidatus Hydrogenedentota bacterium; assembly: GCA_963678445.1. Taxonomy (GTDB): domain Bacteria; phylum Hydrogenedentota; class Hydrogenedentia; order Hydrogenedentales. Next base: position 3,350,219 of record OY782877.1, on the reverse strand, counting down.
TATCCTGCACAGCCGTCACTGCGGCAGCATCTACACACGTATCCAGGCGTGCCGCCCCTGCCAACAGGGCTGACACCATCGCCAGTTGCGCCTCCTCCCAGATCCCATTTCCGTCCCCATCTACCCCTCGCAGCGGAATCGTATCCCCTACAAAATCTTCCAACACCAACAAGTGATAATCATAATCCACGTCCAACGCAGCCGCCCCAAAAGAAACGCCCGCTACCAATGCCATTCCCAACCAGCGTTTTACTTGCAAGACAACTTCCTTTCGTATACAACCCGGTAAAGACACACACTCTCTGCCGTGTATTGGTTGACGGATGCACCACAAGCCAGCTTAAACCGTCACATAATAGAAACAGACACATGGACAAGGGCATACCCAAAGCCTGACGCCCTTCCCAATTTTTGAATGGGGGCTGTTCTTCTCTATGCGAGTTTTCTGAAATCAACTACCAATAAGCAAACCCAGTATACCACAGCCCTTCCTGCTTCGCATCCTTCCCAATTCAATGTAATATCATCGAAAAAAATAGGACAAGTACGCATATTCCGCTATACTAATGCCCAACAAGGTGGTCCGGCGACCACAGGCGTTAGCTATGGTCCTTGGCGTTCCTGAACGCAGCAAAAATTTCGGTTTTTAGGACAGCCTTATGAAATCTCTGGCACTAAAGTGGTCCGGCGACCACAGGCGTTAGCTATGGTCCTGACCGTTCCTGAACGCAGCAAAAATTTCGGTTTTTTTTAGGACAACCTCAGAAGTGTCTGGCACTGCACGAAGCACAACCAGCGAAAAACAGGAAACACATGTTAAAAATTGACATCCGACAAAGCGGCACACTGACAGAAAAAGAAAAAAAGACTATTTTGCATGTTTGTAACTCTGCCTTTGGGCAACCCTTTAATGAACTTTTCGATTTTCTGTCGGAAGACGCCATCCATGTCATGGGCTACGATGCCAGCTCCCGGGAATTACTGAGTCATGCGGTGATTACAGAACGCTGTTTCTGGATTGGAGATGGGCCGGGTCTGAAAACGGCATATGTGGATGCTGTTGCCACGCTACCCGAGGCACAACGCAAGGGATACGCAGGCCAGGTCATGCATGCGGTGATTCACGCAGCCGCCCCCCACTTTCAACTCGCTGGACTTTCCACTTTCATCGACCCGTGGTACAAAAAACTGGGGTGGGTTCCCTGGCGTGGCACATTAGCACTGCGACAGGATGATGCCGTCATCGCAACGCCAGAGGAAAAAGCTACCGTGATGGTGCATCGTCTGCCCAAAACGCCCGACCTGGATTTCAACGCCCCCCTGATAGCCACCTGGCGGCCTGGCGGGGGTTGGTAAACTTGCCAACCTACTCCAGATACTGCAACAGGCGACAATTTTGGCATGAAGGATTCGACTCACACCAGTCCTGATAGAACTGGAGCAAACCCTGCTGCAAACAAAAATCCATTTTCACCTGTTGTGCAGCGCCCAGTACCCGTGGAAGCATGACCCGGATCACTTGATTGTCCGGCTCTTTGGGGAGATGCATAAACAAGGAGAAAACCTGCTCCTCCCACACACGATCCCGCTCCCGACGCGCCACCGCCAAAGCGGCTGGAATAAAGACATTCCCAATAATCGAACGGATACGTCCTGCACCAATAGGCGCCATCGGACGTTTCAACTGCTTCCCCGTCCAAGTACAATGATTGGCCCAAAAACCCACCGGTCGTGGAAAAAGCGCTTCGAATGCGCGACGCCGTTCAATTGGCTTCGCCTCATCCCGCCAAACATGCCGCAAGCTGGTCGCCAAACCCGCCTGCGCCGTGCGTGCAAAAAAACGCGCCGCCCCTGACAGACGTCGTTCCGGATTATTACTGGGACGAACCCCACCCCGACGCCAGGTTAACGGCAAAGAACGTAGTCCCGATAGCTCATCCCGACGAAACGCCCGCAACCGACCATAATGCGGGGCCACCAGTGTCCCTTCCGGCAAGGTGTCGGGCAACAACCCGGCAATCTGTAAAAACGCCGCCTCCAGCAAAAACGGATCCTTCAATGCCAACTGTTGCACCCGCTCATACGGTAGCTGCCGCGCCACGGCAATAAAGTGATGCTTGAAATGCGAAAACCCGCACGCATACATCACCGCTTCATAAATCGCCTGATCCACACCAACGCGATCCATACGCTCCCGCAACTGACGCGACTTGTTCAACATGCGCCACTGCGCCGCCAAACGCAACGCCTTCACCAACACCTCCGCCCCCCGCTCCTGCGTCAACTCCACACACCGTCCATACTGCGCCGAAAGCGTTGGCTCCACCGCATCCCGCGGCGCTTCCGCAAGCCACACCCGCATCTCATCAGAAAGATACGGCAACAAGGCCAACGTCGCCACCCGGCGTCCTTCCGACGTAAAGACCGCCCCCTCCCCCTCCAACACCACATGCAGAACTACATCATCATACCGCGCATCCAGATGATGCCCATGCGCCACCCAATCCGACGCCTGCACATGGATTTCCACATCCCCGTTATACAACTGCCCATTAAACGCTATCTGCGCACCCCGAAAATCCGGTCCCGCCTGACGATTCCACCAGCCCGGAGAAACCACCCGCAGCCGTTGCCCCTCCTGAGCCTGCAAGCCCTCCTCCGAAAACAACTGATCAAACCAGACACACTGCACCGCATACTCCGAAACAGCCCCCCGCCCCTCCGCCAACGATACCGGCGCAGTTTTCCATTGCGTATACCGTTCCGAAAAACATGTCGACACCTTCTCACACACCATAAACGCGCGCTTCCCTCCCTAATCACAGGACCTAAAATTAAAAAACTATCATCTTGCTTCTGTCACGAACTGCAAGGACCATACGTATCGCATGTGGCGCTACCACTTGCCTGTAGCGCTGACCCACTTTGTGCCCTAACATCCCCAAAAATCAATAAAGCCCAATCTTACAGGCTCCACCCCGGTTTTTGTCCTCATAACAGCGCCAGGATGGCATATACAACAAGCATGCACCTTCGAAAGCGGCACCCATTGAACGACCAAACTCCTTTTCGATCGCCTCCTTTTTCTTCTGTATCGCTTGTCGTATCTTTGGGGCTACTTCAGGTTCTTGGTTAGCTAAACGGGCAAGTACTCTGCCAAGCTTTTCTGAAATTTCATAGTTTGTCGATACCAATGCTTTCAGAAGAGTATCTAGAACCCGCTCAAGGGCGTAGGGAGGCACTCCCTTGCCAATCAAAGGATCCGGTGATTCATATATCACTGAAGAAAAACTTATCGAACTGACCATGAGGGCTGCCGCATACATGGCCCAAAACTCTCCCTCCTCTACCCGTTCTGTCAGGAGTGCCATGATTTCGTCATGTTGTTGCTTCTTTTCCGATGACGCCTTTTCGGAGATGGGACGCGGGACAAAAGAGGCCGCATGTTCTCGTGCAAAATCCGGGTCTGCGAGCAAACGTTTGGTAATCGCGAGACGATTGGGGGATTGCGGTAATAACCGACTCAATCTTTGCCACCTATACCCTCGCGCAATTCCATTTCCTGAAGAAAAAATACCCTTCACCAATTCTTCTTCATTTTCCTGGGAAATCGCCAGATCTAGCTCTCTAGATATAGGCCCCCCAGAGTCACGAAGACGCTGTTCCACAGCATCTTTTGCCTCTGTGTAGGCCAAATCTCCCTCAAGACGCCGTATATGCTCAAGCAATTCCATTCTGCGTTCAGGCATACTATATGCCAAATCTCGTAGATACTCCTTTTCTCGGAAAGAAGCCTTTTTATCGGGATCATCAAGAGTCTTTAGCACCGTTGAAATGACGCGTTCAACACTTGGAATGGCGGGCGGAATAACGCAGGATGAACCGGTTACAACATAGAAGTATATTCGAAGCGCATCATTCTCCTCGATCCCGGGAACCTTGCCCTCAAGCGCATCGTAGATGACAGGTTCTATACTTTGCACCATCGCCTCCATAAGCGTTAAATCAGGTGTTTTCTGTATACTGTAGCTAATCTCATCCAGGATAACTTCTGGTTTCGTTTGATGATGCTTGAATTTCCGATCTGGATCTTTCCGAACCTTTTCCGCGGCACGCCGTAATATGTTTATTAAACGGGGCAGGTTCTGTTGTGTTTCCTGCGGCGTCCGTGTCAAATAGCGCAACGCCCACTGCGCCTTCTCTCCTTCCTGATGCGCCAACACCTCAAAAGGATCCTCTGGCGAATCCGGACGCGCCATACGCGCTTTCTCCACCAGGAAATCTTCAAAACTCTCTGCACTGCATACAGGTTGCATTGTTCCAAAAACCGCAAGTAAACAAACAACGGCGACAAATACATCTTTGAAACTGAAATCCACACGATTCATCTTTGCATTCCCTTTGCCTTTTTCTGAAAAACTATCTTAAAAACGAAATCTACTGCGGTCTGGGATGGCAAGGATCATATATTGCCTGTGGCGCTAACCACTTACTTGCTCTCGATGGACCGCCTCAGTTCTCGTTTCTTGTTTTCCTGGTTTATTTACTCAAAAATGGGAAAGGCTTCTTTTAATAGCGTTATAATTATATAAACGCGGATTAGTCACGCAATCTTCGGGGTCGAAAGCATCCCCTTTTGAAATACCAAGCTCCTTTTCCATCTCTTCGCTCTTTTTAAGCAATCCTTGGCGTATCTTTGATAAAAGTGCAGTGTCTTGAGGCGTTAAATCGTCCAGTGCCATGGCCGCTTTTTCTGCAACTTCATAGTCTGTTGACGCCAATGCGTTTAAAAGAACATCTACAACGCGCTCAAGACCGTAGGGCTGTCCTCCTTTGGTAGACGAAGTATCCTCTTTTCCATACGTGCGTTCAGGAGAAACCATGCGGGCAATAGCATTTATGGCCCAAAATTCTCCCTGCTGTACCCGGCCTGCCAAAAATGCAATAAACTCATCATGTTCCTTCTTCTCATCTGCTGATGCATCCTCGAAAATCGGATCCGGAAGAAAAGGCAACCCATGCCTGCGTGCAAAAACCGGGGCAGCAAGCAAGCGTTTGGTAACCGCAATACGATTAGGCGAATCCTTTAGAACAACATGTATCCTCTTACAGCGAAGAGAGAGCTCATGCCCATAGGAAGAAAGGACGCCCTTTTCCAATTCTTCTTCATCCTCCTGCAAAATTGACAGATAGACCTCTCGGGACATAGGGCCTCCATAGTTACGAAGAAAGCGTTCCACAAAACCTTTTGCCTCATCATAACCCCAAACCTCTCCCTTGTACGCTTTCAGCTCCTCAAGCAGTTCCTTTCTGCGCTGAGGAGAATTATATGCCGCTTTTGTCAACATGCTTGCCGCGCCAACAAAAATGTATCCCTCGGAATTCGACATAATCTCCTTCAGCTTTGCAAGAAAACGCTCTACGCTTGGGGTATCAGGAAGAACGACATAAGAATCACCCACTACCATATTGGCGTATACAGCAATCGCATCTCGCGGTTTGAGGCCCGGAAGCTTGCCATCAAGTGCATCGTAGATGACCGGTTCTACGGTTTTTATCATCGTCTCCATATGCGTTAAATCCGGTGTTTTCTGTATGCTGTCCCCAATCGCATCCAGAATAGCAACCGATTTTTTGTTAGATTCCGGAAAGGGACCTTTCTCCGCCTTTTCCGCTGCGCCTCTTGCTATCGTTACTAAACGAGACAGGTTCTGTTGTGTTTCCTGCGACGTCCGTGTCAAATAGTGTAGCGCCCACTGCGCCTTCTCCCTCTCTTGGTGCGACAACACCTCAAAAGGATCTGCTGGCGCATCCGGACGCGCCATATGCGCTTTCTCCACCAGGAAATCTTCAAAACTCTCTGCACTGCATACAGGCTGCATTGCTCCCAAAAGGACAAACAGGGAGACAACGACAATAACAGCACATTTTTGCGTGAAGGCTACAAAATTCATATTTCATTTCCCCTGCCTGTTTTTTGTGTTTTCAGGTTTTATCTTCTACACCAGGCCGCAGTGAGCTAACCGCGAAAATACAGCCTTTTTCTACCGACACACGCAGATACAGTTCGGGCATGTGCATTAACATATTCCGAAACTCTTCCGATACCGGACAGGTGTCGGGACAGTAGATGTAGTCTACACACCAGGTCGTTAAAAAATCACGGCGGAACTTAGCATCGGTGTTTGGCGCAAAAAAACGATTTACCTGTTCCTGCAATGTGGCGAAATCCTGATCGCCTAGGTTCATTGCACCCGGTCCTCCCACCACCTGCATCCCGTCACGCTGCGCCACCACTTCACCAAAGGCAATAGGAGACCAAGGCGGTGTCAGCACGGTCCCGCTGGGCAGACTTTCCAATAACTGCGCATCGGCATCGGTCATCAGCTCGTAATGCAGATAGGAAAAGGGGCCTCGTCCCCCCGAAAAACCTAACGGTCCTTGAAAAAATAAAGTGGACACAACAATCGACACCCCGCCGGAAATTAAAACACAGGCAAGGGCAAGACGACGTCCCCATGCAGGTAGAGAAGCAAGCCCGTAGGCCGCAATGATTGACAAAGGAATCCCCAGAAAAACCATAAAACGTTCCGGTGAAAATCTCAGGAAAGTCCCGTGCCCAAAAGCACCCGTAGCCAGGGAAAAAAAGAGCAGCAGCCACACGACAATCCAGCCGCAAGGAGATAGTTTTTTCGTCAGTTTTGCACGAAGAATATATCCGACAAATAAACCGGGGACTATCCCCAGCAAGGCCCAGTCGGACATTGCTACGGCTGCCGCCGCATCGCCCCCCTGCCACCAGTTGCCATAGTAGGCCTGATAGCCCAAAATGAGCAGGACGTAGGCAATTGCATAGCCCAACAATCCGAAAAGCAGAAGGCGCGTGCGTCCTGAAAGATTTGGTAACAGACGAAAAATACCAAGCACGGCCAGGCATCCCGCAAAAAACACTGCTGTCAGGAAGGGGATAACTTTCATCATCCCCTGCGCTACGTCGCTTACATTTTTTATGTAGCTGGGATGCTGATGAAGCACACCCAAAGCAAACAGCATCCCCAGTAAAACGGGTGCGGAAAGCATCACAAAATGACGCAAGCGATTTCGTATCGGATGCGTACTCCCTATTGCCATATACAGCAGCAATACCAACAAAAACATCGGCCCTAAACGGAGGTTCAAAAAGGACGCCACCAGCAACAACAGCACAATCCCCGTCCAGACGATGTAGCGGCGTTGCCTGTCGCCTTCTATACGAAAAAAAAGTGTCAACGCCGCCCATCCCATCGCCAAAGGCAAGGTGTAGTACAGTCGCGGCATAAGCAACAACGGCGCAATATACTGCCCCTCTATCAGTTCATACGAAGCAAATCGCATAAAATAAGATTCAAACCCGGGGGCGGCATAAAGCCCTGATCCTCTTGCATAAACATAGGCCAAACCGCCAAGTCCTCCACCAAAAACAAACAGGAGAAATGCATAAAATGCCTGTTGTGGTGCAACACGCCGTAAAAAACAGTACACCGCCCAAAGATACAATGCTCCTCCGATGCTGTTGGCAAAGCCCAAAAACAAAAAATCTGAAATCCCTATACCATGAGAAAAGAACCCCAGGACGACATAGAGCAAAAAAAGGGGATTGGCAAAATAACGTCCATCCTGCGTGCCCATTTCCGCCTGACACGTCGCATAGGGCGAATGGAAATGGGTACGTACTGCACGCATGCAAACCAGATGGTGCGCGCTATCCCCCGTATGTACGCCTGTAGGGAGCGCGCCCTGCGGCGGGAAAAATTGTATCCACAGATGCGTAGCCACGGGAATGGAAGAAAGACAAAGAATAAGACCAATGATCCAGAATCGTTGATACGATGGCATACTCATTCGTCCCCCTCCGCAAAGGCCACCGCATAGAGTACCGCCCGCTCATTACGCACTATGGGAATTGCCCATTTCTCCTCATCCAGAAGAGAACGTAATGGAGATTCCGAAAAGACCAGCATGTGCGTCACACACCAATCTTGCAAAAAAGCCCTCCGCATTTCCATGGGGGTATCTTCGGCGTAGAACTGCTGGATCGCTTCACTCATCGCCAGCATATCCACCCCGCCAAACTCCAGGCTGGGCTGTCCCAAAAGGGTACGCGTTCCCGGTCGCCGGTGTACAATCACATCCCCCAATAACGGCGGCAACGTAGCAGGAGCCAACACGACCGCGCCTGTCGGAACGGCATCGATCACCGGTATTAACGCCGCATCCACACTTTCACTGTGCACCCAGGAGAAAGCAGGCTTTCCCGGTGCATGACCTATGGGACCCTGAAAGCACAGGGTGGCCACTGCCGCAGAACAAACTCCGCACATCAGCATACTGACAAATAGCATCCGTGCGCATTTGGGATATCGAAAACGCAATCGCGCCAAGCCTTCCGCTGACAAGACCGCCAAGGGCAGTCCCAGTAACACCAGGAAACGTTCGGGCATAAACCGTAGTAAAGCACCTTGTCCCCAGGCAGAAACGGCAATAGCCAGAAAAGCCAGAAACCAAAGTACGACACCGTTCATGGTTTGGAGATCATGCCGATTTGAAAAAATTGAGCATGCGCTCCCCTTCTCCTGCTTGAAACAGAATCCCATCAACCCTACCAATCCCCCCAGCAAGGCCCAATCCGACATGGCAACCGCCGCAGCCGTTTCGCCAGCGCCCCAAAGGTTTCCCCAATACGCCTGGTACGCCAGATACAAAAAGAGAAAAATGAAAAGGTAACCCATTGCGGCCCATACAGCTGCTTTTCCTAAGAGGGGCAAGCGCTGTATTCGACGGCGCAGCGCAAAGGGCACGCTGAAAAAATACCAGCACAACAGGGAAAGTAAGGAACCCATCCAGGCGCAACGACGCAACAAGATGTCCACATTAGCCGCACCCGAGGGATTGTATTGAAACTGAAACTGCACCAGCAGCAGGGTCAAAATCGTCACGATGCCACACGCCGTGGCGTAACCCAGACGAACAGCCGCAGCACGATTCCGGATGGAATAAAAAAAGCAAAGGTGCACGAGAAAGAACAGCATTCCCACACGCGCATTGAGATAGGTCGTAAAACACAGAAGAGGTAGTATCTCTACCAAGGGATAGGGTCGTCCTGGCAACAAACCACGCAGACCGGCATTCAACGAAAAACAGCCCAAGGCCAATGGTAATGTGTAGTACAAGCGCGGCATCACCAGCAGGGGAGCAATAAACGGGCCTTCTACCAATTCATAGCGGGCATAGCGATGAAACCATGCTTCAAAACCAGTGGCATCTACCCAACCCATAACCGCAGACAGTAAATAAAGCACACCACCCGCCCCCCCGCCCAAGGTAAAAATCAAAAAAGCATACGAAACATGCCGCGGAATTAATCGTCGTAAAAGAAAATAGGCGGATACCAGATACAAAAAGCCACAAAGGGCATTAGCGAACCCCAACATCAGGAAAGGTGCTACGCTCAAAACATGCGCCGTCCAGCCTATCGCCCCGTAAAGCCAGTGATGCGGCAACATAAAATACTGGGCGCTCGCCAAACCAGCCGGGCTTTGACAGGTGGCATAGGGGGAATCAAAACAATTTACGAAAATATTCATCGAGGTGAGAAAAAAAGGCGTATCACCTATATGGAAACCCGTGAACGCCGCCTCCTGCGGCAAAAGCAACGGCATAAACGCATGCAGGAAAATTTCCGTGCCCGGAAGCAGGATGCATAGTGCCCATACCCACCAAGGCATTCCCAAAAAAAGGCTATGCGTCCTTTTTCTCATTCCGAGCGTTCCTCCAGGGCACGCTGCAACGCATCCAAATCGATCTTGCGTTGGGATTGAATACGACGCCGGGCGCGTAATGCGGCAGGTAGCTTGCACCCCAGGGAAAAGCATGTGCGAGCGAGTATACGAAGCGCCCCTAGCGCGCCAAACTCCGTGCGGGCTGCAGAAAAAGCGCAATACACCTGGTGGAGGTGTTCACGAAACAAAGGAGCAGCATAGCGCCACAACAATGGCGCGGGCATATTCTTGTACACCAGCAAGGCATGGTTGCGATAACACTGCACCGACCGCCACCATGTTTTTCCTGCGATGCTGGCCGAACCGATATGGTACGCACACGCCTGGGGAGCCAAGGCTGCGGTAAATCCCGCTAAACGCGCTCGGAAACACAAATCACTATCTTCGAAATAGGCCGTGAAGTTTTCGTCCAGTCCCCCGACAGTATCCCAAAGGACACGTCGGTAGAGACCTGCCGCTGCCGACACACCAAAAATCCGTGTGGGCAAGGTAAACTCCTTTAACTGCGTGCGAAAGCCGATACTTTCCGGACGTCCATTCACCCCAATCCGATCCCCGGCGCTGTACACCACCGTAGGCTCATCGCGCCACAAAAGCAGCGGCGCAACCATGTCCGCTGCTGAAAGTTGAGCCACCTCCAGCATACGCGCCAAACAATCTGGTTCCAAAGTAACATCGTTATTCAATAAAAAGATCCACTCCCCTTGCGCCACGGCAACCCCCGCGTTCACCGCCACGGCAAAACCGCCATTTTTTGCTCGCCGCACCACCCGCACTTCAGGGTACGCCGCTGTTACCCGCTCCGCCGTAGTATCAGTAGAACCATCATCCGAGACGATCACCTCATAACGGACCGATTCCAATTGCGCCACCGATTCCAGACAGGCCATTACCAAATCGCAACGGTTCCACGTGGGGATGACAATGGACACCTGCGGCCTCATGAATCGTCCTCCCGCTTTTCAACCGGTTCAATCCAAAGCATAGCCCGGTAGCAAATACCCCAATGCCAGTGGGAAAACAAGGGTGTCAACACGCGCAATACAACCTGAAAGACGGCATTGGCGCGCCCCGGCCAGTTGCACATCAACACCTTCCACATCCATATCCATACGCCCACGGGGCAATTCCCGGCAATCGATACATGGTGACTTTCGGAGAGCAGCTCACAAAAAACTTTTCGTATCTTCTCCGCATCCGGCAGGCCCGCCACGACATGCTCTTCCAACCAGTGGATATGCTGTCCGGTCAATTTTTCGTAGGATTCCCGTACCTGGCTTTCGGCAGCTATGGCGGCAGCCCCTGTTGGGAAAGTTACTACGGCTCGTCCTTGAGGAGATATCACACGCACAATCTCGCGAGATGCTGCTGCACGCGTTTCCGGGGAAATATGCTCATAGGAATCCATGCAGACACAAACTGAAAACGCGTCGTCCTGAAACGGCAACGCCGCCATGTCCGCTACCACCGGCATCACCGGTTGCACCTTTCGCGCTACCTGTAAATGCGTTAATGAAATATCCACCGCTACCACAGGTTGCCCTGCGAAACGTGCAAAACCATTCTCGTTTGCGCCGATCTCCAGAATCCGTGTGTTTGCGTCAATATACGGACGAAACCGACGCACCACAGGCAGATAACGCATCGCCCAATCCGGATAACCGCGCCCATCCTTTTCCGCCCATCTACGCATAGCGTGTGCAAGTTTATGCCACATGACGCGCCCTCCGGGTGAGCACGCGATAGCCCGGAATCCGTTGCAAACGCAATGTTTCCGATAAAAAACGAGCATCAAAGCTATCCAGAAAAGGCGTTCCCCCAATCAAAAAGAGGTATGAAATGCCAAACACCGGCATTAAGAAAAGCAGTAGTAACAAATTCAACGCATGCCCTGTTTGATCTGCAAAAAAAAGCTGTATCCCCCACGAAAACACGGTCGCGGGTAACGCCGCCATAGTCGGCCACCACAGGGCATGCCATAAAACTTTCCCTGGCCCTACCCCCATCACATCCCGCATCACCCAGAAAAACCAGCACGTCGAAAGCAACATTCCCAAGGCAGTGGCAACGGGGATACCGTAAAAACCTACAGTAAAAACAAGCAACAGTGTAAGCACGATATTAGAAAAAGTGGAAATCAATCCAGCATACATCTGAATATCTGCCCGTCCTTTCCCCAAGGCCACACTGACTCCGGGTCCTGGTAAAAGATTGGCGAGATAGCCAACGGCAAGAATTCGCAGGACCCATCCGGCTTGTGTCAAATCGCGCTGTCCCCCCATCCAGGCATGCAACAGCAAGGGTGCGGTTGCGAGTATAAACAAGGTCATCGGAACCGAAACCGCAGCCATATATTTCGTGGAACGCAGATAGAGCGCCTGCAAACGTTCCTGTTCATTACGCGCATCCAGATCCGATGCCGCAGGCAATAGTGCACTCACCAGCAAACCCGGAACCTGCCGAAATTTGCTGGCCAGTTCCTCTCCCAGACGATATAGCCCCACACGCGCCATAGAACCCATGACAAAAGCAATCACTACGCGATCCGTCTGAAAGTTAATCAGGTTAGAGAATTTGGCAACCTGCGTGCGCCAACCGAAGGAAAACAATTGGCGAAATACGGCGGCATCCGGATGAAATAAGCGCAAATGAAATCCAGGCACCAACCGCCACACCACTACGGCGCTACCGACTGCAAAAAAAACCAAAGCCACGGCATTGGCATAAAGAATTCCCAGTAACCCACCTCCTAAAAAAAGGAAGACGGCCATAAAGACGGCTTTTAGAACCGTCGCCCCCACACTCAACAGATTTGTCCAGCCCATGCGCTGGAGTCCTGTTGGCACAGCGCATAAGGGGGCGATGCAATTATTGGCAGCGAACAAGAGTAATGCACCCCATAGTAACCAACGTATCTCGCTAATCCGCTGTTGGACAATAGCAGGGGCATTCCCAGATTCTAGCAGACGTGGCATGACCACATGGCGCATCATCCAGTCAATCGCAGGCCAACCCAACGCCAGGAGTACGATACCAAACAGAAGATAGAACAAAATCCCGGCGCTGATCACCGAGGACAAGGCATCACGTTCATCGCGTGCCGCATACTCGGCGACATACTTGGCAAAACCGCTACTAAGCCCAAAATCCAACAGAGCGGCGTAGCCAGTGAACACTGCCACCAACGACCATATTCCTAAGGCGTCCACGCCAAGCTGATGCACAATGCACCAGGTAATAAACAAACCCGCCAATGCTTCCACAGCACGCCCCGCCGCATTGTAAACCGTATTTCGTGCTATGGTTCCCCTTAGCGACATTGCGTCATTATCCCTTTTCCACCGTTTTCTCTATGTCGTCTGAGAACGGAAGAAATTCCCAAATCTCCACCATTTCCAATGTTTCATCCGCCGGACGCACCAATTGCATTTTCTTCAAACACCGGAAATGCATGCGGTCAGAACGCCATGCGTTCAACATGGGCCAAAGCGACTCGGAGAGCGCACCGGATTCTTGTATGTAGCTCACCGGAAGTAAAATATAACGCAGTTCGTTATCCTGCAACCATTGCAATTGCGCTTCATAAGGGGTGTGGGCAAGTTCTTTCATCGCCCAATGATTCTGGAAGGACGGCATATCCAGAAAATAACTTCGCTGGTCCACCGTCAACACCCGCCAGCCATCTTTGAGATATTCATTGGCAAAAGAAAACATTTCGTACCGTTCTACACGGCGTTCTAGATAATCTGCACGTGTTTCCCGTCCCAAAAGTACCGGAACTTTAAAATGCACCGAGGCAATATCCAGTACCAGTCCATACGCGAACACGCACACCAGAACGGCTATAATCCATTTTCGCAAGGGCTTTATGCGCTGCTCCGTTACTGCCGCCGCCACCATCATGGGAATGAAAAAGGGTAGTAAATAGCGAGCAAATCGTTGGAAGTAAAAGAAGAACACGCCACCAGTTACACTGTAAACTCCCAGACGGCGTACCCGTGCACCGCCATATAAAAAACCGGGCACACCCAGTACCAGCACCATACCGCCCGGCGATTTAGACCATCCGTCGTACAGGTGCGGACGCATAATAATGTCGTAAGGAAAACGTAATAGCGCCCAAAACGACATGCCACCCGTTTTTGTCACCGATTCGTGCCCACCGACTTCGGTAATGCTAATGTGCGGGATAACATCGGAGGGGAACCAGGAGAGCAAGAATGGAAACAGGGGGTTGTGGGCCACGATGGCACTACGCAACAACCAGGGTGATGCCGCCAGCAGCGCTGTTAGGGAAAAGAAAAAAACGGATAGGATGCGTTTGGAGGAAGCCGTGAACAGCACGCCTATCGCCAATAGCAAAACAATAAGATATCCCGTATGTCGAACGCCACAGCTACTTCCCGCCAGGAATGCACTGAGTGCTAGCCAGCCCCATTTGCGACTATCCGACCAGCTAAGTAAGGCGGCCAGGGCAGCCGTGGCCAGGGCAGCAAAGCCCACATCAATAGAAACACTCCCTACCTGGTCCATAAAAATAGGGGCCGTCGCAAACAAGGCGGACGCAATACAGCCACAACGCCGTCCCCCTACACAACGTCCTAGTGAAAACACCACGACGCAGGCCATCGCCCCCAAAGACCAATTCAGCAACGTCACCGGCAACTCATGTCCCGGGTAATAAGCCACCGCATACAAAGCATGCAGCAAGTGCGGATACCCTGAGTAGACATTTCCCGGTTCCGTCACGATACGCCCTGCACGCGCATACGCGGCAGGCAATGCAATATGCGCCACGGTTGCGTCCCAGCCTGTGATCGGGGCAAGCGCACTCAGCAACGCAAAGAACAACGCACCACAGGTTGCTCCAACACAAATCCATTCGAATACGGACAATGGAATGTCCTCTTGCATAGGAGAAGGTCGTACTGGGACCGACTTTTTCCCTGCAGAAAAAAACCAGCCCAAGCCTACGAGAACCAGGGCAGCGAACAGGAGCTGTACATATAGTAACGAATAACTTCCTAAAAACATGGCGACCACAGCACAGCAACAGAGTCCCGTTAGCGTAGCCCACGCCCATACCTCCAGGAAATTCCCCAGGGAAAAAGTGCGTAGCAAATAGCGCCCTATCAGCGCACTCGCCGCTAAAATCAGAATAAATGCCATACCATCCTCAAAATGGTTAATCCTTCCCAACTCTCGCCGAAAACACTTAGCGCGCGTTGCCTAATGCCTCTACCGGTATCACCGCCAATTCAGCACTGTTTCGATTACTCCCTCGTTCGCCATCATTGGAATAGGCAACATAGAGTTTCCCCTCGTGTTCTACTGCATACGGATAGGATAACGCACAGGTCGCCCCTGACTCTCCCGGCCCGTCATGTTCAGCACTCCGAATACGAAGTACGCGCGAAAACAATTTCTCGCCTTTTTCCATCAATGCTAACGTGAGAGGAAAACGGTGATTTCGAGTATCCGCGGCAATGGTGCCAATTAGATAGCGCTGCCCCGTCGACAGTACGCCTGTATATGGTTTGGAAGCAGCAAAAGGCAGATTAGAAAACATTGCCTTTGTCCAGGTTTCTCCATAATCACTACTCATTGATGCAAGCGCTATCGGTGCATCCCAACGCGCAATGTTGAGCACCTGCGCACCATCCAGTAAAACACTCGACTCCCCCCAAATGGATTGTGGTTTTATCCTATCATCAGGCGCAATTACTTTAAGCGTCCATTGGCTAAGATCGTCACCATGGCTGATAGCTACCGCAGGAAAATTTCCTTTCGTATCCTCAAGCTTGTCAATTCGTATGCCAGCCATAATGTAATCACCGTTTTGCATCCTTTGCGGCGCCTGCATCGGCCAGAATCCCTCTTCAACGACCGTCCCCTTCTTCTCCCATTCCCCCGTCTTGTCATCTAGCACATAAGCACGTGTATGGACCCGTTCTACATGATTATAAAAAGCCCCATGAAACGCCCATAATTTCCCCTTATGTTCCAGAAAAACGCCATGGCTGACTGCCAGTTCCGGCTCATCCCCCACATCAATCGTAAACGGAGAACCCCATGTTTTACCGCCATCCTCACTGATCAGCCCCCGCGCTTCTTCCCCCGCCGTATTCTCCAAGCCTTTATTATGTCCAAAAGAGGCATATAAACGCCCTGCATGCCAAGCCAACGCGATACCATGAAGCCAATTATAGCCATCCTTCTCTGGTTCCCATGGTTTTATTACATAAAACGCTACCCCCTCTATCCCATCCAACGCCGCTCGTTTCGGCAATTCCTTGCCCTTATCCCAAAGGAACGCATTCCATTGCGCATAGCCCGGTACCGAAATAAAAAGGACAAGCAGCGCCCAGCAAAGCAACATCCTAAAAGAAATCATGTCTAACTCCAACGCGTTCTAACGCATTCACAACGACTTTATTTACATTGTTCCCTGAATATCGGTATGGTAATTCAATATACAGTACAAAACAACCATTCTACAGATGTTTTGGTGACTGAAATCTGGAAAGCTGTCATAAAAAACGAACTTTTTGCTACGATCAGGCACGGTAAGGACCATATTTCCTGGGTGTGGCCCTGGCCACCTTGTGGTCCCTGGACCGCTTTAGAAATCATAAGGAGCCGTCGCTACATGTTTCCGTATCAACGTTGCCGAATTTTAACGTTCATCCTCTGTTCCCTCGTACCGCTGCTTTCCCTTTTATCATCCCCTGCTTATGCACTCGAAAAAGAGGACGCTTTCTCATGGTCCGCCCTCGACCAGAGCTGCAAACCGTGGACCTATTGGTGGTGGATGGGTAGCGCAGTGGACAAAGAAAGCATCACCGCGCTACTGGAAGACTTTTCACAAGCAGGTATGGGTGGCGTGCATATTATTCCCATTTACGGCGCCAAAGGGTATGAAGACAAATACCTCGACTATCTCAGTCCCGAATGGATGGAAATGTTCAAACACACCCTCGCTGAAGCCAAACGTTTGGATCTCGGCGTCGACATGAGCACCGGTACGGGTTGGCCCTTCGGCGGCCCCATGGTCAACACCGAGGACGCTGCCAAACGACTTGTCACCGAATCATACCCGCTCAAGGAAGGGAAAAAGCTACGCAAACGTCTTCCTGCAGAGGGACGATTCAAAATCATGGCCGTCTCCAAAAAAAAACAGCCTCCTTTGGATTTAAGCCACTTAATCACACAAAAGAACCGACTGGATTGGCAAGCACCCAAAGGCGACTGGACCATCTACACACTCTACGTCAAGCCAACAGAGCAGCAGGTAAAACGCGCCGCACCCGGTGCAAAAGGCAATGTACTCGACCCCTTCTCTCCTCAGGCCATGCAACATTACCTTAACTACTTTGATCAGGCCTTCCAAAACACCAACACGCCATGGCCGCGTGCACAGTACCACGATTCGTACGAATATTATAAAGCCGATTGGACCAATCAACTCTGCGACGCTTTCGAAAAAGAACACGGCTACGCCCTGCCCTCCGAAATTGCTGCTTTACACGGCGACGCTTCCCCCGATCGTATTGCACGTGTACGGCACGACTACCGCGCCACTGCGGCGCAATTGCTCCTTGATTTCATTCGTACCTGGTGCGACTGGGCAAAAGAAAAAGGCTGTCTCACCCGAAATCAGGCGCACGGTTCTCCCGGAAACTTACTCGATCTCTACGCAGCCGCGGACATCCCCGAAACCGAAATCTTCGGACCCAGCGCCTTCCCCATTCCAGGACTACGCACCGATCCCGATTTTAATCAGGATCGACCCAACCCGCTCATGATAAAATTCGCCTCCTCCGCAGCCCACGTCGCTGAAAAACCCCGCATCACATCCGAAACCTGCACCTGGCTCGGCAACCACTTTCAAATCGCACTATCGCAAGCCAAACCCGAACTCGACCAGCTTTTTGTATCCGGCATCAACCACGTTTTTTTCCACGGCATGCCCTACTCGCCTCCCCGTATCGAATGGCCCGGCTGGCTTTTCTATGCTGCCACCAATTTTTCTCCTACAAACAGTTTTTGGCACGATATACCCGCATTCAATGCCTATATAGCCCGTTGCCAATCCGTTCTGCAATCGGGAACACCAGACAACGATCTGCTTCTCTATTTCCCCATACACGACCTGTGGAACAGCGCTGACGGTGAGCCTGGGGTACAATTGCTTACCGTGCACAAACTTGGATGGCTTCAAAAATGCGGCCTCTACGACGTGGCTACGCCGCTTTGGGAAAAAGGCTATGGCTTCGACTATATTTCCGACACGCAAATACAGGAAAATTGCCCGTCCAAAACCATCCTGATTCCCAACTGCCACTTCCTTCCCACCAAAACCCTGCAACACCTCATAGCCCACGTAGAACAGGGGAATACCATTATCTTCGTTGGAAATGCTCCCGACGATGTACCCGGTTTGGGCCGACTCAAAGAGCGCCGCAAAGCATTCAATGCCCTATACCAAGAACTCCATTTCAAGTCTACCCGCACGCCAGACGTGGAAGAAGTCCAAATCGGAAAAGGACGTTTCTTGCGGACAGCGAATTTAGAAACAGCACTACAATACGCCCAGACCCCTCGTGAAGCCATGGCGGACACCGGTCTGAAATTCATCCGGCGCAAGCATACACATGGATACCACTACTTCATCACCAACCTTACCGACCACACTGTTGACCAATGGGTTCCCCTTGCCACGCCTGCCCGGGGTGCGGTCCTCCTCGATCCCCGATTCGCAACAAAAAGCGGCCTGGCCGCCCTGCGAACTACCCCTGCTGGCATCCAGGAATGCTACCTCCAACTTGCTCCCGGCGAATCCTGCATCCTGCGCACCTTCACCCAGGAATCTCCCCAAGGCCCCTCTTGGCCCTACCGTCAAATAGACACCACCCAGCCGGCGGTCCCCCTCACAGGCCCCTGGCACCTCCACTTCATTCAGGGCGGTCCCACGCTGCCCCCCGATGCGATGCTACCCACACTGACCTCCTGGACAACCTTGGAGAACGAAGCCGTTAAGACCTTTGCCGGTACCGCACGATATACCTCGCGCTTCCAAAAGCCCAAACAAAATGCCGAGGACTGGCTACTTGACTTGGGCAAGGTCTGCGAAACCGCGCACATCCGTCTCAATGGACAGGAAGTAGCCTGTCTCATCAGCCTGCCCTTCCGCATCCCCATCGGCAACCTGCTGCAAAAAGGTGAAAACACCCTCGAAATCGAGGTCACCAACCTCGACGCCAACCGTATCGCCGATCTGGATCGACGCAAAGTCAACTGGCAAAACTTCCACGACATTAATTTCGTCGACATCCGATACAAAAAATTCGACGCTGCACAATGGCCCCTCACCAACTCCGGACTCCTCGGCCCCGTTCAACTCATCCCCATGCAAAATCTAGATCCCAGCCACCCCTAACGCTTTCAAAACCATACAGCGGGTGCACAAATTATATTGCGCTCCCGCTGTTCCGTATTCCTGCATTCCCTTCTACCCTGTTTATCGTTTATAATTATCAGGCTCTTTAAACAAAGGCGGTAACAACAAAAAAGGACAGTTACATTGCAAAAAGAATACCCGCGATATACGGCAGGCATAGGCCACGCCCTTGCCCTGCTTATTACGCTCACCCTATTCACCAGCGGCTGCACCACCCTCAATGGCAGCAACGAAACAACGGTTATCCGTGCAAAAGACAAAGTCGCTCCTGCCTTGGTCCACATTCGCCCCGTAAAAGAAATCTACAGCCGCGGCAAACGTGAGGAAGTGCTCATCATCGGGAGCGGTTTCATTATCAGCCCCGACGGCTACATCGTGACCAACGAGCACGTAGCCGGTGAAAGCAAGCAGGTGCGCTGCGTACTCAGCACCAAAGAAGAAGTAGAAGCCACCGTCGTCGGCGTCGACCCCTACACCGACATCGCCGTACTAAAACTCAACGTCGACCACCCTCTGCCCTACGTAAAATTGGGGTCCTCTGCTGACCTGGAAGCAGGGCAGACCGTATTGGCTCTCGGTAGTCCCCACGGACTCACCCGCTCCGTCTCTCTCGGCATCGTCAGCGTTACCGACCGCAATCTGGAAAATCAAAGTCGCCACGTATCCCCCTTTAATAACTGGATCCAGACCGACGCCGCCATCAACCCCGGTAACAGTGGCGGACCTCTCGTCAACCTGCACGGCGAAGTCGTCGGCGTCAACGCACGCATGCTCAGCGGTGCAGAAAATGTTGGTTTCGCCATCCCTATCGACATCGCCAAACAGGTTGCTCAAGCCATCATTAAAGACGGACGCGTCCGACGCAGCTGGCTCGGCCTCACCCTCCAGGAGATGCTTGCCCGTACCGATGAACCCGACCAACTCGGCGTCGTTATCGCCGATGTCGCCCCCCTTTCCCCCGCATCCGAAAACGATGTGCGCCCCGGCGACATCCTGCTTGCTGTCAACGGCCAACCTACCAATGCCCGTTTTCAGGAAGACTTGCCCCCCAT
Organism: Candidatus Hydrogenedentota bacterium; assembly: GCA_963678445.1. GTDB lineage: Bacteria > Hydrogenedentota > Hydrogenedentia > Hydrogenedentales. The sequence goes on along the minus strand of OY782877.1, from coordinate 3,329,889 downwards.
ACGAAAAGTTATCGCAGACCTACCCGTCGGCGAAACCGCAACCCTCACCCTCCTGCGTGCTAAAAAAGCGCTCGAAGTCTCTCTCACTACGGAAGAGAAAAGTGAGCTCAAAGGCGAAGAACTCGAATTCACCGAATGGGGTTTCACCGCCACCGACCTCACACCCCAGATCATCCGACGCGCACAACTGAATTCCAAAAACGGCGTACTCATTTCCGGCGCACAAGTCGGCGGCATTGCGAACAACGCAGGCCTCACCCGCGGCGACATAATCCTCAAAATCGACGAGGAGGACGTCATTAACCTGACGCAATTCCGACAGCACTACAACACCCTTGTCGATACACAAAAAAAACTCACTATGCTCGTTGTCAAACGCGGCGCCCTGACCCGCTTTGTGCTCGTGCAGCAGGAAGAAGAAAACAACGCAGCCATCGAAGAAGGGAGCCAAGAATAATGTTAAGTAGCCTTCTGTTTATCTCCGCAGTTTTCCTGCAAGCGGTCCCCGACGCCCCTGATCTGTTCACCCAACCGCTACTGGAAAACGCTTATAACGAAATTACCCCCGCGATCGTGCTACTTCGGTATTCCTCCGAAGTTACCAACCCCGCTTCTGGAGAGGTCAATAAACGCGACGGTAACGCCCTGGGTCTCATCGTATCTCCCGACGGTCTCATCATGACTCACGGCCATCTTGTAAAAGAAAACAGCCACCCCTTCCGCGTTACCGCCTTTATTGGGCAAGACGAAAACGAAAAACTTTACGATGCGACCGTGCTCAAAAAACCCAATGATCTAAACGTGGTCTTCTTACGCATAGAAAACGAAGAAAAACGGCAATTCCCTTACGTAAAATTCACCTCTGCCCCCACCTTGGCCGTCGGCAAAGCCATTGCCATATTCGGCATCCTGTCCGAAGAACTCGACTACGTGCGCGGCGTGCAGGAAACCCGTATTAGCGCCATCCTGGAAAAACCCCGTACCACCTACTGCATCGACACTGCCATGCGCTTTGGCTACGTTGGCGGTCCCGTCATTGACACACGCGGCCAGATCATCGGCGTCATCGGCTACGACCTCTCCACCGCCGAAGGCGGCGATATCTACGTCCGTAGCGGACACCCCTTGCTCTACCAAAGCCAACTCTTCCAGAAATACATCGACACGCCCCCCAATGAAGACGACGTCGATACCGCTACCTCCTACGCCTGGCTCGGCGTCTTCACCCAACCCCTCAAAGACGAATACGCCGAATACTGGGATCTGGAAGCCAAAGGCGGTCTTATCGTCAGCACGGTCGTTCCTGGTTCCCCCGCCGCCGAAGTCGGTCTGCAACCCGGCGACATCATCCAGGAATTCAATGGTATCCCCATCCGCGCCAAACAAGACCGCGACGTCATCGGCTTTACCAAGCTGGTACGCGAAACCGGTGCGGAAAACAAAGTTTCCATCAAACTACTACGCAATGGCGTTCCCCAGGAGATCTACGTTCAGCTAGGTGTCCGCCCCATCACCTCACGGGATGCCGACGAATACGAAGATCCCCTCTTCGGACTTACCGTGCGAGAAATTACCACAGACATCCGCATCGCTCTCAACCTGGCCGAAGACGTTAAAGGCGTCATCATCCGCCGCGTCCGCTCCGGCAGCGCCGCCCAAATCGCCAAGATGCGCCCCGGCGTCATCATTATGAACTTCGGCGACCACCCCGTCACCAACATCGCCGACTTCAAAGCCGCTATCGAAAAACTACGTCAGGACAAACCCGCTGAAATCCCTGTTTTTGCCCGCGTAGGACCTGCCACCGGCTTCTTCCGGCTCCAACCCCGGTGGGAATAACCATGTTGCACATGCAACCCAAACAACCCCGATACCACGCTGCGATGGCGCTCCTTAGCGCCATCGCAGCGCTACTTTTAGTCTCTTCCTGCCGCCCCACAGTTCCCCCAAGCCCCCTGCTGCCCCCCCTTCTCGAACAGGCATACACCCAGGGCGAACAGGACCAATGGCCCAACGTGCTCCCCCTGGCCAAAGAATACCTGCGCACGCATCCCAACGACTCCGGCGCACACTTCCTGCTCGGCCAATCCTACCTGCGCCGCGCCACCCCCTACTTCCTCCTCGCCGAAGGCGAATTCTACACCGCCCTCGACCTCTTCCACACACAGCCCCCCACCCCCTTGCTGCAAAAATATGAAACCGCTGAGCGCTACCGCGCCGCCATCCTGCGCGAACTCGCCCGCACCGCCATGCGCCGCGCCTACGCAGCCGCACAACACGGCCCCTTCCCCACCTACGTCCACGAACAACTCGAAAAAGCCCAAAAACTCGTACAAAAAGCCCGTCAATACGATCCAAAATCCCCCTACCTCATCGAAATGGAAGAACAACTCAAAAAAACGCTCCCAGCTCCCTCTACATCCAATTAACTGTTGACATTTTCCAATGATGGACATACGATACTATTTATAGATGTAGCAAGTTACGGCACGATGCAGTACCCTGGGAGAAGTAGTAGTATGAAGATCAATTATTTTTCGGCGGGCCTACTACTACTGTTGTCGTTTTCTCTGGGGGCATGCAATCAAGCAAAAACAACGGAAAACGCCTCGCCTACACCTATCCCCATCTCGTCCATCGCGCAATTACAAAAAATCGGGTACGACCCCGCCTATCCACTAGATGCAAACTACATCCTCACACAAGATATTGACGCCGCAGACACCCAAAACTGGAATCAGGGACGTGGCTTCGCACCCATAGGGGATTACGAACTACGGGGAGAGGCGGAAGACCTGTCCCTTGCGTTTAATGGCAGTTTTGACGGACAAGACCATGCCATCACCGGATTACACATCAACCGCCCTATCGACAACGATGTCGGACTTTTCAGAGCCATCGGAAAAAACGGCAAAATCACCCGTCTTGGTCTGGAAGACAGCGTTATCGTCGGTGGATGCATTGTCAGCACACTCGCTGCCTGCAACGCCGGTACAATTTCACACTGCCATGCCACCGGTTCGGTGTCGGGCAATGAGGGGGTTGGCGGTCTTGTCTGTAAAAATAAGGGCACAATAACCACAAGCTACACAACAAGCGACATTCACGCGATTTTTTCTACAAGTGGCGGGCTCGTCGCCCATAATTACGGCCTCATTACGCATTGCCATGCGATGGGCATCCTGTTCGGAAATCAGTTCGTTGGCGGGCTTATCGGTATCAATGATACCACGGGCATCGTGGCAGACAGCTATGCCACGGGCACAACGTTATCAAACATATACACCTTTTGGGGATGGGGATCCTGCATTGGCGGACTCATCGGCAAGAACTATGGCGCTGTAGAAAGAAGTCGCGCCACAGGAAACGTCATCGGTAGTGAAAATAGTTCATCCTCTGGTGGACTCGTTGGAGCAACCCTAAAACCATTTAAGGAGAAGGATAAAGCGGTTGCTCCCACAATAACGGAAAGCTACGCCTTGGGTGCCGTTTCCGGCCAAGAAGGGGTTGGGGGGCTTGCTGGAAGTATCAGCGATGGCGTTGTAGAAAAATGCTGCGCAACAGGTGCCGTTTCGGGGGAAAAAGAAGTTGGCGGACTCCTGGGAAAATCTTCCTTTGATAGCATCACAAAACAAAGTTGTGCGACAGGAAAAGTCTCAGGAAATGAAAACGTCGGTGGGCTCATCGGCGAAAATGACCTCTTCACAACAAAAAGCTGTGCAACAGGCACCGTTTCAGGCCATATAAACGTCGGCGGGCTCATTGGAAAAAACGATTTTCACATAGCAAAAAGCTATGCAACAGGTGCCGTTTCGGGAGATGAAAATGTCGGCGGACTGATTGGGAACAATGACGGAAAGCATATAGCAAACAGCTACACGACGAGCACCGCTTCGGGGTGTAAGAATGTCGGCGGACTCGTTGGGGTAAATGATGATAGCGCCGTAGTAAACAGCCATGCAATGAATAACGTTTTGGGAGAGGAGAGCGTTGGCGGACTCATTGGCAAAAATAAAGAAAGTATTGTTGTAAACAGCCATGCGGTGAATACGGTCTCTGGAAATGAAAACGTTGGCAGCGTTATTGGCGAAAATTATGACAGCGTTATCGTGTATAGCTATTCGAAAAAAAGGCATCAAGGAACCGAAAACATTGAAAAGCGTATTGGCAAAAACGATGCGTTGATACCTCGAAAACTATGGCATCAAGGAATAAAAACTTTTGCCAATGGCATCCCGATATCAAATTCCTCCACCCTGGAATCTTCCTGGTTTACAAGTTTCCTGCTTAGGCTATGGCCTCTTTCCTCCGTACTCGGAGCCCCCGCATGGTTTTCGGATGCGGGGTGGGGCTTGGGTACACCGACCAAGGAAGAGCCCGCATGGCGCTTTCTGGAAAAAACCTATCAACCGCCTTTTCGCGACAGCTATTATACGAAGAAGGTTTTTTCACTCAAGATCACGGCAACGCATGGACAAGTGCAGAGTGAACCGGCGCAGGCCACATATGCACGAAACGCATCGGTCGTGTTGACCGCTACCCCAAAGCCGGGCTATGTCTTTGCCGGTTGGACAGGGCAAGGCCTGGGCAGTTCCGTGGCGCTGGATCTGAACCCGCTTCCGCTGGTGATGCATGCAAACCGGGAAGTCACCGCCATCTTTCTGCCGGACTCGCCCATTGCCATTCGCAGTATTGCCGATCTGCAAAAAATAGGATACGACCCCGCCTGGCCGTTGAACGGACACTATCAACTCACGCAGGATATCGACGCCACGGAAACCCAAAAATGGAACCGTGGGGCGGGCTTTGCGCCCATTGGCAGACCTGGCTATCCCTTCAGAGGACATTTCGACGGACAAGGCCATGCCATCATCGGACTTCACATTAACCGTCCACATTGTTTATTCGTCGGGCTCTTTGGCATTACAGCAAAAGACGCTGTAATCACCCATGTTGGCATCCAAAACGGCAGCATTTCCGGACAGGGATACACCGGCGGTCTGGTGGGAGAAAACTACGGCAGGATAATGGAAAGCTACACCTCCTGCTCGGTTTTCAGCAGATTTTATTCAGGCGGCCTGGTAGCTTTTAACCGTGGTGTAATCGCAAAAAGCTACGCCACAGGTCCCGTCTCGGGCAAAAAATCCCTCTTTTTCAAACTCCCCTTAAGCACGAGCTGCCCCAAATTCGCCACCTCTTTCGGTGGACTCGTAGGAATAAACACCGATCAGGCTAGGATACAGGACAGTTACGCTACAGGAGACATATCTGGATTAGGCCCCCTCGCAGGTCGCCTAGCAGGCTGCAACTATGATGGTGGCATACTTATCAACAACTACGCCACAGGCGCTGTCTCTGGATGTGGAACCGCTGACTATCTCGTAGGACGGCATGAAAATGGGAAACTTGACCTTGAGTTTATAGAGGCCATATGCCCCGTAATTACAATGCTATTATTGCTGGCACTGTGTTTAATAAATACCCTACTCTGTCTGATTTCCATCCCGCTACGCTGGTGGAAACGCAGAAAAACTGCTCGAACACAGGAAATACAAACCGTATAAAACACTGCTCTTAACGTTCGTAAACCCAGGGCAAACAACCAATAAAGTGAGCGCATATAATGACCCGCATTTCAAATACTGTCAAAAACCGGATTTTCCCGATAGCTGTTTCTCTGCTTCTCTTGTTTGCCTGTATAAGCAGTCATGCCGCAGTCCATAGTGCGGACACCTCTGAAAACGGGCGCATATCGTTAGGTGAATTGTTACGTGTCGTGCAGCTTTTCAATTCGGAGGGGTATTCGTGCAGCGCTGAAACGGAAGACGGGTATCGTCCCGGAAATACAGGAACAACCGACTGCGCTACGCACGACAGTGATTACATCACGCGCAATTGGAACATCGAACTTTCTGAATTGTTACGGTGTATCCAATTCTTCAATGCGGGGCGCTACATCACATCGCAAAACAACAGCGAAGACGGTTATGACACGGTCACAGGGAACGAATTGGACCCACATATGATCCCCGTAGCCGGTGACACCGATGGCAATTTTCTCACCGAAGAAGAGGAGGAAGCGTTGGGACTCAGTGATGATGATACCGGCACTATCCCCATAGGAATTCGACTGGCGCAAGCGGCCTTTGCCGCCCTCTCAGACATTAGCACACCATCAACATACGTCTACATTAACTACCGTGTTGAACCGACCCCTTTTTCCTCCGATCTTTCCGACATTCACTTTTCGGAAATCACTTCCTTTGCGGGAAGCCCGCCTCTGCCTAATGATCGTCTTTTTATTTTCGATAACCAAACAGCCTGCTTGGGCTGCCAAGATCCTTTTACGTTGGAAGTGCTCAAGGATTCACAGTTTTATTTTGTGGTAGACCCCATCGAAAAACGCATGTTCTTCATCCCTGAATTCGCATGGCACTTTCTCCGATATGGTTCTTTTTCGTACATGACGTCGAAATACGACACCGCTCAGGAAGACCTGTGCCGCTTTGACGGGGAACAGAAACGCATCGATGTTGCCGCGCTCCTGGATATACTGGGGATTGACCCACACGCTGTCTAGTCCAGGTCGGAACAGCTGCAAACGCTGCTTACTCCCCCCAACGGATTTTGTGCGATTGCTGCGCCAGCCAGCGGCATTGGACATCGAGGCGATGTAACCATTGCGCCGGGGTATAGCCCGCCACTTTTCCGGCTTGCAGGGTCTGATAGGCCACCGTGGTGATGTGTTTTACCCCGACGGCGTAGTAGAGCGCTACGAGTTCGCTGTAGGAAAGGGAACGGCTCAGTTGGTAGTAATCAAGGAGCAGGTGGGTGCGGGTGTGCATTTTCTCTTCACTCGCCGTTGTGCGAATGCAGAGGTTGGAAATGCCGTAGGCGATATCTTCCAGGTAACAGCCGTTACCGGAAAACTCGAGATCAATAATGGCGTTTAACTGATTCCCCTTGAAGAGCAGATTCGCGCCATGCCAGTCGCCATGGATAAGCCCTATCTCAAACTGGCTACGCTTTTTATCGGACAGTTCATAGGCGGCCATGTGTAAAAACCGAGCAATGTTGTTGCATTGCTGAATGACATGCGCTTCTGAGGTTTGCTGGCGGGCCAGCTCGAAAAGTTTCTGAAAGGGGGCGCGGGGCACTTCGCTGAAGCGCCACATATTCACATCACGCGGCGGCGCTGGAAAGCCGCGGCAAACCTTATGAAACGCGCCCAAGGCCTGTGCAGAGGTCTTCAGCGTCTCCGAATTCACCCGCATCGAGTCACCCGCCACAAACTCCTGTAACTCCAGCGCCCAATCATCTACCTCAACGATACCCTTACCGTCCTTCGCACGTTGAATACGCGCTACGGGCAATTGGTTCTCGCGCAAATGGTCGGATAGGCGGTGTTGAAAACGCAGCGCATCCAGGACAACGGGATCCCGTTTATAGGTTTTGGCCAGAAAAACACCTGCATCCGTCTGCACCACCATTTTCCGGTGTCGACGCTGATGCGCAGCAGCCAACTGCTGCGGTGTTTGCACATCGCCAAGATCGTAATGCTCGCGGATCACTTCCGCGATAATTTCCATACCACCGAGCTGCTGCATATACCCCAAAGTGGTCCAGGGACCACAACCATGGCCCTTACCTTCCCTGACCGAAACAAAAATTTCGTTTTTTATGATAGCTTTTTAGATTTCAGTCACTAAAGCGGTCCAGCGACCGCAAGCAATAGGTATGGCCCTCGCCATCCCTGACCGGATCAACACGATTACCTGGATTCCGGTATACCTACACAAATTAAGGTAACGTTTTTTTCTGGAAGGGTCAAGTATTCTGCCCTTTATTTTTGGCAAATGCCACAAGTAAATCGAATTTATCCGTTCTTTATCACCTTCGGGACAGAAACAGGGTCGTAATGCTTAAAAAAAGATATATGCTGTACAACACTAGCAGAAGCGTGGTGCCAAGTTGCCATGAGAAGTGCACCGATACCGCATAACCACATAGCAGTAGTAGTCCCTGCAGGGCTAAAAAGAGCCCGCCACTCCCCCATGGATTCTTCTGCTGCAGCAATGCAGTCCGAAGCTTTCGCCAGAGCAGGAAGCATAGGCCAACGCTCAAGGCTATCGCCCCTATTAAGCCCAGTGTTAATTGTAGCGAGGAAAGCGACAGTGCATGGATGTTTGCAACACCATGCAAGGCGCTATTGAGAATTACTGCTGTTGCCAGCGCTAGGATGCTCAATACAGGCCAAATGCCATATTCATGTCGCACCTTCTCTGGTTGCGGCTGATTGAAGAAATAGAAAGCGAGGCTAAAGGCCACTCCTCCCCCCAATCCGATGGACATTTCCCAGTTTTTCCAATAGTCTATCTTCAGCGCTGCACCATTGAGGGTTTGCCATAGTCCGCCCACCGCAAAAGGAAGGGCAAAACCTATGGCCATGGTTAAAATCAAACGCACACTACGCCAATCCTTGCGCAAGACTTCGTACAGCAGGAATCCGCCTACCAACCCCAGATGGATGCCCAATTCTTTTATCGTCGACATCACCCGGGTACAGTCTTTTATATAGGCGGGATCGCTGTAATAACCTGCCGCATAATGGGGAAAGAAGACCTGTGGCAAAAGGGCTATCAGGATACGCAACAGCACCGCACCACCCACACCGCAAGCTATCCGCATCGCCCAATCCTGCCATCGTAATGGTTTATCGGGCGCACACCATGCCATAAAGCAGCCTGTTGCCCCGCCCCAATGCACTCCGCACAAGAATAACCATAAATACCCTACCCACGGGCTCATGTCCACCCACGTATTCGGTGCGTCCAGGTTAAACATGCCCCGAATCCACGCGATGAATATTCCATAGCCGCTAAATCCGCCCACCGTAATCCCCAGGGCAATCGCGAGAAAGATCCATTCCGAAGCATACCGGCGATAGTGCGCCTGACCATTTCGATGGGAGAAATACATCCAGAGGCAGGCCCAACCCAACCCCGCAAAGGCACCGCCACTTGCGCCCCCATAGCCTGAGGTGCCTCGAATCGCCCAGTAAAAAGCGCCCATAAAGCCCATTACCATCGCAGGCGCAACCCATTCCCGTCCCAATCGTCCCTTCGCCACTTCCGACATATCAACTTCCCTTTCCAACCCTTACTCCCAGACACAAACCGCCCTTCTAATCAGACATAACAGACGCAAACAGGTTTCAAAAAGTTTCTGTCGGAATCCAGAACGACAAAGACTATACATTTTGGCTGTGCTCTCTTGAGTACCCCAAGAGCCTTATTCAAAGCTAACGCCTCTAACGGTCTCCTTTATCCGTTCTATAACCTGAAAGCTCCCCCGCTCTACCTGAGAAAGTAGGGGAGCCACAAGCTTTTTTCAATAAAACTTGCCAACGACACGTTAGAGATTAATTTTTTATCCCCAGTCTTGTACGCAATCACGCAACCCAATTTTGCAAAAAGAGGGAACCTCGGAGTAATTTTGGATGAAATTCTACTCTTTTTTTGCGAGGACACTGGATTAAAAGGAAATTCCAGAAACTGGGTTCACTCAGTTCTATACCATTCTCGCAACATATAGGTTCCATCCGTTTTCTTGAAGATTTCAAGCGAGTACCCCTTCGGTGCCGGCCCTTCAAAACACTTTTTCACTTCCACACAGAGTTCCTCAAGTTGGTATGGTCCAAAGTCCTTACCGTCCTCATCATTCCTCTCTTCTGACATCGTAATCCTCCTTATCTCTTTAATTGTTTAGTTCGTTTCTTACTTTGCTGCTCCTTTGCCTCAAAGTATAATTCTATACCTTCTGACAAAAGTCGGTGACGCTCGCTCTGCTCTCCTCCACCCCTTATGTAGGCATGCACGGCCCGGTGAAACCCCGTGTATCCTTCGGACAATTCTTGGCTAGCCTTTTCATACTCTTTTTTAAACTCCTCTGAAACGCAGGCAGCAATAAGTTTACAGGCTTTGCGCTGTTCTTCTTCTTCCAGGTCATTGACCTTGTAGAGCAGTTTATCGACTTTGGCCATCTCTGGTGTAAACCCTGAATTGATAACCATCGCACTTCCCAAGCGGTCCTCAGCAGTTTCTTCGAGGTTGATTTTATATTTTTGACCCTCATTTTGTTGAAGTATAATAGTAGTATTTTCTGGCATAGAGGCAATAATAGCCGGAGTCCCTGCCAAAAAACAGGAACGCGCACGTAACGATACTTCCCCTTTTTCAAACATGAAAGGATAAAAAGATTCGTAAGAGGCCGTCGGTCGCTCCTTTCGAAGAGCCTGCAAGCCCTCCACGATCGAAGGGATAGTGCCCGAATCTTCCGTCGAAGCCAAGGCTGTCTCCATTGCGTCGCGCATATTCTCCCGCCATTGTTCTTTCGTTTCGCGAACCTTATATACTTTATCTGTAATAGCACGTTCTTGGGGCAAGGGATACATGGCGCCCATGCTTGTGCGTGCGATGAGTGCAGCAATCTCACCGGTACCCTGCGCTTTTTCCTGGCTCCTCCCCTGAGATTTGGTGGATGAGATATTGTGCTGTGGCGTGATTGCTATCATGGCGTGATCGAGACTGGCGGATACTTTTATGGGGATGCCCGTTTGGGGATCGCTTTTAGCCTGCACGCCAATATGGTTGACTTGAGAAAAGACGGCCCCCCGATAGGCACAGCTCTGAAAGAACATTCCGGCAGTGAGCAGAAAAACTAAAGCAAGACAAGTCCTGCTGGCCAACATATGTGGGGTCAAGAGAATTACAGGAGAGTTGGTTTTTAAATAATTCCTTGTACGGTTCATGTCACTTACCCTCCCCTTCCCCTGAATTCTCCATTGGGAAACTTAACCACATACTTTTTACATTTTCCGGGTTTGCGACAATGTTGCTTGCAGCCACACCGGTAGCCAGAAAGTAATCAACGTTAATTTTTTGGGAGGAAAGTTTAAGCTGTGCATCGTACCAACTATACATGCCGGCAAGCTCTCCAGAATCCGGTGTAAGGGTCAGTATTGTCTCTCTTTTTTCGTCGGAGCACTCTTCGGGCGGCTCGGATCCCAGGCAAGGATCGTTGATACCACTCGGAAGGGGCTTATCGTCTTCACCCGTAACGGGCTCTTTCAACTGAGGCACAAAGGCGAGTACACTTCGTTCAAGTCCCAGGTCAATGTTAACGGGCGTGATACCGTTCTCTGAAAATTCAATATATAAGCCCGCATGCCCAGCCTCTACAAAGACACCATGGGTGCGGCAACCGCATAACAGCAAAGCCACTATGCATGTTACTGCCAAATTACGTGAAAGCAGACGAAGAAGTTTCATAGTTTTCTCTCCCTGATTATAGTTTTCTCAACGTTTTGTTCATTGAATGAGATGTATCGCACGACTGATTCTCCAGAAGGCGGGGCGGCTACTTCGAAACGATAAACCTGGCCAAGAAAGAGGGAAGAACCAGTTGTCCCGCAACCTGAGATTCTGTAGAACACTGCTGCCGGTTGCATTTTCTCTGGCTGTTCGTTGTCATTGACGGGGTAAAAGTAGAGGGAATCGCGGTAACCTATGGTCAATATGGGGGCGTGTTTATGGAAACACAGAGAAATACCCGGGGTGCGAACCCGACAGATCTGCCCTTCGGCTACCTCAACCGAAGCTTCCACTTTTGCGAATCCTGCCACGCGAGGTTTTCCGTCGCTCCCGCAAGTTTCCAGTGAAACGCATCCGAGAAGCATCCATGACGAGATTGCTAAAAGTAAAAAGTGCTTCGGACAGTTACCCAACGTTAGGCGATTCACGAACTTCAGGTAATGCAGAAGCAATTGAGTGGCTGGGGTTTTAAAAGCGGTTGGAAAAAAGACAGACCTGCTGCGAGCACACGCGGCACAAGGAACTATACCGCCTGCCTGGGATGACTGGATCACTTCAGTAGCTTGTTGCATACCGCAGCTCCTGCCTCACTTGACCTCAGTCTGCCAGGCAAGCATGTGCCTTATACGCAGACGATGTCTTTCCCCTTCCCCTACGATCAACAAAGGGCTTACCCAAGAACCACCCCCTACAATACCCCTATAGCAATTGTCTAACCAGATACATGTACAGTACTTTAGTTATTCCTTCGCGTCAACCCCTTTTTTAAAGATGAACCTGGGTCGGATAGGTGCTCACGGATATGCTATGCTTAATACATTTCCCGGTTAACAAGCTAAAGCGGTCCAGCGACCGCAAGATGGCCAGGGCTACACCCAAGAAATATGGGCCTTGCCGTCGCTGACCGAAATAAAACGTCGTTTTTTATGACAGCTTTCGCAGATTTTAGTCATTAAAAAGGAACTCTCAACTTTTCGTGAGGTGCTGTAGTCCGTGCATATTGGAAATATTGAGATAGATCGCCCTCTATGTCTGGCGCCGATGGAGGATGTAACGGATCAACCCTTTCGCCTGCTGTGTAAGGAACAGGGGGCCGATCTGCTGTACACGGAGTTTGCAAGCTGTGAGGCGTTGATTCGTAATGTAAAACGTACCACGGGGAAGATTCAGATCCTGGAGGAGGAGCGGCCGATAGCGATCCAGCTTTATGGGAGTGCCGAGGCTTCGATGGAGGAGGCGGCGGGCATTGCACAGGACTACGGGGCGGATTGGGTGGATATTAACTGTGGCTGCTGGGTAAAAAAGATCGCTATGCGTGGTGACGGCGCGGGGTTGTTGCGTGATTTAGAACGTTTTGAGGCGGCTGTGGCGGCAGTCCTACGGGGCACGTCGCTACCGGTCACGGTAAAAACGCGTTTAGGCTGGGATGAGGAGTCGATTGTCATCCTTGAAGTGGCGCGGATGTTGGAAGACTTGGGCGTGCAGGCGTTGACGGTTCACTGTCGCACACGGAAACAGGGATACACGGGCCATGCGGACTGGTCGTGGCTGCCCCGCATCAAGGAAGCAAGTAACATCCCCCTCATCGCAAATGGGGATATAAAAACGCCTCAGGATGCTAAAACCTGTCTGGATATGGGTTGTGATGGGGTTATGATAGGACGAGGCGCGATTACGAATCCGTGGATATTCCATCAAACGCGACACTATCTAAACACTGGGGAACTGTTACCAGAACCATCGCTAGAGGAACGGGTCGCTTTTTGCATCCGCCATTTACGCGCCCAGGCGGAATATCGCGGTGTGCGCCGTGGCGTGCTCTCGTTCCGCAAAAATTACGCGCACTATCTTCGCGGCGTGCATCACATTGCACAATTACGTCGCGATCTGATGACCTATGAAGAGGTGGAACCGATCGTAGAACGCCTGCACCGCTTTATGAAAGCTTATAATACGGAAACGCAGGAACAAGACAAGTCTGCGTAAAGATTTCAAGGAAGGAGGATGCGCTTGTGGAATATGTGCGTCTTGGAAAAACGGGACTACTCGTTTCTGAACTGTGCCTGGGCACGATGACTTTTGGCAATGAGTCTGACGAGGACACGTCGCGTAGCATTATGGACCATGCCCTGGAACGGGGAATCAATTTTTTTGACGCGGCTCATAATTATAATAAGGGGCTGACGGAAGAAATCGTTGGGCGTTGGATAGGCCCCCACCGCGATGAAATTATTCTTACCTCGAAGGTCTATTTTCCTTCTGGCGGTGGACGCAATGATGAGGGTTTGTCCCGCCGCAACCTGCTGGCCTCGGTGGAAAAATCGCTCAGACGTCTGCAAACGGATTACCTTGATATTTTGTATCTGCATCACTGGGATGAACACGTAGATATTGCCCAGTCCCTGGCAGCGGTAAACACGCTGGTGGAGCAGGGAAAAGTGCGATATTGCGCTATCTCGAATTTCGCTGCATGGCAGATCATGAAAGCGATCTCCGTTACGCAACAGCGCAACTATATGCCCATTGTATGTATCCAGCCCATGTACAGTCTGGTCAAACGTCAATGCGAGGTGGAGTTGCTTCCACTGGCGCAGTACGAAGGGCTGGCTGTGGCGCCCTATAACGCTATCGCTGCTGGCCTCTTAACCGGGAAATACCTGCGTGGCGAATCAGGACGTCTCGAAGAGGCGGAAATGTATCGGCAACGGTATGACAATTCGCAATATGTTGAAATTACCAAACGCTTCGTGGATTATGCAGAGTCAAAATCGCTTTCACCCGCAGCACTGGCTGTAGCTTGGGTGAAGAGCCACCCGGCCATCACCTCGCCTATCATCGGCGCACGCAATTTGGCCCAGTTCAACAATACCTTGCAATGCTTGGATATCCACCTTTCGCCAGAGGAGCGCGCTGAAATCACTGATTTATCGGTAGCGCCGCCCCATGCTACGGATCGCGAATCCATGGACGCGTTTCGTGCACGAGGCTGGTAAAATCCTCACCCGATAATGCTTCAAAAATGGGGAGCGTCTAGCTATGAACATGAAAGAAAAGGAGGGGAAATCCGTTTTTTCCCTTCCTTTTCTTTTTCCTGTTCTCACAGCGATCGCTCTCCTCATATTGATTTATCCGGATGTCATTTTCCTCGGCGCCTCCTTTCGCCCGTCGGACCTCTTCGATGAGTTCACCCACATCAACAGCACCCCAACAAGCTGGTTTCCCGATCCTGCTTACCGCAGCCCACGGGATGGTTACATCGATCTACCCGCCGCCCTTTTACAACACGAACCCGCCATCCACTACATGCGTCGCGTTATACAGAACGGCGAATCCCCCTTCTGGAATCCCTATACAGCAGCAGGTACGGTCGGCGTTGAAACCATGGTCGATACAAAAACAAGTCCTGTTACGCTGCTTGCTGCTACACTCGGTGCAAACAACTTCGCCTTTCATTTCGCATGGCTATTCTTCTGCTTTCTCGCACTCTACTGCCTGCTGAAAATCGGTAGCACATATTTAAATCTATCACCCTGCGCCGCATGCATCACCGCATTCGCCTTCCTGATGAACGGTTTCCTCACCGCCAATCTGGCCACCTCAGTAACGCCCCCCTATCTACTCTCCCCCATTCTGCTTTACGCCTTGCTCCACCTGGCAACTGTCCAGCGACCACAAACAACGGATATGGAACGTACAGTCTTAGAGCACGGCAAGGCTTCGCTTTTAGTGGAAACTTTTCAAATGTTACGCCAAAGAAGCCCCAGTTTTATCTGCGCCATACTCGCCGAAGCCCTGCTGATGCTCACCCTGTTCATGCCTGTATTATTGCTGGTTATGACCAGTGTCCACCTGCTGGCATTTATCTGGGCATGCCAGCAACAGCAGACCTTGCACCAACGTCTTGCCACGCTCGCCATACTCAGTATGGCTCCGCTCACCGCCTTCCTGCTCATTGCCCCCATCAGCTTGCCTGTACTCGAAAACCTGATGACGCACCCCCTGCTGAATACCTACAACCATCTGGCGCAGGATTTCCATGCTTACCCCCCACGCGCCTTGATTTCCCTCTTCACGCCAAAGCACCTTTGGGAGTCGTACAACACCAGCTTCAAAATCCTGTTCTCAGGTGCCGCACGCACACTCTTTTTGCAGGGTAAAACCATACCCCACACAGGCCTGATATGCGCCTTTCTCGCCCTGCTTTCGTGCAACGATGCCTCCCCCATACGTCGCCCCCTACGCTACACCTGCCTTGTTCTGCTCCTCATCGGAGTTGGCCGCAGCTTCAACCTATTCCCCTTTACCCTGATTACCCACCTGCCCGCTTACCGTATTCCCCGCGTCGTCTACTGGCCCGCACTTTGGATGCTTCCCCTCTGTCTACTCATTGGTATGGGCTTTGACACACTCCAAAACACCGTCCGATTCCCAAAACGCTACCTTACCTACTTCCTAGTTCCCCCAATACTTCTCCTGCTTCTGGCCAGCAATACCGGGCTCCCCAGCGACCGCTTCATCCCAATACGGCTTACACTACTGGCTGCGATTTTCGGTGCACTGTTCCTCGCCACGCTGCTCCTATACCGCTACCCCGGAAAAAAGCAATGGCTCTGCCTGGCCATCCTGCTGCTTTGTTTTTTCGAACTGACCTACTACGCCAACCACCTGCGTCCCAAACGCATTGAGCTACCGACTTTCCCCTCACCCGTCCTGGAATTCGTCCACCAGCATTTGAACAACACACCGCAGGCACGTGTACTCCAAATAGGACGCAACGATCTCGCACCCTCCTGGGGAAGCGCCTTTCAAATCCCCCAAGTGGGTGATCACTGTAGCGGCGTAATGCCCTGGTACCAGCATTTCTTCTTCCAGTATTTTAATGAGACCCCGGGACAAACCGAAGGCTTCCTGACGATGGGACATGGAAGCACCCCTGGCCCCCCACGCATTCACGAACACGCCCTGGATCTACTGGGTGTGCGCTATATCCTCGTTAATAAACAACGCGCCCCCTACACACAATTCTTTCAGGACAGCGGGTATCCTGTCGTTTTTGAAGACGACGCCAACCGTAATCCACAGGCCCAAAAAATCGTCTTCGAAAACATCGACGCACTTCCTCGCGCCTACTGCGTCCATGCGCTAAAAACCGCCCCGCTCGACCTCAACGCCCCCACCTACCGAAACTGCGCATGGTCCAATGACCCCCAGTTACTCCAAATCGCGGCAGAAAAAAATATTCCCATCGACCTGCCAACCAACATACCTCCTACCCCTGCTGTGATAACCGACTACAAGCATGCACACCTCAAACTCAAAGTCCTCCTCAATAGGCCCGGCGTGCTGGTTCTGAGTGACACATGGCATCGTAACTGGCGTGCCACCGCCAACGGAAAGCCCACCTACCTTGCACGCATCAACGATGCCTTTCGCGGTATCGCACTCGACCCGGGAAACTACACCGTTGAAATGTATTACCGCCCAAGAAGTCTACGCTTGGGAAACATACTCTGCATAACCACCCTCATCCTGCTCCTTTCCCTGCAAATACAGCGCCCCATACGCACAACTATTCCCGCAATATGGCGTGGAAAAAAAAGCTGGAAAAAAATATTCCCATAAGGTAGCATGCTTCAATAAGCTACAGGTGGCGCTCAAGGGGCTGTTTGAGTTCGTCATCTAAGCTACTAGCTGCGGTTTAATAATAGGACATCTCCTAATAGCGAGTGCTTTAAAAACCAAAAAACCGCACTATAAAAACGTGTTTTTGTGGTAAGGAATGCTAAGAATCATATCGTCAAACGGCACTTCAAACCACTTTAAATTGGAAGGCGATAGTATAGTATCGCCTTGGGGATCTGCATACGTAACAACCTGTATGCAAAAAAAACGGTAGGAAAACATTTTATGATGCTACGAATCGTTCTTATTGCCCTCTTGCTCATGACAGGGGCACAAGCACGTTCCCTTGCGGCCCCCCCTCTCACCCCCGTTGATCTGCGCTGCGAATATCGCACAAATCCACAGGGAATCGAGGCTACCCAACCCCGGCTGACCTGGGAACTCAAAGGAAACAAACGCGGACAGCTGCAAACCGCATACCAGATTCTTGTTGCAGAAAGTCAGCAAGATCTTGATGCAGAGCAGAACCTTTGCTGGGATAGCGGCAAGGTGCTTTCCGACAACAGCATCCTGATTCCATATGCAGGCAAACCCCTGACCTCACGAATGCGTCTTGTCTGGACAGTCAAAGTGTGGGACGAAAACGATGTCCCGTCCCCATGGAGCCCGCCTGCACAGTTCAGCATGGGCCTGCTCAACCGCGAAGACTGGTCCGCCAAGTGGATCGGCTACGATGTCGACCCCAATGTTGAGCAAAAAGAATACATTCCCGAACTCGACGACAGTTACTGGATTTGGTACCCCGAAGGCGACCCTGCTACCGACGCACCGCCCAATTCCATCCGTTGGTTCCGCCGCACCTTCACCATGCCCGACGTTGCGTTCAAAAAGGTATGGCTTCTGGTCAGCGTCGACAACCAAGCTACCCTCTATATGAATGGTGTTCGTGTTGTAAACGGCGACAACAAAATTAATGACTGGCACTATCAATACAGTTTCCCTGTAGACAACCTGAAAAATGGCGAAAACCTCATTGCCGTCGAAGCCAAAAACAACGCTGGGGCAGCGGCACTGATCGCTAAAATTGTCGCTATTGAACCAGACGGAAAAGAGCACGTACTCCTCTCCGATAAATCCTGGAAAACCACCGACAAACAGCCCCGTTACGATTGGGCTACCCAGGACTTTGATGACAGCGAATGGAAACAGGCCATGGAAGTCATCAAATGCGGCGAGAATCCTTGGGGCAAACCCGGTCCTAAAGGTATAGAACTTCCCCCCGCGCCGTACCTGCGTAAAGAATTCGCCACCACGAAAAACATCAAGCGCGCAACCGTCTACGCCTCTGCACTGGGCATCTACGAACTCTGGCTCAACGGCGCACGCGTTGGCGACCTCTACTTCACCCCTGGCTGGAGTGAATACCGCAAGCGTGTTTACTACAACACCTACGACGTCACCGACCTGCTCAAGAGCAACGCACAAAATGCCATTGGCGCCATCCTCGCCGATGGTTGGTACGCAGGCTACGTCGGCCTGACCGGACGTGAGAACTACGGCGGAACTCCCCGCTGTTGCGCACAACTTGAAATCGAATACGAAGACGGCTCCACCGAACGCATCGTCACCGACGAAAGCTGGAAAGCCACCTATGGCGATATCCTGGAAGCCGACTTGCTCATGGGTGAAAAACGCGACTTTACCATCGACATGACCGGCTGGGATCAACCCCAGTACAACGATACCTCATGGGACAAAGTAGCCGTCACCGACTGGGTAAAACCAGCCGTACAGGCCTACCCCGGTGCTCCGGTACGCCAATTTGAAAACCTGCCTGCCCAGGAAATGACTTCCCCCGCACCAGGTGTTTTCGTATACGACCTGGGACAAAACATGGTCGGTTGGGCGCGCATCAAAGTAAAAGGCAAAGCAGGACAGCGCGTTCGCGTTCGCTATGCCGAAATGCTGCAAGAAGACGGACAGCTCTACACTGTTGCACTGCGTAGCGCCCGCGCCACCGACTTCTACACCTTGGCAAACGACAAGGAAAACACCCTGGAACCCGCCTTCACCTTCCACGGTTTCCGCTACGTTGAAATCACCGGCATCGACGAAGCCCCCAAACCCGAAGACGTGGTTGGAATAGTGCTGCACGCCGACATCCGCCATGCGGCTGAATTCGATTCCTCCAACCCGCTGCTCAACCAACTGTGCCACAACATCTGGTGGGGACAAAAAGGCAACTATCTTGAAGCCCCCACAGACTGCCCTCAGCGCGACGAACGTCTCGGATGGACCGGCGATGCGCAATTCTTCATGCCCACCGCCCTCTATACAGCTGAAATTGGCGACTTCTTCACCAAATGGCTCGTCGACCTGGTACAGGATTCACAACATAAAAACGGCAGCTTCGCACACGTAGCCCCCGATGTTGGCATCGGCGGAGGTGCAGTAGCCTGGGGCGACGCCGCTATTATTTGCCCCTACCTTGTCTACCGTTTCTACGGCGACACCCGTGTCATCGAAACCCACTTCGACAACATGGCCAAAGGGATGGACTTCCTGGAGAACACCAGCGAAAACTACATCCGCAAAGATCTCGGTTTCGGCGACTGGCTCAATCTGGGCGGTGGTGCAAAAGACGAAGTCATCTGCACCGCCTACTTCGCCTATCTCGCAGACATCATGGCTGAAATGGCACAGGCAATCGGACGAGAAGATAAAGCCGAATACTACAAATCCCTCCACGAAAACATTCGCAATGCCTTTATCGAAAGCTTCCTTTCCGATACAGGAAGAATTCTCCGAAGCAGCCAGACCGGTTACGCGTTGGCCTTCGCCTTTGACCTCATCCCCGATGAACTAAAAGGCAAAGCCGCAGAACGCTTTGAAAAAGAGATCAAACGTTTCGATTGGCACCTGGCCACCGGCTTCATCGGCACCCCCCGCCTGCTTCCCTCGCTGGCCAAAGCCGGACATTTCGACATCGCCTATCGTCTCCTCATGAACACGACCTACCCCTCCTGGCTCTACCAGGTCACCCTCGGCTCCACCACCATGTGGGAACGTTGGAACGGCTGGACACCTGAAAAAGGCTTCGAGAACCCCGGCATGAACTCCTTCAACCACTACGCCTTCGGCGCAGTCGGCGAATGGATTTACAACAACGTTGCCGGCATACAAACCGACACGATTGCCTTCAAGCACATCGTGATTCACCCCCGTCCCGGTGGTGGACTCACCCACGCGGGCATGACCTATCAATCCGTGCGCGGCCCGATCGGTTCATACTGGAAAATAAAAGGAGACAAACTCACACTGGATGTTGATATTCCCGCAAACACCACCGCCACCATCTACATCCCGACAAGCAATGTAGACGAAGTCACCGAAAGCGGCGCTGCTCTCAGCAAAGCCGACGGCATTACAGTGCGCACCCCCATCGACGGCACTGCCGTCTGTGAAGTTGGCTCCGGCGCCTACCACTTCGAGGCGCCAGCTCCCAACACCCTTCCCTAACCCCTACCGACATCCTCTTGAACGCCCTGAACCCAGGGCGTTCAAGCAGTAAAAAAGTCCCCGCAAAAATTTGCGGGGACTTTGATTTTTATACGAGATCTTGCTCTTTCCCGCTTCTGCCATTGCGTCTTGGAAATAATTCGTCATAATTATTTCAAATTTGATGCGGCACTGTATAAAATAACTACGTTAATGGGAGATTAGGCAAAAATACACGGGGAATTCTTATGCTATCAACCTCACAGCATGCGGATGTGAATGGGCACAATGTCAATGTGATCCAGATAGTCGGGGATAACAACGCCGTCACGGTCGGGGGCCGCCCGAAACTGAAGCTGCTCACCGTTGCGGCATTGCGTGAGAAGTATAAGAAGCGCGTCCCACTGAAAACAGAGCGGGACCTGTTGGTCAGCCAGCGTTGTACCCTCGACCTTGTCGGTCGCGAGCGGGAGATGGATTCACTCCGTGCGTGGCTGACATCAGAGACGCCCCTGTCTATCCGGTGTATCACCGGTCAAGGCGGTGCGGGTAAGACGCGCCTGGCCATGGAACTGCTCCGCACGCTTCCCGAAGGTTGGCAGGGCGGATTCCTCGAAACAGACGAACTCAAACGGGCGTACGAGCAGTATCATGCTTCACGTTGGTCCTGCGCCATGCCCACGCTGATTGTCATCGACTATGCGGCCACCTTTGGCGAAAAGCTCCGCAAGTGGCTCCTTGAGTTGAGCTATGCTGAGAAGGGGAAAAAGGTACGCATCCTGCTACTGGAACGGCACGCCAGCCTCGATATCGGCTGGTACGCCGATCTCGCCAGCGAATCCGATCGGACGGAAAACGAACGCGGACTCACGGTCTGCTTCGAACCGCAGCAGCCGTACCCGCTTCCCCCTCTCCAGACAGAAACGCTCAAACGAAACATCCTGCAGGGCACCCTGAATGTGCATGCCACATTCATGAAGACAACGCCCCTGGTGCTACCAGAACAGGGCGCTAACCCGGAGTTCGATGCAAAGCTGGCCGACCCTGCATGGGACGCGCCACTCACGCTTATGATGGCCGCACTCGTGGCTGCCTGGCATGGTTTGGCCCATGTACTGACCCTGTCGCGGACCGATCTTGCCTTTGAAGTGGCCGAACACGAGGTAGGCCGACTCCGGCGATTCTCCAAGGACAACTTCTTTCTGCTCATGGCCGCTGCAGTGACGCTCTGTAAAGGGCTGGACCGAAGCGCTGCGCTGCGCATTATCAAGGGACTACCCGAACGGTTAGACGAATTGGATCTGCATCTGCCGCAAGAACCGAAGTGCAATGACGCCCTCTCCTTTGTAGATTTACTCGAGAACGCCTGCGGCATCGATGAGGAGAGCAACACACTGACCCCGGTACAGCCGGACATCATTGGCGAAGCCCTTGTGCTCAAACTGTTGCACAGAAGAACGGGACAAGTTCGACTTGAAAAAGCGCACCAATGTGAACTCATTGCCTTCCTCGCCGAAACAGCACCCGCCCAAGTGATCGAATTCAGCGTGCGGGCCGCCCAGGATTTCTCACACGGCATGCACCCGGGCGAGCACGCTGCCCATCCCGAGCCGGTTGCCTGGCTCAACCACCTTATCGACATCGCCGAAGAACGCCATGATGGCTATCTACTGACGCTGATTGACATTCTCATGCCCAAGCACACCGTCTGTCTGCAAGAGACCGCTCTCCGCATAACCACGGCCCGCATTACAATACTGAAAGCTTCCCCGGAAACACCGGATGACGAACCGGAGATCGCCCGACTACTCCATAACCGTGCATGGCGCCTTAGTGAGGTGGGGCAACAAGAGGCGGCGCTTGAGGCCGCACAGAAAGCCGTGGAGGCATACGGCGACCTGGCAACGAAGAACCCCGACGCCTATGGGCCTAATCTGGCCACCAGCCTGAACAACCTGGCGACTTTCCTGAGTGCGGTGGGCAAACGCGAGGCGGCCCTTGAGGCCGCACAGAAAGCCGTGGAGGCATACGGCGACCTGGCAACGAAGAACCCCGACGCCTATGGGCCTGATCTGGCCGGCAGCCTACACACCCTGGCGAACCGACTTAGTGAGGTGGGACAACGGGAGGAGGCCCTTGAGGTAGCCCAGCAAGCCGTGAAGGCCTACGGCGACCTGGCAACGAAGAACCCCGACGCCTATCGGCCTAACCTCTCCGCCAGTCTGAACAACCTTGCGAACCGACTCAGTGAGGTGGGAAAACGGGAAAAGGCCCTTGAGGCCGCCCAAAAAGCCGTGGAGGCATACGGCGACCTGGCAACCAAGAACCCCGACGCATATCGGCCTGACCTCGCTATGAGCCTGAACAACCTGGCGAACCTACTCAGTGCGGTGGGAAAACGGGAGGAGGCCCTGGAGGCCGCACAGAAAGCCGTGGAGGCCTACGGCGACCTGGCAACCAAGAACCCCGACGCCTATGGGCCTGACCTCGCTATGAGCCTGAACAACCTGGCGGCTTTCCTGAGTGCGGTGGGCAAACGGGAGGAGGCCCTTGAGGCCGCCCAGAAAGCCGTGAAGATGCGCAAGGAGCTGGCAACCAAGAACCCCGACGCATATCGGCCTAATCTGGCCGCCAGCCTGAACAACCTGGCGAACCTACTCAGTGAGGTGGGCAAACGGGAGGAGGCCCTTGAGGCCGCCCAGAAAGCCGTGAAGATGCGCAAGGAGCTGGCAACGAAGAACCCCGACGCCTATGGGCCTGACCTCGCTATGAGCCTGAACAACCTGGCGAACCTACTCAGTGAGGTGGGCAAACGGGAGGAGGCCCTTGAGGCCGCCCAGAAAGCCGTGAAGATGCGCAAGGAGCTGGCAACGAAGAACCCCGACGCCTATGGGCCTGACCTCGCTATGAGCCTGAACAACCTGGCGAACCGACTCAGTGCGGTGGGCAAACGGGAGGCGGCCCTTGAGGCCGCCCAGAAAGCCGTGAAGATGCGCAAGGAGCTGGCAACGAAGAACCCCGACGCCTATGGGCCTGACCTCGCTATGAGCCTGAACAACCTGGCGAACCGACTCAGTGCGGTGGGCAAACGGGAGGAGGCCCTTGAGGCCGCCCAGAAAGCCGTGAAGATGCGCAAGGAGCTGGCAACGAAGAACCCCGACGCCTATGGGCCTGATTTGGCAATGTCTTGCGGTGTTTTATGTCAGGTTTATCAAGCACTTGAGCAGTGGGATGAAGCGGTGCAGGCAGCCGAGGAGGGAATCCGAACGTTGTTTCCTTTATTTGAGCAGCACCCACCGGCTTTTTCCGGACTTATTGCAGCCTTATGCCGCGTGTACCTGCAGTCGGCTGAGAAGGCGGGGCGTGAGCCGGATGTCATGTTATTGGCGCCAATTGCGGAAAAACTTCAGGCGCTTCAGGCGGAAGTGTCTGTAGAAGAGGAGGGTGTTTCGTAATGCTGGAATCAATGGATATGAAGCAAGTAATTGAGGCGCTATGTGCGGCGGTATTGGCTGCGGGGGCCAAGGAGGTGGCCGGAGGGGCGGTGAAGTCGACGGTGGCGGCGGGAAAAAAGGTGCTGGGCTGGTTGCAGGACAAGCTGCCGGAGTTCCCTGCGCAGGGCTTGAAGCGTGCCTGTGAGAAACCGGAGTCGGATCGCCGTTGGGAAACGTTCAAGACGCAGTTACAGGATCTTATTGAGGAAGATTCGGAGTTTGCGGCTGCGTTTACTTCGTTTTTGAAAGAGACCCTGCCGGAGGCGGTCGGGGATACTATCACGCAAACAGCTACTGTGGGCGATGGTGCGAACAAGGTGAACATTGTTCAGATAGGCAAGGGCTCGGGCAATACGATTTCCCTGGACTAGTCAGGATGGGGGGAGCTGTCTCCCCACCATCCTGTTGGGTTTGGCTGTTCTCACGCACGGTAAGGACCATGCCTCTCGGCTGTGGCCCTGGCCACTTTAGCGCATGGCGGCGGTACGGTACATGGCGACTATTTTTTTTGGGTCGGTTTCGGCGAGCAGGTTGTGGATCCCGTTGAAGATGAAGCCGCCGTCGGTGCGCATGTAGGAGATGATTTCGCGTACTTCGGCTTCGACGTCTTCTACGGTGCCGAGGGGCAGGGTGTGTTGGGCGTTGACGCCGCCGCCCCAAAGGCTGATGCGGCCGCGGCTTTTGTCTTTCCATTCTTTGTAGGAGTGGCCGCCAGCGGTCCATTGTACGGGGTTGAGGATGTCGAAGCCGCTGTCGATGATGTCGTCGATGAGATCGTAGATGGCGCCGCAGGAGTGCAGGAAGGTTTTGGCGTTGGGAGCGAGACGGTGCATCAGGTCGTTGATGCGACGGTAGTAGGGCTGGAACAGGTCGCGGTAGACTTGGGGCGCGGCAATGGTCTGGTTCTGGGTGCCCCAGTCATCGCTGCCGCAGTTGTAGATGTCGACATAGGGGTGTATTTCGCTGAGCAGCAGGCCGATTTGTTCTTCGGCATGGCTGACCACCATCTCGTGTAGTTCGTGTACAAAATCGGGTTCGGTCATGCAGAGCATGGGGAACATGGCAATGCCGGTATGGGCGGCGATGCCGATGCCCGCGCCAGGACCGTTGAAGAAGATGGCGCGGTCGGTAGCTTCCCGGGTCTGTTCGCAGAGCATTTTAACGTGCGCGATGTCGGCATCCGTCAGGCGCTGTTTCTCCAAATCACTTCGCACCTTCTTTAAATCCGGTTTAGGGATATCGGCGCTTAGAATCAACGGTTGTCCGGCATGTTCTTCTTCAAATACATACGAGGCCGGCGGCATGGATCGTCCGGACTCGGGCAGGATGATGGTCCCATCTTCCTGGAGGGCAAATTGGCCGGGGTCGAGTACGGTGGCGGGAAGGCGTCCATTGAAATCGTAGGGTTTCCATAGTTCTTCCTGGGGCAGCGCATTGCTGACCTGCATAAAAACAGAAACAACATCGCAGTCCAGTGCGTCCAAAACATCCAGATCGGGCAAGGCCAGCATTTGGCCGGTATCGAAGACCCGGGGCAAGCGTGGGGGGAGCCCTAATTCAGCAACGAGCTTGGGGTATGCGAAACAACTGATCGAGGCGGAAAGCATGCCGCCGAGATCTTTGGGAAGGCGATCGGTTTCCTCAAAGGAAAGCGCCTTTAAGACATATTCGCGCCGTGTCATGATGTGCTCCTGCTACGTTGATACGAATGTTTGAATAAGCTACATGATGGAAGTAGCGGATTTCAGCTCCTAAGGCAAAAATGCGTGACGATTATTCCTTTGCCTTAGGCAAGGTTGCGAAGACAATGCGTTTTCCAGGACGATTATTCAGGACGAGCGTTGTCTCATTTATACGTGCGAGATCCTGCAACTCAAAAGGAGCTTTGCCGACTTCGAGCGAGGTGGGGTTGAAATTGGTATCGATCAGATAGAAGCGTTTGCCATGTGAATTAACCATAAATTTATCCTGTTCGGGAAGATACGCAAGCCCCTGGATGCCATAGGGGGATTTGAATGGAACTGTGTATGTGGCAACAAATTGGAAATCTTTGTCGAACTTAACGATATAGTCGGCATGATCGTTATCGTAATATGACTCCGCTACATAGAAGTGATCGTCAAAGTAGGCGATCCCACCCGCACAAACTGTGAAATGGGCTGCGACGTCGTACGAAGCGGTTTTTTCTAAAGTTTCAGCATCATACACGTTAATCCAATGCTTATCCGTCCCTTCTTTGCAGCACTCGGAAACGGCGGCGTAGATAACACCATTGTGGCAGGTGATGCCGCCATGATGCCATTGCAAGGTATTCGTTTTCTTCACTAACCGCCCTTTGCGATCGTATTTGGCCAGCACAGAGGTTGATTGCACGTAGATATGCGTTCCATCCGTGGCGATGCCCTGCTGTCCGCTCACCACTTCCGGGAAACTATCTGTAACTGTCAATGTTAACGAGGGGCTGGACGGGGTACTGGATTCATCGCCTGTGGCGGGAAAAACGAAGAGGAGGATCATGATGCTTGCGAGACGGCATAAGGCGGATGCGATTACACTTCTTTTCATGATGATTCCTTCCGGTTGTTTGAAAGCAAGGACAAGGCTACTTAAATGATTCTCTGACTTCAAGAAAGTGGTCCAGCGACCACAGGCAAGGGCTATGCTCCTTAGCATCTCTGAACGAAACAAAACTTCGTTTTTATGGCAGCTTGTCAGATTTAATTCACTAAATACGCCTACTGTATTCACGCATGCATTGTAAGGAGCTCACCTAGGAATGTCATACTCCTTCATTTTTCGCCAGAGGGTGGATCGGGAGATACCCAGATGCTTTGCGGCAAGTGTTTGATTGCCGTTGAGACGGTTCAGGGTGGCGTCAATATGCCTGGCCTCCAATTGTGCCAGGCTGAGAAAATCGGTGGGCGGCTGATACGGCAGTGCGAATCGTGGTGAGGTGCCCTGCTGAACCTGTTCGGGCAGGTCGCTGACATGACACAGCGGACCATCGGCCATGATAACCGCATGCTGAACGATGCTCTCAAGTTCACGAACATTGCCGGGATATTCATAATGCCGGAGCAAGGTAAGCGCATGATCGTCAAACCCGACAATCCCCTTTTCATACGCTGCATTGGCCTGTTTGAGAAAATGGGAGAGCAATGCGGGAAGTGCATCCATACGTTCGCGTAACGGAGGAATGCGTATTTGTATCGTGTTAAGACGAAAATATAAATCTTCACGAAAGGCATTTTGGCTGACAGCCTCGACCAGATCGCGGTTTGTAGCGGCGATGATGCGCACGTCAACGTGTCTGATAGTAGATGCACCTACAGGGCGGATATCGCCGCTTTGTAGTACGCGCAAAAGCTTGGCTTGCGTAATAGGCGCCATATCGCCAATCTCATCCAGAAAAATAGTCCCCCCATCCGCCTCCTCAAACAGCCCTGTCTTGTCGCTATCCGCACCCGTGAAAGCACCTTTGACATGGCCAAACATTTCGCTTTCGAGAAGCGCTTCGGGCAACGCGGCACAATTGATGGCAATGAAGGGCATCTCACGGCGTCGACTAAGCCGATGGACCGTGTTAGCCAACACCTCCTTACCCGTTCCGCTTTCCCCAAGCAGCAAGACCGTGCTGTTAGTAGGAGCCACTTTTCTAATCAGCGTGATGACACGTTTCATCGCATCGGTATGACCGACAAGCTCCTCAAATACATTCTGCTCATAGGCATCTAAATTCTGTTCATCACTTTTATTGCGCAGCGCCTTCTCAATCGCCAAAGCGACATCCGAAGGCGGACAGCTTTTGGGGAGATAGAAAAAAGCGCCCAAACGGAAACCTTCCAGGGCTTGTTCGATACGATGCATTTCAAAAAGAAGGATGAGGCGGGTGGCGACATTGCGTTGACGGAGAAAAGAAATCAGATCAACATCGGCCGAGTCCGTTAGCGCCAAATCGAGCACAATGACATCAAAGTTTTTACGACTCGCCAAACGCAACACGCCGGCGGCGTCATAGCAGTGCTCTATCCGACAACTATTGGTGGAAAGAAAGTCGTCCAGAACCGCACCATACCCAATGTCTGTACTGGCGATAAGTACACTTTGAAATGTATCTGAGGGATTATTTTGCATAACAATAGCACACTGTGTTTATTCTTTAACGCTGCCCGCAAGCGCCTTGCGGCTCTTGGCAGGTGCAACACCGAAAACCCGGGAGATTCTAAAAAACACCACTGAACAGGGCTATTGTATCAAAAGAGATGAATTTTGATAAAGCAGCTACCTTCCCAGCTTCATATGGCAAATACGAGGCAGGGCACGGCAGCTCAGAGCATCACAAATCAATAAACGACTATGCACTAAAAGTGCATAGGTTTAACCAGGGACTGAAACTCCCTGGGCTACTCAAGTTTGAAATCACTCGCCCTTGACGCAGGCCTTTGTAGAGTTCGCCGCCCTTTCTTTTGTCGGCGTAGACGTATTGGTAAAGGCTTTCGTGGGAGATACGCATGCGGGTGTCGTCGGGGTAGTCCAGCACGAGCAGCTCGGAAATGGTCTTGGGCGAGCATTCTTCTTTGAGCTGTTTTTCCACGTAGTCGCACAGGGGCGTATGGTCCATCTTTTTTTGGTACGGCGCTTTTTGTCGTTTGAGGTAGCGTGCCTGTACATGCAGCGTCCGATAGCGCCCATCGGGGCAGCGATTGCGCGTTACTTCCCGTTCCCTCATAAAAAATATTGCCCGATGGACTGAAGATGGAGAGCTGTTTGCAGCACCCATTTCCAATCTGGCGCTTTTCCGCTAGGACGCCCCCTCTGCTTAACGCTTTCCAGCGGCTGGTTGATCTGCTCGACAATCCCGAGGACATCCCCATTCTTTCCCCCATTATCGAGCAGAAAATCCTCTACCGGCTGCTCACAGGCGACCAGGGTATGCGGCTGCGCCAAATTGTCACGGCGGGAAGCCAAAGCCATCATATTGCACGCGTAATTGATTGGCTAAAGGACAAACTTCAAGCGCCCGCTGCGTATCGATGAGCTTGCGGAACAGGCCAGCATGAGCACTTCAACCTTTCATCACCACTTTTGGTCAACGACCGCCCTGAGTCCACTGCAATTCCAGAAAAATCTACGCCTCCAGGAAGCCCGACGCCTGATGCTCACGGAAAATTTGGATGCATCCACCGCAGCTTTCCAGGTAGGCTACGAAAGCCCCTCCCAATTCAACCGGGAGTACAACCGTCTTTTCGGCCTCCCCCCCACTACGCTATATCAAAAACTTACGCCAATACGCAGTCAATGAGGCACCTACTCTCGAAACAGCGCATCAGCCCAGCACGCCAAAAGACACCCAGCATACCTATGCACCCAGCCTAATAGAAAATATAAAAAGCCTCACCTGCATCCTCCTGCCATGCAGAACCTATCTGCAATTACTGATAAAATCAATAAATAACTGATAAAACTTGACTCTCTCCTCAAAAAAAACAATAATAGGCATAAAGTAGTGTCAAAGTGCTTCTGTGACTACAAGCAAAAGATATGGTCCTCACCGTTCCTGAACATCAAAAATTTTGCTTTTTGCGACCGCTTTTGAAGTGTCAGGTGCTAGAGCGCTCCAGCGACTGCAGATAAGTGCCAGCGAAACAGGGAAGATATATGCTCGTTGCCATCCCCGGTCTTGTCAGAAGGATACAGGAAAGCAAGGGGACGCTTTAACGCTCCCCGGCTCTCTGACTCGCGTTGGCAGCCATAAAAACTATACTTGACGTATGATTTCGTATTTGCAAGAATAAAAAAGAAGACTTTGAAGCATAAATGTTTTATAGTGAAATGAGTTTATACGAGTTCATGGAGTAATTGCTGTGAAGTGTGATGCGTTTCAGCACAGGACGATTCACGCTGAATATTCGGCTTTCGCAGGGGGGGCTAATGAAACTTGATACAGATTTGAAACATTTGGGGGCCGATCTGGCGGAGCCGGAGATGGCGGAACGCTTTGCGCATATCTACCGTTATGCCCAAGTGGGACGTTGCGTAAATGGGGTGACGCACGATATCAATAATTTCCTGGGGGCAATGCTAGCTTATGTCGAGCTGGTCTCGCTGGAGGAAGGGCTTAGCGAAGAATCGCAGCGTATGCTGGGTGAAGTAATGAACGGCGTGGGTAAGTGCAGCGATTTAATCTCAGGGCTGACAGCAATTGCACGACCAGAGAAGCTGACCGTAAATTTATTGGACCCCCTCCCTCTGGCGCAGGCAGTAATGACGCTACGTCAATATGCGCTACGTGTCGCTCAAATACAGGTAGAAACGGATTTCCCAGAACTCCTGCCGCCGCTGGTCGGCGATGCACCCAAGCTAAAACTTGCCCTGATATACCTGCTGATGAATGCCCAGGAAGCCTTGGAAAAACAGGAAACAGCAAAACTGCTACGCTTCCGTGTTGCGCTTGATGGCGATGCCATTACCTTTTCTGTATGGGATTCAGGGGACGGGGTCACCGAAGCCATGTTTGAACCCTTTGTTTCTGACAAAAACGGGGAACACATCGGCTATGGCTTGCAAGCAGTACAGGATATTGCCGATCTGCACGAGGGAAAACTCTTTTTTGACACGGAACGAGGTATGGTTCTGTCTATCCCGCGTGCCAATGGCTTACAGCATTACATGGACATTTAACACCCAGCGCTCTACACGCAGCACAGCCAAAGCGGTCCAGCAACCGCAAGGCGGCCAGCGTCACCGGCTATATTTATAGCCCTTACTATCGCTGACTGCAACAAACATTTTGTTTTTTATGCCTGCTTTTCAGATTTAGGTCACTAAAGACTAAGTACCTTGCCCCGTTTTTTCGGTGTTTTTATTCTCAAAATGATTCCGGGGCCACCCCTGTGTAGCCCCGGAATCCTTATTCTAAAACTATTTCAAGGCTTTGCGTGCATCACCCGCAACACGTACCGTGAAGCCCATGTGTTTGCACGTAGCAACCAATTCTTCCAGGATGTCGCCATAGCCTATTACAATGTGGTTAGACATGTGCGTAGCCATCAACTCATCCCGTCCGTAGCCGGGGATATGCACGTTCGCAATAGGCCACTCGGGATTGGTCTTGTCCAGGCGATCCTGCAAATCCTCTTCGGGCAGGTCGACAACTTCGCCCGTACCGCAATCCATCCCCAGCACGCCGTTCGCCTCCCAGCAACGCGCCCAGGTAATGATTCCAGGTTTGGATACGCCAGAGCAGGTACCGCCGCCTTTGGGGAAGTACAGCGGAGACTGACGGTAAACTTTCGTCTTCTTCCAGCCGCCAAAGTGCGCGGGCGGAGCGCCACCGGAAATCAGGAATACCCAGACGAATTTATCCTCGAACATACGTCCCCAACGAACATCGTGCAGCGTTGTCTCCGCAGGCATCCCCTTACGTTCGTAGATTTCGTTCATCAGCACCTGCGGCACACCTGCGCCAATATCGCCCTCGTTGAAGTGCGGGATCGGCTTGCCTTTTTTCACGACCTGCTTGGTCTCGGGGTCACGCACTGGCGGACGATCGGTGTTGTTCAACATGCCTTCGACCAAATCCGAGGCCGGCACGCAGCGCATAAGGCCCAACTGATAGGGAATACCAACCGAGCACAGTCCGTAACGCTGTACGAAGCGCGCTGCAGCGGAATACATTTTCATCTGAGAAATGACCTGATCGTGTACCAAGTCGGTAAACATGTTGGTACCCCAGTTGAACCAGGTACCTTTACGCAAAAGCCAATCCAGATTCTTCTGCGCCTCTTCATCGCTCACCAGCGCCATTTCCGCCAAAAGATCCGACTGATTGAGGTATTCAACCGGCATCCCTACAGCACCCAGCTTTGCTGGATCCATGACCGCATTCAGCATGCCCATGCAGCCGGGATCAAATTGACCCATAATACGACGCTCGTGTTTGATCTCTTCGGCCAATGTTTTACCAAAAGCGTCTGCGTCCGAGGATACCTTCAACTTGGCAGCATCGGTTACATGGCGGGCACTGTGGCGAACATAGCCACGGTTGCACCATTCTTCCAATTTTTTCATGAAGCATTCGTCAGCGGTAAACTGATCCGTCCAGAGACGCGAATGCTTGATATTGAGTCGTTCCAGACTGGCGGCATGGTTCAACAACGCAACCAATCCCGGAAAGGTACCATCAAAAGTAGCCAGCAGCAAGACCGGGCCCTCATGGGTACCCAACGGACCAGCAACATGGTGCGCATAGGCCCATACACTCAAAACCACCACTACGGGGGCTTTGGGGTCGATCTGCGCAAAAGCATCTGCACCCTCGCATTGCTTTGAAATAAAGCCATGCTTACGCTTCTCATTGTATTCCGGCAAGATCTTGGTTTTGTAGCCTAACTGTTTAAATGCCTTGGCTACTTCCTTGAGCGTTTCCTTTTGCAGTGGCCAAGTGTTCTCATTGGCTATGTCACGGAAATCGCCATTGGAGATTAAGTAGATTGTGTCGCCTTTTTTCATGGTGAACATTCCTAGAGTGGTCCGGGGACCACAACCCAAAGGCATGGTCCTTATGCTTCTATAACCCTTCCTAAAAAACTTGGTTTTGTTTCTGCCAGATTGTCACAAGAGGTAAAAACACACATGCAAAATTCATCGTACTACAAAATTCCTCTGAATTTACATTGCAGCAACATGGCGAGAAAACAGGTGTATAGAATAGCCCCGAAAAAAAGGAAACGCAAGTAATCGAAGAATTTTTTTTACATAAAAAATATGCACAACAAAAACCTCGCCGCTATTGTCACAAAAGACCAGCTGCGTGGTATGCTGAGGAGGGTATTTTTCGAATTGCGGAAGGAAAACAGGGATATGAAGCTTCTTTTCAGAACGCGGATGGCGTTGACAATGGGCACGTTGACCGGCGTGGCGGTGCTGGCGATGACGGTATTAATGTTGACGTTGTCCCTAACGATAGTCACGCTGCATTATAATCGGCGGGGCGTGCTCATGACGAAGCTGGTGACCGAAAGTGTTGAGCATGGCACAGGAGCTTCGGACCGAATTGTAGGCTATGTGGGGGAACAGCTGCGGGTAGCGGCATTGCTAACGGCGGAGTTAGCAAAGCTATCTCCCGATGCGGACACATTAACAAAGCAGCTTAAATATGTGTCGACAGAGGCAAACTCGAGTGACGGCTATCCCCTTCTGGAAGACATATTGGTGCTGGACCCAATGGGCGGGGTATATGCATACACGGGAAAACAAGTCCCCCCTCCCCTGATAGCTTCCCCCGAACAGATAAAAGGAAAGCAACGCTCATTCTTTACACAGGAAAAAAGCGAGAGCAGCACACCGACTCAAACGCGGACAGCGGCCATGGCATCGACAGCGGAAGTGGGCTATATTGCGCAAGTAGACATGGGAGAAGAGGTACAAAATCGTATCCGGAAGTCCTTCAGCCTGCAACACTTGCTAAATCAGTTCGTCTCTCCCGCTAAAAGTGCGGTGGACCCTTTTGATCCTGATCAGGAAGAAATGGACTTGCGGCGAATGGGTACCGGCATTAGTCGAATTGCCATTGTAGATGAAAGGGGCGTTTTTATTGCAGAAGTTTCCACCCCGGAAATGCCCATGGACCTGCAGGAACACACCGCCATTTCCAATTTTTGCATGCAGCTTCTGCACCCCCAAGAATCTGAAGTAGGGCATAGGCCTCCCGGTGTCGCAGTGGAACGCTTCGGAGAAGATTTAGGGGTGGCGACGTTGTTAGAGCGTGGGGATGGAACACCACCGCACGCGCTTTTTATCCAACACCGAATTGAACCCTATTTTGACGTCATACAAGAACAAATCAAGTTTATTGGAGGCATAGGCCTTATTCTAATCCTGATCGCGATCGCAGTGTGCTTCTGGCTTGCACGCCGCCTATCCTACCCACTAACACAACTCATGGAAGGGGCTCGGTGTCTTGGAATGGGAGATTGGCATCACCGGGTATCTCTCACAAAAGCAGATAAAGAATTCCAAAGTCTGGCAGACTCATTTAATGACATGGCGAGTGCTTTAAATCACAATGTGAAAGAATTGCAGATAGCGACTCAGCACAGGGAGCGCCTGGAAAGTGAGCTACGCATTGCTGCGGAGCAACAGCAATCCTTATTGCCTGCACAATTACCGTGTTTATCCGGCATGCAGGTAGCCGGTTTCAGCCGAGCAGCACGTGAGGTGGGAGGCGACTTTTATGACTACATGCAGATGGCGAATGGAAATTGGGCGATTGCCGTAGGGGATGCCACAAACAAAGGCTTACCGGCAGCCATGTTAGTAACAGAGTGCTGGACGGTGCTGACCGCCTTAGCAGGAGAGACCAACTCACCAGCGGAATTACTGCAACGCACCAATAAAGCGTTATGTCGGCGAGTCGGAGACTCAGGCCGCTTCGTCACCCTGTTTTTGGTAATGATTGACACGAAACAGGAATGCTTCCGCTATGCCTCGGCAGGACATAACCCGCCTTTCTTGATAGGACACGATGGAAAACGCGTAGCGCGTCTTACCAGTGATACCGGATTACCCCTAGGGGTACTGCAAGATTGCGTCTATAAAGATGTTACCCTGCCGTATCAGCCTGAAGACACCTTGTTACTCTACTCCGACGGCGTTACAGAGGCATTGGACAATTCAAACGCCCTTTATGGCGAAAAGCGATTGCTCTCGTTCCTGAAAACAGCGCGACAATGCGCACTTTCCGAACTCCTGCAACGTCTGGAAGAGGATGTGGCTGCCTTTACACAACAAGACACCCTGGCGGATGACATGACCGCGGTAGCCGTGCGAATTGCATCATGCGGCATGAACTAGCAATCAGGCCAATCACACTAAAGCGGCCCCTGACCGCAGCAAAAATTTCGTCTTTTACGATAGCTTTTGAAGTGTCCGTCACTAACCTTCACCCGGGATAGGGACAGGATGCTCTGATTTGTTCGCTTTTCTCCTGAACCCATGGATTTCGATGAATTCTTGGCCGCGGTTTGCAAAATCCTCTATTTCTATGCCATGATATTGTGCCTTTTTGTTTAAGGCGTTTCTGGACAAATATAATTCTGCTTCACCATGGGGCATTTCTGGAGAAAATTTATGACTGCACAATACAGGCAATCCATAACTACGTATCCAATATTCGTTCTGACGCTGCTGCTGTCTACACTGGCGGGGGCCGATATCTTCTACGTCGTGCCGGGCGGTGCGGGAACGGGCGATGGTTCGTCCTGGGCCAATGCAGAGGATTCCATTCAGGATGCGCTGGACGCTGCCACGAACGGAGATGAACTTTGGGTCGCTGCGGGCACATACACGGCCACGACCGACCCGGTCGTAACAATGAAGGAAGGCGTGGCGATTTACGGCGGCTTTGCGGGCACGGAAATAACGCGCAATGCACGTGACTGGCAGAGCAATCTCACCAGCATTGACGGGCAAAACACCCGCCGCTGTGTAAACGGTGCAAACAACGCCACTCTGGATGGCTTTACAATCACCAATGGGTATACTAACGGTAACGGCGGCGCAATGTTCAACGATAACGCATCGCCGACGATGACAAACTGCACCCTCTCAGGAAATTGGGCGTACAATGGCGGCGGCGCAATGTATAACCGCAACTCCTCCTCCCCGACGGTGAAAAACTGCACCTTTACAGAAAATTCATCGTACAATGGCGGCGGCGCAATGTATAACTTCAACTCCTCCTCCCCGACGGTGAAAAACTGCACCTTTACAGAAAATTCATCGTACTATGCCGGCGGCGCAATACTCAACTATACCTTCTCCTCCCCGACGGTGAAAAACTGCACCTTTACAAGAAATTCAGCGAATAATTCCGGCGGCGCAATGGCCAACTATATCTCCTCCTCCCCGACGGTGGAAAACTGCACCTTCTCAGCAAATTGGGCGTACCATGGCGGCGCAATGTATAACTATAACTCCTCCCCGACAGTGGAGAACTGTACCTTTATCAAAAATTCAGTGGATACTAACGGCGGTGCAATCTACAACGATACCTCCTCCCCAACGGTGGAAAACTGTACCTTCAAAGAAAATGAAGCAGACAGCCGCGGCGGCGCAATCTACAGCTATACCTCCTCCTCCCCAACGGTGAAAAACTGCATCTTCAAAGAAAATGAAGCCAACCAAGGCGGCGGAATATACAACGACATCAACTCCTCCCCGACGCTGACAAACTGCACCTTTACAGAAAATTCAGCGTACTATGCCGGCGGCGCGATGTACAACTATGACTCCTCCTCCCCGATGGTGGAAAACTGCACCTTTATCGGAAATTCAGCGAATAATACCGGCGGCGCAATGGCCAACTACTCCTCGTCCTCGCCGACACTGACAAACTGCATCCTGTGGGAAAATACGGGCGGTGAAATTCACAATGATTCTGCCACAGCCACGGTTACGTATTCCTGCATCCAGGGCGGACACAGCGGAACCGGCAACATCAGCGAAACGCCCCTTTTCGTGGATGGGACGGATGACGGCGACGGCTGGGACCTGCGGCTGCAGACCGGTTCCCCCTGCATCGACGCAGGAACCACAACCGATGCCCCGACTGCCGATATTATAAACATTGCCCGCCCGCAGGGCAGCGGCATCGACATGGGGGCCTACGAATATCCCGGAACACCCTCCAGCATCGATCAGGGCGACGGCCCCCTGAGCGTAACCATGAGCGAAGACGGCGCCCCTACACCTTGGACCGCACCCACCCTCAGCTTCACCGACCGCATCGGAAATACAGCGATCTGGAGTCTGAGCACCGCCCCCTCCCACGGCACAGCCGTGGTCTCCGGTACGGACAGCACCCTGCAAGTCTGCACCTACACCCCCAACGCCAACTACAACGGCACAGACAGTTTCGACATCCAAGTGCTCGACTCCGCCGGGTATTCCGACAGCATCACCATCGAAGTGACCGTCGAATCCGTAGAAGACGCACCGATGATTGATCAGACAGGCCCGCTCGAGGTCACCATGTCTGAAGACGGCGACCCCACACCATGGTCCGCACCCACCCTCAGTGCCACAGACGGCGACGACGATACACTCACTTGGTCCCTGCTTATCCCGCCCTCGCATGGTTCGGCCACCATTTCCGGAACAGGCGCATCCCCAGAAACCTTCACCTACAGCCCCAACGCAAACTACAACGGCTATGATTTCTTCGAAATCGAAGTCAGCGACGGCAACGATACCGATACCATTATCTGCCGCGTGACCGTCGAACCCGTGGAAGACAGCGACGACAGCGACGGCGACGGCCTGACCTACGACGAAGAAATCGAAGCCGGCACCGATCCGGACAATCCCGACAGCGACGGCGACGGCGTAAACGACGGCGACGAAATCGAAGCCGGCACCGACCCCATAGGTCCACTGACCGTTACTATATCCGGTCCCGACACCATCGAAGTCACCCAAGGCAGTAGCCACAATTTCACCGCCATGGTCACCGGCGGACAGAGCGGCATCCACTACCAATGGTACTTCCAGCCCGAAACAGAAGCCGGGACCAAAGCCTACACCGCCGTAGGCGACGCCGACGCCTGCGTCCTCTTCCTCAGCGATATTGTCAAAGGAGAGGCCGGCTCCTACCGCTGCAAAGTCTGGACCACCACCGACACCGCCTGGTCCCAGCCCGTACAACTCACCGTGACACCCGGCGTCCCCGCCGCCAACGGCACAAGCCTCACCGCCCTGATACTGCTGCTCAGCCTCGGCGCACTGCTCACCCTGCGACGACGCAACGCACACACATAGCAGGAGATATGGTCCTTAGCGTTCGTGACCATTATAAAATTTTGGTTTCTATGACAACTTTCGGAAAGTTAGTCACTAAATCACGACAAGCACCCCCGGCCCTCGGCCGGGGGTGCTTTTTTGAGCAGTACGCAAACGGGCTACATCCTATCCGGAAAGTTGCGGACTGGCAATGGAATTTTACAGGTCGGAGTGCTATGCTATGCATACTGCCGTGATTCCCTCCCTTTTCGTATGCATATCACGGTGAAATATTGAGACAATTAAAACATTTTATACATGTTTCGGAACTAGCTTTCGCAAAATCTGTGGCAAAAAACAAACTTTTGCTGTGGTTAAGGAACGGCAAGGAGCATATTCCTTGCCTGCGGCCGCTGGACCGCTTCAGAATCGACAGGATGATTAGATATGGGTAATGTAGCAGACGTAGAAGTGTCAAAAACGGATTTTTTATATCGATTACGCCATTCGCTGGCGCATATTCTGGCGGAAGCGGTGTTAGAAATACGTCCGAACGCCAAGCTGGCCTTTGGACCACCCGTTGACAATGGCTTCTACTACGATTTCGACTTCGGCGATTCTCCCTTAGGCGAGGCAGATCTGGAAGATATTGAAAATCGAATGCGCGCCATTATCAAACAAAAGAAAACGTTTGAGCGCAGCGTGCTTCCGTTGGAAGAAGCCATTGTGCGCCTTGAGGAGATGGGGCAGCAGTATAAGGCGGAGTATGCGCGGGAATTGGTGGAAACCGGCAAGGCGGCTTCTGGCGAACTCTCTTTTTATAGCAACGGTATTTTTACGGATATGTGTGAAGGCCCGCATCTGGAAAACACCGGCGAGGTGCCGAAAGGCTGCTTCAAGCTGGAACGGGTCTCGGGAAGCTACTGGCGCGGCGATGAAAAGAATCCGATGCTGACGCGTATCTACGGCCTTGCGTTTGAAAACCGTGCCGCACTGAAAGCGTATCTGCAGTTTGTGGAAGAAGCGAAAAAACGCGACCACCGCAAACTGGGTACGGAGCTAGACCTGTTTAGCCTGCATGAAGAAGGACCCGGCTTCCCCTTCATCCATCCCAAAGGCATGGTGGTGCTCAACGCCCTGTTAGACTATTGGCGCGAAGAGCATAACTGCGAAGACTACATGGAAGTGCGCACGCCCATGATGATGGATGTGCAACTGTGGAAACAGTCGGGCCACTGGGACAATTACCAGGAGAATATGTATTTCACCGATATCGATGAGCGCGAATTCGCGATCAAGCCGATGAACTGCCCTGGTGGTATGCTGGTGTATAAAAACAGCCTGAAAAGCTACCGTGATCTTCCCCTGCGCATGGCGGAGCTGGGCACCGTGCACCGCCATGAAAAATCAGGCGTTTTGCATGGCCTCACGCGCGTACGCGTGTTTACCCAGGACGATGCCCACATCTTCATGACGCCGGAAATGATTCAAGACGAGATTATCCGTGTAATCGATCTGGTGGAGCGTGTTTACAGCACCTTGCGCATCGATTACTCACTTGAACTGAGCACGCGTCCGGACAAGTCGATCGGCACCGATGAGATGTGGGAAACGGCCACCAGCGCATTGGAAAATGCCTTGAAGGTGCGCAATAAAGAGTATGTGGTCAATGAAGGCGATGGGGCGTTCTATGGTCCCAAAATCGACTTCCATGTGAAAGACGCGATTGGACGTTCCTGGCAATGCGCGACGATTCAGCTGGATTTCTCCATGCCCGAACGCTTTGACCTGACCTATACCGGTCCCGATGGCGACCGCCACCGTCCTGTCTTGATCCACCGAGTTATCTTCGGTTCAATTGAACGCTTCTTCGGTTTCCTGATCGAACATTTCGGGGGAGCATTCCCCACATGGATGGCGCCAACCCAAGTACGTCTGGTGCCGGTGAAAAGTGACTGCCTGCCCTACGCCGAAGAAATCATGGCAAACCTGAAAAAGGCGGGCTTCCGGATCGAAATAGACGACAGTACGGAGTCCTTCAACAAAAAAATCCGGAATGCGGTGACGCAAAAAATCCCCAACATCTGGATTCTGGGTGGCAAGGAAGTGGAAGAGCGCACGGTTACCTGGCGACGCCACTGCATGAAAGAACAGCAGAGCGTGTCGCTTACACAGGCCGAAGAGGCTCTGAAAACACTTTGCGCTGACCGAATGATGGACAATTACGACGATGTTCCCTTACCCGTGCAAGAATAGTTTCGCACGGGATTACATAATCAAACGATAGCGCGTCTGGGGAAAGGCCCGAATGTAGATATGGGACTTTCCCCAGTTTTTTTATACACCGCTCAGACCTGCTGCTTCTCCAGCAACGTGATCACATTTTTAAACGTGTCACGATTCTTCTCATTCAACGCAGCAAGCGCACGATGCGCTTCCAATACAACCCGCGCATTATTGCTCTGCACGGGCTCGTCCCCTGTCGGTAAAGGCGTATTGGCACAAACAAGCTCATCTGCCTCTGAAATGACATGAAAAATCGCCTGCAGCCCCATTTCCATAAGAAGACGCCGTATTTTCCCCTCAGGCGCAACCACAGTAGGCGCTTCCCCTTTATTTCTACGCACCGCCATAGCAATTTGCGTCAACAAGCCTAAATGGGTGCTGTCTATATAGTGCGCCTCCGTCAGATCAATCAGAACCTTGTCAACCTGTTCCGCGTCAAAACGCTTCTCAATGAAATCCGCCAGATTGATCGCATCAAACTGATTCTGCAACGTATTCTGACTCACATTGCCCACCAATTTGAACACATAGCACCCCTTGTGGGCGGCATAATAAATACGTCCTTCATCCCTACTCATACGTTTCCCCCATATCCGGCCTGTGCAATCACTCCCCCTCTACCTCGCTTGCAGCCGTACCTGCATTTCAGCATAGCATAGATACACCGTAACTGCATCATAGAATATAAAAGGCAAAGACCTATCAATTTCGCTATTTTTATCACAATACACCGCCAAGGCCAGCAAACATTTGATATAGATTGTTGACACAGCGGCCTGAAACTGGCATCATGCTACCTGAGTCGTCGTGTCTGTGACAGACAGGGTACGTGCGGAAGGATGTGTGGTTGCATTCTTTTTGTTGTAATTTTTTCGTACATAAATCCTCCTGCTCTGACAGTCGACAAATTTCGGGGAACGATACGGAGATACGCCGTGAAAGGCGCATATGCCAGCTGCTTTTGAAAAAACGCTGGCTATGCCAGTTTGCCGTTTATCATGCGTATACCTGTGTCCCTCCCCAACGAACGACATTATGGATGGATAGAAATTCAAGCGGTCAGGAACGGCAAAAGCTTGCTCTAAATAGCTGTACACCGACCACTTGGTTGTGGTTTACAACCACTTTGGGAACTTGCTTAAAAACATACCGCAATAAAGACATTTAAGGATTACTGCGGTCGGAAAAAGGTGAGGACTATACGTTTGGGTTATAGTTCTTAAACCACTTTAGAATAAGGAGTCCGTTTCATGCTGCGTACGTGGTGCTATGCAACAACCCTCGCGTTCATTGGTATTGCCGCTGCCCTTACCCTATCGGGCTGCCCCGGCGACGTCGGTGTCAGCCTCATCGTCACCCCAGACTTGCTCAACTACGGCGCCACAGAAAATCGACAGACCGTCGAAGTGGCCAAGAACTTCAGCGCAACACCGAGCAATCCCATTGTCGCCACGGCCAATGCGGCATGGATTATTCCTGAAGAGTGCACCGACAGCACACAGGGTTGCCTGGCCAAAGGCCCGCTACGCAAGGTCAAAGTCCCTGTACGCATCGATCGCGAACGAATGACCTTGGGTAAAAACGAAGGCATCCTCTTTTTCAACAGTGGAAACGCATCGCTGGCGCAAATCCAGGTGGCCGCAATCGACATCCTGCAGATCAACTTCAAAACCTCATCAAACCGCCCTGAAGTAGATCGCGCCGTCACCTTTACCAACATGACCCAGACACTCCCGGAAGCCGGTGCGATACAACGTTTCGAATGGCAGTTCGGCGATGGCGAAACCAGTACCCAGGAAAACCCGGTACACACCTATCGCACACCAGGCACCTACGCCGTTACCCTGACCGTCACAACGGAAAACACGCAGGAATCACATACCAAAACTTCCTACATCAACGTGATTACCACGGCTCCGCAGATCGATTTCGACGTCACAGAAACTAACGTGGCAGAAAAAGATACCGTTACCTTCAACAACCTCACCATCCCGGCCAACGAGCCCATCCTCAGCTACCAATGGGATTTTGGCGACGGCATCACAAGTACAGATAAAAATCCCTCGCACCAATACCTTGACGCAGGCTTGTACACCGTCACGCTCAACGCGACCACCCGCTTCAAAACGCACAGCAAATCAAAAGCCAACTATATCTCTGTGCAACACCGTAAAGCGCCTGTTGCAGACTTTGCTCTGAGTCAATCCAAACCCTATATGCTTGTGCCCGTCGAATTCCAGGACATCAGTGAGCCGGGTTCCGCAGCGATAGAGCAATGGATATGGGAATTTGGTGATGGCACATTAAGTAACCAGCAGAATCCCACCCATACCTATGAAAACATCGGCAACTACGACGTCAAACTGACCGTTATCACCAAACACGGCAGTCACTCTACCACGCGCCCAATCGAAGTCACCTATATGCCGCCCACAGCCGACTTCCAGGTCGAAGCGACCGCGCCTTCCGTGGGTGAAACCCTCACCTTCGAAGATCTCTCGCTCCCAGGCACCGCCCCCATCGCACGCTGGATATGGAACTTCGGCGACGGCGTTATCGAAACCATCGAAGGCAAAAGCACCGGCACAACCACCCACATCTACGAAAAAGCCGGCGTTTACACCGTTTCGCTGGCCGTCATTATCCCCGTCCCAGAAAACAACACCGACCAGATCACCAAAAAAGACTATCTCACCGTAATCAAGGCGCCCACTCCCGACTTCAGTTTCGCGCCACAAAACGCTTTTGTTAATCAAACCATCACCTTCACCAACCAAAGCGTACTGGGTTCGGAAACCGAAATTTCCTACCAGTGGGACTTGGATGGCGACCCCGAAACCACTGCGGACGTGGTCACGGAACAAGACACACAATTCACCTACACCGACCCGGGAACCTACAACGTTATCCTGACGGCTATGACACCCACCCGCGAAACCTCTGTCACCCGTGCCGTCGTTGTCGACATCGCCCCCACACCCGATTTCACCGTTGACAACACCACCGGTAACACAGTTGATCCTATCCAATTCACCAACACCTCCACCTCTCAAGCCACCGACGATGAAATCCTTCCCATACAGGCCTACCTTTGGGAGTTTGGTGACGGCGAAACCGCCACGGAAAGCGACCCACAGCACGTGTACCAGGAAAAGGGCGTCTACACCGTTTCGCTCACCGTCATCTACCAACACAGCGGCACAGGCGAAACCCTGCAAAGCCAAAAAGTCCAAAACGACTTCATCACCATTGGTGACCCCATACCGCCTACGGCCGCATTCAGCAGCAATCTGCACTGCATCACCAACGACACCCAAGTGCGCTTCTCTGCCGAAGCCAGCCTGGGTAGCGGCGCAGGCAGCCCCGTCTACTACGAATGGGATTTCGGTGATGGCAGCCAGGATACCGGCGAAACCCCACGTCATACCTACAGAAGCTATGGCAACTTTACTGTCACTCTGACTGTCACTACCGATGACAAATACGCCCCCTTCAACACCGACACCGTCGTTATTGAAGACTTCATCAACGTCTCTGAGGGACAAACCGCCCTCAACCGCTACGTTGACCGTGCCGACAACAGCTACAAATACACCGTTGTCGACGAAGATACGAAGGAAGTGCAACTGGGTCTCAACAAAACGCTTGAAGTCGACACCTACGCCGTCGAAATGACCTCGCAGACCTGGCGTTCCACCTCTGACTACGCCCATGCCGACGACGACACCGGCGCGGTATGGACCCACGAGATGTACGTCTTTGCACCCAAGCAGCTTACCACCAATACCGGTATGCTCTTCATCGACGGCGGCAGTAATCAAGGTAAAGAACCCTCGCTGTCCGACATCGAAGATGATGAATTCACCCAGAAACTGCTTCTGTTCGCCGCCGCATCCGGTTCCGTCATCACCCTGTTGCGTCAGGTACCCAACGAACCGCTGGAATTCAGCGACGAACGAGCCCAGAAAACACGCACAGAGGACGACATCATAGCCTATACTTACGATGAATTCATGAAGGCCTATGAAACCGGTGCCGAAGCATCAACTTACGAAGATTGGCCGCTTTTACTGCCCATGGTGAAGAGCGCTGTCCAAGCCATGGACACCGTGCAGAATATGTACTCCGCGGAATATATCCAACCCTGCCTCACCTGCGGCACAGAAGCGGAAGACCGCCAACCCAACCAGGACTTCATGGTAGCAGGCGCTTCCAAACGCGGCTGGACCACTTGGCTGACCGCCGCCGCCGATGACCGCGTTAAGGCCATCGCTCCCATCGTCATCGATGTGCTTAACATGGATAAACAGATGGAGCACCACTTCAATTCCTATGGCTACTGGTCGCCTGCCATTTATTCCTACGTCCAGGAAAAGGTATTCGATCGCCTGGGCACCGAAGCAGGACAGGCCCTGATGAACATCATCGACCCCTACGAATATCGCTGCGTACTGGACCTGCCCAAATTCATTATGAATTCCTCCGGCGACCAGTTCTTCCTGCCCGATTCCTCGCAATGGTATTTCGATCGCATGGATGGGGAAAAATATCTCAACTATGTCCCCAACACCGCCCACAGCATGGACGGGGCTGTAGACCTGACCGATGATCAAAGCGCCGCCACCAGCCTGCTGAGCTTCTACCTCTCTGTCATCAACGACGGTGAGCGTCCCCAATTTGACTGGACCTTCGAGAATGACGGTTCCATCAAGGTGACTACTACAACCAGCCCTACCTCCGTCACCCTATGGCAGGCCATCAACCCCGACACACGTGACTTCCGCCTCGACAAAATCGGCCCCGTTTGGACAAGCAGCATCCTCTCCC
The DNA here is from genome assembly GCA_963678445.1 of Candidatus Hydrogenedentota bacterium. Taxonomy (GTDB): domain Bacteria; phylum Hydrogenedentota; class Hydrogenedentia; order Hydrogenedentales. The sequence continues at coordinate 3,285,011 of OY782877.1, read as the reverse complement.
CCGAATCGCCAAATGTCTACCGCGGCCAGGTCGAACTACCGGAAACCGGTTACATCGGCTTCTTCCTGCAACTTCAATTCGCCAACCGGGCCGTCCCCTCCGACCTTCCGATCCAGGCCCCCTTCACCTTCACCACCCCCATACGCGTGCTGCCAGAAACCGAAGCAGGCGATAACCTCTATCCCAGCTTCGATGGCGAACGCTATGCCCTCACCCAAGGGGATAGGGAGGTCCCCATGGTCGTATTGCACGGTGATGCAGAAGAAATGGGACGCCAATACGGTCGCCTCATGAGCGATGAAATCAATGCCTTCATCCCCGCCTTCCTCAAAGCGGCGCAGACCAGTAACCCCAACCTCACCAACACCAACCTGGACGCTGCATGGAATGCGATCGCCCAATCAGCTGACCCCACTATCACTGACGCACCGGCGCGCCTCGACAGCGAATTGCGCGGCATTGCAGAAACTTCGGGCATTGACCTCGTAACCCTGCAACGCGCCAACATGGTCGCAGTGGTAGACGATCTCTCAGGAAACGCCGTCTTCGCCACCCGCAACGCCACCACCGGCAACAACACCTATCAAAGCAACAGCCTCAACTGGTCGTTGAATTTGGGGCTGCAAGACTACCCCTGCATTGCCATCTACGTCCCGGCACGCACCAAAGGCTTCCCCCATATCAACGTTTCCTTCGCAGGTCTCGTCGGCTGCCTGACCGGTATCAACCTCAGCGGTATCAGTACCGCCGTAGTTGATGACCCAGACAACGACATATTGCAAGGCAACCACTACACCGCCTTGTTCCGCGAAATCCTCTTTGACGCCGCCAGCATCGAAGACGGAAAGGACATCGTGGACAACAATGTGCTCATGGGAAAACAACACTTCATCGTGGGCGACGGGCGTAACCTGCAGCATGGGGTCAAGTACCACTACTCCCCCGACTTACTTGGTGGTAGCGACAGCTGGAACGATATTGCGGATAACGAGCTTGTCCCACTTGGCAACATTCTGCCCAATATTCTGTACAGCGGTCCTGAGAGCGGTGCAGTCAACAACGGAAACGATGGCCCCATATATCAGGTACTGCGTTCCTCCTATGGCGCTATCAACCCCAATACCCTTGCACAGGTCAACGAAACGCTGGTAGCCAATAACAATCTGCTTAACGTGATCTACAGTTCCTCCCGCGACAGCTTCCCCCTCTACGCATGGATCGCGTATGCGCAAGGCAACACACCCGCAGCGCAAAGCCAAATGATTCTGATCGACCTGCAGGAATACCTGCCCTAAACTAATCGCTGAAGGTAAATAAGCCATAACGGCGCCGAAAAGACGCATTCGGCGCCGTTTTACTTTTTACAGTTACTTCGCTCTTTTCAGAAAAAAATAAAGTAACTAAAAACGAATATTTCAAAAACAGATTTCATGCTTGACCGCATCAATGCTTTCAACAAACGCGCTAAAGAAATTTTGCCGTCGACCTACACCCGGAGAAATGCTCTCCGCTGAAAATAACTTGCACAAAACACCTTCCCCCTTGACTTGCCTGTGGGGGTATTTTATGATGGATTCAGAGGAGGAAATACCATGGCGTATCGATGCTTCTTGCTATATATGGGGTTAGTATTCTTAGGGATATCGGGGGGAACCGCTCAAGAGCCCTTGGAAGCAACCGATGTCCAGACAGAGTCCTCCCCTCCCTCGGCAGAATCAACATCAAGCTCAGAAAATACAGCTGGCGATATTGTAACGCTGAAAAATGGGAAGATCTTAAAAGGGGTACAAATCTTTCAGGAAACCCCGCTCTTTTATGAAATAGAAGTCTATCCCGGCGTTCCCTTATTACAACTCCCACGCCGTCAGGTGGAATCCGTTTCCTACGATGATCTAAGCCCAAGACAATGGCGCAGGAAATCCGACGTTCAACAAACGCAGGAAACATACGATATTATTCATGCAGAGGAACTGGCGCCTGCATTCTATCGCAAACTAACGGCTCCCCTTTCTGAGGAGCCACTCTCATTCAAAGCAATCGATCTGCAAGAGCTTTTAAAAACGCTAGCCACCCGCACCGAGATAACGCTGGAAATGGATGAAAACCTGTCCAGTATTCCACCAGAACACCAGACCTTGGATGTTGAAATTGCCCCCGGCACATCCCTGCATATCTTTTTGCAAAAAACGCTCTGCAAACAGATTCCAGGGTTACAGGTCCTGACCCATTATGAAAAGCTGCTAGTCCAGTATATTCCTGTAGATTCTGCCCAGCAACCAACAGAAAAGCCGTAGCTGCATTACAAGCACAGCTACGGCTTACCACACAATAGATTTACTTAGGAAACTCAGTCCTACCCCAACAGAAGGTTGCCAAGCCTTGACCTTAGTTCTATGAATCACTTGCTCTATCGGCTACTTTTAAGCTCTCGCCTTTGAAAACAATTCGCACGCCTTGTCTTCCACAAAAACGCGCACTGCGACGACGCTGGAAACAAAGGCAGGTTACGTTCGTCAACTGAGCAGCCTCCTAGGGCAAGTAAAAAAACGCCTTGGGCATCCTACTCCTCTTCAAAATCCTCCAGACCACCATCCATCCCATGCGAAGCATCAAAATCCAAATCCTCTGGAAGATCATCGTCATCATCACTATCATCTTCGCTATCATCGCCACCATCATCATTGTCATCACCCCCTGACTTCTTAGTCGACCGGGGTTTAGGACTTTTATCTCCATCGTCATCAAAGCTATCCTCATCCGAGGAATCATCATCGTCATCCGGAAACACATCATCATCGTCATCCAGCGAATCGTCCGTTTCAACGGGTGAAGGAGCTGGCTTCTTCGATGTTTTTTTATTCTGCCGTCGAAGTGAGGGGGCCTGGGATTCTGTTGCAGCAGGCGCACCAACACGAAGCAGATCCTGCTCCTCACAGTCAGGGCACTTGAAGCCTAACTTTTCGGCTCCCCAATCTACAAAACGCCTATTACATTTCGGGCATTCGTACTTTATTGGCATGACATGATGTCCTTTCATCCTTTCGTCACAGCACTTAAAGTTTTATTGCGCGCAGATTGTATAGTAAACATCAAGAAGGAAGCAACCTTATTGGCAAAAAAATTTCAAAAGGATTACTGAGAAGCAAAAAAGGATTTTGAAAAGATAGAGCGGTCACGAATAAGGATTTAAAAAAGAAAAGAAGTTCGATGGGATTGGACTAATCCGGATGGTACTCCAGCTCGACATCACCAATAAAAATACTTTGCCCCGGTTGCGCTCCCAAGCGCTTCAGGCTCTTGAACAAACCCATTTTGGAAAGGATATCATGTAAGTGGTAAATGGCTTCTTCGTTGTCAAAATCCGTCATACGCACGGCGCGCAAAATACGTTTCCCCTCCACACGAAACCCTTTTGATTCCTCTTCGATAGAGAAAGGCGCTTCGTACACATACTCCTTCTCCGGCTCAAAGGTCTCCGCTTCGGCCTCTTCCCGCCGCACCCGTTCTACTGCCGTCCACAACGCCTCCAGTAACTCCGCCACTCCCTCATGCGTGGCAGCAGATATTGGGAAAACGTTATCGAAGTGCTTACAAAGCGCATCAAGACGCGCCCTATTTTCCGTGATATCTATCTTGTTCAGGGCAAAAAAACGTGGCCGCTCGGCGAAAAGCGGGCTGTGCTGCGCCAATTCTTTCTCGAGTACCGCCTTAGTTTCCAACGGGTCCTCATCCCCCGTATCGAGCAAGAAAAGGAGCACCCGCGTCCGTTCGATATGACGCAGGAAGGCATGCCCCAGCCCCTTTCCTTCTGCAGCACCCTCAATAATGCCCGGAATATCCGCCATGGTCAGTCGACGGTAGTTATCCAGCGAAACCACGCCCAAATTAGGCGCAAGCGTGGTAAAAGGATAATCAGCGATTTTGGGGGTAGCGGCGCTCACCATAGAAAGCAGCGTCGATTTGCCCGCATTAGGAAGTCCGACCAAGCCCACTTCAGCGATGGTCTTCAGTTCCAGACGCAGGTAACGATCTTCCCCCGGCTCCCCTTTTTCCGCAAACCGAGGTACGCGGTTATTGGCCGAGGCAAAACGTGCATTTCCCTTACCCCCCTTACCCCCATGCGCAGCAATGAAACACATGTCCTCTTCAGTGAGGTCGGCAAGGATTTCCCCAGTTTCATCATGGCGCACCATGGTGCCCAGCGGCACATGCACCACGGTCTCACGCGCATTTTTGCCGTGTTGATCACTGCCACGGCCATGGGCACCCGGCCTGCCGCGCCAAGTAGAATGGAAACGCAAATCCCCCAAGGTGGTTAAACGAGAGGTGGCGACGATAATAATATCGCCGCCATTTCCGCCATCGCCCCCGTTGGGTCCTCCTCGGGGGACGAATGATTCTCGTCTAAAGCTGCAACAGCCTTTTCCGCCGGTTCCGCCAATAGCTCGGATGCGTGCGAGATCGATAAACATGGATAACCGGCCTTTACCTTACAAAAAGGTTATTCTGCAGCAGCAGGAACTACGTCGACGCATTTGCGACCGCGTCGGACATAGCGAAATTGTACTACACCATCTTCCAAAGCAAAGATCGTGTGGTCACGTCCCAGGCCGACATTCTTGCCCGGCATCAATTTTGTACCACGTTGACGCACGATAATGTTACCCGCGACGACCGCCTGGCCACCATACTTTTTCACACCCAGCATCTTGGGCTTACTATCGCGACCGTTCCGTGAGCTTCCGCCTGCTTTCTTATGAGCCATGAATAATCTCCTTTACGCCTGGATTTCGCGGATCTTCAGCTCGGTGAAGCTCTGCCGGTGTCCTTGGGTGCGCACGTAGTTTTTACGCCGCTTCTTCTTGAAAACCCGGATCTTTTTGGCCCGTCCCTGATTGGTGATTTCCGCTACGACTTTGGCGGATGCCAACGCCTGCGGATCAACGACTACGCCTTCTTCGCCCGCCACAAGGCGAACCTGATCCAATTCCACGGTATCCCCGATGGAGGCGTCCAGTTTTTCCACGCGAAGTACATCGCCCTGTGCGACTTTGTACTGCTTACCGCCGGTTGTTACAACTGCGTACATGGTTTTTCTCCGTTCTTTCTCTAACATATAGCGACGTTTTCATCAACGTCTGCTTTTTACCTCAAATATCATCTTTACGCATTTTCAGGATGATGCGTAATAAATGCCACCGCTGCTGCGCGCAACTCTGCACACGCAGAAAGCGACGCCAGATAGCTGGATTTAGGATTGCGCGGCGACGGCATATTCGTCGTTATCGTCTGCAGGCGTCCAAAAGCACCTTCCGCGCGAATCTCGTGCGAATTCTCCGTCGCTTTTGGATCGGCAATAATCCGCACTTTCGTTTCTTCCGGGCCTATCCCGGCAATACTCAGCGCCCCCGCCACATTTACATTCGCCGGAAACGATTTCACCGCTTCCAACGCATTCCCTTCAAACACGACCTTGGCCTCTGTGAGATGCTCGACATCAATATCGTTTTTCACCAGATACGGCGCACCTACAAGGCCTTTAGGCGGTTTTCGTGTCGTCAAAGTAACACTATGCAGCCCCGCCTCCATCGCCGAACGGATTCCATCCAATCCGGAAAAGGCTCCCGATGGAATTCGAATTTGCACCTTATTGGCCCGGGCCTGCTCCCACAATTCCGGGTGATACATCAGCCCGCTCACACTCATAATGAGACAATCTTTATGGTGCCGAATAGCGGCTTGTACGACGCTTTCCACGGCATCCGCCACCGCACACTCCACCACAAAATCCGCCTTTTGCACGGCTTCATCCAATGAACAAATAGCAGCATCCAACTGAAACGAACGTTGCAGCAACTTTGCACGTTCTTCATCCGCATCACATAGGGCAACAATCTCCGCCCAGATGGGACCTTCCGTCTTCTGAAGGGCAATGCATAAGTCAGCTCCGATGTTTCCGCAGCCTACCAAGGCCACCTTCATCTTATTCATAACGCCCTCCCTAGTAATGCCTTAGCAGCTTAATCGGCCTTATTTAAAAGAAGGAATTCTATCCCAGCCGAGGTTACTGCTTTTCGCTGTACGCATCTTATCAGGTACACTTTACCTGCACTATTTCGCGCAACCACTACGCACAGACTCGCGGAGGATACCACATATTCCCTATGTAAGTCAATCCAGCGATACTGGTTTTTCGGGCAAAATCGACACCTTTTTTGACACACCTCCCAGCTTTCTTGCATTCTATCCTTTTTGTGCAACATTCGTTAAAATAGCAGCTCGGTTAGGCTGATCGGAATGAAATGTATAATACCATATTGGAGGGAGCTTGGTCATGGATTGGAAAGAAAAACCAACGCAGGCAACACGCCGGGTAAATCGCCGTGATTTTGTAAAACTGGGTGCTGTAGCCGCCGCTGGCTTAGGCGCCGTACTGGGGGATACAGATTCCGCCACGCATGCCGCAGTGGAAAAAAATCTGGGGCCTGCGCCAGATCAGTTTTTTGCCGCCCCTCCTATGGAGACGGTGCGTGTTGGCTTTGTCGGCGTAGGCGGTATGGGGTCCAGCCATTGTCGTAATCTGTTGAAGCTGGAAGGCGTCCAGCTCAAGGCCGTCTGTGACATTGTCCCTTCCAAAACACGGCGCATCCAGAAGTTGGCGGTAGAAGCAGGCCAACCCAAACCTACCGCCTACACCAAAGGGGAATATGACTTTGTGCGCATGTGTGAGGAGGAGGATCTGGATCTGGTATACACTGCTACACCATGGCAATGGCATGTACCCGTCTGCGTAGCGGCAATGAAGAATGGCAAGCATGCCGCTACGGAGGTACCGGCAACGGTTCGTCTGGAGAAATGCTGGGAAATGGTGGAGACGGCGGAAAAATACAAAAAACATTGTGTCATGCAGGAGAATTGTTGTTATAACCGTCCAGAGATGATGATTCTCAACATGGTGCGCCAAGGCCTGCTCGGCGAATTGGTGCATGCCGAGTGCGGCTATCTACACGATCTGCGCGATATCAAATTTAGTAAAGGCGGCGAGGGCTTGTGGCGACGCGAGTTTGCCAAGGATCATAATGGTAACTTGTACCCCACGCATGGCCTGGGACCTGTGGCGCAATGCATGAACATTAATCGCGGTGACCAATTTGAATATCTGGTGTCGATGAGCAGCAAATCGCGGGGCTTGCAGTTGTGGCAGGAAGAGCATCTGAAAAAGGATGATCCGCGCAGAAATGAAAAGTATCTGTTGGGTGACGTCAACACAACCTTAATTAAAACGGTCAACGGCTGCACCATCAAGGTGGTGCATGACTGCAATCTGCCGCGTCCGTACAGTCGCATCAACCTGATCCAGGGCACACGCGGTATTGTTAAGGGCTACCCCGATCGCGCCTATATCGAAGGAAAGACAGAAGGGCATGGTTATGAACCGCTGGATAGGTACAAGGAAGAATACGATCACCCTATTTGGCGGGCTAATGAAGAACAGGCTTTGGGTGCCGGACATGGCGGCATGGATTATATCGAAGATTTCCGTCTGATTGAATGCCTCCGAAAGGGTCTGCCTACCGATCAGAACGTATATGATGCAGCTTCCTGGAGCGCTATCTGCGAACTTAGTGAAATGTCGGTAGCTGGCCGTAGCAAACCTGTTGATGTGCCCGACTTCACGCGTGGAAAATGGAAAACCTGGCAACCTTTGGGGATTATCGGCGCATAACCGCGTCACGTTTACTTACTCACTGTTGTCTCTATCGCGTTTCCGGTTCACCCGGAAACGCGTTTTTATACACACAAACCTATAAAAACCTGCTACCATAAACACTATGGGCTAAAGAACGGTTGGGGGGAGCAACGAATGCCCAAGCTCACAGACAACAGCCTCTCCTCACCATCACCAATACCTTTTTGCGCAGTAACCAGAAATTGAGCCATTAGCATATGGGGGCAGGGCCAATCATGCGCAGGCCAGGATTCACGTTGATTGAAGTACTGGTAGTCATCGCTATCTTAAGCATCCTCGCAGCAATCCTTTTGCCCGCTTTGGCGCGTGCGCGTGAGGCGGCCAGGCGGACAAACTGTCAGAGCAATTTGAAACAGTTGGGGCTCGTCTTCAAAATGTATGCCAATGAAGATCGATCGAACGCTTTCCCCCCCATGCATTTGTTTCAGACGCAAAGCGTGGACTGTGATGGAAGCGCCTACCCGTTTACACCACAGGGCGAACCGGATGATTTTCAATTCAGCATCGGCCCGCTTGCACCTGCTATCTACCCCGAATATTTAAACGATCCCCTTCTCCTGGTTTGCCCCTCGCGCCCTGATAATGGTGTAGTAAGTACCGAAGATGCGTTATGGGATCCGATAACAGGAAACTCCCTCTTTGGTGTTCCCTGCTTCGAAGGCTGGCTGGGAATGAACGCCGTTGACAACAGCTATATGTATCTCGGATGGGTTATTGACGGCGCCGATCCCCCTCCACAGGATACCTGGGAAAGCACACAGGGAAATCTGGGCGAAATCCTGTCACTTATGGGCGCCAGCACTATTCTTGAAGCTGAAATACCCGCCCAACTTGTTGGCTGGTTCATTGCGATAGCCAACGGCGCACTCGTGGTGCACGATCCTAAAACAGCCCATCACGATATCGACCTGTCCAACCTGCCGCTCGATATGGACTACAGCAGCTTTGGAAATACCGGGCAACGTACACTCTACCGCTTGCGAGAAGGAATAGAACGATTCCTCATTACCGATATAAATAACCCTGGCGCTCAAGCCCAGTCCCAAAGCACGCTTTTTGTTCTTTGGGATCTCGTTAGCACCTCAATCTACGAATATAACCATATACCAGGTGGATGCAATGTGTTATACATGGATGGGCACTGCGAATTCCTCTCCTACGCTGAAAATGGCCGTCCCCCTGCCAACAAAGGAGTCGCCTTCTTACTCAGCACCCTTAGTTACGCCGGGCTGTAGACAGAAAGAGAAGAAGACCTCACTGAGTGCTCTAAAGTGGCCAGCGCCACAGGCGATATATATGGTCCTTGCCATCCCTGCTCCAGCAATGTCCTCTATGACAGCTTCTCAGATCTTTAGGCAAATAAAAAAGCGGGGAGAACTTTTTGTTCTCCCCGCCTGAGTGCACGCTAAAGTGGTCGTCCATCGACTAAACGATTAGGCTTCCACAGACAGCTTCTCTGCTTTGTATCCACCCTTCGCTTTGTCTTTAAGGAACAGAATACCGAAGACGACAAAGATAATTATCGACAGGAAGGCTACATATCGGAATGAAATACGACCACCGTACAATTCTGCAGGCAGCAGTACCGATTTTGCTTCCTGAGCAATTTCGGAGCTGGGTTTAACCTTTATCGCACCGCGCAAAACATTGGCTGTATCTACCGGTTTAAGCGCGTTTTTCTGCGCTTTGTACTCGAGAACCGATTCCGCCAAGGCAACCGTTTCATCGATACCAGCCACAAGCTTCGTGTCGTATTTGACGCTTTCATCGTCTTTCAGCGCCGGAAGTTGCTCCTGAATATGCTCGATAACAATCGCTGTTTTCTCAAAGTCGAAATCATCATGCGCATATAAATCAATCACGCCCCCCATCAAAGGAATCGTAATCAGACCAACGCCTACATTTCCCGCAACACCCATCAACGCCAACGCCAGTTCACCGCCTTTAGGCACGCGTTCAGAAACTATGCCCAACATGGTGGGCCAGAAATAACATACGCCAATGGCAAACAGGGTCGCCGGAATAACCACAGCCATGCTCAGCGGGGTGAAGCTTAATGCAACCAGCCCGAGCCCTGAAACGACTGCCGAGCCCAGCAATATACCCGTCGGCGAAAGCTTTCCAACCACTGGCCCAGCAAACTGACGCAGGATAGCCATAAGGCCATTGATGTAACAAAGCACAAGAATACCGGCCAAACCACCGGCTTCAAGGATAGCCGGAATCCAACGGTTAGGACCTAGTTCGATAGAAGCAGTCAGCGTCATGCATACGAACAACAGAAGGAAGAGGGGACGGCCCAGCGAGGCTTTAAGCATACCGCCGAAGGTAATCCCAGCCTGCGCAGCTTCGGTCTTCGGGTACTTGGCTGCGAATATCATGCAGCCATAGATGACCGTGGGAATCAGGATGGCCAGCAGTTTAATCTGCCACGAAGCAAACCCCGCTATGGAAACCAGGCCCGCTTTGCCCATGACATTGTCCAACACCCAGCAGAACACACCGCCGATCACGATACCGCCAGGAAACCAAACATGGAAATTGTTGAGTTTTTCCGTCTTGCGATCCGGGTACAAGGTTGCAATAAGCGGGTTACATGCGCCCTCAATAAGACCATTGCCAAATGCAATCGTAAGCGCACCGCCAAAAAGCATGCCGAAGCCATTAGAAAAAATCATGATCAGCACGCCTGCCGAATGGCAGATAAATGCCAGACGTAACAAGAAGCGCATCCCCAAGGTGGAACAAAGAGGCCCAAAAATCAAAATCGAGATTGGGAAGCCCCACAATTGCGCACCACCGATCAAACCTACCTGAGCGTTGGTCAAAAGAAACTGTTCTTTCAACGCATTCATAATAGCGCCCATTACTGCAAAAGACATTGCGGTTGCAATCAACCCAATACAGCTTCCAAGAAAGAGCTGTCCGGGATGAATCCCATCCATATGCCCAGCACTATGCTTACCTGTCATTTCTGTTTCTCCTCATATTTTGACCTTTATAGCAATTCATTCAGAGTGCTTTTCGTCTTAAAATTTCGCAGGAAAAGCAAGCCACTATTACCTTTTCCAGGAAAAAAGTCAACGAAATCCACTCTCAAATCGACACAAACTATGCAGAACTATACTGTGCAGCTACGGGCAGGGTCAAGATCTCGTTTTGGGTCCCAAGCTAGCAAAACATGACACTAAACGGTCCAGCGAGCACAAACAAGAGATATGGTCCTTACCGTCCCTGAATATAATGATTTTTCGTTTTTATGACAGCTCCTCAAATTTCAGCTAGCAAAGTGGTCCAGCGGCGGCCTAAAGCGAACGCTGTCAGAAGTCTCAAAATGCTAGGGCAGCACAATTCGCAAGTCCTTCCGTTTTTCCTTCTCCTCCAGTATTAGATTTTGTGCGGGGGCTTCCGAAAGTGTAGCAGCGCTTCGCGCAGCCTTAATCACATATTCCCCAGAGGCAAGCGCATCAAACTGGAAAAGGCCTTGTGCATCCGTAATGACGGTATACGATGTATCATCGGCGGCAATACAACGCACCGCCGCATCTGCAATGACTTTACCCTGTGCATTTACAACACACCCTCCAAGGCTTCCATGCGTGGAAAGCGTTAAGCCCAGCGTAATCCCCTCCAGGCCATCCTCAATCGGATAAGGCCCCACGGTCGTACTCACACCATCCAGATAGCGTGCCCTAAAGCGAGCGGTCGTATCGCCATCGGGTAAATCAGAGAATACAAATACCCCTTTTTCATCCGTATGCGTAGCAAAAGTCTTACTAACAGGACTAAGCTCCACATAAACATTTGCCGCTGCTATAGGTGCTCCTGACTGATCATAAACCTTCCCCTGCGCAGAAACCCCTGCGACAACCTGGGTATCCGGTGTCATTGTCTGACGTGATGGCAAAACAGTAGCCTCATGCACAACCGTTCTCTGTGCATATCCTTCCGGTGGCGTTACGAATACCGTGTACTCCCCAGGGCGTAAACCACTAAGCCGAAAATAGCCTGCTTGATCGGTATAGTCAACGCGTTCCCCATCCATATGCGTCACCGCCTTGGCATTCGCCACCCCCACCCCATCTACATCAAGCACACGCCCACGGATAAACCCTGCGCGCTCAACCGCAAGTATATGCTCCTCCGGCGCAGATTCCCTATCTACAGCGAAATAACCTGGGGATTGTTTGAGTGCATAGGCATCTGAACGTAACGTAACCCAATATCGCGCAGCGCGTAAATTCCGAAATGTAAAACGCCCCGCACTATCCGTTTTAGCGCGACAATACTCCAGCCCCAGCTCAGACTCCGTTGCAAGCAACTCCATGCGGGCAACGGGCTTTTTCGTATCCTCATCCACAATGCGCCCTGACAGAGACGCCCCCTTCTCGAGATGAATAGACAGCGACGCACCTGTGCTTGCCAACGGCTCTGTGAGCATTGGCGCATCGGGAGGAGCAACGATCAAAAAACGCCAGGGAGCCTCACTGAGATGCGAAAACGAAAACACACCATCCACATGGGTGCGCACAGGCAACAAGTGGTACGCACTTCGGGCAAAGTCCTCCGTTGTTGCAACAACAGGATAGACACGCGCATTCTTTATAGGCTGCTCCAATGCATCATACACTTGGCCAGAAAAAACCAACGAAGGCTGCAATTGCAGCGTAACTTCAGGTATCGCCCCATGCGCGGTCGTATAGGCACGCTGTACCGCATGCGCATGCGGAGTCACCGCGCTGACCACAAAACCATCATTGGGCGACAAATGTTCAAAGAAAAAGACCCCTTCACGATCCGTTTGCGTTTTCCAACGCGGCCCCACGCCCGCCTGTTTCAACACATCCCCCGCCTTCAACGCACGGCGATCTATAAGCACCACCACCCCCGCCACAGGCTTTTCCTGCGCATCCAACACACGCCCACGCAATTTGGCTTTCCCCAATATCGGATTAGTAGCTTTCGCCCCAGGCGGCATCGGCGCTATAGAAGTCGCGGCACTTTCCGACACGCCCGCTTTTGTAGAACTCCCTATCGGATTCACCAACGGTGCAGCTTCTTTCCCGGAATTCATATGAAACATCACCACAAACTGCACTGCTAAAAAAACAACTATCAGGAGGACCAGCCCATATCGCATGCCGCACTCTCCCATACGCCCCATGCCTGCCAAAAAATGGGCGTACTTGGTTCAACCCCACAGCATAACTCCACACGACACTATTGCCACGCTATAAAACAGCCTACCCTGAAAAAGGGGGGCGAAGCAAGGCGCATCCCCTCCGTTTTTTCCTGTGGGAAAAAGCCCTATCGAATTGCAAGCGTACCGCCATGTCGTTTTTCATCCCCAAACAAACCTACAGGTAGGAATCTGAAGCATACCAACTAGCATAACCAAGCAAAATCCGCCCAATACTACCATGCAAAGAAACTCCCGTTTTTATTGCACAGGTCAACCTTTAAAGCGCTAAATATAAGGCAGTTAAGACCATTTAAAGCACCTATATAAAGAAAGTTCCTTCAGTGCAACCCGTACAAAACAGTAGTTATTCACTTTTATTTTTAGTCCAAAAGGCTATTTTTCAAAATATGGCATACATCTTGCTTTTAACTGCGGCAGTATGTACCACAAAAACGAAGGATACCGTTGACAAGGCTTGCAAAAATCCGCATTCTGTGTTAATTTGTTTAAAGTTCGGGATATTTGGGGTATTATGTTGATACACGATATAGCGTGTATCTGAAATAAAAACAAAAAGGAGAAACAACATGTTCGTAGTAGATTTTTTTGAGGTCATCATTGGCACTGTTCTCAGCTTCTTCAGTGAATATGTCGCTGGCATACTTGAAGATGCTTTAACAGGTCTGTTCTGCCCTGTAGAGGACTAGTATCAACCAAGGCACATCTTGGCAAAAACAACATTTGTAAGTTAACGTGTAGCTGTTTGTAATATAAGGAGAACTCAATAATGTGGTATGAACTTTGCGCCCAGTTGGCCGAAAACATTTCGGAATTCCTTTCGTACTCCCTCTTTGCCTGGATCGCTAGTTTCTTCAGCGTATTCTTCGGTTAAGCTGCTCCCGGAATAGTAGTTTCTAAGCTGACACAAAAACGCGCCTTGCCTCCCTCGATGTAGGAGCCAAGGCGCGTTTATTTTATAATTCACACGGCGATTACTCGAGCAACCCACTCCTCGGAAACGATCCGAGCACCTTCAGATTACGCACATTATCCTGTACTTCCTCCAGAACGCGCTTCACCTTTTCATCCTCAATGTGTCCCAGTAAATCGATGAAGAAAACGTATTCCCAGGCTTTTTGCTGCGAAGGACGCGACTCAATGCGCGTAAGGTTAATCCCTTCCCGTGCAAAGGGCAGCAGCAGGTTGTACAAAGCCCCCGGACGATCTTTCACTAATATCAGGACAGAGGTTTTGTCATCGCCGGTCGGTTTAACCATCTGACGCCCCATGACCAGAAAGCGGGTGTAATTATGGGGAGCATCTTCCACACGCTCCATAAGGATGTTGAGTTGATAAGTCTGTGCGGCCAGTTTACTCGCAATTGCCGCCGCCCCCGGCTCATCCGCTGCACGTCGGGCTGCCTCTGCCGTACTGGAGACCTCAATCAATTCCGCCTGCGGCAGATTCGCGCGCAACCAATTTCGACATTGCATCAACGCATTGTCTTTAGAATAGACGCGCTTCACTTCCTTCATGGAACAGTTAGCCAAAAGATTCTGCGTGATGTGCAACATCACTTCATTGATGATTTTCAGCTCTGAACGAATAAAGAGATCTAACGTGTCGCTTACCGATCCCCCCATAGAGCTTTCCACCGGCACCACGCCATAATCAATGCGACCGCGCTCTACTTCGGTGAAGATATCCGGAAAAGAGGGGAGCGGATGAAACTCAGCAGACACGCCAAACACACGCAATGCCGCCATATGGCTAAACGTATCCCTGGGTCCCAAAAAGGCGACACTGATAGGCTTCTCCAAATCCCGGATCGCACTAATCACCTCACGATATACCGAGACGATGGCCGCGTCGCTTAAAGGTCCACCATTGCTATGCGCCAATTTGGAGAAGACCGCTTTCTCACGTTCGGGTACATAAAACGGCGTATCCTCATTTCGTTTGATCTCACCGATACCCTGTGCACACCTGGCGCGTTCATTCAACAGATGCACAATCTCCGCATCCAACGCATCGATCCGTACTCGCAAATCATCCAAATTCACCGTCGCTTCTCCTTCAAAATCTCCAAGGGGGCTACATCCAGTTGTAATAAAGCCGAACGTCCCGAATCGAAACGTACCCGCACACGCGTTTTCCCCCCGCTTTTTTTGCAAAACAACACCGTACCCATGCCAAAGCGTGCATGGCGCACGCGTGTGCCCATTTTCACCGCGCCCTCATCTACCGGTTGCGCAGAGGGGGAAGAGGCAGAAGCTTTCTTTTTACGCTCCGCCTTTTTGCCCACTGCTTGCAGGCGGTTCACCCCTATTTCCTGCACAAAACGCGAAATTTCGCGGTCATATTGCGTGCGTCCGTACAGCATCCGTGCAGATGCGGCCGTCAAGGTCAACGAAACACAGGCACGCGTCATCGCCACATAACACAGTCGTCGTTCCTCCTCCACATCCCGCTCTTCATCCAAGTCAACCCCATACGGCAACAGGCCCTCTTCTAGCCCTACCAGATAGACATGGGGAAACTCGAGTCCTTTGGCCGCATGGCACGTCATCAACGTCACCGCAGGCAAGCTATCGTCCCAACCATCCACATCCGAGACCAAGGCTAAATCCTGCAAAAAGGCCAGCAATCCTGTTCCCGATTGTTTGTCATGCTGCTCACACGCCACCACAAACTCATCCACCACGTCCAGCCGACTACGAAAATCCTTCTCATCACTTTCTTCAACATAATCGCGGTAGCCGGTATCTTCCAGCAATTGCTCCACCAACTCCGCCAGCGGTTTCGATTTCGCAGCCAATGTCAAGTCATCTATCAAGGTTACAAAACGCATAGCGGCACGGCGCGCCCGTGGCGATAGCGATTCATCACTTTCTACATCGCGCAATACCTGAAACAGACTGGTCTTACGCGCCTCTGCCGTTTCCTCCAAACGGGCCAGAGTCACCCCGCCAATACCCCGCGTGGGCACATTAATCACCCGCCGTAATGATTCATCATCCTCTGGATTCACCAACAAACGCAGATAACACAGGATATCCTTGATCTCTTTTCGGCTGTAAAAGCGAATCCCCCCAACCACCACATAGGGGACATTTACCCGTCGCAAGGCATCTTCCAGCAGACGGGCCTGGCCGTTGGTACGAAACAGCACCGCCACCTCATGCGGGGAAAGTTCCCGTTTCCCGATGTCTTGCGCGACAAACCGCGCCTCTATCTCCGCATCTTCCGCACGGAACCAACGTACGGGTTCCCCTTTCACGCGCTTGGTAAAAAGCTTTTTGCCCAGGCGATTCACGTTATGCGCTACCACCGCATTGGCGGCGTCCAAAATCGGCTGTACACTCCGGTAATTCTCTTCCAGCCGATAGACCTGTGCCTCGGGAAAATCATCCGCAAAGTCCAGGATGTTGTTGATGTCCGCGCCACGCCAGGAATAGATACTCTGATCCTCATCGCCGACCACGAAGATATTTCCATGTCCTTCACTCAGCAGACGTGCGACAAGGTACTGCGCCCGATTCGTATCCTGGTACTCGTCCACATGGACATAGCGATATCGGCGTTGATACTTCGCCCGAACCTCGGGAAAATCCTGTAGCAATTTCACCGAAAGCACCAGCAAATCATCAAAATCTACCGCCGACGCCTGCTCCAATGCCGCATGATACTGTCGCCACAGCATATGGTACGTTTTTTCTTCCGGCGACAACTTTTCCGCTTCGAAATCCGGTGTTTCAACCTGTTGCTTCAAGGAGCTAACCCAGTGCAGGGCTTCGCGCGGCGACACGGATGCATACTGTGAAGACAGCCCTTTCACCAGACGTTTCATCAAGGCTATCTGATCGCTATCATCAAAGACGGAAAAGGACTTGGAACGCCCCAATACTGCCATTTCACGTCGCAGCAAATACAAACCAAAAGAGTGAAATGTGCCCAGCCATGTGGATACGCGATCCATCTCCAGACGTTTCGCAAAACGCTGGCGCATCTCTGCTGCGGCCTTATTGGTAAACGTCAGCGCCAGCAAATACCGCGGATCGACACCCTGTTCCTCCACCAGCCACGCCAGCCGTTCCACGATCACCCGCGTTTTTCCACTGCCAGCACCCGCCAAAACCAATACGGGACCGTCAGACGCTGTTACCGCTGCCTCTTGTGCTTTATTCAACAAAACCATCGCAATACTGCACCCTATTCACTCATCGAAAGTGGTCCAGGGACCACAACCAAAATATATGGTCCTTGACGTCCCTGAACGAAACAAAATTTCGTTTTCCCTCGTGACGAAGTTGCACTTCGTCACGCACTTGTCTCCGAAGCTTAGCTTCGTAATGTCTGGGCAGATAGCTTTTAACGTTACCAAGTTCAACTTAGTAACGAGAGCGAACCGTCCCTGACCATAGTAAAACTTCGTCTTTTATGACAGCCTTTCGGATTTCACCAAATACCCGAGCCTATCGACAAAACTCATCTTCCGGTAAATCGGTCGTAAAAAAAGCCATCCTACGCAAGCCCTTGCAGAAAATCAAGGCGTCAAAAACGATTTTGCCGCAGATATCCTTATCATAGACCCTTTACGACGCCAGTGCATTTCGCAGGATTCCCTCGGAGGCAGCAAGTTTTTCATGGGCGGCTAGCAAATCACAGTCCGTTTTTGCCATAAGAATGGCGGCAGCAATATGGTAGTCACTCTTTTCAAGGCAAAGCTGGGATTTTTCGGAAGAAACATCGGCCAATGTGGCAACAATACGCACAGCGCGTCGACGCAGTTTGGTGTTTACCGGTTGCATGCCCACCATCAGCCCTTTGTACATCAGGCCGGATAGGGCCATTGCACCGGTAGAGATCATATTAAGCACCATTTTGGTTGCCGTGCCTGCTTTTAAACGGGAGGAGCCGGTGAGCACTTCAGGACCGGTATCCATGGCAATAATAATGTCCGCTCCTTCCTGGCAGGACGGGTTACAGCAAAGGAGTACGGTTGATACGCCTTCACTCGCTGCTTGCTGCAGCATGGCGCGCACATACGGCGTGTGCCCGGATGCGGCAATCCCTACCAGGATATCACCCGCGCGTGCTTCACAGGCACGCCAGTCCGCCAGGGCCTGTTCCGTATCATCCTCCGCCCCTTCTACACTGCAACGCAAAGCCGTTTCGCCGCCAGCAATAAGACCGACAACCCGTTCTGGTGCTGTACCAAAAGTAGGAGGGCATTCCGAAGCGTCTAACACGCCAAGCCGCCCACTTGTACCTGCCCCCGCATAGAAAATGCGGCCGTCGTTTTGCAGGGTTGTAGCTGCGCAACGTATGGCGGCGGCAATGGAATCCTTACATAGTGAGACAGCCGTTGCAACGGTAGCATCCTGATGGTTCATTTCCGCGACAATCTCGTCGGCATCCATTTCATCCAGATAACGCTCCTGCACATTACGGCGTTCCGTCGTTGGCAATACATCCTCCGTATCTTCTGCGGCATATGCTATCGCCACCATCGACATATCAGGCTGTGCCTGCTGGAATTGATAGAGCGCGTGATGGCCTTTGTAGGCAGGCCACGTCGCCCGCAGATCGCTATAGGCAGCCAAAGCGTCGATGAATGCCTTTCGATACAGCGTACAATGCTGCAGCATGCCCCCGTGCATGAACACAGAGGTAATATTAGCGCGATTCAGCGCCTCATGGGCTGTGCCTGAAACCGTTTCGCCAGTGCCGTCACCGTCATTACCTTTCAGGGTACTGAGTCGCAGGTGTGCTACCAAAACCTGTTGCGCCAGTTGTCGCGCCCCCAGTTCGATACAGCCCACCGCGACCATGTCCTCGGCTTCTGCTGCCTGTGCTACTACGTCGGACAGTGCGGCGATCTCGCTCTTCGAGGCCGTTGCGGTCCATGCGGCAAGATACTCAAAATTCTCCACGCAAGCGGCTTCCATAAACCGGGAAAGCAGCAGCGTCTCAGGCCCCAGACCATCTACGGCATGCGCCGTTTCACGCAAAGCACGTATAACGATGTCATAGGCACTGCCCTCATCGCCAAACAAGGCACCGCGCCCCCCCACCTTTATCCATTTCGTTGGCGTACGCTGTGCTAACACGCTCGATCCCGTGCCGGCAATTGCCAATATGCCAGACTGGTTCTCAGCGTTAACGTGCAGCATAGGATACAGGTCCGTGGTAAGCCATACCTCATCGGCCCCTGTAACTCGCTGTAACTGCTGGGCGATTTCCTGCCGTATTGACTGCGAAACAGCGCCGGAAATCCCCGCTACGATTCGCTGCACACGGTCCGTATCCCGGCGCAAACGCCCTACCAACTGTTGCAGCGTGTTCACACAAAAGGAGCGACCGTAAGCAACCGGGTTGCATGGAGCCCCTTCTGCTTCCCGAAGGCAGCGTCCGGCGCTATCATAAACCCCAGCAGTAGTATGTGTCGCGCCCCCTTCCAGAGCTAAAATAACA
This sequence comes from Candidatus Hydrogenedentota bacterium, assembly GCA_963678445.1. Classification (GTDB taxonomy): domain Bacteria; phylum Hydrogenedentota; class Hydrogenedentia; order Hydrogenedentales. The sequence continues at coordinate 3,265,602 of OY782877.1, read as the reverse complement.
TCCATATATCCCCGTTCCTCATTGCACTTGTTTCCAAGAATTCTCACAATATTTCTTCAGTAAAAAAGCAATCTGATTCGGCGTGCGCGCCAAACTCTCCCGGTCCACATGAAGCAGACCGTAGCGTCTACGATACCCCTGTTCCCATTCGAAACCGTCTAACAATGTACGGTAGAAATATCCTTGTACACAAGAGCCCTCCTGCCCGGAAAGAGCACGCAATGCATGGAGCTGTTGCTCCAGAAAATCGGCGCGTTCTTCCGCTGCACCTTCCTGCTCCCCACCGATACAGATCAAAGGGAGCTGGTATTCGGTAAAATCCCCGGCTATCGACGCTAAATCCGAGGCGCGACGCGCATTCTGCGCGGGATTTTGTTCCCTTCGTCCCGAGACATCCGTATAACATGCTTTCCCACCCAGATACCTCCATGGGGAAAATCGGGTATATAAATGTCCCCCATCGGAAAGCGCAATAAAATCCACCTGCGCTTTTTTCTGTAAAACACTACGTAGCATACGATGTCGCCAACGGTGATTCTCCCGTTGCGCCAGCCAGGTATCCCAGGGACTATAGGCCTCCTGGGGTTCAAAGGTAGCTGCACGGATCGACATGCCTACCTGTGCAGTCGAATTACTATCATGGAGGATGCGTTGCGCTGCACACCATCCTCGAATAACATTCCTCACAACCGCCCTGCTGCGCCATCGTGATACCGAGCCGGGCCAGTCCCGCACCCATAACGTTCGTGTAAGAAAATACTCCGGCTCCAGCATCGGTAGCCAGTATGAACACAGCCCCCGCAATTCCCAAACTACCGCCTGCACATAGCGTGTAAAACAGGTCACACTTCCAGAGGCGCCCCATCCTCCTTGGCGTGCAAACCAGCCTGGCAAAGCGACCTCCTGAAGTACACAGATGGGTTCAAGGCCCTCTTCCCGCACCGTCTCCAAGACCTTCCTGTAATGTGCCAGCGCTGTGGCTTCCAGCTCCCCAGACGTAGGTTGAATTCGCGCCCAGGATAGTGAGATCACTATGGCGTTATGTCCCAATTTACGCGCCCAGGCAATATCTTCCGGATAGCGCCGCCAATGATCACTGCCCTGTGCGGAGGTGGCCCCATCCCGGATACGCATAGGACGCTGTTCCCAACGCCACCAATCGCTGTCAAAATCTTCGCCCTCCACCTGGTGCGCTCCTACCGTGGCCCCCCAGAAAAAATATTTTCCAAAACTACCAGGCATTCTTCACACCATTTACCTTTGTAAAAAAACTCTTTTTGTGAAAGAAAAAGCATCCGTCATACGTCTTATGGTACGTAATTCAAAACAGTGAACCCAAGCCAGTCAAAACAGCCCACATTAATAGCTGAATATTCTGTATTAGTATTCCGATTTATGGCAAAAAAAACATACCGCTACACCGTTAACAGGAATATAATGGAACGGTAGCGCATCACAATACAAGGAGGAAATATGAATTTCCAAATCGAGGATCTTGTGGCGTTGCAGTTGACCCGGGGGGCTGGACCTGTTCGCATCAATAGTATTCTCGAACTGACACGCATTCTAAACCTCTCCCTGGATACGCTTCTGGGCACGGAAGCAGGCCAACTACAAAAGCGCCTGCCCGCAGGTAGCCAGGAACTGGCGCCTTATCTGACTGCCTGCACAGACGAAATGCGCACACAGGCGCGAAAACTGTTGGGAATAACCCAAAAACAGGGAATCCAGACACTTCCTATTTACACGGAACAATATCCCGCTGCACTTCGAACCTGCCTGGGCAAAGGCGCTCCCCCCCTACTCTTTGCACGCGGCAACCTAAGTCTCCTAAAGGAGGCCGGCGTGGGTATCGTAGGCACCCGCACCCCCACCACCCAAGGACTACATATTGCCCGTCAATGTGCGCAAATATTCAGCTTTGCCGGTGTGCCCATCATCAGCGGTGGGGCACGCGGTATAGATTGGGCAGCCCACACCAATGCACTCAACGCCGGTGGCACAACCATTGTCATTTTGCCGCAGGGAATGCTGACCTATGAAATCCCCGAAATACTGCACACCGCGCTTCAAAATGGCAAGGCGCTTTTGCTCAGCGAATTCATTCCCAATACCCGCTGGATGACCCATGCCGCCATTACCCGCAATGGCACTATCAGCGCATTAACCCGTCTTTTATGCGTTATCGAACCGCAAAAGACAGGCGGCAGTATTCAAACCGCCCGGCACAGCCTGGAACAACGCAAGCCGGTGTACTATCGGTGTACCCCGGAAAACCGCATGCTGTTTACGACCTGGCCAACCGCCTATCCTTTGCTGGATCTGACGGGACGTCTGCAAACGGAAGCTATTCTGAACAGTTGGCAACGCAGCACCCCTGCATCTTTACATCAGCAACAGGAATTATTTGACAAACCTAAGTAGATGCTTACGGAAGACATTCCTCGGTACGCGCAAACACCTCTTCCGGCGTGCCCGCTGCGGAAATGGTGTACAGCAACCCTGTTTTCTCGTAGTATGCTGCCAGAGGAGCCGTGCTCTTCTCATACGTTTCCAAGCGCACCCGTATGGCATCGGGTTGATCGTCTTCACGTTGAATCAGGTACTCGCCCGAACAATCCTGACAATCCCCTGGACGGAAAGGATTGAACTCCACATGCCACGTCCGCTTACATTTCGTGCACGTCCGCCGTCCACTCAGACGGCGCACCACTTCCTCTGTCGGCAAGGTGTAATTCAGCACCCCATCCAACGACTCGCCTATCTCCGCCAATAATGTATCGAGCGCTTCCGCCTGGGCCACTGTTCGCGGAAAGCCATCCAGAAGGAACCCGTAACCACTGGACAGACAGTCCCGACGTTCGCGCACCAAATCGACCACGGTTTCATCAGAGACCAGATGGCCTTTGTTCATCGTATCCAGTGCGGCCTGCATTACAGGCGTCAGGGCATCTCCACCCGTCGTCTTGGCTGCACGAAACAGGTCGCCCGTGGATAGTTGCACGGCACCGTACTTTTCTGAAAGAAAAACGGCCTGGGTACCTTTACCCACCCCAGGCGCCCCTAAAAGTATAAAGCGATACGGTCGGTCAGGTCGTTTTGCTGTGCATTCCAGCTTTTTCCCATACAACCATGCATCCAAGACCTCTTGGTTCACCATAGCATTTCCTTCCGATTCCATTACACTGCGTTTTTCCGTGGTTTAGTCCCCTGCTGCCCATGTCAGCAATACCCGTTCAACAAGGTACGAGCGCCCGCTTCGAGTTTATAGTATATTTATAATCTTTAACGGTATTTCAGATCAACTCCTGCTCGGCATCGACGGCAAAACATGGAATAACTACACAGCTATTAAAAATAGCTACACCTTTTGTGCTTAAATATGCGCATCTTTTGAAATGGTAGAGAGTTGCGCACATTTTGCCAGCATGGTACTATGTTTTGACTACGGGGAACAAAAAAAACGGAAGGTAAATGGCCACGCGAATGCGAATTGGATAAAATGATACGGCTTTAAATGGCTGTATCATAAGTCCTCATGCGCCTTGGCGTTGCTGTGACGAAAGGCGCAGTGCGTTATCATGCTCGATCGTCTTTTAGCGTATGTAGCATCCGCCTCTGATGAGGCGCTGGCTGCGTTGACCCTACAGGATATGGCGCTATGCCAAGCCTGGTATGAATCTTACTTTGACGATCCCAAAGAACAGCGTCAATATGAATTTGTACTTGAAAAGGTGGCCGCCTGGCAATCGATGGTGCAAACGCCTGCAGAACACACCGCAGGACGGCGCCATCAGGTTTTTCTGCGCCAACTCATCGAGCATTTTATCCAAAAACGCCAAAAAGAGTTTGGGCCCGATGAAATTGCCTTCCTTACCGCAGTGCACTACATCGGCAAGGGCATCAAAGATGTCGAACAATACGATCGTGTACACGAAATGCTCGATCCCTACATGCCCGTAGTGCTATCCCGTCGTCAGGAAGAAGAACCTGTACCCCGGTTGCGCAGTATCGCCAAAAAATTACAGTACGCCACCGAAGAAGACATCCGCAAAGCGCCCATGCGTGAAACTCGGTTATTGGCCGGTATCGAGCTTCCCTGCCGTGGACCTGTACTGACCTGCCGCCGCCATTTGCGCATTTTGGGGGATGTGCCGGATACATGCACTGTTGTGGTGGAAGGGGAAGGCAATATCTGCTGTGTAGACGGCTATGTTTTGGGGCGGGTGCTGGCCAAGCAGCAATGCGAGGTGCGCGGCAATGTTTCCGGCGTAATCGTCACCCTCCATGGCGATATTCGCGCGCGCAGCGTGATTAACAACGCACAAACCATTGCCAAAATGGGCGGTGTATATTGCCTGAGCGCCCAGGGGCCCAAATTGATTTTTGCAGGACGGCGTATCGAGATCGCCACTGGCACCATGCTGGGCAACTTCATTACGCGCGTGATGAACGTAGCCGAAGATGTCAAAGGTGGACGCATCCAGGTCGCAGAACTGGCCCAGGCGCGCTATTTTCGCCATCTAGGTTCCTCACAGCTGGGCATCGTACTACGCCGTGAACTTTCCTGCGAAGATTTTGGGGAAATCACCGGCGCGGAATTAAATCGCCTGCTTTCCCAGGCCTACCAGCTACGGCGTGCAGCGCGCAATTTCGACACGATGGCGCAACTGGCGCGCCGTGAAATTGAGCACAAGGCGCAATCCGCACTCATGTTCCTGCTGGGCGGCGGTGAAACTCACAAAAAGCTCCAGGAAATTATGGCGGCGCAACGCCGAATCAACATGCTTGTACGAATAATTTCAAACCTGCAAGATGTGCTGGAGCGTGTGCAGGATGGCATGCTGGGTGCATTGGATGAATTTGAAGCCGAGAATGCTGAGTTTGCCGACATAAGCGCTTTTCTGGAGGAGGAGGAAACAACGTCTCTGGATCAGGATTTGCTCCAGGAGACAGAAGAGGCGCGTGCACTACAGGAACGGCTGGCAGGACAGCGTCTTGACCGTACCCAGACGCAATCCATTCTCTCGGAAGTGACAGAGAAAATTGGATACCTCGAAAATGAACGGAGTAAGCTTGCCGCTGTAGTCAGTCAGCGCGAAAAGGAAATGCAGTCACTGGATCAATATGAAACGTTATTGGCGGGTGTCGGGAAAAACGCCAGCAAGCTGGAGATGCTGCAGAAACTATTGCCTGCCGTACGCCGCCAAGGTCCAGACAGCCCCATTGCAGCACGTTTACAAGCAGGATTAGTGGTCATGGCGCTGCGTACGATTGAACGCCAAAGCGTTAACCTGGAGGAGTATGAACGCCATGCGGTGGAAAACCGTCGAAACTTCCAGGCAGTCAGCGACCGTTTGGGTAAAGATTTCCAAATTCGCATTCTGGAAAATCCAGAAGATGAAGCCTTTGCGGCACGCGTAATGGGACGCTTTGAAAGTGGCGTAAAAATCTATATGGATGTCTATGTAGAAAATGAGGCGGAAGCCCCAAAAGACAGTATAGTGACGACACCGGATAGTGATGACGTGCGCACCTATGTACGCGCAGGCACCGGCGCACGATTTCATTCCCGGGAATAATCGCTACTTATTGCGACATAGCCGCAACCCCATGAAATCTGTCCGCGTATCCTTCCCGGGATGCCAGCTACGTCCAGCAGTGCGGCAATCCTCGGTGATAATACACCAGCTTCCTCCCCGTGTAACGCGTTCCTCACTATCCGTATCACACCAGGCGCTTCCATCCGCAGGCGCACCTGCATAACTGGGATGCCAGGTATCGGCGCACCACTCGCACACATTCCCATGCATATCGTAGATACCCCAGGCATTGGATTGCTTCTCTCCCACCGGATGCGTTCGGCCACCTGCATTTTCGTAGTACCAGGCATACTCTGCCAGCTCGCTTACATCATCCCCAAAACACCATTCCGCCTCACTGCCTGCACGACAGGCATATTCCCACTCTGATTCGGAAGGCAAGCGAAAGACACCTTTCTCCAGGGCATTCAGTTTTTCAATAAAGTTCTGCGCATCTTCCCAGGAAACATTTTCTACGGGTAGCGTATCCCCACGGAACCCTGAGGGATTGTCCCCCATAATTTCTTGCCACTGGGCCTGGGTGACAGGATAGCGGCTTATCCAGAATCCATGTGAAATCGTAACTTTGTGCACCGGACTACTCTCTGCATTTCCCCTGACAGAACCCATCTGAAAAACACCTGGCGGCACCCAAACAAAGGTAATCCCCGCCACTGTAATAGGGGCACGCCCCTCCTTTTCTGATTCCAGACGTTTCCGTTCCAGCGTTATACGCATGGCTTCCTGAAACCGCTCCAAAGCCATATGATACGCCTTGCGCGCTTGTCGACAATCCGGTAACGCCGCCTTTGCCTGCGCGATACGCGCTTCGCCCGCCTCAAATGCCTCCGGCGCATACCTTGGCGCTTGCAAAAGCGTCGCCTTGCGGCGTGCATTCTCCACCATACGACGCGGTGGAATCAGCTCCGCCTCTCCATGTTGACGCGCCGCCTCCAACGTCGTTGCATACTGCTGCTCAGCACGTTGATATCCTTCCGTTGCTTCGACCAGATTGGCAGTATCACGGGCCTTCTTCTCCAGGGCAAACGCCGCTGCAAACAGATCCGGCGTCAAGCGTGGAGCTTCCGCTTCTTCCGCCTGCGCACGCTGCTGCATCATACGCGCCTGCGCCGCCTTCAATGCACGAATTTCCGCCATAATCCGGTTAGACTGTTCTTCCGCTTCCAAAAAAACAGCCTTGGCCGTATCAAACTGACTCCTGGCCTCACCATAACGACGCAACCGCTCATAAGCCTCCCCATCCCGAAAGGCATCCACCCCCTTACTGAGTAAATCATGCGCCAGCTTTTCCCCCCCGGCACGCTTGGCGTCCTCAGCCGCCTTGTACGCACTTGTTTTTGCGGCATGCGCCTCTGCGGGTTGCGTCGTATCGCTAACAATCGGCGTATCTGCTTTTTTCGGCATGGTCAACGCATGCAAGACGGCGCGCAATGCATGACAGAATTCTTCCGCACTCTGGTAGCGCTCTGCAGCGCTATACGCCGTAGCCCGGTCTACAATGGCATAAACAGCGCGGGGAAAATCAGCCCGCCGTGAAGAAAGCGGCGTTCGTTCATCTTTTTCAATACGCGCCAGCATTACATCCGGCGGACCAACCTGATACGGAATGACCCCACAAAGCAATTCATAGTAGGTCACGCCAAGTGAAAAGAGGTCCGAACGCGCATCTCCCTCTTCCCCCTTTACAATTTCAGGGGCCATATAGCCAGGCGTGCCCCCCGGCGCATCCGCGACCCCTGCCGTGGTCGGATCGAAAAAACGGGCCACCCCGAAATCTGCTAACTTGGCGCCGCCCCCCTCCAACTCCAACAGAATATTGGCGGGTTTCACATCGCGATGGATAATCTCCTGCTTGTGCGCATACGCCAAGCCCTCCGCACTGTCCAGCACAATACGCGTGGCCTGCTCCAATGACAAGCCCGTGGGATTTACATGCAGGAGCATAGCTGCGTTGGAGCCAACGTACTCCAACACAAAATAGTTACGTCCCTGGTACTCGCTCCATTCAAAGATCTGAACAATGGAAGGATGTTTGCCTAACGCCGCAATAGCCTTTGCCTCACGCAGAAACATCGCCTCGTGACGCGTGTCGAGGAATTCATGTAGAAACTTAATAGCGACAAACCGCCCCAGCTTTACATCGCGTGCCTTGTAGACAGCGCCATAGGCGCCTTTACCGAGGATGAACAAAATCTCGTAATTGCCCAACTGCGTACCAATCAGCGGATCGCTGAGCGCCTCCGGTTGGCGCTGTGTCAACGGCGCAACATCCGCGATCAGACTGTCGCCCATCGGCGTTTTAGGGTGCGCCCCCATAGGCGCAGTTGGCATCTCGTTGCTCATGCATTCCTCGCGTTTCACCCAGTTCCCGCCCATCCGCCACCATCCCTTTTATGATAGCCTACGAAACCGCAAAAATACCAACAGCCCGTCTACTCATCGGGCGAATAATGCTGACGAAAGACGCCTCTTCCGAGAAAAATGAAACCCAAAACCCGGGAGTATAAGTCTTAAATGTATCTTTCCCACAAAAAATAACCGTTAAGGACCATACGGATGAAAACAGCTCGCTTTTACTATGCTGCGCTATTATTGGCCTTGGTTTTTTCATGCACATCGGCAGTGTATGCAGCCTCTGAATACGTACCCGGGCCGCATTCACGGGCCAAGACCATGCCAACGGCACTGGATCGTTATGTAGCCAAGCCTGACCCTCATTACCGATATGAGTTGGTGGAGGTAAACGAGGGAAAAACCTGGAAAAGCTATATCCTCAAAATGGTCTCGCAACAGTGGCGCACGGCGGCAGAGGTGGATAAGCCTGTGTGGGATCACTGGTTGGTAATTCTGGAACCGGAAAAGGTAGAACATGATACCGCCATGCTGTTGATTTGGGGAGGCGATAACAACACGCAGGTGCCCAAGGGTTCCAACGCTATTTTGCGCAGAGTAGCGCGTTCAACAAACGCAATTTCCGCCATGATTTACCAGGTTCCCAATGAACGCCTTACTTTTTCAGATGACGGGAAATCCCGCACGGAAGATTCTATTATCGCCTACACATGGGACAAATTTCTGCGTACAGGTGATGAGGAATGGCCTTTACGCCTGCCCATGACCAAAAGCGCCGTGCGCGCCATGGACACCATACAGGATTTTTGCAATACACCCCAGGGCGGTCAGCACGCTATTGAAAATTTTGTGGTAGCTGGCGGTTCCAAACGCGGCTGGGCAACATGGACGACGGCAGCTGTAGACGACCGTGTGATCGGCTGCATTCCCATTGTTATCGACCTGCTCAATGTAGTGCCTTCCTTCATACACCACTGGGAGGTCTACGGATTTTGGGCGCCTGCCATTGCGGATTATGTCACGTTGGGGGTAATGGATTGGCTCGGCACAAAAGAATATGATGCATTGATGGATATTGTCGATCCGTATTCCTATCGTGAGCGCCTGACCCTGCCTAAATTGATAGTAAACGCCGCATGTGACCAGTTTTTCCTCCCCACTTCATCGCAATTCTACATTGATGACCTTAAAGGCACTTCGTTATTAAGTTATGTACCCAATGTGGGCCATGGCGGTTGTGGTAGAGATGGCGGCAACAGCATGGTAGCCTTCTTTCAGTCTATTCTGGAAAAACAGCCGCTCCCTGAATATAGCTGGAGCTTCCCGGATGAAAAAACAATCCGTGTAGAAACGGTTTCAAAACCGACCAAGGTCGAGTTATGGCAGGCCACCAATCCCACCGCACGCGACTTCCGCTTGAGCAAAACAAACCCCAAATACACGGCCACTGTACTGCAGGAACAGGAAAAGGGAATCTTTGAAGGAACGGTTCAGAAACCCGAAGAAGGCTACACTGCATTTTTTATCCAATTGACCTTTAAAGGCCCAGGCAAGGATCCCCTCAAAGTATCCACGCCAGTACGTGTTATCCCTGAGACACCGCCCCATCAGTGGGTAGCGCCCGAGCATCCTAAAGGATTTTTGTCTAACTAAGTGTACTTCCCCATGCTTAACACCCTTGTATTCAGAAAAATGCCCATACAAAACTTTCCTCTTTGTCTATGGGTCGTATATCATACTACGTAGCATAAGACGACTTTTGACAATGAGGCGATGTGTATGTTTTCTTTTCGGGCTGTTATAGCCTTGCTTTGGATGGCAATAACGCCTGCTCTTTGGGCGTGCAACAGCGGCACAGTACGCGATGCGGCTTTTCAAAGCCGACGCGACCTGTACATGCTGGCTGTTTTTGGACCTGAAAAGGATGGGAAAACCGATACGATTGCAGCAGATTTGGAAAAATGGCTGTTACCGCAATCGGATTTGCTCAATATCCGGATTGAACGGGTACACACAGATTCTCCAGAAGTCGATTGGAAACGGTACGGCTTGAAAAAGTCACCCGAATTACTACCCACGGTCGCCCTGATTGGTCGTTTCAGCCTGTTGCAGGAATCTTACTGCTTGAAACAGTGGCATCCCAAACCTGCGTCGGAAGCGTTGGAAAGGCTGGGAACTTCACCCGCGCTGGAAGCCGCTAAAGAACATCTGGTGCATGTTTGGGGGGTGCTCCTGTTTAGCCCCAGTCCCGATGAACCCGATCCCGCTGTAAAAGCCACGTTAGAAGCTGTGGAGAAACGTTGGGATAAGGAACACGCACCAGGGATCCGCATGGTTACACTTGATCGTACTGACCCCAAGGAAGCTATCCTGTGCAAGTTGGCAGGTTTGGATGAGGATTCCCTCGACTGGGTCTGTGTCCTCTTTGGCCGTGGCAAGCTTTTGCTGCCCCCCCTTGAAGGCGAAGACATCTCTGCGCAACGATTGGAACAGTTATTAAATCAACTTACGGTACCTTGCACGTGTATCCAGGACACAACCACCACGGGACTAGATCTGCCGCTACGTTGGGAAAAAACACTGGATGAACGATTCGCTTTGCTGGAAAAAGCTGCTGGCGGGTACCAGGAACTTTCTCTGGGCAATCAAATCGATACAAAAATTGATCAGCTTTTCCCTGAATCGTCCTCTGCGAAACAGCGGATACGATTTCTGCTTGCGCTAGTCCCCACATTTCTACTGGCGCTTGGTGCTATCGGCATTACACTTTTTAAACTCTGGCGCTTTCCCAAAAAGGATACGCCCCCTCCGGAGGAATAAATGTATCAACGAATATCCCTTTTTCGTCTCATTCTCCGCGAAATGCAGCAATCCAAATTCAACACCCTGCTGTGTTTCGCCTGTGTACTTTTATCTACAGCCTTAATTGTGGCTATGGCAACCATCAGCCGCTCAAGTGTAGACGCTACCCGAAAACAAATGAAGGCAATGGGATTTAATCTGCGCATCACGCCCAAAGAGGCCGATCCAGCGCGATATCAGGCCCTGGATTTCCAGGAGGCGGATATGCCGGAGGACTATATTCAGAAACTGGCTGAAAGCAAAGCACCTGCACAGCATTTCGTAGGAAAATATCAAAAAACCGTGCAACTGCAAGGATGCACCGTCGTTTTAACAGGAATCCGAGCGGAACTAACCAAGGTCGGTACGCAGAAAAAACCAATGCCCACGGCCTATACCGTTTCCCCCGGCGAGGTTTATCTCGGCTATGCCGCCGCACGCGCGTTACAAGTACAAGCGGGGGATACGCTCTCCATTCTCGAAAAAAGCTTTAAGATCGTGCGCGTATTGGAAGAAGTTGGAATCATTCCCGATGATATCCGAATTTTTGCCGACTTGCACGAGGTGCAACAACTACTCGGGAAAGACGGACGTATCAACGCCATTGACGCCCTGGCCTGTTACTGTCCGGTCGATATTGACGACATTCTCACCTTCCTGACTAAAACCGTGCATAAAATTCTGCCGGATGTCACCGTGACGCCCTACCACAGCATCTTATTGGCGCGACAGCAGCAACGTGAAATGCTCTATCGCCTGGAGCTAATTGCCTTGGCGATTGTCACTGCTGGCGCTGCTATTGCGTTGTGGGGCCTGACGCATCAAAATGTACGCAATCGCCGTCGTGAAATCGGCGTACTCAACGCCCTGGGCGTTTCACGCGCCACAATTATTCGTCTGTTCATCGGAAAAATTCTGCTCTACAGTACTTTCGGCGGCGTTTCAGGTGCATTTTTGGGGCTACTCATCGGCAATATATTTAACGTCACTACCACCCTTGTTTACCCCGCAGGCACGACGCTTATCGCCATCATGCTATTGCCTGCATTCACCGCTGTCCTCTTCGGCATGCCGCCCATACTGGGAGGACTATTGCAAGCACCCGCCTCAGCCCTTGGAGATCGTGAAGTATGATTCGCCTGGAAAACATCAGCAAACATTACAAAAAAAATGACGACACCATTACGGCGCTGGCAGATATCTCCTTGCATATCCCCCGCAGCTCGCTTACCTTGATATGCGGTCCGTCAGGCAGTGGAAAAACTACCCTCATCAACCTGATAGCAGGCCTGACCCGGCCAAGTCATGGAACAATCCACCTGGATGACGATGACATCACGCACCTGTCCGGCAATGCCTACACCCGCCTTCGTGCACGAAAGATTGCGCTGGTATTTCAAATGTTCCATCTCGTGCCCTACCTGAATGCGCTGGAAAATGTGCTACTCCCTACACTGGCGTTATCCCCGGCAGAAGACGCCAAGGTGCGCGCCCTGCACTTGTTGGAGAGCTTGGGATTGGAAGAACGTATCAACCATTTTCCGGCAGAGCTATCTGCGGGGGAACGACAACGCTGTGCACTGGCGCGCGCGTTGATGAACCGCCCTCAGGTTATTCTGGCGGATGAACCCACAGGAAATCTCGATGAGGAAAGCGCGGGCCTTGTTCTTGAACAGTTGGCACGGGCACGCAAGGAAGGAGCGGCTATTCTGCTGGTAAGCCATCAACATCTGCACCAAATCTCAGCCGATCAGACATTAACCCTCAAGCAGGGGCGCTTGTGTTAGGGAACGTGCAGAGCGAGCTGGGATACCTCTCAAGTTTTTCTTTCTTCTGCCGATAAACCAGTGCAGAGAAGATAATCAATAAGGAGGTTTTTCCCATGCATAAAGCGCTTGCCACCCTTGCCAAGAACGCCTTGAACGATGACATTCAAACCTTGCGCAGTCTGGACCGCTATGCTGCTGAAGTCGGCGTTTCATTAGAGCACGTTATCGTTGCCGCACTGAAAACCGTTGCTGAGGATTATGAAAACGCTACTGGAAACGGTGCCATTCCTCTGCTTGGTTAACAAGAAGTTCTTGCGTTTTTTTGCAATAAACCTATCAACGGACGGTCATCACGACCGTCCGTTTTTTGCAGTCCACCAGTGCCCAGCGCCACTCACAATACTATGGTATTTGCTGTGGCTAGGCAGAGCGAGTCTAACGTACATATTCGTTTTTCTTTTCCCCGTTCTTTTTACGAAAAAAGAACGGGGAAATAGTATAAAAAGTTAAAAGACTATGCCCAGCTTTTTATGGATACGCCGCACATTGTTCTGGATTACCTCTTTGTCCGGAGCAAGTGCATGGGCCGCTTCAAAAAATTGCTGCGCCTCCTCGTAACAGTGCGCACGGGCACAAATCGTCCCCGCATTATTCAGCATGATTGCATCCTGTCCATAATACGAAAGTGCTTCATATACTCGCTTTAACCCCTTCTCTTTCTCCCCCGCACTAAAAGCCATCTTCGCACGCGCCAAGGTATACTCGCAAAGAATCAAGCGCGCAGTCTGATCCTGACGCGTATCCTCAAATGCGAGTGTATGCCAGGAATAGGCTGCAAAATAATCCCGCTCAGGTAAGGATTCTCCCGGACGCAAGGCCCGATAAATCATCCCCGTTTGTTCAAAGCGAATCTCGGGCGCATCGGGCAACCGGGGAGGCCGTTGAAAGTAGATCGGACGGTTTGTATTACGCAGCAACCATGTAAAGATTTCCGGTTCATACTTTTGCCGCGGAAAAGGCAGGTAGCGGGCACGCCGCTCCGCAGGCATCTCTTCCAACAGGGTCGGATCGAGATAACCACAGCGACGCCCAATCGTAATAGCAGGATAACGTCCCTCTACACTTTGCAGATAGATCGGAGCAAAGCTGGCGTGATCCGATTCGGGAATAAAGAGCGAATCTTCTTCCATTGATCTTAGGATATTTTTCGCATAATCTTCAGCCCAGAAATAGGAGGACTTGTCATTGCGGTAATGAAAACTGTACAAGGAGGCGCACACACACAGTAACGCAAGCCCCATCGCTGCTATCCGTGCATGTGGTAAACGGGACAGGCTATCCAGCCCGATTCCGATAAATAAGGCCGTCATCATATACGAAGGAATACCGAAAACAGTCATAATCCACAACCACTCATTGTCGAAATCGAAATTTTGCACAAAGGCAAAGCCCGCGGTTACCGACACACCGAGTGAAAGAAAAAATATACTGTTACGCCAGTCGCGACGAAAGCCCCACAAAATCCCAAACAGCGCCAGGAGAAGCCCTACCCAAGTGAACTGTTGGGTCCAGAAATGGCCCATGATTCCCATCTGACGAAGAAAACGAGAGCAGGTATGTGGGTACTGGGAAAACATGAAGCTGTACTGCTTACGTTGCACCAAATTAAAAAAATTGGTCAACGTATCCGGATCTCCCCAATCCATCGCAGGATTCGCCTGAGAAGCAAAATAGAGATACCAGTATACCTGCGCACCCAATAGCGCCACAGCGCTCATGAGGATATACGTTTTCCAATACTTCAGAGGGGCGGCATCGACCGTCAAAACAAAAATAATAAACGCTGGCGCCAGCAGCAGCATCGTATTATGCACGCCCAGGCCCACACCGAAAAGAAGCGCAAAGGCGTACCGCCAACGATCCAAACGGGTAGCGCGCCACTTCCAAAGGACCAGAATCGCCAAAAGGATAAAGAAAGTATTCAGCGTATAGATTTCCGCCAGTAACGCCTGTTCCCAAAATTCCCAGGAAAATGCCAACGTCAGCCCTGCCGCAACCGCCGCCCAACGATTCTGAAACCATTGCATGCCCAACAGAACCAGCAGAAAGACCGTTGCTGCACCAAAAAAAGCCGACATAAACGCCACACGCCAGGCAATACTACCCCAAGGGATATACGTAAAGAGATGGCCTATCATACACCACACCGGATACCCCGGGGGATGCGCCACCCCCAGACTATAGGCCGCTGTAATCAGTTCGCCGCTATCTTCCCCCGTCACCGTAGACGGCAACATCGGAATATAGACCAGCAAAACGACTACAGCACAGCCCAAGGCCACAAGGATATCTTTTAGCGTACAGCCACGTTCTTGCAAACTACTTTTACCCTTACTCGCTTAGACACTACACCCCAAACCTTCAGGCTACAAGGAGTTGAGCCACATTAGCCAACAAAACAGCGTGTCTATTCTCATAAAACTGGCAGGATTCCAAAAAACCTTACCCATTTATTGTACCGTGACTTTGCACGT
The DNA here is from genome assembly GCA_963678445.1 of Candidatus Hydrogenedentota bacterium. Lineage (GTDB taxonomy): Bacteria > Hydrogenedentota > Hydrogenedentia > Hydrogenedentales. The sequence continues at coordinate 3,250,503 of OY782877.1, read as the reverse complement.
AGACGCCAACCCTCACCGTTAGGCATTCACGGCTGTCACCATGAGCACGATTGTTTCCACAAGCTCGCTCGTAGCGCCAAGAGTGTCGCCGGTGAATCCTGCGATACGATGCCTGCTCCAGAGTCCGAGTAAAAAAGCTGCAAGTCCGATGAGAATAGTGATCCCCCCGCCCTCAGCCAGACCAAATAGCAGAACGGAAGCACCCCCAATCCACAGCAAAGACCAAATCATCAGAGCAGGATGACGATGGCGAAGGAAACAGCTGGCCAGACCACCATCACGCCGGGCATAAGGCATCAGGTTCAGCAGGGCAAGTTGCGTAGAGCGTCCCGCCAACGGCGTCAGCAGCAACGCATGCCAGCGTACCGTCCCAAAAAGTTCGGAGAGGGCCACCACTTTAAGAGAAAGTACGAAAAACAATACCAGTGCGCCCATCGTACCGATACGACTGTCGCGCATGATTTCCAGGACCCGTTCCCTGGGACGTGCACTCAAAAAACCATCGGCGGTGTCGGCCAGACCGTCCAGATGCAGACCACCCGAAAGCGCAGCAAGCAGACCAACGGTCAGTATGCTCTGCAAAAGGGGAGAAAATCCCAAACGGGAAAGGAGTGAATCGAAAAAAACGGTTATTCCCCCGATCACGAGTCCTGCACAGGGAAACCAGAATGGCGCCCGCGCAAAAGATTCTTCATCCAGCCGCATACGGATGGGGATAATCGTCAAAAACTGGAGTGCTGCGAGAAAGGACCTCATACGCCGACTCCCGTGACGCCGGCCTCATCGAAAGTTGCCATACGGGTAAGAATAGCGACAGCGGCTTCCACCAGATGCATGGCAAGTGCTGCACCGCTGCCTTCACCCAGACGCATGCCGAGATCGAGCAGGGGCTTCTTCTGTAGTTTCTCAAGGGCGGCGGCATGGCCTGGTTCTGCGCTAAGGTGCGAAGCGATCATGTAATCGGTACAGGCGGGGCAAAGCGCCTGCGCCAGTAATGCACCCGTTGTAGAAATAAGACCATCTATCAGAATCGGTTTGCGTTGGGCTGCTGCACCCAGAACCAGACCCGCAATCGCACCGATCTCATACCCCCCGATTTTAGCCAGCACGTCGATGGGGTCAGCAGCATCGGGACGGTTGTGTTCAATGGCACGCGCGACCACTGCGGCCTTATGAATACGGCCTTCTTCATCCATACCTGTTCCGCGCCCCGTTGCATGCTCCGGAGAAATTCCGCAAAGCACGGAGATAATGGCACTGCTCGGTGTCGTATTTCCAATACCCATTTCACCCGTGGCAAAGAGATCCGTGCTCTCCGACAATTCATTGGCAATATTAATTCCAACCGAAACCGCACGGACAGCCTGTTCACGACTCATAGCAGGCCCGAAGGCGATGTTGTCCGTACCCGATGCAATACGCTGCGAGATGACTGCTCCCGAATCCACCAAGGCGCTTATATCTCCCGCGACACCTACATCGACTACGAAAACGCCTGCGCGCGCCTGTTCTGCCAGCACATTCACCCCGGCCCCGTTACGGGCAAAATTATGGATCATTTGCACGGTAACTTCGTTGGGAAAGGCACTAACCCCTTCCTCGACAACCCCATGATCGCCCGCCATGATCACGATGGCGCGACGCATTACTGCAGGCGCCAGGGAGCGCGTCATTCCTGCCAGATCGACGCCCAGATCCAGCAGACGGCCCAATGCCCATGGGGGCATGGTGAGCGTTTCGATCCGGTCTTCCGCTTTTCTACGCCAAAGCGGGTCGGTCGATTCAATACTATCTATGGTCGTATCAATCAACATGCGATCCAGCCCCTTTATCATTCTGCTCTCTACCGCGTCGCTCGTTCACCAGAGCCTTCAGACAATCCGCACAGAGGCATCCGTCATAGCGTGCAGTAATATAAGCCCTATCCTCCGCACTTAGCGGGACTTTCATGCACTGGCAATGCATGATGTCATCTTTTCTACAGATGAAAAGCTTCGCACAACGCGGGCATGGCTGTGGCGTGTAGCCTTTATCTTCCATCATTCACACCCCTCGTGTTTAATGGTGATGACCTGACCGCATACCACCAGCTTAACGCATCCGGCGAGGGTGGCGAAGCGCTGGTTGATTCGTCCTGCCAAATCGCGAAAATTTCGAGCCAGCGCATTTTCAGGCACAATACTCATCCCCACTTCATTGGTGACGAGGATGATGCGTCCTGCCTGGGAGCGCGTGAGCGCATTAGAGAGTTGTTCAAATACAGGATCGTTCTCATCAATTTCCGGATTGCGATGCAGGAGGTTGCCAAGCCAAACGGTAAGACAGTCCACTACAACGGCTGCCGAAGATGCCTTCACACTTTCAATGGCAGTCGGCAAATCATATGGAGCTTCGATGGTTTCCCACCCATTTCCACGTTCAGCCTGATGACGTTCAATACGTGCGCGCATCTCATCATCAAAGGCCTCCGCTGTCGCAACGAAAACACGCGGTGTGTAGCCCTCCGTCAAGGCAAGTGCGTGGGCGCTTTTACCACTACGCGCGCCCCCTGTAACCAGAATCACTTCAGCCATGTCGCCAGCCTTTCCATCACAGTACTCATCGAACCCTCAAAATCCTCTTCCCCGAAAACTTCCATTGTCATCACACGCATATCGTCCAATGGCAATGCACCGAGCCGAGACGCCAAGCCTTCCAGCAAGCCTTTGGGCAGATAGCGCAGACTACTGTGATCCTTTCCCGTGGTGTCGATGCCATGGATATGAAATATACGCGTGCGATCAATCCAGCGATCAATATGCGCCTCCACATCCCGACCCATAACCAGCAGGTGCCCGATATCGAGGCAGACGGAGAGGTTGAATTCCTCTACAAGAGATGCAACATAGTCGAAGTCGTAGTCTAACGTTTCAACGCATATCAGCGAAGGGGGAACACCGTTTTCCAGAAGCTGCGCCAGAGAGCGCTGGTGCTGTTCAACCCAGCGCGGCATATCATCGGATGGAACATTGCCACGCCTGTCCCCTGCAAGATGCAGCACCCATGCAAAAGGGCTCAGCGGTGCCGTCAATTCAATCACCCGGCGGCATTTAGCAACCGATGAAACACGCTCTTCCTCATCGGCGCTACCCGTATGTGCATCCAGCGGTAAATGGACGGTGAACGTAAGTTCATGTTTCCTGGCCAGCGTTGCCATTGCCTCGATATCTGCTGGTGAAGGAAGATTCGAAAACTCGTCTGATTCAAAAAGCACCAGTTCCACATCATCGACCCGACCACTGAGATGGTGCAGGTTTGGCAGAATGTCGGCCGGGATGATGTAGGAGGTCGTACCCAGCCGGAAAGGTAGACGCCCTCGGGGGACAGACACGGCATTGTCGGTAGAAAATGACTTCATTCGTTTACGCTCTCCTTCCGTCAGTGCGATGTCGATATAAACGGAGTAACCGACACAACAACTTGCGGCTCCAATCCCTTTCGTAGAACAGGCAAGATTTGACTACCTCCAGATAATCACGATTGCGCATAACAGCACTCCCCACTCATCGAGGGTAAACGCAAACAGCTATCCACAGGATCAACGCAGCAGGGGGATTCACTCGAGGAAGGAACGCTTCGCCAAGGCACTTCAAAGAACAGCGTATAGAAAAGACTTAGCCAGTCTAAGAATATACGAAAAAGCGGCACAAACGCTCTCTCCTTGTCCTCGAGAAGAAACGCTTCCCCGCTTTCACGGGAATAATGAACAATACGTGGGCAGGTATTCGGACTTATGGGCATTTCGCATTCGCGAGTTACTACTACCACCCCTTCCCAGATCGTAAGACCCAGTGGCTCTGGTGGTATTCGTTCCCAATTACCGCTGCGGGCCAGTCCCGGATTCGCACCGGGTTCCCTCTTGCAGCGCCGGACAGGGAAGGCTCTCCTTGTCCGGCGCACCCGTATCACAGACGTTCCTCCGCAAATCTCGATTGAAAATCAAGAACTGCGGAGCTAATTTTCCCTACTACTTTTCTTCTTTTTCCGGACTAAACGCTTTGATCGGCGTCAAAAGCAGCTTCCGGAACTCTACTTCCGAACCTTCCGCCTGGATAGCAATTTGCCCTTTGGATGCTTCGCAGTCGAAACCGTAATTAACAAAATCGTCGTTGACCCACACCTTGATCTCATCGCCCAAGCACTCAATCACCATCCGGTTCCATTTCCCTGCCCGCTTCTCGGAGCGATCCGTCAGGTTCAGGATGCGACGCTTTTTACCCGCCTCAACGCCCCATTCCGCTTTGGGCCCACGGCGTTTTTCCATATCCGGCACCTTAATGTCGAGACAGATACACCAGAAATCACCCGCGTTCCTATGCTCCATCTGCACCTCCATAGATTTTGGAAACATCTCGTAAAGGCAGCGGGGCGTAGAAGCGTGCACCAGCACACCACAATTGCCAGGCTTGGCCGAAAACCGGTATTCGACCTCCAGCTGATAATTCTCATATTCCGCGTCCGTGATAAGATGACCGCGGGGGTCGCCCAAACTAACCAGCATGCCGTCACGAAGGATAAACGGACTGCTCACATTGGGATCATCGTCCATCGCCGGAACATCGGCATGCCATCCCGCCAGGTCCTTGCCATTGAACAGCGAAACGGGTTCCTCAGCAGCAAAGGCGGTACATGTCAAAGCAACAAGACAGGCCATTATAAAAATCACAGGGGTCTTCATAGTTTCAAGTTCCTATCGGTTGTAACTGCATATTAGTCTAACCCACAATACAATGCATATTCATCCTTAACATCACGATAATACGAAGTCGATTACCGCTCGACATCAAACTCCCCCAAAAAAAAGCCAAAGCGCTCTTGACATTCTCAGAACATTTGGTTATATTACCATATATGCAAACGTAAAGGCTAAGCTATGAATGAAAAAGACAAGTTGATATATGACGCCAAGGCCAAGGTGCTTAAGGCACTGGCCCATCCCACGCGCCTCTGGATGGCCGAGCAGCTGGCCGATGGAGAACGCTGCGTCTGTGAATTTGCCGATGCTGTCGATGCAGATTTCTCCACCATCTCAAAGCATCTGGCCGTGCTGAAACAGGCGGGGATTGTTGAGGACGATAAACGCGGAAAACAGGTTTATTATCGATTAAAGGTGCCATGCGTCCTCAGATTTATGAGCTGCGTGGAAGCAGTCATCGAATCTCAGGTGAAGGCACAGGCTGCTTTACTGAAATAATTTTTTTAGCCGATACTTGGTTAAATGACAAAATGACCATTAGAGGTGTCTATGGATTGGAAATCTGAATGGAAAAAACTGGCAGTAATAGCCGGGGTATTCCTGGTGTTTTTCTATCTGCCGGTTGGCGAAGAACGATTTGACAATGCCGTGATGGAGGCGCTTCATCTGGCCAAGTGGTATGCGCAGGAACATGTATTGCTTTGTCTGATCCCTGCCTTTTTTATTGCCGGAGCGATAGCTGTCTTTGTCAGCCAGGCCTCGGTTATGAAATACCTCGGAGCCAAAGCCAATAAGATTCTTGCCTACGGTGTTGCATCTGTATCCGGAACCATTCTGGCGGTCTGTTCCTGTACTGTTCTACCTCTGTTTGCTGGAATTTACCGTATGGGGGCCGGTCTTGGTCCAGCCACAGCTTTCCTTTATTCCGGCCCGGCAATTAACGTGCTGGCCATCGTATTGACAGCCAGAGTGCTAGGCATCGAACTTGGGATCGCACGGGCGGTCGGCGCGATTATTTTCAGCGTGGTCATCGGTGTACTGATGCATCTGATTTTCATAAAGGAAGAGAAGCAAAAAGCCGAGGCGCAATTACTCATGCCGGAAGAGGAAGTCAAACGAACACTTTGGCAGAACGCGCTTTACTTTGCTTCGATGGCAGGAATCCTTGTGTTTGCCAACTGGGGCAAGCCTGATGTAGCAACAGGACTTTGGGCCTTCATTTACAGCGCCAAATGGATTGTCACCACTTTCTTTGCGATAGCCCTGGGCGTCATGCTTGTATGCTGGTTCGAAACCGCATGGTGGAAAGTTGCGCTAACCGCCGTGCCGGTCACCGGCCTTGCGGTCGCTTTCCCTGAGCACCCCCTGTTTGCTTTTTCTGCAGGCACAATTGGTTTATCGATCTTCACCAGTACCGATAAAGGAGAAACGTCCGAGTGGTTTTCATCCTCATGGGGCTTTGCCAAGCAGATCATGCCCTTGCTGCTCTTCGGTGTTCTCATCGCAGGGGCACTACTGGGACGAGTCGGACATGAAGGACTCATCCCTTCCGAATGGGTTGCAAAAGCAGTCGGCGGCAATACGCTATCGGCCAACTTTTTTGCCTCATTTGCCGGTGCATTCATGTACTTCGCCACACTGACCGAAGTGCCGATTCTGCAAGGACTGATCGGTAACGGAATGGGCAAAGGTCCTGCATTGGCACTGCTTCTGGCGGGACCCGCCTTGAGCCTTCCAAACATGCTGGTCATTCGCAGCGTGCTCGGAACCAAAAAAACCCTTGTCTTTGTTTCACTCGTGATCGTAATGGCCACCATCAGCGGAATACTGTTTGGAACCTTTTTCGGATAAACAATCTATCGGAGGTTAACAATGAAAATTCAGATCCTGGGCACCGGCTGCCCCAAATGCAAAAAACTGGCGGAAACCGCAGAGGCCGCAGCCAAAGAGCTCCAGCTCGATTACGAACTGGAGAAAGTGACAGACATCAATCAAATCATGTCCTTCGGCGTGATGATAACGCCCGCCCTCGTTGTAGATGGTACCGTCAAGGTTGTCGGCAAGGTCCCAACCATGGATGAACTCAAAGGATTCTTAAAGTAGCAAAGGAGACACTCCTCATGAGTAGCCATTGTAAATGTGAATGCGGTGACGCACCAAAACTCATATTTTCCTGCTCCGGTGCGGCTGATGTGGGCGCTATATCCGACCAAGGTGCAGCCCTGCTGCAGGAGGTGTCTTCATGAAAACGCTCCTGAAAAACACTCTGTTTCTCTTCATGAGCCTTTGCCTGTTTACGGTGAGCGCCTGCGGCAGCCAGGATACGGAAGCGAAAAAGACAGAGAGCGCGTCGAAAGCAGAAGCTGCACAGAAATTGCCGAAACTGCTCGATCTCGGCGCGCATAAATGCATTCCCTGTAGAAAGATGGCTCCTATTCTGAATGAGTTGAGCAATGAGTACAAAGGCGTATTCGATGTGGAGTTCATCGATGTATGGAAGCCCGAAAATAAGGAAAAAGCTATGGCGCATGGAATCCGCTCCATTCCCACACAAATCTTCTTTGATGCCAAAGGAAAAGAACTGTGGCGGCACGAAGGGTTCATCTCCAAGGAAGACCTTCTCAAAAAATGGAAGGAACTCGGATTCACCTTCAAGCCCGTTAAACAGAAAAAAAGCCCCGCCAAAACAGATACTGCGGGAAGTGAGTAAGATCCTATGGAACGGTTGAAAAAAATCCTGACCAACTGCCTGCTGGCTTTTGCCTTGATCAGCATCGGATTTGCGTTGGGCAAACATTCCGTGAAGTTGGATCGGCAAGCGAGAACTGTTCCGAACGGAAACGGTCGTCAGGTGGCGGTCTATTATCTGCACTCGACCTTTCGCTGCGTCACATGCAATACCATCGAAAAAATGACCCGCGAACTGCTGGACAGCGCCTATAGTAAGCAACTGACTGAAGGAAAAATTCAGTGGATCGAGGATGATTTTCAGGAGAACGAAGCATTAGCCAAGCAATTTGACGTGGCTGCCAGTTGTGTCGTGGTTGCCGAGGTCAAAGATGGCGTCACGCTCGATTACAAACGGCTGGACGACGTCTGGACCAAGATGAAAGAGCCCGAAAGTTTCAATCGCTACATCAGCGAGGCCATCGACGGATATCTTAAAAAGAGCGGAGGCTCGGTATGAACTGGACGCTCTTTTTTTCCGCCCTGTGGCTTGGCATCCTGACGGCGATCAGCCCTTGTCCACTGGCAACCAACATCGCAGCCATCTCCTTTATAGGGCGAAAAGCCGGACAGAAAAATCATGTCATTGGCTCCGGCCTTCTTTATTCAGCAGGGCGGACCATCGCCTATGTCCTGCTGGGGGTTGTTATCACTGCCGGAATGCTCGGCAGCGCAGAGGCCTCCCGTTTTTTACAAAAATACATGAACGAAGCACTCGGACCGATTCTGATTATACTTGGACTGGTTCTTCTTGGGTGGGTCGGTTCCGGTGCATCACTGCACATCGGCGCTGAGAAACTTCAGGAAAAGGCAAAGAAAGGTGGCTTGCTTTGGGCCATTCCGATCGGCTTTCTGTTTGCACTCTCTTTCTGCCCGGTATCAGCAGGCCTGTTTTTCGGCGGTCTGCTTCCCCTGGCGTTAAAGCATGAGTCATCAGTCATGCTGCCGGTCGTCTATGGCGTTGGAACCTCATTGCCCGTGGTGCTATTTGCCCTTCTCATGGCCATTGGATCAGCCTATGTCGCAAAAGCATTCAACCGCCTCACACACGTCGAACTATGGATCAGACGACTAGCCGGTACCGCCTTCATTCTCGCGGGACTCTACTACTGCCTGACACATATTTACGGCATTTTCGCGTAAAATTAGCTAAAGCGGTCACTGGACCGCTTTAACATAGTAAGGAAATAAACCATGAGCGAAAAACTAAAGGTACTTTTCCTTTGCACCGGGAATTCATGCCGTAGCCAGATAGCAGAAGGCTGGACCCGTCATCTGAAAGGTGACTCCATCGAGGCCTATTCAGCCGGAATCGAAACACACGGCCTCAATCCAAACGCTGTAAGCGTGATGGCCGAGGTAGGTGTTGATATTTCAAGGCAGAAGTCCCAACACATCAATGAATTCAAAGACCTCAAACTGGATGCAATAGTCACCGTTTGCGGGCACGCTCACGAGACCTGTCCACTCTTCCCTGGCAACTGCAAAGTAGTACATGTCGGATTTGCCGATCCGCCAAAGATGGCCAAAGAACTTGCAGAGCAAGGCGCATCCGAAGAGGAACAGTTGGAATGCTATAGAAACATCCGAGACCAAATCAAAGCCTTTGTCGAAACCCTACCTGAAGCATTGAACAACTAGAGCGTTTTAACTACACGATTATGCGCTAAAAATGCATAGTCGTTTAGTTAAAACGCTCTAGGAAAATATCGGGGAAGAAGTCAAAAAAACTACTTTTTAAAAAAGGAACATGCAACTCCTTAGATGCCGGACGCGCTTTACCGGAATTATTCATCCCGGCTCGTTCCACTCTGTATCCTTCGTTGCTTCCCGCCATGCCTCCCTCGGATTTTCAAAGTTTTCCTTTGCGTTTCTCCCTGCCTGCTACTGTTTCCTAGGCTTAAAGCCTTTGTCTTTACCGCTGGTGAGCCATTCCAGGGTGAAGCGAACAAAGGCAAGTTGATCGGTGGCGTGCTGTACGCCGTGTTCGTAAAAGAGCCCCACGGATCCATCCGGGAGCACCGCGAGCGCGGAGTATCCCGCGACGCCGGGCCAGATGGACTTGGAAATCGGCCAGGTCTGGCCTTCGTCGTAACTGAGGCGGATGGTCATGTTTTCCCGTTTCGTGCTCGCGGGATTGGCAAAGAGCAGGCGATTTTTATCATCTCCGGCGGAGAGGCAGGAATAGCGAATCAGGCTAGCCTGACATTCGGCCTCGATCAGGGTGGCGTCATGATACTGGGCACTCCAGGTCTTGCCACCGTCACTGGAAACAGAAACTATCCGCTGATGTTTTCCGTCCATGCTACGCATATTGGCCATCAAGCGGCCATCATCCAGGACAACGCCCATGGACTCGTTTGTGTTACGACCCGCAGGGGCGGTGATTTTCCAAGTTGCTCCATGGTCATCGCTATAGATAAAGTGCGAATACAGGGTATCGGATTTGCGTGAAAGGGGGAAATAGAGGCGTCCCGAAGGGGTCTGAAAGCCGTGACCCGGGGAGGACCAGACCGCACTCCATGCGGGGTCTTTTACTTGCGGATTCAGGTGAAGTGCTTCCGACCAGCTGGCCCCTTCGTCATCGCTGTGGATGATTTGGAGTTGAACCGTTGGGCCATCAAGTCCTGGCTGGCTTTGCGTAGAGCCAATGCCCTCCGGACCATAGGTGTAGAAAAGGAAGACCCGACCGGTCTCACGATCGGTCAAGAGGCTGGCATCTCCCGCGCCCTCTGTACCGGGGAAATCGACAATTACCTCGCTGGGGGTCCAGGTTCGGCCCAGATCAAAGCTCCGGCGCATGACGAGATCAATGTTGTTTGGAAGATCATCGCCTTCATCCACACGCGCATCGGCAACCGCGATCAAGGTGCCTTTTGAGGTTACCGTGAGGGCAGGAATACGGTGTAGCGCTATGCCATCCGATCCTCGAACAAAGAGATCCACGGAACGGGGGTATTCAGAGGGATCCTGTTCAATACTGACACCTTGAGCCGGCCCCGCCGCAATCGCGGAGAGGAGACACAGTACAATAAGTGCGCGAGCAGGCAGGATTCCGACGCTGATTCTATTCCACATAACAATTCCTTTCTCACAGATATTGCCCTGATTGACGCAAAAAGAGAGCAACGCGCAAACAAAAATACTCTGACAAACGCGCCGAAAAACAGCGCATATTTTCTCACCCCCTGAAACTTTTGTCAAGGAGGGATTCCGGGGCCACCTTACCAAAGCGGTCCAGCGACCACAAAGGGGCAGGGGGCCACCCAGAAAATATGGTCATCCCCCCCCTGAGCACAACAAAAACTTCGTTGGGAGAAGCAGGGGAATACGTGATGGGTGCTATGGCTGCACACGCGCACCCAACAAATACACAAACGCCCTTGAGGCTATTATAACCTCAAGGGCCTCAAGTGTTTGCATGGTGGAGGAGGCGGGAATCAAAATGCAATTAATTCTATCAACACATCCTCACAGAATCTCAACACTTCAACCACATGCGAACACACAACTACAACAAATCTAAACAGTTATAAGCTGTGTTCGGACTGCCGAAACAACACTTCGACTACAGAACCGCGACACTCAAGACACACAGAGAACACATCTGAGCGTGCTATATGTATGCACCAGATTTATGGCGATCTGGCGGAAATCATAAGTGCGTGGCCGCACTTATCGAACTCTATTCGGCAGGCAATCCTTGTACTTGTTATTGCTCCGGCAATTAAAAGTTGTGTTTGCGGCATACAGGGAAGGGGGCTCTGATGAAGCGGGGTGCGGGAGAGGGGAAGGCGGGGTCGCAGGGGGTATTGGAGGGGCGTGCTCGAGTTTCGGGAATGGGGATGCCGCGTTTTACGAGTGCGAAGCAGGGGTTGCGTAAGATTTTGCCGGATATGGAGGGGATCACGGAGGAGGAGGCGAGAAAATTGGATCGGGTACATCGTATGTCGGTGGATTGGGAAAGTTTTTCGAATCCTGAGCGGCGCGCGATGTTGATGGAGGAAAAGGGTAGTAGGGGTAGGGGCTTTCTGGAGGCGAAGACGGGTGGGCAGTTTGATAATCTGGATCTGCGGGCTTCGATGGCGACGTTTGCAACGTTTTTGGATTTGCCGGATAGCGCAGAGGCGGTTGATCTAAATGGTGCGTCGTTGGATGAGGATGGGGTTGCGTATGGGGAGCCGAATGGTTTTCCGGATCTGGCGGAGTTTTTGGTGTTGGAGGATGTGTTGCAGGATGATACGGTGGATTTGTCGGCTTCGGGTGGGCTTACGCATGTGGCGTTGGCAACGCGTTGGTTGGCGGTGGCGGCGTTGTTTGCTGATGCGACGGTCCCGGCAGGCGTGCCTGCGGGGGTGGTTGAGGTGTTAACGGCGTATGCGGTGTTGGGAGATCCGCTTTCTGTGTTTATAGCCACGGTGTTTTCGGATGAGTTGGGGATTGAGTTTGCAGAGGAGGAAGATTTTTCTATCTTGCTGGATACATCGTTGGTGCCGCTGATTTCTGCGCAGGGGGATGTGGATGGGGATACGTTCAGTAATCTGCTGGAGTGGCAGGAGGAGGCGGTGCTGAGTACGTTTGAGCAGAATTTTGCGGCGTATTATGCGGCGGCGTTGGATGTGCAGACGGTTCCTGCGGGAACGTTTTATACGATGACACGGTCTTGGTCGGGCTTGGGGATATATCCGTATCCGATTGCGGAGAAGTATCGTGCGGGTGCTTCGGTGGAGATTATGGCGGTTCCGGAAGAGGACTGGATTCTTGAGTATTTCGAGGTGACTGTTCCCGGAATGGACCCGGTCCATGCTTACGACAATCCGACGACTTTGACGATGAATTCCGATGTGCAGGTGCGGATGGTAGCCTTGCCGTCACCGGATGCGACGACGTATTTTGTGGATATGCGTTTGGAAACGGCGGTGCGTGCGGCGGTGGGGAAATTGACAGGTACGTTGTATTGGGAAGGTTTGATAAACAAAGGTTTTACCTCGTTGGATGCGTCGGGGTTGGGAATTACTTCGATAGAAGGGATTCAATATTGCCTGGATTTGCAGACGTTGGATTTGTCGAACAATTCTTTTTCTGAGATTGATTTTCTGGAAGATCTTAAGAACCTGACGACGCTGAATCTGAGTGAAAACCAGATATCCGCGACGGGTGAGTTCTCGGATTTGTCGTATTTGTCGGGCCTGACGCAGTTGGAGACGTTATTAGTAAGTATCCCCCGGCATAGCCGGGGGGCCTCCCTCTTTTAGACTAGCTTAAAGGAGCGTGTAAGGATCAGTATTCGCATTCTGATGTCTCTTAGCGCTACAGTATCACTGTTTCTCCAGATCGCTTAGGACCGACTGAAACCAATCCCTTTCAGCAAGACAACGGAGTTCGCGTAAATGAAAGTTGAATCTACACTTGCCAAGGCGCAAGCCACAGCCACATGGACAAGGTAGTTTGTTGGCGCGTCTCTTTTTCATTCCGAGATACTTCAATGCGCAAAGGACCGCAGGGGGATTGTCAAGATTCAACAAATCAGCATAATCGTTGAGTTCTCCTGTGTTGCCGTGAGCAAGCTCTCCGAATACCAGTGCGTTACCATGTTTTAGTTTTCGTGTGATGGCAAAGAGATATGGTATTAGACAATTCTTAGCGAAGCCACAAAGAGTCGGCTCTTTTGAGATTTGAACAAGTAGACGGATACGCGATCCCAAACAGAGTGAACCGTCGGAATTGATATGGTGTTCTGGATTCTTAGGTATGCGCTTTCCGAGTTCTTGAACCCGAGGAAGCTCTGCAGGAAATGAGGGTGGAACTTTGATTCGAAGAAGGTAAGTACCAGACTCAGAGCCATGAGAAGTTGTTGATGCCTCAAAGCTAAAACAACCCTCAAGAACCAACGAACCTTCTTTCTGCGGTACTACAGACATGTCAGGGAACTTGCGTAGAAATCCCTGTAGATCAATATCCGTCCAAGTTTTTTTTACTTTTGCCATGGCTTTGGGGGTGACGATTCGGCGATCTTAAAAGACGCAATTGTCGGGGCAGATGAAGAAAGCCCTGGGATTTGCTCAAGTCGTTCTTCGCTGATATTCACTCCATACTTATGAGTAGTCAGTGAAGCCACCCGCTGGCGTGTTCTTGCGGAGGAAAGGTTTTCAAAGTCTGCCTTTGCTTGTTGCAGCCAAAGCCGGAAGTTATCTTCAAGTGCAAGCCGCTTTCCTTCTAGCGTGCCCCACTTGTCGGCAAAGTCTTCTTTCGGATTTACAGGATTTGGGACACGTGGCGCTGTAGGGCGTACAAAGTTACCCATTGAGTTCAAAATCTGCGCAAGCACCTCGTATATGTCGCGTTCACCCTGGTAGGCCTGAGCGGCCAGAGTCGTTATGATTATTGAGATAGGTTTGGCATCGCCATTCTGACGAAACATCTGGTCCCTATGCCGTTTCAAAATCTGCACACATCGCTGAAGTGGGGATTTCCATTGGTAAGTAGGAAGCTCCTCGATACTTGCTACCAGAGCCGAAGCCACCCGACATTCGAGAAGCTGCTTCGCTTGTCTCATGCGGGATTCAAACCAAATAGCATATCCTTCGGGATTGCTGATAGGCCAGTTGGGAGAGAGCATGGAAAAATCTGGCCGCCTGTTATCAGTGATAGCAATTGCTTGATTGGCGATGTTATCAGCGAGTTCTGTCTGGATGCTTCCCGTTTTCATGCTTTCAAAAAGATGTTGTCGTATTTTTTCATCGTGTGGGATACATGGAACGGTGTCCATATGGAATCTAGGACTATCTTGGTAGTTTAGCCTCCAACAGCGATGTTTTTCATCAAGCTTATCCTTAATATTTCGCTCGATTCGATATTTCTCAAGATCCCCGCCAATAAAAGCCTTTACATCTTCTTGGCTGTGAGAATTCGTCGAGATACCTGCTCGCAATTCGCACGCTAGGTCCAAATCGTAATGGTCGGAATCCAAGGGGCGAATGGCTGTGCCAAGCCGAATAGAGCCTTGGGGAAAAACATGTGGATCATATGGCGCTACCTTTGCTTTGGAAGCGTCATGAAGCCACACCCCCAAATCCTTATACCTGCTTTCGGCTAACTCATACGTGCTAGGCGAAACCTCAAGCGATTCTACCAACGACTCAATCACTTTTTGTTTTGTCTCCATCATATGTTTCCTTAATCAGTTGTCGGTGTTTCGTCGGTATCTGAGTTTCGGCCATAGAACGGTTGATACTTTGGGGCGGTGTGGGCTGCGAAGTGTTGTTCAAAGATAGGTATAAACTTTCTACTTTGGTGAGCTGCCATACCTAGATGTTCTTTTGTTGACAATTTATCGAGACCGAACAGCCCCGCAGGTACCTTAGGGTTGATGCGGTACGTCCGGTCCGTGCCTAAAATGAGTTTAGCTTGGGTGAAGGCTCCTCTTGACTGCGCGTCCAAGAGCACATCGCTGGCGTGACGTGCCCAAAGAAAACGCCCTGCCCAATCAAGTAGCGAGGAGCGCCGTACTACTCCATCTGAAGTACCAATGCTAAATAGTTTCAGGCAGGCAGAATCAACAGAGAGTGTGCTCATAGCTTCGACTACACCCACCATACACGGATTATTTGCCCACACACCTCCGTCAATGAGACGGACAGAATCAATCCCTCTGTATGCCGAGAAGTATGTAGGAGCAGCGGAGGTCGCACGGGCCACCTTCCAGACAGGAATTTCCCAGTCCCTTCGAAAGCGTTTATGATGGGGGGTCTTGAAAAGGTAAACATCATTCTCTTGAAGGTTATAGGAAGGAACTACTAAACGCTTTTGGCAGTCTCCCAGAGTCTTGTCGCCAGCGATTTCTTGAAGAGCCTTCTCAAGTCCCCTAGCAGAGAATTTTCGCATGACATAATGTTGAAGTCCTCTTACAGGCCGAAACAACCATCCCTTCGGAAAAATCTTTGGTCCTTTTTCTACATAGAACTCAACTATCTCCTTGGGCGATATTCCTAGGCCTAGGGCCAGAGCTATGATTCCACCGGTAGAAGTGCCGACGATTAAATCGAAATGGTCTACGATTCGGGTTTTCAAGTCCTTCTCGATATGTGCCAGCACAGCAGCAGAAAATAGGCCCTTGATGCCGCCGCCATCTAACGAGAGTATCTGAAAAGGTTCTGTCATGTGGTTTCGTTAAGTCCTTTATAATCTCTGTTTTGCTAAGCTATCTCTGGCGCTTAATACGCACCCTTTTTAGGATAATTATGAGTATAACGCTTAGCACTCATTGATGTCAAGTGCTAACAAAGCACCGAATTCTATTTCAGAACACCCTTCATATGTAGCTGATTTCAAATATGTTATATGGAGCTATTCTCGATAAATTTTGTTAGTCTTCCTGCGCTTCCAATCACTATGATAATTGGATATCAGATAAAGAACACTCCCAAGGTCCACCAACTATTGAATGAAGCTGATGTATTTCACAAGCAATATTATCTCAGACACGGGATACTCCGAAGAAAATGAGTTTCTATGACGTTATCGGGGATGTCTGTCGACAGATCTAAAAAAGCCCCCCCGGACCTACATCCGTGAGGGGGGTATTGCGTAAGTCTAAAGTGCCCTTTCCGCTCGTATATCAATTTCTGGTCTGGATTATATAATCCCAGACAGGAAAGAAAACTTGAAGTGAATAGAAACGACTTGAGTAAGGGAAGCGGTCATGTCACCGCGACGCCGCCGAATACGGATAGCTTCCCTATAGTGTATACCTACGGCGACTCCGTCACGCTTAGCGCGATGCCCAATCCTCATTATCATTTCACGGGATGGACGGGGGATCTCGCTACCCAACCCAGTACGGTGGTGCTTACCATGAACAGGGATATAACCGCATACGCCACGTTTGAGCTTGACCAATATACGCTGAATCTTACTTGCGACACGACCCAAGGCGACGTTACTGTCGAATCTGGCGGTGTGTCCTATAATTCGCCCTACACCTTTGGCTGGAACACGCCCCTCACCCTTAAAGCAACGCCGTCTATCGGGTACCGCTTTGACCACTGGTCGGTGGATACCGGTGCAGCGCAGTATGCATGGCCGCTCACCTTCCCCTTAACGACGAATACCAGTGTAAATGCCGTATTTGTTAAACATCACCTGCCGGGCGACCTGCAGCACTTTGTTGATTACCTGCGCGGTATCGATCGCTCCCTCAATCCTCCCGATCTTACGCTGGGTCCCATAGACACACTGGCATTGCTGCTAGCCGATTACAACAACATCCTGAACCAAATTGACGATGTTGATTGGGATTTTTTGACACGTCCTTTTATAAGCCAATTTCTCCCCACGCTGAACATCGATCAGACGGCTATTGATACTACCGGACTCTTTAATCTGAACCCGGATACAAAAGGCTACCACATACCCGACGTGCTGGAATTCTTCCTACTCGAGCGCGTATTGGAGGACCAGAGCCATCCGCTCTATGCGGAAGCCCGGAGCGCATGGCTATCCAATCTGGCCCTCTGGCTTGAATACAACGACACAGTGGCGGCACAGCTACCCAACTTTACCCATCCCGACTACGCCGTAGTTTGCGCACTGGCCACGTATAGCACACTTAGCCTGGAAAGCGTTTTGAACGCCGAGGCCCTCTACATTGCCAACCTGGTCCAACGCTACGGAATCGTTCCGCAGCCCCCATCCTGTTGGGAATTCACCTGCCTCGACGATGTGTTTCATCAGGATGGTGATTTTGATGGTGATGGATTCACCAACCTCGAAGAATACCTGTTTCAGGATGTGGAAGACGGTTTTGCCTCTTTCACTACCTGGACCGACACCCCCGGTTTTTTCCATGCCCTTGCGCTTAGCACCTCCAACCAATTGGTAAGCAAAGAGATGCTGCTCAGTGTGAACGATCCCGAAGCGACCGGCACACCTCCCAGTGTCAAAGTAACTCTCCAAGACGAGGGCAACGGTGCACTTACCCCCTTCGAAGGCACAAAATACATCCTCACCTACAGCCCCCTCGACTGGCCGCCCAACTCCACCCAGACCGACTGTCCCGACTGCGAAGTAAACACCCTGCCCCTCACCGCACAGGCAGACACCGACTGGACCTTCCTCTACTGGCAGGACCAATGGCACAACACCCTCCGCATCGCCAATTTCAACAACATGGCCTTCCAGCAAAACACCGGCGGCATTCCCTTCCCCGACATACAGCTTCCCCTTGATGCCGACGTTATCCTTACCGCCTTTTTCGAGGAACGTTCCGAACTGACCGACCTCGACCTGATCGCTGACCTCGGCATATTCCTGGAAAACATCGGAGAACTCACCTCCGCCCAAGAAGTGAGCAACATGCAATGGGACCGCGGTGGCCTCTTCTTCGACGAAGCCGGTAACCCCATCCACACCGAAAACGGCATCCCCGACGCCGCCGAATTCGCCCTGCTCGAACACGTTCTGCTCCATCCCGAGATTAACCTGTCCGAAACCGGCGGGGTATCCAACAAACTGGTTTACAAGCACTTTATGCAAAACCACGCACGCGCCACAACGGATATCAGCCCCTGGTGCAACCCCCTCATCAACCCCCAACCCGTCGAATGCACCGCCGCTATCATCAACGTAATCGCCTCCTACATGACCCTCGGCTACTACGGCGCCACCGACATGATATGCCACGAAATCGAAGAACTCACCGGCATCGAACTCGACAGCAGCAACTACGCCATCGAATCCCTACAACACTTCGCCCCCGAAAACGACTGCGACAACGACGGCCTGGTCAACATCGGCGAATGGCACTATACCCTGGATAGCGTACAGCCAGCGTCCCTGAACGCCCCAAAAGCCGCGAGCAGCACATCCCTGGGCGACGCCAAAAACTACGGTTCAAACGCCAGCGACGGCATAGCGCCCTCCGGCTACCAACCCCCACCCGGAGAATGCGTCACTTGTGAAAACGATACATGCAACGGTGCGACTACGCCAATTACCTTGGAAAACGTGCTTTTGGATCCGGATGGTAATGATGGCCCCGAACCCGAAAGGGTGGCCATTCGCATTACCGGAAAAACCAACGACTGCGAAATTGACACCATTGGCGAAAATAGCACCGTACCGTTGCGTGTTGGACGCGAGGTCACCGTTACTGCCGAGACCATCAATCCGGCATTCGCCACCTTCAGCTGCTGGCACGCGCCCGACCTGCCCATAGACGGTAGCGACAAATCCGTCGAAACCTTTGTGGTGCCCAAATCCTATGAGGGCTATACCATCAAAGCAAACGTTATCGAAAAATGGGAGACCACACTTTTTCTGCCGGCTGCTCAAATAGCCGAAAACGTGGGGTTACATCTTCTTTCGGAGGGTTCCATAAGCCCGGTATATGACGAAAGTGATATTTACCAAGGCGTTAACATCACTACGCCACAAAACGAATCCGTCACCATCAGCTTTTTCCTCCCCCCCGAGGGCAAGGGACGTTGGGAACTCTATGACAATGGCGTCATTAACGATGTCATCAGCTACGGCGCCACCATACAACTTCCGGGAAAATCTGAGCTTACGGCGCTCGAACCCATCATTTCATCTTCCCCCATTCCCTCTACAGCAAAGACCTATACCTCCTCAAGCACAATTGGCGTCCTGCCCATTATCGTTGGTGGAACCCGAATTCTACCTCCCGTTACCTGCTCCAGCTCCTGTGATGTTACAGCCATTCCTGTTCCACACTCTAATACCCTTGGATATCAAGGCGTAAGCTGGGAGACCACCCCAAGCTCATGCGGCGCCCATGTTAGCTACAAAGCCAAATCCGCCCACACCCTCGATCTCGGCTATTCAAGATGTAAAGGTTACGTTACCAGCGACCCTGCCCAAAAATACTACAACGACAACGATATCGTCCAGATAAAAGCCCGTCCCCTACCCGGCTACGCCTTCGCAGGCTGGTGCGGCAAAGGCGATGCCTGGGGCTACGCCACATCCGACACCAACGGCTGGACAAGAGTCTTTCTGCCCAACACTCTCTCCAACCTCAAAAAAAGCACCATTTACCTTACAATGACGGAATCCAGAAGCATAACCCCTGTTTTCCAGCCAATATGCGCCTGTGGAATCCCAAACGCAGCCTGCGCATTTCTAGGATATTATACAGAAGGAGAAGAAAAACTGGTCCCTGTCTGTAAAACCGACGAACCTACAGATAGATACAACTGTATCGCCTGGAGTGTGGGAAGAACCGACAAATGGATAACCTATTTTTACCCTTCTTCAGATCCTAAGTACGTTTCTGTTGATGCTGAGTATGGCAATAACGATGGGAAAATTAAAAATGATGACTGGGATGCGTTCTATGCGGAGCATGGTTTCGAACACTGTGCAACCAGAGAAGGGGCCAGGGTGGGCCTTGTGTTTGACGAGAATAACCCGAAAAAAGGTCTTCACGCCTATAAAATAGACGATTGTGGCGGAAATTGGGGTAGTAAACGAGGTAAAGAAGAGCGCATTACGCATGGCGACACGTGGTTAAAAGAATATGGTCCACCAACGCGGTATTATAGATAAGGATAAGGAGCCTGAAATGAGATTTTTTTATCTGATGTGTATCTTGAGTATATCATTTTCCAGCATGGCGCAGGAGGAAAAGATTTTTGATTCTCTATATACACAACGCGAGAAAGAATACAAACAGTTTAACACGTATTTCAACAACTGGGATTCCAAGATATTTAAGAATCCAAAACTACAAAGCTCAAGCCTTCTATACGTTTATTTTATCGGTGAGGATTACATCAACCTCGTCAATATGCAAGCGCTCGGCGTACCCTTCATGATTGAAAAGCTGATGCAGACGCAGTATGGCAATTCTTTTTATGACGATGCTCTCTCCAAAATGATCAGGGGGGGGTGGAGGAATGTTGCTGGTATGACCTATGATGAGATTCGTCCGGGGCGTGCGTTGCCCACACCCGAAATACAGGGAAAAATAATCCATTTCTGGAAAAATGTGTCTACCTATTCAAGAGAAGCCTTCGTGGTCAGAAGACAGGCCTTTGATCAGCGTTTAGCTCAGGGAGCTATCGACAAGGAAAAACTGTTCTCTGAGCCTACTTTTTCCGCATTGAAGACAATGGGGCTTCTAGCCGTCCCTTCTATTATGCAACGCATCCAAGAAGAAAATTCAGATTATTACGATCTCGTGCTCCTGACCATGGCGCTCACCCCGGTGGAAGGAGAGGAAGAAGAAATTCGCCGTCTGAAATCTAGGTTCAAAAAAGGCACTTCGCCGAACGCAGAAGGGAACCATGAAACGAGATACTACTGTCCCGGATGTTTCGAGGAGGAGGGAGAATACGACGACGGTATACGCTTAGTCCCCAAGCCTATCCTCAACGTAGTTCCTGACAACGTCCACGACACCGCCTACTGGCTTACCTGGTGGGAAGAGAACAAAAAAGACTACTGGTGGCTCCTGCCAAAAGAATAAACCACCACCCCGCAGATCATGAAAATGCGAAGGGACAAAGTATGCGTTTTTTCTATCTTGCATGTGTTTTGAGTATATCGTTTTCCAGTATGGCGCAGGAAGAGAAGATTTTCGATTCTCTGTATACGCAGCACGCAAAAGAATACAAGCAATTCAATGTCTATTTAAGCAACTGGGATTCCAAAATATTGAAAAAACCAAAGTTACAATATTCAAGTACTACAAATATATTTTTTATCGGCGAGGATTACATCAACCTCGTCAATATGCAAGCGGCCGGCGTCCCCTTCATGGTTGAGGAACTGATACAGACGCAGTATGGCAATCTTAATTATGACGATGCTCTCGCCAGAATGCTCAATGGCTTCTGGCTAGATGTTGCTGGTATGACCTATGATGAGATTCGTCCGGGGCGTGCGTTGCCCACACCCGAAATACAGGGAAAAATAATCCATTTCTGGAAAAATGTGTCTACCTATTCAAAAGAAGCCTTCGTGGTCAGAAGACAGGCCTTTGATCAACGTCTGGCGCAGGGAGCTATCGACAAGGAAAAACTGTTCTCTGAGCCTACTTTTTCCGCATTGAAGACAATGGGGCTTCTAGCCGTCCCTTTTATTATGCAACGCATCCAGGAAGAGCATTCAGATTATTACGATCTCGTGCTCCTGACCCTGGCGCTCACCCCAGTGGAAGGAGAGGAAGAAGAAATTCGCCTTCTAAAATCTAGGCCCAAAAAACATACTTCACCACCGCCCGAAGTACAAGATCTCATTGATAGAGGATACGGCCTCGTATATCCCCAGGAAGAGGGAGAATACGACGACGGCGTACGCTTAGTCCCCAAACGTGTACCCAACGTGGTGCCTGACAACGTCCACGACACCGCCTACTGGCTCACCTGGTGGGAGGAGAACAAAAAAGACTACTGGTGGCTCCTGCCGAAAGAATAAAGTGGCCACGATTCATCCCCAGCAATTCTACAGGGTGAATTCAGAAAAAAGCCCCCTTTTTTTGAAGTGTACAATCTATAGAGATATACTCGGTTATGCCTGATAAAGATTCATATATTGACCAGAAAAGGCAAGGTTCATCGTTGCCGCGTGTGGGCCTTGTTGTATTACTCGGCGTTTGTCTATTGAGCTTTGTGCAAGGTATTTATGCAGACACAAGCCTTTATTTGGTAAGCAATCCCGATGAAGATATCGTTCCCCCTACGACGTTTGCGATTTATCGGCTGAATCCGGAAATGAATCAAGCTACCCAAATCTATTCGCGAAATTTCCGCGCTGAATCGTACTTGGGTGCGTCAGCCCAACAAATAACCGTTCTGGACGGAGTAAACAATGTATTTATTCATCCCGAGAAGAAATGGGCATTGCTTTTGGGAAATAAATCGATAATAGACAATTATTACAAAAAATCTGCTGAAGATCGGAAAAAGACAAGGGGGTGGCTCAGGATTTATGATTTTAAACAAGAAAAGTTCGTTGAAGAATATACCTTGCCGGAAAGGATTGTGAGGCAGAATTATTTCTACAATACATCGGATGGCAAACTAAATGTGCTCATAACAAAACTTGAAACGGATAAATTCTATCAGTACGACTTGGCTTCCGACCAGCTCAGTATCGTGCCTGGAGCGGATGTAAAATGGGAAAATATCGTGTACCAGGATGCCTCCCCCTTCGTTTCATCGTATCGAGACATTGATTTTCATCTCAACAAAGAGACGGGGGAAATGTATCATCAAATATACCGGTACATGATACCAATGGTTTTTTTCCTGTCGAAGGAGATACTGGAACAGCATAAGGCGTTAACGAATGATGGGGCCTGGATGTCGGGACATACGGATTCACAGGCTTGGGCGGATGGTTCCATATATGCGCAGACCGACACGCAGGCGTTCATAGCGTTATACATATGGGATCCTGCCCAAAAAATACCAAAAAGATACTTTGTGCTCTTTGACAAGGTCAAGAAGTCCTGGAAAACGTTATCGTTAGATGCGAATTATTTTTCTAGCGGCACTGTCCGACGTGGCGATTATTGGGTGGTCTTCCCTCCAAAACGCGAAACCAAATACTTCGATCCTAATCATGCGGTGTACCGCTTTATCACTTCCAACGGAGAGAAAATGTCTACCTGGACTACCCAGCCCGATATGGAGGTCTTGCTGATTACCGAGAACGACGAACTCCTCTTCCGGCATAAGGATAGTTTGTACCGCTGCCCCTTCATCGACGGAAAGGTATTGGAAGATCAGAAACAATGCTGCATCCAAGCCGACTGGGTACACCATGCGCACTGGGCCATCGAATCCCCAACTCCAGAGAACCCCACCCCCAAGCAACAAACCATTTACCCCTCAAAAGCCGACTGTCAATGGGAGGATGACGAGGAAGAAAATACCCCCTGTTTCGAACGCACATATAACGTTTTTCCATGAAACAGCAACTTCTGGGTATTATTTGCATATTTGGTTTTGTGCAAGGTGCGGATGGGGGCACGGGACAATTCCCGGAAGGTTGGGACCATCAGGACGGAGAGGAGTATCCAGAATGAACCGACGATTCCTAATATGCACAAGTGGGTGTGTGCTCGTCTTGAGTGCTCTTGCTACCGCGAGTGTTCACGCCTCTGAGTATGCTCTACGTTCAGTACCCGCTGATGGCGACACGAGCGTCTACTACGACCTTACTGCGGAGGGCGTGATTCTAGAGATCGATTACGCCGAACGTAGTGCTCGCGAAGTCGCGCGCGTGCCGCTACTGGGGCTCCGGTCGCATGCCATACTCCGGGGATGGTATCTCGCTGACGAAAAAGTAGGCTACTTCTTCGTCCATGAGCCAGACAAAAGGGAGGATCAACTCTATCTGTTTGACGTTACTTCGGGTTCGTTTCGGGATACTGGTATTCGGCAGTTCACTGGAGGTGATTCCCTCGTTCTTCCTGTCTCGAAGGATCTTGTGTACGTCAGGGACTTCGAGAAACGCAGTAGTCTCGTTTGTCATCCCCTAAGCCAATCAGCAGCGCAGGATTTCGGCTTCGATCTCAGGCTTGGATATCCTGTTTCGCTATCCGAAGACAAAAGACTCCTCTTTGTCGGTCGAGCCTCAACGTACGACACCATTCTGAAGATCGATGCGTGGAGTGGGAGAGAGACGGGGAGGTGCGTTGCCTCCTCCTTGCTATGCAAGGAGAAGGCAACCGCATTCTGCTCATATGCCTGTTTCGAGGGCGAGCGAGCTATCATCTGGTCGAGACTGAAAGAGGGAGACGAGTTGCATCTTCATCTCGTTGCACTTGACAGCTGTACCCTCCTGGCTTCCTCAGCCGTCGCTCCCATGGGTTCTCGTTCGGAGTATCTATTGAGGAGATTCGGTCAGGAACACATACTCTACAGGATCGGTGTCGAGCGTGAGGGCAGCAAGAATCGCTCGACGGGCTTTGTCAGGCGCTACGCAGTGTCAGAAGGGAAGTTTTCCGAGCTTTCGCCCATTAGCTACGATCCAGAAACACACGTGTTTCTCTTGCAACGCTCGGGGGGGCATGTCGTGTGTGAACGAGTTCGCTTCAATTACGTCAGTATGGACGACCTTCATCGTTGGTCAAAGTACCTGAACTTCCAGACTCAGGAAAAGGGGAGAGCTCTTTCTCCTGGCATGCTTGACAGACCTGAGATTGCTGAGGATATGAAAGGGCGTGTTGAACTCACTCTAATGCGCTAGATATCGTTGCGGTACTACACGCAATTGGAGTCTGATTCTGCTAAGTAGTTGTAGCAAAGCATACTTGATGGGAGTTCCTTACGGCGCGGAAGGGCGACCTCCTCGACCATGTGGAGTTGGAGCATACGCTCGAAATGGATAGCGAGTGGAATGTGACACATGCGTGGGATTCATCAGAAATGCCGACGGGTTCAATGGGGCGAACCAGAATGATCTGGATATGACCTACCAAGAAGCCCGTCTCCAGGTCGTTTGGGCGGTAAAACTCGCCGCATGACCTTGAGCATGGCCTTGTCCAGTGTTGAAAGGAAACCGGAGAAGGGAAAATTGACTTCCATTCATTGCGTGTGGCGTATGCAACTTTTGTTGTCGAAAATGGCGCAACTATGGGAAAGAGGCGCAGGAAGCACTTGACCACAGCGACCCGCGCTTAACATTCAATACCTATGCTCAGAGCAATCAGGCAAACATGCAGATGCTATCTGAGAAAGTAACTGAACCTGTACTCGAAATGTTCGAGCGTGCTAAATGCGTGACCAAAGTAAGCCAGATAAGAGTGAAAATCGCAGCAAGCCGTTGAGTAACATAGGCTTGCTGCAATCAAAAAATGGTGGAGGCGGCGGGAATCGAACCCGCGTCCGAAGATGCGTCCACGAAGGCTTCTACGTGCGTAGCCTGTCCTTTAAAAGATTCGCCCCACCGGACCGCGTCAGGCGCGCTGTCCAGCTTCGCTAGAGGGTCAACTTACTCTCACCGGGGGGACCAACCCAACCGCCCGGGTTCAAGGCCCGCTAGTCGGCGCTCTATCCCGTTAGCAGGCAGTCACAGGTAGAGCGTGTCGCCATTATTTAGGCGGCAAGTGCGAATTCATTGTTCGCAGTTAACAAATCCCGGTTTTTTACGAGGCCACCGGGGTCCTCGGCACGCATCCTTCGCTTCTTTCATCCCCGTCGAGACCATGTCGCCCCCACGTTCGAAGCTGTCTAGCAACAATATTTGCCAGATAATTTCTTTTTATAGGCTTGGAAAACACCTTGTTCTTGTAAAGGGATTACAAACGTATCATTACGATACATCTATGTACTTTTTCCAATTCATACCACGTATTGATTATTACATTTTTGAGTAAGGAAGGGCAAATACGTATTTTTGGGCACTCTCCTTTTGGATGATTCAACGCATATAAATCCAGACTAGAAAATCGCTTTTGATTTTCCACCGGGGTTTATTGTATTGTTGAGAATACAATATCATTAAACAGAAAAGATATACCGCATGTCAAAAGTTGGCTCCACACAGAGAGTATGGATACGCCGTTTTCCGCGAAAAGATACGACGGAAGCGCTTCTACGTTGTGTTGCCATATTGCTTGTCGCTGTTTTTGCTGCTGCGGCCATGCATGAGTTGTTTTTCATCCTGTTAGGGCATGAACATAAACACCAGCATGAAACGTGTCCGTTCTGCCAATTTTTGCAGCTTCCTGTCTTTCTCTACCTGTTCCTAGTAGCACTTGCCCGGTACTATCCTGGCCGGTGCTGTCCCATTCCCTCCTGCGAAACACCGCTATTCCGTTGTTTTGTCTTCCGTATCAAATTACGCGGTCCTCCCAGCCTGTAATCCCGTCAATAACGTTGGTGTTTTGTTGCACTGTGTAGCGCTATAGGCATTTTTACAGTGAGGCATATGATATCTCATCTCCGTAGAAAAATCTGCTACAGAGGATAAGGGCATGTGCCGACATATCTGTCACTTTAGTGACTGACACTGCAAAAGTTGTCATAAAAAACGGGCCTTTGCTGTTGTCAGGTATGGTAAGGACTATACCTCCTGCTTGTGGTCGCTGGACCGCTTTAGCCTATGTGGACCGCTCCTCAGAATCAGTGCGCATAACTCCTTCACCCTCCCGGCATATCCAAGGGCTATTCTTGTTTGTCTGCGATGCTTTGCTGACGTATTTCCCATCTTCAATGCAACACGTCACAGGACACTCAACATCCCTCTTGGCATCTCTAGAGCGGGTGGTATTCCACTGTATTGTCTGGAACAAATAGAAGCGAACGCACTACTGCTGTGTCCGTGTATAGCGGGATGTTTCGCTATGGGAAGAATTAGACATGACTCTTGTAATCCATCGTAATGAGCTTAAACTTGTTGCCTTCATTGGAATCTGTGCGTTTTCTGTTGTTGCCTGGTCCTGGGTGGATACCAGCGACATGATGGCGGAATTGCACGAAATCTCGACGCAAAAGCTGAATGATTATCTCGGTGAGGAGGATCCGGCTGCATATGAGACCCTGATTTTAGTAGATGGCGGCAAATCTTTTAACCTCTTTGGACGAGCCTGGGGAGTGATTCACGTCTACATCCGCAACCATGGGGATGAGGAAATGAAAACGTTCAAGGGTATTGAATACTACTTCAAGCGTTACAACGGAAAGTGGCTTGAGCTGGATAGCGCCGGATGCGGTGCACTCGAGCATCATGTGCGCGCCTTTAAGGAATTTGAAGCGCGCGGCATGAAGGTGGCGCCTTCGGTCTACAGTCGCTTGAACAAACGCTAATAAACAATCAGAAGTCACATCCATAAGGTTTCGTACCGTTATGACGCCTATAAAGGAATACACCTATGCCTGTAGAAACAGCAGTAATTGATATAGAAAACCTCCACGCAAGTTTCCGTACGCCTTCTGGACGCACGGTAACTGCGGTAGACGGCCTTTCACTTTCCGTGAATCGAGGGGAGGTAGTTGGATTTATTGGTCCTAATGGTGCTGGCAAGACTACCACCATCAAAATCCTTATGGGTTTTTTACAGCCAACCCAGGGGAAGGCTCATCTTTTTGGCGAGGCCGCCGGAAGCATTGCCGCGCGTCGTCGTATCGGCTATCTGCCTGAGGTGGCGTTATACTACCCGTTTTTAAGCGCACGTGAGACGTTGCGGCTGTACGCCAAACTGGCAGATATCCCGCGCGCCCGCCGTGAGGAAACTGTTTCTTCTCTCCTTGAACAGGTGGGGTTGCACGGACGAGACCGGGAGCGTCTCTCCGGTTTTTCAAAAGGGATGTTGCAGCGGGTCGGTATTGCCCAGGCCATTATGGGGGAACCCGATCTACTTATCCTCGACGAGGTAACTTCGGGGTTAGACCCTGTAGCACGTCACGATGTACGCAGGATTCTCATGGAGTTTAAAGCAGCGGGCAAAACCGTGTTTTTTTCTTCCCACGAGTTGAGCGAGGTGGCGTTGCTTTGTGATCGGATTGTTTTGCTTGATGAAGGAAAAATCCTTGAAGAAAGCACCCTTCGTGAACTCACAGCATCGACGCGTTGTGTGGTTGTGCGCACGCGGCACAATGGCCAGACATTTGACGGAGGCGGGATTGTTGCCCGTGTGTTGAATGAGGATTCGCAAGTCTATACCGCTGCCAGTTGGAAAGAAGCCCAGGATCTCCAGAAGCGTATTGAAGCATCGGGAGGCGAAGTCCTCGAAATATTCGAGGAATCTATGTCGCTCGAAGATTATTTCGTATGCAAACTTGGCCACAAAGTGGCGTGATCATAACAAGGAATCGACCATGAAAAAACTGTTTGGCATATCACAGGTGACGGTCCTCGAATCATTCCGACGCAAGGACCCCTACATCGTACTCATTCTAGGTTTTGCTATTATGCTTGGCGCAGCCGTATTCAATCACTTCGGCACGGAAGGATTGGAAAAATTCGTCAAGGATGTAGCGCTGACTGTCACCAATGTACTCTGCACAGTCATTTGCATTGTGACGGCGGCGCGCCAATTCCCTGCCGAGCTACAGAATCGCACACTGTATCCCCTTGCAGCGAAACCCGTCAGCCGCACCATTATATTTTTGGGAAAATACCTTGGCGTAGCTACGATTAGTTCCTCGGTAGTATTACTCTTTTGGTTAGAATTGTTCGTGCTCTTTCAGATCTTCGACATCCATTCGGGCCTGATTTTTGTACAGGCGCTCTATCTTAGAGTTCTCTCCATGTGGCTTATTTCTGCGCTTGTCCTCGCTACGTCGCTGTTTCTAACGCATGGAGCGAATATTACTTTATCTTTATTGTTGTGTCTGGCGATGACTACTTTTGCCAACACTATCCTGGCGGTGCATACCGAACTGGCTGGCCCCTCCCAACGCGTTGCCGAGCTGCTCTATTGGGTTGTGCCTCACCTCGAGCTTTTCGATCTCTCGAAAAAAGTCATTCATGAATGGCCCGCTATTTCTAGTGGCATATTGGCGGGACTTACGGTCTACGCCGCCGTATACGCCGCACTTTTTGCGACCTTAGGCTGCTGGCGTTTTCGGAGGATCGCGCTATGAACAGAAAAAAAACGATACGATATGCTCTGTTCTCAAAGTATTTTCCCCTCGTTCTGCTTCCTGGATTTGCACTTTGCGGCTTGCTCGCGCAGCATTTTCAGGGAAAATTTGAAACTATGCGCGTGTCGTATAGCGCGACCGAAATAGAAGCGGCCAAAGAATCGATTGCGTTGAGTCTGATGGGACAAATCCAGCTTACGGCGCAGAGTCTGGTGTGGCTGAAGACGCTTGAATATCTGCACAATGGCGTTGCCTACCGCATGCCGACTAACGCTGAGGAGGAGCGTGGTTTTCGTGCTCAAAACGCAGTTGGCATGGCCGCTGGCCTTGATCACCAGGATGGGGTTCCGCTTGCTCTGAACGAAGAGCTTGATTGGCGTGGGCCGGTGGGAAAATTTCACCGGGCTATTGTGCCCTATATGCCGAACCACCGACATAGCGACCCGGTTGAATTAATCCCCTGGTATGAGCTGGCATTGCGATTTAATCCGAATATCGAACGCCTGTATTCGATGGGTGCGTTTTTTATGGCTGATTTCGCCCAACAACCGGAACGTGCGCTTAAGCTGCTCGAAGCAGGTATTGCGGCAAACCCGTGGTCCTTTGAGGTGCGTGGCGCGCTGGGACGTTTGCTCTTCGAAAAGTATGAGCAGCTTGCGCTTTCTGAGGAACAGGCATATGAGCGTGCCGCTGTGGTATTGAGCCAAGCTATTCCCCTGGAGAAAAAGGAAAAGGAGCGTCTTGAGAAGAAAAAGAAGCATTTCGACGATTATGAAAAGCAGATCTTCCGGGAAAACTATCTGTTTCTGGCGCGTGCTCTGACGGAGTTGGGCCGCTTCGACGAGGCCCTGGCGGTCTGCGACGAAGGGCATGAGGTGACGGGATACAATCACCTCAAGGTGCAGCGGCGTATCACCGGAAGGCGTATGAGCGGTGAAGAAGACGAAGAGACAAGTCACCCCTCATCCGTTAACGAGAAGAAAACGGTAGCGCCGGACGCGCCTGAAGATAAGGGAGACGGCGAATGAAAAGCTCTTTCGGCGGCTGCCTACTGTTTCTCGCCGTTTTGATATCGTTTGGGGCGTGGGGGCATCCACACGGCCTGATCGTTGTAGAACAGACGTTCGTATTCGACGAAACAGGTCTGCGGGAAATCCGATCGCTGTGGCGCTATGACGCATTCGCCAGTACGGATCTCTTTGGCGCGTACGATACGGATGCCGATGGAGAACTTTCCAGCCTTGAGTCTGCAAAACTCGCTGCACGCCTTGAAAAGGACTTGCACAAGGACCATTATTTTACCAGGCTTGTGGAAAATGGCGTGGAACGGTTCATTGATGCAATTGAAAATCCGGAAGTAGCCATGGAACGCTATAAGATACTGTTTTCTTTCAGTATCCCCTGCCGAATGGAAGCTGCGGATGCCGTATCCGAAGTTCGTATCGAACAGTATGACCCTTCATACTATATCGCTTTTGAGTATGCAGAACCCTCGTATCGTGTATTACACAGCGACGCATTCGAGTGGTGGGCAGAAAAAAGGGTAAATAAGAATGAATCCTTCTATGGCGGAACGGTTTATCCTGAGGAAGTGATTCTCCGCTTTAATCCAAACGGAATGGGACCTGTCAAAAATCAGGAAGCGGTCGACGTGAGGTCGACCGGTTCCCCTTTGGAGGGTGAAGCTATTTCAGGAAAGAACCCTCCACAGTCCCGGCGCTTTTATACAGCTTTTATCTCTTGGATACTGGAACAGGAAAACGCTGTGCGCCAGCGATTGGAAGAACTTGCTACAAAATCCGCTGACGGCGCCCTGCGTATGGATGCCGTGCTTTGGCTTTGTTTTATCGCCTTTCTATACGGCGTATTTCATGCGGCCGGACCAGGTCACGGGAAAAGTATTACCGCTTCTTATTTACTCGGCGATGAACGCAGTCTTTCTTCAGGAATTCTTCTTGGCGTGCTCTTTGCGCTCTTCCATGGCTTTTCTGGGATTGTCGCGGTTGTAGTGGGTAGAGTGCTCTTGGGAACCACAGCACTATCCTTCCTGGGAAACGCGGATAAAATGTTCAAGGTAGTGAGTTTTGGAGCGATTACCCTATGGGGAGCGATTATGCTCGGCAGGGAAGCCTATCGATGGATACGCAGGAAGGACTGCGGGGTTCACAATACCGATGCGGAAGGAACAATAGCGGTACGGCAAAATACGAATGTTATTCTCCTGGCATTTGCCGCCGGATTTATTCCATGCCCCAGTGTTGTTCTCGTGATGCTATTCTGTTCCGGCTCAGGGCATGTCATGCTGGGCATAGCGCTTGCATCATGTGTAATGCTGGGTATGGCCGTTACTATATGCACGGTGGGACTCATGGTGAGTTGTACGAAAATGAGCATATTAGGACGCCTGTCATCCGTCGGTTTCAATACGAAGAAGATCGCAAACACGCTTCATCTATTCGCCTGGTCTTTAGTGCTCCTACTGGGGATAATTTCGCTGAGCTTGACATTCTTAGGGAGGTAGCTTCCTTTTGCTGTAGCGCACAATAAAAATCTTCTAAAAAACGTCATATACGACTCTAAAAATCCTGCCGTTCTCTGTTTGGAGTGAAAGCAAAGAGAACGGCAGGTGGATTGCAAAATATTGGAAACTATCTAATTTGGATGTCCTTTAGAGTAGTGTTTTTTTGCAAATGACGCTACACCCCAGGTGGAAGAACCCCGCCAAACATAGAAGGTGGCGGAGAGAACTTTACATATTTTGGAAACAATGTAATTTTAGAGCTGTGAGGGTGGATACGTATTTCGGGTGTATCTCCATTTTGAGTTACATCGCCTATCTGGCATGTCAGTATGGGCTTGTATCTGGCAAAGGGATCAAGGGGAATGTAAGATACCGTTGTTGCGTCATCGCTCCATATAAGGACGGGCTTATCAAAACTCCAACGCAAGGCAAGCACCCAGGGGCGGGGGTTGTCGAGGATGCGCCATTCCATGGTTTCAGGGCGCAGAGTGAGTATTAGTTTTCCCTGGTCTTCCAGGGGCCAGGTAATTTGCAGGACGTCCTTTTGAATTTCGCTCACTTCGGGTTTGCCGCCACGCATGGGCAGGGGCTGCTTGTCTTTGTCGAGGAAGATGGGATAGAGTCCGGCACGTTTTTCGGCAGTGCTCCATTGGAAGCCGTCGACGATAGGCAGGGTGTTGTAGGTGCAGGCGTTAGTGGAGACTGGCAGCCCAAGGTAGCGTTCGGGGTAGCGTTCATCGAAAAGGTGCAAGTCGCGCACACGCATCTCCCCGTTTTCCCAGAGCAGGTTAACGCGGTAATGGCAGGAATTGTACCAGAGGCTGCTGCGTCCTTCTTTGCGAAAATCATCCAATGCAGTAACCGCCGTGGTAGGGGTAAGGGGGAAGTTCTTGCGGAACCAGTCGGCGGAATCGACCAGGGTTTCGACGCGTATTTTTCCTTTTTTCCGGAGCTTTTTAAGCAGTTTGATCTGGTCGGTGAAGCCGTCTCTCATGGCGGGCCAGCCGAAGGAGTTCTCTTGGCCGACCTGGGCGTAGGCAAAGGCAAGGCAGGGGGCCTCTGTCTGGATATCGAAGAACCAGCGTACCCATTTGGGGTTACCGCCGCCGTCTTTGTAGACGGGTTCGAGGGAGATGACCGATTGCCGTTGCTCACCCAGATTGGCGTCGTATTGGTAGATAGGATCGCTGCCGAGCATGCGGAAAATGGGGACGGGGATTTGTTCTTCTTTCGATTGTGCGGGCATGAACGCATTTTTCCTACTGGGATAGTAGGCCTGATTCCAGTAGCCACCCCACAGGGTGTATCCATCGGTGCCAATTTGGTCTTTGCAGTTGCAGGAGGCGCGCACGCCGTATTTATCGGCCATGTAACCCAGGGTGTGTGCATCGATAAACCAGGAACCGACAGAGGCAGGGTAGACGCCAAAGAGGCTTTTAAAGTCTTCCATGACGACATCGATCAGTTTCTCGCGTTCTTCGGGCGTGTACCCTACGGTAAATCCGACGTCGCTGTGCCAATCCCAGGGATAACGCCCCCGCCAGGTAAGTCCGGCTTTTTCTACGAGGGGCTGTACGATTTCGAGCCAGACGCCGACTTCGCAATTCTTTGGCAGCTCTTTCTTGAGCAATTCCACAAAGCCACCTTGAAAGAAGGCGTCATATTGCAAAAGAAAAGTGGCGGGCAGGTCGTATTTCTTTACCAGTTCGATTTGTTTTTTGACCGGCGTGAACAGGTCCATTTCAAGCCGTGGTTCCACAGCGCGAATGAAGTTGATGATGTTAACAATGCGTGGCGCTTCCGATGTGGCGTCCTTCTTTTTTTCAGCAAAAGCGGCTTGATGTATGACGCCGGTTAAAATAAGGATAAGAAACAGGTGTATACTGGTCTTCATATAATACTTCCTCACTGTGAATTTCGTCGATTGTGCTGTTATAGTAGCGTTTGGGGAAAGCGGTGTAAAGTTAATATCTCCGGCTTAGTGTCGCGTATCTCAAAGAAGGATTTTTCATGCAGAAACGGATATTGCTGACAGGGGCGCAAGGGTTTGTTGCGGGTAGCATTTTACGTCAACGCGATGACGGGCAGGTCTATGCCGTGTCACGGGGAAAACCATTGCTGTGGGGACACGATATACATTGGTGTCAGCTGAATCCTTGCGATTCCCACGCATTGACCGCACTCTTTGAGGAGGTGCGACCCACAGCGGTGATCCATACCGCAGCCCTGGCGAATATTGATTATTGCCAGGCGCATCGCGAGGAGGCGCATCGCGTAAATACCGTATTAACGCAGCAGATAGCGCAGTTGTGTCGACGCTATGGCGCAAAAATGGTGTATTGCTCCACGGATAATATCTATGATGGCGTCAAAGGCTTGTATAGCGAAACGGATGCAGCCGTACCGGTAAATTGGTATGGGGAAACCAAATTGCGTGCGGAGGATGCGGTGCTCAATGTTGCCCATGGGGTGGTGGCGCGTGTGTCGCTGGTGATGGGGGTGCCGATGCTGGGTGCGGGCAACTCGTTCCTGTCGTGGATGATGGCGCGTTTTAAAGCGGGCGAGGTGGTGGAAACGCCGGATAATGAAATTCGCACGCCAATTGATGTGGTAACGGTGGCGCGGGCATTACTGGAATTGGCGGGCAATACCTACGGGGGAACATTGCAGTTGGCGGGCAATAACCGTATCAACCGGTATGCCATGGTTTGCCAGATTGCGGAACAGTTGGGCTATTCCCGTTCGTTGGTGCGGGTGAATGATCCCACGGAAATTCCGGGACGTGCGGATCGTCCGCTGGATGCTTCGCTGGACAATACCAAAGCGCAGGCCTTGTTGCAGACGCCTATGCTGGGGGTGGCAGAAGGCGTTGATTTGGTATTACGCACAAAAGCAGACCTTGGAAAAAATCTGGATTAAGTGGAAGGAAACGGTATGGGGAGCAAGGCAGGCGTTATGGCAAGAAAACTCATCCTCGGGGCAGGGTCTCTGTTGCTCCTATGTTCGGTGCAGGCGCAGGAAATAGTCCCCTTCTCAAGCCCCCCCATCTGTGAAAACTTTTTGGGCCTGGGGGCTGAGTGGGATATTGATGGTTATGCGAAGGCGGGGATAACCGCAGAAGATTTTGGACAAATCACTACCCGTGTCCGCGCTATGGGATTGGGAATAGTGCGTGTGATGATGCAACTACGTTGGTGCTATCGTGAAGGAGGCGTCTTCGAGTGGGACTCGGTGAAAATGCAGCACCTGTACCAGCAGTTGGACTTTTGCCAGCAGGAAGGTATCCGGGTGATCCTGACGGAATGGGGGTGTGCGACATGGGCCAAGGCTCCCGGTATCAAGGGGGTGGACGATCCAAAATACGCGCAGGCGATTGCACGTTACATGGCCTATCTGATCGAGGAACGCGGCTACGATTGCATTCGATATTTTGTGTTTGTAAATGAACCAAATTATGAAACTGGTAGCTGGGAGGAATGGAAAGCGGGCCTATTACAGGTGCGCCAGGCTTTTTCAGCGTATCCATGGCATGAACGGCTTGTCTTGATGGGTTCGGATGAATCGAATGCATCGGAATGGCATGAGCGCGCCGTGCAGGAAATGAAGGATGTACTGGGCGCGTATGATGTGCATGCATATGTGAAGGATGACATGGTGCGTAGCGGCGCCCTGGAGACCTTTTTTGCCAAACATTGGACGTGTGTGCGCGAAGGGGATGCTAACTGGAGAGAAAAGCCGTTGGTGGTTGGCGAGGCTGGCGGACAGGATGGTGCACGGCATCCTACCGGAAATGTGCGCATAGACAGTTTTGAGTATGGGTTACTGATGGCCGATTATGCGATACAGGCGCTTCGCGCAGGCTCTCATAGCGTTTGTATATGGCAGTTGGATGATAACGGGCACGATGGTTTTTATTGGGGTTTGATGCGAAGTAAAACAAGCGGTCTGGGGCTGCGCCGTGTGGGATATGCATGGGCAATGTTATCCCAAGCCTTCCCCACAGGCGCACGCATGTATGCGCCCGCAATGTCCCCTTCCGAGCAACGTTGCGTCGCTGCGCAATGGAAAACGGGAGAACATAGTATTGCATTGCTAAACTGGGCGGAAAAGACCGCAAAAGTCACGGTCGATGCGCCAGAAATGCAAGGAGAGGTTCTCTGTTATATGTATAATATCGTCTGTTCGCCTGCAACGGAACAAGCGTTGCCAGCGCCATGGCGTCAGGAGAAATGGACCGGCGTATTGCAGTGTCCACCGCGTTCACTGCTGGTGGTGAGAACGGTATCGGGAAATAGCTGAGGAGTCGTAGGTGTGGATATTGAACGGAGTCGACAAAATGTAAAGCAGTTGCTGGCGATTTGTGCGCAAGCAACGCATATAATGGTTTTGATGCAGGACGCCCCTGATCCAGATGCATTGGCATCTGCCTCGGCACTGCGCACATTGGTGCGTCAATGCCTGGGCAAGCGCGTGACCTTGGGCTATGGCGGAGTATGTGCCCGGGCTGAAAATCGGGCCATGATGAAAGAATTGCGCATTGATGCACATCAATTCACGGCAGACGACCTGACCCGTTTCGACACCATATGTCTGGTGGATGCCCAGCCACGAACTGGCAATACCATTTTGCGAATGCGCAATCCCGATATAGTAATCGATCACCACCTGTTACCTAAACGGCGACGCTGGCGTGCGGCGCTGGTGGATATTCGTCCTGAATACGGCGCCTGTTCCACTATATTTTACGAATATCTTCTTGCTGCCGAAGTAAAGGCGGATATCAACCTCGCCACTGCCTTATTCTACGGAATCCAATCCGACACACAAGATTTGGGTCGCGAGGCCAGCCCCGCAGGCATAAAAGCCTACCAGGCATTGTTCCGCATCGCAGACAAAAAAAAGCTGGTGAATATTCGACGCGCCCCGGTCTCCTCAAACTATTTCCAGGCGCTGTCCGAGGCTTTAGCAAATTGTGTAGTTACAGGAAAAACAGTGATCAGTTATATACCCGAGTGTCGCAATCCAGAAATGGTGGCAGAAGTGGCGGACCTGCTCATTCGACTGGAGAAAATGCGTAGTGCCGTGTGTTATGGACGCTGTGAAAATTTCGTACATCTTTCCGCGCGCGCCGTAGATCGACGGAGCAACATGGCAGAAAAAATGAAACGTGTGGTTTCTGGCTTAGGAACCGGCGGAGGACACCGTGTGATGGCTGGTGGGCAGATCCCCTTGGGGGAAAATCCGGAGAAACGGATTAAATTGCTGCACGCGCGAATCGTATCAATCTTTGGAAATGAGAAACCACAAATTCCTTTGACAAGCACCTTACCCACCCCATCAGAGGCCTTTTCACCCGTAAAAAAAACGCTTCCATAAGTGTTATCGATCTAGCGCGCTGTGTCCGGACTTTCCGATGGTGCTACGCGCGCCTTGGCCGCGTAGGGGGCCAAATCGAGGGTAACTTGACTATATCCCAACCCCTTCAATTCCCCCACTATCGTCTCACGCGTCTCCGTATCAAGCATTCGGGAAAAATCTTCGGCCTCGATTTCAATACGACACAAGGCGCCATGATGACGGACTCGATACTGATGAAATCCGTGTTGTCTAAAAATAGCCTCGGCCTGTTCTATCTGATGCAATAGCGTTTTATCAAGTCGTTCTCCCATGGGAACCCGCGTAGCAAGACAAGCAAAGCTAGCTTTATCCCAGGTAGGAAGATGGCGCAGGCGACTCAACACACGAATTTCTTCTTTATTCAGTCCAACCGCCGCTAGAGGAGTGACGACATCATTTTCCTGTGCCGCACGTGCGCCAACACGGGTCGGGTCCAAAGCATCTTCCGCAATTTCACCGCATGCCAACGTGGCAATACGATGCGCACTGGCATATTCATACATCTGGGAAAACAGCGTTGCCTTACAGTAATAGCAACGCTGCGCATCATTCCTGCAAAAGTCGGGGTTCTCAAACTCACGGCTTTGCAGCACCGTCATACGCCACCCTCTCGATTGCGCCAATGCAACCGCCTCCTCCAATTCATTGCGCGGAAAGCTGGGAGAATCAAAAATCAACATACAGGCGCGTTCCCCCAGTACCTCGTGCGCCACGGCAGCCAGGTAGGTGGAGTCAACGCCTCCACTATACGCAATCAGAAGAGAATCGTAATTTCGAAGCAGCGTCAGAAGCTGTGCTTCCTTTTTTTGCGCAGGTTGTAAAAGAGCATCCTGAGTCATACGCAAACCGCACCTTCGCTATTCTCCACACTCCCCCATAGTTCACCGTCATTCTGACGTTGCAGGTACACCTGGAAAATTTGGTTTTTCAAAGAAAAAGAAGATTCAACAGAAACGCGCAGATAGTTTTCAGAATAACCGACCCAGCGTCCACTAATCTCCTGCTCAAAAAGCACCTCTTGAGTCTTTCCTACGAAAGAGGCTGCAAATTCATTCGTTTTCTTTTCGCTGAGCCTGCGTAATCGAAGGCTACGTTCGTTCGCCATCGGCGGCGGTATTTTACCGGACATACGGGAAGCCAACGTGCCGTTTCGATCGGAGTATTTGAAGACATGTGCGTAAAAAAGCGGGGTTTCAGCCAGCAAGTTGTAGCTTTGCGCAAAGTCTTCCTCGGTCTCCCCTGGAAATCCAACCATAATATCCGTGCCTATTCCGATGTCAGGCACGCAAGCAGCGGCCTTCTCAACAAACTCAATGTATTCTTCCCGCGTATAGGTACGACGCATGGCTTGCAGGATACGATTCGACCCGGATTGCAGCGGGATGTGCAAATAGGGAACCAGGGCATGCTCCGGATCGCACATCATTTCGAAGAGCGATTCGGGAATCGTTTTGGGTTCAAGCGAACTGATGCGAATACGACGCAGGCCCGGAATTTCGTTTAACGCATCGACGACTTCAGGCAACGCCCCTCCCTCGTACGCATAAGTACCGATATTCACCCCTGTCAATACAATCTCCTGCGCCCCCGCATCTACGCGAAGTCGGGCTTCCTCCAATAAATCGTTCAGGGCGCGGGAACGAACGCGCCCCCGCGCAAAGGGAATAATGCAGTAGCTGCACATGCAATTACAGCCATCCTGAATTTTAAGATTCTCACGACGACAGGTAACGGGAAGCGTACGTGCAAAATTTAGTGTAAAGGGCGCGCGTTTAATGGAGTTGCGAATAATCATGGGGGACGCGTTCTTTTCCTGACGCACATAGTCCAAAAAATCCATTTTGTCCTGGTTACCCACGATCAGATCCACACCTTCAATCTCTGCGAGAGCGGCACTACCCACCTGTGCATAGCATCCCAGCACCACCGTAAAGGCCTGTGGATTCGTGCGAATGAATTGTCGAATCATTTTTCGCGATTTAGTGTCTGCCTCACGGGTAACCGTACAGGTATGGATAATGCCCAGATCGGCGGCTTCTCCAAAAGAAACTATTTCGTATCCCGCTTCCTGTAACTTTTCCGCAAAGAGGTTCGATTCCGCCTGATTCAGGCGGCAACCCAGCGTATAAAGTGAAGCGCGCTTCGTACAACTCATAACACACCAATCAACGATCAAGCTGAGCCACAACACTATTGCCGCCTATGCCTGAATACGGTTTATCCATTCATTTTGCCTGGGCAAGAAGCCAGTGGGTAAGCAAACGAACCCCATAGCCCGTGGCAAATTTGGGATTGAGATAGTCGATATTTTTGCCGCCCCACGCTGTCCCGGCAATGTCGATGTGGGCCCAGGGGGTATCATCTACGAATTTTTTAAGGAAACAGGCCGCGGTAATTGTACCGGCCTCGCCTTGAGGGCCAATGTTGCACAAATCGGCATGTTCTCCCTCAATGAGTTTTTCATAGTCCGGCCACATAGGGAGGGGCCATACCCGCTCATCACACTGCGTCCCTGCCGCCTGCAAAGCAGCACAGACATCCTCATTATTGGTAAAAAGTCCGGCGGCATAGTGCCCCAAGGCCACCACGCAAGCCCCCGTCAACGTGGCTACATCCACAAGCACATCGGGATGGTACTCCTCAACCGTGTAGGCCATAGCGTCGGCAAGGACAAGGCGTCCCTCTGCATCCGTGTTATGCACTTCAATGGTTGTACCATTGCACGCGCGCACAATATCACCCGGTGTTTGCGCATCCGCCCCCGTTTTATTCTCCACAGCAGGCACAACGCAGATCACATTGACAGCAGGCTTGAGTTCCACCACATTCATCATGGTGCACAACACCGCTGCTGCGCCGCACATGTCATACTTCATTTCATGCATGCCGTTCGACGGCTTCAGACTCAACCCACCCGCGTCAAACGTTACCCCTTTTCCTACCAGGGCCAACGTCTTGCTGGCGTCACTGTGGCGATAGTGCAGTATGATGAGTTTCGGTGGCTGACTGCTGCCCTTGGCCACGCCCAACAATGCATTCATCCCCCGCTTTTCCATCTCCTCCCGCTCCATCACATAACAATCACACGCCGCTTCCTTGGCAATCCCTTGCGCAAATTCCGCCAAGGCGGTCGGCGTCATTTCATTGGCTGCGGTATTGGCCAAATGACGTGCGCCATTGGCGCTCAAACACATCACCGCCGCCAGTTGACAACGGATACGAATAGCTTCGACATCCGCATCATTGGCAACCGCCAGCGTAATTTTTTCGACCTTGACCGGTGGATGTTCCGCATCCTCTTCCTGGCGTTTATACACATCAAAGGAATACTGTCCAAGAATAACGCCCTCTACAAAGGCCTCGACCGATATTGGCTCCTGGCGTGAAACATCAAGACACACATGTTGCACTCGATTGGCCGAAAAGAGAGAACAGGCCTTGCCAGCGGCACGGCGTAACGTTTCCGCAGTAAAGTCTTCTTTTTTACCCAGACCAATGGACAGCACCCCATGGTAAAGACTATTGGGCGAAGGCACGTAAAAACATTCCCGTGCTTTGCCTGTGATACTGCCCTTATCCACTAGCGCCTGCAACGTCAACTCATCCTGTTCACGCAGAACTTCGCTGTTGAGTGGAAAAACCCGTTCAAAAACGGGAACAACCAAACAGGATTCAACGTCGTCGAAAGTTACTTCACTGCTTTTTACCACCTGTATCTGCATAGGTTCTTACCCTCTAGTCGTTTCTTCTTCCTTTATACCAACTCCGCCTGCAACCAATGTCCCTGATGCCCAGTCACCCGAGCCGTCACCAAGTCCCCTACCTGCAACCCATCGCTCGCGACACATATAGGTCGATGCCCATCCGTGCGCCCATTTATCAATGCTGCATCACGTGGATGCAGGGTATCAAGCAGCACTTCCTGTATCGTACCATGAAGCGCCTCCATTTGCTCCTGCGTAATCCTGTTCTGCAAGTCAATCACCCGGGCAAGACGTTCCTCTTTGACCTCACGCGGCACATCATCTTCCAGCATAGCCGCACGCGTGCCGGGCCGCACAGAGTACTTAAAGGAATAGACCTGACTGAAACGTACCGTTTCCAGCGCGTACAAGGTACGCTCGAAATCTTCATCCGTTTCCCCGGGAAAACCCACAATCAGATCCGTCGAGAGTTCTACCTGCGGTGCTACCGACTGCAGATACCGCACCTTTTCGAGGTAGGCATCCAACGTATGATTCCGCCGCATCGCCTTCAACATACTGTCCGCACCCGCCTGAAACGGTAAATGCAACTGCTTGCAGATATTTTTGCGCGACGCCATCAAATCCGCAAGGCGGTTATCCCAATCTTTGGGATGCGGCGATGTAAAGCGTATGCGCGGCAACCCTTCCAGTTGCGACACTTCATCCAGGAGCTGATAGAAACCATACTCCTGGCTTGTACGATACGAATTTACATTCTGTCCCAGCAGCCAGATTTCGCGCGCCCCACTTTTAATCAGGGACTGCGCCTCGCGCAGAATATTCTCCTTCTCGCGAGACACCTCCCGCCCTCGCGTATAGGGCACAATGCAGTACGTGCACATGTTGTTACAGCCCTTAGTGATAGCGATATAGGCTTTAATCCCCTCCACATGACCACGCTCCACCCATTCCTCAGGCACAAAATTCTGCACCTTTTTATCCCGTGTCAGCCACTGGGTTTCACAGACCCGTTCGCCCTGCGCCACACGTTCGAGCATTTCAGGGAGCCGAAAATAATTATCCGGACCAAAAACCAGATCCACTGCTTTTTCCCGCTTGAGGATACCCTTACCCACCTGCTGCGCCACGCACCCCGCCACACCAATGATACAATTGGGATTCGCCTCTTTGTATGGACGTAAAGCGCCGAGAAAACTGTAGACCTTGTTTTCTGGATTATGCCGTACAGAACAGGTGTTCAGAAGTATCAGATCCGCTTCCTCCGCTGTCGCCACCGCCTCATATCCAAGATCTCGCAAGATATCCATCATACGATAGCTGTCATGTTCATTCATCTGACAGCCGAATGTTTTTATAAATGCTTTTTTGGGGGCCATAATATGCACTTCCCACCCCTTATAAAGATAGTTTTACACTCACTAAAGCAGAATCACTCTGGCAGAAACAGACTTCTCCCAAAGTACGCCCTATAGCCTCAAGACGGCAGTATAGCACCCTTTAAAAAACCGGGGCAAAACGTTGCCCCGATACCTCAACCCATTGATACACCATCCAGGAACCAGAGTGAGCGATAAACATCATCCAAGAAGACGTGTTACATACCCCCGGACATCCTCGGGCCAATCGACCATCAACGCCTCCAACTTTTCACGCTCCCCCGCGTACAAGGCACGAGAGGCCTCTTCAAAATGAGGAAAATCGCCCGCCATTGCCCACATAAATCGGTTCGCCGCATCCTGACGATCACGCATTAGATTCTTCGTTCCCTCACGCTTTCGAGCCTCATCAATCAGCGTACGCAAGGTAACCGATATGCCACGCGGATGCTGTTCAAGCCACTCCCAATGTCGGGGTAATAACGAGATTTCGCGACTGACAACACCCAGTTTAGGGCGTCCTGGCCCCCTGTTCGGTACCGACTCCGTTGGAGCAGCCGACGCCACCGCAGGATGAGTGGCGAGTCGA
This sequence comes from Candidatus Hydrogenedentota bacterium, assembly GCA_963678445.1. GTDB lineage: Bacteria > Hydrogenedentota > Hydrogenedentia > Hydrogenedentales. Next base: position 3,207,891 of record OY782877.1, on the reverse strand, counting down.
GACAGGACCTCCTCAGACGTGCCCCGAAAATCAAAATCTATTTCCTTCCCCGTTTTATCTTCGAATATAAGGACGGCAGGATTCCCCCCCTTATCCAGATGGTCTTTCACCCCAAGCACCATAGTCTGCACATCCCCAGAAGCAATACATCTGTGTTCTGAAAATGCCGAATACGTCATTTCCTGTTCCATATTTCCTAACTCCCAATCAACCCATCCCTCTGAACAGGCGCGTTATTTTCAGTTTTGACAAAAATACCCTTGTTGCTTGGTTGCCCTGCAGGATGCTACCGAGATTATTTTACCCGGGTAAAATAAAAGACCGGGCCGGGCGATACTGTGCATTTGCACATGTGGGTCATACCCCACCTCATCGCCCAGACACCGGCCCGTGCTATTGTCGTATTTCGTCCGCTACTTGGCTTGGGTCAGCCTGGCCACCCAACCGCCACCCGGGGCCAGCACGACCTTCAGCTGACTATCCGAAGTAAGTGGTTGCTTCGTCCGTTTATAGTCCGTCCCAATCCGATCCGCATTGACACCATCCGCAAAACAATCCGCCTCCCACGTTCCCTTCGGTAGAAAAGAAAGATCCAGAGTGAGTTCACGCGGGCTCCAGTCCGTCATGACACCAATAAACCACTCCTTCCCTTTCCTGCGAGCCACCGCGACATACTCACCCACGCTACCGCCCAGCGCCACCGTATCGTCCCAAGTGGTCGGCGTAGCAGCGATGAACTCCAGGCAATCCTGATTCGCTTCATAGGCATCGGGCGTATCACTGAGCATTTGCAGCGGGCTTTCAAAAACCACGTACATCGCGAGTTGCTGACAACGGGTCCCCAGACTCATCGGACGGTTTGAAATAGGGCGAAAATTATTTTTCTGCGCGTTATTCATCGCCCCCGGCGTATAGTCCATCGGACCCGCCAACATACGGATGAAGGGAATCGAGACGCAGTACTCCGGATCGGACTTGTCCGACCACTTGCTGTTTTCCATCCCAAATACACCTTCCCGCGTAATCAGATTCGGATAGGCGCGACGCAGCCCGGTAGGCTTGTACGCACCATGAAAGTCCAACAACAGGTGATGCTTCGCAGTAGCCGCCGCCAGCTTATGATAAAACTCGACCATCTTCTGATCGTCGCGGTCCATAAAGTCCACTTTCACCCCAGCGATGCCCAGCCGCTCAAAATCCGCCAACGCCTTATCGAGCTGCTGATCCAGCGTACACCAGACGCACCAAAGGATGAGTTTCACCCCCTTCTCCTTGCCGTAATTAGCAAGGTCCTCCAGATCAATTTTCCGGCTGAAGAGATCGCGCGTATCCGACCAGCCCTCGTCAAGGATGATGTACTCAATACCGTGACGTGCGGCAAAATCGACATAGTATTTCCACGTCTCAATATTACATCCAGACTTAAAGTCTACCCCAGAAATATTCCAGGCATTCCACCAATCCCACGCTACCTTCCCAGGCTGAATCCAAGACGTATCCGAAAGCGCCAGATCCGGCCCAAGCCGGTATACAACATCATTGGCTATCAGATCGCCCTGATCCTCCGCAATCGCGATAACACGCCACGGATACGTCCGCTTTCCCTCAGTCTGAGCCAGCCAGTCTTCCCGTAGCAGCACACGAACGTGGCGATCACCAACAGCATTCTCTCGCTTGGGATAACGCGGGAAGATCCCTTCCAAGGTTCTAGCGCTCTCCTCACTGCGGCTAAGGAACATTCCCGGATACGAATCGAGATCAGCCTCGGTAATCACCAAAGTGACATCACCTGCATCGACCAATAGCGGCGCAAACGAAAGCGCGCCCGCTTCAAATTCCGACACCAATTCATGGGTATACGGCGACTCAAAAGAACTCTCAAGACGTTTTGTGCTGGTACGCACCAAGGTGTAATCCCCAGCCAAAGAAAACGCCGCCGTTTCTGAAAGCACCTTTACCGGTCCTTCAAAAGCTGTGGCAAAACGCCATGCCACAGCATCGTCATACACCCGGAAACTCAGCTGATGGCCCCCGTCCACATGCAGGGTTAACGCCGTGTATATATCCGGAATCACCGCACGCTTTTCAGGCACCGCAGGACGAATCTCCGCGCTCACCTCTTCCGTCGTGGCAGAATCCACCCGCACATCCCCCGCGATAGCCCCCTTATCAAACGCCATACCAATCTCAGTCGGAGAAATCACCTCCTTCCCCTTGACCGCTACACTATAGGTAATCCCTCTCCCCGCCTCCACCGTCAGGGCAATATTTCCATCGGGTGAGGCCGCCTTCCAGACTTCCGCCATTGAAGAAGCCGTGACTAGCAATAAAATTGAACAGATTAAAGCACCTTTTCTCATCGTTTCTCCTCCGGGACAACTAAATACGTAGTTGTAATAAAAAACAAAACCTTACGTCAGTCACGAACGCAAAACTATACTATTGGCCTGTAACGCTGGCCGCTTGCTTGCGGCCACTAAAGCTTCTCGCGCCCAAAACACTTTATCGTATCAGACTCCTGCCCAATAATCATTCAACATACCTGAAATATCTAAAAACCTACCCGCTAACGCGATTACACCATCCAAATTTCATAGTGCCTCCCCGATCTCGAAGTCCCTAAACAAACCAAGCACAAAGTCCATGAAAAATAACGGAAACGCAGAATCTTGTACCGAAATCTTGAAGATAAAAGCCTTGCCCCATTCCTCCTCCCCTATTATGATGTTCTTAGGATACGGCAGCCGAGCGATTGTACGGAGAAAATGAAATTATGGCGCACCGCACAGTGAAGCAAGGTAGTTATGACGCATTGGTAGAACGTTTGAATCGCTTTCCCCAGGGAGCCCCGCCATCGAAACTACTGTTTCGCATTCTGAAAATGCTGTTTTCGGAGCGGGAAGCAGAATTGGTTTCCCTACTCCCCCTAAAACCATTCACTATAACCAAAGCCGCGCAACGCTGGAAAATGTCCGAAGCAGAAGCACAAAAACAACTGGAAGCCCTGGCGGATCGTGCGCTGTTACTGGACCTGGTCGACCCCGAGGGCGAAGTTACCTACGTGCTTCCGCCCCCCATGGCAGGTTTCTTCGAATTTTCGATGATGCGCATTACCGATGAAATCGATCAGGCGATGCTGGCGCAGCTATTCTATGAATACCTGAACGTAGAAGAAGACTTCATCAAAGCCCTGTTCACCGAAGGCGAAACGCAACTAGGCCGCGTTTTCGTACAAGAAGCCGCCCTGTCCCCAGAAAACACCCTGTATGTGCTGGATTACGAGCGCGCCAGCGAAGTCATCCAAACGGCTACCCATATTGGGGTCGGCACATGCTACTGCCGTCATAAAATGCATCATCTGGGAAAAGCCTGCGACGCCCCCATGGACATTTGCATGACCTTCAACTCCTCCGCACGCGCACTTACCCAACACGGCTATGCACGCGCCATCGAGCCTGCGGAATGTATGGACCTGCTAACACAGGCTTATGAATATAACCTGGTCCAATTCGGCGAAAATGCACGCAACCACGTAAACTTTATCTGTAACTGCTGCGGCTGCTGTTGCGAAGCCATGATCGCCGCACGCCGATTCGGGCATCTCAACCCAGTTCACACCACCAATTTCATTCCGGAGATCGACATTGAGCGCTGTACCGGCTGCGGAAAATGCGTAGACACCTGCCCCGTAGAGGCCATGACACTGGTTTCGGCAAACGATGCCAAATACCCAAAACGAAAACGAGCCCATCTCGTCGACGAACAATGTCTGGGCTGCGGCGTTTGCGTGCGTGTGTGCCCACAAGAAAGTATCCGACTGGAATCACGTGAGCAACGCGTTATCACCCCCGTCGACTCCGTACATCGAACCGTGATTATGGCCATCGAACGCGGCACACTACAACACCTGCTCTTCGACAACCACGCCGCAAAAAGTCACCGCGCCATGGCGGCAGTCCTTGGCGTTATTCTCAAACTCCCCCCCGTAAAGCAACTCCTGGCCAGCCAACAAATGAAATCCCGCTACCTCGAAGCCCTGCTCAACCGCCTTCCCAACAACATTTCAACCGCCAAATGAAAAAGGGAGATGTCTTCATGCACAACTTCCGCATCAGTAAGACTACTCTTCCATCTACTCAAGCACGTACTTTCTGTCTTTACAGTGACCGGCACTTTCCGGTGCCCAAATGCTACACAGTTACAGAAATTTTTCGCTTGCAATGTTTGCATGTCACCTCAGGCGCAAGAAAAGAAGGAGACAGGTTGATAAGCTGCCCACATTGACACTTGAACGATGTCCACTGGCAGGGCTCCTTTTTAATGGTCAATGGCTGCCCCGATTCCGAAGGTGCCGTTGACATACTATCGGCAACCTGCTCCAACATAGCCATCTGCGCTACCGGAAGCACAACCTTTGCTTTGCACCGGGGACATGTGAACGAATCCTTTTTAAGGGTAGGCGGCACCTTGAAGCGAAGTCCACACGTACAAGTAAGGAAAGCAAACTGGTTCACATTTCTCAGAAGATCACCCGCCTCACGCACGCGCTGTGTAGGTGTCTGTGTATCCTGCGAAGAAACATGGGGCGCACGCGCCGGTGTGTTTTTATCATTTAGCAACGCAGAGCCAGGAAGCGCTCCCGCTTTTTCCCCCACACTCCTCCAGGCATTTTGGTACGTTTCGTAGGAAACATTACCGCCCATCTTTCGTAGTATCTTCACCCGTTCCGCTATAGGCGGATGCGTGCTACTGAGTGCCGAAGGCGCAACCTTTTTAAATGGATTTACGATATACATAGAAGCCGTCGCGTTATTCGCATTGACGACTGGCTTGGGGTCGCGTCCAATCAGTTCAAGCGCCGACGCCAACCCTTCCGGATATCGTGTAAACACAGCCGCATTAGCATCCGCCAGGTATTCTCGTTTTCTGGAAATAGCAAAGTAAATCAGCTGAGCAAAAATAGGCGCGAGTATCGCTATAACAAGAAAAACCAATACGATAGGCCCGAGATTTACGTCCTTTTTTTGGGAACTCGAAGAATACCGACGTGAATGCCCTGTTGAACCTCCCGAATAAAAAAACATCCGCGAAATCGTTTCAGATATCATGACAATAGTGCCAAGCATAACGCCAACCATACTCATAAAGGTCACGTCACGATTTACAATATGCGAAATCTCATGTGCAATAACCCCCTGAAGCTGATCCCGGTTAAGCTTTGAGAGCAATCCCGCAGTAACCGCAACCGCAGCATGCGATGCATCACGTCCTGTAGCAAACGCATTGGGTGACATATCGTTCACAATGTAAACTTGGGGCATCTTAGGCAGACTTGCCGCAATACTCATCTCTTCGACAATATTAAAAAGTCGGGGATGATCACTTTTCTCAATCCGTTTTGCACCGTTCACCGCAAGTAATATTTTATGCCCCTGAAAATAGCTTACCAGGGCCATGACAAACCACAGCCCAAAGGCAATGCCCATGCCAATAATACCGCTGGAATAATCTATCGTGTTTTGCGTAAGCGGAAAGGAAGCTTTCGTATCGTTCACAGTGCCGCCCAAAAGGTATACCTCGACAAGCATTCCGATAGAAAACCCAAATGCGCCGAGCAAAAGCAACATTACAAACACTAGCAAGATCGATTTACGCCGATTAGCGCGTACTTGTTCCCACATTTTTTCGGATTCTCTCCGCTTTATATCCTGGAAGCACACCCCAAAAGCAAAGGGCTTACTGTCTCAGTACGCAGTAAAATTTCATTTCCGGGAAAACTTTTCTATCGGGAGCGCCTAAAAACTCACCTTAGGCACTTCACGCTCGGCTGGAGTTTCTATCTCAAAAAATTCGGCCTGTTGAAAACGAAACATCCCTGCAACAATGTTGCTCGGAAACATCTCTACTTTATTGTTGAAACGGAGAACCTGATCGTTGTACGCCTGTCGTGCAAAACCAATTTTGTTTTCTGTCGACGTAAGTTCCTCTTGCAATGCAAGAAAATTCTGATTGGCTTTAAGATCTGGATAATTTTCCACAACAACAAAAAAACTACTGAGGGCTTGTCCTAAAGCACCCTCCGCTTGCCCTTGAGCTCCCGCGCCAGAGGCCTGACTGGCAAGATTACGCGCCTTGGTAATATTTTCAAGGGTTTCACGCTCATGCTGCATATAGCCCTTAGCCGTTTCGACAAGGTTAGGAATAAGATCATGACGTCGCTTCAGCTGAACATCGATCTGCGCCCAGGCATTTTTAACTTGATTACGCAATCGCACCAAGCCGTTATAAAGCCCTGTCAACCAAACAAAGACAAGCACTATCAATATAAATGGTACGATGACAAACAAATTCATTTTATTCCTCCTGCTATCGTATACCCCTGCCGAGGCTATTTTATTCAGATTTAAATATTTCCCGAAGAAAACGGCGTGTTTCTTCAACGTGCGGATTAACGAATTCACGTTGTTCAAGAAGAACGAGCAATTCCCCATTATCAAACCAAAGACCATCCCCATTCGGACAACTGTCAAATATGATCCTGGATGCTAACCCCGTAGTTTGTTCTTTACACATACGCCGTTTGCAAATAGGGCACCGCCTCTTTTTCTCATTGATCGTATCAGCTGGACTCCCAATAGAGAGTACCGCTCTACAGGCCTCCGCATCCTGGTAAAGCAACTCTATTTCATCTGCATCCAGCCATATCCCGCCACAGGCAAGGCAATAGTCAATTTCAATGGAGCGATGCTCAACCACTACCATAGGTTCGTTACATACAGGGCAATTCATTACACGTTAATTCCTATAATACGCTCTCCCCACATTCAAGATTTTCATAAAATTCGTGAGGTTCCAACAACATAACAATGGGATAAACGATCCCGACGCCCCGAACGACTGAATAATCCGCAAGCGATAAGCTAAGGTCATTCCCCTCTCTTCGTATGAAGGATATTCCATCCATTCCTGTATTTCAAGAACTCTTCTTGCGGTTTTTAGAGCTTATCCCCAAAAAATTAAAAACAAAAATGCCCTCTGTTTACTTAAAAACAGAGAGCATTTCTTACAACAATTCTGGGGTAATTTTTAGTAGCGGTGAGAAGGCCGGCGATCTTCACGCGGACGTGCTTCATTCACACGAATGTTACGTCCAGCCAAAGAATACCCTTCCAACGCCTCTACTGCGGCGCGCGCATCATTATCATTGGACATTTCAACGAAACCAAAACCGCGCGAGCGCTGGGTTTCACGATCCAAGATAATCCGTGCCGACGAGACTTCGCCATACTGTTCAAATGCTTCACGCAGTTCGTCTTCTGTGCACGAGTACGACAAATTTCCAACAAAGATGTTCACCAACTATTCTCCTCTACAAAACTCTCATTTCAATAACCATCGTATCGGCACAGTCACGTCGGCCTGCGTCTCTGCTCAGCTCTCCGAAATCCGCACGATAGTCAAATAAGGCCTGCCTTCGTAAGGAAAAAGATTGGCAAATGTACACATCCTGGACCGGCTAGTCTAGCCGATACCCTTTCAACTCAGGTGTATAGTACCACAAAGACAATCAAATTGCTACTTTTTTTTACACTAATTTTTTACCCGTTATAAATCGCTGTTAATGCAGTGGTACATTCACGCCGTAGCGGGTCCGTTTTTGACGGCTTCGATCGCCCCATCCCCCTGTATATAAAAGGCAAAAGCGATGTATTCATTTTCTTTGCTTCTCTACCTGTCGTGGTGGCACATTGCTACCCGAGCTCATTTCCGGGATGTAGAAGGCGGGGTAACGGGTAAAATCCGATAGACCTGATCATTCATACGAACTTTTTCATTGCAAGGGAAAGTTACCGTTTCACCTTTTGAAACAAGGGCCGTGTCTTTTTCGTCACATCGAAGGGTGCTTACCGTACAGTTGACAACCCCCGTAGTCGGCCCGATGATACGTACTTGGTCTCCTTTTTCCAGACCGCTACCCTCAAGACGTACATGCACTACTCCGGCTTTTCGGAAGTGATTCAGCACCTTTCCGACAAACTCTTTTTTGGTGGTGGCCTGATTCCCATACTGACGAGCAAAGTCATCGACTCCGGGGGCGCCAAAGTAGAATCCTGTTGAAAAGCCCCGGTTGAAAACGGTTTTTAGCTCCTCCGTCAAACTGTCCGCCAATGCACGCGTCCAGCACCCCGAAAAACAGGCGTCAATTGCACGCCGGTAACAGCTTACTACACAGCGGACATATTCCGGGTTTCGCATACGGCCCTCAATCTTGAAGGAGTCAATACCCGCGTCGATAAGCTGATCAATAAATCCCATCGTACAAAGATCCCTGGGCGACATCACATAGTCTTCCCCCAGTATCAACTGATTGCCCCGATCATCGTTATCCTGAATAAAAAATTCACGTCGACACGGTTGATTACACTCCCCCCGATTACCACTTTTCCCGTAAAGGTAATGGCTGAGAAAACAGCGCCCGCTCACCGCAATACACATTGCCCCGTGGATAAACGCCTCGATTCCGACTGTCGTTTTTCCCCGGATATCCCGAATCATATCGAGGGTACATTCGCGCGCCAATACAACCCGCTCTGCACCCAGACGTTGATAAAAACAGGCTGCTGCAGAATTTGAAACCGAAGCCTGCGTACTGACGCAAAAAGGCATCTTCAATGCCCGGCACACCTCCATCACCGCCAAGTCCATACAGATGATCATATCCACCTGCGCACGCTTGGCTTCCTCGACGACTTCTGTGACATAAGGTAATTCGTCTTCATAGACAATCGTATTCAACGTTAGATGGGTCTGCACCCCAGCTTCTCTGCAGAAAGCTGTGATTTCCGGCAGTTCTTCACGGGTAAAATTTTTCGCGCGGTGACGCATATTGAAACGGTCGACGCCAAAATAAATGGCATCAGCACCCGCCTGAACAGCCGCAGTCAAAGCGCTCCAGTCCCCGGCAGGCGCCAGTAATTCCGGTTTTCTATTCATCTTTCCTATCCTGACGTCTGAAAACGCCAAACCTACTAAAGCGGTCCAGTGACCACAAGGTGGCCAGTGCCACACCCAAGAAATATGGTCCTTGCCTTCCCTGACCACCGCAAAAATGTCGTTTTTTATGACAGCTTTTCAGATTTCAGTCACTACGGCACGCAATATGCCATTTCGTATAGCATAATGGGGTACCGTTAGGGCTGTATAAATCTGTATACTACTTGCAAAATAGTGGAATGACGCGGGACGCGTCGCCCTCGACTATAGCAAAGCCAGGGGAGGGTATTCCTCTGCGAAAACAGCGGTAGTCACTAAAGTGGTCCAGCGACCACAAGGTGGCCAGGGCCACACCCAGGAGATATGGTCCTTACCATCCCTGACCACAGCAAAAATTTCGTTTTTATGACAACTCATGACAACTTCTTGGAATTTAAGTTACTAATATTACGGTCCAGCGACCGCAGGCAATAGATAGAGTTCTTACCGTCGCTGACCACTTGGTGTTTCAAACGGAAAGCGTTTTACTGTCGTGGCTCTGAAAAAAGTTTTTATATTCTGGTGTTCCCCAGAAGGGGGAAGCGGTCGTGGACAGCGCCTCTGCGACGCTTTAGAAGCACAAGCGGTCCACTCCTATATTGAGCGCATCCTCGGCATACCCTTGCCAACACCACTACGCTACGCAGCGCAAACCGTGCACACACTATACCATCTTTTCCGCATACGTCCCCAGCAAGTATTCGTTCAGGTGCCGCCCGTATTCGCACCGCTCATGGTTGCTCTTTACTGCAAACTATGGGGCGCACGCTATGCCAACGACATGCACACCTCTTTTATTGATCCACGCTGGCAGCGTTTCCACTGGTTACACCGCCCCCTCTGTCGCAACGCGACGGTCAATCTGGCGCATAATGAAGCCAACCAGGAATTACTGCAAGACTGGCGCGCCCGTAATGTGACGCTGCTCAAATCGCCCGCCGTTACCCGGAAGGAAATTTGCGACGATTCTGCAGACATCACACCGTGGGAAAAAGCGTTACAGGCCCGCAAACGAAATGTGCTGATGGTGAATCGCTTTGCTGTGGACGACGCCTATCTCCAGGTGATTGATACGGCCAAACGCATGCCGGATACAACTTTTTTTCTCACAGGAAACCCAAAAAAACTCCAAGAACCTCTCCCTGAACTCCCCGACAACGTCATCCTGACCGATCTGCTTCCCCGTCCGGTTTTCCTCAAACTCATGGATGCCTGCGACGTAGTACTTACGTTGACACTGCGCGACGACACCCTGCTATGGTCTATCCGGGAATGCTTGGCGCTGAGCAAACCCTTTGTAGCCTCCCATTGGCGGGTGGTGCAACTCGAATTTGACGGATACGGTCTGTTTACCAATCATGACCCTGAGGATCTGGCAGCAAAAATCCAGGACGCACACCAACGCACCTCCGAATTCGTCGCCAAGATGGCACAATATATCGAGCAAGACAAACTGCGTTGGAAAAACTGTATAGAACAGGTCAAGACATACATGGACGCGCCCCCCTCCGCCCCCACTACACCGCGTGCTTGATACAGGTTTGCAGCGGGCAGGATGCTGCGGCCCCATAATCCAGTGGCGCTACCCATTTGTCTTACAGCCTCCGGCTACATTAACCCGACCTCAGCACCCAAGAAAACATATCAAAAGGTTTGCAGGCGCGATCTTATATTGGCTATACTGCGCTTGGAGAAACACGGGGTTAAGCTAAGCAAAAAACGACAACAGGCGCGCATCGTTTTTCTGAAATTGACTTCTGGCACCTTGAAATACAATATGCCAACGTTCAATAACCAAACCCCAAATACAACTATTCACCGGATAGTATCAATCCGGCGCTACCTTGGGCGGTCCGACCGCCCCAAATGTGGAAGGATTACCCATGAAGGTCAACTTCGTTGATTTGGTCAGCCAACACGCAAGCATTCAGGCAGAAATCCAGGAAGAGTTGGATAAGGTTATGGGTTCCGCCTCGTTTGTCCTGGGACCCTCGGTACGCGAATTTGAGGAAGCCTTTGCCGACTACTGTGGAGCTAAACACTGCGTAGGTGTCGCTTCCGGTGCAGACGCGCTTATACTGGCGCTCAAAGCGATCGGCATCGGACCAGGGGACGAAGTCATCACCGTCGCTAACACCTTCATCGCCACCACCAACGCCATTGCGCTCGTAGGGGCCACACCCGTATTGGTCGACATCGATCCCGGCACCTATACGATCAATGTTGACCTCATCGAAGCCGCCATTACAGACAAAACCAAATGCATCATGCCAGTGCATTTGTATGGCCAACCCGTTGATATGGAACCCATACGGGCACTGGCTGAAAAGCATGGGCTAAAAATCCTCGAAGACGCGGCACAAGCACACGGCGCTACCTATCGCGGTCAGCGGACGGGCACCTTGGGCGACGCTGCCGGCTTCAGCTTTTATCCCGGCAAAAACCTGGGGGCCTATGGAGAAGGCGGCGCCGTTGTCACCAACGACGACCAGATCGCAGAAGCCGTGCGCGTTTATCGCGATGTAGGCCAGTCTGAAAAATACATTCACCCCGTCATCGGGCATAACAGCCGCCTGCACAGCATGCAGGCCGCTGTGCTCAAAGTGAAACTGAAATACCTGGACGACTGGAACGCCAAACGCAGCCACTTTGCCAAACGCTATCAGGAACTTCTCGCAGACACCAGTCTGGTACTGCCCAAAGTGGCCCCGAATGCAGAATCGGTGTGGCACCTCTTCGTGGTACAACACGAACAACGCGACGCGCTGATGCAGGCATTGAAAGAACAGGACATTTACTGCGGCATACACTACCCGCGTCCTATCCACAAGCAAGCACCATACGCTCATGTGCGCACGGTACCGGATAATGCCCCGATAACATCTGAGATTGCCGACAAACTACTTTCGTTGCCAATGCATCCAGAGCTGACCGAGGAGCAAGTACAAAAAGTCGCTACAGCGATCCATGACTTTGAAGCAAGCCAATCGTAACAACAAGGCGGACTATGGCAAGTAAACTGCAACAGGGGGCCCGCCTGGATACATCGATGGCCCCAACACAGGAATCCGTAAACCTGGACCCCTCCTCATGGGTAATGAGTTGGGGGCGGGGGCGTATTCGCCTTTATCTGGTCGCTTTGCAGGCTATGGGCGAAGGCGTTATCTGTGCGCTCGCCATACTCCTCGCCTTCCTCATGTATCAAAGTTGGCCCGAATCTCTAGGGCAAGTACACAAGACCCCCCTTACCCTGTTCCCCCTTTTCTACCAAGTATTACGCAGCCCTGAATTTGCCTCATTTCTGCCCCTGTTTTTGTTGTCACCCGTAATCCACCTGCTCATTTTCCACTGGCTTCAACTCTACCGCCCCAACATCGGCGACACCCGTCCCTTTGGCGCCACATGGACCATATTCAAAGGGGCCCTGACCGGCACTGCCATCCTGCTCATGCTGGCCCACGCCTACCAAACCACCCAATCCGCCAGCACCGTCCGCAGTTTTCCCTCGCTGTTCTTTATGTACCAGAACGCACTCGTCTTCTTCGGCGTACTCATCTACCACGCCGCCACACTCATCCTCTTGCTATGCTTACGCGCCTTCGGCATTGCCCGTACCCGCGTCGCCGTGGTCTACCACGACCAACGTCCCAACGCGTTGTACCATGCCCTGCAATCCCCCACTTCAGAATACAACCTGATCGGCGAAATTCCATTGCAGGACAAACACACCAAAAAGAATCCCTCCAATATCCCCGCCCCACTCGGCGCACTCGACAGCCTCAAAAAACTCATCAATACCCACAACCTGGATGAAATCATCCTGGCCCTTGACCCCGGCGTTCTGTCCACAGACCAACGCCTCGACGTAGCACAAACCTGCTGGCAGATGGGCGCAGCCCTGAAAATGCTCACCCCCTTCCAACCCTTCTTCCGTACCAGCGCACGCCCCGAACAAATCGGCGACGTCTCATTACTACACGTACAAAACCTGGGCCTCTACGCTACCTGGCCCCAAATCCTCAAACGCGCCATGGACATCGCCGCTTCCTTCACCGCCCTGATGCTCCTGTCCCCCATCATGATCCTCTTCGCCATCCTCATCAAACTCGACTCACCCGGCCCCATATTCTTCGTACAAGAACGCGTCGGCTTAAATGGCCGTATCTTCCGCATGTTTAAATTCCGCTCCATGCGTTCCGACGCCGACAGCAAAGCCAACGTAGAAAAACACAAAGCCTACGTACAACAGCTCATCCAGGGCGATAAAGAACACGAAGTAGACGAAAACGGCAATCCGATTTACAAAATCACCAACGACCCACGCATCACCAAACTGGGACACTTCATCCGCAAAACCAGCATCGACGAGCTTCCCCAGCTTTTCAACGCACTACGCGGCGACATGAGTCTGGTCGGTCCCCGTCCCCCCATTCAATACGAGGTGGACGAATACAAAGACTGGCACAACAAACGCCTGCTCATTCGGCCCGGTATCACCGGACTATGGCAGGTAAGCGGACGCAACCGCCTTTCCTTCGACGAAATGGTCAAGCTCGACATCATGTACATCGAACAATGGTCCCTTTGGTTCGACATCAAAATACTACTCAAAACCATCCCCGTCATCCTCAAAATAGACCAAAGTTTTTAGGAATCCCTGCATGCGCTTCGGCAAACTACAACGTTACATCGCCTACAACATCGCCCTGCTGGTTCTCATCACCCTCTGCGCCCTGCTGGCCCTCACCCTCATGCGCCAATACGGCACCGCCCTTACCCGTCGCCACGACGCAGACACACTCCTCCAACAGGCCCATACCAGCTTTCAGCAAAACGCCCTCTTCGAATGCCAACGCACCCTTGAACGCGCCCTGGCCACCGACGCCAGCATTGCCGAAGACGTAATCAACACCTTCGCAGACAACTTGCTTTCCCTGCCCAACATCCAGCTACGCCTCCACGAGCTGCTGCTGCAACACAAAATCACCCTCTCCAAAACCGCACACGGACAACTCGCACTCTACAGCGCCCAACCCCAGGAAGCCCAAAAGAATTTTCAAAAAGGCGCTGAAAATGGAGAAATTACCGCCCTGCACTGGCTCGGACAGCTCCACCTCGAAAAAGGCGAACTGCTAAAAGCACAGGATTGCTTCACGCGCTACTGGAGCCACTACCCCGAACTACGCCAAAAAATCTACGAAGACATATTGAGCCCCGCCCCTAAAAACGCAATAGAACACCAGCGCAACGGACAACGCCTGTTCCAGATAGGACTCTGGCGCGAAGCCTTCAAAGCCTTCGACAACGCCCGCAAAAAAAACGCGCAGAACGCCGACCTCGACTTCTTCGCCGCCCTCGAACTGGAACTCAACCAACACCCCGAAAAAGCCATTCCCCGCTACCGCGCCATCCTCCAAAAACTCCCCACCCACTACCGCAGCCTCCAACGCCTCATCGCCCACCACCAATCCCTCACCCCGACGACATAAAAGCCCAGCATAGAAAACTCGCCCACCATATAATTTAATTTATTGACTATTTTTTAAAAATCGCGCTTCCATACCATCATCAAGACTTTTTCTGTATCAAAGAAGCTAGTTCCATATTTTCATGCAGCAACACAACTTCGCGGCGGACATCCCGATAAAGAGCATCGTATCTTTGATATCCCTCATCATTAGAAGCTGCACTGTCTGGAAAGCTTTCGCATATAAACGATTCAAACTTTGCTAGTAAATCGTGACGCGAAGAGAATTTTGTATTCCCCAAAAAATCAGTAACATAGTTTAAAATATCTTTTGGCAAACACTTACCATGTATATATTGAAGATATAATGAATAATTCTTTATCCGCAGAATAAGCAAAAGAGAAATAATTTCAGGATAAATTTCATTGTAGCTATCCATGTTTTTTACGGTAAAGAAAAACATACGAATAAGATGTTCAATATCTCTTAAGGAGGGGGAAAAACAATTAAAAAAACTTGGTAGAAACTCCTCAAATCCAGCGCATGCAGTTTGGGCCCACCCTTTTTTTCCCGTCTTGCCCAGTTCCTGAAAATAACCAGGCAAATCATGTCTTTTCATCAAGTGCTTACAAAAAACCTCTACATTCGCAGGCGGAAGAGTGAATTCAAAATCAAAAAAGCGACGCAAATATCCGTCTACATCTATATCTCCATATACTGCCCGGATGCAGGAAGCGAGTTGGTTACGGTCAATGCCAAGCACAAAAACCATATGGGGAATGTCAAAAATATGTTTGATACGTTCAAGCACTTCAATGGCAAAGGTAGGGCGACACCGATCCAGTTCATCGACGATAAAGACCAGAGGAAAGCCCGTATCCTCAAACACCTTTTCTGCCATTTCGGCAAGATGTTTCTTGAGATTGTCCTTTGGGTTACGTTCCTTTATATATTCATCAAAGGCGTGTTCAGCTATCGATTTTAATGATGCTTCATCCAAATCAACAACACCTTGGGTAATGGTTCTGAGTCCGTTGAATACTGTCTTCCGAAACAAAGGCATTGCCGTCTCTTTGATAGATTCTTTTATCTCCTTCCAATCAGAACCTTTCAGGGAGTGCCAAATTTGGCCTATGATTGCGACCAGTGGATCGCCACAATAATCGTCTTCCCATGCATTAAAATAGATGGCTTTCCGTTTCGCCTTTTCCAACTCGGCTTGCCATCGTTCGAGTAAAAAAGTTTTACCCGTCCCCCAGCTTCCACTCAGGCTAACGACCAGCGCATTCTTTTCATGCGCAAGCATGTTGGTAAGCGCTTCCGCAATTTGTTTCCGCTCTAATACGTCATCCGCCCACGGATCATCCTGAATTATCGCCTTGGGCAATTTCATCGAAACAGCATTCATTCAAAGTAACTCCCCATCTTTTAGTAACTTAATTCTGAAAAGCTGTCATAAAAAACAAATTTTCCACTGCGGCCACGCACGTCAAGGAGCATACATTTTGGCTGTGGTCCCTGGACCACTTTAGTGATAACGCACTCATAAATAACTTGCTGCGGTATCGTAAAAACAGCCCAATTTGTTTACCACCATGAGAACTATATTATTCGTCATCCTTTCCTGAAAAAGAAGGATAAAAGGCCAGTAGCGCATACACGTTATCCGGAGAACGCCACAGGGTTTCCATCTGTTCAAAACCGGCTTCGAGGGCCATCTCTTTGAGCGATGCGCAGGATTCCTGATGGCCGTGGTGGGACCAATGACGGAAAAGCACTTCTTGTTCTGTGGGGGAAAACTCCTCCCAGTATGCTTTAGCTCTTCCGGCAATGCGCTCGAGAAACGCTTCCTGGCTCTCGTTAGCTTCCAGAATCGGATCATGGGTCAGCAGAATGCCGTCGGGGGACAGCAACTGAATTGCACGCTGGAAGAAATCCCGTTTTTGTGCGCTGGAAAGATGGTGAAGGAACAGACCAAGCCAGATAACGTCTATAGGACCTGCCACTCGTTCCAAACCCGTTAAATAGTCGCCGTCGATGAATCGTTGCTGACAGGAAAGCGATGCGAGATTGGCACGCGCCTGGTCGAGTACTGCTGGAACATTGTCGATACCGATATATTCCGCAATCGTACACGGCGCAAGCACACGCGCGATATCACTCGCATCCGCGCATCCCAAGTCTAACATACGCAATTCGGGATGGCTACGCTCCTGCAGTACACTCGCAAGGGTTTGATACACCTCGTTATGGTACATGCGGTTATTTTCACGCAACTTTTCAAATACGTTCCACTGCTCAAAGCCAGCCTCAACACCACTGCTACTCATCGTTACTCCAATCTCTATTGTCTTTCCCTTAAAGGAAGAAATTCATACATTCCGCATTGTAAAAACAGGATACTGCTAGCAGAATTGTTCCAAATGCCAGGCACCCCGCAAAAATCCCTCTTCACGCGTTTGCGTGCTGTCCTCATGTTCAATGCTAAGAACCCCATCGTATCCATTCATACGTAGATGGGTAATAAATTCACCCCAATTGATGTTGCCGAAACCGGGAATCACATACCGCCACCAACCGGGTGCATAAATACCCATTTTCGCCCGTTTGGCATGATCGACAAGGGTGTCTTTGGCGTGCACATGGAAAATGCGCTCCTTAAAAAGCGATACAGGAATCAGGTGGTCGCATTGCTGGTGGTAGAGATGGGAAGGGTCATAATTAAGCCCGAAATTCTCATCCGGAATGCCCTGAAACAGCGCTTCAAACGTATCCAGCCCTTGCAGGCAGGTCTCAAACCAATTCTCCAGGGCAATAGCCACATTCTTCTTTCGCGCATGGGCCAGGATGGGCTTAAAGGCTTTGGGTAAAATCTTTTCAATGGTTTCGTGCTTACTCATTCCCGGGGCTGGAAAGCCAGCCAGCATACACACGGTGGGCACATTCAGCCGCGCGGCAGCGTCAATGACCTTTTTTGCGGTTGTCTGCACCGTTCTGATTTTTTGAGGCACGGAAATATCGCAGGTGTAATAGGTGAGCGCACTAATCTCCAGCATACGATCTTCCAACGCCCGCTGTATCTCGCGGGCTGCTGCAGCCGTCAGCCTGGTAGCATCAATATGCTTACTGCCAGGATGCGCGATCACCTCAAGGCAGGAAATGGACGCCGCCTCTGCAAAATCAAGCACCGTTTCAAAACTTTCCTTTTCAAACGGGGTCGTCAACATGCCAACTTTCATGAGAAGCTCCTTCCTTGAGTCTATGGGAACGCAGTTACATATGCAGTAGCACTTTCATCACCTCGGGCGCTTCCGCACGCTCCATGGCGTGCACGCCATCAGCCAAGGCGTATGCCTCGGAAATCATCGGACGCACCTCGATATTCCCCATGGAAAGGGCTTCGAGGGCAGGCCGGAAAGGACCGCAACGGGACCCCAACAGGGTGACTTCATTGACCACCACTGGAATACTAAGCGAGAGGGGGGCGGATTCTGCAACGGTGGTTTTTAACACCACCGTTCCCTCCGGACGCACCAGTTCAAGTGCACGAGTCAGCCCCGAAGGCGCACCTGTCGCCTCAACCACAATATCCGCTCCCGCTTCCAAAGGTTCATCAAGCAGCGCTGTCGAAATGCCCAGCTCTTTGAGCAATTCCAATTTCCAGCGGTGCTTTCCCACGCAAATCAGGTTCTTCGAATACAGCCACAACGTCTGCGCGACCAATTGCCCCAATTTACCATCGCCCAAAACAACAATACGCTCCCCCTGCCTGATACTGAGTTGTTCAACAATACGAAAGGCTGCGGCAACAGGTTCGGTAAACACCGCCACGTCATCGCGAATCGAAGCGGGAGCTAAATGCAGATTCTCCTCTGGCAGGGCAACATATTCTGCAAAAGCCCCATTTCGTCCCGCAATTCCCAGCGTAGTTCGATTGAGGCAATGATGCGGCATCTCCATTTTGCAATAGGCACATTGATGGCAGACACAGTTGATTTCCCCCACGACCCGCTTCCCAACCCACTGCGTATTCTCCGCCTCTTCAACGATTCCTACAAATTCGTGGCCCAACACCCCCTGAAAGCCCATATAGCCCCGGTTAATCTCAATATCAGTATTGCACACCCCTGCAGCAACCACCTTGATCAGGGCTTCCCCCTTGGCAGGCACCGGCATTGGCATCTCACAAACGCGTAATTCCCCATCAAACACCAATGCTTTCATATGCATCCTCCCGTGTACTGTATATAAATCACTCACTACTTCCTTTGCGTATTCAACACCACCACAACACAAGAATCAAGTCTTTCCCACTTTTTAGGGATAGATTCTTCAAAAGCTACCATAAAGAAACTGACTCCTCCACCCAACCTAAAACTTACATTTTTGTATTTTTTGTAAACAAAAAACAAAAAAAAGCCATAAAAACCACTTTTTGTTGAATCAATAGTACCAAATGGTATATTATGTGCCGCAACGAAAGGCAACTATACCCATTCAAGGGCCGTCAAGGATTAGCGTTTCGGCACAACAACGTAGTAAATGGGTAAGCCCTTTGCCAACCCAAGAAGGAGTACATGAATGAGCACCGGCTTTCTTATCGACATGGATGGGGTTATTTACCGCGGTAGCGAGGTAATCCCGGGCGCCGTTGAATTTATCCACCGGTTACGTAGCCAGAATATCCCCTTTCTATTCTTAACCAATAACAGCCAGCGCACACGCCGGGATACGGTCACTAAACTGCAGCGCATGGGCTTTGAGGTCGAAGAGCGCCATATCTTCACCTGCGCAATGGCAACAGCACGTTTTATGGCACAGCAAAAACCGCACGGCACCTCTTATGTAATCGGCGAGGGCGGATTATTAAATGCACTACACCGTAATGGATACTCAATCCTTGATCACGATGTCGATTATGTTGTGGTAGGCGAAGGCCGGACCCTCAATTTGGAGGCAATTGAACGCGCGGTCAATCTGGTACGGGATGGCGCCAAACTGATTGCCACCAATCTCGACCCCAGCTGCCCTACCCCCAACGGCATTCGTCCCGGTTGTGGCGCTTTTGTGGCCATGATCGAAGCGGCAACCGGGGTGAAAGCGTTCAGCGTAGGCAAACCCAGCCCGATTATGATGCGGGCCGCTCGAAAAGAACTCGGGCTGACCGCAACGGAAACAGTTATGGTGGGCGATACTATGGAGACCGATATTCTGGGCGGAGTGAATATGGGATATCACACGGTGCTTGTACTTACAGGCGGCACCTCAAAATGTGATCTCGACGCCTATGGCTTCAGCCCCAGCGAAATCGTCGACAGTATTGCCGACCTGAGCGAACGTGTCGCTATTGAACCATCTTTATGTGCCTGAGTGGATGCGTTTCTTCCTAACAAAATCGGGGCGGCTCGAATGAGCCGCCCCGTCCCTATTGCATATAAAACACTACTACCTCTTACCCCTCCTCCAGCAGCGCATCCAAGTCCTTCTTAACCTCTTCTTTAAGGTTTTCCGGCGCACCCCGGTGAACCTGACGCACAACACCCTCTTTGTCAATGATGACCATATGCGGAATACCCTGCACGCCATAGAGTTTACCATACTGCGCATTCTTGTCCAGCGCAACCGTCATGGAGAGCTTCATATTATCCAGTAAGGCCTGCACTCTTTCAGCCGCTTCCCCCTGATTAATCCCATACAGCACAACGTTCTTATCCGCATAGTCCTGGGCTATCTGGGCAAGTATCGGCATGGCGACACGACAGGGCGGACACCAGGTTGCAAAGAAATCCAGAATAACAATATTCTTTCCCTTATGCGCTGCGAGGTCCAACTTACCCCCGCCCAACAAATCCAATTCGACTTGGGGGGCCGGTTTCCCCCGATGTGCTGCACGCTCCTGGATCTCTTCCTGGCTCAGCTTGCGGGTAACGCCTTCGGGTGGGGTAAACGTAAACATATCGTCCGGCAAAATCGTATTAACCGTCCAATTGGTCAAATCAACACGGATCTCCACATGCAAAACAGGTTTTTGCGCACCAGGGGCAAGATACTGCTTATCCAGCACCACCTGCAGCCGTCGCGGTAACGGCTCATCACCGACGGCAAGCCATAAATCCACATCCTGACTTGCACCAATCAGACGCACATGATCACACAAAGCGCCATCATCCCCACAGGCCTCCTGCCCGATATACTTAACCTCATCAACTCCATTAAAAAGGGTTGATTCATTATGAACAAGATACGCTATCATTAACATAGCAGGTCGAAACGCATCCCCACCAAGAAGCGCCGTAGTTTGCCAGCGCTTTTGAGCCAATTCATGCACCATATAGTTCTTTTGAGCCGAATGGTAGATCGTTATCGTCTCACCATTGCCGAAAAGTTCTTCCTTCGCCTTGGGGTCTTTAAGCGTCAAATAGACTTCCTTTTCACCCCGCAACGCAAAATGGGCATCAATAGACCGGTCATGAATCTTGTCACCGCGCTCTACATGCAGTCCCATCGCCAAATCGACCGACATACTGTCCAGATTCGAAAAAAACGTCATCGCCTTTTGTGTCAAAGCCTTGGCATCTGGCGCAGCATCCGGCTCCTGTGCCAAAGCAGACATACCAAACACAAGCACCACACATAAAGAGATACTCAGCCATCGGAGGGTGTGCAAAACATTCATCAAAAAAATTCCTCTGGTTAGTGACTCATTATCCCAAACAATGACATCCCAAAAGTTACCTTAAAAATAACAAAACTTTGTTCCGGTCCGGGACGTCAAGGACCATACTTAGCCGGTGGCGCTGGTCACCGGTCGCTGAAGCGCTTAGTTTTTAATAACGTAGCATAGCCAATTTATATTCCAGGTGCAAGACACCAAGTTACCATAATCCGCTTCCCAAACGCCTGTCAGGACCATATAGATATCGCCGGTGGCGCTGGCCACTTGCTTGTGGTCGCTGGACCACTTTGGCGACTCAAATTTGAAAAGCTAACATAAAATTTAGTTTTTTTGCGGCGGACACTACGCCCAGGACCATAAATATTGCTTGTGGTCGCTGGACCACTTGACGGTAACGCTGGTCACTTGCGTTGTGGTTTTTGCGCCACAAGTGTACTTAATCGCAGCTGTGCTTGCTGATGACTGGGCAGCACCGCAATGGCGCGTTCATACCAGTCACAGGCAAGCGTCTTTTCCCCGGTGCATTCTGCATCCACCCCCATCAAAAAACATGCTTCGGCGGAGACATCGCCCGCTTGCAACACCTCACGACACATTGCTATCGCTTCCTCAAAACGCCCTTGCTTCACCATGAGGTTTGCCGCCTCCACACCTGATTCTACCCCCTCCTGCAACGCTGCAGTACGAATAGAATCCTCTAACCTCGCCATCAATTCCTTAAAATCTGCCGTTTGGGGCAAAATTCCCGCACGCCCATATTCCTGTATAGCCTTTGCATACGTGCCCTCAACCCAATACGTCTCCGCCAACATATACGCGTATATATCTGCCTTCGAAAGGCCTAAAACCTGCTCAAACCGCGTCCGGGCCGCTTTAAAATCTCCCTTGGCATACGCAACACGCGCTAATCCCAGCGCACTTGCAACAACAGGACGTAAATGCCCCCCAACCTCAGCCACTTCCATCGCATCACAGACCCAGGCCAACCCAGCTATCTCCATTGCCACATCCGAATAAGGCAGTTTTTCCCAGGCATCCACTCCGCCAAGCCCCTTGAGACGATTCGCGGCATCTTCATACTGCAAGCACGCCGCCTCCCAATCGCCCTCCTGCTCCGCCGCTATCCCGGTTTCCAGTACATCCCCATACTGAAACAGCCAACGGCAGGTTTGTTGATACCGCGTCACATTCAGCATCACCAATAGCACTATCAGCACGCCTGCCAGCACTGCCATCCCCCGCTCACCGCCACGATCAGCGCTCTTCTTCAATGAGGCCTTCTCCACTCGCAGCCCCGCCTGAAAAAGCGCCAGCAAAAAAGGAAACAAGGACAAAGCCATAAAGGGTTGCACCAGAAGAATCCAGAAGCCTACGCCGTACACCAACAACACAACGCCTGCCAGTCGTTGTCGTACCTGCTCCTCGGCCGTACGGAAACGACGCCAGGCTAAACGCAGCATCCCCCCCCACAACCAGAGATACCCGACCAAGCCCAATATACCCGTTTCCAAAAGAAAACGTCCGGGCACGCTATGAATGACCGTACCCTGCCATACTTGCGGGTCCGCCACCGCTGCGATGGCCTTCACCGACGCTCCCAAACCGGTTCCAAACCATGCATAGGTCGGCAACAATCGTCCGGCCAGCTGAAACACATACAGTCGTGATTGGTATGACGCATCCCGCGACGTTAACCCACGCAACGCACGCAACCACAGCGCTTCTCCGTAGCCACTTATCCAAAGCAGCACCACGCCCACCCCAACACAGGCCGCAATCGCCGTCAACACCCACCCCTTACGCGATGCACGCAGCCAACATGTTGCAAAGAAAAGTGCCAGCACCAGCCCTATACCCAAGATAGAACTGCGAGAAAACGAAACGACGATCCCCCCCGTCAACACAAGCAGCATCAACAGCACACCTGCGCGCCCTCTCCATCGCACTGTCGCTTTAGGAGAGTTTGACCACAGTAACGCCGCCATCGGTAATGCCAACAACAACGGAAACACACCCTGATTAAAATCCAGCGTCGTCGCAGCAATCCGCATCAAGGCTCCCATCTGCACCTCCGCCCCCATCCTGCGACCAAAGGCATGCGTAGCCCCAATATAAGCCGGGTGCAACACGCCCCCTGCGCAAATCAACGAAAAGAACCCCACAAATACGCAACTCACCATAAAAACCGAACACAGTAATACCGCTTCACTTGGAGTACGAACCAGTTGGTATACCGCGTAAAACAGAACCAGATAAAGCAGATACTGACGCAGAAGCGGCGCCGTCAAACCCCAGTCAAGCGTATGCGATGCCGATTGAAGACACGCCACCGCCAACAGTGCGATAGGGGCCTCCAGGCCTGTTCGTCGCCAAAGACGCCGCTGCAACAGCGCTTCTATAATCGCCCAGGCAATACAAACCAACCCGGCCCAACTTGCCACCGTCCCCCCTAGGATCGGAACACGCTGAAAAATCTCCCACGGCCACGCCACGGCGAAAAGCAGCAGGAAAAACAATCGCCCCCTACTCCAATCCGGCATGCGCATCATGATTGACGCGCACTTTCGATTTGCCGTCGCAACCGTTTAGCCGATTTCAAACGCCAGCCGACCCCCACCTCCAAATACGCATCCACCAATTCCAATGCCCGTTCATAGTCCCCCAACTTATAGGCCATCGTTGCCGCATGATAAGCATTCACCCCCGACGCTTCCAATGCGTGTCCCTGCAGATACGCCGCCAAGGCCTCTTCCGGTTTCTCCAATCCCTCATACGCCATCCCCAGGCTATACTGCGCCAGAGATTGATTATGCGCATTACCCTGACCACGCGCTTGCGCTTCCCAGGCTTGGGCCGCAGTCACCAACGCCGCATACTGCTTCGTTAAACGCAACGCACTTGCATGTAAATCCTGCGCCACCAAATCCTCCGGATACGCGGCGATACATTCCTGCAAATACGGCAACGCATCCGCCGCACGCTCCTCCTGCAACAACAAACGCCCCAAGCGCCGTAAGGTCCACCCTCGCTGCCGTGGATCATCAAAGCGCAACGCAAGCGCCTTTTCATACGCGGCAATCGCATTCTCCGTCTGTCCGATCTCAGCCAGGGCCTGCGCATGCTGACTCTGCAACTCGCCGATTTCTCCACTCAGGCGATCCGCGTAGCGCTCGCCAAAAAACGAAAACAAGCAGACCCCTACAATAAATAGCACAAACGCCACGCCACTTATGCAAACCAAAGGCAAAAATGCCTTTGAAAACACATCTTCCCGCGGTTCATTCGCCCCTTCTACACCTGTATTCATCATTACGCACTCCTGTAAAGGAAATTCACCAGCGCCTAATCCCTGGAAACCGAATCAAATATCAGGCGTCATCATAGCAAAGCCGATATTACACCAACAACCAACACAGATCCGCAGTGCAATCCACCATATCAGGTCGACAAACTATTCCTTCCTCCACTTTCCTGCTTCGATACCGAATCATAGGAACACAACTCCGGCCTCGCCCTAAAGCCAAAAAAAAGCACCGGAGCTTTTAGCTCCGGTGCTTTATGTATACGCACTATACGATTACTCGCTTTGCACTTGCGAAGGGGATTGAGATGGGTCTTTTTTATGCTTCACCTTTTTCTTGCCTCGTGTAGAAAAATCGTAAAGAATCGGTAGGACAAACAAGGTCAACAAGGCCGACACAGCAATACCGCCGACCGATGCAATCCCAATACCATTTCGATTTTCACTACCGATACCTTGCGTCATCGCCAACGGCAACATACCCAAAATGGCGGCCAGCGTGATCATTACAATGGGACGAAAACGTTCGGAGGCCGCTTTGACCATCGCTTCGTGACGCGGTACCCCCTGCTGCACATATTGATTCAACTGGTCCATAATCAGGATCGCGTTATTCACCACGATGCCCACCAGCATTACTGCACCCAGAAGCACAAACATAGAGAAATCTTCGCCGGTAATATACAGCGCATAGATAATTCCCATAAAACCCAAGGGAACCGTTAGCATGATAATAAAGGGCTGACGGAATGACTCCAGAATAGCCGCCAACACCAAATACGTCAGCACCAGCGCAATAATGGCCGCCTCCAAAAACTCCAACACCGCCTCATCCATCATTTCCGCTTCACCGCCGAAGAAATACGAGTAATTGGGAGGAAACTGCATCTCATTTTCCAGTTTCACCGTCAACGCATCCACCGCATCCTTCATCGGCATATCCAGATTGGAAAACAATTTGGACATGCGTTGCTTGTCCTTGCGCATGATTTGCACCGGCGCACGCGTATTCTCCAATTCCCCAATCGCCGCCAACGCCAGGGGATGACCTGTCACACCCGGGAATTGGAAATTCTTCACCTGTTCATACCCCTCCTCCTCCTCCAACTTCACAACGACATCATAGTTGCGCGCGTTCTCCTTATACACCGCCGCCGTCAGGCCCTCCAGATTCGCACGTAATGTATACCCCAGGCCCGTAGCAGGCATACCCAAATCACCCAACACGGCGCGCTTGGGAAGAATCCGCTGTTCCGGCTTGCCAATACGGACCGTCGTATCCGGCTCCTGATAGCCTGGAATAGACTCTGCCAGCTCCTGCGCCTCCAACGCCAATCTGTCCAGAATCGGGAATTCATCCCCCGATATCTCCAACTCAATCGGCGAACTCTGCCCGCCAATCATATTGGCCTGCGCTACCGTTACAATGCAGCCTGCATAGCCATCCATACGCGTCCGCACCATCGCCATTAGAGCTTCAATCGACTCTTCGCGCTCCGTTTTATCCGTAAACTTCAATAACAACTGCGCCAGATACACCCCTTCCGACGAACGTCCTACCACCCCCTGCACCTTACCAATCGTCGTTAAGACATGGAGCAACTCGGGCACATCCTTGATGCGTTCCTCCACATTTTTAACCCGGTCCGTTGTACGCGCCAAATCGTACTCCGTGGGAAACTCCAGCTTTAAAAAGACCTCCCCGCGATCCGGTTCCGGGAAAAAGTCAAAGCCCAAATTCCCAGCCATGTGCATGCTGTGGAAAAACAGCAGCACAACACCTCCAAGAAAAAGCAGGGCCGCCATACGATGCCGTTCGAAGAAACGCAGAAAACGCGCAAAACCCGAGGCAAACCAGTTGAACATCCGGTTCCAGCCCGTTTCCATAGCAGCCAATACCGTTTTCTTTTTCTTGTCCTTGGGTTTAAGCAATACACTGGCCAGAATCGGCGTTAACGTAAAGGAAATGAACAACGATGCCAGTGTCACCAGCACCATGGTTAACGCAAAAGGACCGAAAAACTTCCCGACCATACTTCCCATCATATAGATCGGAAACAACACCACCAGGTTAGTGCCTGCACTGGCCAAGACCGCTACACCCACCTCCGATGCGCCCAAACGCGCCGACTCAACCACATTCCCAGTCCGCTCCAGGCGCTTCATGATGCTTTCCAGAACTACGATAGAATTCGTCACAAGAATACCAACCGATAAACCTAAAGCCAGTAAGGTAGACAAATTAAGTGTATATCCCACCAACTGCATCGCAAAAAACGTTATAACCACCGTCAACGGCATCGTAATCGCCACAATCAGCGTCGCCCTGAAATCATACAAAAAGAAAAAGAGGATAAACGCTGTCAGAAAGATCCCCTGAATAATATTAATCACCGTACTATTCACCTCCGCCTGCGTCACCGTTCCGTCATCCGAAACCCATACCAGTTCCATACCACCGGGCAAATTCTCACGCAATTTACTCATCGCCGCCTTTACCTGCTCCACCACCGCCACCGCATTGGCATCCGCCTTTTTCACCACCTTGATCGCCACACAAGGCTTTCCATTAATATAAGAGGTTTCCCGTACCTCTTCCGTACTCATTACCACCCGACCAATATCACGCAGATAGCAACGCTGCCCCTCCTGATTGCGCACCTCAAAGCCCTCCATCGCCTCCAACGACGCATACTCACTGTCAAACTTGACCGCATACTCCACGCCACTGTCACGTACACGCCCCGAAGGAATCAGCCGAACCCCTCTACCCAACGCTTCCACCACCTCGGCACTCGCCAATCCCCGCGCCGCCAGTTTTCTGCGATCCAGCAAGACATGCACTTCACGTTCAGCACCGCCAATAAGCTGCACCTCCGCCACCCCCGCAATCATCGTAAGACGATCGCTCAGCGTGTTATCCGCGAAGTCATACAACTCATCCACCGGCACATCCCCCGTCAGCGCCAGGTTAATGATCGGCTTCGCATTAATGTCATACTTCAAAACCTTCGGCTTTTCCGTACCCTCAGGAAAATCATTGATGATCAAATCGATCTTTTCACGCACATCATTGGCCGCCACATCCACATCGACATCCAGATTGAATTCCAGCAGCGTCTGGCAGACATTTTCCATACATGCCGACGTTACATGCTTCAACCCATCAATAGAAACGACCACATCCTCAATGCGCTTCGCAATATCCGTTTCAATATCCGAAGGCGTCCCCCCCGGATAAATCGTCACAATATTGATATACGGCGTATCAATTTCCGGCAGACTTTCCAGCCCCAACTTTCGATAGCTGTTCATCCCTAACAAAGTCAGCGCAATAATCAGGCAGCACATAGCCACCGGTCTGCGCAACGAAGCAGACGACAAAAACATCAGACGTCTCCTTTCTGCACATCCACCAAATCCCCTTCATCCAACATGTACTGTCCCAAACGCACCACCGGCGTCCCCGCCGCAAACGAAGGCGAAATCAACTCCACCCAACCATCACTCTGCAAACCCGTTTCCACCGGCTCCATACGCGCCTTTTCATTCTCCATCAGAAACACCACCGTTTTACTGCCACGCGTCTGCACCGAAGCTACCGGCACACCCAGTCCCATGCGCGTTTGCAGCAAAATATCTACTTCAGCCATTGCTCCAGAGACAATGCCCTCCTCCGGATTCTCCAAAATGCACTTCACCTCAAAGGTGCGTAACTGTGGCTGTATGGTAGGACTCTTGTATGCCACAACAAACTCACCTGCATCAATTCCATTGGCGCTGATTCGCACCTTCGTTTCACCCGGCACAATACGCGGGTAATACTCACCCGGCACAAAAGCCGACATTTCCAATACATCCGTATTCTCAATCCGTACTACAGGATGCCCCACACTGCCAAACTCCCCCTGCTCCTTCATCTTGTAACTAACCACACCGCTAATCGGCGCCTTCACCGTCGAATCCTTCAAATTCTTCTCTGCAATTGCCAATCCCGCCTGCGCCTTCTTCATCTGCTCCGCCGCCAAATCAACCACCGTACGTGCATGCTCCAGCCCCGCCTTCATCGCCTTATACCGCATCGTCTGCTGCTCCATCGCATCTTTCGTCACCGCGTCTTTCTCACGCAAACGCAAGAAACGTTCATAATCAATCTCCGCCTTCTCAAACTGTGCCAATTGAGCATCCAGATTGGCCTGCGCTTCCCGCTGCTGTCCCTTGGCCAACGCCAAATCCTGACGGCTCACCTGCACCGCCTCGCGCACCTTAACCGCATCACTCTCAAACAGCACCGTTTCCCCTGCCACCACCGCATCCCCCTCATCCACATAAATCTTTTCCAGCGTGCCCGGGATCAGCGGTCCGACCAAGGCAAAATCTTTCGCCTGCAGATTTCCCTGCACCACAAAGCCCTCTTTAAACTCACGCTCCTCAGCCGGTTGCAAGACCACCGCAACCCGTTTTTCCGCCACCACCGCATCCTCCTTCTTCGGGGCACAGCCCGCCATCGTCAGATGCAACAGCAACACGCCAATAACCACGCCACAAAATTCACGTTTACTTCTCATCATTGTCCACCTTCCCACGCATATACGTCGCACCCAACACATTGTGCAGTGTGGCCACACCGACCTGTTCCATAAACCTCGCACTCGTTCGATTCGCTATCCCTGCATCCCGTTGCGCCACCGCATCCAGTCGATCCGACGGATTGATCAATCCTTCCGACCACTGCGCCTCAACCTCCTCCAAACGCGACACCGCCATCTCCGCAGCCGCCGTCGCCAAATGCAGATTGTCCTGCGCACGCGTCATTTCCTCATACGCACGAATCACCTCCAACATTACCGTAAAACAAAGCTCCTCACGCTCCAAAAACGCCTGTTCTCGCTCCACCCGCGCCGCCTTATACGCATTCACATTCGCAAAGCCATCAAAAACCGTCAACACCCCAGCCACCCCCATCGCCGTCAGATCCGGATACTGCATAAAACTGTTCGACGTGCCCGTCCGGCCCAAAAAGCCCACCAGATTCGGCAAAAACTGCGTTACCGCGATCTTTACCTTATCCTTCGCTATCGCCACCTGCCGATCCGCTATCGCCAAACGCGGCTGCTGCACCAACGCCTCCACAATCAAATCCGCCAAGGCGCCCTCCGGCGCTGACAGCGGCGTCATCGGCGCCAGACGAATCTCCGCCAACGGCGACAAGCCCATCGCCGTCAACAACTCCGCCGTCACCTCCTCCTGCTGACGCGCATTATCCCGCACCGCATTCCGACGCGACAGCAGCAGCACCTCCACCTGTTGAACCTGCCACTGAGACACCATCCCCTCCTCACGATACGCCTTCAACTCCTGCAACAACGCCTCCGCCGCCGCAACCTCTCCCGCCAGTTTTCCTCTCTCCTCCTCCAACGCCAACGCGTAAAAATACAGCACCGTTACCTGATACGCAATCATCTGCTGCGTATACTCCGCCGCCACCTCCCGAATCTCCTCCCCACGCCGGTGTATCGAATAGAGATACCACGTCGCCGGCACAAAAACATTCAATTGCATCTGCAACGCCTGCTCACGCACATTCTTATCCTGCGCAGGCATCGCCAGACTTCCAAATAACTTCGTACCCGGTTGCTTATTCAAAGCCGTATACTGATCACTGTACTGCACCGTCGGCAAAAAATTAGCAAACGCCACCTTACGATTCAGCTTCGCAATACGCCGCTCCAACTCCGCCTTACGGACCTGCAAACTATTCTCCAGCGCGATGTCGATACACGCATCCAGATCCAACTCCTTATGCGCTGCCAAAGCCGCCTCCGTGCGCACATCCAACTCCGCCTGAAACGAGCCCGCCTGCTCCGTACGCACC
Organism: Candidatus Hydrogenedentota bacterium; assembly: GCA_963678445.1. Taxonomy (GTDB): domain Bacteria; phylum Hydrogenedentota; class Hydrogenedentia; order Hydrogenedentales. The sequence goes on along the minus strand of OY782877.1, from coordinate 3,177,538 downwards.
TCAGGCCAATTCACCGTCGTACAGCCGGAAAAAAGGCCCATTCCCAAAACCATAACCAGGCCCGAAATCACCGGCACTCTTAGCCACATACCCATTCCCTTTATTAGTGGGATGCAAAAGGCCATCTTCCCAATCCCCAACAGCGTCCATAGCTTACTCATAACATTTCCTTCAACCACTCCGGCAGTGGTAATTCCAGCGAACTAAGCATGATCTGGCATACCCGCGCTTCCGCTGCCGATATAAAGGCGTCATCATACTCCGTTTTACCTAACGACAGAAGTATCGGGACCTCGCCAAAAATATAAATCGCTATCATCCCCTCCATCGACAACGACCATATCCTGGCCTCTTGTACCGATAACTCCGGCTTCAGCCGTTGAAACAATTTTGTCAATGCATGCTCCTCCGCCACAAAGCGTTTCCGCATCACCTCCTCAGCCACCTGAGTTGGCTCTATCATCGTGCGTATAATCAACCGGCCATACCACGACGGCAAATCCTGAGACAAATACATCCGGGACCGTTCCTTGATTAACGCGCATATCGTTTCCGCCTGCGACACCGGCGTCGCCAGCCACTCCGTTTGCTCCAGCAGACGCCAAACCAGCGGACTCTCACAATGCGATAAAACAAACTCCAGCGCTTCCCGATACAAATTCTCCTTACTGCCAAAATGATAATTTACCGCGGCAATATTGGCGCCCGCCTGCTCAGCAATCGTACGCACACTCGCGTTGCCCACCCCCTGCTCCGCAAACAACTCCCCCGCCGCCAATACCAATGCCCGCTTTGTACCCGACAATTCCACATCCATAAACAAACCCCTCACAATTCAGATATCCACCATTCCGTCACCACCACACGCAGAGATTGTAACTCAAACGTTTGTTTAAGTCAAACATTTGAACTTATTGCAAGCCAAAAAATAAGGAAGACTACACATCTTCCTTATGAACTCATTTTTCAGTCACTAAAGTGGTCCAGCGACCACAAGCAAAATATCAGGTTCTTACCGTCCCTGAGCGCCGCAAAAATTTCGTTTTTTATGACAACTTGTGCAGTTTCAGTCACTAAAGCATTGCCGCACACTCGACGTCAACCCCCGAAAAAACCACTTATACGCCTTAACCACACTTCTGGATGTCCCCTCACCATGGGCATACATATACCCAAGGGCACACTGCGCATCTGAATCGCCCTGCTCCGCAGCTAAACGATACCATTTCAGCGCCTCCTCCATATTCTTATCCACACCCTCGCCATGGGCGTACATACACCCAAGGGTACACTGAGCATCAGAGTCCCCCTGTTCCGCTACCAAACGATACCACTTAAACGCTTCTTCAGGATTCTTATCCATACCCTCGCCATTGGCATACATCCAGCCAAGATTGTATTGTGCATCGGAATCCCCCTGTTCCGCGGCCAAAAGATACCACTTTAACGCTTCCTCTGCATTCTTATCCACACCATCGCCGTTACAATACATGTATCCAAGCTTAAATTGCGCATCAGAATCACCCTGCTCCGCAGACAACCGGTACCATTTCAAAGCCTCCCGCACATCCTTATCCACGCCGTCGCCATTGATATACATACATCCGAGATTATACTGCGCATAGACATCTCCCTGATCTGCCGACAAGCGATACCACTTAAACGCTTCCTGCGGATTTCGCGAAACAACCTCACCTTTGTCATATAAGCTTCCAAGTTTAAACTGTGCATCGGAATCACCCTGCTCCGCGGACATTCGATACCACTTCAAAGCCTCCCGCAAATCCTTATCCACGCCGGCACCATGCGCATAAATATACCCAAGGTTATACTGTGCATCTGAATCACCCTGCTTTGCGGACAACCGGTACCATTTCAAAGCCTCCACAGGATCCTTATCCACACCGGCACCATTGTCGTACATACATCCAAGATTATACTGTGCATCAGAATCGCCCTGCTCCGCGGACAACCGGTACCACTTCAATGCCTCTGCAGGATCCTTATCCACACCGGCACCATCTTCATACATAACTCCAAGATTATATTGTGCAACGGAATCACCTTGTTCCGCGGACAAGCGATACCACTTTAGCGCTTTCTCCAAATCCTCATTCCCTTCGGCACCATGCGCATACATATACCCAAGTTTGAATTGGGCGTCAGAATCCCCCTGCAGTGCAGCCAAACGATACCATTTCAGCGCCTCTGCCAAATCCTTATCCACGCCATCACCATTTTCATACATCCACCCAAGACCATATTGTGCACAAACATCCCCTTGCTCTGCGGACAAACGGTACCACTTCAGTGCTTCCCCTACATCCTTGGCCAAACCCTCACCGTTGTCATACATAACCCCAAGCGTATATTGTCCCCCTGCATCCCCCTGTTCTGCGGCCAGGCGATACCATTTCAACGCTTCCAGCATATCTTTGGACACACCTAAGCCCTGTCTGTAAAACTTACCCAAACAACACTGGACAGACGCCTCTTCTATTTTGGAAGTCGCACAAAGCAACTCAATAGCCGCTTGTATACTCTTGGCTTGCTTTACACCATCCACACCCCCATCAACAAGACAAAATTGAGCAAAAGGCGCTTCTCCCTTCGCTGCACGCGTATACCATTTGACCGCTTCCTGTAGATTCTTCGCTACCCCATCCCCCCGAACATAGCAATCAGCAAGATAAAACTGGGCCTCGGCATGCCCCTGCTCCGCTGCCTGGGTCAGCCATTTAACCGCCTCTGCCCTATCCTTAGTGACTCCCTCGTCACCGCAATAGCAGCACATCGCAAAAGCATACTGCCCCTCCGGGTCCCCACCCTCAGCCTTTTTTTGAAAATATCCCCCGCCCTCGCCATATGCTGCCAGAGAAACACTAAAAACCCCTATAAAAAACGGAAAAAGCACGGCATATTTTAGCTTCTTTATCATCACGATAGCCCTTCAAGAGATAAAATACGAAAAATTTTAAAAAATACTATACCACTACGGAACATAGCTTTTCTAATCAATCGCAATTCGCAGATACGGCCCAAGATCGTGCTACGACAGCGCTACTAAATGCTCTTGCAAAAAAAACAGCCGCAAAAGGAAGAGAAGCAGGCATAACAGCCAATAAAGAAAGGGAAAAGATGGTGCCGGGAGAGGGAGTCGAACCCTCACGAGGGGTAAGCCTCGCCGGATTTTGAGTCCGGTGCGTCTGCCAATTTCGCCATCCCGGCAGAAGTCGCGAAGACCGCAGGAGCACGTCGTCTCGCTAGCGGACCCAAAGGATAGCAAAATCATAGGGATAGAATCAAGCAAATCAGATAAATAATTCACGAGGCGATTCTATGCAAAAAAAGAAAGCCCATCGCAAATTCGTGGCGGTGTTTCCCGTTAAAATCGATCCAGATTCCATACATAGGGAGTACGTTTTGGAAATAGCAACGCGAGGAAAGCCCGTGCATCCGGAGTAATCATTCGGCGCTTCCGATTGAAAACCTCGTCAAGATACCGGTAGCCGGTCAACAGATGCATCAATTCAGCAGCAGTCACGCTAAGTTTGTTCGGACCAGAAGCAGGGGCAATGGAAATAGCGCCGCGATCGGCTCGAATACGATACGCAGCATGGGCAACGACGAGGGTTACTTCTATGCGTTGATTACATAAACTGCTTTGAAGAAGCCGACTTTCCCACTCGGGAATCATGGATTCCAACGTTTCCTCCAAGCTGACAAAACTCATCATCCCGCCGCGCGCCCGTGTAATTTCCATCTCGTGGACAGATCGATACTGCAGCAAAAGTTGTAAAAAGGGATGGCTGGGCGGTCCTGCAATGCGGATACGGCCAACGCCCTTCTCAACGGCGTATACCGAAGTAGCATGCAATACCGCCGTATTGGCAGCCTGAGTTGCTCCGGCAGCCTCAAGGATGAACAACTCGTCATCATGATTCCGGGGCACAAAATATCCCATAACCTTCCCCTGCGCATTGGTCAACACCATCGCATCTTTCCATTCATCCCAGCGATTGGTCATATGAGCCCCACTGCGTAAAAGCGAACAGGCCGTCTCGTGATCATTTGCCTGATGAATACGCTGTAGGGTACGAATATCCCCCGGCTTTGCACTGCGCAATTTATATTCGGGATGTTTCGTTTCAATCGCCTCGATGAGCAGGATACGTGCACTGTATTCTGCCAGCGACGTGATAAATCCAAAGTTATGGTAAAAGTTAGGAATACCAAAAAGCATAGCAACGTGGTAATTATGTTCCCGCAGATACCGCAAGGCATCCTGAATAAGAAGGCTTGCATACCCCTTGTGACGATGTGCCCCGGCGGTCGACACCCAACCAAAACCACCCATCTTCAAACGCGCCTCCCCCACACGCAAAGTATCGGTGGTAATGCGCAACGCGGCAACCACCTCATTCTTGAGTAGGGCAATACGCGTATGCTCCCGGCGAAACCCTGGGTAAGCCAGTCCAGAAGAGGCCAACCACCGCAAAGCCTGATAGGTATCCTCGGCCAATGCCTGTCCCATCACATCATGCGCCAGCCGCTGCTCTTCATCATTTTCTACCCCCCGAAGGACTATATTACGCACGTATCACTCCCTTAAACCTTTATTCTCCATCGCACACATCTTACTCTATTCTACCTTAAACACTGTCGCCAACCACAAATAAATCGATATTTCCCCTTCCTGAATCAAAGCGAGGCTTTGCTCTTAAGCAACGCCATGAATACGCCAAAAAGCATCCCCAGCCCCCCCAAAAAAACCTGCCCGCCCCATAAGAAAAAGCGTGACCCAAGTCAGGCCACGCCAAATTAAACCTACGCTACGGAATACTCCTGTCAGAGCCACAAGGACTTACGCTCCTTGAATGCCCTTGATAAAATCACTTATTTTCGCCAGTACCGACACGATATCGTCAATAAGCGCTACCTGCTGTTGCTTCACAAGTAAACTTTCCGCTTTAGCCGGTCGCGCACGCTCCATTGATACACGGGAAATATGCCTCATATTTATTCTTCTCCTGTCATATACTGTGCCTGCTTAGTAGCTTACAATTTCAGAAGCCCTACTAAAAGCGAAGCCACTTGAAACTCAAAAATCCACCTGAAAGCGCGTCTGTAAGGTATTTACACTACCGCTATACAAATCATGCTCAATATCTGCCATGACGTAATTCAACATCACCCGGAAATCACTATTCAGATGCCAATTTAGCCCCACGGTAACATCCTCTTCCGAACCACCCCGTACCAAACCCGCATCCAGATCCATATTCGAGTAGCGCAACGCCAACTGCCAGGCTCCCCAGCCGCGTTCTCCAGTCAACGAAAAATTAGCATTCGGCTGCACCCGGTTAAACACAGCCCCCGCCTTCTTATAAGGTTGGTGTTCTCCAGTCAGAAAATAGCCCGCCTGCACGTAATACCCATCAAAATGCAGATCACCATTAAACGTCGTATCTACGTGCGACGACATATATTCACTTTGCAGAGAAAACGGACCGTACAATAACGCCAACTCCAACCCATATAAATCCATGTCATCCGCTCGCGCATCCAACAGGGTAAAACCAGGGTAGCGACTGGTGTCCAGATAATTCATGGCCAAATGACTTTCGGGACGACTACGATAACGCACTTTGGCGCCGTCGGAATTGCGATGACTATAGGACGCACCCAAATGCAACAACTTGCGTCCCTCCTCTGCATACCACGGCAACCCCGTAATCCGTCCCGTCACACTATAGCCCTGATCCGAATCCGAATCATCATCCGAAGGAAAATCATCCACCTCCTTAAACAGCCCCAAAGCCCATGTCAATCGTCCTCCACATGGCGCATCCGAAAGCTGCACCCCCATATTCCGTCCTGGCAAAAGCGCATTCGGTAGCGCCCGCTCCATAAACATCGCATAGCTGCTACTCGTTAATCGCTCCAGCCCCATCGCCTCACGAAAATGCCCCACCTGAAGTTTACCCACATACGGAAGATTGCGTAATGCGACATACACATCCTTCAAATTCGGATCAGAGTCATCACCCGCTACATCATATTCCACACGATACAAAAAATCCTTGTACAACGTCCCTTGCAAATTTACCCGAACCCGCCGAAATTCCGTTCCATCATCCTCATTACCAAAAACACGGCGCAGTGAACGCTCCTGATCGAAAAAGGCCCAATCCGTCTGTATGCGCCCCCCCACACGTAACGAGAACGCCTTGTCTTCCGATTCCAGTCGCAGGCCCTTTTTCCAGTACGCCGTTAATTGATTCGATGCCGGCACTTCCTTTTTCACCTCCTCCTCCAGCTTTTCCACCCGCACCTCCAACTGCTTCTGCTCCTGTCTATCATTCAGAGATGCACTAGACTCCGACTGCGGTTGTGCATCCAGACGCTGTTCCAACTCCGTTACCCGCGCCTCCAGCTTCTGCACCATCTCCAAAAGGGCCTTCTCGCGTGGCGTCAACGGCGCTTCCCCCGCATAGGCCGCCCCTCCACACAAAAGGCATAAAATAACCAGAAACCTCCCCATAACCAATCCCTCTCCCAGCTATAAACAAAGGGAAGCGGTGCATAAAAAATTCCGACACCGCTCCCCTCCCATTCTAACGTCTCCAGTCTGAAAGTAATTTTCTGTAATGGTTCGAGGGCACACGCCCTCAAGCCCATTAGAAATCTTTCAAATCATCGTCATTCAATGGAATCACCTGCTCCGGCTTAACTACTGCCTGAGAACTCCCCCTGCTCGAATTCGACAAACCCGGAATATGCGTTCTGCGTCGTTCGCCCCCCCCGTGCATATGCGCTGCATGTGAAATCGTCCCCGAAGCATGCGAAACTATCGCACGTCCGTTCGCTTGGCCGCCCCCCACAATCATGCGGAGCTCATCCACCATCTGATTCAATTCCGCGGCCTGCGCCGACAATTCCTCACTCGCCGAAGCAGATTCTTCCGAATTCGCTGCATTACTCTGAGTCACCTGATCCATTTGCGCCATCGCCGTATTGATTTGATCAATCCCCTGCGCCTGTTCATTACTCGCTGAGGTGATCTCACCCACGAGTGCAGCCACCTTAGAAGCACTTTCCTGGATATCTTCCAGCGCCTTCGCTACTTCACCGGTGACCTCAACGCCGCGATCCGCATTCTGCTGCGACTCCTCAATCAGCTGTGCCGTATTCTTTGCCGCTTCTGCACTGCGCTGCGCCAAATTACGAACTTCTTCAGCAACTACAGCAAATCCCTTACCCGCGTCGCCTGCACGCGCAGCCTCTACCGCCGCATTCAGTGCTAACAGATTCGTCTGGAAGGCCACCTCATCAATTGTCTTCACGATCTTCGCCGTCTCATCCGAAGAACGCTTGATATCATCAATGGCCTCCGACATTTGTTTCATCGCATCTGCACCATGGTTGATTATCTCTCCTGAATTCTGTGAGAGGGTATTGGCCTGATTTGCATTTTCCGCATTCTGTCGCGTCATGCTGGTAATTTCTTCCAACGAGGCTGATATTTCTTCAATACTCGAGGCTTGTTCACTGGCGCCCTCCGCCATCTGCTGACTCGACTGTGCCACCTGCCCCGAGGCTGCACTCACTTGCTCAGAGCCCTGGCTCATTCCTTCAATCACCCGGTTCAACGGTTTCGTGATACCGCGGGTGATGAACCACGCCAATAGAATGCCCAAGCCAATGGCCAGCAAACTGGCAACCAACGACATCATATTCGCATTCGTAATTTCCGAATCCATCTTGTTCTTCTGGTCAGCCCGCGCATCCATACATACCTGCTGCGCTTCCCGCGCCGCCACCACCATATCGGTTTCCGCCTTATCCTGCTCCTTCGTAAGATTGATATATTCCATAAAGGTGTCTTGATACTTCGCCACCTGCGCCAACGTGCTTTCCAATTGTGCAACGTCCCTTGCTACCGTGAACCTCGAAATCAGGTTTTCACCCAACTCCTTGATACTCTTCAAATCCCCCTCCAACTCCGCCATATACTGCATATCCTTTAAGATAATTATGTTCTTTTCATTCTTACGCACATTCAAGAACCACTTAATCATTCGATTCGAATCATCCGCTTTTGCGAGCCGCTCCATGAACGAGCGTTCCTGTTCGGTTTGCGCCGATTGCAACTGGTCACGCTGCGTTTTCCAGATGGCATCCATATACGCCATGGAATCCGTTCCCGCTTTCATGATTTTAGGCGTTAAGGTGGCCTCCCCTGTTTTCAAGTACTCCAGCACCAGGTTGCGATACTCCGAATATGAAGCAACAAGGTTATCCGTGATTTCCACATCCGACGGTTCAGTCAAACGTTTGCGAAGCTGCCCCGCCAAATCCAGGAGCCTGTCATTCAACACTTCCCACTCCTTGAGAAGATCGCCATCCTTTGTCTGTTGAAGCTGTATTCTTATTGCACGCGCCTCCAGAATCCATTTCAGCAGCCGATCCACATCATCAGCGTTTGCCAGCTTTGCGGCAACAAATTCTTTCGCCTGTTCGCGTTCTTCCATAAGACGTGCTTTTTGATCCTGACGAATCCCTTCCAAAACCTTCATGGCATCCGCAGCAGCTTTGCGCATCACGTCTTGTGCGGCAATCTTTTGGTCTGCCATTTTTTTGTATTTCGCAAACGAAGCCGCATACTTATCCACCTGCGCCCGCACATCATCCATCTGCCCCTTATTCAGGGAATCATTGAATTTTTCCTTGGTGATTGCGATTTGTTCCTTCATCTCCTCCACAATTCCCCCAAGCTTAGTTATAGCCTCATCATCGTTTCGTATGATGAAATTCTTTTCCTGGACGCGCGCCTCCAGCATGTCTTTTGCCATATTATTGACATCAACACTTTTTCCGACCCGATCTACTACGCTTTGCAGGCTGTTGTACCCGACCAATGCAATGAGGGCAAGCAAAATTAGAACAATGCTAAATCCCCCAAAAATCTTGGTGCCCAGTTTCATATTTTTAAACATGGCGCTATCTCCCTCCAAATTACTACACTTCGACTTAAAAAAATACGCGTTTGCGATATATCCTATTTTAAAGCTCCCTGCTTATAGATATTTACACAGAGCTTTGTCACACCAAGGATAAACTATCTCCAAAAAACTATCTGACTGTCAGGGATAAAAAAACTAGTCGACCCCTACCCGACAACGTTTTTCCTAGACCCCTTTCGAAAAATCTGACACGGCTAACAGCGTATCAATATCCAATAGAATGATGACGCACTGCGCCAACTTCCCCATAGCTAAAATATTTTTAGCGTCCAGACTCCGTTCCGTATTGGGTGGCGCCTCCAACTGCTCCTCCTTAATCTCGACCACCTCAGAAACCTCATCTACAATGATTCCCATCGTGGCGATCAAATCTTTCAATTGAACCTGCACAACAATAATGCAGCTACGAAACGTCACCTCACTACACGACATTCCCAGCTTTTCACCAATATCCACCACCGGAATCACCCGCCCTCGCAAATTAATGACCCCCCTAATATACGACGGTGTATTGGGCATACGGGTAATCGGCAACATACCAAATATTTCTTGAATGCGTAATATCGGAATACCATAGTGCTCTTTCTTTAATACAAACGAAAGATACTTCCCCGCCAACGACGAGAGCGATTCCTCAGTATGTCGCTCAGGCGACTCTGTCACCGATGATGACCCACCCATAAATCTTGGTCTTTCCTTCCACCTACAAATTCAAAAAAAAACCGCCCTTAAACCATGTAAACCTTACCGGCGACAGCTTGTCGTCACACATCTCCTTCTGATTGTCCTCGTCCCAGCAAATCCGCAAAAGTCGTATGGTCCAACACCTCCCAAAGCGCTTGGGCGGCTTGTTCCCAAAGCGATTCAAAAATCTGCTCTGCCACAAGCGGGCATTGACCCTCCGTCAAATGCGCACAATTGGCAATAACCGCAGCGGGATGAATACTGCGCACAACTTCACCCACTGTCAATTGCGCTGGCGACTTCAACAGGACATGTCCCCCTTCTCGACCGCGTCGTGACAAAACAATGCCATCCCGGCGAAGCTGTCCTAAAATGTTCTCCAGAAAGCGAGGCGGTATCGACTGTGCCTCGGCAATCATGCGGGTTTTTACCGGAATTGAATCGGTATGCTGCGCTAATTCAAACACCGCCCGCAATGCGTATTGACATTTTTGCGTTATTAGCATAACCCACCTCGAATCTCTATTCGATTTATCAACATTGTAAGAAGCATCCTCGAAAATGTCAAGAGGTTTATCAAGGATATGCCGAATATACGCGCATTACAATCTCTCAAAATAATTGAATTTATTTAATTTAACTAAAAACACACCTTAAAAGAAGCAATAAAACGCGAAAAAAACGCGGAATTTTAGAAACAATGGAGCAAAAAAACTGCGCTTACTGCCCCGCCATAAAAAAACTGTCAAAAACTACCGTTTTACTGCATGAAACCAAGAACAATGCGAAACGGTCCACATAAATACCAGCAAAGCGGTCCAGAGACCGCAAGCAGTAGGTATGGCCCTTACCATCCCGGCCCACAGTAAAAAATTCGTTTTTTATGATATCTTTTCAGATTCAGGTTGCTAAAAAGATATCCAAGGAACAAAAAAGTAAAATACAGAGGAATAAATCTATGCGCGTTACGTACCGTTCCTTGCTGGGGCTTACCGCCCTGCTACTCACTATATCGCTTGCCTGCACACCGGCTATGGCGGCTCCAGAAGCCCAACTACGCACGCCGCCTATCATTGAAAACCCCAAGAGCACCTTGCTGGACACCGAAGGAGCTGGGAAGCTGTATCAAATAGGCGAGCATTTGGTATGTGTTATGGAAGGCAGCCCCGAAGAAATGGGATTTCAGCATGGTCGACTGCTGGCAAAAAAAATCAAACATGTGCTCACAGAGGGCTACGTTAAAAAGTCCCTGTGGGAGCGGGGCTATACCTACGAATATGTGATGCAACAATCGGAACGGATGGAAAAGTTCTTCCCCCCTGAATACGTTACCGAGATGAAAGGAATCGTAAAGGGTCTCAGAGCAGCGGGAATCGAAGATCTAAACTATGAAGATGTTCGTCTTGGAGTAACGGAGGCTGAAATTCTCCATTTCGAACCCAATTCTCCTCCCGAATGCACCAATTTCGCCTGTTGGGGAAAATGGACCACCGACGGACGCCTGCTGCATGGCCGCAATCTGGATTGGGATATACAAGGCGGCGCTCAGGATGACGCAGTCACCTTTATCTGGCGCCCCACCGGAAAACACCCCTTCATGATGGTTGGCTGGGCGGGGGCTATCGGAAGTGTGAGCGGTATGAGCGCCACAGGCCTGACCGTAGGTGAAATGACACTACGCACTCCCAATGTCACCTTCGACGGCATGCCTATGTTGCTGATGCTGCGCCGCGTCCTGGAGCAAGACACTCTGGAACAGGCCGTCAACATCATTCAAACCACGCCCCGAACCACCGGGTGGAACTTCCTCATCGGCGACAGCCGTATCCCCACGGCCCGTGTACTCGAAACCGATTGTAAAAATTGTATCGTATACGGTCCCATGGACCCCAAGGAAAACAGTGAAACCCTGCACTACCCCTTAGAGGATGCCGTGCGCCGCACCAACCATCCTGCAAACAAAGACATGTTGCTTGATTTGGCCCTCGCCTACGGCCCCAAAATCGGCCTCCATGTAAAGGACTGGGAAGAGCTTAAAGCAATGCTACCCTTCTTTAAATTACAGGACACCTATCAGCGCTACGATTATCTTGGCAAAGAAATCCAGAAGGAAGAAGGAGCGATCGACGTTCAGCGTGCTCTCCAGATACTCGCCAACGGCCCCGTCTACTGCAAAATCACCTTACACGCCTGGGTTTTCGATCCCAAAAAACAGACCGCCTACATTGCCCACGCCAGTAACAATCCCCCCGGCACCGCACTCGATCGCAACTTTACAAAGATCGATCTTAGCCCCTGGTTCAAATAGCCTTTAAATAACGGATTACTGAAATTCCCCCGTTCCCACGATGGCTCGCAGGAACGGGGGAAAAAGTTTGTCTTATTTCTGCCTGTCGACGCTACGGAAGCGCTCAATACGAAAGCTGCACCTCGCGCCCTGTTTTACTACTCCGATAAATGCCATCCAGAATAGCCAATACATCCAGCGACTGTTCCGCAGGCACTGGAGAACGCTTACCCTGCACAATCGCTTCTGCAAATGCCATACATTCCGCCGCATGCGGCTCCCTACCCTCACGCGGCAGAACCTTGCTGTCAAAATGGCGTTGCAGAGCATTATCCGTCGTGTACACTGCATCCGAAGGCCAATGCGCGCCCCCCTTATCCCCATACAGCCACATCTGCATATCCTCCCCCTCCGTCTTGTGATGCAACAACCAACTCACCTCCAGCATTAACGTCGCCCCCGTTTCAAATCGCACCATCGCCGCTGCAAACTCCTCCACATCCCAATGATTGGGAATCGGCGTTCCCCAATCGCTAAACGCCCCCGGCTGCTTGGCCAACTTGTCCTGCGTAATTCCCGACACGGTAACCGGACGCGGATTGCCCATCATCCACAACGTCAAATCCAGAATATGCACCCCAATATCAATACAGGCCCCGCCACCACTATGTTTCTTCTGTATAAAACCTGGCCGAGTCGGCGCACCACTGCGACGCAACATCCAGCTGCGCGCATGATATATCTCGCCCAACGTTCCTTGATCAATCACCGACTTCATCGCCTTTGCGCGATCATCAAAACGGAAATGCTGCGCCGTCATCAACATCTTCCCACTTTGATCCCGCGCCGCGATCATCTGTTTGATCTCCTTGGGCGTTGGCGCAAGCGGCTTCTCACACAAAACATGCTTCCCCGCCTCCAACGCGGCAATCGCAAGCGGCGCATGATAGGCATTGGGCGTGCAGATGTCGACAATGTCCAGATCCGCATTACGAATAAGCTGCTCCGGGTCTTCATACAACACCTCCACCTGCTGCTCCGCCCCTTTTGCCTGCAACACTGCGCCATCCACATCCGCCAAGGCAATCACCTCCGCATGCGGACTCTCCCGCCAACCCGGGAAATGCGTATCGGCAATACCGCCCACACCAATCACACCCACCTTTAATGTCTTATTCATACCAGCCTCCCGCGTCTATAACTCCCGCATCCCTATTTGCACACGATATCGCCATCAAAACGAAGGTCAATATACGAACGATACGGGATTTCACCCTGCAACGTATCCCAAAGCACATTCAGCTTGCCCGCCTGCTTTCCAAAATCATAGCGACCCCAAAGAATCTTGCACGGCACCTCATCCAAGAACATCACAATCTCATTTTTATCCCCCGCCGACAACTCCGACAACGTGACCGACTCCGCCATTGGAGTTGCTGAAAACATGCGCCACACCGCCATTGCCCGCTTCAGAGCTTCCGAATCCAGATGCTGCCCCGACGAAACCACCCCCAATTCCGGCACGTTCGTAATCATCGGCAGCGAGGTAGGCGCCAATGCATTCACCTCACGCAAAACCACCCCCTCATCATCCACCTCATAACAATGGTTATTCGCATGCAATACCGCATACGCTACCCGTTCCGTCAAACGAATCACGACCGTATCCGGATAAATCCGAAGCACCCGACAACATCGCACATACGGAATCGCCGCGATACGTTCCTCAATACGTGGCACATCCAACAACCATACATTGTCCGTGCTCGTCACCGCAGCCACCGCCAACACCCCCTCCTCACGCAAGACATTCGCCCCCTCTACCCGCACATGCTTCACCAGAAAACGTTCCGATTCCCGCACATAACGGTTGAAGTGATAGCCACCGTAGGCGGCTCCCCCTACCAGCACCGCCACGACAAACAGGCACAAGAAAAAATACGAAAAATTTCGCCGCTCTTTCGGTCGAGCACGCGTACGCACCACCGGACGTTTCGACGGTGCTTTTTTTGCCGTCTTTTTCTGTGTACGAGCCATTACCGCCTCTCCAAGGCCCCAAGCAATGCTGCCCCTACCTGATTAATATTCCCCGCGCCCAGCACCAACACCATATCTCCTGCCTGCAAATCCGGCGCCAAGCGAGCCGGAAGGCTATTCATATCCTTAATCAACTCTACCTGCGTCGCCCCCTGCTCCCTCGCCTCATCCACAATCATACTCGCATCCACCCCCGGCATCGGCGCCTCGCGCGACGGATAGATATCCGTCACAATCGCCCTGTCCGCCTTCGACAAGACAGCTGCGAACTCTTTATAGAAAAACTTCGTACGACTGTACAAATGCGGTTGAAACACGACTATCAAACGCTCCGGCGCTACCCAACGTACCGCCTCCAACGTGCTTTGAATCTCGGTAGGATGATGCGCATAATCCTCCACCACCACCACACCCTCGCACTCACCACAGACTTGCAGACGCCGCCGCACGCCATCAAAGAGTTTCAAGCCCTCCGCAATTACCCCAAAACGCATACCGAGACACAGCCCCACTGCACACGCCGCCAACGCATTACGCACATTGTGCAATCCCACCGCATTGATCTCTATCTTGCCCAACGACCCCGTGGGACATAGCCGTGCATCATTACAAATCACCTCAAAACGCGTGTGTAACGCTGCCAACTGCTCCGCCTTCGATTTCGTCTCATCAAAAGCGGCCAACTCCACATTCACCCCCTGCAACGACGCGCCAAACTCCAGGCCATACGTCAGACAGACACTCTCCACCTGCTCCAATATTGCCCGCGTATTGGGATCATCCGCACATACGATGGAATAGCCATAAAACGGCACCCCATTACAAAAATCTACAAAGGCTTGCTGGATACGATCTATCGTACCGTAATACTCCAAATGCTCCGCATCTATATTCGTCACCACCGCCACCGTCGGATGCAATCGTAAAAACGAACCATCATGCTCATCCGCCTCCGCCACCAGATAATCCCCCGTGCCCCAACGCGCATTCGTACCACTGCGATGCAGGATACCGCCAATAATACTTGTCGCTCCGATATTCGCCAAGTCCAAAAACGCACTAATCATTGACGTCGTTGTCGTTTTCCCATGCGTACCCCCCACCGCCACTGCATGTGGCTTTAGCCGCATCAGATCCGCCAACAAATCACTACGATGAATCACGGGGATCCCGCGTCGCCGCGCCGCCTGCACCTCCTCATTCTCCTCCGGCACCGCTGCTGAAATCACCACAATCGCCGCCTCCCCCACATGCTTCGCGGCGTGTCCCTCATAAAATTGCAAGCCATACGCAGCCAAACGACGCGTTATATCCGATGCTTGTAAATCCGAGCCGGAAACCTCATACCCCAAATTGAGCAGGATTTCCGCCAAACCACTCATCCCAATACCGCCAACCCCTACAAAATGTACCTTCCGCTTTACCCCGTACACCGCATCCTCCTCGTGCTATTTAAATCTGGCCTTGTGACCAGCGCTACTTGCAATACTGTAATGATCCGCACTCTTTCCGAGCACCATAACGATCTAAAGTGATCCAGCGAGCACAAAGTGGCAGGGCCACACCCAGGAAATATGGCCCTTACCATCCCTGACCGAAACAAATGTTTCATTTTTATGACCGCTTTTAAAGTGTCAGTACCAAATTCTTCAGGACAGCTTGTGTGATTTCAGTCGCCAAAAGACATGCCAACACCACTAGCATCCTCTTGCATACATATCATCCTCAACACCACTATTTCGTTCCCAAAAACGCCAAAAACACTATATATGGTATGTAATTTGAGTATAGCACATTCCCAAGACTATAAAAAGGAGAATGGACACGCACGCATTTTTTACATTAAACGCAAAAAAAAGCTAGCCGACGTGCTCAGGCATCTCAAGGCCGTTCACCACCGATTGCAGCACGGCCTGCTGCTCTGCAGGCATCTCAGCGACCATTTGCAGCAGGGCACGCTGACCTACCTTGCGCGTGGTGGGCGTTGCATGTTTCGTCAAAAATCCCGCCAGCGTGCTCAACGCATTAACGGCACAATGCTGCGTTGACTCACAACCTAAGCGGGCATGCTCCATACGCTCTCCTTTTTCCCGCTCTATGCGATAACAACGGGTACAAAAAGAAGGGGCATAGCCCAACGAAACCAATTCACGGACAATATCATCCAACGAGCGGTAGTCCCCCATTGAAAAAGAACGCCCGGCATAGGTTTCCCGATGCCCATAGCCGCCCGAAGAAGCCTGACTTCCTGTAGAAAGATGCGAAATCCCAAAACGGAATAAACGACGGCGCAATTCCGGCGTTTCCCGTGTCGACATAACGATTCCCATATGAGGAGCTGCCAAACGCAGCACGGCCACTATTTTTTCAAACACCTCATCACTAACCGCCCATTGGGAGGAGGTTTGGAGAGGAGCCTGCATCAATGCCTCCAGACGAGGCAACGTAACCGTATGAAATCCATACCCCAAACGCTGCTGCAGATGCTGTTCATGCTGCAACAACGCCAGCAAATCAAAACGCCAATCGTATAATCCCAACAACAGCCCCGCGCCCAACGTATGAATATTCGCCTGCGCAGCGCGCTCAAAAACCGACGTGCACCAATCATAGGTATACGCCGCATCACCACGGTGCAAAGCGGCATGCGTTTGCGGATGATACGTCTCCTGAAAAAACTGGTACGCGCCAATCTCATGCTGTTGCAACGCCAACAATTCCGGCATAGATAGGGCCGGAGCATGTACCGCCACCTCCTGCAACGAACGCGCCTCATAGCGTGCCGCATACACAGCATCCACACACCGCCTTACATATCCCACTCCGACCTGGCCATACGCCGCCCCCATTACCAGCAATACCCGCTTATGCCCCTGCTTGATAAGCGTCTTCGCCTCGGTTTCAATCTCGCTCAACGACAAAATGCTACGCTGCATCCCCACCGGCTTACGATCAGAAATACGACACGCCGATGCCTCTGGCGAAAAATGCGCCATATAAAGCGGCGCCGCCACCACCAGACGTTTACCATATATCTGCTCCTGCACACGCATCGCAGCATCAAAAATCTCCTCCCAAAGCGCCGCATCCTGCACATGAAGCAATGCCGCCACCTCCTCAACCGACAGCGACTCTAAAGCCTGCGCCCGCGCTAAAATGGCACGAACATGCCCCGCATCCTGCTCAGATGATAACAACAGCGCTTCAATCTGATCCAAATGCAGCACCTTACGTCCATTTTCCACGCCTGCTATGGCCATAAACCTTTTCCTCTTTCTCGGTCTTAATTATCCTTGGGCCTGACACAGATAATTACGTAGCCAAAACCATACATAAAAGCATACTCGCTGCCCATGCCATTGTCCACCTGCGTATATTACAAGCCTCTTTGTATGGATATTGTTAAACGAAACAAAGAAATACGCTCCAACTATTCCCAATTGAAAAAAATGTATTGAACGGTAGCAGCCCTGAATACAGAAAGACCCGATACATTGAGCAGCGTTCATAGATAGGGCGTTCACATGGTACAACAAAGACAGCGCGTTTAGCCCCCTCCTAAAAGCTGTACGTACACATCATGTACCAGCTCGCTCTGGTGTTGGAGGGAATAAACTTCTTCCGCACGTTGACGAGCTTGTTGTCCCAACTGGAAACGCAGCTGGCGATCCTGCGCCAAGCGCAACAACGCTTCAAAAAGGGGGTCGGCCCCCGTATCCACCACATAACCACACTGCTGGTCCGGCACGATTTCGCACAGCATGCCGCGATCGGCCACGACCATCGGCTTAGCCATCGCCAGAATCTCTCGAGCAGCGCGACAAGTACCGTCGGAACCGGGCGTAAGAAAAACGCCCACGTCAAACGCGCGCAACATGCCCACGTAATTTTCGCCATCGACATAACCGGAAAAATGAACGTGCTCATCCAGCCCCAATTCCCGTACCGGCTGCATCCCCACCTGTTCCTGTTTGGTGCCACGTCCCACCACAATCAGATGCGCCTTGGGAACAGCGTCCACTAACTTGCGAAAGGCCTGAAACAACTCTTCATAATGCCGATGCGTCTGCATACGCGCCACAATACCCACCACAAAAGCATCCGACGGCACATTCAGCCAACGCCGCCCATCCGGCGTTTCCCGAGTTGGATCAAAACGTTGCGTATCCACCGCCCCTGGCGTCACCGTCATATGAGCCTGCGAATAACCAAAGGTCTGCGCATCTTTTTGCGCCGCCACCTCAGACGGTTGCAGCAACCAATCCGTGTGCTCAAACAATTTGCGTGAGCGCCGTGTGGGGGCAAAGCCTGTTCCGGTATAACTGGAACGCACAATGGGAATGTGGAATGACGGCGCTACTGCTGCCGCCAGGGCGTGATCATTATCCAAGTGACAATGGATGATATCTACGGGGTTTTCCTGCAAAAACCGATACAAACGACGGCGATCCTGACCATCCTTCCACCAACGACGATGCTTTGAAAGATGAAAATCAAGCACCGGCTCCAAACCACGATCTCTCGCCGTCTCCACAATTTTATTGATGGAACGTCCCGCATCAGGCGCACACGCAAACTGCGCCTGCACCCCCCGTGCACGCAACGCCAGACACAAATTCAATGCCGGCTCTGCAGGTCCCGTCCACTTACAATTGCTAAACAGGTGCAATACCCTTAGCACATCACCCCCACTCATGCCGCCGTATCCGATTTTTCAATCTCATCAAAACGCACCGAGACCAACTGCGACACGCCCCGCTCCTGCTGCGTCACACCAAACAGTGCATTTGCATGCGACATCGTCTGTTTGCTGTGCGTGATCATGATGAACTGGCTGTGCTCCACAAAACCGTCCACCATACGCAAAAAACGGCCAATATTGGCATCATCCAACGGCGCGTCCACCTCGTCCAGCACGCAAAACGGACTCGGCTTGGTTTTAAAGATACTAAACAACAACGCGATCGCCGTCATTGCCTGCTCACCACCAGAAAGCAACGAAATGGTCTGCGGTTTTTTGCCTGGAGGCCGCGCCTCGATCTCAATCCCACTCTCCAGCGGATCATTTTCATCCACCAGGAAAATACGCGCCTGTCCCCCGTTAAACAAGCTACGGAAAAACTCCTTGAAATGTTCACTGACCGTATTAAAAGTCTCCATAAACATCTCACGGATCGTCTTGTCGATACGATCTACCACCGAAAGCAACGTTTCCTTAGCCTTGCGCAAATCCGCCTCCTGCGTCACCAAAAACGCATCCCGCTTCTCCAGCTCCTCATACTCCTCAATCGCCATCAAATTCACCGTACCCAACTGCTGCAGCTTCTTGCGGTACTGTTCGATTAGCTTCTCGCGCTCTTTCTCATCATACTCATCCGCCCCTACCTCTTTCTCGTCCAGAGAGGCCAGCGCCAAGTTATATTCCGAAAGAATACGTTCCTGGAAAAAGGAGACCCTATCTTCCTTATGCGACAACGCCAGCTCCAGCGAATGCACCTCCTTCTGACTCTCCGCCGTCTTCACCCGCAACTCCTTCAACGTCGCCGTTACCTTCTCCGCCTCCTCAATCAACGCCTGCTGCTGCTGCTGCGCTTCCAAAACCTTCCCATGCGCATCCTCCTTCGTCTCCGAAAGCGCCTTCACCCGCTCCACATTATCCGCAATCGCCGACTCAAACTCCTTCTCCTTCTCCTTCAACTGCTCCACCTGTTCCAAACGCCGGTGCGCCTCACGCAACGCATCATCATGCTCACGTTGCTCACGCATCTTGTTACGCTCCGCCTCCTCCATACTCTGCGTCAGGCCCGCCAACTGCACCCGCAAATCCGCCAACTCATCCGAACAGGTCGACAACGCCTGGCGCACCGTAGCCGCAGCCTCCTGCGACTCCGCTATCTGCTTCTTCAATATCGCATCATCACCCTCAATCGCGCTCACCCGCGCCTGTGCCACCTTGCGCTGCTCCTCCAACGCCTCACGCCGCGCCAATAACGCATCGCGCTCCTGCCCCAACTGCTCCCCACTTTGCGTAATGTTTTCCATCTCCGTCGTAAGACGCGCTAACACCACCCCAACATCATTCATCTCCGCGCGGCACGTCGACTCCGTATCCGAAAGCGACTTAATCTTCTGCGTCAGCTCCTGCAACGTCAACGTCAACTGCTGCGCCTCACCGCCAATCGTCTGGATTCGTTTTCCAGCACGAGAAACCGCACTTTCCAGCTCATCAATTTCCGCACTCCGGCCCAGCAAACCGCCCCGGTCATGCTTCGTACGTCCACCTGTCACCGCACCCGCCGACGAAACTACCTCACCATCCAGCGTCACCAACCGTGGGAAACGACGTTCCGAACGCGCAATACGAATTGCATCGTCAATCGTCGCCACGATCACCGTGTTAAACAGCAGATACTCCAACGCCGGCATCACCCGCACATCCGTCTGCACATAATTAATCGCCTTGCCGATCACTCCCGGAAAACCTCGCAAGACATCCGCATCATCATGGCTACTGGGACGGATCGTGTCCAACGGCAGAAACGTCACCCGCCCCGCCTTATGCTTCTTCAAAAAGCCAATCGCCGACTTCGCCGCATCCGCTTCTTCCACCACCACATTATTAATGTTACCGCCCAACGCCGCCTCGATCGCCCGCTCATACTCCTTATCCGTCGAAAGCAGATCGCCCACCGGCCCAATAATGCCCTGCACCTCCGCATAATTCTTCTGCTTGGCCATCATGATAGCCCGCACGCCCGTTGCAAAGCCCTCATAGCTGTCACGCAACTCACGCAACGAAACCAGACGCGCCTCCTGGCTGCTCTTCTTCTCACGCAGGTTCTGCCACTCCTCATTCAGCTTCTGCATCTTCTCCGACAGTTCCGTACGCTGCCCCTGCGCCGCCTGACGCGCCTCCACCGTCTCCGTCAACTCCCGCTGCTTTTCCGTATGGCTCTTCTGCGCCTGCTGCAAGTCCTGCGACAAACTCTCATGACGCGTATTCTGATTATCCTGACGCCCGTAGATAGCCTCCAACTGCGTATCCACGTTCGATAAATTCACCCCAATCGTCTCCAACTCCGTCTCCGTCTTATTGCGCGTATTCAACGCCTCCAACGCCTTCGCCCGCATCCCATCCAACCCCGCATCCGCCTGCGCCACCCGCTCCGCCGTCGCCTTATACTCCTCCTGCTTCACATTCAACGCATCCTGCAGGGCTCCAATCTCCTTCTGCAACTCCGTCGCCTGCACTCCCGTCGTTCCCTGCGACTCCTGGATCGACGCTGCCCGCTCTTCAAACTCTTCTCGCTCCTTCAACGCCTGCTCCTGACGCTGCTTCGAAAAATCAATCTCCTTACGCAACAACGCAATCCGGCTCTCCAGCTTCTCCATCTCCGAATCCACCTGATGCTCGCCATCACGACGTGCCAACAGCATCCGCTCAAACTCGATTCGCTTTAAATTCAACTCCTCCAAACGCGCCTCATGCGTACCCATCTCCGACGAAGACTCCGCATACACCTTCTCCGCCACCGCATACCGATCCTTCAAATCCGTAATCTGCCCCGACAGCTCATTAAACTGCAACCAGGCATTACGAATCTCCAGCTCACGCAACACCTCCGTCAACTCACGATGGCGAATCGCCGCATTCACCTGACGCTTCAACGAACGCATCTGACGCTGCACCTCGGCAATAATATCGCCCAAACGCAGCAAATTTTGCTCCGCAGAATCCAGCTTACGAATCGCCACCCGCTTACGCGACTTGTATTTGATAATGCCCGCCGCCTCCTCAAACAGGAACCGGCGATCCTCCGGCTTCGAACTCAGCACCATGTCAATCTTTCCCTGTCCAATCAGAGAATACGCATTGGTCCCAATGCCCGTATCCATAAACAATTCCTGGATATCCCGCAAACGGCACGGCGCCTTGTTCAGCAAATACTCACTCTCACCCGAACGGTAAACCCGTCGTGTAATCTGCACCTCCGTAAAATCCACCGGAAGACGCCCATCGCTATTATCAAAACTCAACGTCACCTCCGCCATACCCGTCGGCGGACGATGCTCACTCCCATTGAAGATCACATCCTGCATGTGCGAACCACGCAACGCCTTGGCGCTCTGCTCACCCAATGCCCACCGCAACGCGTCCAGAATATTACTCTTGCCACAGCCATTAGGCCCTACGATCGCCGTAACGCCATGATCCAGATTCACCTGCGTCCGATCCGCAAAGGATTTGAAACCGTGCAACTCGATTTGTTTGAAATGCATATCTTGCGTTTATTCCGTTTGGTTCACACCCGCCCCATCAGGATTCACGACAGAAAATACGACGTATCGCCACCGCACGCCCACTTTCCTCATCCACCTCCAACAACACCGCATTAAACATCAACGGCCCCCGCGCCACCGTAAAACGCTTCGGCATACCCGTCAAAAACTTGTTAATCACAATCTCCCGCTCCACCCCAATCACACTATGCATCGGGCCACACATCCCCACATCCGTAATATACGCCGTGCCCCCCGGCAACACCCACTCATCCGCCGTCTGCACATGCGTATGCGTACCCAACACCGCCGTACAACGCCCATCCAGATGCCAACCCAACGCCACCTTCTCCGACGTAGCCTCCGCATGCATATCCACCAAGATCAGCGACGTCTCCTCCGACAATGCCGCCAAAGCCCGATCCGCCGCCGCAAACGGACACTCCAACGCCTCCATATACACACGTCCCAGCAAATTCACCACCCCCACCTTCACGCCCCCCGGCGTCTCCATCACCATCGCACCCCGTCCAGGGACACCCGCTGGATAATTGGCCGGACGTACAATCGTATCGCTGCTATCCAGCAACGGCACAAGCAATTGCTTACGCCAGACATGATTCCCCATCGTAAACGCATCCACACCCGCCGACTCCAACTCCTTCAACACCGCCGGTGTCGCTCCCGTCCCCCCCGCCGCATTCTCCGCATTCGCCAACACCCAATCCACCCCATGCGTCTCACAGAGTTCCGGCAACCAACGCGCCACACTGTGCCGCCCCGGTCGCCCGACAATATCACCCACAAAAAGTATCTTCATAAGTCGTGCTATCTACCAATGCGCGGCCCGGAAAAAGGGGTTCCTTCCCTTCCCCGAGCCGCGTCCAACATTTAAGCTCGTTTATCGCGCCAACTCAACCGCACGCGTCTCACGCACCACCGTCACCCGGATCTGTCCCGGATACGTCATCTCCGCCTCCACCTTACGCGCCACATCCCGCGCCAACGAAGCCGCCTCAGCATCACTAATCTGCTCGGGCTCCACTACAATACGAATCTCACGCCCCGCCTGAATCGCAAACGAATTCTCCACTCCAGGGAATTCATCCGCAATCTTCTCCAGCTGCTCCAGGCGCTTGATATAATTCTGCATCGTCTCGCTACGCGCACCCGGACGCGCCGCAGAAAGCGCATCCGCCGCCTGCACCAACACTGCCGTCAACGAATCCATCGGCATTTCCGTATGGTGCGCGCCAATCGCATTCGCAACCACTTCATTCTCGCCATAGCGCTTGGCCAAATCATGCCCCAGCACCGCGTGCGACCCCTCCACCTCATGCGTCAACGCCTTACCAATATCATGAATCAGGCCCGCACGCTTCGTCTCCGCCACATTCACCCCCAACTCCGCCGCCATGATACCTGACAAATGGCAAACCTCCTGCGAATGCTGCAACACATTCTGCCCATAGGAAGTACGGAAACTCAACCGGCCCAAAAGCTTAACAATTTCCGGATGGAGACCATGCACATCCACCTCAAGACAAGCCTGCTCCCCTCGCTCCTTAATCGTCTTCGCCATCTCCTCATTCACCTTCTCCACCATCTCCTCAATACGCGCCGGATGAATACGTCCATCCTGAATCAGGCGCTCCAACGCAATACGCGCCACCTGACGACGAATCGGATCAAAGCCCGACAGAATTACTGCTTCCGGCGTATCATCAATAATCACATTAATACCCGTCGCATTCTCCAACGCACGGATATTACGCCCCTCACGACCAATAATACGCCCCTTCATATCATCATTCGGCAAATTCACCACCGACACCGTCGTTTCCGCCACATGATCCGCCGCACAACGCTGCAACGCCTCGCCAATAATCCACCGCGCCTTCTTCTCCGAATTCTCCCGCAACTCATCCTCCGTACGCTTCAGGCGCAACGCCGCATCCCGCTTCACCTCCGTCTCCAACTGCGTAAACAACTCCTTGCGCGCCTGATCCGCCGTCAACCCCGCAATCGCCTCCAGCTTACGCATCTGCTCCGCACGCAACGCCTCCAACTTCTCCTGTTCCTTCTCCAACACCTTCTCCCGCCGCACCATTTCCCGCTCCTGCCCATTCAACTCCGCCGCCGTCTTATCCAACGACTGCGCCCGCTTATCCAACGTCTCCTCCTTCGTCACAATACGCTTCTCAAGCGCCGCAATCTCCTTACGCTGCTCACGCCCTTCCTTCTCCAGCTGGGCGCGCAAATCAATTTCCAACTCTTTCACATGGGTCTTCGCGTCACGAACCATCGCAGCGGCATCGCGCTCCGCATTCGTAATTGTCTGCGCAGCATCCCGTTTTGCACGCCCCACAACACTACTGCTGCGAATACGCGCACTCACAAGACTCACCACAAAACCAGACAAAAAACCGACCCCAAGCCCTAACACCAGGACCAGTGGGTTTGACATATACCATCCTCCATCCCAATTTAACGGGAATTTAATCTATCTTTACCCCTTAACCAGGCAACGGAGGGAAGAAAAAAGGCACTATCAGAGGATTAGCACTCCCGGCGACGCATCAAAACGTCGCCCCCATTCCAGCAAATCCCAGTCGCGATACTGCGATACACATCCATACAATATCTCAACCGTCATTTAAGACGCGTACTAAGCTTCTAACCTAAGTCCTTGTCTTCCCCGAACCTATTGCCGGGCAAGCACCAAAATAACCAACCCTATTATATTGTCCACCACCATGTAAGTCAATCACAGCCCATCCCCGCCTCCCCTCCCAACACCAGCCTGCAAACACAAGCGCACCACTCACCAGAACAATTCCCAAAAACGAACATACTACGAGAAAAGCGTTTTTTGCATTCCAATACCCAGCGATCCCACGCCCACAGGCAACCAGACCATACCACAAGCCAATGGCCAGCGCCACAGACACTATGAATATAGTCCTTACCCTTCGTGACCATTATAAAATTCCGTTTTTTATGACAGCTTTCGGCGTATCAACCACTAAAGCTTCCTCCCCCCCCCCCGCCCTCTGCCCCCCTCTTCATTCTCCCTTTCAAATAAATTTGCATTCCCCCCTTTTTATTTGCTACACTGTTGTTCCCGTTTGCAAGAGCAGACCCATACTTTGCCTTGCAAAAAACGGTTGTGGACGGGTAGCTCAGTTGGTAGAGCATCGGACTTTTAATCCGGTGGCCGTGGGTTCGAGCCCCACCCCGTTCACCATTTTTTAAATACATCAAAAAAAACCTAAAAACCTTTATTTATTTGTTGGTTTTTAGGGTTTTTTGTATCTATATTGTTGATTGGATTACCAAAACCAGGACGCGTGAGATAGCCAGTCCTCAATTCCGATCCGTCAATTCAGCAACAACAGCGTCCATAAGATCCGTACCACACGTATGCACCTCCGCAAGCTGGGCCTCCAGCCGATCCACCAACGCCATAAGTGCATCCACCTTCGCAACTATACGGCGCTGTTCAGCACGCGGGGGTGTCGCAAATGGAAAAAGCTTGAGACGTGCTGATTTTATTCCAGATGCTGTTATTCCGGTGGCATTTTTTATTAGTATTTTCTGGAATTGAGGACTCAGAAGTAAAATCATCGCATACTTAGGATTTGTAGTTCCCAGCACACGGAAACATATGGTTCGCTGAGCTAGAGCGAATCGTTCCTCAATGTTTACAACAGCCGCATTTCCCAAAGGAGCTTCGGTTGTAAAAAGCACATCCCCAATTCGAGGAATGCCTCGTGTCATAAACTCTTTATATGTGGTATCAGAAACAAACTCTTCCGGCAGTAGACTAATATAACCTGTACGAATATTTTTCGCTGTAATAAGCCGAACCCCATTCTTCTGCTTTTGGGGAGTTTTTCCACGATAATCGATAAATAGGAATTGCTCGGCAAGGCGCTGCCAAGCCCATGTGGAGGGAATCGCCCAAGGAAACTCTGAAGGTTTTATAGGTTTGAAATTTTTAGGTATGCGTCGTTCTCCATTTTTTTTTAATTCTACCCTGTCATTGCGCACTTTGCTAAGTAGTTTACTAACCGGTTCATCTCTTGGGTCTTGGTGGACGAGTTTGCCGCGAACGGCAAGGGAGAGGATGGTTTTGCGGAGGTCGGCGGGGGCGATTGGGTAGGATTTGTGGAAAAGAAGGTTGAGGTTGGCCGGGGTGGGTTCGTCGTTGAAACGAGCGAGGGCGGCGCGGCTCAACGCGACATGTCGGCTATCCCGTTCCTGTTGTTGCGCCTCCAACCGGTCACACAGCGCCATCAACGCATCCACCTTCGCCACTATCCGCTTCTGCTCCGCCAAAGGTGGAAGAGGGAAGGGTCGAAACGCAAAATACCATGTTGGAACGCGCTTCTGGCCTGCTGATCCCGTCATTTTTGACTCACCTTCACGCAAAAAACTTGGTGATTTGAGATAAATCCAAATGTAATACGGGTCAACAAATTTTCCTATCGGACGCACAACATGAAGTTCTGTCGTGCCTGCGCCAACACTGTTCGTCAGGTTACGCATAACGACCGATTTTCCGTTCTGGAAGCATGGTGTTATTTTAGCCAGTGCGACATCGCCATCCGCAAAGTGGGTAAATTGCTTTCTAATCTCCCCCCACAAACGTTTTTTCCCATTGATGATGCTACCATATCTCATAGGCACACCCGTCATTGGAACAAAAGTTGCCAGCTTATCGTCTGGGTCGTTATTACGAGGATTAATTAATCCAAGTCCAGCCAGTGTTGTCCACGTCCAATTTAGCGGAATAGCTCCGACTTGTTCGAATTCACCACCTAAGTTGATAACCTTTTGCCTTTTTATTTTCCCATTTTTCTCAAGACGCTCTCGTTCTGCTTTTGCCTTTCTAACTAAAAAAACAGCAGATTCATCGGCAGTTCTCGATGTACCCAGCTTCCCTTGCACTGCAAGTCCAAAAACTAATTTCCGCATCTTCTCCACGGCGTTCGGGGTATCGGCGAGCAGTTCAAACTTCTTGATGAATTCTTTTTCCGTCATGCCGACCCCTTGGCAGTGGTGTTGAGGGCGTTGCGCAGTTCTTTTTTGAGGGCTTTGCGGGTGTCGGCGATTTGGGCGAGGAGGGTTTCGTATTCGGGCAGCAGCTCGTCTACGTTGCCGGGACCGGTGTCGGCGTTGTGCGGGTTTTTAATGTCGAGGTTGTAGCCGTTGGCTTTGATATCGTCGGCGGAGACTTTCCAGGCGTATTCGTTTTCTTTGCGGTTTGTCCACCATTCTTTTTCCGGGGCGAATTCTTCGATGCGGATGGGTTTGGTCTTGTTGTAGGATTTTGCGCCGGGCGGATAGGGGTGTTCGTAGTACCACACTTCTTTGGTGGGCCTGTTTTTTCGCTCGAAGAAGAGCAGGTTGGTGCGGATGCTGGTGTAGGGGTTGAAGACGCCGTTGGGCAGGCGCACGATGGTGTGCAGGTTAAAATCTTTGAGTAGCTTCTCTTTGATGCGTGTCTTGACGCCTTCGCCGAAGAGGGTACCGTCGGGCAGCACCACGGCCCCACGTCCCCCCTTGCGTTTGAGGAGGTGCATGATGAGTACGAGGAAGAGGTCGGCGGTTTCGCGGGTGCGAAAAGCTTTGGGAAAGTTGCCTTCGATGCCGTCTTCTTCCATGCCGCCGAAGGGCGGGTTGGTGATAATACAATCGACGCGGTCCTTGGGAGCGTAGTCGCGCAGGGGTCGGGCAAGGGTGTTGTCGTGGCGGATATTGACGGGTACCTGAATGTCGTGGAGCAGCATATTGGTGACGCAGAGCAGGTGTGGCAATTGCTTCTTTTCGACGCCGCGGATGTAGTGCTGGAGCGTTGCCTCGTCCTGGGGGGTCTTAACGCCGTTCTTGCGCAGGTGGTCGATAGCGCAGGCAAGGAAGCCGCCGGTACCGCAGGCGGGGTCGAGGACGGTCTCGCCGATCTTCGGGTTTATTTGTTCGACCATGAATTGGGTGACGGCGCGGGGCGTGTAGTATTCGCCGGCATTACCCGCGCTCTGGAGGTCTTTGAGGATCTTCTCGTAGATATCGCCAAAGGTGTGGCGGTCGTTGGATTTATTGAAGTCGATCGCGTTGATTTTGTTGATGACCTGGCGCATGAGCGTGCCGGACTTCATATAGTTATAGGCGTCTTCGAAAACACTGTGGATGACAAAGCCGTGTGGTTTTTCCTTGCTTCCTTTCAGCTTTTTAAGCTTGGGGAAGAGGTCGTTGTTCACGAAACCCATCAGTTCTTCGCCGGTCATGCCTTCGGGATCGGCGGCCCAGTTGCGCCAGCGGAACGGTTTGGGGATGGGCGACTTGTAGTTGTCCTCCAGCGCTTCCCATTCCTTTTCGCGATCGTCGAATATCTTAAGAAAAAGCATCCATGTCAACTGGCCGATGCGCTGTGCGTCACCATCGACGCCCACGTCCTTGCGCATGATGTCCTGGATGGATTTTATGGTGGGGGTTAATGCCATGGGTAATCCTGGTTTCGTCGTCTTTTTTTACTTCTACTTCAAATAACGAAAACGCGATAGGGGTTCCAGTGGTTGATGTGGATAAAAACGGGGCGCATATTTTGGAGGATGGTCAGCACCTTAATCCTAAAGGCGGTCCAGCAACCGCAAGTAAGAGGTATGGTCCTTGCCGTCCCTGAACACCGCAAAATTCTGTTTTTCATACACCTTTTGGAATGTCAGTCACTAAAAACGGTCCAGCGACCGCAAGCAAATAGCCAACATCCTGACGCGTATTTCACCTTAGATTTGTATGCTAATTTTGGGTAGCATACAATTCTGCTTCCAGGTCGCGCAAGGCTTTTTGGTAGGCTTCCTTGCCGCCGAAGCGGTTGAGAATCTCGATGGGGGTACCGAAATTGCTCAGGGGCTGGATTTTGAGGATACCCATGTCCTCGATGTTTGTGATGCCTTCGTCGGCGTATTTGTCGAGGAGCGCATGGAGTACGGCGCGGGCTTCTGCGCCGTAGCGGGTGAAATAGTTGTTTTTGCGCACGTTTTCAGCGCGTTCACGTCGAGTGAGGGGGGGCTGATCAAAGGCGACATGGCAGATGAGGTCGAAGGGGTCGTAATCGCGGCCTACCTCTTCGGCGAGGGCTTCGAGCAACACGCCCTCTTTTTCGAGTTCGTTGATGACGGCCTGTTTGCGTTCAACTTCGTCCCAGTGGCCCAGAAATTCGTTCAGGGATGCGTATTCTTTGCGCACGTTTCTGCGGGTGTAGTCACGTAGGGAATCGGTAATGAGCTTGCCTCCTGTGTCATAGTACTGGACACGCTCGGCCACAACATAGACCGCAACATCGCCCACAATGTATTTAACTCGTTTTTCACCAGGTGTCGTACTGTCGCCTGGGGGGAAGTTATCGTTAGGGGGCTGGATATCAATAATGGTGTCATCGCTATCCGCTCCACCGTCTACGCCACCCTTCTCTTCGTCGCCCTCGGGATCGGGCAGTACCACGGGGCCTTCTTCGGGAGGTATGTAGACCTGGACGGGGTTACCATCGAAGTTGGGGTCGGCAAAGAGTTCG
This sequence comes from Candidatus Hydrogenedentota bacterium, assembly GCA_963678445.1. Lineage (GTDB taxonomy): Bacteria > Hydrogenedentota > Hydrogenedentia > Hydrogenedentales. The sequence goes on along the minus strand of OY782877.1, from coordinate 3,147,648 downwards.
GTGGCCTTTTTGAAATCCATGATGGTGAAGTAGAACTTGTCGTGGTCCTCGTTGATGCGGGTGCCGCGTCCGATAATCTGTTTGAAGAGGGTCATGGACTGGATGCGCTGGTCGAGAACAATGAGTTTGCAGGTCTGGGCGTCGACGCCGGTGCTCATGAGTTTGGAGGTGGTGGCTATAACGGGATAGTCGGATTCGGGATCGATGAAATTGTCGAGTTCTATTTTGCCCATTTCGTTGTCGCCAGTGATGCACATGACATAGCGGTGGTTGTCGGCGGTAAGATCGGCGTTTTCGTTGACGAGGGCCTGGCGCATACGTTCGGCATGGTCGATATTTTCACAGAAAACAATGGTTTTGTTGTAACGATTGGTGGTTTTGAGAAACTCGGAAACCTTTTTGGCGACCAGTTGGGTGCGCTGCTCAAGGACCAGATTGCGGTCGAAGTCTTTTTGGTTATAGATGCGGTCTTCGATAAGTTGGCCGTACTTGTCGCGTTTGCCTTGCTCGGGCCGCCAGCCGGTAAGGTCTTTGTCTATGTCGACGCGAACCACTTTGTAGGGGGCAAGAAATCCGTCTTCAATGCCTTCCTTGAGCGAATAGGTGTACAGCGCTTTCTTAAAGTAGCTTGCATTGGATACGTCGTCGGTTTCTTTGGGGGTGGCGGTCATACCTATCTGTGTGGCGCTGGAGAAGTATTCAAGAATCTTGCGCCAAGCTGCATCGTCGGCGGCGCTACCCCGGTGGCACTCGTCTACGATGACCAGGTCAAAGAAGTTAGGGGAGAACTGACGGTAGATATTTTTCTCTTCCTCACTTCCGCTGACCGCCTGATACAGCGCAAGGTAAATCTCGTAAGATTTGTCCACCGTGCGGTTACGAATCTTGGTCATGGCCACGCCGAAGGGCTTGAAATCGTTGACGCGAGTCTGATCGATAAGGATGTTGCGGTCGGCGAGGTACAGGATGCGTTTCTTAGTTTTGGATTGCCAGAGCCGCCAGATAATCTGGAATGCGGTATAGGTTTTGCCGGTGCCGGTGGCCATAACCAGGAGAATACGATTCTCGCCGCGTGCAATAGCTTCTATGGTGCAGTTGATAGCAATGGTCTGGTAATAACGCGGGGTTTTTCCGGAACCATCATCGTAGTAGTCCTGGGTAAGCACCTCTTGCTGCTGTGGGGTGTAGCCTTTGGCATGGCAATAACGCGACCAGAGTTCTTCAGGCGAGGGGAACTGGTTAAGTGGAATCTCGCGTTCGACCGAACCGGGGCCGCCTGTGCGGTCGTGTTCCAGGAAAGCATCACCGTTAGAACTGTAGGCAAAGGGAATATCGAGAATATCGGCGTAGTCCAGGGCCTGTTGCATACCCTTACGGACACTTTCGGTGTTTTTCTTAACCTCGATAACTGCAAGGGGAATGTTGGGCTTGTAGAAGAGAATGTAGTCGGCCTTCTTGCCCTGATCGCGTTTGACACATTTACCGCGCACCATGATGCGGCCACGGGTAAAATAGTGCTCCTCCAATACCTGAGTCATCACGTCCCACGCGCCGCCGGGCGCGACAATCGCGGGCGTAATGTATTTAGTGCGGATATCCGCCTCTGTGAGTGCCTTCTTGTCCAATTTGCCGCTCCACTCCTACCGGCACAGTCCGCATTTATGCGCTGAGGTGAACCAAATAGCAAAGTGAAACACATTGTAGCAGGTCGGTACTCGATTGACAAATGTGCAATTCGCACATTCTGGTGTATTGTTGCGTAGGAAACACCACATACAGCGACAATACTGTTGAAAAAAGGAAGGGGGAGTAGATAAAAAAGCAGAAATGAGCAAAAAAGGTGGTGGGCGAGGCGGGAATCGAACCCGCATGGTCTTTCGACCAACGGATTTTAAGTCCGTCGTGTATGCCTATTCCACCACTCGCCCAGCGCAGGATCTAAACTCGGGGAGGGAAAACTTAAAGTGGAGGCGGCACCCGGACTCGAACCGGGAGTACATGGCTTTGCAAGCCACTGCCTTACCAATTTGGCTATGCCGCCTCAGAGGAACGCATTGTAACGAAAGAAAAGGGGCCTTGTCAAACCTTTTTCGCGTTTACGAAAACCCGGGGCGTTGGGGCAGGAAAGGGCTCTGGGCATGTGGGAGTAAGCACGCTCTAATGCCCCTTTAAAAAGGGGGTGAAAGCAGGGTAAATGGAAACCTGGAGGGGGCGCTACACTAGCCGTCTGCCTGTGCCTGCTAAAGTGCTCCACCACCCATAAGCAGGACCGCTTTAGTGACTGATATTGCAAAAGCTATCATAAAAAACGAATTTTGCTGTGGTCAGGGATGGTAAGGACATATTTCCTGGGTGTGGCCCTGGCCACCTTGTGGTCGCTGGACCATTTAGGGGGGTGTACGTTGAAATCGGCGTGCGATATGAGCCAAAGGCGCATGTTGTTCATGTATCAATTCGGGATCGGCACGTAAGATATGTTGGGCTTCACGACGCGCCTTATCCAACAGACGTGCGTCGCGAATCAAGTCCGCCACGCGCAGGTCGCTTAATCCCGCCTGGCGTACGCCGTAGAATTCACCCGGACCGCGCAGTTTCAAATCTTCTTCGGCAATGTCGAATCCAGTGGTGCAGGTACACAACACTTCAAGTCGACGCACACCTTCCTTGGTCTTTGCTTCGCCTAATAAAAAGCAATACGCCTGTGCCGCTCCGCGTCCCACGCGTCCGCGTAATTGATGTAACTGCGTCAGGCCAAACTGCGCCGCATCTTCGATCACCATAGTGGTCGCTCGCGGCACATCCACACCGACTTCGATCACGGTCGTGCTGAACAGGATATCGATCTCCCCTTCTTTAAACGCCGTCATCACTTCCTCTTTTTCCCGTGAATCCAGGCGTCCATGCAACAACCCCGTACGCACTCCGGCCAATGGTCCGGTGGAAAGCGCATCAAAATGCTGTAAAACCGGCGTCAAATCATCACGCCGCTCCGATTCGTCAATCAGGGGACACACTATATACGCCTGAAAACCTGCCTCCACCTGGCACCTCAGGTAGTCGTAGAGATCGGCGACTTTCTCTTGCGGCACACGACGCGTCTTGACTGGCAAACGTCCTGGCGGCAAGGCGTCAATCACAGTAATATCCATCCCCCCGTACACCGTAATCGCCAGGGTGCGCGGAATCGGCGTCGCGCTCATGTGAAGTACATCCGGTCGATGCCCTTTGCGCTGTAACGTTTCCCGCTGCACCACACCAAAACGGTGCTGTTCGTCCACCACGACCAAGCCCAAACGGTGAAACAGCGTCTTTTCCTGTATCAACGTGTGCGTACCCACCACCACCTGCACGGTGCCTGACGCGATAGCTTCGCGGACCCGATCGGCAGCGCGCATTGCGCCTGTCAACAAGGCCACCTCTACCCCCAAGGGCTTCAGGAGCGCTTCCATTTGCACCGCATGCTGCTCCGCCAGAATTTCCGTAGGCGCCATCAACGCCGTCTGGTAGCCACCGTCCACCGCCGCCGCCATCGCGTGCAACGCCACCACCGTCTTCCCACAGCCTACATCCCCCTGTAACAACCGCATCATCGGATAGGGCGAAGCCATATCCTGTAAGATATCCGTAACAGCACGTTGCTGCGCGCTCGTTAACGTAAATGGCAACCCCGCTGCCAATGCACGCACACAGGCCCCACCCGTTTCATGCGCATACCCCCCTTCCCCAACACGTTCCAGTGCCCGCTCCTGTAACACACCCAACTGTACGCCTAGCAATTCTTCATAGGCGAACCAATCCCGCGCTGCTGCGGCTTCTTCCAGATCCGATGGGAAATGCACCGCTCGCAATAAGACTTCATACGATTTTAATTTAGTCTCCGCACGTAACAATACGTGGGGTCGCTCCGTCCCCTCCTGCTGCGCTTCCAGCCAAGTCAAAGCGCCCTGTATCCAACGTCGCAACATCCGCTGGGAAATTTTTTCTGTCAGCCGATAGATAGGCACCACCCGCCCCGTGTGCAATCCTTCTTGCGCATCCTCCTCCAGCACTTCATACTCTGGGTTCTTCAGCGCCAGCCCCTTATAACTTTCCACCACCCCCGTAAAAATCCCGCGCACGCCCTTTCGAAACACCGTATTCGCTAAGAATCCCCTTCCAAAAAACGTCAACGAAAGTTCGCCACTGCCATCACTCACCCCCACCACCGCCATCGACATGCGTCCCCTCAAACGCACGTTACGCGACCATAGCACTTCCCCTTGCACGGTTACCTCTTGCCCCAATGCCACTTCCCCTATCGAATGGATATAACGACGATCTTCGTAACATCGCGGAAAATGCAATAGCAACTCCTGCACCGTCGCCACCCCCAACTGGGCTAACCCACTTGCACGCGCCGGACCAATATCCGGCAATACCGTTACTGGCGCATCCCACGCATTCATCACTACATTCACATCCAACATCACACCAACCTGCTCCTGTTACTCTCAGAAAAACGCCATTATACACATTTTCCATTACGAGCACCCTCAAAAGACAAACCGGTCTGCATTGCAAACCCTGTATATATTCCGTTATACTCGCGAATAGAGAAAAGGGCTTTTTCAATCTGTAGTGATATTCCGTCTACAGCACACGGAAGAATACACCAGGAGTACTTTCAACTGCCATGGGGTCGCCAGTCAGTAATACACCCTCCACAGCTACAAGCGATGATAGTGCGCCCAACGATAATCCGCGCAAGCACACCATTAGCTTTATCAGTATCTTCATTATCACGGTAGTTTGCCTGCTGACAGGCTACCGCTACGCCATTAACACCCGCGCTAATGACTGGTTCCTCTTTCAGGTTGCCAAAAACACCTCGCAAGTGCTTTCCCACATCGGCTATTCCAGTGAATTGGAAAGCCATCGCCGCAGCCCGAATGATCCGGCTCACATTCGTGCCTCCTGGACAGCATGGGCGCGCGGCCAGGAAGAACCTACTGCCGCAGAAATTGCTGCTGCCGATAATAGCCCGCTGAGTAAATGGGAACTGTGGGCGTACCGTGCCGAAAAGGGCCGTCGTGCTGAAAAACCGATCAACACAGGGCCCCGTGTTTCCTTCGTGCTCACGCCCGACACCAACACCTATATCCGGGAAGCAGAAGCCCAACTCGACACTATTCGCTGTGACGAGACTTTGGACCCAAAAGTTCAACAGGAATCTCTCGAAGAGATTCAACAACATATTCGCACCCTGCGCACCCAACTGCAGCAGGAACGGAAAACAGAGCCGAAAAAGAGAGGATACAGTTTCCACTTTGTCGTGGTATCCGAATGCGGCGCCATTGAGGTCATGTCTATCTTCCTCGCTGCTGTACTCGCCTTTCCCACCCTGTTCCGGAAAAAACTCCTGGGCATTCTCCTGGGACTCCCCCTCATGTACCTTGTCAACATCTTCCGCCTGACCTGCCTCGCCATTATCGGCGCACTGGACCACGGCGGCAAATGGTTCGAATTCGCCCACTACTACGCCTGGCAGGCCATCTACATCATCTTTGTCGTCGCCGTATGGCTTGCCTGGATAGAATTCATTGTACGTCGCGATACCTGGGCACAGAGTCTTTTCCGCCGCTTTAACAAAGCGCGTATCCAAAGCATTTTCCTCTTCTGCATCAAATTCCTGGTCAGCGTCACCGTACTCGTGTTCCTTTGGTGGGAATTTATCCCCATCTACGGCTATTTCTTGGTACAAACAAGCGGCGTCCTGCTCAAATACCTTTTCCACACCCCCATTGAGGCAGCCTATGTACACGTCGACGGCCTTTTCAACACCAACTCCGCCCTCGTTTTCCAGATCGAAAACCATCATAAAATGCTGCCTATGGCGCTATTGGTTACTAATCTGCCTCCCTACATCGCCCTTATACTCGCCACGAGCGGTCTGGGGCTTTGGAAACGTGTCCGTATCCTGCTGTACGGCATCACCATTCTGATCCTTATCCACATCGCCTATGTCGTTGTGATACAACACTTTCAGGCCTTACTGCAAGCCGCCCCCGAGGCCCCTACCGCTATCATGCAATTCCTTCTTACCCTGCCCTTCCTGCTCTGGCTTGTCTTTGTGGCCCTAAATCGCAGTGCTTCCGGGAAAAAATCAGAAAACACCCCGGCAAATACCCCAGAAAACCCTTGAACTAAATTCATCTTCGCATTATACTAACCCTCAACAGTGGGGCTTGTGGTGAAGGCCAGTGCTTTCAGCGCAAGCAGGTTTTGAAACAATGGCGTATTCTGGGGGGTGGAGAGTCGTTTTGAAAGAAGAGATTCGCGAAGGATACTACCGAGACAAATATGGTAACTGGCGTCCCGATCGACGCAAGAGTGGCGATCGACGCAGCACAGGGGCGGGAGGGTTCCCGTTGCAGCACGAACGGCGAAAAATGTATCGTCGTAAAGTGGACCGAGAACTACTCCAAAAAGATCATAAGACAATGATCAATGAGGCATTGGAAGACTTCGCCGAAGAACACGAAGGGCACCTTTAAGATTTAACTTAAAGGGAATAGCACATCGTGTGAAAGCCGATGGTTTTCTGCGGTAAAGTAGTAATTCGCCCCACAAAAACTTTTTGTGGGGCGTTTTCGTTGTGAAATATATTTTCTTTCTAGTGACTACGCGCCAAGACCTGCGTCGCCTGCGCCTGCAGCGCCAAGGCAGCCTCTTTTCCAGTCTTAGTTCCCGTCAAAACCGCCACCTCCGCCTCGCAGACCAAATCGCGGATCTCCTGCCATCCCACCACATTCGGCTCAGGACGTGCAAACGACAAACAATCGTAGCTCACTCGATTATATGGCCACTTCGCCCACTCGGCTTGTAAACGCGCATCCTTCGCCACCGACTTGCGAAAAGGCAAATATCCCGTCCCCAGCGCCCAACGCACCATCACCTCTTTTGAGACAAAAAACTTCACGAACGACCACGCACGTTCCTGCTGGGTCTGGTTGGTTGTAAAAACAGACACATTTGGACCGAATAACACCGTAGCACGGGCTCCTGTTTTCCCCTGGGGTATCGGCGCTACTCCCCAATCCTCTTCCCGCCCTTTCATCTGGTATTTCAACGCTGACAGACTCGAACTGGAACGAAACGTAAAAGCTACGGCGTCATTTACCAATGCCACATTATCCTCAAACGTTCCCGGTGAAACCTGATACGCCAACTTTTCCCGCGCCAACAAGGCCAACATCTCAAACACCGCCACGGACTCGGGTGCGTCATAACACATCTTCCCCTCCCGCATCACCTCACCCCCCATACTGAAAATCATCCCATTCATCGTTGAGCAATCCACCGACACCGCATAGCCATGTTTCCCAGTCCGCTCCCTCACTTGTCGACACTGCGCTACAAACGCATCCCACGTATCCGGTGGCCCCGCCTCAACCCCCGCCTCCTCAAGCACCCGTTTGTTAAAATACATCAGCAAAACACTCTTGGCGAACGGAAAGGAATACATCCGTCCCCCATACTCACCATAACGATTCGTTTCCAATACCGCTGGGAAAAAATCCTCCAACTCTTCCTTGGAAAAACCTCCCGGTTCAGCTGCCACAAAATCATCCAATGCCAGCACCGCCCCGGTCGGCACATACTCCGACGTCATGCTCTCATACGATACCGCCATCGCGGGCAATTTCCGCATCTGTATACTCGCAGAGACCTTACGATAAATCTCCGCATAGCCTCCTGCCCGCTCCACCTTGACCGGCAATCCCGGATGGGCACCGTTAAACTCCGCCACCAACTCCCGTAGCAACGTGGCGCTTTCCGATGTCTGCCGGTCCCAGAACAAGACATGCTCTGCATCCAAAGGCTTATACGCCGAGGGTGCACCACCACACCCTGCCCCCAGTAAAGACATCAGCAAAACAAATGCATATCCTATACGCCACATAAATCTATCCTTTAATCCCCGCCTGTAACGAATCTGACACGATGTACCGCTGCGCTAAAGCATACAATACCACAGTCGGCGCTATAACAATCGTCGCCGCACACATCAACAAATTCAGCTGAATACCCGCCTCGCCCGAAAACGCCAACAACCCCACCTGTACCACCCGCATCGCATCATCCGTCGTTACCACTAACGGCCATAACAACGCATTATAACTCCCCAAAAAGGCAAATACCCCCACTGTCACCCAGGCTGAACGCACCAATGGCGCCCCTATTCTCAATAGAAAACGTACATGGCCACACCCATCAATACGCGCAGCATCAAAGAAGTCCTGCGGCAGCCCCATAAAAGCCTGGCGCATCAAAAAAATCGAAAAGGCATTGGCACACCACGGCACAATCAATGCTGGATACCGGTTATACCACCCCAATTTCCCCACTAAAACAAAATTAGGAATCAAAGTAACCTCAAATGGCACCATCATCGTCGCCAAAACCAACGCAAACAGCACCCCCCGTCCTCGAAACGATAACCGTGCAAATGCATAGCCCGCCATCAACGATGTAAACATCACACCACCTGCCACTAGAAATGCCACCAGGAATGAATTAAAAAAATAGCGTCCAAAAGGTGCTGCACGCCACGCCTGTGCAAGGTTGCCCCATTGCCATACCGATGGAAACAAACCTGCTCCCGGTCGTGTTGCCTCTTCCAACGACTTAAACGAGGTCAAGATCATCCAGAAAAAGGGCCAGGCCACCAACATTCCCACCAGCCCTACCACGCTATATCCGACCAGACGTTTCATGAGTAATGCACCCGGCTACCCAGAACCCGCCACTGCACCACCGTTAACCCAACAATCGCCGCACTTAGCAGTACCGCTACTGCGCACCCATACCCCCAATAGCCATATTCGTAAAAATTCATGTAAATGTGCATCACCAGATTCTCCGTCGTACCTAACGTACCCCGCCCCCCCATCGTAAGCGTATAAAAACTGTTGAACGCCTGAAATGCCCGAATCACGCCCACTACCGTCAAAAAAAACACGGTTGGCGAAAGCAACGGCAGCACCACATGCCAAACCACCCCCAATCCCCCTGCCCCATCGATACGCGCCGCCTCCTCCAATTCACGCGGAATCGCCGTCAAACCCGCAAAAAACACCACCACCATAAACCCACTCATATGCCAAATATCAAACAAAATCACGCAACACAACGCCAAACTCGGACCTACATCCGCACCTACCCATCCCCCTGAAAGCAGATACAACACACCTCGTGGCTCCAATAACCACTGCTGAGGAGCAAGCCCCACCCCTGTTAATACCTCATTAAAAACCCCGGTCTGCACGTTAAACAAACCGCGCCAAACCATCGCCGCCGCAACCGACGACGTTACATAAGGCACAAAAAATAATACCCGCAATACCCGCCCCCCACGCCCCAAACGATACAGGACATACGCAACAGCAAAACTCAGCCCCAACGTCACCGGTACCGTCCCTATCACGTAATAAACCGTTACCCGTACACTATTCCAAAAAGCCCCGCTCCCAAGCGCCTCCACATAATTACCCAGGCCCACAAACGGCCCCATTCCCTGTTTACCGCCACGCAAACTCATGTTTACCGCCGCCAACATCGGCACTATCATAAACATCCCCAAGATGCCCAATGCCGGAGTCAAAAACAAAAACGCAACCCCCGCATCCCGCCCCCCAAGCATCCGCAACACATGCCCCGTCCATCCCCTTTTTTCCCATCCCTCATGTGCACTCATCCCCCGCTCCTTTCCTTCAGCACCGACGCAACCAAATCCACATTACGCGCCAATGCCCCCCTACTCCGAAGCACCACCCCACGTCCCCGCGTTCCCAACTGTCTGCACCGTGCCGCATCCCCCAACAAATCCAACAAAACTGCGCACAAATCCATCGGCTCTTGTACCTGCACTGCGCCATTGGCCGCCACCAGACGCTCTGCAGGATCGGGGAAGTTACTCATAAATGGCCCAAACACCGTCGGCGTCCCCAAGGCAGCCGGCTCCAGCGGATTATGCCCATTCACACCTTCAAAAAAACTCCCCCCCACCACAGCAACCGTCGCCAACGCATAAAATTTCACCAACTCGCCTACCGTATCCACTACCAGGATGCGTTCTCCTGCTGGCTTGCGACCTGCTAACACCTCTGAACGCAACAACACAGGCTCGGAAAACTCCGACAGGACCTCCTGCAGCCGTTTCATATGACGTGGCGCAATCAGCAATTTAGCGGTGGGAAAGGCCTCTCGGATTTCTTTCCAACACGCTGCCGCCAACGCTTCATCCCCAGGGCGGGTACTGCCAAACAGCAGCAACGGCTCCCCTTTCCGAAAGCCATTCGCCTGTGCCAGACGGCGTCGCTCCCCCGCATCCAGCTCCGTCGTCACCCCATCGAACTTCACATTCCCGACGAGCTCGATAGCTTCCTCCGGCACCCCCAATGCAACAAATCGTTCTGCATACAATGCATTTTGAACACCCACCTTAGTCAACTGTGCGAACACCGGCCGTAGCCAACGGCGGTATCGATGGTACCGTCCAAAATGTTTCTCACTCAGCCGCCCGTTTACTACCACTACCGGCACACCTGCTTTACGACATTCTCGCATCACATTGGGCCATACTTCTGTCTCAACCAAGATCAGGACCGCTGGACGTACCGTTTTTAAAAAGGCCCGCACTGCTGTCCGCGTATCAAACGGGAACCAGGTCTGCGCCACTGCTGAACAACGCTCCTGCGCCAATTTTTGACCCGAAAGTGTTGATATCGTTAACAGCACCCCCGTTTCTGGAAAACGTTTTTGCAGCATCGTTAGAAGTGAAGCAGATGTATTCACCTCCCCCACACTACATGCCTGCACCCAAATCGCCCCCTCAGGCAACCCCACAGGGGGCTCCGGAGCAAAACGCTCCGATAACGCAGCATAGCGTGTATGGCGCTGCAACCAGCATTTTGCCATCGGCGCAAGCACGGTCAGAATGGAATTATATATCGGGTACAACATCAGCAGTCCCACCACACAAGCTCAAGCACCACTCCAAAATCTGAAAGGCGTCCTGACTTGATATCGAAAAACCAATCCCCAAAAAACTCATACTACGATCTATTTCTTTCTTTTTACAAAAAAAGAAAGACGGAAAGAAAAACGACTATGTGAATTAGGTTCGTTTTGGGCACCCTCGGCAAAAACCTCTCTCTTGGATATTTCCCTGAGCACCGGTCGTTGGATTTCTGTTTCTTGACCATCGAAAAAAGAGCAGATTAATGAAGAACAAGTATTTCACGGGTAACTATATCAATACCTTCTAAGTGGTCCAGAGACCACAAGCAATAGATATAGTACTTATCATCCCTGACCACAGCAAAAATTTCGTTTTTTATGATAACTTCTCAGATTTTAGTCACTAAAACGCTCTAGTTATTCACACGCGACATCACCTTCAAAAAGAGAATTATTGCTCAAACGTTGGCAATAATACGACAAACATTCCGTTACAGTAGCATAGACGCCTTGAGACAGCGTGTAAAGTCCCTGCTCTCGGCAGCCTCGTAGCCCTCCACCGACCTCGATCACTTCCCGCTCTGAACACAGTATTGAATAGCATTAGCTCTATTGCGAAGAGGGCGGCCCACCTTTAACAAGGGGCCGCCCTCTTCAAACTACATGAGCCGGGGTATTATTTTTCCAGCTCCGCTCCGATATCAAAGAAGCGGGCACCGGTGGAGTCAACAATATCCGGGGTTACAAAAATCAACAAACTGGATTGCTGTACCTCGCGCGACTTACCGCGGAAGAAGAAGCCAATCAGAGGAATATCTGCCACATACGGCATCTTTTCTTCACTCTTCAGGGTCTTATCTTGCACAAGGCCACCCAAGACCAAGGTATCGCCATCATGGACAATCACGTTGGTCCAAACGGCTTGCCAAGATGTCGTCGGCAGAATAATCTCGCTTTCTACTTCGGTATCCTGCACAATCGATTTTTGGGTAAAGGTTTTTTCACCTGTGCGGGTACGCACTTCAGGGTTTAACCACAGACGCACTTGGTCATTATCACGAATCTGCGGGGTCACCGACAGCGCAATACCGAAATTAAAGGTTGTCGGCTGAACGTTCTGAATATAGGAGGTCGTCGGAGTGCCGCCAAAACCGGCATCACTGGTAAAGATTTCTGTGTCGACATTCGAAACGAAGTATTCCGTCGAGAAATCTGCCACCACAGCAGGTTTACGGTTCATTGTTGTCACCCGCGGCGCACTCAACAACTCTGACTCGCCCAGACTGTCCAAAAAGTCAAAGGTCAGGCCAATGCTGTCACCATCCTTGTTCTCAAGGATTTTGCCAGCAATATTAAGAGTAGAGGACGTTGCCGCACTCACCGCAGGACTCACCGCACCCGCTATTGTCCCCGAGGTAACCGTGTTACGTATTGCACTACTACCATCGGGACGGCTGTAGAAGGGAATTTCTTCCGTCACACCATCACCGTTGATATCATAGTCGTAGGTATCATTTTCATCCACGTAATCGATCTTACGTGCACGGTTATCCAAATCACTCAGGGTCGCATCCCATTTGAAACCAACCTTTTCCAAATCTTCCACACGGATGGTCAGGAATTTTGCTTCGATGCTCACCTGTTTAGGCGTTGTATCAAACTGCGCCAATTGCTTTTCAAATGAATCCAGATTCGACGGAGTATTCTTCACGATCAGCATGTTATTCGCGGGGTTGTAGAGCATATCTGACAAAACGTGGTCGGTGTATGGTTCTTTGACTTCCGGAATCAATCGTTCTAATGTCGCTACAATGTCCCCACCCAAATCTTCAGTTGAGGTACCGCTGGTTCCTCTTTCCGCAGTACCGGTTGCCCCACGATATCCACCACTGCGCGTGCCATTTACACCCGTACTGGCTGAGCTCAGACCGGAAATAGTTGCTTGCGCTGGGGTTTCACCGACTTGGGCATCATCAATCGTGCTAAACAAATCGGAAATATTGCTGATTGAGGTTACATCACTGCCTCCGCTGTTATTTCCATAGTTACCGCCGCCGCCATAGTTGCCACCGCCGCCATAGTTGCTACCGCCGCCATAGCTGCTGCCACCGCCGCCATAGCTGCTGCCGCTACGAGAACCACTGCTGCCATAGCTGCTGCCGCTACGAGAACCACTGCTGCCATAGCTGCTGCCGCTACGAGAACCACTGCTGCCATAGCTGCTGCCACTACGCGAACCACTGCTGCCATAGCTGCTGCCGCTACGAGAACCACTGCTGCCATAGCTATTACCGCCACCATAATTACTACCGCCACCGTAGTTACCGCCGCCAGAATTGTTGTTGCCGCTTACACCGCCAAAGCTGTTACGCAAAACTATTTTAAAGAGTGTTTCGGATCCTGCATTGCGCAACTCATAGTAGCGTGTTTCGATTTCTTCAAAAGACTCCGAACGAATGATCTCCGGCTTACTGATCCAAATAAAACCAGGCTGCACGGAGTAGTCCAAACCCAAGGGACGCAACAAGGCTTTAAGCGCTTCAGCCAATGTTACATCTTTCAGATTGATGTAGGGAATCACGCCATTACTCTTAGGACCGTAATAGCTATCTGCAGTACCATATCCACCTTCGCCTTGCTGTCCCTGACCTGCACGGCTCTGATTAAAGGAACGCCCTGCTTGCTGGTTTGGGGCAAATCCGCCGGGACGTGCTCCAGGAAAGGGGGCTGGCGCACCGGGCATACCACCTGCCGCAGCGGTAGTTGCAGCCGGCGCTTGTTCTACAGGCGGCTCTACCGCACGGGTATCTATAACGATATTCATATTCCACGAATCGGAAACGAACTCAACAACTTCGCTGATGTGAATGCCTTCGAATTCGATGTTAACCGGCGATTCAAGCGATTGTTCTACGTCGCTTTTTTGCTTCGGGGCTTCGTACTCTTCTTCAATTTCAGGCACCTTAAAAGGGTGTTCACGGAGACCCGTAGGGCCATAGCCGTCGGGAAGTGTTTTCTCGGCCTCAATATGGTCCTCGATCATAGCGCGATCTTCGGCAACTTTACGCCGTGACTCTTCAATCGCCTGTTTACTCCGTTTCAAAGTCGCCGTGTGTAGGCCGTCAGTGGCCTCTTTGTTTGTCGGAGCAAAGAGAAGTACATTCTCGTAAATCTCCGCGGCTTCTTTAAAACGCTGGGCTTCCATGTAGCGCTTAGCCACATCCAACTGTTCTTTGACACGTTTACGCTTCAATTCCTCTGCTGACAGGTGAGGCGCATCTTCGCCCCCGGCGAGCATTTGCGGATCAAGCGTTTCAATTTCCGGCGCTTCAACGGTAGCCGTACCCGCTGAAACCTGACGCAGTTTGGCCATGCACTTCTCTTGGTAGAGCTTGGCATCCTGCATATCAGGGGCCAATGCGAGCGCACGGCTGAAATGAGTCAATGCCTCGCGATACAGATCATCTTTATACAACGCAACCCCTTGGCGAAAATGCTCTTCCGCTTGCGTTACCGTGCCAGCGCCTGTCGGCGCAAGCGCCTCAGTCGAAACTGAATCCGCCTCTACTGACGTAGTCGACGGTGTATCTTGGCCTATCGCCGGCACTGCAATCATCACAAGGATCATGCAACCCCACCCCGTGATGGCTCGTAGGTAACCTGTAAACATTAGGGTATTCTCCTCCCGCTGGTTTTATTGCACTATATCGAAAAACGCCTGCACGACTCAACCCCTATCATGGCAAAGCCAGCGTAAACTCTTTTGCGTAACTTTCGACATAGACCACCACAGTTCCGTCTTCCGGATTTATTTGCTGTAACTCAAAGGCTTCAAACTTGTCGCCTTCATCATACCATCGGGTCGTTGACTCAGTGCTCAATTGTGCTTTCCATGAGTCATTGACCTGCTTTATCTTTTTCAACGCAATGCCCAGACGCTCTGGTGTAATCTCATCCGTCGCACCTTGTTTGCTTTGCCCTGAATAAAACCAAAATGGATTATTATTGTAGAGTGCCGAATAGCTTGTCGGCACATCTAAAACCGGGGGAGGTGGCGGCATAGGGGGACGCTGCTCTTGCGGCACCTCTTTGCGCGGTGGGCGAACAGGGGGTAATGTATCCAGTTGCGGCGGATTGATCACAACATACACCCGATAGCCCAAAAGAACCATCATGATCAACAGAACCAGACGTTCTTTGATGCACCAAATCCACTTACCTATTTTGCGTAGTTTATCCACAATAATCCATACTCAATTATATAGTGTTTTACCGACAACACACGTCAAAATATCTACTGCGTCGCTAGCACATAGTATTTAAAGAGCTTCCATGCCTTAGCAAAGATACCAAGCTCTTTTTTACGCTTTTTCTTTCGAGCCTCGCTGCCGTCATTATCGGAATTGCTGGTTTTTCGCAACGCTGCGCGCCCTTGTCGTTGTTTTTCGGGGCGCGGCATATAATTCGCTTGGGATAGCAACATCTCTACCTGGAGTTGGGGCTCCACATTATAGCCAATATACGGATAGGTAATACGAAGGCCTTCTACCGAAAAATAACGGTCCGCCAAGCGCAACTCTTTAAGATAATTACTAAAGTCCTTCATTGTCATCGTGAACGCCACCCCCATCGTCTGTATTGAAAGCAGGCCCTTGTGCTCCGGTTTGTCCTGCATTTTCCAGATAGAAATATCGGTTACGCTAGAGGCCTTTGCGTCAAAAAGCTGCTGGCACTGTTCCATACCATAATTCAAACCGGCCAACTGGCGTATTACATCAGTCTCAGTGAGATCATAGGTCTGCAAGTCTTCCAATTTTGCCACACCCAGATTGTCACGAATGTCCGGCGGATAGGCGGTATAGTTTCCGGTGGCCTTAAGCGCTTTCTCATTAAAATCCCAAACCATTTTATTGGAGACTTCGTCGTACCAAAACTTTAGGATCTGTCCCTCTTTCGGGGGCTGCTCATATGCGACCCAATCGCCGTAGTTGAAATAGGTCGCACGCTGCCCCAAGGCATCATGCCATGGTTGCACCCCTGCGCGCCATTCACGTTTCAACAATGCTGGTTCTATACCGCTAAAAGCATCTTCCAACTCGCGCAGGGTGGTAAGCAATGTCTCCTTGAGCAACTCATCATTGTGATACTCTTCCAGTTTTCCCTTGAGATAAAACTGGTATACTGAGAAGAAGGC
The DNA here is from genome assembly GCA_963678445.1 of Candidatus Hydrogenedentota bacterium. Taxonomy (GTDB): domain Bacteria; phylum Hydrogenedentota; class Hydrogenedentia; order Hydrogenedentales. Next base: position 3,131,453 of record OY782877.1, on the reverse strand, counting down.
GCCTAAAAACGCAAATAATACAAGCGCGCTTATGATTCGTCCCTTAGTCATGATTGCGGCGTACTCCCTCCAGCACCTTGTGGCGAATTCGCGGCTTTTGGCTTTTCTTTAGTCTGTTCAAATTCCACCACCAACGCAAAGGAATAAATGCTTTGATCTGTCTCGGGATTCCACGCCCCTGCATCCTGCGAACTTTGTTGCTGCCCCCCCGTGGCCGTGTTCGCAGGCGCATTATAGAGCACACTCCAAGGCGCCTTTTGAACGCTGGCTTCGGAAAAATCTACACGCTTCACACTGATATACTGGCGATTCGGCAACATACGCGATGCGCCGGATAGGGTTTCTACAAAACTTTTTACAATCTGATACGACTCCGCATAGCCATTTAGTACCAAGGCATTAGGACGCATTACTTGCATCCCACCGCCACCGTTCTTATGGTCAGCTTTTTTAGAGCCTTCTGTTAACAATGAGGAGCGCACCATACCGGTCGGTGCGAGCCCTGGAAAATTTTGCGCCTGTTGCGCACCAGCATTATGATGTGCCTGCCGATTCTGTTGCTCAGGCAAAAACCTCGTCTCCACCGAACTAAACCACATCCCTCCGGTCGTCGGGCGCAGCTCATTGATCAGCAGCAGCTCATCAATCCAGAACTGTCGACCCTCTCGCACCTGATCGAGCAATTTCACATCGTTTTTATATGAATTAATGGCAAACTTTGCACTTTCATATTCTAGTGCGTATTGGGATTCTGGCACGCGGCTGCGCACGTCACGTACGCTTTGTGCAACTTTAGGATCGTATAGGCTGATATACTTACGCAACTGATCTATATTCTGGCGAACGACCTTGTTTTCTTCTGCTTTTACCGGTATCACGGTCGCCATAATCATTGCCAAGGCGGTCAGGGACAATGCCCAGTAAAATGCCTGCTCTTTCCTACGTGCCGCTTCGAGCACCCGCGGGGGAACCAAATTGATTTCCAGGGGAACCGTTGTGCAGCAGCGCAACGCCAGCCCCAACACCACACTTGACTGCTCTGGGGCCTCGCCCGCCTGCTGTGCAGGCGGGGCAATGGCCAGACCGGCCAAGGGCTGCGCTATGCGCACTTCAATGCCCAATTGCCGTTGCAAATAGGGAATGATATTGCGCAAACATGCGCCGCCACCACATAAAACCACACGATTCACTTGCCCGCCACCGGGTAGCGAACGGAAATAGGCGAAGGAACGCATAATTTCGGAAACCATGCGTTGCAAAACCCCGCCAATCGCTTCGCCGCCTTTGCCGTCGCGCTGTGGGTCGCCTGTCGGCGCAAAACCCCGCTCGCGCTTGAGGCGTTCGGCATCTGAAAAATTCATTGCGAAACTGGCTGCAAGCGCTTTGGTGATGTCATTACCGCCCACGGTAAGCGGACGGGTAAAACGAAATTGATTTTCACGTTCAATAACGATATCTGTCGTCGAGGCCCCCATATCAACCAATGCAACGCAATCGCCTTGATCGCCAAATTCGCCTGCATGCTTCAGCCAGTTATAGGCGGCAAGAGGCGAAACGTCGACTACGTCTACGGTACGTTTAGCTGCGAACAAGACTTCTAACTGCTTTTCCACCACATCCGTCTTGATCGCCGTCATCATCACCTCATACCCCCCACTGGGCGTCCGTTCCAGTACCTGGTAGTCCATGGCAATCTGATCCAGACCAAAGGGAATTTGTTGCTGAATTTCGTAACGAACAATCTGGTTCACTTTGTATTCGGGAACAGGTGGAAGGGTGCGACTGCGTGAAAACACCGATTGACCCGGCACTGCAAAAATAGCTTTGCGCGTGCGCACTTTGGCTTCTTTAAGAAGCGTATCAAGCGTCTTTTGACGAAGGTCTTTACGAGCTTCTTCGTCTAAAGACGGATCGGAATTGTATTCTTTCTGGATATATTTGGTCAGCTGATACCCCGCCTTCGTCTGCGACAATTCGCAAAGACGAATAGCACTGGCACCAATATCCAGAATCAGCCGTTTTTTCCGGCCTCGCATTAGCCTGGCCATACGCGCAATACTCTACCCTGTCTTCCGCCTTTGCATAGACAGCGCACTTGCGCCACATATGCACACGAAAGTGTTAATACCTAGTAACACCGAGAAAACTGTGAAGAACTCTCTTCTGACAACTTTCATAACCCCTTGGGGCTTATTGTAATATAGATTAAAACTCTTGTCAAGGCACAAAGTATTTTGACAAGAGTTTCCTAAATTTCTTCGGAAATTCAAGCCAAAATACCCTCAAAATACGCTCTATCGCCTACTTCACATCCATCACACAGCGGAATCCATAATCCGCACGCTTGGCGTCCATGCGATCAAAATGACGACACGCACAGCGCGCTTCAAAACGATCGGATAAGTATGAACCACCCCGCAGCACGCGATAAACCTGACCGTAGTCTTTGGTTACATCTGTATTGCCGGGGTATGCCGCATACCAATCCGAGGTCCATTCGTAGACGTTACCCGCCATATTGATACATCCATAGGGCGAAGCATTGCCCATATAGGCATTCACACTCTTGACCTCGTCTACATCCGCCTCAGCAGTATTACATAATTCCTTGTCAAAGTCCATCCCCCAGGGATATTCCCGCCCATCTTCGCCACGCGCCGCCTTTTCCCACTCTGCCTCGGTAGGTAAGCGTTTGCCTACCGCCTGCGCATAAGAACCCGCCTCACTCCAGGAAATGCCGGTCACCGGCATATCCTCCTGTCCCGGGGGAAACTCATATTGTGAAAAAACTTGCTTGTACTGTGCATTACTCACTTCACACTTGTCAATATAAAATGCATCCAGCTCTACGGTACGCCGAGGCCGTTCGTCTGGCGAACGGTTGTTTTCGCCCCAGACAAATTTCCCCGCCGGCACCAGCACCATACCGACGGGCACCTCGCCCGGCATCAACTTTACATTCAACATTTCATCGCCATTCGGCACCAACGTAACCTTCACGTCTTTTTGGACAAAGCCTTTTGAATGCAGGCTTACCACATAGTCGCCCGGCGTCAGAGTGAAACGAGCAGGCGCACGCTTGGTCTGCAATTTATTATTCAACCAGATACGTGCATCCGTCGGACGTGATATCACCGACAACGTCGCTTCTTTTGGTTTGAGCAGGTGACGAAACGAATAGGCGAAATCCTCTTTTACCGTCAGCTTCTCCTCAATGGAGTAATAATCTTTCTTCTTTAGCGCATAGGTATGCTCGCCAATCGGCACTTTGGCCTTCACCAACGGCGTCTTGCCTAAAACCTTGTCGCCATCGAGGTAGACTGTTGCACCCTGCGGCGTACTCTCCAGCGACAGACGACCACACAAGGGGTCCATCTCGATCACAAAATGCCTTGTTTCGTCCGAGTGCACTTCAATGCGATCCGATACACTGTAGTACCCTTCTTTCTCCAGCACCACATCGATCCAGCCTAGCGGCAGCCCCTCCACCGTTACCGGCGTCTCACCGCGGTACAGCCCCTCAATTGTCACGGCTGCACCCGGCTCAGGACTACTGTCCACCACCACCCGGGTCGGTGGCGCTTCCGGTTTTTGGGGACCACAGGCCACCAAGAGCAGACAAGACAGCACCAGCACACCCAAACAACACCCAACGCAACTGCAAGACTTCCCCATAATACAACCACCTCTCTCACGTTATCGCCGGCGCCCAAAACTACACCAACAACCTTCGCCTCTAGCGTAAGTTAAGCATGGAAAGACTGGTTTATGCAACTTACGCCTATTCCAGACGCTGTTCCTCCTTCACCGGCTGTGTATCCCGAAACACCCGCGGCGCCATCACCGTAAACGAATACGATGCTGCTGTGTCATCCACCTCACCCGTCTCCGCCACCGCACGCACCTGCAAGGTATACTGTACATCCCGACGCCGCGCATTCTCATCGCCGTCATCTCCCAAGCGATCCCGTTGACAACAACCATCCGAGTTCTCTCTAGGTCCATACGTTAAAAATGAGTTTGCTCCCCGGAAATAATTTCCCGACACAGGTATATCTCGGTCAAGGTCCCGGGGATCCCATAGCGTAACCCCATGATCAGATTGCCCGATAAGCAGCAAATCTGCCGGAACCACAAGCGTATCACCACAATCCCTTTCGACTATTCCTCGCGCAACAAGACTAAAATCCTCAAAAAGCTCCCAGTAATAATAGCTAAAATTCCCGTTCAATACGGAATGTGAAAAAGTAAATCGCCCTTCCAAACGCAAACAGGGTTGAGCTACAGGCGGCAGAGGTAGTCGACTGCTCGCACCCAGATTATATTCAGCGGTAGATCCATCGTACTGGTACAGCTCATTCCCATCTGTAAGTGTAACATCGTTATACCAAAACTGCGCCTGCACCTGCGTGTCCAGCTCCAGGTTGCCCAGCTCACCCGGATGACGCCAGTAGACATAGGAAATCTCGTCTGCATCCAGGGTAGCACGGTCGTGAAAACCCATCCCGTCGCCTGGCCCACCTAGCTGCACATTTCCCGCTTCATCTGCACCCCGAAGTGCAATCAATATGAAATCATTTTCAGAAAAACCACTGATCTCATCACCAATGCGTCGCCCGGTGTTCCTATCCCGCGTATTCAGGGTCAAGGTACGTTCCTCGGTCCAGTCACTCCAATAATCGGTCAGGGAAGCCCAATCGGTCTCGTTTGTCGAAGTCCACAGGCGGTACTGTACCAAGGGATAGCATGGGTCCACATTCTGTGGCGCCGCACCTCCACCATCCCGCTCCAATTTCCAGCTTATCCGCGGATTCTTTACCACCCCCCCCGCCATTCCACTTCCCCCAGAAAGAATCGCCCGTGCCTCCACCATCCACCACAGACGAAGCGGATCTTGAATCGTCGCTGTATTACCGGCCGCATCCGACACCGCCAATGTCCCGTTAAACTGCCAACCGGGAGTATACTCAAGGTCAGCCAGAGACCACGTCATCTCCACGTTCTTAAAACGATCTTCCACGCCCGAGAAGGGAATGGCAGGGAAGCTCCCTACCCCCTTCACTGAGGCAGTCGGACTTGTAAAAAACGTCAACGCATCTACATTCGAGGTTGCCCAATACGCCGCCCCTGTACGCGGTTTTTCGAAGATATCTTCCAAAGAATGCTCAGGCGTTTCTTCCAGCGGCAGTGTATAGAAACCCGCACCGTCGTCAGAAAACTCTAAAATTATGCTGAAGTATAAATCCTCCTCCCTTTTGCGATTGAAAAACAATTGGGGCGGCACCGTATTCACATCGAAGGTGCCATAGGTGGAGGGGGCTCTCTCTCCCGACGGCCAGTTAAACGGGAACCCACTGCTACGTTCCGCAGCCGTCACTGAATCATTATGAAACCGCACAAACTCATGTGCTCGCTCCGTTATATCATCATCTGCCACCCTTGGTGGAATGGTGTCGATCAGGAAGGTGTTGTTGTCCTTTACCGAATCATCCACGTAGTATATCGAGGTCTTCGGTGGCAAGAAGACACCGGTATCTGAGCCATCGCGATACCACAGATAGACCGTAGCCAGTCCATCAACGAAAACCTTTCTACCACTAAGAAGCTCAATCTGTGCTGCTTCGTCCTCAGGCACCGTAAAAAATCCTTGTGCCCAGCCTCCTGAACCGGGTGTGCCCAAATCCACTTCGATAAAGTCGCTGGCCGCCAAGGCTCCGGTTCCTGCTTTCTCTGGCACAATAACCAATTTAAAGCGATCCCAATCTACATCGGAAGCGCTCATCAGAATGTCAATTGTTACCTGTTGGTTACGTCCCACCAGACGCGGCGAAATGGAGCAGCCTACCCATCCCTCAAAGGCGCCCCCATAGGGGGCAACTTCATCTGCACCGACCTGACGTTGCTTATCCAGGACCCAACGGGGTTCGTACTCAAAATCCAGATGGTCACTCTGCACCGGCACGTCCACGGAGGTGTACAGCAACTCTGTGCCGTCAGTGGCGTAGTGACTTACATCCAATTCGCCCGGGAAACTGCCGCCGCCAAATACAGGATCTTCCTCTACCGGATCACTCACGGTAATCCCTTCTAATGAAGTGGTGTATTCCGGAGACTTAATACAACAGCCGCTTGCAGTGATGCTGCCTCCCTGCGATCGCATCAAGTGTTCGGAATTATCGTACAGCAAGCTTGCATACAGATTAACCGTTCCGCCTGCAGCATCATTTGTACTCTGACTCACCTTCACCCCCTCCCCATTCGAAATCACAGTACTTTGCACAACGGAAAGCGTTCCCCCTGAAGAAGCCGAAAGTGCAATTCCACAATCGGTAAAAATGCTGCTATCGACCTCTGACGAACTTTGTACACTTAGCCCGGTGGAACATTTTGCAATATATACCCGGTTCAAGGTGGCCTGGCCCGTTATCGCTTTCACCCCTGGATCGACACCGGTTCCTTCCAGGCCCATATTTTTCAGCGTTAACGAACCACTCCCCTCAACCGAAAACATCGCCCCACCGAAAACGGCAGGGAAACAGACATCATCCACCTCGAAAATAATCGGCGCCCAGGTCGGCCAGATACGCGCCGTCACGGTCACCTCCACCTCTTTTCCTGCCAGATCCTCCAAATCAGAGATCGAAAAGTCGGACCATGATGACGCAAACCTCAGATTGTCCACGGTTATTGTCTTGGTTACGCCTGTAGCATGCAGACTCACTACCAATTCATCGCGGTATTTTTCACCCGATATGACATTTGGGGCACGGAAACGGAAACTCAACTTTCCCGGTGAATTGGGCGCGGTTACTGTCTGGCTCACCGAGATCGCCACCGCTGTGTCCACCTGTCCCGCCGTCAATTGTGCCGCGCTTTCCCCTGCACCTGCGTCAACCACAGCTACACTCGCCAGACTGTCCGGTCCCAACGCTGATGTCCAATCCGTCAAGCCATTACTAAAGTCGCCATTTCCCAGGAAATTACCCGTACATGAGGCCGCTGAGGTGTCGCGCGACAGGCAGACGTTTTTAATCCGTATCTGCGTGCGTGCGTCCTGCTCAGGGGTCAACGCTTCGGCCACCGTGGCCAAACTCGCTACAAAACGCAGCTCCGTTGAACCTGTAAGCGCCCCCAGATTCTCTTCCACCGTTATTGTCTCAGCGCCACTGCCATACCACAACAACCGTTGGTCAGCACCTACAAAAAGACGCAGCCATTCTGCAGGGGCATTATTCGGCTTCACTACCTCCAGTGTGCAGCGCAAAATGACATCGGCGCTCGCCAAAAAACCACCAAATGTTCCCCCACCGGCTATAACACCATCCGGGTCTTCCCATTGTGGCCCCAACGGCTCCTCCGTAGGTGTTGTCGGACCGCCCCCGATCGCCTCAAAGAGCACCCGTGTGATTCTTAGGCTTAATGGTTCCTCGGGAGGCACGCGTCGCCCCGTTGTCACCCGCACCGTCATCTTGTCGTAGACGGCGTTGCCCCCAGAAATATTCATGATAACACTGCCCGACGGCGTGATTTTTTTGCTATCCGACGAAGCCGCTGTCGTAGCCCCTTCCAAAACGACCTCAATCTCATCCTCAGATGACGGCGAACCTTCCAAAATGGCATATTCTACCGTTACCCGCGCCCCGCCATTACCCGCCAGCAACGTTCCTGCCGGAAAATCACGACGCACCTCCTGCGTTACTGTCGATGAAACGGCAGGAATGTTTACCCCCGATTGTATCAGGGACACCTCTGAATAGGGCGCCGGCGCCGTCAATTCAAAGCGCGCAGCACCACTGTCACCCGTCACCGTAGCCGTCGCAGCCGATTGCACCTGCCACTCATCCAACGCCTCCTCAAAATCATGATTCAGCAATGTGCACGGTTCCTCCGAGCCTGGCAAAGCGCGGATAATGATTTCATTCGGCCGATAGCTTCCCATCGGTCCTACTATCTCCAAATCCCGGTTGATTATCACCGGCTCGGTCAGGATAAACTCTGTGCGCGTCCCTCCCTCGCCCTGCAAATCCAGACGTTTGATACTGGTGTCTTGTAACAACGACAGCAGATCATCCTCCGGCGTTACCGTCTCGGCCCAGGTCGCCCCCAAAAACAACCCTGCAGACAAGACAAAAGCAACGATCAGCGCCCCCGCAAACCGCAAGTCTTGTTGTGCACCCATAATACTACCTCCTTTTATCCTCGCACAAAACAGGTGCGCCCGCGCTACAACACATGCAACGGAACACCCTGACGCCTTTGCATCATGTACCTGCATTTCTACGACCTTTCCTGCTACCACCATCCTGGCTGTCCCGGTTATTCAACCGGTGTATCCGAACGATCCTTTGCCGAACGTCGTTCATAGACCATACGGCCCTTCGTCTCCGCCGTCGTTACAAACTCATCCGGACTACGGTAATTGATCCAGCCCGAGTTGTCTGCATCCACACCATAGCCCGCCTGCACCGTCGCAATGATCTCAAACACATCCGAACGCGTCGTAATCAAATTTGCCATCCGCGAGAAACGCGCCATCATTTCATCAAAACGCGCTCCATAGGCTTGTGGCTCGCTGTTATTCGTCAACGGCTGCGCCTCCAACGAACGAGCCGTACCCGGAACACCCGCAAAGACATCGCCCAGCAGATCGTTCAGATTGCGATAATAGCGCCCATCCACATGCTCCGGACGCCGATCCAGGATCATCGCCGATACCTGCGTCGCCGCACGCACATCCTCTGAAATGGCATCAAAATCGTCATCCACCACATCAGGATCCAGCACAAATGGCCATTCCGGATCTTCCTCATCGGAAGCCCACTCCAGCGGCACATTATGTTCCGAATCTTCCGGCATGCCGATCAAAGCATTCGGTCTCGGCCAATGCTGCTTTCCTTGCCCATCCTGCCATATAGCCGCGCTCGGTTTATGCTCCAGGCCGAAATCCCGATCCAGTTCCACAAAGCCTACATCATCCACCCAACCCTGCACCACGCCCGGAAGCCCAAGCAAGGCATTAAAGACCGCTCGCTCATTATGACCGCTCACCTCCACCAGACGGTTCTCCGCCGTATTCACATTGATCTTGCCCGGCTGACGGCGACGCGGCGACAATACTATATGGCTGATCGTAGCCACACCCGGTTCCGGCGTCATATTACGCACCCGAATCGCCAGGAAATTGTCTTCCACATGCACAATCTGCGGGCGCCATGCCTGATGCGCTCCTGCACCATAGAAAATGTATCCATCCGAATCCGCCGTATACACCACCTGCGGTTTCCAATCACGCGGATGCGTCATTCCCTGCGCCTGTTGCAACAGCTCCAACGACAAGCCCGCATCCAGTATCTGATCACGACTCGGCTTCATCCCCTGCGCTTTCACCCGATCCGTAATCACCTCAATCGCCAATTGCGGCGCAAACTGCTGCCCCGAGCCATTCGCATTCTTCCCCGTCGGGTCCAGACTCATAAACGTATCCTTGGCGAAATCCGTCAAGCGAATCTTGCCTTCAGGCACACCATTCTCACCCGCCATACGCTCTATGCGTTCGCTCAAGCCCGGCAAGAACGTACCAATATGCAAGACATACTCCCCATTTTCCAGCCCATCCTCTGCATCCCACACAAACAACGCCTCCGACTGCACAGGCTCAGGCTCAGGCGACTGTGTATCCCGACGCTGACGCGCGCAATACATCACCGCACGCTTTGACAACGGCCAGGTTGCCCTCACATCCCCGTCATTCTTACCCCCCGTAACGATCTGACCACCTGAAATCGGCATATCCAGCGCTGCCAATTCATCCCAGTTAAACAAGCCCTGCAGATTCATTGAGACACCCGCATCATAGCCATCCATAAAGCGCGGATAGCGCGACCGCCCAGATACATTATCTGTTCCATCCATCCAGAACAAATGCACCGGCGTCCACGCCGTCGACACCTTCAACTGGGTCCCGCCCCCCAAGGCATGCCACGTCAGCAACGATGCAAGATCCGTTTCATCCTCCGGATACTCATTCGCTTGCATCATGTTGGCATCCGAATCCGGATTCGGATTGGGCCAGATCGGACGGAACGTCGCCTGCCCCACCGTCAACACCAACGGATTCAGCGCCATGCTGTCCAACACCCGCGCCCTCATATCCGGCGTCCAGCCTTCCCGTGTCAGCACATCCTGCCCCAACAACACCCCACGCAACCCCAGATCCCCCACATATGCCTTTGGACCAGTAGTTTTATACGGCTGAAACTGTTTCCCTGTTCTAACATTATAAATCGAGATCCGATCATTTACCCCCAACCCATCAGGTAATATCTTTACCAACGGATCCGTCGTCCAATTCCAATACAGATTGGGCATCAATACCTCTTCATGACACAACTGCGGCACCTGCAACACATCCCCCGGGGTCGTCAACGGCAGATCGCGCACCTGAGCACGATCGAATGCCCAGTCCAAATTATGTCGTAGTTTCATATACCCATCCGTCACATGCGTGCGCTGCCACACATAATCCTCCTCTGGAAAATCCGGCCATTCAAACTGCGACAAGACAGGCATGTTAGCCAGATCAGACGAAGAGTACTCTACATACGAATACATCAAATCCGCCGGGTGCTCCGCAATACGCTGCGCCAGATTCATGCGCAACGGCGAACCATACATCGCATGCCTATACAGCTGCTCCTGGCGATCAAAGGATAGATTGGGATCGGTAAACCGGGGGATCGGCGCCGATACACTTTGATACGGAAATGTCGTGAAATCCACATCCCGCACGTAAAAACTCGGACTCTCCGCCCAGTCATCATAGTTGCCATCCGTCGCCTGCCAACGGTTCTGTGTACCAAAACGGTCCCCCGTCGCCAACGGATGCTTGCGCTCCAGCGAACGATAAAAGTCCAAGCCCATCTGATTCGGCGGCCACATCGTCGGATAATACGAATTCAACTTCTCCGGATACGGACACCCCACCACATCATCCACCGTCCGATTCGTCACATCCAGTTCCCGATACGTCACCCGGTCCGCCACCCGATTCAGACTCACCGACCCCACATACAACGTCACCACCACACAATCCCCTGGATTCCAACGCCGCTCCACAAACGCCTTCCATTCCGGCGGCTCCGCATCGCTGCCAATAAACGGCGCATAATCAGGAGCCAATTCCCGCAAATAGGCACTATCTGCATCCGGATCACTAAAGGCTTCCACAGGGATGTCATAATCGCCACCCAATACAGCACAAAGGTCCCATCTTAAACCTTTCTGAGGCGTCCACTCTCCTGGAGCAGCCCTCCAGATATCGTTCTGTCTATAGCGCCAAGGCTCCCCGGAGGCCTGTTCCTCCATCAGATATCGGGCAATACCATTATTCTTATGTGCCAACGCATCCCATGCCTTCAGATACATTGACGCATTCTTGATATAAAACAGGGGCAACCCGCTATCTTCAAAGGAACCACACCCATATGCGCGAATATTTGGATTTATCCCCAGATTCCCCTCATCCACGCCTTCACTGGTGTATGGATCCCCTGGATTTTCTTGCGGGAGCAGCGCATTCCAATAAGAACTGTTGTCCTGATCATCTTTTGGCGAACCATTATAACTGTTCTTTATGAACCCCCGCCCCCATTCATCAACACTCCCATCCAGATCGTTATCCACCATGTCTTTATCCAGAATGCCCGGAATATATTCAAAAACATGCTGAACCACACCCGGCGGATCTTCAATCTGCAGCCAGTCAGCGCTACTTATTGCAACAATCTGCTGCAGAAAGCCGCCGTCACCGTCGTTGTCGATGCCATCATGCTCGGGGTAATTGGGCAAGACGCCGCCCTTGAGGATCAGATGCGCCAAATCATCTACATCCGTGATATCGTACAGCGTCGTCACTGCCGCTTTGGGATTCCACGGCGTATCCGATTCTGGTAGCGTATCTCCCTTCTCTCCCTTCCACAACCGCACACACTTCATCGGCACGATCCGGTCCCAGCCTCTTAATGCGGCCTCTGTCGACTGTACGCCCCGCTCTATTATTGTCCGGTCCGTATCCACCCGCTCCTGCGCTTCCGGATTCCCGCTTTCCTCAAGCGCCATCCGATACGACGACACCCCATCGCCATCCCGGTCTATATACTCATACAACCCCGCTGACGTTGGCGCATTCCGCTCAAACACACTCCCCGTTTCATCATAGAACAACGTATCTGAATAGTCCCTGCTTTTGTCCTCAAACGGCGGCACCGTCACCCCCTGCACGTTCAAATCAATACCCGGAGAAACGTTCGAACAAGCCAAACCAATACCGTTCAACGCCGTCAAATGAGATGGAGGAACGGGGAAATCAGGGGTCGCCCCCGTTAGATACATATCAAACTTGTCAAGACTCGAAGTCATGTCCTCCTGCGAACTTTCAAAACTCAGCAGTAACATCCCCTTTGGCGCAATCCTGACATTGTTTGGCACCTGCCACACCGACTTGAACGGATCCTCCACATCCCCCTGCCCCGGTGCACCTATCTCAAGCTCCCACCCCGACAAATCCACCTCCGCATCCGACGTATTCACCAGCTCCACATACTCATGATCCGGTTCCTGACTGAAATCAAAGAAATTGATCGCTACCGTACCATCTTGGACAATATCCCCCGTACCATCGTCGAGTTTTGCATTCCACAAGGCAACACACAAAGCATATCCATACCTATCCCCTGAAGCATTAGGGTCTCCTAGCTCTGGGACAGTCACTGTATGCGTCGGTTTCGCAGGATCCGCAGGTGATAAAAACGCATACCCGCCATCCACATAGTAATTATCTGAAAATGGTCCTAGAGGAAGTGGATCCGGTGTACCATCGATAAAAGCCCAGCCTGGCGGAATACCGAAATTATCTCTGGCGTCGGTATACGGTAAAGCGAGCTGTTTCCTAAAAACGGGCGTAAAAATCGTATCCAAAAAGGACCAATCCGTCGTGTACATCGCTTGAATATCTTCAATAATAGTTATGCTATCATCGAAAGCGAGGGTAGCGACATTATCAACAGGTGTAATCGTCCCATCTAATGCAACCTGGACATAAATGTACTTGATGGCATATTTAAGCTGCCCATCCTCCCAAACCGTCATATCTCCATCGGTATTCGTCAAATTCGCCGTCAAATAATACCGCCCTGCTGGTAAACCAGTGGATTCAACAAACAAATGCTCTACAACATTCGGAGTATCATTAATCGGATCATAGGCAGTGTCATTTGTGGACTGCCACACTACGTCAGTGCCCAACCGTGACGATGATGAATCATCCAAAGTCCACCCAGATATTCCCATAAAAAATTTCTGTAATAAGAACTCTGGTAGTGCCGTTTCCTCAAAATTAGCACCAATATAAGTCGAGGTTGTGGAATCATAAAAGGAAGACGGATCTAAACTTACATCATAATCTGTATGATTTACGACATCCGGGGTGGCTTCGGCTTCGACTCGGCGGACGGGGCGGACCATGAGTTCGTTGATGCGGATGGCTTCGCGGCCTGCGGCGGTGTAGCTGATGTGTCGGGGTTCGTCGCTTTGGGGTTGTTTGTTCCACCAGTGGTCGGCGTTGTCGAATTCCTTCTCGCTTTTGTTGAGGACGTCTTTGGCGTATTGCTGCAGTTGGTCGAGCGGCAGACGGTTTTCGGTGGGGATGATTTCGCGGGGAGAGTCGGGAGCGATCTCGGGGCGGTCGAGGGTGATCTCGCTGCGGGCATGGTTGATGTCGCTGGTGTCTACGAGATCGACAGCCGTCTGCAAAGCTTGCAGTTGTGGATCGGCGGGGATGGCGTGGTCGGGTGCGAGAATTTTGACGTCACCATCCTGGAGCGGAGGAACCTCTTGATCCGAGGAGGCTCCAGCACGTGTGGCGGGTACGACGGGATCACCCGCAGGTACAAGGTTTTCGTCGAGTCCATCCCAGTAGCTATGGAGTAGGCCCCCGGTAGCGTAGGGTACTTTGGGTGCGGTAACGTGGGTGTCGGCCTGACGCAGCCCCATGGCGAAACCGTTGGTATCGTAGCGGGCGACGCTGTATGGTTCTCTATCGGACTCAACCGGATCGCCGACCAGCTTTCTGGGGGTATAGAGGTCCGTGTCGAGGTCGTGGTACGTAAATTCTCGTGCGGTAATGGGTTCCAGGTCGCCGGTGAGGATGAGTTGGGTGGCGATTTGCTGGGGGGAGGCGTAGTTGTAGTCGACTTTGTTGAGGGCGCGCATGCCTTTGGCCGTGGGCATGTGGTTGAGGGCGGTGTCGTGGCTGTGTACGGTGGCGATATGACTAAGATGCAGGCCTCTCGTGCGCGGTTCACCGGTAGTGGGGTCGGGATAGGTGGTAATGGGTTGGTATTGGGCCAGATTGAGTAATTGACGGTCTGCGAGTTCTCCGGCTTCGTCTGTTACACCGTCGTTGTCGTTATCAAGCCCGTCGCGTTCGGCGATAGCGTTGCGCAGGGCGTGGTAGCGTTGGAATTCGGTGGGTTCGTCAACCCCTTCCAGCAGTCCCAGCTGCATCAAATAGGTATCGTATTGGGGATCGTCCTCGGGTGGCAGGTACATGCCTTCGTCGATGAGACCATCGCCGTCGTCATCAAGTCCGTTCATCCCCAGAAGCAGGGCGTTGCCGTTATCGTCAACACGTCCGTAGCCGGGCAGGCTCTTGTCGTAGCGGAAGCCGTCGCTATCCGAAAGGGTCACTTCTTGCTCGCCTTCGTGCTGGGTAAGCCGCAGCACAGCGCATTCCTGTCCTGCATAGCCCGAAGGGCTTTTGTCGGGAGAACCACTGCGTAATCCATTGAGCTTGGCGGTGTAGCCCAGGTTCACGTTGGGCAACATGCGCGTTTCATATTCGGCGGGTCCGCCGCCGCCCACGTTCAAGGCGCGTTGCAGCGGTCCCTCGCCCAGGGCAGGTTCAAAATCGGGGCGGTAGTTGAGCGCGCCTGCAACATTAAGGTTTACTTTCGAGGCTTCGTCGTTGATCAGGATCGCGGCGCGTCCGACCAATTCGCAGACCGGCTCGCCGGAATGTGTGATGCGTATGCGGTCTTGTAAATCACCGGCATCATACGTCACTTTTTTATATTCCAAACCAGAAGAGACATCGTCTTCTCCTGCCCGGAAAGTCAGATTACCCGGTCCGCCAAAGACCACATCGATGTTGATGTCGTGGTAGGCTTTTTGGCGGGCAACGGCGTACTGATCATCGGACCAGTTATTGGGCAGTTGCCAGCCATTTGTGCGTGCATTGAGGTCTGGTCCCAGGTAGGCGTAGACGAAGTGACTGTTGACCACCAGATCCAGATCGTTGTCTTCTGTATCCACTGCATCGGCGGTCAGAGCGATCCGGGATTCATTACCGTCCTCATCACGCACATTCACGTAAATCGTGTCGGGCAGTTGCACGATATAGGGCAAACCGGTATTTTCATCGACATCCGCGATGCCATCGGCGTCGATATCGAGGGGAATGCGCAGACCGGGCAGGGGCGAGGTAAGAAAATAGGTTATAGGACCCGCAAGCTGATAATCGTCTTCGCTCATGATGATGCCGTTGTCGTTGCGCGCATAGACAAAAACACCCGCTTCGATAGCCTCGTCAGGGTCATCCCCCATGCCATCGGCCCTAATACCGGCATGGCCGTCGCCATCGTAATCGATGCCATCATCCTGGTTTTCGTCTACCAGACCATCGAGGTCATTGTCGATTCGATCGCCGATCATGAAGATGTCGGCAGCCAGTGGAATCCAGATGGAATCGTTGTATCCATCGTCGTCGTTGTCCACATCGGTCCACCGCGCAATCTGCTCCGCCGGGTATTCCTCATAGGCGGAAAATGGCGACATGGCTTCTCCATCAGGCCAGACGCGACCGTAGTAACTGGAGGTAACAAAGGGGTAGGCGCCGGAATCGTCAAAATAGTATTGCACAGAAAGCGGTGTCTGTGCGGAACTGTCGCTGGGCCGAGCCTGCACGTTGTCTCGTGAGGCATAAATGACGGGACCGTTGTTCTCCCAACGGGGGATATAGAGCCAGTCGCGGGTCTTTGCCCCCAGATACATCGGCTCTTCTAATTCGGTATCGCGAAAATAGATGCGCGGCATCTTGTTGAGATCGACGTAGGGTACGCCGCCCGCTTGTAGCGGGATTCCGTCGCGCCAGGCCCAGCTTTTGCCTGCTACCCAAGAGCCGTTGAACAAGGTGCGCCAGGCGTGATCGGTGGAGGTCACATTGGGATGGTGGAAGTAGTCTTCGTTGAGCGAAGCAATCGCGATGGCCATGGCCCCGTCACTCAGGTGTTCCACCCGCACCGTATTGGTCACGTTGGTCGCCGTCGTTACCCCACTCCGCGTCGCCGAGAAAAACGTTAGTGCAATGGCCAATAGTATGGTCATGATCGCAATCGCGATGATCAAGGCCGCACCCGCATTATTTTTTCGGACTGTCATTCTATCATACCTCATGCAACGCACCCATACCACAGGCGCCATCGGCATTTGTGGGATTCGCCGCCGCTTCTTGCGACCGCTACTTCCCCATAGCATTTTCCACATTATCCTTCGGCGTATATTAGGATACACATCCGCGCAATCCACGTCGTTTGTGTTCCTCATCCTTGCCTCGCTTAACTGTAGCGGAGGCAAGGGCTATTTTTTTATCTGCAGACACACACGGGGGCCGTGCTCGTTTGGCCCTGTGCGAGCGCGGCCCCCGGTAGTATTGCGCATTCACTGCGTTTTATTTCACGCATTCCTCCACGGTATCGGCGCATACGCACCTTCCTGTACCTGCCATGCGCCGCCACCACCACAACGCGTGCCCCATGGCCTCAGCCACCCAACCCCGGACTGGCAATCAGGGAGGATGGCAGACCGCGGGTCTGTCCTGCGGGAATGTCGATCCGCTGTACAAACCAACGTCGGAAATCCGTTCCACGCGTTCCCGCCTTCTCCATCATAATCCAGAATCCCACTTCAACGAAAGCGGGAATTCGGGGGGCAAAGGGAGAACCGGCCACCTCTTCGGGACGTAGTGCGCCGGTATGTTTTTGCCCTAAAAGCGCATCCCATTCCATAAGGGCCTGTTCCGAATCAGGCGGGCCCAGGGGAAAATCCTCACGCCACAGTTCGTAGCCGGGGATATTGGACAGTGCATTAAATGAGTCTCGGGTTATCGCGTCATCAGGCGTAGAGCCTTCTGCTACACCATAACTGAAGGCGGCCGGTCGGTGTTGTAGCTCGATGTCAGGGAAATTCGGGTAGGGTTTGTCTACCAACCAAATCTGATGCAAAATATTGCGCGCCAATGTGTAATCTGCGCGACGCGGTCCATTGCCATTATCCCAGAAAGGTCCTAGCCACGGCAGTCGTGGCTGCTCCGGCGACTCCGCCAACATATCAACCCAAATTTCACGTTGCTTGAGCTTGAGTAAGACGCGCACCGTATCTGGCGTAATGAACCGCAGCGGGCTCATAAAATCACTGCCCTCATAATCGAAACGGCTAAAAAGGTAGTCGCGTAAATCCTCTGTGCCGCCCGGGGCAATCGCATCAAGGACATCATCATACAACGGGGTGTTGTTTTCAAACTCATAGAGGTCATTGTCCTTGTCAGGGTCTTGTGAATCGATCACGGGCCACGACACACTGCCCGCCTGCCCCGGCAAGGAAAAAGTATCCAAATCTGTGTAGTTCTGCTCTTCAAAACGCAGCAGCGACGCCGTCGTCACCACCACCGGCAATTCCAGGGTAGTCTCCGCCAAATCGCGATCGTCCAATTTCAACGCATCCTTCAAAGGCCAGGGAATCTCGCCATCATTCTCCTCCAGCATCTTCGTCCACTGAGCTTCAAAGGCCTGTACATGCAAGGACGTCACCGCATCCTGAGTCGTCACCCAATAATCCAGTAAAACCCGCAACTGAACAACATCGCCCGCTAAGCTTTGCAGCGCCATATGCAGCGCATTCTCAAACGAATCGGCAAACACGGTTTCAAAGGCGGTTTCCTGGGGAGGATCCGGGGAGAGTACATAGGTTATTCGCCCCAATTGACTGTTGCCCAAAAGACCGACAAAGGAAAAACCGTCGGGCATGCCGAAGAATTGGTAATATTGCCCCAGTTCCCGTGCGGTAAATGCACTTTGCAAATCGCGGTCGAGTACTGCCATGGATGAACGTGCCGTTTCAAAGGCATCCATGGCCTGATAGCCCTGACGGACTGTGCTGACCGCCCCTGAATATAGCGCCATTACACCACTCATCACCACCACCAGGATAGCCATGGCCACCAAGATTTCGGCCAGGCTAAACCCCCTGTTATTTCTTTGTATTTTCATACGTTCCTGCATGGCGCTCACTTTTCCGTTACATAGGTCACAAACTTTTCTTCGCGCCCGTCAAACATGCGCACGACAAAAGTTATGCGGTATAAGTCCACCTCACCTGCGATACGTTGCACTGTTGTACGCCAGCTGTCATACAGCGAATAGGCTTTCTGCGCCTCTGTCAATGCGCGCACCGTGTTGCTTTCCGCCCACTGGTTCAGGAAATTGCCCACGCCGCCCGCACGCACACGCCCTAACTCACTACGCGCTAACGAGGCAATCGTCGTGCGTTCCGCCGCTGTTTGCGACTGACGAAGCGACATTGGAAATAACTGAAGTATCGCCATGATGCCCACGGCCAGTATAGTCAACGCCACCAGGATCTCCAGCAATGTAAAACCACTGTTTGCCTTCATCGCATACCGCCTTTCCGGCCACGTCCCATTTATGACGCTACGTTTATCCTTCCCGTGGAACGATACAGTTCTATGCATACATTACGAAAATTACTGCGAAGTTCGCCGTTATCGTTCAGTACCCATTCATATATCTCCGGATCCTGCAAACGCATATCCGGCATTTCCGTGGGTTGGGGGGCAATGAACACCCGATATCGTTCTGTCTCACCGGTAACAACCATGCGGCCCGACGGCTTGAACACAAAGGCAGGAAAAGGCCTCACTGGATCCGCATCATATTGGTCCAGATACTCACCGGTCGTCTCAAAACCTTCATAAAACCAGGCATTCACCTCTTGCAGACCCACCTCACTCATACTGCGAGAAACATTTGGCGCGGTTGTCGAATCCAGATCGGCAAGGTACAAGGCCGTCGTGCCAGGAAGCAATCGCATCTCACCTGCATCGCCAGGCAGAGGTATAAACTCGCCCTCACGGGGACCGGGATTCCCCGGTTCCAAGCCTGCATCGGCCAGACTTTTCGGCTGATACATTACCACTGCAGAACGGGTCACTCCAAAACTTGTATTCGGAACCGTCGTATCTTCTTGCCAGGAAAAACGGTCGAAAACGACTGCTGTTGTTACATTATACGTACTCGCATAGCTTTGCGCCGTTTTCAACAGGGTTACCATTTCTCGCGCCGCCATATTCAGATCATTGCGGGCGAACATCCCCATGCGCACGAATGCGGGAATAGCCAGCGACGCTATCACTGCAAAGATCGAAAGCACAACAAGCAGTTCCACCATCGTGAAACCGCCCGTACAACTCTGTCGCTTGCTACGCACCGTGCATTCCCTTTCTATCCTAAAGTGGTCCAGCGACCACAACCCCATGTCCAACACCATCGCCTCTTATGCAATCCTTTAGCGTCTCCGAGCAGAAACAATTTTAATTATTTCTACAAAACTTGTGGAAAGGCGCTATGTGATACACAGTGCCGGGGACGCATAGCGCATCCCCGGCGAAAGCATTACAGACTATTAATTATAGAAACGCATCCAGCTGGCGCCCTTGTCCCAGTTATTGATGTCATCGCCACCACCCACGAAAGCTTCATCCTGGTTCAAATCGTAGTTCTCATACACGCCGTACTCACCGTCAGTTTCATATCCAGCAGGGTCATAAACCATTTGGCCGGAGACCATATTCTGGCCCATGGAATAGATGAAGAAACTCTTGGTGCGAGAAGCAGGGAAGCCTACTGTCATTGCTTCGCCCGTTTCTGGATCAACGGCATCTAACTCATATCCATCCGGGCGTCCCGCCCCTTTAGAACCCGGCAAATCACTATTCTCAAGATTCATGTATGTACGGAACGGTACCGGATTGCTGTTATCCCGCTTGGTGCGCCAAGGACCAGGGAAAATCTGATACATATTCCCCCACGGGTCCACACCTAAATCTTCCAGATACGAGGTACCCAACTTGCGAATGACATTATTGTTTAACACTTCGCCGAAATTTAAGGGTTCTGCTCCAGTACTCAACTCAAGTGTATGGCTGTCCGAGAGCGCGATACGTCCTTCACGCAACAACGCATACAACGTCGCGGTATACATCTTTTGTGCATCTGCAAATATTTCTCGTGTCATCGCAACGTTTAAATCCTCACCCAAACCAAGAAAATCGCGCACCTTCATTGGATCGAACAAATGGTTGATATCGCTACGTCCGGCATCGGAAAGCATCGCTGTCAGTGCCAGTTCAATGCTTGCAATTTCGCTCTGCGCTTTGGTCGCCCGTGAGCGCGTAATGTATTTGATGGCGTTGGGCACCACGATGGATGCAAGTATGGCGATAATCGCCATCACCACCAACAGTTCCACCAGTGTGAAACCTTGTTTCTTTCGCATAGGTATTCCTCCTCATCGCGCCCGTGGCGCTCTTGCTGCTTGTTGCGTCTGAGTGTTTGCAAAACGGACGCACGCTTTTCACGCACTTGTTTACTGTTATTTTCGATAAGTTCAAACGTAGTGGGGTGTTCCATACCTCCACAACGTATCCACAACACTCACCATAGAAAGCTTTCCCAAACCGTGCCGGGAAAGCTTTTATGAACTTCTTTTCTCTTCAATTTTCCGAAAGGCTCAGCTTCGAAACCTAGGCGCCAATCTGGTCGCCCAAGGTAAAGATAGGTAGGTATAGCGATACTACGATAAAACCGATGATACCACCCAGTATTACGATAATGGCCGGTTCCATCAGCTGCAACATGCCTTCCACTGCGGCCTCTACCTCTGCATCGTAAATATCCGCCACCTTCAGCAGCATCGCGTCGATACTTCCTGTTTCTTCCCCTACGTCGATCATATTCACTACCATCGGGGGAAATATTTTCGTTTCGTCCAAGGGGGCGGCTATCGTATCGCCTTCCTTAATGCTATCGTGCACCTTGTCCATAGCGTCCTGCACGATGTAGTTGGAAATGGTTTCCTTCGTGATCTTAAGCGCCTGTAGAATCGGCACCCCGGAAGTAATCAAGGTTCCCAAGGTACGCGCAAAACGCGCTACAGCCACTTTAGTGACTAAATCGCCCACCAAGGGAAGCTTTAGTTGCACTCGGTGACTTACGCGGCGTACTGCATGAAACTGTGAAAGTAATTTTATGCTGATAATCGTCCAACAGACAATGCACCACAGCAACCAGCCTTTGTACATAACAAAGTCACCAGCGGCAATCAGAAACATCGTGGGAGCGGGCAATTTAGCACCCATTTCACCAAAAATCTCAGCAAAAACCGGCACCACTTTCACCAGTAGAAAGGTCACAATAGCCGTTGCGATAATAATTACCGCTGCGGGATATATCATGGCGCCTTTTACGCGCCGTTTTAATGCCTCGCGTCGTTCCATGAACATGGCCAGACGATTCAGAACGACTTCGAGCATACCACCGACTTCACCCGCCCGCACCATGTTGACAAAAAGACGGTCAAATTGTTTAGGGTGTTTGGCCAGCGAGTCAGAAAAGGTTGCACCGGATTGGATATCGCTTGCAATTTCGGTGAGGATATCTTTCAGTTTGGAGGGTTTTTGCTGACTAATCAAGACATTTAAGCTACGCAACAAGGGAAGACCAGCGTCAATCAACGTGGAAAGCTGACGCGTCATCACCACGATTTGCTTGTTCTTTACGCCACCAAAATAGAGCTCGTTTATCCCTCTTTTTTCTTTCCGGGCGCGACGCTCATCGCTTTTGCGTGCTTCGCGCACCATCGTTGGGAACAGGCCCAATGTACGCACGTCATTGATAGCCAATGCCTGGCTTTCCGCCTGAAGTACGCCAAAGATTTCGTTGCCTTCCTTATTCAGCGCTTTATAGGCATATTTTGGCATGTGAGCTCTCCTTGTCAGTCCTCAAATTTATCCGTATGCGCCAGAACTTCTTCTACACTGGTAACGCCTTTAATGCATTTTATAATACCTTCTTCGCGCAGCGTACGCATCCCCATTTTTTTGCGTGCATAGCGGCGCAAATCAAAGGCCATAGCGCGATCCAGGATCATCTCACACACCGTCTCATCCACCATCATCATTTCGTATAAACCGGTACGTCCCATGTAGCCTACGTGTTCACACGCCGGACATCCTTTGGGACGGAACATACGCAAATTCGGGTCATTTTTCCATGTAGCAGGCAAACCCAACTGTTCGCGTTCTTCTTGTGACGGCGAATATTGTTCGCGACAATGGCGACACAGGACACGCAACAGACGCTGGGCCAGTACGCCCTCCAGGGAAGCGGTAATTAGGAACGGTTCCACGTCCATGTCCAACAAACGTGTGACCGTCTCCGGCGCACTATTGGTGTGCAAGGTACTAAGCACCAAGTGCCCCGTCAACGATGCCTCCACTGCAATCTGTGCGGTTTCCAAGTCACGAATTTCACCGACCATCACAATGTCCGGGTCCTGACGCAGAATAGCACGCAGACATGCGGCAAAGGTGAGGCCGACATCTTCCCGGACCTGACACTGAATCAGACGGTCGATCTGTAATTCCACCGGATCTTCTGTGGTAATAATTTTCACGTCCGGGGTATTCAAATCCGCCAGGCAGGCATACAGCGTCGTAGTTTTACCTGAACCCGTAGGTCCGGTCACCAACATGATTCCATTGGGCTTGTGAATCGCTGTGTCAATCTGGGAAAGCACTCTTTCGCTGAAGCCCAGCTTTTTCAAATCAATCTGGACCGCGGTACGGTCCAGGATACGCATCACGATGCCTTCGCCATACAACGTCGGCAAGGTGGCTACACGCACATCGATCAGCGCATCCCCCACCTTTAATTCAATACGCGCGTCCTGCGGCAAACGGCGCTCACCGATATCCATGTTACAAATTACTTTGATACGGGAGATAAGCGCAATTGACAGGGCCTTGGGAGGATTGACGATTTCCTGGAGAATACCGTCTACGCGGATACGAATACGAAAATCATCTTCGAATGTCTCAAAGTGAATATCGGAAGCACGTTTTTTCACTGCCTCCAGAAAGACTAAGTTGACGATTTTGATGACTTCCGGCTGTTGGGCCAACTCGACCAGATTATCTACATCGCTGATAATCTCTTGTTGCCCCAATTCATCCTGCGAAAGCTCGCCTACCCCGACCCTGTCTTCCAGATCGGCCAACATCTCGTGGATGGAGTCGGTCTCAAAGGCATAATTGGATTTCCATGCGGCCGCTACATCATCCTGATTACTCACGGCACCGCGCACCGTCTGCCCTGTAATCTGTTCGAGATCATCCAGAATCTGCAGGTTTAGCGGATCTGCCATCGCCACCACCAAGGCCCCATCCAACTCGCGAATGGGGATCACATTGTAAAACTTAGCTACATCGCCCGTCAGCTTACGAATAATGTCTTCTGAGATCTTAAGCTTGCCCAACTCCACCCGCTCCATCCCCTGCTGCACGCCCAACGCCTCGATAATATCCTGTTCTTCACAATGCCCCATCGTCACCAGCACACGACCCAGCATATCGCCGGTCAAGCGTTGACGTTGCAAGGCTTCATCAAGCTGCAGCGGGCTGATTACCCCCTGCTCTACCAAAAGCTCGCCGAGTTGTCGTTTCATTGTTTGATGCGTTGCTGCTACAGCCATAATCTAACTTCTTTATGCTGCCGATTCCGGCGCTGGACCACCTTCCAAACCTAAAGCACGAGCACTGTTCTCGAACTCATCCGGCTGCTGGGCCTTGCCCAGTACATCCTCATATTTACAAACGCCCTTGCGATACAAGGCCAACAAGTGTTCATCCAACAGATTCATGCCATACTTATGACCGGTCTGAATGGAGGAGGTGATACGGTAGGATTTATTCTCGCGAATCAGATTCTGAATAGCGGGCGTAGTCAACATGATTTCGTATGCTGCCACACGACCAAAGCCACTTTTACGCGGAATCAGTGTTTGTGAGATCACCGCTTTGAGGTTACCCGCTAGCTGGGTTCGGATCTGTTCCTGCTGTGTCGAAGGGAAGGCGTCCACAATACGGTCAATGGTACGCACCGCACCCGTCGTGTGCAGCGTACCAAAAACCAAGTGGCCCGTTTCCGCCGCTGTAATCGCAGCTTCGATCGTTTCCAAGTCGCGCATTTCACCCACCAGAATTACATCGGGGTCCTGACGCAATGCGCGACGCAATGCCTCGGCGAAACTGGGCACATCTACCCCCACCTCGCGTTGGTTTACGATACTTTTTTTATGATTATGGTAATACTCAATCGGATCCTCAATAGTAATCACGTGGTGATCCAGATTGGTGTTAATCCAGTCAATCATCGTGGCCAAAGAGGTGGATTTACCTGAACCCGTCGGCCCCGTCACCAACGCCAAACCACGCGGTTGGGTCAACACTTTCTTAATCACTTCTGGAAGGCCCAGCTCTTCAAAGGTCATAATTTTGCGCGGAATCTGACGCAGAACCAATCCTACGTTACCGCGCTGTTTAAAGATCGATACACGGAAACGCGCAATATCTTCGAATGCAAAGCCAAAGTCCGCGCCACCCACCTCCTGTAATTCCTGCTGGTTATCCACCGACGCAATGCTTTTCATCAAGCGTTCTGTATCTTCCGAGGTCAACGGATCATCGCCAAAATACTGCAAATGTCCATGTACACGCCCTACGGGGGGATCATCTACCGCAAGGTGCAAGTCGGATCCCTCTCGGTCAATAAGCATCCGCAACAGACTGACCATATCATACGCCATAGTCATTCACTCCTACATCGCCTGCTTTTCAGCAGCGGTCTTTGCTTTATCCGGTCGTTGTTTCAGCGGCCCATCCAGACGCGTACGACGGTTTACCTCTTCCACCGTAGTAATTCCGTTCAGCGCCTTGTGCCATGCATCGTCTCGCATCGTATCCATTCCACTGTACCGCGCTGCACGTCGAATCGCCGCCGCCGATTCACCTTTCATCAGCAATTGGCGAATTTCATCCGTCGTCACTAACAATTCGTAAGCACCCATACGCCCTTGATAACCGGTCTGATTACAGTTATCACAGCCTGCCCCATGATACAACTCCACCGAACTTATGTCGACAGGGAAGCCCAAGCGTTCAATTTCCTGTGCGGGCGGCGTACAGGGTTCTTTACACACGGTACATATGGTGCGCAACAGGCGCTGCGCCAAAATGGCGCGCACACCGGAGGCCACCAGGAAGGGTTTAATCCCGATATCTACGAGGCGGGTAAATGAACTGGAGGTATCATTCGTATGCAGGGTTGAAAAGACCAAGTGACCTGTAAGCGCCGCCTTAATAGCGATCTCCGCTGTCTCCTGGTCTCGAATTTCACCGACCATCACGATATCCGGGTCCTGTCGGAAAATGGCACGCAATGCACGCGAAAAATCCCATCCGATTTCGTGATTAATCTGCACCTGATTAATACCGGCGATCTGATACTCTACCGGATCTTCTACGGTGATGATTTTTGTGTCCGGCTGATTCAGTGAGGTTAATGAGGCATACAGTGTAGTTGTTTTACCCGAGCCCGTCGGCCCCGTTACCAAAACCACACCGGTAGCATTGCTCAGCAGCCCTTCCCAAGTATGTTGGTTATTAGGACGAAAACCTAACTGTCCTAAACCCAGCATCAGGCCGCTCTTGTCCAAGATACGCATTACCACGCTTTCGCCATAGGCGGCTGGCAGTGAGTTGACACGCAAGTCAATCACCTTTCCCCCCATGTTCATCTTGATACGACCATCCTGGGGAACACGTTTCTCGGAAATGTCCATGCCGGACATAATTTTCAGGCGGGAAATAATAGCGGCTTGCGCACGCTTTGGAGGGGGCGGCGTCAACTGCATCACCCCGTCAATACGGTAACGTATTTTTACATCCACCTTGCCCGGCTCGACATGAATATCACTGGCGCGCAGACGAAACGCTTCCAGAATCATCTGATTCACATACTTCACCACCGGGTTATCGGCGTCATCCCCCTCTGCACCTTCCGCCTGTACACCACCGCTCGCCTCCAACTCCGCCTCATCCACACTCAGGCTGGCCATGCTGATATCATCCGCACTCATGCTGCCCAAGCTACCCAGTGAATCTTCCAGCGAACCCACGTTTGACATGCTCGTAAGCGTGCTCATACTGGTTGCACTGCTGGCGCTCGAAAGCATCGTCTCTACCGAATGCTCCTGCAAGCCGTAGTACTTATTCAGTGCGATTGTGATCTCTTCCGGGGTCGCCAATACCGGCTCCACCGGACGATCGATCAGGCGGGAAAGGTTATCCAGATTATTGATGTTCGTAGGATCTGCTGTCGCCACCACCAAGGCATTCCCCTGCTCCTCCAAAGGAATCACACGGTACAACGTCGCGATTCCCCCATCAATCAGACTACGGATACGCTCTGGAATCTCACGTTCGCTCAGACGAATAACGGGGATGCCTAGCTGTTCGGCTAAGCCCTCCGTAATATGGCTCTTACTCAAATGACCCAATCGCACCAAGATCTCACCGATCTTGCGATGGCCCATTGTTGTCTGTTGTTTATGAATGGCCTCATTCAGTTGCTGTTCACTGATGAGCCCTCGTTCAACGAGTTTTTGCCCAAATAACGTATATTGCGGCTGCATACTCACGCCTCCTACTGGATACTATTTACTTTATCAAAGATGCCCGCAATTGTCAATGCGAATACTGACTTCTTTTATTGATAACATTAGACTTACAAGAGTACCTGTCAACAATTTACCTGTTATCGGCATTTTTTTCGCCTCGAATTCTTCGCCAAAACTTCCCTCGCGGCGGAAGCGCAACCAAAGCATCGCAGCCCGTTTATACGCTCTAGATAACGTATACGTTAACACCGCCCTCTGGGAAAGCAATCGCCCAAGACATCTTTCCCGCTAAGCACCGCGCTTGGAAGCCGTTAGAGAAAGGTAACCGACATTAGCAAAAGACACTTACGTATATCAATTTTCCCGCAGCCAGGCCAATAAGTCAAGCGGAGACAGAATATAAATCGCAATAGCCTTGCGTTACCGTCCTAAATCTTCACCGTCACAAACGTGAGGTCACATTCCAATCCCTTGCCATTGGGGGTGGGACGAAGTCGATCCATTTTGTACACCGCCACCACGTTATTACTGGCGTATAAGGTATGGAGAAAATCCACCAATTCTTCCAGACTCACGCCATCTAACTTCAATTGTACCAAGGGAAGCTTTGCTGACCAATTACGTGGCGCTTTCTTGTCCAGCTGCGCCCGGTCCTGCAATCCCATCTCGCGTACTATATTGTGGACAAAAGTAAACAGATCAAAATTGCCCGCACGTTTTTCCAGCAGTGCTATTACTTCCTGCTGGCTTTGCAGCCGTTGACCCTCCTCTACTTTTAACATTTTTGTCAACCGCAATTCATTGCGCAAACCCGTGATATCCCGTTGCGATTGTGCATACTTTTTGCGTGGGGTCGACGGCACATAGAGCAACAGCGCCAGCACCAGGGTAAGCACCACAGCCGCACACAAAAAAGCCATTCGCTCGCGGCGATCAAAGTTCAGTTTCATCCGTTCCCTCCTCCGTTTTAAAGGCCTTGACCTCAAACGTGGTCTTTCCCCCAACCGCACTCATGTCCGGATTTTCCTCCACCACATACAAAGGCGACTGCTTCAGCTCTTCAAACACGTCGTTAAACAGGGCCGAATCATCGACCGAACCGCGAATGCGCAACCAGCTTCCACGCGCCCCCGGCTCATGCATCTGCATCTCCGTCAGCTCCACTTTATCTTCAGGCATACGCGCCGCAATATCTTTCAATAAATCCAGCAACGTAGGGGCTTCAAAGGCATCCATCGTCAAATCTGCCCCCAAGCCCTGTTCCGCCATCGCATCGATTTCCGCTGTCAATGTATCCACCTCCTCCTGCAAACGAGCTTTCTCAGCCAGATTACGCGACGTTCCCTGCTGGTAATAAAAGGCCCAGCCTACCAGAATCAGTAATGCCAGACACGAAGAAAACAAAACATGCGGGATCACGCTGCGCAGTGTATCCTCCCACGCCCGCGTTCCTTGTACAAAGTCAACACACAGTCCTTTTCCTGTCGTCCCCAATGCCGTTCCAAGCATCGCCTCCCAACGATTCGCCCGGACACCGCCCGCCCCTTCCGCCAAAGCCAAGGCGCCGCCTTTTAACTGGGGCATCATCGACAGGGTTTCGACCGGAAATCCGATGGAGGCAGAGAATGCTTGGGTCACCTCTGGCGTCCAATCCACCCCCGTCACCGCCAACTGCTCTACCGACTCTTCCATACGCCACCGTGCCTCAAAGGCCCGGATACTATTTTGCACCTCCCGCGTCACACCCGCGCTTGCGGTTTCAAAATCTGCTTCCCCATATGGGATAAGTCGAAGAAAGGCCAATGCATTCCTGTACGTTACTGCCAAATACGAGACCCGTTCCCGTACATGTAAGACCGCACGCACCCCTTTGTTCTTCTTGCCCAAGGCCTGCCACATACCTGTCAACGCCACCGCATCCAACGAAACCGCCTCCGCCTTTACTCCCACCGCTTCCAACAAGGCCAACTGCTCTTCCAGGCGTTCTCGATGCATTCCAATCGCCAAGACATCCGTCTCCCCCTCCGCCTCACCCACGATATTGAAATCCACCGCCAAATCCTCAATGGGAAACGCAAGGTGCGGCTCCAATTCAAACGGTACCGCCGCGGCCACCTTACGCTGGCCGCGAAAGGGAATCCGGATATTACGCACCATCGCCTGTTCCATGCTCGCACACAGCACGTAGGCGCTTGGACGACTCCGCATGCGCTCCAGGACCGTATCCAGCGCCGTCACCAATGCCTCAAAACGTTCTTCCGGTGTCTCATACACCGCCTGTTCCGAGAGTAACTCCACCACCACCGGCTGTTTTCCACCCACCTTCGCCACCGCAACCCGCGCCTCATCGCCCGCGATTTCAATGGCCGCAATTTTTGCCTTAAACATCATCTACTTTGCTCCACAGACCCGAAAAATTCTTTCGGTTCCCTCTTCACTCAGCGAATCTCCCGCCACGATAAAATCCGAAACGGCTCCACCGGCTCCACCGGCTCCGCCGCCTCCGGTAAACTCCGTTCATATAACGCCATATCTACGGGCATGCGCCACACATATGCCTCGACCCGCACCAACACATCCTCCAGCATTCCATCTCCATAAATACGAAACACATTGCTATACCACGTAAACGCATCCCCCGCCAAATCCTCCTCCGTCACCTTCGTCTGCGTCCGATCCCGCGCGGTCCCTGTCGCCGTCTGCGAGGTCGTCGTCTGCGTCTTACGCGTCATACCCAGCCGACTCGACAAATCCTCCTCCGTCATACATGGCTGTTCACGCACCATATCATAAACCCGCTGCCCCTCCATCAAATCCAGTCCATCACCCATGTACCCCGCCCGTATCGCCGCAATCACTTCTTCACGCGCCGTATTTACGTTGACCCGGCCCCGCCACTCACCATGCACCGTCAAATACTCCGATAGTGGCAACTGCGCCGGGTCCGTCTCCTCCTCCGTACTACTGCTTCCAAGTTCCCCCTCCCTCTCCTCCTGCTCTGAGACCGTTTGCGTCCCATAAAAGACCTCCAGTGAGATCCCTTTAATCAACAGCAACTCCTCCAGCGAATCCAGCGGTCCATTCTTGCACGGATACGGATTCTCTAACCCCATATAATAATCATTCTCCGCCCCTTCATCCCGCACCTCATCGTCATCATCATAATCCAGCCAGTCCAGGATCGAATCCACAATCACATCCGCGCTATCCTCCCCCGTCGTCGACTCCAGACGCAGCATGAAAAACTCACGCAACGCCTGCGCCAAGGACTCACGCACCTCCGGCGGATTCACACTCGTATCCAGCAATGCATTCAAATTGATCTTGCCATACTCATCCGCTATCGATGCGCGCATCGTCGCTTCGTTTAATGGCTCAAACGGCGCTCCCTCAAACCAGGGCACCGGATCCATCTCACTATCATACGACGGTTCTCCTGACTCCATCGTCTCCAATGCATCCTCCGCCAACAACGCCATCCCGTTCGCCACCGCCGACTTTGCTGCCAGGTATGCCTCAAAATCGCTACCCTGGTTCATCGCAAACATCGCCTCCACCTGCATCTCATAGCTGAATTCCACCACCAACACCGACAACAATACAATGAACAGCAGCGCCAATATTAACGCCACCCCCTCCTGGTCCCCTCCACCCTCACGCACAATACGACACCGTTTCATCATCATAGCTCCTCCTCCTCATCCACCTCGCTCGACATTCGTCGATGGTTATAATCAATAAACTGCTCCACCGTCCCCCCTCCCACCGGTAACGCCACCATCATATCCAAATCCGGCGACTCCATGGGATCGATCCCCTCGCGCCGATCCCCGGCCCACTCCTCCTCCGTACGCGGGAAATTCGCCTTCACCCGCACCGCCCACGGCAACCGTAACATATCCAGAGAATCCCACTCCTCCACCCACTCCGACTTCTCGCCATCATAATACGTAATATCCAGACTCATCACCGGCACCCGATGCTCAATCACCGCCTCTTCCATCTCCTCCGCCTGCACCTGCTCCGTAAAACCCAACTCCGATAAGACCAGCGGTTCCTCCGTAATCACCAAATAGCTCCCCTCCTCCTCATCTCCGCCCCCCCCTACATCCTCCAACGCCGACGCCCGTTCCTCACCATTCTCCCCCCCACCGCCCTCGTACTGCACCACCCGCAACACCCCTGGCAACGCCGTCGCGCCCGACAACGGCAACGAGGTGCAAAAGCGCAACGAATCCGCCGGACCATACGGTCCGTCCTCATTCACCCCCACAAACTGGAAATCTGCCGCTTCACAGCCTGCATCCACGTAGACGGTCGCGAGATGCCGTCCCAGATTCGACCGCAAAAATTGTCGAAAACGCAACATCTCCGCATTATTCCGCGCCATCTCCATCGTCGCAGTCACCGAAGTAAAACTCGAATACACAATCATCACAATCAAGGTGAGCACCATCATCGCCACCAACAACTCAATCAGCGTTAACCCCGTCTCATTCCCTGTTATACGCAAGATAGCGCCCTTACTTCGTCGCATCAGCACCTCCCGTCAACCTGTTCGACGATACTTCCTCCGGCGCTCCCGGATTAAAAAAGAAGTACTCATAATCCTGCGTCTCCTCCCCCACCGTCACCTGCACGCCAATCGAATACAATAAAATACGTTCATCTTCCCCCGCTGTCACCGCCTCATACGACCATGAACAATCCGGATAACGCGCCCCAAAATCGCCCGATCCCGCCAATTCCCCCGCCAGTACCTGCACCTCCGCCTGCGCCACCGCCGTCTCCACCAACTGGCACATTGTCACCTCGCTGTCGGTCATGTCATTCAGCATCATTGCCGTATAATGCGCATCCAGCAAGACAAACAGAGCCACTCCCAGAATCGCCACCGCCGCCAACACCTCTATCAGCGTAAACCCGGCATCTCGTGCTATGTCATCCTTATAGCACCGCATTACACAATCGACTCCCGCCCCTCATACACCCGAGAACCGCCTGTTAACGGGTCCCAAACCACCGTGTAGTATTCCTCCTCCTCATTCACCACATAAAACACAACCAATTGCTGTAAGCCAACCGCCGAAATTAGAATTTCCACCTGTCCCCGCGTAAACGTCTTCCCATCCACCTCCACCGACTCAATACGCACATCCTTAGCCAGGCCTGTACGCGCCAAAATCGGGTCCATCAACTCCATCTCCTCTGGCTCTTCCAAGGTCAACGCAAATTCCTTTTCATCGTCCTCAAACAACGAGCCCACCTCCTCCAGAAAGCCCTCATCCGGGATCACATTCTTCGCCCGTGCCGCCACCCCCCGTCGGGCAAAACGCTCAAAACGCGACGCCATATCCGCATTTGCCTCCGAATCATCAAAGCCCTCCGGCATCCCCGTCAATTCCCCGCCTCCCTGACGCGACTTCGACAATAATGACCGAAATTCTCCCCCCGGCATCTGTCCACGCATTTCCCGCATCATTTCCCACTGATTCGGCCCTGATTCCCCCTCCGTCTCCTGCTCACTGGGATAGACCAACTGCACCGCCCAATACTCCTGCGCCAGATTTCCCTCCTCATCCTCCGCATTCAGATCCACATAGACCGTCAAGTCAGTACGCGTTAACATCGCCTGCGCCACCGCACTACGTCCATAATTCGCCAGATGGCGCGCATCCCCCTCCAACTGGCTAAACGCGATCACCGGGAGAAACTGTGGAAAAGAAAGCGCCGCGATGATCCCGATGATACAGATCACCGCGGTCAGCTCAAGCAACGTAAAGCCACACGCTTCCCGAAAAGGCAGACGCATCCGCCTTCCGTTATGTACTACGCATCGCAACGACATTATTGGCTGAGGTTCCAAAAGTTGTCACAAAAACCAAAATCTTTACTGTGGTCACCCATCAATCCGTCGTCATCTTGTCGCTACTAATATCCGCATCCAGACCCGAACCACCCTGAGCACCATCTGCACCATAGGACGAAATCACAAACTTCGAACCTTCACGCCGATAGTTATACGGATTGCCCCACGGGTCATCCGGAATTTCCGGAGGGTCCAAGAACTGGATATTCTTCGAGTTGCTCACCAATTCATCCAATGAATCCGGGAAACGCTTGAATTTCAACTTGTACGCAATCAGCGCCGTCTTGAGGTTCTTGATCTGCGCCTGAGCTGCCGCTACGTTGCCCTCATCCATCTGGCCCAACACATTCACACCCACAATCGTCGCCAAGATGGCGATAATCGAGATCACCACCATCAGCTCGACCAAAGTAAAACCTGCGGCATTGCTCCGCCGTTTCCGCATTCTCTTGCTATCCATGACACTATTCCCTTCGGTTCTACACTCAAGCCTCAAAAACGAGGCGTCCAATACAACCCTATCCCCTATTCTCCTTCAAAACATCCCTACCCCTTAATTGTATCGCAATTCCGATATTCCCTGGCATCCCAAGGCCAGCGGTCCAGCGACCGCAAGCAATAATTTTGGTCCTTGCCGTGGCTAAACTAGAGTGAAGCTAACTTAATTCCTTGTCTTGCTTTGCTTCTTTCTTTTTCCGGTGGCCAGGGCCAGCAGTCCAGCGACCGCAAGCAATAATTTTGGTCCTTGCCGTGGCTAACTAGAGTGAAGCTGACTTAATTCCCTGTCTTGCTTTGCTTCTTTCTTTTTCCGGTTTCCAGGGCCAGCAGTCCAGCGACCGCAAGCAATAATTTTGGTCCTTGCCGTGACTAACTAGAGTGAAGCTAACTTAATTCCTCGTTTTTCTTTGCTTCTTTCTTTTTCCGTAAAAAGAAAGAAGTGAAAAGGCTAGATGTTACTGCTCATCTGCAAAATGGGAAGCAATATCGCCAAGACCAATAAACCGACAAAAATACCCATGAATATAATAATCATCGGCTCAATCAGCCCTACCATTGCATCAATCGTCAACCGCACATCATCATCATACGTATCCGCCACCCGAATCAGCATATCCTCAATCTCGCCACTTCGCTGGCCCAATTCAATCATATGAATCATCATCGGCGGGAACAATTCCGTCTCCCGTAACGGTTGGGCCAGATCACGGCCCCGCCGCACCCCGGCCTTCACCTCATCCATACAATCCTGAATATAGCGATTCCCCAACACACTATTGACGACATCCAACGCCGGCAACATCGTCAAACCACTCTGCAACATCGTACCCAAGGTGCGTGTAAAACGGGCGCATACCAACTTCAGATGCAAACCGCCATAGAGCGGAAAGCGCAGCTTTAAACGATCCCAGCGACGCCGTCCCTCTTCCCGCGAAATCCAGAATCGCCACAGCATCACTACACCAACAACGCCCAATACGATCATCCACCAATAGTGCGCCAAAAAGTCACTCGAACCAATCATCAATTCCGTAATACGCGGTAACTTCGCATCTTGCTTTTGGAAAATCTGCGTAATACGCGGCACGATCACCATCATCAGGAAGACAATCACCCCCACCGCAAAAATCATCATAAACACCGGATAGGCCATACTCGATAAAATTTGAGAGCGTAGCTTTGCCTGATGCTCCAACATGTCTGCCAAGCGCAACAGCACCCCCTCCAACGTACCACTCACCTCGCCCGCACGCACCATGTTCACATACAACGACGAAAAAACACGGGGATGTTCCCCCAGGGCATCGCCCAAGGTCGCCCCTGCATTTACCTTATCACGCACCTCGTAGATCACACCCTGCAGACGCGGTTTCGTCGTCTGTTCCAGCAGCGCCCCCAACGCCTCTACCAATGGCATACCTGCACGCAGCAACACCGCAAACTGACGCGTCATCAACGCCAAATCCCGCGGTGTCACCCGCCCTCGAACGCCGCCACCACCTCCCAACATTCCTTTATTTCCCTTACCCCCCGCTATCTGCACCGCCGACCCCTCCTTCACCTCCGTAGGATACAAGCCCTGCTCACGCAGCTTGGCCCGCGCTTTACCCGGCGAATCCGCATCCACCACCCCTTTCACCACCTTGCCAGTCTTCTTCGCCATTGCCTTGTATTCATATACTGCCATAAATATCCCTCATCCCCCATCACAACGCCAACCCGTGCAGGTCGACAGGGAGCTGGAAAAGCTTTTGCTTCCCAAAAAGCCCGCGCCAGAAATATATTCTTTTCTCCGACGAGTGGCTGTCAGCACATACCCGCAAAAAGGGCTAGCCCATCACTTCCTCCGCCAAATCATCCCGCGTCACCCTCAAGATTTCCTCAATCGTCGTCATTCCCTTCAGTACCTTCTGCGCACCATCCTCGCGCAACGTGCGCATATGAAAACGTCGCGCCTCGCGCTTGATCGCATTCGAATCCATACCCTGCAACACCATCTCCTGAATGCGCGTATTCATCACCAGCAACTCAAAGATACCCGTACGTCCCCGATACCCACGATCAGAACAGGCCTTGCATCCCCGTCCCCGATATACCACACGCGTACGCGGATCGTTCGGGTCTAGGCCGATCTCCGTCAAACTCTCCGGATCGGGCTCATAGGCCTCCTTGCACGCATCACAAACCCGACGCACCAAACGCTGCGCCTGAATGGCAATCGTGGAAGAAGTTACCAGGAACGGCTCAATCCCCATATTCGTCAGACGCGTAATCGCACCCGCACTATCATTCGTATGCAATGTTGCAAAAACCAAGTGCCCGGTTAGCGACGCCTGCACCGCCATATCCGCCGTCTCCATATCACGCACCTCACCCACCAGAATTACGTCCGGGTCCTGACGCAGAATGCTACGCAAGCCCGCCGAGAAAGTTAGTCCGATCTTCGGTCGCACCTGAATCTGACTAATGCCCGGAATCAAATACTCAATCGGATCCTCCACCGTAATAATGTTCTTATCCGGCGAATTCACCCGCTGCAAGGCCGCATACAACGTTGTCGATTTACCCGACCCCGTTGGCCCCGTTACAAACATAATGCCGTGCGAACTCAGGATCAGCTTATCCACCAATTGGTGGTCGCGCTTATCCATGCCCAACTGTTCCAGGCTGAACAGGAAGTTCCCTTTTTCCAGAATACGCATCACGATTCGTTCACCATGCGCGATCGGAATGACCGATAGACGAATATCGATTTCCTTACCACTCAGACGAATCTTGATACGGCCATCCTGCGGCAAACGGTGCTCGGCGATATTCAGGTTCCCCATGATCTTCACACGCGACACCACCGCCGCCTGCTGCGAACGCGGCACCGTAAACTTCTCATAGAGCACGCCGTCGATCCGGTACCGCACCCGCATCTCCTTCTCAAACGGCTCCATATGAATATCCGACGCCCGCTCCTTCACCGCCCCCGTGATCACCAGATTGATCAGCTTGATAATAGGCGCTTCATTCGCTAAATCCAACAGATCCCGTTCCGAATCCGCCCCATCCAGCATCTGCACCTGGCCTTCTTCCCCCTCCTCCATCATGATACTGTCGATCATATCCGCCGCATTTTCACTCTGCTGGTCAAAATAAGTATCAATGATCTGCTGGATATCCTCACGCTTGCACAATACCGGCTTCACCACCCCGCCCAATAACAAACGCAAATCATCCAAGGGCAATAAATTCACCGGATCATTCACCGCTACCCAATACGTTCCCGCCTCCTCCTTAAACGGCACCATATGATATTCCCGGATAAAACTAATCGGCGCCTTCGTCGTCAACGCCGAATCCACCTCCTCGCCCAACTCCTCCTGATACGGAATACCAAACTGTGTGCTCAACGCCTGCAGCACATGCTCCTCCTCCACATACCCCAAATCCAGCAGGATCTCTCCCACCCTGCGTGGACGAATCTTCTGCAACTCCAGCGCCTCCTCGATCTGCTCCGCATGCGCAAAGCCGAGCTGCACCAGCAATTCACCCAATCTTTTGTCCTGCTCACTCGACATGCATTATCTCCGGATATCGCCGCGACCATAATTCGTCGTGCTACGCCGTCCCGTAATTGCCTCCGAGCGATTCAGAGTCGGTCGATGCTCTTTACGCCGTTTGCTCTTCAGCTTAATCTTCCGGAAAAAGCCCCCCTGCTCAAACAGTTCGCTCATATTCGACTCATGATACTCATTTACTTTATGCTGCGTTGCCCGCTCCAGATCCACATTTTCCTTCACAATGTGCGGCGTTACCAACATCACCAGATTTCGCTTTTGTGAACTATTCGACTTCGAACGGAACAACCATCCCAGCACCGGCAGATCACCTAAAATCGGCGCTTGGCGACGCGAACGACTTGCTGTATCACGAATCAAACCCGCAAGAACCGCCGTACCCCCATCCTTCACCAACACCCGATTCTGCACCAAGGTTTTGTTCGTCGTTGGCCCTAAAATATCCACGCTACCCACCGTCTGATCCGCACCCGCAATCGCCGACACCTCCACCTCCATATCCAGCAACACATTATCCCCCTCACTAATCTGCGGCGTCACCTTCAATTTCACCCCCACCTCCTCACGTTGCACCCGCGTATAACCGCCATAATTATTGTTATTTACCGTGCCATCCGAATTGCGCGACGAACTCGTACTCGTAATATACGGCACCTCCTGCCCCACCACGATCGACGCCTCCTCATTATCTACCGTCACCAGACTCGGCTGCGATAAGACCTCCAAGTCCGAGACCGTTTCAATCGCTTGCAACAAAACCGGCACAAACGGAATCTTCGTCTTCTGCCCGTTCACCTCCACCTCAATATCATCAAAAATACCCGTCGTCATTCCCCCCTTCGAACCCAAGCCCATCAACCCCAACGCCAGTTGCCCACCCGGAGACACCAGATTTGTCGCCGTATCCGCTGTCGTATTTAAACCCGACACCAAGGCCGAAATATTCTGCGTACTGGTCAAACCGAAGCCATCATTACCCGTAATGCCCGCCGCATCCACCGCCACCCCATAGCTGCCATCAATCGACACATCCATCACCACTGCATCCACCAACACCTGACGCTGTGGCACATCCAAACGCGCAATAAACGCCTCCAGCAACTGGTAATCCTGCGGCGACGCCACAATGAGCAGCGAATTTGTCTGATCATAACGCATCACCTGCACTTTACTCTCAAAGGGCTGAATCTCACCACCACCGGCAGCAGCAGTACCACCAGCGGCCCCTCCTGCCTTACGCGGCGCCGTGCCTACCAACGGCTGCAAGGCCTGCTCCACCTGCTCAGCATCTGCATTCAACAATTCATAGATATGTAGATTATTCGCTTCATATGGCGTTGGCGTATCCAGACGATTCACCAAATCACGCACCTGCTCCATCATACCCGCCGTCGCCATCACGATCAGCGCGTTCAGACGTTCATCCGGCACAACCCGCAACGTCTCCTCCGAAGAGCCAATCACTTGCGGTGTCGAAGAACCCGGCACCGTCGTACGCGACGTGCGCCGCGTCGGACGCGTTGGCACCCGCGTAGGTGTCACTGGTTTCGCACCGCCTGGCGTGCCTGCGCCATCCATCAAAACCTGCTCCAATTGCCCTTGCAGCACCTCCGCACGCGTATACTCCAATGTAAAAATCTCCATCACCGTCTCCCCCCCCGGCACGTCCGCCTCCTTTAAAAAGTCGAACATTCGTCGCAGCCCATCCGCCGTATCCGTAATAATCAGCGTGCGAGTCGGCATATACGTATCCACCCGCGCATTACGCGAGGCCAGCAACCGTAGCGCCGTACCCAACTCCGCCGGATCCGCATACTGCACCTGCACCACATGCGTTGCAAAATTATCATACCCCTTCTCCGGCATCTCCACCCCCTTATGCAACGGCTCCTTCTCATTTTGCACCACCTCAGGCGTGCCAATGATCTTAACCAGATGACCATCCAACGTCTCCACCATCGAAAAACCACGCGATGCTAGAATCGATTCCAGCACCTCATACGCCATATCCGCTGGGATCTTGTCATGCGTAATCAACGTTACCGTCGTTGCTGCAATATTGGGGTCCACATCAAAATTACGCCCCGTCAACCGTGAGATCGCCTCTATCACCTCCAACAGGGTACGCTCGCGAAAATCAAACGACACCGGTTCCGTTGGAATCGCCCCCTCCTTTTCCCCCGTGGGTGACGGTACAACATGTTCCTCCGCTTCGCCATCCGTCGAGGCCGAACTTGGCGCAGGCGCGATGCCGCGTGGGCGCGACGTCGTAACCCGAGGCCGTACAGGACGCGGACGCGGTGGCGACACACGCCGTGCAGGCGCCAAGCGACGTGGGGCAGGGGCAGCTGGCGGTTCTTCCTCCAGCAACTCCTCTTCCACTATTTCTTCCTCCACCAGCTCCTCATCCTCCCCGGCATCCATGACTTCCTCTGCTTCCGGACTCGGTGGATTCTGCGCCCAGACAGATACTCCGCCAAAAATCAATAGCACACAAAGCCCTGCCCAGAAAACCGGTCTCAACCACGCCCCAATTCCAGTGCTGCCTACACTCAACACAGCTGTTCCTTCCCGCATAATCGGTCCGCCTTACCATCGCGACGCATTCTGCGTCGCCGTTCCATCCTTATGCATTCATATACATATTTAAACCGTCTCTTTTCCTAACCATACAAGAAAAGAAAACCGTTCCAAAAATACGCCCTTTAACGCCTCACGGCTAAAAAAGCATCCTAAAACTAAACTTTAACTCACTCACAAAAAGACATCCTCTTGGTTGTGCCCTCAAAAACGCTATCCTGACGAGCAGTCCAAAAGCTGTCCAGAAAACAAAACCTACTATAGTAGCATACACAGCAAGAAGCATCTCGCCTGCTTCCAACTGCCAGACGACACTAGTTTAAATTGTACGTAATGACCTTTGTTTTACCATTACGCAAAATACCAACCCGAAACGCAGTCGCATTCTGATACTTCTGCACCATCTCCAAAATCTTCTGCTCACTATCTATCTTTTCATTATTCACCGTCTGCAATACATCCCCATCTGCCAGCCCCAATTTCTTCGCCAACGGCACCTGACTGATATTATCCGCCGTCACCCCCACCACCTTGCCACTGGCATCCCGATACAACTCCGGCTGCACCTTCGTCACCAAATCAGCATAGTTGGCATATAAATCATTGATAAATTCGCGTTTATTCAGGGCTATCCGCTCTGTAGATGATGACCGCGGTCGCGACGTAACCACCGGTGTACGTGGTTTTTCATCGTCCTCCTCTTCCTCATCCATACGTAACCGCTCTCGTGTCGCCGGGCTGTTGCGCCGATTTAGCAACATCACCTCTCTCGGATAAATCTCTTCCAGCACTACCTTTTCCACCACCTCCTGGCCCAGCACATAAATCTTAGCCCCCTCCCGAGTCACCGGATTCTCAATCATGGCCGATGCAAACGGATCTTTCGGGGCCAATGCAATCGTCCCTACTAATGTTAAATCCAGCTCCGTATCCGCCACATCTTCCGCCACCTCCTCTACCACCGGCGGCGGTGGAGCCAGCTGCTCCTGCGCAGGATCAAAGCGGCCCGCATCCCCAAACAAGCCCCCATCCACAATTGACGCATACTCACTACGTGCCGCTACCCGCTGCACCATCGACGCCACATCCCCCTCCTCAACCGGCGTCTCCAAAGCAGCCACTGCATGCTCCGGCGGCTGAACCAACTTCACCCCCACCCCACCCACCGTCGCCAAAGCGGCCAGCACCAGCAACACATCCAGCACAATAAAGGCCTGCCGTATAACGAGCCCTTGAAGCATTTTCACAAAATCCTTTTCCGTTCAGCACCTTCCCCAGCACAGCAAAAACAACACGCAACCACAAAGCAAACTTAAGCCGTTCCGTGCATAAAAAAAACGTTTCAACACCCCCACAGGTTGACATCTCTCCAGCCGAGACAAGCAAAATATCCAACCTTCGTAGTTTAGCGGATTCCGTTCACAAAACGCAAAGAACAAACACAGCAAAACCCCCGGTCCACACCATAAAAGTACTTCCGAACTAAAAAAGCCGGGGAATACCCTCCCCGGCTCAACTCAGTCCATACCAAACCCTAACGGGCCTTCGCCGCCTCCTGCGCCTGCGCCAAACTACGCAGATAAGACATATAGTCCTTTAGAGGAACCCGTTTCATATCCATTGCCGACGTTTTTTCCGCTGTTTCATCCTTATCCTCCGCCTCATTCAGCACCTTCGCATCCGAAAGCAACGTCGGCACATTAGCAGGCGTGTCCGCACACACATACTGTGCCTTCGAGTCTGAATCCGTCTCCACCTTCAGCTTGCCCTGCAGCCCGCCATACAACGAATAACCGCCCTCTTCACCCGGCTGCAAATACAACACCACCTCTTCATCCTTCTTAAACGTCGGATAGGCACTCGTGCGCATTACCAGCGCACCAATACGTCCTCCCATCACCGACACCGATACCGACGAGCCCTTATTCAAACTGCCCTTCGCCTCCTCTTGCACCTCCACCACGACATCCGTATAAATATGGCGACCTTTCCAGCGGCTTTCCGCTGCCACAACCTTGCCCGCCACCACTTCACTGGCCTTCTGCACCATTTCTGGCGTCGTCAAATAGACTTGGCTCGCCTGCGCCGACACCGCGCCCAGCACCCCCACCAGCAGCATCACACCAAAAACAACCGCACGCCGACGGCGGAAACGTCGCAACCCCCATCCACATAACAGTACGCCACACATACTCAACACCCCCATCCAATGTTTCACAGACCACATCAAGGCCGACATCACACGCTGCGACGTCATCTGCGCCACAGGATGGCGTACCAAGAACCGTGCCACAAACGGCGCCGCTGAATAATACAACTCGACCACCGCGGCCCCTACAGCAGAATCCAATAAAACTGCATCACGGAACCCACGCATGCCGCGCATGCCGCCACCCAACGAAGCCGCCACCTCTGTACCGCCGCCACTGATCACATTCATCGGGCAGATATCATTGGGATCACCAAACATCGGCTCATTATCCGGCAATATCGTCGGCAACGTGTCGCCACTCACCGAACTTACCACCGTATCCTTTTCAAAACTCCAGACCAACGGCGTACCCGAATTTGAATTCGTCACCCCAGTCAAATTCTCTGTCTCGTGGAAAACTTCGGACAAAAAGCTCGTTGAATAATCACTCTCCGTCCGCTGTGTCTCTGAAAATCCCAACTCACCTTGCAATCCATCAATGGAAAACGGCGTAAGTCCTTCCGGAGCCTGATACGTAAAGCCCGATTCGTTCAATGGACTCGAACTCAGCGTATACGTCGGATTAAAACGTGTATTGTCCATCCCCGGCACTTCAAACTGCTTCCAAAGTCCTTTCAGGCGAAAACGTCCGGCCAATTTCACATCTTTTTGCGGCTCGTATAAACCACTCAGCGTACTAAATAACGGGACACGTGGCGTATCCGGACTATTATCGATATCCGCCCACGCCACCACATGCGACCCCATCACCACCGCAGACGGTAATCCGGAGGCTCTACGCGTGCGTGTACGTACTTCTTGCTCTATATCGAAGAAATTCGACATGCTGCCCCGCGGATATAAAAACGAAATCCCCGAGATGTCATCCGGCGCTAAATCCGCACCGCCATCATACCGATAGCCTGCCGAAGTCTCCGTAAAGAACGCAATCGGGAACATTGTCGGCGTCACCCCAATATAACCCGTCTCACCTTGGGG
This sequence comes from Candidatus Hydrogenedentota bacterium, assembly GCA_963678445.1. Lineage (GTDB taxonomy): Bacteria > Hydrogenedentota > Hydrogenedentia > Hydrogenedentales. The sequence continues at coordinate 3,088,825 of OY782877.1, read as the reverse complement.
GTTGGTAAACCAGAACGCCTCTTTTTCCAGCAACAAAGTTTCCGCCCCCGCAGCCTGTTCGTCAAGGGCATTCAAATTACTCACAGGCGAATGGGCCAAACCAAACATATGCCCTATTTCATGCACCAATGTCGACTTAAGATCTACCAACGGCTCTACCGCCCCCTCGGCTGTACGATGACTCGCTGCATCAATAATGATATCCGAATCCAGAATCGTTCCCGCCGGCACCAGATAGCCCTCTCCATCCACCTCCACCACCGTCTCATCAATCGCAAACAGGACTACCGTCACCCCCAACACTGGAAACGTCGCTTCCGGCACCAAAACATCATCCGGGTCCGCCACTTCGCTCTCACTACCCTCAGGCACATCCGTTACCTGCATCGAGACCGACAACAACGAATCTTCCAAGACCTGGATGGGGTCATCAAAAGTCCCAGCATAACGCACCCGCGCATACGATGTCGGTACATCCTGCCAAACCTGAAAGGCATCCTTAACTATAGACAACTCATCTGGAGTAAACCCGCTCGATCCCCCCTCAAGATAAATAGGAAGACCTTCGTCGCTTTCGATTTCTCCGTTATTATCCGTGTCAAATTCGCCAAAGCGCCACGTTGCATAGCGCAGCACGCCAAAGCTGTCCCAGCCGCCCCACGGCACAAAGGCCATAGCGCACGGCGCCGCTACCAATACCAAGACCACCAGGAGAGTGGATTTTCCTATCCGACCTACGCTCGCATTCACGTATCGCGTTCCTTTCATGGCTCCGGCCGGTTTCGTTACAAACCGCCACACCTTGTAGCACGCAACTCACAGGGCGCGCCGGGTGCACACAACATCATTTCGTCTGCACCCGATCGCACGACCCTATTCGCATCCCTTATTGTATCGCTTGTCCTAATTTCCGGCGCGCTGCAATATACAACGCACCCAAGACAAACAGGAGTACAAGTCCATCGCCAACAATACCAGGACGACCTGCATCCGTTTCAGACGAGCAGCCCAGGAAACTCACGCGTTTACCCGGACGAATCGCCGCGTTCTCATATTCGAAACCAGCCACCAAAATATCTTCGGTCGATTTAGCCGTATTGCGCACCGTCACATCCAATGCACCGCTGCCAGGAATACCGCCTGTGGGGAACCCTACCGTAATACTCGTTCCTGATTCGTTTACGGCCAATACCGGCATCAGCGTACCGCCAAAGAGCACCTGAACCTCTTCGCGGGCGGCAAACCCCGTGCCCTCTACAGTAACCGGGAACATGTCCTTCGATCCTTTACCTGGCGTTACACCTGAAATCTCCGGTTTTTCTTCTGCCGTACCCGATTTCAGTGTAAACAGATCCGAGCGCACCGCCTCTTCTTTGGTTTCCGTATTACGCACAATCAATACAACCGGCTCTACTGGTGCTGCGGCACCATCTGTCGTCAATGACAAATTAATCGCCGTATCCGTGGCCTGTGTTATTTCTACCGCATAACCGCTCAAAATCACCTCTGGCGCTGTACCAAAGTTCTCACCACGGAGCACCACGGTAAATGGCGACTCAGGAAGCACCTGCGACGGCAGTTCTGTTTGGGAAGCCGAGGAAACTACTACCGAAGTCGGGGTTACTGGCTTGGGTCGTGCAGTCACCACGCTGGAACGGCGTTTCTGCGTGCTGGCCGAACGCAACCAGTTAAATCCACTGTTATCCGTTCGGCGTCCCGCCTGTGCGCCATCCATGAAATAGCTTACCGGTGCATCCTTGAAGTAGGTGATAAAACCTACGCCATGCTCGGCCCACGGAAATTCTTCAAACTTCGCGAAACCGTTGCGTTCTTCACCCGACAGACGCGCCCAAGTATCCGGATCCGGTGCTGTCGGCGTATTGGGACCCCAGTTCACCAGACCGATGCGGAAGTTATCGCCATCCTGCATATTATTGGACACCCGCACGACGACGAAGAAATCCGCGCCAGCAAAACTGTGGCTCGCTGTTGTTCCAAAGGTGTCTGGCACCCATTGACGATTGCGTTCCTGTTCCTCCAACGGCACAGGCAAATCATCCGTACCTGGCGAGGAGAAGACAAAACGCACTTGCGTGTTTTCGCCAGTCTGCCCGGTGTATACCGGCGCAGCATCCAACGGCAACGGGATATCCACAGTAGGATCAAATTGGCCATTGCGGTTATCCGGATGCGCGTCATTGTCGCGATACAAGGCCACACCGCTCACCGCCTGATCCTGGCTCAGTGGCAGCAAGTCCAGCAACGGATTGAAGTCCGCATCTGTACCTTCATTGTACAATTCCACGGTTACTTGCTCGAGGAAAGTCGGCTCGGTGACAATGCGCCACTGACCGCTACGTGGGGTTCCACTACGCAGCGTCAGACTGTCTGCATCGTTACCCACGATCTCATAGGTTTCATAGCCCTCATCGACCAGCCATTCACCGATAAACGCATCTTCGGTCCATGTCTGTCCCTGAACCACGAAGGTCTTTGCACTTCCTTCGCCAGATTCACCTGAGGCAAGCGTGCCTGCCGTCTCACGGTTGGTAGAGATATCCAGACCCAACAGCGCACGCGGGGCACCGCCAATATAGACCGTCTCCAATTGGTTGCCCAGATTCAGAATCTTCATTGGCACATTCACCTGGAGCATATCATGTCCATAGAAATCCTGTACCGCATCTTCATCGGGACTCGACTTGATATACGCACTCGCGCTCGTGTTCACCTGCGGGAAGAACTGGATACCCGCCTTGCGTGCACCCTCGCTTCGTGTAGGCAGCGTAGCTGGCACAACGGCACGGAACGACTCGAAGCGTTGCATCGAATCCGAAGTACATACCGTCACAAAAAGATCGTCCCCGGCATTTTCTTCTGACAGAAGATCGTCTTCTTGCTTGGCATCTGAACCCGCACTCAACTGCGTTTCCAGACGAGCTACGCCACTTACCTTAGTAGACGCTTGTTTATCGAAATCGATCGAGCCACACTCGTAATCATCAATGGCATACATCCAGACGCCCGGATCCGAGGTCGGGATCTCCCACTGGAACTCAGGATAGAATGCCAACACCCAAGCCTTGTCGGCGTCATCAACCACACCATCGCCGTTCATATCATCGGCCTGGCCATCCCCATCCAGATCCACGAGTTCAGATTCCGTCGGCCACGTCAGATTACGCAACGGCACCAACTCATCAAAACCCGCGCCGGTGATGGGAAGATCGGTATAGTCTTCAAAAGGTTTCGCTTCAAAGAACGTTCCATTGTTATCCGCATCTTGCCATAGAAGCACACCCGAATCATAACGCTTGCCTTCGGCATCCAGCGGCTTCAAATCCGAGGGAGTAAAATCTGGTCCCCAGAAAGCCACATACATCACCGCCAAGGAGGGTGCTTCGCGGCCTGCCTGGACAATCGGATCAGTCGAAGTAACCGCGTTAATCCCCAACATTGCCGTATGGCTACTGTCAATATCCACTTTTTGCGTCAGCAAACGCGCCTGCACGGCGTCCGCAGGCCAATCGCTCAAACGGGGATATTCATACGGATTATTTTCTTTGGGCCATGTCGAATACCACGGCAAGAAGGGCTGGGCCGGCGGATTGGGATACGCAGCGCTACGGCCATCCTCCTCCGGTGCCTCATTGTTATGGAACGGGGTGGTTTCAAATGCGAACTGACCACGACTATTCGTCTCGTCATACGCAAAACGCACCACTGAATCCCCTATCAAATTAATGCTGATACTGCCAAAGTAGCGATACCGAAGCACACCAACCGTGTGACCATTGTAAAAACGGGCACGCTGTAGGTCAAAGGGATCCATCCAGTACTCAAAGTCTGTGGGATCGCCAAACCCCATGACGAAACCTAGACACCCTGCATCGCTATTGGGGCCGTCTCCAAAGAAGATATCGGTCTCATAGCTATGCGCAGATTCAGACTCATAGACCAACACTAAGTCGTGTACGTCCAAACCAATCCGCGCCGGTTTTGAAGCCTTCGCATTGATGGTACGCTCAGGCCACCACGGCTCTTCACTTCCCCAGTACACTTCATCCTGCCAATACGTATCACCCGAACTTGGATGGGGAATCATACTATCAACATACACACCGCCCACTTGATTGCCCTTGGAATCCGTGCGACGCGGCTCAATAAAGGCACGGAAATCCGCCCCCATGGTTGCACCCGTACCTGACGGAGAAGTCATGGATATATCCTGGAAACCACTGTCAGTCCGTACAACCACAAAATAATCCGATGTGTATTCACTTCCAGAATATGCGTCGGAAGCAGCATTATCCGGTGTAGTTTCCAGGTAGCCCTCGACATCATCCTCATCGATATCGCGACGACGACGACCGCCCCAGAAATTCATTTTCAGTTTCCACCACGGATCGCCACCACCGGGCGGCAATGCAATGTATTCCCACTGTAAAATATCACCAGATATCAGATCCAGATTCGCATCTGTGGTGCGGAAATCATCCGGAAAGAGTGGAAAATCGCCGTTAAACGTGACCCCTTCATTTTCATTCGGTGTGGGCGCATCAAAAACACCATTATTATTGGTATCATGCCACACCCAAGCACCATTGAAGGTAATATCTTCTTTCGAGGCGGTCTCCATTGCCAAAAATGTCACACCAACGTGCGTGGTCACCCGCTTTAAGGCATCATTCGGATTGAATCCACCATTACCGGGTGCGCCAAAGGGATCGGCACCAATATCGGTGAGAATTAGGTTCACTTCACGCAATTGTGCCGCGTCCTTGCTGGAAATGTCGCGACCGGTGGCATCAAAATGTACCGATTTTGTCGATTGGATATTCAGGCCAATCATATCTGTCCAGGAATCCAGCGAAAGCAATTTTCGGATTTCAAGTAGTTCACCCGCTGTCATTTCTAACAGGTCATCCAACTTGTTCCAACGTGGACGTGTTTGCTCTGCAATGGGCGTATACAATTGCGGCGGATGATTCCAGGTGTTGAAGAAGGTCGGGCGTTTTTCATCCCCAGGCGCCGAACTGATATCCCATGCCGTAAAGCTGGACGAATAGGCCGCTTCCGGTTCAAAGGCCTCTCCATTACGGAAATCAACCGAATAGGAGTCAACCGGTGTCGGTTCTGCATCGGGCTCGTCTTCATCTTTCACCGGATATTCACCCGTCGTCGGCAGAATCATCTCGGCATTGAGCACATGGCATCCCATCGTCAGCATACTGCGCCACACCGCCGACGTGCGCACAGCCAGAATGTAGGAGGCGCCGCCCAGTTTATCATCATCATCAACCGGTTCCGCCTCCACCGGAAATTCCGGATCGTCCGGGGTTCCGGCACCGATGAAATCGAGGGTATATGTCATTCCGCCCATTGTACTCTGCGAAATAATTCGACCCAGTGGCGTTCCCAAACTATCCCAAGTGTAGAGCAAATCATCATAAACACTATCCAAGACATGATTTCTCGCATCCTCATCGCCATCACCACCCTCGTCATCTGCCGGTGTCTCTTTAAATAAGCCGAACTCCAGTATGTCGGACGGATTGGGGGCGCCAAAGTTACCGTAATTTAAATCCTTCGGCTCCCGCTTGTCCGGCAGAATCTTATAGGTCAGTGTACGCAAAACACGTGGCGCCGGTGTTTCTGCTGGGTAGCCCATGGTAAAGTAACACAGTGGTACCCAATCCGTGAGGGGTACCAAGGACTCTTTGTCACGGATTAGCGTCTCTACAGCAAAATCGGCCGCAGGGGCCTCATCATCCTCACCATCCGCCGCGCCTTCGCCTTCGTTTTGGGTATCACAACCGATGCATTCAAGCACGGTAATGTAATTATTTATGGTTTGGGTTTTTTTCAGCGTATCTCCCGTCGTAGTATCCCGGAAGGTTACCTCCAAAGTCACCGTGTAGAAACCTTCTGCAAGATAACGATGCACCAGCGGTTCTTCTTCTGTAGGCGTCTGGGTCGAAGTTTCGCCATCGCCAAAGTTCCAGAAATAGGCCGTCGGCTGAATTGCATCGGTACCCACTGAGCGATCATAGAAATAAACATCTAATCCAGGCTGTTTGCCCGAAAGTGGATCAGGGGTAATATTGCCCACCTGCGGATCGGCGATGAAATCTGCTATCGGAGCTTCCGCTAGAATCTCAATGAAATCCGTCTTGGTTTCTGTGTCCTGCACGCCGAAACGATCAGTTACTGTCAAGGAAACCGTGTATAGGCCTGCACGCGCATAGGTATGCGTGGGGTTTTCCTCCGACGATGTTAAACCATCGCCGAACTGCCACAGGACCTTGGCAATCGTACCAGTTGCTCTCAGGGTGAAATTAACGTCGCCCCCTGCAACCTGACGGTTGCGATCGGCTGTGAAATCCACCACCGGCGGCTCTAAAGCTACAATTGGCCGCGTCATGCTCGCCACAGGCGTATTGGTACGAATCCAACGGCCTATCCGCGACTGATCCTGACTGTGATCTAACTCTGTACGCGGAACTTCTTTGCGCTCATCTTTATCGTAGCCCCAATAGCGCACCTCCGGTGCATCTTTGAAGAAGGTGATAAAACCCAAGGCACGACTGCCCCATGGATATTCGGAGAACATGTCAAAATCATTAATTACACGACCTAGATCATCAGTCTGCGCCACGGAAGCCTTGAAGTTGTCGGGATCGGGTTCCGTAGGGGTGTTGGGGCCCCAGGAAACCAAGCCTACCTGGAACGAATCCCCTTTGGACATATCACGCGAGGTACGCGCGACAACAAAGAAGTCTGGACCGTAATCAGCATCGCTAGGCGCGTTGCCGAATGTCTGGGGAACCCACTGGCGATTACGCGCTTGTGTTTCATAAGGAACATCATCCAAGCCGATCAAATCATCCGTTCCTGGACGTGAAAATACAAAACGCGCTTGGTTTTGTGGTTCACCACCAACCGTACCAATCCACATCGGCGGATGATCCAATCGCAACGGCAAATCGATGTATTCAAGGACATTGCCATCCTCATCACGAACCGGTGGATCAAATTCACCATTCCGGTTCAAGGGGTGCCAATCGTTGTCCCGGTATAGTGCGAGTCCACTCGTATGGCCAGCGGCAGGATCTTCATAATCCAATGGAAGCAGATCGCGCATTGGATCAAAACCACCCGCTTCATTCGCTTCATACAACTCTACTACAACTTGTTCCAGGAAGGTGGGATTTTTGATGATCAGCCATGGGCTATCATTACGCGGAGCACCCGCACGCAGTATTAATTCATCTCCTTGTACAGCGGTAATTTCGTAGGCTTCGATACGGGATTCCAGGTCATCTGCCGAGCTCTCCCCAATCAACCAAAATCCGACCGTCTCCGCAGTCCAGGCACCGTCAGCAAAATAAACCTCTGACACTGTATCGGGGATATCTATGGGTTGGAAACCATTTGCCAAAGCCGCACCTTTTTCACCACTGGCAATTGTGTTTTCCGGGCGGTTGGCAGACACATCAATACCTAAGGCTGCAAAACCAGGACTACCCGGTTCAATTACTGGCACCTGAAGTCCGACGTCCGGCAGCAATGGCTCTGTCATATCAACCAAAGCCGCAGGCACGTCTACGGCCATCATATCGTGACCATAGAAATCCTGCACCGCGCCTTCTTCCGGATTGGCCTTGCGGAATGCTCCCGGACTGATATAGGCCGCAGGCAACATTTTTACACCCGCAAGACGCTCTGAGTCAGGACGGCCGCCGCCGGGTAGTGTGGCCGGAACAACACAACGGAATTCCGAGAAGGCCGGGATTGAATCCGATGTACGCACGACGACAAATAAATCGTCGCCTTTGTTATTGGCAAGCATTGCTGCGGAGGAAGCTTTTGCCTCTTTTTCCAGTGAGGCTAGTGGTGTTGCCTGCACCCATGCGGGAGTCTCTCCCCAGAAACTTGGCCAACCTGCCATTGACATATTTTGGTTCAAATCCCAGACCGTTGAGACATCAGAAAGGCTGCTCGCCACTCGTTTTGCTTCCGCTTCGCGATCATTATCCGCATGCGGAACAGTCCACGGATTGAGCGGATTCAGTGAGACTACCCATGCCTCATCCGACAGACCATCCCAACGCGTTACCTCATCCGCCTCTAAGGGCAATCCCGTTATCAGCGACATGCCCTGATCTGAGGCCACTACACCATCGCCACTCATATCATCGGCAATACCGTCGCCATCCAAATCGACAGGTTCGGGTTTGTTCTTCCATTCCAGCATACTTGGCGCCACGGGAATGATCTCATCTTGGCCGGCATTTACGGTCAGCGTTTCCATCGCCGTTTCATAGAGCACCGGACCTTCAAAGACCCCAGAACCATTGGTGTCTTCGTAGAGCTGAATTCCGGAGAAAGCGCCTGCAGTAGCGTCCAATTTCGCTAAATGGCCCACCTTAAACTCAGGTCCCCAGAATGCTACCGTGATTCCCTGCAGGCTTATTTCCGCGTCGGCATTTACGTTGTTATCTTCCGTACCGACCAAGTTAAAGCCCAGCATACCTGTGGGTTGAGAACTGGCACCAATATATTGTTTTAACAAACGCGCCCCACGCGCTTCGCCATTGGGTCCCGGCGTTCCGTTGGACTGCGCCAGACCGGCCGACCAGTCTTCCATGCGCGGATAGGTACCGCGGCGTAGCGTGTCTCTGACAATCATCCAATGACCACGACGAACAGCATATTCCTGCCCCACACCAATCCCATAGGGATAGGTAGACAGACTAATAGTGCCATCTGGATGCGTGAGGTATTCTCGCCCATTATAGGCCGCATGGCCTTTCTCCAGGGTCAACGCCGTACCACTGTTACTCAGAATCCGGAATTTTGCCCCTGCCGAATCCACCAGCCAGCATCCCGACACATCACCAAAGGCGACTGTCTGATCTTCCACGACGAAAACATAGACATCATCTTCGTAGGTCCGGGTACTTTCACTGCTCGTCGGGGTCAAGAAGGGTTCATTATTCCCCCCATCATCGGCAAGGTAACAGTAACTGCTGAAGCCCATACTAACAGGAGCATTCTTCATGGGCCATGTACTAAAACGCGGCAGGGTCGGCTGCTCGTATGGATTCCGGAAATCTGAGGAGCGCGGCCACATATTCTGCGAATCAATTGCGTCGCCATTCAGCTTGAATGGCACGGTTTCAAATGCATATTGAACCGCTGTCTGGTGGTCATCATTAAAGATACGATCAGATTGGTCCGGCGTGATGTCTGGATAGTTGAAATTCATGAAACGGAATTCCAAAAGACCAAATGGCAGCGTTTCGCCACCCGATTGTATTACAAATATGGCCGGATCTACCCAATCAGGGAAACCGGTACCTCGCACCAGATAGTCGGAACTTAAAACAATACCGATATACCAGCGACTTATGTCTTGAGCAGGGTGAATCGGTGTTTCTTTAGCATAGTAGCTATCTGTACTATAGGTCATTACCAAGTCATGCACTTCTACAGTTGTGCGTAATGGCTTGACCGTATCCCGGTTCATCATGCGTTCGTTCCACCACGGCAGTGGACTCGAATAGGTCCCCGTGCAAGGATACTCCAAGGCACTGCAAACATTGTCATTGGCATCGGCATTATCCTGCCAAAAACCAATCATTTTAGGATCTATATTTAATTTTTCCTGCAGGTATGGATTCGCAAGTGCTGGGTAAGGAAGCAAATCGTCAAAATCAAAACTGGTTAGCAGTACACCTCCATCCCAGTGTGCGGGAACCTCGGGCGTATTGTCGGTAGCGGGGCTACCCGGGTGCCAACGACGCGGTTCAATGAAACAGCGGAAATCGGCACCCGGCAAAATTCCTACGCCATCACCCGTGCGCCCAGAGATATCTTCATAACCACTGTCCGCACGCATCACCAGGAAGTAATCGTACTGCGCTTCGGGTACTGGATCTGGAATAACTTCAAAATAACCTGTACAGACATCTGTTGGGGCACGGCGTCGACCGCCGCTGAAACGCAGACGAATCTTCCACCATGGGTCCCCCCCTCCGGGGGGAAAGGGAATGTATTCCCATTCGTAATGCTGCATTTCCTCCGCATAGCTTGACTCTCCAAATTCGGTAAGAATCTCCGGGACCATGGGAAAGTCTACCAAGGTCGCGCCATTCCTTCCGTTGGGGACAGGCGCATCGAAAACCCCATTGCCAGGGCAATAGCGCTTACAGCTATCGCCACCCTCGGTGTCGTACCACAACCAAACCCCATTAAAAGCATAGTCTTCCCCCGCGGCAACTGTATAATCATCATGCTGCCAAGAGGTAAAGCGTTCCAAGCCTTCCCGGGGATCAAAACCTCCATTTCCGGGTGCACCAAAGGGATCGGCACCGATATCGGTAAAGATAACATTGATTTCACGCGGCTGATCCGCGATACAGGACCCACCATGGGCATCAATCCCGATAAGGGGTTCCCATGCCTCTACAGGAATCAATTTACGCAGGTCCAGCGTCTCCCCTTGGACGATATTCATCAGGGCCGTACCTTTGTCCCAACGCGGGCGCACATACTCTGAGAGCGGCGTATACATACGCTGCTGATAATTCCATATATTGGCATATGACGCTGGCTGAGAAGGGGCCTCTGGACCGCGCAGATCCTGAATGGTGAAACTAGAGGAATACCCTGCTTCAGGTGCAAGTATTTCAGGAGCATTCAGGTCGTAAAAATTAGGCGAATATGAATCTACTGGTGTCCCATCTGTTTTACGGGGAAAACCTAACACTGCTGCATTTTGTACGCTGATGCGATCCATACGCGCATCTAATAATTCATAACTCAACGTTTGCGGCGCATGCCATGTCGATGATGTTTGAAAGACCAGGAAATAGGTATTACCATCCCCCGGAGCTGCTGTGATCCATTTTTCTTGCGGAAACTTAGGGTTACTGTTCGAATATGGATTAGCCGCATCAAAGGCCGCTTGGGAAGGATCCAATGCGAAATTTAAATTATATTCGACATCGTTGATAACATAATTGTGCCCATTATAGGTTATATTCCCCGCCCCTAGTGTTGGCATCTCATACGGATACCCGTGCGAGTCCCAAACCACCACTTCGGCATCCTCGTCCGGATCGAAGTCATCTGAGCCATCTGCGTCCAAATAAATGGCAAAGGTACGGATATTATCTTCTGTTGGTCCCCCGGCTACGCGATACTCACGCTCCGCCGCTTTCGGATCGGCACGTAGGCGGAATCTTAATTGTGTCAATGCCCGCGGAGCATATTCCTTCTCACCGTAGGACATGTTAAAACTGAACAGTTGCACCCAATTACTGGAAGGAACTATGGCGTAGGTATCTGCATCCTGCAACAGATCTGTTGTCTCAAATTTTGCTGCAGGCACGCTGCCTACGGAAACCAAACCACGAAATACATAGGGAGGATCTGATTGGGGCGGGCACCATGTAGCACCGACACGGATACGAACACCTACGTCGTAGCTTCCGTCCTCTGCATAAGTGTACGAAACCCGCGCCTGTTCGGGAAAAGCGGTATAATCAATGCGAGCCTGGTACACATCCGGATCACCCCATACCTCTTCGCCGTCCACAACAGCAGGCTGTTTGAAGTACCACTCCATCGCAGTCACTTCCGTTGAAAGCGAGTTGTCCTCTGCATTACGCATGTCGTGATAAAACCATACCGGAAGCTCTGCATCAACTGCGGAAAAGTTGCCCTCTATCGCTATGTTAGGAATCAAATCACACAGCAATTCCACGTCTTGCGCCAGCACGCTTTGCGCCAGAAGATCTTTTATAATTGTGCCGGGCGCTGCTGCGGAGGCTACTTTCGTAGCTTCAGGCAAGGCAATGGGTTCTTGTGCTGGTGTCGTCAGAACGTCGGCAAGCGCATCGGCTTGGGTGGGCGGTTCAGACACAGCTCGGGCGTATGACGTTTCAAGGCCTGGCTGGGTTGTCGCTGCGCTCACCCCATGGCCACCATCGGCACCCGGTCCGCTCACTATCCCCAACACACTCAGCATTCCCATGACCGCAATGGTCAGTCCCAGCATCGCGCCGTGCTTTATGCTCACGTTGAAATTCTCCTCCGCGATAGATAAATGAAAGAAGCCCCGTCGGCCTACCAATTACGCCTTCCGCGGCATGTTCTCTTCTTCCTTGTTCTACAAAGTGGCTCAGACCACACTCACACCCGTTATGCTTCGACTTTACGCCACCTTTTCGTCAGGACGGCTAAAAAAGAAGCAAAATATATCTATCAACGCTTCTCATTCCCTCCCAGGAATGTATAACGATTACGTTGCACTACATCATTTACAACACCGCACACCACCGCCACAGCGCCTATATAGCAACTATCACAACGCACGTCTCGACACTTTTGCGTACAGTGCAACCAGACGGCGTTATGTGGCTCTTCGGCATTATGTGGTTTTTTATAGCACAGGCGCGCGTTCGTGTCAACAAAGAAAATCCCTGCAATTCTTGTTGTTACTTATGGTTAAGTAGCTCTGGCCTTTTTCGCACCCTGTTATTTTTCGCAAATTTTGTAAATTATTTATTATTCCAACCCAAGGCGGTCCAGCGACCGCAAAGAAGCGGCATGGTCCTTCCCGTCTCTGAGTAGCGTAAAATTTCGGTTTTTATGACAGCTTCTGAAATTCTGGCCACGCAACTAAACGCGGTCCTTGACGCCGCGTAGCATCTCACGAACTGCCTCGATTAAATTGTGTGAAACAAGGTAAACGCCATCGCGTAAGGATGTCGTCACATAGTGTTGCGGCGTTTCCTTGTCCGTTGTCACCCCTACCGTCAGCGGACCTAAGGTATCCAGTTGGCCAGGCTCTTCCTCTTTTTCCACCCCAATATGCAACACCAATTGAGGCTGTGTGAGGCCATATGCGCTTCGATCAGCGTCGGGCGTCTCGATGATATCCGTTGCCTTAAGCGGGGTAAGTGCATCCAATAGGGTGTCCATATCGCTCTGGTAGGTCAGCACCTTGTTTTCGGGAGTCTGGACCACCCATTTATCATGAATCTTCTCGAAACGGTATGTCGTTCCTTCAAACTGCATGTCCACACGAGCCGCGCCAAGCTTGTTGAAACGCAATAACTCCCGCGTGAGGTAATTTTTTCGCGGTGCAAAAAGGCGCTCTAGAAAATTCCGGTACACCATCACCAAAGCCCCCGTGTCCTGGAGGGCATAATAGCTACCATGGTCTGCAGGATGCGGCCAGAAGCGTAGGTGTACGGCCTCGCCCTGTGCATACGCCAAGGTCAATTCCAATTCCGGCTCGCCCAGATGGTAGTCCTGAGGAGTCCCTGGGTAGAAACTTGCACAGCGCATTTCCTGTAACGTAGAAATGAAGTATGAAATCGCAATCTTATTCGCATCGGCGGGCAACATCCCCTCCAAACTCCAGCCCTCCGCCGGATCTTTAAGGAAGGTATACTCCTGCTCTTTGCGATGGTAGTGCACCGATTGGAGGTCCATAGCATCACGGCTGACTAAACGGTGTTCTCGCAGAGTATCGGGTTTCTCTGGAAGCAAGGTCATCAGGTGCGGTGAGACGAGGAAGACCGAATCACAATCCACCCGTTTGATGAAAATGCTACCGGTGCCTTCCAGGTGGTCGATCCCACCGATGTATAATATTTGGGTGTCGCCCCCACGCGCATCTTGTACGGATATACGACAGCGTGGCGGTTTTAATCCATAATCACTCAAATCTTCTGGCAGATCGATAAAGCGCTCTACTACGGCAAATTGCAATTCATCGGTCAAGGCCTTGGCCGCTTCCTGATCTACCGCGGCCTCAGTCGGCTGCAACATACGCCAAGGACTGTCGGGGTCTTCCCGGCTAATCATTACACGCACGTCCGACTCTTCGCCCAATTCTGGCGGCGCTTCCATTTGCGACGCCTGTGCTCCCGTCCAGATGCGGGCGTACTCCAGGTAGATCAATGGCTCCTCGCGGCTTTTAAGGAGAAACTGATGGCGTAAATCTTTTAGCGGCCGATTCAACTCAAAAAAAGCGCCCTTTGACACCAGAAAAACAGCGCCTTCATCCATACGCGCATACCGATAATTCTGCGTTGGTTCCAACTTTCCAAAATCCAGGCGCACCGGCCCTTTATCCGCTACCTCCGCCGTCACCGTCAAAAGTGGCTGCGCCAAGCCATACTGCGCCAAATCCTCCGGTTGAGCCGTGATGGTGCGCTCATTCATCAACACCGTCAAATTCGTCGCCACGCGATCCCACAGGGGGTGGTAGGCTGTGATGGTATGATTCGGTTTGAGAAAAGCCCAGCCGCCTGCTTCTTCGTCCCGCTTGGCCATCGTCAATGGCGCATCGAGCTGCTGAATGGACAACTGCACGACTTGCTCCGGCGTAAAATCGAACATCCGCTTGGCTTCCAACTGTTCCCGTACCACCTCCTTTTCCCGGTGCAGCATCGCCCAGTAGCCCGCCAACAATAGTATGAGTACGCCTAATAAGCCTAATGTATGTTTTAGCTTCATCGATTTTTCCTCCGCAGGAAATAAACGCCCAATCCGGCCAGCATCACCAATTGCACCGTCAGCAGGGTGGAAACCCACACTACTGAACGCTCCTGATGCGTGGTTAAGACCAACGGCGGATCTTCTTTGCCCGTGGGACGAATCGCAATGAGTTCTTCGCTTTCGGTCAGCCAGGCCATTGTATTAAGTACGAAATTCATATGCCCAGGATAGGTAACTTGCGTGTTGGACATAAAATCGGAATCACCCACTACCACCAGACGGGCATCCTTGGGTGCGCCTTCCATCGCATCTTCACATCGACGCACCGCCGCCACGGCAACGGTTAATACCCCTTGTGGTTCACCCAGATCCGGCTTTGCATCTCCTGTTTGTGCATACTTCGCCACCGCCGTCTCTGCCCAGAAATCCGGTGTCGTTCGCAACAGCTTGTTCACCACCACCCCTGCGGGCAATTCTTCCACCGGTGAAATTGTGCGTACCGCCTGAAGCAGCATAACTTCGTTAAAGCCTTGCATAATGGGATGCTCCGCGTTAAAACAACCGCGAAACATCATAAAATCTTCGTCTATATGGGCAAACGGTGCATTGTCTGGACGTAGCTCTACCGCATAGGAAGGCTGATTCGGCTGCGTCAGAATAATATCGCTACCGGCATGTACGCCAAAGGCCTCTTCTAACCAAGGGCGAAAGTGCTCTCTGCTACTAGCAGCATTGGCCCTCACCCACGGGTCCAAAGCGATAAAAAACCGTCCCCCACGGCGCACATAGGCCTTTAGCGCTGTAATTTCTTGCGGATGCAGATCGCCGCCCAGATTGCCGATCAGCAAAATATCGCAATCGGCCGGGATTTGCGGCTCGCTAATTTTAATACCTAGCGACTCTACTTGATAGCCCTCACGAGTCAGCGCTTCGGCCAACTTACCCAAGCCCTTCTGCGAGTCCGCATCTTCAAGGCGTCGTTCGCCATGTCCGGTCAGGAAATAGATCTTCGGTTCCGAATCGCGCAACACGTTGACCAATGAATTTGTAAACTCGCGTTCTTCCAAACGCGGACTGCCGCCGGAAAGACGAATCACTTGCTTACGCGTTCCCTGCTGGATCACCACGGTACCTTGGGCCGACGCCATGGCGACATCCATCGACTCCAGGCGGTTCATGGCCACCTGCGGGTCCAGGACCTCTACTTTGAGCAAATCGGTGTACTCGGAACACTGGTCTAAAAAGCGCATTGCCTTTTCCCGGGCAATCAGGATTAATTCATCATCTATATCCAGAAAAAAACAGGTCACCTGCACTTCTTTTGTCAAGGCCTGCAACACCTGGATGGTCTGTGGCGCCAAATCACGACGCCCCTCCCGGGTCAGGTCCAGCGATATGCCCCAGACACAGGTAAAGGCATAGAGCACGATACAAATTGCTAAAAACACGCCGGAAGACAAGACCGCATTCACCCCCCCCAGGGTGCGCCCCTCTAGTGAGGAACGATCCAGTCCGGACAAAAAGAGCAAAGCCAGCCAAATACCGCCACAAAGCACCGACCCCAGTAACAGGCCACATACCCACAAGGAAAAAAACGCTTGGGTCCACACCATGACATTCACAGCGCAAACAAAAAGCAGCAGCGCCCCTACACCCAGTCCCATACGTAACTTCATCTCGTCATCCCCTCCAATTCCGGCTTTCCAGCGCCCGGAAGGTCAAAAACAGGAAAAAGGCGCTGAACAACAGGTAGTAAGCAATGTCTTGCGGTTGGAATATGCCCTGGGCCATATCTTTGGCGTGTACATCCGCAGGCAATTCCACCAAAAACAGGCGAAACAGCTGGTACCCTCCCCCCACGATACGTTGAAACAGGGCCGGCCACTGTTCCGGGGCAGGGTTGGCCTCGGGAAGGTCTTTGCCTAGCCCCCCGACAATGTAAAAGAGCAGGTTGATGGCGAACGTAATGGTGCCGGATGTAATCTGATTGTGTGTTACCGAGGAAACAAACAGCCCCAGACTGATAAAGGCGGCCCCCATCAGGAATACGGTCAGCAGACCGAAAATCAGCACCACCGGTTCCACCGCCACCAAGGTGGAGAGCAAAGCCAAATCCACCCCTATCACCCCTATTACCACCAGAACCATCCCCATGGCGGCAAAGTACTTACCAAAAATAATATCCCGATCGCGAAGGGGGTGTGTAAGTAACAACTCAATGGTGCCGCGGTGACGTTCTTCAGCCAGCAGGCGCATGGTTATCAACGGCGACAGAAACATAATCAGCATGCCGCAAAAAACCAGGAAGGGACTCAGCAGCCATTCTTCAAAATCGGGTACTGTGCTGTAGCCGTGCATGCTTGGATCTTGCGAGACCTTGGCATAGGCCAGCAGCGAGGCGGAAAAGGCACAACCGGAAATCAGTGCGACAACACCCACGACGACATAGCCTATCGGCGTCAAGAAATAACCGGCAAATTCTCGTTTAAATACCGCCCATATATTTCTCATGCTCCCACCTCCTTCGCAGCCGCATCGCCGTAGGATTCTTTCGATATAGCGGCCATGAACGCCGCTTCCAGCGAACGTGCCGCATCGCCCTCCGCACCCAAATCCGCCATCTTGTGCTCCATCACAATACGTCCCTGGTTAATGATGATCACCCGCTCGCACACCATCGATACCTCCGGCAAAATATGGGTGCTCAGCAGAATGGTATGCTCCTGCTGCAACGCCTTCACCATTTGACGAATCTCAACAATCTGCCGAGGGTCCAACCCCACTGTGGGTTCATCCAGGACCAGCACGGGTGGGCTGCCAATCAAGGCCTGTGCCAATCCTACCCGCTGGCGATACCCCTTGGAAAGGTTGCGGATAAGCCGTTTAGCCATATGCGTCAGGCCGCAACGCTCCATCACACGGTCTACCTCCGCCTTGCGCTGGCGACGCCCCACTCCTTTCACCTCAGCAACGTAGGAAAGGAAACCGCACACCACCATCTCTTCATACAGCGGCACCCGTTCGGGCAAATACCCTATCCGGCGCTTCACTTCCAACGGCTGTTCATGCACCTCAAAGCCATCAATGCGCGCCGTACCCCGTGTCGCTGGGAAAAATCCGGTTAGAATACGCATCGCTGTACTTTTGCCCGCCCCATTGGGTCCCAACAAACCGATAATCTCACCTCGTTGCGCTGAAAAGGACACGTCTTGCAGGGCAGTAAGCGCTCCGTAGCATTTCGTGAGACCTTGTACGTCAATCATTGGACAATCTCCTGCCAAGATGACTAAATTTTGTCACCGAAACAGTTGAAGAAAAAAGACAATGTCAAAAAATCTGCTAATTCCGGTTTTTCACACCTGGCGCAGACGGCAAAAACACACCGTGCACACGGTAGAATCTTCCCATGACAACGCTCCATTATGGAGCATCGCTGTCAACATTTTCTTACCCAAGTTCCTATAGTGTATTGCCTGCACGGGAGTTAAATCAAGCTGGGCCCCTTAGCGCATGTTTGGCATGAGAAATGCTTCTCTCTTGGTGGCTGTAGACAGGGGCAGAAAGGTAAGTGCATTATGTTAGTTCAATGTTGCGTGTGTGGACGAATCCGAAAAGATGCTAAGTGGGTTGCGGCTAAAGAGGTTGCATCCCAAAACATTCAGATAAGCCATGGCTATTGCCCTGCGTGCGCCGCCAAGGCCTTTGCAGAAATCCAAAAGATACACCAGAGTGAAGAGCCAAGCACGGTAGGCGCCGCCTTGACCGCGTAAAGGGCTATGGAGACTAAAAGCCATGCCCCGCAGCATGCCCAAAGGCAGGGTTCTTCCTTCTCTAATCCGTATTTAGTGACTAAGAATCTGAAAAATTGTCATAAAAAATAACGTTTTGGGCTGCGGCTGGGACGGCAAGAACCATATATTTCAGTTGTGGTCCCTGGACCACTTTAGCCGAACGGGATACACGTTCTCCTAGATTTTTCCTATTACCAGTGGCCAACCCACAGGCGCAGATCTGGACCGTATCGGAATCAGCCTTCCAGCAAAGCCAAAATCTCCATCACGGCGTTTTCGAGCCCAATAAACACGGCACGGGCGATAATATCGTGGCCAATGTTCACCTCATTCAGCCCGGGAATTTCTAAAACCGGTCGAAGATTACGTACAGTCAGGCCATGCCCCGCATTGAAGACCAAGCCGCTCTCCCCCACATACGCCGCCGCTTGTGCCAAACGTTGCAATTCCGCTTTTTGTTCATCTTCTCCCGCATTCGCATACGCCCCGGTGTGCAACTCCACATAATCCGCACCCGTCGCCGCACTGGCCTCCACCTGAGCCTGTTCAGGATCAATAAACATGCTAACTTTGATGCCGTTGGCATGCATGCCCGCAACCACCTCGGTCAGACGCGCCTGTTGGCCCGCGACGTCCAGCCCCCCTTCTGTCGTCACTTCCTGGCGATTCTCAGGCACCAGACATACGGTATGGGGCTTGATGCGATGTGCAATGGAAATCATTTCGTCAACTGCGGCCATCTCCAGATTCATGCGTACCAGCAGGGTTTGTTTGAGTTTTTCGATGTCCGCATCCTGCATGTGGCGGCGATCCTGACGTAAATGTACGGTAATCTGATGGGCGCCTGCCAATTCGCATATCTTCGCCGCCGCAATGACGTCGGGCGCTGTTCCCTTACGCGCTTCCCGCAATGTCGCAACGTGATCAATATTTACGCCTAACTCGACCATGATCCTTCCCTTTCCGCACTACGCATCGCACTGTGCACCTACACACGACTTTTCGAGGCTTCTTTTATAAACTCGCCACTTTTTTTGCCAGCTCGTGACATAACAGCTCGGCTTTTCGCAAGTCCTCATGCTGCACCATTACCCGTACTATCGGCTCGGTGCCCGATGGACGGATTACCACACGGCCCGCACCTGCCAGCTCCGCTTCCGCCTCCTGCACCAATTCGGCCAATCGCTCCTGCGCTGGCTTCTCTTTGCCGTTTAACGGCACCTTCACATGGGACTCCGGCATCTCGCGGTAGGCATTGGCCAATACCGACAAGGGTTGATCGCGTCGAATCATGATGGCCAATACTTGTAACGCAGCAATCGTTGCATCGCCCGTCGTATTATGCTCCAGCATGACGATATGGCCTGACGATTCGCCCCCTACTGTCAAGCCATGCTCGCGCATCGCCTCCACCACATAGCGATCGCCTACCTTGGAACGCACCACATTGCCGCCGTAGGCCGCTAATGCTTTCTCCAGACCACCATTGGCCATAATCGTCGTCGCCAGCATATTGTTCGGCAACACATTACGTTCCAGCATATCGACCCCAATCACCGCCAGCAATGCATTACCATCCAACAGACGGCCATTTTCATCCGCCATAACCAGACGATCGCCGTCGCCATCAAAAGCAATCCCTAAATCCGCCTTTTCACGGATAACCGTTGCACGCATTTCCTCGGGATGCACCGACCCTACATCTTTGTTGATATTAAGACCGGTAGGGTGGTCTGCGATGGGGATAACTTCCGCACCCAATTCGGATAAGGTGTTTGGCCCCACTTTGTAGGTAGCGCCGTTGGAACAATCCACCACAATGCGCAGTCCATCAAGACGCATCCCTTTGGGAAAGGAGGCTTTGACAAACTCGATATAACGTCCCACTGCATCATCAATACGGCGCGCCGTGCCAATTTTCTCCGCCGTTGGCCGCACCGAATCCACCTCCCCCGTCTCAATCATACGTGCAATCTCATCCTCCACCTCATCGGCAATTTTATAGCCGTCGCGCCCAAAAAGCTTGATACCATTGTCGGCATAGTGATTGTGGGATGCGGAGATCATGATCGCGCCATCGCATCGCAAACTGCGCATGATATAGGACACGCCCGGTGTTGGCAATGGCCCGGTCAGTAGCACGCGAATACCAATAGAGCACAAGCCGGCTGTCAACGCATTTTCCAGCATATAGCAGGAGCGGCGCGTGTCTTTACCGATCAAAATCGTATGTAGGCGTTCCTCATCCTGAAAATAATGCCCTGCCGCACGCCCTACCTTCAGAGCTAGTTCCGCCGTCATCGGATGAATATTCGCCAACCCCCGAATACCGTCTGTACCAAAAAGTCGCTTAGCCATGCTCGTCACACCCTCCTTGTACAATAGCGTCGCTCATGCGCACCACTTGCGCCATGGTCTTCACATCGTGCACCCGCACGCAATCCGCGCCATGGGCCACTGCAATCGCGACGGTAGCTGCCGTTCCCGCCATTCGCTCGTCCACAGGCGCGTTTAACACCGCGCCAATCGTCGATTTGTTCGACGTCCCCACCAACACAGGCAGTCCAAACTGTTTAAATACTTCCAAACGCTGCAAAAGTTGCAAATTATGGCGCACCGTTTTCCCAAAACCAAAGCCAGGATCCAACCAAAGCTTCTCTCGCGCAATACCCTGTGCTTGGGCAAAGCTAATACGTTTTTCAAAAAAACGACATACTTCATCAACCACATCTTCGTATTGTGGCGCCTGTTGCATATCCTTGGGGGAACCCTGCATATGCATCAATACACACACACAGCCCGCTTCCGCCACCACCTGCGCCATCGCGGGATCGCCCTGGAGCGCTGTAATATCATTGATCATGGCCGCCCCGCAAGACAAGGCGCGCCGAGCGGTCTCCGCGTGATAGGTATCCACCGATACCGACGCCCCCAATGTCGGCAGGAATTCCAGAATCGGAGCCAGACGCCGCCACTCCTCCTGCTCCCCTATCGGATCCGAACCGGGTCGTGAGGATTCCGCGCCTAGATCGATCCAGTCCGCACCTTCGGCCATCATCTCCTGAGCGCGCT
Source organism: Candidatus Hydrogenedentota bacterium (assembly GCA_963678445.1). GTDB lineage: Bacteria > Hydrogenedentota > Hydrogenedentia > Hydrogenedentales. The sequence goes on along the minus strand of OY782877.1, from coordinate 3,067,442 downwards.
GTTGCGCCGCTGTTACAGATGCGTAGCGCCCACCATCGTAAAACGAATCGGGCGTTACATTGAGCACCGCCATCACTTGCGTTTTCTTCATCGCGTTTCACACTCCCATTGCACCCCAGCGCCGCCTCCCGAAGAAAAACGGGGACGCGTCTAACGTCCCCGCATGACTTATCTCTTTAACTTCATAGTCAGGCCGTATCCGGCACTACGTCCCCGCCGGTCGAAGAAGAGGAAGTATCCGAAGTATTCTCTTCTTTCGGGGCCTCTGTTTCCGCAGCTTGCTCCAGAGGCGGTGGCGTAACCGGCTCTTCTTCCGACGGCTCAACCTTTTTTACCGGCAACAAGTCCGCCCCGCCATGCTCGCGAATGATCGCGTCAATCTCATTTGCTTCCAACGTTTCCCGATCAAAAAGTGCCTCTGCAAGCGCACGTAGAATCGGCTCGTGCGTGCGCAGCATATTCAACGCATCGCTATAGGCTTCCTCCAAAATACCGTGCACTTCGCGATCCACCGACGAAGCCGTTTCTTCACTATAATCGCGCGTCTTGCTAAAATCGCGTCCCAAAAACACTTCGTCATTGGTGCCAAAGGTGATGGGACCCAAATTGCTCATGCCCCATTCGCAGACCATTTTATGCGCCAACTGCGTCGAGCGCTGCAAGTCGTTGGAAGCACCGCTGGTGAAGTCATCATAGATAACTTCTTCCGCAGCGCGTCCGCCCATCAGACAGCGGAGCTGTGCCAGACAATACCCTTTGTTGATGCTATAACGGTCTTCTTCTGGCAATGAACTGGTTACGCCCAATGCCTGACCACGGGGAATCACGGTAACCTTATGCACTGGATCGGCGTCCGGCAACAAGCGACCTACCAAGGTATGCCCCGCCTCGTGATAGGCGGTGGCAAGTTTCTCTTTGCGGTTCATCACCAGACTGTGGCGCGCGGGTCCCATCAAGACCCGATCCTTGGCGTCCTCGAAATCCACCATCACCACCTCGTCCTGACTACGACGTGCTGCCAGCAGCGCCGCCTCATTCACCATGTTGGCTAAGTCAGCGCCCGAAAAGCCAGGAGTTCCCCGGGAAAGCACCAAGGTATCCACATCCTCCCCGGTAGGCACTTTCTGATTACGCAGGTGAATGTCCAGAATGGCCTTGCGTCCTTTGATATCGGGATTGGCCACTACGACCTGCCGGTCAAAACGCCCTGGACGAAGTAATGCACGATCCAAGACATCGGGACGGTTGGTCGCCGCCATCAGAATCACGCCGTCATTCGTATTAAAGCCATCCATCTCCACCAATAACTGATTCAGGGTTTGCTCGCGTTCATCATGTCCACCGCCTAAACCTGCCCCGCGTTGACGGCCTACCGCATCGATTTCGTCGATAAAAATGATGCAAGGGGCGTGCTTGTGTCCCTGTTGGAAAAGATCGCGCACGCGGCTGGCGCCAACGCCGACAAACATCTCGACAAAGTCGGAGCCACTGATACTGAAAAAGGGCACGCTGGCCTCGCCCGCCACGGCACGGGCCAATAAGGTTTTACCCGATCCGGGAGGCCCTACAAGTAAAACGCCACGGGGAATCTTGCCGCCCAGACGCGTGAAGCGTTTGGGATCTTTGAGGAATTCAATAACTTCCTGTAACTCCTCCTTGGCTTCATCCACGCCGGCGACATCATTAAACGTTACTGTCTTGTCGCTCTGATTAACCATTTTGGCGCGGCTTTTGCCAAAGGACAGGGCTTTATTGCTACCCCCCTGCATCTGGCGAATCATGAAGAACCAGAAGATACCGATAATCAGCAGCACCGGCAAAATGTTAAACAACACTCCCTGCCACAGGGTGTTTTCAACGTCGAAGGTGTACTTCTTACCCTGATTATCCAAGGCGGCTTTCCACTCTTCCTTGAAGTTATCGGTGTTGAACTCCATCCCCTTCTGGCCGTCCACCGGCGTCTTAAACTTCACCACCACTTTCTTGAGTTCGTTACCCACCTCTTTAACGGAAACTGCCTCGACGTTCTCCTTGGAGAGCTGCTCAACAAAATCCGGCTCAAGCAATTCCCGTTTTTCGTTCTGAAACTTGGGCAAATTGGTCAATGCCAACACCAAAATAATGAGGATCACGATCCAAAAGGTCGCACCTTTAAAAAAGCCATTCATTGTGTTTTATATTTCCTTACATTCCATGGGGTTTACCCAACCATCTACGTCTATTGAATGATAACACAGCCGAAGGGCGGGTACAATCCCAAGAGCCCTTAGAGAACCCTAGTTTGTGAATAGGAGTAAAAAGAAAGGCCAGAGGGGGTTTCAGTCCATAATCTAGAATAGCCAAAGTTGCTCAAACCTTAGGCAATTGGTAGGGGAAAAGCCTATTCGATTCGAATTTTGGGCATAATAATTTTTTCCCGGTGTTTTTGAAACAGTCGACATAGAATTACCATAGATTATTTATCCAAAACCTTCCGCACCTTTCTCGAAAAATCCCGCATACTGAATGGTTTTTGTATAAAATCTATATCCGGCTCCAACACACCCTGATGTGCAATTATCTCGTTGGTATATCCTGACATATATAACACTTTCAACTCCGGATAGAATTCCCGGAGTTGTGTATACAAGGTTTTCCCGTCCATTTTGGGCATGACCACATCCGATACCAGCAAATGCACCTTCTCCGCATGCTTCTGGATCAACATCAATGCAGCCTCCGGCTCCTCTGCCTCCAGTACGTTATAACCAAACCGTTCTAAGATCCGCGCCGCCAGCGTACGCACGCTTAGCTCATCTTCCACTACCAGTATGGTTTCATTACCTTGTGATGTTTTGCTTGGATGCACAACCGTTTTATTCTCTTGTGCTTCTTCTGACACTGCAGGAAGATAAACCTTGAAAGCGGTTCCTTGGCCCTCTTCGCTGTACACCTGAATATCGCCGCCGTGCTGCTTGATAATACCATGGACCATTGAAAGCCCCGGCCCGTTCCCTTGCCACACTCCTTCGTTGTATAAAACGGTTCAAAGATTCGCTGACGTGTTTCCTCATCAATGCCTATGCCCGTATCGCTTACCGACATCACCACATAGGCTCCTGTCTTCATGCCCGGATGTGTATGCGCCCAATCTGCTTCTAATAACAAAGTCCTTGTTGCGATACTTACAGCCCCCCCCTGCGGCATTGCATCCCGTGCATTTATCACCAGATTCATCAACACCTGCTGCATCTGTCCCCGATCCGCCCGCACAGGGGCTAAGTCCAACGCCAGTGCCGTCGATAAGGCAATATTTTCACCAATAAGACGCCGCAACATACCTTCCATCTGGCGCACCACCGCATTTAAGTCAATGACCTCGACCTCAATAGTTGCTTGCGCCCAAGGGCCAACAAAAGATAAACTCCGGTGCTAAAAACTTTCGCAAGTGTTCCGACACCGATTTCCCCATAGTAGTCCCCCTAATCTAGGTGTTCCTAGAAATTATTCTTAAAAACGCCTCTCCTTTCCCCCTTGGGGTATTTCAAAAAACACATTAGCGACTGACACTCCAGAACTGTCCTAAAAAACAAAATCTTGCTGTGAGCACGCACGGCGAGGAGCATATCTCCTGGGTGTGGCCCTGGTCACCTTGCGGTCGCTGGACCGCTTTGGTATTGAATCAGCCAATAATTCTCCTTCTCAGAATATCATGAAACGGCTTTCCTGACAGCAAAAAAACACTTAACAATACAGCCTCAAAAAAGGCATACATTATAAATATTTCTTGTAGCGCTTTCGGAGGGCAAAAAGTATCGCTTTACTCTGTAAACCCGGGGCAGGAAAGCCAGGCGTCAAGGAGAACGGCTGTCTCAACAGGGCGTTCTTGGGGAATGAAGTGGCCGACACCTTCCATTATCTCAAGGCGGGCTTGCGGAAGTTGTGTTACTTGCATTGAGGCTAAACTGGCAAAACCACTGTCGCGTCCAGTTACCAGTAGGACGGGACAGGTGATTGTATGGAGTTGCCTAAAGGCATCGCATCCCCCGCCTATTTCGTAATTCCAGGCTTCGACAGGGCTTGGACAGGATAGGGTTACATCGCCCTCAGAGGATTCGCATAGGCCGTATTGCACATAGGCATCCAATGCTTCTTCGCACCAGGTGGACATCGGTTCGCGGTGCAAAAAACGAACCTTTGCGGTCGGACGGTCTGCAAAGTGCGTTTTCCGACGTCGCGCGCCTGCCGCCAAACGTTTGCCGTGAATCAGTTCTTGCTTGGGGGCAATGATGGGGTCCAGCAGGGCCATGCCATGAAATGTACCGGGCGCATAGAGTGCTGCATAGGCCAGCTGCGCGCCCCCTGCGGAATGGCCTACGGCATAGATCGGTTCGCGAGGGGAAAGGGCGTCCAACACGGCCAGGACATCTTTACCTGCATGTTCCCAGGCACAATCTTCCCGGGTTGCCGGGTTATCTGAATCGCCATGACCGCGCATATCTAGTGCCAGTATGCGGCACTGCATGCGCATGTGGGTAAGCACGGCGTCCCAGAGCCGTGCAACGCCGCCTGTACAATGGCAGAAGAGGAGCGTCGGCCCTTCGCCACCATAGTCCCATACGTTTAGACGGAGACCACCGTGTCCTACTACGGAAATCGAAACGGGTTCTTGCATTTTTACTACGAAACCCTTCCGTTATTCCGCACGACGCCGACGATACCAACGCCCCAGACTGACCATCGCCGCCAAGGCGGCAAAGGCTATCACAAGATCGCCCCAATGACGCCAAGATAGGGCAAATGAGGACGCACTCTCGACTTCTTGTACTGGCGGTCCTAATTGAAGCATGCCGCCGTGGTGCAGGAGCACGCCCAGATGCAAGACGCCGTCTAATTTGACCTCCAGATAGCTATTGGGGTCGGTCAGCCCTGTCACATACTCCGCCGGATACCAATCCTTTTTCTCGCCATCGTCGTAGAAGTAATACAACATCACCTCGTTGGCGCGTACTTCGTCGGGCAGGGGCAGCCAGACGCGTTGTGGCGTAAGGAAGGCTTCGAAGGGTGAAATGGTGTAAATAGGCCCGTAGGCATCTTCCAGTAGTGACCAGGCGTCATCGGACATGACATTTACAGAGACCAGTTTGTTGCCTTCCCGAGTCAGATCCATCGTGGATGTGTCGAGCATGTCGTAGGTAGGCTGCCAGACTTTCCAGCCGGTATCCTGTTGAAGGTCTTCGTGCACAATGAAATGATAGGTGATTGGTCCCAGCGGCGTGCCTGTATCCGTCGCACCGCCTACTGTCATCGTAATTTGTTCGTTGGCTTGCCACGGCTGGCTGGGATAGTAGGCCACCCAGCCATCTTTCACGCTTTCGCCATCCACGGGAATCCACACGACCTCTTCACTTCGCAAACCAGGTGCGGTCACCTCGCCCCACACTTCTGCTATCGTATCAAAATCACTGCGGAGACGAATGAACAGGGCGGCATCGGGCAGAATCGCGCGTGTCGCCACATCAATTACGTTGCCCGGCAATACCGGCACAGCAACGGTCTTGTAGATTTGCGCCATTTTTTCCAATGCGGCTGCGCGGTGTCCTCGATCCGAGGGGCTACTGTAGGCACTGAGACAATCTTCGTCGCTACGGGCCTGCACCCAATAGTAGTAGTAATTCAGCAGAACCTGGGGTTCTGTGCAACCACAGCCCTCTGGCTGAATTACGGTCGCCGCCATCGCACTGGTATCATTGTATAGCGTGGTTGTCAACCATGCGCTTACGGGTTCTGCAGTACTTACGTCATCCGTCGTACTGCGCCATACCCGATATCCCGTTGCACCGGCGACGGCTGTCCAGGATACGGCGATCCGGTCGGTATAGGAACCATCGCTGGCCATAACGTTACTGGGTGCTACAGGTGGCGAAGTACAATTGCCCCCTTCTTCGGCGGCAATGATGGAAACCGTGTCAGGATAGCTGTTAAATTCGCCATCGCCCACAATCAACTGCACCAGATACTGCCCAGCCACATCGGCCACAAAGGCGGCACGGGCTTGTTCAGCAGTACTTAATGTCGCCGTGCTGCCTGCGGGTGCGGTGGTAATGTTCCATTGGTAGAGCAGTGCAGAGCCATCCGGATCGGAACTCGCCGAACCGTCCAATTGGACGCGCGTGCTCACGGCAACATTCTGGTCATTGCCCGCATCTGCTACCGGTCGGCTGTTACTGGTTGTAACTACCACGGTATCCGGCGCACTCGTCGCCTCACCATCTGATACCGTCAGTTGGAGCACATAGCTTCCCGCTATATCAATACGGAACGTCGGTGAAATTGCTGTGGAATCATCGAGCTGCGCCGCGCTACTTGTGGGCCGCGACGAAAAGCTCCAGGAATAGGTTAACGTGTTGTCATCCAAATCGTAGCTTCCTGAGGCATCCAGCGTAACCTCCTGGCCTACCAGACGCGTCTGATCCGGGCCGGCATTGGCGACCGGCATGCTGTTGCTGGTCGTAACACGCATGGTGTCTGGCACACTTGTCAACTCACCATCACTCACGATCAACTGCACCGTATAGTCGCCGGCCACGTCCAGCGTAAAGCGTGGCGACGCCGTAGCAGCATCGGCTAATGCCGCTGTGCTGCCTGCAGGACGCGAAGTAAAACTCCAGGAATAGGTCAGGGCGTTTCCGTCTACGTCGTAACTACCACTACCATCCAAGACAAGCTCATCGCCTATCTGGCCCGAACGGTCAGCACCGGCATTTGCCACCGGCGCACTGTTTTCCGTGCTCACACGCACCGTGACGGGCGTGCTGTCTACCTTGCCATCACTCACGACCAGCTGCACCACATAGGTGCCCGGTTGATCCATTTCAAACCAGGGAGAAATGGTGTCGGCATTGTTCAGCACCGCCGTGCTTTCTGCAGGACGCGTGATGAATGACCATTGGAACTGCAACTCGTCCTTATCCACATCTGTGCTCGCACTGGCGTCCAAAGTCACCCGTTCGCCGACATGCGCCGAAGTATCGTCTCCCGGATCGGCTTGCGGCACGGTGTTTTCCGTACTCACTGTCATGGTATCCGGGACGCTATCGGTTACGCCGTCGTTTACCACAAGCTGGACAACGTATTGACCGGCCACGTCGATTATGAATGTTGGATTCAAGGAGTCCGGATTGGACAATACTGCCGTACTACCCGCAGGACGCGTGGTAAAGTTCCACGAAAAGGACAATTCATTCTCGTCCACATCGCTACTTCCGCTGGCATCCAACGTCACCACGTCGCCCAAGCGTTTGGTTTGATCCACACCCGCGTCTGCGACGGGTGCACTATTTATTGTGCTGATGGTTACCGTGTCCGGCTCACTATCTGCCACTCCGTCGTTCACGATAAGCTGAACTACATAGGTGCCGGGTTTATCTACTACAAAACGCGGTGTCACAGCGGTTACATCATCCAATGTCGCGGTGCTGTCCTCCGGACGCGTCGTAAAATTCCAGGCAAAGGTCAACTCGTGCTTGTCCACGTCAGTACTACCCGATGCGTCCAGTCGTACCGTTTCACCTACCCGTTTCGTCTGATTCGCACCAGCCTCCGCCACAGGCGGCGTATTTTCCGTACTGATGGTTACCGTATCCGGCTCGCTGTTCACCGTGCCGTCATTCACGATAAGTCGAAGCACATACTCACCCGGCACATCCACGGTGAATCGGGGTTGCACTGCTGTTGCATCACTCAAGACTGCCGTGCTGTTCGTCGGTCGTGTTGTAAAACTCCACTGGAACGTCAATTCATCTTTGTCAACATCCGTACTGCCCGAACCATCCAACGTCACCGCCTGCTCTACACGCGCTGTCTGATTACGCCCGGCATTCGCCACCGGTGCACTATTGCTTGTACTCACCGTGACTGTTGAAGGCGCACTGTCCACCAGACCATCATTCACCACCAGACGAAACACATAGCTTCCCGGTTGATCCACCGTGAAGCGCGGTTGCACCGATGTCGCCCCCACCAACTCAGACACGCTGCCAGAGGGACGTGACACCAAACTCCAGCGGAAGGTTAATTCGTCTTTATCCACATCCGAACTACCCGAACCGTCCAGCGTAACCTCACTTCCCACCTTCGCCGTTGTGTTGCTGCCGGCATTTGCGAGCGGTGGCGTATTTTCTGTACTCACCGTCACAGTAGCGGGCGAGCTGTCCACGGTGCCATCGTTTACAACCAGTTGGATGACATAATTTCCCGCGGCATCGATCACAAATGAGGGGTTCACCGTGTTCCCCCCAGACAGCGTTGCCGCACTGCCAGAAGGCCGCGAGACAAAGCTCCAGGTGTAGGTCAACAAATCTTCATCGGGATCATAACTACCCCGCCCATCTAAGACCACCGTTTCACCCACAGGACGCGTTTGCCCCACGCCTGCATTCGCCACCGGCGCCGTATTGCTCGTACTGACCGTCATAGTTGCAGGCGCACCATCCACGGTACCGTCGTTGACCACCAGTTGGACTACATAATCCCCTGCGGCATCGATAGTGAATGAGGGACTGACCGATATCGCATCTTCCAGGACGGCGCTGCTACCTTCCGGACGTGAGACAAAACTCCATGCGTAAGTCAGCAAGTCCGATTCCGGATCAAAGCTTCCCCGACCATCCAAGGTTACGCGTGTTCCTACACGTTGACTTTGGTTCGGTCCCGCATCGGCTACTGGTGCACGATTCAACACCGTCACCATTACGGTTGCAGCTTCACTCGCATCCTCACCGTCATTCACAATCAGTTGTAGTTCATATACCCCCCGCAGATCCGGCGTGAATACGGGCTGTACTGCCGTGGCATCGTCTAGCGCTGCCACGCTGCCTTCTGGACGCGCAACAAACGACCACTGATACGTCAACGTAGCGCCTTCTGTATCGGAACTGGCACTACCATCCAACGTCACCGCCACCCCACTCAAGACCTCCTGATCGGTCCCGGCATCCGCTACTGGTGGCGTATTGGGAGGCAGTCCTTCTTTTGAACGGAATACGATGGTATACGTACCGCCATTATCCGTATCCAGCAAATGCAGCAACGCCTTCTCCTCCGGCTCATCTGCTGTGTTGCGCACCATACGCCGCGTCAACCAGACATTCTCCATCGGCATCGAGCTTCCATCCCCACGTTGCACTGAGAAAATTTCGTAGTCTTCTGGCGTAGGATTTTCCACCGAGAGATAAGTCCAGCCCGACTGCATTGTTGCCGACAATGTATACGTGCGATCGTAACCAAACTTCGCCTCCTGTTCCGTTAACTGCGCCCCTAAACCGACTTTTACCGACACTTCACGGCCATCACTTGTATACACTGCATCTGGGAAATCATTCGCATCAGGCTGCGTATCATTCACCAAAAAATCCAGTCGCCCATCATCATCCTCATCATCGATCCACACCAGACGCACCAAGTTGTGCGTTTCCACCTCTGAGGGCATCAACACCTCACGATAGCCTTCCGGACTACGCGCTGTAAGCACCATGGAAAGGCGCTTTACCGCTCCCGATACCGGTGTCGAAAGCTGCCAGTAGGCCTCCGCCTCCGTCAGAGCAGGCACATCGTCCAGCTCTGCTGAAAAACGACGCATAGCAGGCTCACCAAAAACCAGCACATCCAATAATTGCAATGTTGCTAATTCACCCGAATCCACCAACGTTAACTCAGGCTCCGCTAGTGCAACCTCCAGCCCGGCAATATCCTCCGAGGTCTTATTCAAAAACTGCATTCCGACATAAAATGGTTCCGCTTCCTCCTGTGCTTCCGACTTGGGATCGTTCCCATAAATCCGATAGGGATAAAATACATGCAGTTTCGTCGGGGTCGTCGGTCTTACCAGCACCGGCTGTGGTAAAAACGTAGTCTCCACCGCTGTCTCGCCATTTGAATAAGAAAAGGCTCCTCCAATCTGATACGTCATCACGCCCAGATAACTCGCCAGATCAGTTGGGGCAAGCGACCAACGCACCACCGCAGTCGTACCCCCTGCAATTGTTCCCGCACCGGAAATATCCGCTATTCCACTCAGAACTGGGGATTCTATAGCGAACAATTCACTCACACTTGTTCCCGAGGCATCCACAATCTGCAACGTCACCGTTACATTACTCAACGAAACATGTCCCGGCACATCGATCAACGCCTGTACCTCAAATGATTCGCCTACCACCACCTCATTCACCTCTACCGTTATACGCCCCGAAACACACGACTCGCTTTTCGCTTCCGTTAGATCTAACGCGGCCCATGGTGTCACTACCGCCTCCTTTCGTACCGCCATCACCCATTCATCCGCCATATCCAACGGCGCCACGCGCTCAAAAACGACTTTTGCGACCTCGCCCTCAACAGCGCCTTCGCCTTCGCCTTCGCCTTCGCCTTCGCCTTCGCCCTCACCCTCACCCTCACCCTCTACGGTGCCTTCGCTTTCACCCTCATCTCTGTTTGGCTCTGCTTCGACTTTTTCAATGCAATCGCTTACTACGCTGAAAACAGGCGTAGTAGCATACAATCCTTGCGTCAAGGCAAAGGAGGTTAAATCGCCATACTGAGGCGTAGTATCTTCACAAAGTGCCGCTTCGAAAGCAACTGCTATCGGCTCGAGACGCCATTCCAATGTATCGCCTAAATTCACTGCATAACGCACCCCACACGACGTCGTCACGGTGCAATCCGAAGCGGCTTTCGTCGCGGATGCTTCCTCCTCTATCAGCACCGGAACCGTCACTGTTTGCCCAGCCTCCACATCGCCAAGCTCTGTCACCAAAGGCGTGATGGTAAATCCAGGTACAGTGCCCCATTCAAATGTGGCATGACTAGCCGATGCCGTTCCCTGGTTAGCCACCTCAAGAGAAACAAACCAACTCCCGCCTTCATAAACATCAAAAAGCAACACCCCGGGCGTCACCGTCAACAGCGGCATCCCAACACCCGTTTCCAGGTTGCGTTGCAATACAAAAGTATCCTCTTCTCCCTCGCCAGCAGGCTTGACCGCCCACACATGCTTCACGACATCGCGGTACAGGCGTACCGTTTTCGGGCTCACGCGCCCCAACTGCACCTGAGCCACGTTTTTATACAACCCGTGTTGGGTGCTACGCACCTCCAAGGTCACCAGTCCTACCGGCAAGTTATTTATGCTTACTTCACCCGCTGCCGAAGTTGCTGTTTCCGCCAGCACCTCGCCCGTCTCCACATCGCGGACTGTCACTTGCGCCCCCGCTACTCTGGGCTTGGCCTCGTCCAGATAGGTCAACTCATCCTCCACATAAATACGCAGACTCCCCTGCGCCACATCCAGCACGCTCACGTTAAAGGGAATCGTCGTGCCCGTTACCCCGTCGTACGCCAACTGCAGCAACGTTGAAAGCGGTGTTTGCGTCAACGGCTCATCGCTGGGCGGTAAAAACTGCAACACAATCGGCACCGTTTCATTTGGAGCCAGATCCATCTCCTCCAGGGGCGACACCAACGAAACCCAATCGATTTTGGGTAATATTGGTGTAAATCCCGTCTTTGTAACCCCGGCGATATTGGTTACCTCCAGGGTAAATAACGTCTGTTCGCCGGGAATAACACCCACCGTGAGGTTGGAGGGAGAAAGCGATAATCCCGCAGAGGCTAATAAGACATTCGCCTGCAGCGTCAGGGTCTGCGAAGCACCTTCCTGACTGCTTACCTGCACCGTTATCGTTGCTGACGACGTCGATGCGTCCGCAGCCGCCACTTCCAGGGTTAACGGCGCACTCACGCCCACCTCTATCGACGACGCCACCGTCGGGGTGACCGTCATATTTGCAGGCGCACCCTCCACCACAACCGTGACGCCCGACAGGGGTACCGAGCTGATATTCTTTAACGTGTAGACAACACTTTCACTTCCCCCTTGCGCCAGGGATATCTGCTGAGACGCAGGCGTCGCCAACATCCCCACCAAGGTAAAGGTGTCCTGCACCGGCGCTGTCGGCACGATCGGATGACGCGCGCCCACCGTATATACTCCGGTTTCTGTCGGCAAGGGTTCAAAAGTGATCGTAAAATCCCCTGACGCGTCCGACTGCGTTGAGAATTCCCACATAAATGCATCCGACACCACATCAACAAAGACCTCTGCATTGGGCTGCGGCGTTTCGCCCCCTACCGCCATGGTCTGGCCAGTCAGCACAACTGCCGTTCCCATTTCCGCCACCTCCACTTCTGCCTGCACCGTCGCCTCATACGTCACCGAGAAAATGTCAAACGGCCCGGCTACGCTTACGTTATTCTCTTCCTCATCCTCTTCCAATGCTCCGTCGACATCCGTTTGCACCACGACATAATACTGTCCCGGCGTCACTGCTGGCACTACCCAATCCGTGGGAGCGGAGGAAACTGAGGCGGCAATATCCAGCATGGTCTCATGCGATATGCACCCCAACAGGGTATCGTCACCCAGTTTATTATCTGCAGATAAATAGACGCAATCACGCCATCCTGTTGAGGTTACATTGCCGCCCTGGTTACGCGTTTTCCACGACAGCGGTAATTTTTGTCCTATCCAGCCCGACTCAGGAAGCGATATGTTTTCCACCACCAAATCCGGATCGCTAAACGGTAAAAAAGTGCTTACAATCGGGTCTGTCGTCTGTTCTGCACTGTTTTCCCGATACTGCGCCACACCGGAAAACAACTGTTCTCCCGTGGCATCGGCGGGTGCCTGGGCCTCATATACGAAAAATGTTCTTGGACGAACATTAAAATACGCAAATAATAGCTCCCCGGTAGAACCGCTGCCGGGTTTCAGTTCGGGCGTAATGCCATCCACCACCCCTTTATATACCCAACCTTCCGGCAAGGTCTCCGTCAACGCCAACGCTGTCAAGCCTTCATCGCCCACATATCGAATCGTCACCCGAATATACACCGACTCACCCGGTGCAAAACGATAATGCGGATACACCACCCCCTCCACATCTGAGTTCTGTCGCAGATAGACCAAAGGGCCATCCACCGCCCCTAGTTCTCCCTCCCCCTCAAGCGCCCCCTCACTTTCGCCTTCCAGTACAGCGCCCTCTGTCTCTCCTTCAGTCGCTGCAGTACCTTCCGGTATATCCGTCGTAGCCGTATTCGACACCAATTCAGGCCCCGACTGACGATACGTTGCCTGTCCTGTCAATTGTTGCATACCTGTTGTTTCTGCAGGCACGGCCACGCGATAGCGAAATGTCGCCGGGAACGCCGGCACCGAACTCCACGCAAATGTCAATGTGCCCGTATCCCCTTCCACAGGGGTGAACTGAGGCATTGAGCCCGACACCATGGAGTGGAAGCTCCAGGTCGTCGGCAGCGTTTCTTCCAGAGCCAATGCCAAAACCGCTGCATCGTCCCCATATCGCAAGGTCACTTCCAGCACCAATGTGCCGCCTGGAGAATAGCTTTCCGAGGGTACTACGCGCTGTAACACCAAGCCCTCGACTGGCGCAGCACCTTCGCCTTCGCCCTCTGTAGCGCCTTCAGCTTCTCCCTCAGACGACGACGCGCCCTCTTGCAAATCTGTATTCAGCATAGGGGTCTTCAACATGTCACCGCCCAGCGAATACAGAATCTGTCCTGAAATTGTCTGGAGACCTGTAGTTATCCCGGGCACTTGCAGGCGATAGGTAAACGTCACCGGCAATGAGGGCACCGTAATCCAGGCAAAGCCCAGTGTACCCGTATCCCCTACCGACGGCGTCACCGCTGGAGAGGCCCCACTTACTATCCCCTTATACGTCCATCCCTCCGGCGCCATCTCCTCCATACCCAGCAAGGTCACCGTTTCAGAACCCGAATACGCCAGTGTCACCGTTACGTCCACCAGTCCCCCTGGCGAATAAAATCCTGCTACCCCCGCCGAGCGCGTCAACGTCATCCCCTCCACCGGCGCAGCGCCTTCCCCCTCACCTTCGGCACCGCCCTCGCCTTCCCCTTCTACTGCCCCCTCACCTTCACCCTCCGCCGCAGCACCTTCTTCCAATGACGTAAGTACAAGGGCGGTATACAACTGCTCAGCACCTACCGAATAAATACCCTCACCCGAGACTCCCTGTGTGCCCGTAGCATCTGCTGGCACATTTAAACGATAGGTAAAAGTAATCGGCAAGGCCGGGATGCTAATCCAGGCGAAAGCAATCGAACCCGTACTTCCCGAATTGGGTTTAATAGGAGGCAATGCTCCACTCACCAACTGATTGAACGACCAGCCCGCCGGTAGTTCCTCTGAAATCCCCAACTGCGTCAACGCTTTTTCGCCCGTCTTCGAGATCGTCACCGTCAGATCCACCGTTCCACCGGGCTCATACGAACCGTCCCCCGTCGCAACGCGCGTATACGACACCACCGTTTCCTCAATGGCTCCCTCGCCCTCGCCTTCCGCCGCACCTTCGCCTTCCCCCTCTACAGCCCCCTCGCCTTCACCTTCCGCCGCACCTTCGCCCTCACCTTCCCCCCCGCCCAAGGAAGGAATCGTGCTAATAACATCTTGCGTTGGATAAATATCCGTGCCAAAACCATATAATCCTCTACCGATAATCGACTTGGTCCCTGTCGAACTGGCGGGCGTGTTCACACGATAGGTAAACGAGACAGGAAAATTATTGGGCACCATAATCCAGGCAAAATTGAGCTGCCCTGAGGCACCCGATGCTGGCGGAATCTGGGGTAAACGCCCACCCACAAGGGTATTAAACGTCCACCCTGCAGGCAGGGTCTCCTCCAAACCCAATTGAAGCACCCTGTCGCTACCCTCCACCAGAAAAGTCACCGTGATATCCAGCGTCTCACCAGGGCGGTAGTAGCCATCGCCTACAATCAGCCGTTCCATGGTCATCGTAGTCTGCGCTACCCCCGGTATCGCCACCACCCCGCATAACCCCAATACAGCCCATAGACAAAAGCATCCATTCCGCCCGAATCCACGCATACTCTGACCCTCATTTAGTGACCAGCATTCCAAAAACTGTCATAAAACAACGAAATTTTTGCTGTGGTTAGGGATGGTCAGGACCATGCCTTTTGCCTGCGATCGCTGGATCGCGTCAGCATACAAACACTGCAAAAACTGCAAATAAAACTATAAAAATGTCCCAATTTTACAAAACACATGCTCTCTACCGCGTGCATGGTGCCCACAGAACCACGCGGGGCAGCACTACCGGAAGTTGCACTACAAACTTCCATAGAATATTCTAACATATTCCCTCAACAACACAAAGCCCACCCCCGCAAACCCCTAATTCCCCCTTAAAAGGGTACCAAGAAAAATCGAAAACATTACAGTAGCGCTTACGTTGAGCCCAAACGGACTGTCATGCAATCGCCTTCTCCCCAAAAAAACAATTAAAGTGGTCCAGCGACCACAAGGTGGCCAGGGCCACACCCAAAAAATACGGTCCTTACCGTCGCTGACTGCAGCAAAAATTCCGTTTTTTATGACAACTTCTGAAATGTTAGTCACTAAAGCGGGCCAGAGATTACTATAAAATTCCATCTCTATAACCACTTTTAGGGTGGCAGACATCAAAAAGCCCCCCTGACGTTGAACGTCAGGGGGGCATGGATGTCATTTGGAAACTCGGGCTACTTTTTCTCGACTGTCGGTGCGGAGGGTGCAGCGGCCTTAGGGGCGGCTGTCGCCGGTGCTGTTGCCGCCGCGTCAGGTGCTGCCGTCGCTGCTTTAGGCTTGGCCGGGGCAATTTGACGTTTTAACGGCACTAAATTCTTCTTGTTCATTTTCACAATTTGGAAGGGAATATCAACTTTGGTCTTCTCCGCATCGGTGAGTACCAATGTCAGGCTCTTTCCTTCCAGCGCTTCGGTCATGGGCATGTTTTTGAGATAGATCAGGTAATCATTTTGGATATCCTCTTTATTTCTATCTTTGCGCGGCTTAATTTCCGCTGTCATGCTGTCGACCGGCACAATAATGTCGGCAATCTCAAACTCCTGCACGCGGCCTGAAGAGACCCGAATGTATTGCGAGGTGGTCCGGGTTTCGTCATCGCTCACACGAATGGAAATCGAGGGAGGCGCTACTTCTAATACGCCGATTACCTGGGCAAATACATTCAGGTAAAGTACGGGGCGTGCCGGGTAGTCGGTGTGCAGCATAATGCGTCCACTCAGGTTGCCTGTCGGGAACGGTCCTTCATTTTGCACGGTCACATTGTATTCTTTACCATCGGTGACTGTTTCTACTTCGGCCTTAATCCCGTCCAGTTTGCTGTACTCTACCTTGGTAATATGGAAGGTAATTTCTTCTTTTTGCGCACGGATATTCACCTTGCGCGTATGCACCTCATTATCCATCACCCGCCCAAAGCTCAACCGTGCCGGCTCCATATGAATAGCGGCGATGGCCGTCCCCTCAAATTTAAGTACAAACGAGGGGGTTTCGGGATCATCCGAATAGACGGTGATAGATTTTGTCACCTTGCCTTGACGCCCACGCAAAGAAAGTGTCGCATTGACCTTGGTGGCTTCACCAGGGGCCAGTACTTTTTTCTCGGGTTGCGCCACGGTGCAACCGCAAGAGGTCTTCACGCGCGAAATATTCAGGGTGGCGTCTCCGTCATTACGGACAATGAAGGCGTGCTCAACTTTTTTGTTATTGTCCATCTCGCCAAATTGATACACCGGCTCCGGACTTACCATCTTGGGAGCACCCTTGGCCTTTTCAGCAGGTGCTTGATTCCCCTCTTCTGCCGCCTCTGCTGCAGGTACAGGTACAGGTGCGGATGCGGGTGCCGCAGGTTGTGCTGCTGGCGCAGGAGTGGGGGTTGTTTCTTTCTCGACTGGTGCAGCCGCTTCCACTGGTTCTTTCGTCGCTGCTGCAGGCGCAGTGGGTGCTGCCTTTTCAGCGGGTGCAGCCGTTTCCGTCTTTGACGACGCTGCTGGCGCAGCGGTATCGCTTCCGCCACATGCACTCAGTGTGGCCACCAATATTAGACTGAAAAAAACACTTAGCAACTTCTTCATATCCCAATATCTCCTGTAGTGACTGCCTTGCATTTAAAAGGCAGGTGAATCGTAAATGTGAATCTGGGTGCAAAAACGCCCCTTAGAATTCATACAAAAAAGATTCTAGCACGATCCCTCTACAAATCCAACTTGTGATGCAAAAAAATCTACGGTGCTCCAGCGAGCACACCCAGGCGAAATGATTCGCACCGTAGCTAAGCACAGTAAAAAAAAATCCGTTTTTTTATGACCGCCTCTTTTTGCATTCTTATTAAAATATTGCGCTATACTCTGTAAACCGTAATAATTGAATTGCTTTTCAAGCTTATATTTTCGTAGAGTGTAGATCTCTGTCCACTCGTGCGATGAGAGAAACGATATTTTTTGGAGGATAGATTAACGCGCATATGCGGTCTATCGTTGAAAAGAAAGGAAGAGATTCATGAAACGTGTTTTGGGTACGCTGGCCTTGGCGGTCGTAGTGGCCGCAGCCATGCCCGTCATGGCGCAGGAAGTAGCAGAAGGACAATGGATCAATTTATTTGATGGGGAAACGTTGATGGGCTGGACTGCCTTTGGCGATGCGGACTGGCAAGCCAAGGACGGTGCTATGATGGCGATGCGAGGCACCAATGGTTTCTTGGCGTCGACCTGCCAGTTCGCTGACTTTGAGTTGGTCGCTAAAATCCGGGTGAAGGGCCAGGGGAGTGCTGGCATAGCCGTACGCAGCACACTTTCCGGACACACTTCGGAAACAGGCGGTGCGGCGCTTGTGTTACCGGCAACCTTGCGGGACGCCAAGGTACAGGAAGTCGTCGTGAAAGCGTTGGGGAACGATGTTTCTGCTACAGTTGACGGTGTTGCTGTAGAGGGCTTTAGCGCCAGTAACGGCCGTGGTCATATCTGCTTCCAGTTCCAACGTTACGCGGGTGATCGCCGTGCACCCAAGGTGGAAATCATGGAAGTCAAATTGCGCCCGCTGCACTTGAAACCCATCTTTAACGGCAAAGACCTCGAAGGCTGGAACATCATTCCGGGCCATAAATCCATCTTCTCCGTCGTCGACGGCGCCCTCAATATTAAAGATGGTAACGGCCAGATTGAAACCGCAGGTCTTTACAAAGATTTCGTACTGCAGCTCGACATCATTTCCAACGGCGACCACCTGAATAGCGGCGTCTTCTTCCGCGGTCCGGCGGGCGTCTTCTGGAAAGGCTATGAATCGCAGGTACGTAATCAATGGGAGAAAGAGCGCACCCACCCTGTCGACTTCGGTACCGGCGGTATCTATGGTGATCAGGAAGCGCGCAAGGTTGTCTCCACCGACCACGAATGGTTCAACAAGACCCTCATCTGCGAAGGTAACCACATCGCTGTATGGATCGATGGATACCAGGTTAGCGACTATTATGATACGCGCGCCGTATCTGAAGACGCCAATGGTAAACAGGGTTATGTCAATATTGCAGGCACGATTCACCTGCAGGGACACGATCCAACAACCGACCTTTCCTTCAAAAACATCAATGTTCAGGAATATCCGAACAAGTAATTTCTATATTTTGTGAGTACGTATCAGGGAGAGAGGAAATCTTCTCTCCCTTTTCATTTAAAAACCCCGATTTTCGTAATCGGGGTTTTTCTTTATTGTAAGCGGTGGGAGGCTTGCATACCTACTGCCCTTGAAAATGGTCAAAGCCCAATTGGACAGGCGCTTTCCCTGCAACACGCACCCCCGACCAATCTTTGGTAAATTGACCTACGGGCGTGACCTGAAGTTCGAAGGTATTTTGGAAGTCGATTATAAGAGCGTCAAGCTGAGCGGCTGAAACCGAAAAGGCCAGTTCATACGCTTCGCCGCCTGACAAAATGAAGGAAATTGGATCCCATCCCCATTTTTCTGCATAGGCTTGCAAAACAGGAGCCATGGGAAGGCTGTCTGGATCGATGTCCAGGCCCAGTGCAGCTGCCTTGGCAAGATGTCCGGCATCCTGCAACAACCCGTCGCTTACGTCCAGCATTGCATGGACTTCAGCACGGGAAGCGAGCCACTGTCCCTCTGCTATTCGTGGCACCGGGTGCAAATGCGCCTGCCGTAGTTCCGGCGCGCTTCTCCCTTCCAGGAGGGCTCGCAAACCTGCGGTCGATAAGCCGGGGCAACCGGTAACACATAGCACATCGCCTGGCTGGGTTCCCTTGCGAAGGCGATAAGCCCCTTCCACTGTTTCACCAATTACACTCACATCCAGGAGCAATCCTTCGATTGCGCGTGTCGTGTCACCCCCCACAATAACCGCCTGACAACTTTCCGCGGCCTGAGCCATTCCCCGCATGACATCCTGCAAAAAGTCCGCATCCATATCCCCCGGAGCCGCCACCGTCGTCAATACAAATGCGGGACGCCCCCCCATAGCGGCAATGTCACTCAATGCCGAGGCCGCTGCTTTCCAGCCAATCTCTTCCGCACTGGCCCAATCACGCCGAAAATGCACTTTTTCCAACGACGCATCGCAAGACAGCAACCAAAGCCGGTCGCCCCCGCCCTGCACGACAGCGCAGTCATCCCCCAAGCCTACGAGTACGTTCGCATTGGAAGGAAGAAACGCGCTAATCTGCTCAATGAATCCAAATTCACTCAGGGTGCGCAATGTAGTCATAGACGCTTACTCCGCCTCCACCGCCTGCCATGCCGCAGGAAGGGCGTTCAACACATCCCGCGCCATCAATGCACGCGCCGTACATTTCTCTGCCGCCAGATCACCTGCCAAGCCATGCAGATACACCCCCAGACATGCCGCTTCAAAGGCATCTATTCCCTGGGCAAGCAGGCCGCCGAGCAAACCAGCAAGCACATCGCCGACCCCGCCCGTTCCCATTCCCTGATTTCCCGTAGGGTTGATGCATGTCTGGCCAGAGGGGTCCGCCACCACGGTACGAAATCCTTTTAACACAACAACCTTGTGCATTTCCTGCGCCAGGGCCTGTGCCACGGCTACCCGATCCGCCTGCACCGTTTTCGTGCTACACCCTACCAAACGCGCCATTTCCCCCGGGTGCGGTGTTAGTATACAAGGCGTATGGATCTCATGCAGCAATTCGGGCTGTTCGCTCAACGCATTCAGCGCATCCGCGTCTACAACCAACGGCAAGCCAAACTGCGGCAATACATCCTGAACAAAGCCTACCGTTTCAGGATGGCGCGACATCCCCGGTCCAATAACCACGGCATTTTTACCTTGTGCAAAATGCACGGCCTTGTCCACCGCAACATGCGCAAACGTTTCTTCCGCAGTGGAAGCCAGCCGACATGTCATCGTTTCGGTCAGCGCAACCGCCATGATATCCCCCAGTGGATGAGGCGTAGCGAGGGTAACCAGTCCCGCCCCTGCACGATACGCCGCGGTACAGGTCAATTTGGCGGCTCCTGTAAACCCCCGTGAACCTGCCAGCACAAAAACATGCCCGAAGGTCCCCTTATGTCCCGCTTCAGGACGTTCCGGTAAACATTTTCGGATAAAAGCCCCGTCCAATTCCTGCGACATAACACTCTCCATTTTGTTGTCAATCTACGCACCGCCATAGTAATTGCTGTGTACCACCGGGTCAAGCCCTGAATCCAAATTCTGGGTGAGGGACATTGTTTCTAGCATAAAAAACTGCTGGCTTGTTTTTTTTGAAATATCGTTGCATAATGCACCGCGTTGCGGGATGTTATCGTTAATTTAAACCAAATGAGGACTATCATAATGATAAGCAGACGACATTTTTTGGGCGCGTCCAGTGCGGCGGTGTTGGCGGCGGGCCTGTCGACTACGGGGCGTGTGTGGGGCGCCAATGATAAGGTTCGGGTGGCTACAATCGGCGTGCGCAGTCGTGGTTGGGATCATGTTCGTGAATGTGAAGTATATCGTAATGCGGATATGGCGGCGATCTGTGATGTGGATGCCAAGGTGCTTGAGGAGCGTGTGGCGGAGTTTAAAGCGAAAACCGGACGCACGTTGAAGGCGTACCAGGATATTCGGGATCTGTTGGCGGATGATGATATTGATGCAGTGACGATTGGTGCGCCGAATCATTGGCATACGTTGGCTGCTATCTGGGCGATGCAGGCGGGCAAGGACGTCTATGTGGAGAAGCCGATCAGCAATACGTATTGGGAAGGGAAACAGTTGGTTGCTGCGGCGAAGAAGTATAAGAAGGTGGTTCAGCATGGCACGCAACGTCGTTCGGAGTTGGTTTGGCAGCGTATTGTGGAACGTTTGAAAGCGGGAACCATCGGTGATGTTTATATGGCGCGCTGCATCTGCTTCAAGCAACGTGGCTCGCTGGGACCGTTTGTGGAGAAAAAGGCTCCTGAACATCTGCAGTGGGATTTGTGGCAGGGACCGGCGACACGACGCGCCTTCAGCCCCAATTATGTGCATTATAATTGGCATTGGTATTGGCATTACGGGAACGGTGAATTGGGCAACAATGTACCGCATCTGACGGATGTCGCAAATTGGGTCTTCGATAAGGGCCTTCCTGTGAAAGTCAGTAGCAGCGGCGGGCGTTTTGGCTATCAAGATGGCGGTGAAACCCCCAATACCCAACAGGCGAGTTATACGTATGCGGATGGCACGATGATTGTGTGTGATGTTCGTGGACGGTATTCCAATGATGAAAAGGGTGGTGAAGTGGAACCCATGTTCTATGGTTCCGAAGGGTATATGGCCAATCAGAAATTTTATGATAAGAAGCATCAGGAAATTCCGGATGAAAAACCTGTCCGGGAAGTTGCTTCGACGCGTTTGCATATACGCGCGTTTATTGATGCGGTACGTGCGCAGGATCCTGCAGCGGTACCTGCAACCCCTGAGCAAGGGCATGTGGCGGCGTCTATTTGCCACTTTGGCAATATCGCATACCGTACGGGGCGCACCTTGGAATTTGATCCGGTTACCGAACAATTCAAGAACGATGCGGAAGCCAGCGCATTGCTGACTCGTCCTTACCAGGAAGGTTTTGAAGTGCCGCAGCTTGCCTAAGCGGATAGTCCCTTAATGAATAAAGCACCCCCCGCTTCTCTCCTTGAAGTAGAGAAGCGGGGGGTTGGTATTGGCACGCTTTACCACTTTTTCAGGGGAGAGAGCTCGGGAGAATTTTCGGGAGCGGAACCCGTGTACATCATCACCGTTAGCGTCTGCTGCGTAGAGGCGGGAATCTGGGTTGTAAAACGGAGCATACGAGTATCGGGATTCTTCTCATCATACGGCTGCGGCGGTGTCTCGGCATCATAGAGGCTAAGCACCGCATCGGAAGGAGTGAGTACCTTGAGGGTCAGTTCTTTTCCGTCTTTTTTCAATACGGCCATGTTTGGATGGTCCGCAGAAATCTCGACAGCTGCCTGCGTCATCATTCCCCAACACACCGAAGTAGCGCGATCCAGCGTTTCCAGCTCATCCTGCAGCAATACGGTTTTTCCAGACAGACGGCCACCCCGTTTTGCTGTACGTAGTTGTCCTTCATATACCGGCGTCATATCCACTATGGCAAAAGATGCGTCTGCTGTACTGGAAAAATCGGTAATAGGCGCACGCCCTTTGACGCGTTGCAATTGCTCGTCCACCGTCAACGTACTATGGCTATAGTTGTTCAACCGGAAAACGGTCCAACGTTCACTATCCTGGCTACGGTTCCAGAGATCGATCCCTTTGGATTCCAGATTGTGGTAATTTTGCGCACCAAGCTCATGCGCCCAGCGCACGCCTTCCATATCAAGTACAAACGAACCGATATCCATGTGGGCATGATTGCTACCAGGGGAGCCCCCCTTGATGGCAAAAAAGGCATCGTTCGCATCCCATCCATTACGCAGTATTGCGATGGGCGTACGCCCGTTCCCCTGCCAGCTTAGCATCTTGGGCGTTTCTAACTGGTCTACCGGCTGTCCCCAAATCAATAAGAAGGTAAGCATCCGATCGGCGGAACCACTGGGATTGGGCTTAGCGTCAACAAAGCCCTCAAGCGCTTTTTTCTCATTCCACAACAGGCCCGGCTGTTGCAACCGTCCGCCAAACCAATGCATAGCGGCGGCGGCACACCCCCGCGTACCGCAATCGGAAAAGTTATAATACAACCCGGTAGGCGCTGTCGTCTGCAGATAGAAATACGGCGTTTTCATGAACCCCGGCGACTGCGACAAGCCGAAATCCTTGCCCAGCGCGGATTCCAGTGCGGCAATCAGCAACACGTTGTAGGTAGTGCCGTATCCCCAATAGGAGGGGCCTTCGGGGTACACGCCATCGGGTTCATATTCATGCATGGCGCGGGGGACATTGGCAAGCGCCCGTTCAATAATCCTGCGAGAGAGCACCGGCTCATCCTCCAAGACGGCCAACGCACCAGCCACCAGGCCGCCATGGCAAACCTGATTCCAATTGTGTGTCGTCGTGACCCATCCCCCCCCTTTTAGCGAAGTGCGCAAGCCTTTCTCGACAATTGCGTTCCGAATGGTGGCGCGTGTATCCGCATCCAGATCGTTATACAACCAATCGTAGCCTATCGCCATCGCCATCGTCATTTCCGCCACATCCAGGAAATGACTCGGGTTCCAATCCTCAAATTGGGCCACCGCCAACATTTCCTCCTTTGCACGTTCTAAACTGCTTGCGTCCCCCGTCATGCGATAGGTCAGCGCCAAGTACGAAACTCGCTGGATACAAGCGCGTGAAACACTCAAAAGACGTTTTCCCGTTTTCTTGCGTGTAAGCGGTGGAAGCTCTTTCACAATTTCCGTGTTCGCTAACAGATAGTCATAGACACTTTTCCAGAGAGGTTCGTTTTCAATTTTTTCACGAAGCGCCGGCTTTTGCGTATCGGTTAAGAAAAGACGCGGATGCGCAGGAGGTGTCTTTTTCAAACTGGCGCTCAAATCCGAAGGGACTCTGGAAGCAGCAAATGCCGCACTGCCTGTCGTTAGAGCGCATACAAGCAGGAGTACTGCAAAACAACGGTACAGGATATTCATCGTATTCCTTTCCAAAGGTGTAGGGACCATGCGTTATCGCCTGTAGTGCTGGTCGTTTATCTGGGGTTTTGGCACTCCTCTATATGCTCCAGATGGAATTTCGTTGTAAAGTGCCGCTAAATATAGTCTATTATCAGGGCGACAGACGATAATATCAACCTTAGCTCATAAGCTTGTAATCAAGGCGCTGCGGTATGGTTTGGGTGTAAATCGGTAGACAGGAGAAAAAAATGCACTTCTATGCTGGATTAGAAAGAAATCGCCTGCAGAATATCATCAGGATGTTGGTGTTATTCGTGGGATGCTGTAGCGTCATGGCGTTTTCTGTAGCTCAGGAAACCGTGTCGGACATAGAACACCTGGATCCCAATATGGCGACTCAATCGCCTGAGGGCGATTGGCTCTGGTATGATGCGCTCTCGTTGGGGTTGGAAGGACAGGGCTGGACAGAGCTGAAAGAACCGTATGACCGACTTCCTGCTAAGGCTGAGGGTGTAGTGCGCGACGCCGTATGGAGTTTGAGTCGTCATTCAGCAGGGTTGGCGGTACATTTTGTGTCGGATGCACAAAAAATTTCCGCACGATGGACCTTGCGCAGCAAAAATCTGGCGATGCCGCATATGCCCGCCACCGGAGTCAGTGGTTTGGACCTTTACGTGCGTGATGGCGCGGTCTGGCGATGGATTGGTGCGGGACGTCCTGATGCGCAAAGCAATGAAAAGGAACTGGTCAAGGCGCTTCCAAAAGGACAGCATGAGTTTTTGCTGTATCTTCCGTTGTATAACGGCGTAACCCGTTTAGAAATTGGCGTACCCCCAAGAAGCATGCTTGCCAAAGCGCCTGCACGTCCGGCTTCCCACGCCAAACCGATTTGCTTTTACGGCACCTCGATCACCCATGGCGGATGCGCTTCCCGTCCGGGCATGGCCTATCCGGCTATTTTGGGACGTTGGCTGCAACGGGAATGTATCAATATAGGCTTTTCCGGCAATGGTAAGCTGGAGCCGGAGTTGGGTGAATTGCTCGCCGAACTGGATGTGGCGGCCTATGTGCTGGATTGCGCGCCTAACCTGGATCCGGAACAGTTGAAAGCGCGCATTGAGCCTTTTATTGAAGCATTGCGCAAAGCGCGGCCCGATACGCCGATTGTTTTGGTGGAAAATATATCGTATCAGGCCGGGTACTTTATTCGACGTGCGCGAAAAAGCTATGAACGGAAGAATAAGGAGACCCGTGCTGCCTATGAACGGCTTGTAGACAAGGGCGTGCCGGGTTTGTATTATCTTGCCGGAGAAAAATTACTGGGAAATGATGGTGAGGCCACTGTGGATGGAACTCATCCGACCGATTTGGGGTTTATACGTATGGCGGAGGCCTTTGCCCCCGTTTTAAAAGCGTGCTTTGAGGAGTAGTGTTGTGCCTATAGTTGATTTACCTTTAGAAGAATTGCATGCCTATCAGGGAATTAATCCCAAACCGGCTGATTTTGATGCGTACTGGGCGGCTGCCCTGAAAGAAATGCATGCGATGGATTCAGAGCTGGAATTGCTTCCTGCTTCTTTCCAGACACCGTTTGCAGAATGCTTCCATTTGTACTTTACCGGCGTGGGGGGTGCGCGTGTGCACGCGAAGTACGTACGCCCCAAGAATATTTCCGTTCCCCATGCGGCGGTACTGCATTTTCACGGCTATTCCGGACGCAGTCCTGAATGGCATGAATTGCTGCACTATGCTGCAGCAGGGCTCTCCCTGGCTGCCTTGGATTGTCGAGGGCAGGGGGGACGTTCCGAAGACGTAGGCGGGGTAACAGGGAACACACTGCATGGGCACATCATTCGTGGTCTGGATGATGCGCCGGAAAAAATGTTGTTCCGTTCCATTTTCCTCGATACAGCGCAACTGGCGCGCATCGTAATGGATATGCCCGAGGTAGATTCGGACCGGGTAGGTGCGGAGGGTGGCTCTCAGGGCGGCGCGTTAACATTGGCCTGCGCTGCGCTGGAACCCCGTATCCGCAAGCTTGCACCGAGATGTCCGTTTTTGTGCGACTATCAACGGGTTTGGGAAATGGATCTCGCGATACAATCCTACCGCGAGCTTAAAGAATTCTTCCGCGCTTTCGACCCGCTCCATAAACGGGAAGAGGAGGTTTTCACGCGGCTGGGCTACATTGATTGCCAGCATTTAGCGTCCAGAATTCAGGGAGAGGTGTTGATGGCGACGGGGCTGATGGACGATATTTGCCCGCCTTCGACACAGTTTGCGGCGTATAACAAAATCACGGCCCCGAAAGAGGTTATGATCTATCCCGATTTTTCCCATGAGGGCTACCCGGAATTTTGCGATACGGCGTATCAACGCATGCTGACACTGTGATAAGGGACGTTGTATGTCTATAAAAAGCGTATTACTGCAAAGTGCACGCATTGTCTTAATTCCCACCGTAATTCTGGGTTGCTCGACAACGCATTACCGAAAGACAGCGGATCGGGATGCGTATCAGGCAATTTCGGAGAAGAGTCCTGATGTGCCAGGCATGTCCAAAGAATTTTCTATTGAGACGGAAGAGACGTGGCAGCCTCTGGCGGATCTCCCTGTAGTGACGGAGGAGGACCCGGCTTTAGGTTCGGAACAACGCGAATTAGGCGCGTCGATTGTTCCCCTCGAACAGGCGCTGCAGATTGCTGTACGCAAGAATCGCACGTATCAGACGCGCAAAGAAAGTCTATATCTACAGGCGCTCGCTTTGATGTTGGAACGACACCAGTACAGTCCTATCTTTTCGGGAGGCGCGTCGAGCAGGGTATCGCATTCGTTGGCGGACACCATGCAGGCCTCTGATTTCAGTACAGGGCTGTCGGGTACACGTCAGGTAATTGGGCAAATCGAGTCGATGACGGGTACGCCTGCGGATGTGTTAGGCGCTTATGCAGATTTGGTGGAGGGAGCGGGTGCATTGGCGGGCCTGGATGAGATGCAAACCCATACGGAAAAGGTGCGCACGCTGTCGGGAGAAACGCAGGTGGGGATGGATTGGCTTTTGGAGGGCGGGGGAAGAATTGCGGTGGGATTGACGAGCAACTTCATGCGCTTTCTGACAGGAGAGGGCGCGGATAGTGCTTCTTCCGCGTTGGTCGGCACATTCACGCAGCCCTTGTTAAAGGGGGCTGGGGCCAAGGTGGCGGCAGAAAAGTTAACGCAGGCGGAACGGGATCTGTTGTATGAGCTGCGCCGTTTCACCCGCTACCGCAAGGAGTTTACGGTCGAAATCTGCTCCTCCTATTACAGCGTGCTGCGCACACGCGATGTCGTACGCAATAACTGGCGCAGTTACAAGAATTTTGTACGAAATGTAGAACGTGAACGTGCTTTGGCGCAGGAAGGCCGTAGCAAACAGGCTGATTTGGGCCGTTTGGAGCAGGCGCTGTTGAACAATGAGAACAATTGGATCAACGCGGTGCGGCGTTATAAGAACGAATTGGATAATTTCAAGATCCAGCTGGGCCTGTCGATGGATGCCAATCTGGTTCTGGATGATACCGAGTTGAGTTCGCTGCGCAAACAGGGATTGCAACATCCGAAGCTGTCGGATGAAGACGCGATTAAGGTGGCCTTGGCGACGCGTCTGGATTTGTACACGCAGTATGATCAGCTGGAGGATGCGGAGCGAAAGGTCTATGTGGCTGCGGATGCGTTGAAGCCGGGACTTTCGTTGTTGTTACGCGGTGAGGTGGACAATAGCGGGCAGCGTGATTTTGAAAATCTGGACTTTGAGCGTGCAACGTGGAGCGCAGGCGTAGATTTGGACTTGCCGCTGGATCGCACGTCGGAACGGAATGCTTATCGTAGCACCTTGATTCGTCTGGAACAGGCGAAGCGGGAAACAACGCTCAAAGAGGATTCGGTGAAATTGGATGTGCGGGCCGCCTGGCGTAATCTGGATCAGGCGTATCGTAATTATGAAATCGCAAAGATGAAGGTGGATTTGAGTGCGCGACGTGTGGAGGAGCAGGAGTTGCGCGCAGAGTTGGGCGAGGCGACGGCGATGGATCAGGTGGACGCGCAAAATGACTTTACCCAATCACAGAACGAATTGATTGAATCGTTAGTAAATCACACCTTGTATCGCCTGGCATTTTGGCGCGACATCGGGATACTTTACATCAAGGAAAATGGACAGTGGGAGGAAGTGAAAGATGCGTTCTAATACGGATGGCAAGGTAAGCCCGAACGCGAATCGGAAACGGCGTTTAAAATGGATTCTGTTCTTACTTGCGGTATTGGTGCTGGCCGGACTGGCTTGGCGTGGTTGTCGCAAGGATACGATGGATGCAGGAAGTACGCAGGGAATTTCTTTTTCCGCGATACGTGGTCCATTGGAGATTACCGTGTTGGAGGGGGGAACGATTGAGGCGCGCGAATCCCAGGAACTAAAGTCGGAGGTGCAGGGAGAAACGAAGATCTTGTCGATTGTCGAGGAAGGGTATCTGGTTACAGCAGAGGATGTGGCACAGGGTAAGGTGCTGGTCGAATTGGATTCGAGTGATTTGGAGGATCGACAGACGGAGCAGGAACTGGAATACCAGAATGCCAAGGCGAGTTTTACAGAAGCGCGTGAGCAGTATGAGATTCAGGTGAATCAGAACGAAAGTGATATCAAAACGGCGGAGTTGGGTGCACGCTTTGCCCGTATGGATTTGGAGAAATATCTGGGGGCGGAGTTGACGGCAGATATCATCGATATGCTCAAACTGGATACAGCCCCAGAAGCATCGACCCCTGTCTTGGCGTCCGCAACAGAGGAAACAAAGGAAAAGACACAACAAGAGACGCAGGAAAAGCTGAAAGAAGCCCCCCCTGCCCCATCGGAATCGGCGCAGGCCAGTCAGGAGACTTCCCTGGAATCGTCCTATCAACCGCCTGAATTCATTGATTTTTCAAAGTATGCAGATCCAAAGCTTCTGGGTGATGGCGAGGCGCGTCAAAAGCTGCGCGAACTGGAGGATGCGCGCATGCTGGCGCATGAGGAGTTGGCGTTGGCGCAGACTACCATGGAGGGTACGAAACGCCTTTTTGAGAAGGACTTTGTGACGAAAAATGAGTTTGATACGGAGGAAATGACCTTTAAGCGCAAGCAGATTAGTCTGGATTCGTCGAAGACTACAGAAGCGTTGTTTATTAAATACGAATTTCCCAAACAGGCAGAAAAGCTGTTGTCGGATTATGAGGAGGCCTTGCGCAAATTATTGCGGGCGAAGAAAACAGCGATTTCGAAATTGGCGCAGACAGAGGCCAAACTGAATTCGGCGGAGGCGCAGTATACGCTGAAAGCACGCCGCAAGAAAGAGTTGGCGGAGCAAATCAAAAAATGCATAATCCGCGCTACCCAACCGGGGCTGGTGGTCTATGGGGCTGGTGACGGAAACCGACGGTATATGCAGGAACAGATTGAGGAAGGTTCGTCGATACGTGAGCGCCAGGTGATTATCACCATCCCGGACACTTCTGCAATGAAGGTAAGCGTGAGTGTACACGAATCGTATGTCAAGAAGGTCCACAAGGGGCAACAGGCGCGTATCCGTGTGGATGCGTATCCTAATGTCACGTTGACGGGAGTGGTGGATAAAATATCGGTGCTTCCCGATTCGCAAAATCGCTGGATGAATCCTGATTTGAAGGTGTATACAACAACCATTTTGATTAATGACACCTTTGATTGGATGAAGCCGGGTATGAGCGCAGAGGTGGAAATTATCACTGAGTCGCTTGAGGATGCCGTCTATGTGCCGCTGCAGGCAATTATCTCCGAAGACAATGAACATTTCTGCTATGTCAAGAAACTAGGCGGGGTTGAGAAACGCCCCGTGCAGATAGGGGTATTCAACGATTCTTTCATTGAAATACAATCGGGGCTGGAAGCGGGTGACAATGTACTGTTGCGCTCCCCTAGCTATGCAACGCCCCCCGCATCCGGAGGCACATCACGGCCTAAAGGTGAAGCGTCTACTCCTGATAAAAAATCCCGAAAGCCCAAAGAGGGTGGTTCCATAAGTTCTACAAATGGACAGTCTGCCCCCGCCCATTCAGGAACAATTCCGCAAGGCAAGAGGCCACAAGGTAACGGAGCGGGGCACAAGGGTGGGGCAAAACCTCCAAAGGCGGTGTCGTAATGGCGCGTTCGACGATTGTACATCTGGACGGGGTTGGAAAAACCTACTCCACAGGTGCAGCTAGTGTGCATGCATTGCAGGACATCGATCTTTCCTTCATGCAAGGGGAGTATGTCAGTATCATGGGTCCTTCCGGGTGTGGCAAGTCCACGCTGCTGAATCTGTTGGGCTGTCTGGACCGTCCTACGAGTGGTCGTTACTTCCTGGGGGATGATGATGTGTCTACCCTGGACGATAATGCCTTGTCCGCTATTCGGGGTACACGATTGGGCTTTATCTTCCAATCGTACAACCTGATACAGCAGCTCACCGTGCTTGAGAATATCGAGGTGCCGCTGTATTACCAGGGAGTACCAGCGGAAGTAAGTCGTGAGCGTGCGACCGCTTTGGCGGAGCGTGTGGGCTTGCAGCATCGTTTGCATCATAAACCGTTCGAGCTATCGGGCGGACAGCAGCAACGTGTCGGCATTGCCCGCGCCTTGGTAAATGACCCGCTTGTGATTCTGGCGGATGAACCCACGGGAAATCTGGACTCAACGTCAGGGGCAGAGATCCTTACACTTTTTGATGAATTGCATCAACAGGGAAAAACGTTGATTATGGTCACCCATGATGAGGATATTGGACGGCGCTCGCTTCGCGTGGTGCGATTGCACGACGGCCGGTTGGCTGCAGATGAGCGGAAGGAAGGTTGAGTATGTCGGTTTCTATTCCTTTCCTGCCAAGTCGCTTGGGTCGCACTGTTCTCTTAGGGGTAAAAAGCCTCTGGTTGCACCGCCTGCGTTCCCTGCTGACGGTTTTGGGTATTGTCTTCGGGGTTTGTTCTGTTATCGCCATGCTCGCCGTAGGCGAAGGGGCCAGCTATGAGGCGCAGGAACAGATCCGGCGGTTGGGAAGTAATAATATTATCATACGCAGTATTAAACCCCAGGAGGAGCAAAGCATCTCCTCGACGCAAAGTCGTATTGCTGAGTATGGGCTGACGTATCTTGATCTGCGTCGTATCCGGAATACCTTTCCCGGGGTAAATCTGATCGTTCCCGGACGTATTATTCGAAAGCATGCCTGGTGCGCCCGTCAACGTATCGATGCCGAAATTGTGGGATCGGTGCCCTGGTACCCACAAATGAATAAGTTACAGCTGGACCAGGGGCGTTATTTTAATGATATGGAGATGGACCAATGCAAAAACGTATGCGTCCTCTCAAAAGAGGCGGAAAACCGTCTTTTCCCCCTGGGAAACGCTATCCAGGGTAAAATCCGCGTCGACTCCGACTATTACGAAGTTATCGGGGTGATACGCTCTGAAAGTACCAGTAAAACCGCTACGCCGGGTAATGGAAGCTCGAATGGAGGAGCTCAGGGGCAGCATGCCGGGCAGGGCGCACAAGCCTCGACAACGTGCCGCATTTATATTCCCCTGACCGCGGCCAAGGCACGCTTCGGCGAAATCCTGATGAAGCGTCGTAGCGGCAGTTTCGAAGCCGAACGGGTGGAGTTGCATGAAGCCACCATCCAGGTAGCCCAACAAAGCGAAGTGGAAGAGACGGCGCTTGTTATCCGCCAGATTCTGGAAAATCTCCACAAGCAAAACGACTTTGAAATTGTAGTCCCATTAGCCCTGTTGCGCCAGGCGGAACGCACCAAACGGATCTTCAACATCGTACTGGGAGCGATTGCCGCAATCTCGCTGCTCGTTGGCGGTATCGGGATTATGAACATCATGCTAGCGAGTGTAACCGAGCGCACCCGGGAAATTGGCATCCGACGGGCATTGGGCGCAAAACGACGCGATATAATCATTCAATTCCTGATCGAAACCGTACTCCTCTCTGGCGTCGGTGGCCTTATCGGCGTTGCGCTGGGCATTACGATTCCCTATCTGATTACCTGGTTTGCCAATATGGTTACGATTATCACGCCATGGGCGCCGCTTGCCGCCTTTTCTATTTCAGGGCTGGTTGGTATTATCTTCGGTATTTATCCCGCGCTCCGTGCCGCCAACATGGACCCGGTAGAGGCACTGCGCCACGAATAGAAGATTTGTACCGCACACATGGCTCTCTCATCGTATATCAAACTTGACTTATAGGCTTGGATAGCGCTTGAATACGCATATGCTTACAAAGGAAAACGTGCTTATGCGACTGCGCTCCTCCGGTGCCTATACGGCTACCGCTATATTCGTAATAGCGGCGCTGGTCGGTATGGTATATACAGCAACCTGGGGGGGAACGCCTCATTTTTATCAATCGCTGTTTGGCCCTGCCGTGATGTGGGCCTGCGGAAAAGAATTCGCAGAGCCCGACACAAAAAATGCGCCCCACCTCGAGGCATTTTTACATCCAAAGTATGCTTTCACCCACCCGCCCGAAGTAGACCGGTGCCCCTGTACAGAACTGCCCCCCGATACTCCCACGCACGCACTCAGTTCATTTCAACACAAACACCGCTATCTTCTTCGGGCAGCCGCTATCACCTGGCGCATTTTTGGTGTAGCCTGGTCTGCGCTGATCCCACTGTATGGGCTGTTGTACGGACTATCCGCACTGGCATTATACGGAATATTTCGTCTTATTACTCCCCGGCGTTTGTCAGCATTGGCTGTGCTGCTCCTAATGCTCTCGCCCGTGCAACTGAATAATCTGATACGCTTGCGAGATTACGCCAAGGCGCCTTTTTTATTAGGGGCCTTGTTGATAATGGGGATACTAATACATCGACGCTACACCCCACGACAAACCCTGCTCCTTTCCGTAGCCTGCGGCGCACTGCTGGGAATCGGCTTGGGGTTTCGCATGGATGCAATGATCGCCGTTCCCGCCTTTTGCATCGTCATGCTCGCCTTTCTCAATGCACCCTGGCGCGATACGATTTGGATACGCGCCTGTGCCCTATTCCTCTTCATCGTCTCCTTTCTTGTCACTGCGCCTAACCTGTTCGAAAACACAGGAGCAGGCAACAAGTATCACTATTTCCTCATGGGACAGTGCGAGCTTTACGACCAGCGTCTGGGTGTCGCCTCGCCAAACTATCAACAAGTGCATCGCTATTTCGATGTCGAACCACTGGCATTGGTTCAAGCCCACGCCAAACATTTACACGGCACATATGGCATCTATGCCTTTGATTCCCCCGAATTCGAAGTGACCAGCAAAGATTATGTGCACGCACTGCTACGACGCTTCCCCGCCGATCAATGGCTGCGCGCCTGCATAGCCGTCGTACGCACTATCGACGAATTAGGCGCTTCGCCCCACAACTCAGCGCCATGCGAAATCACGAATATGTTTCTACTGAAACTTTTCAAGATACACGCCTGGCTGATGTATCTGCTAACACGCTACGGACGTTATGCCGTACTATTGACCTTGCTCCTTCTGAGCATGCGCAGCCTCCGTGTAGGTTTCGCCACCCTATTCCTCCTGCTCTACTTCGGCGGATACGGCGCCATTCAATTTGCCAGCCGCCACTACTTCCATCTGCAATTCATCTCCCTCTGGGCCACCTTTTTCGTAGTCTATTCCCTCTGGTGCAATCGCAAACACCTCCGTGAATGGCGCAAACTCTGGCCGCTGCTCCCCCAACACCGACAAGCCGCGCTTCGTGCCGTCCTTTTTACGACAGTAACCGCATTGGGGCTGGGATTACCCCTGCTCGGATTGCGCATCTATCAAACACAACAGGTTCATGCCCTTGTACAGCAAATCGAAAACCAACCCCGTACAGCCCTTGCCCTGCAGTCAGAAACACAGACGGACGGAAACATTCTGGTACGAGGTCAGCAGGAGGCCGGACAGGCAACGCTTCCCTTTTCCGGAAACTACGCAGCCTTCAGCCTGGAATATCTGATGGCCGAGTTTGACACTACACGAACACCATTGCATGCGGACATCCTCTATACCGCTTCCGTACCCGATTTGGCGCCATCCTGGACCGCCTATATGCCTCAGACTGACACGGGAAACACCTGCGTCTTCTTTCCCGTCTACTATGCTCTCTGGAAGGGAGAAAAAAAAGACTGGACCTGTTATTCTGGACTACGCCTATCCCCCAAAACCGCTTCGCAACTCAAAGGCATCTATAGAATAGAAAGCCCCAAAGACTTCCCCCTGCTCACCACCTTCATACTCCCCCCAACCACCGAACGCGCCCCTGCCTACCAAAGGCGCAACCGGTAAAATAGACAGTTCAGAAAAAAATACTTGACTCTCCCTTCATATTCCATACAATGGGAAAAAGGTATCGTATTTACATCCGCTTCATGCGGGTATTGAATCGTGGGCGATTGGGGAGACTGTAAGCATGCGTAAACACTTCTTTTTTCTCGGAATAACCGTACTCTGTCTTTCAAGTGCTACCGCCATGGCGGCATCGTGCTTTTTCGCATCGGATGGCATGGCAATGGTGGGTGGCAAACGCACGTTTATTATCGGATTGTACGAAAACCCGGAAGAGGACGCCGTATTGCAGCGTGTTGCCAACTCGGGTTTTAATCTGGTGCAATCGAAACCGGATAGCGCCGCCCTCGATCGTTTACATCAGCACGACCTATGGGCCTGGATTAATACAGGCATGGCCATCAATCTGAGTCATGACATCGAAAATCGAAAAGAACAACTAACAAAACTCGCCGACGATTACGCCGCCCACCCCGCCTTATTGGTGTGGGAAGTGCCCGACGAAGCATTATGGAACTGCTGGCATCGCGCTATGCAATGGCGCAGTTCAGGAGAGTGGGAAGCGCTGAAGGCGTTGGCAAAAGAAAAGGGGGATGAGACCTTACAAAAGCTACTTCCCCTGGAACAGCAAGCGGTCCGACAGTTGCGCAATGCAGGAAAATACGCCGAAGCAGAGGCCCGGGCAGACGCCTTATGGGAAAAACTCGGCACACGCTCGCCACGTGTCGGAGAAGGCCTTGCCGATGCCGCATTGCGTGTCAAAAAAATGGGCGCAGGCATGCTGCAAGGCTACCGCTATCTACAAAAACTGGATCAGGCCCATCCCGTGTGGATGAACCACGCTCCGCGCAATCAACTTGAACAGCTAACCTATTTTGGCCGTGCCGCAGATATCGTCGGTTGCGACATTTACCCCGTCCCCCCCTGTCGCTTTGTCAGACATAGCGACCTGCAAGACCAAATGCTGAGTTCCGTCGGAGCCTACACCCAACGCATGCAGGCATCCGTACCCGGCAAACCCGTCTGGATGGTCTTGCAAGCTTTCGGCTGGGGCGATATCCAACCCGACCGCAGTGAAGAAATACGCGAGATTTTGCGTCGTCCCTCCCTTTCCGAAACCCGCTTTATGGCCTTCGACGCCATCGTCCATGGCGCGCGCGGCCTGCTCTACTGGGGCACCATGGCCATAGAAAAGGACAGTCCCCTTTTCGACGAACTCCTCGCATTCTCCCGTGAACTTGCCCAATACCAACCTGTACTGGCCGCCCCCGACGCCGATATCAACTACACCTGGCACATCGAAGAAAGCTACGGCTCGCTGGAAAAAACAATTGCCGTTCTGCCCAAACAACTACAAGACAACGTATGGTGGATAGTGGTAAACGAAAGCCAGGAACCACTCACCTACACCCTGCAAGGACTCGAGGCCTACGAGGGAACCGTATATAAAGACGCCTATAGCGATGATTCCGCCAAAGTGCAAAAAGGGACCCTGAAACTGACCCTTCCCCCAGAAAAAGTACACTTGCTGCACCCATAATCCTTTTCAAACTTTCCAAAACCCCAAAAGGGTTCAGGCAGCACCGGTAAAACCATAACTGACGTCGGCCATTGGGTTTCGCTCCCCGAACCGTTTTCGGCTAAGGCGGCGGAGCATTTTTTGTGAAATCGGGCTGAAATATTCCGTTCAGCGACTGTGTTTGCTTACACATGAACGGAAATCTACACAGACATGCAAAAGCAAAACCCGCCACACGCATAGGACGAGTGTGTAACCGCCTCCTCGAACGGAGTCCAATCCCCTCCTGGTTATTGGACTTCAACAGATTTCACTGCTTCGAGCTGCCCCCTCTCAATGAAGGCCACACTGCAACAGAACAAACACACACACAATGGCTCGAGCTAGCCAGCTTCCGGCAAATCTCCCACCAGCCCGGATTTTCCCCACAACCCAACGCCGAAAAACGCATAAAAAAAGGCGACCGATGCCTGGGACTCTTTCTAAACAACCAATGTATCGGCTACATTTGGGTACGCGAACATAGCAACACCCTCGAAGACCGACACCGATGCCGCATGCTCTTTCCGCCCCAAAGCGCCTACCTATTCGACGCCTTCCTACTGCCCCAACACCGACACCAGGGATACTACGGGCACCTCCTCCGCCAAGTCCAACAACACCTGCTCCCCCAAGGCTACCAGAAATTCTATCTCATTGTAGACTGCTACAACCGCCGCGCCGTCAAAGCCCTACTCAAATTCAACCCTCACCTCGTCGGCAGCCTACTCTACATTGCCCTCCTCAACCACGCATTCTACTACTGCCGCACCCACAACGCCCGCCATTACGCCCTCCTTCCCCTCAAGAAAATCCATGAAATCACCCTTCCCATCCCCCACGACCTCCCCTCCACCCCAAAAACCAGACCCAAAACCATTCAAACCCAATAAAACACACCATCCCCCCCCAGCCCCTGCCCAACAGACCGACCCAACCTCACCAACCGCACCACGCCCAATCATGTTATACCCGAAAAACAAGAATTTCCTATATTTTTTACCCGAAAATCCCCCTTTCTGGAAACAAACTAAAAGAAAATAAAAAAAGCCCTGATTTACTTGCCATCTCCCCCCTTTTTTTGATACTATACATTCATCGACAGCGAAATGACGCGGGGTGGAGCAGTCTGGTAGCTCGTTGGGCTCATAACCCAAAGGTCGCAGGTTCGAATCCTGTCCCCGCTACCATCTTGGAAATAAAGGACTTACGCAAAACAGCGTGAGTCCTTTTTTGCATACCTTTGGGGTGATGCTTTTCAGCCCTTTTACATGTCGGCCTTGTACTACTGGGTATGTTTTAAATTACATTCAGTACTACCAACGCAGAAAGTAGCATTCCTCCCCGTACCGTGTTGTGAGAAGACAAAGCCCTCTTCCTCCTGAAGAAATCCCTCCAGATGGCAAGAAAAAAACTTGCTAACTGAGCCCTCCTCTTGCACATCAAGACGCGATTCCCTGCCCAGCATGCACTTTTGTGCCCCCCTGACCAGAGTACCGCGCAACGCAATACCCTCGCCGATAATCCACTGCAAAAAACCGCATACTTCCCACCTAAAGCCATACCAACATACCCTGAGGGCAAAATATCTGGCGATACCATCCCCAAAACCAACAAAACCGCCCGACGCTCAAATCCTTGTTTTCAGTATTCCAAAAGGTGGCAGCGATCTCAGTGGATTTGGGCCGGAGAGGACGTTTGCACCGCTTCCGTGAAGGGATTCGCGCTCTACGGATACATCTCTCGCTCGAGCCCCCGCAAATTCTCTCCTGAATTAGATTCAAACTAGGAATAAGTTTTATCTAACTCCACAAACAACAAGCTCTTCAAATAGCGGGCAACCGTTCATGCAGGTTGAACGGTGGCTACATCCCCCACACCGTTTCGAACTGAAGTAGCTTCGAAAAGATTTCATGTTCTGAGACTTCGTCCAAATATCCAAAAGTGTTGTGTCGTCATCCAATTGATTACCTTTCGCCAATCCACCCTGAAATGAACACGGATATACCTTTAGATCTTCTGACACGTACATCGAAAACCTCGCAGCATCACAGGCGTCGACCATGGAAGAATTTATATTCGTGCGCGCAAGTACCCCACTCACGCAACATGCGTCAAAACCGACTTTTAACTTTCTCTGAGCTGAAGTAGCCAATTCGAAGAACTCTTGCTGTCTCGTACTATTTCGTAGGAGCTTCTTCCCCAACACTACTCGACCTAAAGGCTTGTAGTTAAGGAAGACAATAGCATTAATTCCACGGAGAAATTCCGGGGGCTCATAGAGCCAGTCGATTGCAGTATCAATACTGACGGCGTCCAATACAAAATGAACGTTAGTCTTGATGTCGTGGTGAATAAGTTTTTGAATTGCTCTAGACGTTTCATCGTACGGTGGATATGCGGAAACAGCGACAGCACCACAACACTTTTGCGTTGCATTTATAATCTCATCACTTAGACCACGACCATTTGTAGTGTAGTTTGGGACAATCCCTTTAGAGGCTGTGTACTCAAGGATTTCAATAAAGTTGGGATGTTGGTTTGGGTTACCACCACCAAGTGCTACTTGAAATGTTCCCATATCTGCAGCTTGGTCGATCACGTTTTTGTAATCATCCAGCTCCATATGTACACCGTACACCGTCGAAGATTTATAGCAAAATGAGCAGCCTTTGTCACACCAATTCGTAATCGATATATCCATTAGTTCTGGTCCGTGCGGTGACCAGAACGGTTCTTTCTTCCCCTTATCGGGAACTCGAGCAAAAAATCCGGTTTCAGGGTTAAAGAAGGAAGTATATCCCAAGTTGGAATATCGATTAGCTCTTAGCATATGTCTACCAAATATTATTGTATGCGTTGATGTAAAATTCGTCTGACTCAATCTCAAACATAGCCACACATAAGAGCGACTCTGCAAGGGTTCCATCACTGTTCAGAGTTGATGTAACAACGTCTTTTCCTTCTTCAATAGCTTTTTTCATCCTTTCGATAACTTCTGGTGTAAATTCATGTGTCCCAGCAAGGTCGTCTGCAGCTTCCTTTGTTGTGACCGGCCTCCCGTAATTCCGAATTGATGAGCTAATCTCAGAATGCATCTGACGAAACAAGTCCCCAACAGGCCCATCTCCGTTCACACCGGCAGCTTCGAGAAAAGCCTCTTCGCTCAATTCATCGTCTGAGATATACACAAATGATGTCGATGAACTGTTTGAAACGAAGTCAAATTTTATTTTCATCCTGCGCCTCACTAAGTTTACTAATACATTTCAGTACAGTATCCAACTTACTATCTTCATAAGCCACATCAAGCACTTGCGGTAGGCAATCCACCACTATGTATACTCGCTCAACGTCCTCTTCCTTGTCGTCCAAGTATTCGCCGTATCTAATTTCTAAATACGTTGCGAAGTCAGCATATTCAACAGAGTAATATTTCTTGAACTCACTCTTGGCCTCAACGGATGTGACAAACAGCGCGTCGTAGACCTCACCGAAGAACTTCTCGCCGAGAGCTCCAGGAATTATCCCCAGTGCTGTGAGAAACTCATTCCGATCAGGCTCCCACGAAGTCTTGATGACTAGACTGTGATAGTCGCTCATAATCTCGCTCCGTCATATATTATTTCATTCACAACTCTCTGAACCTCGGCCGATGCAGTATTTTTGGCAATATTAACAGCGTCATGAATGTTCTTCATCGACAAATATTTTGCAAAGGTGTTCAGTGTTTTCTCTCTGACATTCCAATGCGCATGCGGCACAAAATGAAGTAAAAGTACCAATTTCGGGATACATATATCACGTAATTTCTCCTCACTGAAGTTTTCCAATTGACTTAACAGGCGACTGACCCGCTTTTGCCAACGTTCTTCATAGTCATTACGTTTAGAGAACATCGTATGAATGAACCTTTTAGATTCTTCGTCATCTAAACTGCTAACATGATCGAGCAGAATTCGAATGTTCAGATACTCCGCTCGCTCTCCTCTTTCCCACAGGAACCAAGCAACTTCTCTGAGAGCTCCACTTACATCGCTATTCTCCAGAACAGACTTTATACGCTCCACGTCTTCCGGTGTCTGTATGTCGGAAGATAAGAACGACAGATTATTTAGGTAATGTTCAAAAAAGTTGTCGAAATTCTCACAGAGGGCTAAGACTTTGGTACAACTTTTCTTGCGCGCCAAAATATAGGCGTAACGGAAAAAACCTTCATAGATAGGCCACTCGGAAATCTTTTTAAAAATTTCCTCTACTTGTGATGGATTCAAACCTACCAACCGGTGGACAGTGTAGTGGGCAAGCAGAAAGTCTCTCAACTCATCATATGTGAATGAGATGTTTTCTATTCCAATGTTCGAAAGCTCTTGACTCGGGACTTCCCTCCGAAGAATTATATCCTCGCCTATCAAGCGCTCAATGATTCGTTGCTCAGAGTCATCAAACCCCTCAACGGATAGTTGCGTAAAATTCTCTTTATCCAGCATTCGAGAGCATACTTTGTATAGGGATTGTAACGCCTCCCTCTGTTCTGTTCGAGTCGGAAATTCGCCGATCTTCTTTTTCAGATATTTCTCGAATATATCGCCTTTATAAAGATCCGATATAAATCCAATATTCGTACCTTCATGAATTTCAGCGAAAATTCGCAGCAGAATTAAATCGTTCTCCAGGAACTCTGTCGCACTTTCCGACAGACTCATCTCAATTTCAAAATGCTGCTGGTAAGCTTTCAGTAGTCGAGACTTGTTGGCATCCGACATCTCACTGCGAAGGTCCTCTACACGAAACAGATAGTCGCAGAATTGAGGCTCAAACACCGTCGCAAATTTGTGGTCAAAGAATTCGCTGCGGCATGTGATGACAATCTTTATGAAATCGTACTGACACAGCGCTTCTAGAAATATGCGAAGTTCAGAGACAAATCCATCAAGATCGCCAACTTCGTTTATTCCATCGATGGCTATTACAAATGGCTTCTGACACTCTTCGGCAACATTGTTTAACAATGTAAATAGTTCGTGAGAATCAGAGATATTTGGAGCAAACCGGTTGTTTTTTATGTACGAAAGAATTCGATTAGGACTTGGGTAATCGTTTAGTGACCGAGCAGGGATAAAAATCGTTGGAATCTCAAATACCCTGAATTGATTTTCGACCAAATCACAGACGAAATTAGTCTTGCCTTGGCCCGCCATTCCTGTGACTAAAAATATTTTAGCTTGGGCACTTTGGATCTTCTTAGAGATCTTCTTGATCGCTCTGAATACTT
This sequence comes from Candidatus Hydrogenedentota bacterium, assembly GCA_963678445.1. Taxonomy (GTDB): domain Bacteria; phylum Hydrogenedentota; class Hydrogenedentia; order Hydrogenedentales. Next base: position 3,026,245 of record OY782877.1, on the reverse strand, counting down.
TGTCCCCGTGGGATTCGATGCTGTAACGAAATACATTCCAGTAGGCAGCAGCGTTTTCGTCAGGTTCAAACCGTTCAACGTCCTCACGATACCAAGAGAACGGAGCTATATGAGCGCCAATTGTGTTGAGCGCAAGGCTTTGTTGCTCCAAACGTAAATGAAGCTCAGATAAGCTTGTTGGTGCTTCCAAAGACGCGAGTTTGGTAAAATTATGTGCAAGGGGTTCGATTTTGGATATGCTTAGAAGCTCGTTAAAACGGATTAGGTTGAATCGCCGTAAATCGTCATCGATCTTTCTATAGAAAAACATGGGATTCGCAAAATATCGCATAATCTCTTTAGTATCTGATGTCTCGACAAAGACTGAAGAAATATACTTCTTTGTTCTTTTTTCATCTTCTATTTTACCCTTACTGACACGGAGAAACGCGTCTAGATTGCTTCGAAATTGTAGATGTGAATCTCTTTTCGAGAATTCTCCTTCGAGATGCTTATTGATTCTTCCGATGTGTGCGTTTTCTAGCTCCTTAATCATCTTAGACAAATCTTTATAGTCTAGGATGTCCTTAGAAGGTTTAAAGTCAATTGACAGGCCGTTCGTCGTTTCGAGTAATTTCTTGGAGTTGTACGACTTCTGCTTATCAGTAATGATATAAACAAGAAGGCGGTCAAACTTTTCATCCAGTTCGTTAGACTTGAATTTCTCAAGTGTATCGCTAACTTTGCTACTTGAGGGGTCGGAAGTAACTTGAATAGATATCCGACTTATTTCCGAGCCCAGATCAACAGCCGGAAAATTCATCTTAATACGATTTTGATTACGCAGATCAGGGCAGCCGAAAATCGTCGCGAAAATAGGGACAAGAAAGTCCTCCGCGATGGTGTTTATGTCGAATAATCCCATGGCATTACTGACTTTCACCTCGTATGCAAAACGCGCCAAAAGTTCAGTTGATCGCCGTAGGACTTCTTGTCGTGTCATTTTTTGAACAGTTCTCTTTTCTTTTAGTTTTATTCGAAAATCTACTGTACACTACCACAACTTCTAACGCACACTAGCTGTCCCAGATTATCACAAAGAATTTTTCGGTCTTTCAAGCGAAAAAGAGCTTCCATGGGCTTTTTACTTGTCCAAGAAGCGACAGAACCTAGGAAGCCGTTAATAAACTCCGCAAATCACGGGCTGAATCACAAGGCAGAACTAAAGAACGTGGAAAACGATTAAACGCCTTGGGGCATTTTGACTAGTCCAACAGACTTTAATGATTTCTCTCATGTAGATGTTAATATGGATTAAGAAACTCCCCCGCAGACTTGTATGGAGCAATCGGGGAGACTTAATGCAGGGCAATTCGCTTGTTGCGGTGCGTCGGGTGAGGGAGGTGGCATGCTGTGCTTTTCTTATAAGCGAGTACCGTCTTTTTGATGTAGCGGCGCATAGCGTTGTGGTCTGTGTTGGGGAGTGGAGCGGGGGCAGGTTTTCGTAGGGGATGGCGTGGGCATGTGTATTGGAACGTTTATTTCTCAGGGTCTTTTTTTTGTACGGCTTAGCTTGCGAATCAACGCCAGGAGGCTCAGTAGGATTATCCCTGTTGCAAGGCTGATGTAGGTTGCCCGCCATTCTTGCCAGCTAAAACTGTCTTTATCCCCTTTTTCCTTACTCCAATCTTTTGTCGGAATCCGTTTGGAAATTTCCAATTGAAAATCGGCCTTTGTCAGCACTTTATTGATACGAATAGTTTCAGGATCGATGGCAACTTCTGAAGAGAAAAAGGGGGAACGGTGCGCTTGATCAAAACAAATTTTCTGAACATGCATATCGCATTTTTCGATCTCGCCATGCTCATACCGCAAATCGAGAATTCTTGACTTCCTGGCATCATTCTCCTCCAACTGATACACGGAATAACTCCCATGGCATGGAAACCAAAGACCGTCAAATTGGCGGTAGTCGCTCAACTCCAATTGGGAGAAAATGAAGCATACCTCTTCAATATTTTTATCCGTCCGCTTGAGAATCTCCTCTAAAGGGCAGGGGGGCGGAACTACCCGCTCAATACGATATGGACGATTTAATTCGTCAAGGTAGATATGGATGCCGAATGCATAGTCCTCCTCCAAATCTGTCCAATGCAATAGCATTCGCACATCATCCCGTTCGATAAGCAATGTCAAGCCATCCTCAAGGAGCGTCCTCCGCGCAGTTCCACCACCGATAAAACAATAGGGCTCCCAATGGGTATCCCAATATCTCCCTGAACGATTTATTTCCGCTTTTTTTCGCCCCCCGCGCATCCCATGAAAGGAACTTTTCCCATCCACATAGGCCTCCGTAAGAATATCCCAGGGAGGTTCCGCATTTTCATCGTCTCCATAATCAATTTCTTTCTCTTGCAACACTTGATGACAAAAAAAATTATCTCCTTCCCATCGATAGGTGACCTTCATTTTCAGATGTTCAAGCACCATTTTGGCATCGGTCTCTTCCGTATAGACGCATTGAAAACTCTTGAAGCTGTCCATACGACGGAGCAATTCCTGGCGTAGTTTTTCGCCTGCTTCTGCATCGCCAAGGCGGGGATCTGCACAGGTATTAGAAATGAAAATCAGCATTCCTGCAAAGGTCAGGAGTCCCCCACGTCGAAGGAAGTGTAGGAATGATTCATACCGTTTTGGAAGCATGTTCGTATCCCTTTGGCAATCGGCAGGATTACCTGCGGCTCTTCAAAGAGTCGGTTCTCCGCCTTCGCATGATATCTGTCAATATTACTTATAGAAGAATATTGGTAGATATTTCAATTTTTCGAACGGGGGTAACGTTTCGTTTAGAAAATTTCTCGGGGCATGGCTACAGGAAGATCAATCGTTTTTCTTGAGCAGTAGAAAATAACGATCGGGATTATAGGCGGCAAGTGCAATGGTGTTTTCGACCTCGGGCGCGATTTGGTACTGCTTGATGATATGGTAGTCGCGATCGATCCAGCCGCCTTTGTGTTCCTTGAGGTAGCTGTACTCGTACATACGAAGCACAAGGTAATCGGGCCTGAAGTGTTCAAACATGTCATTCATGGTGCGGGCGTCTGGATGATTTCGGCTGTATTCGACAACAGCGCGATTGGCCAGTCCGGGCCAGTCATAGACGGTGCGTTGGCTATAGTATGAAATATATCCAAGGGGCTCACATCCGATACTTTCGTCAGGACCCATAACTTTGTTCAGATATTGCGCAAGGGGCTTCCGCACTTTGTTTTCAATGTGCTCCTGGATATCTTTTTCGGTAGAGAAAGTAATGGGGAGGATTCCTGCAATAAGGAGAAGGTAGAGCGTAGTAAAAGCGCTGAGAAGTAGTGTGCGGTGATGCCGGCAGGCAGGGAGGTCGGCGAGGAAGGTGAGGCCATGGGCACTGAGTAGCAGGGTGACGGCGATGAGGGGAACGAGGTACCAACCGAAGACGTAGGGGACAAGGAAAATGTAGTAGAGGCTGTAGAGGGCAACAAAAAAGACGGCTGGCAAAAGCAGCCAAATCCGCTTTATAAAAATACGAAGCACGCCTAAAAACGCAAGGAAAAGCATGGTGTTGGCGATGATACCTTTGTCGGGAATAATGGCGTGGAAACCGGTGCCATGTCCGGCAAAAGAAGGACCCAACGCCTGGAATAAGGTGTTGGGTAGGTAGGTGGCGACAACTCTGTCCAACATCTCACGTTTAACGTCGGCAAAGGTCAGGTGGGACTCCTGCCACCAGATGTGATAGCCCAGTCCTTTGGCGTAAATTGTATTGGGAATGGGCGAGCCGTAGTACAGTGTAGTAAAGATAATCCAGGGCAGGTAAACGGCAAGCGCTACCGCAACTATTTTGGGAAATTGGCGGTAGTCTTTCAGGAGGATATAGCACCCGACAATAACCGTCCAAAAGGCGAAATCGGGACGGGCGAGCATGCATAGCCCAAGACTGATACCTAAAGCGGTCCAGCGACCGCAAGCAACAGGTATGGTCCTTGCCGTCGCTGACTGAAATGAACCGTCGTTTTTTATGACACCTTTTGAAGTGTTCGGCTCTAATGCGAGCGGTTTCCAGGCGAGGGTGTAGTAGATGGACATAAACAGGATGGCAACGACGATCTGGGTTTCCATGCCGGACATCCCCCAGAGAATCTGGTGGTGTTCACAGGCGAGATAGCCCATAACGAGAACGGCCGCTGGAAGGGGAAGTCTGGTTTTGGGATGTATGCAAATCCCCAGCGCGTAGCATAGTGTCAAACCGCTGCAAAATGCGCCAACGAGTTTGATGAATTCGATGCCGAATCCCAGATGAATAAAGTCACCCATGAGGGGAACAAGTACGCTGAGCGGACTGGTAAAACCATGCAGAGGCGGCTGGCCTGTGCGGTAATGCGTCAGCCCTATTCCTCGCACGAAGTTCTCGGCATGCAAACAGGTGATTAACGCATCTTCCCATACGCGATGGGTGTAGATCCAGAAGAACAGGCGCAGAAAAATAGCCAGGAAGATGAAAAAAATGCCCCAGCGGATCGTCCCCGCATTTTCTTTTTTATCGAGCCCCTCAATCCCCAGGGCACACCACAGACAATGCGCCATCTTTGCGACGAATCTATCGAGATAGGCGCAGCAGGCAGGCATCAGGGCGTATCCTCCACGTTATTATGCAGTGGTGTCTGCATTAGTTGGCCGGTAGCGTGGTGTAAACAATGCGCACTTTGGCGGTACAGGAAACTTGTGCCAGGTTTGAGCGCTCTGAAATAGGGCCCGTAGCGCCATTGGTAGAAATGCTATCCACATGGACGGCTTCTACCGAGGAAATAATACTGCGCGTCGCATTCGCCATCGCCTCTCCTGCTGGGTAGGCTTGTTCGGCGGCAGCGGTAACCGCAGCACGCATCAACGCCTCCTCATCCTCCACTTTCAATTCAGGTCCGACAAGCTCGCATGGTAACGCATTGGCAAGTTGCCGCATCTTGTCACAGTGTTGCGCAAAACGCAGCATGCGCTCTTCTTTGTCTGACATGGCAGGTATGGAAAATAGAAGCTGCACTGTCTCCTGGAAGGAAACGGTATTCACATCAGGCACATTGGGAGATAGAAGGGTCATTTTGGCAGGACGAAGTTCATACTCTGCCAACAGCGTTTCCAAGCGTTCTTGAAAAGCCTTCATGGTGCGGGCTGCGGCTTCGAAGGTATCGGCTTCGCTGGCATACTTCACGTAGAACAACATGCTGGAAGGAGGTGCCGTAACGGTAGCTTCCCCGGGGCAAGTAATCGTCATAGCCGACTCGTCCGCCATTCCCAGGAAGGCACATCCCAAAAAAATGGCCAGCATTCCAACAGTTCGTCTCATATCCGCCACTCCTTCACAATCCTGCTTACCCCCGTCCGGGTATAGATGATTTTTCTGTTAAGGCCGCTCCATGCATCCCTTCTGTATCGGAAGGAAAAAATGGGAACAGACGACGAATCTTTTCTTCATCAAGCTGCGCCCCGTATTCACAAATCTCAAAACCCTCGGCAAAAGCTGCTTGACGGGCGTGGGTCTCTCCATACCAGCGCTGTAAAGCAGGACGCGCCTGCGCGGTGATTTCCTGATACAGTGGTGTATAGCGTTTGCGCAACCAATCCTTACGTGCTTCGGAGGTGTCTGGCACTGTGTCCAACGCATGATCAAGCCAGGGAAGCCATTCATAGAATTGCGATGGCATCGCGTCGAGCAGTTCCCATTTTTTATCCATGACATCGCTCACATCAACGGCGATATCGGCACGGAAGGGAATCGGTTTGGTAAATTCATCGACCATGTAGAAAAAGATGGGGTTCTGTTGCAGCGCCGGTTTGTCTGGACAGAAAAAGGGCACTGTCACCATAAAGGCTGCATCCTGCACTATCATTGCGGTGTACCGGTGATCCGGGTGGTAATCCCAGGGGCGATGTGTAAGCACCACATCGGCCTGGGTTTCTCGTATCAAACGCACCACCGCCTTGCGCGTTTCAAGGGTATTACACAGTTCGCCATCGTGAAAATCCAGGACACGATGGTGAAATCCGCCTCGTTTTGCCGAGGTAGCCGCCTCTACAGCACGCCGTTGCGCCAATGCGCCGCCCGCCATCTCATGATGACCAATGTCGCCATTGGTCAGGGACACGACCCATACGGAATGCCCCGCCTCCACCCATTTCAATAATGTGCCGCCCGCGTAGAACTCCGCATCGTCTGGATGCGCCCCTATGGCAAGAATATTCACGGCGTTACATCCTCTTTCTTCAGATCAATTCGAATGGGGTTACTAAGTATAATGCTGCTTTCCTTATCTGCAGCTTCAATATTCTGCGGTGCAAGCATCGCCTCATTCGTACCCTCCGGCATCAGAATAATCTCCAGCTCTGCATGCAGCAGAAAGGTGTCGGGAAGGGTATCCAGATCTTTAAACGCATCCAGTGTAAACTCCAACGGCCAGCTGGCGTCCTGAACAGGAGGATGTTTCGTATTTTGTCCCAAGATCGTGTAGAAGCGATCTATCGGCTGTTTATCACGCAACAACGTTCCCTTCACGATGATCGGCGTCGTACTGAAGTCTGAATATACGCCTAAACCCAAAACCAACGGTAGTTGCTCCGGAAACGGCGGGATAATTGTTGCATTCACCATAGCCAGTTTCTTTCGAAGGTCCCGCATCTCGTTCACTTGGAACTGCTCGCTACGAAAGGCCGAGTCAATGGTAAGCTCAACACGCGTCTTCGCCTCCACATCGCCAATATCCAACACATGCACCTTCGCCATACTCGCTTCCTCCAATGCAGGCGATTGCGGATCGGCCTTAAACGGGGTGCCTGGTTTATGCCTGCGACTTTCCGGCGCTTGTTTGCACCCCGCTAAAACGCCAAGCAGCATCACTATCAGGAAAAGCGAAAGCACCACGCTCAAATTTCGCAACTGCAACAAAAATGGAAACGATATTCCTTTCGTTCCTGTGTGGGAACGTGTAACTCCACTGCGCACAGTATCTTTCATGAGAATCCCTCTTCTGTCTCTACAAGACTTTGCTTTGAAACTATGCCTCAGATCAAAGCATATACGGATCAGACGAAGCAAGTCTCTTAAGCAGGAGCTTTTAAACAAATGCCTCCGATCTGTAAAATAGTCCCCATACCGCATAGACTGAAATACAGGAAGGAGAACGAAAATGATCGTTAATATGCGCCTGAAACCGGCGCAATTACAACCTGAATTGGAACGTTTCTTTGCCTTGTCCGCAAAGAAAATCCAACGCCTGGCCAAAAGCTGGGACCGCAGCAAGGGTACGCCGGTTTTCACCCAACGCGGACGCTATATCACCCGTGGATGGACAGAATGGACACAGGGCTTCATGTATGGATGCCAACTGCTGCAATTCGACGCCACCGGTGAAACCACCTTCCTGGAAATGGGCCGTAAAAATACGGTCGAAGAAATGGCGCCGCATATCAGCCACATAGGCGTGCATGATCATGGATTCAACAATGTTTCGACCTATGGCACGTTATGGCGATTGATGCAGGAGGAGCGTATCGCGCTGAATGAAGATGCTCTGGCGCACTATGCACTGGCCCTCAAAGTCTCCGGGGCAGTGCAAGCGGCACGCTGGAGCCGTATTGCCGATGGTTCGGGCTATATCCACTCCTTTAACGGCCCCCACTCCCTGTTCAGTGACACCATCCGCTCCTGTCGCGCCCTCGTTCTGGCAGACCGTTTGGGGCATGTGTTAATGGAGGAAAATGATGCCGTTATTTCCCTGTTGACGCGCGCTATCGAGCATATCCGCAACACGCTGCGCTTCAACGTCTACTACGGCAAAAAACGTGATGCTTATGATATTTCCGGACGCGTCGTACATGAAAGCATCTTCAACATGACCGACGGCAACTACCGTTGTCCCAGCACACAACAGGGCTACTCGCCCTTTACCACCTGGACCCGCGGTCTGGCCTGGGTGCTGCTCGGCTGTGCGGAACAATTGGAGTGTTTCCGCAGCATCCCTGCGGAACATTGGCGTGCATTGGACACCCAGGGCGACATTGTGCAGGAAATGCTGACTGCCGCCAAAGCCACTGCGGATTTCTACCTGCAATACACCACCACCGACGGCATCCCTTACTGGGATACCGGCGCACCGGGCTTGGCGCATATTCCTGAACCCTATACGCAAGCCTCCGACCCCCAAAATCCCTACGAGCCTATGGATAGTTCCGCCGCAGCCATCGCCGCCCAAGGCCTGCTGCGCCTGGGCGACTATCTCGGTAGAACTCAAAAGGGGAAACGCTACTATCAGGCGGGCCTCACCGTCGCACGCACCCTGCTTTCTTCCCCCTACCTCTCGGAAGACCCTAAACATCAGGGCTTACTCCTTCACTCCATCTACCATCGCCCCAACAATTGGGACTATATTCCCAAAGGCGCCAAGACGCCCTACGGTGAGTCCTCCATGTGGGGCGATTACCACGCCATGGAACTGGCCACCTATCTGCAGCGAGAAATACGCGGTGACGAAAACCTGTATTTTTTTGGACCGAAAACATTAGCCCATAAAACCAACCCTCGTTGGTAACCACATAGCACACAATAAAGCCTTAACCATAAAAAATGGAATACATTATGAAAAAACACTCTGTCGGCATCATCATGAACGGCGTCACCGGACGCATGGGGACAAACCAACACTTGATTCGCTCGATCGTCGCAATCCGTAATGCAGGCGGCGTAAAAATCAATGACAACGAAGTTATTTTCCCCGAACCCGTCCTGATAGGGCGTAACGAAAACAAACTGCGTGCATTATCCGAAGCCCACGGCGACCTGCCCTGGTCCACTGATCTGGACGCCCTCTTAAAAGAGGAAAAATACACCGTCTATTTTGATGCGCAGACCACGGACAGACGATTTGAGGACGTACAGAAGGCCCTCGCAGCAGGCAAACACGTCTACTGCGAGAAACCCGTTACAGCCAGCCTCGAAAGCACCCTGACTCTGGCGCGTCAGGCCGACGCCGCAGGACTCAAACATGGCGTCGTGCAAGACAAACTCTGGCTGCCCGGCCTACTCAAACTGAAATACCTGATCGATACCGGTTTCTTCGGCGACATCCTCGCCGTGCGCGGTGAATTCGGCTACTGGGTGTTCACCGGCGAAGACCAGCCCGCACAACGTCCCTCATGGAATTACCGCAAAGAAGACGGCGGCGGCATTATCATCGACATGCTCTGCCACTGGCGCTACGTCATCGACAACCTTTTCGGTAACATTACCGCCCTGTCCTGCTTCGGCGCTACCCACATTCCCCAACGCTACGACGAAAACAGCAAACCCTACCCCGCCACCGCAGACGATGCCGCCTTTAGCACCTTCACCACAGATAAAGGCATCGTCGTCCACTTCAACTCCTCCTGGTGCACCCGCGTTCGCCGCGACGACCTCCTCACCATCCAGGTAGACGGTACCCACGGCTCCGCTGTTGCAGGACTGCGCGACTGCGTCGTCCAACACGACGCCAACACCCCAAAACCCGTGTGGAACCCCGATATCCCCAACCCCATCGACTTTTACGCCGGCTGGACGTCCGTACCCAACAACCAGAACTACGACAATGCCTTCAAAGCCCAATGGGAACTCTTCCTGCGCCACATCGTGCTCGACGAACCCTTCCGCTGGACCCTATGGGAAGGGGCCAAAGGCGTCCAACTCGCCGAACTCGGCCTCGAAAGCTGGCAAAAACGCACCTGGCTCGACGTGCCAGAACTACGCTAGACAAATTGAGGTCTAAACCCCAAAAGAAGCCCTGCCTTTATAAGTGTTTAAATCCAAGGCACAATACAACGACACGAATAACTGGAACGTTTCTTCGTCAAGTTGTATAATAACGGTGTTTTTCCAGCAAAAAGATGACATTCGTCATGCGAAACAAATAGAAGCGCAAATGAGTCAAGAGTGTGACGAAAAGGTGCTGTAAGCCTTTTCGAGGCGTTCAAGATAAACGGTAACAGAAACAACCTAATAACATTTAAAGGAGTTCGTACCATGAAGAAAATTGCAGCAGTTGCCCTTCTGGCCCTGGCGATGGCCGTCAGCTTTAACCTCAGCGGTGTTTTGGCGCAAGATGAAGCGGCGCCGCAAGGCGTTGCCGTGGTAGTAAAAGGACTTAGCGTTGGCCTGTTGGACACCTTCGCCAAAGACGCAAAAGAAGGCGCCGGAGAAGCCTATGTCAATATCAACGCGCTTAAAGTCAGCGAAATCGATGTTAACGATCTGGCCGCATTGAAAGGCAAAATCGTAACCGTGCTGCCTAACGCAGCCGCAGCCCCCATGCTCACCGGCAAAACCGCTGGTAAAGAATGCTCCATCACTGGTAAATATTTCAAAGACGCCAACGTACTTCTCGTCGAAGAACTGACCTTTGAAGGTAGCGACGATGACTGGGGTGACCTCGACACCGGTAAAGGTAGTGGCATGCCTGTGCTCTAGGCCATATCCAGACAAATGTATATAAATTGGGGAGGGATTTTTCCCTCCCCTTTTTTTATACACCCTATACGTTCAGAACCGTTTCAACAGACCAGCAAAACTACCAGCCCCTCCATCAAAAGCAAAACTTGACGAAACAGGGGAAATACAGGTAGTCTATAGCCTCTTCCGTCTTTGATTTTGGAAAGAGGCCATAAAATAGCGATTTTTTGCCGTGGCCACAAACGGCATCCACTGCAGATCGTCCATAAACAGGCCACTTGCTTGCGGTCGCTGGACCGCCTTAGGAGAAGTCTACTGTGAACAAAAAGTTATTGATTGGTTTCGGCGTCGCCCTTTTAGCACTTATTATCGTCACCCCGCTCCTGTCCCCCCAGGGAGGAGCGAACCAAGGTCGAAAAGGCACAAAAACATCGGCACCGGCACCGGTTATGCAGCCACCCGAATTGGATGCGGCCAGTTTGACCGGAACCGCATGGGAAGTAAAAGCAAAAGAATTGCCCTGTGCCGTAACCATCCACTTGAATCCGGGAGGACAGGCAATCGCCACAGTGCCACCTTTCTTTCGCCCCATTGCCAAAAAGATGATCGGACGTGAATCCTTGATTGGCACATGGTCGGTTGAGAGTGAAAAGCTCATCGCAGCCGTCGAATTTCAAGGAAAAACAAAAAAAGTAGAATGCACTATCAGTGGCAAAAAAGTCTTTTACAAAGACAAAGAGATCGCCCGTGTAAACTAACACGGCCACACCATCTCTTGTGCCCATCACCGCACTACGTACCCTAGAGTGTTTTTCGAATCACGGCAAACACTCTTTTTTTTGTTGCCAAACCAGGCAGTTAACGCCTATCCTTAGAACGTGAGTTTCTGGAAAAACGAGAAATAAGGTATTGACGTCACAGAAACAATATGATAAAAATACCAAATAGAGAAAAGGATGTTTTGCAATTACTTTGTGAACGCAAAACAAGTGGGAAAAGTCGTACCAACAGACAGATACACTGAAAACTTTACGGTACGCAGGCTATGGGGTGTAGTACGATGGAAAAACTGTTTACCAAAGCGGAACTGCGAGAAATCAACCTACATAAATACTTCCTCTCGCAAGAACGCGGCTACGACGTCGGCTTCGAGGCAGCCCGTCGAGACTGGGAAGACAAACATTCCCGGCGCTGGCGAGAAGCACGCCATCGCGCCATGCTCGACCTGCAATGCGCCGAAATAGCACGGCACAAATGGCTGGAATCCGAAAAAGCCCGCCGCGACCTGGGACGCGAAGCCGCCCTGGACTGGATCCACAAATACGCAGCCAAATGGCGTAAATGGTACGAATGCGAATACGACGACAAAGCCTGCTGATCCCCCACCCCCTCCTTACTGGATAATTGTCACGAATATAACCGACCCGCAATCCCCTTCTTCCGCCTGCTCTCGCATACCCTCCCGACAAACCTGCACAACCCCTCCAAGCCATCCCACTCTACTGGAATTGCACATCAGCATCTCCGCGTAGTACAGTATATAAAAATAGGCAAGGGGTTGTACCATATTTCCTGACTGCCGTGCCGAGAAGCATTTCTCGTATATTCCTTTCTCTGCACTGCTTTCCCCTGGAAAGGAAAAACGATGTCGGAAGAAACGCTTCACACGCCCAAGAATCCACTCGCAACAGGGGTAACAAGACCCGTAAGCGTCTGGAACCGTCCCCTGAAGGTTGATTTCCCCAAACTTTTCAAAACACTAACCGTTGGCATAATCAATGGGGTTACAGCCCAATGGGGAGCTGCTGCAAACGATTTATTCGACAGCATCGACGCCGTAAAACTCAAAGACGATCCCGGACAACTGCTTTGGCTCCTGATCGTCACTGCCATGCAGCGTGCTTTGGTCGAAACGACCAATGAGTACCTACCCGATCTGAACCTTGCCCCCGGAGAAGACCCCGGCGCCTTTGCCAACACCTTTGCGGACGCCATTGAAGCCGTCGACTGTACGCTCGACGCCTCCTTTATGGATCATCCTGGACGGCTTGATCTGCTGGAACCCGTAGCTGACGCCTACCAACACTGGTTACACGGCCTGGGCATGAGCGAGAGCGAATCCCAAACCATTGCCGCACGACTCCGCCCCCACTTCGTTTTTACGCTCCACAAAACCTGGCGCGACAACCCCAATCGCTATGCGCCTATCCTGCGCGAACTCGATACCCCCTTTGCCCAAGCCAGTCAGGAAGAGCATAGCTGGCTGAAATATGCTGCAAGACTCGAACGAAAAATAAACAAAAGCGTATTCGGGGAAGTTTTTGGCCTGGAACAAATTTTTATTCCCTTACATGCCTATTATGTTGAAAGCGAACAACCCAGACAGAACACTCTGGAAGTCCAGAAAAGGCAGGAAAAAGAAATACGTCATGTAGTACGCCTGGAAGAATGTATCGATCACTGGCTGAAGACGAGCGGAAAAGACGACGCCATCCGAATGATCAGCGGAGGCCCCGGTGCTGGTAAATCCTCATTCTGCCGCATGTATGCGGCCAACGTAGCCCGTCGAGACCGCCGTGTGCTTCTTATCCCTTTGCATCGACTTTCCCTGGATGGAAATCTGTTAGATGACGTACGCCGTTTTGCACGCGAAGGCCTTGAGTTGCGAGGGAATGTATTCTCCTCCGAAGGTCCCCCTACCCTCGTGATCTTCGATGGTCTGGATGAAGTCTCCATGCATGGCGATGTAGGTGAATCGGTAGCCCGTACATTTTGCGAAAAAGCATCGGCAATGGTAACCGAACTAAACACAGCCTACCACAAAGTGCATCTGCTCATCAGTGGACGCGTTTTAGCGGTGCAAGCCGGTGAAAACCGGATACAGAATGCAAAGCACACGCTGCACCTGCTTCCCTATGCGATGGCCTCCAACGAACGCAATTCTCATGACTACAAAGATCCCGACGAATTGCTTAGAATTGATCTGCGCAATGCTTGGTGGTCAAAACTAGGTGCATGCACCGGCGAAAACTTTTCCGATATGCCGGAAGAGTTAAAACGGAAAGATCTGGACCCCATTACCACAGAACCCCTGCTCAACTATCTGGTGGCCCGCGTATACCGAAAACAGGAAATTGATCTTACAAACAACATCTCGCTCAATAAAATCTATGCGCTTTTGCTGCACGATGTCTATGAACGACGATATGAGCAAAAACGCAAACTCATCCGAGAATCAGAACTCTCAGAAGCTGAATTTATTCGTGCGCTTGAAGATGTGGCGCTGGCCGTCTGGCAAAGTGATGGACGCAAAGCCACTATCGAAAAGCTCAAGGCCTTCGTTAACGAAAAAATACTGGAACGCTTGGGCAAAGACGTAGCAGAAGGTGCAGGACGTTTGATGGTGACCTTTTTCTTCCGAGCGGAACAAGAAGGCGCACTCGACCAACGCACTTTTGAATTTACCCACAAGAGCTTTGGCGAATATCTGGCGGCGCGTCGTCTGCTTCGGGCAGTGGTTAAAACAGGCGGAGAACTCCGACGATTCCAGGAAGACAGCGAATCCGGCTGGTCTCCAACAACCTGCCTGGGCAAAGACAAATGGTCTACCTGGTTTGCGCGACAACCCATGACCGAAGAAATCTGTGCCTTCCTGCGAAGCGAAGTGAAATTACAAAAAAAAGAAAATAATCTCGATGTAGAGGTCTGCCAAGATGCCCTGACTACTTTGCTTAACCATAGCCTGCGCCACGGACCAGGAGTGCAAGAGGCTTTCCCCGATAGCGATTTTCGCACCCTATACGACTATGCCCGCCACGTGGATATCACCTTGCTTACTGCGCTTAACGCCTGCGCATGTACCACGCAAAATGTATCTTCCATACAATGGCCTGGCCCTACGGATTTTGCGCGCTGGTTTTCCTGGCTTACTGGACCCTCCGGCGATAATATAGGGGCGCTTGCAAGAAAAAACGTTTCATATATAAACCTTACCGAACAATCTATAAGTGATGCAGACCTGAGTTATGCAGACCTGAGTTATGCAGACCTGAGTTATGCAGACCTGAGTTATGCAAACCTGAGTCATGCAAACCTGTGTTATGCAAACCTGTGTTATGCAAACCTGTGTTATGCAAACCTGTGTTATGCAAACCTGTGTTATGCAAACCTGAGTCATGCAAACCTGTGTTATGCAAACCTGAGTCATGCAAACCTGAGTGATACAGACCTCGGCCTTGCAGACCTGAAGGAGGCATACCTGAGGGGTGCAGATCTAAGGGGGGCAAACCTCGACTATACAGACCTGAGGGGTGCAGATCTAGGGGGGGCAAATCTAACGGAAGCTAACTTAAAGGAAACAGATCTAAGGGGAGCATATCTGCCTGCTCTAGAACTAAAAGGAGGTTATCTACCGGGTTTGGATCCGAGTGAAGCTTGCCTTGAAAAAACAAAGTTTTCGAAATCTTCCTGTGAGGAACTAGAACGCATGGGTATAGATCTTAGCAATGTAGAGTTTTGCGATTAATACTACCAAGGCCAAAAGGGGGATGGAATGCCGGTTCTACCGTGGTATGCTTATGTTGTGGTCGGGGTGCTCGTAGGGTTTGGATTGTTGGCCATGGTGTTGGAGGCGTTGGGGATTGGGCCGGACCGAAAAAAGGGCCAGAAGCGACCGTATGGGTATGTGTTGCGAAAAAACTTCCTGACGAAGAATGAGCAGGCCTTCTATGCGGCACTGTGTGAGGCGGCAGCACCGCAGTATCCTATTTTCGCACAGGTTCGACTGGCGGATATCTTCGCGCCCAAGGCAAGGGGCCGGAGTGAGTATACAACGGCGTTGAACCGGATCACTTCGAAGCATGTGGACTTTTTGTTGTGTGATCATGCGTTGATGCCGATAGCAGGGATTGAATTGGATGACCGTAGTCATGGGTGGAAAAATCGCCAACAGCGCGACGCCTTCGTCAATGAAGTATTCCAAGAGGCGCATCTTCCCCTAATCCGCTTCCAAGGGCAGTCCCGGTATGACGCTGAGGATATAAAGGAAAGCCTTCAAAATACACTGCGTCTCTATGCGCCAAAGCCACCGGCAGATATCCCCTGCGCGGATTCCGTGGTAAAGCGTGGAGGGCGTGGATAACCACAGCAAAACTAAATTATATTCGCATTTTTCTTTGCCCTCTTTTTTTTCGGCGGTCCAGCGACCGAAAGCAATAATTTTGGTCCTTGACGTGGGTAAACAGAGTGAAGCTGGCGCATATATTCGTTTTTCTTTGCTTCTTTCTTTTTCCGTAAAAAGAAAGAAGTTTACAACGCGGGTGGTTCACGGGCGACCCGGGTCAAACCTAAGCCGCAGAGGGAGACTATTTCGCTGGCTTCGGAAACGCCGTAATTAAACAACATAAATCCGCCACAGTTGGCGGCACGGGAAGCCAGGACTTGCGCGACCAGGTGGCCCATACGGTCGCCTTTTGACCACACACTGAGGCCGATCCCGGGGTATACGGGCGTTGTTCCCGCCCATGTTTTTTGTTGCCCTACCCAGGCGGAGAATTGCGTCGTCGAATCGGTGTAATCCATCGGACAAACAAAGTCCAGATAACCCGCCTTGCACCATGCGCTCCAGTCCTGGGCGATGCTGTCACGCTGTTGACTCCAGCGGGGCAAGACTGCTGCGGAAATTTTCGTAGTCAACTCTGCCTCTCGAATGCGACGATGCACTTCTGATACGACCCGTGTAATCTGATCGCGGCGAAACTGTAACCAGCGCGTTCGTAGCTCTCCTTCTTTGAGCACGGCCCCTGGCCATGAGGACACCGGCTCCCCCAGTATCGTTTCAAAACGCTCGCGACAGCCTTTGCAATAACAGGTCCCGGCATCAGGATAGCGGATATAGTCGAAATGAATCCCATCTACGCCATACTTCGTTGCCAACTCCACCATGGCGTCGATCTCCTGTTGCTGGTTTTCCGGATGCGAGGGACATAACCAGCCTGTACGTGCTTTGCCTTTGGCATCCACCTGTGTACGCCCCGCCTTTTGCATCGTTAGTGCAAAGGATTTAGGTGTCGCCGCGCCCATATTCCAGCACACTTTCCACACATGACACTCTACGCCCTGCGCACGACAGGCTGCCAAACACGCCGCCAGTTGATCGCCCTGCTCGGATACCGCCGCCGCCATCGGTAGCACCGCGCTCTCATAATACGCCACGCCGCCCCAGGCCAAGTTTGGGAAAATCGCGGTAAAACCATTTTCTGCCAGCCGCGCCACGGCCTCGTCCCATGTCATCCCCTGCACGCCCAAGGGGTCGTGACACCAGAAGCCGCGAAACTCGTCGGGCAAGGTCGGTTGTACGCAACACCACGCCCGTTTCAACTGGGTGCATGCTGTATCTGCTGCAGTCATTGCGGTTGCATACGAAGCCGCCTCTAATGCCGCGGTCATTCCCCCTGCCGCCGTCTGCGCATCCTCTAAAAACGCCAGCACCTTTTCCCGTCCCTGCGCACGTTGGCACACCTCCATCAAGGCAGCTGTCAGATCCGCTTCACCCACCAAGGCACAGCACTGATCGACCTGCGACAACACTGCCAAACGCCAGCACTGCGGCTCTAAATAGCCCAACATCGCCAACAGCATGCGTCGTTTTCCAGGCAAATCCTCCCCCTGAATCACATGCGAAAAATGAATCAGCTGATCGGTCACCGTTACCGCCGGCTCTTCCGATTTTTTACCCGCCTCGTCATACCAATAGGCCGCAACACTTCCCTTTTCCTTCGACAACGGCGTCACCGCTGCTACATAACCGGGAAACTGCGTCACCGTCTTTGGAAACCCCGGCAGAACGGTGCCTTCAGGGCAAATCGTTGCAAATTTTTCGTCCGGCTTATTGCTGACACGTACCGGTGGTCGTTTCTTTACCCCTGCCGCCTCACAGAGCGCGTTGGAAAGGGTGTAACACGAAATTAGGTTGCCGCCCCCTTTCATGTGCGCCACTAACGCTTGTTCTGCGCTTTTGGGGAGCGTTGGCGCATAGGGTAACATCACCGTCGTGATCCCCTTCAGTGCCTTCGCTGACAAAGAGGCATCGGAAAAGACCCAAAAGGGAATTCCCAAATCATCCAGAAGGCCCGCCACCCGCTTCCCCACCGAAAAAACCGTTGCTGCTTCACCCGGAGTCTGTACCGCCGCCCAATCGCCACGCAGCAAGGCCAAGGAAGTCTCTGGTGCATCCACGCCAATATCCGCGACGTGCAATATCGTGTCCTGCGTCATCCCCCGCCACGCCGCAATGCGCACCCCCTCAATACAGTCCCAGCCCTTGGGGCTGCCCTCCACCCGCGCCTGCATTTTATCCAGCCGCACCACTGACCATTCCGTTGCTGACGGCACCGAAAATGGTGCTGAATACCAGCCGTCGCCACTCCGCAAATAGAGCACCAATGCCGCTATCGGCGACGCGTCTGCGCAATGCACCGCCATCGACATTCCACGCGCACGTGATAGATCCAGTGCGACAGCCGCATCCCAAACGGCGCGTTCCCCCTCACCTTGCGAAAAGCAACATTCCAGACGCAATACACGCCGTTCGCCACATTCCGCTACGCCCACCGATGCCAATTCCGACAGACCGCGCCAATGTTCCCGCGCCGCATCGGCGTTATCATATTTTCCCGCCTCCACCACAGCGTAGTCTGCAAGAGGCAACGAAGGCAACCCAAACGCTTCCAGCCTTCCCAGACTCCAGACTACGAGAAAAAAACAGCCTGTCCACAAAACAGGCCGCCTACACCCTACACACCGCTCTTTCACAATGGACATCCTCTATATCGCACCACAAGATGCATCGAACAAACTACGACGACTTTTTAATGATCTCATCCACCTCCTGCAAGATACGCTGTGTAATCGCCTTACGATGGGCATCCGAAATTTTGTAATGCTGTTCCTGCTCCAACAACTCCATCGTCCGCAACGCTACCTGATACGCAAAATCCTGAACTTTCATCCGTCACACTCTCCTGTGGCTATTTAATAAAGATGTATTTTTGGAGATCCCAAAAAAAAACGGGAACCCAAAACGCCTCTAGCGTACCGGGTTCCCGTGGTAACATGCAAGATGTATAACCGATTATAAACCAGCTTTTTTGCGTAAAGCATCCGCCTGATCGGTATCTTCCCAACGGAAATCCTGATCTTCGCGACCAAAGTGACCATATCCCGCGGTCTTGCGGAATTGCGGACGACGCAATTTCAGCGTCTCAATAATTGCCGCTGGACGACAGTCGAAATGTTCTTTCAACAGTTCACTCAACGCAGCGTCATCCATTTTACCCGTGCCGTCGGTCATTGCATTGATTGAGACCGGCTGGGCGACACCAATTGCATATGCCAATTGGACTTCGCATTTTTCAGCAAGGCCGGCCGCCACTACGTTTTTAGCAATATACCGCGCCATGTACGCAGCACTA
Source organism: Candidatus Hydrogenedentota bacterium (assembly GCA_963678445.1). Taxonomy (GTDB): domain Bacteria; phylum Hydrogenedentota; class Hydrogenedentia; order Hydrogenedentales. The sequence continues at coordinate 3,007,288 of OY782877.1, read as the reverse complement.
CGGTCTACTTTAGACGGATCCTTACCACTAAAGGCGCCGCCGCCATGACGTCCCATGCCGCCATACGTATCCACAATGATCTTGCGGCCCGTCAGGCCACAATCACCCACTGGGCCACCAACCACGAAGCGTCCCGTAGGATTAATATGGTAGATGATATCACCATCCACATACTCTTCCGGCAGCACGGGCTTCACAGCCTTTTCGATAATCGTCTTGCGAATCTCTTCATTAGAGACATCCGGCGAATGCTGGTTCGAAACGACGATGGTATCAATCCGCTTCGGTTTACCATCTACGTACTCAACCGTCACTTGGGACTTGCCGTCTGGCTGCAACCAGGCCACCTCGCCACTTCGGCGCAACTTGTCCAATTGGACACCGATCTTATGGGCCAACAAAATCGGCAACGGCATCAGCTCCGCTGTCTCATTCGTTGCGTAGCCAAACATCATCCCCTGATCCCCGGCGCCCTGCTCATGCGAGTCCGTCTCATCCACACCCATTGCAATATCCGGAGACTGCTTGTCCAGCGAGACCAACACAGCGCAAGTCTTCGCGTCAAAACCCGAATCACCGCCGACATACCCGATATCCGCAATTGTCTCACGGACAACCTGCTGGAAATCCACCTGTGCTTTCGTTGTAATCTCACCAGCGATAATCGCCATACCCGTCGTCACCATCGTTTCGCACGCAACACGACTCATCGGATCTTGCTCAAAAATAGCGTCCAAAACGGCATCGGAAATGTTATCTGCCAGTTTATCCGGATGTCCCGGTGTCACCGCTTCACTTGTAAAAAGGATTCCCTTCGTACTCATAAGATTCTCCTATCGATCGACCCAAGCGATCGTCCACGATAAACCTCAAATACAGCCTACTGCACCTGAGATATGGCCCCATGCTAATCTAAGAAAAGCAAAACGCGGCCTGATTACAGGCCGCGTTCGAAACATGCTAGCGATACTGCGAGGTCAACGACGCAGGGTCCATCTTCAGGCCCGGTCCCATGGTGCTGCTCATCGCACAAGCTTTCAAGTAAGTTCCTTTACAAGCCGCCGGACGCGCTTTCAGAATCGTGCTTATCACCGCTTCAGCATTCTCACGAATCTGTTCTTCGGTAAACGAAGCCTTGCCTACCGGCACATGAATATTAGCGTTTTTGTCAACGCGGAACTCAATTTTACCCTTGCGGATATCCGCGACAGCCTCGCCCACATTCGGCGTAACCGTGCCCGCTTTGGGACTGGGCATCAAGCCACGCGGACCCAGGATTTTACCTAAACGCCCGACATACTTCATCATATCCGGTGCGGCTACTGCTGCATCAAAATCGGTCCAACCGCCTTGAATCTTTTTCGTCAACTCTTCCGAACCCACTTCGATGGCGCCCGCCGCCTTCGCCGCTTCCACCTGTTCTTCCTGCTCGCAGAAGACTACTACGCGTACTTCTTTACCCGTACCATGGGGCAAACTCACCGCACCACGTACCATCTGATCAGCATGGCGGGGATCAACACCAAGATAGAACGCCAGTTCCACCGTTTCATCGAATTTTGCCGTCGCACATTCCTTCACCAGCTTCACCGAATCCTCAAGCGGATATACGCTGCTTGAATCAACCTTCTCCCATGCTGCACGTAATCGTTTACTTTGCTTAGCCATTTTCAAATTCTCCTGTGGTACAAACGGGCTTTTAAAGGCCCTTCCACGCTATTGATTTTGTATAACACAAAACCAACTACTCTAAGAAAAACAGGCACCCGGAAACACGGGTGCCTGTAAGGAAACACACAATAGCTTAGTTTTCAACCAAGATACCCATGCTGCGGGCCGTGCCTTTAATCATGCTCTTGGCCGTTTCCAAACTCGCCGCATTCAGGTCCGGCATCTTCAGCTGCGCAATTTCTTCTATCTGCGCATCGGTCACTGAACCTACTTTAACCTTGTTGGGCTCACCCGAAGCTTTGGCAAGCTTCGCGGCACGCTTTACCAACACCGCCGCAGGCGGGGTCTTGGTAATAAAGGAAAAACTACGATCCTCAAAGACCGTGATCACAACAGGAATAATCAGACCCTGCTGATCTTTGGTACGTTCGTTGAACTGATTGCAGAAATCCATGATGTTCACCCCGTGCTGACCCAACGCAGGGCCCACAGGAGGAGAAGGGTTGGCCTGTCCCGCAGGAACTTGAAGCCGAATTTCCGCCTTAACTGGTTTTTTCGGTGGCATGTCTTACACTCTCCGTTTACACTTGCTCCACCTGCCAGAATTCTACTTCAATACTGGTCAGGCGTTCGAATATCTCAACCATTACCTTCATGGTGCCGCGTTCCGGACTGATCTCATCAATACGCCCCAAGAAGTTGGCAAAGGGGCCATCAATAATCTTAATGCGATCACCTACATCAAACTCTACTTTTGGATGCGGACGCTCACGCTCTCCGCGAAGAACTTCAACGATAGCGTCTACTTCTTCATCATCCAACGGCACCGGCGCAGTACGAGAGCCAATAAATCCTGTCACCCCGGGCGTATCTTTGATGAGGTGCCATAACTCTGCATACTTTTCCGGATGTTCCGGCAATTGCAGCAAAACATAGCCGGGAAAAAATTTATGCTGTGTGGTTTTTGCGCTACCAGAACGAACCTCGGTTACCCGTTCGATAGGAACAAGCACGTTGGTAATCATGTCTGCCATGTCAAGATTTTCCGCCCCCTGCAACAGCATCTCCTGCACATTTTTCTCTTGTCCGGAATGCGCATGCAACGCATACCAGCGTCGCTTTATACCATCATCGGGAACGGGACGAAGCTGGATCTCATCCTCGGCGTCTTCCTGCTGCTCCTCGGGTATCACCTCCGCCTGCACCTCCTTAGGGGGAAGGGCATCACCGAATATGTCAAATCGCTCGTCGGACACAGACCCGTTCTCCTAGCTAACCGCACTAAATAAAAGCAAAATCGCTTTGTTGAATACCTGATCAAATAAAAAAACTACTGCGGCCATAGTCCCCAGCATATACATCGTCACCTTCGTCGACACCTTCAAATCATCTTTGGTTGGCCACGTTACTTTATCCATCTCAGTGCGCACTTCACTAAAGAAGTCTTTAATTCGCTGAAGTAGAGATGGTTTCTGTTCGTTATTAACTGGTTGCTTAGCCATGAATTCCCCTTATCAAATTCCGGGAGATTATGAATAAGAAATGGCAGGCCTGGAGGGACTCGAACCCCCAACCTTCGGCTTTGGAGGCCGCTGCACTAGCCAATTGTGCTACAGGCCTGCACTAAGGTCTTATTCTCACCACCGTACAGATAATTCTTAGCGAATCTCTTTGTGTACAGTGTGCTTACGATCGAACTTGCAATACTTTTTCAGCTCTATACGTTCGGGATGTTTACGTTTATCTTTCATCCCGGTGTAATTGCGGCGTTTGCATTCAGTACATTGTAGTGTAATCTGTTCGCGCATGATATTTCAACTTTACTTTGGTTGTAGCTTATTCAATCACTTTGGTGACGACGCCAGCACCTACGGTGCGTCCGCCTTCACGGATAGCGAAGCGAAGTTCTTCGTCCATCGCGATGGGCGTAATCAACTCGGCGCTAATCGTGATGTTGTCGCCAGGCATAACCATTTCCACGCCTTCGGGAAGGTCCAGCTTGCCGGTCACGTCCGTTGTACGGAAGTAGAACTGGGGGCGGTAGCCGGTGAAGAACGGGGTATGACGCCCACCTTCTTCTTTGGTCAGCACGTAAACTTCGCCTTCAAACTTGGTGTGCGGCGTAATCGAACCGGGCTTGGCAACTACCATGCCGCGTTCTACGTCGTCGCGGCTGATACCGCGAAGAAGAAGACCCACGTTGTCGCCCGCCTGACCTTCGTCCATCAGCTTGCGGAACATTTCCACGCCGGTGCACGTTGTGGTCTGGATTTCGTCTTTTACACCAACCAGTTCGACTTTGTCGCTGGGGTGAATCGTACCTTGTTCCACACGACCCGTTACCACGGTGCCGCGACCGGTAATCGTGAACACGTCTTCGATGGGCATCAGGAAGGGGCGATCCAGCGCACGTTCGGGGGTCGGGATGTAATCGTCGACCGCCTGCATCAGCTCGAGCACGTTCTTCTGGTGCTCTTCGTCGTCTTCCATCGCCTTGAGCGCCGAACCCTTGATAATGGGGATTTCGTCGCCGGGGAATTCGTATTTGCTCAGCAGTTCGCGAAGCTCAAGCTCTACCAGCTCAAGCAGTTCTTCATCGTCGACCATGTCGACTTTGTTCATCCAAACCACCATCGCAGGCACGTTTACCTGACGGGCCAGAAGGATGTGTTCGCGCGTCTGCGCCATGGGGCCGTCATCGGCCGCCACTACCAGGATAGCGCCGTCCATCTGCGCAGCACCCGTGATCATGTTCTTGATATAGTCCGCGTGGCCCGGGCAGTCGACGTGCGCATAGTGACGCGTATCCGTCTCATACTCTACGTGCGCAATCGAAATCGTGATGCCACGTTCTTTTTCTTCCGGAGCCTTGTCAATCTGGTCGAAGTCCATCACCTTCGCGCCGCCGGTCTTCGCCAACGTCTTCGTGATCGCGCTGGTCAATGTCGTCTTACCATGATCCACGTGCCCAATCGTACCGATGTTCACGTGCGGTTTAGTCCGCTCAAATTTTTCCTTCGCCATCTTTATCCCATCCTTACTTTTGCAGTCCTCACGGCATAGTCCGTGACCGGGCAGAACGAAAATGAAGACAAAAAAATGGAGCCCACGAACAGATTCGAACTGTTGACCCCTTCCTTACCATGGAAGTGCTCTACCTACTGAGCTACGCGGGCAGCCATAAATGTAACAAAAAACGATAAATGGAGCGGGAAACGAGGTTCGAACTCGCGACCCTCAGCTTGGAAGGCTGATGCTCTACCAACTGAGCTATTCCCGCCCGCAACACGTTGCCGTGTTTGAGTAAATGGTGGTGGATGTTGGATTCGAACCAACGTAGGCGCTAGCCAACGGGTTTACAGCCCGTCCCCTTTAGCCACTCGGGCAATCCACCCCGAAATGCAACATCTCGTTAGTGATGTTAGCAAAAAATGTTCAAATTATGGAGCTGGCGAAGGGATTCGAACCCCCGACCTGCTGATTACAAATCAGCTGCTCTACCAACTGAGCTACGCCAGCAGGATTACCGAAAAAGTCACCACCTCGTCCAGCGGCGAGCGCTAAGATATCAAATTCTAAATGGTCATGTCAAGCTTTCCAGCGCAGATAATTCCGCAATCCTCAATTTTTAGCTCAATCACTCTTCTTTGCTAGCAGTAGGTGTACATTATGCGTAAAAACGGGAAGAATAGACGCATTGCAGACCGCCTTTGGTTGCTTAAGCGCCCCAGGTCGCCATCCAATATACAAACCCTATCATTATTCCCACACATACCCAGAAGAAAAGGAAGCCCCAGATGGCCTCCCATGAGGGGATGGGGATTTCGAAGTCGGGATGGTTAATGAGTTTACGCGCAGGGCCGGGCTGAACCCCCTCGGGCAAGCTGAACGGTGCCAGGTGGGGCTCATTTTCTTGCACGGGCGTGCGGAGGCAGGCATAAATCTGGTCTATTTTTTTGCTCGTAGGCCGTGGGGTCAATAAACTCACCCCAATGCAAAGTCCGAAACCGGTAATCAGATAGGCAACCATCTGCCAGGATTCGCGGAATTCCCCCGCATACACCATATAGGCTGGCAGATGCGCTACCGCCCAGGCATGGAAGAAGGGGCGGCTGGTGATAATAATGACGATAAAGGCTCCCAAGGTGCCTAGCCACGCGCCTGCTGCTGTTGCTCGACGCCAGAATAACCCTACCCAGAATGCGGCGCCCATCAATGCCTGCAGTTTCCAGAACATGGTAAGTCCGGAGGGAACATCTTCCACGCTGTAGGCAAACAGCAGTGCGGCAGCGACGATAAAGCCGCTAATGACACGCCCTACACCAACGTAGTGCTTGTCGGGGCGTTCTTTGACGAAATAACGGCGGTAAACGTTTTGTGTAATTAGACCGGAGGTGGAAACCATGAATGCATCGCAGGAGGACATTACAGATGCCAGTAGCGCAGCAATGAATACGCCTACCAGACCCGGCATAATTTTGGGCAGCAAGTCGCCTGCCATTTTCCCATAGGCCAAATCCGGGTGCAGATCGCTTGATCCTGCGTAAAGCGCAAACGCGCATAAACCGGTCAGCATCCACGGCACGGTGCATATTCGTTTTAGGAGGTTGCCGCCGGCAAATCCTACGCGGCCATCCATCTCATTGCGTCCAGCAGCACACACGCCCATAATATGCGGTTGCGTCACAATGCCAATCAGCGCATTCAATGCGAAAATGGAGATATGGAAGGCGTTGATTTCTCCAGGCGCCACCAAACTGAACATATGCTTCTCGCCAATGGCTGCATGCAGACCGGAAAAACCGCCTACAGCGCTCAGGGCAAAGGGGATTACCATAAACGAAAGTAGAATTGTTAACACCCCTTGTATAAAGTCGGTAACAATCGCCGCGTTCAGTCCCCCGGCAATGCCATAGGTTACAAACAGCAGCGTCATCATGATTACACCCCAAGTGCGTGGAATAGCGCCATTGGAAAGCGCTTCGATGGTGGCCGCCGACCCCAACAACATCACCCCGATGTTCACCGTCATCTGTGAAGCCCCCACCAGCGCATACAAGGCATCTGTGCCCCCGCCATAGCGGTACTCAAAATAATCGCCGGTGGTCAGCGCACGCATGCGGCGAAAGATCGGTGCTATGAGCCAGTAGAAGGGGGTGGCGAAAAGCCATAGCCATTGATACCAGATGCCGGATATGCCGTTGGTATAGGTTTTCGACGCTACGGTGACCGCCTGGTTCCCGTTGGTGCCGGAACCAAAGGAAAAGAAAATCATGAACGTTTTGCCGAAGCGTCGTCCACCAATAAAAAAATCGGCGGTGTCCTTAACCTTACGGGCCGTCCACACGCCGATCAAAGTAATTCCTACTAAATAGGTGGCTAACGCTACCCAATCCCACAAAGAAATCCCAAGCATACCGCTATTCCTTTCCCCTAGCACATTCAATCAACGCTCACGCTTTACAAACTGTCATGGTACAAAGCGTAGAAAGCGTACAACTCTGGGAGCACCCTCGCCGCTTCATATAATTGCGTGCATATGGTAGACGAGTCTACGCCATTGCTGCAAACTTAAAATTTTTCCGGATATTTCAATTTCTCATGACAGCGCTATCAGGAATCTGATACCATGTAGTTCTATACACACCAAGGCGTCGCCGCAAATCATGCGCGACGCGTTTTCAGGAGCATACTCATGACGGATTCTCTTATTATTGCAGGCAGAAGAATTACATCTCGACTATTTATCGGTACTGGAAAGTTCCCCTCCGCAGGCGCATTGCGCGAAACAATCGCCGCATCCGGCTCGGAAATCATCACGGTTGCATTACGCCGTGTCGACCTGAACCAGCCAGATGAGCAAGGTATCCTTTCGGCTATCGATCCTAAGAAGCAACTCATCTTACCCAATACGAGTGGTGCACGAACCGCGGAGGAGGCGGTGCGTTTGGCGCGGCTGGCGCGTGCGGCGGGATTGGAGCCGTGGGTCAAGCTGGAGTTAACTCCCGAGCCGCGCTATTTGCTGCCAGACCCGATGGAAACATTAAAAGCCACGGAAACGTTGGTAAAAGATGGCTTTGTTGTACTGCCTTACATTCAGGCTGACCCAGTGCTGGCCAAACGACTGGAAGAAATTGGCGCGGCAACCGTGATGCCGCTGGGCGCACCCATTGGCAGTAACCGGGGCATCCGAACAAAAGAAATGATTCGTATTATCATTGAGCAGGCCACGGTACCGGTCGTTGTCGATGCAGGGCTGGGCGCACCTTCGCACGCTGCGGAGGCCATGGAAATGGGTGCGGATGCCGTTTTGGTAAACACTGCGCTGGCCGACGCCACGGATCATGGCGCCATGGCGCGCGCCTTTGCGATGGCGACAGAAGCGGGACGACTGGCCTATCTCGCTGGGTTGGGTCCGCAACGAAGCGTAGCAACAGCATCCTCGCCGTTAACCGGTTTCCTCTTTGAGACCGAAGGAGCGCAGGCATGAACAGCACCTTACCCGACATAGAAGCCTGGCCGGAAGAACGGTTAAAACCATTATACGAAAACATCTCTACACAGGATGTAAAGGCAGCGCTAGCGCATGAAGAACGCAGCCTGCGCGATCTGGCCGTCTTACTTTCGCCCCATGCACGTCCTTATCTGGAAGCCATGGCCCAAGAGGCCCAGCGTCTGACGCGTTGGCATTTTGGGCGCACCATCAATCTGTACGCCCCTATCTATATTTCCAATGTATGCGCCGCCGATTGCCTTTACTGCGGCTTCGCCGTCCACTCGGGTTGCCGCCAGGAACGTGTGACCCTCAATGCAGAGGCGATAGAAAACGAATGCAAAGCGCTCTCCGCAATGGGCTACGAACACGTACTCCTGCTTACCGGCGAAGCACCCAAGGCGTCCTCACCCGCTTATATTGCCGAGGCGGTCAGCATTGCCCGCAAGCATTTTGCCTCCGTTTCCATCGAAGTCTACTCGATGGAAGAAGCTGACTATGCAGAAATGTGCCGACGCGGATTAGAAGGCATGACGCTGTACATGGAAACTTACCACCGCCCCACCTACGAGAAGGTGCATCCTCGCGGAATTAAGAAAGATTACGTATATCGGCTGGATACCATGGATCGAGCGGGCTGTGCTGGCGTACGCAAACTCACCATCAGCGCCTTGCTGGGGCTCTACGATTGGCGCATGGATGTATTGTGGACGGCCCTGCATGGTAGGCACTTGCAAAAGGAATACTGGCGCAGCGCCCTTTCGCTCTCTTTCCCCCGCCTGCATCACACGCCTGAACGCTTCCATGTAGAACACTGTGTTTCCGATGCTGAACTGGTGCAAATTATGCTCGCACTACGTCTCTTCTTTCCCGAGGCTGGGTTCAACATCTCCACACGCGAATGCGCGACCTTCCGCGATCACCTGATCCCGCTCGGGATCACCGCCATGAGCGCAGGCTCCTCCACACGCCCCGGCGGCTACGCCACACGCGGCGAGGAAACCCTGGAACAGTTTGAAACGGAAGATCAACGCAGTCCCGAAGAAGTTGTTCGGGCGATTCGCCAGGCAGGCTACGATCCCGTCTGGAAAGATTTCGATCACGCCTTCGACGAAGTATCCTAGCCCCCTAACCGGACACAACCCCTTACGACCGTGTCACCCTACGGCGCCACTTCAGGCGCAAATGACAGCATGATCGCACAACGGATTCCGTGCATAAAAAGGTACACGGCAGCACCATCAATCAAAGTTGACAATCGTTTGGGAAGATGTTATTATCACTCGTCATGGGTGAGTGCTAACACGCACCACCTGGCGGTTATCATGGCTCTACCGCTTTCTGTGGTTGGGCTTTTTCTTAAAGCTTGGACATTAATTTTAGTCAATAGCGAAAATGTAAGGAGAACAACGATGAAAGTACGTCCGCTTGCCGATCGGATCTTGGTAAAACGCGAAGAACCGACCGAAACTGTGCGTGGAGGCATCATCATTCCGGATACGGCCAAAGAAAAACCCCAAGAGGGTAAGGTCGTGGAAGTGGGCCCGGGCAAATTGGATGAAAACGGCAAACGTGTTGCGCTGGAGCTCAAAAAGGGCGACCGGATCCTCATGGGCAAATATGCCGGCACCGAAGTGAAGATTGACGATATCGAACATATCATCATGCGCGAAGATGATGTGCTGGCGGTGATCGAGGGCTAATTCCCATCGTCTCCTACGCCATTGCGGCGTAGCGCGTCTGAAATGAACAATAGGATGAATAGAATGACAATACGCCGCAGATTTTCTGCTGAAACAGTAGAAATCTGCGACGCGTGAAGGAGCTTATGCATTATGGCGAAGCAACTTGAATTTGGTGAAGATGCACGGCGTCAGATATTGGGCGGCGTAGTAAAGCTGAGCAAGGCCGTAAAGGCCACGTTGGGACCCAAGGGTCGCAACGTTGTATTGGATAAAAAATGGGGCGCCCCTACCGTCACAAAAGACGGCGTAAGCGTCGCCAAAGAAATCGAACTTGAAGACAAGTATGAAAACATGGGCGCACAGATGGTCAAAGAAGTCGCTTCGAAGACCTCTGACGTTGCAGGCGACGGCACCACCACGGCAACCGTGTTGGCCGAATCCATTTTCCGCGAAGGTCTGCGCAACGTCACTGCTGGCGCTAACCCGATGGCTCTGAAACGCGGTATCGACAAGGCTGTTGAGCTGGTTACCGACGAATTGGCCAAGATGAGCAAACAAGTGCGCAACGACAAAGAAGTCGTCAAGAACGTCGCCACCATTTCCGCCAACAGCGACGCCGAAATCGGCAACATCATCGCGGAAGCCATGGAAAAGGTCGGCAACGACGGCACAATCACTGTCGAAGAAGCCAAGGGTATCGAGACCACTCTCGAAGTCGTCGAAGGTATGCAGTTCGATAAGGGTTACCTCTCCCCGTACTTCGTGACCGATTCCGAAACCATGGAATGTATTCTCGAAGACTGCTTCATTCTGCTGTACGAAAAGAAAATCTCCAATCTTAAAGACCTGCTTCCCCTGCTCGAACAGGTTGCCAAGAGCGGCAAGCCGCTGTTAATCCTTGCTGAAGACGTCGAAGGCGAAGCGTTGGCCACCCTCGTTGTCAACCGCATCCGCGGCACCTTCCAGGCAGCCGCCGTCAAAGCCCCGGGCTTCGGCGACCGTCGTAAAGCTATCCTCGAAGACATCGCCATCCTTACCGGTGGTCTGTGCCTGACCGAAGATCTGGGCCGTAGCCTTGAAAGCATCACCATGAGCGACCTGGGCCGCGCCAAGCGCGTCGTCATCGACAAAGACAACACCACCATCGTCGAAGGCGCAGGCTCCAGCAAAGACATCATGGGCCGCATCAACCTGATCCGTCGTCAGATCGAAGAAACCTCTTCGGACTATGACCGCGAGAAGTTGCAAGAACGTCTGGCCAAGTTGGCCGGCGGCGTAGCCGTCATCAACGTCGGCGCTGCGACCGAAATCGAAATGAAAGAGAAGAAAGCCCGCGTCGAAGATGCGCTGCACGCTACCCGCGCTGCGGTTGAAGAAGGCATCGTTCCCGGCGGTGGCGTCGCCCTGCTTCGCTGCCAGGCTGCGGTTGAAAAGATCGACCTCACCGGCGACGAAGCCATCGGCGCAAAAATCGTCTTCCGTGCGCTCGAAGAGCCGCTGCGTCAGTTGGCCGCCAATGCTGGCGATGAAGGTGCTACCGTAGTCCAGGCCGTGCGCTCCAAGAAGGGTGCCGTAGGCTACAACGCTGCTACAGCTGAGTACGAAGACCTGATGAAGGCCGGCGTCATCGACCCGACCAAAGTGACCCGTACGGCACTGCAGAACGCCGGTAGCATCTCCGGTCTCCTGCTGACCACCGAAGTACTCATTGCCGACATCCCCGAACCGGAAAAAGCCCCCGCGGGCGGTCCGGATATGGGCGGCATGGGTGGCATGGGCGGTATGGGCGGCATGATGTAAGCCGTTTGACTCCCTGACCCATAGATGATACAACGCGCCGCCCGTCCCAAAAGACAGGCGGCGCGTTTTCATTACTAAATACCCCACGTTCCCGCTATAATGCAGGTGCAACGACACTCTCTTTTCCTTCTTCTGGCTCCGCCCCCGCGTTTTCAGCCGTGACAGCACTCTCCGCACGCGCACGGACCGCGGCCGCCGCATTCTTCGCTACCTCACGCACAGCAGGATCCGAATCCTGCGCAGCACATTGATCCAATGCGGGTAAAACCTCTGCACCACCGACTCGGCCCAAAAGCGTGGCACAATGCATGCGGATCGACGAATCCATTAACACGTTATTAAGCGCTTTGGCGTAATACGCTAAAAACGACGCACTCTGTTCCATCGGCAATGCCATCAACAGCTCCTGACGCGCACGAATATCCGACTCCGTCAATGTCCAGAGTTCATCTATTCGTTTCAGTACCTCCGGATCCTTTCCCCGGACGAGAATTAACATGGCCGCCACTTTTACACGCGGCTCAGCATCATCCATCAACGCATGTACCTGCTCCTGCGCCTCCGGAAGCGCCATAGAACCCAATAACCGTGCTGCACATGCCCGCGCCGTCGTATCCTGTCCCGATTTAGAGAAAGTGATCAACTGCGGCAGCATTTCTTCAGACAATATCGGCGTCAAACAAATCGTCGCCAATACCCGCGCTACAGGCGTACTCTCTGGTGCGCCCAAAACCTCTACAATCGGTTTTACCCCCTTCTCGTACCCATAGCCCTGCAACTCTGTCATAATTTGCATTGCGGCAGGGATATTCATTTTCTGCGCCCCCGCCTCAGGCAATTTACGCCACTGCGCCAGCAAAGTCTGCAAACGCGCCCCCTCCTCTGGCAATGCCATCCCGCCATCCCCTTCCATGACAGGCGTAGCCTGCTGTAGAGGCGTCCCCATATTTCCCTCCACCGGTTTGACCGGCACAACCGGTTCAACCGGCTCCATTGCAGGCGACTCCGGCGCACCACCACACCCCGCTAAAGCACCCAACAGTACCGCCGACATGCCCAGAAAACACAAAAAAACAAGCTGTTTCATTCATTCCACTCCTACAATCCTGTATTCACACCCATCCCCCCTCAGGACCTGCGGGGAGCATGCGCACCAAAAAACTACCTTGTGACAACACGCTTGCCAGCCTAACACACCCATTCTGAAAAAACTAGCCACAATATGTATTCACTCATTCCTACCTTCCTAAACGAAAGTGGAAATAAAATCCTCTCTACACAAACGCTTTTTATTGCCAGACCAGGCAGACAACATATTCAAAAGCGCCCCCATAAAAACATGAGGGCGCATAAAAACACCAAATTAGACTTTATAGGAAAAATACCCTACGGCATAACTGGTCGAAACTTCTGAATCCGATCGTTCTCCGTATCAGAAACGTACACATTACCAATCCTATCTACCGCAATACCCAAAGGCATATCAAATTCTCCGAGCTCCTCTCCTTGGCTTCCCCACTTGGTAAGAAATACACCTTCCGATGTAAATTTCTGAATACGATTGTTGCCTGTATCGGCAACGTACACATTACCTATTCTATCTACTGCAACATTCCACGGAGAAACAAACTGTCCATTAGCTATACCGCTGGAACCCCATGCACACAGGAAACCGCCCAAAGAACTAAACTTCTGGATGCGATCGTTGCCCTTATCGGCAACATATACGTTGTTATCCATATCCACGGCAATTCCAGCTGGATTGGAAAACTGCCCCTGCCCACTTCCGTCTCCCCCCCATTCGGCAAGGAACACACCCGCTGCGCTAAACTTCTGCACATGATTATTCACAGATATATAGACATTACCCGATCTGTCTACTGCAAGACTAGAGGGGGAAGAAAACGGCAATTCCTCTTCCTCTCCCCACTTTGTCAGAAATACACCTTCCGTTGTAAATTTCTGAATACGATTATTAAAGGTATCCGCCACGTAAACATGACCAGAATCATCCAACGCAATACCCATAGGAAAGGAAAAGGCTCCATCCCCACTCCCTTCAAACCCCCACCGCATAAGAAAGTGTCCCTCAGAATTAAACTTTTGAATACGATTATTCCCTAGGCTCGTAACGTATACGTTCCCAGTGCTATCCACTGCAATGCCAGAAGGTCCTTCAAACTCGCCATCGCCATCATCTCTACTACCCCACGTTTCAAGAAACGTCCCATTCGCATCAAATTCTTGAAGCCGATAATTTTCTGCATCGGCCACATAAACCAAACCAGAGGGCGCTACCGCAATACCGGAAGGCGCTAAAAACTGCCCATCACCAGACCCTGTCGTCCCCCATTTCCCGAGGAAACGCCCTCCTGCAGTAAATGCCTGAACCTGATCGTTTCTCAAATCGGTAATATATATATTTCCGGAAGGAGCTATGGAAATGCCCGATGCTGACGCAGGAACTCCGCTGACACACCATTCATCAAGAAACATGCCTTGCGATGTAAACTTCTGGACAAGCCGATTCCCCGAACCAGTCGCATAAACATGCCCCTCAGCATCCACTGCAATGTCGTAAACAGGATAACATGCGCCATTCTCATCGCAGCAAGCCCGCCACCCTCTGAGATATTCCCCCTCTGTCGTAAATTTTCGAATACTCGCCTCGTACATATCACTAACATAAACATTCCCAGAGGCATCCGCGGCAATACCATGGGGAAACCAGGAATCACTGTCCCCATAGCCTCCCTTTTCCCACTTTGTAATAAAAACACCCTCTGAGCTAAATTTCTGAATACGATGATTAAAGGTATCTGCCACATAAACATTGCCCGACCCATCCACCGCGATACCACGCGGATCATAGAATTTACCATCCTCAGAACCATATCCTCCCCATTCCAACAGCGGCTCTCCATCGGAAGCAAGCTTTTGGACACCACATCCCTCCCCGGATACAACATATATGTTGCCGACAGTATCAATAGCAACCCCTCGGCAGTCTGAAAACGACCTGCGATAAAGGGGATCCTTTTTCCAGACACCCTCTAATTCGTAGGTTACCTTGGAAAGGTCGAGTCCTTTTGAAATAACCAACGATACTGTGCTACCCGGCGCTACACTAACTCCCGAGGCCGGTTCCTGACTCACCACCGCATCTATCGGCACACTATCGCTGTACACCCCGCTTATCTCGCCAAGCACAAGTCCAACAGCCCCAAGCGCAGACTCCGCAGAGACTTGGGACAGCCCCACCACATTGGGGATACTTACGGGAGCTGGACCCATGGAAACAACTAGTGATACCGTACTACCCGGTGCTACGCTAGCACCCGAAACGGGGTCCTGACTGACAACAATACCGGAAGCAACACTATCGCTGTACGCGTCCCGTACATCACCGACAACAAACCCCGCAGACACAAGTGTGGATTCCGCCGATGATTGCGACATACCCGACACATCAGGAACACTCACGGGAGCTGGACCCATGGAAACAACTAGCGATACCGTGCTACCCGGTGCTACGCTAGCACCCGAAACGGGATCCTGACTGACAACAATACCGGAAGCTACGCTATCGCTGTACGCGTCCCGTACATCACCGACAACAAGCTCTGCAGCTATAAGCACAGATTCCGCTGAGGGTTGCGACATACCCGACACATCAGGAACCGATACCGATGAAACAGGACAACCGGTTAAACCAAGCATCACTACTGCAGCGATACACAAAGCAATCGTCAATCGCGCTTTCGTGAGCGAAACGCCAAAAGTTTTCATAAAAAGTGAATTTTTTTCTGCAATCAGAGAAGGTAAGGAAAATATTTCCTGGCTGTGCCGCTGGCCACTTGCTTGCGATCTCTGGACCGCTTTCGTATGAAACATAAAAAATCTCCGCTTAGATGGTGATTACAATTAAAAGGCATAGCCTTGCTATCTCTGCATACTGAAAATATACAAGAATATCTGCTGTTATATTCGTAGTCATAGGGAATTTTATCAGAAACGTTTTTTAATGTCTCCAGGATGACAGCGCTATTGTAAAAAGTGACAGATAGATAAATAATCCCATTTGCACTTGGTGTAAGTCAGCAACGCCTCTAAAGTGGTCCAGGGAGCACAACCAAAATGTATGCTCCTTAGCATCCCTGACCACAGCAAAAATTTCGTTTTTATGAAAACTCTTGAAATTTCAGTCACTAAAAAGGCAGCAAAAAAACACGAAAAAAAGCTACTCAGCCTGCCTCATCTACACACACATACCGGCCCCGCGCCCCCAGCCATTTGCGCACTTCCTGAGAAGCGCCTTGATCGCTGATGATACTGTCAAACGCATGCAACGGGGCAACGCGTGCAAAGGACGCCGTCCCCAGCTTGCTATGATCCACAGCCAAAACCGTCTTCTCCGCTCCCGCCATCAGGGCTTTGCAGACCCGCGTCTGATCTACCGCACGGGTATAGGCTCCCTGACGGGTTACACCATCTGCCCCGACAATGGCAAGATCCACATGAAATTGCTCCAGATTCGCCTCGGTAAGCCAACCGGTTAAATCCGGACTCCCTTTGCGCACCGTCCCCCCCAATAACACCAGTTGAATGCTCTCTTGCGTATACAATACCGAAGCAATGGCCAGGGAAGAGGTCAAAACCGTCACCCCCGACACCTCCGACAGAAGGCGCGCGACTTCCAATGTAGTCGTACCACTGTCCAGGGAAATCGACATACCCGGCTTCAATAAATTCATTACCTCACGGGCGATGGCGCGCTTCTCCGCCGCATAACGCCGTTCTTTTTCCGAAAACGCAAACTCCACCGTTGTTTCACGCGCCAAAACCGCCCCGCCATGCGTCCGTGTGAGACGTCCCTGCGCTTCCAGGGCAGCCAAATCACGACGGATTGTCATTGCACTCACCGCAAAGTGCTGCGCCAACTGCGCCACCTGCGCTTCCCCATGGCGCGCTACATACGCCACTATCTGTTCATAACGTGTTTTCAATTTCTCCACCCGTTCCGACTTGTTCTTATCCTCACTCATTCCTACACCCAATTCGACGCAATTAAACGCCCGATTGATTACAGACAGATATTATGGTATCATTTCAAACACAACTAAACAAAAACGAACACTTTTTTTACTTAAGCATCAAAATAAGGACTTGTGTCGTATGTTGAAAAAAATGCGTTTCACGCTACTCGCTATTGGGATAATACTCCTACTGCTCATTGGCGCAACGGCAAAACTCTCCTGTATAGCGCCAACCTTAGCAAAACAGCCCCTTTCCCTCAAGCCTCCCAAAAACGGCGGTGTTTATGTTGTTGCTCATCGCGGCGCGCACAATGGCATCCCGGAAAACACCCTGGCGGCCTATCAAAAAGCCATTGATCTCGGGACGGATTTCGTAGAAATCGATCTGCGCACTACAAAAGATGGCCATATCGTCAGCGTACACAACGCAACTGTAGACAATTATACCAACGACGCATCAGGAAAAGTTTCCGACTTTACCTTGGCAGAATTAAAGGCGCTGGACATCGGGAGCCGTGTGGGACCTGAATGGAAAGATGAAAGAATTCCTACTTTTGAGGAGATTCTCAAGCTCTGCCAGGGAAAAATCGGCCTTTATCTTGATTTAAAAGACGTTGATTTAGCGCAAACCTACCGCTTGCTAAAAGAATACAATATGCTGGATCAATCCCTATGGTACGGCACCGTATTGCATACACCGATATTCAAAAAACACCTTAAAAAATATCCCGGCTGTATTATCATGCCCGATCCGCTCACCGCCAAAGCCCTTCCCCTGATGCTCAACCTGCTCCATCCCCCCGTGGTGGCCAATGTATGGCGCTCCCATTCCAAAAAAGTCGTAGACACCTGCCACAAAGCCGGCGCTATCGTCATCACCGATGAAAGCGACCCTTCCTGCTGGGAAGATGCCTTGGCATGGGGCAACGACGGCATTCAAACCGACCAGCCAGAAAAACTCATCAAGTACTTGAAAGAACACGACAAAGCAATCTGACTTCTTCCTCTCCGATTCGCTATACTATGCCAAACACAGGCGGTAGACGCTCACAAGCTAGCAGTCTCCCGCCTGTTCTGTAACGGGTTAAGCGCGTTTCGGAAAACCGCGCTGCCCTATGCCTATATTAACTTGGCGCACACATACGGAACAGTATAGAACAATACGGAAAAGGAGAAGATTCCAATGAGCAAGACCAAAGGCATTCCGGCACGCGACATAATTGCAGAAGCGCATAAATGGAATCTGAGCAAACTCTTCAAATCCGATACGGCATGGGAAAAAGCCTATAAAAAACTGGAGGGAATGGTTCCCACTTTTGCCACCTTTCAAGGACGCTTAGGCGAATCCGCCACCGTTCTACGCGAATGCTGTGACTTTGAAAACACCTTCGAACAATTGGCGGAAAAACTGGGGGTATACGCCTTCCTTAAGTCCACAGAAAACGTAGCCAACAGTCACTACCAAGGCATGATCGCACAATACACCTTCCTGATGACGCAGGCCGCTGCGCTGAGCTCCTTCATACCCCCCGAAATTCAGGCCATCCCCAAAAAGAAAATTGCGCAGTTCCTGAAAGAAGACATCCTCGAACCCTACCGCTTCAATCTGGAAAAACTCTTACGCTACCGTCCCCACATCCTTTCCGAAAATGAGGAACGCTTACTGGCCATGCAAGGCGAAGTCGCCGGCGCCACTTCCAAAATCTTTGACCAACTCAATGACGCAGACCTTGCCTTTGGTTTCGTAACCAACGAAGACGGCGAAAAAGTAGAACTCAGCCAGAGTTCCTTCCGCTCATTGCTGGAATCCCCCAAACGTGCAGTAAGAAAAAAAGCCTTTACCCAGTTTTACGACACTTATGAACAACACAAAAACACCCTGTCCGCCACCCTCAATGCCTCCGTACTACAAGACGTCTACCAGTCCCGCGTGCGCAACTATCTAACTGCACGCGAAGCCGCCCTCTTCTCCGACAAGGTACCCGTTGCCGTATACGACAACCTCATCGAGACCGTCCACAAACACCTGCCCACGGTATACCGCTATCTCGATGTGCGCCAAAAAGCCCTGCGCCTCAAAGAACTGCATGCCTACGACACCTACGCCCCCATCGTCAAACGCGGCAAAACCCATATTCCATACGAAGACGCCGTCACTACCATCTGTGATGCACTTCATCCTCTGGGAAAGAGCTACGTAAACACCCTCAAAAAAGGCCTGCTCGAACAACGCTGGGTGGACCGCTACGAAAACAAGGGCAAACGTAGCGGCGCCTTCTCCTACGGCTGCTACGGCACCTTGCCCTACATCATGATGAACTACAAAGAGGACGTGATCGACAGCATGTTCACTCTGGCGCATGAAGGCGGCCACTCCATGCACACCCATTCCAGTAACAAGGCCCAACCCCCACAATACAGCCACTACACCATCTTCGTCGCCGAAGTCGCCTCCACCTTCAACGAACAGCTTTTAAGCCACCACCTGCTCGATCGCGCTACCGATAAAAAAGAACGCGCCTGGCTCATTAATCGGGAAATCGACGAAATCCGCGGCACCATCGTGCGCCAGACCATGTTCGCCGAATATGAACAAATACTGCATGAAATGGCGGAAGAAGGCCAACCGCTCACCGTCGACAGCCTGCGCGAAGAATACGGCGACCTACTTCGAAAATACTTCGGCGAAAACTTCGTTATCGATGAGAACCTCAATCTGGAGGGATTACGCATCCCCCACTTCTACAGCGCCTTCTACGTATACAAATACGCCACCGGCCTTTCCGCCGCCATCGCACTGTCACAAGCCGTGCTCAACGAAGGAAAACCCGCCCGAGATCGTTACCTGCGCTTCCTGCAAAGCGGCGGCTCCCAATTCCCTCTCGACCAATTACGTGAGGCAGGCGTCGATCTCGAGCAGCCCCAACCCGTCGAAAGCGCTATGAATCGCCTGGCTACCCTCGTCGACGAACTTGAAACCCTGCTCTAACCCTGCCAGTCTTTAAAATAACACGTTACAGGAGTTGCACAAACGTGCGACTCCTTTTTTGGTACATTAACACGGGAGAAAACGTTGCCATGAACAAAATCCTAGTTATCGGCCTGCTCACGAGCATTGCGCTTATCCCCGCCGCTATCGCGCAAACCCCGCTTGATCAACTCATCCATACCCAAAACTATGAAGCACGACGGTGCAGCAGCAGCAATGCCGATCTTAATAAAAATGGCGATGGAGCCGGGATCAAGCCAGGTGCAACCCGTGTACTCATGGACGAAGACGGGCCGGGGATTGTCACCCACTTCTGGAACACCGTCGCCGCATACGACCCCTTCTCAGGTCGTTCCCTTGTACTCCGTGTATTCTACGATCACTTGGAAAAACCCAGCGTAGAAGCACCCCTCGGCGACTTCTTCGGCGTTGGGCACGGCGCACAAAAAAACTTTACCTCCCTCCCCGTCACCGCCTCCTCCCACGGACGCTCGCGCACCTGCTACTGGCGAATGCCCTTCCAAAAACACATCAAAATCACCGTCACCAACGAATCCCCCACCTACGACGTCGACTCCTTCTACTATTACATCGACTGGCAAAAACACGTCCAACTGCCCCAGGACACCACCTACTTCCACGCACACTACCGCCAACAACACCCTGCACAACCCGGCAACTACACCATCCTTGAAACACAAGGAAAAGGCCACTACGTCGGCACCGTCTACTCCGTACACCAGATGGAAACCGGCTGGTTCGGCGAAGGTGACGACTTCTTCTACATCGACGGCGCTAAAACGCCCCAACTTCGTGGTACCGGCACCGAAGACTACTTTAACGACGCTTGGGGATTTCGGGAATTCTACACCCCCTACCACGGCGTCACCCTCTATGAAGGTGTGCTCACCGGTGATCGCGTCAGCGCCTATCGCTGGCACATCCAGGACCCTATCCCCTTCAACCAATCCCTGCGCCTCGACATCGAACACAAGGGAAGCGTTTTCAACGACCGTGCTAATCTGCTCACCTCCGAACTAGGCAGTTTCCTCGAACGTCCCGACTGGGTTAGCTCCGTCGCCTTCTGGTACCAAACCCCCGTCCACACCTTCGATACCCCCCTCCCCCCCGTTGAAACCCGCATCCCCCCCTATACTGTTCTGCTCCCCAGCAATCTGACCTACCGTGCAGATCCGCCCTTCCTCGTCATCCCACAAAACCCCTTTCTCATCTACGCCCCCAACCAGCCCAACGCAACCATCGAATTCGACTTTGAAGTGCAAAAAGACGGTCGCTACCGCATCGACGCCGTATTCCTCTACAGCGTCCTCGCCGGTGTATACCAGCCCTACCTCGACAACGTTCCCCTGGGGAAGGCTATCGACTTCGTCCTCGTCAACCACGACCCTGTCTGGGATTCACTCGACACACACGATCTGAAAGCCGGAAAACATACCCTGAAATTTGTTGGACAACCCCAAATACCCGCGCAACAACGCGCACTCATGCCTAAACTAAACGGTTTCGGCCTCGCCGCCCTTACCCTGCTTCGTCTCGACGACATGGAAGGATACAACGCCGTTTTACACACGAAGACCAACCCCGAAAAGACTCCCAAAAACTGAAGTGGTCCAGCGCCACAAGCTTTAAGTATGGCCTCAGCATCTCTGACCGGAAGAAATTTTCCGTTTAGTATGACAACCTCACAAAATTAAACCCTAAAAAGCGTAAAAACAACCTCTACCTGTCTCCATCGCGGGGAGGCAGGTAGAGGTTATTTTGCGCTAGATATACATCCAAAAACCGTGAAAATCGATAGAAAACTGCGCAAAAATATGCATGATATACCCAAGCTTTTCCCATCGTGAAGCAGCTGAAAAACACTTCTCATTTTTTTAACCGTTTCGCAACAAAAAACCTAAAAACGCCTTGACATTCCCCCCGTGGTTTCGCTATAGTATCGCCACCGGTGCCGAGGTAGCTCAGTTGGTAGAGCAGCGGACTGAAAATCCGCGTGTCGGCAGTTCGATTCTGCCCCTTGGCACCATTTCTTCTTTCACCGGTTTCAGACGGTGCAATTTCTCAGTTTCAGAGAAATTAGCTGGAATAGCTCAGCTGGTAGAGCGCGTCACTCGTAATGACGAGGTCCGGGGTTCGACTCCCCGTTCCAGCTCCATTTCCCACCTTCCTCCCTGTCAAGATCACGAATTTCCCTGATAAAAAACTTGCAAAAGCATGTAGAAAAGCTATATGCTTGAGAAAAATGGGTGAATTCAAGAAATCCTACCAAACGTAGCAAGGTATAAGAAACTGTGGAAACAAAGCAATCTTTTAGCACTTCGGAAGTGGCGAAATATTGCCACGTAACAGCCGACACCATTCGTAAATGGGCAGAGGCCGGTCGGATTCACGTCTTTAAAACGCCTGGCGGCCATCGGCGCATCCGGCGCGACGATCTGATTCGCTTTCTGCGTGAGAACAGTATTCCGATCCATGAAGATTTAGATAACTCCGGCGTAAAGATCCTTGTCGTTGACGATGAAAAAGCCGTAATCTCTGTCATACGCCGGTTTCTTGAGCGCTCGCAAACTCCCTTTCAAATTGAAGTTGCTATGGATGGATACGACGCAGGGCACCAGGTAGCCACCTTCCGACCCGACGTCATTTTCCTCGACTTGCGCCTGCCAGGCATAGATGGGTTTGAAGTATGCCGACGGATTAAATCGGCCCCTGATTCTGCCGCAACCCATGTCATCGCCATGACAGGCTACTACGAAGGCGATGTGGCCCAGCGTATTGTAGATCTTGGCGCAGCCATGTTGTTGCAAAAGCCATTCACCCCCGATGATCTTCGACGTGCACTGGCTAAAGTCGGCGTAGAAGTGAACTAAACGCTCCGACAACTACAAGCAAGTAGCCAGCGCCACGCACAAATAAATACCCCCGACTTTTTCTGATCATAATAAGCATTTTGTTTGTTATGATCATTTTTTATTTAGCTGCTAAGCACACCTGCAAAGCCAGGCCAGAAAATAGCAATATGGCATCCCTATTCATCACAGGTTCACCTATCCCGTGACTCCTAGAGAATCAGAAATGCGCCCATCAGCAAAACCATTACCAATTCTGCAAAAAACTAACTTGCTGCATCTATGTACGACACCTCATTGGCAGGTTACCCTTTCAGCCTGCCTATTCTTGTCTTCACAAACCTATAGACTCCCTGCATGCCCTTTTTTCCTACTCCTGACCATCAAGAAGAAAAGCCCCCGTCCTAATGCACACCTCCGGCGTTCTAGCGAGTTTGCTGCCCTGCTTTGCTAGCCTTACACGGTTCATCTTGTAAGCATCCAGAACCGTTAGGAAGAATCTATCCTGAATCTTCGCAAAGAGTTTCCAGCGTTATTCTAGCGCATTTTAACTTTGTTTACATTCGATGCAGTGGGCAAAGAAGTTTTGACTGTCTTCGGGGGGTACCGCGCCAAGGGCTTTGGCGATAGCATCGTAGCGTGCCTGCTGGCTTCGGGCTTTGGCGCTGCGAAGCGCCTCTTTTACTTTGGACCACATTAGTTCGATGGGGTTAAAGTCAGGACTGTAGGGGGGCAGATACCACAGCGTAATGCCTGCCGCTGCAAACATCCTTTCAATCGCCGGGGATTTGTGTGCAGAAAGGTTGTCCATCACAATAATGCAACCCGCGCTAAGCTGTGGAATCAAAAACTGTTCTACATATGCTTCGAAGCAAATCCGATCCATAGGACCGTCGAGCACCATGGGCGCGACAGGTCCCTGGGCCGTCAGCGCCGCAACAAGGGTGGTTGTGTTCCAGTGTCCGTGCGGTGCGTAGTCCAATGCGCGTGCGCCCTTCTTTGTGCGCGCATACAAGCGCGTCATGTTCGTTTTCGCGCCGGTTTCATCGAGAAAAACCAACTGGCAAGGCTCCACTTGTGAAATTTTCTGCTGCCATGCCTGGCGTTGTCCGATTACGTCCGCGCGTCGTTGCTCCAGCGCACGTACTGACTTTTTTTTCGTGTAAAGCCCATCTGCTTGATTCGCTTGTGAAAGGCGACAAGGGTGACTTGAACGCCGCTACGTTCGCGAAGTCCTTCCAGGGTTGCGTCGGGATGTTGTTCTACGTCCTTTTCCAGGCGGCGCAATTGCGCTGGGGTGAATGCGGAGGGGCGCCCACCGCCGTGTTCCTTAGGCGCTACCGTACCCGTCTGTTTGTAACGTCTGAGGATGCTTTGCACCGTACTTTTGGGCATTCGAAAACGCTCAGCAATTTGTCCCATAGATTGGCCGTCTTCCATGCGTGCGGCCACGACACGCGCGCGTAGGTCTATTGAGGTCGCTTTCATGCCCCTAGTATAATATAGTATATATGAAAAGTTAAAATGCTATCAAGCCTTCCTAAATTCGTTTATATTGCCCGTAATCCCGCCTAAAACTTATTTTCCTCCGAAATAATATCTCCCGTTATAGCAACAGCGAGCTAGAGAATCAGCATAATCGCCTGCAGAGGTTTTTAAAAGAAGATTTTGGTCGCAGTCAATAAAAAAAAGTCGCTGGCTTCATAGAAACCAGCGACCTTGTAGTCACGTCATGTAAGCTATATCAGCTCACATGCTAGAGATTATTTGCGGCGACGACGCGCCATCATGGAGCCACCCAACGCGCAGCCACCCAGCAACAGGCCAAGACCTGTGAGACCGACCACAGCAACGGTGTGCTCGCTGACGGTCAAGGTAGCCACTTCCGATGTAATGGTTTCATTTTCATCGGTTACTTCGACTTTGTAGTCACCCGCATCTTCGGGAACTAACTCTGTCAATGTATAAGCGGTCGCATCCGTATCCGGAATCGCTACGTCGTCTTTGTACCAAGCATAGGAGAGATCGCCCATACCACCGGCCACGCCGACTGACAGGGTGTAATCGCTTCCTAACGCGCGTTCACCAGCGACAGGTTGTTGTGTAATCGACATGTGGTCGAAAACGGCCAACTCAGCGGCATTCGAGGTCAACGTATCGTTATTATCCGAGATCTCTACATAGTAGGTACCGGAATTGGCGACTTGAGGCGAATCAAGGGTAAACGTGTTGGTGTCATCACCTACGTTCACAACCGTCTTCGTTTCACCGTTGTCAAACTTCCACTGGAAGTGAACATCACCGATACCACCTGCAGGGCTTACCGAATAGGTTACGGAGCGTTCACCACTGTACATCCGAATGGGGGTTTCCCCGATATTCGGATTGGGCAGTGAAAGCGGTACTTCTGTTTGGACATCCAGTGCAGCAACATTCGAGACGACGCCAGGCGCGCCACGATCGTCGGTTACGGTAACTTGATAGTCGCCGCTATCGGCCAATTGGGCACTTGAAAGCACCAAGGTGCTGCTATCAGTACCCACGGCCACTGCGCCACTGCCATCGTCGAAGGTCCAAGCGTAGTGCAAGTCACCCAAGCCACCGGAGGTGGTGACGGACAGGGTGTACTCTTGCCCCACTTCGATCAACGCATCAGCAGGATGGTCTACAATCGCCAAGGGCTCAGCAACATCCAAGACTGCTGCATCGGAGGTAGCTTCGCTTGGTGTCGCGGTCGGATTGGTATCCGTTACGACAACCGTGTAGGACCCGCCATCGCTTAATGCCGCAGGATCAATGGTCAACGTGGGCAGATTCGTACCTACCGGGGTTGTGCCATCAAGGTACCATTGGTAATTCAGGCTACCGATACCACCAGTTGCGGCAACGGTCATCGTGTGGTTTTCGCCGGTGTACAATGCTGCACCAACAGGTTGTGTCGTAATCGAAACGGGTTCGTTTACGGTAATCACAGCCGCATCGGAAGTCACTGAGGGCGCTGTTCCACTATCGGTTACCACAACGCTATACGTACCGGCCTGCGCCGCATCCAGTGCGGTCAGGGACAGTGTTGCAGAATCCGTTCCTACTGAGACGGCACCTGTGCCATCGTCAAAGGACCATGCATAGTGTAAGGCGCCTTTACCACCTGCAGCCTCTACGGTCAGATCGTAATCATCACCCGCATACAAGTCGGCGCTTGCAGGTTGCGAGGTAATACTCGGCAGTGCTGTCACGGTAACGGTAATCGAACCGTTTGCAGGAGCGGTCGCCCACTCGTCGCTGACAACACATGTCCATGTACCCGCAGAATCCAAGGTAGCACTGGCCACCTCGAAATTACCGGCACTATCGCCTGAGCCGGCGCTGGTTCCTGCCAGACGCCAGTCGTAGCTAATTGTACCTACGCCGTTGAGGGTACCCACGGAAAGCGTGAATGTATCACCAACGTACACATCAACCGGATCAGGCGTAGCGGAGTATCCTGTGATGGTGACTTCGATACCCGCGCGGGCCGTTTGGCCTTCGGGAATCGTAGTAGTCCACCATTGGCCAGCCGCTAACACGCCTGTACCAGCGATCAGCTGTGGTTCGTCGCTACCTACCTGCAGCTTCACATTGGCAAGGGCATCACCCGTACCATTGTATACCACCAACTGGTCATAGCCGTCGAAGACGTCGCCGGTTGCATTGGTCAGCAGGCTCAGACCCAGGTTGCTGGGTGCACTACCGCCAAAGAAGGCATTGATGTTCCAGGCGGACGCACTCAGGTATCCGCTGGTCGCCGGAAGTACGACGGTACCCGCGGCATCGGTCAATTGTCCGAGCAGTGGGAACTGATTGCCACCATCCGGCACATAGCTATCGTTCGAACCGGTAAGCAAGGCGTCATTTTCCGTCTTACCCATAACCGGCACAGCAAAAGGCCATTCCGTAGGTGATGTCTGGAGTACTGGCGCATTGGTATCTGCTGCTGTACTTTGCATGTTCGAAATAAGCGTCAACATACCATTATGTTGCGCTGCGCTTGAGGCGCCGCCGATTGCTTTGAAAGTTGCGCTGGAACCGACAATGACGGAACCTTGCAGCTTCACCATACCCGGTGTTCCGTAACCGGCGTTACCGCCGTTACCACCGGTACCACCGGTACCACCGTCACCACCATCACCACCGAAACCACCGGTACCGCCTGCACCACCGTTACCGGCACCACCATCACCTACACCACCAGCAGCACCGGCCTGACCGGCTGTACCAACGGTACCCGAGGTACCAGTACCACCAGCACCACCGGCACCACCACGACCGAAGTTCCCAGCACCATATAAATTGAGCGGATCGACTACACCAGCCGACACGTTCAGGTCTACAGGAGCGGTGAATTCAAGAACACCTTTGGCAGCCAGTACAACTGCACCACCACCGCTGGCGCCTTGCACGCCACTACCGCCGTCACCACCTGAGCCACCGGAACCACCGGTACCACCATCACCACCAAGGCCAGGAGCACCGCCCGCAGGAGGTGTCGGGAAATCATCCGCTATTGAACTTGTCTTAACCGAGCCATCATTACCGGCAATCGGTGCCTGTATAGCCAAGCTACCGTTGAAACCTGCATCGCCCGAGGTGCCGTCTACGCCCGCAGCGCCAATATCTTTGCCACTGGCGCCTGCACCACCACCGCCGGCACCGGAGCCACCGGAACCACCAACACCACCGCGTCCGCCGCCGCCGCCGCCGCCGCCACCACCCGTATGGTGGTTAACGTTCAAATAGCCATCTACCAGACCGCCACCGCCACCGCCGCCGGAGGCACCACCACCACCACCACCAGCTGCACCACCACCACCGCCGCCGCCGCCTGCACCACCACCACCACCGCCGCCGCCGTGACCGGCGACGAGATCAAGGGTGTCTACATACGTCAAAGCAGTTACTGAAAAACCTGCGGCGCCACCATCGGCACCACCGGCACCGGTCGCACCGGTTGCTGTAGCCGAAACGCCTGCCACGCCTGCATTACCATCAAAACCTGCACCGCCATCGCCTGCACCTAAGGCACTACCTGCACCTACGTTGATCTGCGTAGCACCACCGGAACCGGCCGAACCCGTATTTACTGCGGCCTCACCGCCAGCACCGGCACCGCCGGTATTCTCCGCAGCGGGACCACCGCTACCGGCAATACCTGCACTGTCACCAAAGCCAAGCGAACCGGCCGAACCCGCTGTACCGTCTGTACCGGCCAAACCTGCGCTTCCGTCGGAACCTGCTGTACCAGCACCACCACCCGCACCATCGGCACCATCGGCGTAGGCACCACCGGTACCACCGGCACCACCGACACCACCGGTACCGCCATCACCACCGCTACCACCGGCACCACCAGTACCGCCGGTACCACCGGCACCGCCAACACCACCACCCGCACGTGGCGCAGATCCCGCATTCTGTGCGCTTACATCAAGTGTTGACCCCCAATACATATCACCCGCCGCAACAATGGCCAAGGGCCGTGCGCCGGTGACATTAAAGGTAACGCCTTGTTCGCAAGTCACATTACGAAAGCGAAATACGCAGACACTACCACCGTTCGGGGCCGTATCCGACTCCCCGTTAGCAATCGTCGTTGCCGCAACAACATCCACGATTGTCATGGCGGTGGTATTGACGTCGTAGGTCGCACCCGCTGTAAAAACAATGTCGGTGGTGCTACTACTGTCATAAATGTCAGCATATGCCCCGCCCGACACCACGGCAAACATAGCTAGTAGCAATACTGCTCCTAGATATGCTCTGAGCCGTGGGGTGGAACTTTTTTTACTTTCCACTGCTCACTCCTCCTTTTTGTAACGAAAACAAAACTCCAGTTCACAATAATAGCTGCCACGCACGCAATCTCTGCCCGGCATACAATCTATGGAGTGATTATAGGACATTCTTCCAAAAAGATCTACCCCCTATTTTATCCCTTCAGGGACAAACCATTGATAAACAACCAGTTATTCGGTTGTACTATTTTGGATATTAGTATGGATTTTCACGCATAAAGAGAAATCAAAAAAAACTATGTATTCTACCGCAAAAATCCTTTGCAACAGGCGGAATGGCCATATATGCTATCATCTAGGCAAAATGTAATTTTTCGTGCAAATCGTTATTCACTCACCACTTTTGCGTCAGCGCAGCAAGTAGGACGAGGCGGTAGCACTTGGATTCAATCAGCGAAGTAGAAGTAGAGTATAGATGATTTTTTTCGATAATAAGCGTTTTCTCATTGCTTTGTTTTGCCTCGTTGCGTTAGGCGGTATCCTGCGTTTCGCCTATTTCGAGCATGCGGCCGAACAACCCGATTTTGTCGCGCCGGGTCTAGATCCGCAATTGAATGATTATTGGGCACGCGCCCTCGTTACGGATGAGTGGACGCCACCAGTGCATCGGGATGATCCGGAAATCCGGCAAACTCCTTATGGCCGTCCGCCCGGCTACCCATTTATGCTGGCAGCCATGTATCGTCTGGGAGGACTAAGCTATTGGACTCCACGTATCTTACAAGGAATCTTGGGGCTCATTAATGTTCTCTTATTGGTTCTGCTATCTATTCGCATCTGGGGAAAAGGACCAGGGCTTTGCACCGCTTTGCTTGCGTTTGGGTATTGGGCCTTTATCTACTTTGAAGGCGAATTGAATTCTCCTGTTTTTGTAATTTTATTTTCCTTGCTCTTCCTGCATAGTTTGCTTAGTTGGACTAAGAGGAAGCACTGGGCTTGGTGCACAGCAGCAGGCGCCTGTCTCGGCATCCTGTCGCTATTTCGCCCCAACGCCCTTTTGCTGTTGCCGTTTACGTTTCTTTTCGTCGTAGGCGTATTACACTTTTCTCACTGCAAGAAGAACACGCGTCACCATTGCTTCGCCATAGGAAGTTGCCTGATCGCTTGCGCTCTTGTACTCACCCCCGTTTTTATCCGTAATTACAAGGTGGCACGCGAGGTTATACTCATTTCGTATTATGGCGGCGTGAATGCCTATATCGGTAATAATCCGACATCGAGCGGTGTCTCGGCTGAAATACCCGATTTGCGGGAAATCGCCGGATTGGATAGTTGGGATTGTTTCAATTATCCAAAATTGGTGCGTGGACTTGCCCGCAAACAGCAGCAAGAGTCGATGACCTATTCACAGGCCTCAAGTTATTTTTACCGGAAGGCACTTCGGTTCTGGATGCACCAGCCTTTTTCCGCTCTGATGCACACACTACGAAAGGCATTGTTGTTTTGGGGACCGAGGGAAATCTCGGACAGTAAGGTGGTGCATTACGAGCGTAAAAATTCATGGGTGCTATGGCTATTACCTGGATTTCCGGTCACACTTTCCCTTTTTGTATTGGGAATAGCACTTTGGATCTATGAACAGCGCAAAAGACTTCAATCCACTTCCTTTACAGGAGGTATCGCCTTAGCTGGCTTCGTTGCCGTGTATTTTTTGTCGGTTTTACCGTTTTTTATATCAGGACGTTATCGTGTCCCGGTTATTCCGTGCATGCTTTGTTTCGGCGGCTATGCGCTTTGGCAAATTATTGTTGCATTCGTAGAGGGAAATCGGCGATATGCATATTCATTAATGGGGGCCGGACTCTTTTTGTACGCTCTGGCCCATATTCAATGGGTCCCCTACACGCCCAGTCTGGCGTCGTGGCATTATCAGCGTGGCATCACCTATGCCGATGGGCATGGAGAGCTGGAGAAGGCGAGCAATGAATTCGAAATGGCTGTAAAAACGGATCCAAGGCACGATGCAGCACGTTTGCGGCTGGGCCATGCGCTGGAAGAGGTCGGACAACCTGATGAGGCCATAGTCCAATACCAGAGAATCCTGGAACATCAACCGGATCATGTGATGGCGCATAATAATTTGGGCTACTTACTATATCGTGAAGGGAAATACGCAGAGGCAGAAAAGCATTTCCGTTGGGCATTGCGCCTGGATCCGGCTTTGACGCTGGCAAGTAATAATCTGGGTAATCTTTTGTTGGACCAAGGAAAAAGTGAGGCGGCCATCGTCTTATTCACCACAGTATTGAAACAATCGCCTAATGACCCGTTTGCACGGTATAATCTGGGCAATGCATTTTTACAGCAGGGCCAATATAAGGAAGCGGAAAAGGCCTACGAATTGGCTTTGGCACAAGAACCTGACAATCCGGATCGCTTGAATAACCTGGGGTTGGCACTGGCGCGTCAACGACAATATGCCGCCGCTATCAAGTATTATAACAAGGCATTAGGAGTATCGCCCGATCATGTAAACGCCTTGTTTAATATGGGAAACGTCTATGGCACCGAGGGTGATCTGGAAATGGCGGAACAGTATCTGCAGCGCGCTGTGGAACTCAACCCCGATTTTAAACAGGCGCGAGAAAATCTGGCGCGGGTACGCCAAGTCAAGGCGCAACGAGAACAGGCGTCAGCACGATAACAGGAGTAGCAGTGAGTAGTAAGAAACATAATACGGAAAATACCAATCCTTCCCTCGTTTCAAATATTGAAGAAAAATCCACGGTTCGAAACACATGGAAAGATATATTGCGCCAGGATGGTGTGTATCTCGGCATTCTCCTGTTGCTGGGGTTGGCGCTGCGCGTGTGGTATTTGAGCCAGGTGGTGCAGGCCCCGGACTTTGAAGCCTTGCGCCAGGATTTGGATGTGCAGAACTATTATGCGCGCGCTTTGGTGACTGGAGATTGGGAAGTGCGCCCTGGGGTGACTGATCCGGAAATGCGTACCACGCCATACTATCGTCCCCCCGGCTACCCGTACTTACTTGCCGTGATCTATACCCTCACCGGCGGCAGCTATCTTGCCCCGCGTCTGTTCAACATCGCACTGGGGCTGATGGCTATATTGGCGCTGTACTTCCTGGGACGAACGTTGTTCCACCGACGCATCGGACTTATCGCCGCCTTCCTGGCTGCAACGTATTGGAATTTTCTCTACGTCGAGGGAGAAGTGAACGACCCCGCCATTTTCGTATGTATGGTCCCCCTCTTACTCCTGCTACTGCGGTGGTGGGCATTGAAACGCAGCTGGAAACGCGCCGCCTGCATTGGACTGGTGGTCGGCGCATACGCGCTCATGCGTCCCAACATTCTGCTCTTCGGTCCCGTCATGGCCGCCTGGATGCTGTACATGTGCATGCGGCGCGAAGGATGGCGAAAGGCAATGCCTTCGTGGATCGCATTGGCCACCGCCACCTTTCTCGTTATCGCCCCCGTCACCCTTCGCAATTACCGAGTTAGTGGTGAATTCGTACCTATTTCGACGTATTTTGGTGAAAATTTTCTCATCGGTAACGGACCCGAAGCCGATGGGGTTTCCCCGTGGCTCCCTTACTTGCAGGAACTGGAAGGAACCGGTCATTTCTCCGTCTGGGTATATGGAAACATGGTGCGCGGCCTCGGCAAGGAAGTCGGTAATCCGGATCTAACGCACTCAGAAGCCTCCAGTATCTTCTTCCGTAAAGGCCTCGACTACATTGCCGAGCACAAAATGCGCACGCTGAAGCTGGCAATAAAAAAAGCGCTTATGTTCTGGGCACCGGTTGAAATCACCGGCAACAAGGTGATCCAATACGAGAAAGATTTCTATCCTCCGCTGAAATATCTGCCCGGCTTCCCCTTCGTTATGATGCTCTGGCTCGGCGGTATCCTCTTTTTCCTGCGTGACCTGGGACGCAGGAGCGTGCTGGACGCCCACCGAACGGGTGATGTCACCAGCCTGCAATTGGCCTTCCTGCTCTTTGCTTTTATCCTGGTCTACTACGCTTCCTTCATCCCCTTCTTCGTCAACAGTCGTGCACGCACTCCCATCATCGGGCTTTGTCTGGTCGTGGGAGCATATGGCCTGCACCATCTATGGAGCATGTGGAAAGAAAAACGGCGCAAACCGCTATTGATTTGGACGGTTGTCTATGTCGCCTTCTACCTTCTCTCCTCAATTTGCTGGTACCCGTACACGCCGGACAAAGCACGCTGGTATTACGGACGCGCTGACTCGTGGCTGCGTGTAGGAGAGGCAGACAAGGCATGGGCGGAAGTAGAAAAAATGTTGGACCTGACCGACACTTCGCCCTACATGCCCTATCGACTGGGACAAGCTTTTGCAAAATTGGATATGCCGGAACGTGCCATGCGCTTGTTCCACGCCGCCGTGATACCGGGTAGCCAGGAACAGGACGCGCGCTATCACCTCGCAGTCGCTATGGTCGAGAACGGCATGATCGAAGAAGGTATGGCGGAATATCGGGAGGCGTTGCGTCTCAATCCCGACGATGCCCGTGCGCATAATAACCTGGGCCTGTTGCTGCAGGAACGGGGCGAGACGAAAGCGGCCTTGCATCATTTTCAGGAAGCGGTGCGGGTAGCACCCGACTTTGCTTTGGCCCATAGCAATCTGGGCCACTTGTTCGGCGAACTGGGATACTGTGATGATGCCATTCACCATTTTGAACAGGCGGTGACGTCGGAATCCGAACAACAGGATTACTACTATAATCTGGCTCGCCAACTGGCCAATTGTGGCCGCACCCAGGAAGCCATGCAGCGCTATGAGCAGGCCCTTACGCACAATTCTGAAGATGTGCGCAGTCTGAATAATCTGGGATTGCTACAGGCCGCAGCGGGCGAATATCAACTTGCACAGCAGCAGTATGAAACCGCCATACGCATCAAACCGGACTTTGCATTACCTTATGCCAACCTCGGCGAATTATTTGCTGGACAAGGTCAATGGGAACGGGCAGTTCAAATATACGAAGACGGTCTTACGAAACAACCTGAAGATCCCGGCCTGCTAAACGGATTGGGATATCTGTACCAACAACAAGGCGAATTTTCCAAAGCGCTTGCCTATTATGAACGTGCCTTGAAAGAAGCCCCTGAATTCTCGCTGGTCTACAACAATATCGGCAATATCCACCTTGCCCAACAGGCCTCCCCTGAGGCTCAAAAAAGCTACCTTCAAGCGCTCGAAGTGAATCCCCACGACGAGTACGCCTACTTCAACCTGGCTGAGTTAGCGGTAAAAGAAGACAGGATTCAGGACGCGATATCCTATTACAAAAAAGCACTGCAAAACGCCCCCCGCAATGCTGATATTCCGAACAATCTGGCAAATCTACTGGCACGTAACGGCGCACTTGACGAGGCTATTCAATACTACCAACTCGCACTACGCATCAACCCCGGCTATATAAACGCCCACTATAATCTGGGTAGCATTTACGCCAGTCTGGGCCAAAACCAATTAGCGCAAGGGCAGTTCAAAGCCGTACTACAACTACAGCCCCAACACGAAGCCGCCCAAAAACGTCTGCAACAACTCAGCGGATACGCACCCAATGCCTTTCCGTAACATTAAAGCGAAAATTCTGCCATTCCGAGACTAAATATCAAAAAGTTTTTTACAACCAAATTTTTGCGATCAGAAATGGCGACGCGCATATAGCCTCATCGCTGGCAACAGATCCTTTGGGCTTTTGGACAAAGCCGGTATACCATAAATCTCACGGCTTCTGTCTTTCTGCAGTGGGACAATCACGAACACCACGCTTCTGAGCGAGCTCGTCATCCACTTCATCCTGCCAGCCCGAACGCACATTCTGGCGCATATCAAATCGCGCGACAAAGGGTTTGATATCAAGCAGAGGGGTATTGTCTAGAACATCCACATCTTCGATATACAGCGTTGTTCCTTGTATCGACTGCAACCTGACAAGGCTAAAGCCAATTCCATTGGGACGACATGGCGCACGCGTCGCAAAAATCCCTTGCACGCTATCCTGCAAAAAAGGACGCACGCGCAGTTTCGCTTCCTGCGCCTTGTCAAAATAATACAGCAGATAGATATACGAAAACCCCTCCAATCCTTGCAACCCCTCTGCATATTCATCCTCAACAACAACCGTTCCTTCAATACCCTTAGCGAATACTGGCTGAATCGGCGTCTCATTTGCCTTTTTGTGTGGTGAATGTATTCTACCGATAGCTTTTATCGAAAACGTTTCCATTCCCTTTTCCCACCTGTTTTTTGGGGATACTTCCAAGGCTAACAGTCCAACGATCGGTGGCTAGGATCACACCTATGAAATATACTCTTTATCGTGAGCGCCAAAACCAAGCCAATGTAGATATTCGTTGTTCTTTGCTTCTTTCTTTTTCCGATAGGAAAGGCCGGTGGTCCACTGACCGCAAGCTAGAATCATGCCCTGGCTATTGCTCCACGGCAGCCTTCTTAATTTCTTCGTTGTTCTTTGCTTCTTTCTTTTTCCGTAAAAAGAAAGAAGCTTATAGGATTAGAGAAATCGGATCTGGGACGCTGTGGTTTGGTAATACGCCTTACGTAGAAAATCGGCAATCGTCATATGGGAAGTCGATGCTAAAGGTAATACCGTATCAGTAATGGCGCCATCGTAAAACGCCGGATGAAGCTCCCCTTCCAGCCGAACGCGTTCCATAGGCAATACAGGCGCGTCAACGCATACACGCGCGCCCATCGTATAAATTAACGCTTGCGTCGCATCATCATGTTTTACCACTGTAGCCGCCGTCTTGGGATAACAGCGTGCATCCAACACCGCAAAACGGTTACCTACCGCCACTTCTCGGTTCTGCGCCAGTGCCAGACGCAACCCCGTGGAGTGCGCCCATTCCTCACACCAGAGCTGCAGCTGCCCCACCACCCGCACCGCCAAAGCCTGGGCCTCTACACTCTCATGCCACGGTACATTCAGCAGGGTCTGCACGCATTCATTCAGCCCCTCGACCGAAATCAGACATACTGCCCGGTCCAAATCAACATACGCCTGGTCCCCACGCTGCTCCGCCAACAACGACAGCGGCCCTTGTGCTCCATGTGCCAACAGCCCTTCGATAAAATCTCGCTTCTCCCCATGCGCACGTACCGCTACTTCAAACAGCGTACGCAAACGCCCCAACATCCCCTGTTCCTTTCCACCCTCATAGGCAGCACGCGGCAAATTCAAACTCACCTGCTGCAACACCACCTCGCCCGGCCGCCAGATGGCTTCCGTGCTGAACACTTCCTGCAACGTATCTCCACGCTGCAGATGTATCTGCATCGGTTTACGCACGGCCGCTACCTGCGCAATGTGTTCTAAAAACACCTCATGACCCGGCGCTTTGAAAAAGGCCTCATCCAATGTAATCACCGGCAACGGCGCGCTAAATCCTTTTCCTACAGCCCCCCCCTTCCGAAAAACCTCCACAATCTCCCAGGCCAACTGTTGTGCCGTATGCACATACGCCTCATAGCCCTGCCCCATCGCCACGCCATCGGGCCCAATCGCCTCCCGCCCCTGCAACTCCTCCGGCGTCGTCCAACACAACCCGATCTCCGTGCGTAAATCTTCCTGCTCCGAAGACAATGCGCGAAACGCATACTCATAAACCAGCATCTGTGCGAACTGCGTCAATACCTGCGGCGGCTGTCCATGCAAAAACGGCGCACACAACACATTCAATGCCGGCCAACGCACCGCATCTACAAAATACCGTTGCAACACCGCGCTGTACTTCACCATCTGCGCCAGCAACGCATATGCATCTCGCGGCGGCGCCGCCACCGGCAATGCCGACGGCATCCCCGAACCCGCACGGCTCACCCCCTCCAACGAACACTGCGCCCCCACCAGCCGATCGATCCGTCCCAAGTGATGCAGATGGATATCGCCACGCAAATGCGCATCCGCCACCGATGCCGAAAAGACCTGCGCCAACGCATACTCCTTCTTCACCGCACGCGCCAACACCCGATCCGTCGACACCGGATCACCCGACACCGTTTCCGGCATCGTCCCTCGAATAATCCGCTCACTGTCATACAACGGCAACCCCAAACGCCGGTGCCGATCCCGATACTCCTCCAAGCCATGCTCCACCAGCTTCGCATCCACCAACTCCCGCACCAGCGACGTCGTCAACGTAGCCATCTGCGCCCGCTGGATCTGCTGCTCCACCTCCAACGCCACCGCAGCCGCGATCTCCGCCTCCAGACCCGTCTCCCGCACCAACGCCTCCGTAATTCGCTCCCGCTCCCACTGCATCTCCATATCCGCACTCGTACGCACCGTCAACACGCCCCCCTGCGCGCCCCCCAACATCTCCCGCTCATGACGCGCCTCCTCCAACTCACTCAACAAGACCCGCATATCCCCCTTACGTAAACGACGAATCCGCGCACGCCGATCCCGATACCGCGCATATGCCAACGCCGTTTTTGCATGCGCCATATGGATCAACACCCGCTCCACCGCATCATGAATCTGATCCACCGTCGGCGGCTGTCCCCCCAAACGCTTACCCAAATAAATCATCACCGCCGACGCCAGACTATCCGCCAAATCCCGATCCTGTCCCCCCACCGTCTCCGCAGCCTTAAAAATTGCCGCAGCAATCTTCCGCTTATCAAAACGCTCCTCACGCCCATCGCGCTTCATCACCATCCGGAACGGCGCAGGCGTCTCCCACTGCGGCAACGGCAACGAGAGCTGCGCATCATACGCCCCCTCCC
Organism: Candidatus Hydrogenedentota bacterium; assembly: GCA_963678445.1. Classification (GTDB taxonomy): domain Bacteria; phylum Hydrogenedentota; class Hydrogenedentia; order Hydrogenedentales. The sequence continues at coordinate 2,970,159 of OY782877.1, read as the reverse complement.
GATCCAACGCCTCCGAGAGTATCCGTTCATCCTGCTTATCCGAATCCATACAAAAAACCTTCTGAAATGCACCTACATATAACACAGCCACAAGAAAAAATGACAGGGGAGCAGCACCACTCGAAATAGTTTAGTTCTTAGCAACGCTCTCCCAGTAATCCTCGCGCTTTCTTATTTATTTTTCATTCCCGTTCCCTCTGAGGAGCATGAAAACGAGAGGGCCGCTTTGCTTTTTAACTTCGCTCTTTTTCAATGTCCTCCGCCAGCTCTTCAGCAATCGGTGGCCAAGGGCGCACCCGAAATATATGTAGTCCTGGCCGTAGGTAGAACTAGCAAAGCTAACTCACATATTTGTTTTTCTTTGCTTCTTTCTCTTCCCAGTGGCCAGGGCCACCCCAAAAAGCATATGTCCTGGCCGTGGGTAATCAGCGCTAAGCTAATTAAAACCCTCGTTTTTCTTTGCTTCTTTCTCTTCCCAGTGGCTAAGGCCACCCCAAAAAGCATATGTCCTGGCCGTGGGTAATCAGCGCTAAGCTAATTAGAATCCTCGTTTTTCTTTGCTTCTTTCTTTTCCCGGTAGGCAGTAGCCACTCCCAAAATATATCTTCTGGCCGTGGGTAATCAGTGCTAAGCTAATTAAAATCCTCGTTTTTCTTTGCTTCTTTCTTTTTCCGTAAAAAGAAAGAAGTTGAGTGTAGCCAATCGCCCAAAGCGAATACAAACCAAAAACAAAAATCCGCTTGCATTGCAGGGAAAATTCTACAGAATTGACTTTAACCGTAAAAATATCGTCTACTATCAACCTTACGGGGTGCCTAAAATAGTGTAAGAATAGCCAATCGTTACTGACTGACACTTCAAAAGCTGTCATAAAGAACGAAGGGGTTTACTGTGCTCAGGGACGGCAAGAACCATATCTCCTGGGTGTGGCTCTGGCGACCTTGCGGGCGCGGGACCGCTTTAGATTTATGATTCCATAGCAAAGCGTTTTATAGGGAAACGCGTACTTGAGGTGCAAAACGACGCATGAATTTGCAAGACGACAGCCAATTCCTCAAAATAATCGTGGAAAGGCTAAAGATCGTTTCAGGCTACCATACTATCGCCCAAAGACTTAATCAGATAAACGGTTTCCTGGAGCCGACAGAGGGCTATGCGCTGCACCTACTTGCAGCACTTGGACCGGGGGACGGCGTTATCGTCGAAATTGGTTCATTTATGGGACTTTCCACGGCGTGGATGGGGATAGGCGCAAAACAAACAAACCGCGGCCCTGTAATCGCCATTGACCATTTTCGTGGCTCGCCCGAACATAAGACACTTTTTGAGGAGGAGCTTAAAACGGACAGCATGCTTCCCTACTTTGAAAAAAACATAAAGGCCCTTGGCCTTGAGGAAATCGTACACCCTTTGGTCGGCAGTTCGCGAGATGCCGCACAAACATGGACACAACCAATACGCCTGCTTTTTTTGGATGGCGAGCATAGCTACACCGGTGTTTCCCAAGATTTTGCCCTGTTTAGTGAGCATGTAGTTAAAGAAGGCATTATCTGCTTTCACGATGTAAACCAGGATACCTGGCCAGATGTAACCGAATTCTACGAATCTCTCCTCAAGGAAGAGAATACTCCCTGGATAGAACTTTTTCGGATAGGTAGCTTGGGCACCATCGGACGAAAAGAGTTCTATCCGCAAAAAATGCAATCCGCAAAATACTCAGCAACACAGCAGATACAAAACTCGCTCCACTATCAACAACATTGATTACAGAATTAAGGCAAAAACACACCCGCACATAAAAAGGGAGCGAGGAATAAAAAATAGTGCACTAAGCCACCGCTCAGTGCACTATACATACCCATTTTAATGGACAACCCAGCCGAAGCAACTCAGGTCAGCATACCTTTCAGTTCGCTCATGAATTCATTAAGATCTTTGAACTGACGATACACCGACGCAAAGCGAACGTAGGCTACCTCATCCAACTGCTTCAACTTCGCCATCACCGCCGCCCCCACATCCTGCGTCGACACCTCATGTTCCGTCGTGTTAAACAACTCCCGCTCGATTTCATCGATCATCCCATCCACCTGCTCCAAGCTTACCGCCCGTTTCTCCACCGCCTTGAGAATACCACTCTTCAATTTCCAGCGATCAAAATTCTCCCGTCGACCGTCCTTCTTAATCACCATCTGCGCCACCTCTTCAATACGCTCATACGTGGTAAAACGCCGACCACAATGCGAGCACTCCCGTCGTCTTCGAATCGCATCCCCCTCCTTCGACGACCGTGAATCAACCACCCTACCTTCCGAATGAGCACAAAATGGACAACGCATCGTACGCTTTGCTCCACCCTTTTAACGTCGCCGACGCGACACCCCTCGGCCACAACCTTTACAAAAATCTACATATAGTGTCATCACAAGAGTATCACATACAACATGATGCGTCAACTTTTGTCCTCTCGTAGAAACAGGCTACTCTAAAAACACATTCAATGCCCATCACCGACTCTCCAAGCCATTCAAAGTGGATAGCATCTACATATTCATTCTCTTCTGACACTGCTTTACTCGGTAGCAGGTTCGCTAAAACTGTAGAGAAGATCAAAGTCGTTACCAATGCCACCGGGCTGATACTCCGGCAAAAACTCCCGCGTATGCCATGCCACTATCGAGCGTCCCAGACTGTCGGTAGCAACCGACGGACTCAGGCAGGCTCCGAGTGCATAGGCTGCATTCTCATTAACCACAACGGGGGAATACCATGCTTCGCCGTCATCCCCCAGACTCACACGAAGAAAATCTGAAGAATTGTTACGGCCATATAGCGTTATCCCTTTTTGAGAATTCATTGAAATACTGTTCCCAGAATCGGGAATAAAAATACCCTCTTGATTCAAAGCGATGATTTTCCAGGAGTCCCCATCATCCACTGAAACACGGGCCTGATTCCTGTATTCTCCCTGGTATCTATTTAGATAACCGATAACAACAACCCAGGTATCGTTGCCCAGATAACGCAAACTACCCCCTTTGTGGACAAGAGGATGACTACGAAAAACACTATTAAACGCGAGCGTTTCCGGCGTATCGCCCCAGTTCCAGGCATTATCGCTGGAGGTGTACATCATGTACGCAATCGCGTTTGTTTTTGGCGATGGCATATAATTGCTATATGTCAATACACGCCAGACACCGTCATGCCCCGCAATCGCACTCAATTTTTTAGGTTTGTAGTCATCGTCCGTACATACCACCCGTGACGCCGTCCATGAAGCCCCCTCATTCGTAGAACGTGCATTGACGATTGCTTCCAGTGGAAAGGTGGTACCCGCTGTATACTGAATCTGTTCCCATGCGGTTACCCACGTACCGTCGGCAAAAGCAACCTGTGCCTGTTGATCTTTCCAACTTCCATCTGTGCTTGCCGCGTTCACGGGAGACGCCGCCGTCCAGGTAGCGCCATTATCGGCAGAGCGCGCGCAAAACACATCTAAATCATCCCCATAAACACCACCACCCGTATAAGCAGAATCCCAAACCATCACCCAATTACCCGCCTTGTCCGTCGCCATCGACACCGCCCCCTCATCCACGGCATCAACGGCTGCATAATGGTTCACCGCGACAGGCGCAGACCAAACGCCAGATTCCACCGTATAGCGTGCGCAAAGGATATCGATATCCGAGCCCAACTCTCCGTCTATATTTTCATTCGACAGCCATACCGCCAGCCAGGTCCCGGCATCATCGGTGAGCACACATACCCCGGTATCATCCCCCGTATCGGAAGCAGCACCAGAATTCAGCGGACGCGGATAAGGCGCAGGAAATTCCGGAACAAAACGCGCCACCACAGCTCGGTCCTCATCCATCAAAATCGACACCGGATCATCAAAACGGTTCGTCTCAGGGATATCCCCATCCCACTGCGCAAACCGCCACCCCGCATCCGGAGATGCCGAAACACTTACCAACGCATTCTCAACGACAACAACACTACCCGTTGCAGGATCAAGACTACCATTGCCGGCCATCGAGAGCGCAAGCGTGTATTCAAGCAGTTCTCCCTCACCTTCTCCCTCACCTTCTCCCGTAGCAGTGAGGACATGAATTAACTCCGCCACATCTATCCGGCCTTCACGCAATTTTGTGCCGCAATCCTGGGAGGCATAACTAAAAGAACCCCGTTGCATATAATGCCAGGCATCCAGAGGTAGGACGATCCCTTCTTTCCAACCACTATGGATTGCAGGATTCACAATCTGTAAATGCCCAATAGTGATACCCCCGCCACATGCGGAACAAACCCATTGACAGTCCAACCCATAGTCAAAATAGAGCACATAAATATGGTCCGTTGGCTCCTCAAAACCAGGAGGAAAGACTGAATTGGGCGGTTCCCCGGCCACATCATATGAATCCAATAAAAGGATGTCCCCCGACAACGCTAGAGCGAGATCGATCCCATCCAGAATTAGATTATTATTCTCATCAGCTTCATCAGCAAGATATCCGATTGCATTTTCTTCACTATCTGCAAGGTAGTCACCATCCGTATCATCAGCAACTTCTATCATATGGCTGATTTCACCTTCACCTTCACCTTCACCTTCACCTTCACCTTCACCTTCTCCTTCTCCTTCACCTTCTCCTTCTCCTTCTCCTTCTCCTTCTCCTTCACCTTCTCCTTCTCCTTCTCCTTCTCCTTCTCCTTCTCCTTCTCCTTCTCCTTCTCCTTCTCCTTCTCCTTCTCCTTCTCCTTCTCCTTCTCCTTCTCCTTCTCCTTCTCCTTCTCCTTCTCCTTCTCCTTCTCCTTCTCCTTCTCCTTCTCCTTCTCCTTCTCCTTCTCCTTCTCCTTCTCCTTCTCCTTCTCCTTCTCCTTCTCCTTCTCCTTCTCCTTCTCCTTCTCCTTCTCCTTCTCCTTCTCCTTCTCCTTCTCCTTCTCCTTCTCCTTCTCCTTCTCCTTCTCCTTCTCCTTCTCCTTCTCCTTCTCCTTCTCCTTCTCCTTCTCCTTCTCCTTCTCCTTCTCCTTCTCCTTCTCCTTCTCCTTCTCCTTCTCCTTCTCCTTCACCTTCTCCTTCTCCTTCTCCTTCTCCTTCTCCTTCTCCTTCTCCTTCGCTATCGTACTGCATCTCATAGGCACCCATATCTACACCAAGACCGTATGGACGTTCCAAGCCACGAATATCTGTATCGAGTACCCCTATGTTTGTTCCCGAGTCCAGGCAAGGAGAATCCGGGAGCAAAGTGAAGTCGTAATTACCTGGATCGCTGAAAGAAGGGTTCTCACTGATATTTCCTTGACCAACGCAAGCGCCTTCGATACAGGAATAGGTTACCGTAGCGGATTCATCATTGAATTCACCATTTGCATCATTCCACATAATGGAATTCGTCATGCTTAGCGAGGCGGAACTATTGTAGATGCCGCCGGTCTTGGGCGCCGTGTTATTGTAGAAAGTACAGTTCATGATCACCGCGTCCGAAGCGTCCGTGTTGTAGACTCCTCCGCCCTCATCAGTAGCAGAATTTCTGTAAAAAAGGCAATTTATCAGTGTAGGCGAAGCGTCCGTGTTATAGACTCCCCCGCCCTCGTCAGTAGCGGAATTATTGTAAAAACGGCAATTTGTCAGTGCAGGCGAAGCGTCCGTGTTGTAGATCGCGCCAGCTTTTGCGGCGGAGTTAAAGTTGAAAGAACAGTTCAAGACCGCAGGGGCAGAGGAACTTATATTGAATATGCCGCCGCCATTGTTGGCGGCGGAGTTTTGGGCAAAATAGCAGTTCGCCACGATCGGATTCGAGCCTGAGTTAAAGAGGCCGCCACCACTAGATCCGGCACTATTTCTGACGAATCTGCAATCCGAGATCGTGGGGTTGGACTGGGCGTTGTAGACCCCAGCGCCGCAGGGGGAGGGGAGCGCCCAGCCAGCAGGTCCATCGCCTTCGTAGACCGTTACGTTTTCAAAAAAATCGCAGTTGCTTATTGAGGGGGTAGAGTGAGAATTATAGATAGCGCCGCCATAGCTGGCTGAGTTCTCAGTGAAGGTGCACTCTGCCAGTGTGAGTGTAGAAGAGTTATTGTAGATGGCGCCACCAGAACTGGGGGAAAAGTGAACTTCGAGATAGCCGTATTGGGTGCGGCTAAGGGCGGCGTTTGCAACGAAGGAGCAGTTTGTCACGGTTGGGGACGACGAATAATTGTACATGCCGGCACCATAGGCATTATAGTACCTATACTGTCCATAGTTTCCCAAAACCGCATAACAGTGCGTGTAATTCTCCGTAAAACTACAGTTTTGCACCGCAGGGGAAGTGACGTTGTTGTACATGCCGGCGCCTCTGCCTTTGGCGTATCCCTGCGTTATGGTGAATCCATCCAAGGTCGCGTTGTTCGCGCCCAAAACACAACGGCGGCTGTTTTCACCATCGATGATGGTGCTGTTATAGTTCCAACGACGCTCGCTACGCAGCATTTCCGTACCCCTAAAGCCGCCATAGAGATGGATATGCTCTGCCATGACGATGACTGCGTCTTCAGTGGAGGTATAAACCCCCTCAGCCACCCAGATTTCGATTGGAGACTGCGCCGATGCGATGGGGGCGGCAGCGGCGATAGCGTTCCCTATTGACACATAGGCGGTAGCCCAAGCGGCCCCATCCTCGACACCGGACGTGTTGTCGGTATCGACATACCATATTGAGGCCACCACCTCGCCTTCACCCTCGCCTTCGCCTTCGCCTTCGCCTTCGCCTTCGCCTTCGCCTTCGCCTTCGCCTTCTCCTTCTCCTTCTCCTTCTCCTTCTCCTTCTCCTTCTCCTTCTCCTTCTCCTTCGCCTTCGCCTTCGCCTTCGCCTTCGCCTTCGCCTTCTCCTTCGCCTTCTCCTTCGCCTTCTCCTTCTCCTTCTCCTTCTCCCTCGCCTTCACCTTCCACACATGCTTCATGCGACCCTGGACCGGGGGTAAAGGTGTCTTCTGTCGAACAATCTGTGCTATAACCCGTAAAATTGAACAATTGGATCACCCGCAACAATTCGGAAAGGCTAATTTTCCAATCCTGTGGGGCATAGTCGCTGTCGTGAGGAAGACATGCAGTATCACCTGAACCTGGTGTATACCCATCTTCCGTTTCCTCCTGACAATAAAAACTGTCCGAATTAAAAAACTGGATTATACGCAGTAATTCACTTAGATTTATGGTGTAATCTTTGGTTATATCTGCTGAATGTACTTGCGCCGCAAGCGGAAATGTAATGCATCCCACCCCTGCTATCACCATCAAAATAACAAAACGACTGCCTTTACCCACCATATTGCATTCTCCCCAAAATACCTATCTTATTTTCAACAAAGTCGCTATTTTCGTATTATTATAACATCTGCATCGTCATTTTAAAAATGCAAAAACAAGGCGTTATTTTGCTTGCGAAAGGGAAGGATCTCGGGTCTTAACTGGAATCCTGGCTACTCTGCCTTTATGGCTCCGCCAGATAATCCACCAATGCCTGGAGCACCACTACCGTTTTCGCATCTTCAAAAACATGTGCCTTCAAACCACTACGCACCTCGTCCATAGACATTTCCACCAGTTCGATGCGCTCCTCCTCCTCCAGACGCTGCTCTCCTGCCTCCAGATCCAGCGCCAGAAAAAGATGCATACGTTCGGTACAAAACCCCACCGTCGAAAAGTACGTCCCAACCGGCACAATACGTCCCGCACGGTAACCCGTCTCCTCCTCCAGCTCACACGCCGCACGGTGTTCTGGGGCTTCCTCCCCCTCCAGCTTACCCGCAGGCGCTTCCAATAAGTACTGCTTCAGGGCGATGCGATACTGACGCACCAAAACGACCCCCTTACCCGTGTACGGCACGACACACACGCCCCCCGGATGCTCTACCACCTCACGATGCGCCAACGCACCATTATCCAGCTCCACCTCGCCCACCCGTAACTTAATAATCGTACCCTCATACAAAACACGGCTATGCTTCCAGATTTCCATACATCCTCCTTGTCAAAACAGACTTTTTCCCATCACTACATGCTCATTGTAGCCTAGACACAACCCTGTTGTCGTTGGCGACGGCGTCCTCTATAATCAGGGAGAGTATTTCACACTTTAAACGGAACAGGAGAAAATGCATGCAAAGTCACGAAGTCGACTATGAAATTATCGGCGACGATATGCAAATCGTCGAAGTGGAACTCGATCCCGGCGAAACCGTCATCGCCGAAGCCGGCGCCATGAACTATATGGAAGAGGGCATCCGCTACGAAGCCAAAATGGGCGACGGCTCCAATCCCAACGAAGGCATGATGGGCAAACTCCTCAACGTGGGTAAACGCATGCTCACCGGCGAAAGCGTCTTCCTCACGCATTTCACCAGCGAAATGCCCGGCAAACGCCGCGTCGCTTTTGCAGCCCCCTACCCCGGTAAAATTATCCCCATGAACCTCGCCAACCTGGGCGGCGAACTGCTCTGCCAAAAAGACGCCTTCCTCTGCGCAGCCATGGGCACAAAAGTAAGCATTGCCTTCACCAAACGCCTGGGCGCAGGCTTCTTCGGAGGAGAAGGGTTCATCCTGCAGAAACTCTCCGGCGACGGCATGGCCTTCATCCACGTAGGCGGCACCATCGTCGAGAAACAGCTCGAAGGCGAAAGCCTCACCGTCGACACCGGCTGCATTGCCGCCTTCACCAGCGGCATCGAATACAACATTCAGCGCGCCGGCAACATGAAATCCATGTTCTTCGGTGGAGAAGGCCTCTTCATGGCCAACCTGAGTGGACACGGCACCGTATGGCTGCAGAGCCTTCCCTTCTCCCGCCTGGCCGACCGCATCCTCGCCCACGCCCCCAAAGCAGGCGGCAAAAGCCAGGGCGAAGGCTCCGTACTCGGCACCCTGGGCAACCTTATGGGGGACTAAATAAGCATAGACACCAGGGGGAAACTTTTTGTGAACAAAAAGTTTCCCCCTGGCCCCCTTCAAAAAAACTTTAAGAGAATGGCAGCTTCTACCTGCATCGAAAGAGAATCCAAAGGAGACAAAAAATCCCCCGCCACCCTCGTTATTTCTCGTGACGAAGTTATACTTCGTCACGCACTTGTCTCCGAAGCTTTGCTTCGCAGTATCTGCAAGTAATTACTTTTTATGGGAACGGATGAGCGTTACCAAGTTCAACTTGGTAACAAGGGAAAACGACTACTTTTCTGCTTTCGTTTCTTCATGCACACCTACAAAAAGTGATTCCTTGTATTTTTCCATATAAGGTCGCTGTAAACGGTTCCTTCTTTCCCGAGAAAGTCCTACCAGTTTATCCCTCCCCCCATAGTCCTTATGCAAATCTCGAATAGCCAGGATCAGTGCGCATGCCTTTATGGTTCGTTTTTCGGCTGGGGACAGAGAAGGTATCGCTTTTAAGCGTCCGTATAGTGTTTCGATAGCGGAATAACATTGCGCATTATCAAGATTTGTAATTCCGCTGACAGCCGCATCAAGGACAATGTTACGAAGAACGGGATTGCGAGACTCACACCGATCATAATACGGCGCAAGGAATCTATTCTCCTCTTTCGCTGAGGTAATCAGGCCATATAAAAAATCAAAACTTATCTCAGGGGGGAAGCAGCCAAGAAATCGAATGGAGTTAAGTTTTGGTAAATTGACTTGTTCGGAATTTTCGGCACCGGTTTGCCACCATTCAAGTAAGCGCTCAAAAGCTTTCTGAGGCTGTGGATCCAAAACGACTATCGCGTGTACCAAACGATCCAACATAATGCCGCCGTCTTTGGGCGCTTCCAATATCGCATACAGTTGTTTCAGATCTTCTGGATGAAATGTTTTCCGGATATCATCATGGGCGTTAGAAAATTTGTTCATAGTCAAAAGGTGGTCCACACGCGCCCGGCTTTCTTCGGAAATAGAAACGTCTTCTTCTGACGAAGAGACCGTCGGAGATGGTGTGTTCTCTGGGGCTTTGGAGATAGAATTCGCTTCTACGGTATCGCTGGGGCAGGAGGAATCAGCGCAACGCGCTTCGTTAATGGGGGGAAGAAAAAGGAGCGTTATCAAAAAGACGAAAACTGTCCTGGGAATCATAAATTCATTCTCCTATAAACGTGTCAGTTGGGTGTAGAAGCAATCCGCCAGTTGTTCCAGCTCGGGGCGGGTATCTTTCCAGGGGTGTCCACCGCCTTTTTTCACAACCAACTCTACCATCCCCCCTGCGGCAGACAGGGCAGCGGCCAGTTTGCGACTTTGCGCCAGGGGTACAATCGGATCGGCGTCGCCGTGAAACAGGAGAAAAGGGGGCGGGGTATCGGTCACTTGTCGTGCGGGTGACAGCGCCTCCATACGTGTACGAAGTTCGGCTTCGCTATGGCCGTCTACCCCTTCCTCGAAAAGCAGATGCGCCAGGTGTGTCCCCTCCGCTGTCGCAAAGGCAAACAGACGCCCATCGTAGTCGATCAGGTCCGTTGGTGGAAAGAACAACCCCACTGCGGCAACAGTGGAGTCGTGGCGATGAAAAGGATCGCGTGAAGTCTTTCGTCGCGGCTTGGGTGTCAACGCCGTCAAAGCCGCCAAGTGTCCGCCAGCGGATGCCCCGGTCAGGCCTAATGCATCGGGACGAATCCCCCATTCATCCGCCATCGCTTTGATGTAGCGGATACCCGCATGAATATGCTGCACCATATCCAAACCGGTGCATTTGGTAATGGAACCGGGGGATAATGCAAAGACGGTGTAGCCGTGTGCGCAAAGCACGTCGTAGACACCCAGACCGATGTGTTCGTTGAGTTGCACCCGGTCGGAATACCAGCCACTGCTGATAATATCCACAACACCCAACCCATTACCGTCGCCCTCGGGACGAAAAATGTCCATCACCAGCCCCATGCCGTGGGCTTCGGCGTAAACCCGATTGCACTCCTGGATGTAGTTCCCCTGGGTGCGTGGACGCACGCGCAGGGTGGCAGCGGGACGATGCAGTTGGACTACCGGCCGTGTAATCGGGTATTTCATACTCCTCCGCGCTCTTCTTTCTTTTCACAGGAAAAGAAAGAAGCAAAGAAAAGTGAATAGTCACCAAAGCGACATCGGCACAAGTCAGCGTGGTCCAGAAAGCACGGCCTGCAATACGGCTACTTTCCCCAACAAAAAGAACCCATAAAAAGTAAAGCTATACATGAACCAGACACCACGCTTGTGGCTTTATCAACCGGTATAGAGATAGCGTTTAATCTTTTTCGTAGGTGTCTTTTCGAATGGCTCTAATTGCTCTACCACTTCGCCCAAGCGGGAAAAGGCATTTAACTGGGCATTGGCCTTTTTGCGCAGGTCCTGCACCAGTTCTGCGCATCGCGTCTGCATTTCCGCGGAAGAAAGTTGCAGGTCCGCCCATTTCTCTTTCAGGTATTCCTGGTTGAGATTCACCAATGCCACCAGCTGGCCTTTGCGTCGCAAGACCAGGGAATCCATAACGTATTCGTAGGCATTGAGCACAGCTTCTATCTCTTCCGGATAGATATTCTCTCCGCTTGGTCCCAGGATAACGTTTTTGATGCGGCCTTTGATGAAGAGATCGCCTTCTTTATCAAAACAGCCCAAGTCGCCGGTGCGGAACCAGCCATCCTTGGTAAAGGCTTCTTTCGTCTTGTCCTGATTCTTGTAATAGCCCTGCATCACGTTGGGACCGGTAATACAAATTTCGCCTTCCCCTGTCTTCGGATTCTTATCGTCAATTCGAATCTGCATGCCCGGCAGAGGTTTTCCAATCGAGCGGTATTTCTTACGCGCCTTGCCCGGTGTCGAAATCAACGGTGACGTCTCCGTCAACCCATAGCCCAACACATAGCAGAAGTCCGCATCATACAAAAACAATTCCACCTGTGGCGAAACCGCGGCGCCGCCGATGCCAAAGAAGTGCAAGGCGCCCCCAAACGTCTTGTGTAATTTGTTGCCCGCTGCCCGGTGCAACAAACGTCGTGTGGGGGGAAAGGCGAACAGGGCGCGCATGAGCGCGTTCTTTTTCAACTGTGGAAGAATACGTGTCTCGTAAATCTTTTCAATGATCAGCGGCACTGTCAAAATCATCGTAGGACGAATCTTTGCCATGGCCGGCAACAAAACGCTGGCTGTAGGTATCTTGCCCAAATAATACACCGCCGAACCACACATCAACGGAACTACTAACCCCAGTGTGCATTCATAGGTATGCGCCAGGGGCAATACCGACATCACCCGTTCCTGATCGGAAACCGGCACCACTTCCGTGGTGGCAATGGCGTCGAATACGATGTTTTTATGCGAAAGCATCACGCCTTTAGACTGGCCTGTCGTGCCCGAGGTATAAATAATCGCCGCGGTATCGTCTTCTTTTACCTGCACCTCAGGCATAGCGGGATAGGAAGCTGTTTTGATGTCTGCCTCTGGTGAATCATCGCCCATCACGGTCAGATCATTCAAAAGCACCACCACCTCTAAGCCATCATACTTTAGCTCTTTAAGCCTGGGAAGCAGACGGCGGGAGACAAAAATCACCCGAGTTTCGGAGTGGCTCAGAATATTATCTATCTCTTGTGCGCGAAAATCGGGAAGGATAGGGACGGCAATAATTCCTGCGGAGGCGATGCCAAAATAGGCAGCGCCCCAATGCGGCTGGCTTTCGCTTAAAATCGCCACGCGATCTCCGGGCTGAATACCGCGCGCATGTAAAAAGGTGCCAATTCGCTCGGCAAGTTTTCCCAAATCGCTGTAGGTCAGTCCCTCGCCATTTACCAATGAAAGCGCTACATGATCGGGATAATGCGACACGCTGCGCGCCAGAAGATCTTTTAATGTTAACTGCTTTAACGGTTCCATAAAACGGTCCTATCATTTTTGTTTTATACCATACAGTACAACATAAATCAGTAAAATGCAACACCTTAGTTGCAATTCACCGCCCGATACCTCTCTTAATTGTACCTGCTCAGATTGTTTTGGGGGTTATCCGCTTTGAACGACAGCAGCAGGATAATTGCAGGAAGAGCAGCACATCCTATAATCACTGCCTGGTAGTTTCCGGTGAGGCGTTGCATTAAACTGAACATTACCGGCCCTAGTGCACTTGTAAATACCAACAGGGACATGTTGAGGCCACTAATAGCACCAAGATGCTCACGCCCATAAAAACGCGGCCAGGCGACGGTTACCAAAAGAGCAAACAGCCCGCCGGTTGTCCCATATCCCGCATGGAAAAGCGCTAAGCCCATTGGCGTACCCAACCTGGACAATCCAAATGTTCCCATCAAAGCAGCCACCATCATCAGCATCAACAGCCATTTCAGGTGGATTCGGTCACTGATCCAGCCAAAAATAAAATTCACCGGAATGCTGTAGAACGTCAACGGCAAAAAGATGTCAAAATAGGTCCCTGGCTCCAGCCCCATCTCTTTCCCAATGGAGGCTGCATGAAAAGAGACCGCCGTCATCATCATGCCATGAAACGACATTCCCAATGCAAAGGCCCAAAAGGTCACTGTGCCTACCGCTTCGCGGCGTGTGAATGCACGGGTAGTTTCTTCTACCCTGCGCGCCATCTTTTCGTGCCACGCGGGATCAGTGACTCCGTCCATCACCAAGCCACATTCTTCCGGATTATCGCGATAGAATAACCAGCCCAACACGGTCATGCCTAAACCCACAATTGCCGCCATTAATAAAGCGGAGGCACGCCATCCCAGCCCCTCTACAATAACATTAAGCACTTGAGGGGAGCCGTTGAAGGCAAAGGCAACCACGATGCCGGAAATAGCTGTCGCCAGACCGCGACGATGGTTAAACCACTTGCCCAGCATCACCCGCGACACCATGGTCAGACACCCTTGGCCAAAAAAACGAACGCCTAAAAAAACGACGGTCATCACCGCCATCGAAAACGCTGTCGTGGCCAGCCAGGGAAAACGCATCAGTCGATCACATTGAGAAAGGAGCAACATGGCCACGCCCAAACCTACCGAGGAGATTACGACCATAGTGCGTGCACCGACCCGGTCCAGCAGGCGTCCTGCATGCGACAACAATAGACTACTGGCGATCGTTCCTATCGCATACGCTGTACTAAGCTCAAGGCGGCTCAACCCCAATTGGCGCATCAAGTGCTCGGTAAAAACCCCCACCCCAACTGTCTGTCCAGGAATACTGCACAATGAGCCAATGGCGCCTACCGCCACAATGACCCAACCATAAAAAAAGGGGAATCGTTGCGGGGAAAAAGGAAAATCGTTTAGTTTCTCACGCATGAAATGACAGTACTCCTATCCAGAAATGGGTACGAAAAAAAGTAAAACTGACGAGAGCTTTCTGTAAAACAACGAAAGCTCCCGCCAGTCTATCCACAAGATAAACAGTTCCCCTCCCTCAGGTACAAAGAAGAATCATAACAGAATCCGGGGACAGAAAAAAGTCAATTATCGTGCACTTCAGCTGCTGTTAGTGCATACAGCATGTAATCCTTTACGCACTGCCCCGATCAATCTGCTTGGCGACAGAGCCGAAATCCCTGGGTCGTCAAGCGGGCATCGGGTCTATTCCAATAGCGAAACGAGGAACGACAATAACTGGGTACGCGACTGTAGGTGCCGCCGCGACGTACCCTGAATGTGCCGGTCTCTGGTCCTTGCGGATCTATAGCGGGCGACACGGAATAATAATCTTCCGCATGCCAATCGTGGCACCACTCAAACACATTTCCATGCATATCGTATAGACCCCAGGCATTGGCTTTCTTTTTACCTACTTCATGCGTGGTATAAACGCTGTTGTCAAAATACCACGCGTACTCTCCCAGGGTTGACACCGCATCTCCAAAACAAAACTCACCCGTAGAACCTGCGCGGCAGGCGTATTCCCATTCCGCCTCCGTTGGAAGACGAAATACGCCAGCGCCTTGTTGGTTCAGTTTCAGGATGAATTCCTGACAGGCATCCCAGGACAACATCTCCACAGGACGGTTTGCGCCACGGTATTCCGAAGGATTGTCCCCCATCAACGATTCCCATTGTGATTGGGTGACTTCGTAGCGTCCCAGCCAAAAGCCCTGGCTGATGGTAACTGTATGCGCTGGTTGTTCGGAACGAAACAAAAACTCAAAATCGCCGTATAGCGCCGACAGTTCTTCTGACGTCTTATCTGTTCCCATGGTAAACGTTCCTGCGGGCACCCACACAAACTCAATATCCGCAAATGCTCGTATCGTTCCCGGTTCCAGTACTTCCCCTTCTTCCTCCCCCTCCTCCGCTCCCTCACCTTCTCCCTCACCCTCGCCCTCTTCACCGCCGGATTCCGTTACGAGAATATAGGCCACCTTTGTCTCTGTATCGCTCTGCAACCATGTAGCGGCTGTAAGGGAAACGGTATACTCGCCAGGAGTTTCATAGATGTGTGTAGGCGCTGTCTCAGAACTTGTCGTTCCGTCACCAAAATCCCAGCAGTATTTTAGCCTTGACGTGCAACAGGCCTGGGTTTGATTGGTAAACGCTACCTCAAGCGGAGCTTCCCCTACATGTACTTCGGCATAAAAATCTGCCTGAGGCACCAATGCAGGACAACCTTGAAAGGCAATGGAGGTAGTAATGACTAGCAGGGCGATCAGGGCTTTTTTAAACGTGAACATCGTAAAAATCCTGTTTCTGTCTATCCTATTTTTCAGAATACCCGAGCCTATCTCGCAACTATACTTCCAACAGTGGCGATAAACGCTGGGGAAAATAGATAAAACTCAGGGGTGGCCTTCGGCGTTGCCGTAGGTCACCCCTGCTGTGTACTTTTTCACCGTTGGGATTTCCCTCCGTCATCCCAGCATCGGTTTTATGTGTGTATAAATTTTCGGAGGTATCCCTTAGTTCCAGGAATTCTCGTAGAGCACCCAGGACGGACCCGGGAAGTGCCAGCTCTCGTCAACCAGTTTGAGGTCGAAGATGCCCAGTTCGTAACCCAGGTCGCCGTCGATACCGGCCGTAATGCGCAGGGTCTGCGGAGCAGGGTAGAGCCATGCATCTGCATCGCAGTAAACGGTGGGACCCCCGGTAAGATCGGATGCACCGTAGAGATTCAGGCCAGCGATCGCTTTTAGGTATACCGTCGCACCTGCAGCACTGGTAAAGGTAAACACGGGCGGATGACCGTTGGGTTCAAAGGAACCGAAGTCGGTAAGGTCGTTCCATTTTCCGTTTTCGATTTTACCACCCACGGTGACGAAGGTAGTCGCGTCAAAACCAGCTTCTACGGCAGCCGTTCCCTCGATGGTGCCAGTGACGCCAAGTGGGAAAGAAAGACGTGCCGAACCCGCTACGGGAATGGGGCCGATACTGAAAACGAAGGGTTTATTGATACTCCAGAGGGTCCATTCATGACTCACAGTGACGGGTTTTGTCGCTTGGAGGCGCACATCCATGTCCACCGTCAGTGGACCGCTTGCAGAGGTTTCCATGCTGACCAGTTTGTGATCGGCCCATACCGCGTCGAGTGTAATTTCTGGGGCGTAATCAATGGTACCACGCGTAATAACAACACTCAGACCATCTTTGCTGAAGATGGTGGTGCCGCTGAGATCGATCGTGGTGCTACCCGCTTTGGCTAGTTTCACACCGGCTTTCTCGAAGTCGTCGTTAGTGAATTGAACGTCTGCGTCCAATTGACCTGCGTTGACAGCTTCCGCCAGAGAAACGAATCCGGTGTCGGCAAAAATGCCACCGCCGCCTTCCGAGATGCCGAGGATACGACGTAAAAAGCCACCGTGTCCTTCGCCAACAACAATGTCGCCTACCTCAAGGGGAGTCGAGGGTGCGCCATCGGTGACGAATTCCAGGGCATTTTCGCTGACTTCCGACACATCGATTTCTGGATGGTCATCGACGACAACCACTTCTTTGGATGGACAGCCGGTCAATGCGATAGCAGTCATCGCTATTAACGCTAAAAAAAGCCCACTCTTCGATAGACGAAACAGTGACATGAGTACTCCCTCCCAATTTATGTAGATCGTAGTTTCAGTTGGCGACAAAAGGCCGCATCAAATTCAACATTATTCCTTTGACTTGTCCAATCTACAAGAGTTTTAAAAATCTGTCAAGTGTAAAAAATTAGAAAATTAGACTAATTTTTAAAAAATATATTCGCACTTTTAGTAAAATGGCTGTGTTCAAAGAAAAGGAGAGGGAAGCACATTTGGGGAAGTGTAGCTTTTTTTACAGGATTTGCTTTTCACTCACTTCGGGATGGCGAGGAGGAGGTTTCTTCGGGAATCGTCACTGCTTGCCCTGGTTCGAGTATCAGCATCCGGGTGCCATTGGTAAGGGTAAGGGTGTTGCGCGAGGGATTAAATTCAAGGGCTTTCCATTGCCCATGAACTACATCCCCAAGCTGCAGATTGTATTGTTCTATCTTTCCGCCAGGAAGGGTTACGGTTATTGGAAAGCGCACTTGGCGTCCTTGGGCTTTCATCATGCCACGCAACTCAACCATAACTTGTCGACGAGGGGACGGATTGATAGAACTTTCTTCAGCTCGCACGCTTTCTTGCGTTTGTTCTGCTGATTCCTGTGGTGTTGCGGTTGTATGTGATAGGGCGGCAAGTTCAAAACGGTGTGTATACTTTTTAGTATTGTTGCGTTGCGAAATAAGCTGAATGCGGTATTCACCTGGTGGCAGATTGTATTCCAGAATGGCTTCGTCGTCGTTGTGTAAAACACAGGGAGGAAAGCCTCTGTATTGCAAGCTGTTCTGCCAGGGGCCCTGGGCTACTTTCATGCGCTTGGGGGTGCTGATATCGGTCCAGCTGTCACTGCCGATACGTTTCTCCAGGAGGTAGGTGAATGGATAAACGCCCGTCTGGGCAGCTTCGCCTAATTGCATGGCGCGGTACCCCTGATTACCAAAGCGGATCGTCACTTCATAGGTATCTGTTTGCGGAGCTGCCTGAACTTCTGGCGGAATGATATACGGTCTGGGTTTGAGGAGGCCAAATCCACTTGTGATCACTATGATAGAAAGCAGGGCGCAGAAAAGAAGAACAAGTGCGGATACGATACGTAGATAGGGACGATCCATCAGCGCTGTGATAGCGGCAACGCATACACCGGTTATGCAAAGGAAAAGGATAACTATTCCAGGCTGCAGCCACCAATGGGGATTGGAGCGCATGGCCTCACCTACCGCGCCCGCACTATGATAGATGTGCTGCAAACTAAAAAGCACGCCCAGCCAAAACAAAGAGACAACTGCGGTCAATAGCAGGCCACGGACTAAGCGTCGCGCCAGAATGGCGATTACGCAAAGGCTCACCGCAAAAATGAACAACCCTATCACCAGCTCACGAAAAGCAACCATGTTGCCGCCGATTTGAGCGTCGGAGATGGGTAAAAGGATCGCCAAAATCATGAATACAGCGGTTATCCAGGCAATCCATGAATCCATCCCTATTCCTGTGGGGGACACGGGGTGGGTGATGCGATAGAGCAAGGTGCCGCGCATGGCGGGCACATCGGCGGCAGTGTTGGCATGCAGCGCACGTCGCGCCAAATGTGCTACTTGACGATTGTCCGATTGACCGCGCAACAACTCCATTTCCTGTGCCTGATAGGCGTGTTCTGCAAGCTCCTCTTTTTCCAGACGTAGACGCGCTCCCTCCAGATACGCTTTGATGGCTTTGTTATCATTTTCGGCGTCCTGGGCAATCTGTTCCAGACGCTCGCGATGGTAGGTAATTCTGGCGCGAATGCATTGCTCGGCCGCTTTTGATTCGGTGCGACATTCGGCTAAGGCCTCTTCGGAGAGCGCCTTTTCAGCCTCCATCGTATTCCATTCGGCCAGTTTGCGCTCAATTTGTTCGCGGTCGCGCAACGCCTGTCGCAAACTTGACGACATACTGTCCAATAGGGACTGATCACGTTGCGGTTCCAGACCAAAAACAAATGTAGGCGCCTCACAGGGCACGTCTTCCAGCTGCACATCAATGTACCCACCGGCTAGAAAGGGGTCATGAATGGCCAGCCAGCCACGCAGGTTGGTTTGACGACGCTGCATCCGTTCTCGTAACTGGCGCAATGGTAGAACGGTTTTTGCAAAATTTGAATATGTCAATTCGCCTAGCCGCAGAGCGACGGTGGCGCGCGCCACCTGCTCCTCCACCGCGGTCAACTGTTCGACTACCTCGTGTAGACGCCGACGCATCTGATCATCCAGACCGCTACGCGCCTTTCGTACCAGAACGCGATAGCCCTGCAAGGCCGCCTTCTCCTGCACCCCTATGCCATTGCCTGCTTTTTGAAGCGTCGCCAATTGGCGATCGATCGTGTATTCAAAACTACACAGTCTTTGCAATGGCTCCAAGGGGTCCAACGGCACCCAGTCAACCTGGGAAGTGGTGTCGCCTAAAAGGAGTGCCTCCCCCTCAGTATCTTCCGACAACTCCATTTCTTTTACTGAAAGACGTGCTATATCGTCACCAGGACGTTTGCGCAAGAATTCAGGGTGGTCTCGCAAATAGATTTCGCACTCCCCGCTGGGAATCTCTTCCTCCCGTGGAATACGAATCTTTTGGCGACAGGCAACACACTTCCCCGGTCGTCCGTACATTGAAGGCGACACCTTCATCTTCTGACCGCAGATACAATATATTCGCAAGCTGTGGGCATCTACCTCTGGCATACCACATCTCCTCCCTGTGCGTATAACCATAACCGTAAACCCTATGAATTGCAAGCAGGCCCCAATACGCTATCGAACCCATAAATTTTGAAAGAGCGCAGCACCAACCTCTCTAAACGCGCCTAAAATACCGGCAAGATGACCAGTTTCCGTCAAATTGACCATATTTCCGCATCCCAGTTTTTTTAATCCCATACGACAGGAGTGCAAAAAACAGGGAGAAAACGCATAACGCCTTATAGGCATAGTATTTGCTTACTTAACTTTTTGTTATGAACATCATACCCAGGATGTTACATACGGCCCAAGCAATGTCCCCGGCTACGCTCCTGTGTCGGGGACATTCGCTATATCCCCCCTTCTGTTTTTAGCTCGTGATAAGCTTATAAGCTCAAGCTCCTGGCAGATCACCCTTTGCTGCGCTATAAAAAGCGACCCAAAAACCTTTTTACCCACTTTCAAGTTATCTGCTTACCATTTTTAAATTACGAAAAAAGCCCTCTTTCATGATTCCCGTAGTTTTGCTACTATAGCCCCACTTTTTAATCCAGACACATTATAAACGCCCTGTGAATCAGACCATTTTGGATAGGAAATTATGGGAAACCAAAGCATGTATCGCTCTTGTTGCGAGATGGCGTGCTACATCTACTCCCAACTCTTCTCTCTATGCATTTTGGTATACTTGTCAAAAGACAAATGGGCGGGATGTGCTTATGAAGTAACTATGACCGCAGGCCAAAGCTTTAGATCTGAACTGCACTGCAGGTTTTAAAAAAAATAAAACCGTTTCACAAAACGTCTGGTCGAATGTAGGGGTTTTTGTAATATTTTCATTAAAGAATTGTCCATAAACAAGGAGGTTGCGAACGGCTCTGTGCGTTCGCAGCAAATGTACGGGAGCATGTGAAGATGAAAAGTATCCGATTTACTATACTGGGCTTATGCCTGGCGACGTTATTGGTGGCTAATGCATTGCCCGCTATGGCCACCCCTGCTTCTACCAGGGTGCCGCGTGTTGGCCTGGTGGGGGACAGTTGGAGTTCTTTCTTGTGGTGGTTTAATTCCTTTCGGCTCGCTATGAATTCCGGCGATTTCCCGACATGCGTGGGCTATACCGATGTAGCAAACGAGTCATCGGTGGCAGGTTCAAAAGCGTTTGAATTTCTTGCAGAAGACCGAATTGAAGCCATGCGCAACCTGCTCCTGGATAACCCGACACTGGACGTCGTCGTACTTTCTATGGGCGGCAACGATATGCTCAGTGGCTCTATCGGGGTCCTGGAAGGTGATCCCGATCGCAAAGTACGCTGGCGTTGCCCTTGCGATCCATGTGAAATGGAAACAGACGGCATGCACCCCTCTGAGTGGAATAATTTGCTGTTTCAAACCATTTCTGCAAATATCCAAAACATGATCGATGTATTGCTCTCCGTACGTCCTGATGTACGCATCCTGTTGACCAGCTATGATTATGGTGGTGAGGTACGTCGCGGCGAGTGTAGCCTGGAAGACCAACAACTCGGTTTCGTCGAATTGGGCTTGGCCAAACAAGCTCTTGCAGATGCGAATGATCGCGTTTATTTTCTTAACAATTATGGTTTGATGCAATGGCATTATGGTGTAGACCCTACGGACGGCCTGCCTGAAGGCTTGCCTGCACAGGACCCAAGCATCCCCTATCCCAGTACACAGCTTAATTTGGAAAACCCAGGGGGATTACCCCAGTACCTTTCTCCTTTTGAGTCGTTGCTGGATAATGAAATCCATTTGAACGAGGGCGGCTACAATATCCTGGCGCATCGTGCTGTCGATGAGTTCATCGCAGAATGGATGGATTATCCTAAAGCTTTCGAAATCATTCCTGTAACAGATAGTAAGGCCGAGCAATACCAATTCCAGGTAACCTTCAGCGAAGCGGTCTCCGGTGTAGACATCACAGACTTCGAGGTCACCACCGCCACCGTCGCGGCCAAAATAGACATTAGCACTGCCGCAGTGGTCTCCGTAAGCCCTTCTGAAGGTCCTGCTAAAGTCTACACGGTTACCGTAGATATGAATCCTGCCAAGAAAGACACGGGAACGCAGGATGTGGTCTCAATTAATGTAGTGGATGACGATAGCATTGTAGATGGCGATAGTAACCCGTTGGGCGGACCGAATACGGATACATGGACCGATAACGGCAAATTCACCTATTACGGTCCCTTTGCCTTTGTGGAATTCGACAGGCCCACTCCGGGTAACTTTGATGAAGCACAGGCTTACCTTGGCGGTGTTATCAGCCCTTACCTGCCAATGCTCAACCATGCCGTCGATTTTGCTGCAGACAGCATGGATATCAATGGCGACATCTACACATTGATCGGTTCACTCATGGGCGGTGATGACGTCGATACAGATACCCTATACGTTTATGGCAACGGCATCCTGGAAAGCTATGAATTCGGGCTTATTGACTATTGCTTAAAACACCCCGAACTCGACCTGAGCAATCAGGTCGTCATGTTCAAGGGCAAAGAATACCCTGGCATCTCCAGCAGTGCAGTACAAACACTCTGGGCGGCCAATCTCGCCCAAATGCAGGAGGATCTGGGTGGTACTGAAGACAATATGCTACTGGAACTGCTCGCCGGATTCGACACCCTGTTTGCAGGCTATTGTACGCTTGGCGACCCCGGTTTCATGGAGGTACTATCCATGCTTACCTGGTACCTGTCTGATGCCGGCGCGGAAGATCTTGCCGCATGGTTCCCTGGCGTCGAGTTCCAGATGATCGACACCAGCTCTTACGAAACACATCCTGAATGGTTTTCACCAAATGCTGACCCCGACGGCGATGGATTCACAAATGGTGAAGAATTGTTGTACTTTGAATGTGATGGTAAAGAGGCCGTCGCCGCTGCTTCTTTTGATGCAAATCTCAGCCCAGCACCGCTACTGCCAACGTACAATTCTGGCGACTCGGTCCGCCTCTATATTCCAGAATATAAGCATGTCAAAAGCACTTACCAATGGTTTAAAGACGGCGTTGCACTTGTGGATGGCCCCAATATTTCCGGCGCAACAGGCCGCATCCTCAAACTTAGTAACCTGAGTGATGCTGATAACGGCGTCTATACCTGTGAATGGGATGACCAGAATCCACATACGAAAGGAACAGGGACCTACGGCCCTATTGTGCTCAGCGTTGGACCTGCAGAAGAAGATCTGAGTGCACTGCTTAAAACATTACTCCAGAATTTCACAACGCTCGACACAAATGCGGACGGCGAATTGAGTCTGGCGGAAATCCAGGCAAGCTTCCCCAGCATCACAGAAAATTTCGTCAAATCACTATCGTTCAGCAGTGCAAGCAGCCTCATCGAACATGATTTACTGCTGCTCACCGGGTCCGATGAACATCACAGTATTGACACCGACAATGATGGCGTAGTGAGCCTCTCCGAATTGCTACGCGTCATCCAAATCTTCAACTTCGAAGCCTTCTCCTGTGCTGCAACCATGGAAGACACCGAAGATGGATATTTGCCGGGCAGTAGTGATGAAGATGACTTTACTTGTGTACGCCACACCTTGGATTACGACAGCTTTGACTGGAAAATCAATCTGACCGAATTATTGCGTGCTATCCAATTCTACAACGCCAACGGACTGCATGCCTGCCCTGATGAAGACACCGAAGACGGGTATTGCCTGGGACAAGCAAATTAAACCAAACCTTACTCTCTCCAAGGCGGCTACATTTCCCATGTAGCCGCCTTCTTTTTTTATCCCCCTAGCGCATTTCAAGCAGTATATGCCCGCAAACAAAATCAAATTACAACGGAGAATACGAAAGAGACACTAAACACCGTTCCTGCTCGCGCAGAAAACAATCCAGTCTACGTCTATGCCCCATATGAGCATTGATCTTATGGGACTTTATCAGCAAAAAACCTTATTTTTATTCTAAAAATACGCATTACCCTTGCCGAACACGTGAGTCCCTCATTTTTTTGGAAGCATCGCTCTCGCATTGACGTTGGTACTGTGTGCAACGTGGTGCGGTGGCGCAAGGAAAGAAGAACACCCTGAATGGTTCACGCCCGAAGCCGACCTTGACTTCGACGGCTTTACCAATGGCGAAGAATACCTGTATTTCCAATGCGAAGGCAAAGAAGCCTATGCCCAGGCGGCCTTTAGCCCCTCGCTCAAACCCAAAGCCCTGAAGTCCGTCTACGAAGCCGGCGAGAGTGCCCGTATGTACGTACCCGAGTTTACGCACCCGCTTACCACATACCAATGGTACAAAGACGGCCAGCCGCTGACCGACGATGGGGTTATCGTGGGGGCAACCACCCGTACGCTTAACATCCTGAGTCTGAGCGAAGCCCATACCGGCAGCTACACCTGCGAATGGAATGACCAGAATCCCAACACAAAAGGCACTGGTACTTATGGTCCCATCACGCTTCGTGTAGCTCCTCAGGGTGAAGATCCCGATGCTATGCTCAAAACCTTGCTCAGCAATTTCGCCAGCCTGGATACCGATGCGAATGGTGAATTGAGTCTGGACGAAATCCAGGCCAGCTATCCTGGCGTAACGGAAGCTTTCGTAAAAGCGCTCTCGCTTAGCAGCGCAAGTAGTCTCATCGAACATGACCTGCTGGTGCTTACCGATGCGGGTGAAAACCATAGCCTGGATATCGATGACAACGGTGAGGTCAGCCTGTCTGAATTGCTGCGTGTTATCCAACTCTTCAACTTCGAAGCATTCTCCTGTGCCGCCAGTATGGAAGACAGCGAAGACGGCTATCTCCCCGGCAACACCGAAGGTGACTTCAGTTGCACACGACATGCCCTGGATTACGACGCCTTTGATTGGAAGATCAATCTCGCTGAATTGTTGCGCGCTATTCAGTTCTAGAATTCGGCTGGTTTGTATGCGTGTCCTGACGCCGATACCGAAGACGGCTATTGCCCGGGATAGGCCGACTAACAGAACGACAGTAGAAACGCTACAGGGCGGTCACAGAAATTGTGGCCGCCCTTTTTCTTTCCCGCCTCGCTGGATTTCCCAGATCATCGTTCGTGCGATTCTGTCCCTGTATGTAGTATCCTCAGCTAGAATTTGCACAATGCCCCTCTATCCCAGAAAGCTTCGATAAAGGATAAATTTATGACGGCTACTCGCATTTATACGAATTACCCTCCTAAACACTTTGGGCTATTTTTCCTTATCCTCATCCTACTGTTCGCGGAAAACTCAACGGCGCAAAAAAACTTACGCGTTGGCCTCATTGGACTAGACACATCACATGTTATCGCTTTCACCAAATTGCTTAACCTAAAAGACGAAAAAGAACATGTCCCGGGCGCCACTGTCGTGGCTGCCTATAAAGGCGGCAGTGCTGACATTGAAGCCAGCCACTCCCGCGTCGATAAATTCACCGCACAGTTACAGAACGATTTTGGGATAAAAATCGTCGACACGATTGAAGAGCTTTGCGAACAGGTGGATGCAGTACTGCTGGAAAGCGTCGATGGACGTCCCCATTTACAGCAGGTCAAACCAGTTTTTGAAGCAGGACTTCCTGTCTTTATCGATAAACCCTTAGCAGGTTCCCTACACGACGCCATCGCCATTGCAGAACTGGCTCAAAAACATAAGACTCCTTGGTTTAGTTCCTCCGCCTATCGGTATTACAACTCATTGGCCGAGCTGAAGAAAACAGACGTCGGCGCATTGCGTGGTGCGATTTCCTACGGTCCCTGTACCTACGAAGCACATCATCCGGATTTGTTCTGGTATGGAATCCACCCTACAGAGGCGCTCTTTGCGGTAATGGGAACAGGCTGTCAATCCGTGGTGCGCACAACAACCCCCAACACCGATGTGGTTACAGGGATTTGGAAAGACGGAAAGGTGGGAACCTTACGCGGTCTGCGCAACGCCACAACGCCACACAAAGTGATCCTGTTTGGCGAAAAACGCATTGTGGAACAAAACGGAGGAGGAAGCTACCGTCCCCTGCTGGTTGAGATCGTTCAATTCTTCCACACCCGGAAGCCCCCCATCTCCCCCGACGAAACCCTAGAAATATTCGCTTTCATGGAAGCCGCCGATGAGAGTCGTCGCCAAGGAGGTGTCCCCATTCTTCTCGAAACGGTCGTTAACAAAGCAAAAGCTGAAAAGCCGTTATAAAAAATGGCCAATTTGTTTCGGTCAGGGATGGCAAGAACCATATCTATTGCTCGCGGTCGCTGGACCGCTTTGGAATAGGCTTTCCCAAAATGAGTTTTCTGCGCTTACAGACACACTGCGGCTCCGTTTTCACGCAAACTTCTACCATGTATCAAGGAAAAGTACTATGTTTGGATTCAAAACACGACGCCGAGCACGATATCGCCAGGACCCCTTTCCAGAAGACTGGCGTGCACTACTCAAACTCGGCGTTCCGTATTTCAATCATTTATCCTTTCGCGAACAAGAACTCCTAATCGAGCACATCAAGGTTTTTTTACATGAAAAAACCTTTGAAGGTTGTGCTGGAATGGAAATTACCGATGAAATCCGCGTGCTTGTTGCAGCGCACGCCTGCATCTTAATTCTGCACCAGCCCAACACGGATTATTATCCCCTACTACAGTCTATCCTTGTCTACCCCAAGGCGTTCGTTGTAAAGCAAGAACAGAAAGGTTCCCTTTCTTTCCTTGTGGAAGAATCGTACGAAACACATGCAGGAGAAGCCTGGCAGAAAGGCGTCGTTATCTTGGCCTGGGACGGTATGCTCCAAAGTATCAACCACGAAGATGATGGCTACAACGTGGCTTTTCATGAATTCGCACATCAATTGGATATGGAAACCGGCAACGCCAATGGCCTGCCTATACTGGATGACCAGGCACTACAACATCGGTGGGGGCCGATATTCCAACAGGAATATGAAGTACTCCGCACAGAAGTAGCACAGGGGAAACGCACGGTTATCAATGCCTACGGAGCCACCAACCCTGCCGAATTCTTCGCCGTATTAACAGAATGCTTTTTTGAGATTCCACGTCGTCTGAAACGCCATCATCCGGAACTTTATGACGCATTAAATGCATATTACCGACAGGATCCCGCAACTTTTTTACAAGCATAATCGCATACTATTTGTAATTTGATGCTCAAAAGCGCAAGAACTATAATTTTCTGGGTGCGCCCCTGGCCACCTTCTGGTCGCTGGAGCGCTCCAGAACCCAAAAGGAAAAACAGCATTTACCGAGAATACGGTTTTTTTATCAAATTCACCCCAAAAAGCGGCATCTTGTGTTACAATAGACGATGTAATCAGGGTTGTATCCTTTCAACCATGCAAAACCTCTGGTTTGGGGTGCATGGAAATGCTTGATTTATTTCAAGCGATACCCTATAGTATTCACGCTTTGGTGTAGTGAAACTCCCTAACAAAAACGGTTGGGGTGGTTTATTGATGGTTTATGAGGGAAACAAGAGGAACTATAAAAAGATGAAGTCAAAATTCGTACTCCGCATGTTATTTTGCGCGACCGTAGCGGTAGCGTGCGCCAGTCTCGCCCACGCGCAACACACGCCAATCCCCGATGGTGAATGCTTACCGGGCGGTATCGGAACAGCTAGTAGCCAACGCAAGCTTCCCTACGTCTCTTTCCTGGACGGCGATACCGGCGAGCCTATTGAACAAGGGCTGGACCCGATGGAAAATACCTCTACAGCGAACAAAGAAACGCTGCAACCTAACCTTGGCAGCATCGATTTTTGTGGCGCTTTAGACACATGCTATTGTTCCGCTTATGCATTGTCCACTATAGCTCCCGAAGTGGCGAACTTTGCAAATTTGGTTGCTTGTTTCCAAGCCGATATTAACGGCCCCGTCAATCCTGATGCTGAGCTTCCCGTAGCTGGAAATGGTATGTTGGATGGCCAATTTGAATTAGGCGTATTGGCCGCGGTACTAAACGACCCTACTTTCAACGTTAATGGCGTTACCTATGACGCCGTACTCGCTGACTTTAGCGCTAACTATGCTTTTCTGAACAACCTCATTTGGGAGGCCCTGAGGAATGCTTCCCTCAAAGGCGAGGCGAAGGGGATTGATGCCGTCATTAAAATAGCCACGCCATACCTTCCTTGCGGTTTGGCTTATGTACTGGCCGGATATGTTACCTTGGGTGACCGTGAATCCATCGAAGCTATTTCGATTCTACTCAATCTGCTTGAAGATATTGGTATGGAACCCCCCTCCCCTGAGAATCTGAAATACACCCCGGGAATCTTTGGGCCGACCGATGACTTGGATGGCGACGGGTACTGCAATCGTTTGGAATATGATACGTATTTTGACAGCGGCAATCCTGCTGCGTATGTAAATGCTGCTATCGATCCAGAAACGCACCCCAGCGGCACAACAGAATGCCCGGGTATTGCCTTCAATTTCAGCGATGCCTATAAATTCAACCCTGCAACCAGTCATGTCTACCGCATTACTGCTGGTATCGGTAGCTTCGAAACTTTGCAGGCCTATGCCGAAGGACATACCATCGGCGAAGCTGCTCTCCCTGGCTATTTGATGACCATCAATGACGCCGCTGAAAATCAGTGGCTGCTTGACCAAAGCATGCTGTATGACGATCGCCTCATTGGCTTGAATGATCTGGCCACGGCTGGCACGTATGTATGGGCATCCGGCGATGCAGTTAGCTACACCAATTGGCGTGATGGTGAACCCAATGGCGCCGGGGATCATTATGTCGAAATTCGGGGTGCAGAGGAAGACAACGCAGGTGCATGGGAAGACACAGACAGCACCAGCCGTTTCGGCATCATTGAAATCACAAACCCCTGTGCCGAAGACGGTCTCTTTGTCGATGCAGATAGCGATGGCGTACCGGAGTTCTTCCTGGACGAAGACGGTGACGGCACGCCGGATGGCAATGGCTGTGGCGTGGTAAAGCACAGTGCAGACCAAGATGATGACCATCAAATCAGCGTCAGCGAATTGCTGCGTGTAATCCAGTTCTTCAACTCCACCGGCTACCAATGCTCGGATGCGGGCGAAGATGGATATGCGCCGGGTAAAGCCGCCGCGGATAGCAAACTGTGTGGACCGCACAGCTCTGACTACAATCCCCAAAACTGGGAAATCAACCTGAGCGAATTGCTGCGCCTTATCCAGTTCTTCAACTCGGGTGGCTTCACCACCGCAGCCGATACGGAAGACGGTTTTACCGTTCAGCCAGTCGACTGAGTAGCTTCTTACTTTGTGTAACTTTTAGCGACCGGGACTTTGTCCCGGTCGTTTTTTGTATATACACCATCATCCTTGATATCTTAAAAGGATAAACCAATAGTTAAGGTATGTGGATATGGAGCTTTTATCGCGCTCAGACCTCCGCGACTGGGTGCTTACGCTTAAAAATCTGGTTTTTCCCCAATTCTGCAAGTCTTGCCATATGCCTCTGCTTACGGAGGAAAACCCCTTTTTCTGTCCCACTTGCTGGGAACTAAGCCCGCGCATAGAACGTCCGTTCTGCACACAATGCGGCAAACCCCATGCCGGGCTGGTGGGCTTTGGGATGCCGGGCAACTATCCTTGTGCCCAATGTCGTGAAAACCCCAACCCCTATCTTCAGCGCATTTTCGGCGCTGCATGTTATGAAGGCCCTGTAAAGGAAACCATCAAACTATTGAAGTTTCAATCACGTCCCTGGGCTGCACGCCCCCTCGCTGAATTGATGTGTGCGTTTGCAGAACAAGAAATGGACCCTATGGGCTATGACCGGATAGTCCCTGTTCCCCTACATGCTGTACGGTATCGCGATCGTGGCTTTAACCAGTCTCTGTTGCTGGCGCTACAGATAGAAAAGAGCTTCCCCGATGCCAAGCTCGACGCAAAAAGTTTGCGGCGCATCCGCCCTACCCGTATTCAAAGCCGCCTCTCTGCCACTGAACGACGGCATAACCTGGCGGGGGCATTCGCTGTAAGGGGAGAAAAGATTGCTGGCCAACGTGTTTTGCTCGTCGATGATGTTATCACGACAGGGGGCACGGTAACAGAGTGTGCGGCGACGTTGCATGCCGCTGGCGCCGTGCAGGTAGATGCATTTGCGGCTGCTTTGGCGGTACCAAGGTCCTTGTAAAGGAAGTGTTTGTTCCGCTGCCAGCGAACAGAAGCGCTCTCTTACAAGACGCATCTTACGGACGAGCACCAGGAACGCCTCCGCATTTATATTCGGTTACAGCGCTCCCTCCCAGCAACCACCTAAATATAGTCTTGCTGGAGGCACACGCCTTTTTTTTCGCATGCTGACACAGAGACACATTCCGGCAACAGTGCATCCACATGCGCTGGATACACGCTCCGAAGTTGTCTCTAGCCACACATTCCGGTTGTGGCGTTTATCCTTCCCCTAATTATCTGCCTCATTTACGCTACAGAGATTGTAATGGCTTTGCCGCAGGTAGACGTTTATCGAATATCGGCTGTAAGCCTGCTGATAAGCGCTGCCAGACCTTCAACGCGTTTAAGCTGGGTCAAACGCAATCCGCGTCGTTTCAGTTTATCAAAGGCATCAAGCTTATCCCGTGCTACGATACGGCCTGTCTCGACATGCTCCTTTTGGTTTTCCGCAACCGCGCTGTATTCAAAAACAGCCATCATCCCTATGCTCCTACTTGAAAACTTGCGTTAGAAAATGAGACCGTTATTTGTTTTCTGCAGAAGCATCAGGTCATTATTGTAGAAATAATAATAAATTCATCTATACCACAAGTATATTTTGCTTTCCCCTATTCGTCAAGCATCTTTTTACCGTGCTCAGGCAGATAAGTGCATGGAGGGATAGGGTTTCGTTGCGATTTGTTTGACTTATGCTCCTATTTTCCGCAAGATGGTAGGTAACGATGGTGCTCTGCTTGTACTGGACATGCTGCGTTTGCCGCACATCCGAAGAGCACTGGCTGTGGAATGGTAACCGGGAGTATTTTATGGGAATGAATAACGGACAGCATCGGGATCAGGTACATACGCTCTCACTTCAGGATATCCCAGAACGGTTGCTGGAGATGCTGGAGGCCAATGACGACACGAGTATCGCTGATGCTGTAGACCTCATGATCAGCCAGGGTGCGTATCATATTGCCAGCGATATCCATTTGGAGCCGTGGTCTTCGTATTTGTCACTTCGCTATCGTATTGATGGCAGTTTACAGCAAATCGCATTGATTCCCAGAGAGTATCAGGCCAAAATCATTGCCCGAATCAAAGTACTGGCGGATCTGGTGGTCTACCGTAAAGATATTCCGCAGGATGGCCGTATTGACAGGGAAAAGGTTTCGTGTAACCGTCCGCTGCGCGTCTCGACAGTACCCACGATCAAGGGGGAAAAAACGGTTATCCGGTTGCTGGGAGAAACCCAGGATTTGTATAACGTCGACTCGTTGGGCTTTCAGCCCGATGTTGTAGATACGTTGCGACGAATCATCATGCGCACGCAGGGCACCTTGTTGTTAACCGGACCCAGTTCGAGTGGTAAAACAACGACCATCTATGCGCTGCTGCAGGAAATGATGACGCTGCAAAAGAATACAACGAATATTGTCTCTGTGGAGGACCCTGTCGAATATCAGATCGATAAACTCTCCCAGATTCAGGTGAATGCGCATGTCGATTTCACTTTCGCCAATGCGCTGCGCTCTATTCTGCGTCAGGACCCTGAGGTAATCATGGTAGGTGAAATCCGGGATACGGAAACCGCACGCATGGCCATTCAATCAGGTCTTACCGGCCACTTTGTAATCAGCACGATTCACAGTGGCACGGCAGCAGGGGTGTTTACTCGTCTGCTGGATATGGGTATCGAGCCTTTCCTCATTGCATCATCCATCAGCGGCGTATTGGCGCAACGTCTGGTGCGATTAAACTGTGCAGAGTGTGCGACCACGTATAAGCCCGACGCGGTCACGTTGGCGCATTTTAACGTTAAAAACAAAAATGCAAAATTTTATCGGGGAGCAGGCTGTGAGGCCTGTCAGGGAATTGGCTTCCGAGGCAGGGCGACTATCGGTGAGTTGTTGCTGGTGGATGAGGGGATCGCCGAAAGTGTACTTGAACGCCACACGACGAGTCAGCTGCACACTATCGCGATGGAACATGGCATGGAAACACTGGCAGAGGACGGTTTGAAGAAGGCGAGGAAGGGTATCACGACGTTGGAGGAACTGTTGCGTGTGCTGCCTAATGGGGTATTCTGATCTATCCCCCCTCTTTTGACGAGACAGGCGTTGTTCGCTTTGAAAACAATATAGAGGTTTGACAGTGGATCGGAAGCCTATTACAATTATATGCATGCTTTTTTTACATGGGGAAATGGCTGTGAGCTTTTATTTTTTGTAGCCTCTTCTTTTTTTGCGAAAAAAGGAAGAGGCAAAGAAAAACGAATATTTTTACATATTATTTCGTAGTTAGCCGTATTAATTTCTTCTAAAGACACGCAAGGTGGCCAAGGCTACACCCAGATAGGGTCCTTGCCGTCCCTGACAACAGTAAAATTTTCGTTTTTTATGACGACTTAATTAGAATCAGGCCACTAAAACACGTTGGACAATTGACGGTGAGCACGGTATGAAGGGTTTCAGTTTCGAAAACTTTGAAGTGCAGGAGCACAACCAGCAGGCATATGCGTTGTGCCGCGCTGTCGCATCGTTACAGGATGATGTGCACTCTCCACTGGTCCTGTTGGGACCAGAACAGGCGGGAAAATCACATCTATTGTGGTCTGTCGTCAAACAGGTACGCGCAGGGGCAGTAAAAACAGGCTTGGCCCTCATTACCGCCAAACAGTTCCCTGACAAGGTAAAGACCCTGGTGGAGGACCCCAGCCCTATACAACGTGGCGCACCGGCTATCTTGCTAGTGGATACGCTGGAGGCGTTTCAGGAGGAAGCCGCCGTGCTTGAAACGGTGGTGGCCCGCTTTATAGAAAGCGGTCATACTGTCGTATGCGCAACCAACGTGCATCCGCAGCGTCTGCAACAATTCAGTTCCGCATTTCACGCCCTTCTGGCAGAGGGGCAATTGGTGGAAATTCAGCCCCGTGTTGCTACGGAGAAAGGGGAAACGCCTGCCCCTGATATCCAGGCACTACAGGAAGCGCTGGAAACGGTCACGCTGGAACGGGATACGCTGGCGCAACAGCTGGAAGCTTTGGAAAACGCTTCACCAACAGAGGAGGCACAACCTGCCGCAACGGTTTCTTCGGACGAATGGGAAGCGGCCCAGGAAGAAATCAACACGTTACGTCAGGAACTGGAAACGACAAAATCGCAGGCTACTGAAGAGGAAGGCGCAACGGAGCAGCTGGCGACGTTGGAAGCTGAATTAGCGAGCCTGCGGGAAACGTTGACTAAGACGGAAAAGGAACGAGATGCGCATTTGGCGCAGTCAATGCAGTTGGCTACGTTGGAACGTTCGGTGGCGACGATGGAGGAGGAGCGGACAACTTGGGAGGAGAAGCTGAAGGAGCTGGAAGGAGAACGGGATGCACTGGAACGGAAGGTAGCGGCGAAAACAGTAGCCTTGGCAGATGCAGCAGCGGAAACGGAGGCTGCCTTTGCGGAACAGGCGCGGTTGCAGGGCTTGCTTTCTGCCAAAGGGGATCTGGAAAGTGCTTTGGAAACGGCGCAGACGGAACTCGAGGAGGCCCAAGCGCAACGGGATGCGTTGGAACAGCAGGTCGAGCAGGCCCTGGAACGCATTGCAACGTATAAAAAGGAATGGACGGAACAGTATGCGCAGGTCTATGGACCGATTGCGAATATTGTAGAAGCGACACAGTCCTGTGCGGATGCGTTTGTTAACCCATCGGCCGACACGCTTTCCTCGGAGCTGGAGGATGCGCGAAAATTGGCTGAGGCATTTCGTATCCAATTGGATCAGGATCGCCAACGTTACGATAAAGAGCGTGAGGAATTGCAAGAGGAGGTGGAGCACGCTGCAGAACTGTACGAGGAGGCCCGTGCGGAGCAGGGGCGTCTGGGTGTTACCGTGGATGGATTGCGGGGACGCCTTGGGGCGGTGGAGTTTGAGTTAGAAAAGGCACGCAAACAGTTGTCGCTGCAAATGGCGGAAATGGACGCCTTACGTCAGGAAGCTGCAGCGCAGGTGGCGTCGGCTAACATTCAGGCTGGAGAGATGGAAAACCATATCGCCCGTTTGGAGTCGGCATTGCAGTTTGCCCGCGAAGCAGGGCAGCATACACAGGGCGATGCAACACGTCTGCATACCCATTTGAAGCAGGCAACCGATACTGTGGAAGTTTTGTTAACCGGTTTAAGGCAGTTGGAGGCCTTTCCCCTCCCCGCCCGCGATGCGTTAGCGGAAAATACCGCGCAGGCCCATTTGTTCGAGGCGGACCTCTTTGAAGTACTCCCCCATCCTCCGGCTGAGGAGGGGCGTCCCCTTCCAGGAACCGATGCTGAATTCCAGTCGGTCGTTCAAAATGCTTTCGATTCCACTCCGTCCTCCCTGGAAGTATCGGACACTGAAGTAGAAGAGGAACAGGAATGAGAGACTTTGCAGTGCGTGTGCTTGATTTGTTTGCGGCCATACACCCACTGGATTGCGTGCCCCGCGCCGGCTATATCTTACGCGGCGTAGCCCAGCCAGAATCGGTAGCCGCACATAGCCATTTCGTTTCGTTGATGACGCTTTTGATTGTGGATGCTTTCCCAGATGAATTTGATCGTGAACATGCGCTGACAATGGCGCTTATTCATGATCTCTCGGAAGCAAAGCTGATGGACATCCCTATGCCTTCCGCCGATGCCTATCTGAAAGACGCAAAACAGCATGCGGAGCAACACATCATTGAGGACCTGTTTGCGGGGTTTGAACGGAAATATGCGCAGCTACACCAGGAATTGCTGAATGCTGTTTCTCCCGAAGCACGATTGGTACGCGGTGTGGACAAAGCGCAAATGATGGCCAAGATCCTGGGCTATGAACGGGAGCATCGCGGCAATCTGGAAGAATTCTGGAAAAATCCCAAGAACTTCAATGATTTCGGGCTCGCCTCTGTTTCCGCTATCTTTGACGAAATCTGTGCACGGGCAGGACGAAAACGCCCGCAGTGATATCTTCGCATTAGCGCCAAAAATATACGAAACGGGGCTAATATCGAGTACCGTGACGAGCATGGCGTATTTTTAGCAGATACCGCTTGTCCTCTGCAGCACTTTTTCGATCGCATTCCACGTTTGGATGGCGGTGTTTTCCCAGGTAAACTGTTGCGCACGCATATACCCCTTCTGGACCAGTTCTGCACAGAGAGCCGGGTCGGTGGCAATTTTCGAAAAGGCTGCCGCAATCTCGTCTACTGCGTAGGGAGAAGCCAGTAGGGCCGCATCCCCCACTATCTCGGGCATAGCGGTGTTGTTAGCGGTAATCACCGGTGTACCACAGGCCATCGCTTCGACAACAGGTATCCCAAAGGATTCGCAGAGGGAAACCAATACCAAAGCATCGCTCAACGACATCAGTACGGGCATATCTGCCCGCCCTACATGGCCAATGTGGTGTATCTTTTCGGCGCAGGGACTTTGTTGAAGTGCTTTCAGTATAGGGGCGGCACGCCAGTCTTCTCCACCTGCCAAAACTAATTTGTGGGGCAAATCCGGATTTTCTAGAATAAACTTTTCGTACGCCAGAAGAATACGTCGCACATTCTTTCGGGGGCCCAGGCGCCCTGTATATAGAAAAAAGTGTTCTGGTAGCGCATAGCGTTCACGCACTGAGGCTATTCGGTTATCGTCGAGACAAGGAACAAATTGGTCTGAGCAACCATGGTAGGTTACACTCGCCCGCTCAGAAGAAATTCCGGTGTAATCCAAAAGCACCTGCTTGGAATCTTCGCTCACCATGAGAAAATGATCGGCAAAACAAAGCTGCGCCTTCAACAGAAGAGCACGACGCATACGCTGACGCCAAGGCAAGCAACTGGCCGGTTCTATGGTGCGTTTCCCATCGCGCTCTTCGTAGACCAAACCATGATGGGTTACCAGAACAGGGCAGGGCGCACGCAAGGGAAACTGGGACACCGGACAAAGCAACGCGTCTGGAGGATCTTTTCGCAGCGCTTTTCCTAAACGCCGTTGACTCCAAAACCGTGTCGCGGGCAGCACGTGTATATCAGCTTGATCGGGTTGAAGCGGAAAGCCCTCATTGGGAGGGGCATCCAGATAAACGCACAGGCGCAAAGGGACATCCAGCTCCACCAGTTCACGCAATAACTCACGACAATATACCGCAGCCCCCAGGGGTTTAGGGGTGTTGGCGGCTCGTCCATCCACTGCGAGTCGTATTATTCTCTCTCTATTTGCTGCAATCTTCATGAACGCGCTTTCAACATACGGGCGGGAATAAGTCGCGTAAAAATATCACGTACTTGTCGTGGATGTATTACGCCAAAACCCAAGGACAGTACCAAAAAAAGGAACAAGGCCGCAATACGCATGGCCAGAGCAAATTGGCTCAAAAAGACAGGCGCTCCGAGTATCAAAAAAAACAGGGTGGGCAAAATACAGCGTTTTTTATCCAGCACAATACCAAGACGATGCGTATAGAAAGCTTGTAGAAAACAACTGCTGGCGGCAATGGAAAGGGCGACAAGAGCAGCCCCAAGCATGCCAAAATGGGGAATAAGTAGTGTGTTCAACACCACCCCGCAGACGGCTAAAAACAGATTGACCCAGACTATATAGCGGGGACGTCCTAATGCAATAAGGCTTTGGCCCATGATACCGGACTGGACGAGCAAACAGGTGGCGCCAAGAAGTATGGCAAGGATACGTGTGGCGGGAAGGTACTCCGGGCTAAAGATGAGTACGAGAATAAATTCCTGGATAACAACCACCGCAAAGATGCCTGTGTACCCTAATACGGCAATGAGGGAAAAGGTCTGGCTTATCAGTGCCGATGCCTTTGTGCGTTCCCCTGCGGCGATAAGCTCGGAAATGTTGGGTAAAAAGGGCACAAGAAGCGCCCCCATCACACGGGAAAAGACCACAGGGAGCCGCTTAGCCATTTCGTAGATGGCTGCGCTGGGCGCATCGAGCAATGCCAACACCAGCACCGTGTCAAAACGTTGCAGAAAAAAACCTATCATGCTGTTGGCATACAGCGGCATGCTGAAAAAAATGTTGCGACGAAGGAGTTGCCATTGGAAGGAAGTGGAACGCATGTCGCGTAAACCAAAGAGCAGAAAAAGTACGGCGACAGCATATGCCGCCAACATGGAGCCTGTCAGCGTGGCGACGCTTCCTTTACCCAAAAGAAAAATCAAACCGACAAAGGCAACCTGGCTTACAGCCTGCAGCAGAACGCCACTGGCGCGATATCCGTATCGATTGAGACCAGCCAGAGCCGCCATACACAGATCGCGCAGGGCGCCCGTCATAAACAGGGGCGGCAACAATCCGACGTAGGGCAGCATGCGTAGCCATTTTTCATCTGAAAAATACCGCTGCACAGGAATCCAATGTACTGCAGCAAGTAGCACTACGGTCAGACACAGGGAAACCAGAACCTGCCCACACATGCTGGTATGGATGATGCTCCGCTTTTCCTCAGGGGTGGCAGCGGCGACCAGCTTGGGAAAGGCGGCGCTCAATCCAAAATTGCTCAACAGGTTAAAAAAATCGGCACTTAGCAGCAACAGGGCAAAGACAGCTACTTCGTATTGCGGTAGATGGGTGGTCGCAAGTTTTCCTACCAACAGCACGGCCATGAGTGAACACAGGACGCTGCCGCCGGAAAGTACGCCCCCCTGAATCATCTGGCGACTTCTACTCATACGCGTCCTATCTCATTCTCAATTTTTGCGCAACGCGAAAAATGAACGTACCCGCATCTCTCACGCTTCCATTTCCGCTTCGATCGTTTTTGAATAGCGCCGCAGGGCCACCATGCCAAATAAATGCACCGGTACCGCCACCGCTGCTAAAAAGATCGCTACCAGAATAATCAGTTTGCGATGCGGCCCTGTCTTTTCTTCTGGTGGATAAGCAGGCGAGGCTAGTTTGAACTCAGGCACCTGATCCGAGGCCGACAATTCCATCGCCTGTTTCCCCATGCTCAGTTCCTCAATCCGCTTGCGCTGGGTATCCGCTTGTAACTCCAGCGCAGCCTGCTCTTCTTTGGCCTGCGCCAACTGGACACGCAACGTTGCAGCTTGCTCTTCTAATTTTTGTATTGCTTCTTCCAACGCAACATGCTCCGCACGCTTTCCGAGCAATTCTTCCTGCAGCCCCTCTTTCTCTGACTTGGAAATTTTCGCTTCTGCTTCCAAACGCGCAAGCGTTGTCACCAATTCAATCTGCCGGATGCGTAAACGCGTAACCGCCTCCTCCAGCTCTAGCAAACGCTGCTCGCTCGCCACTGGATGAAATTCTTTTTCTAAGCCCGCCAAGCCCGCTTTTGCCTCTCGAAAACGTTCCCACGCCTTCTGCAGATGCGATTCTAACAACTCCACCGCGCCTTCGCGTCCCGCAGTACGCATTTCCTCTGCCGCAGCAATCCCCATTTCCGCCCATGCATTGGCCATTTCCGCAGCAATCTTTGGATCTTTCGCCGTAAAATACAATTCAAGAATCTGCTGATACTCTACCTCATCAATACCTTGTAGCAAGACCTTCGAGCGCACAT
Organism: Candidatus Hydrogenedentota bacterium; assembly: GCA_963678445.1. Taxonomy (GTDB): domain Bacteria; phylum Hydrogenedentota; class Hydrogenedentia; order Hydrogenedentales. Next base: position 2,931,753 of record OY782877.1, on the reverse strand, counting down.
CCAAAGCACGACGCACCTTCTCTAGAGTTAGATTCCCCGGTACGATACCCGCCGCCACATACTTCTCACGCAGCAAATCGCGCAATTTCATGGCAATTGCTTCACTGGTCAGCACGAGATCGTAATCCGGCATTGCCATGGCTTCCAACATCTGCACCTTCAAATAGCTTACATTCGCCGTAGGGTCCCCCAGATTTGCCAAATTCATCGGCACATCCTGTCCCTGTTTGAATGGCATCGGCGCTAAATTCAGCAACACCCGTGCACGATACGTATTATCCATCCGATAGACAAAAAACGCCGCTACGCCACCAGCAATCAACATCGCCAACACCATGCGCACCAGCAAACGTGTCAGAATTCGAGAAGCACCACGGGCCATATCCATCCCTTTCCAAGTCATCGGATTTCAAGCTATTACACACCTTCAGCAAAGACAGTATAACAACGCCCCCCCGCGCCGAACAACTCTGAACAATGCTCCGCGCTTCCCTGTTGTGACTATCTAAAACGACGAAAGAAGTCCGGGAGAAAAAGCTTTCATGACGCTTTTTTGCACAAAAGGTTTGACGCTGCTGGTTATAAATTTTATACTGGCAAAGAAGTACTCGCGGGACGCGAGGTGGATACAATGCGGGGTCGGGCGTATCAACGCATAAGGACCGGGAAAAGGAATTATGGAATACATCCCCATTGAGATGCGCGGCACAGATTATTACCCCAGCCTTTGGGAATTCGCCATCATTCTGCTGGATGTGGTGGGGTTACTCCTTTTGGGCATGTTACTAAAACGGAAGTGGACGCGGACCAATGATTCTGTGCCCATCCCTATGGCGCTATCCTTATGGCTAATGATGTTTGTCCTCTATTTCTCCATGGCCGCTACCTTTTATCGCATCAGCGCTGATGAGCACAAGCTCACTATCCTCGTATGGTGTATCCTCTTTTGGATGATCCCCGTCGCATACTACACTATGACCGTTGTAAACTCGCTTGCCATGCGTACCGTAGACCGTATTGGCCCGCTGAGCGCCAAAATCGAAGAACCGTCCGAATTTGCCGGCGCACGCAAACTGGCGCTACGGGGTGATATCGACGGCGCTGTACGTGTCTATCGTGAATACATAGAAAATCGTGCTGGTGCGCTTTTTGAAGCGGCCCGCCTATTAAAATCACACGACCGCTTTGTGGAAGCAGCATTACTGCTCGAAGAAATCTCGGAAACGTACAACGAATCCGATGTGTACTGGACAGAGGCCATGTATCAGCTGGCCAAACTACACGAAATCTCCCTGGGCGATCGCGTTGCGGCAATGGTTTTACTGCGTCGCATCGTAGAACGTTCCCCCGAATCCCGTTTTTACCGTCTTGCCCTATCCGACATTTCGCGTTTAGAGGCCCTGCATTCGACTCCCAATCCCTCCCCCTCTGCTATGCCCAAAGATCCTTTCTATGATGATACCGATGTCCGTGCGCATCTACCATTAGAACCGCTCAGCGACGAAGAGGAAGAGAGTACGGATATCCCGATACCCAATCAGGATCCCTTCTTCAAGCCTAAGCCCCCTATCAAAAAAAGCGCCCCCAAGGCCTCTGTAAAAAAAAGTGCCGCAAAAAAAACTTCTACTAAAAAGAAAGCGACTACTAAAAAGAAGGCCGCCACCCAAAAGAAAAAAACGCAGAAAAAAACTTCTGAATAATTTTAGCCGTATGCCTCCAATTGATATTACCCAGAAACTATCGCATGAGGTAGAACGCCTCTCCTTTTCACCCCCTATTACGCATATCTACAACCCCCTCTCCTATGCGTGGCGTTCCCATGCGCAGTACCTGAAAAAGTATGCCCACCCTAATCTTGAGATACTACTCGTCGGTATGAATCCAGGCCCCTGGGGCATGGTACAGACCGGTGTACCGTTCGGCGAAGTAACTTTGGTGCGAGACTGGTTAGGTATTGAAGAAACCGTCGACAAGCCTGCCTGCGAACACCCCAAACGCCCCATACAGGGCTTCGCCTGCCCGCGTAGCGAAGTAAGTGGAGCACGCCTGTGGGGGTGGGCGCGCGAACGATACGGCACCGCCGACGTTTTTTCCCAACGCTTTTTTGTCTACAACTACTGCCCGCTCAGTTTCATGGAAACAAGTGGCCGCAATTTCACTCCGGACAAATTACCCGCCACCGAAAAAAAACCGCTATTTGAACTATGCGACAACGCCCTGCGCGACTGGGTTAGCTGGGCGCAACCCCGCTTTATTATCGGTATCGGCGGTTTCGCTGAAAAACGCATTCAAACCGCGCTACGCGATCATCCGCACAACGGTAGCATTGGCCGCATACTTCACCCCAGCCCTGCCAGTCCCGCAGCCAACCGCGGCTGGGCTGCTGCTGCCGAAACAGACCTGAAAACATGTGGCATTACTTTATAAGCACCGCCACACGCCCCTGAAGTACTCCGCTGCACTTTAGACTCGTCCCGCGTTCCAGGTTCACACATAATCGTAAAAAAAAGAGCCCCTCTCCTTTACGAAAAGGAACTCTTCTATCCAAATACATCAAGGACGACGCTGCTAATAACCACCGCCATATGTCACACTACCAATATATCCAGCTAACCAGGGCTGCATAGGGAATTTCCCTGTCCCATACTTCACAAACCCCACATGCCCATCCATAAATAATACGTTACTCCCACCAGGCACATGGTTAAATTTTGATATTCCCTGTCCATAGCCTCCATTTTGATGCGTTTGCATCGACGAAAAGAAATCCCACATGACCGGCAATTGGCTTTGTGAAAGCGCTGCTGTACCTGTGCAATTAATATCCGTCACAAAAAAACGCTCAATGCCTTCACGCAAGCGATACACCGTATTGCCCCCATTGTTTCCACTCGGTGTCATCTCGATACCATTATGCGTCCAGGGGGCCAACTCTCTCGTCACCGTAATATCGCTATCGGAATAGGGAAAAAACGGTAGCCCCTTTTTTCCCGAAATCTTCCCCGGCTTGTTTTTTTTATGCACCTCAATCGCCTCCAAAATACCAGCGAGCTCCTCCTGTGCATGCACCGCCCATGCGGTATACATATACGAACAAGGCTGTAGTACCCATAAGGCAACATCTCTGCCATCATAAGCGCCATCCTGATTCAGATCCCCTTTGGAAAACGCCTTGTTCTCCGCGCTATCCAGACAGCCGTCCAATATATCCTCGACTTGCTCTTCCATCGGCTTCGATGATACAAACGCATCGGAGGGACAACTTGCTATCTTGTAATCCGCGACATATTCCGGATACAGGGCAGGACCATGTACCCCCATGGCGCCAGAGCCAAAGCCATAATTATGCAGTTTGGGCGGAAACTTACTCCCCCGACTCTCCCCGGCGTACATTTTGAACACCAGACCCCATTGTTTTAGATTGTTGGCGCACGACGAACGACGCGCCGCTTCCCGCGCACGCGCCAACGAGGGCAACAGTATCGCCGCCAGAATGCCAATGATCGCAATAACGACCAACAACTCAATTAGTGTAAATCCTTTTTTCATCTCAGTAATTTTTCCCAATTTAGTGGCTAAACCATAAAAAGTTGTCTTAAAAACGAGGTTTTACTGCAGTTAGGGACGGTAAAGCCCATCCATATTGGCGATGCGCCGGCCACCTTGCGGTCGCTGGAGCGCTTTAATAGTCTTTGAAAAAAGCTTACGCTTCTCTTACACACCTTGAGTCAGCAAATGTCGGGGCCGCCTCATCCTGATACAGCAACTCATCCAGATCGACCGATGCTGCCATCTTCGGTTGCCCCAGATAGCGTTCACACTGACGCAGCCGGTCATAACCCAGCATAATGCCTAAAATAAAATCTTCTTCCGGGGTATACTCACTCAACGATGGCTTTCCGATCCGTCGAATCACATCCACACAGGCCCGTGCACCGAAAAACACATTGATGCGTCCATTACGCAACGGATATATTTCGTAGGCAATATCGTTTTTACGCAGCTTGCGTTCCATTTCCGGTTGATGCACGCCGGAAGTCGTATGCAAAATCAAATTGCGCAGCCCTTTTCGATACTCATAGAGATGATGCACAAAGACCCGCATCTCAGATCTCCTCTTTCAATTGCGCTGTCCAGACGGCTATACGTGTTTCCGTCTGTTCCGGCTGATTGTCTTCATCCAGCGCCAACCCGACGAACAAGCCCTCTCTTACCGCAGCTGAGTTGGCAAAATCGTATCCTGCTATTGGCCATCTTCCAATCAAACGTCCCCCTGCCGCCAATACCGCATCCGCCAATACGCCTAACGCATCTACAAAAGTTTCATCAAACGCCACCTGATCCCCCGTTCCAAACAGCGCCACTGCCTTACCCTGCAACTCCAGGCCCTTGAGCGCTTCCTTACCTTCCCAATCTTCCTGCAGCTCCCCCATTCCCCAAGTCGAGGTTCCCAACAGAATGAGTGAGCAATCAGAGAAGTGAGAAAAATCTACTCCCGACACCTCCCCCATAATGATGTTTCCATACGAAGCAAGGCGCTCCGCTATTTGCTTTGCCGCCGCTTCCGTATTTCCAGTCGTACTGCCATATATCAAGCCAATTTTCATCCTTCTATCCTTTCTATCTCGCAAAACACGGCTATTATTTTCTGTCAATTCAAATAAAATTCGCGATTATTCATATATTTAGCCTTGACTAAATAGACAAACAAAAAAATATTGCTCGACTGATATGAATCTCTTCTCAATGCTCACAGGCAACCGGTACAGCCCCCTAGCGTCTCCGCAGACATCGCCAGTAGCGCCTAACTCGCCGCACGTATCATCATCAAAGAGGCGCCACCATAATATGCGCCGCATCCTCTTCTAATAAGGCGATATGATACCCCTTCACCTTAATTTCCATGGTCTCTTCCGCAGGCGTTACCTGCTCCACTTCCAGGATTGAGCCGGGCTCGATACCCATCTCGACGATCTGACGGCACGCACGGCTCTTGCTCCGCACCTTCACAATACGGCCCCGATCTCCTTTTCCCATCTCCGCAAGCGTAACCTGCTTCACCCCTTCGCCCAAAACTTTCTTCTTCTGGCGCACGTCTTCCAGGCAGGTCTCGATACAGGATTCACACGCCCCCAAATCCCTTCCTTGCGAGCAACGATACCCGAGTCCCTCAATCCACTGCGTCCCCCCTTGCGGACACATCTCGATAAATTCCAGATATTTAATCAAACGCTCCAGGATATCCCCCGAAATCGCATGCTCCATTTTACAGGCCGCCTCCTGGGCGCTCTTTTCATCCACCGCCAATACCTGTACCAGAAAATCATGCAATACCTCATGGCGGCGTGCTACCCGACGCGCCACGCGCTCTCCTGTTTTGGTCAGCGTCACCAAACCGAAAGGCACATAATTCACCAAGCTATGCTTGGACAACCACTGCAAGGCCTTTGTAACCGACGGGGCCGTTACACCCATCTCTTTGCTGATATCCTTCGGACGCGCCACCTTCTGCTGCTCGGTAATATGCAAAATCGCCTCCAGATAATCCTCCATACTGCTGCTCAACGCGTCGTCCATAGCCCCTACCTTTCCCAGAAAGCGCCTGTTTTATATTTTAGCTGTGGCTAATTATATTCATAGGAAGGAAAAATGTCAAATCGAACGAACGTGGCCCGGGGAGCGCAAGCCGTGGTCAGCGTCACAGGGAATAAGTAGGGACGCTCCCCTACTTAAAAATCGGAAACGAAAATTAAGCTCCTATAATTACAGGATGAGCATGACGTCGCCGTAGGAATAAAAGCGGAAACCTTTTTTCACCGCATAACGATAAGCATCCAATACAAAATCGGTACCACCGAAGGCGCAAACCAGAGCAAGCAGACTTGAGCGTGGCAGATGGAAGTTGGTTTGCAACATGTCCACCGCCTGGAAGGTATAGGGCGGATAGATGTACTTGTCGGTAGAACCCGATCCGGCAAGGAAACGCCCGTGCTGGCATTGGGTTTCCAGTACGCGGGTGGCTGTGGTGCCCACAGCCATAATACGGCCACCCTTGTCGCGGGTAGCGTTTAAGGTTGCTGCGGTCGCATCGCCCAAAATAAAGTCTTCCGGCTCCACATAATGCTCTTCGAGGGTTTCCGCAGTGATAGGCTTAAAGGTGCCATAGCCCACGTGGAGGGTCAGGGAAGTGCGTTGAACGCCGACGGCGTCTAACTGTCGGAAAACATCGTCGGTGAGGTGCAGGCCCGCTGTCGGTGCAGCAACTGCACCAGGCTGTGCGGCATAGACGGTTTGGTAACGACGCAAATCGCTGTCTTGCTGCTCTTCACGCCGAATATAGGGTGGCAAGGGAATCTCGCCAACCTGCTCCAGCAAGGCGATCACATCGGGACGATTAAAGCAGACGCGTCGACGCCCTTCGGGTAAGACCTCCTGCACCGTAGCGCAGATTTCGTCGCGCAACAGGACCGTTGCCCCAGGCTTTACCTTGGCCGAGGGACGCACCAATGCTACCCAATCGCCGGGAGCATTTTCGTGCAACAGGAAAATCTCTACCTTTCCCCCCGTCGGCTTACGCCCATGCAAACGCGCGCGAATGACACGCGTATTGTTCAGCACCATGCAGTCATCGCGCTGCAGGTACTGCGCAATATGCGCGTAAACATCTTCCTGGATGGTGCCCGCCGCACGATCCAGCACGAGTAAGCGCGACTGGTCGCGTTGCGCACAGGGCTGCTGCGCAATTTGTTCGGGGGGCAACGTATAATCAAGAGCACTTGTTTTCATAGCGCGATAGGGTATCATGAAACCGGGGATAAGATAAACCCGGAGACGTAGTTTTCTTCGTCAGGACACGTGCAAACGTAAAGAGGAGCATGACAATGCCAAAACCGCCCATTCTTCCTGTATTGGATTGGGAAAGCATCTGGACCAGCGGACTTTCTTTTGAGCTATGGCTGGAACAGGCGGAAGCCGCGGAGAATAAGCAACGTATCATTGATGCACTGAATACGCCTGTGCTGGAATCGCAGGAACGAGGCATGCTGGCGGCCTTGCCGCGTGCTGTACATGTGCTCGCCATCGCAGAGGCCTGGTGTGGCGATGTGGTGCGGCATGTACCCGTGTTGGCGTATATGGCGAAAATAGCCCCTAACGTGCAAGTGCGATATATCAGCCGTATGCAACATCCCGATGTTTTTGTGCGGTTTCTAACCTATGGTGGCGAATCGGTGCCTAAATTTATTTTTCTAAGCGAAAATTGGGTCGAATGCGGGTGTTGGGGTCCTATGCCTTCCACTTGTCGCGAACTTATTGCCCGCGGCAAGGCTTGTAACAATATAGCTGCAGCACGACAAAAGATTAGCGCGCTTTACGCTACCGATACGACGAAACGCGAAACCGTGCGCGAGCTGCTTCAATGCATTGAAACCGCGGTAGCAGAAACCCCCTAGGATTACCCCCGATAAAGACTGCGAATGCCCGAAACTATATGCTATCCTTTGGGTAAATTAAGACGCTTTCCCATATACTTTCAAGGAATTTTAAAATATGCATTCGACCCTCAAAACACTATCGTTTCTTGTGCTCAGCACATGCCTCATATCAGCTTGCGCCAGCCTGACGCAGGAGCAGTCCGCCACATTCAAAAATGCAACGCGACCGGTCTTCTCCCTTTCCGCAACACAGGACGAGATGATCGTTTCAGTCTCGCCGGCACGTCAAACCTTGCAAATCGCAGGCACAACAGGGATTGTGCTTGGAGCCGGCATTTCGGCCATCGCCAATGCGAAGTACCGTGAGGATCTGGAGACCGCACTGTCGCATTTCGATGCAAAAGCGGTGTTTGAAAAGCATATCGAAACCCGCCTGCATGAAACCATCGGCCCCAAGCTCGAACAGGTAGCGGCAGTGACAACCACTGCGGGATATCAAAACAAACGGGATGCAGAAGCGGCCTATTATCAACAGTTGGAAAAACAGGGGCTTTCCCTGCTTCTGGATTTAAAAATGACGTATGGCCTGTTTGGCTATCAGGGTGTATTGGTCGCCAAAATCGAAGGCGAACTGATCGATTTACTACAGCAGGACACCCTGTGGCGTGACACTACTATTGCGTCCTCAGCTCCTGTTTTAGCCTGTGACAAACTCGCTGACCCCACCAAACGGCTGGGACCTAACTTTTCCGCGCTACGCCTTACCACCGATGAAGACGCCATCGCACAATGGACCGAGGATGGTGGAAAAGTGTTACAGGAACGCTTCGAAAGCGTTGCGCAGGAAGCCGTTTCTGCCTTGCTCACACAACTGGGGCTGACCAATGAAGCGCAGGGGCATTTCTCGCTTGGCAAACTGGCAATGAACAAAAAAGACTTTGACCAGGCGCATGCACACTTCACGCAGGCTCTGGCATTAGAACCCGACACCCCGCAGTTCCAAAATGCACTGGCCGTCAATCTGGCCCACCAGGAAAAAACGAACGAGGCCGTTCAAAAAGCACTGGAAATTGTAGAGAAGCATCCAGAATATGGCCCCGCCCAACTCAATCTGGCCTGGTGGTACGCGGTAGAATTAGATATGCCCCAGAAAGCACAACCCCACTATACGGCTGCGCTAAACTTGGGTATGCCTGCACTCAAAAAAATCGAAAAGCACTTTGCTTCTCAGAATCAGAATTGACACGCATTGATTCTACTTCGTCGAATCTTTAGGTCGGTTTTACGTTGGATTAGCTTTTGTTTTTTTTAAATGCCCTGTCGTGGGTTAAACGTCCACGACAGGGTATTATGTTTTTATTCTGCGGCAGCTTCCTGCAAATTCAGCAGGGTCTCACCGAGAAGTTTACGGTAGTGTTGTAAACGTGTAAAATCCAGTTCGTAGGAGCGGGTCCGACGTGTTATTTCGTCAATCGTGCCTATCTGCCATCCTACAACTTCCTGCACAGCCTGCTTCAACAAGGTCTGCGCGCGATCTGCTGCTTCAACATGTCCTGCATGACGTGCTGTCTCGATGGCTTCACGCAGTGCGTAGAACAAACGGTAATCTTCCTGCCCGTCTCGCACTGCTTCCCAGCGACGTGAGGGCGTCACCTCATCGTCAGTGCTGTAAACAACACTCCAATGCGAACACTCCAACGGCCAGTAAATATCGAAGGCTTTGTAGACCCAAAAGCCGGCTCCATCCAAACCTAAAATCCAGGCCAGCCAGGCATAACCGCGATAGTAACCCAACGGCAACAAACCTTTCCCCGGGTCCGTGGCCTCATAGGCCCAATACGCATCGGCATGTTCCTTAAACCATTGACGTAGTGCCGGATCGCGTTTCAAAATATTGATTTCCGGCTGCCAGATATCGATGAGCTCCTTAAATTCATCCACATATTCTACGCGTAACAAACCCGTTGGATCGGCGTAATTACGCACTTTGGAGTCAGCCTTGCGCACCCGCTCACAAAACTGGCGCAACGCAGGAATAATGGTAAATCCTGTCAGCCAGGGTTCATCATACGGATACAATCCCCAACGTTCATACCCCCAGTCTATTGAATGGAGATGTGCCGCGAGGGTTTTTACTGCCGTTATAAAACCTTTTTCATATAACAAATCTTCCTGAGCAACTTTCAACCCCTCTGGCCACTGAACTGGTGGCGGCTGATGCCAAAGTACCTGAAAATATTTCGGAAGACGCGCCAGCGCTTTATCAGTATAGGACCAATCCGGAGCAGCCGCCAAATTCCCTTGCTCGTCCAACTGCAGTTGGGGCAAACGCGGACCGTAGGCTACGGTAATCCCATGCGCCAACATGTCCTGCAATTGCTGATCCGAGGTTTTGTCTAAATCTACCCCGACCCAATTCATTTGTGCGTACACCCCTTCAGGTAGCCGAATGGGGGAAATCGCGATCTGCAATGGCACTTCGTATATGGTGGGACGTCCTTCCAACGAACCGAGGTAAAAGGCATGCTCATGCATCCCTGAAGGCATTCCGCGACTATCTACCACGATCCATAGCTGCACCACTTCGCCTGGCGGCAATGTTATCGTACGGGAACGATCCAATTCCGGCAGCGCGTCCAGCACCATACGATCCGGCGATAACGGTATGCGCAAACCGCGGCGGAAGGTAATATGATCCGCCCAATCCGGATCCTGCTTGACCCATTGTTCGCCAAAAGAAGGTGCTTGAAAGGCACAGCGCACTTGCACTGCCTCTGAGGAAACATTCAATAGGTTGAGCACTACATCCTCTTGCTCATCCCCATATAGATACACCGATAATGGTGTCGTCTCCCCCCATTGTTGTGGTAAGGCTTTGGGATCAAATGTATCCCAAGGATTCGTATCCTGCCAATATATGAAGCTTCCCGTGTTCCCCGCCTTCCAATAGGTTTCAAGCCCCTGCGCAAGATGTTTCAAGACCTGCGCATCGGCACGCAGATTGGAAGCCTTCCGTATTGCAAATTCAATTTTGTTTTCCGTATCCATTCCAGACAAAAGCTCACGATCCGCCTGAAGCTGTAACAGCCGCATACGTAACCCGCGATCATCGCCCCCCTCTGGAAGTGCCGCGCATGCCTGCATACAAGCCTGCTGCACCGCTTCGAAATCACAATAGGTCAATGGCTCAGGCGTTAGCGTCCGTGTTATCCCCGCCAAAGGCATCGCTTGCTGGGAAGCCCCAACAAGCACACTGCATTCAACTGGCCCCACGGTGTCCAAGGAGCACGGTAAGGTCGCCGTTGTACTACCTTCTGGAAGTGCAAAGACACGATGTGTATCAACCCCCTGAGGTGAACGCAACGTCACCATTGCATAGGCATCGCCAGGCACAGGGATATCCCATGAAAGTTGCAGGTTCATTGCACCGCTAAAAAAACGTTCATTCTCAATCTGTATTTTTTCCGGAACAGACTGTACGCTCGGATTTTCCACAGGAGATCCTAATACTACATTCGTAGATGGATTTCCGTCCGACGCCCCCTGTAACGAGGGCCACGCCACACGTCCCCCGCCTCCCCATGAAAGCGCCTGCAATGCGTTTGGATTTTTCGTTGCAATAAACGCCTCCAAAATACCGTCGTCGTCCAAATCCCCTATCGCAGGCGCACTGTTTCCACTCGCTCCATACTTCAGCGGCGTCACCTGCCGTCCGTTCTCCTGCACCAAGAAATAATTCGCCCCTATCGCTGCATCCGTATCCCGCATCGGCACAAGCACATCCAGCTGTCCATCGCCGTCTAAATCCGCTACCGCAGGCGCCCAGAAAATACCACGCCCAGCCAACTCTACACGCCAGCGTTCTTTCCCATCATCCTCATGACAGTACAGCCAATTCCCCTTGTCTGCATGCAATACTTCATACTTTCCATCCTCTTCCCAATCCACCACCGCATTGGAACAGTAACTTTGCATCACATCCGATGTACGCCACTTGAACGAACCGTCTTTACCGTTGAGTGCCATCAGGCACAACGCATTGCCCGTATTACTCCGCGTCAACAGAACCTCCGTCGCGCCGTCTCCATCCAGATCCGCCACATGCACCCCCGACCGACCATAAGGCGCTAATTCGCTATAACGCCACTCCAAATCCCCCCAACCGTTCAGGCAATATACATTGCCATTATCCGTACCATACACAATCTCCGTCGCACCGTCCCCATCCAGATCCGCCGCAGCAGCCGGTCCCACCCGATAGGCATCGCCATAAAACCGCCACAATTCCGCGCCATTCGCATCAAGACAATGCAGCCAACCATCCGCAAAACCAAACACGACTTCTCTTCCCTTGGAAGGGTGTACATCCACCGCCAGAATCAATCCATACGCATCTGCCTGCGAAGCACTGTCATACCGCCACAACTCCGCGCCATGTGCGTCCAGACACAGCACCTGCCCCGTCTGCAACGCAAGCAGGATCTCCGCATTATTCGTGCCCCCTAAATTCGCCACCGCCGGTGCGACCGCCACAGACGCCTCCAACTGCAACTCCCAGATGGCACTACCAGCACCATCCAACAACGCCAACTGCTTCCCCGCAGCCACCAAGACCGCTGACGGCGCTACCGCATTGGGAAATAAGGTCGGCGACAACGGCATTTCCTGCGTTTCATACTTCCAGAGCAATTGCTCCGCCGAAGCTCCCATGGACAATAATACGCACACACTCAAAAATAGCCGTTGATACGCCATAATAAAACGCTCCATCTCACAACCGTAGAGTCATAACCATCCCAAAAAAAACGTTTCCTGACATAGAATAGGCCAAGACCCTATCAAATCGATACGATCCTGGCCGTTATATTCGAATGCATTTCGTAGACAACGCTGCGTTGACAGCGCCGAATATTTATTTGGACGCCACCTTCACCATTTTTTTACTTTCTACCGACTTATGCGCCGCCACGGTAACTTGCGTGGCGCGAAGACCATCGATACCGGTCACGGCAGGGTCGCGACCTTCATCCACGGCACCTGCAAAATCACGGATCAATCCCAAATCCGGATTACCTCCCCAGTACGCCCACTCGGTCTTCATTGCGGCATCACTGTACACATCCAGTTTTTGGTTGAAAGCGTCCACATCCAGCACACCTTTCGAACCGATAAACTGCAAGGTCACATCACCCCAGGTAGGAAAGCTCTTCGGACGGCTCCAACTGGCGAGGTGAGAAACTTGAACGCCTCCTTCCATCTCCAAATGTAAACTGCCCAAGTCGTCCGTCTTGAATTCTTTTTTGTGAAATTGGTTACCCAACTCGCAATAAACCTTGGTGAATTCCTTGCCCAGAATCCACCGCAACAGATCCGCCACATGCACCGTATGATCCATCGTCGCACCGCCCCCCGACAGCGCCGGATCGGAAAACCAGCCACCGGGGTACTGACCATGATTGGTGCAGGAAATCGCGTAGATGTCGCCAAACTCACCTGACTGAATTTGCTCGCGCGCCGTTATCAAAGCGGGTACAAAGCGACAAGGGAAAGCCGTGCCCAAACCTACTTTGGCCTTCTTGCACGCCGCCACAATCGCCTTGGCATCTTCCACCGTAGGGGCCAGCGGCTTCTCACACAAGATCCACTTGCCTGCTGCCGCTGCAGCTTCCACCAATGCACGATGTTTTATGTTTTCCGATGTGATCACCACACCGTCCAAATCCAACGCCAGAAACTTTTCCAGATTCCCGACAAATTTCACACCAAACTGTTTCGCCGCTGCACGGCCTCGCTTGGCATCATCATCCCACACCGCCACAAAATCCACTTCCGATGCCGTGTTCAGACTTTCCGCATAACTATACGCATGCAAATGCGCAAAACTCATGATTCCAATCTTCGCCATAACTCCATCCCTCCCTTACAGCGCCACAGGCCGTTGCGTTTTTGCCGATTTCAGCGCCGCCAGCGCCATCTCAACCGCGCGAAGTCCGTCATATGGCGTCACCTTCGGTTCATGTTTACCTTCAAGCCAGCCCACAAAGTCCTCCCACTCCACCTGATACGGACTCTTCTCATCCGCACTCATCGGCACGATCATGCTCGGTCCCTTACCCGTCTGACGCTTCTGTGCCGAGAGCGCACTCTGCGCACTGTCAAACTGCAACATCCCCCCTTCCCCACAGATCTCCGCCATCACCCGGAATCCGCTGGGATGCGCCCACGTACCAATCAACTTGGCAATCACCCCATTCTTCATCCGCATCGTCACCTGCGAGTAATCCATCAACACCGGCTTCTCCCGCTGCAATGCCTGACAGAAAATGCGTTCCGGCTCGCCAAACATATATCGCAACCAATCCAAATCATGAATCATCGTATCGAAAGTCACGCCACCGCTACGCTCAAAGTCATGAAACCATTTTCCCGAGCCCTGGGGAAAAATGCCGCCACGATACAGTTTGGCATAGCCCGGCTCGCCAATCTTGCCTGCTTCCACCTGCGCCTTCATCGCTTCAAACTCGTGAAAATAACGTACTACATGCCCTACGAAGAGCTTTACTCCTGCTTTCTCCACCGCCTTAATCGCCGCCTTGCATTCTGCCACCGTTCGACAAAACGGTTTCTCACAGAAAATATGTTTTCCCGCTTTCGCCGCTTCCTTTACAAACATAGCGTGCGTACCCGTAGGCGTAGCAATCGCCACAATATCTACATCGTCCCGATGAATCGCCTCCATCGCATCCGTCACCACCTTTGCCTTATGTTCCCGGGCCAAGGCCGTTGCCGCTTTACGCATCTGATCCGCACAGACCACGATATTGAGACCACAATTGGCCGCCATGCGAGCATGCAACGGTCCCATACCGCCGCAGCCGATGATTGCTACATTCATACCCTGTCTCCTGGTTCATTCCTATGATTTTAAACCACTATACTCAAAAAACCGGGTTATTCACCCAACGTCAAAATCGATTCCAACGATGCATGGCAATGTGCAAGCGTCGCCTCCGACGAATGTTCATAGGGGCCATATTCCGCCGTTAACGGTCCTGTATAGCCCACCTCCCGCAATGCTACCATCACCTCAGGCCAATCCACATCCCCCTCCATCAGCATCACAAAGCCATCCATATTGCCCACGGACTCACGAAAATCTTTCGCATGCAGTTTTCGTATGCGTTTACCCAAAATGCGAATCCACTGCTCAGGGTAACCATAAGGCAAAATATTCCCGATATCAAAAAAGGCCCCCACATACTCACTTTCGCACGCATCGATAAAATCGCGCATCTCCACCGGACTCAACAAGAATTTATTCCATACATTTTCAATCGCAAGCGAAATCTGCAACTTTTCCGCCAGGGGCACTAAATCCTGAATCGCATTCAGTGCATTCTCCAACGCCACGTCATACGGCACTTCCCGCGTAACCATCCCCGGCACCACCAGTACCGCATCCGCCCCCACCCCCTGTGCTATACGCAACGATTTTTCAATACATACCTTTCCCTGATCCCGCACCGACGCATCGGGCGAAGACAGAGGATATTTCCAGCCCAGCCCCGAAGCCACACTTGTGATCGCAATATCCAAACGTTTGGCATAATTTCGCAGCGTGGTAAGCTCCCGCTTACTCACCTCTAACGAAAGTGGGCCATCCTCCCCCACACATACCTCAAATGTTTCAAAACCCGCCGCTTTTGCCTGTTGCAATGCCTCTTTCGTCGACATATCCGACGGAAAGGCCCATTGGTTTATCCCTATTTGCATCCGTAATTCCTCCTACAAAAAGACGCGCCCAAGGGTCCTACCCTGCAATTACGAAATCCCAGCCACGCTACTCGACGCCCCTTCCAGCCCCAGCATTCCCCCTTGGCCAATAGCGTCGTATGCGAAGTGATTTCTATACTACACAGCAACTTCAAAAAGAACAAGGAAAACAGCAAGGCTCTATAATTTGATGTAGCCAGAGGACTATACGCGCCATCACCCCCTTGCAACCTCACCTTATAACAAGGCAAAATATTGTTCTGAATTCACTTAAGACATTGATTTTCAAAACGCGCACACGGGGTTTTTTCATGACGGCTTTTTTGAAACAGATTCTTTCATTTTATACTCGTTTTTTCGTACTTTGGGTACTCCTTTTCGGTGTACTCGCCTATGCCTGTCCTACCCCCTTTCTCTTCCTCAAACCTGGCATGAAAGGCTTCTTTGCGCTCACCATGTTCGGCATCGGCGTAGTGCTCAAACTCAGCGATTTCAAACATATCGCCACCCATCCCCGCATCGTGCTTATCGGAGTCTGTGCACAATTCACCCTTATGCCCTTTGGCGCCTTCCTGATCAGCAAGCTGTTCCACTTCCCCGACGAAATCGCCATTGGTCTCATCCTCACGGGTGCGGCCCCGGGCGCGATGACCAGCAACGTACTCAGCTATCTGGCCAAAGCCGACACCGCCTACTCCGTGTCACTGACTACCGTATCCACCCTACTTTGCCCCCTGCTCACCCCAGGACTCACCCTTGTGCTGGCCGATGCCAAAATGGATGTCCCCTTTTGGGGGATGTTTGCCGACGTTCTACTCACCGTTGTCCTGCCCCTCCTGGCCGGATTCGCACTACGCTACCTGATGAATCGCAAAATCGAGCGCATACTCCCCGTCTTTCCCGCCCTGTCCGCCACCTTCATCATTTTCATCTGCGCCCTCGTTATTGCAGGCAACCGCGACACCCTGCCCACCGTCACCTTTCCAATCCTGCTCGCGGGTATTATCCTCAACCTCTACGGCATGAGCACCGGTTATGGCGTCGCCGCCCTGTTCCGCATGCATCCCAAACAACGCCGCACGCTTTCCATCGAGATCGGCATGCAAAACGCAGGGCTCGGCGTAGTGCTCGCCATGACCCACTTTGGCGACAACGCAACCTTACCCGCCGTTTTCTTTGTATTCGTCTGCATTATCACCGCCAGTCTCATGTCCACCTACTGGCAATACAAAGAAAAGTCAACGACCTGAAGCGGTCCAGCGCCACCGCCCCGATGTACGCGCCTTGCCGTTTCTGAGCACAGCAAAAGAAATTTTTGTTTTAAATGTGGCTTTACAGAATCTCTTTCACCAAATTTTTGATGTTCCGCCTACTTTATGGTAGGATTAAAATAGATTTTTTCATTGATGAGCACCTAACTCCCCCCTTTGAACCTTCGAAACGGGTAAAAAGACTGGGACACTTGTTGCATGCAAACCTTTTACGTTGTCTGTAAGCAATGTACCTCAACATGAAAAAACAGCGCTCCACCTCCCAAAATAATCAAGCTGAAAAGCGTAAATATAATAAGGATAATACCTTGCTGCACACAGCTGCAGCAGAATGCATAGTAACTTTTGAGACTTGAGCCTCTAACGCGCTCCAGGACCGCACGCAAGCGTTCCAAGACCACCCGCAAGTGACCACGCTACCCACGCAGCAGGTACGCTCCTTGCCCCCTGAGTACAACGGAGTTCCCTAATGGTCACGAACGGCAAGGATCATAAATTTATTGTCGACGACGCTGACTTCTTGCTGGCGGTTGATTTATATGGTCTATGACGAACCCTGGACCGAATAATAATGCAACACAACGGCAAACTGTATTTGAGTTATATAAAGTAATTTGTAGTAACGCAAACAACGAAGGATGAAAAGATATGTCCAAGCGACCCATCGGTGCGATAACCTTTGATTTGTGGGATTGTCTCTTTTGTGACGATACCGATGAACCTAAACGTGCAGCTGCGGGACTAGCGCCCAAACCTAAAGCGCGCCGTGACTGGTTCCACCATTATCTCTCAAAGCACGAAACTATCGATCGCGCCGTTACCGACCTCGCTTTTGACATGACTGATGCTGCCTTCCGCAAAGTCTGGCATGACCAATTCGTGACTTGGCCTGTCAGTGAACGCATGCAGGTCCTACTCGACGGTCTGGGCAAACAACTTCCCGAAGACGATTTTCAGGAATTTGTGCAGCACCTGGAAAATATGGAGCTGGAGTATCGTCCCAATCCTGCCCCTGGTGCGGTTGAAGCCCTTAAAGCGCTACACGGAAAATATAAACTGGCTGTCATTTCCGATGCTATTTTCAGCCCGGGAAAAAATCTGCGGGTGCTGCTTCAAGACGCAGGGATGTACGAATACTTCGACCACTTCGTCTTTTCTGATGAATTGGGTAACTCCAAGCCCCATCCTGCCGTATTTGAATCGGTCGCGCAGGCCTTCGATATCGATGTTAAGGATATCGTACACGTCGGTGATCGCCCTCATAACGACATCGGCGGCCCCCACGCCGTTGGCGCACGCGGCCTGTTGTTGACCGTCGTCAAACAACGCCCCCTGGAAGGCCATACGCCCGACGCCGTTTGTGATGATTACAGTAAAATACTCGACGTCCTCGCCGAGATTGATGCATAATTGAGGAATTTCAAAACCTATGTCCGGTTCACCACGTACGATGGACCCCAAAAAGGTTGGATAATGGCTGGCGCCATTTATTACAGGAGTACACACTATGGCTAAAGCGCCACGATTCTTGATTCCCGATGGATATTCCAAGGAAAGCCGTGAACAATTTGAAGCGGTCGGCATGAAACTGGCCGGTGAACTTTATGGTGAACTTCTAGTGAAACGCTTGCCCGGCGCAGAATATGACATCTGGCTGAGTAGCGACCCTGGCGTAGAAAGAATTTCTGACGAACAGTTGGCCGATTATGCCGGTGTTATCTGGCCTGGTTGCAACCTCACCATCTACCATGATGACCCCCGCGTACATAACCACCTCGATCTGGTCAAACGCGCTTACGCCGCTGGTGTGCCGCAATTTGGCAGCTGCTGGGCTATCCAGTTGGCCACTACGGTCGCCGGCGGACGCACCGAAGCCCATCCAAAAGGACGTGAAATGGGCGCGGCGATGAACATCCGTCTCAATGAGGATGGCAAGCAGCACCCCATGATGCAGGGGAAACCAGAAGTATACTCACACTTCGTCAGCCACGACGACCACGTTGTCGAACTCCCCGAAGGTGCTACGCTGTTAGCCGGCAACGACTGGAGCCGTGTGCACGCCGTGGCAGTAGAATACCAAAATGGCGTCTTCTGGGCGACGCAATACCATCCCGAGTATAACCTGCACGAAATGGCCGCCCTGATTCGTGCTCGTGAGCCCAAGCTTGTCAAACAGGGTCTCTTCCGAGATCACGATGATCTGGTTGCGTATGCCAATAAGCTCGACGCGCTCTACGAAGATCCTACGCGCAAAGACTTGCGTTGGCAGCTTAAAATTGATGATGACCTCATCGAAGACGATATCCGCGAATGCGAATTCGTCAACTGGATTAAGCACGTTATTACCCCCCGTATTAACAACGCCTAACCCGCACATCACATAGAACCAAGTAGGGGGGGAGAGGCTATCCTCTCCCCCCTATCTTGTACCACCGGGCATAGCTAATGGACACAATAAGGGTTGTCGCTTGGGCCATTCTAACAAGCCGATGCCAAAAGCACTGTCGTCTTTGCTGAGGATGGCGGGCACTGGAATCAGACGGGACACCGTATCTGTGGCGAAATACTGGCGAAAACGCTCCGTCCCCGCTGTAAAAATGCTCTCCTCGATGACCACACCCTGCTGTAATTTCGAAACAGTCCCTGCCCTATTCCCCTATTGCAATTGCGTGCACACACTTAATCCAGATAACCACACTGCCAAAAAAACGCTATATCGCCTCAATCTTTCCGAGTATACTGAGTGAAAAAATGGGAAGATACAAGGGAGGGGCATAAGATGGGGTTACGTTTAGCTACAGAGGTCCAAGCGCGCGCTGGCGGAATCGTTGGCAGAGTGATTCATCGCGCTATTTCCCATTCCCCTATCCCCCCCTGGCTCTTTGAGTACAATCGTCAGCACTACTTTTATCTCCCCCAGGTGCCTATGCCTGAAAAAATCGGGGAAAATATTTCTACCTGCGCTATTGGCCCTGCCGAGGCGGAAGTCATCGCTTATTGCCATGAAAATGCAAAGCCTGATGAAACCTTGGCCATGATTCGGCATCGTTTTGAGAATAACTGCTATTGCAATGCCCTTTTTGATCACAACACCTGCATCGGCTACCTCTGGGGGCGTCCGAAATACAACCTCTGTGAGGAAAAGCATCGTTATTGTGTACAGCTCCCCTCAAATAGCATCTATCTTTTTGACGCCTACCTGCGCCCGGAATACCGAAACTACAGCAACTATCCCCTGTTGATTCGTTCCCTGCAAGACCGCATGGCCCAGGAAGGCTATACCGACGCCTACTGTTTCGTGGACTACTATAACCGGCGTGGATACCGCGCGTTGCAAAAATACAAACCGCGCCTACTCTCTACGTTGCTGTATATCGGATTTTTGGGTATCCAGATCCACTTTGTCCGCTCCCGCGAGGCCTTCCACTGCCACTTGGGAACCCGCTGGTCCAAAGAGGACGTTATGCTACCCGTCCCCCCAAAGGAGCCTTCTACACCTTCCCCGTCTCCCGAATAAGGCGGTACTCCTGGGCATAATCACGCAAGGCTTCCCGCAGCATTTTACGCCCCCGATACAGACGCGACATCACGGTACCTAGCGGACAGTCCATCACCTCTGCAATCTCCTTATACGACATCTCCTGCAAATCCGCCATTATCACCGTCTGGCGGAAATCCTCTGGCAAGGCATCAAGCGCCGTTTTCACCCGATCATCCAACAGTTCCATCAGGTCCGCTGTACGTCGATGGGGCAACGCCACACGCACTTCTGGGTCTGGCGCCTTGGAATCCGCCGCTTCGGTACCATCCAACTCCACCACCATCGGACGACTCACCTTGCGTCGATACTCATTGATAAAGGTATTGCGCAAAATCGTCAGCAACCACGCCTTGATATATGTACCCTCTTGAAACTTGTCATGAAACCGGAGCGCCTTGACCAGCGCATTCTGCGTCAAGTCTTCCGCGTCCGCCGCATTCCGCGTCAGACGCAACGCCACCGAATACATCAAGCCCACATGCGCCAACACCTGCTCCTCAAACGCCTGAGGCCTATTGGCTGAACTGTCCATATCCATACTCTTAACCGTCCAATTCCTTCCAATGTCGCCCCCGTCCTTCTCCTGCCACCCTAGCAGCAACCCCTATACCGATGCAAACCCTAATTATACCCGTGGGCACACCACCCTTAACATTTCACAAGACAACTACACAAAAGCACCTCTCTTCTCGATGCCACAACACTACATACCGTACTCTCAAATGTCTACAAACTCAAAATATTGGGTTTTCGCTTGTTTTGAGGATTTTAATTTGCTAGGATATTCATCATCCCGAGAAATCACCGTAAGCGGTGTCTATAAGTTGAGGTAAGCATAATGGCGAAAAATAGTTACGATGCTGGTTCGATTCAGGTTCTGGAAGGCCTTCAGGCGGTACGCAAGCGGCCTGCAATGTATATTGGCGATACCAGTACGCGAGGACTCCATCATCTGGTGTACGAGGTGGTGGATAACAGTATTGACGAGGCGTTGGCGGGGGAATGCAGTCAAATCAACGTCATCGTGCATATCGATAACAGCGTTTCTGTTATTGATAATGGACGCGGCATTCCGGTGGCCAAACACCCCAAGTATCGCAACAAATCCGCACTTGAAGTAGTGTTAACCGTCCTGCATGCAGGAGGTAAGTTTGACAATTCTTCGTACAAAGTGTCCGGTGGTCTGCACGGTGTTGGCGTGTCCTGCGTAAACGCCCTGTCCAAGTGGCTCGAGGTAGAGGTAAAACGCGACGGCTATGTGCATTTCATGTCGTTTGAGCGTGGCGCACCCAAGGGCAAGCTGGAAAAACAGGGCAAGACAAAGGCGACGGGAACGAAGACAACCTTTCTGCCCGATGCGGATATCTTCGACGATACAGTGTTTAATGCAGAGACGCTACTGTCACGTTTGCGCGAGCTAGCCTTTTTGAACAAGGGCGTCAAGATCGTTTTCGAAGATGAGCGCAACGAAGACGAACCGCTTGTCATGCAATACAAGGGGGGTATTGTCGAGTATGTAAAATTCCTGAACCGCAACAAGGAAGTTTTGCATCGCACACCGATCTCGCTGGAAGCAACGCGGGATGATGTGGAGGTGGAGGTGGCGATGCAATACACCTCTGCGTATAACGAAACGATTGCAACCTTTGCCAACAACATCAATACTCATGAAGGCGGCACGCATCTAAGCGGTTTTCGGGCAGCGTTGACAAAGAGCCTCAATGACTATGCGCGCAAGAATAATATGCTGAAAAAAGCCAATGCGAGCATCAGTGGTGATGATTCGCGTGAAGGGCTTACAGCAATAGTTTCTGTGCGTGTTCATGACCCGCAGTTCGAGGGGCAGACGAAGATGAAGTTGGGGAACAGCGAGGTGCAGGGTATTGTCAATTCGCTGGTCTACGAAGGGCTGCAAACATATTTCGAAGAAACGCCTTCGCTGGCTAACCGTATTATCAACAAATCGCTGGAGGCGGCGCGGGCGCGTGAGGCAGCACGCAAGGCGCGTGACCTGACACGGCGCAAGAGTGCGCTGGATTCGATTGGTCAGGCGGCAAAACTGGCAGATTGTTCAGAAAAAGACCCCGCGCTGTGCGAACTCTTCATTGTTGAGGGTGACAGTGCCGGCGGTTCGGCGAAGCAAGGACGCGATCGACGTTTCCAGGCCATCTTGCCCCTACGCGGCAAGGTATTAAACGTCGAAAAAGCCCGTATTGACAAAATGCTGAACAACAAGGAAATTCGCTCCATTATCACTAGCCTGGGTGTGGGTTTTGGTAAAGATGATTTCGACGCCAGCAAGCTGCGTTATCACAAAATCATTATCATGACGGATGCCGACGTGGACGGTGCGCATATTCGCACCCTGCTGTTGACCTTCTTCTTCCGTCAGATGCCGGAATTAATCCAGCGGGGCCATCTGTACATTGCACAGCCGCCCCTGTATCAGATTCGCAAGGGGAAAAAATCGCGGTATGTGAACACGGAAACAGAGTTCGACCGATTCATACTGGAAACCGTCATAGACAATTACAAAATCATGTCGGATGGCCAGGTGAGTGGTCGTGGAATCCAGCTGGACCCATTGATGCGCGCCATCTACGCTGCCCGTGATCGGGATCGTATGTTATCGCGGCTGCATCGGATCTATGGGGTAGAAAAGGCGGCGGTAAAACGCTGTCTTGCCTTGCCCCGGGAAAAATACCTGCACCCGGAAGACCTTTCATCGGACGAATTGCTGAATCTCTTTGGTGCAGAAGCAGACATTATCAACACCACACAAGTACAAGAAGAGTTGGAGATGGAGGAGGTCGGCGAAGGCGCAAAAGGAAATGGCGGCGCCACGAAATTGATTCGTGAGGCAGGACAAACGGACTTGGCATTTCTTAAAAGCCATGAGTTCTCCGCCTTGCTGAGTCATATGGAACCGGTCGCAGCAGTGGGAAAAGCACCGTTTATGGTGATCAATCGCAGCAATAACGAAGTCGTTTTTGAGGCCCAGAAGTTGCGCGCCCTGCAGGATTACCTGATGGAAATCGGACGCAAAGGCCTCTCGGTGCAGCGCTATAAAGGGCTGGGTGAAATGAATGCGGAGCAGTTGAATGAAACAACGATGGACCCCGCAAACCGCATTTTGCTGGAAGTAACCGCAGAGGATGAGGCCACTGCGGATGACATGTTTGTGACGTTGATGGGTGACTTGGTGGAACCGCGCAAAGCATTTATCGAAAAACACGCCCCAGAAGTGCAGAACCTGGACATCTAACGCTCTTCTTTCTTTTTGCGAAAAAAGAAAGAAGCAAAGAAAAACGAATATGTAGTTTAGCTTCGCTTTGAGTAGCGCGGTAAGGACCATAGCCACTTGGGTGTGCCCTTGGCCACCGCTCGCTGAACTGTTGAAAAAAAACAAAGAACGAAAACGCGTTAAGGTTTACTGATTAGAAAATGATGTGACGCATCACCGTTGTCTGTGCCATTGGCGATGACAAGGTGTTGGGTTGACATACGAAAGAATAACTCTTTCGTACACTTTGATTATAGAACTTTGGGAAGAGTATTATGGCTCCTTCAGATCGTATTAAGCCGATTGCCATCGACCAGGAGATGAAAAACTCCTTTCTCGATTATTCCATGAGTGTTATCGTCAGTCGTGCATTGCCCGACGTGCGCGATGGCCTCAAACCGGTGCATCGTCGCATCTTATATGCAATGCATGAGCTGGGACTTGTACATAACCGTTCTTTCCGAAAGTCCGCTCTTATCGTCGGTGACACCATGGGTAAATATCACCCCCATGGCGACGCCGCGATCTACGACACGCTGGTACGTATGGCCCAGGAATGGAACATGCGTTACCCACTGGTAGACGGCCAGGGTAACTTTGGTTCGATAGACGGCGATAGCGCTGCTGCAATGCGATACACAGAGTCGCGCATGAAGGCAATCAGCGCAGAGATGCTGAATGATATCGATAAAAATACGGTGAATACCCAGGACAACTACGATGGTAGTCGTCAGGAGCCCGCCGTATTGCCTTCCGCTATCCCCAACCTCCTGGTAAATGGTTCGTATGGTATCGCCGTAGGTATGGCGACGAGCTGCCCTCCACATAATCTGACAGAGGTGTGTGACGCGGTAATACATCTTATCGACCATCCCGAAGCCACGCCAGACGATCTAATGCAGTTTGTCAAGGGGCCGGATTTTCCCACAGGCGGCATCATCTGCGGAACGGATGGCATCAAAAGCGCCTATCGGACGGGCCGTGGACGCATGAAGGTGCGCGCCCGTGTGGCGGTCGAGCAGCAGAAAAACGGCAGCGGTAAGGAAAAAATCATCATCCAGGAGTTGCCGTATCAGGTAAACAAGGCGCGTCTGATCGAAAACATCGCATTGCTGGTGCGCAGCAAGACGGTGGAGGGTATTACGGACCTGCGCGATGAGTCGGACAAGGACGGCATGCGTGTAGTCATTGAGCTACGCAAAGGAGAAGAGCCGGAAGTCGTCCTGAACCAGCTGTACAAGCATACGCAATTGCAGGCAACGGCCAGTGTCATCATGTTGGCGCTGGTGAATAATACACCTAAAGTACTCAATTTACGTGATGTAATCCACTACTATGTGGAGCATCGGGTGGAAATCATCGAACGCCGCACCCAATTCTTGCTTGATAAGGCCGAGGCGCGTGCGCATATCTTAGAAGGCCTGCTGAAGGCAATCGACCATATTGATGAAGTCATCGCTATCATTCGCGGTTCGAAAGATACCGATGAGGCGCGAGAAAAACTAATCAAGCGCTTTGACTTTAGCGTACTACAGGCCAATGCCATTCTTGCTATGCGCCTGCGCCGTCTGACCGGTTTGGAACGCGAGGAACTGGAAAGCGAATACCGTGAACTGCTCAAAGAAATTGAACGCCTGCGCACCATCCTCTCCAGCCGTCACAACCTGTTGGTAGAAGTGCGCAAGGAACTGATTGCCGTGCGTGACAAGTATGGCGATGAGCGGCGCACGGAAATCCTGGGCACCTTGGGCGAATTCAGCATCGAAGATCTGATCGCTGACGAAACGATGGTGGTGACGGTCTCCAGTGAGGGCTACATCAAACGCCTGCCCGTAACCACGTACCGTAAGCAGCGCCGTGGTGGTCGTGGTGTAAGTGGTGGCGAGCTTAAGGAAGAGGATTTTGTCAAGGACTTGTACATCGCCTCGGCGCATCAGTACATGCTCTTCTTCACCAACCTCGGGCGCGTATACTGGCGCAAGGTACATGAACTGCCTAAAGCAGGACGCACGGCACGGGGACGCGCCATCGTCAATGTGCTCAACCTGGGCAAGGATGAAAAGGTAACGGCTATCTTGCCTGTACGCGATCTGACCGATGAAGACAAGTTTATCTTCATGGTGACCCACCGGGGTACGGTGAAAAAGACGGCTTTGAAAGCCTTTAGTAATCCCCGTAGTTCGGGAATTATCGCGCTGGATTTGAGCAAAGGCGATCAGCTTATCGATGTGCAGATCACTTCCGGTAATGACAATATCTTGATTGCCACCTACCAGGGCATGGCCATCCGTTTCCCGGAAAAAGATGTGCGCTCGATGGGACGAACGGCCCGCGGGGTAATTGGCATTCGACTAAATGAAAAAGATTTCGTAGTCGGTGTTTCACTGGCGGAAGATGAACGCACCGTGTTGAGCATCACGGAAAATGGCTATGGAAAACGCACCAAGGTAGGTGAGTATCGCTTACAGCACCGTGGTGGTCAAGGCATCATTAACATTAAGACCACCGAACGTAATGGAAATGTGGTGGGGATGTTGACGGTGGATGATGATGATGAAATTGTATTGGTCGCAACGGATGGTATCGTAATCCGCACGTCAGTGAAAGATATCCGCACGATTGGCCGCAACACCCAGGGCGTCAAGGTTATGTCGCCCCAGGAAGGCGCCAAGGTAAGCGCCGTGGCGCGCGCACTGGCGGAAAAGAAAGAGGAAGCGGCGACGGAAACCGTAACGGACCCCAATGAAGTAGGGCCGCAGGAAGCGTAACAGTACCCTATGTTCTTCCTCGGGGGAGCCTTTTCAATAAAGGCTCCCCCGTTTTTTTTGTGCATACTTTAACAATGACAAACGCGCAGCAGAACCATGCTGTTTTTTCTTGACGCCCCCCGCCTCTCCTTGCACAGGAGAATTTTAAGCAGATTGGGAAGTGGTGTAAAATAGAAGTGTTTTTAGAATGACGCGTCTTCAACCCTTGGCCCGGTGCCATTGAAAGTGCTTTATACTATGCTCAAGTTGCTTATGATTGCAGGCGGTGGCGCAGCAGGAGCCGTGTGCCGATTTTGCATTGCCGGTTGGGTGCAACGTATGTCCGGCCTGCGTTTTCCGACAGGCACATTGACTGTAAACATGCTGGGGTGCTTTTTGTTAGGTTTTCTGGGCTTTGCCTTTTCAGGTCCTGTGGTAATCCGCGAAGAATTTCGATTTGCGTTGCTGGTAGGTTTTCTGGGAGCGTTCACTACGTTTTCCACGTATGGCTTTGAAACATTTAATCTTCTGGATGAGGGGCAGCGCCTCCCTGCGTTGCTCAACATCCTGATCAGCAATGGGCTGGGGTTAACAGCGGTGTGGTTAGGATGCCGCATCGCTGGAAAATGGTACGGGGGCTAAAAAATGGATTCGGAAACGTATTGTCAACGTCTGCGCGTGTATACAACGGAACAGGAAAAATACCATCACCAACCCTTGTATGAAGCCATCCTGGAACAGGCACAGCGTGCAGGCCTACGCGGGGCTACGGTAACACGGGGCGTGTTGGGCTTTGGCACCAAAAGCCACATGCATTCGACAAAATTCCTGGCGCTTTCTGAAAACCTGCCGATAATCATAGAGGTAGTGGAGAGCCATGCCCATTTAGCCGAATTTGTAGCGCAAGTGCGGGAAATGGCGCCGGAGGTACTCATGACGCTCGAGCCGGTTTGCCTGGTAAAAAAGGGGCCGGTGGCAGAGGCGGAATCGGTATAAAACGCGGCTCTTTTTTCTGCTGGATCGAATTGGGTACAATGCGTTCTTATGCAAAAAGAACAACCGGAAATATGGACCATTGCACAGCTGACCCGTCGTGTCAAAAACCTGTTAGAGGGACAGGTGGGTGCCGTATGGATAGCCGGCGAAATTTCTAACTGGAAACTGGCCGCTTCAGGCCATGCCTATTTCACCCTCAAGGATGCAACAAGCCAGATTGACGCCGTGATTTTTCGTGGACGTCTTTCGCGGTTAAAATTTCGACCGGAAAGTGGTCTGGAAGTAATTGCCCGCGGCCAAATTACGGTCTACGAACGGCGTGGTAATTACCAGATCATCCTGGAGGAGATGCAGCCCAAAGGCATGGGCGCATTGCAATTGGCCTTTGAGCGTCTCAAGGCCAAATTACAGGCGGAAGGCGTCTTTGATGAAGCCCATAAGAAGGCACTGCCGTTGATGCCTCGTCGCATTGGGGTGGTAACCTCGCCTACGGGGGCAGCCATCCGCGATATACTGCAAGTTCTTAACCGTCGTTTTGCCAATGTGCATGTAGTGTTATGCCCTGCACGCGTGCAGGGTGATGAGGCGGCTGCGGAGATCGTAGAAGCGATAGAAACCCTGGAACAATGGGGTGTCGATGTGATGATCGTCGGACGAGGTGGCGGTTCTCTGGAAGATTTATGGCCGTTTAATGAAGAACCCGTCGTGCGCGCCGTATTCGCCGCCAAGACCCCGATAATATCTGCTGTTGGTCATGAAATCGATTTCGCATTAACGGATTTCGCAGCGGATTTACGTGCACCGACCCCTTCGGCAGCAGCAGAACTGGTCGTGCGGGAACAACAGGCGTTGACAGAGCAACTGCATACGATACAGCGTCGTTTGTCGGAGGCTCTGGCCCGAAAGTTGGAACGTGCGCAACATCGGTTACAGGTCGCACAAACCAGTTTTGTCTTCACCCGTCCGGAGGAATTGGTACGCCAACGACGCCAGACCTCTGATGAACTTCGGATGCGCTTGGAAGGGGCGCTACAGGACCGGGCACAACAGACGCGGTTACGTTGGGAGCGATGCAACGGAAAATTGCAGATGCATTCCCCGCAGCATCGCCTTCATCTAGCGCAACAGCGCCAAAAAACGCTCCAGGAGCACTTGGAAAAGATCGGAAATCGACTTACCGAGTCGCGTCGCCAACACCTGGCTGCTATGGGTGCACACTTGAATGCCCTTAGCCCCTTGGCAATCTTGTCACGAGGCTACACAGTCGCCTGGAAAATGCCTGAGAAAAAACTGGTGAAGCGCGCAACGCAATTGCAGGTGGGTGATAAACTTAGCTTGCGCTTTGGGGAAGGGGCGGTGAACGCGACAGTCAACGGTATGGAGGATAGTTTGGAAGAATGACGGACGTAAAGAAAAAAGAGAGTTTTGAGCAGGATCTGGAACGTCTGGAAACTGTTGTTGCAGCGTTGGAAGAAGGCGGACTCTCGCTGGAGGATGCGCTGAAACAATTTGAAGAAGGCATCAAGCTTTCCCGGCGTTGTGAAAAGACACTCACACAAGCAGAAAAGAAAATCGAAATTCTCCTCAAGAATGCGTCGGGAGAATTGACAACGCAGCCCTTTGACGAGGAAGAGCCGCAAGCTACGAAAAAAACTACCTCGCCACGCAAAAAAAAACCTGAAACGACTCCTACTGCGCCTC
Organism: Candidatus Hydrogenedentota bacterium; assembly: GCA_963678445.1. Classification (GTDB taxonomy): domain Bacteria; phylum Hydrogenedentota; class Hydrogenedentia; order Hydrogenedentales. The sequence continues at coordinate 2,903,008 of OY782877.1, read as the reverse complement.
CCTCGCCGACCCGTGATCCGTATGCGGATTTGCCGCCGGAGGAAGAAGACGAGGACGAACTGCTCTTTTAAAAGACGTTTATTGGAACATGTGATGACGATGAATATACAGACCTGTCTGACGAATAAAAGCATAGAGATTGAAGCGGCCCTAACCGCGTATCTAGCCTCTTGGAAGGAAGCACCGGAGGGTCTGGTAGAGGCTTGTCGTTACAGTTTGCTTGCCGGAGGAAAACGCCTGCGCCCTGCATTGGTCTTAATGACCGCTGAATTGATTGATGGACAAACGGAAAAGGCTATGGAGGCGGCGTGTGCACTGGAAATGATCCATACGTATTCGCTAATCCATGATGATCTGCCCGCCATGGATGATGATGATTTGCGACGCGGAAAACCGACCTCGCATAAAATGTTTGGCGAGGCAACGGCTATCCTGGCAGGGGATGCCTTGCTCACGATGGCTTTCGATCTGGCGGCACAAACGGGCTCCTCACAGGTTGTCCAGGAAATTGCCCAGGCAGCCGGTGCTACAGGTATGGTGGGAGGGCAATATCTGGATTTAGAAGGCGAAAAAACGCTTCTGGATTTGACGTCCTTACAAAGAGTACACGCCATGAAGACCGGCGCGCTTATTCGAGTTGCATTGCGCGTTGGTGCAATACTGGCAGGTGCGACGCCTCAACAACTTGCCGCCCTGACCCAGTATGGTGTTTCACTTGGACTTGCTTTCCAGATCACTGACGATATCCTGGACGTTGTCGGCGATGAAGAAAAACTGGGCAAGCCCATTGGCAGCGATGCGGAAAATGTAAAGTCGACCTACCCCGCCCTATTGGGATTACCCCAGGCAAAAGAACGCGCCGCAGAGGTGGTTCAGGATGCCCTCAATTCGCTCAGCATTTTTGCGACCGAAGCCGATTTACTACGCGAACTGGCGCAATTCGTCCTGGAGCGCCAGCATTAACCCCGACGCCGACCATCTAACCCTTAGTAGGAAAAATCTATTCTTAAACGACGCTCTGCTGTTCCCTCCCACGGGGCGGACCATACATAGTGCTTGTGGTCGCTGGACTACTAGCTGCTATAAATCTCTACCGGTTCTTTGAGTCCAATAAGTCGGGAATAACTACGAATACGCGCCAGCACAGTAGGGGTAATGGTAGAACCGGCACGAATCAATAAGCGTTTATCGGAAGTTTCAACATCACTGGCCAACACCATGTCGGTCGTAAGCTCTTCCGAGGCAATCGTTCTGGTCGACTCCATCTCCAACATATCGCTACTACATTGAGGGTAAAATTCCGGGGCAATTGCCAAGATGCGTGGATCATACCAGCCTTGGCGTGTATGCAATATCCGTGTAGCTTCCGATTTACCCTTTCCCTGTATCCATAGCTCAAGCATATCAATTACCACCTTTAACAAGCGTGCCCCCATCGGAATATCATTTCCTTTAAGATCGCCGGCAGGGTACCCTGCCCCGTCGTAATGCTTGTGCTGATAACGGATAACCTCCGCTACATTTTCCAGACGGGGAATGTGCTGCAGCAAGTCATGGCTAATTTCAGGAACACGATCCAATAGGCTTTGTTCAGTAGGCGTTAACGGCGTATCCGAATGCACTTTGTTCAAAACGTGCACCGGCACAGCGATATTGCCAATACGCGCCAACAAGGCCGCTAACTCGATCTCCCATACACTTTCCAGCGCCATTTTTTTAGCCACAGAACGCGCGGCACTGCGCAGTTGCATCGCATGGCCAAACCCCTCCGGATTAACCAAAGACAGAATTTCCGTGACCAGCTCAATCGCACCATTTAAAGTACTTTCCAACAATTCCTTCTCTGCGGTAATAAGCCGGTACTGATTAATCGCGGCAATCAGGGATTTGGCCATTACATCAGGTTGACACGGTTTAGTCAAAAAACGAAAAATACTCCCCTCATTCACCGCATCCGTCGCCGTCGACAAATCAGGCGCACCCGTAAGCATCATACGAACCGTATTGGGTGCAATCTCCTTCACCCGGGATAAAAAGGCAATACCATCCATGCCCGGCATATACATATCAGCAATGACCACGGAAAAAGGACCCCAATCCGAAATCAGCTGTAACGCCTTGCGAGGGCTATCCGCCGTTTCCACCTTCAACACCTTGCGGAGTTGACGCCGGTACGCGTCCAAAAGACGGGTATCATCATCCACAAATAGCACACGATCTTCCATCACATGTCTCCCTATCCGTTTTCGAGCGATTTAGAGGCGTCACGCCAGACAGGAAGGCGTTCCGATACCCCAATTCGCTTCAGATACCCCTCTGCCAATTGCGGTTTAGGCAGTGACATCTCTTGAATCTCATGCGCCAGAACATTGGCCACATGCACCGCTGTCAAAGGAGAAAAGGCTTGCACTGCACATTGACTGGGCACATGATGGTACGCTACCGATTCCACCACGAGATCCGGCAAGCCCCATAAGCCAAGCAAATATGCACCCACTGCGGAATGCGTACATCCAAAACACTCTTCTTCCGCCTCGGATATCGAAATCTTTTTATGTATTGCCTCCTCAATACACGCCTGATAGTCACGCGGACAATTAGCCGCAAACACCAGCATGCCTGAATCGTGGAGCACCCCCCCCGTAAACGCATCACTACCCTCTTTCTCCGGCAGTTTTTCCAATTTACATATCAGTTGTGTCACGGCCCCTACACACAGGCTGTGTTGCCCAAAAATATCCAGCGAAAAATTTTTGGGAAACCTGCGATTTTCAAATTGTGTAAATGCACCCACCATCAAAACCAGAGCACGCAAGGTATCCAGACCTAACAAACTGGCGGCTTGTGTTGGGCTGGAAATATGCTGACGCACGCCGAAAAAAGCTGAATTAACCCATTGCAACAACTTTGCCGTCATTCCCACATCGCTTTCAACAATCTTTCCAATGCTGGATATCGAGCTGTCAGGCGCTTGCAACTCCTCCACCAATTTACGATATGTTTCCGGCAAGGTTGGCAACGACGGCATTTGCGAAACCAGATTTTTCAGATGTTCATTCGTCAGTAAATCTCGTAACGAAAAGGCGCGGTCCACCGTTGCCTTCAAAACATCGGGGTCACAGGGCTTGGCCAAAAACTGGTGCGTTGGACCTACCGAACGGAAAATGGTCTCCTTATCAGACTGGCCAGAAAGTACGAAACGCACCGTTTCCGGATGCCGCCGCATCACTTCATTCAGCAAGGTAGCCCCATCCATGCCTGGCATACGCATGTCAGAGACAATCACGTCAAACCCCTGCGTATCCATCAAGGTCAACGCCTCTTCTCCACTGGATGCAAAGGCCATCTCCCATTCCTTACGCATGGGACGCAGCATCCGGCGCAAACCTTGTAGAATATTGGGTTCGTCATCTACAAACAAAATACGCTTCATACTTCTAACCTCCCCTTAAATGCTACTCGCTCAACAACGGCAACCTCAACGTAAAGACCGCCCCCCGACCTGGTTCACTATCCACCTCAATCGTCCCACCATAGTTGTCACATATTACATGATACGCCATCGCCAGCCCCTGCCCCGTTCCTTTACCCACTTCCTTGGTCGTAAAAAACGGCTCAAAAATACGCTCTCGGATTTCCGGTGCAATACCCACCCCCGTATCTGATATTTCGATCTCCGCCCATGTGCCTTTACGACGCGTCGCAATGATTATGCGCCCTTTTTCTCCTTCAGAACCACGAACTGCCTCCTGGACAGCATGGGCCGCATTCACAATAAGCCCCAATAACACCTGGTTCAACTCACCGGGACAACAATGCACCGACATTAATTCTGGCGCATAATCCGTCGTCACGTCCGCCACCTGCTTCCACTCCATGTGCGACACTGTCAAGGTGTTTTCAATCGCCTGCTGCAAATCCACTTCCTGCTTAAATCCTACGTCTGGCGCTGCAAACGCTTTCATAGCACGCACGATACGCGCAATCTGCCCCGTGCCATTCAAGGCCTCCGCAATCGCACCAGGAATCTCCTCCTTTAGCTCACGCCACTCTAACTCATCCATGATATGCCTTATGGCACTAAGCGCTTCCGATTCCTCCGCCCCTTTCCCCAAATCTACCGCGACATCGATGCACTTATCCTGTAGTTTGAGGATATCCAGATAGGCATCATGCAAGAAACGCAAGTTATCACTCACATACTGTATCGGCGTATTAATCTCATGTGCCATCCCTGCTGCAAGTTGTCCTATCGCCTCCAATTTTTGCGCCTGACGCAACTGCGTTTCCAGCATCTTATGTTGTGTGATATCCAAAAAAGTCTCCAACAACATCGCACGCCCATTCAGCTTCACCTTTGTCACCGTCTTCAAAAGGGTATGGCGCGTTCCATAAGCATCTATCAAATCCTGTTCTATGTTCTCGATCGCACGACCCTTATCCATCACAGGGCATACCCGCTTATTGGGATCGTCGCTATAAAAAAACTCGTAACACTGCCGTCCCAGAATATGTTTGCGCGGCGCACGCATAATCTGCGCTGCAATTTCATTGAGTTCCTCGATACGCTTGGTGACAGGGTCCACCAAGACAATACCTGCACGCGCATTTTCCCATAACACACGCGCACGAGCCTCGCTCTCACGCAGCGCATTCACCGCATTCATACGCTGAATGATCATCCCCGCCAAGTTCAAATACGTGTCCAGCATATCCTTCATGCGTAGCCGCTGATCCCCCTGCAGCTGAATCACCCCCACTGCAACCAGCTCATGTTCGCGTACACACGAAAGGCTATAGCGTTTCCCTGAAACATGTGACGGAAAAGGCGACGGCTGTATTTCACGAAAAATATTGGTGAGACAAATGTTATTCGGCGAACAGGCACGCACCTGCTTATAACGATATACTTCGACCATGTCTGTCTCGATGGGAACCGATACCGGCAACAATGCCATTGAGGAAGGAGGTGGAAAGCTTGAATCACAATCCACAGCACGCAAATCAAGTTGTTGCGCTCCTGGACGATAGGATGCCAACCCGGCCCACTGTGCCTGAGCCAACTTTCGTAGATTACGACACAAAATGCGAAACACCTCTTGTTCTGAAACCCCTTCAACCTCGAAAACGGTGTTGTACAGCACACGAAAAGCAGCGTTTCGCTTTTCCAATACATTACGCGCATGTATTCCCACTTCGTGTTGCATCATCACTCCTTCTCAACATCCTCAGGAAAACTCGCCATAGCGTCCTTAGATGTTGTGCGCCGCATTCCTCGCCTACCTAATCCTTTTTCTTTACGTGCATTACGCTATACAGCCCCCCCGCTGCAGCAAGCAGCAGGAGTAACACCAGCCACACCGGAGAAATCCCCAACAGATCATGAAGCAGTAACTTTTCCGGGTGATACTGTGGCGTTAACCACGGATTTACCCCATAAACTATCAATGCCATGCCTGGGATGAAGGCAATAAGAACCAGCAAAAAATTCATATTACCCTCTCCAATTTGTCGCAATGTACCTAATATGCAACCCCCATTCAGCAGAATCCCCGCACCGAAGAACATGCCTGAAAGTAGATTAAAAAAACCGTAGCCTCGTATTTCACCTATAGGCTTCAGACCTAATTGGGGAGAAAAAAGGGAAGAAACAAAAAAACCAGATGTTGTAATCAGAAAAATAACAAAAAATAATCGTAGAATCCGTTTCCCCTTCCCCATATACACTTCGCCCAAACCATGGGCAAAACACAAGCCGGCACGTTGCACACAAAAGCCAAAGCCGATACCAAAAATAAAGCCGATTGTGCATAACAGAGCGAAAGACATCATCCATTCCTCCTAACGGCCCACAGCGAGTCTATATACGATAAAACCGCCTATGAAGATACCGGCGGCAGAAAGGAAAGAGGCAACCGACAGCATGGGCATGCCGGTCACAAAGGCTGTAGTGCATGTGCCCGGCGCTAACGTTACCCCGACCCCGATCAGAATTCCCCCAATAATAGAACGTATCCATCTCTTTCCCGAAGGCAGACGCAACTTAAATTCACCATGGCTGATTGCACTAAGAAAGGCCCCCATAATGACGCCCATATTGACGATAAAAGCGAATAGAAATGCGTTGCCCGGCCCCAATTTTCCCACCATGGGCAAAAAACTGCTTCCGCCAATCCAAAAGCGCTGTATTGAAAAATACATCAGCACATTCAACCCGGCAAATCCTGCTGCCCACAGCATAGATACGTGCATCCTTTTCATAAACATCCCTTTCGAAAGCTCACCCGCGAGTCACCTTAATCAGCCACACCCCTTCCTCTTTCACAATCTCAAGCTTAATATCCTCATACTCCTCCAGTTCCTCCGGAATGGATTTCACCGCTAGCGGGTCATCCACTAAAAACAGGCGTGTCTCCCCTACACGCATATGATCCACCGCATCAACCACCTCCACCACCGGATAGGGACATACGCGGCCTATTAAGTCCATCGCTTCCTCACACATACGCTTCGCTAGCCTCCGGATCGACAAGGGGCGGAGCCGAGTTAGCATGCTCTTCTAGAGGAAGACGAATTACGAATGTAGCGCCCTCCCCTGGTGCCGATTGCACATCCAGGCTTCCTCCGTGCTTGTCGACAATTACGTTATGCGCAATAGTCAAGCCTTGCCCCGTTCCCTTGCCCACCTCCTTCGTCGTAAAGAACGGATCGAAAAGATGCTCCCGCACCTCTGCTGTCATCCCTGGCCCCGTATCTGTAATTTCTATTTCCGCCCAAGCGCCCTGCTGCGAAGTTTTCACCTCAATCGTCCCCTTTTCCTCGCCAAGCCTTTCAATATCTTCCTCGATGGCCTGCGCAGCATTCACAATAAGGTTCAAAATAACCTGATTAAATTCTCCCGGAAGACAAGGAACCGGGGGCAGCGTGCTATCAAAATCCGTTTTCATCTCCGCCACATACTTCCACTCATTACGCGCCACCGTAATCGTGTTTGAAATAGCATGGTTAATATCGATCGGCGTCTTTTCCTCTGCTCCCGGATGTGAGAATTCTTTCATTGCCCGAACAATTTCGGAAATTCGATTTACCCCATCCTGAGACTGCTCAATCGCAGAGGGAATCTCCGTCACCAAATAATCGACATCCAACTCATTATGCAAACTATCCAATTCATCCAGGAAGACTTCCCCTACGGGTCCCTCTCCAGCGGCAATACGCAACTTATGATACTGTTCTTGTATGCTCAATAAATCACGAAACGCTTCTTTCAAAAACTGGATATTATCCCCTACATACTGCGAAGGCGTGTTGATTTCGTGTGCAATCCCCGCCGCCAGCTGTCCCACAGCTTCCAACTTTTGGGCCTGACGCAGCTGCGCCTCTAACAATCGCTGATCGCTAATATCCTTAAAGACCAATAGCAAACCCGCAATTTCAGAATTATCCAACAAGACCGGCGTGCAACTGTGTGTCGTAGGCAGAATCTCCCCTCCCTTTGTCCGCACAGTCACTTCTCCTTTCCACAGACCCGATTCTGCCACTCCCTGGGCCACCTCCTGCGCCATGCTCACATTTTCATACAGGATGTCGATCCCATTCTTATTGATATCAAAGATACTCAAACCAAAGAGTTTTTGCGCCGACAAATTGGTATAAACCACATTGCGGTCCAGATCAGTCACCAGGATAGCGTCCGCAGCTGCATCCAGGGCAGAACGAATACGAAGAAGATCGTTTTCAACCTGCACACGATGCTCCTCCAGGGCCAAACGGTGTAACGCATGGGCGATGTCGCGCGCTACCTCTTCAAAAAGGCCCTGCTCCTCAATATCGCGCGCATACATATACGGCACAGAAACGGCAACAATCCCGTAGACCGTATCATTGTAAGCCAGCCGAACCGCGAAGGCTGCATGCCCCGGACAAAGCTTGCTCAATGCACATTCTCCGCATTCCTCATGCGGATCTTCCACTACAATAACATCACTAAAGATTAAGGCCTCAGCAGCACAGCAAGCGGTGTCCTTGAGCGAAATCTGTGCAATAAGCGGCACGAAACCATTGGGCACCCCGGAAATACCTGCAATCTTTACCTCATCCTTATCTTCATCCCGCAACCCGATCCAGGCATACGCATAGGCACCTGTACCGGTAAGCGCATCACAAATCGTCTGTAACAAACGTTTTGAATCCATTTCCTTGGCAATACGCTGGTTCGTTGTTCGTATCGCCCTCAAAACCGCATTCAGATGCTTTATATGGCTCTCATTCTTTTTCTGGGCCGTAATGTCAACAAAGGTCTCCAGATTACATACCCTATCCTCCAACGTGATCGGCACCGTCGTTTTTAAAATTGTCACCGTATCTCCATCCGGGCGCAGCAGGAAAAAGCGATTATCACTATCATCCTCACTTTTCGCTAGAACCGTCTCTCCCTCTTCCAATGTTTCATCCGGTCGATCTGCGACAAAAAACTGGTCGTACGGTTTTTTAAAAATGTCTTCTTGCTCCACTCCCGCCATTTTCAACGTCGTGGGATTTGCATACTCGATAACCTTACTTTGCTGATCCACAATAACAACCCCGGTCTGTACAGCATCGAGAATCGTAGAAAAACGCTTTTCACTCTCCAGCAACTGCGAAGTTCGTTGCTCTACCAAGCCCGAAATCTGCGCGTTCCGATGGGCAAAGGAAAAAAGCCAGCCTCCTATTAAACAGGTAAGAAGAATTCCGATAACAAGCGCCCATACACTGGTCCAACTACGATACATTCGCCAAAACGGTGGGGTTGGCCAAGACTGAAGCGCCCACAAGCGCCCTGCAATATTGAGATGCTTCTCTTTAGAAAGCAGACCGGAAAAATAGGGCAAAAAATGCTGCGAGCGCACCGTACCATACTCAAGGCCATAGCCGTTGACAAAAAGTAGCTTAGGCACTTCCCCCGGTGTTATGTCCATAATCTGCGTTGCAATGCAATCTGCCCGAGTGCTTTCCAAGGCGGCTTCCGCCATAGGCTGCAAATCAAAGACTGCATAGATATACCCCAGTAAGCCCTGCTCCCTTCCTAACTTCGTATACGAAACACTCTCCTGCTTATAAACCGGAAAGAGAATAGAGAAACGGGTCATCGGATAGGCATGGTTCCAATCCGTTTCAGGCGGAGGAATGATGGCGCAATTCCCATCCTGCGCCTGTTGCATGGCGGTTCGAAGTACAGGATCGACAGAAAGATCCATACCCAAACGCATTTCATTACCGTTGTAAGGTTCTACATAGTAAGCAGGATAATACTCGCTACGCTTTGGCGCACGCGTGCGGGAAAAATCCTGAAGACTATCCGAAATCTGGAAACTTTCCAAGCCATCTTCCCGCGCATGCATCTCAAAGGATGCACGCTCCTCATCAAGGATTCTGGGTGCCCATACCAACATGACAATATCCGCTGAACGCTCCAGATACACCTTGGTATACTCATAAAACTTATCCCGGCTCACATCCGGCGAAGCACTGAACAGATCGCGCAAGGCCTCTACAACAAACTCATGCTCTTCAATCGTATTCGAAAGCATTTGCATCTGCACTTCAGCGCTATGAGAAAACCTTGCCTGTCTGTTCGCATCATTCGCCACATACAGCCGCCAACTCACCGTCACTGAAAAGAGCATCCCAAGGCTAAAAAGCCCTAAGAACAGAAAAAGATGACGGCGATACTGCGCTGCATGCATTTCTTTTGATAGCATAGTCACTCCCCTTTTACAATATCGATACTATCGAGCACACCCTTATCCACCGTTATATTAAGGCGTCGCGCACTTTCCAGATTCAGCATGGACTGTCCCTCAAGCGCCTGCACAATCGGAATCTGAGACGCCTTCTTTCCCGCCAGCATATCCCGTGCGATCTTACCGGCCAGGCGTCCCTGTTCGACGCCCGATTCCACAAAGCCACACAACGCTCCGTCGTCTACAGCAAAGGTAAAAAAGCCCAGCACAGGAATCTCGCTATTAGACACCGTCCAACGCATCACCTCCTTAGCCTCCATGCTCTGCCCCCCCCGATGCGGTTGCACCGTGTGATACATATAAATTGCAATTGCATCCGCCACCTCCTGCGCATGCGTAATCGCCTCCTTCCATTCCGCAAACGTTTCCGGCTGTTCTACCAGCACCACCCCTTCAGCCCCCGCTTTCTCCCGGATATACAGCAACGCCCCAGCAGAAGTAGGGGAATCATCAGAGACAAAGGCAATTCGTTTCGCATCAGGCACAAGTTTGCGCAATAACTCCACGGTCGCGCCATAGTGAGGACGTTCAAGAATTCCCGTTACATTCTCCCTTGGATACCCATACCGTTCAGTCCTTTCATTCACGCCACAAAAAACAAACTGCGGAACCTCCTGATTTATAAACTTTGAGACAAAGTACGACTGCGCATTATCATCCACCGCGATCACCACCGTCGGCGCCCATTCCCGTACAATCGCCGCAGCCATCTCCCCTGCCTGCTCCTTCCACAGCTCATCCGTGTGCCGTTTAGTGTCCATATAGAAAACTTCCAGCCCCACATCCTCCCCCGAAAGCGCCATACGCACCCCACGCGTAATTGCATCGACCCAGGGATACCCCTTGTGATAACTATGCACCAATAAAACCTTGTACGGATACTGCTCTTTCAACAAGCCAATATTCTGCTGAGGAATCGACGGAGGTGCTGCTTTATCCTGCGGTGTACAGCAGAATAAAAACAAACAGCTTCCTGCAATAATTAACAGCAGAACGTAATAACGGCAACCCAAAACATATCGTTCCCGATACCAAGAAGCTATTCCAAAAAAATTCATATGCTTCTCATCCTTCCGTCACGTCGCCTTCAATAGGAAGCCGAATAATAAACGTTGTCCCTTGGCCCGCTTTCGTGTCAAACGAAATCGTTCCCCCGTGTTTATCGACAATAACATTGTGGGCAATCGCCAATCCCTGCCCCGTCCCCTTACCAACCTCCTTCGTTGTAAAAAAAGGATCAAATATACGTTTTTTATGTTCCTCTGGAATTCCATTTCCTGAATCAGCAATACGAATCTCCGCCCATCCCCCCGCATGCTCCGTACTTACACATATACTCCCTTTTTCCCGCCCATCCTGCTCTATCGCATCCGCAATGGCATGCGCGGCATTAATCAGAATGTTCAAAATAACCTGGTTAAACTCACCCGGCAAACACGAAACCAAGGGTAAATGTGTATCGAAAATCGTCTCCATCTCCGCCACATACTTCCATTCATTTCTCGCCACCGTAATCGTGCTTTCAATGGCCCGGTTCAGATTTACCGGTGTTTTCTTCTCCCTACCCGGATGCGAAAACTCCTTCATCGCCCGTACAATCTTCGCGGTCCGCTCCACCCCCTCCAAAGACTGCTCAATCGCCTTAGGAATTTCCTGTTCCAGAAAAGACAGATCCACTTCCTGCGCCAAGGCCTCGATCTCTTCAACCAACGCCAACTCCTCGCCCTTCTCTTTAAGGCGCGCTATCAAAATTTTGCTTTTATCACTCAAGCGCATCATTTCTCCAAACGCATCCTGCAAAAACTGAATATTGTCCCCCACATACTGCGTAGGCGTATTAATCTCATGCGCAATACCCGCAGCAAGCTGCCCTATCGACTCCAGCTTCTGCGCCTGCACCAACTGCGCCTCCAGACTGCGTCGGTCCGTAATATCGCTCCCCAACAAGAAAAAACCCGCCGATTGCGCTTGATGATTCCGCAGCGGATTCACCGAAAGCGCCAAAATACCCTGACGCCCATCCGGACGCATGTAGCCTATATCCGCCAGCCGCATAGGTTCATCACAACTGGACCACTGAGGAAGCTGTTCGCGCACCCTGTCCCAATCCCATTGTATAGAACAGCTCACAAACGGCTTTAGCAGCACTTGTTCTGCCGGAATTCCAAAAACGGTCTCCGCAGCATTATTCCACCGGCTGACACGTCCCTCCACATCTATCTCGATGAGGATAGACGACATCGACGACAGCAGATTTTCTGTCTCCGTATGTGCATTACGCAGCTGTTCCTCCGTACGTTTTTGTTCTGTAACATCACGCGCCACATGCACACAGCCCAAAAGCTCACCTTGCGCATCCCGTAGTGGCGAGGTACTCACCAAAAAACTCCCCCCCAAATTCCGCTCAAAAAACTCTGCTACATGCTCCTGCTTGTCACACAGCAATTTTTGATACGGACAATCAGGATGCGGCTTACCGCTTTTGTGCACAAGCGTGAAACACTTTTTCCCCAAAAGCTCATTAATCGGCTTCCCCAGGCGATTCGCCATCGCCTGATTCATACGAACAAACTCACACTTTGTGTTAATAATCGCAATCAAATCGGGAACCGCATTAAACGTCGTCTCCCAAAGATGCACCGCCTTTTCCATCCGCTGCGAATGCTGCTGCAAACGGAATTGGCGCAACGTTCGATTTAACACATCGCGCAGTTGATCGCTATTGGCACCCTTCAAAACATAATCGTACGCCCCCCGTTTCATTGCCTCCACCGCCATGGAGACACTGGATTTACCCGATAAGGCAATCGGGGCAATCTGCACCTTCTCCTTCAAGATACGAGAAAGCAACTCCAGGCCATCCATCTCCGGCATTACCAAATCCACGAGTAATGCGTCATAATGTGTCTGCTGTAGCTGCATCAATGCTGATGCACCCGAGTCAACCGTATCGCATTCATAACCCAAATATCTTAATTGACGTTCCAAAACATCCCGCACACTCTTGGAATCGTCCACCACAAGTATTTTGCATGTATCCATCATCACGGTTCTTCCCCCGTTGAAACTTCCGACGATGTCGGTATGCCCCCCAAATCCGACGCATCACCCCTCGATCCCCAAAAACGCCACAAAGCCCCCTTCAACGCCTCATAGGTATACGGTTTCTGTAAAAAACCCGGCAACGGCGACGCCCCACACGCATCCATTACATCCCCCTCCTCATAGCCACTACAAAGAATCACGGGGGCCTCAGGATTAATTTCCCTCAAGCGCTGCAACACCTCCTGCCCCCCCACCTCCGGCATCGTAACATCCAACAAGACCAGCTTAATTTTCTCCGCATGCTCTTCAAAAAGACGTATCGCTTCACGCGCATCCGCCGCTGTCAAAACCTCAAGTTCCATTTGCTGAAGCATCTTCATCCCTACCGCACGTACCGCCTCCTCATCATCCACCAACAGCACACAGCCTTCCCTAAGCCACTGCTTTTTCCTCCCAACTACCTCCCAATTCCTGTTCGCGCCCTCCCGCTCCAAGGTAGGAAGAAAAATGCACACAGATGTTCCCTCATCGGGCTGACTGGAAACACGAATGGCTCCCTTATGCGCACGCACGACCCCCAACAAAGCCGGCATACCCAATCCCCGCCCACAAAACTTTGTTGTATAGAACGGTTCAAAAATTCGCGCCACCGCATCACTACCCATCCCACAGCCTGTGTCCCGTACCTCCAGATACGTGTACACTCCTTCAGCAAGATGATCATCCATATACATCGCCGATAAATACGACCTATCACAGAAACGTGCACCCGTACGCAGATACACATCGCCCGATTTATCACGCAACGATTCCACAGCATTGACCACCAGATTCATCACAATCTGCCGCAACTGCCCTGCATCCCCCTTGATATGCGGAACCATCTCATCCAGCTCAAAACGAATTCGTATTTTCCCCGACGAAGAGAGCTTCAAAATCGGCGCCATTTCCTTGATAAGGGCATTCAAATCAACCGGAACAATGTGCGATGGTGTTTTACCTGCATACGCCAACAGCTGCGCGCACAACTGCGTCGCCCGTTGCGCTGCTTTCTCAATCTCCGTGAGGTTTTCACGCAACGGCGAAAAGGGTGTCAGCTGTTGTCGCGCCAAATCAGCATTACCCAAGATACTCATCAGAATATTATTAAAATCATGGGCAATGCCCCCCGCCATCGCCCCCAAACTCTCCAACTTCTGTGTATGCTGAACCTGCTGCTCCAACGCACGTCGCTTCTCCTCCTCCCGCTTGCGCATACTAATATCACGCACATAGGCCAAAACCCCCTGCTTGCCATTCAGTGTAATCCGTGTCAACCGAATCTCCACCGGAAACGTATGTCCATCTCGATGACGATGACGCGATTCAATCGTAAGATGCGATTTCTCCTGCAATGCATCCCACAGCCGCTGCATTTCCCCATCCACCTTCAGACCTACATCCACCTGCCCTACCCGCATCGACAGCAGCATATTCTGAGAATAGCCTGTATTTTTGCACGCCATTTTATTTACCAACAGGAAATTCCCCTCTAAATCATGCACAAAAATAGCATCCGACGCCTGCTCCACCACCGTACGAAAACGCTCCTCACTCTCCTGTAACGCGGCCTTCATCTTCAGCGCTTCCGTAATCGCCACCGCCGTTCCCAACATACGCACCGGCGTCCCCGTCTCATCACGCAATACCGCCCCCCACGCTTCAATCCATTTCTCCGTTCCATTGGGCGCAACAATGCGATGTACTACATGATACTCATCCCCTTCCGCACGCCCTTCCAAATGCGCCTTGATATTTTCCTCCACATGCGGCCAATCCTCGGGATGAATCAACCCCCGATACATCTCATACGTGACCTGCTTCTGCGTCGGCGGCACTTCGAATAACGAACGCAACGCATCCGACCAGAAAATCTCATTCGTCTTGATATCCCACTCCCACGTCCCCATACGCACCGCCTGCAATGCAAGACGCAAATGCGTCTCACTCACACTCAACTCCTGCGCCATCTCCTTCATTTCTGAAATATCACGCACGATCTCCAATACCTGAGAAAATTCACCCTGACTATCATACAAAGGGGACAAACGCCCCTTATACGTGCGCACAGGTCCATCCTCAGCACGCGTTTCACGATAAAAATCCTGTACCTCACCCATCTTCAAAGCACAATAATGCGGGCATTTCGTCGTCTCCGGCGCACAGGACCTGCCACACTGAATAAACACTTCGTAACACTTGTGCCCCAAAAAATCATCCGCCTCAGCCCCCGCCTCCCCCCACAATTTGTCATTGTGCGCAACAATCCGATAGTCCCGATCAACGACGAAAATCTCATCCTCAATATGCTGCAGAATAGAACGATATAATCTCAATCGCTTTTGCAAGTCATCATCAACCTGCAGAGCGGCATTTCGAGGAAACACCACCTCCAACAAAGCGGAAAGCTGCTCCAACAGTGCTGGAGTCTTCAGCCAGAAATGGGTTTTCCCCTGCGGCAGCACCCCCCTGCAGCACTTCTCCTCACCCAACACAACAATGGGTAAATCTTTATGCTCACGACGCAACAATTCAAGCGTCTTCTCAAGCTCGCATGCCGCTTGATCACAATCCACAATAACCCCTGTCCACTGTTCCCATGCGAGCATTTCCTGCACCGCTGCATATCCCGACACACTGCGCACATCCCAATCCGGACGAAGCGCAGCTCGAATATACCCATGCTCCTCCTCGCTTTCACCCACAACCAGAATATGTACCTGTGCTGCAGTCACCATCAGCACCACCTTTGCAATTCAAGTATACACGCACCTCTTTTATCCTTTTTCCAAAACAGCAGCCCTATTTGAAAGCACACCGCCATAACAAATCCCCCCTACACCCATGAAAACCTTTTTCACTACACGCCAAGTCTCCTTAAAAACATAACAACCCCGCCTTCACCCGTATACCACCCGACATAATTCAATACAAACCCTCAAATCAAGTAGAATTCCCTCAATGAAATCACTTTTCACAGTTCATGGTAACATCTTTACCCCAGTTTGAAAAGACAAAACCCTACTCAAAGTAGCAAACCGCAATATCCGCCCACCACACCATGAAAAACGTAAAGCTGGAGACAAAAGTATCGCACTGGCCTGGCGCCCCAAAATACCCCAAAAAACCCTTGACATCTTCTTTAGGCTCATGCTATACTTTGCAAGCTTTTCGAGTGGTGGTTGTGTTTTGGCAACGCTTCTTGAAAATGCGAACGAATACTGACTCTGTTTTACAGCGTCCCCATCGTCTAGCCTGGCCTAGGACACCGCCCTTTCACGGCGGCGACAGGGGTTCAAATCCCCTTGGGGACGCCATTTTTGTATCTATTCGCTCTCCCCCTCCCGCTCTCTATCGCAAGTTGCACTCCGACGGCACGCCACCTTACTACTTTTTATCCTAGCCACCTCTCTTTTAAGTAAAACGCTCCTGCTTCTGAAAATATTCAAAAAAATCCCACCATAATAAAACGCCTTGACAAAAATGATAGTGTTTGATAGTTTATAATATAAAAAGAGAGTTATTGAGAGGTTTTAATAATGAGCGAAAGACAAGATGAACACAAGGATTGGCTAAGCGTAGCAGAAGCGGCGACTTATTTAGGGGTGAGTCAACCTACGGTCTTCCGCTGGATGAAACAAGGAAAACTGACCTTCTTCAAAGTAGGCGGGGGAACGCGTTTCGAACGTAGAAACCTGGATGTCTTTGTACGCAAACAGACCGGAAGCGTGGAAGCACAGGCAGTAAGCGCATGTTGTGCCGCGTGTGGACATCATGAACTACTTGAGGGGCGCTTACAAGGAACGGGGCGGCTCTACTTCAAACCGGACAAGACAAAATTCTGGGTCTTCTCAGATTCTATGGTGGGACTTCGTGCCCATGTGTGTACCGCGTGTGGATTTATTCAGCTTCATGCCGATGTCGATAAATTGGATCGCTTAAAACCGGAAGAATCCCAGTAGCATTGGATTGACGCTTCGTTGCGCGGACAGCCTTGGGAAGCTGTCGCGGTTGAAGTCGCGGACAAAGTATCAATCTGTAAGCATGTGTCGGTGTATTTCCGGACACGTGGGAGGGTTCGTCATGGAAGGTACGAAACGGGAGAACACGCCAGGAAAAACGTTGGGGAGCTTCGCAAATAGGCGGGTAGGCACGGGGACAACCGCATTGTACGGCGCAAGTGCGATATCAATGCTTGCAGGCATGGCCGTAGTGATGCAACCCATTCTGGGACGTGGCGGCGATTTCAAAGGTTCGCTACTCTGCCTGCTGTTTTTGTACAGTTATACATTAGCTTTGGTAGGGGGTGCCTGGCTAGTCTTTCATGCACGTCGGGCTGCACAGGACGCCATGTGGTTAGGGGGGCTGTCCGCCATATTCATGGTGGCTAGCGGGATTACATTAGACACCCTTGCGGTAGATATGCCCAAAGTTGCCCTGGGGCTAGGAAGCGGGGTGCTCCTGATATCATTCGGGGCCATCTGGATATTGCAACAACGACTGGGCATCCCCTTTGGCAAATGGATCTTGGGCGCGGTAGGGGTCCTGCTCACATGGAATTACCTGTCCGGCCCGTGGCTCTGCTACCTGCACAGCACCGCCTCTCCACAATTTACCCCCGCCTGGCAAATCGGGTGGCGCGCCGTATTTTTCTCCATGCTGCTACTTTGGGGACAGTCCGTTGTAGGGGCCACCACCGCACAAAAAAAGAACTGCAAAACAGTCCCTTTCCTACATCAGCCAGGGATGGCATGGACTTTTGCGTTCCTTCTGCTGCTCGGTTGCAACGCGCATCACTATGCACTGGCCTACGTTTTCGATCAAACGCTACCCGGAATCATGTTCGTACCCTTTCTAGGCATCCTCGCCTTTACAAGTGTAAACCTGCTGTACAAATATGGTCTGTTAAACGACTTCGGACGGCGTTGGGGAACGTTGGTTCCTTTAGGATTATTTCTGAGCGCTTGGCTGGTAACCAAAGTAGGATTCCCACTGCCCTTGACCAAAACGGCGCATGGTATACCCCACGCGGGGTGATGTTGATTTTTACAGGCATGCTGTTGATTTCCTGGAAGCGCTGGCGTTACCTCTGGGATCTGGAAGCAGCAACCGTATACGGCATACTGAGCCTATTATTCTGGTCGCTCGATTCTTCCTTTAACGGAGAGTGGCAATGGCGGCTCGCAGGAAGCGCGCTACTGCTGTTGGCCCTGTTTCACGGCCTTGTATTCAAGAAACTCGGTTGGCTCCTGCTGGTGATTTGCATTATCGCCATCGGCCTGCCCCGCTTCCCCATAGGAAAGGCACTGGCAGAACACCTGCTCCAAGAATCCTACACCCTCCCCTTCCCCCTGTTTTCACTGGGATTATTATTGTTCTATGCCGCATTCCACCACAAAATGCCGCGCGACATCGGCCTCTTTGCTGCACTACTCCTCGCGGGTTGGATTGGAGTCAAATTCATAGGTTTCCTGAACGATTCACCGTGGAACAAAACAGCACCAGTCATCCCGCCCCTAATCAGCTTGGGCATACTCACCGTCATTCTGAGCACCATACTCTGGCTACAATGCCGCGATGGCGTAATAACTACCCTATTGCTCCTACCCTTCCTTATTCCCGCAAAACACCTTTGGGGAGGCCTGGGCGGATGGCAATGGATGATACTAGGCTTTATTCTGCTCGCGGGAGGAGTCGTTTGGCGCCTACACGCAAAACCCGTGGAGAACTTGCAGATAGCCAGTGAGCAGGAAAAAAACTGCAGCTGCCAATAACCAACGAACCGCATGAATACAGAAGAACCTGTATAAATAGCCACACCTCTTTGTGGTCAGTGATAGTAAGAAATATACGTCATGCTTAATATCCTTGACCACTTCTTTTTTAGTGCCTATTTCGAACAAAGAAAACTTTAATAATATTGATTTCTCTACCCACTATCGCGGAGTATACGGAATTAGATGAAATAAAGAACCCTCTTATGCTAGCATCATTTTGCATCAGCAAAATGATAGGGGCACCGTGGAATTCATCATTGTGCTACGAGCGGCCGATGAAATAATCCGCCAAGATGAAGTTTAGCATCCCTTATGTGGGAATAAAAGGAAGAAAGGTCAAGGAATATCATGACAAAAAAAACGATGTGTGCCGTATTAATCTTAGGAGGCATTTGTACAGCATTACTTACCGGCTGCCCCTCCCAACGCTCTTTAAAAGAAGGCGATATTCTGACTACAAAGCTTCATGTGGACAATGAATTGGTCATGCAAAAACAATTACAAGTAGTGGATCTGCGTAGTAATGCCGCAAAAAAATCCGATGAAGGCGATCCCCTTTTGGTCTTTTTGCCACATGAACCGGAAACTACACACGAAGACGCTGTCGTACCTTATGATGTCATTTCCTTGGAGGAGGTGCGCACATTTGTAGACACCGTCTGGCCGGGAACCCCCGAAGAATTTTACACCTTTCTCCAGGAATCCGAACTATCCCTGCTGTGGGCCATCGACATCTTTGAAACCTCCGGCCTTTCTCCGCAGCGAACGCTGGACATTGCCATGATTCTGGAACAAGCGCATGACGGCACAGTGGCAGGCAGCGAACTGCTCAGTTTATATCAGACCTTGGCTGCCTTTGGCTTGAATCTGGCCGACCTGGATGCAGCCACCACATCCGCCGGATACACAACAGAAGATTTCCTCATCCATCTCGACAGCATCGGCGTCACGCTGCACTCCCTCCCCGCTTTCTTCGAGGCCTTTATCGCCGTAAGACAGCCCGCCACCTACGAAGAAGCCCTCCAGAGCTTCGTGGCGTTGCTGACGAGCTTTGGCGATGACACCGAAGCAGCCGAAAAAGCCTGGCAGACACTGATGGAAGAGAAAGGCGTCCTGGGTACGATTGGCACCGTGATAAAAGTAGGCAAAACGGCCTACGATATTATTAAAAGCAGCCGGGTCGTAATCAACGAAGACTGCTCCACCAGCTACCTCAACGCCGACGACGGCAACTGGGCCAACTACACCAAAGGCACCAAAGAAGAAATACCCTTTGAATACGAAGCCTTCGACAATTCCTTCTCCTGGCTTCCCTTTGCAGACCCCTGGCGCGTCGTACACTACAAAGGCAGCTTCCTCTGCTACTACAATTCACACCACAAAACGATGCCCGGCCAATACATGGGCTCCCTCGTTCCCAACGTCGAAATCGCTGACGGCAACAAGGGCTACGGATTCGAATCGACCGCCGCCGTGACCGCCTGCTCCCAAGTCGGCACCATCGAAAACCCCGTGCCCCAAGGCTTTTTGGACATGAACACCACCATTACCTTCTTTGGCATCTCCGTTGACGGCTGGTCAGACCGTTGGACCCTCTTTGGAGATATCGGGATGTACTATGGGAACCACCCCAGACAATAAACCCGTCTGAAAATTTCAGCACCGCCGAGTCTACATTCACACAAGAACGTGGACTCGGTTTTTTATATCACTCTCAAGTGCCGCTACCAAGATCGCCACCACAGGTTCAATGTCGCTTTTTTCACGATGCACGCGTATTAAGGAAACGGCTTGTAGTAAAATCATCGCTATACACCATTACCTTTTGACTGGTATTCCAAAAGCGATCATAAAAACGAAAAATTTCTATCGCTCAGGGACGGCAGGGATCACAAATACTGCCGGTGGCGCTGGCCACTTAGACGATTAGAACAAGGGGAGAGAAAATGAGAACCATTTTTGCCTGTGCAATCATTATTGTGACTCTTTTCGTGTCTGTCGCAACACCTTGGGCCGAAGAGAGCACACCGATGCAAGCCTCCCCTACCCCCCTCGCAGACGCCCTGTCGGTTACGCCCAACGACTTTGAAGGCTCAGACAGTGAACGAATCAACCAAGCCATCGCAGCAGTAGCGACCACGGGACAACGGGTCGTCATTCCGAAAATGAATCGGACAAAAAACGGTGTTAGGGATATCTGGCTACTGGATACCGCCATCCTGGTGCAAAGCGGAACCACACTGGAACTCCAAAACTGCCACATCAAACTTTCCGACCGCTGCCGCGACAACTTTATCCGGAGTGCAAACTGCGGGCTGGGTATCACCGATATCGCGCCCCTATCAGACATCCATATCATCGGCGTCGGTAGCGTGCTCCTGGAAGGCGCCGATCATCCACGCGCCACCGGCGACTCCGCCAAAACACTGGGCGAACGCACCTACGGGACCGATGCAGGCGTAGCGAACGAAAGCCAGACCGGCGACTGGCGCAACATCGGCATTCTGTTGGCCTTTGTAGAGCGTTTCCGCATCGAGAACCTGCGTATCAAAGACTCCCACTGCTGGGGAATCTCGCTCGAACGATGCGCGTTTGGCGCCATACGCGACATCGACTTCGCCTCAACCGGCAACAAGATAATCGACGGCGTTTCCCAGACCATCCTCAACCAGGACGGACTGGACCTGCGCCAGGGCTGCCACGACATCACCATCGACACCATCACCGGCTACACCGGCGACGACCTGATAGCATTCACCAACATCCTGTCCCAGAAGAAAAATGGAGCCGGTAGCACAACATCCACCATGGTCAGCGCAGTCAACAACCGGGAAGGCGGACGCGACGACATTCGCAACATCACCCTGCGCAACGTGCGCGGCCATTGCGCAGGCGGACACCACATAGTCCGCTTTCTGAATGCCAGCGGCCTGAAGATCCACGACATCCTCCTCGACGGACTCATCGACACATCCGCAACAGGAAAACGATCCCGCGCCGCCCTCAAAATCGGCGACAACAACCCCACCTGGGGCGGCGTCACCCCCCTCGGCGACACCTACCGCATTTTCATCAGCAACATCATGAGCCGCGCCCAACACACCATCCTCATAGCCGGTTCCCTGTCCGAATCCACCCTCACAAACATCCTCAAATACGACGCCCCCGGCGACCCCATCACCTACGAATCCGGTACCGAAAACACCCGCAACCTTGCCCTCACAAACATCCGGACAATACCCCCTTCAGCAGACTGACTGCTCCAGGAATCCACCTCACTCCCGTTCAATTTGAGCCTTCCGCCCCCTCGTTCCCACGGTCTCCGTGGGAACGAGGGGTGTCCTGTAAGCATACATTTTACAACACATCACCGTCTTTCCGCCCGTTTCGCTTTTTCGGCCATGATATTTCTTTCATACGCTATTTTCATGGCCAAGGTTTCCTCCAATTTTTTAAGGGTACTTGAAAGCATATTTTCAAATTCTTGTTCTGTAACCTTGGAGGAACCGGTATCCTGGTTTTCCTCTTGAATGCGTTCTTTCAAACGCTCACCATTCTCACGCAAACATCTTAGCAAACATTGAAGCTCCTCAGGGTCGTCACTAAAGGAAGGGAGTTGTTGAATAAACTCGGTTGCTTGACGAGGCTGCATCCACGGCAGTTGTAGCAAATCCGTCCCAATAGCTGATTTGCAAATCTGCTTTTCATGAATCTCTTTAAGCGCCACAAATTTTTGGAAAAATTTTTTTATCTTTTCCTCCGTGGCTTCAACATCCTTTTTTGTGGCTTCAACATCCTTTTTTGTGGCACACAACTTTTCTTCGGCGTTTCTCATCTCTTCCTTGAATTCATGAATTTTATGAAGCGCATTTAAATAAAGCACCAGGAACATTGAAATAAGGAAGGTGGATATTCCCAGAAAGATAAAGTTACTTACGGTCGCATCCATATAGCCATCGGTGGCTTTTCTGAGATCTTCGGTAACTTTAGTGTACATCGCCGTAGTATCATCGGCCTGAAAAACTGCTTGGGCAGCGTACTTATTATTGGGGGTAGGGAATTGGATTCGTGTTTGTTCTATAGTCTGCGGTACAGATTTTGCTAGGGCAAAAACAGGGGAATATTTTGTGTCTGTATTTTGTACTGGTATGGTTTCCTGAGGATAAGTGTGGTTTAGCCCTTGGCCTGATTGTGAATAAACAATATCGGGTGTTGGAATATTTGCAATTTTCTGCATGGCTGAACAAAAGGAACTACAACCATTTAGTAAACAATACGCTAGAATGACGCAAAACGCCAACACAATTGCAATATTGCACCAATACACTATTCTTTGCCACACTTTTACAAAACTCAACTTATTTTTGAAAGTATTATCTACCTTCATTTCAGTATCCCTTGTACTTCAGAAAGGAAAGTGCCTGACTCTACCGGTTTTGTAAGTGTTTTATAGTTTGTCGTAAAATCCCTTATTAAATCTTCCCCACGCTTTCGTTTTTCACTGTCACGAAGTGCGGAGAGAATGATGACCGGCACATTGCGATTTTGGCAAAGTTTCGTATAAACAACTGCGCCGGTGACATTGCCGTTATCCGTTTCCTCTTGCCACGCTTTAGGAAGCTCTTCATCCCCCATCATGAGATCCACAATAGCCAAATCTAGTTCTTTCCATTTTGCAGTATCATCCGGAAACTGTGAAGGCCGTACCGCTACCGTAATATTTCCCTCTTCGTATCCGGCGTTGACCAGGGTAAGCATGATGGCATCCGCCAAAGCTTCATTATTTTCAAAAATCAAAATTTTTTTCTTATGCATTGCTTTTTCTGGCTCCTATTTAATAATTAAAGAAAAGCTCACCCGATAGGTGGGTTTTTTTAGCGCTTCATTTAAGGCTATCGTGTTCAACGAACAGTGCCTGAATTCTGTACTGATAAACCCCATGAGATTGTATTTCTTTTTTTGCCATTCTTCCTGTGCTTCTTTTCGGATTTCTCTGTCATTTATTCGTTTCCATGCATGATGCCAATCCAGCCAAAAAAGGAAAGGGGCTTGAAATTTACAAACCTGCTCCACCGTAGGTTTCTCGAAAGGCCAATCGTGTTCTTTGATGCATTTTTTGACCACAAACAAGCCCGCCCCCTGGCTATCTTCAGTGCCCTGTCTATTCTCTGCATGTTTACCCCTAAAGAAGAGGTCGAAAATTCGTGCACGATCCGTCTCATCAATCCCAATACCATAATCAGTTACTTCAACACGAAGGTGTTCTCCATGTATTTGATCGATAGATTTTCGACTATCCAAAAAGATAGTAGAGCCCATATGTGCATAACGGATGGCATTCTTTATCAGGTTAGAAAGAGCATACTCAAATAATTCGGGATCGGCATTAGGCTTAGGCCGCATAGGATCGCCCGGAATCACTTCAGGAATGTCAACTTTTAGATACAGCTGCTTTGAAGTTATCGCGTAATAACCTCGCCATTTATTCATAATACGCAGAACAGGCACAGGTTTAGGCTCTACACTGTATTTTCCGGCAAAAATCCTTGGCCAAATAACATGTTGTTTAAACAGCTGCATACTGTCGTAAAAATTTTGGATGACTAGTTCCGTTTTTTCATTCTTGGAAACATTTTTTTCCAAGATCCCAAGGCGTTTATAGAGCAAATCCAGACTGTTCATGATTTCATGATTAAGGACGCGATTCATGCGTATGATGGCCTCTTGCTCCCGCATGGTGGCATGCAGAGTTAAGAGGTGCTCTCCTAACTCTCGTGCTAACTTTTGGTCTTCGTGCCGAAATGGAATAATATGATTGTTAGCGTCCGCAGAGCGACGATTGTAACAAAGGATCACACCATTTGTTGCCCAAGCTGATGAAGGCTCCTCTATAAACTGCGCCAACAACGAATAACTCTGGTTTTGAGTATCATAAAGTAACTTATACTCTGCTCCTCTTTCTGTTTTTTTATAGGCGGTTTCTTGTATCACTTCTTTTATGCAAAGCCTTTGTGGAACATTTTTTTCCCCAAAGGTATAAATGGCTTCAGATCTAAGCGTTCCATCTTTGTTGCACTCTCTAACTTCAAAGCCATCCACATGCAATACTTTTTCCCCAATAATTTCAAAAATCCTACGTTGGAACTCTTCTTTTTCCGTTACCATTAGATGACTGTATTTACTGACTTCATCCAGAATCCGGTTTTTAATGGTATGTGCGAGAGAGGCGCGAAAAGCACTATCTATAGCGTGGGAATACTGTCTTAAATAGATATTGCTGAAAAAAGAAAGGTCGCGACAAGCGGGATGGAGAAACAAAAGGGCGATGCCGCGAAAAATCTTATCTGTCTTGTTCGGGTTATCCCTATAATGTTCAGGATCCCGAAGAATTGGAAAGGCAAGCACGTAAGAGAAGTCCAGTTTCTTTAAAGCAGGTGTTTTAAAATGGACACGCTTTTGGGAAAGTAATGCATATTTAAATGGTGCAGAGTGGGCTAGGTTATACGTTTCCTGCCAGGATTTAGCCCATTGTACAGGCGATATGTCTTTTTCACTCATAGCAACATACGGAACTGAGGCTAATTGAGTCTCACTAGCAGAAGATTTTTTCGAATTCTCCATATCAAAGACGTGATGTTTTTGCTTTATGAGATACGCAGGTGCTCCTTCCTGTGTGCTATTTGCCGTAAACATAAGAATGCAGCCATAGCAAATAGGCATGCTTGTGACTTCCATGGCGGCAATGGCGCTCTGATAAAAAGTCGAAATAGGATTGTCTTTTTTGGTACGCAACTCTTTTTGTACGTTTTGCCAGGCACGATGCTGATCATCAGCAATTTTGGCTGCAAAGAGCGCCGAAAGATAATCATCCAAACGTTGGCAATCGTTGTTCGTTATTTTTGGGGACCTAGGGGTTAATTCAAGACAAAAATAGGCATTCAGACACTTTTGGTCCTCTTCAGGGATTTCTACCCACCCTTTTTTAAGCTCCGATTTTGGAAAATAAGAAAAAATACGTAACAAAAGAACTTCTTTGCCTGTTTTCTTACAACACTTTTGGTGTATGAAATCGGAAGAGGTGCCAGCATCCTCTGCGGCGCCAATGCAGGGATCTACATTGGGTTTGGGGGTGGGGGTTAATTTTGATTGAGAGAACTCATATTTTAGGGAGGGCTTTTCACAGTGGTTGACGGGGCAGTAATAACAGGTCTTTGCCTTCATCACCTCTAATAACGCGGATGCTGTGGACTCAACAAGTTTGCTGATACTTTTCCCGCGTTGATTTTCTGTAATTGTATCAAAAGAATCCCGGTACAACGCTACGTTGTTCATATGCTGACTCCCCCGTTCTGTTGTAAATGGCTTCGGTATCGTTTCGTTGCTCAGTTGTGGTAGGTGCAGGGCCATTGTTGTTGGTGTGAATGGCTATGCATGAGCAACATTGAGCATACTAGTCTGCATAAACGGATCTCTATTTTCAAGGGTTTTTTACTTTTCGCGTTTTGAGGAAGAAAGCAAAGTGCTTGTGTTGGATAGTGTGAAGCGCCGCTTCGGAGGAAACTGGGGAGTATGCATTCCCACGGAGACCGTGGGAACGAGAAAAATGGTGGTTGTTGGGGATTTTGCGAAGTAAAACTTCGGAGACAAGTGTGTGCGAAGTACAACTTCGCCACAAGGGAAAGAAGAAAGGGGAATGATGAGGGCGTGTCTGTGTTCCTATGGGGACCGTGGGAGCGAGAACGCAGGGAAAAGAGACTTTTACAGGGGGGAATGTCTCGTTTTTTTGGAGGGGGTCTGGGGGGACCTTTTTTCGCAAAAAAGGCCCCCCCAGGAAAAAATCGTTTCAACCAACAAAAACGCTGTTACACGTTTGCGCCGACTTCGTCGTCGTGTGGGGTGGTGACTTCTTCGGAGGTTTCTTCGATTTCCTGTTGTTCGGGCAGGTGTGCGGGCAGCGGGATTTCGCATTTGTCGCCGTCGCAGAAGAGATCCTGGGTCTCGTCGGTGTTGAGGCTTTCGAAGGTGAAGGGACTCAGTTTGCTGGTGGCGTGGAGGTAGGTCTCTTCAGGGATGGCCTGGTAGGGGGCCTGGGGGTAGTTGTGGTCGAGCAGGGGTAGGAAGCTGACGGATTTCAGGCGGCTTTCGTAGAGTTCGAGGATGTAGGGGATGTCGTGGGCTTCTTCGGCTTTGAAAGTGATGGTGGCGCTGACCTGGTTGTCGGCCCAGTAGTATTGCATCTGGGCGACGTTTTCGACTTGTTCCCAGATGGAGACGTCGGTTTTGGCGCGGTGGAAGTATTTCTCTTTGACGGGAAAGTAGACAACCCATGTGTTGTCGCCGTAGACGGATTCTTCGATACGGTAACCGGCCTGGCGCAGGGGTTCAACGAGGGGGCTGGTGCGGTCGATGCGGATGGTGCGCCAGTAGTATTGGGAGTGGGCGTAGTGGATCCCGGGGGTGACGCCGGGGAGCAGGGAAACGGTGCCGCTGGGTTTGACGCTGGTTTTTTTGATGCTTTCGGGTACGCAGAGCCATTGGGCGTAGATCTTGTCGAGCTTTTCGATGTAGCGGTAGCCTTCGTCGCACCAGCGGAAGTGTTCGCGACGTCCGATGCGTTCGAAGTTTTCGGCGATGCCGGATTGGCTGAGACCGATGCGTCGGTTGCGCAGCATGATGGCGTTGGTGCGTTCGCGATGAGTAGGGATAAGCGTCACGGTTTTGGCGTAGAGGTAGGCGAACTTGAGGGTGCGCTTGTAGGCCTCCAGCGATTCATGACGGGAGGGGAAGGTCTCGACGAGGTTGCAGATCTCGTAGGATTCCAGGCTTTGTTCGGCACAAGGGTTGGTGCCAGCCACTTTGGCATCGAGATTGTTGGGACCATCTTTGATGCGTCCGTAGGTACGTGCATTTTCGCGCCAGAAGTAACCGGGCTCACCGTTTTTAGCGGTCTGGGTGCCGACGCTGTGGTAGTCCATACCTTCGACAGCCGCAACGCTGTTGTTGGAGGCCCAGCGCCATGCGGTGAGTTTATCTTCGTGCAGCTTGGGGTCCTTGAGTTTCAAATACTCCTCATCATTGGGATCGCCGAGCGCGAGTTCGGCGGTACGACGTACGCCACCAGAAACCACGCATTTGCCTATCACATTCATGAGGTCGGTGATGTCGGTGGAGGTAATCTCATGGCCGATGCGAGGCGTAAGGATCTTGTGGATATTCTCGGCGGCTTCGATGAGCGGACCGGGACCGGGGGCAATGCCACCGAAGGTACGGATAGGGGAACCCATGGGCCGAATCTTGGAATAGTCGATGTGAGCAGGCTGTACGCCGTGTCCGATATAGGCTTCGAGCAGCACACGGAGCAGGTCGCCCCAGCCTTCTTTGGAGTCTTCGACGACGTGGGTGTATTCACCAATCCGGGGTTGCTGGATCGTGACGCGGCCTGCACCTTTGGTATCAAAAGCTACACCGACGCCGAGCATGGACAGGTCCATGAGGAAGCAGAAGGGTTCAGCGAAATCGGTGTCGATTTCTTCGGTGGATACAAAGGCACAGTTGTTGAGTGCGGCGGAACCGCGGGTGTAGATATATTCGGTGCCCATCATCCACAGGCCGCGTCCGGGAGGCAGGAACTTGAAGTCCCACATAAGACGAAACATTTCCTGGGCGGAACGCTGGGCCTTGTGCGCTTTCCAGGGCAGCTTGAGATTGAGGCAGTGGTTGAGCTGGATGGTGTAGCAGCCCTCTACAACCCGTTTGACGGTTTCCCAATACTCTTCTGTGCGGCCATCGGCTTCCGAGACAACGCGGGCGTAGGTGCGCTTGAAAGTAATATACCCAAGCGGCCCCCAATCCGGCTGTTTTCCCCGATACTGCGCAAGAAAATCTTCCTGCAGTTTAAAACGCTCCCGGATCTGAAACATGATACTCTCCTCTCACTCAACGAACCGATTCAACGGCCTCTTCCCCTCTTACACGCTACACACACGACTGCTTTGTCTACGAATCGCAAGGACCATACCTATCGCCAGTGGCGCTGCCACTTGCCGGCGGTCGCTGGACCGCTAAATCTTTCGATGCGGGGTTTTCACCCACGGCAACCCGTCCACCATCTCCACTTCATAATCGGCAAAGAAATTGGGATACCGCTCTTTGACTACGTTGTATACTTCGCCGAACAAGTAACGGATTTCTTCTTCCGCATGGGGATCGGTACGGTTTTCGATCACATGACGCAGGCTGCGGAAGTTACATGACCAACCAATGGTGGTGGCCAGGCCAATTGGTGCAATACGACGAAACGCCGAGGTGAGTTTCTTTTTGACCGCAAACGTCTTTTCATTGTCGATGTCATAAACCTCGGCCAATTCCCGCTGCAGTTCCTCCAACTGTTCGAAGGTGCGCACGAAAATTTCCATACCCGCATCGTTTTCACGTATATGGGTCGGCACATAGGCGGACAACGCATCGAGACGTACAAAACGCAACGATTCCTGCGACATGGCGGTGCCAGCACGGTGACGTACTAGTTCATGGGTAACAACCCGGCTGACGTCTGCAAAAATAAAATTGACCACGCCATGTTCCAGCACACTGCCGTGCCCTACGTTGACAATATTGGCCAGATACGGCGCGTTACCTTCCCGCACACGCGTTACGTTGGGGTTGAGACCCGGCTCAAAAGAGCGGTAACACAACCGACCCATAACCTCGGTTATCTTTTCCGCATCACTAGGCGCATCCGAAGTCCATTCCGGCGCACCAACATGCGCCAGATAATCGGATAAACCTTCTTCCACCAGACGTGTTTCACCCACCAGGAAAACTTTTGGCTCTACCTGTTTCACCCTTTTCCCCTCACTCAAGGTTGTTAAACATCCGCCACCTGTAGTGGACTTCAAAATACCCAAGCTACATATTGATACAAATGTTCGCTATTGATTACATAAATCTCTTACGAGCTCTTTCTCTCTAAGTGGGGCATTATAGGCAGCAACCGCGGTTTTGTCCAGCTTTTTTCCTCCCGTAAAACCGAGACGCTATTCGCACTTTTTACACACACAAGGTTGAGGAATAAAGCCTATATATTGTATTTATTTTTTGATAAATTGTCTATATATTGTGTTTTTCCTAAAATATTGCAAAAAAGGCATTGCATGGCGAAGCCTCAATAAAAAAGGAAGAAAAAACGCCTTTTCCCCCTATCCCAAAGGCCATTTCGTCACGTATCTATGCTTCCCCCCTTGCCTGGTGAGGACGCTAGTAACAAAACGACTAGACATACAATATATTGATTAAAAATGTATAAAATACAATATAAACACATCATATTGTATAGATAAACAGACTTTCGACTTTCCTTGAAGTCGACAAAAATAGGTAAGAAAACGCTATGGAGAGGGGAAATCTGCACTGCCGAGTAAGTTTTGGCGTATTTTTCGGTTCGCGAAAGGGGGCTATCCTCGTCGGATAAGTACTGTTTTGATTACATTTTTAAGGTGTACAACAATTCCTGTGATTCTCTGAAAAAAGGTTGCTATAGCGCAAGAAATACCCTAAAGTGGTCCAGCGACCACAAGGTGGAGGTATGTTCTTACCTTTTGTGACCGAAGTAAACTCCATTTTTTCAGAATAGCGTTTCAGATTTTAGTCATTAAGGTGGTCTACTGGATGTGTTGCGCTATTGCAGGAAGGAAGAGTATGGAACATCCGATAGTGTTGCGATGCATCAGTGCTTTGGGGCTCTGTACGATGGTTTTTCTGGCCTGGTTGCTATCGGAAAAACGAAGTCGGGTTTCATGGCGTGTTTTGCTTTGGGGCCTGGGCTTGCAGCTTGGCTTGGGTATCCTGGTGCTGCGGACGCCGTTTGGCGAACCTTTCTTTACGGCGGTACGGACAGGTTTTGATTGTATAAGTGAAGCCAGTGCGACGGGCGCAGCGTTTGTATTTGGTAATCTGACGAAGGTCTTTCTACTCGATGGGGTAACGGTTATCGATTCGGTGGCCGGTCCCACGCCCACAGACGGTTTTGCAATCAGTGCGGTGATGGCGTTTCAGGTGTTGCCGGTGATCATTTTTGTGGCGGGCTTGTCGGCGGTATTGCAACACTTGGGTGTGATTCAGAAACTGGTACGAGGCATGGCGTGGGTGATGCGGCGCACGATGAAAACGTCGGGCGCAGAAACGTTTGGCGCGGCGCTTTTGGTCTTTTCGGGGATTGAGTCCATCAGCGCGTTGGACCATTATCTGAAAACGATGACGCGCTCGGAGGTGTTTACGCTGATGGTGGGGTTCCTGGCGACAATTGCGGCCAGTGTGATGGTGGCTTATGCGAGCTTTGGTGCGGAACCGGGGCATTTGATGGCGGCTTCGTTGATGAGCGCGCCCGCCGCGTTGGTGATGGCGAAGTGGTTGATCCCGGAAACGAAAAAGACGGAGACTTCGGGGGAGGAGCCGGTGGAAATTACGGTGGAGAGCCATAATGTTTTTGATGCGGCGTCCAACGGAGCCGCGCTAGGATTGAATATGGCGCTACATGTGGCGGCGTTACTGATCGTTTTTGTTGGTATGATTCATTTGTGTGATCAGTTTACGGTAAAGTTAACCAGTTTCACGTTGGCGGAAATCCTCGGATACTTTTTGCGGCCTCTGGCTTTCTTGATGGGTGCGCCGCATGGCGATATCAAGGCGATAGGCGAGCTGTTGGCGACGAAGTCGGTGTTTAATGAATTCTTGGCGTATCAAAAATTACAACCGTTGATCAGCGAAGGCGTATTGAGTAAGCGCGGCGCAATGATTGCAACGTATGCGTTGTGCGGCTTTGCGAATCCGGGCAGTGTAGGCATTCTTATTGGCGCGCTGGCGGGCATGGTCCCGGAACGACGTAGTGAGGTGGCGCAAATGTGTCTGCGTGCGTTTATTGGTGGCTCGCTGGCGGCGTTTATGACGGCGTGTGTAGCAGGTATGCTGGTATATGAATAATTGATTGGGTTTTCTGGAGGAACCTTTTCTTTACAAAAAGAAAAGGTTCCTCCAGACCTCCTCCAAAAGAAATGAATACTCTTTAATAACGTGCATTGCCAACTTTATAAGTAAAAAGGAATTGAGTATATGACTGCGATGGCGCGGATCTTGACGGTGGCGGGAAGTGATTCGGGGGGTGGTGCAGGTATTGAGGCGGATTTGAAAACGATAGCGGCGTTGGGGGGCTATGGCATGGCGGCGATTACGTCGATCACGGCGCAGAATACGGTGACGGTGTCGCGCATTTATGATCTGCCGCCTGAAGAGGTAGCAGGACAGATGGCAGCGGTGTTGTCGGATATTGGGGCGGATGCGATGAAGACGGGAATGCTTTCGAATGAAAATATTATTGGTGCGATAACAGAGGTGTTGCAGCAGTACCCAGTAGAAAAATTGGTCATCGACCCTGTGATGATATCAAAAAGCGGGGCGGCGTTGTTGCAGGAAAGCGCGCAACAGGCGTTGCAGGACAAACTGTTTCCGTTGGCTTATCTGGTGACACCGAATGTACCGGAGGCAGAGGTGTTGTCGGGAGTAAAAATCGCATCAGAAACGGACATGGCGAAGGCAGCGCAGCGTATTCTGCAGTTGGGAGCGAAGATGGTGTTGATGAAGGGTGGGCATTTGTCGGGAGAGCAGGCGGTGGATTGCCTTTTTTCTGGCGATGGGGAACTGCTTTGTCGGGTAAGCTCAAAACGGATAGAAACAAAAAATACGCATGGTACGGGTTGCACGTTTTCAGCAGCGTTGGCCTGTTTGCTGGGACAAGGCATGGAAGCCGTCGAGGCGGCGGAGACTGCTAAGGAATTTTTGACCGGGGCAATCCTACAGGCGCTGCCGTTGGGCGCAGGACATGGACCGCTGCATCATCTGTATCGCTTTTTCGATGCGGACGGACAACTTCGAAGGTAAGTGGATGCGCATAAAAAGGCAGCAACGCTATAGTGTTCCCGTTCCCACGATCCTCCGTGGGAATGCCTATACATACCTCATCCTTGCGTGTTGTTTTCTGGGAACTGTGCATGCCTCGGGAGAAGAAAGGGAATCTCTTTCCGCTACACCGGCCTGTCAAGTAGCGCGGGGGCATCTGTTGACGCATTGCACACTGGATGGTGTGGGACCGTATGCCTTCTTGGTGGACGCAGCAGTGACGACACCCATTGTTGATACGACGGTAGCGAAGTATGTCGACCTGCCGGAAACCGGAACACCGGTTGTCACCTCAGATGCATTTGACAGGGAACAGAAAACACCCATGGTGTGGTCTTCCGCACTGACTTGTGCAACGCTGCCAACAATGGGCTATGCAATGGCAAAGATGGATTTATCACATTTATCCGCGCAGTTGGGCGTACAGGTGGCAGGCATTCTGCCCGCGCACCAACCAGGCTGGACAATGGTGTTACAGTACGCTCCTCCCATTGTCACATGGCGCAGACGCGATCCCGTGGAAGCAACAACGGGAATGCCCATGACGGTAAGCAGTCAGGGTGCTCCGCAAGTTATCATACAGCTCAATAGCGTGGCCTCTTTCCCCGTCGAAATCGATTTGAACTATACCGGCATTGTGGCGCTACCCGCCTCGGTGCTTCGTACTGTAGGCGCCTATGCCCAAAACGGTGCAGGTATGACGGTAGCCTCTGCCTCGGGACGTACGAAGCAGTATGTCCGCCTGGAAAAACTGTCCATAGGCGAACATGGCGTGGAACAGGCGGTGTGTGAGGTGCTGGACGGCGATGCTGTGGGACGCTTGGGCACAGGTTTTTTGCAACATTTCCAGACCATGTTCCATTTCGAAGAGGGCAAACTCAGCTTCAAAGCGGAAACAGGCCGGTTTTACGTTGATTTACCCTTGTTTGGCTGCGGTCTGTTCCTGGACCAGCTACAGGACACTTCCTGGCAAGTCGCGGTCGCCATGGATTCACCTGCGTGGCGTGCGGGCATTCGCCCCGGAGACTGCTTGTACGCGATAGACGGGCAGCCGCTGGAAGAGCTTGGGGCAGAGACCGCGGAAAAAAGACTAAACAAAAAAACGGAAGAAAGGCTGACTGTGGACATGCAACGCGGACAAGAACAGGCTACCTTTATCCTCGGAATGGACCGCTTACTATAGCCGGCTTCCCAGAACAACCATCCACAGGAGCAGTATTAAATCCATGCGGGTTATTGCAGGTACAGCACGAGGCATTTCGTTAGTCACCCCGGAAAACAACGCCGTTCGACCGACCCTGGATAAAGTGCGTGAAGCCCTCTTCAGCATCCTCGGCGACTACGTCAACGGCGCGCGCTTCCTCGATCTCTTCGCCGGTACCGGTGCCAACGGCATCGAAGCGCTCAGTCGTGGTGCTCGCAGCGCCGATTTTGTCGACAGCACCACGGCGTCTCTGTCGCTGGTACAGCAGAATCTCCAACACACCCATCTCGCTGAACGAGCACAGACCCTGCGCATCAACATCCCCCAGCAACTTTCCCAACTCAACGGGGTATACGACATTGTCTTCGCCGATCCCCCCTACGCCTGGCAAGAACACACCGCGCTTCTCCACGCACTCGCCACCTCCAAACTCATCAACACCGACAGCATCGTCATAATCGAACACGATCCCAAGCTTTCCCTCCCCGATACCATCGACACCCTCCTGACCTGCCGACGACGTCGCCGCTACGGTACCTGCATGCTCACCGTCTACGCGTAGTACTTTTTGAACTATCCCGACAATCTTGATAAAGTTTGTGTACGAAAGTTTCGGTCAATAACTATGTATTGGTAGAGTTTCGTAATGTCGTTCTTCGATACCAATGCATCCGTAACGAAAAACTGAATTTTTGGCGTGTTCGAGAGTATTAATAACAAACCTACATTCAGATAGTATTGGGAAAGATTTTTATGGAAACAGAATACAGCGTTTCAGAGAAAGATTTTATAAATGCCATACGTCTTAATTGGCGGCGTGTGATTTGTGTCAAAGTAAAATGGCTTCTTTTGATTCTATCGGCCCTTTTCGTAGTGTCAATTCTGTTCCCAAGTTACCGGATGCTGCTAATCGATATAGCATTTTTGCTTTACTGCATGATTCTGTTCATCACTGTGCTCGTACGAGCCTCATCTTGGGCACTCCGAAGACGCTACAAGAAAACAGGTGTTTATTTTCGAGAAAAAATACAGATCCGTCTGGAAGATAGCGGCGTACGGCTTACGCAAAGTGATGGGGAATACTTGCTACGGTGGGAAAAGCTTCATAAATGGCAACAGAACAAACACGTCCTCCTGATCTATCTTGACCCAAAAGTGATGTACATTATCCCTAAATCGATTGCCGACTCGGGTTTTGATGTAACGGCGTTGGTTGAGGCGCTTCGCGAAAAGGTCGGTGAAGAATCAAAAAAGTAGCACCATCATCATCCTGATGGCATATTCCAAACGCTCCTAAAATACGGTCGGCGAACACCATCGGAAAGGTTTTTATGGAAGCAGAATACACTATTTCTGAGGAACTTTTCATAAACGCAAACCGACTACATTTTCGGAAAAGAGAAAACATCCATCGCCGGTTGGCGGTTATTGGCGGTTGCTTCTGTATTTTGATTTTCCTTTTGCCCGAGTTCCTTGCTCCGTCCTGGGTTATGCGCCTAATACTTTGTGTATTAACCATGTTTCTCTGTTTGTTTGGAAGTATTGGTGTTTTTTTCGAAAACTCCGCTTCTAGTCTCAGGAAAAGATACCAAAAACTTGCGGCCAAAGAATCTCTTACGGTACGAATTCGTCTGGAGAATGAGGGGATACGTTTTTTCGAGAAAGATGGTGAATTGCTACTGCGGTGGGAACAAATAAAAAAGTGGAAGCAAAATGAACACTGCGTGCTTGTTTACCGTTTCCCCACATTCCCCTTAATAATCTCTAAATCAATTGCCGATTCGGGCTTTGATTTTCCTTTCCTCCTGGAAACACTTTGCAGCAAAGTAGGTAAAGCAGAATATACCTCTTTGAAGAATACAATACAAAGCACATAGGTTTTACCCACACCGCAAGCAATAGGTAGGGTCCTTGCCATGCACACCCGCAGCAAAAGTTCGTTTTATTGTGATAACTTTTTGAGATGCAAACAGTTACGAAAATGGAGGTTTTTAGTGGAAAAGTCGTCTATGGAAGCGAAATATAGCATTTCAGAAAAAGAGTTTTTGAGCGCTGCAAGACTTCATATGTATATACAATGCGGTTCTAAGATTAAATTAAACTGGTTGTATTTACCGCTTGTAATTGGTCTGTTTTTTTATTATTTTCACCCTCCTTTCCGAGGTTCCATCATTCTTTTATCTATCCCTTACATGCTCTTTTCTGTCTGTTTACTAAGCAAAATTTCTAAAATTGCTCTTAAAAGAACATACCGTCGAGAGGCAGTCTGCTTTAAGGATAGAAAACGCATTTCTGTAGAGGAGGAAGGGATACGTATCTCGGGCTATGAATCCAAATGCTTTCTACGGTGGCATAAAATTCAAAAATGGCGGCAGGATAAAAATTGTCTTGTTCTTTTTCTATCTCCAAGCAATTATGTCATTATTCCCAAATCTATTGGCGATTCGGGTTTTGATCTTGCTGGATTGCAGATGCTCCTGCACAAAAAGGTAGGTAAAGTAAAACGCACTCCGTTTTTGTAAAGTGGTTCAGCGACGGAAGCAGAGAACAAAACCAATGGCAATTATAATAAGGACAGTGGCATTTGTTTTTCAGGAGCGTTTTTGGAAGCCTCGCCATGAAGAATCAGGGGGCTGGTTACGCACTACAAATTCCAGAGCGGTTTGACAAAACCGGCGGGGCTTTGTTCCAATAGCTTCACTCAACGCATGGACGTATGGCGCAAAGAATGAAACCTTGCTGCGCTCAGAAACTATGGCGGCCGTATCGGTTGCTTCTATCAGTAACCGCTTTGAAATGTGTCGAGCTTGGATGGTACGCATCGTTGTCCAATTCCTGGAGGTTGTATGGATGTACTCAAGAAAATAGGCTGGCGCGGTCCAACGTTTATTTTGTGGAATATTTTTTTTGCGCTTGGCCTGTTTCCGGAAAACTTCTATTTCATGGCGCGGCAGTGTGGAAATGTAATGAGCCAACATGCTTGGGTCAACTCATATCATCTTGTTACAATTGCATTCACTTTCTACTGTGCGCAGTTTGCTTTTCATCGCGCCATGGAGATGAAATGTGCGCAAGGAATGGCGTACCATTATGCTGCACGTACAGCTATTGTCGCCTTTGTCGCATTCTTAGCAGTGCCTCTTTACGAAACCATCCATTTTTATGAAATCCCTGATCAGGAAACGCGACGCGTGTTGCTTTTTATCGCTGCACTCAAGCTCTTGGCATGGGGATATCTCTATGTGCAGATGTGCTTGTGCTATTTTGGACGTAATCGCGTTGAAAGCTGCGCGGCACAGCACTCCTCGCCTGTGGAGAAAATTTCGGAATAATCCGTCCGAGCTGAAAATATCGACTCCACAGATAGGTGCTAACCGTTTAGGGTCTTGTTGAATGTTCTTATAGAGACAACACTGTTTGGGCGCTATGACGCTTTCATAAAGCGCCATGGAAATGAGCTTTTCGTTGGTTTTTCGAGTAAGAACGGTTTTGTTTGGAAAACGCGATTCACGGAAAAGTAGTAAAACGGGTTATCCGAAGTATGAAAAACCTTTATTTGTAATCTGGATTACACTTTATCCATTAAGCCTTTGGATTAAAAAATGGTGAGGGTGGGGGAGAAAGATGCATTTTTGTATCCGGGTGGACGGGATAAGTTATTTATGTCAATCAAGTTAGAAATGGATTAAAAATCGTGGAATTTTTTACAATGTTACTATTGCGTTCAAAAAGGATGTGGGGTACACTTGTATCAGGCCGCGGGGAAGCGCGGCTACGATTGGCTGAAAACGACTTTGTCGTCGGGCTGACTTGGATTGTATTTGTATTGACTGCCATGCAGGGGGCAATGGCCAGCACCTTGCAGTTAGGCGTCCCGACAGTTGAAGAAAATCGTTGTCATGTTCCGGTGTTTCTTAGCGGGGCCGAAGGGGTGGCTGCACTGAATTTTCAGCTGCATTATGATCCAGAACTTATCACCCCCCAAACGGCGCTGCCGGGAGCAGCATTGCTTAGTGCAGGGAAAGATTTGCGGGACAATGCACCGGCACCCGGGATATGGGTATTGGTAGCAATGGGCCTGAATCAAACCGTGGTTCTCAATGGTGAGATTGCTCATCTGGTCCTACAAATGCATCCCCAGAGTGTAGCGTCAAGTGCGGTACTTGAATTAACCAATCCAACCTTGGCGGATTCGCAAGGCAATGAATTATCGGTGACAGGTAGCGCTGTCCAGATACCGTTAAGTGTTTCCCCCGAAAATGAGGAGGAAGGGGAAACGACTACGCGGCAAGAGGCTGAAAAAGACAGCAACGACACTGCCAAGGAAACTGGACAGGATACTGAAAAGCCTGCCAGTTCGGTAGTGAATTCTGTAACGACAACGACTCGAGCGCGTCGGGATGTAACGATCTCAGATGCGCATGAAAGTGGTATAGGGCAAGGGAAAGTGGCAACGCCCACTTCTGCAGATCAGGCGGAAGCATCCATATCTACACATACGGATGTCTCTGCAGAGCAGATAGAACAGCTCCGGAAACGGATAAAAACTTCTGCAGCAAGCGGGCAAAGAGAGAATACAAAGCCGGAATCGGCTTCTTCAGTGGCGAAACACAATGAGCATGTGCCTAGTGGGACAGCCATAATTGCCAGGGATAGTGTGGAGTGGACGCTCCAAGATAAAAAATTTGAATCTAAGGACAATGAGGAATCTCAAACAGTAGCTAAAACGCCTGTGACATCATCTGCGGGGGCAGATGATGTGAAGAAAAGAAATCAGATGTTGCTTATAATAGCAGCGGGGGTTTTGGTAGTGCTGGTCGCTTTGGGTGTTTTCCAAAATATGCGACGCTGAGATTGGTATTGTACAAGGTTTTCCCCTAAGAGAGGATGCCTAATCCTCTGCGAAGCTCTGACGCCCGTCAGAGCAACGCACCTCACCGGAGATGTCGGTCGCCCCCTACCGGCATCTCCCCCCTTTAATTGCTACCTCTGCGAAGCTCTGACGCCCGTCAGAGCAACGCACCTCACCGGAGATGTCGGTCGCCCCCTACCGGCATCTCCCCTTTAATTGCTACCTCTGCGAAACTCTGACGCCCGTCAGAGTAACGCACCTCACCGGAGATGTCGGTCGCCCCCTACCGATATCTCCTTTTTTTATTTGTAGTGTCTGGACAAAACGATTCTTTTAGCGGGGCACCTTTTCGCTACGTTCTTCTTTGAATTGGAAAGCAAAAGCCTACCAGCCAGTTCGTTCATACGAATTTATATGGGCTGATCGTTATGATCTACTTGCTGCACAGGGGGGCATTTCGGTATTTTATCCTTTTGTTTTATGTGGCCCTGTGACTATAGTTGGACCATATACGCCTCAGCCTCCCAAAACGCACAAGATTTTGTTTTGCGACTCCCCTTGAGGATGGCTTGGGCAGGCTTCGAATTGAAGAGCAACAATTGCTATCAGGAGGATAAAATGAAAGCCCTTGCAATTAATGGCAGCGCCCGCCAACATGGTAATACGGAAATTCTACTCAATACATGCCTGGACACGCTTCGTAAGGAAGGGATTGAGGGAGGAGTTATCTCTCTGGCCGAGCATACGCTCCTCCCCTGCAGTGCCTGTCGGCAGTGTTACACGATGCAGAACAGGCAATGTGTTTTGAAGGATGATTTTGACGAAATTTTTTCTACCATGGTAGAGGCAGACATTATCATTGTAGGATCACCGGTATATTTTGGCTCTGCCACGGCCAATCTTACTGCGTTACTTGATCGCGCTGGCTGTGTGGCGCGCGCCAATGGCAATCTCTTCAGCCGTAAACTTGGGGGACCGGTCGTGGTGGCCCGTCGTGCTGGCCAAAACTTTACCTATGCCCAGTTGCTTTACTGGTATATGATTTCGGACATGATCGTGCCGGGTTCCACCTATTGGAATGTTGGTTTTGGTGGGGCGCCTGGCGAAGTTGAGGGAGATGAGGAAGCGCTTAATACAGTGACGCGTTTTGCGCAGAATCTTTCCTGGCTCGCCCATAAGACGCAGGGCTAAGTTTTGCCTGTACAAAAACTGCCGGGAAAGATTTCCCGGCAGTTTGTTTTTGTTTACTGTATATTTGCGCTAGCAGGCCGATTTCATCAGCAATTCCCGCACCTGTGCTTCAAGCACACGCAACCGCAAGGGCTTTGTAAGCACCACCGCGGCCCCACAGCTTAGGGCGTTCTCTGTATCCCGCATAAAACCCGTCAACACCACAATAGGGACATCTGGCAGATACTTCTTGATCGCCACAATCGCATCCAGGCCCCCCATCCGTGGCATTTCCAGATCCATTGTAATCACATCATACCGATGATTGCGGCACTTATCGAGCGCATCCTGTCCATCCTCCGCCTGCTCCACATCAAAGCCACGCAAACTAAACCAACGATCCAGTGCTACCCGGATGCTGGGCTCATCATCTACGATAAGGATACGAGGCTTATCCATAACACATTACTCCACGATCCACTCTTTCTTGGAAAATTGTACTCCAAGCTACAAATTCTACACGATCGCATTTACCCCTACGTAGATAACGTTTGAAAAACCTACCCCACCCCGTTACCTACTTT
Source organism: Candidatus Hydrogenedentota bacterium (assembly GCA_963678445.1). Classification (GTDB taxonomy): domain Bacteria; phylum Hydrogenedentota; class Hydrogenedentia; order Hydrogenedentales. The sequence continues at coordinate 2,862,605 of OY782877.1, read as the reverse complement.
AGATTATACCCCACAGCCCCAAAAAAAGGGGAACAGTTTCAAGAAAACTAGCTTGTTGCGAATAAAAGGACCCAAATATTAGGGAAACAATTATCCATCAGTAGCGCAAATAGCACTTTTAATACTATGGCGAGCATGCGGTATGTTGCACCTAAACTACCCCAGCATGCGCTCCCATCGGTACGCTACACTACAAACTCATGATAGAGTAAGTTTATAGCACATTCCCCATTAAAATACCAACGATTTTTCAGAAGCCAGATTTTATAGTTTTGAGAAAGAGGGGTGTGATGGTGTTCCTGGATGGGCAAGTGGCTATGGCTACAGGGCTAAACAGGACTAAGGGGAGAATTTGTAGAGCAGGGAAGCAAGTCGCTATACTGACGGCGAGCAGGAACCCAAGACCTCGCCCAGGACTATTCAGGGCATAACCGGTATTGAGATTTACTTCATGAACATCGCTTTTGTCATCCCCGTATATAATGAAGAGGCCACGCTGGAAAAACTGGCACAAGGTATTACTACGCATACGGCGCCTCATCCGCATCGGATGATTTTTGTAGACGATGGTAGCAATGACGGCTCTTGGGAAAAGCTTTTGGCGCTTCGGGCGCAGTACGACACGGTTGATTTGATTCGTTTCCGCCGCAATTTTGGCAAAACCCAGGCCCTTGCAGCGGCTTTTGAGCATGTCAATGCGGATGTTGTTATTACAATGGATGCAGACCTGCAGGATGACCCCAAGGAGATCCCGCGTCTTTTGGAGAAGTTGGAGGAGGGGTATGATCTGGTCTGTGGTTGGAAGGCGAATCGCCTCGATCCCTGGCATAAAACCATTCCTTCTCGCATTTTTAACTGGGGCGTCACCCGGGGACTTTTCGGGTTGAAGTTGCACGATGTGAATACGGGCTTTAAAGCCATGCGTATCGATGTTATCAAGTATTTGCCGCTCTATGGTGAAATGCACCGCATGATCGCGGTCTATGCTGCGGCATGGGGGTATCGGGTTACTGAAATTCCCGTGCAGCATCATCCCCGACGACATGGACATTCGAAATTTGGGGTAGAACGCTTTACGCGTGGTGCCTTGGATGCATGTACTGCCTGGTTTCTTACGCGTCGCGGGCAGTCTCCCGCGCACCTTTTCGGTGTGATAGGCCTGATGGCCACGGCGATCGCCGCTATCACGATGGGGCTTTCCTTGCTTAGCGCGGGCTTCTTTATCGCCCAGCTGATGCAGGGCGGAGATTTGTTCCCTTATGCCGCCTTGGGGGTAACGCTGTTCTGGGCGACCCTAAGCACTATTTTTGGGATCTGGGGAGCGCTTTCGATCATGGGCGGTATTCTGGGTGAATTGCTGGTGCACCGGTTTGGCAGGATTGCGCCGGATCGCTACATTACCGAGGAGCATCTTTCTGAGTAATGGTTTTTTCGGAGGGCGCCTGGGGGCAGCCGAGAATACAGATGAGGAAGCTGAGCGGACTAACGATCACCCACCACCAGGGCCAGGCGAGAGGGATGTCAAGCCAGGCGGGTGCGGCGTAGGGTTGTAGTAACAGCACCGATAGCATGCCGATGCCCAAGGCGGTCCAGACGCTTCGGGTGTTGCCGCGGCGGGTGAAAAGGGCCGCTGAGAAAACGCCGAGCAGTGGCGCCAGCGCAAAGGCCATTACGCCAAGTGAAAAACTGATGAGGGTTTCATTGCCCGCTTGTTGCAGGAAGACGGCCAGCACGGCGAACAGGGTTAATAAAATCCCCATCCCCACCACCATCCACCGCGATAACGCCAATTCGTTGGAAACTTCCCCGCCTCGCCATTGTTTCCGTAAGGGCAGATAGATATCGGCCACGGCTACGCTCGCCATCGCATTGATCGCTGAATCGAAACTGCTCATCGCGGCCGCAAAAAGGCCTGCCATGGAAAGCCCGCGTAGCCCTGTAGGCATATGGTTCAATAAGAATTGGGGATACACTCGTTTGCTGTCCGCAATGGCATCCCACGGCGCATCTACTCCCATCAAATCCGGACGTGCATAGTAGATGTGTAACAGTAAACCGATTACTAAGAATAGCCCCACCAAGGGGAGTCCCAATATCATGGAGCCGACGAGGGCCAGTCCCCCCCGAAGGGGAGAACGCGCCGTCATCACCCGTTGCGCTAAATCGTGGTCGACGCCGTAGGTAGACATCCCGACTACGGTCATCGCAACAAAGGCCGCCCAGAACGTAAAAGGTTCTGCAAAGGAAAAACGCCAATCCAGCAGTCGTAATTTATCGCCTGTTTCCGCTGTGCGCAAAGTTTCTACGATCTCATTCGGAGTAAGAGGAATCATACGTAATAATAAGAGCACACTGAGTAAAGCGGTGGCTCCTACGACAAAAATCTGAATAGCATCTGTCCAAATTACCGCACGGATTCCACCACATACGGTGTAGGCTGTACCTATCGCCCCAAGGATGATAATAGCAATCAACAAATCAGGCGGTGCGTAATCCCCATACAGTATCAGAGCAAACCCAATGCCCGCCATAAATAAACGCGCACCGGAAGCCAGTAGACGACCCAGCAAAAACATGCAACTGGCGGCCAGGGTAGCCCCGGGACCAAAACGCTGCGTCAAAAAACCATAGAGCGTTACGGTGCCCGCTCGGTACAACGGTGGCACAAAGAACAGGGCCACGATAAATGCCGCCAAAATAGTCCCGATATTCGTACTGAGATAGGTCATATCGCCTGCATAGGCGATCTGTGGCGCACCAATAAATGTGGCGGCGCTCAGGGAGGTCGCCAGAACCGACAGGGACACTGCCCATGCGGGCATACTGCGTCCTCCCAGAAAAAATCCTTCCACATCCTTTTGACGACGAGCAACCAGCACGCCAACGACTACCATGAGTAGCATGTAGCCGCACAAAACTCCCCAATCCAAAAGACTAAACCGCATATCGGACATACTACATTCACCCTTTTCTGCTTTGACAAATATTTGCGCGTGTCGCAATCTCAAGCATCCACGCCAAATTATCCAGGATTATCTTTTCGTCGGTTTTTGCCCCTGCCAACACCTGGCGGATCAATTGTCGCATCATATCCTCCGTTTCCATCGTTTCCTCTTCCGCCTTGATACGTAACGCGAACACGCCAGCGGTGTCTTGAAACCCTTCCACGTCGAATAGTGTATCGTTCCATTGGAATTGACGGATATTACCGGGCGGTGTTGTTCTGTTTTTCGTGAGACATTCACACCGTACCACCTCCCCTTCATTCGTACGAAGATCAAATGAAGCACTGGCTTCGTAGCCTGCAAAATTTACTGCCAACGTATCCCACAGCGGTGTTCCATGGGGATAAAGCTGCTGGATCACGCTCAATAGATGCGGGGATAAATCTATCCAGATACGCAATGCATCCGGCCCCCGTCCCCGTGCAGGCGCTTCCAGATGGCCGCGACAAAAACGGATGGGCATATCGCCATATCGCGTACGCCACCATTGTGAAAAATGCTGCGCTGCCAAGGTATATTGCGTGCACACGTTTAAACGACAGCCCTGTGATTGGGCCAGTGCCAGCAGTGCTTTCGCTTCTGCCAATAGCTCATCCTTGGGTAGACTTGGGGAATACACAAACGGCTTTTCGCAAAAGACATGACATCCTGCTGTTAGCGCTGTACGCACATGGAGGGCGTGACACGGCGTCGGCGAACATACATCGACATAGTCCGGTTGCTCTTCTTCCAGCATCTGCTGCACATCCGTATAACCCCGTCCTGAAAAAGCGATATGTGTCGCTAACATTTCACGCGTTGCCGCCACCGAGCGCTCCGTCGAACCTGCAAAGGCGCAAACCTCCGCCCCTTCCAGGGTCCACCAACGGGCATGATGTTTACCAATACCACTCGCCCCTATCAGGGCAACGCGTGCACCCATATTGACACCCTCTCTAAAACTTTTTCTGCTATTCCTCAGGGTCATATCCATCCCCTTTCCACGCCTCCGGGTCCTCCACCACATCGTCCCATGAAAAATAGGCCGTTTCTCGTCCCGCTGCCTCCTCCAACGCCCAACGCTGCAGAATTCGTTTGTTACTGCGCCGTTTGCGCCAATAGGCCAGTATGAGCAGCAAGGCTCCTGGTGTGAACAAGGTACCGGAGCTCAACATAGCGATCAATGCAATGCGCCACAGGGAATGGTGGTACAGGTTCCAGTAGTCCGTTAGTTCTACACCGCCGTACAGGAGTAACGCTTTGGAAAAGGAATGGAAACGACACCCCCGAATCACTTCCCAGAACCGCTCTTCCCCCAACGAATCATACAAATAGCGCGTCATCGACAGTGCCTGCGCATAGGCATCGCCAAAGGCCATTTCATTGCCTGGAGCCAAAAATGCGTTGTCCAGATTTTGGTAGTCAATAATCCGGTTCTGAAAAAACATGCGCGCCACTCTGAACATACTGTTCCAACGATGCTCATTGGCCAGCATCATGGCGATTCCTTCATTCAGCCACCGGGGCAAATTTCGATGCGTTTCCGTATTACGATACAGCAGTATATGCACCAACTCGTGTCGTAACGTGCCCGCATAATCCTCGTTCAACTTGCGCAGATGCGGCGCTTTCACCACAATCACACTTTCCTCTGGTCGCGCCACACCCGCCACCGCCAGCATTGAAAAATGCCCTGCCTGCTGCAAAAACTCCGTCATCGTATGCGCGATGCGCACCTCGATCGCATCTTCACCTGCAGGCAAACGCCCCCCGAACTCCGCCAAGGCCGCCGTAAGCACATCAAGCGAACGCTGCGCACATGTCACATCTTTCGGATGATGCACCACCCGAAAGGGAGCCGAGACGCATTCCGCACCCATTGCTGTTGCGCACAACAACAGTAATCCAATCGTCGCTACTATACGATTCCTACCCATGCGCTGCATCATACCGCATAGCCCCGGCAAGATACACATGTTATAATACGCTCTACAGACTGGCATTCATTTCTGTAAATTACCCGACTCCCTTTGTAAGGGTCAGTGAGACAAGCTGAGATTGGCAAGAATAAAAAATTCGTTTTTACGCATACTTCCTCTATAGAATGGAAAGACTATTCCGGCGTTAACCAACAGGATCTCATCGCCATGCGTTATTTTTTCCCCAATCGCAAACAGACGGCCTGCCCGTTGCGCATACAACTCTTTGGCGCGCAGGCGGATCGACTTTTACCGGAAATTAAAAAACACGCCTCGCTGACGCTTGTGGATAAGGAACCGGAAATCATCGTCTGTTATGGTGGAGACGGCACGCTGCTCGATGCCGAATTGCGCTGGCCAGGTTTGCCTAAAGTACCCGTGCTCAACAGTCAACGTGGGCACCGCTGCATCCCCCACCCCGCCAAGGAAGTTATCGAACGCCTGGCGCAGCATGCCCTGGTGTGTAATAACTACACCAAACTGGAGTGCGCTATCTATCACTACGACAACCCTGAACCGGATTGCCTCGTTATGGCACTCAACGAATTCAGCGTGCACATGGGTTATATCAACAGCGCCGTCCGTTTTCGCCTCTGGTTCGACGATATCCCCTATGAAAACGGGTTGGAAATCCTTGGCGACGGCTTCGTCGTGTCCACGCCCTTTGGCAGCACCGCCTACTATAACCAGATTACCCGCGGCGTATTCACCCACGGCATCGGCGTTGCTTTCAAATACACCAACGAACACACCAACCATATCGTACAGAGTGACGATATTGTCACCCGGGTGGAAATCACGCGTGGACCCGCTGTATTGGCCTTCGACTCGTCCCGCGACTATTTCGATCTCGACACCGGTGACACGCTTATCATCCGAAAATATCCCCAAGACGCCCTCCTGCTCACCTGCGCGCCTGTCACTCGTCTCGACGAACCTTTCTAGGGGGGACAGGGCCCCCAGCCAGGAGGTATGGTACTTCCCGTTCCTGACTGCCGCAAAACTTCGTTTTCTAGGATAGCTTTTGGCGTACCATGCACTGAACGCATCCAACGACCGCAAGCAAGTGGCCAGCGCCACAGGCAATACGTATGGTCCTTCCCGTACCTACCCACAGCACCTGTTTCTTTTTTGATACAGGGACGCCAAGATAGTCCAAAACCGCTGATAAAATCTGGATTTCCCCCCTGAACAACGCTATCATGCCTTAAATTTACGTGCAACCATGCTGCAGGCAGATGCACGGCAACGAAAGGATTTAAAGGTGAAAAACGCTTCCTGGTATCTTGGCGTATTGGTCGCCCTGGCGGCTTTGCTTTTTTTATTCAATATCAGCGGCTACGACCTGTGGCCACCCGATGAACCTCGTTTCGCTGAAGTCGCACGGGAAATGCACGTTACCGGCGACTATCTCGCACCGCATGTCAATGGCGAACCGTACAAGGAAAAGCCGCCCCTGCTGCCCTGGGCCATCATTGCCGCCTCGCTCCCCTTCGGAGACGTCACCGAATTGTCCGCCCGCTTCCCCTCGGCACTCTGCGGTATCCTGACAGTACTCCTCACCTTCCTGCTGGCACGCCGCCTCTTCGACACCCGCACCGCTTTCTGGGCCGCCCTCATCCTCATGACCGGCCAACGCTTCTGGTGGCAGGCGCGTTTCGGCCAAATCGACATGCTGCTCGCTGCATGCCTCACCACCGCACTCTACAGCTACTGGCGCTGGTGCGAAGCACGCCGCATCGGCTGGCTCGTCGCCTTCTACCTCGCCTGCACCGCCGCCCTCTATGCCAAAGGCCCCGGCGTGCTCGTTTTTCCCGGCCTGCTCGTACTCAGCTACTCCGTCTTTGGCGGCGAACGCAAAGCCTTGCTCCACCTCATCATCGGCATGAGCGCCGTCATCCTCCTTTTCGCCCTCTGGCTCATTCCCGCCCGCATGAGCGTCGCCACCGCCATGCAATCCACCACCCAGGACGCCATCGCCTCCAACCTCTTCCGCCAAACCATTGGCCGCTTCCTCCTCGGCGTCTCCCACGCCAACTGGCCCTGGTTCTACCTCCAGAAAACCCCTGTCGACTGGTTCCCCTGGGTCCTGTTCCTGCCCTGGACGGCCTACTGGACTTGGCGTAACCGTAAAGAAGGCAAAGAAATGCGCTTCCTGCTCTGCTGGACCGTGCCCGCCTTCCTTTTCTTCTCCATCGCCATCGGCAAACGCGCCATTTACCTGCTGCCCCTATTCCCCGTATTCGCCATCTTCTTCGCACGCAGCATCCTCGAACTCGTCGACACCGACCACGCCACCTGGCGCAAACGTACCAGCCATATCTGGCTTATACTGCTACTGCTGATCGCCCTCGCTCCCGCCATTTTGCTCTTCACCGAATACAAAGACCTGTGGCATCCCTCCCTGCTCCTTTTCAGCCTGCTGCCCCTGCTATGCGCCGCCGACACCTTCCTCAGCACCCGCAAACACCAGGGAAAAACCCTGCACACCCGCATCGCCATCCACATGACCCTGCTGCTCCTCAGCACCGCAGGCATCATCCTGCCCTTCGTCAACCAATTTAAATCCGTGCGCGACTTCTGCACCCCCGTACGCACCCTTGCCCAGGCCGACCAGGACTTCCCACTCTACTCCGTCGGCTTTTCCCGCGAAGAATACGTCTTCTACGCCAAACGCTTTCACACCCCCATCCTCACCGACCTGCTCCAAATCGACGCCATGCGCGAACTACCCCTGCGCGAACAGGCCAAACACCAGAAAAAACTGCGCCGCATGCTCGAAAAGGCCACCGAAGACATCCCCATCGCCACCTGGGACGCCCCCACCCCACAAGAACGCAGCACCCTCACCCAGGCCGCACACAACGCCTTCCAGAAAGAAGCCCTCGACGAAACCACCTACCGCGCCTTCGAAAAAGCCCTCTACGACGCCAGCGCCCCTATCACCACCGACCTAACTTCCGCCAAACCCACCTTCCTCTTCGTACAAGAAGAAGACTGGCGCTGGCTACTTGCCCTGCACGACGAACTCCACCAGTACATCCTCCTCGACGAACAACAAGTCGGCAGCCGCTACGTATTCCTCATCACCAACAGCGCCGGCCAGGACTTGCTCAAAGAGCATCCCGCCACCCCCTGAGTTGAAAAATGTGATTTCGCATCCAGAATCCCCTATCCTATATAGAATATATGTAGGATTCTTCTGCCTGTCCACAGTCCAGATTTAATACCTCAGAACTTCGAAATCTAAAATAAGAACCGTAGAATTGTTTGACCCAAAAGGCACTAACAATCATCTACACCGCCCGTGACGCTGGCTCGCGCTGGCTTGATTGCACGGAAATGCCTGGCTTCGTTAAGGGAATACATCGATGAATAAACTAAATATGCACAGCCCCAATATCACCCAGGAAAACATCGCCAAACTCGCGGCGCTTTTCCCCAACTGCGTCACAGAATCCCGGGACGAAAACGGCCTCCTTAAAAAATCCATCGACTTTGACCTCCTCAGACAAGAGCTATCCCCCCATATCGTAGAAGGCCCCCAGGAACGTTACCACCTCAACTGGCCCGGAAAACGCGAAGCCCTGCTGACCGCCAACGCCCCTATCGCCAAAGCACTCCGTCCCTGCCGCGAAGAAAGCGTAGATTTCGACACCACCGAAAACCTCTTTATCGAAGGCGACAATCTGGACGCCCTGAAACTTCTCCAGGAAACCTACCTCGGCAAGGTCAAGATGATCTACATCGACCCGCCCTACAACACCGGTAAAGACTTTATCTATGCAGATGATTTTAGGACAACTCGCCAGAATAATGAGCTAGCTGAGGAACTCCGAGATGGAGAGGGCAACAAATTAGTTGACGAGGGAGAACTAAAGCAAAATACAACTGCAAATGGACGCTTCCACTCCGACTGGCTCAGCATGATGTATCCCCGCTTAAAGCTTGCCAGAAATTTACTGAAGGATGATGGGGTTATTTTTATCAGCATTGATGATAATGAAGTGTCTAACCTGCGAACAGTCTGTAATGAAATTTTTGGAGAAGAAAACGCACTATTCATATATACGATCAAAGTACGATATGAAGGTAAAACCCTTGTTGAGGATATGCTTTACCAAAAGGTAGTTGAAAACGTTTTGGTCTACGCAAAGTCCAAAGAATCTTTGAATCTTCTAAGAAAAACAGATGATTACAACTATGATAAGTTCATATGGGATATTGAAGAATTACAGGAGCCGGTGACTTTAGAGCTTTTGGGAAAAAGAGTCGAAATTTTTACTAAACAACAATATCGGATTGTTAAGAAAGAAGCCAGCAATGAACTACTAAAAGAAATTTGGGCTTCTGGTTCGATACTGGATGGTAATTCTTCAGGAAGGTTTTTCCGAGACTATTTGACTGGTAGATACAATGAAGATGGATACGGTGTCCTTTATAAGGTCTATGGTATTGGAGATGATAACCGAGGTTACCGATATTTTACTGGCCCACAAAGAGAGGGGGCAACAAAAGGCAAATACTATCAGGGTGTGCCAAATACAGTCTTGAATGCACCGGAAAAAGCTAAAAAAAGAAAGCCTATTGAAACTTTCTTTGATTTAGCTGCCGACTTTGGTAACTGCAGACATGAAGGTGGAGTTGATTTTAGAAGTGGCAAAAAACCATTAGCTTTATTTAATAAGTTGTTTGAAATAATGCCTTGGAGTGAAGGAGAGCTAATTTTAGACTTTTTTGCTGGTTCCGCGACTACGGCGCATGCTGTCATGCAGCTTAATGCGGAGGATGGCGGCAAGCGCAAATTCATCATGGTGCAGCTCCCCGAAGAGTGTGAGGAAAAATCTGAGGCGTTCAAGGCGGGGTATGAGACCATTGCGGAAATCAGTAAGGAGCGTATCCGTCGGGCTGGCAGGAAAATCAGGGAGGAAAACGCCACTACCGCTCCTGATTTGGACATTGGCTTCCGTGTTTTCAAGGTGGATTCGTCGAACATGGCGGATGTGTATTACACGCCGGATGCTGTTGAGCAAAGTCAGCTCAATCTCTTGACGGATAACATCAAGGCGGATCGCAGTTCAGAGGATTTGCTGTTTCAGGTTTTGCTGGATTGGGGCGTGGATCTGACTTTGCCGATTGCCAAGGAAACTATTGAGGGACGTGAGGTCTTCTTTGTGGATGGGGATGCCTTGGCGGCCTGTTTTGCGAAGGCGGGTGAGATTACGGAGGATTTCTGCAAAGCGCTTGCCAGACGTCAGCCGTTGCGCGTGGTCTTTCGCGATGCTGGTTTCAAGAATGACAGCGTGCGAATCAACGTCGAACAGATCTTCAAGCTCATGAGTCCGCACACGGATGTGAAGACAATTTAGAATGGAGAATTGAAAGTGGATAATTCTAATGGTTCTCCAAAACGGGCGAGTATTGTTAGGGATAAATCATTTGCTTTTGCGCTTCGTATGGTAAAGGTGTGCAAATATCTAAACGCTGAAAAGCATGAGTATGTTCTGAGCAAGCAGCTTTTACGTTCTGGTACTGCTATTGGGGCGTTGGTGCGTGAAGCTGAGCAGGCAGAAAGCAAGGCCGATTTCACACATAAAATGGCCATTGCCCTAAAGGAGGCAAATGAAACGGATTATTGGATAGCATTGCTGTTTCAATCCGAGCTGATAAATCAAAAGGAATATGAATCCATTCAGCCTGAGATTGTTGCGTTGTGCAAGCTTTTGACACGCATAGTCAAAACCAGCAGGGATAGGGGGGATCTCCGATGAACAAAAAGCATTCTCCACTATCCACTGTCAATTCTCAATCAGGCTTGAAGCTTCGCTTCAAGCATCAGGCCTACCAAACACGCGCTGTGGAAGCGGTGGTGGATTGTTTTAGGGGGCAGCCTAATACCGCTGGAATCCGTTATCGGATTGAGCCGGGTGTGGCTAGGGAGGATTCACAGCGTCCCCTTTTTGATGCGTCTGGCTTTAAGAATGGGGATATTGTGCTCTCGGAACAGCAGATTCTTGAGAACATACAGAGAATTCAGCGCGAGCAGCATCTTCCCCAGAGCCAATCCGTCGATGCGTTTAAGACGCTGAAAAAAAATGAATGGACTATTGATAAAGGGTACACCCAAAAGGCATTGAAGATTGCCGCTTATCATCTTGATGTGGAAATGGAAACGGGCACGGGGAAAACTTATTGCTATATCAAGACTATTTTTGAGATGAACAGGCGGTTTGGCTGGACGAAATTCATCATCGTGACGCCCAGCATTGCTATTCGTGAGGGGGTTTATAAATCGCTGGAAATAACGGCGGAGCATTTTCAGGAGAGCTATAGTAAGAAGGCCAAGTTTTTCATCTATAACTCGAAGCAGCTCCATAATATTGAGAGTTTTTCTTCGGATGCCGGTATCAATATTATGGTTATCAATGTGCAGGCGTTTAATGCACGGGGTAAGGATAATCGCCGCATCTATGAGGAGCTTGATGATTTTCAGAGTCGGCGGCCTATTGATGTGATCAAGGCTAATCGACCAATCCTCATTTTGGACGAACCGCAGAAAATGGAGGGCGCTAAAACACTGGATTCTCTCAGGGAATTCAATCCGCTGTTTGTTCTTCGCTATTCCGCCACGCACAAAACCCTGCACAACAAGGTTCACCGGCTGGATGCGCTGGATGCCTATAATCAAAAACTGGTAAAGAAGATCGCCGTCCGCGGTGTTTCGGTAAAGGGGCTTTCGGGTACGAATGCTTATCTTTATCTTGAATCCATCGAAGTGTCTAAGCAAGCTCCCGTTGCCCGAATTGAGATCGAAATCAAACAGAAGAGTGGAATCAAGCGGATACTGCGAAAGTTTAAGAAAGGCGACAATCTCTATGCCCTTTCAGGTGAACTGGATCAATATAAGGGCTTTGTTGTTGCAGATATTAATGCCATTACGGATACTGTCGAGTTTACCAATGGCCATCAGTTGCAGGCTGGTGAAGCAACTGGGGATGTGAATGAAACGACATTGAGACGGATTCAGATACGCGAGGCTATTAAGGCGCATTTTGAAAAGGAGCAGCTTCTTTTTCATCAGGGAATCAAGGTGCTGACTTTATTCTTCATTGACGAAGTCGCCAAGTACCGGGTTTACTCCAATGCCGGCGAGGAAGGCGGTGAATATGCCCGGATATTTGAAGAGGAATACGCCTATGCGTTGAATGAATTTGGACAGAATCTGTTGCTGCATGAAGGATATAAAAAGTATCTAGATAACATTTCGGCTGAACGCACACATAATGGTTATTTTTCCATCGATAAGAAAGGCAAGATGGTTGATTCGCTGAAGGAGGCAAAAAGCGAGCGTGTCGAAAGCACAGACCAAAGCGCCTATGACCTGATTCTGAAGGACAAAGAGCGTCTTCTCTCTTTTGAAGAACCAACCCGCTTTATTTTTTCCCACTCGGCTCTACGTGAAGGATGGGATAATCCGAATGTCTTTGTTATCTGCACCTTGAAACACAGCGACAATACTATCTCGCGCAGGCAGGAAGTTGGTCGAGGTCTTCGTATCGCTGTTAACCAGCTTGGAGAGCGGCAGGATGAGCCGGCAACCGTACATCAAACCAATGTACTGACTGTGATTGCCAGTGAAAGTTACAAGGATTTCGTTGCTGCATTGCAGAAGGATATCAGCGAGTCCCTCTCTGAACGACCGCGTGTGGCGGATTCAACATATTTCAGGGGGAAACTCATTCAGACATCAGGAGGGTCTGTTGAAGTAACGCAAGACATGGCGGAGGGCATCGAGTTTTACCTTATTCAAAATGGCTATGTGGATCGCAAGAAAAACATTGCACGAAAATTTCATGACACTGTGACGAATGGAGCGCTTGCGGACCTTCCCGAGGATTTGCAACCATACAAGGAACAGGTATTTCAGTTAATCGAAAGCGTCTACAGCGATGCCAAGCTGCCACAGATTGAAAATGATCGTGGAGCAAAGACGAATCGCTTAAATGCCAATTTTGAAAAAAGGGAATTCAAAGAGCTTTGGAATCGAATCAACCGAAAAGCCGCTTATAGTGTCCATTTTGACAGCGCTGAACTGACTCAAAAATGCATCCAGACACTCAATACTGAACTGCGGGTCCGTCCCCTCCAATACACCGTTCAATACGGTGAGCAGACAAATAAAATAAGCTATGACCAGATAAAATCGGGGGAGGGTTTTAAGGTAACGGACGTTTCCACTGAATATAATACACACTCGATTCATTCGGTCGTAAAATACGATTTAATCGGTAAAATTGCTAGTGCTACGCAGTTGACCAGAAAAACGGTTGGCTATGTTTTATCTGGCGTTGAAAAAACGGTATTTTCTCAGTTTAGAATCAATCCGGAAAATTTTATTTCCGAGGCGACACGTTTGATCCAAGAGCAAAAAGCGACCGTTATTATCGAGCACCTGAGTTATGACCCTGTAACCGAGAGGCATGATATTGATATCTTTACCGATGGACAAAGCAAACAGGATTTCAGCAAAGCTGGTGAACCGCTCAAACGCCATATTTATGATTATGTCATAACGGACTCCAAGACAGAGCGTGCTTTTGTGCAAGAGCTTGATACCAGCTCAGAAGTGGTTGTGTACGCCAAATTGCCGAAAGGGTTTTCGATTCCTACCCCGGTCGGCAACTACAGCCCCGACTGGGCCATCGCGTTTAAAGAAGGCTGTGTCAAACATATTTACTTTGTTGCTGAAACCAAAGGCTCTATGTCTAGTATGGAACTCCGTGAGATTGAAAAGACAAAGATCGAATGTGCACGAAAGTTTTTCGATAAAATCAACCGTAAAGCAGAGTCAACAAATGTCAAATATGATGTCGTTAATAGCTACAGCAAACTGATGGAAATTGTTGGTTTCGCCAGACTTTAATAGCCCGCGTCATAAATGGAATATTTACATGACTTGCTTGTGTAAAAGGGTGATTTTGTTTCCTGACGGCCAGTCTGGCATACTCAGCGTGTTTGACGTGTGCGGGGGGAACGCGCTGGGGCCTATTTTATACACCTAAGGCGGTCCAGCGACCGCAAGCAAGAGCTATGGTTCTCGCCGTCCCTGAACATTGTAAAATTTCGTTTTTTTATGAGAACTCTTCAGAGCTAAGTCACTAATGTGGAGGATATTGTTGTGAGTGAGCAAACTTTTGCGGAACGTCTCGGATGGGGCCCTAAGGATCGGGTCGTGGTATTTCATGTGGATGATGCGGGCATGTCGCATTCTTCGAATATGGGCACTATTAAGGCAATGGATGAGGGCCTGGCGACGTCGTGCAGTCTGATGATGCCGTGTTCGTGGGTGAGTGAGTATGTGCAGTATTGGAAGGCGCATCCGGAAAAGGATGTGGGCCTGCATGTAACGTTGACTTCGGAGTGGGAAGGCTATCGTTGGGGTCCGGTTGCGGGTAAGAGTCAGGTGCCGGGGCTGGTGGATGAGGAGGGGTGCTTCTGGAAGGATGTGCCGTTTGTTGTGGAGCATGCTTCGGCGGATGAGGTGGAAACGGAGATTCGTGCGCAGTTGGATCGTTTTCTGACGTATGGGCTGCGTCCTACGCATCTGGATACGCACATGGGTACGGTCTTTGGCTCGGCAGAGTATTTGCAGAAGTATATTCAGGTAGGTGTTGAAAACCAGATTCCCGTGTTTTTGCCGGGGGGGCATTTGCAGTATATGCATGAGACGAATGCAATCCCTGAGGGTGCGCCGGTGGAGATGATTGGTATGGTGGCGCAGAGCGTTTGGGATGCGAGGCTGCCGGTTTTGGATGATTGCCATCTCACGGGTTATGATGTGCCGCTGGAAGAAAAATTGGATGCGTACTCGGATGTGATTCGTCGTATGCAACCGGGCCTGACGCAGATTATTGTGCATTCAACGGATCCGTCGGACGCTTTCCCTGCTATCAGTGATTCTGGTCCCAGCCGCTTGGGTGATTTGCAGGTCATGCAGGACCCGCGCTTCAAGAAGGTGCTGGAGGAGGAAAATATCATCCTGACGACATGGCGTGAACTGGGTGAGCGTCGCAAGAGCGTTGGCTAATCGTTGCACGCGAAACTAACGTATTTTTAAGTGACTTTTCTTAAGGTGGTCCGGTGCTATGCTGGACCACCTTGATTACTTAAATCTGAAAAGATGTCATAAAAACAGTATTTTTGCTGTGGTCAGGGATGGCGAGGAGCATATATCCTGGGTGTGTCCCTGGCCACCTTTAGGTGTTTTCGGTGGGGGCTGACTTTTCACTGTCGAAAAGTTGTCCAACCTGTGCCACAAAATCGTAGACGAGAAATGGTTTTTCCATGGAGGGGCATTGTGCGCTATCCAAAAAACGGCGTGTGGCGTAGTTCATGGTATCGGCGGTGATGAAGAGGACGTGCTTGGCCAAAAGGGGTTTGGTTTTTGAGATGTATTCGTAGAGTTGTGGCCCGCCCAGATCACCCGGTAGTTGCACGTCGAGAACGGCTGCGTCATATGCGTTGCGCTTGAGCAGTTCTATCGCCTCGGCACCTGTACCGGTCGTATCGACTATATATCCCCGCAACTCCAGAATCATTGCCAGCATTTCGAGCAGGTCCAGCTCGTCATCCACAACGAGTATATACCGAGCGCTGCGATTTTTCTTGCGGGGCGGCGCGGGGGCTACCAGTATCTTCTCATCCGGAGTGGCGATGGGTAGATGTAAAGTAAACCGCGCTCCGCTTTCGCTGATGCCAGGGGTATCTTCCAGGAGTAAATCGCCGCCGTATTCGCGTATAACGGCTTGGGATAAACTGAGGCCTAGTCCCACGGCGCCTTCTTTTTTTTGTGTGGTAAAGAAGGGTTGAAAGATGCGTTCCCGCAATTTCTCGGGCACGCCAGGTCCATCGTCGCATACGGAAAGGTAAATCTTTTCCTGTTCTTCACGCACCTCGCATATCACCTGAGTAGCTACGCGCAGTGCATTGTCTAAGAGGTTTACGATCACTTGCGCTAACTGGTGGGGCACGCATTCGACGTATACGGGACCATCGGGTGCTCGCCAGACTACGCGGTTGCACTTTGAACCGGGTAGCATGGGTTTGACTAACTCATCGATAAGCGTCAACAAATCAGAAGGCACACGTTCGTCGGGGAAACCCTGTCCGAACTCCAACAGGTTTTCCACAATTTCCTTGCAACGCAGACCGTTACGCAGCATTTTATCCAGCGCGTTACCCATTTCATCCTGGGGTAGGCCCTGCGCCATCATTTCGGCAAATCCGATCATAACGCCCAGGGGATTGCGTAGCTGATGGGCGACACTCACGGCGACTTGTGAAACGACAGATGAGTGTTGTTGTTCCAGGATTTGTTTTTCCAGACTTTTACGCAACTCACGGCGCTTGGTAATGTCCCGCAGTCCGCAGGCCACCTGGACAATTTTGCCCCCCGGTTCACGTAGCGGCAGCAGGTACACTGAGAACCAGCGTCCACCACCGGTGTCCTCTTCACAGAAAAACTCGTATTCGCCCATCTCGCCAGTGGTAAATGCCTTTTCACAGACACAGGGTGCTGTCCGGCTACGTACGGCGGTCAGGCGGCAACAATAGGGGAGCGCTTCCTCGCCACAGGTCAGGTGCAAATTTTGACAGGCTGGATTTTGATAAACAATGTTCCGTGATCGATCCATCACCTGGACAGGTAGCGGAATGACAGACAGTATGTTTTCTGCAAAATAACGCAGTAATTCACCGCTGCTTAAACGGGGGTCATCCACCATTGGGGTTACTGAAACGGCGGAGCCGTCACGACGTCCCAGGGAGTCAAACATGGGTTGCACGGAAAAAAGGGAGGGGACTTTTTCGCCTTTTGCGGTCAGTAGGTGTCCTTCAAAGACACGCGCCCCCATGGAGCGCTTTTGGCGTAGTATGCGTTGGATTTCATTAGCGGTATCTTGGTCGCAATGCCAGGCCAGCTCGCGGCCGGGCAGGTGATCTTGCGGAATACCGATTTGTTTGGCAAAGCCACTGTTAACCAAATCGATAATGCCATCTGTGTTTAAGGTGAGGAAGGGGGTGTCCAACGATTCGACCATGGTACGCTGGCGGCGGCGTTCCGCCATCAGCGTCTCTCGCGTTAATTGAGCCGCATAGGAGGTTATATGCTTAAAATAGCGATCCGTAACATCCAGAACATGCCTGTACAAGGCAGCATCATCTACCCCTGCTACGTTGCCTGAAAAAAACTGGATAAAAACATCGCGGAAAATCCGTACCTGTTCAAGGGTATCGTCCACTCCCCCGCCCACCGCACGGATCTCTTCTGTAAGCAACGCCACCCACTCATTTGTTCGATCCGAGCGACCATGAATGATATCAAACTGACTTTTCAACCATTCCTGAACAAACGGACGTATCCGTTCCGCGTAGCGCGGTGTCAATGCCTGTAATATAAGTTCACATACTTCCGCTTGTCGGGACTCCAAATACTCCGCAAGCAACTCCGCAGCGCGTGCAACCATGCAGGTACGGCTCCTTAATTTTATCCTTTTGCGTTTAGACTTCCTGTCCTAAACGGCTCCCCATAGAACTATCATCTATACCCATGCATACTATGTCAAGTAAAATGCATTTTTTCTGCGATAATACTTTCCGGTTGCAACATGCTTTTTGATTCTAGCAGGGCTATCTTGGGTATAATGCGTTCTCGTAAGCAAAGCGTCACCTGAAAAAGAGGTGGTTACTATTTTTGCGTTTTCCGGTGCATATAATCCAGTAATGCAATGAGGCGTTATAGAGAGGATGTTTTATGAAATTTCCCGTACTTTCAGACAGCCAGATCGAAAAAAACTATGCGCAGGCGCGAGAAGTCTATGCCGCCTATGGCGTTGATACGGAGGTGGTGCTTGGGCAGCTTGAAAATATCCCCGTTTCACTGCATTGTTGGCAGGGCGATGATGTCGGTGGGTTTGAGCATGTGGAAGCGACGGATGGCGGCGGCATTCAGGCCACGGGAAATTATCCCGGTAAACCGCGCACGGCTGATGAGTTACGCCGGGATGCCGAGGAGGCGTTGCATCTGATTCCAGGGCGTCATCGCTTTAACCTGCATGCGTGCTATGCAGAGACCGATGGTAAGCGTGTTGACCGGGATGCGCTTGAACCGGAGCATTTTTCCCGCTGGATCGATTGGGCCAAGTCGCAAAAACTGGGGATGGATTTCAATCCTACTTGTTTTGCCCACCCGATGGCGGAGAGTGGTTTTACACTGTCCAGCGCCGATCCCGGCATTCGTCAGTTTTGGATCGAGCATTGCCGCGCTTGCCGCCGCATTGCGGAAACGATGGGACGCAATCTGGGTAGCCCCAGCGTGATGAATATTTGGATTCCCGATGGAATGAAAGATACCCCGGTGGATCGTCTGGCGCCGCGAAAACGTTTGCAGGAATCACTGGATGCCGTTTTTGAGGAAGTTATGAATCCGCAGTACCAGCTTGATGCTGTCGAATGTAAACTCTTTGGTATCGGTTCGGAAAGCTATGTGGTCGGCTCGCATGAATTTTACATGGGCTACGCCATTTCGCGAAAAAAACTGTTGTGTCTGGACGCGGGCCATTTCCACCCGACAGAGGGCATCGCCGATAAAATCTCGTCGGCGCTCATGTACGTGCCGGAAATTTTGCTTCATGTCAGCCGCGGTGTGCGTTGGGATAGCGATCATGTAGTAATCCTTAATGATGATTTGCGCGCTATCGCCGAGGAGCTGGTGCGCCATGAAGGGCATCTGCAACGCACGCATATCGGCCTTGATTTCTTCGACGCCAGCATCAACCGCATTGCTGCGTGGGTCACGGGTACACGCGCCATGTTAAAAGCGTTATTGATCGCGTTGCTTGAACCGACGGACACCCTGCGTACGCTTGAGGCGGACATGGATTACACATCCCGCTTGGCGTTGTTGGAAGATCTGAAAACCTTGCCCTTCAGCGCCGTATGGGATTACCACTGTCATCGTCAAAGCGTACCTGCGGGCTCTGCATGGCTTAACGACATTAAGACTTACGAGGCACAGGTGCTTACCAACCGCACCTGATAGGTATCGTGTTGCACAGTATATGAAACTTGCGGGAAGTTTCCTCTATTTGGAAAACTTCCCGCAAGTATTTTATCTATTATATACGTCGCAATTTTAATTAATGCGGCGATACTCCTTTTTTGTAGCTACGTGTATACCCGAGCAAGAGCGTCAACAGTAGAATCAGTAAGAGGAAATCTCCCCAGCCGCTATACGGAGAGGATGTGCCAACCGCGGCAGAACAGGACAGGAAAGGCAGATAGGAGCCTTTTCCCAGGAGGTAAAGCGTGGTTGTTTCCGTGCCTGCGCTAATGTAAAGCACATCGGTATACACGGCGCGTGCGGTGGGGGTGAACTGCAGTGTGATTTCCTTTTCTGCCTCTGGCATCAGGCGAAAGGCCGGATCGCCGATAATACGCATCACCGTACCGTCAACCAGGCTTAGGCGTCCGGACAATGGTGCATCACCGGTATTCTTTACAATAATCTGCACTTCTGTCGTCTTATCTAGTGCCGCCGCATCAAACTCCACCGTCGTCCCTGGTTTTGGGCTAATACTCAGCACGCCTACCGGGACCTCTCCTTCTTCTTCCCCCTCTTCTTCGCCCTCATCCTCTCCTTCTACTTCCCCTTCATCTTCTCCTTCTTCTTCCCCTTCCTGTGCCCCTTCTACTTCTCCTTCCTCCTCTCCCTCCACTTCACCGGGGACCAACCAGTATTGGTAATACTCTGTTACTGCATTTTCGAATATCCAATAGGCAGCATCATCAGTTGGCACCCAACCATCTGCATTTTTATAGGCTGCCGACGGACTTGGGAAATCGGGTGCGCCACCGGGATACGGACTATAGCCAGGTGCGCCACCAGGATAGGGCACGCCTCCTACTTCCCAATGGGGTGGGTTTCCTAAACGATACTGCAGCACACCCCAATTGTGCACATAGTAGCAATTGTCCCGATTGTTCGCGATTTCGCGAATTTTTTCGCCTAAAACAGTCATAGCATAATTAAAACGAGACTGCGCGGTACTCTTTAAATCGTATTTCGGGTAATGTGCTTTAATTAATGCGGGGTCGAGATAATCCAAACCGGCTAAAACGATAGGAATATCGTTACGCAGGCTTTGTATATAGTCTACGATCGATGCGATAGCGCCTTGAATTTCAGTCAAACGCGCCTGCAAATCGCTATCCGAAAGCGAATTCAGGTTCTTGTCCATTGCAAGCTCGATTACATCTTCCGCGCCAAAAATCATATGGACCGCCTCTACTGTGGGGAAGGATTCCAGCATGTAGGACAGCCGCTCCTGCTGTCCCCCATTATCTTCACTCCATGAAATAGCGGTGGGCAGGCTCATTGTAGTTAAAGAGCCAATCATTTTGTACTGCGGAAAATTGTAATCCCGCAGCACAGCTTCATATATCTCGGAAACGTAGGCGTCGGCTGCCCAACGACCGCCTACTAACAGTATTGGACGAAATGCACCCGCGCAGGGTTCACATCCGCCACCGTCCAGACGTTGATTAAAATCCAACGCAGCCTGGATGAATTGTTCAAAGTTGCCTCCCGCTTTTCGCACCGCATTAAATTCACCCGCATTGGAAACCCCATCACGGTCAGCGTCGCCATTGTAGGCCAACCACGGAGCCGCTGATCTGTCAAACACATCCGGGGCAATCACGGGGAAACCCGGTAGCATATCCACAGAACCCAATAAGATATCCAGTGTAGCCTTTTCGCCAATGGTGGCCAAGCCCGCTGTTGTGTTAACGAACACGCCCCGTGCAATCAGCGTGCTGAAATAAATCCCCGGCACTTGATCGGCAATCTGGTTAGCCGCTTGAACATTGTGGTGATAGGCCTTTTGCACACAACAGTGAATCGGCAGCTCAGGATGCAGTAGCACATAATCCAAAAAGCGCGCATGCGCGCCATCCATAATGCTGTTCTCATCTGTATCCGCCGTATCCGTATCCAGATCGATCAGGCTGATGCCATACAATTGCCCTAGCGACGATTCCAACTGCGCATCGATCGAGACGGGCGTACATTCGCAGTCGGGGGCGTCCGCATAACAGGAAAGAACTACCGTCAAAACGGCATGGGCACTTTCCACGGATTCCAATGCGTTCGACACCACGCACCAATAGGTTCCGGCGGTATTTTCCGTCAAAGGGGAGAGGACCAACGTCGGCATGTTTTCGCCTACAGGATGTCCATCCTTATACCATTGATAAGTAGGCGCGCCGTCGCCGCCTGCGACGGTTACTGCAAAAGTATGGCTTTCCCCACTACGCCCAACCGCATCTTCGGGTTGTTGCTCAAACGAAAGGGGTTCTAATACCTCCAGCACGCCCTCCGACGATGCCAACACCTCAAACTGATCTGAAACCAGGCATCGATACTTCCCTGCATCCGCCAACGTCGCCTCACTTATGGTCAAAGCAGGCGCATCCTCGCCTACTACCACCCCATCCCGCGTCCATACATAATGCAGCGGCGTTAATCCCCCCAGCACATCTACCGAAAACGTATGCGTTCCCCCTACCAAAACCTGCGCAGACAAAACATCAGAAACAATTCGCATATGTGTCGCCACCACCAACTCCACACTATCCGATACCAACGTATTTTCCGTATCCTGAACCTCACAGCGATACACGCCCGAGTCTCCCGGCAACAATGCCTGTAAACGCAACGTGTCCATGCTTCCCCCAATGGGCATATCATCCCGATACCATTGATACGTCACCTCACCTACCGCATCCCGAACCGCTATATGAAAAGTATGCGAATTTCCCGCATACTTCAATGCCCCCTGCGGCTGTTCCGTAATCGCAAAGCCCTCCTGCGGACACGCCGGCAACGTCTCCGGCGTCACCGCAGGATCCATCGCCGCTGTCACATAGGTATCTATATCCTGGCACGACGCCTCATACTCTGCCAGATTCGAGAAACCATCTCCATCCAGATCGGCATCCGCCTGAAAATACGCCCCCATCGCGTCATTATAGCCTTCCGTCCCCAAAGTCACCCCCTGCCCCTGCAACCACGCCAACATTTGGTCCAGCGACGACTGACCTCCCATGGTAAACTGCGCTGCAGCATAATTTATGTAGTCCGAACAGGAAAAACCATACTGCACCTGCCACAACGCACACGTCAGCACATCGACAGAGATTGTCTGGGTTACCTTCACCTGATTAAAAGTGTACGTGGTCAACACCAACGCATGGTGCGGTGCGGCATCCCCATTCAGCACGGCATCCAACAAACGGAACTGTGCACGATCCGCAATACCATCTTCATCGCGATCGACAACATCCGGCGATACCCCCGGCGCTTCCGCTCGTAAAACATGTACGAAAATCTCTTCCGTATCTATCTCAGCAGCCATAGCGCTCCCCACCCCCAACACCACCAACAACATCGCCATAGCCCAACACAACTCCAATTGAGATCTATTCACCGTTCTGCTCTCCTAAATTCAGCGACACCCCTCACGCATTCCCGCAGCCTATGCATAAAGTGGCCAAGGCCACAACCAAGTGACCAGCACCACGCTCAAACAGTATAGTCCCGACCCTCTCTGGCCATCACAAAAACTTCGTTTCCACGGCCACCTCTGGATTGTCAGTCCCCAAATCCCCAATCTCCCCAGTACAGAACCTGACAAAACCTATAATACGAAACAACTCCCTATAGTTCCAGCAGTTTTTACACCAGTCCATAGTCGCAAAAAATTATTCCCCGTAAACCTTTACACAGCGCACAACGTTATATAGGTACAAAACATAAAACTTGACGCTACTTTCGTTACAGTGCAGGCAAGACATATTTTCAGTGACTTAACGTTGAAGCGTTTTATAAAAAACAGAAAATTTTTACTGTGGTTAGGTACGGTCAGAGCCATATTTCCTGGGTGTGTCCCTGGCCACCTTAGAATAAGGAGAAACGCCTATGTACTGGTTACGAAGAATCCTGCTCATCTGTGTCGCTTTCATCCTCATCCTGTTACTCGGTGGAGCCACTGTAGGCTGGTACATCGTTTTTCACGACCGCGGCCTCAACGAAGACTTTAACCCCGCCCAAGTCGCCGCCTCCGAAACCCGCATGTGGCAGGCCTACTACGAAGGCCGCGGTGCAGACCTTGGTGTAGAAATGCTCGTACTGATGCGCACCCAATTCGGCGCCTCCCTCAAGACCGCCTACGAAATCGTGGAACCCATGGCTTTAGGCGCAATGACCTTTGGCGGAAACCACGGCGGCGATTACAGACGCGAAGTGTTGCCCTACCTCGAAGACGCCTACGCCCGCCTGGGCGAAGCATGCGGACGCAACTGGGACGCCTACGACCTGGCCAAAGCTGAACTCGCCTGGTGGGTAGCCCGCCGCACCCCCGGTCAGGAGAGCCCCGCACAAGTCGGCGAACTCATCGCCGTGCTCTACGGCAAACTCTACGGATCCCGTAACCCCGATATCGATCGTGCCGCCTATCTCCGTGCAAAAGCCGCCCAAGTACGCGACCAGGGCGGCGTCAACGCCGACTGGCAACGCGTTGAAAACCTGCTCCTCGAATCCTACACCATCCTGCGCAGAGGCATCCAGGGCGGCCTGTAAAGAGGAGCTTTATTCTTACGAACTTATTACTTGACAATCACCCGAAAATACAGTATCCTAAATTTACGGAGGATTGATATGCGACATAAATGGACAACACTACTCATCGTGGCGACTTTGTTGCTCGCCGCTGTGGTTGAGGTGTTGCCTATTCGCACAGATGCCGCAGACGTCAACGCTGATGGCGCCATCAATGTGCGCGATGTACAGATGATGCTGTCGGGTCTGCAAGCCAAGCAGCCCGCCACGCGTCTGGATGTTACCCGCGACGGCAAAATCGACATCTGTGACCTGCAGCGGCTCCTTGCCAAACGTGCTGCAACCGCCTCCAATGCGCCTATGCCAGCCAACGTACCTGCCTCTCCCTTGCCGGACGGCATTGTGCCAACACAGGCACCGCACTGGCGCATCCTCTACACATTTGCACTATCGCTGAATCCGGTCGTGGTAGAAGACAAGGAAGATATTGTCGCACCACGCACCACGCATGCGATTGCGCATACCCTCTCCCAACCCAAAGCCCTCCATTACCTATGGGGGCAAAGTCCCAACGCACCTCCTCACCTCGCCTAAGGGTGAAGTGTATCTACACATCCCGTTATGTGCGCACAGCGCATACCGGCGAAGCGCACCGTATAACGCTGGCTCCGCGCCATGCGCCCCGGCACACACCACACCCTTTTCAATGGGATATCTGTATCCCCACGTACTTAAATCGTATGCAGGTAAATTACGTCTCAAATATCCTTGATATATATCGAGACAACCAAACATAGAACTATAAAATGGGGCCTTAACACGCCCCTGGAGAATAATCATGAAAAACAACATTAACCTTAGACCTCAATATGGGCAGCTTGGCGTATCCCTGCTGCTTGCCATGTTGCTGATCGCCCCCCAAGTATTCGGGCAAGGCATCGAAGCCATGGGTGACCTCAATCTTGACGGCGTCATCGACATCTGCGACGTGCAGAACGGCATCTCCACCCTGCTCACCGCCGACGATATCAGCAAAACCGGGGATATCAACGGCGACGCCGCATTCGACATTCGCGACGTGCAGCACATCATCAACAGCGCCCTCAAGACCGCCAGTCTCTACAAAGTGGTCACCGGCGTGATCGATGTGTCACCCCTCGACAACCTCGAGATACGCGCCGTATCTGACGACGGACTCACCACCAGCACCCCCGTCGACCCCACCACCGGCGCATTCTCCATCTCGCTCAATGTCTACCAAGGCTGGACCATGGCTCTGCTCAACAGCACCACCGGCGCCACCCTCGGCACCTTCCACTTCCTCATCGAAGACGTCCTCTCTGCAAGCATCCCCTTACCCACCCTTTCTGAGGGCGGCGAAATCGACTTAGGCATCCTCTATGTAGACTCCGAAGGTGTCTTGCTTTCTGAAAACGACATCTTCGAAGACATTGAACTAGCCGATGGATTCCCGGATTTCGAAATCCAGAGCATCTCCCAGCCTGTTTTTGAACGCGCCGTAAAAGGCTTCATGCGTTCCTATGTGACAGAGCTAGTCGCAAATATGGCAGACGCCACCGGGCTTTACAACGCGGTTTCTGAAGAAGAACTCACGGATCTAATCCAAATGGGCTTTACGCTTGCCGACGAAGCATGCCCTGAAAATGGACTTCCCTTTTCAGATTTCGATGAATATCGGACCTTTATAGAGAATGGTCCCCTTGAATTAGCGCAAACACGGATTGACGACATTGTGACGGAAATCTACGACACAGATCTCTGGCCCTTTTCGTCACGTTCTGCTTTTGTTGCGGAAAATCGCTTATCCTTTTTACTGGGGTACAGTTACGATGATGTAGATCAAAATGGCAATGGTATACGCGATTCGCATGAATCCGAAGGATTTGAGTCTATCCCCAGCACGTTGCCCATTCCCCAACAATTTTTCCTGGGACAAAAACAAGAGAGTCTATTCGGGCTATTACTACGGGAAGAGTCTAAAAGGCAGTATTGTGAATCCGTCTCATGGACACTACAGATCCTCGAGTACGCGTATCAACAGGGATTCAGTTGGGAACACCCCGTTGTGGATGATGTAAATCGATTCCAAACACGGAACGAAATTCTACAGTATTTTTCCGCCCAACTTCCGCTTCTGCTCGCCAGCACGTACCCCAACAGCACTGAGGGACAACGGCTTTCAGTAGTAAATACTACTTTGGAAAAACTAGAAAAAACGCTATCTACGCTTCCGACGATGCTTAACAACGAACATTTTGAGCAGTATGAAAACGGAGGAATAGATAGAGTCAAGGGCGTACTGTCCCGCATCCAGTACTCTTGGCTAAGTAATTCCTACAACCTGGAAATACCTCGGCCATATGATATTTTTTCTTTTTCCGATTGCTGGGCCTCTTCCCAGCTTACACAGGTCAGCCCTGCTGATACCGCCGTCTTCCATCGATGTGCTGCCTTTGCAGCTATGATCGCCTTTGAAGAATTCGGCGAGAAGGAAGGTATTCAAAACCTGGTAAACCAACTCTCACAACAGGTTGCCAATAGTTTCCTTGCACAATACCCATCGTTTTCTGGACGTGATATCATCTGGAAAGACGAGGACAACAACTCCATTATAGACTTTCTCCAACCCTTTGTAGATATATACCTGACTACAGCCGCTTCATGGGCGCAAGAAACAGGGTATGACACGCTCATGGTTGCTGGCCAGGTTCCTCTCCTGGAGGCAATAGCAAACAACTTCCGTTCCTATGATAGTGGCCATGATTCAGCTTGTGGTCTATATAGTACCGATCGCACCTGGTATGCAAATGGCCAAAATGGAATCCGTGATTGTCTCGACCCCTATTTCATTCAAGTCGGTAGAATCCACTATCTGGATATGAACCATGACGGCTATCCCGATTGGACGCAAGACGATGACAACGATACCGTCGCCAATATATATGATTCGCATGCGGCAACCGACTGGGATACGGATGCGGATGATGTAGCCGATGTGGTCGATTATGATGGAGACAATGACGGTGTGCCTACGTATAGCGATACGGAGCCGTACGTGCCGACCCTCTGGATTCACTAAGACATACTTGAACTACGCAAGTAAATACTGTCTTACGTGGACAAACAAGTTGAACTTCGAAACGCATACCGGTGGGGAGGGCCTGTGCTTTGGCACCCCTCCTCACCTCAAAAATTCGTTTTGGGGATTAAGCTTGCTCCCATAGGAGGTAGGTTATGCAGAAAAAATATAATTATCGCATCACGATACTTTTGGCCCTTTTCGGGTTGGCGTCGTGGTGGCTGGTTATGCCAGCATTTGGTGCGTCGCTTGTGTTCGGCCAACCGCAGGGCAGTACAGCGGAAACCCTCATTCCGGTGTTTTTACAGCTGGATGAAGATACCCGTGTGGCAGGGGTACAGTTTCAGTTGTATTATCCTGCTGGCGGGGCAACGTTGCTGTACGTTGAACCCGGTGCGCAGGCTGTTTCAGCGCAGAAAAATGTCAATGTACATATCGGACCCAATCAAAGTGATGTATTGGTTGCCGGGCTCAACCTGAACGCCATCCAGCCCGGTGAAGTGGCCAGGATATACCTCTCTATTCGCCCGGAAACGAATCTATCCGTGGAGTTGCTGTTAAGCAACGTCGTGATGGCGGACCCATACGGCAATCCGATTCCAACCTATAGCCACGACGCCGTAATGCTCTTCGAGCCGTCTATTTTGGAAACGAACGCATCAGAAAGCGAAGAAAAGTCACAGAAAGAAAAAAGAACTTCGAAAGCTGAAAGCACACCCGCAAAGGAAGATGCACATAAAAAGGAAAACGAGGGAAAAACATCGGAAGTAATACATCCTTCAGAGACAGAAAGCACGCATCCTGAACTGTCCACCATGGCATCGCAC
Source organism: Candidatus Hydrogenedentota bacterium (assembly GCA_963678445.1). Taxonomy (GTDB): domain Bacteria; phylum Hydrogenedentota; class Hydrogenedentia; order Hydrogenedentales. The sequence continues at coordinate 2,835,039 of OY782877.1, read as the reverse complement.
AGGAATGTGGGCGTTGTGTCGCAATTTCATCAGCGAGGGAATGCCGCTTCTCCAACAACGATGCGTACCGCCGCTGAAAGAACAAAAAAAGCGATTGCTATCCAGAAAAAGACGTCCCGTTCTACTACAACGGCCTCCGCGCAGGTTGCACATAAGGGTATGGAAGCGAACAGACAATCGCAAGCTGTTGCGCAGCACCGTGTGATAAAAAACAGGCGTTTGAGGGATAAAATCGCCGCAGTGAGCTTTACGCAGGGACAACAGGAAGGTGTGGAACGGCAATCGCTCAGAGCCACATCAGCTGCTATGCAGGAAACAGGGACAAAGGATATTTTTCATCGTATAGACTTTGGGAAACAGCATTTGGGTAGCCTCACTGCAGCCCTGCTACTCCTTCTACTGGGGCTGATAGTGTGGTTCAGAAAAGGCCGGACACTGCGATGAAAAAAATAACATACAACATATCACTTTCTTCTGTAATCCCCACAAAGCAAAATAATACCAGGAGTAGCCTAATGAATCTTATGAATATCGTACATGGAGTAAGCCTCTTGTTACTGCTGCAATGCAGTGTAGCAACAGCGGCGACACTCTATGTACAGGAAACCCGCATAACAACAAAAGAAACGGAAGTAGAAATACCGGTTGGCCTTTCCGAGGTAGAAGGTGACGAAGTAACGGCCATGCAATTCGACGTCTGCTTCAATCCGGAAAACATACAGGTACAAACTGTGTTGAAAGGAGACGCGGCATCTTTGGCAGAGAAAGAGGTCGCCTTTCAACAACGGAGTAACGGTCGCATACGTATTGTCATAGCCGGCATGAATGCGGTTCCTATTCAGAATGGTGTACTGGCACGTTTGCGCTGTACGCTGAATACAACGACATCGATACAATACACTATCACCATAGAAGAGGCCATGCTGACTACCGGTACGGGTCGTCTTGTAGAATGTGTGCTTAATACAGGATATCTGATTATCGAAGAAGCTGAAGGTGAGGGTGAAGCTGAAGGTGAAGGTGAGGGTGAAGCTGAGGGTGAGGAAGAAGGTGAGGGTGAGGGTGAAGCTGAGGGTGAAGCTGAGGGTGAAGCTGAGGGTGAAGCTGAGGGTGAAGCTGAGGGTGAAGCTGAGGGTGAAGCTGAGGGTGAAGCTGAGGGTGATAAATTTTTGTCGGCATTGGGATGTGCTGCAGGGAATACCCCGAGGGCCGAAGGATTGTTGGGCGACGCTTCCGTGTTTTTAGGACTTGTCCTCCTCTTTGCGCGACAGCATAGAAGAAATATGAGTCTTTTTTAGGCGTAACCCCGTCTGTATTTTTGAACGCGGCATCGTGGATTCAGGAATACAAAGAAAATAAAATGTAGACAAAGCGGGCGAGCACGCTCCTGCTAAAACGTAGCGCCTTTAAGCCGGGCAACGCCCGCTTTGTCTTACTAAAGCAGTCCAGCGACCGCAAGGCGGCCAGGACCACACCCAGTAAATATACCCCTTACCATCGCTCATCGTCATGACGTTTTTTGGGGTTTCAGTTACTAATTTCGAGCAGGTATTCTTTTCCGTCTAGCTCTTTTAGAACGATGTCTTGTATCGTTGCTCGAGCTGAATCAGCTTTTCTTTGAGGGCTAGTCCGGGTGCAAATCCAGTCAGGTTTCCATTTGTGCCGATCACACGGTGGCAGGGCACAATCAAGGGAACCGGATTTTTGTTATTCGCCATCCCCACCGCTCTTGCCGCTTTGGGGTTACTAACGGCAATCGCGATATCTTTGTAGGTGCGGAGTTCCCCATAGGGTATTTTACGCAACTCTTGCCATACGCGCTGTTGAAACGGCGTCCCATCAGCTTGAATGGGAATATCAAAATCCTGTCGTTTACCCAAAAAATAGGCATGAAACTGCTGGACGATATCTTTGAAAAATAGGTCATCGCGCACCCAAGAGGAGTCTATAGAGAAATGCTGCGTCACTTCTCCTGCATCCAAGTGCACATGTGTAATCCCTAAAGGATTACCTACCAAGAGGACTTCACAAAATGGACTTGTAAAAACCGTGTAGCGATACATTGGATTCTCCTACGGAGGAAAAATGTTAACAAAATACGTCTAATGCTGCTTTTAAACCTTGGGATGGGCATCAATGCTAAGGCGCATATAGTGTTTGGACGAGTCCCTGCGTTCACTGACCGTAGTGGAAGGTGAGCGCAGCAACAAGTAGCATCAGAAGGCCACAAAGCAGTTTTGCGAGCAGCCCCCCTATTTTACCCAAAGAAGCGCCTACGCCTGTCCAGATGGCCTGCCCCGGCGAACGTTCCTGTTGCAGGTATTCATACAACGCGGCTCCCACAAACGCACCCAGACAAGCACCAAGGAGACTGCCGATAAAGGGCAGCAAGGGTGTGCCCGCCATAGCGCCAAGGATACAGCCAACCACAGCAGAGGTCATTCCTCCTTTGCTTCCTCCGAAATGTTTAGCGCCGTAACCCGCCAGAACAAATTCAAGTAATTCGCCCAAACCTGCCAGGATAGCCATTATCAGGATGCTCCCCCAGCCAAAATGTTGCCATCCCGAAAGGATCCAGGCCAGAGTAACCGCCCCAAGAATAATCCAATTGCCAAACAAACCAACAATATCGAGAAGAAGCCCCAGAATAATGGCTATGCCAAAAGAGAGCCATCCCAGGGTTGCAAGTACCACACTCATATTTCCGAATCCTCGCCTATACACCACAGTTCACTTAGTCACGTTTCATTCTATCATGTCGACAAAACTTTCCGCACGAAACCCCACTTTTTTTAACAGAATCGCTAATATAGAATCTTTTGAAAAATGAATTTACTAGACATATAATATTAGTATTTTTTGCTTATTTTATGCATAAACCATTAAGGCATTTGTCTGTAAATATACCCTGAAAAATTTTATGTCAAGAGTACTGGACATCGGCAGCATAAATTTCGTATGATTAAGCTATTATGTGGCTTTCGTGCGTACAATTGCCCAGGTCAAATAAATTGGCGTCACGAATCAGCTGCGGGCAGTGCGGGGATTCCCTCGCGCATGCTTTCGGGAAAAAGCGGCCACCGTCGTTTTTTTTCATACGAAGCAGTGTGCCGAAACAGAACTGATAATGCGGAACCGGTGCATCGTTTTCCAGCCCAGGCTAAATCGATGTACCCAAACAGAGGAGCGAATCATGAGTAAAGCGACATTGCCACAGCCAACGAAGTCTGAATTGGAAATTTTAAGTGTCTTGTGGGAATTAGGACCCAGCACCGTGCGTGAAGTATATGATGTACTCAAGGAACGACGCGAAACGGGATATACCACTGTGTTGAAGTTCCTGCAAATCATGAACGACAAGGGCTTAGTCACACGCGATACGACAAGTCGTTCACATGTCTACAAAATTGTCCACGCAAAGGAACGTATGCAGAAGGCGCTGATAAAAGACTTTGCCGAAAAGGCATTTGGCGGTTCAGTGCACGAATTAATCCGGCAGGCCTTGGGGGGGAACCGTGCTTCGAAAAAGGACATCACCGCTGTGCGCAAAATCCTGGATGAGCTGGAAAAGAAATAAACGGTCCAGCTACCGCAAGCAGGTGGCCAGCGCCACGGGCAGTATTGTGGTTCTGTCCGCGCGTAACCACAGCAGGAATTTTATTTTTAATGACGGTTTCTGAGGTGTCCGTCATTAGAGTAGAAACAATATCCTTTTGGGGAAATCTTCTTTGTAGACCAAAAGAAGATTTCCCCAAAACATTTTGCACAGACGTGCTGGCTGCAATATAATTCATCCTTGCTCTTTTTCCATTTTTTTCTTCGGTAGAAGACCTCGCTCTTGTGTAAACCAACAGGGTCGGGGCAACAAAAGGATGTATTGTCGGCATGTCAAATTTACAAGCGGTTGAGTTATCTGCGGCGGAAGCAAACGCGGCGGCGATGTCGTCGTGTCGGATGTTAAAAAATACAGCGGGCGAATATGAACGCGAACGCTGCTCTCGCCTTTTTAATGCATTAGAAGGCTTGGGCGTAATGACATTTGTGCTGGTCGTCCTCTGGCCGTTTGCTTACCTCTGCGGTTGGATGCCCGGCAATGAAACAGTGCATACCATTGCCAATATCCTGCTTTTTACGGGAGCATTCTACTTGCTGTTCGTCTCGCCCTTTATTCATCGCGACACCTTGGATTCCTGGGGCCTGGGAGATCCGCGCAGGCTGTGGCGGATGTTGACCACGGGCGCTATAAATACACGACTTTCGTTGTCATGCGTACTGCTGTTTATCTTCGCAGCATTGAATTATATGAATTACACGCAGTGGCCGGAGGTAGTACATTTTCTGAACCTGGACAAAACGCTGGCGGCCGATTTTCGCAGCTTCTTCTGGGGACGTGTTGCGGTTGTAACCACGGGTTCGTTGGTATCCCTGTTTATTTTGACCTACTGCATACGCTACGACAATTTTTTTTCTGCCTTCAAAACCGCCATGGTCATTGCCCTTCCATTATTATGCATTGCTTTTCTGGCCGCATTTGTTCACCGTGGCATATCCGCATTCACCTCGTTGAACCTGCAGGCGTGGATGCTGGGCGTGTTTGGGTATGTCTTTTGGGGGTTTATACAACAGCTACTCTTTAGCGCCTACTTTGGCACACGTTTCCGCAAGGGCTTTGCTCCATCAACAGCGGCTGCAAACGTGGTTGCTCCTCAAAAACGCTGGCGCGTTCGCCTGTGGTTTGCCTTAGGGGCAGCCATTACAGCACCCCTTTTAACAGCTATTGGCGTACGGGCTTCCTATGGCGCCGATTCCAATCTAGAGTTGACACATCTACTCTGGATGGCCCTGTTCTTATTTCCCCTGGGCGGTATCTACGGCCATTTCTATTGTAAAGACCGCAAGCGCATGTTGGTAACGACGTTGTGTGCGGCCTGCTTTGGTATGATACATATTGCTTCCTATGCCTTGGTAGCGGTAACCTGGGGATTAGGAATTGTGTTGGTCTATGTATTCATGGAAGCAAAGAATCGCAACTTGGTAGCCTTGGGATTCATCCACGGGCTGTTAGGAAGCTCCTTTGGCCAGCTTTTCTCCAAAGGGAAATCTGGCACGCTCGAAGTGGATTATGCAGTGGGCCCCTGGCATGTGGAACACCCTACCTTCGGTGTATTGATTTTTCCCATGCTCTGCATCGCCCTTTTCATTGGACTGATCTACTGGTCTACTCGGAATATCCGCGAAATTGAAACCATTTAATAGCCGCTCACAACAATTAATTACGGTGTACAAAAACAACAAGCCCCCGCAAGAAACAAAACCTGCGGGGGGCTGTTATTACTCGTTAAAGAAGCGCGCTAGACCATGTAGATAAAGCGGCTACAATTATTACATGTATGAATATGATCCGTATCTTCCCGAACCTTCTGTGCAAACTGCGAAGGCAGCTTCATGAAACAACCCTGACACGTATCCCCTTCTACGGGAACCAACGCAGGCGCTCGCCCTGCCATCAGACGGTCAAAATGGCGCAGGATGCGGGGATCTACCAGAGTGCGAATATTCTCAATACGCTGCTTAATCTGTTTCTTACCCGTACGCGCCGCATCCAACATCTCATGACATAGCTGCAAACGAGCCAACAGGATAATGTCCGCATGCGCATCATGTGCTTCCAGCAATTCCGGATCCGCACTTAACTTCTTCGCATACGTTTCCTCCGGCGTTTCAAACGGCTGCGAAAGCGTTTCAAGTGCAGCAAACATTTCATTCGCATCCTTGGCCTTCAACATGGTTTCAAGATGCTCATCATTACGCAACAACTTTGCAACCGTAGCGACAAAATTAAGATAGGTCGTTTGCTGTGTCGGGGGATAAAAAATCAAAAAGATGAGATGGACCGGCTTCTTGTCCACAGCGGAAAAATCCAATCCATTCGGAACACGCCCTACCGAACACACCAGACTTTTCAGACCCGACACACGCGCATGGGGGACGGCAATACCATGCCCGATACCCGTGCTTTCTGTCGTCTCACGCGCCATGATTTGGTCCAAAGCAGGACCCATATTCTTCATTTTCTTTTGCTCAAAGGTGAGATGGGTCAGCTCTTTGAGCACCTCAGCCTTATTATCTGCTTCCAGTTCAGGGATGACACAGTCTTTGGCAATAAAACTTGTGAGTTGCATGAGTAAAAGCATCCTCAAATTATCGGGCACCCATGGATACAGGCGTCCCGGTTAAAACAGAATTCCCGGAAGCTGTATAGTAGCACGCCCCCCATAGGGAAACAACCCGGAGTCACGTTTTTTTTGCTTTTCCCGAAAATTTACTACGCCTCACCCGCAAAAAAATACCGAAAAACGAAAATCCCGCTTTTTGTCACCCGAAAACACCTCTTCAAAACCACCGACAGCCGCCACCGGTTTATTCTGCTTTTTCAACACCTTAGGAAAAGGTATAATAGGAGGCGTGCAGCAGGTATACTGCGCCAAAACTATCCAAGTCGGATTTCATTTTCCTTTGAAATATACGGCTGTGTAGATGGAGGAAGAAGACGGTGCTTTTTCGCAAACGCAAACGTCCGGGGGCAACGACACAAGGACACGGAAGCGGCAAAAATACAACGCTGCTCCCCGAATACTACCCGATTGAATATGACATGATGCTTAAAGGCGCCATCGTCAACCGCGGCAGAACACAAATACGTCAGTTCGCCGTGATGGTAGGCGGCAGCATCCGACTGGTAACCAGCGGCGATAAGGTGGACCGCAGTACCTACGAAGCGCTAATTGCAGCAGGAGCAATACACCCCCCGCAAATGCCAACCACTGCCGACACTCCCCCAGAGAACGCTATCCCCGAAAACCGCCCCCAAGGCGAGGAAGGGGTTTAATATACGTGTCTTCCACCCTGTCGGCCGCACTGATTGTCAAAAATGAAGCTTCCCATCTGAAAGCATGCTTCGCCTCACTGCAACCCCTGGTAGACGAAATATGCGTGGTGGACACCGGCTCAACCGACGGCACCCCGGCGCTTGCCGAAGAACTAGGTGCAAAGCTTTCCCATTTTCCATGGTGCAACGACTTCTCCGCAGCAAGAAACGCCTCACTGGCGCAATGCACCTGCGACTGGATCTTTGTAGTGGATGCCGACGAACGCCTGGATGCCGCCGATATCCAAGCGTTTCGCGCATTGCTGACAGAAAAAGGCGAATGTTGCTACCGCTTCGTCACACGCAACTACACCACCGAGAAAAACTTGAACGACTTCGTCCCCTGCTCCCCAAACGATCCCAACGCCCAAGGATTCCCCGGCTGGTTTCCCAGCACCAAAGTGCGCCTCTTCCCCAACGGAATCGGCGCACATTTCGTAGGCCCTGTGCACGAACTCGTAAACGACTCCCTTACCGAAGCCGGGATAGAAATAGCCACCTCCGATATCCCCATCCACCACTATCCGCTACTCAAATCCGAAGAATCACTCCACGAAAAACGCCTTCTCTATATAAAACTCGGCCAAGACAAAATACAGGCGCACCCCGACGATCCTAAAGCCCACATGGAATTGGCCGTGCAATACATGGAGCTAGGCGCCTACCCCCAGGCCGCCGCCGCCTGGCGCAACGCCGTGCGCCTGGCCCCAAAAAACGCTGAATGCCTGCAAGGACTAGGCACCGCGCTCTTCCTGCTAGGTAGGGCATCCGAAGCCGAAACCGCCCTGCGTCTGGCCGTACAACATAACGACAAACAAACCGACGCCTGGCGCAACCTCGGCGTGCTCTACGCCAACGCAGGCAACTGGGAAGCCGCCCTCGACACCTTCCAGCACCTGACCACCCTGCAACCCCAACAATCCGACGCCTGGCGCTACCTGGCCATCGCCCAAGTACAACTAGGCCACCCTCAACAAGCCGCAGAATCCTGCAAACACGCCCTCACCTGTCCCCCAGTCGACCCCCAGACCATACAACTCTTCCGCGAAATCATGCAACAGCTACAACGCACCCAAGAAGCAAACACCTTCCTGCAACAACACGGACTCTAAGCCCAGAAAAAAAACCTCCCCCTCAATGCATTTCCCAAAATCCCCTTCCCCTAGTAAAAAAGTTGTACCTCATTACGCACTTGTCTCCGAAGCTGCGCTTCGTGATACCCCATGGCTACATTGCGTGGACATGAGGCAGACAAAGACGTAGAAGCCGTTTGAAGAGGATAAAATGGGCGTTACCAAGTACAACTTGATAAGGAGGAAAAAACTAATCCCTCTGATTACCAGAATCGACTAATTAAACCCTATCGGTTTAATCTCAACGGATGGCTGAATTCTGGCTCGGATTTCATTATAAACCGGAATATCAATCCCTTCAGAGACTTCAAGAGAAACAACCAAACCATAGGCAATAGGATTTACAATCTTTCTCGCGTCTTTGCGGCAATTAACTTTGATTTGAAGGATATCGCCATCAGAAATAGCAACCGCCTTTTCACCTTCAAAAATCTCGTGTTGAATAGTTCCTCTCCGAGTCGCATCGCTGTCGCTGTCAATGCCGGTTACACGGAGTTTACCGCTCAGCTTTTCGCGCGATTTTTTCCCATCTTCAAAGTCAAACCAAAGCTGGGCTTCCCGGTAACGTTGGGTAGTCGATGCTACAGGCGAAAGCCATGCAAGGGTAACAGTGAACTTACGCCATTCCCGCTGGGCACTCAATGATGGCGGCAATGGCAGGTTATAGACATGTGCCTCTCCATCGTTCAACTGTCCAAACCCCAAGAGAGTTGCCCGTTGTTCGTTACAACCCAATGCCTTTTGAAGGTCAGGAACGCCGTACCCAACCCATCTGGAGATCCAACCTTTTATTAGATTATTTATTTTAATCTTTATCTGTTTTCGCTCTTTTTTAGCAGCGTCTGTCGAAATCCCATCAAGTTGCTGCAGCCTATCTTTATGATGTTGTATTTCAGCACTGGTTTCAAGTATTCCGCCTATCTTGCTTCCCAATTCATTCCAGCAGCAACCGTGCACCAACATGGCTTTGAGAATTGGAACACCGAAAGTCTCGAAATCATCGTCCGGGGCCTGCTCGGAAAAAATCGATGCCAGATAGTCATAACAGATGCTCGCAGCCCTTGTTGTCAAAGCAGTCGAATTACTGGTGCCACAACTATATTTCCACTTGTTAGTTTCACCCGGATTAACACTCGGAGCAGCAGTGGAGTTGCCTCTAAGTGAAGGTACTTCGGGAATATTAAGTAAAGAATTTTGAGAGCTGTACATTGAACTGTAAAGAATTCTTCCACCACTCAAAAGCATATCAGGCTTGACTGACCGTCTATACCCTGAACCGAATGCTGAAACAGGGCTTGGAAGAGGTGAAATGAAAGGGTCTATAAATGTATTCGCTCTAATCTGACTTGTTTCGTCATGATGTACTGCTCCAACAGTCACTCCATTGATGCTTTCAGCCGGTGATAACAACCTCCGATGTCGGGCATCTTCGTAAATTTTCTTTGCAATCAGAGCTTCGCGGTCGCTGGCATTCAAGGCTTCGAAGTCACGGCTGGACATTCCAGTATCGATTGATGAGGGATGGTTTCCTGAGCTGATGACAAACAGCACATTATATTTTGCACTGAGCCAATCCAGCAGTCGTGCAAGCGGGCTCATCACCTGAGAAAAATGCCGAGCGCTATCACCAATAGACAAATTGATAATTTTTACTGTAGGTGCCGCAGCAGCAGCATCTCCTTCGCCTTCCATTATTCTTTTCACAGCCTGATGGATGAAATCTACATAAAGAATGTCATCTGGGATACACTCTTTGCGTGGTGAGCGAGAGTCCTTGGGATCAGGCTTCATTATCGGCCTAACATATACAGGTCTACTTAGAGATTCTAAGCCATCGTTAAGATCACCGTGAACAATAAGCGATGTCATGGCCGTACCATGCTGACGATCAATAGCAGGATATCCCGATGCCCAATCGTCAGGGTCATCAACAATCAGCCTACCGGCAAGAAGCCTGTGGTTTTCAAGTGGAAGCCCATCAAGCACAGCCACAATTGGCTCACCTGCAGGAAGCTCTTCAGAATAAACAGCGCAATCAGAAACATCACCTTCAACCGACTCTCTTCCTACAGCCATTTGACCGGTTGGCCTGAAGAACATAATATTTTCGTATTTAATCAGGTCTACTTCCGGCTGCTCAAGTATTTGCAACGCTGCCTGAGCCGGGATCTCTCCTAATACTGAATGATAGGCGATAGAGGGGATAACGCACTGAGAAACTACACTGCCGCCAAGATCCTGAATCAATCCGGAAACAATGCTTTCACTTTTTTTGCGTTTTTCGTCACTCCCACGATACCAGAGCTCTGCTTCAAAACGAACATTACGCTGAGTGTCAAATTCAAGGTCCTCCTGCCATATCTCAAAAATTTCGCGTTCGGCCAAACGGTCTTTGACGCCCCATCTGCGAATGTCTTTGAGATGCAGGAATACATTTTTAAATTTTGCCAAACCATGATATTCACCGCTTTGGAAATCCATCGTCTTGGAATTTTTAATGTATCTCTTCCAAAGAGAGAGCATTTGTGTAAGGGCAGTCTGGTTGCTCATGAGCAAGTATAGGCGACCACTAAGTTCTTTCTTCGGGTCTTTTTTGTCTTGGAAATTCTCATCTGGAGGAATTCCATCAAGGGCAAATTCCCCCATCCATTCTAGGCCGGGAATTCTTTTTACTGCATTTGCAAACTCCTCAATATTTCCAACCGTCTCAATAACCAGTACCTGTTCTGGATCAATGCCCGCAGGAGTTTGCTGCAACTCAACACTTCGAGCAATAAAAGAGTTCTGGAGTTGCTGAAATACGGGGTTTAAACGTTGGCCTTGCCTCTGTACCGAAGGGCGATTCAAATTCCCACCAAAACCATGCCCCGATGTTTTGGATGCAACTTCCGGAGATGGAAAAAGTAAAAGAGGTAACTCCGCCATTAATCACCCCCCCCTGTATTTTGTTCCGTTTTTGCAGAACGGATAGCCCAGTGTTTTAATGTGCGACTGATGATCCCCTTCATATCCGCATCCGGTTGTTCCAGAACATATTGACGGATCACTGTTGTTCCAAACTCCTCGATTTCAGCAAAGTTAAACCCATACAATTTCTTTGCCAGCGTTTCCGAACTGCATCCAAGGGTAACGTCGAGCCTTCGCTGAAAGCGCTCAAACCATTCTGCAAGACGGGCACGGGTTGGTTTAGGAAGCTCCATTCTAACTTGGAAACGGCGCCAAACGGCACGATCCAATAATTCTGGATGATTGGTAGCCCCAATGACAACAACATGACTTGGCAGCGAATCAATCTGCATGAGCAGGGAGCTTACAACACGCTTTATCTCGCCCGTCTCGTGGGTATCGCCACGTTCTTTTCCGAGTGTTTCAAATTCATCAAAAAAGAGAACGCATTTACGGGTACAAGCATGCTCGATCAGCCGACGTAGTCTGACAGCTGTTTCTCCAAGATAAGTACCAACAACCCCTTCATAGCGGACCACATAAAGTGGAACCATCAGTGATTCTGCTATAGCTTCTGCGAGTGAAGTTTTTCCATTCCCGGGTGGGCCAATCAGAAGAATACGATTGCGTGGTTCAAGGTTGTATGAACGAAGCAGATCTACTCGATGATGTTCCTGCACAACTTCTCTACAGATCCGGTTGATCTCTTCTGGCAAAATCAACTCACCCAAACTTTTCTGTGGAGACACTTCATGGAGAAGGCTGTCAATTCGATGCGTTGACAGCAAAGAATCTCTTTTATTCAACAAAGTTTGCTGTTCTTTTTCTGAATTCTGCAAAAGCTTTTCAAGCTTATCGGCCAAAACTGTATGGTGTTTTGCCCGCTCTTCCGCAATAATAGTTTCAGCCACCCTCTGAAATCGTGCTCTATCTCCACGTATGCCTAATTTTATAAGACTAGCCAACAAGTCAGCTCTAGCCATTTTTTTCTCCAATTCATAAAAGTACTAAAAACAGTCAAGGGTTTTGACTGAACTATGCTATTGCATACACTTTGCCCACATGAAGCAAATTAAGGCAATATGCCAATTAGGTTATGGAAACCAAACAACTATTGTCAATGCAAGGCAGAAAAGTTTTCTCCAGTCGTTCCCGGAAGCCTCGCAGAAACAGAAAAATCCCCCGGCGGGTTGGTCTACCTGCCGGGGGATTGTGTTTTTGGTGGGCGATACTGGACTTGAACCAGTGACTTCTTGCATGTCAAGCAAGCACTCTAACCACCTGAGCTAATCGCCCGTTTTGCTACGCAAGTGTAGCAAATTCTAAGGGGTGTATTCAATTGTTTTTTGGATTTTTCCCCGCTATTTCTTGGGAAGTTTCCAGTTTGAATGGTGCGCTTGGGCCCATTCGCGGTTGACTTTGCCGCCGAATACGGCGCGCAGGCTGTGGGGCACTACGATGGCGGCAAGGTAGACGTGAGCCATGAGCATGAGGATCATGAGCAGTGCCGCGATGTCGTGTACGGTGTAGACGAGTTCCTGGCGTGCAAAGTGGGCGTCTTCGTGGAGGGCCATGTTGATACCGGTAAGGGCGAGTACGCCCATGGTGGCCATCATGAGCCAGAAGAGTATCTTCTGACCGGCGTTGAATTTGCCGGCGGGAAGGTGCCCTTTGACGCCGCCAAGGTAACCACCGGCTTTGAAGAGCCATTTGAGGTCGCCTTTGGCGGGGAACATGAAGAGGAACCATACGAGGAATACGAGGCCTGCTCCGACAGCGCCTGCGAAACCGACGACTTCGTGGATTTCACGGGCGGCGTGGCCCAGCGGATCGTTTTTGCCGAGCAGGAAGCAGAAGCCGGTGACGGCGAGTAGGACGACACTGGCTAGTGCGAGCAGGTGGCTAAAACGTTCGTAGAAGCGGAAGCGGAGTACGTCGACGGGACCGCCTGCGGATGCGCCTTTGCTGCCGATGAAAGCGTAGTGGAGCAGCAGTATGACGAGCAGTCCGAGAACGACCCAGGGGGCGAGGGGTTTGAGGACACCTTCGCGCCATGCGCCAATAAGTAGTTCTGCTCGGTCGTATCCGAGACGTTTGTGCATAGCCATCGTCTCGGGGGAACCGTCTTCCGTGAAGGGATCGGTCAGCGCCGCACCAAAGAAGAAGTAAGAGTCCGGGGCGTGACAGTCGGTACAACCATTGGCGCCCAGGGCCTTTTCGGGCGGTTCAACGCCGTGACCTGCGGTCCAGGGAAGGCGTTGCGCCAGTTGGGCAACAGCCGGGCTGGTGGACAGGTCGACTTCTTCGACGGTGGCTTCTATGGGAGCGCCAATCCGATATTCGGCTACACGCCATTCTTTTTTGAGGGGCGTCCAGCTGTATTCACCGGGTACTTCGACTTGCTCGGAACGGGCCATCAAGAGGAACGGCGCGTTTTCGCCAATGCGGGGCATGTCGATGATTTCGGCTTCGTAGGGATTGGCCCAAGGGGTCACGTCTACTTTATAGGCGTGCGTTCCCTTGATGTAGTAGAGGTCGCGATTGGCCAAGCGTGGCACGGCGGCTTTCAGCGCCCAACCGATAAGCGTAATCTCTTCTCCGGTATTGGCTTCGGGGAAGGAGTCGTTGTTGTCGTCGAAGACGTCAAGCGTCTTTTTGTCTTCGGCGCCAAAAACGCTGAGCTTGGTGCGGATAGCTTTCCGCAGGGCCTTCTCAACTTCCGCCTGGAGATTTTTAACCTCTTCAGCCTGTGCCGCTGCTTCTTTGCGCAGTGCCTGTGCTTTGCTCTGCGAGGCTTTGGCGGTGGCGATGAGTTCTTTTGCCTTGGCTTTCAAGGCTTCATCTTCTGTTTTCGCCTTGGCCTTGGCAATGGCTTCTTTGGCCTGCTCGGTCTGCTTTTCAACAGTCTCAAACATGGCCGTGGCTTCGGCAATCTTGGCTTCAGCTGCCTGACGTGCTTCGAGGTAGCGGGCGTCGAGGTCGGCAGGCACGGCAATTGCCGGTGCGGGTTTACCTTCAGCGGTTGTGCCTGGGTAGTAGCGCAGTTTGTATTCTTCGTCGCGCAGGAAGTTCCATGCGGCTTCCATGTCGCTCAGGAAGAGTGGATGCGCTACGTCTTTGGCTTCTGGATCGTCCTTGTCGGCTTTGTCGAGATACGCCCAGAACACGCCCAACTGATAGCTTTCGGGGTAGATTTTCCCGTCGCCTTTGGCGCGTCCATAGAGATACGGTGTCTCGGAAATGGTCGAGCCGGGACGTTTGGGTTGCAGGTGAGCATCAAGGGTTTTAAGCACAGTACCTTTGAGTCGTTCGGCTTTACCACGGAAAATGCACACGGGGTAGGTAGCGGTGGCGGGTTCTTCCTCTGAAAAGTTTCCTTTTTCAGTCAACGCCATCAGCATCAGGGTGCGTGCTTTTTCCTGGGTCAAACCACCGGCTTCTTCGATGTATTTGGCGATGGTGAGGCCGGTGGGTACATCGGATTTGCCTTCTTTGTCATTGAAAACAGCGGCCATTTTGGCCGTGATCGTGGTACTGGCAGCCGCGTTGATCAGATCCTGCGCTAAGGGGTCGAGCAGGTTTCCTTTCATCTCGTGGCTGACCTGCGCCCATTGTGCACCAAAGGCAAAACCTTGTGCGCCTTGCGGGTCGGTCTGTACGGCAAGCGTCTGCGCCGTGCCCGTGAGAGTGTCAACGGTGGAAACGGGGGCAAAGGGGCGGTGCGTGATATGGCAAGCTTCGCAGCTCAGTCGGTCGAGGTGAAGTGCGGGTAGCCAGTCGTGATCGTATTCGGGCGCACCGTGCAGGCCTTGTTCGTGGCAACTCTCGCAGGACTCCATGGTATTGTCGAGGTCGTTACGGACGGTCATGCTCGCCGAATTGCCTTTGGCGAAGTTGTGGCGGATGTCGCCAACGTGACAATCGATACAACCGAGTCCTTGTTCGGTGTGCACGTCTTGCATGTAGTGGCTGTGCCAGGAGCTGCCGCGCTTGGGGGCGCTGGACATGTCGTGGCAGGCCATGCATCGACGGTCGTCGGGACGGCGGATGTGCAGCAACACGGTGCCGTCGGCACGAAACAGACTTTCGTTGTAGTAGACTTTGGGGGCTTTACCGTCTTTGACAGCGCCAAAGACGTAGCCGAGGCCTGCGCCAGCGGTGGCGGCGTATTCGAAGTTGAGTTTTTTGATGTTCTGCACACGCAGGGAGAACTCGTAGCCTTCGAGGTGGCACATGAAACAGTCGGCTTCCAGTACGCCGGTCTGTGGCCAGGCGTGGTCGACGTAGTCGCCGTTGCCAAATAACTGGAGTCCGCCGATGTCACCGGTCAACGCTTTGTCATAGCGTTGGCCCATGCGGTCCTCTTCAGCAGGACCGCCGCCGGGGTGGCAGATGCCGCAGGAGAGCACCCATTCCCACGGGCTCATGTCGACGTCACTGGGATCATCAAAGTGGGCCGGGGCCAACTCGCGTTGGTATAACAGATTCCATTTTCCAAAGACACCCGGTGCATGGCTATAGGGCTGTGGCTGGTCGGCCGGGGTCATTTTAAAGGATTCGTCGTTTCCCATCTGGAAGTGGTAGCCCTGCACAATCTTGTCATAATCGTGGCAGGCTCCGCAGGTTTGCCGCGTGCTTACTGCACGGGGAATACCGCGATCTTTGTAGGGACGCATGGGGTCGACGGGGTTGTTATTCTCATCTTTTGTGGGATCAATAATCTCACCGTCTTTGTCTCTGAGGTGGAAGGGGGGGCAGGACAGAGGCAGCGGACGGTTAATATCGAGATTGACGGCGCGATTGTCTTTCACCAGCTCTCGTCCGAGGTAGCGGTCGAAGTTCTCCAGGACGGGTTCGTCCTGGTGTGCGACCGCGGCATCGGCGATAACGGTAAAACTGACCAGCGCCAGCAGCAATGTCGAAAAAAACAGCGTTTTGCTCATTCCGCTCGATTCTCTCTACCGACAGGTAAGTTAAGGTGAACACCGTGACGTGGTCATGGCGACCACGTCACGGCAGGTATTGAAGAAAGGAAATTTAGCTGACCATCGAAGGGCTGGGGACATCGAAATCGAAGGTATACCAAGCCGGATCAATCTTGATTTCGGTATTCTTCTCGAGCGCATCGCGACCGGTAAGGCCCATGATGACGGCGCGCAGCCCAACAACCTGGTTGGCTTTGGGGGTGCCGTTGGTCTTCACGTCGCGGGCAAAACGCATGAACTGGAGGGTATCGACGGGGGTGTCGTTGTCCACGGTGATGGCTTCACCGGTGTTCTGCGCTTCGTTGGAAAGCTCACGGGTACCACCTGAGGTAATGACTGATGCCGCTTTTTCCGCATCGTCAGAAGCACCACCCCAATTGACTTTGGCGGTGGGTTCTTCGAAGAAGCTGCTGCCCAGCTCTGTCAATTCGAAGGTGCCTTTATCGCCTTCAATCAATTCGGTGCAGCCTTTTTTAGCGTTGGCGGTAATGCTGGAGTACATCATGCGCACGCCGTAAGGCGAGTTGATGGCTTGCTTGTCCTGGAAGGCGTTACGCGCTTTGATCGGCTGGAACGCACGGCTTTCAGGCGTCACTTCAAATTCGTAGATCAGGTTGACGTTGTCGGCGATGGTGCGCCCGTCACGCCAGTAATCCAGACCCTGGAAGCCGATCACGCGGGAAGGCATGGTGTCGAGCAGCCATGCAGCGATATCCAGCTGGTGCGTGGCCAATTCGGTCATCAGACCATCGGACGTATCCTTGAAAATACGCCAGTTCATGTGGTGCCCCAAATCTTTGATGTATTTTTTCTCTTGGGAATTAAGCTTGTGGTTTTTGTTCCACGGACGACGCCAGTCGTTGTTGCGGTGCCACTGCGCATCGATGTGGTTGATACGACCCAGTGCACCTTCTTCCCACGCCATCATGAGGGCTTTGTTGTAAACGGGGTTGTAGCGACGTTGGTGCCCTACTTGCACGAATTTGCCGGTTTCGTGGCATTTCATCACGACCTTACGGGCGTATTCAATTTCGTGGGCCATGGTCTTTTCGCAGAAGACATACAGGCCTGCGTCCAAACCGGCCATGGTGATTTCGTAGTGGGTTTTGTACGGCGAAGCGATGATGATGGCGTCCAGTTGTTCTTTTTCCAACATCTCACGGTAGTCGTAGTAGGTGTTGGGCTTTGTGGCGGCCATCACTTTCTCTTTTTGCGCACCGGTCAGACCGGTCTGACCGGGAGCCAAGGTGATACCGGCATTGGACAGCTGTGCCAGCTGTGCGCCCAGCTTCTGGTGGGGACGATACACGTCGCATACGGCAACGATATCGATGTCGGGGGTACCCGTAAGGCCGTTACGGATATGAAAACTTCCCTGTCCACCGGTACCTACACATCCGACGCGGACTTTTTCATTCTGTGCAAAAGAAAAAGGCGCGCTACCTGCGGCAATTGCAACACCCGTGGCAACACCTGCCGTCTTCAGGAAGTTTCTGCGTGACACATTCTCGCTCATGACAACTCCTCTTCGCATGAAGTAGCCTGGATTGCAGCATTGCCGTGGCATGCGCAATCCTGAATTAAGGATTTCAGTGCAAACAAAACAATCGTGGCCGGGACCGCCCTTAATTCTTGGGCAGTCCTCACCCTACGTAAAACAATTCTGGTTAATGCCCACCGGTTATATCAAAAATTTATTCGAACCGGCGTAGGTTTTCCCTCTTTCTCCACCACCAAAATGGCGCGCACTTGTGGATGCGCTTTGCAGTACGCACGGGTATTCGCGACGCCCATCACGAAAAAAGCGGTGCTTAACGCATCACTGTCCAAACCGGTGGGGGCTATTGCCGTGGCACTTAGCACACCTTCGACTGGCATCCCTGTGCGCGGATCGAAGATATGACTATACTTCTTGCCATTTAGTTCCAAAAAACGCTCGGAACTGGATGAAGTAGATAGCGACGCATCACGTATTTGAACTTCGTCTACATACTCTCCATCGTTATCATTATACGGTGCACGTATACGAACTGTCCAGCCATTTTCCCCCGGGGGTGCCCCCATCGCCACCACCGTGCTTGTTCCCGCGTGGAGTATAGCATTCTTAACACCATGTTCTTTAAGTACTTCTGCAGCGTAATCCAATGACAGGCCTTTGGCGATGCCGCCAAAATCCAGACGCATATTTTTTTGCAAAAAATGCACTGTACCCGCTTTTTCATCTAGCTGAACTTTGTCCAGGCCCACCTCTTTCAAAGCTGTTTCCATCTCCGCCTCCGAGGGAAAATGCCCCTGTTTTTTATAGAAGCCCCAAAGTTCCAGCAAAGGACCTACCGTAATGTCGAAAACGCCTCCCGTGGCGGCATATAAACGCTTAGCATTGGCTATCAGCCCCACCAATTCATCACTGGTCTTTACCGGAGCCTGTGCCGCATCGTGATTTATATGACTGGTAAAACTGGTGGGAATCCAGGTGCTGACACGCTGCTCCATGCTCACAACCGCATCAAACGCTGCATCGGTCATATAGCGCATTTCTTCCAGCGACGATTCCGCCGAAGGGGCATAGACCAGTAACACGACTTCGGTACCCATCGTGGCACGCGAAACTTTAACGTAGCGCGATGCTTCCTCTGATGTCGGTACGACCGTTTTCACCTCGGCATACCCGCTCGCGGTCAACAAGGCATAGGAAATGAAGATTACTGTGGTAAATTTCACGAATGAGGCAAAACCCGCCGCTTTGCGTTGCATAGTACTCCCTCGCTCACCATAATTAAGGGGGTTGACCTGTCCTTCAGGCATAAGGCTCCTAAAGCGGTCCAGCGACCGCAAGCAATAGGTATGGTCCTTAGCCATCCTTGACCGTCAGAAAATTTCGTTTTTTATGACAGCTTTTCAGATTTTAGTCACTAACATGGTAATGTAAAGTAGCCGCATCCCATAGGTATAGGCTCTCGTTTATCCTCGAAGATACAGCACGTAAGGATATTATACCTTGGGATGCACTGAAAGAGAAATATGGCGTATACTATTGGTTGGCATTTAGCCAATTGACAGAATCCTTGAACAATACCATGCATAAACATGCTTCGGTTTATCGTATAAGGAATAGGTTTTGACGGTAACACGTTCACAACTTGCCCGTTTGATCGATCATACGCAATTACGCGCCTATGCAACGGAAATCGATATGCGCGAATTGTGCGCGGAAGCCGCGGATTATGATTTCGCCGCTGTATCCATTAACCCCGCCTGGACCTCGTTTTGCGCCAAGATGCTGGCGGGGCGGGATGTGGGCATCGACACCTGCATTGCTTTCCCCCTGGGGGCGACCACTGCGCGTATGAAGGTGGAAGAGGCACGCGATGCGGTCCGTAATGGTGCTACTGAAATCGACATGGTCATCAATATAGGGGCGCTAAAATCGGGCTATCCCGCCTATGTTGAACAGGAGATCGCCGCGATTGTAAAGGCGGTCAAAGGCACTCCCGTTAAAGTTATCCTCGAAACCAGCTACCTCACCGAGGAAGAAAAGATTGCTGTATGCGAGATGAGTCTGCGCAGCGGAGCGGCGTATGTAAAAACCTCTACCGGCTACGGCCACGGTGGCGCTACGGTTGAAGATGTACGCCTGATGAAAAGCGTGGTGGGCGACGAGCTGGGCATCAAAGCGGCTGGCGGCATCCGCACCTACGGCGATGTTTTGGCGCTACTGGAGGCAGGCGCCACCCGCATCGGCACCAGTGCCGGCATGACGATCCTGGAAGCGGTGCCTGGTGCAAAGGCGGCTGAATAATTCTGGAAACCATCCCGAAATCAGGGCGGTCAAAGAAGCGATCTCCTCTTATCTTAACGATAAGATTGCAGCCAACAACGACATATGATAGAGTGATTCCTGATCTGTAGCCAAGACGAAAATGTCTTGTGCAACAAAACACAAAGGATTGCCATTGCGAGGTGGGTACGTCCTGTTGACGCACACCAACTTCTTCGTACAATGGTGCCTATAACTTTGATATCGATAGCGGAGGTTTTTTCGATGAAACGTCTATGGTCCCTTTTACTCATTGCCGCCTTGTGCGCAACAGGCGCTACGGCCCAATCGCTGGACGGTAAAAAAATTCACCTGAAAGCTGGAGACACGAAAAGCGTCGCCACCCCCATTAGCCTGAAGTGCGATGCCCCCACCCCCGACGGTGTAATCACTGTGGTCGACGAAAAGACGCAGAAGGCCTGCCCCGCTACATTGCGCAATGGCGAATTGGTTTTCATCGCCGAGGGCGCTATGCCGGGCACGGAACACGACTACGTGGTCAAGGTGGAAAAGAAAGCCGACGGATACACCCCGCATGTTGTAATCAAAAAACAGGAGGATAAGGAAATCCTCGACGTCATTATCGACGATGTCCATTTCACCTCTTTCCATTATTCCAAAGAATGGAAGAAACCCTTCCTGTGGCCTATCCTTTCCACCAATCAGGTCGGACTCACCCGCGATTACCCCATGCAGCCTGAAGGCACCCCAAAATTCGCCACGGATCACCCCCACCACAAATCGCTGTGGGTCGCCTATGGCGATATCAATGGCGCAGACTGCTGGGGGGAAGGCGACAAAGCCGGTTACCAACGCAATCTGGAAGTTAGCTTCGGCTCCGGCGACGCTTACGGCTGGATCATTGCGAAAAACGTGTGGCAAAACAATGCCGAAGAGCCTGTTACCTACGAAACGCGGGAATACCGCTTCTTCGCTACCCCTGAAAAAGGCCGCCTTCTGGACGCCTACGTCACGTTTAAAAACGACGAACGCCCCATCGTCTTCAAGGACACCAAAGAAGGCGGTATCGTCGCCGTCCGCGTACGTCCTGAAATGATCGGGGCACGCGCTGACATCACCAACGCATTGGGCGACAAAGGCGAAAAGGAATGCTGGGGAAAACCCTCTCCCTGGTGCGACTATTCCGCAAAAATGCGCAAACTCGGCAGCTACGGCATCGCCGTATTTGATTATCCCGAAAACCCGCGTTTCCCCACCTCGTGGCATGTGCGCCGCTACGGTCTGATGGGCGCCAACTGCTTCGGCTACTCCTACTTCTCCGAAAAAGATTACAACAAAGATTTGTTGCCCTCGAACAACGGCGACCTCACCGTTGAAAAAGGTGAAGAGCTCAACTTCCACCACCGCATCTACGTACACGAAGGCAACGCCGAAGACGCTGCTGTAGCCGATCGCTACGCCGACTTCGCCACACCGCCACAGGCCCAATGGGTAGAGTAAGCAACCCCAAATAGTATTTTTATTCCCTGCGCCGCCGAACTCAGTTCGGCGGCGTTTTCTTTGCGGTCCACGAGCGCAAGGTGGACAGGGTACACCCAAAACATTATGGTACGCACCCTCTCTGAGCATGGCAAAATGTCGCTTTTTTGATAATTTTTCAACCTTAAAGTGCTAAACTGCAGAAGGTGTGTTTGCACACCTCAATTAACGCAATCAAAAAAATATCAAAGTTTTTTTGAAAGGGGTCTGGGGGAAACTTTTTGTTCACAAAAAGTTTCCCCCAGAAAAAATCATTACCATAAGGGGGAGAGAGACCATGCGTTCCCAAACCTTGCTTTATACCATAGCCACCCTGCTTGGCGGCTACAATCGCACCAGCACCTTCGGCATCGGCGTCACCGTCACCCCAGACGGCGATACCGCCCTCATCTGTGATGCTGGAAACCCAATCAATCCCGCCACAACCTGATCTTCCTCAACATCAATCAACCCAGCGCCATTACCGAAATCACCGCCTACTCCCCCCTACCCTTCCCCGGTATAGGCAGCCCACGCATCGCGGTTCACCCCGATGGCGACACCGCGCTCATCACCAGCCACCTCAGCGACTACACCATCGCCATCGACCTCAGCAGCACGCCCCCGCCCTCACCGAACCCGTTATCGAAACCGGCGAATACCCCTGGGGAGTTCTCTTCCGACCTTGAAAAAAACCTCTTAAACCTATATTTTACTAAATTCGATGCCTTTCTTTTTTTCCAGGAAAGGGTATAATGGCCGTAAATTACTATCTCCGTAAAGGAAAATAGACATGACGACTGACAAAAAGACCACCCGTTTCCACACACGCGGCTTCACCAGCCTGCTTACCACATGCTCCTTTCTGCTACTGGCTATCACCGGTATCGTGCTCTACATTTCTCCCAAAGGACGCGTCGCCCATTGGACCGGCTGGACCGTGCTTGGCATCGACAAAGAACAGTGGAGCGACATCCACATGATCGTCTCGCTGCTTTTCCTCATCAGCGCCGCATTCCACCTTTACTTCAACTGGCGCATCTTCTGGGGCTACATCAAAAAACGTCTGGAAGCCTCGCTCAATCTGAAGCTCGAAATGCTTCTCGCCCTGGCCATCACACTCCTCTGCTGCATTGGCGTATTCCTCCACTGGCCCCCCTTCTCCCTGATCCCCGACGGACGCCTCGCCCTGCAAAATTACTGGGAACAGCGTAGCGCACCCGCACCCGCACCCCACGCAGAAGAGTTCACCCTCACGCGCCTCGCCGACCAAATCGGCCTACCGGTTGAAACCGTTCTCAAACGGCTACAGGATGCCGGAATTAACGATGCAAGCGCCCTCGACAAAGTCGGCGACCTGGCAACACGACATAACAAGACCCCCAACCAACTCTTCCAAATCGTGCAACCCGGCTACCAAGGCGCCTCTGGCCAGGGAAAAGGCGGCAAAGGCAACAAAAACGGTAAAGGCACCCAAGATGGCATGCAACGTCAATCCAACAGCCCTTCGAGGCAAGGCGCAAACACAGAAAGACAATCCGCCCAAGGCGGCAACAGAAACAGCGGTATGGGCTACGGACGCATGACCCTCGAAGCCCTCTGCCAACAACAAGACATCCCTCTCGACGAAGGGCTAAGCCGCCTCAAAGCCGCCGGCATCTCCGCCCAACCCAGCGACACCCTGCGCACCCTGTCCAACCAAAACGGAAAAACCCCACGCGAAATCGCGCAACTGCTCCTTTCTAATACAAAGTAATCTATATGCCTAAAAAGACTCTAATATAATCGCTAGAAAAACACACTATGGACGACAAACAAATTTCGGTGAGTAATCCGTTTTCGACTGGAGGGGGAGGTGTCCATTTTGAAACGCGCGTACAGGCAACCTATGTCATCCTTATGCTGACCGGCGGTTTCGCCCCTTGCTTCTGCCCTTGGCCAATCACAAAGATTAAACTACAGGGCAAATACGAAGGTTACAACACCGATGACCTTATTGTGTTTACAACAGAACCGGAAGGCAAAAGAGAAAGAAAGCTCCTTGCACAAATTAAGCATAAGATTTCGATTACGGAGAATAATAAAACCTTCAAGGAAGTCATTCGTTCTGCTTGGAAGGATTTTACCAATCCAGATTTCTTTAATCCCAATATGGATGCAATTGCGCTTATCACAGGACCTTTAGCTACCATCGACATTGATGACACTCGAATGCTGATGGAATGGGCACGCACATCAGGACATGCCCAGGATTTTTTAGATAAAGTGGAATTGGCGAACTTCAGCAATGAAGGCAAAAGAAAAAAACTAAAAGCGTTCCGCGTGCAGCTAGACAATGCCAAAGGTGAATCAGTAACTGACGAAGAGTTTTGGGGCTTTTTAAAATCATTCCACCTGCTGGGGTATGACTTAGATGTCAAAAAGGGGGTGGCACTGTCTTTGCTACATTCTGTTATTGGACGCAGAGTTTCCGAAGTACAGGATGGCGTTTGGGAAAAGGTCCTAAACCATGTTCAGTATGTCAATCAGCACGCAGGCATGATTACCCCGGATAACATACCGGATGAGATCTGCAAAGCCTTTGAAGAGCCTTTCCTCCATACAATTCCTCGAGAATTCTTACCCACCAAGCCAACAACGTCTGTCTCATTACCTGACACTCCTGAGGGAAAGAACACGCTAAGCATGGCGCTTATGATTGGGGAGTGGGACGATAACGCACAGGCAGACATAAAGGCTATTGAGGCACTAACCGAAAGACCCTATAAAGACTGGGTTGTAAACCTTAGGGAAATCCTTTACCAAACAAATTCCCCGCTATCCTTTTACAATGGAAAGTGGAAAGTACAGGAACGATTGGAACTTTGGCATCAACTGGGTGCTCGGATTTTCGATGAGCATCTGGAACGTTTTCAGACCGTGGCATTGACCGTCCTTCGCGAACGAAATCCTGCCTTAGACCTCAAGCCTGAAGAACGATATGCGGCCTCGATTCACAATAAAGTTTTGAAGCATTCTTGTAATATCCGCCGTGGGATTGCCGCAACACTGGCTATTCTCGGAAATCACGAACAGCTCTTTACCAAGTGTACTGTTGGCAGAGCAAAGACTACGGCCCTTCTTTCTGTACGGAATCTCCTCAGAGATGCCAATTGGGAAACCTGGATAAGCATAAATCCTGTAACACCTCTACTAGCAGAAGCTGCACCAGAAGAATTTCTTAGCATAGTCGAGCATGCCCTGCAAGATGCATCAAATCCATTTACCGAGTTCTTTTCACAAGAATGTAACGGTACTTTTGGCAGTAGTTACATCAGCACCTTGCTTTGGGCATTAGAATCATTGGCTTGGGAACCCGCCTTTCTTGTTCGGATTACTGCAATTTTAGGAAAACTAGCCTCTATAGATCCTGGAGGCGTTTTTTGCAATCGACCGTCAGGAACGCTAGTAACGATATTTTTGCCGTGGTTCCCCCAAACGCTTGCCCCGATATCAACACGAAAAACCGCTATCGAGGTACTCCTTCGGGATTTCCCATCCGTAGCATGGAAGCTTTTGTTGGCATTGCTTACTGGCAGCAGAAAAAGTTCTATGGGCTCACACAAACCAGAATGGCGCTCCTCAATTCCTGAAAACCATGAGAACGGTGTTACACACGCCGAATACTGGGAGCAAATCGATATCTATTCAGCCATGGTGGTCGAACTTGCAAAAAATGCCCCGGATAAACTACTGGACCTAACAGAACATATTGATAAGCTCCCGGATAAAACCCGAGAAAAATTCCTGACGCACCTTGCCTCTACTGAGATGAGGAATGTAAACGAAGAATTACGTACAAAAATCTGGGAACAATTATTGGAAACGGCGGTCGAACATGAGCGTTTTTCCGATAAAAGATGGGCATTGCCACCATCGGTTGTGGCAGAGATTAAAACTGCCGCAAACGCCATTGCACCTACAGCACTAACGCCCCAGTTTAAACACTTGTTTGTTAAGAAATACGGGGGGTTGCTAAATAAAAAAGGAAGCTTCGAAGAACAACAAACTCGACTAAGAAAAAGACAAGGTGATGCAATTCAGCAAATTTTGCAGCATGAAGGTTTTAAGGGGGTTATCGACCTTGTTCGGAAAGTAGAATTCCCAGCACGGGTTGGTTGGATACTGGGAGAACTTGCTGAAGAATCAACAGACGCTGCTATTTTGCCATCGTTGCTGGTAACGGATGAAAAAGCACTTCGTGATTTTGCTGGAGGCTTTGTTCGCAAACGTTTTGACCGGTACGGTTGGGCTTGGGTAGATGCCTTAAGTATAGATTCATGGACAGTAGAGCAACGAGGGCAATTCCTGGCATATCTTCCGTTTGAATCCAAAACGTGGACACAAGTAACAAAGCTGTTGAAAGACAATGAATCCGCATATTGGACCAATCAAGCTATAACGCCCTACGGTGCTCAAGGAGATTTAACACCAGCCATAAAACGCTTGCTTGACTTTGAAAAAGTAGATACGGCGCTCGTATGTCTTACGGCAAATTCATACATGGAAGAAAGAATAAATCCGACAATTGCGGTTGATGTGTTAAGTGCCATTTCAGAATCTTCTTTTGAGTCAGGGCGTATTGACCATTACGACATAATTCACATCATAGAAAAACTGCAAAAATGTGACCATGTAACTTCAAAGGACTTAGAAAACCTGGAATGGAAATTTTTACCCTTCCTTACCCAGCACAACGGTCTTAGACCTCTGACTCTGGAACGTCAACTTGCACAAGATCCTGCGTTCTTCTGTGATGCTATACAGACTGTCTATAAAAGCAAACTTATGACTCACAACGCTTCGGAAGTGACCGAAGAAAAAAAGAGGCTAGCCTTACTCGTTTCTAGGCTACTTGATAACTGGACATGGATACCTGGATTGAATAATGATGGCACCTTTGATGAAGGCCATTTCAATACATGGCTTTCTGAAGTAAAAGCGGCATGTGCGAAATCTGGTCACTTGAATGCCGCTCTTGCACATATTGGAAAAGTATTGAAGTATTCCCCCAAAGATCCTGATGGATTATGGCTATTGCGTCCAGTAGCGGAAGCATTAAATGCCCCAGATGTAGATAGCATGAGAAATGGCTTTCAAACAGAAATTTTTAATTCCCGTGGGGTTTTCACTTTTACAGGCGGCAAAGAAGAACGAAAACTCGCGGAAAAATATGAAAAGCTAGCGCAAGAGATCGAAGAATATCATCGGCTAGCAGCCGAACTTCGTTGTCTTGCTGCTCAATATGAGCGACAAGCAGAACACGATGAAATAGAAGCTTCCTTAGAACTAGAATAGCCGAATGTATCTTACCTAAAATCCCGAAATACCCAAAAACCGCATTCATTGTCCAAGCCGCCTTGACGTTTATACCCCCTTATTGTGTTTAATCTTGAGCTCATTGTACTGCATCATCTAAATAAGGAGAGTATTTCATGAAATTGAACCGATTTTCTTTCGCGTAAAATCGAATACCCGCTATTGAAAACGCGCCTGTGGAAAACCACAGGCGCGTTTCTGGCAATAGGTATGGCCCTCATCGTCCCTGCGCAATTACAGAATTTTGCTCTCCAGACGAATCTGAGGCGTCCGTCACTACAGACGCAGGAATATTTTCTTTTTATATAGGAAATGCACGAGCAACAGGGACAAGGCAAAGGAGGCTGTCACATGGGCAAGGTAGCCTAAGGGTTCGCCGAGAAAATTGCGTACGCTCCCCCCAACAAAACAGTCGCCCACTTTATTAAAATCAACAATGTTGCGCGCCATGTAGATGGTCAGTGAGTTTGCGCCAATCCAGATGAAGGGTTGCACCCAGAATCGTATTTTCAGGATATCGATCAACAGCAGAAAAAAGGCCAGCAGCAGGGTGCTGTATCCTCCCGCGACCAATACGTAGGAGGAGGTCCATACGCGTTTGATCACCGGGAATTGCAGCCCCCAAAGGAAGCCCAGTATGACCATGGCGGTCCCTGCGACAAGGAGATAGATGAATTTTTTCCCGTGAGAGAGGGATTTATCTTTGATAAGAAGACCTGCAAAAACGCCTAACAGGCAGGAGGCAACGGAGGGGATGGTGCTCAGCAGCCCTTCGGGGTCCCAGGTGCCGTAATGCGGGTGGCCTGGAAGCAGGATGGAATCGACATAGGCCGCCCAGTTAGCCTCCCATGTCAATGAGGGATGCCCGACACCGGGTACGGGCACAAAGCTGAGCCAAAGCCAGTATATAATCAGGATAGCAGCACAGATTATCGCCATGCCACGGGGTTTGAAATGCAGATAAATGATGCCGCCAAACAAATAACATAAGGCGAGGCGTTGCAGTACGCCTAACCAACGCACATCTTGTAATTCGTGCTGCATGCCGCCGTAGTAAAAAACTCCCATCAGGAACATGAGGACAAAACGGCGCAGGAGCCGTTTATAGGCGCCCCAGGTACCTTTTTGCTGTTGTAAACGTCCCAGGGAAAAGGTCAGGGACATCCCGATCATATAGACAAAGAGGGGGAAAATCAGGTCGTAAAAATGAAATCCTTCCCACTCGGCATGCTCCAGCTGCGGCGCCAGTAGTTGCTCTGCCCCGGGCCCAAAAAGCTTGATAATGCCCAGCACCAGACCCGCTCCTCCGACGAGCCAGAACATATCGAAACCCCGTAGCACATCCACCGAAAGGATGCGTTCCTGTGGCGTCGCGACAGGCGACGCCGGGGCCTGGTTTTCCTGTGTTTCGTTGTGTGATGATTCACTCATTATACTACCCGCTTCTTGGTAAAAAGGCCTGTTCAACAAGGAACCTGCCTACTAAAGAGAGAACGATTCGACCGCCTGTTTCCTGTCGTGGATATACGACAGGAAAAGCGTTTAAACCCGAAGGATACCGCATTGCTTCTGGGCATGCAAGGAAAGAGCGCCCCTCGTTTGACACTGTGGGGTTAGTTTGAAATGATATAGGCACATTTTAACCATCAGGAGTAGAAATATGTGTTTTCAAGGGAGCCTACAGATACCGCGTCGTCTGACAGACGCAACCGTTTTCGTACCGTATTTTTCTTTTGTTCTCGTGCTTCTTTCCATGCTTTCATGGAGCGGCGTAACGCAGGCGAAAGAAGATTTTGTGCGTCTTCCGTACAATAATCCGGGGCTTGCAGTCGACTTGGGAGTAGGCCTGTGGGCGCAACCGTTGCCCATGGATTACGATGGGGATGGAGATCATGATCTGTTGGTGGCTACGTCGGACAAACCCTCGAATGGCCTGTATTTTTTCGAGAACACCGAAGGCGATGTGCGCTATCCCGTCTTTAAGCCAGGGGTACGTATCAGCAGCGCCACCTCTAATGTAACTTGTTCGTATATTGACGGCGAACCGCATGTGCTAGCCCCAAATCGCTACTATCCGCGTTTCAAGGAGGTGGGGTTGCAACGGGGACGCACGATTCCGTTCAAACCGGATTTCTATATGGGACGTGCCAAGCAGTGGAAGTATTGCGACTATGATGGAGATGGGCGTCTGGACATTATTGTCGGCGCAAGTGATTGGCAGGACTATGGTTGGGATAACGCTTTCAATGAGAAGGGAGAATGGACGCGAGGCCCATTACATGGCTATGTCTATGTCGCTCTGAATACACGGAGTAATGAGAAGCCCCGCTATGAAAAAGCGTTTCGTGTAGAAGCAGACGGAAAAATCCTGGATGTCTATGGATGTCCTTCGCCTAATTTCGTAGATTTTGACAAGGACGGCGATCTGGATCTGGTTTGTGGCGAGTTCCTGGATAAAATTCACTATTTCGAAAATGTGGGTACACGCACAAAACCACGCTATGCAGCAGGACGCCTGCTGATGCATCAGGGCGTCCCGATTCAAATGGACCTGGAAATGTTGCAGGTGGTCGCCTTTGACTGGGATAAGGATGGGGATACGGATTTGTTAGTAGGCCAGGAAGATGGTCGTGTAGCCCTTGTGGAAAATACGGGGGCCTTCGAAGCGGGCACGCCCGCGTTTTTACCGCCAAAGTTCTTCCAGCAGCAGGCGGATTGCCTCAAGGTAGGCGCCTTGTGTACCCCCTTTGCGGTGGACTGGGATCAAGACGGCGATCAGGATATCGTTGCGGGGGATACTGCGGGATACATTAACTTTGTCGAAAATCTGGACGGAGGCAATTCCCCGCGCTGGGCTGCACCGGTCTATCTGAAGGCCGACGGCGAAATTATTCGTATACAGGCCGGTCCGAATGGTTCAATACAGGGTCCCGCAGAGGCCAAGTGGGGCTATACCGTACTCAATGTGGCGGATTGGGACCACGATGGCCTGCTGGATGTAATCATCAACAGTATCTGGGGCAAAATCTGCTGGTATAAAAATGTGGGTACGGCAACCAAACCCGTGTTGGCTGCACAGCAGCCCATTGAAGTCGCCTGGGAAGGAGCGACGCCAAAACCGGCATGGTTCTGGTGGAACCCGAAGGGCGATACATTGGTTACGCAATGGCGCACTTCGCCTATGGTGTATGACCTGAACAAGGATGGCCTCAATGATTTAATCATGCTGGATCAGGAGGGGTATCTTGCCTGGTTTGAACGCAAAAAAACGGATAACACGTTTGTGCTTTTGACTCCGCAGCGCATTTTCAAGGATGCGAATGGGGATGCGTTGCGTTTGAATGTGAAGACGGCAGGCGGGAGTGGGCGGCGCAAGCTGTGCCTGACCGATTGGGATGGGGATGGGAAACTCGATTTTCTGATCAATAGCAAGAATATAGAATTCTGGCGTAATGTTGGCGATGCTGACCAAGCATTCCGCTTCGAAAACCAGGGCCTGATGGGAAAACGCATCCTGGCAGGCCACACCACATGCCCGACCATAGTGGACTGGGATAAGGATGGCGTTCCCGATCTGCTGGCAGGTGCGGAGGACGGCTTCTTCTATTACCTGAAAAATACCCGCTCGCAGGCGAAATGAACGAAAACACGATAGGAAACGTAGAAAAGACAGGCGGTAACGCATCCTGTAAACACTATTGCGTTATCGCCTGCCATGTATTGTGGCGTGAGCTGTGCCACTTCGCCGCACAAGCACCGCACAGCTTTTCCTTCCGCTTTCTGGAGCAGGGCCTGCATGAAACGCCTGACGCGTTACGAAACCAATTGCAAAAGACCATTGACGAAGAGGACGGTAAAAATTATGACGCGTTACTCATCGGGTATGGCCTATGCAGTAATGGGCTGAAAGGTATCCGGGCGCGCACCACACCTTTGGTGTGTGTACGCGCCCATGATTGTATTACGTTTTTATTGGGAAGTAAGGAGCGTTATCAGCGTTATTTTGATACCTCTCCGGGTACGTATTGGTACACGCCTGGCTGGATTGAGGATACTCCCATGCCCGGACCGGAACGGTATGCAGATGCCTTGCAGCGGTATACGGCGCAGTATGGCGAGGAAAATGCGCGCTACCTCATGGAAACTGCGGAAGCCTGGTATAGCCAATATAGCGCTGCCGCGTATGTCGATCTGGCTATTGGCAATCAGGAGCCTTATCGTAAATATACCCAACGTTGTGCCGCGTGGTTGCAATGGCGTTGCAACATTCTAAAGGGCGATCCCAGGCTGATCACCGCGTTGCTCAATGGGCCGTGGCCTAAAAACGATTTCCTGATTGTGGAGCCGGGCACGGTCATTAACCCTTCCTATGATACCGACATCATCACCACTACAGCCCCCCTTGAAGAGACTCCCGCCGCACCTACTCCTTAGGCGGCGGCAACATTTCCTGCAGGTATTGCGAGAGCATAATCGCGGCCTCAGCGGTCTTATCTTTACACGACATCTTGCTGTGCTTTAGCAGATCCGAGCAGATACTGTATTCGAAACGTTCCAAAAACAGCTGCAAAAATCTATCGTTGATCCGATACAGCTTACGGCGGGTCATGTGCGGCCCAAAAATAGCATTTAAAACCAATACCGCACCATTTAATGCACCACAAGGACCATGCGTCCCCCCCATCCCTCGACCTAGACCGGTACTCAGCAGATGTAATCCTGCCGCGCTTTCCGCATCCACAAAGCCCATCTGGGTAAACGTGCGCACGATCGACTCTGCGCAATCGAATCCTTGAGAAAAAAAAGCGTATACATTCTCACGAATCAGCTCAGGGGATATAAAAACGCCTGTCTTGATCTGAGGGATGTTCGTTGCTGCGGACGTTAACACTTCTTCTTTATGCACTTTTTCACCTTCTTCCTCCCCCCTTTTATAAACTAAAGTGGCCCCGCGACCACAAGGTGGCCAGACCACACCCAGGAGATGATACCTTGCCGTTCTTGACCGAAAAAAGCCTGTTTTTTTAGGGCATCTCCCAGACTGCGCGTCCGTAATAATACTTGCTCATTTTCGGTATCGCAACTTTTTGAAAGCTCCCTTCGCAAAAGCAGTATGCAAAAGCAATAAAAATGGTCCTAAAGAAGACACTTATCTCACTTTTAAAATAAAACACATGATAATTTCATATTTTATTCGAGCAGCGCATAAAAAAAGCAATAAATCAATTATTTCCTTATTATGCCATACAGTAAAAAAACGTCATTTTTCATATCACCTTATCCAAAAATCAGCCAAACCCTAAACTCATGTAGCACCGGGCGGGCTGTAATAGATATTGAACATTAAAATCTCTGGCTAAATTCCCCTAATCTGCATTGCATCAATAGCGGCTTTGGTCCTTGCAAATACATGGTATCATGTAAAAGAGGTGGTTATGGAAAAAGGGGAATGATATGCACTATCGTCGGCGACATTGGGCCGCGGAAGAGTATGCCACGGAATGGCGGAGAGCCTACCGCATGGCGCGTGCACGCGGGGAAGCACTACATCATTACAATGAAGTCTTCCGACTTCATGAGCAGGCCATCTCTTCTTCTTCTGAAGGCATAAGCATCACCGACATGCGCACTCCCGCACATCCGCTCGTTTATGTGAATGCTGGTTTTGAACGAATGACAGGCTATAGCTATAAGGAAGCGATCATGCGCAATGGCCGCTTCCTGCAGGGACCGGGCACGGATTGGAATACGGTGCGGGCCGTGCGTGCGGCACTGGACACCGGCCAGGCCTTTACCGGGGAACTGCTGCTGTATCGCAAGGATGGAACCCCTTTCTGGTGTCGCCTTTCACTTACCCCCATTATAGATGAACGGGGCGAACTAACCCATTACGTAGGGGTTCAATCCGATATTAGTGCACGGGTAGAGACTGAAAATAAACTGCGTGAAACGTTGCGTCAGTTGGAGCAGGTCAATGCGGCGTTACGCGAAGCCAACGCAGCAATGAAGCAGGACTTACGCATGGCCGCAGATGTACAGCAGGCGCTGTTGCCCAAACGGATACCATATTCACCCCGCTTTCGTATTGCGTGGAAATTGCAGGCATGTGAAGAACTGGCCGGCGATATCTTAAATGTGTTTCGTTTGGATGAAACACACCTGGGATTTTATCTCCTGGATGTAACCGGGCATGGAACACCGGCCGCATTGCTGGCCTTCTCTATCAGCCAGATGCTTTCTCCCACTGTCGACAGCATTTCCCTTGTATGGGAGCAAAATGCGGATACGTCATCTCGCCAAATCTCCTCTCCTGCATCGGTGGCTAACCGACTCAATCGACACTTCCCCTGGACTGCGGAAACCGGACAGTTTTTTACGCTGATCTACGGCATTCTGGCAGAAGACACCCTACAGTTCCGCTATGTAGCTGCGGGCCATCCACCTCCGCTCGTCTTTGCAGACGACACCGAAGTACGAGCCCAGGAAAGCCCCGGGCTACCCGTTGGCCTGAGCAAACAATCCTACCAGGAAGAGTCCCTCCAACTTCATCCTGGAGATCGTCTGGTCGCATATTCCGATGGCATCACAGAAGTGCGCGACCGCAAAGGGAACCTCTTTGGCAAAAACAACCTGATACGCGTCATGCAAATGGAAAAAAAGAATCTGCCCGCCAGCGCCTTGAATGTCCTGTATCAAAAACTCACCGCATGGAAAGGGAAAAAAGGGTTTCAGGATGATGTTTCCACTATTCTGATTGACGTGCTTGAGGAACGCTAACGCCGCGCTGCCTATTGCTCAGAAGAAGAAGGACGCGGCGCATCCTGCTGTAAATCGTGTATGAAATTGGGGTCCAAAGGCACATGCGATTGCTCGCACTGCTGAACCACATCCCAAGCGCGCGCATAGTCACCTGTGGTCCAATACAGAACCCCAAGCCCACGTAAGGCATCGGCATGCTTGGGGGTATAGCCCAAAATTTCTCGCCAAACCTTTTCCGCCTGCGCCCACATCTCTTTGTGAAAATAACAACGCCCAAGATGATACAACGAATCCGGCGCTACCTCTTTTTGTATTTCCACTAGTCGTTCAAATACAGGGATCGCCTCCACAAACCGCCCCTGCTGATACAACATTTCTGCCCAACACTGTTGCACTTTTGCACTGTCAGGTTGCGCCACCGCCAGACGTTGTGCACACCGCCCCATCCGCTCCTGATCCTGGCAATACTGCGCAACCACGAAAAAATTCTGAAGCGTCACAACATCATCCGGATTCAGCCGCAACGCCTGTTCATAAATACCCATGGCCGCCTGCAAACGCCCCAATTTACGCAACGTTAATCCTAAATTGGTATAGGCATCCGCATAGGTTTTATCCAGCGTTATCGCCTTTTGATAGGCCTGCATTGCCTCACTGTATACCCCCAAATCAAAATAGGCATTACCCAATTGATACTGCGCCTCAGGATCATCCGGTTCCTGTTCAACCGCCTTTTTACACTGACTTAAACGCGCCAAAACCCCTTCTTGAGACGTTTCCTCTGTATGGGTTTGCGGCGACTTATCCCCTGACGACGTTGCACAGCCCGCCCCTCCTAAAAGCAGCACAGTGACCGCAAGTAGGCCGCCAGATAATATTCCATATTTTTGCGTACCTCTAAATGAAATCATATCCCCGTCCCTACTTTGGTCCATGGCATCCCGCGCCTCTCCCGTCTATGTATTCCCTCGTCCCATGGCACTATAAACCATTTCCCTCCGCCGATTCACAAACGCCCGGGTTTGTGCTAATAACACAAACCCGGACGCAATAACATAAAATACGAATTTAGTGACTGACAGTTCAAAAGTTGTCATAAAAAAACGAAATTTCTGCGGCGGTCAGCGACGGTAAAGACCATACCTATTGTTTGCGGTCGCCGGACCGTTTTAGACTGATTTATGACACTGCATTTTCCATGGCCAAACCATCATAACCCTGCGAATTAGCCGCGGGTAAATCAGAATCACCCATCAGGTGAATGTCGATAGAACGGGCGGCTTCACGCCCCTCGGAAATAGCCCAAACCACCAACGACTGGCCACGGCGCGCATCGCCCGCAACGAAAACATTCTCACGATTTGTTGCATAGGTCTCATCAGCTGCGATTGCCTGACCAAAACGGGTTTTACCCATTTCAATGCCCCATTCCTGCTCCAGCGCATCCATTTCCGGACGAGTGAAACCCATCGCCAACAGGACCAGTTCGCATGGAATGCGACGTTCGGTTCCTTCGACTTCTGTCATCGAACGACGGCCCGTCTCATCCGGTTCACTCCACTTCACCTGCACCGCGTGGATAGCTGCGACGTTGCCCTGGCCATCATCTTCGAAGGATTTCGTCAGCATGGAATAGACACGCTCGCCGCCTTCCTCATGACTACTCGACATGCGGAAGATCAAGGGCCACTGCGGCCAGGGATTATCTGCCGTGCGGGCCAGCGGGGGCTGCGGAAGCAGCTCGACATTCAGCAACGACTTGCATTTTTGACGCAAACTCGTGCCGACGCAGTCCGAACCGGTATCACCACCGCCAATCACGACTACATTCTTGTCCGTCGCAAGAAGCGCCAGTTCCTCTGGAACATCCTTACCCAAAACGCGACGCGTCTGCTGCGGCAAGAACTCCATGGCAACATGGATACCCTTCAACTCCGAACCGGGCACGTTCATACCCTTAAACGTACGCGCAACCGTCGAGCCAATCGTCAACAATACGGCGTCATACGCGTCCAATTCACTCAGGGGGACATTTTTGCCCACTTCGCTGTTGCAACGGAACTCCACCCCTTCCGCCTTCATCTGCTCTACACGTCGCAACACAACCTGCTTGTCCAGCTTGAAGGCCGGGATACCATACATCAGCAAACCACCCGGCTCGTCGGCGCGTTCATAAAGCACCACAGAGTGCCCCGCACGGTTCAACTGCTGTGCTGCTGCCAAACCCGACGGGCCTGAACCGACCACGGCTACCCGTTTACCGGTGCGTTCCTGTGGGGGCTCTGGCTTAATCCAGCCTTCCGCCCATCCACGTTCGGCAATCTCCCGTTCGATCATCTCGATGGTGACCGCCGGCTCGTTAATACCAAGCACGCAGGAACCTTCGCAGGGAGCCGGGCAAACACGTCCGGTGAACTCCGGGAAATTATTCGTAGAATGCAGAATTTCTAAAGCCCGTTTCCAATCATCATCCTTCACTGCATTGTTGAAATCGGGAATCTGATTGCCCAACGGACAACCAAAATGACAGAACGGCACTCCGCAATTCATGCAGCGATACGCCTGTTGCTTGCGTTTTTCCGGGGACAGGGAATTGTAGAATTCCCGATAATGCTGCACCCGTTGCTCTGGCGGATCATACGCGCCCACCTCACGTGTAAACGTCATAAAGCCCTTTTCTTTATTGGGAAACATGGGCGGTCTCCTTCTGTTGCTGTTCCTGCTCTTTAAGCACCCGGGCGAAATCACGCGGCATTACCCGCACAAACTGCTTCAACGCTTCTTCCCACTGATCCAGAATCTTCTGGCCCACGGTACTGCCCGTATACTGCACATGACGCTCAATCATGTGACGTAACTCTTCAACACTCTTTTCGTGCAACGGTTTCAAATCCACCATGCCGGTGTTACAATGCGCTGCGAAATCGCCGTCGGGGTCATAAACAAAGGCGATACCGCCACTCATGCCTGCTGCAAAGTTACGCCCGGTACGACCCAGGATAACGGCGCGTCCACCGGTCATGTATTCGCAGCCATGGTCGCCAACGCCTTCCACCACCGCCCAAGCGCCCGAGTTACGCACGCAGAAGCGTTCACCGCCCAGACCGCGGAAATAGGCTTCGCCGGTCGTCGCACCATACAGCGCCACATTACCTACGACTACATTCTCTTCGGGAACGATGGGGCAATCCGGCGATGGCGCTACAATCAGCTTACCGCCCGACAGACCTTTACCGACGTAGTCGTTGGTTTCGCCAGTTACATTCAGCGTAACGCCCTGGATGGCGAACGCGCCAAAACTCTGGCCTGCCACGCCTTTGCAGTCGATCCAGACCGTGTCTTCGGGCAGCGCACCCGTGTACATACCCAACTTGTGACGACGCGTCAATTCACTCGAAAGCATCGTGCCTACCGTACGGTTGACGTTACGGATGTCTTGCTCGAAACGTACCGGTTTCTTCGTTTCCAGAGCTTCACGCGCCTTCTCCATCAACGTATGATCCAGGGCATTGTCTATGCCGTGATCCTGCGTCTTGCTGCAGTACAGCGTAGAACCGTCCCAGGCCTTGGCCACACTCAGGATAGGCGAGAAATCCAAACCTTTCGCCTTCCAATGTTCTGGCAGCGGGTCGAATTCCAGCATATCAGCGCGACCGGTCATCTCTTCCATCGTACGGAAGCCCAACTGCGCCATAATTTCACGGCATTCTTCGGCTACCATGAAGAAGTAATTCACGACATGTTCCGGCTTACCTGCGAACTTGGCACGCAGTTCCGGATCCTGCGTGGCAATACCGACCGGGCAGGTGTTCTGGTGACATTTGCGCATCATGATGCAGCCGCTGACAATCAACGGCGCCGTAGCGAATCCAAATTCATCGGCACCCAGCAAGGCGCCAATCGCCACATCACGACCCGTCTTCAGCTGACCATCGACTTGCACTCGAATCCGATCGCGCAGGTCATTGGCAACCAAGGTCTGATGCGTTTCCGCCAAGCCCAATTCCCAGGGCAGGCCCGCATGCTTGATCGACGTCAAGGGAGAGGCCCCCGTGCCGCCATCATGACCACTAATCAACACCAGATCGGCTTTACCCTTCGATACACCCGCGGCAATCGTACCTACACCCGCTACCGATACCAACTTCACCGATACGCTTGCGTGTACGTTCGAATTTTTCAGATCGTGAATCAACTGGGCCAGATCTTCGATCGAATAGATGTCGTGGTGCGGCGGCGGCGAAATCAATTCCACGCCCGGCGTTGAATAGCGCACCTTCGCGACCTCTGGCAACACTTTGTGTCCCGGCAGCTGACCGCCTTCACCGGGCTTAGCGCCCTGCGCCATCTTAATCTGCAACTCATCCGCATTCACGAGGTACTCGTTGGTAACCCCAAAACGTCCCGAAGCCACCTGCTTGATAGCACTACGACGCAGGTCGCCGCTATCATCCGGCATAAAGCGTTTCGGATCTTCACCGCCTTCACCTGTATTGCTTCGACCGCCGATACGGTTCATTGCAATGGCCAGATTCTCGTGTGCTTCTTTACTGATAGAACCGAAGGACATCGCACCCGTGCAGAAACGACGCACGATTTCTTTGGCTGGCTCTACTTCATCCAACGGAATGGATTTCCCTTCCTTGAATTTCAGCAGACCACGTAATGTAGCCAAGGTACGATTGCGGTTGTTCACCTCTTCGGCAAACTTTTTGTACGCTTCCTTCTTGTTGGACTTGGTCGCATGCTGCAGGTTTGCGATCGTATCGGGGTTCCACTGGTGGAATTCACCCCGACGACGCCAGCGGTATGCGCCACCCACATCCAACGCCGCCTGACGTGACTTGCGGGCAGGGTAGGCAATGGCGTGACGCATCAAGGTCTCTTTTGCCACTTCTTCGAAGCCCAACCCTTCAATACGAGAGACTGTACCCGTAAAACAACGGTCTACCAGTTTTGAGTTCAGGCCTACCGCCTCGAAGATCTGCGCACAGCGATAGCTGTGTTGCGTGGAAATACCGATCTTCGACATCACCTTCAACATGCCCTTTTCAATGGCCTTGATGTAATTCTTTTTCGCCTGACCCGGCTTATCTTCTACCACCGTCTCCTTCTGCACCAGAGCATCGAGGCTCTCAAACGCCAGATACGGGTTGACCCCGCCTGCACCGTAGCCTGTCAGCAGACAGAAATGCATCACCTCGCGTGCTTCGCCCGTTTCTACCAACAGACCGCACTGCGTGCGTTTGTGTGCACGCACCAAGTGGTGATGTACCGCACCTGTCACCAGCAAACTGGGAATCGGCGCCTGAGCCGCATCCACACCCCGGTCTGACAGAACCAGCAGCGTTGCGCCGGCATCCACCGCCGCTTCCGCTTCTCCACAGACCCGCTCTAAAGCCTTCTCCATCCCTGCAGGGCCTTCAGAGACCGCAAACAAGGTTGAAATCACCTGGGCTTTGAGTGCCGGGCTGTCCATTTTCTTAATCGCGGCCATCTGCTCATTCGTCAGAATCGGCGACTTCAGATGCAACTGCTCACAATCTTCCGGTGCTTCCGCCAACAGATTACCTTCGCGGCCCACCGTCGTCTCCAACGACATTACAATTACTTCACGAATCGGGTCGATGGGCGGATTGGTTACCTGCGCAAACAATTGCTTGAAGTAGTTGAACACCAATTGCGGGCGTTCACTCAACACCGCCAAAGCGACATCATTACCCATTGAACCCGTGGGCTCTTTTCCAAGACGGGCCATCGGTGCAAGGATAATTTCAAGATCTTCTTCTGTGTAACCGAAGATACGTTCCCGTTCGAGCAACGGCGTCGTGTCCTGCGCCACCTCTACCTGCTCCGGCGCTTCCGGCAACGTCTGACGGTGCGTATCCAGCCATGTGCGGTACGGCTGACGCTTGGCAAAATAGTCTTTGATCTCTTCATCACCTACAATGCGCTGCTCCTGCGTATCAATCAGGAACATGCGGCCTGGCTCCAGACGCCCCTTCTGCACGATTTTCTCTTCCGGAATGTGGAGCACGCCCACTTCCGAAGCCATGATGACCTGCTTGTCTTTCGTCACCCAGTAGCGAGAGGGACGCAGACCGTTGCGGTCCAGTACGGCGCCAATACGCACACCATCGGTAAAGGCCATCGATGCCGGCCCATCCCACGGCTCCATCTTGCAGGCCTGGAATTCGTAAAACGCCTTTTTCTCATCCGACATCGACTCGTGGCCACTCCAGGGCTCAGGAACCATCATCGCCATCGACTCCTGCACCGAACGTCCACCGCGCAGCAACAATTCGAAAGCATTATCGAAAATCGCCGAGTCACTTGCCCCCTCCGTCAACACCGGCGTCAATTTTTGAATCTCTTCCCCAAAAAGCGCGCTCTCAATATGCTTCTCACGCGACGCCATCATATTCACATTGCCGCGCAAGGTGTTGATTTCACCGTTGTGCGCCAAAAAGCGGAACGGTTGCGCCAACGGCCACGACGGCATCGTATTGGTGCTGTAACGTTGGTGCACCAACGCCAGGCAGCTCTCCACTTTGGGATTTGCCAAATCTTCGAAATACTTGTCGGTCGCCTCAGGCAGCATCAATCCCTTATAGACAATTGTGCGGGTTGACATGCTCGTAACATAATGTGTCTCGGCTCCGGGCATATCCAGCTGGCGAATACGGCGCGACGCCACTTTTCGGATTACGAAAAGCTTGCGCTCAAACGCTTCCTGTTCCAGCCCTTCTGCGCGTTGGATGAATACCTGACGGCTCACCGGCTCATTTTCACGCGCCAGCCAGCCAATCACCTCGGAGTTGCACGGCACATTACGCCACCCCAATAAGGTCTGCCCTTCTTCGGCAATGACCTCATTGAAGATCTTCTCACACGCCGCGCGTGTCTCTGCCTCTTGTGGCATAAACACCATCCCGACGCCGTATGCTCCCTCTTCCGGCAACGTGAAACCCAGTTTTCCCGCTTCTTCAGCAAAAAATTTATGCGGAATCTGCAGCAAAATACCACAGCCGTCCCCAGTCTCCGGATCACAGCCACACGCACCGCGATGTGTCAAGTTCACCATCACCTCACAGCCCTGTTTCACAATATCGTGGCTACGTTTACCATCGATATTCACCAGGAACCCTACGCCACAAGCGTCATGTTCAAATGCGGGATCATACAGTCCGAATTTGGATAGCGTTCTCATAGACAAACTTACCCTATTATGGTTATCCAAGGAATCTCGCCTCTGCACAGTACACACCTATACACGGCGTCTTACTCTTCAGGAAAGCGTTTAAACAAAAAGGAATCCTTGGTCTGCAACGCACAGAAACTTTACCAGCGAAACCTATCGCATGGTAAAGGCTTGAATGCAAATCGGCATATCCTTTCGACGCCCAGTCAAGTTACAAGCGACGAAAAGGTACGATCACCCGTTCAGCACCGCATGATTTTGGCGCGATATCGACATTGCACCGATGCATTCCAAATGGTATGTTACTAAAAGACATCTTACCATGTCAAATCGTCTCTTAAATCTTATCACACTGTCGACAAATTCACAAAGACCCTATAAACAAAGGCTATTCAAAAAAAAGCAAGCTCGTTTCCGAAGCTTAAAAAAACCTACACTATGGTAGGAATTTTTATACACACTGAATTTATGTTTAGTTTTTTGATTCTGGAATACACTTCTCGAAAACAGTCGCAACCCTTTTTAATCCCCCTACTTACAAAATATCCCCCCTATCGGTAGGGGATTTTCGTTCCTTTTAAAATTAAAATTTTCAAAGTCAGGGAGCCAAACCTAAAAACTTCGTAGCAGCGAAATACGACACCCTTTTTCTTCTGAAATAAATCTCGAATTGACCCTAAAGTTTTTAGGGGGTTTGCCGATAAATATCAATACGAAGATGGGACTTAGAGATATTCCGAAAGGAATCTGGTGGTGTTTATCCCAGCACTGAAACCAGTACCTATGTCTCAGATTCTTACCTCTTTGAGCGCGTCATAGTTCCCTAGGCTGTGGCGCTCTTTTTTTTACCTTGTGGTCGTGGTGGAGCGTGCGCAGAAAAGGCTCAAGAAAGTGTGGAAGTTGCCGATAGTATATTCAGGCGGTGACAGGGAGGTCAGAGGGCCGGACGACAGGGATGTCAAATAAAATTTAAAGACCTTATTTTTTGCTCGCGATGGGTCGATTGGCAATACGAACCGATCGGGCGTTGGGTAAGCTCACAGGTCTACCCTCATAAAGCGCGCCGTGCACATAAACACGGCGCGTTTTACTATTATATGAATGTACGGCTATAGGCTGCAATGCAACAGGATTGGTGACAAAAAAGCTCCTGAAAAGCGAAGTTTTTGTTGCATTCAGGGACGGTAAGGACCCTATTTCTTGGGTGTGGCCCTGGCCACCTGGACCGCTTAGCTGAGATGCGTTGCAACGATATAGTCGAGCATCGCCTCTAATAGCGCATAGGAAGCTGCCAATGCATGGGGAGCAGGCAACATTGCGGAGGCTTCTTGCACTTTAGGCCCTGGTTGTAATTGGTAGCCCGCATATTGGATCAGCAGGGCAATGCAGTTTTCCGATACTTCCGGATGGAATTGGCATCCATAGGCCAGTTCGTCGTACACAAAGGCCTGGTTGGGCGTTACATCGCTTTCCGCCAGACGGATCGCGCTGTGGGGCAAGTCAAATACGTCGCTATGCCAATGAAATGCATCAAATCGCTCGGGAAAGCAGGACGAAAAGGGCGTTGCTGCGGTGGTTTTGAGACGCCGCACTTCGTGCCAGCCAAATTCCCGATGGCTATTCTTGTAAACCCGTCCACCTAATATTTCCGCCAGAAGCTGTGCACCAAAACACAGTCCCAACACAGGAATACGTTGCGATAGGGCCTGGCTGACAAATTCTTTCTCTCTGCGTAACCAGGAATATTCCTTTTCCTGATACACGCTCATAGCGCCACCCGGGACAACCAGTAAATCTACAGTGTCCAACGCTGGTAGGGGTTCGTCACGATAGAGCTGCGTCCCCGTATAGACAACACCATCACGCGTCTGCGCCCACCGGGCCACATTGGCGGCGTCTATATGTTCCTGATGCTGTAAGTAATGCACGTTCATACTACTTCAACCTTCGCAATGCGCATTGAACACAAAGCGCTACAGCACCTTGAGAAAGGATACCGTATCCGCTAGACTTCAATTGCAACACATGTATCCGCGAACCATAGCATGGAGAGACTGAGTTATGTCAACTTTAAAAAACATTTTTCGCTGTATCGGTGCAGGATGCTGTTTAGCTGTAGCAGCCACACTCGTAAGTGCGCCTGTGTATGCCACGGAAATGGTATTTCATGTGACTCCAGAAGGAAATGACGCCTGGTCGGGGAAACTGGATGCGCCAGCACCAAACGGTACGGATGGCCCTTTTGCCACCATTGTAGGGGCGCGGGATGCATTGCGGGCATTACGGCAGAATAAGGCGCTCACAGGCTCCGTGCGGGTGTGGGTACATCCTGGTACGTATGTTATCAATGACGCTTTGCGCTTTGCGCCTGAAGATAGCGGCACAAAGGACGCGCCTATCGTCTATAGTGCAAAACAACCGGGCCAGACCTTTGTGGATGGCGGACGGCGCATTACCGGATGGCGTGAGGAAAATGGTCTTTGGGTAGCGGATATCCCGGAGGTTAAAGCAGGAACGTGGGATTTCAGTGCGTTGTGGGTAAACGGAAAACGACGCCATCCGGCACGCACGCCCAATCCAGCACATGAAGCGGGCGACTACCCTGCAAAGACCGATTTTTTCTATGCCGATGGCCCGGTGATGGAAAAGAATGCCGAGGGAAAGAAGGTAAAGAGTAACACCCGCTTCCATTTCCACCCTGAGGACGTGCAGCAATGGTCCACGCTTGAGGATGCTATTGTTGTCGTCTTCCACTCCTGGGCCACCTCGCTACACCGCATCAAATCCGTCGATTTGGACCAGCATATCCTTGAATTCACCGGCCCAGCACGCTGGCCGCTGTGCCGTTGGAAAGACAACCAATGGTTTTTCATCGAACATCTCTTCGAGGCGTTGGACCAACCGGGCGAGTGGTTCCTGAATCGCAAGGAGGGAAAACTTTTCTATCTCCCCTTCCCTGATGAGGATATGCAAAAAGCCGAAGTCGTCGCTCCGGTGACAAAACAGATGCTGATATTGGAAGGCGCACCCAAAGAGGGGCACTTCGTAGAACATCTCTCGTTTGAAGGGATTACTTTTCAATATGCCGAACAGCCCATTGGCCCCAAAGGGCACAGTGACGGTCAGGCGGAGACTTCGCTTACTTCCGCAGTAGAATGTATTGGCGCCCGACACTGTCGTATTGAAAACTGCCTCATACAACGCGTAGGCGGCTACGGCGTATGGTTCCGTACAGGCTGCCAGGACAGTACACTGCAACACTGCGAGGTCACTGATTTGGGGGGCGGCGGTGTGCGTATCGGAGAATGCGCAAGCGCAGCCACCCCAGAGGAGGCCTGTGAACGTATTCTTCTCGACAATTGTTACCTTCATGACGGCGGTCGCGTCTTCCGTAGCGCCATTGGCGTATGGATCGGACGCAGCTCATATAACACCGTACGCCATTGCGACGTTTGCGATTTCCGCTATTCCGGTTTTTCCGTCGGCTGGTCCTGGGGCTATGCAGAGAGCTCCGCACATCATAATATCATCGAGTACAACCA
Source organism: Candidatus Hydrogenedentota bacterium (assembly GCA_963678445.1). Lineage (GTDB taxonomy): Bacteria > Hydrogenedentota > Hydrogenedentia > Hydrogenedentales. Next base: position 2,790,891 of record OY782877.1, on the reverse strand, counting down.
TATCCATGACTGTGGTAAAGGACAGCTCAGCGACATGGGCGGCATCTATACGCTTGGTGTTTCTCCAGGTACCGTACTGCGCAATAATTACATCCACGACATCCTTTCCAATCCTAATGTCTCGGGCGGGTGGGGACTCTACACCGATGAAGGCAGTTCGGAAATCCTGATGGAGAACAATATCGTACACCACACCCGTACGGGCACTTTTCACCAACACTATGGACGTGAAAATATCCTGCGTAACAACATCCTCGCCTTTTCAGAACGAGAACAGCTCATCCGTTCCCGTGAGGAGGATCATCTTTCGTTCACCCTTGACGGTAACATCATTGTAATGAGTAATGGACAGCTGTTGGGGAGTCGATGGGAAAATGGCAATTACGCACTGGACAACAATATTTATTGGGATATCACGGGGGACACCGACCTTGATTTTGCCGGAAAAACTTTTGAAGAATGGCAACAGGCGGGGTACGACGTCCATTCCGAAATCGCTGATCCGTTATTCGTCGATATTGTCGGACGCGACTTCACGCTACAACCCGATTCACCAGCCTTACAAAAGGGCTTCAAACCCATCGACATCGATACCATCGGTCTGTATGGCGATCCCCAATGGGTCAGCAAACCCAAACAAATCCAGCGTCCGACATTTGTGCCGCCGAGCCCGCCCGAACCCGTCCGTTTACAGGACGGCTTTGAGGAAAACCTCTCGGGAACGCAGGCAAAATCCGCTGCTACCAATGGCGAGTCAGGAAAAGCACGTATCCGGGTAAGTAAAAGGAATCCGGCGAGTGGAAAACGTTGCTTGCGTTTTGCCGATGCTCCCGGCCTGGATAAAAGTTACAACCCGCATCTGGTTTATACGCCGCACCTGCGCAAAGGGAATGCCATGGCGCGGTTTGCAATCCGCATTGACAAAAACGTCGAATTCTATCACGAATGGCGCGACGCGCAATCCCCGTATCATGTAGGTCCCAGTATCTGGTTCTACGGCGACGGTCGCGTTCAGGTCGCCGGAAAGGAAGCTGGGCACATTCCCGTTGACACCTGGTGCACCGTGGAAATCAACTGCACACTCGGTAAGGCGGCAAAGGGAACCTGGTCACTCGAAATTACTACGCCCAATGGTCAGAAACAAACGTGGGAGGACCTTCCTTGCGATCCTAAATTCAGACGTCTGGACTGGCTGGGCTTTGTTTCGAATGCCACGGTGGTCACCGAAACAAATATCGACGATCTCTATATCGGACCGGCAAAATAGGAGGTCGTATGCGTACAGCACATTGGATAGGCATCACAACATTCTTGCTGGCAGGTATCCTGTCCAGCGGCGCACTGGCGGAAGAAACCGACAGCAATGCGCAGCCCGAGACGACCTCGGAAAACGCCGTCGAAGAAAAAACCTATAACCCCGAAGAATGGAAAGCATCTGTACAGGAAGCTCGGGAGCAGTTGGATTTGCTTTCCCTCTTTGCTCTGGCGACTTCTGTAGGCGGCGCGACGATCAAAATCCCTAAAGAGCTCCAGCGTGTACCGCTGGAAATGATGGAAGGGACGGAAGCGCTGAGAAAACGAGATATCAAAATCTACCTGAAGGAGGTTTCATTTAAAGACGCAGCTTTTGACCACACGGAAGAACCCGTCTGGCTGAAAGATCACCCTGCTATTGCTTCGTTATTACGCTTTGCCAATATCGCTTTCAAGGCAGACGTCAAAACACGCGTGGGAACGGTGCCCGTGGGTGGTATATTTCGCAATGGACGCCTCCCTTTCGATTTCGATCTGCAGTCCGAGGGATACGCACTGAATATTATCCCCGATCGTCGCAAGGAAGAAGCGGTTATGGACAACGTCACCCTTGATTTGGGCGGCCCCATTACCAGTGGTATCCTCTCCAAGGTATTTGGGAAAAAAGCGGCGCAACTTGTACTGGAGGCGGCCATGGGACAAACGCTCAAGATGAATCGTGACGGATTGTTGGGCGGCGGCGACATTGAAAAACTACTTGGGACAGGAAGTAAGACGTTACAAAAACCGGCTGTAAAGGGACTACTGGATTCGCTGTTGAAATAACAGGTCTCCTGAATCCACAGGAAGCACGTGTACAGGCTCTGACAGACTTTATAACGTATTAACTGTTCTTCCTGTCATCGTATTTGCTTGCAGTATCGTTTTATGTCCAAAGCGGCCAGTGCCACACCCAGGAGATATGGTCCTTACCGTCCCGGAGCGAAGTAAAAACTTCGTTTTTTTCAGGACCACTTTGGGAATCTTAGTCATCATGTGCAGGCTGTAATACGGAAGGGTTGTATGGCGCATGCACACGTTGCACTTGGGACGTTTTGCGGTGCAAAGACCGCATAAAAAATGCGGCGCTCAACATGCAACCCGATGTTTTACTCTGCCAGAACAAACATGCTATAGTTTGCGTTTAACCCCCGATCATCATCGGGGTTGTCTATCAAACATCCATAGCGAATGCAAGGAGGATTTGACCAAAATGCGTATTTTTATGGGCTTCACCCTACTTGTCGCCATTGCAGCTGTTACCGTGCTTCCCCTGGGTTGTGTGCAACAACCGGCTGCCACGCCGGGAGGTGCAAGCGCCTCTTCGGCTGCCAAGGATAGTTCGGCGCAACCGGCTGCACCTAAAGCGGCAGAACAAACCAAAGCAAAACCGGCTCCTAAAAAGGAGACTCCCAAAAAGAAAAAACCGGCTCCCCCGAAGTATGGTAAAGAATTGCTGGAGAACGGCACTTTTGACAAATGGGAGAGCGAATTCCCCACAGGCTGGGAAGCGGACAAAATCAAAACGCTCAGCAAACTGGATAAGGCCGAGAAAGGTGTCGGTTTCGAACTGACGCCGGATTCTGAAGCTATTCAGTTCCTGAAGCAGCGGGTTACCGTCTACAACAATGGAAAAACCAGAACTTATGAAGCACGCATGCGCGGAAAGGCTTCGGAAGAGGAAGCGCTGTTGCTGTCCTTACGCTATATTGTGGACGGAGAGTGCAAGTACAAGACGGTAAGTCACCTGGGTAGCGGCAACTGGGAAAACATCGTCAACGAGATTACCGTACCCGAAAAAGCAAAGCTGAGCGCTATTGAAGTACGTGTAGGCGTGCGCAATACAGCTAAAGAAAATGTCGTAATTGAAGATGTTTCTCTGCGGGAGCGCATCCGATAAATATTGACATGCCTACTTCAAAATCACTTCATATTGCATATATAGGGCCCCAAATTGGGGCCCTTTCCACTACATTTGTCTACCGTGATATCGCCGGACTGCGGCAAAAAGGTGTCACGGTTTCCGTGTACTCCGTGCACCACCCGAAGCAAGAGGTGGTATCGGAAGAGGCACGGAAGTATATCGATGAAACCTGCTACTTGTACGAACAATCTATTGGACGCCGCATAGGCGCCTGCCTCAAGCAGTTTGTGCAACATCCAAAATCATTTCTACATACCTTCACCACGGCCCTGCGTGATGCCTTTTGCGCGGAAGTGCCCACATTTTCGCAGCGTCCCAAATGTGTATTGCACTTTTTAACCGCCTGTCTCCTGGCGCAGGATATGCAAAAACGGGGTGTGCAGCATATCCACTGCAACTTTGCTCACCTGCCTACGACTATTGCCATGTACGCCGCACAGCTTTCAGATATCTCTTTCAGTTTTCTTTGCCATGCGCACGATATCTTTATCAATGCGGTCGCCATGAAGGAAAAGGTGGATCGTGCTGCGTTCGGCATGTGCAGCACCGAATTCAACGTGCGTTTCTTGCGGGACCAAAAGCATTGTGATCCGGCCAAATTACACGTAATGCGAACCGGCCTGGATTTAAGCGAGTTCCCGTTTCGTCCTGAAAAAGACAGCGATAGCACGCCCTACCAAATCCTTGCCGTAGCCCGTCTGGTTGAGAAAAAAGGCCTCCTCATCCTGATTGACGCTCTGAAAGAACTCCATAAGCAAGGCAAAGTTTTCCACTGCACCCTTATTGGCGATGGCCCACAGGCGGATGATTTACGCAAGCAGGTTGACCTGTATGACTTGGGAAATGAAATCACACTGGCGGGCGCGCAACCCCAAGAGGTGGTCCGGAAACATTTACAAGAAGCTGACGTCTTTGTTTTGCCCTGCATTGAAGCAAAAAACAAAGACCTCGACGGCCTACCTATCGTCTTTCTTGAAGCCATGGCCACCGGCGTCCCTGTAATCACCACACCAGTCTCAGGCAATCCTGAGCTGGTGCAGCATGAGGAAACCGGTCTGCTGGTCCCTCCTAACGATACGCACACCCTTGCGCTCGCTATCGAAACACTCATGCACGATCCCAAAGCAGCACGACGTTATGCACAGGCAGCGCGCACGCGCATCGAAACAGAATTCACGCTCTCCGTCAACATCGAACGTCTTTTCCAGCATATCCAGGAAGCGGTACAGAGCAAATCCTAAACCATTCTTCGCAGCCACCTCTCACGGAATAGCCCGCTCCAATTGTGCTATGATGGATGCCTGTGAAAAACGGTTTTCGTGGCACTCTCGGCACTGTTGTTGGTAAGGGATGTATCCATGTTGGATAGGAACGAACAGAACCATACAGCACGGTATCCTGTAAAATGGCTGCTGGGGCTTGCACTCTCGTTCCTTTTGGTGCATGCCTTCTACTATCTTCTTGGACTGCAGTTTAACCGAAACACCTTGTACGAAGTCATGCATTTTCTCGATCCGCTTTTGCTGCGCACCCGCCTTCTGGAAAGTGTATTTTTTCTGCACATCCAACCCCCGCTGATGAACTTTTTTACTGGTTTGATCCTGAAAATCACACCAGAAAGCCCATGGGGATTCCAAGGAATTTTCCTTCTTCTGGGTCTACTCCTCTACGAATGCACCTTTTTGTTGCAGCTACGCATCGGCGTACGCAAACCATTGGCCGCGACACTTAGTTTTCTCTTCATGGCCAGTCCCTCTTTTATGCTCTGGGAGCACTTTCTGCTCTACACGCTACCCTGCGCAGCACTCCTCGCGCTGGCCACCCTGATGCTCTTTGATGTGCTGGAACACGATTCCCCTGTAGCGCTGACCATCTTTTTCATCGCCCTCTTTCTTGTCTGCGGCATGCGCAGCATGTTTCATCTGGGATATTTTATACTGGCCTTCCTGCTCCTTCTGGTGTTACGCCCTCGTCTACGTCGCCCCATTTTCTATACAGGCCTACTTCCCTTACTACTTCTATTCAGCTTCTACGCCAAAAACGCCGTGATCTTCGGCGAGTTCAACACCTGCACCTTTGTAGAAAAAAATCTGTGGATCATGACGGTCGGTAATATGAACGGCGCGGAAAAAGTGCGATCGGTAGAGGAGAAAAAACTGACGCCGTATGCACTCGTCAACCGCTGGGCCTCGCTTGACGCATATCCCCCCCATTTTAAAGAGGTGCCAGACCATTTTCAGAACATACCCGCGCTTTCAGAAACGCACAAATCCACGGGGGCGGTGAATTACAACCACTACGGCAACATCGAACTCTGCAATATATACGGACAGGATGCAAAGTACGTGCTGCGTCACTACCCAAAATCCTATCTCCTGGCCTGTTTACAATCGGCGTACCGATATTTTAAGTCCAGCAGCGACCTGCCCGTATCCCCAGGCAACAAGGAAAAAATACAGCCTCTTATTCGTTTCTACGATCATGTTTTCTACGGAAAACTTCCCTTTTCTCTACCTGAAAACAGCCGCCTGATGCAGTTGGATGCCGAGCCACCCTGCCTGTTTATTCTGTTGGGGCTCCCTCTGCTTTTTTTATATACACTTTTTCGTAGCATATACCCTTCAACACGTTACCCCTTAACCTCTCCCCAACGCCTGGTACTGATGTTCATACTTTTCAACATCTTCATGGTCGCTACCTTGGGCTGCGCACTGGATTTTCTCGAAACTTCGCGGTATCGTTTTATGACCGATGCGACGATTGTGGTGCTTTCAGGTTTTTTCATTGAAGCCTGCGGTCGACGCTTCCTGAAATATTGTGCGGTCGCAAAAGAACAATAGCGCAAGGAGCCGTGTATGAAAAACCAACTGCCGCGAAGGCTCTTTTTGGAACGTTTAGCAATGGCCGGCGGACTTTCCGCGATAGTAGCAACCCCAAAAAAAGGAGAGGCCGCTACAAGCATTCCCAAACAACCACTACCGCTGTGTGTATTCTCCAAACATCTCCAATTCCTGGACTATAAAGAACTGGCCAAAACCTGTAGGGAGGTTGGGCTGGATGGTGTGGATTTAACCGTGCGTGACGGCGGCCATGTTGCACCGGAAAAAGTTCACCGAGATCTTCCCGCAGCAGTAGAGGCAATCCGATCAGAGGGCTTGGAGGTCCCAATGATCACAACACGATTGAATAACGCGTCAGACAAGGATACACGCCGCATCCTAGAGGTGGCATCGAAACAGGGAATCCGTTATTTCCGCATTGATGGGCACAAATATGACCTGTCCCGCCCTATCCTGCCCCAACTCGACCGCTTTACAGAAGAATTGCGTGGCCTTGCCCAGCTGGCGGCGAAGTGCGATATGGTTGCGGGCTACCATAACCATTCCGGACATGCTCGTGTGGGTGCACCGGTATGGGATCTGCACAGAATCTTTGAAGCGGTTCAGTCTCCACACCTCGGTAGCAATTTTGATGTTGGGCACGCCACCGTGGAAGGTGCGTTGGGGGATTGGCAGATTACCGCACAACTCATGGCACCGTATGTAAAAATGATGGCGCTGAAAGATTTCTTCTGGGAAAACAACAAACCGAGATGGACCTCTTTGGGAAAAGGTGTAGTGGATGTCGGCGCATTTTTCAAAATTTTCCGCACAGCAGGTTTCCAGGGCCCCGTCTCATTGCATTTTGAGTATCCTATAAAAAAACGCGACGCACTCATCCAGGAAGTAGCGGATGCGGTTACTTACGTAAGAAAAATTATGCAGTAATAAAGCACGTAGGAAGGAGTTTTGTAGCATATGCGTTTTACGACATCTTTTTTGATAACTTCTCTCGGCGGTCGCTGGACCCCTTCAGTGAATGACAATTCATCAGTTGTCACAAAAAACAAACTTTTACTGTGGTCAGGGATGTCAAGGACCATGGCCCTTGCTTGTGGTCGCTGGACCACCTTGATGTGTTTAGTAAGTTGTATTTTATTGGCGGGCTGTGCAACATCTTCCCGCTGTGGAGGAAGTACGGTGGCCCAAACTGAAGTAACAGGGTTCTTGAACAAGTGTATTACCGTGGATGGAAAAAAGGTGCGCTATGTCGTCTATATTCCTTTTAAATACACGCCCAAAAAAGAATGGCCATTGGTCTTGTTTTTGCACGGTGCTGGTGAACGGGGTGCAGATGGCCTGATTCAATCCGAGGTAGGTATAGGTAGCGCCATTCGTCGCCATCCTAACTGGTTTCCCGGCATCGTTGTCATGCCACAATGCCCCAAAGACGTGTTCTGGGATACCGCCACGCCCACCATCGAAGCCGTACTGTCGCAAACCATGAAAGAGTATCACATCGATCCCCAACGTCAATATCTGACAGGGCTGTCGATGGGGGGCTACGGCACATGGATATGGGGTGCGACACAGACCGAACGTTTTGCTGCGTTAATGCCCATCTGTGGAGGAGGCTCCTTGAAGCTCATCCACGATATTCTGGGGACACACGGTCCAGACGGCTTCGGCACTCTTGAAGAGCGTGTAACCCGGCTGGCGACCGTGCCCATCTGGGCCTTCCACGGCGCCGACGATTCCGTGGTGCCTGTACAGCAAAGCCGCGACATGGTAGAACGCGTCCGTGCCGCTGGCGGCGATGTGCAGTACACCGAATTCCCCAAGACCGACCACAATTCCTGGGATCAGGCCTATGGAACCAAAAAGGCCATAAAATGGCTATTTAAGCAGCAAAAAGATAAATAATCCCTCTTTTTTGCTCCATACTCATATCCAAAAAAACGAATATACCCCAAAGATTTCAAGGGTCGCACCCAAACGGTGTGCGACCCTTGAGAACCTCCAGCTATCCTCTATACGCTTTACAGGTAATGGTCAAAAGCATCTTTAAATATGGCCAGGACAATATTGATCTTCGGTTCCGCCCTGACAATGGAAGCCTTCCGAATTGAACAATTGAATCACCCGCAACAATTCGGATAGACAGATACAACTACTATCATCTTGGTCCGCCGTGTGGGCATCATCGCTCCCCTCGTCTTCACTGGTGGCGACAAGCATGGCCAAAGAAACAATCGGTGGATCGAAATAGATGGTTTCAGGCCCTTGCGCAACCCCGCCGCCAGACAGCATAGAACCGGTATTGAACGCCAGGAAATTATCCGGCGAATTCCCTGTAAACGTCCAGCCGCCACCATCATCTACACTTGCTCCTTCAAAAGTAACCCCCAAACCCGCGTATTTGCTGGAAAGCCTTGACGCAGAAGAAAAAGCCGGTGGTGCGGAGCCCTCATCAAAATCAATAAAGACTTCACAGCCCCGATCCCCCGTCAGACACAGGCTAAAGTCACGATCATAAAAAACCGGACCGCTCCCCGAATCAAAATACGACTTCTTGCCCCCCCCCACCAGAGCTTATCCAACGGAATCGGCAGGAGGTATCGCTTACCCCCTGGATCGAAACCCAGCCAGCGGCAAGATCAACCGGCGTTTCAAGATTCCAGCTGTAGTGATACAAAGGAAAACCATCATACTCCAGCCCTGTATCTTCCACTTTAGGGATTATGCTTATTTCTGTGCTTTCAACCGCGCCGATTGTACCTGAACTGTCCGCATAAAACGTAATCGTATACAAATCATTACGCTTGCACGGCGTCCAGTCGCTGTCAAAATGCCCATTGATGCCCACCAGTGCACATCACGAATAGGACGCGTCACCCCGGAAAATTACAGCAAGAAATCTACCTCTGTCACACCTCACAATACGGTTCTGTCAAAGGCCGCTGTCGGCACCGTGAAAAACCTCTAGCTAAAATAATAATACTGAAAATTCCGGCCGCATCAAGTAACATATACTTGAAACGCTTCAAAAAAGAGCACAATACCCTATCCACCCCCAAAAAAACGCTTTCCCCCACTCCCAAAAAACGCTACACTGGCATAATAAGACGTGTGCTACATACTGAGGGGCGTCACAACGCAGGAGGCTAGCACCATGCAAGGGGACAACGAGAAAGCACCAGACAATACCAACCAACCCAATCGACAACCCGAACGAACCTATATTCTGTTTGCCGTATGGTTTCGCTCCAACAAAGGCGCCGAACGCTACCGAGAATATCTTGAAAACGCCAGTCCCATCGCTATGAAATTCGGTGCACGACGCGCTGAAGGCCTCCTCCCCATCGAAGTCCTCTCCGGCCAATTCGACCCCAACTACATCTCTATCATCGAATGGCCCAGCATCGAAAACTACTACAACTTCCTCAAAGACCCCCACTACCGCCGCATCGCCCAACTACGATCCGAAGCCGTCGAAAAATCCGTCACCATCCACTGCCGCAGGATCTGAAAGCGACAGCCCCACGGCAGAAAACATGCGCCAACATAAAACCGCATTAAACCATGAAGAACACGAAGGACATGAAGAGGAACAAACAAAACGCTTTCCTCTGAACATCCTTATGCCCCCTCATGATCTGAATGGCCGCCATGGTCAAAAAAAACAGTAGCCGCACACAGCCGACTGCGGTTCCCGTCAAACGGCCCTGACCATGGTCTACAAGCGCACACCCCAATCCGAAAAACACTGCTTCAACCGTAGGGCAAAAGCTGTATCACCATTTAGCATCTGGCAAAAGGTGAAGAATGCGGGCCTTTCGAGCAACTACTTCATGAATAACCACATCTGGCTTCTCAAAGTCCAGGATAGTTTGTTGCCCATAGTACTGTGCGTAATAAACGCTTCGACTGAAATGCTCGGAAAGATAGGGAAACATCCGATACCCAAAAGAGTCGTGAAAAATAACAGCGCGCGGAAGCTCTTTGTGAGGCGCTTCATAAACGAAGGGGGGGCATTTCGCACCTTCTTCAATGGTGTCGGCATTTGTGATACGTTTTGCCTGTGCCCCCTCTTTCAGTGTCACCTCTACCCGATTGGATTCAGCCACTTCATTCAACAAGCCGATTATTTTGGCGATGTCGCCGCCTTTGGTATTCGCCGTTTTTTTTATGTTACACGCTGAAATAGGCAATGGAGGACGCACAGCAGGAATTTCTTTGTGCACAGCGTCCATAATCGTTTCGGATGCCAAAAAACCGCCAAGTTCATTCCAATGCGAATCGGTTTTTAAATATAACGGTCCCAGTTCCTTTTGACTGCGTAATACAGGGGCAAGATCGATAAGGGGAATCTTAGAATTCGCTTTCATATATTGGATAAACTTGTTACTTTGCCACGACAACGGATCTTTGCGTGCATACTTGTGGGGAAGGTACTCGTCATAAACATCCTTCTTGTCTGGGGCAATAACCAGAAAATAGGCTATCCCTTGTGCCGCAAGCCGATTGTGCCAATTTTCAAAATAGGCTTGCGCAGCAGCAAGGTGTGCATCGTCAAAACACACTTTATCGGGCATTTCCTCATCGAGCGAGGGGTTGTAAAACATCCATTCCTCTTTACCCAATGTAACCCGCTCCCGATTTGGAGAAACGCCCAGGACGTTTAAGCGAAAAAGCGCCAGTAGATGGATCAGTCTTTTTCGAAAACCAAAATGATCGTTGTAATAAGCCTCAAATTGTTTTGGAAAGGCCCTCAAACTTTCCCAATCGCCCACCAGACTCGGCTTTGCTGCAAGCGTCCTTTTTTCATTCAACTCAGGCGTAGTATCCAAATGGCAAAAGCTGTCTAAAAGGGGAAACGATATAGCACAAAAAAACAGCATTACGCAGAGCGTATTTGTAAAATTACGAGCAATTTTCATGATAATTCCGTCTTCTTAAAACCCAAGGGGGTCGAGCGACCACAAGCTGAAGGCATAATCCTTGCCACCCTGACCGTAGCAAATTTTAGTTTTCCATGTTCGCTTTTGGAGTGCCCGTCATTAAAACCGAAAATAGATAAAGGGGTTGTGTGTCTGGGCGCTAATCAACATGGCACAAATCATAAAGACAAGTCCCAAAAAGCCTAATACCATCCATTCATGCACAAAGTGAAATGAAAGGCGCAATGTTGGGTGAGCGCGTTCCTGAAACAGGTTGAATCTGTGCTTCACAGCAGGCATCCATGGTGTAGCGCCAATAAATGCAAGCAGAAGAACAATTGCCAGTTCACGGTTCCAATAATCCATTACCGAGCAGGTGGTATCAGATGCTGCGCCAAAGCCTGCCATGGCTTTCAGGAATACACATGTCTGGGTAAAGGTCTCGGCACGAAACAGCACCCACCCCACCATAACGACAAGAAGGGTATACCCATGTTGAAAAGGACGCCAGTGTTTTGCAATCAGCCTGGCAAACCCCAGTCGCTCTATGACAAGGAAAAAGCCGTGATACAAGCCCCAAAAAGCAAAGTTCCAACTGGCCCCATGCCACAGACCGCATAAAAAGAATACAGTAACGAGATTGAAATAGGTACGCAGGGCACCCTTTCGGTTTCCTCCCAATGGAATGTAGAGATAGTCACGAAACCATGTGGAGAGGGAAATATGCCAACGTCGCCAGAATTCCTGGATAGATTGGGAAATGTAGGGGTAGTTGAAATTTTCCGGAAAATGAAATCCAAACATCAGCCCCAAACCAATCGCCATATCCGAGTATCCCGAAAAATCGAAATAAATCTGTAGGGTATAGCAAAGCGTAGCAAACCACGCCAAACTGGTTGTAATCTCTTCGTTGGGAAGTGCGAAAATCTGATCCGCAGGCTAGGCGACAATATTGGCGAGAATAATTTTCTTGCCAAGGCCCAATAGAAAACGCCTTGCGCCCAACGAAATTTTTTCCAAGGTGATAGAGCGCGCCACCAGCTCTTCGGCGACTTGCTTATAGCGCACAATAGGACCAGCAACAAGCTGGGGAAACAAAGTTACATAGGTTGCAAAATTGATAATATTGCGGGTAGCAACCGTATTGCCCAAATAGACGTCAATGGTGTAGCTCATTGATTGAAACGTGAAGAAACTGATACCCAGGGGCAACGCGGCAATAATCAGGCCGTTGTAACGAAGTTGCTCAAGCCCAATCTCCGTCACAAATGTATTGAAACTGGCCACACCAAAATTAAAATACTTGAAAACACCCAGCAGGCCCAGATTCGCTACGAGCGAAAAAACCAATCCGACTTTTTGAGAAAGTGTCCGTTGCCCTCCGCGTTCCAAAGGCACAAGCGGGCCGCGACGAAAACCTTGTGCGATAAAAAGGCCACAAATGTAATTTACGCCGATACTTACAAATAAGACCGACACCAGATAGGTCTCACCCCAGGTATAGAAAAAAAGACTACTAAGAAGAAGCCAGACATTCCGCAATTCGTGGCGTAGCAGGAAATAGGCTATCAACACCACGGGCAAAAAGAGAAAGGAAAATACTGTCGAGCTAAAAACCACTTGTTTTCTTCCTTAACATTTCAGTGCAGACAATCCACGGAATCGCATTCTTCCGCCCGATCGTACATGTTTCTGAATCGCCACATCAAATTTGCGATGCAAGGCATCTATCTGTGGTTAATTCCAAGCTTAATACCGCTCAAAAAGGAGTAATCCTCATTTCCTGGATTAGGCAATACCCGCATAATGCACAATATTCCTCCTGCACGTCCATTAGATAAACTACCCGAATGCATATATCAGATCCATATTTTTTATTGTTATAATCGGATTTGCTTTAATGGTACATGGCGTGAGTGCAGGGTTTAGCATTTGGGGCAGAGCGGTGCGCTCTAGGGTGAAGCGATTTGAAAAGCATCTTGCTATAATTTTTATTGATTTTTCATAATATTTCATATAAACGCAATCATTTGACTTATGACACGTTATAAGGTACTATTAAGCAAAAGATTGATGAAAACATGGCCGTATAGAAGTATAGGGATTCTTTTTTGGCCTTTTTACGAAAAAAGGACGAAGAAAAGCTTCGGAGACAAGTGCGTTATCAAGTAGAACTTGGTAACGAGAATAAACAAATATCTTGGCTTCGCTGTGGCTACCCACGCTAAGGACCCTACTTCCTGCTTGCGGCCGCTGGACCGCTGGACCGCTGGACCTGGCCACCTTGGCGTGCAAAAGAATGAACATGAATTAACGTGTTGTTTGTCGGTGAATGAGGCATTACTTTGTTGCGGGTTGACAGAAATCGCGTTGGGTATTAATTTGGGAAGGGAGCAGCGTATGTCGCAGCCGGAAATTATGACTATTGAGGAGGTGGCGCAGTATTTACGGGTGTCGGAGCGCACGGTATATGATTGGGTGCAGCGCAAGGACTTGCCGGGAGGGAAGCTGGGAACGGTGTGGCGTTTTAAGCGTTCGGAGGTGGAGCGTTGGGTGAATGCGCGCTTGGGGGATGTGGGGCGTCCGGTGGATGCGGGGGGGCTGCAGCTGCAGGATGTACTGCCGCCGGAGCGTATCCTTTTCCCGGATGCGGAGCATAAGCGGGAAGTGCTGGATAGTCTCATTGATTGTCTGGCGGAAACGCCGCAGGTGGTGGATCGTCAGGCGTTGGCAGAGGGAATTTATCACCGGGAAAGCTTGATGAGTACGGGGATCGGACTGGGGGTAGCGGTGCCACATGTGCGGCTGGAAAGTATTCGGGATATCATTGTGGCGGCGGCGTTGTGTCGGCGTCCTTTGGTGGATTATGAGGCGTTGGATAATGAGCCGGTCCGCCTGGTTTTCATGATCGCGGCGGGTCGCAATCAGCATACGCAGCATATCCGGTTGTTGTCGCTCATCAGTGGGGCATTGAAACAAGAATCGTTGCGCCATGCCTTGTTAGAGGCTGAAAGTGGGGAAGCGGCGTTAGCGTTGTTGACGCCGAATAATGTGTAACTGCGCCTTTGGGTGGCCAGGAAGCAGGGGTCGAATGGGATAGGTATCGGGCTGTCGTTCCGGCCGCGGAAAGGGTTTGCGTTCTCATGGAGGGCCGTGGGAACGAGAAATGTGGCATTTCATGACTGCGGGGAATTTCGCTATGCAGGAATTCAATTTGGGTGTGTTGTTTATATTGGGTTTGGGTGTTTTTGGTGGCACGATGGGTGCGTGGTTTTTCCAGCGCATTCGGGTGCCGCAGGTGGTGGGCTATATTGTCATCGGTCTTATCATTGGACAGAGTGGCTTTCAGTGGGTGACCTCGGCGGAAATTGAGCACCTTCGCCCGTTTAATCTTTTCGCGTTGGGGATCATCGGTTTCCTGGTAGGCGGCGAGTTGCAAATGGCAACGTTTCGCAAGTATGCGCGCCAATTCGTCGCGGTACTGCTAGGGGAGGGGCTCAGCGCCTTTGTATTGGTCGGGATCTCTTCAGCGATCATTGCATGGTTTGTTATCGGTTCTTTTCCACTGGCGGTGGCGCTGGGTGCGGTCTTTGGCGCGATTGCCTCGGCCACGGATCCGGCTTCGACGATTGATGTGCTGTGGGAGTCGCGTTCGCGAGGCATCCTGACTACATCGATCACGGCCATTGTTGCCTTGGATGATGCGCTGGCAATGACGTTGTATGGGTTGGGGTCGAGTCTTGCCGGTTTGCTGACGACGGGAAGTGGCGGTTTTCTACCTGCCATGGGGCATCTCGCCATTGAGCTGGGGGGGGCTATCGTGTTGGGGGTTTTGGTGGCGCTTTTCCTGAGTTTGCTGTTGCGCTGGTTGCATCAACCGGAAAAACTGATGGCGATCTCGATCGGCCTGCTGTTGTTGACCATCAGCTTGGCCTCCCACCTGAAACTGGATATCATTCTGGTCGCCATGATGTTGGGGTTCACGCTGGTCAATGTTTCGCCACGACGTAGCATTGAATTATTCCAGTTGATGCGAAGTTTCTCCACGCCCATCTATGTACTGTTCTTCGTACTGGTAGGTGCGAATCTTGGTGTTTCCCATATGCCTGCCTGGCTCTGGCTGCTGGTTGGCGTGTACGTGGTTGGGCGTAGTGCCGGTAAGATGGGGGGAGCATGGTTGGGCGCACGGATCGCTGGCAGCGATAAGAGTGTATGCAATTATTTGGGCATGGGTATTTTCGCGCAAGGTGGGGTGGCCGTTGGACTGTCGATCATGGCGAGCCAGCACTTGGGTGATATTCAAGTCAGTGATGGCATGACACTGGGTGATGTCGTCATCTTCACGGTAGCGGCTACGACAATGATTGTACAATTATTGGGTCCACCGCTTACCAAACTCGCCATCACATTGGCGGGCGAGGTGGGCAAAAACGTCACCGAAGATGATGTAATTCGTAGCCTAACGGTGCGCGATGTGATGATGCAGGATATGACGCCGTTGCAGGAAAATGCGCCGCTACGCCATGTATTCAACATTTTTTCGCAAAGCGAATATTCGGTCTATCCTGTAGTCAATGCGCAGGGTGAAGCTATTGGCACTATTTCGCTGGAGGGCCTCAAGGACGTGCTGGTGGATCAGGGAGCGTGGGAATGGCTACTTGCTTCGGATGTAATGCAGCCGTTACAGGAACGGACGCAACCGGAAAAGCCGTTACAGGAAGTAATGGAAGAGATGCGGGATTTACATCTGGAAGAACTGCCCGTAGTCGACAGTCAGACACCACCTGCACCGCTTGGCATGCTTACGCAATCGCATTTGCGTAAATGCATTCGACAAAAACTGCTGGAGCAGCAACAAAGCGTTGCTACGGCTTAGCACAATATTTAGAACACGGGGCCATACGTCATCTGCGTATGGCCCCGTTTGAATACAAACATATCTAAAACAATCGTTAGTACAAAATCTTACAGATTATGAGCCCCTGTTCACATTTCACGCGCTAGGCTCGTACCAAACCGAAATTACTACGATGGGTTCCTGACGGCGACCGTCGTGGTGCAAATCCGAGCCAAATGACTGTTTAATCTGGATGGGAGTAACCTGATTTCGTTCCATCCATTTATTAATCTGGCTATCCATCTGGTGCAGGCCGTCGATACTTACCTTACCCAAAAAAGTTTGTACTTTCATTTGCAATATCCCCTTCCATTTTTTAATCTATGCATTGATTTCGTTCTACTGTACGCTATTCTTCCAATGCGTGCAACAATGCATTTCTCATAATCTCGCGAGGGGCCGGCTTTTTCGTCCAGACTTCGAATTGTAAAACGGCTTGATTGACCAGCATCTCTAACCCAAGGATGGTTTTACAACCTGCATTTTCTGCATCCCTTATGAAGGGGGTTTGAAGGGGGCGATAGACCATATCAAAGGCAACATGGTGCGGACTGAACAAGGCGGCAGGAACGGATGTTTTCCCTTCGCCATGCCCATGCATGCCCAGTGGCGTACCTTGGATGATAATATCGTGGCTTTCCATAGCAGAAGTAATATCTGCTTCCAGGTGACCGCCTTGAATAGAAACGCCCGACGGATTGGCGTTGCGTAAATCCTCAACCAGAGGCGCCAAGCGTTCTGGAGAGCGTCCCAGCAAGGTAATGCTCTGCGGCGTTTCGTGTAAAAGAGCGGCAAACGCAACCGCGCGTACCGCGCCACCGCCCCCCAGAAAAAGGAGCCGTTTCCCTGCTAACGACACCTCTGCTTCTGCAAAAGCGCGCAATGTGCCCAGGCCATCGGTGATACTACCCAGTAGACGGCCGTCCTCGCAGGTAATCGTGTTAACACAGCCAACCTGTTGGGCTAATGCATCGATCTCATCCAGATAGGGGAGCACCGCTATTTTGTGAGGTATGGTAACGCTCATGCCTCGAAAACCAGGCATGGCGCGCATTCCATTGAGACAGCCTCCTACATCCTGCACCGCAAAGGCCAGATAAACATAGTTTAAACCGAGTGTCTGAAAGGCCGCGTTGTGCATAGCGGGTGAAAGGGAATGGGCAACGGGATTACCGATTACAGCACATAGTTGCGTTGTGGTGTCGATATTCATTGTATATAAAAACTCTTGTAGTTCGAAAAAAATTCTATAATAAACGGCCCAATACTCGACCTAACCTGGTGGCCAGCTCATTCGACGCCCCCCTAAGATATGCAAGTGGATGTGATACACCGTTTGCAGACCGTCCGGACCGCAGTTAATGACGTAGCGAAAGCCGTTTTCCGTTAGTCCCAAGCTGTGAGCCACCTCATTGGCTTTAGCAAACATATGCCCTATAAGCGCTTCGTCTTCCGGCTCGACATCATCCATGCGCGCGATATGCTTTTTAGGTATGATGAGCACATGCGTAGGTGCGGCAGGCTGAATATCGTGAAAGGCCAATACGCGTTCGTCCTCATAAACGACACGCGCAGCCAGCTCTCCCCGTATAATTTTACAAAAGATACACTCTGACATCAGAAATCGCTTCTATTTTTCGCGGTGCAGAAACAACCGCAAACTACCGTTGATTCCAAAAATACGCCAAGGGGTGATGACAACTTTATGCTTCATTCACAAATCATAAGGAGCGTTCGCATTGTCAATTGGGCTGACCACCTCAGCCTGGAGGCCATTCCATGGGACGTCCTCCCAAAATATGCATGTGCAGATGAAACACTTCCTGACCTCCATCGGCATTGCAGTTGATTACATAGCGAAACCCCTTTTCCACGACCCCCTCCTGCGCTGCAATTTTGTTGGCGGTTAGCAGCATACGCCCCAGCAAAGCCGCGTCTTCAGCAGTGGCGTCTGAAATGCGTTCGATGGGCTTACGTGGAATAATCAATACATGCGTAGGTGCGGCAGGGCTGATGTCGCGAAAGGCATAAAATTCATCATCCGCATAAACCTCTTCCGAGGGAATCTCTCCCCGCAAAATCTTCGCAAAAATAGTGTCCTCAGCCATGGCATCCTTCCTCAAACAGTACCGCTTTAGCGTGTTTCCCAAAATTTGCATATACGCCCCGGCGGTCAACACAACGGCTGCCGGGGCGTTTAACCTTATCGAGAATCTTATCGGCCAGTCAACCCATATCCTATTCTACCACGGCCCTTTCCCGTACTACGGTGACCGCGTTAAAGACAGAGAGGGGTTCTGTAGAATTGGATGCAAGATCGAAGAGTCCCAGTCTAATGCTCGAAACTCCGGCTGCAACAGCGTCGAACCAGAATTGCTGGTAGCTACCCGAAAAGCCCCCTGTATTGGCTACTGCTTCACTGGCTGGGGCTCCTTCATCCAGAATGCGCCATTCAAGCTGGCCTTCTGCTGCTAACAATTTGACCAGAATGGAGCTGTCGACATGGGTAATACGAAGTTCGCTATGTGACTCGGGATCTTCATCATCATCCTCTCCGTCAAAACGCACCACGACCCGCCCATCACCACAACCTACCGCCGTTATCGTTACCTGGAATGTTTCTGTGGGGGTATCCCCCGCGTGGATATCTACATCGGGCGCATATAGACCGATGGTAATCTCCGAAGTGCCTGAATATTCCGCTTCCAGCTCAAATTCGGTGGTATAGCTTCCACCGACCATGCCCGAACGTCCGGGGATGGTGCGCATGTTGTCCAAGGTAAAATTGTCTGGCAAATCCGACGAGACCAGGTGCCAGAAATACCCTGTGCCCGCCTGCGCAGGCAGTTTAATGTACACCTTGCCTCCAGTAAGCAGGAGAAACTCTCCGCCATTATCCCCATCATCCAGCCAGATCGCTTCACGGGCAGCGCCCCAATTTTCAATACAAGGGCATCCGGAAAGCGCAAAAAGCGCCCCCGCTCCCATTACACAGACTGCAATCCCGGTGGTTACATGTAGCAAACGCATGGCTTCTTCCTCCCTTCCGTTCATCACGGACTTTTTGGAACCTACGGTCGCCTTTTACCCCAACATAGGTGAGTCTACATCGTATAACCCAGAATAGCAGAAGGAAGGATATCAGGGAAGTTTTTTTGCCGGGAACACCGTCTCTAGCGGGGTTCCGTAACCACAGCGATCAAGCGATTTACCAATTCCACCAGTTCTATCGCTTTGTAGGGCTTTTGCAAATAGCCAATATGGGGTATATCACCAAAGCGTTCGCCGATCTCGCTCTCATCATAGCCACTGGAGAGCACAACAGGCAGCGCGGGGTTAATACGGCGCAGGCCATGAAAACACTCCTCGCCATCCATTTCAGGCATGGTGAGGTCAAGAACAACACAAGCAATAGATTCTTTGTTTTGCTGGAAAGTGTTGATAGCATGCCGTCCATTTTCGGCGGTCAGTACTGTAAAATCTGCTTTTTCAAGCATCCGTTGACCGATATGACGCACCATCTCCTCATCATCCACCAACAACACTGTTCTTTTGGTATGTCCGCTATTATCTTTGAAGGACATAAGCGTTCCTTGTTTTTGGTGAGCCGAATGCGTGCTCCCCGATATTTCTGGAAAAACCACACGGAACGTGGCGCCACCCTCAGCGGGGGAACGTAATAAAAGCACACCCGCATGCCGTTGCACAATACCCAGAACAACCGCAAGGCCGAGTCCACGATGCTTAGTCTTTGTAGAGAAAAAGGGCTCGAAAATCCTTTCCTGGAAATAGGGTGCAACACCACAACCCGTATCTGACACTTCAATAAAAACCCCCTGTTTGTAGTCAACTTTACCATGCAAAACAGAAAAGGCCAAGTTTTCCGTAGAAATTGTGCAGCCGCCTGTTCGAATGGTAATCATTCCCGCTTTGGAATCAAAAGCTTCTATCGCATTCTGCACTAACTCCATAACCATGTCGCTGACAAGTTTTCCGTCTCCATTAAACGAGGAAAGCGCACTCTCCAGCTGATAAAAAAACTGGACTTCATCACCGGCTTCTTTTTCCAGGACGGGCGCCATATCCGTCACCAACTGGGAAATATCAATCGCCTTACTTAGAAAAGGCCCCTTCCCCACACAAGTAAGCAACTGTCTGCACAGCGTAACGGCCTGCTGCGCCGCTATCTCAATCTCTTTTATAAATCGGAGATGTTCCAAGCCCTGCAGAGCAGTGGCATGCTGCGCCTCATCATCACACAGCGCAACATTTTCTATTTTATTTTGCTCTTCATGTTTTCTTTTCCCTACAGGGTGCAGCGAATAGGAAAGCAAGTCGGCATTACCTAAAACTACCATCAGTAAATTGTTAAACTCATGAACCATCCCCCCCACCAACAGCGGCATGTTTCTGAAATAACTCTCCCGCTCCTCCGGAGAGTCTGAACTTTCTTTTGAGGCTGCCGAGTTTTTTTGCTGCGCAACCTCCATGCACATGCAAAGTCGTGCATCCTTCCCTTCGAAAGGCACTGGAATGGAAACCGCATCCACCCTTAAACGTTTCCGGGTAGGCGTCACAATGGTCATCTGTGTCTTACGCTTTTCCTCCCTATAGCGTCTGGGTTGCAACATCGCCTTCAATCTCTCTTGCTCTTCCTGTGGCACAAGATGGAGAAGCTCTATTCGAGTCAGGTCATTCTGCTCGCTATGGGCAAACAAGTGAGCGGCGGCAGGATTTAAAAAAACCATTCGTCCCTCACAGTGCACGTAAATAGGCAAAGGCGCCTGTTCAACCAGACTTCGATAGCGCGCCTCACTGGCGCGTAACTGGACGCTTTTCTCATGCCATGACGTAATATCGCGGAAAGCGACCACAATCCCGATGATATTGCCGTGCGCGTCTAACATGGGCATACCGCTATCGGCGACGCGACGCACAACACCGTCGCGCGAGGTAAGTAAATATTCACATCTCCGTGGCACGCTATAGGCGGCCGGGTTTTCAACGTCATTCTCGCCGATTTCTTTATCCGCGAGAATGGATTGGATGTTATAAATTTGTGCGACGGGTTTCCCCTTTGCCTCCTCTAATGACCAACCGGTTAATGTCTCGGCAACGGGATTCATCCGCAGGACACGGCCTGTTTCATCGGCGGCAATCACCCCTTCACCGATACTGTTGAGTATGATGCGAAGTTGTTCTTTCCCCTTTTCAATCGTTTCGACATGCTGCTGCACCGATGCTCCCAAATGTTGCAAACTCTGCGAGAGAGAGCGAATTTCAATACTACCGGAATCAGCAATAGGATGCGTGTAATCCCCTGCGGCAATGGCTGTTGCCGCCTGGGTAAGACGCGAAATAGGCTTGGCAAACAGGTACGCCAACACTATGCTGATGCCCAGACCCAAGAAAAACAGCAGCAAAAAAATAAACAGGGAATGTCGCGCCAATTGCCAGAGGAGCGGGTTGATATGCTCTACATTAATCACAGCGACAAAGGCATGCGGACGATTGTATCGGTCGAGTGCAGGCGCTATAACCAGCCGACTCACCCCCCACTCATCCACGGAATCAATATACTGTACCTGCATTTTGGCAAATGCCGCCTGGAAAAGCATCGGATTCGGATACGGCTCAAAAAAACGGGGATAATCTCCCCACTGAAGTGTCTTACTAAGTGATGCGCTTGAGCTGATAACCGTATCGGCATCAATCTGCAGCACACTGAAAAGCTGATCTATTTCGAACTGCTGACACAACGCATTGTACTGCTCAACAATGTCTTTGTACTCCCTATCAGAACAGGAAGCGGCATTCTGAAGCCGATCGTGGTAGGCAGCGGGCAGAGTGTTGCGTGCGCATATCGTCGCCATAAGCAGCTTTTGATCGATGTTTTCCATCAAAAACTGACGCTGGGTATAAAATCCGTAGCCCGAAAATATAACCGACGCCAACACTAGAATGGCCGACATGGCGCCAAGCATCAATGTTTGTATGCGCATGCCGACACCTCTATTTGAACCCCTCTATTCTATATGGCAAAGATAGTACCTCTATGCTTTGGCATATTGCGTTAACGTTTTCTGAAGCCGTTCCAGATTAACGGGCTTGGCAATATAATCATCCATGCCCGCATCCAGACACCGCTCGCTATCCTCACGCATAGCCAACGCCGTCATGGCGATCACCGGCGTATGCCTTTCTTCACCCTGCTGCTCCCACGCACGTATTCGGCGTGTCGCTTCAAATCCGTCCATCACAGGCATCTGGCAATCCATCAAAACAACATCATATAAACTGCTTTGTACTTCCTGCACCGCCAGCTGTCCATTTTCAACGCAATTCACTTCATACCCCAGTTTATTCAGGATGCGCTTTGTTACCTTTTGATTAACCCGGTTATCTTCCACCAACAGAATGCGCTTATTAGAGGGCGGCGGATCGATACACAGTGTATCTTCTGCGGTGGCTCTCATTGTGCGCCAAAAACAAAGCTCCTGTGTGTCTGAGATAAACCCCTCTTTTTCAGCAGAATCGTCTTCGAGGGAAAATACCGACGTAAACCAGAAAGTAGCACCTTCTCCCAAGGTACTTTCCACACCTATTTCCCCCTGCATAAGCATCACCAGCCGCTTCGAAATAGCCAAGCCCAACCCGGTGCCTTCATATCGGCGCGTAATAGAGGCGTCTACCTGCGTAAATGCATCAAAGAGGGCGCCCTGCGCATGTTCTGGGATCCCAATACCCGTATCGCGCACACTAAAACGTAATACGACTTGTCCTGCACGCTTTTCAATCAGCGTAGTATCGATAGCGACTTCGCCATGCTCCGTAAATTTAAGCGCATTACTGCCCAGATTAAGTAAAACCTGGCGCAATCGCGCCGGATCGCCATTGATGCGGGCGGGCACATCGGGGGCTATTGTAAAACTTAGCGCCAAGCCCTTTTCCTCCGCCTTAAAATGGAATAAAGCGGCAATCTCGCCCAGCAAATTACGGAGATCGAAGACCGTTTCTTCCAGATCCAAATGCCCAGACTCAATCTTGGAAAAATCCAGAACATCATCGACCACATTCAACATCAATTCGCTGGAAAAATGGATTACCTCCGCATACTCACGCTGTTCTGCGTTTAGATGTGTATGCATGAGCAAACTCGTCATACCAACAATACCATTCATGGGGGTGCGGATTTCATGGCTCATATTGGCCAAAAACTGACTCTTGGCGATATTAGCCGCCTCGGCCTTTAATGTCATTTCATTGGCACGGCGCAGGGCATGTTCTAGTGCAGTTTTCGTAGCTTGACTATGCCCACAAGCCCGACGTAGTGCCTCGGTGGTTTTAAAAAGATGGCGTTCTAATAAAATATGGCGTCGTTCCGCAATGAACAGCAGAATAAGCGACAGCGTGGCCAAACAAGTAGCAAGAAGGTTTTGCGCCAGCAACCCGGCACACCCCATAGCGCTTCCGATTACCAAAAACAATACTACTGTTGTCCCCTTTTTCATCCGGCAGCATTTCCTTAGTTGTTTTTCCCTGCAACCCCCTCCCTACTACCTCATTATACAGCATACTGCCTTAGTTGCACATTTGCAACTAGAATTCTGCAACGGCATATAGTTAACGCGCATAAGAAGATGTTTGAATTCCCAAAAGCTGCCTTAAAAGAAGAAAAACATTATGGTCAGGGATGGCAAGGACCATACGTATTGCCTGTGGCGCTGGCCACTACTCGCAGTCGCTGGGCGCTTTAGTGACCGAAATCTGAAAAATCATCTTATGCGGTCAGGGATGGCAAGAACCATACATATTGCCTGTGGTGCTGGCCACTGCTCGCAGTCGCTGGAGCGCTTTAGAAGTAGAAGGAAAGCTGTAAAAATAGACTCATTGGTGATGCGCCGTATTCGCTTTGGAGGCGTCCCCGACGAGGATCTGGGCCCCACGGCAGAAACGCATTCATGCGTAGAGAGGCATTTTGTGCAAAATCCCACAAGACCGCTGGCGAGAAAATACCTGAACCATCAGCGGGACTTTGCAGAAAGAGTGCGGAGGCAGTCCAGATCTCATTGAAAGGATAGGTACATTGCACGGCAACCGCGTGACGCCCCAATATCTGTGAATCCCCCCGTAGAAAGCGTCTTTGAAACGCATCCCGCTGAAGGTACGTTAACGCGTCTTCCACGTTTTCCAGGCCAAAACCGGAGTAATGGTATTCGCCCAACAGCGTAAGCCCGTTGCCCACATCAAAGGTGTAGGAAGCGCCAAGCACGGCTTTGGGAATGAGGGTGTCTTCTCCCAATAGACCACCATCGGGGTGTTCCTCAGGCGTGTGAAAAACCGCCAGTTCTAAATGTGCTTCGGCGTCGCCAAGAATAGCGGAAAGGGCGCCGCCGAGCATTTCATCCTCTGCTCGTTTTCCAAAAAGAAGCGCTCCATCCCAATCCCCCAGATAACCACGCACACGTCCCAGTAAAGCGGAATCCTTCCACTGCTCATCGGCAACAAAGAGGAGTTCTAAGGAGGAAGTGTCGGTGGTGCGATACTCAACACGCAGGGCATCTACGCCGCGTCGCCATTCCCGATCAACCTCGGTAGGCGAAAAGGGCGAAAACATGTCGATGGCACTGAATAATACGCCACGCCCAAGACCTATAGCCTGGCGTCCCAAAGTAACCTCACCCCATTGCGGGTGAAGCGCAACAAAAGCGCGATCAATTTCATGACGATACAGGAAGGTGTCCTCATCGCGATCAATTTGCCAATCCAACTGGTTAAGTCGGTAAGAAACCGTTGCAAGTGAGGGCAGGACAGAGGAAACAGCACCCACCCCTGCTGCTCCTGAGCTACGTTGCGCACGATGTTCATACGCCAATTCGGCGTTCGCAGATGGAGCAAGTTGCGCATCCAGCACCCATCGAGAGCGAAACAGCCCCACTTCGCTGTTGCGGTCGGGAAAGAGGAAACGGTCTTCCGGAGCATGCGAGGCCAGCGCACTCAATTTAAGGGAAGTATCCAGCGTTACGAAGCGCTCTCCACTTTCCTCGTCTTCCCACAGGGTCGCCCCCATGGCCATGGGCGCCCCAATAGTACCAAGCAGCAAAATGTAGAGAAAAAGGCAACGTGTGATGCTGCACATACTACATCTTCCTTGCGGTTGTCTTTTTCGCTTGCGCCTTTTCCTCGTCCTGGTCGATTTTTCCATCGACCAAGGTGATGACCCGTCTTGCATGGGCTATGACGCGTGGATCGTGGGTGGAAAAGATAAAAGTAATGCCATGCTCCTCGTTCAGCGCACGCATCATGTGTAAAAGGGCCTCTGCATTCTCTCCATCCAGATTCGCGGTCGGTTCATCCGCCAGAACCAACTCCGGACGTGAGGCAATGGCGCGGGCAACCGCTACGCGCTGTTGTTGTCCTCCTGAAAGCGCATTGGGACGTCGATGCGCAAACTCGGCCAGGCCAAGTTGTTCCAGAACCTCCGACGCCCGCTTACGGCGTTCATTGCCGACACCTTGCAGTTCCAGCACAAATTCAACATTTTCCTGCGCTGTCAAGACGGGAAGCAGATTATAGGCTTGAAATACGAAACCGAGTTTATGCAGGCGCAGATCAGCGCGTTTGCGCCGGTTCATTTTCACCAGATCATGTCCGATTACTTCCAGCTCACCTTGCGTAAGCGTGTCCAGAGCGCCCAACAGGTTGAGCAGGGTTGTTTTTCCACTACCGGAAGGGCCGACAATGGCCAAAAACTCACCCGGGACGACATCGAAACTCACACCGCGCAGGGCTCGCGCTTCAACTTTGCCCGTATTGTATGTCTTTTCAACCTTGTGCGCCGAAACAATAGGCGTTTTATCAGGAGTATTCATGTACAATGCCTCAACTTGCGAAAAACTCAACCAATATTATTTTCCCACTCTTAGATGCTGCGTAATGCGTCCGCCGGATTTACCTTGGTCGCCATCCATGCGGGATACATAGAGGCCGAAACAGTTGCCAAAAGCGATACGAGAAACGCATATCCGATGAGCCAGGGGCCAAAGGAGCCATAAATATGAGGTTCTAAGAGCACATCGCCAAAAGCCAATTCAACACCTTCGCCCATGATCGCTGCCAGGCTTACCCCTTCTGTTGCGAGGTAGTACGCCCCTGCGCCACCCACCATCAGCGCAACCACAGCGCCACCCAATCCGATAAATAAGGCTTCGATCATGACCAGTGCAATAATCTGACGACGGCGCATGCCCAGTGCGGAGAGGATGGCGAACTCGGTGCGTCGTTGTAACACCGCTGTGAGTTGTGCGCTGGCGATACCCAAAGCGACGACGCTGATAATGATGGCGATGAGCCCTCGTGAAAAGGCACGATCCCCTTCAATTCCTCCCGCCATCGCCGGGTTGACCTCCTGCCAGGTGATGACTTCGTTTCCTTTCGGCATTGCACTCGCCAAAGTGCGCTGCACAGCAGGAATGGCGGTATAATCATGCAACAAGAGCGCAATTTCACTCGCGCCCGGATACTGCGTCAATTCGGCAAGATTTTGTAAGGTAACCTGACAGAACATGCTGTCTATATCGCGACTGCCCGTCTCCATAATCCCTACAATATGCAGCATGACACTGGTAATGTCATTACGTGCGGATAACGTGGCATACAAATCATCTTCCAGTTCGACATCCAGTCGCTTCGCCAATGTTTTGCCGATGACCACCGCATTCTTATCTTCCACCTTCAGGTAACGCCCCTGCAGCACACCTGTCTGCAGGATACGATTGCCCTGAGGTTCAAAGTCGGGCTCCACCCCGACAACCTGCACGCCTGCACTGCGGTTACCAAAGGCCAGTAACGCGTTAGTACGCGCCCTCGCCAGCGCTGTTTTCACCTCGGGCAAGGCGCGTGCCTGTTGCACCACGCCTTGCCAGTCTGTCAGGCGCAGTGTGTTCTCACGCGTATCCAGCCAGTGTGTCGGCACAATACGCAGATGCCCTGCGCCGCTTTCCGCAATGGCGCGAATTTGCATTTCCCGACCGCCACTGATCCAGGAAGTGGCGAACAGTGCAATGCTGCAACCAATGCCAACCCCGATTACAGAAAGAAAGGTGCGGCGGGTATGGGTAAACAAGCTACGAAAGGCATACTTTGTGGCAACAGAACGAATCATGAGCGAAGCGCCTCCACCGGTTCCAGCTTGCTGATATGCGCTGCAGGCCAGGTTGCGGCCAGGATTGAAGTAAGCACGACAGCAATGAGCCCATAAAGAGGCTGTTGCCACTCTAATTGAGGATAGTAGACGTACGAAATGTTGATACCCGCATAGGCGATACCTTCTGCATCGCTGCCACCGAGCGCGACAAAGTTCACACCCGTCTTCGCGGTGATGAGTATAAGCAGTGCGCCGAAAAATGCGCCGATGACTACACCTGCAACGCCCAGCAATATCGATTCGATAAGCACCATGCGAATAAGGCGTCGGGGGCGTGCACCCAGCGATAACAGCATGCCCAGCTCATGCGTGCGCTCATAGGTAGACATCAACGAGGTGTTGGCAATACCCGCAGCGGCGGCGGCAAAAACAATGGCCAACAGAATAAAGTCGAACCATTTTTTCAGTTCGATGAAACGAATCAGCTCGGGCATCGCTTCCTTCCAGGACAGTACTTCCAGCGAAGCGAATTCGGGCAAGGCAGCCACCGCTTTTGCCAGCGCATCGGCGTTGCGATAGTCCTCCCCCTGAATGATGATCTCATGTGCCTGATTAGGCATGCCGAGAAACAAACCGGCGGTGGATCGCAACATGACAATGCCCAATGTATTGACAATATCGACACTACTGTTCAGGATGCCTTTGACCTGAAACAAGTCGCTGACGGGAAAACCATCCGCGTCCTGTCCGATAAGCGCCACCTGCTGCCCCGGTTTCAAATGGAGCCGGTTGGCGAGTACGGACCCTATCAATACTCCTTGCTCGTCAGGGCGTTCCTTCGGTGTAACCCACTCCAACAGCCCCCCCTTCTCCGATTCTTCTGCGACATCGATACCTACAATAACCGCAGGTTCCGCATCCGCTGGGGTGTCACTTTCCTCCCCGAAAGCCGAAAGCACCGGTGCAAATATGCGTGTCGAGACTGTTTTTACCTGCGGCAACCGCAGCAGCGCTGCTTTCATGGTCTCCATGTCATCGATATACAAATCCACGGCGCGCTCTTCACGCCAATCACGGTGATGCACCTGTACATGCCCTACCAGCGGCCCCGTCGCCGTTTGAAGCATATCATGCTGCGCCCCCGCCATCAGTCCCGTGATAAAGACCAGCGTCAACTGTCCCAACGCAATAGCGCCAACGGCAAGCAACGTGCGCTTTTTATTACGGCCCAGATTACGCCAGGCAATTCGTAGCGTGCTATGTTGCATGGTATACCTTGCACCCCATATTGCACCGCCGCACCCTTGTGCTAGCGTTTCTGTTCCAACCGCGACAAACTAAACGTATCTTTGGGCAAGTTCACATCAAAATGAAGGGAATGGTAAATCATTTCCGTCTTATTCCCCTCCTCTCCTTCAGGGAGCAACGTCAGATGGGTTGGAATTTTGCGCTCCTCCCAGACTTTTACCTCTGTCCAATACAGCGTGCGCGCCAGCCGATCCTTGCGGTCAAAAAACTGCGCTTCTATCGGCACATCTCCATCCTCAGAGAGAAGCAACTCAAAACGATTCCACAAGCCAACTACATCCGGTTTGGCGGTAAACCGCACCCGCCAACCTTTGGCGTCCGGTGCCTGCTCCATGACCTCATAGGTGTAATCGCGGCTAAACGAAGATTCGCGCACCAGGTCATCATTGGTAAAATCGCTGCCCATCCACGAGGCCAGCATCATCGACGGAGGAATACGTATGGTGCGTTTAATGCGCGGCATATAATTCCACAGGTTCTTGTCCACCTTCAGCGTAGCCGTGCCCTTGTCACGCACGGGTGCTTCGATCACAATGAGGCTTTTCTCCTCCCCCTCCGTCCAGATTTTCATTTTCATGCTGCGTGCTCGCCGGGGACGCGTGACGATCAACTCTGCTTCGGCAATGCTGCTGTTGGAACGGTACAAATCCTCAAAATGCTTCACCACCGCCTCCAGGTCCAACTGACCATCACGCACAAAATCTTCCTCAGCCCTGCCGTCCAGACAAAAGGAGAGCATTATCGCCACAAACGACAGCCACGACAGGCAAACTACTCTGTTCCAAATAGATGTTTTCTGCATAAAACCCTCTATCCGTTGTATATCCCTCAAAGTGGCCAGGGCCACACCCAAGAGATGTGGTCCTCCCCGTCCCTGAGCGCAACAAAACTTCGTTTCTTATGATAACTTTCCACATTTCGGTCATTAACAATAATACCCCGCAGGAATGCTAAATATTCATTGTATATGAACTAAGGAAAATTTGGTGCTCTTTTCCATTTCGTGGTATATTTCAGCGTTCTTAAAATGCCGTCCTCTATCTTGCATCCCGCGTAGATAGTACGTTTTTCATCGCTACAAATCAAAGAAAAGTGTAAAAATCGGATGGCCAACAGCACCTTTCTTATTACATGGATAACCGATGAGCATGGATTTTGATGTCATTGTAGTGGGCGCCGGGCACGCTGGTATCGAAGCGGCGTTGGCTTGTGCGCGGATGGGACGTCGCACGACACTTATTAGTATGAACCTGAACGGGATCGGTCAGATGTCGTGCAATCCCGCCATTGGCGGCACCGCCAAGGGGCAACTGGTGCGTGAAATAGACGCCTTGGGTGGCGAAATGGGCCGTTGTATTGATCGTACCGGCATCCAGTTTAAAATGCTCAACCGCTCTAAAGGGCCTGCGGTGCATTCGCCACGCGCTCAGGCCGATCGCGTGGCCTACCAGTATGATATGAAGTGGGTCTGCGAGAATGAACCGAATCTGTATCTGAAACAGGCCGAAGCGGTGGACCTGATCGTGCACAAGGACGTGATCCAGGGCATTGTTACGGAGTTGGGTGCGGAAATTACCGCACCGGTGGTCATCGTATGTACAGGCACCTTCCTTCGGGGACGGTTACACTTTGGTATGACTAAAGTCGCTGCTGGACGTGCAGGCGACCACCCGTCCAATGGTTTGAGTGACGCCTATCTGCGTCTGGGTTTTGAGGTAGGTCGTCTTAAAACGGGTACGTGTGCGCGTATTCATCGACGCAGTATCAACACGGATGAACTTGAGGAACAACCGGGCGATCCCGATCCGCGGCCGTTCTCGTTTACGACGCCACATGAAGGGTTTAACCCCAACCGGATTTCCTGTTGGTTGACCCACACCAGCGAGGCGACACACGCGGCAATTCGAAACAACCTGGACCGCTCCCCCCTCTTCTCAGGCAAAATCGATGGCATCGGCACGCGCTACTGTCCGAGTATCGAAGACAAGGTGGTGAAATTTCCAGAAAAGGAGCGACACCATATCTTCCTGGAACCGGAAGGCCTGCATACCAACGAGGTCTATGTAAACGGTTTATCCACCAGTCTGCCGGAAGACGTACAGCTGGCTATGCTGCATT
The DNA here is from genome assembly GCA_963678445.1 of Candidatus Hydrogenedentota bacterium. Lineage (GTDB taxonomy): Bacteria > Hydrogenedentota > Hydrogenedentia > Hydrogenedentales. Next base: position 2,760,446 of record OY782877.1, on the reverse strand, counting down.
CGTGTAAAGGACTGGAACAGGCGGAAATGATCCGACCGGGGTATGCGGTGGAGTATGACTTTGTACCGCCTACTCAGTTGAAGCCTACTTTGGAAACCAAACGTATCCGGGGCTTGTTTCATGCGGGCCAGATCAATGGCACGTCAGGCTATGAGGAGGCGGGGGGACAGGGCATCTATGCTGCATTGAATGCGGTGCGCTATCTGGATGGACGGGAACCGCTGATTATTGGACGCGATGAGGCGTATATCGGTGTGATGGTGGATGATATTGTAACGCGCGGCGTGATGGAACCGTATCGGTTGCTAACCTCTCGTGCGGAACACCGTCTGCACCTGCGCCATGACAATGCGGATGTGCGCATGGCGCAATACAGCTTTGCTAATGAAGAAATCATCCAGCGCATGCGCGCACGTGAAGTTAATGTTGCAACGGAAATGTCACGCCTGGAAGGACTAACCCTGGCCCCATCGGAAGAAATCAATACGATATTGACAGACTGTGGTGAAAAACCGTTGAGCATGCCCGTGCCTGCCACCCAATTGCTACGCCGTCCCCGTATGACGCTACCGACCTTGTGGCGAATTGCACCGCCGCCCGCATTACTCGACTTTGAAACCATTGAACAAATTGAGATCCGAGTGAAGTATCAGGGCTATATCGAACGTCAGGAACAAACCGTGCGTCGTTTTCGCAAAGCGGAAAACCTGCCCCTGCCTGAAGCCCTGGATTATGACGCCATCCCCGGTTTGCCACGCGAGAGCCGCCAACGTCTCAAGGAAGTGCAACCGCTTAACTTCGGTCAGGCCGCCCGCGTACCTGGCGTACGCTCGTCTGACATCGCGATCCTGCACATCTACGTCGAAAAACTGCGCCGTGAAAAAGAGGGGGCCTCCTGAAGCCAGCAAAGCATTCCCCTATGAAACCTGTGATGAAAATCCGACGTCTGAAATCCAGGAAATAATAACGAAAAGGATCTCGTATGCGGATTCGATATTCTCTTTGGGCATGCTGGAGTATTTGTCTCGTTTTCTTCTGCACAGCACTATATGCAGAATCCTCTCCTGCAAAGCCGGAAAGTTTTACCTCACCGCATTTCAAAGCCTGGTTTCGAGACACGGTTTCCGTTCAGTACATTGAAGAGGGGTTAACCTATACGCCGATGCTGACCATCCTGGCCGGATGGGATTTTGAAGCGAAGTGCTGGAAACGAAATGAATTTGCCAACCAAATGCTACATCAGCTTATCGGTGGCGCAATAACGCGTCTTTCAAATCGTATGACAACCCTTCTGGTAGCGGTCTGTATCGAGATTCAGCAGTACGTTATGAATGACGACCAACAGCTCAAATTACCGGATCGCCTGCGCGATGTTGGTTTTTACCTGGTTTTATGACGGATACGCTTTGAACAGCTACAGGGAGGCTACGTTACCGGGAAGAACCTGAAGTAATTTTTGGGGCAAATCACGCAACAGAGCCTCGGCGAAACGTTGGTGCCCCAAGGGGGAAAAATGGGCGTCGTGGAGAAAGTACAAGACGTCTTTCTCTGCATATCGCCGCATATGCTGCGTCACGGAAAGAAAAGGAACGCCGCCCTTTTGGCAAGCATTTTGAATGGCTTGATCGGGGGCTTGGGTGCGCAGAAAATCTGCCTGCGTGGTAAAACCAAGGCGGCGGAGGGTATCTATGTTCTGTGACTGTGTATAGGCTGCGGGGGGAATCGAAAGCACCAGCACAGGTGCATTGACCGCAGCAGCGGCAGCGCGAATACGGCCAAAGTGATGCGCCATTTCAATAATAAGGCGCTGCACATCTTCATTTTCCAGCGTAAGACCCCGTTGCCAGAAATGAGGATCGTACAAAAGCTTGTCCAATTCCGTAATGGCCATATCGCCACTTTGCAACGCCTGACGCAAATCTGCTGGAAGTGCCTCAAAACGTTGCCGTTGTTCCGGACCAATCGTGCGCATATAGTCTGCTATGCCCTTTTTTACCTGCTTCTCCATGGCTGCCTTGTCGATATGTAGCGGTTTTCGGGCATTGGGACGCCACAGCGTCATCAGGTTGGGATACAGGGTGCGCAGTGTGTCACTGACGGAAATACGAACGCTTTCGACGATGCGTTGCCGGGTCCAGGCGCGATGACTTTTAGCGGAACGTCCCGTGAGCGATTGGCAAAGCAGATCGTCGGTCTGTACGACAGCGACGACAACCAAGTCCGGCTGTAGCAGCGACAATGCGCGTTCCGCCACATCGGCGTACATGGCGGGGTTGGAGCCGGGACTGCCAAGATTGAGAATTTCTACGGATTTCCCCTGGCATTTCAAGGTATTGGAGAGTTGGTAAAGCCAGGTCTCTTCGTAATTCACCCCCCAACCGTAGGTAAATGAGTCGCCAATCGCGGCAATACGAAAAAATCCAGGGGCGGATTGAGGGGCAGGCCCCCGCAGGCCAATCTCGTTGATATACGCCGTAAAATCGTACTCACTGGTCTTCATGGAAACTTCGGAATGGGGCGGAAAGATAAGTCCACGCAGAAAGGCCGGATCTTCCATGCCCAAACCCACCAAGCGATCTATGCCGACAGAAACACCTGCGATAAGAAACAGGACGATGAGTATGAGTGAAGCATCACGGCATAGACGGCGTATCGACACAACACTTTCCTTTATTGTTCCTTGACAGAAGTATTTCCAAAACATTCTACTATGGAAGCCCCCGCGAGTGAAATGAGAAATTTCCAAGGCGGGCGCTGGACCGTTTTAGTGACCGACACTGCAAAAACTGTCTTAAAAAATAAAATTTTTGCTGCGGTCAGGGACGGTAAGGACCATACCTATTGCCTGCGGGCGCTGGACCGCTTTAGGTGCTAAGGTGGGATAGCTGGAGTGGCTCTGCTATACTGCATTGAGTGTTGTGGAGGGACCATCGTCGATGTTTATGAAGATGTATGTGCGTTTGGTAAAGTGCAGCATAGTGGCGAGTGCAATATTGCCGCCCCTGGTGTTGCTGTGTACGTATTACCTCTATTATGTGCATAGTGGCGTACAAGATGATTTCTGGGGAAAACTGCACGAACGACTGTTTCAGGTAGGCCCGGCCTTGGCTGCATTACTGGCTTTCCTGCTGTTGCTGTGGTACGTGGCGCGTCGTCTGGATGCGCCCCTGTCGCATATGGCGCTGACGCAGGCAACGCATCTGGATTCTTTTCGTACCCCGTGGCTGGAACTGGCCATTGCCGTAACTGCCGGACTAAGCTTGTTTCTCGAACTGGCCATGATCCGTTGGCAGGTCAGTATCTTCCCCCTGCTCGCGTTTTATAAGAATTTTGGGCTCTTCGCCTGCTTCATAGGCTTGGGACTGGGCTATGCACTGGCAGGACGCAGGGGCGTACCATTGGTCGTGACGATTCCCTTGCTGGCTTGGCAGATCCTGTTGCAGCTGGTGCTGAAATATGGGCTGGGCGAAGGACGTTTGAACAGCGCCATGGCGCCCCCGGTCACGGAACAGTTGCACATGGGCCTGAATCCGGCCTACAGCCCCTTTCAGTATGTCGTCATTTATTACACGCTGACCCTGCTGCTGTTGCTGACCGCACTGGCCTTTTTACCGGTAGGCCAGTTATGTGGTCGCCTGATGAATCAAAGCGAGAAACTTCGGGCATACGGCCTGAATTTATTGGGGAGCGTGCTGGGCGTGGCGGCGATTCATGCGGTGAGCTATTTCTGGACGCCGCCGGTAGTCTGGTTCGGGGTAGCAATATTGGGCCTGATCATTTTCCTGGCCTACGACCGGCTTCCCCTCATGATAGGCGGTGTAAGCGGTCTTTTCTTACTCTTGGCCTTGTCCTGGCCAGTCGACACAAATGTGCAGCACATCTATTCTCCGTACCAGCATATCGAACGCCAGTACACGGAAGATGGTTTGACGAATATCTGCGCCTCGGGGCATTTTCTGCAACGGGTACATGATTTCTCTAAAGATTTCGTAGCGCAAAGTAAAGACCCCGACGTGAAACGGCGGGCGTTATTCTACGAATTACCCTATCGCTTACTAGGCGCTCCCGAGCGAGTCGTTGCGGTTGGCGCAGGTACGGGTAACGATACGGCAGCGGCGTTACGCATGGGGGCCAAAGCCGTAGATGCTGTCGAGATCGACCCGGCCATTATCGCGATTGGCGAGGCGGCACACCCCGAACGCCCCTACCAACATCCTGGCGTGCGCACGATCGTAAACGATGCGCGTTCTTTTTTCCGCACGACAACGGGCGAATACGACATGGTAGTTTATGGCCTGCTCGACTCCCACTCCGTGCTAAGTCACGCGGCCAATGTACGTCTGGATTCCTTCGTATATACAGAAGAGGGCTTTCGTGAAGCGCGACGCTGCCTGAACGAAAAAGGCGCACTTGCACTGTCCTTCTTTGTCCTCTCACCGGAACTCGGACAAAAAGTTTTCGTCATGCTGAAAAACGCCTTCGATGGGCGTCCACCGGTATGCCTTCGCGCCATGTATACCGATTTTTATCTCTATCTGCAATCGGAACAGGGCAACATCGAAATCCCACCAGAACTGTTGGCGCAAGCGCAATTTGTCGACATTAGCCAGGAGATGCGGTCCCGGGAAATCACTACCGACATCTCGACCGATGACTGGCCCTTTTTTTACATGCCGCATCGCGTGTACCCCTTCTCCTATCTGGGCATGATTGCCGCCGTGCTGGGAGTGACCGTACTGTTAATGCTGAGCTTTGGCCAGAGACGTCCCCAACCGATGCATGCACCCTTCTTTCTCCTGGGCGCGGGCTTCATGCTGGTGGAGACCAAAGGAATCACAGAGCTGGGCCTGCAATTTGGTAACACATGGCAGGTGATCGGAATTGTCATCAGCGGTATTCTGGGTATGGGATTTCTGGCCAACCTGGTCGTCCAATGGGGCCATATACAACGTCCCGGCCTTCCCTTGCTGTTTTTACTACTCAGTTTAGTGGGGGGGACGTTGGTTTCCTGGTATGGCGGTTTCCCTGCCGGTTTCTGGGGACGTTGGGGCACTGTGGCCGTGCTGACCTGTCCTGTCTTTTTCTCCGGCATGGTCTTTTCTACCGCACTGCGACGAGGTGGTGATATTGCCGGACTGATGTCGGCTAACCTGTTGGGCGCTATGTGCGGCGGAATGCTCGAATACAACGCCATGAAATTTGGCTATCTATTCTTATATTTGTTGGCGATGATTATTTACGCCCTGGCCGGTGCAACCTTGTTTTTGCCCAAGCTGCGCGGACGCCAGACTTGAATGGAGGCATAGGGCGTGGGATACTAATGCCAGGAGGTTGAAAGAGACGTATGAGCGGGACGGCAAAACCGGAGTGCATCAAGCAGTACTCAATCCGCAATGAGTTAGCGGAAGTAACCGCTTTAAATGCGTCTGTTCACACCTTTCTGGAAGCACAAGCACTTTCGCCCAAGGCGGCGTATGCGGTCGAGCTGGTTCTGGAAGAACTGCTAACCAACATCATCAAGTATGCGTATAAAGACGAAGGGCAACACCAGATAGCCGTATCGTTACAGGTAACCGATACAGCGCTCTGTATGTCGATCGAAGACGACGGCCGTCCTTTCGATCCCTGTTCCGCACCAGAGCCCGATACTGAATTGGCGCTGGAAGACCGTCCAATTGGGGGATTAGGGATACACTTGGTGCGCGACATGGTAGATAACTTGCACTATTGCCGACAGCAGGAAAAAAACTGTTTGACGATCTGCATTCGACGGTAGCATGCTCCTATCAGCCTTCCCGCAGTGTTCTTGTAGTGTACATGGGAGTATTTTACCGAACTCTTGACGTCTTTATTCCAAAAGCCGTCATAAAAATAGAATTTTACTGTGCTCAGATTCGCCAGCGAGCTTCGGGGGTCGGGCATAGCTTCCCGGACAGTTAAAATGAGGATATAAACAGACGTTGGGTTTGTAGGAATAAAGGATAAACACATGAAACAAAAAGAATCTATCCGCTACACGCGGAGAACGACGTCAGGCCTGAGCCGACGGACCTTTTTGAAAGGCGCTGCTGCTGCTGCGACATTCAGCGTGCTACCCCGCCATATCTTGGGCAGCCCATGTTACGCATCCCCCAATGAACAATTGACCAAGGCGGTCATTGGGGTGGGGGGAATGGGACGTGGCCACTTGGGCTACCCCGGCGCCAAACTGCTGGCGGTCTGCGATGTGGATGCCAACCATCTCAAGCAGGCCCTATCCATGGTCGACAAGGATGTAAAGGGATATCGTGACTTTCGCGAAGTCCTGGAACGCCCTGATATTGATATTGTCCACATTCCCACACCACCCCACTGGCATGGTCTGATTTCCGTAATGGCGGCTGAGGCGGGTAAGGACATCTGGTGTGAAAAACCCATGACGCGCACCATCGGCGAAGGCCAAAAGGTGGTAGAGGCGGTGCAACGCAACGGTCGCATCTTCCGCCTGAACACCTGGTTCCGCTTCCGAGGTGACTTTTACAGCTTTGGCTCCACCGTACACCCCATCAAAAAGCTGGTGGACAGCGGCATGCTCGGATGGCCACTCAAAGTGACCATCGGCGAGACCACAGGCTTTACCTGGAAATTCTTCTGGAGTGGCAAAACCGATCTGACCCCACAACCGATACCGGAAGAATTGGACTATGATATGTGGCTTGGACCTGCGCCCTATAAACCCTACCACCCGCACCGCGTACACCAAACCTTCCGCGGCTATTGGGATTATGACGGTGGCGGCCTGGGCGACATGTGCCAGCATTACATCGATCCGGTCCAATACTTCCTGGGCAAAGATGACACCAGCCCGGTAGAGGTAGAGGTGGATGCGCCTCAGCAGCATCCCGACGCCGTGAGTTCCTGGCGTCGCATTACCATGCGCTACGCCGATGGCTGCGAGATTGTGCTGGATGGTGAAGGCAAGGATCGCAGGGCACCTTACATTGAAGGACCGGACGGAAAACTCTTCCGCGGCTTTAAATCCGACATCCCCGATTTCAAAAAGAAACTGGCGCAATTCCCCGATCCGGAACCCCAGGAAGGCGACTTCGCCCATTGCGTGCGTACCCGCAAAAAATTCGCCCTCAACGAGGCCAACGGACATCGCTCCTGCACGCTGATCAATTTGGGCAAAATCGCGGTACGCTTAGGTCGCAGTCTCAAATTCGATCCTGAAACGCAACGTTTCATCGACGACGACGAAGCCAACCGCTTTATCAACCAGCCGATGCGCGGCCCCTGGCGGATGTAATCCCAAAAAACCAAAAGCAAACCTTCAACCGATGCGCAGCAATACATGCGCAATAAGGATAGCGGATATGAAACAGTGGAAAAAATCAGCGTTTGTAATGCTGCTCGGCGCTATGCTGTTTTTGTCAGCGGGCGCAATGGCGGATTTGGACGCGTTAGTAGAACGCCTGCCCGCGCAAAGCGCAGCAGAATTGGCGGAAATCTGCGAAGCTGTTCTGGCGCAGGGACCGGATGCCCTGGACACGCTGTGCGGCCAGTTGGTGGCCAATGACGGCGCCAAAGACGTCAAGATACGTTTTGCGACAAGCGGTTTGACGAAATACTTGTCCTTACCCAACGCAAGTGCTGCACACCGCGCACAATGGGTCGCAGCCCTGACGAAATCGTTACAAAGTGATCAGGAACCGCAGGTTAAAATCTTCCTGCTACGTCAATTGCAGTGGGTAGGCGATGATGCATGCCTGGCAGCGGTTGCGGATTGCATAGCGGAGAAAGCGCTGTACGATGCCGCGATTCGTGTGCTGACCGAAATCGGCACACCGGCTGCAACGGGTATGCTGCTGCAACAGTTACAGAAAGTGGAAGGGCCGGTACTGGCGCGTACTGTGCAGGCACTGGGTGAGCTGCGCTGCGCGCAGGCTGCAAACACCTATCGCAAGTTGGCAATAGACGCAGCGCCCGAAATACGCGATGCCGCGTTGTTTGCAATCGCGCAAACAGGAATCGCAAATGCAGATGCTCTGTTTGAACAGGCTATCGAAGCCGATACACGCTGTGCGCGTGCACGCGCCGTCTCGTTGTATCTGCAATATGCCAAACGCCTTGCTGAAATAGGTGAAAAAGAAGCGGCAAAATCCATTTGTCAGAAACTCATGTCCTTCCCGACCGAACAAATCGATAGCAACGTGCAATGCGCAGCACTTGGCGTGCTGGTAAAGGTGACGGGAGACGATGCGATACCAACGCTCCTGGATGTAATGGATAGTGACGATTCTGAACTGCGGGGCGCGGCATTACTTCTTTCAGATCAATTCCCCGATCGCGGTGTAACGAAGGACTGGGTCAAAAAAAGCGAATCCGTTTCGCCTGCCATGCGTGCAGAAATCCTGTGCATGCTGGGTCGACGCGACAATTCACAAGCAAAGGATGCGCTGCTGGATGCACTTGAGTCAGACGACCAGGAAATTCGTATAGCAGCAGCACAAAACATCACCCGCTACGGCGAAAAACGCCCTCTGAAACCGCTACTCAGTATGCTGCTGAATGCAAAAGATACGAATGAACGTAAGACAGCGCAAGACGCTTTGTTGCGGGTACCGGATAACAAAAAAGTTGTACGCACTCTTGCACGCGCTGTACCCAAGGCATCCTCCCAAGCTAAAAAAGCGTTGCTCGAAATCCTGGCGGCCCGTCGCGCAGAAAATGCCAAGGATGTCGTTTTCGAACAGACCCAGGACGACGCATTGGTGGTACGCATAGCGGCGTTAGACGCATGTAGCGTGTTGGCCTCCCCCGAAGACTTGCCCCGTCTGGTGGAATTGTTGTTAGCGGCAGACAAGGATAAAGAGGTCGATGCTGCGCATCAGGCTGTCGTCGCCGTTGCTAAACGTATAGAACGAGAAGATAAACAAAGCAGCGATGTGCGTGCGGCATTGCACAATGCTGCCATGCCCCAACGTGGACGTCTGCACCGCGTACTTATCGACATCGATGACCAAAAAGCGCAACAGACGATGGCAAAGGAAGCCCAAAATGAAGATCCGGCAATTGCGGAATCTGCTTGTCGTGCGTTGGCGGACTGGCAAAGTCCGACTGTAGTGGAAGAGCTGATTGCATTATTACAGCAGGCGGAAGCGGGCGACCTGCGCCAAACCATGCTGGAAGGCTGCCTGCGCTTGGTACGCAAATACCCCATCGCCACAGAAAACAAACTCTGGGCATACAAAGAGCTGATGGCGTTGGCGGTTTCGGATGCAGAAAAGGAACTCATCCTGAGCGATTTAGGCGATATGCGCAAGCCAGACGCTGCTGTTTTAGCGGCAACCTATTTGCAGGATGAAAGCATCAAAGAAGTAGCCGCCAAAGCCGTCGTCCATATTGTCTGCCCCCAGGACAAAGACGACAAAGGACGCCGTTGCGGTAAATCTATTGGGGCCTTAAAACAAGCTCTGCCCTACCTGTCCGATTCCGAACTACGAAAAGCAGCTGAAGATCGCATCGCTGCGGTAGGTGACGTGGAAATACCGCCTGCCCCCCAGGCAATGAACGAAGAGGGCTTTGTCCCTCTTTTCAACGGTCTCGACCTGACAGGTTGGGATGGCGATATGCGCAGACATGAAGTTGAGTTTGGCACACTGATTTGTCGCAAAGGGGCACAGAAAAACCTCTATACGACCAAAGATTATGCTAACTTCGTGCTCCGCTTCGAATTCAAATTGACCCCTGGCGCCAATAACGGTCTGGGCATCCGCGTTCCTTTCATGAAACATGCTGCATCGGAAGGGATGGAAATACAGGTTTTGGACAACACCGCGGATCAATACAAAACGCTGGAAGTTTACCAATACCATGGTTCCATCTATGGTGTTGCTCCAGCAAAACACGGCTTCCTCAAACCTGTCGGAGAATGGAACAGCGAGGAAATCTTAGCCGATGGACGCCACATCAAGGTTACGCTGAATGGCGAAGTTATTAACGACGTAGACCTCAACGAGTTCATCGAAAACGGCGCACCTGATGGCAAACCGCACCCCGGTCTTCGACGCGATGACGGTCGTATCTGTTTTTGCAAACACGACTCTCTGGTTTGCTTCCGCAACATCCGAATAAAAGAGCTCCCCTAAAAGCGCAGCATACGCAACTGCTGTTGCGCTAGCGCCAATCCGCTGACAAATGAAATGCGAGGCCTATCCCGATGGACAGGCCTCGCATTTTTTATCAAAACTATCTCACCCTCGCCTAACGCACCCGAAATACCCGATGCGCAGTCCAGCACTGCCCAAACATATCCGTCGTGCGCACACTGACATGGTGGCTGCCGGGAGTCAGTGAAGACGGCAACGACCCTTTCCAGATATGTGTTGTATCATGAGCCTCATCCATGTTGTAGCCAAAGACGTTTTCATTGCGGTATTTGTTAAGTTTATTCATCCGTTCACATTCCGGATCCGTAGTGCGTGTTTGCTGCAGCGGTATCCAGCCCCCCTCCTGGTCAATACACATCTCCACGGTGGAACGATCAGAGCCACAGAACACATTCACAAGCAGCTCCGTTGTATCAATCCGTTTTTGCGGGATGTCATCAGGCAAATAGATATGCATCTGGTAATCCGCAGGACGTCGTGCCGCCTTCCAGGTAATTTTGTAATCGGCGCCATCAAAATCAACAAAGGCATAGCCATTGGGCACCCCGTCATTCATCGTAGCGTGCGGAATACCACGCTCATCAATATTGCCACACCACCAGGAACCACAAACCGTCCCGTTGACATACAGATGATGCGGCTTATCCCCCCGCCATCCCATATGTCGATCAATGAATATATGCGCCAATTCATGCGTATGCCCCGCAAGGCTAAGCGTATGGGGACGGTCCTGAATAAGCGCGTACATATCACGTCGGTTGGCGCAGTCGACAATGGGCGCGTGCATCAGCAACACGACCAATTTTTCCTGCGGAACCTGTTTCAGGTAGCTTTCTACGAAAGAAAGTTGGTCATCCGTGAAACGGATACGATATTTGCCTTCTCCGTTAAAGACCAAGTTCTTGAAATTGATAAAAGCAACATTCCCATATTCAAAGGCATAGGTACTGGGACCGAAGAAACGCTCAAAGGTCTCATCGGAATACAGATTGTCTTGCACCCCGCGATTAAAATCATGGTTCCCGAAAACATTATGCCAAGGGATGCCAATTTGTGCGATGCCCTGACTTAATTCCGAAAAAAGCGCCGGATCGTCCGCCACCATATCACCAAGCGAGATGCCAAACGCCGCATTACTGCCAATCAATTCATCCACCACATCGTGCAGAACAAAATTCACCTCTTTCAGACCGCGCGCCTGCGGATCGCCAAAAAGGATAACACGAAATGCATCCGATTCCTCATGAGGATATAAAGGAAAGTTAACCTGCTCCGGAAGCGGCCCCGTGGGGGCAACACCCGCAGGTTTTAAGGTAGGAGACCCGGCAGGCTTGTGTAAATAATAATGCTGCGGCAGTTGCTCTGCAGAAACCGGCGTAGTCCACTGCGCCGGTTTAATAACGAAAAGCCCCGTATCCTCACCAACCGCTACCGTATAACGCCCCTCAGCGTCTGTAACAACCACATCACGTCCATTTGATATGCAAACACCCGGCACACCGGTTTCATCAGCGTCGAAGACAGCATTTTTATTCGCATCGTGATAAACAACCCCCTGCGCAGGTGTTGCCGCCATCCCGGCAGCAGAACACAACACACATACACTCCATAGCAACCAACTTATGAACTTCATAATACCTCCTGTCATGGCTAAAAGCGGTTGAGGGAATAACTGGGGGAGACTTTTTGTGAACAAAAAGTCTCCCCCAGACCCCCTTCAAAAAAACTTTAGTCAGTTTCTACTCATCCTTACCATAATCCTAATTTCCTCAAACGTTCCTCGCGCTTCTCTGCGCAACTTTGCGCACTTGGCATCTCTGCGTTGAGAAAAACCGCTTACAGTACCGAAATGAGCACCAATAAAAAACCTGCCCGAAAAGGGCAGGTTGAATGAAAAATTGAATCTATTGGGGACATCGGCTACGCGCACAAATCAGTTCGTCGCGTATGGTGCCGTTGATGTTATGCAGGGTAGCGCGTATGCTTTCTTCACTAAGCCACAGGATGCCGTAGGTCGGTGGCTGGTTGCGGCTGGTGGGGGCTTTGAGGTGTCCCGGATTCAACCACAGGACATCGCCGCGTTGTTCAATTTTACCGCAGTGTGTATGTCCCACAAGCACCACATCGGCCTGTTGCGCTTTATTTTGCAGGTCATCTTCTGCGTGGGCACAGGCAATGCTTACCCCATCAAAACTATCTAATGTCGTTTTGGGAACCCGGTTATTACGATATTCAGGGCACCATAGGCCAGGAACCATATGCACGGTATGGCCATAGTCACGCAGTTCTTCAGCGTCTTCGAAGTTGTCGCCCAAGTGAATGATGAGCGTTACGCCTGCATCCTGACGCATCTGATCGGCCACGCGATGCATAAACTTCCGATTGCCATGAGTGTCGCTCATAACCCCAATATTCATTTTATTGACTCCGCATAAGCGTTATAAAGTTCCTGACAGGCTTTCTGATCAAGCTCTCGCTCGGAAACCAGAATACGGAAGCGAAGATCGAGCGGAGCATCTTCTTTTAACGTGGGTTCAAAGAAAGCGCCAAAACGGGCATATCGGCGAATGGAGTACACCGGAACACCGGTAGGATGGGTTGGTGGCGTCATGTGTATGATCCAGTAGCGCTTTTCGTTGACAACGGCGCTGCAGCAGACCCACCATGCGCCTTCTACCTGATTGTTGTCTTGTTCTTCGATACCTTCAGGGAGAATGTAGCTGGTGGTTTCTTCGTGCTCGCTGACCTCATTCGCCAGACGAATTTGCATGCCTGCATGTTGCAGGTCACCCTTGAGGGGGATGTCTCCTGCTTTGCTCTCCAGATGTGAGGTGAAGTCGATGATACGCGCACCGTCTTTACCCGCATGTGCCTCAAGGGTACGCGTCTCGCAAATGAAGGGTTTTCCCTTTAACGTGCTCCAATCGATTTTCAACACCTGTTTCCCGCTGTCAGGCTTATTTTCCACCACAGTATTGAGCTGTTGGTAACAATTAGGCATATGCCAGGTGTCATAATCCACATCACCGACCAAGGTATCTTTCCAACCGATGAACAAACCCCGATGATGGGTAAATTTACCCCCGGCGCCCTTGGTTATGAGCGCTTTCCCCTCGAAATCATACAGGTGGGTGTAGACTTTGTAGGTTTTTTCCCGGTTTTCATGACCACGCCGTTCATAGGGGGTAACCATACTTTTTAGCCAGGGCGTACCGTCTACTTGCATGTCCAACCCGACTTCCTTTACAGGTTCTCGGCGGGCTGCGGATGCGTTAACAGCGATCAGGACAGCGAACAGAAGGGAAAGAGCAGTCCAGGTGGTGAACATTGCTTTTACGCTATTGGGCCGCGACAGTTTGATTTTCGAAGTAAATTTCGGGACAGCCGCCCCTAATGTAATGGTTTTTTGCATGATTCTCTCCCCGTAAAAATACATTTGTTTTGATTAGTAGGCAGAATACCGGATACCTGCGCATAATGTCTACCCAAATATCGCGTGCGCTATTTGCGTACTGTGTAACAATGTGATCCCGAGCCAAGCACCATGGAGATGCGTCCATTTTCCTGTTGTAGTTTTGCGGAAACAACGGGGGCGTCCCCCTCTAACACCGCTTCGGGAATATCGGTCGGCAAATAGAAGGTAGCCTGTGTATTCGGCGGTACGGTTATCTCGAAAATTATTTTTTCCGCATCTTGCCGCCATCCGCTCTGCACTGCACCGTAAGGCGTATCGCATTCGCCACGCGCCCATTCGAGCCCCTCAACACAATGCGGCTGGATAAGAATGTGCTTGAATCCCGGCTTTTCAGGGTCAGGACGAATACCCAGTAGAGCGTCGTAGAACCAGGCGCTGATATCGCCAAACATGATATGGTTCCGGGACAGCTTACCATCCCAGCATTCCCATAACGTCGTTGCGTTACGCTCTATAAAATTACCCCAACTGGGGAAGTCACGGTGCGTGGCAATCGTGTAGGCCAAATCGTCATACCCATTTTCGGTCAACGCATGCGGCAGGTATTTGGCCCCCAGAATCCCTCCATCGAAGTGATCGTCTTGTCGCTTCAGGGCACGCAACAAGGCTTTGAGCACTTTCTCTGTTTCCGCCTCGGGTACAAGCCCCTGATACAGCGCGGTGGCTTGCGCGGTTTGGGTACCAGGACCGTATCGCCCTGTTTTTTCGTTGTAGAATTTTTGATTAAACGCTGTTTTTATCTCTTCCGCTTTCTGTGCAAAGGACTGCGCCTCGTCTGGTTTTCCAAGGATAGCAGCAATACGAGAGAGCAGTTTCGCATCGACATGATAATACGCCGTTGATGTAATAGCTGCAGGGGTCGAGGTTTTAGCAGGCACCCAATCGGGTAGTCCGTATTTGATGACACCCTCTTCCTGACGAGAATCGAGGTAGGAGAAATACGCCTTCATGGATTCGTAGTGGGTTTCCAGAATACGCACATCACCGCGGTATACGTACATATACCAAGGCAGCAGAATATAGGCGCAATCCCAGGAAGGTCCAATACCAAAGCCCCAGCCCCCTGTGGGCACAATACCGGGCAGCTCGCCGTTTCCCTTCTGCACATCGGCAAAATCACCCAACCATTTGGTATAGGCGGCGGCAGGGTTAAAGTTGTAAAACGCCTGATTCGCAGCCAGATGCGCATCTCCCGTCCAACCATTCTTCTCCCGATGAGGACAGTCGGTGGGATAACCCACAAAGTTGCTCACGTAGGACCAGAGGGTATTCTTCTGGATAGCGTTTAGCGTCGAATTGGCGCACTCGAAATGCCCCGGCTGTTCAAAGTCTGTATGCACTACCTGAGCCTGGATGCTGTCCAGCGTGGGGGTACCGGGAAATCCTTCTACTTGCACGTATTGGAAACCGTGGTACACAAAGCGAGGCGACCAGACTTCCTCCCCTTCTCCTTTGAGCGTATAGGTGTCGGTCTGAAAAAGGCCCGCATGGAGATACACGTTGTTGGCCTGATCGATAAGGCCCGCATCGGTAATGCGCTCATCGTATTTTAACGTAACGCGTGCACCGGCTGGACCCGTAACGCGCAACTGCGCCCAACCCGTCAAATTCTGGCCCATATCGAAAACATAGACCCCGGGAAACGGCTCTACCATGGCAACCGGCTGCACGGTTTGGATCACTTTGGCAGGCAACGTCATCTGGGCACGTAAGGCGCCTTTGGGTGCATCCACGGTTTGGACCGGTTCCCAGGCGACATCGTCGTAGACAGGCGTCGCCCAACCCGGTTTCTCCTCACGGGCATCGTAGTACTCGCCATTGCGGATACAATCGAAACGCACAGGCCCCTCCGTGCTTTTCCACGACGCATCGCTGACAACACTGACGCGCTCCCCGTCCTCATATTCCACCTCTAATTGAAAAAGGAGCCGTGGCGTGGCACGCCAGGGAGCCTTGTCAAAATCCCACTCCGCCAGGGAATGCATATTAAACCAACCGTTACCCAGCATGACACCAACCGCATTCGCACCGGATTGCAACTGTTCCGTCACATCGTAGCCCACATACAACGCATGCTTGTCGTAGCGCGTAAAGGCCGGATCGAGCACATGATCGCCCACCTTTTCGCCGTTGAGAAATAGTTCATAGAGGCCAAGACCGCAAATATACGCTTGTGCATATTTCACTGGTTTCGTTATTTCAAATTTCTTGCGAAATAGAGGACTCGCAATGGTCTGGGTAGGTCCAAGCGGGTACGGCTTGGGCAAATCATCACCCGCTGCGTTCAGTTCAGCCAGATCCTTTGCCATCGCCCAGGCACTATCATCAAAAGCAGGCTTACGCCAGTCCTTCACCTCGTTATTCGTGGCTTTCCAGGAGGCATCCGTGACAATTTCTTCCTCTCCATCAGCAAATTCGAGCAACACCTTTCCTATCAAACCGCGATCGCCACCGTTGTGCGTCGCCTTTATCGCAACCACGTTTTTACCGGCCTGCAAAAAGGGCGCAATCTCGAAACAGCGGGCATAGTTCCAGCGAACCCCCTCACCGACCTTGTGCCCATTTACATAGGCAATCAAGGCGTTGGTAGCGGTAACCGTAAGTCGGGCGCGACGCAATCGACGTTTTTCCGACACGGTGAAAGTTTTGCGAAACCAGCGATCGCCTTTGGAAAGCTTACCAAATCGTTCTGCATCCTGCGTCCAGATCCAACGGCTGTTCTCAAACGAAACAATATCCGTAAACGATTGTTCGGGCGCTTGCGGCTTTGCCGCGCCAATCCAACTGGCACGCCAATCGGAAGGCTGGAGCAATCCCATTGTCCAACGTGCAACCGAACTCCATTCCGAAGCCTGGTCCTTTGCATCCCATACGCGCACCTTCCAGTAACAACGCTGGTTGCTTTGCAATGGAGCGCCCGCATAGACGACAAGGTGAGACTGATCCGAGGCGATCTTTCCGCTATCCCATAACGTGCCCTGATCCTGCACGAGCGACTCCGCATGATCCGCCACCAAAATCTGATAGGCGCTCTGCATCTGATCGGGTTGCGTAGCCGAAAAACGCCAGCTCAGCCTAGGTTGAGGCGTATCGATAGCAACCGGCTCGTAAAGGTACTCACACTGCAGCTGTACAGGTTGCAATCCCCCTTGCCCCAAACAAGGCCATGCCACAGCAAAAACGGCAGAAAACAGAAAAACACGCAACATAAATCAATCTCCCCATACGTCTCTATGGTTTAAGAATCCATGACGGATACAGCTTGGTAGATATGGTACACAATAAAACACCTGCCTGGGAAATTTTCTCACTTCGTTGCCAACGGCGAAGGGCTCTTCCCGGAGTGCAACGCAGGCAACTAAATATATAGGAGAACTTTTCACAGCGACACTTGCGCAGACAAAAGGACAGGGAGAGATAAAGTATATGGATGGACGGACATATATCAAGACCGATTTTATTTATGGGGAACGACCGTTGGCCTCGGCGAAATTAAATCAATGGGACGATCGCATCGAATCGGCCATGGAAACGCTGTCGCATTTTCTGGCGCACACAGGATGCCGACAAGATGGCATCGTCCGCACAAATACCAGCAACAGTTTGCAGGTCACACCGACCTCACCGCAAAGTCTTTCTGTTGAGGTACAAGAAGGCAGTGCGCTAATCAAGGGGCTTCCTTTTGTGCTTGCCCAGGTCGTCAGTACGGCAACGGTAACCCCACCCGCCACTTATGATCGCATCGATCTGGTGCAGGCAGAATTGACGGATTGGAGCATCAGCATCAAAACTGGTTCTGAGTCCAGCTCACCGACTCCTCCCAGTCCCGACAGCAGATGCCTGGCGCTGGCACAACTATATTTGCGCCCTGGCATGACCAGCATCAAAGCTTCCGATGATTTGGACAATGGCTATATTATCGATATACGATCTTTTTTGTAAAAATATAAAAATGCGGGCGAGAAAACACCTGTCGTATTTTCTCACCCGCATACACTATCGCAATACCAGCGCCTTCTTAGAAGGCACGTAGAAAACGCGTGTCTTTCTTTTTGCGGAGGCGCATAGCAGCAAGTACAAGCAGCACCCAGCCGCCCGGGAAATACAACGTCATACGGGCCAGAAGAAGCACCGGACTCAGCATAACCCTAACCAACGCCGCCAATGCAGGATAGCGTGCTACCAAATCGGCAATCGGCGGGCTCAGTTGGTAATAGGCATCCACGAAGGCCGTACCAAACGCATTGCTCAGCAGGTATTGGTCGCGGAAGGTGCGCAGCACATCGATCTGCTCCGCCATCGGCGTACCGTAGGCAGCCGTAGCAATAAAGCAAGGACCACAAACCCCGCTATTACCACCATCCGTACCCGCACAATAACCGAGGATGGCCAGCAACGGCGCCAACCACCAAGGAAACGAGCTCTTGTCCTGACGATATTCCGCTGTAAACGTTACCGTTTCTCCAGCAGCCAATGTCATGCTCTCTTCAACAGGCGTTTCGAAATCGTCCAGCGGCAGCCAGACAATCGCAATCGTACCAGTCGACACATTGGGAAGCGTAACATCGCCCACCCCACTACGCACAACGCCATCCCCATCCGTCAAGGTCCACGCGGCCTCATCCGGCGTCACCTCTACAACCACCGTACCGGTCTGACGCATATACGTGGCCACTTCAGACAAGGTAGCACCCGAAGCTACCGTAACGCTTAGTGTCGGAGCCGTCCAACGCGCCACCTCAGAAAACTCAAGTGCATAGTCGCCAGCTTCAAGCCCCAGCACGGTCTCGCCGCTGTTATGCCACACACCATCACCACCCTGGATACGCCATTGTGCACCCAGGCCCAGCACCGCGTCAGGCTGCAGCATAATCTCCAGGCCACCCTGGGCCAGTGTCGCAAACTGGAAGACCTCGCTAAGCACCGTGTTTTGCGCCAAATCGGCTGACAGCACATAGGCGGAGTAAAGCACACCCGGACGCAAGCGGGTAAGCAATACCGCATGCTGCTTTTTCATCGTCGAAGCAGCACGCACCTGTTCCATCGCCATACCTTCGGGACCATACCAGACTTCACCAGAAGCATATTCGTCCAGTTCCCAATGTACCAGTGCCGTGCTCGCTGTCACCTCGGACACACTCGGCGCAGCCAGGATTGTAGGCGCGGCCTCATCGGCTTGTGCTGCCGTGCGGAAACCACTCGACGGCTCTTCAAAGACCACATTGCCCTCCAGATCCACGCCGTACACGCGATAGCGATATGGCGTATCCGGTTTCAGATTGGGCAGGACAATATTATGATTGGCATCGAAGACCACATCGGTGATAGTGATCACCTCGGCAGTAGCAACACCGTCTTTCTCATCCAACACCTCCCAGTATTCCAGACGCGGCAAGGTGGGGCGATTCGTCGACCATGCTACAACGGCAGTCACATTGGAAACATAGAGTTCGCTGTCGATTTCCAGAATATCCAACGCATCCGAAGTCGGCTCCGCAGCCGTGGTAAACGTGGCCACTGCACTCACCGCTTCGTTACCCGGAGTAGAGCCATCGGTCGCACGGCATACGAAGGAATAGGTGCTTGCGGGCTCCAGATCACCCAATACAACCTGATGCGTCAGACGCTTACGCGGATTACTCCACTGCTGCTTCAGTGCACCATTGAGACCATAGTCCACTACCGCATCCGCAGGCTCATCCGTTTCCCACCAAATCACAGCCGATCGATCCGAAACGGCGACCACTCTGGGGCCATCCTTAAAGACCGGTGGCGTGCGGTCATACATCGCCGGTGTTGTCACTGCAATCAGCTCCCGGCTTTCCAGTACCGCATCCCCATCTTCCGAATGCACCAGCAAGTAATACGTAGTCTCAGGGGTCAACCCACGCATCACCACATGATGACTCGTGTCCTCATCATCATCCGCTTCCTCCGCATCCAGTACATCTTCGGACTCGCCATACAGCACCACACCTACCGTAGGTCGGCTGGTAATCCACTGCACAGCAATGCTGTAGGGGGTCACCCACTGCACCACGGGAACACTCGTATACGCCAATGCAGGCGTCGGCAGGTCTGGCGTTTCAAAGGAACCCGTCGCATCCGAGGTGTTCCCAGCCGCATCCGTCAATTGAAGCAGATACGTGTACACCGTGCCCGCTTGCAATGCGTTCAGCAGCACACGTTGTTCTACCGACAGCACTTCATCCGTAACGACACCCTGTGAAACATCATCGACAAATAGTTCAAGCGTATACGATGTCGCCTCGCTCGAAATCCACATCAACACCGCAGTCGTCTCCGACATTACCGAGACATCCGGCCCGGCCACGAAGAGCGGCGCACGTGTATCCGGAGCGGGCAGGGTGTAGAAGTAAACCACACGGCTCGTCACCGGCGTATCCGCAGGCCCATCCAACGCTACCTGCACCCCGTACAAGGTATCCGGAGCAAGTTCGGAAAGTGTGACCTGATGCATCCGCGCTACCGTATCGTCACGCACTTCGGAATCCAGCGCTTTCTCGGCGCCATAACGCACCAGACCCGCCGTCGGCAGATCGCTGGTCCATCGCACCTGCACCGAACTGTCCGTTACCCCTACCAGCACAGGGCCGGTCTGGAAGTGCACCTCTGGATCTATCACTTCCGGTGCAAATACGGCACGAATACTGTGGTCTTCCGCCACATCCACGAACACATAGGTATCTGTCCCACCCGCGGAAGTACCATCCACCAGCACATCCTCCAGCACATAACCTTCTGCCGGCGTCATCTCGAAACGCTGTGTCATCCCTTCCTTCACCGGCACCGAGCCCGACGGCGTAATAGCCCCCCCCGCACTCGCTTCTGCCAGAATAGTGTAGGTCGGCGTCTCACCCTCTTCACTTTCCGCAGCAAAGAAGGCCGATATCGTATGCATCGCTTCAACGCTCTCAAACGTATAGCTATCCAGTGCTCCCAGAGATACGCCGTCCACCAGTACATCTGCAATGTAATAGTCATCGGCGGGGGAGACCGTAAACGTCTGCGACGCGCCATGGAAAAGCTGCACAGAACCCGAAGGATCTATTTCACCGCCTTCGCCAGCCGTCGCCACAATCGTGTAAACCTTTCTCTCAAACGTAGCCGATATCGTGTGTGCTTCCGTCACGTTTTCGAAACTATAAGTTTCCACTGCGCCTACCGAAACGCCATCTACCAACACATCCACGATGGCATATCCCGTATTCGGCGTCACCGCAAACACTTGTGTCGCACCATGCTCCACATCCACAAGACCTCCCGGCAAAATCGCACCACCTTCTCCGGCCTGTGTTTCAATCTTATAGGTATTCTTCTCAAACGTGGCCGCGATCGTATGTCCGGTACTAACATTCTCGAAACGATACGACGGCAGTGCGCCCATTGAAACACCATCTACTTTGACATCGGCAATATGGTATCCAGCATCCGGCGTGATGTTCAGCGAGAACGAACTACCATAATTCACCAGCGAAGCGCCAGCCGGATTAACTGTACCACCCTCACTTGCCGTCGCGACAATCTCAAAGGTGTCCGGAGCAAAGAAGGCCGATATCGTGTGGTCACGCTCGACAGCGGTAAAGGTATAGACCGGCACCGCACCGACAGACACGCCATCTACCTGAACATCCTCAATATGATGCCCCTTAGACGCGGTAATGCTGTACGACTGATCCGCACCATACGAAAGCACTGTCGCTCCCGGTGGAGTTAACACACCACCAAAGCCCACATTCGTGGTAATGGTGAAGGTATTGATTTCAAAGCGCGCCTCGATGCGATGATTCTCACGCACATCGACAAAACGATAGGTTTGAACCGCACCGACAGACACGTTGTCAACCAATACATCCGCGATATGGTAACCCACATCCGGTGTAATCACAAAGGTCTGTTCACCCGCATACGGTGTCAGGACCACATCCTTGGGTGCAATTCGTCCATGCGTACCCGTAACCACCGTAATCGAGGCCTGCGTATAGAAACGCACCGGCGCACTGTACGCTGTACCCACCTCATTATCCACATACGAACGCACATAGTACGACGTGGCCGGCTTGAGTCCCGAAAGGATGCTCACAAAGAGTTCCGGTCCCACCTCCTCAACAGTGAAGGCCGCAGTCTCCAAGGTCGGCAACTCCATTTCACCCCAGCACACGCCCCATGTCGCCGAAGAATCGCCACCATCAAAGGAAACCCCACTTCGGCAGCGTGCGCCAGTAGCTGTCACATCGCTTACCGCTACCGCAGCTATTTCAGGCGTCGCAACGGCAATCGTAAACTCACCCGCCACATAGACGAAGGTATAGTTATTATCCAGGCCACCGCGCACCTCAATCGGATATACACCCACCTCCGAATCTTCACCTACCGCAACATAGGCCTGCGGCAGCACATCGAGAATAGCCAAGGTATCCGAGCCGACAAAGCCCGCATACGAAAGCGTAAGCGTTGGATTCGATGCACCATAGACCCGCATTTTGTCCTCTGCCGTCACCGTTAGCTCCGCCTTATTCACCTGGACTGAGACGGCGCCTGCAATCCCTACGAAGTTATCCGTATCATCAGGAGTAAAGGTCACATTGGCCATATACTCGCCCGCGACCGGTGTAATCGAACTATCTTCGAAGCGGAACGTGCCTGGCAGTACTTCATCGTTGAAGATCGCCACCCCATTACTCAATACCGACGCGGAAAGCGCTTGCCCATAATGAATAGGGGTTGCTAATGGCCACGTCATCGTATACGAAACCACCGGATTAACCGTCAGATTCACTTCAATGCCTGAAAGAACCTCGTAATTATCCGTATCGTTAGGCGTAAATCGCACCTGTACTACATGCGAACCTGCAGCCAGCATTGCCCCCGGTTCCTCAAAGGAGAACGCGCCACGCAAATCCGCGCCATTCAACGGATTTACAATAGCACCCCCGCTCAGGGTAGACAGGCCAACGCGTTGACCATACGTCAATGGAGTCGCTGTCGGCCATAGCGTCACCGCTGGCACGGTTTTCGTTACCGCAACTTCGATTGTTCCCGTCACCGTGGTATAGCTCTCTGTATCCTCTGGCGTAAAGACCACATTTGCAGGATACAAGCCCGCTGGCGGAACTATTGAGGCGTCTTCGTAGGTAAACACACCCGGCACGAGAACAGCCCCATGATAAACTTCACCACCGCTCAAAGAAGCATCGCTCAAACGTTGACCATACGAAATGGGTGCCGCTGCAGGCCAGGTGATCGTTAGTTCCGTCACCATGTTTACAGTCACCATCACCGTGCCCGAAATCGCGTTATAATTTTCGAGATCCTCCGGCACAAATTGCACGACCACTTCATGCGTACCTACCGACAATGCCGCGGTATCATCTTCGTAGACAAACTCACCCGGAACAGACAGGTCGGTATAGGGATTCAGTGCTGCCCCACCAGCCAGAGTTGCTTCTGCCAGGGTATCTCCATAGGTAATCGCCGTAGCCGTCGGCCAAGTACCGACGACAGGCGTGGTAAGAGCCACTTCCAAATCCAGCACACCACGAACTTCTACGTAATTCGTCGCATCACTGGGGGTAAACACGATACCGATCAACTGTGGGCCGGCATCCGGCTGTGCGGTGGGTGCAACATAGGAGAACTCTCCAGGTACATCCACATCACTGTACGGATTACTCGCTGAGCCACCGGTTAATTCAGCCTCTTCAAATCGCTGACCATAAGAAATAGAGGCCACCTCAGGCCAGGCAACATCGGGAATCGTTTGTTCGACTTCGACATTCACCGCACCATACACGACCGTAAAGTTCACTGTATCGGTTGGTGTGAACAAGACTGTAGCCGCATAGGTTCCCGCAGAAGGCGTAAAGCTTGGCGTCTCAAAGGTGAAAACACCGGAAACTTCTGTGCCTTGATACAGTACACTACCGCCCGTCAACGAAACGGAGGTAAGCGTTTGCCCATAGAGAATTGAGGAGGCCGTTGGCCACGTCAATGTGTACTCATTAGCAGCGTTCACGATCAGCGTTACATCATCGCTTGAAACCGTCACATAATTCTGCGAATCGGTCGGTATAAAGGTTACCCCTATCGCATACGTACCCGCGTTCACAACCGTATCCGGTGCATTCACCCTGAATTCACCCAGCACATTACCACCCGTGTATGGATTCGTCGCGCCACCACCGCTAAGGCTGGTCGCACCATAGGCTTCAGGGTAGGTAATCGGCGTTGCGGTCGGCCAGACCACCTGGGCAAGGGTTCTATTAACCTGTACATCTACCAGACCCGAAACCGTTTCATAATTATCCGTATCTACCGGCGTAAAGCGCACCCCTGCAATCACCTCACCCGAACTGGGTGTGACGGATGGCTGCAGATGTGAAAACGTTCCTAGAACATCCTCAGCATTGAAGGGATTTACCGCAACGCCATCACCCTGTAAAGTTGCCGCAGAGAAGGTCTGTCCATAATTAATACCTGCGGTAGACGGCCATACAACCTGTGGGATTGCTCGCTCGACGGTAATCTGCACCGTACCCGAAACGGTGTTGTAGTGATCGGTATCTTCGGGCGAGAACGTGAGTGCGGCCTCGTAAGTACCTGCTGACGGAACCACTTCCGGCGTGTCATAGGCAAACGCACCCGCAATTTGTGTTCCATTAAACTGTACCGAGCCGCCGGTCAACGACGCAGCGCCGGTCACCTGACCATAAATAATGTCTGCTGTCGTCGGCCACTGCGTCACGGTTGGCGTTGCCTTCGTCGTTGCAAAGGTTACCTCATCACCATACGCCGTGCCCGCGGTATTCGTTGCGAAGGCACGCACAAAGTAGGTCGCCGCTGGCGTCAATTCGGTAAGTTCAGCCTCAAATGTAGTGGTGCCCGTTATTTCACCCAGCTCCACTACAGCGTCTTCCGTCGTCGGCGTTCCGGTTGTATTCCAGCAGAAACCATGCTGCGTTGGATTTGGAGCACCCAATTCGACCAGCGTTCCATTACCGGTGGCCGAGATGGCCGCGATTTCCGTTACCGCCTGGGTGGACAGGGTCGCCACTTTGTTATAGCGATACCCATCCGTCAACCGCGTTACGCCACGGTTAGCAGAACGCACCACCACGTCACCTACGCCAAAGTTAGCGGTCCCATCGCCGGTAGTTACAACGACCTCAACAGCGCTCTGGCTGACGATCTCAGCAACAACGCCATTCAGACTAACCTCGGTGATATCCGCGCCCAGCCCCAAGTAAGTACCCGCAATGGTAACCGTGTCACCACCCGTCAACACACCATTGTCTGGCGTCACCGTGAGAATCGTTCCCGAGGCAATCAATGGCAGCAGATCGATATCATCCTCAAATCCATCACCATCGCTATCCGCAGCCGTCGGATCGGTTCCTTCCAACAGTTCCTGAGCATCATCCACGCCATCGCCATCGCTATCTGTAACTGTCGGATCCGTCATTGCAGCAAACTCTTCCTGATTCGTCAGTCCATCACCATCCGCATCTAGATCAGGCAGCGTTAGCGCATACTGCTGCTCCCAATCATCCGCCATCCGATCGCCATCATTATCCCGCGCATAGATCGGAGTGGAATCATCATTATCGAATACTTCATCGCCGTCGCTATCTTTCTGCGTGGGGTCTGTTTTCTGCGCGACCTCAACGCCATCCGACAGCGTATCGCCATCACTATCCGCATTGTTGGGATCGGTGCCAGCGGCAAACTCATCCGCATCGTTTAAGCCATCGCTATCCGCGTCCGCTGAACCATCGCGCTCCAGGCTGGCAAAATGCGCCTGTTCCCAATCATCAGGAAGGGCGTCTCCGTCCGAATCCACCGCCCGCGTTGGCTGCGCATCGACCTCATTGGCGACTTTATCCAAATCCTGGTCTCGCACGTCTTCAAACAAAGTGCGATTGTCAGGATCAGAGCCTTGTAAATACTCATCCAGGTTGGACACACCATCGCCATCACTATCCTGCCCGCCCGACGCATCAAGCGTAGCAAAATGATAGCGTTCCCAATCGTCCGGAAGGCCATCCCCATCACTATCCGTATTCGTGATTGGGTTCAGATCGAAGCGATCCGGCACACTATCACCATCGGTGTCTGCCCGGTTCATGTTAGTAACACCTTGGTACTCATCCGTATCCAGAATACCGTCATGATCGCTATCGATATTGAGTGGGTCCGAACGCAAGGCATATTCGGCGCCATTACTCAGACCATCGCCATCCCAATCTTCGCGGTCATCCGTAATCTGATCCTGATTCGAATCAGGGTCATTGGGATTCAAACCATATTGCTCTTCCCAATCATCCGGCAAACCATCGCCATCGCTATCCACATTTGTATTGGGGTTGGGATCGTCCTCATCGGGAACACCGTCGCCATCGCTATCATCCGTTTCGGAACTCGTACCCTCGTCATGCTCCACAGCATCCGACACGCCATCGCCATCGCTATCGATTTGCCACGGGTCGGTACCATCCACCCATTCCTGATAGTTCGTCAAACCATCGCCATCACTATCCTCATCTCCATCGTTCACGCCATTTGCCGGCTCATCCGAATCCGAACGCGTCGGGTTGAAACCATAATACGTTTCCCAATCATTCGGTAGGCCATCGCCGTCGCTGTCCTGATTCGTCAATACATGCGCATCATTACCATCATTCACGCCATCATCATCGGTGTCCGGATCCTTCGGGTCCGAACCTTGCTCATATTCCTCACGATCCAGCAAACCATCGCCATCATAATCGCCCAGGCCATTGCGCGAAAGATCGCCGAACTGCACCCGCTCCCAATCATCAATCATGCCATCGCCATCACTGTCCATCACCCGTGTCGGAGCGGGATCATCCGCATCCGCGATACCATCGCCATCCGTATCCTCCTCCTTCGGATCCGTACCCTGCATCACCTCCTGCATATCCGACACACCATCCTCATCACTATCTTGCTGCATCGGATCCGCGTTATACAGGTACTCCTCATAATCCGAAAGACCATCGCCATCCGAATCACTGGAACCATCTCGCGTCAGATCACCAAAATGGTTCACCTCCCAGTCATCCGCCATACCGTCACCATCACTATCGATGCTGCTAGTAGGATTGAGATCGTCATTATCCTCCACCCGATCCGAATCACTGTCATTCTGCGTCGGGTCCGTTCCGGCACTCAGCTCATCACCATCACGCAAACCATCATCATCGCTGTCCACATCCAGCGGATTCGTACCTACTCCATACTCCTCGGCATCCGTCACCCCATCACCATCATCATCACCCGTTCCATCATTATCCAGATTACCAAAATAGCGCCGTTCCCAATCATCCGCCATACCATCGCCATCGCTATCCGTATCCGACAACGGATTATCATCCGCACCATCCACAACGCCATCGCCATCACTATCACTATTCGACGGATCCGTGCCGCCAGCCACTTCATCACCGTCCACTACCCCATCGCGGTCACTATCGTGATTACCCGGGTCCGTACCCTGCGTCCATTCCTCACGATTGCTCAGGCCATCGCCGTCACTATCCGAATCCGGACCCAAATCCGTACCGCCCAGATACCACACTTCCCAATCATCCGCCATACCATCACCATCCGAATCATCCGTGGACATCGGCTTGGCATCGCGCAGATCCTCCACGCCGTCACCATCACTATCCGAATCCTCCGGATTCGTACCCATCATTACCTCATGACTATCCGAAATACCATCGCCATCACTATCCGAATCCTTCGGATTTGTACCCAGCCAGAATTCCTCTACATCTAACAAACCATCCTGGTCATAATCCGTCCTGTCATATTTTTTGAACGCCGTACCTAGATCGTCAAACCAATACAGCTCCCAATCATCACCCATGTTGTCCCCATCCGAATCCGCCACTTCGCGCAGATCCGTCCCCAACGTCACCTCATCACCATCCGCAACCTCATCCCCATCCGTATCACGCTCGATCGGATTCGCACCCTGCGCCACCTCATCGCCATCATCCACGCCATCCTCATCCGAATCCGCCCGCACAGGATTTGCACGCCATGTATACTCCTGCGCATTCGCCAGACCATCCGAATCCGGATCCCCTGCCGCATCCTGCGAAAGATCCTCGAAATAATGCACCTCCCAATCATCGCCCAAACCATCACCATCGCTATCCTCGTTACGCATGGGCGCAACATCCACACCATCATCCACACCGTCCCCGTCACTATCACGCTCGATCGGATTCGTACCCTGCGCCACCTCGTCACCATCATTCACACCATCGCGATCACTATCCAGGGTGTTGGGCATGCTTCGATACTGGAACTCCACCGTATTACTTAACCCATCGCCATCAAAATCGAGAGCACCGCCATAGTCCAGAGTACCTAAGTAGAAATCTTCCCAATCATCGCCCAAACCATCACCATCCGAATCCCCATTCATATTCGCGTTGCGGTCAGAATAATCAGGCACACCATCGCCATCACTATCCGAAACCAACGGATTGAGGGGCTCCGAAGCAGAAAGTGCATATTTGGCCTTGAACCCCCCCGACACACGCACTTCGTCCCTATCCGGCACATTATCTCGATCCGTATCGATACTACGTGGATTTCTATCCCGTCTCGCCTCCAAAATATTCTGCGCATCATCGCCATCAGCATCCTCCGCAGCAGTCTGCGCCAAATCACCGAAATGATATAGCTCCCAATCATCGCCCAAATCATCACCGTCACTATCAAAATTCAATGCGGGATGCGCATCCACACCATCAGCCACACCATCACCATCACTATCCTGCTGGACAGGATTTGAATCCGCATTCACCTCATCGCCATCACTCACACCATCGCGATCACTATCAATATTCCAGGGATCGGAACGCAATGCAAACTCCTGCGCATCCGTCAAGCCATCGCCATCGGAATCCAGCGTACCATCCTGCGACAGATCGCCAAACTGATACCGCTCCCAATCATCGCCCAAACCATCACCATCACTATCCACAACCGACAACGGGTTCGCATCCGAACCATCAGCCACACCATCGCCATCACTATCCCGCTGGGCAGGATTCGTGCCCGCAGACACCTCCTCACCATCATTCACACCATCATCATCGCTGTCGATATTCCAAGGATGCGTTCGCATCATCCATTCCTGTAGATCCGTCAGCCCATCACCGTCCGAATCCAGCGCACCATTCTGTCTCGCATCACCGAAATAATACACCTCCCAATTGTCGCTTATACCATTCCCATCGTAATCTTCATTCATATCGGGATTATAATCTTCCCAATCCTCCAGACCATCGTCATCCCTATCGGCGTCCTGCATATTTTCCAAACCATCGTCATCCGTATCGCCAGCAGGCTCCTCTCTGTCGTACACACCATCACCATCCGTATCAATGTTATTCGGATTACCACCACGCGCAAACTCCTGCGCATTCGTCAGCGTATCGCCATCGCGGTCATCCGTATCGGCCTGACTCGCCGTATCGCCAAAATACTTCACCTCCCAATCATCCGGCAGGCCATCTCCATCCAGATCGCTCGCATCCGCAGGGTTCGGGTCCTCCCCATCCGGCACGCCATCATCATCCCCATCCGAATCCATCGGCGCGGCATCCTCTCCATCCGGCACACCATCACCATCACTATCCACATCCAGCGGATCCGTACCATTGACAAGCTCATCACCATCCGTCACCCCATCACCATCCCCATCCTCATCACCATCATTCACACCATCTCCATCACTATCCTCATCCAACGGGTCCGTACCCAACGCCGCCTCATCGCCATCACTCAAGCCATCATCATCCGAATCCGCATCATCCGGCATCGTACCCTGCTCATACTCTTCCCGATCCGACAAACCATCACCATCTTCATCCCCGGTACCATCATGGCTCGTCGTATCACCGAAATACTCCACCTCCCAATCATCCCGCATACCATCGCCATCCGAATCCACATCCGTAATCGTCAATTCAAACGTCTGCGTCGCCAGATTATTCATCGGCTGCCCATCATCCGCCGTCACCGTAAACACCTGCGTCCCCATCTGCCCCGGCACCGGCGCAATACGCACCCTACCCGAAGCAGCATCAATCGACACCTGCGCCCACGCCACACTATCCGGCGTCAGCGTATACGTCACCCCCTGCGACGCCTCATCCGCAGGCATTTCATCTGGCGTTACCACTACCTCCTGCTCCGTCGCAAGGTTATCCATCGTCACCGTAGACGGCGCCAAGGTAAACGTCGGCGCATCATTCACCGGCAACACCGCCACCGCCATCTCACCACTCAGCAAACTAAAGGCCGACGTTCCGCCCGTTTCCCCAATTGCAGCCACACCACCCACGGCGCCTGTCGTCTTATCCCAGGCATAGAACGTCAACTTCACCTCTCCCGAGAAATCGGCCTCGGGCACAAAACGAATCCAATTATCCTCATCCAGCAAACGCGCCTCCGCCATACTCACCACATCAAACGCCACCCACGTTGCACCACCATCCAGCGAATACTGCCATACCCCATGCGCATCGTCGACCGCTACCACCGCAATCGCACTCGGCGCCAACGTCAACGGATCATAATCCGTATCCGTAATCGTGTTATCCAGCGTAAAGGCATCGCGCACTGCCGTACCCGCCGCATCCACATTATCCTCCAGGATCGGGTGCAGCTGCGGTGTCGCATTCGCGTCTAAAACTGGTGCATTATTTTCCGAAGAGATTCGCACACGAATCGAGGCCATATCTTCACTGAAGGCATCCGACGTCGTCGTATCCACGTCACGGGTACCCGACACATTTCCATCACTCATATCCCAAGCAAGGAACCCTATCGTCTGCAGAACGATTCCATCGGCCAATGTCGCATCAAAACGCACCCGCGCCAACGGTCCCAGCAGCAAGGCCGAATCCTCTGCAACCACGCCCACCGCCGTCCACGTCGCACCATCATCCACCGAATACTGCCACTCGCCATACTCCTCCGCCAACGAAGCATTCTGCACCACCGCCACCGCCTTCGCCGGAGCACCATCCCAATCCGAAATAAATCCATCCGGAATCAGATCCTCCAACGCCATCCCGGCACCGCCATCCGCACCCTCCAGAACCGTCGGCAGATACACCAAAGCCCCATTCAGTTCCGGTCGATTATTTACCGAAGCATCCGACAACAACGACACCGTCGCAGTTCCCATCGCCGTACTAAACGCTGTAAAGCCGCCACGCGTCGACGCATCCACCTGCGCCCCAAGCGTTCCACTACTCAGATCCCACGCACAGAAGCCCATCTCCGCCGTACCCGCCTGATCGCCTGCAGGCACAAAACGAACTCGTGCCGTCGCCAACAACAACACCGCCTCCGTCGACAGATCCACCACATCCCCCGTCGTCTCCGAAAACGCCACCCACGTCGTCCCCTCATCCAACGAATACTCCCACGAACCGACTGTGTTATCCACCTGCAACACCCCAATCGCCGTCGCCGCAACACCATCCTCATCCGTAATCGAATCCGGAACAACAATCTCCGACACCCGGTTGCCCATATTTTCCGAAGCGCCCAATCGCAACGCCGTCAACATCGACGTCACGCTGGTATCCAATACCGGCGCATGGTTATACCCCGGCAACGCCATCATCACCTCCCCGTCACGCACATAAAAGCGATACATCTTCCCATCCAACACCGCCATCGCATCATTATTACCCGTCAACGTCGAAGACGCTTCAATCTCGCCATACATTCCCGCCACATCCGCCACCGGCAACGCAGACCACCCCGCCTTCGCCAGAACCTGCGACAGGCTCTCCGTCCAGTCCATCACCCCATATCGGAATTCAAACGAAAAATCGCCATTCCCCTCGTCATACATACGCAACTGGAACGTATTCGACGACGTCACATCCGTATACCCATACGGTAAAACGCTATCCCACGTGATCGTCAACGCCCCCATTCCCCTCGGACCACCCACCGGATCCAAATCATAGAAAACCACATTCAGGGACGCCGCATCCTTGGCCAACTCCAACGCCTGAGGCGCAATATCCTGCAAGAACGGCGCAATAAACGCACCCGTCCGTCCGTTAATTCCCAACGAACCCAACAGTGTGTACGCCTGATCAAATGAGACCGCACCATTCGTATTCACAAACAACGACGAATAATACGACTCGCCCTCAGGAACAAAATAATTCAATCCTTCCTCAAATACACTGCTGATATCCAGCTGCACCGCACCATCATTCCAGGCCAGATTCTCCACACTCCCCGACAACACCACCGACGGATCATTCTCACCAAAATCCATAAAGCCGCCCAACCCATCCACCAGCACCGTATCCAAATCCACCCACACCGCACCCGTCTCATCCTCCACAGGATAGGCAATGATCCCCCCATACGCACTCAGCGTCGTAAAGGACACCGTTGCGCCATACCCTGTACCATAAGAGTTCGTCGCATACGCGCGCACATAATACGTCACCTCCGGCGCCAGCCCCGTCAACGACAACGAGAACGCACCCTCGGTCCCGTCCACGCGATACGTCGGATTATCTATCGTCGGATCAGACAATGTACTCCAGCACACACCCCGGCTCGTTACCGGCGCACCCGCATCCGAAACCACCACACCACCACAAAGCGCCTGATTCCGCTGTACCCGACGCGCCATATCCGTCGTCACCACCGGCACACTGCCCGCCGTCGTCACCTGCACCCTCTCCGACGCAGCCCCCTCACCCGATGCATTCACCGCAGCAACCGCGAAATAATACACCTCGCCAGCATCCAACCCCGTCACCGCATGGCTCGTCACCGTCCCCAGCTCATAATCCGCTATTTCCGTATAGGTCGACGCACCACTGCGCACCAACAGATACACATGGTAGCCCGCCGCCCCCTGCACCGCTCCCCAATTCGCCGTAAACCCTGTCGTCGTCACCGACGTCGCCTCCGACGCCACAGGCGCAGCACACACCGTGATAAAGCTCACCTCATCACCATAACCCGTGCCCGCCGGATTCGTCGCATAGCCACGCACATAATACGTCGTGCCCGCAGAGAGCTCCGTAAGCGCACCCGTAAACGCACCCGTTTCAGAAGCAGCACCCGCATCCGTCACACTATCCGACACCGTCGGACTACTCGACGTACTCCAGCAAAGCCCATGCGCCGTCGGATTCGGCTGCCCCACCACCGTCAACGTCGCATTACCCGTTGCAGTACTGCTTGTAATATCCGACACCGCCTGCGTCGTCACCTCCGGCGGCGTCCCCAACGTACGAACCTCCATCAAATTCGAATTCGCACTTGTTCCCGACGCATTCACCGCACGAACGCGATAATAATACCGCGTATATATATCCAGATCCTTAAACAAACGGCTCGTCGCCGTACCCACACCCAAATCATCCACCAACGTCGTATATCCACCGCCCTCTGCATCCGTAAGCAGATCAATACGATACTCCGCCGCCCCCTGCACCGCTCCCCAATTCGCCGTAACCCCTGTCGTCGTCACCGACGTCGCCTCCGATGCTACAGGCGCGGCACAGACCGTGATAAAATTCACAACACTCCCATACGCCGTACCTGCCACATTCGTCGCATAACCACGCACATAATACGTCGTACCTGCAGAAAGCTCCGTAAGCGCACCTGTAAACGCACCTGTTTCAGAAGCAGCACCCGCATCCGTCACACTATCCGACACCGTCGGGGTACCCGACGTATTCCAACACAGCCCATGCGCTATCGGATTCGGACCACCCAACGCAGTCAACGTCGCATTACCCGTCGCCGTACTGGCCGTAATATCCGACACCGCCTGCGTCGTCACCGTGGCGGGAGTCGAAGGCAAACGCGTAATCGTAACCGTATCCGTACCCGTATTCCCCACCGCATCCTCCACCGTCACCGTCACCACATTATTCCCCACTGTCAAGCCCGTCGCCGTCGCCGTCCAGGCTCCCTCCACCAACGTCGCATCGCCCGAGCCACCCGTACTGCTCGACCAACGCACCGATCCCAAGCCCACACCACCCACATTATCCACCGCCGTACCCGCCAAAGACGCCGTCGCAGCATACGTTTCATACGGATCCGTCGACGGCGTCGTAATCACCCCCGTCGGTGCTGTTGCATCGCTTGTAATGGCATGCGTCAATGACGTCGACCAATTCCCCGCTGCGTCCCGCTCCTGCACATACAACGTGTTCGCCCCATCCGACAAGGCCGCCGCAGGCGTATACGCCACATCCGCCACATCCGTGGCTACCCACGTCCCCTCCGAAAATCCATAGCGATACAAACCTGCACTGTCCGGGCTGCCCCCCGACACCCACGCCCACGTCGGCGTCGTATCATTCGTCGGCGACGCCGTCGCCGAACCCGTATCCAGCGTCGGTGCTACAGGCGGCGTATTATCAATCGTCAACGCCGTCGACACCCCCGCCTCCGACGCCACATTCAGATTATCCTGCGCATCCACCACCGCTTCTGCCGGGACCGCCAACGACATCGTCCCATCGCCCGTCACCCCCGACAGCGTCACTTCATACATACGCGGCAAATAGGTCGTCGCAATAGCCACATCCGTATACCCCACCGTCCCCGTCACCGACACCGTTACATCAGACGCAGCATCAAAACCATACACATTCTCCGTGAACCACACACGGAACTGCACCGCCGGTCCCTTTGCCGGATCCGACGAAATAGGCGCTATCGATTCTATCGCCGGATTTGACCGGACATCCGTGCGCGTCAGTGGAGGCACAACGTCAAACCCCGAAATATCCTTAATCGCCGTCGCCACCGTAATCGTCACATCCCCCGTCACCGCCAACGCCCCCGTCGACCACCCCAGCCGATAGACATTGTCCGCTGGATTTGACGTATCAATCAGCGTCACCGTATCCGGATTCGACGCCAAGGTTCCCTGGCCCGATCCCGTCAGCGTATAATTCGCCGGATTCAATGCCTCAGCATTCATTCCGATATACTCATCAAAAACCACGTCTACGTGCGTAGCATCATGCATCTGTACCGAGTCAAACGCCGGCGCCGCCGTATCCAACGTATGAATTTCATCCCCCGCCTGATCCTGCGCCCCCGGTCCCCCAAAGACATTCTGCGCATAGTCCACAATCGAATCATTATCCCGCAACGTCAACGCAATCGTGCCACTACCGCCATCGCCATCCACACGCACCCGATAATACTGCGCCAACCCATAGAAGACGGACTGCACTAGCGAAACCACTCCGCTTCCCGAATCCCCATGCTGATCATTCCCCGAATAATCCCGTATATCATCCTCACCATCACTCCCCGCACCCAAATCCTCCACCGCATCAAAGCGCCAATACCCCAACAATCCCGGCATCGCCCCCGGCAAAGTCGTATTCATCGTCTCCTGGATTTCCGCCTGCGTGCGTGCAATGTTCCAGAGCCGCACATCATCCAGCAGGCCGTCATAACACTCCGATGCCGACGAACCCGGCCGACCCAGCGACACTGCCCCTGTTGACGAGGCAATCGCGCCCGTAAACGCATACGAGGCATCCTCTGCGCCATTGATATAGAACTTCTTATTTGTCTGATCATACGTTACCGCAATATGCGTCCACTCATTAGGCGTCAACGCACTCGTCGAATTGTGCCAGGAGCCCCCCGCGTAAAAATTAATCTTCCCCCCGCTGCTGCGGTTGAGCTGCAGAATATAGTCACCGCTACTCGACGACGTCCCCTTCCCCAGAATCGTATCCTTACCATCCCGCTGCCAATACACCCACGCCTCAATCGTCATTGCCCCCGACGTCACCTGCAAATCGGTTCCAAAATTAAGATAATTGCCGCTATTTTCGTCATTATTTCGTAAATCCAGCGCATCCCCAAACGAACGACTCGCCGGTACCAGCGACATATTCGTCAACGGCCCCGTCGTGGTAATCTCAAAATCCGCCGTGTCCACCCCGTCTACCGGCTCGCTAAACGTGGCCAGGAAATCCACCGGTAGCGACGTCGTCGGCGTCGGCCCCACCCGCGTAATCGACGTCAACGTCGGCGGCGTACGGTCAATCGTATACGGCACCCCGGCAAAAAATGAACCATTACCTGCCCCTTCACCGCCAACCTCATCGCCCGTCTCTGCCGACACCACCGAATCATCATCAATAAAATTCACCCGAATCTCGCCCTCGCCATCCCCTGACGCCACCAACACCCGATACGTCGCCGCCGTCAGCTGCGTCACACTCGTCACCGACGCATCCCCCAAATCCCCCGCCGTCGTAAAATCCGTCGCATCCACCCCCGTTACATTCTCACTAAACGACACCAGAAAATTCAGATCCGTCGCCGCCGTCGGATTCGCATCCTCCGGCAGAATCGACACCACCCCCGGATTAAACATAAACTTCACCGCACGCGGCGTGCCTAAATTGCTGCTACTACGGTAATACTGTAACCCCGACGACTCGTCCGCATTCTCAATACCAATCGCATACGTACCCCCATCCGTCACCGCCTGCTGATAATGAATCTCTATCGAGCTGTCCGCTTCAAACAGCTTATACTCAATCGTGATCGTATTCTCATTGCCAAACAGCTTCACCGCTTGCCATTGGCAGATAAAGCGTCGATTAGGCTCAGTGCCTAATGTCTCGTAATACACAGCACCCACCGGCGGATAAATATCCTCATACCAGCCAAAAATCGAATTATTCGGCCCACCACCGCCCGGAATCGGCTCACTCCCGCAACATCCATTAGGTGGCTTGATCTCCCCAAAACTCAGAAAGCAGTTGGAACTCATCCACAACTGTGTGTAAACATTCCCATAGAACTCAAAATTGAACCCAATATTAAACTGTCCCACCACATTATCGTCTGAAAAACCAGACACCCGCGTGCCTGTGGACGAAATATCTTCAAAGTTATACGTTGGTCCGCCCAACTCCTCAGAATCAATAAAACGATAGCCAAACGCATCCGGCCCCCCTGTAGCTGCAACTGCCGATCCCGTACAAACCAACAACCCAGCCAACATCAGCGCTAATGCTACCCGTTTCATCGTTTTCCCTTTCCGTTGCAAGCTATTCATCCCCCAGATCCCCCAAAAGCCACTTGGCTTCTTATCTCTAGAGCGGTCCAACGACCGCAAGCTAGAGGTATGGTCCTTACCATCCCTGACCGAAACAAAACTTCGTTTTTCATGAGAACTTTTTAGAATTGAGTCACTAAACATGTCCATCCTTCGGCATTTTGAGCAGGGCAAAATATAATATAGATGCGATTATTGCATGAAACCCCGAAAAACTCAATAACTTTTCCGGGCTATCCTGAAATACCCCATTATACAGTGCTTATCTTTATTTAAACTATTGACAAGTATACAAAAAAACCACTATAACTACAACTATTCCCGAATCCTACCTCGCAGACAACGAGTCCATATCCTATACAAAGTCCTTTGGACGCTATACCCAAGCTGCACAAG
Source organism: Candidatus Hydrogenedentota bacterium (assembly GCA_963678445.1). Taxonomy (GTDB): domain Bacteria; phylum Hydrogenedentota; class Hydrogenedentia; order Hydrogenedentales. The sequence goes on along the minus strand of OY782877.1, from coordinate 2,723,251 downwards.
CAGCTTCTGCTACACAATTCACATAACCAACGACCCTGCGGCCCAATATTACCGCAGCCTCCAGGAGAGACGCATGAAACGCTGGCTTGCACGAATTGCAGTCGCTATGCTGCTGGTTCTAGTAGTATCAGGAATCATTACATATACTTGGCTCTACCCAAATCGCGGCCCTAAAATGGCTATTGACCCTCACGAAAAAGGCTACGTAGAAGAAATCAACGGCACCCGGGTACTCCACCTGAAAGGTAGCCCGTACGAAATGGGCTATCAACGCGGCGCACTCGTCAAGGATCTGCTCCTGCTCAGCGAACGCAAGATTGATGAACTGCTTGACGACGCCAAAGAACATGTCGGCCTACCCAAAACAGCTGCAAACCTAATACTGGACACGGTTTACGCGCTATGTTCCCCCCATATCCCCACCCGGTACAAACGCGAAATGGAAGGCGTCGCCGACGGTTCTGGTGTTGATCTACAGCTACTCCGCCGCATCCACGTCATCTCCGTTGTCACCGAACGCGGCTGCAGCGCCTTCACTGCCTTCGGAAAGGCCACCAAAAACGGCGATCTCTACCACGGTCGCAATTTCGACTGGATCACCGAAGCCGGACTCCAGGACACCGCCATCCTGGTTTGCTGCGAACCCGACGGCTACCACCCCTTCGCCTCCGTTGGCTACGCCGCCTTCACCAGCGTACTCACTGGCATCAACATGGAAGGCATCTCCATAAGCCAAATCGGCGCTATTACCAACGACAAACAATTCAGCGGCACCCCGCTGGCCTATATTCTACGTCGCATCCTCGAAGAGACCGACGATCTCGATGACGCCACCGAAATCCTGCAAAACGCCCGCCGCACCGTGGGTTACAACTACGTCATCGGCGACGGTGACGCCAAAGCCGCACGCGCTTTTGAGACTACCGCGCATCATTGTGCGGTTTTCACCGATAACGACCCCAATGAAACCGCTGAATACGCCATCCCCATCGATGACGCCGTCTTCCGCTCCGATGAAGCCATGGATCCCACTGTGCGCAGCCTCCAGAATTGCGCCAATGCCCCTGACCTTCCCTACGGTTCTGAATCCTACGACCACCGTTACAAAGGCATTGCGACCGATATACAAGAAAATTACGGCCAGATCGACGACAACATCGCCCTCAACATCCTCAAAGACGCTGCCATGCGTAAAGCCAGCCTCCACTGCGCCCTTTACAACAGCACTACCCGCGAAATCTGGGTAGCGCACGCGGGTTCCCCCGAACTGGGCAAAGACGCCTTCGCCTACAAACAACCCTTCGTCTACTACGACCTGAAAAAACTCTTCAGCCAACCCCACCCCAATGCAAAAGAGAAGCAGCAACCGTAGGCAATAGGCCGACATTTCACCTTCCTCTTATCGGGTTTCACCTTAGTGGTGGGACCCGATTTTTCAAAATATCGACAAAACGCTGTGGATCTTCTATACTGATGGAGTGCTCGTGAAAACCGCACCTATTCAAAATACTCGTTTTTCTTTGCTTCTTTCTTTTTCCGTAAAAAGAAAGAAGTTTCGCAAGGGATTAAAATCCCATAACACAAGGCAATACAATGTGTTACAAACCCCCTAAACCTTTTGTGTGGAACTACTGCGGCGCATGTGGAAAGCAGCTGGAAGAGGCTTTTGACGGCGAACGCGACATGCCCTATTGCAGCGAATGCCAACGATTCTACTACCGCAATCCCGTTCCGGCCACTTGTTGCTTTGTACGCCATACCGATGGCGCACTGCTCTTTGCACGACGCGCTGTCGAACCTTGCCGTGGCCAATGGGGGTTACCCGGTGGTTTTATGGAACTTGGGGAAACTTCGGAAGAAGCCGCATTGCGTGAATTAGCAGAAGAAACTTCGCTGCGTGCCAAAGACGTACAACTGTTGGGCATCAGCACCCAACAGAATACCCTCCAGGGTGCTGTTATGGTCATTGGCTACGTGATAGACGAATGGGAAGGCTCTCCAACCGCTGCCAGCGACGCATTGGAGCTTCAATTTTTCACCCGCGACACGCGTCCGCCTCTGGCTTTTGCCGTCCACCGCGATCTGCTGGCCCTCTACGACTCACAATACCCGGAATAAATGCCAACCAACGCACTCCCCCCTTTTTTACAAAATCCTTTATCCATATAAAATGGCGTCCACCGTCGCGGTGAACGCCATCCAATCAATTACACTACAATATGGGCAATTCTATTCCCAACGGGGCCGAATACTCTCCAGATAGGAATCCGTTTTCTCTATTTCAGGGAAATCGAGCGTGATATCCAGTTCGTCTAACAAGGTCCCTTCTGCAAGACCAAGATCGATGCGGGCTTTCTCATAGGCCGTAAGTGCCTGAACTTCCATTGTTTGCGCAGCAGTAAGATCTTCCTGGATCCGCAGCACCTGCCAACTGGTGGTAACCCCCAAACGCAAGCGTTTTTCTTCCGCAATCACATTCGCTTCCTGCAAACGGCGCGCCTGCCGGTTACTTTCCACCAGGATACGGTTGGTAAACAGATTTCGGGCTGCCAGATGCACGTTAAACATAAGTCCTTGCAGCGTCTTATGTTTCTGCAGTTCCGCCTGACGCCGGTTCAGCTTCGCTTTTGTATGCGCACCACGCGCGGCACGGTTCCCAATCGGGATATTTGCCTCAAAACCATAGGAATAAAATTCATGGTCTTTATCACGAATTCCGTAGAGCATCTGACGCACTTTGTGGTTGCGTCCTCCTTGGCCATACATGCCCGTCAGATTTAACTCGGGCAGCATGTCATTACGCGCACTCATTTCTTCTAATTCCGCGTTTTCAATCTGCAGTCCCATGATTTCCACTTCCGGACGATGCTGCAATGCCTTTTCGATGCTTTCCTGTACTTGCGCATCCATGTTTTCCGGCAACATCTCTACCTGTGTATCTATCGAGGGACGATCGGTAGGAATGATCACCGCTTTGGAGAAATATCCCTCCTCCTGCATATCCAGCAACTGCTTCAGAACATCCGCGGCATCGTTTACCCGCGCACGCGCACTGATGAGTTCACTTTGACGTGTCGCCACGCCCGCTTTGGCCTGAAGTACATCGATATCTGCCGCAGTACCAATTTCCTGGCGCGTCTCGTTAATACGTAAAAGGCGCTCAGCGTTGTCCAACGACTCTTGCTGCACCGTCACATTTTCGACCGCAGTTACCAGATCCCAATACGCCTTCACCACCTCCGAAACCGTTTGCATTGTCTGCAGACGCAGCTGTTCGGCGGAGATCTTGCTGAGATTCCTGGCCGCCTGAATCCGAATCGTATTTACCGTTCGTCCAAAACCCCGTAACAGAGGCTGCGTCAAGGTCAACGCCATACGTCCGTCAAAATCCTCAATAAAGCTACCGTAGGTGTTTTCCTCTTTGTTCAGCGAAAAGGCCAGGGCATACTGTGTACCCGTCGTCAACTTGCCTAAAAACGAGGATTCCAGATTCGTCACATACGATTCCACTGCGGAAATACCACCAAACTGCTGGATCTCTTTACTCGCAGTAACCGAGGTATACGTGTATGTTGTTCGCGTTTGCCACATGGGGTCGAATTCCCCCTTGGCCGAGTACGCATCCGCATCTGCGGCCTGCGGATCGATAGAAGAAATCAGAATGTCCGGATTCTGCTGCAACGTCAGTTTTATGCAGTCCTTCAGACCCAGACGAAGCTCCCGTCCCGCCGTATGCGCTTCGATGGCCGCACGTAACGCGTCTAAATCAATGAGATCAACCGAAATCTCTTCTTGGATGCTCCGTGGATTCTTTTCATCAAAGACCGCATCAAACTTCAGGGTTAATGCCTTGTTGGCAGGCGTAAGCAACGACGCCTCTTCTTCGGTCACAGTCTCCTCGGATGTCGTCTCGCCCTGCAGCAACCCGGTAACGGACAAGCACAACAGCAAGGCCAATAGGATGACTCGATACATGTTTCCCTCCACGTAAGATCTTTCCGTTTTTATACAAACGCGCCAATAGCCGCGTATGCATGCGTCCCCACTATGCAGCGCAACGCCCCCCCATGCGGATACCGACGAACCGGACAAACATTACAAAACGCTGCGCCTCAGCAACCCATGCAGAAAAGTCTACTGAAGCACAGCGTAAGAGTCAACCAGGGAGTACGTTAAATTAACGTCAACGGCCTTGCTAATTCCCTAAGGGCGGCGAGGTGGCGTCGGCATCTGCATTCAGACGCTGCCGAATGATCCCTGTGGGGTCAACAAAAAAACCCCGCCAGCCCGTTGTGCCAAATTCCACCGGCGTGGCATACGCCCTGAAGCTTTGCACATCCCCCTCTATGCGATATCGGTAGCCATTCATCGGCCCATCCCACTTGCCATTCAGGTACGGCGGCGACGCCTCAGTCAACGTGGCAAAATCCAGGGCATAGCCATTGTTAAAGGCTGAAAAGCTTAACTCTGCATCCAAAATAGCACGCAGATTCGCCACCGCAGCCCCCTCATTGGACTGCACCCGTGTACGCAAATAGTTCGGAACCGCGATTGAAATTAGTAAGCCTATGATTTCCACAACTATCATAAGTTCAATCAAAGTAAATCCTGCATTTTGTTTCATAGCACCCGCTCCACACGAAAGCATGCCACACGCCTGCGCAACAAAGCCGCTTGCACCATCTTTCGTCTTGTTTTTTTGCCTCACACTAAAAAAACAATCTCACCTGGCTATTATAATCGATTCTGCCTGATTCGACTCACAATGACCGGTATTTTTAACAAGCAAAAAACGCGCCGTTTTTTTATATACGCAAAACTTATGGTCCCCCGCCCTTTATGGGGGGGAAATTCAATAAAAAGCCTACTTTATAAATTAAAATACTGGCGCAGAAAACACAACTAGAATCCGACAAGGCCCTGAAAAGAAAACTAACAACTATGCGAAAAAAAGAAGAACGACACAATCAGGCCGCAAATGACAAAATTTGTCACATCACCTGCCCTGTCCTTCAGCTTTTTAGCGAAAGAAAATGATTCGAAAGAATAACAGCGCAGCAAAGTAAAAATGGTGCATTAGTTACGTGTATCGACGAAGGGAGGAATAGAATACAACAAAAGGTCTGTTTTACCATCTGCATTTTCGATGCATATGCGCTATCCTTTGTTATAATAGATACCATACGCAGTGCCTAATGCACTGAGATACGCTAAGGCTACATGTCGGGCTCTACTGCGAAAGCACATGTTGAAAAGGCTTTTGCCATGTATCGCTTGTACGGCATACAAATGGCTGCCGCAAGCGGATTGTTTGGGAAGGAGCAGGTTTAAACAAACGCGGAGGAAGCATGCAGCGATTTAAAAACATTCTGGTGTGCGTGGACCTGGACAGTGATCGACATCCAGCGCTTGAACGCGCTGCAATTCTTGCTCAACTCAACAAGGCGAGGGTAAAGATTGTCGCTGTACATGAAAAACTTCCCACCTGGACCACGATGCTCCTCCCCTCCAAGACGCAGGAATGGGAACAAATGGCTCTTCGTGAAAAAGGGCGTCAACTAGATTTGCTCTGCGAGGCAACGAATAAAAACGAAGTCTCTTTTAGTAGTAAATTATTGGCAGGAAAACCTTTTGTAGAAATTATCCGGGAAGCACAGGCCGACGCCCACGACCTCATCCTCAAGGATCTGAGCTTGGACAAAACAGCACTAAGCAGCGTTATCAGCAGCACAGACATGCACCTTCTTCGAAAATCTCCTACCCCTGTCTGGCTAATCAAACCCGAAGTCGCTTCACGTTTCAAGTGCATTCTGGCAGCAGTTGATCCGCTTCCCGGTGAGGTCGAAAACAACCAGTCGCTGAATACAAAAATACTGGAATTGGCCACCTCGCTGGCGCGCCGGGAACATTGTAAACTTTTCATCGTACGAGTCTATGAATCTATTGCCCAGGAATTCCTGGCCACTGATTTGGAATCCACACAACCTGAGGCCTATCTGGAGCACATTCAAACGGTTCGAGTTAAAAATGACAAAGAGTTTATTGGAAAATTCACAGGCGCGTCGGAAGCTTTTGACGTGCGCTTTCTCTTTGGCGATCCGGCTACGATGATTACGGACATTGCCCAAAAAGAAGGGACCGATCTTATCGTAATGGGTACTGTAAAGTCCGCTGGCATTCCCGGTTTTTTGATGGGCCGCACCGCGGAAAATGTACTACGTCAGGTAAATTGTTCCGTGCTTGGGGTAAAACCCGATGGCTTCATCTCCCCTTTGGCGCAATAAAGATTCCGCCTTGTTTTATCTACTTTCATATGCATAAGCTATAGTAAAAAAGAAAGGTTCCTACAAACACAGCAAAAACGAGCCAGCGCTTTTTCGTGATTGGGAAATATCATAACGCTTGCATGCGTTCCCTCGACGAGTGAGAAAGGACTTTGAATGCTGAAGAAAGAACTTGGACTCCTGGATGTTTTTAGTATTGCCGCAGGTGCGATGATCAGTTCTGGTCTTTTCGTTTTACCCGGTATCGCCTTCTCCATGACCGGACCCGCCGTAATTCTTTCGTATTTTTTGGCGGGAATATTTATGATTCCCTCTATTTTTGCACAAGCAGAATTGGCAACAGCCATGCCCAAGTCAGGTGGCGCCTATTTCTTCATTGAACGCAGCCTGGGGCCCCTGGCGGGCACCTTTGCGGGATTTGCTAATTGGTTGTCTATTGCTCTCAAATCCGCCTTTGCGCTGGTTGGTATCGGCGCCTTAGGCGCTCTGTTATTACCAGAACACGGCGAATGGAGCGTCAAGGTGGTAGCCATTGGCGGTTGCCTCTTTTTTGCCGCACTAAACACGCTGAGTGTAAAAGGCAGTGGTCGCCTCCAATCAGTTCTCCTCTTGGGGCTGCTCGCCATTGTTATCGTATACGTTTGCGCCAGCATGCCCAAGGTAAACCCAACTCATTTCCAACCCTTTATGCCTCAAAGTTTCCAGATGGTGCTGGGCGTAGCCGGTATGGTCTTTGTTTCCTATGGAGGTCTGACCAAGGTGGCCAGTGTCGCCGAGGAGGTACGCAATCCAAATCGAAATATCCCCCTGGGCATGTTTCTCGCCTTTGGACTGGTTAATATACTTTACGTATTCACCGTCTTTGTGACGGTAGGTGTGCTCAACGCCACGGAATTGTCGCATTCATTGACGCCCATTGCCGATGCAGCACACTATACACTGGGCGGCGCGGGTTATATTGTGCACATCGCCGCCTTTCTCGCCTTTGTGACCACGGCTAACGCGGGCATCCTCTCCGCGGCCCGCTCCCCCATGGCCATGAGTCGTGACGGGCTTTTACTAGGGCTCTTTTCTCGTACCAACAAACGTTTTGGGACGCCGCACATTGCAATTATCTTCACTTGCCTCTTTATGATACTGGCGATCACCTTTCTTTCCATCGAAGACCTCGTCAAAGTCGCCTCCACCATCATGATTGTGATGTTCATGCTGGTCAACGTAGCCGTTATCATCATGCGACAAAGCGGCCTGCAAAACTACCGCCCCACTTTCCGCGTACCGCTATACCCCTGGCTGCCCATCGCCGGATTCATCGCCTACGGATTCATCCTTTTCGAGATGGGTACCGTCCCCCTGCTTATGACCGGCACATTCACCCTGCTCACCTGCGGCTGGTACCTGCTCTACGTGCGTCGCAAGATAGATCGTGAATCGGCATTCGCCTTTCTGGTCAAGCGCATTGTCTCCCAAGAAATCTCAGGGCGAGGCTTGGAAGACGAACTCAAGGCCATTGCCTTGGAACGTGATGAGATCCAGCGGGATCGATTCGATGAGCTGATCAATGAATGCGCTATCCTGGATATTGAGACATCCATATCGGCACGCGAACTTTTTTCCCGTGCCGCTGCAACCCTGGCCCCTCGTATCGGCGAAGAAGCATCGGCTCTGGAAAAACGCTTCCTTGAGCGCGAGCGGGAATCAAGCACCGTGCTCGAACCTGGCCTGGCCATTCCCCATGTCATTGTAAAAGGGGAAAATATCTTTGAAATTCTGCTGGTGCGTTGCAGGGAAGGCGCTGTCTTTTCCGAATTAAACCCACCGGTAACTACTGCATTCTTCCTGCTGGGCTCTCCTGACGAACGCAATTTCCATCTCAAGGCGCTAATGACGATTGCGCACATTGTACAGGAGCCCGACTTCCAGGAACGGTGGCAGAAGGCCCCCCATTGCGAAGGCCTCCGAGACCTGATCCTGCTCTCCAACCGCACTCGCAGAACAGGCTGAGGACGGGCTGTAAACATACACGGGTTTTGCATCATTTCACGCAAATGAGGTACACTTTGCGCATCGAAGGGGGCTTCGTGTAGACGTGATTGCACAGGATAACGGCAGTCATGTCGTAAACAATAACTTTTCCGCACTGTTTGCAAAAAACCTTGGGGCGCACCAGACGCTCAGGAAAGGATGGTAATTTCATGGCGCAGTATAAATTGGATCGATTGGCCGGATATAACGATTTTGAGGGCCCCGTGCTCCTGGTCATCATGGACGGTGTCGGCATCGGAAAAGGCGACGCCTCTGATGGCGTTCATATGGCCAATACGCCGCATCTGGATGCTTTGATGCAGGAGCCGCTCTTTACACGACTCAAGGCGCATGGCACCGCAGTAGGCCAGCCCTCGGATGAGGATATGGGCAATTCGGAAGTAGGTCATAATGCATTGGGTGCAGGCCGCGTTTTCGCCCAGGGCGCACGGCTGGTCAATGAAGCCATCGCTGAAAAACGTCTCTATGACGGCAAGGCCTGGAAAACTATCGCCGGAAAAGCAGCGCAAGGGGGCACCGTTCACTTTATCGGGCTACTCTCCGACGGCAACGTACACAGCAACATCGCGCAATTGCTGGCGCTACTGGACCAGTGCGCCGCGGAAAACTTCCCACGGGTAAGAGTGCATGTATTGACCGATGGCCGGGACGTGGGCGAACGTAGCGCACTGACCTATCTTGAACAACTGGAAGCAAAATTGGCAGCATGCAGCAGCGATGGCCGCGACTACCGGATTGGTTCAGGTGGCGGCCGTATGTTCATCACGATGGACCGCTATAATGCCGACTGGTCGATGGTGGAGCGGGGCTGGAACACGCATGTGCTGGGTGAAGGCCGTCAATTCGCCTCTGCCGCAGAAGCGGTACAGACCTATTATGATGAAAACCCCAAGGTCAACGATCAATTCCTGGGCGAGTTCGTTATCGCTGAAAACGGTACGCCCATCGGCACGATTGAAGATGGCGACGCGGTGGTATTCACCAATTTCCGCGGCGACCGCGCCATCGAACTGTCACGCGCCTTCGAAGACGAGGAACTCTCCTATTTCGATCGTAAACGCCGTCCGGATGTCTTTTATGCAGGTATCATGCAGTACGATGGCGATGCGATGATTCCCAAGAATTTCCTGGTCGAACCCCCGCAAATCGAAGGTACTGTCAGCGAATACCTCTGTGGATCGGGCGTCACCAGCTACGCTATTTCGGAAACGCAGAAATTTGGCCATGTAACCTATTTCTGGAATGGCAACAAGTCAGGCTATGTGGATGAAAAACTGGAACGATATGACGAGGTCACCTCGGATGTCCTTCCCTTTGAACAGCGCCCCTGGATGAAAGCGGCACAAATTTCGGACGCGGTCATTGATGCGATCGAAAGCAAGAAGTACAAGTTTATCCGCCTCAATTTCGCCAACGGCGACATGGTGGGCCATACCGGCATTGCCGACGCCGTGCGTATTGCCGTGGAAACCGTCGATCTGATGCTGAGCCGCCTGCTTCCAGTGATCGAAAAAGCCGGTGGCGTGCTTGCCATTACGGCGGATCACGGTAATGCCGACGTCTTGTACACGGAGAAAAAAGGGGTACGCGCCGCACACGTTGCTCATACGCTGAATCCGGTGCCCTTTATTATCAAAGACTTCAGCGGAGCCAACACCTTTGCGCTCAACCCTTGCGAAACGGCAGGCCTGAGCAATGTCGCTGCTACCTTGACCAATTTACTGGGCTTTGAAGCCCCTGCGGGATACGACGCTTCGCTCGTGAAATTGCAGGACTAATCGCTTGTAATTAAGGCCGGAAGCAATCTTCATGTGTTGCTTCCGGCCTTTTGAGATCTGGTAACACCGTAAAGGCGGCTATGAACCAATGGGCGGTGCGGTCTTTTCCGGTTGTCCGCTATGGCTATAGCGAATCGCCCCCGACTCATCAGTGCGAAAGTAACGTTCTCCGGTCACCCCGGCGACGATGGGGTCGGCAAAACAGGAAAAGGTGTTTGCATCGGCGTTTGGGATAGAAAAGGTATAGCCACTTTTTTCCCGCCCCTCCACCCAGCCGGCGTCCACAAACTCCGGAATGACACTGGTCAAATCGGCAAAGCTACCAAAACGCTGCCGTGCAAGATGATGGCTGATTTCCGCCCCCGCGATAACACGCAAATCCTGGATAGCAGCTGATTCATTGGCCTGCATACGCGAACGCAGCAGGTTGGGAATTGCGATAGCGGCGACAACAGCGATAACGGCGACAACTATCATAAGCTCAAGCAGGGTAAACCCTTTTGTTTCTCTCATGACCTTAACCCCTTTCCCCTCATCCATCTATTCTACAGCATTCACGCCGCCCTCGAAAGCCTTTCATGTACTACCAGTCGATATTGGCGAGGGGGAGAATAACGATGGCGGCGGGCTGTTCGGCCCGCCGCCATTTTCAAAATCCGCTAGCGCCTCACGTCAAGCGCGGATTATTGTCCAATCGGAGTGCCCGTGGCATCGGCATCGGCACCGTCAGCGTAGCGAATCACGCCGCTGGAATCGGTGAAGAAACCTTTGCTGCCCGTGGTGCCGTATTCAACGGCATTTGCATTCGCAGTGAAATTCGCCGTGGTGCCGCCCAGCACGTAGTTATAGCCACTCTTGGGCGTGGCCCAGTCGCCGTCAAGATAGGAGGGTGTTGCACCGGTAAGCTGTGCAAAATCGGTCGCATATTCATAGTTGGCCGCATGGTAGGCCGTTTGTGAACCTACGATGGTGCGCAGATTGCCAATCGCCGCTGATTCATTCGACTGCATGCGCGAACGCAGCAAGTTGGGAATCGCGATAGCAGCGATAATGGCGATAATGGCGACTACAATCATCAATTCAATCAAGGTGAAACCGGCTGTCTTTTTCATGAGCATATCCTCCTGTTTTGACATGTGACTCACAAGCCCGCGCTGTGCGGGCTGAACTCTACGTGTTCAACTTCTACGAGGATATTAGGCAATTCCTGTGCCAAGTCCTTTTTTGGGGAATTTGACCCAGCTTCGGGCAAAAAATGATATAAAAAATGCTAAATTCCATATAAATAATCTCTACCCCCTCCTCAAATCCCGTTTTCAGGACACAGATTGTGTCCTGGAGTGACATTTTTTGTCACTCGCCGCCTGAGAAATGAAACATCTACTCCGTACTAGGAGTCAAAGTGAAGTGCCTATACACCAAAGGTGTAAGGGCTTCTGCCCTATGAGCGTGGAAGCGCTCCCTTATTTTTTTTGATACCTGATTCGCAAGAGCGTAAAATCACTCAAGAATTTCGGCACGAGCAGGCTGTATCTGATGACATATACAGCCCGACAGGTGCATCACAATAAGGAGTCAAATTATGAAGCGGATGCGATTGTGTGTAATCGCTATTATCGGCTTGGGCCTGTTGTTTGGGTTCTCAAGCACCACGGCGGCGGACAGTGCCGCTATTGCACAGACGGTGGAGTCTGCTATCAAGCGTTTAAAGACGGAGCTACCAGAGGATAAATTGTTGCATCTGCGCAGTACGGAGGTCGCACAGTGGTTGACGGATGCGGAGAAGGCGGTATTGGGTGAACAGTTCCTGTCTTTTGAAATCGATCGACCCGCCACGGTCTATGTTGTGGTCGACCCGGAATTGGAAGAAGATCTGTTTTGGCTCCCGGCGCGCGAGTTTGAACGCACTAACATGACGGTACCTATCAATTTTCGGAAATACCGTGCATGGGCCAAAGATTTCGACGCTGGCACAGTGGGGCTGGGTATCAGCACCTTTCACTCGGCGCGCACAGGATACTTCGTCGCGGTAGTTCCACAAGCCGGCTCCGGCAAGGTAACCGTTTCCAATATCGTGCCGTCTACGCATGAAACCGGTGTAGTAAAAAAACGGACTTTGGCCTTTCCCGATCGTCCCGACTCCATCATGATAAAAATCCCAAAGGAACTGGATGGCCAGTTCATGATTGCGGGCGATAGCCGTCGCTGTTCAGAGGCGCATATTCAGGGACGCTTCCACAAAACACCGCGCCCAGCCTCGGAAACACCGGATCAAGTGGTTTTGATGATCACGGAAGATCCCAGCACAACACAAATGATCCAGTGGCGCACCAGCACTAAAGTGGCAGATGGCGCTGTTTTCTATCAGGAGCGGGGTTCTGAAAAGGTAACGCGCGTAGCTGCAAAAACCAATATAATCACGGACGTGGGCTTGCTCAATGACCCAAAAATGAATCAACACAGTGCGCTGCTTACCGGCCTGAAGCCGTCAACCACCTACACCTACTACGTGGGGGATGCTGCGGGCAAACAATGCAGCGCAACAGCAAACTTTACAACGGGGCCAGCAAAGGCGACCGATTTCTCGTTTATATACATGGGCGATGTACAGGTAAATTATGATGCTTGGGAAGCGTTACTGGATCTAGCCAAAGGAATATGCCCACAACCGGCTTTCTGTATTATGGCGGGTGACCAAGTGAACGCAGGCGGACAGCGGGATGAGTGGGATTTGTTCTTCCACGCCGCCCGCAATTTTTTCAACACCATACCCTTTGCCCCTACCGTGGGCAATCATGAAATGTACTGCAACACACCGTTCTATTATTTGCAGGAACTGAACCTGCCTGAGAATGGACCGAAGGAGCTGACCGCTGAACGTGCGTATAGCTTTACCTATGGACAGGCGTTATTCGTCGTGCTGGATGGTAATGCATCGCCCCAGGAACAGGCCCCTTGGTTAAAGCAACAGCTGGAGCAATCCAACGCGACCTGGAAGTGCGTGCTTTTCCACCAGCCCATCTACTCCTCGAAACCCAACCGGGACAACCCCCACTTGCGTAAGGCATGGGTGCCCCTTTTTGATGAATACGGGGTCGACGTCGTTTTCCAGGGGCATGACCATGGATACTTGCGCACCAAACCCATCCGGGCGGGAGAGCAGGAAGAAGGAGGCACAACGTATCTGGTTACTGTGGCGGGTACAAAGTACTACGACATTGCCGACCGCAGTTATGCCGTCATGACACGCGGCAACACCTCTACCTTCCAGATCATCGACGTGCGTGCCGATCAGAAAGAATTCCACTATCGCGCCTACAACGCCGAAGGCGATGAGCTGGACGAGTTTACACTGAAAAAATAACCGTTTCTACGGATATCTGATGCGCTGGAACGCATATGCGGGCGGGAGATAAGAAACCCCTTATCTCCCGCCCGATTTTTCAAGAAGTGGTTTTACCAGATCTTGACACCAAAAATGTGGTAGCATCAGGATATGATGAAGAGACCAAAGTACATAAAACCCAAACGCCCCAGGCCGTTTCGCCTGAAACCAATAAAAACACCCTCATGGTTGTTGCTTTATCCCAGTAAACTGGGCATGGTAGGCGGTACATTCTTCGCATGGATTTTGCTTGTCGTGCAGTTCATCCGCCAATTTTCAGGCACCCCTACGCTGAACCTGCACCTCTTCGTTGGGTTGGCTATTGCCTTTGTGATAGGCTATGCTGCAACGGGTTTGTTCGTCTACTATCTCTTGATAGTGGCAGAACGTGAACTACCCGAAGCAGAAGAAGATGATTATCTGACCACGCGTAAAAAGGAACGGGAACAGCAGCAGCAGCAGGCTATGCAGGCACTGGCGGAAGAACTTAGCCAGTCGGCTGAAAACCTTCCCCCGGAGGAAACCCCGTAATTTCGGCACAGCCCCCTCCAGCTAACACGTGGATTCTATTTTAGTGACTTAACTCTGAAAAACTGTCACAAAAAACGAAGTTTTGCAGCGGTTAGGGACGGCACCTAACGCTTACGGTCGCTGGACCGCTTCGGTGACTAAAATTTCTTTACTGATGGAATAATGGCCGCCGTTAAATCATGGCTCGACCACCAAAATATTAGGAGAAATTACGGAATGAACAGCCGCAAAGCGCTCCAACGACCGCAAGCGCGTGACCAACATCACAGCCAATATATATCCTCCTTGCCCTCTCGCATCATTGCGAAAACTTTATTTTTCAGACCAACTTTAAAGGCCGCGGTTACTACCGTTTTCCTTTTTTCGTGCCTGTTAAGCGCTTTGACGCTGACTGCCTCAGCACAGGCTCCTACGTTATCTAATCTCGACATTGTCGAACGCTCTGTACCCGCAGGCCCCGTGGCATTGGTCTATGGAGAAGCTATTTCCCGCGATGATTTTCTGTTCCTGTACCGCAATCAACTGGCCGCCGTCTTGCTACAGGCACGCGGAGAAGCCATTGAAGACAGTGTGCGGGTAAAAACCGGCCTGCGAACGTTGGGCGAATTGGTACAACGTGAAATTTTGTGGACAGAGGCGAAAAAACGTCAGCTAACGGTAGATGACGCCACGCTTAAAAGCGCGTATGAACAAAAATTGGAACTCCTTCAAAAACGGATGGCGCGAGGCGGTGCGGCTACACCAACGGAAGAAATGGTGTTGAAAACAGCGGGGCAAACCAAAGCGGAAGCCATGGAAAGCTTGCGCAAATCCCTGCTGGTAGAAAAGGCGTGGGAAGCCATTGCCAAGGAAAAGAAGATTTCGGTTTCAGATAGCGATATCAAAGCGTTTTACGATGGCCATCTCGATTGGTTCAAACAGCCTGCACAGGTGCACCTTCGCCAAATCTTCGTACATCCGAAACCCTCGCCAAAAGAGGCCGACGATACGGCATGGGCTGTTGCTGAAAAAGCAATGAAAAAAGCGCTTGCACGTATTCGGGCCGGAGAAAGCTTCGAGGCCGTTGCCAAAAGTGTCTCCGAATCTCCCGACGCCGGTAAAGGGGGCGATATGGGCATGTTGCCTACGACACAGTTGCCGGAGTTTTTCCGGCTGGCACTGGAAAAAATGAAACCCGGCGATATGAGTTCCGTAATTCGCAGTGACATAGGCATGCATCTGATTCGTCTTGAAGAGCGGACCGACGCTGGAAAAATTGCGTTGAAAGATGCGCAAGACCGTATCCGGCAATTATTGCGTGAGGCTAAAACGGAAGAAGCCGTCGCCCGTCTGTGTGAACCGATTGTAAACGATCCGGAACAGGTACAGATCTTCCTTCAGTTGGAACAGACGCTTTCCAATATGATGCCTGACAGTGCTTCATAACCGGCGTGGAGTAGAGGTGTGTTTTTTCTTGCGTTGCTTTCGATTATTGCCGCTCCTGACGTCTATGAATGGCCCCTGTCCTTGCCGCCCGAGCTGACTTCCAGCTTTGCTGAATACCGGACGGGACGCTTCCACGCGGGTATTGATGTGCGCACCAACGGTATTGGCAGGGACGTACATGCCGCCGCCGACGGTTACGTATCGCGTGTACGTTGTTCCCCCTGGGGCTACGGCAAAGCAGTCTATCTGCAACTCAACGACGGCAACACGGTTGTCTACGCACACCTGAACGACTACTGCAAACCACTACGCACCTATGTGCAGGCCGCCCAGCACGCTAAAGAAGACTACACCGTGGATTTGTACCCGAAGCCAGAGCAATTCCCCATAAAGCGCGGTGAGGTTATCGCGCAAAGCGGACAAACCGGTATCGGCGCACCGCATCTGCACTACGAAATTCGCGACACTGCGCAACAACCCATTGACCCACGGCAACTGGGCATATCCTGGCCCGATGAGACCCGCCCAAATATTCGCTCCCTGCTGATCGAACCCAAAACCGGCGAAGCCACCGTCAACCAGGACATGCAGCCATACGTACTAAACGTTACCCATCAAGGCAACGGTCGCTACACCTGCGCACCCGTACACGCCTATGGCCCTATCGCTATCGGTGTCGATGTCATCGATCCCGGTAAAGGCGGTTCCAAACTGGGCATCTACCGTATGCGCCTCTTGCGTGGCGAAGAAGAACTTTTTCGGGTTCAACACGATACGCTTTCGTATGATAATCATCGTAATTCTGTCGTAGCCTACCATCCTTTCCTGGCAAAAAAAGGCCGCTTCCTGCTGCTTCGACGTTGGCCCGGCAACGTCTGCGCCAGTTACGCACATAGCAGCGGAGCCGGTTGGGTAACGATATCCAAAGCAGAAACGCTGACCGTAGAAATAACGGATTTTTCAGACAACACCGCCCATATCGAAATCCCACTGTTACCGGATAGCGCAGCGCCGGAACCTGTTGGTGCAACCAACACCGCTACAGGCGACATAACCTGGGAAGGATTCGGAGAAGGCCTCCTTATTTATGCAAAATTTCCCCATGCCGAGTCCGAAGCTCCTACCCTAAACGTAACGCATGCGGATAAACACGACACCCTCCCCTTTCTACGCGTCAGCGACACCCGTTTTTGTGCCGCCATATGCCCGCCCCACACCGGCATGTACCGTCTTGACGTGCACCACCCGCGCCTGCAACCCTTCCAACGCAAATTCTTTGCTGCACTACGAGGTGAAGGCGACGCTAAGGCTACCTTCGAGGGCGTCCAGCTCCACGTACAAAACCAGTCCCCCTATGGCGCATTTATCGCCCACATCATGACCTTGCCCGACAGTGTCTTCGCGCCTATGAAAAAGATAGGTAAATTTTATCGGGTATGGCCCGAAGCTACCCCCATCGACACCCCTGTCACCCTCTCCTTCCCAGCCCCTACCGACTTACCCCATCCTGAACGGGTGCATGTGTATCGACAACAGGGCAAATACTGGAGCCGACAGAATACCAAACGCCAACCCGGGCATTTCTCCATACAAACCCGCACCATGGGCACCTTCACCCTGCTGGAAGATGCCACTCCCCCGGTAATCCGCGATATAACACCTCCCGACAACTACCATGCCCAGACCAACCGCCCCCATATCCACGCCACCATCGCCGACGCACTCAGCGGGGTCTCCGATTTCTCCCTCACCTGCGACGGAAAATGGTTGCTGGCCAGCTACGACCCCGAACATGCCCGCATGGAATGGGAACGCGACGAGCCCTTGCCCGCTGGAAAACACCAGCTAGTCTTTACCATCACCGACATGGCTGGCAACAGCACCCAAAAAACACGCACCCTCTTCATTCCCTAAACTGGTCCAGAGACCACAAGCAATAGGTATGGTCCTTACCATCCCGACCACAGCAAAAAATTCGTTTTTTATGACAGCTTTTCAAATTTTAGTCAGTTTGGGACGTTCACCGCGGTCAGAGTTGCTTGAACCTCTATCCGCCAGTCCCTTAAAATGGCGCGTATCACAAAACCAAACACCATCTACTACGGTCCAATGAACAACGGAAAGCGGGTTGGAATGAGGCCGTAGTAAAGCTATCTCCCCCCCCACCAACCATATGAAAGAGCAATGCCATGAAAAATCTTGTATCAAATTGCGCACTGGCTTTGAGAGTTTCCTGCGTTTCCCTTGCCGTGCTCATTTTGGCCTCTGTCGCGAATGCAGAGTACAACTCCAAGTTAAAATTCAATGAAAACGGTGAATTCAAAATAGCGCAGTTCACCGATACCCATGTCGACCTGATCCAGGGCGCCAATCTGAACGTGTATGAAACGATTCAGACCGTGATTGCGATTGAAAAACCCGATTTCGTCATCTTTACGGGCGACAATGTGACGCAGAACGATCCTCAAGAAGGGTACCGTCGCTTCGCAAGTATTTTCGAAAAGGCAAAACTGCCGTGGGCGGCGGTATTCGGAAACCACGATGGGGAAAGCAATGTATCCAGAGCGGAAATTGCCGAATTTCTCAGGACGCTTCCTTTCTGCATGAACAGCGACATGGGCCAGGATTCCATCTACGGACATTCAAACTTCGTCCTGCCCGTCTACGGAAAAGAAGATAAAATTGCAGCGCTGTTGTATTGCATGGACTCCAATAGCACCAGCACTATGAAACCGACCGTTGACGGTTACGGTTGGTTTGACTTCTCACAAATTGACTGGTATCGCAACAAGAGCAAAGAATACACCCTGGCAAACGGCGGCACCCCATTACCTGCCCTGGCCTTTTTTCATATTCCCCTTCCCGAATACACCCAGGCATGGAGAAACCGACGCGTGCGGCCCTTGGGCGTCAAAAATGAAAAAGAATGCGCCCCCGACATCAATACTGGCATGTTCACCGCGATGCTGGAAGCCGGTGACGTGATGGGCACCTTTGTCGGCCACGACCATCTCAACGACTACATCGGTGTTTATTACAACATTGCCCTGGCGTATGGTCGCATCACCAAGATCATGCGCAACCCAGAGGAAGACCCTTTGGCCGGTGGTCGCCTTATCGTGTTGAAAGAAGGCAAACGCGAGTTTGACACTTGGATTCGTGACATGAACGGCAAACGCGAACTTTCATGCACCTTTGGCAAGACCCGTTCAAAACTTGAAAAAGAATAAGCACGAAATCAGCGACCACGAACAAAAGGCACACCCTTACCGTTCGTGCCCATTATAAAACTTCGTTTTTAATGACCGCTTTTCAGAGTTCCGTCGCTAAAAATACACACAGCGGCAACGCCTTCCCTTCGCTGGAATGCTATAGCCGTAGTAAAAAAATTCTTTTAACTAACCCGGGGCGCTTTTGGAAATCCAAAAGCGCCCCGATATTTTTTCCTTGCCCTGCTCTAATGGGAATGAGTAAATACTGTGACGCATGTTTAGAAAAATGATGTTTACGACACCCCCAAAGAGTGTAAGGTTGAGAACCTAACAGAAAAATTACCCTTTGACGTATTATGCTTCACCTCGTTGATGAACTCCCTGTTGCGCACACATACTCCATTAATGCCCAATTGAGGCAACAAATCCATACCAATGACTGTACACTCTATGAATCCGATGCTCGAATCGACAATACAATAAAGGACTATAAACTAAATGCATAACAAAGAAGACCACGTTCACTACAATCAAATCAGTTCACTCTATTTACGACATGTCGAGAATCCAGAGTCTTGGAATAACATTTACGAGCGGCCAAGCCTTACCGCATTGTTGCCGGAAGATCTCACTAACCTGGATGTGCTGGATGTGGGGTGTGGTGCTGGCTACTATTCTGTTTATGCGCTAAAAAAAGGGGCACGGGTCACTGCTGTGGATAAGAGCACTGCGATGCTGGAACATACCCGCCAGATTTGTGATACCGAAGAGTTAGTAACAATCCAGGTAGATCTGGATGAAGGGCTGCCGATGCTGACAGATGCTTCTCAAGATGTTATCATTGCTTCTCTGGTATTACATTATCTGGAAGACTGGCAACCCGTTTTAAAAGAGTTTCACCGGGTGCTGCGTCCTGATGGGGTCACTGTAATTTCAACCCATCATCCGTTGGGGGACTATTTAGCGTTGCCAAAGGACGGGTATTTTGACAGCAAATTACTCACCGACTATTGGGGAAAAAAGGGCCATGAGTTTCCGGTTACGTTTTTCACGCGCACGCTGGCAGAATTGTTAAACCCTATTCTTTCGTCCGAATTAAAACTGATTTCAATTCACGAGCCGCAAGCAGACGAAAACTGTCGACGTCTTAATCCAGAGGCTTACAAAACATTATCGAAACGGCCAGGTTTTTTATTCTTGACCCTAGGCAAATAGCTCCCGTAAACCCATCAGGGACATAACCAGAAAGCCGGCTTTTTCTATCGTTTCCACGAACGCACCGCTATGCCCCCCCGACGAGATATCCTCGACCGACTTGGAAAATCCCATCAACTACAATGCGCTCGAAAACGTGTAGTGAAATAAGCCTAAAGAAAATCGGGGGAACCCAGTCCCGCGGTATGCCCCTTCACTCACGTTATGCATATTCTTCTTTCTTTAAGAAGAAATCGCCTGTAGAATTTTAAACTCGTATTTTTGTAAAAATAAAAAAGGAAGTTGAAGGACATGCACTACAAAGAAACGCAACGAATGTCTGTCTTTTTTTATATAGCTTTATTTCTAGGTAATTGTATCTGCGCCTATTTTCATTGTTCGACGAGAATTAATCCTATAAGTGAAGCGATAGTCTATGATTATCTATTTTTCGTTTTTCTGTATCTCGTAGTTTTCATTAACTTCTTTGTGCTCGTCAAGTATTGGTATATGGATACCGTGGTAGATGATAAGAAGATTCAGGTTCAATTCGGCATACACGCTATCTCATCCCCACCCGATATCGCCCTTGAGCATATCCGCACTTTACGAAAAATACCCTATGGCGTCTGCTTTAGACGCGGATATCGTCGCAAGCGTTCTTTTGAAGGGAAAGTGTGCGAATTTTGTCGCATGCGGGGAAGCTGGGGGGTGCTGATTGAGACGGATGACCGCCGTTTGCTCATAGGCAGTCAAAATCCCGATCCACTCATTGCGGCATTGCGTGATGCAGGGGTAAATACAGAGCCAACGCCGACTTGCGCTGAGTAATGACGCATATCACTTGCTTACATTCGCAGGAACACTTCGCATTGTTAGCAAGTCGAACTTGGTAATGCACTTGTCTCCGAAGCTATTCTTCGTCTCCCGATGTCAATGGGGCCAGAGAGCTCAAGTAATGGCGTATTTAATTGCTGGGAGATCTTGAATACTCGAAGCGGAAGTGTCTTCCTCGTGAGAACATGTTGCTTTTAAAATGAACCGGGGCGCTTTTGGATTTCCAAAAGCGCCCCGGTAAGTATTTTAGGGTTGCTATGTTATGGCATTGGGATTATTTGGTCTCTTCGGCTTTCTTTTCGCTCAGGTCGATGATGCGGATGCTGCGCCAGGCGACTTCGTGGGTTTCGGGGGCGCTGCTGGCGTGTACTTGCAGGGCGATGAAACCGTTGGGGGTCATGTCGTCTTTCAGGTCGGCGGCGGCTATGCCGTTGACCCAGGTTTTGATGCTGTCGCCACGGGCTTCGACGCGGAAATGGTTCCACTCGTTTTGCTTGAAGGCTTTTTGTGCTTCTGGCTTCTCTTTCAGATCGAATAACCAGCCCCGACGCCCTTCGTCGTAGATGCCACCGGTCCAGGCACGGTCAGAAGGATCAATCTCGACCTGGTATCCATGCACGCGGCCACGATCGTATTCCTTCAGGCTGTTGCTACGAATCTGTACGCCAGAATTCATGCTGGGATCGACTTTGAAGTCGAGTTCAAGGATGAAATCGCCGTAGTTTTTCTCGGTGCACAGGAAGGTGTTGGGTGTACCCGCTTTCATTTTACCAAAGCGTTTGCGACCCACTACGGTGGTGCCGATAATAGCACCATCTTCCACGCGATACGGTGCCTTACCGCCACGTTTCACCCAGCCATTGAGGGTTTTACCGTCAAAAAGGTTCACCCATTTCCCCTCTTCTTCTTCTCCGAGGGCGATGCTGCTAAGCAACAGTCCCACTGCAAGTACAGTGGTAAAAAGTACGTGTGTGTTTTTCATTGTCGAATTCCTTTTGAATACAGTCCGCATTCCGGGGTAAAAGTTTATAACGCTTGTACTTAGTTATTGAAACCTCCTCCTTTTACAGCAAAAGGAAGAAGCAAAACGGCTATTTTTTATAGTGACGAACCAAGGTTCATTGTATTCATATTTTACGCGGCACGCCAAGGTATTTTCCGGCTATCTTTATGCTGCAAGGGTGAGTAGACAGCTGGATAAACGATAACATACACACGACGAGCAATACCAGCATAAGACCCGGCCAACCATACGGCTATAGGCCTGCGTCGTTGCTTTTTGGGGAGTTGGAATTTCCCAAGCTTGGCGCAACGGGGTGCTGGATCAATTCGCCAGCTCGCTCTCCAACGAGACTTCCGGGCGGGAAGTATCAAGAAAGGAAAGATATTCTTTTCTGCCAGGCTTACGATAAAAATCGTTTTTCAGCGCACAGGCGATCTGTGCTTCGGGAATGCGCTGTTGACGGCAGAGGAATGCATACAGGTATTCCACCAAGGTGTAATAGGCAATACCGTGCATCCGCCCCGCCTTCTCGAAAATAAATTCACTTAGTGCCATGAAATTGGCAAATGGGGAATCCTGTAGAAGCAAAGGAAGCGTTTCCGGGAAACGTCCCCGGTTATGCACCAATTCAAAACAGTGCGCCATCCGCTTGATCTGTAACAACTCCGTTCCGGACATATGCGCCGTCCGGATAACTTCATAGGGCGGCTCTTCCGAAAACTGTAGACCATACTGTTGTTCAATCTTTGTAATAGGCGCACCACGAAGACGCTTCAAGATACCCAACTGAAGCTCCTGGGGACGTAACATCACCAAACGGTCAAAACCCGCCGCGAATGAATCCCAACCCTCACACGGCAGCCCCGCTATCAAATCTGCATGAATTTCAGCTTTGGTGTGTGTACGCAGGAATTGAAGGTTGCGCGTCGTTGCTTTCAGATTCTGCCGGCGTCCGATGGCCGCCAAGGTATCCGTATTAAACGATTGCACGCCCACCTCAAGGTGTAAACTGCCTGGCGGAAACAGGGTCATTTTGTCCAGCACCTTCTGGGGCAGGCGATCCGGCATGATTTCAAAGTGCAGGACCATACGCGCAAAACGATTCTCCTCATGCTGACACGTTATCGCATGTGCGTAAAAAAAATCGAGCACCTGGAGTACACGCGCCGCAGAAAGATTGAACGTGCGGTCGACAAAACGGAAATGGCGCACTCCCCGGTACAGTAACGATTGCATCTGGTCCAGAAAATCATCCAATGCAAACGTTCGTACACTTCGGTCTTGTGCTGACATGCAAAAGGCACACGAAAACGGACAGCCCCGCGAAGATTCGACATAAATCATGCGATGCGCGATGTCATCCTCAGTGTACTCATCATACGGCGATGCCAGCAGCATTGGATCGGGGGTCTTATCTTCTAACACCTTCGCAGTTGGCAGATTCCCCTCGGCGATATCCGCAACCAGTTTCGCAAAGACCAGTTCCCCCTCCCCCCGAATCAGATAATCACACTGTCTGAACAGCATGGTGGCCTCGTAGTCATAGGCAATCTCCGGACCGCCAAGTACGACAAGAGTCGTTGGCGCTTCAGATTTGATGCGCCGAACGATTTCCTCGCAATGGCCACGATTCCATATATACACCCCCAATGCGATAAGGGGCTTTGTCCCTGTTGGGCATGTTTCGATTTCCGCAAGAAGCTGTTTTGCAATCTCCGCTGGCGATTGGCGAATCGCAAACTCGCGCAGCACGGAGGCAGCACGAAACGATCCCAGATTAGCGCGCAGGTTGCGCATGCCAAACGAGGTATGGCTATAGCGTGCATTTACCGCCGCCAGAATAATGGATATTTCATGCATGAACGAAAACTTCTACGGTTTTAAAATCGATATAGCGCCTCCTTTCTTTTTACGAAACAAGAAAGGAGCAAAGAAAAACGAATATATACGTCATCTTCGCTGTGGCTACCCACGGCAAGAAGGATAATTCCTGCTTGCGGTCGCTGGACCGCCAGAAAAAGAAAGAAGCAAAAAAATGAGGATTTGATTACGGCACACATGGGCTAGCTACGTCAAGTAGCATACATCTTGCCTGTGGTCGCTGGACCACTTTAGTCATACGAAAAAACAAACTCTTCTTCGCGTAAATCGATTTTTACCACGCCACCTTTTTCGAGTTGCCCGAACAAAATTTCGTCGGAGAGCGGTGTCTCAATCTTTTGCTGTATCAGACGACGCAGCGGACGCGCCCCGAATTTCGCATCGTAGCCATTCTCCGCAAGCCAATGGCATGCTTCGTCGCTTAGACTTATCTGGATCTTGCGTCCTTCCAACTGATAGGCAATTTCACGAATGAATTTATCGACAACACGTTCAATGACCGCCATCGGCAAGGGGGCAAAAGTGATGATGGCGTCCAGGCGATTACGAAATTCAGGCGATAACGCTTTTTCAACCGCCCGGCGACTCTTATGCTCGTTATCTTCTGCCGAGGCGCGGAATCCAATACTTGAGCCCGCCAACTCACGCGCCCCTGCATTCGACGTCATGATCAGAATCACATTGCGAAAATCCGCCTTGCGGCCCGTATTGTCCGTCAGGCTGGCGTCATCCATTACCTGCAACAGGATACTGAACAAATCCGGATGCGCTTTCTCGATCTCATCCAAAAGCAATACCGTATACGGATGCCGCCGTATTTCATCCACCAGCAAGCCGCCCTGCTCAAAACCGACATAGCCCGGCGGCGCGCCAATCAGCCGCGCCACGGCATGCTTCTCCATATACTCACTCATATCATAACGAGCGAAATGGTTGCCCAACGAACGCGCCAACTGTTTCGCTACCTCCGTTTTTCCCACCCCCGTCGGTCCGGTAAACAGAAAGCTGCCTATCGGCGTATCAGGTCGTCCCAAACCGGCACGCGCACGTTTAATCGCCCGCACCACCTGTTCAATGGCGTTCTCCTGGCCAAAGACCTGCCACTTAAGCTCGTTTTCAAGATTGCCCAGCTTCTCCTTATCCGAAGAAGAAACACTTCGCACGGGGATTTTTGCTATCTCTGCAACGATCCTCTCGATATCTGCCGGACGAATCGTTTTACGTTTCCCATCCGACTCCAGGCACACATGCGCCGCCGCCTCATCAATGACATCAATGGCTTTATCCGGCAAGAAGCGATCGTTGATATGTTTCGACGAAAGATCCACCGCAGTACGCAAGGCGCTGTCCGTATACTGGATACCGTGATGCTCCTCATAACGCGCCTTCAGCCCACGCAGAATCCGCAACGTTTCTTCCTTTGTGGGTTCCTCTACATCAATCCGCTGAAAACGACGCGACAAGCCCCGGTCTTTCTCCAGATGGTTCTTATACTCCTCATGCGTTGTAGAGCCGATACAGCGAATCTCGCCCGACGCCAATGCGGGTTTTAACAAGCTCGACGCATCAATCGACGAATCCGTTGTCGCCCCCGCCCCCACCACCGTATGGATTTCATCAATGAACAATATCGTATTTTCACGCTGACTCAACGCACTCATCACCGCTTTCATGCGTTGCTCAAAATCACCCCTGAATTTCGTCCCCGCCAACATCGCCGCCAAATCCAGCGCCAGAATTTCCGTCTTGCGCAACGCTGGCGGAATCTTGATATCCGTCTTACCCGTGTTCGCCTCATAAATCTTCAGCGCCAGACCCTCCGCCAACGCCGTCTTACCCACCCCCGGCTCTCCCACAAAGACCGGGTTATTCTTTCGACGCCGTGAAAGCACCCGAATCGCCCGCTGCAACTCCACCGTGCGTCCAATCAACGGATCGATCCGACCCGCCGCCGCCTTTTCATTCAGGTTAACCGTAAACTTGCTTAACGGCCCTGCTGCAGCCCCCTTTTCAGCGCCAGGCTCCACCCTCGATGACGATTCCGTCTCATCCTGCTGCTCCTCCTCGCATCTATAGCTTTCATCCGTAACGCCATGCGAAATATACTGCAACACATCCAGACGGGTGACGCCATCCTGACGCAGGAAATACGCCGCATACGACTCTTTTTCCTCAAAAATCGCCGCCAGGATATCCCCCGCATCCACCTCCTTCTTTCCCGAAAACTGCACATGCATAAACGCACGCTGCATCAGCCGTTCAAACTCTCCCGTCTGCTGCAACGCCACCTCCTCCGTCTCCGGCGCCGCCTCCAACTCCTCCGCAAAAAAACGGTCCAGTTTATCCCGCAGCTCCTCAACATGCGCCCCACAATGCCGCAAGATATCCGCGCCAAAAGGGTCATCCAGCAGCGTATACAGC
The DNA here is from genome assembly GCA_963678445.1 of Candidatus Hydrogenedentota bacterium. Lineage (GTDB taxonomy): Bacteria > Hydrogenedentota > Hydrogenedentia > Hydrogenedentales. The sequence continues at coordinate 2,697,254 of OY782877.1, read as the reverse complement.
AAGTGCTCCGTACACAAATACTCATGCCGACGTTTACGCGCTTCACGCAACGCCGCACTCAATGCATGCTCCAGATCCTTGCTCAACATCATTATCTACCTTCTCGATTACCTGCGCCCCCTGTACCCGAACACTGCCACCATACAGCATCCCTACTACATACATGCGCCGCCCCTACTCCGGCTCCATCGAACAACGCAACGGGAATTCATATTCCTGCGCCAACGCATGCACCTCCGCCACCTTCATCTCCGCGATTGCCTTAATATATACTCCCGCCACCCCCGTTCCATTCTTATGCACCCGCATCATAATCGCCATCGCCTCCTCATGCCGTTTACGGAACACCTCCTCCAGAATGTCTACCACAAATTCCATCGTTGTATAGTTATCATTATGTAACAACACCCGAAACCGGCGTGGTATTTCCACCTCCTCCCGCTCCTCAAACGCCACCCCGCTCCCTGGTTTTTCCACATACTCCGCCACGATGCTTTTACACTCCCAAAACAGCCCGGATTCCCATCACAACCTTAGGGACACTACGTCCCTCAGTCTGGTCAAACCCACATCAAACATTCATTAAAACGTTCTTTTCAGCCCGGCTTTTCCCGCATACAACGCGAACGCCCATCCACATCCGTTTTTTCCTCCCCCAGCGCCACCAACAGACTCTCCTTTATGATAACACAGCCATGCGAAGCTTCGTAAGCGAAAAACCAGCTCCAGAAATACGCTCTTCCCAAAAAAAGAGCCGCGGCTGTTCCTTACACATTCCTGAAGACACCGCAGGCCCCTGTTTTTACTCGAAAGGAAGTGTTTTTCAGGTGAAAGCGATGCAGCTCCTTCAGCAAGAACACCGCATCTGCGACGAAAAGAGAGAACTCACGAGATTCGCGAATGCTCACCTCGGCAACTATGCGACAAACCGGTTACGGACGTAGAAATATCCCCGCAGAAGAACCGTTATTCCTCAACCCCATTTTTCTCTAATATTAGGCGAGACATGTCTATCCACTTTTTGTATGCGGGGCGTATATGTTGGATAGGTGTGAGAATTTCAATGGCTTCCCGGGCTGCTGCAATAGACTTTTCCCGGTTCGACAGGCCCTCTAGGTAAAAGATGCCCATATTTATGAGCGTAGTCGCCACATCGGGCAGGAATTTTTCGGGATTCGCCGATGCTAGTTCTCTGCGTATTTTTAGCGCTTCCTCATAGGATGCACGGGCCGAGGGGTAATCCTGTAAATCTGATTGAAGATTTGCGAGATTGTTGAGCGTACCCGCCACATAGGGCAGGAATTTTTCGGGATTCGTCGATGCTAGTTCTCGGTAATACCTCAGCGCTTCCTCATAGGAGGCACGGGCCGAGGGGTAATCCTGTAAATCTGATTGAAGATTTGCGAGATTGTTGAGCGTAGTCGCCACATCGGGCAGGAATTTTTCGGGATTCGCCGATGCTAGTTCTCTGCGTATTTTTAGCGCTTCCTCATAGGATGCACGGGCCGAGGGGGTTTCCTGTAAATCTGATTGAAGATTTGCGAGATTGTTGAGCGTACCCGCCACATCGGGCAGGAATTTTTCGGGATTCGCCGATGCTAGTTCTCGGTAATACCTCAGCGCTTCCTCATAGGATGCACGGGCCGAGGGGGTTTCCTGTAAATCTGATTGAAGATTTGCGAGATTGTTGAGCGTACCCGCCACATCGGGCAGGAATTTTTCGGGATTCTCCGATGCTAGTTCACGGCAATATCCCAGTGTTTCTTCATATAAGCTTACGGCCTTTTTTAGATGATGGTTATGTTCCACAAGAAATAGCGCATATACAAAAAGGATTTCAGGAGCCTTGCTAGCACGGAGGGCTTTTTCGAAAAAACCACAGGCTTCTTCTATCCTATTGGGTCTATCGTAAGATATAATGCGCAATTGCGCCTTGATGCGGTATTCGTTGGCGAGTTGTTCTTTTTTCTTTCGCGCATTTTCTGCTACCTGCTCTCCCCGCCTTTCTTCTTCTTCCAATCGGGATAGGTCGTGTTCCAGGCTTTCAGCGTTTAAAATCTCATCCGCTTCGCGCAGTTTTCCTTCGTTGAAAAAGGCCTTTGCTTTTCGAAAACGTTCTGTATCGATGTCAACGCTATTGATGGTTTCGGCTATTCGGCAAATGTCTTTTTCCAGTTGTTCCTTTTTTTTCGTCAGCTCGTTAAGTTCTGTAGAAAGGCGGAGGCGTTCAGCCGAGTCCTCTTTAAACTGTAGAAGCTCTTCTTTATCGTTAATCTGGTTGCAGAGCGTATGCCATTCGCTAAAATTTGTATAGTAATTTTCTTGATGCTCAATGTCTTCGATATGATTTCCACTTCCTGTAACCACCGTGCTGCCATCAGCCTGGATATTAAAAGTATCACCACCTTGCGTACGTATGTCGACATTTTGCGTGCGGGAAGCGCTGTCCTCATTGGGAGAAAAAAAGGATGCGCCCCAAAGGAACAGTATGCCAATACCTACAGTAGCCGCAATACTAAGAATTGGGTGGGTTTTAACGAATTTTTTGATGCGATTGCACCACTCTTCAGGAATAATTTTGGTAATTATTTCAATAAGTGACCCCATAACACCCTCCCCGTTTCCCCGATGAAAGACTTGATTAGTGTATGGGTTTGCTAGGAAGAATGCAAGGGGGCCTTTGGGCAAAAATTTCATTCTTTATGAAAACACCGCCCTATGTGGCTTCGTAGGTGAAAAGGCTTTCGCATTCCCGGTGCGACAAAAAGAAAAGACGCCGCTGCACAGGTTTTTCCGATGCAGCGGCGTCATGTATTTTTCTTGAAGAATATGCTATCCACCCCTTTTGAGGGTTGGTGTGCTGATTATTTTGGACTAGGGTTTCGCAGGGGTAGCAGGAATTACTTCTGTATTTCCTTTTAGCGGTTTTTTGTCGCGCACTCCTGGCTCTGGGACGCTGGGAGGAAGGGCATTGGTATTCCCAACCATTTTCTTAACGGATTGCGGTGATGCTGGTTCTGGTGGCGTCATTTTAAGTGCTGCTGTATTGGCCTTCATTGCCGCCATAGCCATTGCCTGCATTCGTTCCGGTTTGGGATTCGTTTTGGCTTCCGCCTCCGCCTTGGCTTCCGCCTCTGCCTTGGCCTTGGCTTCTGCCTCTGCCTTAGCTTGCGCTTCTGCCTCTGCCTTGGCCCTGGCTGCTTCCGCTTCTGCCTTAGCTTGCGCTTCTGCCTCTGCTTTGGCCCTGGCTGCTTCCGCTTCTGCCTTAGCTTGCGCTTCCGCCTCCGCCTTGGCCTTGGCCTTGGCTTCTGCCTCTGCCTTAGCTTGCGCTTCTGCCTCTGCCTTAACCCTGGCTGCTTCCGCTTCTGCCTTAGCTTGCGCTTCTGCCTCTGCCTTGGCCTTTGCTTCTGCCTCTGCCTTAGCTTGCGCTTCTGCCTCTGCCTTGGCCCTGGCTGCTTCCGCTTCTGCCTTAGCTTGCGCTTCTGCCTCTGCTTTGGCCCTGGCTGCTTCCGCTTCTGCCTTAGCTTGCGCTTCCGCCTCTGCCTTGGCCTTTGCTTCCGCCTCTGCCTTGGCCTTTGCTTCTGCCTCTGCCTTGGCCTTTGCTTCTGCCTCTGCCTTAGCTTGCGCTTCCGCCTCTGCCTTGGCCTTTGCTTCTGCCTCTGCCTTAGCTTGCGCTTCTGCCTCTGCCTTGGCCCTGGCTGCTTCCGCTTCTGCCTTAGCTTGCGCTTCTGCCTCTGCTTTGGCCCTGGCTGCTTCCGCTTCTGCCTTAGCTTGCGCTTCTGCCTCTGCTTTGGCCCTGGCTGCTTCAGCCTCTGCCTTGGCCCTGGCTGCTTCTGCCTCCGCCTTAGCTTGCGCTTCTGCCTCTGCTTTAGCCTTTGCTGCTTCCGCCTCTGCCTTGGCCCTGGCTGCTTCCGCCTCTGCCTTAGCTTGCGCTTCCGCCTCCGCCTTGGCCTTTGCTTCCGCCTCCGCCTTAGCTTGCGCTTCCGCCTCCGCCTTGGCCTTTGCTTCCGCCTCCGCCTTAGCTTGCGCTTCCGCCTCCGCCTTGGCCTTTGCTTCCGCCTCCGCCTTGGCTTGCGCTTCCGCCTCTGCCTTAGCCTTTGCTTCCGCCTCTGCCTTGGCCCTGGCTGCTTCCGCTTCTGCCTTAGCCTTTGCTTCCGCCTCTGCCTTGGCCCTGGCTGCTTCCGCTTCTGCCTTAGCCTTTGCTTCCGCCTCTGCCTTGGCCTTTGCTTCTGCTTCCGCTTTGAGGGCTTCCTCGGAAGGACAAATGTGAATACCGTCTTCGGTGGCGGTATAGCCAAATGTGGAAACGGGCCATTGTGCAAGCAGCAGGTCGAGTGCGGTTTGCAGGCGTACGTTATTCATTACACAGGGATTGACAGGGAATTCTTCCAATTCAGCCGCACAGGTAATCGGAATATCCAGTTGGCGTGACAGTTGGCCTGTGAGTTTCCCCAAGGGAACAGGTTTATAGTAGAAACTAACCTGTGCATCGGCAGGCGGCGGCGTGGGAATAAACAAATTGCTGCGACGTTGCAATCGGGAAAGCATGGGGGGCGGCATAGTGGATTTGTTGAGGAGGCGTGATTCGGGAGGCGTATTTTTGCCGCTATAGAGGAAGAGGTATTCATCGGAACAGGCAACAGAGAATACGCCGGGAACAACACGCGCCGATTTCAGAATCGCTTCCAGGGCGATGGGAAGTGGGGTTTCTTCCAGGGTCAGCTCGCCGCACCGATTTTCCGCCAGCATATTGTCGGCGACAAGGGTAATGTTCAGCGTGCGGCTGATAACATTGAAGGCGTTGTAGAGGGTCGTATTGTTGCCAAAGGAAAGGGCTATGCTTTGTTGCTGGTATTTTTCGGTACATTGCTCCAACAGGGAAAGCGAGAGTAGGGCTTCGTACCCCTCTGGATAGACAAAATAGTAATAGGGCGTTTCCTGGTATTGGCATTGCGCCGTCTGTGCAAGCAGACTGACCAGATCGATATAATCCTCATGCGCCAGCTGGAAAGGGGGGATGGCTTTTTCGCCGAGGCCGTTCATGAGCACCAGACCTCCGCCGACCTCTTCACCCACTTTACGCACGGTGTCTTCGAGTGAGAAGGCGGCGCATTCGAGGGTAACTTTGGGAAAGGTAATACCCGAAGCATCAATTTCTTCATTCCCCCCTGTCCGTTGCCGTGCAGGTGCACAGCCCGGCAATGGCGTAAGCAGTAACAGGGTACAACAGATACAGATATAGCGTTTGATAGTATTCATAATGCCTGTAATTCCTCTTGGCGCAAAAAAGTTTCCTGAATCGACAAATTTTTCGGAGAATATAGTTGTGGGTATTGAGGTATTAGTTTTTCGCATAAAACACATCTACAGGGCCGCGAAAACAACGGGGACATAGCAAAGAGCCGTCGTGGGAGCGTCGCTTTGAGTTCTTTTCGCAGCAGCCCAGACAGCACACGGAATGGCAATGCGGGCATACCAGACCATAATCACCATGCAGGGTAGGGGCTTCCAATATGCGACCGTCGTATTCCCCTTTGGGCCAGGGGGGCACCTCGACAGGTTTGTGGCATTCTGCGCAGGAAGCGCTGGATTGTTGCGGAGCGTAAAAGTTGACGCCCACCCATTCGGGCTCGCCGTTGTCGATAGTAAAGCAATGAGCGGCTTCGCAATAGGGGCAAACGTATTCAGCGAATTTTCGGCCAACCAGGGTGGGTTTCGAACTCACAACCAATGCGGTTTCGGGCGGGCTGAGGGGAACAAGATCGTGCGCGGAAAAAACCATATCGCGTTGGCATTGCGAACATCGTGCCTGCAGAACCCCTTTTGTGGGCATGCTGGGTTCTGGTGCGGGAAACGGCGCATATATCGTATGTTCTTTGCTCCAACGCAGTACGTAAAAGGTAACAACAGCACCTAGCACCGCGCCTAAAAAGAGTATGAAAAAATGACCCATACCTAAGTTCTCCATTTTCGTATAATGGACCGCGCCCTGCCATCAATTTGCAGCAAAAGCACTTTGCACACAGCATGCTTGTCAAGTCGTATTGAAAAGCCTATACTCTAGCCTATGTGGTTTATTGGATTCATAGTGTGCCTTGTGGCGAATGCGGAAAGCAATACGGCGTTCTTTGGAACTGTTCCAGAACGCGAGGTTACCTTCGAGATCACCTTGGCGGATCAACGCGTGATGCATGGCGCTATCCGTCTCAACGGCGTGTTTATACACGACCTGCAAAGCTTGCCCGCTGGCGCGTGGATTGAAATTGTAGAGGATACTCCCTGGACGGGTGGCGGTGTGCATAAGGAATTTCTAAACAAGATCCGGGTGGTGCGGGAAACGCGTTTAAAACGACGGAGCCGGTTGGAAGAGGGGTGGGAATCCGCTGGCTATGTCTTCATTGAGATGCCGGAAGGTGGTCCTACCCCCATTAAGGCCACTGAAGTAGCCTACGCAGAACGAGCGCGAACGATGGAGGCAAAAGTCGTTGCCGAATTACAGGGGAAAGATGAAGGCGAATCCGCTCTCGATACCCTGCCAGGGCAGACAACCACCCCCAGGAAAGTCCAACTGTTTGCATGGGTACGAATGTGGGGACTTCATGCCCTGGTTGTGATTGTGACCCTGCTGCTATTGGGTGTAGCCGTCAAAAAAACAGGCGTACTGTAACACCACCCCCAAGCTCTTTAATGTACCAAGATTGAATTACCATGGCGTGCATGAAGGGAAAAACAAAAGCAATTGCGTTGGTGCTTCGTCTAAAATCGGGATTTGATTGAACACATGCGTAAAGCCCCTTTAGTGACTAAAATCCCAAGAGTTGTCATAAAAAACAAAATTTTGCCGTGGTCAGGGACGGCAAGGACCATATCTGTTGCTTGCGCTCGCTGGACCGCTTTAGAGAGTTGGACGATATGGATGGATCTTGCCTTGTTATGTGTAGGGGCGTTGCTGTACCGCATCGTTTTTTTGTGGGCGATGCCGCGTGTTCTGGATACTGCGGACGCAATCCATTACATCGAGACGGCCCGACATCTCGCCGCGGGCGACTTTTGGGGGTACGATCCGAAGATCCCAGTCCTGTATCCGTTGCTGGGGGCATTCTTGTCCCTTTTTATTCAGGACATGGAATGGGCCTGCCGTATGGTTTCCTTTGTGGCGTCAGTTCTGCTCATTGTGCCGGTCTATATGCTGGCGCGCGATATCTATGACCGCCGCACCGCCTGTTTCAGTGCAATCGTGGTGATGTTTTGGCCCTGGTTGGCGGATTATGGCTGTCGTGTGGCCACGGAAGCCACGGCGATGTCTTTCTGGTTCTTCGGGGCGTGGTTATTGGCGCGCGCAGTACGACGAGGCGGTGCATGGATATGGATAGCCCCATGGCCCTTTCTGGCCTTGTACCTGACCCGCGCTGAAGGCATGTTTTTACTGTTGGCTGCGCCAGCAATCGCCGCGCTGCTGTTGGCTGAAGGCAACTACCGCCAAGCGATTTCCCGACTTCTTCCCTATCTGATTCTCGGCGCAGTTGTTTTAGTGGCAAACAGCGTGTATGTCCGCTCCCTTACCGGCGAGGCCACCGTTAACTACCGCATTGGCTTCATCGTACGCGAGTTTGATGTACTGCGCTTTGCGAAAACTGTCTTGACAACAGTAACGGAAGTGTTGCCCATTATGCTCGGTCCCGTATTGCTCCTGTTCTTAGGCGCGGGCCTGTTTGGTGGCGAGGCACGCCCGCAAACACGACGCATGGAAGGCTATCTGCTGCTACTGGCAGCAGTCCAATGGGGGACAAGCTTGTTCGTACTTTCGCCAGCGCCACGCTATCTGATGGCGCCTCTGATCGTATTGTCGATCATTGCCGCCCATGGTATGGCGCGTGTGAACAAACACCTACGAAATAAACCCCATGGGACGGTATTGGCGGCGTTGCCGCTGACAGCGCTCCTGCTTTTTATGAGTGTGCACACGGCGGCAACGGTAGGCGCGGAATACGTGGGACGGCGTCCCCGTGAGCCGCGTGAATACAAAGCAGCCGGATTGTGGATGAAAGAAAACTTACCCTCAGGCCTTATTTTTTCCCGCAAGCCCCAGATTGGCTTTTATGCCGACATGCCCTCGACAGGACCGGCCCTGGAGGATTCGTTGGGGGCAGCGGTGCAACGGGCACACAGGGCAGGCGCGGCTTATTTTGTGGTGGATGAGCGCTATACCGTGCAGGATGTGCCGGCTTTGCGACCGCTGCTGGACCCTGAAAATGCACCGGAGACCTTACAGTTTCTGACTGCTTTCGATCTGTATCCACAAGCCCGTGTCGTGCTGTATGCCCTGCGCCCCGGTGGTCAGGAGTAATAGCGACTTACACCCCCTGCCCACGAGCATTGGAGCACGCACTGCACCGGGCTTCCATCAGGATATTTACGCACAAAAACCGAGCGGGAAAAGCTGTGGGCCTGCACCTTACTCCTTGTCGCGACGCTTTGTATTGCGCAATTGCAGTCCTGCCCCCAACAAAGAAAGCAGTCCCCAACCGCCTAACATACCCCAAGTCAGCGGAGAAAGCGAAGTCGCCCCTGCTTTTTCAGGCTCCCAATTACTGAGCCAGCCCTGTTCCGCCAAAACGAGCAATACGGCGTATACCGTCAACCAAGCGCCAATAGTCGCTGTCGCCAGACTCATGACAGGCCGCTCCAAAAGTAACGCCAACACGCCTACTCCCAATCCAATGCCCAAAATCGCCCATGGCGCCCACGGTTCAGCACGTCCACTGAGAACCTGGTACGCAATCACAAAGCCGCCCAGCCCCCCCAAGCAAAACACTCCGAGTCGGTAAAGAAAGAATAGCGCCAGCGCCCCACAGAAACCGCCGAGCACTCCTGCAATAGACATAGCCAATACCTGTCCATGCGTAAGCCAGCCAGCCAGGGCTGCGGCCACAAAGCCCGCCAGGAGAAAACCGGTTAGCCCCAAAATAAATTTGAACAACCGATAGCCTAAAAAGCAATACAAAAGCCCAACGGCGGCCAATAGCCCTGCCAGCACATAGGGACTTTCAATCGGCAAATTCTCTATACGCGATGTCAATCCAATATACATATCGTCCGTCTTATCCACCCATACCCCCAAGGTTAATACCCTTGATTATACCCCTGTACCTGAACTGAATTCATAGCCAACAGACTATCTCGTATGCGTTTCCCAAATTCTTTTTTGAAAATATAGGAACTGCGAAGATAAAGTAAAGCGTTTTTACAAAAAAGTATTCACACGCGAACGCGTTCGTTTCGATAGGAGTCTTGGATTATGCAGCAACGATTTGAGGGAAAAGTGGTGTTAGTTACCGGCGGTAGTCGGGGTATCGGACGCGCCTGTGCCGAATTGTTTGCGCAGGAGGGTGCGCAGGTGGCCTTGTGTGGACGGGATGCGCAGACGGTGGTTGATTGCGCTCAAAGCCTTGGCGAAAACGTGCGCGGCTATGCCTGCGACGTGAGCAATCGCGAATCCGTCGATACATTAATCAAACAGATCACAGAAGAACTGGGACCTATCTCAATTCTGATCAACAATGCTGGCGTGACGCGCGACGGATTGCTCATGCGCATGAAGGATGCCGACTGGGACAGCGTACTCGCCACCAGTTTGAATGGCGCATTTTATACCTGTCGTGCCTCAGCACGAACAATGCTGAAACAACGCTACGGTCGCATCGTCAACATCAGCTCCATTGTCGGCCTGCATGGGCAAGGCGGGCAATGCAACTACGCAGCCGCCAAAGCAGGCTTGATCGGCTTTACCAAAGCCTATGCACAGGAAGTGGCAGGCCGCAATATCACGGTAAACGCTGTAGCCCCCGGTTATATCGAAACGGATATGACCGCAGCGCTAACTGAGGCGCAGATACAGACTGCTTTAGAGCACATTCCAATGAAACGGGCGGGAAAAGCACAGGAAGTAGCAGAAGCGGTCGCTTTCCTGGCCTCGGATGCCGCTGCCTACATTACCGGCACTGTACTCCAAATTGATGGTGGCCTGGCCATGTAAACTCCTCTTTCTTTCCTACCTTATAAGAGTGGCGTTGAACCACTTTAATATTCTGAAAATAGCAAAAACCCTTATTCGTAGCTTTCGAAGCCTTATCGTCAAGTTTAATTCCACGCTGCCGACGTGATATTCTTAGACAGAGTGAATAAACAGATGAGGACTGGAATGACCCGACAACGTCAAAAAAAAGCAGCAGCAAAACGTACGCGTCCAACCTTGCGTGATGTAGCGGAAGTCGTAGGCGTCTCTGTAAACACAGTAAGCACTGTGCTCAACGATCGCCCGCGTGCGCAAGATTATGCCCAGGAAACACGCGAACGAATCCGTGTAGCTGCCAAGGAACTGGGCTACATTCCCAATCCACTGGCGCAAGTGCTGAAAAAGTCACGAACCAATATGCTGGGCGTGGTCATGTTTTTCCAGCAGAGTAATTTCTATGCCTCCACCCTGCAGGCAGTCGAGGACGTCGCGCAAAGCAAGGGCTTCGAGATCGTTTCCGCGGATATGGGGCGAGATCTGGGGCGTTTTGAACAATGCGTCCACTTGCTCACTGCATGGCGTGTCGAAGGTATTGTCGCTGCTATTGGTGGGCACGCTGTTGACCGGGAAATACTGGAAACGGTCCAAAACGGCGGCACCCCGGTCGTGATTGTCGGCGCTGACTTGCCCGAGGAGCGCACCCCTTCCGTATTTATGGACAACTATGGCGCAGGTCGTCAGATTGCCGCCCACCTCTTGGATCTGGGGCATACCCGTGTAGGCGTATTGGCCGGAAACCGGGAAAACAGCACCTCCGAAAACCGTCTGGCCGGTATCTGTTCCGTTTTCGAAGAGCGTAATCACCCTTTAACAGAAAAACAAATTCTGCGTTCAAAAAGCACCAAGTTTGAATTGGCCACAGGCTACAAAAACGCTGGACAGATGCTCACTAATTTCCCAGAAGTTACCGCCATGATCTGCATCAATGACGAGATGGCAATCGGCGCGATGACGCATTTGCGTGAACGTGGCATACGTATCCCGCAAGATATCTCTATTTCAGGCTTTGACGATGCCGTCATTGGCGACTCAAACGATCCGGGCAACCGGCTGGGCCTGCATACGGTTCCCCCGCTGACTACCTTGCGCATTCCCGTACATGAAATCGGACGTGCCGCAGGGGATATGCTCATCACGCGGATAAATGATTCGGACGAGGAAATGAAAACACGGCAGTTCCCGGCTGAGCTCATCATACGGAATTCTACAGGACCTGCCGCAGGCTAAAGGTCGGAATGCTCAGGTGCATTAACGTCCTGTTGCGCGTCCCCCTATTTTCTAAATCCCTCTGAACGGAGTGCGCTGTCCATCCCGCATTCACTTCAACCCGCTCAAGCCGCGGGTTGCTTCTCCAGGCGTTCTTGTGCATATTGCATAGATTGTTCGAAGCTATTAAAAATCACGTCTTCACCAATCAGGTTGACTATATCCCCTGAACGCAAGTCGTTTAACACCGTAGGCGAAACGCCGGACAGGACCACCTGTACCCTAAAACCTCTCAAGCCCGTCAGCACTTCACGAAAATTGCGCAGACCGGTCGAATCAATGAAGGGCACATGCCGCATCCGGATAATAAGGATCTGGCTCTTCATGCCAATACTCCGAATAATCTCGCAGTATTCTTTTGCGGATGCAAAGAAAAATGGTCCGCTGATTTCGTAGATGGAAATTCCCGCAGGCAGGGAGGAATAGTCTTCAAGCACATCTTGATCGACCTCAGCTGTCAGGTTGCTGCTAAGATCCGTCATCCGTTTCATAAACAACAGCGACGAGAGGACAATCCCAACCTCGATAGCAACGGTCAAATCCACTAATACCGTCAGGGAGAAAGTGGTCAGCAGGATGATGATGTCGAAGGGGGAACCTTTCAGTATAGATTTAAACGAGTGCCATTCACTCATATTGTACGAAACGACTATCAGTATACCTGCAAGGCACGACATGGGAATCAGTTTTGCCCATCGCCCAAAAAACAGCATAATCAACAACAGGGTCAAGGCATGCACAATGCCTGCTATTGGCGTCCGCCCCCCATTTTTAACATTGGTCGCCGTGCGTGCAATCGCGCCCGTCGCCGGGATGCCGCCAAAAAACGGCGTTACAATATTCGCAACCCCCTGCGCGATCAATTCGGTGTTCGAGCGATGATTCCCCCCAATCATGCCATCGGCAACTACGGCCGACAGTAAGGACTCAATGCCGCCAAGCAGGGCAATGGTGAGGGCGGGAAGAAAATACTGCGAAATTCCTTGTAATTCCACCTGTGGAAAAACGATATGAAAACCACCGGAGATATCACCGAAAAAAGTCTCGATCGTCGTTACGGGAAGATGAAATACCTGTACCAGACTCGTTACCAGAAGGATGCCAACGAAGGAACCGGGAATTCGTGTGGAAATCTTCTTGAAATAGATCGTGACCAGAATGGTCACAAGGGTGAGTCCTATGGTGACGGCATCCGCAGTATGCAAATGACGTATATACGCTTCCCACTTCGTAATAAAATCCGAGGGGACCGTATCCATAGTCAGCCCGAGTGCATCTTTCACTTCGGTAGAGAAAATTACCAGTGCAATCCCGCTTGTAAAGCCTACAACAAGGGGATGTGGAAAATATTTGAGCAATGCGCCTAAACGCAATACACCAAACAATATCAGGATCCCCCCTGCAAGCACGGTGGAAATCATCAACCCCTCTACACCATGCTCTTCGACGATTTCGGCGATAATAATGATAAATGCGCCTGTAGGCCCCCCGATCTGTACCCGGCTGCCTCCTAAAGCGGCGATAACGAAGCCCGCGATAATGGCTGTAACGAGTCCTTTTTCAGGAGACAAGCCCGCTGCAACGGCAAAAGCGATCGCAAGCGGAAGGGCAACAACGCCAACGACTATGCCGGATAGTACATCGGCAGTAATCTGCTTTTTACTGAACCCTGAACGCGAAAGAAGCGTAAATAGTTTGGGTTTGAATACATCACACATAAAACGACCCTACTACGGCCTGTGCGTCGACAAGAATAATGCTTCTTGCATACAAGGACCACGGGCACTTCTTGTTTGATATTACGGGTTCCAGAACTGAGCTCGTATGAAAAACGAACCGTAAAGAAATAAAATAAAGAGACGACATAGCAAGCAATCCGTCATGCTGCGCCATGTCGCAGTGGCGGGAAAGGGGAAAATATATACCAAAGCCGATACGAAGCACAAGCGGTTTTTCCCAGAGAAAGCGTGACGTTGTGGACAAGTGGATTCCTATAAAAAACGCCTGTTGTTCCCAGGCAGAGCACGTCATACCAAAAAAAAACAACAGGCGAAAATTGGCTACGCTATTATCCTATTCATTTTTTTCAGGAATTTTCACCTCCGCCAGATAAATACATGTTTTCTCTTCGTGTGAAGAGTAGTAGCTCACCCACAGCTTACCGTCGTACCATTCCAAGCCTGGGTAGCTGGTGTCGCCACCCGACGGCAAGGCGAGAAATTCACGCAATGTCCCTGCTTCCGGGTCTAGCCAGCACAACGAGGTGCGACGCGGTTCGTCTAGCAGGCGCACTGCTGCTATAAAGCGCCCATCGGGAATACGGATGAAGTGGGGGCCGCCAATACGCATACCCAAATCCTTCCACTCCCAGTCGGTGTAGGGGGGATGGGCTATTCCCAGCAAGCCATTGGAATCCTGGCCTTTGGGATTGTCCCGGCGCAGCAAACACAGACAGGTGTCATCCTCTAGAAAACGCAGCGAGCTTTCGTTCGCATACTCATTTTCCCGGAAGCGGTCAATCAATGTATCAAAGTGAACGCCATCATTGCTTTTGTACAACCGCAAAAAGCGCTCATTCCATTCGCCTGCAGTGGAATAGCCAATGCCATAGGCCGTGTCCTTGTTCCACGTTGTCCGCCACAACCACAGATTGCGATCCCCGATCTCCTCAGGCTCGGACCAATGCTCGCCATCGGAAGAAAAATAGGCATACGTAGCAAACGTACGCGGTTCGAGGTGATTCAGCAACGCGCCACCGGTCAGCATGAGGCGATTATCAGGCGTGCATACAATCTGCGCATCGCGCAGGTCAGCGTGGTCCGATGTGATGCGCGCTGCAGATTCCCATCGGATGCCATCCTTCGAACGAAGTACACGCAATGCGCCGTCGTCAGAGACGTGCTTTTCTCCCTCACGGAACACACAGAAAAATTGATTCTTGTACCGAATCAGGTTTGTGAAGGCATTGTGAGGGGCGGCATCCCAGATACGGCGATAACTGACCACGGTGGCTTCGGGGAGCACACCCGCCGAGATATCCAGCCACTGGATGCCCTTACACGTTGCCAGGAAACGGCGCGCACGAATATTGGAGCCTTCCCCTTCTTCATAATAAACGATCAGCGTAGAACCATCCTTCAACGTCACCATCGAAGGATAGGCGCCGTGCACAATATCGACCATTACATTTTTGCTCCACGTGCGGCCATCATCCAGACTGTAGTGCAGGCTGGTTTGGGGACGTCGATGCGCCAGCAGCAAAATGCCATCCGGCGTGCGATGCAGGTAGGGACAGTGCCCTGGAAAATCCATCGGCTTCGAAACCGTCCACGTCGCGCCCCCATCCATTGACATCGACCAGGCCATTAACTCCTTACTGCTCCGTTGCATGGCATACAAAACACCGCCTTGCAACTCGATTAGATCGGTCTCTGCGCCAAGGTGCATGCCCGCATTATCAATATCCATCGGTTTTTGCCACGATTTACCCTGGTCCGATGAGAAGGCCACCGCTCCCCAGGCTTCACTGCCCTCGTTGGCATAAGCATACAGCCCCAGGGCCAGTCTGCCATCCGACAGTTCGCGAATCGGAGAACTGCAATAATACGTCGACGAAATCAGTCGCGGTTGCGACCACGTTTTTCCAGCGTCATCCGAATAGACCATCCACGAACCCAGCCCTGTGAACTCCTTGCCTTCTTCCTCGGGGAGTTTCAAGATGAAAAATGAACAGAGTAGACGTCCGCTCTTTAGCTGCGAGATCGACGGATCGCGATCATCATTAGGACCATCAAACAACGTTTGCGCCGACGTCCATGTGCGTCCCTCGTCCGAAGAATAGCAACACGCAAGGCGTCCACCTTTGGGGTGCTCTGCATTCGGCAACGAGACATGTTTGTATCCCGCATAGAACACACACATCAACCGTCCATCATTCAGACGGCAGACATCCGGAAAGGCTTCGTACGCACCAGCCTTCCCATCCGCACAGACCAACGTGTAGCCATTTGCGCTTTGCGCCTCTGCCATGGCTACCCCCGCTCCCAAAAGGCATGAAACAGCGAGTAGCGTATGGATAAAGCTCCGAGTGGAAGAAAAAAAATACAAAATTCTGTCCCGCATATAAAGAATCTCCTAACGTGCTCCGGCGCACACCCAAACAGTAGCGTCCGTGCCGTTTTCGACCGAAAAGAATCCCGTTAATCCATTACGGTCCTTACATTTTAGACCCTAAGTGACCCAGCGACCATAAACAAATGGCCAGCGCCACAGGCAATAGTGTGTCCCTTGCCCTTCCTGAGCAGAATAACCGCTGGTTTTTACGCCAACTTTTGGAATCCCAACCGCGAAAAAATTTAGGGTCCCCAACCAAATACCCAGCAACACCGGCAGATACTAATGGTACATGCTGTTTATGACCTTGCAAACGCCTTCTTGTTGTACCATTTGAGGATTTTGGACCTTATATCCAGGCAACCATAATCACAACCCTTCACAGGTCGCGGTGTTACTGAAAACAAAGCAACAGGCGATAGTGTACAAAAAAAACGGCTCCAATCCAACCACTGGAGCCGATAAGCTTGCGTTTTTTGGTTTTAGTAACTTAGATTCCAAGAGTTGTCATAAAAAAACAGAAATTCTCGGGAAAAACACATAACCTCTTGTAGAATATATTGTTACGAAAGACAAAAAGTGCGGTTTTTATTTTGTTATTTTTACTGCGGTCAGCAACGCTGAGGACCATATCTCTTGCTTGTGGTCGCTGGACCTCTTTAGCGAATATATGTCACGAAGTAGAATTTTTGAAAATTACCACCTGTTCCCCAACCTGCAAAACATGCTTACGCGGCCAGTTGTTCCACCGGTAGAGATCGCTTACACGCACGCCATAGCGCCGTGCAATAGTCGTGGGATTGTGTCCACGCGCCACCGTGTGCATGATTTTCTCCTGCGATACGGACTGCGCCTGAGCAAGCTTCTCCTCAATCGCCCCTGCGTCTGTTTCACTTTCCTGCGCCGCCGTCTTCTGTGCACTATAGATGGTCAGGGTCTTGCCGACCTGCAATACAGCATCCTTCGTCAGACTATTCCACTGCAACACATCCTGCGTACGCACCCCATATTTTGCCGCGATGGTGCTTACACTCTGTCCGGCGGTAATTTTATGCGTAATCGCTTCCCCCTTAGGCGCAGAAGCTGTCTTAGCGCTACCCGCTTTTTCTTTCTTTACCACCAGGCGATCGCCAACGCGAATCATGCTACGTGAATGCATTCCGTTCCAAGCCAAGAGATCTTTCAGGGCTACACCATGTATCCGTGCAATTTTTCCTGGATACTCTCCCGCACGCACCGTGTGATAGACCGTATCCTGAGCGACACCAGCACTTCGTACAGACGCAGCTCTTGCAGGGTCGCTCACATGCAGCTTTTGGCCTACGTTAATATGCGAACCGCGTTTCAGACCGTTCCACTGCTGCAATTTCGACACCGAAACGTTATGGGCAAGCGCTATTTCAAACAGGGTGTCACCGCGCTTCACGGTATACGAGCCACCTGTTGCTGGTGTAATCCCACTCGAAGCGGCTCCGCCGCGTCCCTTGTTGTCGTAACCGGGAATGCGCAACGTTTGTCCCACCTGAAGGCGACGTGCAGAGCGAATGCCGTTGAGGCGCATCAACTCACTCGAAGAAACTTTGTACCGCGCCGCAATTTGTGAAACTGTTTCACCCCGCCGCACCTTATGCGTATTCGAGCCATACTTTAACGTCGATGTCTTTTTCAACGCGGCTAAAAACTTCGTTCGCCCCTCTGTCGGCACCGCTACCGCATATTCCCCACTAGGCGGGGTGATCTCACGGATCAAATCCGGGTTGAGCTTTGCCAGGGTCCCCGACGAATATCCCATCGCTGCATCCAAATCATCCAGCGCATACATACCCTTCACCGGAACCCGTACAATATCCTCCGCCGGTTCTGGATTGGTGGAAAATCCATAACGCTCCGGGTTCGCGGCCACAATGAGCGTCGCCAAAAACTTGGGATAATACTTCTTCGTTTCACGCCTAATACGATTCGAGGCGGGTGGCGTCTCAAAAAGCTTCCACAGGTTTCGTTCCCCGCCATTGGCGGCAATAGCGCGCTCCAGACCGCCCTCGCCCATGTTATACGCCGTAATCGCCAGCCCCCAATCCCCTTCAAAATACTCATTCAAATCCTTCAAATAGGAAATCCCGGCACGGGTGGCGCTATGCCAATTGTACCGTTCATCGACATAATGATCCTGCCGCAGGTTATAGCGGCGTCCGGTCGCCCGCATAAACTGCCACATGCCGCCTGCACCTACACGCGATACGATGCGCGGCGTAAAATGGCTTTCAATAAGGGCGACCCAAGCCAGCTCGGCCGGCAGCCCCTCTTTTTTTAATTCTGCCTGAATATAGGGTAAATACTTATAGCTGCGGTCGAGGGCTCGTTGGAAATTTTTGGGGTAAGCCTTCTGGATTGACTCAATCTCCGCCAGCACCCGTTCGGGCAACGGAAACGGAACCTGTATTTCACTGTATTCACCAGAAGGAGTGAAGCCGCCTGCGCCCACATGCGGATGATGCGGCGCATAAGCGCGCGCCTGCTTTACCGAAGTGTTGAGAATGCTACCAAATTCATTACGAAGTGAATAAAAAATCTGCGGGTCGAGATCGGCATCCAGCAGCAACTCCAACATCAATGTATAATGACGCAAAGCCGCTTCATGGTCGCCTTCCTCCTGCGCCACATTCGCCTCATTAAAGGCCTGCTCCGCATCACGCAGCAGGTCGGTGACGGAACGCGGGGCTACCGGGTCTAAATCGGCTGCACCGATACGTGCTGGCGGCAACGGTTTGAACTGCGCCACATCCCGATCCGTGGTGGCGCAGCCCCCCAACAACCCCATGAAAAGTACTGTAGCGATACAAAGATGTAGAACGGGGTACGGAAAACATGTGGTAAAACGACAACCCCAAGATGTCGCATCGCGAAGAACACTGCTCTGGTGCGGCATTGTAACTCCTGTATTACATGGCGTGGCCTGACAAACAGTGGTTTACTACTATCGACATATCGACAGTCGGCTCCCTTCCCACGCAGCACAATACATTGCTGTATAGAAACACCCAAGCCGCCCGACTATCCATATCACACTGTTTTGGCGCAACCCCAGTAAAGGTTGTAACGGCGCATAGGCACCGCCTAACTCGCCTGTCCCCTCTTTGAGGAGCTTTTTCTGGTGATAGTTTAATCTACATCTTGTAGTATGTCAAGCTGACGTCAGCCCATATTGTATTGCCATCTTCGAAAATAACAAGAAAGACACGCAAAAATAGACACAAACGCCTATCCTGCTACATTTACGGCGCAACCGTGCATAGAGTAACGAGGATACCGGTCGAGCAATAAAGAAGAAGCTAGCGGAGTCGCTCCACCTCCTCATACTCATTCACGGCAGGGTGCACATGCATGATACGATCCGGCGACAGCACCTTGGGACGTTTCATCAAAACGTTGACAAAACTTGGAAAACGGTTAACCGTCTGCTTGATTTGGTCATATTTGCCAATCAGGTGCAATGTCAGCATCAACCGCGCCACCCGGTATTGATGCGCAGAGCTATAATACACGCCAAAACCACAATCGCACGCGTGCGCTAATTTATCTGCGCACGCACTCGGACGGGTGGAATCTATCTCCGACCACGCAAACAAATCCATATCCGCTTTTGCTGGCTGTTGCTGATAGCTCTTCGAATCGAAATCGACCTCCAAACGCTCATACAGCGCCACCACCCGATCAAACCAATGGAAAATAGCGCGGTACCCCTCCTCCAATAGATCGATCTCAATACGCGCCTCATCAATCGTTTCCAACGTTTGTTTCGAAAGATACTGTTCCCGCTCCTCATTCACATCCGGCACCATCCGCACCCGCATCTTCTCCGCCGGTTCGCCATAATTAAAACTCTCCAGCACAGTGGCCACGCTGAATTTAGCATCACTCAAAAGATTAAATTCACGCAGCAACGGCTCGGCCAGCGCATCCCGTTCCAATACACGGTCCAACTCAGGCAGCGGTTCAAACAAATCAATCCGCCAATCAAACCACATATCATGAAAAAGCTTCACCAACGCAACACCACAGCCCGCCTCCGACGCCGTTGTCGCCGATTGCGTAATCTGCTGGAAACGTTGCTGCAAACGCCATTTCGTACGACGCAAGATATCATGGTCAAAGAGATAACGGATAACCAAAAGCCTATCGATCAATACGCTCGCCAACTCCTCCGAAATTCGCCCCCGCACTGAAAACGTTTCAATCCACCGCTGATTCCATTCGCGTAACCGGCGCGCCACCACACTGCGCGGTTCCCGGCGCAATTCTTCCAACGCCCCCCGCTCCATCTCGCTCCGTCGCAAAGCCGGTGCAAAGTCCTCATTAAAGCCCGCCGGTGAATCCGCGCCCAGCAGCAGCTCATCCGTACGCACATCATACAAATAGGCGCGATACAAATCCGTCACCAGCATATAATTCACATTCAGCGTGCGGGCCTCATCCGCCAACAAGCGGGTTGCACTACAATAATCCAGGCCACGCTCACGCGCTGCCGAAGGCGGCTCCAGCGTGCCCGGCAAAACGAAATAGACCGCCACGGTCGTTTGTCCACCGGCCCGCAACAGATACGGCGCCGCCGACAACGACTGCGCCCCTTCCTTCGGGGTAAACGGCAGCGGTTGTTCCCAGCCCAGCAAATGCAGCAACTCCTCTGCATAGCTACGCTGTTCCAATTTTGAAGCATCCGCCAGATGCTCCCAACACGATTCACACAATTTGGTGATGTCAGAGGTCGTCTCCCTCATGGTACACCTTCTCCCTTGTTAACCGCATAGCCCGCCGCCTCGATGTGGCGCCAAATCACATCTTCCCGGCGACCCAGTAAATCGACCCCCTGCGCTAAGTAAGGGTCGAGCTTTTCCCGTCTTTCTGACAACGCCCGCACAAAAGCATCGCTTTCCATCATCTCCACCCCCAACCCCACCGGCGGACGCAATGAAAATCGTTTTCCCGGATACGTCACCACCAACGCTCGATCACAGGCCCCATTTAAAAAAGCCAGTCGCACTGCGTCCGACACCGACACCGCTCCCCGAAAGGCATCCACCGCCGTCGCCGCCTTTAGCACCATACCGCGCAACTCCGGATAGAGTGGGAAACAGGTATCTACCTGATAATACGTCCTATTGCCCTCTGCACGACGATATACCAATCCTGCCGAGGACAACCGCTCCAACTCACGCTGTACTGCCCGAATAGGTAATCCCGTTGCGCCTTCCAACTGACGCTGGTAATAGGCACGCGTTGGATCCAACAGCAACGCACGCAATACCGCAACACGCGCCGACGACGCAAATAAGTCGTGCAACGCTTTTTCTGTTTTTAATTGACTATATAATGTAGTCGAAAGTGCCAATTTTTTAAAAGTTATTCTACAATATTTTGTTTTGATTTACAACTTATTATAAATAAACTGCCCGCTTTATCGTCTTATAAGTATACATAATGTAGTCATAATGTCAAGAAAAAAGAAATAACGACTATATACAGGGGTGTAAGCACTACCGATATAAAGTCAAACCCGTCAAAAAACCAAAGAGCTTTCTCGTTTTTGCATTACCACTGAAGCTGGCTTAAACTGAAAACGAATTCTCTCTTATTATGATTTTTAGTAAAAAACGCAAAACAGGAATGCTTTGGAGAAAAATAGGTGGTTATCAGGGTTGCAATATTTTTCAAAAGCGAGGTACTAACGCGATCCAACGACCACAAGCCAGTGGCAGCGCCACAAGCGTTAAGCATGGTCCTTATCGTCCCTGGCCATAATGATTTTTTCGTTTGTTATGGCAGCTTTTGAAACTTGGCCACGAAAGAGCCAAAATGAACGCGTGCGGCATCCAGGCGCCGACGCCGCTCCTCTTTCACAGTAGGATCTTCTGCTTCAAACTAGCGCACACAGCCTCCCCCCCCTAAAAAGTACCGAGACCCTCCCCAATCGGTTTTTTTCAGGTATAATAGAGTAAATGCAAATAAGAGACGGCGCTTCCCTCCGGCATACTCCCTTGGCTGGCAAGGAGAGGCGTGCCGCCGTGGAAGAAAAATGCCGTGGAGAGACCCCATATAAAAATCACTTGACAACGCCTGCGGACGATGGTATAGTTTGGACGTCTTGACAAGTCCGTGGGGCGTTCTGTCCCTATACGGCGATATTGGGTGAATTTTGGGCGCATCCACGCTAGGTAGGGAGTCAAAAAAACGAAGAATGGGGACCGTGTTTACACTGATCCGCATTCGATGTATGTAGCATTTGTATGCAAAAGCACTCCACCAAAGAAATAGTAGCCAACGTTTTAGCAGCTACCGACATTGTACGTGTCGTTGGTAGCGTGTTGGAATTAAAACCGTCAGGCTCCGGACGCTTCAAGGCGCTCTGTCCATTCCACAAGGAAAAAACTCCCTCGTTTATCGTCAATGCACACCGTCAGATCTTCCACTGTTTTGGCTGCGGCAAAGGCGGCGATGCGCTGACCTTTCTCCAGGAACACGACGGCATGACCTTTGGGGAGGCCTTGCGCCATCTGGCTGACCGTGCTGGCATTCAACTGCCCGCATACTCGGCCAAGGATGAACAAGGCGCAAAACTACGGACCGCGCTTTTAGATTTTGGAAAATTTGCCGCGCAACAGTACCGCGCTTTTTTAAATAATCCGGATAAGGGGCGCATCGGACGTCGTTATCTGGATACGCGACAGTTGAATGCAACCACGATTGAGCGTTTTGGCTTGGGGTATGCCCCCGAAGGCTGGTCGAACCTGCTGGATTGTGCAAAACGGGTAAATACCCCTGCACAGGTGCTCGACCAGTGCGGCTTGTTCAAGCAAAGCGAACGCAGCCGGGGTAAATACGACCTGTTCCGCAACCGTCTGATATTTCCCATCAAAGACATTGCGGGCAACACCGTCGCTTTTGGCGGTCGGGCACTCGATGACAATCCCGCCAAGTACATCAATTCCCCCGAGACAACGGTGTACAAAAAGAGCCGCATACTCTATGGCCTCCACGAAGCACGCGATGCCCTGCGCAAGGAAAAATATGTACTCCTGGTCGAAGGCTACTTCGATCTACTGCGCTGCTTTGATGTGGGCATCGAAAATGTTGTAGCAAGTTGCGGCACCGCCCTGACAACGGAACAGGCCGCCCTGATACGACGCTATGTGCCCGAAGTTGTAATTCTTTATGATGGCGATAACGCCGGCATCAAGGCCGCGCTCAAAGGTATCGGCGTATTAACCAAAGCCGGACTGACGGTGCGCGCACTGGCGCTGCCCGATGGGAAAGATCCTGATGACTACATTCGCGAAGCCGGCCTGGAGGCATTTAAAGCACAAATCGCGGCCGCACAGGACTTTATCACTTTCTATGTTCGCATGAGTGCAGCCCGTGCAGAGACCATCGAGGGGCGCACCGCCATTGCGCAGGAGATTTTTGAAATTCTGCATCATCTCGACGATACCCTGCGCATAGACGAGTACCTCAAGCTGCTGGCGCGGGAATTACGCCTGAACGAATGGGCGTGTCGCAAGGAATATACCGCGTTTCAAAAACGAGGCCAGGAACGGCAACCCATACGCCCGGTGCAACAGCAAAGCCCGGCAAAAATCGAACTGAAACGGGACGATATCGACTTTATCGCCGCATTGCTCAATGAAGAGGCCCTGCTTGCCAAAGCGCAGGCAACGTTGGCTGACATTTCCTTAGGCGACAGCCCGGTAGAGCAGGTCGTACACGAACTGCTCCAGCAGGGAAGCGAAAATCTGACCCAACGATTGGCTGATGAAACCACCCGTAGCCTTTTTGCCGCTGCTGCAAACGTGGACTGTGCGCCGGAACATGCAGAAAAAGTCGTGATAAAACGCTTGCATCGCCTCGAACATGAAGCACTGCAACGCCAAGACGCGTGGTTACAAAACCAGATACGCGAAGCGGAACGCGGTAACGATACCGCTCGCATGCTGGAACTCTTTACCCAAAAGACTCAACTGAAGAAAAAAATGGAACAAGTTGGCGCCGCCTGAATAGTTTGATGCGTAATGTGTATTTATAAACGATAAAGTAATAAACACATTCAGGCAGGGCGCATACAAATTTAATAGGTATTCATAAAAAATAGTGACACGGGCAAGCGATGGTGCTGGGATGCTTGCTCAACGGTAAAAAACATAACCGACATTGAGGACTAAAACTTATGGCAGGCCGGAAGAAAATTGACAGCGAAGCAGAATTGCTCAACGGTGACTTGCCCCAAGACACCTTGGAAAAAGCCAAGGCCAAGGGTAAAATTTCGTACGATGAACTCAATGAGATTCTTCCCGAAGACGCTACCGCCGATCAGATCGACCAGGTCATGGTGGCGCTGAGCGACACCGATGTCGAAATTGTCGACGAGTTTAAAATCGACGCGGAAAAGAAAGAACGCGAAAAGAAAAGTGCAGCCGCCAAAAAGGCGCAAATACGCAAAGAAGCTGCACATAATCGCCTTGAACGTGCCGACGACCCCGTCCGTATGTACCTGCGCGAAATGGGACGCGTCCCCCTGCTGACCAAAGATCAGGAAGTGGCCATCGCAAAACGCATAGAAGCCGCTGAATTCGAACTGACCGACGTTTTATTAGGCACCCCGTACACCATCAAAGAAATCCAGATGATTGCGGCGCGCATCCTGGCAGGACGCCTCAATTTCGCCCAGATTACCGACGTCGAAGACATACGCCAGCACCACCTTTTCGTCAAACGCCTCCCCGAACTCATGGGTGAAATCGTAGAGTACGATTCCCAAATCGAACAGCAGGAAAAACGACTGCGTCGCTCAGGCCTTTCCGAAAAAAGCCAGGAAAACATCCTCACACGTATCGTCGACCTGCGTACCGCACAAGCCGATGCTGTACGTGAATTCCACCTGAAATCCAAAGAAATTTTGAAAATTGGGCGTAAGATTAAAGGGCTTAAACGGCGGATTGCAACCGCTTACGATGAAATCGATCGTGTAGAACGCGAAATCGGTTTCAACGCAGAAGAAATCCACGACATGGCCGTACAGACCCGTCGCAGCGCCAGTGCCGCAGAAAAATTCGGCCTGGAAAAAGAAGCGCTCTTCGACGCCGAACGCCGTCTGATTTTGGCGCAACGCAAAATTGAACAGATTGAAACAGACACTCGCCTCAATGCCGACGAAGTAGGCGAACTCATCGACGTTATCAAACAAAAAGAAGAAAAAATCTACAACGCCAAAATGGAACTCGTCGAAGCCAACCTGCGCCTCGTCGTGAGCATCGGCAAAAAATACACCAACCGCGGCATGTCATTCCTCGACCTCATCCAGGAAGGCAACATCGGCCTCATGAAAGCCGTCGACAAATTTGAATACCAACGCGGCTACAAATTCAGCACCTACGCCACCTGGTGGATTCGCCAGGCCATTACCCGCTCCATTGCCGATCAGGCCCGCACCATCCGAATCCCCGTGCACATGATCGAATCCATCAACAAACTCGTGCGCACCAGCCGCCGCCTCGTACAAGAACTTGGCCGCGAACCCAGTCCCGAGGAAATTGCCGAATGCATGGAAATGTCCGCCGACAAAGTGCGCGCCATCCTCAAAATTGCCCAAGAAGCCATTAGCCTTGAGACCCCCGTCGGCGACGAAGGCGACTCTAGCTTTGGTGACTTCATCGAAGACTCCAGCGCCGAAAGCCCGGCTAACTCCACCGCCTTCAGCGTGTTCCAGGAAAAACTCGACGACGTGCTCAATACCCTCACCGAACGCGAAGAAAAAGTACTACGCCTACGTTTCGGCCTCGGCGATGGCTATCCCCGCACCCTAGAAGAAGTCGGCAGCGTCTTCAACGTCACCCGCGAACGCGTCCGCCAGATCGAAGCCAAAGCGCTTCGCAAGATGCGGCACCC
Source organism: Candidatus Hydrogenedentota bacterium (assembly GCA_963678445.1). Lineage (GTDB taxonomy): Bacteria > Hydrogenedentota > Hydrogenedentia > Hydrogenedentales. The sequence goes on along the minus strand of OY782877.1, from coordinate 2,671,867 downwards.
CACCCGTTCCCGCGAATTAAAATCCTTTGTTGACTGGAGCCTCCAATCTTAGTACAATTCCCTTCCCGGTGGCGTCTGCCGCCACCGGGATTTCCCCATCGGGCCCTTAGCTCAGTTGGTTAGAGCAGGTGACTCATAATCACTTGGTCGCAGGTTCGAGTCCTGCAGGGCCCACCATTCTTCTCAGCCCCCTCTTTTTTATCTTCCCTTCGTTTCCAATACTCCTTGTCGGGTGTAAACCATTTCCTTGTCTCCTCCGTTATTATGGAGGTGTAATGCGTTTTTTATGGCAACTTGCTCTCCGCAGCTCTTAAAGCCTTCTCCTATAAAAGGGTCTTGCTGCGTGCGTAAATGGTGGCCCTCGACTTCTGGATGCCTGCACTGTGAAGGAAAGAGGGCGGAAATATGACATGACATAAAATCTGCAGAGGTATTAAATCTCAATGACTCTTGAATGGACAACACCTACTATTCTGGAATGGATTAAAAGTATTATGCCAGTCATGGAGGTAGAGGACAACCCATTTGATTCACCCATGGCGCGGGTTATCTTCCCGGCGTCAGCTGAAGCAGAGTATCGATTTGAGGTTCATATCTATCCACATGATGAAATTCAGATCGCTGCACGGCTTCTTGAGCAACCGGATGCCTATTTTTGGTATACCTGCTATGAATTATGCTCTATGGAGCCCATAGCATTGCTGACGGAACGGTTTTTGGAGACCCTTAAAAAGGTTCTCCTGTATCCCACGCGTATCGAGCAAAAGAGGGGGTGGCTCTGCTGGGACTTTGACTGCTCTTATTGTTCTGGTACCACTTGGGAAAAGATTGTTGGCGTAGGCTGTTTGCGCGCTTCCTATGATGACGTTATCCCGCAGATTTCAGGTAAACAGCGCTTTTATCATGCTCCCCCATATTCCCCTGACAAAAATGGCGTGTGCTCTGTTTAAACGCGCCGCAGTTCGTATAAAATTGTGCGGTACAAGTTGACACGTTTTCGTTTTATATGGTAGAGTGCGCACTGGTTTGAGGAAGTTTGTTATCTTTTTTGCTCGCGCTAGACGGGAAATTAGCGGTGTCCTGTAACTCGCAATCCGCTTTAGCGAGGTTGAATTCCCACCTGAGGGCGTCATGTTCTTTTGTCAGGTTCGGGGAAAGTGGTGTTGACGGTTGGGTCCTACTCAACGAGATGTCGGCGAACCCGGTCAGGTCCGGAAGGAAGCAGCCGTAGTCGTTTTGTCTCGTGTGCTGTAGGAGCGCCTGGCCTGAGCTAACTGCCGCCGAGGCCGTTCTGGACAAGACGTTCGATTTTGGGTGCGCGGGCTCTTTTCTTTTTTTCACTACTAAAAACCGGCGAGGGCAGCATGGCCGATTCACGATATCTGGTACTGGCCCGCAAATGGCGGCCGCAATCTTTTGATGATGTGGTGGGACAGGACCACATTACGCGTACGCTTAAAAATGCCATTGCCTCCGGTCGTATCCATCACGCCTTTCTCTTTATCGGTTCACGCGGTATTGGCAAAACCACTACGGCGCGCATTCTGGCCAAAGCACTCAATTGCCTTAATTCAGACGAGCCTACTACAGAACCGTGTGGAGAATGCGAGAACTGCCGTTCGATTGGGAATGGCAGTAATATCGATGTTATTGAGATCGACGGCGCTTCGAATAATGGTGTGGATGATGTGCGGGAAATCCGCGACAACATCCGCATGGTGCCGACGCATGGCCGATATAAGGTCTATATCATCGACGAAGTGCATCAGCTTTCTGTCGGCGCATTCAACGCCTTGCTTAAAACGCTGGAAGAGCCGCCCGCGCATGCTATCTTCGTGCTGGCGACTACGGAAGCCCATAAAATCCCCGCGACTATTGTGTCACGGTGCCAGCGTTATGATTTCCGACGGGTGAGCATTGAAAAGCTGGTCTCGCTGTTGCGAGAAATCCTGGACAAGGAAAATATCACAGCGACGGATGAGGCGTTGCACGCGATTGCGCGTGCTGCGGAAGGCGGGGTGCGTGATTCGGAAAGTATTCTCGACGAGCTTATCACGTATTGTGGAAATGAGATTACATTTAAGGATGTCTTTGATGTCTTGGGTCTGGTCGATTGGAAGGTCTTACATACGTTAAGCGATGCGATCGTCCGCAAAGACATCGCCCAGCTATTATTGTTGGTGGAGGAGGTTGTCGCAGGAGGAAAGGACCTTTCGCAATTCGTCCAGGAAATCCTGCGCTACTACCGCAATCTACTTGTCTGTAAGACCGCCGAGAGCACGTCATTGCTGCATTTGCCCGAGGATGAACTGCAGGAGGTGCGTACGCATGCAGCGCGCTATACGCTGACGCAGTTGATTCGACTGGTGGAGCAGTTTGCGGAGCTGACCAGCGGATTTGATTCGCAGTTGGCGCAACGCATTGCCCTGGAAACCTTGCTGATTCGTCTGGCCAAGATAGGGGTGGAAATTTCGGTCGACACGGTGCTGGACAAGTTGCTGCAACTGGAAGCCAATGGCTTACCTTCCCCCTCCCCCCAGGAGGACGCTAAAAAAAAAACTGCCGCGATAACTGAAGTCCCCGCGTCTCCAACCCCATCTGAATCGTCAGAGACAACGACTGCTCCATTGCCTGCCGCCCAGCCCCCCCAGGCTGACGTCTCAGAAGCAGAAAAAGAGCCAACTACCCCCCAATCGGTATCGTCGTCCAACGCGGCCATGGAAGAACCTGCTGCAAAATCTTCCACCGAGGTCTCTGAAAAGTCTGCCGAACCTTACCCCAAAAAAAAATGCCAGACAGACGACAAATCCTTTTCCGAGGCGACACCGCCTGAAAAAACTCCAGAGACCGTCCCAGTCACGCCGCAAAAGGCGGACCCTGCTACGCCAACACAGATAACGGTCTCTCCAGACAGCCTTAAACGGGATTGGCAACGTATTGTACGCGATGCAGTGAATACGAGTCTGAATCTGGGGGTCTGGATTGCGCAGGCAACCCCTGCCGAGATAGAGGGTGATGTGCTTGTGTTGTGTCTGGAAGCGGACAGTCAGCAGGCGCGCAGCATTATTGAACGCCCAGACAATCGCAGCGCCATCGAAACGGCATTGCAGCACCAGACTACCAATCTACGTTCTTTCAAGACGGTTTCTTCCAGCACGCCCGCCTCACGGGCAACGACGGCAGCGACAGCTCCTTCGCAAACGGCATTGCCTTTCTATCCTGAAGTCGATGCAGAAGAGGCCCAGGCCGTCTTGGAAAATCCTGATATCAAGCATGTGCTTAAAGAGTTCAAGGGCCGCATCGCAAAAATCAATCCGCCTGAGGCGTCGTAGCCCCTTCGTAATTATTACAACTCGCTCAGGGCTTCTAACAGATGCATCGCCTCATCTACGGGAGAACCACTCTCCTCATTCAGCAGATAGCGTAACGTCGGCGTATCTTTCCAGGAAAATTCGACCTGATTGCCAAAAGCAGCTTGCAGTGCATGCTGCATCCGCCGTTGTAAGAAACGCCCCGATTCAAAGGGAAGCACGATTGCCTTGCCGGAAACCGCAATCGACTTTGCGCCAACCTCCCCTGCCAGGGCACGCACCTGCATCACCTTGAGCAGACGACGAAGGGGAAGCGGCGGTTTGCCGAAGCGGTCCTTGAGTTCCTCGCGCAGCTCCTCCAAATCCTCCAGCGACTGCACATCTGCAATACGCCGGTACAAGGTCATCTTTTGTTGCGCCGTGGGCACATAGGCATCCGGGATGTGTGCATCTACCGCACCATCGAAAGGCGGCAACCCGCGGCGCCGCACCGGTTCGCCCCGTGCCTCAGAAACCGCTTCCGCGATGATATCTTTATACGTTTCATAACCGACCGCAATGATATGACCGCTCTGTTCCGCCCCTAATAAATCACCCGCACCTCGAATTTCCAAATCGCGCATCGCGATACGAAACCCGGAACCCAGTGCGGAGAAATCTTCCAGCGCCTTTAAGCGCTGCTGCGCCTCCTCACTCAGCGCACGGTCCCCCGGCACAAAGAGATAAGCAAAGGCGCGGTGCTTGTATCGGCCCACACGACCCCGAATCTGGTACAACTCACTCAAGCCGAACATGTCGGCACGATCGACAATAATCGTGTTTGCGTTAGGGATATCGATCCCCGAGCCAATAATAGTCGTACAGACCAGTACATCTATTTCCTGTTCAATGAAGGACACCATCACCTCCTCCAACGTGTGCTTGGGCATCTGACCATGTCCAATGCCCACACGCGCCGTGGGCACCAACCGATTGATCATCGCCGCAACATGCTCAATGGTTTGTACGCGATTGTGCAGAAAGAAAACTTGGCCCTGACGCGTCAATTCACGTTCAATTGCCTCGCGCACCAAATTCTCATCCCACGCATCGATACAGGTATGAATCGGCAAACGGTCATTCGGCGCTGTATTGATCACACTCATATCACGCACGCCGATCATGGAAAAGTGCAAGGTGCGGGGAATCGGCGTCGCCGACATCGCCAACACGTCTACATTCGTACGAACTTGTTTTAAGCGCTCTTTATGCGCAACACCAAACCGTTGCTCCTCGTCAATGATCAGCAGGCCCAAATCCTTAAAGCCCACATCCTTCGAAGTCAATCGGTGCGTACCAATCACCACATCCACCTCGCCCGTCGCCAGCTTCGCCAACGTCTCCCGCTGCTGTCGTGGTGTGCGAAAACGATTCAACAACGCAACCCGAATCGGGAAATCCGCCACCCGTTCCTTAAACGTTGCATAGTGCTGCTGCGCCAGCACCGTCGTCGGCGCCAACACCGCCACCTGCTTGCCATCCATCACTGCCTTGAACGCCGCACGTAGCGCTACCTCTGTCTTGCCATAGCCCACATCCCCGCACAACAGGCGATCCATGGGACGCGCCGACTGCATATCCGCCTTCACATCGCGGATAGCGCTCAACTGATCCGGTGTCTCGTCGTATTCAAAAGCCTCTTCAAATTCTTGCTGCCAGGGCGTATCAGGACTATAGGAAAAACCCCGGCTCTGTTCACGTGCGGCGTACAACTTGACCAACTCATCGGTCATATCCCTCACCGCCTTCTTCACCCGCGCCCGTGTACGCGCCCACGTCGCCCCCCCCACCTTGTCCATCTTGGGCATCGCGCCATCGCCGCCCAAATACTTCTGTACGTGATCGATGTGCGTCACCGGAACATAAATAACATCACCGCCGCTGTATTGAAGGGACATGAAGTCGCCCGATTTCCCTTCAAAACGACGCAACCCCAAATACCGGCCGATGCCGTGTGTGGCGTGAACAATATAATCGCCCGATTTCAAATCGCTGAACTGGGTAATCGCCGCTCCTGCTTCGAAACGACGACGCTTGCGGCGAATATAATGGCGTCCAAAAATTTCCCGTTCGCTCAATACCGCTACTTTGTCTTCGGGACTGTCAAAACCCGCCCGCAGACGGCCCAACTCCACCCGCAAATCAAAAGCGTCCTGTCCAGGACGATACCCCTGCTCCTCCAGCAGTTCATACAACCGACGGCGCTCACCCGAATTCACGCAATACAAGCGAACGGTGTAGCCCGCCAAATCCCACTGCTTCAGCTGTTCCCAAAACTCCGCCACATTGCCCGCCCACCCGGCAATCGAGCGCATCGGCATCCTAAAACGGGCTTCGCCCGACTTCTTTTCTCCGCCCACCTGCGCCATCGCCAGCGTTGCAAAACGTGCCAGTTTCTCCTGCGCCAGTTCCCAAGAAAAATAGAACGGATTGCCTCCGATCTGCGTCGCCAACTTCTCCGCCTCCTCCTTTAGCAGCAACGGCTCATCCAGGACCACCAGCGTTTCCTTTGGAAAATACGTTGTCAACGCCTTCATCTGCTCCGGCTTCTTGGCCAACTCTGCCAGCATCACCTTTTCCGATCGAGGGAGAATACGCACCGCATCCACGGCCTCTACACTACGCTGCGTTTCCGGTTCAAAACGACGGATAGAATCCAACTCATCGCCAAAAAACTCAATGCGATACGGCAACTCACTTGAAATGGGAAACACATCGATAATGCCGCCCCGCACACTAATTTCCCCCCGCTGCTCCACCATCACCTCACGCACATAGCCCATTCCAATCAACTGCTCCAACACCGTCTCAAGGTCATACTCCTGGCCCGTTTCCAACGACAACGTATCCGCCTGCAAACGCTTCAGCGGCGTCACATACTGCAACAACGCCCGCACCGGCGCCACCGTGTGCATCGCTTCCCCCGTCTCCAAAGCCGTTGCCAGGCGTTTCAACGTATTCATTCGCTCCGCCACGATATCATCCGCCGGATTCATCGTATCCGACGGTAACACCTCCCACGCCGGAAACAACGCCGCATGCTCCTCACCAACGAACGTCGCCAAATCATCATGAACCGCCTCCGCATCCATCCGGCCCGCAGTCACAAACAGCAACGGACGCTGCACCGCCTGCGCCGCCTGCACCGCCGTCAATGTCTTCGCCGAACCCCACGCCCCTACCACCTCGACCTGCGACGGTGCTTTTCGAGAGAGGAGTTTAGCGATATCTTGTATGACATTGAAGGTAGAAAACATGATGCTTGCTCTGCTGTTTATTCAGAATACGGGAATACCATCACGACACTTCTGCGCCTGTGTTTTATACAATATGGCAAAATTAAAAACAACGGCGAAAGCAGGAAAAAACCTACTCTCGCCAGAAAATATTTATTTGTCGTCGATGAAAACGATCAGGATTCGCCGCGATCAATGAGTGCCTCACGTTCGGGACCGACGGACACGTACCGAATCCGGCATTGAGTGTATTGCTCAATCGCGAGCACGTAATCTTGCGCTGCTTTGGGCAGGGCGTCGAAGGTGCGCACGCCGGTGATGTCTTCGTCCCAACCGGGCATCTCGACATAGACTGGCTTGGCTTCGTCGAGTACGGCGTTGAGCGGGAAACGGTCGATTTTTTTACCGTCGTATTCGTAGTGGGTGCAGATCTTGAGGGTCTTGCGACCACTGATGCTGTCGAGTTTGGTCAGGGCGATTTCAGTTGCGCCTTGCGCCCAGGCACCGTAGCGGGTGGCGAGGGCGTCGAAGTGGCCAATGGTACGTGGACGCCCTGTAGCAGCACCGTATTCTTTGGCGCTTTCCCGCAGCTCATTGGCCTCGTCTTCTTCCATCAGGGTAACGAAGGGGCCTTCGCCTACGCAGGTGGAGAATGCTTTGACAACCGCGATGACGCGGTCGGGGGTACAGCCGAAAAGGCCGCCACCAATGGGGGCATAGGCCGCCAGGGTACAGGAGGAGGTGCTGTAGGGGTAGATGCCATAGTTGAGGTCGCGCAGGGTGCCTAGTTGCGCCTCGAAAAGGATCTTTTTACCGGCTTTCACGCCTTCTTCCAGGAGTTCGGAGGTGTCGCCGATAATATCCATCAAGCGGCCGCCGTAGGTCTGAGCCCAATCCAGCATTTCTTCGAAAGTAAAGGGGGCTTCTTCTTTTCCGTAGAAGGCTTTGGCGCGTTCTAATTTCCACTCTACGGCCTGTCCAAGCCGTGCCCGGAAACGTTCGGGGTAGAGTAATTCGCCTACCTGCAGGGCTTTTTTCATGGTGCGGTCGCCATAAGCGGGTGCAATGCCGCGACGGGTCGAACCGTAGGCATTTTTTCCCAGACGTTCTTCTTCCCAACCATCTTCCATGCGGTGGAAGGGGAAACAGATGGTGGCGCGCTCGGAAACCCGGATGTTGGGCGTGATTCCGCGTGCTTTCAGTTCCTCCAGTTCTTCGACCAGACCTTGCAGGTCGATCACCATGCCGGGACCGAGAATGTTGACGACGTTGGGGTTGAATACCCCAGAGGGAAGCAGGTGGAGTTTAAATTCTCCGTACTGATTCACCACGGTATGGCCCGCGTTGTTACCCCCCTGGAAACGCACGACATAGTTAGCGTCTTGCGCCAGGTAATCCACCATACGGCCTTTGCCTTCATCACCCCAATTTGCGCCTACAACGATTTCTATGCTCATGTTCAGCCCTCATTCCCCCTGGTTTTATACGCCTCAATGCATATCTTGTTTACATGTATTTTGGGCAAAGGAATCGCTATCGCAAACCCGGCACGAACACACCTCCACAAAGGGGTGTAACATGGCATATACGCTCAAAGGTATAGCGTTTGCGAGAATCACATGTATTTACGCAACCCAAAACACACAGCTATGGCGTGTCCTGATTTCAAATCGCGGAAAGGGTCGGCCTTTCGTTGGTGGGCAACACGCGCTGCCACGACCGTAAGCACCTTCCCCATTTTTTGTGTTCATCCGCACACAAAAAAGTAGCGGACCGCCGTCATGGAGCGGCCCGCTACATGTGAGTCGCTCTAATTTAGTGGGAGTAGAATCCGATAACACCCAAGGTATCAGCCTTGAATGGCAGGGTTTCTGCATTCGGCAAGGCGCTCATCCGACCTTCGAAGGATTTCGGGGAACGCTCAAGGTATTCGGGCATTACCGTTGGCGGATGTTCTACACCTTCTACAATCATCGGCATCTTTTTGCTGCGCTCACGCACACCAATTACCATGCCCGGCATCACGCGGAAGGAAGCGATGTCCACTTTCTTGCCGTTGACAAGAATGTGGCCGTGATTAACCAGTTGGCGTCCGGCGGAAATGGTGGGAGCAAAGCCAAGACGGAACACGATGCAGTCCAAGCGCGATTCAAGCAGCATCAACAGGTTGGTACCGGTCACGCCGCCCATCCGCTGAGCTTCTTTAAAGGTCTTGCGCATCTGTTTTTCCAACAGCCCGTAATGGGTACGAATCCGTTGTTTTTCCAAAAGCTGCTCGCCATATACCGACATTTTTCGGCGCATGTTTTGTCCGTGCTGTCCAGGGGCATAGGGCCGCTTGATAGCGGGGCACTTCGGGCTCCCCCAGATGCAATAGCCGAGCCGACGGCACAACTTGTGTCTTGGTCCCAGATACTTGGCCATAGGGTTTCTCTTTGTCCTTTTCTCATTTCCTGGCGGCACGCGCCGCCGGTTCAACCAGTGTGATTTCCGATGCGCCAATTGAGCGGTTTACCACTCAAAATACAGGAGTAACAACTTTGATGTTGTCTCGTTCACGAAGCGCAAGAACCATAATCTATCGTCTACGGTCGCTGGACCGCTTTGAGTATAAATAAACGGTTTTTCGCCGCATACAGACGCACAGAGTGTGGTATAGTACTCCGTGCACAGGGGGCTTGTCAAATTTCTGACCAGCCCGTTTCGACAAGGGTTGTCCGTCTCCTGCGGCAGGTGGGTTCTGCTAAAAAAACTTTTTTTGAAAAACCTGCCGTTTCGCGCCCGAACTTCGCATTAAGCTTGGCGTATTTGCAACATCGTTGCTACAATATGGTGGTGTATTGTACAGCATGGCGCTCGCGCGGTAAAGCCACCCGTAATTGTTTAAAGCAACTTCTGCTGGATTGGGAACATGTGCAGTGCTTTAGTGGCCGACACTTCAAACGCTGACATTAAAAATGAAGTTTTGCTACGGTCAGGCACGGTAAGGATCATCGAGCCACCTTGCGTTGCTGGACCGCGCTTTAGAGACGAGTATTCCAAATGACGGTGCGCCCATAGGGCGTAGCGCAACAAGGTTGATGGAGGTAGTACGCATGAAGCGGTTGCACATGCGCTTTGTTTTTCTCATTACAGTATTTAGTATCGCAGGCACGACGCAGCAGCTTGTAGCAGAGACGGCGGCGTCAAAAGTGTGGGCGCTGCGGGAACTCTATACGCTGGACTACAATGGCTATGCCCTGGACTTTGATGTCGCCTCGGGCGCATGGCGGGTACGCAAAATCCCTGAGGCCAAATTGCGCAAGGAACCGGTGAAGGATGAGGTCCTGGCCGAATCGTGCGGCATTAAGGTCGTTTTGGAAGATGGTGCCGAATTAACCCCGACATCTTTGGGGGAAGGTGCTGTAACTCGCGAACCCTTTGAAAATACGATGGGGACAGGAACCTGTTTTGTGTTGCGCTTCCCCCCGTATCAGGGTCTATATGTGGAACAGCGTGTATATGCCTTTACAGAGCGTCCCTTTGTGCTTATGGGGCTTCAAGTAAAAAATGATGGCGAAAACCCCGTTGCGATACAACGGTTGTGTCCGGCATGCATTCCCCCTGGTGGTATGTCGGGATGGCATGCGGATGCGCAGGTACAACAGCGCAAACTGCAGTTGCATGGTGGATACCCGGTGCTGGACAAAGCACAACCGCCGGTCATGACTTCTTTCTACGAAAGCGCCCGGCAACGCTCCCTGGCTATTGGCGTATTGCCCGGCGAGGGCATACCGGCGCACACGCAATTGCAGTCCTCTGCTGGCGCATGGCAAGGCGGAGTGTATGCTGATTGTATACCTGCGGCGCGATTGGTGCGCGGTGAAACATTACGTACAAATGATCTGTTTATCGCATATGGGATAGACAAGCCGCATATGGTGGATTTGTTTTATTCCTGGGCTTTCAGTATGTTGCCACCCCGTGAGAGCTCTGCTGCCCCTATCGGAGCCTGGATCACGGCGACGGAGGAGGAGGGATTGAAGGACATTTTACAGAATGCTTCGTGGGCGACAAAGGCAGGCGTACGCCATGCCCTGATCCCTGCAAATTGGGAGGGGCGGCCCGGCTCTATGCAAGGCGGCGCGCCCCGCTATCCTAAAAACATGGCCTCGGCGGCAAAGGCGATTCGAAACGCCGGCTTAACCCCCGGCCTTAGCCTCAATCCCTTCCTGGCCAGGAAGGGAGAAGCACCTTGGGCGGTCCAGTCGCCTGATGGCTCTATCTGGCTTGATCTCAGTCATGAAAAGGCGCGAGAGACTGCTCGCACACGTATTCAAAAAATGCGGGATTGGGGCTTTGCGTTCTTTGTTGTCGCGCCGCCCACCATTCCTGTGGAGGCATTAAAATCTTTCGGCCTCTCTCAGGCGCAGGCAGAAAACTGGGCCTTCCAGGTTGTAGAAGAAGCGGTAGGCGATGCACCCGTCTTCCCTGCTTGCGCAACCACCTTGACGCCAAACTACGAAAATTGGCTGGAAGCGGCCTGCGAAAACGCACGCATGCTGCACTACGGCGTCACAACAGGTCCGGTACGCCTGGATGCCAGCTCGGTAAAACATCTGGCCCCGGAAACCTTGGCCGCCATGCGTCTATGGCGTGGCCCTGTCGAAATTATCGGCACGCCCTCTACGGCAGGCCGCCGCATATTCGATCAGCTACTGTGCCAGGAACGGCTCTGCGCGCTGCCGTTAGATGCCGAACATGAAATACCGCGTCTGTGGGTGGTTCACCAAGAGGATGACAAGCAGGCTTACCTGGGTAGCGCCGTGGTTGTATTTCCCGGGGCACAGCCTTGGCATCTCGCCGACGTTCAGTCCGCGGAAAACGCCGATATCCCGACCGTATTATGGCAGGCCAAGGACGGTGCTTTTGTCGATGCAGTAAATCGCACTGTTGCCGCATCGGACACACTGGCGTTGTATGGACTCACCCCAATGACCGCTCATCCTACTTTCATGGGAACCTCGGATGCAGCCGCCCTGCACCTGGACAAGGTCAAGAATCTGGCGTGGGAGGAGGGCGGCGGCGTGTTGTGTGGCCAAATCGAGGCCATGACAGAGGGGGAAGCCACGGCCTATGTCTTTATCCCCACGGAGTGGGAATTAAAATCAGCACGCCTGAATGGCAAACCCTTACGTAGTCGCATCGAAGGGAAACGACTGGCTTTCCGGGTTAATGGTGCGGCTAGCCGGTTTGAATTTAAATTCCGACGAAAATAGCGTAGTATAAAGAAACAACGCCACTGCACCGAAGCATAACGCAAGGGACCAATGCGTGTATTACACCAAGCTGGGGAAAAATACGGTCAACGCAGTACGCTTTGCCGAAGTATTGCAGGTGATGGCACGCCACGGTTTCGCCGATTTGTTGGGGCGCGCAGGCTTCCGTAACGGCCTGCCTGCCCGCGTGCTACGAAGCCTGAACTTAATAGAGGCCCCTAAAGGTCCGCCGGAAACATTGGGCGCCCGTTTGTGTGCTGCACTGACAGAACTGGGGCCGACTTTCGTAAAATTCGGACAGATCCTCAGCACACGTTCCGACATTGTCGGTCCCACGTTAGCCCAGGAGCTGACACACCTGCAGGATAATGTAGAACCCGTCCCTTTCGATAAAATGCGCGGTGTCTTTGTCGAAACGCTGGGGGAAGAGATAGAGACTTTATACGCTACTTTTAATACTACCCCCGTCGCCAGTGCTTCGCTCAGTCAAGTGTATCAAGCGACGCTTTCGGGGGGAGAAAAGGTTGCTGTAAAAGTACAACGTCCCGGCTCGGAAAAGAAGATCGAGGCCGACCTCAGTCTGATGCGACAAATCGCGGACTGGATTGCAGAGCACATGGAGGATGCAAAGCTCCTTGACCCTGCGGGCATCGTAGATGAGTTTGCCCGTTCTATCCACCGCGAACTCGATTTCAATATCGAGGCACGCATTATCGATCAATTTGCCCAAAATTTTGAAGATATGCCGCAGGTTTTTATCCCCGGTGTGTATCATGACTTCTCTTCCTCACGCATCATCACAATGGATTGGATCGACGGAGTACGGGTGGATCAGTTGGATGCCTACGAAGCACGCAACTGCGATCCGCATACAATGGCCTTACTCGGCTGCGACGTCCTCTGTCGCATGATCTTTGAACAGCGCCTCTTTCATGCCGATCCCCACCCGGGCAATCTCTTCATCACCCAAAACAACCAGATTGCCTTCCTGGATTTGGGCATGGCGGGACATCTGGAACGCACGGATGTCGCTGCAATCGCCGACCTGTTCCTTGCTATCTTCCATGAGGATACCTCAGCATGTATCAATGCTATTCTCACGCTGACGACCCAGGGTGAACCGCATGACATGCATGCACTGGAACATGAAATCGCTGAATTTATTGCCTTCGAAGCGCCCACCATTATTGGAGGGGGACAGGTTGGCCGTGGTATCGAAACCGCGCTGCAAATCCTGCGCCGCTACAAGCTCGAACTGGCCCCCCGTTTCTCGCTCCTGCTCAAAGCCCTGGCCACCATCGAAACTGTAGGGCGCGCTCTCGATCCCAAGTTCGATTTCGTCCCCATTATCCAGCCCTATCTCGAACACCTCATCCTTATGCGCTTTCACCCCAAGCAGGTGCTCAAAGAAGCACGTCTCAACGCCAGCGCATTACTCAAGCTTGGACGCCAAATCCCTGATGATGTAGGCCGATTGCTACAACAAATGCGGCACGGCAAAGTGCGCTTCAATATCCACCATGAGTACCTCGAAAATCTCGCCCACACTATTGACCGTTCCAGCAACCGACAAGTCGTCGGAATGATTACCGCCGCTATTATCGTTGGTTCCAGCCTCATCATCGCTACCGACTCGCCCTTGAGCCGACTGGGGATCGGCGGTTACATCTTTGCAGGGCTACTGGGCGCTGGACTTATCATCTCCATCCTCTGGTCACGAAAATTTTAGTACCAACATTAGCATTCCATATCCCTCATGGAAAAAATGGGCTGTTTTCTCCGCACTCTCTTTCTTTTTCCAGAAAACGCAAAGAAGGCGTTATAAAAAAATAGTGGCCAGCGTTGGTAATTCGCCGGCCACTGTGTTTTGCTCTGCTATGTTGTCTGTTAAGCGTATCGGTTAACGCACGCCAAAGAGGGAAAAGGCTGCCCAATCGTATTGCGTAGGCGCTGCGTCACGCAGAGCGCGTTTTGCAGCGACCAGGGCATGCAGGGCGTCTTGACCTGCCAACAGATTTGTATAGAAGGATTGCAGCAGCGTTTGCGCGGCCTGATCCGCCATGTTCCACTGGTTGAAAAGGAAGGCATTTACGCCCGCCTGTTGAAATCCTTCGGAAAGCGCTGCCAAAACAACAGACGGAGCCACCACCTCGCCATAATGCGCGTAGAGGGTAACAAAATCGCTCGCAAATGCCGCGTCAAGCAATTCGGCAACATACAAACGTCCGTCCTGCTTTCCATCCGCCTGCAGCAATAGGGCCGCTAAAATCGGATCGGTCAAACTTGTGTCCACGTCGACATCCAGGTACAGCATATCCCCCCGTTGAGCAGCAGCCATCGCATTGCTTTCTGTTGCTTCCGCGTCGGCATATACCGTCGGTGCTGCGCTGGCCGGAAAAAAGGCGACGCCTTCTTTGCCATGGCCCGCAATGACCGACAATGCTGTGGAAGATGCGATAGCGTTGTTTCCCTGAGTGGCAAGCAACGCGCCTGGACTGGATGTGTGTGCAATAAGGAATTGGTCCAGCAGAGCTTTACCATCGGCATCCAGGAAAGCATCAAAGGGCGCGCCAGCCAAGACCTCGTCCGTCGCAATGTAGAGCTTTTCTGTTTTCAGTTTTGAAAACAACGGTGCTATCAGCACCTGATAGAAGTGTTGCAAGACCGGTTGGGCCGTATCGCCTGCTTCGCGCAGCTCGTGAAAAAACACCATTTTTTGGCACAGAGCCGCTTCATCCACATTTTCAAGCACCAGACCTTGCACCCCCGCACGACTGGTTAATACGGCAACCGCACCCCACTCGTCCACCAGGTAATTCACCACGGTGCTGTCTTCGGGGAAATCGGTCGCCAAACCTTCCAACGAGGTGGTCGTGGCAGTTTTCAGAAGAGCGGCATCAAATTTCACGCCGCGTTCCAAAAAAATCAGACGCGCCTGATCTTCTTTCAGGCATTGTTCGATAAATGTCGAAGCCTCACTGTCGCGTTCTCCTAAGGTGCGCTGCAACGCCTCTTCCAGGCGTACAATACGATTGGGCAACAACGCAGCTTCCGTAGCCTGATCCAGTTTTCCCGCTTCCTCCTGCAACAAGGCAAACATATCGCTCCGCAGTTGCTGGGAGTATTCTTCAACAACGGTTAATACCTGCGAAAAATCCTCCAGGGCGAGGGCTGCGCGAATACGGGCCGCACAGATATGCCTCAGTGCACGGCTGTTATTGCTCTTGTTAAAAGCGGCGGAAGTCATGAACTGGCGTACTGAATCCAACGCTTCCTCGGCCTTATCCGCCATTTCCAGGGCACGCTCGTAATGCTTCTGGCGGTAGTAGACGTAGGAAAGGTGGGTATACAATGTAGCCAATCGTTCGCTATCGGTAAGGTAGGTAGACGCATCGTAGTGCGGCAACGCCATTTCGAACAGAATGCGCGCCCCTGCCCAGTCACCTTCCTTGAGACGGCAGGTCGCCTCGGCCACAACTGCTTCCGCGACAGTATATTCGCCAACTGGACCCTGGCGCGGTATTTCCAGACGGATGGCCTCGCGAAGTTCTTGTACCTCCGGCGCGTCTACGGGCAACTGACAACTCAGGGTGATCAGCTTACCTCCTAAGAGGTAGCGCTCATATTCGATGTCTTTCAAGTCGCGTGCGATTTTCAGGGAAGCATCCCATGCCGCTACGGATTTTTCGAGACAGGTGGCATCCATCGGCAGCGTGCGTTCCGCCAGACGCCGGTAAGAAAGCGCCAGGTTCTGATAATTACGCATCACATCGCCCTGGCTACCCATCTGTTCGAAGTGCTGGATCGCCTGGCGGTAGTGGTATAACGCAATGCGTGGTTCCTTGACATAATCGTATTGGATACCCAGTTGCTGATGGAGCCATCCGACACGCGCTGTACCCTGGGAATTACCTACTTCAAATTCGGGCACATGTTCCAGAGCGGCGAAATATTCGGCGGTAGCACGTTCAATGCGACGCAATTTCGCATGCCGTTTGGCAAAATCGACGTGTGCGTTCACGCTTTCCCAGGACCGTTCCGGATCGGCCATGCGCTGGGTAAAATCAACATAGCTCTGCAGATTCTTTGCTTGTGCGGCAGGCGCCAAATCACGCGCAGTGCTCATACTCTCAACCGCGTTCTCATATTCACCCAGCAACCGTTGTGTGTCAGAGAGCCACCACCACACATAATAGTTCTCAGCGTCTTTTTCTGTCGCTTCCAAAAGCAACGCATGCGCTTTTTCATACGCACCGGTTTCTTTGTAAGCAAAACCGAGCTGCCCGGTCAGGGTAGTATCATCTGGCCGAAAATCATGCGCCAAAGCAAGTAATTCTGCTGCCTGAAAATAGTTACCCTGTCGGTATTGTTCCATCCCCGCATTGAGATACGCCTCTCCCAGGCCTACATCCAGTCCCAGGAAGGAACGCCAGGAATCGTCTGTTTCCGGAACCGCGCCACTGGTCAACGTGCTGGCAAACTGCGTGTATGCCTGCTGCGCCATCGCCAAGCGCGTATCTCCCAATGCAAGGTTGTATTTGGCCGTATGCACCCCTTCCGAAGCCCGGGAAGCATCCTGCGTCTCGCTGTGCGAGACTGCCGCCATAGCCAGCGACGGAAGCATCGCTGTACAGATGCACAGGCCGGCTATTACAAGCCGCTTCCTTTGCAGCTGTTGGCGGAGTAGGCGCAGGCTGGAATCAAAAAAATGGGTCATACACTTTATTCCTTTCGAAGTTGCCGGAGGAAAGCCGCATTCAGCGGAGGAGGCGGTAGTCTACCGGAAATTTTTGTACGTCAACAGCAGACCCTGTGTTGTGTCCTCTGCCGCCGCACTGGGTACATAATGCCTGCCGGCGTTGTAAAAATCAAAACTGAAGATCGACACCCTTTCCTTGTACTTTGGCGTGTTCACACGTCAAAAGCACCGTATATTCCTCAGGCAGGGTCAAAACTACACGTACACCCTCGGCTGCCGGCGTCGTAATCGCTGTAGCGGGCGCTTCTTTTACCGTAATCAGGGTTATAAACTCCTGTTGGGCCTTCTGTTCCGTCGTTTCGGCTGTTAAATGCCACTCTTTCAGCTCGATATTCGACCACGCATATGGCGGTGGGTCGCACACATCCTTTTGGCTAAGATTGAGGGAAAGCGGACGCAGAAAACGCACCTCCGCCTTACCCACATCGGGTGTGCAGGCAGCATAGTTCGGTCCCAGTTCAAAGGGTGCTGTCGCGTGCAATAGCCACTGGTACTGTGCAGGTTCAGGCGCCTCAAGGACGTCGTGAATCAGCACCGCGGAGGGTTTGAAGAAGAAAATGCGTCGCGTCCAGCGCGTACCCGGCTCATAAGCATCCCCTGCTTCCCCGATGAGTACATCAAGCTGTGGCTGCGTATGAAATTCGGTAATCTGACCGGTCGCATCAGCCGTATGCACACGTTGTCCCTTGCCGTTGATCAAAATAGCGTTGTCAGATTTGGTCTCAAACATCCATTTGGCATGGTGCGGGCTGCCATAGACATCGCGGTGGCCGGAACGAATGAATACCGGCGCACCGTCTACGTTAAGCAAGAAGGCGTTGTTTGCATTATAGCCATGGCTTTGGCGTCCAAAGGGACTACTCTTGAAGTGTACCTGCACATTATTCAGGCCATCCAGCAAGTTGGTATTCAACACCGCCAGCCCGGTATCCTTAAAACAACGCGACGAGGGTAACGCCTCCGGCACTTCCGCAGTCAGGGAACCGCTTTTGGCCGTAAAGACAAAATCGAGGTAGTTGCGTCCTGACAGCCGGTGCTTGTCGGCATACCAACACCAATACCGGTTGTTTGCACCCACGGCCAATTGCGACATTAACGGCGCAATCCTGTGCGAGGTCATGCGAAACGCCAAATCACCAAAAGCGCCCGTTTGGGTGCCCGGCGGCAACGTGTACATACCATAGTAACCTGTTTCGCGGAAGAACGGCTTCTCAAAAGGATCTATCTGAAAGGCGGTCCTGGATACAAGCGCCCAGTTCATGAAACGGCTCAGATAGCTTTCCCAATACGCCATGCCCTCGTGCCAGCCCCCATCATTACCGCCCCATACCGGGTAACAACTGTAAAACAGGGTCATGCTGTAATCGAGCCATTCCTCCGACTCAGGGATCTCACCGTGGAAGGCAATGGCCACCTCGCCCAACCAGTGCCAGGCGCGGTTGGAGTGGCTGGCGTAGGGACGCCACAAATGTCTGCGACCACGTAAATGCTGGTAACAATCCTGACCACGCTGGCGCATCACCGAGATGACACGGCTACGTTGCTCCGGCGTCAGCAGATCATAGATCCAGGAATAGGTGCGGGAGGGATAGTACAGCAACGGCATAGCGGCTTCATCGTTGTACTCATAATTGGTAGCCCCCTTAGGGTCCCATTCACAAAAAGCCAACAACAACTCACGCGCACCCTCGCCATAGCTTTTCTCACCGGAAAGTGCATATACAAAAGCGAGCAAGGCAGCGCCATCTGCTACCGCCACAGCACGACGACGGTTACCCCACCAGATCTTTTTCCATTCTTCGCCCTTGTACTTTACTCCTTCAGGATATCGCGGCGGTTCTGTCGTATCCGGCGGAGTCGCCAATAAGGCATCCGCTTTCTCACGCAGTTTCGTCCATAATTCCGCCTGGTCCGTCTTTGCCTGCTCACGCAAAAAATCGATTTCCTCCGCCAAAAAGAACAAGCGGGGATGTCCTTTGGGAATGCGCGCCGCCAATGCAGCACGTTCGGGTTTGGGATATGCCGTCGCCTCGGGTGCAATCGTCATACGGCGCACCGTACTCCAATCACTCCATCGGCCCTCCGGTTCCTGAGCGCGATACCGCCAGTACAAAGACACGCCCGCCGGAAAGACCTGTGCCGGGCAATGTGTCGACCAAGGCAGTGCGGTCTGCTGATACAGGATATTCGCAAAATCGGCATCCTTAGCCACCTGCAGCGCATACAAAACCTCTCGATTCTTATGCGGACGCCAAGTAAACGCAGGCGGATTCACAAAAACGCTCGTCCCATCCGCAGGACGAAACCCCCAAGAGCCGGGTTCTGCAGGCGATTCATCCAATATCAGGGCGCTTGCGGACACATGCACGAAAAAAACAAGAAGCAGCATTATAAATGTGCTGCACAATCCCCCCTGAAAAACACCCTTCCCCCCCCGTCCACCATCGCCATATCCGAACACGACCGCAGACCAGCTCATATTACCTCCCCAAAATACTGTTTCGAAATCTATGAACAGAGCGCAACAACGCCTCCATTGTAGCGGTTCATGCTTGACTCGTCCAGCACAAGGCGGTAGCATCTATGCAGACACATGCGCTGGGGTTGTACGAAAGTAAACACAATCCAACAACGCCAACATCTTACGGAATACAAAAAATCGGTAGTGTTCGAAAAAAGGAGAACACCGTGCAGATAAAAACCTTTGTGTTAACCCCTTTCATGCAAAACTGTCTGGTTATCGAAGATCAAGGCGAGGCCCTGGTTATCGATCCCGGCGAATCGCACCCCGACCTGCTCGACACCCTATCGCAGTACCGTATCAAGATGATTATCAATACCCATGGCCACCTGGACCATTGCGGTGGCAATGCAGAGGTGCTCGAAGCCACGGGTGCCCCCCTCGCCCTGCACGCTGCCGATCTTCCCCTGCTGCATAGCATGGAACAGCAAGCGGTCATGTTCGGACTTTCCTGCTCTGCTTCGCCCGAACCAAGTATAGATTTGAAAGAAAACGATACCGTCACCGTCGGTAATACTGAATTTAAAATTCTGCATACCCCCGGCCACACCCCCGGCCATATCTCCCTTGTTAGCGAGGGTATCGCCATTGTGGGCGACTGCCTTTTTTCTGGTTCCATCGGTCGAACGGATCTGCCCGGCGGCAGCTACGCTCAACTGATTGACAGTATCAAAACAAAGCTGCTTACCCTGCCCGACGATACCGTGGTCTACTCGGGACACGGCCCCGAAACCACCATTGGTGAAGAGCGGCGTTCCAACCCCTTTTTGGTGTGAATTATGACTACTTTAACGGCTTTACTGCTGACAATGTGGCTAACTGCAACAACGGTGCAGTTTGAGTTGGCGCCCGATCAACCGCTGAATTTCGTGTATACCGACGATCCCCTCATCGTGGAATTACGTGCCGACAATGATATTAACGCGACCTTGGATGTTGTCCTGCAGCAAAAACATCTGAACACCCCCTACACCACCACATGCGGTCCATTCCTGCTGCGTGCCCATGGCAGCCACTGGTGCGCCCTGGAAGACGCTCCTTCCGAACGAGGATATTATCAGGTACGGCTAACCCTGCATGCCGGAGAGGAAACTCATCAGCAAAACAAAACCTTTTGCCGTATTGATCGCGTCGCCGACACCCAGACCCCCTGGCTCTGTGCGGAAAATGCCCACCAACGCAGCTTGCTCGCCCTGAGCGCCGCCGCAGTCCGACGCGTACGCATTGATTTGTCCTCCTCCACATGGCAGGAAGATCTGCAGGCCGCACTGCAGGCCCATTTAAAACTGGTGCTTTACCTCCGCCCGTCCACCCTTCCCAACCCGGACGCCCAAATCGCGGAACTTGCTCAAAAGCATTGTGATGCGATTGCGCGATGGGAAATTGCCCCTGACGGCGATATCGACACCTTAACCCATACGATTGAGCTCATTCGCAAAGCCGGGTGCACCGCCCCAGTCGCCCTCGCCGTACCCGACAGCGCCACCCTGGCCTATCTGCTGGAAAATGGTGCAGGAAAGGCCGTGCGCACGACCATCTTACATAGCGCCAACGCTACCCCACAGGAAATCGAACGCACCCATCACACCGCTGCACATGCGGGATACGAATCCTGGCGTGTCCTCACCCCCCCCGCCCCCCAAGCTCAGTGCGATGGCCCCACTATGGTCAAAAACTTCCTGCAGCAGCTGGCTGCAGGCGCTGCAGAAACAAGCATCGATACAAACTGGATATACGATGGCGACGTACAAGAGACGTTGGTCTATCTTAACGCCTTTGCACAACGTTTTGACACGCCCGAATACCTCGGTCCACCGGTCGATACCGAAGGAATACGCGCCTACCTCTTCCGCAACAGCACACACTGGTTTCTTGCATTTTGGACCACACAACAGCGTCAGGATATCGACCTGCCTATTGGCGATGCACAGAACATCCTGCTCACCGATGCATTCAACAATCCCCAGACCATGCCCGACAGCAACGAAAACGGCTTACTTGCCCTACAGGCAACCCCTATTCCACAATACCTCACCGGCGTTGGCGGCCCCCTGCCTGGTCACGCTGCCGGACAACAGGCCAAGCGTATCGCACAGGCCTTCACTCAGGATTCAGGCATTCAAAAATTCTTCCCCGCGCCCCTTTGCACACTTGTACGTGGCATAGCGCAACGCCCCCCCTTCACCAGTGACCGCGCCCTCTTCTTCAGCCTGCTGCGCGCCTTGCCCGAATTGGAACAACAGTGGCACGCAGGAAAACTGCCCAAAACCGTAGCCGTATCCGGCATAGCCCAGCTCGCACAGCTCCTGCACGCACTCACTTCCCTTGAGGCCGCCGCAGGAAAACCCTTCCTGGAACCTGTGCAAGACACACTGGCGCACTGCGACGAATATCAATCCCTCTACCTCACCGGGTCGGTAGGACGCGCCCACAATTATGAACGCGGCGACTGGCTGGTAGAAGAAGTCCGCCGCCTTATGGAACGCGCGCAGGCATTACAGGCCGCCAACCATCTCACCGAAGCCGCCGCACTGGCTGCACTGGCCGAATGGCGCGCGCGCGCCCTCGAATTTGCCGCCAAGGCAGGCCCCCTCAGCGAACTTAGCGAAGATGCCTTCCGTGAACCCGAACCCGAACCGGAGCCCGAACCAGAAGAAAACGACACCTCCTCCACAGAAGGGGAGGCACAAATGCAAGAGACTGACGCTGCCGAAGCAAACGAAAACGAAGCTGTGCCGGAGCCAGCTCCCCCGGAACCCAAGGAGATCACCCACACGGTATCTCGTGGCGAAAACGCCAGCGTTATCGCGCGCAAATATAAAGTAGAGGTCGCCGATCTGATGAAATGGAACAAGCTGACTAAACGGAGCATCCTTAACATCGGCGACAAACTCACGATAACACTTCCTGCGGAAAATTAAAGACACGCCATAACAGGCGACGTTAAAAAAACTTATTCATCGTACAATTACAACTCAAGGAGCTTCTCCCTATGAAACGAATCGCGGTACTCACCAGCGGCGGCGACGCCCCCGGCATGAACGCTGCTATCCGTGCCGTCGTACGCGCCGCCATCTATAACGACCTCGAAATATTCGGCATCAAGCGCGGTTATCAGGGCATGATCGACGGCGACATCATCCCCCTCAACGCCCGTAGCGTCAGTGGCATTATCAACCGCGGCGGAACCATTCTGCACAGCGCACGCTGCAAAGATTTCTACGAAGCAGAAGGGCGCATTCTGGCTGCCGAACAGCTACAAAAATACAGTATCGAAGGCATCATCGTTATCGGTGGCGACGGTTCCTACCACGGTGCACAAGCGCTCCATAGCGAACACGGCATCCGCTGCATCGGCCTGCCCGGCACCATCGACAACGACATCGGCGGCACCGAATATACCATCGGTTTCGACACCGCCCTCAACATCGCCGTCGAAGCCATCGACCGCGTCCGCGACACCGCCTTCTCCCACGACCGCATCTTTTTCGTCGAAGTCATGGGCCGCCACAGCGGCTACATTGCCATGCTCAGCGGCATCGCCGGTGGCAGCGAAGAAATCCTCACCCCCGAAGAACCCACCGACATCGATACCCTCATCCACCGACTGCGCAAAGGACAATCCAGCGGCAAGACATCCTCCATCATCGTCGTCGCCGAAGGAGACGACGCCGGCAACGCCTTCACTATCGCGCAAAAAGTCGCCGACACTTCCGAATTCAAAGATACCCGTGTCACAGTCATCGGCCACCTCCAACGTGGCGGCACCCCCACCGCTTTTGATCGCGTCCTTGCCAGCCGCATGGGAGTACGCGCCGTCGAAGCGCTCCTTGAAGGCGAAACCGGAAAAATGGTTGGCGTCGATCACCAAAATATGGTATTGCGACCCCTCAGCGAGGCTTGGGAATGCCGCACGCAATTCGACCCACGACTACTACGTATCGCCCACATCCTCAGCACTTGAGGACTGCCCCCATACAACATCCCCCACCGGCGCTGACTGAACCACTGTCTCTTTGGGGGGAAACGTTTTTTAATATGCGCGCCCTAAATGCTCAGGACCATATTCGAATGTTGTGGTCCTGAGCATCCTGATGAAGATGCAGGGGTTCTGATACACCCGCAAAATTACAGCCGCTTTCGTACAATAAAAATCCTCAAACAACAGGAAGCAAAACAAAATGCAACATTTTGATGAGCCTTTTGTGGAGGAGGTCATGCGGCGTCTATCGGCGATTCCGCATGACGCCACGCCACAGTGGGGAAAGTTACGCAAAGATACGCTGACAGAACACCTGATATGGGTCCTGCAGCATTCGATGGGGGAATCGCAGCAGGTCCCTTATTACGGGACTTGGTTTAGCTCACGAATCGTCGGCCCACTATTCATTTGGGGCTTAATTCCGGTGGTTAAAAACCTGCAATTGCCTTCCGTGCTGCAACAGAGGGGCATTACCATGCGTGAACCTGGCACACTATCGGATTTACATGCATTGATGAAACGGTATATATCTTTAGTGCAAGCCGATGCGTTTACCCCCGCCCCCCATCCAATTTTTGACGACGTCGGCATCGATGGATGGGAACGTATCCATGTACGACATTTTTTGTATCACCTGCGTCAATTCAGCGTCTAAGGCGGTCCAGCGACCGCAACCAATAGATAGGGTCCTTACCAATCCTGACCGAAGTAAAACGCTGTTTTTCATGACAGCTTTTCAGATTTCAGTCACTAAAGCGGTCCAGCGGCCACAAGATGGCCAGCCACACCCAGGAGATATAGCCCTTAACACTCCTGCCTTCTCTTAGAAGACGTATTTCCTGAAAAAATTCCCAATGCCAGAAAAAAATCTACGAATAACGCCGTGATTAGCATCGACACGTCCACTCTGTGCTGCTGCCCGGTATTCGAAGCCGTGGCGCACCACGCCAAAGACCGGCACGTATTCTGGTGTATTGACGGGCTGGGGCAATACATCGATCCCGTCGGGCAGACCAATACGTGCGGGCACCTGAAAAACAGCTTCGGCAAGTGCATCCTGATAGCGGATTTCCGCAGTCCCGCCAACGAGTACAATACCGCGCACCAAATGCTTGGCAAGCCCGCGAGCGTGTAGGTATTGGCGCACTTTGGTCAATAATTCCTTGGAGCGCTCAAAGACAATCATATCCAGCTCACTACGGGCAACGACCGAAGGAGCGCCGCGCACCGCACTCTTCAATTTTATATTAGCGTTGCTTCTATCTTGCGTCAGCGTCGTCTTCTCCGAGGAGTTATCCTCCTCTTCGTCCTTCTCCATCTCCTTTACCAGACTCTCGGCGATACCATATTCCAAGGTAAGCTCCGCCGCTTCTTCAAACGAAATCTGGAGTCCAGCGGCAACGTCGCGGGTAATATGAAAACTCCCCCAATCAAAGGAAGTGGTCGCCAAAATACGACGATCCCGGTAGACGGCAATACCTGTGGTGGTGCGCCCCATATCGATTACGGCAACGCCCAGATCCATATCCTCCGGAGTAAGACAACCCAGCCCTGCCGCCAACGGCAGGAAGACGATGTCTTCCAACTCCCGCCCTTGCGACTCGATACAGCAAGTAAGATTATCTTCGATGGCCGCTGGAAGCTGCGCAAAATGCACACGTGCTTTCAGCACGCTACCGCGAATGCCGACCGGATCGTTCACGCGCAAATCGTCGACATACCACTCCTGCGAAGTAATGGAAGAAATAACCCGTTTACCGGGCGCCAGGATATCGCGCGCAGCCACATCGAGCGCCTCCTCAAGATGGCTAAGCTCGACCTGTTCCTTTTCAAGCTTCACATTACCTTCGCGGATAAACGTCTCGACATTCTTGCCGTTCACGCCACAAAAAAGCGTGTTCACCTTCACCCCCGCCTCCTTTTCAGCAGCAGTGAGCGCACGCTTAAGCGCAAGCTGCGCAGCGCCCACGTCTTGTATAACGCCTTGTGAAACGCATCCGCGTCCCTGCTCAACGCCATGCCCCATAATCTGGATAGCGCCATCCTCGCCTTTCCGTGCAATCAATACACGCACCGAACGAGCACCAAAATCTACCGCGCCGACAATTTCACCTTTTTTCGCCACTGCTTTTCCCTAGCGCCCAAACGCTATACATCCGGGCGTTCTTTCATTAAACTTTATTTAAGAAAACTTTCTGATATTCGTCAAAACAGCAAAGTATCATCCGGGTTTTCCTGCAGAGAGCCCGCTCCCCCCTCTTCAATCTGTCCCAGTGTGCGCTCAATATCGGCCACCGCTTCCAGTTGACGACGCAACACGCCTTCCGCATTGGTAGCTTTACTTTCATCCTCCGCGCGTTTTTTCTGCAACATCGTCACCTGCTGTTGCGCCGCCTCCAACAGCGCCCCTGTCGCCACCTCTTCCTCCGCCAGCGTATCCAGATCATTCTGGATATGCTCCTCCTCCGCACGCGCCGCCTCCATTTGATCCTGCACCGCGTTTAACTGACTGACACGGTCATCAATCTGTTTCTGCAGCGCCTGTATCTGCTCCTGCAATTGATGAATAGCCCCCTCAATCGTATCCGTCTCTCCTCGCAGCTCATCAATATACTGACGTTGCTGCTGAAAGGCTTCCTCGCGACGCGCCAGAGTCTCTCCTAACTCCTTCAGACGTTGCGTTGTATTCTCCACCTCCGTTTGCGCAGCGATGATGGCCTTGTCATCCTCAGAAAGTCCCGTCTGCGTTTCCTGCACCGTTTGCTGTATCTTCTCCGCCTCCAACTGCGCCATCTGCGCCGCCAGCTTCAAAGCCAACAGCTTCGCCTCCGCAACGTTGCCCGTCGCAATCGCCGATTGCAACAAGCTTTCCAACGAAGTCGCCGCCACCGGCGTCGCCACCGACGCAGTCTCTTCAACGGGCACTGGCTCCAGCTCTTCCGTCCCCTCTTCCTCTGGCACTTCGACAGGGGCTGACGACGAATCTTCTTCAACAAGCGCAGACGACGCTTCTGCTGACTCCTCTCCCCCTTCCATCTCAAGATATTCTTCAGCGCCATCTTCCTGCAATTCAGCACTTTCAAGCGACGCCGTTTCGTCATCCACCACCGCCGCTACCAACGCCATCTCCTCCTCTTGCTCCACCTCTTCAATATCCAACCCCTCGGACTCCGCCATCTCCAATGTCAACGCAGCCTCCGCGCCTTCCTCTTGTTGCGCTGCGTCTTCAACCGCAATCTCCTCAAGCGCGTCCGCCGCTTCAGGCATATCGGATTCTTCAAACACGCCGGGCGATTCAGAAAGCGCTGAGGCTTCGAGCGCACCAAATTCTTCAGACAGATCAGGTTCTTCTAAATTCTCAACTTCCTCATCTTCTACGTCCTCAACTTCTTCCTGAACCGAAACCTGTTCCAACACCGGCGGCTCAAGCTCCTCCTCCAATTCTTGCAGTGTTTCTTCTTCGACGGAGGACTCCGATACTGTTGGCTGCATGGGTGCTGCGATCATTTCATCGAGCGAAGGCAACTCGCTCGTATCGATATCTTCCTCCAAAAGCATCTCGTCGGGCGATTCAAAAGGACTTTCGACTACCGCCTCATGCACGACAGGAGCTTCTTCTCCCTGTACAGCAGTGTCGGAAACCTCCGCTTCAAAAACGGTATCTTCCTCCACCGCAGCGTCGGCAAAGGGGGATGGCGCAGCCTCGAAAGGACTTTCCGCTATGGCTTCAACCGGTTCTTCCGACAAAGGGCTTTCCACTTCTTCATTCGCGTCGTCCAGTGCTTCCGACGCACTCTCCGAGGCGGCCTCGCCTTCCTCATCGTCGACCAGTTGCAGCCCCGCTTTGAGTAGTTCTTCCACAGCCAACTGATACCGATTGCGCCATTTCTGGATCACGCCTGACCGCACGTTATCGACAATAAGATCGCCTACCATCAGGCAAAGAATTTCGTAGCTATCCTGCAAAAAAGGCGTGCACGCCGCAGCATTACCGCCATCTTCATACGATTGTAAAATGCGCGCCGTATCCGTCATCGCCTCCTGCACATCCTCCCAATCCTGCGCCAGTGCGATTTCAATACCACGGATCAACTGCGCCATGCATTCATCTGTCCAGGCATCCGGCGGCGCGCCGCCTTCCGCTTTGGCTACTTGACGTTGAAAACGTCCCAACGCAGTCAACAAATGCTGGGTAGGATCACCCGTGAGTACGGGTTCTTCTTGTACAGGCGGGGGGGCCATGACATCCTCCTCCTCTTCTTGGGGCTCCAAGAGCGCACTTCGTTCCGCCGAGGCAACCGCATTCTCCTCAGCATTACGCCGTTCACCTAACCAACGCCGTCCAGCGGCTGTCCAGTTTTTGCTTCGTTTTCCAAATCGCACCGTTCTTGCCTCCTGCACCTGATTTTAACACAGGGCGTATGCAGAGACAATCTATATTGTGGTCTTCCTCTGGTTTTTCACTCAAACCATACAAAATATTCCATTGTCGGTATTTCCCGAATGAAAACTTCGTTTTTTTGAAAGGTATGCTAAATTCGCGTATAACTTGTACTTATCCGCCAAAATGTGCTACAGTTTTAAGTCAATAAGCCACTGACGACGCCCCTATCCTAAACGGAGGGGCCAATTTATTACCTAAAGTGTCCAGCGTCCACATGCAAGAACTACGGTCCTCGACGTGCGTGAGCACAGCAAAGATTTCGTTTTGATGGCAACTTCTGCGAAGTTTGGCACTAAAGTTATGGTCCAGTGCCCACAATAACTAGGGTATGACCATAGCAAATGACAGCTTTTGCAAAAGTTTAGGAACTAAAAACGGTTTGGGCGGTGGCGCAACAAAATCGTTGCCACGTTGGAGCGCACGGTAATTTTGGAAGTCGCGTGCAGTTGGTGGTTTAAGCATCTTGTAATTTACAAAGGCCATAGTGGAAACCGCCAACACTACTGTGGTTATAAGGGCAAGAGCCATAACTTCTTGCCAGTGGCACAGGCCACAATAGTTTTTTCGCAAGGCAAGGTACACGAAGGTATCGGTGTATTCTTCGGCAAAAAAGGCAGGTATACGTGACATGAACACCACCGTTGAGGCTGTTTTCACCATAGATGAAACGCTTAAAGCGATGCGCGCAAAATTGACGGGCATTATTCCGGATTCCGAGATTCAGGCGAAGGCGGAAGTTGCGCACAAGATCAATTTACTAAAGCGTGAAATGAACGCCGTAATTCTGGGGCACAATTACATGGAGCCGGCTCTTTTCCATTCGGTGCCGGATTATGTAGGCGATTCCTTACAGCTTTCCGTGGTTTCTTCGCAAACCGATGCAGACATTATCCTCTTCTGCGGCGTATGGTTCATGGGGGAAACGGCCAAGGTACTCAGCCCCGATCGTACTGTGCTCGTGCCTTCCCGACAAGCCGGATGCTCACTGGCCGCAGGCATTACAGGTGCCGATGTGCGGGCATTGAAAGAACGTTTCCCCGGATTACCCGTGGTTACGTATGTGAACACCTATGCGGATGTAAAAGCAGAGTCTGACTATTGTTGCACCTCCGGCAATGCCAAGAAAGTGGTGGAGTATCTGTTTGAAAAAGGCCATCAGCATATCCTGTTTTTGCCGGATGAATATCTGGCCCGCAACACAGCAGCGGAATTGGGGGTAGCGTATATCGAAGGCCGACACCAGGACAGTGCCGTGTTGCCCAAGCAGGAAAAGGCGATCGTAGGTTGGGATGTGCGCTGCGAGGTGCACGAACTCTTTAAGCCGGAAGATGTACAAAAGATTCGTACAGCGTATCCCGATGCCGTAATTCTGGCGCATCCTGAATGTAGCCCAGAGGTTATCAAGCAGGTCGATGTCGCGGGCAGCACAAAGGTGATGGTGGATTATGTGGAGCAGGTTGATGCACCCCGCTATGCCTTGCTGACCGAATGTAGCATGGGTGAAAATATTGCCGCGCAGTATCCTCATCGCGAAATGGTGCGTTCTTGCAGCTTAAGCTGTAAGCATATGCGTTTGATCACCTTGGAAGACACGTTGCATGCCCTGGAACATATGCAGCACGCCGTTGAATTGGATGAAACCCTGATAGCACGTGCGAAAACCGCCATTGATCGGATGGTGGCCATACGCTGATAGATAGTTCGCGAGAAGAATGACAAAACGCCCGCTCTTTGGAGTGGGCGTTTTTTTATAGCCTACTGGACGCAGCTACCTGTAGAAAATAGAGAAACCGGCGCATCATTTCAGGAAGGACAATGCGCCGGCCCTCGTAACAGAAGGAAGTCCGTTTTGCATCAATGAGACTGATTGAAAAAGCTGTGGGTTTCAATTTTTCTGCGAAAATTGAAAAGGGATGCAATATTTTCCCGCTATAAGGCAAGAATTGCAGGTAATAAGGCGCTATCGAAAACAGGCCATTATCTCGAAAGATATCTAAAGGTGCTGGTTTTAAAGTTGTTTAAGGGGCTTGCCGATAAATTGGAACAGGAATTGCTCCTGCACAAGAACTCAGGGCGAGTTCTCTTGGGCCTGCGGGGATGTGCGGACCTTTTGGATAGGGTCCGCACATCCCCTGGGTTGCTCTCAGGTAAACGGGTAAAGGAATCTATCGTGGGAACGTTGTTTAGCGCATTGGATCTTGGCCGGGCGGGCATGCAGGTGGCGCGGGTGCAGTTGGATACCGCCGGGCACAATATCTCAAATGTAAATAAGGAGGGCTTCTCGCGACAGCGGGTGGAGCTTACTACACGCCTGCCCAATTACCGCAGCTATGGCGCAATCGGTCGGGGTCCCGCGATTGAAGGAATCGTTCGTTTGCGCGATGTCTTTCTGGACGAAATGTACCGGGAACAGGTGCAGGGATTGGGCAAAGCCGAAACGCAGGCGCAGTATTACACGCGTATCGAAGATATCTTTCTGGAACCCTCTGAGAATGGTTTGTCGAACCGATTGAATGTCTTTTTTGACTCGCTAAATGACTTGGCCAATGGTCCGGATGAACTGGCGGTGCGTGTGGCGACCTTGGCAGAGGCCGAGGCGGTGGCGGATACGTTGAATGAGGTTTCACAGCGCCTGCGGAGCCTGCGAACAGAAGCAAATGAACAGGTACGTAATACGATACCGGAAATCAACTCGCTGGCAGAACGCATCCGTGATTTGAATGTTGCAATTCAGGCGGTGGAGGTGGGGGGCATCCATGCAAATGATTTGCGCGATGATCGCGATGTACTGGTGGATGAACTGGCGAGCCTGGTAAACATTGTCACCCGCGAGGATGACAAGGGAAATTATACGCTGCTGTTGGGCGGAGAGGAGCTGGTCAACGGGCGTCGTTATCGAGAACTGGAAGTAACGCCTGATCCCACGTTGGATGAAAAACGGGATGATTTTCTGGCAGTGAAATTTGTGGATAGTGCACAACCGGTAAACATTACCGATGGCGAGTTGGCGGCGGCTTTGGAAATCCGCGATGAGCAACTGCTCGAGTTAGAGCAGCGCACGGATGCTTTGGCGGCGGGACTGATTGAGCAGGTAAACCGGATCCATTCGCAGGGTAACGGTGTCACAAACATTTCAGATGCTTTAACCTCGGCAAACCCAGCAACTAGTTTTCTGGCGGAATTAAATGCAGTTGGGTTCCCTTTTGAAATAGAAGATGGTTCCTTTGATATAGTGGTCTACGATGCAACAGGCACTGCCATTGAAACTGTTTCAGTGCCGGTAGATGTAACAGGGGCGACGCCTACGACTATGGTAGATGTCCGGGATGCAATCAATGCGTCCGCAAACTTGACTATGACGCTGGATTTAAGTGGTCGCGTAACATTAACACCAGCAGCAGGGACCTCGTTTACATTTAGCAATGATACCGCAGGTTTCTTAACAGCAGTGGGCTTTAACGGCTTGTTTACAGGTACGGATGCAGAAACAATCGCCGTTAATCAAGATATTCTGGACAACCCAAACCAGCTGAGTACGGGATACAGTCTGGACCCACTGGAAACGGGCGATAATTCTGCGGCACTGGATTTGGCTGCAGTGCGGAATCAGGCTTTCCTGGAGGATGGAACACAGACCATCAATGAACACTATGAATCCACCATCGTAGAGGTGGGGATCAACTCACGGGCCAATCTGGAACGCCTGGAGGTGGAGCAGGCTTTTGTAGCCGATTTCGATGCACGGCGACAGGAGGTCTCGGGGGTAAGTTTGGATGAGGAGGTTACATCGCTAATCCTGTATCAGCGCGCCTTTGAAGGCGCGGCGCGGGTAATCACTGTAGCAGACTCCATGCTGCAAACATTGATTAACCTGGTTTCGTAAGCGTCCCTTGCCGCTTAACAATAAATGTGGGCTTGCTCTAAAGCGATTGCGTGTGTAGGATGGATAAGGTAAGGCTTGTCACTGAAAACGCTACGCAAAGGAGCGCATCATGTCGCAATCGCCGGTCCAGAAGAGAGAACGCAGCCACATCACAGGACGTTGTTGCCGTTGGGGGGCGTTGGCCGCAGGGGGGATGCTACTTGTTTTGCTTTCTTTGATGTCGTATGCAGGACATCAGATGCTACTCGACGCCGTGCACACCTATACGGCTGCTACCCCCATCCAGCTTTTTCCTGGAGAACCCAGGGAAGGCGAATTGCATCTCGATCAAAAGGCGCATTCACTTTCGTTTTCGCCACAGGCGTTGAACAGATTTTTTCGCGAAGCCTCACCGCCGGATACTCCCCCGCCCTTTTGTGTGCAACGTATAGAAAAGGAGGGGCTCTGGGGACGATTGAGCTTGCCTTTGGCGCCTCTCGGATTGGGTGAACGCTATTTAAATGGGGCGGCGCAGTGCACGCTGACGTGCGATGCCGGAAAACTGGCCCTGCATCTGCATCAGGTTTGGGTTGAGGGCGAGGTTTTGCCCCCCGCCTTTTTACAGCAGGTTGCACAATGCAATTTACTGGCGCAAGCGGTCGCTGCACTAGGGCCAGTGGCGTATGTAGAGCATTGTCCGGGTGAAGTCTGTTTCCATCGCATGACCGTAGTGGCGGAAGACGCGATGTAGTCAAATCGCTTGTTGTGATACATAGAGGGTGTGAGCGGTCGCTACCGCAATACAAGGAAAGGCGAATGTATGGCCATCAATCTCATGAGCACTTTAGAAGGATCGATGCTGGAGGGTTTCTTTCCCGCTGGCTGGGATTTGGCAACGTTGGACGCATTGTGCGCACGCCAACCTGATTCGATAACACGTAAGGAACGCTGGTGGAATAAGGCCTTTGAGGCTGTCCCCTGTGAAAGCCTGGCGGATTTCGACATGATGTTGGGGCATGAAATTGCATTGGAAATTGCGCGCGCAAAGGAAGCGGAACATCCGCTGGCCTTTATCCTGCCGGTGGGACCAATGGGCATGTATCGCTGGGCGGTGTATTTCTTGCAGGAATGGAATGTGGATTGTAAGCATGTACATGGCTTCAATATGGATGAATGGAGTGATGCGGACGGCAATACCTTGCCCGCCAATGATTCTGGTGCGTTCCAAAACGCTATGGAGCAGGCATTTTATGGCCCCTTGGGCAAATTAACGGTTCCGAAAGGACAGCGCCATTTCGCCACGCGTAAAGCGCTGCCGACTTATGCCACAAAAATCCGTAACCTGAAGAAAAAGGGCGCGAAACTGGTCACCGTGTTCGGGGTGGGACGCGCCTGCCATATTGCCTTTTGGGAACCCCACTTTGCCGCGGAATACAAATCGCTGAAAGCATGGCGCGATGCGAAGTATCGCCTGGGGGCGAAATTATGCCCTTTGACCGTGGAACAAAATGCGATTACCAGCTTTAAAAGCCGCACTACCTTGGTACCGACACGCGCCAACACGGTAGGACCGGGGCTCTTTTTGCAGTCCGACAGGGTGATTGGCGGCTGCGATGGCGCTTTGGGACGGGGCATGATGTGGCAGGGCATGTCACTGTGGGCCACGTTGCACCATAAGCCCACCCCCTGGATTCCCAGCACTTTTATGACAACTTTACCCGGACGTGTCTTCTTTCTGAAGGAACTGGCGGGACCGCTGGAACCGGATTGCAACTAACGTCAGAAAAACATATGCGGCCTCGTCAATAAGACGAGGCCGCATGTATCATTTTCGATATCGCTACGATACTTTCTTACCCACCCAAAAGCTGTAGCGCCGTTTGAGGCTGCACATTGCTTTGAATCAACGCCGACATTCCGCCTTGGTTGAGTATACGCGCACGCGAGAGATTGGTGGCCTGAAGCGCCATATCCGCGTCACGAATAGCCGACTCCGCAGCAGCCGTATTCTCCTCCTGAATACCGCGCTGCTCTATCGCCGATTCAAAGCGGTTCATCTGAGCGCCAAGACTGGCTCGATTCTGACTTATATTGTTGAGCGCTGTATCGGTAGTTTCCAGCGCCGCCGTCGCTCCCGCCGCCGTGCTCAAATCAAGCGAGTCCAGATTCAGTGAAGTAGCGGTTGATTCTGTAGTCGATACGGAAAGCGTACCCGTGGTGCCCAGATCCACACTCTGGGTTTGCCCCAGCAGGTTCTGCCCATTGAACTGCGTATCGTCAGCAACGGTTTGTACCTGCTCTATAAGCTGTTGTGCTTCCTGATTGATAGCAGCCCGCTGACCGTCACTCAGCGTACCATTAGAGGCCTGCACGGCCAACTCACGGATACGTTGCACCGATTGTTGTTGTACGTCGAGCCCGCCCTCGGCGGTCTGCGCGTAATTCACCCCACTTTGCAGGTTGTTCATCTCGACCTGCGACTGACGTCGCAAGGCATCGAGTTGCTCTGCAATTTGCAAGCCGGCCGCATCGTCCGCTGCACGGTTAATGCGACGTGCTGAAGAAAGTTGGCGCAGCGTACTGGTAAGTAACCCAGAACTCTTCTGCAAGCCGCGCTGAGCGCCCAGCGCTGCTATATTGGTATTTATCCGCATGCCCATAGCTTTACCTCCTTGAGCGCGCCTCCCGTTTTTAATCACAAGAAACGCTAAAGGCCGTAAGCGCAACCGCATCTCCGATCCGTCAATGCGTCCCTAGTATGCGTTTACGGAATCCTTGGGTAATTTTCCTTTTTAGCCTATCGGATATACTATACCATACTTTTGGAAATAGCGCTATGCTTTTGAAGCATCAGGGGAGGCCTTTGGGCAAGCCTGTCAGGAGGAGGTGGGAGCGTAGCGAAGGGCAGCGCGTTTGCGACCGTAGTGCAGCAACAGCCACTGCAGTATGATAGCCAATAGAAGCACAATGGGGGCATAGTGAAAGGGAAGAGCCACCCCGTATCGCCCAACCAGTTGCCCAAAGAGCATGCTGCCCATAAACCCGCCCAGGCCGACCATACCTTCGTTAATACTGGCGCGGGCGTGTTTTTTCTGGGGATCGGCAATGCTGTAATACACGCTTGCAAAGAAAGCCATGCCCAAGTTGAGTCCCAATACAATAAAACCAAGCATCATGACAGCCAGACTATGTGTGCTGCCCAGGCTCCAGAATGCAACAGCGGCGGCGACTTGGATCAGCATGAGGGCATTGAAGTTGTGGCGCCAACGATTGGTTTTGCCGAGAAGCAAAAAGGCCAACGCCGTGGCTAAAGCGGAACCGGCAGCCAGCCAGGAATATTTGGTCGCGGCAGCCTCTACGATGAAAGAATAGGGCTGGCTCTCAAAAAACAAGCGCAATTCGCCCGTTTCCACCAAGTTGGCGACGTGTTTGGGGTATACGTTGCGGCTTATGCCAATGAGTGCGTTGATAACCATTGTGGCAAACCAGGCGTAGTATAAATGCCCCTCGCTTTCGCGATCATGATCTACGCGCGCCTGCAAGGTTTCTTCGGTCAAAGCCTCAAAATGGGTAGATTCGTGAGGCATGGACAAAATCATCAGAAAAACGACAATGTCGATACCAAAAACGGCCAGAAATGCAAACCGGTAGTCCAAATCGACTAAGGGACCCGCTAAAAGCGGACTCATGGCAAAGCCAAAACTCCAGGCAACGTTGAACCAACCTAAGCGACGGGTGCGCTTGATTGGATCGGGTTCCGCACCTACCCAGGAATGGAAAGCAGGCCATGCAAGCGCCAATGAACCAAAGGCAAGCGCCGCCAGGGTGCCGCAAAGCCAGGGGTTGCGAAAAAAGGACATCCCACAAAAAAAAGTGGTGAACACGGCCACGCCGACAAGGGCAAAATAAAGGCCGTTTTTAGCTTTGCTGACGAAACGGGAGGCAATAAGACAGGTCAGTAGATATACGGCTGCCTGGCTGGCTCCAAAGGCGCCAGACATGGCGACGCCGCCGCCCAGCTGTTGATACACGAAGAAGGGCGTCGCAATCATGGCGATCATAATCGCGAAATCGAAGAGAAAGCCGATATAGCAGATGCGATAGTGTGGTGAAAACATAGCGGCAGGAGTGTATGCTTTTGCCGCGTGAAAATCAAGTTGTTTCTGGAGGAAGAACGGCTTGGGAATCTGTGCTTTTCTAACGTAGCGGCGGACGCTGTTTTTTTGCTAGAATGACGTTATGAAACCGATTGATTTTTGGAAAACATTTGTAGGCGACGATACGGTCAGCGCTTTCATGTGCGCTGGCAATACGCCCGATCCCAACCGACGCGTAGAGCAGCATGTCGCAGAATTGGGGACGGTGTACGGTATTGTCCGCCAAAACTCGTGGCAGGATACGTTTTCGGCACCCCAACAGTACCCACGCGCCGTGGTGGCGGCGAATCTGCAGGCTCATTTGCAGGAAACGCGGGAAGAGTGGGAAGCGGTGCTGCACGATCATCTTGCCCAGAACCAGGCTGAGCAGGAGCAGAAGCAGGCATCCATAAATTCTGCCGATACGCCGTCCGCTGCCGACACCGCTGAGGATACAGAAGACTCCTTAGGGGCAGACGACGCTATGGCGGAAGAGCCTTCTTCTTTGGAACACGTTGTACCGGAAGAGAAAAACATCGAGGCGGCTAGTGTGGAAGCGGATGTAGAAACCGACGCCACCTAAGCACTGCGCTTGCGATAACTTGCACTACTGTAGATGTTCAGGCATAGAAGAAATTATGCCGTTTGGCGGTGGTGCCTGGACCACTCGGGGGCATGACATCTTTCCAGCATTCAACTCTTAATCACCGCCACAGGGGGCGACATCCAGGAGACGACGCTTCTTTCCATTCCCGCTGGCGTCCGATATTGCAAGTGGGAACGGGGGACCTCTGTTGGCTGTATTCACGTGGTTATGCCAAAAAATCGGCATTAAAACTGGTCGGGGACCATTATCAGCTGAATGTGCGGCAACGGATGGCGCTACAACGCAGCGCATGTTCGAATGTAGAGCGCGCACACAGAAATGCACATCGCTGTCCCCCAGAAGCCATTTCAGAACAGACGGTGTGGGTAGATGGATACAACTTGCTTATCACTATCGAGAGTGCGCTGGGGAACGGCATCCTTATTGAGGGACGCGATGGCTGCATCCGCGATCTGGCCAGTCTGCATGGCACGTACCGCCGTGTGGATGAAACCGCTGCTGCGGTACACCTTATCGGCCAGGTACTTGAGCAGCTACATCCGTTGCAGGTAGCGTGGTTTTTTGATGCACCTGTCTCGAACAGTGGACGGTTGTGTTCTTTTTTGCGCCGTGAGGCAGAACGTAAAGATTGGCAGTGGACGGTACAGACGCACAACCATGTAGATGCGTTGCTGGCAGAAAGCACAAATTGCGTGATTACAGCGGATAGCTGGATCCTGGATCGCGTATCGAACTGGACACATATTACGCCCCTGGTGCTGCAACGGATTCACCCTGAGCCGCTTGTCTTGGCCCTTTAAACAGGGAACTATTCCGCCTGGAGCGCCCCAAAATCCGTACCGTGCCGCTATTTTTTCATTTTCGTTATTGTTTCAATGTGATACTATATAATCGTAATCGAAAATATGATGAATCCTTTAATTCTGATAACAGTGTAAGGAGACGTTAAGTTTTGGGCAGACGAACCAGCGGTGAGGCGTATGTGTTGCCCATTTCATAAGCTCAGCCTGTTAAAAAGCGGGGCTTTTCTTTCACATTATGCCACCATGCAAGGTGGTCCAGCGACCACAAGGTGACAAGGCCACACCCAAAAAATATGCTCCTTGCCGTTCCCAATAACAGCAAAAAATTTCGTTTTTATGATAGCTTTTAAGTGTCAGTCACTACTATGCTCAATGAACTATACGCGATATTGCGTTCTCGACGAGTGTACGCGTCGAACTAAACACGACACGGAGTAGATGTAGAATCGAAATAATAGGGGTAAGAATGAAGGAGCAACACGTTGTCCGGGTGTTGATTGTGGAAGATGATGCATCTATCCGCTTAAGTTTGGCCGGTTTTTTGGAAGATCAGAATTTTGAAGTATATGCCGCAGGGGATGGACAGGAGGCGCTGCGTTTTTTGAGACGAGAGTCTGTCGAGGTAGCTATTATAGACATGAGATTACCGGGGGAGTTGGATGGTAATGCGTTGGTGCTTCACGCCTGCAAAATACAGCCTGGAATCGGGGTTTTAATCCATACCGGGTCGGTCGATTACCACCTGCCAAAAATCTTAAAGGAGCAGGGAATCACCGCACAACAGGTTATGCATAAACCCATCAAAGAATTGCAGGCATTACCCCTGTTGATTCGCCAACTGGCCCATTCGACGGATACGGAAGTGAAATAAAGCGGAGCATTAGCCTGTATAGTGGCGGAAAAATGCCGCCTTTGAATTCAATTTTTGGGGGATAGCGTCGCGATGATGTTAACCCCTTGATATAAAGCGCGCATTGCAGACAGAATTAAGGCGGTTGATTGCATATGCCTGAGAATAAAACGGTTACAATATTGGCGATAGATGATGAGGCCGTAGTGCGAAACAGCATTGCCGCCTATCTGGATGATTTGGGCTATACCGTTTTAAGTGCGCAGGATGGCGAAGAGGGCTTGGCGCTCTTTCGAAGTAATGCGGTGGATCTGGTGTTGGTGGATTTGCGTATGCCGCGTATGGACGGTATCTCTGTGATGAAAATATTGGGGGAGGAATCCCCAGAGACACCGGTCATCGTAGTGTCGGGCACGGGAATGATCGATGACGTTGTCGAAGCATTGCATGTAGGCGCCTGGGATTATATCTTGAAACCGATTTCCGACATGGTAACGCTTCGCTATGCTGTGACGCGTTCGTTGGAAAAGGCGCAATTGTTGCGCGAGAACAAGTTGTATCAGAATTTTCTGGAGCGGGAGGTGCGTAAACGCACAGAGGAATTGCGCACTATCAATGAGGCGCTTTTTGAACAGCGCGAACAATTGCAGACGATTCTGGATTCAATACCAGCTGCTATATCTTTCAAAGATACTTCATTGCGCTATATCCGGGTGAACCACGCTTTGGAGGAACTTTTTGACCGACCTGAAAAGGACTGGGTGGGAAAGACACCGCGGGAAATGACACCGACGTATCCTGATCTGGCTGTATGGGCGGATCAGGCGGTACTGTTTTCCGGACGCCCTCAGAAAGGACTGCTGGAATACCAGATAACCCCTAAAGGGGAACGCTGGATGCTGCGCCACCGAGTTCCCTACCGCGACAAAAATGGTTCGGTCGCGGGCGTAGTCACTATTTCGCTAGATATTACCGAACGCAAACTGACGGAAGATGCATTACAGGAAAGTGAAAAACGCTTTCGTGCGGTCATTGACCAGGCGGCGGATGCCATTTTCCTGATCGATCTGGAGGGGCATTTTGTCGACGTTAATCGTCGCACTTGTGAAACATTAGGCTATACCCGACGCGAATTATTACAGATGAAGGTGGAGGATATAGAAAGGGGAATTTCGTTTGAGGACGCACGTAAACGGGTCGCCTCAGGCTCCCCTGTTACGCTGGAGGGCAGACAGCGTCGCAAGGATGGCACGGAGTTTCCCGTAGAGGTGCGAAGCGGATTTATTGAACTGCAAGGGCAACAAATGGTTCTGGCATTGGCGCGCGATGTCACGGAGCGCGCACGCGCTGAGGAAGAACGCGCACGTTTGGCCAAAGCCATCGAACAGGCCGCGGAAAGCATCCTTATTACCGACGCAGAAGGGACTATAGAATATGCCAATCCCGCTTTCGAAAAGATGACGGGATATGTCATATCCAATGTAATTGGTCAAACGCCCTATTTCCTGGAAAGCAATCAACAGGGGGAAAATTTCCAGGAGCAACTCTGGGAACAGGTGCGTAATGGAAAAGCATGGAGTGGGCGCATCCTCATCAAACGGCAGGATGGACAATTATGCGAGGTTGACAGTACGCTTTCGCCCGTTTTCGACCATGCGGGACGGCTGGTGAATTGTGTAGGGGTTTCGCGTGATGTAAGCCATGAGGTGGAACTTGAAAAGCAACTCCTTCAGGCACAAAAAATGGAAGCGATCGGCACCTTGGCTGGGGGAATAGCGCATGACTTTAACAATATCCTCTTTAGTATCATGGGCTATACAGACCTGGTAAAAGAAAGCCTGCCGACGACGAGCAAGGGCTATGAATTCTTACGTGAAATTGAGTATGCCGCACAACGGGCGACCGATCTGGTGGGACAAATCCTAACCTTCAGCCGCCAAACGGAACGTAAGGAACGCACGCTGCGCTTACAACCGATCATTGAAGAAGCCCTGAAATTATTGCGTGGGGTGTTGCCCACTACCATTGATTTGGTGCAACACCTGGATGCGGATTGTGGTCCCGTATTGGCCGATTCGTCGCAAATACACCAGGTAATCATGAATCTGGCGACTAACGCATACCATGCCATGCGTAAACAGGGCGGCACGTTGACCGTGTCGTTGCGTCAAGTCTATCTAAGCGGCACAGCCATTGCTGAGCTACCCGATTTGAAGGCAGGAAATTACGCATGCCTGTCGATCGAGGACACGGGTGTCGGAATGCCAAAGGAAACCATCGAACGCATCTTTGAGCCGTACTTCACAACCAAGGAGGCCGGCGAAGGAACAGGGCTGGGGTTGTCTACCGTGCATGGAATCGTCCGAAGCTGTAATGGCCATATCGGGGTGTATAGCACCCCCAATAAAGGAACGGCATTTACCATTCATTTACCCTTGTCGAAACAAACGCTGGAAGCCTCAGCTACGCGCGTTGCACAAAAGAATGGGCCAATTGAAACGGGCAAGGAGCGCATTCTATTCGTCGATGATGAGGTCTCCATTACTGTACTGATGAAAAGTTTGCTGGAGCGTTTAGGCTATACGGTAACCACCTACACCAGCCCCGACGAAGCACTGCAGGACTTCAAATCCAATCCGGATCAGTTCGACCTCGTGATCACAGACCAAACCATGCCCGGTATCACAGGGGAGCAACTGGCGCAGCATCTTCTTGAACTACGTGCTGATTTACCCATTGTTATCGCCACGGGCTATAGCGAAACGCTGGATGAAGATAAGGCGCGGACAATTGGAATCCGTGCTTACCTGACCAAACCTATCTCGACACGCACCATGGCAGCAACTATTCGCCAGATTCTGGATGAGGTACGCTCGTACTAAAATGCAATCTTATTGTATGAAGACGTTGCGCTTGCTATGCTATACGCATGGCACATTTACATCGATTTTTTATAGAACCTGCATCGTCGCCAGCAGTGGGTGCGCAGCTATCCCTTTCCGCGGAGGAAGCACACCACGCCTTGCGTGTAGTACGGGTGCGTGAAGGAGACACCATCGGCTTGTTTGATGGCTATGGACATGCCTTCACCGCCATAATCACAGAGTGTACCCGACGCGATGTGCATGCAGAAATCACGGAAACGCACTATGTAGAGGCGCCAGCGGCCCCCTTGACGGTGGCACAGGCATGGTTACATCGGGACAAAGCAGTAGAACACCTTATACAACAGGGGGTGGTGCTGGGCATAGACACCTTTTGCTTCTTCCGCGCCCAACACTCGGAACGCGCGCCCAAACTTTCCCCCAAATGGCGTCGCTTGGCCATTGAAGCATGTAAACAATGCGGACGGGTGCGCCTGCCCGAATTTCATGTTTGCGCAAGCACAGAGGAGATGCTGACCCGAACGTCGGGTGCGCACTTGGTCGCCACGATGGACGCGTCCCCTGTCCCATTGCACGACGCCGTTCCACAGACCGCGCTAACCGTTATCCTGGGGCCCGAGGGGGACTTTTCCGACGAGGAATTGACGCTGCTACTGCAACGGGGCGCAACGCCCATTTCGTTAGGACAAACGACCTTCCGTGCGGAGGCGGCCGCCATTGCAGCAACAACCTTGCTCCAATATGAACGCGGCCAACTTGGGCCGCTCGCCTCCTGAAACGCAACCCCCATGATAACAAATCGGATAAACCGCTATAGCTTTTCGGCGTGCAGACAACTACAGTTTTAAAAAGACCATCATGGCAAAAACAGTTCCAAACATTATACTCATCATGGCCGACGGGATGCGTTGGGATGCACCAGGCTATGCGGGAAACCCCGATGTAAAGACCCCTAATCTGGATGCATTGGCGCAACACGGTGTTTCCTTCGAACAGGCCCTCTGCCCTTTTCCCGATTGCGCTATGTCACGGGCGGTCATGTTGACCGGCTCCTATCCGGAAGAAATCGAACTATCGACAGAGAAACATCTCAGCCCCGGGACAGTTACCCTCGCACAACGCCTATCGGAAGCCGGTTACCGCACTGCTGTAGTGGGTCGCCGCAATATTGGGCATCGTGAAACACGCCATGGCTTGGCATTTATGCGATTACTGGAGCAGCTTCCTGAAGACGATGACTATCATACCTGCCTGCTGGAAAAGGGCCTGCATGACAAGGTGCGCACATGGGCGCATGCCTCTGAAAAAAAGGCGCCTGCCTATTTCAAAAACACGTTAGGGGCACATCGATCCAACCTTCCCGAACGTGAACACAGCATCACCTGGGTAGGCAACCAGGCGGTACGCTATATCCAGACCGTAGAAGAACCCTTCTTCCTCTGGATTGGCTTTGACAAACCACAATTCCCCTTCGATCCCCCCTCCCCCTGGGATACCACCTATGAACCGCGTACGCTACAACTGCCTGGCGGGTTCCGCCTACCCATTTCAGATGCCGACGCAGCCGCCTGTAAAACAGTGGATGCAAATCGTATAACGGAAGCACGCTTTCGAAAGGCATTGGCCTATTACTACGCATGCATCAGCTATATGGACCGACAAATAGGGCGTATACTGGCCACCCTGACCTCGCGTGCCATAAGTAACAACGTAATCCTCTTCTGCGCCGACCACGGGGATTACATGGGACAGCACGGTCTAATTGGGCAAGGAACGGTATGCTACGATGCTCTGCTGCGCATCCCCATGCTTATTGCCGGCGTAACCGGACAACGTCGCGGCGTATCAGACCCCGCACTGGTCGAAATGGTAGACCTCGCCCCCACACTGCTGTCTATCGCACAATGCCCCATCCCAGCCTCTCTGAAGGGCAAAAACCTGCTACCACTCCTGCGGGAAAACAACACTCCGCTACGCGATGTCGCACAGGTTACAGCCCCCAACAATACCCATATCCTGCGCACCAGCGAACATAAACTGATCTCCTCCCCCGATCCAGCACAATGCGCCTTCTACGATCTGAACGCCGACCCAAACGAATGGGACAACCGCTACAACCAACCAGAATACCGCAAGCTACAGAATGCATTGCAAAAGCACCTGGATAAGTAATGAGCCAAGAACGCAAACATCGTTTTCAAATATACCTCATCATAATCTGCCCCCTCCTGTTGCTGTGCTGCACAAGCCACGCTTCCATAACC
Organism: Candidatus Hydrogenedentota bacterium; assembly: GCA_963678445.1. GTDB lineage: Bacteria > Hydrogenedentota > Hydrogenedentia > Hydrogenedentales. The sequence continues at coordinate 2,628,910 of OY782877.1, read as the reverse complement.
CACTATCTGGCAGCGCGCGCCGCAGAGGCCGCAAAACGCTACGACGAGGCCGCTCAGCAATATGAAATCAGCATCCAATCGGAAAGTCTGATATCCTCCTACGCCACAGCACGCTTAGCCCTATGCCGCTATCAATTGGGCGACAAAAAAGCAGCAAAAAAAATACGGACAAAGTTAATACGCTCCGCGCCAAACGCTCCCTGGACCCAGATGCTGCAAATTGAGTGGGGAAACCTGCTATACAAAGAAAAAGACTACGAAAAAGCTTTGCAATCCTATAATGCCGTCTTGACCGATCCATGGCAGCCCTGGTGGATGGAACGCCACGCGTGGAAACGGATCAAGTCGATGCTGGAAATACCCAAACAACACCCCGCTGCATTTTCCTGGCTCCGTGAACAAGCGGAAAACGCACCCTATATCGGCCCACGGCGCGACGCTGCCCGCCTCTTATTACAATCGGAAAACGCCGAAGACCATTTTTACGCCGTACTGGGCCTTCTGCGTTCCGGCGCATACGACGAAGCCCGGAAAGCACTCGTGCGCGCCCTGCCCCACTTTGCATCCCCGCACCCCACCCAACCCACCTTGGCCGAACTAACGCAATTGCTGGACACATCGCCAAAGGAGGAATCCAACGCCATCTGGAGCACGTTGGTCACCCAGCATGCAGGCTCCCCCTGGATGCAACTGTGGCTCATCTACGCCATGCGCCAGCAAGCACAAAAAGGACACTTCGCAAACTCTGAACGCCTTTGCGACCTTCTGGTACGTGAATACCGACAAACCCGTGAAGCCGGCGAAGGACTTTGGTGGCTGGCGCGCTACTTGCAGCGGGAACAACGCGACACACAGGCCCTTTCGCTCTACGAAAAGCTATTGCGTGAATGCCCCGAGCATTACCGCGCCGACGACGCCCAGTTTGAAATCGCCCTGGCACACTATCACGCCAAAGAAACAAACAAAGCGGAAACCGCTTTTCTGCAACTGTGCAATACTTTTCCCGACAGCTCCCTACGCTCGCAAGCCTACTATACCTGTGCGCAAATGGCCCAGCACGACGACGAATCCAAGGCCCCCTTGGCCCGACTTTACTACGCCTGTGCAATGCAATCCGGACTCGGCGACTACTACGCACACCGCGCCACCGCCCGTTTACACCGCCTCTCCCACCCCGATGCGCCCCCGACACCCCTTTCAACGCTCTGGAACCATATCGACGGCCTGCAGCCCATCAGCACCACCCCACCAGCTTCTCCCTATGCCCAACCCCTGGCACCAGACGCTATTGATACGCCTGCCCTGCAACGTCTCTTTCTGTTCGGAAAACATGGCCTCGAAGAAGGAGAATGGGAAGCCCGTTCCCTATGCAGCCAAGTGCAACCCGGCGACACAAAAACCTATCACGCACTCGCCCAGGCAGGCTACATGCACACCGCACGCCAGCACATGCAGCATACAGCAACTTCCCCCGCAGAACCTGAAAAAAACTATATCGACTACCCACTCGCCTACTGGCCACTCGTCCAAAAAGTAGCCCTGGAAATAGATATCGACCCCTACCTCCTACTCGCCGTCGCCCGACAAGAAAGCACCTTCCGCGCTGCAGTTCGTTCCTCCGCCGGTGCAACAGGCGTCATGCAACTCATGCCCGCCACCGCCCAATGGCTCGCCAAAATCACCTCCGAACTCACCGCCAAACAAGCACAAGAATTGACCCACCCCCTCCACTCCCTCTACCTCGGCGCACACTATCTTTCACGCATGCTCAAACGCTCCGACAACAACCTCGTCTACGCCCTGGCCTCCTACAACGGCGGCCCCGGCAACTGCGACAAATGGCGCAAACGCTTCCCCACCGACGACATGGACCAATTCATCGAAGCCATCCCCTTCAACGAAACCCGGAAGTACGTGAAAAAAGTCCTCGCCAACTACGCCGCCTACCACAGCCTGTACAAATAGCCCTCTCATTCTTCCCTGCCTCTACCCACCCGGCTCGGCACCCCACAACAGAACGCCGCCCGCCTTTACTCGTCCCCAAGCTCCCCCGTGAGGACGCATACGAAAGCCTATGTCGCCAGCCATTTCCTGTATACGTTGATAACGTGCGTACTTTGCGACTCAGCGCCTTTGCATGCCCTATTTTTCAACGCAGAGGGGTATTATGCAAAAAGTTTCGCAGATAATCACGCCGTACATTGCAATTCAAAGGTATCTTCAAATACCTCCTCGCATCGTTCAATAAGTGGATAATGATATGTAGCATTTTCAAGATAAAAATGCTCTAGTTCGCCCAAACTATTCACTAATGTCAATACTCCTGGCAACCGTATTGCCGAGACAACGCAAATCTTTTCGCTTGTTCTATAGACAATTGCTTCGCCGAGCTTATGCCGATTGTGTGTAAACAATTCGGGCACACTGATTTCCACAAACCAAAAAGGGTTTTCAAAGAGATGATTTTGCAACGTTTTAAACGCTGGCTGTTTAGAATTAAACATGAAAAGTTCGTTTAAGTGGTTTATATATCGGTCTTTTGTACACAGGGTAGTTCGAAGAATTAGTCTGTTTTTATCAAAATTTTCGCATAGTGTTTTGAACCAAAACAGCTCTTTTACATTCGACGAAACATGAGAAGTAGAAATATCCTGAATCAAAGTGTATACACTATTTTTGCAAAAACTATTCTTCAATCCACGGACTATCGCAATTTCAGCATACTCGGGTCGCCCGTATAGTATATTCTGAGGAAATTGAGGCAATATCGCCACCAATTTTAGTTTATCGAGAATTTTTTTGGGCAATAAGCAATATGGCCCAAAGTTGTCATCTTGCACCAGCAATCCTTCGACCCAACTATGACTCGGCAAATAGGGTTGAGATTGCGTGCAGGAAAAATAGGCATTCGTGACACATCCTTGCCAAAGATTTGGGGCAAAATTATGCCCAACGACGGCCATGGCATGAGATTGGTTGTCTCCGCTAAAACAAATAATTGTGGGGAGCCCAACTTCGACACAATGGTAAACAGCGTTGATCAATTCTGCTGGGGTTGTCAAAGTAGTTCCGTCGGGAGACGCACGCATGATCACTGACTGAATTCCAGCTCCGTCCCGAAGCGCTTTTTGCATCTCTTCAGGTGAAAGTCCTTTGCATACACATTCGGTGGAGAACTCCTCAGAATCAATCTTAAGAATGCCATTGATTTTACTATAGGATAAAGGACACTCCTTGTTGAGCGCTGCGTAGATATTTTTGGCTACTACCATGAGGGCTGCATGAGCACAACAGGTTAACCTTCCCTGCTGCTGGGCAAAATAGCTTCCCGTTATCGAAAATTCCTTACCAAGCACAAAAAATTTTTGTTTTGCCTCACTGTGGATAAATTCACATAAACTCGGTGAATTTCGGATGAATGCTTCCTGAACATAGGCACCAAGTAACTCTTTCCCTTGATAATCCACATGAAGTGTTAGTATTCCAAGTAATTTTAGGTCGTACTTGTTAGGTAAGGAAACAAACTTATTAAACCGCTCCGTCTGCTTCGACAGATCATATTGCACGGTAGATAAGGTGGAAAAATCAGCGGTAAGTTCCTTTTCAAGAGACGTAGAGTCTAATGCGTTTGACTGACAGGAAAGCCTAAAAAAAGACAGCCGTTTTACGGTACGCGCTATAGGTCCCTTATTCCTGAACCTTTCAAGAAGCCGGACCTCTTCCTTAGCTTCCGGTGTTACCTCCACCTCTTCTTCAACAACGAAGGCACACCCCATAGTTCGCATTAAAGAGCAAACTTTTCGCAAAGGTTCTGGAGGTTTTGGGCCAGCAATATCACGAGTATAACGGAAAAAGCTAAACGTATCTTCTTTGAGCGTGGTCACAAGAATACGACACAACGTCTGCATACAAAATTCCTCAACTATCTAAATAGGGGAATAATGCAAAGAAAATACTATACCCTCTTTCCCCTAGAAAGCAAGCCCACGCAAGGCCTTATTGTATAAAAGGCCGACTAATAAAGTGGTTCACACTGTCCAAATCGAATCGCTGCCGTTTGCTCTTCGGCAACTTGTTGCTTCATTCTTTCCGCACATTCAAGTGCCTCCGGCCAAATGTCTTGTGCTAATACCCCACAAGGCTGACCCTTAATCACTTCACACACTTCTTTTTTCGCCTGTTCACTAATAGGTATCTCATTTTCATGACTGGGCATGACACCTATCCCCTTTCATTTAGACTATATGACTTAATATTGTAAATATAATCATTTATAGCTCTTTTGTCAACTACTCTCATGTAATCAAAAAACAATAAACTAACCTGAACTATACATTGGTATTACCTTCTATAAATACTGCGTTACCGTTGCAGTCCCCTCAAACGCAGATAGAAGCAATCATAAATGCAAAGCGTCCAAAAACAAACTACTATGTATTCGTAGTTGTGCCCTTCAATCAAGGCAATTTTGCTGCTTACTATATAAGCAACCCATTGACTGTAACACAACTTCTCAATTTTTTGCAAAAAACTCTCTGCGCCAATAACTTCGATTTCCTGCCTAATCGACCCCGTTTTCTCCTTCCCCAAGTACTTCAAAAGGACGGATTTTACGAATGCGTGCCCTTCTTCGGAGAAATGGCCGTCATGGGGGATGTTCCACCAATACGGGCCTTCATGTCGGGTGGTTTCTTCCTGTAGCAGGGACAGCAGATCGATGCAAAGAGCTTTCCCCGCCATCGCCTTGAGAATGCTATCCTGCGGACGTCGCGGATTATATCCCCGTGGAAAATCAGCCGCTTCGAGCTGTTCGGCTTTGGGCACAATCAGCACAATGGGCCGTATGCCATTTTCTTTATCGGTTGTGCCGCTGCTCACCTGCCTGCGCTCGCTGGACCGCGTTAGATATTTTCGAGGAAAATTCGCTACTATACCGTAAGACCTGAGAAACACATTGAGTAACACACCGCATGGATATATCAAATACCGAACGGCGCCTGAAAATAAGCGAGGTAAGCGAGCTTACCCATATCGCGCCGCATCTATTACGACAGTGGGAAGCCAAATTCCCCCAGCTACATCCCCGTCGGGATCGTAGCGGGCGCCGCTATTATCTCAAAAGAGATGTGGAGATTATCCGGCGCATCCACTTTTTACTGCGGCACGAAAAAATGACCATTGATGGGGCCCGCTTGCGTTTAGCACAGGAATTACACGGGGAAGGCCGGCCAAAAACCAATCAGGAGGTAATCGATCTGCTGGACAAAATCAATGATGAAGTCCGCGACATGATGGATTTACTCGACACTTAACTACGGCCCTGTTCTGTTGGCGGCGTCCTTTAAAAACAGCATAGGCGAAAATGCGTGCATGTGCTATTATGCAAAATGAGGTGTGCATGTAACGGCCAACAACCATGGGGAGCCAAACTATTATGAAACTTTACTCAAGAATCATGATCAGCGTAATACTTGCCGTTGTGCTTGCGGGGTGTAGCGGCTCCGTGGGCGATAAAGTGGCTGAAAAAGCTCTGGAAACGGCACTTAGCGAAGATGGGCAAAAGGTCCAGGTCGATCTGGATTCCAAAGGGGAAAACATTTCCATCGCTATACAGGGTGACGAAAGTACAATGGATATAGCCACCGGTGATGCGTTAACACCCCCTGAAGGATTCCCCAAAGACATCCCGCTCTATACGAATATGACCCTGCAACTCGTCCAGTCTATTGAAGAAAGTAACACTTATATCCTCAATGGACAAAGTGCCGATCCCTTGGCTAAGGTGGATGCTTTTTATAAAGAGCAACTGACTAAACACGGCTGGAAACAAGAAATGAATATCGCCGCCATGGGCGATACGCGCATGTACAATGTCGAAAAAGAGAAACGCACCTTAAATGTCGTACTCGCGGCAGATAGCGGCATTACAAATATTCAACTTACTACGAGTAGCCATTTTCTGGAGTAACTTCGGATGAAGTAAAGGAGTTTTGCATGAAGGAGTTATATCGCTTTCTGGCCTTTGATTTAGGCGCTGAAAGTGGGCGTGCAGTATGCGGAGTGCTGGCCAAGGACCACATTGAACTAGAAGTCTTGCATCGGTTTCGCACCGAAGGGTTAACCATGCTGGGGACGCGACAATGGGACTTGCCGCGTATCTATGAAGAAATTTGTACCGGGCTCACTTGTTATGCACGCAAATATGGGCCTCAGCTCGACGGAATCGGCGTGGACACTTGGGGCGTCGACTTTGGTCTACTCACAAAAGATGGGGAATTATTGGCGAATCCGGTACACTATCGCGATAAACGTACAGACGGCATGATGGACCACGCCTTTAGTATCCTCCCCAAAGATGATATCTATCGCGCCACCGGAATCCAGTTCCTCCCATTCAATACCCTCTACCAATTACTCAGCATGCGCCAAGCACAGTCCCCCATATTAGAAGTGGCTGACGGACTCCTCATGATGGGCGATTTACTCAGTTATCTACTCTGTGGCAACCAAGCCTGCGAATACACCGCCGCCTCCACCTCACAATTGGTAGAACCCCATACCCGCACATGGAACAAGGAGCTGCTGGATACGTTTGACCTGCCCAAAAACCTGCTGCGCGATATTGTCCCCCCCGGAACGATTATCGGAAAGCTTCTCCCCGACATAGCTGAGCGTACCGGTCTGAGCCCCGATACCCCCATTATCGCCCCCTGCATTCACGACACGGGTTCTGCTGTAGCGGCCACCCCTGTTTCGACTGACAGTGGGCCTTGGGCCTATCTCTCCAGTGGCACCTGGTCGCTGCTTGGCGCAGAACTCCCCGAACCCATGGTCAACGAGGAGAGTCTGAAAGAAGATTTCACCAACGAAGGTGGTGCAGAAAACACCATCCGCTTCCTCAAAAATATCTTTGGGCTCTGGCTTGTGCAAGAATGTCGACGTGTCTGGGAGCGTGAAACAGGAGAATCCCTCGACTACAGTACACTCACCGCCGAGGCCGAGGCTGCCCCTGCGTTCACTGCGCTAATCGATCTCGATGATCCGCGCCTGCTGGCTCCCGACAACATGCCTGAACTTATCCAAACACTCTGCCGTGAGTCTGGACAACCCGTCCCAGAAACCCGCGGCGAGATCATCCGCTGTGCGCTCGAGAGCCTTGCGATGAAATATCGCCAGACCCTGCATACGCTCGACCGGCTGCTCGGACGCAAGACCGAACGCCTCTACATCATCGGTGGCGGCACTCAAAACAAGCTTCTATGCCAAATGACAGCGGATGCCTGCGGCATTCCCGTTACTGCCGGCCCCGTTGAAGCCACCGCGCTGGGAAATATCGGATTACAGGCGATTGGCGTGGGCGCCCTTGACTCCGTCCAGGCCTTGCGCACCCTTATCGCCCATTCCAGCCCCCTTGAACAGTACCAACCCAAAAACACAACCGATTGGGACCAGCACAGCGCGAAATAAAAGGCAGCTTAAACCATTCTTTTTTTACAATCGGTTATCGCAGAGGGTATATAGAGCAGAATCCCAAAGGGTCAGCGAGTAGTATCGGGCACAGCCCTCACTACTCGCTGGTCCTTCCTTTTTCGCTGAGCAGGCTACACCCAAAAACATGCTACTTCCCGTGGCCAATCAGAACAAAGCTACTTACATATCCGTTTTTTCTTCTTTCTTTTTCCGTAAAAAGAAAGAAGGAGCTATTTATTATCTCCAATACACACAACGAAGCCCCGCAAGCAGCGCCTGCGGGGCTTTACGATTAACTCAGCTGTATTTGGCTTGTGATTTAGCCTTCCTGGCTATTCCGACGGTAGAAGCGTCCGAACCCGACCAGTGCCATTACCACGATGGCAATCGCGAGCAGGTCGCCGAACAGTCCTGCGCCAGACGCCGTCACCGGCGAGCAGCCGAAGAAGCTGTAGCGTTTGGCAACGGTCGTACCAGCACCGGTAAGGGTGATTACTACGTCGTTTTCGCCACCACTCAGAGTCAACTCAGCGGTGTACTCTTGTGCAGCCGCCGGCGTAAAGCGAATGGTCAACGCCGCAGCTTCACCCAAGCTGTAGTTGGGGTCACTGACCAAGGTGAAGACACCCGCCGGATCGTTCAGGGTAGCTGTTCCGTTAAGAACACCACCGCCGATGTTGCTCAGGGTCAGGGTGGTGTCAACAGATTGACCCACTTCGACGATACCCGCGACCACATCGTAGGCAGGATTCGGGGAGACCGAAAGCACCGGACCCATCGGCATGGTTTCGTAGGCACCGAAGATGGAGAGCTCTGCCGTCTCAGCCGTTAAGGTTGCACCGTCTGCGGTTACGTTCTGCAACATACCCGCACTCCATGCCGCACCTGCTGTCACTTCCAGCCCAAAGCCGTTGACCATGTCAAAGACCATCTCGGTCGGATATGCGTAGAAGGAGGGCACAGCACCCGGCGTGAAGGCCAAGCCGTTGAGGCTCAGACGGACCGGCTGTGCTTCGAGTACACGGTTATCAAGTTCGGCGTAGGTTGCACCACCGTCGTTGGTAACGAGGATGCTAACATCGAAGAAAAGACCACCGGCAACGAAGCCACTGGGTTCTTCACCGACGAGAGCGGCTTCGCCTGCACCCAACAAGCTGGTGAGATCGTCACAAGATACGGTCAGCATCAATACGGCCTGTTCATCAGCCGCCAAGACGCCGCGTGGTACGGTAACGGTCACTTCTTGGGTTGCATCGGCGGGGTTAGCAACGGTCAGGGCTACATCCGCACCTGCAACATTGCCAAACCAGGTAACCATGGAGACGTTACGTGCGCAGGTTCCGCCAAGGTTAGCAGCGGCATCCCAACGGCTGCCGTCTTGAAGCAGGCAGATGAAGGGATTGTCGACGATAGCATCGCCATTGACGTCTTCACAGATTGCCGCTTGACCTTCGCCTTCACCTTCTGGAACCTGGCCTTCGCCTTCGCCTTCACCACCACAGTTCGGACCATCAACGATAACCGTACGTGTTGCTGTCGCTGTATTACCGGCTTCGTCCGTCGCACTGAAGCTTACGGTATAGGTACCGGCAACATCTGGCACAACGTTTGCGCTGTTGATGATGACTTCTGCGAGGTTCGTGTCGCAGGCATCTTCAACGCTAGCGCCAGGATCGGTGTAGCTGTCGCTGCAGTCTACGGTCAGCGGATTTGCACCTGCCAGGGTAATCACTGGAATGGTGGTGTCAATCACCTGCACTGTGCGTGCAACCTGATCCGCAGCATTGCCAGCGGTGTCACTTACGTTGTAGCTGATGGTGTAGGTGCCCGGCGTTGCCGTATCAACGGCGTCGATGCCAGTGGCAACGATGCTCGCCGTCAAGTCGCCTTCACAGGTATCCGTCGCTGTTGCACCGGCATCCGTGTAGGAATCGCCACATTCAACGGTCACGTTGCCGCCTACTAACACCAGTGTGGGAGCGACTTCGTCAACGACCGTGACTGTACGCGTGACTTGCTCAGCCGCATTACCGGTAGCATCGCTCACGTTGTAGGTTACTGTGTATTCGCCCAGAGATGTTGTATCAACCGGGTTGTTAACTACGATATTGGCGCTCAGGTCACCGGCGCAGCTATCGGTTGCACTTGCACCCTGGTCTGCATAGATACCACCGCATTCAACTTCAACCGCGACCGAACCAATCAAGCTAATGACTGGGGCTTCTGTATCTTCCACCTTTACTTCACGTGTTGCCGTACCGACATTGCCGCTGGCATCTTCTGCACGCAAGGTTACGGTGTAGGTACCTGCTGCAGCTGTATTCACTGCTGTAGCGGCATTGGTGGTTACCGTCAAGCTGCTGGAATCACAGCTGTCCGTTGCCGTACCACCCGCATCAATATAGGTGTCGCCACATTCGATGGTGACACTGTCGGCACCATTCAAGGTAACGACTGGCGCTGTTGTATCGGTAACGTTGACGGTACGCGTGACTTGCGTCGCAGCATTACCTGCTGTGTCGCTCACGTTATAGGTGATGGTATAGCTTCCCGGCGTTGTCGTATCAACGGTGTCACCGCCGACTATGATACTGTTCGTCAAATCGACATCGCAGGTATCAATTGCAGTGGCACCGGCATCGGTGTAGTCGCCACCGCATTCAACGGTCACAGGGCTGGCGCCTGTCAGGGTGATGGTCGGCGGCGTAACATCTACCACCGTTACCGTCGCCGTGCAGGAGTCGCCATTTCCGGAGGCATCTTCAACTGCGAAGGTCACGTCATTCGCACCAAGATCAGCGCAGGTAAAGCTGTCTTTGCTAGCCGTCATGGTGGTAATACCGCAGTTATCGCTACTTCCGCCGTCAAGCTGAGCAGCAGTGATTGTAGCAGTGCCCAATGCACTCAGATTGACTGTAATGTTTTGGCAAACGGCTACTGGCGCAATGTTGTCCACCACGGTTACTGTGGCCTCGCATGTTGCGTTGTTACCGGCTGCATCGGCCACGGTCAAGGTAACGGTATTGTCACCCAGATCCGCACAGCTGAAAGAACTCGGCGAAACGCCCATGCTGTCAATACCGACATTATCGGAACTGCCATTGTCTACCTGTTCCGCTGTGATGTTGGCTGCTCCTGAAGCATCCAGCTGCACGGTGATGCTTTGACAGACCGCTGTCGGATCAGTGACGTCTTGATCCAACACCGTCAAGGTTTCGCTGAAGTTTTCAACTGTCAGGCTGGAACCACCGGTGTCGCCCAATGCGGTTACGCGCACTTCGATAGCGGTAGAAGCGCCTGCTTCACCTACGACATCAAAGGTGATGTTGGCGATGCTGACTACACCCGTCGGGGAAGACAGGCTGACGGCGTTCACAGCGTTAAACAGAACTTGACCAGACTCATTCTGGATGTTGGCGGTTGGAGGACCACTGAATTCACTGGTCGAACCACCAAGGACCTTCGCTACTGTAACAACGTCTTTATCGTAGACCAATTTGAAGTCATATGCGCCTAATACGTTATCATCACCAACATCAATCGTCAATTCTGCCGTGAATTGCGAACTCGGCGCAGGATCGGTTTCTGGTAGAGCCAGATCGATCACCGCATCGGGTGGCCCTGCGGCTACCGTCAAGGTTTCGCTGAAGTTTTCAACTGTCAGGCTGGAACCACCGGTGTCGCCCAATGCGGTTACGCGCACTTCGATAGCGGTAGAACTCGCCGCTTCGCCTACAACATCAAAGGTGATGTTGGCGATGCTGACTACACCCGTCGGAGAAGACAGGCTGACGGCGTTCACGGCGTTAAACAGAACTTGACCAGACTCATTCTGGATGTTGGCGGTTGGAGGACCACTGAATTCACTGGTCGAACCACCAAGGACCTTCGCTACTGTAACAACGTCTTTATCGTAGACCAATTTGAAGTCATATGCGCCTAATACCTTATCACCAACATCAATGGTTAATTCGGCTGTGAACTGGGAACTGGCTTCGGGAGACGTATCTGGCAGCGCCAAATCAATCACAGCGTCGAGAGGCGGTTCTGTCAGTGTGACTGTTCCCGCAACCGGTGTTACCGTATCAAAGGACGAACCAGTCGTATCGCCAATAGCGGTTACTGTAATACCCAAGTTACTGGTTCCGCCCGAAGGATTGCCAATCACTTCAACAGTGAAACGCGCAATGCTGACTACACCGGTAGGCGAGGTCAGACTGACGGCGTTCACGGCGTTAAAAAGCACTTGGCCGGAATCGTTTTGAACGTTGCTGGTGGGTGGACCACTGAATTCACTGGTCGTTCCTCCGGCAACGCTATTGACTTGAAAAATAGTTTTATCAAAAGTAAACACTAAATCATATGCACCTAATACGCCAGTGCCCGCATCGAAGGTAACTTCGACTTCAAAGGTATCACCGGTATTTTGTGCTTCAGCAGGTGCTGAAATGGTAATGTCTCCAACGGCGGCAAATGCACCGCTGCTGACAACGCACAGCGCTGTCAGGCAAAGCACCCACAAGGGCATGCTGCGAAACATCCTACTTGTCTTTGTTCTCATTGTGTACCTCCCCAGATTGGGAGGCCTCGTTGCCGAGGCCCCGGCTAATATGGTTTTGCAGTCATGTACTGCATTTCTCTCATTTGTACAGCTCTTAGAGTGTGTCAACCAAACCCGCCAGGAACTGGCTAATTCTAAGAGCATCAAAAATATCAACTGTATCATTGCCACTTACGTCAGCCAGCTCGGGGCAGCCAATGCTGTCGATCAGGCTGGCCAGCAGCTGACGAATCTTGAGGGCGTCAAAAATATTGACCGCACCGCTACAATCGGCATCACCACGCACGCCTGTCGCTAGGCTCAGATTGCTGGTCGCGGGTGCGGTGGATTGCTCGGTGCCGTCGAGACGGTAGAAGGCGGTACCGATAATGGAGACGTCGCCATCTGCATCGGCAGGCACTTTCAGCTTCAGGGTGACGCTGGTAGGGAAGGTAGGCGGCGCGTTATTTTCGCCTTCAGCTGCTTCGTTGGGCGCCCAGACGAGTTCGATGGGGGAAACGTAGGGGTTACAAACTTCCGCGCCGGCAGTTTCGTCTAGATAGACGGGAGAGGGGGCTTTAGCGAAAACGGGAGGGCCGTCGTTGGGGGATACGTAGGTGATATCCGGAATGCAAAGCTGTCCTTCGACAGGATCGGGAGCTTCAAGCACCAATTCCCAACCGGTGGGAATAACGAGAGAAACACCCAAGGCGGTAATGACTCCGTCGCCGGCAGTCTTGGTTAGTTCCAAAACTACGGTGACTTCATTGTCAGCTTGATAGGTCGCGGGGACAGTTTGGTTATAGGTGACGGTTTGGGCCGAGGCCGGTACTGCCGCTACGCCCAGAATTAACGTCAAGGTCATGAGCGCCAGGGCAAACTTCGAACGCCCCAGTTGACTCCTTCGGCTGATACGCAACATCTTCATTTTTGTTAGCTCCCTGTTGTTCCATTCTTTCCAAAAGAATACTGACTAAACTAATTCTACTAAATAACACCTTGACGCTTTTTGCGCTCTACAGCCGAATCGAGTGGGATTTTTCGGTTCATCTTCGGCTCAGAACGGCCAAAAGCTTCGAGGTTTCTCCTTTAAATTGTGGGGTGTATTGGCGTTTTTAGGGGCATGTCGCGATTTATATTGCGGTGCAATAAACGACACTCCGCCTACGCTAATACGTGGCGTATTAGAACACAAGTCGTGCGCAAAGTCAAATATCTTGTCGCGCTTTTGATTTTTTTCACTTTCCCGCATTTTGTCTGCATCTTGCAGCAAGGTTTTTTTTACATTTTGGTGGTGCAATGTGCGTTTATATGCGCTATTCTTTTAGCTTTCCATGCCGTTCCTGTTCTTCACTTATACTTTAATCTGCGGCAATGGAGTGAATCTAAGATAAAATTATAAAAGAATCTTGCACAACCGTCAAGAGAGAATACGTATTCGCATTAGCGGCAGCTTGCATAGTTACCGCAGCCTGCACCCCAAAAACGACGAAACAATTTTGGGGGGCTTTTTAAGACGTCTCCTAAATATAACTTCGGCGAGGCGGATAAAGTTTTTTTTGCCAAAGACCGCTATGCACCGTTATGATGCGAACTGGATTTGTACTGGCTTTGGAATTGCATACGACTTGAGTGAGGCAGAATTGTATGGAAACAACGGTGCACTCGCCATTTATTGGCTCGCTTCCTGACCCGGAAGCGGAATCGACAAAATCGCGACTTGCAACGGTTGTGCGCATAGAATGGATGCTGTTAACGCTTCGTTATTTATGCTTTTTCAGTGTGGTGGTGTGTTATGCGTTAGGTATCACGCCGGATTATCTTCCAAATCTTTGGCTTGTGATGACGGCAACGGTTGCGCACAATGTATATGCGCATGCTGTACTCTATGCTGAGCGACACCGGATTTTTCTGAGTCCGCTGAATTTTTTGCTTAATCTCGTAAGCATTAGTCTGGCCATCGGGATGACAGGCGGTGAGGAGAGCCCCATCTCTCTTGCCTATGGCTTGTTGGTTATTGGCTATTGCGCCTACTCCCCACAAAAGTATGGCCCCTTTCAAGTCGCTCTGCTTTGTAGCGTAGCCTATACTTTCACTGTAATCATACGGTGGTTGCTATTGGGGGTAAATTTGGCATACCCCCCGATTGCTTTACAGTTTTTTGCGATTCTACTTTTTGGCTGGCTGGCGTCAACGTTAAATGAGCGCTTGCATCAGACCCGGTATGAGTATCGACGTCAGGCGCAGATGCTGGCTTCTTCAGAGGCTATGCTGCGTACTATCCTGGATAGCATGCCGCATCCGATTGTCGTTTATGAGGAAAACGGGTTTATTTCACACACCAATGATCGTGCTGCCGAATTCTTTGAAATGGATAAATCGCAGTTGGTAGGCCAACGCTTTCGTCGTTTCTTTTTTGACGATGGCACGCTGGCTAATAAGTTGTCTAATCTACGCGCACACGGTGAGTACCGTGGTGAATTCCTGATCAACACCGCCGAGGGGAATGAACGAAATGCAGAGGTTTTGGTGCGTTCGTTCTTGCGCGATGAAAAACGCTTCTTTGTCTCGATGTTTCATGACATCTCGGAACGCAAACAATTGCAGGAGGCTTCGCGGGTTGCCCATCTGCAGCTTGAGGAGCTTAATCGGGAGTTTCAGCAGGTTAATGAATTGCGTGAAACAACCCTGACGCTCATCTCGCAACGGCTACAGTCTCCTTTGTCCGCTGTGCTGGGGTTTGTGGAATTGTTGCTGGATGATGAGTTGGGTGTCTTGAACGAAGAACAACGCAGTGCGTTACAGGCCTGCCGGCGCAGTGTGCTGCATATCTTTGATATTGCTGAGTCCCCTTTTAGCAGCTGAAGCGGGTCAGCAAGCACGAGCACTGGTCAGCGCCACTGGCGATGCGGTGCCCCTTGCCCTCCCTGAGCGAAACAGCTTTTTCGTCTTGCAGAATAACTTTTCCGATTTAAGGCACTAATCATGACCACAAAGGATAGATCGCTTAAAACTGCCTTAACTGCTCGTCTTCGGCAAAACAAGCCTCTACCATAGTGTGTTCCATTGGGTAGTGCTGTTTGATCTCGGCATAGATATCGTAGATGCGTCGTGTACGTTTGCGCGCATGCAGTAAAAATCTATCGTCCCCCGTTACGCCCGCATAAATAAGGTAAAAATTCAATTTGAGCATCCACATATTGAGTTGCGCTGGCTCAAGATTATTTTCTGCCAGCGTTCCCCGGGACATCAGAAGAATGAGCGTGCCGCAAGCATCCAAAAGCTTCCACGAAGCGCTTATTTGCGTGGGTAACGAATGTACCGTGGTGTCACAATCGTAAAGCAATACCGTATCGGCGCTTTGCGCCTCTCCTGGCCAACACACAACCTGATCATAGCGCATGTTACGCGGCGTACACTCGTCAAACGAAACGCCAAAAAAACTTTCGCCGCCCCATTTCTTAACCGCATACTTGCTTAGTAACCCGCTCATACCCAGATCCGCAACACGTCCCGGGTTGGCAGGCAATAACTGTAGCAACGGCGAGGGCGTTGCTGTGCTTTCCCGAAATGCTTTTTGCCGTGCACAAGCAGGACCGACCACCTCCAATATCCTATCGATGCGATGCGTGTAGGTATGGTGCTGCAATACCGCCGCGCATCCTGCCGCTGCAATCCGTTCGCGCTCCTCGTCATGCGCCAAATAATAGGCAGCCTTTTCAAGCAGGTCTTCTTCGTCCGTATAGGTAACCAGCTCGACCCCATCGGTAAAGAGCGTCAACAGTCCGTTACGATCTGCCTCTCGATTGGTCAACAGCATGCGTCCGACCGCCATAGCCTCAAAAATGCGCATGTTCACTTCGCGCACGGCGCTGTGATTAAATATAATTTTCCCGGCGGACAAACTACGGCAATATTCGTCTCCATAAACACTGCTCTGCTGATGCACGCGAAAATGTTTTCCAAGTTGCGATAGCAGCCGCATGCGTTCGCCGTGCACCGGTGAACTGCTCGAACCAACATAGGAAATATCATGCGTGGGAGGCGTGGGTAGTGGATGATGCACTTCGGGAGCACAGGCCAACGGCAGCCATTCAGGACACACGGAGCCTGTTGCTCGCAAATACGGAACGAACTCTCGTTGCGCGACAAAAACAAAATCATAATTTATGGCAGCAGCATAGTCTTTGAAATTTTGCCAGGTGTCGATACTAATAAAGACACTGGGGCAATCCAATTTCGTCGTGGCATAAAAGGCCTGCTGAACAATGCATGACATCACGCAAACAACCAGATCGGGAATAAAGTCGGCAGGCAACAACGATTTGAGATCGGTAATAGTCTGCAGTTCCGTCGTAACATCGTGGGGTTGCACTAAAGGTTTTAAATGTTCCAGATGAAGTGCGTCATAAAAGATTTCCGGGGGCACAGGACCGATAGTAAAAACGTTGCAGCGTTGACGAAACGCATTGACATAGTGATGCGTCCAGGAAAAAGGCCCTGCCTCTGTAAGCACACAAACATTCAACGGCATAGCACCACTCCGCATTCGTTACAGTAATCTCTGCATTTCTTCTGAAAGGCTTTCAAAAAAACGGGGGTTCATCATCGTGTGCTCTAGCGGATAACTCTGCTTGAGTTCGGTATAAACATCGTAGATCCGTCGAGTACGCTTGCGCGCACGCAGCACCAACATATCTTCGCGCAACACGTTACCGTAGATAAGGTAAAAATCCAACTTGAGCATCCAGGTGTTGAGCTCCTCAAAATCGGTCGGAATATCCGCTTTTTCCAGAGCTTCCCTCAATACCAGAAGAATGAGCGTTCCGCAAACATCCAAAAGCTTCCACGAAGCGCTTATTTGCGTGGATAGAGAATGTACCGTGGTGTCACAATCGCAAAGCAATACCGTATCGGCGCTTTGCGCCTCTCCTAGCCAACACACAACCTGATCATAGCGCATGCTACGCGGCGTACACTCGTCAAGCGAAACGCCAAAAAAATTTTCGCCGCCCCATTTCTTAACCGCATACTTGCTTAGTAACCCGCTCATACCCAGATCCGCAACACGTCCCGGGTTGGCAGGCAATAACTGTAGCAACGGCGAGGGCGTTGCTGTGCTTTCCCGAAATGCCTTTTGCCGTGCACAAGCAGGACCGACCACCTCCAATATTCTATCGATACGATGCGCATAGGTATGATGTTGCAATACCGCCGCGCGTCCTGCCGCCGCGATCCGTTCGCGCTCCTCGTCATGCGCCAAATAATAGGCAGCCTTTTCAAGCAGGTCATCCTCGTTTGTATAGGTGACTAACTCTTTGCCCTCTTCAAAAAGATCAAGCAAGCCATTTCGGACAGCACGACGATCGGTTAACAGCATACGTCCGACCGCCATGGCCTCAAATATCCGCATGTTAAGATCACCAGAAGCGCTGTAATTGAAAATGATTTTCCCAGACGCTAGTCCCCGGCAATATTCTTCTCCATAAACATGACTCTGCCGATTTACTTTAAACTGTTTTTCAAGCCGCAATAACAATCGTAGGCGTTCGCTGTGCACTGGGGAAATACTCGAGCCGACATAGGCAATATCATGTGTGGGAGGCGTGGACAGTGAGTGGTGCACTTCGGGAGCACAGGCCAACGGTAACCATTCAGGATGCAACGAGCCCGTTGCCCGCAAATACGGAACAAATTCTCGTTGCGCTACAAAAACAAAATCGTAATTTACGGCTGTCTCATAATCTGCAAAATCTTGCCAGATATCGATGCTAATAAAGACGCTGGGACAGTCTAAGCTTGTTGTTGCATAAAAGGTGTCTTGGCTAACACATGGCATCACACAAACAACGAGATCGGGAACAAAACCGGTAGGCAATAACGATTTTAGATCAGTGATATTACGCAGTCTTTCTGTAATATCGTGCGGTTGCACCAAAGACTTTAAGTGTTCCAGATGCAGCATCGTATAAAAAGCATCCGGGGGCACGGGACCGATGGCAAAAACATTGCAACGTTGACGAAACGCATTGACATAGTGATGCGTCCAGGAAAAAGGACTTGCTTCTGTAAGCACACAAACATTCAACGGCATGGCACTACCTCGATATATGCAATGGGTGGCACGCTGCATGGGGCCATTGCTGTAGGTACAACCTCCAGCTTCGCTGTAAAGCATAGGAGCCTTGCCGCGATCTTACTAAAGTGGTCCAGCGACCACAAGCAAGAGATATGGTCCTCGCCGTTCCTGACAGCAGCAAAAATTCCGTTTTCGATGACCGCTTTTGCAGTGTCAGTCACCAAAGCGGTCCAGCGACCACAAGCAAGAGATATGGTCCTCGCCGTTCCTGACAGCAGCAGAAATTCCGTCTTCGATGACCGCTTTTGCGGTGTCAGCCACCAAAGCGGTCCAGCGACCACAAGCAAGAGATATGGTCCTTACCGTTCCTGACAGCAGCAGGAATTTCGTTTTTGATGACCGCTTTTCAGATTTAAGTCACTAAATGTGTTGCCTGAATCTCCCTATCGGCTCGCTTAGGCAACTTCTGCAGTAGTGGTATTCGGGAGCTTCTGCACCGCTTTCACATCTCCACGCAATACGGGATCGAGGGCATTCTCAGACACGAAGGGCTGCACGCGATAGTGCGATTTGCTCGGCACCAACGCTTGTATCGCCATCAGATCGAGATGGTTCAGCAACGGCGTTACAAACGTCGTGCGGAATTCGTGGGCCAGGCCGGACCATGAAATCATGGCAATGCTTTCTTCCAGATCGCGTACCGGCACACAAATCCCTGCCAAACGGTGATAGCGCTCTAGAGGCGCCTTGAGGTCCATCGCGATGTAATCCAGCAGCTCCTCTTCTAACAATGCGGCCAATACGGCAGGCCGTGCGCCATTGGTGTCCAGCTTCACTTTATAGCCCAGCGCCTTTATCTGACGCAAAAACTCTGGCAGGCGCGGCTGTATCGTAGGCTCCCCGCCGGTGACCACTACACCGGTGAGACGATTGCGACGCTGTTCCAAAAAAGAAAGCACTTCTTCTTCCGGCATCAATCCTGCCGCTGCCCTACTCGGAATCAACGCGCCGTTGTGACAGAAAGGGCAACGGAAATTACATCCTTGTGTAAATACCATGGCCGCCAAATGCCCTGGAAAATCGCTAAGCGTGAAAGGTTGGAAACCGCCTATTTGCATGATGTCGCCTCAATTTGGTAGCGGCTACGCAATTCAAATTCCGCCTGTTTCCCTTCATTCCACTGGTTCACGGGGCGGAGATACCCTACAACGCGTGAGTAGACTTCGGTAGTAGCGCCGCATTGCGGACAGGCCGCATGTTCTCCACGCAGATAGCCATGGCTGGGACATATCGAAAAACTGGGAGACAGGGTGAAGTAGGGCAGCTTGTAATTGCTGCACACTTGCTTCACAAAGGTTTTTACCGATTGAGGATCGGCCACCGCCTCACCCAGGAATACGTGCAGGACGGTGCCACCGGTATAGCGCGCCTGTAGGCTATCCTGCAAGTCGAACACATGAAAAACGTCGTCGCAGTAATTCACCGGTAACTGGGTGGAATTGGTGTAAAAAGGTTCCGCACCGTCTGCAATTTCCGGATCATTGGCAAAATGGATGCCCGGAAAGCGTTCCCGGTCCAACCGCGCCAGGCGGTACGTCGTACCTTCCGCGGGCGTGGCTTCCAGATTGTAGAAATTCCCTGTCTCTTCTTGGAACTGCGTCAGGCGTTCCCGCATGTGATCGAGCACGCGCTGGGCAAAACCAACCCCTTCTTCTGTACCGATGCCCACACCCAACAAATTGACACAGGCCTCGTTCATACCGATAAGGCCAATGGTCGAAAAATGGTTAAACCAATACTGCTTGTGGCGTTTTTTGATATCGCGCAGATAGAATTTCGTATACGGATATAGATGCTTATCCGTAAAACGCTCCAGCACCTTGCGCTTGGTTTCCAGGCTGGTGCGCGCCACCTCCATAAGACGATCCAGACGCACCATGAAATCGGCTTCATCTTTGGCCAGGTGCCCCAGACGTGGCATGTTGATCGTGACCACGCCAATAGAACCGGTAAGCGGATTAGCACCAAAGAGACCGCCGCCGCGCTTTTCCAACGAACGCAGATCGAGGCGCAGTCGGCAGCACATCGAGCGGGCATCATCGGGCGACATGTCCGAATTCACAAAGTTCGCAAAATACGGAATACCATACTTCGCGGTTACTTCCCACAAACGGTCCAATCCCGGTCGTTCCCAGTCAAAATCCTCCGCAATATTATATGTAGGGATTGGAAAACTGAAAACCCGTCCCTTGGCGTCGCCTTCGGAAAGCACCTCAAGGAAGGCCGCATTCAGCAGGGTCATTTCCTCCTGGAAGTCGCCATACGTTTCCGATTTAAGCTCACCACCGATAATCACCGGCTCATTTGCCAAGGTGCCAGGGGGTTGCAGATCCATCGTGACATTGGTAAACGGGGTTTGAAAACCCACGCGGGTGGCCACATTGAGATTGAATACAAATTCCTGCAAGGCCTGCTTGATTTCGGGATAGCCTAATTGGTCATAGCGGATGAACGGTGCTAAAAGGGTGTCAAAATTGCTGAACGCCTGCGCGCCAGCCGCTTCCCCCTGCAGTGTATAGAAGAAATTGACAATCTGACCCAGCGCTGTACGGAAGTGGCGCGCCGGACTACTTTCTGCTTTACCAGGAGCGCCGCGAAAACCGCAACGCAGTAAATCCTGAAGATCCCAGCCCACGCAATAGACTGAAAGCAGGCCCAAATCGTGTACATGCAAATCGCCATTGTTATGCGCTTCCCGAATATCGGGCGTATAAATCTTGTTCAGCCAGTAAATCTTGCTTACTTCGCTGGAGATATAGTTGTTCAAGCCCTGCAGCGAATAGGCCATGTTACTGTTTTCCTGGACTTTCCAATCCAGACGCTCCAAATATCGGTCGATCAGGTCGACATCCGCCTTTTTCACCATTTCACGGATACGGGCATGCTGATCACGGTATAACACATAGGCTTTGGCGCTGCGTTTGTACGGCGACACCAGCAACGTCTGCTCTACGACATCCTGCACCTGTTCCACTGTGGGCGCCCCCTCATAGGGCATCGCTTGTAATACGACCAAAACCCGCATGGTCAGCTGTCGGGCGATATCTTCTCCAAACTCATCCGTGGCCTGCCCCGCTTTCAGTAGCGCCTGGGTAATCTTCATCGCGTCAAAAGGCGCTTGACGACCATCCCGTTTGGTAATCTCCGTAAAAAACGAATTCTCGGTCTCTTTTTGTATATCTTGTACTTCCTGCGCCGCAGCTTTCATCCCTCTTTCGCCCTTCCACCCAGTTATATAAATGCGCCCAGCAGCCCAAAGACTACACCCAATAGCAACCATCTTTTCTATCTACACCCATAAACAAGCGCTTGCCTGTTGCACCATCGCGAAGCTTCGTTCTTTCGGAACCACTTGCTGGAGCAACCGTCACAAATTATGGACAGACACAGCTCGCCTGTTGTCATTTTGGTGCAATCGAATACAGCCACCCCACTTCTACATCGACAAGAGTGTAAAAAACACGAAATCTCCCAAGAACACACTCCGGATGCCGCATACAAAACTGCATTTCCCCTCAAGATCCGCTTTCTCGCCTATGAAAAAGCGTATCAAAGGTTCGTCGGCTTTATGCGCCCAAGCGCAACCAACGATGGATTTGATTGTAGCCCACTTCGTCCCCCATGTCAAGGGGTCTGTTTAAAAGAGACCCCTATATCCTGTGGATAACCAGTGGATAACGAATTAGACTAAGTCTAACGACGGAGAATGAAAAAAGGTCGAATTTCTTAAAAGTTCGGCGCAATCCATTAATAATCAGTCAAACCCCCATTCTCCACCTATTTCTAAGGCAGATTGCACCCCGAAAAACATCTCATTTTCGTTTGAAAGGGGATTCTTCCTGTTTATTTTGTCAAGAAATTACTATTGAGGGCTGCCAAGTGCTTGTGGATAACTTGGGGAAAACACGCTAGCCGCCCATAAAAAAGACTGCTATTTTTTACATTATCCCGTTTTTATGAACGATCATTCCAAGGACTACAATGTATTTCTTGACGGGTGTGGACACAGAAAAAAAGAGAAATGGATTGTGAAAAAACATAACGAGTACTTTCAGGGAAAAGCGTTGTAAATGCTGCTATACAATTCCCTTGACAGGTTTTCTGCACTACGCTAGGCTTAGCTAAGAGGCTTTAGCATATTTTCGGTGGACTAAAGCTCCTGCGGCCTGATGTTATGCTACGTGCGTAGACTTATTCGAAAGCCGAATGAAAGGGGGAGACAAATGCAAAAGGAAAGCACTGCCCGGATACTGGGGCTATCCAGTATTACCGTTTTTTTGAGCGTAACGGGTGCTCTTTTTCTCATGGGATGTCCTGCAAAGAATCCACCGCAGACAGTGGCGCAGCTGGATATCGCACAGTATATGGGACTCTGGTATGAAATCGCCCGTTTTCCTGTCTTTTTTGAACGGAACCTTGTCGGGGTCACGGCGGAGTATACGTTGGAGGAGGATGGCCGCATCCGCCTGATCAATCGGGGATATAAGGAAACGTTGGATGGGAAGGTATCTCGTATACAAGGATATGCGTCCCTTCCTGATGAAAATGAACCCGCGAAATTGCGGATACGCTTCGACCCTTTTCCCGTGTGCCTTTTCCCTGCTGATTATTGGATCATACAGCTGGATGAAGCGTATCGCTATGCGGTGGTTTCGAATCCGACGCGCAGTGTGCTCTGGATACTGAGTCGCACCCCGAATATGGAGGAGGAGCTCTATAATGCGATCGTGGAGGAGCTGACACAGCAGGGGTTCGATGTTGAGAAGCTCGAGAAGACCCTACAAGACGTGACGGGGACAGCGGAGTAAATAATCGCGCTGCCTCAGTGGTATCCGTTAGCAACCTGCGCACACAGTGGCGTTAAAGAAAAGGACAAAAGTCGTCTTCGCTTTCCACACAAGGCTCATAGCCGGTTGCATTGAAAAACTGCACGATGCGGAGCAGTTCGGAAAGTTCCAGGCGCCAGTTTGCGGGGGCATAATCGCTGTAGTGTGGCGGGCAGGTACGGAACAACCCGTTAGGGGCGTAGCCATCTTCTGAACCGGTGTCGCAACCGTATTCGTTTGCGTTATAGAGCTGTATAACCCGCAAGAGTTCGCTTATGCTAATCTGGCCATCCTGGTTGATGTCGGCGCTATGATAGGCCGATTCTCCTTCGTGGACTGTATCGGCGCTACGGTAACCATGTATGCTTAAACGCCAGGCGTTGAGCACCCCCACATTGCCCCCGCGTTGATCACAAACACGGAGCGTCCATATGCCATTGGGCGCTTCTCCCCAGTGAGCAACCGACATCAGGGACCAGTTGGAAAAGTCGGCATTGGGGTCATCGTGTTTTCTGGTCAATTGCGACTCCATACCGCTGGGTGAAATCAGACTAATCTCCAAATCGCCGCGTCGAGGGTGACTGATGTCTACCGTCACTTCAACATGCTCCGCTACGAAACGGGCCGGCGTAATTACCGATCTGTGCAGCACAATACCTTGGGCGTTGTTATCAGGAATGGGCATTGCTGGGGCATCTTCCCACTCTTGTGCCGCCTCCTGAGCAGGAAGCAGGGTCCAGGACTGGGCCATTTTCACTGCCAATTCTGCGTTTACACGCCCAAATCCATAATCATGGTGAAACAAGAGGCCGCTTCCATTGGTGCGCCAGCCGTCTGATGTTGGATCGTTCTTTGTGGCGCTGCGCAGCAGGATATCTTGTACATCACGCCAGGTGAGTGCTGGATTGGTTTCCAAAAGTAGCGCAACGACACCGGAAACGAGTGGACAGGAGGCGGAGGTACCGCCGAAATCCATTTCGTAGTCGGTGGAGGTATAGCCTGCTGCCCCGGTAAAATCGGTGGTGACAATGCCTGCGTTTCCACCGCTGGAGGGGGCGTTTAGGAGCAGGGCCGCGCCCGCCTCGCTGTAACTAGCGTATACGCCGGTATCGGTGGAAGCACCTACGGCAATGGTATAACGGCTGTTGGCATAGCCATCGTAGTTTACGTTGTCGCCTTGGCTACGCCCATTACCGCCTGCCCATACATAAATAACCCCTTTCCCGTTGCGTCCCTGCAGTATCCCCTGTTCCAACGCCGCCTGCGCCAACGGCCCCGGCCCTTCCAAACGCCTGGCATCGTCCGCAGGCCCCCAGGAATTGTTATTAATAGCGATTATATCGGCGTCATTTTCGGCTGTAACACCGTATTGAAACGCTGTCGCCTCATCATCGTCCACGGGATATTCTAAATCGAAGAGGCGCACGCCGACCAACGCGGCATTGTAGGCCACCCCGGCAATGCCCAGCGTGTTATTTCCAATGGCAGCCGCCAAACCGGCGCATGCGGTGCCATGATCTCCTGCGGAAGGGTTGTTATCGTCATCTACCAGGTCGAGTCCCAAGTCGGCTCTTACATGGGCAGCCAGATCTGCGTGGCTTTGATCCAGACCATCATCGGTAATGGCAATAAGCACCCCACTCCCCGTGGCATCGTCCCAGGCATCGACTACATCGATATCGTTACCCGATACCGCCCCCGTGTTTTGCGCGGTATTCTGCAAGTGCCATTGTGAAGAAAACAGCGGATCATCGGGAATACTTCGCAGCACACGTCGTTGCGTAACCCACGGCGTCGCAAATACTACCAGACCGCTTTCATACAGGGCATTGGCAACCTCTAAAGCAGAAATCCAAACATCCGAAAGGGGGGACAGAATATATGTATCGGGAAGGTAGGCAACTTCTTCTATTTTTTGAACCGGGAAGCGGGCGAGCAGGTTATCCAGCGAAGCTGTCTCGGGAAGGCGTACACTGATTCGGGGCAACAACATGCGGGGCCGTTGTCCTTTTATGTCTTCGCGGGTATCGGAGAAATAGATCAAAGGAAAGGCATCCCATCCGGCCTCTTGTAATTGCGCTGTAATTTGGGCGGGCTCCCCCAACGGCTTGTTAGGAAAGCGTAAAAGATACTTCCCCTTTGCATAACTGCGTTCGAACAATGCCTCCGGAAATAGTTGCACAATGGGTGTAGGGGAACGTTCTGGTTTTTCTTGGACATAGAACGCATCGGTTGGTATCGATATCGTGACCCGTTGTGCACCATTGTAAAAATAGTGGGATGATGCGAACGCGGCATAGGAAAGGCTAATCCCGCCGATGAGCACGCCAAGAATGAAAACGGGCTGTAGCCAGCGTCGAATTGCAGCTCCCTTTTCCGCTTTGAAGATCGCTAAAGCGGTCCAGCGACCGCAAGCTATAGGTCTGGTCCTCACCGTCCCTGACCATAGCAAAACTTCGTTTTTTATGACAACTCTTGGAATTTTAGTCACTAAAAACGCAAAACGTTGCACAATACCATGCATGCGTTCCATATGCTGGCGCCCCCTTGATTGCCCTATATCTCAGCATAGCATCATGGGAACAATCGCACCAGCAGTTTTACGCGGCAGAACTCAGGAGGCGTTGGGTTTAAGCAGCGACGCGACATACGGCAAAGGCGCTTGCACCTGTTCAAAACGTTTTATATAGGGGTCTTTCAGGCGCTCTGTCGGCACTTCCTCAAATAGGGCGCGTGCCTTTGCAAGCAGTTCCGGCGTAAACCATTGGGGCGGCGCATCGGCACGTAGTTTTACGGAATCCTTGCTCACGGCATCGGCCAACAAGGTGACGTAGTTTTGAACGGCGTCCCCTGCCGGTCCATAGTACTGGGAACAGAACTCATCGAGTAAAACGTGTACGGGGAGATCAGGGTCCCAAAGTAACGAAGAAACTAAATAGTTACGCAACAGGTCCAATTCCGCCAGCGGCGTATCGGGCGCATGCCATGCGCGGGCCAGGACCCCTTCCACCTCGTACTCGTCGTACAGTCTCAGATTGGGTTGCAGCACGTGCAGGTTGGGAAAAGGGCACAATGCATGCTGGAAGCTGGATACGGTGTCAACAACCCACACATGCGCTGTTATTTTTGTCCATGCTTTCAGATGGGCTACAAAGGCGGCATTTTCGGGTGTGGAGCCCTCTTCCAGGGGGGCGCTAAAATCACAATCGCGATTATCTAACTGGATATCGACATTTTCATGCGGTCGCCACTGTTGCGGAGGGGTGTGCAATGCACCCACAAGCGTCGTTTGTAAGCGGTAGTCTACATCTGGAAAGGCTTGTTCCACTTCTTCGGCAAGGTGATTTACTGCGGCTAACCATGGGGCTGCCGGTGTACCCTCTTTTGCACGCAATGCTTTGCATCGCGGACATTGACATGCCGTATAGGCTGTACGTGGCGCAATACGCCACATTTTTGCATAGGGCGAATGGGCGGTCACCTGCAGATGAGGTAACGCGTGTACCCCGGGTTCCTTCGGTGTCGAACGGATTAGTCCGAGCAGTTCCCGCGTCATCGCTTTTGCAGTCTGTGGATCGGAAAAGCAGGTGGGCGTTACCCCCTCCTTAGGCTGTGCTTCAGGTTGCATAAAAGTAACACAGACAGGTTGTCCCTCCAAATCGCCAAAACGGTGCGCCAACTGGTAGGCACGCATCTGCTCGGCGGTATATCGCTGCGCCAGCAATTCGTGATAGCTGGTCGCACGATAGGGAAATGCCGGGGTGTACTGATAATCGACGTGTTGCGTGGTAAAACGCGCACGAGGCGACCAGGTGCAATCGGGGGTTAACCAACGCACGCGCAGGGCATGCTCGAAAAAGGAAAAAACGCCATACAAGGCCCCTCGATCCGTCCCGCTGGTAATAATCAACTGACGCGCTGCACCGCGTTCCAAATCCCGCTCCAGAGGCGTAAATGTGCGGATAAAAACCGATTGCGACGACAATCCTGCCAAATCCTCGTCGGGGATCATCAGTTTGGGCAAAGCAGCGGGCCCCAGCCAGGCATTTAATAAGCCTTCATTGGATGCACTGAATTCAATCTCTTTGCTCGTACATGCTTTCCACTGCTGCTTGAACGCTTCTGCTGCATACCGGATGTTTTCGGACGGAGCCTCTCCTACCACAATATGCATATCCATATACGAACCCGCTGAAATCCAGGTCCCCGAATCCGCTCCCCAACCCCATGCCGGTGCTAAAAGAAAATAGGCAATGAGAAATAAAAACTTCCCGCATTTCATTCGTTCGGCCATCGTGTCTCCTTCAACGAATCGCTTTGTAGGGTTTCCAGAATAGCACTTTTCCGGCAGCACTATTGCATGTGTATTGACGTTACGTTTTTTTCAGGACAAATGCAAGCCGTGTCCCTGTTGTCTTTTGGACTAAGTCACCTTCAAAGCCGCCTTTTTATATATTATCTGGTATGCTCAACCGGGTTTAATAGGCGGCAAAGCTTGACTTTACAGGCTGTGATAGGGATACTTTCCCGAGGTGGGGCGTTTGTCTTTTCAACGCCTCCAACAATAAAAATTGCGGCAAAAACGGTATTTCTGCGCTTGGGGACGGTGAATTCTTTGTCGCGTCGCTGGCGCTGCGTATTTACTTGTAGTCGCTGGATCGCTTTGGTGTAGTGCGCCTGTACTCCTGGCCTGGCTGATGGGAAATTAAAAAACGATGAATGACTTGTATCTGCGGTGTTTGAAAGCGCTATGGCGGCGTGCCTTTTATGTTGTGCTGATTGCGTGTCTTGCGGGGGGGGCCGCGGTACTGAAAGAATTGTTACTCCCTCCGGGGTATAGCGCAGAAAAATTGTTGGTCGTCACCGATATAAACGCCAGTGGCACAACGGCAGAACTGGTGCCCGGCGCGTTCAACCCAAAAATCTATGAGCAATTGGTGCTGTCTTCATCGGTGTTGGGCGAAGTCCTTGAGGAATTAAAAACGCAGAAGGCGTTCGGTGAAAATGATCCCCCGGCCTTGCGTGATTTCAGGAGTATGTTGGAGGTGGAGATTAGTCTGGTGGATGAAACCACGCGCCCGATCAATTACTCCCCCCTGATCCGTCTTTCGGTAGTGGCGGAAACCGCTGCCTTGGCAGGGGCTATTGTCGAAGCCTGGTCCGACAAAGTCATGGCGACTGCGAGTGATGCGGTAACACTGCGGATGACTGCGGAAACGGAAACGCTGGCTAAACAAACGGCAGATCAACGAACGCAGCTGGAGGAAATCTGGAAGGCGATGGAGGAGGAAAATGCGTTATGGAACCTGGAGCGGTTGAAACAGGAAATGTCGACCCGTATAGGACTGGCAACGGAGTTTTATAAGGAAAAAACCGGTATCGAACGCAGTTTGCAGGATGCGGAAGAAAAATTACGTATGACGCGTGAGGATTTGGCGCAGGAACTGGAGATGGAGCGGGGCGCCTATAAGCAGGAATGGGACACACTGCGGGATAAATTGGCGCAGGAGACGGCGCAGTGGAACCTGGACGTTATTGGCTCGGAGATGGATGTCCAGTTAGAGTTAATGAATAGCCTGGAAAAAAAGCGTGTGGATATCGAACGTGAACTGATGGCGGTCGCGAAGGAATTGGAAAGCACACAGGCTGTCCTGGAGAGTGAAACGCCCTACCTGGAATTGGCAAAAGCGCCGAGTGAAACTGCGTATTGGATTGTAAAGGGAGAGGACGCTACTTCTAAAAGCTTGGCGGATTTGGAAGGCAAAGTGATGGTCTCCCAAGAATTAAACGGGGTCTATTGGGAAGCCAAAAAGGATGAAAAGGCCTTGCTGAAACAGCAGGCGGGCCTGGAAGCGCAGTTGGAAAGCATAAAGACACAGTGGGCGGAGGCGACTGAAAAACAACAGGCGCTGGAAGTGACTCTATCAGAGCATAAGGCAGTGCAGGATCAGCTGGACATGGAAATGCATGTGAGCCAGCAACGCTATATTAAACTTGCCACGACAAAGCAACTGGAGCTTAAAGATGAAGAGCGCAGCTTGCTGATGAGCATCGCCTCGCAAAATGCTAATCTGGCAATTGTGGCCCAACAGCTGGATACGGTGGAAAAAGAACGGGAAGAATATGAGGCATTGATTGCTCAGCATACGACAACGCAACGCCGTTTACAGGTGCAGGAAAATATCATCAGCGCTTTGTTCGACGATCTCGCCAAATCGAATTCGTTTACCGCTGCCGCGGCCATGTTGGCATCGGAAACGGCGGGCGACGGTATTCGCGCGGTGGGTTTGAACCGGCTCTCAAAGCGGACCTTTGCAGTTGTGGATAATGGCCTTCTGGGACGAAAAGGGCGTGTACTGCTCACCACGATATTGGCCTTATTTTTCACCATTTCTCTCGTCCTGCTCTGCGATGTTCTTGTGCCTGTCTTGCATGCACTAATTCACGATACCAAAAAAGCCATATTGTAAATTAAAAGGGGCATTGATTCGTTTTTACAACCGTGAGTATAATGCGGTTTTTTGATCGATAGCGGTTTTTAAAACCCGATAAACATACTAGGAAAGAGGTGGGATATGTTACGTGTTGGTTTGGTGGGCTATGGCTATTGGGGGCCGAATCTAGCCCGTAATTTCAATGCGCATACGGAATGCGTGTTGACGCGAATTGCCGATATGGGGGAACGTCGCCGCACCTTGGCCGCTAAAACCTATCCGGCTGCGGAAGTTGTTTCGGAACCTACTGCAGTAACGCAGGCTTCCGATATCGATGTGGTGGTTATTGCTACGCCGGTGTTTACGCATTATGAATTCGCCAAAGATGCCTTGCTTCATGGCAAGCATGTCTGGGTGGAAAAACCGATGACGGCCAATGCAGCACAGGCAAGGGAGTTGGTGGAGCTGGCCGACGCAAAGGGTTTGACGCTGATGGTGGATCATACGTTCTTATTCACCGGCGCAGTCCAGTCCATGAAACAGCTTGTGGATACGGGTGAACTGGGAGAGCTTTACTACTATGATTCCGTTCGTATCAATTTAGGTCTATTCCAGCACGATGTAAATGTTATCTGGGATTTGGCCCCGCACGATTTTTCGATTATGGATTTCCTCCTCGGCCCGTCGGCGAAAGCTGTTTCTGCGCATGGTATGGGGCATTTCAATACAGGGCATGAAGATGTGGCCTATGTCAGTGTATTTTATGAAAACAACCTGCTTGCCCATTTCCATCTCAATTGGCTGTCTCCGGTTAAAAGCCGCAAGACCATTATTGGCGGTTCGAAAAAAATGCTGGTGTGGGATGACCTAAATATGGAAGAACGTATAAAGGTCTATGATAAAGGCATGGAGGTGGCGACCAAGGAGGGGTTGTATCGCGTATTGGCTACACCGCGTCATGGCAATATGTATGCGCCGGTGGTGCCGGGCATCGAAGCACTGGAAAGTGAAGTGGATTACCTGGTGCAGTCTATTTCCCGAGGGGAAACCCCGTTTAATGACGGTCAAGCAGGCTTGCGTATTGTAAAAATGCTGGAAGCGACGGACCAATCGCTGCGAAACAACGGTGAGGTGGTCGAGCTATAAAAAAGGTGCCCAGGTCACGCCCAGGAAATATGCTCTTTACCACCGCTGACTGTAGCAAAAGTTTCGTTGTTTTATGACCGCTTTTCAGATTTAAGTCACTAAAGCGGTCCAGCGACCACAAGTAGGAGGTATGGTTCTTGCCATACCTGACAACAGCAAAATTTTGTTTTTTATGATAGCTTTTCAGATTTAAGGCACTAAAGAGGCTCGGTAGTACGTATGGAAACTTATAACCGGATTGCACCGGATGTGGAATTGGGCGAAGATGTGCGCTTGGCATGTTTTATCAACGCCTATGGCTGTAAGATTGGTGATCGCAGTAAGGTAGGGGCGTTTGTTGAACTGCAGAAGGGCGTTACCGTGGGGGCGGATTGCAAAATCTCCAGTCACAGCTTCCTTTGTGAAGGGGTGGAGATCGAAGATCGGGTCTTTATTGGACACGGGGTAACGTTTACGAATGACAAGTACCCGCGCGCCACGAATGCGGATGGTTCGTTACAAACCGAGGCGGATTGGGCGGTGGTGCATACACGTGTAGGACGTCGCGCCTCTATTGGCTCTGGCGTTACTATCCTGTGCGGCGTTACGATTGGTGAAGGGGCCATGGTGGGGGCCGGAAGCGTCGTCACCAAATCGGTACCCGCAGGCGAATTGTGGGTGGGTAATCCTGCGCGATACCTGCGCCGTGTAGACGAATAGCGGTCCAGGGACCACAGCCAAGTGGCCAGCGCCACACGCAAAAGTATGGTCCTCACCGTTCCTGAAAGTAGAAAATTTTCGGTTTCCGGGGTGGTTTTTCAGTAGAAGGAACCAATATGGTCCAGGGACCACAGCCAAGTGGCCAGCGCCACACGCAATAGTATGGTCCTCAGCGTCCCTTACCACAGCAGGAAACGACACCCTTGTTCTCATGGTTCTCCGTGGGAACGAGAAAAAGGCAGGAAGCTTTCGTTTTCGGCATATTTTTCACAGTAAAGTAAGTACGCTTAAAACACTCAAGTAGCCAGAAGCTGCTTGAGGAGGGTATATGGCTATATTAAAAGGCAAGGTACTGATTCTGGTCGAAAACCTTTCGGTGCCTTTTGATCGGCGTCCATGGCGCGAGGCGGTTTCGTTGAAGGAAGCCGGATGCCAGGTTTCGGTGATTTGTCCCAAGGGACGTGATCGGGATACGGCTTCGCGGGAAGAAATCGACGACATCGCTATTTATCGCTTTTCCCTGTTGGAAGCCCAAGGGGGCCTACTGGCGTATGCATTGGAATATGCCTATGCCTTGTTGATGATGTTTTACCTTTCCTGCGTGGTCTGGTTGCAACGGGGTTTTGATGTCATTCAGATTTGCAACCCGCCGGATTTGCTTTTCCTGCTAACGCTTCCCTTTAAATTGCTGGGCAAAAAAATGGTTTTTGACCACCATGACCTCTCCCCTGAGGTCTGGATCGCCAAGGGGGGCCAGGAAGAGGTCGGCGAGCACCCCGGCATGGTGTACAAAGTCCTGCTCGCCTTGGAACGATTGACTTTTTACTTCGCCGATGCAGTCATGTCCACCAATGCTTCTTACAAAAAACTGGCGGTGGAGCGGGGTAGAAAAAGGGAAGAGGAAGTTTTTGTAGTACGCAATGGACTTTCGCTGGACCAGATTAAAACGGTTGCACCCAATACAACGTTTAAGGAGGGAAAAACCTACCTGATTTCCTACGTTGGCATGATGGGCGCCCAAGATGGTGTGGATTATCTGTTGCGCGCCGTCGCGCATTTGCGCCATGAATTGGGACGCACCGATTTTCATGTACGTCTGATGGGAGATGGTCCTGAATTAAACGCGTTACAACGATTGTCAAATGATTTGGAGATCGCCGATCTGTTGACTTTTACGGGACGCATAACGCATGACGCCTGTCTGGAGGGAATCGCTTCGGCGGATGTATGTGTATGCCCGGACCCGAAGATTGGTTTGAATGATAAGTCAACGCTGGTTAAAGTGATGGAGTACATGAGCCTGGGTAAACCGACGGTGGCTTTTGATTTGACGGAAACGCGTTATTCTGCAGGGGAATCGGCGCTCTATGCCACCCCAAATGAAATTGACGCTTTTGCAGGGCATCTGGATGCCTTACTTTCCGATGCGGATGCGCGGGAGCGTTTGGGCGCGATAGCGCGTGAGCGGGTGGTTGAGGGACTTGCCTGGGATCATTCGAAGGAGCATATGTTTGATGCTTATCGGCTGGCTTTCAACAAGGCGGGGATAGTGCAGGAATAGGCCTTGACGCTGGTGAGCTATCCCGGTCGCCAAGCAACTGCGTGCGACAACTCCTGGGAGGAAAGGCGTGCGAATCTGGATGATTCGAAAAGAGCTATTGCTGGGCGCATTGGACATGTTGGCCTGCGCCCTCATACCGCTTTTAGCCATGCGCCTGCGTTTCGGAGAAGCCATACCCGCGGAGCACATCATATCCTATGGCGCTTACCTTCCCATCCTGCTGCTATGCCGCATGTTTATGGCGCGCTTCTTCCGGCTCTACGACTTCCGGCATAGATTAACCTTTCCAGAACATCTCTTTGGCGCAATGGCAGCTGCATTTTGGGGCGTAGGGTGCGGCTATGCGATCTTTCTACTCCTCCAATTATACGTCAGCTACCTTATCCAATTCTCACGCGCTGTAGCCCTGTTGGAGGTTGTACTGCTAACCCTCTGGTTTGTTGCGACACGTACACTCGCGTTGCGGCTGCTACATGCCTATGGATACCGGATTCGTCTGGTGCTCATTGGCATCCCGCAAGAATGTCGGCAACTTATGAAGGAGTTGCAAGATCATGCCCCCAGTCTGATTGAGGTGACGGGAATCATAAGCATGCAGTCAGGGGAAACTGATACTGCTGTTTTGGGAAGTGTTGAGGAACTCCCTTTTCTGCTGAAGGAGGCGCAAATCGATCAGGCTATCCTGGTGACGACCGATTTACAGCAAGCGGGATTGCGCAACATCCTTTCAGAATGCGATCGGAGCTGTGTCGACCTCTTTCTACACCCCGACATCACCCTGGCGCTACTGGCCAGTACCGAAGTAATCAGCATTGCTGGATTACCCCTGGTCGCGTTGAATCCAGACCACGCCAGTACACCCTATGGCTTCGCCAAACGCATGCTCGATATGGTCGCAGCAATTTGCGGCCTGCTTCTCGCCAGCCCGTTATTCTTAGGGGCTGCGGTGGCAGTGCGTTTTTCCTCGCCTGGCCCCATTTTTTACACCCAGGAACGAGTAGGATTGCGACAACGTCCGTTTTATATGTACAAGTTTCGTACGATGAAGTACCGCGCAGAGGAAGAAAGCGGCCCCACCTTATCTGTGAAAGGCGACCCGCGACTGACAGCAGCAGGAAAATGGATGCGACGGTTTCGCATCGATGAACTACCCCAGCTCTGGAATGTACTGAGAGGTGATATGAGCCTGGTGGGACCGCGTCCTGAACGCGCCGCCTTCGTCTGTGACTTTGTCCGCGAAAACCCCTTATATGAGCGACGTTTCTGGGTGCGTCCCGGTTTAACGGGCCTGGCGCAGATTCATGGACGGTATGACACGGATTACCGGCAAAAACTGCGCTACGATCTGATTTACATTAACCGACTCTCTTTCCTGACAGATGTGCAGATTCTCGCGGCTACAATTCGTACCGTTCTCACGGGAAAAGGGGTATGATGCGCGACCCGGGACGCCATGGACGCAACCTGCTTTGGGTCTTTCTTGCCGAAATCTATCGAAAAGGACTCGCACTCTTTTTCTTCATTTACCTTTCCCGCGCCTTTGATGTAATTGAAAACGGATACTACGGCCTTTTTATCGGGGTAATGCCCGTTTTCGTTGTACTGCTCAACGCCGGTTTCTACGATGTCGCCGTGCGCGATATTGCACAAGCCCCTGAGCAGCGACATGTACTACTCCCCTCTGCATGGATAGGCCAACTGCTCCTATTTTTCCCAGTGCTTATACTCACCTGGGGAGGCGCTCACCTTTTGCAATACCCGCCTCCCGTCCAACAGATAGTATTGCTGACCTGCGGCGTTGCCTTTTGCTCGATCGCAGGGCGTATGTGCCTGGCTGTCTTTGCAGCGCGGGAAGAATTTGGCGTTTTAAGCGCACTAGACGTGGCAGTACGTACCTTGATTGTAGGAAGCGGCATCCTGATCTTCTGGCGCTACCAGATTGTGTGGGGTATCTTGTGCTGTTTTGCCGCAGGCTATGCGGTGCTAGGGCTTTGGGCATATCAACGTATGCACAGTCGTTTGGGTATACTACATTACCAACCAAAATGGACGACCATCCGATACCTATTTCGCCAAGGGGTGCCCATTGCTATAGGGGGTTTTGCACTCACCGGTTTTTATGGTATGGATATGCCCCTGCTGCACGCCTTCGGAACCGCCGAAATGACGGGCTATTATGCTATTGGCATACGCTTTTTCATGATGCTGGTGACGGTGCCCGACCTGCTGGACAGCATCTTTTATCCCATGCTCAGCCGTAAAGCATTACAAACGAAATCCGAACAATCTTTTGCCCTGATGCGTTGCGTGAAGCTTTGCGCATTACTGGCCTGGCCAGTTATGGCAGGGACTGCATTGATAAGCCACACATTGGTAAGCACCCTGTGCGGTTCCCATTTCTCCGCCGCATCCAATACGGTGACCGGGCTGGTTTTCCTCCTGGGGCTTTTACTCCTCAACCGCAGCTTCATTCTCTTCCTGCGTGCTCACGGTAAGCAGCACCAGTGCATGTGGGTGTTACTGGGAATCTGCGGACTAAAGTTGGGCGTTCTTCTTTTTGCCCATGGGCAGTTAAGCATACCGCTTCTCCTTGCGCTGAATTTACTCCTGATCTTCTCGTCTAGCATTGCTTTCGTACTTCTGAGCCAACGCCTTCTTCCAGATGTATCTCTAGCTACATTTCTGGGAATATCGACGCGCCCGCTGATCGCGGCCCTTCTGATGAGCGCCGTGCTGTGGCCTGTTCATAGCTACCCCATCGCGATTACTATCCCGCTGGGAGGAACGGTTTACATACTGGGAGTGTGGTTGCTAGGGGTACTGGACGATTTTGATTGGCAGGTAATACGCACTGCTTTGCCTGGACGAAAATAACCGTTACGAGCTTGAATAGCTTTCGGATGCCTTCCCCAGTATCTTCTCCAGAATTTCGAGCAGATATTGCTGCGTGTAGGGTTTTTGAAGGAAACCGGCAGGCATTTTATCAGAAAAATCCCGTAACACTTCCCTCTTTTCATATCCGCTGGAAAGAACAACGGGCACAGACTGATCGATCTTACGCATTTTGAAAAAGGCGTCCTGTCCATTCCCATCCGGCATGCTTACATCCAGCAACACGGCAGCGATATCATCATGCTCTTTCGTAAAAATCTGCACCGCCTCCGTGCCGTTTTCCGCAATAAGCACCTTGTACCCTGCTTTTTTCAGCATATGCGAGGCAACCTTGCGAACGATGGTCTCATCATCCACTAATAATATAGTATTCGTATCCCCTGCAGATACCGGAAAAGATTCCTTGACCGGTTCTTCGTGCGGAGCTACGGTCGATGCGGGGAAAAGTATCGAAAAGGTGCTTCCCTTTCCGGGTTCACTTATGACATGCAAAAAACCTTTATGGCTACGAACAATACCCGAGACGGCCGCCAAGCCCAAGCCACGCCCCGTAAATTTCGTAGAAAAGAATGGATCAAAGATTTTGTCCCGTTCTTCCTGAGCAATACCGCAACCCGTATCGGAAACACTCAGAAAGACATATGTGCCAGGCTCGCCGTTCTCGCTGTGCTGACACGCATGAATGAATTCCTCATTATAATACCGTGTTCCTGTTCGGATGCTAATCATGCCGCTTTTCCCCTCGATAGCTTCTGCGGAATTGGCAACCAGATTACAAATAATTTGTCGAATTTGGCTCTCATCCGCTTCGATGGCCGGCAACGGTTCCGCCAGGCTATAGCTCAAGGTGACCGTTTTGGGGATAGACGCTTCGAACAACGTGCGCGTATTCTGTACCAAGTCTGACAGATTGACCGACTTTATCAAGAAGCGGCCCTTCCCTGAATAAGCCAGCATATGCGCGCATAACTCAGCAGCACTTGTCGCAGATTGTTCAATATCGCGCAGATTCTTACGGAAAGGAGAATCCAGGGGAAGATCCGACATCAACAGATCAGCGTTCCCCAGAATACCCATCAATAAATTGTTGAAGTCATGCGCGATCCCCCCCGCCATCGTGCCCAAACTTTCCAGCTTTTGGGCCTGCAACATTTCGCGTTCCAATTCCCGTTGTTTTTCCTCTGCGCGATAGCGCTCCTGCATCTCCTTCTCCAACTGCTGAGTTCGTAACGCCACCGTACGGCGTAATGACCACGACCACGCCAGTACCACCAACAGCAGCACAACAACCGGCGCCATAACAAGAGCGCCATATAGCAATATTTGCTTCCAGTGAGCATGGGGCGTATACGCGCCGAACCATCTGTCATAAATTTCGTCGTACTGTCCCGTTTCACGTATAATCATCAGCCCTTCATTCAACTTTGACAATAGCGTCTCATCCCCCTCGCGCACCGCAAAACAATAGCGTGTTGAAAAAAAGGGCGAACCAACTGTCTCAACATTCTCCAGGTTATACAAATCTGCCAGATAAAGCCCCTGAAACTTGTTTAGCAAAGCACAATCACACCGGCCAGCGGCTAGCGCACGCAACGCATCCCCTGGATTTTCCGCAGGAACAATCTCTCCCGCCAAGCCCGTACGATCGAGGTGATCGTGCATAACATCCCCCTCATGCACCAATACGCGTAATCCCTTCAAGTCGGCAAGATTGGCTATAGTGCTCCCCTTGCGCACGAATATACTATAGGAAATGCGAAGAAAAGGACTGCAAAAATCGACTTTAACATCCCGTGCGGCAGAATAAAACATCCCCATGACGCCATCCAGCTTCCCCGTTTCCAGATCGCGCCGCACCTGCCCCCAAGGCCTCAAAAAAATCTCTACCTCCAACCCCATCGTATGACAAACTGCCTGGAACAACTCTACCGTAAACCCAGCAGGTCGCCCTGACGTGTCCATAAACTCATACGGTTGGAAACCGGAGTCCCCCCCGATGTGCAGTTTTTCCCCTGCTACACTTTCCCCGCTATACAGACAAACAAACAACAAAACCAAGGTCGCAGAAAACTGACGCCACCCCGTTTTCAAGCGCGTAAAAAACATCGTGCTATGCCTAAAATTACGGCGTGTGTAGAATCGAAGAAGAATCCCCCGTCACCGGATGTATTTTATTCCCCTTGCGTTGATACAACGCCAATCCCCTTAAATTACGCTGTGTGCGATAACCCCTCTGCTACACAGCGTAATATAGCATAGCAGTTTTCTTTTAATATTGCCACTACGAAACAAACTCCAATTGATTACCATTCTCATTCAGGCACTCGTAAGAAATAATACGGATCTACTCTACTCAGAAAAGTGCGCATCCGGTTGAAAAACCTCCGTGAAAATAATACAGTTATGGCATACAGCCAAGTGGTCCGGACAGCCCAACCAGGAAACATCTTCCTTACCGTTCATGGACTGCGGGTTCAGCCAAGGGGAACTGGGGAGGATTCTTGCTT
Organism: Candidatus Hydrogenedentota bacterium; assembly: GCA_963678445.1. Classification (GTDB taxonomy): domain Bacteria; phylum Hydrogenedentota; class Hydrogenedentia; order Hydrogenedentales. Next base: position 2,590,696 of record OY782877.1, on the reverse strand, counting down.
ATGAAAACAAAAGTATTTGTCAGCTATTCTCATAAGCAAAAGGAATGGGTGCGGGATCGCCTGGTTCCCTGTCTGGAAGCGGGCGGCGGCGAAGTGCTTATCGACTATAAATGTTTCAAGGCAGGCAGGACCGTCCTCGGTCAGATGGATAGTACCCAGGACAAAGCAGATCTCCATATTCTGGTCCTGTCCCCCGATTATCTCAACAGCCCCCCTTGCCAACATGAAATGAACCGCGCTATTGCTCTGGATCCAACATTTCAGCACGGTATCGTTATACCGGTTATACGCGAAGATTGTCCGCTGCCCGAAAACATAGCCCAACCCAACCCGCTCCATATCGATCTTCAGGACGACACCGATGCAGAACAATGGGACGCACTGATGGAGGCATGTGACAGTAACCTCGGCACATGCGCATCCCACTGGCTCGAAGTGCGGGACGAAATACGCCAGCATCTCCGCAATGCCCGCTCGGTCAGTCTTATCGTGGAAGGCAAACCCAAATGGCGTGAACTTATTGAAAACCTTCGTTCCGACAACGACCCAGCCGGTCCCCTTCCTGCAATCGCGGAAGTGGATTTACAACGCGGCGCAGCCGTACCTCGACGCGGTTTAGTGGAAGAAATTATCCACAAATTGGGTGGCGCCCATAGGGTTCCCCCTGAACCTGAAGATCTGTTAGCGTTGGATCGGTATGTTTGCCAGGGATCGAAGCGTTGTCTGGTCTTGCGTCATTTCGACTGTGTTTTAGATCGGCCTCACTATGAAAAAGATTTTTTTGGCACCTTGCACAATCTCGTAACCGACGAAAAAAAACTACTGCTTCTCGTTCAATCACGCACACCCCTACCCGATCTCCTTCCCTCAAGCCACCCCCTCACCCCCTATTTGAACAACTTGAAAACGGCGAAACTGAAAGGATACATATGCGCCGGGTAGAACTGAGCGACATCGGATTTGGCTGGCGCAGTCACCGCGCCGCATGCTACTGGCTCGGCATCCTGTACAGACGCCCTCATCAACTTCGGGAAGCATTGGAAGTGCTTTCGCCCTGGAAAAGTATCCTGACCGGAATGTTATTGTGCCTACATGCCTTTCCTTATATCTTCCTTGTAGCGCTTGCCGGTAGACTGTTCCTGCATGAAGGGTTGGGAATAGCCGTCGATGAATCTCTCCGACCCTCAGAAAGCATCTTGCTAGCCTATACTCTTCAAACTTTCCTTAGCGTTATCATAGGAATCGCCGTCGGAATCGCCGTCGGAATCGCCGGAGGAATGCCCGAAGGAAGGGTCGTAATAATAGTCGTAAGAATAGTCGGTGGAAAGTTCGAAGGAATGGCCTTCAGAATGGTCAGAGGGATGGCCTTAGGAATTGCCGCAGGAATCGCAGCAGGAATCACCAGAGGAATGTCCGAAGAAATCACCTTCGGAATCACCTTCGGAATCACCTTCGGAATCACCTTCGGAATCACCTTCGGAATCGCAGCAGGAATCGCAGCAGGAATCGCATTTGAAATCGCATTTGAAATCGCCGCAGGGATAACCGCAGGAATTGCCAGAGGAATTTCCTTCGGAATCGCAGCAGGAATCACCGTCGGAATCGTCGGAGGAATCGTCGGAGGAATCGCCGTCGGAATCACCGCAGGAATCGCAGTAGGAATCACCGCAGGAATCGCAGTAGGAATCACCTATATGAGGGCATACTATTTGCCATTTCATATCGCCTTTGTATGGCCGTTTGTCCGTGGGAATTGGTATCCGTGCCATCCGGTGGCTTGGGATGATTTGTGTTCCATTCCTTTTCCGGGCCTTGATCGGCTTTTGGTGGCCTATTGGGAGACGCATCCGGTTGCCGGGGAAGAGGAGGTGGAACGGTTGGTTACCACCTATCCCACCCAACGGCGTAATGCGCTACGTGCGCGTGTTGTTATTGTGACACGAAAAGCGGCCCGCGAGACGAATCTGACGCGTTTATCTTTCTATATGGCGGAGTTACCGGAGGGCGACAAGGGCTTTTTGGCGCAAACGGAAACGGTGCGGAACAAGGTTGCGGAGATTGCCCAATTGCAAACACGCCTGGATGCTATTGACCGTCCTGTTTTGCGTGCGCCTGTCGCCCAGTTGCTTCGTGAGAAAATTGAAAACTTTCGCCATCAGGTCGCGGGTTTACGGGAACCGTTGGCAACTGAATTCCGCAAGGCGGCGGAGCAATGGCTGCTTGTCGCGGAACGGCAGGCTAAGCAGGTGCAAAAGTTGGTTGAACGGGAACCGGTACCGCAGTTTTTCCTTGCAGGCGATCCGGTGGATCGCGGTGAAGCCGCCTTTGTGTCGCGGGACAGTGTGAATGGGGAGCTTGAACAGCAGGTGATGTTGGCGCGGGGATGCCCCGGTATCCTGCTGTATGGACGGCGACGCATGGGAAAATCCACGGCACTCCGCAACCTGACCGGTTTTCTGCCCTCGTCTGTACATGTGGTTACGGCTTCCATGCAGAAACCGGCCCTTTTTACCTCTCTACCCTCTTTTATGGACGCGCTTGCCCAGGAAATCCGTTTGGCCCTGCCCGATGCTGCTCTCCCGGCTGAAACCCCAACGGATTTACCGACATTCTATGCGTTTTTAACCCAATGCGATACGATTCTAGCGAAAAATGATGAACGGTTGGTTTTGGGACTGGATGAGTATGAAAAGATAGATGAAAAAATCGGTGAAGGGGTGTTCCCGGAGGATTTATTGGCCACCCTGCGTGAATCGATCCAGACCCATCCGAATATTATCTGGATGCTGGCGGGCAGTCATGGCATTAATGAGCTGTCACATGCACCCTGGACGTCTTATCTGGTCAGCGCACGCACGATTGAGGTGCCGCCGTTTACAGAGGCGGAGACGCGGGTGCTGTTAACGGAACCTTTACGGCATTCCCCGTTATGGCGTAACCAGGAGGCGAAACGTCCGCGCTTCGATGCGGATTTCTGGGGCGAGGGCGGTATTGAACGTATCCACGCCGAGGCTTCAGGATGGCCGCATCTGGTGCAGCTCATTGCAGAGACCCTCGTGGACCGCGTCAATGCGACCAACACCGGGCAGGTGGATAGGGCTTTTCTGGAGAATGCTCTGGACCTGGCAGTTTCACGCGGGGATATTGTATTGCGGGAGCTGATGCACGGGGAATGCAACACAAAAGCGGAATGGAATTATCTTTGCGGCTTTTGTGACAGCGAGTTGCAAGCGCCACCGGAGGAAGACAGCGTGCGTCACGCGCTACGCTACCGCAAACTGGTGACCCCAGAAAACGGCGAATGGCGTCTTCGCGTTCCCCTCATGGCGCGTTGGCTGCGTCAGGAAATCGGGTAGACCCGCTATCAGGATGCGGGGGCGCGGGCGCCTTTGGAACCGATGCGGTAGACTTTCACGTTGAGCAGACCGGCCTTCACGTCCAATGCACGGATGGCGGCCTGGGTCAGATCGATAACGCGTCCTTCGATGTATGGTCCACGATCGTTCAGTCGGCAAACAACGGAGTTTCCATTCTCGGCTACTACCAGGAAAAGGTCGCCAAATTCGCCATCACGCATAGCGCAAGTCAGCATGTCGTCTCGCATCGCTTCTCCCGAAGCGGTGAGATGACTGCTGCTGTCAATCGTATAGTAGGAAGCGATGCCTTCCGTGAACGGTTGCAGAGGTTGCTGCGATAACAACATCAATGCAATGATCTCAAACATACGCTATTCAATGTCCTCTATTTGCCGTGCAGTATTGGATGCTTTCACATGTCCCGTTCTGGAAATACGGTTCCCAGAATGCACCTCCCGGTGCGTTACTGCATATACGGCATACCGAATTCATTGTCGAATTATTCACACCTCACAAAAGCCGACTACGTTGCATGCATTCAGCCCGCCCCCGTTACATGCAATGTTAAATTCGGAAATCATTCGCGTTAAGCAAAAAGGCTGCCCATGCCTCTGCCAATCAAAACGTCTTAGACTTCCGTTGTTTCAAGTATAGCCTGACGTACACCTTCCAGTGCCGCCATGGCAATGCGCAGTTGCCGTCGCGCTCCCTGACCATAATGGGAAATTTCCCATTGGTGTGTCCCTTTGGGGGACATCCAAAGCGCAAATGTAGCGTTCTGCACTACTTTCTCCAACAGCACCAAGGTGCAGTTAGTTTTGTACTGTAACATACAGTCGCCAGCGAGGTCAACTGCACGTTCTTCCACGGTTAAGGCATCCTGTTGTATCGGCAAAACCTGTGCGCCTGCGAAGCTCGAAGCGGCAATCCCGATCATTCGTTGCGCCAGGGCGCCGCCACTGGCAGTTTCAACTACGGACAGCGACCAACCTCGTTCGCTCAACAGGCGATCGACCACGGATTCCAGTGTGTCTTCCTCGTAGCCCATAATCCGACCCGGCAAGCGTTTTCGGATAGTGTCCTCCAGGGGATCGATCAGGGCATCGGCTGCTGGAATGGATTCGGCGTAGGCCGCCAGACGAATGCGAACCGCATCGGGACCAGCCAGCAGGCCAATGGTGGGATTTTGCTGCGCCTGAATCAGATCCCCAATGGCGCTGTCCACACGGGATTCGCCCATGCCGCAAACTTTTAAAACGCGATAGTGCAGTACGCCGCTCAGCCCAAATCGATTGCGCAGCCAGGGCACCACCCAGTCCAGCAACATGGCGTGCAATTCGTGAGGCACGCCAGGCATGCAAATAACATAGGCCGGATGGGTACGACCCGGCAACGCACGCGTATCCTCCACCAGAATACCCGGCGCAGTACCATTGGGATTTTCAATAATCTCAGCGCCTTTGGGCGCCATGGCCTGCTTGCGGTTGTTTTCGGTCAGCGTGCGTCCTGTCAAAGCAAAACGCTGCTCAATGGCTGTATAAAGTTCAGGCCGATACTCCAGCGGACGCCCCAACAATTCCGCTACACACTCGCGGGTGATGTCATCCTCTGTCGGTCCCAACCCGCCGCTGCACAATACCACCTCCGAACGACGTAACGCCGCATCGAGTGCATCTTTAATTCGGGCGGGATTATCCCCGATTGTGGTTTTCTGATACAGGTTAATCCCGTGTTCCGCCAGGGTCTGCCCCATAAAAGTCGCATTCGTGTCCTGCACCTGCCCCAGCAACAGCTCCGTACCGATCATCATCATTTCTGCTTGCATAATATATTGTAACTCCCGTTGCACTGAATGGTAACTATATCAAAGCCTTGCATCGAATTTCCTGATAGGTATCTGGGATAGCGCCTTGCATTCTGCTATCATCAGACGCATTATTCTGATGATGGACACTGCAAGCGTTGTCATAAAAAACGAAATTTTACTACTCTCAGCAACGGCAAGGAGCATATCTATTGCCTGTGGCGTGGGCCACTTGCAAGTGACGCTGGCCACCGTCGCTGCAGGAGAAAGCCATGTATAAATACAAATCCCTATGCGCAGCATTGCTGCTGTCAATCACCTGTTTGCACAACGCAGGCGCGCAGCCATCGGCCTTTGGCGGCCCACGTCAAGTACCGGCTACGCCTGAATCGGCAGCCCCCTCCGAGACCTCCGCAGAAATGCCGCAAGAGGTAAGTGAGGACCCCGTTACCACCGCTATTCAAGCCATGGACCTGCAAACCCGTATTGCCCAATTGATGCTCATCACTACCGAAGGCACGCATGCCCCCAGTACCGAGGACTTGGGCTTTATGAAGGCCTGTCCGCCAGGCGGCGTCGTCATCCCCCGCATATTAAAACCCGAGGTTGCTTCGGTATACGTGCAAAAACTGCGCGGCCTGGAAATGCTTACCGGCGTTCCGCTATTGGTCGGTGCTAATTTATACGAACTGGTGCGACGGGAACGCGGCGCGCCCAGCGCATTCATGCAATTGCCTTCCATGTTGGCGCTGGCCGCTGTTGCCGATGATGAAATGACGCAAAAGGTGGGCGATCTTCTCGCCGAACATATGCAGGTAATGGGTTTTAACCTCCACCTGGGCCCCACATTGGATCTCGCGCCCACGCTGCCCAAGGCACGCGGCACCATTAACACCTTTGGCAGCGATCCGGAATTCGTCGCCGAAGCCACTCTCACCTTCCACCAGTGTTTTAAGGAGCACAACATCCTTTTCGCCGCGACCGGCTTTCCTGGCGGCGGCATGAACCGCGAACCGCTCTCGCACAGTCAGGACGACCTGACGCCCGCGGTCCTGCTTACCCCGCGCCCCCTGCTCATGCAAACAGACCTGCGCCCTTATTCTGCTCTGATCGAGGCCGACGTTTCCCTGCTGCACGTTGGCAACACTTTCGCGCCCACCCTGGACACTACCTCGCGCCCTGCCAGCGTCTCCGACGCTATTATGAAATCTCTCCTGCGCGACACCTTGGGCTTTGAAGGCGTTATCCTTGCCGGCCCCCTCGATCATGGCGATGTAGGCCACCTTTACGACCCGGCTGAGGCGGCTTTACTGGCGCTGCAAAACGGTGCAGACATGCTGTATTGGCAGGGACGCCCTAATGCGGTCAAACGTGTTATTGAACACCTCGTGCGTGCGGTAGAAGAGAAGAAGCTCTCTGAAACATTACTTAACGCATCCGTCAAACGCATCCTGACGATGAAATATGTCCGTCCTGAAAAAACTGAACTGGAAGAAAAAAAAATGCGACGTCTGGAAAAGAAAAAAGATCTGCAAGATATCGCCTATCAAGTCGAACGACGCGCGCTTACCCTAGTCCAGAATCGAAACCAATGCCTTCCCTTCACCAAAAAAAACTCCATGCCTGTCGGCATCACCGGTGTTGTGGAACTGGATGAGCTACAAACGTTACTCGAAAAAAAAATCCATCCCATTTCCCAACAGCGCATCACCACCGCACAGCATCTAGGCGAAATACAGGATTTTGAAATCGAACGCCTCACGGCACACGCGCGTGGCGTGCGCACCGTGGTATGCGTCTTCACCGACAATATGCGCCCCGAAGGCCCCATCAAACTCATCCGCGCCTTCAAAGACAAAGGCGCCAACGTCGTTGCCGTGCTCATGGGCTACCCCGAACACCTGCCCCTGCTGGCTGAAGCCGACGCTATCCTGCTGGCCTACTGCACCCCCGCCGACTATGCACAAACCCTACGCGGCATCGCAGATATTCTCCTGGGCGAAAGCCCTCTCGGCTTCCTGCCTAACAAAACCGAACTGACCTTGCCGATAGGCGAAGAACGCGTTTTCGATGTACAGGACATCGTGCGTACCCCCGCCGGACGCCTGCCCGTCACCCTGTCCGACTACTTCCAGGCCGGACTCTCCGTGCCCTATAACCCCACTCGCGCTATCAAAAAGGCCCGCTGGGACTTCGGCAACGGCAAAAAGAAAAAAGACTTGCGCGTTACCTACGCCTACAAAGAACCCGGACGTTACCCCATTACCCTCACCCTGACCGACTGCCACGGCCTGACCACCGAACGCATCTTTCAGGCTGTCGTGCGTTAATAAAGGGCTGCTGCAAAATTGCGCCATTAAAGCGGTCCAGCGAGCGCAAGGTGGCCAGGGCCACGACCCCAAAATATGGTCCTTACCGTCCCTGGCCCAAACAAAAATTGCGTTTTTTATAACAACTTCTCAGATTTGAGTCACTAAAACCAAAAATTGCATTATAATAAAGTCGTGTGCTGCAAAACACAGCCGTACAATACTTGCTGGCTGGAGTATATTTCCCTCGTTACCAAATTGAACTTGGTAAAGCGGGCCAAGGACCACAGCCAAGAGGAATGGTCCTCGCCGTGGATAATCAGAGCGAAGTTACGTTACATATTCATTTTTCTTTGCTTCTTTCTTTTTTTGTAAAAAGAAAGAAGGAGCCCTAAAAAAATAAGAAAAAAAGGAATTACCCGTGCTGTACTGGATTACCGGAATCGCATTGATGCTGCAAGTGGCCACCACGGACGCGCCCCCTGTCGAAACCTCACAAACCGTGCAAGTTACCCTGCCCGACCAGGCCGCGCTCATACGCTTCATACAGGAAGACAAATACATCGTCGATAACGTACGCGGGACCACCGCCACCCTCATCACACGCCCCGGCGACCTCGACCGCCTGCAACAAACCGGCTACCCCTACCACATCCTCCCCACTCCCAGCACCGAAACTCAAGCAAAATTCGCCACCGGCTACTACAACTACACCACCCTCACCGAAAAGCTCCAAAGCTGCGCGACCCAACACCCCGACATATGCCGCCTCTTCAGCATCGGCCAATCCGTACAAGGACGCGAGCTCTGGGTATTACTCATCAGCGACAACCCCGACCTGCAAGAAGACGAACCCGAGTTCCGCTACATCTCCACCATGCACGGCAACGAACCCGTCGGCACCGAACTCTGCGTCTACTTCATCGACCTGCTCCTCAACAACTACGCCACCGACGCCGACATCGCCCGCCTCATCGACGAAACCGAAATCTCCATCCTCCCCCTGCTCAACCCCGACGGACTCGAACTCGACCGACGCTACAACGCCAACTGGAGCGACCTCAACCGCAACTTCCCCGCCTACCCCGACGACTTCACCCTCAACTACTACCACGACGGCGCAACCTCCCTCGAAGGACGCGAACCCGAAACCCAGGCCGCCATGCAATGGGGTATGGAAAACAGCTTCGTCCTCTCCGCCGACTTCCACACCGGCGAAATCGTCGTCAACTACCCCTACGACAACGACGGCATCCCCTCCGGCCAAGACGCCCCCACCCCCGACGACGAACTCTTCGAAGACCTCTGCCTGCGCTACACCCAGCACAACCTGCCCATGTACAACAGCCCCTACTTTCCCCAAGGCATCACCAACGGCACCGCCTGGTACCGCACCACCGGCTCCATGCAAGACTGGCACTACCGCTACCTTAGCTGCATGCACGTCATCATCGAAGTCTACCAAACCAAATGGCCCTCCGCCACCGTCTTACCCACCCTCTGGGACGACAACCGCGACGCCATGCTCGCCTACCTCAGCGCCATCCACCGCGGCATCCGCGGTGTTGTGCAAGACCGTCGCGGCAACACCCCCCTCTGGGCACAAATCGACATCGAAAACAACGCCCAACCCACCTACACCGACCCCGACGTTGGCGACTACCACCGCCTCCTCCTCCCCGGCACCTACAACCTCACCATCCACGCCCCCGACTACATCCCCTACCACATCGACAACATCACCGCAGGCGACGTCGGCAGCCCCACCCGCCTCGACATCCAACTCAGCGACGGCGACGTCACCCTCGACGGCAACCTCAACGCCGTCGACATCCAAACCACCGTCAACGCCCTCCTCGGCCACCCCACCCCCTACAACTGCGACGTCGACGGACGCGGCCTCACCGCCACCGACCTACAAGCCGTCATCAATAAAACCCTCGGGCTATAACGTCGCTCACACAAACACCCTCTCCTCTTTTCCCTGGTCCTCCGTGGGAATGAAAAATATATATTAACTACGCAAATTGCTTTTCAAGAGAAGCTGTCAATACTAAAACATCTGCAAGATAGCTTCTGTATTCGTCTGAAAGCTGATCTTGACTTTTTGTTGCTAAAAAGAAGAGAAGTTCAGAAATCCTAACCAATAGCTTCGGAATTTCCCCACCCCTCGGAATTTGATTGATATAAATCCATCTATTAATAGCCTTTGCAGACAAACCGCAAAGCTCTTCTTGCCATTGTTGAGAGCTATTCACTACCTTGATTACTTTACGTTGAGCCTCCATTCGACTGTTAAATTGGTCCACAATTCAAATCTCCTTCAAAAGTAGATGCATCCAGTTGTCAATTGCCTGAATTTCACCCAGGACTTGGCTTATCGAACATTCACAAAGCATTTCACCATGCCCTCGAGTGCTAAGAATGCGGGCTCTTTCAAGAGTAGCGAATGCTTCATCTGAGACTATTAAAGACTTGTCACCGAGGCGTTTTGCCGAAGAGCGCGAGAACTCGAACATATTTAGGCATCCAAGCGCATAACAACTCGCAAAATTTCTTATGGCTAAAAAAACTGTCGACATTTCAAACACAGGACTGGCAGTTTTAGATTGAAGAGCGCACTTTGCATCTGCAAAAAGAATATAAAACTTCTTGCAATCATCCTTTGCATTTTGATATTTCTCGGGGTTACCAAGCCCCCTAATGTAATCTCTTCCATCGGAGGAGAATAGCAATCTCGATTCTTTTGCGAGGTGCCAGGCAAAAGGATTTCCTTCACCCCATAGCTCCTCTATGCGCGCATAACTATAAATAGAGTATATACTAGGATCAAATTGTGATTCGAATCTCTCAACTAGTGCTAAAACATCAATATCAGAGCTACAATCAACCTCTCCCCTACAAACAGATCCAAAAGCATATATATGCATAACTAGCGCCTTCCAAGACGTTTTATAAGAATCGACAGAAACATCCCAATAGCAATCAGTCGAATAAAGCAAATAAGGGCCAAATAAAGACTTGAATACTGTGCTGGACTCGATACTCCCAGAAAAATCTCCGGCATTGAACAAAATGCTGTAAAATAGCTCAAAACATTTTTAGGGTCCCCAAATTTAAATGTATGACAGAGTGCCATACACAAGCAGATTAAAAAAACGGTTCCTGCGAGTTTTCGTGCACTTTCCCCATTTCCCCAAATAAAGTCAAAAACTTTGAATTTTAGCCAACGAAAAAAAACTGCTATTCTCGTCCATCCCTTGTATTTTTCTCTGTAATAGGATTCCCCAGATTTCCAAGCTTTATACAAATGAGACTCCGTAGCAGCCAACTCTACTTTAAATGCTTTCTTGACTGATTCCAAATCGCCAAGTGATTGATAGTTTGAACGCAAAGCTCTGGCAAAGCGAAGTTTTACATTATCAAAGCCGGGGCAACCGACATCTAATATTGAACTATCAATCAATGTCCTTTCAAAAAAAGTATAATCAAATTTACAACCGCAAAAAAGTGAACCTACCATACTTGTTCCGACAAAACGGCATCCGACAAAATCACACGAAACAAACTTGCATTTCCGAAAATAACATGTGTCGAAAATCGTGTATCTAAAATCAACATCCTTGAAAGATTTCCCCTTGGCGGCTACACGCAAAAACAAATGATTACTATAATTCTCTTGTTCAATATCAAAATCGAAATACTGGTCGATAATATGTACCCTGTTACTAGATTTCATTAATACCTGCCCCAAAAGTCTGACTCTTCATCATCCCTAAAACAATATAAACCCTAATGATACTAACACAATTTTTCTCGTAACACAGCTGTCTCCAAAGCATTATTTTGCAATATCTGTATCTATCCCACACAACTGTTTACCCGAATAGGATAAAACCAATAACTCACTGCTTTTTATTGTGCTTTCCCGTTTATACAGTCTTCGTGGGCACACCTATGAATACTGAATAAAAGTATTCTAGAATTGTATGTTGCATGAAGCAGTTTTACAAGACACGTGTTTCAACAGTGTAAAAACAGGATTAAGAACGCCTAGAAGTTCTCAAAACGGGGCTTTTGTTTTGGGAATTGCGGTCGTTTTGATGGGATGCTCATCCCCACAGAAAAGCGATGAAAACGCCGCGCCAGCAACGCCGCCCCTGTTGCCAGCCGCCCTGCAACCTGGGTGTGCGTATACGTTCTACCTTGACGGACCGGAGGCGCTTGGTGTTTCAGGCAGGATTGAGCTGGGCGCCGGATATTCGGAAAGTGTTTCGGAAACCCTCCTGATTTCAGGCACGGTCGTCCGTCTGGAAACAGAAACGGCTTTTGGCTGTCCCGTTGTTTGCCTCATCCATATGGGCAAACCGCTCTGGATTCCCCTCAAGCGAATTGTTTTCTACTATGCCAGAGAGAATTCGCAGTTTTTGAACACTTCGAATGTCACAGCAAAATCGGAATTGTCCGAACATGAAATTCGGGGGCTATTAGCACCTTAGCATTCGAAGTCTGCAATACGAAACGACATTTCCCCTCGCTCCCACGGAGGACCGTGGGAGCGAGGGAAAAAAGAAGCTACGGTACTATTTCAACTCATTGGACATGCCAATTCACTTGAGGATTGTTCTGCATTTGCTCAGTCAATGACTGGACCATTTCCTCCATGCCTTCCGTTATAGCCTCGCCCATTTTCAAACCCATTGTAAATAAAATGGGAAACTCTACTCCTCCCATGCGCATCTTGGTCCCCGATACACGCCATTGGCCTTCCTCACGCGCTAAAAGAATAGCCTCCACCGTCGCCCCCTCCGTCAAGACAATAGTCCCTTCACGCATTCCCGCAGTAGACGTCTCATAGCCGTGAACCTTTACTTCCGCCGTGTTATCCGTTACGGATAGTTCACCCAGAACAACATTTGGGAAATCTTCGTTGTAGCGTACCGTTGCACCTTCTTCAAAGAGCCTACGCCCTTCGCTAACAACGTATTCACGCGCTTTTGGCAAATCCTTCGCCTTCATCGCATCCAGCCATTTTTGCGCCACTTTTCCAGGGTCATCCTTTGCGCCCGCATTTAAAAGAGGAAGCAATAAAACCAAGAGCAGAATCGGCGCCAATACCCATAGAGAACGTTTCATTTACAAATCCTTTCCAACTATTTTATTCTTCGTACAAGTATAATCGCATATATACAGAAAAACCAAAAGAGTTGCAACACTTTTACGAAAAGCATGCGTTATCTTTTATACTCCCCGACCCCGCTTTTATTCAGATACCGACAAAAAAACCGGAAAACAGCGCTCTCTTCAATCGGTGTTTTTCTGAAAAAGGGCGAGAAGGAAGAGTCCGGTTTGGGGTAGGCATTGGTGAAGGCAGTGGGTGAAAAACCGGGGACCCGCAGGCAGGGGAAGGATGGAACGGTGATGAATAAGGGTGCTGGTATCTTGGGGGAGGAGGGTGTTGAGTTGCTGGGGAGTCAGAAATTGGTGGGGGCCTTCGGGGAGTTTGAGGTGGAGTTTTTCGAGGAGGTGAAGGAGACGGGTGTGTGCGCCGTTGGGGGTGATGGCGAGGAAGTAGCCGCCGGGACGAAGGATGCGGAGGGCTTCGGCGGCGAGTTGGGCGGGATTGGGCACGTGTTCGAGTACGTTGATGCAGTAGACGGCGTCGTAGGTGGCGGTGGCGATGGGCAGGTGCTGTGCGTCGGCGATGAGCCGGTGAATGTCGGGGTCAGGACTGTGGGTGGTGAGCATTTCGCGGGAGAGATCGCAGGCGGTGCGGTGGGGGGCGTTGAGTTGGTTGAGCAGCGGGGTCGCGCCTGCGCCGATTTCTAGTACGCGGGCGACCTTGGAAAGGTGTTTTTGAAGCAGATAGGTGTAAAAGTATTTGCACACCTTGTTGGCGCGTTGATCGTAGTGGGGGGCGAGTTGGGCGTAGTGCTGACGGACGTGCTGCAGGTCGTGCTCAGGCATGGTCTATATACTCCGCACAGGCAAAGGCGTTCTGGATGTGTCCGGACTGGGTGCGATCCTCGGGGTAGAGGAAGGTGGAGTCGAGCAGGTGAAGTCCGTGGATAGGCGCGTGTGGCTCGGGCAGCAGATTGAGGAAGCCGGTAGGGCAGATAGCCTGGGCATAGGGAGCACGGGTGAGATGCTGGCCAAGGAGATCGCCGTCGCACAGTTCGGGTTGCAGGGTTTTAAGCGCACGCCAGGACTGCTCGAAAAGGCTTTCATCGTCCATCTGGTAGTAGGGGTGGTCGGTGGGCACGTAGTAGGGCACATAGACGAGATGTCCAGCGTCCGGCGTCAGCGGGTTGAGGTTGGTGTACTCGATGATACCGTTAAAGGGGATGCGGGTGTCGTTGACGTTGAGCCAGAAGTAAGGGGACACAGGGCGTTTGAGTTTGAAGAGGATGCAGACAACACCGATGTATTGGATGCGGCGCAGTTGGGCGGCGTAGTCCTGATGTTCTTGCGGCAACAGATCGGCAAGTTGACTGAGGGGCAACGTGGAGACAAGGTGATCGCAGGCGAAGGTTTCGCCATCGGGCAGTTCAACGGCGGTAATGCGGTTGTTGTCGGTATGGATCTGCCGGACAGGGGTCTGGGTGCGTAGCGTAACGCCCTGTTCCTCCAGGCGTTGCTGCAACGTGTCGAGGAGAAGACCGGTGCCGCCTTTCAGGTAGCCGAGACGACCGCGGGATTTGGCGACGCGGTGGATGCGATGCCAGACCCAGGCGGCGGAAATCTTGTCGTGATAGTGTCCGAACTTAAGACTGAGCAGCGGATTCCAGATCACATCATAGGTGCGATAGCCAAGACGGTCGATGAGCCAGGGCTTGGCGGTGATTTCATCCAGCTGACGCCATTCGCGACGCAGCCGGGCTTCCAGCGCCCAGAGTCCGAAGCGGATGCGTTGACTGAACGGGATCGGCGTGAACCGCAACAAGTCCAGCGGACTGGTGAAACTGTACCGACGCCCCTGGTAATAAAAGCCCGTGCGCGCCCTTTCAAAACAGATCCGGTCCCGCAGCCCCAGTTCCTCACACAATTGGAAGTAGCCCGCGTCCGTGCCACAAAGGAAATGGTAGAAATGCTCAATACGCACCCCATCGAAATCAAACGTAGCGAGCAATCCCCCGACATCCGCCTCACGCTGAAAAAGCGTGACCTCATGCCCCCGCTTACTCAACGCATACGCCGCGCTCAGCCCAGAAATACCCGCCCCAACAATTCCGATCTTCATATCCGCCCATCCTCCTTCTTGCAGGAACAGTATAGGGGCTCGACCGCGTTCCCTACAAGAAAAAGGCGGGATTACAGGAGAACAAAACCAGTCAGGTCTCCAGCTACTCGTTTTCTTTCGTCTCCTGCATATCCTTGCCCGGCCTCCAGCCCTCCGGCATGGAGATGCCCCACGCCGCTAATGCTGCTGCAGGCTCTGTCAATGCTTCCATACCCTGCAAATCTTCCCGCATATGTTGTGGTTCTTCCGTTGTCTCCGCTTTCCCCAAAATCGCACGATAGCGGGGTTCTTTCCCATCCAGCTTCTGTGAAATCCCCAGGAACAAGATAAAAACGGCTTCCCCGCATTTCCAATCCAAAAGTATGTCCGGTGGCGAAGCATCTTCCTTCGGACGTTGTGACATCTTTGTACACACGCCGCGGGTAGCCAACTCCTGCAGCGCATACGCCGTAAACTGCTGAGCAGGAGTCTTATCCACATGGCTCCGAATCGAGGTCACGCCCTGCACAAACTTCTTCTCCACAAACATATACTGCTCCAGCACATCAAATTTCAACGTCTGATAGATCACAAAAATTTGCGGTGCCGTTGGGTCGCCTTCCCGATCCGTGTCCGTGTAGTATCCCAGCGGACGTTGTGCCAAAATTTCTTCCGGCGTAGTGGTCGGTCCGGTGCTGAAGAACGCCTCCAAGCCCTTGCGTAATTGCGGATCGATCTGACCCGTTGTTTTTGCGCCACCCGACGGTGCGGCACTGGGCGTCGATGCAGGCGAAGCCGGTTGTTGTCTAGCGCTATCAATTGGGGAAGGCGTATCGGAAGATGAGGTGGATGTATTTTCCGATTCTTTCGTGGAGGCTATTTCTCCATTCGCTAAGGCCGAAAAAATCATCAAAAGCACGACCAACCGTCTGCAAACGATGCTGCTGCGTTTCATCATTAAAACTCCTATATCGATTCTATTTCGTTTTGTCTGTAATCCACTCATATGCACCCATGTCTACGCCGTTGCCCTGTGGACGGGAGGTACCCTGGATATCGGTAGTGGGAGCGTCTTTTGCGGTGCCTGCATCAATGCACGGGGAGCCGGTCTGGAGCGAGACATCGCCTTCGCCGGGGTTCACGAACAGCGGCGACATGTCGATATTGCCTTCCCCCGTATAGCCACCCTCAATGCAGGAATACGTAACCCTCGGCGCTTCCGCATGCACAGGATAAATTGCCTGCCCCTCCTTCTCCGCCGAATTCCCCCACACGATACAATTGGTCAAGAACACAGAATACCGATCATAGACCCCACCGCCATTTCCCTGCGCCGTATTCCCAAAAAACGTGGAATTGACCGCCCCACTCCAACACATACCACCACCATCCACCTGAGCCGTGTTGTCAATAAAAAGGCAGTTCGTCGCAAAGCCATTACAAAGTCCACCACCGTTCCGTTTTGCGAAATTCTTCTCAAATCTACAATCCGTTGCGGAAGCCACAAATACTCCTCCTCCATCTACATCTGCTACATTCTCAACAAAAAGACAGTTCTTTGCAAAGCCTCCTCCCGCCAACGCACCGCCACTATGGGTCGCCCTATTTTGCGTAAACGTGCATTGGTCTAAAATGGGAGAAAATGGATTCGGATTTATCACGGTATGGCAGATGGCGCCGCCGTCGTTCTCGGCCCTATTTTCGCTAAACGCACATCCTGTTATCCTCGATGGTGGCACATCCGCTGTTTTTGTTTCATGACATATCGCACCGCCATCCTTATCGGCAGCATTTTTCGAAAAAGTACAACTTTCGACCGTTGAACAGGAATCAAGATCATAGATTGCGCCACCATTGCTTTTTGAAAAGTTGGTAGTGAATCTGCAGTTTTGTAACACTGGTGAGGAATTTTGATTGTAGATTCCGGCTCCATTGCCTTCCGTCACATTGTTACTAAACGTGCAATTCAACAGGTGCGGCGAAGCATCTTTGTTGTAGATTGCGCCGCCTTTACACTCTAGCAACTTTGGCTGATTGTTGATAAAAACACAATTCTCCAATGTTGGCGAAGAATGCTGGTTATACATTCCGCTACCCCGTGTTTCCTCATTTTTTTCGAAAACGCAGTTTCGGACTGTTGGCGAGGTATCACAATTCAGGAACCCGCCCCCTTTGTTGCTGTATCGGTTGTTGAGTTCTGTGCGAGTTAATGCGCTTCCGCGCCTGATTGTAAAGCCATCCAATGTGGCGTCGTTGGCACCGAAAACACCACGATATTCTTCTTCACCATCAATGATGGTCGCGTTTTTTTGCCAATCGCGCTGCATGCGATTCGTTTCGTTTCCCAAAAATCCACCGTAAACATGAACATGAGGATACAAAACAAGCACGCATACACCAAGATACATTTCGTATTGGTATGGATTATCCCCCCAACCTGTATAGACACCTTCTTTTACCCAAACCTCTGCGGGGGCTATTGGGGAAGCACCTGCTTTAACAGCAGCATCAACGGCGTCTTGAATTTTTGGAAACGCAGTATCCCAAGATACGCCATCAGGGGAAGTTGTGGTGCTATCTACATCGACATACCAGATGCTGGCGTCGGCATACAGGTTGGCCGGGGTGACACAGAGCAGAAAAATTACCATAACCTGAAATAATGGAGACGTTATCTTCATTGGGGCACGTTCTCCTCTGCGATAACAGGACTACTCCCGGGTAGAACAAGTCGAAATCCCAACCAAGGCTTGGTACTATTGGGAAGCAGCTTTGTTACAAAGCTTGCCTCACTCCCACTCCAAGGACGGTCTGCTGCACTACGAACTGCACGAAATAGAGATGTTGTCAGCCCTACAGGATCTATGGCAGGAGGGGCTAAATCTTCAACCGTATAATAGCCATCCTGACACCATTCCGCTGCGTTGCCAGCCATGTCATACAGCCCCCACGGATTGGGCCATCGCCGTCCTACCGGATAGAGCAATTTCCGGAGATCAGAAATGCCCAAATCGTCCTGAACATAGCAAACATCCTTGTTGACATCATCGCCCCAATAGAAACGCGTTGTTGTGCCTGCTCGATACGCATACTCCCATTCCGCAGAAGTGGGTAGTCGAAAACGCTTTCCCGAAATTTCATTTAACGTACTAATAAACGCTTGCACTTCATTCCAGGAAACATCTCCGACCGGATAATCGATATCCTCAGAATCATACGTTAAACCCAGTACCGCAGCCCACTGCCTTCGAGTCAACTCATAGGTAGCCATCCAGAATCCCTGCGAAATGGTTACTGAATACGTTTTAGAACCGGGGTTTGAAGTGCTTACAGCACCTGGATACGAAGGTTGTTGTGGTTTCTTCATCGTAAACGTGCCTTCGGGAATCCACACCATCTCAAGCGGCGTCTTTCCCGGAAGCATAACGGTTTTGACAGCGATAGGGGTTCCCAAAGGTTGATTATCATCCTCAAAACAAGGCGCAAACTCGGGATTGGATGAATTCACCCCCTGGTGGCTTATCCGAAGAAAGGAATAGACCAAAAAAATTATCAAAAGTAGCAGAAAAATAAAAAACAGCGCACATCCGCGCCATGCGCCCTTACGCTCGGCTTGTTTTTTACACCTATCTTGTCCCACATCAGTGGATTGCATCATGCTCCACAACCTTCTGCTTACTGTTTAATAGAATAACGTTCTCTTTGGCTATATGGTTTACAAAGTATTTCATAGTAGGTTGTTTTCAAAGAAGAATCAACATACAAAACGCCTGACCCGGTGAAGTTTCCGGGTCAGGCGTTTGGGGGCGTGTTTTGCTATTAGATGGGGCTAGCGCAGGGTGCGTTGTCTGGGTTGGGCGCTTTTGCTGTTGGTACTAAAGAGGGCGTTGTAGGCGTTGACGCGTGCGAGCCAGGTGGTGTCGAGGGTGAGGGTGCGGTCGCTGCGTGGGGAGGTGCCGGGGGTTTGTTTGAGGGCGTTTTGTTGGGTCTCAGGCAGGCTACGGTAACTGAGCGCGGGCGGCTCGTCGGATTTGGGGGTGTTTCTCAGACGGCTGCCGCTGGATTTTGCGGTGGCGGCGGGGTCGGTGCCGTAGATGTAGAGTTCGACGGGGCCGTATGCGCCGGTGCCAAGGTCGAGTTCTTCGAAGTAGAGGTCGTTACCTTCTCGGTAGTAGGCGAGGGCGTCGAGCCAGTCGAAGGGAAGGCCTTGTTCGTAGTCGGCGGCACCGAAAATGCGGCCTTCGGAGAAGCCGTCGTTGTAGCCGTCGCTGAAGCCGCCGTCGAGGTATTCGAGGTGGGTGTCGAGGCTGAGAAAGGTGTAGCCGTCGACGTTGAAGGTAACATCGTAGCCTTCGCTGAAGCCGATGATGAAGGCGTAGTCGTAGGCGACGAAGTAGCCGTCGTTGTAGGCGTACCAGACGCCGTCCCAATAGCCCTGGTCGTAGGGGGGCTCCTGCGGCGCAGGGATGCTGCTGCCCTGGTAGTAGATGGGGCCGGCGTCGACGGTGGCCATACTGTCGTCGTAGCCTTCCCAGTATTTGGCGTCTTCTGCGAATCCCACGGCGAAGCCTGCAGCGTAGTCAAGGTCGGTGGCGCCGCCGGTGCCGGGGTAGGGGCATCCGCTGAGTAGCAGTGCAATGGGGCTAAGCAGGAGCAGGGTTGTACCCAGTAGATGTAATTGGGGCGTAGGGTGAGTATTCATGGCTTAAACTCCCTTGGATTGGGCTGTATTTCTTCTTCTTTCTTTTTACGAAAAAAGAAAGAAGCAAAGCGGTCCAGCGACCGCAAGCAAAAAAAGTGAAACTTACAATGGTGCGCGTGGAGCAGGAACGGCAAGGACCATACATATTGCCTGTGGCGCTGCCACTGGACCACCGGAAAAAGAAGAAGCAAAGAAAAACGAGGATTCAATTTAGCGGCGCTCTGATTAGCGAGGGCAAGGACCATACCTCTTGGCTGTGGTAGCTGGACCGCCTAGCGCATACTCCGCGTACGTCCCATTGAACGGCTTGTGCTCGCTTTTGAGCTGGAACGCACTGTGGGGCGTGAGGAGCGGTTATAACTGGGCGCGGGTACTGATTTTCGGCTTGGCGTGCTGCGTTGATAACTGGGTGATGGCACAGATTTTCGACTCGGTGTGCTACGTTGATAACTGGAAGCAGGGGCGGATTTTCGGCTTGGCGTGCTGCGTTGGTAACTGGGGGCAGGCGCGGTTTGTCGACTTGGTGCACTCCGTTGGTGACTGGGGGCAGGCGCGGTTTGCCGACTTGGCGTGCTCCGCTGGTAACTGGGCGATGGGGCAGTCTTTCGTTCTGGCGTATTGCGCTGGTAGCTGGGTGATGGCGCGGTTTTCCGTTCAGGGGTGCTGCGCTGATAATTGGGTGTTGTGGTTCGGGTACGATTGCGCGAGGGGGTTACTTTGATTACGCGTGAGCGGTTTTCAGTAGACGTATCCTTGGTAACGGGTCTTTGCGCATTGCGTTGTGTGGGTGTTGCGGTATTACGTACGGTCGTACTGCGATTGCGCGTGGTTGGTGCAGTCGTTCGTGTTTGGGGGCTGCGTACGGCGGTTTTGCGCGGTGCAGTAGTGCTCACGCTGCTACGACGACGTGCCGTGGATGTAGCGTTTTGGGGCAATGTGCGCACGGTATGCATGCGCGCGCTCCGTGCGTCGGGTTGCACATGGGTCCGCTGGTTCACCGCAATGGTGCGTTGTTTTGGTGCGGCAAACTGGCGTCGCCCGATACTGCTCTCGAGGCTACGAACGCGTTTCTTGGCCACGTAGGATGTATCTCCCGTAGAAACTGGACCGCGGATGGAACGACGCGGGTTGTAATCGCGCACGCGAGTGACGGAATCGTTGTAGGGCACTCGCACCCGGGTGTGGTGCGAGGGGCCGATGTTCCAGATGTTGATTTCTCGTGGACGCTGTTGGATGTAATGCACGATGGTGCGCTGTATAGGCATCACATATCTTGAGCCGTAGTAGAGATGTGTGGCCGGTGCATAGCTGCATGCACTAAGGCTGAAGTGGACGCCGCCAATGTCGAAGTAGGCGGTGTCGTAGACCACGGGACGGTAGTCGTAACCGATGGGCGCCCACACAAAGTAGTCGCCGCAACGCACGGTCGCTGCCCATGCAGGACTCCACACGGGATCGTAGGACCAAATCCATCCGTAGCTGGCGTGGTGATGCCAGCGACCGTAGTGGCTGGTGGTGTAGCTGAAGGGATAGTCGCCCACCCATACGCTACCCACGGTGGTGACGTGACTCCAGCTGCCATGGCGATACGGCACATAGTCGGTCACGATCGTGGGCCGCCAGTAGCTGCGGTTGTCGACGTAGACCCATTCGCCGTATCGGGACAGGGTGCTAACCCCCAGGGTGTTATCCTGGATTTGTACCGTCTTGGGTAAGGTTTGCACACCTTGCGTCAGTTCCCGGTTTTGTTCCCGGTTCCAGCTGTCAAAAACATCCGTGACGGAGCGGTCGAACATGGCAGGCGAAGCAGGCAGCAGCCCCGGATCGACCCACGTGCGGAATCCTTCGCGCACCGTGGCAACGCCACCGCTGTTGCCCCGCACCGTGGCCTGACCCCAGTGCACGGAAACGGTGGTTGCGCCATTTTCGACAACATCTATCCGAACACAACTGTTCGACAGAATATCTAATGTGCACGTCGGTGTTTCAAAAACAAACGCGCCCGTGCTCCGTTGCAGACGCTGGATGTAAAATGCTCCCTGCCAACCTCTTACCGCCGCACTCGGTGGCATTGCACGCACCTCGGCCTTGCTGCCATCCGCCATGCGCAGGAACGAACCCGCCGGAAACTCCATCTCCACCGTACCGCCCTGATCCGCCCAAAGCGTATCGCCCGGCAACACCAGCGTGTTGATCGGCGCATGACTCCACTCAGCATCCTGCGTGCCCTTGATGAGGCCACTGCCCACATCGTAACTGACACGCGCATGCATCACGTAATCCCCCTCGCCATACGCCGCATTCCATGCAGCACACATAACGAGCAGGCCTCCGAAGCAGCGTAAAAATAACCGGGTATTCATGGCGGCATCCTCCTCAGCAAACCATCCCGTCCGAGTTTCAATCTATCCCGGCAAAGGACAGCACAAATTATATATCAAATTTGACTGCGACACATGCCCTGTATCGCTTTCACTCAATATAGACGCAGCCTTGCCCAAAACATTCAAAATGGTCTTCCCGCCTTTGGTAAAGCGCGGCACCCACGTCGGTTATGCAGATAGTATATAATGAAACGGAAATGATATATTGTTGCTACGATAAGTCGAGATATCAAAACGGAACCCACCACTACTTACGGTCCAGGATTTTTAACGCATGAATGAACAATCCAACATCAGTCTGCTTGAAACTGCACAACGGAAGCTCTTCCCGAATCCTTTGCGTAGTCAGGAGCAGTTTGACGCTTTATATGCAGAGCGATTGAAAAGCTCCCATGATAAAATTGCCCATATAAAAATGCGTTTTATCGGTTATTTTGATGGGCAATTCGGCAAGCGTTTTTTTATTGGGCATAGCGGTGTAGGCAAAACGACCGAACTAAACAAGTTGGCACTGGATACAGCGTTTGCAGAACGCTTTGTTCCGTTACATCTAAGCGCCGTCGAAGATCTGAATCCTGTAAGCATCAACGGATTGAATACTATTCAGTGCATTGTTGCAGAGGTGGCGCAACAAACAAGCGAGCGGATTCCTGAATTTACCCCTGATGAAAAATTACTTCAAAGTATACAACGTGCTTTCCAAGAAGAAGAGATTATTTCCAAAGAAATTCGGCAAGCCGATATTAGAGTAGAAGCAGGAGCAAAGGTTGGGGCTTCCTGGCCATCTGTCCTTAAACTTTTTGCGCAGTTGCGTGCGCGCATGCGTGCTTCTTCTGAATCTGAAATCATTACAAAAGAAAAACGCGAACGATGCTTGTCCGAATTTCTTGACCCCGCTAATCTGTTGCTGGAAAGTTGCACCTATGAACTCAAGAAAAAAGAAAAAAAAGAGTGGCTTGTCATATTTGATGATTTTGAAAAGGGACAAGTGCCCTGGACAGCCATTGAAGACGTGTTTTTAAACCATGGCTCTTTACTACGGTCCTTGAATGTTCATCTTCTTATTGTAGCACCGCTTGCTTTAGCCTGTTCTACCCATGGACGCCAACTTCCTTTTGAGTGTGATTACTTTCCGGATACTCCCGTTTTTCAACAGGACCATAGTCCCCATGAAACGGGACGTAAGGCGATGACAAGCGTTATTACACGCCGGGTACCGAAAGACTGTTTCGAAAACGAAGAGGTAATGCAAAAGGTCATCGTTGCTTCGGGAGGCAATTTGCGAGACTGCTTTGAATTATTGACCACGGCAATTCTGAATGCACGATGCAGTGAGCATTCAACAATTACGATTGACGATGTGGATGCAGCCATTACGGATCTTCGTGTCACCTACGAACGGCGTTTGGGGGATAATCCGCATTGTCAGGGTGAAAAAATTACCTATGATCAGAAGGTAGAAAAGCTTCTTAGTATTTACAACGGAAAAACCGGCAGTATTCCTGTCGACGCTGTTATGCACGATCTGATGGCAGCTGGGGCTGTCCAGGAATTCAACGGAACGCATTGGTACGGGGTTCATCCCATGGTTGTGGAGATTCTGTGCCATCAGGGGCACCTTCCCCAAAAGGCACATTGCCTGCAATAAAGGGCGATATGGACGATTTTGTCAACGCAATAGCGCAAATGACCAAACGGCTCCGTATCTGGTGTGAGACCGTAGAGCAAGGCATGGCGCGTATCGAATATGTCTCTGCGAAATCCCGTGATCGAATAATTCAGGAGCTGTCCGCCGCACTTTCTCCCCAAACGCATCCAACAATTTTGTTAAAAAAGGATTGTTCCCCTGCGGATTTGGCAAACGACTTGGTCGCCCAGTTGGAAAAACGGGAACAAGGCGTCGTCCATGTACTTGGTTTTGGTGAAGCCTTCCCCGAGGACACGCACACAGCGGCCCAATACTTTGGCGCACTCAATTTGGTTCGCGAACGCCTTGCCGTTCCCGGCATCCGTCAAATCTGGTGGATGCCCCGACATATTGCAACGCTATTCACTCGCGCTGCCCCCGACCTGGAATCCTGGTTCCTCCTCAAAAACACCGTAGACGCTATCCCGCCAGCATCCTTCTCCGACGAACTCTTAGCCCAAGACATAGACGCCCCAGCTACTCCAAGCGCCTCCGCCGAAGCGCTTTATAAGTATGCAATACGCCAAAAGATACGTGCAGAAAAAATACTATCGAAGCCACAAAAAGATACCCATGATTTTGAAACCGCCGCCGACTTGTATTGTGAGGCTGCAAAGACGCTAGAAAAGGCGTATTTTTTACCCGAAGCAAAGGAAGCATACCTAACAGCTATCGAAATTTGTAAGAATGATTTGGGCGACCGTCATCCCAATCTTGTGGAACTGCTAAATGGTCTTGGACGCATCGCTATTAATATTGGAGAGCCTGCAAAGGCAATAGTATCTTTCGAACAATCACTCGAAATTGCTCGAGAGCTTGGCGCAGCACGTGCCTTGGGAAATGCTTTGGGGAATTTGGGGGTTGCCTATTATAATTTAGGCAAACTGGAGAAAGCGCTCAAATATCTTTCACATGCTCTTCTTGTGTTTCGCGAAATTGGCGATCAGCATGGTGAAGGAAGCGCTTTGGTAAACTTGGGGCTCATCTCTGCTAAGCTTGGCAATGCTGAGAAAGCAATTGAGAATTACGAGCAATCACTTGAAATTGCTCGCGGGATTAGAAATCGGAACGATGAAAAGGATGCTTTGGGAAACCTAGGAAATATTTACTTTTCCCTTGGTGAAATTCAAAAGGCATTTTCCTGTTACGAGCAAACCTTGAGTATAGCCCGTGAACTGGGTGATCGGCATAGTGAAGGAAGCACCTTGGGTAATACGGGGGTTGCCTATGGTATCCTTGGTGAAACCGAAAAAGCAATTGAAAATTTCGAACAAGCCTTGGAAATATTCTGTGAAATCGGCGCTCACCGTGACGAGGGAAACACCTTAAACAACCTAGCAAACGCACTGTCTAAATTTGGTCGGCATGGGGAGGCGATTCGGTGTGCGGAGGAGGCGCTGGCAATCTTTGAGCAAACCGAAAGCCCTCGTGTTGCTAAGGCGCGTGAACAGCTTGAAGCACTTCGAAAATTGACGAAGTAATCATTGTGCCAACATTTAAAAAAACCGAGTCTTCCGTATTTTAGGGCGAGAAAGCGAACAATAAAACAACGTTCTGCTGTACTTCAACCACAACAACCCGTTTCCGGCCATTGCACTGCCTACCCGGTTTTTTCCTGACTGACGGTGTATTTTCGATAGAGTCCGCGGAATTGGTGGTAGGTGAGGCCGAGACGTTGGGCGGCTTCGCGTTGGTTGTAGTGGCTTTCTTCGAGGGCGGTGTGTACGAGGGCTTTTTCGAGGGCTTCTACCTGGGTTTTGAGGGGACGGCTGAGGGATACAGAAGGGGTGGGTTGGGATTCTGCGGAGAGGGCTGTTGGGAAGGCTTCGGGCGTCTTTGCGGTTTCGGGTTGGGGGGCGGACGGAAGAGCTGTTGGGGCAAGGGTGCGCCAGGGGGAGGCGAAGGGATCGAAGTCGATGGTGTCGATGTGGGGGCCGTCGGCACGATAGACGGCGCGTTCGACGACGTTTTTTAGCTCGCGGATGTTGCCGGGCCAGGAATGGCTTGTCAATGTGGACACGGCCGCGGGACTGAATTCGGGGAGTATGTCGCGGCCCAAATCAAAGGTCATGCGGCCTGCAAAATGCTGTGCCAGGAGCATAATGTCTTCACGGCGTGCACGTAATGGCGGCGCATAGAGCACTTCGAAGGATAAACGGTCCAGCAGATCCGGCATGAAACGACCCTCTGCCGCCAAGGTGGGTAGATCGGCATGGGTCGCACCAATAATACGCACGTCGACCTGGATGGAGCGTGCACCGCCGACCCGTTCGAAGCGTCCATATTCCACGACGCGCAGGATTTTCTGCTGCACCGGTATTGGCAGGTTGCCCAGTTCATCCAAAAAGAAGGTACCGCCGTTGGCCGCCTCAAAACGTCCCCTTCGCTGTCCCACCGCCCCTGTAAATGCCCCTGCTTCGTGTCCGAAAAGTTCTGATTCAAGCAGGGTAGGCGCAAGTGCAGCGCAGTTCAGCTCCACAAAAGGTTCGCGCCAACGCTGGGAAAGAAAATGCAGCCGACGCGCGGCCAGTTCTTTGCCGGTACCCCGTTCGCCAACAATGAGCACGGGACGCTCGACGGGCGCAGCTCGGGACAAACGCTCCTGAAAATCCAGGAAGGCGTCGGATTGGCCCAAAGCTTCTCCGGGGGAAATCGGCTCGCGCAGCCCATTGTCCTCCCTGCCGGTCATCATTGCACGGCTTCCTCTTATGTGCAACGCAGGCATGCGTCACGTCTTGTGAAAAAAGGGAACGGGAGGCGTTCCAGGGGGAGCTGAACGCCTCCCGCACAACCCATGCTCTCCCAAGAGCAGTCAGGTTACGGTGTAGGTTAAAAATACCATTTTTTGGTTAAAAAAATCAACTATTTATTTTTTCAACCAACTCAAAAACATAGCTAACCTCCCAGTTTATTTTGTAAGCACTTTTAAAACTTGAGGTTACAAAGAACATGGAATTTTGGCGCGAATGTTGCCATAGGTTATACAGAAGCGCGACGCATGGAGAAAAAAGTGTGACGCGTGAATGAATTGAAGGATATAAGGGTAGGTATAGCAGTGGCCAGCGCCACAGAATAAATGGTCGGCACCCCAAGCATGGTGCAGGAGGTTGAATCATGGGTATTTTTACGCGGGTACGGGATATTATCAACGCCAATATCAATTCGATGCTGGATCGCGCAGAAGATCCGGAAAAGTTGGTGAAGTTGATGATCCGTGAGATGGAAGATACGTTGATCGAGATTAAGGCGAATTGCGCGGCTGCGATGGCTACACAAAAGCGTATTGCGCGGGAAGCAACTTCGATGCGGGAAACGGCGCAGGCATGGGGGGAGAAGGCGGAGTTGGCGGTCAATAAGGGCCGGGAAGATCTGGCTCGGGAGGCGTTGTTGGAAAAACGGCGTTACGCGGAACGGGCGGAGGGCCTGGAGGAGGAGTTGCTGCAGGCGCAGGATCTGGTCACGCAGTATCAGGATGAGATTATCCAGTTGGAGGATAAGCTGGGCAGTGCGCGGGAAAAACAACGGATTCTGGTGCAACGTCACCGGTATGCGCAGAATAAAAAGCGGGCGCAGAGCGATATGCGTCGTTTTGATAATGCGGACAGCCTGGCTCGTTTTGAACAGTTCGAGCAACGTATTGATCGGATGGAGGCGGAGGCGGATTTGACGAACTTTGGGCGTACGCGTTCGTTGAATGAGGCTTTTGATACGTTGGTACGGGATGATGGCATTGAGCAGGAATTGGCGGCGCTGAAGGCGCGCAAGTCGGGAAACAATACGCTCGACGCGTAAAACGGTCCAGCGACCGCAAGCAATATATATGGTCCTTGCCGTCGTTGACCACAGCAAAAATTTCGTTTTTTATGACAGCTTTTCAGATTTGAGTCACTAATAACGCAGCCTGGAGATTTGGAAAATGTATAGCAATGATTGGCGTGGTAAATGGCGGCTGTATCGGTCCCGCAATGGCTTGCTTTTGGGTGTGTGTCGCGGTGTGGCGGAGTACTTTAATCTCTCGGTGGGCTGGACGCGGGTACTGGTCTTTGTGATTTTCCTTTGCACTGGCTTTTGGCCGGTAGGGGCGCTTTATCTGTTGGCGGCGTTGTTGTTGAAAAAGGCGCCGCGGGCTATCGATTTTGATGAAACGTCCTATCGTACACCAGAAGGACGACGTGCACATGCCGCCTGGATGCGGATGGAGCGGCGGTTGCATGATTTGGAACGGCGCTTTGGCTAGGCCATGCGCCTGCGGTATAGTACGTAGGTGGGATGGGAAATCTATCCCGCTGACGTGGAGATAAATGCATGTTAGGAACCAGTACAATGTCTATAATAATCGTCCTGATCGTTTTTGGTGCGTTACTTTGCGGTCTGGCGCTACTCTGTTTTACGGTGATCTACGCGCTCCGTGGTGGAAGGCAGAACCGAACGACTACGGCGGAGGAAACGCAGTTGATCCAGGAGCTTTATCATGGTCTGTCGGAGATGGAACGGCGGGTGGAAAGTCTGGAAACCCTTTTGCTGGAGCAGGGGCGGAAGGGAGAACGACTGTAATGCGTGGAGGAAATCGACATCACTCGGGGCGCTATCGCCGTCCAGGACGCATGCAAAACGGACGTGTACGTTCGGCACAGAGACCGCATGGCGCAGGGCCCTATCGTTCTCGCAAGGGCATCTTGCTGGGCGTGTGCCGTGGTGTAGCGGAGTACTTTGATGTATCTGTAACGGGTATGCGCGTATTGGTGCTTTGTCTGGCGCTCATTACGGGTATCTGGCCGTTGGTGGGAGGCTATATTCTTGCTGCCTTCCTGATGCGTCTGGGACCGGTCGTACCACCTGCCTCGGAAGCCGATGCGGAATTTTATGACACGTATGCGAATTCACGCAGCATGGGTGTACAGCGTCTTAAACGAACTTATGACAATCTGGACCGCCGAATTCAACGGATCGAAAGTATTGTCACGGCGCGCGAATACGACTGGGAACGCCGCTTGAACGAAACGCCAGACAGGGATAACTAATTCCGCCCTACTCTTCCCCTTCCTCCTTTTTAAATTGAGGGCGCTTCCCAAAGCCGTTTTAAAAAACGAGGATTCTGTGAGTCACTCCTGAAAGCGAAACCGCCATAGATTACTTTCCTGTGATTGCCGAACTGCCTTGAAAGCATTCCTGTCATTGATACCCAACATCAAAAGAAGGTATCATCTACCGGAAAGCAGGCTCGGAAATCGAAGAAACATCCGTAGGGAGTGGACGTGTGTCATGCGGCAATGGAAACGGTATATTGGATTATGTTTAGTCACACTGTTAGCGTTGTCTTGGAGTGCGCACGGTGAAATCCCTTGGCAGGAAGGCAAATGGCGACTGGAGCTGTCCGGATTCTCCGGCGTTCATTCCGGCAGCACGGATCGCAGCGGCGATCTGTTGATAACAACGTCTGTGGATTATGAGTTGCCGGTAGCAACACATGCCACATTAAGTTTGCGCCTGATGCCGCTTTGGGTCTATGAACAGCATGTGGATGATGAAAAGCAGTGGCGGTTTGCACGACGGGGTTCCTGGAGCCATGAAACGGTGATTGGAATGGGTTTCGGTCTGGCGGCACGGTGGTATTCTGTGGCGGAGGAGTATCGGGGTTGGTTTGGCGAAATCCAGGCCAATGCATTGGGACACGATGCCAAGATTGATGGCAACAGCGCTAATCTGAATTTCCTGACCGGCATCGGCGCAGGATACAAGTTCAAAAACAACTGGCATGCCATGGTGAAATATGAGCACATCTCCAATGCCGGGCTGGGCGCGCATAATCGTGGCGCCAATGGGATCGGTATTGGTGTTGGTTATACGTTTTAGCATCGCTGAAATGAGCTACTGTAAAAATATTTTTGGGCGGAACTTTTTTTATAGAAAGTTCCGCCCAAAATTCATCTCTTCACTTTTTTCGACACGGGGTGCGACTAGTAGGTCTTTTCGTCGTGCTTCAGTTTTTTGAAGGTGTTGATGTTGTAGTAGGACTCGTTGGAAAAGTCGCCGTATTCGGATAGATGCCGAAACAAATTGTCTACCATGTCCGGCACATCGTATTTAGGCTTGAAGCCGAGATGGGTACGCGCCTTTTCGCAGGTTACTTTATAGTTGCGAAAATCCTGCACATCGCGAATATCAATCCCAACCTTCTCGCCCGTATGATCTTCTACGGCATCTTTCACTAAATCGGCGACCTGACCGACGGTGTAGTTGTCGTATGCAACGTTGAAGGCGCCGCTGATCTCCGGCGCTGCCTGTACTGCACGCAGGAAGGCATAGGAGGTGTCGCGGACGTCAATCAAGGGACGCCATATGGAGGGATTGTTGACGGTGATTTTTTTTTCGGTAATGGCAAAACGAAACATGGTGTTGACAATGAGATCAAAGCGTGTCCGGGGACTGTACCCCCCCACAGTGCCTTGTCGCAGTGCAATGGCGGAGAAATTTTCGTCAACCAGTTGCAATACGCCGCGTTCGCCTTCCAGCTTGGAGATACCGTAGGGATAACCACAGGTCACGGGCGATTCTTCATCGTAGAGTTTGTTTACGGTATAGCCATACACCGAGCAGGAAGAGGCGTAGACAAAACGCCTGACGCCTGCCTGTTTGGCGCAGAAGGCAAGATAGCTGGGCAGAGCACCATTTTGTACGAAGTTCATCGCAGGATTAAACTCCGCCATGGGGTCGTTGCTTAATCCAGCGAGGAAGACAACCTGATCGTAGCCTTGCAGATCCGCGGGTTTCAGCTCGAACAGTTGCTGTTGACGCACATTGGTGTCGCGGGGCAGGTGATTACCAAACCAAAGCAGGTCGACCACATCGACTTGGTAGCCATGTTCCTGAAAAATGGGAACGAGCACAGAACCGATATATCCACCGCCACCGGCCACTAGAATTTTCATCATTCACAACTCCCTACTTCACGCTGATAGCGCGTGGTGTCTAAGGATGTGTCTTTGGGCACATCAAAGTCGACTTCGGATGTGTACAGCTCGCCAATTTCTTTGTCCGGACTGAGTTGCCGGGCAAAGTCATATACTGTTTTTCGTGGACCACCAATATGCAACACACCGCTGACCTCTTTACGGAGTGCACGGCAGATCATCTGAGCAATGGTGCTAACGCTTTCGCGGCTGGTCCACTGATCAACGAATGCTTTAGGAAAAGGAAATTCGTTGGGACCAAAGGTGGTGCGGATGATCAGGTAGTCGTTCAGTAAACGTACCGCGCATTCGCCACCGAGTTTGGACCATGCGTATTTGTTTACTGGATAAACGGGATCGTCTTCGCGGTAGTTACCTTGATCCCCTTTGAAAACATAGTCGGTGCAAATATAAACGCATTTCAGGGCATGGTTGGCGCATAGCCGCACAACGTTTGCCGTGCCTACAATGTTGACTTCCAATGCCTTGAGCGGGTCTTCGTCTATTTTTGGCGGTGAGGTAAACGCAGCGGCGTGCAATATAGCATCTATTTCGTTATCCGCTATCCATGCCTCCATTGCCGCATAGTCGGTAATATCGAATTCCTGCTCTGTTGGAGCTAACAGCTGGGGCATGCACTGCATAATCTCCCCCCCAAGCAACCCCTGGCTACCTGTGAATAGAATGCGTGATTCGTCTTGCATCAACTTCCCTTTTTGCTTTTCCACAGTGTGTAGCGCTCATTTGCCCGGGGTATAGGTAAAGTTGTATTCGGCATCGGCGAAACAGGGCGCCTCTCGATCTTTATCACTAACAATCGTAGGGGTAACCGGCCATTCTATGCCTATATCCGGATCGTTCCAGGCAAGGGCGCGTTCTGTTTCAGGACAATGGGTGGCGGTACACTTGTAGTAGACCAAGGATTCCTCTTGCAGCGCAACAAAGCCGTGCGCAAACCCTGTCGGAACCCAAAGCCAGAGGTGGTTTTCGGCGCTAAGCTCACGGCCCAGCCATTTGCCAAAGGTAGGCGAACCCTGGCGCAGGTCAACAGCAACGTCGTAAATGGCGCCACGCACACAGCGCACCAATTTCCCCATCGGGACGGGATGAATCTGATAGTGCATCCCGCGCAACACGCCTTTGTGTGACAAGCTTAAGTTGTCCTGCACAAAGTTTTCTTTAAATCCCTGCTGTGTCCATGTGTCCTGATTATAGGTCTCTGTGAAAAAACCGCGGTGGTCAGCGGCAATCTTCACCTCTATTTCCAGCACATCGAGAAGTTCTGTTTCCCGAATCTCCAACGGCATCGGCATGAATTCTTATTCCTTCTTCGGTTACCTACTCACAGGTGCAAGATATCACATTCCATCACTGCTGTGATACACGCTTTCTACCGTCGAGGTCAAGCTTAGCGACTGGAATCTAAAAAATTGGCATAAATAATAGAGATTTCTTTTGCTCAGGGACGGTAAGGACCATACCTAGCGCTTGTGGTCGCTGGACCATTTGCATCCTTGCGAAGGACAGAAGACCCACTTTTTTCCTGCTTGCTTGTACTTATTGTATTCATGTTATACTGCATTGGGAAGAGTTGTGAGTAGGCGGGAGAGGCCGGTTATGGAAATGACAACAATTCTGATTGTTGATGACAGCCCAATAGATCTGAAAATGGTTCGCGCCTTTTTGGATACCTTGGACCATTGTGTGCTCCAGGAAGCAGCAACAGGCCAAGAAGCGCTTTCATATGTTCGGGGGCATCCAACGCTAAGCCTGTTGTTGATGGATGTGCAGTTGCCCGATATCTGCGGTATTGAGGTTTGTCGGAGTTTAAAGGACGATCCAGCTACGTCGCATATCCCGGTGGTGTTAATTTCGGCGGTGGACAAAGATGAGGATAGTATTGCGGCAGGCTTGGATGCCGGTGCCGATGGGTATCTGACTAAACCTATGGATGGGACCGCGTTGCGGGCTTGGCTCAAGGCCACGTTGCGTATCAGTAGCTTGCAAAAGGCGCTGGAAGAACGAAATTTGCAGCCGCCGAAGGATGAAAAGGTGTTGCTGCAACGCTATAGCAAGCTGTCTCATGCGGTAAATAATCCACTGCAAAGCATTATGGCGGGGGCGGACTTGTTGCTGCTGGATCAGGAAAATAACTCTGAAATGGTGTTTGCGTTGCGGGACATCCAGCAGGCGGCTGAACGGATAGCAGAGTTGGTGGGGCAGGCCAGTCTGGATGCCAAGGAGGCGTTGCGCGCACGGGAAGAAAGCTGAGCGGTCCAGCGACCACAAGGTGGCCAGAGCTACACTCAGGAAATATACTCCTTACCGTCAGAAAATTTCGTTTTTATGGCCGCTTTTCAGATGTGAGTCACTAAAGTTACCGGTTATAAAACGGGGCGGACGTTTATAAATGTCCATAGGCCCCGTTTTTTTAATGTTTGTGTGAAAATCAGGTCAGGATAGGGCGGGTGAGGCAGCACGCTGCGGAAGGGAATGAAGGACGGGTGGATGCGACGAATCTCAGCTCGATGAAGACATCGCTGTGTGTCGTTGTACCGTGCTATAACGCAGGGGAGCGGTTGCGCCCTGTTGTGGAAAAGGTGCTGAACCAGTCCCTGCGCATCGTTGTGGTGGATGATGGAAGCACGGATGAAAGTATTGAATTGCTGGGGGATTT
Organism: Candidatus Hydrogenedentota bacterium; assembly: GCA_963678445.1. Classification (GTDB taxonomy): domain Bacteria; phylum Hydrogenedentota; class Hydrogenedentia; order Hydrogenedentales. Next base: position 2,557,608 of record OY782877.1, on the reverse strand, counting down.
GCCGGTACAACTGGTGCAGCTGGCACACAACCAGGGTAAGGGCCATGCACTCTTGGCGGGCTTCCGGGAAGCGCTTTCAGACGAATCGGTGCAGTGCGTGTGTATGCTGGACGCGGATGGACAGCATGATCCGACGGAAATCCCTCGCTTATACACGGCCTATACGGAAATGCAGGCCGATTTGGTTATTGGAACGCGGTCATTTTCGGGACAGCGTGTACCGTTTCGAAGTCGTTTCGGCAACACGGTAACCGCGTGGATAACGGGTGTCTTGTTGGGACGACGCTTGCCTGATACCCAATGCGGTTTTCGCCTGCTCTCCCGTCCGTTTGCTCAATTGGTTTGCGATACAATTGCTGGGGGGCGGTATGAAATGGAAATGGAAATGCTGATAAGGGCCGTTCGTGGCGGTTACACGGTAGCATCCGTCCCGATTGCAACACGCTATGAACCGGGAAACAAGTCCTCGCATTTCAACAAGTTAGGGGACTCCGCACGTATCTACTGGCGTTTGCTCCGCATCCTTTTTCGCTCATAAGCCTTTTAAGCGTATTTCTTTACGCCGTATGAATAAAATCCAACACCATGTCAGCCTTTTTCGCCACATAAACGTTATATCTTTTGCGGTATGCGGTACTGTATGTAACGCTCGCTATATGCGATAATACATAGCAGGTGCTGGTGGATAATGAGAGTAATTTATAACCTGAACGTGCAGAAACGATAATGGATAGACACTCTTGCTCTGATCAGGATTGGGTAGGGGTATAGCGCTTGGCTGTGTGGTCGCCGGACCACTTCAGGAAGTCGGTGGACAGATGAAGTTAAAAAGCAGCATATTACTAATATTACTTTGCGCCGGACTTTGCCTCTTGGGAAGCATATGGGCCGTGGCGGACGATGTGAGCACGGAGGAAGAGGGGGAAAACCCGGTAAACCCGTTGGCGGTGCAATTGGTACGGGAGCATCCCCCTGAGTATACGCCCGGCACCTTGTTTGAAATTAAGGTGACTATCTTGGCGGATTATCCCGAAGCGATTACTGCGGTGGGCTTGCGTGAAACCATGCCGCCAGGCTGGCAGTTCCAAACAATCCGCGCGTATTCCGGCGATCCCCCATCGGTAATCCCCCCAGAAGGTGCTACAGGGGTGTTGGAGTTTGCTTGGGTCACTATTCCAGAACTGCCCTACAGTTTTGCGTACAGTCTGCTTATTCCCGAAGGCGCGCGTGGAAATAAATTTCTGCATGGCGCGTTCGAGTATCGCACGCAAGGGGCTGCATTGTATGCGCCTCCTTTGATCACCAGTGTGGAAGGTCCTCCGAATCAACCGCCCAAGCTCACGCTGTTGGGCGAAAACCCGATGACGCTGGAACGTGGGCAAAGCTATCAGGAACCCGGATATACGGCAACGGACCCGGAAGAGGGTGATATTTCGTCGCAGGTGCAGGTGGACGGGGTCGTGGACGTGTATCGGGTAGGAGAGTATAGTTTGCGGTATTCGGTCAGCGATCAGGCAGGTGAACAAGCCGCACCACAGGTGCGCACGGTGATGGTGGTGCTACCGGATGGTGAAGAAGGCGAACCGTTACCCGGCGCAGTACGTTCGGGAAGCACCTATTATGGAGGCGGCACCTCAGGCGCCTGGGAACGCAGATCGCAAAATTCTAAACAGAGTAACCGCTCGCAGAATTATCCTAAATTCCAGCAAAATTCGATAGCCTCGCAAAGTCGGGCGGAGCGCGCACGCCAGATACAACAGGAAAGAGCAGCAGCGGAAGCGCTTCGTAAAGCATCAGAACAACAACCGCTCGAGACTGATACGTTGTTGCGCGGTAGTAATACGGCGCATCGCATTGCGAACAACATCCGGGAGGCAGGTGCAAAAGAGCGCAAAGAGAAAATGCAGCAGTCTACAGAGACGGAGCAAACAGCGGCCCAATCGATAACAGCAAGTGCTGATGCACCCACGCGACAGCGTTCGGCATCACATAGTACAGACGCCGCAACTACCACTCAAAATGCATCCACGCCCAAAAAAGCGCTAGAGGCTATTACTCCGGATGCGCCCCAATTAGGCGTGTTCGAATCGGCGCGTCTGGCGTTCTCCTCGATGACCGCTGGTCAATGGATGGCCCTTGGCAGTCTCTTCCTGCTTGCCCTTGCTATTGCTGGTTGCGCTATATTCGCCTGGCGCTTCGCGTACCGCGCACCGGTTCGACGCCGGGTGCGGCCTAAGAAAACGGATACTGAAACTTAAGCGTTCGTACAGCCGTCCAAATTTCTGTAGCAGCGCTTTTCCATTGATAAACGTGCGCTGCCTGAACACCCTAATGGGCAGGATTTGGAATCGATGGCGAATCAAGAGCAATGTTCCACGTTTATATGGCGATGTTTTAATTGCGGCGCAACGGAAAGTTGGGATAAACGACAGGACACTTCGTGCCCTGCGTGTGGCATGCCGCTGAACATAGAGCTGCTGACGCCTGCCTCCACGGATTGCCTCGAGACACCACCTGACTCGCTATGGTCTTATGGCGATTTCCTGCCGATATGCGGTGCGCGTTATCGTGTTTCATTGGGGGAAGGCGCAACGCCGCTGGTGGCGACACCACGTCTGGCGCAGGAGTTCGGGTTCCAAGCGCTGTGGATGAAAAATGAAATGGCGAATCCTACGGGCTCGTTCAAGGACCGGCAAATTGCCGTGGGGATAAGCCATGCCCGTGAAATTGGCGCGAGGACGGTAGCCGTCGTCTCTTCGGGTAATGTAGCCTGTGCTACAGCCGCTTATGCTGCGCGTGCAGGGTTGCAAGCGGTGCTGTTCATGCACGGTCAGGCGGGTGCGGGAAAGATCGCGCAGGCAGCAGCTTACGGCGCTAAAGTCCTGTGTATTCAATCCCCTTCACCAAAAGATGTTTTCCAATTGTGCCTGGAGGCCTGTGCCCGCTTTGGATGGTACCATCTCTCTACCGCTGGCATGTACGAACCGTATAATGTGGAGGGCGCTAAAACAATCGCTTACGAATTGTATCAACAGTTTAACGGCGATTTACCCGAGTATCTTGTAGCGCCGGTGGGTGGCGGTGGCCTGCTTGGCGGCATATGGCGGGGATTGCGCGACCTGAAACACTTGGGCTTGGTGCGCCAAATCCCTCAACTGGTAGGCGTGCAGGCAAGTGGCTGCGCCCCGTTGAAAATGGCGCTGGAACGCAATTTTTCTTTTGCGGAAAGTCTCGCCCATCCGTGGGCAACCCCCAACACGATTGCGGGAGGAATTGCAGACGATATCCTTTTTGATGGGCACACGGTGTTACCGGCGATACGGGAAACGGAAGGTTTCGCATTGTCCGTAGAGGACCCGGAGATCGTCGCTGGCGTACAACGCCTGGCTTCGACAGAGGGATTGTTGTGCGAATTGACCACGGCAGTCGTTATCGCCGCTTTACCTGCCTTGGCGAAACGGATAGGAAATGCACGGGTCTGCGCTATACTAACGGGTAATGGCATTAAAGATCTCGCCCATTTGAAACAGACTATGCCTGCGCCACAATCCATACCCCCTTCCCTGGAGGCGGTCCAGCAGGCCCTTGACGCTACCCCGGCTTCGGTTACGCAGCCTTAGCAATCCCTTTTCAGATCCTCCTCCCCTGAAAAAAGGACGCACCTCGACGCAATTCTGATTGTCGTTTCCTGAGCTATTCGGTAGAATGGCGTAAGGTGGCGCAAAAGCCGCCCCAAAAGGGCATGGGCTTGAAAAACCATGCGAGGACAGGTTTCGGTGCTTCATTTGTCAGGGGGAATCGCGGAAGGAAGGGCGTGATGGTGCGTAAAGGTTTTTTATTGGAAGATCTGGGCGAAGGCCGGTGGCCGGTGGAGGATGTGCTTGTTGTCGGTCGCACGCAGGAGTGCGATATCCCATTGGATGACTCCTCGGTATCACGACGCCATCTGGAGGTGCGCCTGCGTGGTGGTCAGTTTTACTGGCGCGATCTCGGCAGCACCAATGGCACGCTGGTGAATGAGTCCCCCATGCTGGAGGGGGTGTTGCATGCGGGGGATCGGATACAGGTTGGGGAAACGGTGTTGCGCTTTGAGGTGGAAGAAGGGGGTGATCTCGCTGAGGAGGGCGGTGATCCGCGCCGTTTTAAGGACGCTATCCTTGATCTTTCCGGTTCAATGCGCAATGGCGGGGTGCCGGAAAAGTCGTCCACCTTGCTGGAAGCCATTTACACCGTCATGCATGAGATCGCCACCAATTATGACCCGTGCTTATTGCTGGACCGAATTTTGATGGCCACTCTGGAGGCGATAAATGCACAGCGGGGCGCGATATTCCTTGCTACGGATGAAGCAGTGTTGGCCCCATGTCCAGAATGTGGTAAGGTCCACCGCATTCGTGATGGTAAAATCGCACCAGTGCAGTTGGGGGATATCCATATCAGCAGCACCGTGGCGCAACGGGTGTTGCGCGAGGGGGAATCGGTCTTATACCAAGATACGGATTGCGATAGCGAGTTAAATGCGTCGGAAAGCATCCTCTCTCTGGCGTTACGTTCCATTATCTGTGTTCCCCTGCGCGCCAAACATGGAATTTTAGGGATTCTCTACATCGATTCGGACCGGCAAAGCCAGTTGTATTCCCATGAAGACATGTTGTTGGCGGCAGCGGTCGGCAACAGCGCTGGACTGGCATTGGAGAATGCGCGGATGCACCAGGAAATCCTGGTGAAACAGCGGATCGAACAGGAAATCGAAACCGCATGGACGATTCAGGAAGGATTTCTGGTAAAATCATGGCCGGAGAACGAATCCACGTTTCAGGTTTACGGCGAGACCCGTCCTGCAAAAACGGTCGGCGGTGATTTTTATGATTTTGTGCGTCCCGATGAACATACCGTGGGTATACTCATCGGCGATGTGAGTGGCAAGGGAGTGCCGGCAGCGTTGACGATGGCGCAGTTGTTGGCGGAGTTTCGGTTGCTGGCCCGCGACCACACTTCACCTGCGGATGTGTTGCAGGCACTCAATATGGATTTGGTGCGGCGTAGTCGGCGGGGTATGTTTTGTACATTGTGTTACTTGGTGCTGGATTTGCGTACCGGCAAAATGCAGTGCGCTAATGCAGGACACCCGGCGGCAGTTTGCATTGAAGAAGATGCGGTAACGACCTTTGCAGCAGCATCGGGGCCGCCTGCAGGGATTTTGCCCGAAGCGTGTTGGCGCGAAGAATCGCGGATGGTGGCGCCGGGTGCAAGCATCTTGTTGTATACAGATGGCATTGTTGAGGCACGTAGCGTGGCGACACGGCATTCGGGCAAAGGCGAGGAATTGGTGGAGTATGGCGAAGAAGGATTGATGACGGTAGCGGGCGCTCAGTTTAGTCGTGCGCCACAGCACCTGGTGGATGCCATAAATACGGATGTGCGTCGTTTTTGCGCTCCGTCGATGCCGCATGATGATTGCACAATGATTGCGGTACGGTTTCTTGATCATGCACAATGATATTCGGTTGGAAATACGCTCGGCGTCGCGACTGTTACAAGCGGTGCGTGGCCTGGCAAAAGGCTATCTTGAAGCGTATGGCTTTTCCGCTTCACGGGTGGAAGAGGGTGTGTTGGCGCTGAATGAGGCCTGCGCCAATGTCATGCGGCATGCCTATGACGGGTGTGAAGAGGAACACTTTGTATTACGCTTTTCCGCATCGGAGGATTGGATTGAAATAGAGCTGCGCGACGAGGGGTGTCCTGCTCCGCGGGAAAAGGTGGCGCGCCCGCTTGGGAAATGTAACGACACGGACCGGTTGACACCAGGGGGCTTAGGGGTGCCGTTAATGTATACCGTGTTTGATGAAGTAGATTTCGCGCCGGGCCTGGAGAAGGGAAATCGAGTGGTGATGCGCTTGCGGCGTCCGGCAACTAATGAGGCAGTATGAAATAATGGGGTTGGAAGTAGAACAAACGGTACAAGAAGACGTGCATACGGTGGCGGTGCACGGAGAGGTAGACTTGTATTCCTCACCTAAACTACGCGAGGCGGTACTAAGTGCTTCGTTGGCAGCAATGCATAGCGTCCAGGTGGATTTGTCTGCCGTGACGTATATGGACTCCTCGGGTGTGGCAACGCTGGTTGAGGCACTACGCGCCTGTAATGGACGAAGCATTTCCTTTGTCTTGCAGGCGCCCTCGCATGCCGTCATGAAGGTCTTGCAACTTTCGCGCCTAGACGCGGTTTTTTCCATTGAGGGGCATTGCGGGGATGCTTGAGGCGCAGGCACAGCAAAACGGTATTTTAGCAATTCCTTTGGGCTATATTGGACGCCACTTTCTCAACAGCATCTTTGCCGTGCTTACGATTTGCGTGCTGATGGTGGATACTGTCAACTGGATGCTTTGGCAGCCGTTACTGGGCCGGGGACTGCGCTGGCGTAGCGTATTAACGCATTTTGTAGAATTCGGCGTACGTTCGTTGCCCATTGTAGGCATGATCTGTTTTTTGATTGGCATGATCATGGCCATGCAGGCCGCACACACGTTGCGTCAATGGGGGGCGACTCTCTTTATCGCGAATTTGGTCGGCATCGGCGCACTGCGCGAATTGGCGCCACTAATGACAGCGATTCTGATCACAGGGCGTAGCGGTTCCGCCATCACGGCGGAAATCGGCACAATGAAAGTAGCCGAAGAGATTGACGCGTTATATGTTATGGGGTTGAATCCAACGAAATTTCTCGTCGTTCCCAAATTTATGGCGATGCTGCTGGCAGTGCCCTGTGTAACCGTATTGGCCATGGCGATCATGATTCTGGGCGGACAGGCCTTTTCGGTCTTTGTGCTGGGCATCCAGGCCAGCGCTTATACGGAGCAAACCGCTATCGCATTGACCAGGCTGGATCTCACTACCGGCATGGTGAAAAGTATCTTTTTCGCCCTGGTAATCGCCTGGGTCGGCATTTACCGCGGTTTCCAGGTGGAAGGTGGTGCAGAAGGCGTGGGCCGCAAAACGACTTCGTCAGTGGTTACCGCTATTTTCCTGATAATTTGTGTGGACTTGATATGGACCTGGCTCTTTTTCAGCTAGAGCGGTCCAGCGACCGCAAACGTTAGGTATGGTCCTTACCATCCCTGACCACAGTAAAAATTTCGTTTTTCTTTGCATCTTTCTTTTTTTGCAAAAAGAAAGATGGTGCTAAAAACAAAAGGCTATACATTATTGAGTAATGGATAAAAAGGCAGACAACATCATCGAGGTACGCGACTTGGTCGTGAAGTATGGCGAGCGCACCGTGCTTGATGGGGTTAACTTTACCGTCAAACGCGGGGAGGTTTTCGTCATCCTCGGCGGCAGTGGTTGCGGAAAGAGCACCCTGTTGCGTAATCTCGTCGGCCTCATGCGCCCCTATTCCGGACAGATCATCATCGATGGAAAAGACTTTACGGCAATGAGCGATCGGGAACAGTTGCGTATGCGCCAGCGCATGGGTATGTGCTTCCAGGGCTCGGCACTGTTCAATTCGATGTCGATCGGCGACAATGTGGCCCTGCCGCTACGCGAACATACGCAGCTCAAAGCACCTACCATTGACATCATGACCAAAATCAAATTGTCGCTGGTGGGACTGGGCGGGTATGAAAATTATATGCCGTCGGAATTGAGTGGGGGCATGAAAAAAAGGGCGGGGTTGGCGCGGGCTATGGCGATGGATCCGGAAATGATTTTTTATGATGAACCGTCGGCGGGCCTGGACCCTATTGTGGCGGCGGGCCTGGATGGATTGATCCGCAAGATGCAAAGCACGTTCAACCTGACCAGTGTGGTGGTAACGCATGAGATGGAAAGTGTAAAGTTAATTGCCGATCGTGTGTGCATGTTGCAGGCTGGTAAAGTGGTGGGATTGGGGGACCTGGAAACATTGCAACAGATGGAGCATCCGTATGTGCAACAGTTTTTCGCTCGGCGTCCCGATGAAGAAAATGGCGAGGATACCGATAACGACGCTTATGTGCGTTCGCTGACGCAGGAGGGGTAATACAATTTTACTGGGGGAACGTTTAGCACTGATTACGAAACGGAAAAACCATATGTCTTGGCTGTGGCCTGCCATTTGCCGGTTCGCTGGTGGGAAGGAGTAGCGCATGGCGCAAAAGCAGTACAATTTTACGCGTACCGAAATCATGGCGGGCTTGTTGGTGTTAACAAGCATGCTGGTGCTGGTGGGCTTTGTCGCACTGGTGCGTGGTTGGCGCCCGGAGGAAGTACGAACGGAATACTATACGCACTTTTCAAATACCATTGGTCTGGACGTGGGGGCCGATGTCCGCTTTGGTGGCCTCAAGGTAGGACGGGTGACGCAAATCGCACCTTACCCTGTAGATCAAACGCAGGTATATGTAGCATTGGCCGTGCATCCCGACACGCCCGTCAATGTGGAAAGTGTTGCGACGGTCGAACAGCTTTCACTGACGGCACCGAAACACCTGGAAATCTCTACCGGCGCAAAAGACGCCGCACGTCTTGCGCCCGAAAAAATGATTCGTTCGTTGACCAAACAGGGTGGCCTGGTAGAGTTACCGGATGTAACAGGCATTACGAAACGGGTAGAGGACTTACTGGATGATGCCCGCCTTTTTCTCGGTGTAAAGGAGGCGCAGGCGCACATCGAACAGGGCGGAGAGGATTTTGCACGCCTGACGCAGGTCGCAACACAGGTAAAGTCGACGCTGGAGGAGGGTAAGCGTCTGGTGGCGGAAGCGCATGCTGTGTTGACGGAACAGCGCCCGAATATTGAACAGATCATGACGCGTATCACGGATATGCAGGATGCGGCGCGTGCGTTGGTCACTGATGTGCATGCTGTATTGGAAGAAAACCGGGAACCGCTGCACAACACGTTGACCGGTGTCGAAAAGGTAGCCGGTGATGTGGGTACTGCCGTGGACGGGGTGACAACAGAGCTGGACCAGCTCTTGGACGCGGTGTCGCAGGTGCTGGAAAACGCCAAGGGAATGAGTGTGGATGCGCAGCAGTTTGTAGCGCAGAATCGTCCGACGCTGGAGGATTTGGTGTTGGATTTGCGGGAAACGGTGCGTTACCTGAAACGTTTCTCACAGACGCTGGCCGAGCAGCCCAATGCGGTGTTAACAGGACGCAAGCCAGAGGGGCGCAGGAGATAGTATGAAAGTGTACAGTAGCAAGGTATGGGTGCTTCTTTTATTGTGTTGCTCGGGCTGTTTGTCAACACCGGAAGCACGTTATTATACTTTAGACATGCAATCGTCTGGAAAAGCGGCGACGACAATGGTCAACCTGGAAGTAGAGCGCATTCAGGTAACCGAAGCCTTGGCGCGCACGGATATTTTGATTAAAAAAAGCGCTACGGAGATCGAGTATTATGCACTGGATCGCTGGGCGGCGCGTTTGGACGAGCTGCTGGCGGAAAAGTTACAAGCGGAGTTTGGCCCGACAGAGGCCAAGCGCGACACGTATCTGGTTAGGGGAAAACTACTGGCCTGCGAGCAGGTGGATACGCCAGCGGGTGCTATGGCGCATGTAAAGCTGGCGCTCGTTGTACAAAAAGACCGTAATGAAGTACCCGTGTTGAAAAAAGTGTATGAGGCGCATAAAACCGCCGATGCCGCAACCGCAGCAGCAGTGGTTCGCGCCTTATCCGTATGCGTAGAAGATATCGCCGCAACACTGGTCGAAGATATACAAGCATTGTGAAACAGGTATCGGGCCCGACGTACAAAAAGGAAAACGGACTGATGGAGAGGTCGCCGGATCATCTGACCGATTATGAACGCGCCGTGTGTTACTACACCCTGCCGCGGGTAATACATCCGGTTACCTACGGACTGATCGTGGCATATGCCGTATGCCTCTTTGAAGCCGCCGGTGCCTTAGCGATTGGGCTTCTTTTTGAACATAAAATCTGGACGTTGAGCGGCGGCATAGCCCTGTTTGCCATGTCGCTGTTTGGCATGATCGTTTTCACCGCCCGCGCCTTTGTCAACGACTGGCGTCAACGACGCACCCTGGCCTTAGCAAAGGGAACACCCGATGCGACCACGCCGGAATCCGATTTACCCGATCCCTTTGAGGCGCACATATTACTATGCAGCCCCCTTCACCCCGACAAAACGCGCTATACCTGCCTGCACATTAATGAAAACCATGAATATATCGTGCAACGTGGCGTCTATAAACATGGGTGGACGGTAGAAGATACCAATGACCCGACGAGTGTGTATCAAGTTAAAATAACGCATGGAATGCGTAGTTTCCTTTTTGATGCAGCAACGCCGCGTAGCGTGGTGGTATTGCGTGGAGAGCAGGAAATAGCCAAGGTAACCGCATGTTTCGCGCTGCCGGCACCTATAACACGCATTGCGCTGCACGATGAAACGCTCAGCTATACCCTGCAGGGAGGAGGCGTGTATTGTGATGACCGTTTGGTAGGCCGTATCTACACCCTACGCCAGGAACGTTATCTGGACATCGAAGAACCCCACTTCAACGTTGGGATACTGGCCGCTTTTCTGACACAAAACGCCTGATTGCACAACTGTTATACAAAGACATTTTAATCCCTGGTTCCCCCTTGCTTCTTTCTTTTCCTGACGGCCAAGACCAGCGCTCCAGCAACGGCAAGCTGGAATTATGGGCCTTACCGAAGCTAATCCTCGTTTTTCTTTGCTTCTTTCTTGTCCCGCTGGCCAACGCCACTCGCAATAGCAGGAGGGGCCTTGCCGTGGATAGTCAAAGCGAGGCTGGTTTACATATTCGTTTTTCTTTGCTTCTTTCTTTTTCCGTAAAAAGAAAGAAGAGCTAGTGCAACATTTTGACCTTCTCCGGGTATAATGTAGGAATACATACAAGATAACGATGTACATTGTAATGCGTCCGGCACACCCCCGACGCACTAACCCAGGGTGGCCCGGCCACCGTTGCAACCGTATGAGACGTAACGAAAGGAAATAATTATGAAGCGTTGGATGAAGATGGTGTCCTGTGGACTGGTCGTATGCATGGCTCTGACCCTGGTGGGTTGTGAAACCTACGGACAAGGAGCGGGACTGGGCGCTGCCTTGGGTGCAGGCGCTGGCGCTATCATCGGTCACCAATCCGGTCATGCCCTCGAAGGGGCTGCTATCGGCGCCCTGGCGGGCACCGTTGCCGGATTGATTGCCCACGACATCAAAGCACGCAAACAAAAGAGCCGTGAACAGACCGTTCAGGAATACAACTACCAACCCGCCCAGGGAGAAATGATGACCTTCGAACGCGCTGAAGTACTTCCGCCTACAGTACGTCCCGGCGAGATGGTGTCCAGTACCATCCAATACGCACTGCTAGGCACAGGTGGTGGCGTCGAAGTCAACGAAAGCCGCATCCTGATGCGCGGTGACAAAGTAATCTCCGAAGTTTCCTCTCAAAGCTTCACCCGCGACGACGGCACCTGGGTTAGCGAACAACAATTCCGCCTGCCCGGCAACCAGCAACCCGGTCAGTACACCGTCATCACCAAAGTACGCACCGCCAAATCCGCCGTTAGCGGCCAAGCTTCCTTCATCGTGCAATAAGCCACGATTCGTAGCATTAGTATAACGAGAGTGTTTGGGGGAACCCGTTTAAAAGCGAGTTCTCCCAAGCTGTATTGTAGAAGCAAATAAGGAAAGCGGGCGTCCATGCATTACTTATATCAAGGGTTGGATGGGGCTTTTTTTGTGCTGCATTCGGCGTTAATGGTGTTTTTGATGACGGGGTGGGCATGGCGTCGTATGCGGCGGTGGCATATGCTGTCTGTAGCGTTGGTGTGGTTTTCCTGGTTTGGCTTGGGGGCTTGGTATGGCTGGGGGTTTTGTCCGTGTACGGAGTGGCATTGGCGGGTGCGGATGGCGTTGGGTAAAACGGACATGCCGGCGTCGTATGTGAAATTCCTGGTGGACTCGCTTACCGGGTGGGATGTACCTGCGTTGTGGGTGGATGGGGTTGTATTGGTATCGTTTCTGGGGGCAACGCTGTTGTGTATAGTGCTCTCTTGGCGGGATTGGCGACGAAGGAAAGCGGTGGCGGTACGGCCGGAGGATTGAGGGGTCGTTTTGTGGTCGGAACGTTTTGGAGGAGAAAAATCGCCAATTTTTTGCCGCTTTTGAGTTGGAAGAGGCAGCAAAGCTTCGGAGAGAAGGGGGTGAGGAACTTCAACTCCACCACAGGAAAAATGAGCTACTGTAGTTTCAGGAATACGGGATGGGGTCGAGTTCGAAGGCGCACCAGTGGGGGGCAGGGTACTCTACGGCGCATGCGGCTGCGTAATTGGAAGCAACGTCGAGAGGACGCAGGGTCCAGTTTTGGGTAGGGGTGTCGTCCGGGGGCAATGTGTTGAAGGCAAAGGGGCGCTTGGGGTCGATGTGGACGTTTAATGTATTCAGGGTTTGCTGCAAATTTCCGCCGCGGGCTTTGCTCCAGGCTTCTTTGCAGGTCCAGCAGCGATACCATGCGGCTGGGTAGTTTTCGGGAGGGAGCAGTTGGAGTTGCTGGTTTTCCTGGGGGGTGAAGAAGCGTTGGGCGAGGGCGGCCAAGGGCCGTTTGGGTTGTATGGCCTCGATGTCGACGCCGATGGCGTGGCGGCGGGTGAAGGCAAAAAGAAGTTGCTCTTGAGCATGGCTGAGGTTGAAGGTGAGGAAGAGGGGATTGTGGGGCAGGGCGATGTGGGTTTTGCCTGTCGGGGTGCGTTGTAGTGGGATGGCGCGGGCGGGCGTGTTGAGGTAGCGGGCAAGGAGTTGACGCAGGTAATGGCGGGCGCGGATGTATTCGTTGCGTCTCTTCATGCTGCCCATAGAATCGGCGCGTTGTTGTTCAGGGGAAGGAAGCTGTTGGAACCAAGCCTCGATTTGGGCGGGATCGGGCTGGCGCTGGCTGCGCCAGAGATGGACGTCGCCGGTTTTCAATTGTATCTGTTCTGGGGCGTGGTTCCAAGAAAGGGATTCAAATAGGGGCACTACAGTGTTTCCTCTTTTATCTCGCGTGGGGTTTCGGGATGCAGAAAGTTGTATAGGGTATCGTCTAGCAGGGTGGTAGCGAAGGGTTTTTGCAGGAAGGCGGCGCGGGTATCGTTTTGGATGGGTCCGGGCAGTTCTTCTTTTGATGCACCACTGGTAAGGATGATGGGAATGTCGGAATGTTGATTGCGTATTCTGTTGTAAAGGTCAAGGCCACTGAGACGTGGCATGCTAAGATCCATAATAATGGCTTGGATACTTTCTTTGTGGGCCTGATACTGCTCTAATGCTTGCTGCCCGTCTTGTGCAATAAGCAGGGCGTACCCTTTTCGCTCCAAGGCCATTTGGGTGACGATTCGTACTGCGGTATCGTCATCGGCCAGCAGTATCGTACACATATTTTTTCCGCTCCCCTTTCTCCCCTCTTTCTCCGTGCCTGCATGTTTCGTATCTAAGGCGGGAAACAGTGCCCGGAAGGTAGTTCCTTGACCGAGGTTGCTTTCCACCTTAATGGCGCCACGGTGACCGCGCATAATTCCGAGTACGGCAGCTAACCCCAGGCCGCGTCCGGTAAATTTGGTGGTGAAGAAGGGTTCGAATAAGCGCTCCCGGGTTTCGATATCCATACCGCGCCCGTTGTCTTCCACTTCCAGGTAGGTATAGGGTCCTTCGACCAGGTCGTCATCCAGATAGCCTTCCTCGAGATAGTCATGATCGCATTGCATTACGCCGGTGCGCACCGTAATGACGCCGTTATTGTTTGCGATAGCTTCGGCGGCATTGGTGACAAAATTGATGATGACCTGGCGTATTTGGGTGACGTCCCCTTTGATTTGGGGGAGATGGGAGGCGGGTTCTAGAAGGAAGTGTACGTTGTCTGGAATGGGTATGCGGAGCACTGGATGAATTTCTCGTAAGACCTTGTTCAGATCCAACGCTTCGATGACAAAGTGTCCTTTGCCGGAATAGGCAAGCATTTTGGCACAGAGTTCGGTGGCGCGTTTGGCGGCCGTTTCGATTTCCTGCAGGTTGGTGTAGGTGTTGCTTGGGTCGGGCACCGCGTCCATTGCGAGGTCGACGTTGCCGAGGATACTCATGAGCAGATTGTTGAAATCATGCGCAATGCCGCCGGCAAGAATACCCAGGCTTTCCAGTTTGCGTGCCTGCTGGATTTTTTCTTCCAGGGCTCTACGTTCTTCTTCGGTATGGATGCGTTCGGTGACGTCACGCGAGATACCTACCAGTGCAACGACGACGCCGTGTGAATCGTAGACGGGGATTTTGGAGGTAAGCAGGATGTATTCCCGTCCTTCTCGATCGCAGGCGCGCTCCATTTTATTCAACATGGGGGTTTTGGTCTGGATGATTTTTTGTTCATCAGCGCAATATTCCTGGGCAAGTGCAGAGGGGAAGAAATCAAAATCTGTTTTGCCGATGACTTCGTCCATTGTTTGTGCACCCAGTGTTTTCAGGTGGGCGGGATTGGTAAGAATGAAACGACTTCTCTTGTCTTTAATGAACGCGTAATCGGGCAGGTGCTCGATGAAGGTACGAAATAAAGCGTGTTGTTTCTCCAGGGCCTCTTCTGCTTCCTTGCGCAGCGTAATATCGCGCAGCAGGCCGTCGTAGGCGATGAGCCGGCCTTGGGAATCGTGGTGGGGCACATGTGTGCTCAACACCCAACGTTCCCGCCCTCCTTTACGAAGAATACGGTGTTCAATCGGTTGCGCGTCTTCCCCTGTCAAAGTTGCAGCGGCTTGCGCACGCACTAATTCCTGATCTTCTTCGGGAACCATTTGTATCCAAAGATACGGATTTTCCTGCAGCTCTTCTGCAGAGTATCCAGTAACGGCTTCGCAGGCGGGGCTGTGTATGGTTTCCTGGGCTTGTCCATTCTCCACACGCACGGTGTAGACATAATCCGTAATAGCTTCGGTGATCTTTCGATAACGTCGCTCATTTTCCCGCAAAAGTTCGTCGGTAATCTTTTCGGTTGTAATGTCGCGGATTAAGCCGTCGTAGGCGACGAGGTTTCCTTGTTGATCGAAGTAGGTCAGCGGTGTATTTTTAACCCAGCGTAGCGCCCCGTCTTTGCGACGCACTCGGTGCTCGATTGGCTCTGCGTTGCCCGATTGGAGAAGGGTGGCGATCTGTTCCCGGACCAGTCTACGGTCCTCTTCGGGAACCATCTGAATCCAAAGCATCGGATTCGCGTTCAGCTCTTCTGCGGCATAACCTGTTACGGTCTTACAACCGCGACTGTGTGTAGTGGCAACAGGTTTTCCATCGCGCAGCTGTACGGTGTAGACATAATCAGTCACCATTTCGGTGATACGACGACGGCGCTCTTCTTGTAAATATTGTACCGCCTGCTCACGTCGCAAGGTAGTCAGATCGGTGCCAACCACTAAAATCTCGCGCAGGTTTCCTGCCATATCGTAGAAGGGGCGGTTGTGCCAGCTAAGCCATAGACGACGATCGTCTTTACGACGCGCTTCAATCTCTTTCTGAGGAAAAGCTTCCGGTCGCGTTAAGAAATCGCGATAGGCCGTTTCCAAATTCTGACCACCTGTGCCTACTGCAGGAACAATGGTTTCAAAAACACTTCGTTGCATTAATTCTTTGGCACTGTATCCGAAAAGCGATTGCGCAAAGGTGTTGCAATATAACACGCGGCCTTCTGGAGTAATGCGCAGCACCACATTGTGTACCGTTTCCACCAATTCCTGAAACTGGCGTTCGTTGCGCTGAAAACCTTGCAGGGCCTTCTGTTCACGGCTGATATCGCGCAGCAAAACGTCCACACAAGGCGGCTCGTCCTGATATACGAAGCAATGCCGGAAGCAACGCAATTCGTCTTGTGGTACCGTGATGTAACAATCTACCGGACCTGCAATTCGTTCCTGCAACCACTGCGAAAATATATCGCCTTGTTTTGGGTAGGCAACTAAATCCAGATAGCGATGCCCGCAAACCTGTTCCGGATTCTCGAAATGAGTATGTAAATGCAGCAGCATAAATGCGGCAGGATGCATTGAGAGGATGCGACCTTCTAAGTCACATCGAAAGCAGCCCGTCTCGGCAAACTGCAACATCTTCTCTATCATTTCTGACCAGCTGGCCTCTGTAGAGTGGGACTCAGTTCCCCCAGCCATGTAACATCTCCTGATACAGGTTCCCTCGCCCTGGTTAACGTGCTATTCAACGGGGCGTCTTTCAACATACATGGTACTGTAGCGCTAACGACCCCATCCATTGTATGATAAATCTTGTTCTATGTCACCTGTTAAGGCATATTTCCAAATTTTACAAAAGTAAATATAGGGGAGCGCTAAAATTTCGACGGGTAAATTTTTTTTCATGGTGTAATCGCATAAAGATGATTTTACAAGAGAGAGGGGTATGTGGGTAATGTGTATTCTCATTCTGTTGAGCACTATCTTAGGGGCGGCGGTGGATGGCACAACGTATGAATTGCTGAATTTTACTGCGGAGAGCATGCCCGCTTATATGCAGTTAAATAATGTGCGTCTTTCTCGTATTAAGGAGGGACGCAGGGCAGATTTTGAGGTGGTCGACTGGCCTAATATCAATTTCGTTGCTCCTGAAGAGGGCTGGGATTGGCACGCTTACGCAGGCATTGCGGTAACGCTCTATAATCCCGGCGATGCTTCGGTTAATGTCTCTATACGATTGGATAATGATGGCGCCGATGGCATGAATCATTGCAACACGGTATCGGGTGGCGTACCGCCAAAGGAAACATATACCCTGCAACTGCGTTTTAATTCGGGGGACCGCACTCCTTTCTGGGGAATGCGCGGCGTGCCGCTCACGGGGCCACTGGGAACGGGCCCCAAATTGGACTTGGAGAAAATAACCGCATTCCAGATTTTTTTACCTCGTCCCCAGAAAGCACATTCGCTGATTCTGAAACGGGCGTGGTTATTTGGTAAGGGGAGCGGCGCCGAGGCTGGTGTCCCTTTCCCTTTTGTGGATCGTTTTGGACAGTACATGCATGCGGATTGGCTCGGCAAGCTGCATTCGGAAGCGGAGCTGGCTGACCGGGTGGCACAGGAAGAAAAACGCCTGCTGCAGCCGGGCCTTTTGCCCTGTGACACCTACGGTGGATGGCTGGAGGGACCGCAATTGGAGGCCACGGGTTGGTTCCGCACGGAGAAGGTGAAGGATAAATGGTGGCTGGTAACGCCTGAAGGGCATCTTTTTTTCAGTCTGGGAATTGATTGTGTCGGTATGGGTGGCGAAACGTTCGTGGAAAAACGGGAGGATTGGTTCGAATGGCTCCCCCCTGTTGCGGATGATCCGTACAGCATATTTTATGGAAAAAAGAGCCATGCACACAGTATGGCGGAGGCAATCAACGGGCAGGGACGCACCTTTAATTTCTATCGTGCCAATCTGTATCGAAAGTATGGTCCGGATTGGGCAAAGGCGTGGCGGGAAACCACCTGCAAACGTCTTTCTGCCTGGGGTTTCAATACGGTCGCCAATTGGTCGCAGCACGATGTCTATCAACACGGGACCCATCCTTTTGCCCTTTCCACAAATATAGGTGACGTTCCTCTGGTGCAAGGTGCGACAGGGTACTGGGCGAAGATGAAAGATGTGTATGCGCCGGAGTTTGCGCCCCAAACGGACGCTGCTTTGGCTCGTTTGAAGGAGTTATGTGCAAAAAATCCGCGTTGTATTGGCTATTTCGTCGACAACGAGCTTGCCTGGGAAGGGGTGGCCCGCGGCGTATTGAACAGTCCTGTTGACCAGCCTTGCCGAAAGGTTTTCGTAAAAGAACTGCAAGCACGTTATGAGACCTTGGCGCAACTTAACAAAGCGTGGGAGGTGGACGCTGAAAGTTGGGATGCGCTGAAAACGCCGAAGAAGCTGAATGAAACCGCAAAAGCGGACTTGGACCGGTTCCTGTACCAATTTGCGCGTCGCTATTTTGAAACGGTACAGGCAGCAGGTCGCAAGCACATGCCGAATACACTGTACCTGGGGTGTCGGTTTGCTGCTGCGCCAGAACCGGCTGTACGCGCTTGTGATGAAGTGGCGGATGTGAACAGCTTCAATCTCTATTACCAAAGCGTGCCGGAAACGAAATGGAAAAAGAAAAATGTGCTTAGCAAACCGGCCATTATCGGTGAGTTTCATTTTGGCGCGCTGGACCGCGGCATGTTCCACACCGGCTTATCGTCCACCGCGAACCAGCAGGAACGCGCCGAAGCCTACGCGCGCTATGTGCAAAGCGCATTACGCCATCCCGCTGTGGTGGGATGTCACTGGTTCCAGTATGTCGATGAACCCAATACGGGCCGTTGGTTTGATGGCGAGAATTACAACATCGGTTTTGTGGATGTAACCGACACCCCCTACCCGGAAATGATGCAGGCAGCCCAAAAGGTTCACCGTGCCGCCTATGATTTACGGTATGGAAAAAACGTTGCGCATCCCTAGGGTTTTTATATTTTTTCTTTTTACGGAAAAAGGGGGAACCAAAGAAAAACGGACAGTAAATTACGTTGGGCCACCTATTCCTGGGTTATACTGCTGACCACAGCTAAACCTCACGAAAAATTAAGAAAGGCAGAAGGCTTAATACGAGAAGCATGGAACAGGACAAAGTAAGGACCATATCTATTGCCTGTGACGCTGGTCACTTGCTTGTGGTCGCTGGACCACCTGCTGTATGCGGAGTGGGTAAAGCGGTATAATGCGTTTCATGATGCGAAGTAACCGACATATTATTGCGATTATTGTGCTTCTGTTTTGTACCGTTGTTCCCAGCATTTGGGGCCAATCCATTGAGGATTCTCTCTGGGAAGAAAGCACTTTGTATCGGGATGCATGGGGCGTGCCGCATATTTATGCGAAAACACCTGACGCGCTTGCTTTTGCCTTTGGGTATGCACAGGCCGAGGACCATTTGGAGGAAATGCTGCTGGCGTATCGCATGGCCAATGGACGGATGGCGGAGGTGTTGGGGGAGGCGTATGCGGAATCGGACGCGTTTTCGATCAAAATGGGCCATGCGGAGTTGGCGCGTACCGCACTGGATACAATTGCGCCGGTGGGCCGTGCTTTGTGTGTGGGTTTTGCACAGGGGGTTAATGCCTGGCTGGCAGAACATGCTGACCAGGCACCTGAATGGTGCGAGGGGGTGCAGCCACAGGATGTCCTCTCGTTGTGGCACGCTTTTGTAATGAGTATGGCCCCCTTCGATCTTCCGGATACGTATCACCGTCCACCTGCATTTGACAGTGGCAATGCATGGGCGCTTGCACCGGGTCGTACAGAATCGGGAAAAGCCTTACTGGTTATCAATCCGCATCAGTATTTCGATGGTCCTTTTCGTTGGTACGAAGCACACCTCGTCTGGAATGCGCTTGATATGGCAGGGGCCACCCTTTTCGGGCTACCGATACTCTTGCAAGGGCACAACGGCGTGCTGGGGTGGGCGCTAACCCCTAATGAACCGGATTTCGCTGATATGTTCGAAGAACGGTGGGAAGGAAGCGTGCGCAGCCCCAATGATCCCCGCTTGCAGGATTTGGCGGATCACCAACAGTTCTTGTTGCAATACATGTCGCACGCTAAACCTTATTTCGTGCAAACGGAAGGGGGCCTGGAACAGCGTGCTGAGCCCTCCTGGATTGGACCGCGTGGCCCCCTTTTCGAAGAAGGGGGTAGCACGCTTTATTCATGGCGTATCGGCGGATACCACGCCTTCGATGGTTTTGCACAACTGCTCGCTATGGGATGCGCGAAAAATCTCGCTACTTTCCAGGCGGCGTTGCGTATGCAACAGTTGCCCTGTTTTCATGTGCTGTACGCCGATCGCGAGGGCAACTTGTTTTACCTGTATAACGCACGCACAGGAACCCGTCGTCACCCCACTCATGTTGCGCTGCCCGATGAACCGGTCGATTGGCGAAATCCGCAACGCGCGTCAGATGCCGGCTGGGCCTGGGAAACGTGCTTTGCTGCGGAAGAATTACCTTATATTGTCAATCCGGAAGCGGGCTATCTGCAGACATGTGGTACGCCACCGTGGACGGTGACGGATGATAGCGCGTTATCTCCGGCAAATTGGCCGCAGGAAATTGGGCGGGAAGAAGACAGCTTTCGTGCACGACGGGTGCGTCGTTTGTTGCGCAGTGGAACACGCTCTTTTCGCGATATGCAATCGATGCTGTACGATATGGCGGCCCCTGCGGCATTGGCGTTGAAACCCATGTTGCTCGATATGGCGGCACAGCACCCCACTCTGGTAAAGCATGCGCATCCTGACCTGAACAATGCCTTGTCGTTATTGCGCGATTGGGCCGGTCTGGCGGAAACCGATGCAGGTGGCATGACCTTCTTCCATCTCTGGATGGCACAGCTTATGGCAGCTTCCGGAGGAGAATTAAGCAGCGATATAGCGGTGGCGCATTTCTTGCAACAAGCACCCGATGCAGCACCGCGTGCACTGGATGCGGCGACTGATGCAGCACGCCGAATGCGGAACACGTATAACGAGATCGATGTGCCCTGGGGAGATGTACATCGCATTCGACGGGGCAAGCGAGATGAGCCTGCGCCTGGAGCAACTACCGGCGAGCCTATCTTTATGCTCTCCGACCACGTCTATGAGAATGGACAATGGCAAGCGACCTATGGTGTTGGCTTTGCCATGGCTATCTCGTTCGGTGAGATACCCGAGGCGGTAAGTCTCTCTCCCTTTGGGACTTCGGAACACCCCGACTCGCCGCATTATGACGATCAGCTGGATCTGTTGTTAGCACGACGAATGAAGCGGTGCCGCTATCAGCGTAGCGAAGTATGGCGCTATGCCGACACAGCTCGTGGCAATTGCATTACGCTATACCCGCTGGGAATTGAAGGCATGTGCCGTATCACGGCAAAAAGCCCCGTCGAGGCGCACTTACCCGTCTCTACGACAGCGCCTGGCGCATTACCGAAGGGCCTGACCGCCTTCACGCTTTTCGCGCATCCGCAATGGACACCCAAAACGGCATCGGTCGAACTCTACCTGGAGCTTTATGTGCCTTCAACCGCCTGTAAGGATGAAAATATATCGCAACTGCACTTGTATGAATGGGATGCAACGCAAGTATGGCGCAAGGTGGAACCGCCTGTGACCAAAACCGAGCCCCGGTTATTTTCTGTCACTACAGACCACGCTTCTGTCTACGCTATCCTGGGGCCTGTGGAGTATCTCGAAAAGCCCGCCGAGGCATTGCCTTCCTTGTTACACGAACAGGAATCTGCTGTCCCCACAGCGCTCTCCCCTGCGGCCCCACGCTCTGAATCTGCTACGGATTCCGAGACGCTATTCAAGCTTGACCGTTTGGATAAAGAATCTGAGACCACGCTACCGGTCCGCGGCATGGTCTTTGGCCCTGCTGTAAATGAAAAAGGGGGGGCAACAGAAGCAACAAAGCCCTCTGATGGCACATTTGCACTGGAACGACTTGATACAAAAGACACCGAGACAAGTGTAGCGGCCCCAACGGGTTTTTCCACCCGCATCCCTGTGCGTGGCATGGTTTTCGGACCAAAGGAGAGTAATGAAACCACAAAGGAGGAAATGGAAGGGCCTCGGAAGTTTCATATTGAAAAACAGCCCTCCCCTGCCAATGCAACATCCCCTTCGGAGGAGGACGAAAAGAAACCGGAACGCAAGCCCGTCCGTTTGCCTGAAAAAGGCATGGCTTTCGGACCTGATGCAGCCCGATAAACCTGTCAGCCTTTTTATCGCACACGACGTTATGTAACATGTGCGCCCGCCAATGTTAGTATAAGCACGGTCTGTTCCGAAATAGCTGAGAACGGCATGGTACAATTTAAGTGCGGGCGCAAAACTCTTATGTAACTGTTTAGGATGTAGCGATACGTTTACGCACATCTATTCTCGTTCTACCGCTGCCATGCGTTCCACAATCAACAATGCAGCAAAGTGAGGTATCCATCATGTCAAAAAACTTGCTTACACTCACCCTTATTATGGTTATGACCATATCCACCCTTCTCCTTAGCGGTTGCCCTAAACCGTCGGCGGAGGGCCCCACGGCCAACTTTGGGGCCAACCCTACTGCTGGTTACGCTCCCCTCTCGGTGCAGTTCTACGATAGCTCCGTAGCGGGGACCTCGATAATTCAGACGTATCAATGGGACTTTGGCGATGGCGCCACTTCTACAGCCCATGATCCGCTACATGTATACACGGCGCCGGGTGTGTACACCATTAGCTTTACGGTGAGTACGGAAGTGGGTAGTGACACTTTGACAAAACAAAACTTTATTACTGCCGTGGAGAATCCAGGAGAGGGAGAGGGAGAGGAGGAAGGCGCTACAGAAGGAGAAGCAGAGGGGGAAACACTGGAAATGACCTTTACACGCTCCGTAGCGGCGAGCTATACCCCCGGGGAAATACTGTCGATTGAGGCCACCATAGACTACAGCGGCACAAAAGAGATTACCGCCTTGGCCCTAAGTGAAACCGTACCCGAAGGTTGGACCTATCTGGATGTCACCCAGGGAGATGACAACGTAAAACCCGGTGACCGACCTGAGGTAGGCGCTACGGGCACGCTGGCGTTTGTCTGGTTCAATTTCGACGACATGAATTTCCCTTATCACTTTACCTATCGCATTCAGGTGCCGCAGACCGCTTCTGGTACGCAAAACATAAGTGGTATTGCCGCATATCGTACAGATGGCTCCGAAGTGCGCTCCAACATCGCTAGCAGTACCTTGTTGCCCTAAACTACTGGCTTATCCATTAAAAAGATACTGAAGAACACGATTGTCAGCAATGCTGACGCTGTAGAATTTTTAACGATTAAGCAAATTCTGCATACCGTATGCCCCGTTTTATGGAAAACGGGGCATTTTTTGTATAGACCCGGGGTTTCCGGTTTTTTATACGGGAATTTGGGAATAAAATACTTGTCAGAAGTAAGGAAAAGCTGCTATTGTTGAAGCTAGGATAAGATATACTCATGTATATTGGTAAAGAATCAAGGCCGATGACGATTTAGTATTCGCCTTTTTGCCTTGTATTAGATTAAAACGAAGGAGGGGTTTCGCCTATGCCGCGGGTAACAAAGTTTACCGTTGTACCCAAACTACCGGAGTCTTTGGAAAAACTCCTTGAAATTGCAGATAACATCTGGTGGTGTTGGGATCCCGAAGCAATAGACCTGTTTTTCCGCATGGATCGCAAATTGTGGACGGAATGTCATGAGAATCCCCGACGTATGTTGGGAGAAATCAGCCAGACACGATTGGAAGATGAACTGGCGAAAAGCGAAAGCTTTCTGGCGCATTTGAATCGTGTGCACACCAAATTACACGCTTATATGGCGTGCAACACTTGGTTTGAACGCAATCCACAAGCGCCGCAGGAGTTAAAAATCTGCTACATGTCGGCAGAATTTGGATTGCATGAATCTATCAGTATCTACTCCGGCGGCTTGGGCGTGCTGGCGGGCGACCACCTCAAGGCGGCCAGTGATCTCGGCCTTCCTCTGGTAGGTATGGGGCTGCTGTACCGTGAAGGGTACTTCCGTCAGTATCTAAACGCCGACGGCTGGCAACAGGAAACGTATCCGCGTAACGATTTTTATAACATGCCGATCCATCTTGAACGGGATGAAACCGGCAAACCGCTTGTTATTGAAGTAGAATTCCCCGGTCGCATGGTTAAAGCGTATATCTGGCGATGCCAGGTGGGACGCGTCCCGCTTTATCTACTGGATTGCGACCATGAAGAGAATACGCCGGTCGATCGCTCTATCACTGGACAGTTGTACGGGGGCGATCGCGAAACACGTATCCGTCAGGAGATTATGCTGGGCATGGGCGGGGTCCTCGCAATGCATGCCGTGGGCGTACATCCTACCGCTTATCATATGAATGAAGGGCATGCCGCATTCATGGTCCTGGAACGCATCAAGGAACTGGTGCAACATGAGGGACTAACGTTCATCGAAGCAGCGGAAACCGTCAAAGCGGGCAGTTTCTTCACCACACACACACCCGTCCCCGCTGGTAATGACATGTTTGACCCCGGATTGATCCACCAGTATTTTGGCAAATATTGTAAAGACGTCGGAATTAGCATGAACCACTTCCTGGGATTGGGACGCCAGAACCCAATGGATTCGCGCGAACCGTTCTGTATGACCGTGCTGGCCCTTAAATTGGGTGCTGGCGCCAATGGCGTAAGCAAGTTGCACGGTGAAGTTTCGCGTAACATGTGGGCGCAGACCTGGAAGGGCTTGCCCGAACATGAAGTGCCAATCACGTCTATTACGAATGGTATTCACACGCGTTCCTGGATTTCTCGCGACTTGGCTGATCTTTATGACCGCTACCTTGGGCCTGGTTGGATCAATAGTCCCGACGACCAAAGTATCTGGAAACGCATTGATGAGGTACCGGATACGGAATTGTGGCGCACGCATGAACGCCGTCGTGAACGCCTTGTCAATTTTGCGCGCAAACGTTTACACCATCAGCTCATCAGTCGCGGTGCGCCCAGCCATGAAGTGCGTTTTGCCACCGAAGTGCTGGACCCCGAGGTGCTCACCATTGGTTTCGCGCGTCGTTTTGCCACCTACAAACGCAGCACGCTGCTATTCAAAGACATTGATCGGCTGAAATCGATTCTGTGCAACCCTGAGTGTCCCGTGCAGTTGATTATTGCGGGTAAAGCGCATCCTGCAGACACACAAGGTAAAGAGTTGATCCGCCAGATTATTCACTACAGCCGCGATCCTGAACTGCGCAACCACATCGTATTCCTTGAAGATTACGATATCAATGTGGCGCGTTACATGGTGCAAGGCGTGGACTGCTGGCTCAATACACCGCGTCGTCCCATGGAGGCCAGCGGTACCAGTGGCATGAAGGCGGCCTCCAATGGCGCTCTCAACATCAGTATCCCCGACGGTTGGTGGTGTGAGGCTGAATCACTGGCCGAAAATGGCTTCAGTATCGGCAAAGGGGAAACGTACGATAGTATCGATGAACAGGACTTGGTGGAAAGTGAAGCGCTGTATGAAATCCTCGAGCAGGAAGTCGTACCGATTTTCTATGAACATGGGCGGGATAACATGCCGCGTGAATGGATTGCACGGATGAAGAATGCCATCCGCACGATTTGCCCCATGTTCAACACCTACCGCATGGTGCAGGAATATACGGATCGTTTTTACACCCCCTGCTCTGTGAGACGTCTTGAGCTAAAACACGATGGGCGTAAACGCGCCAAGGAATTAGCGGCCTGGAAGGAAAAAGTACATCAAAACTGGTCGCAGATTCATTTCCTCAACATCGGCTCTGGCCCTACAGAAGGTTTGCCCGTAGGCTCTGACCTGCATGTTTATGCTGAGGTGCATCTGGGTGAATTGACGAGCGATGATGTCACCGTGGAAATTTATGAGGGCGATCTGGATCCACATGGACAAATCACCTTGGGTAAAACGGAAACTATGGGCTGCGCGAAAGACCTCGGCAGCGGCGCTTTCCGCTTTGAAGGCATCATTAAATGTGCTCAGACGGGCCAACAAGGCTTCACCGTCCGTGTCATCCCCAACCATCCCGATTTGGCACGTAAACATGAGGTTGCTTTGGTCACCTGGGCCTAGGCATAAAGCTCTCCCGAAACATGCATGCCGGAATGACGCAGCCGTCATTCCGGCATGATGCTAACCCCCCACTCTCTTCCCTGACACCCCCGCTTACAGAAAAAGTCCTGCGCTGACAGGAGGAAAAACAAAACCAAAGTACCGAGGTGCTCTTATGCGTATTATCCGGTTTGTCTTTTTCTGTCTCTGCCTTCTTCTTGCATTTAATGGGCTTGCAGCACCCGCGGAAACCTTCCGTGTACCAATGAGCGACGGCGTCACCCTCGCCACCGATCTTTATCTTCCTACAGGTGATGGACCCTGGCCCGTGGTCTTGGAGCGCACGCCTTACGACCGCAAGCATGGAGGACTCACCCATGCCAATCTGCTGCCACAAGGCTACGCCGTGGTCATACAAAACCTGCGGGGCACCTTGGATTCTGACGGGGTATGGGAAGTTTTTCGTACGGATGGATGGAACGCCACACCGGGGTATCATGACGGCCTGGACACCGTCGACTGGCTCCTGAAGCAACCTTGGTGTAATGGAAAAATCGGGCTGGCTGGCTGGTCTGCCAGTGGTATCGCCGCACAACTACTCATGGCGGCACACCCTAAAGGGGTGCGCTGCGCCTATATCGGTGCTGCTTCTGATACGTTGTACGAAACAATTTTTCCAAACGGCTGTTACCGTCTCAACACAATAGAAGCCTGGCCTCAAGGCAAATCGATGATAAACACCTTTGTCCAGCACCCCGCCTATGACGATTTCTGGCGCAGCTACGATGCGCGTGCACGCGCCAAAGAGATTACCATTCCCGTATACATCACCTGTGGTTGGTTCGATCTTTTCCAGCGTAGCGCGACTGCTTTCTTCCAGCAGGTAAACAACAACGGCCATCCGCAAACACACGGTAAATGCAAACTCCTGATGGGCACCAAGGCACACGGCGGTGCCTCGGGTGCATTGCCCTTTACGGCAGCCGGTCAAACCAACCCTGAAAGACTCATCGGCCCCTCCTGGGCCTGGCTGGCGTACTGGCTAAAAGAAGAAGACCATGGCATTCTGGAAAAGCCCGCCGTAGCTTTCTTTGTTATGGGAGACGACAAGAACGAACACCCAGAGAGTAATGTCTGGCGCACGCTAAACAACTGGCCCCCACCCCACACGCCCCACCGGCTCTATCTACATTCCGATGGCATACTTCACGAAACGCCGCCCAAAACAGAAAACAGCGCAACGGCATACACCTACAACCCTGAAGACCCGACGCCTTCCTTTGGCGGTAACAATCTCTACCCACCCAGCGGCCCACAAAACCAACGGGAAATTGAAGCGCGTGAGGATGTTATTTCCTTCGACAGCCCGCCGTTCATCAGCGAGAAAACCTTCATTGGACCAATTACGGTTACGCTGCATGTTTCTTCCGATGTGACGGACACCGATTTTGGTGCACGCCTCTGCGACGTTTATCCCGATGGGCGCTCTATGAATATGAACGAAGGAATGGTACGCACCCGCTATCGCGACGACCGAGCCAAGGAAACCCTGATGAACCCGGGGGAAATATACTCACTTAGCATTGCTCTTGGCGAGACTGCGCTTACGGTTGCCAAAGGCCACCGTTTGCGTCTCGATATCTTCTCCTGCGCCCACCCGCGCTACGAAGCCAACCCCAACACAGGCGAAGCTTTCCGCAAACACACGCGCAGCATTCCTGCCCATAACAAAATCCACCATACCCTCCTTCACCCCTCGCACATAATTCTGCCCTTGAATTCCCAATAGGCCGTCTTTGAAAAAACCTCCCTTTAAAAAAGGTGTTACCGGTGGGAATACTACAGTTTGTTTTCGTTGCCGTGCAGGATGCGCTGAATGTTGGTGCGGTGTTTGATGAGGATAAGTACGCTGAGTGTAATGGTGAG
Source organism: Candidatus Hydrogenedentota bacterium (assembly GCA_963678445.1). Lineage (GTDB taxonomy): Bacteria > Hydrogenedentota > Hydrogenedentia > Hydrogenedentales. Next base: position 2,530,033 of record OY782877.1, on the reverse strand, counting down.
TATGCGCAGGGGCAGGTCGGTGTCGGGACAGGCCAGCATGGCAATGCTGAGTCCGAGGACGGCGCTCATGGAGGCGGCGCTGACCATGCGGCTTACGGCAAGGACGCCTGCGAAAACGCCTGCGGCGATAAGGGTGGGAACGGGTGCCAGCCCCAGGAATATACCGGTACTGGTGGCGACACCTTTTCCGCCTTTGAATTGGAGGAAGAGGGAGAAGCTGTGGCCGAGTACGGCGGCAAGACCGCATAGGAGGGGAAGGTGGGGCCAAGGACTGAGGACGGTTGCAATGAGAACGGGGATAAGGCCTTTGAGCATGTCGCAGAGGAGTGCAATAGCGCCCAGTTTTTTACCCAGTACGCGCATGGTGTTGGTTGCGCCAATATTTTGGCTGCCATGCTGCCGTATATCTACGTTGCGCAGTTTGAGTCCTAGCCAGAGGCCTGTGGGGATGGAGCCGACAATGTAGGACAATAAAACGCCAATCACGCTGTAAACGAAGGGGGTCATTTTTTGGGTTTTCCTTCTCGAAGCTCTATCTTTATAGGCACGCCGTCGAAACCGTATTTTTCGCGAAGCTGATTTTCGATGAAACGAATGTAGCTGAAGTGAAATAACGATTTCTGGTTGACGAATAGCACAAAGGTGGTTGGCTTGACGCTGGCCTGGGTGCCGTAGTAAATCTTGGCAAATTTACCTTTGTGGTTGGGCGGACGGTGTTTCGCTGCGATCTCTTCAAAAAATTTGTTTAGTTCGCCGGTGCCGATACGTAATTTTGTGGCCGTGGAAATGCGATCGATGTAGTCAAACGTGGCAAAAAGACGCTGCCGGGTAAGATTGGAAATGGTGAGGTAGGGCACATATTTAAGATAAGGGGTTTTTAAGTCGATCTCGTCTGCAATCGCCTTAAAACGACGTTCCTTATCTTCAATGAGGTCCCATTTGGTCCACACAAGAATCATGGCGGTGCCGTTCTCGCGACAGTAGCCGATGATGCGCTTGTCCTGTTCGCTGATCCCTTCTGTGGCGTCAATCATAACCAGACAGATGTCGGCGCGTCGCACTGCGCGCAGACTACGACTTACACTGAAGCGTTCAACGTGTTTTTTGATACCGGCCTTGCGTCGCATACCTGCGGTGTCGATTAGCACATAGTGCTGCTCTTTCCATTGGAACTCGATGTCAATCGCATCGCGTGTCGTTCCGGGGGTATCGTCGACGATGCTGCGTTCTTCATTAAGAATCGCGTTGATAAAAGAGGATTTTCCTACGTTCGGTTTGCCGACCACCGCTACTTTGACAGGCCCCTCCGCTTCCTCCTCCGTCTCCTCCGAGGCATCGCTTTGAGAAACACGCGGAATATGCTCGACAATACTATCCATCAACTCGGCAATGCCCAGACCATGACCGGAAGATACGGCAAAGGGTTCGCCCATGCCCAGCTCGTAGAAATCGAAACGATTCATACCCAGTTCAGGGTTGTCTAGCTTATTCACCGCAAGGACGACAGGCTTCCCATAGGTAAACAGCGTGTCGCGCACTTGATGATCTACACGGGTAAGCGCCTGTTGTCCGTCGATCACGAAAACAATCACCTTGGCTTCATCCAAGGCGGCCTCTACCTGCGCCTGCATTTTTTGGGAGATGCTGTCGATCGGCTGATCGATGATACCGCCCGTGTCTACAACACGAAAGGCACGTCCCTTCCACTCCGCCTGGCCAAAAAACCGATCCCGTGTAATCCCCTCCTCCCCATGTACAATGGCGCGCTGCTTACCGATAATCCGGTTAAAGAGGGTGGATTTCCCGACATTCGGTCGCCCACAGATGGCGACCAGGGGTAACTTCTTTTTTTTCGTCATTCCGTGGTGTCCTGCTTTGACAATCGTTATACCGCAACATCCCCCCACTCCGTATAACATGTGCAAGCGTACGGCCTACCGGCCTTTCCTTGTGGCAGGATAAACACTCCGCTATACGCAACATGCCTTGGGGGTGCAGGCGCCCACTTTGGCGTTATGCCCGAGCAGACACACGACACAGCCTGTCATGTAGGGGAAGCGACTGCACAGTATACCATGCCTCATCGGCATTTTACACTCGAATGCGAAATCTAAGGATTAGTAACGCACAGCTAAGAAAAATGATATAAAATAACCCTTGTGTTGGCCAGGCATGATGCATACCCTATACTATTGACATGGCGAGGACTACGCTGTTATAGCCCAAAACCCTTTCTAATTAAGGAGACGTGAAATGCGCACCCACATATTCTTGCTAGTCGTCACGACAGTTGTATTGCTTACTGCATGGAACTGCGTGTATGCCGAGGAGGCGCCACTTGTCCATCAGGAGCCGCTTCCTTTTGTCGAGGGGGCTTTCACCATTGTTGTCCTTCCCGATACACAAGGCTACGCGGAAGATTTCCCATGGATCTTCGAGGCGCAAACGGGCTGGATCGCGAACAATGTAAAGCGACGCAACATCGTTTTTGTGCTGCATCTGGGCGACATCACCGATGACAATACGCCTGAACAGTGGAAAGTGGCGCAGCGCGCCCTGCGACGCCTCGACGGGATAGTGCCGTATGCATTGGCTCTGGGTAACCACGACATCGGCGACAGGGGCAAATCGGCAACCCGCGACACTTTGTTCAATACCTATTTCCCCATCGAACACTACAAGACCCTCTCCACCTTTGGCGGCGTCTTCGATGCGGAACCGGATCGCATGGACAACAGCTTCCATCTCTTTAGTGCCTCAAATCGAAAAAATTCTCGTAAAAATCAACCTTGTGCTGTGGACAGGGATAGCAAGGACCATAATTCTGGCTTGCGGTCGCTGGACCGCTTTAGTGCAGGGGGACGTGATTTCCTCGTCCTCGCCCTTGAATTCGGGCCACGTGACGTCGTCGTCGACTGGGCCAACCGCGTGCTGGACCGCTACCCCAACCGTACCGCCATCCTCATCACCCACGCCTATCTCTACGTCGACGATACACGCTATGACTGGAAAACCTATGGCAAAAAGCAGATGTGGAATCCGCATTCCTACCGCATGGGACAAAAGGAGGGCGGTTGCAACGACGGCGAGGAACTATGGAACAAACTCGTCTCGAAACATCCTAACATGCTGATGACGCTCAATGGACACTGCCTGCTCGATGGTCTCGGACGTAAGACCAGCCAGGGTGATGCCGGCAACCCTGTGCACCAGATGCTCGTCAACTTCCAGATGAAACCCCGCTTGGGCGACGGTTTCCTCCGTCTCATGGAATTTCTTCCCGACGGCGAAACCGTACAGGTAAAAGATTACTCCCCCTTGCTCAACGCCTACAGAGACAGTCCCGACAACCACTTTACGCTCAAAATCCCGCCGCCCTGCCCCCAGAAAAACTCCGAACAACGAAAAGTGGTCAAATAATATTAACGCGATAAAAATAGAAGAAACGTTAAGAAAGGGACTATCCGGATTTTTTCGGAAAGAAATGTATTGGGCGGTGTTGACAACAGAGGGCGTCGCTGGAATCTGTGAATCGAAGGGGGTAGGATACAAAGGTAGCCAAGGCTATCTTTAACGTGGTATGGTTTTCACGATAAACTTGGTGGATGTATATTTTCGGTTTGTATGTCGTCTGTTAGATGACGCTAGCAACATGAGCCAGGAGGGAGAATTATGGCGAAGAAAAAGAAAGTGGTAAATGTCGCAATGGTCGGCGGCTCCTTTATGGGGAAAACGCATAGTAATGCGTGGCGCAAGGTGGATATGTTTTTTGATGCGCCTGTAAAGCCGGTGATGAAGGTGTTGTGTGATAAGGACCCGAATGCGCTGGCGAATGCGGAAAAATGGGGTTGGGAAGAGGTCTCGGATAATTGGGAGGAGGTTGTGGCGCGGGATGATATTGATATCATCGATATTTGTACGCCTAATTTCCTGCATGGCCCTATTGCGATTGCTGCGGCAAAAGCGGGTAAGCATGTGGTCTGTGAAAAACCGTTGGCCAATACGGTGAAAGAGGCTACGGATATGTTGAAGGCGGTGGATAAGGCGGGCATTAAGCATATGTGTGGTTTTTCGTACCGCTTTGCGCCGGCTGTACAGCGTATCAAACAAATGATCTCGAAGGGGGAGCTGGGCGATATCTATCATTTTCGGGCGGCGTATCAGCAGGATTGGATCGTGGACCCGGATTTCCCGATGGTGTGGCGCTTGAAGAAGAAGCACACGGGCTCGGGAGCGTTGGGCGATATCGGCGCGCATATTACGGACTTGTGCCATTTCCTGGTGGGGGATGTGTGTGAAGTGGCCGCCAGTATGGAAACCTTTATCAAGAAGCGCGTAGTGCCGGAAAGTGACTCGGGCGCGTGGGGTTCGAAAGCGGGCAAGGGCAAGAAGAAGTATGACACGGTGGATGTAGATGATGCGGCGATTTATATTGGTCGCATCAAAGGCGCAAATACGCTGGCTTCGTTTGAAGCGACACGTTTTGCACCGGGCCGCCGCAATTATAATTCAATTGAGATTTATGGCAGCAAGGGTTCGGTCTTGTGGAATCAAGAGGAAATGAATGTCTTCCAGTATTTCAATCGTAACGACCCTGCTGTGCTGCAGGGCTTCCGCACGGTGCAGGGCTGCGATATGGGACAACCGTATGTGAATTCGTGGTGGCCCCCGGGACACATCATCGGTTATGAGCATCTCTTCGTACATGAAATGTATGAGTTCCTCTGTGGCCTGAACCGCAAGAAGATCAATTACCCCACCTTTGAGGATGCGGTGAAGTGCCAGAAGGTGCTTGAGGCGGTTGAAACCGCTGCGGCTTCGAAGAAATGGGAAAGCATTAAGTAATCGAGATCCGCAACTACGGAGAATATCAAGTATGAAACTGGGGCTTTTAACGGTAATGTTCAGCGATAAACCGCTGAAGGATGTTTTGGAGCTGATCCGTCCGCTGAACCTGGATTGTGTCGAACTGGGCGCGGGAAATTATCCAGGCAATGCGCATTGCAATCTGGATGAATTGCTGGAATCGAAACCTAAGCGTGATGAACTGCTGGCGATGCTGAATGGGGAAGGTTTGAGCATCAGTGCGCTGAGTTGCCATGGCAACTGTTTGCATCCGGATGAAGCGTTTGCGAAAGAGAATCAGAAGGTGCAAACGAATACCATCAAGTTGGCGAACCTGCTGGGCGTGGAAAATGTAAATGATTTCGCGGGGTGCCCCGGCTCTGATCCGCAGGCGAAGCAGCCCAATTGGGTGACTTGTGCGTGGCCACCGGATTATCTGGAAATCCTGGAATGGCAATGGAATGAGAAGGTTTTCCCGTACTGGCGCAAGCAGGCACAGTTTGCCAAGGATAATGGGGTGCGAATCGCTTTTGAGATGCATCCTGGTTTTGTCGTGTACAATCCCGAAACCTTGCTTAAACTGCGTCAGGAATGCGGCGACAGCCTGGGCGCTAACTTTGACCCGAGTCATTTGTTCTGGCAGGGTATGGAACCGTGTGAGGCGGTAAAGGCGCTGGGCGGCGACGCTATCTTCCATGTACATGCGAAGGATGTACGGGTGGATTCGGGCAATGCTGCGCTTAATGGCGTGCTGGATACGAAGCATTATGGGGATGAGCTGCACCGTTCGTGGATTTTCCGCACGTGTGGTTATGGCCACGATCAGGAATGGTGGAAGAGCTTCTTCTCCACGTTGCGTTTGGTTGGCTATGATGGCCCCATCAGCATCGAGCATGAAGACAGCCTGATGTCGAGCTGGGAAGGGCTGAATAAGGCGGTAACCTTCCTTAAGGACGCGATTATTACTGAACAACCCTCGGCGATGACGTGGGCCTAAAATGTTTATAGTGTATGCCGGGGCTGGTTTTTCCCAGCTCCGGCTGATTTTTAGCCAGATTAGTTTGATTTCCTGCCGTTTTTTTTGTTATTTCTTTCTTTTTACCATTGCGGTTGAGTCATACGGCAATGCAGTGTGCATCTTTATATAGCTTGCGGCCGTTTCAACTGTGTAGCGTTTTCCTTATTTTTGGTATGTAGTTATTTATAAACCACACTAAGTACTTGTGGGGAGTTTCCATGCAGATACATCCTAGCGCTATTGTTCATCCTAAGGCCGAGTTGGCCGACGATGTAACCGTGCAAGCCTATAGCATTATTGAAGAAAATGTCCGCATCGGCGCAGGCTCGATTATCGGGCCACACTGCGTTGTCGGAAGTGGCACTGTAATGGGCGCTAATAATGTGTGCTATAGCGGGGCGCAAATTGGAATTTCGCCACAGGATCTGAAACATCTCAAAGGGGTGGCGGGCAAAACTATCATCGGCGATGGAAATGTCTTTCGCGAATTTGTCACGGTCAGCTCCAGTACGGTGTATAGCGAGGAGGACCTTAAAAAGATCACCCGTATTGGCGATAATGGGCTGTTTATGGCCTGCACCCATGTGGCGCATGATTGCACTGTAGGCAATCGGGTCATCATGGCCAACCATGCTTCGTTGGCGGGGCATGTGACGGTGCAGGATTTTGCCAATATTGGTGGACTGTGCGGCATCCACCAGTTTTGCGTTGTAGGTACGCGCGCCTTCATCGGCGGTATGTCGCGTATCAGCAAAGATGTGCTTCCCTTCATGATTACCGAAGGAGCGCCTGCTCGCTGCCATGGACCCAATACGGTTGGGTTGGAACGCGGTGGGTTTTCTAAAGAAGCTATCCGCTGTATTCGTCGTATATACAAACTGCTATACCGCTCCGGACTGAACACCACGCAGGCGTTGCAAGCGATTGAGGAGCAGATCGAGGATTCTCCCGAACGCACAACGCTGGTGGATTTTATCCGGAATTCGCCGCGCGGTATTTCGAAGTAACTTCACCGCACTTCAGGAAGGACAAAGGGCCATGCTTGTTGCTATAGCGCTGGCAGCATGCGTGCATTCTTGCCCCCGTTAAAGCACCGCACTCAGCAGTTTGGTCAGATTTTCAAACCATTGTCGTATCAGGGGGCGCTCGGCCCATTGCGTTTCGGTCAGTGGCAAAGAATGCTGCAAGTACTGTCGCTGATATTGGCGCAAGGTCTGCGCAACGGCGACGTCGTAGAACAGCATATTCATCTCAAAATTAAGCGCAAAGGAACGGATATCGAAATTGCTGGAGCCGATAAAGGATACTTCATCGTCTATGGAGACCGTTTTGGCGTGCAATAGTCCATCGGTGTACAGGTGCAAGTGCACTCCTGCCGCAAGCACATCTTCAAAATACGCCCGCGTTGCCGCGCCTACCATGATCTGATCGAAGCGTTGCGGCACAATAAGATCTACGGTTACACCCCGTAGCACTGCCGTCTCAATCGCCTGCATCAGGGGGGCATCGGGCACGAAATACGGCGTAGTCATGACGACATGACGCTGAGCACCATATAATGCCGCCACCAGAAAACGTTGGTAATTCTCCGTAGGATAATTCGGACCGCTGGGCAACACCTGCGCAGCCACCTCGCCTACAGCATCCGGCGTAGGCGCATAATGGCGTCGGGTCAACAGTTCTCCGGTCTCAAAATACCAGTCGCCCACGAATACAACCTGCATATCTAAAACCACAGGCCCCATGATACGCACGGTCAGATCGCGCCATACCATGTCTTTACGTCCATACGAAGCATCCACACAGTTGTGCGAACCGGTATAGGCGATGCGGCCATCGATAATTAACAGCTTCCGGTGGTTGCGCAGGTCGACACGCGACATACTACGGCGAAACATGCCGACGGGGAGCGCCTCACATACCTCTACATCGTGCTGCGCCAGATGAACGCCCAGCGTTTTCAACATCGGACGCGCCCCCACCGAATCTACCAACACGCGGCATTTCACCCCCCGGGAAGCTGCCCGTATCAACGCCTCCCCCACACGTCGTCCCGTCACATCGTCCGCGTAGATGTAAAACAGGAGATGCACATGGTTTTTCGCGGCATCAATATCCGCCACTACCCGATCAAACAGGGTCTGTGTATCCTCGATCAGTTCGACCGCATTCCCCCCCAGGATCGGCAACTGCCCCAATCGTTCTGCCAATTCTACCGTGGCGCGATGTGCAGGCGTCAGTACCGGAAATAAAATATCGGGCTGTGTTGCCTTAAACTGTTCCCGCAGCCGCATCACCATCCGCATCAAACGCGCATGCCGCCGCATCCGTCGTTTGGGCAAACGATAATTGCCAAAAAGGATGTAGAGCAGCACACCAATCGTAGGCGAGAAAAAAATGATGAGCAACCACGCCATGGCGGAAGACGGCTGGCGCCGGTGCGGAACAACGAAAAGCATCGTCAATCGCACCAACCATTCCACGATATATATCAATACAGACCACGAAAACACGGCCATCCCTCGCTATATTCAATAACGCGGTTACATTGTTATTGTATCCCAAAATGGTCCAGTAACCAAAAACAAGTGGCCAGCGCCACCGGCAATAGTTTATGCTCCTTGCCGTCGCTGACCACAGCAAGAAACACCACCCCCATTCCCATGGGACGCCGCAGCAACGGACATGAGAAGATGGGAGCATGCATTCCCACGAAGGACCGTGAAAACGAGAAAACTTTAATTCATAACGGCCAGCCTTCTTTATATGCTATACGGTGCTTATCCAGATTCATTTTGACGGCCATTGAACCTCCTTTTACTAACAGCCAAATTACAGAGCATATGATGCCATTCTGCACTAGGTACGCGTCTTTTTCTATTTGGGTTCTTATGCTTTTGGAGTTAGTGATATAGCCCATCTTCGTTTCAATAGCAAGCCCGCTATTTTCCCAATAAACATCAATTCGCCTCTTCCCATGCGGCGTTTCAAAAACAGCTTTGTCAGTAACTAAACTGTCATCTGTTGCATTTGTTTGCTGAGTTAACAGCACCCCTCCTAGTAACTCACCTAGTTTCCCTCTTGTTTGATTTTGGATGTTCTTTGCTTTTGTTAACAAAACTTGCTTTTGTAGCGAATCTTTTGGGTCTTCATTATGCGCAAGTATGCGATCAACCATTTCGTTTCTATTCGAACGCAGCTCCAATAAATAGTCTTTAAACCATTTTTCGCCTTCTTCCTGAGTAGATGGAGATGACATTATTAACTGAATTAACTCGTTCTGCTCCATTTTTAAAGGGGTCCCTCACAATCTCTCATTTTCCCTCCCACTGTATTCGTGAGATGAACGTCGCGCCTTCAGCACCCCGTTGACGCGCGGCATCGTTCACCAACTCCGAAGCCGTCACCCATGCCTCCGCGTCGCTCACACGACAGGCACCGAAATTCCCCAGCGAGGCTCCCCGTTCCGGGATCAAGACCTGCTCTGTCTCGCGCAACACTTGCATGCGCACGGGGTCTACCTGAGCCATAAAGAGTGGCGCACGATTCCGCATGATATGATCATTGTCTGCGCCACGACGTGTATATACCAGGAAAAGGGCATCGTTATACGTCAGCCAATGCTGCTGTGTATTGTAACTGCCCAGATCGCTGCCATCATCAAAACACCACGGACGCAGTGGTGCAAAATGTTGCCCGTCCATACTACGCGTCACATAGCCCCGCTCATCATTTCGCAAGGTAAGGTAGTAGGTGTCTTCGCAACGAATAAGAGAAGGTTCGTATATACCCCGTTTTAGCGGCAAAAATAGCATGTCCCCATGGCTGACATAGTTCAGCTCGTTTCCCTCTAAACGGCATCGCAGCACGGTGCTTGCATACTGTTCCCCTTTGCGTTGATTGCAGTATACCGGCAACAGGATATCGCCATTTTCGGTCACGCACCATTGCGAACAGCCCGAAACCACGCTCCAGAACCAAGGTTCCGTATCAGGCAGGGCCAACATACGCCATGGCGTCCACTGCCCCGACTCCGGCGCATAAACGGTGTAGGCAACTTCGCGTGATTTTGGACGTCCGCGTAACTGTCGTCCTTCGCGATAGCGCACTTTGGCACCAAACGCCAGTAGTTTTCCACTTTTTTCGTGATAGCCCGGTGTCACATCACAGACCGCAGAGACGATACCCCGTCCTTCATCCCGCCAATTCAATTCAGGAACCTGTACCGGGACACTCCATTGTGCGCCACCGTTGTGTGAATACATTGCGTATAAACCTGAATAATAATCGGAACTATTCAGATAACGCTGCAAGGTCATCACTACTTCTTGCGAGGTAGTATCTGCGACCGCTGCACGAGGATGGAACCACAAATAGTCGCCGCCGTCATAGACCAACGGTTTCTCCAATTGCACGGCATACTGCACGGGGTTTTCCACCCCCCTGCGCTCCACGCGTCGCTGTGTAGATAGCCAGCGCATGCCCGCCACTGGATCAATGTTATGCATCCCATCAAAAATCGTCACCTGCGCGGGGCCCGCCTGCCGTCGCAACAACACCGGATAAATACGCCCCTCTTCCCCCGAACGTGTCCCTGCGACTTCGTCAGGAATCACGGCATCTTGTGTAATGGTATTAGTTTCGCTTTCCGAAAAACAGACGTCAGCTACACCATTGGCCTTGGCCAATACGTTGAACGCCCGCAACGAATGCGATACCGGCACGCTCCCTTTGTGCCCATCCTGAATGCCTGCCTCAATGCTTATCGGCAGGCCTGCGGCCCAGTGCAAATGGTATAAAGGCGAACGCCGTCGCGCCTCCACTGCACACACCGCTGACGTATTAGGGTCGCCCGCAACGCACCCCTCTACATCTTTTGCATATTTCACTCCCCTTGCTTTGCTAAAAGCATGCCAGGCCGCCAAATCACTAATGGGCACCCAGGCCGACACCGCCGCCCATAACCACGGCACATGATGCGCCAAGGTCAATGCCATATGGCCCCCACCGGAACCGCCCAACACGTAAATCCGGTCCGTATCCACCTTCAGCGTTTTACAGGCAAACGCCACCGCATCCAACACATCCTGCACAGCCAGATCCGACGCACATGCTTCCGGTCGGTTGTTTGGACCACGAAATTCCGGCGACAGAAATATCCACCCCAATCGTTGACACTCCGCCAAAGCCCGTTCATACGCATCGTATCGGTCACAATGCGCACTCCATGTGTGCAAACTCACTAAAAGCGGCACTGGCGCCTCCGTCTCCGGTGCATACAACAAAACGCGCTGTTTCACCGCATCTATGCTACTGGGAATCTGGTACTCCTGCACCTCTGCGCCGAGTGATGGCATTGCAAACAGACTGAATATAACAACGAAGAGCCCCAAAAGATGTTTCATCGTTTAAAAACCTTTCCCGCTTTCAGTTTCGTGTTTCGCCACATTGAAACAGGCCAAATCTTCCAATACGGAATCCGCCTGAGAAACATCCTGACGGGGACGATCCGGACGCGCCAATGCAATGCAACGCATTCCGGCCGCTTTCGCCGCTGTAATCCCCACGGTCGAATCTTCAAACACCAGGCACTGTGCTGGCGACAATTCCAAACGTTGTGCGGCGAGCTGGTAACACGCCGGATGGGGTTTACCCGGGTGATAATCCTCATGCCCCAGGAAGAAGGAAATATGCGAAGCTACCCCCATAATCTCTACACACGCGGCAATATCATAGCGATACGAACCCGAAACGATCGCCACGGGGTATGTTTCCGACAAACGTTTTAATAGTTCCACTGAGCTGGCAATCCGCACATCACGACTTTCCAGCAATTTTTCAAAATACGGCTGCACGGCCGCTCCCAGTGCCTCATCGGATAAGTGAACCGCCGGATATCGTTTACGAATTTCCTCATAAATACCCGGCCAGCACGTTCCATACGCCACCGCAAGCGCCTCCTCATGCGACATCGGATACCCCCAGTCCTGCACCATCGCCTGCACCGCCTCTACCCACAAGATCTCTGAATCCATCAACGTCCCATCCATATCAAAAAAATACGCTCGAATCATGGTACTCCCTAAAGTGGCCCTGCAGTGGCCAGCGTCGCAGGCAAGTGGCAGCGCCAGAAGCGATATAGTCTTCTCCTTACCACCCTTACCCACAGCAAAAACTTCATTATTTTATGGCAGCTTTTCAAATTTCAGTCTCTAACGTGATCCTGAAACCATAATTTAATGGGAAAAGCCACACTATTTAAACTCTTTTTATACTAGCGCATCCGTCCTTTCTACATCGAATTTGAAATCTGCTCCGTCTGATATTTTGAAAAAACGCCTCCTTTTCTCTAAAGTGGTCCAGAAATCACATTATAAGATGTGTTCTTTTTCCACTAACCTTTATGAGATGTCGGTTTATGAACGCTATCCAACGGACAGTCAAAGAAATTCGCCTGGCGCTTGTACTTATGTTGGGTGTTTTGCTGTTACTCGTGTTGCTACACTGTAGTGCGCCTCAGATTTCCAAACCGGAGCCTCAACAGCCCGCGACGGTATGCCAGCCATGAGGGAACCGACGTTTTCTATACGCCTGCGCACTTTATCGACACCACTACTCTGCCTTGTCGCTATGCTTTGGCCTTTACGCGCATATGAAACGATTCCCGGAATTTCTCTTTCCGCAACCGCACTGATTCTTTTGGTGTTGTTCCCGATTGCTTTTCTGGATTATCGTCTGCGTGGACGCTGGCGCGTCCCTTTTGAGTATATGCTTCCTGGCCTACTTTTGTTGCTTGTAGGGGGATGGACTCTTTTTCAGCAGCACACGTCGGCTGGCGCTGTATTCAGGTATGGACTCACGCTGCTTGCTGTGGTGCATCTCGCAGGACAGCGCGACACAATCGAACGGTGCTGTTGGCTTAGTAGCTGCACGGGCACTGTTGTTGCCGGACTGAGTATAGCGTCTGCAATGGGCTTCTTTTTCCCGACTTCCTATATTCCGGGCACAACTATATGCGTTGCCTTTGCCTATACCCTTCCCGATGCGGTGCTTACCCTGGCGCTTTGCGCACTGGCTGGTTTGCTGGCCGCCAACAGTAACCTGTTCCCCAGTCGTTTACGAAAAATTGCTTTGTGTAACGCAATACTGTGCGGCGCCTTTTTGTTTTATCTGCTCGTCCGCAGTTTGGCGAACCTTTGCTGTTGGCATCCTGGCAGCCCCCTATCAGGCTCCTGGCTTCAGGTAACAGCACGCCTACTCCTATGCTGGCTCGCCGTGCGCATAATCGCTAAACTATGGATTGCCCATACGCATTATGCGCTGGCGCACATCCCTGTGCTGCTCTTTATACCCGTCACCCTGCTGCTCTTTCTACTGCTCTTCCCTTCGCATCTTCCTTCCGCAGGCGCATTCTTTCTGCTTGGCTTAAGCGCCGCATATCCACTGCCGGAACGCACACAACCGGCGGCATATCCATTCCCCTCATTCGCACCGCTTCTAACAACGGCGCTACTCTGTATCAACCTGTTTTACATCAACCCTGAAAACGCATACGACCCACGCAATTACACGATAGGCGCAGCAAAAAATTTTAGGGTAGGCCGTTTTGCACATTTGTTACAACAGATGGACTATATCGATGCACGAAGTCCTGGTGAAGCGCAAACGCACTATTGGCGGGCACAGGCTGCACGCGAGCAGGGTAATATGAAAAAGGCTTCGGAAGCTTTTGCACGGGCGGTCTTGGCGCAGCATCCCCGGCTGCTCCCCCCTTTAAGCGCCATGGCAATTGACCGTTTTCTGGATCAGTTGCGCGACGACTGTTCGGCCCTTCCCGACGAAAAACGCGGGTTATCCTACGAATATGCACTTGTTGCTGCGGGGCAACAGGGAAATGCGCTCAACCTGCTTGCGTTCCGCACAGAAAAACTTCCCGCAGCGCAAAGCTCGTATCCGGAAGCGGCAAGGAGTTTGGCAGTAGCACTGGGAGACAGCGCTCTGGAAAACTTACTGGCACAATGGGAACCTCGCCGTTTGTCTGCACTATACGAAGCCTGGCTGCGTTGGAATACCGCTTCTTTTTGAGGTTATGAGGACAACGGTTTTTTGCGCGCACGTCGCTTCTTGGGTTTCGGCTTGGGGGGCTCCACCCGTTCCGCCACCATCTCACGCACGGCACGCACATGTTTACGCAGCAAATCCTGTGGAATCTCCTCCACAAAGCGACTGGTTGTCGTCATTTTTTCCTTGCCATGCTTCACCCGCGCCAGAGCTTCAAAAAAAGTTACATGCCGTTGTCCCCGGGTTAGCGCCACATAAAAAAGCCGACGCTCTTCATCCAGGGTATGTTCCTTAATGCTGCGTTCGTGCGGCATGAGTCCTTCCTCCACCCCCATGAGAAAGACAAACGGAAACTCCAGGCCTTTTGAACTATGCACCGTCATCAACGTTACCGCCGATTCCCGACGTTCTGCTTTGCTGCGCCGATCAGAATCGCTGTTCAGATGGCTCGCATCCAGAAACCCCATTAAGGACGGCGATTGAGCCTCCTTTTCATAATCGCCTACTGCGTTAACCACTAATTCCACGTTCTGCCAGCGATTAAAGGCCGCTTCCTTGGTCTTACAACTGCGTTCCAACTCACCGTTGTAATCAATCGCGAGGACTAAATCCTGTACGATTTCCTTCATGCTGGCATCCCGATTGCGGAAGCGTGCACGAAAATGTTTTAACAGACCCAAAAATTCCCGGATACCATGCTCCGCTTGCGCAGGGGCCATTCCCCGCCGCAACAGCTCCGCCATGCCCTTGCCCAGGCTCAGCGAATGCTCACGACACAAGTCATGCACCTTGTGCAACGTAGTGTCGCCAATACCCCGCCGCGGCATATTCACCACCCGCAAAAACGCGGATTCATCGCGCGGATTAGCGATCACCTTGAGGTACGAAATTATATCCTTCACCTCTGCTCGTTCAAAAAACTCCTGTCCACCAATGACCACGTAGGGAATACCCGCCTGGCGAAAAGCAATCTCCAAGGGCCTCGACTGTATATTGGAACGATATAGCAGGGCAAAATCACGATACCGTGCTGCGGTCTTCTCCTGAATATGCTTCAACCATTTCACCGCCTCCTTCGCCTCGGCCTCTTCATCACCCGTCACAATCCAGTCTATGGGGCGTCCCTTGCCCAACTCCGACCAGAGTTTTTTTTCACGACGCGCCTTGTTATTCTTGATCACACTGTTAGCCGCGGCCAGAATCGTCTCTGTCGACCGATAATTCTGATCCAGCGTAACGATAGTCGCGCCAGGAAAATGCTTCTCAAACTCCAGAATATTCCGGTAATCCGCACCGCGCCAGGCGTAAATCGATTGATCATCGTCGCCAACCACGCAAAAATTACGATGTTCCTCCACCAGCATACGCAACAGTGCGTACTGCACGCCGTTGGTATCCTGATACTCATCCACCATCACATACTTGAAGTGATTTCGAAAAAGTTCCAGAATATCCGGATGCTCCTGAAACAGCCTGAGCGTCAACAGCAGCAGATCATCAAAATCGATACTATTCGCAGCGCGCAAGGCCGACTGGTAACCCGCATAAACCTCTGGCACATAGGTCTCATATTTTTCCTCCGTCGCATTCTTCACCGCACGCCCACGTCCCGGTTCAGGCACTTCGTTGGAATTCTTGTACAAGCTGATCGCAGCCTGAAAAGAGGCCGGTTTAAAACTTTCCGTGCTCCCTAAATCGTCCACCACCCGCCGCAGCAACGCCCGTGAATCACCATCGCCTGCAATCGTAAAGTTTTTTCGATAGCCCACCCGCTCGATATGTTTGCGCAACACCCGCAGGCAGAAAGAATGGAAGGTAGAAATAACAATATCCGCAGCTTGCTTTTTCCCTACCAACTCCGCCACCCGTTCACGCATCTCCATCGCTGCTTTATTCGTGAAAGTCACTGCCAGAATCTGAGAGGGACGCGCCAGACGTTTGGTCAGGATATACGCAATGCGACGCGTAATCACCCGTGTTTTTCCACTGCCTGCCCCCGCCAGCACCAACACAGGGCCTGTCGTCTGTACAACCGCTTTACGTTGGCGCTCATTCAGGCCAGCTATGAACTTCGAAGATGATGACACCGTACTGCTTTCCCACATTCCTTGTGACGCGGCTTCACGAAAACGGCGATTGTATCAAAAAAAAGGCACCTGACCAAGATTTTCCAGCGCATTCGATTTGCTTTCTTTTATACCCCATATGCGGTGCAAAGTAGGATATCTGTTTTTATCCCACAAAAGAATCTTCCTCTTAAAAAGTGATAAATCATTACAAAATAATGGGTTATAAAAATAATTTCACCTTGGCATCAAATATGCTTGCTACCCGTATAAATAAAACCCTAAACGCTTAACAGGGCCCAGCGTTTAAGGTAGATGGATACACGGAGCAGCTCCCTTTCACAGAGAAGCTCCAGGGATCACAACCAAAAAGTATGGTCCTTGCCATACCTGACAACAGTAAAATTTCGTTTTTTATGGCAACTTTTCAGATTTTGTCACTAAAAAGGAGTCGATTATGCGCTACACTATGCTTTTTTCGAAAAAATGGGGGCTCAGTATGCTTCTCCTCGCAAGCTGCGCTGTCGTGGCGACCTTGCTTTATAATCCGCAACCCGTTATGGGTGAAATCAATACGCCTGAGGTGGCACAGGCGCAGGCGCTGAGCGATGCCTTCGCTACGGTGGCCGAAAATGTTTCGCCGGGGGTAGTTTTCATCTCGGTGGAAAAGGAAATGCCAAAGCGCACACGCGCAATGAGTCCGCAGGATCTGTTAGAGCAGTTCTTCGGGCCTTTTGGACGCCAAATGCCGCAACAGCGGCAACCGGCATCCAGCGGTCCGGTCCCCGTGGGACAGGGGTCGGGATTTCTCATCTCGGATGACGGCTATATCGTCACGAACCACCATGTGGCGGGCGATGCGGATGTGTTGCGCGTTACCTTGCATGACGGGCGTGAGTTCGAGGCGGAATTAATCGGCACGGACCCCCATACCGAGATCGCTCTGATTAAAATTGACGGTAAGAATCTACCCCACCTGAAGTTAGGAAACTCTGACGCCCTGCGTGTTGGGGAATGGGTATTGGCTATCGGAAGCCCCTTTGGACTGGAGCACACCGTCACCCAGGGCATCGTAAGCGCACGTGGTCGTGGCAATGTAGGTATCGTTGATTATGCCGATTTCATTCAGACGGATGCGGCCATCAACCCAGGTAATTCTGGTGGTCCGCTGGTCAACCTTAAAGGGGAAGTGATCGGCATGAACACAGCGATTTATAGTCGCAGCGGCGGCTATATGGGTATTGGATTCGCTATTCCCGCCAGCATGATCCAGTATGTGGAAGGGCAGTTACGTGAGCATGGCGATGTAACCCGCGGCTTCCTCGGCGTCAATATTCAGAATCTGACCTCAGAACTGTCGCAATGGTTTGGCATCAAAGATGGCAAAGGCGTGCTGATTGCCGGCGTTGCCGAGGACGGTCCTGCGGAAGAGGCCGGACTAAAACGGGATGATATCGTTCTGGAGTTTGATGGAAAACCGGTTGAGGAAATCGGTTCGTTCCGTAGCCGGGTAGCTTCTACCGCGCCAGGCACCAAGGTGAAGCTCCGCATCCTCCGTGACGGCAAGAAATTGACCAAAACGCTTAAAATAGGTACCCTTCCCGAAGATGACGACGGTATTATCCGTACTGGAAAAACGCGCACCCACCAGGATCTGGGTATCTCTGTGCAGAATCTTACGGATGAACTGGCGGAACGCTTCGGCGTTGAAGGCGAAGAAGGGGTCATTGTGGCACAAGTAGACCCGGGTTCTGCCGCGGCTCGTGCAGGCCTCGAAGAGGGCATGCTCATTCAGGAAGTGAACCGTATCAAGATTCACAATACGGATGATTTCCGAAGTGCAATGAAGAAACAGAAAGACAACCAAGGCGTGCTGCTGCTGGTACGTGAAGGACGCTATACCCGCTACGTCGTGATTGAAATGAAGTAACGCGGTTCCGTAACCGCGAACACAAGGGATGGCCTTCATCGCCTATTGCGGTTTCCGAAGTTTAAGACACAAACAAAAATAAGTGCGGCCGCCCTGCTTCAGCAGGGCGGCATACCGCTGGAGGAATAGAAAAAATGGCGCTCGATGTAAAACAAATCGGGGAACAGGTAAAACAGGAAAGCGAGTTACTGCAACGGATTCGCGATGAAATCCGCACGGTAATCATTGGGCAGGAATACTTGATTGAACGACTGCTGCTCGCCATCTTGTGCAATAACCATGTACTCATCGAAGGGGTTCCCGGATTGGCCAAGACGTTATCGGTCACCACGTTGGCGCAGGTCATCCAAGCTACTTTCCATCGCATTCAGTTTACGCCCGACCTGCTGCCCGCAGACTTGATCGGCACTCTGATCTACGATCCGAAGAATGGTGGCTTTATCACCAAAAAGGGGCCGCTTTTTGCCAATGTCATTCTGGCAGACGAAATCAATCGTGCGCCTGCCAAGGTGCAAAGCGCACTGCTTGAAGCCATGCAAGAACGTCAGGTCACGATTGGCGAAGAAACCTTCAAGCTTGAAGAACCCTTCCTGGTGCTTGCCACGCAGAACCCTATTGAGCAGGAGGGCACCTACCCCTTGCCGGAGGCACAGGTAGACCGGTTCATGCTCAAGCTCAACATCTCCTATCCTACGAAGGAAGAGGAAAGACAAATTCTTAAACGCATGGCGCGTTCGACGGTTAATATCGCTGTGTCGCCTGTCATTACCCCAAAAGAGATTTTGCGGCTGCGCCAACTCACCGACGAAATTTATATGGATGAAAAACTGGAGGAATACATTGTCGACCTCGTCGAGTGTACTCGTAACCCCGACGCCTATAAGCTCGACATTGGAGACTTCCTGCGCTACGGCGCATCGCCACGCGCTACGATTTTCCTGGCTATGGCTGCACGCGCGCATGCACTCCTGCAAGGACGCGGCTACGTCACGCCACAGGACGTAAAATCGATTGCACCCGATGTACTACGCCATCGTGTCGTGCTGACCTATGAAGCAGAGGCAGAAGAAAAAAGCGCCGAAGATATCGTGCGCACGGTTCTCGACAGCGTTGATGTTCCGTAAAATGCGATTAGATTCGTACCATGTGTAACAAATAACTTTACGCAAAGCGATTGAGGCAATCACGCGATGCTTTCAAAAGAATTGGCAAAAAAAGTCCGCTATATTCAGATTTATACCAATAAAGCGGTCAATGATAGTCTGGCTGGCGAGTACCATAGTGTATTCAAAGGACAGGGCATGGAGTTCGACGAGGTACGTGAGTACCAGCCGGGCGACGATGTACGAACCATCGACTGGAATGTTACTGCACGTATGGGGCATCCCTATATCAAGCGTTTCCGGGAAGAGCGTGAACTTACGCTCATGCTCGTCGTCGACCTGTCGGCCTCCGGCTCGTTTGGCACGATAAACCAAACGAAAAATGCGCTGGCTTCGGAATTATGTGCCTTGCTTGCCTTCTCCGCGGTAAAAAATAATGACAAGGTAGGCCTGCTTATTTTTACCGATACCGTTGAGCACTTCATCCCTCCCCAAAAGGGGGCTACCCATGTGCTGCGCATCATTCGCGATGTACTGGCCTTCACTCCCCGAAAGGCTAAAACGAATATCGCACAAGCGCTTGATTATGTGGGGCGGGTAATGAATAAACGCGGGGTCGTTTTTCTCGTATCGGACTTCCAGTGTGACAACTACGAGAAATCCCTGCGCATTCTCAGCAAACGGCACGATCTCATTGCCGCCTCTATCTCTGATCCACGTGAACATCAGCTCCCTAACCTGGGGCTGATTGAAATGGAAGATGCGGAGACCGGGGAGCGTGTGTTGGTCGACACGGGAAACCGCGAAGTACGAAAGCGATATGAAACGCTTTGTTATGAACGAACACAACAGCTTCGGGAAACGCTCGCTTCGATGAATGTGGACCAGGTAGATCTAAGTACAGAGCGTGAATACATACGGGATCTGGTGCGCTTTTTCCGACGTCGTGAACGGCGTGCATAGGCGAGGCGTTTTCTCGTGCGTATATCGAATAAGGATTGGATTTTAATGACTTGGCGTTGCCCTGACATACGAATAGCGACAAGAGGCATGCTGTACAGCATGCTGGGTATTTTGTGCCTTTCGCTCACACTTTTGGCTTGCGCACCCAAAGAAGCGTCTGCGCCGAAGGGTCTCGTGGAGACCTATACACGTGGTCCGCTTACCCTGACGCAAACAACGGATCGCAGTGAGTTGTCGACCGTGGAATTTTTGCAACTCACGCTTTGTGCCCGAATCCCGGAAGGCGGCGAGGTTCAACTTCCTGACGCATGGCCTGAAACGCCAGAGGTAAAGGAGGGAGAAGAAGAACCGCCGTGGTTTGAACTGCTGAAGCATGAAGATGCACGCCCAGCACTGCATGACGATGGAACAATCTCCTATACGCGGACGTATACGCTTGCGCCATTTCTGGCTGGCACATACGAAATCCCCCCGCTGACCATCTCCTTTACGGAAAGCCATGAAAAGAATGCGGAGGAGCATCGCTTTGAGACCAAGAGCCTCGACATCGTCGTCACATCGGTTTTACAGGGCGATGAGAAACCCGAGGAGCTTCTTGCTGCTTCAGAACCGCTTTCATTGCCGCGAAACTGGACCCTCCCCCTGCTTGTCCTTGCGGTGCTCGCTGTTGTGCTCGGCGTTGCACTGTTCCTTTGGTATCGACGCCGAAAACAGCACGCCACACAACCTCTCCCCTCGCTTTCGCCTCGAGAAAAAGCGCTAGGTGAATTAGCCGCGATACGCGCTGCACAGCTTTTGGAAAAGGGTGAAATCGAGCCGTATTATGTGCGCGTTTGCGATGTACTCCGGTATTACATTGAAGACCTTTTTCACTTCCACGCGCCTGAACGCACTACAGAGGAATTTCTGGAGGAACTCAGTCAGGGCAAAATTCTGGAAGAAAAGCACGAGCGCTTACTGCAGACCTTTTTGCAACATTGCGACCTGGTCAAGTTTGCCAAATATCAACCCGATCGCGAAGAGGCACAGAACACGTATCAAACGTGCCGCCAGTTCATCATGGAGACCAGCGAGGCCTTTGAACAGGAAAACACTTCTGAGGAAGGAGGCTGCGCCTGATGCGATTTGAATCTCCCTGGACATTTGTATTGCTTTTACTCCTCCCAGTGCTTCTTTACTGGGGGCATACCCGGAAACAGCGTGCTGCGTTACGCTTTTCCTCGGTACATCTATTACAGGCCGCTGGCATTTCGCCACGGCAACGCCTCCTCTCACTGCTCCCGGCCCTGCGTGTTGCTGCGCTTGTTTTTCTCGTTATCGCACTGGCGCGTCCGCAGCAGGGCCAAGAGCGGGTTCATGATGTCAGCCAGGGCATTGCTATCGAAATGGTGGTTGATCGCTCTGGCAGTATGAGAGCGCCTATGCGCTTTGGCGGACAGGAACGCACACGCCTGGATGTAGTAAAGAGTGTCTTTGAGGAATTCGTGCATGGCGACGGCGACAATCTTGAGGGACGCCCCAATGACTTGGTCGGGCTGGTATCGTTCGCACGCTATGCCGACACCATATGCCCGTTGACGTTAGGGCATGACGCGTTGTCGCAGTTCATGAAAAAAATCGATTTGGTGCAGCAAAAGAGTGAAGACGGTACCGCGATTGGCGATGCGTTGGCATTGGCTGCCGCGCGCTTGCGCACTGCGGAGCAAACGCTGGAACAGCAGCATAAAATTGATCCGGACGCGTATGAGTTGAAGAGTCGCATCATCATCCTGCTAACGGATGGTTGTAACAATGTCGGCAAGCGGGAGCCTCTGGAGGCTGCCGCCATGGCGAAAGAGTGGGGCATCAAGATTTATACCATCGGTGTTGGCGAGCTGGAAGGGCAACAGACTATTTCCACCTTCATGGGACCGATTGCGCTGCCCGGCGCACCTGCATTGGATGAAAAAACGCTCAGCGCTTTGGCCAAAGAAACAGGCGGCATCTATCGTCATGCCGCCGATGCAAAAGCGTTGCGTGCTGTCTACGAAGAGATCAACCAATTGGAAAAAAGTGAAATTGAATCTGTGCGCTACCTGGATTATCGGGAATACTTTACACCTTTTGCGCTGGCGGCCTTGCTTTGCCTGCTGGTGGAAGTTGTACTGCGCAACACCTTGTTCAGGAGCATCCCATGAAGCTATATCACATTGAAATGCTCTACTTGCTCTGGCTCCTTCCTGCATTGGCTGGATTGTTTTTTTACGTTGCTTATAAACGCAAACAGTTGGCGCAGCGCTTTGCCGCGCCTGAGCTGTTGCAATCGCTTCGGAACACTGTCAGTGTGACCAGACGACGCTGGAAGGCGCTCTTTCTGCTGTTGACGGTGTTTTTCCTGGTCCTTGCCTTGGCGCGCCCGGCCTGGAATCCCATTCCACGCACGGTAGCGCGTGAAGGGCGTGACGTCGTCTTTCTGCTCGACGTATCCCGGAGTATGCTCGCGGATGATCTCGCGCCCAACCGTCTTGAGCGCGCCAAACTGGCCATACGCGACTGCCTGGAACAACTCCAGGGGGACCGTGTCGGCCTTGTCCTTTTCGCCGGGCACGCGGTAGCCACCTGCCCCCTCACACTTGATTACGGATTCTTTCGCATGGCGTTGGAAAATACAACGGTGAACAGTGTTTCCCGTGGGGGCACTAAACTCGGCGACGCTATTCGCACTACCTTGGGCGATGTTTTCGATGATCAGGAAAAGGCCTACAAGGATATCATCCTGATTACGGACGGCGAGGACCAGGATAGCTTCCCGGTTGAGGCGGCTTCGGATGCTGGCAAAAAGGGCATCCGTATGCTGGCCATAGGTCTGGGGGATGAAACGCACGGACGCCGCATCCCTGTAATTGGTCCCAATGGGGAAAAACAGTTTTTAACGTATGAGGGCAAGGAAGTATGGACCAAACTGGATGCGGACACGTTGCGTGAAATGGCTGCAGCGACACCAGGTGGCCGCTATCTGAATGTGGCCACCGGCGCATTTGATTTGGGCGAAATTTATCGTAGTTTTATTGCTTCTGCGGATAAAAAAGCACTCGAAGCACAAAAAATCACGCGTTATGAAGAAAAGTTTCAGATTTTTCTGGTTCCGGCATTACTTTTTCTCGTCGTTGAATTCTTGCTAACTGACCGTAAAAAGAAAGTCGCCTTACCGAGCATTCGTGTTATTGGAAAGGTAAAATAATGTACCGAAAACATATATTCTGTTTAACGCTGTTGTGCGGTGTAGCCTCTATTTATACCCCAATGGCCCATGCCGCCTCGGCGAAATCTTTGGTAGAAAAGGGCAACAAAGCGTATGCTGAAGGCGATGTAAACACGGCGTTGCAGGCTTATACCGAAGCACAGGAGAAGCTACCTGATGACGCTATCATCGCCTTTAATCGCGGCATCGCCCTGTATCAGCAGGGTAATTATGAGGAAGCGCAAAAGGCGTTCAGCAACGCCTTGAAAAGCGATGACATCACCCTCCAGGCGGCGACACATCTTAACGTAGGTAACTGCCTTTTTTCACAAGCAAGGCTGCAAAACGACCAGCGAGATTTGGAAACGGCAAAAAAAACTTTAGAAAACAGTCTTCCGCTTTATCGGAAAGCTTTCAAGCTAAATCCCGAATTAACAGTAGCTGCAAAAAACATCGAGAAAACCCGAAAAGAAATAAAGAGAATTCAGAACGAAATAAAAAAACAAGAAAAGCAACAGCAACAACAGCAGCAGGCA
Source organism: Candidatus Hydrogenedentota bacterium (assembly GCA_963678445.1). Lineage (GTDB taxonomy): Bacteria > Hydrogenedentota > Hydrogenedentia > Hydrogenedentales. The sequence continues at coordinate 2,506,291 of OY782877.1, read as the reverse complement.
CAGGATGAGGCGAAGGAGGCGCTGGATAAGCTGATTCAGGAGCAGCAGCAGACACAAGAGCAAACGCAAAAGGAAGCGCAACAGCCTTCTGGCGATCCGTCGCAGACGGAACAATTGGCCAAACAACAGCAGCAGCATAAAAAGGATGCGGAGCAGTTGTCGGAGGAATTGAAGAAACAGCCTGCGCCCACTATGGAAAAGGCGCAGGAACATCTGGACAAGGCAATGTCGCACCAGGAGGATGCGGAGCAGGATCTGCATGACCAGCAGGCGCAGGAAGCGCAGAAGGATCAGGAAAAGGCGCTGGAGGAACTGCAAAAGGCACGGGAAGCCTTGAATCAACCCAAGGAAGACCAGCAGGATAAGCAGCAACAACAGCAGGGCGAGAGCGACGAGAAGCAGAAGGATGATAAGCAACAGCAGAAGTCTTCTGACGAGAATGATAAAGAACAAGAGAACGCCCAGCAGCAACAACAACAGCAGCAGAGTGTGCCTGAAGAAGGGGAAGAGTCGGAGATGAAAGCTGCACCGCTGGATGAGGCGGCACAGGATATTCTGGAGGAGGAAAAGGAGTTGCGTGAGATGCGACGTGTCCGACAACCCGGCGGCTATCGTCCCGTGGAAAAGGATTGGTAAGTGATGAGTTTTATCCGTAGAGCAACATATCTGCTTTTCATCGCGCTGACAGGAGGTCTCTGGGCGATAACAGCACAGGCTGATCCGATTTCGGTGCAGGCGCGCGTTGAAAACACGACGGTGTACGTTGGACAACCCTTTGTACTGCAGCTGGATGTAAATGGAAGCGATACGGTGAATCCGCCTACTGCTCTTGATTTACCCGGTTTCACGGCAGCCTATCGTGGGGGCCAGCAACGCAACAGCACGTCGATCCAAATCGTTAACGGACGCACAACAAAAGACATAAAGCGTGGCTATGTCTTTCAGTACACGCTTACGGCGCACAAAGAAGGCACATTTACCATTCCTTCCATTGCCGTTAACGTAGATGGAAAATCGTATAACAGTAACCCTATACCGATTAGTGTGCAGAAACCCATGCAGTCGGATGATGCGGCACTGGAGCTTACGGTTTCCAACGAGCGCTGTTATGTAGGAGAGCCGATACTGCTCACGTTACGCTGGTATATCAAGAATCAGGTACGAAACTTTGCTTTTACGGTACCGGTATTACAGGCCCCACGTTTTTCAGTAGAACCGTTAGAGGATAACCGTTCCTCACAAAAGAAATACTATCGTGTTTCGGTTAATGGAGAAGAGGGTATTGCGGAAGAGGGGCAGGGTCGTTTAAAAAACACATCGTGTACAACTTTAACGCTGCAATACGCTCTGATTCCAAAGGCTGCCGGCGTTTGTGATTTTCCAGCGGCTACCGTAGCATATGAATCCTTTGCAGGTTATCAGCGTTCCAGTAGTCGAGGTAGCTTGTTTGACGATTTTTTTGGTTCTGATCCGTTTGGACGACGTGGTGTATACAAACCCGCTGTCGCTCCCTCGTCCCCTCTCCAAATCGAGGTATTACCGTTGCCCACCGAGGGGCAGCCCCAGAACTTCTCCGGGTTGGTGGGGAATTACCGTATTGAAACAACCGCTGCTCCAACGAATGTCAATGTAGGCGATCCGATTACGCTTACCATCCGCATTAGCGGTCCGGCCTATCTACAACATGTAGACCTTCCCGCTTTGGAGAATCAGGCGGACTTGGCGAAAAACTTCAAAATTCCGAAAGAACGCGCCGATGCAAAAGTGGAGGATGGCACAAAGGTGTTTACGCAGACTCTACGTGCGTCGAATGATGCGGTCACGGAAATCCCCCCGATTGCGCTCAGCTTTTTTGATAGTAAAACTGGGCGTTACCGTACTGCCTTGAGCAAAGCGATTCCGCTCACGGTGCATGAAACCACTTTGGTCACAGCAGAAGACATGGAGGGACGCGATGTCTCGCCTACGCACACAAAGCTCACTGCACATCGTGAGGGTATTGCCCATAATTATGAAGATCCGGGCGTACTGACGAACCAAGAGTATGGCTTGCACACTTGGCTGCATTCGCCTTTGTGGATGGCGGTGTTATGCCTTCCTTCGTTCACCTACCTGTTGCTGGCGGGCAGCCTCGTGCTTCGGCGCAGGGGCTTGCAAAACCCCAAACAACGGCGGGCGCGTAAGGCCTGCGCGACTTTTGTACATACGGTGAAGTCACTCCCCACGCAAACTGAGGGTGGCGCTGCCGTCTATGACCCTTTGCTGGAAGCATTGCGTATCTACCTTGGTGATCGGCTACAACTGACGGCAGGGGCACTTACTTTTGCAGATGTTGCGCCCCCCTTGCAAAAACGAAAAGTTTCTCCATCACTATTAAATTCACTCGAAACGCTCTTCAGTCAATGCGAGGCCTGGCGTTACACCGGTGGACAGGGCAGTGCAACAGACAGCAAGGCTATCGTTGAAAACGCCATCACCTTGGTACAACAACTGGATAAGGAGTTGGGGAAATGACGTTCCGCTTCTTTTGTAAGAATACATTCTTCCGTATCTGCGCATCATTCGTTCTTTTGGCGGCGCTCCTGAGCATTGCGTTTCCTGGTGCTGCGGCAGAGAATAAATCGCAAAGTAAGCACACTTTGCTTAATGAGGCAAACACTTTTTTTAACCAGGCCAATGAACTTGCGGAAAAAGATCCTGATGCGGCCCGGGATTTATACGAAAAATCCATTTTGCGCTTTGAGCGTCTTATTGAAAATGAAGGAATTCGTAACGGACGCCTTTTTTATAATCTTGGGAACGCCTGTTTCCTTGCAGGCGATCTGGGACGCGCCATCCTCAACTACCGCCGTGCGCGGCAGTATATTCCAAACGACCCCAACTTGCAGCAGAACCTCGCTTATGCCCGCAGTCAGCGTATTGACCAGATTGAGGAACCACAACGCACACGCGTACTTCGCACACTCTTTTTCTGGCATTACGATTTCAGTGTAAAAATCCGCGCCATCCTGTTTCTTATCGTTTTTGCCGCTTTGTGGGGCGCCGCGCTGCTACGGCTCTTCATGCGTTCTCCACTGCTGCATGGCGCCATCATCATCTGTGCACTGATCAGCCTGTGTCTCTTCCTGTCTTTAGCCATTGAGACCCGGCAGCAGCAGAATAACGATAGTGGTGTGCTCATTGCCGCAGAAAGTATCGGGCGCAAGGGCAATAGCGTTTCATATCAGGCCAGTTTTCAGGAGCCGTTGCATGCAGGCGCTGAATTTACCATCCTGGAAACCCGGGGAGACTGGCATCATGTCCGGCTCCATGATAATCGGGAATGTTGGCTGCCCGCTGCCGATGTGCAAGCGGTGCGATTACCCACCCCGTAAGGGCTCCCTTTGTTTTAGGCACTCCGGAGAAGCAAGGTATCGACGGCCTGGGGAATTTCGCTGGCGGCATGCACCAACGCATCCGCCGCTGACCATTCCGCGGGTGACCCGAAGCCATATCCCGCTGAAATGGCCCATGCGCCATTCGCATGGGCCGATGTAACATCGTCTTCCCTGTCCCCTATCACGATTACAGGACGCGTCGAGACCACCGTCATCAATTCGCGCAACATGGTTTCCTTGCCATCGTATTTCGTATCGCGAGCGCGCACCTCACAAAAAAACGGTTCCAGCGCGTGCGCACGCAAAAACTCTGCAACGTATGCATCGGGGCCATTTGAACAGATCGCCATGGCATAGCCCCGCTGTGCAAAATTCTCCAGTGTCTCACGCGCTCCTGGATAGAGCACACCCGCTTCACCAATCAGCTCCAGTTCGCGTTGATTAGTCGCTTCGACAATTTCCGCTGCCTGCTCAGGACTCGATTGTGCCGCCAACCATGCCTCATACTCATCTACAGGACGGCCAAAAAATGAACAGACCTTTTCATCCGATGGCTTTGGCAAACCAAAGGCCTCGAAGGTCTGTTGTACCGCAGGCACCGTTACCCGATGGGTTTCAAACAGTGTGCCATCAATATCAAAAACCACAAATGCGTCCTGCATACTTCATCCCTCAAAATAACCGCGACAGATGTATATATTCTTCGGAAAACCTGGGAACAAGAAAGAAACCAATACGAATATAGCTGGCTTTAAAAGCGTCCGTCACAAAACCCTAGAACCTGTTATAGAAACTTTTTTTGTGAGCACGACGCTGCTTTGCCTATTCAGATTCGTTTCCAGTCGCTTTACTTGCTTTCTTTCTCGGCTGGCGCATACCGAGTCCATACAGTTGTTCGCCCCAGAACGGAAATGCCAATATAACCGCGCACATGCAGCTCTTTTCCTGCTTTCTCCAGACTCATTTTGCACTTGTAGGTTTTGCCGTTTTCAGGATCGTAAATTCGTCCTTTTTTGCAATATCCTTCGTCACAAGAAAAAGCGGATAGTACTTGCAACTGCATAATGGGGCGCGATTGTAATTTCGGTTCCGGGTTGTTTTTGTCACGTCGGGGTTGCCCCGTGTCTTCCTCATCTTCCCGATAGCAGGGCTCTTTGAGCCAGATAATTTTGCCGTTCACCCGCCCTTTTTCATCTTTGAAAAGCTCTACCCGGCTCTTGCCGCCTTCAGTCACCCACACACCCAGCACCGAGTCTTCGGCAGCGGCGGCATAGCCGACAGTCGCCGTTATCAACAAAGCGAATAGAACACAGCCGATGCCCCAAGCACGAATCGTTGTCATCATTCTCTCCCTCTTACGTATATTTTCTTTATTTTATATTTTACTGCATCGCTAGCGTCGAACATCCTAGCATGTCATTGTTGGATATCGCACCTTTATTCCCCGTACTGCTGTAAATGAGGATACATCGACAGCAAGTGTAAGGGCAGTCGATGCCGTATTCCACATAACGCTGCTTTTATCTCCAGTGCATTCACCACGGCTTGCCCCTTGTAATGGTTGTTCGTCACTACAAAAACCGATTCCGCCGTTTCCCGCATCGCCGCCACCCGCGTCAGCCACGGTTGCAACTCGGTGGCATTGTAGAGGTAATCATAGCGTTCATTGCGCCCCGCATCCTCACGAAACCAAGCGGCCTGGTTACGTCCATGCAGACGCACATAACCCAGTGGCGCTGTGATACGTTGGGTTGGCGGCAATGAATTCTCAAACAGGGGCTGATCAATATTACAAAACGCCACACCTCGTTCTTGCAATCCTGACCACACGGCCTCGCAGTCCCATGAGGCATGCCTAAATTCCACGGCCAGGGGAAAGTCTGAAAATGTATCGCATACACGTGCCAACCACTGTCGGTTTTCTTGTGTCCGACGAAACCGCCAGGGGAATTGTATCAATATCGCCCCTAAACGCTGCGCCTCAAACAATGGCAGGATGCCCGCCAACCACTGTTTACGCTCGTCCCTTGAGGGCCATGTGCCGACAGGATGTGTATAACGCTCCCATAGCTTTACCAAAAAGAGAAATTGTGGATGCTCCGCTACCGCCTCTAGCCAGCGAAGGCTGTGTGCCCTTTGCGCTGGGTGATAAAAGGTTGCATTCACCTCTACCGTGTCAAACCACTGCGCCAACCAGGTCAACGGATGCATATTTCCAAGCCCGCCAGGCGGGTACACGATCCCCTTCCAATCGGCATAGGACCAGCCGGCTGGGCCTATGCGAACCACCCCTTGCTGAACTTTCGTATGGACACTTTGCCTATCCTCTGACACAGATGAACTCAACCTTCTTTTTCAGTACAATAGCTACACGTGTGCGCATACCCCCTTTGCGCTTTAGCCAATATGACAAATCAGCGAGCAGGATAGCATATGAAGTGGTTCCGGCGAAAAGAACTCCGTGACGTTTGGTCCGACGAAGCAAAAATGACACAGCATTATCGTCACATCTGGGATAACAGCCCTGTACTGCGCCGTTTTTACACGGAATTGTGGGACTGGGCCCTTGAGGAGGTGTGCGATGCCCCCGTGGTCGAACTCGGAGGCGGCGCAGGCTTGATTCGGACCCTGCGCCCTCATGTGGTTACCACCGACCTGTTGCCATTCCCCTGGAGCAGCCTGCGTTGCGACGCATCACAGCTTCCCTTTGCAGACAATAGCGTAGCGGCCCTGCTGTGCATCGGATTTTTTCATCATTGCGTCAACCCGCACCATTTTTTTCAGGAAACACAGCGTGTCCTCAAACCCCAGGGTCGGCTCATCATCATCGATCCCTGGATCACCCCCCTCAGTCGTTGGGTTTATCGCTTGGGTACTGATGAGGATCTTGATTTAAACGAGCCCGCTTTCGAAACTAACCGTCAAACCAGCAGCGCCCCCCTGCTTTCGGCCAACGTTGCCCGCGCCACGAATATTTTTGGACGCCATGCAGATGAATTCCAGCAACACTTCCCGAACCTGCAGCTTATCCAACTCCAACGTGTCAACCTCTTCCGCCATCTTATCGCTGGCAGTTGCGTCCAAAAAAGCCCCTTTCCCACCTGGACCTATCCCCTTGCCAGTTTCCTCGATAACACCTTGGGACCTTTGCGCTCTTTGACCAGCATGTGCGCAAAAATCGTATTGGAAAAGCGCTCACAATAAAAATGCTGCTATTCATACCCTTTTTTTCGCACAACAAATTCGATCGCACGTGTTTCGTATGTGGAAGGCGCATCTATTTTTATCTTAACATGCTGTTGCAACGCACCTCGCAAGGCACCATGCAGCACAAAACGCCGCCGCTCGTTGGGCTGCAATACCACCTCAAAATGCTCTTTAACTATTTCTTCGTCACTTGAAGAAAGCAGTGCTATACCCGCAAAATCAAAATAGGCTTCGGGAAGAGAATCTGAATTCAAGGCCGTAGCCACAAGCTCCTGCTGCCTACCCATGCTTTCTAAATCGGCGATGTAACGCCATTTCCATCCCCCGTCCCCATTCTGCGCAAATGCATTTATCTGAGCAAATCCTTCAAGGTCTTTTCCGTTCCCTTCCCTTTCATACATAGTCAATGTAGCACGCGATATATTCTTTGCAGCAATTTCCTGGATGTAGTTTGCATAGAGTTTGTACAGCCCCTTTGGCAAGGAAAGTCCCGTATGCAAACTCATATCATCTCCACCTATAACCGGAAATTTTGCCACAGCAACAAAGTCATCATATGTCCCCGTTGGGGGTTTGGGATCATATCTCAGTGCATAGCTCCAGCCGCCTCCTTTTCCCAAGCGTTTCCATTGTAGTGCGTCTATAAATGCAAACGCGTTCTGCACACTGCATTGCAGCGCATGTGGGTGCTCTGTCTGGTTAAAGACTACCACACTATACGAAAACTCATCCTCTGCCGTCACAGGAAACGAAACCAGCCCCTGGCGCCCAGTAGAAACCTCATCCGCTACAACAGTCCACCCGATTCCATCTTGCTCTAACACTGCACCCAGCTTTTCGTTGGCACATAGATAGCCTCCCTCGAAAGACAGACCTAACCCTGAAACGTCACACGTTGAAAGATCGGAAAGCATTTTTTCTACATGCTTCTTCCATATAGCTTCGTTCCCCTTACCCTGGGGTTTACTCAGATAAAACGGTTTTTCTCCCGCGTCATCTTGGCACAATCGATATCGCGCCCCTCCTGGAAATTGCGGGGATTGCAAATCGTATAAATACACGCGCAGCCCATAGAAGACTTGGCTGTCCAAGCGTTGGTAATGGGCATCCAGCCAGCGACGCACTACTGCCAGCTCTCGTGCGGGTGAAAAGGGTTCCCAAAATGATTCAACCAGCCATAATCGCGATCTATTTTCTAAGGCGCTTTGTATCGAAACCGGCATCACCCCATGGAGTTGCCACAATGCCGCCGTCGGCACAGAGGCTAAGAGGCTTTTTTGTTCATTCCCCGCTACGGAAAGATAAGTTTGTTCCACATCCATATAATGCATGAAAGAATACAGCGTAAAATGTGACGCATGCCCCACCCCATCTCCTTCACACCAATGCGATTGGATGTAATCTGCGGCTTCCCGATTATCCACCTTATATCGCACTCCGCCCCGATGCGTTTCCATCGGATGCAGGCTCTGTGCATAATAATCCGCTAGACACGGGGCCATTAACCCCAACATACCTGCCAGTACACCTAGCCTAACCCCAACAGAAGGCAGTTTTGCAATCCCATACCCTACCACCCCATATGCTATTGCCGCCGAAAAAACAAAAAGCCGGTGCTCATATATAGGGAATGTCTTTAGTTTCCAGAAGATCACGTTGATTATAATCGGCCCCAGGGAAAACAGAAGCAACAAACAAGCAGCGCGCCAGTGTCGGCGCAACTGCCAGCCGCCCCATACAAATATGGTTCCCGCCATTAAAAATAGAGGCCAATACACTGCACTTCGCGCACTATACCCTGCGAAATAATTTTTAAATGAAATAAGTCCCAAATAGGCCTTGGGCTCAAGAGACCACGCCATCTCAATCTGTTCATAAATTGCACTAATCCTCCCTGCAAACAGAAGCATAGGAAGGATTAAAATTCCCACAAAGACTTGGCTTATAAACCATGGGCGTACCCGTTTCCAATGGCCCGGTCCCCCTAACAAAAAACATCCATTTGCTAGCACTAATGTCCATATCGCTATCGCATGCGAATACATCAGCACTACCATAGAGACGACCAGTCCCACCCAACGCCATCCTCCTCCGCTACCCAATGCCGTCACTAAAAAAATGACCATTACCAGGGATAACGCTGTATGTAGGGTATATACCCGCAATTCCTGGGCATAGAAGATCTCAAACGGAGACACGGCGTACAACAAGGCCGCCAACCACGCTGCCAGACGGTTCCTTAATACCAAAAACATCGCCCAATACAATAATGGGATGCAGGCAACACCAAAGCCAGCACATAACAAACGGATGCAAAAATCATAGGCATACGATGTTCTATCTAGTCCGAGAAACTTTACTCCCGAACGCCATACCCTGACTATCGGTAAAAATAAAGGCGGGTCAATGCTCACATCGGTGTCAAACAGATTTTTGCCGCTATCCGAAAAATCAGCTAATCGTAAGGTTGCTCCTTCGTCATACCAAATGCTGTATTCCGCCAGTCCATATAAACGCAACCCTGTTCCCAAAACAACAATTGCACCCAGAATCCACACACGGTGGTCACGCATTACATGAAAGCAACGTCTCATACTTACACACCTATTTGTCTAAAGTGACCCAGCGCCCACAAGCGCTAGCTATGGTCCTCACCGTTCCAGACCGCAGAAAAACTTCGTTTTTTATGGCAACTTTTGGAATTCCTGTCGCTAAAGCGGTCTTACTGCCAGCGAAAAACCTTTTTACGGCCTCTGCTATAGTACTCTCGGTATCCCGAAACAATCGATACTTCCCAGCTGGCGTTGTAGCCTGTAGTAGGATTTAAACCCGTCGTACACGACCTGTCCGAAGAAGATTCCCCTGCAGCCTTTTCCATTACCAGCACAGTTTTTCTCGAGCTATCTTCTTCCTCATGCAGGCCTTCTGTCCTGGGTTTTAACTGTCAACAAGATGCCCCACCATAGCATATTCACCTTTCTCTCAAACAGTTTACTGTAAAAAAGCAGGAGATTTTAGCCTTCGATAACACAGTGTTTCTTATACAAATCCTTGCCCTGAACCCCTCTATTCTGCTACGCTATGAGCCGATTGGATGGGAATATTATGCGCTTGGACATTGCTGCACAGTCGGATATCGGACGACGAAAGAAGAAGAATGAGGACGCTTATGGCGTCTACCGGGAAAACACGCCCGGACTGCAATTGTTTGAAGAAGGGGCGCTTCTTTGTGTGGCCGATGGGCTCGGCGGGCATACTGGCGGCGAAATCGCCAGCAAGTTAGCGGTTTCTATTGTTAAAGACATGATAAAGGAACCCGCGCCGCCCCCTCCCGATGAGGACACTGTGGTCGATGAACGCGATCAAGGCCCCTTGCCCCTCATGCGCAGCACCATCGAAAAAGCCAACGAAAGCATTTATCAGACCAACAAGGATCTCGTAAAAAATAAGCGCCCCATGGGTACTACCATGCTTGCCGCTGTTATCGAGCCTAAAAAGGTTTATATTGGCAACGTAGGCGACTCCCGCTGTTATCACATCCGCGATGGCGAAATCCTCACCCACACCGAAGACCACTCATGGGTAGACGAACAGGTTAAGCTTGGACTCATGTCAAAAGCGGAGGCCGAGACAGACCATCGCAAAAATATCGTCACCCGGTGCGTCGGCACCCATGCTGATACTGAAGTCGACACCTACTGCTGGCATATTGTTCCCGGTGACATGCTCTTGCTCTGTACAGACGGCCTCGTAAATATGGTCAGCGATGCTGAAATCAAGGCCATCTTCCAGCGTTACGGTAGCACAGCAGAAATCGCCCAACGCCTTGTACACCTTGCGAACGAAAACGGCGGCAAAGACAACATCACCGTCATCGTCGCTAATATCAGCCCCAACCCGCTACGCCTCATTTTCCTGCGTCTGCACTCCTTTATCCGTCGGCACGGGTTCACCATCGGCTGGATACTCTTCTTGCTCCTCTACGGGCTTGGCTCCTTTGCCGCAGGATACGCACTCCGTCCCTTCCTTAGCACATTCCTCCAATAAAAAAGCCGCCCCCTGCCAGTCCTATCAGCTCTCTTCTCCATAAAATTCGGGAATACGACAAGTACGTGTTTCTCCTTCTCCTTGTGACTGAGCACTCTGCCGTAAGTGCATCTAAAGAAAACGCGGACGAGCTCAGTTGCGTCGTCCGCGTTTGAAATAAATCTATGCCTATACTTGCGCGCTGCTAGCCGATGCTTTCCTCCGCAGCCTCATCTTCATCCATTTCAAAGGCATGCTCCGTAGCACCAATTTCAAGCTCATCAGAGAAGTCTTCCAACGCCGCATCCATAAGTCTGGGCTGGGAACTCTGGTAGTGAGGGCTACCCGTGCCCGCAGGAATCAGATGACCGATAATGACATTCTCCTTGAGACCACGCAGATAGTCGCGCTTGCCACCAATGGTGGCTTCGGTCAACACACGCGTCGTCTGCTGGAACGAAGCCGCAGCAACAAAGCTCTCTGTACTCAGAGCAGCCTTTGTGATACCCTGCAGTACCGGTTCAGCTTCCGCAGGACGTCCATCACGCTGCTGCGTCTGCATATTCACCTCAGCAAAGCGCAGTTTATCGACCTCTTCATGGGCCAAGAAGGGCGTGTCACCCGGATCGTCTTTGATGCGCACCTTACGCAGCATCTGACGAATAATCACCTCAATGTGCTTATCGTTGGTGCGCACACCTTGCAGACGATACACCTGCTGTACTTCGTCGAGCAGGTAGCGACGCAGCACGTCTTCACCCTGTACGGCAAGAATGTCCTGCGGGATGATCGGACCATCGGTCAGACGCTGTCCCGCATATACCCGGTCACCCGTCTGCACATTCAAGTGTTTTCCAGGCGGAATCGTGTATTCACGTTCTTTACCGACCGGCGGCATCACCTTGACCTTACGCATGCCCTTGCTAGCGCCGCCCAGCTCCACAATACCGTCGATGTGACTGATGATTGCAGGAAGCTTGGGTTGGCGTGCTTCAAAAAGTTCCGCCACACGCGGCAGACCACCCGTAATGTCTTTCGTTTTACTGAACTGACGCGGTGTCTTGGCCAGCAAGTCACCCGCCATCACCTCATCACCGTCATTCACCACCACGTGAGTTTCCGCAGGCACGGTAGCAAACGAAAGCACTTCGCGGCTTTCGCTCAAAATAGTAATCTGCGGGTGCAGGTCCTGCTTGTGTTCGGTGATAACGCGTTCTTCTAGACCGGTATCGGGGTTGACGTCTACGCGCATCGTAACGCCTTCCACCATGCCTTCCAACTGGATCGTACCCGCTTGTTCCGCCACAATCGAAACGTTGTAGGGGTCCCACTGGAAGATAAGCTGACCCTTGCGCATCTTTTGGCCATCTTCAGCATGCAGTACGCAACCTGTGGGAACGGCAAAACGGTGAATCTCTTTCCCGTCGTTACCCAAGATGCGAATTTCACCGCCTCGGTTCACCACCACGGTCTGCCCGTCGCGGTTCTCCGCGGTACGCACATTATTAAACTCGACCGAACCGTTGTCGGTCATCTTGATATCCGTGCTTTCAACCTGACGACTCGCCGCACCACCAATGTGGAACGTACGCATCGTCAGCTGCGTGCCCGGTTCACCGATCGACTGCGCTGCGATAATACCTACCGCCTCACCCAATTCCACCAGTTTACCCGTAGCCAGATTACGGCCATAACACTTGGCGCATACGCCATGTTTGGATTGACATGTCAACACCGAGCGAATCGTAATACCTGGCAGGCCCGATTCCTCGATTTCCATGGCTTTAGCTTCGTCGATTTCTTCACCCGCCATAACAATCGGGTCATCGCGGCCCGGCACCATAATGTCATCCAGCGCATAGCGCCCAACAATACGTTCATGCAAAGCGGCGATAATGTCTGAACCATCCATCAACGGTTCGACCCACACCCCTGTCAACGTACCGCAATCGATCTCTTCAATGCTGACATCCTGCGCCACGTCCACCAGACGTCGTGTGAGGTATCCAGCGTCCGCCGTCTTCAACGCCGTATCTGCCAGACCTTTCCGCGCACCGTGCGACGAAATGAAGTATTCCACAACCGTAAGGCCTTCGCGGAAATTCGACTTAATGGGTGATTCAATAATGTCACCAGAAGGCTTGGCCATCAGTCCGCGCATAGCGGCCAACTGACGAATCTGCGACTTGCTACCACGCGCTTTGGATTGGTACATCAGGTTGATACCGCTAAATCCATCGGCGTTGTCTTCCATGCACTTCAGCATCGCCGACGAAACCGCTTCCGTGGTCGCGGTCCATTCGTCAATGATCTTGTTGTACCGCTCACCTTCGGTGATTAGCCCATTCTGATACATCTCATCAATACGCTCCACCTCCTGCTGCGCCTGCTCGATAAGTTCCTTCTTCTCTGGGGGAATCACCATGTCAATCATCGCAATTGACAGGCCTGATAACGTAGCATACTTAAAGCCCACCTTCTTCAAGGCGTCCAAAAGCTCCACGGTTTTGTGGTGCCCATGCTTTTTATAACAGGCGGCAATTACAGCGCCAATCGTGCTCTGATCATGCTGGCGATTCACATCCTGCACCGTAATCTCTTTGGGCAGGCCATCGGCCAAAAGTACACGGCCAACGGTGGTCGAAACGATACCTTCATCCGTCGCCAACTTAATCTCAGCGTGAATTTCGGCTTCTCCAGCTTCATAAGCGGAAATCACCTGCGGCACACCGGGATAAACCCGTCCTGGTTGCAGGATAGCACCATCTTTACCCGTCCATTCGTCTTTCCAGCCCCCTTTAGCACCCTTACGCGGCTTACTCATCCAGGCGATACCCAAAACGATATCCTGACTGGGTGTTACGATAGGGGAGCCGTCTGACGGGGAGAAGATGTTCGAAGAGGCCATCATCAACAGATGGGCTTCCAGTTGCGCTGCCGGCATCAACGGCAGGTGTACGGCCATCTGGTCACCGTCAAAGTCGGCGTTGAACGCGCGGCAAACCAATGGGTGGATACGAATTGCCTTGCCTTCCACCAATACCGGCTGGAACGCCTGGATACCCAAGCGGTGCAGCGTCGGTGCGCGGTTCAACATAACGGGGTGATCTTTGATGACATCTTCCAGGATGTCCCACACCTCATCGCGTCCCTGCGCAATAATACGCTTGGCGGATTTGATGGTGGTTGCCACACCGCGCTCTTTCAGCTGATGGATGATAAACGGCTCGAAAAGTTCCAAAACCATCCGTTTGGGAAGACCGCACTGATGCAATTTCAGTTCTGGCCCCACCACAATCACCGAACGGCCAGAATAGTCAACGCGTTTGCCCAGCAGGTTCTGGCGGAAACGCCCTTGCTTACCTTTGAGCATGTCGCTGAGGGATTTGAGGGGACGGTTACCCGCACCCAGCACCGTGCGGCCATGGCGGCCATTATCAAACAACGCATCGACTGCTTCCTGCAGCATGCGTTTTTCATTGCGCAAGATGACTTCCGGCGCACGCAGTTCGATCAGCCGCTTCAAACGATTGTTACGGTTGATGACGCGACGATACAGGTCATTCAAGTCACTGGTGGCGTAGCGGCCGCCTTCCAGCGGCACCAACGGACGCAGATCCGGGGGAATAACCGGAATGACGTCCAAAACCATCCATGCCGGGTTGTTGCCCGACTTACGCAAGGCCTCGACCACCTTAAGGCGTTTGATCGCCTTGGCGCGCGCCTGCGCAGAAGTCGTGCTGGCAAATGTCGCGTGCAATTCCGCACTCAACGCATCAAGATCCAGCTCCTCCAGCAACATTTTGATCGATTCCGCGCCCATTTTGGCCACAAAGCGATCACTGCCATACTCCACCCGCGCATCCTGATATTCATCCTCGGTGAGGGTCTGCATTTTTTCCAGACCGGTGTCACCGGGATCAAGCACGACATAGTTCTCAAAATAGATCACCCGCTCCAACGTGCGGATGGACATGTCCAGCAAATTACCGATACAACTCGGTGTCGTCTTGAAGAACCAAATATGCGTTACCGGCACGGCCAGCTTGATACAGCCCATCCGTTCCCGGCGCACCTTCGATTCTGTAATTTCCACACCGCAACGATCGCAGGTAATCCCGCGATGTTTCACTTTTTTGTATTTACCGCAGCCGCATTCCCAGTCCTTCACAGGTCCGAAAATACGCTCGCAGAAAAGTCCGTCCTTCTCGGGCTTAAACGTGCGGTAGTTGATGGTTTCCGGTTTCTTGACTTCGCCCCGCGACCACTTCAAAATCTCTTCGGGAGAGGCCATGCGGATCGCAATCGCATCAAATCGTTCGGCCGTTGTGGCAATGTATTTCGCCAAGACTTAGTCCTCCACCATTTCTTCTTCAGTTTCTGCGCTGCCTTCCACCTTCACCAACTTCACGACGTCAAGACACAAGCTCTGCATCTCACGCACCAACACATTGAAGGACTCCGGCGTACCCGGCTCGACTTCGCGCTCCCCTTTTACAATCGCTTCATATGCCTTGGTGCGACCCTGAATATCATCAGACTTCACCGTCAAAAGCTCTTGCAAGGTATACGCTGCGCCATAGGCCTGCAACGCCCACACTTCCATTTCACCAAAACGCTGGCCACCAAACTGGGCTTTACCACCCAGCGGTTGCTGCGTAACCAGTGAATACGGTCCAATCGCACGCGCGTGAATCTTGTCATCCACCAAGTGGTTCAGCTTCAGCATGTAAATCTGCCCCACACAAGTGTCCTGCGCCAATTCCCGACCGGTACGACCATCACGCAAACGAATCTTGCCCGATTCAGGCAGGCCCGCTTTCTTCAGGTATTCAACAATGGACGATTCTTCTGCACCATTGAAGACCGGCGTCGCCACCTTCATTCCCAATGCCTTCACTGCCCAGCCCAAGTGCGTTTCAAGGATCTGTCCTACGTTCATTCGCGACGGCACGCCCAGCGGATTCAACAGAATCTGCACCGGCGTTCCATCCGGCAAGAACGGCATATCTTCTACCGGCACCACGCGCGACACCACACCTTTGTTACCATGTCGACCGGCCATCTTATCCCCAACCGACATGCGGCGCTTCGTCGCCACGAAGACCTTCACCAGCTTAATCACGCCTGGGGGCAATTCATCGCCCTTGCGCAACCGTTCAATTTGGCTGTCGCGGAAAGCGATCAACTTGGCCGTTTCCATTGCCGCCATATTGACCAGACGCGTTAATTTCTGCTGCGCCTTCTTGTCCTCCACCCGCATACGTGCCAACACGCTGTAGTCGGCCTTGTCCAAGTGCGCCACACGCACGCGTTTACCCTTCTCCAGCACCAGCTCATCGTTCTTATAATCGTAAACATCTTCGAGGATCTTCATCCCGATGATGTCATCACGCACCAACGCTACGAAGGTGTTACGAATCTCATTAATCCGTTCTTCGTACTGGCGCTTAATCTTATTCACTTCCTGCGTCAATGCCTTCTTCGACTGCGCATCCGTGCTGCGATCGCGACGACTGCACACCTTCACATCCACCACCACACCCACACCACCCGGCGGCACGGTTAACGATGCATCGCGCACATCTTCCGCTTTCTCACCAAAGATCGCGCGTAGCAGTTTTTCTTCCGGAGCCAGCTCGGTTTCGCCCTTCGGCGTCACCTTACCTACCAGAATGTCGCCAGCAGTCACTTTCGAACCGATGCGGATAATACCATTCTCATCCAGATTGCGCAGCGCATCTTCGCTCACATTGGGGATATCCCGCGTCACCTCTTCCGGTCCCAGCTTCGTGTCCCGCGACTCCAACTCATATACCTGGATATGAATAGACGTAAACACATCGTCTTTTACCAGATCCTCGCTGAGTACGATCGCGTCCTCAAAGTTGTACCCTTCCCAAGGCAAGAATGCGACCAAGACGTTGCGACCGAGGGCCAATTCGCCCTGATCCGTCGCCGGACCATCCGCCAGGATGCTGCCTGCGGATACTTTGTCGCCTTTCGTCACGATCGGACGCTGGGTAATACATGTGTTCTGATTCGAGCGCACATACTTTTTCAGGTAGTACACATCCTCATCCGCACGGAAGGGATTGTCATCTTTTTTCTTTTTCGTCTTCACCCGGACAACTTCACTATCCGCATACTCCACCACCCCATCGCGTTCCGCACGCACGACCGTACCCGAGTTACGCGCCGTCTCGTGCTCCAGCCCCGTACCCACCAGCGGCGAATCGGTACGCAAAAGCGGTACCGCCTGACGTTGCATGTTCGAGCCCATCAATGCACGGTTAGCATCATCGTGCTCCAGGAAAGGAATCAACGCTGCAGCCACACTTACCAGCTGCTTGGTCGACACGTCCATGTAGTCCACATGCTCCGGCGGCGATTGAGGATAATCGCCCCGGTGACGACACATCACGCTGCGGCGCACAAAGCGGCCATGTTTATCCAGTGGTGCATTGGCCTGCGCCACGATGTAATTATCTTCATCATAGGCCGAGAGCATTTCAATATCGCCGGTAACGCGACCGCTCTCCACCTTCTTGTAGGGTGTTTCGAGGAAACCGTAATCATTGATGCGCGCATAGGTCGACAACGATGCCATCAACCCGATGTTGGGGCCTTCAGGCGTCTCAATCGGACAAATACGACCATAGTGCGTCGCATGCACGTCGCGCACCTCGAAGCCTGCGCGCTCACGACTCAGACCGCCCGGTCCCAAGGCACTCAGACGACGCTTATGCGTCAACTCTGCCAGCGGATTAATCTGATCCATGAAGTGAGACAACTGGCTGCGGCCAAAGAAATCCTTGATTACCGCGCTCACCGGCTTGGGATTTACCAAGGTCTGCGGTGTAAGCTGTTCCTCATCCTGGAAATTCATCCGCTCACGCACTGTGCGCTCCATGCGCACCAGACCGATACGCACCTGATTCGAGAGCAACTCACCTACCGCACGCACCCGGCGATTACCCAAGTGGTCGATATCATCCAGCACCCCTTCACCACCCCGCAGCTTCACCAAATACTGCAACGTCGCCACCACATCCTCCGGCGTCAGCGTTTTGGTTTCCTGGGAAATCTGTAACCCAAGCTTACGGTTAATCTTATAGCGACCTACCGCCGCAAAATCATAGCGACTAGGATCAAAAAACAGACGTTGGAAGAAGGTACGACACGTTGCATCCGTCGCCGGGTCACCCGGACGGATTCGCGCGTAAATCTCGCGCAACGCATCTTCCTGCGTCTGTGTCTGATCCTGCGCAAGCGTCATAACAATCGTAGAATCCTTCGACACATCCTCCGCATGCAACAGCTTCACTTCTTGCACATGCGCCGCCATCAGGCGATCCACCACCGAACTCGTCAACTCTGTGGCTGCATCCACCAACACCTCCCCCGTGTCCAAATCGATCACATCTTCCGCCACCCAGCGCCCCACAACCTCCTCCGGCTCCATCGTCGCTCCATCCACCTTCACCTTCGTGCGGCCAAACGTCATCGTCTGGAAGCGATAAAACAGCGCCAGAATTTCCGTCGGCTCAATATAACCAAACGCTTTCAAAAACGAGGTCGCCAACAACTTGGAGCGTCGGTCAATCGTCAGCCACAGGTTATCATTGACATCGTATTCGAATTCCAGCCACGCACCCCGGTACGGAATCACACGCGCTGACAGCAAGGGTTTACCGTTCTGGTGAACCTTGCGCTCAAAAGATACACCCGGAGACTTGTGCAATTGGCTTACAATCACACGCTCCGCACCATTAATAATAAACGTGCCCGTAGGTGTCATCAGTGGCAATTCACCCAAAAACACCTCCTGCTCCAACATCATCTTCTCACGCAGCTCGTTTGAAGCACCCACTTCCTCATAGCGCACCAAGCGCAACAGCGCCTTCAACGATGCCGCATACGTCACCCCCCGCTGTTGACACTCTTCAATCGTGTACTTGGGCGGCGTAAACGCATAGTTTACAAACTCTAACTTCGTCAAATTATTCGGCGCCGCAATCGGGAACACATCCAAAAAGACCTCTTGCAGTCCTTTGGCTTCCCGCTCATCCGGCGGCACATCCCACTGCAGAAAATCATTATACGATTTTGTCTGAATTTCGATTAGATCAGGCAATTCCTGCATATCAGGAATTCGGCCCAACGACGGGCGTTCAAAGTTGGGAGCTACAGCCATGCAGAGACTCCTTTGGCTAAAGTTCCGGAGGACAAGATGTTACACTGGCCCAGCCAAGACATCATCATTAAAAGCACCTCCGTTTAAAGACAGATCTACCCCATATAGGAGCGCAGCCACGTAGTGTAGCAAAAAATTGCACCGATGTCAAACCAATCCGCCTGAAAACAGCTTGGCTAATATTGACCAACGTGGCAATGCCCACGTTGGTGACTAAAATCTAAAAAACAGTCTTAAAAACCGTTTTTTGTTGTGGTCAGGATACGGTAAGAACCCTATATCCTGGGTGTGCCCCTAACCACCCACTTAGCTCTTTTTCCGCAGTTCTTCGATCAGAAAGTTAGGATATAAAACGTCGTGTACTTTTTCCACGACGATATCTTGGGGAAGCGTAAAGCTTGCCTTAAGGCGGATGTCTTTTGACGACGCCCCTACGCGCACTTCGTATGTTCCTTTGTCAGCCACCCAAGCGCTGATTCCACTCCAGAAGGACGCCAGCGAACGTTCGTCGAGTTCAAAGTGAAGCTGTTGACTCTCGCCCGGCTGCAACAGTTTTGTTTTGGCGAATCCCACCAGCTCCTGTTCGGGTTTCTCAAGTACCTCTTGAGGAGCGGAAAGGTATAGTTGCACGATCTCTTTACCGGCCACTGCGCCTGTATTCTTGATGGTTGCGCTAACTTCCAGCTTCGAAGAGAAGGTGTCGCTGCTCAATTTCAGGTCGGAATACGCGAAGGTCGTATACGACATGCCATAGCCAAAGGGATAGGCCACCGGCACGTCAAAGGAATCGTAGTAGCGATACCCGACATAAATTCCTTCCGAGTAAAAGGAGTTGACCGGATCGTCCGCCGGAACACCGGGGAAGCTGCCTGCTGAAGGCACATCCTCGTATTTCAGTGGAAAGGAATCGGGGAGTTTGCCGGAGGGGTTGACCTTTCCTGTTATGATGTTGGCGAGGGCGCTACCGCCCTCCTGCCCCGGATGCCATGCCAAAAGAATCGCATCGGGATAGTCCTGCCAACTGGCCGTCTCCCATACCCCGCCAACATTGAGGACAACAATAACCTTCTTGTTGGCCGCATGGAAAATCTCGGACACATCGCGCACAAGGTCGAGCTCTATTTGGGTTATCGGCAGGTAGCCATTCTCATAGTTTTCGCCGGCGCTTCTGCCCAGCGTGATAACCGCTATATCCGATCGGGATTCATAGGCCTTAATCGCTTCTTTTGAAAGTGCCTGTTCCCGACTGAATGCGACCAGCCTTTCTTTGAAGTGAGGCGGTGCCTGGTCATCCACGATGCCGTTATCTTTCCGCATCTTGGGGTTATTGAAGTAATCCGGAACGAGGTTTTCGCGTTTTATCTTTTCAATATAGGCCTTGTAGTTCTTTTCCATATCCTCGAGCACGGCAAAACCCGCCGCCTTGAGTCCCTCATTCACGGAGACCGTGTATTTAAAGCTACGAACCATCCCGCTCCCTGTACCAAAAGGAATCAGTTCGTAGGCCGTTTTGCCGAATACGGCAACGGTCTGGTCTGCGGACAGGGGGAGACAGTCCTTTTCATTCTTAAGAAGCACAACGCCTTCTTCAGCGGCTTCCAACGCCACTTTAGCATGGCCTTCCAGGTCCGGCGCTGCGTTCGGAACATGGCCGTTTGCCCGTGCAGAGTCCAGCTTTAACTTGATACAGTAAACCAAGCTCTCATCAAGCGTTCGCTCATCGAGAACTTTCTCCTCCAAGGCGGCCTTGAGTTCATTATGCTCCTGCTCATTCCCACTCATCAGCAGGTTCGTACCGCCCCGTATTTTCGCCACGGCACTGCCGAATCCATCAAAATCGGTAATGTGCAGCCCGTCAAACCCCCATTCTTCCCGTACAATTGTTTTGAGCAGTTCAGGATTTTCGGCGGTATAGAATCCATTCAACCGGTTGTATGAACTCATAATCGCCTTGGGCTGTCCCTCTTTGACGGCGATCTCGAATCCCCGCAAATAGATTTCCCGCAGTGCCCGCTGGCTTACAACCGCATTGTTGGTTCTTCTGTTGGTCTGTTGATTGTGATTTATGAAGTGTTTCAAGGTGGTGCCGATGCCATTGGATTGAAGCCCCCTGACCATAACGGCCGCCATTTTTCCGGAAAGCAACGGATCTTCGGAATAATACTCAAAGACGCGCCCGTCTTTGGGATTACGATGGATATTCAACCCTGGAGCCAATAACAGATCATAGTCGTATTCCAGAACCTCGTTTCCAAAGACCTCCCCTACGCGCTCCACCAAATCCGTGTTCCATGTAGCTGCCAGACAGGTAGCGGTAGGAAAGGCGGTTGTATACTGGTAATCCTTTTCCCCCTCCTGGCGAGGCTGTCTATTCAACCCTGCCGGCCCATCCGACATAGCGGTGGTTCTGATGGAAAGGCGCGGTATCACCAGTTTTGAACGCTGGTTCTCGATAATAATGCCTTTGCCGGCGTCACTGTTATTCGGATTAAAACCGGGGACAAATCGCCCGTCACCGACGGTCAGACCAAGTTTTTCTTCCAGGGTCATCTCTGAAATCAGCGCCCGTGCCTTTTCTTCCATACTTTTCCCTTTGTCATCCAGTGCCGCAGCACAAGCAGCGTTTACAATACTGCACAATATCGCCGCAAGCACAACACAAAAATTCTTTTTACACTGCAATACACTCACGCGTTCTACTCCTTGGGTAAACGAGCCATTTTCCAAAGTCCCAACCGTCGGCTCAGTCTATACAGGGTGTGATCCGTACGGAAATATTGGCAAAACCATCCAATAATTTGTATACGCACGGAGGACTTATTTGAACAAAGTTGCGGCTGATGAGTCAAACCAGCAGTTCAAACCATCTATACTCTTAGCGAACCTCAGAGTACAAGGCACGGCAAGAGAGCGTAGGGTTCTGTGCTCAGCTCAGACGGGCTTTCACCGCAAGTACGCGCCCGCTTTGCCTGGACGCCACACGCCATCAGTGTGCTTGCATTACATCAGTAAAGCGCTTCCCCTATCTTTTCTTTGCGCTTTTTAAAGCTGTGATACCAGATGCTCCACTAGTATTGGCAACGTCTTTCCCGCAGGCCCTTGCAGAAAGACATCGGTCACGCCACGTGTCAGGTCGGTTTCTTCCGTGTTGCATTCCACAATCATCGCACCGTGTTCTTTGGCGACCAGAGGCAGGGATGCCGCCGGATAGACCTGTACAGAGGTGCCCACGACAATCAAGACATCGCAGGTGCGCGCCAAACTGTCGGATTGGTACAGGGCATTCTCTGGAATGGGTTCGCCAAACAACACAACATCGGGCTTCATATAGCCGCCGCACTCGCAACGCGGCGCTCCCAAGGCGCGTTGCGCCATGTCCATAGGACGTCGCCGGTGACAGGCGGGACAGATCACCGTATCTGCATTGCCGTGATACTCGATGACCACCGTATTGCCCGCATGATAGTGCAACGCATCGATGTTTTGCGTGATTACCGCCCGCAGATGCCCCATTTCTTCCAAACGCGCCAAGGCGTAGTGCGCTGCATTGGGACGCGCCTTCTTGAGCGTATCGCCCAATTCGTACCACATCGTCCACACCTTATCGGGGTCGTCAATAAAGGCGTCATACGTGGCGTATTCCTCTGGCGGATACTTTGTCCACAAACCGCCTATGCTGCGAAAGTCCGGAATACCGCTCTCCACCGATGCGCCCGCACCGGTCACTGCAATTACATTCCGTGTTTTCTGAATAGCCTCCGCAGCCACCCGATATCGCTCATCCATCTACGCTTATCCCGCTGTAATGCACTCAAGGCCGCCCATATACGGCTGCAACGCCGTCGGCACACGTACCGACCCATCTTCCTGCTGATAATTTTCCAGAATTGCCACCGCAGTACGGCCTACCGCCAAACCTGAACCATTCAACGTATGCACAAACTCCGGTTTTTTGCCGCGTCGGAACCGGATATTGGCGCGTCGCGCCTGGAAATCAACGCAATTGGAGCATGAACTGATTTCCCGATAGGCATCCTGCCCCGGCAACCACACCTCCAAGTCATAGGTTTTCGCCGCGCAGAAACCCAGATCGCCTGTGCTCAACGTAACCACCCGATACGGCAGTTCCAAGCGTTGCAGAATCGTCTCCGCGTTCTGCGTCAGCTTCTCCAGTTCCTCCCAGGAATCTTCCGGTCGTACGAATTTTACCATCTCCACCTTGTTGAACTGGTGCAGACGAATCATACCCCGCGTGTCCTTGCCGTAACTACCCGCTTCACTGCGGAAACAAGGCGTATACGCGGTGTAGTAAATAGGAAGCTGCTCTTCCTTTAGGATTTCACCCCGATGAATATTCGTCACCGGCACCTCCGCCGTGGGGCTCAACCAATAATCCGTCCCCTCCAGCTTAAACAGGTCCTCGGCGAACTTGGGTAATTGTCCTGTCCCTTGCATGCTGTCCGAATTCACCATAAACGGTGGCAGCACTTCCATATACCCATGTTCCCGCGTATGAATATCCAGCATAAAATTGATCAGCGCGCGTTCCAGCTGTGCTATCGCGCCGCGTGATAAACAAAACCGGCTTCCCGCCAATTTTGCCGCACATTCAAAATCAAGTAGCCCCAAGCCCTCGCCCAACGCCACATGATCCTGCACCTCAAAATCAAACTTGCCGGGTTCCCCCCACACCCGCTCCACCCGATTCTCCGTATCATCCTTGCCCAGCGGCACATCTTCCGCCGGCATATTGGGCAAGGTCAACAAAAACGACTGCAACTGCGCATCCACCTCACGCACCTGCTCCTCCAGCGCACCAATCTTGTCCTTAATCGCCTTCATCGCCGCAATCGCCTCCGACGCATCCTCCTTCGCCCGCTTCTTCAGACCGATCTCCTGACTCGCCGCATTCTGCTCCGCCCGCAACTGTTCCATCTCATACACCAGCGTACGTCGCTTTGCATCAATTTCCAGCCCCCCCTCCAAATCCACCTTCGTATGACGTTTCTCCATCGCAGCACGCACCAAATCCGGTTCACTACGCAACAGTCTTATATCAAACATGACACATCTTCCTCATAACATCATCCCAGCCCCAGCCAGGCCCATTTTACACACGCCCCGGCTAACGACCGCCGCGCAACACCGATAACAAACGTTCCAACTCGTCCGCATCAAAATACTCAATCTCGATTTTTCCCCGTCCATTCTGTCCCTGCCGCAACGCCACCTTCGCCCCCAGATGCCGTCGCAAATCATCCTCCACCTGGACAATGTTCGGGTCCTTTTCTACCCGTTTTTTGCTTCCATTCCCCGCTGCTTCCTTCGACGCCACCGCCAGCTTCTCCGCCTGACGCACCGACAGCCCCTCCTTGATAATCTTACGCGCCGCCGCAATCTGGCCCGCTACCGACTCAATGGCCAACAACGCCCGCGCATGCCCCATCGTCAACGACCCATCCGCCACCTGCTCCTGCACCACCTCCGGCAGATTTAGCAAACGCAACGTATTCGTAATTGTCGCCCGCTTCTTACCCACCTCCACCGACAACTCCTCCTGCGTCCAGCCAAACTCATCGATCAGATCCTGATACCCGCGCGCCAACTCCATCGCATTCAGATCTTCCCGTTGAATATTTTCGATCAGGCCCAGCTTGAGCATATCGCGGTCCGACACCTCCCGACACACTGCCGGAATACGCGTTACATCCGCCATGATACTCGCCCGCACCCGACGCTCACCGCTGATCAGCTCATACTTATCCCCCACCTGACGCACCAGCACCGGCTCCTGCACCCCATCCTGTTTGATCGACGCAGACAGCTCCTCCAACGCCTCCTCTACAAAGACCCGCCGCGGCTGCTTCGGATTCGGCTCCAACGTCGTCGGGTCCAAGTACAGTAATCGCGTACCATCCGGCAAGACCTCCTCCGGCGCTACCGGAGTTGCCGCAGCCGCCGCCGTGGCTGCGCCCGGTCCATCCGCAGACAACTTATTCTCGCCCAGCAACGCTCCCAAGCCCTTGCCCAAGCCCTTTTTTTTACTACTAGCCACGCGAAATCACCTCCCGAGCCAAGGCCATATACGCCTGAGCTCCCGCACATTTCAGATCATAATAAATAATTGGCTTACCAAAACTCGGCGCCTCACTCAACGTCACATTTCGCGGCACCACCGTCTGAAACACCTTGTCACCCAAATGCCCCCGCACATCTTCCACCACCTGCGTCGCCAGATTCGTGCGCTGAAACATCGTCAACAACACCCCCTTCACCGTCAACGACGGATTCAGATTATCCCGCACTAGGATAATCGTCTGCAGCAGCTCACTCAAGCCCTCCAGGGCGTAATACTCACACTGCAACGTAACGATCACCCCATCCGCCGCCACCAGACCATTCAACGTCAACAAACTCAATGACGGCGGACAGTCAACAAAAACATAATCATACGCTTCCCGCGCCTCCGCCAGCCCCTTGCGCAACCGAAACTCCCGCTCCTCCGCATCCACCAACTCCACCTCCGCCCCCACCAGCTCCCGATTCGTCGGCAACACCCACAAATTCTCCATCCCCGTCGCACACACCACCTCCTGCACCCCCGCCCCATTCACCATCACATCATACAACGTCATTCGCAGCCCATTCTTATCCAACCCCACCCCTTGCGTGGCATTGCCCTGCGGGTCCAGATCCACCAACAACACACGCCGATCCGCCGCCGCCATACACGCCGCCAAATTGACCGCCGTCGTCGTCTTTCCCACCCCGCCCTTTTGATTTGCTATCGCGATGACTTGTCCCATACCACACCTTAACCGGAAAAAACCAAGCAGCCAGCACCGCCGACATGGCGAATAATCCCCTTACCATGAGTCTGCGCCAGAAAACTGTTAATTCTTTTCGTTATTCTTTTTTGTAAACCAAAAGGATGTACATTTCGTTCCAATGACACACCTTCATGCACGCGCCATTATAAAAGAAGGTTAATGATACGGTGCATCCCCTAAACAAGTCAACGTATCTGGAGCGCTCACTCGAAATCTGACAAAAAGCGGCCTTGAAGACAACTCACAAAAACCCTACACTAGAGCACATATTAACACAAAAAAGTGGAGTATCTTAAAATGCGGAAAGAGAACCTTACTTCGCATATTCTTCAAAAAAGTACGTGCCTGCACTTGCTTGGCATTACGCTTCTCGTGCTACTCATCGGCTGTAACGATCCTCAGCCCCTCGCTAAAGAGAAAACGGGCCGCCCCCAAACAACCTCATCGAAAAATACAACTAGCGGCATCAACACAGTTCCCCCCCTTCCCCAAACTCCGCCTTACGAGAAAACGCAGTACTATAAAGAATTGCAGGCACAAATCGATGAAAAGGAACGTCTTATCCTCCTGGAACCCGATCTGGCACGCCAACTCGATCTGTCCGAGGAAAGCCGCGGCTTAGAACAGGAAGCCATACGCTATTCAATAGAAACAAAGGAACTACCGAAAATCTTCGCTCCGGTCTCAGATCAAAGCGATCGACTATGTCAGGCCAAGCTGCTTTTCGATGAAGGCCGCTTTTGCGACGCCGATGCAGTTTTAAGTCTCGAAGCCCTGCTACAAGAACAATCTGATTTGACAATACAGGAAGCGGTATCACTCAGCAAAGGGGGCCAACAGGAAAAGGAAGCCCTCGCATGGGAATATTGCATCAAGGCCCTGCTCTGGGAAACCTTCTACAACCGCCCACTGCATAAGCAACAGGCCCGCCAATATTTCGAAGACGCCCTGCAACTATCCCAGCATCCCCGAATCCTGCTGGAATACGCCCGCTTTTTCTATAAACAAGAGCAACACTTCACTGCCTATGCCTTGGGCAAAAGGGCGTGCGCCCTATGCGAAGAAAATACGACGGCATATCTGCCTGAGCTTGCCGACACGCTGCACCTGCTGTTCTTTGTAGAACGTCGAATGGATTGGAATGAGACTGCTGCCGAAACCGCCCAAAACGCCCTGTCGCACTACAGAAAACTGATGCAAGAAAACCCGTATATATACGCCGCCAAATTTTGTGAACTACTGCGCTTTTCAGGCTTCACGCAATACCACTTGGAGCAGTACGACGAGGCGGTAAAAAAACACCAGGAAATCGTGGATACCTGTCGCAGGTTGGCAGCAAATAACCCCGAAGAATATGAGGAAAAACTAATCTGCGCGATGCAGGATTTGTCGTACACCCAATACAGAGCACGCCGTTCGAATGCAGCGAAAAAAACAAACAATGAAGCCATCTTCATTTGTCGCCAAGGGCTTCGAAAAAACCCGAAAAAATACAAACCTCTGCTCGCCTATACCTTCCAGTATGCCGCCTCCTTTATGCAAAAACGAAAAGAGAAAGAACGAAATTACATTGAAGCCATCGCGGTTTACCGTGAACTGGCCCAAGAAAATCCCGATGAATACCTGCCCGCACTCGCCAATATTCTGCATGACTGGGGAAACTACAAAAAGTTTTCGGAACACCTATGGGACAAAAAGCAACACTATACACGCAACCTGCAAAGCAAAAGCCTTCTTCGTAAGGCCAAAGGCGCATGGGGACGTTTTGTTTACCAAAAGCAGCAGATAATCGAACGAGAAAGCGCCAAACGCAACTTTGAGGAAGCCATAGAAATATACCGCAAGTTGTTTTCAAACAAACAGTTCCGGCAAACACACGCATTTGGTAAAACGCTAATCGATTTTGCCGATTTGCAAAACGAAAGAGGCCTATTTGAAGAAGCGCAAAAGAATTACGAAGAAGCATTACAAATACAACGCACCCTGGTAAAACACAGAAGGCATTACAAATACAACATTGGGGAAACACTTAGAAAACTGGGAGTTTTGTACATTAACAGAGGGAACCTGAAAAAAGCGGAAAAACTGCATTTGGAAGCCTTGGAACTCTACCGGGAACTAAGTCAAGAAGAACCTCAAGACTACATGAACTGCTATATCTCAACCTTGCTAAATCTAGGCGAATTCTATCTGGAAAAATTACCCAATCGCGAAAAATCGATAGCATTGGCTAAAAAAGCTATGGAACTGCTCCCCTTTCTTGATAAAAATGACTCATACTCATTAGAGCATTACCCAAAACGCGCTCGTGAAATCTTGCAAAAAAATGGGGCTTCGCCTGTGGAAGACATAGCCGCAAGCACAAAATAGCAAACTTGTAGTTCTTTTCGTAAATCGATACACTACCAGCAAAGCATTCCACAGGTGGTTGGTAACACTGTAAAAAAACACGGGGCTTCTCGTTCCTGCCCACCGTATATGCTCAAGCCATCAACCCCGCCACAAAGGAAAGTACATACCGGCAAAATGATAATTAAGCTAGACACGTCCCTCTGTGCCAAAACACAAAAAAGCCTCCGTAACTGTTTTCACAACATACAACGTAACCGCGCTCTTATACGCCTCTGGCTGCCTTTATACATCCTGGCCGCCCTGCTCTTCGTCTTCCTTACAGGCTGCGGCAGTCAAACGACTCCTGTCAACAAAACGGAAGAACAGGCTAGTGAAGAAGCTCCTTTCTACGAAAACGCACAGGATTACAAGGAACTGGTGGGGCGAATTTCCGAAAAAAAGCAGCTTCTTTCGTTGGAAGCTGATTTAGACAAGCAGCTGGTCCTTTCCGAGGAATGTGTTCAGCTGGAAACGGACTTAGCGGCCTATAAAGTACATATAGAATTGCTAAAATTCTATTTCAACGAACTGAAGGGAAAAGACGTCCGTTTGTGTCTGGTCAAACGGCTTTTTAACTGTGGCGAATTACGCAAGGCCGATGCGGTTTTGAGCCTGGATGAATTGCAGCAGGAGGCGGAGCAGTTGGAGGTGAACGCGTTTCTTCCGGGACTCCAGGAACGAAAAGAGTATCTCGCGCAAGCGTATTTCTTGAAATCCCTGCTGTGGAAAACTTTTTATAGCAGTCAGCTGCATGCAGAACAGGCTACGCAGTATTTTGAGGAGGCCTTACATTGGGCCTACCAGCCACAAACTTTGTTTGAGTATTCTCGCCTACTTTATCAGCAGGGGCAGTACACCGCCGCCTATGCCGGCGCATACTATCTGTACGGAACTCACCTGGACGCATCGGCGCTTCACCTATCCAAAATTCTTCACCTGCTTTTTTTGTGTGAATTTCAGCTGTCGATGTACGAAGACGCCATCAAAACTTGGGAACGAGCAGCAGGGCAGTACCAGAAGCTGGCGGAAGAAGATTCAGATAACTATATTCTTCTTTTTGCGAAGGACTTCCAGAAGGCTACCCATGCGCAACGAGAATTAAAAAATCACATTGAGGAGGAAAACCTCTATAAAGAAAAAATTAAGACCCTTCGGGCGTTGGCACAAAAAAAACCTTTAAAATACACCCCTATGCTTATCGCTGCACTTCAGCGCATGTCTTTTTTCCAAAGGCTGAATGAGCAGCCAGATTTGGCAAAGAAAACGCATGCAGAAGCTTTGCAACTGTCGCGAAAAGGCGTTGAGAAAAATCCGGAGACATATAAGCCAGCACTCGCATCTACATTGAAAGCGATGGGAGATTGGACTGGGGAATATAAGCAAAGAAAAAAATACTATAAAGAGGCGGTGGTGCTTTATCGTGAACTTGCAGAGGAAAAACCGGACGACTTTTTACCCCCTCTTGCTTACTTGCTTCAGGCGTGGGCAGACGAATTGGGGGATATAGAAAAACTAAGAAAACCGGTGGAAGCCTATGAATCCACTAAATCGGAAAAGGCCTTCTTCCGCCGATGCAAAGCAGGTGTACGACTCTGTAAACATGCGGGAAAGAAATACCTGGAGCTGCGCAGTGCTGAAAAGAAATACAAGGAGGCTTTAAAGGTATGGCAACAACTCGCCCGCGATGTACCGTGTCGATATTTTTATAATCTTGCCAATACGTATAGTGAATTGGCCTGGGTACAGCGTTTCATAGGCAAGAAGGACAAAGCCGTTACAAATTACGAAGAAGCCTTAACCCTACAACGAGTTCTGCTACGGCATAAGAAGATGCATAAAAGTCTGCTGGTGGATACATTGGAAGAATTGGCGGAGATATGTATTGAAACGGAGCAGTTGGATAAAGCAGAGAATGCCTATCAAGAAGCACTGCAACTCTGCCAGAAGTTGAGTCAGGAAGCGCCTGAGGATTATACAAATTACTACCTTAAACTATTGCTGAATTTAAGTCTATTTTATCTGGACGAACACCCCAATCGGGAAAAATCGGTAGCGTTGGCGGAACAGGCAATGAATATGCTTCCTTCTATTCACCTCCAATCTTCTGTATCCAAATACTACCTTCAAAAGGCCCATGAACTCCTGCAGAAAAACGGTGTCCCGCTATCCAAGGATGCGCTATAGGTCCTTGTAGGCCATCGGATTTTTTTTGCAGGTTCCTTGGCAAAGGGGTATAGTGTATATCTATAGGGTAGTGGTTGCCATTCTGAAGATGCCAATAAACTGTTGGCTGTATTCAGGAATGGTAAGGACCATACCTAACGGGTGTGGTCGCTGGACCACTTTAAAGTAGTTTTTCAGAATCACGTTCGTAAAACTACCTGACGGGGAAAACCCTGTCTGGGGGGAGGAAAATGGCATGGGTTGGACGAAAACGCGTGAAGTAACGGCGGCAATTGCAACGATTGTTTTCTTGATTGCTATCCTGGTGGTCGCCTCTGCAAAGCTTGGGTGGAATATTCCGGTTATCAGCAATATTGTAAACGCTTTGGGATACTGAGGTGGCCAGCGCACCAGCCATAGAGTGTCCTTGCCGTCACTGAACAGGCAAGCCCCTTCAGCGGCATGTTTCAACGGGTCCTTTGAACCCGTTGGGGTGTTGTCGTGGATAAATGCAGATGCGAAAGGAAGCCTTTAATGTCTCTGATGACGTTTGCGGATGTAGCACGGTTCCATGGGCATATTTGCCCCGGTCTTTCAGTTGGGTATCGTATGGCTTGTGCGGCCATGGAACATCTTGGCGCGTCGCGCGCCCGTGATGAAGGCCTTGTCGCTATTGTGGAAAATGACGCCTGCGGTGTGGATGCCGTGCAATGCGTGTGTGGATGCACGTTTGGCAAGGGCAACCTGCTCCATCGCGATTACGGAAAAAATGCGTATACCTTTTATCTGCGCAAATCGAAGGAGGCTATCCGGGTGCTCTACCATGGGCGCGATGTGCCTGAAGCCGTGCGTCAGGATCGTGATGCATTGAGCCAGTGGCTGCTGGAAGCACCCCAGGAAGCGATTCTCTCGTTGCTGCCTGTGCGTATTAAAACACCGTCTCCTGCACAGATTGAAGAGTCTATCCCCTGTGCCCTATGTAAAGAGGCCACAATGGCCTCCCGACTGCAGCACCACAATGGTCAGGCACTCTGTATCCCTTGTTTTGAAAATAGTCATGCGCTCGTGCATTAAGCTGCAAAAAAATTATTTCAAAGCGCTCCAGCGACCGTAAACAGGTGGCCACCGATGCCCTTACCATCTCCAGGCACCGTAAAAATTTTGTCTTTTATGTATAGCTTTTGGCATTTCAGTCACTATGCAGCCAGCGTCACAGGCAATGAATCCGCCCTTCGCGTTTTAGATCGTTCCTCTGGCGCATTCCTGTCAGGAATTTAAATATGGAAGTCATTATACAAAATACGCGGGAAGAGGCCGTTTCACTCACGGCCATGATAGTTGAGCGAACCCTTCAGGAAAATCCGGCTCTCGTGTTGGGGTTGGCCACAGGCCGCACCATGGAGTTGGTGTATCAGTTGCTGGTGGAGGCGCATCAACAAGATGCTCTGGATTTTTCGTTGGCCAAAACCTTTAATCTGGATGAATATGTGGGGGTGTCGGAGGACGATCCGCGCTCGTATCGATATTACATGAACAAGCATCTCTTTCATGGCGTGAATATCGATCTACGGAACACACATCTGCCCAATGGCATGGCCGGGGACCTCATTGATGAATGTCAACGCTATGAGCAAAAAATAACCGCACATAATGGTATTGATCTGCAATTGCTGGGCATAGGCAAGACGGGGCACATCGGTTTCAATGAACCTCTCTCTGCCATGTATTCACGCACACGGGAAAAAGCGCTAACTCCGGGAACCCTCCAACAAAATGCAGCACTGGTCGGTGGACTCGATAAAATGCCGCATCGAGCTATCACTATGGGGGTGGGCACCATTCTTGAATGCAAACGCTGCGTATTGCTCGCTACCGGCGAATCCAAAGCCGACGTGATCGCCAAAGCCGTCGAAGGCCCCATCACCTCGATGATCTCTGCTACCGCATTACAACTACATCCTCGCTGTACCGTCATTGTTGACGAAGCCGCCGCCGCCAAATTGACGCAACAGGACTACTATCGTTGGATTTTCGAAAATGAACCCGAATGGCGAGAGTACCGTTAGGGGCCTGCGATAGACCCTACACAAAAGGTATGCCCTCACCGTTCCTCTTCTGGGTTCTCCTTTGCTTCCTTTTTCCCGCAACAGGCAAGGAAGGGGACACATTACTGCACAAAGTCGTGCAGCACATGCAGGATAATGCCGACGAGTACCGAAGCAATCCCGAAGGAAAGTAGTATGCCGTAGAGCGCGAGTAGCGCCTGTGTCAGACGTTTGATACTGAAATCCCACGCATTGGCCAGCGGTAGTGCGCTGAGTACGGACAGGGGCAGGCAAATGGCAAGGGTCCAGAAAAGCAGACCGGGACCCCGGTCTAAAAACCAGCCCCATTCCCCTAATGGCGGCAAGGGTTGTTTGCGCACCAGCTCATGCAGGTAAAAAACACCGCGCAGGCACGCCGTCGTGCCTGCATGCAGCGCTACAGCAACCATAAAGGTTATCAGTGGACGCGCAATGAGACGCCAAAATGACACGGGTTTACGTTTTTCGTGTGGCGTTTCGAGGTGCATAAAGGCGTACAGAAAAAGATAGCCGAACAGGGCCAGAGGACCTGTAAAAACCCCCAGAACAAAGAAGGGAAAACGGACTACCCATGGTGCGATATCGAAACGTCGGGCAACCCCGGCGCAAACCCCCAACCATATGGCTTGCTCTGGTAGCAGACACAGGGATAAACCGCGCTGCGGTGCAGGTTTCGAGGCCATTTTCGACGCCTGTTGTGATGGAGCGCCCAACTGCGCTAACACTGACATAACGTCGGTATCCGAAACACCCCCCGCGCCATCATGCGCCTGTAAACTACGCATCACCCGTGCCTCCAGCTGGCGCACCCCTCGCTCACGCACGCGTTCGGGCAACGCTTCCGAGGCGCTTGTCACCTCGTGTATATAGCGTGCAATCATCAATTCCTGTTTTTGCGTTAATCTCATGCTTCCTCCCACAAAGACCACGGCAAAAGTATAGCTGATTCAGCACAACACCACAACTCCCCCCCGCTTTAAACCCAAATAAAACACCGGGTTGCAAAAAAGAAAAAAAAGCTGGATCTCCCCCCTATTCTGTGGTATACTTTCTCACCCGTGGAGACATGGGGCATTTGAAAATGTGGCGGTGTAGCTCAGTTGGTTAGAGCAGTGGAATCATAATCCACGTGTCCGCGGTTCGAATCCGTGCACCGCTACCATTTACAGTCCACAGCGTCGTTGTAACAATGCAACGACGCTGTTTTTTTATATCTATACGCTATTCTCAGTAAAAGGAACGTGGGGCCTTTTCTTGCGAAAACGCCCCACGAAGAAAACTACGTCTATTACTGCTATGCCGTTCGCCTAAATGTACTCGTTCAGCATATTTTCCAACATTTCCTGCTGGCCGCTCTGCAATTCAGGCTCACCATTCTCCAGGGTAAAGGCTTCGAGTTCATCGAAACCGACATCACCGGCTTCAATCTTTTTACCGAGTCCCTTGTCCCATCCTGCATAGCGTGTTTTAATCGCTTTATCGAACTTTTTGCTTTTGATCATGTTTGCAGCGTTTTTCAGACCGCGGGCAAAACAGTCCATTGCGCCAACGTGTGCATGGAAGAGATCTACCGGATCAATTGACTGACGTCGTAGCTTGGCGTCGAAATTCAGACCGCCGGTCTTGAATCCCCCTGCTTTGAGGATGATGTACATGGCCAGCGTTGTGTCGTATAAGTTGGTGGGGAACTGGTCCGTGTCCCAACCCAGCAGGGTATCCCCGCGGTTAGCATCTACCGAGCCCAGAATGTTGTTGGCAGCGGCATAGGCCAGCTCATGCTGGAAGGTATGCGTGGCCAAGGTCGCATGGTTAGCTTCGATGTTCATTTTGAAATGGTCGACCAAACCATAGTGCTGCAAAAAGGCATAGCAACTGGCGGCATCGAAATCGTATTGATGCTTGGTGGGCTCTTTGGGTTTGGGTTCGATGTAGAATTGACCTTTGAATTTAATCTTCTTTTTATAGTCCACCGCCATCTGAAGGAAGCGCCCAAGGTGATCCATTTCACGTTTCATGTCGGTATTAAGGAATGTATCGTAGCCTTCGCGACCGCCCCAAAACGTATATCCTTCACCGCCCAAGCGTTTGGTGATTTCGAGTCCCTTCTTCACCTTGGAAGCAGCATAGGCGAATACCGCAGGAGAAGGATTGGTTGCAGCGCCCGCCATGAAACGGCGATGCGAAAACAGATTACAGGTACCCCAGAGCAATTTTACGCCGGTATCTTTTTGTAGTTTCTGGGCCTGCTTCACTATTCTGTCCAGGCGTTTATTGGTTTCGGAAAACGTGTCTGCCT
This sequence comes from Candidatus Hydrogenedentota bacterium, assembly GCA_963678445.1. GTDB lineage: Bacteria > Hydrogenedentota > Hydrogenedentia > Hydrogenedentales. The sequence goes on along the minus strand of OY782877.1, from coordinate 2,471,720 downwards.
CAGGAATAATGTCGGTGTCGTGGAAACACCAAAAGCCTACGCCAAGTTTGGTAAAAAACTCGAATGCGGCCTCCATCGTTTTTTCCGCCCGTTCCATTTCGTCAGAGGCATCGTTGTACGCGCGCTGCATGGTTTCACCACCAAACATGTCAGCGCCCAGACCTTTGAAGCTGTGCCAGTAGCACACAGCAAAACGGAAATGGTCCGCCATGGTCTTTCCCAAAACTTTTTGCTTGGGATTGTAGTGCTTAAAAGCAAGCGGGTTCTTCGAATCGGGGCCTTCATAGGCAATCTTCTTTTTCACTTCGGGAAAATACTCAGCCATATCGCAATTCTCCTTGCTGTACTGTAAATGGATTGTAGAAAAAGTGTATCAGCACTGTTCGAGGAAAACAAATAGACGAACGGTCAAGAAAGATTGTAGCCTCCGCCACCAGGGGTCTCAATCGAAAGCTGTTCTCCGGGAGACACCTCAAGCGCCACATGACCGGGAAGTAATTCATGTCGTCCATCGGCATGAATCCAAGTGTTGCGACCGGCTTGGCCGGGCGTTGCACCGTGCACGCCATAGGGGCGGACGTCGCGTCGTTCGGATAGCAGCGTAACGGATAGGGGCGCAAGAAACTCAAGGGTACGCACGACACCGTCGCCCCCATTGAAATCCCCTTTTCCTCCCGAATTTTTGCGTATTCGAAATTCACGCAAGCACACAGGATACCGACGCTCCAGGACTTCGGGATCGGTGATGCGGGTATTGGTCATATGAGTATGTACTGCGGAGGCTCCGTGAAATCCGTTACCCGCTCCTGCGCCGCCACAAATAGTTTCGTAATAGCCAAAGGCTTCGTTACCAAAAGTCAGGTTATTCATCGTGCCCTGGCCCGCCGCCAGCACGCCCAGTGCACCGTAGAGGACGTCGCATACCCGCTGTGAGGTTTCGACGTTGCCCCCCACCACGGGAGCGGGGTACTGGGGATGTAGCAGGGAGGCTGGAGGAATGTGTACGGTGATGGGGTCCAGGCAACCTTCGTTTAAGGGGAGCGGCTTCCCGATCAGGGTACGAAAAACATACAGAACCGCCGAGAGAACAACCGCGGGTGGTGCATTGAGGTTGTCGGACAGCTGCTCGTCTGTACCTGCAAAATCTACAGTAGCCGAGTCCTCCTGCACAGTGATTCGGCACACTATCCGTGCACCACTGTCCAATCGGTCTTCGAAGGCGTAGACACCATCGGGCACAGTGCGCAGCAAGTCGCACATCGTGGCAGCGGCATTTTCACGCACATGGCGCATGTATGCGGCAACTACTGTCTCCCCGTATTTTTCGCACAATGTAATCAGCAGACGCAACCCTGTTGCATTGGCCGCAATTTGGGCCTGCAGATCGCTGAGACGTTCTGAGATATTGCGGGCAGGGTACCGGGCGTTCCGGAGCAATCGGATAATCTCTTTCTCCCGAAATTTTCCTTGCTGCACCAGTAAAAAATTACGAATAATCACGCCCTCTTCTTCGATTGATCTGGAAAAGGGCGGCATTGAGCCTGGCGTAATTCCGCCAATATCCGCATGGTGCCCGCGATTGGCCACGAAAAAAAGACATTGCCCCGTATCGGAAAAAACAGGGGATATTACGGTAATGTCGGGCAGATGTGAACCGCCATGGTAGGGGTCGTTGGTCACAAAAACATCGCCAGGCTGCATCCGCTCGCGACAATCTTTCAACAAGGCGCGCACGCTTTCGCCCATAGCCCCCAGATGTACAGGGATGTGGGGCGCGTTTGCGATAAGTGCGCCATCGCCGGTAAAGAGCGCGCAGGAGAAATCGAGACGTTCCTTAATATTCGCCGAATGGCTCACTCGCTCCAGTGTTTTTCCCATCTGCGTGGCCACCGACATAAACAAGTTGTTGAAGATCTCCAATTGCACGGGATCGCAGTCCGTCGCCACGCGCTCGTACGGTGTCTTTTTCACAGGCGCTTCCAGAATCAAGTAAGTACGCGCATCCAGGCGCGCTATCCAACCGGGATCAACAACGATAGTGGAAACACTTTCGATGATTAAGGCCGGGCCGGCAATCATCGCGCCTGGCTGTAAGTCTGCACGCCGAAAGACGGGGGTATCGAGCGCGGTCAATACGCGTGTACCGTTTTCCTGAAGCAGATCAAAATAAATCGGTTTGATCTCAACAGCGTTTTTTGCATCCAGCATGTGCGGCGCAACGGGTTGCTCAGGAATATCCGCCTTCTCCGTCATCCCCACAGACTCCACACGCAAGTTGACGATTTCGACAGGATGCTCGGGCTTGATAAAGCCGTAGCGTTGCTGATGCAGGCGGACAAAATCTTGCTGCACTGTCCCGAGATTGGCGGGCAATAAAAGGGGCACGCTAAGCGCTGCCTCTACCCCGACATAACGAAGATCAAGGAAGTAGTGGTGCGTGATCTGTTTGGATGAGAAACCTTCATCCGCTAAAGCCTTTTCCCCTTCGCTCACACATTCAGACAACTGCGGTTCCAATGCATCCAGGTGGGATTGCGCCAAAGGTTCCAGTACGGATACCGTGTGGGTGTGCAGCATATCAGCGAGCCCCATGCCGTATGCACTCAGAACACCGGCGTATGGGTGCAGCATAATGTGGCGCATTCCCAATGCATCCGCAATGGCGCAGGCATGTTGCGCTGCTGCCCCCCCAAAGCATGCCAGCGCGTATTCCTGCACATCGTAGCCACGCCCGACGCTGATCTCTTTGATGGGCTTCACCATATTTTCATTGGCGATACGGATAAAACCTGCGGCCGTTTCTTCTACACTCCGTCCTGCCTGACGCGCAATCTCCCCCAATCGTTGGCGCGCGGCATTCACGTCCAACGGCTGATCGGCTTGAGGACCGAAACAGGCCGGAAAATGATCTGGTTGGATGCGCCCCAAAATCAGATTGGCGTCCGTCACAGTGGCAGGGCCGCCCCGCCCATAGCAAGCGGGCCCCGGGTTAGCCCCGGCACTTTCCGGCCCGACCGTAAAACGATGCCCATCGTACGAAAGTATCGATCCGCCCCCCGCCGCTACTGTCTCAATGTGCAGCATGGGGGCTTTCAGACGAATACCGGCGACTTGCGTCTCGTAGCTACGCTCATAGTCTCCATCAAAACGACTCACATCGGTAGAAGTACCGCCCATGTCGAAACCGATGGCTTTCTCAAAACCCGCCTGCTGACATACATATGCGTAGGCGACAACACCCCCGGCAGGCCCGGATAGCACCGCATCTTTTCCAGTGAATCGGTCGGCATCCGTCAGCCCACCACTGGATTGCATAAAACGTAACGGAGTGTCTTCCCCCAGGGCTTGGCGCAGCCCACGTATATAATGGCGCAAAATGGGCGTCAGATAGGCGTCTGCAGTAGTCGTATCTCCCCGACCCACCGCCTTGATTTCGTTGGCCACCTGATGACTCAGGCTGATCTGGGCAAAACCCATCTCACGCGCCATTTCGCCGATCCGAAGTTCGTGTGCGGGATTGGCGTAGCTGTGTAGTAGCAGCACGGCCAGCGCATCAAAACCGGCCTCACGTGCCGCTGCAAGCTGCGTGTGCAATGCAGCTTCATCCAGTGGGAGGAGGACCGAACCATCGGCGCATATACGTTCATTCACTTCAAAAACCCGCTTGGCCAAGGTTTCCGGTTTGCGAATTTCCAGCGCAAACAAATCGGGACGTTCCTGGTATCCAATTTTCAACAGATCTGCGAAACCCGTCGTAATGAATAAGGCGACACACGCTCCCTTCCGCTCCAATAAGGCATTGGTGGCAAGGGTAGTACCCATTTTCACGGTATGAATTACGTCGGAAGGAATAGCCGCATCAGGGGACAGATTCAGCAGACGTCGGATGGCTTCCAGAGGTGCATCCGGATATTGCTCCGGGTTTTCACTAAGCAATTTATGTGTGTGAATGTTACCCGCAGGATCTCGCGCCACCACATCGGTAAACGTGCCGCCACGATCGATCCAGAACTCCCAGAAACACGTATCACCTGCCATTAAATTCGTATTTTGCTGCATGAATTCCTTCGTATTTCCCCATAATACGCCACCCTCCTAAAGCATCGTTTCAACATACACGACGGGGGCCGCATGCACGGCCCCCGTATATCTGGAATGGATTATCCTTCCACAATTTGCTGCGTCTTGGGGTCATACGTTTGACGTCGACCTGTGTCATAGGCGCGCATGGCCATCAAACAGGCAACCGATTGGCTATACCCTACTTCAATATTGGCATTGGGCGTTTTTTTGCGGTCGCGGATACACTGCAACCAGTCAAGCATGTGGTCGGGACGCTCGATAGGCTCGATAGCCGTCTTCCGTTTAATTCGTCCGTCCGGTTTCCGCACGCCTTCATCATCCAGGAAGGGCTTATTCCAATTCTGCAGATCGATGATGCCTTGTTTACCGAAAATTCTAAACGTGTTTCCGCTTCCATTGCCAAAATTGGTGGCGTAGGAAACCATAAAGCCTTCGGGATACTGCCACGTTGCCTCGATCTGATCGGGACAGTCGAACTTATGCTCATCGATCCAAGTATAGGTTCCGCCTGAGCAAACCGTGCTGAGCGGAAATTTCGCACCGGTAATAAAGTGAACCAAATCGATGTAGTGGGTTCCCAAACCCGGGAGAGGACCGTCGGAAAATTCACGATAGCCGTACCAGCCAGAATAGACACCGGGATCGAAGGGGCGCATCGGGCGATCGAGTAGAAATTCTTTCCAGTCGACGTCTTTTTCTTTAACGTCCTTGAGGCGTGCGTACCAGTAGGGGCGGTCGCCATTGCGCCGCTGTTCGATGCGCCCGACCTTGCCCAGAATCCCAGACTCGTACACTTTTTTAGCGCCGTTCATGCTGGGATAACTGCGTAATTGAGTGCCGATCTGACATACGACGTCATTTTTACGCACGGCCTCGCATGCTGCCTTGAGACGGTCCAAATCCATCGCCAGGGGTTTTTCAACATAGACATCTTTTTTCGCTTCGGCGGCGGCTTTCAAATGGGTCGTGTGTTGATGATCGCAGGAGGCAATCATCACCGCGTCGACATCCTCCATCGCCATAACGTCACGGTACGAAACAACCTGTCGCGCTTCCCGTCCATACCAATCCTTCGTCATTTCCGAAGCAGCCTCCCGGGCAATACGCCAGGGATCGCACACAACGGTGATTTCAAGATTTTCTTCTTTGGCATACCGGTTTACACCCGGCATATGTGCACCGCGTCCCCGTTCACCACAACCAATCATGGCGATGGACAGGCGGTCGTTGGCCCCCGCAACACGCTTATAGCTGGCCGCCGACATGGCCAAGGCAGTAGCGCTTACAGACGCGGTCTTCAAAAAATTTCGACGTGTGGTTTTATTCCCCATTGGATATTCTCCTCTGTCCAGCTATGGAATTTTTTGTACTCTGTCAAGCATCGACTATACGCCTGCAGAGGAATTTCCGTCAACCTGCCACCGCGCGTGTAAACTTACAATCCTACCCCGCCTAGCCTCAGACCCATAGGGTGTGATCGACAAGTATCTTGAGGCCAATCCCTATCAGAATAAGAGCGCCCGAAACCTCCGCATAACGCCCTAATTTGCCACCTATCCAAACTCCTAACAACATACCCAGTGCGGTTAGCCCCGTCGTGATTACGCCAATAATGAGGCAGGGATACCATAGCTGAAGTTGCAGAAAAGCAAAACTCAACCCTACTGCCAATGCATCGATGCTGGTCGCTATCGAAAGAACAATCAGACTTCGTCCTCGGGTAGGGTCCTTTCTATCCTCCTCCTCTTCTTCTTCTCCCCAAAACACATCGTAGAGCGCTTTGACGCCAATCGCACTCAAAAGGCCAAAGGCCAGCCAATGATCCCACTGTTGGATATAGTGCACCATTGTTTTCCCAAGCAACCAGCCCAATGTCGGCATCATCGCCTGAAAAAGCCCAAAGTGAAACGCAAAGCGAAACACTTGGCGCCCTGACACCTGCTTAAGGCGAACACTGGTGGCAACGGCAACCGAAAAAGCATCCATCGCCAAACCGACAGCTATAATCATCAGCATAAAAAAAGACATCGATCTTGTACTTTCATCGTACGCGCGTGCATTCCGGCAGAATACAGCGAACTCCTGAGGATTTTAAAGTCCCCCGTGCATGCACTCTGGTGAAAAACTCTCAAAATTACCTTCAATTTATGATGCTCAGCAACGGTAAAGACCATATTATATTGCCTGTGGCGCTGGCCACCTTGCGGTCGCTGGGCCGCTTTAGTGTACAACGCTAAGAAAACGCATTGAAAGGCTATACTTGCTTTTCTCCCAAAAGGCGTGCACAATGGCAGATATAAACGTTAACATTCCAAGTCATCCTACGGGCGTGGGCAACAGGCCTAGACCTGACCGCGCGCGCCAGTGTGGTGTTTTTGTTGTGTTTAACAACTTTTGCGACATTTCGTTTTCTTTAAGATTCTTTAAGATAACGTACGGCTAGTTACCCTTTCACAAAAGGCATATTACGAAATCACGGGAGTTTTGAGACATGAAAAACGTTTCTCGGCGGACTTTTTTGCAGCATACACTAGGTGCGGGCGCCGCGTTGGTAGCCGCCCCATGGCTAAGCCCTTCCGCCTTTGCTGCGGTACCTGGCGCAAAAATGAAACTTGGGTTGGTGACGTATCTTTGGGGTAAGGATTGGGCACTACCCGAATTGATTGCGAATTGTCAAAAGACCGGCGTATTGGGTGTTGAGTTGCGCACCGAGCACGCCCATAAGGTAGAACCTTCGCTCAGCGCCAAGGAGCGTGCTGAGGTCAAGAAACGTTTTGAAGACAGCCCGGTGACGGTGCTGGGTCCCGGCACCAATCAGTGCTATGACAGCCCAAGCAAACGGGCGCTGAAACGTAATATTGAAGGCACGAAAGAATTCATCAAACTGAGTCATGATATTGGTGGTACGGGCGTAAAGGTAAAACCCAACAGTTTTCATGACAAAATTCCGCATGAGCAAACCATTGAGCAGATTGGTAAATCGTTGAATGAGGTAGGCGCTTTTGCAGGTGATTATGGACAGCAGATTCGGGTAGAGGTACACGGTACCTGCTGTGAACTACCGACGATTAAGCAGATTATGGATATCGCGGATAACCCCAATGTTACGGTATGTTGGAATTCAAATGATCAGGACCTGTTGGGAGAGGGCCTGGAACACAATTTCAATCTGGTGAAGGACCGCTTTGGCGCAACCGCGCATGTGCGTGAATTCAATATCGGGGAGTATCCTTACCAGCAGCTGATAAATCTCTTCGCCGGTATAGATTATGACGGCTGGATCCTGCTGGAAGCACGCACGGAGCCTAAAGACCGTATAGCAGCCTTGCGTGAACAAAAGCAGCTTTTCGAAACGATGGTGGGAAAAGCACAAGCTGCGTTAAAAGGCTAAGGTGGTCCAGCGACCACAAGGTGGCCAGGGCCACACCCAGGAAATATGGTCCTTGCCGTCCCGGACCACAGCAAAAACTTCCTTTTTGATGATAGCTTTTTAGATTTTGGGCACTAAGGCGGCTTAAGTTTCGCCCGTTGGCAGTATGATACTGCGGCGCGGAATACAAAATTTGAATTTGTATGATATGGGGAAGGCCGTTTCAAACTGCTTTCCCCATAACTTTGTCACAGCAACCTAAAAACAAATGAGGATAACGGAATGCGGATACTGTTGATGATTGGGGTGGGCTTTTCATTACTGCTGTGTAATTACGCGATAGGAGCGCCGTCGCAGGAGGTCTATGAGGCCGACGTCATTATCTATGGAGGCACATCCGCCTCGATAACGGCGGCGATACAGGTGGCGCGCATGGGCAAAACGGTCATCGTGGTAAGTCCGGACAAGCACTTGGGCGGCTTGTCGTCTGGGGGACTGGGCTGGACGGATTCGGGGAAAAAGGAAGTTATCGGGGGACTGGCGCGCACGTTTTACCAACGCCTGAAACAGTATTATGATCGACCTGAGGCATGGGTGCATCAGAAGCCGAAAGACTATTCCCGTTATCGTAAGGACGATGATGCCATGTGGGTTTTCGAGCCGCATGTAGCCGAGCAGGCCTTTGAAGCATGGGTGAAGGAATACGACATCGAAATACACCGCGATGCGTGGCTGGATCGTGAAAAGGGCGTGCGCAAAGAAGGGACGCGTATTGTCGCGTTCACCTCCCTGGACGGAAAGGTGTACAAGGGGAAAATCTTTTTAGACACGACCTATGAGGGAGATCTGATGGCCGCAGCGGGGATAGGCTATCACGTAGGCCGTGAAGCCAATAGCGTCTACGGCGAAACCCTGAATGGTGTGCAAGCCAAACGGGCGGTAAGCCATCAGTTTGAACTTCCAGTAGATCCCTACGTCGTGCCCGGCGATCCAGAAAGTGGACTTGTGCCACGGGTGCATGATGAGGGTCCAGGCGAAGAAGGAAGCGGTGATCATCGCATCCAGGCCTATTGTTTCCGCATGTGCCTGACGCAGGTTCCGGAGAATCGAATTCCCTTCGAAAAACCTGCGGGCTATGATCCAAAGCAGTATGAATTGCTTGCACGCTATTTTGAAGCCGGTTTACGAAAAGTCTTTAACAAATTCGATCCCGCCCCAAATGCAAAGACGGACACCAATAATTACGGGGGCTTTTCAACGGACAATATTGGAATGAACTATGACTATCCAGAGGCGGATTATGCGCGTCGACGTGAAATCATCGCCGAGCATGAGCATTACCAGAAAGGCCTGATGTATTTTATGGCCAATGATAAGCGCGTTCCCAGAATAATCCGTGGTGAAATGGCTAAGTGGGGGCTGGCCAAAGATGAATTTTTGGATAATGGGCATTGGCCACATCAAATTTACGTACGTGAAGCACGACGGATGGTGAGTGATTTTGTAATGGCCGAACCGCATTTGCGGGGACAAAAGCCAACACCGAAATCCGTAGGTATGGGCTCGTATAACATGGATTCGCATAACACCCAGCGCTATGTGGCGCATGCGCCCGATGGCACGGCACGTGTATTGAATGAAGGTGATATCCAGATTAGCCCGGGCGGCCCCTATCCTATCTCTTATGACGCGCTGGTGCCCAAGGCTGAGGAATGCACGAACCTCTTAGTACCGGTGTGCGTATCCTCTTCACACATCGCCTACGGTTCTATTCGTATGGAACCGGTTTTTATGATTCTTGGACAGAGCGCCGCAACCGCAGCAGTGTATGCTATTGACGATGCCATTTCCGTACAGGAAGTTTCCTACGAAAAACTAAGTAAAAAATTACTTGAAGATGGACAATGTCTGACATATCCGCGTAAATAAACCGCTTAGAGGCGCTCGTATACATGCGCGAGTAATTGGCGAGCGCGTGCCGAGGCAGTATGGTACCGGCGCAAATGCGCATGTCCGTTGGCGGCAATTACAGGAATATCCGTAGGGTGGTGCATAAAATGCGCCACCTTTTCTAATAACTCGTGCAGGTTTTCGAAAAACAAGGCACTGACACCATCTTCAAAATCCTGTGGAATAATAACCGGTGACCTTTCTGCAAGCAGTAAAGCACCATGAGCAGGAATTTCGTAGTAGTGGAGGGTATCGTAGCCAAAACCAAAAAAGCTGAAACCAATGTGCGAGTTAATGAGCTGCCGAACATATTCACTCTGCGGATAGGTCTCGGTGAAATCGATTCCTAAAACGGATTCCAGATGTTCAATGTAAAGACGACGCAAACCGTGCATTCGTTTCCCCGCCCAAAATAATGCCCGTCGCCGATGTAACGGCATCTCGGGCGGAATGTAACTGTCGGGATAGCTGAGCGGCAACGGAATCGTATTGGGACCGTATTCAACGCCTGCAAACATTTCTCGCTTGAAATAAGCAACTATCTGCTCCCGTCCCAAGTGCTCACAGATATCGCGTTGATGATCCGCGCCATTATCTACATCATCGACAATAGCAACCGGGATATCCTTTCCCGCCTGCAATAATGTGCGCACCACATCGCGCGGAATCCGTTTTCGCATGTCCGCATAGAGAATAAGATCAAACGCACCCTCTAAAAGAGCGGTTCGCAACTCCTCAATATTCTGTCGACGACCGGGATAGGTATAGGTGCAAAGATACTGCGTCGCATCGTTCTTCTCGTCATGGTAGCACGGCTTATAAGGATATTCGACCACATTTTCAACGCCCAATTCCCGACAGAAGCCATCATACAAGGCATCCATCCCCGGGGTCATTGAGGGAGAAACCAAAATAAGTATCCGCGGCAGTCGCCCTTTAGGAGGACGAAATTGAGGAAGCGGACTCGAAAACGGCGTCGGCGCCTGTGCCGCAGCAACCTCTTTGAATAAACTGCTGCAATCTTCTTCGCTATAGAAGGTCTGAAGCGTTTGCAACAAGCGCTTCGCCATATCGTCACGCCCTACCAGACGCCAAAAACGTGCATGAACAAGGTACGCTTCATGGAAATGCGGCTGAATGAATACGGCGCGATAAAAAGCACTCTTTTCCTGTGCAAGCAGTAATAGACGCTGTGTAAGGCTGGGGGTCATCTGTGCGATCGCAAAAAGACTACGCTGCAATTCCAGGGCAAGCGCCGCATTCACATAGGCGTTTTCATGAGGCACTTCCGGAAGCTGACTCAACAAATCCACCGTTTCAGAATAGCGCCCCAATTCTGAAAGACGACGAGCCTCTTGCAAAGGCGCATATGCTGGCAACGTACTTTTATCCATATTCTCCCCTGCCTGCCCGACTTATTGCAAAAAAGTATTGCACATATCGCAAATCCCGTTTTTTCCGCAACCACGCAATCGATTACTACTTTTCACTCTTTTATCGTAACGAGAATATCCCTAAGGTGCAAGTTTCTTTTTTAATCAAAACAAAACAAAGCAGCGGCCCCCGAAAAATTCGGAGTCCGCTGCCGCATCAAAAATCAATTATTTCGCTTTTAACCATAGAATGTAGGATTCTACACGCTACTCGGCTCTCGCAAGCAATTTCGCCAGACGCTTTTCACATTGAATCGCCGCACGCATCGTATGGTAATTGATTTTCCAGGCGTGCCCCATGTAATCCCACTGGCGCGTGTTATTTTCATCGAAAAGCGGATACCATTCGCCCACTTCATGATTAATGACGTGGTCCATCACGAAACGATGAACGTTTTCATAGGCGGTCCAGTACTTGTCATCACCATAAAGCAGACAGGCATCCAACATCCCCACCATCGTTTCGGCCTGTTGCCAGAATTCCTTATTCTTTTCCCGTGCAGGACCATCCCCAGGACCTTCGCAGTACACACCACCGCGTTCATAATCGATGCCATATGAACAACAGTGATCATAAAGCTTCTGCATACGCGGTAAATAATCTTCCAGCTCCAATCCCAAGATATCGATGGAATGTTTAAGCAACCAGGCAAATTCCACGTTATGTCCGAAGCTTGTATTGTTCAACGGACGCCCTTCATCATCTTCCACATCGCGGTCAGAGCCCCACACATTCTTAAACAGAATGGCGCGCAACGGCGTCCAGTCAAAAGCGAATTGGGCGATCCCGGTACCAAATTCAGGATGGATCATATATTTGAAAAGCAGGTCGATTACATCGCACGCATCCTGCTTATGTTCCTCTTTCCCCGTCGCCTCATACAGATTCGTGAAGGCTTCCATCAAGTGCATATGCACATCGAGCGATTTGCGGTCGCCCCCGTATACGCCGGGCTGTTTGGGCGACCAGTCGGCCTCAAAAAACTCGCCAAAACCGCCATTTTCTTTATCTGCGGCCAACGTTTTGATGCACTTTAGCGTTTCCTCAGCCATTTCCAGTGCACGTCGATCCCCTGAGATCATCGCATATTCACTAAGCGCGTAAATGGCAAACGATTGCCCATACATGATCTTGCTGCGATCGATCGGCGTACCGTCCTGCTCACAAGTCCAGAACCAGCCCGTGTTTTCCTCATCCCAAAAATGTTTGAGAAGGAAATCAACCCCCTGTCGCGCATGCTCCAGAAAAAGGCCATCGCCCAAATTCGCGCGATGCGCAGAAGCATAGCTAAAAATCATACGGGTTTGGCAGACCACTGTCTTCAGCGTTTCACCGGTAGGCGTGCCATTCTTATCCAGATACGTCAAATAGCCGCCGTACTCCTCATCCACCCCGTGGGTCTTCCAAAACGGAATCAACTCGTTAAACAAATGGTTTTGCACTTCTTTCTGTGCCGCTTCCAATTGAGTGCGTGTCGCCATGATATCTCCTTCATTATCGTGTTTAAACGGTGCGATACCTTTTTCTAACGTCTGCTCATGTTTAAAACAGACGCAGGAACACACCTTGGGTGTAAGCTACACCATCGAATTATACCGGGAAGTGTATGCAATGACATAGCCCAAAGACAACCCATGCCGCTATCGGCTCTGATTAAACGGATACTTCCCCATACTGCGGAATCTTCATTGCTTCCCCGTTACGCAAGGCCGACTGATGCGCTACGATGCCGGGCACGGTGTAGGCCAGGGCCTCGTAGATATCGACAGCGGGTGCGCGATCATCAACGATGGCTTTCACAAAGTCATGCGTCAGAAAGGTGTGCGAATTTCCGTGCCCGCAACGCACACGCATTGGTTCGGGAAGACGTTCGAAATAGTTGGGCGTATGGAAGTTTTCTGTATGCAGAATTCCCTCAGGATAGCCATTGCGGTCAATGACGGTTTTCCCATCCTTTTCCATCCGGCAGAGCGTGTCAGGCCCCCCTTCGGGACGTTCCATAATAAATGACATGCGGTCGCCATAGAAGCCACCACGTTCCGTGCCGCGCGCAGCGATGTGCCAACATACCGAGATACGGGCGCTGTGTCCGCCGGAAGTTTTAAAAAAAGCGTTTGTATTCCAGAAGGGATTCTCATAAAGATTGGTCTGCAACGCCTCATGTCCATCCCCCCACCCGATAGCCGTCACCTCCGTAAAACGTTCGTTAATGACCGGCAATATCAAGCCGGTGCAATGGGTAGGATAATGCATGGGCGGCAATCCACAGCGCCAGGTAGGCAAACCGCGTTCATCATAGTATAACGACAGCAGGCCCTCATGATGATACTCCGACTCGGAGTAGGAAATGGTTCCAAATTCACCGCGTTGCGCCATTTCCCGACAGGCAATAACTTGCGGACGAAAATAGCTGGTTTCCGCCATCATATATTTCATGCCCGTGCTTTCAACGCAATCAAGAAGTTGTTCGCATTCTTCAATAGTCATACCCGCAGGCACGGCGCTAATCACATGTTTACCCCGCTTCATGGCCTCCGTAGCCATCCAGACATGCAGCGGTGCGGGCGTATATACCCCCACGGCATTCAGATCAGGATGTTCCAGCATGTCCAGGAAATTTTTGTAGCCATTATCGCATTGATAAACCTTCTTGAGATGGTCCAACGCTTGTTCCTGAATATCGCAGACAGCAACTACTTCACACTCCGGGTCAAGATGCCATTGAAAGCTGGCCCCAAAGCGCCCCCCCACGATTCCGATACGCACCGGTTTTTTGGGTTTGCTTGCCGAAGAGGCGTCGGCCTGTCCTTGCCCGGAAGTAGCAGCCAAAGCGCCTGCTGCCAATCCACCAAGAAAATTGCGTCGACTTACTGCATTTTGAAAATTCTTCATGTTGTTTTGTGTCTCCACTATTCAAAAAAATGCCAGCTTCCTACGTACACGGGAACACGCTCAGATACTCAAAGAGAAAAAACGCCAGAGGAGGAGGTTCGAACCAAGTCTGACGAATAGATCTCAAACGATTCCCATAGTAGATTTTTTGCTAATATGGATACAACTGTTCTTTTCTTGCCACACTTGACACAATTTGCGTATAAGAAGGAGAAGAAACTGCCTAACTTTGGAAAGGAGAAGCTCGATGCCTGGTCTGTTGTCCTGTTTAATGCTTTTGGGGAGTTTCGTCTGCAACGCAATCCCTGTGGAACTATCGGTGGATAGCACACAAGGTGTTTTTTTGACGCCTGCGGAACGCAGTCAGGTGTTGCAACGTGTAGAAACGGAGCCTTGGGCAGCGGCAATCAAAGAAACCCTTCTGGACGAAGCCGCATCGTTGGTGTCGGCACCGTTGGATATTCCGCATAAAGAAGGACAATGGCCACATTGGTATACATGCAAGGAAGACGGCGGACGTCTACAAGGAAAATCACCTACGGAACACGTATGTCCCATATGCGGAAAAGTCTATTCCGGTTGGCCGTATGATGAGGTATATGTAGGCTTTCGACATGGGTTTTGGCTGGGCGGCATTGAAACCTTAGGCTGGGCGTATACACTCGATCCCAAGCCGGCCTATGCGGAACGGGCACGGGACATTCTATTGGAGTATGCTTCCTTCTATAAGGATTTGCGCCTGCACGATGTCCATGACAAACAGTCAAAATCGAAGGCGCGTCTATATGCCCAAACGCTGGATTCCGCAGTTGTTCTCTGTAAGGTTTGCGTTGGATACGATTTACTTCGAAATTCCAGTTGCTTCACAGATGAAGTCAAAAACACCATCGAGACAAAACTGCTGCGCCCCATGGTAGAAACCATAAGTGCCAATGACTCGGGAATCTCCAACTGGCAATCCTGGCACAACGCTGCAGTGGGCTGTGCGGGTTTCGTCTTAGGAGATGAAGCGCTGGCAGATTGGGCCATCAACGGGAAAAGCGGCTTTGCATTTCAAATGAAACGCTCGGTAATGCCCAGCGGCATGTGGTACGAAGAGTCCCCCTCGTACCACTGGTACGCCTTATACGCCCACGTCTTCCTCATGGAAGCCGCAGCGCGGGCGGGCGTTGATTTATATGGCCTTCCTATCGTAAAAAAACTCTTCGATGCACCTATACGACAACTCTTCCCCGACCAGACCTTTCCCGCGTTGCATGACAGCTCGCGGGGCAGCATCATAGATTCACGAAAATTTTATGAAATCGCATGGAAACACTATGGGGACACCAATTACCTATCGCTATTGCAACCGCGTGACACCCCGTGGGCTTTGTTCTGGGGAGCCGATACGCCGGACGCAAAAACCGCGCCGCTGAGTTTAAAAACCAGCAACTCGAAATCGGAAGGTTTGGCCATTCTTCGAGACGAAACCGGAAGCACAGCGCTTTACCTGGATTATGGTCCTGGCAAATCCGGTCATGTGCAGCCAGCCAAGCTGAATATCATCTTGTATGCAGATGGCGAGGAACGCTTCGTCGATCCTGGGCGCCTCGCCTATGGCAACCCATTGCATAAAGGCTGGTACCGTCAAACGGTAGCGCATAACACCGTGGTGGTGGATGGAAAGTCACAAAAACGCAGCCCGGGAAAGCTTAAAGCCTTTGAAAACACCCCTGAATATTCCCTCATTCGTGCTAAATCGGAGTATGCCTACAAAGGGGTTACATTGGATCGCACGGTAATCATGCAAGACAATCTTTTTGTAGATATCTTCCAATGTACAGCGGATAGCGAACATACCTTCGACTTGCCCTTGCACATTCGTGGCGCGTTTACAACACAGCCTGAAACCCAATCCGCCTCGCTGGCAGAATTGGAAAATGGCTATGACCGCTTGCAGGACGTGAAAAAATGCAATACGCCCTGGCAGCATGTATCGGTGAAAACCAGTGAAACCGCACAAATAGATATCGAATTCCTGGATACCTCTGAGACATATATTGCCAAAGGATTTGGAAAAACACCGCAGGAAATACTACCGCTAATCCTTCGGCGTCAAACCGGTGATTCCGCATTGTTTGCCGCGGTCTATTTTGTGTCGGATAACAGCAAGGCACGCCCCACGGTAAGCCTGCTGCAAAAAGAACACCCTATCGTAGTTTTGGGTGACCTAAAGATTCATTTAGGCGAAGAAACTGTCGTAGAAAAAGCCGGAGAAAAACATACGGTACCCCCTGCGGGTGACGCATAATCGGGGAATACAAAATGAAAAAATTCCGTATCTATTCAGGCCTGGTGTTGCTCCTGTTCCTAACGGGCTGCCCACAATGGTACGAACTTCCGGAGGAGGAACTGGAGGTGGCCTTTGTGGCCGCGCGAGAAGATGCCAAGACCGCGGAAGCCAGCGAAATCTCCCGCAATCTTATTGCAATCACTCCGCATGAACCAGCACTGGTATGGGATGGGGAACCCGGCGAAAGCCGTGTTCTGATGGTGATGTGGAGTGACTGGGACGGGTACACGCAGGAATCGGTGGGACAAACCATGCTTACCCCGTGGAATTTCTGGGTGACCGCTGCACCGGAGTTACAACACTGGTGCGCGGCCAACCAACCGCGCTGCGCCTATCTTGACAGACGCCTGGAGCAGCTTCTGGGCTTACCCCCGCACGATGGGAAAGATCGTTTTGTAGCATTCTGGGTAGAGCCGGACGACCTGTTTCGCCCCAGTCCGGATCCGGAGATAACCGATCATGAAGCTGAGCTGAATTTCCCCCGCTCTCCCAATTTCCTGACGATTCACGCGACGCATATTGCCTGGTTCAACGCCTTGCGTGCGACCTCATACGAGGATGATGGCTACCCCTGGACACGTTTAGGGTATACTTATGATTGGGGACGCAAGGATACGGATATTGGATTGAGCGAATTCATCATCCGTGCGGGGGCCTGGGTGGAAATCCAGGAGGTAACGCCAACCGATGCGTATTGTGAGTGTCGGGAATAGAAAAAACACCCCGGATACGACGCATTCGAAGAGGACCTTGATGAAAACCATAGACACCATGGAAGATGCACGGCTTACTACACCCTTACGTATCATTGAAATATTTAAAAGCATTCAGGGGGAATCCACCTGGGCAGGTTTGCCCTGTGTGTTTGTACGCCTCGCCTGCTGTAATCTACAGTGCAATTGGTGCGACACCCCGTATGCACAAAGCGACGGCGAAACCAAAACCATAGCCGAAGTGCTTCAATATGTAGACAGCTGCGGCCTGCGCCTGGTGGAGATCACAGGGGGCGAACCCTTAATGCAACAAGGCTGCCTTCCCTTGGCAGAACTACTCCTGGCAAAAGGCTACGAAGTTCTGGTGGAGACCAACGGTTCCTTACCCATCAACGTATTACCAGACAAGGTGGTCCGCATTATGGACCTGAAATGCCCCGGCAGCGGCATGTCAGAAAAAAACCACTGGCCAAACCTCAACTATCTCGCCCCCCATCGAGACGAAGTCAAATTTGTGATCGCCAGCCGCAACGATTACGAATGGAGTTGTGACATCTTAAAACGATATAATTTGCCCGAGCGGTGCCGTACCATCCTTTTTTCAGCCGTAGTAAATCTATTGCCGCCAGTACAGCTGGTAGAATGGATTTTACAGGACAATCTCCCGGTGCGGTTTCAACTACAACTGCACAAATATGTCTGGCCCGCGGATCAACGCGGCGTATAAAACACAATACAACATCCCCACAGGGTATGTTTGACACATCGGGTGCCATTTATGAAAGCGCATTTGGCGAAATTTATCTTTGTAGAATCAGCCCATCGCAATTCCAGGGGCGGAGAAGCCCAACAGCGCCTCCATGGGCATAGCTATAAAATCGAACTACTTGCCCATGGTGAAGTAGACCCCGATCTGGGTTGGATTGTGGACTACGGCGACCTGAAACGTCTCTTTCACCCCCTGCACGACCTGCTGGATCACGGGTACCTGAACGAAATCCCCGGATTACAAGAAGACACCTCCCTAGCCGGTTTTCAACGCTGGCTGGAACAAGAATTACAGAAGCGCGCCACCCCAACCCCCTCCTGGCTTGCCGGCGTACGCGTATCTATCGTAGGCGATTTAGCCTTTCAGCCCGTACACCTGCCAGCCGATCCCCGCGACAAACTCCCCGAACGCATCTACTTCAATTTCGAAGCAGCCCAATCCCTGCCCCAACTCCCCCAAGGACACCCCTGCCGCAACATCCACGGCCACAGTTACCAAGTCGAGGTAGGCGCAGAAAACCTGGACACCTTAACCGAAGATCTCGCCGCATTGTATACCTGTCTCGACCACCGTTTCCTAAACGAAATCGAAGGATTAGACCACGCAACATGCGAACGAATATGCCGATGGATCTGGAAATGGCTGGCGGCGCGAGACGTAAACGTCAACGCCGTTGTCGTACAGGAAACCCCCAGCGCCCGATGCATTTATTTGGGCGAGTAAAATAACAGCAATCACGTCGGAGAAAACAGACTCATGTCAAACACCCCTTCCGCCCGGGAACAATTCAACGCCCTCGACAAAACCATCCCCTTCAAAGGGCCCGAAGCCATTGAAAGCGACATCCTCGAATGCTTCCCCTACGAATATGCCGACAAACCCCATGGCCAGGCAATGGAAATCGTCACCGAGACCGATGAGTTCACCTCCGTATGCCCCTTCTCCGGCCTCCCCGATTTCGCAAACGTGTGCATACGCTACATACCCGACCAGCACTGCCTGGAATTACGCGCACTAAAATACTACCTCCTTTCCTACCGCGACGTCGGCATCTGGTACGAACACCTCGTCAATCGCATGCTCGAAGACCTGGTACGCGCCTGCCGTCCCCGCAGCATGACCGTCGAAATCGAATGCAACCCACGCGGTGGACTGGCCAGCACAGTAACCGCCTACTACGACAAAGAATCCATGGGCGATCTGGAGCCTGCTTAAACATTTAAAAAAACATTACTACCGTTAACCATAAAATAACCTGTTTAAATATTTATTTCCCCTTGTTCCCAGCTTCTCCCGGTGGCCGGGGCCACAGCCAAGAGGTAAGGTACTTGCCGGGGCAGCAACAGTAAAGCTAAACTATATATTCGTTTCTTTGCTTCTTTCTTCTCCCGGTGGACAGGACCACAGCCAAAAGGTAAGGCCCTTGCCGGGGGTAGCAACAGTAAAGCTAAATTATATATTCGTTTCTTTGCTTCTTCCTTCTCCCGGTGGACAGGACCACAGCCAAAAGGTAAGGCCCTTGCCGGGGGTAGTAACAGTAAAGCTAAACTATATATTCGTTTTTCTTTGCTTCTTTCTTCTCCCGGTGGACAGGACCACAGCCAAAAGGTAAGGCCCTTGCCGGGGGTAGTAACAGTAAAGCTAAACTATATATTCGTTTTTCTTTGCTTCTTTCTTTTTCCGCAAAAAGAAAGAAGTAGCTATAAAACACTTTCGTCCCACGAAAAAGCACAGGGACAAAAGCCGGACAAGGCGACAATTTCAAAAGAGGACATACACATGAAAGCTGTTATCATGGCCGCAGGCAAATCCACCCGCACCTACCCCCTCACCCTCACCCGTCCCAAGCCCCTGCTTCCCATCGCCAACCGCCCCATCATGGAACACCAGCTCAACGCCCTCAAAGGCCTCGTCGACGGCGTCATCCTCATTGTCGGCTACCGCCACGAAATGATTCGCGAACACTTCGGCGACCGATACCACAACCTACCCCTCCAATACGTGCAGCAAAAAGAACAACGCGGCACAGGACACGCCGTACTTCAATGCGCCGACTACATCCAGGAACCTTTCCTCGTCATGAACGGCGACGACCTCTACGACCCCGCCGACCTCACACGCCTCGCCGCCGCCCCCCAGGCCGCCCTCGCAAAACACGTCGAAGATCCCCGCCTCTACGGCATCTACGAAGTCACCTCCAACAACCGCGTACTACGACTCGTCGAAAAACCCAAAGAAATTTTCTCCCACCTCGCCAACATCGGCGCCTACAAATTCCAACCCGACGTCTTCGAAATCCTCAAAGACACCCCCCTCTCCGAACGCGGTGAAATTGAGATCACCGCCGCCGTACAAACCCTCGCCCAACAAGGCCAATTCCACGTCGTAGAAACCCAAGGCTACTGGCTACCCATCGGCTACCCTTGGCACCTCCTCGACGCCAACACCTATCTTCTCGACCACGCCATGCCCGCCGAAATCGAAGGCGAAATCCATCCCGGCGCCCACATCACCGGCCCCGTCTCCATCGGCAAAGGCACCCGAATCCGCGCCGGCGTCGTCATCGACGGCCCCGTCTGCATCGGCGAAAACTGCCAGATCGGCCCCAACTGCTGGCTCCGTCCCTACACCACCATCGGGCACAACTGCCGCGTCGGCCAAGCCAGCGAACTCAAAAACACCATCATGTTCAACGGCAGCGCTGCCTCCCACCAAAACTACCTCGGCGACAGCGTCATTGGCGAAAACGTCAACCTCGGCTGCAGCACCATCACCGCCAACGTCCGCCACGACGGACGCACCCACCGCTCCGTCGTCAAAGGCGTGCTCATCGAAACCGGCCGCCGCAAACTCGGCGCCATCCTCGGCGACCACGTCCACACCGGCATCAACACCTCCCTCTACCCCGGTCGCAAACTCTGGCCCCACACCACCACCCGACCCGGCGAAAACGTCGACCGCGACATCATCGGCGAAGAAGAAGCATACGACTAACGTGGTCCAGCGGTGACCAGCGCATCGGCAATACTTATGATCCTTGCCGCCCTATTCCTCGTTTTTCTTTGCTTATTTCATACCGAACATGCGCCGCAACAGAACGTACCGCCGAACAAAAAAATGATACACCAGCATAGTGGATACGACAGAAGCGATCAGCAACAGCACTATCCGCGCTGAAACATCTATAGAAAGATGCACGATATACCACCCCGTAATTACAATGGCGGCCTGATGCAGAATGTACACCGGAAGCGCCGACTCTACAAGATAACCGCGTAAACGATTAGTAAAATTGAGATAGCGCCGCGCGAAACCAAGCAGCGCCACGAGGATGGTGTACCCGGCGACCGTACCGAAAGAATAATAGTAGACATGGCGCACCCAATCGGGCCATTCCGGACGATAAAACCCACACAGTGTCACAATAGAAGCAGCCGCACCAATACACGCGGCTCGTTTCCATTCGCGATCAATCGCATCGGCGATGGCTGGCTGGCAACCCAACAAATACCCGCCCATCATGGCGGCGCTATAATACATAAAATTACCCCAATCATTGTAAAGATTCTGATACCCAGGCCACCAGATGCGCAGAATGCCTTGCATTAGGAACAATCCCGGAATGGGGTAATAGATCTGCCAGGAATAACGTATACCGAATCTTCCTTCCCCTGCCGAAAAACGCCGAAACAAGGGCATCCACAGCAGCGTAAATGTAAAGAGGTAGATCAGAAACCACAGATGGCTCCAGGTAAAATAATCGAGTCTCGTAAAAAAGCGGAACGTGTACCGAAGGAAGGTCAGTTCATCGCCCGGCATTAGAACCCGTTCGTAGTAGCCAATAACCAAACATACCGTGGCTGTGCAGGCAACAAACGGGATAAGAATTCTATCCAGCCGTTCGCGCAACGCCCCACGCACGCCCCGTCGGACAATCGAAGCGTGCAATGACCACCCCGCCAAGACAAAGAATAACGGCATGTGCCACAGATGGATAAATCCTGTCAAATACACCAACGAAGGCACCATGTCCGGACTCGCGATGGGATAATAAGGTACGCCATCAAAAACCTTACCGACATGAAATACAAACAAAAGATATGTCGCAAAAACCCGCAGCCAGTCTATATCATAACGCCGCTCTTGCACGTTACCCACTCCTATTAGCTTTCACGAATCCATTCAAAATACAACATGCGGACAGAATGCCTCTCCACCACCCCGCCGCCGCATACTACCCCATGCCATTGATATCCATACCTCCGTTCTCCGTGGGAATAAGGGAGACGAGAGAAGTAGTCAAAAACCTCCCCTTGCACGCGTCTTTACCCAACGTACCAGCCGCCACCAAGTGTCGGGCGGACTATTCTGATCTTCCCCCGCCAATGCGCGTAAAATAGTCACCGTCGTTTCCGTCATCGGCCATTTTCCGGGATAGGGCACATAGTCCACATGCCCGTCCATATACAACACATGTCCGCCCTTCGGTTCATGATTATTCCCCACCCGCTCAATCATCACAGGAATCTCCGATAACGCCACCGAAGCCGCAGGATCACGATCCGGCGCATTCATCAACACACGTTCAATGCCCTCACGGAATCGATACAGCGTATCCGTGCCACAGTTCCCCTCCCCCGGGGCGACCTTAAGATCCTCATCAAAACGTTTCCCCATCCCCACCCGTTCCCAATACGCCTCCGCAAAAGCCTCCAACTCCCGCTCATTACGCACCACATACCCCAAATACATAAACCAGCGATCATTGAACAGAATCTCAGGGTCCTCTAAATCGCCATACACCCCGTCCAGATAATCTTTATCTCGCACGCAAATAAACAGTGTCGGGTCATAGAGACAATCAGGATAAAGTGACATCCCCGCACACTTGTCCTCGCGCCAACACATAAGGCGACCCGCTTCCGGCGACAATTCAGGATAGTATCCCGCTGAATTTTCACTCGCAAAAACCTTAAAGACAAATCCCCATTGCTTCATATTGCCCGAACAAAGATAACAGCAACTCGGTTCCTGCGTAAGCTGCAGCGAAGCCGGCAAATGCAACAACACCAAAATAAGTCCCACGCCTCCCATCTCCAGGATAGAGCGAATAGAACGATGCCTCAGCGGCAGCCCCGACACACGCTTTGCCTGCCAACATGCAGGCAACGACAGAAGTAGCGTCAACCCACCCGCCAAAGGCGCTATAACCCCTCCACTAATCAGCGACGATATCCCCAGCAGCACGTAGGCCACCTCTGAATCACGAAAGACTGGAAAATTCGATGGACGAATAAATGCTAATGCAAAAAAATAAACGGCGCTCCCCACCCCAATAAGTCCAAACATATAGCAGGCAAGCACCCATCGCCCCCTCCTCTCCCGCTTCTCACCCTCCCCTCCTCCCGACGACTCCACAAACTTCGATTTCTCCATATCCACTTCCTTCAGCTCCCCATCCGTCACGCTTTACCTCGTCTTGTCCATAAATCTTACAAACCCCGCCATGGCATAAACCGCCAAAGCCAGCGCACAAGTATACGACTCCCCGAAGAATCCTCCTCTGGTTTTTGCACTACAGGTGGCTTGCCATCCATGTTTGCCAACTCCTCCAACGTCGTCATCGTCGTCTCCGTCATTGGCCATTTCCCCGGATACGGCAAATACGCCACATGCCCATCCATATACAACACATGCCCGCCCTTCGGGTCATGATTATTCTCTACCCGTTCGATCATCACAGGAATCTTCGATTTAGAAAGGTGAGACCTCGCCAAATTCGCCACAACATCATCAAAGCACGCACGCAGTTGGTATACCGTATCCGTACCACAATTCCCCTCGCCCTGAGGCACCTTAAGATCCTCATCAAAGCGCTTTCCTGACGCTACACGTTCCCGATACGCCTTCGCAAACGCCGTCACCTCCCGATCATTCTGCAGCACATACCCCAAATACATAAACCACCGGTCATTAAGTAGTGGTTTAAGAACCTCTGCATCCAAATTACCCCGATCCAAAAGCAGCGCTTTCCTAAATCGAACATCTCCCTGGCAGACAAGCAGCATCGGAGCGCTCCAATGGCCTGGTAATGGCAGTTCTGTTCCTCTATTTTTTCCAAAAGCAAACATCAAACGCCCCGCCTCTGGTGACAGCTCAGGATAATACATGCCATCGTTTTCTTTTGAAAACCTCTCGTAGACACAACCCCAGTAGTAAAAATTGCCTGCACAAGCCTCCCGATATTCCGCCTCATCCATCCGTAAAAACTCGGCATACACCATCATGCAAAACAAAAAAAGTAACCCGCCTCCCAAACTCAGCAAAACCTTGCTTATAATCCGTTTCGTCGACTGCCCTCTCCCCGATTTTAAACGCCACCCTACAAACAGCAAGAGCACTGCAGGTATCAAAAAAAACGGTGTCAGAAATCCGATTAGACTCTCAAGAAAAGAGAGCCCTTGCAAAGGGATTCCCAACGGGAGCCACTGAATACAACTTGCTGAAAAAAGACTGGAAGAATCCATATCGCGTTACTTCCTTTCACATGGCCCATACGTGACCTTCTCCGCAAATCTAAAGAAATATCTCACGCTAAGGCGCCAAGCATCTTCACTTCTCCCCTTTGCGACTTCGCGCCTTTGCGTGTGGCAGGCCCCATTTCCAGCACAAACCGATTGCAATACCCACGATGATACAAAACGCCAGCACCACTGCCCAAAAACGAAGCTTCGAAGAAACCGCCTCGGACTTTTGCACTACAGGCGGTTTACCGTCCATATTCGCCAACTCCTCCAACGTCGTTATCGTCGTCTCCGTCATCGGCCATTTCCCAGGATACGGCACAAACTCCACATGACCATCCATATACAACACATGCCCGCCCTTCGGTTCATGATTATTCTCAACCCGCTCAATCATCACCGGGATTTCTGATTTCGCCGCCTTACAACTCGGCAGGTTTACCGTGCTATCATCAATCCCTTCGCGAAGCTGATAAAGCGTATCCGTATCACAATTCCCCTCGCTTGGAGGTACTTTGAGGTCCTCATCAAAGCGTTTTCCCGCCGCCACCCGTTCCCGATAGGCCTTCGCAAACGCCAACACCTCCTCGTCACTCCGCAGTACATAGCCCAAATACAGGTACCACCTGTCATTCAGGAGCTCCGCCGGCTTTTCTACCTCCAACGTCTTCCATTCCTCCCCCTCAATTTTTTTAAACGCGGGATCTTTGGGACAAAAAAGGATAGTCGGATCCGTCAAATACTCCGGATAAACGCCTGTCGATCCTCTGTTTTCCCCAAGCGCAAACATCAACCGCCCCGCTTCTGGCGAGAGTTCAGGATAATACATCCCTTTGCTTTCACCCGAAAACATCTTGTAAACAAGCCCCCACTGCTTAAGATTATTCATGCAAGAGGCCCGACGTGCTGACTCATTGCCCCGAAGAAAGGCCGGTAGTGAAAGCACCAGCAGTAACACAAATAAAAGAGAAAGAACCTTTCCCATAACTATCGCACTGACACTTATAACGCGCCGTACCGGCCGGTTTCCTTCTGATTTTAAGTACAACCCGGCAAACAGCAGCAATAACCCAGGAAAAAGGGAAAACATCGCATAAAACAGGGTCATCATCATAAAAAAACGGGGCCCGCTTATAAAAATTCCCAGCGGGAGCCACTGCATACAACCTGCCGAAAAAAGACCGGAAGAGCCCATAATGTTGTTATTTCCTTATATCGTTCCCATGCGAGTTTTACCCACAACACCAAAAAATCCCTCTCGCCAAGTCGCCAAGCCCTTCACTTCTTCCCTTTGCGACTTCGCTCCTTCGCGTCCACCATTATCACCCACCCAAAGGTCTCCTCTTTGCCCCTCTACCACTATCCCGTTAGAGAATAACCTATCTATTCGCACCTCTTTCTTCCCGATTTATATCCACTATTTTCTTCCCCTCCCTGAAAATCATGACATTTCCCCTGAAACCAGAGCCCAACCCCAATGCGCAAGTCGGCGGGAATTAAGGAGTAATTTCTCATATAGCGTGTACTCCCGACGGGGTTGATCGATATCAGCGAGTGCCTGCAAGGTGGTCATCGTCGTTTCCGTCATGGGCCATTTCCCGGGATAGGATAAATAGTCTACATGACCGTCCATGTATAAAACATGTCCGCCTCTGGGTGTATGGTAGTTTGGCACACGTTCAATCATTAACGGGATTTCCGATACTTTCACTAATTCTCCCGGTTCGTGGTTTGAGACATCGGACAACACCTTCTCAATCCCCAATTGAAGTTGGTATATGGTATCACTAGCGCAATTCCCCTCACCGGGCGCTACTTTCAGATGCTCATTAAAACGTTTCCCCACTGCTATACGTTCCCGATAGGCCTTTGCAAACGCCGTCACCTCGAGGTCGTTACGCACGGCATAGCCCAGATACATATAGCAACGATCATTTAGTATCTGATCCAGAGCCTCTGAATCCCAACCCCGTCCCCTAAGCTGCAATTCCTCGTAAAATAAAACATCTTTGGGACAAATCAATGTCGCTGGATCGCTCAAATAGGTAGAAAAAAACGGCTCCAGGCCCCGGTTCTTTCCCCGTGCAAACATTAATCGGCCCGGTTGCGCTGAAAGTTCAGGATAATACCTTTTCGGCGAATCTTCCAGAAAAAGCTTGCACGCAAACTCACACTGACGCAACATAGATGAGCACCCCCAACGATTATGGGCACCGCCGTGCATGAAGGAAGCGAACCATAAAAATAAATTCAATCCCAGAATCGCAAAGGTAAGGATTTCATATCCCTGGGGCTCTCTAGATGGAGAAAACATCTGACACCGATAAAGCAAGATGCACAATGCCGCAATAGCCAAACACGGAGTAAACACGAAAAAACTCAACAAAAACACAAGTCCAATCGCGATCCCAAAATTTCCCGAACCATATCCAAAGACTCCCAGGCTCATCAGGAAAAAAAGGAGCGGACCGCTCAAAAAACTAAGCAAGCTCAGAATAAACACAATCACAGCCCATCGCAGTTGTGTATTCGCTTCCCTCTTTTTTCCAATCATTCTCTTGGAAGAGTCCGATTCATCCGTTGGCATTTCCTTCCCTTGGATCTCCCTCATCTTGTCTCCTCCGAAAGACCGCCCTTTGTTTCACGCCAAGCAGCGAAGTCACTACCCCCTTCCCTTTGCGCCTTCGCGCCTTTACGTGTGTATATGAGTCGTCCTGCTCAGTGATTCTTCTTAGCGACTGATGCTGAAGGACTGCCTAGAAAACGAGCTTTGTGGGGTCACGGATGACAAGAAGTATGAATATTGCCTATGTACTGCCCACTGCCTGTGCTCGCCAGACCACTTCGGGATAGCTTCCTTGCTTTCCATCTCGTGGGATGGGGGACACATTGCGTCTTCCCTTTCGGAACGCTGCGCTGTGCTAGGCATCGTGGCGTCCACGATTCGCAAGAAATACCTTAGTCTTTTATGGAGAAAATTCCAAGGAAAAGAAAAAAAGTGAGAGAAAAACAAAAAAGCCTCGAAGATTGCTTCTTCGAGGCTTTTTCTAAAATTAGCGCTGGCGGCGACCGACTCTCCCACAAGGTTTCCCCTGCAGTACCATAGGCGCTGGTAGTCTTAACTGCCGTGTTCGAAATGGGAACGGGTGTGACCCTACCGCTATAACCGCCAGCAAAAAACTGACTGTGTACTGTCGTATTCAGTCTTAAACTTTTTTTGACAGTGAATGCAAGGAATTAACTTAAGAACGTTTATAAACAACTTGTCTTATCAGAAAAGGTCAAATACTTCGACCGTATCATGGCTTAAGACCAAGCCGCACGAGTTATTAGTACTGGTCAGCTGAACACGTCACCGTGCTTACACCTCCAGCCTATCAACCTGGTAGTCTTCCAGGACTCTTTAGAGGTTAAAAAACCTGGGAAATCTTATCTTGGAATGGGCTTCGTGCTTAGATGCTTTCAGCGCTTATCCCTTCCGAACATAGCTACCCGGCGGTGCCACTGGCGTGACAACCGGATCACCATAGGTTCGTCCACCCCGGTCCTCTCGTACTAGGGGCAGATTTCCTCAAATTTCCTACGCCCGCGAAGGATAGGGACCGAACTGTCTCACGACGTTCTAAACCCAGCTCGCGTGCCACTTTAATCGGCGAACAGACGAACCCTTGGGACCTGCTTCAGCCCCAGGATGTGACGAGCCGACATCGAGGTGCCAAACAACCCCGTCGATATGAACTCTTGGGGGTTATCAGCCTGTTATCCCCGGGGTACCTTTTATCCGATGAGCAACGGCCCTTCCATACGGAACCGCTGGATCACTAAGCCCTGCTTTCGCACCTGCTCGACTTGTAGGTCTCGCAGTCAAGCTCCCTTATGCCTTTGCACTCTACGCATGGTTTCCGAACATGCTGAGGGAACCTTGGGGCGCCTCCGTTACTTTTTGGGAGGCGACCGCCCCAGTCAAACTACCCACCAGACACTGTCCTCCGCCCGGATTCACGGGTACGAAGTTAGGATTCAATTGCAATCAGGGTGGTATTCCAAGGGTGACTCCACCGAACCTAGCGGCCCAGCTTCAACGTCTCCCACCTATCCTATACAAATTACAACTAAACTCAATATCAAGCTGTAGTAAAGGTCCACGGGGTCTTTCCGTCCTTTCGCGGGTAACGAGCATCTTCACTCGTAATACAACTTCACCGGGCCCACCCTCGAGACAATGAGGAGATCGTTACGCCATTCGTGCAGGTCGGAACTTACCCGACAAGGAATTTCGCTACCTTAGGACCGTTATAGTTACGGCCGCCATTAACCGGGGCTTCAGTTCAGGACTTCGCTTACGCTGATCCCTCCCGTTAACCTTCCGGCATTGGGCAGGCGTCAGTCCCTATACGTCGTCTTGCGACTTTGCAGAGACCTGTGTTTTTAGTAAACAGTCGCCTCCTCCACTTTAGTGTCACTCCCAGAAGCTTAGGTCGCGAAGACCCTCACCGCCAGGAGCACCCCTTCTTCCGAAGTTACGGGGCTAATTGGTCGAGTTCCTTAAGGGTGGATCACCCGAGCGCCTTAGAATACTCATCTCGTCCACCTGTGTTGGTTTGCGGTACGGTCACCAGCAACCTCGCTAGAGGTTTTTCTTGGCAGTGTGGAATCAAACAATCCGCTTCACCCGAAGGATCCACGTCCCTTAACGCCTCAGTCTTATGTAGCCCGGATTTGCCTGGGCTACGACCCACACGCTTAGACTGCCATCCAATAGGCAGCTGTCCTATCCTTCTGCGTCACCCCGTCGCTCAAACGGTTACATGGTGGTACAGGAATCTTTGTGCCTGTTTTCCATCGCCTACGCCTTTCGGCCTCGGCTTAGGGTCCGACTAACCCCGGGAGGATTCACCTGGCCCGGGAAACCTTGGACTTTCGGCGGGAAGGATTCTCACCTTCCTTATCGTTACTGATGCCGGCATGATCGCTTCCATACAGTCCACGCGTCCTTTCGGTCACGCTTCAACCCGGTATGGAATGCTCGCCTACCATAGCGATAAATCGCTATCCGTAGCTTCGGTATTACGCTTAGCCCCGTTACATTTTCCGCGCACAATCACTCGACCAGTGAGCTATTACGCACTCTTTAAATGAATGGCTGCTTCTAAGCCAACATCCTGGTTGTCTGTGCAATTACACCTCGTTTCCCACTGAGCGTAATTTAGGGACCTTAGCTGACGGTCTGGGCTGTTTCCCTTTCGACCACGGAGCTTATCCCCCGTAGTCTAACTGCCACGATTCCACACACGGTATTCGGAGTTTAGTAGGGTTCGGTAATCTGGTGAGACCCCTAGCCCTTCCAGTGCTCTACCCCCGCATGCTACCACGTGACGCTGCCCCTAAAGACATTTCGGCGAGAACCAGCTATTGCCGAGTTTGATTGGCCTTTCACCCCTATCCACAGCTCATCCAAATCGTTTTCAACCGATACTGGTTGGGGCCTCCATTTCCTTTTACAGAAACTTCACCCTGGCCATGGATAGATCACTCGGCTTCGGGTCTACTTCGTGCAACTCAACGCCCTATTAAGACTCGCTTTCGCTTCGACTTCGGACCTGAAGCCCTTAATCTTGCTACACAAAGTAACTCGCCGGCTCATTATGCAAAAGGCACGCTGTCAGGCATTCCGTAAACGGCATAGCCCTCCAACTGATTGTAGGCATGTGGTTTCAGGTTCTATTTCACTCCCCTCTCGGGGTGCTTTTCACCTTTCCCTCACGGTACTGGTTCACTATCGGTTACCGAGTAGTATTTAGCCTTGGGAGATGGGCCTCCCTGATTCACACGGGGTTCCACGTGACCCGCGCTACTTGGGATCGCATCAAGGAAGGTTGTCACTTTTCGTGTACAGGGCTATCACCTTCTGTGGCCTGACTTATCCAGACAAGTTCCACTAAATGACAACTTTGTAACTTCCCGGAAACACCATATTGTTTCCATGATACGTCCCGCTACCCCGCAAGCACAACGGAAATGGCCTTGACATACTTGCGGTTTGGGCTGATCCGCTTTCGCTCGCCGCTACTGACGGAATCGCATGTTGCTTTCTCTTCCTCCGGATACTAAGATGTTTCAATTCTCCGGGTTCGCTTCCCTGACCTATGTATTCAGCCAGGGATCATCGAGGTTGACTCAATGGGGTTTCCCCATTCGGAAATCCACGGGTAAGCTTGCTTCCAGCAAACCGTGGCTTATCGCAGGTAGCTACGTCCTTCGTCGCCTCTCGGTACCAAGGCATCCACCACACGCCCTTAATAACTTGGTCAAAAAAACTGACCTGAGTATTCTAAACGAATACCAGGAGATATTCCTGATATGACTCGTTGTATTATTTTTTTGCTATTAAGTTACCCTTGCATTCAACTGTCAAAGATCGTTGCGACCGCTTCATTCGAACGGTGCGCGTAAAATTGTTACGTCCCACGCTATCTGTGCCTGTCCGCGGCCCGTTGCCGTCGCCACCAAAGTTTAGATGGTGGAGATGATCGGGATCGAACCGACGACCTCAGGCTTGCAAAGCCCGCGCTCTCCCAACTGAGCTACATCCCCAGTAGTGCATCTGGCCGGTTGCTTTCACAACCGCCAGCCTTGCGCTGGTTTGCTTTTAAACTTTTGGTGGGCCTGGGTGGAATCGAACCACCGACCTCACGCTTATCAGGCGTGCGCTCTAACCATCTGAGCTACAGGCCCGATAGTACTGGCACAGTGCGCTCTTTGAACGCTGAATACGATGTACATCAATCTGAACTGCCTTGGCATCGACCTTGGACTCAAGCCCCATGGGGCGAGTCCTCAGTACTCCTTAGAAAGGAGGTGATCCAGCCGCACCTTCCGATACGGCTACCTTGTTACGACTTCATCCCCCTTACCAAACACACCTTAGGCGCCTCTCTCCCTTGCGGGTTGAGCCAGCGACTTCGGGTGCACCCGGCTCGGGTCATGTGACGGGCGGTGTGTACAAGGCCCGGGAACGTATTCACCGCGTCGTAGCTGATACGCGATTACTAGCGATTCCGACTTCATGGAGTCGAATTGCAGACTCCAATCCGAACTGAGACCGGCTTTTTGGGATTAGCTCCACCTCGCGGTATTGCAGCCCATTGTACCGGCCATTGTAGCACGTGTGTAGCCCCAGGCGTAAGGGCCATGATGACTTGACGTCGTCCCCACCTTCCTCCGGTTTATCACCGGCGGTCTCCTTAGTGTGCCCACCATTACGTGCTGGTAACAAAGGACAAGGGTTGCGCTCGTTGCGGGACTTAACCCAACATCTCACGACACGAGCTGACGACAGCCATGCAACACCTGTCACCGCGTCTCCGAAGAGAACCCCATGTTTCCATGGGTAGCGCGGGATGTCAAGCCTGGGTAAGGTTCTTCGCGTTGCCTCGAATTAAACCACATGCTCCACCGCTTGTGCGGGCCCCCGTCAATTCCTTTGAGTTTCACGCTTGCGCGCGTACTCCCCAGGCGGTGCACTTAATGCGTTAACTCCGGCACAGAAGGGGTCGATACCTCCTGCACCTAGTGCACAACGTTTACGGCGTGGACTACCGGGGTATCTAATCCCGTTCGCTCCCCACGCTTTCGAGCCTCAGCGTCAGTTTCGCGCCAGAAAACCGCTTTCGCCACTGGTGTTCCTCAGGATATCTAAGCATTTCACCGCTACACCCTGAATTCCGCTTTCCTCTCGCGAACTCAAGACAGGCAGTATGGAAAGCACGTCCGAGGTTAAGCCCCGGGATTCCACTTTCCACTGACCCGTCCGCCTGCGCTCCCTTTACGCCCAGTAATTCCGAACAACGCTTGGAGCCTCCGTATTACCGCGGCTGCTGGCACGGAGTTAGCCGCTCCTTATTCCTGAGGTACCGTCAAATCGAGAGCATTTCCTCACTCGACGTTTCTTCCCTCAGAAAAGAGCTTTACGACCCGAAGGCCTTCATCACTCACGCGGCATGGCTGCGTCAGGCTTTCGCCCATTGCGCAATATTCCCTACTGCTGCCACCCGTAGGTGTCTGGACCGTGTCTCAGTTCCAGTGTGGCCGATCAACCTCTCAGCTCGGCTACCCATCGAAGCCTTGGTGGGCTATTATCCCGCCAACTAGCTAATGGGGGGCGGACTCATCTCCTGGCGACGCCGTGAAGCGCCTTTCTTTATAGAAACATCGTTCCTACAATCACATGCGGTATTAGCGGTCGTTTCCAACCGTTGTCCCCCGCCAGGAGGCAGATTATCCACCTGTTACTCACCCGTTCGCCGCTTTATACACTCCCGAAGGAGCTTTAATCGCTCGACTTGCATGTATGAAGCCTGCCGCCAGCGTTCGTTCTGAGCCAGGATCAAACTCTCCGATAAAAAACATAATGTCGCCGAAGCGGCATTTTTTATTGAAAGAATGACCCCTTAAGAATCATTAACTTATTCAGTTTACTTACTTAAAGGAATCTATCATTTTGGGGGTTGCTGCTTTCGCAGCGACCCTGCACAAGACAGTTCATATAGTTTGACTGATATACATCGTATTCAATTTTCAAAGAGCGTTTCGCGTCAGAGACGCAAAGGACCCATACCGTTTCTTTATTTCGAATCGGCTGTGAACCTTTTATTCATCATCCCGAAGGATGTTGTAATCATATCCGAAACTGTAGTTTACCACTTTTTGAAGGCCTTGTCAACCCTCAATCTCACGGTCAAAGCAACCAAGGTTTCTTGAAACCCCAATCCGCTTTTCCCTCAACCGCACCAACATGCGGACACGAGAAGGAAGTCTACTACAAATTTTAGTCGCATGTCAAGCATTTTCTCGACTCAACCCGCAGTGCGTTTCGCAGCGGAGCGACCTATTCAACTTTGCTTTACCTTGCCGTAAGCAAGGGGAGCGAAAGTTTAACAGAACCGCCAATCAATGTCAAGCACTTTCTCGACTCAACCCGCAGTGCGTTTCGCAGCGGAGCGACCTATTCAACTTTGCTTTACCTTGCCGTAAGCAAGGGGAGCGAAAGTTTAACAGAACCGCCAATCAATGTCAAGCACTTTCTCGACTCAACCCGCAGTGCGTTTCGCAGCGGAGCGACCTATTCAACTTTGCTTTACCTTGCCGTAAGCAAGGGGAGCGAAAGTTTAACAGAACCGCCAACCAATGTCAAGCACTTTCTCGACTCAACCCGCAGTGCGTTTCGCAGCGGAGCGACCTATTCAACTTTGCTTTATCTTGCCGTAAGCAAGGGGAGCGAAAGTTTAACAGAACCGCCAATCAATGTCAAGCACTTTCTCGACTCAACCCGCAGTGCGTTTCGCAGCGGAGCGACCTATTCAACTTTGCTTTGCCTTGCCGTAAGCAAGGGGAGCGGAAGTTTAGCAGAATCGCTAGTTGATGTCAAGTGTTTTCTCAACACAATCAACAAAACACTTTGCTTTGTTGGGCGACTAATTCAACTTTGCTTTTCCTTGCTTTGTGCAAGGGAGCGGAAGTTTAGCAAATCTGCCAGCCCATGTCAAACACTTTCTTCACGTGCTGCGCCCCGTACTGTGTTGGGATGCTTTCATGCGTTTGATTCAAATTTGGGTTACCCACTACGCTGCACAGGGCAGCGCTCAGGCAACGGTCGCGAAGTTTACCATTTGTTTTGGGCAATGTCAACTTTTTCTTTTCCTAGAGGCCGTCGACGAATTCTGTTATTCGATGGTGCAGGCCAGCTATATATCCTGTCCGCGGCATCGCATGCTTTATCCGGGGTGACGCGCTATTGTGAGAATCCCAAAATGGCTCTAAAAAGACGGGGTAACCGTGGGCTCGACCGGAATAGAGCGGTTATTGGGGGAAGGGAGCGCGGAAGCCCTTATAGTAAGAACAGAGGAAGCAGTATGTTGCCGTTTTGGAGTGATATTTCGCAAGTGCTGGATTCACTGCAGGTAGGATAGCGGGTTTATGGCTTGTTGTCCTCGGCGTATTTCAAGGTGTACGTGTGGCCCTGTAGCGCGTCCTGTCGCCCCTACTTCGGCTAAAATGCTTTCTGGGGTGACGCGGTCCCCTACGCTTACGCAAGTTCGGGCCGCGTGCCCATAGTAGGATTCCACCCCGCCTTCATGACGCACGATAACCAGATTTCCGTATCCCCCTTTGGGACCACTAAAGGTGACGGTGCCGGGGGCTACAGGATGTATGGGGGTCCCTTGTGCCGCGGCCAAATCCAGGCCGCGGTGGAATGCGCGCTTGCCGTTGACAGGGTCTGTGCGTAATCCGTAGAGGGAACTGATTCGTACGGGGCCATCTACAACGCGGGCCCATGATTTACTATCTGAAGGAAGCGCTTTGTTTGGAGAAAAGTGTAGTTTTTGCGCGATGACCTCGCTAAGGTCGGTGGTGGGCGCGCCCCCCCCTCTCCCTAGAGTGGCATTTTCAGTTGCGGACAGGGCCGCATTTGGGGGTGATTCTATGGTTGGTGCGATAAAGGGTTGTACAGGGGAAACCTGCTGAAAAGCCTCTGTTTCTTCGTCCAGAACGGACAGGTCCAGCTTTTGCCCAGGAAAAATCAGGTCCGGATCTTCGATCGCATTCTTTTCGGATATTGCGGCCACCCCCTGCATAATCGTTGCCGGGTCTGCTGCACAATCCTTCGCACCCAGATAGGCGTCCACTATTTCGTATAGCGTATCCCCTTTTTGCACGGTATAGTTTTTCCCCTCGAGGCTCGCACTGGACAGCGTACGTTGAAATTGCGCGGCTTCACATCGGTAAGAGGCGCGACTTCGCCGGGGCATGACAGGAGAAACGGGGGGGCGTATGACGTCGGCTATTATCATGACTACATTCCTTTGTGAAAATTCCTTATTTGGGAAGAGCAAAGCACATGCCAGTCTGTTCTCTCTTCCTAAGTCTTTGTCGCTGTATACGATAACGCGGAAAAGTCATATCTTTGGCGCTGGAATCGGCACTTTTTGCCGCTGCACCCGGTTATCCTTTCCGGTGTGATCAGGGAAAACGGTAGGGAGTTTCTATGGCTTGCAAGGTGACGGAGAGGATACGCCATCCCTCTTTGAGATTGCCTTCCAGGGTGGCGATGTATTGGTGGGGGTAGAGTTCGCCGTCGTCTTTTTCCACCTCGACTTTACCGAAAAACTCGTAATATCGCCCTACAAGCCGATGGCGGTTTTCACGACAGTAGACATTGCGGACATCGTCTTCCCGTAGGGCGTTGTCTAAATAATCGCGCAAAGCACTATAGGCATCAGCGCGTTCACGCTCCTTCGAAAACGGGTTGTACCCAACCGAAGGAGCGCTGTCCCAAATCGTCGCGCCGTTAGCCGTGTCTTCCGGTTTAGGTGGCGCGGTCACCGTGACCAGCAACAGCACAAGCAGTAGAAGCAGGATCGCGCCCACCCCGGTCATTTGCCAGTAGAAATAGCTGCGATCCAAACTTAATGGTCGTCCTTGCCGAACCATATCCCTTCCTCTATGTATTTTTGTGCTGTTCACGATAGCGGGATGCGTAGCGCGTCCCCAAAAAGTATACCGCAAGAACTACACCGCCACTAGCCACACTACGCAGTACTATTGAGTGCCAATCTGTACCCGTGCAGCCCAGGCACCGCAACAGGTATACCGCCAATCCTCCCAAAAACGTTGCGCTAATTGCCGCAAAGGCTTGAAAATAGTTCATATTCTGTGTGCCGGTCGCCGCACCCAGTTGAACTCGTACACTTCGCAGTGTTCGAATTGCGCCGAAAGCATGCGCAATGGCAAATGCCATACTGACCCCTAATTCGCCGATACAATGATACAACACCACGGCCAAGCCCGCATTTAACAGTACGCGTAATGTTAGGATTTTAAAATACCCCCCAGGTTGCTGCAATGCAAACAGGGTGCGACACCCTAGGGCCTCCAAAGTCCAAAAAGGAAGGGCGAGTGCATACCCGCATAATATCCAGACGACCCGCGCATGGTCGATGCTGTCAAAACGTCCCCTTTGCAATATCAGACTCACCAGTGCGTTCCGTTCCAGCAATAACCACCCCAGTAAGGGAAGGGTGAGCCATAGGAGCAGGCGCGTAACCTCATTAAAAACGCGTTGCAGCGCAGCGTGGTCATCGGCAGCGGCCAATGCCGCTGACAGGGGAAAAATGGTGCTGAAGAGGACGAGATCAACCACGCCAACGGGGATTTGGGCAATGCTGTAGCTGTAGTTGAGACAGGATATCCCACCGGCTTCGCCTAGTGATACGATTCCATTCATTACCCATAAATTGAGTTGTTGTAATACGTTTATTCCGGTCAGGGGAAGAAGTAAAAGTATTGTTTCTCGCCAGTGCGATGCTCCAAATGCAGGGGCAGCCCAGGCCAAATCACGCCGGGCAGCACTGTATTGCAGTGCCAATAAAAGCAAAAAGGCCATAGGAAGGACCGCGATAAGTAGAAGGACGTTTCCAGAGAGGTTGCCCGATAAGACCAGGACCAACAGCCCGCTTAAAAAGAAGCCATCGAGTGAGGCAAGAAGATATCGCCCTTGTGCTGCATTGAGCGCTTTCAGCAATGAGGCCATTGCGGCCAGTATAACACTCGGCGCAGCAATCCGAAGCAAGATTATCGCCAATTGCCTTGTACTGCCCTGCAAGCCGGGTCCTAACAGGGCGATCCAGGCAGGGGCAAACAGGGCTATTAAAATGCTCCCCAATGTCGAAAGCGTCAAGGCGCCCAGCGCAAAGGCATTAAAAAAATCCGGTGCATGGCGATGACGACGTAGTAGGGGCACAAGGCTGTTGTAAAGCAGACTGTCGACGATAAGATAAAGCCCTATGGGAATGCTTTTGGCCAACATATAAGCGTCGGTCTGTCCGCCAGCCCCCACACGCCAGGCAAGTAAAACGCCGGCCAGTGCTTGGAACACTTTAGTGGCGACACCGATGCAGGCCACAA
Organism: Candidatus Hydrogenedentota bacterium; assembly: GCA_963678445.1. GTDB lineage: Bacteria > Hydrogenedentota > Hydrogenedentia > Hydrogenedentales. Next base: position 2,434,687 of record OY782877.1, on the reverse strand, counting down.
AAAATGCAGGACGCCACAATCGGCTGTACCATACATGCCTATTCTGCATGATCCGACTCCGTGGAAAGAACATAGCCCCATAGCCAGAAAGCGGGACCCGCCACGACAGAAACCATCAATGACGATGTCGCCAGCGCATGTATCAATACACCCACCCAAGCTCCCCACGCGCCCCAGGCAAAACACCCCCTTGTTCCTGAACGCTGTGCCGCCTGTCCCAATGCGCGCCCCAATAACGCCAACGTACTTAGCAGTGCAACGAGCCCCAATACACCGCCTTCAGCCAATACCATCATATACTGGTTGTCATAAAAGGAACGATGCCTTGCGCCTATGCCCAAACCTAAGAACGGGAAATCTTTTACCGTACTCAAGGCGCTTTTCCAGGCAATCAATCGATCAAAAAAAGAAGAACCGGGCTGACTGATTTGCGTCCAAACATCCGGACCGAGAGTCACTATCCCTAACAAAACAAGGGGAATGCTCCACCACGCTCGTGGAAAACGAAAGAGCAGCAACGCATACACCGCGCCCATCCAGGCTGCCAAACCCGTGCGTGATCCGGTCGTGCACAACGCCGCCGAACATAAAAGAACCAGCAGCACGCCCAGTGTGCACCACCGCCCCCCTTCGTCTCGTGTAGAAAAAAGTCCCAATCCCCATGCCGTCCCCAGTACAAAGAGTCCGGCAAAATGATTGGCCTGTCCATCGAAAAAAAAACGCTCAAAACAGCGATATCCCATGCCCAAACCCGATTGCAACGGCAAGACATACTCCGTCAGCCCGTAAAACGCCGCCGCTAAGACCGGTAACGACCAGGCATATACGCCCCACTTTCCCATTCGCGACGCGGTCGCACGCGCTACAATGTAAAAACACCCCAAATGCACCCACTGCGATAAATACAATAAGGTCGCCTCAGGAGACGCAATATGTCCACGTAAAACTCCCGCCATGGCGCTTATGCAAAACAGCGAGCAGAGGACTAGTAAGGCCCCTTGCACTCGATCTCCGTGTAGGCGTCGCGTTAGAAACAAACGAATCAGGGCACCCATCATCACCCCGTGGTCCAATCGGAAAAACAAAACCTCTTCACCCCACCCAATACAGGAAAAGCGTGGCGAAAAAAGGCACAGGAACGGTAAAAACATTGTCCCTAAAACGGGACATAGCAATCCAAATGCAGCCATGACCAAAACAAGGCACACACCCCACTGTGCATAGATGCCCGCAATGAGAATGCCCAAAGAAAGCAGTAAAAAAAAAGCAAAAAGAATCTTTTGCAGCCAACGCGCTCCCAATGATGCAAACCAGGACCCCGCCCAAAGCCTGTCCACTTCAAACGCGCTGCGTCGCCACCAGTTTATGCAAGCAGCTGTTTGAAAAGCCGGCCGCAGCTGACTTTCGCGACAATATTGACGTATCCCCCCCCGCACGCTCACTCCGCCCCCTTATCGAGCAGCACACAGGATTTCACCACTCCCTCCAGGATGCACCGCTCCGTTTCTACACGCAACGTTCGCCCCGGCACCAGTCGCCCATTCTTAAACAATACGCGCCCCGTCCCATCCCGCAATGCCTGCACCTGTAACCGCACACAGGGATACCCACCCTCCAGTTGACATCCAACCACCTGTACCCGCACCGCCCCAGTACGCCCATCTCGTTCCACCGCATCCGTCAATAACGCGCCCTCGCACAACCAGCTTTGTGCCTGCGGCAGTTGCAAAAGCACCTCCGCCCCACACACCGCATCCGAAACCGCATACGGCGGCGCTACCCGATACGATGCGGTCAACCGCACATATCCCACACACACCAGCACCCCTACAAAACACACAACCGCCAGATCAACCACATTCAGACGTCCGAAAAGTCGTCCATGCCTATCCAACCAAGCCATTTATCCACCCTCCCAAACCTCACAAGCAATTTCTACTACGACACTACCCGCCCCACCTGGAAAAAACAACCTCGCTACTCCATTTCACCGCGACTCCACCTACGAACGAGTTGTAACCACCCAGCACGATGACTATACTTGTTAGCGTAAGCTTCGATTAAACCCGTAAATGAAGTACTGCTTACGATCCGGCGACCACTCGTAACAACCTGGTCCTTACCGTTCGTGAGCACTGAAAAACTTCGGTTTTTATGAAAGCTTTTCAAAATTAAGGCGCTCAATAAGTGCACAGCCAAATAAACCGTGCTCTTGTACAGATTAATTGTGCGCTCGAAACTAAAAATTTTCACCTTTGTTCAAAAGCACCGAGGAATCTGCTTTGGGAACTCCTTTTAAGACACAAAAACTGGCGGGCTGGGGACGCATGAATCCACAGGAATGCTGCGTGTACCGTCCCGAACGCCACCGCGATCTGCACGATTTACTCTCAGAAAAGCAGGAAAACACCTGTATTGCCCGGGGATTGGGACGTAGCTACGGCGACACTGCTGTCAATGGCGACGGCAATATTGCCATGATGGAACGGCTTAACCGCATGCTGGACTTTGATGCGGAAACCGGCATCCTCTACTGCGAAGGCGGCGTTACCCTCGCAGAAATTATCGATCTGTTTCTGCCACGCGGCTACTTTCTACCCGTCACCCCCGGCACGAAATTCGTCACCGTTGGCGGTGCAATCGCCAATGATGTACACGGAAAAAACCACCATGGCGAAGGCTCATTCAGCCAATTTGTGTCTGAACTGGAGCTCCTTACCGCTACCGGCGACGTGCTCACCTGTTCCCCTACGCAGAATGAAGACATCTTCTGGGCGACCGTCGGCGGCATCGGTCTAACGGGCTTTATTACCACCGCACGCATCCAACTTCAGCGCGTGGAAAGCGCCTACATCACCGTCGACTACCACAAATGCCGGCACCTCGACGAGGCCCTCACCGTGATGGCAGAGCAGGATAAGGACTATCAATATTCCGTCGCCTGGGTCGATTGTCTCGCCAAAGGGAAACACTTGGGCCGCTCGGTTATCATGCACGGCAACCACGCACGCGTCCGTGAATTATCCCTCTTCCACCAGGAGCACCCTTTCAAAATTCACAAAAAGTGTCCCAAAAACGTACCCATCGACCTGCCCGGCTTCCTGCTCAACCCGCTCAGCGTGCGAGCGTTCAATACGCTTTTTTACGCGGCCCATTACACCCGCCCTGCCGCGGTGACCGATTACGACAGCTATTTCTACCCCCTCGACGCCATTCACAACTGGAATCGCGGCTATGGAAAGAAAGGTTTCGTACAATACCAAGCCACCTTGCCGCCACAAAGCAAACAGGGGCTGGTCCAACTACTGGAACGGCTCAGCGCCTCCCGCCGCGCCTCCTTCCTCGCGGTGCTCAAGTGCTTTGGGGAAGGCGGACAGGGCCTGCTTTCGCATCCCATGAAAGGCTACACGCTCACGCTCGACATCCCCAACCACGGGGGCCTTTTCCCCTTCCTTGAAGAGCTCGACAACATCCTGCTGGATCACGGCGGACGTCTCTATCTGGCCAAGGATACGGCCACCACGCCGGAAAATCTCGCCAAAATGTATCCCCGCCTGGACGAATTTCGTGCCATCAAGGAACGCCTCGATCCACACAACCGCCTCTCTTCTACCATGGCCCGACGCCTTGGTATCGTAGCCCAAAAGGAGACTGAGCATGTCTAATCCCCACAAATCCGTGGTTATCCTAGGCGGCGCATCCACTGTTGCACGCGCCATTGCACACGAATTTGGCCGTGCCGGCTATCACCTTGTACTCGCCGATTTTGATCAGGCCGAAAATGAACGCATTGCAGCCGACGTGCGTGTACGTTGCAACGTTCCCTGCACCGCTATTCCTTTCGACGCACTCGCCTACGATACCCACGAAGCCGTATTTGATACCTGCACCCAAACCCTGGGCGCTCAACCCGACGGCGTCGTTCTCTGTTTCGGCTTCATGGCAGAACAGAAGGACTGCGAGGCAAACTTCGCATTGGCGCAACGAACTATTGACACCAATTTCACCGGCGCAGTATCCATCCTCGAAGTTTTCGCACGTGCTTTTGAAGCCCGCAAAAGTGGCTTCATTGCCGCCCTCTCTTCCGTCGCCGGCGATCGTGGCCGCCAGAGCAACTATATCTACGGTGCCGCCAAAGGTGGTCTAACCACCTATTTACAAGGCCTTCGCAACCGTCTGCACAGCGCTAATGTACAGGTCACCACGATCAAACCCGGCTTCATGGACACCAAAATGACCTATGGCATGGACCTGCCCGGTCCGCTCACCGCTTCCCCGGAACAGGCTGCCCGCGCTATTTTCAAAGCTATCGAAAAACGAAAAAATGACGCCTACGTACTCTTCATGTGGCGTTATATCATGCTCATTATCAAAAGCATCCCCGAATTTCAATTCAAGAAAATGGACATATGAAACAGCCCGCTCTTTTTATTACTCTTATCCGCGCGTTGCGTGTGTACCAATGGACCAAGAACCTGCTGGTTTTTGCACCGTTACTCTTTGCACAGCAATTCCTGGATACCACACAGCTTTTTCGCAGCATACTGGCCTTCGCCGCTTTCTGCATGGCTGCCAGCGCCACCTACCTCTTCAACGACCTGCTCGACATTGAGAAAGACCGCGCGCATCCCATCAAACGCCACCGTCCCCTCGCCAGTGGCGCACTCCGTATCCCCGTTGCAATCGCACTCATCGTACTGCTTACTCTGGTCGCACTCGCATTGGCCTATAGTATTCGTCCCCAATTTCTTCTCATCCTCCTTCTCTATCAGGCCCTCACCCTTTCCTACTCGATCTGGCTCAAACACTGGATCATTATCGACGTACTCGCCGTCTCCATGGGCTTCGTCATCCGCGCCACCGCTGGCGCTATCGCCCTCGACGTCGTCTTCTCCAACTGGCTCGTCGTCTGCACCCTTTTCCTTGCCATGTTCCTCTCTCTCAACAAACGCCGCAGCGAACTTGTACTCCTTGAAGAAGGCGCACAAAACCACCGTCGCGTACACGACCACTACACGATCCACTACCTCGACCAACTTATCCTGATCATGGCCGGGGGCGCACTCATCACCTACACCATCTACACCTGCTCCCCCGAAGTCGTCGAACGTCTCCACACCGACAAACTCTACCTTACCCTTCCCTTCGTCGTATACGGACTCTTTCGTTACCTTTTTCTCGTACACCACCACGCCGGGGGCGGCGACCCCAGCAAAACCCTCATCAGCGACTGGCCCCTGGGGTTAAACGTTTTTCTCTGGGCGCTCTCCTGCGCAGCCATCATCTACATCACCTAATTGGTCCGAATATATGCCCCCTGTCATACCTGTACGGTCGAAAAGCCCTGTTTTTTTGATAACTGCTTTCAGAATTGCGTTGCAAATAAAGTTTCTTGAAAAAACAGCAAGGAAAACTTGAATTCCTGCGGCGCGTATTGAAAAATGTCTTTATACTGAATTATTCAGATTGGCCTAATAGCAGCGCGGGCTGCGCCCGCAATACACAGCGGCGGGATAGAGTGCGCAACGCACTGGATAACGCCCCGGGGAGTATGCATTGATGACAAAGGCACGTCAAAACCTGGGTCCGGATCTGATGAGCAATGTTGGGGGTATCGTGCTTGGCGGTGGACGCGGCACGCGACTACAACCGCTTACAAAAGTACGCGCCAAACCCGCTGTTCCGCTTTGCGGTCGCTATCGCCTCATCGACATCCCCCTCAGCAATTGCATTCACTCCGGTGTGAAGCGCATCGTCGTCCTCACGCAATTCAATAGCCATTCCCTGAACCGTCACCTTTCCAACACGTACCATTTCGACAGTTTTACCAACGGTCACGTCACACTGCTCGCCGCTGAACAAACGGAGGAAACCGGTGACTGGTTCCAGGGCACTGCCGACGCTGTCCGTAAGCATCTCTCGCATATACATGAACATAATATTAGCCATTACCTTATTCTTTCCGGGGACCAGCTCTATCGCATGGATTTCCGTAAGATGATGGCGACGCACCTTAAAAAGGACGCGGATATCACTGTAGCGGCCCTTCCTGTTACTCGTGCTGACGCCCGCGGTTTCGGCGTCATGAAGGTCAATAAGGATGCCCGTATTCAGGAATTTGTCGAAAAACCGCAGCAGGACAGCCTGCTCGATACGCTTGTCACGCCTGAAAACGTGTTTTCGGATTTTGGTCTGGAGGCGCAAGGCAAACCCTATCTCGCGTCGATGGGCATCTATCTTTTCAAGGCGCCTGTGCTCGAATCACTGCTCCTAGAGCACAGCGAATGGATCGATTTTGGCAAAGAACTTCTGCCGAATGCGCTCGATACCCATGCGCTTTACGCACACATGTTTGATGGTTTCTGGGAGGATATCGGTACTATCCGCTCCTACTTCGATGTCAGCATGGCGATGACTTCGAATACACCGCCTTTTGAATTTCACGATGAACACCACCCTATTTTTACGCACCAGCGCGCGCTGCCGGGTGCACGTATTCAAAATGCCGATATCACCAACGCCATCATCTGTGCCGGATGCCGTATCCACGGTTCACGTATCAAAAATGCCATCATCGGTATCCGCGGCATTGTGCAGGCGGGTGCAACGATTAAAAATAGTGTTATCCTGGGTGCTGATTTCTACGAACGTAAGAGGGAACATCCGAAAATCACCCCTATTGGTATCGGTGAAAACAGCTGTATTGAAAACGCCATCATCGATCATAACGCCCGCATCGGCAAAAATGTCATCCTCAAGGGAAATGAATCGCTCGAAAATATCGATGGCGATGGATATACCATCCAGGACGGCATTATTGTCATTCATAAAAATGCCTGTATTCCAGATAATACGGTCATCCAATAGAGACCGTACCGTATCCGCCACAAAATGTTCGGCATAGGCAACATTATTTATGCTATACTACCCAGATTATCTGCACATCTCGATCGTAATGACGGGTGTGCTAAGTTTGCATTTATAGTGTTTCGTAAGAAAATGTGTAGTAAAGGAAGTATAGCGTTATGGCAGTATGTACCCTCCCTGATTATCTTGTCCGCCGCACGATTATGCGTCCTGGTATTGGCGGCAAATGGAATAGTCCTTCGCGACAGCATGCAAATGCATTGCGCATTGCGTGTGCTCTGGATGAGAATACGCCGGAACCCCCTGCAGTGTCGTTGAAAATGCTCTATGATGCGGAGCGCCTCTATGGTGTTTTCCGTATACAAGGTGCGGATGCCGCGTGCAGGAAATGCTTTTCGGAGGCAGGCCCCAAAAAACGGCTTTGTCTGGGACTTTGCTTGCAACCTACCCCGGAAAGTGCTTGTCTGTTGTTTGAAATGAACTGTGGCGGCTATTTGCAAGCGGCGCATGTTTCACCCGATGGCGTACGACAGGAAACCCCTTGGGTGTGGACGGAACGCGTAGATATTTATGGCGATGTCGCTTTGCGTATGTGGCGTACAGGAAACGAACTACCGGAACGGCATGTGGAATTTGCTATTCCTTTTTCTTATGTAACAAATTTCACCGGGGCTGAGGAGCCTTGTTCGGGCCAAACGTGGCGCGCTAATGTATATCACTGCCGTCGGACTGCCGATGCAACATTTACACCGCAGGCTTCTTGGGCGCCGGTTAACGAGGACGCGCTCACACAGCCAGCTCATTTTGGCTGTATTCATTTCGAATAGCGCTACCCTACAGGATTGAATTGCTTGCAACCGCCTCTGGATGCGCGTTACGCTGTGCATATGGGAGAACGATGCATGCAAGATGCAGTAACGACATATGACTGGCGTGGAAGACGTGTGCTGATTCTGGGGGGGCTGGGTTTCATTGGCAGCAATCTGGCGCTGCGCTGTTGTGCTCTGGGCGCGCAGGTAACCGTATATGATTCGCTAATGGATCATGGCGGCGGCAATCCGGTCAATCTACAGCCATGCGCGGCGCAAATCCGGGTGATTCATAACGATATCCGTGATTACAAGCTGGTCAATCGGGCGTTGCGCGAACAGGATATTGTATTTCACTGTGCCGGCCATACGTCGCACGCCTACTCATTACAAGATCCCTTCCTGGATATCGCTATTAATTGCAAAGGCGCAATGAATGTGCTTGAATCCGTGCGGCGCAACAATCCCGATGCGCGGGTAGTGTATATCGGTACAAGCACACAGTGTGGGGCGATGGTGCATGCCCCTATGGATGAGCAACATCCGGAATTTCCGCTCGATATTTACTCTGCCAATAAAAGCGTGGCAGAAAAATATCACCTGATTTATCACCGCGTGCACGGCCTGCATACCGCTGTCATTCGTTTGGCCAATATTTACGGGCCGCGCGCCAATATCAAGAGTAGCGATGCGGGGGTGTTGAATTACTTTATCGGGCTGGCCCTGCAAAATCGACAGCTGACAATTTATGGTGAGGGGCATCAAAAACGGAATGTATTGTATGTAGACGATTGCGTGGATGCGTTGCTCCGGGTAGTGGAGCAGGATGCGTTTACGGGCGGGGTGTATTTTGCATCAGGCGATCAGGAGTACAGCATCTGTGAATTTGCGGAAACGATGGTGCAGGTAATGGGGCAAGGGGGCGTGCGCCACGTGCCTTGGCCACACGATTGGGCGCAAATGGACGTTGGAGATGTTTCCATCTCCAACGCCAGGATTAAACGGGAATTAGGCTGGTCGCCCAAAACATCGCTGGAGGAAGGTCTAAAAAAAACCAAGGCCTTCTTTGCAGCGCATTTGGACGCCTACCTGCCAGCTCAGTAAGCCTTAAAAGAACCACTTCAGATAGATGCTGCTTGCAAAACCGGAAAAATCCGCCCCATGATCAAGAAAGGTGTTGTAGTTCACGTTGAAGCAAAACATCGTACGCTCGTTATACGGCACATCTACCCCTACCAAAGTACTCACATTCCAAAGACGCCAGATATCACTCTGCTGAATGCGTAGGGGCTTGCCAAAAGGTCCCAGTCCCGCTCTCACATCGGCATCGAAAGTAAGATAGTTGTAGTTGACGGAACCCGCGAAGAAAATCTTGGATCCCCGGAAACGCTCTCCCCAGGAATCATACGCCTTTAGCTCAGCGCTTCCCCAAGGGTGCCAGTGCGAACCAAGCCCAATGAAAAAATTGGAACGTTCAAATTTAACATCCGTGTGCAGTGGCAATATGAGCAGACTCCAGTTTTCAGCACGGGTACGCACAGAGCCCGCCGTGTAACCAGCTTGCACAAAAACATCCAAATTGTCATTGAGTACCCGCACAAGGCCGAGGAATGGCGTTTGGATCATTAAGGTATCGCGTTGATCGGCAAAGGTTTTTACATCTTTAAAATGCGGGGCAATCATTCGAAAGGTGCGGTTAATCTGGCGATCGATCTGTTTTGAGGCATTGTCAAGCCGCGGAAAACTAAACATATCCCCTGCAAAGAGATACCAATCGTACGAGGTACCCTCTTCATCACCACCACGCAACTTCAATGTCTTTTCCGAATCCTTTATTTCCGGCAAAGCAGTGTCATCACTGGTTTCTTCCGCCCACACAACACTTGTCCCCACCACCAACAGCAGAGATAAAAGCAACTTAAACCAGAGACACCGCATCGTATTTCCTTTCGCAAATTCAATCAGGGATAGCGCATGAAGGCCATATCCCACTACAACTACCATTGTAAATATAAGGTAAAAGGCTCATGAGTATGGCATGTTTTACAACAATGTATCAACAGTGTAAAAAGTCCGTCGTTTTGAGGCTTTCATCCGATAAATCCACCCCTGCGAGCAACAAAAAATCTCCCTTGTCCCGACGAGGGCACAAGGGAGAAACCATGTTTCGTGTACGGCAAGGATCATATTTTTGGGGTGTGGTCGCTGGACTACGTTCGTGACTTAAATCTGGAAAGTTGTCATAAAAAACAACCTTTTGTTTCGGTCAGGAATGGCAAGGACCATATTTTTAGGGTGTGGCCCTGGCCACTTAGTTGGGACGCGTAACCTTGTCGAGCCAATCTTCGGTAATCTCTACGTGCATGATGCTATAACGACGCCATGTGTATGAAATATGGATGCGTCCATCGGCCGTCTGCAAAATGCAGGGATAAGAATACTCACCTGGATTGGTTTCAAGCGCCATAGGCCGCTCCCAGGTTTTGCCGTCGTCCGTAGAGCGTGTGAGCGAAAGCGGCGAACGCGCAAGGGTGCTGTCATTATGCACCAGCAGGATATGCCCGTTTTTCAGCTTGGTCATCGCAATACCCGACTCCGGACAATTGAGTGACGTAGCAGCGGGCGGCGTCCAATTGGCCGCACCATCGGTCGAGACGGCCTCCAGGATGGCCGGTTTGGAACGCAACAGGGCCAAAAGGCTGCCGTCTTCCCGTTGGATAACGGTGGGCTGGGTCCCTTTTGACATCACGCCAGAAGGCGTCCAGGTTTTACCCTCATCCGAAGTCATCAGTAGAAAAGCACCGTGCATAGCACCGCCATGACCACTCAGCGGAATGGCGAAACGACCATCGGAGAAGGAAAGGGGAATATTGCGTGGCAGACAGCCCTGTAATCCGTCCAATTCCGTATCTTCCGACCAGGTCTGCCCGTTATCATCCGACCAACGAATTAATAAACGGCAGGACTCCCAGCCGCCTCCGCGAACAAGTGGACGCGAGGCTTCCATGCGCCCCCATACAATACCCATTCGCTGCCCCAGACGGAATATGACTGCATTGCCCGGTGGGGTTGGAAATTGACTGACGGGCAGCGATTGGGGTGTGTCCCAGGCGCAGGCGTCTTTTGGTTTGCGCGCCAGTAATAGTTGTTGATCATCTGCGGATTCAAAGCTGCCGCCATACCACAGACAGAACAAATCACCGTTGGGGCATTCGGCAAGGGTTGAACAGTGGTGCGCCGGAACGCCTTCTATCTTTTCGAAAACCGGAGAAGCGTGAAAAACGGGCTGTCCATAGGGATCGACTAAAGGCGATTCATTGCCAGGATTATCCAGAGGCGTCCCTCCGGGAGTATCCACAGATTCTGGCAATTCCTTCTCCCGCAGATAATTTGAAAGTGCTTTCCCAAAGAGTTTGCTCATTTCCTTATTTGCAAAACTGCCCCGGAAACGCACCACCCCTTCTTTGTCTATTAAATAGGCCTGCAGCGTTTGTGTTGCACCGAGTTTTTGTGCCACAGTTCTTTTCGGATCACGGTATACCGGGAAACATACGCCCGCATGCTGACAGAATGTCTTAACCTCTTGTGCACCTTCCTCGGTATTTCCGATAAGACCAATGAACAAGACGTCGTCATGCCGGTAACGTTCATACGTTTTATTGACCAGCTCCATCGCTTCCGGTGTAGCAGGGCAGCGGCTGGAAAGATAAAATAAAACCGTGGCATTTCGTTCGGCGTAGTTATCCAAAACCAATGAATCGCCTTGCAGCGTTTCCAACATCAACGCACCTAAAACCAAAAGAGTTGTCATGATAGTACGCTAAGCCTTTCCTCAAATTATCTCTTCTTGTCTATCCATATAACGCCTAACCCCAAGGCATCCCTTGAGATATCAGCGCAGGTCCGCAAATCTTAGCATAGTGGTGTAGCTTTATAAAAATGCCCATGGTTATGCCACTGACAAAAATGGTTCCTATGAGGACCAGAGGTTCTCCAGCATACACTTGTCAATTGTGTGTCGGGGTCGTACAATACGCAAAAAAGCAATACAGCGCCGTTTTTTTTAAAGGGCAACAAAGGTGGATTTTATGACGGGTGCATTTGGCGCGCGGACACGTAAAAAAGGCTTGGGGATTAATATTACCCCCTTGTTGGATATTGTATTTCTGTTGTTGATCTTCTTTATGGTCTCTTCCACATTCCGCGACAATGTGGGAATTGATGTCGTGTTGCCCTCGGCAACAACTTCGGAGCAACAGCAGCAGGCACAGTATGCGGTGGTGGTAACGGCAACGGGGGAGGTCTTGTTTGAAGGGGAAGAGATAGCGATAGCGCAGTTACGCGATAAATTGCTTCATTTACAACGGGAAGAGCCGGAGGCGAAGGTTGTGTTGGAAGCGGATAAAAAGGCCGCTTTTCAGGATGTCGTCGCCGTGATCGATACAGCGCGTTCCGTGGGTGGAAAGCAGTTGATCATACAGACAGCCATGCCTACCACCCCATAATAGCAAGCCCGCTTAAAGCGGGCTGAGCGTGGAGGAAGACGGTGGAGAATCCGAAGGCGGTTCTTCTTCCTCATTCTCCTCGTCATCCTGACTAATCGAGGTGTCAATAGGCTCCAGACGCAAGCTTTCCCTTGGCGATTCGTTGCCCGACACTTGTTTTTCTTCTTCCTCGTCCTGCGCAAACGGCATATCTATCGGTTCCACCTGAAAACGCCTGTTTTTCGATTCCTTTTCTACCCCACTTTCCTCTTCTTGCTCCAAAGAAAATGGCGCATCTATCGGTTCCAGTTGAACCTGTTCGTGCCCCGCTCCCTCTTCCACGGTTATTTCCGATTCTTCCACTGAGAGAGGAGCATCCATGGGGGCTATTTCAAAGGATTCCGTCGTGGGATGTACTTCCTCTTCTTCTATTTCCGGCGTAAGCGCTTCGATGACCGGTTCTACCTGAAAGACAGAAGCAGGGGGGAGGACTTCACGGGACTCCGTTTCATCTTCCAGCGTAGTTTCATCCAGCGCCTGGAGTTGTTCGGAATGCACGGTGGGCATAGCAACACTTTCCAAGTGTTCCAGGCGGCGTTGCAGCATCTCGGCATAGGCGGTGTCCACATTTTTGCGCAACATCTCTAACAAAAGGGCATGCGCCTGCTCTGGCACGCCCAAGTGATGTTCATAGACTTCGCAAAGACGGTTAAGCGTGGGCAATTGTTGTTCATTTTTCGGGCTGTATTTGAGGGCGCGCTTGAAATAGGGAATGGCTTCCTGCGGTTCATTGAGACGCAGATAATTCTCCGCAATACGCCGGTGGATCTCCGGACGCCGGGGATAGATACGCGCCAGCACAAGATATTCCTGAATTGCCGCAGCGTACTCCTTCTGCCGTTCCAACATTTCTGCCGGTCCCATACGCGGTTGATCGGGGGCCGTGTCATGGCTGGCAAGCACCGCATCGACCAGTATGCGTGAGGTAAAGGAAATCGCAACGTGCCCATACAGTGCAATGCCTGCAACAAACAGGCCAAGCAGGTTAAATATATAGAGCACAAAATGCCCTGCATGCAACAATCGCAGGCCTCGAATCTCAACAAAATAAAATAGCAGCAGAAAAGAAAGCGTCGCGCCTTCAATTGCCCAGCTAAGATCTTCATGGTAGTAAAAGCGTCGGTGCAACGTATAAAGGCCCCAACAAAAGAAGGGGAGAAAAAGTATGACGGCCAATATATGCATAAATTCATCTACATTCCGGCAGCCCAAAGAGCGCCTGATTACATCAACGCAGTACTGAAATAACGTTCGGCGCGGTCGGGAAAAACGGTGGCAATGTTGCCTGATATGCCCTTTGCCAGCTGACGTGCCGCCCACACATTTGCGCCAGAGGAAATTCCCACCAGAAGACCGTGATCGCGTCCCAGTTGTCGTGTGGTCTCAATAGCGTCCTCATCGGTGACTTCCAACACCTCATCGACCAGCGACGTATCCAATACAGCGGGGATGAACCCATCGCCGATACCCTGGATTTGATGTAAACCCGGCTCGTGCCCTAACAGCGCCGACACATTTTTCGGTTCCACGGCCACTATACGCACATCCGGCTTGTGTTCGCGCAAAAACTGCCCCACCCCCTGCAAGGTGCCGCCGCTACCCACGCCCGCCACAAAACAGTCGATATCTCCCGACATTTGTCGCCACAACTCGTGCGCCGTTTCTTCGTAATGCACCCGTGGATTATCCGGATTCTCAAATTGCTGCGGCACAAATACATTGGGGTCGCTGGCCTGAATCTCGGCTACACGGCGCACCGAACCTTCAATGCTTTCTTCAGCGGGAGTCAGGATCAGGTCTGCGCCTAAAGCAGTAATCAGCTTTTTACGCTCGGCACTCATGTTTTCCGGCATCACGATACACACCTGGTAGCCCTTAAGGCGTCCGACCAGTGCAATACCAATACCGGTATTCCCCGAGGTTGGTTCGACAATCCGCGCGCCCGGTTTCAAACGCCCATCGCGCTCGGCACCCTCCAACATGGACAAAGCCACGCGATCTTTGATGCTCCCGCCGGGATTAAGAAATTCGGCCTTGGCAAAAATATTTTCATTTCTAAGCTGAATCAACGGCGTATTGCCGATCAGACTCAGGATATTGTCCGTTAACATTATTCTCTAAAAAACCTCTGTATCTAGTGGCCAGCGCCAGCGGTCCAGCGACCGCAAGGTGGCCAGGGCCACACCCAAGAAATATGGTCCTTGCCGTGGGTAAGCAAAGCGAAGCTAACTTACATATTCGTTTTTTCTTTGCTTCTTTCTCTTTCCGGTGGCCAGGGCCACTCCCAAGAAATATGGTCCTTACCATCCCTGAAGCAAGCCAGCCTTTTCCGATTCCTCGTTTTTCTTTGCTTCTTTCTTTTTCCGTAAAAAGAAAGAAGTTCAAGGGGTTAAGTTGATTTTCGCCAGATAAATGTTGGTCTTTCCTTCATGCGACGAATAATAACTTATCCAAAGCGCATTATCATACCACACCATACCCGGGTAGCTGGTATCGCCACCACTGGGCAGGGTTAAAACAGGGCGATAATGCTTTCTATCCAGCTCAGCAAGCACCGTTTCGGTTTGCTTGCCGTACTGACGACCACTGGCCCACCAGCGTCCATCAGGAGTCTGGATAAAATTAGGCCCCCCTATCGGCTTTTCCAGCTCATTCCACTTCCAGTCGGTATACGGTGCAGGGCTAACCCCCAGCCAGGCATTTCGAGAACCCGCCTCCCGTCGCACCAAAGCCCACATATCGCCCGACGCTGTAAAACGCAGCGTGGTTTCATTCGGTCGCCCGGGCACACGCAATGTTGTGAGGGGGGTAAACTCAATGCCATCCTCACTTTTCACCAGGGTAAGCCGCCAATTCAATGCATTTTCTACAGGACCGCTATACGAAACGCCATAGGCGACATTGTCGTACCAGGTAACACGCCACAACCAATCCCCCTTTTGGCAGATACGCTGGGGCGCCGTCCACGAAACCCCATCTGAGGAAAAGGAAACACGCGGTTGGCGTTCGGTCAGTTCTTCCCCCTTATAGATCGAACCGCCCGCCACCATCATCAAGCGATTATCCGGGGTAATGGAAAGCTTTGGATCGCGCAAGTCGATACCCTCTTCACGAAGAAAGGCGGCAGCGGTCCAATCCGTTCCATTTTCTGAAGTAATGACGCGCAACGCGCCGTCCCCTTTTACATGGCCTTCCGCTTCCCGAAAACAGCAATACCAGCATTTCTTAAAGCGAATCAAATCCGTAAATGCATTATGACCGCCGGCATCCCAAATCTTTTGAACCGAAAGAATTTTCGCTTTGGCTTCGACAGCGTTTGCTTCGGACGATGCAAGCAAAGAGCCCCACACAATAAACAGGGTCGCGCATATACGGATACGTCCCATAACATTCCCCTTATTGCTTGTATTGATTTTTTTATATTGCCTATACTAAGCCGTTTTATACAGAATCTTCAACAGTTGACACATTAAATATTCTGGAATAGACTGCCTGTAGAAATCAGGTGGCCAGCGCCACTCGCAATAGATAGAGGCCTGCCCCTACCTGACCGAAACGAAATCTCGTTTTGTATGACATATTTTTGGATTTTCGGCACTACACATTTATCTGTTCGGCAGCCACTCTACTTGTAGTTAATGGACACAGCCGGATAATTTCATGATAGCGTGCTGAAAAAGGGGATAAAGGAGAATAAAAACCATGTCGAAGGCTGTCCTGGTGCCACTGGCGCAATCCTGCGAAGAATTGGAAGCGGTGACTGTGATTGATATTTTGCGGCGTGCAGAGTTGACCGTGGTTTCGGCGGGCCTGGATACAGCACCTGTAACCGCGAGTCGTGGTGTAATCTTACAGCCAGACACCACCCTGACTGCGGCTTTACAACAGCATTCGTATGACATGATCGTGTTGCCAGGAGGAATGCCCGGCGCTAAATACCTTGGAGAAGATCCTTTGGTCTGTAAAACGCTTAAGGAAATGGCCGCGGCCGGTAAGTATATTGCTGCAATCTGTGCAGCACCGCATGTACTGGCAAAAAATGGTTTGTTGGCTGGGAAGAAGGCAACGGCGTATCCCGGTTTTCTGGATACGGGTGAATTTCCTGATGTCACGTATACCGGTGCAGCGGTCGAATGTGACGGCAAGGTCATCACGGGCCGCGGTCCGGGTACGGCGATGGATTTCGCATTGACTCTCGTGCAGGTTTTGTGCGGAACGACACAGCGCGATGCGGTGGAAAAGGGCTTGGTGCGCGATTAGATGGCCCTGAGGCCACAGGCGACAGGTAGGGAGGCACCCCTGACCATCGCAAAATTTCCTACGATAGCGCGCTGCATTTTTGGGGAGGAACTGGGCTATGGCGGATGATTTTTGGGAATATATAGAGCCGGTACATGGGGGAGCGCCGGTGCGTCGTCAGGAGGGCACGCCGCAGCCCGAAGCGCATCCGCAGCATGAACGCACTATCCCCGGACGTATTGTAGGGGTACACCGCCGCACAGCGCAGCATGCCGGTGAGGACCACCAGTTGGATGTCACTATTGGAGGCGAGGATTTTACAGAAATTATCTTACGGGTTGCCAATGGCACGTATGAACACCTGGAAGGCCTGCATGCCGTGCTGCATATTACGGAGTAGGCGCTATCCTTGCTTAGACTGGCGGGATACGATACACTGAAACGGTCCAGCGACCGCAAGCGTTAGGTATGGTCCTTACCATCCCTGCCCGGAATAAAATTTCGTGTTTCATGACAACTCCTGGCAGGTTGAACACTAAGTCCGTATTTTATCTGTTTTTGCAAAAAACGCCGAGGGAGCATAAAGCGGTGAAGGAACGTGTTCTCAATCCTCAGAAACGAAGCATGCGCCGTTCCACCGTGTCCATGGGGGAAACTGTCGCCAGCATCACGATTCTGCTGCTCCTGGTCGGAATCGCCCTTTGGGTGCATGCTATGGGGAACCGTTATGATCCTGCCGAGCGTGATATCGATACAGCGCTTCTGGTGGCAGGCAAGGTAGAGGACACCTTGTACCGAACGCCGCTGAAGCGATGGAGCGATCCCGCCTTGGGGGGAACGGCGTCTGCCCAGCCGCAACTGGGTATCTTCCCAGAACAGTTGCTGGATGACTTTTGGAAACCTTCCTCGCGGGTACAAACCTTTTCGCCGGAAACGTTGTACGAAAAAATCAATGGGGCAGCAGAACAGTACCTGCAATTCGGTTTTCAGGCGCTGCATTACGTATCCATCGCCAAGGAAAGTGAGAACGCGGAATTAAATATCGAGTTGTATGACATGGGGAATTTTCCAAATGCTTTGGGACTCTTCGCCGCACAACGCGATGCAAGCCGGGTGGTGGAACCGTATCATGACGCCTGGTTTTACAAAACGGAAATCGGCGCAATTGCGCTTCTGGGGCAGTATTACCTTAAAATCGCCGGTAATAGTGAAACGGATGTGGTGCGCAAAAAGGCGCATTATGTGATGGCGGCTATGGCGGGCATGGCCGATGGCGCCACCGTAGCGGAACGACCTTTTACAGTGCTCGCACAACAACTTCAGGTGCCGCTGGACCGTATCGCCTACGAACGTTCGGATGTATTTCAGTATGAGTTTGCGCGGAACTTCTGGTTTGGCTATCCCGATCCGGAAAGCGATGTACGGTTCTATCTGCATGAAGCACAGGATGCCGCTGCCGCGGAGGCGTTGTTCAAAAAACTGCTCGAAAACAATCGTTTCGATTTCAATATCCTGGAGGAATCCGCTCAGGATGCCTGGATGGAGCATAAATATCTCAAGACGTTTACCGGCCTGCAATGGGAAGGCCGTATCGTCTTGGGGGTAGAGAATGCCGTGGACCGCGCCTCATTGGAAAACCATATGCAAACCTTGCGGAGTGCATTGATGTATGCCGAAGAAAGCTAAGGAAAACGAGCTGGCGACGGATGCTGCGCCCGCCATGGAAAGACGTCGGTTCTTTCGACGTTTACTGGGAACAGGCGCTATTGCAGGTGCAACCACCTATCTGGCTACTGCACCAGAAGACTGGCCGTTGTCGCGAAAGGATCTAAGCGGCTTGCGTAGTCGCCCTGCTGTGAAACCGTTTACGCTACCGGATTTCCGGGTAGCTAAACCGACGGGGAGCGCTGATATCGGCGTAGGACACCAGACCAATCTGGAAGTACGCCTGCGCGCAGCACTGGACGCAGTAGGGGGGCTGAAGCATTATATTCAACCCGGCGATATTGTCCTGGTTAAGCCAAACGTCGCTTTTGACCGTGCGCCTAATTTAGGAGCGACTTCTAACCCGGAATTGCTCGAATTATTGGTGCATATGCTCTTGGTGGACTGCCGGGCACAGGAAGTACGCGTCGCAGATAATCCGATCGAATCCCCCGCCGATTGTTTTGCAAAAAGCGGCATACGTCAGGCAGCAGAGCAGGGAGGCGGGCGTATCTACCTGCCTGATTCCAACGCCTTCAAAATGCTGCACACGCCAGGCGCAGAATTAATCGAACATTGGTGGTTCTTCCACCGTCCATTCACCAATGTTGACAAGGTGATCGGCTTATCCCCTGTCAAGGATCATAATCTCTGTGGCGCTTCCATCGGACTCAAAAACTGGTACGGCTTGCTGGGCGGTGCGCGCAACCAATTCCACCAGAATATCCACGGGATCATTTCAGATCTCGCCATAATGATACGGCCTACGTTGACGATTGTGGATGGAAGCCGTGTCTTGATGCAAAATGGCCCCACGGGGGGTGACCCCTCCAATGTAAAAACCGACAATGCCGTGGCAGTGGCTGTAGATCCGGTAGCCGTGGACGCATGGGCGTATACAACGCTCCTGGAGCGAGGCACTGAATATCCCCAATATATGTATCGTGCCGAAGAAAAGGGAGCCGGCCAGGTTTCCTATGAAGGACGGGTGAAGGAGATGTTGGGATGAGCAAAGAACGACAGAAACGCGGTATGAGCATTCGCACGCTGTTCAGTCGGCGCACTTGTCGTTTGTCTACCGCACGAATTATTTCACAAGTTTTTTTCTTTTCCCTGTTTCTGTTTTTCGTCTGGGCTTCATGGACCTCACGCCTCGGCGGTTATCCCGTATCCCGGTTGCTGGAAATTGATCCGCTGATTATGATCTCCTCGATGCTCTCAACCGGCTACGTCTACCGCTACCTGGGCTGGAGTGTACTGGTTATCGTATTGACGCTGCTCTTTGGTCGCGTCTTTTGCAACTGGATCTGTCCCTACGGAGCACTACACCAATGTGTCGGTTGGCTGTTCAACACCCGCTCTGCCAAAAAACGCATCGACGCTAACCGTTATCGACCTCTCTACGCCCTGAAATACATTCTCCTCATCATACTGCTGCTCATGGCGGCTATGGGGGCCTTGCAGATTGGGCTGCTCGATCCGATTTGTCTGATGTATCGCACCTGCGCCACCGTCGTTGCACCGCTATGGGATGGCGCCATCGACCACACCGTAACTGCAGCACAGCAAACACCCCTGGACACCCTCTGGCTAGACCAGTTAAAGTTTGCCCCCGGCGTAGAACGGCGTATTTTCGTCGGTTCTTTCTGGATTGCACTCATGCTCTTCGGACTCGTTGCCGCCAACCTTTTTATCCCCCGCTTCTTTTGTCGCGTGCTTTGCCCGCTCGGCGCACTCCTTGGATTCCTCTCCCGCTTTTCCCTCTTTCGAATTCACCGCGATATAGAAAAATGCACCCAGTGCAACCTCTGCGCGACCCGTTGCGAAGGGGCGTGCGATCCCAACAGCAAGGTACGGCAAAGCGAATGTTTTTCCTGCATGAATTGCCTCGACGATTGTCCCGAAGACGCACTTTCTTTTCGCATGATCGGCTTAGACACGAAACAAGTCGTAAAAGGACCAGTACTTTCACGACGGCAGGCCCTGTTTGGCGTTGTTGCAGGTTTACTGGGCGCGCCCGTGGTGAAAAATCACGGCATGAACACCGACACGCATTTTTCACCCACGCTTGTACGTCCGCCCGGCTCTGTTGCAGAACCGGAATTTCTTGAACGCTGCGTCAAATGTGGCCAATGCATCAATGTATGCCCGACGAATGTACTCCAGCCAGCGACCACAGCGCCCGGCGGCCTGGAAGCGTTGTGGACGCCTGTGATGAATTACGAACTTGGGCATTGCCAGCTGAAATGCACCCTGTGTTCCGAAGTCTGCCCAACGGGCGCTATCCGAAAGATTACTGTAGAAGAAAAACTGGGCAAGGGACGTTACCAACAGCAAGGCCCAATACGTTTGGGCACCGCCTTTTACAATCGGGGACGCTGCCTGCCGCACGCCATGGAAATTCCCTGTGTGGTTTGCGAAGAAGTTTGTCCGGTTTCCCCAAAAGCTATCCAGACCCATGATGAAGAAGTTAAAGATGTTTTCGGCAATATCGTTGTTTTAAACAAGCCCTTTATTGTGCCCGATTTATGTATTGGCTGCGGCATCTGTTCCCATGAATGCCCGGTACGCGACGAGCGCGCCATCTATGTGAGTGCCATTGGCGAAACACGTTCCGAAGAACGTCGCATGTTGTTGCAGTACCGCACCCCCGAAAAAGAAAGGGAGCCCCCCCCCGCTGAAGGTTAGGAGAGTGCCGCTCTACCGTTTAAAAAATAAGCTGCATATACAAAAAGGAGAATGGGGATATGGAAAAGAAAGGACTACCGCGTCGCGAATTCATGAAAGGTGCCCTGGCTTCAGGCGCTGGACTGACTCTGGCAACCAGCTCCCATACCGCAAAAGCCCAGGAACCTGCCGCACCAGAAAAGCCTCAAAAAGTACCCCGGAAAATGCTGGGGAAAACCGGCGTATCTATTCCTATCCTCCTCATGGGCTGCTGCCAAACGCTCGACCCTAAATACGATAAACGCTTGCACCGTGCTTACCAGTTTGGCGTAGATTTTCTGGACACCGCTCAGATGTATGCCGGTGGAAAATCCCACCAGACTATCGCGCCGTTTATCAAACAAATCGGCGACCGCAAAAAGCTGTTCATCGCATCAAAGGTGCACATGGCGCCTCATGCGGCTACACCGGACAAGTTTCGCAGCAATCTTGACAAATGCCTGGCTGATCTGGAAACAGACTACCTGGATTTGTTTTACATGCACATGGCGCATGACAAGGCGTATCTAACCCCGGAAATCCTGAAAATGGCCGAGGAATTAAAAAAAGAGGGCAAGATCCGATTCTTCGGTTTTACTGCACATGATGCTGTGCCTGAAATGCTACAGGCTGGGGCGGCCCTGGGCGGTGGTATCGATGCAATTATGTTCCGCTACAATTTCCGACAATACGGAGACAAAGAGCTGAATATGGCGATGGATGCCTGCAAAAAAGCGGGAATTGGGCTTATCGCAATGAAAACACTGGGCTCTATTCCGGATGATGCCGAAGAAGCGTTGAAATTCAAATCAGATGAGTTCACGTTGACGCAGGCTAAGCTGAAGGCGGTATGGGCCGATGAACGGATCGATGCGGTTTGTTCACAAATGAGCAGCGTGGAGCATGTCATGGAAAATACCGCCGCCGCGATGTCTCCCGTAAAACTTTCTATGACTGACTTCGTACAGCTCAACCGTTTCGCGGCACGTACCTCGCCCCAATACTGTACTGGATGCAGTCACCTTTGCGAGTCGAAAGTAGATTGCAACCTGCGCATTGCTGACACCTTGCGTTACCTGATGTATCACGACGCCTACGGTGAAAAGGAAAGCGCGCGTCAGCTGTACAGTGCATTGGCAGATTGTGAAAGAGACTTTTCCGGTATTGATCTGGCTGCCGCTACCGCCGCTTGCCCGCAAGGCATCAATATTGCCAATCGTCTTCTGCAGGCACAACGCACCCTTTCCGCATAAAGGGTAATGTCCGGTATCACAATGTTGGTGTATTGCTTTTTAAAAAAACAGAGAAACCGCTTCCGTTGCTGCACGGAAGCGGTTTCTCAAAAAATTTACTTGGAACTCCCGAAAAGGTCATCGAGCGAAGTCGGTTTGCCCGATTCTTCACTGGTATCCTCACCGAATAATTTTGCGAACGCATCCTGAACCTGCGCCTGAGGACGTTTTCCCTTGTTCCCGTTCTTCTCCGAGAATTCAAACGAATCGCAGAAATTAGCGCCACTACGATCCGCTACCGATTCCGTGTTGGGAATACGACACTGGTTGGGGGCATACGGATCGTGAAAACGGCAATTTTTGCAACAATGCAAATAGGCGCAGCATTGCTCACAACATTCCTTAACCCCCGGAATTTTCTTTTCGCTTTCCCAAGCAGCGCTGCAATGATGGCAGTATCGCATACGCGCTCCTCCACGTCATTGTCCTTATCCATGCACATTCTCTACTTCTGTACAATATGAAAACTCTATCGTATTTACCCGCAAAGCGCAAGCATTGCAAACTTGCAACGTCCGCAGAAAATCCGCTATACTTCCTTCGTTTTGCGGACAGAAATGTCTTGCATCATCATGAGATAGGCCGGGGTAGCTCAGTTGGTTAGAGCGCTGGATTGTGGATCCAGAGGCCGACGGTTCGAACCCGTCCCCCGGTACCATCCTTCTCCATCTCCCCCCATTACATTTTTACACACCCTCTTTTTACTAATTCGTCGTCCTGCCTGATTTCCGGCAAACTAAGGCATTTTGCACCGTTGCATACCTCATTTCAGTTTAGGGGCTGAAAGATGTCCTGATACACTTTTCCGGAATTGAAAAGAGGAACGGGGTCATCCATCTTTGGAGTCCATCTAACCTCTTTTAGTGTAAAGAGTTAATGTTTCTAAAAAAAACCGCCTGGTTTGTATACTCCTTCCTCAAATGCACGCCATGAGAAAAAATTTTGGCGCGAAATTTGCTTGTTAAGTATGTGTGCGCAATCTTTGCGTTATGGAATAAATAAGCATAGATGGTGTTTTACTGTAGGGCGGGATAGGAACCGCTATCTTTGTTTGAAAATGTTGTTAAGGTTGATTCTGGCCCCCTTGGGGCTAAATGGAGTATAGTTAAATGTCGGATATGTCTAAAGCGGTCCAGCGACCGCAAGCAATAGGTATGGCCCTTGCCATCCCTGACCACAGCAAAAAGTCCGTTATTTTATGGGCACTCTTGAAATTTTAGTCACTAAATAACTATTTTGAAATTTGCAGAAGAACGCTATTCCCCAGATGTTGTGCATTCGAGCTCGTATGCACCTGGAGATTAAAAGAGGATTGAAGCGATGCCGATGATGCCCATGATGTTTTTTGACCCCACAATGCTATTGGTATTGCCCGCATTTTTGCTGGCGATGTGGGCGCAGATGAAGGTAAAGACAACCTATGCGCGGTTTTCGCGTGTAGCGAATCGTGCTGGCCTGACTGGGGCCGATGTCGCCAAGTTGATTCTGGATGATGCAGGCCTGTCGGTCTCGTCCGGACCAGGCGATGCGACCAGTCAGTCATGTGGTTTGGAATGTATTAACGGTTCCCTGACTGATCATTATGATCCACGCTCGCGCACGTTGCGTCTTTCGCAGGATATTTACCATGGACGCAGTGTGGCGGCGTTGGGTATTGCTGCCCATGAAGTGGGGCATGCGATTCAGCATGCACGACTGTATTCACCCCTGATGCTGCGCAATACGGTTTATCCGTTCTGCTCTTTGGCCTCAACTTTGGCATTTCCCCTGTTCTTGATTGGGCTGATTATCCCTATGGCAGGAAGCCATATATTGATGCAGGCGGGTATCTGGCTGTTTGCCGCATCGGTGTTTTTCACCCTGGTGACGTTGCCGGTAGAATTTAATGCAAGTCGTCGCGCCTTAAAGGCGTTGTCGCACGGCGGTTATTTATCCACGGAAGAAATGAGTGGTGCGCGCAAAGTCTTAACCGCAGCGGCCCTTACCTATGTAGCAGCAGCAGCCGTCGCCATCATGAATCTGGTGCGCTTGTTAATCATTGCCGACCGTCGGTAGCACGAAGGCAATAGAAAAATAACCTTTCAGCTGCAATCATGCGCCGCGGCTGTTTTGAGGAAGACGCTACGATGAAAGTTATTGCCGATTTATGCGTTATCCCTTTAGTGAAAGACACCTCGTTATCACCGTATGTGGCTGCCTGTGAGCAGGTACTCAAGGACGCGGGGCTGAAAACAGAACTGCATGCCTACGGCACAAATATCGAAGGCGAATGGGATGCCGTCATGGGTGCAGTAAAGGCATGCCATGAAAAAGTGCACGCCATGGGTGCGCCTCGCATCAGTACGGTGTTAAAGTTGGGTACGCGTACGGATCGCGATCAAAGCATGCAAGACAAGGTGCGTAGCGTGCAAGAAAAACTCGGGTAACTTAATATTTTCTTGCGCTCATCCCTTTTCGGCTAGCGTTTGAAATGCTCGTTAGTGCATCGAAACCACGCCTACGGTCTATTCCGTAGGCGTTTCTTCTTGTGGCGCAAAGACTTTCAGGATACGCCCATATTTGATCGTGTTGCTGCTAAGCTTGTTCCAGGTTTTCAAGTCGCTGGCAGAAACACCGTATTTACGGGCAATACCCAACAGCGTGTCGCCCCGTTGAATCTTGTGCAGCACGATACGGGTGTCCGGCGGAACGTCAGTGGGGAGATTGGACGCAACAGAAGTTGGCGCTGCATTGGGAGAATGTGCGTCTTCCCCTTCCTTAGGGCTCTCATCAACTTCTTCTTCTTCGGCATTGGATGTCCCTTCGGCAGAAACACTAGCGGTTTCAGGCGCAGCCGCGGCAGCTTCCTCCATTGGGGATTCTTCGTTTAGCTCCTCCTCTGTTTCTGAGGATTCTAGAGGCGCAGCTGTTTCTATATCTTCTGCTGTGTTTTCTGTCACTTCTTCTGGAACGGAATTTTCTTCAACGGCGCCTTCTGTTGGTGCTGGGGTTTCCTCCGCAACAACGGCCTCTGTACTTTCTGGGGTTACCGGGGGCGGCGTTACGGATTCCGGCTCTTCGACGCTTTCGTCTACCACCGGCGCTACGGCTATCGTTATCGCTTCTACCGATTCCTGCGGAGTTATTTCCCCTGGCATACTATCGGGAGTGTCTGTGCCTTCCTCAGCATCAATTTCAACAGCCCCTTCCTCAGATGCGAGCACCGCATCGCCCTCTGAAGGAGCGCTTTCTTCCACTGGGGCCGCTTCCGCGACAGGCGCAGCTTCGCTTTGCGGTTCCGTCTCTTCTGGCATCGTTTCTGTCGCTGCAAGGACAGGGGCAGGCGTTGCCACTTCAGGCTCCGCATCCAGACGTTGCCGCAGCAGGGAGAGCCGGGTTTGCGCCTCCCGACAATGCGCAACTAAATCTGTGTCATTCGTCTCCTGCAAGACCGTACAAATGGCGGGCAGGTGCTGTGCAACATCATGCAGCACCAGCACGGCGTCACAGCCTGCAGCAAGCGCTGCCACTGTTGCGTCAGCAGGCGACTGCGGCAATTGGGTGATGTCATTGGCCAGCAACAATCCATTGTAGCCCCACTTTTTACGCACAATAGTGTTGAGCAATAAGGGCGACAAAGAGGCCGGAGGGGTTTCCCGCTCTCCCCTTCCCAAGGCAGGCACGACAATATGGTCAACCAGGATAGCCGATACCTGCCGTGTAGCCATTTCCGCAAAGGGGAACATCAATTCCGCCAGCGCACGCATATCCGTCAACAAGATACGTCGTTCCCCCGAGTCCTGACGCACAGCCGCACCAGCACCGGGAAAGTTTTTGATCGCCGACACTACCCCCGTACTTTCCAGTCCATCAACAAAGGCAATACCGCATTGCGTAACCGCTGCCGGCAAACGTCCAAAACAGGACTCCTGCAACAAGGGATCAGAAAGGGAATCCTGATAGACATCCAACGAAGGCGCCAGCAACATCTCAACACCTACGGCGCGGGCAGTCTCGCCATAGCGACGTGCGGTCTCATGAATGGCAGTGAGATCATTGGCGGCTCCCAGGGCCTGCGGACTCGGGGCGGATGAAAGCCGAAGCGGATTACCCGTTTCTCCCCCTGCCTGCGCAATCGCAATAATGGGGGCGATGGCATTTTCGTCCTGAGAGAGACATGCGGCCTTAATGGCCTGCACCAACGCACGAAGTTGCTGCGGATTATCCACATTCTCCGCACCAAGCACTACCCCGCCAGGCGTATACTGAGCCAACAGCGATTGCATTTCCGCGCCAAGCACAAGACCGTCAATCGCTACAAAAAGATGACGCCCAGGCTGTTGCAGCGTTGCGATTTCACGCACCTCTTCCTGTGGCGCTTCAGGGGACTGCTGTGCTTCCTGCATTACAGCTTGCGGTTCAGGTGGCGCTTGCGGAATCGTATCGGAAAGATTAACCCCAAGCGTTTCAAGATAGGCATAACACAGGGCAAACCCAATGCCGATGCCCAATAAAAAAGTAACGATAAGCGTGACGGATCCATGATGACTACGCGCCGAATATCTTTTACTCACAAACGCCCCTCCCGAAAATTTACATATTGAACCGCGCTGAGCTCAGTACGCCGAATCCCGACAAACAACAAAGAGCAAAGCACTGCACCCCACGGTTAGTGACTAAAATTCCAAGCGTTGTAATAAACAACGAAGTTTTATTTCGGTCAACGACGTCAAGAACCATGTCTCCTGGGTGTGGCCCTGGCCACCTTGCGGTCGCTGGACCGCTTTCGTACATTCTATATTCCCAAGCAGCGCATTTTCAGACTCACACGCATAATGACGCAAGTAAGGCCCCATTTGCAATTCGCGTTAAACGCCTCCTTACAGTTCACACAGTTCGCGTATTTTTCACCTTGCCTGCCGCACACGACCAAACAACAGACACCTCCGAGGAGAAATTAAAGAGCAACAACCTTTTTTCAAAACCCCAAAACCATTATGCCCGGATTTGCCTACAAATTATTTGCATTTTCTTTCTCGAATTTGCTACAGTATGCATCCGCACATGGCCAATGTGCGGGGTTGTCTATGGCAACCTATCACGGTCGGGGCGTGGCCTAGTCCGGTTAAGGCGCTTGACTGGGGGTCAAGAGATCGCTAGTTCAAATCTAGTCGCCCCGACCATTTTTCAAAAACTGCCGTTCACCTATCTAGGTGAACGGCTTTCTTATTTTAAGGCTATAATTACGTCCGACAGGGTACGGTTTAGACGAACACATTTCAGGATCTCGCGTCGGGCGGCAGCGTTTGAACCGCGTCAGATTCTGACTGAAATCGACGACGGAAAGCGCAAGCCTGCCGCTCTCTTCGCTGATTTCTTCCCCTTCGAGTTGCCATTCAATCTCGTCCACGCTACCTGCCTGCCCCGCGTTCATCAGCACCTGCACTCGGTGCCTCTCAAACTCGCCTCTCGAAACCGCACAGATTTTCATTCCTCCTTGCCCGTGTAGTGGTATCGTGCTTTCACTTTGTTACCCGATCAGCGCTCGAAATTGCCGCCTCGCCAGAGGCAAAAAGTGAAAGTAATTATCCCCGGCATAGCCGGGGGCGTTATGTTCGGTACACCCACAAGGTTTCCACTTCGGTATTGACAGAGGCTTCGGATGTGTTAGAATGGTCTAAGTTTTATTCTAATACATCGAAAAACTATACATGTGCAACAGTCGATGAAAATGCGACAAGTGACGGACTCCCTGCAATAGAGTACGGACAGGATTCACGCGATGGCGCAGAGCGGCGGGATACCCGCGATAAAGAACGGTCAGCAATGGCGATTCGCAAAGGACGATTTGGACGCATGCCTCAAGGAATGCGCAACGAGCGAAAAGCCGAAGACTCGTCGCAGGAGCCATCGGTGCTATCGGATTGCCATCAGGTCCATCATCCTCCGCTCTTCAGCCAAAAACGCGATCATGGGATATGGCAAAGGAGCATGGTTTAGTGCGGAATGCGGCCTGAAAGGCAATCTGCCCAGGGAATAATGGCCGACGTAGCGAGGGAGAGTAAGGGTGCGTTCCGTTGAGCAGCTCGACGAAAATCTAGTCAAGATTGAGAGCAGATGGATAGCCGAAGCCCGCATAGTGAACGCTTCTCCTGTAGGAGAGTGGAGAATTGCAATTAAGGATACGGTGCGCTTCAGTTATGCGATGATTAGGTTCCGCGACAATGGACGAGCTGCTGGGTACTGGGTTGGTGTTCAAAGATTTTATCCGCCTCTATACGGGTACTGAGTCATGAACCGAAATCTCGATGATCTCCGTTTAATTATGGCTGGAGCTATCCTACCTAGGGCGTTTGAGATGATTTATGTGGGCAGGCGTTTTGCTGACTTCGAAGAGGTATGCGACGAAGCCGTGTATAGTGAATATCGAACAAGCCTGTAGTATATGGCGGCTTTCCGCTACGGGTAGTCCGCAGAGTTATGAGCATGAGAAAGGAATCATAATGAAACGTGATATGGAACTCATTCGAAAAATTCTTGTCGCCATAGAGGACTCTAACCAGACGCAGGGATATATTCCTCTACAATTCGAAAGCTATACCGAAGATCAAATTTCGTACCATGTCAAGCTCCTTGCCGATCGAGGTATTATCAGTGCGATAGACTGCTCTAGTAAGACAAGCTTCGTGTGGCGGGCCAAGGCGCTGACTTGGGATGGTCATGACTATATCGAGGCTATACGCGATGATGCTCGTTGGCAGAAGGTGAAGGATTGGATCAAGAACGCGGAAAAAATTCTCACCATCGAGACTATGAAGGAAGCCATCAAGGAATTGTTCTTCTGAGGAAACTAGCGAGCCCGCACATTATGCCGAAAATCGCTTGCCCGTGAGGGGGATCTGAGATGAGGAGGAAATGAGAATCGTGTTTAGCCTATTCAAAAGGAGGACGAAAGGACTCATCGGCTACTTCAAACTCGAAGCATGGTGGGAATCGACCTTCTCCGCTCAGGAAAAGGAATACATACAAAAGAAGTACAAGCCGCTGGGTTCCTCTGCGTCGGAATTGACCGAAAGCAACATCATGGAGACCTCTCAGAGTGTTACGAAATTCCTGACTACACTCGCGTCTTGGTTTCATAGCCCAGACGATCTGCCTATTGCGCAGAAGATCATGAAGAAAGCGGAAGAGATCTCGATGCAAGGGTGCAAGAGCGTAAGTGATGCGCACTTCATGTATATGGAAAAGATCAAGGTCTACTACAAGCAACGCGACACGAATCCCAAAGCCTTGGATTTGGCGATTGAGGCATGCAAGCAGCAGAGCTGCATCGCGCCCAAGGCTGCTCGGAGTTTCAAGCGTGCATGGGGAGAGCCTCTTCCATCTCATACAGGATTCGAACAGTTGGCCATCATCTATGACAAGCAGAAGCGATATGAAGAAGCTATCGACGTATGCAGGCAAGCTGCCCTGCAAGGTTGGGCAGGGACTTGGGAGAAACGCATCGAAAGGTATGAGAAAAAACTGAAGAAGAAACGCTCATGACAAAGCCCCGACCGCGAGAGCGCGGGCGGCATAATCACGCGGAACAGGGAAGAAGGAGTCTCACGGTGGCGATGAATGGCTTGGGCTGTGCCAGGAAGGGCCGGGCGAACGGGGCGAGAATGCGGGCTGGCTCCAAGTCTTGGCAGTTGCCCCGACCATTTTTTAAAAAAAGAAACGCGGGAAAGCTTCTGCAAAAGCTTTTCCGCGTTTTTTCTTTTCTTTGCCGTTTGGTAAGGGCCAAATTGCCCGTGATCGCAGGACCACTTGCCCGTGGCGTTGGCCACTTTAGGGGAGGCAATAGCCGTCTGCTTCGTGCGGCGTGTCTTCCTGGGAACAGTCGCGATAGCCTCCTGCATTGTAGAGTTGGATAATACGTAGTAACTCGCTGATTCCAATGCGCCAGTCCTGCGGGTTGTAGTCGCTGTCATGCGGACGGCAGGTATTGTCCTCGCGCATACCCAACGCATAACCGTCTTCGGTGCGTTCGTCGCTGCATTGATAGGTTCCTGTATTGAAGATTTGAATGACACGCAGGAGTTCATGAAGCGAGATTTCCTGGTCTGGCGCATTCATAGGTTGGGTGTCGGCTGAGTGCGTACGCACAAAGTCATCGCTCAACGTCCACCGGCTGAATGCTCCCTCTGAGCCAATCGCAATCTGGTTCGAAACGGGAGAGAAGGAAACACAAAACGTATTTTTGAGGCTCGAATCCGCCGTGGATTGCAGAATATCGCCAAAGGCAACGGATTGAATACGTCCTTCCAATACCGTGCTCGCCGCTGTTTCAAACGCGCTGTAGTAAAGGTCTACGCCGAAAGGCGCATAGAAACCCGTTGCCAGGTAACGTCCATCGGGCGACCAGGAAACTTGAGAAATAGCTTTGTGTTGCGCGTAAAAAGACGTTTCGAAGGTGGCGGAATTGGGATTCATGTCCCAAAGGATACATTCACCCTTGGTTGCCCAGACCTCAAAATCCTTGCTTTTGGCGGCCACCTCCATTTCCCCCATTCCTGCAGCTAAACAATTGCCATCGGGCGACCACGCAACAGAAAAAACATTTTCGTAGTTTGAGCCCGAGGGCTTCTGGGTGCTTGCGAATAATTCTGCGCCAAAAGTGTCTGACTGCGTATCCACATTCCATATCATTACCTTGCCGTTTCCAAAATCCGATGAAGACGAAATGGAATAGATGACGTAAACCTTTTCCTTCTGACCACAGCCTGCTGCCAGACGCGTTCCGTCGGAAGACCAAGAGAGAGAAAAGATTCGATACGCTGTTTCTTCACACAACTGCGTCTGCACAGTGCCATAGTGCTCCGATTCTGGGGCCATATCCCATATCAACACTTTACTGGCACTCGTATCAGCCGTTTCCTCCCTTTCACTTCCCCCCGTACCGCTTGCCAGCAACGTGCTATCGGGCGACCAGGCCAAAGCCCAAACGGCCTCATCCTCGAATGAAGGATCAGAAAGCCGTTTCTCCAGCTGGCTTCCTGACTCTGCATCCATGCGCCAGATTTCCAGTGCACCACCGACCGTCCCCACAGCCAGAAATTGGCCATTGGGTGACCAGGCAAGGGCAGCAATATTACTAACGTAACCATGCACATGCGATATTATCGGCTCATTCACAAAGTCCGTGCTCTGCATATCCCACAGCAATACAGCACCCGCCTCCTGCCCGGTGACCACATAGCGTCCATCGGGTGACCACGTCGAGACCAGGGGGCGGGAATAGAAAAATGAATTACTCCCATCAAACACGGCCAACTCGCCTTCTTCGGCATGGCTCGGCATGGAAATGCCCATGAGAAATACTCCCAGAACCCCTGCACTAATTCTTAAATAACGGTGTTTCATTGCAATTCTCCTGTAGATTTTTCGTAATTTCTAGAAGATCGCATTCCCTGGTT
Source organism: Candidatus Hydrogenedentota bacterium (assembly GCA_963678445.1). Lineage (GTDB taxonomy): Bacteria > Hydrogenedentota > Hydrogenedentia > Hydrogenedentales. The sequence goes on along the minus strand of OY782877.1, from coordinate 2,403,089 downwards.
TGTTTTTGTATTCTGGTCCAGAAGAGGGTTCTTGGCCGGTCGTTCCGGAAGAGGAAAAGCAAGCGCGAGGAAGCTTTTGGATCCCAACTAAAGCGGTTTGGCGACCGCAAGCAGTGGCTGGTGCCACAAGAAAAACTTCATTTTTTATGGAAGCTTTTCCAAATTAAGTCGCCAAAATTGGCTATATTGTACATAGTATCCGCTTGGCTTATCAACTCAAAAAGCGTTCAAACAGCTGAAAATAAGGGTCAATACCACAATCAGCAGCATATATCACGATTCCGATCTGGAGATGTAGGCGCCACAGATAGCGCGTCGAAAGATACGGGATGAGGCATTGTATCTGTAGTGCAAACGCCCCCTGCGCGGATAGTTTCGCGCAGGGGGCGTTAAACAGTTTTCAGGGGGGTCGTTTTATAGGAGGCAATAGCCGTCTGCCTCGTGCGGCGTGTTTTCCTGGGAACAGTCGCGATAGCCTCCTGCATTGTAGAGTTGGATAATACGTAGTAACTCGCTGATTTCAATCCACCAGTTTTGAGGAGCGTAGTCGCTGTCATGGGGCGTACAGCTATTGTCCTCACGCATGCCCAGAGCGTAGTTATCCTCCGTTTTTTCGTCGCTGCATTGATAGGCCCCGGCATTGAAGAGCTGAATGACGCGCAACAGTTCATGAAGCGAAATTTTTTGGTCCGGCACACCCACAGGTTGGGTGTCGGCGGAGTGCGTGCGTACTTCAGGCAGATCCTCCAGGGTCCAATGTGCAAGGGAAGCGTCCGACGCAATCGCAATCGCATTCGCCACAGGGGAGAACGGCGCGCAATACGCATTCTTGAGGTTCGAACCCGCAGTGGATTGCACGATATCGCCAAAGGTGGCCGATTGGGGACGTGCATCCAATACCGTAACCGCCGCTAATTCGGATGCGTACCCGGAAGAATCACTCCCAGAAGGCGCATAGAAACCCGTTGCCAGATAACGGCCATTCGGCGACCAGGAAACGGAAGAAGTGGGCTGGTATAGCGCGTGGATAACCGTTTCAAAAGTAACGGAATCGGGGTTCATATCCCAAACCATGCATCCGCCCCTACTTGCCCAGATAATATAATCTTCGCCCTCGGACACTTCCTCCAGTTTTCCCATTCCAGCCGCCAAATAGTTGCCATCGGGCGACCATGCAACCGAAAAAATATTTTCGTGACTAAAACCAGCCCCATTCTGTTCGCTTGATAATAGGGTTGCGCCAAAGCTGTCCGACTGCGTATCTACATCCCACACCATGAGCTTGCCGCTCCCATACCCCAGGAACGGAGATGTGCTATCAGCGATTTGAACCTTTTCCTTCACACCACAACCCGCTGCCAGGCGGCTTCCATCAGAAGACCAGGACAAGGAGAAAACCTGATACTGTGTTTCATCACACAAACGTGCCCGCTCCAGGCCATAACGCTCCGACTGCGGGTCTACATCCCACACCAGCACTTCGCTGATGCAGGCATAGCCATCGCGTATCCCCGTGCCCGTCGCCAACAACGTGCTGTCCGGCGACCAGGCCAAGGCCCAGACGGTTTTACCCGCACATGAAGGACTGATAAGCTGCTTCTCCAGTTGGTTTCCAGAATCCGCAGCCATACGCCAGATTTCCAGTAGCCCCTCGCCACTTCCCACGACAAGGAACTGACCATTGGGCGACCACGCAAGCGCCGTGATATCGTTGCTGTATTGATGCACAAGCGACACCGTCGGCGCACTCGCAAAGTCTGCACACTGCATGTCCCACAGCAAAACCGCGCCGCCCTCGCTACCCGTCGCCAGATAGCGCCCCTCCGGCGACCACGACGACGTCAGCACCGCGCCATAACCCAAGCCTTGCACATTACACGTCGCCAACCCCGCCCCTTCCGCATAGCCCACCACGGAAATCCCTATAAAGAGCAGTCCTAAAATCCCTGCGCGACATTTCATTTCAAACCCTCTCATACGGCTTTTATGAGTCCCCATAACAATAGGTAATACCCCATTACTATATCAAATAAATGGGTAATCTTCCGCCTCTTTCTTCTAGCTGCTATTTATCCCTCAATGTTAAAATGGCGCCCTAAACCCAAAGGGCCTGGGCGTTATTTTATCCTTGTGTTCGCTGAACATTTTGAAGAATCCTTCTTTTTCTGTATATAGACCGCTGGAAAATCAGGTACTATAATGAGTACATGCTATAATTGCGTTCAAAATGTTTGTTTTGTTTAACACGCAGTGTCTCTCGTAGTGATGCGTCGGCTTGGGAGCGCGGTGAGGAGTAGTATTCATGATGGCTTTGTCTGCGCAGCTTGGGAAAAAACGGTTCGTGGTCTATGCGGCTGTATGGATGCTGCTCTCGACGACGGTTTGGGCGCAAATGACGGGGGAGGATATTGCTGCGTTGCAGAAGAAGGGAGCGCAAAAGGGCTGGACGTTTAAGGTGGGGAAAACGATTGCCTCGACGCGCCCGATGAACCAGTTGTGCGGGTTAACATGGCCGGATGCGAAGGGGGCGGAGGCGTTGACGCCTGCGCCGCGTCCGATAACGGCAAAAGGCGTGCTGCCTGCACGGTGGGATTGGCGGGAACAGGTGCCGGGGGGCTTTGCACCGGTACGGGATCAGGGTTCGTGTGGCAGTTGCTGGGCCTTTTCGGTGGTGGGGGCGTTGGAGTGCGCGATCCGTATGCACGATGGCATCCTGGTCGATCTCTCGGAGCAATGGCTGCTGGGCTGCAATACAGAAGTTTTTATGCATGACTGCTCGGGGGGGCTGTATGCGCACAATTACCATATTGACAAGGGGGATTCGTGCGGACTGTCGGGTGCGGTGCTGGAGGCGGACTGTCCTTATCAAGCTAAGGAAGATGTTTGCGGCTGTCCCTATACTCACCATTACTGGATTCGGGAATGGCATTATGTGGGTTCGCTGTTGAGCGTGCCGCCAACGAATGACATCAAACAGGCTATTTATGATTATGGTCCGGTATGCGCTTCGTGGCAAACCTCGAAGTCACTGATCGCTTATAAGGGCGGTGTCTTTAATGATGCGACAGAGGAAAAGGACAAGCTGCCGGATCACGCCATCATTATCGTGGGCTGGGATGATAGTCAGGGTACGAGCGGCGCATGGATCGTGCGCAATTCCTGGGGCGATGATTGGGGTATGAATGGCTATGGCTATGTGGAATATGGCGTCAATATGATTGGCTATGGCGCGAACTACATCGTCTATGGCGATCCGGCGGATGACTTAACGGTCGCGCCGGTCACCAATTTCAGCAGTGAGGGGGATGTCGTCGATGGATTCTCACCAGTGCAAAGCACGTATACGCTGACAAATTCAGGTACTGCAGCGTTGCCGTGGACTGCGGAAACGCCTGTCTGGATGACCGCAACTCCCGTCTCGGGTACGTTGGCGGCGGGCGCTTCTGCCGACGTGCTTTTAGCGATAAATACCACTCAATTGGAGAATGGGGAACAAAACGGAAAACTGCGCTTTATCAATCAGGATAGCAGTGCTGCTGTCGAACGCACATGCAAGGTAACGGTATATCCTCCTGTTATTGCCCAGTTCAATCTGGATGCCGACCCCGGCTGGACAACTACCGGTTTGTGGGAATATGGCACCCCTACCGGACAGGGAACGAATAATCCTGACCCTACTTCGGGCTATACCGGCAACCATGTATATGGCTATAACCTGGATGGTGACTATGAAAACAATCTTTCACCGGTCTATCTGACCGCAGGGCCGTTTGATTTCTCTGCGTATACCGATATCGAGATGCATTTTATGCGTTGGCTGGGTGTGGAGGAGTCCGAATATGACCATGCGTTCATTGAGGTCAGTATCGATGGCCAGGACTGGTCGACGGTATGGGGACATATCGGCGATACCCTTTCGGAAGCCGTGTGGACCGCACAAAGCGTTGAGCTCTCCACTCTCGTTGACCAACAAAGTGCCGTCTATGTGCGCTGGGTAATGGGAGAAACGGATAATAGTATTGCGTATTGTGGTTGGAATATCGACGACATTACCTTCCGAGGTAACAGCGCAAGTGCCGAAGGGGAAGGCGAGGGTGCTACCGAGGGGGAGGGTGAAGGAAGTGGCGAAGGGGAAGGCGAAGGAGCTACCGAGGGGGAGGGTGAAGGAAGTGGCGAAGGGGAAGGCGAAGGAGCTACCGAGGGGGAGGGTGAAGGAAGTGGCGAAGGGGAAGGCGAGATGTGCCCCGTAGATTGCACCTCTATGTGTGATACGGCAAGCATTGAAGTTAAATTGCGGGATGCCTATACCGCGGTCTATGCGGCGGCGGGATTGACGGTGGATACCGCGGATCTGGATGAAAATGGCATGCTTGACCTTGCGGCGGCCTATCTTCTGGAGATGGTTCTGGCCAATTCGTCTATACACAGCTTTTGCTGCACACGGGCGGCATGGTCGTACAACCGAAACGCGGTCGACGTTGCGCTGCTGGCACTGGACGATGGTTTGTTTACCACACTTTCACGCGCCGTGCTGGGCGATTTCATTGCTGCAGAATTGACCATACAGGGTAGCGCCGACGGAAGTGTGCTTCGTCAAATACTGGAGGAATTGGGTATTTCGCTGCGTCTGGAAGAAGTTGCAGGTGGCGCGCGTCAGTATCTGGCGTATGATGGCGACGTGGATCGGGATGGGGTCTGCAATCTGGCCGAATACAACGCCGTGGTCACAACTTCCGTAGATCTACTCACCTTTGTCCTGACGGCTATCGACCCTACATATGCGGATAATGGCGGCGGCTGTTTTCCGCCCTGCTATACCGCTGTTACTGTCGAAGGCGAGGGTGAAGGTGCTGTGGAAGGGGAAGGCGAGGGAGAAGGCGTTGCTGAGGGTGAGGGCGAAGCTACTGTCGAAGGCGAAGGTGAAGGCCTTGCTGAGGGTGAGGGTGAAGGTACTGTCGAAGGAGAAGGTGCTACAGAGGGCGAAGGAGAGGAAAGCTATCATTCTGCGGATCAAGACCAAAACTGGCATATTGAGTTAAGCGAATTATTGCGTGTGATTCAATTTTTCAATTCATCAGGGTATCATCGCTTTGAGGCAGGTGAGGATGGATATGCCCCCGGATTGGCTGGTACAGAGGGAACGCCCCACACCAGTGATTATAACCCACAGGATTGGCGTATCGAACTGAATGAATTGTTGCGGTTGATCCAGTTTTTTAATTCTACCGGATATCAGCCCAATATGGTGACTGGTGAAGATGGGTTTGCGCCGGGGAAAAAACTTTAAATTATCGCTTATTTCGTACAGGAGGCCGGCATGTCTGAAAAAAGGGTGCTCGCAATCGGCGCACATCCGGATGATATTGAGTTTATGATGGCGGGAACCTTGCTGCAACTGAAGACGGCAGGGTATGCGGTACACATGTTCAACGTCGCCAATGGCTCGTGCGGTTCGATGGTGGAAAACGGCGAACGCACGGCCGCTATTCGTCTGCAGGAGGCGCAGAACGCGGCACAGATGCTTGGGTCGCAGTATCACCCTCCGATTGTGGGTGATTTGGAGGTTTTTTATACCAAACCGCTGCTGCAACGTGTTGCCGCGGTTATTCGCGTTGTACAGCCCGACATCTTGCTCACGCATCCGCCGGAAGATTATATGGAAGACCATATGACGACATGCAGGCTGGCGGTTAGCGCTGCCTTTGCCCGCGGCATGCGCAACTTTACAACGCATCCGGATGTCGCTCCCGTTACAACACCACTCACCGTATATCATGCGCTCCCTTATGGTCTGCATGATGCGCTGCGCCGTCCGATCATACCGGATACATATGTGGACATCACCCCGGTACTTTCCCAAAAACGGCGGGCATTGGCGTGTCACGAAAGCCAGAAAAGCTGGCTGGACGACAGTCAGGGCCTGGATAGCTATTTGCAGACCATGGAAGACATGTCGCGTGAGGTGGGTGGATGGTCGCAACAATTCACCTTTGCTGAGGGTTGGCGACGACATTCCCACCTGGGTTTTTGCGAGCCGAAAGATGATCCTTTGGCGGATGCGCTGGCTGCCTATTGCCGCGTTGATACCGCCTAACTATTCGCGCCTGTTTCCTCACCTGTGCTACACTTACACGTCATGTACTCCGCAAAAGCGGCGCGCGTTCACGGATTCTGAAACGGTAGTATACGGAGCACTCCACGCGTGTTTTGTGCAAAAGGATGTAGTAATGCGTGTCGTACGAAAACCAAAATTGTCGGAAGTTATTGCTATTCGGGAATTACTGGATGCCGCGGTAAAAAACGGAAATGTTTTGCCGCGGGAACTGCCGGAATTGTACGAAAATGTGCGTGATTTTTACGTCTATGCCGACGAAAAAGGCTTGGGGGGATGCGCTGCCTTGCACATCGACATGATCGACCTGGCTGAGGTGCGCTCTCTGGTGGTGCGGGAGGATTTGCGGGGGCAGAATATTGGCGCACGTCTGGTGGAGGCCTTGCTGGATGAAGCGCGTCAGTTGGATATTGTTCGGGTGTATGCGCTTACCCGTGTGCCCCGATTTTTCGCCCGCATCGGATTTCACGAGGTGGACAAGGCCGAGTTGCCCTACAAGGTGTTCAAGGACTGTATGCGTTGCCGTCTTTTTCCCGGATGTGACGAAGTGGCGGTGGTGCATGATTTTAAACCCTATAAACCCCAGCTTTTCCCGTCCGCACTTCAGGACGTGGATATATAGGAGCTACCTGATATGGAACAGATGAAAAAATTAGGATTTTTGGGCTATGGCAACATGGCTTCTGCTATCGCCGAAGGCCTTGTAAAACAGGGCTTGATCGAGTCTGCCAATGTGTATGCTTATGACCCTGCCGCAGAACGTGGCGCAGCCGCCACAAAGAATGGATTTGTCGTTTGCGCCTCTGCGCAGGCGCTTGCAGCCGCCGTCGACACGCTGGTGCTGGCGGTCAAACCGCAAATGATGGACAGCGCCTTGCAGGACTTGGCCCCCGGGCTTTCTCAGGATACCCGTGTAATCAGTATTGCCGCGGGAATTTCCATCGACTTCATCCAGAAACGCCTGCATCCCACACAGCGCATCCTGCGGGTTATGCCCAACACCCCTGCATTGGCGCAGGCCGGTGCAGCAGCGATCGCGCCGAGCGCGCAGTGCACCGCTGAGGATACCGCCGTGACAAAAGCTATTTTTGAGGCGGTCGGCATTGCGGAAATCGTAGAGGAAAAGGATATCGACGCCGTAACTGGGTTGAGCGGAAGCGGCCCTGCCTACTTTTTCTACATGGTTGAATGTATGGTCGAAGCAGGCGTGAAAGAGGGATTGGACGCAGATACCGCCACACGACTGGCGGGCCAAACCTTGCTGGGTGCAGGCAAACTCTTACAATCCAGTAGCGACTCCGCCGCCACGTTGCGTGAAAAAGTTACCTCAAAGGGCGGCACCACAGCTGCAGCTTTGGCGCAATTCCGCGCCGATGATTTTGCGGATGTAATCCAACGTGCTGTACATGCCGCTACCGAACGCTCGAAGGAACTGGGCGCATAGCTTCATAAGGAATCCGCCATGCGAAAAGATAAAGTGGTCTCGGAAATGCTCGGTGAGGAAACGCCAATCGCGCCGAGTGATTTGTACAATACGGACTTTCGACGTGTTGTTTTTGGCGGCTATGACCGCAATGAAGTTGATGCCTTTCTGGAACGTGTGGGCGACGTCTTTGAAGATCTGATTAAGCAAACACGGGAGCTAAGGGAACGTCAGACGCAGCAAAAGGAGCAGTTGGATACGTTTCGGGAAATGGAGACGTCACTGCGGGATGCGTTGATTACCTCGCAACGCTTTGGGGAACATCTCACCGAAAATGCGCAGCGGGAAGCGGATGCGTTGCTGGCGGAGGCACAATTACAAAAAACACGGGCTGAATTAGAAGCCAAGGAATTGCGTCTGGTATTGCAAGAGGAAATCGGAGCCTTGCAGGCCGAGCGGAATCGCCTTCGGGCCGATCTGGCAAGCGTATTGGATACGCATCGGGATCTTTTAAAACAGTTGCCTACTGCGGAGGCTGTGCTTGAAGCAGAAGCACAGGCGATGCAGACGCCTTCGACCGAGGATGATGTAGCGCTGGAGGAGATAGAAGAAGGGGAGGCTGCCGATACTGTTGCGGCGGAGGCACTCGAATAGGGAGTGTCCTGCGGGCGTAATGAGCAAGCTACGTTGGGAATCGCAAGGAGATTGCAGACATGGTAAGTACGCTGTTGGCGTTGACGTTTTTAACCGTACCGGATTTTGACGTTTTTTTCGAAACCTTTTCCGAAAAAAGGGCGGGCATACAGGTGCTGGAGGCGCAGTTTACGCAACGCACGATTCTGCCGGATGAGATCCTCACCACCGAGGGTTCTTTGCTCTATGCACAGCCACGTCGCATTGTATTTCGCACGGAGGACCCACAGCGCACCACGTTGATCGATGCAGACCGTGGGTATGAGTATGAACCGCCCATCAAACAGATGACGATTTTTGACCTGGCGGATAATCCGGAAACAGAAGTCTTCTTCGTCGCCTTCGAGCACGACATAACACAGTTGCGCGACCTGTATGAGGTGACACTTTTCGACATCATGGAGGATGATCGAGGAAAACAGGGCCTGCTTATCAAGCCCAAGGCGGATCAGAAGAATCCGACCTTTGAAGAAATCAGCATCTATTTGCGTGATTCGGATTGGTTGCCCTATCGAATCCGTATCGTGAACGACCCCGATTCACAGCTTATTATCGATTTTACCGCGTACCAGATTAACCATGCGCCAAAGCCTGAAAAAACCCAGATTTTTCTGTCGGAAGGCGTCAAAGTCATCGAAAACGACCGTGTGGTAGACACTGTCGGTAAAGAAGGCAAGTACCTGCCCGGCGCAATGCACTTTGCAAAGGAAAAGCCCGACACTGCTGCGTCGGATACCTCGAAAACTCCAGCACCCACCACCACACCCCCCGCACAACCGTAACCGCAAGGGAAACGACGATTGGATACTGAACCACACATTGTATTGGCTTCCGCCTCACCGCGTCGCCGCGCCCTGCTGGCGGCATTAGGAGTGGCATTTGAGGTGTATACGAGTGATGCAGCGGAAGTGGATAGCGGGACGACGCCCAGCGCCATTGTGGAATGGAATGCTTGTGCAAAACGAGATGCTGTGGCACAGCAACTCGCAGAGCCCGCAGTCGTAATTGCTGCGGACACGCTGGTTTTTCTCGATGAACACGTTCTCACCAAGCCTGCGGATAAAGCCCAGGCTTGCAATATGTTACGCCAGCTTTCGGGTAATACCCATCAGGTAATTACGGGCCTCGCCTTGCTGGATATGACAACCGGAAAAAAAGTAATGGGAGCGGAAACAACGGACGTAACCTTCAGAAAGCTTTCCGATGCCGAAATCCAGCGTTTTGTTGATATTGTCAACCCTGTCGATCGTGCGGGAGCCTACACCGTAGACGGTCCCGGAAGTCTTTTGGTAGCGCGGTATGATGGTTGTTTCCAAAATGTACTCGGTCTTCCCATTGTGAAACTGGATAAACTGTTACGCCAGCTCGACGTACACCTGTTTACACGCATGCAGCCAGAAAAGGCCTCCTTCCTCTAGAATGCCGCCGCTACAGTAAGCTCATTCACGTCCGCCATCCCTTCGTTCTTCGTAGTTTTTTCCAAAAAACTGTACAAAAAACCAAAGAATAGTGTAAAATTCTTAACGCCCCCCTATATTGTTTGGAATAAGTCCTAAAAATATGGTAATACTTTAAAGGGGGTGAGGGGTTTTCTGGCATGGGACTCGAACGGGAGTATTGTGAATGGCTGTCGAATCGAAAGACGTAGAAGAATTCTTGTCTGTAGGCACATCGATCATGTTTCATACTGATCCCGTGCGCAAGGATGGCCCTCGCTTTAAAACCAATGTGCGCGGCTGGCGTAAAGGGAACCATATCCTGCTTGATCGACCCAAAGCGGCCAACGGCTCCTTCGTAGCGCTTCAGGAAGGTCAACAATGCGTCGTTCGCTACCTCTGCGAAGGCAAAGCATGTGCGTTTGATAGCCAGGTTCTAGGGTGGGACTCCCGCCGTCAAAGTCCCTATTTACGAATCCGTTGGCCCCAGAGCCTTCAATACGTCACTTTTCGTAAATTTGAGCGTATCAAGATCCATCTAAAATGCCAGATAGAATGGCCAACCGGTGAACATAGCGCCGCCTGCATGTGCGATTTGAGTATCGGTGGCTGCGGCTTGCATTCTTGCCATGAAAGCCATGTAGACGAAAATATCAAGCTGAGTTTTCAATTACCCGACGGCGTCCATGTGCAGGAAGTGCAAGCGAAAGTACGCAACGTGCGCGCGTTAACCCAACGCAATTTCCTGGGTGTCGAATTCTGCGAAAACCAGGAGGCTGTTGAAAACGAAATCGCCTTCTTTGTCACCAGTTTACTCGAACGGCAGCGTATGGCCGGAGAATTAGAAGCCGCCGCCCACCGCGTGCTTGTCATTGACAGCGACCCCAAAATATCCGCACGACTGAAGCAAACCTTCGAATTTCGAAAATGCGAGGTCGTCCTGGCGACCAATGTAGTAGACGGCATGTACCGCCTGCGTGTCGCCAAGCCCAGTGCCGTGATAGTACACCAAGAGCTCAGCGACCTGGTGGGCTTAGAAGTATGCCGTATTATTCGCGAATGCATCGATTTCAAAAACACCCTGGTCTACCTCTACGGTGGTGAAGATGAGAACCTGGAAGCGAAAGCCATCGGCGTAGGCGCGACAGGCTACTTCCCCCCCCTACTCACCATGGCGCCCGACATTGCTGCAGGCGTTTCACAAGCCCTAGCCAAACGCGAATTCAACCCCGATCTGACCCCCGTCTAAAGTAACCCACGGGTTAAGTAAACATAGTGACGGTTTGCAAGGGGCTTTTGCGAACAAAAAGTTTCCACCGCCGTTCCTATCTTACGCCTCCTCCCTATTCTTCCAATCTGCCTGTTCCTCCCCAAAGAATCCTGGGAACATCACTTTGCGATACGGAATCCTAGGTCCGGATAGTCCGTTGTTGCTTTTTTCGAAATAAAAATTCGTATTGCGGTACGCGCATAGATGCTGTCCGCATAGTAGGTGCCGCCACGAACCACATAACCCTCATTGAACGCTGGCCCGATAGGATCGGTTACACTTTCTGCGCTGTATTCTCCATAGGCGCTATCATTGCAAATTTCCATCAAATTGCCGCTCATGTTGTAACAACCCACTGGACTTACGCTGTCCGTGTAATATCCTACTGGAAGCAGGTAGGGGCTGGGTTTCAGTCCCAATGGGTCACATGGGAAACCATCAACCATGCAGTTTACGCTATTACAGTCGATACTGTCGCTACTCGTGCCGTATCGATAATGATAACCGGTTGTTGCATCCCATGCGGCTGCCCGCTCCCATTGCGCCTCGGTCGGCAAATGGTACCCGTTCTTTGAAAAATCGCATTCCCACGTCGTGGTATCGTAACAGGGTTCCAGCCCCTGATATTCACTGAGCCAATTGCAATAAGCCGCTGCGCCGTGCCAAGACAGATTTCCGATTGGTAGATCTTCTGTAGGGCGCGGTTCTTTTTCTTTTATAATGAATTTTGCGCCGGAATAATACACGTACTCTTGGTGACTATTGAGCGCTATTATAGGTTTTCCATAAGCAAAAACCTGCTCCTGCTCCATGGCGGTTATCGGGGCCAAATATCCTTGCGCCTTTGCCCAATTCAATGCGTCCACATATTCTTTCACCGTCACTTCATACTTGCCAATTTCATACGCCGACAATGTCACATTATGCACCGGTAGCTCATTTTCGTTTCCTTCTGACCACGGATCGCCCATCGCAAATGTACCCGCCTCCACCGAGCACATTTCACCGGGAGTAAGCGTAATTTCCGTTTCGCCTTCTTCATGCCATGTTTCGTCTGGTTCAGGAGATTTTGCCAGACGGAATCCGGAATATGGGTATATGATCCCACCGGCTTGTCTACTTGCCGAGCGAAGACTCCAATAAAAGGCACTGCTTCGTACAACACGCTTTTGGGAGCGAGGGGAATCTATCCATGGCGTTGCATCCGTGGGCGCACCGGTATAAGAAGCATGCCAATCATCTTCACACCATTCCGCGACATTACCAAGCATGTCATACAATCCGAAGGCATTGGGCTTCTTTTTACCCACAGGTTTTTGATACCGCTCGGCCAGACCATCATCTTCACTCATATACCTCCATGCGTAATCGTCGAATAATGTATAGTCAGGATCGTCACCCCAATAAAATCGGCTTGTAGTTTCCGCACGGCAGGCATATTCCCATTCCGCTTCTGAAGGAAGACGAAAATCCATACCGGTATACTCATTCAAGGCAGCCAAGAATAACTGAATATTGTTCCAAGAAACCGCATTCACCGGATTATTGAAATAGTGCACCTCAGGTTCAAGACGGTTTTCAAAACCCGTATACTCCAGTTGGATAGCGCGTGTTATAGCTTGCCACTGCGCATTGGTTATTTCATATTTGCCCATCCAGAATCCCGATGCGATGGTTACGGCGTGCTGCGGCAAATCATATTCCCATTCTTCTTGCAGTGTCCCATCTACTACTACTTCACCGGGGTAGCGCCCCATCATAAAGGAACCCGCCGGAATCCATAGCATCTCCAAGGGCACATCCCCCGGAAGCAGCACGGTTTTTGTTATCGGCCCTTCCCCTTCCTCTTCGCCTTCTCCCTCACCTTCACCCAAAGCACATTGCCCCGGTGCAAACGCATCCTCTGTATCCCTTGCTGCATGGTACCCATCGGAATTAAAAAATTGAATGATTCGCAGTAATTCCGCAAGCTCCACCGTCCAATCCTGCGCCCCATAATCGCTACTATGGAAAAAGCACGACACATCACCTGCGCCTGGTGCATAGCCATCTTCCGTGCCGGGTTCGCAATGCAATCTATCGGAATTAAAAAATTGGATAACACGTAATAATTCCCCCAGCTCAATCCTGGAATTTTGCGAGGTATCGGCAGAATGAAATTCTGCCGACGCAAAACTAACGATGCAGGCAAGGCACGCCACAAGTACTGCCATACGGCATGTCTTACACAAATGATTCCAAAACTGCTGCCTATAACGCTGTTCTTTATGCCTTGTAAGCCAGCACACCGCCTTTTTTTTACTAGCTTTTTTGAAATTACTCTCGGTGGAAATCATAGTAGGCCTCCAACTCCGTGAAAACATTTTTATTTTAAAATATATTTTACATTTTTACGTCTATATTTAGAATAATCTCCCTTTTAAAAAATGTCAATAGAAAAATAGACCTGTAGCAAGCGAAAATGCATTTCACGCGGCATAAAAAAGAAAGCCTCTCTTCATATATTGAAGAGAGGCTCAAAGATGCGCAGCACACCCTATTTTCAAGGGGAAGCTTTAATTACATGGCATAGAAACCACCATCGACGACAAGCTCGGCACCATTAACAAAGGTGGACTCGTCGGAAGAAAGGTAGAGAGCAGCGTTGGCCAGATCGCGGGCAACACCGAGCCGGCGCATGGGAATACCACCGGAAATACTCTTCTTCTTTTCGGTATCCAGGTAGGGTGCTTGCAGCGGCGTGTCGATCATACCGGGATGAATAATGTTGGTGCGAATATTGTCCGGACCGAATTGAACGGCTAGCGATTTGGTCAGCGAAATAAGCGCGCCTTTGGCGCACGTATAGGAGTCTTGGGCCATATCAAAACCGGCCAAGGCAGAGATGGAGCCGACCAGAACGATCGAACCACCGCCGTTCTTCTGCAGGTAGGGAATTCCGTACTTGGTCAGGAAAAAAGGTCCCTTAAGGTTGATTGCCTGGACAATATCCCAGTTTTCTTCGGTGGTCTCAACGACGGATTTATCCCGATCTTTCCAAAGTACACCCGCATTGGCGTACAGGATATCGAGCTTGCCAAAATGCGCCACGCCATCATCAAGTGCTTTTTTTACCGAGGCTTCTTTGCTCACATCGCCAACGGCCAAAAAGGCTTCGCCGCCGATTTTTTCGATTTCTGCAATAGTGCCTTTGGCGGCTTCTTCATTGATGTCGAACACGATAACCTTGGCGCCTTCTGAGGCAAAGAGTACTGCTGCCTCGCGCCCCATGCCCATACCGGCTCCTGTGATGATAGCTACTTTGTCTTTCAAACGCATGGCGTCTTCTCCTTTAATATACCGCATAGCGGGTTTCTTACTGGCAACGGCTGCCGTTACAACATACAGGATGGCCCCCATTAAACCTGTTTTCAGGGAGGAAAGTCCAGTTTTTTCGAGATCCCGCTCAGATCTTGAGCGCCCCCCCTTCGTTGAAAACGTTTTATTTCATCCATTCCCCCGTAGCTGAATGGGGCGGGCTATAAAAAAGAGGAAATCTGACCTGGATATTTGTTATACTGCTCAGAATTTTGGGCCAAAGTAAAGTAGGGACAGGTGCATGCAAAAAGCGATACTGGCATTAGAAGATGGTAGCGTGTTTGAAGGTCGGGCGGTTGGCGCCACGGGCGAAGCCACGGGCGAGCTGGTGTTCAACACCAGCATGACGGGATATCAGGAAATCCTTACGGATCCTTCCTATGCCGGTCAGATCATCACCATGACCTATCCGCATATTGGTAACTACGGCGTAAACCCAGACGATGTCGAATCCCGTCAGCCCTTCTGCCGGGGATTTGTCATGCGTGAGTGTTGTCTCGAACCCAGCAATTGGCGCGCCACCGAAAGTTTGCCAGAATACTTGCGTCGTAATGACATCGTTGCGATTGACGGCGTGGATACCCGGAAAATCACCAAATTACTACGCACTAAAGGCGCGCAAAAAGCCATTATCAGCACGGTGGACACCGATCATGCTTCCTTGGTAAAAAAAGCCCAGGAATCCCCCGACATGTCTGGAAGTGACTTTGTCAAAGATGTCTCGGTGGATGAGGCCTATACCTGGGAACCTCCCGAAGAGGTGAAATACAATATTGTCGCTATGGACTATGGCATCAAGTACAACATCCTCCGCCTTTTACGCCAACGAGGCTGCGCCATCACCGTGCTACCCGCCACTGCAGGCCCGGAAGAGGTGCTTTCCTATAATCCAGATGGTGTCTTTCTGTCCAATGGCCCAGGCGACCCCGCTGCATTGCCCTATATCTACCCCACGGTACAGGCGCTGATTGAAAAGGGTATCGTCGTCTTTGGTATTTGCTTGGGGCATCAGATCCTGGCGCATGCGCTCGGTGGAACGACCTATAAACTGAAGTTTGGACACCGGGGCGGTAATCAGCCTGTAATGAATAATACGACGGGGAAGGTGGAAATTACAGCACAAAACCACGGTTTTGCCGTTGCCCCTGATTCACTCAACTCGGAAAAGGTTCTGCTGAGTCACACCCATCTGAACGACAAGACCTGCTCGGGAATCGCCCATAAAGAGCTACCCCTGTTCAGCGTGCAGTACCACCCTGAGGCATCTCCCGGCCCCCACGACAGCCGCTATAACTTCGACCGCTTTTTGCAGCTAATGGATGAGGCGAAAGCGAAAAAAAACTGACCCCTTACGCCTTATTAGTAGACGAAAGGTAAATCCGCTGATATTGGCGCGCCAGGGCATACTGTGCGCGCCTTCTGTTTTAGGCCTTAGGCGACAAAAGCGACGCAAAGAATGTAGCTCTTTTGTACGGAGCGCACCTGTGCAGCGGATTGATGATGTGCACGACCGGATGGCCTTTAGTACGAAAAAGACGGGATGAAAACCGGTTGGCTGAAGGAAGAGCGAGAGTAGATGAGGCGTTCTTCACCTCCAAGCCACCCCAATACCCCTTTGTGAAGGATGCCCGCCCAAGAGATGCCTGCCGTATGCTGTCAGACAGTTTCTTCTGCGCTCTCTGTATGGTCGGCAGCCACTTCGGCGGTTTCTTGTGGTTCATGGTGGCCACTGTTCTCGCTGTCGTTTTCATCGGGATGGGCTAAATAAAAAATATACCCAACAGGTTCACGTAAAACACGGGCAATCTTCAAACTGACCAATGTAGACGGGTTTAGGCGTCCTTTTTCGATGGCCAAAATCGTCTGACGTGTAACCTCGACTTCCTCTGCCAAGTCTGACTGGCGCAGATTTAGTCGTCCCCGAAGTTCTTTGACGCGATTTTTGAGTACATAGCCGTTTTTCATGACGTTATTCTAGTATCTCAACCTATGTGTGTCAAGTGTTTAGTTAGGGTCGGAATTACATTTCCGACCCGCACGAACGCCCTTTGGTATTCTGCGTTTCCAAGCCGATAACTCGTTCGCCATCTAGGGGTTGGCATGGGGTGGTAGAAATCTAACTGCGGTTCGAAAGAGACACAAATGCAAAGCTTTCGAATCATTTTTAGCCACAGCAAAATACCGCCTTGTAGGACTTTTAACCGTCTACCACTAAACCATGTCCCTAAAAATGGCTAGCCATACTATACCACTATCGCGTAGAGACTTCAAAGGTTTTTCGGTCTTTTTGCTGGAATTACAAGGGAATTGGCTTTATGGGAAAGAAAATAACGCGTATTTTCTATTAAATTACACCCTTTCTGTTTTAGAGGAGCTCATTTTTGCTGCAAAAAAGAAATAAGACGGGAAAAACGAATATTTTTATACCCTATTTCATGGGTAACCGAAGTAGAAATTTTGTTTTATGAGCCCTCTTGCAATGTCCGTCACGAAAAGCGCCAAGAAAAAAACCGCAACGACCGAGATCGTTGCGGTAATGAGTAGAGAAAAATTTCGAAGGTTTACATTTTCTGCATCAATGCCAGGAAATCCTGGTTGGATTTGGTTTTCTTGAGTTTTTCCACAAGCATTTCGGTTGCCTCGACCATATCAAGCGGACTGAGCACACGCAGCAGCAACCAGATGCGTTCGAGATCGTTGGCGTCGACCAGAAGTTCTTCTTTTCGTGTGCGTGACTTGTTGACGTCGATGGCGGGGAAAATACGTTTTTCCATCAGGCGGCGATCCAAGTGCAGTTCCATGTTACCGGTTCCCTTGAACTCTTCAAAGATAACATCGTCCATGCGGCTGCCGGTTTCCACCAGGGCAGTTGCAAGGATAGTGAGGCTGCCACCCTCTTCAATGTTACGCGCAGCGCCAAAAAAGCGTTTGGGGCGTTGCAGCGCGTTGGAGTCCACACCACCCGAAAGCACCTTGCCGCTGGCGGGTACGATGATGTTATAGGCGCGCGCAAGACGGGTGATGGAGTCGAGCAGAATAACGACATCCTTTTTGTGCTCCACAAGGCGCTTGGCTTTGTTTAAGACCATTTCCGCCACTTGGATATGGCGTTCAGGGGGTTCGTCAAAGGTGGAGGCGATTACTTCGCCTTTGACGGAACGTTGCATATCGGTCACTTCTTCGGGGCGTTCGTCGATGAGCAACACGATGACGGTGGCGTCGGGGTGGTTAACAGAGATGCTGTTGGCAATTTTCTGCAACAGCACCGTTTTCCCGGTAAAGGGAGCGGCGACAATAAGCCCACGCTGTCCTTTTCCCACGGGAGAAAGCAGGTCCATCATGCGCATGCCGACTTCTTTTTGTGTCGTTTCCAGGGAGAAGCGCTCATTGGGGTGCAGGGGGGTCAGGCTGTCGAAAATGATGCGCTTGCGGGCAACATCGGGACTTTCTTCATTCACTGCTTCTACTTTGAGCAGGGCAAAATAGCGCTCGCCTTCTTTTGGCGGCCGCACATGTCCCTTTATACTGTCGCCAGTACGCAACCCAAATTTACGAATCTGGGAGGGGGAGACGTAGATGTCATCGGGGCCAGGCAGGTAAGAGTAGTTGGGGGAACGCAGGAAGCCAAAGCCGTCGGGTAAAATTTCGAGGGTGCCTTCCCCATAGACTGAACCTGCTTTTTCGATGCTTTTCTGCAGGATAACAAAAATCAGATCCTGCTTTTTCATGCCGCCATATTCTTCGATGCCCAAATCTTTGGCCAAGTCGTTGAGCTGGGGCATGGTCATGGATTTCAGGTCGTTAATGGCCAATTCAGGGCCATCGTCGGAGATCTCTGGCAATTCTTCGTTGGCTACGTCGAGGACCTTCTTATGTTGCTGGGGGGGGCGCTTCTGCGGTCCGCGTCGGCTGCTTTTCTGCGAACGATTCTGCTGGGGACGCCCGCCACCACCATTATTACTACTGCTCTTACGGGGGTTTTTCGCCCGTTGTTGTCGTCCCTGATTTTTTTCAGCAGCGGTTTGCTCTGCCATTAATATCCCTTTCCTGTACACTGGAATCTTCGAAATTTTGTCGTCTCAACGACAAAAGAATTAAATTCGTCCAAAGGTTTTACGCATTACCAAGACGGTAAAAGATCGCAGCTTTCTGTATTTTTATGCCGAGGTCAAAAACGTGATACTAGTGAATCTCAGCCCAATTCTGTCCTATACCCAGATCTACCTTGAGGGGCACATCCAAGGGCAGCGCATTTTCCATGCATTCTTTTACGATTTCGGCCACTTGTGATGCTTGATCACGAGCAACTTCTATAATCAGTTCGTCATGCACTTGCAGCAAAAGTTGTGCATCATATGTCTTCAATGCTTCGGCAACATGGAGCATGGCTAATTTAATCATATCGGCCGCACTCCCCTGCACCGGGGTATTGATCGCCACGCGCTCTGCGCCTTTACGCACGTTGGCGGCTGAACTGGCTAATTCGGGGATGTAGCGGCGCCGATGCAGCAGTGTGGTGACATAGCCTGTCTGTTTTGCCTCTGCCAAGGTTTCATCCAGCCATTCTTTCACACGGGGATATTGCGCAAAATAGGCGTCAATAAAGCGACTGGCTTCAGCATTGCTAATACCCAGATTACGCGCCAATCCATAGGGGCTGATTCCGTATATCACACCAAAGTTTACCGCCTTGGCCTGTCGTCGCAAGGCTGGCGTAACGGCGTCCTCAGCGACCCCGAAAACGCGTGCTGCCGTATCGCGATGTACGTCGGCATCTTGAACAAAGGCGGCACACAAATTTTCATCGTGAGACAGATGGGCCAGAACCCGTAATTCAATTTGTGAATAATCGGCGGAGATTAATTGCCGATCCGAAGCACCGGGAACAAATCCGGCACGAATACGCCGTCCGTATTCTGTGCGGACGGGAATGTTTTGTAAATTTGGCTCACTACTGGACAAGCGCCCTGTGGCGGTGACCGCCTGGTTAAAGGAGGTATGGATGCGCTGTGTTTGTGGATGCACCAGTTTGGGTAGTGCGTCGACATACGTGCTGCGCAATTTTTCCAACTGCCGATATTCCAGCACCATACCGGGCAATTCATGGGTGTGCGCCAATTGTTCGAGCACATCAACATCGGTCGAATAGCCGGTTTTCGTTTTCCGCAATGGCTTCAAGCCTAACTGTGTAAACAGGATATGCTGAAGCTGCTTGGGTGAATTGAGGTTAAACGTTTCCCCTGCGCATTGGAATATCTCTTCTTCAAGTGTATGCTGACGTGCTTCCAGCGTTTTGCTTAACTCGTCAAAGACGCACCCCTCCAGGGCGATCCCCGTTTGCTCCATGCTGGCTAATACGCCAATCAATGGAAGCTCTACCTCATGAAAAAGCGCGGTTAATGCACACTCTTCCAATTTCGGTTCCAATACCTGAGCAAGCCGCCAGGCGAGATCCGCATCTTCACTCGCGTATTCGCACGCGCGATCGACGGGAACATGATCGAAGGTGACGGCTTTGGCACCTTTGCCGATTAAATTAGAAATGGGAATAGGCTTATGCCGAAGGTATTGGAGGCTGACCTCGTTTAAATTGTGCCTTAATCGGGAGGGGTCTGTCAAGTAGGAAGCTATCATCGTATCCATGACGATACCCTGCAGGGCGATCCCGGCACGCGCGAATACGATCAGGTCGTATTTGATATTGTGCCCAATCTTGCCGATAGAGGCATCCTCCAACAGGGGTTTAAGTAAAGCCAGGGCTTTGGCTTTGGGCACGGGATTTAATTGCGTCGCAGTGGTAAGGTCATCCGGATCGGTAAAGATGGTTAACGCCTCGGGCAGATGCGCTACCGGAATGTAGTAACCGGTGTTGGACTGACAACTCATCGAAACGCCCACCAACTCAGCACGCATCGGGTTAACGGAGGTGGTTTCGGTATCTACTGCGAATTTTTTCGCTGCGCGCATTTCGCTGATAGCGTTTTCGATATCTTCTTCCGTCAACAACAAGCGGTAGTCTGCTGCTTCCGGCTCCTTTTGCTGCGCGGGCAGTAGTTCTTCCAGAAGCGTTTGAAACTTCAGCTCTTCAAAAGCGCGGGTTAATATTTCTGGATCAGGTTTTTTTCGTACTAAATCTTCCAGAGGCAAAGGCAGCTCCAGGTCGGTCTTTATGGTAACCAATTTTCGGCTAAAAAAAGCTTGCTCTCGGTCTTCGGTCACACGTTCCTTCTGCTTGCCCTTTAACTCGGATATATTTTCGTATAATCCCTCAAGCGACGTATACTTCGCCATTAGCTTCTTCGCCGTTTTTTCCCCCACGCCGCGCACACCGGGAACATTATCAGCGCTGTCGCCCATTAGAGCGAGCACATCCACCACATGTTCGGGAGGAGCACCAAAACGTTCTGCGACCGCATCGGGATCATACCACGTTCCCGTGTCTCCTTTGGCGGGATCAAAAACCCGCACGCGGTCGGTCACCAGTTGAAGCAAATCCTTGTCGCCACTTACAAGTACGGTATCCATGCCCGCCTTTTCCGCCTGGCATGCCAAGGCGCCCATAACATCGTCGGCTTCTACCCCAGGCACAACAAAAAGCGGAATATTCATCGCTTCCACCAGGGTGTGCATCATTGGGAATTGCGTTTTCAACGCTTCGGGCGTATCTGGCCGTGTCGCCTTGTATTCGGGATACCATTCATCGCGGAAGTTCTTGCCAGGGGCGTCGAATACCACAGCCAGATGTGAGGGCTGATGCTCACGAATAATCTTCAACAGGATGCGAGTAAAGCCGTAAACGGCGTTTGTGGGGCGGCCCTGTGCATCGGACAGGGCTGTACGGATGGCGTAAAAGGAACGGAAGGCGTACGCCATGGCATCTATTACGAAAAGCGTATTATCCATCGAAAGGTATCCCCAAAGTCGTCCAGGGATCACAACCAAAACAGATGGTTCTTGCCGACCCTGATTGTAGCAACGATTCATTTCTATGAGAGCTTCTAAAAATCAAGTCTTAGAATTTCCTCTGCTGCGTTTTTTGACGCGCCGCCATCGCCTAATATGTTACGCACTGCCTCGAAGTCCGCCAGCATCTTTTCCCGTTCGGGCGTGTCCTCGAAGAGCGCCAGTGCCTTGGGAAGTATTTTTTTTGTACTGACATCCTGCTGAATGAATTCGGGGACAACCTCGCGATCTGCCAGAATGTTTACTATGCCAATGTATTTGATATGCACTAGAAAACGGGCAAGCCAATAGCTGGCAGCGCTAATGCGATAAACAATTAACATGGGGGTATTGAAGAGGGCAGTTTCCAGCGTGGCGGTGCCGGATGCAACCATGCAGAAACGGGCGCAGCTTAATACGTCGTACATACCGCCGATGCGTATCTCTAAGGGGAAATCGCCGGCCAGTTTTCGTATCTGCGCGGCTCGCTTTTCATTCGTGCATGGTGTAATAAAACGGATTTCCGGGTGCGCTTTTTGCATGCCACGGGCGATATCGAGCATGGGTAGAAGCAGCCGTTCGATTTCCTGTTCTCGGCTTCCGGGTAACAGCCCCACCCAGGTATCGGGTTCTTCCGAAAGGGTGGCAGGGGGCGAATAGGTAGCAATATGATCCAGTAGCGGATGGCCAACATAGGCACAGGGTAGGCCGACTTTTTTGTATAGGGGTTCTTCGAAGGGAAAGATTACCAGCATTTTGTCGACGTAGCGCGCCAGGGTATGAATGCGTTTCTTCTTCCAGGCCCACACCTGTGGACTGATGTAGTAGAGAACCTTTATCCCCAGCGCATGGGCGGCTTTGGCCAGACGGATGTTGAAACCGGGGTAATCAATCAGTACGAGACAATCAGGCCGTGTCTCGCGCAAGTGCTCCACGGTTTCCAGAAAAAGTCGTCGTATGGCGGGAAAGTGTTTGATAACCTCGGTAAAGCCCATGATGCCCTGACCGGCCAAATCGTGCCGAAGCACCATGCCGGCCTCCTGCATCAAAACACCCCCAAGGCCCTCGCAATGCACCTGTGGTGCAGCGCAACGTAGCGCCCGAATTAGATTGGCGCCGTGGGTATCGCCTGAGGACTCCCCGGCTACGAAGAAAATACGTGTCAAGAGTGCTCCCGAATGAAGTCGACGATATCCTGCGCCAACTTCAGTGCTTTTACGCCATCCTCGCCCGTCACCACTGGCTGGCTACCCGTGCGCACACAATTCACAAAAGAGGCCAGCTCCAAGCGTAACGGTTCCTCTTTTTGCACGGGTAAGGGCTCCACCGCAATTTGTTCCATCACATTTTCGATATTTGCCTGCGCAGGCGTTTTTTTCCGATAAACCAGCACTTCCTGTGCGCCGTAATCGGTGGATACGTAGGCGTTTTGCGCAAAAATACGAATTTTGCGCATGCGATCCATTGAAACCCGGCTGCTGGTCAGGTTGGCTACACAACCGGAGGCAAAACGTAGTCGTACATTGGCGATATCTTCGCTTGAAGAAAAGACGGGGACGCCAACAGCATCGATCGAGATCACTTCGGAGTGTTCCATCGCCAGCAGCACATCTAAATCATGAATCATCAAATCCAGGACTACGCTCACATCTGTGCCGCGTCCCGGGAAGGGGCTCAACCGGTGACATTCAATAAAGCGCGGTTTTTCAAAGGCATTGAGTAACGCCATTACCGCACCATTAAAACGCTCAATATGCCCCACCTGCAAGATGCACTGATGGGCCTGCGCTGTCGCAAGCATTTTCTGTGCTTCGGACAACGAGGCGGCGATCGGTTTTTCTACCAGCACATGCACCCCTGCCTGGAGCAAGGTGTTTGTGATCTCGCTATGCGAGGATGTGGGGGTTGCAACGGATACCGCATCTACGCCCGCGGCAAGCAACGCCTCTACCGAGTCAAAACCCCGCGTACTGAAATCGTGCGCGGCACGTTCGCGATGTGCGTCTGTAACATCCGCCACCCCGACCAGGGTGGTTGTTTCCATATCTGCATAAATGCGTGCATGATGGTAGCCTAGATGGCCTACTCCGACCACGCCCACCCGTATTTTCGACATAGTAAAAACCTCGACTCGCGAAGACGGTTTGGAAATGATGCTGACGCCTTATTATAGGTTGACGCGTGAGGCATAAGCGACCCAAGCGCGGCGACCAGGCACCCGAAAACCCGAAAATCACTATAAAAACATGATGCTGATGTTGTTTTGTGCGAAATGGCAAGAATTCGGTATCGCGGCTATTATTCCGCACCCTGGCGTTTGTGCACCCAGAAGCCATCCTGGATATAGCAGACGAAATTTCTGTTGTGCTCAGGGATGGCAAGGACGCTGTATTTTTGTTTGTGACGACCAGGCCACTTTAGCGCGCTGCTAGTGAATTCTATGCCCTTCGGAATATGTGTCAGGGGGTATTGTTTACCCAACTGCTCCGCCATTTTTGAAGAACTGGGAAAGAAAAGTATTCAGCGTATTCTTGTAGAACACATACGGGTACTCTACACCATTTTGTCGCGGTGTTGCAATGCCTCAGCAGGAATGTATCGGGTAACGGCTTATCCCGGTGACGGGTAAACCAGCAACTAGAAGCGTTTCCAGTGCACAGAGATGTCATATTGGCGCAAAAAAGCGATTTTTCGTGTAGAATTCAATAGAAAACCGCTCTAAGTACAAAAGTATAAGAAAATTGACGCAACACTTTTGGTTTGCCCCTCCGATTGGGTATGATAGGGTAGCTTTAAAAATATAGAAAGCCGTAGAAAGTTAAGATTTCTTCGTTTTTATACGGCCAGGCTACGTACAGAACCTTGCTTCAAGGGCGGTGCGTTTGTTCACGGTTAAATAGCGTTTTGGCATTGTGAGGCGCTGAAGCTTCCCGAGGTATTTGTCCTCCATTGTTTTGCGCACCATCGCAATGTGTTGATATGAAGGAAAATGCAGGTATGAGTAAGTTGTGGGGCGGTCGTTTTGAGGGAAAAACCGACAAGCTGGTGGAGGTGTTGGGAGAGTCGGTTTCGTTTGATGCGCGTCTGGCGCCTTGGGATATTCGGGCCAGCATAGCGCACGCACGTATGTTGGGGGCATGCCGTATTATTGATAATGAGGATGCCCAAAAGATTATAGGTGGGCTGACGGTGATTGGGGAGCGGGTGGCGCAAGGTGAAATGACGTGGGAGACGGCGCTGGAGGATGTGCATACGAATATTGAGGTGGCGTTGGTGGTTCAAATCGGTGATGCGGGTAAACGGCTGCATACTGGACGCAGTCGGAATGATCAGATTGCAACCGATGTGCGGCTCTGGACGCGGGATCAAATTGATGCCATTGTGACGCTGCTGCAAAGTCTGCAGGGGGCGTTGCTGGATTTTGCGGAAGCGCATCAGGAAGTTATCCTGCCGGGGTACACGCACTTACAACACGCCCAACCGGTATTGCTGGCGCACCACATGCTGGCGTATGTGGAGATGTTTTTGCGGGACCGCCAGCGTTTTCTGGAGTTGCGTAAACGTGTGAACGTAATGCCGTTGGGCTCCGCGGCCATGGCGGGTACGCCTTATCCCATCAATCGGGAACAGGTGGCGCAGGAGTTGGGCTTTGATGCGATTTCGACGAACAGTATGGATGCGGTGGCGGATCGGGATTATATCGTAGAGTTTTGCGCAGCAGCGGCGATGACCATGATGCACTTGTCTCGCTTCTCCGAAGAGTTGATTCTCTGGTCGAGTCCGGCTTTTTCGTTTATCGAAATTGGGGACGCTTTCACGACAGGCTCAAGCATTATGCCGCAGAAAAAGAACCCGGATGTGGCGGAGTTGGTGCGGGGTAAAACAGGACGGGTCTATGGCGATTTGACGGCGTTGTTGACGCTGGTGAAGGGTTTGCCGATGACCTACAATCGGGATCTGCAGGAGGATAAGGAGCCGCTATTTGACGCAGCCGACACGGTGCAGCTTTCTGTAGAGGTTTTTGCGCGCATGATCCCGGCGATACAGGTACGCAAAACCGCCATGGCTGCAGCCGTGGCAGAGGGCTTTATGGAGGCAACGGATATTGCCGATTATCTGGTAACCAAGGGTATGCCGTTTCGGGAGGCGCATGGAGTGGTTGGGCGTATCGTTTTGTTCTGCACGAATGAGACAAAACGTTTGCCGGAACTTTCACTATCGGAATTCCAACAGTTTTCCGAGCTGTTTGATTCGGATATTTTTGAGGTGCTGACGCCGCAGGCAATTGTTGCGCGGCGAAACACGTTTGGGGGGACCGCACCCGAACGGGTGAAGCAGGCTTTGTTGCAAACACGGGAACGCGTCTATGCATCGGGTAACTGATATTCCCCCCCCTGCGTCGAAAAAGTTTAATGGGCACTCGAAAACACGCCGAATTGGGTGTGATAGGTATTTTCGGGGTAGCAGACACTCAGGTGGGCAGGGTTAGGATGTAAAACGTATGGCAGGTGAAAATCGCATATTAGTTGTGGACGATGAAATCGTCATTCGCGAGCTTTTATTTGATATCCTTTCAGAGGAAGGGTTTCATGTAGAAATGGCGCCCAATGGAAAGGCTGCATTGGAAATCCTGCGAAATGACACAAATTTCGTGGTCCTCTTTACCGATATCATGATGCCGGAGATGGACGGTATTGAACTGATCCGGCAGACACGTCAATTGGCGCCCAGTCTGGTGCCTATTGTTATGACGGGCTACGCCACGTTGGAAACGGCGCGGGCGGCGGTGAAGGAAGGCGCATATGACTACGTTCTGAAGCCTTTCAATTTGAGTGAAATTAAGATGGCGGTGAATAACGCTTTGGAACGCCGCCGTCTCATCAATGAAAATGCGTTGCTTTTGGAATTGACCGAACTGTTCAATATCAGTGAAAGCATTGCGTCTATCCGGGACGAAGAAGGCTTGCTTAATTTTGTATTGCGGGCAGCGCTGGAACGTGTGAAAGCGGTGCGTGGTTCGCTGATGCTGGTTTCACCGGATGGAAAACGACTGAAAGTTGCCTGCAGCATTGGATTGCCGGAAACCTACAATAATTCGGTGGTGGAAATCGGGGATAGCATTTCGGGATGGGTAGCGCGCAACGTGCAACCGCTGTTGATCGAAAATATCCAGCTGCAACCCAACATGCAAATGATGAGCCGCCGTCTGAAAGGCGACTCGTTTATCTCGGTCCCTCTGGAGCGCAAAGCTTCGCCGATGGATACAGGTAACTTGGTGGAGGTGGGTAACTTGCAGGTGATCGCGGTGCTGAATGTGACGGAAAAGCGAAATCGGGCTGAGTTTACGGAGGGGGATTTAAAGACGCTTAGCATCATGGCTAACCATGCGGCGGCAGCCTTGGAAAATGTGCGGCTTATCCGTGACATTGAGGATGCGCAACGTGAAATCGTCTTTACCCTGGGTGAAATTGTAGAAACCCGATCGCGTGAGACGGGCTGCCATGTGAAACGGGTGGCTGAATACTGCAAACTCCTGGGGCTAAAGTGTGGCATGAGTTCGCAGGAGGCGGAAATCTTCCGTTTGGCGGCGCCCTTGCACGATGTGGGTAAGGTAGGCATCCCTGACGCTATTCTAAATAAACCCGGCAAGCTTACACCGGAAGAGTATGACGTTATCAAAACGCACACCACACTGGGTCATGACATGCTGAAAAAGACGAAGGGGCGTATCTTGCAGGTAGCGGCCCTTATTGCTATGGAGCATCATGAACGGCACGATGGTTTTGGATATCCCCGCGGCATTTCGGGAAAGGACATCAGCATCTACGGTCGTATTACAGGGATAGCGGATGTCTTTGATGCGCTGGGCGCGGATCGCGTGTATAAAAAAGCGTGGACGATGGATGAAATCTTTTCCTATTTCCGTGAGCAACGGGGCAAACAGTTCGATCCCAATCTGGTCGATATCTTTTTTGCCAATATTGAAGAGATTCTGGCCATCCGTGATGCGTTTCCGGAACAACGTCTGCTAGACTAACGCGCTTGTGCATTTTTAAAAATTACGGACGAGCGCCTCGCTGACTTTACCGCGTTGATCTGCACGACTGTTGACATGCCGTGCGGCCAGCACTTCTTCGAAGGTATACTGCGGCTCGTCATATAATTCCCGAATCAGCGGCGTCATGGAATTGGAGAGCAACGCCTTTACGCCACGCTGGGTCAACGCGAGAAAAACCTGCGCCAATTCCCGTTGCTGCGCCTCGCCAAAATCGTTCTTTTCATACCGCGTAAACGAAGCCGTTTTTGAAACAGGGTGGTAGGGCGGATCGAAGTAGACAAAATCTCCAGTCTGGGCCGTTTTCAAAATATTGGTAAACGGCTGACGCATCAACCTGGCACGCGAAAGAGCTATGGCTGCCGCGCGCAGATTTACTTCATCGCAGATGTTTGGATTTTTGTAGCGCCCCATGGGCACGTTGAACAGCCCCTTGCTATTCTCACGATAGAGTCCGTTAAAGCATGTTTTGTTGAGATAAATCATGCGCGCAGCCTGGGCAACCACATCTTCAGGCACAGAGGAACGAACTTCGTAGTAGTACTCCTTGCAGTGCACCTCTTTATGTTGTTTCAACAAAACGATGAGCGGTTCTACCTGCGACTGAACCACCTCATACGTCGAAATCAGGTTGGGATTATTGTCAGAAAGGAACGCCTTGCTCCGCGGCAATTCCTGCGCACGGTACAACGAAAAGAAAAGCGCGCCGCCCCCCAAAAAAGGCTCATGATAGCGACGAAAACCACCGGTCTCACGTAAACGCGCATGCAACTCCTCCAGCAATTGTCGTTTACCCCCCACCCACTTCAAAAAAGGGTGAGGCACCGCTGTTAGGCGTCGCACTGCTTTCATAGTCCGAAATACAACTCCAGCCATTTGCGCACGTCCACCAACTCCACCGCCATACCTGTCGACAACAAAAAGGATTTTATATTCTCTGAAAAGCCCACACCAGAGTACACCACAATTCCCCGAATGGGCCATGCTTTAATATCTTCAATCGTCGCCGGGATCTTCTCCTCCGCCGACCCCGCACTTCCCTGATATTTGCATTCCACCCCCAGGCTGACGCGTGTCTCTGGATGCTTCAGCACCACATCGATACGGCGACGTGCTCCCCAAATACGCCTGCCCACCTGCACCTGACGCTCCACGCTCAAACCGAGTTCTGCACCAATATGCGCCACCTGCTTTTCCAGATCATTCCCCGATTTAACCGCATTCGCTTTGCCCGCCATGCTACTCCTCTTCCCTTATCCCTACGCCCTCGGCGGTCCAGCGACCGCAGGCAATAATTATGGTCCTTGCCGTGGGTAACCAAAGCAAAACTATCAAACATAGTCGTTTTTCTTTGCTTCTTTCTTTTTCCGTAAAAAGAAAGAAGTCCCTCAAAGGCTTAAGGCAATTCGATCTTGCGTTTTTCCTCATCCGGCTGCTGACGATACAGGATCAACACATGCCCAATAACACCGGCAATCTGGCTTCCTGTTCGATCGGCAATCTCTGCCGACAAGGCCTTCTTCTCGTCCTTATACTCATTAAAACGCACCTTGATCAGCTCATGCGCCTCCAACGCCACCGCAACCGAACGGACCAGCGCATCCGTAACACCCTGCTTACCCACCAACACAATCGGGTCAAGGTGATGTGCCAAGCCACGCAAAAATTTTCGCTGTGTACTCGTTAACGTTGTCATATCGTTCCATTCTCTCTCAGTATGATTCGCCTTGTTGATGGCGGAATATCCAAAACTTGATTAACCTGCCCCGCTTTTCAGTCCCACCTTCCCTATACTATAGCCGAAGGTAAAAACGCTCCGCCCATCGTCCATCGGGCCAAAGCGCACAAACTACAGCCCTACATAATGGCGCCTATATACAGCTTGGCGCATGGTACATCGCACACCCGAAAAACGCAAGTTAAACCTAATTTCCCAACTTTCCCCAAACGCCCCGATTGCCCACCCACGCAACGCACACATGCCCACAACCACTTTTTCTAATGCATCAATACTTGCAAAAAAAGGCGTAAATCTGTAGAATCATTCCTGATCCTTCTGCTAAATAGCAAGCAGAGGAATTACGCGGGGCATTTTACAATATATAAAGGAGTGGAGCAATGCTGAGTAAAGCATCCATCACAAAACAAGCCAAATTCCGCTGTACGTACAGCCTGTATGCAGGCATCATTGTCTGCCTGATTCTAATGGCGTGTATTCCGTCCGCTTACGCACAGTGGACGAATACAAACCTGGTGCAAAATGGCGGTTTCGAGGCAAATGGGTTGCCGGCAACGTGGCCGTATTATACCGGCACCATCAGCAGTTGGTCACTCACTGGGAGCCACATGATCAATGACGCCTCGGGTCCTTTCCATGACCGAGGCGCTATACCCCAGGGCACCTATGTCGCAGGGACACAAGGCGCAGGCGCCTTCGACCAAAACATTTCCGGACTGGTAAATGGGCAAGTGTATCGCCTGGACCTCTTTGTTAATGAACGATATGAAGATACTGGTGTCATGGACGTGCGGCTCTGGATGGGCAACCATGTCCTTTATGGTCCTACACAGATTGGCCCCATGGGCTCCTATGCGCATCTCGAGATACCCTTCACCTATTATTCGTCCTGGGGCAACACCCTTAGATTGGAGACGCTTAATCCTACCGGGGACTCGACGATACTTTTTGACGATGTAAAAATCCTTACACCGGTGCAATACACGGTCGCGTATAACGCCGACCCTGCTGCAGGCGGTGCGCTATCGGGTGCAAGCAGCATTAATCACCCCGACACCCCCGGCAATACTGTTACCATCACGGCAAACGCAAACACCGGATACTCGCTGAATAATGTAACCGCCACGAATGGCACCCTTACCCAGGTCAACGCCACCACCTACACGCTTGCCGGGGTAACGGCAAACACCACGGTCACAGGGCACTTCACAGCAAACACCTATACCGTCAGTTTCAACGCAAACGGTGGCGCCACGCCGAGTGTTGCCTCCAAAAGCGTCACCTACAACAGCGCCTACGGCGCACTCGCCACAACCACACGCACCGGTTACGACTTCGACGGTTGGTTTACCGCCGCTTCCGGTGGCACGCAAGTAACTGCAACGACGACCGTGACAACTACGGCAAACCACACCCTCTATGCACACTGGACGCCTAAAACCTACACCGTCACCTTCGACGCACAAGGCGGAAGTGCGCCCAGCCCGGCCTCCAAGAGTGTCACCTATAACGTGTCGTATGGAACACTCGCCACAACCACGCGCACGGGATACAACTTCGAGGGTTGGTTTACAGCCGCCTCCGGTGGTACAGAGGTTGCCGCAATAACGACCATGACCACTGCGACAGACCACACTCTCTATGCACAGTGGACACCAATTACATCTACGGTTACCTTTGATGCGCAAGGCGGTGATACGCCTAACCCAGCATCCAAGAGCGTCACCTATAACGCCACGTATGGGACGCTCGCCACAACCGCACGCGCCGGATACGCCTTCAACGGTTGGTTTACGGCGGCCTCTGGCGGCACAGAAGTTACCGACGCCACCACGGTAAGTGCAACCGCAGACCATACCCTCTACGCACAGTGGACAGTCCAAAGCTACACGGTTACTTTTGATGCACAAGGCGGAAGTACGCCCAGCCTGGCTTCCAAAAGTGTTACCTATGACACCGCCTATGGCGCACTCGCCACAACCGCACTCACAGGCTACAATTTCGACGGCTGGTTTACCGCCGCTTCCGGTGGCACACAAGTCACCGACGCCACCACAATGACAACCGCGGCAGACCATACTCTCTACGCGCAATGGACACCAATCACATCCACCGCGACCTTTGATGCGCAAGGCGGTGATGCACCTAGCACGGCCTCCAAAAGCGTTACCTACGGCACGGCCTATGGCGCACTCGCCACAACCGCACGCACCGGGTACGACTTTGACGGCTGGTTCACGGCGGCCTCTGGCGGCACAGAAGTTACCGACACAACTACGGTAAGCGCGACTGCAGACCATACCCTCTACGCACAATGGACCCCTAAAACCTATACCGTCAGCTTTGAAGCAGAAGGTGGTGAACGACCCGATCCTGTTTCGACTACGGTGACCTATGGCGCTGCCTACGGCGCACTCGCCACAACCACACGCACAGGCTACGACTTCGACGGCTGGTTTACCGCCGCTTCCGGTGGCACACAAGTCTCCTCCACCACCACCGTGGCGACCGCGACCGACCATACCCTCTATGCACAATGGACACCCGCCACCTATACCATCACCTTCGATGCACAAGGCGGTGAAGAACCCAGCCCAACCTCAACCACAGCGACCTATGACACCGCCTACGGCACACTCGCCACAACCACACGCACCGGATACGACTTCAACGGTTGGTTTACCGCCACTTCCGGTGGCACGCAAATCACCGCCGCCACCACCATGGCAACCGCAGCAAACCACCGCCTGTACGCACAGTGGACGCCTAAAACCTATACCGTCACCTTCGATGCCAACGGCGGTAGCACAGCGAACCCAACTTCCAAGCAAGTAACCTACGACGACACCTACGGCACACTTGCTGAAACAACCCTTACGGGACAGATTCTGACAGGCTGGTATACCGCAGCCACCGGTGGCACACTTATCACCGACACCACCACAATGACAACCGCGGCAGACCATACCCTCTACGCACAATGGGTGGCCAATGCCCACACCGTTACCTACATAGCCGACCCCATCGAAGGTGGTTCCATCACCGGTGCCGCAGGCATCGCCCATGATGGCCTAACCGGCGATACCATCACCGTCACCATCACCGCAAACCCCGGTTGGACCCTGGACAGCGTCAACGCATCCAACGGCGCCATCACCCTCGCAAGCGGCGATGACTACACCCTCTCCGGCGTCACCACCGACACCACCATCACCGCCACCTTCCTCGAAGAGACCGCAGAAGGGGAAGGCGAAGAGGGCGAAGGCGAAGAAGGGGAAGGCGAAGTCCCCAACTGCGAAGTGAACATGGAAACCAGCGTATTGGCAACCGTCGGCGACGACATCTGCTTCGTCGTCGAAAACGCCTGCAACGCGCTCGACGGCGATTTCACCTGGACCTTCACCCCGGCAGACGGCAGCACAACACAGACAATTCCCGACGCACCCGACGCCCAATACTGCCTCACCGACGTCCAGCTGGAAGACGCAGGCACCTACGAAGCCCTCTTCGAAAACGGCCAGACCAAAGCCCTGGCGAGCTACACCGTCGTCCTGAGCGTTAGCTCCGCCCTGCCGGTGAGCAATCTACTCATACTCGGATTCAGCGCAACCCTGCTAACCCTCCTCGGCGCAGCCCTGACACTACGTCGCCGTAGCCACTAAAACCAACCCCACCAACACACAACCGGGTCGGCATGAATATGCCGGCCCGGTTTCTATATACACCTGCGTAATTGCCAAACCTCATCCCGGCCTTACCACGCGCAAGAACCATATCTATTGCCTATGGGGCTGGCCTCCTACGTTGCTGTAAGCAACACAACCCGCCGTAATTGCCAAGCCTCACCCCGGCCTTACCACGCGCAAGAACCAGATCTATTGCCTATGGCGCTGGCCATTCCCGGAGTCATGCCGTATCGAGGGTGCGTACGCGTCAGTATGGGGGCCGATGTCCGCCCATAACATCGCCCGTCAAAGCATCCACGAAAATGGAACCCGCCGGCTTTTTGAATTCTCCCGCGCAGGAAAAAATTTCTATGCGCCAACAAAGCCGGAAGACTTCTTCATAGATGTTCTGATTGTATACAGCATCCGGCATCCACACGTTGCTTGGGCGGGCGATGTAGAGGGCAGCGTTTTCCACCTCTCCTGTTTGCAGGCCATGCTTTTGAGCCAGTAAACGCGCGGTTTCCCAGGCGGTCTCCAGCGGTATCTTTGGCTCCGTCTGTTCGGGAAGTGGAATATGGATATTATGAAGATTGAGAGAAACCATGGCGCCCGTAAAGGCATTAAAGCTGATCTTTACGCAACGGTTACACGGAACCCCCTTATGCGTTGCAAAGCTGCTGTAATACCACAGATTTTCGGCGGGGTTGGGAAACTCATAGATCCTTAGTGTATCTGGCTCAGGACTTTCGCCTGGCACAAGTATATCCATAAGCTCCGTAAGCTTGGCCAGCGCTTGATCAAAGGGAATAATGTGTGCGCGCCAGTCCAAATCTTTGGGCAGGGAAATTATATCGATTGCAGGGACGCGGAGTATGTATCTTCTCAGGCGTCCTGAATCGAGACTAAATGCATACTGCAGACCTCTATCATCATCTTCCGCCATCCAGATCAATGCTTCAGAAGTATCGCGAGGTACTCGGGCGTCTTTTTGAATATGTGCTTCAGGATCGATATCAAAAAAGCGAAAAATCCGCTTGTCGATTTTATCTTCCAGGCGTGCTGACTTTAAGATATCGGAAACCGTATCGCCTCGTATGCCGTGTATTTTCATGTTATCCTCGACGCTCAACATATGAGCGCTCGCTAAAGTGGCATAGCACTCACACGCGGTGCCGAGACAAAACAGAGGAACAGACAGGCAAGCAACCATTCGCATAAACAGTACAGGGTACGAGTTGTTTTTCATCGAGATACTCCTTTTTTCTTGCATGATAGAATCATTTCGCGGTTATCTGGGAATCTGGCACGTCAAGTCTCAGCTCGCCATTTCCAAGCACAACAGGCTCTGGGCAAGGATTGGGCCATCGATAAAGTGCTTCCACGTAATTCTCTCGTTACCAAGTTGCATTTGGTAACGCCCTTGTCTCCGAAGCTGTGCTTCCTCTTCCCTCCCCACCACGCGTAAGGACCATATCTATTGGGTGTGGCCCTGCCCCACTAACGCTGCTGCAAGCAACACAACCCGCTGTAATTGCCAAAACTCACTCCGACCCACCCTGCGCAAAGACCATATCTCTTGCCTATGGCGCTGGCCATTTGATTTATGTGCACAATACACTATACGCTGCTTATGTGATTTTCATGCCACACTCATTGTACACCAATCGGTCACACGGAGACATGGCCCATGACCCACGAAGAAGGCTACCAAATAGCTGAAAAACGAATTGCGGAAGCCCAACGCATAAATGCCATAGAGTTGAGTTTAGCCGGACTCGTGTTAACCTCCCTTCCCCAATCCCTATTCCAACTCACACAACTGCAGACACTGCACCTCTATAACAACCAGCTGAATGAGCTACCAAAGGAAATCGGACAGCTAAAAAATTTGAATGAGCTGTACCTCAGATACAACCAGCTGAGTGAGCTCCCAAAGGAAATCGGACAGCTAGAAAACTTGCAGGAACTGGATCTCGATGACAACCAGCTGAGTGAGCTCCCAAAGGAAATCGCACAGCTAAAAAATTTGCAGACACTGGACCTCCGTGAAAACCAGCTGAATGAGCTCCCAAAGGAAATCGCACAGCTAAAAAATTTGCAGACACTGTACCTCTATAAAAACCAGCTGAATGAGCTCCCAAAGGAAATCGCACAGCTAAAAAATTTGCAGAAACTGTACCTCTATAAAAACCAGCTGAATGAGCTACCAAAGGAAATCGCACAGCTAAAAAATTTGCAGACACTGGACCTCGATAACAATCGCTTAAAATACCTTCCCACACCCCTTCGAGAGCTCACCTCGCTTGAGCACCTTTATCTCCATGGCAACCCCGATTTGGGTATTCCTCCGGAAATTCTAGGCCCTACCTGGGGCGATGTTTTTTGGGGTGATACTAACCCCGCCAAACCACAGGAGATTCTGGATTATTATTTCCGAATACATCCGCCTGAATCTGAGGCGTCTTGCTTAAATAAAAAAGACGAGGGAGCACTCTCTTTAGGAGCCCGCCCGCTGAATGAAGCCAAGGTAATTCTGGTTGGGGAAGGGGATGTGGGTAAAACATCGCTTGTGCACCAATTGTTGTATAACGAGCCTGCGCAACCTGAACGGGGTAAAACAAGGGGTATTGATATCCATCGTTGGGATGTAACTATCGATGGAGAGAATATTCGCTTAAATGTCTGGGATTTTGGGGGGCAGGAGATCATGCACGCCACTCACCAGATGTTTATGACCGAGCGGTCGGTGTATGTGCTGGTGTTGGACTCGCGGCGTTCTGAGGAGGCTAATCGCCTGGATTATTGGTTGCGTATTATCCATAGTTTCAGTGGCGGTGCGCCGGTAATTGTGGTGTGTAATTGTTGTGAACAGCAGGAAATGGATTTGGCGCGCAAGCAATTACAAGAAAAATACCCCAACATCTTTGATTTTGTCATGCGGGTTTGTTGTCTTGAAAAATCCGAAGGGATTGATAAAGTTCGTGACTTAATCCTTACCCAAGTAGACGCGTTACACCATGTGCACAGCAAACTTCCCGGGGAATGGTTCTCAGTAAAAAAAGAGATGGAGCAGTGGCGCAATAAGAAAAAAGATTTCATTTCTCTGGAATGTTTTCGCAAAATCTGCCTGAAGCATGGGGAAAAGGAAGAAGACAAACAGGAACAACTGTTGACTCTCTTGCATCGCTTGGGAACAGTGTTGCATTTCCCAAACGGCAATGGCCAGCAACTGAAAGTCTTAAATCCGGACTGGGTCACTAAGGGGGTCTATGAAATCCTGAACAGTGATACGTTGTTTCAGAATCATGCACGCCTGGATGGAGAACTACTTGGCAAGATTCTCGACAGTACCGCCTATCCTAAAGATCGACGACGCTTTATTGTGGATATGATGAAGGAATTTGAACTGTGTTGGGAATTTGTGGATGTGAATCCCTGGCAGGCGTTGGTGCCCGATCAATTGCGCAAGGAAGAACCTGACGTCGGCATGTGGGAGGATGCGTTACAATTTCAGTTTCATTTTGAGGTGTTGCCCGGCAGTATATTGACCCGTTTCATGGTGCGCAAACATGAATGGATCGAAGACGGCTTATTCTGGAAGCATGGTGTTGTGTTGCGGAACCCCAATCAGGGGGAAAACAACCGAGCGTTGGTACGAAGCGATCATGATGCAAACGCGCTGTATATTTCCGTGGACGGGGACACAGGAAGCAGACGACGATTCTTGTATAGCATCCGAACGGAACTCGCCACCATCATCCAGAACATTAAGGGACTGAAGTTTGAAGAAAAAGTGCCGATACCCGGCGAGCCGAAAGTTACAGTAGCTTATGAACATCTTGTTAAATTAGAGCGTGCAGGCAAAAATACTATCTGGCCGGAAGGCGCGAATAACGAGTACTTCGTATCCAAGCTTTTAGATGGAGTAGAAACCCCTACTATGCGAAAACAGAGGAAGTCTATGAAAAACGAAGGGGGCGGACCATACATTGAAAAGCTTGTAATGGGCAATGATCAGTCCGTTGGCTCTATGCATGCTGCGCAAATTCAGGCATCAACAGGAAGTCAAAATACTCAAATGATGCGTATTGAAATACCTGAAGCCAGCGATACGGATATGCACGCTAACCTGGAGGCGATTCGTAGCATTGTAAAAATGCTGCAACTTGCAGAAGATGATGAATCCTACATCAACCGCCAATTGAACACGGCATCGAATGAACTCCAGGATGGCGAACCGGATAAGAATATTATCGGTAAAGCATTGAAACGGACTGTGAACACCGTCGAAAAAGCGGGCAAACTGGCCGATGCGGTCGACAAGCTCAAACCTTATTGTATTCCGCTTGTTCGCTTTATTGGAACTACTGCTGCTGCCCGACTATTCTCTTCTGATCAACTTTAATGCACTTGTCTCTGAAGCTGTGCTTCGTCTTCCTCGCGCAAAGACTGGCCACCGCTGCGTCCCCACGGAGGACCGTGGGGAGGAGAAGAAAATACCGATAGAAGGCACGTCGCCCCTTTTTTTTGCTATGCTAGAGGGCATGAATAGAGTCTCTTTAACTTATGCCGTATCTGAGTATCCGTTGGCGCAGCATACGTTGTATCGTATTGGTGGGCCTGCGGCGGTTGCCTTGTTGCCTGAAAACGCTGAGGAGGCGTTGGAGGCGTATGAGTGGATGCTGACGCAGCCACCGCCGCATCTCATCCTGGGGGGCGGGTCGAATGTGTTGATTTCAGATGCGGGTTTTCCGGGGGTGGTGTTGTGCACGCAGGGACTGCAGGGGGTGGAGGCGCTTGGTGAGGATCGGTATCGTGTGGAGTCGGGGGTTGTGTTGCAGCGTCTGGTGCGGGATGTCATGCTGCCGAATAATTATGCGGGGGTGGGGGCGCTTACCGGTATCCCGGGTTCGGTGGGGGGCGCTATCTTTATGAATGCGGGCACGGTCAATGGCGCGACGGGGGAGTTTCTGGAGTCGGTCTCGGTGGTGGGGAAATCGGGGGGGCGCACGCATCGGGTAATGGAGGCGGATCTCCGCTATCGCAATCAATCGTTGTGTGCACCGGGGGAATTATTGCTGGGTGGAATTTTCCGCTTTTGTCGTGCGGACACGGATCAGGAGGCGGTGTATTCGCATTATATGCAGCGACGTCGTGAAATGCAGCCGCAGGGGTATTGTTGCGGCAGTGTGTTCAAAAATCCCGAGGGGGAGCATGCGGGACGTCTGATTGAGGCCTGCGGCCTGAAGGGAACCCGTCGCGGAGGGGCAATCATCAGTCCCAAGCACGCTAACTTTATCATGAATGACCGGCAGGCCTCGTTTGAGGATGTAATGGGGCTGATCGAGTTGGCCAAGGCGACAGTTCGTGACCGTTTTGGTATCGTTTTAGAGGAAGAAGTGCGCATCATTCGCGATACAATGTAGGAACTTGGCCGTGGGTGTCCCCCTAAGCTAATTTTAATCCTCGTTTTTCTTTGCTTCATTCTTTTTCCGGTGGCCAGGGCCACCCCCAGGAGATTTGGTCCTTGCCGTGGACAATCAGAGCGAGGCTAGTTTAATACAATCGTTTTTCTTTGCTTCATTCTTTTTTCGGTGCCAGGGCCACCCCCAGGAGATCTGGTCCTTGCCGTGGACAATCAGAGCGAGGCTAGTTTAATACAATCGTTTTTCTTTGCTTCATTCTTTTTTCGGTGGCCAGGGCCGCCCCCAGGAGATTTGGTCCTTGCCGTGGACAATCAGAGCGAGGCTAATTTAATATAATCGTTTTTCTTTGCTTCTTTCTTTTTCCGTAAAAAGAAAGAAGGAGCTAAAAATAGGAGAATGCGCTATGGAATACCGGATTGAACGGGATACGATGGGGGAAATGAAGGTGCCGGTCGATGTCTATTATGGCTGTCAGACGGCACGTTCGATGAAGAATTTTGATATCGGTATTGAACGCATGCCCCGGGAATTGATCCATGCTTTCGGGGTGCTGAAAAAAGCTGCGGCGCAGGCCAATTGTGAGATGGAACTGCTTCCAAAGCGTCTGTGCAAGTCGATTTGCCTCGCCTGCGACGATGTAATGTCGGGCAAACTGGATGGTAATTTCACGCTGCGAGTATGGCAGACGGGTAGCGGCACGCAGACGAATATGAATGTGAATGAGGTGATTTCAAATCGCGCCATTGAAATTCTGGGCGGGGAATTGGGTTCGAAAGATCCGGTGCATCCAAATGATCATGTGAACATGTCGCAATCTTCGAATGACACTTTTCCCACCGCTATGAGTATCGCCGCGGTGGTTCAAATCCATGGGCGCTTGCTGCCCGCGCTGGAGCATATGCGCCATGAATTGAAGCGCAAGGTAAGAAGCTATCAAAAGATTATTAAAATCGGGCGCACGCATCTGATGGATGCAACGCCGCTGACGTTGGGACAGGAATTTTCCGGTTATTTGCAACAGGTGGAAAACAGTATTGCGCGCATCAAGTCTACGGTCCCCAAATTAAGCGAGTTGGCCATCGGCGGTACTGCGGTGGGCACGGGCCTGAATACGAAAAAGGGCTTTGATAAAGTGGTGGCGGAAAAGGTGTCGGCGATTACGGAAATCCCTTTCAAACCGGCTCCGAATAAGTTTGAAGCGCTGGCGGCGCACGATGCTATGGTCATGACGCATGGCGCGTTGAAGACGGCGGCGTGCAGTTTCATGAAAATCGCCAATGATATCCGTTGGCTGGGAAGTGGGCCGCGTTGTGCTATTGGAGAACTGGCCTTGCCTGCTAATGAACCGGGTTCTTCTATCATGCCGGGCAAGGTGAACCCGACTCAAAATGAGGCGGTTACCATGGTAGCGGCGCAAATCATGGGCAACGATGTCACCATCAATGTGGCAGGCGCGTCGGGTAACTTTGAGCTGAACGTCTTCAAGCCGGTTATGATTTACAATCTGCTGCAAAGCATTCGTCTGTTGAGCGATGTCGCCATTTCTTTTACCGATCGTTGTCTGGCAGGGCTCGAACCCAACCTATCGCGTATCAATGAATTACTCAACAATTCGTTGATGTTGGTGACGGCGTTGAATCGTCACATTGGCTATGACAATGCGGCCAAAATTGCCAAGGCGGCGCATCAGAATGGCACTACGTTGAAGGAGGAGGCGGTGCGGTTGGGATTGCTGACTGAGGAAGAGTTTGATAAAGCAGTCGATCCTAAAAAGATGATTGGGCCTACGCCGTAAAGCGGTCCAGCGACCGCAAGCACTAGGTATGGTCCTTACCGTTCGTGACCACAGCGAAAATTTTATTTTTATGATAGCTTTTGAAGTGTCAGGCACTAAGTGACTTGGCTTAATGAAGACGTGTATGGGCGGTAGCATCTGAGTATTCTCAGAGGCTGCCGCCTTCGGTCAACCAGCGTTGCACGGTTGGCAGTACTTCGTCATAAGGCAGCAGGCCTTTTTTGTCATAATCGCGTCGTTTCCATTCGACCTTCCGTTCCTGCCAGTTTCGTTCACCGACAATGATGCGTATAGGCGTGCCCAGGAGATCGGCCTCGGCAAATTGCACCCCCGGGCGCACATTACGGTCATCGTAGAGCACGTTGATGCCTATCTCACGAAACACATCATATAAATTATCCGCCGCCTAGGCAACGTCTGCGTTGGAGCGGTTAAGGCTGTGCAGGTGAACGGACCAGGGGGCTATGGGAAGCGGCCATTGGGGGCCGAATTTGTCGTGTCGGCATTCCATCAGAGCAACTAAAATAGCATCTATATTGACGGAATAGTGCGTCAGAAATGGGAATGCGGCGTCGCCCGTGGCGGTGTCAAAACGCATCTGTGCTGCCTGGGTGTACGCGGTACCGGAATACTCATACGTCGCCAGTTTCAGTGCGCGGTGTACCGAAATAGGACCATGTTTTCCCTCTGTCTCGTCGTCCGCTTCTCCCTGTACGATGTCCACCGGTGTAATCTGCGGCAAATCGCGTTGCAGGTTAAAATGGCGCAAGTGGTACTCTTGCTCGTTGGCGCCAACCACCAGATTGCTGGATTGCGCTACGGTATGGTCGGCCAATATGCGTAGCTTTGATACATCCAGACCGACTGGGGAGGCGTAGCCTGGTTCTGCCCCTACTGCCCGTATGGCGTCTTCGGTTGCAGGGATGGGGGAAACGCCGATGAGACGCGCCACTTTTTCTTCCGAGACCGCCCGGTCGCCTCGAACCAGGGCCATCACGAGCCGCCCTTCTGCATCCTGCTCGAAGAAGACGACTTTGGCTGTCTGGTGCGAGGGGATTTGCAGGAATGCCGCCAGAGCCTCGATGGTTTTCGTCGCTGGCGTGTGTACTTTTTCTATTGCTAAGGGCTCCCCGTTATCTTTGGAAGGAATCTCTACTTTCACCAATGCAAGCGGTGCGCAGTACGCGCCATCTTCCGATACCGCTATCTGCGTGTCTCCCGCATCGCAAATAGCCCATAAGGATTCCGAATGCGTCCCCTCAGATGTTAGTGTTCCCCCTTCTCTTAAAAGCGGGCTTATCCCCCAGCTTTGCAAAATGGCATACATTTCCGCCATGCGTTCTTCTTCGTGGGAAGAGGCAGGCGGCGTTTCGTGGTGTAATAACCAGGCGTCTAAAAGGAGCTCTTCGCTCGCCCCTTGCATTGGAGCGTATTGCCGCACGGTGTAAACCATGCGGGGGAGTTGTGTGTAGCTGGAAAGCTCCCCACGCAGCCATCGCAGTATTTCTGTTGTGTAGGAGAAGCGGTCTGGTGGTGTGGCAGAAAGCTGTACTGATTGGGGATTCCAACGTGTCCAGAAGCGAAGACAGGCTTCTATAATATGAGCACGCACCCGCACACCAGGAGGCAACCAGAAGCGGCCTCTCCCTTCGTCGGTACGCAGATAGCCCCCTCGTAACAAAAAGGCCCGGCTTTCTGTGCGGGCCTCGTTAGGGCGTTCTTTAAAACGGTTGCCCAACAGGTTGCTGATACGCATGCTATTCCCCACAGTAATGTTTGAATTTGTTCACGTTACTTTTCAGCATACGCCGATCATTTTCCACATACAAGGAAAGTCTACTCGGCCTATTCCGCGTGGCCTTCTTGTAGCAGTTTATTCATCCGTTCTTCCTGTAGCCAACGCACACACCCTGTGGCGATTGCATATACCGCCGGAACCGCTTTTACTGCCCCCCCAGCAAGTCGTTTGCGCACAATGCTGCTGTGACGCAGCAATATTTCAAAATTCCACCATACGTTTTCTTCAACCGCATGCGGAATCAAATCGTCAGTTTTTAACTTGGGGAATAAGGTCTCGGCACGTTGCACGGCAGGTTCAATACGGTCGAGTAGTGGTGCAATATGTCCTTCCGGGGCTACCATCGCCCGCCCCTGGAACCGCCGTGTCGCTGCGGTCACCGCGCCACAGTCGGTATGCCCCAGCAAAACAAGTACAGGCGTACATACTTGCGTCAGGCCGTACTCAATTGAAGCAATTACATCGGAGGTGCAGATATTGCCTGCTATTCGCACAACGAAAATATCCATGACGCCGGCGTCAAACAACAACTCTACCGGCACGCGGGAATCGGAACAACTTATCACGGTGGCAAAGGCATGGCCGCGTTGGTTTACGGTGCCTGCCTGTGCAAGGCGACGCGTATCGCGATGAGGGTGCTCCGACTGTCCGGTGGCAAAACGCTGATTCCCCTTTCGCAATCGTTCCAATGCTTGTGCAGGTGATAGTGCTGCCGGCGGAGCAAAAAACGGTGTGGTTACTTGCGTCTGGCTCATACCCCCATCCTCCCTATTGGCCTACCCCAAACCTCAAAAAGTGTGAAATACCCTTTTACAAGATTCAGAATAGCAGAAAAACACCAGACGGTAAAGCCCTAATTATGCGAATTCTCAAAAATGCCGTTCGATATAGCGTAGGGCATCGTCGAGGGAGGGGAGGATCTTTGTGCAGAATTTCACCATCCACGGGGAAAGGTCCTGGAAGGGGGCGGGATTAAAGGCAATGATAAATTTTCCCAGATCATGACCGGCGTAAAATACCTCCATCGAGGTGCCGATGGACGGCTTGCTGTAGTTTACGAGCAGGATATCGGCATCACGCACGTCTTGCAAATCAAAATCGACAATCTCATTGGCACTGTCGATTTCATGATCACGAAAATTGCGCCGCATTGGGTCTAGTATGACAAACTTTTCACCTAACTGCTCCTTTGCACGCTGACGCCACGAACTTTGCTCATCAGATGAACAATCCATAATTGGCCCACAGAGGTAGATCTTGCGTGTATCGACAGCCATACATATATCTCCGCGCCCCGGCTAGTTATTCCTGGGTCGTATCTTTACTTGTGTGAAACAGGTTAAAGTAGGAAATCAATCGCCAATCTATCATGGATGGAAGCACGCGTAATACCCCAAAAATGGAACCACGTTGCGAGCGCAACATAAGCCGAAGGTAGGCTATGGGTTCTAAAACAGCGTGACAATACAACAACGCAATCGAAAATAATATTTTTGTAATGTAACCCTTCGGAGAGCGTCTGTATCGTGCCATTAAAAGACGCATGGCCCACTGATGCAAGGTGGGTACCAGAACAATAAATGTGTTTAGCGGTTTTTTGTCAAGAAGATAGAAATCCTTGGTCGCGGGATCTGTTATCACTTCGGGGCACTCCCGCTCTGCGCGTTCCCGCAATTCGGTCTTGTGATAAAACGTCAACGAGAAGCTCTGCAGGAAGTAGGGCTTGGGCGTGCGCATGAGTACGTCAATCGTTTCAAATTGCTCCTCCTCGGATTCAAATGGATTATCGATGATAACATCGTAATAGGCGGCCACTTTATGTCGAGTAATACACTCGGCTGCTTTGATAAAACGATCGGGGCCCGTTGCTCGTCTGAAAACCTCTTTTGAAACCCGCCCGCTACCGCTTTGCAATCCAACATTCAGCCAAGCCAGGCCCGCATCCAACGCCATCTCTATACGTTCATCCGTGACACAAGACGGAGTGGCCTTGGCAAAAAAAGGTTTTTTAATACGTTTTTTGTATTCGCTGAAAAATTCTTCAAGGTATTTTTTGGAATAACCGAAGAGGCAGTCATCGGCAATAGTAATATAGTTGACTTTCGGCCCTTTCTCCAGGGCTTCCTCCAATTCCGCCATCACATGCGCCACCGAACGTAAACGAATCTTTCGGTCACCGTAAAGCTTGGTAAGATAAGGAGAACAACAGTATGCGCAATTCATAGGACACCCACGCCCTATCAGGACACGGTATATAGATCCTCCAAAAACGCGGTTGCGTTTGAGATGACGCATTTGAAACGGTTCTATATCGTCATATAATTGTACATAGGAGTGCTCAGAAATGAGGGCAGGACCG
The DNA here is from genome assembly GCA_963678445.1 of Candidatus Hydrogenedentota bacterium. Lineage (GTDB taxonomy): Bacteria > Hydrogenedentota > Hydrogenedentia > Hydrogenedentales. The sequence continues at coordinate 2,359,017 of OY782877.1, read as the reverse complement.
GTAAAAACATCAAGGTTGCGTTCGACCGGACGCAAAGGGTTCATATGAAGCTGCCCCTCTTTCAGGTAAGCTAAATTAGAAATGTGGTCTATTGATTCTCCTCGTTCCAATGCGCGTACGATGTCTAGCGCAACGTGTTCTCCTTCGCCACGGCAAACGCAATCTACATGCTGCACGCATTCCTCTGCCACTGTCGTAGGATGCACGCCCCCCCACATAATCGGAATCGCTGGAAACCAATCCCGAAGAAGCTCTGTAAGCGCTAAAGCGGGGGGGAAATCTATCGTAGTCAGACTGATTCCGATCAATCCCGGATTCAGGTCTTCGATAAACGAACGCAGGCTTTGCAGGGCTTTTGCATTCTCTTTATCAAAACGCAATAGATAAAGCAACGTGGACGCTTTACCGTTGGAAATTAAAAAATCGTGGATCGTCTTCAATCCAATGATATTTAAATTGCGTTGTACAGAAATCCATAGCGTTTGCAAAATAACAACCTCGTATATGCTAGCAAGTGCTCCAGGAAGCAGAACCGAAAATACAGCATAACACCTCGTCTTCATCCCGCTAAAGGTCAAAACAAAAGAGGTGCCACCGTATTCGCCTTTCTTAGTTCTTGCACGCTACCCGGGAACCGTAAAAAATATGTTTGCCATCCCAAAGCATGCATGTTATCCCTAAAACAATAATGGTCAAAAATTCCAATGCATGAAACAAAAGTGTGTATGCCTTTACCGCAGAAATTTCACTGTGTGGCGCTAATAAAAGTACGGCAACGGCTGCCCCCAGATGGAATTGCCCTACCATAACCGGTGCTGCGGGAAGAAACACCGCAATTGCAATAATGGCGGGAATTGTAAATATTCCCCACCAGGGCGCAGGTATGGAAAAAGCGTTGAGCAAGCATACGCCTGCCACACCTACCAATAGAATAGAGAGGGCAGACAAAAAAAAGCACTGCAATACTATGGCAAAGGATGTCAATGTCCTGACACTTTCAAGAAAATGTATAAAAAAACACTTCACACGTATTGTCCAACGGCCCTTTGCTTTGCCCAAGGCCCATTCCAGAATCGAGAGACAAATGTTACCCCATAGGTAAAAGACCCAAATAAATATAAAACCCAATACAAAAATCGATGTTGCCAGTGTTCCTCCCCAATAAAAAAAATCGGGCGGAATTGTCAACTGCCAACCTACCAATGCTTGAGGAATCTGGAGTGGCTCTGACGGACGGATAAACAGAAACGTCGTTGCAATGATCGCAATCGCCGCAAAAAAATCGCAGAGTCGCTCAATGAAGACCGTAGCAAAGCAGTGCGATAAGGCAACTCCACTCGTACGGTTTAATACGATCGCACGCACCCCCTCACCTATACGCGCAGGGACCAAAGCATTGAGAAAATCGCCGATTTGTTCCGCACAGAACAATCTCACCCAGGGAACGCATGCAAATGTCGAAAGGATGTAACGCCAGCGCACAACGCGTACCAGAACTACTAAAAAAATGCAGGCCTCCGCGCCGATAACCCAAGTTATTTCTATGTCGTCCAGAGTGTCACACAGCACCTGCATATTCGTGTCGTGAAAAAGAAGCCAAAACAGGGCGCCGCCTAATATTCCTCCTACGAGGATACGAGGCAGATGACGCACTATCTGCAAAGCACTCCTTTGCACGTTCTTTGTTACTGCATCCGACATCCCATCTCCGTAGCTATACCCAACCGTCGCCACAACAGATGGGGTAGATAGTACCCTTTTTCGTCTAAGCGTGCAAATTCACGACGAGCAGAAGAAATGTCCTGTTTCTCATAAATCATAGCAAGAAGCTCGACATACTGTCGAAAATGACTCCGTTTATCCTGACCCTGAATACGTTCAAATAACGTTTTGGCCGCATTCCAATCCCCCTGTTCCGCGTATGCCAGCATAAGGGCAAAATTAGCAAATGCATAGTCGGAATCAATAGAAAGTGCCACCTTCGCTGCTCGTGTGGAGAGTTTAATATAGCCTTCATTGTTTAGCAGAATGGAAAGTAGCGTATAAAAGAATTTCGTGCGTGGCCATTCGGAATCTATCGTGCGTTCGAGTGCCGCATGCGCCGTATCATACTTCACTTTATCCTCAGGAAAAATTCCAAAATCCGTCAGTATCTGGTGCAAATCGCATTTTGTATTGGGATAGATGGGTGGATTTTCAGGCTTTATGACTGCATTGCTATCCAGGTGAACGCGATACAAATAGACGCCATTCATTGCCGGGAAAAACTGCTTTTCAAAAGCCAAACCACGTGCCTGTAGATCACCTTCAAAAATAGACAGCGGAGGCAATGTAAACACAAAGGGCGCAACAATCCCCCAAACATTTTTGGGTGGATCATTTGTACGGCGCAAGGCGGCTTCACTTTTTTCCGCCATACTTTGCATGGTATATGCTGGGCAATGTGTCCATTCAAATTCCGGAAAATTGGTGCGCCACACATGCCAGGCCAAAAAGGTGCCTTTGACCAGCAAAATATCATTGGGGGCGGCGTTGGACTGGATATGGGTATAGGCAGATTTCCAATCGGTACGGGCGGCGCCTGGCAATGTGACGGAAAGTTGGTATGCGTAGAGCAGCAAGAGAGAAAGTATCGCAATCCAGCGCATGCGATGCCAGGGAATGCACATAACAAGCCACGCGGCAAGAATATAAAGGGCAAAGGAACTATAACCCGTGTAGCGCGTCTGAATCAGAGGACGCCAAATTGCAGAGAGAAATAGCAAAGCGGATAAGGGCATGATAACAATGGCAAGTAAAAAAAGGATTTGAATTGTGTTGGATTCCCCCCCCCTTTTTTTTCTTTGAGTAGTAAATCGATGTAGCACAACACCGCTTGCAACAACAAATACAAGGATGTATACACCTGTTAGTAGCCAATCAAAACAAAGATGGTTCTGGAGCAAAAAGAAGCGCGCTTGTTTGGATAAAAAGGCCCAGCCCGCCCCCTGAAATAAAAAAGGCTCAGCGCTTAATGCCGCATCATCGCCAAAAAAATCGAGTAAAATGGTTGTCAATGTCGGAAAGCGCATGAAGAAATCGTCTTCTGCTGTCAACACATTTCCGGCTACGGGAATAATCCAAAGCAACGGCGAAAGCATAATCAGAAATTGACATCCCGCCAGCCTCAATGCTTTATGGGGATTGTCGCACCATAACACGAACACGATAAAACAAAATTCCACCCCCAACAACATACACATCATTGGCTGTAGCCAGACAAAAAACAGATTTATAGAAAATAGGACTGCCCACCAGTGTTTCTTACGCGTCTGCAAAGCGTGCAAACACGCCAGCATCGAGAGTAAAGCTGTCATCTCCATCAATGCATTAGGACGCAGGCTTTGAGCTATCCAGATGTGTGTTGGGGAAAGCGCTGCCAGCAAAGCGGCAAAAAAAGCAACACTACAACGATGAAACACTTTCCATCCCAGTCCATAGGTCAGGCCTACCGCTATCACTCCACATAACACGGGCAAAAGACGCAGAACAGTCACGCTGTAGCCAAAAAATTTGGCCCATATAAGCTGAACACAGAAGGCTAATGGGATGTTGTCGGGACACCAAAAAAATAACACACGCAAGCGTTCAGCAATATCACCGGGACGAAGTAGAATTCGTTCGTAGTATTCATCCACATCACTCGAAATGGAATCCAGACGATACAATCGCAGCACTAAAGCCAATGCAAGCACGGCGACAAAGCCAATATAGGGCACTGAGAGACAAACAACATCCTTAGTGAGTGGATATTTAGCATCCAAACTTTTTTTAATCTGTAAAAGCTGCATTGTGGTGAAAGGCGTCCTAAAAAATTCTATACGATGCTCACGAGGGCATTTTAATTCGTGCACCCAAAATCGCTATACCATACTGCGTCTAAAGAAGCGCCCGTTTTTACCTCTATTAGTTGTTGTAACCGCTGTGCTTTTTCCATGTCCCCTGCATTGGTTGCTTGCCGTTGAGAAGATAAAAACTCTCGCAATTCAGGACTGCGCAGACAGGCCTCTTCTAACGCAGTTCTTGCCGCATTTTCTTCCCTCATATGCATATACGATGAGGCAAGCGCCGTCCAAGCGGTCACCTCTTGTGGCGCTAATGTAGTCGCCGTCTCAAAGGCTTTGCTGGCGGCGGCATAGTCTTCCGCCACACCCAGCATGATTCCCTTTTCATACCAATACGATACGTCTTTCGCAGTGGGCTCTGTCAACGTACCCGCCTCTAGAAAATCCCATAGCGCCTGGCGCGTCTGCAAACGTGGCGTTCTTAACTCTCTCAATAACAAGGCATCCATCCATTGGATTTGGGTAATGGTTCTTCCACCATGTTCTAAAAGGCCCAAAATTCCTTTGGGAATATCCGAGTGTGAAGCTGGAGCAAGCCACATACCGGTGTATTGCAACAAATCGCAGGAGGTTAATCGCGCCAATACACGCTTGAGTAATGGCTTATCCGATGCGTTTGCAAATAAAGGAGTCAGTGTCCCCATCAGAAAATTTCCGCACGCGCTTTCCTTCCGAAGGAACTCGCGTGCTGGGGCGAAATCGGCCATACGGGCAATTCGCCGCAGCGCCACGGAATGCTGTGGCAAAGAAACGCTGTTTACACCTTCCGCCTGAATCCGATAAAGCTTGAGATGCTCTCCTCCAAGGAACTCGCAAAAGGTAAATATTAGTCCCTTGTCTTTTAAAGCTGTCTCAATACCGGGCAAAGGGCCCGGTTCATAGGGAAGAACGTATGCCAGCCATACCGAAGGAACGGGTGCTCCTGTTTTTTTTTCGCCTAATACTGTGTTCAAATACTGCCGCGCTGTTTTCGCCACCATCTCAGGTTGTTTATCTATTTGATATGGAAGATTCAACACCGGAATGTTCGGTGTGGCGTCGTTGACAAAATAAAAGGGATACAGCACATCCCCGCCAATGAGCACCAAATCCTCTGATGTCGCGCTGTCACGAACATGACGCGCCAATGAACGCCAGTCGGTATGTGTGGTTCCCCATATAGTCAATGCGCCTTGTATCGCATAGATAAAGGCGACAACAATGATAGCCAGGCCACGAAGAAAGCCTTTAGGGAAGCTATAGGACAGGCAAGCGGAAAATAGGTACAATGCAGGCATCGTGTACAGCGTATAGCGCGGAAAGCAATATGGTCGCCACACATGGGAAAGCACGCCAAGCACAAGAACGGGGATGAGCCAAAGACCAAATATCAATGCATCGCTTTTTCCGGTTACAGCGCCACGAATGAAACGTGCTGCAAGATAGGCCGCACCCAGTATATTCACGGCAACTAGCCCATACCCCAATTTTCCGGCATAACCTGCCCATGACTGCGGAGCTCCTTCCCAAAGACGTAGTGCCGCACTTAGAAACTCTACATTCCAGCACAAGGCATCATCGGCAAAAAGATCGAAAAACATGCTGCCAAATGACGATTTATAAAAAAAATCGTAATACCCTGGCAAATCAAATGTGGGGCGGGAATAGACCCACCATAAAACAGATACCGCCAAGGGCACATGCGCCAAAGCCCAATACAGCACCCGTCGAATATGGCGACGCTCTGTCCAGCAGAGCAATATACCTTCGGTTACAACAAAAAAAACCGCCGCCATGTGCACCCACACTACCATCATATTCATTAAAATATTGGCGCCCCACCACCATCGGGAATGACTCTTCACCCCTCGAACAAAGGTGTATAAAGAAAGTAGGGAAAACAGGACAACAAAAGCATAGGGCCCAATAGCTTGACCGTAATAAATCTGGCTGGGAGACAAGGCCATGCATAGCGCAGCAATTAAAGCGATGGCAGGGCCATAGAGTTGTTGCGCTAACGCGTACAACACGCCTATGGCACACAAACTGGCAAGTACAGCGCATAAACGCGCTGCGTAAATGCTCCCCCCTGCCCACTTGTTGCACCAATACTGCATCACATACGCTGGAGGCACCTTTTCACGACCATAGATAAAGTAGTTTTGCCAAAATGTCGATGCATCCGGCGCGTCATAAAATAAGGTGGCAATCTCATCTCCCGAGGCCGATTGTGCATCCAAACGGTACATGCGCGCCAATCCCGCTAAACACAGGATAAGCATGAGGAGGCATAGCGGAGAAGTTACTAACTGTTGAAATCGCATATACTGTAACCCAAATTAACCCACTTAATAACCAAAAGCGGTCCAGTGACCGCAAGGTGCCCAGAGGCACACCCAGGAGATATGATCCCTACCGTCCCTGAACGTAGCAAAATTTTATTTTTTATGACAGCTTTTGACGTGTTAGCCACGAATATTCTATATGCGCCACATGTGCAAATTGACCCTAAGCAGAAAGAATATTTATAATACCTTTAAACTAGGCAGGGTCACAACTAAATAACAAACTGCGCATAGAGATTTTGTGGGCTATCCCGTAAAATTGTATCGTTTCTGTGGGCGGTGCCGCTTTGGAAACTAAATGTCGAAATGCCCGCCTGTTTCTTTATTTTGACTGTGAGCGCTATATGAATTTTTCTCTTCCGCCCCGCACATGGTTTAACCACCTTATCCTACATATAACAGATCGTTGCGACTTGCGTTGTAAAACCTGTTTTGTGACGAAAGGCGGGTTGGATATCACCTTTGCACAGACCCGCGAAATTGCGCAAAAAATCGGAAAAGTCCAGTGGCTGGACATTGGCGGTGGCGAACCCTTTCTGCATCCGGACCTTGTTTCGCTATGCTCCTGTTTCAAAACCCGCTCTATCACCATACCTACGAACGGGCAGCGAACGGAAGCTATTGTGGCCACTACGCGTACTTTGCGACGCCAATTTCCCGGCGAACTGACGATAGGCGTATCGCTTGATGGACCGGAGGCAATCAACGATGCTATTCGTGGCGACGGCTCTTTTAAAAACGCACTGGAGACCTTTAAGGCATTGCAACGGCTCGACGGTGTCATTGTAAAAATCAGCACCGTGGTCTCCAATAAAAATATCGACGCATTACTCCCCTTTTTGCATTACGTGCGCACGCTCAACCCTGCCTACCATTCCGTGCTCTTACTCCGTGGGAAACCAGCAGATACGGATGTAACTTTACCCGACCTGGCCGTTTTGCGTGCACACACCCCTGAAATTCTTGCTATATTGCGCAGCTATCCCTATGCGCACCGGTTTAATTTTATGCTACGTCGCCTCAAAGCCAGCTACCAACGGTATCTTTGGAACATCTGCCTGGAGACACTGGCGCATGGCCAATGCTATGTCCCCTGTAAAGCGCCCCGATATCATAAGGTAATCTATCCCAATGGCGATGTAGCCATGTGTGAGCTTATGCCGCCTGCGGGAAATATTTTTAGCGATTCCATGACCGACATCAATGCAAATCTTATCGCCATGCTGCAAGAGTATGAGAAAAAGCATGGTCCTTGTTACTGTACGCACAATTGCAATCTTGGAGAAAACATCATGACGGATCCACGCTCTGTTTTTCGCGTTCTTACAGGAAAAACCGATGTCTAATCCCCTCGCTTCGGTATGTATTCCGGTTTATAACCGGCCTAAGGATGTGCAAGGGCTGCTACCACAGTTACAAGAGCAAAGCTATACGAATTTTGAAGTAATCCTGGTCGATGATGGCTCTACGCCACCACTGTCGGACAACATTACTCCGGAAATGTACGCGTATCCCATCACTTTGGTGCGCCTTGAGAAGCAAGGCGGCGTTGCCCGCGCCCGGAATCAGCTCATCAACCATGCACACGGTGAGATCATCCTCTTTCTCGATAGCGACTGTGTGTTGTGCGATCCCCAATGGATTGAAAAACATGTGCGTTTTCATCAAAACCCCCGGCACTTTTCAAAAATAAGCACCGAGGATTATTTTGTATTGCATAGCTGCGTGATCGGGTTGCACACAACGTATGCCGGCCATTCCGATGGCTATTCAAATTGGTTTGTCTCTTGCGGAAAGCGCCCCTACGAAGCCCGAAACCATCATGTGCCTACCAACAACACCAGTGTGCGCAAGGCATTATTTGAAAAAACGGGAGGCTTTGATGAAAGCCTTGTTGTTGCTGAGGATGCCGACTGGGCGTTCCGTTGTCTACAACAAGGGGTTCGCCTTTTCTATGTGCCCGACATGCCCGTGCAACATCGAGATAGGAATTCGTTTCGCGCGGTATGGGAACATTACCACACTATCGGTAAGTACGCGCTTGCTGTGCGTGAAAAGAATCACCAATCTCCGTACAAAATACTCTACCCGTACAACCGCCTGACTTCCTGGCTTTATCTGCTATCGCTACCCACCCTGATGACGGTCTATATTACGCTTAAGTGGCTGCTACATGACCCCCGCGTCCTTTGGTACATTCCTGGGCTGCATTTTGCCAATATCGCCTATTATTTCGGATTGTTGGAGGCAATGCGTGAAAAAAATCCTGCAAAACCTAGCGAGAAAGCATAAGCCCCAACCAGTACTGAAAACCGCGAATATGGTTTATGAGGATGCTTGGCTTTTTCACCATGCGCCACAACGCCCGCCCAATGTATGCCGGCCGGAAGTAGTACACTCGATAAGCGCGGCGCACCATAGCCGCCAGTGCCTCGGGATTAGGGTAGGTGTTGGGAACGTAAGAGGGTAATTGCTGGCTCTCAAAGGGCAAACAGCACCCTTCTTTACGCGCCTGTCTGGCCAAAGGAGTGCCGGGGGCGAGATAATACGAAAAAAACACCACATAGTCCATGTTGAGTGAACAAGCAAACCGTATGGTCTGCATGGACATTTCCGGGGTCTCGCGCGGAAAGCCAAGGATAAAAAAAGCCCGCGTTTCCAGGCCTGCCGCCTTGGCCCAACGGACCGCACGACGGCAATCCTCCTGGGTATGTCCTTTGTTAACCATGGACAATATTTCGGGGCACCCTGATTCGATACCAAACTGGACGCTGTAACACCCCGAACGCGCCATGCGTGCAAACATATCTTCGGTCACCGTATCGGTGCGGGAGAGAATGGACCAGACGATATCGATTCCCTCCTCATCCAGCAAATCGCAAAAACGGTGAATCCATTTGGGGCGCACGCAAAAATTATCGTCCCATACCACCAGGTTGCGAATGCCGTAGTCGCGCACCAAAGCCTTGATTTCCGTTACGACATCTTCTGGTGAACGTCGTCGATAGGGCGTCGCGTACGTCCCTCCCTGGTAACAAAAACGGCAACGCGCCCAAGGGCAACCACGAGCGGTGATAATCGAGGTAACAGGGCGTCGTGCACTCAAGCTCGGCAAGGGTTCGTATAATTCATGCTTGTAGATGTGACGGGCGGGGGGCCTAAACCGGTCTACATCACGCACAACCTCGGCAGGCGGTGTAGCTACAATCGCACCCGAAGCATCGCGATACAAAATTCCTCGCAGGTCGGCATAGGCGTCCCCCGAAGCCATGCGATCCACCAATTCCGTAAAAACCAGCTCACCATCTCCCGGCACCAACACATCCACCGCGGCGCATTCTTCCAGTACCTGATCGGCAAAAGCAGTTACGTGCGGCCCTCCCATTACAAAAGGCGTTTCTGGAAGACGTTCCCTCAGCCCGTTTGCCAAAGCATACGCATCGTTGGGGGTAAGTGTAGTAAACGCGGAGATGCCTACAACATCCGGCGCATGTTTCACTACCGCTTGCACCGCCTGTGGTACATCCAACTGCTCCGCCACCGCATCTACCAACGCCACCGTGTGCCCATGCGCCTCCAACGCCGTCGCCAAATAGCCCACGCCCAATGGCGGCAATAAACCAATCTGCACTCTCTTGCGGCGGTTACCCATCGAACGGGAATAGGCGTAGGGAGGCAGTACGAATACTACTTTCATCGCCCTGTAACTCCTTTACCCATTTGCCCCGTCCAACACTGCACAACTACTCATCTTCTGCAACACGTATTCCGAACAAGCCCATCAACAACGAGACAAAAAAGACCTGTGTACCCATAGAAAATGCAGCCCCACTCCATAACAGTCCGCGCGCATAGGACCACAGTATACGTCCATCCCCTGCATCTGTTCGCAATGCTAAACCCAGCACGATCACTGCGGAAAACAAGGCCGCCAACATGACAATCGCACCCAACAAAATGCCCTTTTCAATCCGTATAAGTCGGCTCAACATCCCCCAAGAGCCCGTTTTCCTGCGGGGATACTTCGAAGCCGTCACACGCCCCTGGGCTATTAAGCCTAATAAAAAGATTTGTAGCCCCATGTTGAGCATAAAAACACCCCACAAGCCTCCAAACCAACGAAATTCCCGATAGCCTCCCAACATTCCCGGCATTTCAATGAAGGCACCGCCAATGAATAAAAAAAGGATGGTTGGCACTAAAAATACCCAGTACGGGCAAAAATGCAACATTAATTGCAGGTGACGCCAACCGTCACGAAAAGAGCGCAAGTGAGGGTCATTTTCACGCTGATCCGCATGCAAGACTATAGGCAATTCCACAATCTTCATCTGCGCCTGCGCCGCCTTAATCATCATTTCCGAAGCAAACTCCATTCCTTGGGAATGCAAATCCAGCCGTTTAAAAACATCGCAGCGCATTCCGCGCAGGCCACAATTTATATCGCTAACCCCGCAACCAAAAAAAAGGTTGGCGGCCCATGTCATACACGGCGTACCCAAATGACGATGCAACCAAGGCATCGCATCCGGCTCGATCCCCCCTCGAAAACGCGAACCAATGACCACATCGGCACCCTCACGCAACGCATCCAGAAAACGGGGAATATCGGCAAAGTCATACGACATGTCTGCATCTAAGAAAACCAGATACTTGCCTTGTGCGGCTGCCAACCCCGCACGCAAAGCACTGCCATAGCCGCGTGCAGCAACCTCCACCACCCGCACCCCGGAAGATAATGCAATATCACGCGAGCGATCGGTCGAACCATTGTCGGCGACAATAAGTTCTGCTGCTCCATCTATCTGGGCAAACATCGCTTGGGCCGCCGCAATGCACTTCCCCAGTGTCACCTCTTCGTTCAGACAAGGCAAAACCACGCTTAATTCTATCGTGTCTTCAAAACAGCCCGTCATACAAACAAACACCTATTGGTTGTAGCCCCTGGGCACTGTGGTTCCCGAAAGAGGGTTTCCATGTGCGTGAAAATAGCCTTTTCCATTACAGTATACCCAACCCGCACTGTGCAATACAGTTTACAGGGTAACCAAAATCTAATACATTTACACATAATTTTGGGGAAGCCTTCTTGGTGTAAAAGGAAAGCTTCCCCAAAAATATTTACAAGGACTATTCGCTTATTCCGCAAAGCATACCTTGGCAATGGCGTCCAGGCCAGCGTCGTGCAGTATGCCATTAGAAGCAAAAACACCGGTATTATTGGCTAACAGACGTCCTTGTGAAAAATCGAGGGGCGCACCGTGCAAATCAGTGATCTTGCCACCGGCTTCTTCCAGAATCAAAGCACCTGCCGCCTGATCCCAAATCTTTTCACGGTAGTCCGGCTGTGCTGGCGATAGTAGTCGGAAGAGTAACTCTCCGTTGCCACCCGCCAACGTGGCATATTTCGCCTGACTGTCCATCAGAATGGGTTCGGCTTCGATTTGGAGGGTCTGCGCAATTTGATCTATCTGATTGGCGTTGGTATGGCCAGATTCTACGGAACGAAGAATGCGCGCCTGCTGAATATTGTCGCAATCCGATACCTGTATTGGACGAAACGGTTCTTCCACGCTTAATGTAGTACAAAAAGCCCCTTCACCGCGTTTGGCAATTAGCAAGGCGCCCAGGCCCAACAGCTCCGGCGCACAGTTCTCGCCCAGATTGGGACAGCCCAACGCACCCAAAATCACTTCACCATTTTCCACCAGCGCCAACGCCACCGCATATTGTCCGCCTCGCAAATACCCCTTGGTGCCATCTACAGGATCAAGCACCCAAAAACGCTCTGTTGGTGCGGCGGTACCGCGATCGATCCACTGGCAGACTTGCTCTTCTGTCGCTCCCTCCACCATGCGGCCTACAAATTGCGTGACCACTTCACGCATCTGCGTTCCCGCTTCGGTATACAAGGCGCTGGAATTCTCCTCCCCCACTAACACGGCTTCAGGGAACTGCGTTTCCATTGCATGTCCCAAAAGCGCCTGCACCGCATAGTCTGCTACGGTCACCGGCGAGAAATCGCTTTTGGTCAAATTTTGCAACGCCATCCCCGATTGTACCCGCTGGGCCAATTGCGCTGCCTGGCGTACCATTTGCACAGCAAAAGCAACCTCTGGTTGTGTTACATCGATCATCGTTTTGCTCCTTCACTGCACTTCCTTGCTTGGATCCTGAAGACTCCCCGGAAGCCGCATAAACCGCAATTTTAAGCCAGAATTTCTAGCCATACTGGCAACATAATAGCAAATTTAACATAAAAAAACATCTTATTCATCGAAAACATCCAAGGTTGTTTTTGGAATAGGGCCTTTCCCCTTTCCCTCTTCCGGAAGGATTGGTCTGGAGCTCTCGAGAGATACCGATTAAAGATTCGATGGGATATTTTTATCCAACAAAACACTACACATTGTTGTTTTTGAAGAATATGCTCTTATTTTTTCAATATATTGTGTTTTTGCCATAACCTGTGGTACCGTATCCCATATTGAGTGGAGAACCATAGAAGCCATTTTGGGAATTGGAATCTAAGTAGTGCCTTATCGCGTATTGAAGATATCATTTCTTAGCCTGCTGTTGACAGGGTTGTGTCTGACAAGCTATGCGGGCATCGTCGTGCGCGAGGAACTGGAATCCGGAGTCTACGCAGCGCTTCGTGGTGGACGTGTTCTCTACCTGGAATGCCACCCGCCAGCAGGCGATGCCGCCAAATCGTTATTGCAGCGGTACCTTGCAGAGCCGGAATCGTGGAAACACTATCGTAATCGGGACTCGGTGGCTATTCCTTTCGTCCGCCTTAAGCCGCAAATACGACGACAGGCCCTGCTTGCGTTGTTTCCAGACGACTATGTCGATGAATCGGGCTGGTGGCACACGGTCGTATTCCAGGGGACGGAGGGGGTGGAGACCTGGTGGATCCTTTCTGAATGGCTAACGGGGCTGGGCACGTACTATAAAGCGATTGCCGCCGATCCCCATAATGAGGCTTTGGGGGATACGTTGCAGGCAGGCCAGAAGGTGCTTATTCCACGCGCTTTGCTTCTTGACGAAATGAAACCGCCGACCCGCCCTATCGAAAGTAACGATTTGCTCGATGTGCTTCCCGTGGGCAATGGCGTATTGAAGTATAGCGAGGATAAAGAAGGCCCCTACGCAATCTATCACATCCAAAAGGGGGAAGCGCTCTATACGGATGTGGTGGTTCGGTTTACGGATTTTCGCGAAAATGACGAGATACATCGTGCGTGTGAAATTATCCAGACGCGCAGTGGCATCAAAGATGTGTGCCGTATGGAGGCCGGGGACCGCGTCCTGATTCCACAGGAAATGCTCTCGGACCGCTACCAGCCAGCAGGTAGCGCGCAGCGTGTCGCCTATGAAGAGGTGCAAAAAGAAGCACAACGTTTGCAGGATACGCGTGTTGCCACGAAAGACTTGGAAGGTGTCGTAATTGTGCTTGATCCTGGTCACGGCGGACGGGATCAGGGGGCGGCGGTAAAGTCTATGGGGTTGTATGAGGATGAGCTGGCGTATGACATGGTTTGCCGGATCAAGCATTTACTCGAAACCCAGACGCGCGCACGCATTTATATAACCATGCGGGATGAAAGCCAGCAGTATGAATCGGTGGATCTGGAACGCTTTGCCCATGATCGGGATGAATATGTGCTCACAACGCCACCGTATAAAAATAATGATGCAAAGGTATCGGCCAATCTCCGTTGGTATCTTGCCAATGACATTTATAAAAAGGAGCTTGCACAGGGTACAGACCCGCAAAAGATCCTTTTTGCCAGTATCCACTGTGATGCGCTTTATAATGGCCGGTTGCGCGGCGCTATGGTGTATGTACCTGGGGCGCAGTATCGACGTAGCAGCGAAACACCTTCGGGTACGCTGTACAACCGCTATGCGGAATCGCGCAATTGCCGGACGGTTACCCATACGGTAGCGGAATGTCGGCGTGACGAGGCGTTGTCACGCAATTTCGCCAGCAACCTGCTGAACACCATGCGTCATAACAACCCACCGCTCAAGGTGCATAGTGCGGGTGACCCGATCCGCAATGTGATTCGACGTAGCAAAGGGCGTTCGTATGTGCCGGCAGTTTTGCGTAACACAAAAATACCTACGAAAGTATTGATTGAAACCGCTAATATGACCAACACGACGGATCAACAACGGCTTGCTGACCCTAAATGGCGGCAGTGGTTCGCCGAAGCCTTTGTTACGGCTGTAACACGGCATTTTGAAGCCAAGAAGGATTCGTAACCAAAACTTTTCGTGTTTTAAGAAGTGCGTGTTTACTCATATCGCGGTGGGCCTAACCTTATGGCGGAACTATGCGATTAGAATATTTTTCGGGGGAACGTATTTCCAAAGCACCCACAGAAGACTATCCTTTATCCGGCCTGGATAAAGCGGGAGAGCAACCCTCAGCCTCTGCAGGCCAGACCTTTTCGATGCGGAAGAATTGTATCGCGCTTGGATTCTTGCTTTTATTGGGGCTTGGCTTGCGTTTGTATGCATTTAACGCACCTCCTGTCGATTTTCTAAGCTGGCGCGACACACAAACCCTCATGGTGGCGCGTAATTTTTTCCGGCATAATATGAATTTGTTCCAACCTGCTATCGATTGGCGCACCACCGATGAAGTTTTGGCGCACGGCACTGTTGGGGGTACGGAATTGCAGATTACTCCGTGGCTCACCGCTTTGCTCTATTACATTTTTGGTATACGTTACTGGGTCGGGCGGGTCGTTCCGCTGTTTTTTGCCTTGCTGGGCGCAACTTTCTTCTATCGTTTATGCTATCGTTGGTTTGGGCTCCAATGCGCCTTCATCGCCACGTTTTTATTGACGTTATCACCGTATTATCTCTACACAGGCCGTCTGCAAATGCCGGAAAGCTTTACCTTCGCAATGGTTTTTGCGGCGTTGTATTACTATGAACGCTGGACGAGTGAACGAAGCCGTCGCGATTTTTTTTGTGCCGCCTTTTTCAGTGCCGCCATGTTGCTGGGCAAACCTCAGGTAGGGGTAACGGTGCTTCCTATGGCGGTGATGACGTTTCGGCGTATGGGCTGGCGTACGTTCTGGACGCCAGCTGTCTATGGTTTTGCCGTGCTGGTCGTCCTGCCCGTCGGCGCATTCATGTACTACTCGTATGGGGTGTTGCTGCCACGCACCGGGCTTTCCTTTGCCCAACCGGCCATCCTTGAATTGGATCAATGGCTGCTTAACCCCAGTTATTATCGTGATGTTGGGCTTTCGTTGTGGAAATGGGCACTTACGCCTGGCGTTGTCGTCTTCGCACTCATCGGATTGTGGCCTTTTGGTCGCTCGCAACACCGATACTGGCCGTATGCATGGTTATTAGGCTCGTTGCTGTTTTTTTTCATCATCCCTGGCGGGGTCCGGGATAACGGCTACTACCAGCTCATTCTGGTCCCGCCTGTTGTTTTACTGGCAGCGCGAAGTTTAAGCGCCCTGCTGACACGGCGGAGCTGGTGGCGTTATGGTGTGGTGGGGATCGTAATGTTGGGGATTGCGCTGAATTGCCTTAGTGTCGCTTTGAATTTATGGACGCCGCGCTATACCGATGCCATGCACTGTGGTGAATGGCTGAAGGAAAACACACCACCGGAAACTTTGGTGTTGTCGGCCAACCCCAGCCCCACGATGTTGTATTTTGCCGATCGCACCGGGTGGACTACCTGGGCGGAGCATTATGGCAAGGGCGCGGGCTTCAATGTCGAAATCCTGAAAAAAACGCGCAAGCTGGGTGCGCAAATTGTTGCGGTGCCGGACGCATGGTTTGATAACGCATTCCAAAGCGCCCGGTATGATTCCATGCGGGATGTTTTATACGATTCTTTTCATTGCTATAAGGGGGCGGATTTTACCATTTTTTTTCTCGGCGCGCGTGCAGACTTGCGTCTTCCCCCTACAAACCGTGTGGCCTTTGGTCGACAAGAGACAAGAATCTATCTGCGCGGCACATGGGGTCCCAACCAAGGCAAACAGGAGACAGGAACTTTCGTTGCTATGGGACCGGCCAAGCGTGCGGCCCTCCGCTTTGCTGCTCCGCAAGGCGCACATACGTTGGTGCTAGCCATCTCGTCGGCAGTGCCTGAGCAGGATGTAAGCGTAGAAATTCAGGGAGGCGGGACGGTGCGGCACCATTTTGAAAAGGCATTTCAACCAGCCGAAGTCCATGTTCCTCTTCCTCAGGCTTCCACCAACGGGCATCCGGTCGTTTTTCTGGAGGCGACGAAGAAGAATGCAGACGGCGCTAGCCTCCTGTTGTATGCGCTAAAGACGGACAACTAAAAATCTCCCTTGCGCTTTAACGCTGAAGCGCAAGGGAGATATGGATGTTGTATTCTGAGCACGTTAGTAGCTCAAGTCTGAAACATTGTCATAAAAAACGAAACTTTTGTTGTGGTCAGGGATGGTAAGGACCATACCTATTGCCTGCGGTCGCTGGACCGCTTTAGAAACTAAGCTTGAAGTTCTCACCGGTGATGATGCTGGCTTCAACCGTGGGCACTTCGCCGCTTTCCGGCAAGACCACTTTCATGGGAATCGCGTCGATAATGTCCTTCTGCAGATCAACACCTGGCATGATGCAGCGAATTTCCATGCCGCGTTCCGTCAGTTGGAATGCGCCGACGTTGGTAACATAGAAAACTTTCTTGCCATGTTTCAGCGCTTCCTGACCGCAGAAGGTAATCTCGTCTACCTTGTCAACGAATTTCGGAGTGCCTGGGGTTTCAATTTTAATTTTTTTGCCTTCAACGCCAATGCGCGCTTTGGCGCCCCAAGACCCGACGAAGATAATCATGTTGGCGCAGGTTGTAATGTCGACAAAGCCACCGGGTCCAACATAGTGCGTAGCACCTTCACCGCGCTTGGATACGTTTACATTACCTTCGCTGTCTGCTTCCAGCATGCCCAGGATAGCCCCGTCGAGATGTTCGTACATGCGACGGAAGATTTCGGCTGAAGGTACGATTTCTTCTGGATTCAAGGCAGCACCAAAGAAGATGCCAGGGGCTGCTACGCCGCCCAGTACGCCACTTTCTGTGAGTAGCTGAATGTCTTTGATGGCGCCGCTTTCGAAGAGCAGGCTGGACACTTCTTCGGGTAGACCGACACCGATATCGACGGAGCCGCCTTTGGGGAAATTTTCTACAAAGATATGGGCAGCCAGGCGGGCCGTTGCACTGTCAATCGGGGTGCGTTTGGGGGTGACGCCAGCGAGTTTGTTGATAAAACGCGCTCGCTCGATCCCCTCTTTAAGGGGCATGTCGCTGTTGAGCGTGAACATGGGCCAATGTTTTCGGTGCAGCACACTTCCCGTCTGCTCTGTGTTGGGATAATACACGACCGCATCAATATCTTCTGCGGGAATCCATACGTCGTCATAGCCTTCGTCAACGATCAGACCAACGTTGGCGATAACGATACCGCCATTGCGTTTGGCGGCGCGGGTAATCTCACGGCTTTCGGCCACCATAACGCTGTTTTTGATATAAATGTTGCCTTTGCGGTCTGCTGCGGGAGCGTTAAAAATCGCCACGTCAATCTTGGGCAGGGTGTAACGCAAACGGCCATCGTCTTCTACCGACACGTACTGCTGTGCATTGGGATCGCATACAGGGGTGCCGCGTCCGGTACGTGGATCTACAAAGGTACCTACGCCTGTTTCGGTGGTAATGTGATCCACACCCTCCCCTTGCGCCTCGAAAAGTAATCCGATCAAACCCTGGGGAAGACATTGCAATTCAAGCTTTCCCTGGTCGGCCAATTTGAGTTGGCTCTTGAAGGTTTCTGTATGCCCGGCAAAAAAACGGGTGGTGAGGCCCTCTTGCCCCAACTCTTCCAGAGTGCCAGGGACGCGTCCACGGCCTCCAATGCCGCCCAGCGCCATGACGGTCAAATCTTTCGGGTGTTGGGTCTCTTCAAAAAGCTCGCGAATCGCCCAGTAGATAATAGAGGGACGTTGGTTGGCGGCAAGCCCGGAGATGGCAAGCGTTGCGCCATCCGGAATCATTTTCACGGCATCCCGAGGGCCCATGAATTTGGGGTTGTCTGGCAAGGTATATTGGTAATGCGTATTCCGCTTATCCCATGTGAAATACCATTTGAAAAAGTGCGTAAGTAGTCGTGCTTTGGTAAAGATATTCATGAGCCTACTTCCTAAAGCGGTCCAGCGACCGCGAGCAATAGGTATGGTCCTTGCCATACCTGACAACAGTAAAGTGTCCGCCACTAAAATGGTCCAGGGGCCATAGCCTGATGGGCATGGTCCTTGCACTTCGTAAATAAACCAACTTCCGTTTTAGATTGGCATTTCTGCCGCTGCCAGCCAGCATTTTTACTGCTGCGTGGGTAATATGCCGCAATATTCAGGCGGTAGTATACCTTTTCCGTCAGGCAAATTGCATACCCGCCTCTTTTCTTATAAATACCGCGGAAAAAGCCGGTCTAATCCAGCAGTAATATTGCTTGCTTATGCCCTCGGAAGGCTTTGGATTGTAAAAAATGCAATTGTGGTGTACTATGAGTAATGCGCGAAATGAAGCATTTCTGACATTTTGCTTATACTGGCATAGGGGCTGCAAGCGTGTACAAGGGTGTTGACGAATTCCCTTGTCTCAATGTACTGTATTTTTCACATCTTTTTTGGCAATGACGTTAACTGGAAGAGGCTGCGCGGAAGTGATTACTTCGATGGCGAACATCGGGCAGAAAACGAAAACGGAACTGTTGGCGGAACTCCAATCGTTACGTTTGGAGTTGGCCGCGTTGCACGCGCAATCGCACCTCTCGGATATTTCGGATAGTAGTGATAGGGTGCTGCAGGCGGATGCGGCACGGTATCCTTTGCTGGTGGAGACGATGAATGAGGGGGTCGCTGTTCAGAATGCCGCGGCTGAGATTGTCTATGTCAATGCTGCTTTATGCCGTATGCTGCGGTGTAGGAAGCAGGATCTTTTGGGCAAAACGCCTCTGAGCTTTATTCATCCAAAGAGCCATGCGTTGTTTGAGCAGCAGATGGAGTTACGTCGAACCGGGCACCGGGATACGTATGAAATCCAGTTATGCAGCCCGGAGGGGCGTATCGTGCACGTACTGGCGTCTCCTTCGGCGATCCTGGATGCGGATGGAAATTATTGTGGCGCTTTTGCGGTATACACCGACTTGACAGAGCGGCGGGCAATGGAGGAGGAGTTGACGCGGGAACGCAGCCGTTTGCGCACGCTGATGGATCATATCCCAGACTCGGTATACGTAAAGGATGCCCGGGGGCAGTTTCTCTTGGCGAATCGTGCGAAGCTGCATGCCTTGGGTATGCAGGATATGGCGGAGTTGGAGGGCAAAACGGTACATGATCTTTTCCCGCCGGAATTGGCAAAAAAGTTTGATAAGGATGATCTTACCGTGATGCAACGAGGGGAGGCGTTGCTGAATCTGGTGGAGCAGAATATCGGCCCTAATCAGAAGGAAGCCTGGATGCTTAGCAGCAAGGTGCCGATTACCGATGATGCTGGTGAGGTGGTGGGGCTGGTCGGCATCAGCCGTGATATTACTGAGCAGCGAAAAGCGGAAAAGGCGGTGGTAGAAAGTGAGTGTCGCTTTCGGGAAATTCTGGAACATTCGCGTGATATTGCCTATCGCATACACCTTCCATCGAACCACTTTGATTATATCAGCCCTTCTGTTGTTGAACTGACCGGGTACACTGTCGAGGAAATGATGCAGGCAGGGCCTTCGCTATTTTGGGACCAGGTGCACCCGGAGGATCAAAAACGTGTGGAGGAATATGCGCACATCTTGAAGGATGTCGCACGCAAGCAGACTGCGGCGCCATTGTGCGAGGTTCGCATTCTGCATAAGGACGGTGAATATCGTTGGTTCTCGGAGAATGCTGCGTTGATCCAGGATCAAGACGGAAGCTTTACCACCCGGGTGGGCACGATTCGCGATATTACCAAGAGTGTGCAGGCGCAGGAGGCGGTGCGTGCGGCTTCGCGTATGGAGGCGACAACGACGCTCGCCGGGGGCATTGCGCATGATTTCAACAATCTCATGGCAGCGGTTCTGAGCAATGCAGAATTGCTGGAAATGAACATGGGCAATGACCCGGAAAACCTGGAAATGTTGCGCTCTATTTCCTCTGCCGCTGAACACGCAGGCGATTTAGCGCAACAAATGCTCGCTTTTGCACGCGGCGGGAAGTATCAACCGGTTACGGTAGATGTTAATGAAATCATCCAGGATATTCTGCGCCTTGAGGAACACTCTTTCCAGCCTAATGTGACGGTGGAGACCATGCTTTCGCCAGAAACCTGGAATGTCTTTGCCGATCCTACGCAGATAAGCCAGGTAATCATGAATCTGTCGATCAATGCGGTGGAGGCTATCGAGGGAACGGGGCGAATTTCGATTATCACGAACAACAAGCAGGTGGACCGTATTTTTGCAGATTTGCATCCCGGACTGGAACCGGGTCCGTATGTGCGTATCGTGGTACAGGATACAGGGCATGGCATGAGTCGCGATGTGCAACGCCGTGTCTTTGAACCCTTCTACAGCACCAAGTTTCAGGGGCGTGGCTTAGGATTGGCTGCGGTCTATGGCATTGTAAAGAATCACCATGGACATATTTCGGTGCAAAGTGAACCGGGGGTCGGCACCACTTTTCGGATTTACCTGCCGGCGTCGAAGGAGCGTTTGCAACCCAAACCTAAACCACAAACACCGCTTCCTATTGGGCATGAAACCATTTTGGTGGTGGATGATGAATTGTTGATCCTTGAGGCGACCCGCCAGATTCTGGATCGTCTGGGATATACAGTGCTGGTAGCCGCTAACGGACGGGAAGCGCTGGACGTTTTGACTGCTGCGGAAAAACCTGTACATCTGGTCATACTGGATATGGCAATGCCTGTAATGGGCGGCGCGGAAGTGTTTCCACATATTGCCAAGGGGTGGCCCAAGACCAAGGTCGTGGTGTGTAGCGGTTATGAACTGGGGCCCGCCGCGCAAAAATTACTTGATCAGGGGGCGCATGCCTTCTTGCAGAAACCCTGTCGTATCCAAACGATGGCCTGCGAAATCCGACGCGTGTTGGATGAATAAGGCGGGCTGCCGCGCCCAATCCCCCCCTAATGACTACGCCGAGGAATTGGCCTGACGTAATCGGTCACTCAGGGTGATAATGATATTGGTCAATAACTGGATGGAGACGTCTGCAGGCATAACATCTTTGATCGTTTCCATGCTCAGGGATAACAGGCTGGTGTCAGCAAGCGCGTAGGCATCGGCACTACGCGGCAGCTGACTTACCAGGGCCATCTCTCCAAACATGTCGCCTCGTTGCAATTGTGCAATTTCCCGGTCGCAGTCCTGAATCCGAACCGCTCCACCCAGAATGACAAACAGAGCTTTCCCGCTCTGGCCCTTACGAAAAATAGTTTTCCCTGCCGCATATTCTTCGGTAATCCCCTGGGCAAACAGGCGCGCTACATCTTCCGACGCCAAACCACGAAAAAGCTCCATACGACGCGCCAGCATCGCATAGGTATCGCGCATACTGTCCATCATAACCGACGCCACCTCACGCATGATCGGTTCCGCGTCACCTTCCGCTGTCACTGGTTCTGAGGGCGGGGTATCTGTTGAAGACGCTGACTGGTGAAACACCTGCTGCATGACCGTTTCTTCAACGGCCGTGTCCTGTCTTTCCGCTACAGGTGGCTCGTCTGGCGTAGAAGTTTCCTCTCCAGGAGGCGGGGATTCACGCGATGCCGCGCTAATCAAACCCAAGTCCGCCATAGAAAGGGTTTCCGACTTTTTCTGTTCTTCGTTGAAGAAACGTGCTGTAACAGCTTCAAAATGCCGGTATGCACAAAGGATAGGTTTAATACGTAACTCAGGGCAATGCTGACGCACCGCTTCCAAGGCCTGCGCATCCAACGGATTCACCATCGCCACCGTCAGGTTGCGTCCCATTTTATCAATCGGCAGCAACCGATAGCGCAAACAAAGCTCTTGCGGTAGTAATGCCAAAATATCCTTCTCGATAAGATAGTCCAGCAGGCTCAAATGTGGAATCTTGCAATGTTTTGCCAGAAAGGAAATCAGGGAGGTCTCATCAAGAAGGCCCTTTTCTACCAGGATCTCCCCGAGAAATGCCCCTGTTTTTTGCTGTTCCTCCATGGCCCGCTTCAGCTGTTCCTGCGTAATCTTGCCTTGTGCCAGCAATACCTCCGGCAATGAATTGGGCGGTGTGGACGATGTTTCAGAGGCCGCTTGGGAGGGCGTCTCCCGTTTTTCCGAATTCCATCGCAACATCAACCCTTCCTCCTCGTAGGATACCGCAAAATACAGGGGATACACGCAAGTATATTTCTCTCAAGCGACTATAGCACCCATTTTGGGAATGCAGCAAGTTGTGTTGCATTTTTTCGAATTCGTTGTATAGTATTCCAAAGTGGTCCAGCGACCATAAGCGTTAGATATGGTTCTTACTATCCCTGACCACAGCAAAAACTTCGGTTTTATGACCGCTTTCCCGATTTAGGGCGGTAAAGAGCTCCGGGGATAAACATATAGACGTACAACCCGTTGAAACAACCACAGGATCTTCCATCATGATGTTACGCACCTTGCCTTTATATTCCTTAGCTTTACTATTGCTTGTTTGCGTTGCAGGATTGGGCCTGTCTGGTTGTCCCTCCCCCTCGTCGGATTCTTCCGCCTCGGTCAACCCGGCTTTACGACTGTTTCATATCCCTTTTAAATACACCACCCTTGCGGAACCCTATGCCGTAACCTGCGGTGATTTTAATCGGGATGGGCGGCTCGATCTCGCGGCCATCAGTGCGGTTAGCAACGAGGTCGGCATTCTGATGTCCAAAGAATCCGGTGGTTTTCGCAGTCACGTCGATTATGCGGTCGGGGATTCGCCGGCGGCACTAAAAACGGTGGATTTTAATGGCGACGGCTATCTGGATTTGCTGACCGCCAACCGTAATTCTAATGATGTATCCATTCTCTTGGGCTGTGACACGGGAAAATTCCTGGATGCGATTTCTTATCCTCTGCCCGCAGATGCCCAGCCGCAGGACTTGTTGGTGTTAGATGTTAATGGGGATACGCATCCCGATCTAATCACGGCCAATTTTGGAAGCGCCAATCTTACGCTTTATCCTGGCTTGAATGGGGGGGCATTGGGAGAGCCGCTTCATATTCCCGTAGGCAATGGACCGCGTTCTGTAGCAGCAGACGATTTGGATCGCGATGGAGTAATCGATCTGGTGGCGGCCAATCGAAATGATAACACGGTTTCTATTTGCTATGGGAGCGCTGAGGGAAAATATAGCGAGGCTGTTACGATTGATGTCGAAAGTCACCCGCGCATGGTCGGGCTGGCCGATCTCAACAATGACGCCTGGCCGGATTTGGTGGTGAGCAATGCCAATGCAGGAACGCTTTCTATTATATTGAGTCTTGGAGCGCGCTCGTATGCAACTCCGACATCGATCGCGCTTAATGCACTCCCCACACGCTTTGTGCTGGCTGATTTGGACGGGGATAACCACACGGATATCGCCGTGCTATTGTTTTCGGAGGAAACCAGCGCCCCCATTGGTGTTGCCGCATTCCTGAAAGGAGATGGCAAGGGCGCATTCGCCGCACCGCGCTACTTTGGTGCAGGTGCCAGCGCATTCGATATCATCGCAGTGGACATGGATGGCGATGCCCGTTTGGACCTCATCACCACAGAGTTGGCCACCAGCCGCCTGGCGCTCATTTACGCGACTGGCAAAAACGTTTTTGAGACAGATGAACGCTTCACTTGTGGAGAGCGACCGCGGGTGGTACGTGCGGTCGACATCAACAACGACGGCGCACTGGATCTTGTCGTCGCCAATCTGGATAGCCGCGACATCGCCGTGTTGATCGGCCATGGTGACGCTACATTTGACGCCCCTCTTTCTACAGCGGTTGGAGGCTCGCCGCGCGATTTCGCCATCGCTGATTTCAATGGGGATTCTCATTTGGATGTGGCGGTGTTGCACCTATACAAAAGCCAGGTGCAGCTGTTGTTAGGCAACAGTACGGGGGCATTCACGCCCGGCGACATCTTCTCTGTGCGTGCAAGTGGAGGCGCGCAAGCCTATCCGCGCTCCATTGTGGCGGCAGATATGAATCAGGATCAGATATACGACCTCATTGTCGGTAATTCCAACCGGGACAGTATCGCCATCTTGCTGGGAGCGGGCAATGCAACGTTTGCTATGTCCACGGAATATAAAATAGGCAACTTCCCTTTGTCCGTGGCTGCCGTGGAATTGAACAAGGATGGCAAGAAAGACGTTGTATGCCTGCTGTCCACCGATCCGGACAATCCGGCTTCTTCGGGCATCTATGGCGTAGTGCGCGTTCTGGGAAATGGGGATGGCACCTTGGATGATGATTCGCGTGAAATGGGCACCATCAGCGACCTGCCGCAGGAAATGGCGCTGGCGGATTTGGACAGTGATGGCGACTACGATGCTGTTTCTAGCTGTTCCGGAAAAAACGGCGTTTTCGTCAACGGTGGCAGTCCCAAAGGGACGTTCTACGGCGGCAAACGCTGGTCCTCCGGCGACAGCCCCAATTCCGTCTCCCTGCATGACGTAAACGACGACCACCTGCCTGACATTATCACCACGAACTCGGACGATACCGTGGCGGTCCTTCTCAACCGGGACAGCCTGGATTTTTCGCCTGCCATGACCTATTTCGCCGGAACAGACGCTATCGGCACTATTGCGGCCGACGTCGACGGCGATGGAAAACAGGATCTTATCCTTCTAAACCGTAGCACCGACGACATTTCTATCGTGCGTGGCGCAAACCAATAGCGCCGCCCATACTCCTATCGGCCCAAGTCGGCTGGCTATCATTACCAAAAAATGGCGCTGGAAATGAGTAGGTGGTATGATACGACTTTGTAAGCAAAAGGGCGGATTATGGATAAAAATGCACTGTATAAAGAGATTTTGCGGGAAACGGGCGAGTTGGTGAAGCAGACGGCGCGTAATCCCCGACGCACGGTGGCACTTTCACCGGAGGTGGCGCAGCGCTTGGAGCGTATCGCCGTATCTGAACCGACTGCCTCTACGACATCGGTTCCCGACGCCTTGCCAGTATCGACAGAAGCCGCGCCAAACGTAACGTCCCGCTCTGTCCAGGGGGATTCTCAGGAAAGTACGTCCAGCACCTTGGCAGATATAGCGGCACAGGTGCAACAGTGTACGAAATGCGCCTTGGCGGAAACCCGCATCAAGACGGTATTTGGTGAGGGTTCGCCGCACGCAGATCTGGTTTTCGTCGGCGAAGCGCCGGGGGCGGATGAGGATCGCACAGGTCATCCTTTCGTAGGTCGGGCAGGACAACTGCTGACGGATATCATCGAAAAGGGATTCAAGATGCGCCGGGATGAGGTCTTCATTTGCAACGTGTTGAAATGCCGTCCGCCAGGTAACCGCAACCCTTCCCCCGATGAAGTACTGCAGTGTGAGCCGTATTTGGTTCGCCAGTTGGAGATATTGCGTCCTAAAGTAATCTGCGCGTTGGGTGGCGTGGCGGCGACGACGTTGCTCAAGACAGATATGTCGGTAGGCCGCCTGCGGGGTTCCTGGCATAATTATCACAACATCCCCCTGCGGGTAACGTATCACCCGGCCTATCTTTTGCGTAATGAAAATGACAAGGGCAAGGCGTGGGCGGATGTGAAGGAGATCCTGCGACTCTTGCGCGGTGAAGTGACACCGGAGATTTGATCATGGTGCAACAACAGGACGCGCCACAGCGGGTGCCGTGGCGTCATTCGCTTTTTTTTCGCGTCGTGCTGCTTTGCGGCGTTTTGCTACTGTGCCTGCTGGGCTCCGTCTTTGCAATCACACGCCATTATTTCAATGTCGCCGTACAGGAAATGGAGCTGAAGGCAGAGGAAATTACGACCAGCATCCAGGAAATCCTGGAAAACAATCCGAATATTGATGATGAAGCGTTGGCGGATGAAATCCGCGGCTTATATACCGATAGCGCCATCGAAATTGCAACGGACACAAGCCAGCTTGATTCCCCTTCATTCCGATTGGAGCAGGATAGGGCGGGCCATATGACGCGGGTAGGTGTGGTGCCGGTGGATTTGGGCGTTCGGCAGGTAGTCATGAC
This sequence comes from Candidatus Hydrogenedentota bacterium, assembly GCA_963678445.1. Classification (GTDB taxonomy): domain Bacteria; phylum Hydrogenedentota; class Hydrogenedentia; order Hydrogenedentales. The sequence continues at coordinate 2,332,569 of OY782877.1, read as the reverse complement.
CATTCGTGCAAGCACAGCAACCCAGATCGAGATTCTGCGTGCGTTTAAGAATCGGTATATCTTGTTGCTTACTGCCGTCTTTCTGGGGGCGTTGGGCCTAATGGTCTACCTCATTGCAAAATCCTTGCGTCCTCTCACCGAGTTGTCCAACACATGCGCGGCTATTTCGACGGGGGATTTGAAAACGGTCGCAACGCATGGCGCGTATGGGGAGATCCTGCATCTGGAAAAAACTTTCAACTCGATGGTGGACGCCTTGCAGGAAAAAGAATTGATGGAAACCAAATTGCGCCAGGCGCAACGCCTGTCCGCCTTGGGCAATCTTGCGGCAGGCGTGGCGCATGATGTTCGCAACCCGCTTAACGCGATTAAATTACTGTCGAGCCATACCCTGGACATGTTGCCTGAGGGCGAGGATTCGCCTGCGGCAAAACCGCTACACACGATTCGTGACGAGGTGCAGCGTCTGGAAGAAATTGTTTCCGGATTTTTGTCCCTGGCGAAGGAAAGTGAGCTACACATGGAACCGCAGCAGGTAGATAAGCTGCTGGAGGAGTGTGCACACCTGATCCGAAAGGATGCAGAAGAACGGGGCGTCCGTTTGCTAAGCGAATTACGGGCGGGCGGCACCGTCTTGATGTTGGACCCTAAACAATGGAGTCGGGCCATATTGAATGTACTGCTGAACGCCTTGGAAGCATGTCCCGAGGGGGGACGGGTACGATTATTTTCGCGGGTAACGGACAGGGCGTGTGAAATTGAAATCCGTGATGACGGACCAGGTATGCCCAAGGATGAAGTAGAGCGCGTCTTTGAACCGTATTACACTACCAAGGCGGGCGGCACCGGCTTGGGATTGTCAATTACCCGTGGTATCGTACAGGAGCATCGGGGAACCATCGAAATTACCAGTCGTGAAGGGCAAGGCTCCCAGGTGCTGATTACTGTGCCGCTCGAACAGACAAATAATGTTTCGTAGTTTCGCCGCAGCTATTGAACTGACGTCATGAGCACGTCAGGCCGCGTGCTGTGGCCGCACGTAGAACTTTGAGGCGCAAAACTAGAGTATGAAATCAAAAATCCTGATTACAGAAGACGACCGGGTGCAACGGGAAATCATTGGGGATATCTTGACAGCGGCTGGTTATGAGGTGCAGGCGACGCATGCGGCGGAGGCCAGCCTGGAGGCATTGCAACAGGATGAGTATGACATGCTGTTGACGGATCTGAAAATGGCCCAGATGGATGGACTCGAGTTATTGCGCCAAGCTAAACGGATTCGACCAGATATGGAGGTGGTGATTATGACGGCGCATGCTACGATTAAAACAGCAGTGACGGCGATGAAGGAAGGCGCGGCGGATTATCTGGAAAAGCCTTTTGATAAGGACGAATTGTTGCTGGTGGTAGAACGCACGCTGGAGCGTAGTGATCTGCGTCGACAAAACCGTCATCTACGAAGGTTGCTGACAGATTCGGTATCTCTGGGTAATATCATCGGGCAAAGCGCCGCTATGCAAAAAGTTTTTGAACGTACGCGGCGTGCCATCCAGGTGAACAGTACGGTGCTGATTCTGGGTGAATCAGGCACTGGCAAGGAATTGATCGCCCGACATATCCATTTTGAAGGCCCACGAAAGAAGAAGCCCTTCATTGTGGTTAACTGCGCTGCTATCCCGGAAACGTTGATTGAAAGCGAACTTTTTGGTCATGAGAAGGGCGCTTTTACCGGCGCTGATTCAAGTCGCCCTGGAAAGTTTGAAGCAGCACATGGCGGTACGCTTTTCCTGGACGAGATTGGCGACATGGCATTGGATAGTCAGGCAAAATTGCTGCGGGTTTTACAGGATGGCGTTGTCGAACGCATTGGCGCCACGCAAACGAGACAGGTGGATGTGCGTACGATTGTCGCCACCAATCGCAATCTACAAAAACGTGTAAAGGAAGGGGCGTTTCGCGAGGATCTCTATTTCCGCCTGGAGGTATTGCCGGTGGAATTACCCCCGTTACGAAAACGTCTGGATGATCTACCGCTGCTGATCGGACACTTCCGGGAAAAATTATCCAAAAAGCTTGGTATCCCCGCCCCGACCTTAAGTCCGGATGTGGTAGACGCCTTCCGCCGTTATCGTTGGCCGGGCAATGTGCGCGAACTGGAACACACTTTAGAGCAACTTTTCGTACTGGCTGCCGATGACACCATTATCGTAGCCGATCTCCCGGAAAAATTGCGTACATCATCCCCCTCGCAAAGTGAATTCACTCTACCCCCTGGCGGCCTGGTGCTGGAAGATTTGGAACAGGCACTAATCCGTCAGGCGCTGGAGCGGAGCGGGGGACGCATCAAGGAGGCGGCAGAGCTACTGGGGCTGACGTATAAAACGCTTCAATATCGTTTAAAAAAACACGAAATTGATCGTAAAGAACTCGAAGGTGAGACACCGTGAGAGGCTGAAAAAAGAGACGCCGTCGTCTGTGAGGGGGAGGGAAGACGACGGCGCTGATCCACACGCAGGGGAGACTGCGACGGAAAAAATGTATAAAAAAACGCACACTTGTGGAAACACTCAACGTGGCGTATTTTCTGGCACGGCGGCACATGCGCTTTGCGTGTGCCGCCAAAACAACTTAGTCGAACAGACCCGCGAAGAACCCCGAAATGCTTGCCCAGATGTTCTCGAAAAAGTCAACGATGTCTGCCCAAATGCCTTCCAAAGTTTCCATGATAATCCTTCCTTCTGTTGGTTGTTTCAGGACCGACTCCTGATTCCGGTCCTTTCTATTAACATTCACTTTACAAGGCTTCTGCGGTTTTGTTACACGTATTGACAAAACATTCCTGAAAAACAGGAATCCGCCGTTATCTTCTATCAACCATTGTCCTCGCTATACGGCACCCGCATTGGGTCTTCGTTCTGTCCTTCGGCGCTCTTCATCAAGCGCATATGCCGCCACAGTAGAAAAACGGCAATCCAAAGCATAAAAATCTCTACCAACAAATAAAGAGACAGAAAATTCATTCCTATTTGGCCGCCCCTTATGGGCGCCGTATAGATTTCGGCAACAGACACAACACAACTAAAAAAAATCAAATGAGAAAACGTCTCTTTTTTCTCCTTTTGGAGCTTAGCTCCCAACACAATGCCCCAAATGGGAAGTATCAGCGTAAATGTTACAAGCATAAAAAAACCTATTTCTGAAAAATGCATCAGGGTCAAAAGCCATTGCAGCATAAACAAAATTTGCATTCCAAATAACACCATAATGATATAGGAAAGCAATTTTCGCCATCTCCAATACCGGACTATCCTCACATCTAAAGATATAGGCGTGCTCCGACTTCCTGCTGCGTTGTTGCGTACCCCCAAAAACGGCTCCCCACACGTATGAAGGATTTCTACAATGCATTCTCTTCTTTTTTGACGAGAAAGAAAGAGGCTAAAAAGCAAACTTGATAATCTCTTCAATTGCAGAATGCTGAGCGAGATTTGGTTTGGCTTTTTTCGCAAATACTTCCGTAATGCAAGCAGCGTTATCGCGCTAATACTACAGATCAAGGCACCCCATAAGAGTTGTTTTTTCGTACCCGCTGCCGTTCTAAAGTTCCCTGAATTCACGTTACCAAACCAGGATTTTTCAGGAATAATCTCTATCTCTACCCTATCGTTAAAAAAGCCCTCAGGTTCAGTGACCACTGTTTTATATTGCCACGTCCCCTCTTTAAACTGCACAGGATTTTTGCAAATCATGGTCATTCCAGCATAGGTGGAATCTTCCTCCGAGCCCACCCACCACTTCGTCGAAACCAAATTATATGATGTATCAAGGCCAAAATAAGTTTTCTTGTATACGCCGTTTACACCGGTGCTCCTGAGTATATTCAAGCGCATAACGGTATCCGGCTTATTCCCAAGTTCCTCAACAAATGGCGGGAGCGACCCTCCGTAGGATTCAAGGGCATGCTTGAAGCCTACGAAATCAAAGCGAGAACCGAATGAACCTGTGATGGGCGCAAGATACGTCTCAAAGAGGGCAGCATAGAGCTTTCGTGCCGTCTGCACGGCACGCACATATTCCTCACCCAGGTCTTTCAGTTCTTTGGGGATCTCCCAATAAATATTCCAGAGAATGCGCGCATCGATCAAGGTATGGTTTAGCTCCGTCCTTTTTCCGTCGCAAACAACCCGCAATACTACGTCCGCGTTTACGTCTCTGGCTTCAATGAAAAACTTTTTCTTTTTCCACTCACATATGACGTAGAATCGCTCTATCCCGCTTGCGGCTTGCTTCTCACACAAGTCCCAATACCTGTAGTGCAGGACATAGTCCAGCTCTAAATGTCCCCCTTCCTCATAGTGTTGTGCTTCCTTTTGTGCACACGCTTTAAAGCACTCCACCGCGTCTGGCTCCATCGCCGCCATAAAACCGAATAATATTGCATATAAACTCATGTACATCTTAATTCCTTTTCCTAAAGCCGCTGTGGATATGCCGGTCATTGCCTATGGGCGGTCCCTTTGCTCACAACGCAATTGACTACTTTGCTTTCATTTCAAGTGCGACAATAGCGAGCACGGGCACTCACGTTCAAGAAACTCATTCGTACTATTAAACACTTGATTGCTTTTTATTACGGCGGTGATATTGGCAGGGAGGAGGGAAGGTTTGCTACGAGGATGTGCCGTTACGGCGTTTCTCAGCGTGCATCTTGTACGCTCGGTGACGTCAAGATTGATGGACAGAATGTGCGTGGCGACACAAAAAAAAGCGGCGTGACGGAACCCGTCACGCCGACATTCATTAGTAATGGCGGAGAGGGAGGGATTCGAACCCTCGGTACCCGTTAGGGCACAACGCCTTAGCAGGGCGCCACCTTCAGCCACTCGGTCACCTCTCCAGCAACAGCGAAACTTTAGCATGTTCAGACGCTTACTTTCAAGCCTCTGTTGCTATATTCTTCCTATAGTTTTGATGCTCCCGGCGCAAAGCCGTCTTCCGTGTCCGCCGCTACGTGGTAGGCACCGCCGGAGCTATTGAAGAACTGCACCATCCGCAGTAATTCTGATAGCGAAACAGCCCAATCATTGGGGTTATAATCGCCCTTGTGCGGGGTGCAGGCATGTGTGCCATTGCCGACTGCAAAGCCGTCTTCTGTACCTGCCTCGCAATGGAATTCGCCGGAATTGAAAAGCTGAATCATGCGCAATAATTCGGACAGCGAAAGCACCCAGTTCTGGTCCAGATCGGCGCTGTGGTAGCCGGTTGCCGAAGGCTCTACCACGCTCACGCTGGCGGAACTGGTTGTTAATGTCGTGACGCCGTCGCTCACCTCGCAGGTGTATACGCCGCTGTCACTCAGTGCTGCATCGGTGATAGCGTAGGTGGCTTGGCTAGGCGCTCCTAAAGCGGTCCCGTCCTTCTTCCACGTATACGTCAGTGCAGCAACGCCGCCTGTAGCTCCCACTTGCAACGTATGGGACTGTCCCACATAAATCGAAGCAGACTTTGGCTGTTGCACCAAGCGCAACTCGTTACTGCTTGATGTCATTTCAAAGAGCTCTTCGGTCTCCACGCCTGCCCCAACTTCGATAGAACGCATCACGGTGATGTAGCCCGAGGCGGAGACGGACACTGAATAGGGACCTGAAGGGATAAAGTTAAAGGTATATGCACCGTCGGTATTCTGCGTTACCGCAGGTATACTGCCAGGTGTTAACAGAACAGCACCGGTTTCAATCGGCGTTCCCGTATCAGCGTCCACCAGCCGACAAACAAGTCGACCACTGAACACAGAGCCTTCCGCCTCTTCATCAGCGCCGATCTGCAAATTCACCACTCGGGTGTTCCCCTCATAATCTGCACGGCCCATAGCTGTCATTTCCGTCTGCAGACTTTCGGGTAAATCCGACATGTAGACGTTGGGAATTGGACGAATCCGTTGGGACAGGTTGCCGCGCCACAGCGAATCCTCCTCGAAAACCACCAGCGAGGCATCGGGATGGGTGAACGCTGTTCCTACCATCGTTGCCCCAACATTCGACTCGGGATATATGAAGTTACTGTACGAATTGCATGTAGTAGTTGAATAAAAACCACCGACATTGTCATAAAACAGCGAGGCAATCACGTTGACTTCACCACCATTTGCCGATATGGCATAGCCCATATTGTCCAGGATCGTCGATTGGTATATGTTGACGACACCGCCACTGGTGTACACCGCATCCGACGCACAGTCGGCAATAATACTGTTGGCAACAACCGCCGAGGTCACCTGGTCCAGATACAATGCTGTCCCTTGGATATCATGCATATAGCAGCGCGTTATCTGCACTGAACCGTTGGGCTCTACACGCACTGCATGCGCCCCCTCTGCAAGCGAAAGGTTATCCAGAACCAAGGTCGCCCCATTACGCACTGTAAAAACGGCCTGCGATGCGGCGCCACTGCCTTGCAAACACACATCGTCTACCAGAAATACACTCGGTAGCCCTGCACCCGTCTTGATACTCTCAAAACGCAGCATATGCGTCCCGCCATCGGCATAGGCAGAAACATCCACCGCCATCTGGGCATAGCCAGAAGCATATCCCGCCGTCGTATCCGCCACCTCTTCCAGCAATGTGCCGTCCATATACACCCGGAACACATCTTCGCCCGTATTACTCTGCTGCTTAATCCACAAAAAGAAGGTCAATGTGGTTATATTTTCGTTCATCACAATGCTCTGCGACAACTGTTGGGTGTCCGTCAGCAGCGAAATCCCCGCAAAGCGCGCCATCCAATAGCCCGTCCGCGCTTCCATTGCATCCGCTGTGATGATCCCGCCCCCCTCCTGCACCGTCGCTATGCTCCACTCTCCTCCACTGACCCCTGCTTCAAAACCTGAATTCGCTATCACGTTACCCGTGCACCACGGACGTTGAATTTCCGTCTCATGCGGGTATGCCATGGTAGAGCCGCGCACTGTCAAATCCTTGTCGATCACCAGCGGACTGCTCGGATAATAATATTGCGTTCCCACGGCCTCATCTGCACGCACCAGGAAAAGCGTATCCCCTGCATTTGCCGACGCCACCGCCACGCTCAAATCATCCCCTGGCTGCACGAGTACCAAACCGGCATGCACGCTTCCTGCGGTGCACATCAAAAAGGCAACCCAAAGCCCCAGCAGTCCTACACACCCACCCCGCAAAACCGTTGATTCCGGGGCAGCAACCCCAAACCGCTTTCCAAGTCTACCACCCAACATTACTGTCTCCTAAAAATAATTAGCATTTTACTCTTCAAAACTACAATGGAAACGAATTTTTCACGTCCATAAACGGCAAAAAAGCGCACTCCACTACCTCTGCGCCAAGCATCTGCTTACCGTCGCTGAAACGCATGGCCGGAAGATGGCCAGAAAACACATGCCGTTTGTGACAAAAAAGGCGAGAAGCTCTTACCTGCTAAAAAGCACACCAACAGCTACACCTGCTATTACGGATATGACTTCCTTAACGCCTTAAAACGGTATTTAAAGAAACACCACCGCCACCCCTGCTTCATACAAACCGCCATAATATATCCGAGATTGTACCACAGCGACGTAATATCAGCCAGTATATTGAAAAATTCGGCCGATGGACCCGGTAAACCTCCTTCTATTTACATAGCATTCCCCAATTCTAAGCGGAATTCATAATTTTTGTCAACAAAACATTAACCACAGAATCTACCCTCTCCCCTAAAATAATTGCGCTATGCTCCGCTAGACATTTTCTTTTTCGTTCAACCCCCAGAAGCTGAAAAACCACTATACTATCTCCTAAGCTATTATCCAAAATCTAGCCTGCAACACGCATCGCCTCCCGTCAGGGGAACATATCCGCTTCGCCTATAAATCTACAGTTGAACTATATTGACAAAAACCCCAAAAAATTTGCTACAATACCCCTCCTATTGCGGAGAGGTGGCCGAGTGGTTGAAGGCGGCGGCCTCGAAAGCCGTTGTGCGCGTCAGCGTACCGAGGGTTCGAATCCCTCCCTCTCCGCCATTCCTGAACACGCCCCGCTAAGCCCGGGGATATCCTCCGCTTCACCGACGGCAAGACGAGAATCCTTGTTTCGCAACGCCCTACACCCGCAACCACGATGCCGTCACGCGCACCAAATCTACCCCGAACCCGCGCCACACACACCGTCCAAGGCGTGCCGCCTCCCTTCCAACGCTCCCCCAGCGTTCTACCCCACAGCACGTCACTCCGCCACGAGCCTTCCCCTACAAGCATTTTTCCTTTGCCCCGTCAGTGGACCGTCAGCATCTAAGAATGTACTACACCCACATACCGCACGACGGCCCCAGGGCCGTCGTGCAGCCGCAGCCGAGGAATTGAATTCGAAATATACTGTCAACATCGAAACTTGTTTTGAAAATAGGGCGTAATCTAACTTCAAGTGCAACATTGTGAGCTGAAATCAAAAAGGAGACATCGTGAATCGATTCGGTACACTGGTTCTGCTAAAAACCCAGAGTAGGAAAGGAATCACGATGTCTTATCACCATCTTACACCAACGGAACAGGGGGAAATCCCGGCCTTTTTCGCGAGGGGAAAAGTTTGTCTACATTGCTCGAAAGTCGAGGCAAAACACCGCTACTACCTCGCCTGAGTTACGCCGAAACGACAAAGCAAAGGACTATGTATACGCAACATGTCCAAAGACAGCAGCAGCAGCGCCGAGAAGTATGCCGCCCTAGAAGAGCGTCGACTTTCTGCCGCTGTAAAGATATCTGATTCGAGAATAATGAAAGTCGGGGCATCTTCCGATCGGATTTTCCAACAACCCACGCATGTGTATCCGCCACGAGGCTATCTTTCAGGCTATTTACAGCGACAGTCGGCAGCACATGTTGATTCTGTTCCTGGCGCGTTGGCGCACATTTAATGTGGCGCCACTCAAGACGAATATTATGCATTACAAAATAAGAGTAACCAAACTTTAAATATCCCAAAAGAACTCCTGTAAATTATGCGATGAACTTTTTTTGCATGACTTTTGAATAGGCTTTAAAACGAAAGATTATTTTTATTGACTTTTGGTTTGCTAGGTATTAAAATGTTCAGCTAATAGAACTTTTGTAAAAAACAGGCAAATGGCCTTGAGAGAAACTCAGGACTTTTGTGCTCTAAAACAAAAGGCTCTCGTGAACACAGATGGCTGGCACACATAGCGTCCGAGTAGCTGGCCGTCTTAATAAACAATCAGGGAAATAAATGTGAACCAGGCGGATGGAAGCTGTAACTCCGGCAAGTGTGACCAAGTGCTGGAGAAAGTTCATGAGTTATATCATAGTTTGTTGGAACATGATGGTTTTGGTGAATTGCGTCTTGAATTGCGCATTCTGAAGTTTGGCCAAAAGGAAGTCATTATTCATTGTGGGAAACAGTATCGCTATGTGGTGGATTTCCCGGGCAAAGCCAGAAAGAAGACCTCCAAAGCTCATCATGGCTAACTTGTTTTTTTAGACCTGGATTTGGAAATCCAGTGTGTAATGGTTGCAGGCGAGGGGCCTGAACAGACAAATTCAATGTAAAGAGCCGGTTCCCGGCGTCGTGGTGGCGCGAGAGACGGCATGTGGAGCAGGAGCTCCACAGAAGAGAGGTTTAAAATGTCGAAGAAAAACCATTCACACAAGTTCAATAAAGGTTTCACCCTTATCGAACTCCTGATCGTCATCGGGTTGCTGGGCGCGCTTACTGCGCTTGTCCTGCCGAGCCTCATGGCGGATCGCGAAGAAGCGCTTGGCAATGTCTGCGATTACAATCAAGCGGGCACCGTCCGGGTGCTCAAGCAATACTATCAGTTAACCGGCGGATATCCGGCGGATATGCATAGCGGCCTGTGGGAAAATGACGGTAGCGCCGCAGCTATGCCCGGATTGCCGGAAGCTCAGGCGGATCATATGGGGAATGCTTCCGGGGTTGCCTGCCCTAGCCTGCATCCCCTGAGTGCAGATGAAGCCGCTTCACTGGTAGCTTCGGGAATTACAAGTATCTGCTATGGCGATGGCCTGCAGAGCGAAGCAGTCGCGGAAGGTGTCAACGTGGTCCGTGCAGCGGATGGAACGAACTACTGGCTTGATGACAGCGACCCGGCTCAGGAAATGACCTTTGATGGTGTTAAAATTTCCGATTATTGCGCCGCAGCAACTTCTCCTGACAAGAAGGACGGTGTTGTAATTGCATTGTGGATTACGCCAACCACCAATTGGGATTCCACACAATCCTCTCTGAATCAAGATTGGGGCGGCAACAATGTCCGCTTTAGCATCGATATGGAAGGTCAGTGCCCGATCCCGCAGGCCGCAGCCGTCGATACGGATGAAGTTACCTTTGCCTATTATATGACCTATTTCAAGGTCTATTCCGATGGAACAAAAGCGAAACTGATCGGTTCTACCTGCCCTGAGTGTGGTGTCTTGAATCCCTAAAAGTGATTTTCAGGCGCTTAGCGCCTGCGTAATGAAGGAGGCTCTTGCGTCGGGGAGTGGTGCCTCCTTGCCCTCCCCGACTATTTGCGCAGCTTCCCTGGGAAGCGATACTACAGGGGCTTTTTGATAAACCCCTCTCTCTACCTCAGGGCAGATCCCAAAGGAGGATCTGCCCTGCCCCTTTCCTTCTTGCCATGTTTCGCTGTACAGACGAAACAAGCCGAAGGATTGAATGAAACGCAAAATGGCGCGGTGTTCGGTAGGGCAGGCGAACGCTGCCCAGACCGACCTCGCTGAGGTCGCAACATAAGATACGAATCAGCGCGTATATGGAAGAGGAAAATATGAAAATTGTAGTTATATATGGCAGCACAACGGGCAATACCGAAAACGCCGCAAAGGAGATTGCAGGAGAGCTGGAAAGTATGGGGGAAGTTTCTCTGTTTAGCATTGACAACTTTGAGCTCGCGAATACAGAAAACTACGATGTGCTTCTTCTTGGCGCTTCGACTTGGGGGCTTGGCGAAATCCAGGATGACTGGGCCGATAGCGAGACGCTTCCCGGAGTCGATTTAAGCGGCAAAAAGGTGACTTTCTTTGGCTGTGGTGATCAGGAAGGGTTCAGCGATACTTTTGTCGATGCTATAGGCATCCTGGCAAAAGCTGCAGAGAAGGCAGGCGCTACACTTGTCGGCGCATGGCCAACCAAAGGGTATGACTTTTCAAACTCGCTTGCTGTGCGGGATGGCTTTTTTGCAGGGCTGGCGTTGGATGAAGACAATCAACCGGAGTTGACTGCTGAGCGGATAGCACAATGGACCGAACAGCTCAAGCAGGAACTGGCCTGATGAGAACCCTTTTGCCTACCTGCTCTGGCGGCACCTCAGCATGGAAGCATTCGGGTTTTACCCTGATCGAGTTATTGATCGTGATCGGCCTGCTGGGCGCACTTGCTACGCTTCTTCTTTCCAATCTGAGTGTTACACGTGATGAAGTGCTAGACAATTCGATTGTGCAGAAGGAACTCGCAGATATCCAGCGGGCCTTTCAGCGGTTCAAGGCCGATTGTCTGCCTACCCAGGCGGATTATAAGTTGATTTCACGATATGGCCTGAGCGTTCTGATGGAGCACCATGCTTCCTTCGGATGGGATTTCGATAAGTGGGACCCTGCACGCAATCGAGGCTGGTGCGGCCCGTATATACATGCCGAAGATACCCGACAGATTGACGCCAGTGTCAATGATAGTAATTCCTATGCGCTTTCAACCAAAGCGCAGCTGCAGGATGCCAGCGGTTTGGCAACGAAGGTGCTCGAAACACCGTATCAACTCGAAAACGGCGAAGATTTTTACCGAGTCCTACCTGAATTGGCTGACGATGGTCGTATTCAGGAACTTTATGTGGTAGCCCCTATAACCAAAAATGTGGATTTAGTATTAAATGCGGGGGTAATGAAGGACAAATATCTGTTAAGTTTTGCCGGTCGCCATGCGCTGGAAAATGCTTCAGCGCGAGCAAGCTACCAAAATGATTTAGCGGATTATCTGGATCATAATCCATGCCGCAGACGGTTAATTCTGGAATAGAACGTTTTGGAAGAATGCACCAGGGAAGCCTTTGGGTGGCTGAAATCTGAAAATTTGTCACAAAAACGAACCTTTTGCGGTGGTCCAGAACGGCAAGGACCATACCTGACTCCTGCGGTCGCTGGACCACTGTCCAACGCCATAATTAAGGAAAAACAATGCAACAGCGGTACACCGCCAGAGGAATGTCGCTCATAGAGCTGGTAGTCGTAATGGGGCTGCTGGCGGCGCTGGCTACTGTCGCGTTGACCTCGCTGGAAGGGCTGGGTGATCGCGACCGTGTCGACACCACCCGCCACCGTCTCGACATGATCCGCAAGACGGTGGTAGGAGATGGCGTTGAATATTCTCGCTTCCTCTCCGATATGGGACGTCCGCTGGCGGCACACTATCGCTCGGATTCAGGGAATTCTCTGTCAGCAGAATTCCTTTGGGAGCTGTGGGAACCAGGACTGTATGTGCCGGGTGCGGCTGTGCCCATTGACGGACTTAGTGCTGTGAACCTGTCCGCCATCACTACAAAACTCCAAACTATAAGTGCACTGGAGCCTTTTCAGGGCTGGGACGGCCCCTACCTGGATGTTGCTTACGGAAAATTCTACGATGGGTTTGGGAATGAGTTTTATTTGAAAAAGAGTGCTACAGATTCCTGGAAAGAATCCAACAATTTTGTCACCTCCAGTTCTTCTCATAGTTATGTTTTCAATATCAAAAGTGGCGGTGCGAATGGAGATGATGATGATTACGTTACTCCCGCAGAGTGGACTGAAGAAGATACCGAACTTTATCCGAATGATGCCGTTTCAAATCCGAACTGTTCGCTGTATGTGTCCATACGCATTCGTGATTATGAGACAGGAAAATGGATACCCCCTGACAGCACAGGCATACCTTCAAGCATAGACGTACGTACCACTGCCACCCCTTCAAGTGTTTCTGCCGGTAAGTATGTCCAGTATGCCAATCAGCTTTACTTGTGCCGGAAAATAAACGATTCCGATGGCGACTTTTATGGAGAGACGGATCTTACGTCTGATCTGGATAGCCTCTTCCGGGAAAACGGTGCAGGCAGCCCTTTAAAAGATTTTGTCATTGATAATGAAGTCTGGTGGGTTAAAAAGAATTCACTGAACGCACTTCGGGTTGTAATCCTCTCCCCTTTTGCTCCCCTTGCTCCGGGAACTGTCAATACCCGCCAAATTACCTTCTGGAAAGGAAATTCCAGTGGGACATTTGATGGTACGGATTTTGATGTGAAAGATTCTGAGTCGGAAGGGGATTTTTCTGCCTTGGACGCTTCCTGGAAGGGTGTTGCCGATCTGAAGATCGATAAGTTGAGTACAGATGAACAAGGGATTACACCGGGGCTTCGCAGAATTTTCGTATATGGGTATTACAATATGCCGAGTTCTACGGATTACTTGAATGCATATTGCTCCACGATACAGACGATGGAATTGCAGCCGGGTTCGAATCATATCACGGTGTATCTGACGGGAAATTTGTAGCAAAACGTGTTCATGTAAACAAATGGTGCGGTTTTCGGAAAGTTCTTCTCTGATGTTCTTCGCGGGAGCAAAACAGAAAAGAACTGGTATCGCAATATGATTCCAGCCCCGTAAGGGGCGGATTAAAGGTGCTTGGAGTGTAAAATTGAAGTTTTTTTCAGGGAAAAGAAATCGGCCTGTAGCCATCATGATTCATGATGGGTATGTTTGGCATGGCAGTGTCTTTGCGCGTAGGCGTGGGGAATGGATGCTGGTGGATGACACGTTTATGAATGGGGGGAATCCGCTGCAGCTGCCTGAGGAGTTGACGGCGTGGGCGGCGGGTCTGGGCGCCAAACGGATGCGTATCTTGATTCCACGTGAACCGCGCAATGTCGAGTTGAACTTGCCTGAGGATATGGCGAGTCAGGAGCGTCATGGGGCTGTGGTGCATGAGATGGCGGAGGATGATCCTGATCAGGTGCGTGTGGCGATGGTGCGGGCGGACCGTTTTCGGATGGGCGGTGATAGCGGGAATATTTTGGCTTCTGTTTTTGCGGAGGAGAATCTGGCGGATTTCCGTCGGCAGTGTGCTGCCAAAAAAATTATCTTTGAGGGGCTTGGACCGCTTGAGTTAGGGCTTTTGAATTATCATGCGCGCCTTTCGAATCATAAGCGTTGTCTGTTGTTGCTTCCTACAGGGTGTTTCTATGCTGCACCGGCCGCTCAGGGGCAGCCGTTTACGTTTGTTTCTGCGCCGCTCAAGTTTCATCCATCGGATTATGAAACGCATCCCGAGCGTTATGAACGTATGGCGCGACGTATGCAGACACATCGGGGGACGCCTGCGCTTGTCTGGAGTCTGGAGTCTTTGAGTTCAGAGCAGGAAGGGATAGTGAAGGAACTCTTTGATGGTGAAGAGGAACTGCTTTTTTCGGATCTGCGTGAACAAATGGTGCGTATGGCGCGTCATGCCGCTTGGGGGTGGGAAACGGGCACTTTTTTTAATGGGGCTGCTTTTGTGGGTATGCGCGAAGAGCCGCGCGATCCTCACTTGATGGGCAGTTGGCTGTTTCTTCTGATTGTACTCGGTTGTGCAGCGGGCATGGGGTGGCTTTCGCTGGAAAGTCATAACCGGCTGCTTGCAGCGCGTGCCCGCCAAGAGGCGTGGGAGGGACTGGAGAAGGAAAGGGAGCGTCTGAAACAGGAGGCAAGCGCGTTGCGCCAGGAGCGTGATCATCGCCAACAGGTAACGCAAACACTGCGGGATACGCAAATCCTGCCGGATGGTCTGATGGAGGTGTTTGATGTGCTGCGTAAAAAAATGCCGCCTTACACCCGTTTGACAGGGCTGTATCAGGCTCCCTTGCTGGCGATACACGAGGAAGAGAACGGGGCGCATAAACAGCAGAATCCTGACAAAAACGTGGTGCTGAAGAAAGCGGAGACACCTGTTCCCTGCAAACTTGTTATTGAAGGGGTGACTTTTTCGCAGCAGTCCTTATCTGATTTGGGGGGCGTTCTTGAACAGGCGCTCCAGGACTCTAGACTCCAGGTGATTCCGGGACGCTTTGAGCGCCTTGAACGCCCTAATGAGTTGACTTTTGAATACCACATTAGCCCCCGGCCTGGAAGCATTCGATGAGAAAAATTAAACGAAAACTGTACGGGTATCTACAGCGGGCATATGCGCGCTGGCTCAGCTTGACCGCCTTTCACCGCACCGCATTAGGCGCCACGATAGCAATCCTTCTGGTTTGGGGGATTCGAGACCAGGTGCTTGATCGGCTCCAAGAGGATTTAAGCGCCATTAACACGACTCTTTCCGATAAAGGCGTACCGCTCGTTGTGCCTGCGTTGGAAGATGATAATGATGTGCAGGAATATCAGCAGATTATTGAAAACCTGGAGACGGGACTAGCTCAGGTGAAGGAAGAGGAGGAGCAAGCTATTAAAACGCGTCCTCCGCTTGAGAGCCAGCAGAAAAATGAAGCAATCGCCCTGATGGCGGATTTAATATCCACTTCGGGGGTACGCCTTCTTGGTATTGAAGAACTTGCCGTGGACACGCCGGGGGCGATGCCGATCTCCAGACACGCCTTTACGCTGTCCGGTTCGTTTCAGCGGGTATATGCCTTTCTGGACAAGGTGCGTGGCTTTCAATATCCCTGCAAAATCGAAGAGGTGGCATTGAGCCTTGCCGAGGAGGAAGAAGGGAGGCGCATCACGGGTAAAGGCCCTTTGTTAACCCTGAGCTTCAACCTGAGATTATTCTATTATGACGTCAGCTAACCGCTCTGAGAATTCAACCGTTGATGTCAGCCGGGTGCTGGCCTCAAGGGAAGCCCTGAAATTGATTCCCGGACGCCATGCACGGCGTTGGGGGGTCCTTCCTTTGGCTATTGAGGGGGAAACCCTCTTGGTCACGCTGGCTCAGGAAGAGAACGACTCCATGCTTGCGCAGCTTGAATCGCAGACCG
The DNA here is from genome assembly GCA_963678445.1 of Candidatus Hydrogenedentota bacterium. Classification (GTDB taxonomy): domain Bacteria; phylum Hydrogenedentota; class Hydrogenedentia; order Hydrogenedentales. The sequence continues at coordinate 2,316,540 of OY782877.1, read as the reverse complement.
GACTGTCGGTGCGTGTGCTGCCCGCCGCCAACCCCGCCGGTGTTGCGCTGGCGTTACGGCGCTATTATCCCGATGATGTCAGTGAAAACAGCAGTACGCCGCTGGGCTTGCTGGATGAGTTGATCAATCGCGCCCTGCAGATTCGTTGCAGTGATATCCATATTGATCCGGAAAGCGATAAAGGCTACGTGCGTATGCGGGTGGATGGGCTTATGCGTGTTGAGCGCGAGCTCTCTCTGGCAGCGGTGGGAGAGCTTGTCTCTGCGATTAAGGTGGCCGCCGCGCTGGATATCGCAGAAAAACGCGCACCGCAGGATGGGCAGATTACGCTGCAAAGCCTGGGAGAGGAAATTTCGATGCGCGTGGCGACTATTCCGACCATCCGAGGTGAAAAGGTAACGCTGCGCATTCTTGCCACCGCTGCGGTGGCTGTAGAACTGGCGGAGCTCGATGCGCTTGGAATGACTCCGTTGCATTATCAGCTAATGCAACGCACCCTGGATTTACCCAATGGAATTATTCTGTTGTGCGGGCCGACCGGCAGTGGCAAAACCACAACGCTCTATGCCGCCCTGCGTCGGTTACGCGCCCCTCAAAGCCGACATATTCTCAGCATTGAAGATCCGGTAGAGATTCCGCTCGACGGTATTAACCAGGTGCATGTAGATGCGGAACGGGTCAGTTTTGGTCGTGCACTACGCAGCATCTTGCGTCATGACCCCGATGTCATCATGATAGGTGAGATTCGCGATGCGGAAACGGCGGATATTGCAGTAAAAAGCGCCATGACCGGCCACTTGGTTTTATCAACGCTGCACACCAATGATTCAGTCGGTGTAATTACCCGTTTGCAGAATCTGGGAGTCCCGACGGATCTCATCACGGCCACCCTGCGCCTCGTTATTGCGCAACGCCTCGTGCGGCGTCCATGCCGCCATTGCTGTCAGAGCGAGATGGCGACACCAGAAGAATTGGCGGAATTTGGTCTTGAATCTACAGCTTCATTGCAGGCGCCTCGGGTAGAAGGATGTTCATTTTGTGCGCATACGGGCTATGCCGGACGCCTCGGTCTGTATGAAATGCTGCCGATGGCCGAAGGGTTGCGCACCTTGATTCATGAGGGCGCAAGCGAAGAGGATATTCGCAAGGCGACCTTCAGTGAAAGTGCGTTGCCCAGCCTGACACGCGACGGGGTTGAAAAGGTGCTGGCCGGAAAAAGCACCTTTGACGAAGTGCGGCGCGTTACCCTCTTGGGGGAGGATAGCTGATGCAGACTTTCTACTACAGCGGCTTTATTGCGGGTAAACGCCACACAGGAAATCTCGAAGAGGAATCATTACAGGCGGCGCGTACACGCCTGCGCAATCAGGGATGTATTGTTACAGAACTGAGACCTGTGAAAGCAGACGCCACTGGCGTACCCAGCAATGAGAATGAGGAAATTTCATCTTTTGAACGTCTAGGCAGCCGAATTCTGATCACAAAGGGACAATGGGAATTGTCGATGCGCCAGCTGGCCTCACTTCTTCAGGCAGGCGTGCCGATTTTAACCGCCTTTTCCGCTGTTGCGCGTCAGGCCGATCCACTACTTGCGCGGGTCTATGGCCGGGTAAGCACGAAATTGCGTCAGGGACACAGTATGCAGCAGTGCCTGAGCGAGGAAGCACCTTCACTCGGACGAGTCGCGCTCGGCTTGATAGGCGTCGGTGAGGCCAACGGCGCTCTTGATGAGATGCTCGATTACGCTGCGGATCTGATGGAACAGGCCCGCAAGGTGAAAGGACAAATTGTCCAAGCTTTTGCCTATCCCCTTATCGTAATACTTGGTGCCATGGGCGTCAGTTACTATATGGTTTCTGTGGTTTTCCCTCAGATTATGACCTTTATCCAGAAACAGGGACGCAATACGGTTTTGCCTTTGCCAACTCGAGTTTTGATTCGCGTCAACGATTTCCTGGAGGTTTGGGGACTCTATCTCTTCGCCTGCCCCTTTATCATTGCCATTGCTTTTTTTCTGGCCCGAAAAGTACGCGACATCGGACAAAAGCTTGATTATGGCGTGCTTCATATTCCGTTGCTCGGCAAAGCCTTTCGCGATCACGCCAATACGATGTGGTGCCGAACCCTGGCCGCCTTGCTACACAGCGGTGTCGATATTATCGCCGCCCTCGAACTCGTTGAATCGACCATGGGCAACCTACACTATGCCGTACAATTTAAAAGGATGCGAGAAATCGTTCGCCAGGGACGTTCTCTAACGGATGGCATCAAGGAAACCAATATCCACCGCCTCTGTCCAATGGCCTTGACCATGGTCTCGGTCAGCGAAGAAAGCGGCGGCCTGGATACCAGCCTTTTCCATGTCGCTCGCTATTGTGAGGAGCGCCTCAGCCGTCGGGTGGCCCTGTTAAGCAAACTTGTCGAGCCGGCCATCTTTGTCGTGGTCGGCGGCATGGTTGGATTTGTTTATTTTGCCTTTTTTATGGCCATGCTCGCCGTAACCAAAAGCGCGCATTAGAATTCCGTAGAAAGCTGCACCAAGGAGCGCAAAACCATGTATATTCTTTTCAAAAACACCCGCATCTGGCTGTTTACATTGACTGTTGCCCTTTTGACAATCAACAGCCTGGCGGAGGAATCCCCCACAACTACACCACAATCGACGCAGGGAAATACGTCCAAGCGCGTTGAAGAAGCGGAAGAAAACGAGGTCGAATTTGACCCTTTTTCCTATAACCAACCAGCGCATGCGGCTGAATTTATTCCCTACGAGGAAGGGGCCATTCCACCAGGTATAGAAGTTGCCGGCATTGCTGTACCCCAACACGGAGAGTCTGTTGCGGCTCTCTATGTGCCGGGCTACCAGACGCTTTTTTATGTGCGCATCGGCGATATTATTGCGGTTAGCGCACCCCAGAAAACAACTTCTCCCAGCAGTCGAAATGCAAAATCACGAAAGAAGGCCCAGCGCACAGCGACATCGAGCAACACCCAGACTAGCGCCCAACGCAGCGCTCAAAAAAATCTTTCGGAAGAAATGCTCTATATCAAGGTGGGAAAAATTACCGCTCAACAAGTTGAACTGCATCCCATGACCCACCCGGAAAATGTTCGCATACTGCGATAGCGGACGGAGTAATTAAGTAATGATAAATTCGTATTTTCTCTTTGGAATAGCTTTAGTAACAGCAATGCTCTTTTTCACCCCCACCCCTGGGATGGCGCAGCAAACTAAACTTGGTTCACCTGCCGAAAGCAGCACCATGCATACGTTGAATATCAAAGATATGACCTTCCGTGAATTTGCCAGCCTGCTGAGCCAGAGTTCCGGCAAGCAGGTAGTCGTCAGTCAGGCGGCAGGCGCTATTCTCGTCAATGTCTATCTATGCGACATGGAAGTTGAAGACGCCTTGGCAGCGGTTTGCAATGCTTATCAATGCTGGTACAAAAAGGATGAAAGCACCGGCGTTATTTCCATTATTACCGCCGACGAATATCTCAGCGGTCTTTCTTACAATGAAAAAGAACTGGTCAAGGTGGTGAAACTGCGCTATCTTGATGCGCGTCAGTTGGGGGACACTCTCCGCAATCTGTATCGTGACAGAGTGGTCTGGGAACGTCCGGAAGAAGATGAAAGCGAAAACCTGGAAGAGCTGGAGATGGCTATTGAACGAATGAATATTCTTTCTGAAAATGCACTGACTTCCGATAACAATTCTGGCACCAGCTCCTCTTCCAGAGACAGTTCCAATAGCCGCTATGGCTCCAGTAGCCGTTATGGCTCCAATGGCCGCTATGGCTCGGACAGTCACTACGGCTCCCGTTACACCTCTTCCACTTCTGATGAACTGGAGAAACGTCAGCAGATCGAACTGGAACGTGAAGCCCTGCTCAATCAGTTAATCGAAGCCCGCGCTCGCGGTGAAGAAGGACTATACAACCGACCCGGTGTTGTCTATCTTTCCGTTTATCGCGATACCAATGCCTTGCTCATACGCACTACGGATCAGAAGACCATGAGGAGTCTTCTGGATGCTATTGAGGAAATGGATAAGCCAAAGCCTCAAGTGCTCATTGAAGTTAAAGTGCTCGAAATAAAACTGGAAGATGAAGACTCTCAAGGGGTCGACTGGCTTTTCCAGTCTGGCGATCTATCAGGCGGACGTTCCACAGGGCTGCTTACTCCGTTTGATAATAGTCCAGAGTTTCACGGTGAAATCCTGCCTCCGGACGGGAATCTTTTCCCTCAGGGAACGGCATTAACTTCCAGTGCCGGCCTTCTCCAGGTCGCCAGTGATCATGTTCTCGCGCGTTTACAGATGCTGGAAGATGAAAATCGTCTGACTGGTCTTGCCACGCCGAACCTTTGTGTAGCCGACGGGGAAGTTTCCCGTGTTTTTGTCGGTTCGGAAACTACCGTTCTCCTCTCTGTTTCTTCCGACACTACTGTGAATACAGGAAGCGATATCAACACCATCGTTACCGAAACTGAAGTGGAAACGGAACGACGGAATGTGGGTATGACGCTTCTCATTACCCCGGAGATACACTCCGATGAAAGCGTGACAATCCGCATCGTACAGGAAGATTCTCAGCTGGGTTCTATACGGGCTATAGAATATAATGAGGAGAATTTTCAGTCACAGGATGTGGAAACCCGTTCTGTAACAACGACGGTAGTGGCCCATGATGGAGAAATTAGCGCGGTCGGCGGCCTGATTCGCGAAATTCACAAAACCCGCGATTCCGGCATTAAGGGTTTGAAAAATGTCCCGGTTTTCGGAAACCTTTTCAAAGCCAAAAGTCGCATTGATTCTCGAACGGAACTCATCGTACTCATGCGCCCCTACATCCTCCTTGCACCGGGCGAAGGCGAAGTTCGCACACAAAATATGCTGCGCAGGTTTAGTGAGCATCCTGGGGTGCGCGATGATTTCAGCCCGCTGGGTATTGGCCACGGTGAATTTGCATCTGAGTCCCGAGAACTGTCCACATCAGAGCAAAAAAGCTTGGAGGAGCTTCAGCAAAATGCAGGCGTCTGGGAAACGGAGTAAATGGTCATGCGCACCCTGTTTTACATCAGTTTGTGGTTTTTCGCTATCCCGCTTCTCTACGGATGCGCTACGACCCCCGAACCGGAAAAGAATCCCGGAATCATTGCCGCTATGCGCTCAGGAAGTCTGGAAAAAGCCCAGATCGACTATGTAGCTGGCCGTTACCAGGCTGCTGCGATTGAGTTCCGGAAAATTCTGGATGCGCCTGCCAGTGAAGAAGAGTGCCGGCAAGCACAACTGGGACTGTTTCGGACTTGTATGAAGATGGAAAATCCCTCTGCTGCTGCAGCGCAGATTCATATCCGGACAGAAGGGCCTTTGACGCCGACGGATCGTGAACTGTTGGCCTTGTTGGGAGAAGCACTACTTCGCGAGGAACGTCTTCAGGAAGCCGCGCTGGCGCTTCAGGAAGCCTTGAATATGGAAGGGGCGGAAACAGCAAACAGCTTGCTATGGAAAGCACCCTGTCAGGCCAATCTCGCCACGGTATGGCTCAAACAGGGAAAAATACCAGAGGCTGCTAAAATGTATGAACAAGCCGCTTTACTCTTCGAACAGAGCAAACGTTTTCGTCAAGCGCATCAGGCCCACATTATGGCTGATCGCCTGAATGAATGGATTAACACTATCGGTGATGGAGCCGAGCAGGACCAGAGGCAATACGATCTTTACATAGGCCCCCAAAAAACGAAATGAGGTGTATACATAATGAAAGGTGACTCGGAATTTTTACTGCAGGAGCTTGTACGGCTGGGAGCATCCGACCTGCATCTTGCCGTCGACAATCCCCCGGTGATCCGTGTTCATGGGAAATTGAAGCCCCTCCCGGCTTGCCCCCCGCTTTCGATCAACGAAGTCGATCGTATTATCGCACAAATGGTGGGAGAAGATTCCTTTCAAAGCCTCAAAGAAAGTGGTGAACTCGACAAGGCCATCTCGTTTGAAGGGGGCTACCGCATGCGTATCAACGCCTATCGACAACAGGATACCCACGCTGTTGCGCTACGTCTGCTTCCCAATGAGTTTTTCTCCTTTGACAAGCTCGGGCTGCCCATCAACGTGCTTGAGAGTATCTGCAAGCTTCACTCCGGTCTCGTACTCGTCACCGGCGCCACAAGCTCCGGTAAATCCACGACCATCGCCAGCATCGTTGACAAAATCAACAAAAACCGTCCCTGCCATATTCTGACAATTGAGGACCCTGTCGAGTATCGCCATACCAGCCAAACCGCCTTTGTTACCCAGCGCGAAGTAGGAAGAGATACCCAAAGCTTCGCCGAAGCCTTACGGCGCGCTATGCGCGAAGATCCCGACGTAATTGTCGTCGGAGAGATGCGCGACGTTGAAACCATGTCCGCCGCCCTTACCTTGGCCGAAACCGGTCACCTCACCTTCGCCACGCTCCATACCTCCAGCGCCATCCAGACCATTTCCCGTGTTATCAGCTCCTATCCGGCAGCGCAACAAGCTCAGACCCGCATCCAACTAGCTTCTACCCTGCAATACATCATATGCCAACGGCTTATCCCGTGGGACAACGGCGAAGGTCGTTCCCTGGGTGCGGAAATTCTCGCAGTTACCCCGGCAGTGCGCGCCATGATTCGCGATGAAAAAACGCATCAAATCAAAACTGCCATGCAAACTAACTTTGAAAGCGGCATGCGCACCCTCAACCAATCCCTCGAACAGCTTATCGACGAAGGGCATATCACACTCGAAACAGCTCTTCAATACAGCGAGGAAAAACAAGAGCTAATGGGTTCAAAAAGTACAGTGTAAGAGAACGCGGTATCAAAGTTGAAGAGCAACGTTTTTGATGTGTTCGAGCATTTGCGTTGGTGTTCGATATCCTGGTTTTGCTCTGGGTCTATTGTTGAGTTTTTGGAGTATCTGGTGCAAGTATTCTTCGGAGATTTGCGTAAAGTCGACCCCTTTGGCACCTTTAGTCTGAAAAGGTGTCATATCAAATAAGATTTTGTTGTGCTCAGCAACGGCAAGGACCATATCTCTTGGCTGTGGCCCTGGCCACTTTGGGCAGGTATTGGCGTAGGAGCCCGTTGAGGTTTTCGTTGATGGCGCGGTCGTTGGATTTGTAGGGGCGGGCAAAGTAGATGTCCATTCCTAATGCATCGTCTAGTTGCTGGTGGGCCGCGAATTCTTTGCCGTTGTCTATGGTGAGGGTATGGCGGATGTCTTGGGGCACTTCTTCGAAGGCCTTTTGGGTGGCTTCGTTGAGCGATGCGCGCGTTTGTCGTGCATGAAGCTGGCGGTGGCGTACAGGGTCTTGTGTTCGATGAAGGTGGCGATGGGGCGTTTGTGGTTGCGCCCTATGACGGTGTCGCCCACCCGCTCTTGGCTATCGACGATGGCGGGGCGTTCTTTGATGGGAAGGCGGTTGGGGATTGTTCCTCGGTTGCCTTTGCCGATGCTGTGTGGCCGTCTTTTTTGTGCCCTTGGCGCAGTCCTTTGTAGAGTTCGCAGCCCTTTTTTTTGTAGGCGTAGACGTATTGATAAAGGCTTTCGTGGGAGATGCGCATGCGGGTGTCGTCGGGATAGTCCAGCACGAGCAGCTTGGAAATGGTCTTGGGCGAGCATTGCTCTTTGAGCTGTTTTTCCACGTAGTCGCACAGGGGGGCATGGTCCATCTTTTTTTGGCGCGGCGATTTTTGTCATTTGAGGTAGCGTGCCTGTGCATGCAGCGCCCGATAGCGTCCATCGGGGCGGCGATTTTACGCTGAAAGGATCCCCGTTCCAGGTCCGACTGGATTTCACACCGGTCAAAATAGGTAAGATGTACGTAGGGCATCGCTGTTTCCCTTTCGGTTTGCATTGGCTTTAGCAACCTAAAGTGGTCCAGCGACCACATGCGATAGATATGGTCCTTACCGTCCCTGACTGCAGCAGAAATCTCGTTTTTTTAGGACCGCTTTTGGAATGTCAGCCACTAAGCATATCGAAAACCAACGGTGATGCTCTTCTTTTTTGTGCTCCGAATTCACCTGCAAGAAAGGAGATGAGTCCGCCCTTTATCCATACAGAGCGATGTGTTGCACTTCAAATTTGATGCGGCGAGATATACAAGAAGAAAGATATATTGCAACTATCACAGCTCTCAATTTTATTACACTTTTCGCAACCCGCTAGTTTGAGCTAAAAGAATTTTTTCGGAGGTGAAGTCCGGCCTATGACGCTCAAGGAATGCCCGCGTCGCTTGTGCCGACGCTTTACTGCACAGGACTGATGCAACTCCTGCCCGCGTACTATAAGCGTTTTGTAATGGACCCTCGGGCTGTGGAGGCGTGATGGAATAGCCTTGCGAAATTGGGGCGTGGATAGACGCCGTCGTCGCAGTTTTAATGCTATTTTTTGTGTGGATATCAGTTTCTGGTCCGGATGGGGTAACCCCGGGCTGGAAGGGTTGGTTGGTGTGGATAGCTATGGCTTTTGTAGTGGAAATTGTGGTGGGTGTGGGAATTGCCGAGAGGTATCGAGGGGATGGCGGGTGTTGTGGCGCGGGAGGCGCTTGGAGCGGTGGCGCATTATCGGCATTTTTTTTGGGAGCGGCGGGGTGTCTGTACGACGGTCTTAGTGTATTGGGCACGTACCAAGGTTCCTGAATGGGTTGGTGACGATTTAGATTTGTTGCGGGAAATCTTGTCTGTGGTGCCGTGTGTGTATGTCGTGGAGAGTAGTGTAGGTGATGTGCTTGCGTTTGCCTGGTGGGTGGCGCAGTCGGGGCGCTTCGGGGAAATCTCCGGCGCGCCTACCATCGTGCTGTCTTGTGCAGGCAATGGGGAACGGTGTCGTATGCATGCGGACGAATCGTGGCGTTCCCCGCTCTACATGCTCACCATGGAGGGGGACAGTGCACGTTTCTTTGCCTGTGCGAAGCAGGACAGTGAGGTGCAGATGCCTCCTGACCTTGCGACTGCGGAATGGCCGTGCGTTGATCATGCTGACGCGAACCTGGACCCAGATGCGGTGTCTGCACGTATCGCCGCGCTTCTTGGCCCCACTCACATCGCCATCGGACACCTCTTCGATGGGGTGGACCAGTGGGGTTGAATCTATCGCACGCCGAAGACCGTTATGGGCAATGTCTCCCTTCCCGGTTACCCGGGAAGGGGGGGCTTGTCGCTGTTTTTAGTCGAACTTGGTCTGTGTTGCTGCGGTGACCTTTTTCACGGTGCGTTGTTTGTCTTCGGTGATGGTGACGGCCCAGCCGGTGGTGAAGGCCGCGCCGACGAATTTGAATCACTCATGACTTTCTCCTCCTTCTTTCGTTTTTCCGTCCGTTGCCAGAGTTGTTTTTCCCGATCTCCCGAACTGGTACTTTAGTCTGTGTTGTGGGCAGAATGCAAGTACTAGCACTATAATCTCTGGTACTATCGTACTGGCGGCGCAAGAATGCTCCCGAAGATGGGAGTATTCTATGGCAGAATTTGAGGAAATAACGGGCCGCGTGCTTACTGCCCGGCGTAGGCGCGCGGGCCTGACGCAGGAGGCGTTGGCTGAGGTGTGCGAACTACACGCGACCTACGTCAGCCAGTTGGAGCGGGGACCGAAGAGTCCGACGCTCCGGGTATTGTTCCGGCTCGCCGAGGCGATGGACACCACGCCCTCGTCGCTGCTGCGTTCGATCGAGCGCGAGCGAAGTCGTCGCTGAAGAAAACCCCTCGCTACAGCATTGAACACCCGTCCCGCACAAGGGGGACGGGTGTTGTTTTCTTGTTTCCTCTTCGCACACCTCACCCGGATGCACCGGTGAGTTGGACTGCGGCCTGTTCTGCGCGTTCGCGCAGGGTGCGTCGGCGAGGTGGGCGTAGCGTGCGGTCATCGATGCGTCGGCGTGGCCGAGCGCCCGTTGAACCTCGTAGAGGGATCCCCCGGCCTCGAGCAGGTAGGTGGCGTGGGTGTGGCGCAGGTCGTGGATGCGGAAGTCCTTGATGTCGGCGGCCTCCAGAACGCGCTTGAAGGCCCGATGCGGTTGCAACACCGGAGTGTTCGTCTTCTTGCCGGGGAAGACGTAGGGGTGCTTCCCGCGCCTGCGTTCCCGCATGTGCTCTATTTGCGCCTATGCCGCTCCGCTGAGGTAGACACGGCGCGCCTTGCCGGACTTTGTCTTTGTCAACTGAACGGATTTGCTCTCCTCGTCATGCATTCCCACGATTACTTTCCCTCCTCATATTCCGCGATCAGTTTTGCGCGAAGTTGCGGGTCCAGCCACGGCTCATAGGCAAGACCCAGGACACCCCGTACTCATTCGAATGCAGGGTGCACGTGACAAAGCAGCCTCCCTCAAAGAGGACGCCCTCGAAGAGCGCCTCCCTCAGGGTATAGCCGACCTCCCGCTACACATCCGCATCTCCGTCCCCCCTTTCCAGCAAGACCGTGTACCCGACCAAATCCGGATCATAACGACCCCCATCCTCCGCATACGCATCCACAATGCCCTTCACCACCCCATACAACACACCACGAAGCTGCGGCGACAACGCAGCCGCATCCACCTCCCCCAACGACTTAAATACCTTCACAAATCCTCCTTTTGCTCTGAAGTTGGTCTAGCCAGACCAAATACTGATTTCCCACTAAAACCCCCTTTACGACGCCAAACCCCAAAAAACACCCCTTAACACTGCTGGGAAGAGATTGCCCTGACGCTACACCCGCAACACCGTTGGGGGGGGGGCGACGCGAGGAACTGCGCAACTGTAACCTCATAGTGGGCAACTGTTCCCTCGTGGGCGCGCGTAAGACTTTTTAAACCCTGTTTCTGTGGAGGACCACCGGGGATGACAACCCCCCGGGGGGGACGTTCATGGGCTGAATGAAGGTGGGCGCCGGACGTGGTAGTTCGCGGGAAAATTGTAGTGTATGCCCAGCCCTAACACGGTCCGGGGCTTCGTTCTGCTTGGGATTTGTGGCAACCCGTGCGAATGTTGCAAATCGTGCGAAAGTGCTCTACCGGAAATATTCGCAGGTTTAGCGAAATTAGCGCCTATACCTTTCCCGCTGTGTGCTAGACGAAACCCCGCCAAGATGTGAACTTTTTTCTCCCTACTGAGTTCCAAAGACGGAAAAAGACAGCACCCTTGTCCAAAATGGGACAGAGGTCTTTCCTATTATCGATGCTCCTTCCTAGTACCCAGTCTTTGAATACAATTATTCTAGGGCATCCTACGTTCCAGAAGCCGTCCTGCAAGAAATCTGGCAATTGGGACAGGCTAATGCAGCAAGCCTCAGATCTAATTCTGAAGAATATCAAAAGAGGGAGAAAAAACCGTCAAAGCTCCTAATAGCTTCAACTGTGCAGACTAAAGCTCCCTTATTTTCGACAGCAAGAAAGAAAAACATCATCAAGGAATAAGAGAAGATGTTCTTCCTTTTGTATAAACGTTCAGAACTCTATCGCTTTTTTTCTTGTGAGACTTCTTTCTACCGGCGATTCGTCTTCAACTACCTCCCTACTGGGACGGGTATGAGAATCTTACAAATCTTGCGAAAGTTGCTTTTATTGTCGATTTCATAAGTTTCGTGGAATTAGAGACTTAAGGCCCCCCTGAAGTTTCACTTTTCCGCTGAGAAAGTCTTGGTCTTAGAGGGGGCATCAACCGCCCCTCCTCTCCGAAAGCGAGGGTTTGTCGGAAACCATTGCGGGATGTGTGAGACCGCCTTCCCAATGCCCCATGTCATTTCTGGCGGGTTCCGTTGCGCATGCTACACATTTTACGAATTTATTCCTAGCTCGCAAAATTAGCAGTCTTTGCGAATTGCCGGACAGGACAAATAATTCCAGGTGCTTGGCTCACCGGGCACGGGAAGGCGTTCGGCACCCTTGAAAAGAACAGTACGTGTCATGATGTCGGTTTCAGCAGTCACCCGCGCATCCGAGAAATGTAGATTCCCACTTGAGGAAGAACCGTCTTGGGTGGCACAGCAGGTGTCAACCTTGATTAAGGATACCCTCTATTGAACGAAGGTCAGCGGTGGGTTGAGCCGCTCCACCCCAATCCATATCCTTGATCCTTAGCTCCACTGCGGCCTGGATTTCGCGGGCAAGTTCCTTGTTGTTGAGGCCTGGATATCCCTTTCGCTTCGCAGTAGCGCAGTCATGAACGATGCGCACGGACATCTCGCGTTGTGGATTTTCCACCGCTTCCTACCGCCTTTCGCACCGGCTGGACGCCGCTTACTCCGCTGCAATTCCATGCCCTCCTCCCAGTCGAACACGTCCGCATAACCCTTTTCGATGGCAGCAGCGGTCAGTAAGCCATTCAGCACTGTCTGAAAAGCACATCTGCTCCGCTTTGGACCCACCAGCCGGTAGAGACATGCCAAGCCGTCCTCCGAATTCTCAACAGCGCAAAGAAGTCGCCACTGCCACCCCTTCTTTTCCCGGGATGTGAGTTGCAGGGAGATTCGCTCAGTGTCGTAAGCGTTGAGGACATGCGTAATGGGAAGAAGGCCATCTGACAATACATTTAAAAAGGAACTCACAAACTTTTTCGCATCAGAGGGGTAGTCTTTCCTTGTTAGCCTCAGGTTTCTTACCGTGCAGCAAAGGCTTTTCATGGCCAGACGTGCACCTGATGCCGTCGAGGGTATGGGCACGTCCTTGAATGAATCAGGGTGCAATTCTGCCTTCGTCAGAGGTGGGGGAAACCAATCCGTCAGTACGACTATGTCGTCCTTCAAATCATCCGATGGGAGGCCGATGGTGAAGTGGTCTTCCTCATCATCGACGCTTCGCACATAGTAGTGACCCTTCTTTCTATACCCAATCTCCCGCAGGGTCCGTGACAACGTAGGTACCGAAATGAGAATCCCATCTTTCAGGAACAACGCCCGAAGTCCTTTGAGCGTTATTCCAGGGGAGTTATTCACGTGATAGCTCAGTACGGCGCGGTCTTCTTTGTCAAGCTTTTTTCTTATGCTGGTCTGCCGTCCCGTTTGACTAAGTTGTCGGTTTTGGCGGTGCCGACGCACGATGCTAGCCACCGTCGACTTTACCATTCCACAGGTGTTGGCAATTTCAGACAGGCTCATCTTCCCTTTGGTATGTAATTTCAGCACTTCTTCGTGCATTTCGTGCTTCCTGCGTGGCATCTCATGAGTATAGCACCGTGTGCATTGAGTGAAAAACTAAGCCCCCATGAGGGCCGTCTACGCGCATCCCGGAGTATACACGAAAAAACGCACCACCCTTAGCGGCCATTCTAAGGCCGTAGAAGGAGGGAGAGAGAGAAATGTTACTCAAGCCACACAGAAACCAAAAAACCTACCTGCGTTAGATGACAGAACACAACAGACAGAATGTAGGAAGATCATCCTGCTCTTTCACAGTTGAATCGATTCCAATACACGTGGGCAGCGTGGTGGCTTTGTTATCAATCTAACCGTGCTGGCGGCAAGAGCCGATAGCACAAAGGAGGCCATTATGGCAAAGCTAAACATCGTCCGCTTGAGGGATGAAATGCGCACTCAGGCCGAGGCCGAGCGCACAGAATTCCAAGAAATATCAACCGACGACGGTGCAACTTGCTCCGTCGAACGCCGCCCGCTCATGAGGGAAAAACCAGCCCCGGAGCCGTATCCAATCGATACGCTTCTGGAGCTAAAACCTTTTGCGGAAGCGGCACAGGGGATTACACAGGTCCCGATTGAGATGGCCGCGCACGGCGTCCTTGGCCCCGTCAATTACGCGATCCAAGGACACGTTGACACCGACTTTGGGTTTGGCTCGCACCCGGTTAGCCTGTTTTTGGTCTGCAGCGCGGAATCGGGCGAGCGCAAGAGCGCGATCTATTCCATCTGCATGCGCGGTGTGTACGCGCACCAGTCCAAGCTGCTGATCGAAGCCGATTCTCGCGATGCCGACGAAAAGGCTTTGAGCCCGATCTTTGTCGTTACCGAGCCTACGATCGACGCAGTGCTGGCGCACTTTTCGAAGTCGATTGGCTCTCTTTGACTTTGCAACCCCGAAGCAGGGACATTATTAGGTGGATACACTTTCAGGAAAGAAAATGCCCTTAGCTGTGTGTCCAAATTGAGTTCCGCCTGGTCCGGTGAATTCAGCGCCAGCCTACGGATCACCACGGCGGACCGAATCGTACACGGCAAACGCCTCAATGCACTTTTGATGGGCCAGCCTGAAGTGATGGCGAGACTCTATTCACCCATGGCGAAATCGCAGGGCTTCACGTCGCGCCTGCTGACATGCGAGCCGTTGTCCTTGATCGGCACCCGTAAGTTGTACCAACCGCACAATGACGACGTCGCTTACATGCAGAACTTCGAAGAGTACATCCAAAGCATACTGGAATTTCCACTGCCGCTGGAAAAGGGCACCCGAAACGTATTGAAGCCGCGCGTCGTTCCCCTGTCCGAAAAAGCGAAGAGGCGCCTGTGGTGCTTTGTCGACGAGATCGAAGCTCAGTGCAGGCCGGACGGCCGTTTTGCACCGGTCCGGGAATTCTGCGCCAAGATTGGCGAGCACTCAGCGCGCATCGCGGCCACCCTTGCCCTCGGCGCCGATTTCGAGGCATCGCAGGTCAAGGTCGACTTCATCGACGCCGGAATCGAACTGGCTCGATGGTATGCGGGTGAGGCCCTACGCATCTCCGGCGGCTCCGCCGAAGATAGCGAACTAATGGATGCGCAGAAGCTGCTGGATTGGATGCACGCGAAAAACCGTTCCGTGTTTAGCCTCGTTGAGCTGTACCAGAGGGCCAATACGGCTGCACGTAGTGCCGCGAAGGCCCGCAAGCTCGTCGAAATTCTCATCGAGCATGGGTGGATGACAAAGGCCGAAGGTCCAGTCGAATTCGACGGACAAATGAGGCGCGAGGCTTACCGCCTCACGTAGGAATACATCACCGGCGTCGAAAGCGCCGCTAAACCGTCACCAACCCGCTCGCGTGTAAATGGAATCGCTTCAACAATCCCGGATGGCCCACGCGCCATCCGGGAATAACCGAAAACCAGAGGAAACTTTTCACTGTGACAAGAATTACCGAAGATAGCAAAACCCTGTATCCCTTTCATCACGCTCACTTAGGCAAGGGACATCACACGATCATTCTGGTGACATTTTCCCGAACAGATCGAACACGCCATCAACCTGCTCCTCCGACGCAGGAGCATCAAGGTTCACGGCGACCTGCGCCAAGACCTAGCCACGATCGTCTTTGTTATGAACCCGCGGTAGGACACATGGTACGCCACGGTCTGGCAGTCGCGCATATGGTCCAGCGAGGCTTGCCCACCGTCGGGTTTCGTGTTTGAGGATAGGAGATAGAAAGCTAATGACACTTATCTATGAGCTCATGGAGCGCCGCGGCACCCCGCTTATACAACAAGGGAAATGGGCCACCGGTCCCTGCCCCAAGTGCGGAGGCGAGGACCGATTCCGCGTGGTCGCAAACAACGGTCGGGAATACTATAGTTGCAGGCGGTGCGATGCCCATGGCGACGCCATCCAGTTCTTGCGTGACTTTGAAGGAAAGTCCTTCAGGGAAGCGAAGGAGCTCACTAAAGCTGCTGCAAGAACCTTAACTGGTGAGACATCAATGCCTCAGAATATTGATGACGAAGGACAGTGGTTCGAGGCGAACCTTGATATCATTGAGAACGCCTCTACCTATCTGTCGCAGAACAAGAAGGCGCAGGACAGACTTCGTCAGGACCGAGGCATAAATCCCGGTACCGCTGAGCTGTTTTTCCTCGGTTACATACCAAAGTTGCTTAGGTATGATCGCGAAGACTTCGGTTTTTCTCTGCGCCACAAAGATGAATTGGATAGGCCAATTTACATACCCAGTGGCTTCACGATTCCCATCCTTCGCGAGGAGGAACTCTATGGGGTACAGATTCGCCGCGATGAACCATATAGGGATCAACGCTACTTCACGATACCTGGATCAGAACTACGACCGATGGTTTTCCGCGGCAAATCAACAGAGAGCATTATCGTTGTCGAAAGCTACCTTTGCGGCATTCTCGTCTTTCAGGAAACTAAGGGCCGATACACGATTGTCGCCTTGGGCTCCGCAAGCGTTCGACCCGACGACGATGCCGATAGTATCCTGCGAAGCGCCAAAACAGTTCTTGTCGCCCTCGATTCGGATGCAGCGGGTGCTCAGCATGCATGGCATAATTGGATGGGGCGCTACCCCAATGCTACGCGCTGCCCCATCCCGTCCCGCTTCGGAAAGGACCCCACCGACGCGCATCTCAACGGCTTGGTACTAGAGGAATGGGTCAATGCCGGGATTGCTCTAGCAACTGAAAGATGTGCAAAGGAAACCAGCCGACTCCTAAGTCTGGGCAAACAGCGAGCAAAGGTTATCCATATTGCGACAGTCGAGGATACTCAGGAAACTATAGATGAAATCTGCGAAATGTGTCCTGCTATTGGCGTGGCTGTCCATGTCAAACCAAGTAGGGCCTTCACAGATCATCCACAAGGCAATTGGCACCCGCGCTTTGCGTACGTCAGCCATATCGCTGTTTACGCCAAGGCCATGAACAAAGTCTTCGTCTTCGAGATGGGAGCCATCAAGAAACGCCACCTTAACCCTCTGTGGGACTTAATAGTCGTTTGCCATGACGGCGTCGAACTGCTGCAACACTTTGCCGTGCTGCGTTCGAGAAATGTCACTATAGAGTCTACCCTTCTGATGGGCAACGCCCTAACCAATGGGCGCATGGATATCGCTGAAGCCTTCAAAGAGTTTACTGGCGACACCCTTGCGGTCCGGGATGATCCCATCCTGGACACAGCGTACCGTGCGCTGGCCCTCGGCACTTTACTTAAAAGATTTAGAAGTTAAAATGCAAAGGGAGGATAAAAGACTCTACCGGAGAATGCGTGACGCCCAACAGGCCATAGCCGCCATGGAACTCGCGGGCGTAGCATTCGACGCGGAAGGCCACACTGCTTTCGTGGAAGACTGGCGACAGAAGCGAACACGATCTAAAGGCAAGCTGCCAGAAGCTTTAGACTTGGGTAAAGATGAGGCAATACGCGCATGGATAAAAGAGCACTTGTCACCTGAATTACTCAAGTACTTGAAGCGAACAAATGAGGGTAAAATATCATTGGCAGATGAGAACCTCGCCATTTGTCCGCACCCAGAGATTACAGCATTGCGTGAATACCGGCGCTTGAATCTTCTGATAGCCCGATATGAAGATTTCCCTAGCTATCTGGACCCAAATTCAGGACGTATCCACTCACAGTATCTCCTTGGCGGTACCGCAACCGGGCGTACGACAAACTGCGCCCCATGCCTGCATAATTTGCCACACGTTCCCGCAGTGCGCCGCTTATTGACAGCTCCCCATGGCAAGAAACTGCTGATTGCCGACGTATCCCAGTCCCAGTTGCGGATCGCTGCAGAGCTGTCGGGGGACAGGGCGATGTTGAGGGCCTATGCCAATGGTGCAGATCTTCACATGGAAACTGCCGCGCAGGTGTTGGGGATAGCGAACGATGACGTGTCGAAGGAGGAGCGCTCCATAGCTAAGGCGGTCAATTTTGGGCTGCTTTTCAGACAGGGGAGCAATGGATTCGCTACTTTTGCTGCACGGGAATATAGCATAGATTTCACCCCTTCCGAGGCAGAGTCCATACGCGAAGACTTCTTTTACGCCTATCCAGGACTGGCTGCCTGGCAGGAAGAAGTGATTAAAGACGTAGAAGTGACAGGCTCCTGTGAGACGCCGGGCGGACGGTTATGGTGTCCCCGTAACGGCGTTGCGTTCCCCAGTCCGCAACAGGCGCTTGGATTTGTGATTCAGGGGACGGAGGCTGAAATCATGCTGGACGCTCTCACAGGTCTTCATAAAGGGCTGGCAAGGTATG
Organism: Candidatus Hydrogenedentota bacterium; assembly: GCA_963678445.1. Lineage (GTDB taxonomy): Bacteria > Hydrogenedentota > Hydrogenedentia > Hydrogenedentales. Next base: position 2,298,618 of record OY782877.1, on the reverse strand, counting down.
ACGCCCATCTAGTCCACTTCGTGCATGATGAAGTGATCCTAGAGGTATCCGATGAACCCAATGTCATCGAAGCGGTATCCGTACTTGTCACACACAGCATTGCTGCCGCCTTTCGCCGGATGTTCCCCGAAGCAAGTGTAGACGGGTTAGTCGAAATCCGTGCGGCAGTTGATTGGGGATAGAGAGTTGAAAAAATAGTACCGACTTCCTTCTACCTTGCTTGTTTGGAAAGCTTAGCAAGTTAGCGGGTTTAGCATGAAACTGAAGAATTCTATCTTCGAATTGAAGCACGCCGCTACCGGGGATGTCCTGGTAGCGGCGCTTGCTCGTGTGCCAGTCACGGCACACCAAAAAAAGGCCAGAGCGAAAAACCGCTCTGACCATAAAACCAAACACTACTGAGGTTGCTCACCTCTGCACGTTAATGGTCCAATGCGCCTCAGCCTGATTGGGTGGGTTCGCTGCATCTTTAACAAACATGGCAATGTGGTAGGTTCCCGGCAATCCGGCATAGGAGCTGTTTCCGGTATCGAAGTAGTAGGAAGAAAGGTCTCGTGATTGTCCGGAAACATTGTAGTCGGCAACCCTAAGGTCATTGCCGCGAGGTCCGGAAACGCGCAAGGCGACCAAACTGAGGTTTGTGTCGTCTTGAACGGTCCCATCGAAGTAGAGTTTTTCGTTCAAGTCTGCAGAAAGACTGCCAGCATTAGCAACGCCATTGAGTTTAACATTATGTAATGTGGGGTCCGTGGTGTCGGGCGGAGCCTGCACGTTAATGGTCCAATGCGCCTCAGCCTGATTGGGTGGGTTCGCTGCATCTTTAACAAACATGGCAATGTGGTAGGTTCCCGGCAATCCGGCATAGGAGCTGTTTCCGGTATCGAAGTAGTAGGAAGAAAGGTCTCGTGATTGTCCGGAAACATTGTAGTCGGCAACCCTAAGGTCATTGCCGCGAGGTCCGGAAACGCGCAAGGCGACCAAACTGAGGTTTGTGTCGTCTTGAACGGTCCCATCGAAGTAGAGTTTTTCGTTCAAGTCTGCAGAAAGACTGCCAGCATTAGCAACGCCATTGAGTTTAACATTATGTAATGTGGGGTCCGTGGTGTCGGGCGGAGCCTGCACGTTAATGGTCCAATGCGCCTCAGCCTGATTGGGTGGGTTCGCTGCATCTTTAACAAACATGGCAATGTGGTAGGTTCCCGGCAATCCGGCATAGGAGCTGTTTCCGGTATCGAAGTAGTAGGAAGAAAGGTCTCGTGATTGTCCGGAAACATTGTAGTCGGCAACCCTAAGGTCATTGCCGCGAGGTCCGGAAACGCGCAAGGCGACCAAACTGAGGTTTGTGTCGTCTTGAACGGTCCCATCGAAGTAGAGTTTTTCGTTCAAGTCTGCAGAAAGACTGCCAGCATTAGCAACGCCATTGAGTTTAACATTATGTAATGTGGGGTCCGTGGTGTCGGGCGGAGCCTGCACGTTAATGGTCCAATGCGCCTCAGCCTGATTGGGTGGGTTCGCTGCATCTTTAACAAACATGGCAATGTGGTAGGTTCCCGGCAATCCGGCATAGGAGCTGTTTCCGGTATCGAAGTAGTAGGAAGAAAGGTCTCGTGATTGTCCGGAAACATTGTAGTCGGCAACCCTAAGGTCATTGCCGCGAGGTCCGGAAACGCGCAAGGCGACCAAACTGAGGTTTGTGTCGTCTTGAACGGTCCCATCGAAGTAGAGTTTTTCGTTCAAGTCTGCAGAAAGACTGCCAGCATTAGCAACGCCATTGAGTTTAACATTATGTAATGTGGGGTCCGTGGTGTCGGGCGGAGCCTGCACGTTAATGGTCCAATGCGCCTCAGCCTGATTGGGTGGGTTCGCTGCATCTTTAACAAACATGGCAATGTGGTAGGTTCCCGGCAATCCGGCATAGGAGCTGTTTCCGGTATCGAAATAGTAGGAAGAAAGGTCTCGTGATTGTCCGGAAACATTGTAGTCGGCAACCCTAAGGTCATTGCCGCGAGGTCCGGAAACGCGCAAGGCGACCAAACTGAGGTTTGTGTCGTCTTGAACGGTCCCATCGAAGTAGAGTTTTTCGTTCAAGTCTGCAGAAAGACTGCCAGCATTAGCAACGCCATCGAGTTTAACATTATGTAATGTGGGGTCCGTGGTGTCGGGCGGAGCCTGCACGTTAATGGTCCAATGCGCCTCAGCCTGATTGGGTGGGTTCGCTGCATCTTTAACAAACATGGCAATGTGGTAGGTTCCCGGCAATCCGGCATAGGAGCTGTTTCCGGTATCGAAGTAGTAGGAAGAAAGGTCTCGTGATTGTCCGGAAACATTGTAGTCGGCAACCCTAAGGTCATTGCCGCGAGGTCCGGAAACGCGCAAGGCGACCAAACTGAGGTTTGTGTCGTCTTGAACGGTCCCATCGAAGTAGAGTTTTTCGTTCAAGTCTGCAGAAAGACTGCCAGCATTAGCAACGCCATTGAGTTTAACATTATGTAATGTGGGGTCTGTGGTGTCGGGAAGTGCAGATGCTGAACCTAGCGATATCGAAAAATGCACACTGGTATTTGGCGGGGCTTGTGTTCCTGCGGTTGGTGATTGACTGACAACCGTGTTTTTTACAAAGGTGTCACTGTAGACTGAAGTTATTTCACCTATATGCAATCCCGCATTAAGAATTTCAGATTCTGCAGCGTTTTGTAACAACCCTAGAAGTAACGGAACCTCTACTTGCTCTTCGATTATGCTGGAAGCAACACGTACTACACGATACTCTGTTATCGAATCACGTCCATCAGCGGTATATACAGAAAGGCTAACCGTATAGTTCCCCGGTTCTGTATAGGTATAAGAGGGATTTTGTTCCGTGCTATCAACAAGTCCATCCCCGTTTAAATCCCAACTCCATTTGTAGATTGAAGAAGAACCAGCGGAGGAAGTGTCGGTGAAATCTACTGTTAACGGCGCAGTGCCGGAGGAAGGAAACAGAACAAAAGAGGGGACTGGTGGTTGGATTTCTTCATTCACTTGGATATGATCCAGCAACGTAATGGTATTACTGCCTGCCGCGTTTGAAACCAGCAAGGATACGTCATAGACTCCAGGTTCTTGATACGTATGGGAAGGGTTCGCCAGAGAACTGATACTGCCATCACCAAAATTCCATCGATATGTATCAATACTGGTAGCGGCGCCTGGATTGCACGATTCAGCAAAGCTAACTGTTAACGGCACACTACCAACACGGGGAGAGGCGGAAAAATCAGCTATGGGAGGAATTCCTAAAAACGCACAATCATCCGGTTGCCATAGCGTACATGTAATCGGCGAATCAGGCCATACAATATTAGTATTACTATTTAAAATTCCCAGAAAATCAACGTACAAACCTACTTCTGAATCCATTCCTACAGAAAGCTCAGGGGCAGGTGGGCATGGATAATTTGCCTGAAGCTTCGTATAAGGTCGCAATTCCAAATAGGCGCCAGCTTGACCATAGAGGTTAATATCAAATTTGGGTTTTACAAGGAGAGTGGCCGAAGCATCTGCCTCCAAACTTAAAGTAGGCGTATGCAAATTAGGCTTTAATTCGAAACCGCTTAGATTTATTATGTCATTCAAAAAATAACGAGCGCCAAGTCTAACATTGGATGTTGAATCAAAGCCCGCCGTTGCCGTCATTTGGCCAAAGAGATCGACCAAAAACTGTGCATTAAGCTCTAAGTCAACCAAGATAGGAAGATTAGGGATAGGAATAGATTTTTTTACGATACAAATATCGTCAGAATCATAGTGATATTCCCCACTCGCTTGCGCTTGTACATCCAAGCTGATGTAGAGCGTTCCCCCTGTTTCAAAAGTAGCATCCTTGAGTTCACCGCCCTCAACAAGAAGATGTATAAAAAGATCTGGACTAAAGGCAATAAGTCCATTGACAATTCTTAAAGCAAGGCCATTTTTTTCATAAATCAAAAAATCCTTCAGCGGAGAACCCTCTGGGAATAGCGTTCTATCATCTGTACTGAATGTAAAGCTGCATTGCACGGACTGATCTAATTCAGGAAAAGCAGCAACCAACGGCTTACTGATAAAGGTAACGGTATATACAACACCATCTTCAACCGCTGTAGCGATATAGGTAACCCCATTCGATACAATCTCTTGGCCAGCAGTTACAGTATCGCTGATCACCCCTTGAACTTCACCTAAAAAACCCCACATTTTATTCACAGCATCCTCGCCAATGTATTTCTCCCCATTTTTGGAAGCAATAACCTTGGAAATCGAGGAGGTTGTGTAAAGTGTCATTCCAGTGCGAATAAGTGACGATTTACTATGTGATACGCCGCGGTGAAAAAGCACCAGCGTATTTCCATCTATCCCCAATATTTCCAAATTATTTATACTGTCCAAAGCCAAGGCATTGGCTGCTGGCGTCCCATTGGCCACCAGGGGATCCGTACCGGTCGCAATTTCATCCCCATCCCCAAACAAGTCCCCATCCGTATCCCACAAGGCCGGGTTGGTGCCATACAAAATCTCATCTGTATCAGAGATATTATCTTTGTCCTGATCCCCCCCAAAGGCTATCACGAGTGTTTCCTCATAGAAAGCAAAGATTTCTCTTCCTGTCGATAGAGTTACACTCAACTCAGGCATATACTCGCCAGGCGTCGTGTAAACATGTACGGGATTTCGCTCAGTAGAAGTTTGTCCATCCCCAAATGCCCAACGCCATGTAACAACGAAATCATTTTCACCATAGCTCGTTGTATCCTTAAATCGCACAATACAAGGCGTGCTTCCCCTTTGTGTCGAAATCGAAAAAGACAATTCAGGCAAAGCATTTCCTTCCCCCTCACCCTCTTCTTCCCCTTCATTTTCACCATCAACACTACCTTCTTCTTCGCCTTCCACATTGTTTTCCCCTTCGTTAATATCCCCACAATTCCCATGATAACCCGGACCAGGAGCAAACGTATCTTCCGAACTACATTGTGTGTGATAACCATCCGAATTTAGGAATTGGATTAAACGCAAGAGTTCCGTCAAGCTGATTTGCCAATCTTTGGGATTGTAATCACTGGCGTGGGCCACACATGTTTGCTTCCCGGGACCCGGACCATAGCCATCTTCCGTACCCTCATGACAGTGCAGACCGTCTGAATTAAAAAACTGAATCATGCGGAGCAATTCGGTAATACTAATCACATAGTCGGCATTCTGGTCAGCACTGTGCACCATGGAGTTTTCTTCCGTGCTACCTTCCGTGCTACCTTCCGTGCTACCTTCCGTGCTACCTTCCGTGCTACCTTCCGTGCTACCTTCCGTGCTACCTTCCGTGCTACCTTCCGTGCTACCTTCCGTGCTACCTTCCGTGCTACCTTCCGTGCTACCTTCCGTGCTACCTTCCGTGCTACCTTCCGTGCTACCTTCCGTGCTACCTTCCGTGCTACCTTCCGTGCTACCTTCCGTGCTACCTTCTCCTTCGTGTAAACTCGGCGTAAATACGCCTCTTAACACTGGATAACCATAGTCGTCCGGCGGCGTCATCGTCCATACATTTTCAAAATTCCATGCAGCATTGGTATAGGTATTTTGCGTTTGCATTTGCGCGGTAGTTAATCCAAAGCCGCCTTCTGATGAATTGAGGCCGCTTCTTTCCACATCCCAGAAACTAACACGTACAATAGTGTCGCCCCCATTTTCAGCGCAAGTTCCCACCAAGCCACCAAGATTCTTTCCATCAAGTGGTAAAACAGCACTGGTGTAACACCTGCTGATAATTGCCGTACTCTTCCCTGTACCTAAACTACTGGCACCTTGATGGCCAATCAGCCCTCCCGCATCATTAACTTTTCCTGATATGTTGGCATATGCAAAACAATCTGAAATGTTTGTACTACTTTCAGCTTTGAATTGGGACGATACTTGATTTCCACCCATAAGGCCGCCAACCGCCCCCACACGGTCTGCACAATTAATGTTTCCTATAAAGCAATTTTTTTCAACGCTAGCAGAAGAAGTACATGTGGCGTCCTCCTTACCTCCGGCCCCCTGAATATTCATATGTCCAACCAGACCACCAACAGAAGCATAATTTCCTGATACTATTCCTTTGGCATAACAACTTGAAATCAACGCGTTGCCAGAACCAACGGCACCGTAACTATCAGAGGTGTTAAGGGAATAAATGGTGATATACCCTATTAGCCCGCCTACTTTATACCTACCTGAAACCGTGGCTAGCGAATAGCATTTGTTAACCTTAATGTCGCCAGAGCTGCCATTGCTACCCAAAGAACATGCCACATAGCAATCATTATTGCCGATCAATCCGCCGACATTTTCGTCGCCCCAAACTGTTCCCATGGCATAGCAGGAATCAAATATAACTTCTCCATGGCTTGTACCGCCTCCTGATACATGGCTTGCAGCGTTTATATAGGCGTAACCAATGAGCCCGCCTACGTTGTCTTCTCCTACAACCACACAATCGGCGTAACATGAAGTAACATCAATCCGAACATCGATAGATTGCGTTCCATTAAATGAGATGTATGCATTCGCATAAACTTTACCAGCCAATGCGCCCGCGTAATCTTTTCCCGAAATGCTTCCCCCCATCAGACCGAGTCTGCTTATGCTAGCGCTCTTTCCAACCACGCCAAATAGACCGACGTTATCCTCAGTGGGCCGGTCAATGTTTAAATTGTGAATAATATTCCCATCACCCTCAAAGTGACCGCAGAAATACGGCTCCGTTTGGCCAATGGGGGTGAAATTCGCAACTTCTGCCATGTCGATGTCATTGGTCAATATGAAATACTTATCCCAATCCTCACTGTTTTCTTGATCTGCCAACGCAATCAGGTCGGCCGTTGTAGTGATTCGATAAGGGTCGAGTTCGTTACCACTGCCGCCAGCATATTTCGCCATGGCATTGTTAATGAACAAAAGGTTGGCAACGGCACATAGAATAAATGCTTTTCGTATAACTTGCTTCTTCATGACCCCTATCCTATCGATTGTATTATTGGGGTGCTAAAAACAAAAGCTTGCATAAACCACAGAATTGGCATAAGTAACACCCCTTTTGCATCTATCCTAACTATTTTCAAAACTGCTGTCAACATGTAGCAGGTCTTTGTAAGTGGATGACAAAGCGCACGATTTTAGGCACAACGAACAGTTCAGAACCTGAAGATTTATGCAATCCAGGCAAAGGCTAAGTAGGACGTAGCGTCAAATTTGATGCGGCGATATTTATTCGTGGATTTTCTCGGTGGCTACCCCGGGAATTTCACCGTTTCGGATCTCATGGGCTGCTCAGGGTATTTAAGTAATTGTAAACAGAAAACTTGATACCCCTTGAGGGGCAGCCCGTTGAAACAGAAAGTACAGCAGTGGAGATGAAATCTCAAGGTGTCAGTTTGCGTAAGATAGCAGCGGCTTTGGATGGCGGCCACCTCTCGTCAGAGGGTGAGGCATTGCTATTGCGCGAAGCTGATACACCCTCCGCGCTCATAGAGCATTTTGAGTGTATTTCACAACAAACCGCTTGCATCGAAGAATACCCTGTACGCCTGGATTTGAGGCCTGAAAATGCGGACCATAATGCGCGCTACAAGCGACGAGACTATCATCCTGCCTTCTTGTTCAAAAACTACCCAGAAAGCTTATTCTGAGCCTCGCTGCACGGTGATTCAGGAGCGTCAGGCGACGCGAGTCACTCCAGGAAAGGTGTCGTGCGCTCCGCAGGCGCAACTGACTTTGGTAAACTGTTCTTCCGTCGCGGAGTTTCCTTCGGGGTTGTGCCAGTACTACGGAGTGACTACGGACCGTCCTTGCCCCGTTAGGGTTGGTGTAACACGTGGCCGGGCTGGGCATTGCCTTTGGAATCATGAATTATCAAAAGCTGTGCTACTACAGTTTGTCGAACTCGAAAGCCGTTGTGCGCGTCAGCGTACCGAGGGTTCGAATCCCTCCCTCTCCGCCATTCCTGAATACGCCCCACCAAGCCCGGGGACATCCTCCGCTTCACCGACGACAAGACGCGGAACCCTTGTTTCGCAACGCTCCTCGCCCGCAACCGCGATGCCGTCACGCTCACCGAATCTACCTCGAACCCGCAAAACCCCACACCGTCCAGGGATGACGCACCCGCTTCCAGCGCCTCCCCAACGTTCTACCCCGCAGCACGTCACCCCGCCAGAAGCCTTCCCCCACAAGCATTTTTCCCTTTGCCCCGTCAGTGGACCGTCAGCATCTCAAAATGTGCTACGCCCACATACCGCACGACGGCCCCCGGGCCGTCGTGCAGCCGCAACCGTGGCATTGAATTCGGCAAGTACTGGAGAATCTGCTGGATCTTTTTTTATACTACTTGTCTATGTCGCTTTCTTGTAAAAAAGCAGGCTGATTAAGCGTGCCATAAACATACCCGTCCGGAGATAGAGTTTTGAAAAAATCACCTTAAATCTGTTGCAATAAACCTCCTGCTACTCACTGCTGTAAGTGGGGCAATCCTGGTCTCTTTTGAAATTGGTGTCAGGCTCTTTTCTGATACCTGTCCCATTTTTAAAGTCGCTGATTCCGAGGTATACATAAAGTATGCGCCCGGAATGAAAGCGCGTTATATAAGCCAGGCAAATCCGTCTGTCCGCACCGATATTCGGATCAACCAGAATGGCTATCGTGGTCCGGATTGGGATTTAATGCATGCGTACAAAATCGCGTTTCTCGGCGATAGTTTTACAGCCGCATTTGAAGTCCCCTATAAAAAAACCTTCGTTGCTGGCGTCGAAGCGGACCTGAAAAGCAGGGGGGAAGACGTAGCGTGTATAAATTTGACTATCGATGGGACAGGGACGGGCATGCAGCTTATCCAGTTTGAACGCGTTGCCCTTTCGCTTAAACCCGATGTAGCGTTGCTGCAGGTATTTGTGGGGAACGATTTTGTTGATAATTCTCAGGAATTAAACTGGAAACGTTATTACCCCTACTGGACCCAAGTGGACAATGAACTCCAATTACTTGAACCGGAAATTGGGATCCCGGTTTTTATGAAGCTTGCCCGCTACAGCTATGGTCTTGTCTATATGTACAATCAGTATCGCAAGCTCCGCATCAAATCGGTCAATGCAGCGGTACATATGGAATGCCCAGAACTTTATGATGAAACACCGCCACCGGCCTGGGAGCGCTCCTATGCATTAACGATGGCGCTTCTTAACCGCTTTGTAGCCAAGGCGAAAGAGAATGGCATACGGCCCATTGTGCTGATTGTGCCCAAAGCCGAACAGCTCGATGCGGCTGCTTTTCCACAGGGCTATAACCCGCGACGTCCGCAGGATAGCATTCTCAAGGCGATGTCGGGTAAAGCCCTTTGCATCGATCTGCTTCCCCTGTTACAGGAAGAAACGGCCCGGCGCGAAGGTCCGTATTGGTGGAACATCCCCCACGACGGCCATTTCTCCGAAGAAGGGCATGCGTTCGTGAAATCCGTCCTTTTGAAGTACTTGGGGAGGGAGAAAAGCGATTCGTAAAGTGGACTGCGCTGTTCTGTCCGCGGACGCGATTCTGAAAAGCTGAAGTATTTTAAGGAATTACAGACACTTCTTTCTTTTTACGGAAAAAGAAAGAAGCAAAGAAAAACGGATACTTTAACAGGTTATTTCATAGTCATGCGGATCAATGATTCCAAAAAATACTCTATCCCCTGCGAAACCTTGCGTACTCCGCCTCTCTGCGTTGAGGAAATAGAGCACGCAAAGCCGCTGAGGAGCAAAGCGCGCGTTATAAACTACAGGAAACTATTTTCTACACACGCTAACATATGCGTCCCCAGGGAGGACCGTGGGGACGAGCAGAAAAAAAATTCAATCCCCTAGATAGTGTCGTCATGAGTTTTGTTTATGCTATAGTGTTTCGGGTAAAAAAACGAGAGAAAGGCCCGACATGAAACCAGCGCATCGACGACACGACATCTGCGAGCACACCTGGGAACTTCTGAAGCCTCACCTTCCCGGGCGCGCAGGGGCATGGGGTGGCAACGCCCGGGACAACCGCCAGTTTATCAACGCAGTTCTATGGATCCTGCGCACCGGCGCTCCCTGGCGCGACCTGCCCCCGACTACGGTGACTGGAAAAACACACACCGCCGCTTCTGCCGCTGGCGCGACAAGGGCGTGTGGGAAAAACTGCTCGAACAGTTCATCGACGAGCCCGATTTCGAATGGCTGATGATAAGACGCCAGCCACGTCAAAGCCCCCCACGCAACGGGTGCCCGCGGCGGCAACCAGGAGACGGGGCAGACAAAAGGGGGCTCAACAGCAAGATACACCTGGCCGTGGATGCGCATGGGATGCCGGTCCGAATTCTTATTACAGCAGGTTCCACAGCGGATTGCACACAGGCTCAACCGCTGATAAATGGGCTGGACGCAGAAAAGTTGCTTGCGGACCGCGGTTACGACACCGACGCCATACTCCGCGAAGCAGCTCAGGCGGGTATGGAAGCGGTGATTGCGCCGAAAAGAAACCGGAAAATTCAGCGAGATTACGACAAAGCGCTTTACCGGCACCGTCATCTGGTCGAAAACGCCTTCCTAACCTCAAACGCTGGCGCGGGATTGCAACCCGCTACGCCAAAAACACCTCCTCCTTCCTGGCGGCCGTACAAATTCAATGCCTCGCCCTATGGCTCAATATCTCATGACGACACTATCTAGGGTGTTTTGTATGCTCGACATCATTTGTGTTCAGGAAATAAGCGCACGCCAGAAGACACTCAACCGGGATACCGGGAAATCATTTGGAAATCTTCCGGTAAAAGTTTCTTGTCGATAGAAGAAAAAATGGGAGAAATAAAATACTGCGTATCGGTTCCGGGAATCATTAAATCTGAAGGAAACGTCATTTTTTCCCCATCGGATGTAAAAAGATAAGCCCGGCATTCCAACAAAAGAAACACAGATACAAGAAATGCCGTGCAAACCCTTAGCACCTTAAGAAAGGTTTCATTCGCAGGATCTTTATGTATACTAGTATTATACATAAGTATCTTTATAGTTCTGACATCTACACACTGCTCCTTTCTTCCTGCCTTTTTGACAAGCCATGGGCCGGACAGCGTATATTCCACCTTTAGCCAGTTTTCCCGCCACAGCCGATATAAATAGTGTCCTAAAAGACACACAAACAACGCATAACAGGAAAAACCTATTTCATATGTACCCGGTGTGTAAAAAGCTCGTCCTGCGCTCAGCAAAAAAAATGCGCAAAAAACGGGTTTAGAATACGCCACATAACGAACATCTTTAGGAATCTTTGCCGTTTTCATAAACACCTTCCACCATATTCATTAAAAACTCGCGGGAAACACCTCATTATAAAGAAAATTTCAAAAATTCTTATGTACTGCACTTCTCCGGTTGTTCCTTAAAAGCATTTTCTCGTTGAGTTCTTCTTTCACGCTTCATGTCTTCCGAAAAACACACATCGCGTTCGTTCCAGTCGTCGTACGATATGCCATAACCCCCTTATCATAATCACACCGCCTAGGATTCTAGTGGTCATCTTCTCTTGCCGTCAAGAATACAAGCACTCGCCCCCACAAAAAAGCGCAGGAGCGAGTGACAGCTTTTCTCCAGGAATAAAAACAGCTTTAGTCTATTCTGCATCCTGTCGCAGGATTAGTAGTCACAGCTTCATACCATAGATCTGCCGTATTTCCCCAAAGCGCACCATTCAAACCTGCCGCAGCACTAGTAATTTTGTCCATGTGCGCCAGTGCAGTGGCTACCCCGGTACCCCAACCAAGGATACCTCCACCAGATTCAGCAACCGCCGCAGCCGCAGCACCTCCGAATAGAGGTGTCAAACACGCTGCAAAAACTGCACCGGCTGCCCCAGACACCCCGCCTACAAGCGCTCCCCATCCAACTGCTGGCGCTACCGGCTTATTATTCATGCGGGCGCGAATCCCACCAGCTAAACCTCCAACTGCTGCCCCAATTCCTATTGCAATCCCAAATGTGAGTAAAAATCCTCCAGTAGGGTCGTTATAGGCGGCAGGGTTGTTGGTTACGTAGGCGTATAGGTTGGTTCCGTTGATGTATCCCAGTGGGTCACGTTTCATCCAGCGGGCGGTTTGGGGGTTGTAGTAGCGGAAGGGGGCGTAGTTGAGGCCGGTCTGGCTGTCGTAAAGGTGGCCGGTGTAGCCGATGGGGCTGCTGGCGCCACCGAGTTGCATGTCGGGCATGCCGTAGGGGGTGTAGCTGGTGCGGGCTATGCGGGTTTTGGTCTGGTTATAGTGGCCGCGTGGGGTGCCGAGGCGGTCTTTCAGTTGGTAGGTGTAGGCGCCGGTACTGGGGTTGGCGCCTTGCACTTCTGCGCCGTTGTACCAGCTGTGGGTGCGCGCACCAATATCCCAGATGGTGCTGGAATCGGTCCCTTCGGTGTATTGGGCGGATTCGTTTGACCCTATCCAGCGGTACCAGGTGATGGCTTGATCGACCTGTCCGTAGTTGACTACTATGTTACGGCGTTTGCCAAGGCCGTCGTAGAGGTAGTCGATCTGCTGCTCTTCGCCGGGGAAGGTGGAGACGCGTTTCTTGAGTTTGTCGCCAAACATCCATGTGTAGGTGCGGGTATAATCGGTGCCGCTGAGGGTTTGTTGTTCGCTCTGGGTGCGGCCCCAGGCGTCGTAGGTGTAGGTGACGGCAGGTTGGCTGCCCACGGTCATGGAGGTGAGTTCGTTGGCGTTGTTACAGGTGTAGACGGTGGTCTCGGGTTTGGGCACGCTGAACGTGATGTCGTCTATCTCGGCCATGGTGTTGCCGGCGGCACGAATGTACAGGTTGCCGCCGGACAGATGCGTGGCGGCATCGGTCGCCAGGATCATGCTTTGGGATTGCCCCGCTTCTCCGCGCCATACTTCGACACGATTACCGTCGTAGTGAAGGGTGACGTCGTAGGCCTGGTCCAGCGTGGAGGCACCGTTGGAATTGCTTACAAGGGTAGTAAGAACGCCGTCTTTGTATTGTAGAATTTGGGCGGTATGTGCATACAGTCGCACCAGAATCTGGTTGTTCCAGTTGTAGTAGCGCGCCAGCACTTCGATGCGGGGATAGGCGGCAGTACTGGTGGACTCCAGGGTATAGCTAAACTTGATATCACCATCGCTGAGCGGGCGGTAGCGGGAGAAGGAGGAGTAGCCGCTGATGTTGGCAAGGGTGCGCACTGCCCCACTGGAAGCGCTCAAATTGCTGCCGACGTTCCAGCCGCTCATGTCGCCGTCGTTGAAGTCGTCCGTGAAATTATAGTCTGTGCTGTTGGCCGTAATCAGGCGCAGGTTGTCGATGCGGACTTTGTCGCCCAGGACCATGAAACCCAGTTGGGCGGGCGCAGGAATCGTAAAGCCGCTTTGCTGGAGCACCAGGTTGAGGCCTTCGCCTTGGTTGCCGCGCCACACGGTGATGGTGTCGCCTTCCACGCGGACACGTACGTCGTACCATTGGCCCAGTTCTGTATTGATCGTCCTGCTGATGCTGGGTGTACCCGTGTTAAACTCCATCCCGCTGTCCACAATGCGTAGCGCTGGTCCCCCCAGACCGTTGGCGTCGGCAAGCAAGGGCACCGCTAGTATTGCCGCTTCTTCGAAGTAGTAGGAGAACCAGAGTTCGTACTCGCTCTGGGTCTGGGCCGTATAGATTTCGTTGGCAATAGTGTGATCAGCCCGCAGGTACAGGCCGGTAGGGTCGACAGACCAGGTACCATTCTTCACAGTCCAGGCAGGGGAGGCGGTGTAGTCGCCGTCGGAGAAATCGTCTTGCAGGGAAGGCGACGCCTTGAAGGGACTGCATTGCTTGGTCAGCAGGTTGTCGCCAGCATCGTAGGTGTAGCTGTAGCGTTGCTTGGGCAGACCGGCGGCGTTGCGTTGCATGGCGTCAAGCAGGCGGCCGCGACCGTCGTAGGCGTATTCCCAGGCGCTGTCGTCGTTGGCAACGGTGGAGCCCATGCGCAGAATGTTGCCGTTGGCGTCCAGCGCGTATTCCCAGCCTTCCTTGACCGTGGTCCCGTCTTTGTGTTCGAGCTTGGTCATCTGGTTGAGCGTGTCGTACGCGTAGGCCGTGGTCATGCCGTTGGGCAGGGCAACCGTGGTGGGCTGGCCAAGCGCATTGTAATTGTAGGTCCAGGTTTTGTTGCCCGGGGTGGTGACGGTGCTGACGCGCCCGGTGTCGGTATAGGTGTAGGTGGTCGCGTATCCGTCGTAGTCGGTCATGGTGATGACGCGACCGGCGTCATCGTAGGTCAGGTTCAGCGCTTTGGGGTTGGCGCTGGTATGGTCATAGTCTGTATATTTGGTTACTTTGCCTTCGGCATCGTAATAGAAATAGTGACCTTCATAGGAACCCCAATCAACAAGGCGAGTTAACTGTCCTGCTTGGTCATAGTAATAATACACATTTAAATTAAAACTGTCATTCTCGTTACTATAGTGCAGCTGGGTGAGCTGACCGGTCGTATTGCTGTAGCGGTACTCAATGGGGTCCGTAGTACCGTCTTCCCCCGCCCCGGTTTTAGTAAGGTTCCCCATATGGTCATACCAATAGTAGCGTCTTTCCCCTTGGGCATTAACGGTTCTTTTTAAACCACCATCACGCCAATAATAGAAGTTGGTTGTATTATTGTTGCCGTCGATAAGTTGCTTTAAATGTCCGTTTGCGTAATAGACAAAGCTCACACTACCTTCGGGATCCGTCACCTGGGTCAAGTCGCCATAAAAATCATATACAAACGTGCTTTCTTCTTTCTCAAAATTGATGATATTGGTGATACGGTTCAGTGCATCGTATTCGTACAACATTTTATCCGTTGTGCTGTCGTGAGGAACGGCGACAGCGGTAAGCCGGTGCATCGCGTCATATTGATAGCCAGTTGTGCGATTCAACGCATCGATCACCTTGGTAAGCATACCGCCGGTATCGTATTCCATCTGAGTAATATGGTTCTCTTCATCAGTGATTTTGGTGATTTTCCCTGCCGGCCCGCCGCAGGAACAGGAACTGTCTTCGTATTCGTAGCTAACTGTTTTGTTGAGCGGGCTAGTCATCGAAGTCAGCCGCCCGAAATCGTCATAGGCGTAGGTGGTCGTTTTATTCAGTGGCGTGGTGCTGGAGGTCATATTACCGCGGCTGTCATAGGCATACGTCCAGGTGTGATTGAGCGGATCCGTATAGGAAGTCAATTGTCCATAGGTATCATCATAGGCGTAGGTTATGTCACCCGCCCCCATATAGGGATGATAGTAGCGGGTAATGTTGCCGTTCCCATCATATCCATAGGTCGATTCCAGGCCATTGGGATCAATTCGTTTTGTCACCCGCAAACCGGTAGCATCGTACTCAAAATACATATCAATAGTATAAATCTGACCATATCTACGGGTTATTTTAGTAATCTTACCTTTCTCATTGTATTCGTATCCATATGAAGCCATCCCGGAAAGATCTCTTATATAGTGTAAATCACGATAATTATCCTTATTATACCAAAATTCCATCGTACGTGTTTCATTTAAATCATTAGGATCACCATAATAAATACTCTTTGTGTTGTGATACCCTGAGCCATCGCCCTCATAGCGCGCGCGTGCCAGAAGCGTTCCGGACTGTATAGTGCCATCATACTGCAATATTACGAGGGGGCCTGTTGGATTTGAGTCCATCCTGCTCAACTCAAGCGTCGAATCTACCACCGAATCTGAGGCATAGTGCGTAACGACACCATCGAAAGCGTGTGTCCATTGTGTGTCATACGAATCTTGCCTATACGTAAAATCGAAGCTGGTACGCTTACCGGAACGATCATAGTAAGTACTAATAAACAGGCAATTGTCGACTTTTGATGTATTGTAGTAAAATTGGTTAGATGAATTATCCGGATATAGTACTTTGCTGAGAAGATAGGAAGCCAATGTAGATGAATATGCATATTGATATTCGATAGTTTTCAGGGGGTTGACTGCACCATCCTTGCGCAATTCCACTTTGGTAATCACATTGTTACTGTTATAGGAAAAAGCTAAATAGCGGTCATCAGGCGCACTTACGGTAGTAATCCTACCGTTGGTATAGCTTAGCGTGATCTCATTGCCATTTCTGTCTCGCAATTTTTCCATGCGGCCCACATTGTTAACAGGGCCCAAAAAACAACGCTGTGACCCATTGGGATACACCACTCTGGTCTTGCCATTTTTATTGTTTCGATAGAGCACATTTCCTAACTCATGGGTCAGCGCCCCACCGGTTCGCCACGCATCAGGATCCTGAAGAGGGTCTCCCATAATCCCATCAATAGCATATACCGTTTCTCCATATTCCATTTCTGGATCATTAGAATCGATATTTATTACCACCTCAGTGCTTACATAATAGCGGGTTTTCCCTTTGATATTCGTTGCAACCCCTAGCGGAGCACCGTTTGAATCATCATTCGTGGAAACAATTACATAATCGCTAAAGTTGTGTGACCAGCATTCTCCAATCTCGTCGTTAAATGCATGAAAAGAAGTATCGGGATCGATCAACCCCCAAGGGTTAAAGAACGTGCGCTTAAACATCAGGTTCAAATCCCCGCGGACAGGCACTGATATATCGGTCTGATGCACCACCTGCGAGCCTTGTCGCCCCATAATGGTAAAATCTATTTCCGGTGCTGTAATACCTATGCCAAACGCCCCGATATTGCCCATCACCGCACCCGGCATAGACGAACTGGCAGAACCGCCACCGCCTAAACGTAACCCTGGTCCACCCGCAGTACCGGCATCCACATCGCCTACAAGGCACTTATCTGGGGGGGCAGGACCATCACCCGGGCCAGGCGGAACGCCATCACCTCCCTCGTCTTCATCACATGGATCATAGGGGTCGCCATTGGGACAAGTACCAGGTGTCCCGGTAGGAAATTGCGGATCTTCCCCACCAAAAACACTTTCCAACGCATCGCGTTTAACCAGAGAAAATGCGCCGCCGGCCTTATGCTGGGGCATCAACGCCATACCGCCAAAACGCATCTCAAAGGTGCTGCGCGCCGTATGGCGCACCCGCCCAAAACTGTCGATATAGCGCACGCCTTCAGGATTGCTTTCCAAAACCAGAACAAAGTGATGTTCGTCCACATGCGCCAGGAACAGCTGCTCCGAATCCTGCAACGACGCCATCTCCACACCCACCAGCGCATGCCCATGCGCCGCTGCCGTGTCCAGCAACGCCTGCATAGAACCCCCCCTATCATTCATCCCCGCCGATTCACTCAATTCCCCTACAGAAGCTGCCTCACCCTGCAAGGCCAGATAATGGTGCAAAGCCTCTGGACCACAAAGCTTGGCGAAAACCGGTGGCGCCAGTACTGGCTTCTCCTCCGGCACCGCAAGAGCCAAGTCCGTATCAAGGATGAATCGCTCCATAAACCGGCAGTTATACGCCGCCGATTCGGCAAACGTGGTGTCCGGAAAAAGCTTTACCACTTGCTGATACGTTGCATACGCAGTCTGCATATTTTCTGCACGCCAATATATATCTGCCATCGAGAACAAGGCCCGCGCTGCATAGCGCGACTGCGGAAACGTATTCAGGAAATCCTGATACAGCTTCAGACAGGTTTCGTAGTCCTCATAATACATACGGTTTTCAATAAATGCAGCAGCCGGTGCCGCACGCTCTGTGACATCGCCCGCTTCTGCAAACTCCTTCACAATACGTATAAAAGTAGCGCAAGAGAAAGGCAAGATGGTCTCCGCCGTCTTTGGCACTAACGGCCGTGATGGTTTTATACTCACACAGCATGGTCGGCAGTTTGAGCTGCTTGAGGTAATGCTCCAAGAGAACGGTGGGGTCTTTGGTGTGCATCAGTTCAACCCTCCTTGCTGAAGATGGCTTCTGATGAGTTGGCGGTAGGTCGTCAAATCCGGTGTTGGACCACCACGCCTTGAAGGTGTTCGCGTCCTTCCAAACGGAAGGTAGGTGGATTGAAAGGCTCATCGGGATAGGAATACTGGGCGATTACGTCTCGGTTGCATCGCGGCAAACGAAGGGCTTTATTGATGGCTTTGGCAACTTTTCTGGCGGTGTGTTTCTCCAGTAGCTTCAGTACGCGAATAAACTCGCGGATGCCTGCCGACTTGGCCTCCTCCTCAAGGCGCAAGCGCAGATGCTCGACGTTCTCGGGAGTTTTCATTCGGACAATGGACGTGCGCGCGCCAGCGACGCCGGTGAATGTAGATGGACATGCATGGGTGAAGAAGCCGTTGCCGTTGAAAGGGAAGTGCGGATGCCTGGAAAAAAACCGGACGGATCTCCCGCTGAAAAGGAGATCCGTCCGGAAGGTCCGTGCGGCCATTTATTGCCGGAGGCGCCGTCGCCAGCCGTATAGAGCCGCCTTATTCCCGTTACGCGCCACGGCTTCAGTTTTTCCGATAGAGGTAGAAGGTCGTCTCCGTCGGGGCCGCGTAGAAAGCGCCGCCCGCACTCAGGTAGCTGGAGCCGTTGTATCCTCCCCAGACCACCATCTCCGAGCCCGTCCACACCGCCGTGTGACGCGCTCGGACCGCAGGCGCGTCCGTTTCCGTGATTCTGGTCCAGGCGCCGGTATCCGGATCATAAACGCCGCCCGTGTTCAGGTAAGGACCGCTGACGCCCCCCCAGACCACCATTTTCGAACCCGTCCACACCGTCGTGTGATAGCCCCGCGCAACCGTGTCCGTGATGCTGGTCCAGGTGTCGCTGTCCGGATCATAAACGCCGCCCGTATTCAGGAAGCCCGTGTCGCCGTATCCTCCCCAGACAATCATTTTCGAACCTGTCCACACCGCCGTGTGATACGAGCGCGCTGCGGGCGCGTTGTCGGTGCTGACGGTGGTCCAGGTATCCGTTTCCGGGTCGTAGACACTGCCCGTATTCAGTTCGGAACCGTCGGCGCCCCCCCACACTATCATCTTCGAACCCGTCCAAACCGACGTGTGGGCGTATCGTTCGCTGGGCGCGTTGTTGGTGCTGGTGGCCGTCCAGGTATCCGTTTCCGGGTCGTAGATCCCGCCCGTATTCAGACCGCCGGAGTTGTTCCCTCCCCAGATAATCATTTTTGAGCCCGTCCACACCGAGGTGTGGCCGTATCGCCTCTCGGGCGCACCGGTCGTGGCGGTGGCCGTCCAGGCGTCGGCGTCCGGGTCGTAGATCCCGCCGGTATTCAGGCGGCTGGAACCGGTGTAGCCCCCCCACACAATCATCTTCGAGTCGGTCCACACCGCTGTGTGCCCGGAGCGGGCCGAAGGTGCGTCGGTCGTGGTGGTCGAGCCGGTCCAGGTGTCTTCGGCGGGGTCGTAGAGGCCGCCCGTATTCAGACGTCCGGAATTGTAGCGTCCTCCCCAGACAATCATCTTCGAGCCCGTCCAAACCGACGTATGCTCGGAACGGACGCCGGGCGCGTCGGTGCTGGACGTGGCGGCCCAGACGTCCGGTTCCGCGCCGATGGCCGTGAGCGACTCGGTGATCGTGCCGATACAGGTATACCCGCTCAGCTTCTCATTCGGATAGGTCCTGCTGCGCACAACGGCCGTTTTTGGAATAAGTTCGGAAGCGTCCGCCTTCGTATCGATCTGGTCCTGCACGGGGCCGCTGACTCCGTCCAGGGCGGCCAGCTCCGTATCGTCCACGGTGCCCGCGCCCACACCCGCGGCCTCCACATAAAAACTTTCCTCCGCCTGCAGGGCAAAGGCGGCGCTTTCCACACGCACCCGCTCCGGAAAGAGGTCGTTCTCGTCCAGGCCGTTGGCCGTCTCATCACTGTCCACGGCGACTGCGTACCAGAGCGCATCCGCCGTTAAGATCGCTTCCGGCGGGGTGATCGAGATATCAAAGATTCCCTCTGCCGACAGGGTGACCGTTCCCGTCAATACGGAATCCAGGGCGGCCCCCCCGGTTTCCGCGTCATAAAAGGTGACGGAATACGCCCGGTCGCCCGTGAGCGCCTTTCCGTACGTGTCGAGCAACTGCCCGTGAATCACGATGTTTTCCGGCGTCGCCGCCTGGGCGGCCGTGCAGAGAAGCGCGGCCGTCAGTATGCTGATAAGGTATTGCATGATGTTTCCTTTCGTAATCCAGTGTCGTCCGTCATTGCGGGAAGGCTGGGGCCGACGAAGCCATCCGCATATTTCACTCAATGTAGTGGGGCACAGGTAACAGGATTGCTTTGCTGCATTTGCAATGACGGGTTTTCAGACTCGTGAAGGCATTGTACTTTGCCTCGGAACCGCTCCTCCGGGAGCGGGCGTTGCGGAGTACAACTTTGCGACGAGATCCATAATCCGTAATGCATTCCTTATTTCCCGGGCTTCCGCCGTAACCCCTGCCAGGCCGCGGCCAGGCTGAGCAGGAATACCAGGGCCGCGAGCATGAGGCCGCCAGCGGCGGGGACGCTTTCGCCCGCTACGCGGATATAGGCGGTGCGGGTCACTGTTCCGATGACGCCGCTCGAGGCGAGGACGGTCAGGCGCACGTCGTATTCCCCGTCGGTGGTGTAGACGTGTTCGGGGTTTGGGGCCTCACTCACCGGGCTGCCATCGCCGAAGTCCCATTCCCAGGCGGTGATGCTGTAGAAGCCCGCGTCGGAGAGGTCGGTGAACTGCACGGTGAGCGGGGCGGCGCCGTTGCGGGGCGCGGCCGTGAATCCGGCGGCAAGCCCGCCGTAGACCGTTCCTCCTCCTCCTTCACCTTCACCCGCACCTTCACCTTCGCCCGCACCTTCACCTTCGCCTTCGCCCGCACCTTCACTCTCGCCTTCGTCCTCCGTCGTGGGGCTGAAGGTGATGTTCAGCGCGGAGAGCGGGTCGAGCATCAGGGTTGCGCCCGCGCCGTTGATCCCGGCCGGACCTGCGGAGGTCGCGCCCACGGCCAGCAAACGCGCGCCGTTTCCATTCGTGTCTTCCGTAGCGCCGGGATGGTCCGTGGCGCCCAGATGCAGGGTCACCTCATTCGCGTTCCGGTTCGCCGCGCCGGCCGCCGCGCAGAGCAGCGCCGCCGTCAGTAAACTCATAAAGTATCGCATGGTCTTTTCCTTTCCCATCCTGCGTATCTTCAATTTTTCTCATAGAGGTAGAAGGTTGTCGTCGTCGTCGGGGTGTACAGGATGCCCCCCGTATTCAGGACGCTGGAGTTGGATCCTCCCCAGACAATCATTTTTGAGCCCGTCCACACCGCCGTGTGGTCGTATCGCCCGGCAGGCGCGGCGGCGGTGAGGGTAGCCGTCCAGGTATCCGTTTCCGGGTCGTAGACGCCACCCGTATTCAGGTGGTTGCCGGTTTTGAATCCTCCCCAGACAATCATTTTTGAGCCCGTCCATACCGACGTATGCTGGTATCGGCCGGCGGGGGCGTTGGTCGTGGACATGCCGCTCCAGGTGTCCGTCGCCGGGTCGTAGACGCCACCCGTATTCAGGTAGCTGCCGTTGCTGATTCCTCCCCAGACAATCATTTTTGAGCCCGTCCATACCGACGTATGCTGGTATCGGCCGGCGGGGGCGTTGGTCGTGGACATGCCGCTCCAGGTGTCCGTCGCCGGGTCGTAGACGCCACCCGTGTTGAAGTGGGTGGAGGAGAGGGTGCGCCCTCCCCAGACAATCATTTTTGAGCCCGTCCATACCGACGTATGTTTATATCGGGACCCGGGTGCGTTGGTCGTGGACATGCCGCTCCAGGTGTCCGTCGCCGGGTCGTAGACGCCACCCGTGTTCAGGGAGTTGCCGTTGCTGATTCCTCCCCAGACAATCATTTTTGAGCCCGTCCAGACCGAGGTATGCTCGGAACGGGCGGCGGGCGCGTTGGTGGTGGAGGTGGCGGCCCAGGTATTCGTTGCCGGGTCGTAGACGCCCCCCGTGTTCAGGTAGCGGGAGGAGCCGTATCCCCCCCAGACCATCATCTTCGATCCGGTCCACACCGCCGTGTGGGCGTATCGGGCGCTGGGCGCGTCGGTGGTGGAAGTGGCGGTCCAGGTATTCGTCGCCGGGTCGTAGACGCCCCCCGTGTTCAGGTAACCCTCGTTGTATCCTCCCCAGACCAGCATTTTTGAGCCCGTCCACACCGCCGTGTGGGCGTATCGGGCGCCGGGCGCACCGCTCGTGGGCGTGGCAACCCAGGTGTCCAGCTTCGCGTCAGGCAGGAGGAACTCTTCGATGACCCGGCCGATGCAGGTGTAGCCGACCAGGTTCTCGTTCGGGTACGTCTCGCTCCGAATGATGGCGCTTTCCGGGAAGATGTCCGAAGCGTCCGCCTTGGCGTCGAGCTGCCCCTGGACGGAGCCGGTGATTCCGTCCAGCGCGTCCAGCTCGGTCTCGTCCACCGTGCCCAGACCCACATTGACCGCTTCCACGAAAAGACTTTTTCCGGACTGTCGGGCAAAGGGAACGCTCTCCACACTGACCCGGTCCGGGAAACGGTCGTTGTCGTCCAGACCATTGGCCGTCTCGTCGCCGTCCACCGCGACCGCATACCAGACCGCGTCCGCCGTGAAGATTTCTTCGGGCGGGGTCAGGGAGATGTCGAAGATCCCCTCCGCCGACAGCGTGACCGTGCCGCTCAACGCGCCGCCCAGGGCCGCGCCGCCGCTTGCCGCATCATAAAAAGTTACCGACCACGCCCGGGCGCCCGTGAGGGCTTTGCCGTTCGTGTCGAGGAGCTGTCCGTGTATCACAATATTCTCCGGCGTCGCCGCATGAGCGCCCGCGCAGAGGAGTGTGGCCGTCAGTAAGTTCATAAAGTATCGCATGATTTTTCCTTTCCCATCCTGCGTATCTTCAATTTTTCTCATAGAGGTAGAAGGTTGTCGTCGTCGTCGGGGTGTACAGGATGCCCCCCGTATTCAGGACGCTGGAGTTGGATCCTCCCCAGACAATCATTTTTGAGCCCGTCCACACCGCCGTGTGGTCGTATCGCCCGGCAGGCGCGGCGGCGGTGAGGGTAGCCGTCCAGGTATCCGTTTCCGGGTCGTAGACGCCACCCGTATTCAGGTAGTTGCCGGTTTTATATCCTCCCCAGACAATCATTTTTGAGCCCGTCCATACCGACGTATGTTTGTATCGGGACCCGGGTGCGTTGGTCGTGGACATGCCGCTCCAGGTGTCCGTATCCGGGTCGTAGACGCCACCCGTATTCAGGTAGCTGCCGTTGCTGATTCCTCCCCAGACAATCATTTTTGAGCCCGTCCATACCGACGTGTGCCTGGAAAGGGCGGCGGGTGCGTTGGTCGTGGACATGCCGCTCCAGGTGTCCGTATCCGGGTCGTAGACGCCACCCGTATTCAGGTAGCTGCCGTTGCTGATTCCTCCCCAGACAATCATTTTTGAGCCCGTCCATACCGACGTGTGATCCTCTCGGCTGGCGGGTGCGTTGGTCGTGGACATGCCGCTCCAGGTGTCCGTATCCGGGTCGTAGACGCCACCCGTGTTCAGAGACTCGCCGAGCCTTTCCCCTCCCCAGACAATCATTTTTGAGCCCGTCCAAACCAACGTATGCTTGAATCGGGTGGGGGGCGCGTTGGTCGTGGAGGTGGCGGTCCAGGTGTCCGTCGCCGGGTCGTAGACGCCACCCCCCCGGTAGCTGGAGGAGGTGTTTCCTCCCCAGACAATCATTTTTGAGCCCGTCCATACCGCTATGCGGCCGGATAGGGGATAGGGCGCGTCGGTCGTGCTCATGGCCGTCCAGGTGTCCGTATCCGGGTCGTAGACGTCACCCGTGTTCAGCCAAGCCTCGCTGAATCCTCCCCAGACAATCATTTTTGAGCCCGTCCATACCGACGTGTGATCCTCTCGGCCGACGGGTGCGTTGGTCGTGGACATGCCGCTCCAGGCGTCCAGCTCCGCATCGGGCAGCGTGAAGTCTTCCGTGATCTTGCCGATGCAGGTGTAGCCGGTCAGGTTTTCGTTCGGATAGATCTCGCTCCGTACGATGGCGCTTTCCGGGATGACGTCCGACAGCGCCGCCTTGGCGTCGAGCTGTCCCTGCACGGAGCCGCTGATGCCGTCCAGCGCGCCCAGCTCGGTTTCATCCACCGTGCCCGGACTCACGTTCGAGGCTTCCACGAAGCGGCTTTCCTCCGCACGACGGGCAAAGGCCACGCTTTCCATGCGCACCCGGTTGGGAAAAACGTCGTTGTCGTCCAGGCCGTTACCCGTCTCGTCACTGTCGAGGGCAATGGCATACCAGACGGTGGCGGCGGTGAAGATTTCTTCCGGCGGGGTGAGGGAGATGTCGAAGATTCCCTCCGCCGACAGCGTGACCGTGCCGCTCAGCGCACTGCCCAGGGCCGCGCCGCCGCTTTCCGCATCATAAAAAGTCACCGACCACGCCCGGTCGCCCGTGAGGGCTTTCCCGTTCGTGTCGAGTAGCTGTCCGTGTATCACGATGCTCTCCGGCGGCGCTGTGTGCGCTGCCGCGCAGAGGAGCGCAGCCGTCAGTAAACTTATAAAGTGTCGCATGGTCCTTCCTTTCATAATTCAGTGCCATTCATCATTGCGGGGAGGCCAGGGGCCGACGAGGCCATCTGCGCTATCCACCCGACCGGAGGGTGGCACAGGATATGAGATTGCTTCGCGCCGCTCGCAATGGCAGGTTTACTCAAATGTTTTAATGACTTGTGACGAAGTACAATTTCGCAACGAGACAAGCAGAGGCCTGCCTTCGCCTTCACATCCCGTCTGTAAATCTTCCGTCATTTATGATGTAAGGGCGCGCCAACCTGACCTTCTGAACAGGTTGCAACGAGTGAGTTTATCATATTTTAAAGTTAAATTTTTTCAGTATCCCAGGAATCAAAAAAATAGCGGCCGATACGCCTGGCGGAGGAGAATGCAGAAGAGGAAAAGGAAGGGCGCGTGAAAAAGAAAAACGCCAGCGGGAAATTTCTGTATCCTGCTGGCGTTCCGCCTTTTATATGGGCGAGGCGAAAAGATTCGAACTTCCGCCCTCTTCAGCCCGGGCGTGCACGCCCGGGCTGTCTTTCTGATGGTGAGCCGGGATACTCCGCCGCCTCACGCCCGTCTCATTCCGTATTTCTTCTTCATCTTTCTTCTCCCCCGCTTCTTGAACTGGACCCCGAAATCTGGACAGTGTCTTAAGTGGATCTCCTGATGTAGAGTAGGCTGTGAATGGAGCCGTAAAGGAGATCGAGTTATGCGACGTAAACGACACAATCATGCACCGGGTTTCAAGGCGAAGGTAGCGCTGTCGGCGCTTCGGGAGGAAGGAACGCTTGCGGAACTGGCGCAGCGTTTCGACCAGGTGAAGCAGTGGAAGGAACAGCTGCTCGCGCAGGCGGCGGACGTCTCCTGCGCGGTCTCGCCATCGAAGGCGCCAATCAGGTCTGGTGCGCCGATGTGACGTATCTTCCGATGGCCAGGGGCTTCGTCTACCTCGTGGCCGTCATGGACTGGTACAGCCGCAAGGTACTCGCCTGGCGGCTGTCCAACACCCTCGACGCGGACTTCTGCGTCGCGGCGCTCAACGAAGCGCTGGCCCGGCATGGCGCACCCGGCATCTTCAACACCGACCAGGGCTGCCAGTTCACCAGCGCGGCCTTCACCGACGTACTCAAGGAACATGGCGTCCGGATCAGCATGGACGGCAAAGGACGCTGGATGGATTTCTACAGCCAGCAAAGAAAGCATCAGGCGCTTGACAGACGCACACCAGATAATGTGTACTACATTAATATGTATGCACACCCCCATGGGGGACTGTGCATGAAAACCAGGGACCAGGGCGATCCTTAAGACCCGGAAAAGCCTGTCCAACCCATGGGGGCCATTTCAAAACGACCGTCGTACATCTTTTACTCCTTTCAAGATGAAAGAAGTATGGCGATAAAGTCAAACCGATTTGAAGTCGAAAACGCTCATTTTTCCTTGTAACATATTGTATTGCTTTAACTTGTAACGGATTAAAAAATCCTTAACCGGACACTAGTGAGATTTCATATAAGCGCACACCATATAGAAACACAACTTGTTATGGCTGATAAAGATTCATATATTGACCAGAAAAGGCAAGGTTCATCGCTGTTGCGTGTAGGGTTTGTTGTATTACTCGGCGTTTTTCTATTGAGCTTTGTGCAAGGTGTGCATGCCGAGACGGGCCTTTATTTGCTAAACAATCCCAATGAAGACGTCATCCCTCCTACTACGTTTGCGATTTATCGGCTGAACCCAGAAATGAATCAAGCCACCCGGATTTATTCGCGGTATTTCGACGTGAAGTCGTACTCCGATTCGCCATCCCAAAAAACAACTGTATTGGACGGAGTAAACAAAGTGCTTATCCATCCCAACAAAGAATGGGCATTGCTTTTTGGGAATAAATCGATAATACACTACAGTCCCCAAGAATCCTTCGCATCTAGAAAAAGGGAACAAAGAGGTTGGCTCAGGATTTATGACTTCAAACAAGAAAAATTCGTTGAAGAATATATCTTGCCAGAAGAAATTCTTTTGCGAAATTATTTCTATAATACATTGGATGGAAAACTATTGCTCCGGCAATTAAAAGTTGTGATTTTCGGCATAGCTGACATGGGGATCTCTGAAGTATTTTATGACCCGCTTGGGTGAGCGTTGGATGAACTCCATATGCCTTGTGGTCACTTCTTTCAGTTTGCTGCGACTACGGGCGGGGGCGGTTGTCGTGATCTTGTGTTTCAAATCGGCGTTGAGCCGTTCGTCTGGATTGAGTTCTGGACTATAGCTGGGAAGATAGAACACTTCGATTTCTTCCTCGTGTTGACCCAACCACGCTTTCACGGGCTTGCTGTGGTGAACGCGAAGGTTGTCGAGTGCAAGAAATACTTTGTACTTTGTGTCTTTCACCAGCAGCTCCATGAACGCGATCAGTCGCGCTGCGTTGAAGGCGCCCTCTATCATCATCCATCGGCACTTGCCCCGGTTGGTGACGCTGGAAATCAGGGAAAACTTTTCGCGTTTGCCCCAAACGGCGCGGGTTTCTGGCGTTTTGCCGCGGGGGGAATAGCTGCGCCCGCGGACGCCGGTGTTCATGATGGAGGTTTCGTCTCCCCAGTGAATTTGCGCCCCTTCTTGCTGCGCCCGCTTTTCGATGGCTGGATATTCTTCATCCAGCCACTTTTGAATGGCTTTGGATTGTTGTTCGTACGTGCGCTTGATGGTTTTTTGGGGCGTGAATTCCCACCGTCGCAGGTATTCGCCCACCGAGCGGATCGGCAAATCAATGCCGAACTCATGGCGTTGGATGAATGACTCCGGGAGGGAGTGTGAAAGATGCTGCAAATGACTATCGAAAGTAAAATACTGGAATATGTCGAACGAAGCGCTTGGGAAACGGATAAGGATAGGGATGGCCTTCGTCTTGTTGTGTGTAATGGCTACAGATTTTATTAAAACGCTCTAGCTTAGGCGTGGGCGTTCTTTTTTGTTTGTAGGGGGGGCTTGGGTTGGTGCTCTTGTTTTATCTCATTTTAATCATCTTGAGGTGTTTTTGTAGTATAAAAGGATTTTTACGAACTTATGTTGACTTATTTTGTTTTTTGCTACATAGTGGTTAGATGAGCTTGGGTGCAGGGTTGCAGGCTGTAAAGTATCGAGTTTTTAGGTTTGTTGTATTTTAGGAGTAGTTTTGATGAGTAGGTATGCACAGGTTGGATGGCAGGGTGTGTTTGGGTCGTGGTTTTTTAAGGGGAGTGTCTTGCTGTTGGTGTTGGGGCTGTGTGGCTTGTGTGTGCTTCCTGTATCGTCGTATGTGTCGGTGGTGTGTGCGGGTGATGCAGGACAGGTACAGGACTTTTCGCAGGATAGTGGTGGGCTTTGTGGGGCTTCGGATGTGCAGGTGTTGAGGCGGTGGTATGCGGTGTATCGCGCAGGGAAGGGGGCTCTGATGAAGCGGGGTGCGGGAGAGGGGAAGGCGGGGTCGCAGGGGGTATTGGAGGGGCGTGCTCGAGTTTCGGGAATGGGGATGCCGCGTTTTACGAGTGCGAAGCAGGGGTTGCGTAAGATTTTGCCGGATATGGAGGGGATAACGGAGGAGGAGGCGAGGAAGTTGGGGCGGGTGCGTCGTATGTCGGTGGATTGGGAGAGTTTTTCGAATCTTGAGCGTAGGGCGATGTTGGTGGAGAAGAGTGTGGATAGTGGCAAGGTGTTTTTGGGGGCGAAGAGTGGCGGGCAGTTTGATAATCTGGACTTGCGGGCTTCGGTGGCGACGTTTGTAATGTTTTTGAATTTGTCGGACAGCGCGGAGGTGGTGGATTTGAATGGGGCGTCGTTGGATGAGGATGGGGTTGCGTATGGGGAACCGAATGGGGTGCCGGATTTGGCGGAGTTTTTGGTGCTGGAGGGTGTACTGAAGGATGATACGGTAGATTTTTCGGCGTCGGGTGGGCTTACGCATGCGGCGCTGGCAACGCGTTGGTTGGCGGCGTCGGCGTTATTTGATAATGCGACGATTCCTGCAAATGTGCCCGCAGGGGTGATTGAGACCTTGACGGCGTATGCGGTGTTGGGAGATCCGCTTTCTGTATTTATAGCCACGGTGTTTTCGGACGAGCTGGGTATTGGGTTTGCGGAGGAGGAGACGTTTGACATTATTCTGGATACGTCGCTGGTGCCGTTGATTTCGGCGCAGGGGGATGTGGATGGGGATACATTCAGCAATTTGCTGGAGTGGCAGGAGGTGGCGGTTTTGCCGACGTTTGAGCAGAATTTTGCAGCGTATTATGCGGCGGCGTTGGATGTACAGACGATTCCTGCAGGGGATTTTGTCACGATGACGCGATCGTGGTCGGGGTGGGGCGTGTATCCATATCCGATTGCGGAGAAGTACCGTGCGGGTACGCCGGTGGAAATTATGGCGGTTCCAGAAGAAGATTGGGTCTTCGAGAAATTTGAAATCCTTTTCCCGGGTACTGGGATGGATGCAATTCCTGTGAAGGAAAATCCAACGACGTTTCCTATGGATTCGGATGTCGAGGTGCAGATGGTGACGTTGCCGATGCTGGATGCGACGACGTATTTCGCGGATGTGCGGTTGGAGACGGCGGTGCGTGCGGCGGTGGGTAAATTGACGGGTACGTTGTATTGGCGGGATTTGGTGGGAACAGGGTTTACGTCTCTGGATGCGTCTGGGTTGGGAATTACCTCGATTGAGGGGATTCATTATTGTCTGGATTTACAGACGTTGGATTTGTCTAACAATGCCTTTTCTGAAATTGATTACCTGGAAGGCCTTACGAATCTGACTGCGCTAAATTTGAGTGAGAACCAGCTATCGGCGACGGAATTTCTTTCTAATTTGGCATTTTTGTCGGATTTGACGCAGTTGGAGACGTTGTTGCTGGGGAGTGCTGGAGAGAATACAGACAGTCCTGTTGCTGAGGTTGCAACGGCGTCGAATACGTTTACGGATATCTCGGGACTGGCTGGGTTGACGAATTTGCGGACGTTGGAACTCACGGGCTGTGCGGTAACGGATATTTCGGCGTTGCAGTCGTTGACGAATCTGGAAGAGTTGTATTTGAGCAAGGTGTCTGTAGGGGATTTTTCGTATCTTGCTGGACTGACGCGGCTGACGGAGTTGACGTTGCAGGAGACGGGGCTTACGGATGCGGATATGACGCATCTTGCGAATATTACGGCGTTGGAATGGCTGTTGCTGGGGGGTAATAGTCTGACATCGTTGAGTGTGTTGGCGGATTGCAGTGCTCTGGAAATACTGGAGGTGTCCGGTAATACATCGTTGTCGAATGTGTCGCCATTGCAAAGTTGCACAAGTCTTTGGGGGGTGTTGGCCAATAATTGCGCTATATCGAATGTGAGTCCTTTTGCTTCGGCTGTTTCTTTACAGGGACTTATCCTAGAAAATAATCAAATTGTGGATATGGCGCCGTTGAATACCATGTCTTTGTATAGCCTGGAATCCGTAAATGTGTTAGGCAATCCGTTGGGGACGCAGGCGCTTTGTACGGATATCCCGGCGATGATCGCGCGTGGGGTTGCGGTAGATTATGAAGGTGCCTGCGGGATGGGCTATACGCTGACGGCGGCAGCCTCTCCTGCAAACGCAGGGGAACTGTGGCCTTTTGTGGGCAGTCGTGTGTATGAAGCGGGAAACACGGTAGAGCTGTGTGTAGATAGTACCACCCTGCCGTATACTTTTTCTCATTGGTCAGGGGATGTTGAGGAAGAACAGACGGACTGGAGTTGTGTGACGGTGGTGATGGATTCGGACAAGTCGGTGACGGCGAATTTTCTGGAAGCGCAGTGGATTGTAACCATCCTGCCACCAGAAGGAGTAGGACAATGTACGGAAACGCGGGGGTATCAAGATGGTGCGACGGCCTGCATATCGGCGCAGGGAGGAGTAGGTTGGGTATTCTCGCATTGGCTGGAGGGCGAGACGGTCTTCTCCACCGATTCCTCGTACTGCTTCGACATAAATTCCGATCTAACGCTCAAGGCGGTATTTCTCCCTGCGGAAACAATGTTGCATATTGGGCATAATGCGGGCGGACGCACCAGTCCCGAGGCCGGCACATACTATTACCTCACCAACGATGAAGTGTCGTTGTATGCCTATGCGGACGAGAACTATTTCTTCGATTACTGGTGGGGAGATTTGCGTGGATACTATACGCCCTCCTCGATCGTGATGGATGGGAACAAAACGATCAACGCCACGTTTTCGTCGATAGGACACGACATGGTGGTGTTCTCCGATGAGAATCTACGCGCGTTGGTGTTGACGGCGCTTGGCAAGACCTCAGGACCTATTTATACCGACGACCTCATCGGCACCGGTTTTACGACCCTGGATGCCAGCAATGCGGGCATTACCAACCTTGGTGGTTTGGAATACTGCCGGGACTTGCGGAGTTTGGATTTATCAGGCAACACGATAACCGATTTAACGCCCCTGGAAAAACTTGGAAAATTGTATAGCTTGTCATTGTCCGACATGCAGCCGGACAATTGGGAGCCCCTGGGCGAACTGGGAAGTCTAAGCGACCTCACCATAACCGGTTGTGCCCTGACGGATGAAGATACGGCATTCCTTGCAAAGCTGAAGAATCTCACACGACTTGATTTGTCGGACAACCAGATTCAGAATCTGGTGGTACTGCATGGGGTTACGAAACTGGTTCATCTCGAGCTCGAGCACAACCAGATCTACGACCTGTGTCCCCTATGTTACTGCGTTGACCTGTATACCTTAAACGTTTCGTACAACAACCTATCTGCTATAGACTGTCTGGGATTACTGGACCAGCTTCGCGCCTTCTATGCAGAATACAACCAGATTACCTCAGCAGGGGCCTTATATGGACGCCCCTCACTGGAATATATCCAGCTCTCCCACAATCAACTTACCGACATCCAGTCCCTGGGCACCCTTCCCGCTATAAACACGATTATCCTGGATGACAATCCCCTGGAAGACATTTCCAACCTGGTGTATAACCCCGACCTGAACGCAGGCGACTACGTGAGTCTAAACGATACCGCACTCACTCACCACTCCGCCTGCTGGGGCGTTGATCAACTTCGCGCCCGCGACGTAACCGTTCGTACGAACATAAAATGCACCTTCAACCTGACCACCGCCATCATAGAGACCGGCAACGCCACCGATGCAAACAGCATTACCCCCACTCCGGACGGTGCTTCCTACGAACGCGACTCCAGCGCCAACATTTCCGCCCACCCCGGCTACCACTGGCGCTTCCAGGGCTGGACGGGCGACCTGACGAGTGCACTAGGAAACGAGACCCTCACCATGGACACCGACAAATCCGTCACCGCCAGCTTCATCCAGCAACACGAAGTAAGCCGCGACATCCCCCTCGACTTCGGCTCCGGCACCGTCATGGTAGGCCCCCACGGCGGCCAAAGCACCGAAATCACCGGTTCCCCCTCCCAGCATCACCTCTTCGACCACCAAACCGTCGTGCAACTCCAAGCCACCCCCGACCCCGGTTGGCAATTTGACAGTTGGGGCGGCGACCTCACCGATACCACCCTCAACCCCAACACCTTCGCCATCACCTCCGACATCAACCTGACCGCCCGCTTCATCCAGGAAGGGCGCCTGACCATCACCGTCAGCCCCGCAGGCGCCGGTAACGTCGCCCTCTACAAAAACGGCAGCAGCACTGCCGAACCCGCCGCAACCTCCTACCCCATCATCCAAGGCGACACCCTTCGCCTCAACGCCATCGCCGCCTCCGGCGACTGGCAATTCAGCCACTTTGCAGGCGTACCCAACGGCACCACCAACCCCTGCACCTGGACCCTCAACAACGGCGGCGCCCGCGCCATCCAAGCCATATTCATCCAACGCCGAGTCTACATCACCAGCAGCCAAGGCGGCACCCTTACCGTCAAACGCAACGGCACAGCCATAGGCGGCGCAGCCGAATACCCCGCCATCGACGGCGACACCTTCACCATCACCGCCACCCCCGACCCCAACTGGCGCTTCCAACACTACACCGGCATCATCCTCGGCGGCACCTTCCCCCCTACCACCACCAACCCCCTTACCCTCACCATCAGCCAAGATACCGTCATACAAGCCCAATTCGTCCAACGCATCCTTAACCTGGGCGTTGCAGAAGGGCAAGGATGCGTAAACGTAAAACGCAACGGCGTAACCCTGCCTGCGGGAGAAGAATCCTACATCGTTTTTGATGGCGACCAGATCGAAGTAACCGCCATATCGTATGACGGTTGGCAATTCGACCACTGGAGCGGGGGCAGCATCAGCGGCGACGCCACCTCCCAGAGCTTTACCATCAATGGCAACGCCCAAGTCTACGCGCACTTCATACAACGATACCTGACCCTCAACATACAACCAGAAGCGCACGACAACTGCTTCATCGAAATCGAACGCAACGGCTACTTCACGCGCGGCCCCAACCCCTATCCCCTGCTCGACGGCAACACCGTTGCTCTGCACGCCCGCACAGACACCCACTGGCGTTTCGTGGAATGGACAGGTGCGCTTACCGGCAACGCCACCCCACAGACCGTTCTTATCGACGGTGCAGACAAAAACGTGACCGCCCACTTCCAACGTTGGTACCACCTGAGCACCCAAACCCACCGCGCTCCCGACGGTACCAGCATAAACTGCAGCCCGGCGCCCGACGAAGGCGGCTGCTACCCCCCCGACACCACCGTCACCCTGACCGCACCCACTCCCGACGGCTACGACTTCTTAGGCTGGTCCGGCACCCTCGAATCCGACCAGAACCCCCTTACCCTCACCATGAACACCGACTACCAACTTACCGCAAACTACGGCAAGCTAGTCACCTTCGACCCCAAAATAACCAAAAACATCCGCGAACAACTCAGCAAAGAAGCCGACGCCCCCCTCTACGCCCACGAACTCACCGACATCACCGAAATCTACGGCACACTAGGCATTTGGGGCGTAACTACCCTCGCAGGGCTTCAATACTGCACCAACCTGGAAAAACTCGGCATAGTGTCCTGGGGAGAAGATCCTAACACCGGCGAACAGATAAACGTTTCCGACCTCACTCCTCTTTCCAGCCTGACCCACCTACGCGAGCTGATCATCTGGTTTGCCAACGTGAACACTTTGGATGCCCTTGCCAACCTGACCCGCCTTCAAAAGCTACATATCATCGGCAACTTCCAAAACCTGGGCGACATAAACGCACTGATCAACCTGCACGCACTGGAACGCATCTGCCTGCCCAACTGCGGCATCACCGACATCAGCGCCCTCAACAGCAACATGACCGAACTACAGACCCTCATGCTCAACAATTCATTTAACATGAACATTGAAAATCACGTAGCTAATATCACCTCCCTTCAATCCCTCCGCAACCTAGACAAAATTGACCTCATCGGCAACAATATCACCGACATTACCCCCTTGATAGCCAACCCCAACATCGCCACCGACGACATTCTCTGGCTTACAGGCAACCCACTAGAGAACTGCCCAGCCGTTTGTGTGCACATACCGCTTCTCGAATCCCGCGGCGTCACCGTGTATGCCGGAAACCTGCAGTGCAACGGCGAAATCGACACCGACGGCGACGGATACACCGACTTGCAAGAATTGCAATACCTACAGCTTTATTATCCTCCTTTTGGTGGGACGACGAACTTAGGGATTGCTGTGCAAAACTGGATTACCGATCCAAATTCGTACCCGCCCGTCGCAGCCGAACAGATCGCTTCGATTCCGACGATACAGGTAACGGTTTCCATTAAGGGCGAGGGTATGGTAGCGCCGGGCGAAGGTATTTGGGAGTTTGCGACTTACGCTATCGACTGTGCCGATCCCTGGGCGTATCCTCCAACCTGCGATTACAATGAGATCACCGTAACAGCAGAACCGGCGGAGGGCTGGCTCTTCAGGCAATGGAGGGGAGACCTCGCAGGCAAGAGTGGGACGGTGCAATCTCTGGAATGCGAAGGAAACTGGCACATCACAGCCGAATTCGAGCAGCAGCTTTGGGCGGATGAGTTGGACCTGCTCACGGCACTGGAGTACTTCCTGCTCACCACGGGCCAGGTCACCGAAGCAAGCGAGGTCTTGTCCTTTGATCGCGGCAAAAGCGGAGCGTCGGGGAATGGCATCCCCGATGCAGCGGAAATGGCGCTGGTGGAGGAATTGGTGCTGAACCCGGTATACAATTATGAAGGTGGCGTGTGGGGCTCGAGGGTGCAGAAAGAATTTCTGGAGCAGTGCGATTTCGCGGCGGGATATCTCGGCAGTGGAGTGGAGGAGGAATTGACGCTGGCTTCGGCGGCCTACCTGTTGCTTGGCGGTTGGGAGTATCCTTTCTGGCTGCGTTCGGTATTAGAGGACGCTGGAATTGTGACGGAGATGGACCTGAGAACCTACGGCAACATGCAATCGCGGCACCTTCGTCCTGACGGTGACGCGGATGGAGACGGTTTTACAAACCTTGAGGAATGGTGGTGGGTGTTGCAGGTGAATGGCTACCCCGCCATGAG
Source organism: Candidatus Hydrogenedentota bacterium (assembly GCA_963678445.1). GTDB lineage: Bacteria > Hydrogenedentota > Hydrogenedentia > Hydrogenedentales. The sequence continues at coordinate 2,263,545 of OY782877.1, read as the reverse complement.
CCTCTCGCTCACCCAGGATTTTGTAGCTACGGCCCTCGATCCCTATCAGCCATCTATCAGCGTTATTCCACAGGAGCCGCCCAGCGGCGAGGGAGAGGGAGAGGGAGAAGGAGAAGGAGAAGGAGACTGCTGGAACGATGCGTTCGAACAACCAGGGGCGCTTATAGTCTATGAAGCCTCCGTCGAACCGGATAGGGTGCATTTTGGGGTCATGGCCTTCGAGATAGACCCGACGACGGGGGAAGAGCATGCCATTTCCTTGGCTCAGCCCGTCCCAACGCAACTGGGCCGACACATCAGAGTGCGCGTTACCCAAAACGCAGGGTGGTTCAAAAAATGGTCCGCCCCGGGGACCCTGCTGGATGGAAGCAATAAGCTCGAAGATGAATTCGTGCATTGTCAACCATTTCAAATCATAATGCCAGAGGCGAAACCGGAGATGACGGTGACGTTAATGGACCCCGTCCTCGAAGGAAGCGTCACGGTAACCTCCTCCGACCAACGAGTCTCCATCGACGATCTGACCGTCTCGGGGCCGGCAGAGGCCTATGTCAACTTGAGTCTCACTCCGAACGCATCTGCCATCGCCGATGATGAACGCCACTGTGGTTGGATGATTGCGTGTCATGAGCATGAGGCGACATACCAGAAGGAGGCCGTGTGTCGTGTGGACAGACTCCGGTACGAATACGACGGACGCCAGTTTGGAGTCTACCCCAAGCTGTGGACATATTATTCCCTCTATCCTCTCTATCCGTGCCCCTACATGCATCGGGCGACCCTGACCGGACCAGGCTCCATCGGGGTGGGGTCTTATAGACTCGACCATGGTTTTACAGACGACCCCGACGACGAACCTATTGCTCCATGGCGCGACGCCTTTATCGGAGACGGCCCCGAGGCCTGCTACCTCGCCAGTCCGGACATCGGCTGGCAGGTGTCCCATGCCGTGATCAATGACGAGATAATCGAAGACGCTGGTCTCAGCTATTGCCTGGATTGGTGGATCCCGAAAGAGGATGTCCCCATGCACGCTACGGTGGAACTCGTAGAAAAGCCCGTCCTCGAGTGGGACGTCGCGTGCATCGACGGCGGCGACGAGCCGCCCGAAGCCATGGGATACTGCACCGCCAGCCCCTCTGGCCGCTACTACACCGCCGCCACCCCCTACAACCTGGAAGACTTCGAGGGCCAGGGCGGCCTTGTCGCCCTCACCTTCACGCCTCGTTACGGCTACGAGTTTGTCCGCTGGAAAGGCACAGGCTCCGTCTTTTACGCGAACGGCGCGGGGCGTTGCGATGTCCGCCTCGATGCGGAGGAGGATGATAGCGAACATTGGGTCACGGATCAGACCATCTACATCAAGCCCCTCAAAACGGCATCAGGAGGGGCGAAAAGCGGCGAACCAGAGACCCCGTCACCCGCAACTCCCCTTGTCCAGGCTCTGGTGCGTGAAGTTGAACATGTCAACATATTGTTGACATTTGATGATGGCCCAAGGACTAATACTACGCTAACGATTGTCAATACTCTAAATGCAAATAAGATAAAGGCTTTGTTCTTTTCACAATTGGATGATGGTTACATGAGAGATAAAAATGGAGAGCTCATCGAAAGCAAAGTTGAGACAATCGAGTATATTAAAAATAATGGTCATGATGTTGGGATACACACTGCTGGAGAAGGGACTCATACACCGAGTGATGATTGGGGAGACAGATTAGGAAAAGACGCATATCTTCCAAATACCGAGTGTGCTCTTGAATCAGATTTTGTGGCAGGAAAAGAGTTTCTAAGTACTCTTGGCTATGGAACTGTTAAATATGCAAGGGCTCCATATGGTAATAGTTGGTCAAACTCAGATGTTATCAATATACTAAAAAAAGAAAACATTCTTTTGAAAAGCATACACTGGAATGTGGATTCAAGAGATTGGGATCTGAACATCTCAGTAGAACAGGTCTGTTCAAATATTTCAGCAGGATTAGAAAGCTGCATTCAGAATAACATTGATCCCGTGATAATATTGTTCCATGATTCTCAGGTGCGAACGAGGGATTATTTTGAATCTAAATATCTTCCACAGATAATAAAGACCGCACATGAAAATAATAAAAAAATCAATTGGGTGGATTCGTCAGCACTAGAAGAACCAGAAAACAATGACAGAATAATTCCCGTTTCATTTGGAGAATAAAAATACGAGGATATTGATATGAAAAGATACATTGCTTTTTTTATAGCTTTGTTTTTAAGTATGGAGTTGTCAGGAAATGACGATCTTAGGTTCAGGGATATATCCCGCCTATACGGCAACGGGAATTCACTTGATGATATTTCAGAAAAGTATAAAGATATTGATTTAAATGATTTTATGTTCGATAAATTAATGAGTTTAAATCCTCTTACCGGGGAATGCGCTATGGATTGTTGTTTTTGCATAAAATACTTACGGGAGGCAAAAGCCCTAGAGTATGCAGAAACCATACAAAATGTTTTTTATAAAACGGAAAGCATGGAAATAAAGTTATTTGCGGCTTCTTATCTAACACTGATTCGGGAGAATGAGATCAGTAAATTAAGCAAAGATTTTATAAAAAAAAGTTTATATCGTTCCGATGTAACATCGGGTGGATGGGTTTTGGTTGACGAAAGCTCTATGACCTTATCATATACGGATGATTTCACTATTTCGTATGGAGTGTTTGTCGAGATTGTGGAATTTCTGGATAGTTCAGACAGGAAGTGGGCTCTAAGATATATTTATGAAGCTAATGGGCTTATGCGAAAACATGTTTGGAATAAGATTGTCAAGAACAACGAGCCTCAGGATGCAAATCTATTATATAATTGTTATAGAAGAAGTAATTCGTATGACGATGAATGTAGAATTTTATCGTTAGCAGGATTACTAAAACTTTCTTTGGAGAGCAGATGCCACATAACCGACATAGAGGAAGAAACAAGCGTTTTGCATGATAAAATAATTAACGACCGAGAGCTTGTAAAACTATGGAATGTGTATATGCCGGATGGATTATCCATCGGTATAGAGTAATCATTTATATGTACTCATGACCTTCTGTTCCGTGTTATGCACCGTCATCTTGTTCGCTTGCCCAGCCCTTGTTCAGGGCGTCCTGGCGGTAACGCGCGCCGCAGCCCCTAGGGAACGGCAACGAGCTTGTCGACAGCCGCCTCGATGCGGAGGATGATGATACCGAACATTGGGTCACGGATCAGACCATCTACATCAAGCCTCTCAAAACGGCATCAGGAGGGGCGAAAAGCGGCGAACCAGAGACCCCGTCACCCGCAACTCCCCTTGTCCAGGCGCAGGTATGTAAAATGGAAGTTGAAGTGGTGCTGACTTTCGACGACGGCCCCCTTGGCTATCACAAATATACGAGGAACCTTGATGGTACCTACAAAAAGAATGGAAGCGACTACTTCCCCCTAGATTCTGAAGGGAATGAGATAGGTCCGAAGGCCTTTCCCCCACGCACGCGGAGCATACTTGATGTCCTCAATGAACGAGATGCAAAGGCAGTCTTTTTTGTTGCAACGCATCGAAAGGCAGGTGTCCACGGAGGTGGTAGTGAAGAAGGAGTAAATCTAATCAAAGAAATGGAAGAAAGTGGCCACGAAGTCGGCATCCACTACGCAGGGAAAGGAACACATGCGATTCGCGAACATGTTGTTGATGAAGGACGAGCCCCATATCCTGTCGGGCCGAACGGAGAAGTCGATTACGGAGTAGAGCTTCCATTAGGAGCAGAAAGTAGGTTGGACTGCGATCTTATAGCTGGTATAAGACGTCTGACAAATGTTATAGGGTGTACGCCGCCCACTTTAGTGCGTCCTCCTGGGGGGAGTAGTAACGAAGCAGTAAGAGAAAGCTATGCACAGTGGGGGTTAGAAGTATACAAGCCGATTATGTTAGAAGATGACAGCGTCAGTGATGGCGTCTGTTGGGATGGGGTGGTTGACACATCTGGCAAGTCGTATGTCGAAGCGCTTAAGGATTTTATTAGTGCAGGAAGAAAGGACAAAAAAAAGAAGGTGAGTGTGTGTATACTGATGCATGATCAGACTACAAATGGCATCGGCAATCCATCACCGCTTGAGATCACACTTGATACAATTGAGAAGACAATAGCGGACAACAAGGCAAAATTTGGAGGCTACAAACTCCCCTAGTTCCACTGTTTAGAGATTTCTAAACCACGAGAGGCATGTATTATGATACGAACGTCGAGTGTAACTATTTTCAGCGTCATCCTATATGCTAGTGGCGTATTGTGGCTCTGTTCTCCAGCAGCCGCAGACAAATCCACTAGTCAGCAGGTGCAAGAGATACTGGGGGGGGGGACATCAGGGGAGCTGCGTGAAAGGACTGTTGATCGACTTGTCGAGCTAGGGGAACCTTGCGTAGCCTTGCTCTGTGACCGCATTAAGAAGGGAGTTCCCCGCCCAAACGAACTTGAGGCGCTGGTCCGGCTAGGTACGCAGCTAGCCCAAGAGACTGTATTGCAGTGTCTTCAACAGCAACTCGATGGCGACGAACTAGAATTTTCGACGTCAATACCTCTTATTCGTGCTCTTGCGCGTCTGCAGGTGCAAGCCTCTGAACCAGTCTTATTAGAAATCGTCACTGCCGCATCTGAAATCGCGGATCCGAAATCGGAAAAGCTGGCGATAGCGCTCGACGCTGCCGCCGCTTTAATGTCAGTGGGGTGTGTCAATGCCAGAACCATCGCTGAAGACTTTGCAATTTCAGTAATGGAAGACGTATCCATGGGAGTCGAGGATCTCGCAAGGGATTCACTTCTTATTGTCCTTACACAACTTAACACTCCAGAGGCACTTCAGAAACTCACCGTTGCCATTAAGACTGAGGGGTTTATAAGCGCAGATGTGTTCCGCTCCTTGCCAAAAAAAAGTGATTGCCGAGAGCTGGTGGAGGCATTGTATGAACGAGTGAGGGATCCAGGTTTGGAATGGACCTTCACTCCGGCTGCGGATTTCGCCGCGTTGGAGGCGTTGAGCGAAATGGATCTGACGGATGATGTTGTACCTCCCTGTTTTTGGCAAGAATACTGGGAGAACCGAAAAAATAGCATGGTACGAGACGCGCCTTGGCAGCCAGTCCCCGAAAGGGTGAGAGAAGACATGCTGACGGATCGGATGAGGGAATTCATCAGGCGCCGCAATCTGAAGCTTTGAACGGGCAAAACGGATTCACTATTCTGCATTCCGTATCCTGGGCCTTAATCCTACGCGGTCACAGTTGAGAGCGCAGTTACCGAATCTCTGGCACAAGGTTATTCCTCATCAAGAGACGTTCTCTCAGCAATTCCGTGACGGCTTGGGTTGGGCATGGTTGGAGAGCCCAAGGACTAATACTACGCTAACGATTGTCAATACTCTAAATGCAAATAAGATAAAGCCGGCTTCAAAGTTCAAGTGCAACACCCTGTTGCACGAAGACTTCGTTTGGTGTTCGGAATTGCTGCTTCTTTCTTGGCCTGTTGTTTAGCGCATTCACAATTGATTGGACGACCTGTCGCGTAAGGCCTCGAAAGCTTGTTTTCTTCGGGAGGTATTGGCGTATTAATCCGTTCATGTTTTCATTGCGCGCCCGAAATTTTCAACACCGACCAGGGCTGCCAATTCACCAGCGCCGCCTTCACCGGCGTACTCAAAGCGCACGGCATCCAAATCAGCATGGACGGCAAAGGGCGCTGGATGGACAACGTCTTCATCGAACGCCTCTGGCGCAGCCTGAAATACGAAGAAGTCTACCTCCACGCCTATGACACCATACGCGACGCCCGCGCCGGCGTCCGGCGCTGGATGGACTTCTACAACCAGCAGCGCAAACATCAGGCGCTTGACAGGCGCACCCCCGACAATGTGTACTACACCAACATGCATGCACAGTTCCCCGCAGGGAACTGTGCATGAAAACCAGGGACCAGGGCGATCCACTTAAGAACCGGAAAAGCCTGTCCAACCCATGGGGTCCATTTCACCTATACGGCAACGGGAATTCACTTGATGATATTTCAGAAAAGTATAAAGATATTGATTTAAATGATTTTATGTTCGATAAATTAATGAGTTTAAATCCTCTTACCGGGGAATGCGCTATGGATTGTTGTTTTTGCATAAAATACTTACGGGAGGCAAAAGCCCTAGAGTATGCAGAAACCATACAAAATGTTTTTTATAAAACGGAAAGCATGGAAATAAAGTTATTTGCGGCTTCTTATCTAACACTGATTCGGGAGAATGAGATCAGTAAATTAAGCAAAGATTTTATAAAAAAAAGTTTATATCGTTCCGATGTGACATCGGGTGGATGGGTTCTGGTTGACGAAAGATCTATGACCTTATCGTATACGGATGATTTCACCATTTCGTATGGAGTGTTTGTCGAGATTGTGGAATTTCTGGATAGTTCAGACAGGAAGTGGGCTCTAAGATATATTTATGAAGCTAATGGGCTTATGCGAAAATATGTTTTGAATAAGATTGTCAAGAACAACGAACCTCAGGATGCAAATCTATTATATAATTGTTATCGAAAAAGTGGTTCATATGATGATGAATGCAGAATTTTATCGTTGGCGGGATTACTAAAACTTTCCTTTGAGAACAGGTGTCACATAACCGACATGGAGGAAGAAATAAGCGTTTTGCATGATAAAATAATTAACGACCGAGAGCTTGTAAAACTATGGAATGTGTATATGCCGGATAGATTACTAATAGCTATAGAGTAATCACAGATATGTACTCGTGACTTCACTCGGAGTATCCTGATAAAAGGTGCAGAGACATTTCTAAAGCTTAGCACGCAATAAAAAACTCTACCATGGTGCAGATAACGATGATTTGTATATAACTTACCAGGAAGCACGCGTCCAAGGATCGCTGGCAAGACAACTTGCAGAATCGCCTTCGTCCACAGGGAACGGTCCAGTATATTTTTACAAGAAGGGAGCAACTTCTGGCGCAATGCCGGATCTATGTAATGCTGCCTCTGCCCCCGAGGTCAACCTGCTTCAGAAGACGGCCGAATTTGGCAACTGCTACTTTTCCCCAACATCCGACGTCCATACCTGGGACACCCAGAAAATACGGGATGCATACGACGCTGATCCCGACGAGTACCTTGAATGGTAATGTATAAAGGAGGTTCCATGAACAGATTTTTCTTGGTAACTGTATTTTTCTTCACACTCCTGTTAAGTTGTTTTTCAGGCGTGGCGGTTAAGATGTCCGAGTCTACCCGGGAGATACGGGAAGAGAATCTTTCCAGAACCCGCGCCCTTCTGGAAGAGAAACGTGCGGGACTCCCAGCCAAGGCTGTTGAGATCCTGGAAGTCTATTGCTCGTCGATGGAGAATGAACTGTGTGGTGATGAGCGTGCAGAGGTACTTAACCTGATAGAGGCTTATGAATTATCTGAAGAAGAGCGGCGTGAGTACGAAGCACGCGGGAAGGTTGGATTTGGTACACTCTGGAAAGAGTTCGGCGCCGATTACGGAAGGCTTCCGTCAGATGCTGCATTGACTTGCAATCAATCGGATAATATTCATCCGGAGCAGAAGCTTGAATTGATGAACAGGATCTCATGCGTTGCCCCTTGGGATGACCGCGCACACCGATACTTTGGAGAGATCCTGGAACGCTGGTGGCCGTATCCCGCCATAATCCGGTTCTGCGAGCGGAAAGAAGCGGCGGGCTATGGCTACTACCGTTTCATGCGCGTCAAAATGCTGATTCATTACCAGTGCCAGCGTATCGAGAAAGCTGCTGTTAAACGATATAAGGATGTTGTTGATAGGGATGACCTGTACACGCTTCATTATGAGCCGGGACTGGTGGAGCACAAGGAATTCGAACTGGCGATTCATGAAGCCAGAACCGATCCGGACCTCACCCCTTTCAGACTCCGGGATTACGCCGAGTTGTTTGCAAGACAGGCCTGGCGCGCCGTGGAGAAGAAAGAGGAGATTCTGGAATATCTCGACTTCGCCCGGGAAACCGCCCTGAAGCATATTGCGGAGGAGGAAAAACAGGAGCACAAGGAGGATTCGAAGGAATCGGACTGGGCCTGGGCGCTTCGCGGAATTGACGAGTTGAAAGTTGAGCTTCTTGCCAGGAAAGACACTGCGGACGGGGCGTTCCGTCTGCGTTCGCTTCAAAGAACGAGCCGTTCCAAGGCGATAGAAGCGAAGATAGAAAGCGGTGAATGGGCGATGCCGGGAGTCGATGCCCTCAACGCCCTCCTCGGAGACTGTCCCGACACCGCAAGCGAGCAATCAGCTCCCAAATGAGCCCATATATGCCGCCATACCGGGGTGGGGCAATCTAGCAAACAAGAGCGATACGGTGCAATCTCTGGTATACGCTGGAGGCGATATCCTCTGTTTACTCCACATCAATAAAGGTTTTCTTATGAAACAGCAACTCCTGGGTATTATCCTCCTATTTGGGTTCATGCAAAATATACATGCCGATACAAGCCTTTATTTGGTAAGCAACCCTAATGAAGGTATCATCCCCCCTACTACCTTTGCGATTTATCGGCTGAATCCGGAAATGAATCAAGCCACCCAAATCTATTCGCGATACTTCGACGGCAAACTGTACTCAGATGGACCATCCCAAGAAACGATAGTTCTGGACGGAGTGAATAATGTTTTTATTCACCCCAAGAAGAAATGGGCGTTGCTTTTTGGTGACAAATGGGTCATACACTATAATTCCCAAGGGTCCTGCTCGTCTAGAAAAAAGGAACAAAGAGGCTGGCTCAGGATTTATGATTTCAAACAAGAAAAATTCGTTGAAGAATGCATCTTGCCGGAAGGGATTTTGCCACTGAATTATTTTTACAATACCCCGAAAGAGCAATTGGCTGTGCTCATAACAAAACTTGAAACGGATAAATTTTACCAGTATGACTTGGCTTCCAACCAGCTCAGTATCGTGCCTGGGGCAGATGTGAAGTGGGAAAATATCGTGTACCAGGATGCCTCCCCCTTCGTTTCATCGTATCGAGACATTGATTTCCATCTCAACAAAGAGACAGGGAAAATGTATCACCAAATATATAGGTACATGATACCAATGGGGTTTTTTTTATCGAAGGAGATACTGGAACAGCATAAGGCGTTGACGAATGATGGGGCCTGGATGTCGGGACATACGGACCCGCAGGCTTGGGCAGATGGTTCCATATACGCGCAAACGGACACGCAGTCGTTCATCGCATTATACATACGGGACCCTGCCCAAAAAATACCAAAAAGATACTTTGTGCTCTTTGACAAGGTCAAGAAGTCCTGGAAAACGTTATCGTTAGATGCGAATTATTTTTCTAGCGGCACTGTCCGACGTGGCGATTATTGGGTGGTTTTCCCCTTGACAGGGGACAGTAAGTATGTCGATCACGAGCGTGCGGTGTACCGCTTTATCACTGCAGACGGCGAGAAAATGTCTACCTGGACTACCCAGCCCGATACGGAGGTCTTGCTGATTACCGAGAACGACGAACTCCTCTTCCGGCATAAGGATAGTTTATACCGCTGTCCCTTCATCGACGGAAAGGTATTAGAAGATCAGAAACAATGCTGCATCCAAGCCGACTGGGTATACCATGCGCACTGGGCCATCGAATCCCCCCGTCCCCAAAATCCCACCCCCATGCAACACACTATTTACCCCTCAAAAGCAGACTGTCAATGGGAGGATGAAAAATAGGTGTGCCCTGGAGGTAATATCCCCTGTTTTTTCTACATAAATAAAGGTTTTCCATGAAACTACAAGCTTGTGTAGTGAAATCCTCTACACCATGTAGGCGGTTGTATGTTGAACGCAAGAGAGGCGATTCATTGTTTTCACGTGTTGTACTGTGCTGCCTTTTGGGCTGTGGTCTGATGGGAAGCAGCTATGCCGATTCTGTTATTTACCTGGTGAACGCCAAACCAGTGAATTATATGGGGCCGTTTGTGTTTGATATTTTCAGGATGGCCCCCAAAACACAGCAAACAACGCGCATTTATTCAGAGTATTTTACTCGAAGGAACATAGACTCGCTTTTATTGCATCGAGAAAAAAAACTCGCGTTGATTATTGGCGCTCCTACGCTTATCCTTGGCAATTCCGCAAAACAGCAGTTACCAGAATTTGTGGATAAGGGCTGGCTTTGGCTGTATGATTTTAAACAGGAAAAATTTTTGAATAAGTACAACCTACCAGAAGCAATATTATCTGGGGTGAATTATCTTTATAACGCACCGGATGGCAAATTAGGGACGCTCATTACAAAGCTGGAAACCGATACTTTTTACACCTATGATTTTGAATCCAAATCGCTCGGAACAGTAAAGTATTCGGGTGCAGCCTGGGGGGATATTGTTTATCAGGATGCTGCGCCGCAGGTGTATGCGTATCACTTTATTCGATTCCATATTAATAAGGAGACGGGGGAACTCAATCGCCGAACGTATCACTTCATGAATCCGATGGGGATCTTTTTGAGCCAGGAAATGCTTGCGCATCATAAGGCTTTGACAAAGGATGGGGAATGGATCACTGGTCATAAAGATATGCGTAGTACCGAAGATGGTAGGATACTTTCCCAGACGGATACGCAGTCCTTTATGGAGCTTTGGATACACAATCCCGAGCGTAAAACACCGCAGCGGTATTTCGTCTTGTTCGACAAGGTGAAGAAGACGTGGAAACCGCTCTCGTTCCCTGTCGATTTTCACTATAGCGGCGTCATGCGACTGGCCGATTATTGGGTGGTCTTCCCGGTGAATAGCGACAGTGAGCATTTTAATCCCGAGCGTGCGGTGTACCGGTTTATCACTTCCGACGGGGAGAAAATGTCTAGCTGGACCACGCAGGGCAACACCGAGGTATTGCTGCTCACCGAGAACGACGAAATCCTTTTCCGCCAGAAGGATAGTTTGTACCGCTGTCCCTTCATCGACGGCAAAGTAGTAGACGAAAAGCAGCAATGCTGCGTCGAAGCCACCTGGGTAGAGCACGTCCATTGGGCCATCGAATCCCCCCGTCCGGAGAACCCCACCCCAGCGCAAAAAACCATCTACCCCATCAAAGGACGCGAATACCGCTGGTGGGAATAGCAATAACGCTTCTCAAGAATCCGACCTCAAGGAAGTTTTGACGTGAATTTCTTTTGGTTTGCTCGCAGGCTATTGAGGTGAAGGAAGAAAAAAAGGAAACACAGTTGTCGTAGTTTTAATGCTGCTTTTTGTGTGGATATCAGTTTCTGGTCCGGATGGGGTGACCCCGGGCTGGAAAGGTTGGTCGGTGTGGATGGGTATAATTTTTCTAATGGAAATTGTGGTGGGTGTGGGAATTGCCGAGAGGTGTCAAGGGGATGGCGGGTGTTGTGGCGCGGGAGGCGCTTGGAGCGATGATCTTCTTCACGGTGAGTTTTTTGTCTTCGGTGATGGTGACGGACCAAGCGTTTTTCCGGTCGACGTAGGTCCAACCGGTGGTACGGTCCGCCGAGGGCGTAGGGTCGTCCGTCCGGATAGCGCTCCGCCACGTAGGCGTCGAGATCGGGGAAGGCTTCACTCTCCGGCACGAGCAGATAGCTAAGAGTCTGACTCCGAATACCGGACATTCCCAAAAATAATCTTTGGCATTTCCGTGCGTGTTTTTTATAAAACGAGCACTGGGGATATTATGGGCGGTCGTAAGTTTATTGAGTATGCGCCGGAACAGGACCTTTTGCTGCCATCGACGCTGCAGGATTGGTTGCCGGAAAATCATCTCGGATACGATGGAAAACTTTGACTTTGAGGCGTGGGAAGCGGATTGTCATACGAAATTGGGGGCCGGTGCGCCGCCGTTCGCACCGGCATGATGTTGAAGGTGATCCTCTATGGCTATGCGACGGGCGTCTTCAGTTCACGCAAACCGCAGGCGAAATGCGTGGAGGACGTGGCCTTCCGCTATCTGTCGCCCCAACTTATTCCTGATTTTCGTAGCATCCTTAAATTTCGCAAACGCCATCTTGCCCGGTTCACAGAGCTCTTCGTGCAGGTGGTCCGATTGGCACAGGAGGCGGGGCTGGCAAAATTGGGACGCATTGCCATTGACGGCAGTAAGCTGAAGGCGAAAGCGCAGGAAAACGTCACCGATCCCGAGAGTCGGGTTATGCGCGACGAATCAACGAAAGATTTCATATAAGGCCACAATGGCCAAATCGCGGTAGAGGATACCGCACAGATTATTGTAGCGGCGGACCTGAACAACCACGTCAGCGACCAAAACGAACTTATTCCTATAGCTGACGCAATTGAAGCAAACACAGGAAGTCTTTCCGAGGAAATCCTCGCCGACGCCGGCTACAAAAGCGAAGCCAACTTTGCCGCCCTCCAAGAAAAAGATACCCGGGCCTACATAGCCTGCGGTCGCGAAGCCTACGACCCACGCATTGCCTGCCCCGCGGTCCCATCCCTAAAAACGCGAGCCTCGCCGAGCGCATGCAACGTCGACTCAAGACCAAAAAGGGACGGGCGAGCTACCGAAAACGAAAATACATCTTAGAACCCGTCATCGGCTGCCTCAAACAAGTTCTTGGATTTCGCCAACGAAGCCTTCGCGGCGAAGCCAATGCACGCGCCGAATGGCGCCTTCAATGCCTATCCCTCAACCTGCGCCGCATGGCCGCCAGAATATAGGAAACACGCAGAAAAGCCCTTTCCAACGTACCCAAAAACAAAAAATCCTCCCCGACTCAAGAAAACCGAACAAAAAAATGGTAAACATGATTCAGGGTCAGACTCCTAGCATACAGGCGTCTCCTTGATTGAGGTAAAAAGGGTGTCTTTTTTTGTGCAACCCGATTATAGGACACATTTTTTCTGGATTAAAGCCAAACTGGCTACCTATAAATACCTCCGAACACCAATTCATCCAACAATGGCGGGGGCTACGCGCTTTGGGCCAGCCTCTACCTATAATTTCTTTAAATACTCTAACCCATCCACGAACTGAGGAGTTTCAGGGGGGATATCATATATCTCGTGGGCTCACAGGTCGGACAAATGGGAATCTTGTGGTGTTATCGAGCCTTTGCTATTTCTTTCTTTGTTGGCGTTTTTTTTGAAGGAAAGTACGGAGGCGATTCGTTGGACGCTGACGTCGAGAACGGGGACGAGGAATACGCCTAGTAAAACGGATAGTAGCATGCCACCGAATACGACGGTACCTAGGGAACGTCGGCTGACTGCTCCTGCTCCGGTGGCGACAAGTAGGGGGATGACGCCGAGGATGAAGGAAATGGCGGTCATGAGGATGGCGCGAAAACGTAATCGGGCGGCGGCAAGGGCAGCTTCTGTGGTGCTTTTCCCTTCTTCTCGGAGTTGTTTGGAGAATTCGACCAGGAGTACGGCCGTTTTGGCGCTAAGTCCTACGAGGAGGACCAGTCCAATTTGGAAATAGATGTTATTTTCGAGGTGAAGCGCCAGGGTTAATCCAACGGCTCCCAGTACGGCGATGGGGACGCTGAGCATGACGCCCATGGGTGTTGCCCAACTTTCGTATTGTGCTGCCAGGAAGAGGTAAACGAAAAGAAGTGCGAGTCCAAAAATGATTGGCGCAAGATTGCCGGCAATTTTTTGCTGATAGGTCATTCCGGACCATTCGAAGCCCATGGTGGGGGGCATGGTCTCATGGACGATGCGTTCAATCTCGTCAACGGCCTGTCCTTCTGAATAACCGGGCATTGGCATTCCGCTAATGGTGGCGCTTCGGTAGAGATTAAATCGGTCAATCTGTTGCGGGCCGAAGGTGTCGCGCACGGAAACGATCGTTCCCAGGGGAAGCATGTTGCCGTTGTTGGTGCGAATGTATAATTTTTCTATGTCTCGCTTGTATTGACGAAATTTTTCGTCTCCTTGAACCATCACGCGCCAGGTTCGACCGAAACGATTAAAGTCGTTAACGTAGGCTGAACCAAGTGTGGCCTGGAGGGTCTGAAATATACTGCTGAGGGATACGTCCAGGCGTTTGGCTTTAACTCGATCTACTTCGATAAAGCATTGAGGCACGGTGGCGCGCAGGTTTTGATTCATGCGGGTGATGATCGGACTGGCGTAGCCTTTGGCGACGATAGCCATGGCCACTTCTTGGAGGTTGGCGAGGCCCAGTCCACCGCGATCCTGTAGTTCGAGTTGGAATCCGCCCACGGAACCAAGCCCTTGTACTACGGGTGGGCGAAAGGCGAAAACGAGCGCTTCGGTAATGGCGTATAGCCTAGTCTGAAGTGCGGATACAATGGCGCCGGATTCCAGGGCGGGTTCGGTCCGTTCATCCCAATGCTTCAGGCTCACGATACTAAATCCGCTGTTAGAGCCCATCACCCCGTCCATTATCGAGTATCCGCCGACGGTCATAACGCTTTTCACGCCTTCTGTTTCCAGAACCATGTTTGATATTCTGCGCATGATTTTTTGGGTCCGGGATAATGATGCGGCATCAGGAAGCTGTGCATTTACAAAGAAGTATCCCTGGTCTTCGGTTGGGATGAATCCGGTTGGCAGTTTAAGTATTCCAAGTACGACCAGGACAATCAGACCGATGAAAATAAGAAGGGAAACAAGAATGCGTCGAATGAGCATTCTGACTACATTCGTATATCCATTGGTGCATTTGTGTAGTATCCAGTCAAAGGCTCGAAAGGGGAAGATTTTTTTTCCTTCTTTTCTGGGGCGTAATAATACGCCGCATAGTGCGGGGCTTAAGGTGAGTGCATTAAGGGTGGAAAAGCAGGTGGCGACGGCGATCGTTAGCGCGAATGGTCGGTAAACACGACCGGTCAAGCCGGGCATTACCGAGGCGGGAATGAATACGGCAAGCAGAACCAATGTGGTGGCGATAACCGCTCCGGCTACATCCTGCATGGCGCGCTTTGTCGCTTCTTTGGGCATAAGTCCTTCTTCGTCTATATATCGTTTTGTTCCCTCTGTCACCACAATGGCATCATCCACCACGATGCCGATCACGAGGATCAGTCCAAAGAGGGTGAGGTTGTTGATGGAGAAGCCCAGGGCCAACATGACTGCCAAGGTGCCGATCAGACTCACGGGAATGGTGATGGATGGAATGAGGGTCGTGCGCCAGTCGTGCAGGAAGATGAACACGGAAAACACAACCAGTAGAATCGCCTGAATCAGAGTGACAATGACTTCACGGACGGATTGCCGGATGTAGTCGGAGGAATCATAAGCCACTTCGTGTTTGAGCCCTTTTGGAAAGCCTTCCGCCAGGGTATTCATGGCCGCCTTGACGCCATTAGCCACTTGGAGAGCATTGGCGCCGGGGGCCTGGTATATACCCAGCGCCACAGTGGATTTCCCATTGAATTCTGCATACCAACTGTACGATTGCGCTCCTATTTCTACGCGGGCAATGTCACGAAGGCGAAGCAGGCTTCCATTGTTGCCTCTTTTAATGATAATTGCACCGAATTCTTCCGGAGTGCTTAGTCTTCCCACTGTGGATACGGCATATTCGAATCGCAGGTTTTCATTTGCCGGTGGTGCGCCGAGTTTGCCTGCGGCCACTTGTACATTCTGCTCCTGGAGTGCATTGAGTACTTCGCTGACGGAGAGATTGCGCGCTTTAAGTAGGCCGGGTTCCAGCCAGATGCGCATTCCCATGTCTTTGGAACCGAAAGCTGTTACTTCGCTAACGCCATTCACTCGGGAGAGTACATCGATGACCTGTGTAGCGACGTAGTTGCTGATCGTGACGATATCAATGGAATCATCGGGGGAATACAGCACCAGCGCCATTACCATGCTGCCGGATTGTTTTTTTACGGTCACTCCCAGCCGTTTTACTTCATCCGGAAGGCGTGGCTCTGCGACTGCAACGCGGTTTTGGGTAAGTATGGTGGCCATGTCGACGTCGGTATCTACTTCGAAGGATATGTTAAGAGACATGCTTCCTGAATTTGAACTTGTCGAATTCATGTAGATCATGTCTTCAACGCCGTTGATGCTTTCTTCGACAATTTGTGTGACCGATTCTTCCAGTACATCGGCATTCGCGCCTGTGTAATCGGCGGATACAGCCACGGTGGGGGGCGCGAGGTCAGGCATACTGGCAACAGGCAACAGAGGCAGGCAGATGAGTCCGACGAGTATGATAAATATCGAAATCACCATGGCGAATATGGGCCGATTGATGAAGAAGATGCTGAATCTGGACACGCCTATTCCTCCCCGCCGGACGTTGTGTCCGGTGTTTTCTCGGCAGTATCCTTTTGCGGCGTTTTTTCCATTGGGGTTACAGGTTGTCCGGGGCGTGCGCGCAGAAGACCTTCGAGAATATAGAGTTCGCCAGGCTCAAGCCCTTCTGTGACTACGACGGTCCCATCATCCTGCTGGGGTCCTAACTCGATATACTTCTGCTGCACTACGTTGTCGGCGCCTACAACATAAACATAGGCACCGCCTAAATCCCGTCCCACCCCCTTTTCATCAATCAGAAGCGCGTTTTTCAATTCCCCTATGGGGATTCGAACTCGTACGTATAAGCCCGGCATGAGTTGGTATGTATCGTTGGGCACCAGAGCACGCAGTCGGATGGTTCCCGTACTGGTATTCACTGTGTTTTCGATAAAATCAATCCGCCCCTTATGAGGATAATCCTCGTCAAGTTGGGTGCCCACATATACATTATAGACTTGGTCTGGCGGATTTTGAGGGTCCCAATGTACGACACGCACGAACTGTAATAACGCCTTTTCGGGCATTTCATAATCCACATACAGTGGATTGTAATTTTTAATCGTGCTGAGAAGTGTCGGACCGTCGTAGCCCACCAGGTTACCCACACCGACGATGTCCTCTCCCACCTGGCCCGCAATAGGGGCAACAATCTCGGTGTAGCTCAGATTGAGTTTTGCACGATCGAGGAGGGCCTGTGCTGCAGCTACGGCCGCATTAGCCTTGGCGACATTGGCCTTGGCGAGATCGACATCCTGTTTGCTCACGGCATCGCTACGGGCTGCCTGTGTGACACGTCCTAAATCCGCCGCTGCTTTCATCGCATCGGCCTTGGCTGTCGACAGGTTCGCCATCGCCTGGTTCACTTCGGATTCGTACAGGCTTTTTTCTATAACAAAAAGAAGTTGTCCCTTTTCCACATACTGGGCTTCTTGAAAATTTACTATTTCCAGGACGCCCTGGACGCGAGCGCGTATTTCTACTTCATCCACTGCGCGTGTTGTCCCTGGACATTCCTGGTATTTCACTACATCCCTGGTAATTGGAGCAGCAACGACTACGGTAGGGGGTGGAAAAGCTGCTGGCGCTGTTTTTTCATCTTGGCATCCAATCAATAGCAGGAAGAAAAGCAATTTTCCGACCGTTATGCAATGGTAACGCCCCTGTTCTGGCAGTGGACAAACCTTCATGTGCATCCCCCTTCCGCGAACACTGCATATGATTTCACTGAATTCTATGGTGATTCCACGGCAACTTTTATAATACGGAAAAATCTTCTCCTTGCATACAAAAATAATCTACCTTGCATGTGAAAATTGCACTTGGCGGGTTTGTTACTTCTTGCTATGATAGGCGAAGGGGAATACACGTCGTCGGAAGCAAAATTTTTTATCCGGAACAAAGGGGGTGTTCGTGAGAAGTCATCCAACTCCCTAGGTAGTCTTGCGTGTCTCGTCCTATGTGAATCAAGTAGTCTCGATGCGTCTTGTCAGTTTATGGGTACAGGGGGAACCGCGTTTGACACGTCGGAGAGAGGTCTTAGGGATAATGTCATCAGACTATTCTGCGTTTAGAACATCGGTTTTTCCGGGGAGAGCCCCATGCAGACTAATCTATACGATTGTCTTGATGTCGCTCGTTTCTATTATCTCAACAAGCTGCATTCGTGTAGGGCCAGACTATGAAAAACCTGATATTGCGGTGCCTGATGCGTGGTCTGTCGAAGGAGTAGTGGACGGCGAAAAGGATACTGTTGCATTGCAAACGTGGTGGACTTCCTTTGAGGATCCTGTTCTGGATGGGCTTATAGACACGGCGAAAAAAAACAATATGGATTTGAAGCTTGCGGCTGCTCGTGTACTCCTCGCCCGTGCTCAGTTAGGATATGCGCGGGGCACTTTATACCCTGATTTGACTGGAAAGGGGGCTTTTCAGAGTACCCGAACCAGTCGGGCCTTTTCTCCCACACCCTCTGCGCCTTCTCTGCTGGAAACCATGCAAAGCTTGCTGAATGAGGGCTCCGCAGAAACCGTGGTCATGCAAATATTGAGTACCCCGAAACCTTCTAAGCCGGATTTGACCAGCGAGTTTCACCAACTCGGTATTGAATCGGCATGGGAACTGGATGTGTGGGGACGTATACGCCGTAGTGTTCTTTCTGCCAAAGCGGGGTTTGAGTCCAATGTAGAACTTTATCGCGACGTGCTCATACTCACGTTAGCTGAGGTGGCCAGTACGTATGTTGAAATTCGTACCGTGCAGCAGCGGCTGTATCTTGCACGCGAAAATGTAAAGCTTCAGGAGGAAACGCTGAAATTGACTCAAAATCGATATGATGCCGGACTGGCGCCGCTTCTTGATGTGCATCAGGCCGAATCGAATTTATCGCGTACGCGCGCCTTGATTCCCGCCTTCCTTTCCCAGCAAGAGCAGACAGTCCATCGTCTGGCGTTGTTGCTTGGTGAAATGCCCAATGCAGCGCTTACAGATCTTCTGGCGCCCGCTCCGATTCCATCGCCGAATTCTTTCTCAGATCTAGGCATCCCAGCTGACGCTTTGCGTCAACGTCCCGATATTCGGGCTGCAGAGCGGGCGTTGGCGGCGCAGACGGAACAGATTGGTATTGCCACGGCGGATTTGTATCCTCGATTCAGCCTTTCGGGAACGATGACGTTGGAGGATAATCGCGTTAACTCGCTCTTCAACAGGCATAACACGGCGTACAATTTGGGTCCGGGGGTTAGCTGGAATCTTTTCGATGCAGGCCGTGTGCGTAATGCGATAAAGATAGAGGAGGCGCGTACAGAGAAGGCCCTTGCGACTTATGAGAAAGCGGTTATAAGTGCAATGCAGGAGGTGGCGAGCGCAATGGTCGCCTATGCCCGTGAGGTAGAAAAGGAGCAGGAACTGGCAAGAGGTATTCGGGCAGTACAGGAAAGTGTCCGTCAGGTCGGCATGCTTTATAAAGCGGGGCTAACCGATTTCCAGAATGTGCTGGATATGCAGCGTTCGTTGACCGATGCCCAGGATTCCCATGCCAGTAGCCAGGGGCAAGTCGTGCTGAATCTGATCGGGCTTTACCGTACCTTGGGCGGTGGTTGGGACTTTTCGGATTGTGCGTCGGTCGATTCTATTGTGAATTGAATCTGATGCAGAAAAGCGTCGGGACTTTTGGGCAAGGGATACCAAATCCAGGTATTGTGCAAAACTCAGTTCTTGTGTATTATCAACATGATGCTCGGACGACAGTTTTTTGTTACTGGGCGCAGAAGTTGAGCGGTATTATCGACAGACAGTAAGGGGACTGGATGTGAATACCTCAATGGAGCGGCGAGAAGCGGTAGAAAAACGTCGGAATCTTTCCTTGCGATGGCGCATTTTTCTATTTGTTTTTGCCTTGAACTGTTTGCTTACCATCAGCATCTCGGTTCACCACTATATCGTAGTACGTCGGTCCGCTATGAGCTTTGTGGACTCGGAGTTGGCGGAAGGCGCCAATGCGGTACAGCATTTCCTCCCTCTTGATTTTCTTAACCGTGCCACCGGCCCAGATACTATCGATCTGGAGGAGTTTAACCAATATCAAAAGCGACTGACTTCCTATGCAAAGGATAGTTATTATGCTTATGCCTATGTTTTAACTATTCATGATACTGAAAAAAAACAGATTGCGGTTTTGATATGCAGTGATCCTGGTGAGGCGCAGCCAGGGCCTAAGCCGGATTTTAACTATTATGTTATCGTAACGCCTCCTGAACCTGTCTGGGAGGTCCTGCTGCAACTCAAGGGGAAGAAAGAGGGGGTGGCGTATGTCGATTACACCAGCGAGTGGGGTAGCTTTCGAACCGGATATAAGTATTTTGAAGGGGCTGATGGGCGTCCTTTATTCGCTGCGGTAGATTTTACCCTGGAAGCGGTCCAGGCTCTGCTGCACAGCATACTGAGCAGTGGCGTAGTGATGGGGACGCTTTTCTTCGTTCTTTTTGGTGCTATTTCCTTGTTCTTGTCCAACCGAATGATAACTCCGCTTCTCCAATTGACTCGTACTATAAAGCACCTCGCAAAAACGCAATTCAAATTGACTAAAGAAGCGCGTGTACAACTGGACTACATTGTCGAAACCCGTCAGGACGAAATTGGGGAACTGGCTTTTAGTTTTGTCGGCATGGATTGTGAATTGAATCGCTATATTGAGGATCTCAAGACGGCCACTGCGGCGAAGGAACGAATGGAAAGTGAATTGCAAATTGGACGTGAGATCCAAATGTCTTTTTTGCGCAAGACGTTTCCTGCTTTTGAAACCCGTTCGGATTTTGATCTTTATGCCATCCTGGAACCAGCGAGGGAAGTGGGGGGCGACCTCTATGAATTTGCGTTAATTGATGACGCGCATCTGCTGCTGGTCGTGGGAGATGTATCTGAGAAGGGGGTTCCCGCCGCATTATTCATGTCGGCAGCACAAACCATTTTGCGAACCTGTATAAATGACATGTTACTGGATCCCGCCGATATTCTGAAGCGTCTGAATTTTGCTTTGGCTGACAATAATGAATGCCTGATGTTTGTCACCATGTTTTGCGGCGTTTTAAATGTGCCTTCGGGAAAATTGGTCTATTCCAATGGGGGGCACAATCCGCCGCTTTTAATCCGAAGCGATCGAACGGTCGAATGGTTGGAAATGCCCTATGGAATGGTGTTGGGTGCATTGCAGAATTCCGAATTCACTACACGGGAAATCCATCTTGGGCCGGGTGATAAATTGCTGGCGTATACCGATGGGGTTACTGAGGCCATGAATGAATCCCATGCGCTCTACTCTGAGGCGCATCTTCTGGAGGAATCCCGCCGGTTGGCTGATCTGAAACCGGAAGAGATGGTTAAGGCGTTGCTGAATTCTGTTCAAGAGCATGTGCAGGGGGCGCCTGCATCGGATGATATTACGGTCCTGGTAGCAGAACGAATACAAGTTTAATCATGGAAGACGTCGTGGAGAAAAGAACTTTTTAGGGATGCCCATTGGCGCGTTTGACTTTGATGTTTTGAATCTAACCAGATGGAAAGATATGAAATGTTTATTATCGCAAGGGATATTCCGGGAAAAGACCTGAAAAATGGAATCGTTGCCAAACTATTGGGCAGCGGGGAGCGTATGACGGTTTTGCATTGGGATATGGAGGATCAAAGCAGTGTCCCGACTCATACACATCCCCAGGAACAGTTTGGTTATATCATCCAGGGGCAACTGGATGTGGTGTTGAATGACAAGACAGTTTCGCTCAAAGCGGGGGATTGTTATTTCATCCCCTCCAATGCGCCGCACATGTTTACTGCGGTGGGCAAGACGGAGGCCATTGATGTGTTCAGTCCTACCCGTGATGAGCTGCCGTGGATGAAAGAGTAAAAGCCTGTATTTGAAAAGCACCTCCAACGAAAGATGGGGCCAGCGATGTTTATATTGCATGAATCGGTGCCGAATACAAGGATTATGCCTGGTGTGCAACTGCAAACCATGGGGCATGGCGAAAAGATGACCGTGTTGCATTTTACTTCACAAGACGGGGTTGAAGCCCCCGCGCATAGCCATGAGCATGAACAGTTTGGCTACGTATTGCGGGGCGCTTTGGAGATTACTGTTGGAGATGAAACTGCGATTCTTCATGCGGGGGATTGTTATCTCATTCCGTCGAACGCCCCTCACAGCTTTCGCACGATCGGCGTGACGGAAGCGTTGGATATCTTCAGTCCTGTACGAAAAGAGCTGCCAATGGCGGGTAACAGTGAAGGAGCGGATCATGAACGTAAGTGATGCCATTGTCGCCACCTTAGAGTCCATCGGCGTAGACACGGTTTTTGCTGGTTCGGGACAGGCCAATGCCGATATGTTATTTGCGCTTGATGCATCGAAAGGTGTTGAGGGCATTATTTCACGTAATGAACAGGCGGCCTGTTTTGGAGCCTGTGGCTATGCCATGTTCTCCGATAGATTAGGGGCATGCATGGGGGTCGGCGGACCGGGTGCCTTCAATTTTTTCTCCGGGTTGGCCGTGGCGCTTTCGGATTCTATTCCCCTTCTGGCGGTGACCGCCTATGTGCCAAACCATTTTCTCGGTAAAGGCGATTTGGGGGAGACGTCTGGGCGATACCGTACCCCTGATTCGCGTCGTATGTTCAGGGCTTGCACAAAGGGTACGTTTAGTATCGAAAATCCCTCGCATACCTCAATTGTACTGGAACAGGCCATTCGCCTGGCCTTTGAGGGAAGACCAGGACCGGTACACATTGATGTGCCCTATAATTTGCTGAAGGAGGAGGTTCCTAATTACCGTCCCATTGAGTTGATAAAGAAACCAGTACTTCCTACTACGAAAAAGATACAGCAGTTTGTGCAAGTACTGGATACGGCTATTCGGGGGGGGAAGAAAATTCTTCTTCTGCTTGGGCATGGGGTTACGCGTAGTCATGCCGAGGCGGAGGCCCAAGCGTTGGTAGATCTGTATCAGCTTCCCTTTATGACGACGATGGATGGGAAAGGGGTGCTCGCTGAAGAACAGACGTTATCCGTCGGGATGACGGGCGTGGCCGGTGACCCGGGGGCGCATGCAGCATTACGCGAAGCCGATATTGTTCTGGCTATCGGTAATTCGTTCGCGAAGTGGTCCACCTTTAAATTTGATGCCCGTATTTATGAAGAGAAGATCTTGATGCATATCAACATTGATCCGAAGGAGATCAACCGAGTTTATCCAGCAGACTATGGCATGGCGGCAGATGCGAAGCCTGCGATCACCGCCTTGCTTTCTGGACTGAAGAAAATGAAAACTCCGGCGGCAACCTGGAAACCTGTTATTGACAAAATCGCCTTCCGTGTAATTGAGCAAGAAGATCCGGATTGTATGCACCCCGGTGCACTGGTGCAGGTCTTGTCGCGAAATCTCCCGGAAGGGGCCATTCTACTGGGTGACGCAGGTAGTCATATGCTGTGGCTGGCGAATCATTCCCTGTTAAACAACAACAACAACTATCAAAACCCGGGCGTTTTCGGTCCTATGGCGGTTCATGTCAATGCCGCGCTGGGCGTGCAGAAAGCAAATCCGAAGCGCCGCGTCATCTGTGGCTGTGGGGACGGGGATTTTCAGATGGCCGGTTTCGAGATACTCACCGCAGTCCAATATAAAATCCCCGTGATCTGGATTGTTTTTCACAACGGGGAATTCAACAGCATCAAATTGATGCACCTGAGTGTGTACAACGGAGATGAAGCGTTCAATATGTGGCCAACTCCGAATTTCTCTACGGTTGGTAAAGCGTGCGGACTTCGGTCTTATCTGGTGCGCACTACCGTGGATTTTGAAACGGCGTTTCAGGAGGCGTTATCCGCGAATGAGCCTGTGCTGATTGATGCATGGGTAAGTTGCGCGGCACCTCCATATCAAATGTGGGGCTAAAATTTCTATCAGCGGAAATGGTTATTCTCTGCATCGGCTGAGTGCCTTTCGTAGAGGATGACGCTACAAAAACACCTGTATAACAGGCCGTTATTGGAGAAAAAGACATGGCTAAACTGATTGTTGCGGCGACGAACTATGGTGTGTGGGCGGAGGAATTGCAAGCCCCTTGGGATGCTTTGAGGAAGGCGGGTCATGATTTGACCTTGGCGACGCCACGGGGTCGTAAGCCACTTCCGCTTGTTATTAGTGTAGATCCGTCTTTTATGGATCCGATGCAAAACTATCAGGTGAATCCACAAGCAGTGTGTGATCGCACAAAGGAATTGGTCGCCAGTAATGAATGGGCCAATCCAGTGCTTTTTTCCGATCTGGATATGAAGAACTATGACGGAATTGTGATGGCGGGCGGTCTGGGTACTATGCTCGATCTGGCCAATAATATCCCGCTGCATAAACTGGTTCTGGACGCGTACAAGTCGGATAAATTAGTGGCCGCCATTTGTTACGCCGTTGCGGTATTGGTGTTTACCCGCGATCCGGATAATGGCTATAAGAGCATCATTCATGGCCGAACGGTTACCGCGCATCCACGCGCCTGGGATTTTGACGTTGATCTTACTTTTGATCTTTATGGCGAAACTCCGGATAACAAGGCAACCGATGCCTGTACCCCCGGATTTTTGTTTCCTCTTGAGGATATCGTGACAGATGCGGTGGGTCCCAAGGGTAAGTGTATTTCCCCTGAAGATGCCAATCGTGATAATCCCAGTGTGGCTGTAGATGGGAACATTGTTACGGCGCTTTCCGTGGAGTCCTCTATTGCCTTTGGAGAGAAACTCGTAGAAATCTTAGCGGATTGAATCAGCGTAGAAGTCTCCAGACTGTGTGTCTAGGCGGATGGGATTGGGCGCCCATCGCAACAGAACGTATATGTCGCTACCGTGTTGGAGGCCGCAATGAATATATGTGAAGCAATCGTGAAGAATTTGCAGTCCATCGGAGTAGATACGGTTTTCTCTGGCTCTGGACAGTCCATTGCTGATTTGCTGATGGCGGTCAAGCATTCGGAGGGTATGAAATGTATCATTCCGAAACACGAGCAGGCGGGTGCGTTTATGGCCTGTGGATATGCGATGTTTACGGATAAACTTGGGGTCTGTGCGGCTGTGTCCGGACCAGGTGCTTTTAACCTGTTCTCCGGCATGGCCGTCGCCTATTCCGATTCACTACCCGTGCTGGCGATCACGTCCTATGCCGCGGAAAAATTCCGCGGCAAGGGCGATTTAGGCGAGGCAACCGGCCTGTATCGTACGCCGAATCAGCAGGAAATGTTTGCCGCCACAACCAAGCGCTCTTTTTTCATCGACCATCCTGATAAGACCTGTGACATTATGGAGGCTGCGGTGAATCTGGCATTTGAAGGGCGGCCCGGCCCTGTACATATTGATGTGCCGTACTTTGATTTCCCGGTAAGCGATGAGAAGGAGCGTACGGTTACTAACTATCGGGATATCAAGCTGGATATACAGCCTGTACTTCCAGCAGAAAAATCGATTGCGACTTTTGCAAAGGTACTTTCAGAGGCCTTGCGGGAACGCAAGAAGATTCTGGCTATTCTGGGCTATGGATGTGTACGAAGTCATGCGGAGTCGGAGGTTCAGAAGTTTTTGGAACGTTATCAGATTCCCTTTATTACCACCATGGATGCCAAGGGCATTCTACCCGAGAATCATCCACTGTGCTATGGGGTGACTGGGGTTTCGGGCGATAAAAGCGCGCATCGCGTATTGGTTGAGTCCGATGTTGTTTTGGCGTTGGGGAATTCCTTTGGCAAGTGGGCTACCTGGCGATGGAACCCGACTATCTATGAAAACAAGACGCTGCTGTATGTCAATATCGATCCTGATCAGATCAATCGGGATTATATTCCGGATATGGGTATGGTTTCTGATATACGACCGGCGGTGTTGGCCTTGGACAAGGCCTTGCAGCAGTTTGATCTCCCTGTTGCCCAAATTCCTGTGGCTACAGAACGATTTTATCAGGAGACGTTTTCTTCCAACAGTAAAAAAGTACACCCCGGTCTGTTGGCGCGTGAAATCGGACGACTTGCACCGGAGAATAGCATCGTATTGGGGGACGCGGGCGCCCATATGCTTTGGATGCATGCTTATATGCAGTTAAACAAGCATCAGATATTCCAGAATCCTGGTATCTTCGGGCCGATGGCTTCCAATGTCAATGCGGCCATTGGCATCCAGTGCGCCGACCCAACGCGCCGTGTTATCTGCGGCTGTGGCGATGGCGATTACCTGATGGCGGGCTATGAACTCATGACTGCCATACAACATCAAATCCCTGTCATCTGGATCGTATTCAACAATTCCGAGTTTTCCATCATCAAAATGATGCACAAGATGACGCATGAGGGCAAGGAAGTTTTTAATGACTTTCATAATATGGATTTTACGGCGTATGCCCAGGCCTGTGGTGCATTGGCGTTCAAAGTCGAGAAAATCGAAGCATTCGAAGCGGCCTTTACGCGGGCTCTGGCGTCGACCGGTCCCGTTTTGATTGAGGTCATCATTGAACCGGAGCTTGAGCCGCCTTTGAATCTTACCTATGGGAAGCTGGATGACTGATGCTGCTGCGGTACACAGGGGTTAGAGTGGCTTCGTGGTGTGAATCAACGGACATATCGTAGGGGGGGTGATGAACGACAGAAAGAAAGCATCGGGTTGGTTGCTTAAAAGTTCACCGTTGTTCTTCTTTTTTATCGTCTTCATGACGTATGGAGGAGCGCGACATGGGGTTCCCTGGCGGGGGCTAGTGGTCATGCTGATAGTGCATGCCTTGTATATTTCGCTTATCCCTGAGAAGGGGCGACGTCTTCTGTTGATGCTTTCAGCAGGTGTTATTGGTTTTTTATTGGACAGTATGATGGGCGTAGCGGGGGTGTATGTGGTGGCTGAGCCGGGACGTTGGCTTGTCCCTGCACCGTTGTGTCCAGAGTGGATCCTGGTGCTATGGCTGAATTTTGGTTTCTTTCTGTACGGGTACGTGATGCAGATGTATGGCAGGCTGAAATACACCACGCTGCTAGGCTTGGTTTTTGCCCTGCTTATTTATTCGAATGCTACGCGTATGGGAACCATTGTGCTGCGTTCGCCCGCACTTCTGAGTATT
Source organism: Candidatus Hydrogenedentota bacterium (assembly GCA_963678445.1). Classification (GTDB taxonomy): domain Bacteria; phylum Hydrogenedentota; class Hydrogenedentia; order Hydrogenedentales. The sequence goes on along the minus strand of OY782877.1, from coordinate 2,236,619 downwards.
GCGATAGGCGCTGTGGCCTGGGCTCTTATTGTGCCGTGTCTGTATTGGATTGGGCAAAAAATTACGATGTTTGGGGTCGCTGAATCTTCAACAACAGAGGAAATTTTGCAATAGATTCAAACGGAGGGATGATTGATATTATGAAGAAGCTACGCCGTATCACCACGTTCTGCGCAACTGTGGCGTTTTTTTCCCTCTTTTCTGGTTGCCCCTTGTGGGCACCCAAAACGCCTGATATTCCGCCTTTGACACACATAGCGTCGGGAACTTTTGGCATGGGCTATGGGGAGGATCTGGGAGCGATGGGCCCCACGCATGAGGTTACGCTGAGTCGGGATTATCAAATCGGTACGTATGAAGTCACGAATCAGGAATTTTGCGATGTATTGAATTACGCCAATTACCGGGGGTATTTGTCGAGCGGTTCCTGCAATGATTTTGCTGTGACGGTGATGAATGCCCAGGGCGATTCCCAGGAACTTATCAACATGGATGCTCTGTATGAGGATACGCCGTGCCAGATTGTCTTTAATCCAAACGACATGCCTGATGCGGAAAAGAGTGCGGTGGATCAAGAGAACGGCTTTACTCATACGCTGTGTAAAGGGGCATTCGAAGTGCTACCGGGAATGGAAAACCGTCCGGTAGTCTATGTTACCTGGTATGGAGCTGCTTTTTACGCCAACATGCTGGGTGAAATTGAGGGGGTGGATATCCTTTATGATCTCGCCGACTGGTCTTGTACGGTCTATGGGAAAACCGGTTATCGTTTGCCAACAGAGGCTGAGTGGGAATATGCGGCCAGGGGGGATTCCGGCGAACCGTTACCTTGGGGAACGGATGGGGTTGATATGAGTACCTGGTTCGTTGACCTGTCGATCGTAGCGCAGTACGCCAATTTTTCCGGCTCTGTAGGGCACACCACCGATATCGGCAGTTATCCTCTAGGTCAGTCTCTTTTTGGCGTGTTGGATATGTGTGGGAATGTCTCGGAATGGGTTGAGGATTGGTACTCGTTGTATTCGTTTGATGCGCAGACAGATCCTGTGGATGAAACCTCTGGGACATATCGGCAACGACGGGGCGGGGGATGGCATCCTTACACTAACAATCACCCTTGGGTCACCTATCGTACCGACACCAATTATCCATGGATAAGTTATTGCGATTTGGGTTTTCGTGTTGTGCGTATTGGAGGAGATAGTGTAGCCGATTAACGACTGGCGCCACAGAGATAAAAATCAATGCAAGAGGAAGGGGTAGGGCAATGCCAACTCATGGATTTACGTTTTCCGATACCATAGCGGGCTATGTGCATAAGGCCATTCGTGCAGAACGCAGCTTCGGCCTGGAAACCAGCGATGGGCAGCAATATATGGTCCATCTTGCAAGTAATGCGTATGCGCGCATAACCCAGAATCTGGGTGAATCGTATATCGATTGCACCAGTCGAATGGCGGAACTCCTGGATGAGGGGCAGTTTGTGTATGTGTATGGCATTTTTTATCCGGAGGGGGACGCAGGTTATTTCGAGGCCAAGTCGCTGGTCTTTCCTGGGGATAACCCGGATAGGTATCGGCATGAGGAGCCCGACTGGTGGGTCAACCAACTCAACGCTATTGCTTCGAGCTATATGCGTTGGCAGTTCAATCATCCCGAATGGGATATCGATTTTAAGAATTACCGCACCATTCTACATCTTGCTGGAGCCAAGAAGGGGGATTTTCTGCAGGAGACGGATACCATATCCCGGCTTGTGTATGGCATGGCGTCTGCCTATATGCTTACGGGTAATGATTTCTTTCTTGAAACGGCCGAGAAGGGAACGGAGTATCTCCGGGATCATATGCGTTTTTACGACCCGGATGAGGATTTGATTTACTGGTATCATGGAATACGGGTGTCGGGGGAACGGGAGCAGAAATTACTCACCTCAGAGTTCGGTGATGACTACGATTCGATTCCGATGTATGAGCAGATATATGCATTGGCTGGCCCCATCCAGACCTATCGTCTGACGGGCGATCCCCGTATCCTGCATGATACAGAAAAAACTATCGAACTCTTTGAAAAGTTTTACAAGGATACGGATAAAGGCGGCTATTTTTCCCACATCGATCCCATTACCCTTGATCCGCATTCGCCAACGCTGGATCGGGGGAATAACCGTGCAAAGAAAAACTGGAACTCAGTGGGCGATCATGCCCCCGCCTATCTGATTAATCTTTGGCTGGCAACGGGCAAGGAGGAATATGCGGATTTTCTGGCGCATACCGCAGACACGATCGCGGAGCGCTTTCCCGAACCCGACTATTCCCCCTTTGTGCAAGAGCGTTTTTTTGAAGACTGGCGTCCGGATCGCACTTGGGGCTGGCAACAGGATCGCGCCGTGGTGGGGCATAACTTGAAAATCGCCTGGAATCTGATGCGTATTCATCACATGCGACCGAATGACGCTTATGTCACGTTGGCACGCAGGATTGCCAACCTGATGCCCCCCATAGGCTCCGATACCCAACGTGGCGGTTGGTATGACGTCATGGAACGCACTCTGGCTAGTGGGCAGGAAAAATACCGCTTTGTATGGCATGACCGTAAGGCTTGGTGGCAACAGGAACAGGCGATTCTGGCTTACCTGATTTTAAATGGTTCGTTGGGGGATAAGGCCTATCTGAAACATGCCCGCGAGGCGGCTGCTTTCTATAACGCCTTCTTCCTGGACCATGATGACGGGGCTATCTACTTCAATGTACTGGCGAATGGCCTGCCTTATCTGCTCGGCAATGAGCGCCTTAAAGGAAGTCATTCCATGAGCGCATACCATTCCACGGAACTGTGTTTCCTGTCCGCAGTCTATACGAATCTGTTAATCACCAAGCGACCGTTGAATCTCTATTTTAAACCTCATCCGAATGGTTTTGAGGGAAGGGTATTACGAGTATCTCCCGATATCCTCCCCAGACGAAGTATACGAATCGAAAGTGTGAGCATAGACGGAAAACCGTATGACAAATTTGATCCTGAACAACTGACGGTGAATCTACCCACGGCGAATCAGTCACTGCGCGTTAAGGTTACGCTGGTTCCTGTAGATATGAAGAGCTGACGATATTGCTTTAAAAAGAGACTGGGGAATCTATGACGGTACTATTCCATGAACAAAATGAAATAACTGTTGCAAAGCTTTCGGGTGAAATTGATGGGACAACCGCGCCGGGCATTCAGGAAGCATTCAAACCGATTTTAATGAAAAACAAAGCGGTCGTTATTGATATGCAGGAGGTTACCTTTATGTCCAGTGCGGGGTTGCGCATGCTTTTGTATGTGTACCGGCAGACGGAGGCTAACAATTGCCGCATTGCCCTGTCGGCCCTGGAGGAACAGATTAAGGACACAATGAGCATTACCGGATTTATCGGTTTCTTCGAGCTCTACGACAGCCTGGAACTCGCATTGGAAGCATTTAAGGAAGCATCGTGATGGGCGCACGAATCGATTTTTATCCAACCGATGAATGCCAGGGGTATAAAATGCGCCTGGGGCGTCCTCTGCCTTTCGGGGCCACCCTGGTGCCTGGCGGGGTGAATTTTTCCGTTTTTTCGCGTCACGCGACCGCCTGCACCTTGGTCCTGTTCAAAAAAGGGGATTCAGAGCCTATGGTCGAAATCCCCTTCCCGGAATCGTACCGCATTGGGAATGTGTTCTGTATGACGGTTTTCGATCTGGAGCCTGAGCGCCTGGAGTATGGCTATCGCGTAGCGGGCCCATATGCACCTGAGCTGGGGCATCGGTTTGATTCTACGAAAATACTTCTTGACCCATACGCTAAGGCCATTAGTGGGCGAAGTAAGTGGGGTGTTTCACCGAACTGGGAGGATCTCTTTCCCTATCGAAGTCTGTTGACCTTTGAAGATTTTGACTGGGAAGGCGATCGTCAATTAAGCACGCCTATCGAAGATTTGGTGATTTATGAGGCGCATGTTCGAAGTTTGACGCAACATCCATCGTCCCAGACAAAACATCCCGGCACCTACGCGGGATTGATGGAAAAGATTCCCTATCTCAAAAAATTGGGTATCAATTGTATTGAACTCATGCCTATTTATGAATTCGATGAGTTTGAAAACTCCCGTCCCAATCCCATCACGGGCCAGATGAATTATAACTACTGGGGGTATAGTACGGTCGGGTTCTTTGCACCCAAATCCGGATATGCGGCGACGGGCGTACTGGGGATGCAGGTAGATGAATTTAAAAATCTGGTTAAACAGTTTCATTGTGCAGGAATTGAAGTTATCCTGGATGTCGTCTTTAACCATACCGCAGAGGGGAATGAACGAGGTCCTACGTTCTGTTTTCGCGGCTTGGACAATCAGACGTATTACATGCTGACACCGGAAGGCTATTACTACAATTTTAGTGGATGCGGCAATACGATGAATTGCAATAACCCCATGGTGCGTAACATGGTGCTTGATTGCCTTCGCTATTGGGTTTCCGAATACCATGTTGATGGATTCCGCTTCGATCTGGCCGCAATACTGGGCCGTAATCCCTTCGGTGCACCCATGGCGAACCCGCCCTTGCTGGAAAGTCTTGCCTTCGATCCTATCCTGGCCAAGGCCAAACTGATCGCCGAGGCTTGGGATGCCGGTGGGTTGTATCAGGTAGGCTCGTTTCCTGCCTATGGCCGGTGGGCGGAATGGAATGGAAAATTCCGCGATGACCTACGCAAGTTTCTCAAGGGCGATCCCGGATACGCCGGTAAGACCGCCACGCGAATAGAGGGATCGCCCGATCTCTATGCCCATAATTTTCGCGGGCCCTCCGCCTCCATCAATTTTTTGACCTGTCACGATGGCTTCACGCTCTACGATCTCTTTTCCTATAACGAGAAACATAACGAGGCCAATGGAGAGGAAAATCGCGATGGAGAAAACCATAATGCAAACTGGAACTGTGGTTGGGAAGGGCCTACGGATGATCCCAATATCACTGCTCTTCGTGAACGAATGATTAAAAATGCCGTTACATTGCTGATGTTGAGTAGCGGAATCCCCATGATTCTTATGGGGGATGAGATGGGGCGTACGAAAAAAGGGAATAACAACACGTATTGTCATGATAATGAGCTGAACTGGCTGGATTGGTCGTTGTTAGAACGTTTTCGTGGGCTCCACCGTTTCTTTCAGCACATCATCGCCTTTCGGAAAGCCCATCCCGTGCTTCGTCCATTGCACCCCTGGGCAAACCATGATTATATGGGCAGCGGTATCCCGGATATCTCCTGGCACGGTACGCGGGCCTGGCAAGCGGATTTCTCGGATTCCGCACGCGTAGTAGCCTTTATGATGTGTGGGAAGCATGCAAAAAATGGCTTGACTCAGGACAATACCGTGTATGCCGCAGCCAATATGTACTGGGACGGGCTTCCCTTCGAACTGCCTGCGCCACCGGAGAATGCGCAATGGCATGTGGTCGCCAACACAAGTATGCCCTCGCCGGAAGATATCTATTCGCCTGGGATGGAACCTTGGTTGAGTAATCAACAAGAAATCATTGTTGGCGGGCGTTCCATAATGCTCTTGATGGCAAAAGAGCCATAATGTTCCCAGGAATGATATGGGGGCTACGTATCAGTGTGAAATCTAGCATTTTTCGGTCTCAGTAATGGAGAGTAGATTCAACAGAGGAGGATGTAGCATGGCGTTCAATGTTGTATCGGAAGTAAAGGATGGTGTTGCCATCATCACTCTGGAAGGGGAGCTGGATGCGGCTGTTGCAGGCCAGTTTAAAGAGGCTATCGAATCGATCGCCACATCAGTGCCAACACGTTTGATATTGAATATGGAAAAGCTGAGTTTCATGGCAAGCGCCGGTTTGCGCGTACTCATTTTTGCCAAACAGAAAATGGGAGAATCGGTGGATATCTATGTCGTCGCCCCACAGGAACCTGTGCTTAACACACTGGAAATGAGCGGCTTTTCCAGAGCCGTCTACATCACCGACGCTATGCCGGAATGATGAACGGACCGATATAACCTGGGAGGTGGCTCGTGGAAACATTGGTACTCGCCGGAGACCTGTCCGCACTTTCCCCCGCACGGGAGTACGTTCGTAGTGTGGCGCAGGCTGTTGGATTGCCGGACAAAAGCGCCTATGCCCTGACCTTGGCGGTGGATGAACTGGTCACCAATATCGTGACGCATGGCTATGAAGAACAGGGCAAAACCGGCAAAGTCTACCTTTCCGAAGAAGTCGACCACGGTGACCTTCTGATACATATCGAGGATGAAGCGCCGCCATTTGATCCCTCCATTCGGAAAAACATCCACTTGGTGGAACACGTTAATAAACCTCTGGAGGAACGTCCTATTGGTGGACTGGGGATTTACCTGGCCGTTCAGTCCCTGGATCGCTTTGATTATCACTATCGTAATGGGCGCAACACCAATACGGTTGGTATGCATTTAGAGGACTCGGATGACCTTAAAGAATAGATTCAGAAAACTCACAAAAGTATCTGATAACTGCTAAATCTATTAGCATGAGGAAACATAACTCATGAGTATTGAGCAACCACTTGCTGGAAGGAAGATCGGTATCCTATTGGAGGGCGATTATTATGAGCCGGAAATCTGGTACTATAAATTCCGCTTTGCGGAAGAAGGCATGGATGTGCATTTCCTGACCCGCCTGTGGGGATGTGACTCCCTGACTTTCAAGGGACACGAATACCAGATACCCATGGAATGTAGTGAAAGCTTTGAGGAGCTGGACGATGCCGCCCTGAGAGGGTATGCCGCTATCATTGTGCCTGCTGGTATGGTTGCCGACCGGCTGCGCTATACGGAAGACGTAACTCAGATCCCTCCTGCTACCCGATTTCTTAAAAGAGCCTTTTCGGAAAAAAAGATCGTAAAAGGTATTATCTGCCATGGGCTCTGGTTAGCCGCTCCGGCCCCCGAAATGGTTCGAGGAAGACGTTTGACAGTACATAATAATCTTCTCGGAGACGCTCGCGCCTATGGTGCGCAGGTTGTGGATGAGGACGTCGTTATCGACGGGGATCTCGTAACCGCGCGTACCGGCGGTCATTGTGCAGTATTCGCACGAACTATACTGCAAGAAGTTCTTAACCGTGATATAATGAGCTTTTAAAAAGGTGCCAATACAAGAAAACACATAGCGCGCATCAGCGAGTTACGAAATGCCACGGCAATATGAACACCACCTCCGGTACGTTTCTGAAATACTACTAACCATTTGAGAACCTTGGAGGCGGTGTCGATTTTATGGGCACATCTGTCCGATCAGGGTTTTGCTACTTCCTTTTCTACGTTTTGTTTTTTTCGTTCTGGACGCGCTCTTGCAATTCGTTACGACAGGCTTCCCGGTTTTCATCCCCCCCCCCGGCTCCATCAGTTCATCCGCTCTTCTGTGGCAATTTCGTGTAAAGATCTCCGACTGCTGCGGAGGGGGACAAAGCCGTCCGATTCATTTTATTAGAAAATTTATTTCGGTCAGGGATGGTAAGAACCTCGCCTAACGCTCGCGGTCGTTGGACTGCCTTAGTAGAACGCCGTTCCAGATTGCTCAAGAGTGTTTTCGTACAAAGCAAACAGGTCGACGAAGTAGCTCAGGAGTCCTCGTGATGCTTTGGAGGAACTCCCTGCCGTGTGAGGGAACGTCAGGCGACGCGAGTCTGGCCAGGAAAGGTGTCGTACGTAGCGCAGGCGTAACTAACTTCGACAAACGATTGGTTTCCTTCGGCGGTTGTTGCCCAGCACTACGACGTGACCTACGGACCCTCCTTACCTCGTTCGGGTTGGTGTCACACATGGACGGGTTGCGCATTTCCTTTGGAATCATGGATTATCAAAAACTGTGCCACTACAGTTTACGTAACTCGAAAGCTCTTTGCATCGATCTGCTTCCCCTGCTGCAAGAAGAAACGGCCCGGCGTGAAGGTCCGTATTGGTGGAACATCCCCCACGACGGGCATTTCTCCGAAGAAGGGCATGTATTCGTGAAATCCGTCCTTTTGAAGTACTTGGGGAGGGAGAAAACCGATTCGTAAAGCGCTCTGCGCTGTTCTGTCCGCGGCCTCAGTTCTGAAAAGCTGGAGTAATTTAGGAAATTACAGATACTTCTTTCTTTTTACGGGAAAAAGAAAGAAGCAAAGAAAAACGACTATTCTTAACAGGCTATTTTATGGTTAACCGTATCAAGAGTTTCTAAAAACGCCCTATCCCCTGCGAAACCTTGCATACTCCGCCTCTTTGCGTTGAGGAAATAGAGCACACAACATCGCTGGGGCGCAAAGCGATCTCTTGCTATCAACTACAGGAAATCGTCATCTACACACGCTATTGTCTCCGTCCCCACGGAGGACCATGGGGACGAGAAAAACTCGTAGTCTGTCCCTAGGTTTCCCCTAAACGGAAATTTCAATAACCCTGTAGAATACACCAAGGATTGCTCTAAGTTTCTAAGTGACCTTTTAAGAATAAACCAAAAGGGAAAAAAGGAGCATGTTCAAATGCATAAGAATTGGCGTATTCAATAACGTATGGAACAGATTTAAACTCGGAAACAAGATTAAAGTTATTTAATAGATCTGGTGAAAGTGCACTGTTTTCCCCTATTCCCATATTCGACAGAAAACTTAGCAACCAAGGGTCAGCAACATCGAAACCCAAAAACTGCCAACTATCATCTAAAGAAACGGGGATAACATCGTTGAATTCGGATTTCCAATGCATTGCTACATTTTCATCATAAAACAAATTCATATATCTTTCTAGATAAGCATTATGAATTGTCACACAAATAAAACAGGCTTCCCGCCTCCCTAATTCATCTGCGGCAGCGGAAAAAAGAGCCTCATATTCATTCCACAACCCCTTTCCATTTATCATCCCAAGTTCTTCCATATAAGTGTTTGTGGATAATGCTTTCGGCCACACATTTGCATCCACAGACAAAACACAAAAGACTTCAGGACAGCATAGATATGTTTTAATCCTTTCACTATCCCACAAAACGGACAAGCATTCAATAGGGATACGTAGATCGAAACCAAGTATTCTGGAGTTTTGTCGAATTTGTTTCTCACTTTTGCACAAAATAGCTTCCCCTAAATCGATTATTGAGTAAGTATCCCCCGGCATAGCCGGAGCTTTATGTTGTGAGCCGCTCAAAGCGGCTTGCGGGGGCGCTAACGCGCGCCCGCAGGTGGGGCCACCCTTGTGGGTGGCCGTTAGCGTAACAAATCCAACTGCTCTAAACGGCGGTCCTCTTCCTCTTGCCGCCGGATGTATTCCCGTATCACCTCTTCATCCCGGCCCAAGGTTGAAACGAAAAAACCACGCGCCCAGAAATGCTGCCCGACGAAATTTCGCTTTCGTTCGCCATAGACCCGCGCGATGTGAATCGCACTCTTGCCTTTGATGTACCCCACCACCTGTGATACTGCATACTTGGACGGAATCGAGATCATCATGTGCACATGGTCGGGCATGAGATGACCTTCTTCAACCCGGCTCTCCTTGCGTTCAGCCAGTGCCCGAAACACATCGCCAAGATGTTGTCGCAGATTGACGTATAGCGACTTGCGGCGGCACTTCGGGATAAACACCACGTGATATTTGCACTCCCACTTCGTATGACATAAACTCTTGTAATCGTCCATCGATGAACTCCTTTTCGTGTGCTGAGCGGCTCACGTATGGGAGTTTCGTCGATGGACTCCAGGAACTGTCAAACTTTGCCTGCCGCCCCGGCATAGCCGGGGGGCCTCCTGCTTTTAGGCTAGGATTTAGCAATATCTATTCACCACCTTTTCCATTGAAAAGCACTAAATCTTCACCGGCAGAATTGGTAGTAGAATACCTTATTGCTCCGGCAATTAAAAGTTGTGATTTGCGGCATAGCTGACATGGGGATCTCCGAAGTATTTTATGACCCGCTCGGGTGAGCGTTCGATGAACTCCATATGCCTTGTGGTCACTTCTTTTAGTTTACTGCGGCTACGGGCGGGTGCGGTTGTGGTGATCTTGTGTTTCAAATCGGCGTTGAGGCGTTCGTCTGGATTGAGTTCGGGACTGTAGCTGGGCAGATAGAATACTTCGATTGCTTCTTCGTGTTGGGCCAACCACGCTTTCACGGGCTTGCTGTGGTGAACGCGAAGGTTGTCGAGTACAAGAAACACTTTGTGTTTTGTGTCTTTCACCAGCAGCTCCATGAACGCGATCAATCGCGCTGCGTTGAAGGCGCCCTCTATCATCGTCCATCGGCACTTGCCCCGGTTGGTTACGCTGGAAATCATGGAAAACTTTTCGCGTTTGCCCCAAACGGCGCGGGTTTCTGGCGTCTTGCCGCGGGGGGAATAGCTGCGCCCTCTGACATCGCTGTTCATGATGGCGGTTTCGTCTCCCCAGTGAATTTGCGCCCCTTCTTGCTGCGCTCGCTTTTCGATGGCCGGGTATTCTTCATCCAGCCACTTTTGAACGGCTTTGGGTTGTTGTTCGTACGCGCGCTTGATGGGTTTCTGGGGGGTGAATTGCCACCGCCGCAGGTATTCGCCCACCGAGCGGATTGGCAAATCAATGCCGAATTCATGGCGGACAAGTTCCTTGACGGCGGCCCTTGTCCACAGGGCGAAGTCCGTCCGCAACTGCTCAGGACGCTTTTCGCAGATGCGCTGCTGAATGCGTCGCTCCTGCTCAGCGTCCAGCGTGCGGCACATGCCGTTCTTGCGCCCGCGCGTCTTGGGTTTCAAGGCGCAGAGGCCGCCTTCCCTGTAGAGGTTTATGGCTGTATTCACCGCGCCCCAACTTAATCCCGTCAGCTCCACAATCTTCATCGGGCGGTAGCCTTTTCGGTGCAGGCGGATCACCTGCTTGCGTCGTTCATGAAGGCTGGACGGATTTTTTCTCGCATCTTCTTTTTCCATAAACATATTCTATCAAAAAATGCTTCGTATTGTCAATATTTAATTACCGAATCTATAGACTTAATTTAACTATGCACGCACAGGATAAGAGGTTGTATATTTTTTAAGGTAGCATTTGCATGAAGGAAATGGCGCTTGATGGTATTTAAAATAATGCATGTGAGGCAACCCATACGGGTGATGTGGCCGATGCGGTGGTCCCTCATGAATCACTGGCTTTGGAGCAGGAGGACAAGGAGGACATTTACCGGGCTTCTTCTTAGGTTTTTCACATTTGCTACAAACACACGTACTTATTTCTACCAGAAAGAAAAGAACTACTTTATATATAGAACTACATTTAAGCATAGTCTTATTTTTCCCCTTGCATCGATTTATACATTCCTGCCGGTTTCCTGGCGAACAAGCAGCCAACCCTAAAGTGTCTATATAAGAAAGTGGGTCGCCTCCTACATAGGCATACAAATTTGGCCCATCCACATATCCTGCTGGGTCGGATTTCATCCATCGTGCGGTCTGGGGGTTGTAGTAGCGGTAGGGGGCATAGTTGAGTTGGACCTGGCTGTCGTAAAGGTGACCGGTGTAGCCAATAGGGCTGCTGGTGTCACCGAGCTGTACGTCGGGCATGCCGTAGGGGGTGTAGCTGGTGCGGGCTATGCGGGTTTTGGTCTGGTTATAGTGGCCGCGTGGGGTGCCGAGGCGGTCTTTCAGTTGGTAGGTGTAGGCGCCGGTACTGGGGTTGGCGCCTTGCACTTCTGCGCCGTTGTACCAGCTGTGGGTGCGCGCACCAATATCCCAGGTGGTGCTGGCGTCGGTCCCTTCGGCATATTGGGCGGATTCGTTTGAACCTATCCAGCGGTACCAGGTGATGGCTTGGCCGGGGAGTTGCCAGTTGACAACCTGGTTACGGCGTTTTCCGAGGCCGTCGTAGAGGTAGTCGACCTGCTGGTCTTCGCCGGGGAAGGTGGAGACGCGTTTCTTGAGTTTGTCGCCAAACCACCAGCTGTAGGTGCGGGTGTAGGTGGTGCTGTCGAGGGTCTGTTGCTCGGTCTGGGTGCGGCCCCAGGCGTCGTAGGTATAGGTGACGACCGGTTGGCTGCCCACGGTCATGGAGGTGAGCTCGTTGGCGTTGTTGCAGGTGTAGACGGTGGTCTCAGCGTGGGGCACGCTGAACGTAATATCGTCTATCTCGGCCATGGTGTTGGCGGCGACGCGGAAGTAGAGGTTGCCCCCGGACAGATGCGTGGCGGCATCGGTCGACAGGATCAGGCTTTGGGGTTGCCCTGCCTCTCCGCGCCACACTTCGATACGATTGCCGTCGTAGTGTAGGGTAATATCGTAGGTCTGGTCCAGCGTGGAGGGGGCGTCGTAGCTTGTCGCTAGCTCTGTATAAACGCCGTCTTTGTATTGGTGGATTGTAGCGGCCTGTTTATACAACCGCACCAGAATCTGGTTGTTCCAGTTGTAGTAACGCGCCAGTACTTCGATGCGGGGATAGGTGACGGTGCTGGTGGACTCCAGGGTATAGCTAAACTTGATGTCACCATCGCTGAGCGGGCGGTAGCGGGAGAAGGAGGAGTAGCCGCTGATGTTGGCAAGGGTGCGCACTGCCCCACTGGAAGCGCTCAAATTGCTGCCGACGTTCCAGCCGCTCATGTCGCCGTCGTTGAAGTCGTCCGTGAAATTATAGTCTGTGTTGTTGGCCGTAATCAGGCGCAGGTTGTCGATGCGGACTTTGTCGCCCAGGACCATGAAACCCAGTTGGGCGGGCGCAGGAATCGTAAAGCCGCTTTGCTGGAGCACCAGGTTGAGGCCTTCGCCTTGGTTGCCGCGCCACACGGTGATGGTGTCGCCTTCCACGCGGACACGTACGTCGTACCATTGGCCCAGTTCTGTATTGATCGTCCTGCTGATGCTGGGTGTACCCGTGTTAAACTCCATCCCGCTGTCCACAATGCGTAGCGCTGGTCCCCCCAGACCGTTGGCGTCGGCAAGCAAGGGCACCGCTAGTATTGCCGCTTCTTCGAAGTAGTAGGAGAACCAGAGTTCGTACTCGCTCTGGGTCTGGGCCGTATAGATTTCGTTGGCAATAGTGTGATCAGCCCGCAGGTACAGGCCGGTAGGGTCGACAGACCAGGTACCATTCTTCACAGTCCAGGCAGGGGAGGCGGTGTAGTCGCCGTCGGAGAAATCGTCTTGCAGGGAAGGCGACGCCTTGAAGGGACTGCATTGCTTGGTCAGCAGGTTGTCGCCAGCATCGTAGGTGTAGCTGTAGCGTTGCTTGGGCAGACCGGCGGCGTTGCGTTGCATGGCGTCAAGCAGGCGGCCGCGACCGTCGTAGGCGTATTCCCAGGCGCTGTCGTCGTTGGCGACGGTGGAGGCCATGCGCAGAATGTTGCCGTTGGCGTCCAGCGCATATTCCCAGCCTTCCTTGACCGTGGTCCCGTCTTTGTGTTCGAGCTTGGTCATCCGGTTGAGCGTGTCGTAGGCGTATGCCGTGGTCATGCCGTTGGGCAGGGCAATCGTGGTGGGCTGGCCAAGTACGTTGTAGTTGTAGGTCCAGGTCTTGTTGCCCGGCGTGGTGACGGTGCTGACGCGACCGGCATTGGTATAGGTGTAGGTGGTCGCATACCCGTCGTAATCGTTCATGGTAATGACACGCCCGGCGTCATCGTAGGTCAAGTTCAATTCTTTGGGGTGGGCGCTGGTATGGTCGTAGTCGGTGTACTTGGTTATTCGGCTATCAGCATCATAATACCAGTAATGCCCTTCATCCTCGGTGGTGCCGGTGGGCGCCATCCAGCCACTGTCGTCGACCTGGGTCAAACGACCGGCATTGTCGTAGTGGTAGTAGACATCGAAGACCGCAGTGCTGTTTTCGTTGGTGTATTTCACCTGGCTAAGCTGACCGGTAGTGCTGCTATAGTAATACTGCACGGGATCAGAAATTTCCGTAGCCCCCGCTGCAGTTGCTGCAATTTTGGTAAGATTACCCATTTTATCGTATTCATAATGCCGCGCATTTCCTTCGGCGTCAACTCTTTTGGCAAGCCCCCCCCTGTTCCAATAATAGAAATTGGTGGTTTTCCCTCTCGGGTCGGTAATTTGCTTTAGATTGCTATTGCCCCAATAAACATAGGTTGTATCGCCCACTTCGGGGGAATTTTCTCTGGTAAGATCCCCGTAGAAATCATAGTGATACGTGGTTTCATTCCCACAGGAATCTGTAACGCTGGTGCGCCGACTCATGGCATCGTACTGATATGTTGTTGTATTTGTAGTGGCGTCATGCGGGGTTTTAACCGCAGTAAGGCGATGCATGTTGTCATACGCATAGCCAGTGGTCCGGTTAAGCGCGTCGATGGTTTTGGTAAGTCGTCCATAAGTGTCGTATTGCATTTCGGTAACGTTATTATCGGGATCGGTTACTTCACTGATTTGCCCGACCGCGCCACCACAGGAACAGGAAGAATCTTCGTAGGCATAGGAAGTTGTTTTGTTAAGTGGATCGGTAATCGACGTCGTCCGACCCAGATCATCGTATTGATAGGTCGTGATGTTGTTCAACGGGGTAGTAACAGTACTTAAATCACCATAGCTATCGTAGGTATATGTCCATGCATTACCCACAGGATCCGTACGACTGGTAAGTTGCCCATAGGTATCGTATGCATATTGTTCGTCGCCCGTACCCATCCTGGGATGGTAATAGCGGGTAAGATTTCCAGCGGTATCGTATTGATAGGTGGATTCACAACCGTTGGGATCGATACGTTTGGTAACTTTAAGCCCGGCAGCATCATACTGGAACCGCAGTGAACTGCTGCTATCATCGCCATACCGACGGTGTATTTCGGTTACCTGACCCTGGGCGTTGTAAAAGTATCGGTTCGACAGTAAGGGGCCGGGTTCAAGCGTATACTGGTAATCACGGTAATTCGCATGTGAGTGGGAAAACTGGAACGAGCGTGTACTGGTCCCCGATGCATCCCCATAGTAGACATTGGCGGCATTGTGATATGCGCTGGCGTCGCCGTCGTAACGCGCACGGGTCAGTAGCGTTCCGGTAGCCGGGGGACCGTCATAGTTGGAAACAAGCACGCGGCCAGTGGATTGGGTGTCATCATTTTGATAACAGGTCGTAAGCCCACTCTCATGATGCGTAACCGTAAGATCGAAGGCATGCACCCAGGAAGTTTGCCAGGTATCCGATTCGTAGGCGGCCGTAAAACTGGTTCGAGCACCCGAACGGTCGTAATAGTTGCTCATATAGAGATAGGGATAGCTTTGCCCGTTATAGGTACCGTTACCGTCCTGATAAGTGAACGTTTCATAGGTCGCATCAGGATAAATTACTTTGGTGAGATGTCCCATACTATTATATTGGTAGGAAAACTCCTTTATCGCGGTCGTGACACCCGTTTTCTTAAGGCTCACTTTGGTAATTCGATTACTGGCGTTATATTCAAAATTCAGGTAGCGCGTATCCGGCCCGGTAACGGTCGTGATTTTTCCGGCGCTGTAATTGACCGTGATCGCATTCCCATTTTTATCCTGAATACGGTCAAGACGGCTGATGTAATTGGTAGGAGCGGTAAAGTAGCGTTTCAGCCCACTGGGATATTGCACATAAAAGGTACCGTCTGCATTACGGAAAAGCACATTACCCAATTCATGTGTTAAGGCGCCCCCCGTATTCCATTCGCCTTCCATTACCCCATCAATGATATATTTAGTAACCCCACTTGTAGTGGAATGGTTGAGATAGTAACGTGTTGCCCCCCGAATCACCGTTGCAATACCGTAGGGCGCCCCATTAGCGTCCGAGTTTTCGGACGTAAGGGCATAGTCACTGAAGTTATGGGTCCAGCTTTTACCTATCTCACCGCCAAAAGAGGAATAAAGAGCGTTATAGCGCGGATCGGGACAACCCCATGGGTTGAAGAAAGTACGTCTAAACATCAAATTCAATTCACCCCGCACGGGCACGCTAATATCCGTCTGGCGAGCATGCTGGGAACCTTGTCGCCCCATAATCTGCAGGTCCATCTCGGGCGCGGTCACCGCCGTAGCAAAAGCCCCTATGGCCCCCTGAACCTTTCCCGGCGCATAGTTTGGCTTAGCGACTATCAGATTATCCGGTACCCCTGGCGGCCCATATCCACCCGCACCATCGCCATCACCCACATCACAAGTAGGCGGCGGAGCTGGCGGATCACCATTGGGACAGGTGCCTGGCGTACTGCTAGGCCAAATAGGCGTAGCCCCGCCAAAGGCGGTTTCCAGAAGCTCACGCTGGGCAAGTTTGAAGGGCGCCGCCTGAATCGCAGGAAGCAAGGCTACCCCTGCAAAACGCTCAGTAAAAGTCCCGCGCACTTCTTCTTTAACCCTTGCAAAACTATCAATAAAACGAACCGAATCGTTGCTGCTTTCAAGGACGAGAACGAAATGATGATCTTTCACGTGCGCAAGGAAGGGTTCCTGGGTATTGGGCAACGCATCCATTTCAACCCCAACAAGATCATACCCGTACGTTTTGGCTGTATCCAGCAGTGCTTGCATTGATACGCCTTTTGCATCCGCCTGCGCCGCTTCGCTGAGTTCCTGTACCGCAACAGATTGACCATGTAAAGCCAGATAATGATGCAAGGCTTCCGGCCCACAAAGCTTGGCAAGTACCGGTACCTCAAGCACCTCCTTGTCAACAGGAACGGCAGCACCCATTTCTGTACCGGAAATATACTGTTCAATAAAATCACAATTACGCTGGGCCGATTTCACAAAGTGCGAATCGGGGAAAAGCTGAATAACTTTCTGGTACGTATCTAAAGCCGTCTGCACATTCTCTGCACGCCAATATACATCCGCCATCGCCCACAATGCCCGGGCAACATACCGTGATTGAGGATAGGTATTGATAAAATCCTGGTACGATTGAATACAAACCTTAAAATCTGAGTAATTAATCCGGTTACCCACAAACGCCCATGCGAGTGCCGCACGCTCAGTCACTTCTCCTGCATCGGGAAATTGCTTGACAATCTGTGCAAAATATTTATGAGCATCCCCCCAATTCCCAAGCTCGTAATACGCCATTGCTTGGGTGTAGAGCAACTCAGCACGCACCCAATCAAAAAGCTCCGGATCATTAACCCAATTTTTGTATTGTTCCGTCTCCGCATCAATAACCATATCCCCATGCATCACCCAGGCTTGGACACGCGCATTCATATGGCGGTATATTTTGTAGGAAGAGATGCCTTGCGCGGCACAAGCGAGTGCAAAAGGAGCCTTACGATCACGGTAAAGCGAATACGCCCATTGTAAGGCGGCGACATATCCTTCATGACCTAAACGAGAAGAAGCCGACAAATACTCATTCATGGTGTCAAATAAAATCGGCGATGTAGGAAAACGCTTCATCACATCCGCTGCGCGCACTTGCGCCTCTTCAAAGTGAGCCTTTGCCTTTGTAAATGCCTTACTGTCTTCAAGAACTTCACCACGCATTGCAAAAAACTTCATGGCAGCGTGCGCCCCCTCAGCAGTAGCCACAGCATCTATTGCAGGAATGCTCGCTTCAATGCTATCAAGTTGTTTTTCAGAAAACACCCCTAACCGCATTTCACGCCATAATCCTTGCAGTTGTTTATCTGCACTATGTCGTGCCTTACTACTTTTTTGGGCAACATCAACAATATCTATAAGGCTCGATACTGCTTGCGCATACTCGCCACTCACAAACGCGCTTTTTGCAACTTCTACACGCTTGCTAAGATCTATTTCTCGTGGTGCTACTGCAGTCGTTTTCGCCCCGACGCTCGTCATTTCCGCCTGATCATGTACCGGAGCACTTTTGATGATACGCGTAGCATTTTCGGAAGTCCGAGAGGACGTAGCGTTTTTCCGAATTGTCAACACCTTCGCTATGCGCATATCCGAAACCATCTCACTTGAAGCCGCCAGAGCGTCATCCGCCTTACCCGCTACCGGCGTTGTCTTCAGCGCAGAATCCGTCAGCACCTCGGGTGCATCATCTGTTGTGGAGACCGCTTGCTCCGTCGACACCTCCCGGCTTTTTTCCGAGCGCCGCGCCAGTTTTTCCGGCGATGCCGCATCCTCCACACCGGCCTTCGCCTCTGTGTGCAAGGAAGCTAGCTTCATCTCAGGAAGCGGGCTAAACGACGCACCGGCATCCAGCTGTGCAAGCCGCGTCTCATCCAGCAACTGCAACGCAGAAGAAGAATCTACAGGCTGCTGCGCTTCTTCCACGGCCGGAGGAAGCAGATTTGCCGCTTCTACGGACACCGGAAAAAAGAAAAGCAACGTAACAACAGAGGTGATTCGGAAAAAAAGGCGGGAACGGGCGGAATAAAACATTGATACAAACTCCACATTTACCCCAAAGGATTTACATCATTAACTCAACCAAAACTAACGAAAACCTTCGGAAAAGTCAAGTGTTTTTTTAAGACAACTCACCCAAGTGGTACAATTATCTAAAATAAAAAGACTTACCGCGTTTGGAGAAAACAAGAAACATACCCTGAAACCATAAAAATCTCGTTTTCACGAGAAGCTTTTTCATCATATCCAACAAATCGTACGTACTAATAGCTATATTTATCAAAAAAATCCTGCAATAATAATATTGAATTTCATCCCAAAAACAAGGTACTGTTTCTCCTATGCGCAGATACAGAAAATACAAGACATACCCAATTATATTAACCTCGTATTTACGAGCAGAAAAGCCTCTACTTGAACACATATTTGCGATAAAACACAAAAACACCAATAAATAAGGCTAAAATCATGTTTTTTTTGGGCAGAGCGGCCGCCTATATCCAGGCAAATTACACCACCCATAGCGATGTGCACCTCGCCAAAGCCATCGGGACCCCCGAAGAAATAGTGAAAAAAATACGAAATAACCAGCACTTCGCCCAAACAAAAGAGCAGAAAGAAGAAGTACTAACAAAGTCCGAGTTTACAGCCCCTCTTTACACGGCACAGGCAAAAATTCCGAAAAATATAGTACCTATTCGACCACTTGATTTTGCATACGCCGGCCTGGTTTTTATCGCAACAATAGCCCTCTACACACTCACTATGGGCCCCACCATTACCGGCGAAGATGCGGGAGAATTAGTAACCGCCGCCTACACTATGGGTATAGCACATCCCCCGGCATACCCCACATGGTGTGTGTTAGGGAAACTATTCACCTTCATCCCCATCGGCTCCATAGCCTGGCGCGTAAGCCTCATGTCCGCCTTCTTCGGTGCTGCAACCGTAACCCTGCTTTTCTTCATCACCCTCAAACTTTGTGGCAACCGTCTGGCCGCCATTGCCAGCGCCCTGGCATTTGCCTGCTCGGGCGAATTCTGGGAACAAAGCATCATCCCCGAAGTCTACTCTCTAAACAGTTTCTTCATCGCCACCTGCATTCTGCTCCTTATCACATGGTACGAATCCAGAAAGGACAAATACCTATACCTCTTTGCGCTCACCTTCGGCCTAAGCTTGGGTAATCACAACACCATGGCGCTTCTGGCTCCCCTCTTCATTCTATTCATCATTGCCATAGAACCCCTTTTCTACAAACGCTGGAAAGTCTACGCCACCTGCACCTTTCTTGCCCTGCTCATGACGCTCATCTACCTCTACCTCCCTATCCGCTCCAAAGCAAACCCTCCCATGGACTGGGGAAACCCGGAAAACTGGGAGAATTTCTGGAACGTTATACGAAGAAAACAATATTCAATAGGGTTTAAAAAAGACCCCCTCAGCCTAAGCCGCTACCTCCAGCAATCCATAGAATTCCTCAAACTCTACGCCATGGAATTCACCCCCTGGATAGCCTGGCTTCCTTTTACAGGGGCGTTAATCCTATGGCGAAAAAACCGATTCCACTTCCTACTGATTGGAAGCATCGCCACAGCCTGCAGCATCGGATTCATACTGCTTCTGAACTTCAACATCGACCGGCAATCCATCTGGATAAGCAACGTATTCTTCATTCCCGCCTACATGATGGGCGCCATCGGCATCGGCGCCACACTTTCCTGGCTATGGAAAAACACCCAAAAAAACATCCCTGCCCGCAGCCTCTGTTTACTACTGGCCCTTGCAAGCATCGTGAGCCCCCTGCTATGGCATTACCACCGCAACAACAAAAGCACCTATTTTTTCTCACACGACTTCGCTATGAATATCCTGGACACTTTGGATAAAGACGCCGTCTACTTCCCCTCCGCCGACCATGCAACCTTCCCCATCATTTACTACCAATCCGTCGAAGGTATGCGCCCAGACATCACCATTGCCAACAAATACGGCTATCCAGAAGAAAGCCTTTATGAAAACATGCCCGCCGAAACAAAACAAAACATGGGCAAAGTACCAAACGACTTCGAAGAAGATTTCATCGAAAACTGGATTATAAAAAACACCCCAAAACCCATATATTTTACCAAGCGAAAAAACATGAGCGGACTACCAGAAGACTACAAGCTCATCAACACCGGCCTACTCTATCGCATTATCCGCCCCGGTGAAAAAGCCAAAAAAAACGACTACTGGCAAAAATACAACTGGCACACCCTGGAACCCAAAAACACCCACGGCGAACTCACCGCCGACTACATCATTGCAGACTGCTACTTCATGCGCGGGATCACCCACCTCAAGAACGACGAAAAGAAAAAAGCCCTAGCGTCCTTCGAAACCGCCCTAAACAGCAACGGTATTGCCAAAGAATCCCTCAACAACGCCGGCAGCGCATGCGCCGAACACGGCTTACTAAAAGAAGCCGCCCACTACTTCGAAGAAACTATCGCACTCGCCCCCGACTACATTCTGGCAAGAAAAAACTTGGGCAAAGTCTTCTTCCAACTACAACAATTCGACAAATCCCTGCTCCAACTAGAAGCCTACCTGAAAGAAGAAAATAACGACCCAGAAGTAATACAAATGAGCGCAGAATGCATGGAACAAATCGGCTGGTACGACGACGCCATCAAACGCTGGGAATATCTCATCCACCTCACTCCCCAAAATCCCACCCTGTACCGAAAACTTGGTTTCCTCTACCTCAACAAAAAAAACGACCCCACCCGCGCCCGTCAACTCTTTGCACGCTCCCTTGAACTCAACCCAGACCAACAAGACCTACTCACACTCATCTCACAGCCACCCAACCCCACCGACTCAAAAGAACACTTCCCAGAAATCTCCATGCCACAAATGCCGCAAATCCCCAATCCCAACAGCATGCTGCCCAATATCCCAAGCCCAACCACACCCAATCCAAAAGCCACAACGATGTAAAAACCATATAAAGCGGTCCAGCGACCGCAAACAAAAGCTCAGGTAATAAAAAGGCGTTTTTTACGGCTGTTTCTGCAATGCAGAGTCACAGAGCACACAATTCCATGTGGACCAGGCTATTACGAAAGCTATTCCGACGATACGTCAGGTGGGCTAAAACGGGTAAAGAGGTCGAGGAGTTTGGGGTTGAAGGTGCGAAAATCTTTGGGACGGGTGTTGATAAGCGCGGCGCAACGGATACCATCGGGGCGGATGAGGAGAAGAGCGGTAGTCCCAGGCATAGTGCCCATGTGCCAGATAATCCTGCCACTGTCGGTTTGGCGTATGCGCCAGCCGCCGGGGGCATACCAAGTATCTTCGCCAATATCGATCGGAGCAGGGGGACGTTGAGTAAACAGGGTGCGATAGTCATCGGGCAGAGGTAGAGGGCTAGGAGCAGGACCGAATAGGGCCTTGGCGAAGCACAGCAGGTCATCAGTGGTGGCGGTCCATCCTAATGCGGGGGCGAGTATGTGCATGTGTATACCACCGTAGGGAAACGGAACGGGGGCTTCGTTGGGCCAAAGGGACTGTACTGCGTGTGCGCCTGGATAATCGTGGTAGATGACCTCGCCCTCCTGGCGTTCATTACGGTGAGTACCAGCGAGGCACATAGATTGGATAGCGCAGGGGGTGAGCACGTTCTCTTGTATAAACTGGGCGTAAGGCTCTTTCGTTACCTCTTCGATGATACGTCCGAGTAACACGTAACCCAGGTTAGAATAGGCATAGCGGGTGCCGGGTTGCAGGTCAAGTTTGGTTCGCAAGCGCACCTGCAAGAGTTCATCAATGGTGGCAGGGCGCTCTTCCAGTTTAAGTTTCCGGGCAGTGCGAAAGAAGGTAGTACGCAGGGCGGTATCATCATGACATTGCCGGTCCCATCCGCCTGCATGCATTAGAAGGTGGCGGGGCGTTATCTTCTGGCAGCGTGGATCTTCCATGGAATCGGAAGAGGGAAACAAGGTGGGGACGATTTGTAGTATGGGTTGGTCAAGATCCAGTTTGCCTTGTTCGGCCAACAGGTGTATAGCGCAGGCCGTAAAGGGTTTTGATACGCTGGCTATCCGAAATACCGCATTGGGGACGACGGGATCCTTAGCTGCGACATCTGCATAGCCAAAGCCCCGGCGATAAGAAATATTTCCGGGCAGATCTATTCCCACCGCGATTCCAGGAAATCCCCATGTGGCGCGCATTTCCAAGAGTTCTTGCTCCAGCGCCTCCAACCCTGGCACAGCATCCCCTGTGATAGGAATATCCGCATGAGGGATCGTATCAGCTACAGAGAAAGCAGATACACCCACTAAGACAATTATCAGTAACACAGACATTGTGTTTTTACGGTGAGGGTTTTCATTCACGAAGACATTAGAGAAAAACAACGGCATAACTACTCCATTTCCCAGCATTCGGCATAAGGCATGATTACGGGCTATTATAACAAGAATAATCATACCGCAAAAAAGCTTGTGAACGCACGACCGGCATGCATTCTTTTCACAGGTGACCTGTTTCCCTATTGTCAAGAGGGTGTTTTCCTTTCATAGACAGCCTTCGGTTATACCTCTCCCCATGTTCACTGGAGTAACAGATTACTCTAGCGAGATAAAGACATGCTGCGTATTTTGGGTCCATTCTATGGATTTGAGGGATGTCACACGACGGAAGGTCCGGAATTTTGTAGGCCGTCGTGCGGTATGTGAACGTGGCGCATTTTTCGATGCAGACGGTCCACTGTTTCGTAACCCCTTGATAATGTCCTCAGCAAACTCGTTAAAAATGTCTAGTTTATGAGAGTCTTCTTGCGGAAAACTGATAGCGTAATCTATCTTCTGTAAAAGGTGAGTAGAGAAAGAAGGCCACCGTTTGCTCCAATTCTTGGTGCTCTAACAAATCAGAGGAGCTCCACGATAACCAGGAATCCATTTGCTGAGTTTTTGAGCGAAATTCAATCTTCTTGTGAGGGGGATTTGTTTAAGGAAATGATGCCGTTCATGTTGGAGTAGGTCCTGGAGGCGCAAGTGGAGCGCCATCTGGGCAAGATGGACTTGCAGGCGCCCCAGGTGCGGGGAACGGAGCCATATTCGCCGCTGTTTTTTGCAAATGGCAGCGTTCGGAACGCGCGCTGCTGGTGACCTGCGCGGAGATGTATTTCATGGGCGTGTCCACGCGCAAGGTCAAAAACGTGTTGGAGAAAATGGGCGGTTTCGAGCTGCCGGCATCGACGGTGTCGTGCATCGCGGCAGAGCTGGACGAGGAAATAAAGCGCTCCAGCGACCGCAAGCGTTAGGTATGGTCCTCACCGTCCCTGACCACAACGAAAATTTCGTTTTTTATGACAACTTCTCAGATTTGAGTCACTAAACGAGTTTCGCAACCGGCGTCTGGACGGGGTTTCCTATCCCTACCTCATGGTGGACGCCACCTATCTCAACGTGCGCAAGGAAGGAGCGGGTCGTTAAGCAGGCCGCGCTGGTGGTGGCCGCAATCAACGGGGAGGGGCGACGCGAAATGCTGACCTGGGCCATGGCGGACGTGGAGTCCGAAGAGACGTGGACGAACCCGCGCAGCTATCGCAAGTCAAAACCAAAGCAACACAACAGAACTAGTACAGCCCTCTCCTCCGAAGGAGGGGGGTAAGAAAACATAAAAACAACGAAGAAAAGAAACCAATGGTCACCAAGGACACTTTTACAGAAGCTTCTTGACACAAGCGGACAGAACCATGAAACACCGAAACTCTCATACAAGACTGGACCAAAAAACGGGGGGTGGCAGGATGTTAAAGAGGTTTTTTGAAATGTCGAACGTTTTCAGTTTTTCATTGGCCAGGAAGCGATCGACCCTTTTAATCCGGTGCTTTGCGAGGGCGCGGCCGTCCATGGCGCGTCCCAAAGCCAGCACGCCCACGCCTTTCATTTTCATGGCGGCAGCCATCATATGCGCCAGCGTTTTGAGACGAGAGCGACGCACATTTTGCAAATGGCGGTCAAAGCACTTCAGAATTTTATTCGGGCCAAACATAGCAATTTCTCCTGCTGACGATAGTTTGGGTCAATTTTCGCCAGCATACAGGATGAAAATCTATGTTTGGGCTTTATTCATGCATACAATACAAAACTGGGGAGCACGGAGCTGAGGGGATGAGTTTCTTGACATCGCAGTCGTTGCCGAGTATAGTCCCTCTGAAAATTAAACTTTTTCGGCTAACGGAAGAGCGGTGAGAATCCGTCGCAGTCGCGCTACTGTATTCGAGTGTGATTTTCCTTATGTTGCCACTGGACGCTATGCGTTTGGGAAGGCGGGAAATCTGGGACTCGTAAGCCAGGAGACGAGCTGAAAATGAAATCTGGTGTGTCCTCGCGATCCGGGACGCAAGATGACTTGACCGTTTTCTGGTGTGGCGTAGTGGAATTCCTGTGGCTGCATTGAAATTTACGTCTTGTCCTTTGCGTGAGGGCAAGGCGTTTTTTTTATGGCCGAAGAACCTGGCGGCAGGTTCAGGGAGAACTGTTATGTGGAAAATTTTGAAACAGCTCTGGAACGATGAATCTGGAGCGGATGCACTGGAATACGCACTTATAGCGGGCTTGATCGCTATCATCCTCATCGCTGCCTTGTCAGGCGACTTCCGGGAAAAATTTGTCGGGCTCTTTACTGCCTTAGGTGACAAATTCCAGGAAGCTACTGATGACCTACAGACCAGCAGTGAGACCGGTGAATGATTCTGTGCTCTGTTGGAGCCGATAGGAAACTTCTCCGGTGAACGTCTTGTCGCATCCAGAGCTTGTTCCCCAGAGTGCTGTAATTGTCATCTCACTGATGGCGGTATATACGGATCTGCGTTGGCGCAAAATACCGAATGTACTCACCGTGGGGGCCGGCGTTGGCGCCTTGTGTTTTCACGCACTGACAGCTGGGTATGGTTGGTCGCATTTTTTTTCAGGAATGGGAACAGGGTTGATTGTTTTTCTGCCCGTCTTTCTGCTGGGGGGCATGGGCGGCGGCGATGTCAAACTCATGGGTGCGCTTGGCGCCTGGCTTGGCGCCTGGGACGTTTTTGAAACGGCCTTGTGTACGGCCTTTTGGGGTGGAATTATCGCGTTGGGCATGTTAGTGGCATGCGGCGGATGGCGTCGCATCCTCCGTATCCCCGGTGACATTACCGCACTGGCTCTGTTGCGAACCCGGA
This sequence comes from Candidatus Hydrogenedentota bacterium, assembly GCA_963678445.1. Classification (GTDB taxonomy): domain Bacteria; phylum Hydrogenedentota; class Hydrogenedentia; order Hydrogenedentales. Next base: position 2,211,099 of record OY782877.1, on the reverse strand, counting down.
TTCAACCGGATCCCGACGCACCGGCTTTCCCCTATTCCCTGGCAATTTTTGCTGGCCTGATGACGGCGCTTGCCGGAAAGGCAATTCTATGAGGATGCTTTCGAAAAAAAGAGACAGCGGCGCTGCTGCAGTGGAATTTGCGATTATTTTCCCGTTTCTGCTGCTTATGTTCTTTTCGGTCCTTGAGGCGGCCTGGCTGGCAGCTACGCAGATGGCCCTTAACCATGCGGCTTCGGTAGGCGCAAAGGCAGCCGTCAGGGCTCGTGACTGGGAGAATGAAGACCCGATAGATTTTGGGGAAAACGGCGCCGTCAATGCGTATTGGATGGGCGCGTTGGACGAGGCCGAAGTCCAGGTAAAGGTACTGGAAGGTTCGGCAGCGCTCCCCCGCCGGGTGGAAGTGCATATAGAGCAAGCAAGCTATCACCCGCTAACAGGAGTGTTACCTCGAAGCATACTGCCGACCCGCCTCAAGGCGCGTGCAGTAAACCCTTTCATGTGAGAACCCAGTTTATGAGAAATATTAGAGGAATTATCGTACTTATCGTGGCTGTAGTGTCGGGTTTGGTCGCAGCACAACTGGTTTCGTCGCAGTTGCACCGCACGCCACAAGTGCCTGTAGTAGCCCCGCCGCAGCCGGCTGAAGAACCCGCAGAGCCGGAGCCCACGGCAAAGGCTTCCGTTCGTCTCACGGATTCCATACCGATGGGAAAACGGGCCGTTTCAGTCGAGGTGGACAACGTAACCGGTGTCGCTGGCAATTTGCATCCCGGCGATGTCGTAGATGTGATTGCTACGACGCATGATTCAGGTGATGATGATATCCGTATTGCGCGGATTATTTTGGAGCGTGTTGAAATACTCGAAATCAATGATGGCGCAGAGGAAAAGGAGAACTCCTATTCCCGTAAAAGCGCTAAATGGACCGTCACACTCGCTGTCGATCCACTGCAGGCAGCGGCATTGCGCGCCTCGGAGTCCCGCGGCAGTGTATCGCTCCTGGCGCGCAATCCCGGAGATGAACAGGAGGTAGAAACGCGGGCCGCGTTGTTCACTCCAGAGGAAGGTGTGCGCCCCTATCAGCGAGAATGCAGTGGATATGACCTCGCGGCATTGATACCCGAGGGGATGCGTGTGTTCACTATCGAATCTCGTGAGACGGACGGGGTTGGCGGTGATATTCAGCCCGGGGATTACGTCGACGTGGTTCTTACCTGTCCGTATAGCCAATTCTCAACCGGTTCGGGTGTGAGCGTGGGCACGGAAGGAAAGGTCACCGCCACTCGAATGGCCTCACGGATACTGCTTCAGCGTGTGCCCGTGATTGCCGTCCGCAAAAAAAACAACACCCTCGTTACTGAAGCTATAGCGTTGCAGGAAGGAAGCCAGAGGATAGTTCGTGGTGAAGAGTCTACGCTGGTATCCCTCCTCGTAACGCCTCAAGAAGCAGAGCAGTTGACTGTTGCAAATGATGCCAGCAAAAAGGCATTTCTTCGACTGGTTCTTCGCAATCCAGAGGATCAGGCGAGGGTAGACACCTCGGGTGTATTGCTCCTCGATCTATTGACGGAACGTTACGAAATGTCCCGGGTCCAGGTGGTTCGGGGAAATTCGCTTCAGGAGCGGACTTTTTACGAGGTGGGAAAGGGGCGCAACCGTTTGTTAGCTCCCCAGAACGATAAAGGGATAGGAATAGAGCCGTGAACGCATGCAGTAAAAGATACCTCGTTCTAGCCGCTGTGCTATGGTGTTGGATCGCCTCGCCGGGGTGGTCTGAAACCCAACAGGCTACGAACGCCCTGGAGGAACCCCCTGTCCCTGGGATTGTTGAGAGGGAAATTCAGGAGGAAACGCTGGATGCCGCGTATCCCGGTGACAGGGATATTTCTCCTGTAGAATCCGGGCACGATACCGCCTGTTTTCACACCGAGGAAGTGCGTAGTATCCAGATCGAGGTCAACAAGTCGATTGTGGTAGATACAGACACCCCCATAACGCGGGTGGGCGTAGGCAACCCTAAACTGGCGGATGTTACCTTGCTTACGGAACAGCAGGTATTGCTGGTTGCTTCGAATAATGTTGGTGCGACAAACCTTATTTTTTGGCATGGCGATACGATTATTTCAGTCTACGAAATAATCGTCATGATTCCTGGTTCGCAAGTTGAAATCATCCAGAACGCACTGCGTATGATCCTGCCCGAAGCCGACAAAATTCGCGTGTATGTGTCCGGTCGCAGCCTTGTGCTTGATGGTCAGGTCGACAGCCAGGAACTTTTGGAGGATTTGCTTCAGATGGCGCGTTCCTTCGTTCCCAACGTAGTCAATCTCGTTCGCGTAAGCGGATGTCAGCAAGTTCAGCTCGAAGTTACCATCGTGGAGGTCATGCGTTCCGCGATGAAACAGATGGGGCTCAGTTATCTCAGTAATAATGACTGGGGCATTGGTCTGCTTCCTTCTGGAACGGTTACGGGCGGACTTGAAACGACCGGATCGCGTTCCGACCTTAACTCCGCATTGGGGCGTTTCTCCGGCGATGCTGGCGCGTCAGGCGGAGCCACTACTTCCGGGGGAATTTTTGGCAGCGTCTCCGCGCTGGCAGGAGCAGAACAGACACTCGAAAGGGGCTACGAAAACGGTTTAGAATCAGCGCTTAGCACAGAGGCCTCGCTCTCCAGTCCCTATGCATCCGCATTCAAAGTACTTCTGCAGTCTTCAAGCGGTGACAGTCTCTCCGTATTGAGTCTCCTGAAGGGACAGAATCTTGCACGAACGCTGGCAAACCCGACGCTGGTGGCGCTGAGTGGTCAAGAGGCCTCATTTCTCGTTGGAGGCGAATTTCCGGTACCCGTCACTGTACAAAGCAGCTCAAGCATTTCGGTGTCTTACCATTCCTACGGCATCATGCTGCGTTTCATGCCCACAGTCATCAGCCGGGATACCATCACATTACAAGTGGCTCCTGAAGTCAGCAGCCCTGACTACACTTTGGGGATCGTCTCTGCGGGCGTTTCTGTACCTGGTCTGCGAACACGACGTGGGGAAACCACGCTTCAACTCAGGGACGGGCAAACCTTCGTTATGGCCGGATTGTTGACCGACAACATGAGACAGGTCATCAACAAGGTGCCTTTCGTTGGCGACATTCCGATACTAGGTAGCCTGTTTACGAGTAAAGAATACCAACGTGATGAATCGGAACTTGTCATTGTTGTGCGCACCCATCTTGTCCGGCCACTTGCCCCCAGCGAAGTGCCGCCTTTGCCCGGCGCAGAGATTAGCCACGAAATGACGGATAGTGCATTCTTCCTGAACACCGCCAGACCTCATGGCGACAGTTCGTCGGAAACGGACAAACCTGTTTTTTCCGGAACCAGGGGCTTTGCTCATTAGGATGGGGATACACCGTATGCGTGAGTTGCGAATAGAAAAAAAACAAGTCTTCGCCGTTTCTGATAATGAAACATTTATCCGATGTCTGAGTGAAGTTATGATGCCCTTTGCCAGCACAGAAGGGGTCAGCTTTGACGCCGACACCTTGATCCAGCAGTTAGGAACCCGACGCAGTGCTTTGGTATTTGTCGATATGCAGGATAATGCCGAGGCCGCGCTGACCTTGGCGCAACGGGTACGTAAAGTACTTCCTGATGTACCAGTGTTTCTGCTGGGACAGGAAAAAGACCCTGATCTGATTATTCAGGGATTGCGCATGGGGATAACGGATTTTTTTATCCTCTCCGGCGGAGATGACCTGCTCCGGACACAGATTGTCGAAGCCCTCGACCGCCTCACCGGAACAGACACGCAGGGCGAAATCTACAGCGTCTTCAGTATACCCGGCGGGCACGGCGTAACCACACTGGCGATACACCTTGCTGAGAGTATCGCAGCCCTGTCGGGAAGAAGAACGCTTCTCAGCGATATGAACCTCTATTTGGGCAATGTCTCTTCCGCCTTGGAATGCAGGACTTCCTGCACCCCCTTCGAACTGGTTCGTGAACTGTCCCGCCTGGACGACAGCCTGCTATTCTCGCTGCTTACACAACATCCCGCAGGCTTTTTCTTGCTGGGTAACGACAGTGACGCGCAGGATGCCGACGCCATCTCGGGCGAGGATGTCTCCCGGCTCCTTATGGTGCTCAAAAGCATGTTGGATTACATCGTGGTGGATCTGCCCCATGATTTGACCCCCCGAACAACGGCGATTCTTGAACAATCGGATATCCTGCTTCTGCTGGTGCAGCAGAATACGGCAAGTCTCCGAAGCGCCCAAGGCGTCCTGGCATTGTGTGAAGAACTCGGCTACGGAGAAGAAAAAGTCAAAGTCGTGCTGAACCGTTTTCTCCCCCGCCACGCCCTTGGTCGAAAAGAAATCGAGGAGGCGCTACGTCACCCCGTTCACACGGCTCTTCCCAACGATTTCGCCCGTGTATCGGATGCCCAAAATCGCGGGGCCACGCTCGGACAGACAGCGCCAGGGGCTGCGTTGTGCCGACACTTCGAAGAGCTGGCCAGTCGTCTGACGGGCATACCTGCACAACGCTCACATGGTTTTTGGGGTTCTTTTCTCCAGCGTAGCAGTTTGGCGAGGTTTTTAACATGAGAATTGCAGATCGTGTCAAAAACGACCGCAGCCCACACCGCAACCGAGAGCGGTTCGAGACGCCTCATGTGGAGCGCAACACCTTTAATACCGCCAAATCACTTGTGCATATGCGGCTTGTAGAGACCATGGACCTTTCCGCGATTGCAGAAATGCCGCGGGAAGCCCTTGCCAATTCCATACGCCATACGCTGTTGGAGATACTCGAGCAGGAACGACTTCCGCTCAACCGTAGTGAGCGCAACCGCCTCATCGTCGATATCATGGACGAAATCCTGGGCTTTGGCCCGATTGAATCGCTGATTGAAGATCCCGATGTGCAGGACATACTGGTCAATGGCCATGGCAGCGTTTTCGTGGAGCGCAGCGGCGTACTCCACGAAACGGAGGTGCGTTTTCGTAATAATGACCATCTTCGGCAAATCATTGACAAAATCGTTTCGCGCGTGGGACGGCGTGTAGATGAGTCCTCTCCCATGGTGGACGCTCGCCTGCCCGACGGCTCGCGTGTCAATGTAATCATCCCCCCCGCCGCACTCGATGGACCGATGCTTTCTATCCGTAAATTTGGCAAAGATCCCATTGTGAAAGAAGATCTGTTGCGCATGTGCAGCATTACGCCGGAGATTATGACCTATCTCCAGGGCGCTGTATACACAAAACTCAACATTCTAATCTCTGGCGGAACCGGTGCGGGGAAAACTACGCTGCTAAATGTTCTTTCTGGCTTCGTTCCCGAACGCGAACGAATCGTCACTATCGAGGATAGCTCTGAATTGCAGTTGCGTCAGCCCCATGTGGTGCGCCTCGAGTCGCGACCGCCCAATATTGAATCGCAGGGCGAGGTCACCCTGACCGACCTTGTAAAAAACAGCCTGCGTATGCGGCCCGACCGGATTATCGTAGGGGAAACCCGTGGCGCTGAGGTACTCGACATGCTGCAGGCTATGAATACGGGCCATCCTGGCTCAATGAGCACAATCCACGCCAATTCACCCCGAGATGCGCTGGCACGTATCGAAGTCATGATCGGCATGGCCCGTTCCATTCTTTCCGAACGCGGCGCACGTGCATTGATAGGGAGTGCGATAAACATCATTGTTCAACTGGTACGCCTTCCGGATGGTTCGCGGCGCGTGGTGTCACTATCTGAAGTGGCCGGAATACAGGAAGGCGAGATCCTGCTCCAAGATATTTTCACCCTTGAACAGGAAGGCGTGAACAGCCAGGGCCGCATCTATGGCTGGATGAAACCAACAGGGCACGAATCCCTTTTTGCAAACCACATGGAACGGCATGGCTTTCTACTTCCCTCAGGCGTGTTCACCGAACAACACCGGATCAGCTGAGCTATGGAAAACCTCATTGCAATCATCACCTTTTTTTCCACCTTCTGCCTAATCCTGTCTGGCTGGTATGTCCGGGAAGATCGACGGAGGAAACGGCGCGACGCCTTCATTCAGCGTCTCCACGGCCTGGAAAGCACTTCCGCAAATCCAAAAAATCTTCACACAAGCCTTAGCGGGTGGATTGAACGGGTAGCGCAACGACTTTTCGATCTGCATCCGCTCGAAGAAATGCTCCTTCAAAGTGGCTCATCGCTGAAGCCGGGGACTTTTCTTACCTTGAGTATTGGAACTGCGCTCGCCATGGTCCTGGGTATGCTCATAGTGACCGGAATGTTGCTGGTCGCTGTTATTTTTGCATTATGCGCCGGAATCATGCCGACAGTCTGGCTGTTCTTTCGACGCCACCGTCGCGAACAGGACCTTCAGGTTCAGCTTCCCGATGCCATCAGCATGATCGCCCGTAGCCTTCGTGCAGGCCAGAGCCTCGACGAGGCATTGCAGCAGACGGCCAAGGCATCGCCGGACCCGTTGGGGATGGAAATTCACCGCATCCATGAAGAGATGTCGCTCGGGCTGCCCTTCGAGACCGCCATTCACAATTTTCAGAAGCGTTTTTCCAGACTTTCCGACGTAAAAGTCCTGTGCTCCGCATTTCTAATCCAGCGGGAAACAGGCGGCAACCTTACACAACTTCTCGAAGGAATCTCTTTCACCATCCGGGAACGTTTCCGAATGCGCCGCCAGATACAGGCGATTACCGCCGAGGGTCGCCTGTCCGCCGGAATACTGGGTTCCCTGCCCTTTGCTTTTGCCCTGTTCATGTGGCTCCTGCGCCCCGATTACCTCCAGCTGCTCTATACCCATCCCACAGGAAAACTGGTCTTGCTCGGCGCTGGCCTGTTTGAAGCAATCGGCTTCTCCCTTCTGTACCTGCTCACGAGGATCGACACATGAATATACAACCCTTATTTTTCGCCGTGTTTCTCTCTGTCAGTTCCAGCGTCATCCTTCTCTACTGGCGCTGGTCATCCCGTCAGGAGCGACGCCGCATACTGGAACGCGTCACCACACCTGCTCAGGCTCAAGGTTTGGGCCTCTACGCCCTTCTAAGTCGCATAATCGGCACCCTCGGTGCACGTTTTCGTCCAGGAAAAGAAGAAGAGCGACACCGGGTGGAAATGCGCCTCATGCATGCCGGTTACCGCTCGCCCAATGCCTTTCACCTCTACACTGGCTGGCGCGTTTTTTGTACGATCAGCTTCGGGATTTTGGGTTCCACCCTGTTCCTTTCACTTTATGGCCTGTCCCTGCAGGGCCTTGCCATGGGATATGCCTTTCTGGTGGCAGGACACTTTGCGCCCCGATGGTATCTGGCACGAAAAGTTAAACGACGACGACGCGAGATATTTCGCGAGCTACCCGATGCGCTGGACATCCTCCTCATCTGCATTCACGCAGGCCTCAGTTTTGACCGCGCACTTATTCGCGTCAGTGGCGAATTAAAGCATATCGCTCCGGCGCTATCCACAGAGTTTGAGATCTACTTCTACGAAGTCGAGAGTGGAATCCCCCGGGAACAGGCCCTGGCAAAACTTGCGCAGCGTAATGAAGAAGAGAGTCTGACGGCCGTTGTCAACGTTTTGGCGCAGTCGGTTCGCTTTGGCACCGATATTGCCGAAGCGCTTCGTGTATACACCGAAAGTCTGCGCGTTGAACGCCGCCAGATTGCCGAGGAAAAAGGCGCAAAGCTTCCCGCGAAACTAGTTTTTCCCACCGTGCTCTTCATCATGCCCGCACTGATGCTTATTGTTATGGGACCGGCGGCAATACGCCTTTTGGACAGCTTGAAAGGAGTGTTGTAAATGAACGTTTTCTCCTACCGGCATAGCCTTTGTCAGCATATGCTTCTCCTCGTAGTGTCTGCTGCGCTGTTTCTGCCCGGGTGTGCAAAAGATCGTCATGAACACCAAAGCAACAATCCTCCTGTCGCAAAAGCGCTTGACGGGGAAGAGGCACAGGCGAAAAAGGGGGCACCCGATTATACGGAGATGGCGCGGCAACTGATGGCGCAAAAGCATTATGAGCTCGCGTTGACGCTACTGCAGGAGGCGCTTGGAAACGATGAAAAAAAGCCCGAACTTCATTATCTTAGCGGCGTCTGCTATCGCGAAACGAAAAAACCGGAAGCCGCCAGTAAGGCGTTTCATCAGTCCCTCAAGCTAAATCCCGACTTCGCGCCTGCATATGACGGCCTTGGCCTGCTCTCTGCCTTCGACGGAGAGTGGGAGAAAGCCAGGGAACACTTCACGCGGGCGATAGCGCTTAACCCCGGTGAAGCCACCTATCAAAACAATCTGGGCTATTTGTATCTTTACGAGGATGATGTTGCTGCGGCGGAAGCATGCTTCCGCGAAGCCTTGGCTCTCAACCCCGGATTTGCGCTTGCGGCTATCAATCTCGGCGTGGCGCTGACGCGACAGGGACGCGAAAAAGAATCGTTTCCTGTTTTCGCACATGTCATGCCCCGTGGCGAAGCATACAACAATATCGGCGTGACCCTGGAAGAAAGCGGAAAGCTGGAACAGGCTGCGACATACTACCAACGTGCTCTTCAGGAAAATCCAGGCATTGCCGCCGCCGCCAGTAACCTTGAGCGGGTCAATGCCCTGCTTCGGGAAATTCAAAAAGAACAAGAGGAGAATCATCCATGAAATATCTGCATCGCACACCACTGTGGATTCCCGCAAGCATCTTCTGCCTTATCCTTCTGTCGACAACGGGCTGTGTCCACCAAGCGGACAAAAACTACGTCCATGGCCAGGCTGCAAAGACGGCCATCCGGGCACAGTGCCTGAATCCGGATGGTGGAGAAAATGTCAGTGCGCCACCGGAGGGCATGCCCGGTTCGCTGGCAAACAAAATCTATCGGAAACGCTATATGGACTACATGACCCGGGAGTTTGAGAGTGACGGAGATGGAACGGATGGAGACAGCGGGCGTCTTCCTGGAAAGTAATGTCATGAAAACACACTGCCTGATACGGTTCCGCCGGATGGTGGGCGATGAACGCGGTAATGTAAGCATTTTTCTCGCGTTTTCACTTGGCCTTCTTGTCTTTGCCGTGGCTCTGGCCTTTGACCTGTCCCTGCTGAGCATCGAGAAGAACCGTCTCCAGCATGCCGTCGAAGCAGCTACCTTGGCTTCTATGCGTAACCTTCAAAACGGCCATGACGCCGTCGCCGACGATGTAGCTGCCATGCTGGCCGAAAACGGAGTGAACAACGTAGACACTGAAGTACAAATCGGTTATTACGATGCTTATGAACGCCATGCCGACTTCAGCGTCTACCGGGACTTTCTGTCTGCCGAAACGGGCGCGCTTCCCGATGGGCTCTATCCCAATGCGGTTATGGTGATTGTAAGAGAAAAACTCCCGACAATCGCAGTCGGCTCTGGAGACGCTGGCGAAGGCGGTGTCGCCGTGTCAGCTGTTGCCTACTTGCGCGAGTACGGATTCATGGCATTGGGGAGCTCTGGAGGAATCAAGACGAAGAATGTTTTCACTGAGGGCTATTCCTGTTTTCAGGCCTGCCCCCTGCATAGCAACGCCGACATTAAGTTTAGCGGCACGGAGGGGTTTGAGGGAAAGTCACCTGTCACCGCCACCGGCCTGATCAGTAACGGTCCGGGGAGTAGCGGAGCGCCAGCCGTGCATATACCGGGAATTGACTGGGACGGCCTACGCGAAGAGGCCGACGTGATCCTGTATCCACAGGAGTGGGAAGAGGGTGTGCTTGAAGAAACAGAGATGTTTTACTACGGCCGCGTCGGACACCCGCTCGGAAGCCACCTTTTTCTTCCCAAAGACGGTGATCACAATGGTGTCACGTACTACTTCGCGCTCAACGACCCCAACTCCTCCCCCAGTTTTATCCGACTCTATACCAACATGGACAATCTTTACGGATACGACGACTATTACGACGAAAAATGGCATGCCTATAACTTTACCATCGCCTGCGAGGGCCACTACAGCATCGGCATCCAATACAACTACATGAAAGGAATCCGATTCGGCAATCCGGGCGACGAGCATGTCGAGATCTACACTCGGGGGCGTATCTTCCTACAGGACCGGGCCGATACCGAAATACCGGGATTCGAATTCAATGGCGTTGTATTCCGTACGGAGGGGCAGTTTACCTACTACTCACATGCCCCACAACACCTTTCCCCCTGCGAGCTGCGAATCCGGATATTTGCCGATCAGATCGAGCTGCGCGGCGGTTGGGCGTCAAGCAATTCTGGCCGGAGTATCTTCAATCCGCAATTCGCACCTTGGTATTCCCCCCTGTTTCCTAAGCTGGGAACGCTGGTTTCATCATAAATACGGACGCTACGCATGGGGCGGGCGTCTATAACCTATAAAGCAAGAGGAGAACGAAAAGTGAAGACTAACCGAAGTTTGAGTTCGGGCCGACAGCGCGCCGGATTTTCCGGATGGCCCGGAATAGATGCATGTGCGCTACTCGCCTTGGCTACCGTAATCGTCTGGAGCGGTATCGCCGGGGCGCAGAGCGCCAAGAAAATATCGATCAACACCTATGGGGGTGAGAGCGACGGTTCCGACGCCTCGGATTTTCTAACCGTGGGCGACGTGACCTATTTCACGGCTGATGATGGTCTCTACGGCGGACATGGCCGTGAGCTGTGGAAGACCGACGGCACATTGGAAGGCACCGAAATGGTGGCGGATATAAAGGAAGGGCCAGACCCCTCCAATCCCCAGAACCTGACCGAAGTCAACGGCGTACTGTATTTCAGCGCCGACGACGGGGCAAACGGACGGGAACTGTGGATCTACAACGGAAGCGCACTGACCCGCGTCGATATTAACAGCTCTGGCGACTCGAATCCAGCGCACATGGCGGCGTTCAACGGCACGGTCTATTTCTCGGCCGAAGGCGACACCGGCGATGGACGTGAACTGTGGAAACTCGACGGCGCATCCGCTGTGTTGGCCGACGACATCCATGCCACGGCGGGAAGCGACCCTTCGGAATTGGTGGTCATGGGGAGCTCACTCTACTTCGCTGCGGACAACGGCGTAGACGGACGCCAGGTCTGTCGCCACGAGACCGACGGCACAACGACGATGATCAAGAACGTTTCCTACATGGTCGGCTCTTCGGTTGACCCAGCTGAACTATCCGCCTACCCCGAAGAACTGGTGGTTTCGGGAAGCACGCTCTATTACACCGCCGAATGGTTGAACCGCGAATTCACCCAGTCAGGCATGTTTGGCGAGGTTGAATTGAAGCGCCGTGAACTCTTCGTCACCGATGGAACGGAGGCCGGAACCGTGCGTATTTCAGATATCGGCGTATGGGAATCCGACCTGCCTTCCGGAAGCATGGTGTGGGAGGAGAGTGATGCCAATGTGCGGGAATTAACCCTCATGAACGGAACGCTCTATTTTGTTGCTCACGTCCCGTCTTACGCGGTCAACTTTACGAACATGTACGGCGGATGGACCGAAGTCTGGAAGACGGATGGCACCTTGGCCGGCACCCAGCGCATCACCCAGATCGGCTGGATTGACGGTATGTCGCCAGATGCCGGAAGCAACGCGGATATCCAATACCTTACCGCCATGGGGAGTCATCTTTACTTCAGCGCTACAGATGGAACACTCCATGCCGACGGCAAACACGGCCAGGAACTCTGGCGTACCGACGGCACCCCGGCAGGTACGGAACTCGTCAAAGACATCAATCTCTACCTCACAGGTTCAGGAACCTCCGGAAGCCCCTACATCAACAAGGACGGAGCTCCTCAACACCTCTGTGTCGTCAACACAAGCCAAGGTGAGCGCCTCTTCTTCCAGGCCAACAGCGGGCCCTCGCTGCAAGTAGATGGACATGGACGCGAGCTATGGATGACCGACGGTACCGAGGAAGGTACGGTCGAAGTGAAGGATATCCACAATAGGGGGGCCCACAGCGATCCCGCCGATATCGTGGCGCTGGGAAATGTGGCCATCTTCAGCGCGGATACCGACTACCTTACCTATGGCAGGGAAGTCTTCGTCAGCGACGGTACCGAAGCGGGAACCCACATGCTCGCCGATGTCGCACCCGGTCCTTCACATTCCGAATGCGCCTCCCTCACACCCATGGATGACCGCCTTTTCTTTTCCGCCAATAACGGCACTGACGGCAGCGAATTGTGGGTCTCTGACGGCACCCGGGCCGGCACCACACTCGTCAAGGCAATCGGCCCCAACCCCACCAACGCCCCCTACGACCTTGTGCCACAGAATGGCGAACTCTATTTCTTCCAATATTCAGGAATACGCCGCCCAGACCTCTGGCGAACGGATGGCACCGAAGCAGGAACGGTCCGGGTCAAAAGCTTCTTCCCTGAGGGTTCGCCCAGCGATCCACAGACCCCCTCGGAGATCGGCAATCCATACGGGCTAACCGCCTTTAACGATGCCGTTTACTTTTCCGCCTATGACTTTGAGCTTGAAGGGCTTGAGTTCTGGACAAGCGACGGCACCGAGAGTGGCACCTACATGCTGAAAAACATCGACGATGGCTATCACCACCCCGTTTACGGTGGATGGGCGTCAAAGCCGGATAACTACATCGTCATTGGCGATACACTCTTCTTCACCGCCGACGACGGCGACACGGGAATGGACCTCTGGATGAGCGACGGCACGGAAGCCGGGACGGAACGCGTCGCGGATATTGATATACATGCTGCCGGTTCGCCCGGCGACTGGGTCGCCCTCGGCAGCCTGCTTTGCTGGGTCGTTGATACGAATACCTATGGTAAAGAACTATGGTTCAGCGACGGCACCGCAGAAGGTACCGTCATCGCCGCCGACATCAACCCCGGAACCGCTGACGGCAAACCCGAAAACCTTACGGTCTGCAACGGCTTTCTCTTCTTCAGTGCAAACGACGGTGTCAACGGCCGCGAACTGTGGATCAGTGACGGCACTCCAGCAGGAACCACCCTCTTGGCCGATATCAATCCTGGCGGCAATTCGAATCCTGAATCCCTGGCTGCTGTAGGCGCCAAGCTCTACTTCTCCGCCGACGACGGCACGAACGGCGAGGAACTTTGGGTGTACGACACCGTAGCGGATTCGGTCGACCTGTTTGCCGATATCAATGAATCCGGCGACTCCTCCCCCTCCGAAATCACCGCTATAGGAGGTAGCGTATTCCTTTTTGCCGCCGATGATGGCGCCAGCGGTCGCGAGCTGTGGATCAGCGACGGCACCGTAACGGGAACCCGCCTCCTCTTCGATCTTGCTACCGGTTCGGCAAGCTCCGCTCCTCTGCAACTCACCTGCTTCAGCCGCTACGTTGCCTTCTTGGCCGACGACAATACCATCGACGGTCAGGAACTCTGGGTCCTCAATTTGCGAACCATCGCACCAGGAACAGACCCCCTCGACTTCGACGATCAACTCCAGGGAAGAATACAGACGTTAAGCCTCGATATTTACAATGACGGCGATACCGCTATCAGCTTCATCGAAGCACTGATTTCCGATACCGCTGGCCTCGATGCTTTCACCGTCATCTCTGCCCCTGAACCAGGCGCCACTATCGCGCCGGGCTCGCACATTACAATCGAAGTTGCTTTTCGGCCAACGACACCTGGAGATATGACAAGCATTCTGGAGATCCATACCGACGATCTGCTCCATCCCGTTCTCGAAATCCCCCTGAACGGCACAGGGCTTGAGGATAGCACGCCACCTACCTTTCCTAATGTTACAGCGACCCCCGCTGAAGCGCTTCAGGGTGACGAGGTAACCATTACCTTCGACGCTTCCGAAGAACTCCAGTTCGATCCCTCAGTTGAAGTCAACGGAGAGCCCGCCGCAATACAGGACGAAACGAATGGGCATTACACCTTCACAACCACCATTCCTGAAGATGCTGTTTATGGTCCCGTTCTGATTAAAATTCAGGGCCTTGACCTCGCAGACAATCTTGGCGTTTACGCGAGCTCAAATGAACTTGAAGTCGTGGCCCAAGTCCCAGCTGCAAAGCTGCCGCATCTTTTGCTGCTTTGCGTGCTCTTATCCGGCTTCGGTCTGTACAGCTTACAGAGACGGCGCACTTGAGCTGTCCTTTATTTGTAATCCGCTAAATTTCATACAGCACCGGCGGTCTTTCAATATGAAGAGACCGTCGGTGTTCTCTCACACGCACGTTTACGCCTTGGAGTCATGTGGTTGCGTTTCTCTATGCGCAGTTAGCGCACAGCATCGGCCTGAACAATGTCTGCGATGGCCTGCGTATGCATCGCGGCAAGCTGGGTGCAATTCGCGGCGCAACGCCCCCAGCCCGAAGCACGCTCTCGAACGCCAATAGGGTGCGCTCGGCGCAGATGACCAAGGAGTTGTTCTGGGCGCTCCTCTCGCATCTGCAAACCCTTTCGCCTTTTTTTGGCGGCAAAACCTACAAGGGCTTTCCCCACCGCTTCAAGTGCGCCATCCATGTCGTCGATTCCAGCACGATTCAACTCGTGGCCAACTGCATCGACTGGGCCAAACACCGGCGCAAGAAAGCCGCCGCCAAACTGCACCTGCGGCTGGATCTGCAAAACTTCTTACCAAAATTCTCCATCATCGACATGGCCAAATAGAACGACAACAAACGCTCCCGCGTCGAACTCGATGGCCGAGAAGTCGAAATGACCTTTATCACCAACAACCTGAGCTGGGCCGCCAGCAGCATTACCGATTTATACAAACGCCGATGGGCCATTGAAGCCTTCTTCAAGCAGATTAAACAGACGCTTCAACTGTGCATGAAAACCAGGGACCAGGGCGATCCACTTAAGACCCGGAAAAACCTGTTCAACCCATGGGGGCTATTTCAATTCATCCCTCACCCCTATAAAGAAAAAAAGTGTTTCAGTAAATTAGAAACACGCAATCGCGCTATAAATTCTATATCTTTAAGTGAAAAAACGTTTAACTTACTTTTCAGTAATTGTGAGCATTGGGCAACGTGGTGTAAAACAGGAAAATCAAAATCTACTCAAATAAGAAGCGTAATGCTTGAATCGGCGATAGGTATCGGGCTGTCTATTGCTGGTAACCCAAGGGCTGGCGCATTTCTACTTAGCAGATCCTTCAGAAAACACTCTCGTTTTTAGGAAATACCAATGATCAATAGCACATTCAGCAAGATTGTATTGTATGTCGTATTTGTTCTCTGCACAATAATTGCAATTACCGTAACAATTTATATGCTTTATATTGCGAAAAACAATGAAGCTATTCTTCTAGACTTATTAAAAGAGAATTTCAGACCATTAATTGGTATCCCTTGGACGGCAGTAACAGCTTTTGTGCTTGTCTCTCTATTTGTAATCAAGTCAGGCAAGGTAGATCTAACTCTTGGAAACTATCTTAAATTCAGTGGTGCTGGAGACCCAATAATAATGTGAATTATGGTTTTTTGTTATTGTTTCCTCAATTCGTCTTCTTTGGTGATGTTAATTTGTAGAATCTGAATCACTTGCCTACCGATCTTCCTGTATTCATAGTAGACGACCGTAGTTGCTTGCATGAGCGCCAACCGCCCTCAACGGAAAGGGGCCTTAGTTTTGTTCAAAACTTGTTTCACAGCATGCTGGGGATGGTTTGGCGGGGTAATTAACACAATGCCTGTCCAGTTGGGTGCGGAAACGGGTGGGGCGGGGGGGTTGGGGCCTCGACTGTGTCGCAGCCCAAAACGAGGTGTTGGAGGGCATCGTGGGGGTGGCTGTATTTGTTTTAGCGGGTTGATCTTTGTAGCGTTCTTCGCCGGTGACTTGGACGCGTTCGAATTTGTAGCCACCGATGAATCCTTTGCGGAGCATTTTGCAGCTGGAGTCAAGGAGGAGGGCGGGGTGTCCGTCTTGGGTGCGGGTGAGGCGGTCAATGACGGCGTGCGAGGAAGGCGTTTGTGGGAGCGGGTTGGGTGGGGATGCCGAGTAGTTGGAGTTGGCGCAGGCAGGTGAGTTCGTCGGCCTGGCTGGCTTGGGCGCCTGCGGGGTCGCCGGTGGAAATGACGGGCAGGCTGGGGAAAAGGGTATTGAGCATAGGGGTTACCGCGTCTGTGACGAATTGTTTGATGCCGCCGCGTTGGCAGATGAGTTCGCGGAGGATGCGGAGCTGGCCGTTGGGGGCTATCTGTTCGATGATGCAGGCGGGTGTCAAACCGAAGTCGAAGCCGAGGTGGATGGGGTGGCCGCGGTAGACGCCGAGGGGTTGGTGTTGTACGTTTTCGGTTGCGGGGTTGGCTTCGTAGGAAAGGATTCTGCCTTGCGGGTCGAGGAGGGGCAGGAGTGCGCCGGGTTGTCGGAAGAAGACCCAGCCGTGGGATTTGATTTCTTCGGCTTGGCGGTACCACCAGTGGTCATCGTCAGGCGGTTTTTTGTCGAGAATCATGCCGGTCCAGACGATCTCTCTGGCTTCGTTGACCCATACGCCGGTCAATTCCAAAGACAACAGCAATAATTCTTCTCAAGAATCGACCTCAAGGAAGTTTTGGGGTGAATTTCTTTTCGTTTGCTCGCAGGCTATTGAGACGGGGAGAGGGGAAAAAGGCTCCAGCGTAGTTTTAATGCTGATTTTTGTGTGGATATCACTTTCTGGTCCGGATGAGGTTACCCCGAGCTGGGAAAGTTGCTTGGTTTGGATAGGTATAACTTTTGTAATGAAAATTGTGGTGGGTGTGGGAATTGCCCCAAGGTCTCGAGGGGATGGCGGGTTCCGTTTGAGCGGTTGGAGGAGTTGGTGCCGGAGCTTCCGTTGGGGCTGGGGGAAGGGCTGTTTGAGGGGGTGAATTTGTGTGTGGATGTGGGGAGTGTTGTTGGGGGAAAAGGGGAAGGGGAATGGGGGTGTCGTGGCGCGGGAGGTGCTTGGAGCGGTGGCGCAATGGGAACGCTTAGGGACAGTCCTGTTTGAGCAGTTCGTAAGCTAAGAAGGCGCCCGCTCTACTCGCAGAGCGGGCGCTTGCGCCTAAGTTACACCCAACACGGCGCATGTGCACCGTATGCGCATAAACGCGTGCTTCTTGCTCTCAGCACTACAGGTGTCTTTTGGGGCGCCTTGCGTATGAAGGCCGACGACTCGTATGCGCTTGTGGTGCATGGAAAAACTATGTGGGGAGAGCAAATTACGTGCCACGAGGTTGGGTTTTACAGAAAAAGGACGACTTCCGGTCTAAGCCCTTTTTATAGACGGTTTACCGGAATATCTACGAACTGTTTCCCGTGATGCAAACCGGGCTTCTGGTGCCGATAATTGGTCAAAACGGCGACATTTTGTCATTTTGACGAATTTTTTTCTAAAGCATTGACAAAGGCCTGTACTTTTCTGCGACATGTCCCCAGAAGTTCCTGCGACAATGTTCCCGCTACTTGCATCAAGCGTTTCGCCTGTTCCATGTTGCCTTCCTGTAGGCAATTCTCCAGCCGTGCTTCAAAAAGCCGCGTGAATACCTTCGTATCCGCTGCCTGCCAGATTTCAGACGGCAGCACAATACTTTTTTCAAGGATGAGATCGATACAACGAGACAGCGCCGCCTCATAGTCCGGCTTCATCGTCAACGAATGGAGATAGCAGCCTAAGGCCTCCGGCAGATGCTGTTCTGCCTCTGACAGTAGCCCCAAGTGATAGATGCTTGCATACGAACCCGTCCCTTGAACATCTTCCTTTTGCGCCCCTAACTGTAAGGCGCGCTGAAAAGCGGCCTGTGCCGCCTCTATTTCTCCGCCCATCAGCGCGACATAGCCCTGTACATGGGCAAAATCGGCACGATGCACCCCCGCATGTGCCCAGGTCGCGTGCTGTTCAAGCAGCAGCTTCGCCGTATCCAGACGATTTACATTCACATAGGCATACGCCAGCGTCACCACCAAATCCGTCAATACCTTTCGGCTGACCACGCCCAACCGTCCTTGTGGCGCAGCATCTTGCGAAAAATGGATAGCGGCTTGTGCCCGTTCTAAAGCGGTGATCGCGCGTGCATATTTACCAAGGCTGAAATATGCTTTCCCCAACTGATACCAGCAGTATTCATCGTCAGGATGCGCCGCCAACTCTTTGCGCAAGATCCGAATGTTTCGATGTGCTTTATGATCCGGCGAATCCGGTGCCTGAGCATAGCCCGAATGCTGTAGACGCACCCCCGTTGAAGCTCGTTGCTTCTCCCCCGAAGTTACCACAATTTGCTCATGAATGGCGCCCGCATAATGCGCCTGCGCACGGCAGAAAAACCGATCCGTATGGTCCACCACCTGTTGCATATCCTGGCCCACGCCGACCCGGTTCACGATTTCCACCGTGCCTACAACCGATTTTTCATGCGTCTTAATGAACTGTAACAGACGTTCTCGCGCCTGCTGTGGTTCGTCGACAATTTCGTCCGCATCCACCTGGAACACATACGCGCCTGTAGCATGCGCAAGGGCGGCATTGCGCGCCGCTGCAAAATCGTCCTGCCAGGGAATCGACACGCAGCGATCCGCAATGGTTTCCGCAATGGAAAGCGTTTCATCTGTAGAGCCCGTATCCGCCACCACAATCTCATCGACTACCAGACGCAAGGCCTGCAGGCATGCCTGCAGGCATGCCGCCTCATTACGTACTATCAATACCGCACTAATTTCTGTCACAACGCCTCCCAAACCCTTAAAACGCGTTCATCCAAAGCATTTTCTCTGCCTCCGTTGTATAATCTCGCGGCAAGGCAAGTCAAGAAGTACGCGTCGGTTACACCGGGCTGTAAACATTATCGCGGTCGTCGGGGCGTTGTGCGCAGGAAGGTTCTTCAGCGCAATGCTTCAAAATGCGCTAGAGACCGGTTCATAGCAGGAAGAGTAGTAGGACGAGCGCGCCTAATGCGATGCGGTAGTAGCCGAAGGGGATGAAGTTGCGGCGACGGATATAGCCCATGAAGGCGGCGATGACGGCGTAGGCGACGAGAAATGAAACGATAGAGCCTATGGCAAGCAGCGCCCATTGGTGAGCGGTAAAATCCAGGCCGTTTTTCATCACTTTGTAGGCCGTCGCGCCCAGCATGGTGGGAATGGCGAGGAAGAAGGAAAATTCGGCGGCGGCGGGTCGGCTGGCGCCCAGGATCATGCCGCCAATGATGGTAGCGGCGGAACGTGAGGTGCCGGGAATCATCGCCAGGCATTGGAAAAAACCGATCAACAGGCCTTTGCCCCAGGTGATGTCCCCCACCTCCTGCATATGCACTGACGAGGTGCGGCGTTCGAGTAGCAGCAGCACAACGCCACCAATTACCAATGCCACTGCAACGGTAATACTGTTGAACAACCATGCTTCGATGTAGTCATCGAATAGGGCGCCCAGCACGGCGGCAGGTAGAAAGGCGATCACGATGCGAATCCACAGCCGGATCTTCTCGTTGTCGATACCGTCGCGACGAAGGGGGCAGAGCTCGCTCCAAAAATATACGACCACGGACAGAATCGCCGGGAGTTGAATGATCACCATGAAGGAGTCGGCGAAGGCGGAGTCATCGCTCAGGCGCAAAAAGTCCTCCACCAAAATCATATGGCCCGTGCTGCTAATCGGTAAAAACTCGGTGATCCCTTCAATTACAGACAATATAATCGCTACCAGAAAATCCACCTGCATAACTCCATTTGGCACACCCCCATCGACATCACCACGCTATTATTGCAACCCAGAACCGTTATGTCATCTATCATGGCATACTCTTGTGGTCGGAACAAAGAAGTTATTCCATTTCCTCGGAAGGAGGAGGCGGCGGTTCCTCTGCGCCTTCGCGCATGAGCTCTTGCAGCATGCTATTATCCAGGTTTGTCGATTCGCCATCGCCAATTTTTTCTGTTCGAGCCTTACCGCGTCCACTACGCCCTGGACCGCGTCCTTCCGAACGCTCCATTGGGCCTTCATGCGCACGTCGCAAGAGGTTGCGTATTTCCTGTTCAAACTCATCGAGGAAAACGTATAATTTCGCCCGTTGTACTGTATCGAGCTCGGCCCCTATTTCATCAAACATCGCTATACGCGAAGTCGCCATCTTCTGTTCCGTTTCGCGCAATTGCGTCAGTTGCTTCGCCAGGATCTCCGAAGAAGCCTCTTTTCCCAGCGAGGCCTTTAGTTCCCGGGTTAATGCGGCCCGCGTTTTAATCAGCTTCATAAATTCTGCCCGGTGCTCTGAAAAGCGGCGCACCATCAGTACCGTTTGCGCATCATCCAGGTTGAGCGCTTTTGACAAACGCGCCACCATAACCTGCTCCAGGAGCACCCGCGTATCTTCGGGAATACGCCACTTTCCATTGTGGGGTTTCCCCATCGGTGGCTGCGCCCAAACGATGCTCGTCATCCCAATCAACAGGGCGATAATCCATATTCCGTATTTCATCCCCAATCCTCCTCATTATCCGGCTCTACATCGTAATACTCCACCACCAAAGCGCGAAACGCTGCATCCGTTTCATCATCCAATGCTGTAATCTGCACAAAGGCGTCCTCATCTGCCAATAGCATAGGTGAGGTCTGTAAAGTTTCCAACACATCCGCCGTGTCTGCCAGCGATTGTACCACGCTATCGAGGCTTACCGCCTCTGTTTGCGACGTAATGGTCGCCGTCGTTTCCAGCGCATCTGTGTCCTCATCGGTTTCCAGCAGGCTCATATCGGCTCCACGCGCCAACAAAGTCTGTAACGCCGTTACCACCGCATCGTCC
Organism: Candidatus Hydrogenedentota bacterium; assembly: GCA_963678445.1. Lineage (GTDB taxonomy): Bacteria > Hydrogenedentota > Hydrogenedentia > Hydrogenedentales. The sequence continues at coordinate 2,190,376 of OY782877.1, read as the reverse complement.
TCTTGCCATACCTCTAGCACTTCGGCTGTGGTCTGCTTGGCGGTGTGCAAGGTGTCGCCTTGGAATTCCTGATGCGCTTGCGTTAACCATAGCATGAGTCCGCCACCCGCCAAAAGCAACACCATTCCCATGGCCAGGGCTGTTTGCCGCCAACCGTATTGCCAGCGTTGGGCACGCACCTGTGCCGCAGCATCCAGCGCCTCTGTTTCCGCCAGGACACGATGCAGAAAGGCAGGGGACTCCTCTGGGGCAGGCAGGGATTGTACTTGCGCCGATACCTTTAGCAACTGCAAATGGCGTTTAGCGCAAACTTCACATTGCTGCAAATGACGCGCTATCTGTTCGGGAGCACGCGCTTCACCGTCTATATACGCTGATAATTCTTCAAGCACAGGGTGTTTTTTCATAACCATTCACCTCCTGATGCCTCCAGACGTTGCCGCAACTGTTCTCGTGCACGGGCCAGGCGGCTGCGCACGGTACCTTTGCGACATCCGACTATCCGCGCAATGTTTTCATAATCAAAGCCTTCAAATTCCCGCAGCAACAACACCTCGCGGTGCTGCGGTGATAACTGCATCAGTTCCTGATGCAACCGCTCTTCCAACTCTCCACGTCGTGCCTGTTCATCTGGACGTGTACCAAGATCGTCCGGCATTGCCTCGGGTAATTCCTGGCGCTTTCCCCGCCCCCGTCTCTTTTCATCACGCAGAAAGTTCAGCGTCAGATTGCGGGCGATGCCAAAGAGCGCCGTAGAGAATTTTGCGCGGGGTTCCAAGCGGGCCAAACTTTTATACAGGCGCACAAAGCACTGTTGCGCCAGATCTTCTGCATCTTCACGCGAGGACACCATGCGTTGGCAAAAATGGATAACCGGTGCCTGATAACGGGATACCAGCGCAGAAAACGCCATTACGTCCCCGGTGCGTGCACGCGCTACCAGTTCCCAATCGTCCAATGAATGCATTCGCAAGATGCCCTTTACATCACTTTGTTAAACCCTACCTCTGTAAGAAAAGTTCCCCCACCTCATTGGAAGAAAAAGAGTCGGGGGAACCTATGGTGTATAAACTGCCGACATCTATAGCCGTTTCACGCGCGCCCCTTCGGAAGTGTCTTCGATCACCCATCCTGCTGCTGTTAACGCATCCCGGATGGCATCGGCCTTGGCGAAATCACGTGCACGTCGCGCCTTCTGGCGCGCTTGCACCTGCGCCAAAACCTCTTCTGGCACGGCTTCTTCCATCGTGGGCGAGAATACGCCGGTAACGGTATTCAGGCGATCGAGCAAGGCCAACGCATTACGTGCCCCCGCTTCCCCTATCTGACCCGCATCCACCTCCTTGTTGACCTCGCGGATAAATTCAAAAACCGCCGCCAGCGCCCCTGACATGTTGAGATCATCGTCCATCGCTGTCATAAAGGCACCTTCGCATTTTTTGCACGCTTCTTCCAGAGCAGCCCCCTCTCCCTTCACCTCTGCCAAACGCAAACGGAAATCACGGATACGATTCAGGGATTGGTTAGCGGCCTCCAAGGCGTCAAAGGAGAAATTATTGGGTTGCCGGTAATGCGTCGCCGCCAAAACCCAGCGAATCGCCATAGGATCGATGCCTTTTTCCAGCAAATCGCGCAAGGTGTAAAAATTCCCCAGCGATTTCGACATTTTTTTACCCTCCACCACCAGATGGGCGCAATGGAGCCAATAATTTACAAATTTTTGGCCTGAAGCGCATTCCGATTGGGCGATTTCATTCTCATGATGCGGAAACATGTTGTCCACACCGCCGCAATGAATGTCAAACGAGGCCCCCAGATACTTCATGCTCATTGCCGAGCATTCGATGTGCCAACCGGGACGTCCTTTGCCCAGCTCCGTTTCCCAGTACACCTCGCCATCCGTCTCATCCCATGCTTTCCATAGGGCAAAATCACGCGCATCCTCTGTTTCATACTCATCAGAATCCACGCGCCCACTGGCCCCATCCCGCAACTGCGCCATGTCCATATGGCTCAGCTTGCCATACCTGGGAAAACTGCTCAGACGGAAGTAAATGCTACCCTCTTCCTCGTAGGTGTGTCCCTTTTCGCGCAACGTTTTAATCAACGAGACCATCTCTTCGATGTGCTCCGTTGCCGCGGGATACGCATCCGCACGTTTGATGCCCAGCGTGTCCAAATCGGCAAAGAATGCCTCGGCATAGCGCGCTGTAATCGCTTTCAACGGCTCCCCCGTCTCACGACACGTACGGATCAACTTATCTTCCACATCCGTAAGATTCATGATGTGCGTCACCGCATAGCCACGAAACTCCAAATAGCGACGCAGAATATCTTCGAACATATACGCGCGAAAATTCCCGATATGGGCAAAATTGTAAATCGTCGGGCCACACGTATACAGTCCCACCTTATCCGCCACGATAGGCGCAAACTCTTCCTTCTTTCGCGTAAGTGTATTGTAAAAACGCAACGCCATAGCACACCTCCTCTATAGTCACTACTTGTCCGTCGAAATCATGTGGACAAAAAAAGTCTTATACCGCTAATCCTGGAGCACCTTTATAAGCACCCCTATATGCCTACCTGCAAGACAAACATTGTATCGCACCCCCTGCACAAGGAGCAATTTGCTACACAAGTAACCGTTTGCAGCCTAGAAACGGCATCCCTAGGGATGCGCGCTCCATTGCCTTTTTAGTATATCTGCACAGTACTGCGCAATCGAAGAATGCATTGCCGGAACCGGATGCTTGTTCTTTTCCAAAAACCGGTCTTTGGGAGAAGGCAAAACTTCTTCAGGAGGCTCCAGACAGGTTATACCAATCTCTTCCAAAAAGGGGCGTATTCGTTGCTTTCTGTCGGCACTAGGATAAAGCAATACAAAGAAATCATTACCCGGGAACTGTCGTTGGTATTCTTCTTTTAACGCCTGAAGCAGCCTTGCAGCAAATCGATAGTGTTTTTTGCGCCGCACAAAAGGAATATCGATCTTGGCAAATTGCAGCACCCGGTCTTTATTAAGCATATTATAAATGCGGCATCGCCACGGATAGACCGATTCGAAAGAACCCAAGCGAACTATCTGCTCGTCTTGTAAGGCATAACAAGGCAGGTTGGCCCCCCAGCCTCCCGCAACCCGCATGGAACCCATAATACGTTCCATGTGGTAATCGATAAACGTAAAAAACGCAAAGCCTTTTTCTTCGCTTATTTCGTTACACAAATTCCGATTTCGCAATATCGTCAGTGCATAACCGGGATCACGGCCAGGCACACCGTAATTGTAGGGGCGTATAGCTGGCATCCTTTTGGCAATTTGAGCGGGAAGTGTTTCAGCATCATTCACCCCTTCCCCAAAGGTAAAAGAGCCTCCCAAAAAAAGAGCGTGAGAATCACGATTGGTTTCTGAATCTACTGGCGTGACACGCCGACCGAGGGCATCTGTGCAATAGGTGACATCAAATATTGGTTGTTCATCCAGGAGTAAACGGGATTGCACACATCGGTTTGCTTCCAGCCGTGCGCCCAAGACGGGGTCCGGCGAAAACAATTCATCGGGATAGCCTCCTTCATAACGTGCAGAATGATTGCGCATCCAAAGGCGTTCCGCACCATAAAGGCAGATTTCCATCCCCATCCAGACTAGCACAACCCCCAGAATGCAAAGTAGCAATATGGTAGTGTAAGGGAATCGTCGTGCAAAACGGGAACAGAGCTTTATGGGTGCGTATTCTGAACGCAATAAAATCAGCATACCGCTACCGATGACGAATAGTTGCACACTATAAATCGCCAATCGTAGAAAAAAAGAACTTACTTGATGATCCGACGCCAGTATCCTACCTAGAATCCATACGTTGAAAAGCAGACCGAACAGGACACAGCTCATCCCGATAATCTTTCGTATGTTAAATGCTTTTTTTTGATATGCGTTCATTGCTTGATTTAAGCTCATTCATTGTTGGAAATAGGAAAACCCTTGTGTTTTCGCATTAGGGCGTCCACTGTTGCTGGAGTGCAGTTGCACAGCGCGCCGCCACCAAGGCTTGCATGGTGGCATTGGGATGATAATCTTCTGGGTAAAAGCCCTCTTCCCAAGAAGGAAGGCCCTCTTCGTTAATTTGCAGGCAAGGCACATCCAGCTCATCTAAAAAGGGACGTATCGCCTGTGAATTGGGCATGCTGGGATACAGCAGCACAAAGAAGGCGTTGCCCGGAAATTGATGCAAGTACTCTTTTTGAAGCGCTTGTAGCAAAGCTGCGCTCAATCGATAGTGCTGGTCACGTCGTTTCCAGGGAATGCGAAAACCGGTAAATTTCAACACACGATCTTTGTTTAAAAGTTGATACAGTTTGTAGCGCCAAGGATACGCTGAGGCAAAGGTCCCTCGACAAACAATCTGGTCGCCTTCAAATTCATGGCACAACAGATTCCCCCCCCAACTGCCTACGATATGCATAGCGCCTATACTGCGATCCACTTGATAATCCATAAAGGTATAGAGGGCAAAACCTTTTTCCTCATGTACTTCCTCGCGTAAATCACGGTTACGCAGCAGCGCCAGTGCATAGCCAGGTTCGCGACCAGGAACGCCGTAGTTGTAAGGTTGCACCTGAGGCAGACGTGCGGCGATTTGGGCAGGTAAGGTCTCCTCGGCATTGACCCCTAAACCGAAGGTAATAGAATCCCCCAGAAAAAGGCCATGCGTGGTGCGTTCGCCTTCTGCAGGCACAGGGGTGGCTCGGCGTCCCAAGGCGTCGCAGCAATAGGTAACGTCAAAAATTACTTTTTCTTCGATAATATAGCGCGAATCCGTACAATGATTGGCCTTTGAACGTATTCCCAAAATTGGGTCCGGCACTACCATATCGCCGGGGTAGCCGCCTTCGTATCGCCGGGGATGACTGCGTATTGCCATGACTTCCATACCATATAGATAGACCTCCATCGCCATCCATACCCCTGCGAGGCTTACAATACAAATCCCCACCACACAGGTTCGAGGAAAGCGCCGCATAAAGCGCCCTGTCATTTGTAGCAGCGCGCTGTCCCATCCAAACAAAAGTAGCAGCCCCAAAGTAATGCCTACGGCCTGCACCGCAAAAACTAACAAGCGAAGCCATCCTGCGCTGATCTGATGATCCGCTGCCAGCAGCCACCCTAAAATCCACACATTGCAAGTCACACTAGCGACAATAAATGCTGCTCCAACAAAACGCTTTGTTCGAAACGATTTCATTCACTATAACTCCTCGATGGTGTTTGTATATCTCGCAGGCAGCGTGTATACCCACAGAAGTTTCGGCGGCTAAGGCTGGACCTAGCTCACGAAATCTCTAAAGTGGTCCAGCGCCACAGGCGATAGGTGAAGCGCTTTGGTCGTCTCCGGGGTGTTCTCATTACGGCGTTGAGTAGGTACTATAGCGTTTAGACAAGGAAAAGGGCAATGAGATGCCCCCCCATTTAGAAACGTTCGCTTCCCGGGCATCACGAAGCTTATCTGTCAAAAAGCACCAGGAGCGGTCCTTTTTATTCTGCCGCCCCCACAACATTCAGCAGGGCTTCCAGCTTGTCTTCTAGGGTAACGCGCAGGTTGGCAATTTTGATGTCGGCCAGGCCAATGAAACGGGCGGAGGGATGGCTGACGAGGAAGACTTCTTGCTCTTCGTCGACACCGTAGCCTTCGGCGACCGTGACCAGATTGGCAAAACACAGGGTGTGCACCATCATGAGCCAGTCTTCTATGGGGCACTGGGCGGCATTATGGTGATAGTAGACCAATGTGCGAAATTTTGCGGGCAACCCCCAGGCCTGCACGGCGTGCACGCCCAGGAGACCATGAAAATTATGCATGATCTCCCGCAGCACCCCTGGGGTTTTGCGCAAATGCTGAATAATCTCGGCGTAGTCACCAGTGACGATTTCCAGTAGCAGCATTTTGCCGATATCGTGAATCAGGCCAGCCAGGAAAAGTACCTCTGCCTGTGGTTCTGCGGTGATATGGGCCAGCTCGTAAGCGCAGTGCGCCGTTACGACGGAGTGTCGCCACAGTTTGCGAAGGTAGGCGTGTAAGCGCGGGTCTTCGCTCTTGAAGAGGTTTTTGTTGACCACTGCTTGCACGGTGTTGGCAACGGTTTTCATCCCCAAACGTGCACAGGCGGCTTCCAGTTCCTTCACTTCGTGAAGTCCGCCGTAGACCGCACTGTTCGCCAACTTCATTACCGCCAGAGCAAGTACGGGTTCCCCACGAATCTCTGCAGCCAACTCTTCCATGCCCGAATTTGGATCGTTAACCACGCGCAACACCCGTTGGCTTAACTCCGGGAGTATAGGAAGTTTTTCCATCGCCTGAGGCAACGCGTTCAAAACGGCGTGCCCGATGGAACCTTCGGGTGCTGTCTGTCGTATATCACGTCCATTTTTGGGAACTTGCGCCAGTGACACACCCTCTTCCTGGTGCAACAGGATTATGTTGAAGCAGGTGGAACAAGCATAAAGGGCATCTTCTTTGGGAGCATAAAAGATTTCCGGGATTACCGTATTGCAATAGGGGCATACACTCACGGTCCGCCTCCTTTCCGTTACTGGCACAAGGACATGATTTGCCGCAAACTGCGCATTGAAAAGGTGCGCGGCGTATGTTTAAGCACTTCGTCAAAAGTGGTGACGCCACGGATAACTTTGGCGACAGCGTCTTCGCGCATGCTGACCAGCCCTGTAGTTTCTGTGCTGATGGCACGGATTTCATGGGCGGTTTTTTTCTGAAGAATCGCCTCTTTTACTTCCTCGTTGAGGACCAGCAGTTCGTATGCCGCGATACGCCCTCGGTAACCGGTATAGGCGCAGTGCACGCAACCGCGTCCCCGCTGGTACTCATACTCACGCACCTCACGCATCTGCAGGCCCACCGCTTGTACTTCCCGCGCACCAGGAACGTAGGGCGTGGCGCATTTGGGGCAGATCCGTCGCAACAAACGCTGTGCAATAATGGAAATCACGGTCGAAGAAATCAGGAAAGTTTCAATGTCCATGTCGATCAAACGCAAAAGGCCGCCGATGGTGTCTTCTGTGTGAAAAGTCGAATAAACTTTGTGTCCGGTTAAGGCCGCCTGTATCGCCACTTCCGCCGTTTCCTTGTCGCGGATCTCACCCATGACGATGATATCAGGGTCCTGACGCACGATCTCGCGCAATGTCATTGAAAAGCTGCGCCCGACCTTTTCGTTAATGGCGCATTGGACAATACCTTCAATGGTAAATTCGACGGGGTCCTCCGCTGTAATAATCTTTCGCCCGATATCATTGCAATAGTCGATACTGCTGTAGAGCGTCGTCGTCTTTCCCGACCCTGTCGGCCCCGTCACCAGCACAACCCCCGTGGGGGGCTCGAGCACATCCTCCCGAAAATGTTCGAGCATGGTTGTGGTCATGCCCAGCTCATCCAAATCCAACAGCGCCATTTCCTTGTTCAGCACACGCAGCACTGCGGACTCGCCATGAACGGAAACGTATATTGACAGTCGCATGTCGATTTCCCGTTTTCCGTAAGTAAAGAGGATACGTCCCCCTTGATGGCGCTGATGCTCGGTAATGTTGCACTCCGCCATGATTTTGATACGGGAAATGATACGGGCTAACAAATCCAGAGGAAGGTCGGTTTTGAAAACCAGCACACCGTCGATACGATAGCGTACCCGGATACGGTTGCCCATGGGCTCAATGTGAATATCACTGGCTTGTTCTTCGATGGCCTGCGTAAAAAGGTGGTTCACCAATTCCACAACCGCTTCTTCTTGGGAACGGGTGGGTGCGCCATACATTCCTTCTTCTTTTTGACGATAGGCGCGGAAATCTGCAATAGTTTTTTGAATGGCGTCTAGTGGACCCAGGGCCAGATCTACGGCCCCCGCATACAATTCATCTACCGCCTGACGCACACCATCATCGTGCAAATCTGGCGCAACCACGGTCACCCGCCCCTCCTCACTGCGGCTAAAGGGCACAATCTGGTGGCGTTCAAGATAGTCGGGGGAAACTCCCTGCAACAAGCCGGGTTCGATCATGGAAAAGGCGGGTTCGATAAAAGCAGCACGCGCCTGATGAGCGATGTTCTGCATGAGCGTACGTTCATTAATCGCCCCCAACTCGATCAAGGCTTCGCCCAAACGTATTTTGCGCTCTTTTTGCGCCGCCAGTGCGATATCCAACGTCTCGGAGGTGATTAATCCCTGCTCAACCAGCATCTCTCCCAAACGCATGTTACTGCCGTACTTGGCAATCACCTTGCCAAGCAGGGTGCGATTGGCAAGACCTAGTTCAACGATAACTTCGCTGAGCTGTTTGGGCTCCTCCAGAAGCTTTTGCACCCGCATAGCACGAAGCAGTTGCTCCTCGGTAAGCACGCCTTCTTTTACCAGTGCCCGTCCAATGGCGGTAGGAACAGGTGTAGGTGTTTTCTGTTTTTTTGCTTCCCCTTCCGTCGCTGCCATAACGCCCCCTATAACGCTGACAAGACCCCACACATGCTACCGCGCACCAGAATAATGAGCAGGTGCGCCTATCTATTCTGCGAATAACGCATCCACAAATTCTTTCGCGTCAAACGGCTGCAAATCATCTATTCCTTCTCCCACGCCAATAAGTTTTATGGGGATGCCCAATTGTTTTTGGATACTTACTATCATGCCGCCTTTGGCGGTGCCGTCCAGCTTGGTCAACACAATTCCTGTCACCTGCAGCGCCTCGGTAAACTGTTTGGCCTGCCGCAAGCCATTCTGCCCCGTAGTCGCGTCGAGCACCAGCAGCACCTGATGCGGTGCACCCGGTAGCCGTTTGCTGACCACCCGTTGGATCTTTTTCATTTCCTCCATCAGGTTGACCTTGGTATGCAGCCGCCCCGCCGTATCGATCAGGATATGATCGACATTGCGGGCTATCCCGGCATCCGTTGCATCATAAGCCACCGAAGCCGGATCGGCTCCTTCGCCATGTTTGATGATCGCGGCACCGGTCCGCTCACTCCATACCGTCAACTGCTCCGCTGCCGCTGCACGAAACGTGTCTGCTGCGCCTAACAACACCGACTTGTCTTCCGCACATAATTTAGCCGCCAGTTTCCCGGCGGTTGTTGTTTTACCCGAACCATTTACACCGGCAATAAGCGTCACATGCGGCCCTTCATCCACCGTCCAGTGCAAGGCATGGTCGCCCGGTTCCAACAAGACACGCATCTCTTCTTTCAGTACCGCATACAGCGCCTCGGACTCTTTAATGCCCTCTTTGCGTGCTTTTGCGCGCATATCTTCAATGATTTCCAGCGTGGTCTCTACCCCGACATCCGCCTCGATCAGAATCTCCTCCAGGGCCTCGAATATATCTTCGTCCACCCCCCGGTTGCCTGTAAAGACCTTCTTTACATTCTCCGTCAGACCTGTGCGTGTTTTATCTAACTTATCTCGTAATTTTCCAAAAAATCCGGCCATGCTATTACAACTCCACTACCTAAAGCAGCCCAGCGACCGCAAGCAAGAGGTATGCTCTTTACCATCCCTGACTACAGCAAAAATTTCATTCCTTGTGACCACTTTTGAGGCGAACACCGCTGAAACGACACAATGGTCACGTTATGTTCGTTCATCCGCCGTTTGTTACGGCTGCACGCGGCAGGCGGTAAAATCGTAGCGTGTTTCGGACAGCTCCGCCGCCCCTGAGCAGTCAAAACGTCCATCTTTTTGTCGTAATGCAACCCCCGAAACGGCCATATGGCCTTCTGGGGTCTGGGCGCTACCTTCATCCCATGATACGACAATTGCATTGTCCTGTTCACGGCCTATCCCCCGGATCTCTACGCCGTTTTCCAGTTGAGCAAGAAAAAACAGTTCCTCTTCCTGCCGTTGTAGCAATGCTTTCCCTAATGGTCGCACACCCTTGCCAAAAACCGGTAAGCCTATCACATAAACCCCCTCCACCTCCTCTGAAAACTGCGGCTGTGCAAGCAGGTTGCGCATTTGCTGCATCGTAGGTTCAAAGGCCATCAAGTCCTGCCCCATCACAGAAAAGACCGCCCCGTCTTCACCGCTCCACAACGGACGACTCGTGTCACCGGCATACTCCTGCACGTTGACCAACGTATCTGCAAAACGGTCCACATTCAGGGCCAACCAGATGATCAGCAGAATACCGAGCAGGGTTAACAGGCCCAGCAGCACCTGACGTCGTTCCGGTTTTTCCCCTTCGCTCACCAGCAACTGCTCCGCCGCCATACGTGTTGACCGCTGATCCCGCAAGTTGGTACCACAATTTCGACAGATAAGTGTCCCGGAGGGATTCACCATGCCGCACTGCGCACATACCGCATCTGCATCCAACCGTTCCGAGGTTTTCATTATAAGGTCGTCTTCTGTACGCATTCGCATTGTCCCGTTTCTCTTCCGTATGACAAATTTTCGCACAATACAAAGTCATTGTCCAGTATATTCTTTTTCTGGCACAAAAAGTTCCATGGCAGTGCGCAAAAATCGACTCAAAAACTGCCGACACTGCTGAAACCGCCCTCAAAAACGGGTGCGATTCCACGCACGCTCCTGTTATGATAAAAAATCTGGTTTATAGTAAAAACAGGATGAAAGATTTTACTCATGCGTGTAGTGATCGCCCCCGATTCCTTTAAAGAATGCCTGTCTGCGGTCCAGGTCGCCCAGGCATTGGCGCAAGGATGGAAACGGGGATGTCCCAGTGCAGAGACCCTTTGCATTCCAATGGCGGATGGCGGGGAAGGAACGGTGGAGGCCTTAGTTACGGCAACCCAGGGACAGTTCCGCTCACTCCGTGTCACAGGACCTTTGGGCGAACCCGTGGAAGCGCGCTATGGCCTTTTGGGTGACGGAAACACTGCTGTTATTGAAATGGCGGCGGCCTCCGGGCTTGCCCTGGTCCCCCCTTCACAACGCAATCCGGAAATCACCACCACGCGTGGTACGGGGGAATTGATGCGACATGCGCTGGATCACGGTGCACAACGGCTGTTGATCGGCATCGGCGGCAGCGCCACGCATGATGGCGGTGCAGGTATGGCCCAGGCACTTGGTTATCGCCTGTTGGATGCAGAGGGACGTGAATTATCTCCAGGTGGAGCTGCGTTGGCGCAACTGGTCTGTATTGACGACAGCAAGGCACACCCGGCGTTACAGCACTGCGACATCCAGGTTGCCTGTGATGTGGATAATCCACTATGTGGTCCCCATGGCGCGGCACAGGTATATGGACCGCAAAAGGGAGCGACGCCATCGCAGGTAGTAGCGTTGGATGCTGCTTTGCAGCACTTTGGAAAAATACTGCGAACGCACTTTCACATGGATTTCTTTTCCATTCCCGGCGCAGGGGCTGCCGGTGGTTTAGGGGCCGGACTACTTGCTTTTGCGCGGGGAACTTTACGACCTGGTGTAGCCTTGGTCGCCGATGCGTGCGGCCTGGAAAAGTATCTCCAGCGGGCGGATCTCGTACTCACTGGCGAAGGCTGCCTGGATGAACAAAGCTGCCATGGGAAAACGCCCGTGGGCGTAGCAGAACTGGCCAAAAAATATCGGTTGCCCGTGTTTGCCATTGCAGGAAAACTAGGGGAAAATTACCAGTCGCTCTATGCGCATGGCATCGACGTCGCGTTAAGCATCTCTCCCGGACCTATTTCGTATGAAGATATCCGTACAAAAACGCCCGCTCTTTTAGGCGATACCGCTGAAACACTCGCCCGATTCTGGCAAGCTACTAATAGGAAATATCATGTTATCTGATCCATTCAAAGCCATCCCTTTTAGTAACCCGCAACAAGCAGCCCTCTGTCTGGAGGAGGTACTTGCCGATTCTTCGTCTGCAACGACTACGCACTTGGCAACGGCATTAAACGACAATGCAGCGCCTATGAAAGCTCTGGTGGGCTTGCAGCGTTTCCGTGAACATTGTCCGGAAACCGTCTGGGGTAAAGCACTCGCAACCCCCACGCTACTACACATGCTCACCACGATATTCAGTCAAAGCCCCATGCTCACCGACATCCTCTGCCGCAGCCCGCACTATGCCGAATTGCTTTGGGAACAGGGCCACCTTGAACGTGCGTTGAGCAAAGAGGAACTTATTGAAGATCTACATAAAAATTTTACGGACCCGAATTCGGATGTATCGCCCACAGAAAATTTTGCTTCCTGTTGTCATACCTTGCGACTCTTTCGCCAAAAAGCTATCCTCCGTATCGGGATTCGCGAAATTGTCCACTACGCCCCCATCCCCTCCATTGCCGCAGACTTGGCCAACCTCGCCGATGCCTGCCTCGAACTGGCGCTGGAGGCCGCACAAAAGGAGCTGACTACCCGTTTTGGCGCGCCCATGACGGATGACAAAACGACACCCAGCACCTTTGTCATCATGGCGATGGGAAAGTTGGGCGGGCGGGAACTCAATTTCAGTTCGGATGTGGATCTGCTCTTCTTCTACAGTCACGACGGCAACACATTGGGCGGAAGTTCTGGAACTATTACAAACCACGAGTTTTTTCGCAAAGTAGGCGAGTATGTCATCAAGGCCATGTCGGAGCCCTCGCCCGATGGCTTCATTTTCAGGGTCGACATGCGCCTGCGCCCCTACGGTCGCACCGGTGCGCTGGCAGTACCGATGCCGGGAGCGGTTGAATATTACGCAGAATTTGGCCGGGCCTGGGAACGCCAGGCGCTGATCAAGGCGCGCCCCTGCGCAGGTGACATTGCCTTGGGCGAACTCTTTATAAAACGTATGCGCCCCTTTGTCTTCCCCAAATACTTTGATGACGCTATCCTTGAGGACATTCGGCGAACCAAAGCGCAAACCGAGGCGATGATCGCCAAGCGGGGAGAAACGGAACGGGAGGTAAAACTGGGACGGGGCGGTATCCGCGACATCGAATTCACCGTGCAAATGTTGCAACTCCTCAATGGAGGACGCCTGCCCAAACTGCGCACAAAAAACACGCTGCGAGCGCTGGAACAATTGGAGAAGCAGGCGAAGCTGACGCCTTTTGAAGCCAACGCCCTGGCGCGGCATTATGTCTTTCTGCGCCAGATAGAACACCGCATCCAAATTGAGGACGGCCGGCAGTGCCATGCACTTCCCGAATCCACAGAACAGTTGGACGAACTCTCACGCCGTCTGGGCTACACAGATCACGAGGCGTTTATGCGCGTCTATCGGGAACGCGCCCGGGAAACCCGCAATATTCTGGAACGTTTCCTGGCGGTCAAGGGAGCGGGACAGTTGTGGATCACGGCCTTGCTCGACCCACAGAGTCAGGAAGATATCGGTGTGCAGAAACTGGCGGAAATGGGCTTTACCGCGCCCGAACAGGCGCGCCAGGAGTTACTCTCACTGGCTAATGGACCGGAAATTCGACCTTTCAGCCGTTCCGTCCGTGATCAATTCGTCGCCATTACGCCTTTCCTCCTCAATGAAATCTCCAACTTTCGCTATCCCGACGCCTTGTTGTTGCGCTTTGCCCGTATCCTGGGAAAACTCAGCGCGCCCACTGTGTTGTACGAACTTCTTCATCATAACCCCGTCCTCACACATTTCCTCGTCACCCTGACGGCAAACAGCGAATATTTGTGCTCGCTGTTGATGCGCGAACCCGCGCTGCTCGACACGTTGAGCAGTGTACAAAATCTGGATCGGGTTTCGACGCGCCACAGCCTGGAGGATGAGTTACACAATCTCCAGCATGCTTATGACCCCGACGCGGCCCTGTATCGACTTAAAGACGGCGAAATGCTGCGCATCGCCATGCGCGAGCTGGTGCGCAACCGTTCGGTAGCGGAGGTGGGCGACGAATTGACCCTGCTGGCGGAGGTCATCCTGCGCGAAGCGCTACGCCAGGGGCAGGAAAAAGTTGTGCAACGCTATGGCGACACCGACGTTCCCTTCGCCATCCTCGGTCTGGGTAAGCTGGGTGGTTGGGAAATGGGGTATGGTAGCGATCTCGATCTGATCTTCGTTTACGACGGGGACATAAAAATGCCCCCGCAGCTCTCCCCCGTCGAATACTTCGCCGCGGTCGCATCGCAAACCCTGCGCATCCTGAAAGAACCAACCCGCTACGGACGCCTCTACGACATTGATGCGCGCCTGCGTCCCGATGGCAACAAGGGGATGCTTGCCATCAGCCACCACCGACTACAACAGTATTACCATGAAGAGGCGCAACCCTGGGAACGTTTCGCTTTGATGAAGGCACGCGCCGTCGCTGGCGATCGCACCTTTGCACTGCGCATGGAACAGATTGCCAAAAAAACGGCTTTCTCCTGCCCCACGGATCGCACCGCACTGGAACATAACGAATCATTACGACGACAGATGGCGCAAAAAGCGGGACCGCTCGACCTTAAAACTTACGACGGCGGCATCGCCGAAATCGAATTTATCGTGCGCTACCTGCAACTGCAACACGTCGCAGAGCTGCCCCACCTGCAACGCGGCGACGTCTTCGGCGCACTCGACATTCTCTACGAAAACGAACTCGTCGACCGGGAGAGCTATCGCACCCTACGCCACAACTACGGTGCACTCCGCCGCATCCTCAACCGCATCCGCATGCAAGACGGCGGCCACAGCACCAAGCTGCCGGGGAATCCCGGCGACCGCATCGATCTCGCCGACCGCTTATCCATCACCGCCGAACTACTCGAATATGTTGACCAGTTGCGCCAGGAAGTACACACCCTATACGATGCAACCGTGCGCACACTGTCGGAAAATATAAAAAATTCCTAAGGAATGCTCTTCTGACATAGCAATATAGCGACATTTTAAAAATGGAGGCGATACAAAATGACTTTCCCGTTGGCTTTTCTGACAGTATTTATGAGTGCTGTAGCACCTTTTTCGGCAGAAACGGTGCCGTTGCCGGAACATCGGGGGGCAACGTTGTATGTATCGAAGTTGGGCGATGGCAGTGATGGGTTGAGTTGGGCCACGGCGTTTACTTCGATTCAGACGGCGTTGGATGCGGTGCCGGATGCAAAGGGCGGACACACGATTGTAATCCGTCCGGATACGTATATGGAGGCGATGCTTTCTCCGACGCATCCCGGTGCAGCGGGTTCGTACAATGTCCTTGTGGGGGATGTGGATGGCGCGCTGGGGTCGGGCACAGCGGGGGACGTGGTCATTGATTCGAGTGATCCGAAGAAGGGGTTCAAGAGTTATGATTGGTGGTCGACAATTCGCGCCACGACGAAGGGGTGGTCGAAGGAGCATGTGGATCCCACGTTCTCGTCGATTATATGGGATCGCTGGGTGATTCGGAATTGTTATGCAACGGGTTCGGATGCGGGCTGGTTTTGGGATTGTACGGATCGGGTGGAGCCGTTTACGGTGGTGGTGGAGGACTGCGTGGGCATTGGACGCGCTTTTGGCGGAGGCGTCGCCAGTTGTTTGTCGCGTGAGAAGGAACCGATCACGTTTCGTCGGTGCACGTTGTGGTCGCTGGATTGGTGGGGCGACACGGCGGGCGCGTATGTGCGGGTGGAAAACAAAAAACCGCGTGATATTACCGATGTCGTCTTTGAGGACTGCACGATGGTGAGTCCACAGTGCGCGTTGAAGGGGGGGAATTACGGTTTTCATACGTATATGCGGATTCAGCTGGACCGTTGCCGTCTGATTACCCTGAATTTCTCGCAACCGCAGGGTACGCCCACGGATGGCATTATCCAAAGTGTGCAGAATGGCAAGTATCTTCATGTGGACATGAAGGACACGACGCTAATGGGCTACAAGGTCTTTGGGGTGAAGGTGGACAAGGATTCGGTGAAGGATCTGAGCTATACGACGAAGGGCGCGGTGCAGGCGCATGTGCAGTTTAAACAGGAGGTGCCCAAGGGCATCCATCCGCTTACGCATTGGCCGGTGGAGGTGTTTCGTCACTGCGCGCCCCCTGCGCCGAAACAACGGGATAATGGCTTGCATGACGATAGCTTTATCAAAGAGGACATGTGTGAGGCCACGCCGGTGCTTTGGAAGGGGCGCCTTTGCCTGATGAGTTGCGTGCGACCGGGTAGTGGGGGCAAGCGTTCGGACTATTACTTGCGACTTTCGGATGCTGAATCGGGCGAAGAGCTGGCCCGTTTCGCAGAGGGCTATGGCTTGGCCTGCGCATTGGTGCATGAGGATACGTTCTATGCTTTCGCCTCGCGCTATGAAGACAAGAACTGGAATGATGTCACGATGTTCAAATCGACAGATTTGAAACATTGGGAGTCGCATGTCGTCGTCAAACAAAAGAAAGAGCATCTCTTTAACAGCTCGGTGTGTCCCACGCCGGACGGCTTTGTGATGGCGTATGAATCGAACGATAGGAACTATCCGGCGTTTACGACAAAATTCGCCATCTCGAAGGATCTGGAAACCTGGACAACGCTACCGGATGCGCTTTTTGGTGCAAACCGGTACACGGCGTGCCCGTGTATCCGTTATTGCAATGGCTATTACTATGTGCTGTATCTCGAACGGCGTCCTCCGTTGCATTTTTTCCAGACATACATTACCCGCTCGAAGGATTTGCGCACGTGGGAATTGAGCAGTGCGAATCCGGTTTTGACGTCGACGCAGTTGGATGATGGCATCAACACATCGGATGTGGACCTCATCGAGTACGACGGGAAAACGTTGCTGTACTACACGGCAGGCGATCAGTTGACGTGGATGAATCTCAAGCGACGCACTTTCGACGGCTCGCTGCAAAGCTTCCTGGAAAGTTGGTATGTGCAACCGGGTATCCGCGACCGTGGAGATGCTAGCTTAAAAAAAAACGCAACGCAGGCCGTAAGTAAGCCTTCTGTCGAAGACCGAAGCGCCTGGTTTCGGGAGGCAAAATTCGGCATGTTTGTGCACTGGGGCTTGTATGCGGTGCCTGCACGAAACAATAAGGGCGCGCTGGCCTCGTTTGTAATGAAGGATGAAAAGATCCCCGCCGCGGAGTATGAGCAATTCGCGCAGCAGTTTAATCCGCAGCAGTTTGATGCTGCGAAATGGATGCAAATCGCAAAAAATACCGGGATGCGTTATCTGATTTTTACGTCGAAGCATCACGAAGGATTTAGCATGTTTAACAGCGCCTTGACGGACTATGATGCATGGGACCAGGCGCCACATCGGGATTTTGTCGGGGAATTGGTGCAGGCGGCGCGTGACGCTGATATGAAAATTGGCTTTTATTATTCCATGCTGGATTGGCATCACCCGGATTATCAGAACAACCTGAACCAATATATCGATGAGTATCTCTTTGGGCAGGTGCGGGAGCTCTGCACGCAGTATGGCCCCATCGATTGTATCTGGTTCGATGGGGAATGGGACCATGCATTGGCCACATGGCGCAGTCCGGAATTGATCGGGATGATTCGGGAATTGCAACCGAAGGCATTGGTGAATGATCGGGTGGGGCGCGGTGAACGGGGACGGAACCTGCTGGTAGATTTTTATACGCGGGAGCAGCCGGTGGAAATACGGAAAGCAATGGCGTTCGAACAGGAAGCGCCGGTCCCCTGGGAAGCATGTATGACGATTGGGGAATCGTGGGGCTATCGAAAGGATGATGGCCCGTTTAAAAGTGTGCAGGAAATCCTTGGCACCCTCGTCGATGTGGTTAGTCGTGGCGGCAATTTGTTACTCAACGTAGGCCCCACGTCAGATGGCATCATCCCCCCGCATCTGGTAGCGCGCCTGGAGGGTGTGGGCGAATGGATGCGGGTGCATGGCGAATCGATCTATGGCGCGCAGGCGTCTCCTTTTACATCGTTGCCGACAGGGAAGTGCACGACGCGCGGAAATCGACTGTATCTTCATCTGGAAAAACGTCCTGAGGGTGCATTGCGTCTTCCTGGACTACAAAACGATATCGTGCGGGCATGGCGGTTAGGAGATGATACGCCGCTACGGGTGGACAATACGAAAAAAAGCATTTTCTTGCCCGAAGTGTTTCCGATCGATACAATCGCTACAGTTGTTGTAGAAATTGCGGACTTACCTATACGGGTGAACTGACTATATATGCCTCAACAGGTAATTTTTGCCTTTGTTGGGGAACCGCAAGGGCCATAGAATCAGGCTGCTACAAAAGGATGTACAGGAGCGTATGATAGAAAAACTCAGTGCGATAAATGAGTCGATTGTAAAGTTTCTCGCGGACTTTCATCTCGACAAATATCTGTATTATAAAATGCCCATTGCCGCTATCGTTATTTTGCTGCTGCTCTGCCTGCTGGCGCGTAAATGTGTCATCCTGAGAATAGGAAGACTGCTGCAACGATTCGGTGCAGGACTTGATGCGGAAACATACGGCACTGCGATTACAGGCTTTATTCGTGGGTTGCTGGTGGCTGTTTTGCTTTGTCTTGCCTTCCTGTCGGTGGAAAACTACCTCAATTTCGGACGGGGACGCTATGGCGCATACCTAAACGCCTACGAATTTTACCATTACTACATGGGGTCGAAATACGCCCATGAAATCAGTTATGACCGGCTCTATGAGGCCAGTATCATTGCGGATAAAGAAACGGGCATGAAGTGGAAAAGCACCAAGGGCACCATCCGACAGCTTTCTACAGGCCGCCACGTCTCCCCTGACTATGTACTGAATGACCCAGACTCGGTAAAGAAGTATTTCTCGGAAGAGCGTTGGAAGGAATGGGTAAAGGACATCGAGTGGTTTAAATCCAAGCTGGTAACCAACCGTTGGAACGGTGTGCTCAGTGACAAGGGCTACAACGGCACCCCGGTCTGGTCTACGTTGGTTGGCGGCGGTCTGAGTAATCAGGTTTCGACGGATAGTGAAACCGGCATGTTCGCTCTTTCCCTGCTTGATTTGGGACTCATCGCCCTTGCCACCGGTTTTGTGATCTGGGCCTTTGGCCTCGAAGCCGCCCTGTGCATGCTCATCGTGCTGGGAACCAGCTATATGATGAAATTTTCGCATATGAAGGGCGCCTATCTGCGCACCGACTTCACCATGTCGCTAATCATCGCAATATGTCTCATTCGAAAAAACCATTATGCCCTGGGGGGCGTATTCACCGCCTACTCCGTGATGGCGCGCATTTTCCCCGCTGTATTCCTTTTCGGGTTGGGCGCAAAGCTTTTCTGGGATCTTATCAATGCACTAGGGCGTTGGCTCAAAGAGCTCTGGCTACAGGATATCGAATATGGGCACCCCCTACTGCGTCCCCTTCTCTTGTTTCTGTTGCACCTTGCATTCGGCCTTTTGGGCGCCATTGTCTTATTTTTGCTACGCTCCCTTTGGCTCCCCCATCTACCAATTGAAATACCATTTAACGCCCTGATTGCAGGGACGATCGGCGTAGGATTGACCGCAGGCGCACTTCTGGGCTTGACCACCTTTGGCGTCTGGGCGCTGTGGACCAATCGTATCAACCGCCGCTACCTGTATTTCTTTGTCGCTTTCATGCTTACCGTCGTTCTTCTCATCGGCGCCTCCATTGCCTATGAGGGAGGCACGCAATTGTGGCAGGACTACGCCAAAAAGATCGGTAAACATAATCGGGATATTTCTCCCTGGCGTGTTGGATTCAAATACGTCTACATCGCCCAATTCCGGAAAAACTTCAGTTTTAAGGAATCCATTGGAAAATATCTGCTCGGCGAATCGGATAAGGCTGACACTAAGAAGGCGGAGGATCAGGGACTGCGCACTTACCTGAAAGCCTGGAGCCCTTACACACGCAGTGTTTTGTACAATCAGTACAAGTTACAGTGGCGCGCCATACTGGCCTGCGTGCTGTTATTCTCCCTGTTCGCTGTACGCGGCCTGAAAGATGCCCAAGCCTTCGCCTACAGCTTTGTGCCCTGCTATTTCCTGGTCGCGCCCACGTATTACTACTACATCATGTTGCTGGTGCCACTCCTCTTTTTCACCAGCGAACTGAAACGTCCCACACGCACCTTGGGCGTCGTATATCTATTGTTGGTCGCCATGGCGGGATACTACTTCTACTCCATGTGGCGGCAAAAATACCCCACCTACTACTGGAACTCCGTCCTGATGCTCCTGCTCAGCTTCTACATGGGCTTCCTGGCATTGCGCGAAAAACGCTTTTGGCTTCATTATGGCATCGTCACCTTGAGCACAGCAGGCGTAATCGCCTTCTTCGTTCACTGGTGGCCGGTCTATTTCCGCGACGCAAGCGCCACGGACTTGGCTTCCGCCACCCCCGGCCTGAGCAGTGTCGCCGGAGTAATCGGCGCCTTCGCCCTGGTGCTTGTTTCCCTTGAATGCATCCCCTGGCCCAAACGCAAAGACGGAGACGACCAAGACAAAACAGCGCCCCCTGGCGACGAAGCCTACGCACCCCCCGACGGCGATCCCTTCTATGTACCTTCCTTCCCTGAAGATCGTCCGGACAATCGCTACGGGGATTCCGTCACATTCCAGAACACAGAACCTTCGAATGAGGAATAGGGCTTTTTATTGACTCTAGGCGAATTGGGCAAAGTGCGCACGCACAGTAGTTTGACAGGTGTTGTTTGTATTCATAGTGCACAAAGACTTAACGCCACGGGAAAAGCGCATTGCTTCTTCCGTGGCTTTTTTGTTCGCCGACAAAAAAAGTGACGAGGGACGCGTAACAGCGCAGAGATTTTTAAGCGCCTTCGCCAAATCTCGGGAGAAGGCAGATTATACGCTCCCGCTCACCTTTTCGTTTTGCATGTACTCATGCAGCGCTTTTGAAAGATCGCTTAGCCCATAGGGTTTACTGATAAGCCCAAGTACGCCTTCATCCAGCAACCGCTCGGTTTCGGGATCAAGGCCACAACCGGTAGCCAATACTGTCTTGATATGCGGGTTAATCTCCTTCAGAGCATGGAAGCAATCACGGCCCCCCATTTCCGGCATGACCAGATCGAGCAATACCAAATCAACTTCTTTCCGATGTTTTTTATATGCTTCCAGGCATTCCACGCCATTCTTCGTGGCTATAACTCGATACCCCAATTTTCGCAGGGCTGCCGTCGCCATCATGCGCACAGTATTTTCATCCTCAGCCAACAAAATACAGCCGTCGCCGGTAAGCAATTTCGGTCGTGCTTTTCCTTTTTTCTCTTCTGGCAACCGCTGCGAGGCCAAGGGCAATTGCACCATCACGGTCGTACCTTGTCCAACCTTTGATTCAACCGTCAGAGAGCCGCTGTGATTTTGGATAACCCCATAGGCCATAGACAGCCCCATGCCCACACCGTCACCAGACGGCTTCGTAGTAAAAAAAGGATCAAAAATATGCGGCTTCACATCTTCGGGAATGCCGCAACCGGTATCCGTAATACTGATGTTCAGAATATCCGTTTCCTGAATTGCGAATGATGTTGCTGTCGACGATTCTTTAGGGGAAAAAACCTCTATCAAAATTTCACCGCCATCGGGCATGGCATCACGTGCATTATCAACGATGTTGAGAAAGACCTTGCGCAACTGCTTTACGTCACCCATTACGGTCGTACTACGTGCTTTGGTAGATACGGCGGCAATACGAATTCCTGAGGGCAGTGTACGTCGCGTTACGCCGACTACTTCCTGCAAAAGATCGTGTATATTGACAGGCGCAGTCTCCTGTCTGCCTTGTCGTGCAAAATCCAGTAGCTGACGAGGAACCCCTGTGGCCCCTTGTATCGCTTTCTGCATTTCTTCCAACGCCTGCATTGCGTTAACAGAAAGTCCTTTATCCCCCATGAGTGAATCGGTATACGTTTTGAGCGATGCAAAAAGCTTGTTGAGATCGTTTGCAACACCGCCTGCTAATTGACCTATCGCCTGCATTTTCTGAGATTGACTCAATACCTGCTCCAGCTCATAGCGTTCTTGTTCCAGACGTTGTCGTTTGCCGACATCATCGAAAACAACCCCTACACGCCCATCAGAAACGGGGAAGGCTTTAAAGCGCAATACCACATCCTTCTTGGTGCCGGAATAATGCAATTCTTCAGAGGAGAACTGTTGGCCGCTTTTCAATACATTCAACAGCGTATCATCGAGCCCCATAGCGCGTGCCTTGGGCCAGATAGATTCAAAGGATTTCCCCCGGACCGTTTCCAGACGCAGCCCTAGCAAACGTGCTGCTTCGGGGTTGGCATTACGTACTACAAGCTCATCCTCTTCTTCGCCACTTAATATCAAGACGCCCGACGGAATTGCATTAGTCAGATCGCGGGTTGTTTTTAACGAAAGCCCCAGCCGTTCTTCTGAGCGTTCCAAGGTCGCCAACATGTCATTAATTTCATCACTCAATATGGCAATTTCGTTCTGCGTCTTACTCACCGTCAAACGTTTGCTGATATCGCCTGAGGCCGTAATGCGCGCTACGTCACGGCACAGGGCGACAATGGGGTGCAGCACCTCGCGGTTGAGTCCGATGAGCAGGAAAATACACAGGGCAATGATCATAAGGGCGAGCACCATGGTAAAGTAGTTGATGCCGGACACCCCTTGTGCATAAATTTTACGTGGCGTCTCTATACTAACGGTTGTCACGGGGTTCCCGAAAACATCGTCCAGAATGGCGCAGGCACGTATGGTGTAAAAATCAACCGGGGCGATGTAACTACGCTGCGCCTTATTGCTCTGGCGCGCCATGGCGCGTATAGGGGCGGGAAGCGACGCATGATCGGGGGGATACAGGGAAACGTTCAGCTTGATGTGGTCTGCCAAACGCAAAGCGGCGCTTTCATCAAACATGCGTCCCACTACCAACATGCCCTGGCTGGGGCCTTTTTCCTCGCTGGTTAAAATGGGATGCGTCGCCACCTGAAACACTCCCATATCCGTCGGCAGTAAACCGGAACGCCTTTTAGGCTCCCCCTCGACCCAGGAAAGGAAATCGTGCTGATTGCAAGCACGCGCCAATATCGCAAGGGATTCTTCTTCTGAAAGCTCCAGGTTTACGGTTTTCCCGTAAACCAATGCACCCGCTGCGTTGAAAAAAAGCATCAACTCCAGGTGTATCCCCTCCAGCGACGATTCACTCAAATTTGAGGTAACAAATTCTTCATTGCGGTCCTGCACAAATGCATACGTATCGTCCCACACCGCCCAGTCGTATACCGTGCTTTCCAGTTGAAACAGCTCTGTCTGGTAGGCGGAAAGCAGGCGCTTTAGATTCTCTGAGGTGTATGCATGCTCAAGGTTTATATATCCAGACAAAAGGACGAGGCGTGATGTGATGTACATCCCCATTAGCAGCATGATGGCGCTCGGCAAAATGATAAAAAACAGTTTTCGGTGAAGCGGTATAAACCGCTGTGTCAACGTTATCCGCTCTTCTGCCGCATCACGAGCGCTCAAGATCGTCAATCTCCTTCCCCGTGCCTTCGTACACGTTGCCGAGGGGTTGGCGTCGCCGCAAAACAGCAACACCCCTTTACCTGTAGCCACATAAGGCTGTGCTCCTATACTTTTTACAACATACGGCACAACGATACAAGCATTTTGTTTCACCATAGCACATGGTTCGTAAATATGCCTATCAATATTTGACATATTGCGTGGTATAGTAAAGGGAAAGGGAGGAGTTGATGCATATGTCTATTCGATTGCGGATAATGCTGATTTGCTTTAGTGTTGTCGCGGTGGCAATTACATGCAATCTGGTCATACAACAGATCCTGCTTAATCCCAGCTTTGAAGAACTGGAACATATTGAAGCCGATCGCAATATGCAGCGTTGTATTCAGGCCCTTGTACGCGAGGTACAGCATTTGGATCAATTCTGTTCTGATTGGGCGGCATGGGATGACACCTATACCTACATTTATGCGCCCGATAAGACCTATGAAGAGTCTAATCTGGTCGACTCGACATTCTATGACAATAGTCTGAACCTGCTTTACCTTGTTGACAATTCTGGCAATGTGCTCTGGGGCGCGACGTATGATTTGGAAAATGAAACGTATTTCGATATGCCCGATTTCCCCAAGAGGCCCTGGGGCGCACGACATCCCCTGCTGAACCTCTCAACCGATAAAAAACTCGCCGGCATTCTCCTTACCAGTCGCGGCCTAATGCTAATCGCCTCAAATCCTATTCTTACCAGCAATATGGAAGGCCCTGTGCGCGGCGCTATGATCATGGGACGCTTTCTCAATGCTTCGCTGGTGCAGGCCCTAATAGAACAGACGCAGGTGCATATGCACATACGCCCTCTGGATAATTCGGTGAGTGCAGATACTCTGGCGAAAACACCGCGACGTCTGGATGAACTCATCAGTGGCTACAGTCGCAAAATCGAAAAGGATTGGATGCACGTTTACGCCGTATTGCCGGACATACACGGGAATCCTGGTTTTGTATTGTGCGCCGACCTGCCCCGCGAAATCACCGCTAAGGGAAACACGGTTGTGCATATAAACAGCATGGCCATTTCGCTGGCCGGTCTTTTCGCCCTGCTGATCCTGCTTGCCCTGATGCGACGCACCGTGATCTCCCCCCTGTCCAAGCTTACCGCGCATGTCAGCCAAATTGGGGAGAGTGGCACCCTGTCCACCTTCCACATGGGGCGACGCAATGATGAATTTGGCGTGCTTAGCAAAGCCTTCAACCATATGGTGCGTCGGCTGCGTGAAGATTCGGAAGAGCGCAATAAGGCCGAAGAAGCTGTGCGCGAAAGCGAGGAGCGCTTTCAATCGCTCCTTGCCTCGCTCAACGATGTTGTCTGGTCTTCTTCCCTCGACACGCGCACGCTTTATTACATCAATCCTGCAGCAGAAACTGTTTACGGCCATCCTATGGAGGATTTCATAGAAAATCCTCAATTGCGTCTGAATCTGGTGCACCCCGATTATAAGGAACAGGTTGCGAACAGTATGCGACAGGCGCAGCAAATCGGTAAAAGCGAGGTGGAATACCTCATCCAACGTTCCGATGGGGCCTTGCGCTGGTTACATGGTCGACTCACGCTTATCCGTGACGCCGAGGGACAGCCGTACCGTCTGGCTGGTGTCACGACGGATATTACCCAACTGAAACGCCTGAGTGAAAAAGTTCTCGAAAATCAACACTTGGCGGAGCTTGGCGAAATGGGCGCCTCGCTAGCCCATGAGATTCGCAACCCACTGGCGGGGATTAGCGGCGTCATCCAGGTAATCCAAAATACGATGGACGCCGAGAACCCCCATTATGACCTGATTGAGGAGGCCCTGGCACAGATTAGTCGTGTTGAGGCGACCGTCAAACAACTGCTACGGTTTGCCAAATGTTGGCACGTCGAAAAGCGCCCCAGCGATCTGGCTAATTTCCTCGATGCGATCTGCACTACGCATCGGCAACGTCCTGAGAATTCCGCGTGGACATATACCCTTAACAGTACCCCCCCTCTGCCCGTTGCATTTGATCCCACGCTGCTGGAACAGGTCATGGAGAATCTTTTGCAAAACGCCGCGCAAGCAATGCCACAGGGCGGTAAGATCCAGATCATACAGGAAGAAAAACCTGAAGCGGCTATCATCCGTATTTGCGATAACGGCCCCGGCATCCCCCAAACCGTGCAACCCCATCTCTTCGAACCCTTTTACACCACGAAAACACGGGGGAGCGGTCTGGGTCTTTCCATCTGCCGTCGTATTGTAGAAGCGCATGGCGGCACCATTGAAGGACGAAATCGTCCTGAAGGAGGCGCGGAATTTTTGTTTACATTGCCAAAGGAGTAAAGCAGGTATGCCTTCCCGCATTCTAGTTGTTGATGATGAAAAATTGATCCGCTGGTCTTTACGCGAACGCCTTCAGGCGGATGGACATCAAGTAACCGAAGCACCGGATGCGGCGACCGCACGCAAATTACTTCAGGAACAACCCTTTGATTTAGCCCTGCTCGACATGAAGCTTCCCGATGGGACGGGCCTGGAGTTGCTGCAGCTGGCCCGACAGGAACAACCCACCCTCACCGCCCTCATCATTACCGCACATTCCAGCGTTGATACTGCGGTCGAAGCCATGAAAGAGGGGGCTTACGACTATATCAGCAAGCCGTTCAGCATGGACGAAATCGCCTTCACTATCCAGCGTGCGCTGGAAGCACAGGCGCTCCGCCATACGCTGAACACAGAAATCAAAAAACAAAAACAGCGTTTCGGGATTGCCAGCCTGGTGGGTGAAAGCGCCGCGTTTAACACCATTAAAAATATGGTGGCGCGTGTTGCCGCCAGCGAAACCACCACCGTACTGCTGCTGGGAGAGACAGGCTGCGGCAAGGATATGATCGCACGCGCTATCCATTATGAATCGGCGCGTGTCGAAAAGCCCTTCATGAATATTACCTGTACTGCGATGCCGGAAACCCTGATCGAATCTGAACTTTTCGGCTACGAGGCCGGCGCCTTTACCAATGCCAAGGGACGTAAAGAGGGTCTGTTTGAACTGGGTAATCATGGGACGGTTTTTTTGGACGAAATCGGCGACATGCCACCCAACCTGCAAGCCAAACTCCTGCGCGTACTCGAAGAAAAGGCCTTTCGTCGTATTGGCGGCACTACCGACATCCAGGTTAACTGTCGCATTATCGCCGCCACCAATCGCGATTTGCCCGTAATGATGGAAGAAGGCTCCTTTCGCGAAGATCTGTACTACCGGCTCAGCACTGTCCCCATCCTTATTCCTCCGCTACGGGAACGTAACGGCGATATTACCCTGCTCGCACGAAATTTCCTGACCTCGTTTAGCCGGGAGATGGGGCGCTCTTTTGAGTCCTTTACTGCCCAAGCCCTTGATAAATTAAATGCCTATACCTGGCCTGGCAACGTGCGTGAATTGCGCAATGTTATCGAACGCGCCGTATTGCTCAGTGCCGGCCCTACCATCGATCATGGCGACATCATGCTGGGTCGTCTCGAAAAAAACCGCACCTCCCCCGAAGAAACCTTCACCCTGCCCGACACCGGCTGCATACTGGCCGATGTCGAACAATCGCTCATCCGCCAAGCCCTGCAACGCACCCAGGGCAACCAGAGCCAGGCTGCACGCCTGTTGGGGCTAAGCCGCGATCAAATCCGCTATAAGCTTTCCAAGCAACCCTAGGCTGCCCATCCCCCCCCTAAAGCGCTCCAGCTATTGCAAGCAATAGATATGGTCCTTACCATCCCCTGACCACAGCAAAAATTTCATTTTTATGACCATTTATGACCATTCTTGGAGTTTAAGTCACTAAAGCGCTTCGTTTCCTATCTATCGTCGCTCCTGCAGTGCCAGCCAACATGTATAGTACACCTGATTCCTGTTATGGGTGAAATTCCCCACTTAATGTGGGGGATTTCACCCATTTTTTCTTTAAAAATCGTCCTTCAATTTGCCTTCAGATTGTTAACTATTGCAAACACAGCGCTTAGCTTAATCCCTCTTTTCTGGCATGTATCCTGCTCATTCCTGGCAGCGGTTATGAAAACGTTGGAGGAAATCATCATGCGGCGAAAATTACAACAAAATTCAGGAATGACGCTGCTCGAACTGCTCTTTGCCAGTGGTATTACCGCCACGGCGCTTTCTATGATTTTTGGTGCGTTAATTGGCATCTCCGTCATGGGGGAGCTGAATGAAAGTCAGGCACTTGCAGCGAGTACGGTGGCGGGGGTAATGGAAGAAATCCGCACGCTTTCGTTCGAGGAATTGAAGAATTATACCCCGCCTAACTTGCATGGGCCGGGAATAAGTTATCTTATCCAGGTGGACGCTATGTTGCCTGGGGAAGGCAGTGACACGGAGACGGAAGCGGCAGAGGGCACTACGACGTCTGAAATAAAGGCGTTACCGCTACCGCTTCCCTCCGAATTCGATGAGGAACTTCCCAATCCCCTCGAGTTACGCGTCACCCTTACCTGGCAGGAAGATAGCGGACACGCCTTTAAAATGACGGCCGCAACCTTGCGGAGGCGCTAGACATGAATAAACACGCACACGGTATGACGCTTATTGAGGTCATGTTTGCCCTTTCCATTTTGTCTATTGTCATGGCGGTTTTGTTCACGTTCTCTATGAGCTTTGGCGACACCGCGCAATTACAGCATGCAAAAGCTTTGGGCAATGATGAAACCCGCCGTGCCTTGCAGGCCCTTGTGCCTGATTTGCATCAGGGCGTCCGTTCTTCCATCAACTGGGGACAGCTGCCTGGCGAGATGCTCAGCTACAGTGTGCCTGAGGATCTGGATGGCAACGGCACGCCGGTAGATGCGGGACGACGTCTGGAAACCAGCCTGCCCCGCATCGTTACACGCGATCTGGACGATATTAACGGGGACGGCTTGCGGGAAACACAGCTTATCGCCGTGAATGGACGCAGCGTGCATGTGCTGGCCAACAACCTTTCGCCGGAATCGGAACAACCGGATGAAAATGGCGTTTTTGGCCCTGCTCAGGACACCAATGGAAATGGCGAAATTGACCGCGGCGTATGGTTCGAATCCTGGGGACGGGGTGTTCGGATCACCATACAAACCCAAGGTACAACACGCAAAGGCCACGTGATACGCACTACCCTGCAAGAAGTGGTCTTTCCGAGGAACTAGCCTATGTATACCAAGGATAATAATCGCGGCATGGCCCTTATGCTGACCCTGTTCTTTATCGCAATCTCTATCGTAGTGCTCAGCACACTGTCGGCGCGCCTGCTCAACCAGAGTCACCATGTGGATCATTTCCGTGTGTTCAAGGATTGTTTCAACGGCCTGGAAGCCGCTCTGGAAGAAAGCAAATTGGAAATCGAAGCGGGTAAGGATGGGTGGATTGGGCTGGATAGCTGGCAAGCTCCGGCAGGACAATTGGTGCTGCCCGAATTTGACCAAACCGGTGTTGTACCGGAATCGTTTGCAAGCATCCCCGAGATTGAATACTTTGCCCTGGCGCAGGATTGGTCTACCGATGGCATCGATAACACGGGCGACGGCGATATTGATGGTAGTGACGAGCGTTTCACCTACACCATCCACGCCTTTGCACGCAACGGTCAGGTGACCCGGCATTCAGAAACGGTCGTGCGCGGCATCGACGTTAACGTATGGCGTAACGCTATTTTTGCGGGAAGCGGGCAGGCCGGCGGCGTGATCAAAGGCAATGTCAGTATTCACGGCTCTGTGCACGTCCTGGGAGACAACATCCTTGCAGGCGGCGCTTCTCTGGCCGCTATCGATCTCAGCGGCACCAGTCTCATCCATAACAATTACGATGGTATCCCGGCAGACTTGTTGGCGCGTATACCCGCCTTGACTAAATCAAACTGGAATGGCGAAATGGTGGAAAGCCTGGATGCTTCCCTGCGGGTTAAAAAAGGTCTTGTCGGTATGTCCGGCAACTCAGAAATTGGCTCCCCCGACACCCCTGGAAATGCCTTTAAGGAAACAATGGACGGTACCTATGTGAGTGACGGCTGGACCGGCAACGCGGTCGTTGATGATGGTGATCGCGGCGATCCTTTGAGTGTTTCCAGTGACAATGGTTGGGATGAACTCTACGATCTGGGCGACCGTGTTTCCTTCCCCCTCCTTACCGATGAGTGGCATGATCCGGATACCGGCGCTATGGAATGGAATAATGATACCGGAGATTGGTATACCCATGCCGACTATTTCAACCAGGTGCTCGTAGCGGACCCGCTGGTCAAAGACGATGGCGCATACAACGGCAATATCATTCTGTATACCCGCGGCGACGATTTCTATTGGAACGCGACAACGAATGAAGAGCTCAACGGTTCGCTACCCGCAACACCGCCCGCGCCCGACGACGATTACATCCTCTTTGACGCCAGCACCGATACATTGCTCATTAACGGACAGCTCGCCATCAACGGCGATTTGACCCTGCGGGGCCAAGGTAATGAAACGTCGATTCACTACAGTGGACGCGCGGCTCTGTTGGTCAAGGGCAACGTACAGCTCGACACCGACCTGCTCAGTTGCAACAACGGCAACCCCGCTGATACCGCCAATAGTTTCCCCGTAAACAATATCATCGGCATCATGGGCGCTCAGGACATGGTCGTAGGCTCTGTTGCACAAATATCCCTCATGGGTGCTTTCTACGCTCAGAACCGAATCCAATCTTCCAAACAAACGAATGTCATCGGCACTTTCGTTTCAAAATATTTCGATATGGGCAGTAACGTTCCCTCCATTTTCCAAGTGCCCAGCCTGGCGGACAACCTACCCTTGGGCATGATTGGCAACTATCCCATCATGTCCCTCACACAACTCTCCTGGCGGGAGATAGGAGTGACATTATGAGTAAGCAAGACGTTTCCACATTCGCTCGCAAATACTGGCCCTTCAGCCTGTTGGCGCTCCCCTTGCTGCTCGGCCTGCTTGCCCGTACCGTTGCAGGCGGTGCAGACGTTGCTGATGAAACACGCGTGCTTACGCCGCCCAAGGCCCATACAGTGCAGTCTCTAGAAATAGCCAAAGACCGTTTTGTCGCTACACCACAACCACGTCGCATGACGCCACAAGAAAAAACAAAGGCCATTCTCCAGCAGTATGAAGAAGAACTCCAACAAGATTCTGCTTCCGAAAACACCGAGGCCATACTCATCGCTGCGGGGAACCTGTATCGGCAAAAGCTGCGCGACTATAAAAAAGCCGCCCATTACTACCAGCGCTACATCGATGAATTTCCCAATGGTCCCAACATTAGTTTGGCCTATGTACAATTGAGCACCTGTTTTCAACGCCTCAATGATGGCATGGGCGCCAACCGACTCCATCTACAGATGCAAAAAGTCTTTCCAAAAGATTCTCAGGAATATCAATACGCCCAACAAATGCTACGCGTTCACTAACGCAGGCCAGCGACCGCAGGGCACCTGGTGCCCCCAGGCATAAAAAAGTTTTTATCGTCGCATGCTTTTGCAACGACGTACAAATAAACCGCCTCTCAAAAGCTATCGACGCAGCCAGCACCGTTTGCAGGTTGCGTCGATAGTGCATCTACACCCCGTACAGCCTTACTTTCAACTCTATTCTCTTCCGTTTAAAATTCAGTTTGACTTTTACGTAAACCTGTGATATATTTTTCTTGTGAGGCGGCAAAAAGCAAAAAACCTCTCTTACGCATTTGAAAACAGTTCACTGCGCACGCTCCTTTGGAAAGGGATTTTCATACCAACGCATTGCTATCCGTTATCTCCCGGATGGCTCGCTGCCTCCTTTGGTAAGACCTGGGCATCCCTTCCCCCCCCAAAAAAAAGCAGGACCGCTCTGATAGACAGCGGTCCTGCTTTTTTTGTTCTGCTTACTGATTACCGTGAAAGCGCCTGATATTTCTTCGTCGCTTTCGTCTTAAGGCTGCGCACCTCATCCACATTATCCACAATTTTACGCACCGCTTCCGCAACGAGATCCATATCCTTTTTGCTGTTCATCAACATACTGTGATGCACCGCCACGCCGGATTTTTCCGTTGCATCCTTACACACCGGCAGTTTGAAACGCTTTGGATTAAGCGCCTTCCAGTACTCCGCCGACAACTTGTGACGCATTTTTGTGCGTGGCTTAAACAGACCGCAATTGTTCAGCGGATCATACGGCGGTTCAAAGGCATCGCCCGTACTCAACTCCGCATTCAAGGCCGCACAAAACTGTTTGTTATCAATTTTCAGCGCCTTCGCGTCCAGTCGGAATGCATAATTGAAATAGCTCTGCTGCGTAATCTCTTTTCGCCGACGCATCGGCAAGATCCCCGGAATCTCCGCCAATTGCGCATTCAGATACATCGCATTTTCATCCCGCGCCTTCACCTGGGCATCCAAACGCCCTAAACCACCCAACAATAATGCCGCCTGCCACTCTGTAATGCGGTAATTACCCGACTGCAAGGCAGTATCCTCTTTCGCCGGTTTCTTCAAACCAAAGACGGGCGGATCGGCTTCATAAGGACGACCGCAATTACGCAGGCTGTAGAGTTTGTAGAACAACTCGCGCGTCTTGCACATGTTAAAGCCACCTTCACCGCTCGAAAGCACCTTCGATTCCTGGAAACTGAAGGAGGCCGCATCACCAAAAGAACCTACGCCCTTGCCCTTCCAGAACGAACCATGCTGATGCGCACAATCCTCAATCAAAAACAGCTTGTACTTCTTCGCCAGCTTCACCAACTTCGTAATATCCGTCATGCAACCATACAGATGCACCACGATAATCGCCTTGGTCTTTTTGGTAATAGCCGCTTCCACCGCCTCCAGATCCAGATTCCATGTATCCGGCTCCACATCAGCCAAAATCGGCGTTGCATTCACATCAGCACACGCCGCCGCCGTTGCCTGCCACGTCATCCCCGGCACAATCACCTCGTCATACGCGCCCACGCCCAATGCCTCCAGCGCCAACTGAATCCCCACCGTGCCATTAGCGCAACACAGCCCATACTTGGCGCCCTGGTACTGCGTGAACGCTTCTGCAAACTTCCACTCGTATGGCCCATCAAACGACCAACGGTTCGAACGCGTAATATCCGCTACCAGCTTGGCGTCTGCCTCATCACTGACCGGCCACGTAGCCCATTTCTTCGTATCCGCACACAACGCTTTTCCGCCTAACAACGCAAGTTCCGACATTCTACATCCTCCCAAAGCGCCCAAACGCGCCTTTACCAAAATTTCTCCACATCCGGCACGTGTCCATCACAGTGCGATACCGTGGCCACGGCAAATGAAAAGCCGATAACTATTTCGCGCCACATTACGCCTAAGGTGCAAACGTATAACACCAAGCCAAGAATACCGTTTTGTTTAGACTTGCGTCAAAAGATTTTGGTTGCGCTACATCCACAAAACATTCTTTCGAAAAACAGGTCCTTTCTTTCCCAAAACTGGGCAGACGATATAATCCGTACTCGTTGTGCACACAACAAGCGACCATCATTCGTTATAACCCCCAATTTTAATGCACACAATGTACCGCTTTATTATGCATCCCCATCGTGTCCGTTTGTGCCCCTATCGGTCCCTCTTGAATAATAAAAAGGGGGCAACTATACTTTGCTCTGCTTTTATTGTTTGCAAGGAAACGGAATACGGTGAAAATCCGTAGCGGACGCGCCACTGTAACTGACATCAGGCTGCTGTAGTCACTGCATCTATCTGTGTGGGAAGGCTATAGGCTCAGCGTCAGGAGCCAGGAGACGACCTTGCATGTTGAGCACGGCAGTCTCGCGATTGGACTGGCAGGCGTGGTGCAAAACAGCAGCATCTTGGTGTTGTTTTGTGTCTATAGTTGCAGCGCACAATCGGACCGTCGTTGCTCCTTCACTGTTAACCAAAAGGAGTGACCGAATGAAAACCCACACCCTCGGCTTTCCCAGAATGGGAGCCAAAAGAGAACTGAAGAACGCCCTGGAATCTTTCTGGAAAGGGCAACTCCCCAAAGATGAGCTTGTTGCCGTCGGCAAGCGCACCCGGGAAACCAATTGGAGACACCAGGCCTTTTTAGACTGGGTTCCTGTCGGAGATTTTTCTTTCTACGACCATGTTCTCGATATGAGTTTCACCTTGGGCAACCTGCCAGAACGTGTGCAAGCCACCAGCGGCGACGCATTAGACAAATTCTTTCGCGTTGCACGTGGACGCTCAGCAACCGACTCCGATGCGAATTGTATTCACGCTGGGGAAATGACCAAATGGTTTGACACCAATTACCATTACATCGTCCCTGAATTCTCCGCTGAAACAACGTTTACATTGGAACCCTCACGAATTCTGGAACAGCTTAAAGAGGCTCGTAACACCAATGTCAACGCGAAACCGGTTATCATTGGCCCTATCAGCTATCTATGGCTTGGCAAAGAAAAAGACGGCCTTAATAAAAAAGATCTGTTCGGCAAACTTATACCGGTTTACAAAGCTCTGCTCAATTTGCTATCTGAAAACGAGGTTGAATGGGTACAGATTGATGAACCGATTCTGGTTACTGAACTCGATGCAGAATGGCAAAGCATGTTCACAGTGGCCTATGATGAACTCGCGACATGCAATATTAAAATGCTAATGGCCGCTTATTTTGGACAGTTTAAAGAGAACCTCCCGATTGCACTTTCGCTTCCTGTGGATGCCATTCACGTAGACGCCGTGCGGGGCCATGCAGAAGTTTCCAAACTCATTGAATTGTTGCCTGACAACATGGAACTGTCCCTGGGGGTAATTGACGGACGGAATATTTGGAAAAGCGATCTGAATTCACTTCTGGATTGCCTGGAACCCATGGCCGAAAAACTGGGGGAGCGGCTTTGGCTTGCGCCCTCCTGCTCATTGCTTCATGTGCCTGTTGACTTGGGGCAGGAAGAAAAAATGGATCCGGAAATCAAGGCATGGCTCGCGTTTTCACTTCAGAAGCTTGACGAATTGAGAATCATTGCCCGCGCCTTGAGAGAAGGTCGCGAGGCGGTAGCCACGGAGCTTGCTGAAAATTCTGTGGCCATAGAAAACCGTCGCAATTCGCCACGTGTTCACAATCCGATCGTTCGGAAGCGTGTTGAGGAAATTACGCCAGAAATGGGAAAAAGGCAGAACCCTTACCCAAAACGCGCCCAAATTCAACGCACCCTGCTTCAGCTTCCCCTCTACCCAACGACTACCATTGGCTCCTTCCCACAAACCAAAGAGATTCGCTCGACGCGCTTGAAATATCGCAAAGGCAATCTGGACGAACCCTCCTACGAAAAATTTATGCAGGAAAAAATCCAAGAAGTGATTACAAAGCAGGAGGAATTGGGACTGGATGTTCTGGTACATGGCGAAGCAGAACGGAACGATATGGTGGAGTATTTTGGCGAAAATCTGGACGGCTACGTCTTCAGCGAGCAAGGCTGGGTTCAATCGTACGGCTCACGTTGCGTGAAACCCCCGATCCTTTTCGGCGATATTTCACGTCCCAAGCCGATAAGCGTTAAGTGGATCACCTATGCGCAATCACAGACAACAAAACCGATGAAAGGCATGTTGACCGGGCCGGTAACCATCCTCAACTGGTCTTTTGTCCGCGACGATCAGCCACGCGCAACAACCTGTAAACAGTTGGCCCTGGCGATTCGGGATGAAGTTCTCGATCTGGAAAAAGCCGGGATAAAAATCATCCAGATTGATGAGGCGGCGCTTCGTGAAGGACTGCCGCTCCGCAAAGCAGAATGGCAAGAATATCTGGATTGGGCAGTTGCCTCCTTTAAAATTTCGGCCAACGCAGTAAAAGATGAAACCCAGATCCATACCCACATGTGCTACTCAGAATTTAACGATATCATTGCCTCGATAGCCGACATGGACGCCGATGTAATTACCATAGAAACCTCTCGTTCTGACATGGAATTGCTGGATGTTTTCGACAAGTTCGCTTATCCTAACCAGATTGGACCGGGCGTATATGACATTCACTCGCCAAACGTTCCCACGGTCGAGTCCATGGTGGAATTGATAAGAAAGGCTTCCAAACGGATTCCGGCGGAAAGGCTCTGGATAAATCCGGACTGCGGTTTAAAAACCAGAGCGTGGCCCGAAACGCTTGCCTCATTAACCAATATGGTTCAGGCTGCAAATGAATTACGTGCTAGCTAAAACGGCGTATGGGTCACAATCGGGAACGCGCTTTCCTGGTTGTGGCCCTCGTGTTCGCTCGAGATAAGGACATAGGGCAAAAGTTCTTAAGGTGTGTGTGTGGTTGATTACGTAGTCGGGGCTTGCTACAATCGCCACAAGACAGGCAGGTAAACACTGGGTTACAAATTCGCCTTATGGACAAAAATAAAGACAATGTATACCGATTCCTTCTCAGAATGCTGGGGAGGTTTTTTCATATCGAAACGGTTTTGTGCATAACGTAGGTGGTGTGGCGGCATGCTTGTGTCGCCTCATGGAAAATACAGACGTTCAATCGTCCGAGGAGAAAGCGGTACGCAATGAGTCACTCTGCAATTCCTACGAAGATAGCCATGGATAAGGCGACTATAGACGCCCATATTCATCGACTTGCCGAGAAAATTGTCGCCCGCAACCCGATTGCCGCTGACCTTGTGCTGCTGGGCATCCTGCGCCGGGGACGTCCCCTGGCCGAACGCATCGCCGCCCATATCGGCACACTCACCGGCGTCACGCCAGCGGTAGGCTCACTGGCCACTACGCTATACCGCGACGATTTTCATACCGGCGCAGATGCCTCAAAAGTACGTGGCGATACTCATTTCGATTTTACACTTGACGATCGTGTTGTCTTGCTGGTGGATGACGTGCTGGCAGCAGGCCGTACTATTCGCGCCGCTATTGATGAAACTATGGATTACGGACGCCCAAGACAAATCCAATTGGCGTGTCTCATCGATCGTGGTGGCCGGGAATTGCCCATCCAGCCGGACTATCTCGGAGAAACCCTTTCGGTGCCGACCACTCAGTGGGTGGCCTGCCGATTTGAAGAAAGCGATGGCGAAGACGTGGTTTATCTGGAAGAACGTACACATACCCTGTAGCAGTAGCACATCCATTGCCGTAATTTTGCAAAAAGCCTAGCAATTAAGGAGCTTTAACACCCGTGGCGCAAGCAGAAAAAATCTGGACCCGAAAAGATCTCATCGGCATCGCGGATTTATCACGCGAGGAGATCGAACTTATCCTGGATACCGCCCCACAGTTTGTGGCTGTTTCGGCACGCGAAAGCGGTATTAAGAAAGTTCCCCTTCTCCAGGGACGCCTGGTGGTGAACTGGTTCCACGAACCCAGTACCCGCACCCGTGTCTCTTTCGAATTGGCCGCTAAGCGCCTTAGCGCCGACACCATGAGCATTACCGAATCCTCCTCCAGCTCGGTCAAAGGCGAAACGCTGCACGACACACTTAACAATATCGAGGCAATGAATACCGACGTCATCGTGCTACGGCACAGTTGCGCGGGTGCAGCACAAATCCTGGCGGACAACCACAGCTCGCATATTATCAACGCGGGCGATGGCCGACACGCGCACCCCACGCAGGCATTGCTGGATGTTTTCACCATGCGTAACCACATCCG
The DNA here is from genome assembly GCA_963678445.1 of Candidatus Hydrogenedentota bacterium. Classification (GTDB taxonomy): domain Bacteria; phylum Hydrogenedentota; class Hydrogenedentia; order Hydrogenedentales. The sequence continues at coordinate 2,153,335 of OY782877.1, read as the reverse complement.
CCACCTGCGGCAAGATCCCAACGCCGGATTGGATGGCGTAAAAATCGCCATCATTGGCGACATCGAACACAGCCGGGTTGCCCGTAGTGATATCCGCGCCATGAACAAGCTGGGCGCACACGTCACCCTGTGCGGCCCCGCCACCCTCATGCCCAAAGACATCGAAAAGATGGGGGTAGAGGTCACCTCCAATCTCAAAACGGCCCTGACCGATGTCGACATTGTCTACGTGCTACGCATTCAGCTGGAACGCCAAACCAAAGGGCTCTTTCCCAGTCTGCGTGAATACATCCGCCTGTTCCGTATTGACCAAACGTCCCTGCGCTACGCACCCGACCATGCACTTGTCATGCACCCCGGCCCGATTAACCGCGACCTGGAATTAGCGACAGAAGTGGCCGACGGTCCCCGCAGCCTTATCCTGGAACAAGTTAGCAACGGCGTCGCCATACGCATGGCCGTCATGCACCTACTCGTCAACAGTAACCGAAACTAGTGGTCCAGGGACCAATACCAGAAGATATGGTCCCTACCCTGCGTGACCATAGAGAGGTATTTTTCCCTAACGTTTCTGGACCGTAAGACACTATAAGTAGTGTTTACCATGAAGAGCACGAAGAACATGAAGGAAAATCAGGGATGATGCAAACGTTCAGTGCCCTATCGAATCAAGTTCTTGGTTGCGCTATCGAAGTACATCGTCATCTTGCTCCCGGCTTACTGGAGTCCACCTATCAAAATTGTCTGGCGCATGAACTTTCGTTACAGAATATTCCCTTTAAAAAAGAATGTCCTTTGCCTGTCGAGTATAAAGGCATTCGTTTGGATTGTGGATACCGCGTTGATATTCTCGTGGAGAATGCGATTATTCTGGAGCTGAAAAGTGTTGAAAGAGTAACACCTGTATTTGAAGCGCAGCTATTAACCTATATAAAGTTATCCGGAATTTCTCACGGTTTTTTACTAAATTTTAACGTCCCACGACTCAAAGAGGGCATAAAAAGCTTTGTTTTATAAACCTTCATGTTCTTCATGCTCTTCATGGTAAAAAGTGTTTTTAATTGCTGAACATAGTCAGCGCACAAACAATATTACTGGTGACCAAAAAAATCGGTTTTCCCACGGTCGCCGTGGGGATGAATACAAAACGTGATACACCCAACACGGGAGACTTATTATGACCTTGGCCATTATCAACGGGCACTTCATTGAACCCGCCACAGGCGTCAGCGAAGCTAAAGATCTGTTGATCGAAGACGGTGTGGTAAAAGCTATCGGAAACAACTTTAAAGGCGACGAGACTATAGACGCGGCGGGCTGCATCGTCTGCCCCGGCCTGGTCGACATCCACGTACACTTCCGCGAGCCCGGTTTCGAGTCTAAAGAGGACATCGCCTCGGGAAGTCGCGCTGCAGCTAAAGGCGGATTCACCACCGTAGTCACTATGGCGAATACATCCCCCGCTATCGATAATGCCGGCATGGTGGAATTCGTCAACCGACGCGCCCGCGAAACCGCATGCATCCACATACGCCCCGCTGCATGCGCAACCAAAGGCATGAAGGGCGAAGAACTCACCGAAATGGCAGAGCTGCGCGACGTCGGTGCGGTCGCGGTTACCGACGACGGTAAAGATATTGAAGATGCCGCGCGTCTGCGACGGGTACTCGAATATGCCAACATGGTCAAGCTGCCCTATCTCGCCCATAATGAGAACAAGGCCCTTGCCAATGGCGGTGCGATGAATGAAAGTATCACCTCGACAATGCTCGGCATCCCCGGTATCCCCAAAGCGGCTGAGGAAACCCGCATCGACCGTAATATTCGGCTGGCTGAAATGACGGGCGCACATATCCACCTCCAGCATGTCACCACCGCCGAAGGCGTCAATATCATCCGTCGCGCCAAGGAAAAAGGCATCCGTGTCACCTGCGAAACCGCCCCCCACTACTTTACCCTTACTGACGACGCGGTACGCTCTTTCAATAGCAACGCTAAAATGAATCCGCCACTACGTGAGCAAGAGGACGTGGACGGCATCATCCAGGGTATTCGCGACGGCGTCATCGATTGCATAGCCACCGACCATGCCCCACACACGCTTACCGAAAAAGATGTTGAGTTTCAGCTGGCCCCCTTTGGCATTATCGGCCTCGAAACCTCGCTGGCGCTCACCCTCACCCACCTGGTACGTCCCGGCCACATTTCTCTGGAACGCGCCATTGCTCTGCTCAGCTATAATGGCGCCCAAATCTGCAACTTGGCCGCTGGAACACTTCAAGAAGGCGCCCCCGCCGACATCACTATCTTCGATCCCGACGCCTCATGGACCGTCAAGGCAGACGAATTTGCCTCAAAAGCTCAAAACTCCCCCTTTATTGGGCAAACCTTGTATGGCCGTGTGAAATACACCCTTTGCGACGGACAATGCGCCTACCAGGCATAAGCATAACGTCATCTCTGTTGCCCAATGAACTGTGTTTATTGGGCAACAGTTTTGTTTTCCGCATCGCATCCCTGCAGACATAAAAAAAGCCCCCAAGCCATAGGCAGGGGGAATGGGGCGTTGCCGAAACAACGTTGCCCTCCGTGATGATTCCTACATAGTAAAAATCTCCTTACTATGATTCGCGGAAATCACCGCTCAGGTATACTGTCATAATAGTATTCAAATGAATTCAGGATGTCAAGCAAAATTTTCCTGGTCCAGCGCAATTGTGCACGCCCCCATAAATACTGCGCTAAACGTATGGCATTGCCGACATACCACACAATTAGCAAGCCTCCCTCTTTCTAAAATATGTTTCATATTTTATGAAAAAGATAATAACGTGTTCCCCGTTGTCATTTCACACAAAAAATCGGTACACTAGTTCTGTTTTTCACTTACCCCGTTTCCATCTTTGTATCAAGATGTAAGCGTCAAAATTCCCCTCCATACGGAATAAAAAGGGAAAAGAAAGAAAGGACAGAAGCTCGTGAAAACATCGACCTCGCCACAGAAAGACAACGCAACCACCAAGCCAGTCGCCAGTCGACGTAACTTCATGCTGTCAGCAGCCGCACTCGGATCGGGCCTATTCGCCTCTTCTTGCGCAGCCACCAAAGAAAAAACCGTGGCAACCGCCCCTGTAGTGAAGAAAGAACCCATCAAAAGCGCTTACCCGGAACGGGTACGTTTATCCTGCGCAGCAGATCCCGCGCATATGCAAAGCTTCACCTGGCGTGCGGCAGGCCCACTCGAGAAACCCCAGGTTCAAATCGCACCCCTTTCCGCCTCTCCGAACTTTGAAAACGCCACACTGACCTTTTCAGCCAAGGCGAAGGCCCCCTTCACGATCCTTGGACGCAATCAAGCCTACAACTACGCCTTTACCATTACTGATCTGAAGCCTGAGACCCCGTATTGCTATCGGGTTGGCGATGGTAAGAAGTGGAGTGAATGGAATGTTTTCCAGACGGCCTCCGAAAAAGCAGCCCCCTTCCGCTTCCTCTATGTAGGCGACATCCAAAACGACATCCGCTCCATGTGCTCACGCACCATGCGCATGGCCTTTCAACATGCGCCCGATGCACGCTTCATCGTATATGCCGGCGATTTGGTTACCGAAGGATATAGCGATGAGCTGTGGGACGAATTCTCCTATGCAAATGGAGTAATTTCCTCCCTAATCCCGGCGCTACCCACACCCGGCAACCACGATACCCACCACCGCACAAAAAAAATGCCCCCGTACCCCTTCAATGCCGATCCCGCCTACCACGGCCATTTTGAACTACCGGAAAATGGCCCTTCCGATCTCCCCGCACTGAATCAAGAGGTGTACTACGTCGACTACCAAGGCGTTCGGATGATTTCACTCAACTCAAACGCACTGGAAGATGGCACCCCGCCTAAAATTCGTAATGCACAGCTCGCCTGGCTCGAAAAAGTCCTGCAGAACAATCCCAACCGCTGGACCATCGCCACCCACCACCACCCGATTTATTCAACCAGTAAAGAAAGAGACAATGAATGGCTGCGCAAACAGCTGCGCCCGATCTATGACAAATACCAGGTCGACCTGGTATTGCAAGGGCACGACCACACCTATGGCCGCACCTATAAACTGGCAGGCGACCAAATCGTCGACGATTCAAAATTCGGAACGATTTATGCCGTCTCCGTTGCCGGCCCCAAGATGTACAACTCAAATCCAAAATTTGATTCTCTCATGCCCGTATACTTTGGAGAAAAACAACTGTTCCAGGTCATCTCCATCGACGGCGACCAGCTCAAGTACGAAAGTTATACTGTTTCCGGCGAACGCGTAGATGGCTTCACCTTGGAAAAAGGCGCGAACGGCATCTCCAAATACACTTCAACCATCTAGCCGGATCGGATCTACAATCACACAGGGGGAGGGCCACCGCCCTCCCCCTCTTTTTTTCTCATACCATTGCCTGGAAGCAATCCATTTCTGTTCTGTGAACATGGGCGGGGCGGGGATCTTTCGGTTCACAAGTGGTCCAGGGACCAGTGGCAGGAGTTTTGGTCCTTCTGCTTCCTAATCCAAGCAGACCGGTGTATCTCCTAAAGTTTTTTGGGAAGGGGTCTGGGGGAACCTTTTTGCGAACAAAAAGGTTCCCCCAGTAAACGCTTTTCCATTTAATATGCGTCGCCACGTTGATGCGCTTCCGCCAGCTCAGCAATCACGTCTTTGTCGAGTTTTGGGAATAGCACCTTAGGTTTTTGCAGAGGGGCGCCGGCGGGAAGCAACGTCTTGGCTTCGTCCCAGCCGTCTTCGCCGCCATCGGGACCGTTCTGCGGCAGCGTTACACCAAGAAATTCCGCCAATTGCGTTGCCCCTTCGGGCAGGAAGGGGGCCATGGTGTGGCACAGTCCTTTGACGATCTGACAACATACGTACAAAGTCGTAGCTGTGCGCTCCATATCGGTTTTGCGCGTTACCCAAGGCTGTTTTGCGTCAAAATAGACATTAGCCTTGCGACCCAAATCAATGAAGCGTTCCAGCGCCTGACGGAAATGGAAGCCTTCCAGGGCTTCCGCAATCGCATCCACATGCGCCGGGATGGCGTCCAGCATGGCCTGATCTTCTTCATCGAGGCTGGCAGGCGTGGGCACTTGCTGCGCAAAGTTCTTGACGGTCATGGTCAGGGAACGATGCACAAAATTGCCGACTACATCGCAAAGCTCACCGTTGTAACGCTGCATGAACTCATCCCAGTCGAAACTGGAGTCCTTAGATTCCGGTGCAATCGCGCACAGGTAGTAGCGGATGGCGTTGGGGGAAAACTGATCCAACGCCCAGCGCACAGAAATCATGTTGCCCTTTGATTTGGAACCTTTTTCCGTCTGGCCGGTCTGGCGATTGAAAATATTGAGGTATTCATTGCCCACCACGGTATCGGCAAGAATGTAGTCTTCCTGCCCCATAAGCATGGCGGGGAAAATAACGGCATGGAAGGGCACGTTATCCTTGCCGATAAAATGCACCATGCGCGTGCTTTGGTCTTTCCACCACACTTTCCACGCATCCGCGTCCCGATTCGTATCCAAGGCCCATTGACGCGTGTTCGTGACATAACCGATGGGGGCGTCGAACCATACGTAGATCCGTTTGTTTTGCGTATCATCATCTTCCCGCGGAATAGGAACACCCCAATCGGTGTCGCGGGTGATGCAACGGCTGCGCAAATCGTTTACCCAGCTATACGCGATGCCTTTTACATTGGCGCGCCATTCAGGATGCGTGTCGAGCCAAGCTTTGAGCGCATCGGTAAATTTGGGCAGATCCAGGAACCAGTGGCGTGAATTGCGCAGTATCGGTTCAGAGGTGTCGCCGGGAATGTTAGCGCGAGGACTCACCAAATCATGCGGTGGATACTGCGCCCCACAGCTTTCGCACTCGTCCGCGTTGGCATCTTGATAACCACACTTGGGACAGGTGCCGCGCACATAGCGATCGGGCAAAAATTTGTCGGACTGCTCGGAATACCACAGCTCCATCTCCTCCTGATGGATGTAGCCTGCCTCATCCAGTTTGCGGAAAAAATCCTGCGTGCTGTCGATGTGCAGATCCCACGAGGTGCGTCCGTAGATATCATACGAAATGCCCAAATCCGCAAAGGCAGCGGCGTTGGCGGTGTGATATCGGTCAATGACGTCCTTTGGCGAAATTCCTTCCTTGAGCGCCGTCAGTGTAATGGGTACGCCGTACTCGTCGGAACCGCCAACATATAAAACTTTTTCGCCTTTGAGGCGTTTATAACGCACATAGATATCTGCCGGCAAATATGCGCCGGCGATGTGGCCCAAATGGATGTTTCCGTTGGCATACGGCAACGCACTGGTGACCAAAGTTCGCTCAAAATGCTTTTCACTCGACATAGCTTTAACCCAATTCATGGTTGTATTGCAGTAGTATCTGAAAGAAGTTTATTGTATCGAAAGGCAACCCTAAAAATCATCCGCCACACCCGAGGGTGCGGCGGAAAAAATAACAGATTTACACGTTGTACACTGACTCTATGCGCATTCCAGCGACGACTTGCTTGCCGCACGCGCACGGTGAATCGACCGCATCCGCCACATCATAATGAACATAAGAACGGCCAATGCGATACTCATACCAAGCGCAAGATAATTGGTGTTACGCATACCGGCGACTTCATCGCCGCTCACCAGGAAGCCAATCACTTCCTCCTGCACCACCGGACCGATGCTACCGAGTCCGTTGACGATACCCGCCACCGCTACGGCATTTCGCGCACCGGCAACTTCGACCGCCGCCGCACCGCTCAACAGCATGTCGGGGCCGTACAGCATAAAGCCAACGATACCAAAGCAACAGGCAATCATTATTGGCGACGCCCCTAGATAGATGACCGCCAGATAGCCGACAATCATACCCAGAGAAAGCACGAAGGAAAGTGCGGCCCAATTCCCTTTAAACCAACGGTCGAGCATCCACCCTGCCGCAATCGCCCCTACCAAACCAGCCAGGTCAAAAATCTGCGAATACATCGCCGCTTTCGCCACGCTTACCCCCTGCATATTCAAAAAGGCAGGAAGCCAGGAATCAAGCGCGTACCGCAAAAACTTGAGACAGAAATAACTGATGCCCATGGTCAGAACAACCGGATTCAACGCCAGACGCAAATACTCCCGGAAGCTTACCTGTTCTTCCTGAGCCTGTTCTACCGATTTATATTCTTCCTCATTAGCGCGATTAACAATCGGTTCCAGACCGGCATCTTCCGGTTTATCACGTTGCCAAAAATAGAGAAGGACCCAGATCGCGACACTGATCATCGTGCAACCAAAGAAAGACCAACGCCAGCCCATAGCCCCCAGCAGTACGCCGCCCAAGGATTTCACCATCATATTGCCCAGCATATAGCTGGTCGCCCACACCCCAATGATGCGACCGCGTTCGGCAGGACGCAACCACTGCGAAATCCCCCCTACAACACCGGGCCAACCTGAGGCCTGCACCAGGCCATTAAAGATCATAAACACCATGAAGGTAGCGTAGGAATTGGCAAAACCAAAGACAATATTACATAAAATGGAGAGACCCAGCCCACCCAGCAGCAGCACGCGGGGCCCATGTTTACGTCCCAGAAAGCTGCACAGAAACTGGCCTACCATATACGCCACAAGAAAGGCGGTCCAGATATGCGCCACATCCCGCATTTCCCAGTCAAACTGATCGGCAAAAGTGGTCTTGGCAATGGTAAACGCCTTGCGGGTCATATAATAGCCCGCATAGCCCATATAGGTCGAAATCAAAATACGCCAACGCCAGACATTTTGCTCGTGCGACAGGGGGGTGTTCATTACTTACTTCCCTTTATCTTGCTTACCGGAGGAACACACGGGGCATAGTATGCATATCAGCTATAAAAATGAATGGCTCTACTGCGTTACCGTCCTAAATGCTCTCCCAAAACTCAGCCCATCTTCCCAAAAACAATCATCCGAGTATGGCAAAGGCCCTTTCACTATGTCAACTGAGGGCCGAAATGACAATTTCCCCTTACATTAAATATGCATATCCCGCTCCCGCCAGACTTTTCGATAAAAACCTCTATTTTTGATAAAATGCAACCAGACAGCCCCACATTTTTCCTGTGGATCTGCCAATAGGGAACCAAAACCCAGTAGTAAGGGTTTCTATAAAATAAAGTGTCCAGCGACAACAAGCGCCAGATATGCTCCTTACGATTCCTGACCACAGCGGAAAAATTTCGCTTTTTATGACAACTTTTTAAAAGTGAATCACTAAACACAAGGATTCTATACTCGCTCGCATCGACGCAGCACTCTTTTCAAATCCAACGTACTGAATGAGGATGAAATGAAATCTTACCAGACCACACAAACCCTGCTTCTTCTGTCGATAATCGCCCTCAGCCTGACCCCACTCCTGACAGGCTGCACCACAACCACATTGCCGTTGACGGAAATCGAAGTACCCGTGCCCGACATTTCCCTCAGTGCTTTACCCTTGCCCAAAGTGCCCCTGCTCACCCGTGGCGACGACGACTTCCGCGGACGTGGCTGGGCGCAGGCCTTTTTGGATCTGCATCAGCGCATGGTACGCGAATACCCCTATTCCGACTGGAAAACAATTGATTGGAAACAACGTTACACCACCTACGCTCCCCTGATTAACCAGGCGGAAAAGGACAACGACGTACAGGCCTACTATGAAGCCCTGCGCGCCTACACCCGCAGCATCCCCGATGGAAATATGCGTATCGAAAATGTAGAGGAATACCGACGCGAACATATCGGCGGCTCCTTTGGCTTCGGCTTGATGCAACTCGACGACGGTCGCGTCATTGTACACATTCTTCCAGGTAGCGGCCCTGCCGCCAACATCGGCCTGCAATGGGGTGCAGAGATTCTCGAATGGAATCACACACCCATTCAGACCGCACTCGAACAAACCGACCTCTTGTGGGCCGAAAATCCACAACCCGTCACCACCGAAGCCAAAAGACTGGCCCAACTACGCTATCTGCCCCGCGGCCCCATCGGCGAACAGGCCGTAATTATGTTCCGTAACCCCGATTCCACCACGCCCTGGGTCGCTACCATCACCGCAGTCGAAGATAACTACGAAGTAATCAACCGCACCTACCCCCACAACGATGCGCAAGCCCCCTTTGAGGCGCCCCTCATCGCCAAAACCCTGGACGACGGTTACGCCTACATCCGCATTTACTTCGAAGCGCCCACCCTCTCCACCCCCTTCCCCGCCAACTACTTCCAACGCACCCTCAACCGCTTCATAAAAGACGACGCACCCGGCCTCATCCTCGACGTACGCGGCAACTCGGGCGGCGACATCCGCTACGTACCCAAATTCTGCGCCGCCTTCTTCGACAAACAGACCTTCTTCCACAGCGTCGCCCTCTACAACCACGACGCCAAAACTTGGGGCGTTGATGACAACCTGAGTCTGCGCATCAAACCGGACAAACCCCACTTCAACAAACCCATCATCGTCCTGATTGACGAAAACACCTTCGGCGCCGGCGAAGGCTTTCCGCTAGTCCTTGCTGCACTGCCCAACGTCCATACACTCGGCTTCCACGGCACCCACGGGACCTTCGGCCTCACCGGCGGCGACGTCATCATGCCCAAAGGCTTCACCCTGTCCTACCCCGTAGGCCGCTCCCTCGACGCCGACGGACGCATCCAGGTAGAAAGCAACGCACAAGGGCAAGGCGGCGTCCAACCCGACATACGCATCCCCCTCACCGAGGACAATATACGCGCCCTCTATAAGGACAACCAAGACGTATTACTGCAAGAAGCGCTAAAAATTTTGAAAAAATAAAAACCTCTCAATCTGTGAAAATGTAAAAACCGGTTTCCGTTTACCCGCGGAAAGCTGCAACAATTTTTTATCTCCCTAAGGGCCATCGCTTTTGCGATGGCCCTTGTTTTTATTGCCCCAAACCCTACTTTTCTATGCCCACCATATTTTATTTGTATAGATAATTCATCTAAACCATAGTAACCAATGTATTACATAGATAGAGCACTTGACTTTTTAAGCAACTTCGATTACAGTGATTTATAGGAAAATTGAAGAGAAAAACATCCATTCATCGGATTAAAGGAGATATTTATCTCGTTTTTCTCAGTGTTGTTTGTTTATCGCTTATCCAAATGGCGGCGAATGACGACACAAAGAGGCTGCGCTCTAAAAGCAATGCCGGGTAATAAAACGGATAATCCCTCCTGAAAACTGTGCAAAATCGACCTCCGTGCTCGGCCCTCGCAACGATATTCCCTTCCAGGCTTCTGCACTTCACCTCGCCATTAACTGGTGTACAGCACACGCGCACTGCGACGAAAAACCGGTGATAGTGATGCCGGTAGCCTGGCCTAGCATGTATTCCTGAATTTTTCGACAGCTAACCATTTAGCTCGATCTGATAAAGCTACCAACCATGTGCACGTGGTAAATAGGAAGAATAAACAGAAATAAAAGGAGAACGAAGTATGAAAAAGTATTATGGACTGTGTCTGGCGTTATCGCTTGCAACGCTGCTTTTGGCAGGCTGTCCGGAGATGGATAGCGGAAATGTTGTTTATGTGAACACTGCTCAGATATCAAATCCGCATGATGGAACTACCTGGCAAACTGCGTATCGCACGATCCAGGAAGGTATTGATGCGGCGGAAGCGCTTATGAGCGGTGGGGCTGAATATGAGGTCTGGGTCAAAAAGGGGGTATATTCCGAATATATTACCCTCTTTGACGGAGCAAAGGTTTTCGGTAATTTCGATGGCACCGAAACCACTTCCGATGATTGGGATAAACCAAACTTTAATAACTTTGCCAGCAATCCCAGCGATTATACCGTGTTACGACCTGGCTACAGCACTGGATATCACATCGTAACCGGAGCCGGCGACACGACGCTAACAGGTTTTGTCATCAGAAACGGCAATGCGTATTACACCAGCTCAATATCAAACAACCAAAACACAGGGGGGGCGTTTTTGTAGAGTTCGAAGATGAACCTATGAATATAGCACATTGCTATTTCCTGAATAACAAAGCTGCCCGTTTTGGCGGTGCTATCCGCGCGCATAGTGCGCCGGTTAATATTGCCAAGTCACGTTTCAGGGAGAACTGCGTCGGTAAAGCTCTTGGCGTTACTTTACCCGATCACATGGCCAATGGCGGCGGGGCAGTCTATAGTTACTCTAGAGACGATTCCAAGCTGCTCCAGATCATCAACTGTGAGTTTTATGACAACACCGTTGAAAGCAATACAACAGGTGGGGCCTGGGGCGGCGCAGTGGCCGTATGTGGGTCTACGTGTCTAATTGGTTTTATTCCCCAAATAGATCCCGCGGAATACATGGAATCTATTTTCGATGGCAACGAAGCTAAGGGCCCTTATAGCATGGGTGGTGCGGTTTTTCAGGATATGAACGGCAAGACGCCCGTGCCATACAGTTACCAAAGCCAATCAGGCGCGGTAAGAAATTTCGTTAACAAATATTATAACAATACTAGTGACTACAAAGGTGGCGCGCTGTATATCAAACACCCTGCTTTACCAATAGAACAGAATGAATTTGAGGGAAACAGCGCCCTATATGGCGGTGCCGTGTGTGTGGAAGCCGACGATACTGAGATAGGGCAGTGCTCTTTCACCGCTAACTCTGTTGAAGCAACAGGAACAAGCGCCGCCTACGGCGGTGCTGTTTTTACAAACCAGGGTTCGGCTGCTATAAAACGCTGCAGTTTCGAAAAGAATCATTGCACCTACAGCTCAGCTACACAGCTTGCATATGGGGGGGGACTCTTCATGCAGTATGGCGAGGTTAAGGTGGTAAACTGCTACTTCACCCAAAACTATGCCTATGCTGGTGGTGGACTCTATGCCTGGGCGAAAGAGAATGGCGACTTTGACATCCTGAATTGCACGATCACCCAAAATAAGAGCATGGGTATGGGGACGGAAAAACTCGGTGGTGGCATTCGCTGCATTGGGGATTCTACCGGAACCCTGACCTTGACCAATACTATTCTGTATAATAATTTTCGAGCAGATGAAACTACACCCGATGAAATCCGTTTCGCCACGGCCCCATCCATCTCTGCATACCATTGCGCTGTTCCGTCTAATATACCGAATCAGCAGTATTCTTTTTCTTTAAACCCGTCGGACGCACTGTTTGTGGATGCCCCCACTGATTTCTACGACGACGTGTTCAATCTGGCTTTAGCCCCTTCTTCACCATGTGTTGATGCCGCCAGCACCAGAAGGGGCCCCCGTGAGGATATTATAGGCACAGCTCGTCCGCTTGGCAGTGCGTCTGACATCGGCGCGTATGAGTATGACCCGAATTAAGGGGCCACACTTGTTGCAAAACTAAATCAGCCTAATGTATCGGCGGTGTGTTCCTAAAGGAATGCACCGCCACTATTTTTCGATTATTTTCAAAAACGCTTTTTGCCCCTCCAGGAAGAAAGCAACACCGGCGCAACCGTGATACGTGGTTGCGCCGGTGTCTTATATGAGCGATTATTTATTAACGGCCAATCAGCTGGTTGGAACCTCTTCCTCTACCGTCGTCTTGGCGTGCTTTGCAGCATCGCTTTCTTTGCGGTAGGGTTTGTCTTTTTCCAGCAACCACTCTAAACCTTCTTGTAAGACCTCTTTCACAATGTAGCGCTCTTCTTTGAGCATGCCGATATGGTTGGAATCGTACCAGGTAACCTCCTTGGGGTCGCCAGCGGCTTCTTGCAGGCGTTTGGCGGATTCGGGGCTTACCAGGGCATCGTTGGAGCCGTTTTGGAAGAGCACCGGGGTGGGCGAGGTGTCTTTGGCGTATCGGATTGGATCTGCCGGAGCCAGCAGGTAGGCGACGATGGGCGCCAGCAGGCTGACCGTGGTGTCGCCAAGCTCTTCACGAATCAGGGGGGCGCGCAGCATGGTGGGGATGTGGCCACCACCATAAATCAGAATGCTGGCTTTGATGCGTTTGTCAAAAGCGGTTACGGTGCTTCCTGTGATTGCACCATAACTGGCGCCAACCAGATAAATTCGCTCGGGATCGATATCCGGATGGGTTTGCAGGTAATCAATCAGGCGGCGCGTATCGTTGACCGTTTTCCAGGGGCGTTTACGGAAGGCGATCGCCTCGTTCAAAGCACCTTTCACATCGCGTTCACCCTGCATGTATTGGTCGAAACAGGCGATGGCGAAACCATTGTCGGCAAAAGGGGCACAAATTTGGTCTAAGAATTCTTTTTTCTGACCGATACCGTGCAGGAAAATAATGCAGGGAACCTTCCCGTCCATTTTCTGGGGTAAAGCCAGCAAGGTCGGTACCCGTTCTCCGGGACGCGCCTCGAAATAAAACTTTATCCGCTGGTAAGTTACGTGGTTTTCTTCATCGGTTTGCTCTTTTGCTTCCGCAACTTCCGTTTTAAACGGTAAATTGGGGTCGTAATCGCTAAAATAGCGTTTGTCTGCCACGGCTTTGCTCACCAGTAGCAAAATAATGATGGCAAGCAGGCTGCCACCTATGATTTTCAGCGCTTTTTTCATGACTTTCTTTCCCATTTGAAGCATATGCCATTATGGCGACAAAAAACAGTTGTACCCATCAGCAGGATACATTTACAGCACAATCGTACCTAAATAGACCGTATATCTTGGAATAGGGTTTCGCAGACGCTTCCCTCAGTACGTCTGTAAACGTGTATACGGTCTCAGCCACTGGTGTGATTATACCTAATTGAGCGAAAAAATGACAGAAAACACGTTTTTCCCATGTATTTTTTGCGCATTCTGATTGCTTCAGGGACTTGTGGCGGCGACATATACCAGCACATCCCCTTTTTCCAGGCAGGGGAGCGCATGCACCTCGTAGTGTGCATCGCCGCGATACACACGCAGCACGGCGATATCTTTCAAGACATGTGGTGACACGCCAATTTCCGCTTCTTGCACGGTGCGCTCTTCGAGATGCAAGACCCCGCCTACGCTTAGCAGGTCTTTCAGGGTGTCGGCGAGGTGTGCACGGCGCGTGGTGGCCGCCATCAGACTGCCCCCTGCAAAAGCGGGGTGTACGATATGGTGTGCACCGGCCCGTTGCAATTGTTTTACATTTTCCGCTTCGCAGCACATCGCTGTTAATTGTGCATGGGGGTTCATGTCGCGCACCGTGAGTGTGATCAGCACGGCGGTATCGTCACGTCCTGGCGCTACCAGCACATGCGCGGCACGTTCGATGGCGACCGACTGGAGCACCTGTTCGCGGGTGGCGTCGCCCGTGATACAGACCACACCCAAAGCCGATGCCTCTTCTAATCCCTCCTCACCGTTCGTGTCGAGCACCACGATTTGATCCGGTGCTGTTCCCTGTAGCAACAATTCGCGCAGTGCCGCCATGCCTGTGGCGCCGCAACCACAAAGTACTATGTGCTGATCCAGTTTACGGACTGCGCTCTTCATCCGATATTCCTCCTGAAAGCGTCGCAAGGTCAATTGATACGCGGTTCCAAAAATCGTCATCCACACGATGAAACGCACCGGGGTCAGCACAATCGCATCGACCAGGCGTGACATCGTATCGACCGGCACAATATCGCCGTATCCTACGGTGGTAATGGTGACCAGGGCAAAGTAGAAACAGTCCCAGAAGCCGGGGTGCGTTCCGCTGCGGGAATCGCGCAACCCGCCCTCGAAATAGACAATGAGGGTAACGCCGCACAGCAACAGCGCTACGAAGAGGATGCGACGCATCACCTCGCGCAATCCCGGCAGCTTGGGGGGCGTGTAGAGCTTTCCTGTCATTCCCGAATCAGTCTCCGATAAAGGTCATACTATGCATCCACAACGCGCGTTACGCCTGCATGGGCTCGGTGACGCGTCCCACTGGGAAGTATGATATCTGCTGTTACGCCTTCGGGCAATGTTACCTCAAGCGTAAAGGTGTCCGGCTTTTCCCAGTGCACCTGAATGGGTCCATGCGGCGTTGGCACCGTACCTTGTGCAAAATCCAGGGATGGAAACTGGGGACGTATGGATACGTGTCGGAACCCTGGCGCGGTGGGTTGTACCCCCAGCACAGTGGTCATTAACCGATACGTCGGCGTGGCTGACCATGCATGGCACTCGCTTCGGGGGTTGCCCGGCGTTTCCCACCATGTTGTCGTGCCCTGATCCAACATCACGCGCCAACGCGCCATGTCGTCAAAAATACGATGCGGTTGCCCCAAACGCAAGGCGACCTCATGCAGGTAATGGGCGAAGTAAAAGGTTGTATGCCGCAAGGCATTGTCATCGAACAAACGTTGTGCGATACGTTTGGAGCGTGCCTCATCAGCAAAGCCAAACAGCACCGCAAAGACATTCACATGTTGGCTCAGCGTCTTCGTTGCAACCCCATCGGTATAGAGTCCTGCATTCTCATCCCAGGCAGCGGCATTCACCTTTTCCTGTAGATCCTGGGCCCAGGCAGCATAGCGCTGGGCCAACAGAGGTTCGTCCAAAGCCTTAAACAGATCCGTCGCAATATCCAGCACCCCTTTATAATGCATTGTGCTCAGCGTGCAATTTTCTGCATGTGCATTCGGCACCCCACCTCGTTCAAAGGCCCAATCGTAAAAATTCCAATAGGGAAGGTTTGCAAGAAAACCATTCTCTTTACGATGATCTTCATAGAACTGCAACACCGATTGTATGCCTCCGGCGCATTCACGCACCAGGGCCAGATCGCCTGTGTGCCAGTAGTAATCCTGTATCATCATGATCCAATACAAGGAAAAACCGGGGATGACTTGATAAACACTGTTGGGGTAGCGACTTTGCGTTAGGCCTTCGGGAATATGCGATGCATTCATCTGGCGAACTGCGTTGGCCAACAGGCGCGCGTCGCCCGATGCATAGAGCGATATCAGACCTTGAATACGGGTATCGCCACCATACTGAAGGCGTTCGTAGTATGGACAATCCTGAAATGTGTCAAAGGCGCACAAGCGCTGTGTATTCCAACCTACCTGCCAGATGCGGTTCAGTAACTCATCCGAGCATTCAAAAGCGCCATCTTCTGGAAAGGGATACCCCGTCCACTGATATTGCAGGCCATGGACCGTAACCGGTGCAGCACTGCGTACCGCAATCCGCACATACCAAAAGGTGCGATACAGCGCAGGACGAAATATCTGGCGACCTTCGCGTAACACGTAGACATCGCCCGAACCTTCGACACGCCTGTTTTCCAGGACATCGCGACGTCCCTTTTTACGATCCCGCTCAGGCGCTTCCGCGTATACCACCTCTACCTCGGCACCCGCAGGACCTTCCAGATCAAGCTCCACATATCCATTGACCAGACACCCTGCGCTCAAAACCAGATAGCGTGTTTCATCTCCGCCTGGGAGTACATGGGGAAGTTGTGGCGCTGCTTTGTCCGGTTTTACAGCAAATAGGAAGGGCGGTGTTTCCGCTCTTCCAATGACATTCCCCGATTGTAGTGGGAGACAGGATTCTGCCGGGCGCACTTCCATGCCCGGTAAGGAGCGCGGAATCAGTTTCCAGGGGGATGAGGTATCGTGCTGCGCTCCCCAGCACTCTGCATTGGCAATTTCCCGCGCTGGAAGCCAATCCGCGTCCTCAAAATCCAGGGTTTCAAAACCCACCGGCCAATGCCGACCATCCACATGCTCATACCAATTGCCCGCACCACCGCCCCGATGCATTTCCTTGCCCGCAGAGCGATGCGCACGACTCGCCAAGGTCTTCCACTCGGCATCACTGCGCAGTTCAGACGATTCGAACAGGAAACCAGGGCGAATGCTGAGCTGATGAAAGGGGTGCAGGCGGGTTGTTGGAGACCAGTAGATGATTTGTGCCGCGATACAATTCTCCCCTTCACGTATCCATGGCGAAAGATCCAGCGTGTCGTAATTCTGGTGTGTTGGGTCGAAATGAGCCGGACCGCGATGGACAATTTCGCCGTTCACCCATAGAATATACTGACTGTCCGCCGACACATATACCCGCTTCCACGCCTGGGTCTCCGTCGTGGAGAAAATGCGGCGCACCCAAAAAACCTGCGCACCCATATCACCTCGCACCGCATCTCCCGCATCAATCCAGCGTGCGGAAAAGCCGCTATCCTTGGGTTCCAGAACAACCGGGGATACCCGTTTCTCAATCATTTTCGACACTGACGCCATATCCAATCCTCCCCAAACGATGGTATGCATGCATTTTTACTTACAGGTCTGCCAAAAAAAGACCCTTCAAATCGGCAATACTTCGTACAATATAATCTGGTTGCCCTTCCGACAACAAGCTTTCATCATGCCATCCCCAAGTCACCGCCACGGTCCGTACTCCAGCGGCGTGCGCTTCCAACATATCGCCTTTGGTGTCGCCAATGTAAAAAGGCGTCGCTCCACGGTGGTTGCGCAACACGCGCTTTATTTTTTTTACCTTGCTCGTTTCTTTGTCCGCCCCAAGCACGTCGCGTATGCCGCCGATTCCTTGTGTATGTAAAAACTGCTCTATGGCTTCTGAGACATTCGAGGTGATGATGTATACGGGGAAACGCGTGGTTAGGGTGTTCAGCAGGATCGGCATACCCAGAAAGGGACGTATGCGTTGGGTGGCCGCAAAAAGCCGCGGTTTGAACTTGCGCGCCAGTCGCCAAAAGCGCCATCTTGAAAATCCAGCGCGCACCAGCCCCTCGATCATGTTGGTTTCGAATAAGTGCAAAAATGCTTCTTTGGAATTAAGCTTCGTAAATCCCATTTCTGCGCACGTACTCGTAAATTCTTCAAAAAAGACATCGAGAGAGTCGGCTATCACACCATCAAAATCAAACATCAAAACGGGTCGCATTGAAAACTCCCACCCAAGGTGCCGGCAGTGGCCAGCGCCACTCGCAATATGTATGGTCCTTGCCGTCCCTAAATACAGCAAAAACTTTATTCTTTATGTTGCCTTTTCAGATTTCAGTCACTACGGTGGCCAGCGCCACTCGCAATATGTATGGTCCTTGCCGTCCCTAAATACAGCAAAAACTTTATTCTTTATGTTGCCTTTTCAGATTTCAGTCACTACGGTGGCCAGCGCCACTCGCAATATATATGGGCCTTGTCGTTTGTGACTGTAGCAAAGATTAAGTTTTATGGGCTCTTTGCAGAATTTTAGGTTGCATAAGATGACAGAAAGGCGCACCGGATGGTTCCGGCGCGCCTTGCGTTCTTCTCTGCTTATTTCATGGATTAGCCCGCCAGGGTTTTAATCTTCGCGAGGATGCTATCGGGATCCAGGCCCTGGAAGGGAATGTGTTCGCTCAGACCACCAGCACCTGGTTTGGATACACCCAAAGCTGCATATTTCGGTGCATAGCCACGTTCAAGCAACCAGCCGCCAAAACGACTTCCAAGGCCGGTTTTGGTGTTCTGCGTTTCCGCCACCAGTACGAACGGAGCTTTGCCCAGACGCGCCATCATGTCTTCATCAACGGCATTCAAGGTCGGCTTGTTAATCAGTCCGACATCGATACCTGCTTCCCGTGCCCGATCAACGGCATCGAGCGCACGGCAAAGCATGTCGCCATAGGCGACTACGTAGCCCGCAGAACCTTCGCGTACGATTTCGTCTTTACCGGGCACAAATTTGTAGTCGCCGTCGAAAAGTTTCGCGCCATCTTCTTTGCAGACAAACGGCAGCTTGCTGCGCAATGTAAAGATGTACCGGATACCCTCATCATTCCAAACGGTTTCCACGATTTGCTTCAGCTGCAAGGCGTCCGCTGCAAAATACATGCGCGTTTTATCGCCTTCCGGCAAGCCACTGTCCGCCAGGAAAATGTTGATGCCATAGTGACAGGTATTGTCGGCCATGTCATCAATGCCCGCATGCGAGAAATGGCAGATCGCATTGGCTTCGTTCAGACGCGCCATCGTCGCCTCAGAAACGATCATTTCCAGGAAGGCCGCAAAGGTGCTGAAGATACCTTGCTTGCCTTTTTCAAAACCAAAGCCGGCCGCGGCGGAAAAATTACCGCGTTCCTGCACGCCGCCGTTGATGCACACTTCCGGGTGCGCCTGACGGATACCTTTGAGTCCCGTAGAACCTTCCAAATCGGAGTCGACGACGAGTACGCGGGCAACCCGTTCTTCTTCTGACATGGTGTCGAGGATGCCGTTGACAATGTTGCCGAATTCTACGCGGTTACTGGCTGTTTCCGGGGTGCATCCACGATACTGTGCGCCGCCGCCTACCTTTTCAACTGTATCCAGATAGGCCACTGCGTCCGTCTGACCGCGTTCGGTCAAGTAAGCGGCTGCAGCGTCCTTCTTGATCACGTCGTGGCCCGCATGCGTGCCTTCTACGCCGGGTACCTTGGGCGCCATCGGGCGTTTGTTAATCAAGGCCACGGGACCATCCAACTGCACCGCATTGACCATGCGTACAAAGAGGCTGTCGAAAGCTTCGCCTTCGCCTACATCCACCGCAAGGCCATGGCCTTCCAGCGTCTTGGCCAGGTCATAGCCGGGAAGATAGTCGGAGGGATGGCCGGAAATCGTTACGTCGTTGTCGTCGATCGCCAGCTTCACATTCAGCTGTTGTGCAACGGCCAGACGCGCCGCCTCGGCGTCATTACCTTCCATCTGCGAACCGTCGCTGCCAAACATGAATACAATTTTATCCGGATTGGCTTTGGCGACACCGTTTACAAACGGCCACATGTGCCCCAAACGACCGGAGGCGAATTTAATACCTAATTCAGGATCGACTTCAGGATGGCCGTACAAACCTTCGCCGGCAGCACGGTATTGCAGGAGTTTTTCAAAGGGCATGTCCCCATTAAACGCCGCCATCGCATATTGAATCGCTACGCGGTGTCCACCTTCATCGAAGTAAACCGGATAGATCTTGTCATTGCCCTTCATAAAACTGTCTGCAATCAAAACTTCCGGTACGATGCTGTATGCGCCGCCGGTGTGCCCGCCCAGGCCTTTGATGCCCGCTACCGCGGTGAAGAAGATGATCGTATCACGCACCACCTCGATATTCGTCAGCAACTGCTGCTTCTGTTCCGGCGTGATCGCGCCCACAAAAGGATCAATGGGCACCGGCTTATACTTGCTGGTGTCAATAGGAAAACTCATGAATCTCATCCTCATCGTTCGGTTGTTATCAGTGAAAACACAATCTACGCCCGGCGTGCAAAAAGCAAGAAGACACAGATATCCCTTTCTGAACCGGACAGACAGCCCCCACAGTATAGCATGGAAAAATCAGTAAAAACCAAACGTAAGTTGTGTTGTTTTATCTGGATTGGAACAGTGTGGTATATTCCCGCCTATAATCGTAGCGAAAGGAATTGTGCCGTATGGCTACCCCAAAGCATTCTTTGTGCGCACGCATCACGCATTATCCGGGCATGATACATGGCATCTTATTTGGACTCGTCGGGTCGATACTCCTCTTTCATGCCTGCTATTACCTGCCTTTCATTGCCGACGACGCCTTGATCTCGCTGCGTTACGCTGCCCGCCTGTTGGCGGGCAAGGGCCTCACCTGGACGGACGGTGCGCCTGTTGAGGGATTTTCGAATCTGTTGTGGGTATTGATGACGGCTGCTCTGGGAGCTACGGGAATCGATTTAATCGACACGACACGCATACTCGGCGTTTCTTTGATGCTGCTTGCTATCTATGCGCTTGTTTTTGACGGGCTACGCCGCAGGCCTGCTGCATATGCCGCGCAGATGGTAGTGTTGCCGTTTTTCGCACTCTGTTCCCCTATTGCCATATGGGCCGTAGGTGGATTGGAACAGGCTTTAGTCGCAGCATTGCTTGCCTGGGCATTGACTACCACCACCCCATTGCTCGATAAAAACAGCAGCCCTTCTCTGGGACAGATTCTCTTTCCGGGTTTATGCTATGCCTTGCTCGCCATCACTCGCCCCGACGGCATGCTGTTTCTCGGTTGCGCCGGACTCGCTGTCCTACTGGTACGCGGCATCAATAGAAACACAGTGCGCATCTGCTTTTTACTTTCTCTTCTACCCATTCTTTTCTATGGAGGCCAGCTTCTCTTCCGGCTCTATTATTACCACGATTGGGTGCCCAATACGGCCCGCGCAAAGCTTGCGCCCAGCCAGAAACACTTTGCACAAGGCTTGCAGTATGTTAAAAATGGGCTTCTCCTCTTTTCCCCATTCCTCTACATCGCTCTTTTCGGTAGCCTTATCGTTTTCTGTCTCCCCAAACGCTTCCTAAGCGGCATGACCAAAGCACCCCTCCTGCTCTTTTTTATTACCGGCACGGTTTGGGCATCGTATGTAATCTTCATCGGCGGTGATATCTTTCCCGGATGGCGCCACATTGTCCCGCTCATTGTTCCTCTCAGTTTTTTGCTGCTACATAGCCTAGAGTTTATTTTCGCCAAACTTTCCCGTTGGTGGCTAAGGCTTCCGCTGGTATTGCTCATCGGTGGCCTGATCTACCCCTGTTTTCAGACGCAGCATGCAAACAAGTTGAATCAGGCGGGAAAAAAGGAACGTTGGGAATGGACTTACCGCGACGTGGGCCTTATGTTTAAAAACGGCTTCTGTGACGAACAGCCGCTAGTCGCGCTGACGGTTGCGGGCTCGCTTGCCTATTGGTCCGAATTGCCTGCTTTGGACATGCTCGGACTTAATGATCGCTATCTTGCCCATCATCCGCCCACTAATTTTGGCGACGGGTACCTGGGGCATGAATTGGGTAATGGCGATTATGTTCTTCGGCGAAAACCCGATATCATCGTCTTTTCCAAACGACGGGCACGGGCGTCCTTCCGTAGCGGTAAGGAGCTGGAGCGTACCGCCGCCTTTAAACGCGATTATAGCCTCGCGCAATTCACCTGCGGTCCCAACCAACGTATTCGAACCCAGGCCTGGATTCGTCGTGATAGTGAAAAGACGGGTATCCGAAGCACCGAACAGCACATCGAAATCCCCGCATACCTACTCAACGGCAATTCCAAGACGTGGGCAAAACTTAACGAGGAAAATCAATTTGTTGTCACCGCAGAACGCAGGCAGCCTGTCAAGGTAACGCTTGACATCCCGCCTGGTGAATGGCGCATCCTCCCCAAAGGATGCGCTCCCAATGCCCTACGTATTACTGCCCGGGCAGCCCATAAAAATGCGTCGCTTAATTTCAACGCCGACACGAACACCCTTCATATTACCGGGACGCGTCCAAAAAAAATGGCTTTTACCTTAACCCCCGGCCACCATCGGGCCGTATCGCTTAGCGGACTCACCTTGCAACGCCCTTAAACAAACACCTGTGGCTTCTTGGCCCCTGCTTCCTTGAGCGGTGCTACTCTCCCCGCATACCTACAAAACGGTCTTCGTCGTCGGCAAACAGAATATTAAAGGTCGTCAGGCTTCCGTATGCCCGTGTAATTGCCTGCTGCAGCTCTGCACGTTCCTCGACGGAAAGGGACTTGTTATTATTGATTTTCTGCTCCAGCACCCGCAGCTTTTCACGCACCGAAGTAATTTTCTTGAAAAACACCTCCATCGGAATTTCTTTGTTTTTCAAATTGCTGTCCTGGGGTTGTAATATCAGCTTTCCCCCTTCAAATCGTGGCGACATAGAGGCTCGCCCCACACCCATTTCCTCTTCCAGCACTTCCCGTAAAATCGCTTTTATCGATTGCCAAGACAATTCCATTTTTTCCAATTCCTTTTTTGTATGAGATTGGCGGTGTATCCCGCATGGTACACCCTGCCGATATTTTACGGCGAACTGTAGCGTAAAAACCATCCGCAGTGTTTCCCGTTCCTTTCGCATGCCCGCTCCAGAAACAACTTTGCGTACGCACTGGTGCCCCAAATACAAGCATTTTCAAAGTTGGCAAAAAATGTTATTCTGATTGTAAATAAAAGCTTACATGTATCTTGTGGCCTTTGATATGAAGAACTGTGCGGCTCGATTTGCTACACGTCGTCTTGTGCTAATTGCGCGTACAGCCGTCTGGCAAACGCAGAGAGAGATGGGCTATCGCCTTTCTTATCCTGCCCGCAGCAAAATTTTATTTTAACGCATTCCATTTGGGGTTCTTTTACTACAAGCAGTTGCTTCGCAGCAGAGGGTATCACAATGCTCAAAAACCCGCGTAATGTGCACAGAACGCAAACAATACTGCTAGGCGGAGGACTCTATCTGGGAAGCCTTGCCCTCGCTGTCGGCTTAAACCATGTTGCATTGTGGGGGCTGCTGCTGACGCTATACGCGGGTATGGCGTGTTGGTTTTTCTGGTTCAAAAACATACCCTCTCCTCCTTCCGTGCTTTCTGGCGACGACTTGCTACCCCACAAAGAGATATTGGAATTGCTCCCCGGTTTGTTTTGTGTTTGCGATGAAGAAAATCGGTTGGTGTTGTGGAATCAAAACTTTGCGCAGACATTCAAATGCTTTCCTCAAAAGCTTGCCGGATTACCTGCATTAGAGTTGGTTGCACCCGAGGAACGCTCTGAATTGGAAAAAAAAACCCGGGTTTGCATAAAAACCGGACAACCCTTCCAGATGCATACGCGCCTTCTTCTGGATGGGAAAAAGTCTGCTCCCTATAATCTACAAGGGACCTTGCTCACTGTATCCGGAAAGAAGTATTTAATTGGGAACGGCATCGATATTTCAGACCTTGTACAAATCCAAAAGGCACTGCAAACCAGCAAAGCAAACCTCACCCGCGCTCAGCGATTGGCGCGGATGGGTAGTTGGCATTTGGATATCGCCGATAATGTGTTGAGCTGGTCAGATGAGATTTACGAAATTTTCGGTGTTAATGACAAAAAGCCACTCACCTATGAACATTTTCTAGAGGCTGTACATCCTGATGACCGTGAGATGGTCGACCAAGCCTGGCAAGCAGCACTGGAACGAAAGCCTTACGATCTCCAACATCGAATTCTGGTGCACGATAAGGAAAAATGGGTGCGTGAAGTTGCTCAGGTTGAGTTTGATATAAAAGGGAACCCATTGCGTGGGATCGGGACCATTCAGGATATTACCGAACGGAAGCAGGTGGAGGAACGATTGCGTCAGTCTCAAAAAATGGAAGCCATTGGCACCTTGGCAGGCGGCATCGCCCACGATTTCAACAATATTCTCAATGCTATCCTCGGCTTTGCCGATCTGGCTATGAAAAAGGTAGAAAAGGGGAGTATGGTTGAAAAAAGTCTATTGGAAATTACCAAAGCAGGTAAGCGTGCTACCGATCTGGTCGCCCAAATATTAACGTTTAGTCGGCAGACATCGCGCGAGTACCGACCTATCGACATCTGCAGCATCGCCAAAGAGGCCCTTACTTTATTACGCCACTCAATTCCATCCAACATAGAGATTATTTCTGCTCTTAACTGCTCCGTCCCCCCCGTCATTGCCGACGCAACGGAAACACATCAAATCTTTATGAATCTTTGCACCAATGCCTACCATTCAATGCGACAAAGTGGCGGCGTGCTGAAAGTAAGCATTGAGGGCGTCGAATTGGAAGAAGAGCAAACGCGACAGGACCCTAACCTGAAGCCAGGATATTATGTGCGAACTGTGGTCAGCGATACGGGCCAGGGAATGACAAAGAATACACAAGCTCGCATCTTTGAACCTTACTTCACGACCAAAGGAAACCAGGAGGGAACCGGACTAGGGCTTTCCACAGTGCACGGCATCGTACAACAGTGTGGCGGGGCTATCCGCGTCTACAGCGAACCGGGACATGGAGCCAGTTTTGCCATCTTTTTGCCCTGTGCCCCCATGGAAAATGAAATGGCTGCCAATACGCCTGAGTCGCTGGAAATCCTGACCGGTTCCGAACGTATTCTTATGGTGGATGATGAGGAACCGATTATCGAGTTTGCGCGTGCGGCATTGACGCGCATGGGCTATCGACTCACGACCCGCACCAGCCCTATCGAAGCCTTAAAGTGTTTTCAAAAAAATCCTACCGCTTTCGATGTTTTGGTAACGGATCAGATAATGCCCCATATGATGGGGAGCGAATTGGCTCAGCAGATTCGCAAGCTACGCCCTAGCATCCCTGTCGTAGTATGTAGTGGCTTCAGCGACATTCTACGTAATATTTCGCATCAAAACAATTATCATTATGTAATGAAACCGGTCATTGCCGCTGATCTTGCCCGTGCAATTCGCGCCGTGCTCGATCCCACGCAAAAATTATCCAGCCCCCCGCCCAGTGTCATTTCGCAAACCTTGCACTAAAGCGGCCCAGCGACCACAAGAAAGTGGTCAGACACTGATACTCCTTAGCTTCCCTACAGAAGTAAAACCTTGTTTTTATGACAGCTCTTCAGGTTTAAGTCGCCAAGTATTGCTCCCCACTACTTTAAAAGTGCAGCAACTCTGGGGACTTTATATGTCTTCACTACAACGCTATACTGTTTTATACTGGCTTGAAAGTTCGATCTACGAAAAACAGAGGCGTGCTTTATACAAGCAAGTCAATATGCTTTTTGTGGAGTTCCCATGAGACGGAATGGAAAGGATGCTGATATGCCCGTAATTATTCCTGCGTTTATACTGTGGAATACGCTCACTGCAACACAACCTATGCTGCCGGAAGCCGGGCATGGCTTGCAGTTTGACACACCGGTTACCGTTTGGGATGAAGCGCTTCCCTTGGGCAACGGTATGCTGGGCGCACTGCTTTGGGGTGGCGACAAAGACATACCTGTGCGTATTTCCCTCGATCGAACTGACCTCTGGGATCTGCGTCCGGTGGAAGAGTACCATCGCCCGGAATACGACTATGCAACCATGCAGCAGTGGGAAAAGGAAGGGCGTATCGATGACCTGCTTGCTTTGTACGACCACCCTTATCGCCGTCCCGCTCCCACCAAAATTCCCGCAGGGCGTATCGAGCTTATGCTGGACAAGCAAGGGGCTTTCGTAAATACCGCCCTTTCCCTGGCTGACGCCACGGCCCGACTCAAGCTGGATGCGACCGAAATCGCCGCATGGATTCATGCTGAACAACCGTTGGGCTTTATCCAGATCGACACCACCCAGACAATTCACCCTAAATTGATCGCCCCCGCATTTGGTGGCGAGAATGTGGTCGATGGGCAGGACAATGTTGTTGGCGGTAACAGCGTCGCCACCTTGGGCTACCCTGCGCCAGAACAAAAAAGCGGTCCGCAATACCAGTCCTATCTCCAGGAAGGCTGGGGCGGATTTCGTTTCGCCGTCTACCTCGGCTGGCGGCAATCGGAAAACCAATGGCGCGCTATCTGGACCGTTGCCTCCAGCTATGAAGGTGACGATCCCTATGCCCTGGCCCGCGATCGTGTCGAACGCGCTCTGGACAACACCAGCAACAACCTCCGCCAAACCCACGAAGCCTGGTGGCATAGTTACTGGCAAAAAACTTCGCTCTCCGTACCTAACCCCACCCTCGAACGGCAATGGTTTCTCGATACTTACAAATTCGGCGCCGCCAGCCGTAAAGGCGCGCCACCCATTACCCTTCAAGGACCGTGGACCGCAGATAATGGAAAATTGCCACCATGGAAAGGTGATTATCACCACGACTTAAACACCGAGTTGAGCTATTGGCCTTGTTATAGCGGCAACCGTCTGGAGGAAGGCATAAACTTTCTCAACTGGCTCTGGGAGACTCGCGGCAATTGCGTGGAATGGACGAAACGCTTCTTCAAACTGCCCGGCATGGCCGTGCCCATGACCGCCGACCTCAATAACAACCAAATCGGCGGATGGCGTCAATATACCCACTCTGCCACCACGGGCGCCTGGGTGGCCCACCACTTCTATTTGCACTGGAAGTACAGTATGGATGAGGATTTCCTGGCACAGCGCGCCTATCCCTATCTGCATGACTGTGCTGTCTTCTTCGAAGCCGTTACCGAAAACCGCGACGCCGACGGCAAACGCAGCCTCCCCCTCAGTTCATCGCCGGAAATCAATGACAATCGACCCACCGCCTGGTTCCCCTCCATCACCAACTACGACCTTGCCCTCATCCGTTGGACGTTCAACACCACTGCGGAAATGGCCGAAGCCGTCGGCAAAGAAGAAGAGGCGCAGCATTGGCGCAAATGTTTGGATGAAATGCCGGCCTTTTCCAAAGGGAAGGATGGACGCTTGCTTGTCGCCAAAAACTATCCCCTGCCCCATTCTCACCGCCATTTTTCCCACCTCATGGCTATCCATCCTCTTGGACTGATTGATGTTAGCCAGGGTGAAGCGGCGCAACGCACCATACGCGCCTCTTTAAAAGAACTGGAGAAAAAAGGACCTTCAAAATGGACCGGCTACAGTTTTGCCTGGCTGGCCTCAATGGCTGCGCGAGCAAGAGATGGGAAAACGGCTGAAAAAGCCCTGGAAACCTTCACCGATTTCACCCTGCGCAACAGCTTCCACTGCAACGGCGACCAATCCGGCAAAGGCCACAGCGATTTCACCTATCGCCCCTTTACCCTGGAAGGGAACTTCGCCGCCGCCGCCGGCCTGCAAGAAATGCTACTGCAAAGTCACACGGGGGTGATCGACATATTTCCCGCGATACCGTCTCACTGGAAAACATGTCACTTTCACAGGCTGCGCGCACAAGGCGCGTTCCTGGTATCCGCACAACGCCATGACGGCCTCACCCAGGAAGTCTTGATAGAAACCCAAAAGGGTGGCCCCTGCCGACTGCGCGCATTGGACAACCCGGAACAAATACAAACCTACACGCTGCAACCGGGCGACACCCTGCGCCAGACCCCCAAAGGCGTCTTTATCCGGCATCGCCAAAGCGACACTTGGGAGCTGGCGCAATCGATTTAATGCCTGCACAGACATTACTTAAGCCACCTCCTCAAAACGGGGATGATCCCACAACCGTCCACACGCCGGACACCGATCCGGTGCCGTCAGCATGGCTTTCACATAACCACATTCGCAAAACACATGACACAAATGCTTTTTTTGAACTATCAATACATCACACATGATTCACACCCACAAGAGCCTTCCCGCAGTAAGATATCAGGAAAACCCTCCCCGCACTTACTGCATCACGAAGCCTCTGCCTTCACCAAGGCACGTTCGTTCCACACGCATTGGACCTCTCATTCTTTGATGAACGTCACAAGCTGTCGACGCTGACCGCATTCAATTTATATCCCGAAAACTACTTTATATATCGACAAAATATCCATAAAACTTAACCTTAAAGCGGTCCAGCGACCGCAAGCAAGAGGTATGGCCCTTGCCATCCCTGACCACAGTAAAAATCCATTTTTAGCTTTCCCATGGACTATTGACAGGATTTATTCAACATACTATACTCAAAAGCAATACATTGCCCCTGCGAAGATACATCCCCCCGGAAAACCGGGGTTACCATATAGCGTTCAGACCGCAAGAACAGGCAGGGAGTACTATGCAAAACGCCCCCGTACTCGTATTAAACCGTTCCTGGGTGGCCATCAACGTGACCACCGTCCGACGTGCGTTAACCCTCGTGCTCCGCGAACACGCACACATCGTAAGCCCCATTGATTACACCCTTTACGACTTCGACAACTGGTGTTCCCTCACCCATTTCCACCAACAACACCCCGACGGACCCTACATTCGCACCCCCAACCTGCGCATCCGCCTGCCCGAAGTTATCCTCCTCACCGTATTCAACGGTTTCCTCACCCACAAAATCCGCCTGTCCCGCCGCAACCTCTTCGAACGCGACCAACATACCTGCCAATACTGCGGCCGCCGCCTACCCAAATCCGAACTCACCATAGACCACGTACTCCCCCGATCCCGCGGCGGCAAAGACACCTGGGAAAACCTCGTACTCGCCTGCAGCGCCTGCAACACCAGAAAAAGCAACCGCACCCCCAAAGAAGCCCACATGCACCTCCGCAAAGCCCCCGCCAAACCCAAATGGCTCCCCCAATTCAACACCCCCATCCCCCCCAACGGTCAACTCAGCTGGCAACGCTTCATCGACCTCGCCTACTGGAACACCGAATTCAAAGAATAACCCGCGTCTATCCCACATCCCCAGCCCCGACGAAGTAAAACTTCGTAACGAGAAGAAATGGCGCATATCCAGAATTCGCTTTACTATCTACATCGTAACTTCTCTAACTACCACTCCGCACAGTTTACATAGGCGACAAGCTTCTTCAATAGCCTCCTTGCTGGCTCCAGCGATAAGGTAGCCGGGAATCGAAATCTCCTTTGCTCCAGAGTTGATAACGCTATTTACGTAAGCAAACAAATCTCGATCGATCATGGTTATCCTTTCAATATTTTTTCTGCATATCGTTCCTGCATTCGCTCCATGAATGTAAGCAAAACTGGCGTGCTCTCATCTTTAGCTCTGTCAATCAAGCGAGAGCACGCTTTAAGGCGTTGCTGAATTCTGTTTTGAGTTGCACTGGTGATTTCCCCCATGCCGACAAGTTCCAGACCCGATACCACAATATCCTTGGCGCCGGTGGCGATACCCCAAGGGGAAACGAACAGGGATGCCGTGGCGTTTAAGAATTTGGCCGCCTTTGCCTTTTTGTGGTTTCGTAGATGTCGAGGTAACTCTTTCTTGAGCGCTACGTTATATTCAATGTGAAGCTGTCGCTCCAACTCCTCCAACTCTTCCATCACCAACACAAGGCGCTCCGGATCATGAATTGTTAGCCCGCTTTTTGTCTTTTCTTGGATCGCATTATACTTATCCACGAATCGGTCCTCGACTGCCACGGAGTGAAGGTCCAAAACATCGTTGATAGTCAGAGCGTCCAACATATCCAACGGGAAATGGGTGTGGGTCGTAGTTTTAATCAAATCCACAAAAATCTTGAAAAACACCTCTGCATCGGACAAACGGGTACGACCGTTTGCCAGATCTGATAGGCTGAAGTCTATGAGGTTTTCCTGTGGCAGAAGCCCCTCCGAACAAACAGCCCGAGCTCCAGAAAGATAGTAAAGGAAATCGGTGTATTCACAGAGAATGTGCCATAAATTCTTGTTGCCAGTTTCTTTCGCAGAGACATATACATCCTGGCGGCTGAGCCTAGGAAAATCGCCGATTCGTGAGACAAGACCCGCCGGGATGACAGTCCCACCCTCGCGCAAGCACAAACGAAGTAAACTCTGCTCATCCTTCATATCCGAAAGCAGTCGTTCCTTAAACCATCCCGATGTTTGGCTGACCTCCCACTTTATGGCCAGGGCAGATTGGGAGTCAAGCATCTGCGCCATATCGCGACGAGCTTTACCCTCGTACTGGATCGACTCTTTACCTTCAGCTAGTTTCGACTCAAGAAACCTCTCAAATCCAGAAAATTCCGAACGAAGGGCGGGCACGATCACTCCCTCTGAAAAAGTCTGGGATGCTGAAATAGCACTTCTTGAGCCAATTCTGATTCAAGAAGGTGAGATGCGGCTATAACGAGGTGCCCTTTAATGAGTACAAGGAGCTTAAGTTTTCGCTCCATATTGTGGCGAATGGCCTGCACGTCTGCCGGAGTCCAAGCCACCTACGAATAGGTTACTCGGTCGAATTCTGTGAAATATGCCCGATTCAATGTGATGGATTCAGCCGCTACGTATTTCATTAAACCCTCCTGTGCCCAGAAGCACTATGCATTTATCCATGGATTTCTTATTCAGATTATTGCACGTGCGATCATCTTGTCATTTTTTAAATAGCAGTGCGCGGAAGAATAACGCGCGTGTTCGGGTGGTGCAATCATGATATCGCAGGCATCGTGATAGGTGAAAACAGGAAGCCAGTGGACCACAGTTGCGGTCAGGAAATAGGGAGATTCTGCATCGATAATCCTGTATCGTGAACGCATAGCACATAGCTCTCCAAAGAGTTATCTATGTATGAATCCTATATGATTTTGCCCTATAATACCAGCAGGAGAATTTGCTGCAACTTTGGGCGGTTGCTTTACTTTTATTCAAGCATCTCGCGAACATTAATGCGAAGTGCAACTTCGGAGACAAAGACGTTACCAAGTTCAACTTGGTAACGAGTGATAGGGACAGAAGGGAACGCTCAAACGAAGAAAAGTGAAACTACTTGCCGGTTGGAAGCGGTCTTTATTGGCGGGAAGGTAACGGAAAGAAGGAGAATGTTTTTATGTTGTGCGCCATAGGTTTTGTGGGTGTTTGTTTGTTGGCCGCTTTTCCGCCGGTGGCGGTGGATGGGGTGCAGGGGATGGCGGATAGTTCGTTTTTACAGGAGACGCATACGCCGTATACGGTGGGGGAAGGAGGTGCGGTGAATGATGTGCGGGCGATTGCGGTGGATGCGGGTAATCGGGTGTGGGTGGCGACGGGAGCCGGGATTCAGTTGCAGGCAGAGGGGACGGCTCCGTGGAGAAACATGCTCTCGGATGCGGATGCAGGTCCGGCGTTTGATGTGTTGGCGGTGGGGGATGAAATGGTTGCAGCGGTGTGGAATGGCTTGTATCGGGGGAATGCACAAACGGGCTTGCAGCGTGTGCCGGGCATTGAAGCGCCGATTGCGGCGTTGGCGCATCGGGACGGGGAGGTGATTGCGGTGGGGCCGCAGGGGATCTGGTATGTAAAAAACGAAGAAATTCGTCATGAACCGTTGCCGTGTTCGCGTGACATTCGCGCGGTCATGCCGGACAAGGAAGGCGGGCTTTGGTTCGCTACGGGGATGGGCCTGTATCACATGGGGCAGGCGGGGGGACGTAATTATCAGCGGGAAGAGGATATTCTGTCGTGTTATGTAAATGGTGTCGCCTATACGCCCGATGGCATTGTCTGGGCAGCGGGCCTAGGGGGAATCACAACATACAAAAGAGGTATGCGGATAGGGGCATTCACCCCACGCGATGGCTTGCCTTCTGCAGACGTGCGTTGTGTCGCTTGTGGTCCCGATGGCCGCATGTGGGTGGGCAGTACGCAGGGCGCCGCCTGGTTTGATGGACATCGTTGGGCGGTGCGTTGCAATCGACGTTGGCTCGTGAACAACGACGTGCGCGACATTGCCTTTGATCGCAATGGGGTCACGTGGATTGCAACGGCCAACGGGGTGAGCGCCATCGTCCCCAAGCAGATGACGCTTGCAGAGAAGGCCCGTTATTTTCAAAAGGTCTGCATGGAACGTCATGTGCGTTTACCTTTTATCGTAGAACACTGCCGTCTGCGTACACCGGGCGACCTGAGTACATGGACGCCGGATGATGATGACAATGATGGCGGCTACACGGCGGTATATCTGGTCGCCGAGGCGTTGCGACACGCGGTTACAGGTGCAGCGGACGCTGCTGAGAATGCGGAGAAGGCTTTTGACACGCTTGAATTTCTCCAGACGGTCACGGAAACCGAGGGGTTCTTTGCGCGAACGGTTGTTCCGGTGAACTGGACGGCGGTGAAGGACGGCAACCATGTTCACACGCCGCGTGAAATTGCCGAACGCAGCATCCGCGACCCACGTTACAAGCCGGTGGATGTGCGGTGGCGTCCCTCCAGCGACGGCAAGTGGCTGTGGAAGGGCGACACCAGCAGCGACGAGGTTACCGCGCATTTCTTCGGCTACTTCATGTACTACGAATTAACGAAGGATGAAGCCCTGCGCAATTGCATACGTAGTCTGGCCAAGCGCATCATGGATCATATTATCGACGGAGGCTATGTCTTCCGCGACATTGACGGCGAGCATACCTGTTGGGGTGTGTGGGCTCCGGAACGCCTGAATCACGATCCTGACTGGCAGGCAGAGCGCGGAATCAACTCGCTCGAGATTCTTTCCTTCCTGAAGGCCACGTACCATATGACCGGTGAGGCACGATATCAGAAGGAATATGAACGACTTCTGTATGAACATCACTATGCCGATAACGTGCGCAACGCCAAGACCTACGAGCCGGCCTGGGATACGCATATCGACACCGAACTACTGGTCATGGCCTACCCCGCACTGCTCCTCTGCGAAGACGATCCGGTTTTGCTGGCGCTGTACCGCGCCAGTTTGGAGGGATGGTTCTCTCGTGCACGTAACGAACAGAATCCCTTCGCCAGTTTTTTGTACGGCCTGATGACGGGTAAAGATCCCGTGCTGACAGAAGGTGTCTTCTTTCTGCGCGATACCCCGCTTGACCTTATTCACTGGAGTTACGACAACACGCAACGTGAGGACGTGCGGACCACGCGCGCCCCTATCCTCGAAGTTCAACACCAAACAGAACGCGTGCTGCCACCGAGCGAACGGTTTGTTATGCGTTGGGACAAAAATCCCTGGCAGGCCATAGGAGGTAACCGCGGCGCCACCGAACGCGCCCCCACCTTCTGGCTCTTCCCCTACTGGCTGGGTCGCTACTGCGGATACATCCAGGGTCCACAATAAATCTACAGGCATTGTTTCGTTTTTTCTGGAGGGGCCTTTTCTTTAGAAAAGGCCCCTCCAGACGTTCCCCGCAAAAATGAAGTAACGTGGATAAGCAGTATCTCGAAGGACGGTTTCTGATGCAGATTATAAACCTGTCAGCAAAACGGATAGCAAAGGCAATACAACGGAAAGAGTTGTCAGCGGTTGAAGTCGTGGAGGCGTTTATAAAACGCATCCGGAAGGTTAATCCGAAACTAAATGCGGTGGTGCAATTAGCAGACGAAGCCGCTCTGGATGACGCACGAAAAGCGGACCAATTATTGGCGCGAGGCGAAATCATGGGCCCTTTGCACGGCGTTCCTATGACGTTAAAGGATTCCTTTGATTCTGCAGGAATCGTTACAACGGGCGGCACGCTTGGCAGAAAAAATTTCAGCCCCAAACAGGATGCAACCGTCTTGTCACGATTGCGGAAAAATGGGGCCATACTGCTTGGAAAAACAAACACACCTGAATTTACGCTCATGTATGAGACGAATAATCTCGTCTATGGAAAAACCAACAACCCTTACGACCTGTCCTGCTCTCCGGGAGGCAGCAGTGGGGGTGCTGCTGCCATCATTGCCGCAAAAGGTTCCCCCTTTGACATTGGAAGTGATTATGGCGGCAGCCTGCGATATCCAGCGCATTGTTGTGGCATCACCTCCATCAAACCGACATCGGGTCGGGTTCCACGGACAGGACACATCCTTCCCTTTGGGGGCGTGCTCGACTCGTTTCAACAAGTTGGCCCCATGGCGAATTATGTGGAAGACCTCGCGTTGATACTTCCTCTCATTTCGGGACCGGATTGGATCGATCCTTCAATAGTCCCAATGCCACCAGGCAATGCCGAAAGAATAAACATCGGTAAACTCAGGATCGCTTTTCATACGGATAATGGTATCACCCCAGCTTCGGATGAAGTGGGACAGGGCATACGAAAAATAGCAGACTTAATTGCCGACGATGCTTTGCTTGTTGAAGAAACCAAGCCGAATGCTATTGAGCAAACATACGAAATTATGATGGATTTGTTGTCGGCGGATGGAGGCGCCTCAATAAGACGCCTGTTGCACGAATCAAATACCGAAGAACATTCCATTCCATGGCTTGGTCTTGCCAACCCCATAGATGCCACCGCATTTGACGCACTCATCATGAAATGGTACCACTTTAAAAGCGCAATGCTTTCCTTCTTCAAAGACTACGACGTCATCCTGTCTCCTGTGAATACCCAGCCTGCTTTGCCACACGGTTCGATAAGAGATGAACTGCAAGGGTTCAGTTATACGATGACCTACAACCTGACGGGATGGCCCGTAACGGTCATTCGTGCAGGAACCACTTCCAAAGGCCTTCCAATAGGCATCCAAATCGTCGCAGCCCCTTGGCGGGAAGATATTTCCTTGGCGCTAGCAGCTTACCTCGAAAAGATATTTGGGGAATTTCAGCCACCTGCATTGTAAATGGCATTTTGGATGAAAGCCCCAAGCTGTTGAGTCAAGGGGCTGTGCTATCGCATGCGCTTGTTGGGATTTATTTGTAGTTTCTTTACGAAAAATGATATACGAAATAACCATATATTAATTACGGACGAATAAATTGGCGTGAGAAGTGTATATAGCCTGTGGGATATATGCTGAATGCACTTTCAGGTCAGTTTCAGCCCTTGCGCTCAATAAAAACGGGAAAGTTTATGCAAAATAAAAAAGAGCGAACAAAAACCATGTTGAATAACACCGTAGGTACTGTTGTGACCGTGTCGGTACTTATTACCTCAATATCATCTTTGTTTAGGGAGGATATTTTCTCTACGCTTTTTGTCTCTTGGGGTGCAGTATTTCTTGTTCTATTGCTATTTCTCCATGAGACATTGAAAGATATTAAGAAGCTACTTAAAAAACTCGTTGAGTTGCAGGAAAAATCTCAGCAGAAATAATGGCGCAGCTGTTTAAAGCTGCTTTCTCATGTCCACGGTCCCCGTGGGAATGCATAACGAGGGAAGTTTCGAGATCTGGAGAATATTGTATGAACTTGTATGAACGCCTGTTGATGTTGATTGCTCTTATGTTCGTATGGGGAAGTTTGCTCGGTGCGCAGGCCGAGCTGTGCGTCAAGGATATCGCTACGATTCCTTTTGATAAAGCACCGGCCCCGTCTAATCCGGACAATAGGTACCTTGCGGAGTTCGGGTGGAGCGCCGATAGCAGCACATTGGCGATCGTTATGGGACGAATTCCCCAAATGAATGTCCACGTTTTCGATTGTGCGTCAAAGAGCGACAGGATCATTTGTGAAGTGGAGATGCCGTATAAAATACTTCACAATATTGTATGGCATCCATCGAAGGATGAATTTCTTACCTGTCTTTCCTCGCCTTGTGCCGGTGATTCCAGGAGTGCGTGTCTTTTACGTCTGCGCAAGGAGCAAGGCGAATGGAAGCAATCGCAAAAGGAAATATGCAGGGGGCCATATTTAGGAATGGCCTATGCCCCACAAGAAGAAGGCGCCTGTTATCTGATTCAAACAGCCGGCGGGCTTGTTAAAGCTTCCTTCCAGCAGGAAGAAAAGGCACAGGTTATTATAGAAGATTTTTACGCTGACGACGATCTCTTTGAGCTTCGTTCGATTGTTGCCGTGCCCAAAACAAATGGGCTTGTTTTTGGGGCAAGTCGTTATGTAGATCCGTTTTTCCTTTATTTTGGAGGAGGATGGGAGTATGCGTACTATTTCTTGCCCGTTTCACAGGAAACAACCGGCGTGGATAAATGCGTATACGTGCCGTTTATTGACACAGCGGCAGCTCCCAACTTCATTTCTTTGGCACCTGCTGCCACGCAAGGGGCTACGGTGGTTATGGTAATCGATGAAAACGAGCAACGCACCCGTTCCAAGGTCGCCTTTTTCCATGTTTCAGGAAATAGTGCAACGCTTCACCGCACGTATTCACTGGAGAACCTACTGCCGGATAAGGAGATCGTAGGGGGATTGGAAGCCTATGATGACAATATAATTTTTCTGTATACCTACACGAAGGAAAATGAGCGCCGAACCATATGGCGAATCAATTTCACCGAAAGGCACATTGAGCCTGTATACAAGCTCAACAGGAGAACCAGTATGGCGCTCGCGCCCAACGGACGTTTTTTAGCGGTCCTTACGAAGGAGGGTATACGCGTTTTAGAAATAGACGCGTAGGTGTAATCCCAAAACGCTTGAGAGACCATGTCAGTAGCAGGAGCCTTCAACGAGCCTTTCTGCGGTGCGTTTTTAATACAATTCAGGGAGATTGTGCTTTTGCTTCTGTTTCTTCGGGATGGGGGATATGCTATACTCTTTCTGTATTTTCTTGTTTCCGCCCCCATATTTTTGGAGGTGAGATCCATCTTGGACGGGTAGCCTCGGTTATATATCAAAGCGGTCCAGCGAAAGCAAGGTGGCCAGCGCCACCGGCAATATTTACGGTCCTTGCCGTTCGTGACCATTATAAAGCTTTGTTTTTATGACAGTTTTTGAAGTATCCGCCTCTAAACACAGTGGCGATACATGTATTTACCCGCCAGACAATGCAGGAAACCCGTTGTTTTTTTGGGGGGAGGGGACGAGATACCTTTGTTGCATACGCACGCGTGTTTTTCTGGTCGTGGTGGCCAGCATGACGCATAAGGCGTGACAGCGCACGTGCAAAAAGAGATAAGGCTTCGGAATATTATGACTAAGAAACTGTTGGTGCATCCGGAAGAAGTACGTAAGGGTGGGATGCTGGAATTAGGCAGCATCCCGGTGAATCAGTATCAGAAGAGTGTGCAGGAGGAGTGTGTGGGCGATTCGGCGATCACGCCTGCAACGTGTCTGCGTATTTATCGTGACATGGTGGTGATTCGCGAGTTTGAAACGATGCTGGACAATATCAAGAAGCTGGGCGCGTATCAGGGAATTGAGTATAACCATGCGGGACCGGCGCATTTGTCGATTGGACAAGAGGGGGCGGCAGTAGGCGAGGCGGTGTATCTGACGGTGGAGGATCATATTTTCGGTAGTCACCGGAGCCATGGTGAAATTATCGCCAAAGGACTGCGTGCGGTGCAGGATTTGACCGGCAACGATCTGATGCCGATCATGGAAAATTATTTTGACGGTCATGCGTTGCGCACGGTGCAGGCGCATGAAGCTGATTGGACGCCGTTGTCGATTGCGACAAAAGGTAAAAAGAAGCCCGCGTTCGCTACCTCGGAAGAAGAGGAGTTGGGCGTCGACTTTTTGCTCTATGGCTTGTTGGCAGAAGTTTTCGGGCGTGAAAATGGCTTCAACAAAGGCATGGGCGGCTCAATGCACGCCTTCTGCCTGCCGTTTGGCGTATACCCCGCCAATGCGATTGTGGGCGGTAGTGCAGACATCGCAACGGGGGCGGCGTTGTTCAAGAAGATTCGCAGGAAAGACAGCATCGTAGTCGCCAATATCGGCGACGCGTCAACCGCATGCGGTCCTACCTGGGAAGCGTTGACCTTCGCCACGATGGGCCAGTACCGCAATCTTTGGCCCGAAGGCGTCAACGGCGGCATGCCGATTGTCTTTAACATCATGGACAATTTCTACGGCATGGGCGGGCAGCCGATTGGTGAGACGGCGGGCTATGAACGTCTGGCGCGAATCGGTGCCGCGTTGAATTCGGAAAATATGCATGCGGAAGTGGTAGACGGCAACAATCCGTTGGCCCTGGCGGATGCCTATCGCCGCAAACGCGAAATTATTCGTGAAGGTCGTGGGCCGGTCCTGCTCGACGTGCTGTGCTACCGTCAATCCGGACACTCCCCCAGCGACCAGTCGGCGTACCGCGAACGCGAAGAGATCGATCTCTGGCGTGCAGCCGACCCCATTACCGAGTTCAGCGGAAAGCTGTTGGAGACAGGCTGGGTGACCGAGGCTGATTTGGAGTCGATGCGTGCGTATGCGCAGCGCAAGGTGACCAAGGCCTGTAAATTGGCCACTAGCGTAGAAGTATCGCCGCGCATGGTGTTGACGCCGCATGTAGGTGTGTCGCAGCTGATGTTCACCGATGAAGATGAGGAAAAACTTCCCGGTCTGGAGCGGGAAGACGATGTTTGCATGCCGTTGGAAGAAAATCCGCGGGTCAAAATGATTGCACGCAAAGCGCGTAGCGGTCGCGATGCCGCGGGTAAGGTGCTCAAGGCAACGAAGGCGGTGACCTTTGGGGAATCGCTTTTTGAATCTATCGCGCATCATTTCTATAACGATTCGCGCGTGGTGGCCTATGGTGAGGAAAACCGCGACTGGGGCGGTGCTTTCGCTGTCTACCAAGGTCTGACAGAGGCCCTGCCCTACAATCGCCTGTTTAATTCGCCGATCTCAGAGGGCGCTATCGTCGGTACTGCCGTAGGCTGTGCGATGGAAGGCGGACGTCCGATTGCCGAGTTGATGTATTGCGACTTCATGGGACGTGCCGGTGATGAAGTCTTCAACCAGATGCCCAAATGGCAAGCCATGTCGGGTGGCGCTATTCGCCTGCCGATCGTACTGCGCGTATCCGTGGGCAGCAAATACGGTGCGCAGCATTCGCAAGACTGGACGGCCCTCTGTGCGCATGTACCCGGCCTGAAAGTCGTTTTCCCCGCCACACCGTATGCGGCCAAGGGCCTGATGGCCTCCGCACTGCGTGGCAACGATCCTGTCATCTTCTTCGAAAGCCAGCGTCTGTACAATCAGGTCGAGCTCTTCCACGAAGGCGGCGTGCCCGAAGAATACTACACGCTGCCGATTGGCGAACCCGCATTGATCAAAAAGGGTTCAGACCTTACCATTATGACCTATGGCGCAACCTTGTATCGTGCGATGGAAGCGGCCCAACGTTTTGAAAATGAATTTGGCATTTCCGTCGAAGTGATCGACGGCCAAACCCTGGTGCCGTTCAACTACGACTTGCTGCTGGACTCCGTCAAAAAGACCGGCAAAGTCATTCTGGCCAGCGACGCCTGCGAACGCGGCAGTTACATGCACACCATCGCCGGACAGTTGTCGCAGATTGCTTTCGACGAGCTCGATGCCCCCGTGGCGGTAATCGGTGCACAAAACTGGGTCGTGCCCCCCGCGGAAATGGAAGAAGAATACTTCCCGCAAACCTTCAGCTTCCTCGACGCCTACCACCAGCAGCTCGCGCCCCTGGCTGGTTACACCCCCGTTTCCAACCGCAGCACTGCGGAATTCGTAGCCCTGAACCGCCGCGGCATCTAAGGCGGCGACGGTATTTTAGCTCTTTACTGGGGGACCTTTTTGCTCACAAAAAGGTCCCCCAGCTTCTCGTTACCAAGTTGAACTTGGTAACGCATTTGTCTCCAAAGTTGTACTTCGTAATAACTGATAGCGTATGCGCAGGACCATGGGGATGGGAACCACTGTAGCGGTGAAGCGTTACGTTTTTTCAGTCTTCTTGTTTTCTTCATGTACTTCATGCTCTTCATGGTAAATAAAAACCTGTGCACGCACCCCAAGGCCCCTAAAACCCTGCGACACTCCTTCTCTCATCGGCGGGTGTCGGGTTACAAGCGTTTGCGGCGTGCGAGGCGGTCGAGGCGCAGGCCGAGCAGGGCGACGTGGATGAGATTTTTCCAGCCGCCCTCGAATACGCGATCCATGACGCGGGAGAGCAGTCGGTATTTTTTGGGGGAATAGGGGTACCAGTAGGCTTCGGGATTCTTGCGGGGTTTGTCGATCAGCACGGCTTTGATGTTGGAGAAGGCGTAGAGACCTTCTTCGCCTTTGTAGCGGCCAAAGCCGCTGTCTTTGACGCCGCCGAAGGGAAGGGCGGGGTTGCCGTGGGTGGCCATGACGTTGTTGATGGATACGCTGCCGGCGTGCAGGGCGCGGGCGACGCGTTCGGCGCGGGCGGTGTCGTTGGACCAGACGCTGGAGGAGAGGCCGAAGCAGGAGTCGTTGGCCAGGGCGATGGCTTCTTCTTCGCTGTTGAAGGGGGTCACGGTAACAATGGGGCCGAAGGTCTCTTCGGATTGGATGCGCATGGCGGGGGTGACGTTGGTGACGATGGTGGGGGGAAAGATGTGGGAGTCGGGCTGACGAACGCCGCCGGTAAGAATTTTTGCGCCTTGTGCGACGGCTTCTTCCAGCTGGGCTTCGATTTCCCGGATTTGGAATTCGGTGGTCATGCATCCCATGGTGAGGTGAAGCTCGTCTTGTTGTGCACGGGGATCGTCGAGGGTGGTGATTTTCTGTGCTTTCTCGCACAGACGTTGCACAAAGGCGTCGTAGACACCCACTTGCACGAAGATGCGCTCTACGGAGGTGCAGGTTTGGCCGCAGTTGCAGAATGCGCCCCACAAGGCTCCGTCTATGGTGCGTTCCAGATCAACATCTTCGAAAACAATAAGAGGATCTTTCCCGCCGAGTTCCAGTTCAACAGGCACCAGCTGCGCGGCGGCTTGTTGCATGATCTTGCGTCCCACGCCGGTGCTTCCGGTGAAATGAATCTTAGCGGGCTTTTTCTCGATGAGGTAGCCTGCGGTGCGTCGGCTGGCGTAGACGACTTGTAGTGCGTCGGACATGAAACCGCTACCTGCAATGATGTCTTCGAGCAGGCCTTTGAGCAGGGTGTAGCTGGAGGGTTTCAGGATGACGGGGTTGCCTGCCATAAAGGCGCAGATGAAGGGCAGCACGGAGAGGTTGAAGGGGTAGTTCCATGGGGAAATCATGAGGACGGGTCCCAGGGGCTCGTAGAAAATGCGGGAGCTTTTCCCCATTTGCATGATGGGGGTTTTAATCTCCCGATCCGCCAGGATGCGTTCCGCATTCTTTTCGTAATAGGCCATGGCGTCCAGCACGGGGAAGATGTCCAGGATAAGCGCGTCCATTTGTGACTTGCCCGTCTCCGCGACGATCCGCTGCGCAACCTCGTCCTTGTGCTCGGTCAGATAGCGTCGGAGTAACTTCAATTGCGCCACGCGTTCGCGCACCGACATCGCACGTAATTTCTCTGCGGTGGCATATGCCACGTCATACACGCGATCTACTTCTTCTCTGGTCGGCTCCTGCACGGTGTAGAGCACGTTTCCGGTACGTGGGTCGTGCATGGTGATCGAAGCGGACGTATCCATATTTTTTCTTCCTTTACTGTAGTTGTCCT
The DNA here is from genome assembly GCA_963678445.1 of Candidatus Hydrogenedentota bacterium. Lineage (GTDB taxonomy): Bacteria > Hydrogenedentota > Hydrogenedentia > Hydrogenedentales. The sequence continues at coordinate 2,111,727 of OY782877.1, read as the reverse complement.
GTGGGAAAAGCGAAGGGCCGGCGGGGACATGCTTATCTATTTCGCCTTGGGAATTGTCTAGCTATATCCCCGGGAATGACTATAACAATCCCTATTTAAAACACACAACCTTTGTGCAGGGAGGGAATACTTCGCGGGCGGATACTGTTACTAAAATTGCTTAATGCTAACGCGAATGTATAAAGGAACGGCTCATGACGGAACGCTCAAAATCGTTGGATGACGCTGCGTATGGTGGTTCGCGGGTAGAACGCAGCAATCAGGCTGTTGCGAAGTTGGCGGAGCAGGAGTATCGGTGGGGCTGGACAACGGATATTGATGCGGATGTCATCCCGAAGGGGCTGAATGAAAATGTTATACGCCTCATTTCAAGCAAGAAGGAGGAGCCGGAGTGGATGTTGAATTGGCGCTTGAAGGCGTATCGACTCTGGCAGAAGATGATCGCACCGCAATGGGCTAAGGTCCGCTTTGAAATGCCGGATTTTCAGCGCATTTCTTATTACTCAGCGCCTAAAAAGAAGGAGTCCTTGAGCAGTCTATCGGAGGTAGACCCTCAATTGCTGGAAACGTTTGAAAAACTGGGTATCCCTTTGGAAGAACAGAAACAGCTTTCCGGGGTGGCTGTGGATGCGGTCTTTGATAGTGTTTCGGTGGCTACTACGCATCGTGAAATCCTGGCGAAACGTGGTATTCTGTTTTGCTCTATGAGCGAAGCCATTCGTGAGTATCCCGATCTGGTGCACAAGTATCTTGGTTCTGTCGTGCCTCAAGGCGACAATTTTTATGCTGCACTGAACTCAGCGGTCTTCAGCGATGGCTCGTTTGTCTATGTGCCGAAAGGTGTGAAATGCCCGATGGACCTCAGCACGTATTTTCGCATCAATGCGGCGCAAACGGGACAGTTTGAGCGCACGCTGATCATTGCTGAAGCGGGTGCCGAGGTGAGTTATCTGGAAGGGTGTACCGCGCCGATGCGGGATGAAAATCAGCTGCATGCGGCGGTGGTGGAATTGGTGGCGCATCGGGATGCAACCATCCGCTATTCCACTGTGCAAAACTGGTATGCGGGCGACGCCGAAGGGCGGGGCGGCATTTACAATTTTGTTACCAAACGGGGAGCCTGTCTGGAGGAGCACGCGCGTATTTCCTGGACCCAGGTGGAAACGGGGTCGGCGATTACGTGGAAGTATCCGAGTTGTATTCTCAAAGGAGATGAAAGCGTAGGCGAGTTTTATTCGGTCGCCATGACGCGCAATTTCCAGCAGGCGGATACGGGCACAAAAATGATTCATCTGGGTAAGAACACCCGGAGCACGATCATTTCCAAAACTATATCCGCAGGGAAAAGCGATAACAGTTATCGGGGCTTGGTGCGCGTAACGCCTAAGGCAACGCAGGCGCGTAATTATACCCAATGTGATTCGCTGCTGCTGGGCAGCCACTGTGGCGCCCACACTTTTCCTTACATCAATGTGGGTAATCCTACCGCCACGGTTGAACATGAAGCATCTACTTCAAAAATCAGTGAAGACCAACTGTTTTATTGTCAGGCCCGCGGCATCGATACGGAGAACGCCATCTCGATGGTGGTCAACGGATTTTGCAAAGAAGTCTTTGATCATCTTCCGATGGAATTCGCAGTGGAAGCAACCAAGCTGTTGGGAATAAGCCTGGAAGGGAGCGTTGGATAATATGCTGGATATTAAAAACTTAAAGGCCTCGATTGCTGGCGCGCCTATACTTAAAGGGCTTGACCTGCATGTAGAAGCTGGTGAGGTGCACGCCATCATGGGGCCAAACGGTTCGGGCAAAAGTACGTTGGCGCATGTCTTGGCAGGAAAAGAAGCCTATGAAGTGGATGCGGGCAGCCGCGTTACCTTTTTAAAGCAAAACCTGCTGGAGATGCCGCCGGAAGAACGCGCCCGTCTGGGTCTTTTTCTCGCCTTCCAATATCCTGTAGAAATTCCCGGGGTCAGCAATGCGCATTTTCTTCGGGCGGCCCTCAATGAGATTCGACGCAGTCGAAAACTGGAAGAGCTGGACCCACTCGACTTTGAAGAGCTATTACATGAAAAGATGGCGCACATCGAGGTGGAACCCCATTTTGCAGAACGTTTTGTAAACCTGGGTTTTTCAGGGGGGGAAAAGAAACGCAACGAAATTCTGCAGCTCGCTATATTGGAGCCGCACCTGGCCATACTGGATGAGACCGATTCGGGACTGGATATTGATGCGTTGCGTATCGTCGCTGAGGGCGTCAATAAGTTACGCAGCCCCAAACGCGCCTTTATTGTGGTAACGCATTACCAGCGTCTGCTTAATTACATTGTCCCGGATTTTGTGCATGTTTTATATCAGGGACGCATTGTGCGTTCGGGCATGAAAGAATTGGCGTTGGAATTGGAAGAACGAGGCTATGACTGGTTAAAAGAGTGCGCCTAGAACATGAGGCTTGTATGAAGTCTACGCTTAAAAATACTGAGAACACCCCCTCAAAAGAGCATTTCTTGGATGATTGGAAACGCTTTAACCAGCGCTATCCCAATGACGCTTTGGCTCAATTGCGTATGAACTCTCTTCATGCGTTTCGTGAGCTTTCATATCCCAAGCGAACTATGGAGGAGTGGCGGCATACGGATATTATGCCGATTGTAAAAACCCCGTATCGCGTTTCCATGGATATTCCCATGGGAAACAGGGCGCACAAAATATCGAAGTGGCATGAGCTGGGCAATGACGATAGTTCTGAATTGGTTTTTTTAAATGGTTCCTTTTCCTATTCCTTTTCCAGGGGTTACGGCAAGAGTATTTTTGGTTATCTAGGGGGAATTCACGAGGCCCTGCTTAATGATGAAGCCGAGTGCGTGCGCAATCATTTAGCGCAACATGCAAAAAAACATACGGCCTACACGGCACTAAACACCGCATTCCTGAATGAGGGTGCCTATGTCCGTATTACCCGTGCGCACCATCCGCCCTCCCCCATTTGCATACGTTATGTCACCACAGCGCATCCCCAGCCAACAGTGCACCATCTGCGCAATCTCTTCATCATAGAAGAAAATGCCAGCGCCACAATCGTGTTGCATTATCTGGGGCACCCGGATGTTGGAAATTATCTGAACAATGTGGTGGAAGAAATCTACCTGGGAAAAAATGCGCAGCTTCGCCTATGTGTACTTGTTGACGAAGGAAATTCTGGCAACCATTTACGCACCCAGGAGGCCTCGTTACATCGAGACAGTCATTTGAACATGCACACGGTAACGCTGAATGGAAAGCGAGTGCGCAACCAGTCGTATGCCTATCTTGTGGAGGAAAATGCACAGGTAGAGGAATCGGTCTTAGTACTAAACGATGCAGATCGCATGGTGGATAACGATGTCCATGTACATCACTTGGCAACTCATGGAACAAGTCGGATCACGGCAAAGGGAATCTTGGCGGATCAAAGCAAAACGGTCTTTCGCGGGAAAGTGTATGTAGCACCCGATGCGCAGAAAACCGATTCGAACCAGATCAACCAGTCGCTCCTCCTTTCTAACAAGGCGACTATCGACTCGAAACCACAATTGGAAATTTATGCCGATGATGTCAAATGCACCCATGGCGCAACGGTCGGCGCACCACCAGAAGAGGTGCTTTTCTATTTTCGCAGTCGCGGCATTTCGGAAGCGCACGCGCGCGCCATGCTTACTTGTGGCTTTGCGAACAGCATGATCAATGAGATAAGTGTCTCGGCGGTGCGCAAAATGCTCTCGCATGAAATTGCCGCGCGATACGAGAGTAACGACACAGGAAAAGTATTATGAAATGCGTCCAGGCTCATATGATGCAAAAAGAATCTGCTTGCGACTATGACGTGGCGCAAGTACGCAAGGATTTTCCGATTCTCCGCACGCAAGTACGTGGCAAGCCACTGGTCTACCTCGACAATGCCGCGACAACGCAGAAGCCGCAGTGTGTAATCGACACTATACAGCGATACTATACGTCAGAAAATGCCAATGTGCATCGGGGCATCCATTACTTGAGCCAGCAGGTCACTACGCGTTTCGACGCCACCCGCGAACAGGTGCAACGTTTCTTTAATGCAAAGGTCCCCTGCGAAATTATTTTCACAAGCGGCGCTACAGAAGGCCTCAACCTTATCGCTCACTCGTATGGACAGCAGCATCTAAAGGCCGACGATGAAATTTTAATTACGTACATGGAACATCATTCCAACATAGTTCCCTGGCAAATACTGTGTCAGCAGACCGGCGCAAAATTGCGGGTTGCTCCTATCCGTAACAATGGCGAGCTCATGCTGGATATTTTCCAATCTATGCTTAATACGCGAACCAAGATCGTTGCCATGACCCATGTCTCTAATGCACTTGGGACCATCAATCCTGTACGAAAAATAGTTGATATGGCACGCATCCACGGTGCAGTCACCGTGGTGGATGGCGCACAAAGCGCCCCCCATCTTCCCATAGATCTCCAGGATCTGGGCTGTGACTTCTTTGTTTGTTCCGGACATAAACTGTATGGTCCGACCGGGATTGGCATCTTGTATGGACGTGCAGAACTGCTAGAAAAAATGAAGCCGTATCAAAGTGGGGGCGACATGATCCTTTCGGTTTCATTTGAAAAAACTTCGTATAAATACTTGCCCCATTTTTTCGAGGCAGGAACACCGCATATTGAAGGGGTGCTGGGACTCGGTGCGGCGTTGACTTATTTAACGAAAACAGGCCTGGAACGTATTGCTTCCTATGAAAAAGATCTGCTCGACTATGCGCATACCGCGCTTAGCACCGTGCCAGGCTTACGCCTTGTTGGAACCGCACCGGAAAAAGCCGGTGTCCTTTCGTTTACCATGGACAACGCCCATCCTCATGATATTGGACAAATTCTGGATGAACACGGTGTTGCCATCCGCGCCGGACATCATTGTGCGCAACCTGTCATGCAACGTTTTGGCGTGCCAGCGACCGCTCGCGCTTCACTGGGTTTGTATAACACCCGTGCGGAGATTGATGTTTTGATCGAGGCTTTAGAAGATGTTAACAGGATTTTTGGCTAATGCAAAATAAACGCGCATTATATGAAGAAGTGCTTCTGGATCACACCAAACACCCGCGAAATTTCAGGGCGCTTGCGGATGCCGATTACACGGTTGAGGGATACAATCCCCTATGCGGTGATCAGTTCACCGTCTATATCAAACTTAAGGACGATATTATCGAGGAGGTCTCCTTTACCGGTAATGGTTGCGCCGTTTCCAAGGCCTCCGCTTCCATGATGACCAGCCAGTTAAAGGGCAGGACAATTGAGCAGGCGAAGAGCCTTTTCAAGCATTTCCATCGTATGCTGACCTCCCCCCCGGATGCTGAAATCGATGAAAGCACTGTGGGCAAGCTGCGTGTTTTCAGTGGCGTGCGTGAGTATCCCATGCGGATCAAATGTGCGACGCTTGCCTGGCACACGCTTGCCAATGCGCTTGAGGGTAAAGAAAATACTACGAGCACGGAATAACACGTAATATCCTTTGATATAAGCCTGAAAACGCAATTCTTTTTTCCTCCCCGAAAATCGTTATAATACCCACAGAACCATCGGGGAGAAGGCATGTTTTTGTCATACGAAAAAACTGGCATATCAAAGTTTTCGCTCTATGCAGGTGCTGCATTTTGGCTTCTCTTTTCCCTCATTGCTGTGCTTGTTCGGGGTATCCGTTGGGAGGAAACCTATGAACACGCCCTGGTTATTACACGCATAGCGCAGTACCCTGAAGGACATCCCGCCTATATCTACATGCGCAATGTTTTCAGCTTGCAAAGTTATCTTTCCGCTGCGCTGCTCTATCTCATCCCTTCGGAAGTCGTGCTTTGTGGTGCACGTAATGTGCTGCACCTCTTTTTCAGTACATTCCCCCCATTTATCCTCGGCGCTTTGCTTACACGACGAGCGCTTTGGGGGCATGTATGTGCCGCATGGACCCTTTTAGGAGTGCATGTATTTTTCCAGAGTCATTATCCCATCGACCCCTGGCCCACATTCTTTGGCAATGGTCAGATCGGCATGGGCTTCGCTCTCCTCACGCTGACTGCTTTTGTAACCGGATATTGGCGCAGCGCCTGGGTGCTCTGCGGTTTGTTGCTAAGTATTCATCTTGGGCAACTACCTCCTATTTTGCTTTTGGGCGGCCTCTTTATTTTTCTCTGTTTTTGGCGGCGTCGGAAACAGCGCCTTGTTGAAGCTGCCGTTTTTTTGGGCATCGGACTGTTGCCTGCCATTTTTTTCGCAATCCTCCTTCACACGTTTCATGTCCCGCTTCCAACTGAAGGCGGCTATTACGCCACAGGCGATGCGCACGCCATCTTGAGTGGATACACCAGAAACTATGATATACATCGTACGATTGAACGCTTTAATCCATTTGCGCACAGCGCCATTGCCATCTTTGCCATGCTGTTGCTCACCAGCGCTGCTGCACGCTGTGAACGCAACCGCCCCTGGCGTCAACGCCCCTATACCGGCTTGTTTCTCTATACGGTTGCCGTCGCTGCGTTGGTATACAGCGCTATGGCTATCCACGCCATTCTTGGCAATCACACCCCATTCCTCGTTTTGGGTTGGATGCCGTATCGATTGCCCAACCATCTGGCTGTCTTGCTTGTTGTCACCACCGTCAGTCTTCTAAATTCCGAATTTTTTCGTTTTAAACAAGCTATCCCCAAAGGGACTGCGCCCTTTATGGCTTTGCTACTTTTATTTTCCCTTTCTTTGCCACTCTGGAAAGGATTGATGCCCGACATCTACTACACGCGATACTTCGCTGCTGTCGAACACACGACCTTTGCACTCGTGGGGGCTGCAGGCGCATTCCTCGCACGCCAACTCTGGAGAGATCGTCCCTTCAATTGGCTTTGGTATTCGAGCACATGCATTGCCTTGATTGCCCTGTTATGCTATGCCCAATTCCCTGCCTCCTGCCTGTTTGCCGGTGCGATTCTCGCCACATTTTGTCATCGTAGCAAAATCCTGAATCAGGACTTTATTCGTTGTTCAAGGTTTTATGCCTCTGCGTGTTGCGCATTTACCGTGTTTCTGTTGGTGGGGCTTGTGGTGCAACAGGGAGACCAGCGGGAACATCTGCCGCGCAGTCCTTTCCAGCAGCGGGTGGCGGATTATCTGGATGCGCAAAATGATCCCAGCGCCATGATTGTAACGCCGTATTGGAATATTGAATGGTTAGCGCGCACCCGCCATCCTGTATTGGCCGATTATCAATGCGCCCATCTGATGAGTTATGTGCCCGCGCTCGCTCCCATCCTGAAAAAACTGCACCTTGAGGTCTTTGACTGGCCGCTGGATAAGCCGCACACAAACAATCTGGATTGTTGGAAAACCCGGCCCCCAGCACAGTGGAACCGATTGGGGGAGACCTATTCTTTTCGCTATGCCGCTGCACCGAACCGCTACCCGTTGCAGCTTCCCATAGTGTTTAGCGAAGGGGGCTGGACGTTTTATGCGGTATCCCCTTTTTCAGAGACCACACAGACGGTGCCGCGCTCGCCGTCCAGCTGAAGTGTCATGCCGGTGCGAATGCGCACCGTTACCTCTTCCACGCCAATAACCAACGGCACGCCGTATTCACGCGCCAAAATGGCGGCATGCGACAACAGTCCGCCGCGCTCGATTACCAAGCCTTTTACATGCGGCAGCAGGACGGTCCATGCAGGGTCTAGCGCCACTAACACAGCAATCTCCGCTTTTTCGGAACCCGCCGGAATCGCTCCTGGTGTATCCAGCACCAACGCACGCCCGGACACCCGTCCGGCAGACGCCCCGATTCCCTGCATGACCTCTCCCCCTTTGGGTCGCGCCGATGCAAATATATCCCCTCCCGGCCCGATGAAATGGGGGCGCTCAAAACACGCCTCAACATAGCTGGCGTGACGGCGCGCTGCTACACATCCCGCAGGGGGCGGTGTATCGTCGCTAAAGGCGGCCACAAATTCCTCCCACGCCAGATACCAGATCTCATCCGGGGTTTCTAGCAAACCCTGCTCGACCAAACGCTCCGCAGCACTCAGAAATAATCCTCGCTGTCGGGCCAAAACACGTTCCCATTCAAAGCGCTGTTCTTCTCGCATCTCCAGGAAACGACGTACGGGGAAAAGTACTCGGGACAATAAGCGACGACGCGACGAGGGCGGCAAGGCTTTGGGATGGGGCAGGGTGCGTATGCCTCCATAGACGGCGTCCAGCTGGTTTGAGGTGGCCAATTCGCCCCAGGTCGGTGATGCATAGTCCAGCGAGGGAGAACGGTGCCCATACTGTGCAATAAACGCTTCCTTTTCCGCCTCTGAATTTGAACCCGCCAGTATTTTTGCCAACGCTGCATTCGCCCGTGTTGTCATCAGCACGGTGTCTTCATCCAGTTGCTGTTCCAAGCGTTGCGCCTGCCCTTCCGGCAAGGCCAGGCGTATCATCCGAAAAGCGCGGTACGCATATGTTGCCCACAGCAAACTCCATCGATGGGTTCGCAAAAACCGTTCTGTTAGACCCTCCAAAAGCGCCCACTGTTCAAACCATTCCTGGCGCTGTGTGCTACTTATTTCAGGCAGCTCTACCAAAATTTTCGTTAAACGCCGCTGAAAACCGTGCCATGCATGCAGATTCAAAATGGAATCCAGAGGGTGTTTCACTACCGCCCATGCAGCACATCCAAGCAAGTGGAGGCCAGCCGACCAGCGAAACTTTTTGTTCTTACAGTAACACTGGGCGGGAAATAACTGACGCAGATCTGCGGCCAATAGCCAATGCGGCGCCCCGTTCAGCATTTCCTGATAAACTCGATGAGGCACATAAGCCAAACCGCCAAAATAGAGGGTGTCTACTTGCGCTTTTTTTCGAGGTATCCCCCGCATCTGCAGTGCTTCCCCATGCGCAATGCGAGTAATGGTGCGTAGCAGCGTCGTCCGACTCAGCGGGGTGATTGGTTTAGTAAAACGTTGATCAAAAAACCACGAGGTTGCACATTCCTTCGGGCGCAAATCTGCATGAGCCGCCAGACGCACCACCGGTCGTGCCTGCAGGAACCAAACTTGCCCGTATTGGTCGACGGCCCACTCGATATCCACGGCGCAACCCATCGATACCTCTACCCGACGCAAGACGTTTACCAGTGTTTCCGCCCATACCGAGGGCAATTCATCAGGACCGCCTGCCCCCTGCTCAAAGTCAAAGACTTTTCCCGTCGCCCAATCGAGAGAAAAACGCGATGGCGTACAGGAGCCATCGACCAGGCCTGCACCTGCACCACGCACCACCTCGCCATAGCATTCTGTCAGACGTGCGCGTGAAGGATGTGCGGAAAATAATACGCCGGCGTATGCTGCTGCTACCCGCGCCTGCACTACTATGCCCATTTGGACTGTGCCTAGCCCGGATGCACGCTCGCCCGTTGCAGAATCCGCCACATGGTCCAACGCGCCTGCCAGCTCTTCCTCTGCTACAACCACAACGGTCTCGAAGAGGCCTGCACACGATGAAGCTGCACTATCTTCCACATCGGCAGAGGAACGCACCATTACGCCGGAGAAAGGCGGTTGCGACAACGTCGCAAACATCTCCCCCCAAACCCCTGTCGTCGTTTTGCGCCATGGACGGGACTGGACCACCTCATGGGGAATGACATAGCCTGGCGGTACCGGCGCATCTACCGCCAACAGGGTCTGAAGGCCATGCGTTTTGCCGCCGTATCCGCCCCCTTCCTGCATGTCCTTCCCCAACCGCACCACGCGCGCCATAGACGCCCCCTTCCCTTGCTTAACTCACCGTGCGCATGGTACTGCGCCACTGCCGCACCACGTCGTACAAAACAATGCCAAACGCCGTCGCCACATTGATGCTGTTTTTGTAACCAAACATCGGAATCTGCACCACGGCATCCGCCCGACGCAATACCCGTTCATTCACGCCATTGACCTCATTGCCCAGGACAATTGCTACCGGTTGAGGCCATGTAAAGTCTTCCATCATCACCGCATCGTCGGTCACCTCAATCGCCACCACGGGTATCCCCTGTGCTTTCAAGGTGTCTACACAATCCCGATTCCGTTCGTAATACGTCCATGGCACATACTCAAATGCCCCCAATGCCGTTTTTTCTAACTTCTTGTGGGGCGGATGCGCCGTCATTCCACACAGATGCAGATGGGCAGCGCCACCAGCGTCTGCGGTGCGGAAGATAGAGCCTACATTGAAGGCACTACGAATATTGTCTAAGACCACATGCACGGGGTGGCGCTGCATCCGCTCACGCTCTTCCATGGGCGTTCCGGCATAATGTGGTTCCAACACTGCCATACTACACAATCTCCTCCGGGGCCAACATCCATGGCCAGTCTACAATCAAGAGACCAGCGCCAGCGGCCCTGGTCTCTCTAAAAGCACTTATTTTCGAAGCGATGCTCCGCATCCTTTATCGTGCGTGTTTAATTTTTCTTCAGAATCTATCATACATCGCACAAGACAACGGCTTCTCGCAATGAAGTTAGGGGGTCGTCCTTCGGAACATACTCGTGGGCTAAATAGCCCTCGAAATTTATATCTGCTATCACCTCACAAATACGCCGGTAGTTAAGTTCCTGACGGGAGTCGATTTCATTACGTCCGGGCACACCGCCGGTATGGTAATGTCCAATGTGGTCGTGGTAATCCAGGATGGTCTGAATAACATCTCCTTCCATGACTTGCATGTGATAGATGTCGTAAAGCAGTTTAAAATGCTCCGACCCCAGTTTCTCAACCAATTCCACTCCCCAACGGGTGTGGTCGCACATGTAATCTTTATGATTTCGCTTGCTATTGAGCAGCTCCATAAAAAGGGTAATACCATGTTCTTTGGCCAGAGGGAGAATCTCTTTCAGGCCGGCGGCACAATTATCGATACCCTTTTTGTCGTCCATACCACGGCGGTTGCCCGAGAAGACTATCATGTTTTTACAGCCGGTTGCCGCTATTTTCGGAATGAGCTCTTCCGATTTTTTGATAAGCTTGCGATGCTGCCGCGTTGTGTTCCAGCCCTTATCAATAGGGCCTGGCCCATTTGCCAATGTGCAAATCAGGCCATGTTTGGTGACTGTAGGAATCTCCTCCAAATCCAGCAGATCAATGCCAACCAGGCCCATGTCTTTAGCGGCCACACATAGATCGTCTAATTCGATACCACGGTAGCACCAACGCGAAACGGACTGCTTAATCCTGCCGTTCACCACTTTTTTCTCCGTCGTTTCCGTTTCTCCCTGTGCTACGCTTGCGCTTAATAAGGCGCCGGCGGCACCGGCGATACCCGCGAGGGCGCCTCGCCGTGTCAGGCCGTTTTGTTTTGCCATGTTGACATTCTCCTTTGTGTGTCGGGATATGAACTGATCGGCAATGTACAAAAAATCCGGCGTGCATTACAAGCACGCCGGATGGGAGATAAACTGTCTATTTTTTCCGAACGGATTAGTCTTCAGACCCCAAGCAAAAGCCGTCTTCCGCAGGTGCGCCACAGGCGTAGTAGTGCGCCGTCGGGAAGTTGAAGAACTGTACCAGACGCAGCAGCTCACTCAGATTAATCTTCCAGTCTTGTGGATTATAATCGCTACTGTGTGGCGTGCAGTCCTGTTTCCCTGTTCCGAGTGCGAAACCATCTTCCGTATCGCTTGCGCAGGAGAAGGCATTACTGTTGTAAAGCTGGATTACCCGTAGCAACTCGGACAGGACTACAGTACCATCGTTGTTATAGTCCGCGCTGTGAAGAATAACCGGTGTTCCGCCCTCGCCTTCACCCTCGGCAAGACCTTCGCCCTCGCCCTCGACGACGCCTTCGCCCTCACCCTCGGCAACGCCTTCCCCTTCACCCTCGGCAATGCCTTCGCCCTCACCCTCGGCAATGCCTTCACCTTCACCCTCAGGGATGAGTACTTCTTCGTAGCAGGGCTCAAAACAGCCACCGCCATTGTCTCGGAAGGATGGGTCAACTGCACGCAGTGTGAAGTTGAAGAAGTCCGCTGCGCTGCTGACGGAAGCATTGTATTCAGCCAAGTTGCAGACGCCATCCATATCGGCATCGCCATCACTGGCAAGGTATTGCGCCGAAGAAAGATCGAAGAGCGTGTAATCGATGTTGACACCAAAAACCGCCAGGATGATATCAAGCGCATCGAGCATAGACGGTTCGCCGATGGTGGTGATACCGGTAAATGCTGCTTGCAGGGTGTCGCGTGGAATAGTTTCGAAAACCGTTGATTCAACGGTGTCTAGCGCGTCATCGATCAGAGCAAAATTGGTCTGCCAGGCGGCAAGTATGCAGCAATGGGTTACAACGGAGGGGTTAGCCAGGATAAGATCAAGCAGCTGCATTTGCGCCAAATCAATTATGCCATTCTCATCGCCATCGGCTACTTGCGGGTCCTGCCCCACTGTGGGGAGCACATAAATGGCAGCGAGAGCATTTGCTACGCCACCGCTAATGCCGCCACTGGAGCATTCAGCGGTACACTCGACCGGGCAGACTACTTCCTCTCCTTCGCCTTCACCCTCGACAGCGCCTTCACCTTCGCCCTCGGCAGCGCCTTCGCCTTCGCCTTCGCCCTCGGCAGCGCCTTCGCCCTCGCCCTCGGCAGCGCCTTCGCCTTCACCCTCGGGCCCTTCACCGCCATCCGCGAGTACCGTTATCGCAACAATACCACCGAAATCTTCCTCGCCATTAGGGTCTTCATTACCCGCGAGAATAATACCGGTATTTTGGCCCGGTGAAAGTGCGTTACGGTCAATGGTAACCGTGACGGTTTGATTACCAAAACCCAAGGTACCGCTTTGCCCTGAGGTGGGATCACAAGTAATCCAATCCTGCTGGGGCGTTATGGTCCATTGCAGTACAGACAGGAAGCTGCCATCGTTTGAAATTTCAAACTCCAGCTCTGTTAAATCCGTACCGAAATTCAGGGTGGTGGGTTCGACCTTTGTTTTCTCACCGGAGCCGGGGGGTTGAGGACAACCCGTAAGCCACACGGCGGCGAGAATGGTTAGGGCGATTAAGGATATACTTTGACGCAGTGTTCGCATAACACGACTCCTTAGTGACTGACAATCCAAAAGTTGTCATAAAAAAACGAAATTTTTAACTGTGGTCAGGAATGGTAAGGCCCATTCCTTCTGCTTGTCGTCGCTGGATCACCTTAGTGGTAAAAATACTGTTATCCACTCAACAGGTTTCGCACGATTTAGCCCGCAGAAAATTTGGGAATTGAGGTGGGTCTACCGGGTTCCCCAAGTAAAAAAACACAGAATCTGTACTATACAAGCATAGCGAAATGTTGCAAAAATACGTAACCACCTCTCCTCCTCGTTGTCTATTGTACATCCAAGAGGGCGATTTTGTCAAAGTGGCGTGTAGACAAGTATCTCAACGCCCGATCTGCTACACCGCATGCCCCGCAAAGAAGAATTGACTTTATGGAATTTCAAAGCAACTCACAAAACAACCGTGCACTTTGTTCAACATACCAGACATGGCGCAGCCAGCTTTTTAGCTTTGTAGTAAGTGCTGTGCGTTTTCGTAGAAAAGGTGTTCTTCGTAGTCAATGCCAAGATCGAGACTACGGATGAAGTCAATGCACTCTTTTTGATCTGCCCAAGGGGAATCGGTGCCGAAAAGCAAGTATTCTTTGGGGTGTGCAAGAATGCGTTTGCGGGCAATCTCTGGCGGCATGAAGCCGATGGACCAGGACAAATCGGTGTAGATGGGCTTGCCCAGCAGATATTTGTCGGCTTCGTCCCAGTCGTCCCAAGCAAAAAAGTGGCTGGTAATGAGCCGTAGCTTTGGAAATTCCTGGTGAATTTGAAGGATTTTTTGTGGATCGGCGACGCGGTCGCGTGGGTAGGCAGGATCGAAGCCGGTATGTAAAAGCAATAACAGCTGGGTATCTTCAAGGACATGATAGATGGGTGTCATGAGGTCTGCCGTCATGACAAAATTCTGGTATTGGGGGTGCATTTTAACGCCACGAAAACCTGCGTCCACGATACGATGAATCTGGTCGACTACGTCTGGGTGTTCAGGGTGCACGGACGGAAAGGGAATTATGCGGTCGTCAGCAATGCTTTTGGACCAGGAAAAAATGTTGTCGAAATGGTCGGGGCGGGTGGCGATAGAGGCGACAACCGTACGTTCGACGTTGGCCTTATCCATGGATTGACGTAGTGCGCCCAAGGTGCCGTCGAGCACAGCTTTGATATCGCCCAGTTTCTCCAGTGTGGGAACGGCGTTTGCAGCTACAGCGTCGGGAAAGGCGTGGGCGTGAAAATCGATCACAGACATGGAGGTTTCCTTCGATAGTGTTCGGTGTTTTGCGCTTGGCGCATGTTTGAACGATATCAAATGGCGTAAAGAAATTCCAAGTATGGGGGCCAATCAAGAGGGGATTTCTTTGCGTGCCTTGAGGATAAGTTCGGCATGACAAATGTAGTCACAGTCAAGAATCGCACAGTTTCGTTCCTGCAATGCCTGTTCCAGACGCGTGCGTGTGTAGGGGTTAACGTGTTCATCTGCGTAGGCGCCGGGCGCAATTTTTCCGTAAAACCACTCGATAAGGGGCCATTGCCAACCGCCGTAGTCGGGTGTGCCGAGAATGAGAATGCCCCCGGGCTTAAGAATGCGCATCAATTCGTCGAGGTGGCGTCCTTTTTCATGGGGAATATGCTCGATAACCTGGGAGGAAATAACACAAGAGAAGGTGTTGTCGGCAAAGGGAAGCGCCATGCCGTCCCCCCCGACTAGCAGTGGGTTGTAGCGACGCATGAAGGCAAGTTTGTCGTGACGCAGGTCTAACCCGATGGCGTGGGGTAAATCAGCCAGGATATGGCTGCTGCCACACCCGATATCACAAATGGTATCCGCGTCGGAAGCGTATTGAAGAATGATGTGGTGACGTTTGTGTTGCCAGTAGCGTTGAAACCAGATGCGGCTGTGGTAGGCGCGCCAGTCGTAGTCGGGGAATTCGACGGAGTTGCGCAGCGCCCATACACGTCGGAATAGACGCAGGTAATCGATACCGAATTTGAGAATGCGCGCATGGGATTGCCCCTCGGTGCGTGGTTTGTAGTGAAAGGGGCATTCGGCGATCCGCATGCCTTTTTCGTAAGCGCGCAGCAAAATTTCGAGCAGGATCACGAAGTTGGTGAATTGGAAATCGATGCCGTGAAAGAGGGATTTGCGGTAGAGGCGAAACCCGCTGGACATGTCTTGCACGTCTACGGAAAGCCCCTTGCGGAAAAAGGCGTTGAGAACTCGACTGAGCTGGAGGCGAAACCAGGGTTGGTCGGCCTGACCTCCTTCGACGTAGCGCGAGGCAATAATGAGATCGGCTTTTTCACGTGCCTGCCAAAGCGCCTCGATAAATTGGGTCGGATGTGACAGGTCGGCGTCCATCGTTTGTACGTAGGTGCCGTGGGCCTCGGAGACGCCGCGCAAGATGGCAACGCCATAACCGGGACGTTTCTCAAGAATGTAGCGCGCGCCTTCCGCCTCGGCAATTTCCTGACTGCCATCTTTGGAGTCCCCGTCAACCACCAGGATTTCCCAGGAGATACCCAATTGTGTCAGACTTTCGCGTAGTTGCGGCAGGAGGATACGCAGATTAGCGGCTTCGTGGAGGGTAGGAATGACAACGGAGAGGTCGAGCGAGTTTTTTTGCACCGTAATACGCATTACGTTATCCCTTTTATACACATCCTTGTGATTTATCGGGGCAGTAGCCGTGGCTGAAGAAGGTGTTCGATGCGATCCTGTAGCGACTGTGGAAAATACCAGTGTCCGCTAAGAGCCTAGCAGAGTGCAGCAAGGTAGTCAATGCAGCGGTGCAGGTTAAAGGTTGGTTTGCACTTGCCGTAGTGGGTAGACTATAAGAAGGATAAAAATACGGGCGGACGGTGCAACGACCGTAAGCACGCAAGTGGCCCGCGTCGCAGGCAGTAGTATGGTCTTTGCCGTTTGTAAACACTGCAAAATTGCAGTTGATAAGTTTTTTTAAGGCGCTCATGAGGGTAGCGCAAGGAGCAAAAAGCAATGAAAGTATTGGTAACAGGCGGCGCCGGGTTTATCGGCTCGCATACGGTAGATGCGTTGTTGGCGGAGGGGCATTCGGTAGCGGTGGTGGACAATCTGTCGAGTGGAAGAAAAGCGTTGGTGCCGGATTCGGTGGCATTCTATGAAATGGACATTCGCGATGAGGCGTTGAAGGATGTTTTTGCTGCCTTTAAGCCGACCCATGTGATTCATTCAGCGGCGCAGATGGATGTACGCATCAGTGTGCTGCAGCCGCGTTTTGATGCGGATGTGAATGTGGTGGGTTCGTTGAATGTCTTGCAGAATTGCGTGGATCATGATGTTAAAAAATTCGTCTTTTCGTCAACGGGCGGCGCGATTTATGGCGAACCGGAAGAATTGCCTGCCGACGAACAGTGTCCTGCGCGCCCGTTATGCCAATACGGTACAGCCAAGTATGCCTTTGAGCAATATATCGGATTGTACCAACGCTTGTACCAGCTCCCCTTCACCATTTTGCGCTATGGTAATGTCTACGGTCCGCGCCAGAATCCACATGGCGAAGCGGGTGTCTGCGCTATTCTCACTCAGCTGATGTTAGCAGGTAAGCAGCCAGTCTTGTATGGCTTTGGCGAACCGGTGCGCGACTATGTGTACGTGGGCGATGTGGCGCGTGCAAATGTGATGGCGTTGTCGTCGGCAGACGGCGAAATCATGAATATTTGTTCGGGGGTGGGTACCACGGTGCGCGCTATTTTTGACTTTATTCGCGAGGAAACGGGCTTTGAAGGAGAACCGCGTCTGGAGCCGATTCGTCAGGGCGAGGTTATGCGCATCTTTACTTCATGCGAAAAGGCGGCACGGGTGTTGAATTGGACGCCGCAAACGGAATTGAAGGACGGGCTGGCGGCTACGGTGGCGTATATCAAAGACGAAAAATAAGCAGCAGGCGCATGCTGTTTAAAAAATACTGGGGAACGCCTTAGGACGATAAAAGGCGCTCCCCAGTTTTCTTATTCAAAATCGATTTCGTGCACCCCTTTGCGCTTCCGGCATTCTTCCACATAATGGCGGATATTGTCTTTCAACTCATGCGGATGCGAGATTGCCCTTATGGTGACCATGGGGTGGGATTTGTCAGACGTGTCCAGGATAATATTTCCCAGCGAGAACAGCCTCAGGAAAAAGGGTTGCTCCAGACGATAGTCTTTAATTCGGTAGAGTTCCAACTCATCGATTTGCTTATTCAGTACACCGTAGGAAGTCTTGAAGCGTTGAGAAGTTAATTCGTATTTTACACTTTTCAGCACCAGCCATTTCCAAACCAGGATGAATAAGGGCACAATGGTCCAAATGAGCACCCCGCAAATAAGGAATGTACGCATGTTAAGCACTTGCGATGGGGAGCCTGACCAGATCTCTTTTTCTTCCGACATAGGTTTCCTTTCTGTGGAATTTGATAATATTAGTCCCAGCCATCATTATAATCACACTCGTAATGTAAATAGCTGCTCTTTCAAAAGTCAACAACTTACGAAGAAACCGCGTTCGAACCGGTATTGCAAAACAGGGTGAGGTGGAACGAATGGATCGAAGAACTTTTTTACAACGAAGCGCTTTGGGTGTGGCGGGGTTAGGATTGATGTCAACGGCCTTTTCGGCGACAGAGGCGGTTGAGTACAAACCGTTTCGAAATGCCGTGCAGTATGGGCATTTGCCAGCGACCTTGCCAGAGGAAGAAAAGTTTGCTTTAGTAAAGACGCTGGGTTTTGATGGGGTGGAAATGGGGCCCATGTCAGATTTGGCGGCGGCAAAGCAACGGGGAGCCGTGGCTCGAGCGCTGGGAACGCCCGTCCACTCGATTATATACGGTGGATGGGGCGCACCCATGTCGCACCCTGATTCGAGTGTAGTGGCGAAGGGGAAGGCGGAGATCGAAATGGCGCTGCGTACTGCACAGGCGGTGGGTGCGGATACGGTGCTGCTGGTGCCGGCTGTGGTGAATGAAAATGTGCGATATGAAGAAGCCTGGAAACGTTCGCAGGAAAATATCCGCCCCCTGTTGCCTTTGGCGGAGGAATTGGGCGTGGTGATTGCGGTAGAAAATGTATGGAACAAATTCCTGCTCAGCCCGCTGGAATTTGCACAATATGTGGATGAATTCGACAGCCCATGGTTGCAGGCCTATTTTGATATTGGCAATGTCGTTATTTTTGGGTATCCTGAAGACTGGATTCGCACGTTGGGTAAACGTATTCACCGTGTGCATGTAAAGGATTTTAAACGAAAGGGCTTTCAGTGGAGCAAACTTCCGTATGAGGGCGATGTAAACTGGGCCGCAGTGCGGATGGCATTGGCGGAGGTAGGCTATGAAGGTTGGGTGACGGAGGAGTTCCCCAAGGGGGATGAGGCGTATATGAAAGAATTGGCGCAACGAATGACCTGTTTTGGACGGGGACGTTCTGCGATATAGAGGAATGAGGATGACGATGTCCGGAGTCCAGCCCCGAAGTACGAACAGCGAAGTGTGTGGCGGTTCTTCCTTGCAGGTAGATCACCCCGCACTGCGTGAACGTGCGGGCATGCATTTGTACCGACAGCGCATGAATATCCAGCTTTACCATGCAGCGCAGGTACTGGGGCAGGGGCGCACTCATTTCCATCCGGAGAATGCGCCGCTATTTCGTTTCCTTATTCGCACGGTCCTCAAGGCTACAGGACTCTATAGGTGGGGCTATCGCAACGCCTGCGATATTCGTATTTGTGAAAATTGCGTTACCTTGCGCCGCCTGCCCGATTCGTTTATTGGATTTCGTATACTGCATCTCAGCGATTTACACCTCGATCTGGATCGCGGGATTACCGACGCAATGATCCAGGCGTTGCAAGGAGTACAGTGCGATATCTGCGTAATTACGGGCGACTTTCGTGGTGAAACCTGGGGGGATTCGCAGGCGACGATCGTGGAAATGGAACGACTGCGCGCCCAGATTGACGCACCCGTGTATGCCGTATTGGGCAATCACGACTTTTTAGAGCTCACGTCACCTCTGGAAAAGATGGGCGTGTCGGTGCTGTTGAACGAACACAGGGTGATTTCTCACCCGGATGGGGATGTATATCTGGCCGGTCTGGACGATCCGCATTTTTACGCAACGGATAATCTGGAAAAAACGCTGGAGGGTGTAGCGCATGACGCAACCACGATCCTGTTGAGCCATACCGCAGAACCCTATCGCCAGATCTGTGCTGCGGGGGTAGACTTGCTGCTCTGTGGCCATACCCATGGAGGTCAGATTTGTTTGCCCGGCGGCGTGAGTCTCATGCATAATGCCTATCACCCTCGGGCGTTTACACGGGGGGCATGGGGATACAAAACACTAGTGGGCTACACCTCGCCAGGAACTGGGGCGTGCCTGGTTCCAGTAAGGTATTTTTGTCCGCCAGAGGTGACTATGCATATTTTGCATAGAAGATAAGTCATATCTGCGTTACCTTCAGGGGGAGACGACGCACGCCGTATGAAAATGGCGCCGCGTCGACGTTACGGCAATGCGGAAGGGATGTTGCCATCAAAACGAAGTCGAGACGATAGATTTTATCCGTATTCGCAAATCGTGCTGCGACGGCTTCGCCTCGACAACGAGAAACAGGAATAGATTATGGGTGTTTACGTCGTTAAAAAAGGGCTGGACTTGCCTATTGAAGGCATTCCGGAACAGCAGATAACATCTGCCCCAACCTGCCAGAACGTCGCCATTTTAGCGCAGGATTATGTCGGCATGCGTCCTACCTTCCATGTAAAGGAAGGGGATTGTGTGCAGCGGGGCCAGTTGCTGTTCGAGGACAAGAAAATTCCCGGGGTGCGCTTTACAGCGCCCGGGGCCGGTGTGGTGACCGCCATCAACCGGGGTGCGCGCCGTGCATTTCAAAGCGTGGTCATCGCGC
Organism: Candidatus Hydrogenedentota bacterium; assembly: GCA_963678445.1. Classification (GTDB taxonomy): domain Bacteria; phylum Hydrogenedentota; class Hydrogenedentia; order Hydrogenedentales. Next base: position 2,091,686 of record OY782877.1, on the reverse strand, counting down.
TGAGCGATGCGGAAAAAACAGCGGACACACAGCCCGAGCAGGTCACGTTGGAAGAGTATACAGGCAAAGATCTGGCCCTGTTGACACGGGATGAGGTGGAAGGATTGCTGGTAGAATCGGGGATGTGGACCGCATTCCGCACCCGCCCCTACAGCAAGACGCCTGCACCAGGCACAAAGCCTGCGGCCATCTTTGTTACAGCGAGCGATACGCAGCCCCTGGCCCCTTCCATGGATACCGTTGCAGCGGGACGTGCGGAGGATCTGGATGCCGGCCTGTTGGCGGTTGCGAAACTAACGGATGGCCCCGCGTATTTTTGCAAATCGGAAGGCATGAGGCTGAGCCCCTCAACGGATTCAGGCATTTTGATCAAAACTTTTGCGGGCCCCCACCCCAGTGGGCTGGTAGGCACGCATATCCATATGCTCGAACCGGTTAGTCGCAACAAAACCGTTTGGCATATTGGACTGCAAGACGTGCTGGCCATAGGCGCACTCTTCCGCACGGGCAAACTCGATGTGCAGCGTGTGGTGTCCCTGGCGGGTCCAGGGGCCACGCAGCCACGCTTGTTGCGCACACGCCTTGGGGCAAGCCTGACGGATCTGACACAGGGCAACCTGTTGCCCGAGGAAGAGCTCCGAATTCTTTCAGGCTCCGTTCTCTCTGGACGTACCGCGCAGGGCGAAGTGCTGGGCTATCTTGGCCGTTACCACCAACAGGTTTGCGTGTTGAAAGAAGGCCGCGAACGTGAGTTCCTCGGCTGGATGGCCCCAGGGGCTGAAAAATTCTCTATTACGAACCTGTTTACCTCGCGTATGAAAAAGGGCAAACGTTTTTCGTTTACCACCACCACACACGGCAGTCCGCGTGCGATGGTGCCGATTGGTTTGTATGAAAAAGTGATGCCCCTGGATATTTTACCCACGTTTCTGCTGCGTGCTCTGGTGGTGGGGGACATCGAACGGGCAGAGGCCTTGGGTTGCCTGGAGCTGGACGAGGAAGATCTTGCCTTATGCACCTTTGTATGTCCCGGCAAAACGGAATATGGCGCTTTGCTGCGGGAAAACTTGACGACCATTGAGAAGGAGGGCTAACCGGAACCCCGCGCAATATCGTCAACGGATTCCGAAGCAGGATACCCCAGTATGAAATTTATACGAACATTATTGGATAAGCAAAGGCCCCTTTTTGAAAAAGGCGGCAAGTTGGAGCGGCTGTACCCGCTCTATGAGGCGAATGACACCTTTCTCTTTACGCCGGGCACGGTGACGAAAGGTGCGGCGCATGTGCGTGACGCCGTGGATCTGAAGCGTATTATGATCACCGTAGTGATCGCGCTGCTTCCCTGCACGTTTATGGCGCTGTACAACACGGGCCTGCAGGCCAACAGCGCCATGGCGGAAGGCGCCACCGCCGAAGGCTGGCGTGGCGCCGTGATCGGCGCACTGGGCCTGGGATATTCACCCGGCAATTTCCTGGCATGCCTGATACATGGCGCCTTGTATTACTTCCCCGTCATGATCGTCGGCTTTGCCGTCGGGGGCGCCTGCGAAGTGCTGTTCAGCATCGTACGCAAGCATGATGTGAACGAAGGCTTCCTGGTAACCGGTGCGCTATTGCCGTTGATTCTGCCGCCGACCATCCCCCTGTGGCAAGTTGCCGTAGGCGTTGCCTTTGGCGTGATTGTCGGCAAGGAAGTTTTCGGCGGAACAGGGATGAATATTCTCAATCCCGCGCTGACCTGTCGCGCATTCCTCTTCTTTGCCTACCCCGCCCAGATTTCGGGCGACAAAGTGTGGACGGCGATTACGGAAGCCAACCAGGTGGATGGCTTTAGTGGCGCAACGGCGCTGGGACAGCTTGCTTCCGCACCGGAAACGATGATGCAAACGCCAACGGCGTTGTTGACACAGACGGATGCGGGCATGGGAATCGGCTGGTGGGACGCCTTTCTGGGCACGATTCCAGGATGCATGGGCGAAACTTCCGTGCTGGCATGTCTTTTGGGCGCTGCGGTACTCATCCTGACGGGTGTAGGCTCGTGGCGCACCATGCTCGGCGTGTTTTTAGGCGGCATGGGGATCACCCTGCTGATGAACGGCATTGGTTCGGAAACCAACGCCTTGATCAATTTACCTTTCTACTGGCATGCGGTACTGGGCGGTTGGGCCTTTGGCATGGTCTTTATGGCGACGGACCCTGTTACCGGACCGTATACCAATAAAGGCCGCTTCGTATACGGTCTGTTTATTGGCGTGCTGGCCATGCTGATCCGTGCGATCAACCCGGCCTATCCCGAAGGGGTCATGTTGGCTATTTTATTGATGAACGTGTTTGCACCGCTCATTGACTATGTGTCGATTCGGGCGAATATCCGCAGGAGGGTCGCGCGCAGTGCAACAGTATAGTACAAAATATATATTTGGATTCTCAGCGCTGATATGCGTTGTATGTTCGCTCATGCTCTCCGTGACCGCAGTAGGGTTGCGCGCACGACAGGAGCAGAATCAGCGAGTGGATCGCAACAAAAACATTCTACAGGTCTGTGGGCTGATGCAGCCGGGAGAAACCCTGTCCGCCAAGGAAATCGACGAGCGCTTCAAGGAGATCGAAACCAAGATTGTCTCCCTGGAAACGGGTGAATATGTCGATGCGGAACAGTACGATCCCAATGCGATGAATCCGCCAGGCGATAATCTCGCAGGCATCCAGGAGTTGCCGGTAAATGCCGAGATCTATCTGGTGATGGAAGACGGCAAACCCAGCACAGTGGTGCTTCCGGTGTATGGTAAAGGTTTGTGGTCGGTCATGTACGGATTCCTGGCGTTAGACGCGGATGGAACCACGGTGCGCGGCCTGACCTATTATCAGCAGGGCGAAACGCCGGGTCTGGGCGGTGAAGTAGACAATCCGAAATGGAAAGCGTTGTGGAAGGGACGAAAGGCTTTTGATACGACGGGCAAGGTCGCCATTGCAGTCATCAAGGGCAAGGCCGGTTCGGTGGAAGAGGACCCGCACCATGTCGATGGTTTGAGCGGAGCTACCTTGACCAGTCGCGGGGTAAGCAACACCCTCAATTTCTGGCTGGGCGAACGCGGTTTTGGGCCCTTCCTGGAAAAATTCAAAGCGCGTGGGAGTGTATGACATGAAATTAACCAAGGAACAACGGGAAGCGTTACTCGATCCCTTATTCAACAATAATCCCATTGCGCTGCAGGTCCTGGGCATATGCTCGGCCCTGGCCGTAACCACGGGCATGCAGACAGCACTCGTGATGTCGCTGGCGGTAACCGGCGTGCTGATGTGCAGCTCCACTGCGATCAGCATGTTGCGTAACTACATTCCGCCCAGCGTGCGAATCATTGTGCAGCTTTCAGTGATCGCCACCTTTGTGATCATTACCGACCAAATCCTCAAAGCCTTTTTGTTCGACATCAGTCGCCAGCTGTCCGTATTCGTTGGCCTCATCATTACCAACTGTATCGTCATGGGACGCGCCGAGGCCTTTGCCATGCAAAATGGGCCGCTGTTGAGTGCGGTAGACGCGCTCGGTAATGGTTTGGGCTACAGCCTGATCCTGTTGCTGACCGCCTTTTTCCGCGAACTGCTGGGATCGGGCACCCTGTTTGGATATACCATCCTGACCCCCGTAACCGAAGGCGGTTGGTATACCCCCAACGGCCTGATGCTACTGTCTCCAGGGGCGTTCTTTATTATCGGATTCTTCATTTGGGGCCTGCGCGTCTGGAAGCCCGATCAGCGGGAGGAGGATTGAGACCATGTTGCAACATTACCTCAGTATTTTTACCACATCCATTTTTATGGAGAATATGGCGCTTGCCTTCTTCCTGGGCATGTGCTCCTTTCTGGCCTGTTCGCGCAAAGTCGAAAACGCCTTCGGGCTGGGCTGTGCCGTTATTTTTGTACTGGCCATCACCGTACCCATGAACAACCTCATTTACATATTGTTCCTCAAAAAAGGGGCGATGGCCTGGTTGCATCCCGCCATGGCTAACGTGGACCTGACCTTCCTCAACTTCCTCACCTTTATCGGCACCATTGCCGCTATGGTGCAGATCGTTGAGATGGCATTGGACAAGTATGTGCCGGTCCTATATGCCGCCCTGGGCATTTTCCTGCCGCTTATCGCGGTAAACTGCGCTATCCTGGGTGCATCGTTGTTCATGGAAAAACGCAACTACGGCTTTGGCGAGAGCGTCGTCTTCGGACTGGGCTCCGGTATTGGCTGGATGCTCGCCATTACCGCCCTGGCGGCAGTACGCGAACGGATGCGTTACAGTAACGTGCCCCCTGCCCTGCGCGGACTCGGCATTACTTTCTTGCTAACGGGCCTCATGGCCATCGGGTTCATGGCCTTCTCCGGTATCCAATTATAAAAACCAGGCGGGGAGGCCTTGCGTCTCCCTGCTTAGAACGAAATATCTTATAGACAACCAACCGGATGCGGTTGACAGTGTAGATGCCGATAAAACACAGACGTCGGCGAACTCAAGGAGTCAGACCGAAATGGCGTTACTGACTATTCTCATGGGCGGAGTGATGTTTTCCGCCGTGATCCTGTCCCTGGTAGGCGTACTGCTCGTGGCCAAGGCAAAACTGGTGGCTTCTGGTAATGTGCGAATTCTAATCAACGGCGATGAGGACAAGGCATTGACCACACCGGCGGGCAACACCTTGCTCAATACCTTGTCGGCCAACAAAATTTTTATCCCCTCCGCCTGCGGTGGCAAGGGAAGCTGCGGCGTATGCAAGGTGAATGTGTTTGATGGCGGCGGTTCGCTGCTCCCCACCGAAGAGGCTCATATTAACCGTAAAGAAGCGCGCGAGGGCTGTCGCCTGGCCTGTCAGGTCAAAGTAAAAAGTGATATGTCGATCGAAATTCCACCCGAAGTCTTCGACGTGCGCAAGTGGAAATGCAAAGTACGCTCCAATCAAAACGTAGCTACGTTCATCAAAGCCCTCGTACTGGATCTGCCCGAAGGCGAATCGGTACCGTTCCGCGCAGGCGGGTATATCCAGATAGAATGTCCACCGCACAAACTTTCCTTCCGCGATTTCGACATTGAGGAAGAGTACCGCGATGCGTGGGATAATTTTAACCTGTGGGACAATGTGTCGGAGGTGGATGAAACGGTAACGCGCGCTTATTCCATGGCGAATTATCCGGAAGAAGAAGGCATGATTATGCTCAACGTGCGTATCGCTACCCCGCCACCGGGAAGTAAGGGAATTCCACCCGGAATTATGTCTTCGTATATCTTCAATCTGAAACCCGGCGACGAGGTGACGATTTCCGGACCCTATGGCGAATTCTTTGCCCAGGAAACAGGTCGCGAAATGTGCTTCATCGGTGGTGGTGCGGGCATGGCCCCTATGCGCTCGCATATTTTCGACCAATTCCGCCGTCTGAAGACAGACCGAGAGGCTACTTTCTGGTATGGCGCACGAAGCTTGCGTGAAATGTTCTTCGTAGAAGATTTTGACGCAATCCAAGAGGAAAACGAAAACTTCTCCTGGCATGTAGCCCTCTCTGAACCGCAGGAAGAGGATAACTGGACAGGGCTGACGGGTTTTATTCACCAAGTGCTTTATGAAGAATATCTTAAAAATCATCCGGCACCTGAAGACGTGGAGTATTATCTGTGCGGACCACCCATGATGCTGTCGGCCTGTACGAATATGTTACGTGATTTGGGCGTGGAACCGGAAATGATCATGTATGATGACTTCGGCTAAGCCAAAACATACGCTTATCTTGGGGAGCACGGTGCTGACCGTGCTCCTGTTTTTTAGCTGTAGTTGCCACAAGCCGCATACACCCCAAAAAACTGTATTTTCCTGCACCGGCGCAACGATGGGGACAACGTATTGCGTAAAAGTGGCGGAGGCATTGGATGCCGCGCAACAGGCGGCGGCAACAGATACTGTCGCAACGGTTTTGGCGGATGTCGATGCGATGATGTCTACATACAAAGCCGATTCGGATTTGTCGCGCTTTAACGCATCGCAAAGTACGGAGCCGTTTGCCCTTGCTACACCGTTGCTGCAAGTCTTCGCCTGTGCGCTGCAGGTGGCTGAAGAGACCGAGGGCGCATTTGATATCACCGTTGGACCTTTGGTGAACGCCTGGGGCTTTGGTCCTAAGCTACGAAACCATGCTCCAGATAAGAAAACCCTGGAAGCATTACAGCGGCGCGTGGGCTATACAAAACTGTCTCTCGATCTTGACCATAGCACCGTACGAAAAATACAGCCGGATGTGTATTGCGATCTTTCTGCATTGGCCAAAGGATATGCGGTAGATGTTGTGCTGGCGGCATTGGAGCCCTACCCCAATGTGATGGTCGAGGTAGGGGGAGAGGTGCGCACACGGGGATGCAATGCGCAAGGCACACCGTGGCGTATCGCAATCGAAAAGCCGGTGACGGGGTCGCGCAGCATTCAACGTGTGTTGGCCTTGTCCGATCTCGCTCTGGCCACTTCTGGGGATTATCGCAATTTCTATATGGAGGGGGGACGTCGCCGTTCACACACGATCGATCCACGCACGGCACAGCCGGTAAGCCACACATTGGCTTCTGTGAGCGTAGTGCATGCACAGTGTATGTGGGCCGATGCCTATGCGACTGCGTTGACGGTGCTGGGACCGGACGAAGGATATAAATTTGCTTGCCGCCATCAACTGGCCGTGTGTTTTATAACGCGGGACGGGGATGGCTTTGTCGAGCGTATGACGCCTGCCCTTGAAGAAGTTTTCCCTCAATAGGGAAATGATGCTTCTAGGGGGCTACAGCGCCCCTCAATGGGCCGCGGCAGTGGCTGCCAGACGCAGCATGATTTCTGGAATCTTTCGCAGTGACACAACGTGGTCGATGGCGTTTAATGCGATCGCCTCTTTGGGCATTCCAAAAACAACACAACTGGCTTCGTCCTGCGCAACGGTTTTAGCGCCGCTATCGTGCATAACTTTAATGCCCTCCGCACCATCGCGTCCCATTCCAGTCATGATCACGCCTACTGCATTGGCTCCGGCATATTTGGCCGCGGATTTAAACAGCACATCGACGGAAGGCCGATGTCGGCTGACCAGTGGCCCTGTCTTGACCTGGATGTAATAGCGTGCACCGGAACGGCGAAAAAGCATGTGGTAGTTCCCCGGAGCGATCAGGGCGCGTCCCGGCAGTACTGTGTCTCCATCTTCGGCTTCTTTTACCTCGATAGCGCACAAGGAGTTGAGACGCTCGGCAAACGAACGGGTAAAATGTTCGGGCATGTGCTGTGTAATGACGATGCCGGGTGCGTTTCCCGGCAGGGCGGTAAGCACACTACGCAAAGCATCGGTACCACCCGTTGAAGCGCCTATCGCAATAACCTTATTGGTGGTGCATGTCATTGAAAGGCGGTGCGAAGGTACTATGGAAGCAGGTTTGTGCGCTATCCGTTTTTTTACCCGCACACGGGCAGCCGCCTTGATTTTATCGATGAGTTCTATAGACATATCACCAATCGTATAGGCACTGCTCGGCTTGCATAAAACTTCAATGGCCCCCGCCTCCAGCGCTTCCATGGCCATCTCCCCCCCTTTGGGAGTAAGGGAAGAAACCACGATTATCGGCAGGGGGAAGTGTTGCATGAGCTTGCGCAAAAAGGTGATACCATCCATGCGCGGCATTTCGACATCGAGGGTGAGCACATCGGGTTTTTTCTGCACGATCATATCGCGCGCAATATAGGGATCGGGCGCTGTCCCAACTACCTGGATATTGTGATCGCGTGCGAGTTCCTCCTCCAGAATGTGACGCACCATAGCGGAATCGTCGACAATAAGCACCCGTATAGGCCGGGTTACTCCAGGAAGATCTATGCCGCTGGGTGTTACACTGTTATTCCGCATCATACATATACTTCCTTGTTGCGTTCTCTAACAGGAGTTGGATGGTTGCAATCGTTTCCGGTAAGGGGAGCGCACAAAAACCTTGGCTTACGCCTCCCGGTATTCCATTCTTCGCACATGAACGGGTTAGTCACTAGTCTACGTCGAGACGCAGCAGCACGGGGCTGTCGTCAACCAAAACCAATGTGGTGTCGGACATATTCTGCATGGCTTGCCATGCCTGCGTGTCCAAGTGCTGCACGGCAGGTACGGTAAGATCAAAAATAGGTTGCTCTCCCGCCATTGCGGTGAGCAGATTGCCACAGGTAACATTGAGCAATTCTTTAAGCGCATCTTCCGGCTCAACGGTCATGGTGTCATCGTCTAAATCCACCCCCAAAACGTTGGCGGCAATTTCCGGGCACATATCCTCAGGTACCGCGATGGCCAGTTTGCCATTGATAGGTCCCGTAAATGTCATCCGGGCAAGAACAAACGAAGGGCCAACAGCAGGTAAAACTTCATCTTCCGCAGGTTCTGTAAACATGAAGGCAAGCTCTTGCGCCACCTGCGAAAAAACCTGATTTAACAATGCGGTATAGTCCGGGTTAGTCATTTTGCCCCCCCAGTTCTTTGTCTACGATTTCTTTCAACATTTCAGGCGTGAATGGTTTTCGTATATAGGCACGCACCCCGCGTTCAATCAAATCCTCTATGCGCGTTTTACTGCCCTCTGTCGAAATGACCACTACGGGCGTATGTTTGAGGCTTTCATCCCCGAGCATCGCATCCAGCATTTCAAGACCATTCATCACAGGCATATTAATATCTGTAAAGACCAGGTCAATCCATTTCTCATGGAGCAATTCCAGCGCTTCTTTGCCGTTCCCCGCCTGATACAGCTCACCCACGGGAACGCCACCGATATCCAACGTCTTGGCGATAACGGCGCGCACAATTTCCGAATCATCCACGATGAGGATATTGTAAGACATGCTACTTTCCTCCGCCGTACTCGGCATACTCGGAACGCACGGTTTTTACCTCTTCAAGCATTTTGCACGTTACCTTTTCGGTTATTACGGTTTTCGGATTTAGCCGCTCGACCGTAGCCTGACAAGGACGGTAGTGAAGTCCATCAATGCCGGTACCCAAGCCGCATGCGATACTCAGTATATTAGCATAATGAACCAAGTCAACGACGAGTGGATCACCGCTATATTTTTCTGGCTGGTTGTGCCAGCGCACCACCTGCACAATTTCCTTGGGCAACTCCCACTGTTCAAGTAGCGCCGCGCCCACTTCCGCATGATCAATGCCAAGGATTATACGCTCGGCTTCGTCAAACGGAATGTTGTCCTCATGGGCCAATTCCAGGATGGGGTCCGGCTCGATGGCAATAAAGGTGCCTAAAACAATCTTCCCTATGCCGTGGAGCAGACCTGCGGTGAAGGTGTAATGTGGCGGTGACAGATCGAGCATTTTGCCCAACTCTTCCGCACCTACGCCGACGGCGACGAGCCGGTCGAGGAGTTGGCCTGTAGGCAAATCGTAGCCTTTTATCGGATGCTGCGCCAACGGAAATACAGCAGAAGCCATTACAAGCTGCTGGATGCGCTGGGTACCGAAAAGCACGCCGGCCTCCCGAAGGGAACCAATCTTTCGTGGCCCTGCAAAATAGGCCGAATTCGCCAAACGCAGAAAATCCGCCGTAAGGCCAGGATCATATTCAATGGCCCCTACAATCTCCGCCATACTGCTGTCTGGATTCTGCAGCAGCTGCAATACATGCGTGACACAAGCTGGCAGCGAGGAGATAGTGGTTGTTTTAGCCAGGATTTCTTTGCGCATACTCATGGCGTATCTCCCTGAATACGGTTAGCGCGGTGTGCCACGAAAAAAAGGAAGGGGATTGACGCGCTATGGATAATTGGGCACTCTCTAGACCAGTTCATAACGTTTCCCCCCAGCTTTAATCATGGTAACTCCCGTGCTGACGTCCAGGAACATCGTACGAGCAATGGTGCCGCCAGTATCCTCCGCGGCGATCAGTATGTTATTTTTCCAGAGTAACTTTCGTAAGACCACCTTGTTGCGCTCGCCAATGCGAAACGTGTTGTTACTGTCAAGTAACTGTGAGGCTCCGGCGACTTTGGCGACGATGCGCCGCTTGTCTGCACCCATATCCAGCAATGTTTGAAGCATGTGTGGGATTCCCGTATCTGTGAACATACACGGGCTTTCCTTTGCCCTGACGGGATCTATCTTGGAAAGTGGAAGCATGCAGTGGATGAGCCCACCCACCCGCATATGGGCGTCGTACAGAGCAACACCAATGCAAGAGCCTAAGGAGTAGGTAACTAATACATCATCGGGATTACGGGTTACCTTCATTTCTGAGATGCCGACCGTATACTGCACCTTTATTCCCCCTTGCGCCTGTGGCGGATACTACGCTGCGGCTTGGATTTGGCGATGTAGCGATACATGTAATGGCCTCATTATACTTTCTGATAAATAGAGGGTTTGACCAGACGAAAAGACTTGTTATACGCTCCCAGACTTTCAGAATGCCCTATCATCAAATAGCCCCCCGGCTTTAAAAGGCGGTGCGCCTCCAGCAAAAAACCACGGCGAATCTGCTCATCAAAATAGATCATAACGTTGCGGCAAAAAATGATATCCATCGGACCACGCATGGGAAACGGCGGCGTCGAAAGATTGAGGCGTCGAAAGGTAATCAAATTACGCACATCATCATTAATGCTGTATACATCATCATCAACCCGCCTAAAATAACGCTGGCGCATGGCCTTTGGGATTGGCTCCAGCTTGGGCTCGGTGTAATGCCCCAGCAAACAATGCTCCAGAACCCGGGTTGAGATATCCGTGGCCAGAATGCGCAAATCACACGAAACCCCCTTGAGCGCCTCCAGGGCCACCATTCCCATCGTATACGGCTCCTCCCCCGTGCTACTGGCCGCCGACCAAAAACGAAAGCGCTCCTGACGATTCTGCCGGCATTTCTGGATAACCTGCGTCAAAAAATCAAAATGCTGCGCTTCCCGAAAAAAACTGGTTACGTTGGTAGAGATTGCATCCAGTAAATGAATAAGTTCCTCACCGCTCTCATCAGCAAGTACATATTTGAGGTATGCGCGATGGTCGGTGTACGACAGTGCACGCATACGCTTGGACACACGCGCGGATACCAATGCAACCTTTTGCGGGCCTAAGGTAATACCGCTTTTTTTGTAGATCAAATCACGAAATCTTTGAAAGACAGCTTGTTCCATCTACACTCCCGCTGTTGCGACGCACCGCCGCATTTCGCTCGACCAGTATGTCCTAAGGCTGCATCTTTGACGGCGGCTCAATCCAGTCGTCCTGGCGGATGCGATGCACCTTTAAGACCATAACGTGGCCAGAATGCGTGTCAAAAACTATTTTGCGGCCCATATGGCCGCCTACATCTTCCGATGTTATCAGAATTCCCTTACGTTTGAGGATGCTACGGGCAATAGCCACATTCTCCTCACCCAAGGTATACCCCACCGCATGACGCGGTGCACCGCCACCGAGGATCTGGGCCAGCATGGTTTTTCGACTGGCCCCGGCATTCTCCATCATCTTCACCAATTTCAACGTAGCCACGTTCCCATAACGCGCAGTGGTCTGTGTAATATCATTGGTCACGGGCAATAAAAAGTGATTCATCCCCCCTATATTCAGGCGCGGCTCCCACAGGCAAACCGCAACGCAACTACCCACCACAGTGTGTACAGTTGCCGCGTCGCCACCGCAATAAATATAGCCTGGCTCAAGATAGTAACTCCTGTTTGGGAACGCATCCGTGGTCATACGATAATCCGCGGACTTCCTGCTGTATCGTTATTGCACTCACGGTCCAAAAAGATATGCTGCCTACTACCCAAAATATTGTCGCCCCCCTGTGCTAGACCGCCACAAGATGCACGACATTTTCTATGTAACCGGCGTCTTGTAAACGATCCTTATTTTATTGACGTCTTTTTGGCTATAGTTGCGTATAGAAAACCTACTGCCGCATTGCGGACGGTTATTTTGCAAGCACTTCCTGGATTTTGGATACAATCGTCGCCGGCTCAAAAGGCTTGATCACATAATTGGTGGCCCCTGCTTTCAAAGCATCGACTACCCGGCTTTTTTCCGCTTCCGTCGTCACCATGATGATGGGCATCTTTTTACCATTGGCGCGAATTGCTTTCACCGCATCGATACCCAGCATGTTTGGCATGTTCCAATCCATCAGAACCAGATCATAATCCGCGGCTTCCGCCGCCTTAACTGCTTCCTGGCCATCCGAGGCCTGATCCACATCGGTGATATTAGCGCGCCCCAAGGCCCCAATAAGCACCTTGCGCATGACGGCGGAATCGTCGACAACCAATGCTTTCATATACTCAATCTCCTATCACTCCAGATATTAGTGACTGACACTTCAAAAGCTGTCATTTTTTTAAACTTTTTACTGCGGCCATTCCGCGCAAGGCGCATATGCAACGCCGAAAACGCAGGCCGCCGTCACTCAGTCTTTGCTCATTTCAAACGTCACACGCAATGTGAACGGCCCCAAATCACTGTTAAAGGGCACCTCCAGCCATACAGAACCCGATGGATAGTCCACATTATAGCTGTTACCGCGCACAACCGTCGGCAAACTGAGATCGATGGGAGGACCATCACCCGTGTTCAATTTGGCCTTGGCGCCCCCAGCCACGATATTCACCATTTCCGCGATGGCGTCTGACACGGTATCGTCCACCACACGTATCTCTGTGCCTAGCAAACTGTTGACCATGTTAAGCGCGGTTTCAACCGGAAAGGCCAGCGCTACCATGCCACGCGCCATACCGCTAAGACCTATCAAGGCCATTATATCACGCGGGTTGGCATCCGTTTTCGCCAGGCCTACGTCACCACGCTGTGCCTTTGAGCTCAGCATTGTCGTGAAAAGGTCATAGACGCTCTCAATGAAAGGATTAATATATTCCACTTTCATGGTGGAGTCTCCGTGTTTGTTAAGAATTACTTCATATCCGCCGCTTGCGACGTCCAAATACATTCCGTTATAGCATAAACAGGAGTGTTACCCCTGCTAAAAACAGGTTAGCCCCTAACGCTGACAACTCTTCAGGCATGTCTGCGATACAGCACATCACTTACACCATTCTCATCATGCTGGCCCTATGATAGGCTTTCCTTTAATTTATTTACAACTATCTCAAAATTAGTCCGCTGCAATCTTGTTGACCATTGCCATTTCGCCGCTAGTCAGAACTTTGTCTACATCCAGCAGGACAACAACATGCTTCTCCAATTTACCCATCGCCAAGATGAACGCCGTGTCAATGGTAGCACCAAAGGAGGGCGGCGGCTCCAGTTGATCCGCGTCAATATCCACCACTTCGGAGACCTCATCTACCAGGATGCCCATCGTAATCGCGCCGTCTCCACCCGTTACCTGCACGACGATAATGCATGTGCGATCATTGTCTTCTACGCGCGCCAGACCAAATTTGCGCCGCAACTCTACGACAGGGATAACCTTGCCGCGCAGATTGATGACGCCGCGCACATACTCCGGGGTCTGCGGCACTTGAGTGATGCTCATAATACCGATAATTTCCTGTACCTTTAAAATCTCCAGGCCGTACACTTCCTCCCCCAATTCAAAGGTGAGGTATTTTCCCGCCAATGCCTGAAAATCGGACGAGGCACTCTTTTCAATAGCGCCAGTTGAATCGGACATAGCACAGTTCTCCTACATAATAGTTTCACACGACGTGGTCGTTTGTTCCATTTCTTCATCTACAAGCTGAATTAGGCCCGCAATGTCAAGTATCAAGCCCACCCGACCATCAGGCATGATAGCCCCACCAGCAATCCCTGGCACGTCCTTGAGGGATTCCCCAACGGACTTGATGACAATCTGCTGTTGTCCCAAAATTTCGTCAATCAGAAGCCCCACCTGTTTACCGTCATTCTCCACCACGACTACGGTACCTTCCAACGGATTGTGCTGGGCTTGGGGGATGTCGAAAAGCTGGTGGAGACGGAACAGCGGAATAAGTTTACCCTGCAGGCGCAACATTTCGCCGCGTCCCACCACGGTAGTGATATCTGTCGACTCCGGACGCAGTGAGATGACGATAGAAAGGGTGGGCAACACATATCGTTCCTCACCCACCCGGATGACCATACCATCGATAATCGCCAAGGTCAGCGGCAACCGGATGGTGAACAGTGTACCTTTGCCCATCTCAGAATGAATTTCTACCTGTCCTCGTAGCGATTCGATATTGCGTTTTACCACATCCATGCCGACGCCACGTCCCGAGACCGCTGTAATCTCACGCGCAGTGGAAAAGCCCGGCTCAAAAATCAGGTTCCATACCTCGCGATCACTCAGAATATCCCCCTCGTTGATAATGTTGCGGTCACGCGCCTTTTGCAAAATGGCATCGCGATTCAACCCCCGTCCATCATCTTCGATTTGAATGTGAATATTGCCGCCTTTATGGAACGCACGCAAGGAGACATTCGCAATGGGCTCTTTGCCGCCACTTCGTCGCTCCTCTGCATTGTTCTCCAGGCCATGATCCACCGCATTACGCACCATATGCACCAACGGATCGCCGATCTTATCGACCACCGTTTTGTCCAGCTCGGTGTCTTCTCCCGTCATGATGAAATTAACCGCCTTGTTCGTCTTCTTCGCCAGATCACGCACCAGGCGGGCCATTTTCTGGAAGGTCGAACGTACCGGCACCATGCGCAGCGACATGGCCATCACCTGCAACTCGCGGGTAATCTTGTCCAACTGACTGAGATGGCGTTCCAAGTCGGTAGAGATGTTATTCCGAAATTCAGGCGATTGCGCCACCATGGATTCCGCGATAACCAACTCGCCTATCATGTCTACCAATTGGTCCAGACGGTCCGCATCTACCTTGACCGCCTCACGCACGGTGATAGTGCCCGTTTTGCCCTGCTTTTGCGTACGCAGGGCCTGCGCCACATCGCGTGCAGTTGCATCGCCCGATTTAACCAGGGTTTCCCCTAGTTTAGGCGGCGTGGGCGGCGTCTGCTGTCGGGCCAGACCCGCCTCGATATCCGCTGGATCCACCGCCCCCATCTCCACCAACAGCTCACCCATTTTCTTGTCTTTATTCTCCGGAAGATGTTGCTGATCCAGCGCCTCACTCACTCTTTTCGACGAGGTTACCGACGCCTCCACCAACACTTCGCCCAATTTCTTGGGTTGTGGCGGTTCCGTTTGTTTCGCCAATGCATTATTTACGGCACTTTCCGTAGCCGCCCCGGTATCTACAAGCAATTCACCAAGACGAGGGGGAGGAGGCGTACTCTTCTCCCGAGGACGCACAGATTGCGCCTCTGGCGCAAATTCTTTAATCCGTTTAACCAGCGCAGGCAAGCCCGCAACAGGTTGTAAGAACTCGCCACTGGCCAAAGCGTTATTGACATTGTCAATACATTTTTTGAGAGAGTCTACTGCATCAAAAATAATATCGATGCATGGCCCCACCAACTCCACCGTATCCTTACGCGCCTTGTCCAGCAGATTTTCCGCCTCATGCGCAAGCGCCTGAATCTCGTCCAGCGCCAGGAAACCGGCAACCCCCTTGATGGTATGAAATGCGCGAAACACCGCATTGATGGCGTCCTGGTTATGCGGTTCTGTTTCCAGGGAAAGCAGTTGAACATCGGCATTTTCCAGATGCTCCGTCGCCTCAATAATAAAATCGCCCAGTAATTCCTTGTCCCCCTCCAACGGCTTCGCCTCATACCCATCTTCCGCCTCTTCTGCCACCTCTTCAGCAGGAAAGCCCATCGTAGCAGTAGCGGCGGTATCCGCACGCCCCTCCAATACCGCCGCCATTTCATCGGGCGATTCGGGTGGTGCGCCCTTGCCCGCATAATGATCGAAAACCCGTTTGAGCCAGTCCTTGAGGCGTAACAGACGATCGGCAAAACCGGGAGGCCATTCGTCAGAAAGATCATCTTCGGCTTTGTGGCACAGCCGCTCTACTTGCGGCAGTCCCAACAGGGCAGATTCCCCTTTTAATGTGTGAATCTGGCGGCGCAAGTCCTCAAAAGCAGTATCCCCATCACCCCGCTCCACAGCCAGAATGTTTTGCTCCATCTCCTCCAGCGAAGTTTCCTGACGAATCAGAAAATCGCTGAAAATCCCCTCATCCACATGCGAGGGTAGAGTGACTGCAAAAAGGCCCGCCCCTACCTGTTTCCCATCAGGGGGGGCGGCAGTCGTCTTATTCAGGCCGTCGGGAAAGTCAACCTCAGCTTCCGAACGCCCTTCGATCAGAACGGCCTGCAAGACCGCAACCGATTGCCCCAACATCTCCATCGCACCAGCAGGATCATCGGTTTCCTGCAGAATGATGTTTTCCACCAAATCCGCAGCGCTTTGCGTTAATTCCTGGATTTTGTTGAGGTATTTTTCCTGCGCCCATAGCCCAATTTCTTCAAACTTGGCGTGAATCTCTGCAAGGCCGGACAGATCGGTCGGTTCGCAGAGTACGAGCGATTCCGACAATGCCTCGACTTTGGTTTTGATGTCGGTAATCATCCCCGACCTCCCCATAGTGCCGTTTAGAACTTTACTTGCATTTCAGTTGCACCGCCTGTCCCCCCATGTGGAAGCGCACTCATGCCCATTTTCGGCCAATTCGCAATCTGTGCCAATATAGTTGGAATTCTATCGAAAAGGAGAGTATTTTGCAAGGTTTTTTTGTCTATTCGGTAAATGCGGGATATAAGAGGCTTTTATATGGGAAAAGACTTCGAAAAACACGGGCTGCCGCGCACGCATATTACGGGGGACAGACGCACTAGCGATCTGCGAAAAGAATTCGGAGGCCGACGGTGGTTTCGATACCACTGAGGATGTCGCGTGCATGAATCTCATAATCGCCGGGCGATTCATTGTAGGCCAACGGCAAATAGGTCTCCCCATTACCATTCTCACAGCGTACATAGCGGGTGTAATGCCGTAACGGCGCGCCACCTTTGGGGGCAAGTTGCAGGTAGACCAGATGCGTACCGGCCTCTCCTGCTTCGGGGGTCACGGTAACGCTGAGCTGCAGACGCTTTCCTGCGGAGACACTTTCGGGGAGACGGATGTCTATGCGGTCAACCGCATAGGGAAGCTTGGCGAAAAGAAGCGCTTCTCCAGGCTGCACCGTGCATCGATGCTTATGAGGACGCACAACTTCTTTCCCTGTCAGCAAGTCATACGCAATGGCGTCTTTAGGCCATTGCAGGCGACAGGATTGTTTTGAGGCATTTGGCGCGGCCAACAAAGCGATGATTTCTGCTTTCCCAAGACGGAAACACTGCTGTATACCTTGGAAAGAAGCGTGTTTGAACTGTAGCGGCGTAGCGGCATGCTGCCCCTTCGTCTCTAGCATTTCGTAGAGGGCCTGGGGAAAATGCGTTGTCGAAAAATTCGCCGTCCATAAATAATGCGGCTCTTTTTGCAGCAAGACCTTTAAGGGGGATGCCTGAGATCTTCCATGCTCATCAATTTCCCCCACCGGTGCTTCGCCCAAAAGGATGCCGCCGCGTTCCGCGAAATACTGCAGCAGCTCCGCCTCCCCCTCCCCCAGGGAATTAACCGCGGGAAGTAACAACACGGCATATCGATTCAACGCAGTAGCGGTCAGATCGGCGGGCGAAAGCACGTCAAACGCATAGCCGCCACGTTGCAACGCCTTTACATAACGCGTCAGTGGGGTCTCCGTGAGAGAGACATTCAACGCCCGTGCCGTGTACTGCTGCGAACGGGTATTGGTGTAAATCGCCAGGGTCGCCGGGCTACGTTCCGCCTGCAAAAGCAAGGCACCCAACCCATCCTGTAACGCATTGAAACTTTCCAGCAAGCTGTCGAACCAAGGTCGAGGGCGTCCGTCGGGTAGTAACGCGGCATGCGGTGCAGCATTCCGGACATCGCCGAAAGGATTCATCAGCCACAAGCCCGAAATCTGATGCAGTGCGGCATACCATGGCAACCACCGGGCCTGCGCTTCGGCATCCACGCGGTAGTGGTCGCCAAAGCTAAGCATAAGCGATCGGGCAGGCGCAGGAGAATACTGTAACTGTGCAAGCAAGGCAGGGTTTGGATCCAACGCAAGGAAATCCAACGAATGCCCCAGCCCAATCCAGTCGTAGCCCCGTGCGGGATTCTGCGTCGCCTGAACACGAAAGCCAACATGCGCCTTGGGATCAACCTGGCGTACCGCAGTGCGCGCCAGCTGATGGAACTCCGTAAATGTCTGGGCCATATGATCGCGAAAATCCCAATATGGAGCAGGATTAATCGATGTGTCCTTTTCAAGATAAGGCGGCGGGACAATTTCCGACCAGTCCAGAACCTGACTCTCCCAGGCGCTATTCAGCTTATCCAGCGCACCATAGCGATTTTTGAGGCGTGCGATAAAAGCCTCTTGGCAGGAGGGTGAAAAACAAAGATGCTCGTCCCCCAACGTTAACGCATTTTCCTGTCCCAGGGAGTACCAGGCGCTCCCCCCTGCCCACAAGGTGCGCGCCGTTTCTTGCAGTCGCCTTACTTCCCGCTTCAGATACGCCGGATCACTCAGACACGGTTGGCGGCAAAATCCATCACGAATAAATTCAGGCGTATACTGCGCAATTTGTGGCAGCAACCGCATGTTTCCCAACGCCGTGTAAAACAAGTTAGCCTCGGTGCCTTCGGCAGAACAAAACGATACGCCCTGTTCCTGCAAAGCGCTTAAAAATCCGCGCGCATTGTACTCTGAAGTTGTAGGTGCTGAGACGAACAATTGGGGCGTGGGATTCTCGCCATGCGGCAGCCGCACCGTCATGTAATGATAGCGACGAAACGAGCGGCACATCTCCAGCGTATTCATCGGATGCGGTTCGCCTGCCGTCGTGAACAGTTCAATTTTCACCAGCGGCGCGATTAAATCAGAAAACGGGAGGCGCAAGGTGAAACGTCCGCCTTTGTGATCAAAGGCAACGTGTGTCTCCGCTAAGAGCCGTCCATCGACCGTGGTGGCGCAAGGCAACGGATCAATGGCGCGAGCATACAGTGTGCCGCTACGGTTACGACCAAAAACGGGACGCACCGTGCAGGTAACATCCAGCACATCGTTGGGCAGAAGGTAGTTTTTAGAAAAGCTGACTCCCTCAAATTCCGGCCACCCCTCCACCACAATAGGCTTCGAATACCAGTCCACCACCCGATCACGCTGCATCAGCCATACATCCAGCAAATAATTGCCCGGCCCCACAAGTAACTCGAAAGGATGCAACCTGGCCCCTTTTGCGAGACGGGTTTCGGAGCTATACACTAAATGTCGCTCCGTGTCCCACTGGCGCAACTGCAACATTACTTCATACCGCTTAGGCGCGGGTCTATTCAGCGCAAGCGAATACGGACGCATGGGCTGATGCACAACCGAATCGCGCATTGCCTGGACAAATTCCGGCGTTTGCCCCGGGGGAATCTCCTCTTCGTCAGGGCCTGTAGGCCCTGTATACGCCACATCGGCAATCTGACACGGGGCGGTGCGTTTCGCCGCCCAAAGCAATACACGCAGAATTTGTGCATAGGCATTTTCACGATAGCCAGGAAAGATGCGCATAACATCCGTGGGCATTGCGATTAGACAATGTGTAGCGGCACGATCCCCGGCAAAAGAAATTTCAGCCACGCGCCCTTTTCCATACTGCCCTGTACGAAGCTGCACGGGCTCCGTCGCACTTTCAGGCATACACGGCGCGACACCGCGCCCAAGCGGGATGTGTAACTCCTCAAGCCCATCCAGCACACGGCGCAGACGGGTGTCCGCCCCCGGCACCGCCTGCGTCACTACCAAACCTGCCCCCTCGCGCACCCGTTCCAGCAGCAACTCCTGCAATGCATCCGGAAGTTGCGCCAGGTCAAAGCCCGCCAACACGATCACGTCGCCCGGACGCTTCAACTGTGCACGCAACTGCGCTGCGACCTCCTCCGGCGCATAGCCCGCCAGATGCTGCTCCGCCAGACTCACGTCATAACCCAGATGTTGCGCATCCCAGACGCCTACGCTTTCATACCGCACCTCCATCCGCTGCGCCACTTCGGCTAAATCCCGCAACGCAAAGCGGGGCGCGACGAATAACAATTCAACAGGACCGCCCAATAATGGCATTGCCCACGGAATGTGCGGCGTAACCACATCCGTGCATATCGTTTCAGATTCAACAGCACGCTGCCGCGCATACGCGGTCCCGGCAACGCTAGCCAACACCACCGCAAAAAACAGGACAATACCTTTTTTTTTAAAGACGAAGAAATTCATTTCGGAAGAGTTTCCTCTTTTTTCTTTTTAAAAAAAGAAAAAAGCAAAGAAAAACGACTGCTTTTTATGTATTCACGGGCTCGTTTTTCCGCCCTGGACTTTTGAAGTACATCAAGTTACGGTTGCGGAAACAGGCTTTTTCGCATGCGCCTATCATAAAAGAAATCCCCGCAACTTTGCGAGGATTTTATCATTACGCTGGGGGGGGGAGGTGACCGCCTCCCCCCCCCCCATGAAACTTTATGGCAAACGCGGCACTAATTCTCACTCAACTTCTAAGTCATGGGAAACGATGTGCTCTCCTGTTGTCGGCGCATGCGCTATCCATTCACCCATTGGTGAAATCACGCCTGAGGGTATATTCAATGCACCATCTTCACTGGCGGTATTGGCCAGCACAATGTAGCACCCGCCTTCCCGTGCCCGTAGTTTCAGGTTGGCCTCATAATACGCAGTGTAATCCGGATCGGTTCCCGTGCATGCGCTGTGGAAAATGACCTGTGCGCCGTTCTGGCTCAGGCGAAATGTCAACCGCGGATCGGGATAAGGCCCATGCCCCGGAGCAACCCATAAATCATTGCCAATCAAACAGCCAAACGTAATATCGTGATGCTGAAACGTGTGCAACTCCTCGCCTGGCCGACACCATGCACGATCATCTTCCGTGGGCACCAGTTTTTCTTGCGCACCCAACAAGTTGCCCGCATCGGAATAGACGCGTGACTGGATGTGAGTGTGGCCATCATGACGTACACCCGTGCCGATAATAGCCGATACATAGGATGTGCGACACGCCGCGGCGATCTGACGCCAGGCTTCGCGGGTGCGCGTGTCACTGAAATCATTGTTGTATCCCGTCAGACTCATTTCCGGGAAGACAATGAAATCGCAATTGCTGTTCTGGATAAAGTCGAGAATTCGAGGAAGGTTGTCGTTTTTGGTGGGGGCCACTGTCATTTGAACCGAGGATACACGCACTCTTGCCATAGGACATACCTCCTTGCTGCGACGTTTTCCGAGGGATTCGCGACCCTCAGCAACGTCTGCTTATCACCAACCGATTTCCCCTGAAACCGGTTCACGCATTGCCTTGGGCCGCCATGCTGTCCCCCCGAATACGACACATGAGTGCGTTCGGGTTCTTTTTACGCTTGGCGCCTCCATCCATTCGATAGTACCACAGTTGTTTCTAATCAGCCACCTCAAATTTTGGTGCTTCTTCCTCCGTTTCTACAGCCTCCACCGAGGCGGACTGTACCGCCTGGATACGCGCCTCCAAATCCCGCACCACCCGCCGTGCAGTCTTCAACCGACTCAACGAAGACAGCCGCTCCTGCTGCGCCGCAGTTACCACCGTGCAAGAACATACAGGGCCCAGTGCAAACACAATGCCAATAATAAACAGAATAAAAAAACTGGCGGGAATACCCGTCATGTAGAATGCTGGAATGAAAAAAAGGGGGATGAGGAAGAGTAGAAGCAGTAAAAACAGTAAGGCGCACAGGTATCGTCGTCCCCACGTCGGCGATATGATAAACGCCTGGACATCCTTCAATGCAAAGCGTTTATACCGGATAGTGTACCCTCTTTTTTTTACCTGCAACAAGGTATCTTCAGATAGAAACAGCTTCTCTCGTTCTGTGATAAACAGGCCATACCCCGCCTGAAGGCGACCGGGCAGACGCACATAGGAATTCTCTTTCATTTTGCACCTTGATTCAGCGTTTAGAAATCCATGATTAGGGCAAATAGCACAAGAAGGAAAAGCGCTATCGACAGTAGTGAAAAAATACCCGCCAAAACAAAACGCCAGCGGCGTCGGGGTAATATGCCGTGCGGCGTACGCCAGTGACGAAAGATGAAATATCCTGCAACGGGCATAAAAATGGGAGCAAGCCAAAATACCACTAGTGCGAATATAGAGAGACTAAGCGCCATGCTGTCGTAAAGGGGGAAATCCTGCTGAAAACGGACCGTTTTCTTACCGCATACCGCCTTTTCCAGACATTGCGGACAAAGCGTCTTATGATCCATGGCAATAGCGCACACAGGGCACAAGAAGCGACCGCAATTCTCACACACCTGCTCTGCACGCGATTGGGGGTGGAAAAAGCAACTGCTTTCCTCCTCCGCCTGCAATGCCGCCGCACGTTGCAGTTCCTGCTCCTGAAAAAAAGCGGGCAGAAGATGCACTTCATTCTGTGCTTTGCAGGTCGGACAGGTGAGTACAAGTTCCTGCGCATATTCTGCTGTCGCCGATAGCTGCGTCTTGCAAGCGGCGCAACGAAATGACAAATCCGGATGCTCCATATAAAATCAACCGCCTATTTTTTATGCACCACCCGCGTATCGCAGATGCGATCATGCAGGGCTCGCTTTTCCTCGTCAAACGCAGCCATAAGATAGCCGATATACATGATGATTTGGCTGAGCATTTCCGCAAAATGTCGCCCAAAAGCGCGCCAATAGGTTATACGGCTTCCGTCCGCGCGTATCACGCGTAGACCACAGGCCATTTTGCCCGGTGTCGCGCCAAATTTTCCAAGGAAGAACGTAGTGTACGTAAGCCCTATAAGCAGACCCACAAGGGAATTGACCCCTGTGAGCAGAAAAAACGCGCCCGCATCTTCATAGTCTGTTGCATAAATTTGTATATCACCCAAAACAAGAAGGGACGTTAGCATGTTGGTCAGCAGACCGACAACACCCAACAAAATTCCGTCAATTGCCTTGGCCAAGAAACGAATCCAGAAGCCGGCATAGTGCAAATGATGGGGTAAAGCAGCACCTTCCTGTAGGCTTTGGAAATACCTTGGTTTACAGCTAGCGCAGATCCAGCGTTCCTCGAACTGCAGCATTTCCTCCGGAGGATAAATTTTTCCACATAAACTGCATCGTGTACCATCACTGCTTTCCAGCGCCGTTTCCGAAGTGTTGTCCACCAATTCTACGGATGTCGCGGACACATCCTCTGTTGCCGAGGCGGCTTGCACCGTTTGCACCTCGCCCCAGGCCGTCCACTGCGCCATACCCTGTTGCCAGACCAGTGTTTCATCCGTAACCGTGCCATTGGCAAGCAGCACCTGGAACGTTTCCTCCGTTACCGGCCCCTTCTGCTCCCCATTTTCTGCATAATACCAATCCAAGATAATATCTCCTTATGCCGATCTGCCGGCATTGCGCGCCAGGAAAAAAGCGTTGCATACTGCAAGCTATACTCCACAACAGGCGGTTTTATTCACTTTTTTTTATAAACCACGCGCGTATCGCAAAGACGATCGTGCAACGCACGTTTTTCCACATCAAACGCCGCCATGAGATAGCCCATAAAAAAGAGGATTTGACTGAGCATCTCGGCGCACTGTCGGCCAAAGGCACGCCCGTAGCTTATACGGTTGCCATTGGAACGGATAACCTGTAAACCGCAAACCATTTTACCCGGGGTCGCCGCATATTTCCCCAAAAATAAGCAGGAATAAATAGTACTTACCGTAAAGGAAAGCAACGCGGATAGCGTATAGAACCCAAACAGGGGAATGTCTTCCTCCGAATTAGCCGTAAAGAGCTGTGGGTCGCCAAGAAAAATGGTGGTCAATAGCAGATTGATACAAACACCGGGTATTTGCAAAATAACACCATCAATCATGAGGGCAACAAAACGTATCCAAAAGCCGCCATAATGAAAATGTTCCGGCAGGGAAGCGCCCTCTTGCAGAATTTGAAAATATACAGGCTTGCAACGGGCACAAATCCAGCGTTCCTCGAAGCGCAGCAGCTCTTCCGGGGTATAGCGTTTCCCACAGAGGGCGCATTGCAGGGTTTCTTTGTCTTGGGTGCGGTTTTCTTCCGTTCTCAGGGGCATTGCTTCCTGATCTTTTGTGTGCGTTAAACTCAATCTCGAATCCTCAATCTTAGTAACTGAAATCTGAAAAGCTGCCATAAAAAACGAAATTTTGCTGCGGTCAGGGATGGTAAGGACCCTAAATATTGCCGGTGACGCTGACCGCCCTGTGGTCGCCAGACCACTTTAGTATAGTTTTCGTCTGCAAGTTTACGTTGTTATGACAGAAATAGATCGTAGATTGCAAGTTGCGCAAACGCACCAGCCTGTTTCGATGCCGGTTGGCATAAAAAAGGCTTGCAATTGACAGGGTTCCGGGGAGTTGTTATCCTCTTTTACGAAGAAACCCCAAAGTGCCTGTACTATAGTGACTAAAATCTGAGAAGTTGTCATAAAAAACGAAGTTTTTTTGATGGTAAGGGACGGTAAGGACCATAATTCTTGCGCGTGGCGCTGGCCACTTGCTTGCAGTCGCTGGACCGCCTTAGTGTTCTGTGCGCTTATAACGGTAGTGAAGGTTGTACTTTATGGACAGTTCTCGTGTCGGCTTACATACACATGACCGTGGCCTGCTTTCCCCTAAGGTGGAAGACAAGCTGATTGCTCTTACAGCGGGAAGCGCGTTGTTTCTCACTGTTACCGCAGCATTGGCTTATGTGGTGGTGTATTGTGTAATCGCCTATTTTCGTATTCCGTATCCCTTTAATCTGGAGTGGCTGGAAGGTGCGATGCTGCAGCATGCGGAGCGCATCCTGGAGGGCAAACCCATTTATGTGGCGCCTTCGATGGATTTCAGTCCCTTTATTTATACACCTCTGTATCATTACCTTGCAGCGATAATGTGCAAAATCTCCGGACTAAACCTAGGTTCACTACGCTTGATTTCCTTTGTCGCCTCTTTGGGTTCCTTCGTAGTGGCTTACCACATTGTACGCCGAGAAACACGGAATGCGATCGCCGGTATTGTCGCTGTTGGTTTATTCGCTGCCACTTTTAAAATTGGCGGGGCCTGGTTTGATTTGGCCCATGTGGACACGTTGATGGTTTTCTTCCTGCTGTGTGGGGTATATGCAGACCGGTTTTGGCGAGGATACGCGGGCGTATTCGCCACTGTCCTGATGCTTACGCTGGCGTATTTTACGAAGCAGTCTTCCCTTGTAATTATACTCGCCATAGTGATGGGGGAATTTTTTATCAATTGGCGTCGTGCTTTCGTGCTTGGGGGCCTGTTGACGGTGCTGCTGGGGGGTAGTACGTGGGCGTTGGATTGGTATTATGACGGATGGTATGTGCACTGGCTGTTTCGTCAGGTAAGTGTGCCGGGGATATCGAAGCGAATCTGGATTGGTTTTTGGACGCAGGATTTAGCAGCTTCCTATGGCATTGCCTGCGCCATGGCCTGTATTGGGCTGCTGCTTCTAATGGGGCGCGCACGTCTGCACGGATTCATATTCTACTCCGCAGTTACGCTGAGCGCCGTCGTAATGTCCTGGGCCTCTCGCCTTCATGTAGGCGGCTATCTGAATGTAAATATGCCCGCCTTGCTTATGATTGCGGTAATGAGTGGAATTGGAGTAGGAGAAATCCTGGACCGTGTGCGGCAACGTACCCCACGCCAACGCCAGGCCGTTACCGTGGGCTTATGCTGCGTATTACTGGTGCAATTTGCTTTGCTAATTTATAACCCCGCCAAGCAAATCCCTACTAAGGCTGATCGGGAAGCGGGCCAACGAATACTGGATCTTATTGAACAGACGGAGGGAGACGTCTTTATCCCCTACGACAATTATTTGCCGGCCTACGTTGGCAAGAAAACATTTGTGACCCTGGCATCGATAAAAGCCTTGTTTGCGGATCGGGGGACGGCCCATGTCGATGCCTTTGAGCAGGAATTTAAAGAGAAATTTCGCAATCGTGAATTTGCCCTTGTTGTGATGGGTTCGCAGCGCCACTTCAACCGTGAAATTTCGCGCTACTATCGCCCATTGCACTTCTCCGTCGGCCCACCGAATGTGTATCGCACAGTTACCGGCATGCACACACGCCCGAAATATTTTTATGTACCCAAGCCGAAACCACCTCAACCGCTGGACACTCAGAAGAAAAACGTCTCATGATTTTGTAGGTTGAAATAAGGTCTGTATTCAAAAAAAGGAAAACGCCCACGATCAAGAGCTTGATCGTGGGCGTTGTATAACCGGATAAGGTTAAGTATTGGGGCCGTTTGTTATACGGGCAGCTCCCAGCCTTTGCGGTATTCTTTGCTGACGATTTCGGCGGGGTTGGGCACGTTGGTGACGACGCCTTTGACGTTGTCCCATTTCAGCTTTTTGCCGGATTTGACAACCAGGTTGCCGAACTGCACCATCTCGGTAAAGGGACCGGAATAGCTGAAGTCGGAAGCGGATTTTTTGCCCGCCTTAATGGCGTCGAGCCAGTTCAGGTAGGGGTTCTCTTCCGGAATACGTTCCAGCCAAGGTTCGGGTTTCTTGTAGTCCACCATTTTTTCATCGGGCAGCAGGCGCGCACGGCCACCGTATTCGCCCTGGGTAATGATGCCTTTGTCGCCGATCATGTAGGAACCGTTCATGTTGCTATCGCCCAATTCCTGATCTTCCGGTACGCCTTCGGGGCGGGCAGGCTGGTTGTAAATCTCTTTGCCCGTCTTTTCATCGGTCCAGTGTCCATCGTACCAGTACACATCCACCGAGGGCATATCGCCGCGTGCTGGGAAGGAGTATTTAATCGTGGAGGTCAGCGGGAAGGTCTGGTCGTTGCTGCCACGTTGTTCGACTACTTCCACGGTGTAGTCTTTAGCTTCCACCAATTTCAGCGACATATAGATCGGGTCCATAATATGGCAGGCCATGTCGCCCAGTGCACCACCGCCGAAATCCATCCACGCGCGCCAGTCGTGGGGAGCGTAGCCGCGGTTATATGGGCGCATTGGGGCGCTACCGATCCAGCGGTCCCAGTCAAGGTGTTCGGGCGTCACTTGCGGCTCGAGCGGATCGGGACGACCCTGGTTGGCCCAGACCGGACGGTGGGTCCATACATGGGCTTCGCGCACATTACCGATAGCACCGGTCCAGATCATTTCGCAGAGGTCGCGCACGCCGTTACCACAGTGTCCCTGGTTACCCATCTGAGTAACCACGTCCATTTCCTTAGCCGTATTGGCCAGCAAACGCGCTTCAGCCACCGTGTGGGTCAGCGGTTTCTGTACGTATACATGTTTGCCCATTTTCATGGCCATGTACGCTGCAGGCGCATGGGTGTGATCAGGTGTCGAAATCGTAAGGGCGTCGATTTCCGGCATCTCTTCGAGCATGTTGCGGTAGTCAAGATACTTTTTCGCTTTGCGAAAATGGCTAAACGCTTTCTCGGCACGTTTAGCATCAACGTCGCACAGCGCGACAATGTTTTCCCGACGACATGCGTAGATGTCGCCGCCGCCTTTGCCGCCTGCACCAATAGCGGCCACATTGAGTTTTTCATTGGGAGAAACTTTGCCCGGCACCACTTTGGCCGTATTGGGAGCGGCGTTGGCCCCGACAAGCGCCATCGAAGTGGTTGCCGACGCCAAAAAGGCGCGTCGGGTCAGATCGAAGTTAGCCATGATGATCATACTCCTACAGTAGCGATATTTCGCCTGGTTTGGTCGATGCATCTCTGGTGTGGCGCTGTAAAGACGAAAGAGCGCGGCAATGGATACGCCGTTTCCTGATCATCCATGGAACGCAAATCTGCTGTCTATGTCCCGGCGATTGCCTGATTTTTATTAGACAGAAAGACGCATCAAAACAATTATGTGATTAAAAAAATATTTTATACCAACCGAGCAAGTGTATGCTCTTTATTACATATAGTCAAATTTTTCTAGCCTTCCTCCCATAAGCACATCCCTCTGCCGAAAAATTGGTGCAGCAGGTTTATTCTTGACATTTTTCCGCTTGCTGTTTAGTGTATAGTTTCTTGATATGCTTTCGTAGATCTTGGGTTGCCTGCTATCTATATGGAAAGTACGCAAAGAAAAAGGCTGATTTCTTTCGTGTACTACTGGACCTTGGGTTGTGCTGTTGCACATTTGGAAGGAAGTAACATGCTGTCTATTTTGATAAACATATGGCGTACGAAAACCACAGGGATTTTGCGCAAAGGCCTTTTCCCCTTTTTGATCGCCCTGTGTATAAGTGTGCCCGTTCGGGCTAGTGACGATGTTAGGGTTTGGTATGTCGATGCGGCCCAGGGTAGTGTTGTCACATCCGATGGGAGATCCTGGGAAACGGCCTTTTCCAGTATTCAGATGGCGATCAACGCCGCCGTTGCTGCAGGTGCTTCTGAAAATAGCCCTGCCGAAGTTTGGGTCGCTGCCGGCACCTATACGGGCGTTGGCGGTGAAATCCTTGCCGCGGACGGAAGCAGTATGGCGGAATGTGTGGTGGCTATGGCGGAGCACGTTCACCTTTATGGTGGCTTTGCCGGACAAGAAACGCAGCGAGAGCAACGTTGTGTCGCTGACAATACAACCACGATTGATGGCGGTACCGATCGTAGTAAGTGGCTTTCTTGTGTGAAAGGGGCGGATAACGCCACCTTGGATGGTTTTTTTGTTACCCATGGACACGGCGACATGGGTAATGATTTCGAGTCGTTTAGTGGTGGTGGCATGCACAATGATGGCGTTTCGCCATGCGTGGCAAACTGCATTTTTGAAAAGAATATTTCCATGATTGCTGGCGCCGGAATACTGAATACAAATGATGCCTCGCCAACAGTTTTAAAGTGTTCTTTCAGGCAAAATGATGCTCTTATGGGTGGTGGCGCCGGGATGTTTAATTACCGCGGCGCTTCTCCGACAGTGAGCGACTGTGTGTTCACTGAAAATGGCGCGAATTATGGTGGCGGAATGTACAATTCCAGTGCTTCCCCGTTAGTGACTAATTGCGAATTTATTCGGAATTCGGCAAATTCTGCTGCTGCTGGAATGTATAATGAAGACGGTTCTTCCGCCAAAATACAGGATTGCACCTTTACGGAAAATACCGTAGATGCTTTTCGTGATTTCAAAGGGGGCGGAATGTATAACGCGGCTTCTTCTCCCACGGTAGAACGCTGCACATTTATTCGAAATTCGGTCGTGCGTAACGATACTGCAGAGAAAGCTGTGGCGATGGGCGGGGGGATGTATAACGCTAATTCTTCGCCAATTGTTACGGATTGCGTTTTTAGCCAGAATACACTGGAAAATACGTACAAGGCTCAGGGTGGGGGGATGTACAATGCTTCTTCTTCGCCGGTGGTGACCAATTGTGTCTTCAGCCAGAATTCGGGGATCGGTGATTCCTGTTTTGGCGGCGGGATGCACAATAAAGAATCTTCACCTATATTGAGTGGGTGCCGTTTTGAAGCGAATGCAGGCAGCGGGGTCTGTAATGAAGAGAGCTCTGCACCCAGGTTGGAAAACTGTATCCTTGCAGACAGTGGTTTTTTTGGGGTGGAAAACTGGTATTCCGCTTCGCCAGAGCTGATGAATTGTGTGGTGTATGGAAACTTGCTTGGTGGCGTTTTTTGTTATGACTCTTCAACAAATCTGACGAACAGTATCGTATGGGGAAATCTGGACAGCTCAATACGGAAACATTATTATTCTTCCGTAACCGCGACTTTTTCATGCATTGCCGGGGGCTATGATGGGGTTGGCAATATCGATGCCGATCCTATGTTCTGGAATTTCCTGGAGGGTGATTTTCGTCTTCATCTTTCTTCGCCGTGTTTGAATAGCGGGACAGCTTCGGATGCGCCAGCGACGGATATGCGTGGGGTTACACGTCCGCAAGGCGGTGGGGTTGATATGGGCGTGTCTGAAAACAGTACGACGGAGTGTCTGGATTCCGATGGGGAAGGTCTGCCGAATGTTTTTGAGGAGTTGTATTCCGGTACGAATCCGAATCGAGCGGATTCGGATAGTAATGGGGCGAATGATTTTGACGCCTGGTTTTCGTATCGGATTTGGTATGTCGATGCAGCATCGATAGCGTCTGAACCGGATGGCAAATCCTGGGCTACGGCCTATCCGGATATTCAATCGGCGATCAACCGCGCTTATATCTGTGGCGGCGGGGAAATTTGGGTGGCGAAAGGGGCCTACAGGTCGACGGGCGATACGGTGGTGACTTTGCATCCCAACACCCACCTCTACGGCGGATTTTCCGGGCAGGAATCCAGCCGCAGCCAGCGGGCATGGGAGATTAACGCCACGATTATCGACGGAGAAGATACGCGTCGAGGCGTTCGTGGTGCGAACAACGCCACGCTTGATGGCTTTATTATTATGCGGGGCTATCAGCCCTATATTGGCGCGGGGATGTTGAATTACAAATCCTCTCCCACGATACGCAACTGCACCTTTTCAAAGAATCTGGCGGAGGGAAGCCGGGGCTTCGGCGGTGGAATGTATAATCAAAGTGCTTCGCCGGTGTTGATAAATTGCGTGTTTTTCCAGAACAACGCGTTTAATGGCGGGGCAATATGCAATCAGGAGTCGGAGCCGGTGTTGACAAATTGCACGTTCGTGGCGAATTCGGCAGACGCTACAGGGGAAAGTATCGGCGGGGTTAGCGCTTTAATATCAATGGGTGACTCGTCCTGTATGTATCGCGAGAATAAGGGCGGAGCGCTCTTCAATGCCGACTCTTCACCGAGGCTGAAAAATTGTATTGTCTGGGGGAATTCGGAAGAGGGGATATACAATTGTGAGTCTTCGCCTACGGTAACGTATTCCTGCATCGAAGGCGGTAATGACGGCGAGGGAAATATTGCGCTGGCTCCGCTTTTCGTGAATGCGAGCAGCGGAAATCTACGTCTTAGCGCCGCTTCCCCTTGCGTTGACACGGCCAACAGTACGGACGCGCCGACGGAAGATATTCTGGGCAATGCGCGTCCGTGGGGTAACGGGGTGGATATGGGTGCGTATGAGTACCGCCTGGAAGGCGTGGATTCTACACCACCTGTAATTACCCTTTTGGGTGCGACTTTGATAACGCTCGAGTGCGGAGCAAGTTGGACCCCGCCGGGCTTTATCGCTCAAGACAACGTGGACGGTGATTTGACGGGCCAAGTTGTTTTCACTGGATGGGAAGAGGACAACATTACTACGCCTGGCGTCTACACGCTTCGCTATAACGTGGAGGATAGCAGCGGCAATAAGGCGCAACAGGTTGTCCGTACAGTTACGGTTGTAGATACAACACCGCCGGAGATCACGCTGCAAGGGGAGAATCCATTCATTATAGATTCAAGCGAACGGTATATCGATCCCGGGGCAACGGTGCTGGATACCTGTGACTCTTCTTTGAATAGCGTGATAATTAACACCGCTGATGTGCGCCCCAATATGGCTGGTGTTTATACCGTGACCTTCAACGCCACGGATGCCGAAGGAAACGCCGCCATCCCAAAGACGCGCACGGTGATTGTACGTGATACGTTGCCGCCCGTTATAACACTTCAGGGGGACGCATCGGTGATAGTTCCTGTGGGGGAGGCGTATGTCGAGCCGGGGTATTCTGCATTTGATATCTGCGACGGCGATCTCACCGAGAGTGTCGTAGTTGGTGGCGCTGTGGTGAATGAAAATACGCCGGTGGGCAGATACCTAATCACCTACAATGTGACGGATAGTGCCGGTAATGCTGCGATTCAGGTAACGCGCATGGTGATTGTCCGTGACACCATGCCGCCTGTTATTGAGCTGACGGGGGCTGTGTCTCTTGGCCTTCGGCAAGGTGATGCTTATATCGAACCGGGATACTCTGCGTTTGATGCGCACGATGGCGATCTTACCGAGGATGTTGTGGTTGGTGGTGCTGTGATAAATGCGGCCACACCGCCGGGGAGGTATGTGATTACCTACGATGTGACGGATAGCGTCGGTAATGCTGCGGTCCAAGTAACACGTACGGTGATCGTTATCGGAAAAGTTCTGTATGTAGATGCCGCTAATAATACGGATTCGCCTACAGGACACATGTGGAAATATGCATTCCCGAGCATACAGCAAGCTATCGATACCGCTGTCTCTGCAGGCGTATCGCAAAATGCTCCGATCGAAATTTGGGTGGCAGCTGGGGTCTATACGGAAGAGGCGGAGCAGGTTGTGAGGATGGCAGAGCATATTTCGCTTTATGGTGGATTTTCAGGAAGGGAAACCAGGCGTTCCCATCGGGATTGGATGAAGAATGAAACCTTTATTGATGGCGAAAAAAGCAAACGATGCATTTTGGGAGCAACGAACGCCACCCTTGATGGTTTTTTTGTGGTAAAAGGATATGCCAATTTGGGCGCTGGAATGTGTAATACGGCTTCTTCACCAACAGTAAGCAACTGCATTTTCAGACACAATTCAGCCGCTACAAATGGTGGCGGGATGTATACTTCTAACGGGGGCACCCCGCTTCTGAATAAGTGTCGGTTTGAGCAAAATAATGCAAGCTCTGGCGGAGGGATGTCCAATTCAAGTGCTTCGCCCGTATTAAAGGGCTGTGTCTTCAGTGAAAACACGGCGAATGTGGGAGGGGCAATGGCCAACAGTTCCTCAGCTAATCCAGAATTAACGGAATGTTTGTTTGAGAAAAACGTAGGGGAATACAGAGGGGGGGGCATGTTTGGTGACGCGGCCTCACCAGTTTTGAAAAATTGTCGATTTAGTGAAAATACAGCACCTCAAGGAGGGGGGATGTATAATGCTCGTGGGGCCGTGCCAATTTTGGCAAGCTGTATGTTTATGCAGAACAGCGCCGTTGGTACTGCGGACGATGAATGCAATGGAGGAGGCGGAATCTTCAATATGATGTCCTCTCCAATATTGGAAAACTGCGTTTTTAGTCAAAACACAGCAAATGCTTGCGGTGGCGCAATTAAGGATCATTTGCAGTCTTCACCAGTTCTGATGAATTGCACCTTTATAAGGAATACCGCTTTGCTTAATGGTAATGCTTTGGAGGACGGTGCTTATGGTGGTGCCACGGTGACGAATTGTATCTTCTGGGCCGCTGATGTCGATGCTGGGGCCGAGATTTTTTATGAGGGAGAGGTTTCCCCGACGGTGACGTATTCATGTATTAAGGGCGGCTATGAGGGAATCGGTAATATAGATGCCGACCCATCGTTTTTGGATGTAGAAGCGGGTAATTTCCGTCTTCAGCAAGCTTCCCCTTGTATTGATGCCGGCACGGATGTGGATGCGCCGGAGACGGATTGCTTAGGGGGGTTCCGACCGTATGGCGCTGGCGTGGATATGGGGGCGTATGAGTCGCTTCCCCAACTGCATAATGGTGATTCTGATGGGGATGGACGCTTTGGCTTGACGGAGTTATTGAGGGTTATCCAGCTTTACAACTCCAACGGCTACCATTGCGCACAAGGGGGCGACAGCAGTGAAGATGGGTATATGCCAAGATCGGGCGATACGAATTGCCGGTCGCATATGGCGGATTATAAGGATGGCGCCGATTGGTATATTGAATTGAGTGAATTACTGCGCATTATCCAGTTTTTCAATGCGGGCGGCTATCATAAATGTGATGACGCGGCCTCTGACGAAGGCTACTGCGTAGGAGCACCTTCTGTCGAAAATTAAAAAGTGATCTTTGCGTTTCGTCCCCAATTGCGGTTTTGCCGGCAGTTGGGGATTTTTTTATCTGGCCGTGTGGTTGTGGCAAAGGGCAGGGTCAACGACGCGGCTCATGGCTTCCTGATCTAATTCTATGGAAAGGAATGAAGCGATCTGTTGCGTTGCCGTATGTGGGGCCTGCAGGATAGCGGGATAGGCGAGGTAAAGGGTTTGGCAGTTAGGGCGGCGGGCAAGACGATTTTGCACGTTCTGCAGGTGTTTTTCGTAGGCAATCGCCAGTTCGTTATCGGATTCTCTGGGCAGGACGTGTTCGTCTGGCCGTATTGCCAACATTTTGCGTTGCGAGGCGAGAATGTCTTGCAAATCGCGTTGCACAAAGAGGATGCGACAGGGGTAGGTGTCGGGAACCTCTGCCAGGAGCCATGAAATGATTTTAACGGCTTTCCCGAAGGCCTGGGGCAGCCACTGGGTATCGTGTTGGAGGGACCTGACGGGGGCGTATTCGAAGTAGCCGCGGGGGTTATGGATGTCGGGCGGTCTCGTATTATCGCACAGTATGGGCATGCCGCCTGCCGACAGCATCTGCATCACCAGGGAGGTGCCGCTGCGGGGCAATCCGGATACGATGGTAATAAAAGGAATCGGGCGTTCTTCTTTTGGGAGGCTCATTTTTCTATTTCTTCTGTTGGCGCAATGGAGAAACGTATTGTAAAAAGTATAGCGTGAATCTGAGGGAGGAATACAATGTGCATTGGTGCTGTAGCCTTTGCAAGGGGGAATAGGGTATGATGTTTTTTCATTACAACGGCGTATCAGGAACGTGAAGCATGGGACAAGCATTGTGGATGGTGGCGTTTGGGCTGAGGGTTAGTCGCAATGTGAACATTGGTGAATGAGGTGCTATGGCCACTTTTAAAAAATTCGCAGAACGTTCGAAGTATTTCCCTTATGGATATCTGGTTTCGCAGGAAGCCTGGCTTCGCTATCATTTCGATCACTTCCCGCTGGATCGCAGCGCCACGCGTAGCGTGCAGCGGGTACAGGCAGCGCGTCTGCTGGCCGACCGGGTAAATGCCCATCGCGACTTTTCCCAAGTGGATACACAACCGGCCCGTGCTGGGGAAGTGTTGGCCATGGGCCTGTTGACGGACATTCTACGCTATGTCGCTACTTCGTATTGCGCGGTTTCCTATCCGGGTGTGGCGCAACAGGGAATAGAGTGGGTGCGTCAACAGACGAATGACGCAACGGTGGAACGTCCGGCTCCCATGTTTGTAGGCCTCTATCCCCCGTTATTGGTGCGCGAGGGAACGCACAATGCCGATGATTTTTTGCGTGGAGCCAGTACCGCGTTAACCCATCGCGAAGCGGTCACCCTGGAAATGATATTGCTGCGTCTCTCGGTAGAGAATACGGCGTTGAAGCATTATCGGGAATTGTTTGACGATACCGCCCTGGAAAAAGCGTGCGGATATTGCACGCTTATTGAGTATCTACACGCGTTTTTCTCTACGCAGCCGCCCTTTCCTGATACGGATCAAACTTTGGATGCTTTGCTGCGTGCACCGATGAAATCCAGCCCTGATTCCATTATGGGGCAGTTGGACTATATCCGTACTCATTGGCGCACGCTGCTGCCTATGGATTTGTTGGAGGAGCTGGAGCTGGCGCATGGCGTGTTGAAAGAAGAAAATGCGATGCGGGGTCTGGGGCCGGGACCGCTGGAAGCGCTTCGCTTCGGCATTCATGGCGAAGATATGGGCTATGAAGAGTTCGAGGCCTTTAGCGTCGACAAGGATTGGATGCCCAATCTGGTACTAATCGCCAAGTGTGTCTATGTCTGGCTGGATCAATTATCGAAAAAGCACGAGCGGCCCATCCACCGTCTGGATCAGATTCCCAATGAGGAACTGGATCGCTTGGCGCGATGGGGGTTCACGGGGCTCTGGCTTATCGGCCTATGGGAACGTTCAGAAGCATCGCGCACCATCAAACGGATCATGGGTAATCCGGAGGCAGCGGCTTCGGCCTATTCGTTGTACGACTATGACATTGCTGCCGATCTGGGCGGCGAAGAAGCTTATCTGGATCTGAAGCAACGGGCAGAGAAGCGGGGCATACGCCTGGCCAGTGACATGGTTCCTAACCATATGGGAATTTATTCCCGATGGGTCATAGAACATCCCGACTGGTTTGTCCAGTCCGCACACCCCCCGTTTCCCGGCTACCAGTTTACCGGCACCAATCTCTCCTCCGATGATCGCGTGGGACTTTATATCGAAGACGGCTATTGGGAACATCGCGATGCGGCGGTGGTCTTTAAGCGGGTAGATCATTGGACGGGCGACACGCGGTATATCTACCATGGTAATGACGGCACGAGTATGCCGTGGAATGATACGGCACAGCTCAATTTTATGTTGCCGGAGGTACGCGAGGCCGTGGCGCAGACTATCCTGCATGTAGCACGCAAGTTTTCTGTTATACGCTTTGACGCCGCCATGACGCTTGCCAAACGCCACTATCAACGCCTCTGGTTTCCCAAGCCCGGCGATGCCGGCGCGATACCGTCGCGTGCGGAACATGGCATGAGCAAGGCCGAATTCGATGCGGCCTTTCCCAAAGAATTTTGGCGCGACGTGGTGGATCGCGTGGCGCAGGAAGCACCGGACACCTTGTTGCTTGCCGAGGCATTCTGGCTGATGGAAGGCTACTTTGTACGCACGTTGGGCATGCACCGGGTCTACAATTCGGCATTCATGAACATGCTCAAGATGGAAGATAATGCCAAGTATCGCCAGACGATCAAAAATGTACTCGAATTCAGCCCGGAAGTCCTGCAACGTTTCGTCAACTTCATGAACAACCCCGACGAGGACACCGCCGAGGCACAGTTTGGCAAAGGCGACAAGTACATTGGCGTCGCTGCGCTGATGGTGACCATGCCCGGCCTGCCCATGTTTGGTCATGGCCAAATCGAGGGCTTCTGTGAAAAATACGGCATGGAATACCGCCGCGCCTATTGGGATGAAACAGTCGATGAAGGATTGGTGTATCGTCATGAACGCGAAATTTTCCCGTTGATGCGCAAGCGCCATTTGTTTAGTGGAGCGCACCAATTTTCCTTTTTTGATTTTGAAACGCCGGAGGGCTGGGTGGATGAAAATGTATACGCCTATGCCAACCGTAGTGGTGATGAGGGGGCGCTGATGGTGTACAACAATGCCTATCAGGCCACCCGGGGCTCATTGCGCATGTCAACGCCCTCCAATAAGGGCGCGGCAGACCAACCCGAATTACATCGGCTCACTCCGGCTGAGGCCTTGCAACTAAACACATCGGAAACGACCTATTACATTTGCCGCGATTACCGCACGGGACTAGAATATTTGCATTATGCGCGCGATATCGCCGCACATGGACTCTACTTTGAGCTGAGCGGCTACCAATATTACGCGTTGCTGGACTGGCGCGAAGTAAATGACTTTGACTGTTCCTGGGGACGGCTCCATGGCAAGCTGAACGGCGCTGGCGTGCCCAGTGTGCAGGAAGCGTATCTGGAAATGAATCTCGCGTCGATTATCGAGCCGTTCTGCGACATGATGACCGGCAAAATGCTGGCCGCGTTGCTGAAGACGAAGCCGACGAAAAAGACGCTGACCGCGTTCCGTAAAGCAATGACGCGATTCCTGGAAGCCATTGACGAACGTTTGGGCACGACGCATGACATTGAGCAGGTCTTGCAGGCCATGGAGGCGGATTTGGCCCGCGTGCATGCCGCTTACACAGGCATCGCCGTGGCGGATACATATGACGCATTGGAAAGCTTCTTAAACGAACCGCTGGCCAAGTTAAAAATAAAGGCGGATAAAGAGGCCTTCTGGCGCGTCCCGGTTGCCTGGAGTGTGTTGCGCCACATCGGCGCAATGGCAGCACCTGAAACGGATGCGAAAGCAACTTTTGACGAGGAGGCCACCAGTGGCGCCTGGCTTCAGGAATGGTTATTGGTCAAACAGCTTGCCAAAGCCTTCCATGCATTGGATAATAAAGAGTGGGAAGGCCAAATGGATGCACGCCTCGTGCGCCTATGTATCGCCTATGCCCCCAAATTACCATTGCTGGAAACGGAACCATGGGCTCCGATGCTGGCCCGTTTCCTCCATGATGCCGACACACAGGCCTTTTTACAGGTCAACTACTTTGGCGGCGTAACATGGTTCAACAAAGAACGTTTTGAACAGCTGGTGCATCGGGTGTATCTGGCATACATGCTCCGCGCCTTGGCGGGTGGGGCCGCCGATGCCGACGAATGTATGCTGTGCCTGGAAAATCTGCGCATCCTGTGCGACGCCGCAGAAGATGCGCAATACAACCTGTACGCACTGATTGACAGCCTGAAATAAGCAGGAAAGGACATCGTAGTAGATGAAAGCGAAATACGGAATCGGGATTCTTATAGCGGTTGCCGCGATGACCCATGTAGCAATGGCGACAACCGTCCGTCCAATCGTGATCGCCCACCGAGGTGCAAGCGGATACTTGCCCGAGCATACACTGGAGGCCTATGCCTTGGCCTATGCGATGGGTGCAGACTATATTGAGCAAGATGTCGTGCTGACCAAGGACAAACACTTTGTCTGCTCCCATGATATTCATCTGGAAAGCACCACGGATGTGGAACAACAGTTCCCCGATCGAAAACGCAAAGATGGCCGCTGGTATGCGGCAGACTTTACCTTGGCCGAGATTAAACAGCTCAACGTCCACGAACGCCTCTCCAACCGCTTTCCCGTGGGCAAGGCGCAATTCCGCGTGCCCACCTTTGAGGAGGCCATCGAACTGGTGCAGGGGTTGAACAAAACCACGGGCCGTACCGTAGGGATTTATCCCGAGTTGAAAGCCCCGCTCTTCCATAAAAAACAGGGTTTGCCCATGGAGGAAGCCTTTCTGGAAGTGCTCAGCCGCTATGGCTACACCAAGGCCACAGACCCAATTTTTGTGCAATGCTTTGAAATGCCCACGTTGAAAAAATTGCGGAGCGAGTTCCACTCTTCACTGCGCACCATCCAATTGCTCTCCGACAGCCCCATACAAGCCCGGATGATGACGCAGGAGGGATTGGAAAAAATTGCAAAATACGCCAACGGCATTGGACCCAATAAGGTTTCTGTCGAAACAAATCCTGACCTCGTAACCTGGGCGCATCAATACGGTTTAGAGGTGCATCCATACACCTTTCGACGCGATGCCGTGCCCAAAAAATACCATCAATTCGACGAAGAGCTGGCG
The DNA here is from genome assembly GCA_963678445.1 of Candidatus Hydrogenedentota bacterium. Taxonomy (GTDB): domain Bacteria; phylum Hydrogenedentota; class Hydrogenedentia; order Hydrogenedentales. The sequence goes on along the minus strand of OY782877.1, from coordinate 2,052,621 downwards.
CAGTTTTTCACCACCTATAAAGTAGATGGACTCTTTACCGACTTTGCCGATTTGGCCGCCAACTTCCTGCGCACCCAAGACGTTGGCTTAGCTAAAAAATGATGGATGATTGAGGGCCTTGTCTCTCTCTTTTCTTGTAGGGTTTTTTGGGGACCTTCTTTTTACAAAAAAAGAAGCTCCCCAAAAAAAAACATCTCTATTTGTTCGTGGCCCAATCTACCAAAATCTTGGCCACTTCCGGCCGGGTAAATTCTTCCGGCGGCATCTCGCCCCGTTGCAACATCTCACGCACTTTGGTGCCGCTCAGAAAAATATGGTCCTCGTTGCTACCAGGACAGGTCTTTTTCGAAGCCATGCCACCGGTAATTTTGGAATAAAAGGCGTGGTCGAAAAAGAGCGGCGTAATTTTCAGCGACCCTGCTTCGATCTCATCAAAAATCTTATGAGCGTCATAGGTCCCATAATAATTCCCCACACCCGCATGGTCGCGTCCTACGATAAAATGGGTAACGCCATAGTTCTGACGATAGATGGCGTGCATAATGGCCTCACGCGGCCCCGCATACCGCATGTTCACCGGCATGATCGAAAGCATCACATGATCGTGCGGATAGTATTTTTCCATCAACGCCTTATAACACTGCATCCGCACATCCCCGGGAATATCATCGCTCTTTGTCGTACCCATTAGGGGATGAATAAGTAGGCCATCACAAATTTCCAGGGCGCATTTCGTCAAATACTCATGCGCACGGTGGATCGGATTGCGCGTCTGGAAGGCTACGATACGTTCCCAACCCCGCTCTGCAAAAGCCGCCCGCGTTTCTGCTGGCGTCAGGTTGTAGTCCTGATGCTCCACGTTGCGGGGCTGCAACACGTCGATATCGCCCGCCAAAAAAACATCGCCAAGACTATAGGTATAGGCCACCCCCGGATGCGCCTCGTCTGTGGTACGGTAGACTTTTTCCGCCAGATGCTGTTTGTCCAACGAAAACTTTTCTGAAAGATGCAAAATGGCGACCACATCGCCCCGGTCATCCTCCACCGCCACCTCGGCCCCTTCCTGCAACGTTGCGGCCTCTTCGGTAGAAACGGACAGCAAGATGGGAATCGTCCAGGCAACACCGGGCCGCAGCAACATTTCATCCAAAACACGCTGCGTCTCCGCTTTGTTCATAAAACCGGTCAGCGGACTAAAAATACCCTTGCCAATGCAGTCAATATCAAAAGCCGTATATTCATTCACCTGAATGCGCGGCAGCTTCTCCACTTTTTCCCGGGCTGCCAGCAATGCCGCCCCAGTCAGAATACGGTTTACCAATGTGCCGCCATGCGGTTCAATACTCATTTAGATACTCCTTCATGCTGATATCGCTATGTACGTTTCGCGGGCACGCAAAAAGCCGTTCCCTGAGCTGTTTTGCTGAAACCACGTTACTGCGGAAGAGAATACACAAAGCAAACCTAAGTGCTCCAGGGAGCGCTCGAGGAAACTCCGTCAAATGAGTATAGCAACGCCCCCACAAAGCTACAACCTGCCCTATCCTATCACCGGCACTCCTGCATCCCTCCTTGGGAAGGGTATCTAAGTATGGCGGATTTTCTTTCGACATGGTATAAGAAAAAGGAGGTTAATGAACAAAAAGCGCTAACACCGAACCATAACGGCGGGCAACATGTCCCTTGTAGAGGTGCAAGAGAGGTGCAACGGTAATGAAGGATTTGGCAAAGTATAAGCGGTATGGGGAACGCATCCCGATTTTCCATGGCTTGTCCCCCGAAGATGTAGAATACATTCTGCATCATGGAAAGACCATCTACTTCCAACAAGGCAAGACCATCTTTCACGAAGGACAGCTAGGCAGCAATCTTTTCATTCTGCTAAGCGGGCAAATCGCCCTGTATCACAAGGCCCGTGTGATCGCCGAGTTAAAAGTAGGCGCCGCTTTTGGCGAAATGGCCGTATTAAATCACAAACCCCGCACAGCAACCGCCGTCGCCCTTGCCGATGCACGCCTCTTTACCCTGGACGAAAAAGAAATCAACAGCCTGCTCGAAAAACGGGTGGCCGTACGCCTGCTGCTCAACATCATCCATGTATTAAGCGAACGTCTCGAAAGCACCAATGCCCTCATCGCCGAACTGCGCCGTCCCGCCCAGAATCCCTGAAGACCTCTGGCGCTCCGCTTACTGCAAAATTTAAACAAAACGAGGGCGGCTTTTAGGAAAAAGCCGCCCTCGCATTTAATTTGTACCGCCCGATGACGTTTCCGTTTATTCGAGAACCTCAATGGTCGGTGCGGTCGTATCGACGACATTCACGGTACGCGTCACGGCGATAGCGGCGTTACCAGCGCTGTCGCTTGTGCGGTAGGTCACGGTATAGCTTCCAACCTGAGTGGTATCTACCTTGTTTTCAACCGTCACCCCCAGTGTAATGTCACCTTCGAAGCTGTCGATGGCGCTTACGCCTGGATCGGTGTAACTACTCATTACCTCAGTACTCACTTCGGCGGGGCCGATAAGGGTAAGCACCGGTGCGCTCGTATCCGACACGGTCACGGTACGCGTCTTGGTGGCGGTCGCGCCGATAGAATTGGTCACCGTGTAGGTCACCGTGTAGACGCCCAGGGTTTCGCTGTCGACCGGGTTGTCTACTTTGATCTGTTCCGAGATGTCGCCGTCTTTTTCATCGATAGCCACCGCACCCATGTCTATATAGGGCACACCGGCTTCCGCGTCGGTATTGACCGCGCCCAGGATAATGAGACTGGGTTTGGTACGTGCAATTACTTCGACCACGCGGCGCACTTCTGCTGCGGCATTGCCTGCGGCATCCGACACATTGTAGGTGACATTGTAGAGGCCTTCCCGTGCGGTGTCGACGGGATTGTTCACCTGAATACGGCTCGTTATATCACCATCGTAACTATCCGTCGCCGTTGCACCGGCATCGCTATACGAAGCACCTTCATAAATACTGATCTGCGCTTCGCCGACCAAAGAAATAACCGGCACGGTCGTGTCTACCACGTTTACGGTACGCGTGACGGCGGCAGCGGCATTGCCTGCGGCATCCGACACATTGTACGTAACCGTGTAAACGCCTACCTTTTTCGCATCCACCGAATTGTTTACAACTATCTGCGCGGTTAAATCAGCACCCAAGGCATCTTGCGCGGTCGCGCCTGCATCGCTATACGAAGTACCCACTTCCAAGGTAACGGTTGCTTCGCCTTGCAACGTGATGACCGGTTTGGCGGTAAGTGCTACTGTAACGGTGCGTGTGACGGCGGCAGCAGCATTACCTGCGGCATCTGACACGTTGTAGGTAACCGTATACGTGCCGACTTTACTCGTATCCACCGGGTTGCTCACCCGAATGCGACTCGTTATGTCACCATCATACGTATCCGCCGCCGTTGCACCGGCATCGCTGTACGAAGCACCGGCTTCCACGTTTACGGTAGCGGCGCCTCGTAACGAAATGACCGGCGCGGTCGTATCCGTCACAGTCACCGTGCGGCTAACAGCAGTCGCGGCATTGCCAGCAGCATCCGACACATTATACGTAACCGTGTAGCTACCTGTTTTGCGCGTATCAACCGGGTTGCTCACCTGGATACGACTCGTTATATCACCATCATACGTATCCGTGGCGCTCGCCCCTGCATCGTTGTATGCGGCTCCCGCTTCCACGGCTACCGAGGCCGGACCTTGCAGTGAAATGACGGGCTTCGTCGTATCCACAACAGTCACCGTACGGCTGACAGCAGTCGCGGCATTGCCAGCAGCATCCGACACATTATACGTGACCGTGTAGCTACCTGTTTTGCGCGTGTCGACCGGATTGCTCACCTGAATGCGACTCGTTATGTCGCCATCGTAACTATCCGTCGCCGTTGCACCGGCATCGCTGTACGAAGCCCCGGCTTCTACCGTGACCGGGCTCTGTCCACGTAATGAAATAACCGGTTTCGTCGTATCTACCACATTCACCGTGCGGCTAACCGCAGTCGCGGCATTACCGGCAGCATCCGACACGTTGTACGTGACTGTGTAGCTACCTGTTTTGCGCGTGTCGACCGGATTGCTCACCTGAATGCGACTTGTTATGTCGCCATCATAGTTGTCCGTTGCCGTTGCACCGGCATCGCTGTACGCTGCGCCGACTTCCACAGTTACCGGACTTTGCCCTCGCAGCGTAATCACCGGTGCGGTTGCATCGCCTACTGTAACGGTGCGCGTAACCGTAGCGGCTGCGTTGCCCGCCGCATCCGACACATTGTACGTAACCGTGTAGCTGCCAATCCGGCTTGTGTTCACCGGATTGTTCACCTGGATGCGGCTTGTTATGTCGCCATCGTAATTATCCGTTGCACGCGCGCCCGCATCGGTGTACGAAACGCCAACACTTACGGATACTGTCGCATTGCCCAGGCGTGTAATCACAGGCTTCGTCGTATCTACGACATTCACCGTACGCACCACCGCAACAGCGGCGTTGCCCGAGCTGTCTGCAACCGTATAGGTAATGGTGTACACGCCCACACGCGCCATATTGACCGGATTGTTCACTACGATTGCCCCGGAGATATTGCCTTGGTAAGCGTCTATCGCGGTTGCGCCTGCGTCGCTATAGCTACTGCCCACCTGCACGGTCACTACCGCAGTACCTTGCAGCGTTAAAACCGGAGGCGTCGTGTCCACCAAATTCACTGTACGCACTACCGGCGTAGCGACATTGCCCGCAGCATCACTTACCGTGTACGTAACCGTGTACGCACCCACAGCAGCCGTGTTCACCGTGCTGTTGGCCTGAATGTTCGCGCTAATATTCCCGTCCACATCATCCGACGCCGTTGCCCCGGCATCGGTGTAGGCGCTGCCCACCTCCAACGTCACCACAGCTGCACCCTGCAGCGCGATAACCGGTTTGGTTGTATCTTCATCCGGCGCTTTCTCGCTGTACTGATACGCGCCGATACTCACCGCATCGGCAGGAATTTTCGTGCCCTCGATGTCCGTTGTCAGGCCAACCGATATGCCGGCACTGACCAATGGGGAAGTGCTCTGCAAGTGGAAATTACCTCCAGCGGGGTTGATGCACAGCGGATTCACCCAGGTTGAATTTGTATCCTGCTTGCTGTAATTGGTGTAGCTGGAAACGCCATCCCGCTCGAAGGTTGAACCCCAGATCCATACCTGGTCGCCAGAAGGTTTGTAGTAATTGTTGTAATCAAAGGTATAGCCCGTGTTGGGTACTTGCAGCAGGTAGCTGACCTTGTCGGCGCTCGATACGAAAACAAGGTTGTTTTTCATCACCAGACCGCTGCCGTTTACCATGAGTATCGACGGGCGCGTCGATGTGCCGCAATTATAGAACGTGTTATTCGTCACATTCGCTGTGCCCGTTTCCGGCGTATTGTTGATGTACAGGAATGCCGGGGCGGCAACCGTATCCACCACATTGTGTGAAAATGTACCCGTTACATCACCCACCGATTCGTTATACCCATCCCCGTGAATCACAATGGCGGCCATATAGGTATTCTCTTCGTACTCCATGGTGCCGTCACGCAGAATATTGCCGCGTACGGTATAGCTGCCATTTTGAAAATGAAGTCCCGTACCCGCGTAATGCTCAATGGTATTGCCTTCGATGACAATATTTTCTATCCAATTGTTTTCCGCCGCATTCTCCAGAATCCAGATGCCGCCGCCAGAACCTGAATGCCGCAGGCCGCCGGGAACGCCATTCAGCGTCGCCCAGCCATAGCCCATATTGGTAATCAGGTTGTTGCGGTACGTTACATTCGAGATACGGCAATTGGTCACATCGTTGGCATACGGTTGGGTGATATTCATCCCGCCCGCACAACGATCAAAATGGTTGTTCTCTACCAGGATGTTGTAGATGCGTTCATCCGAACTCCACGTCTCTACCGACAAGCCATAATCGAAAGCCTGCGAAACCGAGCAATTACGCACCGTAATATCGTGTGCGTTCGAATCAATCTTGATCACATCCCCCGCACGGTACGCAAAACCTGTTGCACCACCGCCGCCATAGGAAACAGCACATTCTTCAATGAGAATATGATGCGCACCCTGGCTAATGGTCACGCCGCCTGCCGTACCATAGCGCAAATCCATATTTCGCATGGTGACATAGCCCACGCCATTAAACTCGATGCTGCGCGCGCGAATCCCCACCTCAATAATCGGCCATACCGCGTTGGGACCTGCTGCATTTTCACAATACAACACCACCTGATGCGTGTCCCAATCCCAGGCGAACTGCCCCTCGCGTACCAAATCCGACGGCTGCAGCACCATATAGCCAATGTCCTTACCCTCCACCGGCACCGGCACCTGCTCGCCAAACATAAGAAAGCCCACATGCCACGTCCACGGGTACGATGGCGAACGCCAATGCTGCTTCGTCCCCGCATCCTGCTTCCACTCCGTCACCCGATCCGATCCCAAAATCAGCGGCTTGGCGCCCTCGCCATACGCATCTATCGTGATGGGCTTTCCTGCTTCACCCGATGAGGGCCATACCAGACCCCGCACGCCTTCACGCCATACCGAGCCGCGCTTGAAAAGCACCGTATCACCAGGGGAAAAACTGGCCTTCCCCACCTTCTCCAACGTTTTCCACGCTGTGCTTTGCGACAAACCATCTTTGCTGTCGTTACCCGCTTTCGAGTCGACATAATACGTTGCCGCGTCTGCCGTACCCGCCATCACTAGGGTCAGCCCTATCACGATGGCGATACTGAGCCATGTACAAATACCGTTGCTCTTCATCATAAGCGTGCTCCTCGTTGCTATACTCGACTTAGGCTGTCGCATAAAGTGCAACTACCATGCCGAAACACAACATCGCGGGTTTTTATTACGCCCGCGTTTCAACTAGCCCACAAATAAAGGCGAAACTCTTCCTGCCTTTCTGTCTAAGCGCCCCTGGGACAAATCGATATATTATTGACAACTGACGCATTCTTATCAACCTGTCAGTTTTTTGACACCTGGAGTTGTCAGGACGAGGCCTTCCAGCGGCTATCCTGAAAAAAGAATCCCTGCTGAGGGTAAAAACGCCACGAGACATGCCGCAGGAACACGCCCCCGCAACCGCGTTGACTAGCAACACCGCATAGCCCATCGCATCTCTCTCACACATCACCTCAGCACCCCCTGCAGTGGTCTAATATACCGACTCCGCCGTTCTGGCCCGCCGCACAATCCCGTTTCTGTAGCGGCATCCAAGAGGCCTGTCCCTAAAATGCGCTTCAGCCCACTTAATTACATTATACTTTGAATCTGGCGAAAATGTTTGGTTTTTTTAACATTTTCACTGCCGTGGAAAAGAGGTCGTTTCAGGGCAACAGGTTTGCTACACTAGAAGCTATAAAAGGATGGTATAGATCATTGGGCGAAGGAGAAATGTACTGTGCCTGGAACAAATCCTTACCGAATAGAAGTGAAAACACTTTCGCGTGACGCGTGGACATCGATCCTTAACAAATTCGCGGACGCCTCGCTCTATCAAACCTGGGAATACGGCCAAGAGCGTTGCGGCGCTGCCCATCTCAGTCACATCGTACTGTACAAAGACGACGCCCCTGTCGCCGCAGCACAGGTCATGCGCCTGCCACCGCGTCTGCTCAAATGGGGCGCGGCCCTCGTCCACTGGGGCCCCATGTGGCACCCCCAGTCCACACCGCCAGACCAGGAAAATCTCTCGCAGCTCCTCAAAGCCATGTACAAGGAATACATCCAAAAACGGGGCTGGCTGCTGCGCCTGACTACCCGCGATTACGACGATGCAGAACACACCATCGAAAACCTCATGAAACAACACGGCTTCACCATCGCCGCCACCGCCGATCACCGGCGCACCATCCATTGGGATCTCCATCCCACAGAAGACGAGCTTTACAAACAGCAACGCCAAAGCTGGCGCAAAAATCTGCGACGCGCCTGGAACAGCAGCGTCACCACCCGGGTAGACCAGGGTGAAAGCATGTGCGAAATCATGCCGCCCCTCTTCGAAGAAATGCACCGCCGTCAGAAATTTGTCAAAGGAGGCGATGTCACCCCCTTTATTAACGTCGAAAAAAACCTGCCGCAAGAGCTCAAGTTTCGTTTTTACTCCGCCTGGTTTGAAGATGAACCGATGGCCGCCCTGGCCATGTCATGCATTGGCGACACACCCGTCGGTGTGGTGGCCGCCACGGCTGAAAGAGGGCGTAAGAACCGCGCCATGTATGCCGTCTACTGGACCATGGTGGAAGACCTCAAAGCCCAAGGCTTTGAACAAGTCGATCTGGGAGGTATCGATGAAATCGGCGCTCCTGGCATTACCCGTTTCAAACAGGGACTTGTTGGGCATACCGATGAATTCGAAGTCGACTACGCCGGCCCCTTCCAAGCCTGTGAAAGCTGGATCAGTTCTTTTGCTATTGCCGCCGGCGAACACCTGCGCAACGTATACTACTTCGTACGCCATCAGCTCAACAAATGGATACTACGCAACAAATAAGGAATAATCCCCTTTGCTCCTGATTCCCATTAAACTTTGTGATGTATCGTCAACCCGGCCACTGAAAGGAATATCTGTGTCATGTTACGGGCAGCTGTAATCCTTCTTTTCATCATCCTGATTATACTTTTACCCTTCCTGTTTTTCTTCCGGTTCGATTTCACCCCAAATGACACCCCCGCTATCGCCTCTAACGCCACACCCGCCCCTTCCGCTTCTCCCCATGTCGCCGTCTACAGCGAAACACCCAAGAAAACGGACCATAATTCCGACGTATCCGCCATGGAAAAAAACAGCGCCTCCCCCTCGAAAACACTTTCAGAGGCAGAAAACGAGCAGGAAACCGATTCAGACCCTCAGGAAACCTGGCTGGCCGATGCGCTTGACCTGATGATCGAACAATTTGAGGATGCCCATACCTCAAGAAACGCCCAACAATCCAAAAAAGGGAAGGAAGACAAGGCCTCCGAAAAAGAGCGCCGTCATGCCGAACAACTTGTCAACCGCGCCAAACGCGCCTTTCAATCCGGCGACTTCGATAGCGCCCTCGCGCTCCTTCAGGAAAGCCTCGAAAGCGATCCCACCAACCGAAACAGCTATAAATTGCTCGCGCAACTGCACCAAAAAACAGGTATGACCGAAGAAGGTCTTGCGATATGCAAGGCCTGGGCGGAAGCCCTGCCCAACGATCCCATGGCCTATTACATGATGGCGCAAACCTACGAAAAAATGGGCCTGGATGCGCAAGCCTATGACGCCCTGCACCAATTCGAGCAACTCAGTGGCGACGCCCTGCCCAGCTACGCCATGACCGCAACCATGATGCGCAAACTCGGTATGCGTCGCGAGGAACGACAGTCCCTGCAGGACTGGGTCAATGCGGCACCTCAATCCCCCGACGCACATCGCGCCCTCGGCGACTTCTATCGACGTACAGGAAAGCTCCAGGCGGCCCGCCAGCACTACGAACAAGTAGCCGAAATCCTTCCTGAAAACCCCAACGCACTCGCCGATCTCGCGAGGGTATACGATAAAATCGGCATGCCGCTCGAAGCACAAAACCAGTACGAAGCCGCGCTTGGCCTACGTCCCAACGACGTCAGAATTCACCAACAGCTCGCTGAGTCCTACCGTCGCTCCGGAGATCTCGCCTCCGCCATCGACACCTACCAGGCGCTGATAACGCTCGAGCCCGGCTCCCCCCAGGCCCAAAGAGCACAACGACAAATTAACCGCCTCGAACGCCAACTAGCGCGCCAGACGAATAAAAAAGCTATAACTATCTCTTAAAGTTTTTTTGAAGGGGGTCTGGGGGGAACTTTTTGTTCACAAAAAGTTCCCCCCAGAAGAACCCTATAAAAAGGATTTTCATTGTGAACACCATACTCATCACCGGCGGCGCCGGATTCGTCGGCACACACCTTGCCCTCGGTCTCAAACAGCACTACGGCAACAGCCGACTTATCGCCTTTGACAACCTCAAACGACGCGGCAGTGAACTCAACCTGCCCCGACTGCGCCAGGGCGGTGTCGAATTTATCCACGGTGATATCCGTAACCGCGAAGATCTCGACGCGCTCGGTCCCATCGACCTCATCCTCGAATGCAGCGCCGAACCCTCCGTACTCGCCGGATACCACAGCGCCCCCGACTACCTCATCAACACCAACCTGGTCGGCGCTATCAACGCCCTCGAACTCGCACGACGCCACGACGCCGCCATGATCTTCTTCTCCACCAGCCGCGTCTACCCCATCGAGACCATCCGCCGCCTTGCCTACCACGAAACCGAGACCCGCTTCGAACTCGACGCCCAGCAAGACATCCCCGGCGTATCCCCCCAAGGCTTCTCCGAAGCCTTTCCGCTCAACGGCGCACGTTCCCTCTACGGCGCGACCAAACTCTGCGCCGAACACCTCCTCTCCGAATACATCGCCATGTACAACCTGCGCGGTCTCACCAACCGCTGCGGCGTCCTCACCGGACCCTGGCAGATGGGCAAAGTCGACCAGGGCGTCGTCGTGCTCTGGGCCGCCCGCCACTTCTTCGGTGGTCCCCTCAAATACATCGGCTACGGCGGCACCGGCAAACAAGTACGCGACATGCTCCACATCGACGACCTCCTCCAACTCATCCTGCACCAGATCAACCACCTCGATACCCTCACCGGCCAGACCTTCAACGTCGGCGGCGGACGCGACGTCAGCGCCTCCCTCTGCGAAATGAGCACCCTCTGCCGCGAACTCTCCGGCAACACCATCCCCATCGCCAGCGAAACCCAAGACCGCGACGCCGACATCCCCCTCTACCTCACCGACAATACCCACATCACCCAAACCACCGGCTGGCGTCCCCAACACAGCCCCCACCAAATCTTCCAGGACATCTTCCACTGGCTCAACACCCACCAGGACGCCCTGCGCCCCATCCTCGGGAAATAACCACAACTGCAACAAGAATACTTACAATATGGAAAAAACAAACAAATGGCTTTATGTAGTTCTTAGCATTAAAAGCATGCTTGACTCCTGCCCTTTTTAGGGTGTATAGTGAACTTCGTTAAATAGAATGGAGAAAGCAAGGGGGCTACTGCTCATAAAAATTATCGCGGCTTGCCCGCCCATACGGGGGCGATGGAAATACATTCCAAGCCGCGATTTTGTAGTTTTAAATGCACCTACTGGGGTAGGGTGTAAATGCACCGTTGATTCAGTTTTTTTGTGAATCAATCTTGCATATAGGGATGGGGACCTATGCGAGTTCGAGATGCGCTGTACGAGGCCGTTGATTCAGAGGATTATACCGGGTCTTTTGCAGAATTAAAGCAAATGGCGAATTTTACCGGCTATCCTGTTGTTGTTGGGATCGATGGAAACTATGGTACAGGAAAGACCCGCATGCTAAAAGGCCTGCGGGAATGCGCCAAAGAAGAATGCCATCCAACCACTTGGTTCAACACAAGCGATTATGATCCCGATGATGTCGACCTTTTGAGAGTTTTGCTTACCCAAATGGGGAGCACATACCTCGAGCAAGTCCCTCACAAGCTGTATAGAGCGAATTTCTTTGGTGCCGTAGCAGGCTCTATTGATACCGGATTGGCTTTTTGCGGTAAAAAGGGAGGCATCCTGGCAGCGCGAAAGGCCTACCACGATGCACTTGAAGCCGAACGCGAAGAACTATTGGGACCATGGACAAACTATAGTGATAGTGTTCAGTTATACAAAGATCAGTTTGCCGATCTGGCCCAAAAAGTCTGCAAAGCTGCTGCTTCCGAAGAGAAAGAAGAGAAACTATGGTTTGTTTTCCTCGACGATCTAGATAGGTTATTCCCTTTAGACGCCCTAAAGCTAATTCTGTCCCTCCGTGGAATCATCGGCGGCCCCCCGGATATCGACAATGCTCAACGTCCCATGGTCGTGTTCGTTATTGCGCTCAACATGGATTGCCTCCGTGCAGCCATTAAACAACGCTATAAAGAAACATATGCAGATGCCGATGAAAAGATTGATGCCTTTGTCGAGCATTATCTGCGTAAACTGTTTCTGATGGGGCCTGCTGTACCAAAGCTACAAACCGAAGATGTTTTTGGAAGCCATTATTCAATCGAGGACAATATTGAGCCTTTGATCGACCGAAATCTTTTGGAAAAACTCATTGCCCTCTGCGAAGAAGCCGATTTGCCACAACGCCCCGTCCTCCTTGCATTGGACCGTATGCAGTTACAATTGCTAAAAGCGCAAGACTCATCCGATTCTTTCGATGTTTCGACAGAAGTTGCCAGCTGTGTCTTTTGTTATGAGCTTGCGAGAATACTACATCAACCCATTTTTGCTTCATATATACACTCAGAACGCGATATGTTTACGCTAGATTCCTATATAGGACATTTTCGCAATTTGGAAAAATTAGGGGATTTTTGTTCTAAGCTACATGCTGTAAGCGAGGAAATCGATCTGAAAAATGTTAGTAGTTGGGAACGCGGAAGGAACGTTTGTAACGCATGAACATGGAACTGGATTCTCTTATAAACAGAAAAGACATCAAAGTGGATGTGGTAGTTGAAACATATACTGCCATTCTTTTACTGTTGACACCTGCCGCACGTGAGCACATCATGAAATGGGACCTGACCGTTAGGCAAGGAAATAAAAACGTTACTATCGACAACGGAACATACACAGAACTCCAGAAAATTCTTAATACTCAAAAGTTTCCTGAAAAAATACTGGAGATAAAAACCCTACTGGATGCACTTGTAAAAAGCGAGCCGGGTTTTACAGGTTTAGGACCGTGTTTGAAGCGACTCCTTGAGGTAGCAGCTAGCGATTTTTCTAAGAACTGTAATTTTCATGTGTGTGATAACGGCAATGAAGACATCATTAACCAAGCAGATATTATCGTTTTTTCTGCCATGCATACAAATTTCATAAGGCAGGCTTCTTTAGCTTCAGAGGATAGAAAGCCGGTGTTTCTTTGCCTCTCTGGAACAAACCCGGATAGAACTGGAATGATTGATTGCGATATTCTACACTTAAACAGTCTCCATAAAGGTGAAGACTGGAGCTTTAGCTGTCGCAAAGGGGGAAATTGTCCCTATTACCAGAATAAAAGCGAGCAGATAAAAGAGCATGCAGGTAACATCGCCTATACCACTGGTTCTTTTTTTTCTTATGAGAACGGCACAAAAGCTTTTATTCCGGTATGCCGAGCAGCCGAAGGCATGAATATAATTCGCTACATCTGTAAAGGTCTTAGGCCTTTGCTTATAAAGCAATCCCAGAAATCAAAACGTTTCACCAAAAAAGCAACAGAAAATAGCAACGCGCTTCAATCAATGTTAAGTTAGTCCCCTTCTTAGTAAGTAATATAGGATCTCCGTCACATGTCAACTTTAAAAACTTTAGATAAAACAAATGCTTCCAACGACCAAAGTAGCCACTTACAGGCACTGGCTTGGGAGTTGGCTACACTTGAGTCGGCAACCGTAAACGAAGACATGTTAACGCGTATCGTTAACGAATCTCTTCCCGACGCAGCCACACGCGAAAGAATCCTTAATTTACTCTTTGTTGAAAAAGAAGAATACAGCTTCGAAAAGATCCTCGCAAAATCATGGAAGATTATTTCACAAAAGACTCTTCCTTTTTTTGAGCCACTTACGATGGAGGAAGAACTGAAGCGTGGTGAGAATCGGCATTCCTTGTTTTGGGAAGAATCTTTAGCGCTACTTGCGTTGTGGAAACTCCCAGTAAAAATCAATCGTCCCAGTTCAAGAGAAAGTGTTGCACAGCCAAATACGCAAAATTTCTGGGAAGAAATCAAGTGCAATGAGGCCCAACAGAAAAAGCTTTCAAAGACTTGGTGTGCTGGCAGAGATTGGCTGGATAAAAAGGGCGAAGAACACCAATTTGAATTTGTGGGCCTGCACCCCACAAAACAAGAAGAGCCGAAAAACCCTCCGGTAGGAATCTGTAGCAGTAGCCAAGAGTTAGCCATGTGGGTTTTTGCCCGCTCCCATTTGGCTTGGAATGACGGACGCCTGGATGCTCCTGTTCCTCTGAAAGCAATTGAAAAATTGCTGGAAATTGGTAACTCTGAAAAGGGATGGTGGGCAGATGTACCTAACGCTGATGATAATCCTGGCGATAGCGAGGCTTCCCTGCGTGCAACTGCAATGGCAGTTTCTGGTTTGGGTGATTGGTGCATGAGTGTGGAATATGCACTCAATCCTGCCTACAAAAAATGGATCTGCGCTCCCGAGGCGAAAGAGGAATTGCAAGCGGAAGAAACAAAATACTTAGTTAATAAAGCAAAAAAAAGGTGTGAAGAAGCGCTTCGTTTTCTGCATAAACAGTGTTTATCCGGTGGAGGGTGGCCAGGACGTGAATCTGGGTATGTTCCTGATGTTAGAGCAACAAGCCACACTGTCTATGTTTTTGAACGATTCAGTGAATTTTTTGGCTTAAAAAAACCGGAAACTACTATCAAAGAATCCGTTGGGGTTTTGATTGATTTTGTAAACCGGATTATTTCAAGCAAAAAAAAGCCAACTGAAGAAATGGCGCAAGATATGGCATTGTCCGTAACCGTGCTTGCTGCTGGGAAAGATGCCTTTGATTCGGTATTGTGGCTCCGTTGCGTACTTAAATGGCTCATGGATGGTTTGGAAACACCTCCTGAAAACGTTTCATCTGAAAAAGATCCTAGGGAACGGGATGAATTGGATAAAATTGATATTTGGCGGCTTTATGCAGCCATTGAGATGATACGGCGTGAGGGCATCAAGGAAAAAGTTGGCCGACTCATTTAGACCTGTCAGGAACTACTCTCATTTGTTCATCAGACCGTGCTCGCTCAACACCGTTCGCAATTCAAAATAAACTATTACCGACTTGGAGAAATGTTCCGGGTCGGTTTTTTTATTCGTCTGGCATTGTTTTGCACTCCTTTTGCGTTTCCCCGGAGTTTTCGGTAGGCTCACAGGGCAAGGAGTATTGGGAAAGGAAATGGATGTATGCTTGTTGGGATTCACCAGCTGCATTATTTGCCGTGGTTGCGGTATTTTGAGAAGATTGCGCGGTCGGATGTTTTTGTGGTGCTGGATAGTATTCAGTACAACAAGAATGGCTGGCAGAATCGCAACAGGATCAAGGGGCCGCAGGGGGCGGTGTTGTTGACGGTGCCGGTGCGGGTGGGGTATCAGCAGCGGCTGGATGAGGTGCGGATTAACAAGGCGTCGCCGTGGCGTAGGAAGCATTGGCGGGGTATTGTTCAGTGTTATGGGAAAGCACCGTTTTTTGATCGCTATGCGCCGATGCTGGAAGAGACGTATGCGCAGTCGTGGGAGTCGTTGAATGGGTTGAATCGGCATATGTTGCATTTGTTTGTGGATGCGTTGGGGATTGATACGAGTATTGTGTATGCGTCGGATTTGGATGCGCCAGGGGAGGCTACGGAACGGTTGGTGCAGTTGGTACAGACGGTGGGAGGCACGCAGTATTATAGTGGCGCGTTTGCGTTGGAGGCGTATCTGGATGCGAAGGTGCTTGCTTCGGCGCAGATCGAGTTGGTCTTGCAAGAGTGGCGTGCGCCGGTCTATCCGCAACGGTATGGGGCGTTTATTCCGGATCTGTCCATCCTCGATTTGCTGATGAATTGCGGTCCGGATGCCTTGTCGATTATCCTAGGGGCATGATGAAGATTCCACACAGTCAACCGAGTATCGGCGAGGAGGAAATTGCCGCGGTTGTGCGGTGTCTGCGTTCGGGGCACCTGACGCAGGGCGATGAGGTGCGCACCTTTGAGGAGGCGTGTGCGGCATTCACGGGACATCGTTATGGCGTTGCGGTCAGTAGCGGTGCGGCGGCGTTGCATCTGGCGCTGATCGTGCTTGGCATTCGGGATAATGACCGAGTGGCAATGCCGTCGTATGTGTGTGCGGCGTTGGCGCAGGCAATTACCTGGCAGCGGGCAACGCCGGTCTTGTGTGATATTGATTGGCCTTCGTATACGTTGGCTGTGGAACAGGTACCCAGCGACTGTACGGCGGCGATTGTGCCGCATCTCTTTGGCGCACCGGCGCGGTATCCGCAAAGGGTTCCCGTAATCAGTGATGTTGCGCAATCGATTGGTGCGCCTCGGGTTGCTGATGCGGATACAAGAACGCAGCCCTTGGTTACGGTGGCTTCTTTTTATGCCACGAAGCTGATGGCGACAGGGGAAGGCGGCATGTTGCTGACGCAGGATGCACAGCTTGCGGAGGCGGCGCGTGATTTGCGTGAGTATGATAATCGGGATGACTTTAAACCGCGTTTCCCATATAAGATGACGGATTTTCAGGCGGCGATGGGACGCGTGCAACTGAAACGGCTGCCGGCGTTTATCGCACGGCGTCGCGAGATTGCCGCTATGTACACGGACGCGTTTGAATCTTTACCGCTGCAACTGCCAGACCCGGCAGGACATGCCTTCTTCCGTTATGTGGTCGCTACGGAGCAGCGGGAAGCGCTGGAGGCGCACTTGCAGGCATGCGGTGTGGAAGCCAAACGACCGGTGTACCGTCCTGCGCACCACTATTTTGGAGGCGCCTTTCCGCATTCAGAGCGGGCGCACCAAGAATGCCTCTCTATCCCCTTATACCCCGCAATGGATTTACAAAAAATTCGATATGTGATAGAATCTGTGCATAGTTTTTATCAGTAAGGCGGTGGCCTTAACCACCACGGGAAACACGGATGTTGTTTAGATTACCGGATTATTGGCCGCGAACATATATTCTAGTCGGGTGCACCGCATTCATGCTGGCGGCGCTAGGGATGCCTGTAGCCATCTATCTATTGCGTAAGCTGGGTGTGATGGATGCGGTGGCGGACAATAAAATCCACACCCAACCCGTTCCGCGGGGTGGCGGCATTGTCATTTTTCTGGCCTTCGCCATTGCCGTGCTCTTGCCAGGCTATCGTAGCCATGGTATGAACGGCATTCTGGTAGGGGCGTTCATCTGTCTGCTGGTTGGCGCGCTCGACGACTGGGTCGGCGGCATTCCGGGCTTCTACAAACTGATCACCTTGTTAATTGTGACGCTGATTCTTTCCTGGTTTGGCGTCCGCATCAATGTTTTCAAGAATGTAGTGCTCGATGTTGGGCTGACCATGTTTTGGATCGTTGGCGTGACGAGTGCGTTTAATGGTTCGGACAACATGGACGGACTGGCCTCGGGTATCGCCGTGATCGTGTCGTTAATGTTCTTTGCTATTGCCGTGCAGGCCTATCTGCATACCAGCACGGAAACGAGCCTTTCCTGGTTCGGCATGCTGGCTATCGGTCTCATTGGGGCCAATCTGGGTTTTCTGATTTACAATTTCAA
Organism: Candidatus Hydrogenedentota bacterium; assembly: GCA_963678445.1. Lineage (GTDB taxonomy): Bacteria > Hydrogenedentota > Hydrogenedentia > Hydrogenedentales. The sequence goes on along the minus strand of OY782877.1, from coordinate 2,035,204 downwards.
TCCGGCGCTGATTTTCATGGGAGATTCAGGCAGTTTCTTCCTGGGGTTTACGTTGGCGGCACTGGGGGTAATGGGCGAATGGACGGAAAACCGTATCATCTCCTGTATTATTCCCGTTCTCATTCTCGGCGTACCGATTTTTGATTTTGCCTACATCCTCATCGCCCGTGTGTTGCGGGGAGAAACCCGCACCTTCCGTGAGATTATCGACCATTGCGCCACCGATCATCTTTCCCATCGCCTGGTCTGGTTTGGCTTCTCTCAGCGCAAGGCCGTTTTGCTCATCTATTTGATTAGCATGTCGTTGGGTGTCTCTGGTATTCTTCTTCGCAACAGTTCCAGTTATATCGACGGCGGACTTGCGCTTTTTCAAGGCTTGTCGATTGTCGCTATTGTCGTCATCCTCATGGCAGCGGCAGCGCGGCACCACGGTGCGTTAATGAAACGGCATATCGAAGAGTTCCACCCGGAGCTCGTCGACAATCCGGGGCAGCACCCCCAACGTGGACAAAGCCTATAAAATCGCAACGCCATACATGCGCACTACTATTGCGATATGATGGCCTTGCGCTCTCGTTGCAATACCAGGCATTGAGATCCTGGTAAAACGTGTGTCGTATCAAGGATCTGTTTGTTCCCCATGCCGGACAGGCGGGACCGCATGCCGGAACAACGTTACATAAAATTGTCTGAACTCTATTGTATCGTTGGAAGGAAATGACCTCATGGAAAAACCGAAGATTGTCGTAATTGGCGCAGGAAGCGCTTCGTTTGGACTGAGTGTGTTGGGCGCACTCTTACAGGAAAAGCCCCTGGCGGGAAGCCGCCTGTGCCTGGTAGATATCAATGCGGAAGGTTTACAAAAGATCACCGCATTGGCGCAACGTCTGAACCGGGAATGGGGCGCGGACTTTACGATTGAAAGTACGACGGATCGTCGTGAAGCATTGCCGAATGCCGATTTCGTAGTCTTATCCATCGCGGTGGATCGCGAAAAGTGCTGGCGCGCTGATTTCGAAATCGCACAGCGCTACGACATCATGCACTATGCCGAAAATGGCGGCCCCGGCGGCTTTTCCCACGCCGCACGCAACATCCCCATCGTGCTCGACATTCTGCGCGATGTAGAATCGCTGTGCCCCGATGCCTGGGTGCTTAATTTCACCAATCCCATGATGCGCATCTGCACGGCTGCCGCACGCTACACCAACGCCAAAGTTATCGGTATCTGCCACCAGTTGGGCTTTGGCTACATGATGTTGGGCAACATCCTGGGCAAAGACCTGGGCATCGCCGATGTGCCGGAAAAATACGAATTTATTTGGAACGACGAGGCCATCACGAAAACAGAACGTTATCTTTCCGATAGCGCCATGGAGCACGCCGAAATTACGGCGGCAGGCCTGAATCACTTTACGTGGATGCTTTCCATTCGCGAACGCAAGACGGGGCGCGATCTCTATCCGCTCCTTTGGGATCGGTTGCAGGCCCATCACAAAGGCTTTGAACCGCTTACACAGGACATGGCCGAAGTCTTTGGTGTTTTCCCCGTACCTGGCGACTGCCACATGGTCGAGTATCTGCCGTACACGCATAACATGCACCGAGAAAGCTGGCAGCGGTACAATGTACAGATGTATCCGTTGACGGAGGCAGCAGAAAATCGCGACACGATGTGGGATGAAATCGAGGCGATGGCCTCGGGTAAAGCTTCGATTGAAAAAATGAAACACATGCATTCGGAACGTGCCGAAAAAGTGATTGCTGCCATCGCTACCGGCGAAATCCTATACGAACAAGCCCTGAATCTGCCCAACCAGGGCTACATCACCAACCTGCCCGAAGACGCGATTGTTGAAATACCAGCCGTGGTCGGTGCGGAAGGTCCGCGGGGCGTGGGCGTAGGCGCCCTGCCCGATGCTATCGCTGAGATGTGTTCACGCCAAGTTACCGTGGTCGAACTTGCGGTAGAAGCAGCCGTGACCGGGGATCGTCAAAAGGCATTACAGGCGCTCGCGCTCGACCCAATGATTGACGATCTCGATGTCGCACGCAACCTGCTCAATGACTACCTCGAGGCGCATAAGGATTACCTGCCCCAATTCGCATAGGCGATAACCCTTATTCCACCCCAAAAAAGCATTATCCGATAGGGAGAGGATACGTATCCTCTCCCTATTTTTACACCACCATGTGATAACCCCGTTCTCCACCGCTGGGAAGTCGGTACTCGAAAAGACGCTGCGTCACACGCCCCACCCAGCAGCAGAAAAACCGCATTTCTCCCAGCAAACTCCATAGACACCGCCGATATACTAAGTATCTCCCTCTATTGCCTACACAGTCATTTGATCCTTCCCACAGGTTGAGTTTACTATGATTACAAATCAATTCCACCATAGTAAAACAAGGGGAGTACAATGGGTTCTTATACCGTATTAGGCTTAGATTTAGGCGCACAATCTGTCGGCTGGACACTTCTGGAATATAAAAAGGATAACCCTGCGCGGATCGTTGATATGGGCGCCCGCATCTTCGAAGCCGGTGTCGAAGGGGATCTGGAATCCGGGAAAGAAGAATCGAAAACAACGGACCGACGCGAAGCGCGACTACGTCGCCGCCAGGCAGAACGCCGTTCGCGACGTATGGAGAATCTCGCCTGCCTGCTTCAACGCCACGGCTTCCTGCCCAAGGGTAAAATACGCTCTGGTAAAGAACGCCATGAATTACTCGCAAAACTGGACAAAGAAATTTACGATAAATATCGTAAAGAATTAGGGGAAGACAACGACTTGCTCGATTCCCTACGCCAGCTCCCCTATTTCCTGCGCGCCCGCGCACTGGATCATAAACTCGCCCCCTGCGAACTGGGACGCGCCCTATACCACCTCGCACAACGCCGCGGTTACTTAAGTAACCGGAAAGCACAGAGAAACGACTCCGACAAAGATAGCGGCAAAGTAGAACCCGCCATCCACTCACTGCGCGAAAAAATGGAGGCGGACGGCGTACGCACCCTGGGTGAGTATCTGGTAAAAATAGATCCCTTCGAAGAACAACGCCTGCGCCAACGCTGGACCGCGCGAAGCATGTATAAAGACGAATTTGAGGCGATCTGGGTGGCACAGAAAAAGCACCATCGCAAAAAACTGCACGACACTCTCAAAAAAGAAGTCTACAACGCCATCTTCTTCCAACGACCACTCAAAAGCCAAAAGCGCCTCATTGGAGAATGCGACTTGGTAGCCAAAAAAAAACGCGCCCCAAAAGCACTCCTGCTCTCCCAACGCTTTCGCTACCTGCAAAAGCTCAACGATTTGCGCGTCACCTTTCCCGACGGCGTTGAACGAGAACTGACCGATGAAGAGCGCGACGCCCTTATCCCCCTCTTCGAAAGCCAGGCTAAGGTTAGCTTTGCGGCTATGCGCAAGCCCCTAAAATTCCCCAAAACGGTCGAATTCAATTTTGAAAAGAGCGAGAAAAACCTCCCCGGAAATGTGACCCGAGCCCGACTGGAAAAAATATTCGGAGCACGCTGGGAAAAGCTCGACGCAGAAAGTCAAAACACCATCGTTGGCGAAGTCATGGGCGCGCTTAATCCTGATACCCTCGCCAAACGCGGCGAGTTCTGGGGGCTTGACCCCGAAGCCGCTGCTGAATTTGGCAAAGTACAGCTCGAAAGCGGCTACGTCAACCTCTCCCGCGAAGCCATGCGCGAACTGCTTCCTCTCATGGAGCAAGGCATGGCCTTTCGCACAGCCGTCACCGAGCGCTACGGCGATCAGTGGGCCAAAACCGCCCTGGAAAAACTTCCCCCGCTTATTGACGCTGTCCCTACGGTGCGCAACCCCGCTGTCACACGCACCCTTACCGAAATGCGCAAAGTTATCAACGCCGTCATCGACAAACACGGCAAACCCACCTATACCCGCATCGAACTTGCCCGCGAACTCAAAAAAAATGCCAAAGCGCGAAATGAAATTTTCAAAAATAACCGCAAACGCAGAATGGCCCGCGACACTATCCGCGAAAGCATCCAAAAACACAATGGCGACGCCAACCCCTCACGACGCGATATCGAACGCGTGCTCCTCTGGCAAGAATGCAACGAGTGCTGTCCCTATACTGGCAAAAAAATCTCCTTTGCATCCCTGCTCAGCCCCGAGTCTTCCTGGGATATCGAGCACATTATCCCCTTCAGCCGCTGCCTCGACGACTCTTTCTTCAACAAAACCCTTTGCTACCACGAAGAAAACCAGCACGTAAAAAAGAATCAGACCCCCTACGAAGCCTACGAAGCCACTGCACAATGGGAAGACATTCTCAGCCGTGTAAAACAATTCAAAGGCGACGCCGCCAAAGAAAAACTGAAACGCTTCCAGCAAACCAACCTGGACGACTTCGAGGATTTCAGCGCTCGCAAACTCAACGACACCCGCTACGCCTCCAAACTCGCCGCCCAATACGTTTCCTGGCTCTACGGAGAAGAAGCCAGAAAACGCGTTCAAGTCAGCACCGGGCAAATTACTGCCTACCTGCGCGGCGCATGGAAACTCAACCAAATCCTCAACGACGGCGATAACAGCAAAACCCGCGCCGACCACCGGCACCATGCCGTCGACGCACTCGTCGTCGCCCTTATCGACCACAGCACCGTCAAACGCCTTGCCGACGCCGCCAAAAAACAGCAATTTAAAAACGGTCGCTATAACGGCTTTACTAAACGCTTCGGACGCGACGAACCCTGGGAAGGCTTCCTCGACGATGTCTACCACGCCGTTGACAACATCACCGTATCCCACCGTGTTTCCCGAAAAATCTCCGGATGCCTGCACGACGACACCATATACAGCCCACCACAAGAAGACGAAAAAGGAAAAGAATACGTCAAAGTACGAAAATATCTTGGAGAAAAATTCGGGCCCAAAGAAATCCAAAAAGTCGTCGACCCCGAAATACAACGCATACTGCAAAGCTGGCTCGATGACCACCACGGCGACAGTAAAGCCGCCTTTGCCGATCCCGACAACCACCCCTACCTCTACGTGCACAACGAAGATAGCAGCCGCGGCAAAATACCGATCCACAAAGTACGCATGAAAGAATACCGCGAGGTCCGACAAATCGGCAAAGATCACCGCAGTCGCCACGTATGGCCCCGCGCCAACAACCACATCGAGATCTTCGCCCTGCACGACAAAGACGGCAATGTCAAAAAATGGGAAGGACGCGTCGTCAGCAAACTCGATGTACACCAACGCAAAAAACAAGGCCTGCCCATCATAGACCGCCACTGGGACAAGCAGCACACCTTCCTCTTCTCCCTCACCCAAGGCGACACCATCGAAGTTGATGTAAAAATTTCCAATGACGAAATTATTCGTGAACTCTACTATGTACGGGCTCTCTCAAACCAACTCACTTGTTCCCATATCGATGATGCACGAAAAAAAGGAGATATCCCCGGAAAACAAACCGAGAAAGAAAAAATTAAAATACTTCTGCATCCATACCCAAATACTTTGTTCAAAATTAACTGTAAAAAAGTAAGCATTTCCCCCCTTGGAGAAATATACCTCGCCCATGACTGACCGCATCATCGATTTATCCGAGAAACCCGCTGCGCTTAAAATACGCCACCAACAGCTTGTCATTCGTTGCGGTGAGGACGAAACCACCTGTCCCATCGACGAGGTTGCCGTCCTCATCGCCGCCCATCCCGCCATTACCTACACCCAGGCGGTGCTCAGCATGCTTATGGAGGCAGGAGGCGTATTTCTCACCTGTGACGGACGCCGTATGCCCAACGGCATCTTACTCCCCCTCGAAGGCCATCATCTGCAGGCTGAACGCCTCCAAAGCCAAATAAGCATAAGCCAACCCGCCCGAAAACGTCTTTGGCAACAGCTTGTACAAGCCAAAATCCGCAACCAGAGCGGCACCCTGCATCACCACTACAACGACGATACGGGTCTCATCGCCATGGCGAAACATGTACAATCCGGCGACCCACAGAATCTTGAAGCCCAGGCCGCTCGCAAATACTGGCCCCGCCTCTTCAACGACGCCGACTTTCGTCGCAATCGTGAACAGCCCGGCCTCAACAGCCTACTGAACTACGGCTACAGTATCCTCCGCGCCATACTCGCCCGCGCCATCGTTGCAACCGGTCTCCACCCCTCCCTCGGCTTACACCACCACAACCGCTATGACGCCTTCTGCCTCGCCGACGATCTCATGGAGCCCTACCGCCCCTTCATCGACACCGCCGTGCTGCACTGCCTACACGAATACGGTCCCCAACCCCAACTGAACAAAGACACCAAACGCCTCCTTCTCCAAAGCCTTACCCGCCGTTACCCCTTCAACAACGAAGAACGCAGTCTCTTCGACTGCGCCAGCTTCACCGCCGCCTCCCTCACCCAATGCCTCAACGGCCAACGAAAAAAACTGCTGCTACCCGACCTTTCCCCACCCCACTAAGCCCTTTCCCCCTTTTCCCCCATGTGGTACAATAGACCTGTACGCGATGGGGGTATCGCATGAGCACCGGGGGCATCAGACTATCGGAGTACAAAGGCGTGTGGCTCTTTGTAATGTTCGATTTGCCAGTAGACGACAAGCCAGCACGCAAACGCTATACCCATTTTCGTAATAGCCTGCTCAAACAAGGATTTTTGATGATGCAGTTTTCCATCTACGCCCGCTACTTCCCCTGCGAAGACAGCGCCGCCCCCCATCGCAAACAAATACGCGCCTGCCTGCCCCCCAACGGAAACGTGCGCCTGCTGCTCGTCACCGACAAACAATTCGGGAAAATGGAAGTCTACCACGGAAAAAAGAGACATGATACCGAAACTGCCCCCGACCAACTCATGCTTTTTTAAGCGTACTGTCCGGCTAAGCCCCCGGATTTCGGAGGCTTAGCCAAACGGTAGTATACCTGAGCGGGGATTCCCATCAAACCACAGCGTTGCTCTTGTCGCAAAAGATTGCCGTCAAAGTATACCTGAGCGGGGATTCCCATCAAACCACAGCCAATGTGTATTATATCCGTTGACTCTAAAAAGTATACCTGAGCGGGGATTCCCATCAAACCACAGCAGAGTAGAACGCGAATGCGAGGGACTGTCAAGTATACCTGAGCGGGGATTCCCATCAAACCACAGCTACAGCAAATGCTGATCGGACCGAAGCCGCAGTATACCTGAGCGGGGATTCCCATCAAACCACAGCTAGAATTGCTAGGTCAGAAACTATTCGTTCAGTATACCTGAGCGGGGATTCCCATCAAACCACAGCTTAAAAAGCGAATAACTCTTTTGGGTCTTGAGTATACCTGAGCGGGGATTCCCATCAAACCACAGCTTCGTTTCGTTTCCTTCGCCTCAACTATAAAGTATACCTGAGCGGGGATTCCCATCAAACCACAGCACAGACGCGATTCTGCGTGGTGCAAATTTGAGTATACCTGAGCGGGGATTCCCATCAAACCACAGCCACTTTCACGTACCAGCTCTAAGAGATAAGAGTATACCTGAGCGGGGATTCCCATCAAACCACAGCCGTTTTCTAACGCCCAATCAGGCGAAATATAGTATACCTGAGCGGGGATTCCCATCAAACCACAGCTCAGCGAATCGGACGCTGTATAAAACACCAAGTATACCTGAGCGGGGATTCCCATCAAACCACAGCCGCTACCCACTCCGAAAACTCTCGTGAATTAGTATACCTGAGCGGGGATTCCCATCAAACCACAGCAATCCAACCAGCAACCACGAAGATGTTTGCAGTATACCTGAGCGGGGATTCCCATCAAACCACAGCCTCTTCTGCTCATACTTTATCCCCATTCTAAGTATACCTGAGCGGGGATTCCCATCAAACCACAGCTTGTTCCTATGCTGTACTCGCACCAGCAGTAGTATACCTGAGCGGGGATTCCCATCAAACCACAGCTCTGTAGGGGGCCAGGAAACAAAAACGCCTAGTATACCTGAGCGGGGATTCCCATCAAACCACAGCTCCAGGTACTCTTTAAGTGCTGAGGAAGGCAGTATACCTGAGCGGGGATTCCCATCAAACCACAGCCAAGACCAAATCAAAAAAAGGACAAGGCGGAGTATACCTGAGCGGGGATTCCCATCAAACCACAGCTCACCACCGCGGTTCGTCAATGGAATGGTCAGTATACCTGAGCGGGGATTCCCATCAAACCACAGCTTCTTTCGACCAATCCCAAAAAAAGAGCTAAGTATACCTGAGCGGGGATTCCCATCAAACCACAGCGATACGTTTCAAACAGCTTTACGAAGCTGAAGTATACCTGAGCGGGGATTCCCATCAAACCACAGCCGATCCTTCCCTGCAGAACTTTTAAACAGGAGTATACCTGAGCGGGGATTCCCATCAAACCACAGCTCTTCCTGCTGCTGTTCCTGCTGTTGCGTCAGTATACCTGAGCGGGGATTCCCATCAAACCACAGCATGATTCGTGGACGAACAGCAGCAGCCCAGAGTATACCTGAGCGGGGATTCCCATCAAACCACAGCTGGGTGTTGTTCTGGAATCTGATGAAATCTAGTATACCTGAGCGGGGATTCCCATCAAACCACAGCATAAGTATACGGGGTTGAAATCCTTCAAAAAGTATACCTGAGCGGGGATTCCCATCAAACCACAGCTTCGGCGCAGGAGCAGGAAGCCTATTCGGCAGTATACCTGAGCGGGGATTCCCATCAAACCACAGCCATAACGTTGCGCCACTGGCTGCTATGATTAGTATACCTGAGCGGGGATTCCCATCAAACCACAGCTGGATAGGGCATGCGTGTAAATCGCCTATAAGTATACCTGAGCGGGGATTCCCATCAAACCACAGCTTCGGCGCAGGAGCAGGAAGCCTATTCGGCAGTATACCTGAGCGGGGATTCCCATCAAACCACAGCGGGTGGCTCGCTGGAGTATGATGGGGGATAAAAATATGACTGGGGGGTGGTTTAAGGGGGAGCTTTGCCGGATTATTTTGCTATGTAGGCTTGGGGGTGGCTGGTGTCAGGGGGAAGTTGCACGGTAGTAAGACGCGTGATATACTCCCCCGTTTACGGTGTGTGGACCGTTTGCCTGCTGCAAATGGCGGGCGTTTTTTGGGTCTTGTGCGTGTCTATGAAGCGATGTACAGGGCGTGGTTGGGTGTTGGCCTTTGTTTTAAAAGGCGCTATAGTAGTAGGTGGGACTTGTGTGCGTATGTAACGTTTTTAAAGGGGATTTGCAGTGACCAAATTGTATTGTGGCATCGATTTTGGTACATCGAATTCCAGTATCGCCCTCACGGATGGTAACCGGGTTGAGGTGTTGTCGTTGGATGAGGCGAATGATAATCCAACGTCGTTGCCTTCGTTGGTGTATATCACGAATGAGGGGGACACTATTGTGGGGCGCTCGGCGGCGAATGCGTTTATTGAACGCAATGTTGACCGGGAGGTCTTGTTGAAGCAGGTTGACCTTGGCGTCAGTATTGAGGCGTATGTTGCTTCGGAACCGGACAAGAGTGAAACGTATCGTCCGGGGGTTACTGATCCTGAGGTGCGCCAGGCTGTGCGTGCCCGCGCTGTGGTTGAGGTAAATTCGCCGGGACGTCTTTTCCAGTCGCTAAAGACGTTGCTGCGCCATCGTGCTTTTCAGGGTACGGAGGTGTTTGGCACGCATTATCAAATCGAGGAGTTGGTCGCTTTTATTTTGCGGCATATTAAGGCGGCGGCGGATAAGGCGGCGGGGCAGTCGGTGGAGTGTGCGGTGTTTGGACGACCGGTGCGCTTTTCGGAGCGGGATGATGAGAATGATTTGGCGGAAAAGCGTCTGCGCACGGCGGCCAGTCTGGCGGGGTTTAAGGAAGTCGTCTTCTTTTATGAACCGGTCGGGGCGTGTGTGGAGTATGCGATGGCGGCTGAGCGGCGTCAGCGCTTGATGGTGGTCGACATTGGCGGGGGTACGTGTGATGTTTGTGTGATGGAGTTTGGCGGTGGGCATGGGCATGAACAACGTTTGTCGGAAAGTCGGATCTTGAGTGTGGCGGGGGTGCCTGTGGCTGGTGATGCTATTGACCGGGAAATTATTCGCAGTAAACTTTTCCCCATCTTCGGAAGCAAAGCACGCTATGGCCCTGCGCAGCTTCCTATGCCTCAGTATTTATATAACCAGATTCTGGATTGGCAGAATTTGTATAAACTTAATAATGAAGAGACTATCCATTGGCTTATCGCGGCTGAGGCGAACACTTCGCAACCCGAAGCGTTGCGCGCGTTGCGGTGTCTGATTCAGCGTAATTATGGTTATCCTGTGGCGCGGGCGGTTGAGGCGGCGAAGAAGCGACTTTCTTTTGATCCGACGACTACTATTGAGATTCATAAGGAAGATATCCAGATCCAGGAGGGGTTGGAGCGTGCTGAGTTCGCCCATATTATCGAATATAATCTGGATCTGATGCTGAATAGTATCAAGGAGGCGGAATCGTTGGCGGGCATTCAGCCGGATGATCTGGATCTGGTGCTCACAACTGGCGGCACCAGCCTGATTCCGGCTATCCAGACCATGCTGGGGGATCGGTTTGGCGGCGAACGCATCCAGGCGCGGGATACGTTTACCAGTGTCGCTACCGGGTTGGCTATCGTTGCGCAATACGCACACACGAGCTAAGTCGGCGCAGCAAAACTCTTAGCCTTTTTTTGAAGCGGAACTGGCGGGGACTTTTCGTACAAAAAGTCCTCGCCAGTCTTTGTTCAGAGCGTTCCCAACAATGCTTCTTTTAAATGTTTTGCCACTCGCCGGTGTACTTCCAGTGACCAGTGGGGGTCATGGGGCAGCACGCGCGCCTCTGGTGTCAATGATGCCATTGCGTCATACAAATCCACATAGCGCAATGAATCGCCGTTATCCAAACTTTGCAAGTTTTTTCGTATATCTGCACTTACCGGTGCTGTTGCTTGGATAAGGAGCAGCCCTTTCGGGTTAAATTTGCGAAATGCCTCGTGAAAGTCGCGCAAGGTCTTCAAGGAGGCCTTCCAAAAAATTTCTGGGATGACGATATCTTCCTGATGGCTTTGTGTTTGTGCTATCTGCTCCAATAATTCCGGAGATGATCCTGCCTGTGCAATAAATGACTCCGCTGACTGAATACGATGTCGCATCCAAAACAGGTTGCGCACAAAACGGAACAGGTGTGAATGTGTGCGAACCCATTCTTTGCCCGGAAAGGATTTCGGGGCATAATTCACGCCGTGTTGTGAGAACAGCGTATCGTCATAGGGGTCGTTTTGGCAAAAGGTCAGCACAATAATGTCGGGCTGCAATGCCTCGAAATGGTCCTGTGCATATAAAACCTGCTGCTGTGTGCCCCAGCCATCCACTCCTGCGTTGATAAAACGAAAGGGATGTGTTTCCCCGGCCAACAATTCCTCCAGAACCTCATCGAAACGATCCGGCAGGTTCACCCCGTAGCCAAAGGTGAAGGAATCCCCCAAGAACAGAACTGTTTTCTGCGTTGGGGCCTTTGGTTCCAACATGGCATCCCGCATAGCCAACGCGTTCGTATCGACTTCGACCCGATAGTAGGGCCGGTGGTAGGTGTACGTCTGATGAAAATTTTTCTTCAGAACATGCCCATATCTGGGATGCGGGGTTAACCAGCGCACCACCTCCGGTTCAGGATGAAATATCCGTACGCCTATCTCCATCAGCAACACGCTCAGCCCGACAATCACGCCTAGCGTCAGTATGCCTTCAAACAACCACACGCCTGAACACCGCTTTCGTTTATCTCTCTTACGCCCATCCGTCATCATCAAACCCCTTCGTAAGCCTGTCGGATTGCTTTTCAAGATAACACCAGCGTGTCCCCCCCTATTCCTTGCCGATACTATTATATCGCGCTTTCAGGCAATTGAATAGGAGGGCAATTGTTCCTCTTCCAGGCCTTCTGGGGGCGCTGAGGGTCTACCGCACAGTTTCCTTCACCGCATATTTCGCACTGTCAACTCTTGGGGACTATGCCGATACGGACAAAAAATTTGCCGGACAATCCTTGAAGACTGTCCGGCAAATTAAGTCAATTTATTTTTGAAAACTACTTGATTTTCGCATAGGCGGCATTCACTTCTTTTACCAAATCCATGCCTGTGTGGTGTACTGAGGTGGCAACTTCAGGGCCACCGGAGTTCTCCTCGCCGTATTGTTTTTTATTGTTGTAGACAAAAGGTGGTTCCACGTCCCATTGGCTCTTGGGGACCATGTAGCCGATTTCGTCGTTGGCCAGGCCAATAACGAAAGCCATCCGTACACCTTCATCGGCCTCCATCACACTACGAAGTGGCGGCACTTCTTGTGGGGGCACCTGAAAATCGCGTCCCTCCAAGGCCACTACACCGCCTTCGACAACTTCGGGGTAAATCTCACCCGGTACGGTCACAATCATGACGTTACCGATACGGATCGCATTCACCTCTGTTTTGGCCTTGCTGCCCGGGTAATAGCCGGTGTGCATCAATCCCAGGCGGATAGCCCATTTTAAAAGGCCCTGCGTGGGGATTTTAATGGTACGTGCGGCAACCGCAATGCGTGGGTTTTCATTTTTCCATACGGTATCACCTTGCAGCGCTTTGCAGGCATGAATGGCTACGTTGTAGCCCAAAGCCTGTGTCTTCTCAAAACTGCGATCCCGTGCCACAAAGTGCTGCTTTCCGTCGGGATGCGTTATGGCCGTGTGGAGCTGATTGATCAAGCCGCCCACCATGCCCTGGAAATACAGGCACATACCGCCCACACCTTCCACGCCATACGGCTGATCCGGGTCTACACCGTTTTCAATACCTTCACGCAAATAATGGGGGAAATCCGAGCTGATATAAGAATTATCTCCCCCCAAGGTTTCCGGGTGATTGCCCCAATTGGCAAACGTGGCAATGGTTTTTTGTGTATCGCGCAACGTGAAGCGCATCAGTGACAAGCGCGAATCTATTACCTGAGGTTTACGAGAATCATCCATATAGCCTTCAACCGGCGTTTTGACTTGGGCACAATACATGTCGGCTGGCATCATATTATGAACCGCTTTTTCGACGGTGTTTTTGATCGCTTCCCTGATCATTGCCATGTGTGTGCCATCATAACCAAAGAGCGGCACATCAAGAGGTTTTTCCAGCTTGTTCCAAAGGTCGATGCGTTTCCAGAAGCTCCAGATCTTCATCGTGTCGATCACTTCATGGCAGTGCGTGGAGGAGAAGGCGATGTGGTCGATATTCAGCGAGGGATCTATGCTCTTTCGGATGGTGACGAATTCATCATGATAAATACCTATGGCATCTATGGTTACAAGAACCAACGTTACTCCGTTATTGCGCAAGGCGATTGTACGCACCCATTGTGGGTCGTGGATGCCTTTGGCAGGACGATTCGTGCTGAAGCCGGCTATCCAGATCCCATCAAAACGACCATTACCATTAAGATCTTCATAGGTGTCCACACCCGGATCAAACTTCGTGTTGTTGTTTACATCCGTCCAGGGCTCATAATCTTCCATCTTCGGTGTAATGTCCAACTTGGCCACACCAACCTGCAAGTCGTTAACGGCAGCATCCGCACCTGGCGCTGGTAAAACAAGATCCAGTTCGTAATCATAATGCGGGCCACGCGACCATTGTCGCAAAAGGATGGTGGGAATAAGCAGCAACACCAGCACAATTAATAAAATTGCGGTAAAAATCTTATGCCGTACAAAAAAAGACCCTTCAATCGCCACGGTAATACTCCTTTTTTACACGGGGTACCCCCCGTTTACATGCGTAACAAAACTTGCCTCACTCAGTAGTATATATACAGAATCTGGCCTCCAGGCACTCGCTGAATCACTTTACTGACTCAAATCTGAAAAGCTGTCATAAAAACGCTTTTCCTTGCTGTGGTCAGGTCAGGGACGAATAAGGAGCATGTCTCCTGGGTGTGGCCCTGGCCACCGTCGCTGGACCACATTAGTGACTAATGTTGCAGAACTTTTGTAAATATATTAGACTCGTTCTAACGACATTGAGTTTCGATATTTTATGGCCTTACCGCCTTCTCCTCGGAGATCCATGCCCCTATCTGTGCACAGGGGGTGGCAATACTCCGCACTAACAATGCAGCGACTGCAGAGCTTTCCACCTGCTTCGTCCATGCCAAAGAGTGCGTATAATACACCTTTATCACTTGTCTACCCAAATCTGTCTTTGCCAAAACGCGATCCCGGAACAGACGCAACTCTTCCGTTGTCTGCGAATGAGCACCATAAAGTGCCTTTAACGGGCAAAGTGAATCGTCCGGCGGGTTGGGATGTTCCCCACAGGGCGAATCTACCTTAAGATAACAGCTGATTTGGGGATAAAAATCCCGAAAAGACGCAAAATTGTCGATATTCTGACTCGGGTTGCTGCAATCATGCGTCGGACCGTTGCTGAGCATGCCTACAACACGGTACGCTTCATTTCGCTTTAATAGTGGCGATCCGGAAGAGCCACCCTTCGTAATCCCTTGTTGCCACTGAACTTGATTCTGATAAAAAACGCTGCGCAGCCCCATCACCACCCGCAATCCCGTCGCCGTAATCTGACCCGCCGCCAATTTCATCCAGGCTCCTTTCGGATGATGCGCCGACATCACCGCCTCCGCTTCCACCAGCGTATTGGTATCCCATCCCAACCAAGCACGGCCATATATCCCCACCGGAACGTCCTTCAACAATAAAAGAGCACCATCCACCCAGTCATTTGTCGCCAAAATAGTGTCGCCGCTGCTATGCAGCACCGTGCCTGGCGCTGTATGTTCGGCACAATCCGGCGCACGGTAATCCCAAACCACATCCATTTGGCGGATATCCGAAGCCTCGTCCACACAATGGTATGCCGTCAACAAATAGGGCTCATGCGCCTCCGTATCGGGATTGTTCAGCAAGGCACCACTACATTGTACCTGGCTAAAGCTGCCTGTGGGAATAATCAACATACCAATCCCCGTCGAAACCTGCTGAAAAGCGGTATCCGATTCACAGGCCACTGGCGTAGGACATCCCGCATCGGGGTCCAGGACCTTCTCGGGAGTCGGCAAGCGGTAAAAATGCGCGCCGCCCACCACATGAATGCCCGGCAACACCGTGTCGCCCGATTGCAGCAACAAAACCACCGTATCCCCCCACACTGTGGGCAACCAACGCCCCCCCTCTATCGCATCCGCCGACGTATACGGGCCCAATGCCCGCCTGCTCTGTGGTTCCAACAGCCACAGGCGATCTCCCTCACCTAACGTCTCCAGCTCCACCAGCAAACGCATCGCCAGCGCCCCTTCCGACACGATCGATGCCGTACACTCACGTTGTCCCTTGTAGACCACCCCCGCATCAAACAGTGTGGCGCTATCCAAATCCACCGCGAAACCCTGTGCAAGCGGATAGGGAGTTTTTCCAGCTTCTTCCGCTGCTAAAACTTGATTCTTTCCAGCAAATTCAGAAAAAACATGCATTGGCGCGGGACGTTTTAAGTAGCCGTCTACCACAGCATTGGACATAACCGCCCCCGCTTTTTCCGTCGCTTCCGGGGCAACATACACATAATCCGCCGCTTCGCCCCACACCCAGGAAAAACTGCTTGCCCATATCAATACACCAACCGCCATACTCATAACTTTTTCTCCCAATGGCGAAAATCTGAAATATACCCTTAAGGTTTCGAAAAAACGATACACATAGACCACAAACCGTATTTTTAAGCGTGGTTTCGGTCCACAGTGTACCACGAAACCGGGATAAAGCAGGAAATTCCAGGAAAAAGATACCCGTCAAAAACCTGCAACCACGAACGGTAAGGGTCTTATTTCTTGCCAGTATCCCGGCCATCTTCATGTAGGAAAACGAAATCTTGCCACGCTCAGGCACGGCAAGGACCATATTTCCGGCCCGTGGCGCTGGCCACCACTGGTGTTGGCGGGGTGGAATCCCGTATCATTGCGGCCATGGAACTTACTTCAAAAAATGCCCTGATGATTTTGGGGCCCACAGCATCGGGAAAAACCCAATTGGGCGTCCAGCTTGCCCAGCTATTGGGTGGTGAAATCATTTCTGCCGATTCTCGTCAGGTATACCGCGGGCTTGATATTGGCTCCGGTAAGGATTTGGACGAATATACCATCAACGGCGTATCGATTCCGTATCATTTGATCGATATCGTCGATTTGGACGAAGAATTTAGTGTATTTGCCTACCAACAAGCTTTTTACAAAGTCTTCGAAAGGCTGCAACAAGCCCATCGCTTCCCGATTGTTGTGGGGGGGACGGGCATGTATCTGGATGCTGTCTTACAAAAACACCGCATGGTGGCCGTGCCGGAAAATCTGGCGTTGCGTGAGACGCTGGCTGCGTTCTCCATGGAGGCGCTTGTCGAACGTTTACGCGCGCTAAAGCCAAACCTGCATAACTCCACAGATCTCACCGAACGCGAACGCTTGGTACGCGCCATTGAAATCGCGGAGTACACCCAAAATCATGCGCCGGAACCGGCTCCCGATATTCGTCCGCTGGTCTTGGGGGTAGACTGGCCGCGCGAAACGTTGCGCAAGCGAATTGCGTTGCGCCTGCATGAACGTCTCGAGTCAGGAATGATTGAAGAGGTGGAAACCTTACATGCGCAGGGCTACTCCTGGGAACGCCTGGAATTACTGGGGCTGGAGTATCGCTTTGTCGCCCAGTTTTTGCAGGGGGAAATTAAGAACCGCAACGATTTGTTTCAGAAGCTCTACGCCGCCATCACGCGGTTTGCCAAACGCCAGGACACTTGGTTCAGACGAATGGAGCGTAACGGGGTGGAGATTCACTGGACCCATCAGGGAGACCTTGCGGTTGCGTTGCAGATTATCCGGGATGCTTCGTGAATAAAACCGTTGCGAAATATTTAGCGCGGCGCACCTTTTTTGAGCGCTGGCCATTTATGGTTTCGGATACACGTGATATCGATCAGGTAGTTGCGATTCCGCTCTTGGCTGAGTTTCCGGATTGCTGCAACACGTTGCAAGATCTGGCGAATAGTCCTGAAAAGGTTTGCGCGCGCACACTGGTTGTCTGTGTGATAAATAATCGGCGACCGGAATGCACCGATGCCGCCGACCTTGAAAATAACCGCGCCGCTTTGGATTGGTTGCATGCGAACGCCAACCGCTTTCCGTTCCGCGTGGGATATGTCGATGCGACAACTCCGGGACACGAGTTGCCGGACAAAGACGGTGTGGGTCTGGCGCGAAAGTTGGGAATGGATTGGGGCTTGCGCATTTTGGCGGAAAATGACGCCTTGGATCGACCGCTGATTTGTTTGGATGGCGACACACGCGTTCAGCTGAATTATCTTTCCGGTATCGATGCATTTTTCCACGGTAAAGAGCGTTGGGGCGGCTTCGTCAGCTACGCGCACCCGCTTGACGGTGAAGGAGCGGACCTGGCGGCCATCCTGTGCTACGAATTCTTTCTTCGATACCATGCGCTGGGCTTGGCCTGGGCCGGTTCACCGTATGCGTTCCCAAGCATTGGCTCCACCCTCTTCGTTTCGGGCAATGCCTATGCTGCTGTGGCGGGAATGAACCGACGATTGGCGGGGGAAGATTTTTACTTTCTGCAACAGGTCGCCAAAACGGGTCCGGTAGATCACCTCGACACGGTTCAGGTATACCCCTCGTCGCGTCCTTCGCACCGCGTCCCCTTTGGCACAGGACGCCGGGTGCGTCGCTTTCTGGATGCTACACATGAGGAGTATGTGCTGTATCATCCGAAGAGCTACCAAATCCTTCGTCGCTGGCTGGCAACAGCGGTAAACGCATTGGAGCTAGACGCTACCGCTTTGCTCGACAGTGCAGCAGAAATCGCACCTCAATTGGCGAGATTCCTTTTGGAGCAGGGCTTTCAGGAGGCCTGGCCACGGCTTCAGCAAAATTCCGCAAATCCTAAACAGTTGCAGCACCATTTTCATCATTGGTTCGATGGCTTTCGTACACTAAAACTAGTACATCACCTGCGTGATCATGGTTATCCGGACCAGGAAATGTTCGGTGCAATCAAAACCTTGCTGCAACGCACGCATCCGGATGCCTTTTCCTGGCCCAATGCTATTGGCCCCAACAATCTGGCGGCGCAAAAAGAAGTCCTCGTCACTTTACGCGCACCCGCGTTTGCGCCTCCCAAGCATGCCGGACTGCAACGTTAACCTCTTTCTTTTTACGAAAAAAGAAAGAAGCAAAGAAAAACGAATATGTACATTAGCCTTGCTTTGATCACCCACGGCAAGGACCATAAATATTGCGAGTGGCGCTGGCCACCGCTCAGGGTCGCGCGCAGGTCCAAATATCTGGATGTGATTTGTCCGGCGTTGCATGACCCAAGAGCACGTAGTCTATCTCCACGATTTCACCGGTCATATCGGCTTCCCCCTGCCAGGCATATGCTGGCTCTATACGAATCCCTTTCCATGTCTTTTCCCAATCGGCAACGCCGTGATCAAGCGCAATGTCGTATTCGTGAAATGCACCATCGCTGATGATGGGAAACGAAATGGTGCGCTTGGGTGAAAAATGGGGCTCGCTCCCCCAAAGGAAACGTGCAAAATGGCCGCGCTGGCTGCGCATACGGATACGCAACCGATTCACTTTGCTACAATCCAGGGTGTAGTTTCGATTCATAAACGCAACAGGCTTTCCTTCCTCGCAGTGTTTCCCATAACGGATGCGGGCACACCCGCCTTTTTCCTTCCATTGATGTTCGCGAGGCCAAAGCGTCCATCCCGCCTGCGTCTTGTCTCCATCGAAGTCCCATTCGACGATCGGCGTAATGGCTGAAAAGGAGGAAGGACGTTCCTCAAGGACTGGCGCAACATCTGTGCGTAGCCAGTCGGTAATGGCCTTTGCACAGACCGCATTTCCAGTTGCATTCATATGCTCATCCCACGGCAGGAAACAGGGGGCGCTTTCCGCCAACAGTGCACCGCGCAAATCCAATATGGATACGCCCAATTCTTCTGAAAAATGTCGTATTGAATCCTGAAAACGGCAGTCCTGCAATAATGCCGGACGTGTTGTTGCGCCGACAGACTGCAACTCCGGCCAAATCCGTTTGTCGAGTGTCCATCCTTGTGGGAAAACAAGGATGCGCAGCTCACCATTCCATTGCGCGGCGGTCTGCTGCATTTCTTGTAAAATCTGGCGCATTGCTGGGCGCTCCAGCAGGTAATTGCATTGTTTAATATCCCAGGCAAGCACATCCGGGTCGCGTATCAAACGCGCCAGGGTATACGGGGGAAGCTTCCATTGCAGCACTTTTTCAAGGTGCGCCGAGGGAATCTGCTGTAGTTGCTGTTGGATCGCGGCGTCTTCGTTTTGTTGTAAAACGGCGATCGGATTGGGAATCCCGGTGTATTCATCTGGGTTGCGCCACAAATTCCAGTGGTTGCGCAGGTAGGCCGACAAGTGTATGGGGGAAAGTGTACGTATTTTTTCATATAATCGAGGGCGGCGCAGATTATGGTTGGGTGCATTGTAATGCCCGATGGCGTCGTTGTTCTGATACAGCCCGACTAAAACGATATCCGGTTGTAGAAGAGGACCGTATGCCAGTAGCACATCGCGGTAATAAAGGGGGCTGGTGCCTGTCATGCCCAGATTCAAAACTTCCCATTGTGACTCTGGATCTTGTTGGCGCAGTTGTGCTTCGACGAGGCGCGGCCAGGAGTCTTTGCGATCGACACCCCAGCCGTAGGTAAAGGAATCCCCCAGGCACAGAATGCGCTGTCCTTGTTTTAGCGGGTGTAACGTCAGCTCTTTTTCCCGGAAACCGTCGGAATTGTGTTGGACGGAGAATGCAAATCCTTCAAAGGCATGGGTGTAGGAGGCATTGGGCGCCTGGCGTCCGAAAAAGGGGACTTGTAGGTCAACCGGTGAGTCGCCAAAGTTAACATAGCGACCAATGTAACCGTCTACAAGGAAAAGGGCTATACCGCAACTTGTCCCCAACAACAAAAAGGTAAGAGCCCCTTGTATTTTTCTTCTGGCGGTCTTCATAGTACGATGCTTTTTTCTGGCGGCATAGGCCTGTTTTGTTTCTTGTGCTATACTTGACGGGTGTTGTATGCTGCTTTGGTTTGGGCAGGTGCCCCGATTTTATAACGGCGATGTGAAGGAGTGTTTCTGTGCTTATTAAGGTAGTCGATGGAGTTACAATCGCGCAAATGCTGCGCAGGGTCGATTCGTCCAACGCAGCCAACATAGACGCCGTATTGAATCTCGAATTGGAAAAGGGGGCTTCCCCGATCTTGCTTGATTTTACACACACCGAGTTTTTATCCAGCGCGGGTATTCGTGTGATTTTAAAAGCGCGCAAGTATCTGGCAGCGCACGGCGGACAGCTTGCGTTGTGTGGCCTGGCCCCTATTCTGATGGATATTCTTGATTTGACGGGGCTGGTGCCGTTGTTGGATCTGTACAAGGACCGCGACACCGCACTGGCCGCCATAGGCGCCTCAGGGAGCTGAGTCTTTTTCGCCCAAATCTGCAAGTCGACGGCGCGCCCAGGCGTTGATCGTTTCATAATGATATTGGCATATCGCGTTTGCCAGCGTGGACATGCTAATGCGACGTCCGTTCCCCAACTGTGCTTCTACTTTTTTATTTGCCAGACGTTTTTCGCGATGTTCCGCCACAGCACAAATTAACGTGTGTAAGGCGCGATCTTTTTGTAGCAAAAAAGGGTTGTCTTCATAATCTTTTCTCGTCTGCGCATCCACTTTCAGGGGAGAAACCACACAGTAATTTTCATCCATCACGATATGATCTTTGTATTCCTGCAAGAAATCGTTGATGGTAAACGCCTTGGACAACAGCATGTAGGCGCATGCCTCGGTATCGGACATAGGGGGTTTGGGAATAAGTGATTTTCGCGTGCTTACAGGCATATCTGTCTGCCTCCCTGTTTCATAGTTTTTTTAACGCAGAAAGGATTTTCCAGGCAGTTTTTTCCCATGTATAGGTCGCTACGGCGGCGCGTCCTTGCCGGGCATGCTGCACATGGGTCTCGGTAGATTCTTCCAGGCTACGCCGCAAGGCCTGCAAAAAGGAACCCGGGCTGCCGGGGTTGTAGTAGCAGGGCGACTGTCCGGCCAGCTCTTCCAACACGCCCGTGCGCGGTGTAATTACATTCGCGCCCACATGCAGTGCCTCTAAGACGCGCATGCCGGTTGCATCATATTGGGCAGGATACAGGAACACGGCGCAATGCTGATACAGGCCCGCCAGCAATACATCAGGGCATTGTTCAATACGCACAATCCCCTCTCCCCAATCCTGGGGTTCATCGTCTGCCCCCGGTCCTGCCACAACCAGTAGATGTGAAAATTCGCCTCGGTGCTTGGCGAAGACGTCTCGCAACCGATGTACCCGCTCGGCGGTATATACGTCGTAGTAAGTCAGTAAAAACGGCGCATCCACCATCGAGGGTTGTGGTGTGGTGAACACACTCGACACGCCTGGTGGGGCTACGGTGGTTTTTTCCAACGGGGCTTCAAACCATTCCAGGCATTTCTTGCGCATATACTCTGTGGTGGTCAGCACCAGTTCCGCCGTGGCGCAGGCTCTCTTTTGCGCCTTGTGCGGATTTTTGTTGCGCGCTCCTTTGATGTCAACACCTGACGCATGCTGTAGTACGCACACGGCTTGGGGTTTTGAAATACGTACCGGAGCCGCGTCTAAAGGCGACACGAGCATGTCCGCCCCGGATTCCGCCATGGCGCGGGCCAATTCCCCCGTATTGCTTTTCGGGAAAAACCGGCGTGCTTCTGGTGCAGGCAGTTCTACCCGTGGGCAGCCCTCAAAAAAGGTGTGGTTGTGGGGTTGTGTAAAGACAACAAAACGCACATCGGTTTCCAACGCCGCTACAGCGTCAAGGACGCGCCGCCAATAACGGTCGTAATAAAACCCATGATGTACATTGTTTGTTTGGACTGTATTGATTCCTACCAACATCGGCACTGTCTCGCTTTTTTCTCCATCAGCCTCATCCTATCGCACTACAGGTGCCGCTGCAAAATAAAACTTTCAATTTTCTTCTTCCAAAGCGGTCCAGCGAGTGCGAGGGAGCAGGGCCACACCCAGGAAATATGGTCCTTACAGTCGCTGATCGCAGTAAAAGTTTCGCCTTTTCAGAACAGCTTTTGGATTGTTAGTCCCTAATAGCTTGTGCTAGGCTATGTAATCAATCGATGTCGCGTTTGGTTGGGTGTTACGTAGTATCAAAATATTCGATGGCCATAAACGTGAAGATATATATTATCGTTCATCTAAAAACTATAAGGAATGGGACATGAAAATACGTTCGTTGATTTCCGGAATAGCCGGGATAGCTGTCGGTTTTAGCGTACTCCTATGTGGCTGCGCCACTACGCATTCTGCCAGTAAAGCTACCTATGAAAAATTTGATTTCCAGGTGCGCAGGAATTCGCTGTATCGCGATAAAACGAATTTCTGCATTAAGGCGTTCGATATGCCGACGTTGGGCAAACAGGGCAGTGCGCTTTCGGTGATGGTGCCCGCGATGGCGAAGGTGGCTGACGTAGGCGGTAATACGGTCTGTTTCGACTTGCCCGGTCTCAGTGCCGATGGCAAGGCCCTGGACCCGCAGACCTTTGCCGTGTTGGATACCTACACAGAGCGGGGTAAGGCTCAGGGCATGGCTATAGTTGTGCGGGTTTTGGGCGATTCAACGGACCCGGAATTCCGTAAACGCGCCGTGCGTACCGCCGCCAAAGCGTTGCGTCCCTATCAACGCGCAGTTTACCTGATCGATGGGCCTGATGCGGCAGAGTTGGCGGCGAAATTCAAGAAGATCGCGCCTGCGCTGGTACTTATTGCCCCTGAAAACGGCGATATCAAATTGGTGTCAAAAGCGCCGACCCGGAAAAGTCGTAAGCTGCTCCTGGTCGATGGCGAATTGCCGAATCCGGAATTGGGCGAAATTCCCTTTTTGCTTGCAGACAAGGAAGAAAATTATCAGGCTTTGGATCAGATGCTGATGCGTCCGGAAGAAAAGGTGGAGTGGAAGCTGGACGACTCGATTTTGAGCGAGGAAGAAAAGGCGGAAGGCTTTGTACCGCTTTTCGATGGCAAAACCCTGGACGGCTGGTGGATGTGCAATGATAATCCCAACGCCTTCCATGTAAGTGAGGACGGTTTCATCGAATGGCGTATGACGGGTGGCCGTGCTTTGATGTCGGCCAAGCGCTATGATAATTTTATCCTGCGCATGCAGTGGAAAATCCTGCCGGGTGGCAACAGCGGTCTCTGGTTGCGGGCACCGCGTAATGCACGCCAGTCCAAAATTGGGATGGAATTCCAGATGCGTGGCGATACAGGCACCAAGGAACCCGACAAATCGAATACCGGTGCGGTGTACGATGTACTGCCGCCCATGTCTTTCCCCGCCAAGTATGAAGGCTTGTGGAATGACCTGGAAGTTACCTTTGATGGCCCGCATCTCAAGGCGATCATGAATGGAGAACTGGTGCAGGATGTGAACTTCGATGAACATGAAGAGTTAAAGTACCGTCTGCGCAAAGGCTTCATTTCCCTGACGGACCATAATTGCTATGTCGCGTTTCGCAATATCCGCATCAAGGAACTGAAATAGACTAACGTTTTAAATCGATTGTTTTGGCTTTTTCTTTTCGAGGACGGTTTAGACAACGGTCTGAAAAAGACGAACTGTAAAAGGCGCTTCGCCGACATGTTGCGGTGAAGCGCCTTTTACTATCGCAAATTGGATGGGACATGTCATGTGTTGCACATGACTTCGCATTTTCTCCTGCTCTGCTTTCTGCATCCGTCTTCCCAGAACTTCTTACGCTTTCCTACTGTGTGTTTTATTGGGTGGGATAACGTTTTGATAATATCTTCATTTTACTGCGGTCGACACTGCTGTATTCGCTACGCAGTAGCCCTAAAAATCGTCCCAACATTGATATTCCACATGTGCATCCAAACTCATGGATGTGCTATCCTCAGTTTCGGTTGCGCATAGCTACTTTTGCCTGTGGCGCGAGGCTACGATAATTATTCGGTTACTATCTAACTTGCGAAGCCGCGCTTTCATCTGCTCGTGCCATTTTATCTAAAGTACTCCAGCAACCACGCGCAAGAGCTATGCTCTCAACGCTTCTACCCGTCACCAAGCTTTGTTTTTTATCAAAACTTTTGGGATTTTCAGTCGCTAAACGGACATAAAGGATTTGGAAATTGAAAATACAATCTTTGCTTTTTACCATCGGATGCATGCTTGCTGGGTTCAGTATTGTTTTGTGCGGCTGCGCAACGACGCAAACAGCGACGCAGACCACGACACCGGCAAGCTTTGAAAAGTTTGATTTTCAGCTTAGTCGCAATTCTATGTTCCGGGATAAAACCAACTTCTGCATCAAGGCCTTCGACGTGCCCACTCTCGCCGAGCAGGGCTGCGCAATCGCCGTCATGGCGCCACCTATGGCGCGAATTGCTGAGGCAGGCGGTAACTCTATCTGCTTCAACCTGCCCGGTCTCAGCGCTGATGGCAAAAAACTGGATCCCGCAACACTCACGCTGCTTGATGTTTATGCCCAGTGGGCCATCGATCAAGGTATGGCCATCCTGGTGCGGGTGCTGGGCGATTCGACGGATCCCAAATTCCGCAAGCATGCCTTGTACACCGCCGCCGAAGCCCTCAAAGCACATCAACGCCTCATTTATCTAATCGACGGACCGGATGCGGCGACACTCGCTGCAGCGTTTAAAAAGATTGCTCCGACGCTGGTGCTGATCGCTCCCGAAAATGGTGACATCCAACTGGTCAAAAAAGCGCCCGCCAAAAAAGTGCGTGGATTGATGCTGGTTGATGGCGAGCTCCCTGGCTCTGAGTTGGGCGAAATGCCGTTCTTGCTTGCAGACAAGGCAGAAAACTATCAGGCCCTGGACCAACAGTTGATGCACCCGGAAGAAAAGAAAGAATGGAAACTGGACGATTCCATGCTAAGCGCCGAAGAAAAAGCCGAAGGCTTTGTATCGCTTTTTGATGGCAAAACCTTGAATGGCTGGTGGATGTCCAGTGGCAATCCTAACACGTTCAAAGTAAATGACGAAGGCGTTATCGAGTGGCAGGTAACCGGGGGACGCGCCTTGATGTCCGCCAAACGCTATGACAATTTTATCTTGCGCATGGAGTGGAAAATCGCGCCGGAAGCCAATAGCGGCATCTGCCTGCGCGCACCGCGTGAGGGACGCCAGTCAAAAATTGGTGTCGAATTCCAGATGCGTGGTGATACAGGGACCAAGGAACCCGACAATTCGAACACCGGCGCGATTTATGATGTACTGGCGCCTTTGTCCTTCCCCGCCAAAAGGGAAGGCTTGTGGAATGATCTGGAAGTTACCTTCGATGGGCCTCATTTCAAGGCGGTCATGAATGGTGAACTTGTGCAGGACGTCAACTTCGATGAATATGAAGACCTGAAATACCGTCTGAAGAACGGCTTCATTACCTTGACAGATCACAATTCCTATGTCGCATTTCGCAATATCCGCATTAAAGAATTAAAATAAGTTAAGGTCGTAGTAAACCGATCATTTTCAGGGACCGGCCTTAGGGTTGGTCCTTTTTTTGTCATCTATTTACAACCAGCTTCTGGGGATTCATTATGGATGTGCTACGTCAAATACCAGTTCTGTTGTTAGGATTTTTACTCACGTTCCTGCCCAATGACTGTACAACTTGGGTAAACGAGCTCGCGGTTTCCGAAAGCGGTTTCGAGGGCGCGGTAACGGTTGTTTCCACACAGATCCAGGGGCCGTATGGGGTAGTCACAATCAAAATCCCCTACCGGGATATTTTCGGCGAACCGCAGATGGGGCTGGCGCGCATGGTGGTACATCGCGACGCCTGGAAAAGTAAACAGCCCTTACCCGCATTTTGCCATGTACACTACGAAATGAGTGTCAAAAGTGCACAGAAATGGGCCAAACGCGGCTGGGCCGTCTTCACAGGGGCTTATGAAGAAAACTATCCGCTCGATGCTGCATACGCCAGCGCAAACAATCAGATGCGCGCCCTGTTGCAATGGGTCCGGCGATTACCCTTAATCGACCGTAGACACTTGCATATTGACGGTGGTAGTCAGGGTGGTTATATGGCCCTGGCCATGAGCGCCGATCTTTTCCCCGTCACATCCACCACTGCCGATGTGCCCGTGGTTAACTGGGCGTACAACCTGAATTACGCCGAACAGAACATTCCCGTCTCCCAGTTTCCCCACTGTGATGATTCTCCCCTGCCGATCTTGTGTGGTGTCACCATACTGGCGGAATGGGCGGAAAAAACCTTTGGCAGGGATTTTTCCCGTGATGCATGGTATTATGTAAGCCCTATTTCGTATTTAAAGCGTATTGCCAACCCGGTGTTACTAACTGCTATCACGGGGGACATGTTGGTGCCGATGGAGCAGATGACGCGAACGGCTTTTCCGGATTGGGATAAACGTGATTTCCCGGATGGATACGAGCGCGATTTCGATACGCTGACTGTGTGTGAACCCGCACGCAAGGTTTTTGAGGAATGTATCCCTGAATCCCAACGCAAAACCTATACGGTTACCACAGAGGTAACTGAACAGGATGCACCGGACAAACCCTGGAGCAAAGAACATCCATGGTCCGTACTCTATCTGGATGAAGGTCCTAGCAAGCCCAAAGCCGGACATGGAGCGCACCACTGGAATCTCTCTCCTGACAGTTTTACGGCGTATTACCAACAGTCCACACCGCAGCCGGATATCCTGAATGCGGCAAAATTAGACCGCCTTCTGGAACGCTACTCACTTCAGTTGAGCAGCCTGCCCCAACTGAAAACGGGCGCACCCGCCAGCCGTCTTAATTTTGACACCGTAGAGCAGTACGACGTCGTTACAGCCCTGTTGGATTACGCTGAAATCAGTCCGGACCACAACCGTCGTTTACAGACGCTCTACAGTCAGGCATCAACGAAACCTTTCGGCAAAACAATCTCCCTGGAAGATCTTGCACGGATGCGCACTGACCTGTTACCGTCTCAGCAAGCTGTAACCACTCCATAAAAAGGAATACCCCATGCCACGCCCCGAAATCCTTTCCCGCGATCTCCTACGCTGGTTTCAAAGTGACGCACGAGATCTTCCTTGGCGAAAAACCACCGATCCCTACAAAATCTGGCTCTCGGAAATTATCCTGCAACAGACACGCGTTGCACAGGGCCTGCCGTATTATGAACGTTACGTCGCCGCGTTTCCTACCGTGCAGGCTCTGGCTGCGGCATCCGAAGATGAAGTGCTCAAACTTTGGGAAGGACTGGGGTATTACTCCCGTGCCCGCAACCTTCACAAGGCCGCACAGCGTGTTGTTGAAGAATATGATGGCGAAATGCCGAAAACCGCACAGTGGCTGCAACTGCTGCCCGGGGTCGGACGCTACACGGCCTGCGCTATCGCCAGCATTGCCTTTGGGGAACATGTGCCGGTGGTCGATGGTAACGTGAAGCGCGTTTTGTCACGTCTCTTCAATCTGGATGCCTGTATCGACACAACGGAAATGGAACAGGAGCTGTGGAATATCGCTGCATCACTGGTGCCTGAAGAGGCACCAGGCGATTTCAACCAGGCGATGATGGAATTGGGCGCCCGCATCTGCACTCCGAAAAAACCCAACTGTGAAAGCTGCCCGGTGCTTTCCCAATGCAACGCTCGCAAATGGGGGGTAGAAAACCTGCGCCCGGTGCGCAAGCCTAAAAAGAAAGTGCCACACAAAGAATTGGTCGCCGCCATTATTCAAAAAGACGATACCTACCTCATCCTCAAACGACCCACCCAAGGCATGCTTGGCGGCTTGTGGGAATTTCCCACCGACGAAATCCAAAGCGGTGAGACCCATCAGGAAGCTTTGTGTCGTGGCATGAAAGAAACCCTCGGTATCTCCGTGCACCCAGGCGGCCTTGTCACCACCGTGAAACACGCCTACACCCACTTCAAGATCACCCTCAACGTATACCGGTGTACTCGTGAAAAAGGACGTCTTAAGGCCAAAAAACACGACGAACTTCGTTGGGTCAGCGCAGCCGACTTTGACCACTATACCTTCCCTAAAGCCAATCACAAATTCCTGAACCTGTTGCGGGAAGAACCGTTGGAATTATTCTGACAGGTTCAAAAATCTGCAACACGATCAGGGCGCTGGTGGCGGGCCGGGACAGTAACCTTCGTCGGAAAGGGGATCGTCACAGCGATGATAGCCACCGGAATTGAAGAATTGAATGAAGCGCAGCAGTTCGCTTAGATCGATGCGCCAATCGGCGCCGTCTTTGAAGTCACCAATGTGCGGGTCGCAGGACGCTTGGTCACCGGAGCCAGGCATGTACCCATCTTCGCTGGTATCTTCCACCTGAGCACAGTGGTAACCGTCGGAATTGTAGAACTGGATAAAGCGCAGCAATTCCGTCAGGTTGATGAGGTTGTCTGCGCCACCATCAAAATCGCCATGGTGAAATTCGGGAACGGGATTTTGCGCTCCCTCCCCCTCGCCCTCCGGGGTTCCTTCGCCTTCCCCCTCTGAAGCACCTTCTCCCTCACCCTCTAAGCTCCCTTCTGCTTCGCCTTCTGAAGCCCCAACTGCTTCAACACTGCCCGGAATCAGTTGGTAGGATGCACTTGTAGCAAAAACGGCTACGGCGGCCTGACCCGTAATAGAAAAAATTCTATAGGCACTATCCGTGGCTGTCCCCGAACCGCTTGTAAGTATCGGGTTGGGTAGCACGTAGTCGCTGGATTCTGCGGCGTGCGTCTCCCGGAAGCTGGCAATTAGCAAAAGAAAAAGCAGGAGCAAAAAAACGGAGCTACTCATTCTCATACCATGTTTCTCCCTGCGTTTTAGTGACTGACACTTCAAAAGATCTCATAAAGAACGAATTTTTATTTCGGTCAGGGACGCTACGGACCATAATATGTCGCTTGTGGCGCTGCCACTTGCTTGTGGTCGCTGGACCACGTTAGCGGGATTGCGCCTTTAATACATGCGCTTCGAGTGTGGTCAGACGCGCTTCAAGCGCTGCAATTCGCTCAGCCTGTTCCTGGATGGTGGCTTCTTTTTCCGTCATCTCAACATGCAGTTGCTGGATGGCGGCCAAGGAAACTCCTGCGGTATCCAGGGGATGGATCAGCCGGTCGCTTTCGCCTACGCCAAAGGCTTCGTGGAAGTCTTGCGCCATTGGACCGATGTGCCGGATAACGTGCGTCTGGTTTTTATACTGCCATTCTTTGAGGGGTAGGTTGATAACCGCGTCGAGAATCGCCGCCGGATCAATTTCTTCAAACGCTTCCTTCTTATTTCTGTCGCTGGGAAAACTTAGGGCTTGCCATGCGCTTGCACCTGCGGGCAACTCGATGCCTGCGGTAGCGTTGCCGCTGGTATCTACCGCGGTTTCGATATAGACACCGCCGGTAGCGCGAATGGTGAATGTGTTGGCAGCGCGTGACGTTGCACCTGCTACGCCGGAGCCCTCGTCGGACCAGACGAACGCACCAATATGTTGTGCCTGGGCCATGCTTCCCAACGCAATGCTCGTTTCCGCAGAGGCGGTGCAATCTTCACCAAAGGCAAGGGCGTACTTTCCCGATGCGGTATTGTTGTATCCGCCCAGCACCGTTGCATACAAGCCCGGCGCAGTGTTGGTAAAGCCCCCCACGACGGCGGCGTAGTCACCCGTCGCCTCGTTGCTGGCGCCACCGGCCACCGTTGCCCCGGCCTCGGTAGCGGAATTGTTCTGCCCACCCGATACCGTGGCGTATTGCTTGCTTACCTGATTACTGCCGCCCCCACCAATCGTTCCTGAATCCCCCAAAGAAGAAATGGTGTTGGCGAGACCGCCGTTGATAACGGAATAATCTCCCGCAGTCGTATTCATCCATCCGCCAACCTGCGCATACAAAGCGCTGGTGCTGTTGTTTGCCCCGCCGGTCACCGTACTGTAATCCCCAGAAGCGACATTCGTCGAACCGCCTGCAATGGTTGCAGCAGCGCCCGATACGGTGTTGTCTTCCCCCCCACCAATGGTAGCGGAGTCGTCCTGAATATCATTCTGATACCCACCCGCGATGGTCGAATGCCCTGTAAACGAAGCGATGCTGTTTCCCTGCCCCCCGCCAATCGTGTGATCCGTCCCCTGCGTAATCGTGTTTTGGTAGCCGCCCGACACCGTGGCGTAAACACTCGATGCACTGTTCTGCTGGCCACCGCCTACGCTTGCATACAATGCGCCTGCTGTGTTTCCCGCTCCCCCACTCACCGTGGCGTAAGCGGCATCACTGATCGTGCCCGCACCATCGCCCGCCGTATTATTGCGACCGCCCCCAACGCTTCCATGCGTATCCGTTACCCGATTGGGATAGCTGTTTTCGCCGCCCCCCGCAATCGTTGCGGCAATCACTGAGGACAGCACCTCATTGCCCGAATAGCCGCCAATCAGATTGGGCGAGTCCCCCGGCTCCAAACGCAACGCCTGTGCATTGTTCACCTTAAAAACCAGATCCTGCGCATCCGTCGTGCCGATAAAATCCGTGCCGCCGCTTGTAGCACTATTACCCGCCCGGTTCCAGAACTGCGTTGCTTCCAAGCCATCCAATTGATCCGCGTCCAGCCCCGACCCCGTCCCATCATCATCCGCAATTTCCAACAAGGCTGCGCCATCCTGCAAATCCGTCGCCGTCACCGCACCATCCGCAATCATACCGGAATCAATACTGCCGGTCTGCGCTGCCTCCGCCACCTCTGCCGTTGTTGCCGAGGCCGCCTTCTCCGCACGAAACGCATAGGGCGCCGTCGACAAAGACTGATCCGGCGTCAAAAGCTGCACCCCATTCGTCCCGTCATCAAACCAAATACGCAACGCCAATTCATCCGTAGCAAAAACATCCGCAGAAAGCGGCGTCATGTTCGGAATAGTGTCATCGCCCAGCAAAACGCTATAGACCCCCAACTCCACCGCAATCGTAACCGCCGCCACCGGTGCATCCGTCGTGCCAAGCTGCGTACCGTCATTCGTCCACACACTATTCCCCGTCGCAATCTGCACAATCGCAAAACGAAACGCGCCATCCCCCGTGAAACGTTCTCCCTGCACATAAACCAGCCCTTGATGGCTTATGGTCGGCGGCACTGCCCCTGCCCAAAAACTGCACAGTAATAACGCCCCGATCCCGATGCAACGCAACCCATTCCCCTTTTGCATGACCTGTCCCCTCACCCTGTTTTTGATACCCCCTGGTAAAAATCCAGTATAGCACATTGTTTTGCGAGCCAATTTCAAAAAAAGGTCCAGCGAGCACAAGGTGGCCAGCACCAGCGGCAATATTTATGCTCCCCACCATCCCTGACCGCAATAATTTTTTTATGACAGCCTTTCAGATCTTGTCACTAAAACGGTCCAGCTACCGCAAGCAAGTGGCAGCGCCACAAGCGATATATTATGGTCCTTACCGTCCCTAACCACATTAAAAAATTCGTTTTTTATGATAGCTTTCGAAATGTTAGGCACTAAAAACGTCCGATTAAAAAAACACTGGGCAGTAACCCTTGTAAAAAAGTTCCGCCCAGCATGAAAAGTTTGTCTATAAAGAAGCATTCAAAAAAACTACTGCTTTGCCGAAAGCGCCTGCGTGATCAACGCCTTCACATAAGCCACATCCTTCTCCAAGACCGCTACACGCGCCGTCCCTTCTTCGAAATGCGACAGCGACTCATCTTCAATGCAAACATCTCCCGTATAACCCGCCTCTTGCAACAACCCCAGCACCACCGCATGATCAATATCGCCTTCGTACAAGGGCGCTACATACTCCTCATACTTCCAGCCCCCTTCCCGCATTTCCTCCCGCGTCTCTTCCGGATAGCGGATATTTTTCAAATGCGTGTGCTTGGCATACGGGGCCAGCACATTCAAAATCCCATACACCTCGGAAAGCGGATAGCCGCGCCAGTAAAAATTCCCGGTATCCAGTGTGCACCCCAAACGCTTTGACCCTACCCCTTTAAATACATTCAACAGAAACGCCAGATTATTGCCCTGATACCCGTGATTCTCGATGCCCATATTCACACTGACTCCACCCGTCATCTCCAATGCCTGCCCCAAAGTTTCGACGAAGACTCGTACACGCGCTCCGAAATCTAATTCCTTTTCCTGCGACATATACGAATCAACCCGTATATTATCCATCTCCAGGATTGCCGCCAATTCCATGGCACGCGCCATCCACTGCGCATTCTCTGCCACCGTGCCCCCGCTAAAATCGCACGCCGTCAAAAAACTCACCGGCCGAATATCCAGCGAGTCCAAATGCTGCGCATATTTCTTCGCATCCGCATCCGTCGCCAATGGCACCATCTCCCGTGTATCCATCGCCAGAACCTGAAAATCCCGAACCAGTTCAATCTCCACCGCATCCACGCCCAAATGACACAATCCAGCCGCAGGCGTATCAAAATTTTCCAGTAGCAAATTATCGCGAATCGAACAATACATCCTATTACTTCCTCCTTATGCTCAAACGACTAGCAAGCGTTCTGAGATATCATCTCACAAAAAGCGGCCGCTGTTTCTTCCCTGCCCCAGCAAGCTTTAAAAATACGGAACGATTTCTCTGCTAATTCCTGCGCCTCTCTCTCACGCCCCAAACTGAGCCAAAGCCGGACCAACATTTTTCGATGCGCCGCATCAAAAACGGTTGACGGTAAGCTTTCCTCCAACACCGATGCCGCTTCTGCAATCCGTCCTTCTTCCTCCAATGCGCGTGCCCACCACCAATATGGCTCCGCCACTCCAGCACATAGCGCTATACTCTGCTGTGCATAATCCGTTACCATCGACCATTGTTTCTCCTCATACGCCAAAGCCGCCAGGCGTGTATACGCCCCCCCGTGCAACCAGGGCAAGACATCTTCGCCACGCGCCAAAGCTTCACGAAACTGTGCGTAATACACATCATTACGTTCTCCCAGCAACACCTCCACTCCCATCACGCCTGAAACCGACGTTGTCCTTTGCAGAAATTGCTTCTCCGCCTCGATGGCTCCTGCACGACGACACACAAAAGCCAGATTCAGCCATAACACTGCCGAATCCGGTGCCGCCACAGCCGCTTCTCGAAACAATGTCAGTATGGACTGTGGATCCCCCTTCTTATGCCACGCCAGATCCTCCAACAACATGCAACCCAAACCTGCGGTATATACCGCAATATCAGGAAATTGCATCCGCCCTACTTCAAAACATTGCTGGGCATAGGCACGCCGTTTCTCATGCACGCATGATCCATATTGCAGCCCCTCCGCCAGCAACTGCGTCGAGTGTTCCAACATTTTGAAAGGTCGTCCAGAATCGGGTAAAGTCACCACAGCCGTCAAAAAATCATCCAAACGCTGCTCTCCCGCGATACAGCCTGCCAAAGAGGCGCGACGTACTGCGCCCTCCCTTGAAAAATCCCCCTTTGCAAGGCAGCTCATCAGTTGAGGCACCAGCGTTTCCTTGCGATAAAAGACCACATCCTCACTCTCTGTCAACAGATCACGAACTTCCCCATTCTCCGCCTCCACAAAAAGCACCGCCCCACACGCCAACGCCTCAAAGCATCGCAGATTCATCTCTCCGCGAAGAGTAAAATTGAAAACTATACGCGCCCGGTTTAAGAGCGCTCCATATCCCACCGGTGTCAAGCCCGAAGTAATTACCACCCGGAATCGATTTGAAAGTAATGCCACCTGCTCCAAAAAATATCCCCGGAGTCTATGTACAGAATGATTCAGATTGCCCACAAACAGGATATCTATATCGCGCTCTCCCCCTGCCAGCAAGCCGTGTACACCCCTACGCTGTGAATACAGCGGGCCCAGATAATTAGGCCGCACACCCTGACAAACCCGCAACGATTTCGTAGCATCCCGATCCGTCACCACCGCATCATAGCGCCCCAAATTTGCATACAATTGAGCCCCATACACCGTCCAATCCGAAACCACCGCCACCGTGCGCACCGGACACTCCTCCACCCCCAACGGCGGTGGCACGACCTCTGGTGTCCAACACATCAGCATATCCGGCCGCCACCCCTCCGCCTCCAGGCGTGTCACGATGGCCGCGCACGTTTCCTCTGGCCCATAGCCATATGTACAACCGCCTTCTCCCTCCCAACATCGACCCACATCCAAATCAGACTCCGCCAACACCAACATACGCATCTCATGTCCATGCTGCGAACAAAAGTATCGCACCGGCTCTCCCGGCGTACCAAACGGTAATCCCGTACAAAGAACCCTCACGCCTCCGATTCCTCTTCCTTACCCTTCACCGCCAGCGCCACCATTTCCTTTGTACGAAACAGATCATACTGAACCTTTTCCAACGGACCCAGCCGCACCCTTCCCACCTGCATATATCCTTCCTTATCCAAAGGCGCTTCCTCTTCATCCACCATTCTCAACACCCCGCACCGCGACTCGGCCCAAGCATTCCCTTCCAGCAGCTTTGATATTTCATACGCCGTATAGAAGCGGATATGATTCCACTCCTCCCCCGTACCATACCGCCAATGCCCTTCCGCCAAACCCGCCACCGTCTTATAAAACTGCACATTCGGCGCCGTCAACATCATTCCCCCTCCTAACTGCAACACCCGCCACACCTCGCTCAAAAACAACTCCGGCAAACGCAACCGCGACAACACATCGAGCCCAACCACCCCCGCGAACGCTTCCGAGGCAAACGGAAATCCCGTCATTCCCCCCAATCCATCCATACCCACCAAGGCATCATAACCCGCCCCCACCGTCTCCACATCCTCCCCCGGCCATATCACCCCCACCAAGCGCGACGACGGCAACGCCTCCTTCAACACCCGCGCCTGTCCCGCCACACAACGACAATCCAGCACCCAGCCCCCCTTTGGCACATGCGCCAAAAACCTCCCCCAATCTACAGCCCCATCCGACATGGCAAACACCCTCCCAAAAACAATCTTCATACCCGGCTATTCGACTCAATTTAGCTCCCGACACCGCACCCCAACCAGCATACCCTCCCCCTGCCCCAATCACAAGCGTACAAAACAAAAAAGCCCCCCGCCGATAACGGCGAGAGGCACTCACGCAATTTTTGGTTATATTGCTTTCAATGAATCAATTCGTCGCAGACGGCGCCGCACCCATAAATACAAACGGTACTGCATGCGTATCTGTACGTACTTTTAGCCAGCCATATTCGGCGATTCTCCGCGCATAGCGGAAATTCACTGCCACTGCCATTGGGGATTCCCCTGTGATGTGGATCGATCCCTCTGCTGGCGTTTTTTCAGAAGGAAGGTATTCACTGGCCAAAAAGTAGCTTTGTTCATGCGGCGCAAGCGTAATGCTTTGATCGCTGCAATAAGGCGTCCCATCCTCTTCACACAGCCACAGCGTATAGGTCTGCTGGCTAGACGTTGGGTTTACCAATAGAACCGCTGTAGCAAAACCAATGTGTTCATTCGAATCATCATTCTCAGTACGGAAATAGGGTAGCATCCTATACTCATCACTGTTGGGAACATATTCCGTAGTGGGAAAACCTTCATATTGCACCGTTCCCCATTGATGCCGAATCAGGCCTGATGAAGTCGGAGAAGTATCTGTCCCAGTTCCTCTCGAGTGTGTGCGTGGCCGAGAGCTCAGTTCGCCTACCATCATCGTTTCCATTTCGGCACTGCACTCAAGCATTAGCGTGGCATGCATTTGAGCAAAACCTGCAGCGCTTTCCGCAAAAACAGTTTGATTAAATATATCACGTGATGTGATCTCGCGTGTTTCACCTGCTGGAATTTCGAAGTAATAGCCGTTCACAGGCGCTCCAAGCCATCGTACGCCATTTGGCGATGCGGGGCTTGTCTCGAGGAGTAACCTAGGATCATTTTCTATCAACGTACTGGCGTCTGCTTGCTCTCCCGAGATTGTATATACCTTTAAAAGTGCCCCTTCTGCCTGGTTTTCTGTATTTAGATTCGTCACAATAAGTTTCCAGTGATAATCCCCTTCAAGACAGTCGTACCACGATATACCTGTACTCTCGAAAACCTGGTCTTCATCCCAAATCGGATTAGCTCCTAGGAAAAGCTTTGAATCATAAACAGCATGCCCATATTCACCAAACTGAGGGCCACCATGGAGAGGGCCGCTGTTATAGGGTGCATAATGTCCGGCGTTGGCCCACGGAAAAATATAAGCAACTTGACTCGTTGCCGTAAGCATAGGAGCACAAACAAAAACACCAACCCAAAAAAACATATAGCTAATTTTTTTCTTTTGCATTGCAACTTTCCTTCATTGTTGATTTCGAGATCGCTGACACAAAATTACCTCGACATCGCATTATCAAAACCGCGGCATATCAGCGCCATATAAACTGGCATCCATAGCGGTTTAATTTGATGCAGCAGACGCCGCTCCTAGAAACTTGAATGGAACGGCATGCGTAGAGGTATATCTGAGTGTACCAGCGTTAGCATCATCCTCAAATGCAATCCTGAAATGGACCGCCAAGGCTGCGGGTTGTTCACCCGTTATGCTAATGGTCCCTTTTGCCTCTGTGGTGCTTGCTGGAAGGTACTGGCTCACCAAGAAGTAATACGTCTTATAAGGATCCAATGTTATTGTATAAGACGTATCATTATACAGAGCTCCATCCTCATCAAAGATTGATAGCGTATACGTTTTTTGAACAGGTTGGCCTCTTAAATAAATTGCGGTTGCAAAACCTGCCTTTTCATTCGTCTTGTCACACTTGGTATAAAAATAAGGCAAAAACATGTGCTCATCGCCCGACACGCGATTGCCAGACCACAAAGGCGTGTATTGCACTGTATTCCACTGATGCTCTTCCAGCAAAGGGGCTTTCCCATCTACATCTACACCCGCATCAGTAGAGGAGCCTTCAGTCCGCACCCATGCATCCAGTTCGCCGTTCATCACCATTTTGAAATCAATGGACTCCGAAACCAAGTCAAGCGATACGTGGATTTGGCCAAATCGGCTCGCGTTTGCGCCAAAATAGGCAGCATTAAAAATGTCACGGGATGATACTATTAAAGTCTGCCCCGCCGGTATTGCAAGATAAAACTCATCTGCATTTGCATTCCATTGAATTGACGTGTTGCTTGGATTAGTATTAATTAGTTTTTTGTTATCCAAATAAGCCCCAACATTTTCTATCTCAGTCCCGCTTACGCCATCCGTCGCTTTCGTGCCATCCATCTTGAAAACCCGCAGAATCAATCTATTGCTGGTGAAAGTACAGTCCAGATTACTTGGGTTGGTTATGGCCAGATTCCAATGATAGTTTCCCTCCAGGCAGTCGTACCATGACCACGTCGCAGACCCAAAAACTTCGGTTTGATTCCAAATAGGGTTGGGGGCACCAGCAGTAATCGCGGAGTCGTAAACAGGATGTCCATATTCACCAAATTGCGGGCCACCTTTGACGTAACCATTTGTGTTGTCATACGCCGCATAATGCCCAGCGTTGGCCCATGGAAAACGGTAGTATTCCCACGCCATGGCGTCGGTGCAACAAAGAACAGGAACAGCCAGCAAAAGGGCTATGGAAAGGGTTTTTATATATTTCTTCTTCATTCGAACAATCTCCTTTTCTGTGACTCTTTTGAAAAGTAAACCCTCTACATACCACGATAGACGCGGTTTACTTTTCTTTCTTTTGCAATCCTAGTATGTGCCTTTGTGAACACGGAAATTCCCTATAAAAAGACACAACTCCCTCGGGCATGTATCGCTACCGTTTTAAAATAACTACACACACGTCGCCATAACGGGCTGATTTTAAAGACTTTTTGTTATTTATATTTTACGTATTTAATTCTTTACATATCCTTATTGGTTGTCCTTCTGTCTTCTTAAACTATCTATGTTTTTAGTATTGATCAAATCATTCATTTTGTCAAGCCAAATTCGTATAAAAAAACCTTTATTACGTTTTTACCCGTACACGCTTCCCTATATCGCTATTTTTACAGCCTTTTCGCATTAAAACGCTCAGCGCCACACGCAATAGATATTTTTCTCGGCGTTCGTGACTTCAGCGGAAATTTTGTTTTTCATGAGAGCATTCAGAATCTACGTCATCTATTTCATACTCAAATCGGTATAACCTTTGGTTTCATGGAGCCCTTTGTAGAGAGTTGCCTTTTCTTTAGAAAAAAGCTAGGCTGGTTAGCGGATGGATTAATTCCATAATCAAAAGGGCCGGGACTTTTTTTATCTGGCATCAATCAGTGAGGATTTCAGTATGACAATGGATATGAATCGGCGTATTTTTTTGGCGTCTGCAGTAGGTGCGGGCCTGGCAGCTACAGCAACTAAAGCACAGGAAACAACACCTCAAAATAAACCGACAGGACCGGCGTCAAAGCGCTATCAGAAGGGCTTGAGTCCGTGGCCGTTGTGTATGAATACGAGCACAATTCGTCCGGCGTCGCTGGAGGACAAGATTAAGGTGACGGCGGAGGCGGGTTGGGATGCGATTGAGCCGTGGGTGGGGGATTTGGCGAATTATGAAAAGGCGGGCGGGGATCTGAAGGCCTTGGGTGCACAAATTCGGGATCGGGGACTGTTTGTACCCAATGTGATTGGGCTGTGGGACTGTATGCCAGCAACTCCGGAGGCCTTTGAGGAATCGTTGGCGGCTACGCGAAACCGGATGCGTATGTGTGCGGCGATTGGTTCGGAACATGTGGCGGCCATCCCTGCACCGGATCGGGCCGATTTTGATTTGCCTTGGGCCACGCACTGTTACCGTGAGCTGATGAAAATCGGTCGGGAAGAGTTTGGCATCAAAGTCGCCTTTGAATTTGTCGGATTTTTCAAGGGGATACATCGCTTGGGGCAGGCCTGTGGAGTGGCGCTGGATACTAACGATGAAAATGCCTGCCTTGTCGCGGATACCTTTCATATTTTCCGGGGAGATTCGGGCTTCAACGGTCTGAAGCTAATCCAGGGCGATCTCATTGCAAATTTCCATTGGAACGATGTGCCCGGCGATGTGCCGCGTGAGCAGCAGGGCGACAAGGACCGCCTCTATCCAGGGGATGGCATCCTGCCCTTGTCGCAAATTTTGAAAGACCTATATGCTATTGGCTATCGACGCACGCTCTCGTTGGAAATCTTCAAGCGGGAGTATTGGGAGCAGGATCCGAAGACAGTTTCGGAAACCGGCCTGCGCAAAATGCAGGAATGCATCGCCAAAGCAGGCGTATAATTTTTCGGGGGGGAACTTTTTGCCCGCAAAAAGTTCCCCCCCACCTTTTCTAAAAACAGAATCAAATTGCTCTAGGATTTTTTAAAAGATTTACAACCTGGAAACTGATGCAGGCCTTGTTAAATACCTTCTACAATAAAGAACAGGCCTTCTATTTTAAGGTACTCAAATCGCACTTGCTTGTTCCGTCCGATAATCTCTACAAGACGTAGATCATTAAACTCTTCCCCTTCGCGCGCCTGCACCTTCGTTACTTTGCCGGTGCGGCGATCCGTGAGTTTGAGAAAAACGTATATATCGTCGTGGTTCTTATCTTCGAGAAAACCCTGCACCTCCACTTTGGGGCGCCCCAACATTTCTTTGGCGCGCGCATCCAGACGTTTCAGTGTGTAGCTTTCCATGTTCAGCACTTCGTAAACATCTATACAAGTCTGAACCAATCTCCAATACTCCGCTGTTGCAGCATCGCGTGCAAGGGAGGAAACTTCATCGGCCAAATCACGAAAGACCCCCTGGGCCGCTTTTTCCTCCCCATGTTCTGCCTGCGCCTGAGTCAAGGCTGTCATGATTTCCCGTCTTTGCACATCGGATATCACCGCCTGTTCCTCATTGGGAGCATTCAAGGCAGCGCGTAACGGTGCAAGTTTTGGGCGCAACTCCGCCTGAAGCGCCTCTTTACTAATGGGTGGATTCTCAGGAGGACGTCGCTTCCACCACGGATTTTCACTATTGCATCCCACCAAAGCCACAGCGAGCAGAACAAGTATACTTACCCATCTATACATAATCTTCGTACCTACTTCTAAAAATGGTCTGGACGACGACTAAAAAGGATAGTCCGCCTCAATTAAACGTTTAAAACTACTCTCTCATAGCACTTTCCGCCTACCGTTAAGTGCTGTCTTGATCATACCTGGGAACAGGACGATTGTAAATGCTATTCAGGTCGCATCCTTTCCGCCAGACAAAACCCACCTTTTTTGCTACACTAAAATGGGTTTTAAATTTCTCTAGAGAGGCTGCTTTTTCAGAAAAAATTTCAGGTGGGGCTATATCGGCACCCGGGGGGAAATGCTGCGCATGGGTATTGCTGCAACACAGCGTGGGGGCGTATGTCTGCTTTTGCTCTTAAGTGGTTTTGCGCACGTTGCCTTTGCTATGGAAACTACCACGATCCCAAAACAAGACTTTCAGATTCCTTCTAATGAATTTAAGAAGATAGAACTTGAGAAACCCCGCTCCTGGTTTTTCATATTGGGCATGGTTAACGCCTATCCCAAACTAGAGCGGGAAAAATTGATTAAGACCTATTTGGAACCGGCGTTATGTACCATTGCTCCCGGCTTTGATGAAGTGAAAACGTTTACCGATATGCGCGATAACGGCTTGTTGTGGCCACCGCAGATCGCGGCAGGCAAACTGCTCAATGAGCATCTGGCGTTATCGGTACATGCAGGCTTTTCCGAGGGAGTCGTGCATACACAATCCCGTGACGCCTCTCTTTTGCTGGGATTGCCACTTCACACGGATATAAGGATCTATCGAAAGGCACTCTATATTGGCCTGGACCTGGATTACTATCCTTTAGGTGCGGTTGCACTGAAACACTATGAAAGTTTTCTGGAGCGTCTACGCGCGGCCAAGCCCGCCTTGGGCACACGCCTGACCTGGACCCATGCCGGATTCTCCGCACGCGTTCAACTGGGCATGGGCCCCATAAAAGATCTCGTTTCCATTCGCCTTAAAGAGGACTGGCTATTACCGAGTTTGAATGTGAATGCGGGGGTAGATATTCCCTGGAGCAAAAACAGTGTGCTTGTCTTTAATGGCGGGTATAATTTTTTTTCGGATCAGCGCCAGGATTTTAACGGCGCTGCATTTACGATTGGCTGGCGATATTTTTTTAAATAACTCCCGAAAATTAAAAACCCGGGCAGGATTATACCCGCCCGGGTCTACTAAAAATGGTTTCCTATGCGCTATTTCGCAGAGGCTCCTACACAGAAGTTGTCTTCACCAATATTCACGCAGGTATAGTAGCCCTGGCTGTTGAAGAACTGAATGAGGCGCAATAGCTCGCTCAATTCAATCTTCCAATCCTGCGGGTTATAATCACTACTATGCGGAACGCAGGTGACATCACCTTTACCTGGTTGGAAACCGTCTTCCGTGTTCGCATTACAGGAGAACTCCGCCAGATTGAACAATTGAATTACACGAAGTAATTCTGATAACTCAATCTGGCTGTCGCCATCTTGATCCGCGGCATGATGCGTTAGCTCGCCTTCGCCTTCCTCGCCTTCGCCTTCCTCGCCTTCGCCTTCCTCGCCTTCGCCTTCCTCGCCTTCGCCTTCTTCACCTTCGCCTTCTTCACCTTCGCCTTCCGTTGTTGCAGCTACACTAATCAAGTTTGCAATGGTTTTACTGTTTGTGCCATCCGCCGTGGTCACCGTCAGCGATACCGTATATGTGCCTTCGCTGGTGTACGTATGCGCAGGATTTTTTTCGGTACTGGTAGAGCCATCACCAAAAGTCCATTGCCAGGATGTAATTGCGGACGTACCCGGAGCAGATTGATCCGTAAAGTTTACCGCAAGCGGAGCGTCGCCCGAAGTTGGGCTCGCCGTGAAGGCAGCTACGGGCGGCTCGACTCCTTCACCAACACTGATCAGATTCGGTATCGTTCTTGTATCTGTGCCATCCGCTGTGGTTACCGTCAGCGATACTGTGTACGTACCCTCACTGGAGTAGGTATGTATCGGATTCGGCTCGGTACTGGTCGAAGTGTCGCCAAAGTTCCATTGCCACGATGTAATCGGCGACGTGCCCGCGGCAGATTGATCACTGAAACTCACCTGGAGCGGGGCGTTTCCGGCGGTTGGACTCGCCGTAAACAAGGCTATCGGCGCTTCCGTGACTGCGCTGACTACAATCAGGTTCGCTGCCTCGTGAGTATCACTGCCATGTGCACTCGTAACTGTCAGCGATACCGTATATGTGCCTTCGCTGGCATAGGTGTGCGTCGGGCTGGACTCCGTGCTGCTCGAACCGTCTCCAAAACTCCACTCCCACGATGTAATCGGCGACGTACCGGCAGTGGAGCGATCAACAAAGTAAACCTGTAATGAGCCTTCACCTGTCGTGGGGCCCGCGGTGAAATAGGCATCAGGCGCTTGTTGATCCTGAACGGTAATAAGATTATCCGCGGTGTGCGTGTTGCTGCCTACCGCCGTGGTTACCGTCAGCGATACTGTATATGTGCCCGCGCTGGTATAGGTGTGGCTCGGACTCTGGGTATTACTGGTCGAACCATCGCCAAAATTCCACTGCCATGCCGTAATCGGCGACGTGCCCGCTGAGGAGGTATCTGCAAATTGCACTGTCAACGGACGTATGCCCGTGGTTGGCATCGCCGTAAAGGCGGCAATTGGCATACCCGGGGCAACTGCTTCGATGAAACCTTCCTTGCGGATCACGCTGGAACCCACTTCCGTAAAAACGGTTAAGGAAACATCGTAGGCACCTTCATTTACATAGGTGTGAATTGGGTTCTGGTCCTCACTGGTCGAACCATCACCAAAATCCCACAACCAACGTGAGATCGGTTCTGTGCCGGCTGTAGAGGCATCCGTGAAGATCGCTACAAAAGGTGCTGCTCCAGCTGCCGCAGAGACCGTAAAGTCAGCTGTAGGTCCATCGCCTGTGCCACCTGTGCCCGTGGCGTTGGGAACGGTTACCTGCGCCCCTGCCTGGAATGTTGTTGTCCAGGTCTGGCCAGGTTCCAATGTTCCAGCAACACCCTCTTTACCGTCAATCAACCGGAATGTTGCCGCACCGATAGAAAGTTGGACGTCGGTCGCCGTCTCTGTTGTGCTTGTATTCCGAATCAGGATTTGGTCATATCCTGCAAAGACAGATTCACTCGTTGAATTACGAAAAACTCGGTATTCAAGACCGTTATCAACGTTGAACGCCGGGTTTTCCAGATCCTTATTCCAATAGTCCGCTTGACACCAACCGCGTGTCGCCGGTCCACCTAACAGATCCGGAAGCATTGGCGTGGAGGCGCCATCAAAAGGATTGGTCCCTTTCAACAACGGATCATGATTAGAAAAACCTACCAAAAGTGAATTCGTGCCCGCAGCAGGCAGATGTGCAGTACGCGCCGTGGCATTCATATTCGAAATTATCGTGCATGCGCCACTATGTTCAGGGGCCTCGCTCGCGCCATTATTCGCACGCACTTCTGCGCCCTCTGCTACTATCACCGAGGCATGCAGTTTCACCATACCTGGCACGCCGTATCCGCCAGCGGCGCCATCGCCACCACGACCACCAGAGGCACCGGAAGCACCATCGCCGCCACGGCCACCATCGCCACCAGCACCGCCGTTACCTGCCGAAAAATCAGCAAAGTTTGCTTTACCGCGTGTGCCGCCATCTTTACCATCGATTCCACTGCTACCATCGGTAGGCGCTACGGGAGAAGCTCCTGAGGAAGAACCGGTTGCACCACCGTCGGGTAAACTAGCGGAAACGTCCAGAACGCAAGATTCACCCAGATGCAGCAGGCCACGTGCAGCCAGTACAATTGCGCCACCGCCGTTGCCGCCTTGACCTCCATTGCCGCCAACACCACCCGGTGCACCTGTACCCCCATTGCCGCCGATACCACCGGTTGCACCGCTACCGCCACCCGCAGGCGACGAAGGCCACGTCGTGTTGGCGTTTCGGGTACCGTCCGCACCAATGGCGCCTGCACCACCCGCACCACCATTCGTACGAAAAGCACCATATCCTAATAGACCATCATACGCTGCACCACTACCGCCACCACCACCGCTACCACCACTACCACCGCCGCCGCCGCCGCCACCACCGCCGCCACCACCGCCGCTACCACCGCCACCACCGCCACCACCATGACCCGCCACCAGTTCCAACGAATTAGCTAAGGTTGTAATACTCGCATAGGCCGCATTACCGCCTATTTCACCTGTCATCCCTTGTGTGCCTGCAGTTGGCGCGCCTTCATCACCGCCCGAAGCACCCGCGACACCCGCATTAGAAGAACCATCATCACCCGCTGAACCTACAACCACGGCCCCTGTC
This sequence comes from Candidatus Hydrogenedentota bacterium, assembly GCA_963678445.1. GTDB lineage: Bacteria > Hydrogenedentota > Hydrogenedentia > Hydrogenedentales. The sequence continues at coordinate 1,990,652 of OY782877.1, read as the reverse complement.
TTCAGATCTTTGCCAGCGCCACCAGCAGCTTCCGCACCGCCTGCGCCCGCTTGGCCACCAAAGCCACCGGCAACCTCTCCAGCACCACTGCCGCCAAGACCTCGGGCGCCTGACGCAGCGAAACCGTATTGTCCCACTGAGCCACTGTCGCCCGAATAACCTACTGAACCAGTTGTTCCGGCTGTTCCGACAGCACCCGCCAGACCTGATGTGCCATCCGCACCATTACCTTGCGCACCCCGTACTTCAAGGGAGCCACCGCCAACACCACCCGTACCACCCTCACCACCCGTACCACCAAGGCCACCCGCACCGCCTAGTCCGCCGGTGCCGCCCGTACCGCCGCCACCACCAAGACCACCGCCCAGCAAGCCTGCCGGTGCAACCAATGCTGCATTCCAGTCCATGTCACCTTTAGCGGCAATCGACAGGGGGCGTTGCCCGGAAATACTTACCGAGACCGCACCCACGGCTACTTCCTGGAATTCAAAAACCGCTACTTCTTCCCCTGTCTCCGGACGAATATCTATGCGTGCCTGATAATAGGTGCCATTTACATCCATACCACCTGCCGCACCGCCTGGCATACCTGTATCAATCGCAATCGAACCACTGTCTACTAGCAGATCGCCCAGATGTCCATCGCTTTCATAGATTGAACCGGTCGAGCCTGCGCCTTCTCCCTCCAGATCTACCGTCAGCGCCATATCCGTCGGCAGCGTCATCGTCCACGACTGCCCCGGCAACAATTCACCCGCGTTTCTGTTTTCACCCCGAATTAAACGCGCCCGATTGCTACCAGCATGGATGGTAATTTGTTCTACGGTTTCCGTTTCCGACGTATTTGTTATTACCAGCTGGTCAAAGCCTTCAAATATACTGGGGAAAAGCCGGTATTCTACAGCTTCTATCGTACCTGTAGCAGGCAGCGCCTCTACCTCTTCCTGGTTCCAGTAACTGGGCAGACACCAGCCATTCGGCGCAGCACCGCCTTCCAAGTTGGGAATAAAGGGCGTCTTCTGCAAAATGAATGAATTGAAACCTTTCAGCATCGCATCATTCTTCGCCGCGCCACTTACCAGATACGTTGTGCTGAATTGTGGTTGGTTAGCACTACGTGCAGCATCGGTCATATTGGAAATATGCGTAAAGCGACCGTTCTGTTCCGATGCGCTTCCCCCTGCATTATCCGCGACAATCTTTGCCCCGTCAGGCCCTTGCGCTACTTTGATCACCGACCCGTGCAACTTCACCATACCCGGTGCACCATAACCACCGCGACCACCAGCGCCACCAGCGCCACCCGACGCACCACGACCACCATCACCACCGGCGCCACCACGGCCACCATCACCGCCTTTTGCCGTTGCCAGAGAGATTGGTAAAACGGGCATTCTCCCGGACTCACCCCCAGCGCCGCCTTCCATTCGGCTTGCACCCGAAGCGCCATTTGTCGAAGCACCACCACCAACACCGGCTTGACCAACCACGGGAAGGCCTGCCGAAATATTAATTACAACGTTTTCTTTCAGTTCTAACAAGCCCCGTGCAGCAAAAAGAATGCAGCCGCCACCAGACGCACCGGAACCGCCAAGGCCACCGGAACCACCGGAACCACCACGACCGCCGGAACCACCATACGCACCGCTACCGCCTATACCACCATCGCCACCATCGCCATCAAGGGCAATATCCCCTACAATATCCAGGGCGCTGTTACCGTCACCACCAGCACCACCGGCCTGGCCGATCCCATTGGCGCCCGCGGCACCCGTTCCTCCTTCTTCACCGGCACTACCACCACCACCACCGCCACCACCAGAACCGCCCGAACCACCACGACCAGAAGCGCCACCACCACCACCACCGCCGCCCACTTTCGTTTCGGGGTAGGGAATCTTGAAAAGCGTAAATGATTGGATGTATGTGCTGGCGCCACCACCGCCACCACCGCCACCACCACCACCACCGCCACCACCGCCACCACCACCACCACCGCCACCAGCGCCGCCACCGCCGCCGCCACCACCAGGTCCAGCCGCCAACTCCAATGTATCTGCATTCGCAACAAACACGGCATCCGCACCCGGACTACCCACCGCACCTGCCGCACCTTGCGTGGCATTACTGCTATCCGGTTCTTCTCCATCCTTGGCCTTCGTGCCAATCAACGGATCGCCATCTTTACCCGATAATCCGTACTTCGCATCAATACCCAACCAATCCGGCACATCAACCAGCGTACCGCCTTTACCAAAATGCTCGGAAGCCGGACCACCTTTTCCCACTACCGTCGCACCCGAACCTCCTACGCCCGCACCATCATTATTTACACCACCCGCACCCCCAAGGCCACCAGCCGACGCTTCATTACCATACCCTGCACCACCGCGACCGCCTGTTGCATCGGGATTCGAACCCCCTGTCAGACCATTAGAACCCGGCGCACCCGCTGTACCTGACGTACCCAGCGTGCCCGCTTCACCTGGAGAAGACACCCAAGCATCCCCTTCTTTCTCAACACTACCGCCCTTACCACCAACACCACCATCGCCCCCGCTACCCCCGCTACCACCAGTACCCCCTGCGCCACCTGACGCACCGGGCCCCCCTACGCCACCGACACCACCACCACAGCGTCCTACCGACACGTCAAAGCTGGAGCCAATAATAATGTCACTACGCGCGGCAATCGAAAGCGGTCTGCTCCCTGTCACCGTGATGGAAACACCCGGATCGATCTCCACACTTTCAAAATCAAAGACCGCGACACCCCCATCAACCCGTCCTTTATACATTCCACCAACAGGATACGCCTCTACATAAAACGTAGGTGGCGAAGCCCCCGTATCGATTATAATCGTCTCCCCCTCAATCACCACCAAATCTCCCAAGACACCCGTACTTTCGTACACGTCCCCATGTGCGCACACAGCTGCGAACAACGCCAACACTGCGATACAGCACACGCCAAACGTTTTTCCTATTCTTCCTGCAACCATTCGCCTCATTATACTGCACTCCATACGGTCTTGTGGCTGTGTAACAATCCTATTATTGCCACACCTGTCGTAAACAGGGCCTCACGTCCTGTCCTACGACTTGCTATAAAAATACATCAGCATAAATTTATACACAAAAGCACTATGCTGCTTAGCAATCCGTAAAGTTCCCATCGCCAGCTATCCACGGATATACTGTCCCTCCCGAAAAACGTATTTTTAGCAAAACAACACGTCTTTCGGCAGTTATCCGTTCGGCTTATACATTCCTTCCCCCCAAAAAAAATATAGCCCTATGCTAAAACAGTGTACAGCAAGTATAGTGATTTTGCCAAGCGTAAAATAACACAAATTCTGCGTCTTTTGAATTTTCCCCCTTTACATCAGATTCTACCCGTACCTAAAAATATGCTACACTGCCCCAAATTAGTGACTAAAGCGGTCCACTGACCGCACGCAAGAGGTATGGTCCTTGCCATCCCTAACCGCAGCAAAAATTTCGTTTTTTATAACAACTCTTGGAATTTAAGTCACTAAAGTGGTCCAGTGACCACTTTAGTACCTGATCAACCTGTGCCGAACCCTATGGGCCTGCTTGACCCGGAGCTGCGAAGCATTAAGGATTTTTTCATGAATTCTATCGTACGTACCTGGCGTAATTGGAATAATGGTCGAAAATTTGAAAAAAAAGGCAAAAACTGTCGCATCCTGGGCAGCCAGTTAACCATAGATGGGCACGTAGAGCTTGGCGATTATTGCCGTATCCGCGAAGACGCCATCATGCGCACCCATGGTGACGGCAAAATCATCTTTGGTCACCACTCCGGTTGCAGCTTCCACTGTGTTTTCGAGGCGCAAGAGCTCATCCAGATCGGTAACGAAACCGGTATCGCTGAATTCTGCGTACTGCGCGACACCAACCACCTCTTTCATGGCACCGACGCTCACTGGGCCTATACCCCCCATATCACCAAGCCCATTATTATCGGCAATAACTGCTTCATCGGCAGCCGCACCTACATCCAGCCGGGGGTAACTATAGAAGACGGCGCCATCATCGGTATCGGCAGCATGCTATTAGAAGACACCCACGTCGGACCGCTCGAAATCTGGGCGGGTACGCCAGCGCGTAAGATTTGCCACCGCACCGAGGGATTACCCCCCGAACGCATCGCACGCGCGCAGGCGCTTATCGAAGAACAAGGTCTACGTAAAAGCCGCTACAAAAACAAGTTTGAATAGTATCTGCTCAAAATAATTCCGACGTCCACGAAAAATGACTCCCTCACACCGTATAGTACTGGAGTTTTAGCTATGCCTATTCGCGCCATCACATTCGATTTCTGGTACACACTCTTCGAAGACGACGGCGGCGATATACGTCGCCGTATGCGTTCGCAAGCCCTCGCCCATGTAGCCCAGGTCCCCTATGACACCGCCGACACGGTGCTCGAAAAAATCTACGCGAAATTTCTGGAAATACATACCGCAGAACAGCGCACCCTGACCCCAAACGATGCCGTGCGTATGGCTGAAACCCATTTGGAAACAACGTTCAGCCAGGAAGATGCATCGCAACTGGTCCAGACCTTTGGCGACGCCATCGTCCAGTATCCCCCTCGCCCCATTAAAGCCGCCCTTGATGCCGTACGCCTCGCCGCACAACATTGCCCCATTGGGCTCATTTCAGACACCGGTATCAGCCCCGGCGCTTCACTAGAAAAGATTCTCGATCAACACGCCTTTACCCCCCACTTCACTACCCTTACCTTTTCCGACCACCTCGGCGTGTCCAAACCACAAGCGGCCATGTTTCAACATACCGCAAAAGTACTCGGCGTGTCCCCCAACGAAATCCTCCATCTGGGCGACCTCGAACCTACCGACATCGCGGGCATTCAAAACCTGGGGGGACAAGGCGGACTCTTCACCGGCTCCAATCCCCGCTATCAAGATACTACCCAAGCCGACTACATTTTCCCCTGCTGGCAAGATTTTATCGATCAACTCCCCAAACTGCTGCCCTAGCAGTCCAGCGACCGCCGGCAAGTGGCCAGCGCCACGAGCAATACTATGGTTCCTTGCGCTTTAAAAACAAGGCAACCTCTTTAATCTTTTGGGAGTTTTTGAATTCTATTCCCCTTCCTAAAGTTTTTTTTGAAGGGGCTCTGGGGGAGCTTTTTGTTCACAAAAAGATTCCCCCAGCAATATTCATCCATCAAAGCACTTGGAGCACCGCCCACAAGAAGCAATCATCGGCAACGCCTGCGGCAGCACACTAAACGTTGTTGGCACCGTCCCCGCCGGATCCCCGTCCACCTGCAACGGCACTGCCGAAGACACCGGCGTCAACGTCACCCGCTTCCCCTTCCTATATATAATGTCAGGCCGCTTCGTAAAACCGGGCAACCATACCCCCACCGCCAAAAAAAGAACACGAAACGGATTCAATTTACGCACCAGACACACATCCAGCAAGCCATCATTCGTCTTCGCAAGTGGCGTACTCGGAAAGACCCCCGCTGAATAACGGCAATTCCCCACAATCACATACGGCGATCCCTCGCTTATCTCCAAATCATCCAAACACACCCGCACCTTGGGATAATCATACGAAAGCACCGTGCGCACCGCAGGCCAAACCCAACGCCACACACTCGACTTCGTCCCCCGTCCCGCCTTCACTACCGCTGCCACCGCCGCATCCAAACCCGCACCCGCTCCCAACAGCACACGCTCCTCCCCCCATAAAATCAAATCCATCCGATGCACACGCTGCTCTAAAATCAACGCCGCCATTTCCGCAGCATCCTTTGGCATGCGCAACTCCCGCGCCACCACATTCGCCGAACCACAGGCAAAAATTGCCACCGGCGTATCCTCCCCCAACTTCAATCCATTCACCACCTCATGTAACGTCCCATCTCCCCCCACCACTGCAATACAATCCGTATCCCCCTCACCCGCAATTACCTGCCCTTCACCCGCACCCTGCGTTACACGCAAATCCACCGCTGCGCCGCGCGCCTCCAACGCCGCACACAACCCCTGCGCACGCACCAATCCCTTGCCACCACCCGCCACAGGGTTCGCTATAATTCGTACTCGCATCCATTCTTCCTCAATTGCTGCAAAGAAAACCTTCCAAAAACTTCTCAGCCACGATACTACCGAACCCCAGGAAAAAACACAACGCAACAACGCCAAAGTAGCATTCCCCAACGCCTTTCGCTAAAATTAACCCTGTCATGAGCATGCAAGACACGGAAGGACGTCATGTTACACGAATGGCTGGTCGTACATCGTAAAACGGAAACCCACTACTGGTGGTTTGTTAACAAACGCCGCATCATACGACAATTGCTGCGCCGATATGCCCAGCCTACAGGGCTTCTGCTCGAAGTTGGTTGCGGTGGGGGCCTCTTCTCCTCCCAACTACACAACGAAGGCTATACCGTCATCAGCGCCGATCGCGCCCCGGAAGCCGCTTACTTCGCGCACAAAAACGGCGTCCCAAAAACCCTCGCTTTCGATGGCGATAAAGCCTGGCCCTTTGCTGAAAACAGCATCGACACTGTTATCCTTCTCGATGTACTTGAACATCTTGAAAACGACTACGAGGCAATTTGTAATATAAAACGCATTCTCCGTCCCGGCGGCATCGCTATTCTCAACGTACCCGCCTACCAATTTCTCTTTTCCCAATGGGACGTTTACAATCGCCATTATCGCCGCTACACCACACGCCGACTCTGCGCCCATGCAAAAAAAGCCGGTTTCCACATACAGCGCACGACCTACTGGAACCTCATCAGCATCCCCCCGGCGCTTGTACTCCGACTCAAAGAACGCTTTCAACGTCATAAGACCGACCCTGACGAATTTCCCCCCGTGCCCCGATGGATCAATCGCGCACTCATCGCCTATGGAAAATGTGAAGCCGCCTGGTTGCGTCACTTTCCACTCCCTTCGGGACTCTCCGCCCTCGTCGTGCTGCAAAAAAAAAAGGAACCATCATGACCGCACCTGTATCCAACTGGCGCATTTCCATTGTTTCCCCTTTCTACAATGAACAGGAAAACGTGGCGCCATTTGTAAGGGAACTGCGTACCGTTCTCGACGGAATCGATCCCCCCGGCGGATACGAAATTATTCTTGTCAACGACGGCAGTCGTGACGATACCCCGGCCTTGCTCGACGCGTGCGTCGAAGCTCACCCCGGCGCCATTACCGCTATCCACCTTGCCCGCAACTTTGGCATGGAAGCCGCCATCAGCGCCGGGCTCAAACACAGCACAGGCGATGCGGTGATCATTCTCGATTCCGATCTCCAGGACAATCCGGAAATATTTCCCCGCTTCATCGAAAAATGGCAAGAGGGCTACGAAGTCGTCTACGCCATACGACAGTCCCGACAAGAATTTTTCCCGCGTCGGTTCCTCTTCTGGGCCTTCTACCGCATCCTCGGCTGGATTGCCAATATTCCCCTGCCCATGGACACAGGCAACTTCGCACTCATGGATCGCAAGATGGTCAACGTACTTCTCGACATGCCCGAACGCAATCGCTTCCTGCGTGGATTACGCGCCTGGGCAGGATTTCAGCAAATCGGAATCCCGATTGCCCGCCGTGCGCGCCACGAAGGAAAAACACGCATGGGACTGCGTGGCCAGTGGAAGCTTGCCATGAACGCCATCTTCTCCTTCTCCTACGTCCCCCTTTTTCTCTTCCGCCTTGCCGGGGCATTCACCCTGCTAACTTCCGCCTTACTCATGCTCTGGGTGCTCTACCACAAACTCATCGTCGGTGTTGAGGTGAAAGCCTGGGCCTCCCAAATCATCGTGACCACATTCCTTGGCGGGATCAACCTGCTCGGTATCGGTGTAATCGGGGAATACGTTGCCCGTATCCACGAAGAAGTTCAGGGACGCCCAAACTACGTTATTCATCGTATAAAAGAAAGGAACGATTCGAAAAATACAAAGACATGTTAAGACGGTTGCCTGCTTAACGCACTAACACCTGATGCTTCGGCGCATCGCGCCAATCCTCCGGCAAAACTAGTGTCGGCCAGATCGGCACGGTATCCAAATCAGTGGTATAAAATCCGCGAATGCGATCTTCATCCTTCCCCTCAATGTACACCCCTTGAAATTGCGCGTGCATGCCAAAATAGACCGGGAAAAAAATACGGGTTATCCCTTCCCCTTCCTTTCCCGAAACTAAAATATCACGCGAAAAATTAAACCACTCCCACTCCCACTGCTTATCAAAATCAAAATGCAACGTTACATCAGACAGTCCATTTTCAACGACTACGACTAAGTATTCGTACTGCGTTGGTAACGGACCACGCGGCTCCCCTTTTCCAAAATCGGAAAAGGAATATACGATTTCGTTATTCCCTTCCTGTTTAGAGGAAGTAACCGCAACGGGTGTCAATGGCGTTTGTTCAAAAGTCGTCAGGAACGCTGTCACCTGTCGATCCTGCACCCAGCGCAACCCCTGTAGTACTCCCCCTAAACCCAATCCTACAATTAAAAAAAATAATATACTTCGTAGTACGCCTTTCCCCAACCACGATCGCCATGCTGCGTCGCACAACAAGCCCTGATTTTCACAATGCCGTCTGTATAGCGACGACATACCCCATAAGCCACATTCCCCCAGAAAGACCGTTGCCCATACCGCTATGAATTCCAAATGAAACGCATGGCGCAAGTAGAACTGCAGCGCTGTGTATCCAGCAAAAAAGAAAAGCAAAAACGTGATCCCAAACGCCCAGCGCATACGCCGTCCCGCCAGCAGCGCCAACGCCGCCAAGACATGATATCGTCCCATTCCCGGAATGCTTTGTTCCAGTAACGCCCGCCATTCAAACAATCTACATAAAAATAAATTCGTAATACCATGCGGATACGGATGCCGTACATTCACCGCCAGTTCATCCACCACACGCAACGTCGCCGCATACGCTCGCAAAACCATGTCAGCTGGAAAAAGCTTCACAAAAGCCTTAAAGAAAAGCTGTGTCGCCTCATGATACTGAACATCCCAATGCGTGCTCGGCGGCATTTCCCCCGTCACTCGATGTGAAAATCCCTGCACTACATTGACTATATACAAATCATTAAACGGATCACCCAAATGATACAACGGGTTTCCAACACCCAAGCGCATATCACAACCTTTTAAGAAACCCAGTGAGGTCACATGGAAAAAATGCCCTGCCTCTTTAAACAATTCCAAAAAGATCGGCAAGCCCGTCACCGACAACACCCCACAAAAGATTGCCGTTGCGCCTAGTCGCTGCACCCACGTTTCCCGCAACGTTCCCGGTGTAAAAAACAACAGCACCACGACACAAGCGGGCGCTGCGATTGCCAGATCGGTACGAAACCCTACCCCTATTCCCACCACTATGCCACACACTGCAGACAGTGCAAAAAAGCTGCGACGCGCCATCGGGTACTTCAGCAGACATCCCAACAAAAAAAGGATCAGGATAAGAAAGGGCGCTTTCGAATAATCCCGAATATGCGGTGTCATCTGTAAATGCAGCGGCGAAAACACTACCCAAAGCGTTGCTACAATCGCCAACCCCCGACGCACCCCCAATCGGAACACCCCATACAACGCCGCACCCGTCATCCCCGTCAGCAGTCCCACCAACGGCGTCAACGACGACCAACACAAACCAAAAACAGCCCACAACGCCGTCACCGTCCACACAAAATACAAATGATAGCGTTGCCACGGCAGAAAACCGAAAAACAGATGCTGCGGATGGTACGTGTCTATTTCCTCCACCGTCATCCCGCTGACATCCCGCGGCAACACCGTTACCCCATCCGGCATATTCTCACAATCAAAGCAATCCGTATGTCCATACAAAAATGCTTCCAGGCCCGGCACCTCCGACACCTTTGGATTCTCCCAACCCGCTCCACACAGCCACGAAATTCCCTGCATGAATGTCGTATGTCGCCAAAATTGCGGTTCCCCGCCCCACGTCGCACTATAGACCATCCCCGCACAGGCCGCCACGAAAAACAACACCACTACCACCCGCACCTCACTCACGACAATAGCGTCCCTACGCCAAAAACGACGTACTATTTCGCCCAATCGATCCATCCGTTATTCATACACCCTACAATTTTGAACCCCCTACAACATTCCTTCCATCTTACGCAAAAAAACTTTCTGAAACCACTCCTATCCTTTTATCTGGAGGTCGCTGGACCACTTTAGTCACTAAAATACATCCCGCTTTTAAAATACGGTATACTTCACAGGAAAACATTTACTACAAACCAAAAAATGTTGGAAATAGACTGCTCATGCGAAAACATGCCGTCATATGGTGTATCACTGCGCTCATCCTGCTCAGTACGGCACTTATTGGTGTCCTGCGCTACACCTTCCTTCAGACGCAAAGCCAAAAAGTATCCGATGCGGATCAGATTAAAAATACCATTGCACTGCTTGAAAAAGACGCCACCGTCTGGAAGCCTGCCACTCAAAGTGCCGTACGCGCCTCCGCTACCCTTGTCGAGCGTAATCAGATAAAAAACGCCCAAGGCTATTACATCCTTGCCGTGCAATATCAACGTGAACATAATATCAACGCTGCCGAGGCCCTTTTTAAACGCGCTATTGCTGTCGATCCCCAATGGAGTTGGCCCTATGCCGGACTTGGCGTTCTGCTAAGTCAACACAGCATTGGCCGCACGGAAGAAGCCAAGGCTATGCTCCAGAAAGCAATTCAGTTTGATCCCAACTGGGGACGTCCCCACAACACACTCGCCGTCATATTTCGACTGGAAGGGGATCTGGTTAAAGCCGAAGAAGAAGCGAAGCGCGCTTTAGCGCTCTCCCCCAACGACATCGCCGCGCATAATAACTACGCCAACCTGCTCATTTCAGAAGAGCGCTATGACGAAGCGGAGAAACACTACCGCATGGCCATCAAAAACGAGCCCGAACACCCAAAGCCCTATTACAACCTTGCCTGTCTCTATTCCCGGCAAAAACGTAAAAAAGAAGCGCTCGCTTTCCTGGAACAAGCCATCAAGCGAGCGCCTGTACTTCGACGTGACGCTACAAAAGATCCCGACCTTGCCTACTTGCAAGAAGATCCCAACTTCAAGCGCCTTATTTACGGCGCTTCATACCCCTCCTCCTCCTTCTGATATCCCCGTGTACGAAGTAATTTATATTCAATACTGTCAATAAGCGCTTCATACGAAGCTGTTATTATATTTTCCGATACCCCGACTGTATTCCACGAAGACGTTTCATCGCTCGATTCAATCAATACCCGCGTCTGTGCACGCGTCGCCAACTGGCCATCCAGAATTCGGACTTTGTAATCTTCCAGATGCACCTCCGCCAATTCCGGATACTGCTGCCCAAGCGCTTTTCGCAATGCGTTGTTCATCGCATCCACCGGACCATGCCCCTCCGCCACCGTATGACGCAACACACCGCCCGGCAAGATCAATTTTACTGTAGCCTCACTCACCGCAGGCGCTTCAAAATCCAGCTGATTCACCCGCACATGGAAACTCACCATCTGGAAAAAACTGCGGTACTGATCCATGGCTTTTCGCATGATCAATTCCAGCGAAGCATCCGCGCCTTCAAATTCAAAGCCCATATTCTCCAACTCCTTCACCCGCATCAAAATCTTCTTCGTCTCCGGCATATCCCGCTTCAGCTCAATACCCAACTCCGCCGCCTTCTGAATCAAACTCGACCGTCCCGACATCTCACTCACCGCAATCGTCGTCTGATTACCCACCGACTCCGGCGCGACATGCTCATAACTCGCCTTCAATTTTCGCACGGCATCCGCATGCATGCCGCCCTTATGGGTAAACGCATCCCGTCCCACATACGGCGCATGATCTCGCGGCACCATATTCGCCAACTCCGCAATTACATGCGATACCCGCGTCAACTGCGCCATCTGCTCCGTCTCAAAGACCGGGTAGCCCAGCTTCAATTGAAGATTCGCCGCCACCGCGCATAAATCCGAATTTCCAGTGCGCTCACCATACCCATTAATCGTGCCCTGCACCTGCACCGCCCCCATTTCCACCGCGGCCACCGCATTCGCCACCGCACAGCCCGAATCATTATGCGTATGAATGCCCAATCGCATCTCAGGGAACCGTTCATGCACCGTCTTCACCACCTCCATGATGCGGCTTGGCACACACCCGCCATTCGTGTCGCACAACACTGCAATTTCACTCCCTGCCGCAGCACCCCGCTCCAACACCGCCAGTGCATATTCCGGATCTTCCGCGTAGCCATCAAAAAAATGCTCCGCATCCAAAAAAACCCGCCGCCCTTCCGAGGTCAAATACGCCACCGACTCCTCAATCAATTTCAAATTCTCATCCAGGCTTACCCGCAACACCTCAGTCGCATGAATCGGCGACGTCTTTGCAAAAATAGTGACCACCTCCGTATCCGCCGCCAACAACGCCTTAATATTCGCATCCTCCTCCACCGCTGCCCGTGGATGACGCGTGCTCCCAAAGGCCGCCATCTTCGCCGTTTTCAAATTCATATCCTTCGCACGCGCAAACAACTCCACCGCCTTCGGATTCGATCCCGGCTGTCCCCCTTCAATATACGAAATCCCCAGACGATCCAGTTCCATTACAACCTGCAACTGATCCTCCGAAGAAAACTTCACTCCCGGACCCTGCGCACCATCACGCAACGTCGTATCATACATTTCAATGCGCGGCTTCACTACTCTTCTCCTGACTGACCAGAACCACACCACAAAGGAGCAGCCCTGAGCGTAAAATTTAAGTTGTATACTAGCTTTTTCGGATCAATGCACGCATTCATCCATACGATATTTTTATTATCTAATAAAATTTTTCTACTTATTATCTTTTTCTACCACACTTTCAAAGCAAAGCGTATCTGCCTCTATCATCTGCTGCATCAAACGATGCCCCTGCTCAATAACGATGCCAGACGCCTCCGCCGCAACCTCCGAATACACTTCCTGCCCATTCGAAACCACACCCTGTCCGCACACTGCAAAAGGCACCGGCCCACCCGCATGCGTTTTCGTTGCAATCGCCGTCACATGATCCGGCGCTACCAGAATCCGCGTATCCGGATGTTCCTCCAAATACGCCAACGCCGGCGCCACCACCTGCCGATCAAAATCTTCAATCGCCTGGATCTTCAAATCCGCGCGACCCTGATGCCCCGTTTCATCCGGTGCTTCCACATGCACATACACAAAATCATGCCTACCTAACGCCGCCAACGCCGCCCCAATCTTCCCCGCATAATCCGTATCAATCCACCCCGTCCACCCCGGTTCCTCCAGCACCTCCAATCCTGCACACACACCAATCCCCTTCACCAAATCCACCGCCGACACCACCGCACCCGTCAACCCAAACTTATCCTTATACGACTCCATCTCAGGCGCTTTACCCTGCCCCCAAAACCAGATCGAATTCGCCGGAGCCTTACCCTCCGCCACCCGCCGCTGATTCACCGGCAGATCCGCCAATACCTCCTGCGAACGTAAAATCATTTCCCCAATCATGCCCGCACCCAAACCACCCGGCAGATGCGGCTGCCACGGCTTATCCGAAATATCATGCGGCGGCGTACACACCAACTCCGTCATTTCCTCCAACGACGCACGCTCCGACGCACGAACCACCGTCAAATGCCGGTAACTCACCCCCGTGTGAAACACCGCCGGAAATTCCTTCCCCAACGTCTCATTCAACACCGGAATAATCTCCGCCGCTTCCTCCGTCGTAATATGCCCCGCCGTAAAATCCGACATTACCCCATCCTGCAACGAAACCAGATTGCACCGAAACGCCACCTCATCCTCCGCCAACGAAATTCCCTGCTTCGCCGCTTCAATAGGAGCCCTACCCCGGAACGACGCCCCCGGCGCATAGCCGAACACCGACAAGTTACCAATATCACTTCCCGCCGCCATACCCTCCGGAATCGGATAAAACTGCCCCAATATCCCCCTCTGAACAACCTGATCCATTGCCGGGGTAGACGCCACCTCCAACGGTGTACGGTTTTCATACTCCTTCAACGGCCAATCCGCCATACCATCGCCCAACAATACAATATATTTCACCCGACCTCTCCCGTCGTTGTCACACACCTTACCATAGAAACACAGACCCGTACACACCAACCCCGTAACGCCGACAATACACTACGAGTCTTACGCCTTCCCGAACAAGTAACATAGGGCATAATCCCGGAAAAATAGCACTACTTTCAACCTGAAATCAAATTTTTAACTATGAATAATACTAATTTAATTTAAAACACTAATTAAACCATCCAAAGCACAAAAACAATACATCCAACACCATTACTCCTGATTTCGCCATATTTTTTTACTTTTTCACCATGAAGAGCACGAAGGACATGAAGATCTATAAAAAATTACCACTTAGCACGTTCTCCTTTCCACGGTCCTGAACGGAAATGAAAGATAAGCAGTATGCATTCCCACGGAGGACCGTGGGAATGAGAAAGAGGCGACAAGGACCATAATTCTAGCTTGCGGTCGCTGGACCGGTTTAGTGACTGAGATCTGAAAAGTTGACATAAAAGACTATATTTTGCGGTGGTAAGGGGCGGCAAGGACCATACCTCTTGCTTGCGGTCGCTGGACCGGTTTAGTGACTGAGATCTGAAAAGTTGACATAAAAGACTATATTTTGCGGTGGTAAGGGACGGCAAGGACCATACCTCTTGCTTGCGGTCGCTGGACCGCTCCCACTCGTTACCAAGTTGAACTTGGTAACGCCGTTATCTCCGAAGTTTTACTTCGCAGTTATCTTCCTCTATCCCCGCTATCCAGCAAGCAGTGGACAGTTTCAGAGGGCAGTGCCCACCCAAAAGATGGGGTTCTTACCGTGGATAACCACAGAAAAGCTAACTCAATTATTCATTTTTCTTTGCTTCTTTCTTTTTTTGTAAAAAGAAAGAAGTTCCCTTCCATCCACTGGGAATCCCACGCCCATCTTGCTACAATACACCGGCGATGTACTCTATAGACACTTCCACCGGGCTGCATCACATAATAACCTTCCCCTCCGACATATCAACCCCATAGGATTGATTTCAATGGACATTTGGAATACATGCCGCATTTTATTAAGCGAAAGCAATATTAGCTTCACCGACACCCATCAACAGGCCCTCCAACGCTACGCCGATCTGTTACGCACCTGGAACCGCTTCGTTTCCCTCGTTTCCTGGGGCGACCTGGAGCATTTAGAAGATATCCACATTCCCGACGCTTTCAGTCTTGCCCCTTTTATAAAAAGCACACTTCCTACCGACGGACACCTGCTCGATATAGGTTCCGGCGGCGGTTTTCCCGCTATTCCCCTCAAAATTCTCTTTCCAGACCTTCCTTTTACCCTGATCGAGCGATCTGTAAAGAAGATAGGCTTCCTTCGCAAAGTTGTTGGCGCTTTACAGCTACAAAACATCCAGCTCATTCACGGCGAATTTCCCAAAGCCGTTCCCGATATTCCCCTACCTACGATCATCACTGCCCGCGCTGTAGAGCAACCCATCCAGACACTCCACGCCATTACCGACTACATGACCGCTTTTCCAACCCAGCAAACCACCTTCCTCTGCCAATCCGGCGATCCTACGGCGCATTTAGCCCCTGCATTCACCATAGAAGCCCTTACCGATACATGGACCGACGCCTCTCTGCGTCGCGGTTCCCTCTATCGGGTTCAATGTTCCACGTGAAACATTCGGGATATTCCCTTTCTTTATGTTCCACGTGGAACATAAAGTTTATACACGTAATTATAGGCTTATTCCGGTATTCTCCCTCAAAAGCGACCTCGGGAGTGGATTTAAAGAGATTAGAAGACGAAGCAAAGCTTCGGAGATAAGGGCGTTAGCAAGTACAACTTGGTAACGAGGAGAAGTGGCCAGCGGCACAGGCAATATTTATGCTTCTTACTGTTCCTGGCTATCTTATGGTAACTAGTCCGCCAACTTCATGTTTTTCATGGTTAATATTGCTTTAAAAATTTGTTTCTTTTACCATGAATTACATCAAATAAACAATAGAAGGAACACTTTGCATAAAAAGACAGTGGCTAATACGCGTTATCTCTTTATTTCCTATACTTGGTGTAATTTTTATGGGAGTTTCACCCTAACTAAACTCCAAACTAAGCGCTTGGAAGCTGAATTTATTCACGATGAAAACCCTTTACCCGCTTCTGTAGAAGATTTACCCATAAAAACTGGGGAGCAAGAGATATATGAGTTTAAAGGTCTTCCTTTTGAAATAGAGTATAGACAAGCGGAAATGGATGCATTGAGAAGAGAGTGTGGAATGCCCCCCATACAGTATCCCTATCGTGAACGCACTGAAAGACTATTCAAGCAAATGAAAGCGCGCGGGTATGACCGGGAGCATTTTTATGACGTATACGGTACTCTTGTATCAGATACTACGCCCTCAGAAGACAATTTCAAAAAGGCAATAAAAACAAGTGAATTCATATCACTATTCGAGCAAAATGATATCCAGGCGATTCAGGAACGAATTCAGGAACGACTAAAGAAAAATCAATACGATATTCCTGCGCTGTTGATACAAATGTATTTGTATGGTTCCCAAAATAAATTTGAACAACTCTTTGCTAATTTAGAAAAAACATTGATTGCACTGGATTATTTCAGATCTACTAGTGTACCCAAGGAAGCTATATTATATGAAATTTATGGTATGGCAACTTCCTATGGATATTATTCAGAAGAAGCAATAAAAGATTTCGAAAATGAAAGTAATGGGGGAATGTTTTTGGGAAGTGCACCGTTATTGTGTTTGCTTGAGAATGCCGGGGAGTGGTAGAAAAACCGCTTTTTCGGAAAAGACTATAGATATGTAAAAAGCTGATTTGCTACTCTTCATGCACTTCATGTCCTTCATGGTAAAAGAAAGAATTAACCATGAAGGACATGAAGTGCATGAAGAAACAACATAGGGAAACTTTCTATGAAAAAATGGGGGGTTATAAGTATTTCTCTTCTACTTTTTCTGGCGAGTGCTTTTGTTTATAGTAAAAGTTGCGAGGCTATAGAAGATCTAAGGCAAAGCACGTCTACCAATATTACGCAAGAAAAAGAAGCAGAGATTCATGAGCAGCCTGATTTTAGTGATGTGGGAGCGGGATTAGGTGTAGCTAGTGAACAAATTTTTCTACAAGGTAGAAAGTTTGCCGAAAAACATGGGGAAGCCTTTCCTGCGCACCCCTATTATGAACGTGCACGCGCAATCTATGCACAAATAGAGAAACACGGTTATCAAAGAAAAACATTGTACAGTATCTATCTTCCAATACTGCTTCGTACAGCGCAAGTTTTAGAAGATGAAATTCAAAAAGCGGTTAAAACAAGAGAGTTTATTGAACTGTTTGAAAAGAAAAATGAAGAGGCTATTGAGAATCGTATTGCACTTCGGCTTAAACAAAATCCTAATGATGTGCCTGCACTGCTAATGCAGCTTGATTTGCATTCATCTCAGAGATTAACAAAAGAAATTTTTGACGATATTGAGAAGATTATAAGTGCACTGGATGAATACGAACCTAAGGCAATGGATAAACGTGCGCTCCTTTATTACGCTATGAACCTTGGTGATTTCTATGCGTATAGCACCGAAGATTTTATTGCGGAATTGAAAACGCGAAAAAACGAAACTTTTACATTAATGAGTGTGCCATTGCTATGTTCACTTGAGAATGCTGGGGATTGGTAAGTAAAAATCAGGAACGTAATAGTTCTATACACGCGTCGTAAGCTGTTTCTGCATCTATAGCGCGTAAGTATTTTTGTGCATCTTCCAGCCGGATACGCTTGGGTGGGTTGTTAGGACCGGCGTATAAAACACGCGAAGGTTTTCGTAAAGGTGCATGCTTGGCAGGGTCGGTACCGCCAAATACGGTTACTACGGGCGCATTCATGGCGGATGCTATATGCATGGGTCCGGTATCACCGCCAAAGAATAGCGCGGCGTGTTGCACCAACCAGGCAAAATGTTTCAAGTCCGGTGTCTCCGGCGCAATATCCGGATTGCGTTTACAGCCGGCAACCACCTGCTCTACAACGGCCCGTTGACCTGGCCCCCAGGTTAACAATACTTCAAAGCGACCATCTGCCAGCAACAGGTCACATAATTGGGAATAGTATTCCAATGGCCACTGTTTTTCAGGGCGATCCACGGGGGCATGCACGACCACAAACTCTTTGCCGCCATGAAAGGATTCTTCGATATAGTGGTCTACTTCATTACGCACTTCATCATCCACATCAATCACCACCTCCAGATTATGCACCGAAGCGCCCAACGCCTTCACCAATTCAAGGTTTTCCTCAATGCGATTCATCTTATCTGAAAGAAGACGTACTTTTTTATTCGTAAAAAGGTAACTCAATTCCTGGCTGCGCGGAAAGGAAAACCCGTAACGTTCCCGTGAGTGGGAAGCCCGAACCATCCATCCTGTTTTCAAAATGCCATGGAAATCCAGCACGATATCATACCGGTTTTTTTTAATCGTCTGGCAAAACTGGATAAAGCGCTTTAGTGTCGCCAACTTATCTTTGTTTCTTTCAAAAATAAGGATCTGATCCAAGGCAGGATGACCCGTCAATACATCTGCCGATTTTGATTCTACCGCAAAATCGATTTGCGCCGTCGGATAAAATGCCCGTACTACATGCAGCGCAGGCAATACGCGCACTACATCGCCAATAGCACTCAAACGAATCAGCAGGATCCGTGGAACTCCATTAATCATACCGGTTTCTCATCCCTATTCATTGAAAGTAGGTACGCCCGTCCAAAAGTATGAACAACATTGCAAGCATAAAGCATAACACCCTGGATGTAGCGAAGACCACAATTTAGGATCTGCGGCGTAGCTATAGCGATTTTTTCATTTTCCCAGGATATCGAAAGTGGGAGAGCATCGCAAAATGGGTGGGATAAAAAAATGGCGGAGAGGGAGGGATTCGAACCCTCGGTACGGTTATCCCGCACACACGCTTTCCAAGCGTGCTCCTTAAGCCACTCGGACACCTCTCCAAAGGAAGGCGATTATAGAAGGGTTTTGGGAATAAAGTCAACTCTTAGCGCGTTTTTTTTACCACAGAAGAAAAAAACCGCCAGGATAAAGTTATTTTCCCTTTGCCTACTCCACAAGTACTGGGGTATACTGGGTTTGAAATTACTTTTTGAGACCTATATATCAAGGGGAACAGGGCGGCTATAAACGCGCAGAAGGAGAAATATATCATGAGTAATGCGACAGCGCTGACAGAAGCAACTTTTAATGAAACTGTTTCAAGCGGCGTCACCTTGGTTGATTTTTGGGCCGAATGGTGCGGGCCTTGCCGTATGATCGCTCCAATTCTCGACGAATTGGCAGCAGCCTACGCAGAAAAAGCAACGGTTGGAAAAGTTGATGTCGACGCCTGCCCTAATCTTGCCCAGAATTATGGCGTATCCAGTATCCCCACCCTGCTTGTTATGAAAGATGGCGAAGAAGTTAATCGTTTTGTAGGGGTCACCTCCAAAGATGTGATTGCAGAAGCGCTTGATGCTGCGCTGGAGTAATAGCCCTATTTTTAATACTGTAATAAACGCCTTTCTTTGCTTAGAAAGGCGTTTATTTTTTACGTCTGGTCAAAAAATATGCATAAAGGAAACATGGGTAAATGCGTTAATTTTCACTCCAGGGGTAAAATACGCTAAAATACGCGCCAGTGTCTAGCGATCTAAGCAGGAGGCCGGGGTCTCTGATGTTCCCAAAAAAACTATATACGATTCCTGTGAGAATTTTCAGAACCTGACTAGATAAAACAAATTCGCATTACGCGTTTACAACAACAATAGACAAAATATTAACTACGATTTATACCCTTTTATAAATCGTCGGCATAAACCAAAAATAAAAACGAGGAGTTATTGAATGAATCCTAAACACGTTGCCGTTGCCGGAGCTACGGGCGTCGTTGGTCGCCAAATGCTCAAGGTACTCGAAGAACGTAATTTCCCGATCGCATCGATCAAACTGCTGGCCTCTGAACGGTCCAAGGGAAAAACACTCCCATTCAAAGGCGAGACACTCCCCGTAGAAGTACTTAGCGAAGATTCCTTTAATGGTGTTGATATTGCCTTGTTTAGTGCAGGTGGTGGCACCAGCAAACGTTTTGCACCCTATGCGGCAAAGGCGGGTTGTGTTGCTGTAGACAACTCCAGCGCATGGCGGATGGATCCCGAAGTACCGCTCGTCGTTCCTGAAGTGAACCCCGGCGACATTGCCAAACACAAAGGCATTATCGCCAATCCCAATTGCTCTACCATTCAAATGGTGGTCATACTTAAACCGCTACACGACGCTGCCAAAATCAAACGCGTCGTGGTATCCACTTATCAGGCTGTTTCCGGTGCTGGCAGTGCCGCGTTGAACGAATTGGCTGATCACAGCCGTGCAGTACTCGATGGAAAAGACTACGAAAACAAGATATTCCCCTACCCCATCGCGTTCAACTGCATTCCCCAGATCCCGCAAAGTGACGCCTTCGTAGATAACGGATATACCTCCGAAGAAATGAAGATGGTCAACGAAACCCAAAAGATCATAGGGGACAACAGCATTCAAGTTACCGCTACCACCGTACGCGTCCCAGTACACACCGGACATAGTGAATCGGTCAACGTGGAAACAGAAAAGAAACTGACTGCGGCAGAAGCCCGTGCTTTGCTTTCCAAAGCACCTGGCGTTATCGTGGAAGACGACCCCGCCAATCAAATTTACCCTCTGGCGATCAATGCCGCAGGAAAAGGGGAAACCTTTGTTGGCCGTATCCGTGAAGACATCTCCCACGCCAGTGCGCTGGACATGTGGATTGTCGCCGATAACCTGCTCAAAGGCGCCGCACTGAACGCCGTACAGATCGCTGAGCTACTCTAGCACCTCAGACTCACATATGAAAAACGGGCGCATTCACTTTCGGATGCGTCCGTTTCTATTTTAAAGACACACAGACCTCCAGCGTAAAACGGCTTCCCCCCTGCGCCTCAAACAAAATCACCACACTCTCCGTACCCGTACGCTGAAAGACCTCATGTTCTGCTCCAGAAATAATCGTCGGCAACGTAATATCAAAATTATACTCCGTCGCCGAAAGAAGACGTTTTGCATGCCCAGCAATCATGTTAATCATCTCCCCCACCCCATCATTAACCACCTGCTGCTCCAACGTCTCCCCCTCCGGTATCCCCATCAAATCACCAATCACTTCCGCCGCCAAAGCTTGTGGCAGACTGACCGCACACGTACCCGCCTTGATCCCCGACATACCAATCACCCCGCTCACCTCACCAAACATGGCATAGCCTTTTTTGATATAAATATCCCGACGATACACCTTTCGCCCCAGCATCGTCTCAAAGGTTTCCTTCACCCCCTGAATAAACGGTGTAATGTATTCCAATTTCAGCGACAACGTACATACTCCTTTATGCCGTAAAACCGAAACAATAGTTAATCAATATAAAGTGAATAGCGCCACAAGCAATAGCCAGGAATTCTTAGCATCCCTGACTACAGAAAATTTTACTCCTTATAAACCCTTTTCAGAAATTAAAGCGCTAAGTAGCCAAGATGTAGCACACCTTATACGTACTTTGCAAACCCAAAAAGCTACTCAAGAAAGCATCATAGCACCTGATAATGAAGGCCGCCCCCATATATTGTGATCGAGACCCCTATCCACTTCTCCACAAGTTTTCCACAACTAAAAAACATAAAAACCCCGTTTATACACAGGCGGCATTTATAAAATCTTTACAAAATATATATAGATAAAGGATACATAACTCCTTTAAAAACAATATGTTAAAAAAATATAGATTTTTTTTTTGCTAATAATGTCAGAAAAAACAACAAAAAGGCTTCACCATTTATCTTCACTTCCCCACGACTTTTCCACAAGCAATTCCCTATCCAATAATTGGATAAACTACAAGATATAGGGGATGCACTTAAATAAATAAAAAGAGAGAAACCTTTTAAAAAGCTTCTCTCAAAATAAGCAAGACTATAAACTACACAAAGGGACTAATTCGATACATCTACACCAACACAAAACCCATCCTCACTGCCATTGACACAAGTATGATACCCCCTCGAATTAAACAACTGTATAACACGTAGCAATTCAGAAAGGCTAATATATCTATCCCAATTTATATCCGCACTATGATATGAACTGGAAAAATCTTCATCCTCTGATTCTTCTATTTTCATTTGCAATATAGGGTAGAGATAGACTCCTTCTGTTGGCATATGCCAAACATCCACAAAATCCCATCCTGCATCTTCAAAGGTAGCCTTGCTCTGCATTGCCAAAGTTGTTATCCCAGTTCCGCCTACAGATGTAGTCAAACCACTTGTATCGCTATCCCAAAAAGATCGCAATATCGTCGCATGATCGTTTTTATTGCCTATCAAGCCACCTACATTAGCATCTGTATCATAACCACTTAATGAACCGGTCGAATAGCAGCGCGTTACTAAGCCGTTATAATTATGCCCAATACAACCCCCAATATTTTCTTTCCCCTTAACAGAGCCTCGTGCATAGCTTTTCCAAATTGAACCATAAGAATTGGAACCCACCAATCCTCCTACATTTTCAGACCCTTTAGCATAACCTGTTGCATAACTTTCATATATATCGCCGAAAGCATTTGAACCGACTAACCCCCCTGCAGTTTTACCTAATATCGATGCGGAAACTTCACCACTTGAATAGCATTTGGATATTTTCCCCTCATTTTTCCCTACCAAACCACCTACTATTCCAGTAAGAGCCGTTACTTTACCTGCGGAATAACAATAGAGCAAATTTATATATTTACCAACGTTATAACCGACCAGACCGCCCGCAATCTTATTCGAACATGAAATTGTTCCCGTCGCATAACACCGTGTTAGCTTACCGTAATAATTACAGCCGACCAGACCACCAATATTTTTAGACCCGCTAACGGCATTGCTGGAATAGCAATTCAACAATGAACCCGAATTCTTTCCCGCCAAACTGCCTGCATTTTCTCCGGAAACAGTTCCCCCCTCAAAGCCAAGATTTTCGACCCTGCCGCCAGTACCTACATAACCAAAAAGCCCTATGTATTCTTCGCCGGAAACTGTTAAATTTCTAATAACCTTTCTATTTCCATTAAAGACCCCACTGAAAGTAGCCCCCTGATGATCAGGTTCAGTTGGATTAACATCCTGAGCAATCGGGGTAAAATTTTCTATCTCACCCATATCTATATCCTGGGTCATTGAAAAATACATATCCCAATCAGACTGATTAGCTAAATCAGACAAGGCAACAAGATCCTCGGGCGTGGCTATCTCATATGGAAACTCTTCTGAGCCTGTTCCACCAGAGTATTTTGCAAAACCAGGTAAAGAAAGAAGCATACAAAAAATTACTAAAGGCAAAGCTTTAAGTATAAAAAAACTGTTTCTGCGAAACATAAATAAGTCTCCATCATGCTTAATAAAAAACTAACAAAATTTTACTCGGTTTTATCTCTATGAACCATAATACGCTTTAAATTTTATAATTTACAAATAATTTACTACACACTTACTGGTGCAAAATATTAAAAAGCCGAAGCACGCGGCTTCGGCTTTTTAAAAAACTATGGAAGTCAATGAATCAGATACGAATGGGCATGACTACATTGACATACAAATCAAGGGGGGCCTCGGTATAGGGTTTCAAGACGCCTGGGCTCATGCCGTCTTTCAGAACAAGGCATACCTTTTCATTATCGATTCGACGCAAAACGTCCAGAATAAAATCCGGGTTAAAGGCAATTTCTACAGGCTCTCCTGTATATTCCGCAGGCAGGTCTTCCTCATACTCACCCACTTCCGGGGTAACCACTTTCAACGTCAACAAGCCCTCTTTCAAATTCAAGCGTACCGAATTAAACTTGTCATTGGTCATGGTGCGAGTACGTCGTACCGCTTCCATTAATTTAGGGGTATCAAAAATAGCTTCCTTATCATGCTTCTGCGGCACCACCATTTCATAATTAGGGAAGTTACCTTCAATCAACGCTGTAACCAGGCGAACATTGCCAAATTCGAAACCAGCCTGACTTTCATCGAAAAAGACCCTTACTTCTTCCTCATCGCCCAGCAAACGTTCCAGCTCATGGATCATTTTGGAAGGAATAATTACTTTCGACTCCAGATCTTCAGGAACGCCCTCATCACCAATAGCAAGGCTCATACGCCGTCCATCGGTTGCCACAACGGTCAAGCGACCTTCCTTAATCTCCGTGAGCAATCCCGTCAGATTATACCGTGCCTGATCCGTGCAAATAGCAAAGGAAGTTTTCGAGAAAAGCTTCTTTAACATGCCTTGAGCGAATACAGTGGCTTCAAGGCCGTCAAAACTCCGGATTGGCGGAAATTCATCCGGCGACATACTGAACAGCTTGGTCTCAATACGGCCACATTTCAATTCGATCACATTGTCCCCTACCAAGGTCAACGAAATGTCCTCATTGGGCAATTCTGACAGGATAGAAGATAAACGCTGTGATGAGATGGTCAATGCACCGGCTTCGTGCACCGTACAATCGACAGTACATTCAATGCTTACCTTCAAGTCCGTAGCAGCCACACGCACGGCGCTTTCCCGGGTTTCCATAAGGATATGGGAAAGGATGGGCAGCGCTGACTTGGAGGAAACGATGCTTTTTACCTTGTTGACGGTATCAAGTAGATCTTGGCGTGGAATGGTGATTTTCATTTTCCGTTCTCCGGGCGTTTTGTGGATAGAAAACCCCTGTATTTTTAATTAAGTTTATATATAAAACAAGTCGTCATAGTAGTAATGCTGTGGAAACCGGGGAAAAGCTAATTAACTCCTTTATTTATAAGGAATTACAGAGTGAATAAACTGTGGAAAGAAAAGCTTGTTTATCCCCAACTGTCCACAATTAGTAAAACACAGTTTTTTTCCCTGTGTAAAAGTCTTTATGAAAGTGGATAACTTTAACGCCTTGTCCACAGCGCCTATGTTTTTTTCCACATTTCGCTTGGAGATAATGTTCCACAGTTGTCAGAAGTTTTCCACGATGCATTTTGCGCTATAAAAAGCGGGCAAAACGCTATTGCACACATCTTTTCCACAATGCGTGGAACATGTTTATCCACCGCGTAATCCACAAGGAAACCGATTTTATAGAGTTTTTTAAGTCTTTATATTTCAAAGAGTTATAAACTCTATAAAAACACGGTTAAGGACATATATTCAATTGATAAACCGTTTATATAAAACAGGTTGAAGTAGTTTTCAACGGTTTTTTAAAAGCACGCCAAATTGTGGTCAAAACAAGTTCTACACAAGTTATCCACAGGGATGGCGGCTTTATCCCCAAATCGTGTCCGACATGCTAGCAAAGGAAGACGGGAAAAGCAAGCACCCAAGGAGCAAAAGTTTTAAAAAACAAAGTCCTTGGGTGCAACATAACAGGAGCAGATTTAACTTTATAATCGTGTCAAGTTTATCTTGATAGCTTTTTTTATTGCTAACTACTGCTAACTTGTGGTCGCTGGATAGACTCAGGTACGGATGACGCGTAAAAATTCCTCAGGATTTACATCGCCGCTGCGTACTTTTTGGCGACAGCGCATAGCCATGGTTTTAAGTTTGGAATTTTTAGTGATTTCTTCAGTAGAAAGCTCGTCGGAAATCATAGAGCGGATAGCCGGGGTGATTTCAAGTACTTCAAAGATACCTGTGCGGCCAAAATTACCCGTGTTATAGCAATGATCACAGCCTTTACCGCGATATAACGATTTAACCGTGGTAGGCAAGCCAATAGATTTAAGTAAGGTTGCGGTAGGTTTAAAACTTGCCTTGCATTCCGGACAAATCGTGCGTACCAGCCGCTGTCCTATGACTGCAGTCAGTGCGCTGCAAATAAGGTAGGAAGGTACGCCCATATTGCGTAGCGTACCGATGGCCTCGGGAGCATCATTGGTATGCAACGTGCTGAAAACCAAATGTCCAGTCATGGAAGCACGGACGGCAATGCGTGCAGTTTCCTTGTCGCGAATTTCCCCTACCAGCAGTACATCAATGTCCTGGCGAAGCGCCGCACGCAGAGTGTGTGCAAATGTAACCCCTATTTCCGGATCAATTTGCACCTGATTAATACCGGATAATTGATACTCAACGGGATCTTCCAAGGTAACGATACTATCGGTCATTACATTCTTCTGATTCAGCGCTGCATATAATGTCGTAGTTTTACCACTTCCCGTAGGTCCCGTTACCAGGATCATGCCATAAGGCTGATCTATAATATGATTCAGCTTCTTTTCATCTTCCTTTTCCAGCCCGAGATATTTTATACCCGATAAAATGGTGGATTGATCTAACAGGCGAAGGACAACCCGTTCTCCCAGGAAGGTTGGCAGGGTAGCCACGCGCACATCAAATTCCCGGTCGCTGATTTCCAAGCCTATATGCCCATCCTGAGGATGGCGGGTTTCGGTAATATCCAGATCAGCGATGATTTTAACACGCGAAACTACGGCTAGCTGCATCGTTTTTGGAATACTCATAATATCATGTAAAATACCGTCGATACGGTAACGTACCCGCATTTCCGGGTCTTGTGGGTCCAGGTGAATATCGGTAGCGCCAGAATTGACAGCACCCTCAATGACTGTGTTTACCATATTGACGACTGAAGTACCCGAAGCCATCCGGGCGATATCTTCAAAACGGTCATGTTTTTCATCGACAGCAAGCGTGGTTTCTTCCATGGGATCTACATCCTTATGCGTAAACGATTCCTCCTCCACTTCTGCAGAGGTCTCGAGTAAATACTTCTTTATAGGTGCGGTAGGCGCCATGTCATCGACAGCAACTTCGTCAGGTTCCATGGCATGAAGATGGGCATAACGCGCTTCAATTTCACCCACAAAATCAGTAGAAGCGGTCAGCACAGCATGAATCCGCTTTTGCAAGAGAATACCGGTGCTTTCCAGACGCTCCCCTATCTGCGGACTTGTTATAAGTACCGTTAATTTATCTTGATCCAGGGCAACAGGTAAAAACTGATTTCGCTTTGCCATACTTTCTGGCACGGTTTTTAAGGCTTCTGGCTGGCTGACGATAGTATCTATATCGATAAATTCTAACCCATACTGATTTGCCAAGACACGGCCAATAGCATTCTTTGAGACATATTTATTTTCAATCAGGATATTACCCAATAATCGTCCGTTGTGCTTTTGCAGCTTTAAAGCATGCTGCAGATCCGTCTGAGAGAGCTCACCGGCTTCTACCAAAGCGTCCCCAAGTGCTTTTTGCTGGTTGCGCACTGATTTGGAGTGAAATTCATAGCGAAGAACCTCCTCCACCGAAGCAAAATTTAGTTTTCGCTTCTGCAACAATTGCTTATACCACGGCATGCCGGTCTTTGCTTCATGCGCTTGCGCACGAGAAAGGTCTTCACGCGTGATGAGCTCTTGTTTAACAAGCGATTCACCACTTTTTGATAGTTCATCCGTCATAGGCAGTATCCTTTTAATCTGTCTTTCACCGTATGATTATAAGAAGAGGAGCCTCGCTTGTCCAAAAGTATCTTTTCAGGCACATTTTTTTTAAATTTCGCCGGATGCGAAGCATCCTCATACAAAAGCGTTCAGCAATCAAAACCGAGAGGTATGTCCTTCACATTCCTAACCCAAAACGTTGCCGTTTATAAGAGATTGCAAAGTATCTTCCACTAGAGTCGGGGAGAAATAAAAGACGCTTATGTATTGTTTTATAAAAAACAAATCAAACCGGTTGAAAAATTAACACAAGCAAAAGCGTCTTGGCGCGTCAGATTAGATGTCCGTTAGCATGCCTTCTCTCTCCACGCTTGCGGAATGATGGCTCTTGTTTTCGATCAAGGGAATCCCCTTTTCCGGGTCATCATTCCGCAAGCATCCAACGGGTGCGATAGCCTGGAAGAACGTAGTACAATTCAGAATATCTCAAAAGAAAAACAGCTAAAAAATGAGCGTCGAAAATAGTCCTTTTTTAAAAAAACTCAAGGGGAATGGGAGAAGAAACGAAAAATGAGTATGGATATACCACGTAAATCTGTTGCTATTAAAGCCGTCGCGTTATTTTCTTTCATGTTAGCCGCAGTTGGACAATTTGGTTTTCAGGATCAGGGGCCACAATTGCAGATAGAAACGGCAACGGATATTAAGGAAACAGCACCGGACGCTGTTTTTCGACTGGCAGTTGCAATTGAGATCAGTGACGGCTGGCATGTTAACAGTCATACGCCCCTGGACAGTTTTCTAATTCCCACAACGTTGTCATTTGACGATACTAGGATATTTTCGGTAGAGGAAGTAGTATATCCAACGCATGTTGAACTAAAATTCCCCTTTTCGGAAGATATGATGGCGGTGTACGAAAAAAAGTTTGTAATTGGTGTGCATCTGCGATGCAAACCTGAAACTTTGCCGGGTAAATATATATTGAAAGGGGCGTTGTCGTATCAGGCGTGCAATAATACACAATGCAGTGCACCCAAAACGGAAGCGGTTGAAATAGAAATTCCTGTGGCAGCCGCACAAGTACCGGCAAGCGCACAAAGTCCATTATTAGGAAAAGTAAAATGGACGGTTTCAACTCCCGAAAATATCGCCAAAGCATCTGAAACGACACCGGAAGCGCCGCTGGCTACAACGTCTGCCACGGAAGGCTGGCAGAAACAGGCCGAAAATTTCGAAGTAGTGGGCCGCTTGGACGGGTATGCCAATAAAGCAGATTTTTTGGCCTTCCTCGATCGCACAGAACAGGGTAAAGGGCTGGAGAATAATCTGCTTGCCGAAAAACAGTGGTGGTTGGTGCTGGTACTAATCCTACTCGGCGGCCTGGCGTTAAACCTGACACCGTGCGTGTTGCCTCTGATACCAATTAATGTGGGTATTATAGGTGCAGGTGCGCGTGCAGGAAGCAAACTACGCGGATTCATGTTGGGATTAGCCTACGGCATAGCGATTGCATTAGTCTATGGCCTGCTGGGCCTTGTTGTTGTGCTTGGGATATCCAGTACCTTTGGCGCATTAAATGCAACGCCATGGTTCAACGCGGCTATCGCCGTTCTTTTTATCCTGCTCGCTCTGGCCATGTTCGATCTCATCCACATAGATTTTTCTAAATATCAGGCCAAGGTAAGTATCCGTAAAAATGAAAAGGGTCGCTTTGTCATAGCCTTTTTCATGGGTGCTATTTCCGCACTGCTTGCAGGTGCGTGCGTAGCACCCGTGGTGATTTACACCATTGTCTATGCACAAGATCAGTTTGCAAAGGGTTACACGCTGGCCTTGCTACTCCCTTTTACTCTGGGTGTAGGCATGGCGTTGCCATGGCCATTTTTGGGTGCAGGACTTTCCTTTTTGCCTAAACCCGGCGCTTGGATGAACCGGGTCAAGCAGGCCTTCGGCGTTTTTATTCTGCTTTTTGCCGCCTACTACGGCTACATGGCCTACACCCTGTATCAGAGCAACTCTGCTGCGGAGGATTATATAGTAAGCGATGTTGAAACAGTTTGGACGGCTTCGCTTGCTGAGGGTTTAGCAACGGCGCAGAAAGATCAAAAGTACGCCATCATCGATTTTTGGGCTACGTGGTGCAAAAATTGTA
Organism: Candidatus Hydrogenedentota bacterium; assembly: GCA_963678445.1. Taxonomy (GTDB): domain Bacteria; phylum Hydrogenedentota; class Hydrogenedentia; order Hydrogenedentales. Next base: position 1,960,809 of record OY782877.1, on the reverse strand, counting down.
ATGTGATGGATAAAAAAGTGCTGAAAGATCCCGAAGTGCTGCAACGGCTGGAAGACTACGTCAAGATAAAGTTTCAGGCCGAAGATCCGAAGGACCTGATAACTGCCGCGGTGATGAAACACTATCAGGTTAAGGGATTACCCGCCTTCATTATTGTGCGTCCTGTGAAGTAGCCGCCATTTCTTGAGGTTTTTCTTTTTGCGGAAAAAGAAAGAAGCAAAGAAAAACGACGACTTAAGTTGGCTTTACTATGGTTAGCCATGGCAATGGCCATACCTTTTGGGTATAGCTCCGAAACCACAAGAGATTAAAGTTTTTTGGAAAGGGGGCTTGGGGGAAAACCCTTTTTGAAAAAAGGGTTTTCCCCCAAGGAATTTCTATTTTTCTGCGAGCATTATGTACTGCGTAGCGCTGTCTTCCAGATGGAGCAGGTGCAGTCCTGCATGCGAGACCAATGCTTTCATCGCGTCGTCGTCGGGCAATTCGTGCCCTCCGACAATGTCCCCCACTTTTCGGTGAAATGTGTTGATAGTCTCTCGGCTTTCTGTATGACAGACCAGCAACCGTCCGCCAGGACGCAGGCACGTTGCCATTTGGCTTACGCAGCGTTGTTGATCCGCGAAATGGGGAAAGCAGCTGTTGCAGATAATCCAGTCGATGCTGTTGGGGGCAAGGGGAATATCGCACACATCTCCTTGCATATAATCGGCGTCGTGTTTTTCCAAATCCTTCGCGGTGCGTTTGCGCGCCTCAACCACCATTTTATAGGCCAAATCGACAGCGATGAAGCGGACTTTTCCTTCAGTGCGTTGGGCGAGGATAGGTAAAACGACCCCGCTTCCCGTGCCAACGTCGACGACGGTGCTTCCGGAGGCGATGGTAAATTGTGAAAAAATGATTTTCAGACGTTCGGGGTGTTCAGGACAGATAAAAGACTCCCATTTATGGGCGCGTACGTCAAAGAATTCCTGAATGGCAATATTCATTTTCCGGTGGTCGGTTTCCATGAGCAAACTTTCTTTTTAGGTGAAAAAAGGGTGGCCACTGCGAAGAGGGTTGTGGAAGTTAGTACGATAGCGGCGCCTGCAGGCAGATCCCAGTAGTATGAGGCGAACAATCCCGCCCAACAGGATGCAACGCCGAAGAGAGCGGACAGAAGAAACATCCGTTTGAGGCTGTAGGTAAGTTGAAAGGCCGCTGCAGCGGGGTTGAGTACCAGGCTGTAGATAAGCAGGCCGCCGATGCTGCGCAGGGTGACGGCGATGGTGACGCTGGCGCCGAAGAGGAGTGCGTAGAAGACCCATGCGGCGGGAATGCCGACCGCGAGTGCAACAGCGCGGTGGCAGAGCACGGCCTGAATCTCTTTGTAAAAAAGAAGGACGCCGAGAACGGTAAAAAGAGCGGTAAAAGCGAGGACGGCGACGTCGAAACGGGAGGCGGTGAGTATGCTGCCCCAAAAAAGACTGAGTGCTTCGGTCTTTGCACCGGGGGTCATGCCGAGGAATAAAAAGGCAAGGCCGAGCATGAAGGAAAAAACTATGCCGGTGGAGGTGTCGGGGTTGAGTTCGCCGCGATCGGCAAGCGGACCGATTAATACTGCGGCGAAGAGGCTGAAGGCAAGTGCGCCCCACAGTGGATCGAAGTGCATCCATACACCCAGTAGTGCGCCGGCGAAGGCGGCGTGTGCGATACATACGCCAAGGAAGGAAAGGTGCATGGTCACGACGAATACGCCGGTGACGGAGCAGAGAATACCGGCAAATAAACCCGCCAGCAAGGCGTGCTGTAAATAGCTATGTTGTAATGCGTCCAAAATCATATTTTTTCCCAGCGAAAGTTTTAAAAAAACGGTTACTTCTCCTTCTTTCTTTTTACGGAAAAAGAAAGAAGCAAAGAAAAACGAAGATTTAACTTAGCTTCACTTTTTCTACGCAGAGCAAGGACCATATCTCTTGGGTGTGGCCTTGGCCACTTGGCTGTGGTCCCAGAGTACCGGAAAAAGAAGAAGCAAAAAAAACGAAGATTTAACTTAGCTTCACTTTTTCTACGCAGAGCAAGGACCATATCTCTTAGGTGTGGCCTTGGCCACTTGGCTGTGGTCCCCAGAGCACCGGAAAAAGAAGAAGCAAAGAAAAACGAGGATTTAACTTAGCTTTGCCCTGTCCACCTACGGCAAGTACCATACTATTGCGAGTGGCGCTGGCTACCCGGCCGTAGTCCTTGGAGCACCGGAAAAAGAAAGAAGCAAAAAAAACAAAAGTATCAAATCTTTACTATGAGAATATACGGTAAGGAACATATCTCCTTGGTGTAGGCCTGACCACTTAGTTTTGAATACCGGTTAATACAGGCGCGATGCGTCCTATAGCTTCGTCATCGTAAAGCTGCGCCAGTGTAGTTGGTTTAAGCATCTCCTCACGCGTACCTTCTTTCCATAGCGTGCCTTCTTTCATGAGCACGATTCGCCTGCACGCGGCAGGCAACGTGGCCAAGTCGTGGGTGACCAAAAGGGACGTAAGATTGCGTTCGTGATGAAGGCGTTCTATTAAGGACAGGATATCCCGTTGCGCTTTAGGATCGATAGAGGCCGTCGGTTCATCGAAAAGAAGGATTTCAGGCGCCTGCGTCAACGCCCGCGCAATAGCAGCACGTTGGTATTCCCCCCCCGAAAGATGTCCGATGGGACGATACGCAAGGTGGGTCATTCCTACCTGTTCCAATGCTTTATCCACGTTCTGCCAATGTTGGGCGTTCAAGCGCTTGAACCAGCCTAGACGACCATATAACCCTACGGCCACCGTTTCCCGCACGGTGATCGGCAGGCGTGGATCTATCCGTTCGATCTGGCGCACATACCCTACCCGTTTTCGTACCTTATGGCCGTGTCCTGCGTATGGATGCAGACCCAATACAGCGACCTCTCCCTCGGTCCGTTGTCCCAGTCCGTTGATGAGGGTGAGCAGGGTTGTTTTTCCGGCGCCGTTTGGACCGAGCACGCCGATAAATTCACCACGATGAATATCGATTGAGACATCGCGCAGTGCAGTATCTTCGCGATACGAAACAACGGCGTTGCGTATAGATACGATTGGTTCACTCATGCTATTTTTTCCCGTTGTTTACTGCTTCCACAAGGCGATGCACATTATCCAGGAAAGTATCCTCCCAGGTTTCGGTATCTGGAAACCCACCGGGGAAACTGGAGAGGACCGCGTGTTGCGCCTGAATATCTCGCGCTAGGCTTTTGCTGACCATTGTGTCTCCGCTTTGCAAATTATCTACGACCACTCTGGCCTGCTGCGCTTTTGACAACGCCATCAGTTCCTCTACTTTGGCGACGCTGAGTTCCTCGGGGCGTCCATAGACGCCTGCAATGGTAAAGCCGCACCATTTGGCAAAATCGACTTGTTGTTCGTTGCATAATATCGCGACCGGCTGCGTTTTGATTTGTGCCAGCTGCGGCTGCACTTTTTCCACCGCTTGATCTATGCTTGCACAGAATTGCTGCGTTCGCGATTGCAGCAGATCGTGCGGAAGGAGCTTTTGTGCATCCAATTCCGCAGCGATACGCTCGATGGCCTGTTTTTGGAGTGCGGGAAGCATCCAGTTTCCTTTAGCCATGATCAGATTCATCCGCTCATCACCCACCTTGGCAGCCCGCAGAAGCTGGGTGAAGTTCTTAAGGTCTTTTTGCCAGGGGTGCAGCAGCATAAGTCGGCACGTCGCAACCGCCTCGACGTCACTCGGGCGCATGTCGTAGTGTCCGGGGCACATGGCCGCAGGAATCAGACTGCGCACAGGGATAGTATTTTCACTTAAATTTTGTACAATACGTTCTATATGCGTGCTGCCCGCAATAATTTCAGGTTTGCTTTTTTGACTACATCCACTAAAGAGCGTCAGTGTAAGCGTTATTGCGACAAAGGCATGTATGAGGCTAGGGGATAGTTTTTTCATTTTATCTGGTTATACCTTAAAATTTAGTGACTTAAATCTGAAAAGCGGTCATAAAATTTTTTTGCAGCGGTCAGGGACGGCAAGGGCCATAGATATTTCCGGTGGCGCTGGCCACTTGGTTGTGGTCCCTGGATCACTTTGGAAAGATGCCGCAAAAAGGGCCGGCGAAAGAAGGATACTACGAATCGTCTAAAAATAACACTGGTTATACACAATATTGCCCTTCCATGTCGAACATGGAAGGGCAATTCAAAAGAAAAAGGGGTGTTTATTGCAAACCGTAGTGGGCTACTTGCCGTGGTAAGCCATAATTATTCTCTTCGTCGTCAATTATCGGGAAACGATCTGTGTAGCGGACGAATTCCACGTGCCCATCCATGTACAGCACATTGGAGCCACCGGGAATGTGGTTGAAAATAACAACACCCGCCGTATTTGCCTCGGTGGTGCCAAAGGTGTCAAACATCACCACAACTTCACTTTGAGCCAATGCAGAAGCGCCGGGATTATTAATATCGGTGATGGCGAAACGCTCAATCCCTTCCCGCAAACGCATGGCGACATCATTTCCACCAAAGCCCTTCCCCTGAATGGCCGTCCAAGGTAATTTTTCTTCCACTTTCAAATCGCCATCCCAATTTTTTAGTAAAAGACCCATGGTTACGGTTACCTCGTCTACCCCAGTAATGGGGTCAGGCCCCACCTCCCCCAGAGATTCCGCCGTACCCGTAGCGTTCCAGACACCATAGAATTCCTCCACATTGCGCATGGCAAAGCCATGGTACCAATAGGAACGGCCCAAAATGCCGGACAGGAAGTAGCGGGTACTCATTTCGTCATCATTTTCACGCGCAGCTTTTAAATGGTCCTCCAAATCACCATCGGGCAGGCGTGCAGCTACATAGTTACCCGATCCATCGGCCTTGCTGTCGGAAGGGCATGCCGCGACGTTCAGATCGTTCAGATACTCGGGAAAGACAGAATCGGGATTCGGGGCGGCAAAGATAGGCACGCCGTTGGGGTTACTAAAAGGCATAAGCGGTGGGAATTTACTCCCTTTGCTTTCGCCGGAGTACATTTTAAACACCAGCCCAAATTGCTTGAGATTATTCTGGCAACTGGCGCGACGCGCTGCCTCTCGGGCACGGGCCAGCGCAGGCAACAAGATGGCGGCAAGAATACCGATGATCGCAATAACGACCAATAACTCGATTAGTGTGAAACCACGTTTCATAGTGGGGGTCTCCTTCATAATGGGGTTGTTTTTGTTAGCAGGTTGAATTTGAAAAGCGTATTAAACGCGAACATCTGCCCAACCTAGAATCAGCAGGGTCAGACGTTTTACGAGAACCATTACCGCACTCAGTATTACTAATTCTTAAAAAGTATTACCAAAGTTGCGCAGTTATGTCAAGAGAAAAGATCAGGGGCACAAGAAAAACTAGACCTTGGGAAGCTGTTTGCGTAGCCGTGCAATCGCTTCGCGGGTTACCGTGGCCCCATACCGTGCAACCGCGTAAACTCGATACCAGCGGGCGGCCTGTGTTGCATTGGCAAAGGGGGCTTCGTGATCCAGTCTATTCGCAAAGGCATGGAGGGTTTCTTCGGGACGGCGCGTAACGCCTTTTTTGTGCACTTGCCGATCCATTTGCAACAGGATTTCATGCATGTCGGCGTAGGCAATAGCGGCTTCAATATGATGGGAACGTCGATGCCAGGTGCGCCAGAAAAAGTAGGTTGTTCCCAGGATAAGGAACAAGGGGAGCAGCAGCCAGGAAGTAAACACGGTACGGAGGGTTGCCAGCAAGGCCTGAATGAGCACGGCGGGGCGTTCCCGCCAGGCACCGGCAGCGAAGGCGCGCCAGAATTGTTTGAACTGAAAGAGAAGATGTTGAAACACATCCTTGGGCCCTGCAAACCAGGAGCCAGGGCCTTCCTGGGGCAATGCGGTTGCAGGTGTCGCCTCCACAACGATCCAGCCCTCTCCCTCGATGTAGGCCTCGACCCAGGCGTGTGCATCGCGATTACGCACCGTCCAATACGGGGCGTACGCACTTTTTTCCCAGGCAAGCACCCCGGTGACATAACGCGTGGGCACGCCAGCAGCACGCAACAGCACAGCAGCGGCGCAAGCAAAGTATTCACAATGTGCAGCGGGGTAAGGTCGGCGCAAAAGGAAGTATTCGAGCGGATTTTCCCCTTTAGGAATTTCGATACCGAGATGGTAGCTATAGTTTTTGTGAAAATAATTCGTAATAGCGAGCACCTTTTTCAGGGGCATATTGGCATCGTGACAAATTTCTTGTGCCAACCTGCGAATTTCAGGGGACAGGGAATCAGGCAAGGAGGTATACAGCGTGCGTTCTTCCTCAGATAAAGCCGGAATATCCGTTCGTGTGCCAGGATAGATGCGGTAAACCGCGCCACGAAGCGCCGTTACCGTTTCGATGATATTCGCCGGATTAGATTGTACGTCGGGGCCTTCTATATTTAGCCAGGCAATTTCCAGCGGCGCATAGAGTGCGGTTTGGATCGCACTGTCCGGCCAGATTTCCAATACTGAAGCGTCGGGAGTACGCGCGGAATCAATCGCATACCATTGGCCGGGTTCTTTTTCATTTAAACTAGCAGGAGGTAATGCAGGAGGACAGGGCGTATAGTCCTTTTCAGCCCGCCAGCGTTTCCCATCGTATTCAGCATACGAATTTCCTCGAAGATACCCCGGGCTGGCGTCGCTATAGACACGCAACACAATACGATGCGTTTGCTTCAGCTGTGCGGCAGAAATTTCTCCCAACTCACTATGGTTGCGCTTGCCCAATGTTACTTGCGCAAGCTGGAGCGGGGCTTTTACAAAAAGTCGATCCATGCGACGTTCCACGGTCGGCAACAGACGTGCTGTGCCAACAGCTAACAGGAATGTGGACGCCAGAAGGACAAGAAAAACAGCGCCAGGGTAGAAAGCATGGCGGGCTGTGTGGCGTGGCAGACGTTTCTGGGAAAAGGTGCTGAAGTACGCGATAGAGAGAAAGGCATAGATACCGGAAGCAATGAAATAAACAAGTCGGAAAGTGGGATTATTTTCAAAATAAGCGGAACCAAATCCAATCGCCAGCACACCGTAGAGCGGAAAAATACTGGGCATGCCCGTAGTGTGGCGAAGCGCGAAAAGAGACGCCTGCAAGAAAAGAAAAAAGGTACACAAACCGAGTCGGACATTATTTCGGAAGATGCCCATGTTCCTCGGTTGATGTTGCAGATAAAAAAACCAGAGGAGCAGGCATAGAACGATCAGCCCTAATAGCAGACGCATTCGCATGTCGTGCGTGGTCGTAAATTTTATGCGTGTGACCACGAGAAACAAAGAAAGTACAGCAGGAACTGCAAAAAGAACAGGTTCTTCTTTACAATAAATGAGCAAGCCGCATTCCAGGAAGAGTAACAATAAAGCGCCCAGGCGGCGTTGCACTATTTCGTCAAAACGAAACTTCATATCACCTCCAGCCCCCCAGAGCGAATGGTTTCGACGGAGTACTGCGTCACATCCTCAGTCCACACTTCAGCAGAGTTAATCGGTAACGTAGTATCGCCATCGCGAACCACGATAATTTTAATACTACATCCGGCTTCCACCGCGGCTTGGACCATTTTTTTGCGCGAGTTGTCCCAGTCGAGAAAAACGCAGAGGACAGCAGAAATATTATGCAGTTCTTCTGCCAAGGCGGGGGCTATTTTTTCAAAGGGATCTGTGCGGCATACATCTACCCCCGCCAGAATTTCCAGCACGTTTTCAAACGATGTGGTATTGCGTCCTGTACGAAAAACATACAACTCCGGTCCGGCAGCGAAAATATCGAGTACATATTCTCCTCGCGACATGGCATCGGCGATAGCTGCGGACAGACTGACCGCTGCTTCAAAATGGGGAAAGCCTTCGGCTTTAGGGGCACGGCGACCGGGCACGTAGGTATCCACCAGCAGCGCAATCCGGTGATAATATTCCTCCTGATATTCACGAACAACAGGTTTGGCCAGACGCGCCCAAGAGCGAAAATCGATATGGCGCAGAGGATCACCAGGACGATACTCACGGTTACCAATGTACTCGGGCGATTCGCCAATGTGTGAAGTGAGCGCGATACCGCCCGGTTGATAGCGTGCACCCAGGGGGATATTGATCCGGGAAACGGGCTCAAAATGCGGTAAAACAATCAGCGGCGTTGTTGGAAGCGGCGTACCTGCAGGACTACGAAATAAATTCAAGGGAAATGCAGAAAAAGGACGCAAAGGGGGCAACGTGTAGATGCCACGCCGTAACGGTTTCAAGCGCAGCGGGAGTGTTTCCGTTTCATTCGGCTCGATATTGCTCAGCTGCACATCCAGGTCAGGCTGTTGAAAACAATCCGGCAGCCCGGCAAATCCAAGACCGATGTTATATTGCGGTCGCCGCGTTGTATTTGTGAGCTGAAAGGTCGCCGTAAGGGTCTGTCCCGTTCGCGCCTTTGCCGGAAATGCACCGCGTATGCTCACCCGTGGTCGTAAGAGTTTAGCCAGTAAAAAAATACATACGAAAAAAGCGGTCCACGCGCAGACCAGCAGGTAAACCGGCACCTGTAACGAGTTGGAGCCGAGTATGGCCGAAGCAAGGAAGGCCAGAAACATCCATTGCCCGGGTTGTGTCATACGAAATGACCACCACCACGCCTTCCATTTTCTGAGACGCTCTACCCGTGATGAGGACTGTGCAGCGGCAGGGCGTGTTGCTTTTGCGCCGCCGTTCCATTTTATACGAAAACGTTTCATGCAGGCACCGCGACCGTGTCCAGGATTTCGTTGATCACATCCCCTTTCGATTGACCACCATATTTCGCCTTGGAGGTCAGCATCAGGCGGTGCGGAAGCACATACCGCGCCATGCGCTGTACATCGTCGGGGAGCACATAATCGCGACCAGCGACAAAAGCCGCCGATTGTGCAGCGCGGAAGAGCATGAGCGATGCACGCGGACTTGCCCCCAGTTTGAGGCGCTCATCACGACGGGTGCGTTCCACCAATGCGATGATATATGCGCCAACGGTGCGTTCTACCCGCACAGCACGCACCGCTTCCTGCATGGCAAGCAATTGGTCGCGTTGTAATACGGGTTGCAGCGTGGTTAATGGATGGGTTTGTGCCTGATCATACAAAACATCCAGCTCTACCTCGGAGGCGGGATAGCCCAGCTTGAGTTGGATAAGGAAACGATCCAGCTGGGCTTCCGGTAGCGGATACGTGCCGTGGTATTCCACCGGGTTTTGGGTAGCGATTACCAGGAAAGGCTGCGCCAACGGATGCAGCACGCCTTCTATCGTTGTCTGCCGCTCACTCATTGCCTCCAGCAGTGCCGATTGTGTGCGTGGTGAGGCGCGATTGATTTCATCCGCCAACAGGATATTGCAGAAAATAGGCCCTTTGTGAAATTCAAACTTACCCGTAACCGGATTGTAGATCGAAGAACCCAGAATATCGGCAGGCAGCAGATCAGGGGTGAACTGTACCCGGTTGTAGCTTAGATCGATGGATTTTGCCAGTGCTTTTGCCAGTGTTGTCTTACCCACCCCCGGCACATCCTCCATCAGCACATCGCCTCCGGCCAGCAACGCAATCGTTAATACCTCCAGGCACTTTTCTTTACCCCGAATGACAATTGCAAGATTTTCCTGCAGTGCAGTCACCTGCTCCTGCAACGATGCGAGCGTTTCCATACGAACTTCCTTTCCAGCCTGCGGCGCTGTCGCTTTACCTTTTACTTCGTAAGTATATAATACGGGTCAGCACTATGTCACTTTTATGCGTGGCGGCATTTTAGTGACAGATATCTGAGAAGTTGTCATAAAAACGAAGTTTTTGCTGTGCTCAGGGATGGCAAGGACCATACTTCCTGGGTGTGCCCCTGGTCACCTTGCGGTCGTTGGGCGCTTTAGAGATACGAAAAAAGGAGGATGGAGCTTGACTTTGCTCTGTGAGCATGATTTAATTATGCTGAAAAACATTTCAGGCATAAAGGAGACTCAAATGGCCCGGGAATTGACAAAAAGACAGCGTGAAGTCCTGGATTTTATAATTACCTCTATTCGTGACAGAGGTTATCCCCCGACCATTGCGGAGATTGGAAAGGCATTCAATATCTCCTCGCTCAACGGCGTGAATGATCACTTGGTCGCCTTGAGTAAAAAGGGCTATATTGAGCGTTCCTCAAAGGCGCGCGGCATCCGTATTACCGAAAAAGCGGGTACGGCCTTGTATCAGCACGAAGTGGGCATGCTGCCGTTGCTGGGCCGCGTGGCCGCAGGCTCCCCCTTGTTGGCGGAAGAAAATGTGGAAACCCATATCCCCGTTTCCTCCACATTGATGTCTCAACGCGCCTATGCGCTACGCGTTACAGGCGACAGCATGATCGAAGACGGCATTCTTGATGGCGACGTTATCATTATCGATCAGGATCGGGTGGCGCGTACGGGCGATATTGTCGTTGCGCTTGTACACGACGAGGCTACCGTAAAACATTTTCATCCCATGGGGGAATACATAGAGCTGCGTCCTGCCAATGCCTTGCTTTTACCTATGCGCTTTCCGGCTCGTGAAGTACAATTGCAAGGCGTCGTTGTTGCACTGCAACGAACGATTCACTAGGAACTCTTCTTTCTTTTTACGGAAAAAGAAAGAAGCAAAGAAAAACGAATATGTAGTTAGCTTCGTCCTGACGATTCACGTCAAGGACCCTAATTCTAGCTTTTGGTCGTAGAAAGTTTTTTTGGAGGGGGGTTGGGGGGGACCTTTTTGTGAACAAAAAGGTCCCCCCAGAAAAATCTATACCACGTCGTTACGCAGTGGTGCGCTGTTTATGGAGTCGCCACAGCATGCAGGTGATCAGGGTAAGGATGATTCCCAGCAGTGCGAGGTGGTTTAGCACGGGGAGTTCGGGCACATCGGCAGGATCGATGGGACTTGTGCCAAAGGTGCGTTCGGCGCCATCGGAGACGCTGTCGCCGTCACTGTCGGCGTTCAGGACATCGGTGAAAACACCGCCAGGATTGGTGATGGGATTATATACAACGGCGGCGTAGCCATCGATAGCGCTCCAGTCCGTCCAGTTTTCAACACCAAAATTGGTGACTTCGTCGAAGTCGTTGATGCCATCGTGGTCGGTGTCGGCCTGGTTGGGATTTGAACCTAGCGTTTCTTCGATAGCATCGGGGATTTGATCGCCATCGGAATCCACCTCATCATCGACAATCGTCAACAGTACCGGGTTATGGGCACCTAAAGTGGCGTCGCCACTGTCCAGGGTCAAGGTGAGGCGCAGCGTCTCATCCCCTTCCAGAAGCCAGTCGTCGAGTAGGGTTACGGAGAAGGTTTTTTGCGTGTCGCCGGAGGCGAAGGTCAGCGTGCCGCTTGTCATGGTGAAATCGGCACCGGCAGTGCTGGAAATGGCCTCTGCGGCGTAGCTGACTACGACGGTTTCCCCGGTTTCCGGACTTGGTGCAATAACGACGTTAATATCTGTCGTCGTTGAGGCTTCCTGCACGGAATAGGCGCCTTGCTCGAACTGTACCACGGGTGAGGGGGGCGTGGAGGCACCGGTGAGTGCTTTAATGCAGACGTTGGGTTGACCGCTTTGCGATGCAAGGTCGGAAAAGTAGGTGCCGTCGCTGCTGAGGAAACTCTGTCCTGCGGCGGCGGAAGCAGCGCTGCTGTAGCTGGGTACGATACTTTCTGTGGGTACGGGGAAAGTTTCGCCGGGCGTGGTATATTTTATGACTACGCCGAAGTCATCGCCATTTTGCAGTGTAACGGGGGTTGGCAGGGAAATGGTGTAGTACCCGGCATAAGGAACGGTTCCACTGACGGTGGTTAGTTGTGTTGAAAAACTTGAGCCGTTGAAGTTGTCATAGATGTAAATTTCGTAGGAAGAGCCGGGGCTGAGGAAGTGGGTCGCCACGGCCAGTAATTCTTCATCGGCGGTGGCGGTGAAGACATTTGCGCCCCAGGCGGTTGTGTTTCCATAACCATAGGAGCCTGTTGGACCGAGCGGATCGTATTGATAGACCTGCGCATAGGCGTCGGTGTCTACGGTGGTGTTAAAAACCCGTCCCTTTTTTCCGGCTACGGTGTCGTAGTAGGAGAGGTAGAAATAGCCGCCGTCGCCAAAGCCGGTTCCCCAGCTATTTTTGACCAGCCAGGCGCCAGCGCCAGGCGCAGAGGAGACGACTTTTGCGTCATCCCAACCGACCAGCGCAATGCCATGATTCGATTGGGAAGCGCCGCTATAGTAATACGTGTTTTGTGTGCTGTTGTAATTGGCTGTTGCGTAGTACATGGATGAGGCAACCGCGCCATAGGTCATGATAGCGTCTTTAATATCGGCTCGATCGGTTAGCAACAAGGCCTCGGTCACTATTTTTTGCTGTGGGCCACCAGGCGAGGGGCGATCATCGGAAGGGGTATAGGGGTCATCCGTTTCCAGGACAGGGCCATCCCAGCGTGCCAGATAGGCCAATGCCATGTCTGCGTTACCGCCGTCCAACGGGCCTTTATCAAAGCCATGGTAATTCTTTAGATGGTTCTCGGAAAAGTCCCACGTCTCGGAGAGCTGTTTTAACAGCGTGCTCTCCAGAGAGGCATAGGCGGCAAAGGCCCAGCAGGGACCACTGACTACCTGATCTTTGACAGGGGTCAATTCGCCTTGGCTGCGCAGGCTATAACTCGCAGGTGCTTTTGTTTCGGGGGTTTTCCCGGCTTTTTTGTATAGGTGGCTCCGGTCTATGGGCGAAGGGATATAGCCAGAAACCCCATTTTCGCTCACTTTTTTTGCGTCTTGAAGCCACTGCGTAAAGGCGGGATTCAACGGCGCCTGTTCTAGCGTTTGTGCGACCGCTGCCCCACTCCAGAGCATGAGCGTCGCCAGTATAATAGCGATATTTTGTATAGAGATCTTTCGCATCTTAAATTCTACCTCCCTTTTTACCTCATTAATAAATTTGCGCATATTGTTCAACTATACTATAGCGATATCAAAGCGTCAATGGCTGGCTGCCAGCAGATTTTTGTAGACGGTGACTTCAACAAATGTATGCTGCACGGTCTCGTTATCCAGTTGAAAACGGCGATAGCCTTTTTCAGGAGTTTTGTCGAAATTGTCGCGTGTTGATGAGCAACAGGCCGTGGTGGTAAACAGCACCCCATCACGCTCTTCCACCTGGTTGCCATGGTAATGGCCCGAGGCAACAAGTTTTAAATTATACCCTTCGAAAAGGCTAAGCACAGCCTCTGCATTCTTGACCCGATACGCTTTGGTGTGCGGGTTGAATGGGTGGTGGCTAAACAAGGCTATTGAGCGTTTAGGACCGATATGCTCCAACTGCTTTTTTATCCATTTCATGCGTTTCGAAGGTACGGTGACATCGCTAGCGCTGCCATTGCATGTATCAAGGCCCAGGAAGGCCCACCCCCCTTCTCCTTCCCGCCACTGGGTATTGCCGCACGTCTGTATATAATTTGCATACATATCCGTAGCACGCACCGCCACATCATGGTTACCCGGCACGCAGAAATACGGTTTTTCCAATCGTTCCAGCGACTGTTGCACCAGTTTCAATTCCTGGATGCGGCCTTGCGTCGCCAAATCTCCCAAGAGTACGACAAACTGTACTTCGGAATCGGCGTTAATCTGGTTTATAGCCCGGTTGATAATTCCTGTGCTTTTGGCGTCCAGCACATGCAGGTCATTCATAGCTACAAAACACAACGGACCCTCATCGCCCCAATGCGGCAACGAGATTTCCGGTTTCAACTGCGCCCAATTTAATTCGCGTACCCGTGTACACGAAGACAAACCTATACCCATTGTCAGGCCAATAAATTGTCTGCGCGAAAACTTCATGCTATACCTCCAAATACCCCATTCAATTCAATACCAGATTACGTATTAAAGCGGTCCAGCAACCGCAAGGTGGCCAAGGCCACACCCAGGGAATATGGTCCTTGCCATCCCTACCCCTCTCAAGAATTTGTTTTTTAAGCCATCTTTTGCAGTGTCAGTCACGCAAAGCAGTGCTATTGTTGCGGTTTTTTTGCAGGTGTGTCAACGCTTTCAAAAGCGGGTGTATAAATTGTTTGACACGTCCTGGGGAAATTTGTTATATTTTGCTCTCACACGTTTGCGTGTCAAAGACAGCCGGTGGCGCAATGTGCCTTAAATATCCTGCCGAGACCAAGGGAAACGTGGATCGCATTCGTAAAAGAGCGTTCTCTATCCCGTGCTGTCTGTATAGGACCGCACGGGATAGTTTTGTTTAGGGCGTATCGTAAAAGCGCCTATATTTAATTGGGAGAGGAGGTGAATTCTCTTGGCAAAACCAGAAAAAATTGCTGCCGTAGCTGAACTGAAAGAGCGGATCGAAAATAGCGACATCGCCATCATGTCCAAATACGTCGGCATCAGCGTACTCAACGTCACTGAATTGCGTAGCAAGCTTCGTGAAGCAGGCGTGGAAATGAAGGTTTACAAAAACACCTTGGCCCGCCTTGCGCTGCGTGAATTGCAGTTGGAAGAAGCAGCGGACTTCATGGAAGGTCCCACCGCGTGGGTTTTCGGTAACGATCCGGTCGCGCCGGCTAAAATCCTCAAGGAGTTTGGCCAGGAAGTCTCCTTCGTCCAGATGGAAGGCGGCGTCCTAGAAGGCAAAGTGCTCAATGCGGAACAGATGGAAGCACTAGCATCGCTGCCGTCGCGCGAACAGCTGCTTGCACAGGTCGTCGGCACCATCGCCGCACCGCTGCGCAACACCGTTGGCGTACTCAACGCACTGCCGCGTAACTTGGTCAACGTGCTTGATCAGGTTCGTAAACAGAAAGAAGAAGGCGGTTCTGAAGCCGCATAAGCCTTATATTTGAAACAACTTTTCCCTTACGAAAGTAAGGCAGTAACCCAGTAATAAAAAGGAAAATGACATGTCTGAGAAACTCGATGCCATTATTGACAGCATTGCAGAGTTGAGCGTATTGGAACTGAGCGAATTGGTCAAGGCGCTTGAAGAGAAGTTTGGTGTGGAAGCGGCTGCCCCGATGATGATGGGCGCCATGCCGATGATGGGTGGCGGCGACGCCGCTGCTGCAGACGAAGGCCCCTCCTCCTTTGACGTTATCCTCAAAGATCACGGCTCCCAGAAGATCGCCGTCATCAAGAAGGTCAAAGAGATCGCCGGTCTGGGCCTCAAAGAAGCCAAAGAAGTGGTCGACGGCTGCCCCAGCACGATCAAAGAAGCGCTGCCTGAAGATGAAGCCAACAAGCTTAAAGAAGAGCTTGAAGGTGCAGGCGCCACCGTCGAACTTAAAGGCGTTGCCTAAGCCGCTTTTTAGTTAGTTTTAAAACGGCCGGACGAATTTCGTCCGGCCGTTTTTCGTTAGACGGCAGATGGCGACAATTCCCTTCCTCCAGTGCTTCCATGCTATACTAAAGCTTGTTGTGCATAGAGATAAGCGCCGAGCCAGGGGAGTGCTCAGGCGACGGGGACAGACGGAACGAGGAGCAAGCACCGCATGACCAACGAAGAAGCCAAAGAACTGTATTTTAAAGCAGTGGGGCATTTTGATCGGGGGGAACATGAACAGGCGCTTGCCTTTTTTGATGAACTGGATCAGCATCGTCCCAATAGCCGTCATGTAAACCATTATCGGGCGCAGTGCCTGATTGCCCTGGACCAGTTGGAAGCGGCGGAAGCGCTTTGTAGTAAATTGGAGGGCAAGCTGGAAGCAGATCAGTGGACGGCGTTGCAGCAAAAATTGTCAAAGGCGCGTACGGCGTTGGCGGACACCCACCGCGTTGAGGCCGAGGCGCAACAGCAAGCGGCGATGCAGCAGCAAAACACGCCTGCAAATGGCAATATTTTTGAAATTGAGTCGGTATACCCGGTGTCCACCGATCAGGCGGCGGTTACCGGTCATGTGAAATCAGGCGTTTTCCATCAGGGTGATACGCTTACCCTGGTGACGGCGGCTGGGATGCCGCTTATGGCGCCCATTGACCGCATTGGACCTGCTGAGACGCCGTTGAACTTGGTGCGGGCAGGCCAACGCACCGTTTTCCTGTTGCGGGTGGAGCCAAACCTGGTTGCACCGGGTACGCGTGCCTTTTCAGAGGTACAGCAAGAGTCGTATGCAGAAACTATGGTGGTTTCTACGGATAGCCCGTCGCCGCAAACCGTTGGGGTAACAGCGGATTTGCTGGATGTGGAAAAGCAGGTAAAGCGTGGCGAATATGCCGAGGCGGAAAAGGTTCTGACAACGTATGTGGAGCAGCATCCCGAGAACGGGGTGGCCCACCGTTTGTTGGCGCGTATATATCTGGAGGGCGATGCGCCTTTACGCAATGTAGATCGTGCATTGCAGCATATTCGTAAAGCCTATGAACTGGGTGGTGCGGATGATCCTGCCGTGATTGATATCCTTGCCGAGGCGTTGGCGGCGCACGGGGAAGCGGAGCAGGGCTTACGTTTTCTGGAACGGCTCTATGGGGTTACGCAGACGCCCGAAGCCCGCACGGCCCTTGCGAAACGCATTTATGCCTACCGCGATGCGAATGATTTAGGACATGTGTGGGAATTTTCAGACAATTGCGCCGACATCCTTTTTACGGCGACCAATTCCGCTGAGGTGCTAACGGCCTTGCAGCGGGGGACAGTCGCCCTGGAGGCACACTGCCGTAAAGATCGCATTGGCGAATGGCGTCCCATTGAAACCCTGCTTGTGCCGGAGCACCCGGAAATCGCCGCTTTGTTTACCACCGCCAAAACGAAAAAGGGAAGCGGGCAGAATCTAATTTGGCTACTGCTTATTGCGTTGCTTACCGCCGCCATTGTTGCCGCCCTGCTTCTATTCCATATAGAGTAAAGCAAAGAAAAAACTCGGATCTAGAACGGAAGAGCTACTTAATTGGTGGCGTTGGCTGTTTGGCCACTTGCCTGTGCTCGCTGACTACCTGGAGAGGATGTATGCAAGGAGAAAGACACCTGTACTTGCGGCACTGCTTGGGGATGCTTTGTATCGGATGCTTATTGGGCGCGCCACTTTGGGCTGCACCCCTACGGGATTTTGGCTGGCAATTGCATTGCCGCGATGCGGAACACATCCAGAAAACACTTGAACAGGCGGTTGAATACGGCGTAACAGAGATACGCCTGTCCCATAGCATCATTACCGCAGTCGACCAGTTGGGCAACGACCCCGCGCTGGTGAAGCTGGTGAATACCATTTGCGCCTTTTGCGATGCACATGGGATGGATACCTTTGTCTGGGCGAAGGAGTTGAACATTGGCCAGCGCAACTGGATGCAGGACTTGGATCCGGAGGGGGGCGGAAAGGTAATGTGGGACACGCGGCGCGCTGCCTATCGTACCGCATTTGAAAACTGCCCCAGTTTGGACGGGGTTGTCCTGCAATTTGGTAGTTGCCCGACAGAGATTTGGCAGATTGCGCCTTTCGCTAGTCAATACAACGCAGAAACCTCTTGTCCAGACCGAGTCGCATTGACGGTCGGCATTGTCAAAGAGGTCTGTGATGCCTACGGGAAAAAATTGGATGTGCGCACCTTTAACCATTCTCCGACGCAGCAGCAATGCATGCAGGAGGGTTTAAAGAAGTGCAACGGCGTGCGCGCCATGATCAAGGAGGTGCCTCAGGATTGGCAACCGTACTATCCACAAAATCCTCTGATCGGCGATGTGGGTGAAAATGAAAGCCTGGTCGAGTTTGACTTGGGGGCCGAATACTGGGGCGGCAATCATGTGCCCTTCGTTTTAGTCGATTACCTGTGTTGGCGCATGGGCGCGTTGGTCCCGCGTACGATTACCGGCGTCGTAGTACGTGCAGAGCGGGGATGCAGGCCCACGCTGTCTTCGAGCAACGAAGTAAACCTGTACGCGATGTCACGACTCATCCACGACCCCACCTGTACGCCCGATGAAATTTGGCAGGCATGGATAAAGGAACGCTACGGTCTTTCGTCGGAAACGGAGGCCGCGCAGGCATTACGCACCGCATTGGAACTTTCTTTTGACATTGGCCGCAAGATGTTCTATGTGCGAGAGCACTGGGCGCTGGAAAAAGGAAGTAACATACCGGATCGCGTAGTTGCGTCCTGTTTACAAAGCAAAAACATCGGTCAGTGGAATCCGGCCTATCGCGATGCCTGGAATGCGCTATGCAAGCCTACCGCTGAGACCTTGACGCAGATTTGGCAGGAGAAGACAGAAGCGCTCGAACTGGCTCGACGTGCGCAGGCTTTGGTTGCCCAGGTAGCACCTGCATTGAACGATGCCGATCGCACAGTCCTTCAGCAGCAAATGCAGGCCTACGTGTATTACACACAGATCTGGCGCTACATTGTCGACGCCATTTTCCGCATCATGCACTATGCTCAAACCCAGGATGGGCAAGATTTGCCCTATCTGGAAGGCGATGCGCGTGGCCTTGAAGCCTTGCGCAAAGAAACGAAGGACCTGTCGCTGTCTTTGGCGGAAGAGAAACGCCTGAACAGCTTCATAAGCGATCTGCGCACGCGTTTCCCAAAACAGGAAAGCGCCGAAGAGCTACAATTGAACGTTTTAAGTGAGATTCGGGTTACCACTTGCACCGCGACCACCGCTACGATAACGTGGCGCAGTGAGCAGCCGGGTCAGGGCCGGGTTTACTATGGGCTGGCACTGCCAGATTTACCAAAACAAGCTACGGAAACGGATGACACACAAAGTCAACACCAGGTAACACTGAGTGCGTTGCAACCCAATACACGTTATACATTTCGTGTAGGTACCGGCAGCGTACTTTCGGGCGATTATACGTTCCAGACCACGCCTGAAAAATAAGCAACCCCCAATGTACAGCCAAACATTGGCAGGGTGGATAGGAAATGTTACAATAAAGGTTAATCCAAATGGGTTTTGTAGAGAAATGAATAGTGGCAGCATAGTGCGCCGATAAAATTGATGGCCAGCAAGGTCGTTCTGCCAAGAGAGAACGATGTGAGACAAGTAGTGGAGAGTAGGGCATGCCAACCTTTGAATATCACGCTATTCGTGCAGAAGGTGATGCGGAAAAATCATTTGTCGGCGGTGTAGTAGTCGCCAGAGACCGGCATGATGCAAAAGCGAAGCTACGCGAACAAGGGCTAAAAGCAACTATGCTCAAACAAGCCCGTGGAATAATGGCAGTGATTAAATGGTTAGACGCGGATATACGCTAAAGTGGCCCAGCGATCGCAAGCTGGCCAGCGCTACCGGCAATATTTATGGATCTTGCCATGTGTGAGCAGTGGAAAGCTACTTTTGAGGCGTGCGCGTTAGAGGCGGTGTTAAGGCAGCATACGATATAAAATGGAGGTGCTGGTGCTTGTAAGGTATGGGGAATGTGGGGGCAGTACGATTGTTTTAACAGGGAATGGGGGCATCAAGCGAAACGGTAATTTTTAGAAACACCATTGCACCGCACACCGGACATGACAACGGATACGTGCGTATGAACCGAATAGAACGTGATGTAGCCCCAGCTACATATACGCGAAAGTACAGGAGAATTCATGGCCAAAAGCATTTTGCTTATTGACGACGATCGGACCATACTCGCCTATTTGAGCCGATTGCTTGAACGGGCGGGATACGAGGTAGAAACGGCAGATTGTGGTGAGACAGGACGCGCACTATTAGAAGAAAAACAGTACGCCTTGGTCATCGTCGATCTTTACCTGCCCGATATAGACGGGTTTGAAATTCTGGAATGGCTACGCGAAAAATCCCCCGACGCTGTCGCGCTCATCCTTTCCGGCAGTACGGACTTCGCTGACGCCATTGGCGCAATGCAATCCGGCGCATTTGATTTTATTACCAAACCCATTGACAAAAACGACATGTTCCTTGAACAGGTGCGCCGTGCCATTGTACACAAAGAATTACAAGACAGCAATACTCGTTTGGTAGAAGAAGTGCGGCAAAAGAACCAGGAATTAGAAAACCGCCTCGGGCAGTTGCAGGTTGCCCACAGCGTTTTACAAAGCCAGGCCATGGCTGTGCAGGCCGATCTCAAGCGTGCCCAGGCTGTGCAGCGCGGACTGCTGCCACGCCTCCTCCCCTTTCACGAGCACATATCCCTTTCTGTTTTTTACCAACCCGCCAACAAGGTCGGCGGCGATTTCTACGACGTGTTTGAGCTTAACGATGAACACCTTGGTATCTATATCGCTGATACAGCAGGCCACGGCGTGAGCTCCGCCCTGATCACCATGTTTTTAAAATACATCGTCCACCCCTGGAAAGAAGACAAATACATTCGCAGCCTGCTTGCGCCCGGCGACGTGTTACGTGAACTCAACGAGCTGGTCTTTTCCCAACCCTTCGGACACGATCTCTTTGTCTCCATGACCTATGCCGTGCTCAATATTAAAACCGGCCTATTGCAATACTCCCACGCAGGCCACCCTCCCATCCAACTACGTCATAAAAATGGACAGGTAGAACCGCTGCGTAGTCCCGCGCCCGCCTTGGGCATCAACGCAGAAGTTAAATACAGCACCGCCACAAAAAACATCGAACCGAACGATGTGTTGGTTTTTCACACCGACGGTGTTACCGATGTACAAGACATACACGGGATCTACTACGGGCGCAAGCGCCTGTGCGACACCATCGCCAAAACCAACGGCTGCGACGTCTACACCACAGTGCGCAAAATTGAGCGCGACATCGAAGCCTTTAGCGGTGCTGCTGTATTCCCAGACGATACGACCATCTTTGCACTCGGCTTCATGGCGCAAGAAACCGATGAGATTCTACCACCACCCGAAGTAGACACACCTGCCGTTACGATTGTGGAGCTGGCGCCCGGCATCAGCTGTGCCCAGGAAGACGGTTGTACATACCTCAGTATTTCCGGTGCGGGCACCTGGCGACAGGCGAAATGTTTTATGGATACCTGTCATGCCGCGCAAGAACGTCACGACCGCCAAGTCGTATTGGATCTCGCCCACTGCAAACATTTAGACAGCACCTTCATGGGCGTACTCCACACCATTTGTCTGGAATCAGATGAAAACGCCAGCGGCCACTTTCGCATGCAATTACAAAACGTGCCCCGCAACCTCTTGCGCGAAATGAGCGAACTGGGCCTGACCACCGTACTGCTCCACTTCCGATCCAAACCCAAAAAACTGCCCGACAACATGGAGACCGTGAAAGGGGAAAGCCTGCACGAAAAAGAGATGGGCCGTTTGCTCCTCGGTGCACATGAGGCTCTCGTACATGCCGACCCCAAAAACGCCGACCGCTTCGCTGCTGTCCTTAAACTTCTCCAGGAACAGGCCGAACGGCAAGTTCAATCCTAACTCTCTCCACAACATAGTAGTAAAAGAACGATGATCGATTTACGTAGCGACACAGTAACAAAGCCCAGTCCGGAAATGCGCGAGGCAATGGCCCAGGCAGAAGTAGGCGACGACGTATACGGTGAAGACCCTACCGTGAACAAACTGCAGGAATACGCCGCACAACTTTTCGACAAAGAAGCCGCCCTGCTCGTTCCTTCCGGCACCATGGGGAACCTGGTCGCCTTCCTCTCCCAAACACGCCCCGGCGACAGCATTATCCTTAGTGAATCCGCCCATCCCCTGCACTACGAAAGCGCCAACATCGCCATGCTCGGCGGCCTGTTGCCACGCGCCATCCCCGACCCTCTCGGCAAAATAACGCCGCAACAAATCGAAGCGCGCATCGTCAACCGCGACGACCCCCACTTTTCACACACCACCCTCGTTGCCATTGAAAACACCACCAACCGCGGTGGCGGCGCCTGCTATACCTACGAAGAGATAGAGCAAATCGGCGCGCTCTGCCAACGCTACAAACTCAAACTACACTGCGACGGCGCCCGCATCTTCAACGCCGCTACCGCCAACAACATGAACGTGCAATTCTACACCCAACCCTGCACCACCATCAGCTTCTGCCTCTCCAAAGGCCTTGGCGCACCCGCCGGTTCCCTTATTGTTGGCGACCGCGCCACCATTCACAACGCCATTCGCTTCCGCAAAATGCTTGGCGGTGCTATGCGTCAGGTAGGCATCCTCGCTGCCGCTGGACTCTACGCCCTTCAAAACCACATCGACGATTTAGAAGAAGATCATCGACGTGCCCAACAATTCCGTCGCACCCTGGAAGAACGAAATATACGCTTCCCCCTTCCCAGCCCTACCAACATCCTTTACCTCAACGTTTCCGACGCGCCCAAAGCCAAAGCGCAACTTGCAGAAAAAGGCGTGCTGGTGCAGGCATTGGGAAAACGCCGCCTACGCGTCGTATTCCACCGCGACATCGACGACAACGCCCTCGACCAAGCCCTCGACGCATGCACCCAAGTGCTAACGTCCTAACACCAGAAGGGCAGTATCTGCCTGGATTCCACCAAAGCACTATCGTCTGAATAGATTTCGAAAACCCCACCTGCCACAACACACAGTCGAGTCACCTGTGAATCCGAAAACAGCAAAAATGTGCCATAATTTCTTACTAACAGGTATAACTAGGAGTTCGTTGAGATGGAACTCCGCTCCGGCACTCAGGGCACCATGATTGAATTCTGATCCTACCGTTGCCCATATTTCTTTTTCCAAAGACACTTTTCGGATAGAAGACGTGTTTACCGACCCTTTTCGAACAGTTTGGACAACTCTTCAAATTTTCTCCGTTACAAGTTTCGTAGATCGACGTAGTCAAATCCTCTCCACATGAACACATTCCCATGAACACAGTCCTTTCTCTGATTAGACAGCCATCCCTTGCTCCCACGTTCCTTTGTATAGACGAAGAAATAAGTTTCAGACTGTCTTCCCTATAGTTCCTAAGCTGGAAATCTCTTAATACGCTCTACTTTTTATGGGCCGCTTACTTCATTTTTAACCACAAAGCGCCAAAGCCCTTCATTGTCGAGTTCAGCTTGGTAGAAGGGAAACATGTTTTGCTAAAATATGGAAAACGGCTCATAAAAATAAAAAAACGAAAAAGGTGATTTCCGAATACATGATACTATACTAAACTAGGTGGGTTGTCAAGTAGGGCTAAGCCAAAATTGGAAGTGAGTCGAAGAGTTTGGTGGGGATGCGTAGGTGAGGGAAAATTTTCCGAGCTTTTTCTCGTTCCCACAATTTTTTTGCGAGGATGCATAAGAGTGTTTTCACAGAAGATTACAGAAAACTGCCGCTATTCTTAAAGGATGGATGCTTGCGCATGCGTATTTGGTTCTTTTTGCAGAAAGCCGCTACACTACATGGACGAAACACTGTTTGCATTAGGGAGGGAAAGGCCATGTTTATCCGGAAGTTTTTTGCCAGGACTGTTTTTGTAAGCACATTGCTCTTGTCGAGTGTAGCCTTGGCTGCGCCTGCGGGGATCTGGAACGTTATGGATTACCACGCCATTGCGGACGGCTCTGGCGATAATACAACTTTCTTTCAAGAGGCGCTTGATGCCGCCCGTGCCGCCAATGGCGGCATTGTCGAAGTTCCGACAGGACGCTATCGGTTCAACGGCACGCTGACCATTCCCAGCAATGTTACCCTGCGCGGCGTGCATACCTATGCGCCTGCGCATGCCGGCATTCGCGACGCAGGACAGGAGAAACCGGTCTATGGCACCGTTTTTGAACCCCATGCCGGGGCAGGCAGCGAAGAAGGCGCTCCCTTTATTCTGATCCAGGGCAACGCCGCGCTGCAGGGTGTGAGTATTCACTACCCCGACCAAAAGCCCGACGCCCCCTCCCCCACGCCCTATCCCTATGCAGTGGCCCTGCGCGGCAACAATCCCGCCATACAGGATGTGCAACTGCTCAACCCTTACAACGGGATCGACGCATCGCACAACCAACGTGCGCTCGTGCGCAACATCCACGGCCAACCGCTGCACATCGGTATCTTCGTGGACGCAATATACGATATCGGTCGTATTGAAAACGTCCACTGGAACCCCTGGTGGTCCATGCAGAAAGGCGTCTACGAATGGCAGATGAAAAACGGCGTCGGTTTCCTCTTTGGCAAGACCGACTGGCACTACGTGCTGAATACCTTCTGCTTTGGCTACAACGTAGGCTACAAATTTTACGCCACGGAACGCGGCGGCACCAACGGCAACTTCCTGGGTATCGGTGCTGACGACTGCTACACCGCCCTGCAGGTAGAAGAAAGCGCGCCCATGGGCATTCTTATTACCAACGGCGAATTTGTTTCCTTTCACGGACCCGATCCCACCATGGTGCGCATCGAAAAAAGTCACACCGGTACCATTCGTTTCAGCAACTGCGCCTTTTGGGGACCCGCCCATCAAAACGCCATTATTGACGGCTACGGCACCGTGGGATTTAGCGATTGCACCTTCATGCAATGGGGCCATGACAATAATCCCGACACCCCTGCTATCAAGGCCTACAGCGGCTCCCTGATCATTCGCGGCTGTGAATTCATGGAAGACAAACCCCAACTCTATCTAGGCAAAAAAGTCGATCGCGCCATAATTACCGACAACCTGTTTGTAGGGAAAAAGCGGATCAAAAAGAAAAGTCGCGGCGATATCATCATTAAACACAATGCCGCCACGCCTAAGGGCTCCTTCTGGGAAAAACGATACAAAAATGCTCCCGGCTTCCGCGCCAAGATGCTGCGCGAAAAGAGCAAATAGAAAGCGCCGCAAAAAATACACTTATTTTTGTACGATAAAGATTTTATTATGTTGGCAGAATTTTCTAGAACCCACGGTAAAATCTGTCTGTTTCGCATAGCCTTTTTCAACGCAGAGACACCGAGTAGCAAAGTTAAGCAGAGGGAATGCTTAAAAAAGCCTTTGTTTTTATTTCTCTCCGAAGCTTTGCTGTGCAATAGCGTGGATCGCAATGAGTGCCGTATACAGATCAAGAATCGAAAACAAAATAGGATAACAATAGGTGACGGTAAAAATTCCAACGAGTTCCCGCTATTTAGCGTATGTGCGACCGCTTGTTCCTCTTGTGTTTGTATTATTGAGTATATCTCCTTCCGGTGCAGAGAAATGTTACACAGTGGACTTCGTGCCAGCTGTGCCTTTTTCGCTAAGCATCCTTTATTATTTCTACCGTTTGCAGCGCGAAAACGGGTTGCGCGTAAAATATAGGCTTTCGGGGCCATGGCTTATCAAGGAAATAAGAAAAGGAAAAGAAGAACGGATAGACCTGCGAAAAGCCAAGCTATTGGTTTATAACACCCCCATGGGTAGAGATAGCGACAAAGAGAAAGACTGGCGTAAATTATTAAATATGAGCATTGGGATGTTTATGTCTCTGATGTTTGTAGTAGAGCGTAGCGCCTATATCCTGACATCGGAAGGGGAAAAAATGACCTTTCCGTCGGGGCTGATGACAATAGGAACCGACACAGAGTTTTTTATTTCCCCCATTTTTTCTTCCATTGATAAGACGCTTTTACCCGAAGACTTCCAAATGATCTTCCGGTATCCCGGTTGAGTATTTTCCCGAGGAGTGCTTTCATTTCCCCACGCTCCGTGTAGGGTTACAGCATTGGGTGGTACATGCACATATTCAAAAGAGATATATGGTTTACAGCCGCAGTTATTTCTCGTTCCCACGGTCCCCGTGGGAATGCATACAAGGCCGGTGTTTATTTTTTCTTAGACATCGTCCCTTTTTAAGGTTGATGCTGTATACAATCGCTTCATATTCTTCATGGCAAATAATACGCAGGGACACGAGAAAAAATTTGTTGCAATGTCCTAAACGTAAACCGAGCCGGTTGCTTCAACATTTTCCTTCACGGATGTTCCGCGTTTTTGTCTATGGAAAATGTTATACGACAACCGGCTCGATTACTAAATTCTATGGGATGATGGGGCTACTTGTGTAAGGCGCACACGCTTTCGATCAGATAGTCCAGCGCTTCTTTTGTTTGACGGGGATTGATGGGAAGTGTCACCAGCTTGTCTCCAACGCGGTTGGCGTTGGGGAATTGATCGCGGACGTAGCCGCGGTTTTTGAATGCAGTACACCAGTGTAGCGGGATGTAATGCATGCCGACTTTAATGCCGCGTTCGTGTAGCATGGTGTAAATAAAGTCTTCTTTGTTCATGCCATAGCGTTCCGGATCAAGCATAATTGGATACAGGTGAAATACATGCTTGCAGTCCGGCATGACGGTAGGCAGCGTCAGTCCTGGAACGTCTTTGAGTCCCTCTGTGATATAGGCGGCATTGTCAATGCGACGTTGGTTGAGCATGTCGGCTTTTTTCAGTTGCTCACTTCCGACGGCGGCCTGGATATCGGTCATGCGGAAGTTGTAGCCGCAATCATCAAAATCCTGCCACCAGAACTTTTTGTCCATGGGGAATTTGGATTCATCTAAGGAACAGTACTTTGTGCTGTTGCCGTAGACCCGTGTGCAATGAGAGCGGTACAGGGCGATACGTTCGAAAATTTCATCATCGTTCGTGACAATCATACCGCCTTCGCCGAGGGTGGAGATGTTTTTCTGCTCATGGAAGCTGAAACAGCCCGTGGTGCCCATGGAACCGGCTTTACGACCTTTATATTCGCCGCCGATAGTATGGCAGGCGTCTTCCACGACGGCCAATCCGTGTTTGTCCGCAATAGCCAAAATTTCATCCATGTTGCAGCATTGGCCGTACAGATGCACGGGAACAATGGCTTTGGTTTGGGGCGTAATGGCGGCTTCCAGTTGCGCCGGATCGATGTTATACGTGACGGGATCGATGTCCACGAAATCGATTTCCGCACCAAGCGTGGCAGGCGCCGCAGCGCTGGCTATCCAGGTCAACGGTGTGGTGATGACGCGATCGCCGGGTTTGATGCCGATGCCGACCATGGAGAGAAACAGTGCGGCGGTGCCGTTACTGACGCAGCGGGCATGCTTCACGCCGCAATAGGCGGCATACTCTTTTTCAAATTGGATGCAAGCCTTGCCGCTCGTGGGGGCGTTTTTGTGTAAGACGTCCAGCACCGCCTTTTCTTCTTCCGGGCCGTATTCGCTGCCGAATTGAATAAACAAGTCGTGTTTGATTTCCGGGCTACTCATTATCCTGCTCCTTCTTTTTTTCTAGCACCAATTCCAGACCACTCATCAGGGTCTGCATGGGCGTCTCGAGAACATGTTTTGCTTTGGCATTGTCCAGCGAAGCATTGTTGGGACGCGGTGCGCGGCCCGGCATAGCGTTGGAATCCGTGGCGATAACCAGGTCGCGTGTATACCCCAGCTTCTCGGCAATCTGACAAGCCATCTCGTAACGATTGATACAGGTCGAAGCGGCCAGATGGATCGTGCCGCTAAAATCATTGCCCGCCATTTCCAGGAATGCGCGGCCCACAGTGATTACATCCACCGGGGTACGTATTTCGTTTTCAGGGAACTTTGTCGGCTCTCCCTTTTTCCAGGCATCAAAGGTTTTCGCGAGAAATGAATTACCAGCTCCCAAGATGGGCAGGCCCATGACCAGCGACAACCGCGCCACAACGCCGCATGTGTCCAGACCGCGCACAATTTCCTCTGCGCGGATTTTGGTGTCTGCATAGAAGTTCAATGCGTTGGGCGCATCCTCTTCGGTGTACATACCCTTTGTGCCATCGAAAATGGAATCGGTGGAGCAGAGAATCATTTTCGTGCCTGCATCACCGCAGAGTTGCGCCAAGGTGCGCGTGACGCCTACGTTGACGCGCTCGGCGTCTTCCTGATGATTCTGGCAATAATCGATATCCGCGAAGGCGGCGGTATGAACCACGGCATCCGGAGCAATGGCCGCAAAGGTTTCACGCAGTTTATCCGCATTGCTCAAATCAAATTGGATGCATTCGAAACCATCGCGTCGTTCGGGTTGTTCAATCAGGGAAAGCGCATACACATCCCACTCCGCCGCTTTCATCGCCTGCCATGCGACACTACCCGCGACAAATCCCCCGTATCCCGTCAACAAAAGTTTTTTCTTCATGGTCTGTCCTTTTTACTTTACGCTGTTTCCGCCATAGCGGCTCTTTTTCGAATGATGCTAACGCGCCAGTGGATGGCGAGCATGAACACGACGAACAGGATGCTCATTGACAGGCCGAGCATATTGGCATTGCGGATCGCGACTTGCGGATCGCGTCCATCCAGAAGGTGTCCTATAACCTTCTCCTGTATCACGGGGCCGATGCTGCCGATCCCGTTGACGAGACCCGCTACCGCGACAGCGTTGCGTTCACCCGCGACGACGACCGCGCCCGCGCCGCACAACAAGGTGTCTGGTCCATACAGCATGAATCCGACCAAGCCGAAGGAAAGAGCAAGCGCATAAGGATTGGTGCCGAAGTAGACGACGGCGAGATACCCCACAACCATGCCACACCCCATAACGAGGCAGATGCGATCCCAGCGGCCTTTAAATATACGGTCTAGAGCGAAACCGGCCAGCAGTACGCCAACAAAGCCTGCGTTGTCGAAAATGGTGGAATAATAGGCGGCCCGGCCGACATCCATCCCCTGCAAATCGAGAAACGTTGGTAGCCAGGAATCCAGGGCATAACGCAAAAACTTGATGCAAAAATAACACGCACCCATAAGCGGCACGATCGGATTCAGGATTAATTGCAGGTATTGCCCAAACGTGACATGTTCCTCGGCGCTCGCCTCCACTGAGCGATCAACCTCGTGCTCGACATCGACGAGAGGTTCCAACCCGACATCTTGGGGATGGGTACGTTGCCAGAGGAACAACACCCACCAGATGCCGAAGGCCAGAAGCGTGCAGCCCAGGAAAGAGTAACGCACCCCTATAAAGGCATCATACTTGACGCTGTAATGGGCGAGCAACAGGCCTCCGAGCGCCTTTACAACGATGTTTCCAACCAGATAGTTGGTTGACCAGATGCCCATGATGCTGCCGCGTTCTTTCTTACGCAACCATTCGGCGACCGCCCCCACGCTACCCGGCCAGCCCGCCGCCTGGACAATTCCGTTGAAGATCATAAACACCAGAAAGGTGTGATAGGAATTGGTAAATCCAAACACGATATTGATCAGCATGGATACGCCCAAACCGCCCAGGAGAAGGATTCGCGGGCCCCATTTGCGACCGATAAAACTATTGATAAACATGCCAATCATATAAGCGACGAGATACGCCGTCCAGATATTTGCAACCGCATCAAATCCAAATCCGTACCCACCATCTTCGATGGGTTTGGCAATGGTGCTTTTGCACACCGTGAATACTTTGCGGACAAGATAGAACCCGGCATACCCCAAGTAGGTAGCAATCAGGATCTTCCATCGCCAAATATGGTCTTGAGCGGACAGGGGTCGGTTTTCGTCGACGCGTTGTTGTAAGTCTGCCATGATCTTTCCCTTCCCTTAGGAATGATTACTTTTGTTCTATAATGTTCGATATGATAATCATTGCAGATGTCCGTGTCAAACGAAAATAGGTCTTCCGCGTTTTCATGTTTCCCGTGGAAAAAGAGAATAGACAGATAGAGGGCTTGGAGACGAGCTGTGGAGGCAGGATCTTGGGAATGGGTGTGGGCTGGAGTGCGAGGGGCTGCGTTAGCAAAATAAAAGCGACGGATGAGAATATCATCCGTCGCCAAGATTTGGGATTTGGGAGTTCTGCTCGTTAGCGTACTACATAGATGTAGGGGCCGTAGCCGTGCTGGTTCGCTGGATCAGGCAGATTGTTGTTGGCAAAGATGTCGTCATTTCCATCTTTTCTGAAAAAGTATCCGTTGTTTTCATCGAACTGGGCTTCGCCCTGTTTTGCACGGGCTTCAAAATGGAAGTCAAGCAAGCCGTTGTCGTTCAGGTCACGGGTGGCCAGGAAGAAGGCGCGCAGTCCAAGAATGTGGTAGACATCGCGTTCGCGTTCTTCTGTTGTCAGGCCTTCGGGTATTTCGGGGACAACACCGTAGGAGCGACCACCAGGACCCACGCTGATGAGGACGTAGGCGTCGTATTTGGCAGGGGGAAAGATGAGCTTCATTTCTTCCCCATCCCAGTGCTCGGCGAGGAAATCGTCATTTTCAAGCCAATAGCGGCGAGCTTTTTTGAATTGGCGCAGGTTAACGGGAAAATAGGCGAAGGGGCGCTTGTCTGCGTCGAGGAGCATTCCCTCTGAACCATCAGGATCGTTGCTGCCGGTGTACAGTTCGGTGGGAAAGGAGATACGTTCGGTGACGATATCTTTTTTACCCATGGGAATGTATTCGGCAAGGCTAATACGTCCGTCTTGATCCATATCGCCTGAAAGGGAAAATTCATCGTACATTTTTTCATTGCCGTGAATGCCGATGAAAGCGGTGTAGGGTTTGAGGAAGAAGTAGGCGCTTCGTTCTTCGTCAGAGAGGGAAGCGACTTCACGTTGGCGCATGTCCCACGCGATATAGCCGTATGCGGGAGGATAGCCGTTGTTATCGCCCGCATATTGAGTCATGGCGGTGCGAATTTCATTCATGGTAGCAGTCAGGCGCCGGATCTTTGCGGACTCCAGCATGCGGGGCAGCACGGAAAAGGTCAGCCCGGCCAAAATAGCGATAATGGCGATCACGGTGAGCAACTCAATCAGCGTGAAGCCGCTACGTCGCGCGTGTGACATGGTATTCATCTCCTTGAATGTCGTTCCTGTGGTGGTTTCGGCACAGGTGTATATGGGATCGGGACACCCAATGGCTTTCCTGCGATCCAAAAGAAAATTATTCACAAATATTCGCCATAATAGCACGGAACCAAGGTGCGGTCAACCGTTGAAATGGCGTAAATTCAGTACTGAAAAGCAGATAGAACGTATAGTGCGACAACTGCTTTTAATGGAATTTAACACAAAAAGGTTTAGTTGCGCTTGTTTTTTTCAATGGCTTGCTGGTATACAGTCATAAGGCGTTCGTAGTGCACTGTTTCGCTGTAGTGGCTCTTCGCACGCGTATAAGCGGCTTGCCCCATACGGACAGATTCCTCCGGTCGGGTCCACAATGTCTTCATGTGGGCCGCCAGAGCCGTGGCATCGCCAGCTTCATAGAGCAAACCGGTGCTGTTTTCGGTTACCAATTCCGGGTTGCCGCCCACGCGACTGGCGATGATGGGTACGCCATGCCCCATGGCTTCGAGGGCGACCATGGCGCAGATTTCCCAGCAGGTGCTGGGGATGATCATGCAACGGGCGCCACGGTAGAATTCGGCCAGCGTGTCCTGATTGAGCCAGCCGACAAATTCCACGTTTTCCGGGGCATCCTTCTCCAAGGCGGCCCGTTGGGGGCCATCACCAGCGATCTTTATGGGTACATCAGGGGCTAAGCGAGCGGCTTGCAGAAGGGAATCCACGCCTTTTTCCGGACTCAGGCGTCCGGAGTAGCCCATATAGGCGCCTTGAGCAGGGTCCACAGGAGTATCAGCGACCACGGAAGGGTTGGGGACGATCTCGAGCTGGCTGTCGGGAAATCCCGTGCTGCGTAAGATGTCTGCCATGAAATTGCACAAGGGGATCAGCGTGGTTACATTATCCCGAATCAGGTGGAAGCGTCGTGCGACGTCAGTGCGTGCAGCATAGGCAGCGCTTTCGAAGAGATTGCCCCGACAGTTATGTCTCACACACCACCATTCATGTCCGCTGGCGCAGCGTTCGCAGACCTGTCCATCGCGCAGATGATAATAGGTGGGGCAAGTCATCCAATACGTATGGATGGTCATCACGACAGGCACACCTGCCCGGCGGCAAGCGACGAGGGCAGAAGGAGAAAAGAGGGGGTACAGATTGTGTACATGCACCACATCGGGCCTTTCCCGCTGCAAAACCTCCGCCATTTTTTTTGCTGCGCTGGGGGAATAGATGCTACCAGCAAACGCTCGTAAGCGCGCAGTAAAGGAGGGAGCAATATCGCCACTATGTTGCGAAAAATAGTAGACATCTTCGCCATGGGCGCGCAGTAATTCTACCGTTGCATCAGCGACGCGATCTGTACCGCCTTCCAGACGGTAGCGGTTATGCATCTGAATAATTTTCATTTCACACATCCTGGGTTGTAAGCGTGGGTCAACGCACTTGCATGCCTAACATTCGCCGTAGTTTTAAAGCAGGGGCAGAGTCGGCCAGGCCGCTCATGCGCAGGGCCAGCACGGGCAAGGGGACGTTGACAATGCCGCAACGCTTTTGAAATAGCGGCGGAGTAGACGGAGTGTTCAGTCCATTATGACAGGTTACGGCCATGTTGAAACCGCACTCTTGCAATAAGACCGCGGTTTGATCAACAGGGAGACACGGGTTTTCATCTTGTGGATGGAACTTCGTGTTGCCGTCGGGATAGGCAAAGATACGCACTCGTTCCTTTAGTTCTTCCTCGATACGCGCCTTGCCCATACATAACTCCGTGCGCGCCGTCACTGCGTCTAACTCGGAAAGGAGCGGGTGGGTGACCGTGTGTGCGCCGAAGTCGATATGATGGGCATGCATTTCCCGCACCATGTCCCACGTCAACATCATATCGCCGGGAGGTGAGGCGGGGATACTGTTTTCTAACAGCGTGAGTAATTTTTTTCGTTCTTCATACCCCATTTGCTTGGCAAGGGATATCAGACGTAGCAACCCATCCATAGTCCAGCCGGGCGAAGCCGCGACAATGATACGCAGCAAGGCCAGGACCTGAGGCGGCGCCGACTCGACTACCTCATTGGGGATAGCGCCTTGGGCTTTGAACTGCCGTGTGGCCCAAGCCAGGCGATCCCACCAGGGCGGGCGTTGCTGGTCGAGGGGATCTGTTGCCAGGAAGATGGTGGCGGGAATATCGTATTCACGCAGGATAGGGTACGCGATCGTGTAATTATCGCGATAGCCGTCATCGAAAGTCACGATAACATGATTGCCGTCCAGGGTTTCTTTACCCTGCAGGTAAGCACGCCAGGTTTTAAGAGAGACAGGGGTGTACGAACTTTGATGTATATAATCCATGTGCTGTCGAAATAGCTCTGGACGCACGCCCATGCCCGATAAACAATCGGGGTCATTCGTGACGCGGTGGTAATACAGGATAACGGCACGCGCCTGTTCCTGGTAGCGCCCCATATGCTCGACAAGCGTCAACAGTCCCGAATAGTACAGGCCATACCCCATGGTTGTGGTGATGCCGCGCTTTAACACCGCTGCAAGCGTGTTCATAAGCTTTATCCCTCCCCGGTTAATAAAATAACTTCGATTCGACAGACGGCTGTTCGAAGATCCTGACGACGTGTATGTCGCTACGCGTTTAGCGACCAAAAAGAAACCGGTCAATTCGCATCCATTTGGTAATCGGGTGTATCGCCACGGGAATAAAAACCCCCATGACAATACTTGTGCCGATGATCAGCGGCAACGACTCGATATGAAAAAGTTTCATCATAAAAATGCGTGTTGCAGGCGTTACCAACGCATGCAACAAATAAATTACCATCGACAAACGTCCCAGATGCGCCAGGTAATGCGCTCCGGGTATGCGTTGCAGCGCCATAGAGAACAACGCTACGGCGTGCAGGCACAAAATTGAGGTGAGCACCAAAACGCTCACCTGATACACACCAATCTCCAGTATACCGTAATTTCGAATATCACACCGCGCTGCATATACAGCGACAACCAAAAACAACACCATGCCGAAAAACGTGTGTGCGTAGTGCTTTGTCTTAAATTCAAAGCGGAGCAAGGAATCAGCCCACAACACACCGAACATCATCAACATGAAATTGTTGCACAGTTCTGAAAGACACCAGAAAGAGGCAAAAGGTTTAAGGTAAAACAGCACGATCGAAATCGCGGTCAATGTGCGGATCGAAAACCATTTACGCAAACCGTAGTAGGCCAGTTGCATGAAAAACATGACATACAGGAACCACAGGTGGAGCAAGGGGGTGACCGGAAATAGCAGTACATCTTTCATGGTCATTGGGTTGTTGATACCGTTGCGCATAGCGGGGAGGGACGATAAAACTAGGTAGATGCTGCCGAGAATGAGAGACCATAAAATGTAGGGTATGGCGATGGATTTAAAGCGATTGCGTGCTGCTTCCTTGAAGAGTTTTTGTCGCCATCGTTCGATGAAGAAACCCGATGCGCCAAAGAGAAGCGCCAGGGTATAGTTACGAATGAAATGCTGCATATGTTCCGACAGGACGAGCCCCGTTTCCGAGTAACGGCTTTCATTGCCGATAACGGCGTGGAAGACGACAACGCCGACAATGGCGATCGCACGCATGATATCAATCCATTCCAGACGCGACTTCGACATGGTTCCGATATAACCCTTTCCCTAAAGTTTTTTGAAGGGGGTCTGGAGGAAATTTTTGTTCACAAAAAGTTTCCCCCAGCAAATACGTTATCCCTTGTTCGTCAACTCCAAAAACAGATTCTCATACGTATCGGCAATGCGGTCCCAGTTAAACTCATCCCCTACACGCGTCGTCGCCTTCTCCCGATACGCCTGCACCACCTCCGGATGATCCAGCAGATGTTGCAGCTTTTCTTTCAAGGCTTCTTCCGTAGGTTCATACAAAATGCCAGCATCGCCGACCACATAGGCATTGTCGTCCGTATGCGGCGTTAACACACATGTGCCAAAGCCCAACGCCTTCACCAGCCCCACACTCGTCCCGCCCGCCTGATTCCCATGGATGACCGCATAGCTGCCACAATGCAATTCCCGCACATGATCCGGATCGTAAATCGGACCGGGAAAGAGGATGCGCGGATCATTGCTTTGTTTCAATCCCTCCAGATAGCTGCTTTGATAGCCCGCTCCACCACCTAAAACCAGTTTTTTATCCGTATCCAGTTTTTCAAATGCGCGGATGATTTCCGTACACGTATTCTCCGGCTCGATCCGGCTGAGAAACAGGAAGTAGCCGCCCGGCTCCAGACCGTACTCCCGAATGATTTCCGGTTGCGTCGATTTCGCCACCGCAGCGCCATTGGGAATATACATCGGCGGACGTCGTGCCGGGAAATGCGCGGCACAATAGGCCCGTGCCGAATCGGCGTCCAGCACCAGCTGATCCAGAATACGTGCAGCAGTAATGGCCGAAGTATAAATAAACGCCTTGGCGAAGCCCCCCCACTTTTTGCGCCGCCAGTCGAAACCATCTGCATTAAGCGCAATCTTGTAGCCCAATATTTTCGGGATCAGACATAGCGTTGCGATGCCTGGATTAAACGCCAGAATGACATCGGGCTTTTCCTTCAATACGGCATGGCCCAGGGCCAACAGGCTATGCGAATACGTATCCGTCACCTTATATTGCAAGCGTGGCAGGGTGATTCGACGAATGCCCCTATACATGATCTCCGATGCATCATGTTCCCCTTTGCGACAATAGACAACCACCTCATGACCACGGGCGGCAAGACGCGCCCCCACTTCCTCGGCGCAATTCTCCAAGCCACTGTATTGCGCTGGTACGCCACGAATGCCCAACATGGCAATTTTCACGATAGCTCTTCTCCCTCTGCTGTTTCCGAAGCACTAACTGCTGCTTCCGCCGCCGCCCGTATCTCTCCCATGTTCTGCGACGGGCGCGCCAGGTAGCTGCCAATGAACATATACACCCACATCGGCATCGTACTGTATAGAAAATTATCCGTAATAAAAAAACAACAAATAAGTAAAAACGCCAAAAGCACAAAATCATTTTCCGTCGTAAGCGAGCGGCAAATCAACAACAACATATAGAGAATCAGAGTGGTAAAAACCGCCAGACCGATAACGCCATGATCAAAATAGATTTTCAGATAGTCATTATGCGGCAGGTATTCCGGCACATACTTCTGGCGTCCCGTCCACAAATCCGCCTCCCCCACCGTGCGTCCCAACCAAAACGCATACGGATCATCATCCCGCAAATAATCCCGCCAATGATCCACCCGCCACTTCAGCGTTCCCGTAGACAACCGATCATCATGCTGATCAAAACTGGTGTATTCCGCTCCGCCCGAGTTCATGTACAGCAACACCGTGTATGCCACAATTACAAAGCCGATGGTGAGCAATACATGGCGGAACAATATCGGGATGCGGAAGAAAGAAAGAAAAACCAGCGGGCTGAGGCATGCTGCGGCAAAAAATGGCGAACGTGTACCCGTGCCGATACACGTGATCATCGTCATAGCGATCCAGAAATACGAACGTTGCTTGATAAAGTAAAACAAAAACGGCAGCAGCACAATCATGGTGACATTGGTGTGTGCAAAAATACTTCGGGAGGGGCGCGCATCCAATACGAGCATTGGATTGAGGCTGCGGAACTGCACAAAGCAGAACAGCAATTGCGCCACGCCAATAACCACCATCACTTTGACCAGTAAAATGATGGTGAACTGTACCATACGGGCCACATGGTCATCGCGGGAACATAATTCCACGGTAAAAATGAAGGTGAACCACACGATTAGTTCCGAAAAAGTAGCCTTCATCGAAAACTTGTGTCCCCACTTGGTGTGCAGAAACATCATGATCAGATAGGCGAAAATCGGCAGGTAATTCAGAAAGATTTTACTTTCCCGCCGCGCATTGAGCAGCAGCACCGGCCAGGCTAGGAAGGCAATCGCGACAATGGCCCCCAGCGCCCATAGCTGATTCGATTTTGCAAAGACAAAGGTATTTACCACCTCGGTCATAAAACGCGACACGATCAGCAGCACCATCACAACGGCGTAGGGGTTGGGGTGATTCAAGCGTTTTTCCACCGCCGCTACCATAGGCCCGCCTTCCTTCTATAGCGGGCAAACTGCATTTTCAAAATCAGCAGTCCCATTATGGCGTAGACACCCAGCGTGATGGTCATTGCCCATGCGCCGCCCCATAGCCCATAGTCCCACTGGGAAACGAA
Organism: Candidatus Hydrogenedentota bacterium; assembly: GCA_963678445.1. GTDB lineage: Bacteria > Hydrogenedentota > Hydrogenedentia > Hydrogenedentales. The sequence goes on along the minus strand of OY782877.1, from coordinate 1,923,911 downwards.
GAGGTACAAAACCCCTACTCCCACGACAAGTTTTCCCAGCTCCAGGAAAAAGCGGGTTCGAGAATCTTTGGTGGCAAAAAACAGGAAGGAAAAAGGAACAAAAAACGTGTGGAGCAACCAGCCTATCAGCAATATGCGCAAAATAGGCGTGGCGGCAGCGTACTTGGCGGAGAACAAAAGTTGCACCACCCACGGTGCGAGCATGATCAGGGCGATAATCCCCAGGTTAATCAGCAAGGCAGCGCCAATGGATTCCCGTACAAAGCGCCGATATGAATCCTGATCCTGGATGGCCGCGGCGGCCTTGGGTAACGCCACCCCGGCCAATGCGCCTGTAGCTACAGCCACGATGTTGATCAATTGCGCCGCCACGGAATAGACGCCCAAAACCTCCAAGTCCACACTACGCGCCAGGAACAGCACGTCGATACGCGTAAACAGGTAGTACAACCCCGATACACCAAAAACCCACTTTCCCTGTGCAAACGATTCCGACAAGACGTGCGTGTCCACCGTGTGCAGGTGGCCGACCCGTTTGAGTAGTAGCACCAGGCTAACGATACCAATCGACACGGATACGACGATGTAGAGCCCGATGATTAACGGCAGCGAACCCGTTATGGGCAAAGCCCACAACGTACTCAGACAAAGGAAAATAGAAAAGGTATAGACCGAATTTAACACCGAAAACGCGCCGAAGCGTTCCTGTTCCTGCAAGGTAGACGCCACGGTCATCAGGAACGTCAGAAAGACACCACTGCCCATTGCCGCGACAAGCGGCAGTAACGCCTCGGGTTTTTTAAAGACATAGCATGCCAGCACATACGACGCCGGATAGGCCAACACCAGCACCAGCGCCATATAGAATACCTTAAGCACGATCGCTGTTTTCAAAAACTCATTCTTTTGCGCTGCCGACTTGGCCCCCTTGGCGTAGGTTACAAAGACGGCGTCAAAAGCCAGTGGCAACTGCCACGTCAGAATCATCACCACATAAAACAACGAAAACACACCCCAGTCCGCTTTGCCCAGCAGGCGTGCAATAATCATCGTATTCAGCAGCGCAATGCCCCGGGCAAAGCTGCTGCCGAAAAAGACATAAAAATAGTCGATATACGTTCGCACCAGACGCATAGGCGTGGTTACACTTCTCCGTTCCGATCCCATGCGCATCCCCATGCGCATCCCACTCTCAATCCACAGGGGTCTACAATACCCTTCTTTTAGCCACAATACAACCGCTGCCGATAATTTCAGGAGCCCCCTTTTTGCTGGTTTCTTCCTTCCAGCAGAAACCCACCGATGGCATCATCGTTATACAAAAGACAAGCGTTGCGATGGATGTGTAGCGGTCCTGCAGCGAGGGCTTGTGGTTAATGCGCTCCCCGACGCAGCAGCACGGCGGGGACGGTGAGGATGAGCAGCTTCAGATCCAGCCAGAAGGATTGGTTTTCGATGTATTGGATGTCTAGCCGAACCCAACGATCAAAATCACTATCATCACGACATGTGATCTGCCACGTGCACGTCAACCCCGGCTTGACCATCAGACGCCGCCAATGCCACTGATCATAACCCTTGTCCTCATCACAAGGCAGCGGGCGGGGGCCCACCAGGCTCATATCCCCTTTCAGGACATTGAGCAACTGGGGCAATTCATCCAGGCTGGTTTTGCGCAAGAACTGCCCCACAGGTGTAACGCGCGGATCATGCGTCATCTTGAAAGCAGGTCCCTGCCGCTCATTAAAGCGCACCAAGTCCTTCTTACGCTCCTCCGCATCAACGACCATCGAGCGAAATTTGTACAACATAAACGGTTTGCCGCCCAGCCCACCTCGTTTTTGGGCGAAAATAGCAGGCCCCTTCGAATTTTTCTTGATGATGATGGCAATGATCAGCATTGCAGGCGCAAGGACCACCAACGCAACCGCAGAAATACACACATCCATCACCCGCTTCCACCATGGAATGCGGATCATGAAAAATTCATCCATCGATTGGGCCGGTTTAACACGGCAATCGGCACTCAAATCCCCACGTGCGACGCCATTACGCCAAGGCCTCAGGTAGATGATCGAATCCTCACCGCCCTTTTCCTTATTCTGGTTCGAGGAAGCATCCTGATTATATGGATGATACTTTGACATACCCTAATCCCATAAGGTTGGTCATGCGAATGGTCACGGTCCTGAAAACCAATTTCTTTAAAAAAATCCCAAACGCTATAGTTAAAGCAGGGAGAAAAAAGCGGAATATCGTCTATTACCCGTTGTGCGCCCCCATTTCAAGGAACGGAAAAAGGAGCGGTAGCACCTGCCCCGCTCCTTGTAGTCCACGACGCTTCTCACCTATCCGTGGTTAACGCCCATTGGCCGGATAGGCATAAATCTTATAAGCCATTTCAGGTAAAGTCATTTGTCCGTACGCATCAGCCCGTGCAACTTCATCCACCTCTACCGTGGCATGCTTAGGATACGCATAGATACGGCACGACAACTCCGGTGGTTTTGTTGACGACAAGTCAGGCAGGCGTGCTTCCAAAGCCTGATAAAAGGTTTCCTGAATACTACGCCACACCCGTATGCCATGCTCACTGGGTGTAAACGGCAGGATGATCGACAATTGGTCGTTGAACCATCCCTTTGTATCAATCAGGCGTGTACGCGCATTCAATACCTCCGCCAGCACATTCAAGCCTTCCTGAGCGTGTACAGCCGTTGCCGTCTGATTTAATTCAAACGACAACATAGTAAACGGATTTTCCGAGCGGTCCGCCCGTGCACGTTCCTTTTCCAATTCCAGCCCAAATGCTTCCGATGGCAAGAAATCCTGCAATTCACTGTGCACAACCGTTCCCCTTCCCCGGCGGAACGGCATAAACAACCGCATCATTGCTTGTCTTTTTTCGTCCAATTGTAAACCCATTCTTTCTACCCCTACTCTGCATTCCGCATCAACGTTACATCTGCCTCATTATCACGCCACGTACTCTGCACAAATTACGCCGCTGCCCCCAGCAACGTTGTTTTGGGTATACACAACATTATGTGCATCCCTGCCAAACCACCGCCCCAGTGTCGCGTGAACGCGCTTCTTCCAGACGGTTGCCCGCGACGGTCAACAAAGTTACCGCATCGCAGCCATCCGTAGGATACGCCGCTATACCAAAACGCATGTCCACCGAGCCGTCACAATGTGTTTTATAGCGCTTAATTGCCGTTAAAGCACCTGCGCCATTGGTTTCACCCATGAGAATCGTTGCCCCGTGCAGCTGCGCCATCACGGCATCGCTATTACGCAACGATTCACCAAGCACGGCCTTAAACTGGTTCGGTTCGCCTTCACAGCCCACCGAAACCACCGTGACAAACCGGCGATATCGCTGTGAAGCGCGCAACTCATAATCCAACAGCCGGGACAACAGCTCCTCATTTGTTTCAAATGCTGCGTGATTCACGATAGTGTTCCTTCTTTTGATGTGCTGCCACCTCAAACACTGTGCTCAATTAAGAGCAAATTAAGTGCCAAGAAGCGGAAATTTTTCCAGAAACACTAAATTCAGCAAATATGCTGCGCTTTTCAATAAAACACGCGGTTTAAAAGCTATTTTATAGCCGGTTTTTAAACCGGGGAAAACCGATGTAAGCTATCTTACACCTAGTCAGCGCCAAAAATTGTCGCTTTTGGACAACTATTGCTTTCGCAATAGACAAAAACGCTTTTTTACACGTTCACAAATCCCTTATACCCTGCGTCGGTATTTCGGATACACGCCACCATCAAAATTGCACCAAAGGAAATCGAAAAGGCCAAGTACTTCTAGCCACCGATTAGAGCGCATCCGGGGATATGCTCCACCATACACAGATTCTGCCTTACAAGCAGTCAGAAGGAGCTACCCCAATTCACATGCCCTTCCGCCGTACAGTGTTATAGCCAATAAGGCACCTTTTAGCGTTCCACAGGGAATACGTTAAAAGCCGCATACTGCCCTTATTGGCGTGGTTTGGCGGTTCAAAAAGTCCTGCCTCAAATAAGACTTTTAGAGCCGTTGTAGGGTTTCGTTTACATTATAGCAAACTTAGAATACCAACCACACTGGAAAGATTTTACTATAAGATCGGGCAAATTTGCAAGTTAAATCCGGAAAATTAGAATATTATCCGAAATAGACGAAATTTTATAATTCGCTTTTTAATTATTTTTACATAGATTACAAGCGGCGGTAGATGAATTCTGGGATATAGTAGCGTCGCCGATTCAGGATAACGCCCAGTACTTCAGCGCCATGGGCCGTAATTCGGTTGATGTCATGCCGGATAGCCTGCCAGCGGGTTTTACCCGCCTCTACGATGAGTACTACGCCATCTGCGATCGAGGAAAGCAGCAGGGCGTTAGAAGTTTCGGCAAAGGGAGGTGCGTCGATAATTACGAGATCATAGCGGCTACGGACTTCTTGCATGAGCTGGTTGATTTCGGGGGCGGCAAGTAGTGCACCCAACGAGAGGTCAGACATGCTGAGGCGCCCAAGCGACAGGGAGTTATTATCAAGCGGGTAAAGCACATCATCCAAAGTTTTTTCACCGCGCAACACCGGTTCCCAGCTGTCTACGGTAACGCCGGAAAAAAGGCGTTGCAGATAGGGATAGGGACCTGCGGCAAGTAGAAGAACTTTACATTGCTGGCGCAGGGCGACGAGTTTGGCAAACTCAAAGGCCAGCTTGGAGGTGTCTTCGCCGCTTTGTACGCCGACAAACTCGAGAACGCGCGCCCCCTGAGCGTTATCGACAAGGCCCTCCAGGCGTTTGGAGAGAGACAGGAGCTTTTCCTCCATCGCCTTGGGCAGTGCGGTGGTGACGGGCAGTGCTATCCGCTGCATGGCAGGGCGCGTACTGTTTCGTTCTGCGTTTTCCAGGGCTTCATAGATTTTACTCATGGGAGACTCCCTTAGTGACTTAAATTCCAAGAGTTGTCATAAAAAACGAAATTTTTTGCTGTGGTCAGGGACGTGAAGGCACATGGACTCCGGTTATGTTCCCTGAGCTTTGTTCTTCAAGCGTACCCGTATCAGAGCCACGCTCCAGATCGGCCAGGAGACGCCCGTTGATAATCGGGAATTGTAGCGTATCGGCCGCCGTAATAGCGTAGGTATCCGGAATGTGTTTGTTATAGTGTCGTATCAGATCAAGATAAAGCTTTCGGCTGCTTCCATAATGCTCCATGGCCAATTGCGTCAGACAATCGCCCATTTGCACCCTGACCGGGAAGGTTTTGGGTTGTTCGGCGTCGTCAGGCGTGCTGGCTACTGAAGGGGAGGCCGGAACGGAAACAGGCGCAGGAGGTTGTGGAGCCGCCGTTGTAGCTTGGAGGGCTGGCGGTTGCGGCGTCGGTGCCGGGGCAGGAGGTGTTGGAGCGGTCGGATGCATGCCTTGGCCAGGAGCTGCAGCAGGGGGCGTAGTTGCGAGGGAGGTTACCCTGGACGTTGGGCTCGTTGCGGGATGGGGAATGAATTGCTGTTGCTGCACCGCTGGCTGTGCTGTTGAGACTGGAGAAAGCGCTGCGGACGCAGTGGGTGCACTGGGTGCAGTGGGGACCTGCGCGGGGATTTGGGGCGGTACGATTGCCTTGGCGACCGGAGCAGGCGCAGGGGCTATGGGTGGAGGCGTTGTTGCTGCCTTTGGTACAAGTGCAGGTGTTTCCGCAACAGTTTCTACTGCAGACTGTGACGATGTGGCGGGTATTGATGGCGCACTCTGTGGAGACGTCATCGGGCCTGCCGTGGGTTGCACTGCAGGGACAGGAGTAAGCGCCTTGTTGCTGCTTGGTAGTTCAGAGTGTATTGCAGGGCTTTGGGTCACCAGGGGGTTGCCATCGCTTTGTACGGTTGGTTTGGGCGTACGCCATTGCCACAGGCCGATGATGCAACCAGCGCTGAGCAGACAGAGGGTGGCGGCAAGGATGACAGGGCGCAAGCGGGAGCGGATGGGTTGTGCGCCGAGTTCTTTCAGGATTTCCCGCACGATGGGCAGGGTGACGGGACGCCGTTGTATGCCAAAACCGGATACGAGGGCGTTGTCGCAGATGATGTTGAGCATGCGCGGGTTGCCTTTTGCCGCACGTACAATGTGTTTAAGTGCTTTCGTGGCAAAGACATCGACATGGTGGCTGCCGGCTTGTGCCAGACGGTGCTGCAGGTAGGCGTAGCTTTCCTTTTCTGTCAGCGGATACAACGTGGCGCGTACCGCGATGCGTTGCCGCAGTTGGCGTAGCGTATGCTGTTCCAGCTTTTGCTCCAATTCCGGCTGGCCCACCAGTACGATCTGCAACAGTTTGTCTTCAGTGGTTTCGAGATTGGTCAATACGCGTAGTTTTTCTAGGGTTTCCACGGGCATGTTTTGCGCTTCGTCGACAATGAGTACGACGTTACGTCCGGATTCGAATTCCTGGATTAGTTTTTCCTGCAGGCACTGCGTCATTGCTGCGCGGGTGGTTTCCGCAGGCGTAACGTCCAGCTCACGCAGGAGCAACGCCAACAATTCATCAAAACTGAGAGCCGGGTCGAAAAGGTAGATCGGACGGACCTGGCTACGTTCGACCTGACGCAGGTAAGCGCGTAGCACCGTGGTTTTACCCGTGCCGACTTCGCCGGTTAGTGCGATAAAGCCTTTGCGTCGCTCCACACCACATACGACTGCCGCAAATGCTTCTTTGTGCCCCGGACTGAGGTAAAAGAATTCGGGGTCGGGGGTGATGTGGAAGGGTTCCTTTTCGAGACCGTAGAATGCTAGATACACGCCTTGAACTCCTTGTCGGAAATCACCGTGAGCACGGGTATGCCCAGACGGCGCTCCACGTCCTCCTCGGTTTGCAGAGAGTCGTCAAGGTATTGTAACAGGAAGGCGATGGTAACGCCGCCAAAGAGGCCCAGGAACATGCCTAATGCCAGGTTGAGCGGCTTGTTGGGTTTGACCGGCTCCAAGGGCAATGTGGCAGGCTGTACGATACTGACGTTGGAGACTTGGTCTACGTCGAGTGCGGCAGAGATATTGGCGCGTTGCAGATTGTTTCGGTATTCGCTGTACTCCTGTTCCGCCAGTTGCATATCTCGGGTGAGGCGTTCTAACTCTACTTCGCGTGCCGCCAGCTGATTCAATGCGTTCTGCTGCGTCTGCAATGCGTTTTGCAGTTTTTCGTACCGTGCCCGGTCAGCCTCCAACTGGGCGCGTTCGGTTTCTAACGACAGGGCCAGTTGTTGATAATTGGTGTCGAGTCCCGTTGTAATCTCGGTGAGGGTGGGGTCTTCCTGTGCGAGTGCGGTTTCCACCTGTTTGATTTGGTCGCGCACTTCTAACAGGGGGCGGTAGCCATCGGGATAGCGCGCGGCGAGGTCCGATTCCTGCAGGCGCAGGGTCATCAGGCGTTCTTTCAGATCATCCGCTGCGTAGTTGGTGCGGCCCGTGGTGCGGCTGAGTTCATGTATGACATCGCGGCCCGCCAAGGTTTTCTCCAGCGCAGCGACGCGTGCCGTGCCGCCCCCGATGGCCGAAACGGCCTCCTCCAGTTGGTTTTCCAGATCGCTGATTTGTTGCAACAGGATTTCCTGCTGACGGTCCATGGAAACGATGCCGTGTTGTCGGCGAAATTCGGCGAGGACTTCTTCGCGTTCTTCGAGCGTTTTACGCACCTTTTGGGTCTGTGATTCGAAGAAGTCGGGTGAGGCCTGCGCCGCGTATACCTCGATATGGCGTTCCAGATACAAATCCATCAGATTTTGCATGATAGCGCGAGCGGTGTCGGGTTCGGGTGCGTCATAGGTCAAATTAATGATGTTGGTGTATTTTTCTACCTCTACAGAGAGATTGCTGAGCACTTCTTTAATAGCGCGTTCGTGCGGCTCGAGATCGGGTACGATTTCGGCGGTGGTAAGAAAGCTTTTAAGCGCTCCCTTAATTTTGGCAGCAGGGCCAGTATCCGGGCTTTGCTTTTGCTGGACTCCGTTTTCCCTGTCGATGCCCAGAATGGTGTCGTCCCCCATCTGGTTGACCAGCTGTTCGGCGAGGTAGCGACTGGTGAGGATCGCCATTTCGGAATTCACCTCACTTTCGCGGCTTTGGTTGAGGTTGACCGTGGGGCCTGAGATAGACGGATCGACCGAGAGGTTTTCACGGCCCAAACGGATCAGCAGCTTGGCTTCGGAGCGATAGACCTTTGTCATCAGGTACGTGGCGGCGGTGACAGCGCTAAAGAGAAACACGAAGACGAAAAAGATTTTCCATTTGTGGCGAAACAACACAAAAATGATGTCGCGCAGGGAAATGTGAAGCAATGTACTGGTAAACGGCATCGAAAATTCTCTTTCTTAATTATGTCGTTAAAGTTATTAGATTGTAGACTTTTTTATACAGGGTACAGCGTTTGTTTACTACGGGAGCTGCACCTGGAATGAGTTGCTGCGGGTGACCGAGTTGCTTTTGGCCTTGGGTACGGACTGGTTGAAGCTGTAGTAGACATTAGGCGGCAGCAATTGCTTGAAGTATTTGTCCATCCACTGATCGACCTTGTCGATAGTCGTGCGGGGCACAAATATCACGTCGTGCGGTTGTAGATAAAAAGGTTCGCTGTGGGTTTTGGTGTAGGCGCGATTAAGTTTGATGGACTTGGCGATTTGCTGTCCCTCGTGCTGACGGATGATGATCACGTTACTGGTTTTGGCGCTTTGTTTGTTGAAGCCGCCCGCCATCATGATCGCCTCCAGCGCGGTGAGTTGGCCCTGGATCATAATCAGGCCGGGGTTGATGACTTCACCTCCTACGAAAACGCGATGACTGTTGAAGGCACGCACGACGACGTTGATTTCCGGGTTGCGGATTTTGTCGGCGTAGCGCGTGAGAAGGTCCTGGCGCAGCTCTTCGGGGGTAAGCCCGGCTGCGGCTACTTCGCCGATCAGTTTGAGCGCAATTTTTCCATCGGGGCGTACGCTCTGCTCCTGATCCAGTTCGGGCCAATACGCGAATTGCACCTGCAAGGTGTCGCCGGGTTGCAGCGCAATCGGCGGATTGTCCAAGGTGGGCCAATCTTCCGGCTCAAGTTTTCCTGTGGCGCAACCTGCCAACACGAGCAAGAGTAACAAGGGGGTGGTCAGGTTTCGTATAGTGCGTACAACATGCATATCCGGTTCCTTACTTTTCACGATCCTTTTTTCCCGGTCCATTTAGCTTATACTTTGTCATGCGACGCCGCAAGGCGCTGTAACTCAGCCCCAGCAGTTCGGCGGCACGGCGTCGATTCCAGCGCGTGCGCTGCAACACCTCCACAATGGCGGTTCTTTCCAGGCGGTCGAGGGATTCTGGTTCGGCAGGGAGCGTTTCTTCTGCCGGAGTCTTTTTTTCGGGTATATCCGCTGGATTGAAAACGGCCTTCAGCGTGGTTGCGTCGCCGTTGAGCGCAAAGCGCGCGATAATGGCCTCCAACTCACGCACATTGCCCGGCCAGGAATAGAGCGCGAAGCGCTCGAGCAGATCCGCGGGGAGCGTGAGGTGGTTGGTGCCGTATTTTTCGCCATAGACGTGTAAAAAGTGACGCCCCAACAGGGCGATATCCTCGGTTCGTTCACGCAACGGGGGCAGGGGGATGGTGAATTGTTTGAGGCGGTAGAATAAATCTGCGCGGAAAGCGCCCTTTGCGATCATATCTTCAATAGGCGCGTTGGTCGCGGTGATGATACGGGTGTCTACATGGATAGTTTCATCGCCGCCCACGCGCATGAACTGTTTATGTTCGATCACCTCCAGGAGCTTGGCCTGCATGGCCAATGAAAGGGCTCCGATTTCGTCAAGAAAAATAGCACCCTTTTCCGCCATTTCAAAACGTCCCGGCTTCTGGCGCATTGCGCCGGTGAAGGCCCCCTTTTCGTACCCGAAAAACTCCGATTCGAAAAGGGTCTCGGGGATGGCGGGGCAGTTGACCTTGATAAAAGGTCCCTGGGAGCGCGGAGATATGGCATGAATCAGCCGGGCGACAACGTCTTTGCCCGTGCCGCTTTCTCCCCGAATCAGCACCGTCATGTCGGAAGGGGCCACCTCCTGAATCAAGGTGCGCGCCGTGGCAATGGAGGGCGCATTGCCGATAAGCATGGCCCTGCAATGTGTATCATAATTCACATGGGTCAGCCTTGGCGATACGCTGGTGGATTGTGTAGTCGTTGGCTTTTTCGGCGATACGTGTGATACGCCGTTGAGAGCGTTATGAACAGCGAGCGGAAGCCGGTCCAGTTCCTTGGGTAGGTGGAGGTAGTCCGCGATACCCTGGCGGTAGCAGGCAAGGATTGAATCCACTGTGGGATTTTCGCTGGTGATAATGATGGGGGTGTGAGGGCTGTGCGCACGAAAGCGGCGTAGCATTTCAAGGACGGTGGTGGGATACGGTGCAGTAAAATCCAGTATCGCAATACAGAGCGGATGTTGGCGCATCCATTCCAGGGAAACCGCAAACGACGACAGCGCCGTTACCCGAAAACCCTGGCTGCACAGGGTCTGCGCCAGCTGCTCGCGTATGGCGTCATCCTCGCTGGTCACCAGCGCGGGATGTTGCGGTACCTTTGTGTTCTGTACACCCGAATTCATTCCACCTCTGCTGTTTTAATGACTAAAGTGGTCCAGTGACCACAGGCAATAGATATGGTCCTCACCATGTCCTAATCAGAGCAAAAATTTCGTTTTTTGTGGCAACTCTTGGAATCTAAGTCACTAAAGCGGTCCATTGATCGCAAGCAATAGGGATGGTGAAAACCCCACCTCTTGGTTGTGGTCTTGGCCACTTTAGTTCACCATCCTGCCACGGGATCTGGGTGCAGTGGGAATATTTCCCCCCAAACCATCTATAATACCATACCTCTGCGGCATGGCGGCTCAATTTTCAATGACTGGCGTCCTGGAGCGGTTCAGCTTCACAGGCAAGTGGCCGACGCCACAGGCAATCGATTAGGGTCCTGTGATCAGGGACAACTCGGGAGCATGGCCCCTGCTGCTGGCCTTGGCCATTGCTGGGGCGCCTGGTGAGCGGGGAAAAAGCCCTTTCTGCCATAGGGATGTTTCCGCCGTTGCCCACGGTGTTAAGTTAAAGATACACCTCTCCCAGAATCAGGGTAAATAATACGATGAGTGCGTAAAGATGTCAATATTTATTTTTTAAAACGCAGTCCCTGGTCGGAAGCGGGGCGTGGAATGCGGTATACTGTGGGTTTTGGGGATCGCAGCCAAGTAGCGAATGCTGGCAATAGGGGTCTGTCCATAGATGCAGGATAGCTCGGGAAAGGCAGGAATGAGCATGGATTGTGAAACAGCGCAGAGCGGGTGCAGTGTACTAGGGGCGCGCAGGGACACGGTGCCGGTACCGGTAGGCAAATTGGTTGTCGGCGGTGGCGCGCCCATTACGGTGCAGTCGATGACAAATACGAATACGGAGGATGTGGCGGCGACTGCGGCGCAGATTATTGCATTGGCCGAGGCGGGTTCAGAGATGGTGCGGATTACGGTCAACACGCCATGTGCGGCGGCTGCGACTCCGGAGATCTGCGCACAGGTGCGCGCAGCAGGAGTGGATGCACCCATTATTGGCGACTTCCATTACAATGGGCATCGCTTGTTACGTGAACATCCTGCGTGTGCGCAGGCGTTGGACAAATACCGTATTAACCCTGGCAATGTAGGGCGTGGGGAGAAGCGCGATACGCAGTTTGCGACGATCTGTGCGGTGGCGCGGGAGTATGAGAAACCGGTGCGGATTGGCGTGAACATGGGTTCGCTGAACCCGGAGCTGGTGATGGCGAAGATGCGGGAGAATACAGAGCAGGAATTGGGCAAGACCTCGGATGAGATTGGCAATGAATGCATGTTGATCTCTGCCCTGGAGTCGACGGAGGCGGCGTTGGCCTGTGGATTAAGGGAAGGGCAAATTATTATCTCGTGCAAAACCAGCGAACCGCGTTTGTTGATTGCGTTATACCGCACCTTGGCGGAAAAAACACGGCAGCCGCTGCATTTGGGACTGACCGAGGCGGGTATGGGGATGAAAGGCCAGATCTGGTCGGCGGCGTCGATGGGGGTGTTGCTGGCCGAGGGGATTGGCGACACGATCCGTGTGTCGCTTACGCCGCAACCCGGCGGTGATCGCTGCGAAGAGGTCTACGCGTCGCAGGAATTGCTGCAATCACTGGGGTTGCGCCAATTTGCCCCCAGCATTACCTCCTGTCCCGGTTGTGGACGCACGGCCAGCACCACGTTTCAGGAATTGGCGCGCGATACCGAGACCTATGTGCGTGAACGCATGCCACAGTGGCGGCAGCAATATCCGGGAGTGGAAAGCTTGAAGATCGCCGTAATGGGCTGCGTGGTCAACGGACCCGGGGAATCGAAGGCCGCTGATATCGGGATCAGTTTACCGGGCCATGGGGAAGCCCCTACTTGTCCGGTCTATGTCGATGGCGAGAAAAAAGCGGCCTTTTCCGGCTCCCGGGAACAACTGGCGCAGCAGTTTACCGCATTGATTGAAGAATATGTGCAGACGCGTTATGGCGGTGCATCAGTTTAAATTTGAGGAAACGTTTACTTTTTGAAAAGGGCTGAGGAATCCGTTTTGACGCGCAAAGGCGCATGGAAGTGAATGCATAGCATGGCATTGAAAGATATTTTACTGAATGAATTGTTGCCCCAGGTGGAGAAACCATCGCGGTATTTGGGCAACGAACTAAATACGGTGCACAAGGATCCGGCTACGGTCGATTTGCGAATTTGTCTGTTCTTCCCCGATCTGTATGAGCTGGGCTTGGGCAATCTCGGTGTACACATCCTCTACGCAATCCTAAACAAGATGGACGGGGTATGGGCCGAGCGTGGCTATACCGTTGCGCCGGATTTGGAGGCGTTGTTACGGGAACGCGGCCTGCCGCTCTTTTTGTATGAATCGAAAGAGCCGCTTACGGCTGCGGACATGATTGGTTTTTCGTTGCAATCCGAGCTGACGTTTGTCAACGTGCTGAACGCCCTGGATTTGGCAGGGGTGCCATTGCGCAGCGCGCAGCGTGGCGAGGATGCGCCGCTGATTTTTGCGGGGGGGCCTGCGGCCTACAATCCGGAGCCAATGGCGCCCTTTATGGATTTCTTTGTCATTGGTGACGGAGAAGAAGCCTTGGTCGAGATGGCGAATACGGTGCGGACAATGAAAGGCGCGTCGCGTCAGGAGAAACTGGCGGCGCTGGCAAAACTGCCCGGATTTTACGTGCCGGAACTGTATCCGATGGAGACGTTGCCGGATGGACAAATCCTTCCCGATCCAAGCGCTCCTAAAATTGTGAAACGGGTCGTACGTAATCTGGATGAAGTAGATTTTCCTACGGACTACATCGTGCCATTTACCCAGCTCGTGCACGATGGCATTGGGTTGGAAGTACTGCGCGGTTGCACACAGGGCTGCCGTTTTTGCCAGGCGGGCATGGTGTCGCGCCCCGTACGCGAACGTAGCCTGGGCTGTATCGATGAACTCATGCAGACTACGTTGGAAAACACGGGTCTGGATGCGGTTTCGTTGGTGTCGTTATCGACCTGCAACTATTCGGAAGCGGTGAAACTGGTGCATCAGGCGGCGGAGCGGGCGCAACAATGCAACACGTCGGTATCGCTTCCCTCGTTGCGTCTCGACGCCTTCGCCGTCGAGCTGGCGGATCGGGTGACCGGCGTGCGACGCAGTGGGCTCACCTTTGCTCCTGAAGCGGCCACGCCCCGGTTGCGTTCCGTGATCAACAAGTATATTCCCGACGACGATTTGCTGAATATGGCGACAGAGGCCTTTTCACGAGGCTGGACCAGCATCAAGACGTATTTCATGATCGGGTTGCCCACGGAGGAAGATGAAGACGTGGATGCGATTGCCGATCTGTGTCTGCGCACCCTCAAACGGGGACGCCAGATCACCGGACGCGCCATGGTGCGCACCGGTGTATCCACCTTTGTGCCCAAACCCTTCACGCCGTTTCAGTGGTGTCGGCAAATTGATCGCGAGGAAACGATTCGACGGCAACGCCGATTGGCGGAGGTGTTTCGGAATGTGCGCGGCGTCAAATTTGGACGCCACGCCCCGGAAACTTCGTTTATCGAAGGACTGCTCTCGCGTGCGGATCGACGTGCGGCGGATTTGCTGGAGGCGGCGTGGCGCAATGGCGCAGGATTTGAATCTTGGGACGAGCGGGTCAATTTTGCGGCTTGGGAGAAGGCTATCGAAGAGACGGGCTTTGATGTAGAAGCGCAGTTCCGTGAACGAGATCTGGAGGAACGCTTGCCCTGGGATCACATAGATGTGCTGGTGTCCAAGGAATGGTTGCAACAGGGTTGGCAAAACGCCGTTGCATTGCAGCATGAAAAAGATTGCCGAGCGACGCACTGCCACCGTTGCGGTGTGAATGCGAGCGAGCCTGCCTTGTGCAAGACGATTCTGGAGAAACACCGACAGGCGCGTGCGGATGACACCCTCCCCCCCACGCTGACCTCCTTGACCAATGCCAACGATACAGAACCGGTGCAGCGCATCCGATGCCATATCGGACGTAGCGGCGAGGCCCGTCTGTTGGGGCATCTCGAAATGCAGCAAGCATGGGTGCGTGCACTACGTCGTGCTCAAGCCCCGCTTTCCTACTCCAAGGGCTTTCATGCCCACCCCAAAGTCAACTTTGCCACAGCTGCGCCCTTGGGGGAAGAAAGCGAAGGCGACTATATGGACGTACTGCTCGATGAGCACATGCCGCCCGAAACTTTTTTTGAACGTCTGGCGCGCACATTGCCTCGGGATTTTCACCTGTACGAAGCCGCCGAGATTCCATTACGAAGCGAATCGTTGATGAGCAGCGTGACCGGCTTCACATACCAATTGCACACCCACGAAAGCGCAAAGGCTCTGGCCCAACGTATCGCCGCATTGCTTGCACAATCCGAGATTCTGGTCGACCGCAAAGTCAAAGCCGCCAAAGAAAAACGGCGACGTGGGCAAGGCAAAGGGAAAAAGATCATCGCCCTTGATATACGGCCCATGATCCAGGCCCTCTCTGTGGAACCCGTCGGCGACAAAGCCATTGTGCACTTTACCACCCTCATTTACGAAAAACGTCCGGCCAAACCCAAAGAAATCATGCAACTGCTCGATCTCGATCCCTGCCAGACCCGAGTGGTTAAGCAAGAGACCCACTTTCGTTCCCAGTAACAGCGACCGTTCTGCATAACAGCAAGCAGAACAATAAGAAACCGGGTCTCAATATTGCATCCGCAGTGGCGTTTCTAAAAGGGAAAGCGGGCAGCCGGGTAAACGCTATACAGCGTACCCTGCTGACCGCTATAGATGCGTTGGCGTGGAGATTTTGGGGTTAAGAGGCAAGCCGCGCCTGGATGGCATCGAGCAAAACACGCGCTTGGGTATCATCCTCAGTCTTCCGATCATGCCAATCGGGATACGTCAGCGGCGTCACCCCATACACCTGCCGCAACGTCTCAACATAAATAGCCGTTTCATGATCTGAGACGGCTTCCAGCTCAATCGTATACTGTACACGCCGTGGCTTGAAGAATTTTAGAAGTCGACGCTTGGGTTCCGTATAGGCCACAAAAACGCCGCGTTTGTCGCGGGTGTACAAATCAAAATTCTGCTCACGCAACACCGTTTTGACCGTTTGCCACGTGTCCTCAAAAGAGGCTTCCACCGTTTTGCTGTTATAGCGGGGGAATCCCGTCGTGTCCTTAGCGGCACGCGCACAACCCACGGTCACAAGCAAAAGAAAGACTAAACCCCCGTATTTCAAACCGTTATGGATACGCATAATCGTACGTTCCTCCCTATTCTCTGGCATTCTAGCACAGGCCAAATATGGGTTCAAGAGCTCCTACACCACCGGCAAGTGGAAGCGGCACTGGCAATAGGCATGCTCCTTTCCGTGCGTACCCTGGCAAAAGGCCATTTCTGATGCCAGCGTAATCTTTTGCTTTTCCCAGCCCCCCTCAAGCCGGTATACTTGCGCCAAGGAGTGGGCTGGACGGTCGCGGTGTTTCCCAGGAAACATCGAGGAAAGTCCGGGCTCCACAGGGCAAGGTGCTTCGTAACGCGAAGGCGGGGCGACCCGACGGAAAGTGGCACAGAAAATACACAGCCTACGTCTTTCCTTAGAAAGGCCGGCAATGGTGAAAAGGTGCGGTAAGAGCGCACCAGCGTCGTGGTGACACGGCGGCTTGTTAAACCCCACCTGGAGCAAGTCCAAATAGAGGAGCTATGGCGTGGCCCGCGTTGCTCCCGGGTAGGATGCTTGAGGCATGCGGCGACGCATGTCCCAGATGAATGGCCGTCCAGGAAGCGTGCTTCCGGACAGAACCCGGCTTACAGGCCCACTCCTGCTTTTCATCACAACTGCCGCAGCCCAGGAAGATGGCTCCCACCACGCTTAATTTCATGAATACTATCGGAACGCCCCTCGTTTTTTCTTTGATTTCTTTTTTTCCGTAAAAGAAAGAATGAAGTACTGCAAAAAACACTGGCGCGAAATGAAAAAATAGTATAGAAAAATAGAAAGGGGTTCTTAAGGGCTCAAAGCCACAGGCAAGCGTGCAGATTCACAGAAGAATGCCGCGGATGCGACCGCGAGAAGGAGGGGGCCGTGAAAAAGGAATGTTTATCCGGGAAGCAGGTTATTGTAACGGGCGGGAGTCGTGGGATCGGGAAACACATTGCGCGTGCGTTTCTTCACGCCGATGCCAAGGTGATTATCACCGGACGGCATGATGAAACCCTCCAGGCGACAGCAGCCGAACTGGGCAAAAACTGCGTGCCCACCGTCTGCAATCACCGCGAGCCCGACACCATCTGTATTTGGGCGCAGCGCGTACTGGAGGAATACGGCACGCCCGACATTTTGATCAACAACGCCGGCGTCATGCGCTTCTCCCCTGTTATGGATATGCCCCAGGAAACCTGGGACGAAGTCATGGAGACCAATTTGCGCGGCACATTCCTTGTTACGAAAGCCTTCCTGCCCAGCATGATCGAGAAAAACGCCGGCGACATTTTCATCATCAGCTCCATGTCCGGCAAAAAAGGCGATCCCGGCGCCGCGGCCTACGCCGCCAGCAAATTTGGCCTGCAAGGCTTCGCACAAGCCCTGCTCGACGAAGTGCGCCAATACAACATTCGCGTCAGCGTGCTCAATCCCAGCACCGTGAATGTTGACCCCGATCACAGCCCACACCAGGATTCCGGACTGCACGCCGAAGACATCGCAGCTACCCTTGTACACCTCGCCTGCCTGCCCCGCCGCACCCTTATCCGCGACATGGACCTCTGGGCAACCAACCCGTAAAATGCTGTCATAGGGTCGATTTTAGTGACTGAAATCTGAAAAACAGCCATTAAAAACGACATTTTCTGATGCTCAGGGAGGGTAAGGACCATACCTAATGCTTGCGGTCGCTGGACCGCACAGAAAAAAAGATGTTGACATTCAGACTGGTTTGTGCTACAAACTAGTTAACGGACAAAAAGGCCGGTACGCCGGTCGTAACCGGCTTTGATGTCGATTCTAAGCCGAGAGGAGGTGAAAACAAATGAAAAAGCTTTTAGTAGTTGCGTTGATTGTGGCTATAGGCGTAAGCGCTGGTTATGCCAGCTCGATGAAAGTCCCGTGGTTCGTGGACTTGGCACCCGCTGGTGCCGGGTATCCGCCCAGCCAGAGTGACCTTGCCTACCTGGGGTTGGTTTATCTGACCAGCAACGCGGATTCCGATCTGGTTTGTTCGATCACGTATTACAATGAATCTGGTGAAGAACTTCCCCGTCTGGACGGCGATGGTGGCAACACCTTCGTAATTCCGGCGCGTTCGACCGTGGCCTTCCGCCCGGCGACCGAAGATCCGAATCCTCAGGCGATCGCAGATCCAAGCTACACGCCGCATTCCAGCATTCCTGCCGATAACAATGGTCAGGAAAGTGTGGTTGGTGTGAAGATTCCGGACCTTCCCGGTATTCATGAGGAAAATGCGACGAATCCGGACCTCCCGTGGGGTCGTCATAAGCCAAACGGCTCGCTCGTCGTCGAGTGGGTTGGTGGTCCTGGGGACTTGCAGGGTCAGTATACCCAGGTTGCAAACCTTCCTCAAGGAATGCTGTCCTACGCGCACTTGTTGCCAGCTGGTGTATGATGCGCCTATAACGCATCAACGCATACATAATAATATTTAAAGACGTGAGGCGAGAATGTCGGATGACATGCTCGCCTTTTTTTTGTGCCCGTTACCATATCAGCCCGGTATTCAAGTCCCTGCTATTTATCATGAAGGACATGAATAGCATGAAGCAAATAACGGGAACTGGAAATGAAGCAATTGCCTGAGGCATCAACCGTGAAAATTTGCTCGTTCCCACGGTCTCCGTGGGAATGCATACAGAGTGCGGTGCAAAATATAGACAAAGACGTCACGCGGAGGCGCAGAATACGCAGAGGGACGCAAAACGCCTTTGAAACGCCCCTCAAAAGTGATATCAAAAGCACTATTTTATACGCCTTCATGTCCTTTATGCTCTTCATGGTAAAAAGGACTTTGGGGAATAAACCAGCACATTATTTACCATGAAGGACATGAAGTGCATGAAGAAAGGCAATGGGAATTGGGGCTGAAGCGTTCATATAAAGTATTAGCTTTTCGAAGTTGCCTTAAACTACTTTTATGACAGCTTTTGAAATGTCAGTTATTACTGCACTTCTTTCTGGAGCTGTGCTTTGCCGCTTTATAGTTACATCTACTTTTTTCACAACTCAAAAGCCACTATTAGCTGCTGCTACTGCCTATCCGTCTTCCTACCACCTTTATGAAATCCATAGAGAGCAGATGCAAAGCAAAGAGAAAACCGCTTTGCGCCCAGTGGTTTTCTTTGCGAAGCTTTGCATGTTCTGCGTTGCTGCGTTGAATTTTTTGTCCAACGTAAAACGCTATGAAGCGAAAAAACTATCCCGGTAAAACACTTTCTTTTCAGGGTTTCCCACATCTGCCGTTATTCATATAAATTTTTTTGTACGAAATATGCTTGACAAATAAAGGCATTTGATCAATACTAACAGCTCTAGCAGAAAAAACTATAAATAAAACAACAATAAGGAGGTTATTTAAAAACATAGCTAAACTATTTGTAATGGAAACAATTTAAGACATTCGCAGGGCGATGTTTGTGGACGCAAAGGCAGAAACAGCATCTACATAAGCAAGGAGAGTCCTTCATTTTCCGAGTAAGATTTTTTTTGTTCGTGAAGGACGTGAAGTGGTTAAGCGAAATTCCAATTGAAGAAGTGCAGAGTAGCATTGCGGAGCGATGTGGCGCTTCTAAATTGGAAAAGTAGCGTAAAAGGAGTTTGTAAAAATGAAGAAGTATTGTCGCTTTTTTCTTGACGTGTTCGGTCCTATGTAGCATGAATGCAGTGGCTACCCATACCTACTCATTCCCTTGGGCCAATGCCGTGAATTCCCGCAGCGATGGGGCGGGGCCGTTCATCGGTGGGGTTGATAGCCAGTTGCTGAAAGGATACATTACAGCTAGTGGAATCTATCCCCAGAATCCTGTATGGAATCCATCGAGTATGTGGCATTATGAGAACGGAAATCCCGAGTATTCCTGGTATGATGCCTATGGGGCGGAATGAAGTGGGAGCTTGCTTTGCACAATCCCAATGCCGTAGATTGCTCAGGGGCTAATGTTGTAAAACTTTATCTGTATACGCCTGCGGATGGCGTTCAGGTGACCGCGACTACAGATTTCTGGGGCTATCACGTGAATTCAGGCGACCGTTTGATTAAAACAAGTGGCTTGCCGAGCGGTATTACCTGGAACGCATCGGACAATTGCTTTGACATTGTAATTGATGCGGGCACCACCAAATTCATTAAGTCGTCTGATATTCTGCAGGCGTTTACCTACCCGCAAACCGGCGATCCTAATTGGAGCGGTATCCATCTGGCCTTGGAAGCAGAATGTGCGCTTGAATTGGACACGATGCTCAGTGGCGATGTGCTGTATCGCGCACGAAAGAGCAGTAGCAGTTCGCTGCCTTTGTATAATGCGAACGACGAGCATTCTTGCTTCCAATATTGGGGGATCTGGAACGGAGAGTATGCCGCCACCGGCGATTACGAACTGGTTTTGCCGCACTTCCGTTCTACAACTGGCTCTGCTACAGAGGATGGTTCCGCCACAGTAATCTATATTCACAATCCTACTGATACCGCAAAGAGGCTGGCCTTCGAGCTCTATGTTGAGGGGTATGGATATCGATATGTAACCACGCGTTGGGATTGCTCTATTTGGATAGGCCCGCATGAAGTCTATCAGGTTATGCCCAGCCAAATGTTTATAAACTATCCCTACCCGCGCCCAACAGAGGGGACAGGACACTTCAAAATTTATGATCCCGTTGATAATCAAGATCTGAGCGATATTACCGCGGTGGCGCAGAAACTTAAGTATCCCGACACAACGTGTACAATGGATGGGAAAAAGACGAAACAGACGACAATGGATGTTGTTCCGTTGCACATTGTGCCGGTGTCCTCGGGGGCAACAAACTAGACGTCTATAGTCTGTAAGTTTCGTTGGATTTTAATTATGCGTATCCAGCAGGGGGCATCTAGTTGACGGTGTATGAGCAGGAAAAATGGATGTAATTGGATATGCGGAACAGTTTGAATAACAGCAAAGGGTCCGACAGGCGATCTGCGGAGCTGTGTTGCGAAGCATAGACTGTGCGGAACGAGAGATGGGAGGTAGCCCCTCCCATCTACTCGATTCTGTATAATTTTTCGTTTTCACGCTCTCCGCGGGAAGGGATGCAATACAAGAAAAAAGTGAGTAGTAAGCAAGGCGCTCGCTTTTCGTGCAATCTGGGGAATAGAAATGCCTACGTAATGGGAGGGGGAGGGCTTTTTGTGAAAGCGGCGTGTGTACCGTCTGGAGGTGAGGGAAGCAGTGGCCAGAGCCACAGCCAAGCGGTATGGTTCTTCCTTTTGGCGAGGATAGCGGGGCTTGTATACGATTAAAGTTTTTTTGAAGGGGGTCTGGGGGAAACTTTTTGTTCACAAAAAGTTTCCCCCAGTAAAAAGCGGTCTTGGTAGTTTTATTTTTCAACCTTGCGCAGCAGGATGCGGCTGTCGGCGACGCAGCAGCCTTCGCCTTCGGCGCAGGCGATCAGCGGGTTGATGTCGAGTTCGGCGATTTCGGGGTTGTCGCACAGCATCTGGGAAACGCGTAGCAGGCAATCTTTGATCGCATCGACATCCGCAGGCGGTGTGCCGCGGAAACCGGTGAGCATTTTGTAGGCTTTGATCGAGCGGATCATGACTTCGGCGCTGACTTCCCACATGGGGGCAAGGCGGAAGCTGACGTCTTTCATTACTTCGACGAAGGTGCCGCCCAGACCGAACATGCACAGGGGGCCAAATTGCGGGTCGCGTACGGCGCCCAGAATGACTTCGACGCCCTTCTTGGCCATTGCTTCCATGTAGATACCGGTGATTCGTGCATCGGCCTTGAATTTTTTGGCGTTAGCGATGATTTCAGCATAGGCTGCCTGGGCTTCTTCCAGGGAGTTGATGTTGAGTTTCACGCCACCCGCGTCGAATTTGTGCACGATGTCGGGCGAGGCAATTTTCATTACCAGCGGGAAACCAACCTTTTCGACGGCCGCTGCAATTTCCGAGGCGTCTGTCACCAACTGATTCTTGAGCACGGGCAATCCGTAGGCTTCCAGGATAGCGTTGGCTTCTGCCTGGCCCAGATAGCATTCTTCTTTATCCTTGAGCTTGTCGGCAATTACGGCCGCTGCCGTTGCTGTGTCGGCGTTGATTTTGATTTCCTGGCGTTTTTCCAGTTTCAGTACGCCGGCATGATCCGCCATTGTGGCTAATGCGCGTGCGGCGGCTTCTGGGAAGGGGTAGGCCGGTACGCCGTTGTTTTCGAGGTGTTCGATTCCCGGTGCGACGTCGACGGTACCCATGAAGGAGGCGACAACCGGCTTGTCAAATTGTTTGGCCACTTTCGGGATCACTTTGGCGGTATCATAAATGTCGGTCATGGCTTGCGGGGTCAGCAGTACAATCGCACCATCGACCTGGTCGTCTTCCAGGACGCCCTTCAAGGCCACTTCGTAGCGTTCGTGTGTCGCGTCCCCGATCACATCCACGGGGTTGTTCAGGCTGGCTGCCGCTGGCAGGCCCTGCGCCATTTTTTCTTTGGTTTCATCACTCAATGTGGCTACTTCAAGACCGTGACGAATTGCTGCGTCTGTAGCCATGATGCCAGGGCCGCCTGCATTCGTGACGATTCCGATGTTGTTGCCTTTCAGCGCGGGCTGCTTTGAAAAGGCCACGGCATAGTCAAAGAGCTCGCCCATCGTTTCTACGCGGATAATGCCGGACTGACGGAAAATGGCGTCGTAGGCATTGTCGGAACCGGCCAGGGAACCCGTGTGCGATGCTGCTGCACGTGCGCCTGCTGCCGAGCGGCCCGATTTCAGGGTAAGAATTGGTTTTTTCTTTTCCCAGGCAATCTCACGCGCCGTTTCCAGGAATGCACGGCCATCGCCGATATCTTCGAGGTACATCAGGATAACGTCCGTATCGGGATCGTCTTTCAGGTAGTGCAGCAAATCGACTTCGGTCACATCGGCCTTGTTACCAAAGCTGACAAACTTGGAGAAGCCAATGTTGCGGCCTTCGGCGTAGTCGAGCACGGCGGTGCATAGTGCGCCTGACTGAGAAATGAAGGCGATGTTGCCCGGCTTGGGCATTTTGGGGGCAAAGCTGGCGTTCATGCGCACATCGGCGTTGTTGTTGACCACGCCGAGGCAGTTCGGACCGATGAGGCTGATGCCGGCCTTTTTGACGGCTGCTTTTAACTGCTCTTCCAACGCACGGCCTTCGCCGCCTACTTCTTTGAAGCCAGCGGAGATGACGATGGCGCTCTTCACGCCTTTTTCGCCAGCTTCTTCAATGATGCTCGGCACGAATTGGCCGGGCACTACGATGATAATCAGATCGACCGGATCGGGAATAGCGCTCAACGAGGGATACGCTTTTACACTCATGATCGATGCCGCTTTCGGATTCACCGGGTACAAAACCCCGGAGAATCCCGCATTCAGAATGTTGCTGAATACGGCGTTGCCTACGCTACCCGGACGATTGCTGGCGCCAATCACCGCAATCGATTTGGGATTCATTATGGATTCCACATCTTTAAACATAACCTGACTTCTCCAAAACCCTTACTAAAACTTGATACATTAAATATTACGCTGCTCCGCATCAATAGAAGATCGCGCTATTGGCGCAACATCACCGTGCGAAGACACTCAACGGCAAACGTGCTTTACAAAGAAAGCATCTTTACCGGTTCCCTCTAGTAGCTAGTAGTTTATTGGCCGTCCCTGGCATACGCAGTCGTGCCGCATTGTTGGGTGCGGGAAGGCACTAGACATAATTGCCTTAATATACGCATAACGCGTTTTTTTAGAAGCGCGCTAAAGTGGTCAAGGCCATACCCAAAAGGTATGGCCTTTGTAAACGCATGTTTGCTTTTTTAAATGGCGCGCCAGCTACATCGTCTCTTTTGGCAAACGGTCGCTCCGTGCCCTGTGCTCTGCTACACCAGCAGAATCCGGCGACAACACTTGTCGCTTATTGTATCATCTAAAATGCAAATACCTAATTGACGCATATCTACGGATACCCGTACTTTTTCGTGTTTTTCCAAGGCTAACCAAGCGCGCCGCATTCCCTCTGACCAGGAAATATCATCGAAAACCACCACGGCACGCGGCGCGAAATAGGGCAGCATCTGTTCAAAGTATGCCAAGGTCGCCTTTTCATCATGATGCCCGTCAATAAAGGCGTAATCAATGGGTTTGTTGGCTTCCAGCACTTGCTCCAGATTATCTTGGAAACGTCCTTCTACCACCTGCACATTGTCCAGCTCAAAGCCAGCGAAATTTTCTTTCGCGCGAGCGGCCAACGAGGGCGCACCCTCCATCGTAATCAAGCGGCCCTGGCCGTTCAGCTTCATGGCGGAAGCCTGATACGAACCGGACACGCCCAAGCAGGTTCCCAATTCGACCCCGCATGACGGTTTAAACGCACGGATTAATTTGAACAGAACCAGTGACCACAAATAGGGCTTGCTCGCCCGGCGGCACATATCGCCCACCGTGCGTTTTACCACGAGCCCTTGATACATTTCTTCGTCGGTATGCTGCTGATCCGGCTGCTCCGCGCCATAATCCTGAATCGAAACCTCATCCGTTGAGCAGGAAAGGCGCTTGCGCATCGCTTCCACCTTACGGGTCCACTCGGCTTCCTCGGCCGTCAAGTCGCTGTCCACCGCAGCCCGCAATGCCTCCGCCAACACCCGTGCCGCCTCATTTTCCTGGGACAATGCAGCGATCTTCTGCCGCGCAGGAACTTTAAGCGCCACACGTGCTACCCCCTTTACAATATCCTTCACGACGGCCATGCACTATACCTCTTTGTTAATAAAGCTCCGATTCATTCTGAATAATCACAGGAATGTCCTGTCCGTCCAGACATTAAAATCCGGCATGCAGTCAGGTTCTTCAGCGCGGACATGATGACAAAATTTTTCTATAAAATCAAGGTTTTCTTGCTGGAACAGTGTGAAAAAGAAAGAAGAAATTCTGTTGCCGTTGGGGAATGCAGAACTTCTTCGGATTCATGGGGTTCGGAATGGTTACGCGCTACAATGTGCGTTCCAGATAAAGCGAACGCAGCGCCTGAGCCTGGCGTTTCAGATTGGCGTCCGCAATCGAGGCTGCGCGCGCACAGCCCGGGTTGCGCTCCAGGGCGGTCAAGGCTGCCGAAACATCGGCATCCATAGCCCGTAATGCCCGTCGATGCTCACGCGCATGTGCATCCTCAGGCGTCTCTGATGCCAGGCGCACCGCCTCGGACAAGGTTTTTACTTCTGCCGCCGCTTGGCGAATGCTCTCAATCGTTGGTCCCGGATCCGTCACCGCCGCCTGCACTTGGGGCTGTGCTACCGGTGGTTTTACGGGCGCCGCCTCCTGCAACGCTATGCTAAATACCCCTGCTGCCAGCAGGAGCAGCACGGCTGCACAAGCCACCCCTTCCGAAAATTGTAACCACCGCATCCGGCGTTGTTCCCGCTGCGTTCGCTGATCACGCATCTGGCGGGCGTGTAGTAGCGTTTGTTGCGTGTTGGCGGGATTTGCCTTCAATGCTGGCGCGGCACGCATGAATTCCAGCGAAGCGCGCATGGCGCGAAACTCCTTGGCGCACCATGGGCATGCGGAGACATGCGCAGCCAGCTGCTGCGGCACCGCGGCACGACGATCCACCATGATCTCCGCCAGTTCCATCAGTTCCTGGCGCGAAGGATGCCGTCGCATTTTTTCATCAATCCGCATCACGCTTACAAGTATTCCCGGAATTTTTCCAAGTATGGACGTAGTGCGCGTTCCGCGCGTACCATCCGTGATTTTAACGTTCCCACCGGCACGTCCAGAATCTCCGACACCTCCTCATAGCCCAGCTCCTGAAACCGGTGTAGCACAAAAACTTCCCGTTGATGATCGGGCAGGTGATTCAACGCCGCATTGACTGCCTCGGAGACTTCACCCCTTTGGAAGGCTGTCAGCACACAAGCCCGTTCATCGCCCACCCGTTCTAAGGGGTCAAAGGCGTCCTCCTCCTCCCCCGTCCACCATGTCGAAATTTGCGTGAAGAAACGGGAGCGGCGTTTTTGCCGGGACCATTCCTTGCGCACAATGTTTGATGCAATCGTATACAAGTACGTTGTAAATTTCGCTGTGGGCCGGTAACGCTGCCCATTTTTCACCAAGGCCAGGAAAACTTCCTGGCAAAGCTCTTCGGCGATGTGACGGTTATGCAGCATGCGGAACATATAATTCAGCACGCCGCGTTCATGACGGCGTAGCAATTCCGCAAAGGCATCTTCCGATCCCTGCCCTTGCGCCAGCATCAAATCCTCATCGGCCCATTTTGACAACGGCATTTCGCCGCGTTCCAGAACGCGCAAGCCCAACGAGGCCTTTTTTGCCGCAATATTTTGGTTTACACCTTCCGCCATCTCTATCCCAATTCGCTCTTCCCGGGTTGCATGCGGTAGAAAACATCGCCATCCGCGTTCCCCACGACACCTGCCGCACCTTTAATTTATGCCCTTTACTTTTAAAAAGTTCCGCCACCTTCTGCCATTTTTCCAAAAAAAACTGTTTTTGTCTACCGGGTCCATACCCCAGCCGTATGATGTTCCCCCGGAGAGGCGCTAACTATCCCGACGTATTTCCTTTATTTCCTTCGGGTTACGCATATGGCAAATCGCATCGTCGTACGAGATAAGACCTTCGTTATACAGGTTTTTCAACGAACGGTCCATGGTGATCATCCCCTCCTTCGAAGCCGTCTCCACCACACTGTACACTTGGTGCGTCTTTCCGTCACGAATCAAATTTGCAATGGCCGTGTTATTGCGCAGAATTTCGCATGCCATCACACGCCCCGACTCATCCGAACGTGCCAGCAGGCGCTGCGAAACAATCGCCAGCAGGCTCATGGACAATTGGAAGCGGATCTGCTGCTGCTGTTCCGCTGGAAACACGTCGATAATGCGGTCCACCGTCTGGATCGCATCATTTGTGTGCAAGGTCGCCATCACCAAATGGCCGGTCTCTGCGGCTGTCAATGCTGCCTGAATCGTCTCCAGGTCGCGCATCTCCCCTATCAGAATGACATCGGGGTCCTGACGCAGGACATATTTCAGCGCATTCGGGAAGCTGTTCGTATCACCGCCTACCTCGCGTTGATCAACAATGCTTCGTTTGTGCGTGTGCACATACTCAATCGGGTCCTCCACGGTAATAATATGGCAAGCCCGTTCATTATTAATCCGATCGATCATCGCCGCCTGCGTCGTCGTCTTACCGCTTCCCGTGGGTCCCGTTACCAAGATCAACCCTTGGCGTGCATGCACCAGCTCATGGACCGACGTCGGAAGCCCTAACTCTTCCAAGGAAGGTGTTTTTTCCGGAATTGGGCGCAACGCCGCCGTCACCGCTTCCTTCTGCAAATAGACATTTACCCGAAACCGATGCCGACGCCCGACCGCCAAAGAGAAGTCCAGTTCCTTCTGGGCTTCAAACTGCGCACGTTGCTCCTCCGACAGAAAATCATAGACCAACGCCCGCGTCTGCTCTGGTGTCAACGCTTCTGAACGACTTCGGAACAATTGTCCGTTAATACGCAAAATTGGGGGCGCTCCCGCGCTGATCAACAAATCCGACGCCTTCTCCTGCGCCACAAGATCAAACAGACTCTCAATATTCATGAACCACACATCCTATGAACGCTCAAGACCCAAGCCGACGCCTTCGCAGGCAGACTGAACTTACTACTACGCATAACGCGAATAACGAAATACCCCCTCATCATAGCCAAGCGGCCCTCATAACACAACAAAAAACCACGGTCCCTCGCGCACTGCTTCTCAAAGGCGGAAGGTGCAGAGAGAGCGTGGACAGGGAGATTTTAAAGATCGCGCCTTGTCGGAGTAATTTGTTAGACTGGCTATGCACTCCAGAAACGGGAAGCAGGTGGATTGCTTCCACGGGCAATGGGCGCAGGGGCGGGGCGTGTATCTGTAGAAAAGCACGGGTTTCATTGCTTCAGGCCACGGTTAGGTAGATGCGTGTTTACGCTTTTTTTGAATAACGGAATGCGGGTAAAGCGGAGGAAAAGAATGATGAGTACAGCGGGCGGTAGTACGATACCACGGCGCACTTTTTTGCATTGGGCGGCGGCGACGGCGGGTGCGGTGCCGTTGATGGCGACGGCGGCGGGTCAGGAGGCTTCGGTAGCCTCTTCGGCGCGGAAGACGGGGTATACGTATTGGATGCATGGTATTGGCAAGGGCGATCCTAAGGAACAGGCGAAGGCGTTACGTGAAGCCGGCTTTAATATTGTGGTGGCGGGTGGCGATGCGGTTATCGAAGCGGTGAGGGAGGCGGGCATGGATTCGTGGTTGTGTGGCGGCGCGTTCGGGTTGGGTGATTTGGCGAAGGATGACAGCCATAAGGCGGTGGATATTACGGGTAAACCGCAGGTCTGGTTTGGTTCGGGATCGCCTAATGATCCGGTGATTCGGGATCGTAACCTGAAGGCGTACGAGAAGATGGCCGCGACGGAGGGGGTGAAGGGTATCTTGGTGGATGGGTGCCGTTTTGCCTCGCCTGCTTCGGGTATCCAGGCGTTTTTTACGGATTTTTCTGTACATTCGGAAAAGAAGGCGTCGGCGTTGGGCTTCGATTTTGAGAAGATGAGGCAGGATGTGAAAGCGCTGTATGATTTGGTGATGTCGAAGGGGAAGGACGCCAAACGCGGTATTAACTGGCTGAAGCAGCCGGTAGGCATCCTGGAATGGCTCACCTACCATCCGGGCATTCTCGAGTGGTTGCGTTTTCGCCGGGTTTGCAGCACGGAGCATTTCAAGAACATTAGTGAAATCATCCATGGTGCGGGTAAGAAGATGGGGGTGTATATTTTCACACCGTCGTTTGCGCCGCTTGTGGGTCAATCGTATGTCGATCTGTGCGACTTTGTCGATGTGTTTGCGCCGATGATTTATCGTAACTATCCCGATCGTCCTGGTCCTGCGTGTCTGAATTGGGAATTGACGATTATTCCTGAAGAGTTGGGCTTGGCCGGTACACCGGAAGAGGCGGAGGCGATGGAGTTGCTGTTACGGTGGACGGGGTTGGACAAGTGGGTGGCGACGCGTTCGATAGAACACATTCGCACGGCGATTCCCCCGGAGACGGTAGGGCATGAAACGGCTATGGCGCGTGCTCTGATTGGACCGGAGAAGACGTTGGCGCCGATTATCTATATTGATGACCCGCTCATGGGACAAACTGCGGATCTGGTGCAGGAGAATGGGGCGGATGGCCTCAATTTCTTTGTTATCAAGGAACAGTGGGCCGACATGGTTCGTCCAGCTTTTAGCTAAAGCGGTCCAGCGACCGCAGGCAATAGGTATGGTCCTTACCATCCCTGACCACAGCAAAAACTTTGTTTTTTATGACAGCTATCCAGATTTCAGTCACTAAAGTGGTCCAGCGACCGCAACTGACCACAGCAAAAATTTCGTTTTTTAGGACAACTCACTCTCGGGATTTCAGTCACTAATTACGAGTGGGTACTTAGAAGTGATTTGATTGGGGGAAACGGACTCGTTTTCCCCAATCCCGTTAAGGCGTAAGCGGCGAGCACACCGCGTTAAAACCGGGTAGAGGAAAATAGATCAGGATGGGGGTGTTAGTAGCGCATACGAATTTCAGACGCATGTTTTGCATGACAGGTCTTTTGCTGCTTGCCTTCAGCCAGGCGGCGGTGGCGCATCGTATGTTGGTGGTCACGTCGACGCTTAATGCAACGCGCAAGGCGGCGGGGGTTTACGTACACAGTGTGGATTTGTCGTTGGGGACGGTGCTGCCGGGTGCGACGCATGTGCCGGGGGTGAGCGCGTTGGCGCCGTTGTATGTTGATGCCGATCGGAATCGGGCGGTGCTTAATTCGGGAAGTCCGGCGCTATGTCCAAGACGCACGGGGGAAACGGATACTTCGTTTGCAAATTGGTTCTCTGTCACGCCGTTTGCGTTAGAGAAGACGCAGATCAACGCCTCGGAACCATTGTGGCGTGAATGGATGCCGTGTACGTTTTCCTCGTTGTCGCAAACGTGGGAAGTCTGGTTGGGATGCTCGACCCCAAAGCTGTCGTATGAAGAGGTTCTGGGCCGTGTTGTTTTGCGTGGGATCGCGGGGGGCGATGAGGCTGCGGTTGATGATGTGCAAGCCTGGACGTTGCCGGGAGCGCCTGTGAAGGCCTTGCCGGTGTATGCCCCTGTGGAGGGCGGCGGGGATTCTTCGGACGCTTCCCTGTTGGTTCTGTGTCACGCGGGGCGCGCGCAGCCGTCCAGTCTGGTGCGGATGGATGTGCAACGCAAATATAAACGTGTGCATCACATTGGCTTGCCGCAGGAAGATGATCATATCGATATGGTTCCTGTAGATATGGTGTTGAGTCGCGACAAGAAGATACTTTTCGTGCTTTCCTCCGGGTTTTCCACAGAGCACAGCACCAAGGAGACCATCTCCTGGTTGTACGCGTTTGATATGGCTACGCTGAATCCGTTGAGCGCACCGCTTGAGATTCGGGGAAGCAGCGCACTTGAGGCGCATCCGTTGCAAACGGCCAGTGCGGGGCGCTGTTGGATCGCCACGCGGGAACCGGGGACAGATTTTGCTTATATCACGGTGGTGCACATGGGTGCGCAGGGGATTGAGAAGGAAGCGGAACATGCGTTAACTGGGGTGACACATAGCTTGTTGCTGGCTCCTTCGCCCTATAACGACGATATTGCGGTCAGCCGTGATAACGAGGTGTCGATATGGTCTCAGGGGGAACGAAACTCTTTGTATGCAAGTTTTGAGCAGCCCTTTCAATGTCTCCAGTGGGGCGAGGCGGGCTTGTGTGCGGCAGAAGGGGGACGGCTGCATGTGTTGGATGTGGTAACAGCGCATTCGTTGCGCTCTATTCATTTTCAAAGTGGGTGGGTGACGGATTTTGCCTTTGTTCCGAGTTTTTTATGGGTGGCGGAGGACGAGGACGGGGATAGCCTTTCGGAGAAGGAAGAACGCAAACGGGGTACGGACCCGAACAATCCCGATAGTGATGGTGATTTGATACACGACGGGATAGATCCGGAACCCAGGCGTTTTTCGCCACGGCTGGAATGTCCAGCGCTGGTCACATTCCATGAAGATGCACTGGGATATGAGGTGCGCGTGCCGTATATACAACCGAGCACGGGCCTTTTTAGCGGTTGGACGCTCACGCATGATGCAGCGGCGTTGCCGTGGTTACTGCTCAGTAGCGCAATACGAAATGATCACCACATTACACAGATGGCCGTCGATTATGCACAGCTTGATAAAGAGACTGCGCGGGGCGGGATCGTGCAGGTTCGGTTGCCGGGCGCCGTCTACCCGCAACAGGCATTTGGCAGTCCGGCGGAGATACAGGTGCGTATCGAGCCGGGACGTGGCGCTATCCGGCGCATCCTATGGATTCGGGGGGATGCGCAGACCTCTATACATGCCTCTGGAGGTGAGACGGGCCTGGATAGCTTGGCGACTTTGCTGTCGCATGCCCCTCGCTATTTCGCCCATCATGAAGATCAGGGGGCTTTTCAGGAAAGCTTATATCCTTACGCGGTTGTCGTGCTGGATGCACGTGCCGCCGCACAAGGCGCTTTGACGCGTCAGGCGGTGTTGGACTATGTTGCCGATGGGGGCGCACTTTTATTTTTGGGCGCACATCTGGGTGAAGACGCCAACCCTTCTTTTATTCGCTGGCTTAGCCCGATTGGTATTCGAATCGATACCCGACTCAATGTGAACGGACGGTATGCCGCTGCGGGTGATCGGGATATTACCCGGTTTTGGAAGTCGTTTCCTGTGCATGATGGCTGCGCCATTTATGCGGAGGAGGATTTTGCGCTTGAGCCGGGGGGAGCCAAGGGCGTTGGTGCAGTATTTTTAGCACGTAGTTATGGATTGGGGCGTATTGCGCTGCTTTCTGCAGCGACACCGTTGGAAAATCCAGCCATGCAATCTGGCGAGGCGCGCCGTTTTGCCGTGGCGCTGTTTCACTGGCTTGCCCGTGCTGGCGTAGAGCGAAATGATCCGGATAATGATGGCTTGCCTACGGAAATTGAGGATCGCAATGCGAATAACATGACGGAATCGGGAGAGACAGACTTTCTCAATCCGGACTCGGACTTTGATGGCATTTCAGATGGCTTGGAAGACGTCAATCGCAATGGGCGCGTGGATGATGGGGAAACGGACCCGCGTAATCCTGATTCCGATATGGATCAAATATGGGATGGCGCCGATCCCAGCCCTTGTCCGGTATTTGGCGCACCATATATTGAAGCCCTTGAACCCAGTGAGGGCTATGCGGATGCGGGCAATACCCTTTTGATTACCGGACGCAATCTGACGGCAGAAAGCACGTTCTGGTTTGACAACCAAAAAGCGCAATGGCTCAGTGGCGATGGCAGCCGTTCTGCGGTGGTACAAGCACCTGACGCCCTGGGCGATGAGGAGCATTGGGCAACGTTACGGGTTGTTAGCAATAAGGGGGTTGAAGGGGTGCTGCCCAAGGCGTATCACTATCTTCCACGCCGTACGATCCACTTTTCGTTCACCCACACCCCGTTACAAAAGGGGCGCGGCCTGCTCACCTTGCATCTTGCAACCGAAGAGCAGGTGGAATTAAGCGAAATGGTGCTTTTTATTCGGGCGACAAATACTCCCTCCTGCTTTCAGTGGGACGAGCCGAAGCTTAGCCCGCTGTTCCATGCACAAGGCTACCTGTTGCAACGGGTCAAGACACGTAAGGACACCGTGCAGATGCTTCAGATCAAGAACCGGGGAGATGAAAAAACACCCCAAGGTGCATTGCTCTACCTCCCTTGGCAGTGTGAAAAGGTGTCCTCTGAAACCCCGGTGCACGTTGATGTGTCGTATGCTATGGTGAAAAACCAGACGCAGGGAATTTTGAAAACCAATGCAGAAGAGACCACCTATACGCTGCAATAATCGAAAACGCTCCAGTACTGGCGTGACTCGCATCACCTGAAACAGGTATGGGTCTTACCGTTCCTGACCGCAGTAGAATGTTTTGCTTTTTATGACCTGGTTGAGGAATTTGCGTAGTAGAATTTGCGCCGGGGAGTATGCATATTTTTGCGCTGAAATAATGCCCGCTCCTCTCTTGAGACGCTTTTTCGGACGCCTTCCGTGTATATTATTGGCAAGCCCCTCTTTGTCTATACCTACGGGCGAAGTGCATGCCGTAAGCATGTTAATAAGGGTGCTTTTATGGATTTTGGTAGTGTGTAAAACGGAAAAATCGCATTGAATGGTGGATATATGATACAATTCGCGCTTGGAAAAAAGGAGAGTAGTTATATGCAGCGGTATATGGAACGGCTGGTGCGGGAGGCGTTGGATGAGGATATCGGCCAGGAAGATTTGACGACAAATAACACGGTGCCTGCGGATGCACGGTGCCGGGCGCGGTTGATTGCCAAGCAGGATGGTGTCTTGAGCGGGATTAAGCCTTTTTATACCGCGTTTCAGTTGTTGGAGGCGGATGTGAATGATTGGGGCGCGCTGGAAGATGGGGCCCGGTTTAAAAAAGGTGATGAAATTGCTGAGTTTACGGGCAATGCGCGTGAGGTGTTGACGGCGGAGCGCGTAGCCATGAATTTTGCACAGCACCTGTCGGGTATTGCAACGATGACGGCAGCGTATATGGATGCGCTGGACGGTGTGAAGTGTCGTATCTGCTGCACGCGGAAGACGACGCCGATGATGCGCCAGTTGGAAAAGGCAGCGGTGGTGCATGGCGGCGGTTCAAACCACCGTCATACCTTGTTTAATGGTATCCTGATTAAGGAAAACCATATTATGGCGGCAGGCGGTATTGAAAACGCCATCCAACGAGCGTCGGACGGCACGCATCACCTGATGCGCATCGGCATCGAAGTGACCAATCTGGAAGAGTTCGATGTGGCCTTGGCGGCGAAGGCGGATGTGATCATGCTGGATAATATGGATAACGATACGATGCGGGAGGCGGTGAAGCGTGCGGAGGGGCATCGAGTGGTCCTCGAAGCCAGTGGCAATGCCTCGCTGGAACGTATCCGCGGTATGGCGGAAACAGGGGTGCATGTAATTTCGGTGGGTGCATTGACGCATTCGGCACCCGCAGTAGATATGTCTTTGTTGATAGAAAATGTGTAGGCGCTAAGATGCGTTCGCTAATCAGGGCGCTTTTTTCGCGACAATGGGAATGGTTGCGCCAGGGCAAGGCCGCTGGCTAACCTGCCTTCAAATAGTTCTTTATACAGGTCTCCGCGGGATACTTCGATTATCCGCGGAGACGTTGCTTTGTTAGCGGCAACCCCTTCGAGCAACAGGGTGGTGCAGTAGTTGCGGCAAGGCGGCGCGTCCCAGGGTAAAGTTGACGATAAAGTGGCCCAATGATCTACTTTGCGACAGCAGGAAGGTCTGCGGTATCCTTGTCGAACACCTAACGGCTGGA
Source organism: Candidatus Hydrogenedentota bacterium (assembly GCA_963678445.1). Taxonomy (GTDB): domain Bacteria; phylum Hydrogenedentota; class Hydrogenedentia; order Hydrogenedentales. The sequence goes on along the minus strand of OY782877.1, from coordinate 1,889,621 downwards.
CGGCACTGAGTATTGGCGTAAATGCACACCATAAAGGCAGGGATTTGCCGTTTGCGCACAGGGGAAATCGAGACGTGCGGCAACAATGGGCGGCGGAATGTGCTATGGTAGGGAAGCAGATTCGCTACGAAAGGCTTACAGGCCGTGTAACGGCGATGGATAAGGAGGGTGCACTCTGGGTGACGACGGCGATGGGTGAACATCGGATACATGATGGTGAGGTGGAGGTGCTGGAAGCGAATGTATATGAGAAGCACAAAGGAATTTTTACATAATGTTGCTACTGGTTGACGTGGGCAATTCAAATATGGTGCTGGGCCTGTATGAGGGCGATACCTTACGAGGGCGCTGGCGGGTAATTACCAACAATTATCGTACTGCGGATGAATTGCATATCCTGCTGTATATGCTCCTGCAACAAATCGACTTACGCACGCAGGACATTACCGGCTGCTGTATTTCAAGTGTGGTGCCGCAGTTGAATCAGGCCCTGACGCATGTGGCGCAGGATGCCTTTGGCGTTGCGCCGTTGATGGTGGGGCCTGGGGTAAAGACCGGCGTGGTCTTGCAGGTGAACAATCCCAAAGAAGTCGGTGCGGATCGCATTGTCAACACGGTCGGCGCTGTTTCGCAATATGAAGGCGCGTTGATCATTATCGATTTTGGCACCGCCACTACCTTCGATGTCGTTTCCTCGCGTGCAGAATGGCAGGGCGGCGTGATTGCGCCTGGCATCGGCCTTTCGGCAGACGCATTGTTCGAACGCTGCGCCAAACTGCCTCGTGTCGACGTGGTACGTCCGGATCAGGTGATCGGTAAGGACACCATTGGCAATATTTGTTCAGGTCTGACCTATGGCTATGCGGATATGGTGGATGGGCTGGTGCGACGTATGGCGGCGGAGATGACGGAGAAGCCCACGGTGGTGGCGACAGGCGGTTTTGCCAAAACGATGGCGCAGACGGCCACACAGATTGATGTGGTGGATTCGTTGTTGACGTTAAAAGGCCTTAAAGCGGTGTATGAAAAGAATCAGGGGACCCGCGCATGAAGCGTTGGGCAGGATTTATAGGGATTTTGAGCTTTGTCGCAGCGGGCTGTGGCCAAGGCGGCCCCCTGCCTGCAACGCCGCCACCACCAGAGGTGGAAGGCATGGCGACAGCAGCGGAAGCCGATACAATTCGAATGAATGATATAAATCTGTATCTGCACGATACCCGCACGACAACCAGCGCGGCACATAAGCCGACATTCTGGTTGCATGCAGATACGTTTTCAGTGCTCGATGAGCAGGTGTGGGCGATTGAAGATGCACGCGCGGTGGTTTATAACCGCCAAACCAATGTCGAAGAAATGGTGCTGGAAGGAAAACGCGGCCGCTTCGAACAAAACGTGGGCGCGTATTTGAAAGATGGCGTTAAAGCCTACCTCGGCGACACCGTCATCCACCTCGAAGACATGGAATGGGTGCATCCCCAAGATGAAACCACCAAAGGCGTGGCCTTTACCGACCACCCCCTCAAAGTGGAAAACCCCAAAATAAAGCTACAGGCGGATAGCCTGCGCTTATATCCGGATACCAAAGAATTTGAAATGACCGACGTCTCAGGCGTGGTCTATTTTGGCAAATGACATTTCCAAAAGTGTCACGGAAAACGAAAAATTTGTGTTGGTCAGGGACGGTAAGGACCATAACTATTGCCTGTGGCGTTGGCCACCGCTGGCCACCTTGGGAGGAATAGAGATGATGCGACGTTTGAATAGCCTATGTTTATGCCTTTGCATAGCAGGATGGGCAGTTGCACAAGATGCAAACGATATGGGCGGTTACACGCACATGCGTATCGATAAAGTTGGCCGGTTCAAAGGTGGCTTCGAAGGTAGCCTTTCCTTCAAAGAAATGACCGACGGCGTACGTATTACCCTCCTTGCTGACGACCCCGACATGAAACCCCTCCCTATACAGTCGTATTCAATGCGCTTTGAACAGAAAGAAGGCGCCAGCGCCCCTTCCCGCATCACCATGGAAGGCGGCGTGAAGCTGACCCATCCCCAAGGTGAACTCAGCGCGGAAAAGGCCGTGTGGGATTTTGAAACCGGCGAACTGGTCTTCACCGGCGATCCGGTGATGAACAGCGAAACAGCGCAGGGCGTGCGTGGCAGCAAGATCGCTATCGATTTCAAAAAGAACACTATCGACATTTTTGATATGCAGGCCGACACAATACCCCTGCGCGCCATGGAAAAAGAAGCCGATCCTTCCCTGTTGGTTGTGACGGATGTCAGCGATTGGACGGGCCTTATCGATGCCTTGAAAGTGGCTGCAAATGACAGCGTTCCATCGCCTGGAAAACACCTCGTCGACCTGTTGAGCGAGGAAGTGCGCGCGGGCCTGATGAGCGCCGAGACAGCCGTGCTGGTCAAGCAACAAAAAATGCTGCTCAAGCAATTAAACAAAGTACTGCAAAACAAGGCCTTCTACAAAGAAGACGCCTTTGCCAAAACGGCCCTGTCTGAGCAGACAAAAGCACTCGTCGCCAAGACTGCCCTGGAATCGCTGGAGTTGACACAACGCAACCGCCTGCTGCTTCACGACGCCTTCCCCGGCTACATTACCGCAGGACAATAAGAAGGAGCATACCAATGGCCACAGACAACGCTCCTATTCTCGCGACCGAAGGACTCGTTAAAAGCTTCAAAAAGCGCACCGTGGTACGCGGTGTATCCCTCGCCCTGCGTGCAGGGGAAGTCGTAGGCCTGCTCGGCCCCAACGGCGCAGGAAAAACCACCACCTTCAGCATGACCGTTGGCCTGTTGCGTCCCAACGAAGGCAAGATTACCTTCCTCGGCCAAGACGTCACCTGTTGGCCCATGTACAAACGCGCCCGTGCGGGAATGGCCTACCTTGCCCAGGAAGCTTCCGTCTTCCGTCAACTCACCGTGCGCCAAAACATCATGGCCATCCTCGAATACCAATCCCTCACCCGTGCTGAACGCGCCAAACGCGTCGATGCGCTCATGGATGAGATGAACATCACCCATCTGGCCAACAGTACCGCCTACACCCTCTCTGGTGGGGAACGGCGTCGCACCGAAATTGCACGCGCCCTCGCCATCGAACCCAAAGTATTCCTGCTCGACGAACCCTTCGCCGGTATCGATCCTATTGCCGTCGCCGACCTACAACAAACCGTCGCCCAACTCAAACAAAAAGGCATTGGTGTACTCATCACCGACCACAACGTGCGCGACACCCTCCAAATCACCGACCACGCCTACATCATCAGCGAAGGCAAAGTCATCGTCGCCGGCGCCCCCCAGGAAATCGCCCAAGACCCCACCGCCCGCGAAGTCTACCTCGGCGAAAACTTCCATATGGACTTCGCCTGAAACGGCCCGCACTGAGATTCTGCGAGTACGGACATAATAAAAAGGGCCATAGCCAAAGGCCATGACCCCATATTCTCCTACGTTACGGTGCAAAACTTACAGTTGATTCAACACTTGCAAGGTTCCCTTGAGCAGCAGATTGCCACTGTTGTCAATCACCGCTACGATATCGTCATTCGAATCTTCTACCATAAATTCGCCCGAGGTATTGTCTTTGTAGCTGTTCAACACCGTTTGCGAAACGTTCTGCGACACCTGCCCGCGCAAGTAAAAAACACCCGACGTCTGATCCAGACGCGCTACAGTTTGTGTCGCGGTCTCAATGACCAGTTCCGTTTTTGTTTCATCCTGCACCAGGCCCGTCGTTGCATTCGTTTGCACCGTGCCATAGGCTGTGGCGTTACCATTCGCGAAGAATTCTAATACCGCCGTATCATCACTCCGCGTCACCTTGTACGACGACGCATTCGCATAGGGCATGCAAACAGCACAAGACAGTGCGAGCACACATAACAGCCGAATCGGTATACGCATTGGTACCATATGTACCTCCTTTCTGTATCCGTCAACACTCATATACATGACGACACGCATACCTTAGTTCGAGCCCAGACGAATGACTACATCGCCATCCGATTCCGCACGCAGTTCCGCTTTTACTGCACCCGTCGATGCCGTTCTCGTCATCACCCGAGCAGCGCCTTCATAGGCAATCAAGCGCGCATCCGGATCATCCGGCTCTCCCTCTTTCACTTCATGCAGCCACAGTTCCGCCGAAGGAGAATAGGGACGGTCTGGTAGCAATTCATCGTCTGTCGCATTGTAGCTAACCGTCGGTTCCTTAAACGAAAAAAGGTATACAGAGCGTCCTGCCGAACCACCGGCATACCCATCAGGAAGTTCCGGATCGCCACTTGTTCCTGCTGAGAGGTTCTGGACCACTGGCCGATAGTGGACTTTTGTGGTATCTATTGTACTTGGAGAATACCAATCTGGTTCTGGTCCATCATATTCATACAAACCGATACCGGTCCAAATACAACGATCATCTGTTATGTCCATACCAAACTGACGTTTACCAATTACGACCTCGCCGTTTACTTCATGAAGATCTGTTTGGCCAACAAATATCATTCCTTCTGTTGAAATCAAGCTTGTGTTTGGCCCAGAACCAAAGGGACCCTCTTCTGCCCCCTTTTTTTTGTTGATTATCCCTGCTGCATACAGCGGAGGGGTTGGGGTTGTAAAGCAATCGTGGTGGTTTAACAATACACAGCCATCGTTGGAAGTGTAGAGAGAGGATTCTCGTGTAAGTGCTTCTACAGCATCCGGTGCAAACATAGTGAGTACCCCAGTGTCGTCCCCCAATATTTCTGTACGAAATCCATCAATATCAGGTCCGAATTGAATGAGCCCTGAGTCTGTGAAATCGATCGTTCCTTCGGTCGAGCTCTGAAACTGAATTGTGTTGGCAGCGGGCGGTGAACTTGCGTCGGGGCCAATGCCGATACCACCTACTTCATTTAGCGTATCCCCGTTGAAATCAACAGCGAAGGCGGATCCGGCGCAGAGGCCGATCATTGCCAGGGTGGTGCAGGTAGCTTTCATAAACTTCTTCATGTTCATACTCCTTTTTTAACCCGTTTCCTGTCTGTGCTTTTCCCACCTTGAGAAGAGCTTTTTGTAGTTGATTCAGGAAGGGCGCGCGACATGTTCGTACAGATGGAAGACTGCTCTTCTGAAATTGGCTGTGTGCGTGCTAAATGGTCCAGCGACTGCAAGCAAATGGCCCGCGCCACCGGCGATACTATGATCCGTACTGTTCCTCTTTAGCGGCAAAAGCCGTTTTAGAAATGTCGGGCTCGTAAGCGACACACCGGCCTCCCCGAAGGGTTTCATTGGAACGGGACATCTCCAGACGTACTGCATGTACCGAATATTCCCACTTCAAACTACGAATTTAATTTATAAGAAGTTTTTTCATTTGTCAACCCATTATTATGGCGAGTAATGCAAATTTAACAGCAAAAAAGCTATTTTTTAAAGAGTAATAGTAAATTTATAGTTGCGAAATTAGTCGTATGGTGTTTTGATTAAAGGGGTTATAAATACAAGAAATGCGATTTGTGAGCTTTTTGAAATAAAGGATTTAAACCACGAATTGTCTACTATTTCATACCTCGAAAAAGGTGCGGATTTCCGAAAAAAGCTGCGCAGCTGTGCGCGTATTTTTTGTAAGCTATACTCGGGAAGTTTTTTTGTGAACAAAAAGTCCCCCCCAGACCCCCTTCAAAAAACTTTTCACCTGGCAACGCCCCTGTCCCCGAAGCGCTGCTTCGGCTTATGTGGTCGAGATTGGGATATCACGCAGGAAAGCACATACGGACTCAAAAAAAAAGGGTCATAGCCAAAGGCCATGACCCCATATTCTCCTACGTTACGGTGCAAAACTTACAGTTGATTCAACACTTGCAAGGTTCCCTTGAGCAGCAGATTGCCACTGTTGTCAATCACCGCTACGATATCGTCATTCGAATCTTCCACCATAAACTCGCCCGAGGTATTGTCTTTATAGCTGTTTAACACCGTTTGCGAAACGTTCTGCGACACCTGCCCGCGCAGATAGAAAACACCCGACGTCTGATCCAGACGCGCTACAGTTTGCGACGCGGTCTCAATGACCAGTTCCGTTTTTGTTTCATCCTGCACCAGACCCGTCGTTGCATTCGTTTGCACCGTGCCATAGGCTGTGGCGTTACCATTCGCGAAGAATTCTAATACCGCCGTATCATCACTCCGCGTCACCTTGTACGACGACGCATTCGCATAGGGCATGCAAACAGCACAAGACAGTGCGAGCACACATAACAGCCGAATCGGTATACGCATTGGTACCATACGTACCTCCTTTCTGTATCCGTCAACACTCATATCCGTGACGACACGCATACCTTAGTTCGAACCCAGACGAATGACCACATCGCCATCCGATTCCGCACGCACTTCCGCTTTCACTGCTCCCGTCGACGCCGTCTGCGTCATCAGGCGCGCATGGCCTTCAAACGCAATCAAGCGCGCATCTACATCATCATCTTCTCCCTCTTTTTCCTCATATAACCACAATTCTGCTGAAGGATCTTGGAAATCCATGACGAGTTCATCTTCAAGGGAGTCATAGCTAAATAGCGGTTCTTTCCAGGAAAACATCATCACGGAGCGCCCTGCCGAACCTGCAGCGTATCCATCCGGAAGGTCACCGTCGGCACCACTTTTTCCTGCAGATACATTATGAACCGTAAAACGGCGGTGAACTTTTGTCGGGTCTATGCTACCAGGATCATCCCAATTGGGGCTGGCACCGTCATATTCGTAGGGCGCTACAAACGACCAAATAAAGCCTTCCTCATCGATTTCGATGCCGTGTTTGAAGTCACCGTCTGCTTCTTGTTGGGCTCCAGGGTGTAGTGAAATTTCACTAATACCAATACCGAGCGTACCCTCTGTTGTTGACAGACAAGTCTCATATGAAAAGGGGCCGTCAATACCGCTATGCTTGAGAAATAGGCCTGAGGCATGGAGCTGAAGTGGATTTAGTTCGAATCTTCCACAGCCAAATATAGCCTCATCATTGGTAAGCGTTATCATGCCACCGTCGCCTTCCATGCTAAGGTATAATTCGTTTGCTGCAGATATGTTAAGGACATTATCGCCGTCAGAATAAATCTGATTCCGGTTTCCATTTATATCTTCGGGACCGAAGCCTATAACCCCTTTATAATCAAAGAAAATTCCGCTTGTCTCCGTACCTCCAAAAATAATATTCCCCCAATCATTGAAATTGATCGAGCTTCCCTCTGGACCAGCAAAGTCGATTCTTCCATTGGAGTCAAAACGAAGTTGGTTGCTTTGAGCTGCGGTAGACCCATCAGGCCCGATGGTTAATCCGCCGACTTCGTTGAATTTTTCGCCGTTGTAGTCGGTGGCGAAGGCAGAGGCGGCGCACAGGCCGATCACTGCCAGAGTGGTGCAGGTAGCTTTCATAAACCTTTTCATGTTTACAGACTCCTTTGCTCTTTTTGAATAGCCGTTTTGTTGCTTTTCCCACCTTGAGAAAAGCTTTTTGTAGCTGATTGGAGAAGAATCAGTAACGTACTACGGCGTTTTGGATGCTGCTCCGAATATACCTCTGCGTTTAATCGATAATATTCAGACACCCCGAAGGGGCCCACTGGAACAGGACATCTGGCGGCGTATTGCGTTTACGGCATCTTTCCTCCTCAAACTACGAATTTAAGCTATAAAAATTTTTTCTATCTGTCAACCCCTTATTATGGTAGGTAAACTAAATATAACAGAAAAATAATCCTTATAAGGTAGGGAATAGTAAATTAATCGTAGTAAATTGGGCGTATCGAGCTTTATTAAAAAGAGTTATAAATGAAACAAATGAGATAAATGCGTTTTTTGATGCGATAGCTAAAAATAATGAATTGTATTCTATTTCGCACGCAGAAAAATGTACGGATTTCCGCAAAAAGTTGCGCAGCGGTGCACGCAGTGCTGGCGGTGCGCGTATTTTTTGTAAGCTATACTCGGGAAGATTTTTTGTGAACAAAAAATCCCCCCCCCCCAGACCCCCTTCAAAAAACTTTTTACCTGGCAACGCCCCTGTCTCCGAAGCGCTGCTTCGGCTTATGTGGTCGAGATTGGGATATCACGCAGGAAAGCACATACGGACTCAAAAAAAAAGGGCCATGGCAAAGGCCATGACCCCATACTCTCCTACTTTACGGTGCAAAACTTACAGTTGATTCAACACTTGCAAGGTTCCCTTGAGCAGCAGATTGCCACTGTTGTCAATCACCGCTACGATATCGTCATTCGAATCTTCCACCATAAACTCGCCCGAGGTATTGTCTTTATAGCTGTTTAACACCGTTTGCGAAACGTTCTGCGACACCTGCCCGCGCAGATAGAAAACACCCGACGTCTGATCCAGACGCGCTACAGTTTGCGACGCGGTCTCAATGACCAGTTCCGTTTTTGTTTCATCCTGCACCAGACCCGTCGTTGCATTCGTTTGCACCGTGCCATAGGCTGTGGCGTTACCATTCGCGAAGAATTCTAATACCGCCGTATCATCACTCCGCGTCACCTTGTACGACGACGCATTCGCATAGGGCATGCAAACAGCACAAGACAGTGCGAGCACACATAACAGCCGAATCGGTATACGCATTGGTACCATACGTACCTCCTTTCTGTATCCGTCAACACTCATATCCGTGACGACACGCATACCTTAGTTTGAGCCCAGACGAATGACTACATCGCCATCCGATTCCGCACGCACTTCCGCTTTCACTGCTCCCGTCGACGCCGTCTGCGTCATCAGGCGCGCATGGCCTTCAAACGCAATCAAGCGCGCATCTACATCATCATTTTCTCCCTCTTTTTCCTCATATAACCACAATTCTGCGGAAGGATCTTGGAAATCCATGACGAGTTCATCTTCAAGGGAGTCATAGCTAAATAGCGGTTCTTTCCAGGAAAACATCATCACGGAGCGCCCTGCCGAACCTGCAGCGTATCCATCCGGAAGGTCACCGTCGGCACCACTTTTTCCTGCAGATACATTATGAACCGTAAAACGGCGGTGAACTTTTGTCGGGTCTATGCTACCAGGATCATCCCAATTGGGGCTGGCACCGTCATATTCGTAGGGCGCTACAAACGACCAAATAAAGCCTTCCTCATCGATTTCGATGCCGTGTTTGAAGTCAGCGTCTGCTTCTTGTTGGGCTCCAGGGTGTAGTGAAATTTCACTAATACCAATACCGAGCGTACCCTCTGTTGTTGACAGACAAGTCTCATATGAAAAGAGGCTGTCAATACCGCTATGCTTGAGAAATAGGCCTGAGGCATGGAGCTGAAGTGGATTTAGTTCGATTGTTGAACAGGCAAATACAGCCTCATCATTGGTAAGCATTATGGCGCCACCGTAGTCGTCCATGCGAAGGGATAATTCGTTTGCTGCAGATATGTTAAAGTTGTTCTCGCTGTCAGAATAAATCTGATTCCGGTTTCCATTTATATCTTCGGGACCGAAGCCTATAACCCCTTTATAATCAAAGAAAATTCCGCTTGTCTCCGTACCTCCAAAAATAATATTCCCCCAATCATTGAAATTGATCGAGCTTCCCTCTGGACCAGCAAAGTCGATTCTTCCATTGGAGTCAAAACGAAGTTGGTTGCTTTGAGCTGCGGTAGACCCATCAGGCCCGATGGTTAATCCGCCAACTTCGTTGAATTTTTCACCGTTGTAGTCGGTGGCGAAGGCAGAGGCGGCGCACAGGCCGAGCACTGCCAGAGTGGTGCAGGTAGCTTTCATAAACCTTTTCATGTTTACAGACTCCTTTGCTCTTTTTGAATAGCCGTTTTGTTGCTTTTCCCACCTTGAGAAAAGCTTTTTGTAGCTGATTGGAGAAGAATCAGTAACGTACTACGGCGTTTTGGATGCTGCTCCGAATATACCTCTGCGTTTAATCGATAATATTCAGACACCCCGAAGGGGCCCACTGGAACAGGACATCTGGCGGCGTATTGCGTTTACGGCATCTTTCCTCCTCAAACTACGAATTTAAGCTATAAAAATTTTTTCTATCTGTCAACCCCTTATTATGGTAGGTAAACTAAATATAACAGAAAAATAATCCTTATAAGGTAGGGAATAGTAAATTAATCGTAGTAAATTGGGCGTATCGAGCTTTATTAAAAAGACTTATAAATGAAACAAATGAGATAAATGCGTTTTTTGATGCGATAGCTAAAAATAATGAATTGTATTCTATTTCGCACGCAGAAAAATGTACGGATTTCCGCAAAAAGCTGCGCAGCTGTGCACGCAGTGCTAGCGGTGCCCGTATTTTTTGTAAGCTATACTGCTGGGGGGAACTTTTTGTTCACAATAAGTCCCCCCCAGACCCCCTTCAAAAAAACTTTAAGAGAAGATAGCTAGGCTTTGATTAGAAAGCGAACGTAGTATACGTCTTGCTTGCACCGCGGGAGTTCCGTAGTCATATTGCATGTTTTCTCAACGCAGAGAGGGCTGGTTGGCAGGCATTTCCAGGGTGCGTTGGGGAATGAGCAGAGGAAGGATAGGGTCTTCCCCACCTCGTTTTATTGGATGGGTTTTTTGGGAGCCTTCCTTTTTTGTAGAAAGAGGGCTCTCCCAAGAAAAAGTGAAAGGTCAAATACGGGCGGATGCGCGGTCTATTTCGTCTTTTGGGTCTTTGGGACGGACGTGTTCGGGGCTGAGGTGTGCGCAGAGTTCGTCGTCTTTGGGGTAGGTGATCAGGACGGTGCGGCGACGTCCGTAAAAGAGGAAGAAGGCGCCTGCTGCGACGGCGGAGGCGTGGCCCTGGTAGACGGCGTCGGCGAGATCGGCGACTTTTCCGGCACCGCCGCAGGCGATGACGGGGATGCTTAATGCGTCGGCTACCTGGCGAATCAGGGGGATGTCGTAGCCGTCCATAGTGCCGTCGCGGTCGATTGAGGTGAGGAAGATTTCGCCTGCGCCCGCCTGTTGCATGCGCAGGGCGGTTTCGACGGGGTCGAGGCCGGTCGCTTCTTTTCCGGCATGGGTAAAGACTTCGTAGCGGCCGTCTTCGTGCTGGCGTACGTCGAGGGAAACGACCATGCATTGGTTGCCGAAACGTTCTGCGCCTTCGGTGATGAGGGCGGGGTTTTCGATGGCGGCGGTGTTGATGATGACGCGGTCGGCGCCTGCCTGCAGGAGTTCCCACATCATGTCGACGGAGCGGATGCCGCCGCCGACGCTGAAGGGCATGAAGGATTCGGAGGCGATTTCGCGTACGACGTCGATTTGGGGGCCGCGTCCTTCCTGGGTGGCGATGATATCGAGCAGGATGAGTTCGTCGACGTTTTTGCCGTTGAATACGCGCGCCGCGTTGATGGGGCAGCCGACGTATTTTGGGGTGTCGAACTGGATGCTTTTTTCTAATCCGAAATCGCGCAGCAGGAGTACGGGAATGACACGGACTTTATGCATGGTGCTGGTATCCTATGAAGTTTCGGATGATCTGTAAACCGGCCGCGTGGCTTTTTTCGGGGTGGAACTGGGTGCCGAAGATGTTGTCGCGTTGCACTGCGGAGACGTATTCATAGCCGTATGAAGTGGTTCCTAGGACAACGGAGGTGTCGGTGCAGGAAACGCAGTAGGAGTGGGCAAAGTAGAAGCAGGCGGCCTGGGGTACATTGGCGAAGAGGGGGCCGTCTTTTTTGCGTTGCACATCGTTCCAGCCCAGGTGCGGCATCTTGGGTGCGGGGTCTAGTTCATCGAAACGGAAACGTTTAGTTTCGCCGTCGATCCAGCCCAGGCCTGCAACGTTGCCTTCTTCACTGTGTTTCGTAAACATCTGGAATCCCAGGCAGATACCGAGTATAGGCGTATGGTCTTCGTGTACTTTTTGTTCTAACACGGGAAGCAGCCCGCTGTCGTTCAGAAAGTCCATGGCCTTGGCAAATGAACCCACACCGGGGAGTACAATATGGTCGGCTTCGGCAAGGGCCTCGGGCGTAGCGGCAAGGGTTACTTCGGCGTCGCATTTTCGAAATGCACGCGCTACGGAATCCAGATTGCCGATGCCGTAATGTACAATTGCAATCACGTTAGTTCTGTCCTTTTTTTGTGCGGGTTCCGGAAACAATATAGGGGCCAATGGCCAGGTAGTCCAGTTGTGCGGATAAAAAGGCGCGCACGGCTTCGTGAGGCGTGCAGACGATAGGCTCTTCGTGGATATTGAAACTGGTGTTGAGCAGTACGCCGCTGCCGCTGTGGGCCTTGAAAGTTTTGAGAATTTTGTGGAAGCCGGGGTTAGTGGTTTCCGAGACCAGTTGGGCGCGGGCGGTGCCGTCTACGTGGACGATAGCGGGGTGTTCCTGCTTCATACGATCGGTGCAATCGAAGCATACCGTCATGAATTCCGCTGCGAGGCGTCCCGGCTTGATATCTTTGCAGTAAAGTTCGGCATCTTCGGCTAAGACTGCCGGCGCAAAGGGCATGAAGTCGCTACGCTGCAACAGGGTGTTCAGTCGATCGACTACAGCGCGGTCGGTGGTGCGCACGAGAATCGAACGGTTACCCAAGGCGCGTGGCCCCCACTCCATGCGTCCGGAGAAGCGGGCTACGATGTGGCCTTGTGCAAGCAGGGCGCCCGCGTGCGTTTCTATATCCTCTGGTTTTTCATAGGACAAGCCCTCGGCGTTTAAGACCGCTTCGATGGCGTCGTCGTCGAAGGATTCGCCGAGAAAAACGTTTTCGATGCGCTTTGGCGCGAAATTTTCTTCAGCACAAATAGCGCCAAGGCCAAGGCCGCCATCGCCCATGTTGGGGTATACGAAGAGGGTATCGACTTCGGGTAGTTCGTGCAGGCGTTGGTTGAGTTTTACGTTGGCGAAGACGCCGCCTGCGACGGCGAGTCGACGCAGGCCGCGTTCTTTGAGCCACCATTGGGCAATGGCGGTCATCTGCATTTCCAGAACATCCTGTGCCCAGGCGGAGATGTTTTCGCGACCGTAGCGTGGCAGGAGTTTTTCACGTACCCAGCGCACGCCTTCGCGTCCCAGCGGGCCCGTGTAGTGCAAACGGCCTTCTTGCATGACCAGTGGTGCGTCTTCCTGGACCGCTGCCGGATCGCCACAAGCGGCGAGGCCGGTTACTTTGCCTTCGTCGCGGCAAGGCGTGAAGCCAAAGCCTTCGGCCAGAACTTCAAAGAAGAGGCCGAAGGAGTCGCGGGCGGCGGCGGCCCAAAGGCGTTCTATGCCCTGCTCTCCCCCACCTCCACAGTGTGATACAGTGAGCGACAGACCATCGCCCATACCGTCGGCGGTGATACAGAGAGTTTCGTCGAAGCCAGAGCATTTCCATGCGCCTGCTGCATGGGCGGTGTGGTGTTCTACGAATTTCAGGGGTGTTTTCTGCAGGGGTTTGGGGAATTGGCGACGTGTTACGGGGGGCAGCAAGGGACGCACGATGCTTCGCATCCGTGAATCTTCAGACGAATGCGAGATGGGAGTAAGAAAGGTGACGGCGTCCATAAGGCGTTTGAAAAGCGTGACGCGTTTATTTCGTTTTGCTTCGAAAAGCCAGCTGTGAAGGAAAGGACAGAGACGTACCGGGAAAGGGGGCGTCATATGGCCTACCATGTAAATCTGGTCAATCGCTTCGGGTTCGATACCGGTGTAGGCAAACATGGCGGCCAGGCTGTGGTGTGGAAATCCGCCTTCGTTTTTGCGACGTGTATAGCGCTCTTCGTTTGCGGCAAAAAGTATATGGCCGTCTTCGCATAGAACAACGCCGGAATCGAACAGATCTTCATTTATACCTAAAGAAATCATAATGCCGTTAGTCTATTCGTGTTGTGTTTTATAAAAACATTCGTATTGCGTTCCAGAGGGCTCCGGGACGCATGGAGAACAGTAAGGCCAGTTCCACCACGGGGGCACACCAGCATTGGCGGCAGGGTTTGGGACGGGCCAGGGTGTTGTATTGTTCTTTCAGACTTTCTTTATGTGTGTTTCCTTTTAAGAAACCGCCTACTTCGCATTGATGGCAGGCCAGCAAGGTGCCGTCGGGCTCGATGGTACAGGTGAGCAGGCCTGCGGTGCAGGCAATGGGCGTGGAATTGGGCCAGTGCGCCAGATGCGCCAGGCCAACCAGGGAATTGCGCACGGGTGCGCCTTCTTTTTTGCGCTTGACCACATGCGCAATGGCGCGTCGGTAGGCTTCGGGTTCGGGTGCAATCGGGTTGTCCGCCGTGGAGGAGTCTTTCCATTGGGTAGCAGGTTGAAACATGATGGGTACGTGATATCTTTCGGCTACCTCGATGGCTTCGTCGACGCAATCCAGATTGTTGCTGGAAAGTACGCATTGCAGCGAGACTGAAACGCCGATACGAGCGCATACTTCGATGGCTTCGAGTACTTTATCGTAAGCGCCTTTGCCGCGCACGGCGTCATGTATATCGCGACCGCCGTCCAGACTGAGGTTAACGTGATCGACCCAGTCCTGTATGGCTTGCGTATGGCGGGATACGAAATAGCCATTGGTGCTTATGAAAACCTGGAAGCCTTTTTCTTTGGCGTATTGCAAAATTTGGGGGGTATCACGACGCAGGAGGGGTTCGCCGCCGCCAAAGGTGATCCAGCGGCATCCCAGAGCCCATAAATCGTCCAGTCCTGAGAGCACCTGCGTTGTGGGTAGTTCTTCTGATGTCGCTTCGGAGGCGCCGCAGTACTTGCAGCGCAGATTGCAGCGGAAGGTGAGGTTCCATTCGGCAAAGAGGGGACGTGCGCGACCGAAAAGGCGTGCTTGTGCCAAGGCGTAGCCGCCGGTAAGGGCGGTGCGTATCGATATGCCTTTCTGGGACTTATTCATAGCTCTGCTGCACCTCTCCAATGGCTTCGGTTTTTCTGCCAACCCAACGGTTTACGCGCAGCAGGAAAAGCCAGCCAATCGGGATCCACACCCAAAATGTCGCCAGGCGGTATGCGCCTACGGCAAAGGCAAGATCGGCGGGGGGCATTTCGAGAAAACGTAGCGAGACGCCCAGGAAACCTTCCATAGCACCGACGCCGCCGGGTAGTCCGGTGCTGGTGGAGAGGAGCCAATTACCAGTCATGACCAGCCAGGCTTGCCATAGCTGGATAGCCCCGGGCAGTCCATGTACAACGCCGAATAGGGCGGTGCCGTCGATGAGCCAGCCTAGCATGGTGAGGACTGCCAGCAGATAGGTGCGTGGGCGCCACCAATAGCCTTCGGGGAAGGTCAGCTTTGTTTTTTGTAGGAGTGCGAATGCGGGACGCGCCATGAAAAGGAAGCCTGCGACAACACTGAGCGCAACAAAGGGAGCGGCCCAGGGAAAGATAACGTAGGTGAGGATGCCGCTTACAATGGCGACAGCGCCTGCGCCACTCATGAAGAACAACACAAATTCTGCGCGCGCCGCTTTACCCAGTGAGCCGAGTTTAAGTCGTGCGATACCATCTGAGCGGATGAGGCGTCCTAATTGCAGGGGGAGCAATAGACCTGCGAATCCGGAAAAGAAAATCACCCAGGCGCGTCGATAGTCTATGCGGATATCAAAATCCTGTAAAATCCATTTCCATAGCAGGGCATCGAAGGATACATCGGCAAGATGCAGGAAAAACGCCAGCCACAGCACCATCCATCTGCTTTGCCAGTGTGACAGCGTTTCGCGCCAGTCGCCGTTAAAAAAGCTTACTGCGCCCCATGCCGTTACGCCAAAAAGCACTATAAATGCAATGGCTCTGGGGCTTGGCCACTTACCCTTCATTCATTCTCCATTTGCCGCACGGTCTATCGGATTGGTTTTACAGTGTTTGGGGTGCTCGAAGCCGCGTTCCAGCAAGCATGTACAGACTTGCTCGTAGACCGCGTCGACTGAGATCGCGTGTACGCATACATTGTCGTCGCAGGGTGAGAAGCGGTGGTTGTATGCGCTGAGGCAGGGGCTGCATGAAAGATGCTTGAACATTACATGTGTGCGAGGGCCAAGCGGTCCAAACAAGTCTGGTGTTTCCGGTCCAAAAAAAACGACCGAATGTATCGGTGTTGTGGAAGCGAAATGCGCCGCTCCGCTGTCGTTGGTTACCAGCACGTCGGCTAGTGAGAACAGGGTGAGCAACAGAGGGAGATCGGTCTTACCGGTTAAGTCTACAGTGTGTTCGTTTCCCAACACGGTGGACATGCGTGTTCCCGCTGGTTTTTCTACAGCGATACCGGTGATTACAATGCGTGCTTTGGGATAGGCGCTCAGTATCTTTTGAGCTAAGGCGATGTAGCGCTCTTCGGGCCATTTCCTCACGCCCAATAAATCCATCGTGTTGGGATTCAGGACGATAATAGGGCCTGCGGATTCATTTTCTGAGTGATGCAGGAGGGCCTGCATTTGGCTGAGGTGAGCTGCAGATGGCGTATAGCGAGGGCAGTATGGCGTCGCGTCTTCCAGAGGCAGTTTTAATAGAGGCGTGCCCGCCGGGTCGTGTTCTAACGCTTCCACCAGTAACATATAGGCTTGTGCCGTGTGGATATAGGGATTGTATTCCAGGCGGTGTGTCATCAGATCGCCTCGATAGGGGGTCTCACTTCGAAAGCGGTGCAGCCCCGCACGGTGTGTGCCGCCGCATAGATAGGAAAGAACGGCCGAACCGCGTGCGAAAAATTCCAGGTCGACAATGCTGTCGACATGGCTTCGGCGTACTTTGAATACAAAGCGAACAACATCCCACAATAAAACGAAAGCGCCTTCGGAACGAATTACGAATATATTTTCGGGGGGGATGACTTGTAGTACATCCAGGATGCCGCGGTTTTTTTCGAATACGCACATGTACACATTTTCGCGTCCAACCATATTTTCGGCATGGCGGATGGCATGACAGGCCAATACGGTCGCTCCCTGCTCAATAAGCTTAATAAAAAGCACTTTTCGTGGTGCGGATGTGGCAGGGCGCTCTAAGTGCAGGATTTGCAGGACCCGGCGTAACAGGGTTAGGAGAAAGCACAGCGGTACCCCTATCCAGAAGTCAACTAAACGTATTGCGTCTGTGTTCATTACCGCTTTCCCTGCCAGCTCACTATAAGCAATGCGAATACCAACCTCAACGCCCCCGTTTGATGTACATATGTATTAACACGGCGCCGCCAAGATATATCAAGGATACCATAAACGACGTAAGCAGGGAAAACCACCAAAAATGCCGTGGCGTACACGGCCGAGAATACGACGATAATCTTACGGTTGCTTTGATTTTAAAGAAGCTTAAAGCTTTAGAGTCCAGCAAAGGTGTTTTATACGGACTTCTATGGGAAAGGGGCGATAAGGGAGGCTATGAATTACTAAAATTACGAAATATGCGTTTTTTAATGGAAGAGCGAGCGATTTTTCTGTTAACTGTGCCCTTTGTGCAACGCTTTCTTGACAGGTTAGAAATCGTAGTATATCATTTGTTTATAGTGGTATAGTCTTTTAGCGGGTATTTCCGTATAAAAATATAAAGATTTTGCTAATTTAAAGGGCGATAGCGCTCTGGATGTGGCTTGAAAGCCCTATTTACAGAATTGACGCTTCGGAAGCGGTCAAAAAAAGAACTTTTGCAACGGCCAGGGACGGCAAACGTCATGGATAGTGGTCGCGGGTACCGGTGCGCTAGTATTTATCGTATATCGTAACGGCATCGTTTTCCCTATCGTTGAAAGCTACGGAAACACGGGCTTGGGTTGCGTTGAGTTTGTGCCGCATACATGATGGGACAATGGTGTCTTGTGGTATGTGTAGTGGATGGATTGACCTTGTAACATTTTTCTCTATGAGCGGATAAGTATATTGCGTCGACGGCTGCCATGGTGTGTTGTCGTACGCCCAAAAAAAAGGATGCTGCTGTGAAGAAGTCCTACTGTGTTTTATTGGTTCTTATGCTGGGTTGGGGACTCATTGCATCACCCGGCTTGATGGCAGATTGTTTCCAGAGCCAGCGTGATATCGACTTTACCTTCCAGACCTTGGATATGGTGCTTGCCGACTTGCTGCCGATGTGGATAGACGATGCTGTCTGGGATGATGTGGCCTATCAGTCCAGTCCGTATTTTGGCGGGGTGGACAATGATGACAATGGCATCCATGATGACGACCATTTTGATCTGCTTGGCGCAGTCTATGACGGTGCCGAGAGCGTGGTCGCCAATCTGGATCCCGATGATGTTACCCTGATCCGCAATACCTTTGACGCAAATGCGGCTTACGCGCAAACGACAGAAATCACGTTGCGTAATGTGCGTGCAGAAGCAAAGTTAATGGGAACTACGGTAAAAATTGCCGAAGACATCACGACGGGGCAGCCCTTGCACATTAAACTCAAAGTGCTTGGGTCGACCGTGTACGAAGACACCTTCGATATTCCCAGTCTCTGGCAGGGTGAGGATTCGCTGATGAATTCGGCGGGCCCGGTGCTTAAAGATTCGCTGTTGAACCTCATGGGTAGTTATATGACGGTAGGCGAAGACAAATCGGTAGAACATCTGCAGAGTTTGCTGAGCACTATTTTGCTGACTGTTATTCGCGATCTTTTGCCGACTATGCTGGACGACATCGAAGGGGATATTACCATCGACGCATTTACCATCAGTGAAAATGGCGACGTTTACGCCAAGGTGGGTGGTATACCGGTTGTCGATTCTGCAGAAGCCTGGATCGATGGTTACCAAATCGATCGTACGATCAGCGATTTTGCTAACAGCTTCAATTGCACCGATTTCGCTGCGGCAGGTGGTGGCTGCTTGACGAATCTGCTGGGTTCCACAGGGGACCTGAATGGCGATGGACAGACCAACTTGGCGTCGTACAATGCGACGACCAATCGTCAGGGGTTTATGGAGGCGGAAGGGATTGTCAATCCGCCGCTGCAGATTCTGACCCAGCCGGTTTCGCAGACTGTTGCAGCGGGTGATCTGGTAGAAATGGGCATTGTCTATACGGGTGGCCAGCCAGAGGGCGCGGTGGAATTCAAATGGGAAACGATTGATGACGATGACTTTGCGCCGGAAGCAGTGGTTTCGACCGAGCCGGCCTATATCCTCCCATACGCTATCCCTGCGGATACCGGCCAGTATACGGTAACTATGTGCGATTCGCTTTGGACGCGTCGTTCGGCTCCGGCCTCGCTTGAGGTAGGCTCAGCTGCTTTTGAAATCACTGCGCATCCGCAGAGCGCTGATCTGATTGTAACGGAACCGCTTGAGTTGAGTGTTACCGCCCACGGCGGCGCAGCAGCAGCCACATACCAATGGCAGTTTGACGGCGGCGAAGGCTTTGCCGATATTCCAGACGCCACCAACCGCACGTTCAGCATTGACGCCCTTGCGTTGACTGATGCCGGTTCGTATCGATGCCTGATAACGGGTGATGACGGCGCTAAGGGGGTGGTGACGCTGACTTCAAACGCGGCAGCGATCACGGTGTTGGATCGTATCCGTTTTGAGACGCCTCCGGCGGATACCGGGGCCTATGTTGGCGATCCGGTGTTGTTGTCGGTGCAAGCTGTCGGTGCGGTAGTGGGTACGATGCACTACCAGTGGAAAAAGGATGGCGCAGATCTGCCGGACAGTGATGCGGCGGAATATGCTATTCCGGCAGCTACGCTGGAAGATAGTGGTGTGTACAGCTGTACCATCTACGATGATACGTTTACCATTCCTTCTGAGGAAGCAACGTTGACAATTGCCAATCACATGGCGATTACGCTGCAGCCACAGGCGCAGTTGGTATATCTTGGTACCGCGGCGGAGTTAACAGTTGCGGTTACTGGTGGTTTGTACGACGTCCATTATCAATGGTACCGCGGCGATGCCGCCGTTGGGGAAGACTCCCCCACGCTGAGCTTCACCAATCTGCAGCCGGAAGATGAAGCAACCTACTATTGCGAAATTACCGATAATCGCGAATCGCTTAGTTCCGATAGCGCCTTTCTTACGGTGGTGCCGCCTTTCAGCATTACCCAGCAGCCAGCAGGCGCTATAAAATACAGCGGTGACACCCATACGCTGAGTGTAGCGGTAGAAGGTGGCACCCCCCCCTTCCACTATCAATGGTCCAAAGACGGTACCGATTTTGGGACCGATACCGCCAGCATTGAATTTGCCAGTTTGCAGCCCAGTGATTCCGGTTCGTATACCTGCTACATTACGGATGCAAATGGCTTTAACTTTACCGACCCTGCTGTACTCGATATCAATGATCCGATGGCGATTGTGACGCAGCCGCAAAGTGGTATTGAGTACATTGGCTCACCCTACACGTTTACGGTTGAAGTGAGCGGTGGTGTCGGTGGCTTAACTTATGAGTGGTACAAAAAACAAGGTTCAATGGAATTGAAAGTCGGGCAGGGTTCCGCTTCGTACACCATTGAATCCGCCAGTTCGATTACTGCGGGCGTCTACTTCTGCCGCATCAGCGATGCGTATGAAAGCATAGACAGTAACATTGCCTTGTTGTCGGTAGTGGAGCCGCTGGCCTTCGATGTGCAGCCGATTGATACCTATCGTCTTGAAACGGGTGACTGTGAATTCTCCATCGCAGTAAGCGGCGGTTTGGGTGAAAAGAGCTACCAGTGGTTTAAAGATGATGTGGCGATTGATGGCGAGACGACGGCTACGTTGTCGATGAGCAATCTCGTGGTTGAAGATAGTGGCGAGTATCGCTGCGAAGTAACCGATGATGTGAAAACCTCTTCCTCCACGGTGGGTGTGCTTGATGTTGCATTGATGTTGGGTAAAAATGGGGCGACCTTGCAAGTAGACTTGAGTAGCCCGCAGGTTGTGCCGCCGGCCTCTTCGGTGATTACCGGCACCGGTACAGGCTATCTGATGTTGACGGATACACCCAATTCGTTTACGTTGACGATTCAGTTGAACCATTTTGTAGTAGGCGGTACTGCAACGCGCATATGCTATGCGCCGCAAGGCGAAAATGGGCCAGTTGTTTTCAACATGGATTCTGGCACTGCGCCGATGACTATAACCCAAACGTTGGATAATGGTCAGGCGGCAGAGTTGCTGAAAAACCTGTATTACATTGATGTACTCACCAGTTCCTTCCCCGACGGTCTGATCCGTGGCCAGATTCTAGCGACACGTCTGCCCGATAACGAAGGCGAAGAGGGTGAAGGAGAAGAAGGCGAGGGTGAAGAGGGTGAAGGTGAAGAAGGCGAGGGTGGGCTTCCTCCTGCGCATAGCGCGGACCATGATGGTGATGGAAAGATCAACATCTCTGAATTGTTGCGTGTAATCCAGTTCTTCAATTCGGACGGCTACCAATGCTCTGAAAGCGGAGAAGATGGTTTTGCACCGGGTCGCAGTACGGAAACGCAGACGTGCTCGGCGCACAGTAGTGACTATGCACCACAGGACTGGGTTATCAGCCTTTCTGAATTGCTTCGTTCGATCCAGTTCTTCAATTCGGGCGACTACCACGCGTGTGAAGGCAGTGAAGACGGCTTCTGCGTTGGCGTAGCAGCGGATTGAAGGTGATGTTGGTGTTGTGAATGCAGATGGGCGGCCTTTGGGCCGCCCATCTTTTTGCATTAGGTGATGTGTAATGGTATGAGGTGTAGGCGTTCAGGAAATGCGAAGTGTTGGGAGACGCTTTGCCTGTTGGGGGCGGCACAAGAATGGTATTGTCAGATGCGTTTGTGGAGACTCAGCTGTTTGTGGCTGTGGAACAGATGTGAATTCCTTTTGTCTTGAGGAGAAGCAAAGGAAGAGTATCGCTTGTGGCCTTGGGGTCACATAATTTTGGGTCATTTACTGGGAGGGAAAAATGAAGGTATTGTTGTTAATGCTCATTTTGGCGTTAGGTATGCCAGCGGTTTATGCGCAAACTACCGACATGAGGCAGTTGTATCAATTGCGTGACGCACAGACTCGCTCGATTAGTCCGGAGAATTTTACGGGGGAGAAGGGCAAGGGCGGGATGGCGACTCTGGAAGAGGGTAATGCGGCGCGTGCTGCACGTGAATTGGGGCAGGGCTGGAAGGTAAATCCGTATATTTATCTTCAACCGGGGCAAACGGTTACCTTGGGGGAGATTACGGGGCCTGGGGTAATCAACCAGATTTGGATGACGCCTACGGGGGATTATCGCCTGATGATTTTGCGGTTCTATTGGGACGATGAGGAAACACCGTCGGTGGAGGTGCCGGTGGGCGATTTTTTTGCAGCGGGTTGGGGACGTGGTAAGGAACCACAGATTGCTTCGTTGGCAATATGCGTGAATCCACGTAGCGGTTTTAATTCGTATTGGCAGATGCCGTTCCGGAAGAAGTGCAAAGTGACGATGGAAAATATGGGTGATGAGCGTGCTTCTTTGTATTATCAAATCAATTATTCGTTGGAGGAGGTAGCGCAGGATGCATCCTATTTTCACGCGCAGTTTCGTCGTGTGAACCCGTTGCCGGAGAAGGAGGTGTATACGATTGTGGATGGTATTCGCGGTAAGGGACAGTATGTCGGCACGTATCTGGCCCATGGCGCCAATAGTGACGGTTGGTGGGGTGAAGGGGAAATCAAGTTCTACATGGACGGGGATACCGAATTTCCTACCATTTGTGGTACAGGCGAAGAGGACTATTTCTGTGGCTCCTATGGATATAATGAGCGCAAGGTTGGTAAGCGTTGGAAGTATACCGATTTTACGACGCCTTACACGGGGTTCCATCATATTCCGTATAAAGGGGAACAGCGTCGTTTTGGACAGTATCGCTGGCACATTGTCGATCCTATTCGTTTTGACAAGGATTTGCGTGTAACCATTCAAAGTTTGGGCTGGCAGAGTGAAGGGCGTTATCTGCCGTTAAAGGATGATTTGGCTTCAGTAGCGTATTGGTACCAGGAGGAGCCGCATGCAGCGTTCCCGGCATTGCCGTCTAAGGAGGCGTTGGTGATCGAGGAGTAGCGTAACACAGCGTTGTAAAGAAGAGCAGCCGCTTTGCTGTTAGCGTCAGCAAAGCGGCTGTCGTGTATCTGCTGGGGCGGCGGAACGCTACTCGACGGGTTCCTGTAACAGGGCGGATATTGCGGGATCGGCAGTAAAATGGACGAGGAATTTCTGGTAGGTTGCCTCGTTTAGATTGGTCTGTTGCAGTGCTGAGTGATAGTGACGGAGCAGGAAGACGATGAAGGTGGTGAAATTGTCTTCCTGACCTATGTCGTATTCCCACATGAGTTCGGCCAAGGCGTCTTTCAGGGAGGGGGAGGCATAGGAAAGAAGGACGTTTTCTAATGCGGCTTGATACTGCTGTGCTGCGTCATCCCAGCGATGGTTACGTTCCTCTTTTTGGGCGAGATGGGAGTGTAACAGAATGCGTGTGAGGGGTGAGGTGTCGTTTTGTTTGAAAAGTTCTTCTACAGTATCGCTGACTGTGTTGAAAGGGGAATTTCCAGGGGGGAGACAGTGATAGAGCTGAATTCCCCAGTAGTTGCCTGGGAAGCGGTAGGCGGTGAAGTCGATTTGTTGTAGCTGCAGGTAGGTTTCGATAGATTCCTGGATGAAAGTCAGTACAGGGCGGCGGGAGAGGGAGAAGCAGGGCCAATATTGGGGGTAGGCGCCATTATGTGTGGACGGATGTTTCCCCAAAAAGAATTCCGGAGGATAATAAAGCAGGGTTGTATGTATCCAAAGGGGATGATTTTCATCCAGGCAGTGATCCATTTGTTGCAGGCAGTCGAAAAACCCTTGTGTTCCTAGTATAGGGGGGGAGGTTTTTTCCGGGAGGTTGAATTCGAAGGCCATGCGTAAGTGGTTGTAATAAACCAGTACGATATCGTCTTTGGTTGCGTTGCGCAATATGGTTTTTGCGGCGGCGCGATCGTCGGGATGAAATGAGATGCCGGTGGCGATTTGCGACTGTAGGAAGAAGAGGGTAAGTAGCAGTGCGATCGCAATGCGGCGGGGAATGCGGCGTTTGATGTGAGTAACTGCAATGGCGAGGATAGCGTATTGCATGATGGTGCTTATAATCACGTAGCGGGGCTCATATGCAGGAATAATAAGGAAAGAGAAGAGGGAGAGTAAGGCTGGGGGAAGCAGGTAACCGCTCAGGAGGAGTAGGTGGGTATGCAGCACCGGTTTTTCTGCGGCCTTGTGTATACGGTGCAGTTGGCCGCAGAAGAGGACGATGAGAAAGGCAACGGAGAGGCTCAACAGAATACTCAGAGGATAGAAGAACGGGATTAGCATGCGGGTGAGGAAAGGCGGCTCAATGTCGTAGGGGGTAGTATATAGCTGCCCGACGACCGGGGTGTGTAGCAGCGCATCGGGGTAGAATAAGGTTTTGGGGATGTCGAGATAAGTGCAGGCAATCTCGGCGTTATCGCTGAGGTCCCAGGAGAGTACCAAAAGGACAAGGGGAATCAGGAGTACGATATGCGCCAGGGTCCAGAGGGCGATGCGTCGGAAATAGTGGCGTTGGAGCAGCAGGAGAAGGAGCCCTTCGCTGATAAGCAGCCATAGGCCAAAGAGGTGGGTCCACATGACCAGCAGGTTTGCCAGTAGCGCAAGCAGCCATCCCCAGGGGCCTTTTCGGGTGATTATGAGGTATATCCCGAAGAAGGAGAGAAGTGAGAGAAAACCCAGGAGGGCGTAAGGGCGCAGCTCCAGATTGTAGATAATATTGAAGGGGGATAGGGCCAATAGCAGGGCGGCGAGAAGGCCTGCCTGGGGCGATTGGATGCGTCGTACCAGCTCGAAGAGTAGTAGCAGGGTAAGCAAGCCGAAAGTAATGGGTAACAGACGAATTCGGTTGACGTTGAAATGCATCCAGTGCGCCCAATGGTATTGCAAAAAGAAGTACAGGGGCACCATTTGGTCATTATCTACCTGGACCGCAGTGGCTTCGGCGTAGGAGGGCAGCTCCATGCCGTTGAGAGCCCCGTATTCGTCGTAGTAGACGGAGTAATCGTCGAGTCGCCATGTGCGCAGGAACAGGGCTAATAGGACGATGAGGGCCAGCAGTAGCACATGTTTCCAGGTGACGGGATATGGAGTGCTGATTTGCATTGATGAAAGCACCTTCTATAGGCTTTTTATAACGACTTTTTTCTTTTTACGGAAAAAGAAAGAAGCAAAGAAAAATGAGTATGTAAGTTGGTCTCGACCTGGTTATTCACGGTAAGGAGCCTGTCTTGTGGCTGTGGGCCTGAGGTTTTCCCCTCGTTACGAAGTTGTCTTCCAAGCTTTGCCTTGTATTATTTGGGGCAACAACCTTTAACGTGAGCAAGTTCAACTTGGTGCCGAGCGTTAAAAAGGAGAAATAGTTTTGACAAGAGCCCTAATTTTAGTTTGAGGCCGTTGCCCTGCTTTGGTTTAGCGTACAAGGTCGGCGCGTAGTTTCATAACGACTTTTTTTACCTCATTGCAGCCTGTGACAGGGTGAAGTTGGGGCATGTGCGCATCACTGGGAAAAAAGATAGTAAATGTGCCAGGAGCGTTTTCGATGCGGGCGGCAGGATTGGCGGGGGGATGGAAGAAGATCGCATCGCTGTCGGGGTTGTAGGGCGTTTTGACTTCGAGGGTATTGCGGGGCGACCATGCCAGGGTTTCTGTCCCTGCCAGGGTAACGTGAATGTCGATGTAGGTGTCGTGCGCCTCCAAAACGCTCTCCTCCGGCCTTACGGTGGTGAAACGGGCAATGCTCGCCTTGATGTCATCGTCTGCGGGTGGAGTCATTTCCATTTCGTCTGCATCGGCAGGGAGCTGGGCCAGATAGTCGAAAACAAACTGCCAAGGCGAGGGGGCGGTGTCTTCTTCTGCATTGCCAAAGTATAACGACCAGTTCTCAAGTGTATCCGTGATCATGGTTATTTCCTCTTTTGTATCGCCACAGGTTACGCACCAGGCTACAGTGTAACAAGTGGCGCAGGGCAATGTCACAGGGTAAAGAAAAACGGATGAATCTGTGTAGGATTCACCCGTTATGAAGGCGTAACTATGCGGTAGTCAGGGACGGCAAGACCAATCTCTCCTGGGTGTGGCCCTGGCCACCTTGTGGTCGCTGGACCACGTTAGTGATGAACACTTGCAAAAGCTGTCATAAAAAAACGAAAAATATGTGGTAGTCAGGGACGACAAGACCAATCTCTCCTGGGTGTGGCCCTGGCCACCTTGCGGTCGCTGGACCGCTTTAGTGCTTGAGGCGTTTTCCACGTTTCATTGTGAGGTAACTGGTGACGATGTGGTCGATAATGCTGAACATGTCTTCGACGGGGCCATATTCGTCTTCTGTAGAGGGGATGTGCATGCTGATAGCGCAACGTTCTTTCAGGCGTCCGCCGTCAAAACCGCTTACACCGATGGTGGTGGCGCCGTTGGCGTTGGCGTAGTCGATGCCGCGGATCAGGTTTTCGCTGTTACCGCTGACGGACATGGCGAAGACGACGTCGCCTGGGCGCATGTCTACAGCAAGTTGGAGTTTAAAGAGGTTGTCAAAGCCGCTGTCGTTGCCAATAGCTGTTACCGAGGCAATGTTGTCTGTGAGCGAAAAGGCGCGGAAGTTGTATTCGCCTTCCACATAGCCACCCGCCACAAGATCATTGACCCAGTGTGCGGCCATTGCTGCGCTACCGCCGTTGGCCATGAAAAAGATGGCGCGGTTTTCCTGTGCAGCTTTATCAAAGGTTTCGATAATTTTCGCCATGGCGGCGGTATCGATGTTGGCCAGTATGTCCGCCATATGAGCGCAATATTTACGGGTGTACTCTTCCGATGAGGCGGCGTTGTCGTACATTTCAGCAAGTTTTAACATCAAAGACTCCTCAAATTTACGGTTGCAGCAGGTGCGTGGTGTCACGCATTTTAAAGGGAATCGGGGTATTAAGTATACTTCAGGGTCTCCCCCGTTCCGGATTTACGGTAAAAGTCGATTCATCGCAGGATTTAAGGGCCGTGACGCAACAAATCGTTGTGGATACGCAGGGACTTAACCCGGTAGTCCTGCGGGTATTCTCTAATTAGAGCATAGCGAAGCGATGTGGATCAATGCGCATGCGCATGTGTTAAGGTAAGGGGACTTGCAGATATACATGCATACAAGGGGTAGGTTGAGGTAGCGTCAACCGTGGAGTGATTACGCCCTCGCAGGATATTTTTCAACAGTAGGGCGGGAATCCTTATGTATTTACTATGGTGTTTCCGCTCTAATGCGATCTGGGTCCGCACAGTGCTTAACGCGCAGTGTGTGGACGAGTATCGAAGGCGCTTGTAATAGCGGGCGTGTAGGAGCGTGGAGTGAAGTGAGTGCAAAAAAAGATAAACTGACGAAAGTGTTGTTTGTGTGTTTAGGTAACATCTGTCGTTCGCCGACGGCGGAGGGCGTCTTTCGCGATTTGCTGGTCAGGCGTGGCTTGGCCGACAAAATTCTGGTGGATTCTGCCGGTACGAGTGGCTGGCATGTAGGGGAAGCGCCGGATGCGCGTTCGCAACAGGAGGCGCTACGACGCGGTGTGGATTTAAGTGAGCAGCGGTCACGGGCGGTGGCGCCGTCGGATTTTGAGCGATTCGACTATATTGTGGCGATGGATGAGGATAATCTGCGGGAATTGAAGAAGCGTTGTCCCAAAGAGTTACAGAGCCGTTTATATCGCTGCACGGAATTTGCGCCGGGTTTGGGGTTGCGTGATGTGCCTGATCCTTATTATGGCGGTGCGGACGGCTTTGCGCGGGTGTTTGAGATTATTGCAGAGAGTACGCGGGGGCTGCTGGCGACGATTGAGGATGATGGCAACGTATAGCGGGGGAAGGAACGTGTGGAAATGACGCAGCATTCGTGGCGGGGTCAGGTGGAAGAGCAATTGTCTGGGACTGTCCAGGGGGTGCGTCCGTTGAGCGGGGGCTGCATTGGCGAGGTGTATGCGGTAGATTTGGCGGATGGGCGACGGGTGGTGGTGAAGGTGGATGACAGTGCGCAGCCGAAGTTGGATATTGAGGGCTACATGCTGCAGTATTTGGCGCAGCATAGCACCTTGCCGGTGCCTGCAGTGCATTACAGTGATGCTGCGCTGTTGGTTATGGATTTTTTGCCGGGCGACAGTCATTTTGGCGCAGACACGCAAGGTCATGCTGCTGAGTTGTTTGCAGCGTTGCATGCCTGTACGCCGCCGAAAACGGATTGCTGTGGTCTGGAGCGCGACACTTTGATTGGCGCGTTGCACCAACCTAATCCGTGGACAGCAGGCTGGTTGGTTTTTTTTGCCGAGCATAGAGTGCTGTATATGGCGCGTGCTGCCTTGGCGGAGTCGCGTATCGACAAGGCGATGATGCACCGCCTGGAGCGGTTTTGTGAAAAGCTGGACCGTTTTCTTGCCGAACCCGCGCATCCGTCACTTTTACATGGGGATGCGTGGACCACGAACATGTTGGCTCAAAAGGGGCAAATGACCGCGTTTTTGGATCCTGCGATCTACTACGGCCATCCGGAGATCGAGTTGGCATTCACCACGCTTTTTGGTACGTTTGGGAAGCCGTTTTTTGAACGCTACAATGCGTTACGTCCAATTGCCCCGGGCTTTTTTGAAGAGCGCTGCGCCATTTATAACCTCTATCCCCTGCTGGTGCATGTGCGTCTGTTTGGGGGTGGTTATCTCAACGGTGTTGACAGTACGTTGCGCAGGTTAGGTTTTTGATGCGCGTAGTCGATACGGGATGGCGACTATGCCAGCACATCAAGGCGTCTGTATTGTGGGGCGTGCCGCAGGGTTTCGTCCCCCAAGCGCGTCGTGATATCGGTGGTATAGGCTTCGCCGCGCACTTCAAGCGTTTCCGTGCCGACCACGCCTTGCTGCATCAGCTCGGAAAGCTGGTTGAGGAACGCGGATTTGTCCGAAGAGCTGAGCTGGCCATAAGCGCCCACCACATCGCGGTTTTCAAGGCTAAGATCCAGCACAACGCCTACCGCGTCGAACAAAGTCGCTGTCGGAATCAACGTGGGGTCTTGCGCTGCATTTCCTGCCGTGGGAGCCGTCGCAGTAGGGGTTGCTGAGGTGGGCCGGTTTACTGCCGACTGAGTCGGAAGAGTTGCCGTTATGTTTGCTAGTGTATTCATAAGCGCCGTCCTTGGCTTTCGCTACCATCCGTGGTTGCCTCTGCTGCTATTTATCGGCGCAAAGCGGCCCGATCTTGAGCCATATATGCGTTTTGGTGCTAAACGCTTGGTTTCTGGCGGTCTTGTGTCAAAGGAGGGGGACATTTCAGGGTTCTTTTGGGCGCTTGCTTCCCAATAAAAGGATTTTTACATATAATTAGCATCTTATACACTGCCCGTCGAAGGTTTTCCTTGACTTAAAGCGCCTTGCTGGTGTAGAAGGGGTAAGATGTTAAAATGCAAATAAGAGTCATCCGCCGTGTATTTCGGTGGATGCAATGCAGTAAGTGTGTCATCCTCACAGATTTTTTTGGATAGGATGTGTGCCGTTGAGCATGATACACTGTACGCTAAACAGTGAATATGGAAGGTATTTTCCGAAGGATGCACTGTCCTTCGGTAGCCTGTGGGGAACCTGACGGCATAGCGTCGGGGACACAGCGTCCTTGTGTGGGTTACGACAGGGAAAGAGCACAGAAAGGTTGTTTTACGCATGATATTACATGCCATCTTTTTGCGGAAAGGAGCGGTGTCCGCATCGAAGAAACGCTTCGTTTTCGGGCTGCTGACGATGCTGTTGGCGGGGTGGATCGCACCTGTCGGGGTGCTGGCCGATGCAGGCGGTAGCAGCTTGCCGCCGGGACAGCGCACGGAGATATTTCCCATGCCGTGGGACCCCGACTCGTTAGTCGCAGAGGATTCAAAGATTATCTTTGGGGACGATGATCGTATAGATGTATACCAAGAGACCGATCCCCAACGTTTGCAATGGGCCGCGTCGGTATGTGCCTTGGCGTATGCGACAGACCTAAGCGAACGTTCCGATGGTACTTTTGTTTTGAATCCAAGTGCGTATACGTATGCTGGTTATCCAATGTGTGCTGAAGAGCCGTTTGCCAAACAACCCTTAGGTGCATTCTGTACGGGGTTCATGGTAGGTACAGACCTTATTGCAACCGCGGGGCACTGCATTGATACACCAGATTTAGTAGGCACTAAGTTTATTTTCGGTTTTGCAATGGCGGATGAAACAACGCCCGTTCTTGCCTTTCAGAGCAATCAGGTTTATACCGGTATTGAAATAGTTGGCCGTAAATTGGAAGGGGACGACGATTACGCTATCGTGCGTGTAGATCGTCCAATCACAGCGCCGAAGGCTACCCCGCTTCCGATTCGTGAAAAAGGCGCTGTTGAAGTAGGAGAAAATATTGGCATCATTGGGCATCCCCGGGGGCTGCCAATGAAAATCGCATTTGGGGCAGAGACCAAAGTTTCGGAAAACGACGCAAATGCCGTGTATTTTAAATGTAATCCCGATGGCTATGGCGGCAATTCCGGTTCGCCCGTGTTCAACGCAAACACGGGCGAAGTGGAAGGGATATTGGTCCGTGGCCCTCAACCTGGTTTTACTTATGGGGGTACGAATGAATGTCTGGTTTCCCTAGTAGTAGACGATGATTTTTATTTGCAGATTGAAGTATCAAAGATAACCGAGTTTTCGGAGCTGATCACGGAGAATCAGTTGACCGAAGCCAATTACGCGTTGCGTGCGGTGCCGACGCTGACCTCCAGCGATGCACCGGTAGTGGCGCTTCACTGGGAAAATCCATCGGGTGACCTGTTTACCCGTGTGCAGGTGTTGCGCAAGGCAAACGGGTATGCCTTTGATCCGGCAGAAGCCAAGGTGATTTATGAAGGCAAGGAAAATGCCTTTTTGGACACCGATGTCGTCGCGGGCGTGACGTACCATTATACGTTGATTGTTTACACGGTAGCGGAATCAGGTGGAAGTGAATTGCCCCGCTCGGATTTTGCGCGGGCTACCGCAGGGGCACTTGCGCCAAGCTATCTTACCGAGGCCTTCAATACGGCGTCAGGTACGCCGATCGATCTGAGCTTTTCGCAGCTCACCTTCAGCCCGGTTGGTGCGCCGACAGGCGATGTTGGCGACAATAGCGTATCGGGAAGCTACGAAATGTATACCGTTTCGTATACCGATAACGTGCATGAGCTACCCGTAGCGCGCAATGACAGCGAAGGTGGCGCCTATTTGCTTAGCCAAGGCGAAGATGGTTGGATTTCATGGAACCTTAACAACCAAATGTTTTCCTTCTTTGGCAAGAGGTTTTCTACCCTCTATATTGCGGCGAATGGCTATATTTCTCCGGTCAAGACTGATCCGAACAGTGCGGAAAACTTTCCAGGACTGGACGCGCATTTCGCCAACCCGCGTATCTCTTTCCTTTTTGCTGATTTAGCCCCGTCTGTCGGTGGCGATATCTGGGCGCGCTACTTATCCGACCGAGATGTTTTCACCTATGAGCTGGTTCCAGAGCATCCCAATGCGTTGACGTCTGCGGATTTGAAAGCGGGTACAGGTGGAAGTACCGTACAGGTGGAACTGTTTTTTGACGGTCACATTCGCATTACCTACCAGGAGATTTCTGTCAAGAACGCCATTGTGGGTCTTTCTGACGGTAACGGCGTGCCGGTGGATCCGGCTACGGTTTTCGTGGATGCGGAAGTGGATCGCGTACCGACCGAAACGGATTTCACCGCTTTTTTGACGCAACCCGATCAGTTGAGTTTTGATTTCAATACAAACGCTGCGCGGGTGCAATACGTGGATGCGGGGGAAGTGGTGGAGTTTACTTCGCGGGCATTGCTTCCTGTGGGTGTCACAGGAGTCCCGGTGCTCACGGCGACCTGGACCGGTGAAGGCGCTGCGCCGTTTGGCGACCAGCAGGATGGTTCCGGACTGTTTTACTGGCAGACGGCGTTGGGCGATGAAGGGGTTTATTGGGTGCGTGTAAAAGCATCCCTTGACGGGCAGGAAGCTTACCAGGATGTGCGCATTGTTGTAGGCGATGTTCTTGTCCTGCCTGAGGTACTGAATCTGCGCATATCGACGGATTCCGTTTTGGAAGATCCGACCCAGAGCCGACAGGTGGATACGGAACGCGCGTTGCGCGCGGGATATGATTATTTCCACCCCTGGGCCATAGAGCGTCCGGATATGTACGGTGAAGGGGACAGCGCCCTGTACTGGTATCGGGATGGACAGGTGGTGCCCGGTCTGACCAATATGATGGAAGTGCCGGCACGTACAACGCGTGGTGATGAAGCGTGGCATTTTCGGGTGACACCGGTGACGGCGGCCTATGTAGTGGGTGAGGAATACATCTCCCCCAAGGTCACCATCGCTGCACAACCCAAGGTGTTCTCGGTGAGCCCTGCCTATGGTTGGGTCGCCGGTGGCGACACGGTGCGCATTAGTGGTGCGCGTTTTGATGCGGTGCTTTCGGTGACCTTTGGTGGCGTGGAAGTCCAAAGCATCAAGGCCATCAGCGACGAGGAGATTGAAGTGGTGACGCCGCTACATGTATCCGGTAAGGTGCCCGTCGTGGTGACCTCAGATGCGGGTTCGGGCCGTCTGCTCAATGGTTTCCAATACATCACCTCCCTTTCTGAATTGCCGCAGGGCGATGTGAATCAGGACGCCAAGGTGAATGCTTTGGATGTGCAGTTGGTGACCAACGCTGTGTTGACCATGACAACGGCGAAAGCAGGATATAATTGCGATGTGAATGGCGATGGTGATGTAAACGCTCTGGACATACAGGTGGTAATTAATCGGGCTTTAGGCCGATAACGTTTTTGATACTAATGAAGTACGAAGCACGCCGCCGTGGGGTATACACGGCGGCGTGTTTTTAATGTTGCCGCAGTGTGCGAGAAAGCGCCTCCCGTGGCGCTGGGTATTTGCCCATGAACTTGCTGGCTCTTTAGAGAAAGGAGTTTTAAAGCGGGCAAAAAGAAGTTTTGAACAATAAGGCATAAGGCATAAAAAATAACGCCTTATCGAGGGTAAAAATTGTAGAGTTTATTTTCGTTTTTGAGCTGTGGAAAAAGTCCACGTTAATGATTGAAATCTGGAAAAATGTCTTGAAAACGAAATTTTTACTGTGTTCAGGGACGGCAAGAATCACATCTTCTGGGTGTGGCTTTGGCCACCTTGCGGTCACTGGACCGCTTTAGAACAAACGTCCTGTGGCTTGGGTTTGTATTGACAAGGGAAAAGCGATGACAGCAATACTTTTGTGTTTGGCGTTGTGTGGCGCTCCCCAAGGCGAAATCGCCTTTGTGGGCGGTACGAACCAGTTGGATCAGTGTGTGTGTGTATTGGATATCGCCTCAGGAGAGGTGCGCCGTGTCGGTATGGGTAAACGCGATGATGCGCCGCGTTGGTCGCCCGATGGGCAGTGGCTGGCGTTTGAATCGCAAACTCCCGATGGCTTGGGGGTCAATATCGTGCGGGCGGATGGCATGATGGGGCGGACGCTGCAGCACCAGTGTCAATGGAATTATCGCCCTCGCTGGTCGTCTGATGGCAAAAAGCTTACTTATGTACGCGATATGCAGATGGGCACGGGCAAGCAAATTGTGGTCTATGATCTTGAAACGGATCAGGAAGATGGCTGGGGTAAGCAGGTCATTCTTTCAATGAGGGAAGAAGCCGGCTCGGAAGAAGGCGGCCCCAAGTTAGTGGGATGGCTGCAGGCGGTCTGGTTGCATGAGGCTACGTTGCTCAAGGCGTTAGCACCGGAAGATGCACAAGCAAAGGGCGGCTTGGATTTGGAGCGTTTAGAGAAAGAGGCGCTGGAATCGGGCGCTTTACTGGCGATTGGGCTACTGGGGAGTACACATCAATACACGACGGAACCTTTTTTAGTAACGCGTAATATGGCGGTGCCGATACTCGGACTGGCGATGGAGGAGTCGGCACGGTATGCGGAATGGGCGATGGAACCCAATCGGAAAAGTTCGCGGATCGCTTTTGAGTCGAATGATGGTGGTGACAGAGAAATCTTTGTTCTGGGTAAACGCGGTGTTGTGGATGTGACCAACCATCGGGCAGCGGATTGGAATCCGGTGTGGGCGTATGATGGGAAGTGGCTGGCCTTTGAATCTTTTCGTGGCGGACGGCGTGGTGTGTACCGCGTTTTCAGTGAAACAGCGCGAGTTTTCCCGGTAGCGACGTCGCGTGAGTATGATTGTTGGAGTCCTTCCTGGTCAAAAGATGGGAAGTGGATCGCCTTTGTCTCTAACCAGACGGGGATGGGGCAAATCTATCTGAAAGAGATAGATTCGGGGAAGGTGCGACAAATGACCCGCGGTGAAACGTATGCATATGCGCCGATGTGGCGTCCGGAGGCAAAATGATGAGGAAGTGGATAGGATTTTTACTGATAGGGCTGGTTGCATGTGAGATGGCGTCAGCACGTAACATTGACGATACGTTGGGTATGATTGTGACGCCGAACAATGGACTGCCCGCTTTGATTTTGCCTGGCGGAGAGTTCGAGGTGACGCTGAAGGATGCGAGTGAGGAAGAGGTGCGGTTGACGCTTGAGCAGGAAGGCGATCAGTATCCGCTGACAGCGGAATGGCGTAATGCGTCAGGGGAGCGCCGTATTGCAAAGTGCACCGCGCCGGAATCAATTCCGGTAGGGACCTATTCCATTTGGGCACGTACAGATACACGGGAAGACCACATCATACGCTCGGTCTATGTACGTAAGAGCTTTCCGGAGTATTATGTCCTGGCGCATGTGACCGATGTTCACATTGGCAAAAAAAGCGATCGTGTGCGTACTCCTGAGGAAATCAACCTTGAGGTATTCAAGGCGGTCAACGAGTCCGAAGCCAGTTTTGCGCTGGTTACGGGTGATGTTACCGAGGTGAGTGAGCCGGATGAGTTTCGCCGCTTCATTAAGGTGTTGAATACCTGCACTTTGCCCACCTTTGTTTGCGTGGGAAACCATGATCGGGAGTTGCGTAACTACCAAGCTTTTTTTGGCCCCTTGACCTATGCCTTTTTCCATGGGCGCGATGGCTATCTGCTTTTTGATACGAAAGATTTTCGTGTGGCGGATACGCTGGGCAATCAGGACGGCTTGCTGGAGATCTATCGACAGGCCTTAAAGCCGGCGCGTTGGTCGATCGGCGTCGCTCACCGCTATGAGCCGATGATGGGAATACGCAGCCAGCTTACGCTCTTTGTGGATAACCCCCTGGATTACATGCTGTACGGACATACCCATCGCGAGCCCAGATCCAACGAAGGAAAGGTGCGCTGGGGCACGACAGAATTGATCATGACGCCAGCGGCGATTGATGGGCGCATGCGCCTGATCGATGTTTCGGCGCAGGGCTTGCGGCCACGGCCTACGACACAGGTGATAGAAGTACAACATAAGCCATGATGCAGAATAGCGCTAGGCGTTTTTTTCTTGCTGGAGCCGAGCCAGAAATTCATCGGGAGAGCTGGGACTGATGTAGACTGCACCGTGACTTGTTTCGAGCAGCACACCATTTCCAAAGCGGTTGCAGAAGCCTTTGTCTTCCGGACCTTGGCCGATGATGCGGAAGGGACGGGGGACGGTGCAGGCGGCTTCGATTTCATTTACGGGTAGGGTCTCGTGCATGAAGAGACCCGAGCGTAGGTGTAATTGATGGGCGCAGAGCAGATATTCGGTGCGAAAGGCGGCATGCAGCAAGAGCAGCGCGATTAAGAGTAAAGCCTGAAACAAGACGAATTCGGTTATGCGCAGCCATACCGGCCCATTGGATAGGAGTGGCAGGCAAACGCCTAGAATCGATGTGAACAAGAGTACGGTAATGTTTCCCATAAGATATGCCGTACTGGGCTTGGGATGGTCTGTGTACATGGTGTGTTCTCCCGTGGTCTTTGCGGATATCTCAGGAGACTGGTTGAGAAGCCCCGTTTTTGATATTGTAATATGAATTTCCCCAGAGGGAAAGGGGAAAAGCAGAAAAAATGCACCATCGATTGACGGGTGCATTTTATATACAGCGAAAAAATATTCAGGAAGAGGAGAAAAACCATGCGATGTGTATTGCTTGGGCTATGTGTAGTTGTGCTGGGGATGACAGCCATGGCGCAGGAACCTGCGTGGGAAGATATTAGCGGTGGAGAAACGCTGAAAGGCTGGACACCGCTGGGCGGAGAGTGGACATGGGAAGATGGGTCGATTGTCGGTCGGTTGACAAAGACGCCGGAGCAGATGGATCAGCAAATAAACGCTTGGTTGATGTATGAGCGCGAATATGCGGATTTCGAATTGGAATATGAATACCGCACGCCCAAGCCGACCAACGGCGGCATGCAATTCCGCACACATTGGCTGCCCAAAACGCCGTTGGCTGAGGGTGTCACCCCTGATAAGGCGGTAAAGGATGCTTATGGCTATCAGGCGAACGTTGAACAACGCACGCGCTTGGGTTCGGGAAAACTGATCGATGAAAATGGACGTGGGACACTGGCTGAGTCCAACATGGATGCCGCCAAGACCCTTTCTCAGAAGGGTTGGAACACGATGAAAATCATCGCACACGGTCCTTCGATTGAGATTTTGCTCAATGGCGTGCGCGCCAACAAAATTGAAGATGAAAAATATCTCAAAGGATATTTTTTGCTTCAGGTGCGTGCGGATGAAAAAGCAGAAAAAGTAACCGAGGTGCAATACCGTAACATTCGTATCCGCGACTATGGACGCGAAGGGGAATGGCGCGTCCTCTTTGATGGCAAATCCTTGGACGGATGGAAGAAATGGGGTTCGGAGAAATGGGATGTTGAAGACGGTGTGATTTATGGGCGTAGCGGTCCCAAAAAATCCGAAGGCTATTTGGCCACCGAAGAGCAATGGAAAGATTTTCGGGTGCGGGGCACATTTAAAATGCTGGGTGACGGTAACTTCGGCCTCTTCTACCACTCCAGCATCAAGCTACGCGAAGATGGCTATCCGTTGATTGCTGGCGTGCAAGGTGAAGTAGAGCCAGCGTATCCAACAAAGTCAGCCTGGTTATACGAGAGCTATCAGCGCGGCTGGTTGATTGAACCCGACACCAATACGCCAGGAGGTATGGCCTTGCGCAGCAACGAGTGGAATGAAATTGAAATTTCTTCGCAGATAGAAGAAGGCGGCCAATACATCCGTACTTGGCTTAACGGCGTACAGGTTATGGATTTCCACGACAAAGATCCGCGTTTGTCCGAAGGTAGCTTTGCATTGCAGTTGCACACCGGCGGCGTAGACGGCATTGCCTGGAAAGACCTCTACGTGGTCAAATAGCCCCTGCGTCTTTTGATGCAAAAAACACCCGCTTTTTTACGGAGATCCGGAGGGCTCTTTTCTTTGTAAAAAGAAAAGGGCCCTCCAAAAAATTAGCGTTTAAGCTTTTTCACCAATTTGCTGATCCAGAGATCCATTTTTGTGCTTCCCAGATCCTTTTCCAGATTGACCCCCTCCTCCTCCGCCAATACAAAGGCGCGCTCACGCGCCATTTGGCGTGCCTGACTACGTTCCGCCAGCGACAACTTGCCGCTATCACTATTCGTTTTCAGTTGTTGCACATAATTGCGATACGTTTCCTCCACCGCAGCCTCGAGAATTTCCAGTGCCCGGCGGAATTTTCCTTCCTGACGACGCCGGTACCAATCAGAAGACTTAAACCACGTCCACAGTCCCCCCAAGAGGGTGGCGACCACCGAAAGGCCCGCGTTTGATGTCAAGACCGCTGCAATACTCATTCGTAACCTCCGTTTATGCTTTTTCCAACACCCCGCGCATGTCTGCATGTACATGCCCATCCCGATAATCATCCTTTACCCAGTCAAAATACTGGCGACAAACCTTTCCGAGAATCTGCTGCGGTACGCGTCGCCGATCCGACGCACAAACCGCTACGAGATCCACTGCAATGCCGCCATATTGCGTCAGATGCTTCGAGTGACGCGATACCGCACCCCCTTCATCCGTCCAGCCTAATCGTGCCGCCAATTTTTGCAACGTTTCCGGCGTTCGAATACTGTCCGTAATCAACACCCAGACAGGTTCACCCGCCCATTGGCCCAAATCGCGACGCACACGTTCCAGCGCATGCAAAACCGAAGCATGCACCATAACCAGTCCGTCTTCATTTTCAAATTCCTTTAAGCGGAAATGACTCACAACCTCCCCATCTACTTCTGAAAGCAGACGGATATCATTACGTCCTACGATTTTATATCTATTTTGCACAGCTCTCTTTCCCGTTCCTTGCTTAGTCGAGATGGAATCCCATATCCAGGCCAACGACCTCCGAATCAAGACGAAACTCAAATAACGTGCTGGCCGATTCCTGACTTCGCACCATAAAACTGAGTGGTTTATCTACTGAACGCAGGGGCGAGGTGAGCTGGGCCGTTGTCACAACATGCTTTCCAGAGAAACGATGCCGTACCTCTTTGACACGCCCCGTCAATGTGCTATCGAAACGCCCCCCCCACTCCTCTGGCAAAGCTTCATCCAGACGCCGTAGCGGTCCATCACGCACCTCGACCAAATCCCCAACCTGTAGCGCAGCATTTCCCGTGAAAAAACGTAGCGTCCCTACACGTTCGGGATAGGCCAAATCATCCAACAAGCCCCTCGCCAATTTTTCACCATCCCGTTCCGAACCTAGGGCGAAATAGGTAAGTCCACGCGCCTTTGCGCCATAGGTGTCCAGGCTTTCCCCCCGGATATAAGATGAATTTACGACTCCGTTCAGCGGGTTGCCATCCACATATAGAATATTGCACATGCCCGACATGCGTGCTCCCCAGAGAACCCCCATTTGCGTGGGGGAAAAAAAAGCTACCTGATCCGGATGGGTAGGTGCGTGAAATTTAACCCCCTGTTCCAGATCCACCGAAAAGACATATCCCTTTGCAGCATAAGCCAGGGCGGTCAGCGCTTCCAGGACCCCGCTATTTACACTAAACTCCTGTAAAACGCTCTCCGTGTTTTCAATCGAGTCGGTGTGGATTCCTGTGTAAGAAAAGAAATCTTTCAACGCCATTTCTGGTACGTGATAGCGTCCCTCATCCCACAGATAAATATCCGCTAGGTCCTGTTCAACCAAAGCGGCATTAAAACACTCTCCACCGCCATAGATCAGCCCCAGGTAACGGCCATACACATCTACCCGATCATCAAAAACGCCCGAACTATTTTGGTGCGGATTCAATTCGATATACTCAATGCTTTTTTCATCAATAAGCTGTTGCAGGAAAGCTTTCGCCTTTATCGCCTTTTGTGCATACCCACTCTGCGCATACCTGATCGAATCCCACATGGCCACTTCTGGATGTCGACTACGTGCATGTGAATTCAGTGCCATTTCCTCAGTATCGATCATCATCATTCGCAAATCCGGCCACGCCACCCCATCCACCACCAGACCCGCTATCGTGTCCCCATCCTTGGCATAGGCACCACTCAGATCCATTCGGCTTGCATCGATCCACTGGCCCGTATCGATCCCACCGATTTGCAAAGCATTCCCCGCAGTGCGCCGTCCCCAAAACTTGCTAAATTCACGTTGTGCGCCCTCCGGATACCCTGTATGCTCAACCCAATAATGTACAGGGCCGGGCGCACGATTGATTAAATCTTTAACGATAGCGCTCACTTCACGATTGCTATACAACTGCGAAACGTAGGAGTTTCCCAAACGCGCTTCTCCGTGCGCCTCGAACTCAACCACATTGTGAAACGGCACATATTGATCCAAAATCAGCTTGCGCATATCGCCCCACTGCGGCGAAATCGAATCGACCTCTCCTCTGCAAAATAGACGCCCATCCACCCAGACCCGGATCTCATAGGCATTACCCAAATCTTCAACCGATGTAGGCAACAGTCCTCGAATTTCATCCGTCTTGTCAGGAGCCGTACGGCTGACATCCATCAACGGCACTTCGTCGAAGAGTGCGCAACGCCGCCCATACACATCCAGTACTTCCACACGATAGTCCATCATTACCACCATCTATCCCGATACGTTACTACGACCGAGGCCGTATGTGAGCTTGCATCATCATCCAGGAATTGCAACACTCCCGACGGAGAAGTAATCCAGGGGAACACACCGTTTGTATACGGCGTTACCTCTTCCTCCTCCAAAAACGCCTTTCCTGTTGCCGTATTCAAAGTAAGCGTTTTTCCATCCGGAACCGTTTCACTAAACGAAATAGTTCGGGTCCCGTCGGTGAAAGCAGGAGCGATGATATCCCCGATAGCCGTCAATGCAATTTGCGGCAACGCCTCCCGATTACCGCCACTGCTAAAGCTTTTTACCTGTCCAGAAGCGGTCACATTCCAATTCACCGTTTGCAAGGCCAGTGATTCCTCACATGGATCTGCTGCTGTGAGTTTTAAGATAAACTTTGCGGTTAGCGCATCCCGCATAATCTCTCGACGAAATCCGGTTCGCCGCACCCACAAACAACGCCCTTCCCGCAAGATCAACGGCGTCTTTTCCTCCGAGGCAGCAGCGCCCAATGCGTCCAGCGAGTTTTCCAGTCCCACCAAACTATCCGCCCCCGCCAAGATTCCAGTCAATACAACGAGCCGCGCATCCTGTCCGCCAATTTCCTCATACCGTTCCTCGACCGCCGTGCGATCGCCATCCAACACATAGCCACCCAAAACAATCCCCATTGAACAACCCCTCCAAAACGGTCATGCGACCGCAGATAATACTATGGTCATGCTGCCAAAGAATGAGACAATCGTTTTAGTGACTGACATCTGAAAAGTTGTCATAAAAAACGACGTTTTATTTCGGTCAGCGCCGCTACGGACCATATTTCCTGGGTGTGACCCTGCCACCTTGTGGTCGCTGGACCACTTTTGTGCCTTCGAAAATGCGACTTTAAGATTATCCGCTTTCTCCCAAAACAGGAACGCTATCCGTTGCGATGCCGATACTCCGTCGCGGAATCCCGTTAAGATAAGGGGACAGTATCTGCCAGGCTTCTCCCTCCAAAGCTTTCCACATAGAAAGCAATGCCTCAAATTGCTTCCCCAGCTCCAGGCGCTGCCCTCCTACCACAACCGTTGCCTTTGTCGTGGCATTTTTTGCCGCTAACCTTCGCATCAGACAGCCCCCTGCCAGTAAAGCTTCCCCTGTCTCCAACGCTTCCGGCGGTGATTCCAAATCCAGGGTTGGATTTAGCCGCACCAGAATTTGTCCATGCACTTCCGCAATACAATCATCAATCAAAGCTGTTGGTACTTCCGTTGCATCCGTAGTCTGGCACTTAAAACGGACCTGCTCTGCCGTACAAAAATAAGCCATTCTCGTCCATCCTTTTTCCGTGAAAAAGAGAGGGGCCGCTTCCCTCTGGAAAGCAGCCCCCACCCCCTTACGACCAAACGCCGTTCACTACGACACGCGCCTTGTCATAGACCACCGCAAAGTCCGTCACCACCGTCAAATAAGTACGTTCCCACTGCTGACCAATCAGCTTGTCACTTTCCACCAACAGATCCTGCTCCGTCAGTTTTTGCACAGCATAATTTGCATCCAGCAACGTAACCTTGTTTTCCGGGTGCTCCTTCATGGGTACCAGTTTCATGCCCAGCAATGTCGGCAATGTGCCCGTTTTTGCAAAGTCGAACAACAAGCCAGTAGAGACCTCATCCAACTCCAGGATCGCCCCCATCGTTTCTGCATTTGCCACAAGATGCGTGGGTGTGAAATTATGCGATACAGAAAGCTTCAAATACGCTTTGAGCAAATCGCTATAGCTCCATGTGCCGCTGGTGTCTGTATTGATACTGACAGAAGCCGTTTCACTCCCCGACGAATCCCCATTTACCAAGACATCAGCCAGACGCGCATCCAACGCCGCCCCCAGCCGTTCCCCAATGCGCTGCAAGTGCACCTGCAGCATATCCACCGACATTCGGCGAATGACTTCATACGAAGCGATTACGCCGCGCCCCAACTTATCCAACCGCACAATGCGATCCCCATACGTGATTTCCGATTCCGGGATTGCCGACCCTTCCGCTACCAGGCGAAGTTCCTCTTCCGAATCATTTTCTACAACATACGGCACATCATACGCAGAACCCGATACCTGTTCATCCTTCGCGATTAGCATCGGATAGGCCGGCTTACGTGTCATTCCTGACACTACGGCATCCCGCACGATATCCGGGAATAACCATTTCGCATTCGG
Organism: Candidatus Hydrogenedentota bacterium; assembly: GCA_963678445.1. GTDB lineage: Bacteria > Hydrogenedentota > Hydrogenedentia > Hydrogenedentales. Next base: position 1,847,422 of record OY782877.1, on the reverse strand, counting down.
GTCTGACTGGAAAAAGCGTTCCACCGTTACCCGATTCATATCTACCCCAAACTCCTGTGCGCAGTAATCCTGCACACTCGTATCCATCGCCCGAAAGAACTGACCATGCGTCAGACCCAGCCCATCCAACGTTTCATACAGCTTGCGTCCACGCAAGCTGCGCAACTTTGCCGGTTCCTGTCCCAGAAAACGCACCTGCTCCTTAATCGAACCCAAATCACAACGCATATAAAAATCCCCTTACTCTCGTAATGCCAATTCCCCAGGGCGCATAACCCCAAAATATGGTTTGCGCCATTCCTGGGGAAAACAGCATTTAGTTTACGCAAATTTTAAGACGCTACTTCAAAGAAAGCATCCCAAAGCCAACTCCCTTTTCAATCCTATGCGTCAAGTTTTTTACAACAGTACATGCACCAATGTTGCCTCTGTGTCCACCTTCAGATTCAGCCCTACACCCGAGCCAGTCGATTCGCCCGGTGCTTTCACCTCGCCCTCGCTTGCCGACGCGACAACACCGCTTACGCCATCCACCGTCGGCGCCGCACCCATATAGGGGAAAACACAAATCCCGCGTACCTTCACCGGAATTGCGACTCCGTTTTCCTCCGCATCCGCCATCGCCTGCCCAAAAACAGCGTCCTCCGCATCCGTTACATTCGTCACCGTATAATTTCCCGCCAGCTTCACCGCATCTCCCTTCACAATATCCACCGTTCCCGAAGTCGGCGTTTCACACGTAATCACCAATTCCGTAACCGCGCCACCAATATCACCAAAAGCCATAACAGCCTCCTTTTTTATTTTCTAGCTGGATTCCAACACTACGATTTTTTTACTTCAGACACACTACGCCTGTGAGTTATCCGTGAAAAGTACTTAGAACCACCCCAAAACCCACACAGAGATATCTTCCATCTGCTGCACAAAAAAAGACGGCCTCATCCGACATACTTATTCATGCCGTTCCCTGAGTAAAAAAACAATGCAGCAGCTCCCCCGACTCCCCTTCCCCTAAGAAGAGGTCTCCTTTCACTGACTGAAACCCCAAAAGCTTTTGTAAAAAGCAGTATTACTGACGTCAAGGATGCAATTCCCCTAACTTTTCTTTGCGGTAGCTGGACTACATCAGAAAGTTCTCTTAAAGTTTTTTTGAAGGGGGTCTGGGGGAAACTTTTTGTTCACAAAAAGTTTCCCCCAGAAAAAATACGAATTTTAAAACCTGTCCCGCACAATCGACATGGCCCGATCCTGTCCCACGCCCGCTTCCGCCTCATCCAACGCCTCCGGTTGCGAAACGGGCTGCGGCGGATACTTGCGATCAAAGCGTACCTCTAAACCTTCCAAATGACGATGGATCTCACTCAACGACAACGGCGCCAACGTTTTTCGCCACACCGCCTCATCAAAGGTCGCTCCATCCAATTCACGACCCAGTCCACAAAACCGTGCAATGGCACGCTGCCGCGCCGTAATCCCATCCTCCAGGAGAGCAGGCAAGCCGTCCGAAGATATTCCAGAGCGATCCATGACACCACGGAGTCCCTGCAACACCTGTCCAGGCAGATTTTCAACCTGTCTCACTCGCAGCCGCCAGCGATCCTTTTTCCCCATGAGCTGCAACACCCCGCCGCGCTCACCCCGTTCCTCCCACGCATACCCCCCCCCATCCACACACTGCACCTCCCCCGTTTCTTCCAGCCAGGATTTTGCATGCGGTCCCTTCTCCCTGGCCCAAGGTTTTCCCGCCAACGAATTTCCCGCCACGCGCCACCCCATCAGACAATCTCCCTCCTCCAAACGCAAATCCAGATGCTCTCCCTCCGCATCCCAATGCCGCTGCAACACAAACCGTCCTTCGACAGGCAACGCCTGCGCGGACGATTCCACACGACAGCCATCCAGCTCCCAATACATACACAATCCTCCTGAGATCTCAACAACATGCCCTACATTAACAACAGCCGCACCACCATTCCTGCCAGATTCGCCACCAGCAACAACGTGCCCCGCGTCAACATCTGCTCCACACGCGCCACACGCCCCTTCAACTCATCCAGATTCTTGGCCAGATTTCGAAACTCCACCTCTGCAACTTTTTCAAACGCACACGGCGCACACCTCTCATCCATTACCGCATCCTCCCTTACTCCGGCATCCAGGCATGCCGCGACCACAACGAGATCGGTTCATGAAACGCACGCCGCGCCGCCGCCAACGCATCCACTGCCGACAATCCCCGTGCCCCTTGTTCGACAAAAGCCGTTCCCTGCGAAGCCGCCGTCACCACAGACCCCTCAATTACCTCCAACACATCCCGCATCGTGAAATAACACAACACATCCCCATACGAACGACCTGGTATATGATTGCATGTGCGCAAATCCTCTCCACACACCGAGCACTCCGGCAAACGAAACGAAAAGCCTATCGACGTTTCCCGATACACCCCGCCCTCAATATTCAGAATAAAATCCCGGTTCCCCTCCGTGCGCAATACATACACATCCGGACGCACCGAAACATGTTCCTCCTCGTGATGCAACCTCGAACGGAAAAACGTCCCCCGCGGCAAAGAACCCCGCACATCATGGCGTTCCATCAACGGACGTCCCGGCGTCATCGAAGAGATCTTTTCCAATTCCTCTACCGGGAACCGACTAAAATGTTTATCCACCTGGTCATTGCACAAGTCCAACGAAAAAACCGCATACTCCTCCCGCGCCAACGGACGCAACGCAAAACGATTCACCGCCTCTTCTTCGTTCTTTTCTACACCTTCTTCCTCCTCTTCCATGGGGAGACCCCGCCAACCCAGCACACGTCCCACACGCCCAAAAACAAACGGCTCCATTTCCATATTTGACATTCCCCTGACGATTTGTTCTTACCACGGCAGTAGCTTTTAAAGAAACTCAGCAATAAAAGCTATTCATTTTTTTGGAAGGTTTCCCCAAAAAGTTACAAGGACATACTCAGGTTCAATAATCGAGATGCCTCCTCCTTGCCCACTAAACCCGCCTCCTGCAGTCGCACCACATTCTCAATCTCCTTCCCCCGCGTCTGCGCCTCCTTCAACACATCTACCGTACGATTCGTACGCATATGTACCTTCGCACGCGCTTCTCCCCACATCAACGCCAACTCAAAATTATACAAACGCTCCAACATCCGCTTTACACTCCGATTCACCGTTTCCACCTGCCGATTTACAATCTCAAACTGAGCCGTCCCATACGTCTCCGTCGTCCCATAGTTTCGCCCCATCAAAATCGGCATCAGATGCATCCCCGTAATCACCTGTTCCTCCACCGCCTTATGATTCTCATAAAACACCTGTGCATGCTGGTTTCCCTGCACCAACGAAACCTTCACATTGTCATATGTCACCAGGTTCTGATCCGGCTGCAAGCCAGACAACTTACCCTGCAATGCCTCCAGATCCCCCGCAATGCGTTGTCGATACGCCTCCAGGCTTTCCCCCCGCTGTTGCTCCTCTGGCTCATACTGCACATGCAACTTCGACCACCCCGCATTATGCGTCGCCTTCGCCATGTCCTCCATCAATCGCTGCTGCACCTTCACCACAAACGGAATCGACCGCAACATCGACCGCCCATACGGATTCGTCCCATCCCGATCCAGCCCCACATAAATGAACCGGTCCATCGGCAACGCCACCTCACGTCCATTCACCAACTGATACGCCTGCAACTGCCCCTTTACTCGCCGAAAACGAACCGTCCACACATCCACCGGCACGACATCCCAAATCGACTCCCGACTCTGCGACAACACCAACTCCACCGCCGCTGCCCCATATGTAAACAACGACGCATAGAAAATGTCCAGCAAGCCATCCATCCCCCGATCACCGCCATTCACGCGTCCATTCAAACTATCCAGCAAGCGCTGCGCCCGCTTCTGTGCCATCTCCGAACTCGCCCCATACACCTCCACATCAAAACCCGTCTGACACAACCGCTTCCACGTCCACACCGCATCCGAAATATCCGGAATCGCATCCCGTAAAAAACGATACACCCGTAACATTTCAAACGGCGTATCATTCGGCAACGGTACAAAGCCCTGCCACGCGCCAAATCCAGCTTTTACATCTTCTGCTACCGATACCCCACCCGCCCCCAGCAACGGTGGTCGAGGCGGTGATGGACGCACCCCACGTTTCCCAAACCTATTCCACAAGCGATCCATCCAACGCGCCATAAAGCAGACCTCCTATCAGCGTAGTGCCACATTCCATCAACAATACCCATACATTAGGCAAGCTTGTTGCACCCTACACCATTACTTGCAAAAGCAGGCGGTAAAAAGGATACTGTACCTATCAGAAAAAGAAGAAGAGGACCGTGTACAATGCGACCTGAATCCCCGAACGTGCCCCCCCGATCCCGACTAAGGGGGACAGCCTTTACCGTGCAGAAACGAACCGCAGCCGCATCCCGTTACCCGGCTTTGCATGCCGCGTTCATCAAACAAGGACTTACTTTTTTATTTATCCCCTGTCTTCTTACCGCCTGCTTCCGTTCCGAACCACCCAAACAAACGCCACAAGAAGAAATTCCAAGGACCAGCGCGGTCCAACCCGCCTCCCCTGCACCAGCAACTCCGCAGGACGGAATAGCAACACCACCTACCGCCGCCCCCCCCCCCCCCATCGCCTTCCCCTGTTGCACCCGTGCAGCCCACAAACACAGCTCCCCTGCAGCCTGCCCTCCCCAAACCACCTACCGAAGAAAAAACAGAAGAAGCTGCCCCCACCCTCGACCCAAAAACGAAACGTGAAAGCTTTGAAACCTGGATGCGGCACCGCGAACAGCGTGAAGAACGCGCCTCCGTGTTTAGCGCCCAGGCCGGCTTCAATCCAGAGGCACTTGAGCAACTGCGCGCCGGCATGAACTATGAAGTAGTCACCACACTGCTTGGCGCGCCCGGCATGACCATTACCGCGGACGGTATAGATCGGATCATCTACCGCTGGTCCAACGGCGAAACCTCCCTTATCGCCCAATTTGAGTACACCCGCCTTATAAGATGGTCCTCCTTTAACGCGCCCCAGGACGAAGCGATAGAGACGCCCGGCGCTTCCATCCGCGAAGATCAATACCGCAACATCACAGAGGGGATGACGATTGCCGAAGTGCTTGCCCTATTCGACATAGAGGCCCACGCCATCTCCGACTCCGGCGCAGGCACGATCATATACCGTTGGGCCGATGAACATGGAGCCAGTTTTGCCGCGCGCTTTGAAAACGGAAAACTCGTCCGAAAATCCGGTATGTACGTCCGACCGCTTTCAACCGTCGAAGTCACGGAACCAGAAGCCATCGAAGAAGGCGCGGACGAAAGTCCAGAAGAGATCGCTAGCAACAGTGTAGAAGAGGATTCCTCCGCCGAAGGTCCAGAGCCTGCGGATAGCCCCCTCAGCGATACAGGGACTCCCCAACAACCTTCCGAAACGCCGCTTCCCGGCGAAGCCACAGAAACTGTTGCTGAAAAGACAACATACGAAGAATATCCTGATGTAGAGGCGCAAGAGCTGCCTCAAAAGGCTCCCCGGAAGCGTGTCCTTACCTTCCGCCCTAATCGTGAGCGCGGCCAGATAGAAAGCACACAACGCGTTCGCGTTCTAGGGGCAAACCGCCGTGCCCGCCAGGAAGAACAAGAAACAAGCAGCAAAATACCCCGTTCCCTGCTTGACCGCTCCTACCGCCCCAAAGCGAAACTCCCCGACGCCACCTTTTCATTTCGTCGTGGTTCCTACGAAATACGCATCTACAACGAAGGAGACAGCACCGTCAAAGTAGGCTTACGTAATGGCAAAAACGGAGAAGATTTCAAAATTCGCCCTGGTGGAAAAAAATCGCTTAAAGTGGATAAAGGGAACTACGAACTCTACTATATTTTTTCCGACAATCCCTACCAGCTGCAACGCGGAGAAACCATTCCCATCGACGGCGAGTACCTGGCCGACGTGCGCGTCGAACTTCTCAACGAAAGCGCCTCCATAGGTGTGCTCGACTACAGTCAAGCCAACCGCTAGCCAAGAATTTCAAGAAAACAATCGCCCATCGGGAAGGTATCCTTAATACTCTACAGGTAAGGAAAATATCTCTTGGGGGTGGCCCTGGCCACTTGTTCACAAAAGGGTTCCCCCAGCAGATTTCAGAAACCCCTCAATCCCACACCAGGTCCCCACTGCATTTCCATCACCGGTTCCACCGTGTCCAGATAATGCCGCAGCACCGCACAGCGATCCGCATCAATCACATGGTCATTCCCCTTTTCATACACTACCAGCCCCGAATCCGTCACCCCATACGTATGCGACGCATACTGCTGCTCTCGTTCCGCGATTTTCGGGAAAACAATCGTGTGCTCCGCCAATCGTCGCTGCAACAACTCCGTCATAAACTCCTTCGTGCGCCGTCGTCGCACCGTTCCATCGGGTAACGGCGCCAACGTTACCCGCCCTCCAAATTCAAACGCCTGCACCTTTCCGCACCAGTCCTCACCCAACGCCATCAAACCATGCGCCACCGCCCGCCCGCTGTTCCCACAATCGATACCAATACCCCGAAAATTATATGCAGCGTCCAGTATCTCGATAACCTCCTGCTGGCGTGCATAATTCACCCCCTCCAGATGCACCCGCAACACATTCACCAGATGCGGCGGCTCACTCCGATACACCACAAACTCCGAAGGGTCTCGTGCATACCCCAAATCACAGCCCAGGTAATACACGCCTGGCGTCATCTCGCTCACCTCAAAATCATCCTCCTCCCGCAAACACACATCCGCCTCCCCCAGCCCCTCATCCACACACAGCAAATAATCATCCATAGAAAACACCGCATGCATCGGTGCACCATGCTGTCCCAACACCCTATGCACATAACCCGGCGTATCCTTACCCCCATACAGCAATGTCAACTCTGCATCCTTCTCTGCAGAAAAAGACGGATTCAACGTGCTTGGCCAATTATACTGCTCCGCATCCGGCAACTGCGTCATCCGATAAAATGTATTTCGCAACCCATTCGGCACCCCATACACCCAACGCCGTCCTCCCCCATTCAGCGCCTGATACAACTCTCCCCAACTCGTCTCCGTCATCTCCTGCGCCTCATCAACAATCTGCCAATCCACATGCATCCCCTGAAAATTTGTTCCACGCGGTCCTGCAATGCGCCCCCAAAGTACGAAGCCATTCGAAAAGCGAAAAAACCATGACGGCGACCGTTTTACCTCCACCAACGACGCCGAGAACTCCGGTGTCATTTCAAAACGCCGCGCCAGGCGGCTCATCAAAGGGAACAACTGATTTTCCGTCTGCGTTGCGATCAACATCTCCGTATTCGGACATACCACCATCGCCCACGCCGCTGTTAATTCAATCTCCGTCGTTTTTCCCACATCGCGTCCATCACAATGCACCTTACGCAACGCTCGCGATTCCAGCGACCCCCGCTGGTATTCCCGTACCTGCCATGGTTCCCCACGCCGATCCTGAAAATATGCCTCCGCGAAGCGTTCCCGCATCTGCATCGCCACCCACGCCCGCACTTCCATTTCAGAAAGTCCCCGTTTTCGCAATACATCCCGAAGCCTCCCCACATCCCACTGCATTCCATTCCCCTTCACCCTGGATCAAAAACAACGCATTTCTGCTACAATTAACACAACGACATTCCAACCAGGAGACAAGCCATGCGCGCCCTTAACAAAACCCAAACGCTATATTTCAGCATCCTGTGCGCACTCATTCTTTTGGGTTGTCCTAAGCCCACCTACAAACCTTCAGACGGTGTCACCTATACCCAAGACCATGTCTACGGTTTGGGCTATACTTCCCAAGAAGCGGATAGCGACGTGTACCAACTTACCCCCCTTTACTTTGATCTGCTTCAACCCAGCGACAGCGCCCCTTCCGACAAGCCCGCCATCGTCATGATTCACGGCGGCAGCTTTGAGAGCGGCACGAAAACGGACCTCGATCTGCTTTACCTGGCCGATATCCTCACGCTCAACGGCTACATATGTTTCCTCATCGACTATCGCCTTAGTGGCGACAACCCTCCCCCCATCGACTCCTTTGAAAAAATGAATATACCCTCCCCCTCCACCGTGCATGCCGCCTTTGTCGACGCCAAAGTCGCCCTGCGCTACGTGCGCACTCACACCGAGGACTACGGGATCGATCCCAACCGCATCGCTGTATTTGGCGAATCTGCAGGCGCATTTGCCGCCCTTGCCGCAGGGGTAAGCGACGATGACGACTTCGTCAACGACGGCCCCGATTTTTCCGTTCCTCCCGAAAACAATCCCGAAGTTTCCGCCCGTCCCGCCGTCATACTCGACTGCTGGGGCAGTGCCGAACTCGTCCTTGATGAATTCGACGCCAACGATCCCCCTATTTTCATCTGGCACGGTTTTGAAGATACGACAGTGCCCATGCTTTCCGCGCTCAACATACGTGAGCAATGCGAAGACCACGCTATTCCCTACGCCTACTACCTGCTTTGGGGCGAGGGGCACGGCGCATGGGACGCCCGATACGACGATAAAGATCTCGCCACCCACATACTTGAATTCTTGGCCCAATACATGCCTGAGCAACAATAGGAGTTTTACCGTGTTAACCGCAGTATCGTTTCGTTCCCAAAGCCTACGCGCGCTACTTTTGATTACCCTGATCATCGGCTTTGTTAACTTCGCTCCGCCCGCTGAAAGCCTTGAGATTACCCGCGACATCTGCTACGGGAGCGGCTACATCACCAGCGAAGCCCCCGACCAGCCCCCCACGCTTTACGCTCTACACGGCGATCTCTATCACCCCAAATCCCAATCAGACGCACCCCTGCCCGCCATCATTATGATCCACGGCGGCAGCTTCAAAAACGGAGATAAAAACAACAAGAAGCTCACCCGACTGGCGCATACCCTTGCCCAAAACGGCTACGCCTGTTTCCTTACCAACTACCGCCTTATTGGACAAGAGCCACCCGCCCCTTCCCCCTGGAACCTCACCCTCTTTCAAGCCGCCGTGCACGCCGCCTACGTCGACGCCAAGACCGCCATACGCTTTCTGCGCGCCCACGCCAAAACCTACAACATCGATCCCAATCGTATCGCCATACTCGGCGAATCCGCAGGCGCCTTCGCCGCCCTTGCTGCAGGCATATCCGACCCTGAAGATTTCCTGTTCGACTCCCCCGACCTACCCATTCCCTCCAACAACAACCCACAGGCCAACGCTCGTCCCGATGCTATCATCGATCTGTGGGGTAGCGCCCAACCCATCCTTCAAAAATTCGACCCCAGCGATCCCCCCATCCTCATCATCCACGGTACCGACGACACCAATATTGGTACCGACTATCGATTTGCGTTGAACATCAAAGCCGCCTGTGAAGAAAACCACATCCCCTACACCTTCTGTCCCTTCAAAGGACGCGGACACGGCGCCTGGAACGGCGAACACGACGGTAAGGACATTGCCACCCTTGTTCTAGAATTTCTCAATCCCGGCGGTCCGGCATACACCCTGGCAACCACCATCGCCCAAACAAGCACCCCCTAACCGCCGTTCCCTCTACCCACACGCTCCTGTTTCTATCCCACGAACATGGTCCAGCGAGCATAAACAAGAAGTATAGTTCACGTTTTTTCTAGGTACACGACTATATTCGTTTTTCTTTGCTTCTTTCTTTTTTCGCAAAAAGAAAGAAAAGTTTTTTTGGAGGGGGTCTGGGGGAGCCTTTTTGTTCACAAAAAGGCTCCCCCAGCAAAATTCACCCCTCAAAATACTACTTCGGCAGCCAAACGCGCACCTTCACTTTGCGTCGTCCCCAACGCACTGCTTTTTTATGGCTTCCAAAAAACAGATCAATCCGACTCCCCTTAATTGAGCCTCCCCGATCCTCCACCCGCCCACAGCCCCAGCCCGGCACATACATCACTGTGCCAAACGGATAGACCGACGTATCGGCTGCAATCGTCCGATGCGCCTTCGCCTTCACCCCACTCGCCGTATAACCCACCTTCTTCGCTTTCCCTTTATTCGGTCCACTTGCCACCACCCGCTTGCCCCGCCAATTCCGCTTCCAATTACAACACTTGCCACACTTGCAATACCCCGTTGTATCCATCACCCGATCCACTGCCCGCGTCCATCGAGGAGGACGTACCCCCGTTGCACAACCACTCATCATGAACAAAAGCAAAATACAGAGCAACATCGTCCCAAACCAGGCAAATTTGCGATTCCATCCGAACACGCGCAATGTCATTACACATACCCCATCATGAAATAATCTCTAAAGCGGTCCAGCGACCGCAAGCAATAGGTATGGTCCTTGCCATCCCTGAGCGCAATAAAAATTCGTTTTTTATGACACTTTTTGGAGTGGTAGCCACTAAAGGACTCAATGCACTTCCAAATTCATCTTCAGCGCATTCTCAGCCTACCCTATGATTCTGTGCTATTTCCATTCTCTTTCTTCTCTTCACCCCTTTCCATTGCCATTCGCACCATCTCCTCCAAAGCCCCCTCCCCCTTTTTCATCAACGGCGCCATCCGGTCCGCCAATCCCTTTCCGGTAGGCGCGCCTACCTTGGCGCAATACTCTTCTAACTCTTTCATAGCCTTACGCAACCTTTCCCGTGTCTTTCCAATCCCTTCGATTACCGACGCTGGCGTCACCGCCACATCTGCACCGACATCCTCTTCCAGTACTGGCGGACGCAAGCCTTCCTCCGCACGTCGCACCAATAAATACGAAACCACCACATCATTTACCCGCAACGCTACCAGCGGCGTGTCCGGCGCGCCCTGTTTTTTCAACACCCGCTGCAACGCCCGCACCATTTCCTGCGCCAGTAGCGCCTCCTCCTCCCGCATCCAACCCTCCACTCGCACCGCGTCACGCACCTTCATACACGACCTCCCCAGCATTTGCCCTCGCGATGCCGCTTCAACACAGCATCCCAACGAAAAAAGAATACCTTCGTCGTAAAACGAAGGTATTTCTGCTATAAAAAATACTTGCTTCTATTAATACAGCACACTGCGTTGCAGTACCTATTCCCCCCAAAGCAATCGTAGCGTGTAATGCACCAGATTTATCCCTGAAACCAGTTGTATGCCCGACAGCAACGTCAGTACCATAATTACCCGGTTAAACAACGATTCCGACACCCGTGAATGCATCCATTTCCCCAAAAACGACCCCAGCGGAATGAGCGGGATTAAGAACACATCAAAACGTAGTACGCTTAAATCCACCAGGCCCAGGCCCAAATAAAAAGGCAATTTCGTCAGATTGATCAACGTAAACGTCCACGCCACCGTACCCACAAACAAGCTTTTCCCCAGGCCTTGCGAAAAAACAAACAAACTCACAATAGGGCCTGCCGCATGGGCAATCGTCGACGTAAAACCCGCCGTCACCCCCGCCAGCATGCCTATCCGTCGTCCTGCACGATGACGCGTTACCCATGCCATCGACGTTTCCTTTGCCGCAATATACAGCGCAAACAAGATCGCGATCACCCCCACCATACGTTTGATGACGCCACCATAAGACTCCACCCCGGCACGTCCGACCCATCCCCACACCAACGCCCCCAACACAATCCCCAGCACTGCCGGCATATACACCTGCATTACCAGCCCCCAATCCTGATTCCGGCGATGATGATAAATCGCATTCATATCACACAAAATCAACAACGACAGCATCGTCGCCGCCACCTTATCCACCGGCATCACCAGCATCATCAACGGCAACGACAAAATGCCCGCCCCCCCTGCAAAGCCGGACTTGCTGATTCCCTGGATCAGCACAGCAGCGCCTACAAAAAGCCAAAACAATACCCACGGCACACCCGGTTCTACAAATTCATTCAACATACTTTAATCCCTGCTACGATCCTTATCGTATCTCTCCACATCAAAAAAACGGGGAAGAACAAACGTCCTTCCCCGTAGCGCATTTTACCGCAAGTGCACTATTCGATCACATACTGGCCGCCCACATACGTATCTGTCCGCACCACCAAGCGTTTTTCAGTCGCATCATACGTCCAGCCATCGCCCTCTGCCAATGCAGTGCCGTCCAACGTCACCTGCTTCGGCTTCTTCTCCATAAACACCCGCAAAATGTGGGGCTTCTTTACCCCCTCCAACGCCACCCGCACCTTACTTCCCTCCTGCACCACCGACACCGTCGTTTCCCCACTCTTATCCGGATGATGCACCGTAAACACATTCCGGCCATTCGGATACACATTCAGCGTCAGATAATTTTCCCAATCCTTATCCCCAATACCCGTATACGCCCGCGCCACCTTCATTGGCAAAATCGCGCCATCGCGAATATACGCCGGGAACTGATCCATGCGGAATTCCTGCGTAAACGTCTTCGGCCCCTCAATCACCTTAGAATCATCAAACCACCAGCGCCAACGTCCCTTCGGCAAATGTACCGTATGACGCGCCTCCGGTGCATGAATCGGCGACACAAAAATGTCATCACCCAACATATAATCATAATCCTGATGCGTCGGACGCATCAGCGTCTTGCCACCATTATGGCAAAAGACCACATGGCTATACAGATACGGTACCAACTCCGTATGCAGCCACGAGTACGTACGAATAATCTCCAGCTCCTCCTTCGAACGCTTCCACATCGCCCGTTCCCCATGGCCGCCATTCATGAACAGTCCGCTGAACGCCGAGAACTGCGCCCAACGAATATACACATCCGCCGGAATTTCCTTCGTGCCATGATAGCCCGCAATATCCGAGCCCACCACACAATAACCCTGATCCGCGCTACGCAAAATACAATACAGCGCCCGCTCTATACCAAACTTCTCATCCTTCCAGGTATGCTTGTTATCCCCCACCCAATTCACCGGCGAGGCATCCAGAGGCGACGTGCCCCAACGATGCACAAACGGCACCGGACTATCAATCGAGCGCGACAACGTGGCAAACTCCGGATTCTGCGTCAGGCCATGCTGATACTCATCCCGATAATAATGGTCCATATACGTGCGCGTCGACATAATACCGCTCTTCGTACGCATATACGGCACAGGAATACCAAACAGTGAGCTACGGAACAACGTTGCCGCCCCATCCAATTTCCACCCATCAATACCCAAGTCAAAGACCCGTTGCTGCAAGCCCCGCCACCACGTCATCGCCTCCGGATTCGTATAATCGATAAAGCCCCCATATCCTTTCCACCAACTCACCTGCGCCCCATTTCCTGTCAGATACCCCTTCGACTTCGCCTCCTCATACCACGCCGACGTATCCGATATCGCAGCATCATCACTATCCGAATTCACATTACACGTCATCCACAACACCACCCGAATGCCCCGCTTCTCCAAGTCACCAAAAAATTTATCCGGATTCGGGAACTTTTTTTCATCGATCACAAAATCGTTATACCGCATACTCCACGGACTATCGATCAAAACAGTCCGCACCGGGAAATCATGCTCCAGATACCCATTCAACAGCTCCAGCGTATACACATCCGTATTATAGTCATCCTCCCACAACCAACACTCCAACGCCCATGGCGGCGTAATCGGCGTCTGCGTTTTGCGCTGCGCCATAAACGGGAATCCCCAAATTGGCAAAATAAAATAGAAATACACCACCACGCCCAACAGTACCACCAATGCAGCTACACCCTGCACAATGCGAAAAAGACACCCGCGTTTCTTCATGCCCAGCTCCTATTCAAAACATCCAAGACCCTATGGCGCAACGCCGTATACTCTGCTACTATTACAATGCAAAATATTGCTTCCACTTTGACCCTAAGCATACCAGTTTTGTTTCGAATATGCGATAAAATGAACGATAACACCTATTCAATCCGGGGAAAGCACTATGCTTTTAAAAAAAACACTTCACCCCCTTTTTCTACTCCTTACCCTTCTACTGCCCTTTGCCAACCATCCTGCGCTGGCCCAAAAAGACTACCCCACCCTGCAAGTGCTGCTGCTGCCATACGAGCAATGCGTTATTCAGCACCACGGCACCGAACAACTCCGCTACCACTACGGACCCACCCAACCCAACCCCTTCCTGTTCCCTTGGCTCGGTCCTGCCGGACAGCCCATACTCAGCACAACCCACCCCGTCGACCCCTACGGACACCGCCACCACCGAGGGCTTTGGATTACCCACCGCGACGTCAACGGCATCAACTTCTGGGAAGACACCGGCAAAGGCCGCATTACCACTACCGGCATCAAGATTCACCCCGATAGCCCCACCCACGCCCGCATCACTTTCACCCACCAATGGGTAGACGCCACCGGACACCCCTTTCTCCAGGAACAGCGCACCCTCACCTATATTCCCTTGCCGAAAAATGAATCCTACCTCGATTTTACACTCCACTTTAGCCCTCTCATCGATTCCGTTACCTTCGGCAAGACTCCCTTCGGCTTCCTCGGTCTACGCGTTCCCCCCACCATGACCGTGCGCAACGGCGACGGTCATATCCAGAACGCCCAAGGCGATCAAAATGAACCCCAAGCTCACTGGAAACCCAGTCCCTGGATCGACTACACCGGCTCTATCGCTCCCAACACCCAAAACGGCGTTACCCTCTTCGACCATCCCGACAACCCCCGCCACCCCACCATTTTCCACGTGCGCGACGACGGCTGGATAGGTGCATCCTTCTGCTACCACGACGCCTACATCCTCCCCAAAGGGAAAAGCCTTACCCTGCACTACCGCCTCTACGCGCACGACGCCACCGCCACCCCCGAAGAATTGCGAGAACACTGGCAAAAATACAGCGTCTCAAAACACCAGAACCCTTGACCCGTTCCCCAACGAAATGTCACAATACCCTCTGAAATCAGCAACGCATTTAAAAGAGGAAGAATCAATCATGACGCTGCGCAACGAAAAACCCTGTAGTGACACCGACAAACCCAAGGACGATGGTTTTTTCACCAAACTTCTTAAAGCGCGCACCATACTCATCGCTGGAGAAATCAACCAGGAAGTGGCCGAAAAAGCCATCACCCAACTGCTTATCCTCGACAGCGAATCCCACGACCCCATCAAAGTCATCGTTTCCTCCCCCGGCGGTCACGTCGACTCCGGTTACGCGATTTACGACATGCTTCGTTTCGTCCAATCCCCCATTATCACCATCGGCGCAGGCTGGGTCGCCAGCATTGCCGTGCCCATTTTCTTCGGCGGCGACAAAGACAAACGCTACACCCTGCCCAACACCCGCTTTTTACTCCACCAACCCAGTGGCGGCGCAGGCGGACAAGCCGCAGACATCCGTATCGAAGCCAAAGAGATCCTCAAGATCCGCACCCGCATCAACCAGCTCATTTCCGAAGAGACCGGTCAAGATGCCGAAAAAGTGCGTAAAGACAGCGACCGCAACTTCTGGATGGATGCTCAGGAAGCCCTCGAATACGGCCTCGTCACCAAAATCATTCAAAGCACCGACGATTTAAACTAACGTACTGCCAGTCTCACAGGAAATGTAAGAGATTTCTGCTATTATTTGCCGCAATAAAACTTGGTTTTATTGCGGTGTTTTTTTGTCGACCCGAAGGGTAGGGTGCGTGCTGTATATGAACACTGCACCCCAATAGTAAATACCCGTTTTTCTTTGCTTCTTTCTTTTTTCGCAAAAAGAAAGAAGAGAAAAAGGCAAGTTACGCCATGACATTTTCTCCACCTGCCGAACAAACCAACAGCACCGGAGGGCTATCTTTCAACAAGATGTCATAGCGCATCCACCAATCCTCGGTCTCCTCACCATCCGGTTCCGGTGGCTCAAAGCCCAGCACCACCAACGCCGCATCACCGGACTCTTGGCGCAGCACTTGCGAAAATGACGCTTCCGACACCACCACCTTTGCGCGTGCGCTTACGCGCGCTTTTTGCAACAACGCCTCCAAATCCGACAAAGTTCCCTCCCGCGCCGCTTCATTCGGCACTGCCCGCACCAGACGCACCTCCGAATTTCGCCAAGCCCAGTTTTGGCGCAGCAAATGCGCCAGCAACAACATCAGGCCCCCATTTTTCATCCCCCGCCACCACACATCAATCCGTTTTGGGCCCTCCCCCGGCAGCTCATTGCGGCCGGCCAGAAAACACGTCGATACGCCCAACAACTCCGCCATCTGCACCACCTCCGCCATATGTCCGCGATCCCCCGCCTCACGCGTCCAGCCCAGCAACATCAAATTCGGTCGAATCGGCCCCACACACACCGCCTGCATCGTGGCGATCATGCCCCCCTTCAAACTCTCATCAATCACCACCACAGGAAAGGCCGACAAGCCCTCCTCGCGACAAAACTCACCCAGACGCTCCTGCACCGCTGGCCGTCGTGGCGCGTACTCCGCCACACGCCCCACCAACACCTGCGCCAAAAACACCAGACCCCGTCCCGCCTCCAGCCAGCGTCCAAACGCCACCAACAGGCCTCGGTCCTCCGGATTGCCCGAGAACACCAAACACGTTGGGCGCCAATTCTTCGCCGTTTCCCGCATTTCCGACAAGCGCAACAAATCATTGCGAATATTGCGGTACAAGAAGCCCCGCCACGCATCCCCCGACGCCATCTGCAAATTTCGTCCCCGAATATACACAATCAACAAAAGCACCAACGCCAGCGCGATCAACGCCACCTTCAGATCGATTACCAGCACCACCCCCAGACATCCCACCGACCCCAACAGCGCCGTTATCCAATGGAACCATCGAAACTGCGGACGGAATGAAGGATTACCCCCGACGCCTTCAATTAACGCGGCCAAGTTCAACATGCCATACGTTACCAGGAAGAACTCCGTAATCAACGCCGCCACCATATTCAACGCCGTCTCCCCACCCACACCCATCGCCCACGCCAGAACCAGCGCGGAAATCACTCCGGTCGCCATTAGCGCCCGACGAGGTTCATCGCCGCGACGGGAACCCCGCGCAAAAATACCCAAGACGGGTAACACATCATCCCGCGCGACCGCCTGCAAGACCCGCGGCGCACCCATCAAACTACCCAGTGCGCTGGATAACGTCGCAGCAAACATGCCCGCCGTCACCAACCAGCCCGCCGAAAACAAGGCATGGTTTTGCAAAACCAGAAAAGGCTCCTCACGCAACGTCTCCCGCTCAAACGCGCCACCGCACAGGACCATCTGCAACAGATACACCCCTGCGCCAACCCCAATCGCCGCCAACGTGCCCCGGGGAATACTACGCGCCGGACGTTTCAAATCCCCCGACATATTCAACCCCGCCATAATCCCCGTCGCCGCCGGGAAATAAATCGCAAATACGCCCCAAAACGTATAGTTGCCCCCGCCACCCGCTATGCCCGTATATCCACTTGCCCAATTGGCTTCCAATGCATTCCACGAAAACAATCGTGCCGCTCCACCCAGAAAACACACCACAGATAAGAGCAACACCGCCATGATGACATACTGCACCCGGATCGCCCAACCCGCGCCAATATAGGCCACCGTGAACAATATAGCGGTGCCCCCAAACACGATCCAGCCATGGTACGGGGCCAACACCGGAAAGGTATACACCAATGCTTCCGTAAAACCCAGCATATAAAACGGCGCCGATACCGCTTGCGCCAGATACAGCAGCAAGCCAATCGAGCCCCCGTAATGCAGGCCAAGGACCCGGGAAATCAGAAAATATGCGCCGCCGCCGCGTACCTCCATATTCGTACTAATTGCACTCGTCGACAACGTCGTCAACAACGTAATCGATTTTGCCGCCAGCAAAATCAAAAGCGCACTCCCTATCCCCGCCTGCGCCACCACAAAATTTGCGCGCATGAACATAATGACGCCCAAAATGGTCAGCAGGCACGGCGTGAAGACACCGCCAAACGTGCCAAATGCATTACGTTTTTCCACAACAATATCCTCCGCAAAAAGAAATCGCATTGTGCGCGATTAGAAATGCTAACGCTTAAAGCGTTTCCGCATAGCTCTTATTAATGCTAAAAACTTTCGTATTTTGAGGCACTCCCGATATATCGGGTACTGGATCGTTCCAGACGCCCCAATTTTGCCCCCTGTTTTTACTAAAAACAACTCCAAAGATAACAGTATAAAAGGAGAGAACAGATTTAATAAAGAAAATAAGAAAAAAGCTAATATGATAATAAAGAGAAAAAATTACAAAAGGCTTGCGCCCGCTTGCTTAAATCATGTATGATATGCCCTATCTGGACAGGGCTGCTGGGCTGTCCAGCCAATTACGATGCGTCTGACCTGGCGTCAGTGTCATCGCTGGTGAAACCGAAACGGACATCCGCAACATAAAGGAGGATCGCCAGATGATACTTTCGAATGAAAAAGACGTTGCAACGGTAAACGCCCCCCAAGACATCGAAGTTACACCGGGAATCGTATCGGATACTCCCCAAAGGCCACAACACATTTTCCCCACGGCTGGCCCACAGAGTTCCACGTACCGTCGCTTACGTGCGAAAGCCAAAAAACGACTTATCTATCGGTACAACGATCGCATACTCGCAGATCGGACACGAACCCGCCGTCGTTAAAAGGCATACCAAGCAAGCTAAAAGCGCACACTGCAAATGCAGTATCTATCCGTATTACACGCGGATACATTCTGAGCGCCGCTACCGCCGTCCTCCCCAGCAGCATAACGGACGGTCTGCGGCGCTCAGGGTGCAGCGAAATGCAGCGTCCAAACTACACAGGCCTTACAACTACACCGTCTTGCGGCGTTCTGTATCAGCGATGCCGCTTTTCACACAGCGAGCCTAATCTTTACCATTAGGCCTCCTACTTGTCAGCACCCGGCGCCCTCATAGGGGCGCGCTTCATGCGTTGCGCAGGTGTTGATGTCATTGCCCGACGCAGACGCATACAGAGAATGCTGGGACAAGCAACCTAAAGCGGTCCAGCGACCACAACCAAAATGTATGCTTCTTGCCGTCCCTGACCGCAGCAAGCCCCGTTGTTTTATGACAACTCTTGATAAGTCACTCACACACGCACGGGTGTGCACATTCCACGGAACCCTCAGCGTTTCAAAGCGTTACAACAAGACTTCTTTTGTATACCATAGTGTCTTCCGGTATACTGCTCTTATAGGGGCAGAGGGGGCTCTTGCGTTGGTCTGTCGATTTTTCCGGCTCTTCAAACGACGCTTTTACACTGGAAACGCTGTACCTACGGATAGGTAAGGAAAAAATGAACAAGGAAACTTCTTCGAGCGAGGGACAGGAAAAACGTTGGTTTCATCTTGACGTACACCCATGGGTCTTCTTTGGGTCGGCCTTTCTGATTATTCTTTTCGTGCTGTTTACCCTGATATTTGAGCAGCACATCGAGGGCTTTTTTCACCACGCACAAGACTTTATTTCACTGTACACCGGCTGGTTTTTTATCTGGGTAATCAACATTGTCTTTGGCTTTGTCCTGATACTGTTGCTGAGCCGTTTTGGTGATATTCGTCTGGGTGGACCGGACGCTGCGCCGGAATTTGGCACGTTAAGCTGGTTTTCCATGTTGTTTTCGGCGGGTATAGGTATCGGTCTTTTATTTTATGGTGTGGCCGAACCTGTCTTTCATTACACCTCCAATCCGTTTGCGGAGCCGGGTACAACGGAGGCGGCGCGTATTGCAATGGACATCACGTTCTTGCACTGGGGGCTGCATCCATGGGCGGTCTATACACTGGTGGGGCTTTCATTGGCCTTTTTTTCGTTTAACAAAGGGCTGCCGCTTTCTATCCGTACAGCCTTTTATCCGATTTGGGGAGAACGAATTTATGGCTTTCGGGGGAACGTTGTCGATATATTGGCAACGATGGCAACGCTTTTTGGGGTAGCCACGTCGCTGGGTATCGGCGTGCAGCAAGTCAACGCAGGTTTGGCACATCTGTTTCACACCCCACAGAGTCTGACCATCCAGGTTTTATTGATTATAGGAATTACGGCGTTGGCGACCTGGTCGGTCGTGCGTGGGTTAGACAAGGGGATTCGCCGCTTATCCGAATTTAACATCGTGCTGGCCTGCATACTGGCGCTTTTTGTGTTTTTGCTTGGCCCCACGCTTTTTATCCTGGATGCGCTGTTGGAAAACATCGGCTTCTATCTGCAAAATCTGCCCCGGTTGTCTACCTGGAATGAGGTATATGAACACACCGAATGGCAGCATGGCTGGACTATTTTCTACTGGGCCTGGTGGATTGCCTGGTCGCCCTTTGTGGGAATGTTTATTGCCCGGGTTTCCTATGGGCGCACCGTACGGGAATTCATTGCCGGCGTCATGTTTATTCCGGCCTTCGTTACTTTTGTGTGGATGACGATCTTTGGCGATACTGCCTTATTTATTGAGATGTTCGGAGAAGGAGGCATCAAGGAAGCGGTACAAGATAACATCCCTGTATCCTTATTTGTGCTCTTCAGCAAGTTTCCATTGAGCAATGTGACCTCCCTTCTGGGACTGACGGTGGTGGTGACCTTTTTTGTAACCTCCTCGGATTCCGGTTCGATGGTAATCGACATTATTACCTCGGGCGGCAACCCCGATCCGCCGGTCCTATCCCGTCTGTTCTGGGCGCTTCTCGAGGGCGCCGTTGCAGCAGTATTACTAGTGGGCGGCGGCCTGACCGCCTTACAAACCGCCACGATTGTGAGCGGGCTTCCCTTTGCTATTGTGGTGCTGGGCATGATGGTGAGCCTGTATCGCGGTTTCAAAGAATACACCTCTCCTCAAGAGTTTACCTTGAAGACCGATCGCAAGCTGCATGCATACAAAATAAAACGTCGGCCGCCTTTGGATAAAAATAAAACCTATGGTCATCGCCGTCTTTGGTGATAAAGAGGGGCTTTTCGAGTGCAAAGGCCCCCGCTAGCCCCCATATTTCTAAAACTTGCGGGGACGCGACAAAACGACGACGGAAATCATTACAAAAAATGCTGTTTGGGGGGAGAGCATAAGGAGACGGGAGATGCTACAGGATATATACGCACGATTTCGCGGTGGATGTATGATGCTGCTTCGAAAGGAAGGGGATACGGTGGTATTTCTGGGTACAGCATTTTTAGTACATCCGGACGGCTACCTGTTGACCGTTGCGCGCAGTGTGCGCGGACAGGAAAACCTGATGGTGGCGCCCCGGGACTTTGAATTTGAGTTTGCCCCCATGTGGTCAGAAACCGTGCGTCCCTATCAAGCCACCATTTGCCAGGTGGATGAAAAGCACGATCTGGCGCTGTTGAAATTTTGCCGTGATTACGACATGACCTATCCGGATCATATTATTGGCGCACCGGAAGCGGTCGTGCCGGGCAGTAGTGTAGCCCTGTTGGGGTATCCATTTGGATTTCAAAATGTATTCAACCAATTCATTGAGCCAGCAGTAGTGAGCGCCAAATCAACCACCGATCTGGAAACACATCTATTTCTTTTTGACAGCGTCGTGACCTTGGGGATGCAGGGCGCCCCCCTGGTTACCCTTTCAGACGGCAGGGTAATTGGCGTTGTACAAGGACGCTTCGACCCCTTGACAAGTGTACGCGCAGGCACCACCCCGGTTGTTAACCCTCATTTTTCCGCTGCGATTTCGATAGAGTATGCCACCGCTATGCTTGAGGCCGAGGGCCTGAGTATTATTTGATGCCCTGCAGTTTTTCAACCGAATGCAGCCCAGAACCTCAAGCGAAGCGGAGAAACACGGCGGCATCTATCTTGCCGCGCCCATGGTAAAGTTGCTCCTCCCTTTCTAAATATGCTAAGCTTTCCCGATTTTAATTCACAGGGGTCCACATTAAAGTTTGGGTGCCCGACTCATGTCGGGTCTACCTTGGACCTCAAAGTCTAACCCAAATGGAGAAGAATTATGGCTATCGTCACCATGCGAGAACTGCTGGAGGCCGGCATACACTTCGGTCACCAAACCCGCCGTTGGCATCCCAAAATGGCCCGGTATATTTTCGGGCAACGCAACGGCATTTACATCATTGACCTGCAGAAAACCCTGCGTCAGCTGTACAAGGCGTATGCTATTGTACGCGAAACAGCAGCAAACGGCGGCAATGTCCTGTTTGTCGGTACCAAACGTCAGGCGCAGGAAGTGGTGCAACGCGAAGCCGATCGTTGCGGCATGTACTACGTCAATAACCGTTGGCTCGGTGGCATGCTGACCAACTATCGCACCGTGCGGCAGAGCATCCAGGAGCTTACGCGTCTGCAAGAGCTTGAAACCACCGGCGATATTGAACGCTACAGTAAAAAAGAAGGCGTTCAGATGCGCAAACGTCGCGCTAAACTTGAGAAGAACTTGCTGGGTATCCAGAAAATGGAAGGCCCTCCCCAAGTGCTCTTTGTGATCGACGCCAAACGTGAAGCCATCGCTGTACGCGAAGCCGAACGTCTGGGCATCAAATGCATCGGTATCGTAGACACCAACTGCGACCCGGATATGGTTGAGCTGCCCATCCCGGGTAATGACGATGCTATCCGTGCGG
This sequence comes from Candidatus Hydrogenedentota bacterium, assembly GCA_963678445.1. Lineage (GTDB taxonomy): Bacteria > Hydrogenedentota > Hydrogenedentia > Hydrogenedentales. Next base: position 1,824,845 of record OY782877.1, on the reverse strand, counting down.
TAGGTCTGTTCTGCAAAGTTATCGCCGATGCCGTCATCGAAGGACGCACTCAGGCTGAAAAAATCCGTGCGGATCGGGAAGAAACACAAAAAGGACGCGCTAAGGCCCCTGCGCAACCTGCAGAAGTTGCGCCTGCTGCGGAAGAAGCCAAGGCAGAAGAGCCTCCTGCGGCAGAACCCGCTGCTGAATAATTACAGTTTGAAAGTGGTCCAGCGACCACAAGCAGTGGTCAGCGCGCCGGCAAGACAATATGGTCTTTCCGTTTGCGTCCATAGCAAAAACTCATTTTTATGACAGCTTTTGAACTGTCAGTCACTAAAATTCACTTTTCGCCATAAAACCGGCGAAATAGATGAGAATAAGGAGCAAAGTATAACCATGGCAATTAGCGCAAAAGACGTAAAAGCCCTGCGCGAAGCAACCGGCGCAGGCATGATGGACTGCAAAAAAGCCCTCACCGAATGCGACGGGGACATGGAAAAAGCCGGCACATGGCTGCGTGAAAAAGGTATTGCCAAAGCCGCCAAACGCGCTGGTCGCGTTGCTGCTGAAGGCGCAGTCGCCAGTTACATCCACATGGGCGGAAAAGTAGGCGTATTGGCCGAAATCAACTGCGAAACCGACTTCGTTGCCCGCGGCGATGAATTCCAGAAATTCGTCAAAGACGTTTGCCTGCAGATTTGCTCGGCCATGCCTCGTTGGGTAAGCAAAGAAGACGTACCCGCCGACGCTGTTGCAGCAGAAAAAGCGGTCTACGTCACCCAGGCAGAAGAGACCGGCAAGCCTCAGAACATCTGCGAAAAAATCGCTGAAGGTAAACTGGGGAAATGGTATTCTGAAGTATGCCTGCTCGAACAGCCTTCCGTGAAGCCCGAGCATGATGGCAAAACCATCGCTACGCTGATGAACGAACTGACCGGAAAATGTGGCGAAAAGATCACCATCCGTCGTTTTGAACGCTTCCAGCTCGGCGAAGGCATTGAGAAAAAAGAAAACAATCTGGCAGAAGAAGTTGCCGCCGAAATGGCCAAGTTCGACTAATTCCTGCTTTGGGCGGGGTCTCGAATCATTGACAAACGAGACTTTGCTTGTTGCCAGAATTGTTGTAAAAGTTTAAAACTGACTACAGTTGTTTTGGGCCACAACCCTTAGGGTTGTGGCCCACCATTGCGCAAGTAGGGCGCAAAAACATGAAGGACAATTACGCATGGCCACACCGGCATATCAACGTATCCTGCTTAAACTAAGCGGCGAAGCCCTTGAGGGTGAACCAGGAGCACGCGGTATTGACTTTAGCACCCTTGGGCGCCTATGCGACGAAATTGTCCAGGTACATAAAATGGGTGTTCAGGTAGGCTTGGTAGTAGGCGGCGGAAACATCTTTCGCGGCGTCCAGGGTATGGGCGAGACCGGCCTGGATCGCCCGTCCGGGGACTATATGGGCATGCTGGCCACCGTGATTAACGCCTTGGCCATTCAAGCTGCCCTTGAAAAACGCGGTGTGGCTACACGGGTAATGACTGCCATTGAGATGCGTCCTGTTGCCGAACCCTACATTCGCCGCCGCGCCACACGCCACCTGGAAAAGGGACGCGTAGTTATCTTCGGTGCAGGTACCGGCAACCCCTTCTTTACCACGGATACCGCCGCTGCTCTGCGCGCTAGTGAAATCGATGCCGACGTACTCATGAAGGCCACAAAAGTCGACGGCGTGTACAGCGCAGATCCCGTGAAAGATCCCACAGCAGTGCGATATGACACGCTTGACTACAAGACCGTGCTTGCGAAAGAGCTTAAGGTTATGGACACCACCGCCATCGCGCTGTGTCAAGATAATCAATTACCCATACTGGTCTTTAATTTAACCCAGCCAGGCAGTATCATAGGTGTAATGCAAGGTGAATCTATAGGAACGTTGGTAAAGGGAGGCTGAATCATGCCGCATCCAATCCTCAAAGAAACACAAGACAAAATGGCCAAAAGCGTCGAGGCATTTCAACAGGAAATGGGCAATATCCGCACCGGACGCGCCACCGCAGGGCTCCTCGACGTTGTCGACGTCGAAGTCTACGGTTCCAAGATGAAAATTAACCAGCTCGGCACGGTCACCGTGCCCGATCCACACCTTATCTCCATCGACCTTTGGGACAAATCCCAGATGGCCACTGTTGAAAAAGCTATCCAAAGCTCTCCGCTCGACGTGAACCCCTCCAACGATGGCAAGCTTATTCGCATACCGATTCCTCCCCTTACCGAAGAACGCCGTCGCGATCTGGTTAAAATGGCCGGGAAATACGTGGAAGAAGCGAAAGTTGCGATCCGGAATATTCGTCGGCATGCCATGGAACAGATAAAAAAAGAGCAGAAGGCCGGTGAAATTCCTGAAGATGATGCGCACAAGATGAGCGACGATGTACAAAAAGCTACGGATAAGTACAGCAAGGCTATCGACGACGCATTCAAAGCCAAAGAAACCGATATTATGGAAGTTTAAGGGGAATACCCTGATTAGTTCCTGCTTTTATTGAGACGTCGGAAAGAACTGAGGTCACAAGTACTCTATGAATATTGCACATAGCAAATGACGCCCATCCGCCGCAGCCAGGTGAAGTGTACCTGACTGCGGCGATTTTATATTTATCCACCCTCGCAATTTCTACACAGATACGGCGATACACATTTTTCGCGATAGCGGGTCGTTCAGCCCAAGGTGCCTACACCAACCATGACGCAACAAAAAAACATAGATCCCAGAATAGACCTTAGCCGACTCCCACGCCACGTCGCCATTATCATGGATGGCAACGGGCGTTGGGCGAAAAAAAACGGCCTGGATCGTGCGCAAGGGCACGAAGCAGGAGCGCGTAGTGTGCGCGCTGCACTGGAAGGATGTCGTGAGCTGGGCATACCCGCCCTTAGCCTCTACGCCTTTTCCACAGAAAACTGGCGGCGCTCCAAACTCGAAGTCGACACGCTTTTCCGTCTCATGAGCAAGTACATCCACAAAGAGATCAAAGAAATACACCGCAATAACATCCGTGTACGCTTCATGGGACGCATGGGCCGACTTCCCAAACGTGCGGTGAAAGATTTGCAGTACTGCATGGATCTCACCCGTGACAATACCGCCTTGGATTTTTGCGTCGCGATCAACTACGGCGGACGTGCGGAGATTGTCGACGCAGCACAACGCATCGCCCAGCAAGCAGTCGCGGGCGAACTTGACCCTGCGCAGCTGGATGAAGAACAGTTTGCACAACATCTCTATGTGCCGGAACACACCGAAGTCGATTTGTTGATTCGCACCAGTGGCGAACTGCGTATCAGCAACTTTATGCTCTGGCAGATTTCCTATGCAGAAATACTGACCCCCGAAACGCTTTGGCCCGATTTCGATAAGCAATGCCTTTGTGACGCCATTGTAGAATTTCAAAAGCGCAGCCGTCGCTTTGGAGGGCGCCCATGAGTTCACATCCATCAGTGACAAAACGTTTTATCAGCCATTTACAAGACACAACCGGCTCCACCAGCGTGCGGATTCTTAGCGCATTGGTGCTTTTGCCTATCGTGATGTTGCTCATCTGGCTCCCCGGGCTTCACATGGGTTTCGTTCTACTCGTCACCCTGATGGCGCTCGCCGGGCTTTATGAATACTTTCGTATCGTACGTGCATGCAACCTTCCCGCGGAGGCGCTCGCCGCAATTTTTTCCGGAACCTTGCTCGTCGCCGCGACCGGCTTTCTACATGGCCCGGCGCTCACCGGGATTTTTACCGTGTTGCTACTACTGTTGACGACCGTGCAGCTACTGCGCCAACCCCAATCCCTGGCTGGTATGGCCGCGCTCGTTTTTGGACTTTTCTACGCCGCATGGCTGCCCACCTACTTCATACGACTACACGCCTTCACCCAGATTGGGCCGGGCCTGGTTACGTTACTCCTGATCGCGATTGCCGCATCCGACACGGCAGCCTATTTTACGGGGCGCGCCATTGGAAAACATAAACTTGCGCCACGCATCAGCCCTAAAAAAACTTGGGAAGGCAGCATCGGCGGCATTCTCGGCGCCATGATTTGCATGGGAGTCCTTTGGGCGCTACGGCACAACTTCCAATGGTACAGCTATCCCGATTGGCCGCTTGCCATCTATTTGCTTCTGGGTGCCGTCCTGGCCATTGTGGGTCAGATAGGCGATCTTGTCGAATCACAACTCAAACGCGATGCCGGGCTTAAAGACAGCGGCGCGCTTATTCCCGGACACGGCGGCATTCTTGACCGCTGTGACGGCTTCCTGTTCGCCGGCCCGATTCTCTACTACATCACCACCCTTCCGGGATTATAAATCGTCAAACAAGACAAGGTAATAAAACATGTACGAAGAAGCAGCAGAACAAATTGCCAAATTTTCGGAGAATCTCACCGAACTGCGCAGCTGTCTGCATATAGACGATGTCAAAGACAAGATTGCGGCATTGGAGACGGAAATGGCCGCCCCGGATTTTTGGGATCTGCCAGAGAAAGCACAAAAAGTGGTCCAGGAAATGAAGGGGCTTAAAACCCTTGTCTCTGCTCCCGATGCCCTGCAACAGGAGCTTGAGGACGCAGAAGTCTTGATCGAAATGGCTGCCGAAGAGAACGATGAATCGATGGGCCAGGAAATTGAGGAAGCCTGCGAAGCGCTTCAAAAGAAGCTCAGTCGCCTCGAGCTGAACAGCCTTTTCCAGGACCCCCGTGACAACAAGCCAGCGCTGCTCAGCATCCACCCGGGTGCAGGTGGCACCGAGTCATGCGACTGGGCGGACATCCTCTATCGTATGATCGTGCGCTTTTGCGAACAACGTGATTTCGATGTAGAAGTGCTGGAATATCAACCCGGCGATGAAGCTGGACTTAAGAGCGCCACGTTGCGCATTGCAGGTCCGTTTGCCTACGGCACCCTGAAATCAGAAGCAGGCGTGCACCGACTCGTACGTATTTCCCCTTTCGACGCAGCCAAACGTCGCCATACTTCGTTTTCCGCAGTAGAGGTGCTTACCGAGGTGGACGATGATATCGACATCGAAATCCGTGAGGAAGACATCAAGATGGACGTCTTTCGTTCCAGTGGCGCAGGCGGCCAGAAGGTTAACAAAACCAGTTCCGCTGTACGACTGACCCACTTGCCCACGGGCTTTGTCGTGGCGTGCCAGATTGAGCGCTCCCAACACCGCAATCGCGCTACCGCCCTGCAAATGCTCAAGGCCAAACTCTATGATCTCGAAATGAAAAAGAAAGAGGCCGAGTTGAATGCGCAACGTGATGGGCATCAGGATGTGGCCTGGGGAAGCCAGATTCGTAGCTACGTACTCCAGCCGTATCAGATGATCAAGGACCATCGTACCAGTGCTGAAACGGGGAACGTGCAAAAGGTACTTGACGGTGATCTCGACCTTTTTATCGAAGCCTATCTTAAATGGAATCTTGCACGTCAGGGCGGAGCCGTGAAGTAGATGTGCATACAAAAAAGTTAAGGTGGTCCAGCGACCACAAGCAATAGGTATGGTCCTTACCGTGCGTGACCATCGAAAATTTAGTTTTTCATGCCCGCTTTTCAGAATTAACCACGAAGATGGAGCTATACAGGAATACCATGGAACAAGAACATCAAAGTACAGAACAAGAACTGCGGCAGCATCGCATCGCCAAGATGGAAAACATACGCGCACGTGGCGATGAACCGTTCAAATATAACTTTACTCCTACTGCTACCATCCCCCAGATTCGCGCTACTTTTGAAGCTGCGGAAGCAGAGGCTACAGAGGAAAATCCAGCTAAACTGGAAAACCAGGTTCTTGCCGGACGCATTGTCGCTATCCGCGACCAAGGCAAAAGCAACTGGATTGATCTGCGTGACGAAGGCGAACGCATCCAGGTTTTCATCGGCAAAAAGCAAATTGGGGAAGAACTTTTTGAGACGCTCAAGGATCTGGATATCGGCGATTTTATCGGCGTTAGTGGTGCAGTGCACCGCACACGTCGAGGTGAAATTACCCTCTGGGCTGACTCCTACACCTTCCTGACAAAGTCCCTGCGCGCTGCTGCCGCAAAGCATCACGGCCTGAAGGATATCGAAACGCGATATCGCCAGCGCTATCTTGACATGGTGGCCAATCCCGAAGTGCTCGACACGTTCCGCAAGCGTATTCAGGTGGTCAGCGTCATGCGTGAATGGCTTGCCCAACGCGATTTCCTGGAAGTCGAGACCCCAATGCTCCACCCCATCCCCGGTGGCGCCACGGCGCGTCCCTTTATTACACACCACAACACCTACGACCGCGATTTTTATCTGCGCGTCGCACCAGAGCTATACCTCAAGCGTCTTATTGTTGGCGGATTCAACCGTGTTTTCGAAATCAACCGTTGTTTCCGTAACGAAGGTGTTGACACGCGGCACAACCCCGAGTTCACCACCATGGAACTCTACGAAGCCTATCAGGATTACATGGGCCTCATGGACGAAACCGAGGAGATGCTTACCTACATCATCGAGAAGGTGGTCGGCGGAACCACTTTTACCTACCAGGATTGGACTATTGACATTGCCGGTCCCTGGAAGCGCATGACGCTCTTTGACGCAATTCGTGAATATGCAGAAATCGATCTCGAAGCTACCCGCGATCGCGAACAAGCCACGGCACTTGCAAAGAGCATTGGTGTCGAAGTAGACCCCACCATGGGCTACGGAAAGATTGTAGACGCGGTTATGTCGGAAAAAGTTCAGCCGCACCTTATCCAGCCCACCTTCCTCTACGACTATCCCATTGAACTGTCGCCGCTCGCAAAGAAGAAGCGGGGTAACCCTGCACTCACCGAACGCTTCCAGCCCTTTATTGCATGCCTGGAAGTAGGGAACGCCTTCTCCGAGCTGAACGATCCCATCGACCAACAGGAACGTTTTCTCGATCAGGTTAAGCAGCGCGAGGCAGGCGACGACGAGGCGCAATATCTCGACGACGACTTTATTACCGCGCTCGAAATCGGCATGCCGCCCACGGCTGGATTGGGCATCGGTGTAGATCGTCTTGCCATGATCGTCACCAACTCCGCCTCCATTCGTGAGGTTGTATTGTTCCCACAACTTCGAACCCTATAACCCTACGAAGGGATTTCATGATCAAAGCGGTGATATTTGATTTTGATGGGCTTATCCTCGATACAGAGAGCGTGCTCTACCAATCCTGGAAGCGTCTCTACGCCCAGTACGGCTGCACCTTGTCTGCCGAACTCTGGGCGGCCAACATCGGCGGCTATTCCTACGAAAAATTTCACCCGCTGAAATACCTCGAAGACGCTTGTGGGCAAGAACTCGACCATGAAACCCTAAACAACCAACGCCGCGCCTGGTATGTACAGACCGTGGAAGAACAACCGTTGTTGCCCGGTGTGGAACAGGTTATACGAGAAGCGCAAGTGCTGGGACTACGTCTTGCAGTAGCGTCCAGTTCGAGCACGGCCTGGGTTCCTGCGCACCTTGAACGCCTCGGTTTGGCCGACGCTTTCGAACTGATTCGTTGTGGCAATGAAGTAGACCACGTTAAGCCCCATCCCGAGTTGTACCTGCGTGCGCTCGAGGGGCTTGGGCTCCACGCCCAGGAAGCGTTTTCCTTCGAAGATTCGCCCAAAGGGGTTGCCGCTGCCAAAGCCGCAGGACTATACTGCATACTCGTACCCAACACAGTCACCCGGTTGCTATCCATCGACGGAGCGGACCATCGCCTGGATAGCCTGGAGGACTGTTCGCTGAGCCAACTCCTTCCGCACATAGAAAAGGCCGTCCGTGTTACGCTTTGAAACCTTCATCGCCGCGCGCTACCTGCGGTCCAAACGGAAGAACCGTTTCGTCAGCCTCATTACCCTTATTTCCGTGGCTGGCGTGAGCGTTGGCGTCATCGCCCTCATTGTAGTCATGGGGGTCATGACCGGTTTTGACATCGAACTCCGCGCCACCATCATTGGCAACCGTGCGCATCTCAACGTGTTCGATCAAAGCGGTTCCATCGCCGATTCCGATGCGATGCTTCAGGAGATCCAGAAAGCCTCTCCCGATGTTATTGCCGGTGCTCCCATACTACAAATCGAAGCTTTATTAGAAAACCGTTCACGAATCAGTGGCGCAATGATTCTCGGCGTAAATCCGCAACAGGAAGAGCTCGTCACAGACTTAGCCGAAAACCTTACCACGAATGACCACCGTACCTTTGGTAAAGGTGAGCTTCCCAAAGAAAAAGAAATCGTACTTGGCTATCGTCTCGCCCAACAACTCCGCGCTACGGTCGGAAGCGAGATTGCCGTTATCACCGCCAAATCCACCGTGCGTCCGCTGCTCGGCAAACAAAACGCCAGTCGTCTCTACCTGCGCGTCAGCGGAATCTCCCACGCCAAGATGTCCGAATTCGACAGCGTGTACGCTTGGGTCGATATACCTACAGCCCATATGCTTTCCGAAAAGCACGGCGTCGATGCTCTCCACTTCAAGCTCACCGATCCCTTCAAGGCAGATCAGGTCGCCAAGGAGATCGAGGCCGCTTTCCCCTACTACTACACAGAGACCTGGTACGAAAACAACGAAGCTTTTCTTGGTGCGCTTGAACAAGAAAAACTCGCCATGTTTATCATACTCACCTTTATTATTCTCGTGGCTGCATTTAACATCACCAGCACCCTGATCATGATCGTCATGGAAAAACGCCGCGACATAGGCATCCTGCGTACCCTTGGGGCCAGCGGCCCCTCCATCCTCAGCCTCTTCATTCTCGAAGGGCTGATGATAGGCCTCAGCGGCACCCTCATCGGGCTTATCGGCGGCATACTACTTGCCTATAACCTCAATCCCGTTGCCGGATTTATCGCCGGACTCTTCGGCATGGATCTGTTTAACAGCACTATCTACTATTTCGACGGTATCCCCGTCGCCGTCGTCCCTTGGGACGTTTGCTGGATCACCTTCTCCGCCGTCATCCTCACCTTTATTTCAACATTGTATCCGGCTTTTAGCGCCGTGCGCATCAACCCCGTGGAGGCGCTGCGTTATGAATAGTGTGCTGGCATGCCGAAGCCTTACCAAAACCTACCACGACGGGGATCGTGAGCTTCGTATCCTCAAAGAAATTGACCTCGACGTCTACGAAGGCGAGATTCTTGCGATCAGTGGCCCTTCAGGGGTTGGCAAAAGCACCCTGCTACACCTTCTCGGCTCTCTCGATAAACCCACCGCGGGGGAAGTTTTTTTCCATGGCGAGCCACTGAAAAAAATGCGTCGCAGCGCGGTCAACCGAATCCGCAATCAGGAAATCGGATTCGTGTTTCAATTTTACCACCTGCTTCCCGAGTTCACCGCGTTCGAAAACGTAATGATGCCCGCGCTCTGTAAAGGAAAGCCCCGGAGGTACTGTCGCGAACGTGCCGAAGAGCTTCTTGAAAAAGTCGCCCTGACCGACCGCATGACCCACAAGCCCGGTCAGCTTAGCGGCGGTGAACAGCAACGCGTTGCCATTGCCCGCGCCCTTTTTAACGAGCCCAGTGTATTACTCAGTGACGAGCCTACCGGTAATCTCGACGAACACACCGGTGCAGGTATTGTAGAGCTCCTCTGGGATCTCAACCGCAACGACAACGTCACCCTCATCATGGTTACCCACGACGATCAGCTTGCCGCCCAAGCCCACCGTTGGATCTATCTTCACGAAGGCGGCGCCCACCTCAAAAAAGGCTCGGATAACTAACCGCCTCCGAAAGCGACCGTTCTTGATTCTTCCCCTATTAAAGTTTTTTGGAGGGGGGCTGGGGGAACCTTTTTATTCACAAAAAGTTTCCCCCAGCAAAAACTTACAAAATCACATCCGTCCTGCCACGCACCCACTCCGCCGCTATCGTTTCCAGCTGAGCGCCGACCAGTTCCGGAGAATGCTGCGCCATCACCGTTTTTCGCGCATTCTGTCCCAACCTTGCCCGCAAAGCCTTATCCGTCAACAAACGCAACACCGCATCCGCAAAGGCCTCCTCGTCATTATCAGGAACTACCAATCCATCCCCCTCATGCGTCAAAGGGTATGCCGCACTTTCACACGCAACAACTGCCTTGCCCGCCGCCATTGCGTTCAACAACTTAATGGGATATCCCGACCACGAAACACGGGGCACGACAAAAATCATATCCTGCGCCAGAAGTTGGCGTAATTCTTCAAACCCACGTATCTTCACCCGCTCTGCCCCCGGTATGTTCCTTTCCATGTCCGCAGTAGCCAACAACAGCCGCACTTCGGGGTGTATTTTCTTTATCCGCTGTATTGCGCCGGATAAAAATGTCAGGTTTTGATATTCATCCAGATTGCCCGTATACACGACAGGCGGCAACTCTTCCTCGGCCCGGCTCGACGTAAAATGGGCTGTATTTACAAACGGCGGAATGATTTCTATTTGGTTCTGCTGGCACCCGCGCAAAACCAGATAGCCCGCTAAACGACGATGCGGCACAATCACACAATCGGCTCGTTTAGGAAATAGTTCATCCAGGCAACGCCCAAGCCATTTTGCCACTTTATGGGATCTCGAAAAATAGGGGAGCTCATCTGCCATTGCATTATGCGCGTGGTAGACAATAGGACGCACTCCGACGGCCAGCGCTACCAGCAGCGCCTCATAATTGTGCGCCCAGACCAACTGGGTTTTTTCCTCAACAACCACCCGCCGTAAAGTACGATATAAGGAAAGATCCTGTAACGGCTTTGCCCACGATGGACCCGCTGCCGTGCGGTGTGCAAACGGTACATTCCTTGCACGATGGATGCGCAATCCACTCCGATCCGTCCCCGTCCCATAGCCATACACCACCAAATGCACCTCATGTCCCCGTTCCTGCAGCGCCAACGCCGTATCGCGCAACAGTACCTGCGATCCCTGCGCCACCGGATAAGGACATGCACCGACCATAGCAATTCGTACACTCATTCCAGATACCCCAACGCACGCAACCGTGCTTCGATCCGTTCCTCCTCCTCCTTCGAATACGGCTTAACGCCACTCCGTTCGTCCATATCTATCTCTGCCCCCCCTTTTGCTAGCAAACTCCTCCCTTCCATAGGTGGTCCCGCCACCCCCAGACAGCCCAACACCGTCGGCGCAATATCCAGCAACGAGGCTTTGGAATAATTCGTTGGCTCCGATAACAACAGCGTTCCCCACGGACGATGCGTTCCATTCATACCCCGTTCTTTCCCCCCTTTATACTCCACCTCTGACAACCTGCGAAACGGCTTCCCTCCGCGACTGCGCAGACACGAAGGACGATACCCGTCCTCCAGCGCTGGTTCTATGATAATATCCGGAGCACGTTCCACATACGGTCCATCATATAACACCGACCGAGGCCATGCATGCGCCACCCACTCCCACTTCTCCAATTGCGCGCACAGTTCTGCGATGAATTTCGTATGGGATTTCTTCGGTACTTGTCCCTGCGGTTCCCTGCCCGACAGATTGATCCGAATGGATGGAAAATAATCCAACTCCTCTGACCAAGCCTGGGTGTTTCCCCAATCAATTCCCCCAAAGCGAGAACGACTCTCCACACGGTTCACCAGACTTTGAAGCTGCCGAAACAATGCGCCTCGAAGTCGGGACGGCGTCCAACTCAATGCCGCTTCCTTTAAGAAATTCCGCCGTGTCGGTGCGAACGAAAGATATCCTGCCTCCGCCAACCAGTTATTCAAATGAATTACTCCCGTTCCTGCACCACCAAAGCCATGATCCGATACCACGCCCACCACCATATCCTCTCCTGCCGTGGCTGCCAGCTTTCCCACCGCCGCATCCAGTCGCACATAGACCTCCCGAATCGCTTCCTTTAAGCCAGCAGTGTGCCGCGGCGAGTTTTCATCATGAAACATCCAGAAATGATGTGCGACCGTATCCGATTCTCCAAATACCACCATGAAAAAGTCCCACGCCTCCCGCGCCAACAAACCACACGCGATCTCCGCTTTTTCCTCCACCTTCTTTAGTAACAACGGAAGCATGCGCGCATGCCACTTGGAATCGATATGGCTTTCCTGGAGGCCCCCAAACCGCCATCCCTTCACCGCCTCATATACATCACGCGGATATACGAACGACGTATCAATTCCCGTCGCCACCGGAGAGTCAAAACCAGAGACCATAAACCCATTCACCATCTCCGGCGGATACGTGCCCGGCACCCCAAGCACCCCTACCCGCCGCTCCGCCTTCGAAAGAATTTCCCACAACGCTGGCGCACGCCGATACGTACTATTTACAAAACGAATTCCATAGTCCCCCTCCATCATTTCCGTAAAATCAAACACACCATGACGCCCCGGATTCACCCCCGTCACACAGGTGGTCCATGCAGGAAACGTTGCGGCAGGAGTCGTGCTGCGTACCCGCAAAAACGAGCCCCGTTTCCGCAATGCCGCCATATGCGGCAGACAGCCTTCCGCCATCCACCGCTCCACCAGCGATGGTTCCAGCCCATCCAGCCCTATCAACAAAAAACGAAATGCTGACACAAACGTCTCCTACATCCGTTGCAACACACGCCCAAAAGTTTCCGGATCAGGCCATGTCTCCCGCGCAAACTCCCGCTGCGAATAGGCCGATACATCCACAAACGCCGAACCCTGCTCACTCGACGCATACCCCGCCATCAACACCGCCATCGTATCCCACGCCAACATCGGTCCCGACTGCGGATGTCGGCTATCCAGCAAAGCACAATCCACCGCATCCCCCATCTCATTTACATAGCCATGTGCATGAAACTGCTGCGGCCTTGGTAACGACGTTCCCTGCGCCGTCGGTAGCTTCTCACGCAACAACAGATCACCCGTCACCGTCCCGTCCGGCAAAAACAACTCATTCTCATCACTCGGATTTATCCGCATATCATACTGTCCAAAATCCGCGATGATCGAAAACGCATTACGGATTCCACTGATGCTCAAATCATAGCCATACAATTCCGCCACCGTCTCATCCTCAAACACCACCGTGACCCGTCCATAATCATCTACATTCTGCATCACCCGAAAATGCTCCCCACAACTTTTCGGTTGCCCCTTCAGCACCTGCAACGTCACCGCCGACACCCGTGCTGGACGAATCGGCTTTCCCGAACGCAAAATCCCCTCCACCTCCTTCAGATACAACGCTGGTCCCAACGGATGCGTCGCCTTGTTAAACAACGCCCCCCCGCCCGATTTTTCCGGCGTGTCATACGCAGGGGCATGCGAACCCTGATGCGCACATACCCCCTGCTGCAATAACACCTTACCCTTGCCCTGCTGCTTCGCCGCCCCCATCAATTCCACCAACGCCCGCACCCCATCCACATACGTAAAATTTTCTGCATACAGCAACTTCACCCTCCGCGCCGCCACCACGTCCAAAACCTCACCCAACGCCGCCATTGATTCCTGCATACGCACCTCCGCATCCCCCTTTCGCCCCTCCGAATAGCCAGGCCAAATCAACGGCGGTTTCTCCAACACAATCACCTTCACTCCCGCCTCCGCCGCCTCCACCACATACTGACCATGCGCATAATTCGCGCATGCGATACAATCCACATCCGGCCGCACCACCTCCAACATTTCCCGATGCGACTCAAATGCACGTCCTATCCCATGCCGTTTCGCAAACCGTTGCGCATTCCCCAAATGCCCCGACGTCACCCCTGCCAAATCCACAAAAACCCCATTATGATGCGGAATCATCCGATACACCTGCGCCGTAAAATCCCCGGCGAATCCCGTTCCACTAATCGTTACCTTCAACCTACGCAAATCATCCATAACCGCAGTTTCCTCAAGTGGCTAGGGCCACACCCAAGAGATATGGCCCTTCCGCATCGTTTCCGTTTATCTTCTTATCTTGTCGCCTGTTTTCCATCCACAAACACGGCTTGCAGATTGGGGGTTAAGCGTTCTCTTTCCTCCTGTATTTCAAAGACCATCAGGTTTGCACGACGTCCCTCCCGCGGCATGCCCAAGGGAAGGCGCAGTCCGAATAGCCTCATTGGAATCGTCGTTGCACTTGCAAATGCCTCCGCCAACGACATGTCAGTATGCTGGAACGCATTCAGTACACCCTGCAACAAATGCAGACTACTCCCCGCAAACATATCCGTTCCCTTCAGACAAATCATCCCATCCCGCTTCAATTCTACCGCCGCCCCTTGGAAAGTGTATTCGCCCGGTTTCAATCCCGTCAGATCCACACAATCCGACACCAATACTACCCGTTCCGGACCTTTCGCACGCACCATCACCTTCAACACCTCCGGCGGCAAATGATGCAGATCCGGGATCAAGCCCGCCCACAACCGGTCCTCCGCCAACTGCGGCCACAAGGGATTCCGATGCCGATGCATACAGCTTGCCGTGCCATTGCCCAAATGCGTACACAACCGCGCGCCCGCCGCCACCGCCTTGGCGATCTGTTCCGCTGACGCCCCATGATGCCCCAACGAAACCGTTACCCCCCGCGCCGCCACACCTGCGATATACCGACACGCCCTCGGCAACTCCGGCGCCACCGTCGTATACAACACCTTCCCCTCCGTGGCCCGCAATAACCGGTCAAAATCTTTCAAATTTGGATTTCGCACGAAATCTACCGGATGCGCCCCCCTCGGGCCATCCTCTTTCGAAATACAAGGGCCCTCCAGATGCACCCCGGGAATCGCTCTGGCCAAATCTTTTTCGCACAACGCCTCTGCTACCACCCGACAGCCATGTTCCATCTCCTCTAACGGTCCCGTCACCAACGTAGGAACCCAATGCGATACCCCATAGCGCGCCAGGTAGTTCGTTACCGCACGAATATCCTCCACCTTAACTTCTGCTCCCTGAATACACACCCCTCCTGCCCCATTCACCTGGCTGTCAAACAACGTAGACGCCAATACCGCCTCTCCTCCCCCAAAATCCACCGCACACCGTGCTCCCCGTGCGACACGTTTTACCCGCCCCCTATCCAGCTCCACCGTCACCACCTTCCTTTCCCCCGGAAAGCGTCCCCGTAAAAGCACCGTACTCATCCAAAAAACTCCTCAGGTGGCCAGCGCCACTCGCACTAGTTATGGTCCTTGCTGTTTCCAGTCACAGCAAATCTTTTTGTATAGTCGTTTTTAGAAATAAGCTACTGTTGTAATTGCCAGCGCCACAAGCAATATGCCTATTCTTTGTCAGCCCCAATAAATATTCGTTTTTTTTTGAAGGGGTCTGGGGGAACTTTTTTTTCGTAAAAAAAGCTCCCCCCCCAAAAAAGTCAACTCGACACTTTCATTTCAGACAACGCGTACAAGAAATGTACATACGCTTCCATACCACGGAACAGCGTCGGCAAATGCTGATGTTCATTCGGGCCATGAATGCCATCATCCGGCAACGAAAAGCCCAACATAATCGAGTCCGCGTCCAGCACCTCCTGCAACAATCCCACCACCGGCACGCTTCCCCCTTCCCGTTTAAACAACGGTTCCCGTCCAAACGCTTTAGTTAACGCCGCCTGCGCCGCCTTCATATACTGCGAATCCCGCTCCATCGTCGCCCCCGGTCCCCATGAATGCCCTGACAACGTCCACTGCACCCCTTTCGGCATATGCGTCTCCAGATACGCCCGCAACTGTCCCTCCACCTCCTGCGGTTGCTGATCCGCGACCAACCGCGTCGACAGCTTCGCATACGCACGCGCAGGCAACACCGTCTTCGCCCCCTCTCCCGTAAAGCCGCCCCAGATACCATTCACATCCAGACACGGACGCGCGCCCACCCGCTCCAACGTCGAATAACCAGCCTCTCCACACAATCCATCTTTATCCATACCCGCCATCGCCGCCCATTCCGCATCCGAATACGGCAACTGCGCCAACAACTCTCGCTCCTCCCTCGCCAACGCCCTCACCCGATCATAAAAGCCTGGCAACGTTACCCGTCCTTCCTCATCATGCAAGCCCGCCAACACTTCGCACAACACATGGATCGGGTTTAATACCGTTCCCCCGAACACACCACTGTGCAAGTCCTTGCCCGGTCCCTGCACCATCAACTCAAAATACGCCAACCCTCGCAACGAATACACAATCGCCGGTAAATCCGCCCCCAACATCGACGCATCACAATTCAGCACCACATCGCACGCCAATTTTTCCCGATACGCCTCCACAAAGCGCGCCAGATTCGGAGAACCGATCTCCTCCTCCCCCTCCAGCAAATACTTCAAATTAACGTTCAGCCCCCCCGTCTTCACCAACGCCTCCAACGCCTTCAGAAAAGCAAAAAATTGTCCCTTCATATCCGACACCCCCCGCCCATACACATACTCGCCCCGCACCTCCCCACCAAACGGCTCCGACACCCACTCCTCCACCGGGTCCACCGGCTGCACATCATAATGTCCATACACCAGCACCGTGGGCCGATCCGCCCCAGCATGATATTCACCAAAGACCACCGGATGCCCCCCCGTTTGCATCACCTCCACCCCCACCATCCCCCGCTCCCTCAAGGCCTCCGCCAGCCACGCCGCCATACGCGCCACCTCACCCGCACACGTCGGCTCCGTCGACACACTCCGGATACCGATCATTTCCCGTAACTGCGCCACATACTCCGCCTGCCCATCTCGGAGCAATCCGATTGCCTGATCCAACACGTTCATATTCAAAACTCCTGAAACGCATACGCGATGTTTTCGTATATAGATTGTGCAAAACCACGCCTCACTATACCAAGAAGCCCCTTGGCGATACATCTGTCTCCCAGAAACAATTCCATACACATCCTCAAAATCAGGTACAATGAATTCTCAGCAACCAATAAAGGAATACGCCATGTCTCCGCAAAAAACACTCCTTTCCCTGACAGCGCTCCTCCTTCTTGTCGGATGCCCGCCTGAATCTCCAAATACACACATGGACTACAAGCAAGCAATGCGCGATTTCGTTATCGAAATCAGCCAATATGCGAAAACCCTCCATCCCAGCTTTATCGTTATTCCTCAAAACGGTGCAGAGCTTGTGAGCCGTACCGGCGATGACACGGGAGCCCCGGAAATGAACTACATTCAGGCCCTCGACGGTATTGGCCAGGAATCCCTCTTTTACGGATACTACCAGGATGATCAGGCCACGCCACAAGAAGAAAGGCAGTGGACAAGCTTCTTTCTTGATATAGCCAAAAGCAACAGTGATACCGCCATCTTCGTGACCGATTATTGCGACACCCCAAACCATATGGACGATTCCTACCGGCAGAACCAGCAAAAAGGCTATATTTCCTTTGCTGCAGATGCACGGGAGCTCGACACGATCCCAAGTTATCCATCTGCTCCCCACAACGAAAACACAGCCGCCATTACCAAGCTCTCCCAAGCCAGAAATTTCCTGTATCTGATCAACCCACAACGCTATGCGACGACACAGGCGCTTGTAGACGCCATCAGCGCCACTAACTATGACCTTGTTATTCTGGACTTCTTCTTTAGCGACCAATCTTACACACCTGCACAAATCGCGCAATTGAAAACAAAAGCCAACGGCGCGCAACGCTTGCTAATCGCCTACATGAGCATTGGTGAGGCCGAAGACTACCGCTACTATTGGCAGGAGACTTGGAATACAGCCCCTCCCGATTGGATCAAAGAAGAAAATCCCAACTGGCCCGGCAACTACCGCGTTGCCTATTGGGACGAAGAATGGAAAAGCATCATCTACGGAGATGATACCGCCTATCTCGATAAAATTCTCCATGCAGGATTCGACGGGGTCTATCTTGATATCATCGACGCATTCGAATATTTTGAAGAGCAGTAGTAAAGTAAGGAAAACCCTATGCCATTAGAGAATACCCACGACGAGAACATGGTGGAAAGAATAGCCTTGTGTCGCGAGCTTCACTTCTTCCGCCACTATCTTGGCATCAAAATCCGCGTTGCACTCGACGAAATCAACGCCCGTCGCGCACCGAATTCCCCCTACGATTTCAACCAGGTAAGCGACTGGTACCTCTGGTTCGGGATCGGCCGAGAAGCCGTCGATGAGCCCGAATGGGCCGCTCCTATTGCACCACCCCCTCATGCTTGCCAATCCCACGCATTGATGAATGCCCTGCGCTACGAGGCCGTACTGCAGGAGGAGCAGCAGCAAATACAGGAAAAACGAGCAAATGCGAGTACCGACCTACGGCATGAGTTGGACTTACAACTCACCGCGCTCTCGCAAACCCTCGACACTATGCGGCACCATATCAAAACCTACTGGCAAAGACGTCATACAGCATTGTAATCTCATAGCGAAAAGTAAGCATCTAATTCCAACTGCGGAGGAAAATTGGGCTATGTCCATAAAAATGTGTCCTGAAGGTCGATCTAAAGCAAAACCCTATCTACTTTGCGCTGTATTTCTGCTCATAGTGAGTTCTCTGTTTTTCAGCACGCCGCTACTTTTTGCGGAAGACTTCGTAGGAAAAGCAACACCACCCGAAGAGCCCCTTTCCCTGTGGTATACCCGTCCCGCCCGCGAATGGACTGAAGCCCTGCCCGTAGGTAACGGGCATATGGGCGCCATGGTCTTCGGTGGTGTTTCGAAGGAACGCATCCAGTTCAACGAAGAAACCCTCTGGGACGGTTATCCGCGCGACCGCATCAATCCCAAAGCAAAAGAAGCGCTGCCCAAGATTCGCCAACTCCTCTTTGACGGGAAACATGAGGAAGCAGCGAAACTTGCCGAAAAGACCATGTTGGGGAAGCCTGAACGCATTCTATCGTATCAAACCTTCGGCGATCTGAACATCACACTACCCGAAGCAGAACAAGTCGAAGACTACCGACGCGATCTGAGTTTGCTTGACGGTATTGCCAAAACCCAGTATCGCATTGGCGAGACCACCTACACGCGCCAGGTGTACGCCTCCCATCCTGTGCGTGCCCTTGTTGTGCGCTACGAAGCTGAGGGCCCAAACCTACTACACGCAGAAATTAACCTCTCCCGTCCCCAAGACGCTGTCTGCCACAGCCTGGGTGAAAACACACTCCTGCTTTTCGGACAGATCAACCGTCCCCACCACGAGACCGGTGAAAATGTGGGACGTCGTTTTGAAGCCCACGCGCAAATACTCCACGAAGAAGGTGAGCTGCAAAATAAAGACGGTGTGATTACTATCCAGAACGCGCGCACCTTCACCATTTACCTCACCGCAGCCACCGACTATCAGGGGAAAAAACCCGGCGCCTGGTGTCACAACACCCTTGCCGCCCTGCCCGACCACGGCCTCATCAAACAGACCCACATAGAAGACCATCGCCGTCTTTTCCAGCGTGTTGCGCTTGATTTAGGCGGCGCGGAGAACAATCAGAAACCAACGGATCGGCGTTTACGCGCAGTGCGCCGAGGCGAAATTGATCCTGCCTTGACCGCACTCTATTTCCAATACGGACGCTACCTGCTCATCGCCAGCTCCCGTCCCGGTTCCCTGCCCGCCAACCTCCAAGGCCTCTGGAACGAACACCTCGAAGCCCCTTGGAACAGCGATTACCACACCAACATCAACTTGCAAATGAACTATTGGCCCGCTGAAGTTACCAACCTTGCCGAATGCCATCTGCCGCTTTTCGACTACATGCAAAGCCTCGTCTCCTCTGGCGAAAAAACGGCCCGTGAAATGTACAACGCCCGCGGATGGGTCGTGCACCACCTCAGCGACATCTACGGCTTCACCGTCCCCGCTGACGGCATTTGGGGTATCTGGCCCATGGGCGCAGCCTGGCTCGCCCAACATCCCTACGAGCACTATCGGTTTAGTCCTGATAAAGAATTCCTGCGGAACACAGCCTATCCCCTCATGAAGGGGGCCGCCCTGTTCATGCTCGATTTTCTTGTCGACGATCCCCAGGGGCGACTCGTCACCAATCCCTCCCACTCCCCCGAAAACCGATTCCGCACCCCCGACGGAAAGGAAACTTACTTCACCTACGCCGCCACCATGGATCTGATGATTATCCACGATCTTTTTACGAATTGTATCGAAGCCGCCACTATTCTCGGCGACGACGAAGAATTTAAAGCCACCCTTCAATCCGCACTCAAACGACTCGCCCCCCTGCAAATAAGTCCTAAAACCGGCCGTCTGCAAGAGTGGATCGAAGATTACGAAGAAGTCGAACCGGGACACCGCCACATGTCGCATATGTTTGGACTCCATCCGGGACGACAAATCACCCGGACCCAAACCCCCGATCTTTTTGCTGCAGCACAAAAATCCCTCGACTACCGTCTTGCCAACGGTGGCGGGCATACCGGATGGAGTCGCGCCTGGATCGTCAGCTTCTTTGCCCGCTTCAACCAGCCTCAGAAAGCCCACGAACACCTCCAGGCCCTCTTTGCCAAGTCCACCCTGCCGAACCTGTTTGACGCTCACCCCCCCTTCCAGATTGATGGCAACTTCGGCGCTACAGCCGCCATTGCCGAAATGCTCTTGCAAAGTCACACCGACGAGATATACCTGCTCCCTGCCCTTCCTGAACAATGGACTAATGGCTACTTTCGAGGTCTGCGTGCCCGGGACGGTCACACCCTCGACCTGTCCTGGAAGGAGAGCAAACCCACTGCGGTCATGCTACACACCACCCAAAAAGGAGAATGCCACCTGCGTACATCAACTCCCCTTCATGTGTATAAGATGGGCATGGAGCTGAAAAAAATAGAGTCCAAAAGTACGGTTGACAAGGCCACCCAAACTATAGGCATTACATTTCCCATAGACGCCAAGGCCGACTACTGTCTCTTAGACGACGATGCCGCAAAGGAGATGGAAAGCCGTATCAAAAAATAGGTTAACGGTTCACCTATAAAGACAGAAAAAATCCCTTGTTGTTTGCGCCGATAGGAAAACAGGTCTGTCAACAACAAGGGATTTATTTTGCTTTCTGCATTGAGTTCCTGTGTTCCCGAAAGGTAAAAATATGAAAAAGTACATATCATGGCTCCCTCTTTTCTTGGGCGTTTTTTTCTTCCTCCTTTTTTCCCTTCCATATGTACTGATGCAAACCCATTTTCACTGGACGATAGAACGTAGCGCCAGCGAATTGGTATGTGTGGGCATGCATGATAATTATTGTGTCCCTAAATGCTTTTCATACGGCGAGGCCGTTATTCCGCATATTGTGCAAAATCTCGAGCAATGCCCATTACGCGCGGCAACTGCCGGGCGTACCGCCTATGTTCTGGGAACGTTCGATACACCAGAATCAGTCGCAATTTTAGAAGAGATGTACCTTAATCCAGAACGCTTTCCTGGTAATGCAATGTATACGAAAACAACAGGACTGTTGGGGCTGTCTTTCTCCAGAACGGCAACGCTTCCGACCGATACTACCTCGTTTGTTACAGACCTCAGAAAAGAAATTCTTGAAAAAAGTGACGGCGATTTTCTTCTCTATGAGATGCTTTTGCTGGCGGCCTCGAGAATAGAATCCTGTGATTTTGAAAAAGTATTTCTTCCTGATTTTAAAAACGTGTTTGATGAAAGGGGTTCTGTAAGCTCGGATATAGACATTAGCGCACCAGCCCTCGTGGAACAATTTGCGTTACGCGAAAAGAAAGAAGTCGTCACCCTGTTTGAGAACCTTCTGAAGGATAGAATTGATTCAAAAAGGGCTAGAGTGCTGTTTGATGATGCCGAGATAAACCGCTTTTTACGTGCGGCGCTGTATGTAAATTCCGTATCTACGTTTAAAGCATTGGCTTCCATTGCACCCCAGTTGGAAACTAAAGCAGATAAAGACGCATTCGTCGAAATTATGCAATGCCTTACCGCACATAAATTTAATTCCTTTCAAGAAACCCTTTCCTGGATAGACACTCATCCTGTCTGGCAATTGACAGAAGAAAGAAGAGAGCTCCTTAAAAGCGAAATCCGCAACGAAAAACGCTATTGGTTTGCTAATGGCCTTAATGGCTACCGCCCCTATATGGAAAGCTGCACCACCTTTTCCGGGTTCAGGAAAGAGTTGGGCCTCACCGCTCAGTAGAAATCCACATAATTATATAGCGATACGTTTTTCACTGCGGGCTTTGCACGTTGGCCTTCCCAATTCCGTGCGCAGGATTGCCTTGTCATATCTCACGCCTGACAAAGCATGTTATGTATTAAATGGTGCGGTAAGTACAGAGATCCTAATAGGCTATGGAAACGGGTGTACAGTATGGCCGCCTATCTATCCGACTGACTTGTTTGTAGCTCTCCATAGGGGCTTTGGCCATCTTCTGTATTTTTATATTGCAAAAAATGAAAAAATAGAATAATATGATTTTTGTACGTAGCGTAGTTAACAGGTAGTACATATACTTATGAAAGGAAATACGATGAGTAACGTGAGTAAATCGCAGTATCGCAGTTCCTGTAGTGTGTCTGTCGTTCTTTGCCTGTTTCTGACTGCATGCCTTTTCACTATTGGTGCAAGCGCCACAGAAAATGCTGCCTGGTTTCCGTATGTGAATACCCATTATGGAAGCGTCCCAAGCTATGCCGGAGGTTCCCCATTTGGGGGACCGGGCTGGCATTTGCTGAAAAAATTCAATTCCACCACCCCCAACCCACTTTGGAATGAGGATTCCCTTTTCTATAACGACAGCAATACAGAATCCTGGTTTGCCCAGGGTGGCGCGATAAAAACCTGGCAAATCGCAGTACATAACACTAACCCGAGTGTTGACTTCAGTTATTCAGGTGGAGTGGACCGGCGTCTTCGGGTATACGTATATTCCCGTTTAGGTGGGAATCCCGTAGGTACTTCCGAAGTATGGTCAGATTCTACCGCATTGATTAAAACAAGCGGTGGAAGCGATATGGTTTGGAATAATGCCAACAAGTGTTTTTATGTCACGGTACCTAGAAACACGACGGTTTTGCTCAATTGCGCGGGCAATCCGAATGGTTTATTCAACGTTCCCACTGGCGATGGAATCCACAAGGCCACTATCAAAATTGCACAACCGCAGGGATACGACTTCCTGGCGACAATGCGCGGACAAGATACCTTTCAATGGCGTACGGATACAGGCACCACAGCAAGCTCTTTTAGTGATGAAAAGGTGATGTCAGGTACATTTGGCTATCCGTCTGTGTATGAAAACGTTTATAACACGGTTGGAAGCAACACGGTACGGTTACCTTTTTATCGGGAACACTATATGCCGGCAACGTCCACAACCAGCGCCAACCGCACCAAACCGGATTGGGCCACTGTTTGTTATGTTGTAAATACTACGGATAGCGCGGATACCTTGACATTCAGGGTGTATGCATTAGACGGAACGCTGATTGGTCAGCAGAAGACAAAAACGCTTGCAGCGCACCAACGCTGGGAGTTTTGTCCGAGCCAGTTTTTCCCGAGTAACAACTATGGCGCCTATGGCAGGGGCTATGTAGAGGTCACGGGGACACGTCCTGCCGCCGTTGCGATACAACTGCGCTTTCCCAAGAGTACGTCATTTATTGGAAGGGTAAAAAATGGCACATGGGTAAGCGATTATACACGTATCAACAGCTCACAAGCCATGACGTTCTTTGTAAACTAATTCAGGCGCGTTTTGTGACACCTGCTGGCCTAGATAGCGCCATATCCGAAGTATAGTTGTCTCTTGCTACGTACATGTTCCGCATGCGTTAACGATAGGAGTTAGCGCATGCGGTTTTTATATGGCGAGCTATAACAGATTTTATGAAAAAGAAATCACGAAACGGGAATATGACACCAAAATGAATCAATTAGAGAATTTTAGGCTAAATCATAGCCGCACGACTCAAAAAATGATGGCTATTCTGCGGGGTGATTTCCGCAAAGGCATCGCCAATAGCTTGAAATAAGCTTTCGAGGTTGCGTGCTTGCGTTTGTCTTGCGAAGAAAATATTTGGTCTTGCGCCGTTGCTGCAAGAGTCTTTCACCATGCCAAGAGAAACCTTATAGCGGTTCGCGTCCCCTCAGCAGGTCATAAGCCTCAACAATCCGTTCACGCAAGCCGTTTGATAAAGTAGCCATACTACATCTTATAACCAATCTGTGGGGAAAGGGGCATAGTTTTATTTTAAATGCTCTATACTACGATCTATTTTACTGTCTTGTCACCTCCCTATTTGAGATTTTTTGTATATGTGTATTGCAAAAAAAAACATAATAACGTATTATAATTTTGTACGTAGTGGGCTAGCCGGAAAAAAATTTAATTTATGAGAGGAAATACGATGAGTAAAGTGAGTAAATCGCAGTATCGCAGTTCCTGTAGTGTGTCCGTAGTTCTTTGCCTATTTGCTGCGTCTTCGTGCATCTTAAGCATGGGCGCAAGTGCCACAGAAACAGAAACAGAAAATGCTGCCTGGTTCCCGTATGTGAATACCCATTACAGCACCAACCCAGATTATGACGGTTCCTCCCCGTGGGGTGGGCTAAATTGGCACCTCCTGGACAAGTTTGATGACCCCGGCACCCCTAATCCGGTCTGGAATGCGGACTCTATTTTCTACAATGATACTACGCATGAATCCTGGTTTGCCCAAGGCGGAGGCGGAGGCAGCGGAAAAACTTGGCAAATTGCATTACATAACACGAACCCGACTGTTGACTACAATTATTCGGGCGGTGTGGATCGCCGTATTCGAGTGTATGTATACCCTCGCTTAGGAGGTCTAACCCCCGCAGGTAGCTCTGAAGTATGGTCCGATTCTACCGCATTGATTAACACAAGCGGTGGTGACGACATGGTTTGGGATAGCAGCGAAAAGTGTTTTTGCGTTACGGTAATGAGAAATGAGACCGTGCTGCTGAATTGCGTGGGTAATCCAAATGGGTTGTTCAACATTCCTACTACCAGCGCAGGCTATAAGGCCAGCATCAAGATTGCACAACCCCAAGGGTACGACTTCCTGGCAACGATGCGCGGACAAGACGAGTTTCAATGGCGCACAAGCACAGGTACGACCTCAAGCTCGTTCAGCGATGAAAAAATAATTGGGGTTACGTTTGGCTACCCAGCGGTGTATGAAAATGCATATCAGAGTGGAACCAACACGGTGCGGCTACCTTTTTATCGGGAACAATATCTGCCTGCTACTTCGCCAACCAGTGCCAATCGCAACAAACCGGATTGGGCTACCATCTGTTATGTCGTCAACACTAGCGACGTCTCAGATACTTTGACGTTTCGTATATACACGCTGGATGGCACGTTGATTAATGATGATAATCCTCCAGACACGATGGAACTTGATCCAAACGAGCGATTGGAGTTTTCACCCAGCCAATTTTTCCCGAGCAACAATTTTGGCGCCTATGGAAGGGGCTATGTAGAGGTTTCGGGAACACGTCCTGCCGCGGTTGCTATACAACTACGTTTTCCCAAGAGCACCTCGTTTATCGGGACAACAAAGAACGGCACATGGGTAGCCGATTACACGCGTATCAACAGCGCACAAGCCATGTCGTTCTTTGTAAACTAATCCAGACCGCTCAAGTTTATGTGACACCTGCTGGCGTAGATAGCGCCATATCCGAAGTATAGTTGTCTCTTGCTACGTACATGTTGCCGCATGCGTTAACAATGGGAGTTAGCGCATGCGGTTTTTGGTATGGAAAACTGTAAAAAGCTTTACAAGAAAGCGATGACGAAACGGAAGCATCGCATCAAAATGCATCAATTCGTCGTTTTCTGGTTACGGATACGGTTGAGGCGCTCACGGACATCACGACGATCGGGCGCATTTAGCAGGATTTGCTGGTAATGCTTTGCCGCTTCGTCGAGTTCCCCTTTTTTCTCTAATAGTTCCGCCAGGCGATAGCGCGCGCCGAGGTGTTTTTTGTCGAGACGAATTGCTTCACGCAGGTGTCTTTCCGCTGCCTCCAGATCAGCCATGGATAACAAAAGAGCCCCCAGGTTAGCGTGTGTGTTTGGATTTTCCGGAGCTAATTTCAGGGCTTCCTGATACTCTGCGACCGCCTGTTCTCTATCGCCCTGACGAAGTAGCAGGTCTGCATAATTATTATGTGCAAGCGCGAATTGAGGGCGCAGTTCCAAGGCTTTTTGGTAGTGGAGCCGCGCCTGGTCAATTTGACGGAGAGTGGCTAAGGCATCGGCTAAACCACATTCAGCGTCAGCATCGTCGGGGGTAATCGAAAGCGCGTTACGGAAATTTTCAGTCGCTTCCTTAAACTGACCTTGTTGCGCCAATAGAAAGGCATAATTTTTGAGCAGTGCGGCGTTTTGGGGCGCATGCCGCAATGCCTGAACATACTTTTCCGCGGCGGCCTCTAATTCATGCGTCGCCACCAGTGTGTCCGCAAGTCCCCCCAAGGCATCGGGATCGTTGGCATTTTTTTCCAGAGCAGCTTTAAAAAGAGTGCGCGCACGTTTAGCATCGCCTTTTTCCATTAGGAGAAAGGCAAGATTTTTGCACGTATTTGGATTGTCCGGATTCACGGCATAGGCGGCCTCATACTGCGCCATAGCCTCGTCTTTTTTACCAGAAGCACGCAGGAGATCGGCTAGATTATGATGGGCCTGCGCATGGTTTGGGTTCAGTTGTATAATTTTTCGGTATTCTTGCTCCGCCTCAGTGGGTTGGGCGTTTTTTGTAAAGGCGAGCGCAAGATTGAATTGCACATTGGTGTCATCAGGATTGCGCTCAAGCAGAGATTTAAAACCGGCGATGCCGGCGGCCAGGTCGCCTTGTTGCACCTGAACATAAGCGAGATTGAATAGTGTTGCGGGATGTTCAGGCTGGATTTTCAAGGCGCGTTCGAAATACTTCAGAGCGGCCTCGGGCATGCCACGATTGAATTGAGCCAAACCGATACCATTCAATGCATCGACATGCTTGGGGTTGTGCTCAAGTGCCTGCTGGTACATCTCCAGGGCGCGTTCATTTTGATGCAACGCAGCCAGGCATAGCCCATAGTTGTAGTAGAAGTCCGCATTTTCCTGTTGTGTGTCTTGTGCCTTTTCGTAATGGGAAAGGGCTTCTTCGTAGCGCGTTAATGCCGCCAAGGTGAGTGCCAGGTTATAATGATCTTCTCCATAGTTAAGGTTGAGCCGCAGTGCCTTTTCAAAGTGGGTTAACGCCTCTTTTTGTTTTCCATTCTGCTGCAGGCAAATACCTAGGCCGTAATGCGCCGCGGCGATTTCAGGGCTGCTTTTCGCGGCACATTCAAAATGATGCCTTGCCCTTTCCGTATCATGGACAGCAAGTGCGGCAAAACCCAAACTGAGATGTGCGCCACTGTGGTTGGGGGCGCACTTAAGCGCCTGCCTCCATTGATGCATCGCCGTCACATGTCGCGCTTGTTTGTCATAAATCAATCCGAGGTTATATAGGGCGTCGGCATGGCAGGGATTGCTTTTTAGAAGGGTTTTAAAGAGCGGAATTGCCTTGTCGTTATCACCCACAAGCGCGTATGCGTAGCCAATGTTAAACAAGGCGCTATCGTCATTCGCTGCATTTGTCTGAGCCTGTACACAGGCGGCACGGGCCTTTTCTGTCTGCCCCGTTTGTGCATAAGCAACGGCTAACTCTCCATCGAGTTTTGGATATTCCGGCTGAAGTGCGGCCAATGTTTCGAAAAGCGTAAGTGCTTTTTCGTATTTATGTGAACGCATCAGTGCCGTCGCATAATTAAAAAGATAATCGGGTTGTTTAGGGTTTTCTTTCAAAGCCATTTCGTAATACGGAAGACTTTCCGCCACAGCACCTGATTTGACCAGCTGAAAAGCCATATTGAAGAGAGCTGGGCCGTTTTTGGGAGCAACAGCAAGCGCCCTTTGATAGCAGGATACGGCCTCCTTTGTTTCGCCTGTGGCAGCAAGTGCATCACCGAGTCCGACGAGCGCCTCAACATAAGCAGGGTC
The DNA here is from genome assembly GCA_963678445.1 of Candidatus Hydrogenedentota bacterium. Classification (GTDB taxonomy): domain Bacteria; phylum Hydrogenedentota; class Hydrogenedentia; order Hydrogenedentales. The sequence goes on along the minus strand of OY782877.1, from coordinate 1,796,897 downwards.
ATTTTTTACGGCGCTACGATACGCCTCCAGCGCCCTTTGGGGATTATTTTGTGTGCTCCAGATTCGTCCCAGCGCATAGGCGATAGGGGCATTGTGGGGCGCATCCTTTTGCGCCTTTTGGAAGGCCTCAAGGGCCCTGTCCGTATCGCCGTTCCTCTTAAAAATAAGACCGAGGTTATACCAAGGCAGGGTATTCTGAGGGTTAAGAGAAAGTGCTTTTTCAAAATGGGACCTCGCCGCCTCCGTTTGTCCGGCATCAAAAAGCAGTATGCCGATATTATAATGAGCATCGGCATCGTCAGGATACGAGGCAAGCCATTGTTGCAAATCTTCGATAGCATCCGCCTCTCGTCCGGTAGCCGTATAGGCATGACGACGTTCATCATGCCAGCGAGAAAGGTCGGGTGTATACGGAAAAATTTCCATGTGGGCCAACAATACAAGCACAAATAACAGGGTGCTCCAAGCCAGGATGGGACGTCCCTTCTTTTCAGTGATAATCGCAAAAAATTGATCGAGCCCATATGCGCCTAATAAAAAGAGATAGGGAATGAACGGGATGCGGTAGCGCGAACCAATAATGAGAGGCAGGTAAACGCTGTAGCAGGCGAGCATGAAGAGGGCAATAGCGATCAAAACATCGCGCTTTGCGCTTGGATAAGTCGTATCGGACTGTTTTTTTCTGCGTACGTTACGTGCGAAGAAACAGAGTCCGAAAAGCGCGAGGCTGAGGGGAAGTGCAAATCCAGGTAAGTGGCGCAAGACAGAAGAATGCAACTTCTCGTAATAAACAACTTTGTTCTCATCGATTTCAACAGGTGTAAAGAACATGATAGCACGCTTAACCATCAGCCGCAGCGTGCGTAACGGATTTTCTTTGACGTACCCCACCCCTTTATCGATAAAGTACTCTTTCCATTCGGGGTAGGAAAGGTCTTTTTTGCCCAGTTTTTTGGCCAGTGTTTCCCGCATCTCCGGATAATCGAAAATGCTCCATGTGCCAGAGGGATTCAGCTCGCGCAACTCTGGTGAGGAAGGCAAATATGCGTCTGCATCGGGATTGTTACCAATGCAGAGACTAAACTCACCGGTATATGAAATAAGCGTTAGGGTGCCGCTTTCCCGATAATTACGCAAAGTGACAGGAGCAATGATGCAGGCCGCACCAAGGATAAAAAAAAGGCTGCCGAGGAGCATGCGCCTTCGGTTGGGATGGTGCAGGGCTATCCCCAAAAACCATAAAACTAATACCCCCGCCCCCACCAGCTGGTCAGGACGTACCAACAAGGTAGCACCCAATAGTACACCAGCAGCAATACTGAAAATCCGAGAGCATTGCGTGCACCATTGGTACAAACAATTAAAAAGGGCAAGTCCCAGGAAAATTTGGAGCGTGGGTTGGTTCAGCTCTCCATCATAATAAATAAATGCCCAATAAGTGCCCATCAATGCGGCGCCTACCAATGCGGTGCGATTGTTAAAAAGATTTCTAAGCAGTCTGAAGAAAAGTAAAATACTGCCCAGACTCAGCAGAATCTGTGCGATGCGTGCAGCAAGATAACTGGAGCCACTCAGGAAATAAACGGCAGCGAGAAAGAAGGAATACCCGGGTGGATGGGGGTAGGGGAAACCGGGGATGAATCCTGCATTCTGACCTTCCGGTGGCGTCCAGTCACCGGAAACGATGGCGCGCGCCCAGTAATCTTTGAAAGCAGGATCTTTGCCGGGAAAACTAAAATCAGGAGCGTCCACAATTTCTGAAAGATAGCTAAAGCGTAGAAAGGCGCTTGCAATTAGAATGGCTGTAATTAGGATAAAAACGCTCGTCTTGGGAGATGGGAAGAGTGTGTTGCGCGACATATACTACCTTGTATTCTTATAGTAGGCCTGCTTGCCCAGTTTAGGATGTTTTCGGTTTTCTTTTAAACAATGCAAAATCACAGAGATAGTATTTTATCCCATCGTGTATGTAAATAGGCAGTGTTAGAAGAAAATTAACCAAAGACTTCTGCTGCGAACGGTATATAAGGGTTAGGTAGCAAAAGGGGAGCAAGGTGGTGTGGCAATATAGTTTTGCCAGCGCCAACAGCATATGTGTTATTAGCGTATCCGGATGGTTTTTGTACTGCGTCATGAGAAAGCGCATAGCGGGTCGGTGAAGTAAATGGGCGATTTCGATCAGGGTAGTTGATGTGTGTTTTTCTCGTATATGAAAATCTTTTTGGAGCGCGTTTTTAAGTAGATGGGGATAGGTCCGCTGGACTTGTTTATATAATTCGGTGCCATGGTAGTAATTTAAGGAGAAAACAAGAATGGCAAAGGGACGTGGGGTTGATAATAGTGTTTTAATGGTTTGAAAAATATCATTTTGAGTTTCAAAAGGATTATCAACAATAACATCGTAATAAACAGCGATGTTATATTGATTAATGATGTTTGCAGCGGCCAGAAACTCGGCAGAGGAAATGTTACGTTGATAAATGCCATAACAGGTGCGATCGCTACCACTCTGCAGCCCCATATTTAGCCAGGCAAGTCCCGTATCCACTAGCAGTTTCACTTTGGGGGAAGTAATATTTTTTGGGGTGCCTTTGACAATAAATGGGCATGAAATTTCTTCTTTGTATCGCTTGCAGAATTTTTCAAGATACTCCACACTGCACGACAAGAAGCAATCATCAGTAAAATCAATATAGGTTACCTTAGGACCCTCTTTTATCGCGTAGGAAAGCTCTTTTATGACATGCTCAATGCTTCTACGTCGGACACGCCATTGCGGATAAAGCCTTCTTAGAAAACTGTTTACACAGTAAGCACAGTGATAAGGGCAGCCGCGTGAGGTAAGAATTTTATAAACACCGCCGCGATAGCGTTTGTGTCGCTTCAGATGCTTCGTTTCAACCGGGATTATTTCTTCTTTTAATTGGACGAAGCTATTTATAGGAATCTGGCGTGATGGTGGGAGTGAATCCAAGTCCTCAATTAAAGGATATAACGGATTCTGATGAACTATGCCCCCTTCAAGCCATGCAAGATTGCGAACGGTTTTTAACGAACCGCCTTGGGAGAGTGTATGGACAACGTCCCGTAAGGTTAATTCCCCCTCCCCAATGCAAACATAGTCCGCATATTCCAGACATGCTTCCGGAGAGGTGGTAGGATGGATTCCTCCCCAAAGGATGGGGATATTAGAAAATTTCTGCTTGAGAAAACGAGTCACGGCAATGGCGTAAGGCAAATCAATTGCCATCAGGCTAATTCCGATAAAGCTTGGGCGTACGTGCCTAACAAAGTCCTCGAGCTTTTCTAAAGCGGGGAGGTTTCCCTCATCAAATTTCGGAAGATATAAAAGGTAAGAAGAGAGCCCTTGTGCCAATAGATAGCTGTGCAGCCCTTTCAATCCTAAAATATCCAAATTTCTTTGTGTGGATATTAGTAAGTTTGTCATAATTCCTTTGTAGAATCCCGAATCCCACATTCTGGAGCAGGAACGGGAAAACCATTCCAGTTAGAGGGTGGCCCCCAATGTTTAAGCCTCCTAAATCAAGTTGACGTCCCGATTTTGTTCTTTTTTTTACAATAACAGATTATCTTAAATTGTGCAAATTATTAAAATGATTAAATATGCTAAATACATTAACCATAAGGCCATATAAAAACTTTAGGAATTATTCGTTACAAATTGGTTCGAGGGAAGACAAGCAAGTATTATGGGTGAAGAAAAGAATTTTTTAGCGAAGTTTTCGATGATGCATCTTTTAAGGAGAAGGTCGTAATGGAGTTACAAAAAAAAGCGCCAGGGTTACACATGTCCTCTTGTTTTTTGGTGGCGCTGTCGCTATCGATCGGGTGGGGAATACGGGGTAACTTTGGGCATGAAACAGGCGCAATGATTGCGGGGGTGCTGGCTGTGGTAGCGGGGGTTCTGGTATCGGGAAGATTCGACTGGCGGCAACGGGTAGGTTACTTTGCCTTGTTCGCTGGATTGGGTTGGGGTTTTGGTGGCTCAATTGCCTACATGTATCCGATTTCTTTTGCGGGCTCAGGGCATGCGCCATCGGTATGGTATGGTTTTTTTTCGATCGTATTGGTCGGTGGCTTATGGGCAGGTATGGGAGGCGTTGGCACCGCCTTGCCGGCGGTTATGGTACGGGAACGCATGCGAGGTTTGTTTGCGCCGTTGTGTTTTGTACTGTTTGCGATGGCGTTGGGACGGATTGCTGTCGAGCCAGTATTGAACTCTGTACTGCAATCGCGGACGCTGGCGGGTTATGACGCTACGTGGACACGGCATGCGGACCCGCTGTATTGGTTCGATGCCGATTGGTTGGCCGCGGTATTCGCCTTGTGTGGTATCTGTGCATATGACCTGTGGGAACGTCGTTTTGCTAAAGTGTGGCTGCTGGGGCTATTGGGTGCGTGCGGTGCGGCGTTGGGCCTCTTGCTGCAGCAGGGATTGCGCTTGGCAGGATGGGAAAACCGTATTGCGCAGATGCTGACCGTGCCGCTGGGTGATACAACGGTAATTAATCCGGAGACAGGGCTGCTTTTTGACCCGACGGAGTTTTTAACGAATTGGCCGTGTTTTTTCGTAGATTATCCGCAGCATGTGGGGTGGCTTGCAGGGTTATGTTTGGGGATAGGGCTATACTTTTTGGTTTGTGGGCGCTGGCGGGGCGATGCGAAATTGTTTTTGTATATGGCGCTAGGGTGGCTTGGCGCGTTTTTACTGATGCCGGTGCTGGGGACAATTTTTTTGCAGTCCTGGGGCGGTTTCCGGCTTATGCCACCACGCAGTGATGATTGGGCAGGGATTCTGGGCGTCTTTATCGCCACAAGCATTTATTGTTGGCGCAATGAGTTGAAGGCAGTAACCTGGGCAGCATGCTTGAGTTTTGTAATGGGGGGTATCGCTTTCGCCACAGTGCCGTTTGTACGTTCGCTTGTACGTTTACCGGGACATCCATTCCGTAATCCAGGGGGTAATCTGGCCTATTGGCAGCATTTTCAGAGTGCAAACTGGCATAGCGTCATGGAACAAGGGCAGGGTTTTGTCTACGGAATAGTCATTGCGGTGGTATTGGGATTATTAGCGACACGCGTCCCCTTTATGCAGGATGGACGGACGCTAGGCACCAGAAACCGTCTTCGAGGCGATTGGACAGAAAGTTTTGCCGTCGGTTTTGTCTTGCTGGGCATTACGCTGCTGAATGCCTATAAATGTGTAGAAACCTGGGTAAAAAGTAACTGTATGCCCGCAACAATGAAAGCGCCCTTGATTCAATCCATAGAATTGCCCGCAATAGCCTGGTTTGGATTGGTGTGGATTGCACTGTCCATAGCAGGCATTGCCTTGCTATGTGTTCATCGCCGTCGCCCCTTGGCCTTCATACCGGAATCCTGGTTAGGACGCGGCCAATTGCTATACCTCGTCTTTCTTTGGGCCATGGTGCTTATGAATTTTTTCCGCGCAGTAACCCAGTTTTCGGAAGGACGCTTGATTACGGAATGGGTAATCTTTATAAACGCATGCTTGGCCACTTTTTTAGTCTGTTTCCTGCCCCGCGAGGATGCCGCACTATTACTGGTCGAACCAAAATGGTCAGGCCGTTTATTGTGGCGCAGCTGGGGGATAGGGTTGTTGGTAGCGGGAGTATTCATAAGCCTTTATTCAGTAGCTACAGTGTGGGCGTATCAGGACAAAACCTGGGGGCATCCCAGTGGTTGTCATAAACGTTTTGGCGAGGAAGCGCAGTGGCGTATACACCCTATTTTGAAACATGGGAAACACAGCTAAAATGGTCCAGGGACCACAACCCAAATGTATGGTTCTTGCCGTCCCTGACCGTAGTAAAATTTCCATTTCTAATGATAGCTTTTTGATACTTGCTAAGTAGGAGCAAAGACGATATGCATGTAATTGTTATGGGCGCCGGCGCAATGGGCAGCGTAGTGGGGGGCTTGATGGCTCAGGCCGGACATTCGGTTACTTTGGTTGGAAGGGCGCGCCACATGGAAGCTGTGCGTCAATCGGGACTACACATCACCGGTATTTGGGGTGAACATCGGGTGCATTCGTTGCAAACAGTGACTTCGGTGGCAGACTTGCCCCAGGAAGCGGCTGATTTGATCCTGATCGCGGTAAAATCATATGACACAGCCGCGGCGGTGGCCGCTGTTACACCATGTATTGCTCCGGAAACACTGGTCTGTGCGTACCAAAATGGCTTGGGTAATGCCGAAACCATTGCATCGATGGTAGGGTGGCAACGCACAATAGGTGCGCGCGCCATATTTGGTGCGCGTGTGGTGCGACCGGGTGAAGTAACGGTGACGGTGATCGCCGAGCCGACAGCCTTGGGCTGTTACCACAAGGATACGCCAGTAGCGAAAGTGCAGGCGATCGCAAAAGCAATGGATGTCGCAGGGGCGCCGACGCAGTACACAGACAAAATACGTACTGTGCTTTGGAATAAGGTGGCGTATAATGCCTGCCTGAATCCATTGTCCGCCTTGCTGGATACTCCCTACGGCATGCTTCCTCAGACGGAGTATACGCGCCGCATCATCGTCGACATTATTAAAGAGATTTACGCAGTGGCCCAGGCGATGCAGGTGCCCATGGAGCCGAGAACACCACAGGAATACGAGCGCCTTCTTTTTGAAAAGCTCATCCCACCAACAGCGGCGCATTACGCCAGTATGCGCGAAGATTTCGTACAACGCCGACGCACAGAGATTGATGCGCTGAACGGCGCTATCGTGCGTTTTGGGCATCAACAATGCATCCCCTGTCCGGTGAATGCGTTGATCACGGGCTTAGTACATGCGCGCACACATGCCTTGGGTCTTAGCGCTTCTCATTCATCGCGCTGAGGAAGCGGTCCAGGGGCTTGTGACTGCGGCAGATGAATGACAAAGCGCGTATGCGCGGAGGCCGTGTCCAGAAAAAGCGCACCTTGGTGACTTTCAATGATACTGTTTGAGATGCTCAACCCCAGCCCTGTGCCTCGTCCAACGGGCTTCGTAGTAAAAAAGGGCGTGAGTATTTTATCGTGAAAGTCAGGCGGTATCCCCTTCCCGCTATCCTCAAAAGCGATCTCCAACATATTGTTCCCCAGTTGCGTTGCACTGACTCGAACCCATTTTTCTGCACCGTCCTCTGCGGCATCGCGGGCGTTATTAAGCAAGTTCATACAGACTTGCGCCAATTGCGTTGCGCGGCATTCTACGGAAAGAAAAGGCGATATTTCGTCAAGATGAAGACAGATATCACGCGTCCGAAACTGAGCACGGCACAACTCCAAAGAATCTTTGATGATTTCACGTATAGCGCAACAGGAAAAGGGCTCTTCAGTCCCGTCACGGGAAAGCATACGCAAGCCGCGCACGATTCGCTGGATACGGTCGACGTGACGAGAGATGGTGTTAAGCAATATGATGCGTTGCTCCACAGAATCTTCTTCGGGGCTATGAAGAAGGTGGACCATCTGTTCTACAGCGATTGAGATGATTGCAAGCGGATTGTTAATTTCGTGAGCGACGTTACCCGCCATAGCGCCAACAGCGGAAAGGCGTGCTGTGTGAAGCAGTTGCAGACGCTGTTCCGCAATGATTTTTTCAGCCGCTTTTTTTGCCGTGATATCTTCAACAAGTGCGTCAATATATTCGATATCTCTATCCTCTCTACGCACATAATGCGCACTCATCTGTACCCATATCGGGCTTCCATCCCGTTTTTTAAGCAACAATTCTTCCTGTACGAGAGATTTATGCGCCCGCAGTTTTTCAATGAAGCGCCGTCGATTTTCCGGTGAAGGGTACAGCGCCAAAACAGGGCTCTCCAGCAAAGCCATACGTGAAGGGAATCCGGTCATGTGAATAATGGCTGAATTCGCCATAAGAAAACGGCCTCCCCCCTCAACCGTGTTACGGCATACCCCCAAGGGAAGTTCCTCGATAAAAGAACGGTACCGTTCTTCGGAAAGCACTAATGCGCGTTCCGCGTGTTTGTACGCAGTGATGTCGCGCGTAATCCCTTGTACACACAAGAAACACCCGGCTTCGTCACGTAGTATCGAGGAACGCACCTCTCCAAGAAAAGTGCTTCCATCTTTGCGGTAATGCAGCAACTCCCAACGATGGTGCTGTTTTTCCAACGAATGGATTTTACTGGATTTTTTGATGCAACCCATCAAACATCGGGCATCCTTTTCATCAAGGAGGGCATCTGTAGACAGATGCAACAATTCTTCCACAGAATACCCCAGAAGTGGATAGGCCGCATCATTACAAAAAAGAAAACGTCCTTCTATGTCAACCATCCACACGAGGTCTTCCTGGCAATTAACAAGGTTGCGGTAGCGCTCTTCCGAGTTCGCCAATGCACGAATTGCCCTATTTTGCATATGCGTTGCCCGATGCAAAAGCTCGGCTGCGCATAGAAGAAGCAAGCCCGCAACACTGGCCGTTTTTAACGTTGGGAGAAATATGGGCGCAATGCAATAGGTCGTACTCAACGCGGCGATGCCGACTATAGCGATTGAGCACAGATATATTCTACGCGGGTAATGAACTGCGGCATAAAGAATAGGTAAAAGAAAGATCAAAAAAAGATCTTCTAATTGCCACAGAAAAGCGGCCAAAGCAGTAACTGCTAGCGCCAGACAGTACACCACAAGGAAAAACACCCCAGCGGGAAAGCCGTTATTCTTACACAATATAACCATCAGGAGAATCTGAACTACCTTCTAAAATTGTGCTGCCAATACGTGCCTATCCCTACGGCGTTGCTGCAGGATTTTAAGCAGGGGATAAGGTAAACATAGTATAACATTTTTTTTGTTTAACTGCAGGGTGTTTCGTAGTTATAGGAATATTTGAGCATTGACATATGCAGGACGGCTTCCTGATAATCAAAGACTTGGTCTATAAAGCTGATGGCAAAACCAAGGCGCTCCAGCGACCGCAAGCAAGTAGCCACTACCACGCGCAATAGTAGGCTCCTTGCCGTGCGTGACCGAAACTAAAGCGTTGTTTTTTACGACAAGTTTTTAGCATTAAGTCGCGAAAGTTGCTTTAGGGCCACAATGCAAATGAAAGCAGACTCCTTAATGAGTCTGGGCGAAGGAGAACCTACTGTGAGCATTACTCATGCGGGAGAAACCCGCGCAAACGCGATACGAGAAGAACTGGACCGATATGTAGGACGCGGACAGCAGACCTATACACCCACGCAACTGGTGGTGGAAAAGGTAGAGGGAGCGCATGTGTGGACGGTAGATGGAATGTGCCTTGTGGACATGACTTCAGGCGTTCTGGTGAGCAATTTGGGCTATGCACACCCCAAATTCGAAAAATATTTCCAGCGCTACATGGCCGATTTGCCACGCAATGCCTATAACATGGTGACGGAGGTGCAGGCGCAAGCCTCGAAGCGTCTGGTGGAGAGTATGGGCAATCCTAAAGCGCAAAAAATACTTTGGGCGGCGAGTGGCTCCGAAGGCATTCAGAAATCGATGTGGGCAGCGCTGGCGCATCATTCCGACCGGAGTATCATGCTGGCCACGCGCAGCGGTTTCCATGGGAAAAAAGGCTTGGCGGCAGACGTAACAGGGGAAACATCAAAAAATCCCAACGTGCGTTTCATTTCCTTCCCAACCTACGATGACCATCCCGAGGCATTTTATCAGGCAGAGCTGGACGCCCTCTGGCGGGAACACGAAAACAACATCGCTTTGCTGATAACCGAACCCTACCTAGGTGCAAAAGGTTCGTTCCATCCGCCCCAATGGTACCATCAGCTACTACAACGCTGGTGCAACGCCCACGATATCCCCTTTATTTTTGACGAAGTGCAAGCCTGTTTTGGCCGTACCGGAAATATGTACGCAGCGCAAAGCTATGGCGTCGAACCCGACCTGATCGTATTGGGAAAAGGTATGGCGAGCGGTGAACCCGCGGCGGCAGTCGTCGGACGTGCCGACCTGATTGATGCACTGGACTATGGGGAAGCCTCCGACACCTTTAGCGGCACCCCCATGGCCTGTGCGGCCGTGTGCGCCACATTGGATGTTTTCGAAGAAGATGACGTGGTAGCGCATTGCCAAAAAATGGCAAAGCACCTTTCCCAACAACTAGAACAACTGAAAGAACAATTCCCCTTCATCAAAGCGGTGCGTGGTGAAGGGCTGGTTTATGGCATGGAGATGGAGAACGCCGACATCGCCAATCGATGCGTGCTGGAAGCGTATCGGGGCAGTGGAAGCAAGGGAGTACATTTCCTTGGACCGCTGGCGCAAAAAGTGGTGCGCATAAGCCCTCCTTTGGTCATTCCTGAAACAGCGCTGGACGAAGCATATGCCTTGCTTGTAGAGGCATGGAAGCGCATATAGCGTTTTTACATATTGTATTTCCAAACAGACGCCGGAAGACTTCGGCGTCTGTTTGTTTTGAAAGCCAATGCGCATATAGCAAAGAATTTCTAGACGGGAATTTTTTATAATATCCGTTTGTTATCCGACAAAACTATAATAAACTGAGTCTCAAGCTGTCCGCATCCGCTTTCCAAAAAGGCGCCGTTATGCCAAAATCAAAAAAATCCGCAAAAAAAGTAATATCTTCCCCGGTGAATTCCGATGGCAGCATCGTCATCAAGGGAGCGCGTGAACATAATCTGGCCAATATCAATCTGGAGATTCCACGCAACCAGTTGGTGGTAATCACAGGGCTGAGTGGTTCGGGTAAATCGAGTCTGGCCTTTGACACGATCTATGCAGAAGGCCAACGCCGCTATGTAGAGAGCCTGTCAGCCTATGCCCGCCAATTCCTGGAACAGATGGACAAGCCCGATGTCGACCATATCGAAGGCCTGAGTCCGGCGATTTCCATTGAGCAGAAAACGACGCACCGCAACCCCCGTTCAACCGTAGGCACGGTGACGGAGATCTACGACTACCTGCGTTTGCTCTTTGCCCGGGTGGGCACGCCGCACTGCTACAAATGCGGCAAGGTGATCGCATCGCAGACGCCGCAAAGCATTGTAGATCGGATTCTAACCTACCCCGAACGCACCCGGGTGCAATTGCTAGCCCCGGTGGTACGTCAACGCAAAGGCACGTATCAGAAGGTCCTGAAAGAGATTAAGCAACAGGGCTTTGTTCGGGTGCGTGTCGACGGCACCTTTTATCACATTGATGATGATATCGAGATGGCGCGCTATGTGAAGCACGATATCGATATCGTAGTTGACCGACTGGTAGTCAAAGAGGGCATCCAGAAGCGCCTGACCGATTCCGTCGAAACCTGTCTGAAATTGGGACGCGGTATTTTGCGTATCTGGAGCGAAGCGCCGGGGGAAAAACCGCAGGAGATCCTGCAAAGTGAACACTTGGCCTGTGTGGATTGCGGCGTAGCCTTTGAGGAACTGGAGCCCCGCATGTTTTCCTTTAACAACCCCCACGGCGCATGCCCGGAGTGTACCGGTTTGGGCACGGTGATGGAAATTGATCCGGAGCTTGTGGTGCCGGACAAGACGCGCTCTATTACACATGGTGCCGTGCGTCCATGGAGCATGCGGCGCGTGCTTGATGGAATGTACCGCAAAACCCTGATTGCCGTTTGCGAACACTACGGGCAAGATCCTCACACCCCTTGGGAGTCGCTTTCCAAAGAGTTTCAGGAGACAGTGCTATACGGTTCCGGCAAAGAAGAGCTGGACTTTTCCTTTACCAGTGAGCGCAGTAGCTACGAAGTGCGTCGTTCTTTTGAAGGCGTAATTCCCAATCTCGAACGCCGCTACCGCGAAACCGACTCTGCTCGAGCCCGTGAAATGATTGACGAGTTCATGGCAAACCGTCCCTGCCCCGTCTGCAAGGGGACACGCCTGCGTCCCGAATCCCGTGCAGTGCGCGTCGACGAACGCAGCATCATGGATGTCACCAAAATGTCCATCGGCGGGGCATTGAACTTCGTCAACGGGCTTTCATTGAGTAAATCACAACAGATGATAGGCGAGCGCATTCTTAAGGAAATTCGCGAACGCCTTGGTTTCCTTGTCAGCGTGGGTCTCGACTACCTTTCGCTCGACCGTCACGCCGGTTCCCTCTCCGGTGGTGAATCGCAGCGCATTCGTCTGGCCACGCAAATCGGCTCCGGTCTGGTGGGCGTACTTTACATCCTCGACGAACCCAGCATCGGTCTGCATCAACGCGACAATGAAAAGCTCATCGGCACCCTGGAACGTCTGCGTAATCTGGGCAACACCGTGATCGTGGTCGAGCACGACGAAGACACCATCCGCGCCGCCGATCATGTGATCGATCTGGGGCCGGGCGCCGGCGTGCATGGCGGCACCGTGGTGGCACAAGGGACGCCCGAAGAAATTATCCAGCATCCCGAATCCTTGACAGGCAAGTTTCTTTCCGGGACCCTGGAAATCCATTGTCCTGAAAAACGCACCCCTCCCGGCGATGCCGAAATCGTGGTGTGTGGTGCACAACACAACAACCTGAAAAATGTAGATGTGCATTTTCCACTGGGACTATTCATTGCCGTGACCGGCGTGTCCGGTTCCGGCAAATCCAGCCTGATTAATGAAACCCTTTACCCCGCCGTAATGCGTGCGCTGCATGGCAATACACGCCTGCGCCCTGGGGCGCACAGCGCCATAGAAGGGCTGGAGCACATCGACAAAATTATCGACATTGACCAGTCGCCTATTGGTCGTACACCGCGATCCAACCCCGCCACCTACACCGGGCTCTTCTCCCCCATCCGCGAACTCTTCAGTAAACTGCCCGAGGCGCGCGCACGGGGCTACAAACCCGGTCGTTTCAGCTTCAACGTGAAAGGAGGTCGCTGCGAAGAATGTGAAGGTAACGGCGTGCTCACCATCGAAATGCATTTCCTGCCCGACGTCTACGTGCCCTGCGACACCTGCCACGGCGCACGCTACAACCGCGATACCCTGGACATCCGCTACAAAGGCAAAAATATCGCCGAAGTGCTCGATATGACCGTCGAAGACGCCTGCACCTTTTTCCGCAACATCCCCCGCGTCTACCGTCCCCTGCAGACCCTCTACGACGTAGGTTTGGGCTACATCAAACTCGGTCAGGCCGCCACCACCCTTTCCGGTGGCGAAGCACAACGCGTCAAGCTCGCCACCGAACTCTCCAAACGCCAGACCGGCCGCACTCTCTACCTGCTCGACGAACCCACCACCGGCCTGCACGCTGCCGACGTCGACAAACTGCTCGAGATGCTCCACCAACTCGTCAGCCACGGCAACACCGTCATCGTGATCGAGCACAACCTCGACGTCATCAAAACCGCCGACTGGATCATCGACCTCGGTCCCGAAGGCGGTGACAAAGGCGGCCGCGTCATCGCCCAAGGCCCTCCCAAAAAAATCATGCGTAGCAAACGCTCCTACACCGGAAAATTCCTCAAAACGAAGCAATAATGATACAATAAGCCCCACGTTTTGTGCTTTTATGCAGTGCTTTTTGCGAAATTATAGATGGGCATAGGAACTTCCTAAACGTCGAAAAAATGCAAAAAGCACGCCGGAAGGCGTAGATACCGCTATCATTTCGCGGTACAAAGCAAATTGTGTCCAAATCACAGCGTGGGGAAATGCTGCGTTTGAAAGCGCGTACACTCCTCCAGTTACTGGGAGTTTGTCATGAAAACACCTGTCTATTGTCTTCTTGCGATCCTCGGTCTTATGGCTACCACCGGATACTCAGCGGAGCAAGAAAGCCGCGATCTCTATTCGGATACCTGGGTGGCGGTCGATGCGCTTGGGCGGACCATGCCGGATTTTTTGTCGGTCGGGCCGGTAAAGCAAGATCAGCAACGGGTGGTTGGTATCTTCTACATCACATGGCATAGGGATGCCTATGCGTCGCTGAAAAGTCCGTATGCCGCCGACGTATCGAAGATATTGGCGGAGGACCCGAGCGCGCGCTTTGATGCTAAGCATCCGTTGTGGACAGAGGGCTCGTATCATTGGGGCGAGCCGGAGATGGGGTATTTCCTGAGCAAGGATGAGTATGTTATCCGAAAAGACATGTCGATGCTGGTGGATGCCGGGGTGGATGTGTTGGTGATGGACGTTACGAATGCGGTGCGGTATTGGGATGAGTGGGATGTGGTGTTTCCGGTGATGCAGAAGATGAAGGCCGAGGGTAATAAGGTGCCAAAATTTTGTTTTTGGGCATTCAACGGCCCGGTGATCACGGTGGTGCAGGAGTTATACGAGCGGATTTATGCGACGGAGAAGTACAAGGATCTGTGGTTCTATTGGGAAGGCAAGCCGTTGCTGTTATACAACGGCAATCCGAGTGTGGATGCAAATGGAAAAGGGCCGGAGAATCCCAATTTACACTATGACGCGGCGGCGGTTTCTGATCCCAATCATCCGCATTATGGCGATCCAAAGTACACTGAGAAGCTTTATACCGATTACAGTGCCGAAGTGAAAGAGTTCTTCACGCTACGCACCATGTGGTGGGGGTATTACAAATGGGCGGGGAAGCGTTTTGTCGGCACCGAGGATAACTGGAGTTTTGGCTATGACATGGCAAACAAAAGGGTGAAGGCGATGAAGCCGGACGCGCTGCTCTCACGGCACAAAGGGGAGAAGGAGGAGGCCGCCGTGACGCCTGCGCAGCATTCTGCGAGTTTGACAGGGAAATGCTGGACACGCGAAGCGGGTGAGCCGGAACTGAATGAATTCGATATGCCCGTGCCGACCCGGGTGCCATGGCTGGGAAAGACTGTCGAACACCCCGAGGGCTACGGCATCTATTTCCAGCAACGTTGGGAGGAGGCATTGGCGTCGAACCCGAAATTTTTATACATTAATGACTGGAACGAATGGACGGCCGGCAAGTATCAGCCGGGCGAGGGGAAGACCTCCAAATTCATGCGCCGCGAAAATTCATTCTTTTTCGTTGATCAGTATAATTCCGAGTTCAACCGCTGCATTTCGCCGATGAAAGGCGGGTACACCGACAATTACTACATGCAGATGGCGCAAAACATCCGGCGATATAAGGGTGTCCGTCCCATTCCCGAGCTCAAGGGCCTGAATGAAATACAAATCGACGGTGACTTTGCCGATTGGGCCGGAGTTGCTACCGAATACCGCGACACTGTCGGCGACACGTTTCACCGCGACTATCCGGGCTATGGCGGACTACACTATAAAAACAATTCCGGACGAAACGATATTGTCACCGCCAAGGTAGCCATGGCGAAGGGAAAAGTTTGCTTCTACGCGGAAACCAGCACGCCGCTCACCTCGCATACCGATAATAACTGGATGCTTCTGCTCATCGACGCAGATAAGAATCATGACACCGGCTGGTACGGTTATGACTACCTTGTGAACAAAAAGATCACGGACGAAAAAGCCACCACCGTAATGCGTTATGCTCCAGATTCCGATGGCGCTCCCTGGGTTGAACAGGGACAAGCCGACTATCGTTACGTCGGTAACCAACTCGAACTGGCAGTCCCCGAAACCCTATTCAACTTTGGGGACGACGGTCTCACATTCGATTTCCACTGGATAGACAATCCCGCGGATCTGAAAGATCCGATTTCACTCTGCATGAATGGCGACAGTGCGCCAAACCGGCGATTTAATTACCGGTGCATTTGGAAAAAATAAGGGGAATAGGCGGCAAGGACAAGTGCCGATGTCAGGTATCCCTGGGCGCCTCAGGTGGGTCTTGGTGTGTATGGAACGTGAATGGAAGAACATAGCGCAGTCGGATGCGTTGTCGGATTGGGTCCTCGCGGCACAAGCGGGCGATCCCGTAGCCTTCAATGCGATTGTGGAGCGTTTTTCAGGATATGCGTTGCGCCGAGCCTATGCATGGCTGGGGGATCGTGGTCTGGCGGAGGATGTGGTGCAGGAGGCGTTCTTGGAGGCATCGCTGAAGCTGCATCAATTGCGCGAACCCGCGGCGTTTGCGGGCTGGTTTCGGCGGATAGTGCTTAAACGTTGCGATCGCATCACACGCCGTAAACGCTTGGTGACAAAGCCGTTAGAGGCGGCGCAGGAAGTCGCGTCCGAGGCGGATTCTGAGACAGCGGTGGTCCTCGAGGAACGCCGGGAACAGGTTTTGACGGCAATTTCGGGCCTGCCATTGCATGAGCAGGGGGTGGTGCGGGCGTTTTACCTGGAGGGAGTCTCGCAAAAAGAGATAGCGCAGCAGTTGGGGCTGCCGTTGACGACGGTGAAGAAGCGTTTATACTCGGCACGGCAACGGTTGCGTCCGCAGCTGACAATGTTACACGCAAAATCCGACGGCGAAGTATATTCCAAGGACGGTGAGCGTGAAAGAATGGTGGCGCGCGAGGCCGCGTTATTTATGGCGGTGGCGGGTGCCTATCCCTCGAAGGTGGCGCGTCTGTTGCAGGAGGATGCGGCGCTGGCGGGATGTCATAATGAAGATAAAATGCCCATTCTGCTCTTTGCCGCGCACGCGGTGCATGCGGGGGGAAGCCAGACGGTGGTAGAGCTCTTGCTGCAGTTTGGCGCGGAGATGGACTGGTTTTCGGCAGCGGCGTTAGGTCGATTGCCGGAGTTGCAGATGCAGTTACGTCGCTCGGATCGGGATGTGGACGTGCAGGGGGCATGGGGTCGCACAGCATTGCATTGGGCGGCATGTGGTGGCCACGTGTCGGTGATGCAGTGGTTATTGGAGGTAGGGGTAAATCCGGAAGCCGTAGATCTATGGGGCTGTACCCCTTTGCATTTGGCGGCGGATTTTGGCCGAATAGAGGCGCTAAACTTGTTATTAGCGGCGGAAGTAGCCCCGGACTGCACAGCGAAAAGCGGGAAACGTCCTTTACACTTGGCGGCAGGGCATGGCCGCGTGGCCCTGCTGGGTCCGTTGTTGGCGCGAGGAGCCGTATTGGATCTGTTTTCAGCGGCGGCCTTGGGGGATGTCGCCTTGGCGCAACGTTTGCTGAAGCAACAGCCAGAAGCATTGGCCACCGCGCTGGATTTAGGCGCAACCCCCTTGCATTTGGCGGCAGAGTATGGCCGTGTGGAGATGGCGCAATTCTTGTTGGAACAAGGCGCATTGCTGGATGTGGTGGGAGCAGCGCAGTTGCGCGAGATGGAAAAGCTGGAGCGTTTATTGTGCGATTCTCCAGAATTGGTGAATGTGCGCGGGGGCTCCTTTGGCTTTACGCCATTACATTGTGCTTCGGTGCAAGGTTCTTCACGCTTGGTACAATTTCTGTTAGCGCGAGGAGCCGAAATAAATGCGCGCGATCGTATGTACCAAAAGACACCGCTGTGCGAAGCATTGTATTTTGGACGGGCACATGTAGTGGATCTGTTGTTACGCCATGGGGGCGATACGGTTTTGTAGATAAAGGCTTGCGCTTGGCAAGCGATTACTTTTATGCTATGCAATCCGAATGAAGATAAAATCACAACCAAGGAGAAACGGGATTATGTCGGCTTCAATAGAGAAAGTCTTTCCGGAATTTGATGCAGCGCTGCCATATAAGGTAGCGGATATGTCGCTGGCGGACTGGGGACGGAAAGAGTTGGATATGGCGGAGAAGGAGATGCCGGGTTTGATGGCAATCCGGGAACGCTATGCGAAGGATAAACCATTGCAGGGCGCACGCATCATGGGTTCGCTGCACATGACCATCCAGACGGCGGTCCTGATTGAGACGTTGCAGGAGTTGGGCGCTGACGTACGCTGGGCGAGTTGCAACATCTTTTCGACGCAGGATCATGCTGCTGCGGCAATCGCTGCAGAAGGGACACCGGTTTTTGCGTGGAAAGGAGAAACGCTGGAAGAATATTGGTGGTGCACCTATCAGGCAATGCAATTTGCGGATGGCCAGACCTTGCAGATGATCGTCGATGATGGCGGTGATGCAACATTATTGGTGCAGCGTGGATATGCGTTGGAAGAACATTTTAACAAAACGGGCGAACTGCTGCCGATTTGTACGGATAACGAAGAAGCACAGGTCGTCGATTCCCTGTTGCACAAGGTGCATGGTATCGACCCCAACCGCTGGCATAAAACAGCAGAAGCATGGGTCGGCGTTTCCGAAGAAACAACGACGGGCGTGCATCGGTTATACCATATGATGCGCGATGGCAGCTTGTTGACCCGCGCGATGAATGTAAATGATTCCGTAACAAAATCGAAGTTTGACAACCTGTACGGCTGCCGCGAATCGTTGGCCGATGGTATCAAACGTGCCACGGATGTAATGATTGCCGGTAAGGTCGTTGTGGTAGCGGGCTACGGCGACGTAGGTAAAGGTTGCGCCGATGCGATGCGCGGCTTGGGTGCGCGTGTGCTGGTGACAGAAGTCGATCCCATCTGCGCATTGCAGGCTTGCATGGAAGGCTACCAGGTAGTAACCATGGACGAAGCCGCACCAATGGGCGACATCTTCGTCACGACGACAGGCTGCTGCGATGTGATCCGCATTGCACACATGGAGCAGATGAAGGATGAAACGATCATCTGCAACATCGGCCACTTTGATTCAGAAATTGAGATTGCCGCGCTGGAAAATTATCCGGGCGTCAAAGAACTGAATATCAAACCGCAAGTAGACAAGTTCATCTTCCCCGATGGACGCGCATTAATCGTTTTGGCGCGCGGTCGCCTGGTGAACCTGGGCTGTGCGACGGGTCACCCTTCCTTTGTCATGTCGAACAGCTTCGCAAATCAGACGTTGGCGCAAATCGCCATGTGGACCGAATCGGACAAGTATGAAAAGGGCAAAGTCTACACTCTGCCCAAGATTCTGGACGAAGAAGTAGCACGCTTGCACTTGGGTAAACTGGGGGCGAAGATGGATGTGTTGAGTGAGAAGCAGGCGAAGTACCTCGGCGTTCCCATCGAAGGGCCGTACAAGCCAGAACACTATCGTTATTAAGAAGAATAGCGTTTTTTTGGGCCTTGTTTTTGCAAGGCCCCTTTTTTTGTCCTAAATCTGGAAAGCTTTCATAAAACCAAATTTCCGCGGCGTTCAGGGAGGGCAAGGAGCATGTTTTTTTGGGTGTGCTCCTGTCCACCTTGCTGTCGCCGGACCGTTTTATTGTAAGCGCCGAAACACCAGGAGCGTTGTATCATCGAATTGCTCCTCCGCCTGAAATTGAGTGAGCGTCTGTAAAAGTGCATCGATGAAATCTTTTAGCGTATCCTGCGCATGCTGCTGCGTGAATTGCGTGAGCCCTTCCATCCCAAAAAGCGATTCGTCAGGTGCAGTTGCCTCCGTTACACCATCGGTGAAGAACACAACCGTCTCATTGCATCCCAGCTGGTGTGTTTGCAAGGGGTACGTAAGGTGCTTCTCAACACCAAGTGCAGGGCCTCGCTTCCCACCAAAGGATTTGCAGACGCCGTCCGCTGGAATCGAGAGCATACTGGGATGTCCGCCATTGGCGCAGTACAGTTTCCCTGTGCTGATTTCGTAATAACCAAGAAACACGGTGACAAACATGCACGTATCATTGTCCTGACAAAGGATGTCATTAGCAGCGGCAAGCGCTTTCTCTGGCGTATCGTATTGCGTGCATACATTACGCAGCAAAGTGCGAGCAGCGGTCATAAACAATGCGGCAGAAAGCCCTTTGCCGGAAACATCGCCAATAACCAGGACAACACGGTCGGAGCCAACAAGAAAAAAATCGTAGAAGTCGCCTGCAACTTCTTTGGCAGGAATAAGGGCGGCATAAAGGTCGAATTCGAAACGATGCGGATATGGTGGAAAGATTCGGGGTAGCAACGACTCCTGGATTTCGGCAGCAATACGAATTTCGCTCTCCACAGCCTGCCGGGCGCGTACCTCCTTTTCCAGTCGGTGTATATAGTCCGTTAGTTTCAGGCCCATTCGGTTGAAGGCGTTTCCCAGTTGGGCAATTTCATCCCCGCCTTTTTCAGGTACCTGAATAGAGAAGTCGCCCTCCCCAACTTTCTCAACAGCATTGCAGAGCGCCAATAAAGGGTGTTCTATAGCACGGGCGAAGAAAAAGCCCAAAATCAAGCCGAGAAAAAGAAAGACTGTGCCTAAAAGGATACAGGTGATTTTGATATGTTCCCCCGCCTCTTGTGAAAACATACGGACGGAGTTGCGCGCATCCGAAAGATTCTCGGCGCCCGCATCGGCTATTTGCTGTTGAGAGCCATGAAAGAACTCATCAATATAAACCGAGGCAAGAACAATAAATGAAGTGTGTGGAACCTGACGTAGCACCATGTATTTTTTACGGGCTTCCCCAGTCTTGGGGTCATGAAACGTATAATAGCCACTAACGGATTCTTCCTCGAACGAACGTTCTATCAACGCCCACATTTCTGGGTCTCGTTTTTGATATTCGCTGTACCGATGTCCTTCAACACTTTCATTGGGATGAAATATCGCTATTCCCTTCTTATCCAGCAACGAGAGATAACCACACACGCTTTCCTGCGCTTTAATAGCTGCTGTGAGATATTGTCGCAAGAAAATATCTTTGCGCAATTCTTCGTAATTTTGGAGCTCCTGCTTTTTCAAAAGGAGTCTTGCCTTTTCTGCAACAGCATCGGCGCGCATTCTCACAAGCGATTCGCCAAGCTCCACTAATACCGTTTGAGCGATTTTCAAATTAGCCTGGGTGACATCAGAAAGCTCTTTATCAATCACCTGTTGCGCAGTACCTCCAAAGCGGTGGATATGATGATCAATTGTGAAGGAGAGGCCTGAGGCAGTGACAAAGGCGACAAACGAAAAAGCGATAATCAAGCGAGTACGGATACGCATTATAGACTTCCTATGCGTCAAGGGCCTGCTCGAGTGAAGTATAGATCGGCAGATAGGTGGCGAATCCCGACACCGTAAAAACATCTTCCACCACGGGCTGCAGAGAACAAATAGCTACATCTCCTCCTTTTGCTTTCATGCGCTTGACCGTAGCTAATATGACGCGCAATCCCGCGCTGCTGATGTACTGTAGCTGGGAAAAATCCATCACCAATTGTTTTTCCCCAGCATCAATTACACCGGTACATTCCTGTTCAAAGAGCGAAGCAGACCCGGCATCCAGGCGTCCACGCACATGCAGTACAAGAGCGTCCTTTTCATTTTCCCGGATACATTCCATCATGCATTCCTTTTTATCCACTTGCCTGAAGGGGTTCCGTGACGACAAGCAAGTGGTATGGTTCTTTCCGTCCCGGATCGCAGCAGAAATTTATTTTCTATGGCAACTCATGTAATTTCAGGTGGTTACAGGGCGAGGTCAAGCGCCTCTACAGCTTCGCGGATGCGGGTTATCTCGGCGGGGGAAAGTTGCAGATTGCCTGCACGGGCGTTTTCGACGACTTGTTCGGCGTTGCGTGCACCTACGAGACAGGACGTCATGCCAGGTTGTTGATTAAGCCAGGCGATGAAAAGTTGTCCCAACGAAGCATGATATCCATTGGCGATGGGACGGACCTTGTCCAGCATGGCCAGGATTTTGACGCGGTTTTCATGCGAAAAGAGGGGTTTGGTGCCTCGCAAATCGCCCTCGGGAAACTCGCGGTCAAGCGTGACCGCGCCCGTCAACAATCCTTGTGCGATAGGGCTATACGCCAGCACGCCAATATGATTCGCTTTGCAAAAAGGTAACAATTCAGATTCAACACCCCGTTCCAAGGCATTATATTTAGGTTGCAACGAAGCGATAGAGCCCCGCTGCAAGCATTGCTGTATCATTTCAATCGTAAAATTACTCACACCAATAGCGCGAATTTTGCCTTCCTTTTGCAACGTAAGCAAGATATCCATCGTATCATCCAGATCAGCCGTCGCGTCGGGCCAATGACACTGATACAAATCAATTTCATCCACCTTCATGCGGCGCAGACTCTGCTCACATTCGTAGCGGATCGACTCCGGATGCAGATTGCGATACACCTTGCGCTGGATTCCCATATTATCCTGAGTTTCAAGAAAGAACTCACCCTCTTCCAAATCCCATCGCAAACCACATTTTGTTGCAAGGATGACATCGTCACGATGGCCAGCGATCGCTTTGCCAACAACGCTTTCACTATGCCCCATGCCATAAATAGGCGCAGTATCAATACACGTAATGCCCACATCAATCGCAGTTTGGATAGCGCGAATCGCCACCTCATCATCCGAACCGCCCCACATCCACCCCCCAATAGCCCAAGCGCCAAAAGATACGACCGGCAGCATTAAATCACTGGTACCAAGTTGCTTGTATTGCATACATTCTCCTCCTGCAGATTTGACGAGGGCAACCTCACAAAATGTCCACCTTTTCACAATGCCCTATTATCCATTGTGCGGTGACAACGAAAAAAAAACAAGCCTCTTATACAAGAAATTCCCACAAAATACCCCGGCGTGCCGTAGTAACCGACAATTAAAAAGGTTTTATAAAACGGAACCTTTGTAACGTCAGTGCACGGCAGGTCTAAAGCGCGCTAGTACTTCATGCCCATCAGATGCGATAAAAGATAGCGGTCCAATTCCTCAAAATCACGCGCCTTGATCAATTCCGCCTCCAACTCCGTATTCACAGTACGCACCTTTTCAAGCAGAAACTGGAAAGTACACAAGCTGTTGGTGAGGTGTTTTGTAGCAACGTTCTGCTTCTGCGTGCGCAACGCCTTCACATCAAAACCGACCCATTCCCCATTGCGTCCATAAGCATATTCCTCAAGCACACGAACCTGGTTGAACGCCCCCCGCAAATTACAACTGCCAAAAGCGCGATCCTGATCAAACTTAACGCCCCCTTGATCATTGAGATGGACACTCTTCAGCTTATCATGCGCCAAGGCATACGCCATATCCTCCGCCGGATCCAATCCCGCTAAAATGGAGTGCGCGCTTTCACAGAGCACGCCGACACGGGAAGGATCGCTGGTCATGTAACTCAGCCCAACAGCGTGACCAATAGTTGGAATAAAGGCGCTGTCAACAGGTTCATTCGGCTTCGGTTCAATCAAAATCTGAACCTTGGGGTCATAGCCGAGCATTTCATTGAGCGCATCCCGTAGTTGCAGCACCGCGATACGCGCTGTTTTACTCTCACGCACCGAAGTCCCCTCCCGCGCCAACCACAAAACCAGCGTATGCGTCTCCAACTCATTCATGATATCAATAGCGATTTTGCTACGATCCAGCGCATACTTCCGACAACGCGCACTATTGCTCGTGAAAGCGCCATCGACAGTATTGGGAGACATCCAAAGACGCGGTGCAACAAACTCTGCCCGCAGATCAACATTATCCAGCATTTTTTTAATGCGTTTTGCTTCTTTCGATATCTGCAACGCCGATTTCGTATCCAGTTCCGCCACCACATCATCATCATGGAACTGCATGCCATGGAAACCCATCTGACGCGCCTGCTTCATCTTCTGTGCAAGGCTGACTGGGTTGCGCACCGTCGGCCCAAACGAATCTGCGCCCTCATCAATATTCCACGGCCCAAAAGAAAAGCGATACTTACCACGTTGCGGCAATTTGGCCACACTATTTTTAGGCATATCCATATACTCCTGAAGTGGCCAGCGCCACAGGCAATACTTATGGTCCTTACCATTCCTGACAGGAACAAATTTTTCGTTTTTTATAATTCAGGCCCTAAAAAAGACCGCGTGCATTAAAACAATATGCGCGCTACATAGACGCGGTTATCAGAACCATACTGCTCACAGCCAACAGGTTGCATCCACTCCGCCACCGTTACCCACGTTTCGTTTTCGCTCACCTTCGTCACAGCAAAGTTACCCAGGCGCGCACCATGCTCAGGCACTAGTTCACGTTCACTGGCACGGATAACGCAGAGCCGCTCCGGGTCCACCTGGGCAATACGCAACGGAGCGCGGTGCCGAAATACATGATCATGCTTCGCATCGCGGCGTGTATACACCAGAAAAAGCCCCTTTTCATGCGTTACCCAATGCTGTTGCGTATTGTAGCTCTCCAACGGTTTCCCATCGTCAAAAGTCCACGGGTGCGGCGCGTCAAAGTGTAAACCGTCCTTACTTTGTGCCACATAGCCTTGAACATCATTACGCAGCGTCAGAAAAAAACGGCCTCGATAGTGCGCTAACGAAGGCTCACCCAGACCACGCTCAACTGGAACAGACAGTTCCGTGCCATGCTCTACATAACAAAGTTCAGCGTCCTTGACCCTACACCGCATAACCGCTGACGCCATTATCCTTTCCCCTTTTGCACAAAAACAAATCGGCAGCAAAATGTCGCCATTGGGCAAGTCTACCCGTTGCGTAGAGCCTGCACCCGATCGCGCAAACCGTTTTTCCTCCGGCATTTTCACCATCGCCCACGGCGTCCAACTACGTGTTTCTGAATCATACCAGGAATACGTTGGACGTCGATCATAATCCTTTGCCAGATGGTCGCCTTTATATTTTGCCAGATGGCCCGTTCCCAACAATTTTCCCGAAGCCGCATGCCATTTAGGGGTGAAATCGCACACCACCGACACCAGCCCCCCCGCCTCCTGACGACGCCCCAAGGTGCTATGCTCCACGGGTGCTGTCCAATGCTTTCCCAAATCATCCGTGCGTACTTCATTCAGCCCATAAAAGACGTCCGAGCCACTCAGCAAAAGCTTTTGCAACGTCATCACTACGATAGGCGTTTCGCCTGGAATCGTTCCTGCCCGTGGATGCACCCAGCACTTTGTGCCATCGAATCCCTGCAGGACCGTATCCAACTGCACACGATAATCAACCAGCGGAATGGTCTCGCCTTTATCGGCAAAAAGAGGGGAAGCGGAACAAAGAAAAAACAAAACAAGCAAGACCCATTCAGTCCACTGAAATACAACCTTTGCTTTCACAGCAGATGCTCCCTATGGTTTTGAGTTTGGATGTTATATAAAGGCATTAAGCGCATGGGCGATTTTTGCAAGCGCGCTTTCGGGCAACGTGTCCGACATCGGCAAGGCCATGGCGTGTGCAGCGGCGTAGGCCGTATTGGGGCAGTCATGATACTGTAGCCGCACCGCACAATCATCGGCAATTTCGTCCCCGATAGCGGTGTCAACGCCTTTCCATAACAATTTTGTGCGGATTTCCTGCGCCGGTCCTGGCAGTAGCGCAACGCAGAAGTACCAAGTCGACGTAGCGTCAGGCAACAGGCCTTGCAGACGAATATCAGGATGCAGCAACGCGCGAAGTTGTTCTACACGCGCCGTGCGTGTTGCAAGATGTTTGGGCAACCCCTCCAGCTTTTTCAAACCCAGCTGTGCCTGCAGCGGACTGTAGCGGAATTGGGCAGAGGGAACCCCCTGCGCACTCCGATACGCGTTGCTGATAAGACGCTTACAAGTAGGCGACGCAAGCGCCAGCAGGATAGGCCAACCCAGTCCCGTGCGCAGTAAAAACTGTTCCTTGCGGGTCGCCGCGATTTTCTGACCCAAGCCTTCCATATTGACCGGCTTATCCGTAACCGCATCGTGAATATGCTGAATAAGGGCGGCGTCTTGGCTGACAACCATGCCGCCGCCATAAGTATTGATAGGCTTGGTCGGTTCAAAGCTGAAAAAGCCAGCATAGCCAAACGTGCCTACGGGACGCTCCCCTACCGTAGCGCCCAAGGCATGTGCGCCATCTTCAATAACAGGGATATCGTTGGCAATGACGCAGATTTCCCGGATGGGTGCCGGCGCGCCAAAGGCATGCAATACAAGAATCGCCTTCGTGCGGGGAGTTATGCGTGCTTGCACACTCTCCACAGTTACATTGAGCGTGTTGCGGTCAATATCGGCGGGGATAGCCTTCGCCCCCCTTTTTTCAACGAGAGGGATAAGATCGCCCAACGTGTAAGCAGGTACGACAACTTCGTCACCTTCTCCAACGCCCAGATGATCCAGGATGAGCGTCATGCCGTAGCGCCCCGAGTTGACGGCGGCCGCATAAGGCGCATCAACAAACTGGGCGACAGCCTCTTCCCATCGCGCTACGAGATCTTCCTCAAGCGTGCACTCACCACGCAGACAACGTTTTGTTTCTTTCCACTCTCCAGGATAGGTATAAGCCCAACGGCGCGGTATCACGATTTCTTTTCCCCAAAGTAAAAATCCAAATCTTTCCAGGTGCGCACCAATTCTCCCAACAAAGCGGTAGGGCGCAACCGCAAACTGAATTCCGTATTCGTTGTATCCCAACAGGCGCTTTTACAAGCGTCTACCTGGCGGCGCAAAGGCTTAAACTCGGCGCTACGCCAAAGAACGTCGAGCGGCATGTCGCGTACCGATAACGGACTGTCCATATCGCAACAAGGGGCGACGTGGCCGCTAGGATTGATGGCGGCAGCGATGTAGCCCGCAAAGCACTTGAAATTACGCGGACGACTATAAAGATCGGGAATGCCTTCCAGGAATGCCTGTGATGTAGTGAGCAGAGAACTCTTCTCCGTGCGTTCCGCCAACGCACGAATCTCTTCACGCAGATGCTCAATATCAGCTTCCTCGAAGAGAAGCCCTTCAAACTCGGCTTCATCTTTTTCCCGATGTAACAAGTTCGTGTGGATGGGAGCAAACTTGAGCTGATGCACGCCCAAAGATTCGGAAAACGCGACCATATCGCGCATATGCCTCATGTTGGCCTTGGTGATGAGGTAGTTTATTCCTACCTGGATATCAGGGGCCAATTCACGCACCCGCCGGATGCCTTCAAGCGCACGCTCAAAAGTATTGGGGCCCCGCAACGCTTCATGCTCAACACGAACAGGGCTCTCCACAGAAATCGATAACGTGCCCAAACCGGAATCACGCAATCGTTTTACCCGCTCCTCCGTCAATAGTACCCCATTGCTGCACATATGCACCGACATGTCGAGGTCGCTTGCATGACGAATAATGTCGTAAACATCAGGGCGTAACAACGGCTCCCCGCCAGTGATCGAAACAAGAATGGTATGCAAGCGGTGGGCCGCATCCAGTACAGCAAACCACTCCTCGGTGTCCAGTTCCCGCTTCTCACCCTCAGGTTTCGAATTGACCGGTTCACAGATGCCGCACATGCGGCAGCGCAAATTGCAGCGATTGGTGAGGAAGAGCAAAAGGATCGGCATGCAATGCGGTGCACGGTGAAACTGTCGACTAAGTAAAACATCGGCCACGCTAATACCGTTTCGCAATATAAGCCCGATGCGCTTACTTATCTTCATAGGTACTTCCAATAATTTTACGAATTAAATCGTGAATAAAACATAACTGCTACGAGGCTTGCAATATCAACCGGAACTCCAGATGAAGTTCGCCAGCCTTATGCCCTGCCAGTAGCGCCACCTCCTGTACCGACTGGAATTGGTTTTGCCACGCCTGCATCGCCTCCTGAAACGTTGCCGCGTCGTATCCCCAAATCAGATTCAGGTCCGCCAGCGGTTGCAAAATACTTGCGACGGCGTCCAGGGCAGGAACGGGACGCAACTGTACAAAAAGATTGCCTTTTTGCGGAAGCGCTTCCGACTTTTTCGGTTTTTCCAGCAAGGTCTCAGCAAGCGTGTGGCTGGTGCTAAGTAAAGCCATATGGTTGTAACTTGCCAGCGTCGGCTCAATCGACGGGCCGCCGATCAAGGGCAACCAGGCCACCTCACGCTCCTCTTCACCTCGCAGGAAGGTTTCCCACGGCATCACTTCCGGTGCAGGAACAGGGAGGTTTTCAAACCATTTCGACAACGCGTCAGGATGTGTGTCAAAAGTGGCGACGATTTCCGGCATCGGGAAGATCGCATACGTATCCACACCACGCCAGCTCAAACGACATCCCGGTCCAAGTTGTTGCAGCAAGGCAAGACAATGCGGTGCCCATTCCTTATATTCAGGGGTTTGTGCCCACTGCTGCAGGGTTGCCTCAAGCGAGACCGCGCCATTCAAACCATCATCAATAGCCCGGATAAGCGCGTCGGTCGATTTGCCAAGATCCAGGGACACCCCCAGCATGCCATCCGGAGGCGCTTGCAGGGTTCCAGGAGTCGCATTTGAGAGCAACGCTGCCCACTGCGCCTGCATATCCGGGTGCAACAAACCACTGCACTTCAGACGCATCGCATCCCTTTCGATGCGTACAGCCAATTGAATCTTATCCAGCCATTTTCCCAGCGGCGCCCCCCCCAGATTTTCCCCGTTTTTTAACTGGACCGTACACACAAAATCCGCATGTTGACTGTCCTTCTGAATCTGGGTTAACAGTTCCTGCGACATCGTGTTTTCCGGACGCAAAGTCAGCGCTTTTATCAACGCCGCACGTGATGGGCTAGCAAGCAAAACACGCCCTCGGACGGCATAATGCAGTTGCGCCTGCGGCAGATAACGCAAGCGCAATCCACCTGCATAATCCGACTCAATATCTGGAATAAAGCGATGCATACGCTCAGCAATACACCCAATACGACTCATGCGAGTGATCAAAATAGGATCGGAAAGGGCCCGAAGATCATCCCCGACAACCAGACAATCATCCGGAATAAGATTGTTTAGCACCCACTCCGGCATGCCAAAATTAGCGGGCAACTGACTAAGCGCCTTGCGCAACGCATGCTCTTCAGGCAGCAACTGCCACACCCGCGCCTGCGCAATAGCAGTGCGACGATTCAGCAAATCTTCACTGTATACATGATATGCCTGATCGGCGGGAAGCATTTGGACAAGGGGGTAACAGTCACGGGTGGTCCAGAAAAACCAAAGACAACCCGCCAGACACACTAGCAAGAAGAAGAAACTTCCCTTTGCGAATCCCTTTCTTCCTCGGCGTACGGCGTGTCGTGAAGACCGACTATAGGTCCGTACGACATCACTCATGATGCGATTCTCCTTCCAATTTCACTTCAACATAAGGACTGGGACGGCCCTGGTCATCCGGGACAGCAACATAAAGCGTGCGCGAACGCGGCGCAAACACCACGCTATGCTGGGTCTGTTCATTCCAGACCTGCGCCATACCCACACGCCCCAACGCCTTATCCTGCAAGACGCTTTGAATTTCCGTACGCCCAACAATGCGTTCATCCGCCAACAGAGCGGAAACGCGCTCATAACGACACCGTGCGGTGGCGTCTGTAATCTCACTATCAGGAAGTACGCCCAACAACAATCCCTCCTCCGCAGTGCGTTCAGAGAGCGTGTCCCCATATTGCAAGACAAGCGCCTGCGACGCATCCTCACTATCGCCAGCAAGCAACACATTAAAGCCGCGCAAATACGTACACCCACGCAACCGCTCCGCCGCCGCACTCACCGTTGCGCTCGTCTCAAGCACCTCCCGCAGAACCAACTCCACAGGCGCACCCTCCAGCGCAGGCGTTCCCAACGCGGCCACGCGCTCCACGGCAACCACAAGCCCCGCGTCATTCATTCCCGTAAACACCCCCACGTTCCAGGGGAAGCCCACCTGCACAAAGGCATGTCCGGTATCCGGACGCGTCTCCACGATGCACGGCGTTTCCGACTCGGCCCAATCCAGATTGCGGCCCACCAGAATATCATCTGCACCCGCACGATCGCCCAGCACCGCAAACATAGTGCAAAGCGGCGTTTCAAACAAAGCAGGATTCTCCGCGTTTTCCATCAGCAAAGTCGCATTTTGCGCCAGCCAAAATGCGTCAAAAGGCAGATGGACGCCCGCCGCCGCCCCCTCCAACTCATCAAACACACTCGGCGCGATCCCCGCCAGCAAAGTGCGCGCACGAATCGCCATCGCCGGCACAGCCAACGGCGAAGGGTCAATCCACTTCGGGAAAGCGGTCCATAATCCTGTCTTGGGCGCCAAAGCCCCGGACTGTATAGGTGCTACGACCTTGCGCTCGTACCGTTTCGTCAAAGAAGACGCAAACAACGCCGCACGCTGTTGGCCCAACCCATACGAGCTGCCCTGCAACGTTACACGGGTAACACCCGAAGCCAATGCGACTGACTCTGGCGCGGCAACCGTCTCCTGTGCGGGTTCCTCGGCTTTGCCCCGCGTCATCAATGCATCAAACTGACGATAAAACCAGTGTGCAATGCCCGGCCCATAGATCGTGGCGGCAGACTCATAGCCTAAGGTGGAATAGAGAGAGCGGGGTACGAAATACATCAAATGATTATTCGCCAAGCCCACCGTAAATTGCGCCTTATACCCCCGCGCCAACGCCCGCCTGCGCAATTCCAGCCCCAACTCGACACAAGGTTCGCCGGGCACAAAGGTTAACAACAAATCATTAATTTCCAGTGTCTGTAGAAAAACAGAATCGGGCATGAAAGGCAACAAAGTTTCCGGCAACATCGGTTGCGCATGGTTGACCTTCAATTTGGCATCGCCAAAACTCATCTCATTCACCACCGCCTTGGCCCGCACCGCCAACAAACGCCCCACCTCCTCTGTGCGCGCCCAGCCCGATGTGTCCTCCGGCGCGGTAGTCCGTTGATTACCCGCTGCTCCATTCATAAAAAGAGCCACACAACCCTTCGAAGCCAGCTTTTCCATTTCAGCATAATAAAATCCGGGGTAATCCGCAGAAAACAAATACATATCCGCATCACCAACAGAAGTAGGATGTGCGGCAAAGTTAGTGAGGATAGCCATGGCATTACCATCGGCGTCCTGCACAGCGACAACCCCGATCTGTTCGTCAATCGGGCCCTCAGAAACACGGCGGTTGCACGACAAAACCGTTTGTTTAGCCGTGCCATACCCCAACGTAGCCCGACGACGTGCCCGAATAGCCTCCTGCATGGACTGTGCAATCTTTGTCGCCGTCTCCTCCAGCACCTCCGGCATAAACCGTCCTGAAATAGTGCGCATTGACAACATTTCAATCATGCCGCCATGCCCATTATGCGTATGCGTAGCCGTAAGCACGATATGTTCCGGCGGAACCTCCGCAGGGGCCAGCTCCAACACCCGGCTACGCAAAGCCGGATTCACCACACACAAGTCCAGATTCACCAGCAACACCTTCGTTTCACCATCATCAAGGAACAACGCCCGCGACCACAACGGATCATGCTTGGCGACTGAATTTCGACCCCAACGATCCCCGTAGCCATTCAGCGGCACACCGATGGCAGGGGTGATTTCCACCTTGGCGGCGCCTGCTTCCAACGCGTGAGCCGACGGCACGCTAAGAAGCACCGTTGCCCAAAAAGTGGCGAACGCAAATAGATATCTCATGGATACTCCCGAATTCCTTATGGTTAGCAGGTAACGCTTTCCTGATTCTCTACTATACCCTTGATTTCGGCGCAAAACAGGTCTTGCAGACATATTGCTACACTACTTGTTGTAAAGACACACTGCACCTGAAAGCATACTATCATATTAGCCCGAAGCAAGTTAATTCCTTGCAGGATACAACCACAATTATTTGTAAGCTTAACAGGACACGACCGCTACTGTCCCGAAAACACCGGCGGGCGTTTCTCAATAAAAGCGGCAAGGCCCTCCTGAGCATCTTCACTGCGCGCCGCTGTTTCAAACGCCTGCTTTTCCAGTGCCGGTCCTTGTGCGGGCTCAATCGCCCGTTTCTGTAGCGCGGTTAACAACGCCTGGGTAGCCACCCGAGGTTGCGCCGCCAACTGTTCCGCCAGTTCCTGAGCACGCGCTGTCAACGTGTCCGCAGCAACCACCATCTGCAGCAAGCCAACAGCATGGGCATGCGCCGCCGAATACGTATTACCGGTCAACAACCACTCATAAGCGTGCGCCTCACCTATCAGACGTGGCAGTCGGTGCACACCACCCCAACCCGGGACAAGGCCCAAGCGAATTTCAGGTTGCCCAAAATGTGCCGTGTCCGCAGCAATACGCAAATGGCAAGCCAAGCACAACTCACAACCACCGCCTAGCGCCACCCCATTTACCACAGCCAACGTAGGCGTGGTGCACGCCGCCAATCGGTTAACCGTTTTCAGGCCTTCCGAAATAAACGAACCTTCCACCGTAGGATCCTTCAATGTCGGTTGCAGGGTAGGCAAATCAGCGCCGGCAGAAAAGAACTTCCCTTCGCCCCCATAGAGCACAATAGCACGCACCTGCGGTGCCGTATCCGCAACCTCCACCGCATGACCCAACTCCTGCATCAGCGCTAACGACAACGCATTCGCCTTAGGCCGATTCAGCGTAATCCAGCATACCGCCCCCGCTTCACGAACCAGAATATGTTCATACGTCATGCTGCTGCTTCTCCTTTCTAAAATCTCGCTTCCGAAGGTTACTAGGCGTCCGTTTTGCCATACTGCCGTTCATAATACTGACGGAATTCCCCCGATTTAATCTTGCGCCACCACGCCTCGTTTTCCACATACCACTGCACCGTCTTCACCATCCCCGTTTCCCAATCCATCTGCGGCGTCCACCCCAACGCACGCAATTTACTCGCATCAATAGAATAACGCCGGTCATGGCCTGGGCGATCCGGCACCCAACGGATCAGACTTTCATCCCGATGTGTCAGCGCCAGAATTTTACGCGTCAACACAATGTTTTCTCGCTCATTTCCCCCCGCAATATTATACACCTCCCCCGGCGTTCCCTTGCGTAGCGCCACATCGATCCCCCGGCAATGATCCTCCACATACAACCAATCCCGCACATTATGTTCCCCGCCCTGATACAAAGGCAGCGGCTCATTATCAATCGCGTTCGTCACAAAAAGCGGCAAAACCTTTTCCGGATACTGATACGGTCCATACGTATTCGACCCCCGCGTAACGATCACCGGCACCCCAAACGTGGTGAAATACGAACGCCCCAGCAACTCTCCCCCCGCCTTGGCCGCACTATACGGATTACGCGGCGCAACAGGATCAGATTCTGCAAAAGAACCCTCCTCGATACTGCCATAAACCTCATCCGTGGAAACCAGCACGACGCGCTCCAACGACAACGCCTTAGCCGCCTCCACCAGATTATAGACACCATCCACATTCGTGCGAAGGAATTCAGAAGCCCCCAGAATACTACGATCCACATGCGTTTCCGCCGCAAAATTGACCACCGCATCACAGCCCGCCATCGCCGCCTTCACCGCATCCCGATCCGCGATATCCCCCTGGACAAAACGATGACGTTCCGGGTCCGCCTCCCGCAGGTTCTCCAGATTGCCCGCATACGTCAGCTTATCAAACGTAACAATACGCACCTCCGGATATGTCGCCAACTGATACCGCACAAAAGCGAGCCAATAAACCCTGCACCGCCAGTCACCATAATTGTTTTCATTGCACCGCACCCCTTCTTTCCATATACATGGCCAACGCTTCCTGCCACGGACGCATACGGTAACCGCACGCCGCCGTCAACGAAGACGTATCCAGCACTGAATACGCAGGACGTTCCGCCTGCGTTGGAAATTCCGACGCCGCACACGGATGCACCGCCGTACTGAGTTTTGCCGCCGCCACAATCGCCTGTGCCCACGCAAACCGTGAACAAGCCCCTGCATTTACGGCATGATACGTACCATACGCCTGCGTTTGCACCAAATCCCACGTCGCCTCCGCCAAATCCCACGTATGCGTAGGAGAACCCACCTCATCCTCCACCACACGCAATTCCGAACGCTGCTGCGCCGCCCGCAAAATCTTTTCTACGAAATTGTTGCCCCCCGGACCATACAACCAAGCCGTACGCAAGACAAAAGCACGCGTGCTTTCCGACCGCGTCGCCTGCTCCCCCGCCCACTTCGAACGACCATACACCGCCAACGGCGCCGTCGCGTCCTCAGGTCGATACGGCTGCTGCTGCGTTCCGCCAAACACATAATCCGTACTGTAATACACCACCGTTGCCCCCACATTCTCCGCCGCCTGTGCAATATGACGCGCCCCCGCCTCATTTACCTCAAAAGCCTGCGCCGGTTCCGACTCCGCCCGCTCCACATCCGTATACGCCGCCGCATTCAACACCAATTCCGGTTGGACCTTTGCCAGTACCTCTGCCACCTGCCTCGCATCTGTAATATCCACCTCCGGCAAATCCACCCCCCCCACCTCGCCTCCCTCCGAAAACCGTGCATACAATTCCCGGCCCAACTGTCCCTTCACCCCAAAGATAACCGTGCGCATCGCAACCTCCCCGTGCTTGCATCCTTTATATCCTACGACGATGCGATTCCAACGCCAAAATCGATTGTAACAGGCACATACACAGTGAGACCAGTACGTTTCCAAATAAAGCGAACCGTTGATTTTGGCCAATGCTCAAGATTTTTCCTGGTCTGCCGATAAACACATTGTAAGGCCAAGACAAGGAAGTCGAGGCGAGACGAAAGACACGGAAGTCGACATAGTTGAAGGGAATCGGAGCTTGTTCCTGGTGTTCGTCCCAACACCACGCGAAAGGAACACGATCTCGATCCCAGTATTTTCCTCCAGAGTGGCGCCATGACCTGTCCCATAGTCGTGGCGTTTCTTTTTTTATCCTCCCCCGATGCGCTATCATGCCCACCATGATTCGGCGGCATTCTAAAAAATATTTCGGACAACGACTAACGTCCCTATTCCTCCTGTGCAGCATTACACTGCTGCTTAGCCACTGCGCCCACCGTTCCCCTCAGCAGACCAGCGTTATTTGTCCCGATTTTGTTCCCCCAAGCCAACCCAGCGGATGGCCCGTTTCCCTGCCCGCCCCCAAAATATCCTCCCCCTTCGGCATGCGTCGCCACCCACACACCGGTCAGATGCGTCTGCACAAAGGCATCGACATTCCCGGCCCCTATGGTACCCCCATACACAGCACCGCCCCTGGACACGTCACCTTTTCCGGCGTGCAAGGTAACTACGGACACATTGTAGTCATCGACCACGGCCACGGCATCACGACCGCCTACGCCCATCTCGACAAGCGGCTGGTTGAAACAGGCGACACCGTGCGCAGAGGTCAGTCTATCGGCCAACTCGGAAAAAGCGGCAACGCGACCGGCCCCCACATACACTACGAAGTGCGCCAAAATAACACCCCCATCGACCCCACCCCCTACCTCCACTAACAGTCCATCGGCCACGTTATATTTTCCATACATTTTGCTAAAGCCACCCCCCCATTTTGCCGATAATACAACTAGAGACAGTAGAAAGCAGTAACTAGGGACAACTTGGAGAAGAACAATGATTGCAATGGTTGGCATCGGCAAAATTTCTGAGATGGTTGCTCCCCGGCAGCTCAGAGGCCGGGCGCAACAGCGCGATCTGGAAACGGGGAGCGCAAAAGATAAAGACAGTGTAGAACTTAGCACGACAGCGCAACATGCGGCAGACGCAGCGCGCTTCCAGCAGGAAGACAAAACTTCTGAAATCCGCACCGAACGCGTCGAGCAAGCCAAGGCGCGCATCGAAGAAGGTTCCTACCGGATTCAGGAAGTCGTACTTCAGGTGGCAGGACGTGTAAGTAAATACATGTAAACAAGATAACGCGTTCAAAGAATACTTCTCAAGGCGGATGCTGGATACCTACAGCATCCGCCTTCCTTCTTGTTCAATCCACGTCAAGGGGAGCTGCCAAAAACTCTATAAATACGCTTTTTATCCATAACTCCAATGAAAATAAGGGGTTAAAGTTGTATTTTCTCCCCGCGGAGTAAAAAACGAGCGAAGGCCCTTTCTCCCGAAAACCCATTCCCACGGCAAAATACCCCAGCTGCGATATCATTTTGCGGACACAACACAGTTCCCCCCGGTTTTAACAAATGATTTGGGGATTGAATTAGACAAGGGTTTTTTTGTATGATATCCGAGATTCTAAAACAAGGCCGTAGTGTATCTACGGTATGCATGGCTATTTCCCGTTGTAAATAAAGGGGATAGCGGTGTGTTTTGTTCAGGGCGCCGGGTCCGCTACTGTCGGCGCGATGCATTCAAGCGCCCAGAGCCGACCAAGCCACGTAATGTATTTCGAAAGGAGATTACCAGTTATGGCACTCGTACCGATGCGTCAGATTCTCGACGAGGCCGCCAAGGGCGGTTATGGTGTTGGCGCGTTCAACGTCAACAATATGGAACAAATCCAGGCCATTATGGAAGCGGCCAATGAAACCAACAGCCCGGTGATTATCCAGGCCAGCCGCGGTGCTCTGAAATACAGCAAAATGATTTACCTCAAAAAGCTCATGGAAGCGGCTGTAGAAGAATATCCGCACATCCCCGTCGCTATGCACTTGGACCACGGTAACAGCGTGGAAACCTGCAAAATGGCTATCGAGCTGGGCTTCACCTCCGTCATGATCGACGGTTCTCTGGCCGAAGACGGAAAAACCCCCAACACCTACGAACAGAACGTAGAAGTCACCAAAAAAGTCGTCGAACTGGCCCATCCGATGGGCGTCAGCGTCGAAGCCGAAATCGGCGTACTGGGCGGCATTGAAGACGGCCACGGTGCCGGCATGTCGGTCGAAGAAGCCAACGAACACCTCACCGACCCCGAAGAAGCCAAGCGTTTTTACACCGAGACCGGTGTGGATGCATTGGCTGTGGCCGTAGGCACCAGC
This sequence comes from Candidatus Hydrogenedentota bacterium, assembly GCA_963678445.1. Lineage (GTDB taxonomy): Bacteria > Hydrogenedentota > Hydrogenedentia > Hydrogenedentales. The sequence goes on along the minus strand of OY782877.1, from coordinate 1,760,387 downwards.
CACGGCGCATACAAATCTATGCGTAAAGATGCCGACGGCAACGTCCTGCCCCCCGCGCTGGCCATGGACCGCATCGTTGAAATCCACAAACTGCTGCCCGACTGCCACCTGGTCATGCACGGCTCCAGCTCGGTACCGCAAGAACTCGTCGACATCGTCAACAAGTTTGGTGGACAGATGCCCGGTACCGCAGGCATTCCTGCCGAGAAGATCCGCGAAGGTATCGACCACGGCGTACGCAAAGTCAACGTCGACACCGACAGCCGCCTGGCCATGACCGGCGCTATCCGCAAAGTATTCGTCGAACAGCCCGCGAAATTTGATCCGCGCGACTACCTGCGCCCCGCCCGCGAAGCCATGCGCGATCTCGTCTATATTCCGCGCATGAAGACCTTCGGTCAGGCCGGTCACGCTGGTGAATACACCCAGATGAGCCTTGACGACGCCAAGAAGCTTTACTAGTCTATCTCTTCACTCCGGGTGGCATCACATGACGCGTTCTCCGGAGGAAAGTTAAGTAATACAGAATATACCGGCGGCGTTTCGCAACAGCGAAGCGCCCCGGTTCTATAACTCCCAGAGCCTTGGCGAAAGAAACATTCTTAAACGCAACCGGACCCTCACACACGATGCGTCCACGAAGGTTTTGGGAGACCTTGGATACGTTATTTTCACTACGACGCCGCAGGTGCGACATAGGTGTGTCGCGTTATCCCTAGATACCAGACGTCTTGCAGATTGCCTTACCCAAGTCGGAAGTCGCAAGCCAAGCCATGACGCACTTAGGGGCGGCGAAGCCCAGGATTAACGGAAACGCACGCTCGTTTCTCAGGAGGAATCACGAATCATGTGTGGAATAGTTGGTTACATTGGCGACAAAAATGCGCCGGAAGTTATCATGAACGGCTTACACCGTCTCGAATACCGTGGTTATGACTCTGCGGGCGTGGCTGTTGTAAACGAAAAAGGTCTTGAATGCACCAAATCCCTGGGCAAATTGAAGATCATGGATGAAATGCTGGAAGCCAACCCCCTGATCGGTGGTTTGGGCATTGGTCACACCCGTTGGGCTACCCACGGCGTCCCCAGTGAAGTCAATTCGCACCCCCACTTCGACACGGCCAAAGAAATCGCCGTCGTGCACAACGGTATCATCGAAAACTTCCAGGAACTGCGCGAACAGCTTGAAAGCGAAGGCATCGAGTTCCGCAGCCAGACCGACACCGAAACCGTTGCCCACCTTGTGCGCAAATACTACCAAGGCGACCTCTTTGCCGCCGTCAAACGCGCCCTCAAAGACGTCGAAGGCGCCTACGCTATCGGCGTGATCTGCAAAGACAACCCCGACATTCTCGTAGCAGCCCGTCACGGCAGCCCCCTGATCGTTGGGTTGGGCGAAAACGAAGCTTTCATCGGCTCCGACGTACCCGCCATCATGAAATACACCCGCAAAGTGCTCTACATCGACAACGGCCACGTCTGCGAGATCAAACGCGGCGAATACAAGATCGAAGACATCGACGGCAACCCCGTCCAGATGGAAGTGCAGAACGTCGAATGGGATGATGCGGCAGCAGAAAAAGAAGGCTACCCGCACTTCATGCTCAAAGAAATCAACCAGCAGCCAGAAGTTCTGCGCAACACCCTGCGTGGTCGCGTAGAAGAAGGCTCCGCCAACGTCAAACTGCCAGACATGAACATCTCTGTTGAAGAGCTGAAAGCCTGCCAGAAGATTTCCATCGTGGCCTGCGGTACCGCCTGGCATGCCGGTATGGTCGGTAAATACCTCATCGAAAAATTCGCCAAAGTCCCCGTCGAACTCGACTTGGCCTCCGAATACCGCTACCGCGATCCCATCGTGCCTGCCAACACCATCATGATCCCCGTATCGCAGTCCGGTGAGACCGCCGACACACTCGAAGCCATCCGTATCGCCAAAGAACGCGGTGCCAAAGTCGCTTCCGTCGTCAACGCCGTCGGTTCCAGCGTTGCCCGTGAATCCCACGGCGTCATCTACCAGCAAGCCGGCCCCGAAATCGGCGTAGCTTCCACCAAAGCCTACACCTCGCAATGCATGTGCTTCTCCCTGTTCACCATCTGGCTTGGACAGGCCCGCGGCACCATTGATGATGCACAGGCAGCGGAAATGATCGCTCACCTGCGCGCCGTACCCGACAAAGTACAGCAGGTACTCGACAACGTAGAGCCGATCAAAGAACTGGCCGCCAAACCCGAATACAAAGACGCAGAAAGCTGCTTCTTCCTCGGCCGTAACTACAACTTCCCCAGTGCGTTGGAAGGCGCGCTCAAGCTCAAGGAAATCAGCTACATCCACGCCGAAGGCTATGCCGCTGGCGAGATGAAGCACGGCCCGATCGCACTGGTTACCGACACCTTTCCTGTCATCAACGTGGCCGTACAAGGCGAGACCTACGACAAAGTCGTCTCCAACATCCAGGAGATCAAAGCGCGTGCCGGTCTCATTATCAGCGTAGCGACAGAAGGCGACCAGGCCATCAAAGCCCACAGCCGCGACGTCATCTACGTACCCGAATGCTACGAAGCCTTCAGCCCCATCCTCGTGGCCGTACCCCTTCAGCTCTTCTCCTACTACGTCGCCGTCAACCGCGGTTGCGACGTTGACCAGCCTCGTAACCTTGCCAAGAGCGTGACTGTAGAATAACACGATTAAGCCATCCCCACTGGGGTGGTGATGCCCTTTCAACGGAGGGGGGCTTTTTAAAAAATAAAAAGTCCCCCTCCCGTTCCATATGAAAAGAGGCTTTTCCCAACGCCATTCAAGTCATTGTATCAATGCAAATGCGAAACGGGTTCTACCCACGCTGAATTTGTCTCGGAAATAATCCACAGAAAGACGCGTGACTTGCCGTGTCCTACCCACTTGACTCCACGCCCCCTTGTTTGACTATTAAGAGCAAGGAACGAAGCAAGGGCAGTGAAGTGCTTTCCAAAAGTTACATAAAACGATACAGCACATTGTCACACCACAAGAAACACGATTCCTGGCTGCTGCCCTGCATCCCTTTCATTGGAGGTTTGCAACCAGGATAAAGACCATGTAGAATCACAGGTTCGTAAGAAATTGTAGAATAGAATAGCATCACCGGGCGGTGATGCACAGCCACAGGGATAGTTTTCATGCAAACTGCCGATCGTTTAAAGAAAATTCCTCCGTATTTGTTCATGACATTGCGCAACAAGATCAACGAAGCCAAAGCGCGCGGCGTGGATGTGATTAGCCTGGCCATTGGCGACCCGGTAGACCCCTCGCCACAACCCGTGATCGATGCACTGTGTAAAGCGGCGCAGGACCCGGAAAACCACCGGTATCCGACCGATGAAGAATGGGGTATGCTTCCCTTCCGCGAATCCGTCACCCGCTGGTACAAACGTCGCTATGATGTAACACTCGACCCCACCAATGAAGTCGTGGCGCTGATCGGCTCGAAAGAGGGCTGCCATCATTTCGCATTGGGCGTAATCAACCCCGGCGATCAGGTGCTGGTCACCGATCCCGGCTATCCGGGCTACAAACCCAGTATCTGGTTTGTGGGTGCAGAACCCGTCGCAGTGCCCATGAAAGCGGAAAACGACTTTTTGCCCAAGTTTGAAGATATTCCAACCGATCTGGCCAAAAAAGCAACGGCCTTTTACCTTAACTACCCGAACAACCCCACGGGTGCAGTAGCAACACGCCCATTCCTGAATGAACTGGTCGAATTCGCACGCAGCAACGACATCGTCGTCTGCTATGACAACCCCTACGGCGAGCTGGTCTTTGGCGCGGATCGTTTGAGTTTCCTCAGCGTGCCCGGTGCCAAAGAAGTCGGTGTAGAGCTGAACTCCTTGTCCAAGCCCTTCAACATGACCGGCTGGCGTATCGGCATGGCCGTCGGCAATCCCGAGATTATCAAAGCGATTGCCACCTCAAAAGCCAATACCGACTCGGGTGTTTTCAACGCCGTACAATATGCTGGTATCGAAGCGCTGGATAAATGCGACGAATTCACCAGCGACATGATGGAAAAATATGGCCGTCGCCGCGAAAAAGTACTCGAAACCCTGCGTGCGCTGGGTTGGCAATACGAAGCGCCCAAGGGCACGTTCTATCTGTGGGTGCCCACGCCCGATGGCTATACCTCGGCGGAATTTTGCGATTTCATCTTTGAAAAATGCGCCGTTGTATTGGCCCCTGGCGCTGCCTACGGTGAAAACGGAGAAGGTTTTGTGCGCTTCTCCCTGACGGTCGAAGAGGACCGGCTGGACGAAGCACTTAAACGCATGCGCGAAGCTTTGCCGCAGCTTACCTTCTCATAAAATGACAAAGGCATCCCTCACGAGGGGTATGTCGTTTATAATGACAACAAGGACGTGTCCCTGTGGATGCGTTTTCATATCTGAAGTATAACCTGGCTGGATGGAATTGCCCGTGACAATACAGGAGTGTGTAGCGACCGATATGAGCATCTTTGGGGTCGATGTAGACTTGACGCAGATTTGCCTGATCAAGGGAACACCGTCGAAACACGACGCCCTGGATCAACTTATCGATGCGTTATGTCAAAATCCGGTAGTGACCGATTGCGATGCTTTTCGCAAGGCGGTCTACGCCCGTGAAGCCATCATGAGCACCGGGATTGGCGACGGGATCGCCATTCCACATGTGCGCATCCCCGAGATTCAGACCCCCACCTTGGGTGTGGGAGTGGCCCCGGAAGGCATTGAATTTGGTACGTTAGACAATCAACCGGTATACGTGATGGTGTTATTTGCCACACCAGCCGAAGCCGATCGGGAATACCTGGGCCTACTGGCCAAGGTGATGCTGGCCCTACGCAATCGAAGCTTGTTCGACAAGATGGTGGCCTGTCAGACCAGAGAAGAGATCTTGCAAACACTGCAAAACGGTGGCTAAAGTCTTTTTTAACAATTGTACGGCGCGACACTGTATAAACGTGTCGCGCCGTTTTTTTACACAAAGTCAACCGCCAGCTTATTGCAACGGCGTGAAGGTCTCTTCCACCGCATCGTGCAATTGCTGTGCAAGAACCTTCCGGTCATCCCCACCAATCGGTTCTGCGCCGAAATGAAGCGTAGCAGTGCATCCAGGGTAGCTAAACAGACGCAACATATGGAAGAAAAAGGGCTCTGGACGCCACCAACCCACGATTTCACTGGCGGGCGGACAACCAGGAGCCGTTTCATACGAAAGCGTAGCATAATACACAGGCATCTGGTTGTCGACAGCAGGCTGGATAAGCGAAGATTTGAACGGTTCCACCGCCAGACCGCGCGAGATGCGGCTTTCAGCAAATACCCCCAATCCATCCCCCATCTCCAACGCATGCTTGATAAGGGTGTTTACCCGCATTGTGTCACGCTTGCTGGCGCGATCGATGAAAATAATATAAAGCGATTTCGCCATGGAGCCGAGCACGGGCCAATGTTCGACGTCGCCGCGGGCCACAAAAATACAGCCCGTCTCACGGCAAAGCAGCAGCATGTCGAGATAGCTGAGATGGTTCGCAACAAGATAAAAAGGATGTGGAGGCGGCGTGCCATGTACCCGTATACGAATACCAGCGATGGCGGCAAAGCCATACGCCCACAGCCGAATGAGTTCACGTCTCAGGCGTCTATCCGCCCGTTCTGAAACCCAAGCTGTTGGCCACACCAACATACGCACAACAAAGATCAACGGTGTCAGTACAAAGAAGATAAGAAAAAAACGCAAATACTTTCGGAGAGGCGCAATAAAAATCCGGTCAAAATGCACAAGTCTTCCCCATGTTGGTGACCAAAGCGGTCTAGCGACCACAACCAGGTGCCAAAGCCACAGCTACGTAGCCTACTTTCGCGATAGTGTAGCACGACCCGATAAAGCACCGCATGTTTTCTGCTGGGCATTTCCTCAAGCAGGATTTCTACAGGTCCCCCCCCACTTTGCGTTACAATACAAATGCGAATAAAGATATGCCGTCGGAATTTTTCTCGGTGCAGAAATAAGGTAAATAAAAAATCAGAAAACGCGACGTTGCAGCGTGCAACGCATCTTGAAACCGAAAGCCAGGAAACAGCGATGGCCGCAATAAAAGTGGTGGAGACCCCACATAATTTCGAATGCAGACATTGCGTGCGTGTGCAACAAGGCGAGGTCTTTGTCGGCAAAGAAGCCCAGCTGACCTTGCTGCGTAGCTGTGTGTGCATTGGCTTCTATAATGCTAAACGCCGCCTGGGTGCAATAAGCCACATTACAGGATTCCAGGCGCAAGGAGGGCATAGTCCCGCTGGTGCACTGCAATTACTCACCCAAGGACTGCGCCAGCACGGGCTCCTTCCCGATACATGCCAATGCTTTCTCATCGGCGGCGATACCTCCAGCGCACCGTTGTACCAAAGCGTTTGCGCACTGCTTAAAAAAGAACAAATTCCCTTCGAGCCCGTTGATGTACTTGGACGCTACCACCGCAAAATCCTCTTAGACCCCGCCGAGGGCGTGCTGACACTCTTCAAACGCACACACGATGCAGCCTTAGTGCTACCCCATGAGCAAGCCCTGAAAAAATTCAACGACCCACGCCAGCGAATTACCACGGGGGCAAGTGTTTTTTTTCGCAACAACGCCTTGCTAAAAGAAATTCGTACACGCATACTCGCGGAGTCCCTGCGCCAGGGAAACCGCTTTCACGTATGGTGTGCAGGATGTTCCGTCGGGATGGAAGTCTATTCCGTCGCCATGATTACCCTGGACTGGTTAAGCTTTCGAAAATCCAGAGTGGATTTCAAAGTCCTGGGAACGGACATCTCCGAAGACGCCTTGCGCATTGCAGTGCGAGGAGAATACGCCGTTATGCGCGAAAACCTGGGCTCCTACCAACGATTGTTGGATCGTTACACCCATGCAGAGAAAGCCAATGCCGTACGTGTAGGCGATGCTCTGCGGCGTGTTTCCATCTTCAAACATCGCGACATCAGAGAAGGCAGCCGACGGCATCGCTTCGAACTGGTCATCTGCGATCACGTCCTGCAGTATTTCCCCCCGGAGATCCAACGCGTTTACATCGCCAGTCTCGTGCGCGCACTACAGCCACAAGGCTACCTCTACGTAAGCACCGCCTCGCCTATGGTCGCGCAGGCCATTCCCCAGGAATTTGGCGTTACACGCTTTGCCAAAAACTGGTATCGGCGGAATGCAGGCGAAACCGGCCTCTGCTAGAGCGCCATCTTCCCTCAGGAATGCTCCTCTACGGTGTACGAAACATGCGGAAAATCGACGGACCACATTTCCTCCTCCGTATCAACAACCGCATAACGCGCACGCCCTGGAGCCTCATCCACCCATCCCGGCCCTACAAAAAAAGTGTTGGCGATCTGACGATAAAACGGGGTAGGCGCTCCACCACACAGAATAAGATCCGCCGGGACAATTTCTCGCTGACGCTGTAGGCGCATCGAAGACGTTTCAGCGGAAAGTATTTCAGCCTGACTCGTCAACGAACCGTGGGTAACAGCGATAGAGAGCTCCTCCATTTCCAACGTTCTCTTTTTAGGCAATGTGCGTAAATGTTCCAGTGCGGTACTGTGAAGAGTTTCGTATGCATGTTGCATAGCGGCATGTAACGCAGCATCGCGCGGTGGTTTTTTACCAAACCGGACCAGCTGGCGATCCTGATCGCCCTGCACACAAACAACCTGTGCCGCTTGCAGACACTCCAGCACCGCCGCGCCTTCCGGATGCCCCACAACACTGTTCCCAGTATGAAAAATGGTCAATATGCCCGCCTCTTCAATAGCGTGCAACACCGCCTCCAAAGCGCAAATATTACCGTTTATATCACCCAAAACCGCCAATTGCATGCCATTTTTTCCTTATTCATTCCATAAATTTTTCTATGCCAAGATAGTTTTTCGCTTTTCTCCCAAGAATAGCGCGTTCCTGAGGAGAACTTCAATGTAAATCGTAACTAGCTGGTAAATAAAGGGTTACGAACTCAATTCTGCTTTTTTTTAGCCAAATATGCGCTTTGGCCTTTAAATACAGGGGTTTTCGAGCCGTAAACTTTAAAATAGCCCTAAAAATAAGGCTTGACAAATTGATATTTAGGCGCTAATCAATGGTATGCGGAAAAATAAGCAGTTATATCTTTCCGTGCACTAATTGGAGGTTCCGGCGGGCAAAATCGCATGCGCGGTTTTCAGCCGTGAACGCATGCATATGTTTGGGGAAACTGTAAGCACAGGAGGTTAAGAGATGCCATTCAAGAAAGCGAAGAGTTCGGACAAGCCATTGACCAAGGCAAAAATCCTGGAATCACTGGCGGAAGAAACAGGCCTGACAAAAAAGGATGTCGGCAGCGTGTTGGCAGCACTGACCGAATTGTCCTATAGCCAGGCGAATGTTGGCTTCACCTTCCCGGGTGTTGGCAAACTGGTAGTCGTCAGCCGCAAGGCGCGCAAAGGCCGCAACCCTGCAACAGGCGAAACGATCCGTATTCCGGCGAAAAAAGTACTCAAATTCCGTATCGCCAAAGCAGCAAAAGACGCCATCACACCAGACAAAAAGAAATAATATCCGCCTCACGTCTAAGTGTCGGTCCGAAGCAGTGCTATGCTTCGGACCGTGCTTTCTTTATTGCCCCGCTGTGCAACCGTTCCTCAAAAAATTGGTGCGCTTTTCGTAGTTAAATTAGGTCATAGACGTCAGGGAGATTGAGGTGAAAAACATACAGTGGAATTCGTATGTTTGCGGTCCGCAATCCTCTCCCCCACTTCTTCTTCTGCACGGCTTTTTGGGCTGTAGCCGGGATTGGCAGAAAGTAGCAGAAGAGCTCACTCCCCACTTTTCTTGTTGGTGTCCCGATTTGCCTGGGCATGGAGAAACGCAGTGTGCCCCGGAGACACCGTTGCCGGAGATGCCAGCGTTGGCAGCAGCGTTGTTGGCAGAAATGGACCGTAGAGGCCTGGCGCGTTGCGCTTGTATAGGGTATTCCATGGGGGGGCGCTTGGCCCTGTATTTAGCAACCCACTACCCGCAGCGTTTCTGGGCGGTTGTTGTGGAATCAGCCTCACCAGGACTTCCCTCAGCTTCAGCGCGTCACACGCGCCAAGAGCAGGACGAAGCCTTGGCGTCGCGTTTGGCCGAGATGGAAGCCGATCCAGAAGCATTCGCCGCCTTTCTGGAGGAATGGTATGCCATGCCACTGTTTAAAAGCCTGACGTCGCATCCTGAAACTCTGAAAAACCTGTTACGGCGACGGCGTATCAATCGTCCCGCAGTATTAGCTGCGGCCTTGCGCGCTTTGGGGACCGGGTCCCAACCGAATTTATGGCCGATGTTGGGGGATATAAGCGTCCCGACGCTGTTAGTTACAGGCGCGCTGGACCTCAAATACGTTGCCCTGTCCAAAGAGATGCAAAAACATGCACCCCAACTGCATACATACTGCGTACCGGACTGCGGCCATAATGTGCACCTGGAAAACCCGAAAAGCTATACTACCGTTATAAAACGTTTTTTACTGGCGCATTACACATAAAAAACGCGCGCCTATTCCCACAGTTCTAAGTGGAAATGCAATGCAAATGCATCGTGTCATTTGGAGAGGAAGACATGTCGACAATCAATTGGCTAGAAGCTGGTTCCTATAAAGAAATCAAATATCACAAGGCGGAAGGTATCGCAAAAATTACGATCAACCGTCCCCACCGCCGCAACGCCTTCACACCGCTGACCAATGACGAAATAAGCGACGCATTGCGCAACGCACGTTTCGATTCAGAGATTGGGGCGATTATTCTGACTGGCGAAGGCAAGGAAGCGTTTTGTTCAGGCGGCGACCAAAAAATTCGGGGAGAAGCAGGATATCGCGATGGGGAAAGCGGCGCGGATCGTTTAAACGTGCTCGATTTGCATCGTCAGATTCGCACCTGTCCCAAACCGGTGATTGCCATGGTGGCGGGCTATGCCATTGGTGGCGGAAACATCCTGGCCATGGTATGTGATTTAACAATTGCCGCAGACAATGCCATCTTTGGCCAGACTGGCCCCAAGGTGGGTTCCTTCGATGCCGGGTACGGTTCGGCGCACCTGGCGCGCATGGTGGGGCAAAAGAAGGCGCGCGAGATTTGGTTCTTGTGCCGCCAGTACAATGCGCAACAGGCGTTGGAGATGGGGTTGGTAAACACAGTGGTTCCTTATGAGCAGCTGGAAACGGAGACCGTGCAATGGTGTCGTGAAATTCTGCGTAACTCTCCCATGGCGATTCGCTGCCTCAAGGCAGCGATGAATGCGGATGAAGATGGGCAGGCGGGCTTGATGGAGCTGGCTGGCAACGCAACAAGTTTGTTCTACATGACGGAGGAAGGGCAGGAAGGTCGCAACGCCTTTGTAGAAAAACGCCAGCCCGATTTCAGCAAGTTTCCCCGCAATCCGTGAGGTAGAGAAGGTGAATTTTTTTCGAGTTTGGTTTTTAGCAGCGCGTCCCAAGACCCTTTGGGCAAGCGTATCCCCTGTCCTATTGGGGTCCGCATTGGCGCTAGACGCGGGTTCCTTTCATGCGCCTGCGGCAATGGCGGCACTGATAGGCGCCATGCTTATCCAGATCGGGGCCAACTTTGCCAACGATTACTTTGATTTTATAAAAGGGGCAGATACAGAGGCGCGCTTGGGGCCACAGCGCGCAACACAGTCGGGCTGGGTGACGCCGATACAGATGCGCAGGGCGACCATACTGGTCTTTGCCCTGGCCTTTCTGGTGGGGCTGTACCTGGTGTACCGGGGTGGCTGGCCCATTTTGCTCATTGGCCTGATTTCCATCGCCTGTGGCGTGTTGTACACCGGTGGCCCCTATCCTCTGGGCTACATTGGTTTGGCGGATGTATTCGCGTTCGTCTTTTTTGGCCCCGTGGCGGTAGCGGGTACGTACTACGTGCAAGTGCTGCAATGGGATGCGCTGCCCGTATGGGTAGGCATGGCCCCGGGTTTCTTTTCCCTGGCATTGTTGACCGTAAACAACCTGCGGGATCGTGAAGAGGATCAGCAAAGCGGTAAAAAGACCTTGGCCGTGCGCTTTGGAAAACGTTTCGCCCAAGGGGAGTACACCCTTGCATTACTAAGCGCGACATTACTGACGCCACTGTGCATACACACGTTCTATCCAGGACACGGCTGGGCGCTACTGGCATGCCACGCAGCCTTGTTAGCGCTTGTTTCCATTCAAAAAGTTTTTCATTTGGGGGGCGGACCCGAGTTAAATACCGTTTTAGCGGCAACCGGCAAGCTACAGCTATTTTTCAGCGTGCTGTATTCGGTGGGGTGGTTGCTATGAAAATCACACGGGCGCAAGTTTATCGGTACATACTGCCCTTGCGCACCCCATTGGTGCTATCGACGGGTACCGTGCACAAGCGGACCGGCTTTCTGCTGAAACTGACCGGGAGGAACGGTACGGTAGGCTGGGGCGAAGCTGCGCCACTGCCAGGCTTCAGTCGCGAATCATTGCAAGAGGCATGGAATGCAATCCTGCGGTGTGCACGCCTGCTGCAAGGAAAGGTTTTTCCAGAAACACGCACAGCCTTTGAGGGCTTGGGTCTGATGCCCCTACTGAGAGTGCGTTCCGTATCATTTGCACTCGAAAGCGCCGCACTTCAATTGCGTGCCGCACAATCGGAAACCCCATCGGTACACCGCTACCTGGCGTCCGACAGTCCCGACGAGATTCCTCTGAACGCACTACTGACAGGAAGCCGGGAAGAGGTCTTGTTGCGTGCATGCGAGGCAACCGAAAAGGGCTACCGTGCAGTTAAACTCAAAGTAGGGCGCACTTCGATTGAAGAAGAGATCGCTTTAGTACATGCTGTGCGTGCAGCCGTGGGCGAAAGGATCGCGCTACGGCTTGATGCAAACCGCGCATGGGATTTGGACACAGCAGTGGCCTTTGGCAAACAGGTGGCGGTATGTGGTGTTGAATACATTGAAGAGCCTTTAGAAGACCCGGCGCATCTGCGTTTTTTTACAGAGAGCACCGGGATTCCATATGCATTAGATGAGACCCTGATGACGCTTGAGCGCGTGGCGGAACCCTTTTCTACCCAGGAAGAGGTTTCTGCAGAAGAGCTTCGTATGCTGGATCTGCTGAACCATGCCGCTGCCTGCATTTGGAAACCGATGCTGATGCATTTTCCCAATATAGGTGCGGTTTTGGCGCAACATCCGCTGCTGCCCAAACGCATCATCGTTAGCAGCACCTTTGAATCCGGCGTGGGGCTGGCAATGCTGGCAAACTATGCTGCCGTGTGTTGTCCCAACACCCCGGTAGGATTGGATACATACGGCTGGTTGGCCGAAGATGTACTGGAGCAACCCCTTGCACTGGATACCGGAACGGCGCAGGTGGCTACCCTAAGTCAACGGTCCAGACGTGTGGCGGAAGACCGTCTGGAAAGCGTATGGGAAGGCTGATCGATATCGAATGAGGAGCGCGAACACAGAACAATATCTGGAATGCCCCCTGGGGAAGGCAGCGCAGACACATCCCGATGCGCTGGCCATCATTGCACCGCATCGGAGCTACACCTATGCCGAGTACTATGCCCATGTGAACGGGGTTGCATACAACCTGCGCAAAGCAGGGCTGGCCGAAGGACATCTGGTAGCATTGGCCCTGCCACCGGGGACGCCCTACCCTATACTGCTCATGGGGATATTCCAGATGGGGGCGATCGCTTTACCCGTGAACACTCGTTTCCCCGCGCAATACCTGCTTGAAGTGGTACAACGGGTACGTTGTCGCAACATGGTAGTGCCCTACGGCGTATCCACGACAACCGTCCAGGGCCATCTGTACGCCCTCGCGCCGCATGATTTGGTGGAAACCCCCATGCCAGCACCCTCAGCCCCGCCGCTCATTCCTGTCAGTCGTCCGGCAACCCTTGTGCTCACCTCTGGAAGCGTTGGCGCACCCAAGGCGGCGTTGCATAGCTATGGAAACCATTACCACAATGCATTGCGTGCCAATGCAAATATGCCATTAACATCAACCGATCGATGGTTGATGTCCTTACCCATGTTTCATGTGGCGGGACTCGGCGTCTTGTTTCGCTGCCTGCTTGCAAACGCAGCAGTAGTTTTTAGCGCCGCCAACGAAAGCATCCCCCAGGCGATTGAAAAATACGCGATTACCCATCTTTCCCTCGTGCCCACCCAACTATTTCGCCTGCTGCAATCTCAGGAAGGTATCGCGGCGTTACAGCGTCTCAAAGCCATCCTGCTGGGAGGCGGTGCGGTATCTGCATCTCTCATACGGCGTGCGCACGAACTCGCCATCCCCGTCCATACCACCTACGGTCTTACCGAAATGTGCACCCAGGTGACAACAACCCCGCCAGGAGCTTCCCTGGAATCACTGCAAACATCCGGTTATCCCTTAAATGCCGACAGTATACGTATTCACGAAAGTGGAGAGATTCAGGTGCGTGGCGAAACGCTATTTTTGGGTTATGTAGAAGAAGATGCGCTGCAACGCCCTTTAACGCCAGACGGCTGGTTTGCTACAGGCGATTTGGGCAGTTGGGATGCAACGGGTGCGCTACGGGTAACAGGGCGGCGCGACAATATGTTTGTGGTGGGCGGCGAAAATGTGCAACCCGAAGAAGTGGAGGTGTCTTTATGTTCGATAGATGGTGTTGCAGTAGCGATGGTGGTGTCGATAGATGACGAAGAGTATGGTAGCCTGCCCGTTGCCTTTCTACAGGGCGACGAGATGGTGTGCAGCGATACCACAAAACTACGCGCCACGCTGGAAAAGATACTTCCCAAATACAAAATACCTCGCTACTTTTACCCTTGGCCCACCTCATTGCCCGTCGGCATAAAAGTATCACGGAAAACATTGCGCACCGAAGCCAGGAAGCTGCTTGAGAGATAATTTTGTTTATTGCACTATGCCTGTTTCAGGGTTGTAGCGCCAGGGTTTGTCTGCATAGGGATGCGGCGGGATTTGTGTGAGCACTTGTTTTTCCACCAGTTCTTCCAAGTTTTTCGGATTGCGCTGATGCGATTCCGCAAAGTGCTTTATCGCCTCCTGGATGATTGTACGATGTCTTTCCTCTTTTTCATCCAGCAAAGTACTGTTTTGCACTTTCCCCTGTGCATCGATAAAGAAATGTCCACCAAAAGGATCGGGTGGCAAGCTACGAATCAATCCCACATCGCATAATTCCTGCAAGTTCGTTGCCGGTTTTGGTTGCGTTTGTGCAAAAATCTGCACGCGTTCCTGAAGAACCTGACATGCTTCCCGCAGTTGCACCTCCTGCAATTTTCGCTTTGCCAGATCCCGCAACAGTGTGTCGTCGCTCTCCAGCAGATTCGTCCACATGCGACGCTCAATATGCACCAGATCATATTCGCCCTGCAGTTTTTCCGAAAGCTCCAGGATTAATTCCGGTGCATTCCCCGTGGCGCTACTCATGGCCAGGTAATAGGCGGCGCGCCGTTTTGCATCCGGCTCATCACGCCGGTTTAGCAAAAAAATCATCGCAGCTTCATACGGCAATTCCCACGAAAGCGGCTGCTGCACCACCCCCTGTTCCAGCAGGCGCAGCCCGGCGTCACTATCCGCCTTGAGTGCAGCGAGAAACATACCGCCATAGCGGTAGGCGTCTGTAAAGTACGGGTCCAACTGCACCACCGTGCTCAACATATTATTGAGCCACGTAAAATTGCGATCTCCCTTCGATTCCGTAGCCACATACTGCACACAGCGCAGCCACAACATGTCGGCGACTACACTACTCATGCCGCCCGTGAAATGTTCCAGCAGTTGTGCATTGGGCAGATAGAGCAACGTATCCGTTTCTATGTCAGTCCTTGTGCGATCGACGCCCAATTGGAAAAGTACCGTTCCTCCGAAAAGGATGCCCGCGCATAGCAGCAGGATATAGCGGGTATGCCGCCTCATACATCCTTTTCCTCAAAGATCAGCGTAGCTATAAGCAGGACAAATGCGCTATAGGCCAAGCCATAGAGTAACGAAAAGAAAACAAAGGTCATACGAACAGGCACCGCATTGGCCGCCTCAGCACGAATATTGAAATTGTTGAGATTGGGCAAGAGGTAATAGGCGACTTCCAGGATTTTTTTGGCGACGGTGCCGTCGAACTGGGGTGGAAGATGCAGAAAAACAGCCGTCGCGTGCCCGAACACATAAAGTGAGAACAATATAACTGCACTCATGATGGGCGAGGAAAGCGTGGAGAGCAGGATCGAGAATGCCGTGACAAGTAACAGTTTCCAGTAGATGAGTAAAGCGCTGAGGAAATAGACGGCATCAAGAGCCCCACCCAGCAGGAGTACATAAACGGCGGTGACCGCTGCCATGATTACCGTGACGACGCCGAGCAGTGCGGCAAGGCCGAAATATTTTCCAAGCACGAATTCGTAGCGGTGCATAGGTTGCGAAAGGATGGTGTAAAGTGTGCGCTTGTCGATTTCCTTGTAAATCAGACTGGCCCCGACAAAGATGGCGATGAGTACGCCAAAGATGTCGGTAGCGGCAAGCGAGATATCCTTGACGATTTTGATGTCCTGGCCGATGCTGATCCAGCCCAACGCCTTGGAGCCAAAAATGGTGACTGCGGCCAGAAACAACAACACATACAACACCTTGTCACGCACCGCTTCCCGAAAAGTATTTTGTGCAACGACCCATATTCTCATGCGAAAGTTCCTTCCTGCTTACGCATGAAATAGTCTTCCAGCGATTCGCGAATGGGATTGAAGGCGATCAGCGTTGCTCCCTGCGCCAGAGCCTGTTGTGCCAGATCATTGGCTGCATCCATGCCGTCGGTCAGGAAGATGTGATCGGTTTCAACGCATCGGTGGTGCTGCGCCTGCTGCGCCAAGGCTGCCGCGCTTTCTTGCGACAGCTTGGCGAGGATTACCTCGACCTGTTTGAGCTGTGCGTTTGCCAGCAATGCATCGATACGTGCTGTTTGAGTGAGTTGGCCTTTGACCAACATGCCGACCCGATCGCAGATTTGTTCCACATCGCCCAACACATGTGAACTGAAAAAAATAGTTTTCTTCTGGTCACGCTGTTGCAGGATGAGTTCGCGAATCATGCGCCGTCCCAACGGGTCCAGACCGCTCATAGGTTCATCAAGGATCAGCAACGGCGGATTTCCCACCAATGCAACGGCGAAACCAATGCGTTGTCGCATGCCCTTGGAGAATCCCTTGATACGCTGGTCCGCAATAGGTCCCAGATCCAGCATGTCCGCGAGTTTTTTCCATTCCTCGCGTCGTTCTTGTGCGGATAAACCCTGTAACCGGGCATAAAACTCGATCGTCTCACGCGGGGTCAGGTATTCGTAAAAATACGGTTGCTCCGGCAAGTAGCCAATCATGCGACGTGCGGAGCGACTACGCGCCCGTTCACCAAAAATGAAAGCTTCCCCCGCACTGGCTTTAAGCAGACTACACAAAATTTTGATAGTAGTTGTCTTGCCTGCGCCATTACGTCCCAGAAAGCCAAAGACCTCGTTTTCTTCCACCACAAGATCAAGTTCATGCAGAGAACGGACCGCGGCGCGTCCCACTTCCTTATAGGTTTTCCCCAAACCCTCTGTACGAATTGCGTCCATCGCAGTTTGTCCCTACGCGCCTTGTTTTTCCGGTGCCGCCTTGGTCTCTTCAGACAACTCCAGGCGACCAGCCAGCAATGCAGCAATCGGATGGGTCAGTTCGAGGCGATCCAGACAAATCTTCATGATGGACGTCATGGGAACGGCCAGCAACATGCCAATGATGCCCCAGAGGGTGCCCCAGAACATAAGGGATAACAGCACCGTAACCGGGTGTAACCCCAACGAGCTACCCATCAACCGCGGTTCCAGCAAGTTGCCCACACCAAACTGCACGAGACCGGGTAATAGCAATGCCAGCAAGATTTTGCCTACAGACGGATCAGGCATCAAGAGGACAACGGGTAACGGAATAATGGTAGCAATCAAAGAGCCGATGTTGGGGATGAAATTGAGGAAAAAGGCGAATGCGCCAAAAGAGATAGCGTAGTCTACACCCAAAAAATGCAGGATGGCGAATACGGCAAAGCCGGTCACACCTGAAAGGAGCACTTTAACGACAAGATACTGCTTCACTTGGCGGTCAATTTCGCCGACAACCCCCTCTTTGGGCTTGGTGGGTGTAGTGCTGCCGAGCAAGAGAAAGATGACAAACATCATGACGATCAATCCCTGCGAGAGGATACTGATAATGGAGCCGGTCAGCTTGACCAGCACCGTGCGCGTCGTGCTGATAGGGATGATCGAGGCAATATCCAGATCCGCCGGGTCCTCAATCCCCAGTTTGTCGAGTGGCAGCTCCGTGATGGCCTTATTAAACAGGATTTCGACACGATTTTGATAGACATTCGCGTTGTTTGCCAGTTGCGCCACTGATGCCGACACGATTCCGCCCAAGATAAGCATAATGAAGAAACAGAGCAACAACGTGCCCAAAATGGCAAGGATGCGCGGGAAGCGAAGTTTTCGCACCTGAAAATTAACGACGGGCGTAAGAATCAGGCTGACAAAAATAGCCAGGATAAAAGGAACGATAATGCCTTGCAACCAGTACAGTGCACCCGCGACGCCAATAGTGCAGAGCAACATCAGGCAAATGGTTTGAATCCGGGATTCACTTTTTCCAATCGACATGCCGAAACCTCATAGTTTTATTTCTTGTCTAGTCTACTGTATTCAGCAGCGCAACGTAAACTAGGCGTTCTTATGCTTGAGCCAAATTTGCGACGTCTCTATAATGCGTACATCGTTGGGATGAATATTTTTCTGTGGCGTATGCCGCGATATCACGGAAGGAGAGGGTTATATGGGAAATTTTAAACTTGGATTTATCGGTGCTGGCTTTATCGCCAAGTTTCAGGCAACGGCGATGAAACAGATCCGCGGGGTAGATTTGGCGGGCGTATGTGCGCTTAAAGGCGCCGACGAGCTGGCCGCCTACGCCAATGCAAATGGCCTTGGACCTTGCCAGGCCTATCCCAGCATCGCCGATCTGTGCAAGAACGTAGACGCAGTGGCCATTTTTGCGCCCAACTTTGCCCGCGTCCAGATTATGCAAGAAATTGTGGCAGCGGTGAAAGACGGCGCAGCAATGAAAGGCATTATCTGCGAGAAACCACTGGGACGCACCGTCGCCGAGGCGCAGCAGTTGGTAGATCTCGCCAAGGAAGCCGGCCTTCCCACCGCCTATTTCGAAAACCAAATCCACATGAAAGGCATTCGCGCACAACGCGAACAACTTGCCCCCCAACAACAAAGCATGGGGCCATTGGCCCTGGCGCGCAGTTCCGAGGAACACGCAGGACCGCACGAAGGTTGGTTCTGGGACCCGACCCGTCAAGGCGGCGGCGTACTGTCCGACATGGGCTGCCACAGTATCGCCTGCGGTTGGTTCGTACTGACTCCCCTGGGCAAACCCGTTGACTTCCTGGAGCCCGTTTCCGTTACAGCAGTTACCTCGCTGTTAAAATGGGGCCTGCCCAAATACCGCGCACAACTACTGGAAAAGATGGGCGTAGACTACAGCAAAACACCCGCCGAAGACTTCGCCACCGGCATGGTTACCTTCCGCAATCCAGAAACAGGCCAACTGGTGCAGGCACAGTTCACCAACTCCTGGATGTACGACAAACAGGGGCTGCGTCTGACTATGGACGGATTAGCGCCTGGCTACGCCTTCGAGCTGAACTCCCTGCAGTCGCCGCTGGAAATCTTTATCGGCGATGAAGCGGCGGAAGCCGCCGCCAATGCCGAATTGGCCCTGGAGAAATCGACTGCGACCCGTGGCTTGCTCACCGTAGAAACCAACGAAGCGGACCTTTATGGCTACGTCGATGAAATTGAAGACGCAGTGGCCTGTTTCAAAGAAGGCAAAGACGGCTACCTCAATTTCGAATACGGCAAAAAAGTTACTATGCTCTGCCAGGCAGCTTACATGGCCGCAGAACGCGGCGTAGCGCTTGACCTGACCGATCCGAAGGTGCAGGAAGAACTAAAAACCTACACCTCCCTGATTGCGCAAGGACGGGGCGCCGAAGTGCTGCATATTGGGTAGTTATAAACGACCCGATAAAATCGATTCTTACACGCCGCCTCCTTTTTAACACGAGGCGGCGTTCCCATTTATTCAGCAGGGACAGGTGTGGTACCCTTTCGTTATTAACGATAAGAAACAGACGTGTTCCAACACGCTGGAGACAATCAATAAGGAGGACACCATGTTTTTCTCAGGTATTAGTGACGAAGCCGGCCAACCCATCGAGATGCAAATCAAGGCGCACAAGGAATTGGGATGGGACCACATGGAATTGCGTGCGGTGGAAGGCGTAAACCTGACACAGCTTCCCGATGCGCAATTTGATGAAGTCTACGGAAAACTGACAGAGGCCGGCATGAAGGTTTCCTGCTTCAGCAGCGCCATTGCCAACTGGGCGCGTCCCATTACCGGCGACCCGCAAATCGATATCGACGATCTAGAACAAGCCATCCCCCGGATGCATCGCTTTGGCACAAAATTCATCCGTGTAATGAGCTATCCCAACGATAAAGACAATCCAGTAGACGAACCCACCTGGCGCAAGGAAGCCATTAAACGGATGAAAGTCCTGGCGAAAATGGCGGAAGATGCCGGGATCATTCTGGCGCATGAAAATTGCAGTGGTTGGGGCGGTCTTTCCGCAGACAACAGCAATATCCTGCTCAACGAGGTAGACAGCCCCGCTCTGAAAGTAGTGTACGATACCGGCAACCCGGTGACCTATGGACAAGATCCTTGGGAATACTACCAAAAGATCTACGATAGCATCATCTATGTGCACATCAAAGACGCCAAAAAGGTCAACGGCGAAGACGTTTATACCTTCTGCGGCGAAGGCGACGGTCGCGTGAAAGACACCCTGCGCGATCTGCTTTCCAAAGGCTACGATGGAGGCATCTCCATAGAACCGCATTTGGCCGCCGTCATTCATACAGGACAAAAAGCGGACAACAGCACGCAACTCTATGAAAGCTATACGGAATATGGTCGTCGTCTGATGAAAATCGTAGAAGAAGTGACCGCTTCCTAAGCCAAATATTAATACACACGACACTACAAAGCGGGAGGAAAGCCCTCCCGCTTCTGTTATTTTAAAAGGGCTGCAAGAGTATGCCTAAAGAGCTGCATTTTGAGGTTGACAGTAAAACGCATTCTGCACATACTGGATGCTGAGGTGTTTTTAGGGGGTTCACGCCACTGGGGTGTGCAACCGAAACCAACAGCAGGAGTAGTAGTTCGAGTCGGAGCGACCGAAAAGGGGGATGCCGAAATGAGACTGATTATTGTGTGTTGTGGCGTGTTGCTGGTGCTCACAGTCCTTGTGGGATGCCAAACCAGGGGAATACATGAAGTCCCCACCTCGCGCGATTACAAAGCGCTGGAAAAACAACAATGGAAAGAGGCGCAGGAATTGGTGAAAGAAGCGCACAGGGTCGGTGCGCAGCATTATGCGCCATACGAGTACTTTTCGGCCAAATGCTATTTGAAGATGGCCTGCGAGGAGAAAGCGGAAGGCGATCGGCGCGGGATGCGTGATTATTCAATTCTGGCCAAAAACATGGCCACCGAAGCTATCGCCAAAGGTTCGGGTATAGTTGACAAAGGCGAGATGCTATTACCGGAGGACAAAGAACACTGCCAGGCGGAATATGATCGTCTTCGTGCACGATTTAACGAAATATGCCCTACGAAAGGACGCCTGGTTTCGCCGATCCTGTATGTGCACATTGAGACCGCATTGAGTCATGCGGAACATGAGTTGGTCGAGGCACGCCAATATCCACAAGCCTTTCGCTATCTCTCCACCGTTGAGGCCGATATCGACACCATCTGGTCACAGGATGTGGATAAGGACGGAATTGTCGATCTGAAAGACGGCGATCCATGGATTCCGGAGGATAAAGACGGCTACGAAGACAACGACGGAATCCCGGAGCCACAGCCCTATCCAGTCCTGAGTATGGTGCACTTTGAGACCGGAAAAACAACCCTTTCCCAAGATGCCAAAGGCTATTTGCGCGGCCTGGCCCACATGCTGGTCGATGGCTACAGTGAAGCAAAGCTCCATGTCGACGGGCATACCGATGACGTGCACACCGACGAATTCAATCTGGAGCTCGCCCATGCGCGCGCAGAAGCGGTGAAGGCCTGCTTGATTAGCAACGGTGCGCAGGAAGAACAGCTGGTATGCGCCTGGTATGGCAAGAAAAAACCCATAGCGGACAATGCCACCAAAGAAGGAAAAGCCAAAAATCGCCGCGTAGAGTTGAAACTTACTTCGCCGAAAGTAGAAACACCGTACTGCAAATGCAGCAAATGCACGGCCTACTAAGGTAGCCCGTACTCAATACGGTTTTCACATACGCGCCCGATGTTCGCATCGGGCGTATTTTTTATAAAGCGCGCCCTACAGCGATTCCGGGTGGCGGTAATTTTGTATAGGGGTGGCATTCTATTGCCCTCATTGCCAGAGAGAGTATTACGGACAAGGAAGAAGGTGCGTTTTGGTCATAACCCGAGGCGCTTTCGGATTTCACGAAACCCCTTGCGCGTTTCTTCGACCCCCTTGCGGATTTCCTTGGCGGGAGCAGCGCCGGTACGAACCTCAATGTCAGGATCTTCCGTCGCCCCTTTAAGCGTGATGACGAGATTGGCAGGTTTGGCAAGCAGATCTACCGTCTTCCCGACGACGGGCACACCACCAACAATTCCGGTGACAGATTGGAGTAAATTGGCGTTGATTTGCAGGTCGAGAGTGTCCGCAGGAAGACTTACACTACCCTTTCCGCTCATGGCGTAGGCCTTACTATCCAGACCGAAGTTTTCGGCAGTGATTTCTCCCTCGTCGAGGATGAGATTAGCGTAAGAGGCGTCATAGCTGAGCCCTGTATCATGCAAAGCAGGCAAACGCAGGCGTATGATTTCCGTAGTTTTAAGCACCGACAGCAGTTTGGTGATGAAGCCCATTTTGCCATACGAACCATCTTGGGCCGAGAAGGTGAAAGTACCGGTCAGCGTATTTTGCCAAGGGGTCTCAGGACGAAGTGCGAAGTGCAGTTGGCTTTGAGCATCGGCGATGCCATAGATTTTTTTGGGGGACGCCGAGAGAAAAGCATCGAGCGCCTTGATATCGACACGTTTAGCGAAAGCGTTGATGCTTACCTGCGACGCGTTTGCTTCATCGGGTGATGTGATGTGCACATCACCGGTCAGTTTCCCCTCGCCAATAGAAAGTCCAACATCGGTAATGTCAATGGCCGTCGGAGTAAATGTAGTCTTGGCATGCAGATTGCGCCAGAGGCCCTCGTTATAATAAAGTTCTCCTAGATCGCAAGTGAAGCCGCCATTAAACTTGGGAAAAGAAAAAGTGCTGGGAACGATCCTTGTCTCTTGAGGGGTAGCGGTATCGAATTTAAAGGCTTGGGTAGCTTCGTACAGGGCGGTAAGGGCGTTTAGGTTGAGTTTTTCCCCTTGGAGTGTGCCCTGCCATGTGTCGTTGTCTTGGTGGGCGGTGATGGTGCAGTCACTGTCGGCGCCGTGCAGGTAGAGTTTATCGCAACGCCAGTAGCCATTGTTGTAGTGGAGGACGCCGTTTATTTCGTCGAGGGCGAGCTCGGGGCTGAGGGCGAGGGCGGTGTGGTCAAACTGGAGGTTTAAGTTGAGGGGGGTGAGGTTTAGGTTTCCGGTGAGGTTTCCGGAGGCGTTTCCGTTGTCGGGGAGTAGGCGGGAGAGGGAGGTCAGGTTGAGGTTGAGGTTGGGGATTTGGATGGTGTTGTCTTTCAGGGTGGCGGTGATGGTTTCACCGAGGATTTGAGCGGTAATGTGGCGGGGGGTGATGTTAGGGCTGGTCTGGAGGGCGAGTTGGATGCTGGCGGCGTCGCCGGGGCGTTTTTTGAAGTATTGCCCGGCCTGGAGAGTGGTGGTGGAAAGGCCGATGTTAATAATGAGATCGCCGTTTGCTTCGGGACCTCGGATGATCCACTGGGCGTCGCCTTGGGTGTTGATATGTTGGGGGAAAAGCGTGTTTAGGGGATCGAGTGGGGTGCTGGCCTGGGCTTGTAGGGTGCGAAGGCGTGGGGCTGCGTTGGGGAGAATTTCGATTTCGGTTTGCAGGTGCAGTACGGGTGCGCCTTGGCGGATGAGGGTGAGGGTGAGGGGAGATTGGAAATCTTGGGGAAGTTGGGCGCTGATATCGAGAGTGGAGGGCCCGTAGTTTTGGAGCAAGGCGGCGCTGTATTGGCTTGGAGGGCCGTCGGGAAGTAGGGTGGGGATGGATTGACTCAGATCGGTGTTGAGGGTGGCGTTGATGCTGTCGTTGTCGAGGCTATATGTGGCGTCAAGGCGTAGGGGGCCGAGACGGACGGCGTTTGCGCTTGCGGAGAGTTGGAGGTTCTTTTCGTCTTGGCGAAGCTGGGCGTTGATATCGTTGATTTGATCCGTGTAGGCGGGATGAATACTTTTTGTCGAGGCGTTTTTGAGTGTGGACTGTAGTACAACTTCTTTCGCCCAACCGGTTCCCAGGATGTAGCGGGTCTGGAGATTTTCCAGGGTAAGTGCGCCATGGATGTCTTCGAGCTGGACGTAGCGTTTGATGAAGGGGGCGGCAGGACCGGGCAGGTTTGTGCTGCCTTGGATTTGAATGTCGATGTACTTTTCTTCGGGAAGATAGATAAGTGTACCGCTGGCATTAAGGTCGGGGACTTGGAGGTTGTCTATGTGGAGGGTGGTGTCTTGTAGGGTGAATTCAGCTCGAAGGGGGTGTAGTTGTATGGGGGTGTCGAGGTTTCTGGGGTGGAGGGTGAGCGTGGCGTTGTCGAGTCGGGTTTTGAGCTGGAGGTTTTGAGGAAGGGGATGTTTTGGGGTCAGGGTCAGGAAGCATTGTTGAAGGATGAGATCTCCAGCGAGTTGAAAAAGACTGTTCTCCCTGATCCAGGGGGTAAGCCATTGGGGTTGGAGGGTGAGTGCTCCGTGGAGATCGAGGGTAACACTGGGCGTGATGAAGTCGGGTTGGATCGTACCAGCAAGTTCAATGCCTTGGCTGGTGAGGCTTTCGAGGTGGAGGGTATTTTCATCGATGTGGATGCGGCCCTGTAGGTTTGGAAAGTGTTTTGGTGCGGTGGTGGCTAGGGCAAGATCGATGCCGTTGAATTGGATATCGCCGGAAACGAGACGGAGCTGCTTCTTATCTTGTGTGCCCAAGAGTAGATCTCGGATGTTGATGCATGCCTGGGGGGTCGTGGTCGCCTGGATGTCTTTTTGGGATAGGGCGGCGAGCAGGCTTTGCAAAGCATGGCCTTGTATGGAAGCATCAAGGATGTGAAGCACGGGGGGGCTTTGAGTGGGCAGGGAAAGATCTATCTGGGCATTGAGCCCAGCGCCTTGCAAATTCAGGTCGTTAAGCAGGAAGTCTCCGTTGCGAAACCATGCTTTTGCACTGAGGGTTCCATTGAGTAATTCTTTTTCCTCAGTGCGTATTTCACCGTGTATGTCAGCAGCAAGATTGTCGGGAACGGGACCGTCGAGATCGATGTGGAGGTCGATGCGGGTGTGGGGCATGCCGGGTTTGGCGAGCAGTTTTTCTACATCCATATTTTGCGCCACTACCCGCCCCTGAAGTTGCGGAGGCTGCCCATCAGGAAGGTTAAGCGTCAGGTCCGCCTGCATGTGCGCATCATCATCGACACCAACAAGCTGCGTAAAGAGCTGTAAGGTGATGGTGTCGGAAATAAGATCGTGAGCGGTAAACTTGCCGCGAAAGTAACGTTTTTCATCACGCAGCAATGTAATGACAGGTAAGGAAAGGGTGTCTATTGAGGCCTGCCAATGCGACGATTTTTGCTTT
This sequence comes from Candidatus Hydrogenedentota bacterium, assembly GCA_963678445.1. Taxonomy (GTDB): domain Bacteria; phylum Hydrogenedentota; class Hydrogenedentia; order Hydrogenedentales. Next base: position 1,735,407 of record OY782877.1, on the reverse strand, counting down.
TTATCAGGAGTGGCCGCCTTGAGTTTGGAAATGGGAAAATCCTGCCAGGCATTTCGTATTTCCTGTGGCGACTGGGGAACAAAAAGCGTGATCGGGCGTACGCTTTCAATCCCGGTCAAGTGGATTTTGCGCTGTAGCAAGGCGCTTAAATTCGCCTCCAGAACAACCTCAGGGGCATCGAGACGAAGTTTTTCATTTCCGAGCACAACGCCATAGACCTGAAGTTTCCGCTTTGGGAAAAAGTCGAAATCGAGGGAATCAATATGGACCGGAACCCTCAATAATTCGCTAAGAAGACCCTCCGCCTGCTGTGCAGACCACGGCGTGCGCAACAATATCTCAAAAGAAAGCCAAAGTAAAACAGGGAACAAAAAGGCCAAAAAGAAAACGATGTGTTTTTTCGATTTGCGTGTTGCTTTGGATGCTGTGTTTGCCATGATGCTTCCCCGCGTGATGATTTTAAAAAGGAGCGGTCGGGCCATATGCGCCCGACCGCTCACATACAATCGATGATTATTTCTCTAACTTAACAACATACGCGTGACGACAGCTGGTGTTGTCCGGTGAAATAGAGGGCATGCGTATCTGCAGTTCCCCCCCTTTCTGTTCAAGCTCAAGCGGGCCATCCTGACCAAGAAGAGTAGCCTTTTGGAACGTTTCGGGCAGCTTCAAACTGAACATTTCCCCCGGCCATTGCAGCGCGATGGCATATACCGCGCCGTCTTTCTGGGTGAAACGCACCGCATCCATCTTCGGCGCTTCTGGCCAGGCATCGGCCTCGTAAATCGCTTCACCGTTTACCTCAAGCCAGGCGCCCATATCGATGAGACGTTGCTGCATGATGACCGGGATACGTCCGTCTGCGGTAGGGCCAATGTCGAGAAGAAGATTGCCGCCACGACTCACATTGTCGATAAGCAAGTGCAGCAACTCGGTGCTGCTTCGGTAGCAGTCCACATCCTCGTTACGGTTATAACCGAAAGAACGTCCCATGCCCTGACATTCCTCAAAAAGCCCTGCATCCGTCAGGCGTCCCTTAGGCAGATGACCATATTCCGGCGTGGCAAAGCCACCATGCACATTACGACATTCCTTGCCCCAACGATCATTGACAACAATGTCTTTAGGCGCTTTCGATTCATTGAAGAGCCACGCAAGGAACTCGGTGCTATGCCACACATCACTCCCGTGCTCCCATTCCCCGTCGGGCCAGATGATATCGGGCTGATAGCGCTGCACAAGATCCTTCATCTGCGGGATCATGTGCTGTGTCACGTAGCGTTCAACATCATTCTTGTACCAGGGATGGAACCATTCGTAAAGCGAATAATAGAATCCCATGCGCAGGCCTGCGTCGCGTACCGATTTAGTGAGATCCCCTGCCAAGTCGCGATGCGGTCCGACATCAACACTGTTCCAGTTCCAACTTTCCTGACTGGGCCACAGGCAATAGCCCTCATGATGTTTGGAAGTTAATACGATATACTTCGCACCAGAGCGCTTAAAAATATCCGCCCATTGATCAGGGTCAAAAAGCTCTGCTTTGAAGTCAGGCGCAAAATCCTGATATTCAAAATCGGCGCCATACGTTTTTTTATGAAACTTCCAGGTCGCTTTTCGTTTATTCTGCATGTGTTCCCAATACCATTCGGAATAGGTGTCCTTAGGGGACCAAGCCGGAACAGAATAGACGCCCCAGTGGATGAAAATACCGAATTTGGCATCCTCAAACCACCCCGGATTTGGACGCGAGTCCAGTGATTCCCAAGTAGGGGCATAGGGCGTGTTAGGTGCACACAGCAAACTGCTGGTCAGTAAGAGGGTGATCATTTTTAATTCTTTCCTTCCTGTTGTCGGTAAAAAAAAGTTTCCCATACGTGTTTTGCAATGTGTTGTTATTTACCCGCTTTTTCCAGGTAGGCTTTTACGCGTTGCGCAGCGTTTTGCTGCAAATTGCGATAGAAAAACGAGTAGTCGAATCGGTGATAGACCCCTTCGGGGAAATGACCCAATTCCAGAGCTTCGGGTGGGGTCACAATCAATGCCCCTTTTTTCAGATCGATTTGTGCGCCGATATACTGCGGGATTTCTCGTTCAATAGCGCTGGTTTTTTCATTAAAAAAGACAGCGCCCAAGTTTAGGGATTTGTCCGCAGCTTCCTCGGTGGTGGTCCAACTCAAAGGATTGATACATACGGCGCCCGGTGTGAGCACAGGAGAGCCTGTTGCTTCGGGGCTTTGTGTGTTATAGGTGATCACCACGCCCGTGTCGTCGGCGCCTTGCGCCAATTTTATCCAGGGATATTTTTCCAAGTCGTCATGCGTTACGGAGTAGCCGATTAAATAGGCGGCTATCAAGCGTTTTTGCAATGCAGGGTCATTGAAGTGCTTACGCATAAGATGGATTAACACCATTGCGCCTTGGCTATGTCCGGCCAGGATAAAGGGGCGATCCGGATTAAGCTTTTCCAGATAGTAATCAAAAGCGCGCTCTACGTCTTCTGCACCTATTTTGAAGTATGGATTCTGGAACATGTCGGTTTCAGGATCTAGCTCAGCTATTGTCATCTGGCGATAAAAAGGCGCGAAAAGATTGGCCGTTTCGCTGTATGCTCCTGCTTGGGTCACCATGAGATGCTGGGTGCTTGCCCGAAGCGCCTTCTCATGTATGTTCATATTTCTAGGGCTTTCGGCAGAGTAAATGGTAGGGTATACGTAGAAAACATCGACAGTCTTGTCCAGGGCCGTTGCTTTGACGACCCAACTGACGTCCGCAGCATAATTGGGAGCGGAAGGAGTGTTTTCCTCGACGTTTTTTGCTGTTTCGGTGGTTGCAATGCAGCAAAGCACAAAAAATGTGCACATCAGCATTGAAATAGATCGTTTCATACCTCTTCTCCTGTTTGGCGCACCACAATACGGTTTTTTGCGATTACACCGCATTTATCGTCATATAAACACGTTTTTCACAGGAAACAGCATACGTGGCAGTAGGTTGGCATTACAAGATAAAGCTGTGCTATTCGTTTCAGTATGACGCCAATTATTTTAAGAGGTCGCCATAATGCTGTTGAGCACAATCAGGGCAGATCCCATGCGACATTTCAGCGGCAGAATTTTGATGTAGATAGGTTTCCAGCGGGATCCATTTGTCATCGACCCGAATACGCTTGCAGAAACTGCATACATGCAGGAAACCCTCCAAATACCGTATTTTGTGACAAAGCCGCCAGGTCAGTACCAGTACCAAGGTCGCCAGCAAGAGGGCTACAGTCGTTTCAATAGCGCTCTCCAAAAAATTGATAGGCGTATTAGGCGCACCAAAAAAATACTGCGGTAAATCCAGTAATTCATCCATCCAGATAAACAGGATGAGCAAGAAAAAGCCTACACCCTCATAGAGTAGCAATCGGACGGAAAAGGAAAGTTTTGTCATGAGTCCCCCTTATCTTTTCGCAGCACTATCATTGTATTGCCTTCCCCTTTCAAAGGCAAGAAAATGTCAGACGCCGTTCTAGCGACCAGCGTTATAGACTACCGTTCCGACCGTATGGCGTTGACCTTAGAAGGGAGGTATAATAAACGCTGTTCGTATATACAACACTAGACATTGCAACGGAAAAGGGGAATCTATGCGGTACGGGCTGTGTGCGATAGCACTGATAGGGTGTAGCGTTGCTGCTGCATCGTGGAGCACCTACGATCAAGGACGGGTGCTGGAGGCGTTTCAGAAGCAAGACGCCGCGTCAATGGCATTTTTAACGCGCCAGCTAAAAGACGCCTCGCATACTGCCGTGGATTGGCGGGACTGCTTTGCTGTGTTGTTTGAAAACGAGCCCCCCAGTGAAGGAATACTGCGTTTTCTCGCCACCCAGGCTCAAACGGCAGGGGACGACGCACAACCAGTATGGCGCGCCACCGCAGCCTATGTAGCCGCAGGTTTGCAGGCAGCATTCATGCAAGAGACACCGCATATTCCCTCGGTGGACATGCTGCTTGCGTGGCTGGAACAACAACGCTCCGGGTTTGCCTCGGCAGATACCGCCCTTCGGGAAGGCCTGGCCACTCTTGCGAAAGAACCGCTTCCGTTGACACGATGGCTATCTGCACCACCCGATCAGGAACCCATGTTGCCAGAGGCCCGTGCCGCCATGCAGACCTGCCTCACCCTCGCGCGTTTTATCCCAGCGGAAAAACTAAACGGATGGCTTCAGATGCCTAACGAAGTATACCGTTTTTTTTCCGAGACCTACGTATTTGCCTTCGATAATGGCGCGTTAACAAGCACCCATTGGGCCAGTTTGCGCAGCCTTTTCCAAGCGCTTCCTGCAGGACTGCACGACGTGCGACTGGTCCTGTTTCCCGAAAGCGTAGGGGCCGAGAACGACGAACTGGGTCTGCGTCATCCGGGTGCGGTGCTGCATTTACCCATCGAACCGATGTCCCTCATGTCAGATCCAGAGGCCTTTTTCCCAAGTGTCGGCCCGCAAAGCGCGCCCTCATTCACCTTGCACGCAGTCGAGGCGTTATTATATGAAGTGCAGCAAACCCAATTTACCAAACGGCCACAGCTGGCAGCGCAACGCAACGCCATCTTGCAAGCTGCAGGCGAAAATCCGGGCTGCTATGCACGTCCCTTCGTGCCGCCAAGCCATTACCTTCAACAGCCCGATTCCCTGCTACCCCTGACCGGCGTACTCTGGGCGCTCAACACGCCAAAAGCCTTCGAGGTCGGGGCGCAACGCTTTTCCACGCAAGGCGGCGCTGTACTCGATACGTTGCTGCTACTGGCCGATATGCTTTCTGACGGCGACGTAACCACGCCGGTTTTGTCGATAGCCAACAATGGGCTTGTACGTGTGCAGCGAGCCAGCCTTGTGCGCGACACAGCAGCAGAAAATCAGGGTGCACCCCTGCGCGGCATTACCCTTGCCGGTCACACCTGGCGTGTAGAACGCAATTCATTTGGCGAGGTGGTGAACTACAGTAGTGACTGACGCTTCAAAAGCTATTATAAAAAAACGGAGTTTTGCTACGACCAATGTACCGGCAATATGTGCCGATGCAACTGTGCCGTACTAAAATTGTTAAAACAGCTTTTAAAAGGAACATGCTCTGTGAAATTACGGTATTACCTCCTTACCATACTTTGCTGCGGTGTTATCTTCTGGTTATCCTCGCTTCAGGTAACCCCGCGCCCCAAACCCGTCATTCCCATCGACAAGCTGGTGCACATGAGCATGTACGCGGCGCTTGCCGGTGTAGTCTGCGTAGGGATGCGTCGTTCCAACAACACAGTGGATGCGCGCAAACTATTCTATATTCCCCTCTGCTTCAGTATTGGCTACGGCATCGCCGAAGAGTTCTATCAGTTATTCCTACCCTGGCGTTCCTTCGATTTTTTCGACATTATCGCCAACAGCGCTGGCGCCCTACTGACCCAAATATTCCTATGCCATGCCCTATGGAAGATGCCCCTGCGAAGCGCTACGGGGCTCAAACAGGAAACTTTGCCCTGCGCCGAGGAATAGATTCCACTAGAAAACCAAAAAGACTTGTTTCCTTCCACCAACATTCGCCAAAAAGAACCAACCCAGCAGCGGGTTGCCCAAAAACAGGGCGAAGAAAGCCCCTAACCGCATTGCGGCGGAATTCCGTTGCGTGATAAGCTTGCACCATGACAGAAGTACAACACCCATATGATCGGCCCAAACCGCGTCGGCGAGGCTGTGCCGGTATTTTTTTCTTTTTATTCCTAATCATCGGTTCCCTATGGGGCGCAGGTTTGGGGGTTTTCGTCTGGATTCTGGACGACGCCAAAACGACCATTGAAGCGCTGGAAGACTTCCGTCCGAAAGTGGGCAGCAAAGTTTTCTCTTGGGACGGCGAGCTTTTGGGCGAGTTTACCATCGAGCAACGACGGCTGGTGCGGTTAAACGAGATGCCATTACACCTGCAAAAAGCCTTTGTTGCCACGGAAGACGATAAATTTTTTGAACACAAAGGGGTGCGTGTTGACGCGATCGTCAAAGCAGCGCTGGATGCCCTGCGAACGGGACATACACGCGGTGGAAGCGGCATTACACAGCAGGTGGTGCGCAACATCGAACCCCTGCAGGTAGGCCAGGAACGCACGATACAACGTAAAATCCGCGAGGCATTTGTTGCCTTCCAGGTAGAGCGCGAATTCACCAAAGACGAAATCCTCGAGTTATACCTCAACCAGATTTTCCTGGGAATTAGCGCGCATGGCGTAGAAGCAGCAGCACAGCAATACTTCGCAAAAAGTTGCCGCGATGTAACCCTGGGCGAAGCTGCGATGCTGGCCGGACTAACACGCCGCCCCAATCGCCAGGAACCCTTCCACTACATGAAAAACGCACTGACGCGTCGCAACATCGTGTTGCAGCAGATGCTGGAGAACCGCTTCATCACCGAGGCGGAATACGAAGCGGCGCTGCAAGAAGACTTGGATGCGGCAGTAGTTACCCCTGAAGAACGTCAGGCCTTGCGCGAAGAAGGAAAAGCCCCCGAAGATCTGCGTGCGTTCAAAGCCCCCTATTTCGTCGAGGAGATTCGCCAATTCCTGATGCAACAATATGGGAAGAGCGAAGTCTTTGAAAACGGCCTGGAAATCCGAACAACCCTGGATTTGCAATTACAAACCTACGCAGAACAGGCCCTGTTAAAAGCCCTGGACGAATTTGACGAGAAAAAAAAGGCGTATCTGGAACGCAATCATCGTGAAGATGAATTTATTCCAGTATCCGGCGCCTTGGTCTGTATAGACAACCGTGATCCGTATAAAGGATTTGTGCGCGCCTTGGTAGGTGGACGTGATTTTCAAAATGAAAAATATAATACAGCGACCCAGGCCAAACGCCAACCCGGTTCCAGTGTGAAGCCATTCGTATGGACGGCGGCAGTGGACAACGGCCTGACCCCATCGACCGTAATCTTCGATGAGCCCTTTGAGCGCATCGCTCCCAACGGCCAGCCATGGCGTCCCAAAAATTTCGATGGTAAATTTCATGGCCCCATGACCATTCGCCACGCACTGGAAAAATCCGTCAACATTGTCGCCATCAAACTGGCCGAGATGTTAGGACCGCCCCTGGTGCGTTCCTACTTCGAACGATGCGGGTTGCCAGCCGATGTAACAGGCCTTACCATCGCTTTGGGCACACAAGAGGTCACCGTCCTCGATCACTGCGTGGCCTACTCCTGTTTTCCCAACGGCGGCGTGCGCTACAGCCCCGTGATGGTAGCGGACATCTTCAACCGCGACGGCTTGCCGCGGTACAACTACAAAGTCTACCAGGGCAAAGAGCAGGCACTCGATCCCAAAGTGGCCTACGTTGTCACACACATGTTGCAAGGCGTCTGCACACCAGATTTCACCATGCGCACACCGGAATATCCCACCGGCTACTATCCCACCGGCTGGCGCACCCACGTTCTAAAACGTCCCTGCGGCGGCAAAACCGGCACCACCAACTCCAGTCGTAACGTGTGGTTCTGTGGCTTTACCCGTGAATTCACTACCATCGTGTGGATCGGGTACCGCGACAACCGTCCCCTGGGTAAAGGAGGAAATTTCACCGGGGGCCGCCTGGCCGCACCCGTATGGGTGGAATTTATGCAAGCTGCACACGAAGGTTTACCCGTACGCGACTTTGAAGTGCCCTACGGTGTTGATTTCTACGACATTCATCGTTTTAAGGGTACCTTGGGCGGTGATTACAAAGAAGCCTATATCGCTGGCACCAAACCCCCTGAAAAATGGCTCTACGACGACTACAAAGATCTGGACGTCAGCGACGACAGTCTGCTCGAAGAATTTTAGAGCAGCGGTCCGCTCCAGAAGCCCTGCAGGGCTACTTCTTACAACATCCCGGCCCCGACAACAGGCTTTTCCCCTCCGATGCAGGTTCCACACGGATTTGTGTGCTGATCCGTTCCCGCAGCGCAGCGATGTGCGAAATAATACCAATCAGCTTGCCGTCCTGTTGCAGTCCCGACAAGGTTTCCAACGCCGTTTCCAGCGCTTCCTCATCCAGAGTGCCAAAACCTTCGTCCAGAAACAACGAATCCACACGTACTTTGCGGCTGGCCATCTTGGAAAGTCCCAGCGCAAGCGTGAGGCTGACAATAAAGCTTTCCCCACCAGACAGATTCTTAGTCGAGCGGATTTCTCCCGCTTGATAATTGTCGACCACATTCAACTCCAGGGGATTTTCATGGTCCCGGATGAGAAGGTATCGGTCACTCATTTTTTCCAACTGACGGTTCGCATGCGACACCATTAAATCAAACGTCAACCCCTGTGCAAAGTTGCGATACTTCTTTCCATCCGCAGAACCGATCAGCGTATGCAGATTGTCCCACCGACGGCTCTCTTCTCTCTGCGCTTCTATGGTGGCCTCCTTCTCCTTTATTCGCTCCCTTGACGTTGCATTCTCCTCTAGCCGGTGTTTAAGCGCAGCGATGGTCTCTCGCAGTTGTTTCAGAGAATCCTCATACTCCCTGAGTTGCGGCTCCAACGTCTCAAGCGTTTTGTCCGTAACCTCTTTCGCAATTTCTACGGATAAACGCGCTTCCCGATCATGCTGTTTGGCCCTGAGCACTGTTTGCGCATGTTCCAGCTCCTTTGCTCGGGCAGACAACGCTTCCCGTTCCTGATGCGTCAGGCGCGCCTCAAGAAACCGACCCTCATCAGCAAAGCCAACCGGTTCAAGTGCTGCTGCAAAATCGCACTCCTCCTTTCTCAATTCAGGCGCTCTTTGCTCAATACGCATCCTCAGAGATTCCACATGCGTTCGTGAAGACGTCAGTTTCTGCTGCAATTCAACGTTCCGGCTTCTGGCCGTCTTCTCGACATTTTCAGCATCAGCAATAGCTTTGTTCAGACGGATTTCTTCCTCGTCCGGCTTTTTGTCCTCATACAAATTCCTGCGCTTGTCAAGGTCTGTAGCGTGTTCTTTTTTGAGCCCATCCAATGCCTCTTGCTTTTCAGTCAAGGCGGTGCTTTGCGTCTCAATGATCGCATCCAGTCGTTTGATTTCGCTATCGATGCTTGCAATCTGTTTTTCGATTTCCGTCTTTTTTCGAACCTGCTCCTGCCATGCATTCAGACGCGCCTTGAGTGACGCAAGCAGAGAAGAAACATCGTCATCCGGTATTTTTGCAATGCCAAGTGGCTGTAGCTTCCCGGATACTGCCCGTTTTAATTCCTCAAAATGACTTCGGAGTTTCGCCAGCTCTTCCCCTAATTCCGCCAAGGTCTTTTCAGCAACTTTCTTATCATTAGCGACATTGCTTTGCAGCTTCTCGCTGTCATTCAGATAGTTGCGAGCAGAAGTTTCTTCCTGTTCCAGTTTTTTGACGACAGCTTCCAGCTCTTCCGCTTTGGAGATCAGTTTGTCGAGGGAAGAAATCTTCTGCTCAATTTCATCAGGCACCGGTACATTTCCCTCTGCAAACGGATGCTCGGTTGAACCACAGAGCGGGCACGGCTTGCCATCTTCCAGCTGGGCACGGTGTTCCTCAAGCGCTTCAATTTTTCTGATGTATGCCCGTTCACGAAGCAGTGATTCCTTTTCCGCGCGGTATTCTCGCAATAACCGGTCTCCCAGCACTTCGAGCAATGCATCCTTACCCTGCTGGAGCTTTTTCGTCGCATCGTTGAGTTCCTGCTCGCAGATGTTGCACCGTTTTGTAGTGACTTTGAGTTTCTCTGTCGCCTGTACCAACGCGATATCGGCATCCCTTAGAGCGTTCTCTTTCTGAGCGATTTCCCGCTGTTTGGAAAGCAGATTACCGAACTGTTCCTCAACCCCGGCCAGACCACCGATCAGCCATTCATCCTGCGCATGTTTATCGAGACAGTCCTCAACCCCCCGAAGCGATTCCTTCGCCTCAGTGCGCTTTTTCTGTTCCTTCAGCCAAGCCTGCTTATCCTCATCAATCTTTGCCGCTCCCCGCGCACAATACTCGTCGCCTTCCAAAATTGCCTTTTTCCCCGCAGCAAGTTTTTCGTCGAGCGATCGAATCTTTCGGATAAGCGGCGCTGCTGCTTGTAGTGCTTCTTTGGCGTTGAGCGTGTGCTGTTCCGCCATTCTGAGCGCTTCCGCCTGGGTAATTGCAGAAGACTCCAACTCAGGGAGGGCCGCCTCCCCCCCTTTCAACGCTTCCTGATCGTCCGCCTGCTGCCTGCGTAGGGCTGTAAGCGCTGCATACTCGCCATCCATAGAAGCGGCCTGCATGGCCTGTTCAAGTTTCTCCTGCTCCGGCTTAAAAGCGTCAGTACGTTCCTGCAGTCCAGCTGCTTCCTTACTAAGATCCAGGATTTCCTTTTTGAGTCCATCAACAATAGCAAGCCATGCGATACACTTGCCCGTTTCCGTGCATTTGTCCGCAAGCGCCCTTTCCTCACCCAACTTGGCCCCAAGATCCTGCTGGATTTCCCTTTCCTGCTCCGGCTCCAGAATCGCGATACCCGTGATTTCAGCCTGAAGCAGCTCCAGCTTATTGCGCTCATCCTGCCGACGCACATGCACACGCCGGGATATCTCCGAATAAATCTCCGTGCCGGTGATTTGTTCCAGGATAGTCGACTTTTCCTCCACATCCGCCTTCAGGAAAGTATCAAAGCCCCCTTGCGCCAAGAGAATCGATCGCGTAAAACGGTCAAAGTCCATTCCCGTTTTCTCTTCAATAACCTTGAGCACCAGACTCTTTTTAGTTTCAATAGGTTTGCCAGTATCAGCATCCGCAATCTGATGCTCCTGATCCTGCAACTTCCCCTCCGCCTTCTTTCGCGCACGGCGCTGCTCCCAGTGACAACGAAAGCGGCCCGCCTGCGATTTAAACACCACCTCCGCATAGCACTCACCCGTCTGACGCGACATGAGTTCATTACTACTCTTCGTAATCCTGCCAAGGCGCGGAGTTGCCCCATACAAGGCCAGACAAATAGCATCCAGAATAGTCGACTTACCCGCCCCCGTCGGTCCAGTCAATGCAAAAATACCATTCGAAACATATTCCGGATTCGAAAAGTCGATGCACCATTCCCCATAGAGCGAATTAAGATTTTTGAGTCGAAGTTCAAGGATTTTCATGATTTTTCATCCGCAGATGACGCAGATTCCCGCAGATTAAAAACCAGCCGTTTATGCTGCAGGCTCGTTGTTCCAAAGTTCAGCAACAATGCGCGATGGAGATTTGATGCTTTCAAGTAATTGATAACTTGTGCTTCTTCCTTGCCAGATAAACGCTGCAACGCTTTTAACTCAACGATCACAGAATCAAAACAGATGAAATCTGCCTGATAATAACTGTCGAGCTGTTCGCCCCGATAGTAGACCGGTAATTTTACCTCTCTTTTGTAAGGTAATTGCAGAAACTGAAACTCTCTTTCCAGCGCATCCTGATAGACGGCTTCCAGAAAGCCAGAACCCAGTTTGCTATGAACGGTCATCGCGGCCCCGATTATTGCATACGTTTGTTTATCTCTCTCAAACATAATCGGCGTCCATCGGTGTAATCTGCGGATTATTCAGCATTACGGTCATCCTCCAACAAGTCTTTGAGGATTTCGTTATAAGCCACCGCCAACGCTTCCCGATCCGCATTGGGCACCTCGAACGCATCCAGGCAACGGCTAAAGACATCACTGGGGGCCAGATCATCAAGCGTTTCATGCGCCTCAATAGCATGTATCACGCGATCGACAACCTGTTTATTTTTGATTCGCCGTATCTCCATGGCAGAATTCCCCAAGGCCTCATCCAATACCTCCCGCAAATTAGCTACGACCTCGCGCCCCGTGTATTCAATCTCAAGCCAGGCCCGACTTTCTTTCCCTTTCAATTGCTCAATCCGGTTCTGGATATCATTGAGGTTGCCAACGATACGTTCCAGAGCCTGGAAACACGGCACAGGAAGTTCCCGGATATCCGGTGTGGTGCTGTTGAACTCAATCAGGACTACCTTCTTTACCTGATTCGCCTCCCCATACCCCATGGGTATAGGCGCGCCACTGTAACGGATATGCGCAGCGCCGCCAACGGATTGCGGCACATGCAAATGTCCCAGCGCGAGATAATCGATTGAATCCGGGAAAAGGTCCTTGTTTATATGCGTCAAAGCCCCCACATAAAGATCGCGGACACCGTCGCCATCTATCGTCTTCCCCCCCGCAGTAAAGAGGTGTCCCATGGCAACAATGGGAATGTCTCCGTGCCCGGCTTTCTCAAACGCAACGCGCTTCTCCTCCGCAACAGCGCATACCTTCGCATAATGATTTTGCAAGCCCGCCACCAGCTTGGCATTCTTATCGTCGATAGTCTCCCCCGCCTCAACAGTACGAATATCCTTATCGCGCAGATACGGCACCGCGCAGACAATCGCCTCCGGTTTCTCCCCATCCCAAAGAACGACGACCTCATCCTCCAAAGCCGCCTCCATAGCGCCGACCACATGCACATTCAGCACACGCAACAATTCCCGGGGTGCATCCAGGAAGGACGGAGAATCATGATTCCCCGCAATAACCACAACATGCCGGCAGCAAGACGCAGAAACCCGGCAGAGAAAGCGATAATACAATTCCTGCGCCCGATTGCTCGGTGTGCTTGTATCGAATACATCCCCCGCTACCAGCAGCGCATCAATGCGCTCATCCTCAATAGTTTGCGCCAGCCAATCCAGGAACGCTGCAAACTCCTCATAGCGCTTCCTGCCATAAAGCGAGCGCCCCAAATGCCAATCCGATGTATGGAGAATTTTCATGCTTTCCACCAACCTCTATCGGGTAAAGGACGGTTCCTTTCATTTTTTAATCAGAGACAGAGCGCTGTTAGCATAATTTGAGATTTGTTACGGATCAAATCGCTTCAGTACGTCCCAAGGGGGGGGCGGACGGCGAGCCGATACGCGTCTACAGGGGAATGCGATTGAGGCGGGAAAAAAGGAAAACGCCGGAAGGCTTTGGAATTCCAAGCGTTCCGGCGTTTTCGAAAAATATATATGGCAGCCCCTAGGGGGTTCGAACCCCTGTGACAGGACTGAGAATCCTGCATCCTAGACCACTAGATGAAGGGGCCACCGCGTATGTGAACCGGTCTTAAACCGGGTATGGATGGCTGCCGGCCCAGGACTCGAACCTGGAATCGCCAGTACCAGAAACTGGTGCCTTACCAATTTGGCTAGCCGGCATGAACAGGGCGTAATTTTACTCCATTGCGGTAGGAGAGTCAAGCAATTTTTTGGGGTGGCATTAGCGACTTTGCGGGTGTGAGTTGGTTCAGCTGCTGAACGGGTTTAAAGACAGTGTTGGGAGCAAGTTAAGTACTTGAAATAAAGTCGGTTACATCTCCGTCAAGGTCGCGGGCATGCTTTTTGTATATTGAAACACATTCGTGTCACAATGCGAAATTGCAATACGACAGATTTTGGACGGTTGGATCTTGCTATAAACAGGAGAAAGAGATGAACCTATTTTTTCGAAATGTGTGTTGCGTAGTGGTATGTGTTTCCCCCCTTTTTTCACTGCCAGGCGTAGCCGCAACGGTTGCGCCGGAGGTGGAGTGGAGCTATGAAACGGGGGGCAAGATTTACGCCTCGCCTGTTCTTGCTGATATTGACGGAGATGGGGCGACGGAAATCATTGTGGCTGCCTCACGGGCGCGTCGCATGCTTTGCTTTGATGGCCAAGGCAATTTACGCTGGGATTTTCATCTGAAAGAAGAGGTGTTGGATGGTTTTCATGCGACACCGTCCGTAGTGGATTATGACGGTGATGGGAAAAAGGAAGTCTTTTTCCTTACCCGTGATGGTTCGGCGGGTTGCCTGGATTACCAGGGGCGTCTTGTCTGGCGTGTTTCCATGGGCGATGAGATGGATTATACCGGTCCTGTGGTTGCTGACATCAACGCGGATGGACGTATTGAGATTCTTTTTGGTTCGGAAAGCGGTACACTGTACTGTCTTGATGATACAGGACAAGCCCTGTGGCATTATCAGGCCGACGGCGCGATCCGTGGCATTCCTGCCGTTGCACAACTGGGTGACAGTCCGGTAATGCGAGTTTATATTACCTTTGGCGGCGGGTTGATGGCCTGTTTTGACCATGATGGCAATCTGGTCTGGTCACAGATGGATGGACAGCCCCGCAAAGAGCGCCGTAGTAACGTTGCGGTGGGCGATTTGAATGGAAATGGGCGTCTGGAGGTGGTTTCGGCGACGGAAGATTTCCAGGTGATTGCCTATGATGCGGAAAATGGGGAGGAACAATGGCGGTTCAAGGGTAAGGGGAGTATTGATAACGCCTGTTCATTTGCGCTGGTTGATTTTGAGGGCAAAGGGATGTTGGATGTGCTTGCGGGCGACAAATCCGGCCACGTTTATCGTATTCGCAATGGAGAATTGCTATGGGCGGCCGATGCCGGTGCTGCGCGTTTGGGCGGCATTGTACAAGGCCCTTCGGTGGGCGATGTAGATGGCGATGGCGAGCTCGAAATCCTCGTGTGCGCACGCTCCAGTCGTTTGGTTTGTTTCTCTGCACAGGGGGAAGAAGAGTGGGATTTCAAAACCACGGCCCAGCCGTTGACGACACCTGCTTTGGGCGATGTGGATGGGGATGGTGAAGTTGAGATTATTTTTACCGGTAAAGATCGCACGGTCCGCAGTTTGAGTTTAGGCGGGAAATATGTCCCTGAAAAGCTGCCCTGGCCCATGCTGGCGCACGATGCGCAGTTGTCGGGCAATGTTCACGGTGCAGCCTTTACCCCTGCACCAGCGGTGGCGGTAGATGCAATCGACGCGCCGCTTTCTCTGGTGCAGTTTGCGCCGTTGAAGATAGGTAAAAACCGTATACGCTTTAAGTTTGCCAACCAGAGCATCCGTCCGCGTCGCTTGGACACCATTGCTGAGATTACACGTCCGGATGGTAGCGTCGTAAGCCAGGTTGTCAGCGAAACCTGTGCGCCGGGAGAAGCAAAAGAGGCGGCATTCGATTTGTTCGCGGCTACGGGTGGCAAATACCAGCTTGCGATGCGTTTGGTAGATACGGGTGGCGCCCAATTGCTGGGCGTGGTCGAGGAAGAGGCCACGTTTAATGCATTTGAGGCGGAAAACAAAGTCTTGCAAACACTGACGCAGGATGGCTATGCCGCTATGGAAAAACTGGCCGATGAAGCGGTGCGTGCTGCCGCCCATAGCTCCCTGGAAAAGCAGGTGAACGCTGCCAGTGACGCCTTGATGAAAGCCATGCCGCAAGAAGGTGGTGCGGCGATGATTGCGCAGGTGCAAGGAGCGCTGGATCTGTTGCGCCGTGAAGTAGCGCGCCTTTATGCAGCGGCGGCCACGCCTGCTACAGCGGGTGCTTTTGCCGCGGTGCCGGAAACGACTTTGCGCAAGGTTTTCCGGGATGAAGCACTGCTTTCCACAAAACGAGCTCCTAAACCGGTCCAGATTCAGCTGGCACGCAACGAATACGAATCTGCACAACTGGTGGTGGTGCCGCTTTGGCAGGATCTCAATCAGCTTGCAGTGCAGGCCGTTGATCTTAAGCAGGAAGATGGCGATACCGTTTTGCGCGCCGATCAGATCGAAATCTATGGCGTGGGCTATGTGAAGATTGGCGAGCCAGAATACAATTTTCCAATCGAAAAAGTGGGCTTCTATCCGGATGTACTGGAACCAAACGCGCAGCTCGACGTGCCTTTCACGCAAGAAGCGCAGCCGTTTTATATCACCGTGCATACCGATGCGGACACAGCTCCGGGTAAATACAGCGGCGTGCTGAAGGTGACGACGGCGAATGCGGGTACACTGAATGTTCCTCTTGAAGTAGATGTATGGGATTTTGCGTTGCCTGAGCAAACTACGCTGAAGACTTCGTTCTGGATGAAAGAGAGCCAGGTGCAGCGTTTCTACAAGTATGAGGGACGCACGCCTTTTGAGGTGCGCAAACGTTTTTATGATTTGCACCTCAAGCACCGCATGAGTCCGATCAAAAACTTCCCGCTTGGCGGCGGAAACATGCTGGAAGATTTCGAATACCTTATGGCGCATGGGCAGAATTGTTTCTTTATCCCCATTCCAGACCTTTTTGACGGCTCTGGACGCGACGAGTACAAAGAAAAAGTGCTTGCGACCCAGGCGTTGCTCAAGGAAAAGGGCTGGGAAGACAAAGCCCTGTATTATGCGCACGATGAGGTCGCGGTTATGGCGCGCCACATCATCCCGCAGGTGCTTGAAATGAACCAGTGGGTGAAGGAAAATCTGCCGCAATGGCCTGTCCTTGAGACCAGTGCTCCAGAGCAGGCGCTGGTGGGCGGGGTGGATACCTGGTGCCCGGTCATTGGCGAATTTGATCCCAACATGGTTGCATTACGCAAAGAGGCGGGCGAAAATCTTTGGTTCTATACCGTTTGGGATCGCCCCGGCATCATGATTGATTTCCCTGCCATTGATCACCGCCTTATCTTCTGGCAGTGCTGGAAATATGGCGCGCAAGGCTATCTCTATTGGGGGACGACCCATTGGGCGGATAACGTGAGCGGTGAAGAGCGCTGGCCTGAACGCCCCTGGATGCCCTGGAACAGTCAGCCGGGCCACCATGGGTGTGGCTATCTCATTTATCCCGGTCCCAACGGCGTGCCCTGGGCCTCTATTCGCATGAGTATTGCCCGCGACGGTATCGAAGATTACGAGTACTTCGCCTTGTTGCGAAACTTGCTGCAAAACAAGGGAGCGGCGGTGCCGGAAGCGCTGCGCAAAGAGGTGGAAGCTGCCTTGGCGATTGATGAGGCGATTATTGTGGATAACGAGCATTTTACCCAGGATTCTGCCCTGTTGAGTAAGGCACGTGTGGAATTGGCGCAGCTGATTAGCGCTTTGCAAGCCTTGTAGCCCCATTTCAAGATAGAGTGATCCATGTTTTTCTGGAGGGGAAGCGCAGTGATGCGCTTCCCGTTTTGCATCCTAAAAACAGGGCGGCGTGGCCGTTTTAATGCTAAATGTCGCAAATAATGAAACTTTCTGGTGCGAAAAGAGTCAAAAAAGCGCTGGTGACTGTATATTTTTGGAGAAATAGTGCATAATGGCAGAACTGTGAACGTGAATAATGTACGTTGTATGTAAAAAGAAAGCGAGAATAACGTTTTCCAAACAAAGCCAGGCTCTGCTGTTGGCTGCAGTGCAGAAAATGGTGAAGACGTACAGAGGCAGAAGGGAAAATTCCTGTCAAGTTCGCAGAAGCGGAAGGGACGCCGGTGTGGATAGTTGCTCGGAATGGACAGTAGTGCTGTCTGTGCCAATGTGAACCGGTGTAACGGGAAAAGTTTCTGCTAGTTCGTGCGTGTGTAAACGGCTGTATCCTGTAAGTCAAGGGGCTGTTACACACAATCGGAGAATTGGCCATGTTTGGCGCATGGGTGCGAGGGAATCAGGATGTTTTCGCGTGCATACCCAAGGAATGATCGTATAGTTCAACAACTGGGAAATTTTAGGTGCCGCGTTTTTCGTGTCATGACAGACCATAAAAAAACGACGGCTGTGCCACAACGAAGTTTTACCGTCCAGCAGGGCGGACGTGTCATGCGGATGCAGGTGCGATGTAGACACCTGATGCGCCAGACGTGAGGGGAAGGAATTATGACAGCTCGGAATGTCTTTTCGGGATGCTGGACAGGCATGCTCATTGCCTGTGTAATTATGCCATGCTACGGGGCGATTACCTTGCTCAATGGTCCCGATATCCAATCCGGATTCAGCGCGGAAACCACCAACAGCGGTAGCTCCTGGTCATGGACGACCGCATCGATTCCCGCAGGCACCAAAGTGGCCATATTAGGGGTGACCAACCGCAATCACCGTAAAGCCTCAGCCACCTTGGGGGGGATGGCGATGACCGAGGCGGTGGATTTTGAAGGCGAGGATGAACGCGCACAGTTATTCTACTGCATCAATCCCCCCACGGGCGCACAAACAGTGGCGCTGGCCTTCTCAGGGGATACAGAACCGGAAACGAGTGGGCTCTATTGCTTTTCAGGAGTCGATCTGGATACACCGGTCATTGCTGCCCAGGGTGGGTATGGCGACGACCCGGAAGTCTCCTTTACCGCGCAACAGGCCGAGGCGGGCGCAGTGCTGGTGACCTTGGTAAGCACCAAGGACGAAATGGACGAAGCCGGTATAAAAGGCGGCGGCACAAAAACACTTGGCTACCGGCGTTGGCCGAAAGTGAGTGGCTGGTTTGGAGACCGCAACGGAGGTGCAATGGGGGTGGTGACGGGCTTGAATGGTACAGCGTTGACGACGGGGTGGAACCTGCCAGACAAAGGAACGATGGGGGCGATTGTGTTGAAGGTGGACAGTGCGCCGCCGACGGATATTGCGCCCAATGCATTGACGGTGCAGGATTCGGACGCTAACGGAACGTTGCTGGGGACGTTACAGGCAACAGATGCGGATGGAGTGGAGCCATACACCTGGACATTGGTGGATTCAGCAGGGGGACGTTTTGCGTTGAATGCTTCCACCGCCACCACTGTCGAAGTCGCTATTGCCGATGCCACCTTAATTGATCGGGGAAGCGCAGGCAGTCATACCATCCGCGTGCGGGTGACCGATGCGGCAACATACAATGGGTACCATGAAGAAGATATCGCCATTCAGGTGCTGGATACCACACGCCCCGTTGTCGGTGTACTGACGGTTTCGTCCCAATATGTGCAAGGCGGTGACGTTGTAACCCTCACCGTAGAGGCGAGTGATAATGTGGCGTTAACAAGTGCGCCTACGATGACAATAAACGGGGTTTCTATCGGAGCGCCTACGTCGACAGCGGGCAATGTGTACACCTATACCTACACCACGCCCACTAACGCTCCACAAGGCGCGGCATTGATTGAGGTATTGGCGATTGACACCGCAGGCAATAGCCAGGGCAAATCGTCCAATGCGTTGTTGACCATCGATGACACCCCGCCGACCATCACGAATTTTCAGGCAGATCCCGCTTATGTACAACCCGGAACAGCATCGACATTGCGGGTAACCGTGAGCGATGTATATGGCCTTGCCGACACACCGACCATGCGCGCAAACGGCGTCGATCTGGGTGCGCCGACCGCTACGTCGGGCAATGTATATACATATGCGTACACCGTGCCGACCGCTACGTCCGATGGTCCCATTTCCCTCGTCGTGAATGCGGTCGATCGTGCGGGAAACACCCGCCAGGAGACATCCACAAATACGCTTTTTGTCGACGGAACCGCGCCTGTGATTCAGCAGGTATCCTGCCTGAATTCACCAGCCCGGGCAGGCGATCGCGTAACACTGAAAGTAGAAGCAACGGATGCAAATGGCCTTCCTTCGGCCCCGCTCATGCAAGTGAATGGAGCTAATGTAGGCGCGCCATCATCTGCATCGGGTGATGAATACACGTACATGTACACCCTGCCATCGAATGCACCAGAAGGTGCGGCGACTGTGCAAGTGCAGGTAACAGACGCCGCGGGAAACAGTTCCGAGACGACAGAAACCACGATATTGTTCATCGATAATACGGCGCCTGCTTTCCACGATCTCGCCATCACACCCTACCTGGCAGGTGCGTATGACACAGTTACCTTCTCCATCCGCGTAGAGGACGTGAGTGCACTTTCCGCAGCACCAATGCTCACGGTAGCAGGCGTTGTAGTAGGCGCACCCTCCATGGTTGTCGGCAACGCATATACCTATGACTACGCGGTACCGGCTAGCGCCCCGCAAGGTTTTGCAACGGTGGTTTTCTCAGCAGTAGACGTAGCCGGTAATGCGGGCGAACTTCGCTCGGAAACAGCGTTTACCATTGACCTGTCCCCTCCCGATATAACCGGACTCACCGCAACGCCCGCTATGGCCAAGGCCGGTGATACGGTTGAGATCCACTTCACACTTCAGGATAGCTACAGCCCATTAGTAGGTATCCCCACCGTCACCGTTGATGGAATAGACCTTGGCGCGCCTACCAGTCACTCAGGTAGCGAATACACATTCACCTATTCCATAGTAACGGATTCCCCCAATGGAGCTGCAGCCATTCAGATAAACGCGGTCGACATGGTAAACAACATCGCCGCCCCCGTCTTCAATGATGTGCTGACCGTGGATACACAAGCGCCCGAGATTAGCTCCCTGCAGGCAAATCCCAACGTTGCCAAAGATGGCGATCTGGTCCGTCTGACCTTTTCAGCAATCGATGCCGCAACCGCTGTACAGCCCTATCCCACCGTGCTGATAAACGGAAATGCAGCGGATTTTGAAACGCAAACCGATGATGCCTATACCTACCGATATACAGTCGATGGCGAAATTAATCCCGACGGCCCCGCCACAGTGCTTATTTCCGTTGTCGACAGCGTCGGGAATGCCGACACACTTACCAATACAACAGCGTTGCTGATTGACAGCACGATACCCACCATCAGTGCGGTCAACGTCTATCCCGAATTCGCCAAGGCCAACGATGTAGTTACGATTGCATTCACCGTAAATGATGACAACGGCCTACCCGGATTGCCCGAAGTTACCGTCAATGGCCACGCGGCAAGCTATGCGGCCCATGAAGGCAGCAGCTATGAATACACCTATACCGTTACCCCTTCTATCGACGTAGACGGTCCTGCCAGCTTAAGCATCACGGCCACCGACGTACTCGGACAGATTGGCAGCAGCGAAAGCGCTGGATTGCTTGCGATTGACATGACACCGCCGGCAGGTACGATAGTCATCGACGAAAATGCCCCCTTCACCCGCGTAACGGACGTGCAATTAAAGCTGACAGCCGACGAAGGTGCGAGTGGTAGCGGTGTAATCGAGATGCGCTTGAGTGACGACGGGGAGAATTGGGGCGCATGGCAGCCCTTCAGCGAAATGTTGTCCTGGGAGCTTTCTCCCGGTCAAGGTTACAAAGACATATTTTTATCCCTGCGCGATCGCGCAGGCAACCTCTCCGAAGAATCCATCACCGATCGGATTGCCTTAAATCCAAACGCGCTGACCATCTCTGTGGATGGCGGGAATCAGCAAAAAGTCGTAGAAGGCGATCTGTTTTCCCTTGAAGTCACGGTGACCGGCGCTTTCGGCCAAGTTACCTATGATTGGACCAAGCTCGAAGGGAAAGGCGAAATAGAAGATACCGGCATGCTCCAAGGTCCCGTATTGAGCCTTGGTACGGCCGAAATGGACGACGCCGGCGTATACATGTGTATGGTGGCGGATGAGTTGGAAAGCTGTGAGACGGGTGAAATCGAAGTCGAGGTAGAGTATATGGTACCGACAATGAACGGATTTGCGCTTGCACTGCTTGCCTTATGCTGTGCTTTGGGAGGCGCATTTATATTGAGACATAAATCCACGTATGCAAAATACATGCGTATAGTATTGTTTGTGGCTATTTTGGGCATGGGAATGAGCGCCTATGGCGAATACGCGGTGATTTATTCCGCGCATACCAACAATCCACAAATCTCCGACGAAGCATTGACAGCACTGGCGAAGACAAATGGCTCCGTTGAAGTGGCCTACTACGGCGACGACGGATTAACAGAGCGTCGTGTCGTGCGTGTGGGTGCGCAAGGTGTCGGCAACCCAGGCTTTTCATCGCAACACCGCGAACTGTTGGCGGCGCAACAGGCTACTGGCGCCAAAAGTGCAATCCAGCGCGATGGTCGCGAAAAGGTCGCGGTGCAAGCAGGAAATTACGAAATAGTCTACCGCTTGCCGAAAAGTGCAGGAGCGCAGCCCTTCGAAGTGGTTGTCTACAGCAACGGGCAGCGAATGATTTCAGAGCGCCGCACAGAAGAAAAACTCAAAGATGGTCGCATTCGTCCCCTTTCCATCCGCCTCGACGAACCCGGCGGATCTATTATGCAAATTTTCGTATATCAGTACGAAAAACCAAATTTTCCAATCGAAGAATTGGCGGGCGAAGCGAAGACTTGGACTAAACCGGCAGACGAATCGCCCCTCTCTCCTCTTAAAGCGACAGATGAAAAAGCCGATGATCCAATCACGCGCATGGTGCAATTTACGGTGCCGCCGCAAGGGATGGAAAACCTCGGTTTCGATTCAGGCTGGATTCCCGGTGGCAGTGGCGACGAACCCGGTGGTTTTGTGATCCAGGTGCGTCTTAACGCCGGGGCCGGCTTCAACTACGACGCCAACGTCAGCGGTAATTTCACCTTGGCTAATGAAAATCAGCTGAGTGCGGGAGCCGCATCAGGCAACTGGGGATTCTATTTCGGCGCAGAATTCTTCCTCAAGCTCGCCTTTGATATCCCCATCTCCTGGATAGATCCCTTTATTGTCGATATCCCCTACGTGCCTGATTTTCACATGGTGGCTTCTGATCGTGATGAATTCAATACCTACCTGCTGGACGAAACATCAGAATTGCGCGATGAAGCCGGACGCACGCAAGTGGTAAATTTAGACCTTATTTCCCTACTTATTACCCGAGGGCTTATTACCTTGCCCGACTGGGTGCCTCTTCCCAAAGCAGGCGTTGCGCTGGACATTGCCGCAGTAGCCAATGGCTACTTGCGATGCGACAGCATCGATTTGAGTGATGGGAACCAGTATACAACGGAACACGAAACGCGTGATATCGTGATTCCCCCCGCAGGGTATCGCACCGAGCTGACCTACCAAAACGATTCGGAGCTAAATCTGGGAGCAAAAGTCTACCCAGTTGTTTTCTTCGGAATCTTGGGCTGGCGTTGGGAATGGCCGGGCGAGAATGCGGATAACTTCCTTACACGTCTGGAGTGGACGCCGATTAAGTTGCGCGATTTCCCCTTTACAAAATCAGAACTTAATTTTACCGGTCAGCCCAGTCCTGGTGAGCCAACCGATTGGTTTACACAGCATTTCACCATGGGCAACAACAACGTAAGCTATAAACGCGTACTCTTCACGCCCAATCTTTCCAACAATTACTACGTCGCCTGCGTCGATGATACGAGTAATTATCGTACCAGTCCCTACGACGGCACCCCGGTGACATTGGGAGACAATGATGCTGTTGAAATTACGCTGAGCGACGGGAAACAGGTAGCGCTGTATGGTGAAAAATACAGCTCATTTTTCATTGGCAGTAATGGCTACATCACCTTTACCGCACCTGATACAGAAAATGATCCGAGTGTGGATGCGCATTTTGACCTGCCACGCATTTCCGGCATCTTTACCGACCTGAAACCCGATCAAGGCGGCACGGTTTACTGGAAACAGTATACGAATCGCGTCGTTGTTACCTTCGACAAGGTTTTCCTGAGCAATATCATCACGGAAAATCAGGTTAACTTTCAGATCGAGATGTTCTTCGACGGCCGTATCGTGATCACCTGGCTGGAGCTGGATCTTTATGGTGGTCTGATTGGACTGTCAGAAGGCTTGGGCACGCACGAGAACTATCAAAAGAGTGTTTTTGTTAACTATCCTGCATGCATGGGAGAAATTCCTGATGAAGGTGCAGTGCGAGTTGACTTTGCCCCCGATGGCGTATTGGCTCAGACCCCACGCTGGCGTCTGGACGATGGAGAATGGCAGGAGAGCGGAAGCTTTGTTGCTACCCCAGTGGGCGAACACACCATTACCTACAACCTCGTACAAGGCTGGGCAGCGCCGGAGAAAAAAACAGTCACGATCAACAAAGACTACTTGTTGGAGCTGACAGAAACCTGGACACGTCAGACGGGTACCGTAGAAATCTATGCCTCACCCATGGATGCGCCATGGTCATTCATCGATGGCGACGGGGAAAGTCACACCGGTGAAGGAAGTGCGATCGTGGAAAATGTGCCTACAGGCGAAATTGCGCTTACCTGGCAACCGCTCGCAACCTATATGCTCCCCACGCCCAGCACCCAGAATTTGGTTCTGTTTCCCGGTGCATCGGTTGCCTTCACCGGAAACTACCCCCCTATCATCGGAGAAGGACGCGTCGATCTTACCGTGAATCTGACCCCAGCCCGCGTATGCGACGCGGGTGCGCAATGGCGTTTTAACGGTGGAGCCTGGCAGAATACTGGTGCAACACTCGAAGTGCCGGATGGGGAAGCTACCCTTTCCTTTACCCCCATGACCGGCTGGATTGCACCAGAGACGGCCTCAATGACCATTGTGCGCAACACGCCCTACGATCTTACCTACGAATATGTGCGTGAACTGGGCACGGTAATCATCAACGTAGATCCGGAAGGGGCGCCGTGGGCATTAATCGATGGCGATGGTGCTCCCCATACCGGTTTGGGCGATACGACATTGACCGACATTCCTACAGGTGAGCTGAAGGTGATTTGGGGCTATGTGAACACCTACCTGATGCCAGAACCGAACCCTGCAACAGCGACCCTGGGTGCAGGCGAAACCCTGACATTGGTGGGTTCTTATATCCCCATTCTGGGTGAGGGCGAAGGGATTCTATCCGTAACGCTGCTACCAGAAGCCGTCCGCAATGCGGGTGCACAATGGCGCGTTACCGGTGGCGAATGGCGTGACAGTGGCGCGATGCTAGCCAGTACGGATGGTGAACGGATGGTCAAGTTCAAGCCCATACCCGGATGGATTGCCCCCGAAGACACCTCGGTGATGGTGTTGCGCAACATTACCAACAATTACCCCTTCACCTATACACGCGAAACCGGTACGGTGGAAATCAAAGTAACTGCTGCTGCGGCAGAGTGGACCCTTACCGACAGTGACGGTGGAATCTACGAAGGCATGGGAACAGTCACCCTGAACCAGATCCCCAGCGGCCCCCTCAGCCTGACCTGGAAGCCATTAGAAGGGTATGGGGCGCCGACACCAGCAACCGTATCGCGTCTTCTCGAAGTGGGTGACACGATTCAATTCATCGGTAAATACACCAAGTCGTCCATGGAGGCCGATTTCGAAGCATTTCCACCTACAGGTCGTGCACCGCTTTCCGTACAGTTCTATGACCGGACGCTGACCACGGTCAAGCCGGTGGCAGAATGGTACTGGTACTTTGGCGATGGCGGCACGAGCACGGAACAGAATCCAGTGCATGTTTATAAACACGATGGCGCATATACCGTGTCGCTGACCGTGACAAATTACGAAGAAATCAAGATGGTTACCCAGAAACACTTGGTTGTGGTGGGAACAGGCGTGCCGGCAAGCAGTGTGTGGAGTCTGATCACACTGGTTGCAGTGTTGGCAGTATTGGGTGTAATGACGCGACGTGGTCTGCGGCGCTAAGCGATAAAGGGATGTGAGGTTATGACAGCTCAAGAAGGAAAGAAACGCGTGACGCGAGGATTGCTTGTGGGGCTCCTTGCTATTTTTCCCATGGCGGGTTTTGCAGCATCGTATGAAGAAGAGCATGCCCCCCTGGAAATGGAAGAAGGCTTCCCCGATTGGCATTTTGATACCGGATGGCGAGGCTTCGATTTTGGTATAGGGCGTGCGGATGTGCGTTTTACCGGTGGCGTCGACGGCATCCTCTTTGCCGGCACCCTCAATGGCGCAGCCCAGCTAGACTGTCCGATCGGGATGGATTTAGGCGATTTGCATTTTATAGGCGCGCCAAGCACCGTACAGCAAAACATCGGTATTTCGCTGGGTGGCCAATACCGGATTCATTTCGAAGCCTTCGGACAGGAATACACGCTGGAAGACGATTTCCCTATTGTTCCCTCCGAAACGTTGCGCCTGCAAGATGAAAAAACGATCACCGCATATAATCTTGGCGAAACGGTCATGCTGGCAGCGGCATTGAATGATATCGACCTTTTCGACATTCCAATCGATATCAGCGGTGTAGTCACCGGTAAAATCGGAGTCAGTCTGACCGCAGGAGATCAAGTCAAGGCCACCTTTAAACGCTTGGAAACCGATCGAGGAAATTTTACCTCCGACGGTGAGCATCGCAACATCACAGCCGCCGATGCCGACGTCACCGTTGCCAATATCGCCACCGCGGTTCAACTTGAGCCCGATGTGACCCTTCAACCCACAGTCGCCATTCGGCTAAACATCGCCAACCTGACCGACGTGAATTTCAACATCAACATTCCTGCCATTCCGGTTCCATTCGATGGTCTCCTTGAAGAAGAATACTTCACCGACCCTAAGCAGCAGATTACCTTTCATGTACCCCCAACCCTCTTTGATTTTGTGATCAATCAAGATGCGGAAACCTCCATCAATTCCACAGTCCAACTTGATATGACCCACATGAATGGTGCGACCCATTTCATGGCTAGTGAAACCCCTTCCATGGATGGCGCATCCTGGGTTCCTCTGACGTCACAACCGCAGGTGCAGCTCAGCGAAGGCGATGGAGAAAAGAGGCTTTTCGTAAAAATTAAAAATGCATACGGCGAATCCTCCGTTTTAAGTGACACCATCCATCTCTATGCAGCCCTTCCCACCGTAGATTATCTGGGGACCACCGATCGCACCCCTCCCTTGCAAGGAGATGTGGCCGACCCCACCGCAGCAGTCAGTGTAACGGTAGCCGGACAAACATTGACGGCGGTCAATGATGGCGATGGACATTGGAGTATCGCCGACAACCAGGTGACTACCCTGCCAGACGGTATTTACGATGTTGCTGTCACCGTGACAGACACCATCGGAAACACCCTGCACGATACAACGACCGGCGAACTTGTTGTCGATACAATTGCGCCTACAGTAGGGGTGGATTCACTCATCACCAATGATGGCATGGCGGCAATTTCCGGTGTTGTGAACGACCCCACCGCAACGGTTTTAGTGCAAGTTTGGTTATACACCGTTTTTGCCGTGAACCAGGGCGACGGCACATGGGTTTTGCCCGCCTCCTCCATTCTTTTATTACCTGGCGTCTATGACGTCGTAGCGACGGCGAGCGATTCCGTGGGTAACGAAACACAGGATCTCACGTTAGACGAGATTGTGGTGGACGTGCTCAAGCCTATAGTTAGTGTGGATACCTTAATCACAGGCAGTGCAAGCCCAGCATTGACAGGGACCGTTGACGACCCTACCGCCACCATTGTTGTCACCGTTGGCGGTCAGATCTGCGACGCCCTCAATCTGGGCGATGGCACATGGCGTCTTGAAAGCGGTGTGCTGACAGAACTCTTTCCCACGACCTATAATGTAGGTGTTTCAGCAACAGATGCGGCAGGCAACGTGGGACGGGATAAAACAACCGACGAGCTTCTCATCGATTTGAACGTGCCCGTGGTGACAATAAATGAGCTTTTTACTACCGATCCTACCCCGCCGCTGACGGGTACGGTAAACAAGCTGGACGCAACCCTCTCTGTTGCTGTGGGCGGTACAACCTATGCAGCACAAAATCTTGGTAATGGCCAGTGGGTACTGCCCGATGACACCATCCAGCCGCCGCTTGCCGAAGGAGTCTACGATGTCGTAGTCGCTGCGACCAGTGGCGGAAGTACGGGCTTCGATGCGACCGTAGACGAACTGATTGTGGACACGCAACCGCCCCGGGCCGAGATTGTGCTTGCAACCGAAAACCCGACTTCCCACACCCAGGTAGATTTTGTCGTAACATTCGACGACCCTGTCGCGCCTACGTTTACCGAAGCCGATGTTACTCTCATCGGGACGCTGGCAAGCGCGGCCTCCTTTATGCTGCTTTATGATGACCCCGTTTATACCGTGCAAGTTGAGTTGCTGGAACCCGATGCAGAGGGGACGATAGGTATCCTGTTGGGGGCCGACGTGCAGGATTTGACCGGTTTGTATTACGCAGGTGGAGACACCGCCCAATACACCATCGAAAACTGGTGCGGCTTTGCAAAACAACCTGAAGATACCCGCGCTTACGTAGGGGATCGCCAAACCTTCTCCGTTGCGCCCGCCTGTGGCGTGGGCAGTGTGCACTATCAATGGAAATGGGCCGACACGATGAGCAAAGCCATACATGACGTGGGCGAAGATGCGCCTGAGTTCATCCTCGAACCGCTTGGTTTTGCACATGCCGGTTCCTACTGGTGTGAGGCCACCTATTCCGGCGTAACATACAGTACGCCACGCGCTCAACTTGAGCTGGCACCTCATTTACAAGTGGTTGAACCACCCATGGACGCTGAGGTGACTGCAGGGAATTCACACACATTCTTTGTGATTACGCATGGAGGCTATCCTCCGTTTTCCCTGGAATGGCAATACGAAGGCCGTCCTGTGGAATCGCCTGCAAAGACCAATGATTTACTGAGTTTCTTCATACCTGCCGTCTATGAAGAGAATGCAGGTGTCTATCAACTAATCGTCTCCGACAGCAACGGCGATGTGCTAATGCTCGAGGCAAACTTGACCGTACTTCCGGCCATTCCTGCTGCGGGTATGGCGGGCCTGGGAGTATTGGCCGGACTTTGCGCCGCTGTCGGCGCTCTATCCCTGCGGCGTCGCCGTCGCTAAGCAGAAACACTACACACAGGGCGCATGCATAGATTTGCATGCGTCCTGTTTTTTAAAGGAAAAATCTGCGAGGAAGTTACGTGCCACGGACAATGAGGCGAGGCTGCGCAACGTATTGTTGGTGTAACGTATTCTTTTCAACGCTGTCGGGGAGCAAAAAAGAAGCGAGTACATCAGCCATCTCAGCATTACACGGATCGACCGACGTAAGCGGTGGAGTAAAGAAACGGCTAATGTGCGTATTGCCATATCCCACCACATGCACCTCATCCGGGGTCTGCATCTCCTGTTCCTTCAATCGCCCCAATACATGGATGGCGCTCACATCATCGCAGCATAAAACACCGTCGATATTACGCCGTCGCACCGTTTCCGCGTCCACCATGCTGGCCCGCGGCAAAATATAGGGTTCAAAATCCGGTCGATGCTGACGCATCAGGTTAAGATATGTGCCGCGCATCAACTCAAGCACCATATTTCGACCCGCCCAGACCTCATTTTCAACGAAAGCCACCCCGCCCTTGCCTTGTTCCAGCAAATAAAGCAGCGCGCGCGTCACACCCAAATCATAGCTTTGAACAACAAAACGAAATTCATTACTGGTCATCGTGTGGTCCAGCAGGATAATACGCGAATCCGTTTTTGGCAGGCGCGAATAGAATTTTTGCCATGTGCGTGACTCATCCAGCGTAGGGATAACGATGATGGCCTCATAGCGTTCCTGCAACATGCGCCCAACCAGACGCAACTCTTCCTCATAGCTGTTGTAATTGCAGAAGTGGCGGAAGTCACGCTTCTGTTTTGCCGCACGGGCCGATATTTCCAGCAGTAAATCCTCGTACTGCAACGAGTAAAACGGGAAAACAAGCCCCCAGATTTTTTGCAGCGGCCCCCGATCACGCACAAACGAGCCCTTGCCCTGCTGTTGCACAATGTATCCCGCCTCCTCCAACAATTTCAGCACCCGTTTAGCCGTTTCACGCCCTATCCGATACCGTTGCTGCAATTGGGTAATAGAATCGATACGCTCCCCAGGTTTCAGACGGAACGCCAGGATATCTTCCTCAAGACGGCGGAAAAGCCGCTTATATACCGGTATAAATGTATCGCTTTCTTTAGGCATACTTTCCCGTCACAGCAGTTTTAATCACGTCACAGCACAATGAGCATAGAATACGGGCTTTTAAAGACTGAAATCAATGAATATTCGTCTGCTGGTGTAAAAGAATGGTTGCTTGCGCGTGCTGGAATTTCGGCATTGCTGTGCTGGTATAGTGCATGCCGCCAAAGCAGCTGGGCTGCACAGAAACAACATAGATTCCATCTAGCCCTGCAGTATCCAAGGAAAGGTGCCGGCATGCTTGCGAAAGCGACGTTTTAGCCCTTGGATTCTTCAGAGTCCACCGTCGTTTTTTCCGCTACCTCCTCCTCGTGGGCTACAGCGTCTTTATGGCGATGAGCACGACGGAAACGGGCAAAGAAGGTGCCGCCCATGGCGAGTACAAAGATGATAATGAGCAAAATCAACGCGAGTTTTGGGCTCCAGGACTGCAAACGATCATAGGCCCAAATCCATGCCGCCACCGCGCTCATATTACCAATGATGACGGCGCTGAAAGTAACCCAGGTGCGCAGCCCGATCAGGTAGCCTACGATAACCCCTACCAACGGTCCGGTGCTCCAAAAAGGAAAAACGACAAAAAGCATAAGGCCAATAGCGCCATAAGGAGCAATATGCTTTTTATGCTGCAAGGCCAGCGCATGCGTTTTTTTGAAGAATTTTCCTATAAACGGCCAGTTAGAGATGTATTGGTAGCCCGACACAAAAAGGGGATAGACGTACAACATAATAATAAAATCATACATTGTGCTGTGAAAAAAAAGATAGTAGGGACTAAAACCCTTTTGGAGGCCCAAGCCAACCCCGCCGGCACGCCCTCCCATGCACTGCGCCAGTACCACCTGCCATACCTGATCATAGGGTTTCCCCTCGATCAAAAACATCAGCACCCACAACGCCAGCATGCTTATCAGGGAAAGGTGCGCCGCGCTACGAATAAAACGTAACACGCGTGGCGAAGGTTCCCCCAAACGCAAAGGTTTAAGTTCATTTGTCGATTCAGATGCGCACATCTACGTACTGCCTTAATGAGTAAAATCCTAAAGCGGTCCAGCGACCACAAGGTGGCCAGGGCCACACCCAAGAAATATGATTCTTACCTTCCCTGACCGCAGTAAAATTTCGTTTTTTATGATAGCTTTTGAAGTGTCAGTCACAAAATTATGGTATAAAATGAAACCCACGTTGCCAGAGATACGTAAGTGTCATGCGGTTGTGACTGGCGCCGGCCACTTTATTGTGGTCTCTGGAATGCCTTAAAGCCTAAAGCCTGTCCGTAATCAAGAAATTTTCGCTGCGGTCGCTAACCGTTTCAAAGTTCGATGTGTATTTTATGGTTTTTTGCACTGTTGCATTGTACCATGAAGGCAAATATGCATAAAATCATGAGGGATAAGGCCAAAGATTAAAAAAACAGCGACAAAAGCAACAAAACGGGTTCACTCAGAGACGACAACGAACCTGCCATCAGGGCGAAGGCCTGGAAATCACTACGCTTACTACTCCTTTTTTCCTTTCTGACTGCGTAGGGGCAAGGCTGGGTTTCACTATTGGAATATCGGGTTAGCCGTAGATGTTGCTATAGAATAGTAAGGCCGCGCAGGAGACTTGTTAGATATGCTGACGGATTTCATTACAACAACGGCCATAGAAGCCTGGCAAGTATTAGGACAAATGGCCCCGTATTTGCTCTTTGGTTTTTTCATTGCCGGTTGTCTTTCCGTGGCGTTGTCCCCACAATGGGTAGAACGTCATCTGGGAGGACGCGGCTTTCTTCCCGTATTTAAAAGCGCCCTTTTCGGCGTGCCATTACCCCTGTGTTCCTGCGGCGTTCTCCCCGTAGCCACCTCCATCCGCAACCATGGGGCGGGACGAGGGGCGACAACCGGCTTTCTACTGTCTACTCCACAAACCGGTGTAGATTCCATTCTGGCTACCTACGCCCTCCTGGGGCCGGTCTTTGCCATTTTTCGACCACTTGCCGCCTTAATTATGGGCGTGGTTGGCGGCATGGCCGTAGCATGGGGGGATAGCGAACGGCAGAAGATAGATGAGGCGAAGACTTCGGAAGTGTCTGCGGCATGCACTGCGGCGTGTTGCGCGGATAAAGAAAAACATCCTGCATGGATGCGCGCCCTGCGCTATGGTTTCATCACGCTTCCCGGCGATATTTCCCGCGCACTGCTATTTGGCGTTATTCTGGCCGCATTGATTTCGGCGCTATTACCGCAAAATGCATTTGCGGCCTATCTGGGTGGCGGACTCGTCGCCATGCTGCTCATGATGCTGGTAGGCATCCCCATCTACGTCTGCTCCACTGCATCCATTCCCATTGCGGTCGGTTTTATGCACATGGGCGCCTCGCCAGGGGCGGCGCTTGTCTTTCTCATCACCGGTCCCGCCACCAACGCCGCCGCCATATCGGTTATTTGGAAGGTACTTGGACGCCGTACAGCGATCATTTACATCATTACCGTTGCGCTAGGCGCATTGCTTTCCGGTCTTTGCCTTGATGCGATTTTTAATGCTTTCCCCCCACACGGCGCCATACTACAGACGCATGCTGCCCATGCCGCAGCTTCGCCCTGGTGGAACCACATTGCCGCGTTGCTTCTATTAGGCGTCTTGCTGGGAAGCCGTTGGTTCGCCCATCCACATTCATCTGCCGAAGCGCAGGAAGATAATGAAAAGACGCTCGACAGCGCCACACAAACACACGCATTCCAGATCGACGGCATGCGATGTTCACACTGTGTAGCCACCGTGACCCGCGCATTACGTGAAATAGAAGGCGTGGAAACCGCACACGTCGATTTGGCTACGGGCGAAGCCACGGTTACCGGGGAAAACGTATCATACGAAGCCCTGGTGCAGACGGTGTGCGCCCTGGGGTATACGGTTGCGCTAAAAGACTGACCGTTCCGCCAGCGACACCACCTGCGGCTGCGTTTCCCGCTGCGTTCGCATTCCCTCAAGCACCATGTTTCAGGCCTTGTTTGCATCTTTACGGCATTACGTGCGCCGCCGCGGTTTTGTGCGCAAATACTGACCTGTGCTATCCTTCCGCAGTACCTCAATTACGTACCGAACAAGATCTAATTCCGGATAACACAAACTTGGGTAGTACAAGTGAAGGAATACTGCATATGAAACGAGTGGTAGTAGGGAATGGCATAGGGATACTGGCGACAGTATTGTGGGCAGGCCTGATGCTGCCGCATGTGCATGCGGAAATCATAGATGGTGTGGTGGCCACCGTTTCCGATGAGCCCATTTTGCAAAGTGACCTAATGGAAGAGATAGGCCCCTTACTGTCCACGATCCAGGCGCAAGCGACTTCCCAGGAAGCCTATCACCGTGAAGTTGACAAGGCGCTTCGTGAGGCGCTGGATACAGCGATTGAACGCAAGATTTTGTACCGTGAGGCGCAATTGGCAGGCCTGGAGGTGGCGGATGAAGATGTGGAAGAACGATTACAGAAGATCAAGAAGCAATACGATTCCGAAGAGGCCTTTTTGAAGGTGCTGGAGGAGGCTGGAGAGACCATGCGCGATTTTCGGGAGCGCATGCGCAAACAGATCATGGCGATTTCCATGGGAATGCGTAAACGGCACGACCTGGAAAAAGAGGCGGTCATATCGGAAAGCGAAATGGCGCAATATTATCAGGACCACGTAGCCGATTATTCACGTCCGGAACGAGTCCAGCTATACAGGATTTTTCTTACTGCAGAAAAAGAGACCGCATCACGCGCCAAAACCAAAGCCCAATTACAGGCACTACGCCAGGAGCTAGTTTCCGGCGCTGATTTTGAGGCGATAGCCAAAAAATATTCAGAAGGTCCCGATGCGGAGACTGGCGGGCTGGTTGGCTGGGTGATGCGGGGCGACTTGGTGGAAACCTTGGAAAAAGTCGTCTTTTCCCTTGAACAAGGCGAAATAAGCGAGGTCGTCGAGACCGAATGGGGATTTCACGTACTTAAAGCACAAAAGAAAGAAGCTGCAGGTGTAGCGTCTTACGAAGAAGTGCGTACGGAAATAGAGCCGTTATTGCGTGCTCAATACGCCGATGAGCGCTACCAAAAGTGGATGGGGGAACTACGCAAACGAAGCCGGGTTCGGGTGTTCCTGTAGTCCCTTTTGTTGGTGCCAGGCATCTGAAGAGCTGTCATAAAAAAAAGAACTTTTTGCTGCGGTCAGCGACGGTAAGGACCATATTTCTTGGGTGTGCCTTTGAGCACCTTGTGGTCGCTGGACCGCTTTAGGACGACACACGGTTTTGGTTTCGGTATGGTAACGCGCACGTTGAAAATCGCCTTTGGGGTCTACTACGACCACTTGGGGAAGCTGCTGCTAGCCAATATGTTCTGTATGCTCATGCTGGTGCCGATATTGATGCTACTCTATGCGGCATGCGCAAGTGGCGCCTGGGCTTTTGCCGGAATGCTCGTGCTTCTGCTTTTCCTCGGAGTCTTGCCGATCCTTAACGTGGGCATGGCGGCGATGGTGAAGGAATGCATCGAACTACAGGATAGCACGCTACGCACCTTTTTTAGCGGTATGCGCCGCCATGCCACACAGGCCGTGCTTCTGTCCTACGAATACATGGCTGTGCTGTTTTGTCTGAGTCTAAGCGTGTGGTTCTACGCGATGCGTGTCCCACAATCCCTTCTCTGGTTGGGATATGCGCTTAGCAGCGTGGCCTTTTGGGGTGTCATAGGTGCGGTCTTGGCCGCATTTTTGGGCGGTCCCGCATTAGTATTTAAAGAGGAACGGCCGTGGGCTATTTTTCGGCTTTCCATACTTCTACTGCTGGATAACCCCTTTTTTTGTATGAAATTAGCGATAGTACTCCTGATACTGCTTGTTCTGTCGCTATTTCCACCATTTGCCCTGTTTTTCGCCCTGCCCGCCTATGTCGTGTTACGGTGCAGCGCGTATGAAATGCTTTCGCGCAAGTATGCATATATCGAAACGCAAATAGCGCAAGGCGTTGCAGCGCCCAACAGGCGTTTGCCTGTTGAATACGATGAGCAGGATGACTATTTGAACCGGGGGCTGCGCGATTATCTTTTCCCCTGGAAGGGATAATCGACGACATGCAGGCGTCATTGCTGCAATACAGGGGGCATCTGCATTATAATGCAGTGCATACGCAGTCGCTTAGCCGATAGACAGTGCTGCGTGCTTCACAAAAAAAGAAGACCGTTCCCCAGGAGCGGTGTAGATATTATATAATGTAAGGATAGTCGACATTCTCCGGAGATGAGGACCATCAGAGTGGGCATGAATACTCGTGTCGCTCCCTGATTCGGAAGGGAAACGCTATCTGGGCCGGTGAAGGTTTCTACTTGCTCCCTGCGTTGGGCTGCGGTAGACTGGATCCAAAGGACAACACAAGGAAAAGAAGACAATGACGAGAATCACAGGCATTCAGGCACGTGAAATTTTGGACTCACGCGGCAATCCGACCGTAGAGGTAGATGTATACCTTGCTGCTGGCGTTGTGGGACGCGCTGCGGTACCCTCTGGCGCTTCGACGGGTGAAAATGAAGCCGTTGAACTGCGCGATGGCGACAAAGGTCGCTACCTCGGCAAAGGCGTCAGCAAAGCCGTCGCTAATGTCAACGACATTATCAGCCAGGAATTGCTCGGCATGGATGCACTCAACCAGCGCGAAATCGACAAACTGATGATCGAGCTCGATGGCACCAAGACGAAAAGCAAACTGGGCGCCAATGCTATCCTCGGCGTTTCGCTTGCAGTAGCCAAAGCGGCTGCGGAAGCCCTCGAAATGCCCTTGTACCGCTACATCGGCGGCGCAAACGCCCACACCCTGCCCCTGCCTATGATGAACATCCTCAACGGCGGTGAACATGCCGACAACAACGTCGACATCCAGGAATTCATGATCATGCCCGCAGGCGCAGCTACCTTCAAAGAAGCACTGCGCATGGGTACCGAAGTTTTCCACAGCCTCAAGAAAGTGCTCAAAGACAAAGGCCTCAACACGGCTGTTGGTGACGAAGGCGGTTTCGCACCGAACCTGGGTTCCAACGTGGAAGCCATCGAAGTGATTTTGCAAGCCATCAAAGCCGCTGGCTACGAAGCCGGAAAAGATATCTTCATCGCGTTGGACGCTGCCTCCAGCGAATTCTACAAAGATGGTAAATATGTCCTGGGCGCAGAAGGCAAATCGCTCAGCTCCGATGAAATGGCGGACTTCCTCGCGGACTGGGTCTCCAAATACCCGATTATTTCGATTGAAGACGGTCTGGACGAGAATGACTGGGCAGGCTGGAAAGGCCTTACCGACAAACTGGGCAAAGACGTGCAGTTGGTTGGCGACGATCTCTTCGTTACCAACACCGAATACCTCAGTCGCGGTATCCAGGAAGGCGTCGGCAACTCCATCCTCGTGAAAGTGAACCAGATTGGTACGCTGACCGAGACCCTGGAAGCCTGTCAGATGGCCCACCGCGCCGGCTACACCACAGTCATTTCGCACCGTAGTGGTGAAACCGAAGATTCCACCATCGCCGACATCGCCGTGGCGATTAACGCCGGGCAGATCAAGACGGGTTCGGCCTCTCGTAGCGACCGTATCGCCAAGTACAACCAATTGCTTCGGATTGAAGAAGAATTGGGTGCACAAGCCGAATTCCTCGGCTCCAAAGCCTTCTACAATATTAAAAAATAACCTGTTGGAGGGTGCGGGGAGGCGTTGCGCCTCCCCGCGCAGTTGATGAAAACAAAAAGCTATAAATGGTACATCGTGACATTCATTGCCGTGGCGTCGCTTTCGGCGGCCTATGCCGTGCAGCGCGACCTGCTGGGACGCTACGCCCAATATCAGCAACGCGAAGAGCAAGTGCGCAGCATGCAACGCCAGGTGGATGCGTTCGAAGAGCAAGTAAGCCGCGCGCAACAGCGCGTCAAAGATCTCGATGCAGATCCGTTGGAGCTCGAAGCGGCTATCCGTCACATTAAACGCCTTGTGCGTGAGGGGGAAACCATTTATCGTATTCAACCAAAATCGACGACCGAATAAAACCCTGCTGTAGTTTACGTTCAAGCATTGAGGCATTAAAAAACTGAGTCACGAGATCCTATTACAGAGCCAGGATGAGGCAATACAGCTCCTGGGCCAAAATGGCGAATTGCGACGTCGTATCCAAGAAGTAACGCGGGTACGGATTGTGGACCGCGGCGCCAAGATCGTCATCATAGGCGAACCGGAAGCCGCTGCACGGGTAGAAAAAATGCTCCTGGGCATGTTGCGTGCCGTGCGCGATGGCCATGCACCAACATTGGCTGATATCGACATCGCTTTTTGCAATCAAAATGAGCCGGAAGCAGATGACGATACCTTTGCAGAACGCCATACCGTGCTGCGCGATGATATTCGTATCCGTGCACGCACACGTGGACAAAAACGCTATCTGGATGCGATTCGTGAACATGAAATGACCCTGGTCATCGGCCCTGCCGGTACAGGTAAAACCTACCTTGCCATGGCGGCGGCCGTTTCCGCCATGCTCAACCGCCAGGTGAAACGCATCATCCTTACCCGGCCGGCAGTAGAAGCAGGTGAAAGCCTCGGCTTTCTTCCTGGCGATCTGGAGCAAAAGGTCAATCCATATCTGCGCCCCTTATACGATGCACTCTATTCAATGGTAGACATGTCGCGTGCGCGCCGTCTTATTGACGAACAGCGTATCGAAGTGGCGCCGCTTGCCTTCATGCGCGGTCGCACCCTGGATCAGGCCTTTGTGATCCTGGATGAAGCACAGAATACGACCAGCGACCAGATGCTGATGTTTCTCACACGGCTTGGCATGGGATCGCGTGCCGTGGTGACTGGAGATATCACCCAAGTCGATCTGCCCAAGAACGTTACCTCGGGCATTGTCGACGCACGCCGCGTATTGCAGAATATTCCCGGAATCGGTATCGTGCGTCTTACCAAGTCCGATGTCGTGCGTAATCCACTTGTACAGCGTATCGTTGACGCTTATGAACGCGATGGGGAGAGTGAGGGCGATTCTCCTATGCGTGAGGCACAAGGGAATACACCTAAATGATAGGCTTTGGCCAACGAAAACCGCGCGTAGGTCGTTTCGCCCAACGCGTGCCAGAAGCAAAGCAACGCACCCCATTGCGCCGTCCTGCGCAGATGCTAGTGGTGCTGGTCGCCTATGTCATCATTGTTGCCGCACTCACGCGTCTGCCCGAAAGCGAAAAAATGCTCGTGGCGGATATGGACGCCCCCATTGCATCGACAGAAATCCGAACGGCTTTCTATTTTGAAGCGCCCAACCTCAAAGCGACCCAACAAGCACGCGAGGAGGCACGGGAAAAGGTGCCCCCCCATTATCGAATCGATCAAGATCTGGTTAACCGTCAGCTTTCCATCGTGCGCAATCGAATCACGCGCATCCGCGAGCAGCGTCCAGCAATACAAAATGCCATCCTTGAGACCCTGCGTCAGTCGGATTCCACACAACGCGCTGAAGACATTGTTCAGACCGTGGTTGCAACGCATGTCGCGGCACTCAAAGAAACGCCTGAATGGGCAGATTTGCCGGAAGCAGCAGCGCTTAACTTGTGGTTGACCCCAGACAAAGACAGCTTGCCCAAACGTCAGTTTGCCCCCCCTGCCGAGACCCCGCCCGCAGAAGTGGAGACGGAAGGCGAAGCCATACCCCCCCAAGAGCTTCCCCGGCCTGTGATTGCACTCCAACCAGAAGAGGTTCCCCCTTTTTTCTTCTCGCTGGCGGAGCATCTGGAAACGCTTGCGCTTGAAAGCCTCCGCTACGTACTCCACCAAGGCGTGCGTACCGCTGCTATGGGGGGCGACAAGGAAATCGTGATCCTGCGTGACATGTTACAGGACGATCAGCACGTCTCCAGCCAGCTTGCCATGGAGCAAGTGCCCGATGTGGAAGAGGCTGCAGAAGTGTTGAGTCAGCGCCTGCAGGAAACCGCAAAATCCGTTGCCCTTGAGCTACAGGTGGAATGGGCCAAGCTGCACGATGCCGGATTGCCGATGGTGCAGCCCGCACTTGTGGACACGATCCGCTATGACAAGGTTTTTATGGCGGGTGCGCTCGAACGTGCTTCAGAATCCATTGCGCCGGTCATGAAAAGCATCGAGCCCGGCGAAATCATCCAGGACCGGGGTAAACGCTGGACGGCGCAGAGTCGTTCCGACGTAAATACCTACCTGTCTATTCTCGAAAACGAGCAAAAGCCACAACAGCGTATTATTAACATACTGCTTTCACACATGATACTGGCCGCCATGGTGCTTACGGGTCTTTTTCGAAGTATGGGACTACTACGGGGGGAAAATACAGAAACCTACTCCCTCGCCCACGTAAACCTGGCGCTACTGTTGATGTGTATTACCCTGATCGTTGGACGAATTGCACTCTACTTCCAACCCACCGGATACCTGCTGCCCGTAGCGGCAGTAGGCATACTGTACGCCGTATTGGTCAGCGTGCGTCTGGCTGCGATGCTCAGCATTTTGATTGCCCTGCTAGTCTCCGCACAGTATGGATACGATTGGCGTCTTTTTTTCGTACTTGGCGCCATGTCCCTTGCGGGCGTTTTCAGTATCTACAAAGTGCGTCGTCGTAGCGACATGGCCGCCGCATCGATCAAAGCCACATTAGTGGGTCTGTTTGCCATGGCCGCAATCCTGCTCGCCACCAACTCGCTTGTCGCAGCAACCGGAGGCCGCCGCCTGCTGCTCATCGCTCTCAACGGAGGCGTCTGCCTGCTAACCGTGCCCGGCCTGCTGTCCCCCTTCGAACGTCTCTTCGGCATTACCACCGATATCCAATTACTCGAATACTCCGATCTGAACAATGAAGTAATGAGCCAGCTTGCCATCAAAGCCCCGGCCACCTACGCACACAGTTTGATGCTGGGGCAGTTGGCCGAAGCTGCTGCAGACGCCGTTGGCGCCAACGGCCTGTTGGCACGAGTCTGCGCCTACTACCACGACATCGGCAAAATGTGGCGCTCAGAGTACTTCTCCGAAAACCAGCAGGGCTACAACATTCACGACGAACTTGCACCGCGCCTGAGTGCGCGCGCCATTGCCTCCCACGTACTCAAAGGCGTTGAGATGGCCCGCAACTACCACCTTCCCAAGCCGATTGTAGACGGCATTTTGGAACACCACGGCACATGTCTGATCGGCTTCTTCTACCAGCAAGCACTCGAACAAAACAAGCATGACGACGTGCGCGAAGAAGACTTTCGTTATCCCGGCCCCAAACCCCAAAGTCCCGAAACGGCGATATTAATGATCTGCGACGCCGTTGAATCCGGTGTGCGGTCCATTAAAAACCCCAACGAGGAACGCATTCGCGAATTCGTCGAAAAAATCGTAGCCGCGCGCTCCGAAGGACGCCAATTCGACGACAGTAACTTGACTTTGAAGCAACTTGATACTATTAAAGAAGTAGTTAGCCGACGCATCATTACGATGCTGCACACCCGGGTATCGTACCCCGACGCTGACAAGGACTCGGGTAAAAATAAAAACGTGATCCCCTTATCGGGAGGAGCATGATTATGGTGCATATCGACATACGAAACGAATCCAGACGCAAACGCTTTTACCGCCGCGATAATCTCCAGCGATTAGCCGAGCGCGTTTGCCGCGAAGAAGGCGCATGCGATGATACCCGCTATTCAGGCTTGGAATTGAGTGTGCTTTTCTGCGACGATCCTTTTATCACGACCCTGAACGAAGAGTATCGCAAAAAACCGGTTCCTACCGATGTGCTTTCCTTTGCTCAAGAGGATACACTTCTACATGGGGAACGTGTTCTTGGCGATATTGTCATCTCTTTGGAGACCGTTGAACGTTATTGCAAAGGAGATTCCCAAGCCATGCGCGACGAGGTCCGGCTTCTTTTTTGCCATGGCCTGCTCCATTTATTAGGATATACACACGCTTCAGATGTCGAGCGTGAAATTATGACCGAAAAACAGGCACAATACCTGAATACCAGTAAAGAGGCCGCGTGGCGTTTGCGTGCGTAGGAATACGCCCCAAGTGCACGAGGTGGAGTGAGATAGTCCTTGGACGACGATAGCGGAGGGCGAACGAAACGCACAGAAAAGCGTTTTCGGCCCCAGATATTCAGACAGACCCCCCTATGGGTTCTACCAGTATGGGCGGCGGTATTCGCCATCCTCATTGCGCTTATGCGCCCCATAGCGGCAAACAGCCTTTTCGAAGAAACAACAACCGTAGCCCAGCAGTGGACCCAGGTGCTTACCCCCAAAGTATGGCTAGCCGCTTTGGTCTTGCTCAGTTGCTCCGCCTTCTTTTCCGCCAGCGAGGTTGCCTTCTACTCCCTGCACACAGTGCGCCTTCTCAGCATGCGCCAGAGCAAACACTTTCTGGATCGTCTCGTGGCGCAACTGATGAGCAATCCCAACGGTTTGCTTACCTCTATCCTGATGGGCAACTGTATCGTCAACATTTTGCTCGGCGTTATTTTTGCCGCACGCGTGGAAATTGTATTCGACAGGCACCTCACATTGCCCCCTGCGCTTTCCTACCCGCTGGCGGTCTTTCTATGCACCGCAATGCTCGTGTTCTTCGGCGAAATCACGCCGAAGCTTGTTGCCGTGCAACAAGGCGAACGATTCGCGCGGTGGGCTGCCATCCCCATCTTTCTGCTCAATCAGCTACTCGCCCCCGTGCGGGAAATTCTCATCTGGCTCATTGGTCTGCTCTTTCGGCTTACCCGATTCAGCGAAGTGCCGCCTGCTCCGTTTATGACAGAAGATGAGTTTAAATCACTGCTGACCGAAGGCGAGGCCACCGGCGTCATCGAAGAAGAGGAACGCCAGATGATCCAAGGTATTCTCGACGTGCGCGAAGTACGCGTGCGCGAGATCCTTACCCCCCGTCCAGACATGATCGTGCTTTCCAAAGAAACCACCATTGGCGACGCACTTGCTGTGGTGCGCGAACATGAATATGCACGAATCCCTGTCTATGAAGACGACCTGGACCACATTACCGGCCTGCTATTCGCCAAAGATTTGTTGCCAGCCGCCTGCAGCGGCGAATTGGACGCCCCCATTACACCCCTATTGCGCAAGCCCCATTTTGTGCCTGAAACAATGGAAGTGTCCGACTTCCTCAGAATGGCCCAACGCGTACGAACCCACCTCTCCATCGTTGTCGACGAGTATGGCGGCACAGAAGGTCTGGTGACCCTGCAAGACGCATTGCGCGAAGTTGTCGGCGATATTGGCGAAGAAGACGACGAAGAGGAGCCATTGTACACCCAGCTAGACGACGGTGTATTTCGTGTAGACGGCAGCCTGCCGTTAGACGAGTTGGAAGAATTAACCGGAACCGCAGTGGAAGATGAAGAACACACCACCGTGGCGGGATTCATCATGGACCGAACAGATAAAATCCCCGAAGTAGGAGACGAGGTCGAATATGATGGCGTATACTACGTCATCGAAGCGGTCGAAGGAAAACGTGTGGCGCAACTACGCCTGCAAGTGCCCCCAAGACAAAAAGAGGACGATTACTCATGAGTGCAGCAGTAGGCCTCATTGTTATATTCATTATCGGCGTACTTCTCAACGGTTTTTTCGCCGGATATGAGACGGGTTTTGTCTCTTGTAATCCTCTTCGGGTACGCCATCTTGCCGAAGAAAAGAAGAACTGGAACGCACGTCAGCTCTTGCATGCCCTGGAGCATCCTAACTATATGCTCACCGGTGTGCTCATCGGTACTAACATTTCACTACTACTGGGAACAATAGCACTCACCCGACAATTTGGTGACGTATGGACACCGATTATCGCCACCCCCCTTGTACTTGTCTTTGGCGAACTCCTTCCCAAAAGCATGTTTCGCATCCATCCAACCCGTCTTTCGCTACTTCTGTTGCCCCCAATGCGCTTTTTTCTTAGTATTTTTGCCCCTTTAAGCGCCCCCACGCTATGGATTACTCGCCACCTGCTCCGGGGTATATATGGACAAGAAGCCAACTCCATGCCCCTACTCATGCGTTCCCCCGAAGACGTCCGCATCCTTGTCGACGAAAGTGCCGATAAAGGCGCTATCGACAAAGAAGAAAAAGAAATGATCCATGCCGTCATGGATCTTCAAACCAGTCTCGCCAAAGAAATTATGGTGCCGCGTATCGACATTCAAGCCCTGCCCGACACGGCCACACGGACCGAGCTTATCACTCTCTTTCAGGAAAGCGGACGTACACGCATTCCCATCTATCACGAGACCATCGACGAGATTACTGGTATCGTCAACGCCTTCACCGTACTGCGCGACACCACCCCGGAAAACGAGGATATCTCCCGATTGGTGCGCGAAGCCATGCACGTACACGACACCATGAAGCTCGACGACGTGCTGCGCGCCATGCGCGATGCAAAACAATCCATGGCCATCGTCACCGACGAATACGGCGGCACCGATGGCCTGATCACCATCGAAGATATCCTCGAAGAGATATTCGGCGACATCTGCGACGAATACGATGAAGAAGAAAACCCCATCCGGAAAGTAGGTGAAAATGCGTACATCGTGGATACCCGTATTCCGATAGAAGAATTATCCGAAACCCTTGATATTCCCATCGAAGACGACGAAGTAGAAACACTCGGGGGCTGGATCATGCACACCAAAAAACGTATCCCGAAAAAAGGCGATGTTATCGAAGCGCCCCTTTTTCGGATCACCGTGCTCGACGCGACCCCTACTCACGTAGTGCGCGTGCGCATGGAAAAACCCCTTTCAGCATCTTCCGACAGAGAGACCGTTTTCCATGAGTAGACCCCCGTTTACATTACGCCGCAAGAAAAAACGCCGCTACCACGGCCCTATCTCATTTTTGCGCGCATACCTACGCAACCTGCGTCAATATATGACCACCGGCCTTCTCGTATGGATCCCCTTCTTCGTCACACTGTGGGTTGCCTGGTGGGTATTCACCAAAGTAGGCGGCGGCATCAACACCTTTTTCAAAGGCTTGGTTTACTACATCAACGCCGTTGCAGCCCGCGTGCCCGCAATACACGAAAAACTGGCCTTCGAATACGACCCATGGGTCGGTTTCCTCATGGCGACCCTCCTCTTCCTTACCACCGGTTTCCTCACCCGTTACCTGGTCGCACGAAAGATCATCGGATACGGCGAACGCATACTTGGCAAAATTCCTCTTATCAGCCGTCTTTACCTCGCCGTGCAACAGATTCGCGACGTCTTCATGACACGCGAAGGCGCAGTTTTCCAGGCCGTCGTACTCGTCGAATACCCCCGTCCCGGTCTTCTCGTCGTAGGCTTTATCACTGCGCGCGAACACGGCGTGGTGCAAAAAGCCTGCGGACGTGACCTGACGGCGGTCTTCGTCCCGACCACCCCCAATCCAACCTCGGGCTTCCTGCTCTATGTCCCCAGCAACGAGCTAACCCCGCTCAACATTTCCATTGAAGATGCCATGAAACTCATTGTTTCCGGAGGCGCCTACCTCCCCCAGCACCATTCCACCATACCCTCTTCCAAGGAAGGCT
The DNA here is from genome assembly GCA_963678445.1 of Candidatus Hydrogenedentota bacterium. Classification (GTDB taxonomy): domain Bacteria; phylum Hydrogenedentota; class Hydrogenedentia; order Hydrogenedentales. The sequence continues at coordinate 1,691,235 of OY782877.1, read as the reverse complement.
CCTGATAGTTTTCCCCTCCGCGACCATTGAGCATTTCCCCCTCAAGAGCGTATAATCGATACAGAGCCAACAAGGAGGTTGTCATGGTCGAACTCGAAATACTCGGCGTCAGCCAAGCCGACGAACACCAGTACCCGCTGGTACTATTGCGGCATGAAAATCGAGTACTACCCATACTGGTCGGTGTCCCCGAAGCCAGCGCTATCCAAATTGGACTCATGCGCGAAAAAACTGCCCGCCCCATGACCCATGACCTCATTGGAAACATACTGGCCGGCCTGCACGGTGAACTGAAAGCCGTGACCATTTACCGTCTTCAAAGCGACACATTCTACGCTCACCTGACCATCGAGCAACGCGATGCGCAAGGACATGTTGAAAAAGTGCTGCGCGTCGACACACGTCCCAGCGACGGTATTGCCTTGGCAGTGCGACAAAAGTGCCCGATCTACGCCGCCGAAGAAGTCATGGATATGGCCGCACAAGACGCCTCCATCCTGGGGCCGGCCATTCGCGGCGAGAATGACAACGATGATGACGACGATGACGATGAGATTTTCGAAACCTGAGCCACCTCAATGCAGCACAACTTGTGCCGCTATGGAACAGAAAGAGGCAACTTTTTTGTTCCCCACGGTATTATAACGGCATGCTCTCGTATGCACTGAGGTGGAATTTGAACCATATTGCCACCTCATAAGCACTGTACCCGTCCCCCAGCGGGATGCTATAGTAAAAACAACACAACTACCGCAAAGGAGAAACAAGCCATGGAAGAAGAAAGTCCAAACACACAAACCTACCTTGATTTTCTTTACGGCGATGTAGAAATTGGCGGCGCAACCTTTCGCGTAGCCGACCTATTTTTAACCCTGCTGGGATTTATCATCGCGATTATTGCCGCTTTTAAGATGTAAGCCGGTAGCGGCTTAGCGCCGCTACCGTACATTTACAAGGTTTCTCAATGGGGTATAACAACCATTGCTGTGATTAGCGATGGCAAGGGCCATACCCCTCGATTGTGGTCCTTGGACCACTTATATCCAGGCAAATAGCTTTTGACAGCGCTTTTGTCGCATTATCCAATGCGTTATCACCAGCACTCCCAATCCAACTACGGTTGCACCGTAGCCACTCATGCTATTGGGATTCCACACAAGCATGCTCCAGCCAAACAAGATCCACTGAATAAAGTATATTCCTGTTACCTGCCGACTCCAGAAAAAGATGGTCTTGAAAAAGGTGTGTGTACAATCAACTCGTTGTGTTACAGAATTACACGCTACCAGCCAGACGCAGACAAAGCCGATTATGGCAAAATGCACTCCAGCCCCGCTACGATGGTAATCGCCCGGCACAAGATGTTCGTAACTCAGTGCGCCGACAGTCATCAATAAAACACCGGTGAGCAGTATTTGTCGTCTTTGCTTTGGTTCTTCCGGAAGGCTGAACAGGACGGGGCTGAGCCACATGCCAAGCAGAGGGTAAATCACCCAGGGGAAAAACGGGAACTCTATAATTGGTGCAGTGCCCCAAAGTGGCGCAAAGAGGGGGAAGTTCGGACAACTTCCCCATAGTAACGGCGAAACAAATAGTACTGCAGTAATAATCGCCGGAAAAACCCAACGTCTTCCTGAAAGCGTTTTGAGGGGGGCTGCAAAGATAAACGAAAGTCCCGCCAACTGTAAAATATCAACCATCCAAAACAAATATCCTGGCGATTCCGTAGGGGGGAGAGAAACGCCGCTGGTCTGCACCAAAAGCAGTGGAAGCGTAAAACGCAACAGGTTCAATACATAGCCAAGCGCAAAGAGCTTTACGCCACGCCAGAGCAACGCCAAGGCGCCGCCTTTCGCACGCGCAATAAAAACCCCCATAATTAACATAAAAACTGGGGCGGCGGGCGCAGTGCCCAGCAGCAGAAAAACATTGCCAAGCAACCCATCTCCTTCTCCAGCGTCATACTCATGCATGAGTATGGTGTGTTGCATAATCATGAAAAAAACAGCCAGGCCCCGCGCAAAATCCAAATAATATACCCGCGGCTTTACTACCGATGTTGAAATGATTTTCGTCACCACGATTTCCTGTTATCGTGAACAGTGTGCAACATGCATGGTTATGTCCAACGATATTTCGTATTGCATCCGGCTGTCCGGATTTCCTACAATCCCGGAAAAGGAAAGTGTACCATGAAACAATCACGTCGAAAAACTACTCGGGTCGATATCTCCACTTCAAGTCAGCCGCTTACCGACAATCCCTTTGCCGCATTGCAATCCCTTCAGCCGACATCCGACAAGGCGGCCGATTTACCCGCAGAAGAATCGTCGTCTGCTTCAAAGACGGAGACGACCTCCAATGCGCCCGCTTTTCACATCCAGAAAACACGGGCGGGCAACTGGCCACTCTTCCTCGAAAAACGCGCCAAAGGGAAAATGGTTACCGTCATCCGTAATCTTTCCGGCGACCTGGAACCGTTGCTTGCCCAACTTAAAAAACGATGCGGCGCGGGCGGTGTTTTACGCGACGACACCATCGAGATTCAAGGCGACCACCGGAAGACCATTGAAACGCTCCTTGCCCAACTTCTTGCGAAAAAATAACGCCCCCCGTTTTTAAAAAAAGAGGGACGAAAAACATAGGTTTACAAAGAGCGTTAGAGGGTGGATAAATCAACCTCAAGTGTCAGCTGGGCGTTCTCCGCAACGGAAACTGGCTGGAGTGTTATTATTTTTCTTCCATCTTGATGCGACCAGCTTTCCACAAAAAATGAATACTCGCCTTTGGGCACTGCTGAAAAAGTGAAGTCATCTGTTTTCGATTTTTTGGGGTCTGCATAACAAATTGCAGGCATACAAGACCCACTCCGCCACTGTGCAATGGTCTTGACGTCTTCGAGCGTTAACCCGGCAGGGCAAAGAGCATAATTGTAGCGTAGGCTGCTGTTTTTGCCGTTGACTTTTCCTGTTATATGCGCGGTCCCCTCGGTCAGCGGTAATGGAATGCTCAGCGATTCTCCATCGTCAATCCGCCGCATTAGACCGGCGCAACCTTCCCCCTTTTGTCCGAGTGTAGACGCCGCCAGAAACAGGCGTCCTGCGGGAAGAGGCGCAAAGTGAAAGGTTTCGTTCCAAGGGGAACGGGTTCCGCCATAAATGATTTCTCCATCATCCGTAAGCAGGACCATGTTCATGAAGAGGAAACAAGGCTTAAACTTCTCTGCATTCGGGATGGAAACCGTCACCTCGCTCGTTGCTTTGGCAAGATTCACCACCACGGGATCAACGGTCGCCTTAGGAACAGTTACGTGCACACGTTTTTCGCGAAACAGGCGCATTTTCGCTACAGCGTCTGTTTCCGAGCTTTCGTTTTCATCGCGGACATAGGGTGAAGAGAAATCGGAAGATTCCCTGATGGTCCATTTGCCTTTCTTGGTAAGAAGCGACAGTTCAAGATTCAGGCGTGCGTCTGGGAAGGCCAGCGCGGTCGTTTTTCCTTGTGTATCGCAGTGCGCTTCCGCATGCCAATAAGCGCGGTCATCCTCCGCAAGGTATTCTATTAAAATGGATGCCTTGGGCAAGGGTTCTACGTCAGTGACTACCGTGATGGGAAGCTCCTGTTTGGGAGGCAGGGTAACAGATACGGTCTTATCTTCCGGGGCGACAGGGGTCCAAATCGGTGGTTGCGACGGTCTCCAGGCGACTACGCCATCTATTTCCCGACAGGACGCAGGGATCCAGAATGCGCCTTCGAGCCACGATTCAGTAAACGAAGACGGAGCATATTTTGTAGATAATTCTGTGATTAGCGGTCGATCCCTTCCCACAAATATCGGCACACCTACCACCGGCTTCCCTGAATTATCCAACACCGTACCCTGCACCCCTTTGCTGGGATGAAGCTTTGCCGTAATGGTAACGCGTTTTTTCCCAGACGGCACCTCGATGCATTCCATCGAGTAGCCCTCCCTATACACATAGACCATAACCGAGGTGCTATCCGAGGGGATACGCGTTGTTCTGGGTGGTTCATTGCTGTCAAAGCGTTGACTATAAGGAAAAATAGGAGGTTTTTCGTTTTTTCTGGGGAGAGGTTTACTTTTTTTAGGTGAGAATCCGGCTGCTTTGACCGCTTTTAGCTCTGATTCCGGAAGCTCAAAGACTTCCCCATCATCGAAAGAAGAGCTGTAATCCACCGCATAGTAAAAATGCTTCAGACGCAGATCCGTGTTAGCGTCCACGGCGGTCACCGTTATCTCAATATCGCGTTTCAGTGCATCGCATCCTGTGCATAGCAATACGACAACAAAGAAGGAAAAGGCGTGATAAAAATACGTTCGCATTAAATTACATCCTAAAGAGGTCCAGCGGTGGCCAGTGCTACAGGCAATACCTATTCCTGGGCACAGTACCTTTCTCATTTTTTATGACAGCTTTTCAGATTGCAGTCTAATAAAGTTCCTGCATTCTTATGGTGGCAAAAAACAGTTACTACGCAAACCGCTCGTAAATAATACTCCATCAGGAATGCTTTATTCATCTAAAAATAAAATTTCGTACGAATTGTCTCTAGAATGAGGGGGTATCAAAATCGTCATTGGGGATTTCTTCGATAACGCCTGCCTGGATCAACTGTCTTACATCTAATTGAAGCACACGTCGTTCTAGTTCAAAAAGGAGGCTAGCCAGACCAACTTCGCTCATTTTAGATAGCGCGGGATAGGTGTTTTCTATTTCTTTCCAGGAGAAGAGCGAGTTATCATAGCCAAGCAGATTCCACCACAGGAAAAATCGTTTCACGAAAAGGTTGAATCCGTTATAGCTAAGCTGACTTGCGCCTGCCTGCACCACCCGTTCAGCGTCGTCCCAACCTGTTCGGAATGAATTGTTGTTCAGCGTACCTTCGATGAACCCGTTCCACGCCTCCGGTTTATAGCATTCCATCAGCCACCGGAAATGGTGACAAAACGTAGTTCGATCCAGGGTGTCGCCATCGAGAAAGGCGTTCATAGCGTCCCCTTCGGCTTGTTGGTTTTCCGGTTTGTTTAATGCACGCATTCCAGCAGCTTTGTCATGTAGCCTTTCCCAATGTGCGCACAGCTCAAGGTGCTTTTGCTTATCCTTCTGGCGCTCCTGTATCAAATCGAATGGGAACTGAAACTGACAGGGTAAATAGTTCAGCACTTCTTTTTTTGGATAGGAATCCACGCCCGCGACAAAGTCTTCGTATATCAAATAGAAAAAGTCGTTTTTTTCATCCAGACATGCATACATGCGCAGAATTGGCGCAAAATCCATCAAAAATAGAGCCACATCGCTTGTGTAGTCCTGGCTATCCCAACGTTCCAAATAGGTTGAGACTACATTGCTGAGTTCTTTTTCGCTGGGGAGTCCTGTTTTCATCGCATTATTTCCTGATTTTTGATTGAGTTTCACGTAAATATTCGTATATTTATGCGCACTTGGGCATAGCAAGTGAAGTTTTCTGTTCAACACGTGATTGACCCGGTCTTGTGGCGTTGTTATTATCAAGGCAAGGGAGCATGGGGATATGCCACAAGTTATTATAGAACAGCCGAGTATGCCGCCGATGACGGTGCCGTTGTCGGGGGATGAGATCCATTTTGGGCGTTCGGAAAAAAGCGATGTTGTTTTGACAGCGGATGAAGTTTCGCGAAATCATGCGAAGTTGTGTCGGCGGGGCGACAAGATGGTGCTGGTGGATCTGAAGAGCCTGAATGGTACGTATGTCAATCGTCAGCGTATTGTGGAGCGGGTGCTGTCGCATCTGGATGAAATCTGGTTTGGTAGCAAGTGTCGGTTGATTTATCGCGATGACACGCAGTTTGGGCGACATACAAGTGAAGGCGGGGGGCGTGCCCGTCCGTCGGATAGCAAGCTGTTGCAGAACATGGACAAGATCCGTGCGGAGATGGATCAGGTCGGCAATAGCATGACGTTGATTAGTCGCATGGGTACGGCACAGCCACTGGCCTCTGCGGCAGAGGCATCTACGTTGTCCGTTTCCGCTGAGGATGACGATGTAAAGCGGATGAGCCGTGCTTATCGGCGCATGGCGGCGCTTCATAAAGCCAGCCAGGTGATGACGTCGAATTTTGATTTGGAGCGACGTCTGTCTGATGTGCTGGATCTGAGTCTGGAAATCCTGAATGCGCATCGTGGTTTTGTCATGCTGCGCGAAGGAGATAGCAATCAGCTGAATGTGCGTATTGCGCGTCAGATGGGACAGGAGCTTTGTGCCTCCTCTCCGAGCATGGGCATCGCAGGGCGTGCGGCGATTGATGGAGAGCCGGTTCTGATGTCGGATCAGAGCACGGACAAGGAATTCGGCATGCGAGACAGCATCATTCGTAGCCGGATTACCAGTGCTATGTGCGTGCCGTTGAAACTGGAAAACCGTGTGCTCGGCTCTATCTACATTGATACGCGAAATCCGGATGTCTCCTTTAGCGAGGAAGACCTCGAGCTTTTCAGTTCGCTGGCGTCACAGGCGGCCCTGGCCATTGATAATGTACAGCTACACCAGCGTATGGTGGAGGAGGAGAAGAAACGTCAGAATCTGTGCCGTTTTTTACCGACGGCCGTGGCGGACAAGGTCTTGCAGGATGATTCGGCGATTGTACTTGGCGGGCAGAAGACGATTGTGACAACGTTGTTCTGTGATATTCGCGGTTCGACGCAATTGGCGGAGCAGGTAGAGCCACATGAAATGGTGGAGATGCTTAACGAACATTTCACCGCGATGACGGATATTGTATTCAAGCATAACGGTACACTCGACAAGTATATTGGCGACGAGATTATGGCGATTTTTGGTGCCCCCTTGTCCTCTAAAGAGGACGCCATAAATGCGATCTATGCCGCCTTGGAGATTCAGGAGCGCAACCAGGAACTGAATGCATTGCGTAGGCATGAGAAACGTCCCGAGCTCCACGTCGGCATCGGGATAGACACTGGCGAGGTTATTGCCGGGTACATCGGTTCGCCTACCCGCATGGATTTTACCGTGGTTGGGGACCGTGTCAATACCGCCAAACGCTTTTGCGACATGGCGGCAGCAGGAAAGATTGTAGCCGGTTATGAAACCTGCTATCCTCTCCAGGATCGGATCCTGAGTCACCCCATTGGAGCACAGCAGCTCAAGGGGAAAGAAGCGCTTGTGGAGGCATATGAGATTATCGCTGTAAAACCCGACAGGATTGCCAAAACAGAGAAGGGGCCGCTTCACTCCTGAGCGTTTTAACAGCGCTGCGACAGGTCAGCCCTCAGCGCGTGGTCTGCATTGCAAGCGCAGCTTCAGGTAGCGATAAAACCAAATACGATACCACGTTTTTACGATACTCCACCCTGTTTATAGTATAGACCCTTTGGGGTAGGCCCTCCAAAGTTGTAGGAAAGCGAAATTTTGCTGTGGCCAGGGATGCTTAAGTGTCGTACCTCCCGGACCGCACCAGGAGACAAAATGAAAATGTTTTCTATTTTAACATCGCTTATTCTAACCCTTGCCATGTCCGGACAAGGAGAGGTATCAGCCCAAGATACCGTGGTTGCTCCTTCCGAAGTGGCGATCAATTTTTCGAAAATAACCTCGCCCATAATCTTTCGAGGGGATGAAAAATTTGCGTATCGCGATCCGGCCGCCGTGTATCACAAAGGCATCTTCTATCTTTACTTTACCCTGTCCGTTCGCGATAGCGACGACGGATATTTCAATATGACCGCGTACAGTACCAGTCGTGACTTGTGCTATTGGAGCTATCCGCGAATTATCACGCCTAAAGATCGCGCATTGAACTTCAGCAGTCCGGGCAACATTGTCCGGCACGCCGACACATGGATGCTCTGTCTGCAAACCTACCCGACACCGCAAAAAGAAGACTTCGGTACAGACGATAGCCGTATTTTTACCATGTGTAGCGACGACCTGTTGCACTGGTCCTCCCCAACGCTCCTTCAGGTGAAAGGCGATGATGTGCCTGTTGAGGAAATGGGCCGTATGATAGACCCCTATTTGTTGCCCGATGCAGACAAGCTGGGGCGCTGGTGGTGTTTTTACAAGCAAAATGGCGTCAGCATGTCTTTCTCGGATGATTTGGAACACTGGACCTATGCCGGACACGCGCAGGCGGGTGAAAATGTAACCGTGTTGCGCGTTCACGACGCCTATGTCATGTTTCATTCCCCCCGCAACGGTATTGGCGTCAAACGGTCTAAAAATCCCCGAAAATGGGGCGACGACATACAGCTTCTGACGTTGGGACAAGAAAAATGGCCTTGGGCGCAGGGGCGCTTGACAGCAGCCACTGTCCTCGATTTGAAAAGTAACCCCCGCGTGGGCAAATACATCATGTTCTTCCATGGCTCTTCTAAAGAAGGACTTGCGACGGAACCCGCACATGGCGCAGCCAGCATAGCGATTGCCTGGAGCGATGATTTAGAAGATTGGCATTGGCCGAAAGAGAAATAGGCTCCTTAATGCAACCTGGTTAAAGTCCTTTGAGAAATTTTCTATAGCATGCATCAACATCCATCCAAAAAAGCACTTCTTGCCCTTGTAACGGGGGCATTTATCATTGGCTTTTCAGCCATATTTGTAAAGCTGAGCCCGGTAGGGCCGACGGCCACAGCTTTTTACCGTCTGGCGCTTGGCCTGCCCTTCCTGTTGCTCCTGTTGGGAAAAGAACATACGAGCCATGTGCGAGAGTTTCAACGGCATCCCAAATATACGTGGGGCTTGCTGTGGCCCGGTCTTTTTTTTGGCATAGACACCTGGCTCTGGCATCATTCCATCCACCACACCACAGTTGCCAACGCCACCCTGTTGGGCAATCTTGCGCCTATTTTTGTCACCCTGTTTGCGTGGCGCTTCTTTGATGAACATATTTCAAAGGTCTTTATCCTGGGGTTGCTTACCGCGCTTTTGGGCGCAATCCTGCTTATGGGCGTCAGCTTTCAATTGCGTCCGGAAGGGATGCTGGGCGATCTGTTGAGCATTGGCGCGGCGATATTCTATTCCGGCTACCAGCTTGGCATAAAACATTTTCGCGGACAGTATTCCACCACCACCCTGATGACTGCAACGGCATGTGTTGGCGGGCTGTTTTTAGCCGTCGCCACGTTGCTTTCAGGGGAGTCTTTTTACTGGACCGGTCCTTCCTGGGTATTTGGTTTATGGATGCTGCTGGGGCTGGCCTGGCTCTGTCATCTGGCTGGACAAGGACTCATCGTGCAAGGGATGAAACGCTTGCCCGCGTCTTTTTCATCTGTTACCCTACTAATTCAACCCGTTGTAACCGCCGTTGCCGGATGGTATTTATTGCATCAACACCTTAGTGCTGCGCAAATCGCAGGTGGTGTCGTGGTTGTTATTGGTATTGTTTTAGCACAACGCGGAAGTAAACCCACCGAGGTCCCCAAACATGACTGAAAAACTACAAGACTGCACACGCTTATGCGTACACACGATGACAACGAAGCCGTTATCGTTGGAAGAAGCTATTCACGAGTACTGCGAAGCAGGGATTCCCCACATCACCGTGTGGCGTCAGCATATGGAGCCGTACGGCACGAAAAAAGCAGCGCAGATGTTGCAGGCCTCCGGCCTCAAGGTTACCAGTCTTTGCCGTGGTGGTTTCTTCCCCGCCACCAGTGGCATGGATCGCGAGGAAGCGCGCAATGAAAACCGGCGTATCATCGACGAAGCTGCCGAAATCGGCGCACCCCATGTTGTGCTCGTTTGCGGTGCTGTGCCGGGAATGGAATTGCCCGTTGCGCGTCAGCAGATTCTCGACGGCATACATGCCATAATTCCCCACGCCAAAGCAGCAGGCGTCAAACTGGCTATCGAACCCCTGCACCCGATGTACGCCGATTCCCGTTCGGCGGTCAACACGCTCGAGCAGGCCAACAATATGGTGATGGCGCTTAACAGCCCCTGGGTGGGCGTCGCGGTCGATGTGTATCACACTTGGTGGGACCCTTTCCTCAAGGCGGAGATACAACGGGCCGGAAACAGCATTCTCGCCTTCCACGTTTGCGACTGGCGCACCCCCACCCGCGATCTGCTGAACGATCGTGGTCTCATGGGCGATGGGTGTATCCCTCTTCGCCAAATTCGCGGCTGGGTGGAAGATGTCGGTTTCCGAGGCCCTATCGAAGTAGAGATCTTTTCAGATGAGCTCTGGGCTACCGATCAACAGCGCTTCATCAAACGCATCAAAAACACCTACCTTAAACATGTATAAACATGCTGTATAGGCGTGTTCTTAATGAACTGGCAAGCTGAAAAAAGATGCCAGTAACGAAAGTGCGCTGGGGCGGAGATCTTGCAATGCTTCGCCCCAGTTTAATGCTGAATAAAGGTAGAGGCCTTTCCCATGGCGTGCGAGCAACGTTATGGCAAAGGTAGACGCGCCTTCAAGGGTGTCCGCGATAGCCAAAGGCGTATAGGCATCATCCCAGGAAACAGCAGGATAGTGTTGCTTTGCCCGAAAGGCGTCCCTGCCAACCGTCATTCCGATCAGCCCCCTCAGCATCGTTTTCTGCGCCGTTTCCTCTTCCTCGTTGATTTCGACATGCATTGGTGCAGGAAAGACAACCGCAGCGACGGCTTGAAGGGGGACTGCCGAAAGCGTACCGAAGCGAACCGACTCTTGTGTTAGGGCAAGTGGATAGGGTGCGTATTCCGGCTGCCAATATTCCGGACGCTGTCCAGCAATGAGTAACTTTCCGCCCCGTTCCACATAGTCATTCAACGCGTCCGCATTATATTTCAATGCCGACACCGTTCCGTATGCATTGGCATCGACGACGATATGGCTAAAAGCGTCCAGACGTTCCGGAGCAAAATCCACCAACGTTAATGGAGCATACGTCACCCCAATGGCACGCAATGCAGCGTTGAGTTCCCCATCCGTTTTACCCAAAAAGCCAACCCGTATTTTTTCAGAGAACTGCAGTTCCCGTGCTTGCACAAGGGCTTCAGCGGGAGCAGGCATGCCGGGGAGCATAGCGCCTATCGTGTAGCGGTCCACCGCCAGATTGGCAGGCGGAGTAAGAGACAATACAACCACCTGCTGTTCATTTGCATGCGTGAATTCAAAAGTAGGTTGCGGACTCGTAAATCCCCAACCCTCCGGTGCGGTGAGCAGCAGCGGCGTTGCCGTCGGCTGCGTCCCATGGTACGTCAACGCAACGGTTACCTCAACAGGTTTTGCCTTTTGCGTAGCGATAAAATAAGGAGCATCCAGAAAGCACACCTCAATTTTAGGGGCTATATCAAAGAATAACGGCCTCCGTATTTCCAGATTTTGTTTGCGGCAGGTCAATTCCGCCACGAGATACATCTGCGGCGCACCACACCACGCGACATGGTCAGTTTGCCCCGGCTTCACATTGGGTTTGAAATGTTCCGGCACGGTAAATGTAAACGTGGCCGTAGTGTATTGCGCAGGAGATTCCTCCGATTCATGCTTTTCAGGCAACCAACGCAAACGCATTTGTTGGAATTCCGGCACATAATAACCCGGCTCAGGCGCTATATAAAGGGTCGCCGCCGTTACCTCTGGCAGACCAAAATCCTGCAGACGCGCCGTGATGCTTACTTCCTGTCCCGGTGCAATGCGCGTTGCACTTATGTGCTGCTCCAGGCGTACCTGCGCAGCGCAAACAGCAGCATGATTGAGGCGTTTCCATGCAGCATCCGTCTCCGGCGAACGTCCTCGATGTAATGCCGCGCGGCGCACCTGTTCAAAAAGCGTAGGCAGTACAACCTCACATTGCGCGGTGTTCTGGCTCAAATCAATCCATTGCTCATCATTGATATGCGCCACCCCCTCAAAAAAAGGACCGCACTGCGCTCCCATTGTAGAGCCAGTCCAGCCGACAGGTACCGGCATATCCAAAGCTTTTCGGTAGAAACGCAGCTGGGTATCGGCAAGGTTTTTTACCCCTGTCCACTCCGCATACGTTTTTCCGGCATGTGGAATCAACGTGTAGGGATTTACGCAGACCATGCCTGCTACTTTTCCCTCTTCTGTGCTACGCTGGAAAACCCGGGACACCTGCCATGTGTGCAGTCCCCTGTCAATCTGTTTTGAAAAACGCACAGGATTTCCAGCTGCCGCTACCGCTTCCATAAGCAGGGTATGCGTAGCGTCTCCACGGCCCGTAGCCCCCTCTTTGGGATAAGGCGACACCACAACCTGCGGACGCCAGGTGCGCAATACTTCCACCAGACGTTCCACGGCAGCATCATTTCTCCAGGCCGCCAAAATCTCCTCCGGTGGGGCATAGGATTTTTGCGTCGTCAGATGCAAACAATTCCGCCACTCCGGCATCCAGACGGGGGGCTCTTCAGCCCCTTGGTTCGTCATGTAGAGCACCCCTGCTTCTACCCCATAGCGCAGCGAATACAGCGCCAAGGTATCAAGATCTGCTTCTCCGGGACGTGCTGCTACACATAAAAGCCGCATCGTGTTACCCACACCCCGCAATGCCGCATAGAAGCCCGCATCACTTACATCCTGTGCCCCGAGCGGCATCATAACACTGCTCAAGACAGCCAACAGCAGAAACAATCGTTTAAACATTTTTTAGCACCTTAAAAATCGAAAACTGCAATAAAAACCGATTTTTGCATTGCTGCGGAGGAACATCTCAAGAGGAAGCAATGCCGACTGCTTGCCTATGGATAGAGGGATGGCGAAGCCGAATCGTGTACCCACGCTGCTATGGTAGCGAGAGATCGAGCGAGCGATATTGCACCGCTTCGGCAACATGTGGTTCCGCAATGCTATCTGCATCCTCCAGATCCGCCAACGTTCGCGCCAGTCGCAATATCTTGTCATAAGCACGCGCACTAAGTCCAAGGCGTTCCAGGGCCGAAGCCAATATTTTGTTTGCGCCCGGCGTCATTTCACAATACCGCCGCACAGCTTTACTATCCAGATGCGCATTACAGCCATATTGGTTCTCATACCGTTTGCGTTGACGGTCACGTGCCGCCTGTACCTGTGCACGTACATCCGCAGTACTCGGGCCGCTGGGCTGCGTATTGGTCAATTCCTCAAACGAAAGCGCAGGCACATCCACATGGATATCGATCCTGTCCAAAAGCGGTCCCGACAGACGACTCATATACCGTTGCACTTCGCCATGACTACATCGGCAGAGGCGACGCGGATCGGTACGGCAGCCACACGGGCAGGGATTCATCGCCACCACCAGCATAAATCGACTGGGGTACGTGACAGCATAGTTGGCGCGTCGAATATGCACCAAACCCTCTTCAAGCGGCTGGCGCAGCACTTCCAGCGCCGCCCGATTGAATTCAGGAAGTTCATCCAGGAACAGCACCCCATTATGGGCAAGACTCACTTCACCCGGATGTGCCATGGGGCCATGTCCACCGCCTGCGATACTGACCGTTGTAGCCGTATGGTGCGGTGTGCGAAAGGGACGCCGTACAATGAGGGAATCACGTCGTGATATGCCCGGCGAAACACTATAAATACGCGTCGCCTCAAGCGCCTCCTCAAAAGTCATACGTGGTAAGATGCCCGGCAAACGCGCCGCCAGCATACTTTTTCCCGTACCAGGCGGGCCTATCATCAAAATATTGTGTCCGCCCGCCGCCGCCACCGTCAACGCACGCTTCACATGCGCCTGTCCCTTCACCTCATTCAAGTCCGGTCCCTCGGCCGCCGCCGCCGCAAAGAAAGCCGCCACATCCGTCACATAAGGTTCAATAGGCAACGTCCCCTCCATAAACGCCACCGCTTCCTGCAAATGATGCACCGGAATGATTTCAACCCCCTGCACCACCCCCGCCTCGTCGGCATTTTCACCAGGCACCAGGATGCCCCGCAGTTTTCGCTTGCGAGCACACAGCGCCATGGAAAGCGCGCCAATGACCGGACGTATCGAACCATCCAGCGCCAATTCCCCCACCAAAGCATAATCCGCCACCTTCATTCCCGAGAGTTGTTCACTACCTGCCAGCATACCCAAGGCAATAGGCAAATCCAGCGCACTTCCCTCTTTACGGATATCGGCCGGCGCCAAATTGATAACGACATTACCGCGGGGAGGACGAAAGCCGGAATTACGGATGGCAGAGCCCACCCGTTCTTCACTTTCCTTTACCGCAGCATCGGGCAGGCCGACCATACGAACCTTGTTCAGACCTGGACTTACGTCCACTTCTACCGCCAGTGGAACCGCGTCAATTCCCCATACCGCACACGATCGGACCCGAGCCAACATCTGTAAAGCATCCTCCCAAGACTGCTCCCCTCACCTGTTACATTCATAATCATAGTCCTTATGGACATCCGCTTCAAGTAAGGTCTTTTACAGGCGCAAACCCCAATACAGTCCTGCTCACTGTAGCTATTTTTTCGTGGGAACGCAAGTGCGAACAGATAAAAATGAAAAAATCGGGCGCACTACCCTAGGTAGTACGCCCGATTAAACGAGGATTTCATACTTATTCCTACAAAGCGATCGTAGGAACGAGGGATAAAAATAAATTTAAATGTAGCCAGGGATGGCAAGGACCATAGACATTGTTTGTGTCGCTGGCTACTTGCTTGTGGTCGCTGGACCACTAGCGCGTAGCCGTATCCGCATCCATCAGGCCAAACGTCATAACCGCCTCAGCCGCTACAACATCATCCACCAGAGCGCGCGCCCGAATCTTGCAGGCATTGTGACGTATATGGACAACTTCCGCTTCCAGCGTTAGTTGATCCCCCGGCACGACAGTGCGGCGGAACTTGGCCCGATCCACGCCCATAAAAAACGCCAGTTGGCCATTCGGTTCGCCGTTCTCACCAAAAATGACCACCGAACTCGCCTGCGCCATGGCCTCCAGAATCAGCACGCCAGGCATCACAGGCACATCAGGCCAATGCCCCTGAAAAAAAGGCTCATTTACGGTGACATTTTTAATCGCCGTGACCCGTTTCATCGGTTCAAACGACACAATCCGGTCTACCAGCAAAAAGGGATAACGATGGGGCAAGATCTTCATGATCTTGTTGACATCCAACGCCACCTCACTATGTTTTTTCGTGACCTTATAGTCCTGTAACGGACGCTGCGGTTGGCCCTCATTGTACATCTTTTTGATCTGCCGCGAGAACATCACATTCTTTTCATGCCCACACTTCACACCGATGATATGCCCCTTCAGGGGACGCCCCAAAAGATACGTATCACCGAGCAGATCCAGAATTTTGTGCCGTACAAACTCATCCGGAAAGCGCAAGTCATCATTCAAGATGGCTTCATCGCCGATCACCACCGCACTTTCCAGGCTTCCCCCCATAATCAAGCCGGCTTCCTGCAACATCTTCACCTCGCGCAAAAAACAGAACGTGCGCGCGGGCGCCAGCTGTTCCCGGAACGTCTCCTCATCTACCGAAAACGAGGCATACTGCGTGCCGATAGCGACATGGTCATACGCAATCGTCATCGTCACACGCAATTCATCCGCCGGCAAGATGTTCAAGGTGACATCATCCTGTCGGTAATACACCGGGCGATCCACCGTGATATATTCCCGCTCCGCATCCTGCTCCACAATGCCCGCCTTCAACAACGTGTTCATCACAGGCAATGCACTACCATCGCCATTGGGAATCTCATCCGCATCCAGTTCGATGATGATATTATCGATGCCCAGGCCCAGCATTGCCGCCATGCCATGCTCCACCGTGTGCACCTTGGCCTCGCCAATACCGATCGTAGTGCCGCGCGACACATCCACGACATGATCGATGTTCGCCGGGATCGCCGGTTTCCCCGGCAAATCCACCCGGTAAAAGACGATACCCGTATTCGGTGGCGCCGGTTTAAACGTAACTGTAGTCAAACTACCTGTATGTAAGCCGACCCCCGAAAAAGAAGCGGGTTCAGCTATGGTCTGCTGCTTGCTCATTCAATAATTCTTCCAACGCTTGTAACTTGCGTTCCAGTTGCCTTATTCGTCGTAACATTTCCGGCGTTTTTTGCTGTGCAACCATAATGCGACGTTGCACAGTATGGTCGACTGCTGGAAAGCCCGATACAATCTTTTCTGGTTTGACCGATTTATTTACACCAGCACGCGCGCCAATCGTTGCATGCGCTCCAATATCAATATGTCCACCAATGCCCGCCGAAGCACCTACCCGTACGTGGTCCCCCACTATAGCGCTACCCGCGATACCTACCATGCCAGCAATGGCGCAATGCTCACCTAGCTCCACATTGTGGCCAATCTGGACCTGATTGTCAATTTTCGTACCCTGGCCGACCCGCGTTATACCAAACGTCGCCCGATCAATCGTCGTGTTTGCACCCACCTCCACATCATCCCCAATCACCACCCGCCCCACCTGCGGTATCTTCATCCAGCGTCCGCCAAGCGGCGCAAAACCAAAACCGTCACTACCAATGCTGGCGCCCGCATGTAAGACACAACGCGCCCCCACCTCCGTTTCTTCCCGTAGTACGACATTGGGATACACCACCGTGTTGTCGCCGATTACACATCCCCGTCCCACATAGACACCCGCATACAAAACCACACCATCACCAATGACACAGTCATCAGCAATACGCACATGGGCATCCAACGCCACCCCCTCGCCAAGCTGTACGTTTTTGCCCATAACCGCCGTCTCATGGATGCCTTCCGGATGTTGCGTCTGTTCCTCCGAACAATGCTGCAAGACCTGCGCAAAGGCCAAATCCGGTGCACTTACGCGAATCATGGGAATGTCTACCGCCTCATCCGGCGTATCTGACACCAGCACCGCCGATGCCTTTGTCGTCGCCAGATACTGCTGATAGCGCGCCGCCCGGATAAAAGTCAATTCTCCAGGCTGTGCTTCCCGGATGCCATTTACACCCGTGATACGCGTTTCCGCATCCCCTAAAACGTCCCCCCCCACCAATTGGGCAATCTGCCCTACTGTCATATCCATATTTAATACGCTCTCCCGCGTTCAGACGCGCCCCCCGCGTCCTTATACGTGACACTCCATCCGAAAATCGTTCTCCCGCGACACCCGTTGGTGGAAAGAAAGCCCGCTCAGCCTGAAAAGCAGCCTGAGGGGCTTTGCAAACCTATTTTAGTGACGAAACTCCGAAAAGTTGTCATAAAACGAAATTTTTGCTGTGGTCAGGGATGGAAAGGATCATATTTCCTGGGTGTGGCCCTGGCCACCTTGCGGTCGCTGACCGCTTTGAATAACTATTTGCTGTTCAACTTCGCCAGAACTGCCGAGGTTACATCGATAGTGGCGCTGTGGTACAACACACTGCCGCGTGGCCCACGATTGGCATTGAGCACCAGATGATAGTTTTCCTTTTCAGCGATTTCCGAGATAGCCTGCTGAATATCCTCGAAGACTTCCTTGAGCACGCGCTCTTCCATGTTGTCGATTTTACTCTGGCGCGACTTCAACTCAATCTGATACTTCGTGTAATCGTTTTCAATAGACTCACGCAACTTAAAGCGCTCATCCTCCGACATCGTCGCCTTACCCTCTTCATAGTACTTTTTATTGTCCTCGATCGTCTTCGATAACGTATCAATATCCGCCTGCAATTTTTCCACCTCCGCCTGCAACTCCTCATATTTCTGCTTGCGCTTGTCATAATCCGCCAAGACACGTTGCAGATCCACTACTCCAATTTTATACGTGTTGCCCGCTGCGCTATCCTGCGCCGCGCTGCTTTGCATTGTCCAACCCATTCCCCCTATCGCCAACGCAAACACAATACCGCAAGAAATCCATCGAACGTATTTCAACACAATTTTTATCCTTCTCTGTTGCTTTGCGCCCTACCAACCGGCGGCAAAACCATCACGGCCTGCACCGTCATCGCGTTACGCCTGAAAACAGCCCAAACACACGATTTGCTCAGGTTCTTCAGCACGAGCGTAACAGGCACATGCACCCACCCTCGAACAATGTCATTCGCGGGTAAGCGGGCAGTATAACACGCCCTTATCATGTCATCAACTTTACACTACCCCATTTTTAGGGAGTGTTTTATGCACTCTTCGGGTCATAAACGGCAAGGATCATATCCCTTGACCGTGGTCCCTGGACCGCCTTCGCGGCCTAGAATCTAACAAGTCCAATGAAGCCCCAAAATGGTTTCGGCTACCAACGGCAAGAACCCTATTTCCTGGCTGTGGTCCCTGGACCACTTAGAAGCGGAAGCCGGACATAAAATGCAAGCGCCCGCTTCCCTGGTCGTCATCCGGATTGATGGGGATACCATAGTCAACACGGATGGGACCCATGTGGGGTACATCCACCCCAAAACCCAGCCCTACACTATGCCGGATATCGCCCGGGTCCAAATCTTCCACATCTTCCCATACACCACCGGCATCCCAGAAAGAATAAACCCGCAAAGTGTCATTGATTTTATATTTCAGTTCAGCATTCGTCACGACGCGCAAGCGACCCCCAACGGCAAACGTATCTCCCCAGAAAAGGTATTCCCGTTCCCGCGGCCCGATATCGCGATTGTCATAGCCGCGAACCGTCGAAGTGCCACCTGCATAAAAGCGATCCTGCAACGGAACATATTCCGAACCGCCGTATTCCTTGACATAGCCCTCACGCAACCGCAGCGAGAGAACCCATTTTTTTGATTCACTGAGTGGGTGATACCAGTTGGAGCTATGCTCAAGCTTCACAAACTGGTGGTCGCCACCAAAACCCGCTATCTGCATCGAGCCCACATGCTTGCTGCCCGAAGCCGGATCATGCGGATTATCCAGCGTATTACGTTCCAACTGCCACTGCGTACTGATCGTCGTGCTGCTACCCCGCTGACGGCGGATTTCCCGATTTACAAACATCGGCAGATCACTCAATTCCGTATCCTGATAGCGGAAACTGCTACGCAGGGTGACATAAGGTGAAAGCGACTTGCCTACCCGCAACTGAGCGCCCCGTTCATGCTCCTCATAATCCGCACCACCACGCACTTCGTACGATTCATCGAAAATATCGAAACCAAAGGCAAGCGGGTAGCCCATCCACTCGGGGTCCGTGAAGCTTAGATAGTATTCATCGCGCCGGTCACCTACATTCAGCTTCAGGCGCAGCTGCTGGCCGCCTCCTGAGAACTTGGGCCAATTGGTAATGTCAAAATTATTCAGACGCAATTCCCCAAATCCGCTCATGCCTTCTTCGGTGTTGAAGCCAGCACCGAAATTGAAATTGCCGGTTTTGCCCTCTTCCACGTCAAACATTAAATTGCTGTAGAGATCATCGTCATCGATGTCTTCCAGATTGACTCGTACCTTATCAAAATAGCGCGTGTTATCAATACGGCGTTTACTATTCTTCACTGCACCACCGTCAAAACGATCCCCCGGTTCTACCAAGAGTTGACGTCGAATAATCTGGTCCTTGGTGATGGCATTGCCCGAAATCAGGATTTCCTTAAGATATTTCAGATCGCCTTCCGAGATTTTGTGCACTACATGCGTTGTTTTATTTTCCCGGTCCAGCGTAACCTGCGGCGTTACCAACGCATTCACATAGCCGCTGTCCTGATAACCCTGCCGTACCTTTTCTGCATCCGCCTCTACCTGACTTTTGTTATGCACATCACCCGCCTGCACCTCAACAATCCGCACCACCTCATCATCGTCGTAGACGAGGTTGCCCTCGACCTGCATTTCATCAACCTGATATTCCGGTCCCTCTTGCAGATAGATTGTGACATCCATCCCCTTACCATTGGGGGTATAAATCAGGTCCGTTTTCGTGATGTCCGCTTCAAGCCGTCCACGGTCGCCATAGGCGGAAAGGATGCTTTCCAGATCCGCTTCAAACTTGTCCTCTTCATAGCGACCGCCAAGAAACCAGAACGCCTTGTTCGTTTTCATGATTTTCTTTAGCCTGCGGCGCGTCAATACATCATTGCCTACGAACTTAATGCTATGAATGCGCGCCTTTTTGCCCTCCTGGATGGAGTAGACCAGGCGTACACGAGAAGGGCCCACCTTTTCCGCTACGAGATCCACCTTGGTATTGGCAAAGCCCTTTCCTTCATACAGTTCCAGGACGGCCTGGCGCTCATCACCATAGGCCTCTTCGACAAACGAATCTCCCTCGAGCATGCTAAGCACGCCGCGGATGCGCCGTTTTTTGAGCTTTTTATTACCGATGATCTTAACTTCTTCAATGACGCGTTTCTCCTCCACCTGGTACGTCAACGCAACCCCGCCATTGGCCTCCTGTACATCCGCCTTAATATCGGTAAAAAAGCCCATCCCAAACAGACGTCGTATATCACGCGCCACAGCGCGTGGGTTATATTCCTGCCCGGCTTGCACTTCCAGCTTCGCGCGTACTACCTGTTCGCTGATACGCTCCAAACCAGAGACCGATACCGAAGAAAGCGTTTTTCCCCGATACGATTGTGTCCACGCATTGGGCGTTATGCCCGCCAATGCAATCAATACCGCCACACAACACGCCAGTTGGGCTCTGCCATTTCGTTTTAACAAGAGGTGATACCTTCCGCAGCTGGTACGACCGCTTCAAAGATCAGCTTTTCCTCGCTGTCCGAAGGGCGCACGTTAATGGTCATCCCCGATTTCAATTCCCCCTTCAGCATCTGCTCCGCCAATGGGTCTTCAATATACTGTTGCACCGCCCTTCGCAAAGGACGTGCCCCATACTCATCATTACTGCCCACGCGCACGAGAAATGTCCGCGCATCATCCGAAAGCTGCAAATGAATGTTTTTTTCCGTTACCCGATCTATCACTTCCCTGACTTGAATGTCAACAATCGAAAGCAATTCCGTCTCCGTCAGACGGCGGAATACCAGTATTTCTTCCAGGCGGTTAAGGAATTCCGGATTAAAGACCTTTTTGGCCTCATCCAGCACACGTTCCTTCATGCGCTGATACAGTTCATCCTCGGTGTTGCGCTGAAAGCCCAACGTCGTATTGCGTGTAATACGACGTGCGCCCACATTCGACGTCATCATGATGACTGTGTTGCGAAAATCTACCTTGCGGCCTGTCGAATCCGTCATCTGTCCCTCCTCCAGCACCTGCAACAACGAATTGAAGACATCCGGATGCGCCTTTTCGACTTCATCGAAAAGCACTACCGAATACGGACGCCGCCGCACCTGTTCCGTCAACTGGCCCCCCTCATTATAGCCCACATATCCCGGAGGCGCGCCCATCAGTCGGGACACGGCAAACTTCTCCATATATTCCGACATGTCAATCGTAATCAACGCTTCCTCATTGCCGAAAAGGAACATTGCCAACGTTTTCGCCAGCAGCGTTTTACCTACCCCCGTGGGGCCCAGCAACAAAAATGAACCTACAGGGCGATTGGGCGTATGCAGGCCGGCACGCGCCCGTTGCACCGCCCGTGCAATCGCGTCAATAGCCTCATCCTGGCCGATAACCTTGCGGTGAAGTTCCTCACGCATACGCAACAGACGCTCCGACTCCTTCTCCTCCAGTTTGGTCAACGGCACCCCCGTCCATTTCGAGACGATATAAGCGATATCCTCCTCATTCACAACCGTTTCTGCCGAATCCCGCGCACGCTCCCACTCCCGCTTCTTCTCCTCCAGTTTAGCGATTTGCATGCGCTCCTTATCCCGCAGATTCGCCGCCTTCTCATACTCCTGCTGGCTTATCGCCGCCTCCTTTTCCTGGGTGACCTGTTCAATATCCTGCTCAATATCCTTCAGTTCCTTCGGACGCGTCGTGATCTGCAACCGCGCACGGCTACCCGCCTCATCAATAACATCCACCGCCTTATCCGGCAAAAAACGATCCGTGATATAGCGATCCGCCAGCTTTGCCGCCGCCTCTACCGCCTCATCCGAGAACTTCACCCGGTGATGCGCTTCATACTTGTCGCGCAACCCCTTAATAATGGCGATGGTCTGCTGCACCGACGGTGCTTCCACCATGATAGTCTGAAAACGCCGCGCCAACGCCGCATCCTTTTCAATATGCTTACGATACTCATCCATGGTAGTTGCACCAATACACTGCAGCTCGCCACGCGCCAACGCAGGCTTCAACATATTCGCAGCATCCACCGCACCCTCCGCAGCCCCTGCGCCCACAATCGTGTGCAACTCATCAATAAAGAGGATGATGTTGTCCGCACGTCGGATTTCCTTCATGACCGATTTGAGACGCTCCTCAAACTGCCCACGATATTTCGTGCCCGCCACAACCCCCGCCAGATCCAAGGTCAATACACGACGATTCAACAGCAGATCAGGCACATCATTCGTAATAATGGCCTGCGCCAATCCCTCTACGATAGCCGTTTTGCCGACGCCAGCCTCCCCGATCAATACGGGATTATTCTTCGTGCGTCGACTTAAAACCTGAATAAGCCGCTCAATTTCATTCTCTCGTCCCACCACCGGGTCCAGCTTCTCCTCCCGCGCCAACTGCGTCAAATCACGCCCAAACGCATCCAGCGCAGGCGTCTGCGACTTCTTGCCCGATTGCGCCTCACCGCTCGCCGAAGTCCCCTGGTCACCCAAGAGACGCACCACCTCCGCCTGGATTCGCGCCAAATCCACCTTCATGTCCTGCAACACCTTCGCGGCGATACCCTCGCCCTCCTTCAACAGACCCAGCAAGATATGTTCAGTGCCGATATAGCTGTGGTTAAAACGCCGTGCCTCTTCCACCGCCAATTCCAGCACCTTTTTTGCCCGAGGCGTAAACGCGATATCCTCATTCGAAAGCGACGCCCCTCCCATCTGCATCTGGCGCTCAATCTCCGTGGCCAGCGTATCCGTATCCACCCCCAAATTATTCAACGCCCGCGCCGCGATCCCTTCGGTTTCCCGACACAGGCCCAACAAAATATGCTCTGTACGCACATACTCACTGCCCAGCCGAGTTGCTTCCTCCCGTGCTGCGCTGACGACATGTTTGGCGCGTTCTGTGAATCGTTCCCACATGGTGAAAGTACCTTATCTATGGTTAGCGATGCGTTTCTTTTCAGCCCCCTGCGCGACGCATTAGCCCGACGACGGTTACCCGTTCTATCTCTCTTACCTACTCCGACTTTTCCGACAACAATGCCTGCTCAAGAAACACGCATGCCATTGCCGCCTACATTAACGACATCCTCTACCATACCATACCCATACCTAGACGGTGCCGATAGTCTGCTGAAACAACTGCGCCCGATGCGTTTCTGCAGCGAGTGCATTTTCCTCCTGCCCATACCGCTGCTGCAAATGCGCCCCCTGCCCGGCAATGAGCAAACGATTCAATTGGGCTACTGACGGCGTGTGCAAAAAATCCGATTCCACCCCCAAGCGTAACGAGGACAACAAGGACAAACCCTCCTCAAAATCCAACAGTTGCGCATTCGCCGTCAGGCCCTGTGCGCGCCCCACCCGATCCTCCACAATTTTTCGTTCCTCATTCCACATCCGCTGCCGCTCCTGCTCCTCCTCCGCGACTATAGTACTGGCCGTATGGTTCAAATGAAAAATCAGCTCATCTTCCGACACGCCCAACGTAACCGTATTGCGTAAATGATAGAGATCGCCCAACGTATCCGCCACCGCGCCCCCCACCAGGGTCGACAGATCGTTATACCACGATTGTTCACCCGCCTCCTTGTCGATACCGTCAGGCAAGCGGCTATCGCCCCCCAAAACAATGCCCACCAACGCGCCTCCCTGTTTACGGGAGTCCTCCGCAAGTGCCTCCATACGTCCCGCCCAGGTTAACGCCGGTAAATGCAACACCGCACCTGCCCTCAACGCTGTGCCTGTTTGCGCCAATTGCGTCGTGAGAAAGCCCAAACGTTCATTAAAGGCATAATCGAAGACATTACTGAGCGTATCATCCAGCAAATTCAGATGCGCCCACGCCTCCTTCAACTGCAACCCCGTCTCAAACGCCTGAATTAATAAATGATCTTCCCCATTGACCGAAATGGTAAGCCGCTGATCCTCAGTAATATATACGCCACGCGGTCCCGTAGCACATAGCAATTCATAGGGGACAAGACGCCGTTCCGCCAACACGCGCAATTCCAGCGGCGAAAGATCAGAAAGCGAAACATAAAAACCATGCGAAAACATGCCCAGCCGGTCCAGAACCTGTACCACCCGCTGCTCCACCTCCGCCTTTTCCTCCTGCGTGCACTGGGCTGGGAAGGCAAAGTCTGCAAAATTGCGAGACAAGCCCCCGTAACAAAATACCCCTATTCCGGCGCCCGGACCCTCATTCTCCAGCCAGGGCGGCAACGTATCCAAGATACCCGTCAGCGTCATAAGCTTAATCCGCTCCCGATTCCGAAATATGCAATCCTGTCTCCAGACTGCGCATCTCATCCCTCAAACGCGCCGCCTCCTCATAATTCTCCGCCTCCAACACACTGCGCAACAACACCCGCTTCATCTGCAAATCCGCCTGGATGCGCGCCCGGATATCATCCACACGCGCCGTTTTCCCCTTATGAATCAACGCAGGGTGCAGTCCCTCCAGCACCGACTCCACCTCACTTCCAAAATGCGTGTAACAACGCATACATCCCACCTTACCCTCCTCCAACACCGTCGACAGCGTAGTACGACACACCGGGCACGTATGCGGCGCATGCATTACCTCACGCGCCACCCGTTCCGGTGCAGGTTTACGTTCCGTCGGCGCGATACCCGCCAGCGAAAACCCAGACGCACCATCGGCCTGAAGCTGGCTCAAACAAGACGAGCACACCGGCCACTCCACCGTCTGTCCATTCGCCACCTCGGTATATCGAACCGTCGCCGCTTTTTTATGGCACTTTTTGCACAACACGAACGTAACGTTTCCTTTTTTGCGCCTGTTATTTCAGAGCAGTTCTTGGCGGTCTTAGCAGCAGTGATTCTCACTACTTGGCTATTGCCCCTCAACCACTTAAGAAAAGTATACCATTCGCATACGTATTAGGTCCATTTCCCATTTGCGCGCTTGCAATCCCAAAACAGGGCGAATAAATCTGCACCAATCCGGGTAATTGTATATGATAGACGAAAAAGCAGGAGATACCCGCATTTTGTGGTGCAGAATACACCCTGCGCGGGAAATTTTTAACAGCCAAGGAGAAAATCATGTTTTATGAAGTCGGTATGGCTTTGCACACCCAGCAAGCAATACAAAATTCACAAGAAAAGATGCGCCAAACCGCGCAAAGCAGAAGAGAACAAAACACATTAAGTTCAGCAGTCAAAGAAATGGAGCAAAAGCTCGCACGGCTGTCTTTGCTCAACCAGGCACTGTGGGAGTTGGTGCGGGATCGTTTGCAGCTGACCGACGCCGATCTGGAGATGATGGCACGCCAGGTAGATTTGCGCGATGGGGTGGAAGACGGAAAGATTACCGAGCATGCCGTGCGCTGCCCTCAGTGTCAACGTGTATGTAATTCCCGACACGCCAGGTGTATTTACTGCGGGCAAGAATTCTCTAAAATGCCCTTTGCCTAAAGGGGATTTGCGTTCTTTTATTGTGAAAATCCCTGCTTAGGTGTAAAATATAGATGACAAAAGTTCTGCTCTACACGCAGCGGGGAAGGGTGCAAGGTAGCCACAGAACGACAATAACGGTTGAAGGGGGCTAGACGCACCATGCCATCCGATTTTTCCTTTACCGAATACATCGTCACATGCCATTGCGGTGCAGAATGGACGATTGCCAATCCCGAAATGCAGGACCACCTTACCTGCAGTATATGCGGGTGCAAGTTTGAAGTTACCGAAGAGAACGTGCACCCCAAACAGATCCCGGCAACAGAAACCGTGGCGCAGGCCGCCAGGGTAGCCTCGCCTACGAGTCAACAACTACACGATGCGATTGCTTTGGTGCGCCAGGGGCGGTTTACCGAAGCGCTAAACCTCTACAAGGCAGTGCTGGGCCGTGATTACGAAAACCGTGATGCCTTCTACGGCATGGGCTACGCCTATTGGAAGCTGGGTCGCCACCGCGAAAGCTGTATGGTGCTCTCTCTGGCGCATGAAATGGGACATCCTGCCGCTAAAAAACTACTCGACCGCGTCAATCAAAGTCTGGAAAGTCGAAAACACAGTTCACGTACATAATCCGCCAGTGTTAGTGACTAAATGTTGAAAAGCTGTCCTAAAAACGAAATTTCTGTTTCGGTCAGGGACGACAAGGACCATATCTCCTGGCTGTGGCCCTGGCCACCTTGCGGTCGCTGGACCACCTTAGTGACGGAACTCTGAAACGCTGTCCTGCTTCGGTCAGGGACGGCAAGGACCATATCTCCTGGCTGTGGCCTTGGCCACCTTGCGGTCGCTGGACCACTTTAGTGACTGCACTCTGCAACGCTGTCCTGCTTCGGTCAGGGACGGCAAGGACCATATCTCCCGGGTGTGGCCCTGGCCACCTTGCGGTCGCTGGACCGCTTTAGACAGGTAATTCCCAGCCCTTACGATACGCTTTGCTGACCAACGTATTAATACCGCTATCGTTGGTTACCCGCATTTTCGCGACATCCCATTCCAGTTTTTTATCTGCACGCAATGCCAGATTGCCCAAGAGGACCATTTCAGTAAACGGCGCCGCATAATCAAAGTTGGAACATGCCGGTTTGTCCCCCCTGCAGGCATCGAGCCAATCCCGATAGTGATTGTTTACACGGGGTAGCACAGGTTCAGGGAACGTATAGTATTTCATGCGCGCATCCGGCAGCAACCGCACATTTCCGCCATACTCGCCTGCCGTCAAATAGCCCTTTTCACCAACGAATAACGAACCATTTTTACCATCACCCAGCTTTTGATTCGCTGGAATATCGGCAGGTCGTTGCGGTAATTGCCCATTATCATACCAATAGACATCAACCGGGGCCATATTCCCCCGTTTCGGGAACCGGTACTTGATAACGGATTGCGTCGGCGTCGTCTGTGTGTTTTTCCCTTCCTGCGACACAACTTCCACAGAAAGCGTTTCCGCCTCCTCTAATTTCAGCGCCCAAAAGGCGGGGTCCATGATATGACAGGCCATATCACCCAATGCGCCACAACCAAAATCCCACCAGCCGCGCCATTTTCGTGGGGCATAGCCCGTATTGTATGGGCGCATCGGTGCGGTCCCAATCCAGAGGTCCCAATCCAAAGTTTCCGGTACCGATTGCGCAGGTAAAGGATCGGGCACGCCTTGTGCCCACCGGCCCATCGGACGATCCGTCCAGATATGAACCTCCCGTACTTGGCCGATATCGCCATTCCAGATAATTTCACACACCTCCCGCACGCCCTTACCCGAGTGCCCCTGATTTCCCATTTGGGTCGCCACCCCCATTTTATTGGCCGTCTTTTGCAACAAACGCGCCTCAGCAATCGTATGCGTCAACGGTTTTTGTACATAAACATGTTTCCCCAGCATCATGGCCAGATACGCGGCAGGCGCATGCATGTGATCGGGCGTGGATATAGTACACGCGTCAATGCCGTCTCCCATCACCTCCAGCATTTTTCGATAGTCTTTAAACTGTTTTGCCCCCGGATTGCGATAGAACGCCTCCTCCGCCTGTTTCCAGTCCACATCGCACAACGCAACAATATTTTCACGCTTGCACGACATTATATCGCTCAAGCCCTTGCCACCGACACCGATGCCCGCAACATTCAGTTTTTCATTCGGCGACAGTTTTCCCGGCACAACCCGCGCCGTATTCATCTTCGTTCCTGTGGCGCAGCCCACCATCGCCGCCGATGTCGTCGTTGCTGCCAAAAAAGCACGTCGTGTTATACCCAAACGTCGCATACTCACCTCTCCTGCTTTTTGCCCACAGGGCGAAACATTCATGTATCCGTAAACGGGAAAAATTCTGCGCACAAAGCGCTACCCCTTTTTCCCATATAGACTATGCTGCCTTCCATATGGTGTCGTCGCATGTTTTTGCTCAGCATAGCGACGCAACGTCGCCACTATAAAAAAAACGGCGATCGCGTATGCGATCGCCGTCCTTCAAAACAAGGGAAAAAACTAGCAGGGCAACTCCCAGCCCTTACGATACTCCTTCGTAAGATACTGATTCGCCGACTTCACATTTGTGATTTCCATCTTTTCTACATCAAAGACGATCTTTTCACCAACGCGCAGTGCGATATTACCCATATTCGCCACTTCCGTCAACGGTGCGGCGTAATCAAAATTCGAGCTGGCCACCTCACCGGTTTTACAGCAGTGAATCCAGTTCTTGTACGAATTTCCACCCGGGATACGCGGCAGGATTTGTGCCGGACGTTTATAATCCTTCATGCGTTCCGCAGGCAACAGACGTGAATTATTTGCATAGCAGCCCGTGGTCAGATAGCCATCGGTACCGATAAACAGCGAACCATTAGGGCCTTCACCCAACTGTTCATCAGCAGGAAGGTCTTCCGGACGCGGCATAATATTCTTTTGTCCATCATACCAATACAACGTGACCGGCGGCATTGCGCCACGCGCCGGGAACTCATACTTGATGATCGATTCTGCCGGCGGTGTTTCTTTGGTCAGTCCTTTTTCCATCAGCACTTCAACGCTATACGTTTTCGCATCCTTCAACTGCAACGACCAGAACGCGGCATCCATGATATGACAAGCCATGTCACCGATAGCGCCACAGCCAAAATCCCACCAGCCACGCCATTTAAACGGCGCATATCCCTTGTTATAGCCACGTTCCTGCGCTGGTCCCAGCCAGAGATCCCAATCCATCGTGGGCGGTACAGGGCGTTCCGGTAGAGGCTTACGAATAGCTTGCGGCCAGAAAGGACGATCCGTCCAGATACGCACTTCCGTCACATCGCCGATAGCGCCCGACCACAACATTTCACACAAATCCCGAATGCCATCCTGCGAATGGCCCTGATTACCCATGGCATTGATTACGCCACACTCCCGCGCCGTTCTTTGCAACAAACGCGCTTCCGCGATCGTATGCGTCAACGGTTTTTGCACCCGCACATGTTTTCCCATGTTCATGGCCATGTACGCAGCAGAGGCGTGCGTATGGTCGGGTGTTGAAATGACGCATGCATCGATTTCCTGATCCATCTCTTCCAGCATCACCCGAAAATCTTTAAACTGCTTCGCCTTGGGTAATTTGTAAAACGCTTCCTCTGCCCGCTTCCAGTCCACATCGCACAACGCGACGATATTTTCGCTGGTGCAGCTCATGATGTCGCCCAGACCTTTTCCACCCACACCGATGCCAGCGATATTCAATTTTTCATTCGGCGACACCTTATGTGGTACGACACGAGCCGTATTCATTTTTGTGGCGCACCCCGCCAGGGCTACGCTAGTGGTCGAAGCGGCCAGGAATGCCCGACGGCTTAATCCTGTTGTAGAATGACTACTCATAGTTTTTGGTCTCCTAATATCGATACCCAACCTAAAAAACATGCATAGGACCGCGTTATAGAGCAAACAGTGTCGTTTTTTCCACAGAAAAGCCCGAAAAAACCTGAAAAAAAGTATTGTTAACGTTCCTTCTGCTATTTTTTTAAAGCGAAAAACCTGCATTTTTAAATTAAAAAAAAGCTCGTACACCAAAAATAATCGGGAGGGACTGGTTGCCAGTCCCTCCCGAAGTGACATGCGATTCTGAAAAAATGGGTATCTAAAGAGCAGAGAAGTCTAGCAGGGCAGCTCCCAACCTTTACGATACTCTTTCGTAAGATATTGGTTTGCCGATTTCACATTCGTGATTTCCATTTTATCGACATCGAAGACGATCTTTTCACCAGCCAACAACGCGACATTCCCCATGTTCGCCACTTCGGTGAGTGGGCCCGCATAATCAAAATTCGAGCTGGCCGATTCCCCGGTCTTACAGCACTGGATCCAGTTTTGATACGGATTGCCATCGGGGATACGGGGGATGATTCGTGCCGGTTTTTTGTAATCTTTCATTTTTTCCGCAGGTAACAGGCGCGAATCCGCACCATAACAACCCGTGGTCAGGTAGCCTTCCGTACCTACAAAGAGCGAACCATTATCCCCTTCACCCAGTTTTTCATCCGCAGGGATATCCGCAGGTCGTTTAGGCAGGTTGCCCTTACCGTCGTACCAATACAACGTAACAGGCTTCATAGCGCCACGCGCAGGGAATTCGTACTTGATTGTCGAAGCGATAGGCGGTGTTTCTGCGGTCAACCCCTTCTGCATGACCACCTCTACACTATACGTATCGGCAGCCATCAACTGCAGCGACCAGAAAGCCGGGTCCATAATGTGACACGCCATATCGCCGATGGCGCCACAGCCAAAGTCCCACCAACCACGCCAGTTAAAGGGCGCATAGGCTTTATTATAGGGGCGCATCGGCGCGCTACCGATCCACAGATCCCATTCCATCGTTTCGGGTACGGGTTTTCCCGGTAGTGCTTTTTTAATGCCCTGCGGCCAAATAGGGCGATTGGTCCAGATATGAACTTCAGTAACATCGCCAATCGCGCCTGCCCACAGCATTTCGCACAGCTCCCGCACGCCATCGCCCGAATGCCCCTGATTACCCATGGCCGTAACCACACCACACTGTTTCGCTGTTTCCCGCAACAAACGCGCTTCCGCGATCGTATGCGTCAACGGTTTTTGGACGCGCACATGTTTGCCCATGTTCATCGCCATATAGGCTGCCGGCGCATGCGTGTGATCGGGGGTGGAGATGACGCACGCATCGATCTCCTTGTCCATCTTGTCCAACATTTCCCGATAATCTTTAAATTTTGTTGCGTTGGGAATTTTGTAGAACGTTTCCTCCGCACGCTTCCAGTCCACATCGCACAACGCTACCACATTGTCGCTCAGGCAGTTGCGGATATCGCCCCCCCCCATGCCGCCTACACCGATGCCAGCAATATTCAGCTTTTCATTGGGGGATACCACCCGCGGCACGACGCGTGCGGTATTCATTTTCGTAGCGCAGCCCGCCATGGCCAACGTTGTAGTACTGGCTGCCAGAAAGGCACGCCGATTCAAGGTCATTTTTTCCATCGATTCGTTCCTCCACTCCTTACTCGGTTTATCCATTTTGCAAACGTTTATGGCACGACAACCAAAAGGTAAGGCTTTACCAGTTTAATTACAGAACTACATTAATATTCCCTGGAAATAACCTCTTGGCTTTAAAATAGCACAATTTTTAGTGTTCGGAGATGGCGAGGATATATTTTCTGGCTGCGACCCTGACCATCTGGGTTATCAATTAAAAAACCCCAGCCGCAGTGTGGGCCGGGGTTTTCAAATGATGTATTACAGGGGTCGCTTAGAGCGGTAAAATATCCCAGCCCTTACGATATTCCTTGGTCAGCAATTGGTTCGATGCAGAATTGTTCGTAATCTTCATCTTTTTCACATTGTAGGCCAGTTCCTTGCCATCAGCGTGCAGAGCGACATTGCCCAGGTTCGCGGTTTCGGTCAGCGGACCTGCATAGCTGAAGTTAGACGCGGTCTCCGTATCCTTGCGGATGGCGCGCAGCCAATCGCGATAGGGATCTTCACCCGGAATCCGTTCAATGGTCTTCGCCGGTTTTTTGTAATTTTTTCGCTTTTCAACCGGCAACAGACGCGAATCCGCGCCATAACAACCCGTGGTCAGATAGCCATCGGTACCGACAAAGAGTGAACCATTATCCCCTTCGCCCAATTGTTCACTCGCAGGAATATCAGCGGGCCGTTCAGGGAGCTTCTTACCGTCATACCAATACAACGTAACCGGCTTCATGTCAGCGCGTGCCGGGAATTCATATTTAATAACCGACGCATTCGGCGCGGTCTGACTGTTCATGCCATCTTCGTAGATAGCCTGCACCGTGAATTCTTTCGCTTCGATCAGTTTCAGCGACCAGAAAGCCGGGTCCATGATGTGGCAGGCCATGTCGCCAATAGCGCCGCAGCCAAAATCCCACCAGCCGCGCCAATTAAAGGGAGCATAACCCTTATTATAGGCGCGCATCGGTGCTGCACCGATCCACAAATCCCAAGCCATATCCGCGGGTACATCTTGCGCGGGCAACGCTTCGGGGATACCCTGTGGCCAAACGGGGCGGTTCGTCCAGATATGCACTTCCTTCACATCGCCAATAGCGCCATCCCACACCATTTCACACAGGTCGCGTACACCATCGCCACAATGCCCCTGGTTACCCATCTGCGTCTTTACGCCAGTCTTCTTTGCCGTTTCCTGCAGCAGGCGCGCCTCTGCGATGGTATGCGTGAGCGGTTTCTGCACATACACATGTTTGCCCATCATCATAGCGGTATAGGCAGCAAGCGCGTGGGTATGGTCGGGCGTCGAAATAACACAGGCATCGATCTCCGCGTCCATTTCATCCAGCATCTGCCGGTAATCTTTATACTGTTTGGCTTTGGGGAATTTATAAAACGCTTCGCCCGCTCGCTTCCAGTCTACATCACACAGCGCAACGATGTTTTCATGGCGGCATCCCCAGATATCGCTCATGCCCTTGCCGCCAACCCCGATGCCGGCCACATTGACCTTGTCACTCGGCGAATATTTGCCCGGCACGACGCGCGCCGTATTCATTTTTGTCGCACAGCCTACCGTCGTCAAAGCCGCTGACGTCGTTGCAGTAGCTAAAAAAGCCCGCCGGGTAAGATCCATTTTTCCCATTACGTTTTTCCTCCTGCGCAGCCCCAAACCCAGTCATCGCCTGTAATCCGGTGGCCCGCAAACAAAGTTTATAGTGATTCGTTATTCTCTGTTGCATTTCCTTGCCGCTGCCAAACAAAGCAACGTACAACATCGTCACAAGAAGCAACAAAAAACACTTCAGCATAGCATGCAGCATCGTTTGTATCAAAATTCTCTGAAACATAAAGCTGAGAAAGATGTACTATTGATGATCTTTTGAGTATACTATTTACTTGAGCTGTTTTTACAACGTAATCCAGCGATTGTGCTAAAAGTAGTTTTCTCCAAACGACAGAAAGAGGTATTGATACAATGAACCTCCGAAAAAAACAATGGTTATGGCTCGTAGGAATTGGACTCGCAGTAACTCTGGCAGGTTGCAAGCCCACAATACGCTTTACCGGTACCCCTGACGAAGGTACGGCGCCGCTGGAAGTAACTTTCACCGATGAAAGTGCTACCCTCATCCTGGGAGTAGACTGGAGCGTGCTCTTTCCCATTAACGACCGTCAATGGAGCTTTGGCGATGGCGAAACCAGCCGGAATAAAGAGACTACCCATACCTATGCGTTAAGCGGAAACTACAAGGTGTCCCTTACCTGTACGAATGCCTTTGGCTCATCCACCCTGTCCTACCCCGATTACATTCGCGCCACCGGGAATCCCTCCGCCAGTTTCCTGGTCAACGTTTTACAAGGCGAAAAACCGCTCGAAGTCAAGTTTACCGATACTTCCTCTCCCGGTAGCTACGAGATTCTTGGTTGGACATGGGCTTTTGGAGATGGTACGGTCTCTACCGAACAGAATCCGACCCATACCTACAACGAAACAGGAACATATTCCGTTACCCTCACGCTGAATACAACAAAAGGCGAAGTAAAAGTAGAGAAAGCCGACTATATTACCGTGAGTGAGCCTGCGGAAGAGTAGGGGAGAGTTACTTTGACAGACACGCAGTGTATTTGCACACCGAGATGTGATTACGCGCTACAATTTAATGTGTAATCGCTAAAGCGGTCCAGCGACCACAAGGTGGCCAGGGCCACATCCGGGAAATATGGTCCGTGCCATCCCTGACCACAGAAAAATACCGGTTTTTATGGCAACTTTTGGATTTAAGCCGCTAAAATGTAAAAAAAAGAGGCGTTGCTGCGGAATATTCGATATATTGTTACGGGAAATACTGGACATTGGGTCCAGAAACTGTTAAAGTAAATCAACTAAGGTGGTCCAGCGACCACAGGCAAAAGGTATGGTCCTTACCATCCCTGAGCCTTAAAGTAGAATTTTGATACTTAAGACTGCTTTTGAAGTGTCAGTCACTAAGGTGGTCCAGCGACCACAGGCAAAAGGTATGGTCCTTACCATCCCTGAGCCTTAAAGTAGAATTTTGATACTTAAGACTGCTTTTGAAGTGTCAGTCACTAAGGTGGTCCAGCGACCACAGGCAAAAGGTATGGTCCTTACCATTCCTGAGCCTAAAGTAGAATTTTGACACTTAAGACTACTTTTGAAGTGTCAGTCACTAAGGTGTTGAAGGAGGTGTATACGCATGGGGAATGCAGAGCGCGAAACACACCAAGGGACGCGTGATGCGCATACCTCTGTGACAGTTTGGACGGCGGCGGCGTTGTTGGGCCAGTTAGGACTGGTGATGTCGATTCCTATAATCGGCGGAGTCGCCTTGGGTGCATGGGGAATGCGCCATTGGGGAGGCGGGCCGTGGATGGTGGTGGTCGGCATTATACTAGGTATCGCTCTGGGCGCCTATGGCGCCGTGCGGATAGTATTGCGGGAGATTCCATGGGACCGCTGAGACGAATGCGATTGATGACAGTGCGCTTGTCGCTGTTACTGACCTTCGTTGCGGCGGTGGTAGCCTACCCGCTCAACACCGTGGTGATGCATGGAATTCTGCTGGGCGGTATTGGCGGCATAGTGGAGTTCTGGTTGTCGGCGCGTCGATTGGCGCGACTCGCGCAGCATGGAGATGGGGAACGGAAGGTGGCGTTGGTGGGGTGGTCGGTGGTGCGTATGGGTCTTTATGGACTTGTGCTTGTAAAAGCGTATACACTCGACCAAAGTAGTCTGTACGGATTTTTGTCGGCGGCGGCGGCGCTATTTATAGTACGGGCCGTGGTCGTATTTTTGGGGGTGACCGGCCTCGATTTGCGGCAAGGAGAAGACTAGAGCCTTATGGAAAGTATCGGCGAACGACTCATTTGGTACTATATCCCCTTCACGGATATCCCTATACCGCTGGGCGGGATAAATGTCCTCACGCTATTCAATGTTTTGGTAGTGATGGCGGCAATATTTGGTCTGAGCTACTGGGCGGTGCGAAAATTCGCCATGGTGCCGGGACGCGGACAGTTCGCGGTCGAGCAACTCACCGGTATCTTTGACAGCTTGGTATGCAGTTCACTCGAACTGGAAACACGCCAGGAAAACCGCCGTTTTTTCCCCCTGATCATTACCCTGTTCCTTTTTCTGCTACTCAGCAATTTCATGGGTTTTCCTCCCACGCCCCTTTTCGAAGAACCCACAGCAGATATTAACTGCACCTTGGGCTTGGGGATCATGGGGATGGCGATAGCCACATGGTGCTCCTTGCGCGTAAAAGGCCTCAAAGGCTACCTGGAAGAGCTGGCCGGCCCCATGTGGTCACAAGAGGGGGCTACAGGCGGCGCACTCATCGCAGGAAAACTTTCCGCCCTTTTCTTCTTTCCCCTGAATATTATTGGCGAGCTAGCCAAGATAGTGTCGATCTCCTTCCGTCTCTTCGGCAACATCATTGGCGGCGGTATTATCATTGTCGTGGTCTCCAATCTGGTATACCACTTCAGCTGGCTTGCCGTGGGGATGGATGGCTTCTTTGTCTTTTTCGTGGGGACCGTACAAGCGTTCGTGTTTACGATGCTTACGTTGACATACATCGCGGTGGCCATTAAATAAATGCCCCGCTAAACGCGGATAGGTGGAAACGTTGGAATTTGACGCACAAACATGGGAAATGTTGGGACGCTATATCGGTGCGGGCTTTGCGCTGGGATTAGGCGGCGTCGGTGCCGCTGTAGGTATGGGGGTGGCGGCAGGGCAAGCCAACGAAGGTATCATGCGCCAGCCAGATACACAAAGCAGTATGTTACGCACGATGCTGATTGGTCAGGCGGTAGGCGGTAGTCCCTCGATCTTTGCACTTGTAGTCGGCCTGCTGATCCTGTTCAAATCACCGGGAGCCGAAGGCGGTGCAGGATTTGCCGCAGCTATGATTGGCGCGGGGCTCTCAGTAGGTTTAGGCTGCTTCGGCAGTGGTTTGGGCTGCGGTTGGCCCGCAGGCAAAGCCTGCGATGGGGTCGCACGCAACCCGCGACGCTCCACCGCGGTTTCCACCATGATGATCATTGGGCAAGCAGTAGCCCAATCCCCCAGCATTTTCGCCACGGTTATCTCACTCATCCTGATTTTTATCTACAATCCCCCCGCTTCGCTCTGGTCCGCCTTTGGCATCTGCATCGGCTCCGGGCTGGCGATGGGGGCTGGCGCATTAGGCCCTGGCATCGGCTCCGGCAGCACTGCCGCAGGGGCGGTACACGGCGCTGCCCGTTGGCCCATGGCGCAATCGATCACCATGCGCACCATGTTGATTGGCCAGGCCGTCTCACAGACTCCAGCTATTTTCGGCATGCTGGTCGCCTTCGTCATGATGTTCGCGTTGCGCGATTTGCCGACAGGAATCATCGGTTTCGCCATGACATTAGGCGCAGGTGTTGCCGCGGGATTTGGCGGTATTGGCCCGGGTATCGGCAGCGGACTGGCTGGCGACACGGCATGCCAGGCTACCGCAGCGCGTCCCCGTTTGGACTCATTGATTTTGCGTACGATGATGATCGGGCAGGCAGTGTCGCAATCCACCGCTATTTACTCCCTGATTATCGCACTACTTTTGCTATACGTGGTTTAAAACCTTCTGAATAAAAGGATACCGCCTGCACAAGCAGACGGTTTTGCACAAGCTGTCGGTTTCTAGGAACCGGAAAGAAAGGAAATTGGAATGGACCTGACGACGATCATGTCGATGATGCAGACGGTGGTAGGCCAGACGGCGGATGTCGCACAAACGGCAGAATCGGCCGCTATCGTGGGTGCGGACATCATGAAAGCCGGCGCGCTTATCGGCGCGGGTATTTGCATGGGCTTTGGCGCGATTGGACCGGGAATTGGCGAAGGCTTTGCTGCGGGTAAGGCGTGCGAAGCGATTGGACGCACCCCACAGGAAGCGGGTTTGTTGACACGTACCATGCTGATTGGTCAGGCCGTGTCCGAATCCACGGGTATCTATTCATTGGTCGTCGCCTTGCTCATGCTCTTTGTAGTGGGTGCATAATTTCTGCGACGCGCAATGGATGCGATTGCGGGGAGACAAAACAGACTTCGTTTTCGCATGAGGAACAAGGATAACCTGAATTATGATAGCGCTTAACCTGACACTCTTTATCGTGCTGGGCATGTTTCTCGGCTTTTTATGGCTGATGTCGGCCTATGTCTTTAAGCCCCTGTTGCAAGTGATGGATAATCGCGAGCACCAGCTTGAGGAAGATGCCCATACCACGCAGGAGGAGAAGGAGAAGGCGGAAACGCTTGAAACGGAATATGCGCGCAAAATTACTGCGATCCACCGCGAAGCCAGTCACACGGTGTACCACGCACGGCGTGCGGCGCAGGATGCGCACAATGAGAAAGTAAAAGCGTTGAAGCGTCAGGAAGAACAGGAAGTTGCCCAAGTGCGCGCTCAGGCCATGGAACAAATAGAACAAGAGCGCAAAGAATACCCCGAATTGGTGCATGCCTTGCAGCAACAGATTGCACAACAACTACATATCGAAGGGAAAAGCGCGTGAGTCCGACAAAAAAATACATGCTTAAATTCGGATTGACCGCTCTGGTCGTCTGGTTAGGCGCCAATTTTTTGTTGGGGCCACCTGGATTCTCCAAAGAGTACATGGACCAACACAAGGCAGACCATGGCCGATATTTGTCCATCAGCAAAAGCGACGCCTTTAAACACTACGAACAGCGTCCCTGGTTGCATCAGGACGAAGTTTCGCAGGCCGACGCAGAGTTCGTTGCCACATACCGCGCCATGCCGGACTTTCGAAAGGAAGAACGACGTCAGGCTCTTTACGAAACCTTTTTTGATTTCTTTAATCGACTATTAGTCGTCGTGTTAGCCCTTCATTTTGGCGCCAAACCCCTGCTGGGTTTCCTGGACCAACAAATAGCCGCAGTTCGGGATCGACTAAGTGCGGCAGCCGAGTCGCGTGCGCAAGCGCGAGAGCGTCGCGAGGCAGCAGAAGCGAAACTGGCAGGCATTCCAGAAGAAGAAGAAAAGATCGCAAGCAATACCCGAAAAGGCTTAGACCGCGAACTGGCGGAATTGGAACTGGCCAATGAACACAGCCTCAAGGTGATGGCCCAAGAGCGCGAAGATCGTAAGCGTGAGGAAGCTCATGCTGCGGAACTGCTGGTAAAACGCGAATTGGTTAACCAGGCTGTGGACGCCGTTGCAGCGCAGTACAAAGCGCAACGGACGGCTGCGCATGAGGCTACATTGGTGGAGCAGTTTGCCCGTGAGTTGGAGGGGAGCGCATGAAGAATTATTTGATAGCCGAGCGCTATGCCAATGGCCTGAGTGCTTCCTTGTCAAAGGCGGAAGACGCCGAGATGGCTGCGCAGACATTGGCGGAATTAGGCCAGCTTTTTGAATCCAATCATGACTTGCATAGTGTACTGGCAAATCCGGTGATTGATGTAGACAAACGGGCGGCGGTTTTGGCGGAAATACTGGAAAAAGAGGGTGCCCAGGAGGCGGTGCGGCGGTTGGTAGATGCGCTGCTACGGCGGGGACGTATTACCTTGGTGGGCGATGTCGCCCGTGTTTTCAGCATGTTGGTGGATGAACGTCTTAACCGGGTCATCGCAGCGGTGTGTACAGCGGAACCGTTGGACGAGAACGGGCAGGCACGCTTGAATAAGGCCTTGACGCAATATTCCGGCAAAGAAGTACGGATGGAGTGCCGTGTTGAGCCTGAAATCCTGGGTGGGGTAGTGACGCATATCGGTGGTGCCGTGATCGACGGTAGTGTGCGCACTCGTTTAGAGCAGTTACGTGCCAGCCTGCTTTGAAACTGTGATTTGGTGGTGCAGGGCGGGAATAACGTAGAGAAGCAAAGTTGGAAATAAAGGTATGAAGATCGTTTCCTGTGAATATGATCTTGCCTAATGCATAAAAAATGGCGCCGGTGGTCAATGGAAGAATAGCCGAAACCGGTTGGATGCAGATTTGGGAGCATAAGGAATGAAAATCCAGGCGACTGAGATTACCGAAATTATCAAACGTCAGATAGCCGATTACGAAGCAACGGTGGAGGTGGCGGAGGTGGGCACGGTGATCCAGGCCGGCGACGGGATCGCCCGTATCTTTGGGCTGGAAAACGCCATGGCCGGTGAGTTGCTCGATTTTCCGGGCGACGTGAAGGGCATGGTCCTGAACCTGGAAGAGGACAACGTTGGCGCGGTGCTTTTCGGCGATTACGAAAAGATTGCTGAAGGCGACACGGTAAAACGAACCGGCCAAATCACGTCAATTCCGGTCGGTGATGCGATGATTGGTCGCGTGGTCGACGCCTTGGGCCAGCCTATCGACGGACGCGGTCCGATTGAGACTAGCGAAGTAAACCCTGTGGAGCGCATTGCGCCCGGCATTGTGGCGCGCCAGCCGGTGAAAGAGCCCTTGCAGACGGGACTGAAGGCGGTGGACTCGATGACGCCGATTGGTCGTGGTCAGCGAGAGTTAATCATTGGCGACCGTCAGACCGGAAAAACAGCTCTGGCGATTGACGCGATCTTGAATCAGAAAGAGACAGACGTCATCTGCATTTATGTTGCCGTGGGCCAAAAACGCTCCACGGTTGCACGCGTAGTGGAAGAGTTGAAAGAAAACGGCGCTATGGATTACACCTGTGTAGTCGCCGCGACCGCTTCGGAAACAGCGCCACTGCAATACATTGCTCCCTATTCCGGCACCGCTATCGGTGAATACTTCCGCGATCAGGGAAAACACGTTTTGGTCATTTACGACGATCTCTCCAAACACGCCGTCGCCTACCGCCAGCTTTCATTGCTGCTGCGCCGCCCCCCCGGACGTGAAGCTTACCCCGGTGATGTGTTCTACCTGCATTCCCGCCTGCTGGAGCGCGCCGCCAGGATGAGCGATGAATTGGGTGGCGGCAGCCTGACTTCCCTGCCGATCATTGAAACGCAGGCGGGCGACGTCTCGGCGTATATCCCGACCAACGTCATTTCGATTACTGACGGACAGATTTTCCTCGAATCCAACCTGTTTAACTCCGGGGTGCGTCCCGCTATCAACGCCGGTATCAGCGTATCGCGTGTAGGCGGTAATGCACAGATTAAAGCGATGAAAAAAGTAGCCGGTTCCTTGCGTCTTGAGCTGGCGCAATATCGCGAACTGGAAGCCTTTGCACAGTTTGGCAGCGATTTGGACAAAGCGACCCTCGCACAACTGAATCGCGGTGCGCGTTTGGTAGAGACCTTGAAACAGGGACAGTACGTTCCCCAGTCGGTTGAAAAGCAGGTATTGATTATCTACGCGGCAACCCAGGGGTATCTCGACAAGGTTGCGGTAAACGCGGTGTCGCGGTATGAAAAAGAAATGTTTACGCATTTTGATACACAGCACAAGGAATTGCTGGAAGAATTGCTGGAAAAAGGCGAAATGGATGATGCATTGAAAGAAAAAATCAACGCGGTTCTTGTATCCTTTACGGACAGTTTTGCCCAGCGTGAAAAACAGGAAGCCTGAGGCGGCCCAGCGGTAATGGCTAACGCCTGAAGCCGCATAATGTTGTTTTTTATTCCGATTTCCAAATAGTAAGGCACTGAAACATGGCGAGTCTGCGCGACATAAAACGGCGAATTACCAGCGTACAAAGCACGCAGAAAATTACCCGGGCGATGAAAATGGTGGCGGCGGCCAAGTTGCGGCGTGCGCAGGAAGCAATTGTGCTGACACGACCGTATGCGTATCAGATGCGTAATCTGGTCAATCAGGTAGCGCGTTGTGCGGATCGAGACAAGCACCCCCTGCTGCGTCCCGGTGGCGGAGAAGGGAAAATCGGCCTGATCGTAGTTACTTCGGACCGCGGGCTTTGCGGTGGATTCAACGCAAATATTGTTAACCATGCACTTGAGGTAGTGCGGAGTCAATTCGCAGGGCGCACCGTCGAGATTACCGTGGTTGGACGTAAAGGGCACGAGGTCCTTCGTCGTCGTCCTGTCACCATCCGCGCCCGATTCAGCGATGTATACGATGGCTCCGTGTTGCATACCGCTGGCGATATCATTGATGACGTCGCGGCAGATTTCATGCGCGGTGGCGTTGACGAAGTCTACTGCCTCTACAACGAATTCAAATCCGCAGTCCAGCAAAACGTTACCTTGGAACGCTTTTTGCCCTTCGAAGCCGATGCGACGGAGCCTACAGAGACGGAAACAACTGCCGATGCGGAATCTGCACCATCGGAAACCGCCACGACCTCTGTTGACTATATTTACGAGCCTTCGCAGTCAGAAGTGCTCGGAAACCTCTTGTTACGCCATATGCAAGTACAGATGCACCGGGTGTTAAACGAATCCGCCGCCAGTGAACATGGCGCTCGGATGACAGCCATGGATGCTGCTACCCGTAACGCGGGTGAAGTGATCGGGCGTCTGACCTTGCAATACAACCGGGCGCGACAAGACGCTATTACAACCGAACTTATAGAAGTGATTAGCGGCGCGGAAGCGCTGTAGCCCCGGCGGCAGACGCCGCCTGGTGAAGCGTGTTACACAAGGCGTGCACGCGACATCGATAAACACATGGCAAACGCCATGCGCGTGGGAGAAACAAATGAACGCAGGTCGAATAGCACAAGTGATTGGTCCCGTGGTGGACGTAAAGTTTGAGCCGGGCGAATTACCGCCCATCTACAACGCGTTGACCATTGAACGCGAAAATGGCGAAGTGCTCACATGCGAAGTGGCGCAACACTTGGGTGAAAACACCGTGCGCACCATTTCCATGCACTCCACCGACGGTCTTGTGCGTGGCATGAAGGTCAAAGACACCGGTGAATACATCTCCACGCCGGTAGGCGAAGAAGTATTGGGCCGTATCCTCAACGTCATCGGCGAACCCGTAGACGAACTGGGAGATATCGATGCCAAAGTGCGCTGGCCTATTCACCGCGAAACGCCTACCTTTGAAATGCAACAGACCTCCACGGAAATGTTCGAAACCGGCATCAAGGTGATCGACCTGCTGGCCCCTTACTCCCGTGGCGGAAAAACCGGTCTCTTCGGCGGAGCCGGCGTAGGCAAAACCGTGTTGATCATGGAACTGATCAACAACGTTGCCAAGCAGCACGGTGGTTACTCCGTATTCGCGGGCGTTGGCGAACGTACCCGTGAAGGAAACGACCTTTGGCTTGAAATGAAAGAGTCCGGCGTGATCGACAAAACCGCCCTCATTTACGGACAGATGACCGAGCCTCCCGGCGCCCGTGCCCGCGTAGCATTGACCGGTCTCACCGCTGCCGAGTATTTCCGCGATGAAATGGGACAGGACGTGCTTTTGTTCATCGACAACATCTTCCGTTTCACCCAGGCCGGTTCCGAAGTCTCCGCGCTCCTGGGCCGCATGCCCAGCGCCGTGGGATATCAGCCCACCCTCTCCACCGAAATGGGTGAACTGCAGGAACGCATTACCTCGACGAAAAAAGGATCGATTACTTCAGTACAGGCCGTTTACGTCCCTGCGGACGACTTGACCGACCCCGCACCGGCCACAACCTTTGCCCACCTTGACGCCACCACCGTGTTGTCACGTCAGATCGTAGAGTTGGGAATCTATCCCGCCGTCGACCCGCTCGACTCCAGCAGTCGAATCCTCGACCCGCGTATCGTCGGCGACGAGCACTACCGCGTTGCCCGTTCCGTACAGGAAATTCTGCAGCGCTACAAAGACCTGCAAGACATCATCGCCATTCTGGGTATGGACGAACTCTCCGAAGACGACAGGATTACCGTTGCACGCGCACGCCGCATCCAACGCTTTCTGTCCCAATCCTTCTCCGTCGCCGAACAGTTTATGGGCATGCCCGGTCAATACGTATCCGTCGAAGATACCATCCGCAGTTTCAAAGAAATTCTCG
This sequence comes from Candidatus Hydrogenedentota bacterium, assembly GCA_963678445.1. Lineage (GTDB taxonomy): Bacteria > Hydrogenedentota > Hydrogenedentia > Hydrogenedentales. The sequence goes on along the minus strand of OY782877.1, from coordinate 1,648,236 downwards.
ATGGAAAACACGACCATCTGCCCGAAGCTGCCTTCCTCTACTGCGGCGCTATCGAAGAAGTCGTCGAAAAGGCGAAAAAGATGGAAGAGAATCAATAAGGAACCGACGAAGCCTGCGTCGCGCCGTCGTGTTACACGGCGGCGCGCTTGCCCATAAGGAAGAGCGCCCATGATCGCCGTTGAACTCTGTGCACCAGAACGCAAACCTGTAGAACTGGAAGCCGCCGAAGTTATCGTGCCCGGTGCCGACGGTCTATTCACCGTAAAGCAGGGGCACACCCCCTTCCTGACCACGCTGCAACCCGGCGTACTCGTAATTACCAACAACCAGGGCCAGGAGAAATGTTACGCGGTCAGCGGTGGCTTTGCTGAAGTGCGCACCGACCGCCTCGTTATCCTTGCCGATGCCTTCGAAAAAGGGGATGAAATCGACGAGCTGCGTGCGGAAGAAGCCCGTAAACGCGCAGAAGAACGCCTGGTTAAACACGACGCCGACATCGATGTAGAACGCGCCGAACGCGCCCTCTCCCGTTCCCTTTCACGCATCGGCGCCCATAAGAAAAAATACTTCTAGCCCCTTCTTTCTTTTTACGGAAAAAGAAAGAAGCAAAGAAAAACGAAGAATCAGAAAAGGTGGTCTTGGTTCAGGGATGCTAAGGACCATAATTCTTGCCTGCGGTCGCTGGACCGCCGGAAAAAGAAAGAAGCAAGGGGAAACGAGGAGTCGGCAGAGGCGGCCGCAGTGCAGGGGCTTAAAGTCAGGGAAGATGGCTTTCCCGTTTCGAATTAACGCGCACCGTATGTTCTCTTAACGGTTTTTTGAAAATAGCTGGGAGGAATTTTTTGTTCAGAAAAAGTTTCCCCCAGCTATTTTTCATCACAGCTTCCAGGCTTTGGCAAAGGCCTCAAAAGAACGGTCATACGTTGTTTCCTCCTTGGAGGGAAAACAACATCCGGGAAGCTGCTTTTTCTTTAAATGATATTGCAAACACTCACAACACTTCCCTTTTCGCGAACACCCCGGATAACTACATGTACACATCGTCCTGTTTTTTTCAAAATTCTCACACGATTGCGCCATTTGCCTTCCTCCTTGTTGATAGTCCTTCTTGAATTCTATCAAAGCACAGACAAAGGCAACCACTATCAGAAGATTTTCAGGGCTTGGTTTATTAATGAAGCTTCAATGATGTTTAAACGCAGGTGCTATTGATTTTTCGGGCTTTTTCCGCGATATTTTTCAGATTTGTTGCGATTTCTTTCCAGACCATATCACGAGGGTCATGCGCCATGACCGGTTTGGCGTCTTTGTGGCATGCTTGCAGTTTGGCGAAGGGGGCATCTTCCCAAAGGCAGTCCCGCAGGATGATCGGGATTACACGGGCTTCTTCGGCTTCATGGCGTTTCAACGCACGCTTCATTTCAATGTCGTAGCAGTAATCCGATGCGAGAAAATCCGCACTGACAAGCAGCAGGATGATATCGGCTTCCTCCAGGTGCTGGTCAATTTCTCCTTTCCATTCTTCGCCTCCCACAATGCGACGATCATGCCAGGAATGGATATGTCCGGTTCGATGTAGGATTTTCAGGTGGGTTTCCAGTTCTTCCCGCAAGGCTTCATCTTTATGCGCATAGCTATAAAAAACACGTGCGCCCTTTGCGCCTTTTCCATAGGCTTCATGGTTTTTTCTGCGTGCTCCCTCCAGGTCTACCCCATTCAAAAGTTCCTGCACATCCAATTCCAGCACGTCGTCGCCAATAACCTGCTGCTTTGTTTTAATTCCTTTGCGTTCAAAAACGAGCAGCTCTTTGTACGGAATGCTTGTTTCAGGATAGCCGGGTATGGGGACATGCTCCTTGGGCTTAGTTTCAAAATTGCTGTGGATGCTTTCAAAGTTAGTGCGAATGACCGCCAATGTTCGTCGCTGTGCATCGGGATTGGGACCTGTGATGGATATATCTACCCGCCCCTCGGTCAGATCGCCTTTGACCAACGCACGGCAGCCTTCAAAACTCAGGATTACGCCGGTACGCCAACGGGGTTGCTTTTCACTGTGGATGTACGTACGGGCGATGAAGCTGGGCAATACGCCTTCATGCAATCGGGCGTACTGGTATTGGAAATTCAAACAGTTTTTGGGCTCAAACGCACTGGCTTCCTCCGGCTGATTCTTATCCGCCAAATCCGGAATCAGATAATGCCCTTCCCGGTCGGGGAATTCGAAGCACAGATAGAATTTTCGCATCAGATTGAGCAAGAAGGGATGTCGTACTTCGGGGTAGTCCTTGGGATCAAGGATATTTTTAAGGCAATCGAGGTGCAATTCTCCTTTTCGTTCTTCCAGTTCCCTGGCATTGAGGATGCTGTAGATGCCTTCCGTCACCCAGCCCGGGTTAAGCACATGCATATCCCGTAGTCGTGAATCATCTTTATAATTCAGCGCCACTCCCAACCGATGTAAATGCCCCGCCAGCCTATCCTGATCCATTTTTGCTTTGACGCCCATGTCGATGCAGCGCTTTCTGTATTCCTCAAAAGTCAGGTAATTCTCCGTCATCGCGGCCAGTTTGTCTTTAATCTCAAACCACGCTATGGGAAATTCATCGCGCCGTCCTTCCAGAATTCGCGTTTCCTCCAGAATGCGTTGCTTAAGCTCCGCAATACCCTGGGGCGGATCGGCGCACTCGGTTTTGATAAAGCCCTTGATCATGCCCGGGAATTTTGCCTGTAAATTCTGTTCATTCAGACCAAACGGGTGTTCCTTCTGCTTGTTCAACACCACGAGCACCGGCGAAGCACCACCGAAACTGCGAATCAAATCCATCCAATATTCCGCATCAGCGTCCTCATGCCCCTGTCGGCCATTCAACACCAACAGATACAAACTGCGATGCGAAAGAAAAAACTGATGCGTCGAATGCATGATCTCCTGTCCGCCAAAATCCCACACATGCAACTGCACCGCTTCCTCTTCGACCGGTAACACGACCGGCCATTCCGTGATCGCAATCCCCTCTGTTTTCTGCTCGTCCTTATCAAAGGTGTTATACACCAACCGATTTACCAACGACGTTTTGCCTGCCTTGCCAAAGCCCACCAAAATCAACTTGGCCTCGTTCAATGGCTTTTTCGGCTGAAAATAATAATCCAGAATCTCCTGCGGATTGGCGGGCTTTTTTTTATCAGAAACAACCTGCCAGGCGGGACCGAGAATCTCCGGCGGTATACCCAAATCTGGATTGTCATGTAGATAAAGTACCTGAAGCGAGGTAAGTTCTCGAAGGGGTGTGGGAAGGAATTTTAAACGATTGTTAGAAAGATCCAGCGCTTGCAATTGATTTAAGTGTCCGATTTGTTCGGGCAGTGTGGCCAGTTTGTTGCTCTCGATGTCCAGTGTCTGCAAATTTTTTAGCTGCGTTATTTCCTTTGGTAGCTCATTCAGCTGGTTGTTATCGAGGGTCAGTGTCTGCAAATTTTTTAGCTGTTCGATTTCCTTTGGTAGCTCATTCAGCTGGTTGTTATAGAGGGTCAGTGTCTGCAAATTTTTTAGCTGTCCGATTTCCTTTGGTAGCTCATTCAGCTGGTTTTCACGGAGGGTCAGTGTCTGCAAATTTTTTAGCTGTCCGATTTCCTTTGGTAGCTCATTCAGCTGGTTGTTATCGAGGGTCAGTGTCTGCAAATTTTTTAGCTGTTCGATTTCCTTTGGTAGCTCATTCAGCTGGTTGTTATCGAGGTTCAGTGTCTGCAAATTTTTTAGCTGTCCGATTTCCTTTGGTAGCTCATTCAGCTGGTTGTTATCGAGGTTCAGTGTTTGCAAATTTTTTAGCTGCGTTATTTCCTTTGGTAGCTCATTCAGCTGGTTGTTATCGAGGTTCAGTGTTTGCAAATTTTTTAGCTGTTCGATTTCCTTTGGTAGCTCATTCAGCTGGTTGTTATCGAGGTTCAGTGTTTGCAAATTTTTTAGCTGTTCGATTTCCTTTGGTAGCTCATTCAGCTGGTTGTTATCGAGGTTCAGTGTCTGCAAATTTTCTAGCCGCGCGATTTCCTTGGGTAGTTCTGTCAGCTGGTTGCCCCAAAGGTCCAGTTTTTTCAGTTGTGTGAGTTGGAAGAGGGATTCGGGAAGGGAGGTTAACCCGAGTCCAGATAAGTTCAGCTCTGTAGCATTTGTGAGTTGGGCTTCTGCGATTCGTTGTTCGGCTTCCTGGTAGCCTTCGTCGTGGGTCATGGGCCGTGTCTCCGTGTGAGCGGTTGGTATCCATTGGGTGTGGTATGGAAATCACATAAGCAGCGTATAGTGTATTGTGCACATAAATCAAATGGCCAGCGCCATAGGCAAGAGATATGGTCTTTGCGCAGGGTGGGTCGGGGTGAGGCTTGGTAATTGCGGCGGGTTGTGTTGCTTACAGCAGCGTCAGGTGGGCAGGGCCACACCCAATAGATAGGTCCTTGTGCGTGGTGAGTCGGAGTGAGTTTTGGCAATTACAGCGGGTTGTGTTGCTTGCAGCAGCGTTAGTGGGGCAGCGCCACACCCAATAGATAGGGTCCTTACGCGTGCTGGGTCGGGATGAGGCTTGGCAATTGCGGCGGGTTGTGTTGCTTACAGCAACGTAGGAGGCCAAGACCACACCCAAGAGATATACTTCTTACGCGTGGTGGGTGCAGGGCGCATAACATGCGTTTGTATGCAGGGGGCTGGTGGGAGGGCAGGGGGCCTGGGAATTGCAGTTGTTTTTTTGTTTTAGTAACGTATATTGCACGTAGGGAAAAACAAAATATTCAGAGGGAGAGATAGGGCGTTTAGCCGACTATACGCCGGTGTGGCCGAAGCCGCCTTCGCCCCGAACGGTTTCGGAGAGGCGGTCGGTGGACATCCATTGCACCTGGAGTACGGGGGCGACGATCATCTGGGCGATTCGGTCGCCGCGATTTACGGTGAACGCTTCCTGGCCGTGGTTTATCAGCAGTACGCAGATTTCACCGCGGTAATCGGCGTCGATGGTGCCGGGTGCGTTGACCATGCTGATGCCGTGGCGAATCGCCAGGCCGCTACGGGGACGGATCTGGGCTTCGGTGCCCGGTGGCAGTGCGATCCGCAGGCCTGTAGGTACCATGGCGCGTTGGCCTGGCATTAGCACCAATGGGTCGACAACCGCCGCACGCAGATCCATGCCTGCCGCATGCGCTGTTTCATAGGTCGGTAGCGGTAAATCGGTGCAGTCGTCCGCACGCATCACTTCGACGAAGACTTCCTGCATCACAACGCTATCTCCTTTGGTAAATCGCCCCCTGTCGGCCCCAAAACGACCAAGGCAGTTTGGTTAGGCACAAAAGTCTTTTGGGCAAAGGCCTGAATTTCTTCTGAGGATACAGCGTCGAGACGGGCGATTATTTCTTCAATCGGCAGGATGCGGCCATGGTACATTAACCCTTTAGCCATGCGCGCCATGCGCGTGGAAGTGCTTTCCAAAGCCATCAGCATGCTGCCTTTGAGCTGCTCCCGGTTGGTCTCAATCTCATCCGCCGACACCGGCTCATCGCACAGACGCCGCATTTCGGTAAGGGTGAGGTTTAGCATGCGCCCAAAGTTTTGAGGCGCCACCGCAGCATATACGCCCAACATACCCGCCATGCTTTGATAGGCCTGGCAGGCGTAGATGGCGTAGGCCAGCCCTTCCTCTTCGCGTACCTGCTCGAACAAGCGCGATGTGGAGCCGCCGCCCAAAATACTGCTTAGCAAATCACAGGTGTAGCGTTCCTCGTCCAGACGCATGGGGGCAGGAAAAGCCAGACAAACATGCGCTTGGGCAATATCCCGTTCCAGGTGCTTTATTCCGCCATGGAAGGCGGGGCCTACGCCCAACGTAGGGGTCTCGCGTGCGGGGAGGACGGAGAATTCCGCTTCTAATTGGGCCTGCACCGCAGTTTCATCGAAACTGCCGGCGATGGAGACAATGATATTATCCGCTGTATACCACGTGTCGTAAAAATGCTGTACATCTTCTCGCGTCAGCGCATTTACCGAGGCCTGGCTACCTGAAATAGAGCGGCCCAGGGGGTGATTGGGCCAATGGAATTCCGTCAGCACATCATGGACATGTTCATCCGGCGTATCCTCAATCGAGGCAATTTCCTCCAGTACAACATTACGTTCTTTTTCCAGATCGCAGAATAGGGAATTCTTCAACAGATCCGCTAAAATCTCAATGGCGATGTGCACATGTCGATCGAGGACTTTTACGTACAGGCAAGTGTGTTCCCGCGCGGTAAAGGCATTCAGGTGACCGCCCCGGCCTTCTACTGCCTCCATAATCTCATGCACACTACGTGTTTTCGTACCTTTGAAAAAAAGGTGCTCCAGGAAATGTGCTACACCCGCCTGTGCATCCGACTCATTCGCAGAACCCGTGCGGATCCATATTCCTACCGACGCCGAATGCAAATACGGCAGCTGTTCCATCGCCAACGTCACCCCATTCTCCAAACGGTGTACCACCGCCGTATCCTGCATGTACTTGTCTGTAGTCAAAATACAACCCCTTGTGTTGAAAAAGCGACGCTCCCAATCAAGCGGGAGCGTCGCAGTATACACTACATCGCTTAGCGACGGCGCTCACGGCCGCCACGGTCGCCACCACGGTCCCGACTGCCGCGATCCCGACCACCACGGTCTCGACTGCCACGGTCGCGGCCACCACGGTCGCCACCACGATCCCGGCTAGCTCGGTTGCGCGCCGCCAATTCCTCTTCCGTCATTTCTACCAGGCCCAGCTCAATGTCGGCCTGCAATTTAGACAGATTGATCCGGCCCATCTTGTCAATTTCGATGACCTTAACATAGATTTCATCGCCTACATCGACAACATCCGTTACTTCGCCAACGCGCCCGGGGGCAAGTTCCGAAATATGTACCAGGCCTTCCTTGTTGCCAATGACAGAGCAGAATGCGCCAAAGTTCATAATGCGCGTCACCGAACCTTTGTAGACCTTGCCAATCTCTACATCTGCGGTGATTTCTTTAATCATTTCGATCGCCGCATCCGCATTTTCCTGATTGACTGCAGCCACATTGATCGTGCCGTCATCTTCGATGTCGATTTCCGCCTCTGTACTGGCCTGAATGGCGCGGATGACCTTACCTCCCGGTCCAATCACGTCGCGGATCTTTTCAGGATCGATCCGGATCGTGTAGATGCGCGGCGCATACTTCGAAATCGTTGTGCGCGGTGCTTCCAGCGCTTCCGCCATTTTGCCGAGGATGAACATGCGTCCATCACGCGCCTGGTTTAAGGCTTTTGACATAACCTCGCGCGGCAGGCCCTTGATTTTTGTATCCATCTGGAAGGCGGTGATACCGTTCTTGGTGCCGCAGACCTTAAAGTCCATATCGCCCAAGTGATCTTCATCACCCAGGATGTCGCTAAGAACGCGGAACTCGTCTCCTTCCTTGATCAGCCCCATGGCGATACCGGCTACGGGTGCGGAAACTGGTACGCCCGCATCCATCATGCTGAGGCTACCGCCGCATACCGTTGCCATCGAGCTGGAGCCGTTACTTTCGGTAATTTCGGACACGATACGAATCGTATACGGGAAATCCGTTGTTTCGGCACCCTCTTCTGCATCTTCCAGGAAGGGCAGGGATTGCTGTAAGGCGCGTTCCGCCAGTTTGCCATGGCCAACTTCGCGACGACCCGGCCCGGCAATTCGGCGTACTTCACCTACCGACCAGGGTGGGAAGTTGTAATGCAGGAAGAAGCGGCGGAATGAGTCGCCCGTCAGCTCATCCATACGCATTTCATCGCGGCTGGTGCCTAGAGTGCTCGCAACCAGAGCCTGGGTTTCACCGCGTGTAAACAACGCCGAACCATGGGCGCGTGGCAATACGCCTACTTCAATCGTAATTTTGCGAATTTCATCCAGGGCGCGACCGTCCATGCGGTAATTTGTCGCGATGACTTGGTTGCGCATGACGGCTTTCTTCAATGCGCTAAATACATCGGCTATCTGCTCTTCACGTTCGGCAAACAGCTCTTCGCCATACTTTTCCGCCAACGCGGTCAGTACTTCCGCCTTCAGTGCATCCTGCGCTTCATAGCGCGCCTGTTTTTCCTTGATGGCCTGCGCTTCTTCCAGGCGTGCCTTAGCCAACGCTTCCACGTCTGCTTCCACGTCTGCTTCTGCCTGGGGTTCTTCATACGGCATTTTTTCAACACCGCAACGGTTGCGCAATTCTTCAATCGTGGCTACGATTCTTTTAATCTGCTCATGTGCAAATTCCAATGCTTCCAGCATGGTGTCTTCCGAAACCTCTTTGGCTTCCCCTTCCACCATGCAGATAGCGTCGGCCGTGCCAGCCACGATGATATTCAAGTCTGCGGCTTCTTCCACCGCTTCCATCGGAGGATTTGCGATCAATTCGCCCTCAATCAGTCCAACGCGTACTGCGCCAATAGGCTGCAGCAGCGGGACTTTGGAAATGTGTAATGCTGCGGAAGCGGCATTGATCGATAACACGTCCGGATTGTGGCTGTTGTCTGCTGAAAGCACCGTCTGGCAGATCTGCAATTCATTGCAGAAGCCTTTGGGGAATAGGGGGCGTAGTGGACGGTCGGTCATACGGCAGACCAGGATTTCACGTTCTGACGGACGTGCCTCACGGCGGAAAAAGTTGCCGGGAATGGACCCTACCGAATAGAATTTTTCACGGTAGTCCACGGTCATAGGAAAGAAATCCTGCCCCGGTCGTGCTTCCGGCGCCACGGTAACGGCGGAAAGCACCATAGTGTCGCCACTGCGACAAATTACTGCGCCATGCGCTTGCTTTGCGATGCGGCCCGTCTCGAATTCAATTTCATCCGAGCCAATCATCACGGAGAGACGTTCTACCATTTTGGTTTACTCCATAGGTATTGGAACGACTCCCACAACGTTCCAAGACTTTTCATTTGTTCTTCTTCTTCTTTTCTTCTTGTTCATTGCGCGGTTATCCGCGCGCCCGTTCCCTAAGCGGGCCAGCGAAAATGAAACGGGGCGGCGCATAATCGCCGCCCCGAAATCGCCTTATTTACGCAAGCCAAGCGCTTTAATCAGTGCCCGATAGCGGTCGACGCTATCTTTGCGCACATAATTAAGCAGGTTGCGACGTTGGCCGACCAATTTAAGCAGACCACGGCGTCCCGCGAAGTCCTTCTTATGGATCTTAAAATGTTCCGTAAGATGGTTAATGCGCTCGGTGAGCAATGCGACCTGTACTTCGGGAGAACCCGTATCTTCTGCGTTCTTTCCGAATTTTTCGATCAGCTCTTTCTTGCGTTCATGTGTTAAGGACATAATCACCTGTTCCTTCTTGTATTCACCCCAGCCCAGCACGCCGCCGGTGAAAACGGACGTCCGAGAACAAGGGTAACAACGGTTACGGTTTAGCCGCCGCAACAGCAGCTGCAATTACCACTGCAGCCGCCGCCTTCTGTCAGGGCAACCAGCCCGGGCAATTCCTTGCCCTCCAACATTTCCAGCGAGGCACCGCCACCGGTGGAAACGTGGGACATTTTGTCGGCCAAACCAAATTGTGTTACGGCGGCAGCGGTATCGCCGCCACCGATAATGCTAATGATATCATCACTTTGCGCCAGCAGTTCTGCCAACGCACGCGTTCCCTTGGCGAAATTTTCCATCTCGAATACGCCCACCGGACCGTTCCACACTACCGTACGCGCTTCTTTCAACGCTTCGATGAACAGCGCAACTGTCTTGGGACCGATATCCAGACCTTCCCAGCCTGCTTCGATACCTGTTTCCGCATCTGCGAGCTTGGTGTCGGCGTCGTTTGAGAAGTCGTTGGCGATAACAAAGTCCAGCGGCATCAACAATTTAACACCTTTTTCCTGGGCTTTGGCCATGACCGTTTTGGCGACCTCGATACCGTTTTCATCCAGTAACGAATCGCCGATTTCACGGCCAAGCGCCTTCATGAAAGTGTAGGCCATACCGCCGCCGATAATCAACGTATCCACCAGGTTGAGCAGGTTTTCAATCACCGTGATTTTGTCAGAGACCTTTGCTCCGCCCAAAACAGCCACGAGTGGGCGTTGGGGGGCGGTCAGTACCTGACCAAAGTAGGCGATTTCCTTGGCGACAAGGAAGCCCGCCGCACTTAGCGGAATGAACTTGGTCACACCTTCTGTGGAGGCATGTGCCCGGTGTACGGTACCAAAGGCGTCGCTGATGTAGACATCAGCCAATTTCGCCAATTGTTGTCCCAATTCGGGGTCATTGGCCTCTTCCCGCGAATCAAAGCGCGTGTTTTCGAGTACCAAAATATCGCCCGGGGCCATAGCGTCTACCGCTGCTTCCACTTCGGGGCCTACCAACTGGTCCAATTTGGTGACGTTGCCGCCTACCAGTGAACGCAGATGATCGGCTATCGGATCCATCTTCAACTTGGCCAGGGCTTCAGGGTTGTCCTTTAGCTTTTTGGGGCGTCCCAAGTGTGACATCAGGATGAGTTTGCCGCCATGCTCACGCACGTAATTGATGCTTTTGAGCGCGGCGCGGATGCGCGTATCATCACGCACCGTACCATCTTCATTCTGCGGCACATTAAAGTCCACGCGCATGAGCACGCGAGCGCCTTGCAAGCGAAGATCCGTAATGCTGACTTTGTTCATAGCGTTTTTCCCTGCGTTTTCGCTTCGTTTGAACGCGATTTCCTGTTCCTGAACGGTCTGGCGGAATTAGCCAGCCATCTTTTTGAACAGGTCGATGCAGCGGTTGGAGTAACCCCATTCGTTGTCGTACCAGGAGATAACTTTGCACATGTTGCCGCCCATGACGCCGGTCAGGCCGGAATCGAAGACGCTGGAGTGGCTGTTGCCGATGATGTCGCAGGAGACGATCGGGTCGGTGCAGTACTGCAAGATGCCTTTGAGGGGGCCTTCGGCGGCCGCTTTGATGGCGTCATTGATGGCGTCGATGGTGACGTCTTTGTCCAGCTCGGCAACCAGGTCGACGACGGAGCCGTCGATCACGGGCACGCGCATGGCGATACCGTCAAGTTTGCCGTTAAGGGCCGGAAGCACCTGACCTACTGCGCGGGCAGCGCCGGTCGTGGTGGGGATGATGGAATATGCGGCGGCGCGGGCGCGACGAAGATCGCTGTGCGGGCCATCAATCACGGCCTGGTCGTTGGTGTACGCGTGCGTGGTGGTCATCAGGCCACGCTTGATACCAAAGGTCTCGTGCAGCACTTTGGCGACCGGAGCCAGGCAGTTGGTGGTGCAGCTGGCGTTGGAGACAACGACGTCGCTGGATTTGAGGGTGTCATCATTCACGCCCATTACGATCACGGCGTCGATAGCATCCTTCGGGGGAACGCTCAGCAGGACTTTTTTCGCACCAGCAGCGACGTGCATCATGCACTGTTCTTTCGCGCGGAAGATACCGGTGGATTCAAGCACCAGTTCCACACCCATGTCGCCCCAGCTGAGGTCTGCAGGGTTGCGTTCGGCGGTAATTTTGACTTCTTTACCGTCTACGACGATAGCGTCATCTTTGGCTTCAACACTGCCGGGGTAGACACCGCTTACGCTGTCATACTTGAGCAGATGGGCCAAGGTTTTGGCATCGGTCAGGTCGTTAATGGCGGCGACCTCGAAATCTGCTTGTTGTTGTAACAGTTTGAATACGTTACGTCCGATACGACCAAAACCGTTAATACCAATCTTTGTTGCCATCTGTTTTTCCTTTCGCAATTCTTTACGTTGACGTTATACATCCCTGTGTTTGGGCAGAGAAAACCATCGCGCTGACATGGCGATAGTTACAGTTCTTCTGGTCAACAAACGCAGGGAATTCTTAGCACTCTAATCAAGTCGATGTTGTAGATAGTCTCCCTCAATATGAGTTTTGTTGCACGTATCCCTTTGCAAGTATTTGCAAACGCACACACCCCTATCTACAATCACAGGCATTATGGCACATTACCGAAAAGCAAGTCAATTTATATGCAAGCCGCTATTTGCGGGTTGGGGTAGTCTAGCGGCTTCGTCTTCCCCCCAAAAATGAACCGCCTTATGCGCACTTTATGCTTACGACGCTTGTTCGCCGCGTATCCTTTCCTCTGACAATACGGTACAATCCCCCCCCCCCCCCCGGAATGTTATTTGTGTGACTATTGGAGGAAATAGCAAAATAAACGGGGGTGGAGCGTTTCCTGCAGGACGGAACCGGAGTGCGGCGGAGTGTGAGTGGTAATTCTGCTACTGAGAATCGTGCGGTTCGAGGTGCACGAGTACGTCTACTACATCTTCTCCCTGCTCAAGTAGCCGTGCTTTTACGGCTCCGGCAATATAGTGGCCTTGCCGCACGCTCATTTCCGGATCTACCTGTACGTGCAGATCCACTTGTACGCCGGGTCCAATGTGGCGGGTGCGGAGTGCGTGCACTTCGCGTACTTCGGATATGGTGCAGGCCAGGGCGTGTAGTTTTTTGCGCTCTTGCGTGCTGACGCCAGCGTCCAGCAGCTGGCGCAGGGCGGGCCAGGCGATGGACCAGGCCGCGTGGAGGATGAGTACGGCGACGATGGCGGTGGCGACGTGGTCGAGGAAGCCCCAGCTGGGGTCGATGCGTGCAGCGAGTACGGCCACAGCAACGGGTGCAGAGCTGAGTGCGTCGGAACGGTGGTGCCAGGCATTGGCGAGCAGGGCGGTAGAGCGTATGCGTCGTCCTACGCGAATACTCCATTGATAGAGCGCTTCTTTAACGAGGATCGAGCAGCATGCCCCAATGAAAGCGGGCCATCCAGGGGTGGATTGGTGGGCACTGTGCAGCGTACTCATGGCGTGGTACGTCAACCCAACACCGACGGAGGCCAGCACCACACCCAGGAAAAAACTGATTGCCGTTTCAATGCGTCCGTGCCCATGCGGATGGTCCGCATCGGGGGGGGCGGTCCAGTATTTCACCCCGACAAGTACCGCCACATCCGTCAAGCTGTCCGACAGGCTGTGTACGGCGTCCGCCACCAACGCCTGACTGTGGCCTACCACGCCCAATATGCATTTGAGCACGCTCAGCACGAGATTGCAGAGCAGGCCCCACAGGGTGACCCGTCGGACGGTATGTATTTGGTTTGCAATCGGTGGCAAAGCGCTCATTTGCGGTTTCCAAAGCGTTAATAACTGAAATCTGGAAAGCTGTCAGGAAGCGTTGTTGTCTTGCAGCAACCAGCGCTGGGTCGGAAAATGAGGAATCATGGCAGCCAATCCGATCACCCAAAGCACGAAGACGAATATGGAGAGCCCCAAGAGTAGCGAGAGAACCAAACCTTCAATCACGCTGGTTTCTGCCATGGCCATGCCAAGAAGGGCTGCGCGAAAGCGTACTCCGGCAACGTTTTCATGGCGATTTTGTTTTATGATGAGGCTGCGCAATACAAAGGAAAAAACTGCGCTCATAACGCCTGCCATGAGCAACGCGGAGCCTAAAATGGGTTGCAACTCAGGCTCAACTACAGGCGCAATCAAGCCATAATGGGCGTTCAATATTCCACCCAGCACGGCGGTGAAAGCAAATACCAGCATTCCAATAAAGGGAATATACAGTAACGGCGGTTCAGGGATATTCTCTGTTTGCGACATGGTTGTTTACCTCAAAAATTGATAGTTTCAACAAAAAAAACAAAATGTCATGACGGTCGCCAACGCCAAGAACTGCATTATATCATTTCGTTGTGCTAGCTGGACCGCTTTAGCCTTTTGTACCTGTTAGCGCGATACCTTCCACGAAGTATTTTTGGGCGGAGAAGAACAGAAGCGCCACGGGGATAATTGCCAACATGCTGGCCGCCATCACATAGTGGGGATTGGTTAGCTGGGCGTCGCCAAACATTTTAATACCCAGCGCAATGGGATATTTGGTGTGGTCGGTGAGATAGATGAGGGGGCCCATGAAATCGTTCCACCAGTGTACAAAGCCCAGCACGGTGATCGTAAGCACTGCGGGTTTGGCGAGGGGGAGCATGATAGTCGTCAGAATGCGAAAATAGCCCGCGCCATCGATCAGGGCGGCCTCTTCGAGGGAATAGGGAATGGTTTTGAAGAATTGGCGCATCAGGAATACGTTGAACACATTCACGGCGAACCATGCGGGTACTATCAGGGGTAACCAGGTGTTGACCCAGCCCAGCTTGTTGAAAAGCAGGAAAATGGGGATCATGGTTACTTGGCCGGGCAGCATCATGGTGCTGAGCAGGATGATAAAGCAGGTGTCGCGGAAAGGCCAGCGTAAGCGTGCGAAGCTATAGCCTACCAGGCAGGCGCTTACGACCTGGCCGGTTAATGCAAAGGCGGTAATGATGATCGTATTGCAGAAGAAGCGGAAGAAGGGCAATACCGTAAACACATCTACATAATTGTGCCATTGCGGTGGAATCGGAATCCAGATGCGAGGGGTTTTATAAATCTGGGCGAAGGTTTTCAAGCTGTCCCCCAGGGTGATGAGAAACGGCAACAGAAAAATCCCCCCCAAGGCGAGCAGTAAAAACCATACCATCGCTCGTTCTATCCGTGCTTTCCATTTAATACTATCGCCCATTTTGACGCGCCCCGCGTTTTTTTGTATCTCAATACTCATATAGCACCTTTAAACTGAAAGAGGTTGCAGCGTTAATGCAGCGCTGACCGTCTTAGCGGCTAAAACTCCAAAAGCTGTGATAAAACCCGAAAATTTGTTTTGGTCAGGGATCATGCTACTGCCCGTGGTCGCTGGACCACCGCCTTAGCGTTTTTCGCCTTCATAATACACCCACATTGCGCTCGAGCGTACGATAAGCAGGGTGAATCCCAGGATAATGGCGAACAGAATCCAGGCCAGGGCCGCCGCATATCCAAACTCGTAATCCAGGAAGGCCTTGCGATACAGATACAGCACATAGAACAACAACTGGTTTTGTTCACCACCGTATCGTCCCACCATGACAAACGCCTGCATGAAGATTTGCAACGCTCCCACCATCGACATGATCAGGTTGAAGAAGATAGTGGGGGACAACATCGGTAGCGTGACATTCCAGAACTTGCGCCAGCGTCCTGCGCCGTCCAGGTCCGCCGCTTCGTAGAGATGCTTGGGCACCCCTTGCAGACCGGCCAGGAAGATGATCATCGCGCCGCCGCCCGTTGCCCACAGCATCATCAGAAACAAGGCAGGCAAGGCCCAATCCGGATCATTAATCCACTGCGGTTCCGGAAGGTTGATATAACTGAGCACGGGAATCTGGTCCAACAGCCAGTTAAACATACGCAGCACACTGTTCAGAGGGCCATAAATGGGATTGAAGATATACATCCACATGAGCGCCGTGGCCACGCCGCCTACCACGTTAGGTAGATAAAAAAGCGTGCGAAAGAGACGAATGCCCCGTACTTTCTGGTTTAGCAACATGGCCAGACCCAACGAACAGCATAACTGAATGGGCACGGCGATCAGCGCGTACAGGAAGGTCTTCTTGAGGGACAACCACATGAGGTCATCCTGCGTAAGCGCGCGCACATAATTGTCCATACCAATGAAGGTGCGTGCCGTTACAGGGTCATAGGGGTCCCAGGCGCTGAAACTGAGCACCAGGCTGAAGACGATTGGAAAGGCCAGAAAGAGCGAGAAGCCCAGCATCCAGGGGGAAGCGAAGAGTAGGCCCCAAAGCCCCTCAATACGCCGCTTGCGACTTCGGATCATTGCCGTTAAGTCATGGCCGCCCGTACTGGTTTTCCGACTCAGCCGCACGAGGAAGGCGGCAAGTATTGCAGCCGCAATCAGAGCAACGATTTTATATACCGTCGACGATTTCGCCGTTACCTTTTCTTTGGTTGTTCCAAAATCCGCCAATTCCGCCGCCAAGACTTCCTGAAATCCTTCATCCATACGCGCCATGGCCTCTTCCGGCGTGATTCGTGCGCTTTTCTTTTCCCGCTGCAACGCCGCCGACGTGTTATCAAAAACCGCGCGCAGCGACAGATACTTTGGCGTAATTGGCGTCAAACGCCCATAGCCCATAGCGTCAATCGCGAGGTGCTCATCTACCTCCGAGTCAGGATCTACAAAATATTTTTCCGCGTATTCCTGCGTAATCGGCATCGCCCGGCCATACTTACAGATAAGCGCCTGCACCTCATCGCTGAGAAGATATTTAATAAACGCCCACCCCGTCTCCTTCTTCCATTGAATCTCCGCCCGTTCCTCCTCCGACAAATCTGGCCGCTCCACATCCTGCATACGCGCATTCAGCGCAATGCCATCCCAAGAAACGCGCGTATAGCGATCACCACGCGGCCCCTTGGGCATATGCGCCACGCCCCAGCGCACATCCGTCTTCACATCCGTCAACACCTGCGCCACATACCAGCCACTCGCCGACATCCCCAGGCGATCCGTCAGGATCTGCACCTCACGACTAGAGCCCTGCTGTTCGCTTAACAAAATCGACGAACGGTCCTTGAACTTCATGTCCTGCAGGAAGCGGAACGTTTCCAATGTCTCCGGCGAATTGATAGCAGACTGCGTATAATCCGGCGTTAAGACATTTCCCCCAAAGCTCCACAAGACCGGCTCTACATCCAAAAAGCCAAAACCTAACTGCGTTCCATACTGATCAAAGCGCCCATCCCCGTCCAAATCCTTTGTTAGCGCCTTTGCAATACGTCGAAAGTCCGCCCACGTCCAATCCTCTGTCGGATACGGAATCCCCGCCTCATCAAACATATCCTTGTTATAAAAGATAACCGTGGGGAATCCACCCCAGGCCAATCCCCCCACAAAGCCCTTGTAATTAAACGCCTTCAACGCCGTCGGCCAAAACCCATCCACCGGCACCTTATCGCGATCCCGATCGATATACGGCTGAAGATCCTCCAGATACCCCCGCGCCGCATAGCCTGGATACGTTTCGTCATCCATCAACAGGATGTCCGCAGCCGAATTACTGATCAGTTGCAGCGGCAGCTTTTCCCCATAATCATTGGGCACATACTGCAACATCATTTTCACATCGGGATGCATCGCCTCAAAGCGTTCCGAAACTTCCTTGAAAAGCTCCAGATCCTTGTAGCCTCCCCAAAAGCTAAACGTAATTTCTTTGCGTTCCCCATCCGCAGAGGCCCCCAAAGCGCCCCCCGCCAGCAACAGTATCAAGGAGATGCACAGTAAGCCATACAGTCCCCCCCAAGGCGCCCCAGGCCTTACGGGTTCCTTCAGAGATTGTTTTTGCCGCCCCATTCGCGCAATACACCGCTTCTTCGACATTTTATAATAGTTCCCAACCGTTCAAATATTTGTATGGCGTTTTTCTACGCATAAACACAAAAAAACGGGAGCGACGCGAACGTCGATCCCGTTTATCATTAAAGCCTGTACATACTGCGCCCTAAAGCAAGCATAAATCAATCATGCAACAGCAGGGCTGTTGGAGAAATTAGATTTCGTCTTGCGCGGCGCGCGACATGGCCTTAGCCAATTTACGACGGCGACGCTCCGACGGCTTCTCGTAATACTTTACTTCCTTAAGCCGTTGCATAAGCCCTTCCTTATTGCACTTTTTTTTGAAGCGGCGCAATGCCTTTTCAAAGGGCTCGTCCGTTTTAACGCGAACTTTTGTCACGAATTCTCAACCTCCCCTCTACATAAAATTCTGATGTCAGAATCCTGCCGAATCCGTTATGGATAGACACCCAAGATTCTTCACACCAAGATGCATAGCATAGCAAACGTAGCCGAAAAATGCAAAATCGCCACGACAGACATAAATTATACCCTACAATGAGCCTGCGAGATTAGAGTTTTTTCCGCAACTTTTCGAGGCGGGCGAGGGTTTCGGGGTCCAGTCGTTCGTCCATATGTGGCATGCCGGTATTGCGGTGGGTATTACGCACGACGGCGCTGGTGTCAGCGCGTGTAGCCCCAACTTCTCTGAGGAAATGGTCTGCTTCCATAGTTAATGCGCCCATGCCACGGCAAAGATCGCGCAGACCGCGGTCGTTACTGACGACGACCACGCGTAGTCGGTCGGCGGCCTCGTAGATGCGGCGTTCGATTACGGCGTCGGCGGTTAGATGGCTCGGCGAATAAAGCACCTCAAGACCCGGCACGCCACGATGGTGGGATACGCTTTCGGGCACCTGCATGCCACGTCCGTCAAAGACAATGGTCACCTGTGCGCCGGTGGCTGCGCAGTAGGCCGCGATTTGATCTATGAGGGCATCCCGGGCCGTTTCGAGGTCGCGGTTGAGCAGCGGACGCAGGCGTGTGGATTTGTGCAATACGTTATACCCGTCGACATAGTACATTTTCGTGCCCGCTATTCTTCCGGTTGCTCTGCGTCATCTACGTAGACACGTGCAACGCGTGCGCCGATTCCCGTCAGGATATCATAGGGGATAGTCTCCGCATGACGCGCCAATTCAATTGCCGATATGGTTTCTTCCCCATCGGCGCCCAACAGGGTAACTGTGTCGCCGGGGGCAATAGCATCGAGCTGGGTAACATCCACCATAATTTGATCCATGCACACACTGCCGCGCACGGGGCAACGCTTTCCATGGATTAACACGTCGGCACAATTGCCCAGCTGATGTTTATATCCATCCGCATAGCCGACGGGGATAATTGCCAGGCGCATTCGGGATGGGGTCGTATAGGTGCGACCATATCCGATACTCAGACCTGCGGGCATTTCGCGCACATGGGTGACGCGCGATGTCCATTGCATGACGGGCTTCAATACATTTTGAATCGGCGGCAAGGCTACCGGCCATACGCCATAGGTCATCAAGCCAGGACGCACCATGTCGAACACACTGCCATGGTAATTCACAATGGCGGCGCTATTAGCCGCATGCGCAAGTTCATACGGAACGCCCTTTTTATCAAGTTGGCGCAAGGCCTGTTTAAACGCCTTAATCTGATCATAGGTATAGGGATTGTCCGCCCGTTCTGCAATGGGGAAATGGGTTGCAATCCCCTCGATGTCGATGTGGGAGATACGGGTCAAACGTTGTAAGTCGTCCGCCGCCTGTTCTAGTGAAAAGCCTTGGCGCCCCATGCCTGTATCAAGTTTACAATGCACGGTGGCGACCTTCTGGAGGCGCGCAGCCACCGTTCCCAGATACTCTGCGGTCTCCCGATCGGACAGCATAATGCGCAGCTCATGTATGACCGCAGCTTCCAGGGCGGCATGTTCGGGTTGGCCCAAAATCAGGATTTTATCCGACACTCCTGCTTCGCGTAGTTGGACGCCCTCCGCCACCGTAGCCACCGCCAACATGTCAACGCCCCACGTCAAAGCTTTCTGTGCTATCGGGATAAGACCGTGCCCATAGGCGTCTGCCTTGATCACCGCAGCAATCCAGGCGCTGGCACCCACAAAACGACGGACTACATCCAGATTATGGGCGTAGGCCGCTAAATCAACACAAACTTCAGATGGAGCTAACGCATTCATGACAAGTTGTCGAGTTTCAAAATTTTCCAGTTCGCCCGCACAAACTGTACGCCGGAATAGACAGTATACATTGCAACGAAAATGATCGTAACCATGGAAGCGTTACCCACCACCGCTTTCCATCGGTCCAGTCCGCCCGGTATGTTGCCACCGCCCTGCACATACATCTCGGCGGCTTCCAGCAGCACCGCCGCCAGCAGAAAGACCAATACATACACCATCTGTAAAACGGTTTTGGCTTTGCCCCATTTGTTAGCGGCAATGACAGCGCCCTCCGCCGCCGCCAGAGAGCGAGCCCCTGTGATCAGAAATTCACGGGCGAGGATAACCACAATGGTCCAGCCAGGTATACGCAAGTCCGGAATAATCACCATCATAATGAACGCCGCCACCATTAACACTTTATCCGCCACGGGGTCCAATAGTTTCCCGAAATTCGTGATCAGATTACGTTCCCGCGCAATCTTTCCATCGTAATAATCCGTTAATGCCGCTGCAACAAATAAGACATAGGCCAATATGTAGCAAAAAACATTTTCAAACGACATTACTCCAACAAACAGCAGCGCCATAACGCAACGCGCCAATGTGAGTTGATTTGGCAGGTTCATACTACAATCCCTATTCGTATGTGTGGTCCGGGAACCACAAGGCGGCTTATTCTTCGCTCGGTCGCTGATACGGTCCATGCCTCTCTCGGTATTGTGCGAGATAAAGGCGTATTGTTTGCGAAACAAAAAAACAACGCGCGAATGCACGTTTTCCCCCTTCTAAATCCAGCTTGTCAAAATATCAGATTTACCACGAATCCCCAAAGGAAGACGTGGCCGGTGCTTCTTCCGTGGTGCCCGCCTGTACCCGCGGCTGATCATGCTCGGCCCATGGTCCTACTACGACCGTGTAGGCAAGCCATCCCAACAACAGTATAGCGCAGATAGCGCTCCATGTCGCCATGTCGCGTAACCAGGCAGGACGTTCCCGATGCGTCGTGCTACGGGTTTTACGCAGATAACCGCCATTGCGCGGCTGCGCCTGACTGCGCAACCAGCTGCGGTATTGGTCCATATAGGGGCCTGCTTCAATTTCCAGGAACTGGCAGTAACTTTGTAAAAAACCCATGGCATACGTTTCACAGGGCATGGCTGCAAGATCGCCTTCTTCCAGTGCCTCAATATGCATTACCGGCACATGGATCTGCTGATACACGTCTTGACGCGAAAGGCCCAAAGCCATTCGCTTTTCCTGTAGCGCCACTCCTGGGAATTTGTTTTGGCTCATGCTACTTCATCCTTTTGGGGTACATCCACCAGGATTTCCCGGGCCTTACTGCCTGTATGCGGCCCTACCAGTCCTTTCAGTTCCATCATATCGATCAACCGCGCCGCACGCGTATATCCCACGCGCAACCGCCGTTGCACCATCGAAATCGACGCCTGCCCAGTCTCCATCACCACCTGCACCGCATCCTCAAAAAGCGGATCATCTTCTTCCATAATGTCGCTTGCCGCGTCTTTGCTTTTGCCGTAATTTTCAATTTCATCGCGGTACTGCGGCGGCGCCTGACGTTTAAGGTAGGCGATCAACCCGTTCATCTCTTCGTCACTTACAAACGCGCCCTGGATACGTGTCGGTTTCGACTGCCCTGCCGGAAGGTAGAGCAAATCGCCCATGCCGATCAACCGTTCTGCGCCTATCTCATCCAGAATGCATCGCGAGTCTACCCGGGAAGACACCTGAAAGGAAATTCGTGCAGGGAAATTTGCCTTAATCACCCCTGTCAGCACATCCACCGAGGGCCGTTGTGTAGCGATAATCAGATGAATTCCAACAGCGCGCGCCAGCTGTGCCAATCGCCCAATCGAATCTTCCACTTCCGACCTGGCCAGCATCATCAGGTCGGCTAACTCGTCGATAACGCATACAATATACGGTAGTTTGCGTACCACATTCAATGATTGTGAACTGCCATCCTCCTCCGCTCCCTCCACCTCAATTTCACCATTATCTACACTTTTGTTATAGACTTCAATATTGCGCACCCGAAGGTCGGCAAAAAGACGATATCGTTCTTCCATTTCGTTAATTAACCACGTCAAAGTGGTCGAGGCTTTCTTCGGATCCGTCACCACCGGTGTAATCAAATGGGGAATATCATTAAATACTGACAATTCCACCATTTTGGGGTCAATCAACATTAATTGTAATTCATCGGGTGTATGTCGGCACAACAAACTGGCCAGCAGCGCTTTCACGCATACCGTTTTACCCGCGCCGGTTGCCCCAGCTACCAGCAGGTGCGGCATCGTCGCCAGATCGGCAATCTGTACGCCGCCGCTGATGTCTTTGCCCAACGCTAATTTGAGTTTGCCCTTGCCCCGTTGGAATCCACCACTTTCGAGCAATTCCCGGATCAGAACCTGATCGCGATCCTCATTGGGTACCTCGATTCCCACGCGGCCCTTGCCGGGAATCGGCGCTTCCACGCGCACCCGGTGCGCCTTTAATGCCAAGGCGATGTCATCGGACAAGGCCAGGAAACGACTCACCTTAACGCCAGGCGAGGGCTCGATTTCAAAACGCGTAATAGTCGGCCCCCGGGTTACATCCGTTACCCGCGCCTCAATGCCAAAGGTCTTTAAAGTCTCCTCCAGATGCATACTGATATTGCGCAGCTTGTACCCCAGATTGGGAATTTCATGCACCTCAGGTTCATCAAATAGTTCCAGAGACGGCTTGGCGTATCTTTTAGGGTAAACATAATCCGCAGGCAATTCCTCCATCGGATCTGCCTTGCGTCGTACCCGGCGCTTTGGTTTTGTGCTGGGTTGTTTAGGTGCCCCAGGTGCCTGCTTGGGTTCTGGCGCTGGTGCTTCATCCACCACCGTCTCCTCCAAGGCTTCCTCATCCACCCATTCCAATACCGCTTCCGGTTCAGCCTCTTCCATAGCAGGAAGTGTTTGTGTTTCTTCAGCTATCTCCGGAATCGCATCAAAGGGCAATTCCGCTTCAAACTCTGGCTCCGGTTCCTGCTCTGGCTTCTGTCCCAGTTCCGACAGAGGCGCCTCCTCAGGCGGTGTATAGGTGGGAATATGTAAATTGGGCTCGCGATACGGCTCTTCTTCTGGAAGCGGGACAAGATCCTCTTCCGGAATCAATGTTTGTTCCTCAGTAGGAAGCGCTACGGGTGCTGTCGCCGGTTCTTCCATTATTGCTCTGGAAGCGACCTTGCCACTCTTCCTTGCGGCCTTTTCAGCGGCCTTAGCAGCCGCTTTCTCTGCTTTAGTAGCAGCACGCGCCGCGGCTCTTTCTTCCTTCTCCGCAAGACGTGCAGCCTTTTTTTCTTCCGCCACAAGCACTTTTGCCTCGGCTTCCAGTAGTTTCAATTCGCGTTGCTCGCGTCGTTCCCGAAGCACCTCCGCCTCCGCACGGCGTTGTTCCGCACGCGCTCGCATCAGCTCGCTACGTTCCTGCCACTCCTCGCGGCGTATCCGGAAATGGTGGAATAGCCCCAGACACCCGTCCGCCAGCGCCAAATTGCCACGTAATACATGGACGAGGCCCTTTTCCGCCACAACGACGATATGAATGAGTAGAAAATCGGTCGCCATCAATATGCCAATAAGAATCATCATGGACATAGCGACATTGGCGCTGATTACCCCGAAATACGGGGTTAAGAGCGTATCCGCCAAGAACGCGCCCATCATTCCCCCAGGCGTATTGCGGCCATCAGGCGCGGCCAGATTTACTTGCAGCATGCCCGCCACCGCAAAAACCAACACAAGGAGGCCAGGGATACGAGTGGCGAGACGATCTATCGGGCGATGCCCAATCAGCATCAAGCCCCAAACAAAGAAGAGGCCATAGAGTATGTGCGCCGCATCGCCGACCAGATAGGCCAATCCTCGCGCCGCCACCGCTCCCGGAGGTCCAAGTACGTTAGGGGCCTGCGCCATTCCCTCCAGGGCCTGGTCATCCGGATGCATACTGGAATACTCATCCGTCACCAGGGCCAGAAACAAAAGTAGCGCAAGCCCAAGCACAAATACCCCGGCAATTTCACATTTCCGTTCCATGGGCATTTTACCAGTCTTACGCACTTCTCGAAGTTCTCCCCTTATGCTGCCGTGGCAAAAGCCACACTCAGGAGTATGGCCCTGTTTCCTCGTGTGCCAAACAACTTCTTGTCTTTATGGTAGTTTTCGAATTTTGAGGGTTTATAATGACAGAAGCTATCATAGCATTCCTTTTGTGAACTTGCAACAAAATATTGTGTCTAAATATTTTTAAGTTACTAAATGTGGGATTTTGAGGTTAAAAATGTGTCTAAAATAGCTATATGTTCGTTTTTCTGGCGCTAACACTCGTATCCACTTGTAGTATCAAGGCATAAGCAATGATACCATACTCTCGAAGTGACTGTAGGGTATTTCCAGGTTTTCGTCAATAAAGTATCTCCTAAAATGAGACAAGCCAGCCAGAGAGACGTGTCCGACGCTAAAAGACGGGAGAAACAGTGAGCATCCTTACAAAATAGGCCATAGTGAATAACACTTAAAAATTGTTACAAAAAAAAGAATACTGCTGTAGTTAAGAACGGGCAGGAGCATATCTCATGCTTGTGGTCGCTGGACCACTTTGGCGCCTGAGGCCATAATCAAGGTACCAAGAAGGCGAATGTTCTGCAGCGGTCAGGGGCGGGCAGTACCATATCTCTTGCTTGTAGTCGCTGGACCACTAGTACATGCCGTAAGGGTCCAGATCGATTTTAAACTGCACCTGGCGGGTTTCGCAGGCCGTGCCGAAGGCGTCACGAACGGCACGGGTCAAGTGGTTGATACGCTTGGCGCTTCGGGAGAGCACGGCTAACTGCCACCGGTATTTTTTCTTTACGCGGCTTACCGCAGCGGGGGAGGGGCCCAGAATTTCAACACCCTGGTAGGAAAGCGCCTGAATCTGTTCGCGGGTAACGCGGTGCAACAATACGGCATGCCGTTCCGCGAGCAGGGGATCTTCGCTTTCCACAGCGAAATTGGCCATGCGTCGGAAGGGGGGATAGCCAGCGCTGTGTCGATAGTGAATTTCCTTTTCGTAGAAGGCGGCGTAGTCATGGTGATGCGCGGCCTGCACCGCGTAATGCTTGGGACGAAAAGTCTGGATATGCACCTCACCGGGTCGATTACCACGCCCGGCGCGTCCGGCAACCTGCGTAAGCAATTGGAAGCTTTGTTCGGCGGCGCGGAAATCCGGCATGGAAAGTCCGGTGTCGGCATTGATTACGCCGACGAGCGTAACGCCGGGATAGTCGTGCCCTTTGGCAAGCATTTGGGTGCCGATGAGAATATCGATTTCGCCAGCAGCGAAACGTCCCAAAATTTTTGCATGGCCCCCCTTACCTGCTGTGGTGTCGGCGTCCATGCGTGCGACACGTGCGCCGGGGAAAGCGCGCATAAGATATTCCTCCGCCTTTTGCGTGCCCGTGCCCAGGTAGACGAGCGGGTTAAAATGACATTTTCCGCAGACCACGGGTTTGGGTGCGGTGGTGTCGCAATAGTGGCAGCGAAGTAACGCACCGTTCTGGTGGTAGGTCATACTGACGTTACAGTTGGGGCATTCCGCCACCCAACCACATTGGGGACAGAGCACAAAAGGCGCATAGCCGCGACGATTGAGCAGCAGGATCACTTGTTCGTGTGCGGCGACGCGTTCTTTTACCGCTTCTTCGAGGGTGCGGGAGAGTACTATCTTGCCGCCGACTTCCTTGGTTTCGATGCGCATGTCTATCAGCTGTACGTCGGGAAGGGTGCCGGAGGTGGCGCGGTTGAGCAGGGACAGACGCGTAAACTTTTTTTTCTCCGAATTGTAGTACGATTCAATGGAGGGTGTGGCAGAACCTAATACACAGACGGCCTGATTCATCTTGGCGCGCATGACCGCAACGTCGCGTGCATGGTAACGCGGCGCTTCGCCCTGTTTGTACGAGTGATCATGTTCCTCGTCAACCACAATGATGCCAACATTGGGCAAGGGGGCAAAGATGGCGGAGCGCGCGCCCACGACGATACGAACTTCGCCGCGTTGTGCACGACGCCACTCGTCATAGCGTTCACCCACACCAAGTCCACTGTGCAGTACGGCGATATCTTCTTTGAAGCGTGCAAAGAAGCGCCCTACGGTTTGCGGAGTTAACGAAATTTCTGGTACGAGGATAATCGCATCTCGTCCCAAGGCCAGCATGCGTTCTATTGCTTGTAGATAGACCTCTGTTTTTCCAGAGCCTGTAATTCCGTGTAATAAAAAGGTCTTATATTCATCCGTCTCCATGGCAGCGACAATGCGCTCATAGGCAGCCTGTTGGTCCGGGTTGAGCGGATGTTTTTTTGTGGCGCGGTTATCCTTACTCAACTCAGGAGTACGATAGAACTCTTTTTCGAATCGCGTTATAAAGCCCCGTTTTTCCAACGTTCTAAGGATAGTTGCATTTACACCATGTTTTTCGTACATTGTGGTTGCCGCACGTTCCGGTTCGCCGTGAAGCAAATCCAGATATACAGCGGCTTGCTTGGGGGCGCGCCGTTGAAAACGTAGCAGGTTTTCCGTGTCTGGAACCGCATCCTCGACCAAGCGCACCCAAGTTTCGGTGCGGATCGAAGCCCCGCCTTGCTGTAGAATCGTTTCGGCGGTTAACACGCCCCGACGCACCAATGCCTGTAAGGTATTGCTCAAGGCGGTGCGCCCAATTTCTTTAGCAAGCTGTCCTTCCGTCAGCGCGCCACGTGAATAGAGCGCGGCAATCACCTTCTTTTGACGTTCCGAGAAGCGACCCTCCAGGCGATCCTGCTGCAAGTGGTACCGCATCTTGGCGCCCACACGCATGCCTGGCGGTGCAGCGCATTGCAGCGCCTCGCCCCAGGAACAGCAGTAGTAATCTGCCATCCACCGGCACAGCTCCAGCATCGATTGGGAGAAGACGGGCTGTTCATCCGGCAGGTCCAATAATAATCGTATTTCCTCCAAATCAGTTGTGTTGCTGAGGGCGACGATATAGCCGGTCTTCATCTGATTGCGCATGGGTACAATAGCGCGCATGCCGATCATGGCGCGTTCACGCAGTGCGTCGGGGATAGCGTAGGTGAAGGCGCGATCGAGCGGCGTTGATACGACGATTTCAGCATAGGCGTATGCGCCTTTGGCGGGCATGATTTGGAGCACCCTTTCTATGGACATGTTCCGACGTGGCCAGCAATCGCAGCAAGTGCCTTTTTATAGCAGCTTTTGGAATGCTGGTCACTATAAGCTTGTAAACGGGGGTAGTCTACTGGAGAGGCGGGTATGGATGCCAATATTCGGTGAAGGAATTTTTGTTTTGGCGAAATAGTCTGCGTTTTGCTAGCCAGAGGTGCTCAGCTCATGCTGCGAATCCAGGGCGCGGCGAATCGCGGCGCACAGTTCCACATCGACAATGGGTTTATAGACAAATTCGCGTATGCCAATACGCTGCGCTTCTTCAGGTGTCATTACTTCACTGAATCCGGTTGCCAGTACAATCGGGAGGTCCGGCCTTTTTTGTAGCATCAAGCTGGCTAATTCTCCGCCAGTAAGCCCGGGCATGGTTTGATCCATTACGACGATGTCGAAGTGGTCGGGGTCTTTCTGAAATGCATCCAGGGCCTCTTTGCTGACGGAAAACCCTTGTACTTCATAGCCCAATTGTTCGAGCAATTCCTCCCATAACGCGACTAACTGAGGCTCATCATCTACGACCATGACGCGTTCCGTTCCGACCGTAGGGGGGGATTCTTTACATTCTTTTGGCAATGCACTATGGTGATACCGTGGCAGATATACTTCGAACACGGCTCCTTTTCCCAATGCGCTCTCGACCGTAATAGCCCCATCCTGACTCGTTACAATACCATGCACAATCGCCAGGCCCATACCCGTGCCTTCACCAACGCCTTTGGTGGTGTAAAAGGGTTCAAATATACGGCTCTGTGTCTGCAAATCCATTCCGTTTCCTGTATCTGCCACGCGTATACGAATGTACTCACCCGGTAGCAATGTGCCATGTTCCAGTAAGCGCTCTTCCCTTTCCAGGACGGGTTCAACGGTAACCGTAAGTGTGCCGCCTGTTTCTTTCATGGCGTACTGTGCATTGGTGCAGAGGTTCAGAATCACCTGATGCATTTGTACGGGGTCGGCCAGTACAGTGCCTGAATGCGCATCAATGCGTTGCTCGAGGCGAATGTTTTCAGGACAGGAGGTTTCGAGTAAGCCCAGAACTTCTTTAGCAATCAGATGCAAATGTATGGGGGAGAGTTCCTGTTCGCTCTGACGACTGAAAACCAGAATCTGACGCACCAATTCCTTGGCGCGGTTACCCGCATTCAACACTTCCTCAAAGTAGCGTCGCATCGCATTTTCAGGCGGCAACTTACGCAAGCCCAATTCAGCATACCCCAGTATCGAGGAAAGAATGTTGTTGAAGTCGTGGGCGATTCCCCCTGCCAACGTACCAATCGCCTGCATTTTTTGCGCCTGATGCAATTGCGACTCCAGACGGGCCATTTCGCGTTCTGCTTTCAGGCGTTCCGCCACTTCCCGAGTCAACTGCTCATTTGCCCGCGTCAAATCAGCGGTGCGTTCTTCTACCCGTCGCTCCAGCGTATCATAGGCTTTCCGCAGCGCTGATTCCGCATGCTGGCGCTCCTTGCATGCGCCCACCATTTCCGCCGCGGTTCGTAAGATACGGATTTCATCCGGACTCCAGCCATGCGCGGTGTGTACATCGTCAAAAGCAAGGAACCCCTGCCAGCGACCTTCCCATCCCAGAGGAAGTATCAGCACGCTTTGGCTGCCAAAGGGTTGCAAGAGGCGTTGTTCAGCATCAGAAAAGGTTTCTACAGCCCCTGTAATGGCACGCCCTTGCGACAACTCCTGTCGCCACCGCGTCAGGCCGTTACTGTATTTCAATCGGCTGTCTTCCCCAATACTTCCTATCCCGTTTTCATATACCTCGTGCGTTAAACGCGACACCATTTCCTCGTCGAGTGTTTGGTTTTCAAAAATCAGAATCCGGCTGGCGCCTGAAATCTTCAGCAATTGACGCAGCGCCTGTTGCAGTGCATCTTTAGGTTCCGTATCCGCCAGCAAGGTCTGCGAGCAGGCCGCCAGTCCTTCCTCATATCGCAGACGCATCGCCAGCGTCGCTTCCGTTCGTTTGCGTTCCACAAGTTCGCGTTTCAACTGTGCGTTGCGTGCTGCCAACTCTGCGGTACGCGCCACTACTTCTTTTTCCAGGGCGGCATGCGCCTGTTTTAACGCTTTTTTTGCTTTGCGTCGTGCACGGATGTTTTCCGTCAATCGTTCGCGCTCTATCGCTAAACGTCGTAGGGCATGCTCTCCCGCGAGTAGCGCCTGATAAAAACCGCCGAATAAGAGCAGACATCCTATAATTCCCGTAGTGTGTCCGATGCTTTTCTGTAGCGCTTGTGTCGATTGGGAGAAATGCGTTTTTTCCCAAACGTATTCCTCAATGAGGTCATTGGTTGTGGCCAATAGGAGCAGAAATAGTCCGATAAAGATCATGCGGCGTACATGGGGCAGGCTGCTGGTGTATGATAGTACGTAGAAAGTCCCCCACAAGAGTATCAGCGCCGCCCCCATGCTTGCCCAGCTTTTCCAGATAGTGTAGTCCATATAGTAATACCCATGAACGCTTCCGGAAATCTCCATGAACAGTCCGATCAGTAATAAAAACATGGCCCGCCACCAGATTTGGCGTTTGTCGAATGGGCGCTGCGCAAGCCGTTCCAATAATTGGGCTATTGGTCCCAGGTCAGAGACAAAATCCACTGAGCTGTCTGAGCGTTCTGAGTAACTTCGTTTTGTGTTGGACATAATACCTGCGATCTACCTCGTCAAACATGGCACCCCATTTAATGCTTTCCTTGTATGCCAATGTAGCATAAAGCACGATAAATGCGAAAGGGAAGTAGACTGTTTTTTTCTTTATATGAGCGGCAGCAGTGAAGGAGGTGTCACGAGCGGATATTCAGGGGAGGAGTAAAAATAAAAAAAACAGGAGCCCTCAAGGGGCCCCTGATGTTTGAACTATCGTTTTTGTCGTATCTAGCGGATCTATACACTGGGAGTGTAGCCGGTGAGGATATGCATGTAGTTTGCACGTTCGAAGGCAGCAGGATCCGCCACAGATTTTTGACTCATGGTGCCCCGCAGCATGGACACAGACTGATATTCATGTTTTTCCATCCACTCATACAAGCCCGCTTGCAGGTGGGCGAGGTGTTGTATGCCATTCTTAAGCAATGCGGAGGTTGTCATGGCGACGTTTGCCCCCGCCATGAGGGTTTTAACGACGTCTTCGGGGGTATGAACGCCGCCACTGACGGCCATGTCGATATGTACGCGTTGGTAGAGAATGGCAACCCAGCGCAGTCGTTGGCGCAATTCGCTTGAGCTGCTTAACTCCAGGTTGCTGAGCACATCCAGGTTTTCCAGGTCGAAGTCGGGCTGGTAAAAGCGGTTGAACAAGACCAGGCCATCAGCGCCCGCCGTTTTGAAGCATGCCGCCATGTGGGGTATGGCACTAAAGGTTGGGGCGATTTTTACAGCGACGGGTATCGTCACATTGTTTTTGACCTCATAAATCAGCTCCTCATGGATAGCACGCACCTGTTCATCGCTCATCTCAGGACGCGTCGGCATGAAATAGATATTCAATTCGATAGCATCTGCCCCCGCGGCTTCCATACTGCGCGCATACTGGGTCCAGCCCCCTTTGCTGACGCCGTTGAGGCTAGCGATGATGGGGATTTCGACCGCTTCTTTTGCTTTTCGGAGATGCTCCAAATAAGCGTCAGGCCCCATTTTGTAATTATCGAGATCGGGGAAAAAGCTTAGCGATTCAGGATTGGCGTCCACCCCCTGCATGAGAGTCTCATTCAATGCCTGGCTTTCAGAGGTAAGCTGCTCCTCAAACAATGAATGCAGTACAATGGCGGCAGCACTTGCATCCTCCATGCGTTTTATATTATCCAAATCGCTGCACAGGGGCGAGGGGGACACAACAAGAGGGTTTTTCAAAGACAGGCCAAGGTATGTGCTACTCAAATCGATCATACTTGTTCTCCTTTTCCGCGGGGCTCGTTGAAAGAACTACGCAACACAACCTACAACGGTCCCCAAAAGTTCCATTCCAGGTACTGCACACATCATGTATGACAAAAGGGCCATGCCGGTTATCGGCATGACCCTTATACTTGCAACTGTGTATCGTTTTACGCGCTTATGCGCAAAGCGATTACTGCTGTGCTCTCTTTATTATGCTTCTTCTTGCGGTATATTGGCAAGATATTCGTAGAGGCGACGCGTAGTGGAAATGTCTTCCTGCGCTTCGTCCAGTAACTTCTTGGCTGTTTCCGGAGCACTCAGTGTCAACATCTTATAACGCGTTTCGTTGTAGACATATTCCTCCAACGGCAAGGTTGCCGCTTTCGAATCGAGCTGGAACGGGTTTTTACCTTCCGCTTTCAGGCCGGGATTGAAGCGGAACAAGGGCCAGTGCCCAGATTGTACAGCAGCTTTCTGCTGTTCCAGGCCTTTGACCAGGTTGAAGCCATGTGCGATACAGTGGCTATACGCGATAATGAGCGAGGGGCCGTTAAACGCTTCTGCTTCGCGGAAGACTTTGAGCACATGCGCATCATTTGCACCCATAGCGACCTTGGCCACATAGGCATTGCCATACGTCATCGCCATCAGAGCGAGGTCCTTCTTCGCAGCAGGTTTACCGCCTGCAGCAAATTTGGCCACTGCGCCGCGCGGCGTGGATTTTGAGCACTGTCCACCCGTGTTGGAGTACACCTCGGTGTCCATCACCAGGATATTGACGTTGCGGCCCGAGGCCAGTACGTGATCGAGACCACCGTAACCGATGTCATAGGCCCAGCCGTCGCCGCCCATGATCCATACGCTCTTTTTGACCAACATATCGGCCAGGGTGTCGAGGTTGCGCGCATCTGCCGAATCTATCTTCGCCAGTTTTTCACGCAAAGTGGCGACACGCGCACGCTGTGCATCGATCTCGGCATCCGTGGTCTGCGCGGCGTTGAGCAGGTCTTTGACCAGCGCTTCGCCCAATTCGCCTTGCAGCTTTTGCAGCAACTCAGCGGCCTGTTGCATCTGTGTGTCGACGGTGACGCGCATGCCCAAACCAAACTCTGCATTGTCTTCAAAGAGCGAGTTGGACCAGGCCGGACCGCGCCCATCGGCGTTTTGCGCCCACGGCGTGGTGGGCAGGTTACCGCCATAGATCGAGGAGCAGCCGGTGGCGTTGGCGACATAGGCACGATCGCCAAAGAGCTGGGAAACCAGTTTAACGTAAGGGGTTTCACCGCAGCCCGCGCATGCGCCAGAGAACTCAAACAGCGGACGCAAGAACTGAGCATCTTTGACGGTGTTCAGGTTCAATTCGCCGCGATCCGCTTCCGGCAGTTCCAGGAAGAAATCCCAGCAGGGACGTTCCGCATCGCGCAACGGCGCTTGCGTTTCCATATTGATGGCTTTGCGACCCGGTTCCTGTTTGTTTTTCGCAGGACAGGCCTGTACGCAGAGACCGCAGCCTGTGCAGTCTTCCGGGGCCACCTGGATGGTGAACGCCATATCTTTTTTATCTTTACGCTTCGGTGTGGCGTGTTTGAAGCCTTCCGGAGCATCTTTAAGCAGTGCAGGATCATACATCTTGGCGCGAATTACCGCGTGCGGGCACACCATGGAGCATTTACCGCACTGGATGCACACATCCGGATCCCATACAGGAATTTCGAGACCGACATTGCGTTTTTCCCACTGCGTGGTGGCGGTGGGGAAGGTGCCGTCACTAGGCATCAGGCTGACGGGCAGGTTGTCGCCGTCATTAGCCATCAGGCGGGCCGTAACCGTCTTCACGAAGTCCGGCGCCTTGTCCGAAATCGGCAGGTGGATATCGAAACTGCTATCCGCAGCGGCGGGTATGCTTACCTCATTGAGGTGATCCAGAGACATATCCACAGCGGTCCAGTTCTTCGTTACAATCGCTTCACCGCGTTTACCATAGGTCTTCTTGATGGCCTTCTTAATCGCGGCGATAGCTTCATCGCGAGGCAGAATGCCGCTGATAGCGAAGAAGCAGGTCTGCATGACGGTGTTGATACGACCGCCCATACCGGCTTCACGGGCCACTTTGATGGCATCGATGACATAGAACTTAATTTTCTTGTCAATGATCTGCTGTTGCGCGGTGCGCGGCAGATGCTGCCAAATTTCATCGGGGCCATATGGGCTGTTGAGCAGGAAAGTGGCGCCTTCCTGTGCGCTCTTCAGCACGTCCACCTTTTCCATGAAGGAGAACTGGTGGCATGCGACAAAGTTGGCTTTGCTGATCAGGTAGGTGGAGCGAATCGGGCGCGGTCCAAAACGAAGGTGCGACGTGGTCATCGAGCCGGATTTGCGCGAATCGTATACGAAATAACCCTGAGCGAAATTGTCGGTGCCTTCACCGATGATTTTGATAGAGTTCTTGTTTGCGCCCACGGTGCCGTCTGCACCCAGACCGTAGAATACCGCGCGTACGCAACCAGGGTCTTCGGTGGAGAAGTGCGGGTCGAAGTCGATGCTGGTATTGGTGACGTCGTCGATGATACCGACGGTGAAATCACGCTTCGGCTGTTCTTTGGCCAATTCGTCGAAGACACCCTTGACCATCGCCGGAGTGAATTCTTTGGAGGAGAGGCCATAACGACCGCCTGTAATCAGCGGAGCATCGGAGAAGGGTGCTTTGCCTTCACCGAGCATCTGGTTGACGGCAGCGACCACGTCGAGGTAAAGCGGTTCGCCCGGTCCGCCCGGTTCCTTGGTGCGGTCGAGGACGGCAATCTTTTTGACGCTGGCGGGCAGTGCCGCGATGAAGTGTTCGGCGGAGAAGGGACGATACAGACGTACTTTAAGCACGCCGATCTTCTCACCCTGCGCAAGCAGGTGTTCGACGGCTTCATCAGCGGTTTCAGCACCGGAACCCATGAGCACGATGACGCGTTCCGCATCGGGAGCGCCGACGTAGTCAAACAGGTGGTAGGAGCGGCCCACGATTTCGGCAAACTTGTCCATAACTTTCTGAACAATACCTGGTGTGGCGTTGTAGAATGTATTGACCGCTTCACGACCCTGGAAGTAGACATCAGGATTCTGCGCCGTACCACGCAGTACGGGTTTATCCGGCGTAAGCGCACGTTGACGGTGAGCAAAAACCAACTCGTCGGAAATCATCGCACGGATATCTTCCGGCAACAGTTCTTCGATCTTCGCAACTTCGTGCGAGGTGCGGAAACCATCAAAGAAATGCAGGAAGGGGATGCGGGATTCCAATGTGGCCGCTTGTGCAATCAAGGCAAAGTCATGTGCTTCCTGCACCGAGCAGGAGGAGAGCAGGGCAAAACCCGTCTGACGGGCCGCCATGACGTCCTGGTGATCACCGAAGATGGACAGGGCCTGTGCAGCAAGCGAACGGGCGGAAACGTGGATGACGCAAGGGGTCAGCTCGCCCGCAATCTTGTACATATTAGGCAGCATGAGCATGAGGCCCTGCGATGCAGTAAAGGTGGTGGTCAACGCACCCGCCTGCAATGCACCGTGCACAGCGCCGGCAGCGCCGCCTTCACTTTGCATTTCCACGACTTGGGGAATGCTTCCCCAAAGGTTTTTCAGGCCTTCAGCGGCCCATTGGTCGGCCCACTCACCCATGGCGGAGGAGGGGGTAATGGGGTAGATAGCGGCGACTTCATTGGTTTGGTAGGCTACTCGGGCGACGGCCTCATTACCGTCTACCGTGCGCATAGGTCTGCTCATTTTTTCGACTCCACTGTGGCCGATCTTTGTCCGACCGGCCTGTTGCATACGTTGACGCCGCAATGCGGCGATTTCCCATTATATCTTGCTTGCTGAAAAATTGTTGCCGCAGGTTGGAACGGCGTCTGCCGTTGCCGGACAAAGGACACAGTTCTCCCCTTCGACACAAATACACACACCGGGGTATTATGGTACGCAAAGGCGCAACTTTGCAACGCCCAAGCCTAACTTTGGATCACTAAGCTTAACTTGCTGTAGCGACAGACGAGCGGGCAGTGCGTACATCGGGGTTGCGCCACTCCTCGCTACCGATTTTCAAGGCGTCACCTTGATACCAGAAGAAATCCACAGTACGTGAATGACGCATGTCCGTGCGCTTGTAAATAGTAAACGGAGGCGGGTCGTGGCGTACCTGCGCACAAGCGGCGTGATATGCCTTGGCGGTTACCCGCAAGGTAGCGGCGTGACGTGCACCACCACGTCCTTCAGGAATAAATTGGTATAGATGCCAGGCGTGCAGTTGACCGCCCTGCACCACATAATCCGTAAGAAAAGCCCGTAAACGTGGAAGGCATAAGAGATTCTGGGCATTGACCACAGTGGAAACCGTGACCGCTTTTCCGTGTTGACGCAATTCTTCCAGCCGCCTTAATATCAAAGCGTGATGATCCGGCACCCCCTGTCGTAAGTGGTTATGGATGCCTGGGTCCATGCTATCCAATGGCATTACATAGCGGTCAACCCCCGGCGCCACAGCGTAATCCGCAGGTAAATGAAAACCATTGGTGCCGATTTGTACGGTGAATCCCTGACTTTTTGCTTCTGCAGCCAGACGCAATACACCGGGTTGCCAAAAAAAAGGTTCCCCGCCACCCAACACCAACGTGTCGATACGGCGCTGATGGGCTACTTGAAGCAATTCTTGCGCCTGCGTATAGCGCATGGCCGAGACAGTATCATCGGTAATGCAAAAAGAGCAATGCATGTTGCAGGCGGAGGTCAGAAAGAACACGCCAATGGAATAGGGGCTCGAATTCATGATAGTACTGCTCAATCCTGTAAAAAATAGGGCAATGCGGCCCAGAGAGGATGCGTTGCCGACCTGTTGAATGCTACACTGCGGTGGGAAAAACCATCATAGTGTAGCAGAAAAACGGAGGAAAAGGCGATATGTCCTTCCATCAAGGAAAAATAAGATGCTGAGTCGTATGATGACACGTCGGGAACAACTCCTCCTGTTCGGTGCCGGCCTTGCCTTTGTGCTAGGCTCGCTTTCCCTGTACCTGCACCACGAGGTTTGGAAGACGCCTTCCCCTGAAACCTCATCTCCTGCCGCCCCCAGTGCGTCCGCTACCGGAAACAAGCCCGCTACCCCGCCGTCCAAGGGGCAGCCCGTGCACGCTACGGGTACGGCGGAGGGCGAAGGGGAACCTCAATGGATCACGGTGAAAGACGTGGTTGAACCGGTCGTGGGTGTTGCTGCGATGGGGGAAGTTTATCAACCGGGCTTCTATTACATGGCTGAAGATGCGCGCGTAATTGATCTGCTCGAGAGAGCGGGCGGTGCAACCGGCGATGCCGATCTGGATGCCTTGAACCTGGTAGCACCGCTTATCGATGGTACTACCCTTACCGTGCCGCCACGGGAGCAACGGCATACAGAAAAAGGAGAAGTGCGCTACCTGAGAATCCGCCAAAACAAGAAGCTCAATCCGTCGTCCTATCTTCGATAACTGCCCAGCGACTACAGGCGGGCAGCGCCCCTCGCGATATTTTAGGTTCTTACCGTCCCTTATTTAAGGAACCCCTTAGAAGATACAGCAATTTTCGTTATCGTTTTCTTTTTTCATGAAAAGAAAGAAGTTTTCAAAGTGCTGCAAAATTGCTATTCAGCGGTCCAGAATTTGGCCTTTTTGCCACCGGGGGCAACTTTGATGCGGACCGGACGGCCACATTTAGGGCAATGTCCTGTAAATGCGGTCTGTTCCTGGTTGAGATAAATGCGGGTGTAGATATTGCAGCATTTAAAGTGCATGCCAATGTACGGACGTGGGGTTTTCTTCATTCTTCTGCCCGTTCCTCAGGCGGCCTTTGCTTGGCAGCTTCAAGCGCACGTGCTTCCGCCCGCAGCTTGCGCTGTTGCCGATAGTTGCTTAATATCGACAGGAGTTTGCGCAGCAGATCGACGCTGAACCAAAAAAGACCAGCGGCGAAAATGCCGGTCAGCAATGAAATCAAAATCATTCGTGTGAGTTGCATGCAAGCGCCTTTCTCCAGTCAACGCCATGGGGCACCAGCGGCGGCGCCTGACACGTTTTCGTGTTGGATGCAGGGGCGGCGGAGGACGGTGCGGAAGAAAGTTCGGGGCTTTCGGAAATTTCTCTGACGGTGGTGAGCTGAAGCTGCAGTGCCTGAAGTTCTCCCCGTAACAGGAAGATCTCCTCGCGGAGTTCCGCATTGGCGTCCTGCATTTGTTGTACCGCTTCCGCCAGCATATGATTGGTGGCGCGCAAATGCCCTATCTCACTGTCCATCACCTCAATAGAAGCCAGGGAAGTTGTGGCTTCCTCCTGTGCCGGCGCGAAGATTCCCGTATTTAAAAGGTCAATTTCAGGCGCCTCATCGCTCACAGGCGAGGACGGGGAAGCGGTTTCAGAGGCTGTCTCTGTCGAGGCGGGTGACAAAGCGTTCTCTTCCACTTCCTTTTCCTTTTCCTTTTTCGCTTGTGCCTCCTTCTCCTCCTTTTCGTCCTTTTGTGTGGCGACGGTTTTCATGTCTCCATCTGATGTATCCTCCTCGACGACAGCGAGCTGAAGATCATCAAACCAGGCGGCGCCGACCCCTTTGAGCACACAACGCAGGATAAGGAAATCGGTTTTTTCAGGCACGGTAAATTCCAACGATACAAATTCCCAATCGCGATCCCCATAAACGGGCGTGTCCGTGCTGGTAGTAGCGCAGTATAGTACCCCCCAGGGGCGTTTGCGCCAACATTGCAGCCACAGCGCCGCCTCTGTGGCGTCAGCCGTTTTAAGATAGCCGCTAAGACGTAATCGCTGCCCGCCGAACTCCCCCAGAATGTTTTGACTCCAGTTGTTGGCAGGGTCTCGGGGATACGGCGTGGGGATGTGTAGCTGAACCGCATACTTGCCGTTATGGGCAGTATCGTCGATTCTTCCAAACGCGCCTTCCTGTGGTTGTACGAAAAGATTCCATCGAACAGGCTGATCGACAGAGAGTTTTTCAAAACCCGGATTGGCGAGCAGATTATCGCCAGCCCATGCAAGGGGCATAAACAGCAGTACGGGCACTATCCAGGCGACACGTCGCAGGACGGTATACGTAGCAACCGACCTCATCGTAAAGAAAGGCCTTGCATGCGAAGTTTCAGATCCTTGGCGCTGCTGGCGTTTTGGAGTGCAATCTCGGCGCTAACCTTTTTCTCCTTCCACAAGTCATAGAGCGCCTGGTCGAAGGTTTGCATACCCCACTGATCGCGCCCTTCTTCTATGAGTGCGACGATATCTTTGAATGCCTTGCCTTGATCAATAAAGTCGCGCACCGTTCGGGTACCGATAAGAATTTCCGCGGCAACCGTACGACCGCTTCCAGCGGCAAGAGGAACGATACGTTGCGAAACAACACCACGTAATACACTGGCCAGCTGTTTTCGAATTTGGATTTGTTGATGGGGTTCAAAGAATTCAAGGACGCGGTTAAGCGTCTCGACCGCGTCGACGGTATGCAGGGTAGAGAAGACAAGGTGGCCGGTTTCTGCGGAGGCAAGCGCGGTGCGTACCGTTTCCGCATCGCGCATTTCACCGATGAGAATGACATCGGGGTCCTGTCGCAATGCACCACGCAACGCGTTAGCAAAAGAAAGGGTGTCATGGCCAACTTCACGTTGGGTAACGATCCCCTTTTTGTCCTGATGTACGAATTCCAGTGGATCTTCAACCGTGATGATGTGATCCGGACGATTGGTGTTGATATCGTCAATCATGGCGGCCAGCGATGTAGATTTACCGCTACCCGTGGGACCGGTGAATAGGATAAGTCCGTTTTTAAGCTTACACAGTTTCTTGAGCACCACAGGTAAACCAAGCGCTTCGAGTGTAAGAATATCGAGCGGAATCAGACGCATGACAATACGGGTGTCGCCATCATCGCGGCATACGTTGACACGGAATCGGGCGACATTTTCGTACATGTAGGAAATGTCGAGCTCTTTGACCTTCTCATATTTGGTGATATCAAGCGGTGAAGCAATCTGCTTGAGTAATTCCTGGGCGCTTTCCTCGGTTAGTGTGTCACCCTCAAGGCGTTCCAGGGCGCCGTCGATACGATAAATAGGGGGATTGCCGACTTTGAGGTGAATATCGGAGGCGTTGCGCTCCATAGCGCCACGCATGAGGTCTTCCATGGTCATCGTCATAAGAGATTCTCCCTTTGCTTGTTTCATCGACGGCACGCATTGGGTGCGGTCTATGGATAGAATACTACCGGGACGGTTTGGAGGCAACTTACGGCAGGAGAAAACCCATCGGACAATCTTCGCAGTGCGGCTTTGTGCGGCAAAAATCTTTGCCCGTCCAAACAATAAGTCCGTGGAATTCTCTGAAAAGGTGCAGATCGGTGGGCAGATTTTCTTCTAACAGGCTGCGGAGTGCCTCATAGGACAAGTTATCTTCAATGAGACCATGACGTGTCAGGATACGACGGGTATAGGCGTCCACAACAAATACAGGGTGCTCACAAGCGTACAACAAAATATCGTCGGCGGTTTCAGGGCCGATTCCCTTGAGCGACAGGAGTTCAAGACGAAGTTCAGCAAGAGGACGACGGGCCATGCGGCGGATGCTGCCTTGGTAATGCTGAAGAAGATGTTCGCTAAAGAGTCGTACCCGTTCCGTTTTCTGACGGAAATAACCCGAAGGGCGCAATGCCGCCTGCACTACTTCCTCGGAAGCTTCCACGAGGTGCTTTGGACTAAGAAGTGCTTCTTTTTTCAAGTTTACAATCGCTTTTTCGACATTGGTCCAGGCCGTATTTTGCGTAAGTATAGCGCCGATGGCAATTTCAAAAGGCGTGTCGCCGGGCCACCAGTGGGTGGGGCCGTAATGTTGCGACAGGGTGTCAAAAATTCGCAACAGTGCTTTGCGAAGAGAGGGCTCTGCTGACTTCATCTATTTCATCTCGTTCTTCGTTCATTACTACTATACATTCCCACGGAGGACTGTGGGAACGTGAATTTTTTTGTTCAGTGACTGTCAGGACCATATTTTTGGGTAGAGCCTTGGCCACCTTGCGGTCGCTGGACCGCCTAAAGCCCTAAATCGTCCATAACTTGATTGGTGCGGTCGTTGGTGGAGCTAGTGATATCGTCCAGAGATTCACGTGCATAGCTACCGGCTGCGTTGGTTCCTGCATTGCTGTTTCGGTTAAGCTGCTGCTGCATGCCTATGCCAGTGACTGCTTCACCCATTGGCCCCATTCCCGAAACCGTAGACGAAGCAGGGTTGGCTGACGATGTGGGAGCCGGGTTTGAACCTCCAGCAGGATACGTGACAGCGCCGGTCGTATTGTCATACAGAAAGGCCTCACCGGAATGGGTGCGGGGCGCTGTGGGTAAATATGTGGGGGCGAGCGCATCCAGCGTAGGGGGGTAATAGCCGGTCTGCATGCCGTATTGATAAATGGCCGCGTTGATTTTTTGCATCAAGGCATGATCCGCAGGCGTGGGGCCATTGCCTGCAAACGGTTTAGTGCCTATACGTCCCGTAGCGGGGTCATAGGCATACGGGGTTCCATCCGGTTGACGCGGCACGCTGGCAATCCAGTTGGGTGCAAGCGCATCCAGCGAGGGCGGGTAAGCGCTCTTCTCCGCCGTGTACGTTTGGATAGCACGCTCCAATTGAATGCGGCCAGATGTAGCCGCGGCATTTTTAATTTGTCGCTGCATGGCGCTTAGTTGTTGGCTTTGTAATTCGCCCTGTATCGCGGTGGTTGTGAGTAGCTCTGCACCGCAACCAGTCAAGAGCGCAACAACAATACCCAGACAAAGCTTTTGCATATGCAAATTCCCTATTCCCATCTTTCTCTTTCTACGCACAACAGAGGCGCAGAAAGAAAAGGAGACACAGTTTCATGCTTATCTGCAGTATACCACAACGCGCAAGATTGTAAATTTCAGGACCACACTTGATGCTAATTCTTTTCCGCACCTTGTGCGGCGACAAGCTGCTGTTGCAATTGCAGCACAAGTTGATCCTGCGGCATGCGGGCAAGGGTTTCCGCCAGGCGTTGGCGCGCAGCATCATACTTTTCCCAGCGTATAAGCGTTGGGATCTGTTTTTCGAGTATCCTTCGTATGTAGTATTGTGCATTGGCGTTATTCGCATCGATATCGAGCGATTCCAGGAAGCGTGGCAGCGCCGGGGTCTCAATCGAGACGGCGGCGGCATAGTAGGCCTCAAGGGCTTCCAGATCGTGTATCCGGGAACGATGTCGACGTGCTATTTTTTTCTTGAGCTCAGGCGATAGTCCTTCGGATTTGAAAAGCGGCAGGGGACTCGTGGCGTAGGGAGCCAGCTCGCGCAGGGTATTGGGTACTTGTTGCGCATAGATCCATTTTGGCGCCTCAAACTCTGCCCAGGGGCGATCATCTGTCATGATTTCACCGCCACGGGCATACTGGTTCAATGCGTTTTTGTCGAGCAGGAAACAGGCCAGCACCTCAAAGGGATCGTGAAATCCTACCTTGCGCAACGCCTCCGCCAATTGAGGTTGGCTCAAGCGTTTTTGCAAACGGGGATAATCCAGTCGCAATGCTTCATTAGAGCCAATGAGGAAGAGATCCGCGTTGATAAACCACGCGCAATATTCCGGAAATACTTTCGTAAACGTAAATACGAGCGAGCGCACCATCTGCGGGTTAAGGCTGTGTAGCGGTATCCATTGCGACACAAGGCCGCCAGGCTTTAAATGGTTAAAACAAGATTCGTAGTATTCCTTTGTGTAAAAGGTGGAAACCCCTGCCAGTGCCAGCGGCATCGGTTCGAAGGTGATGACATCGTAGTGATTGTTGGTGGTCAGTAGGTAGTTTCGTCCATCGTCGATATGAAACAGTACGCGGGGACGACGGAGCACGCCCAGATTATCGGTATCGAAAAGCGGAGCGGCCTCAAGCACTTCGGGGCAGATTTCGACAGCGTCTATATGCTCGAAACTGCTGAGCGCCAGGGTGCCGCAAGTGATGCCGGAACCAAAGCACATAAAGAGTACGTCGAGCGGCTCGCGGTCGAATAGCAGGGGGAGTACGCCCTGCAGACGATTCATTTTCACCCCCTTTTCGATGGAGGTGGTGGCCTGCACCCGGTTGATCCACAGGATGCGATCGGCCCCGTTTTCGCTGTCTTCCGGTTCGGAAACTACGACGGTTCCTTCTACGCCTTCCGCGTAAGAAAGAATGCGGTTATCCTTGGGGATATAACCGGTGTTCAGGGATTGGCTGACATCCTTGGGGGTTTGCCACCAGGCAATAGCGAGCACTGTACTGCATGCCAGTAATATTCCCAGCCG
This sequence comes from Candidatus Hydrogenedentota bacterium, assembly GCA_963678445.1. Classification (GTDB taxonomy): domain Bacteria; phylum Hydrogenedentota; class Hydrogenedentia; order Hydrogenedentales. Next base: position 1,606,265 of record OY782877.1, on the reverse strand, counting down.
CTTCGGGATAGTTTTTTCCAGGCCTACAAAAGTCAGCAGTAGCCCCGTCAGTGCTAACAGACCGGCCAATAGAAGCATGCCGTTGTGTACGCCCATGAGGGGGATGAGCAGATAGCCCCCAGCGAGTGCGCCCAGTACGCCGCCGAAGGTGTTGACGCCATACACGCGTCCGACATCCACGCCCAGGGTGTCGCGTTGCAGCGTGACTGATTTTACGACGAAGGGGAAGGTCATGCCGAAAAAAAACGTAGGGAGGAAAAGCGCCATGAAAGAAAGAAAAACTTTTCCGGTAATAATATCGCTCCAATCATTTGAACTTTGCTGATGCAGTGCGATCACCTTTTCCGGCATGGCGGCGATGCTGCTCAGGCTGAGCAGGCAGCCGGCGCTGATCGCGATCAGTACGGCGCCTAAAACAGCCATGGGGTGGCGGATTTTATGAACAAAGGATGCCGCGATGGCACTACCGAGGGCAATACCACAAAGCAATGTGGCGAGCATGGTGGTGTAGGCGTAGGTAGTGCCGAGAAAAACAATGGCGAGCAGCCGTGTCCACAATACTTCCAGCGCCAGCGCGCAGAAGCCGGAGAGAAAAAAAGCAGCGAGCACCAAAATAAAGGTGTAGCGTTCGGATGATCTCTGGGTATGTGCAGGAACTGGGGGTAGAGGTTTTGCTGCAGGAACGGTGGAAGTGGTGGGTTCTATGCGTAGCGAGAGGACCAAGGCCAATGTGCCAATGAATCCGTTTGCGGCAGCCCCCAAGAAGGTGGCGCGGGTGTAGCCAAGATGTGCGATAAGGAAGAAACCCGTCAGGAAGCACCCTGCGACTGCGCCAAGCGTGTTTACGGTATAGAGCGCACTGATTTTGGGCGCATGCACCTGGCTTTCGTGGTTGATGAATTTGGCCAGCAACGGCAACGTGGCGCCCATAAGGGTAACGGGAACAAACAGGAAAAGGGTGGCCATACAAGCACGGAGTGCGATCCCGGTGCTGCGTGTGCCGCCGGAGGCTTTCAAAAAAGAAACTACGATATTTTCTGTATATGGGAGTGTTACGATGAACAGGAGTGCCCACACGCCGATGATGATCTCAAAGAGCCCATAGAGTTGCAGTGGTGTTTTGCTTCGATCTGCCAGTTTCCCGCCCCAAAAGCTCCCTAGCCCTAAGCCGAGAAAATAGATAGACAAAACGGTGCTGACTGCGTAGGAGGTGGTGCCGAAAAGGAGCACGAGTTTCCGGGTCCAGACCACTTGATACAATAGCCCGCATGCGCCAGAAATAAAAAAGAAGATAAGAACGGTAAGAAACCAGCCGATGGTACTCAATGTTTTTGGGCGTGAGGCGGTGTCGGACATAAAAACTGCTCCGTATATACGATGTTACTGAAAAGATGCGGGCTACTCAAAACCATTTTCCATGGGGTTCCTCTGGCGTGTAGGCATCGATATAATCCAAAGCTTCTTCCGGAGTTGAGCAGAGCCGGTAGAGGCGTTCGTGCGATTTTCGGATGAAATTTTCCTGCATCAACGTTTCAAAAAACGCCGTGAGTCCATCGTAGATGCCTGCTGTATTTAGCAAGACCAACGGACGGTTATGATACCACAACTGCTTGAGCGTCAGGATTTCCAACAGTTCCTCCAGTGTGCCAAAACCGCCGGGCAGGGCAATAAACGCATCAGCGCGTTGCTCCATAATGGCTTTGCGTTCCCGCATGTCACGGGTGATGATGAGTTCATCCGATTTTTCGTAGGCCAATTCCAGGTCACGCAGTTTTTCCGGAATAACACCGACGATACGTCCCCCATTGGCATGGGTCGCACGTGCGACTTCACCCATTAAACCCAGGTTTCCTGCACCATAGACCAAGGTGTCGCCACGTTGGGCCAGACAACGACCAAGGGTGCGTGCGGCTTCCTGGAAGACCGGGGCCACGGCATTGCTGGATGATGCGTATACACAAATCGATCTAGACACGTATATTTCCTTTTTCGCTGGACCACTTAGCGTTCCAATCGGCACACCGTTTCTACATGAGGCGTATGGGGGAACATATCCACCGCTGCCAGATACGTAACCTGCCACCCGCTTTCCGCCAGTACTTTCACATCGCGCGCCAGGGTGGCCGGGTCGCAGGAAACATACACGATAGCCTCTGCACGGGACTGCGCCAACGCGGGCATGATAGCTTTGGCGCCTGTGCGTGGCGGGTCCAGGACAATCGTGCCCCAATCGTCCCGCTGCAACAACGCCGTCATTTTTTCCTCATTCCCCGTGCGATAGTCGCGCTTGCTCAATCGCTTTGCCGCTTTGGTCGCTGTGCGCGTATGGTCCACGCCAACCACGTCAACCCGTTGCGGCAAGTTAATCGTCAAATTGCCATTGCCACAATACAGATCGAGTACCGATGTGGATTTCTGCAACACGCTACGCACCGTTTTTACCAGCTTGCGGTTCAACAATAAGCTGGATTGCGAAAAAGTGCCATTTACAATAGGGGTTTTGTCGAAAACAAACTGAGCCAGCGGCGTGTGTTCATCTTTTGGCGTATTGGCCAGCTGGAAGCGCTGTTTCAAGCGTCGCTGCGTGAAACGCGTCCATATCATTAGCTCCTCCCCTTCCGGGTTGGCCGTGACTGTCACCGTGCCCTTCAACCTCAGGGTGCGTAGCGTTTTGAGCGCTTCATTGATCCGGTCATGACAAAGCGGCGACGACTCTGTATCCACGATGGTATGGGTGCCGCGCGCAAAAAAGCCCAGCTTTTCACCATCGCCATGAAATTCCGCACGAGTGCGATAGCCCAAACGCAGCGAAGTATCCTCCACCCAAAGCACCTCCTTTTCCACGCCAGCGATACGGGCCATAGCCTCCTGCACGATAGTTTGTTTCCACTCCGCCTGAGCCGGATAGGCGAAATGTCCCCAAAGACACGCACCACAAACGCCATGATTAGCACATGCAGGGGGAATGCGATGGGGGGATGGCTCAATGATTTCAACGATTTCCGCCCAGCACGCATTTTTACTTTGTCGGGTGAGGCGCACCTTAACCCGATCGCCTGGCAGCGCATAGGGCACAAAACAAACCTGCCCTTCAATGCGTCCCACACCATCGCCACCATGCGCCACCGCCGTAATATCTACAACCATTTCCGATAAAGCTTCCAACATAGAGGTTCCTGTCTCATTGAAACGACGCTACTAAATTAAGTCGTCGGATGTTTTTGATGGTTTGCATTCCACTCGCGTATCTGCGCCAACAATGCGGCGTAGGGCCCCGAAAGTGCCTTCTCCCGCGGACCTGTGTAGGGCATTATACACGTATCAGGAAAGCAACGCTCCTTTCCAGAGGGAATCTCAAGCGCCTCCTCCGTAACCACTGCGCAGCAATCCGGTTCCGGTGTGAACAAGCCATACGCGCCCGGTGCTTGTATACCCAAAAACAGGCCGCTATGCGCTCGTTCCAGTGCCACCACCGAAGATGCATCGGCACGCCATACCACAGGTGCTGGCACAAAGCTTTCTGCTTGCGTAAAAATGCGCACTGCACCCGATGCGACAGCGAGCAATTCCAGCGCAGCACGATCAATGCATTGCGTTTCCCGGGTCATATTACGCATAACATAGCTGCGCCACATGCCGGGAATCCCATGAAATACCCGCGTTGTAATCGTCATGCAGAAACTTTCCGAAGCATACCGCGCCGCCACCGCACAACCCAGCGAATCAGTATGTTCACTCCATTCCATCTCACTCAGATCATACGGCTTTACAGGGGCCTTCTGATGGCGCAACTGAAATTCAGGCGAAGTTTTAGAAATCCACTCCACATCTGCACACCGATCATATAGCGAAGTGGTTTTTCCTAACAACGCCGACCAGCTTCGTTCCATATAGCGATTGCCCAGCCGCACAATGCCAGCATCAATACGTGTATACGCGTCACCCACGGCATGTCCTCCGTAACACCTATAGAAAACAGTGAGAATACGGTGTCGCGACAGAAATTTTCAAACCAGGCCGCAACACTGCAAAGATGGGAAAGCCCCTTGCAATATCAATACGAGTAAAGGATAATCGCAAAGTAAGAAAGACAGAAATCACTTTACACGCATATCGCTTTTACCTTTGAGCGCACAAATGGCCGTTGGTCATTTGCCATGATTTCTTATTTTTTTTTACCATGAAGGGCATGAAGAACATGAAGAGAACAAGAGGAGATGGAGCGGACATTTTGTATCCAGCATCCAAAAAGCTCTCATAAAAAACGAAATTTCTGCTGCGGTCAAGGACGGTAAGGACCATATTTTTTGGGTGTGGCCCTAGCCACCTTGTGGTCGCTGGACCACTTTAGGCGCTAATGTGATATGGAAAATGAAGGAACGATAGCTATATGCGGGATGCATTGAAAAAGAAAATTGCAGACAACAGCGCCTTGGTCGGTGTGATTGGTTTGGGCTATGTGGGTTTGCCTTTGGTACAGCATTTATGTGCGGCTGGCTACACGGTTATCGGTTTTGATGTGGACCCGGAAAAGGTTAAACAACTGGAAACGGGGCATAGTTATATCGGCCACATTCCTTCAGAAGATATTGCCGAGTTGGTGGGCTCGGGACGGTTTGAGGCAACGGCGGAGTTTACCCGGCTGGATGAGCCGGATGTCATTATTATATGCGTGCCTACACCGCTTAGCCGAAATTACGAACCCGACCTTCAATATGTGCAGTCCACCGGCGAAGCCATTCAAAAATGCTTGCGCAAAGAGCAGTTAGTGATTCTGGAGAGCACGACCTATCCCGGTACAACGACAGAAGTCTTGCAGCCGCTTTTTGAAGCGACGGGACATCAGGCAGGACGGGATTTTTACCTTGCCTTTTCACCGGAACGGGAAGATCCGGGAAACAGATCGTACACGATTAAGACTATTCCAAAGGTCATCGGCGGTGTTACGGAAAAATGCGCAGCCAATGCAACAGCGCTTTACGAGAAAATCTTCGAACGCGTTGTGCCTGTTTCCTCTCCAGCCACGGCAGAGTTGACGAAATTGCTGGAGAATATTTTTCGAAGCGTTAATATCGCACTCGTGAACGAGCTGAAAATGTTGTGCGACCGGATGGGAATAGATATTTGGGAGGTAATCGACGCAGCTGCTACGAAACCCTTTGGTTACATGCCGTTTTATCCCGGTCCGGGTCTGGGAGGACACTGCATTCCCATCGATCCATTCTATCTGACCTGGAAAGCGCGGGAATACGATTTTTCTACGAAATTTATCGAGCTTGCCGGACAAATCAATACGGCTATGCCCGCCTACGTCATTAGCCGCTTGATGGAGGCATTGAACGAACGCTCTAAAACGTTGAAAAACGCGCGCATTTTGGTTTTAGGGGTGGCGTATAAAAAAGATGTGGACGATGTGCGCGAATCGCCCTCGTTTAAACTGATTGAACTACTGTTTCGTCATGGCGCTTGGGTCGACTACAACGATCCGCATGTGCCCACGCTGCCCCATGGTCGCAAGTATCAGATAGATTTAACCTCGGTTCCGTTGACTGCTGAAAATCTGGCGCACTATGACGCCGTGCTGATTTCTACGGCACACTCCCAGTATGATTTCGACTTTATCGTAGCGCATGCGCAGTTGGTGGTGGATACGCGCAATGCCACCAAGGACGTGACCAAAGGGCGCGAGAAAATTGTGAAGGCGTAAAACGGTCCAGCGACCACACCCAAGTGCCCAGCACCACGGGCAAAGAGTATGGTCCTTTCTCGTTCCCATGCTCTCCGTGGGAACGCATAAATAACCTTTTATGAAATGCAGGTGTGAAGGAGTTTTACAACTATGGCGGCGTATGTGCTTGAGATGCGGGATGTCAGCAAGCGTTTTCCCGGCGTGTTGGCATTGGATAACGCACAGCTACAACTGCGTTCCGGCGAAGTGCATTGTCTGCTGGGCGAAAACGGCGCAGGAAAATCGACGTTGATGAAAATTCTGGCAGGGGCGCAGGATCTGGATGCGGGTGAAATCCTTTTAGAGGGCGAAGCCGTTAAGATTCACTCCCCACACCATGCCCAAAAGCTGGGGATCAGCATGATCTACCAGGAATTTAATCTGAGTCCCTACCTGAGTGTGGCGGAAAATATTTTTCTGGGTCGGGAGCCGCGCAGGGGCAATACGCCCTTCATTGACTGGCCACGTATGCGAGATGAGGCCCAGGCGCTTTTGACGCGCATAGGGGTGACGTTGGACGTGGATACGCCGGTCTATGAACTGAGCGTGGCGCAACAACAGATGGTAGAAATCGCCAAGGCGTTGTCGGTGGAGGCCAAGATTATTGTCATGGATGAGCCTTCGGCAACATTGACGGATCATGAATTGAAGTCGCTTTTTGCTTTGATGCGCAGTTTGCGTGCGCAGGGCATAGGGCTGATTTATATTTCGCATCGCCTGGAGGAGATCTTCGAAATAGGGGATCGGGTGACGGTCATGCGGGATGGAAAACATGTCGCAACGCAGCCGGTGGAAACCCTGGATCGGGAATCGCTGATCCGTATGATGGTGGGGCGTGAGCTGAAGGAGGAGTATCCCAAAGAACTGTTTTCGCAAGGTGCGGAGCGTTTACGAGTAGCAGGACTTTGTCGTCAGGGAGCGTTTGAAGATATTTCGTTTGCCTTGCATGCCGGTGAAATTGTGGGGATGACGGGGCTGGTGGGGGCGGGACGTACCGAAGTGGCGCGTGCATTATTTGGGGCCGATCGATTTGATGCCGGGCATGTTTTTCTGGATGGCGAGGAGGTGCGCGTTAGCTCGCCTCAGACGGCGATTGCAAACGGTATAGGTTTGCTCACGGAAGATCGGAAGCAACAGGGGCTGGTATTAGGGATGAGTGTGCGGGAAAACACGACACTAGCCAATCTGGGTGCATTACTGGCCGGCCCGTTCCTGCGTCGTGCGGAGGAACAGCGCGTTACCCGGAAATATGTACAGGATTTACAAATAAAGACTCCCTCGACAGAACAAATTGTACAAAACCTCAGCGGTGGCAACCAGCAGAAAGTTGTATTGGCGAAATGGCTGTTTACCCAATCCAAAGTTTTGATTTTTGACGAACCGACACGCGGTATTGATGTAGGCGCCAAGGCGGAGATTTTTAAACTGATGAACACGCTGGTGCGTGAAGGGGTGGCGGTGCTGATGATTTCCAGCGAATTGCCAGAGATTCTTGGGATGTGCGACCGCATCCTGGTGATGCACGAAGGGCGGCTTGCCGGCGAACTCAGTCGCCAGGAAGCCACCCAGGAACGTATCATGCATCTAGCCACTGGTAGCGTGGTGCTAGACAGCACTTTTTAACTCAAATTTTATAGCCCAAAGCTTTTTAAAGCCCCCTTCCCTTCAGTGAATTGCATCGAGGCGGCAGACTAGTAGGTAGTCTCTCGAACGAACGCACTGTTTTTCTGGATGGTTTCAAAAAAAGTGTCCAAGAGGATTTTGTTTCCCTTGGGATAAAAGTGACAGTTGTCAAAAAAAAGTGTTTCCCCAGGAAATTTATTGGGTTCCGCATCAATAATAGCCGCTTTTACATCCGCAAGCGGAAGCGAATGTTCCTTCGCGACCTTCCTGATTATGCTGTTTTCCGCTTCAGTAGCTTGTCGATGGAAAATGTATGGGATCACATTTTCCGCCAAGGTAAACGCTTCGTCATATTTGCCCTCTTCAAAAAGTTGTAACACAGGGGCATACTTTGCGATTTCCTCGGTTCCTCCTATCTGTGGACGAAGCAGGTTTGAAGGGACCGTGCCCAGCATAAACGGCGTCTGGTTTTCTTTGCACAGAACAGCCATTAATGAAAGATTGTTTTCAAGAGCCGCTAACCTTTTGGGTAGTACTCGGTTCCTGAAAGTCGGGCCGTATTCCACGGCTTCAGTCTCGTGGGCCAAGATCTCTCGAACTTCTGGAGAGAGCATTTTTCGCGTTCTATGTTGCACAGCGTAGGAGCGTAGCAGACGATATACGGCAGAGTGACTCAAGACATCCTGCATCCATAACGAATGGCTTGGGACATATTGTAACTGCCTCTTTTCTTCAAATTCATTATGCCCTTCATAGTAGAGGACCAGATCCGGGTTGTATTCGAGGATTTCCGTCAATGTTAGAACCAAACGGTGGCTTCCATATCCTCCCGCGCCACAGTTAATGATCTCGAAGTCAAAACGGTTACCGCATGCCTCCTCCAAATCTTTTTCTAATAGGGAGATGCCCTTTCCAGGAAAACCGGAAAAAAAATCTCTTTCAGGATCAAGACCAGGTATTTTTTTGGTTATTTTTGAGAAAAAACTTTCGTAATTGGTGTCCTGTAACAATAAAACACAGCTACCTCCTAAAAAGAATATACGTCGAACATTGGGCTGAGGAACTTTAAGAAAACGTTGCCGATGAAACGAGAGTTCTTTTTTGGGATTCGTGATGAGGTATTCAGGATCTTTCGGATCAGGGATAAAAACCCGGTCGTCCTCAGAAAAACCCAGCATGTAATCCATGGGGGCGGGGTCTACCAATGCTTCCGTAATGCAGCCTATTATTTCGATAGCGCCTAAAAGCAGGAATGTCATTCCAAAAATTACTACTGTATTTTTGCAAAGAGCTTTCATTTTTGGTTTCTTCATTTTCTAAATACTAAGTAGGTATATAACCAAGGGATAGTAATAATTATAAAACCAAGCAATTATAAAAATCAAATAGTACTGGTATTCTTATAGATTTTAACCTCATTATCAGTCATGTATGCCCCTCGTTTTGTCTTTCCTGCACGCGGCTACCGTCTCAAAGACTGAGACTGGGGAAGCATGGGAGAAAACAAAGATGCGCGCAAAACAAAACGGGGGGTATACGAAATCTGGAAATTAGGGTGTATGTCTGAATTGCCATAAAGTGCCTGACGAGGAGTCCCTTGAGCGGAATGCTGCAAAAACAGGCGATGCCATGACAGTCGGGCTATTACATCTGGGCGCAGGAAATACTGCGACTAATCATATAGATACTCATTATACAAACGGGTGGCTTGCCGACGAACTTAGTAGCCAGGAAGCCCCCCAGGAACGTATCATGCATCTGGCTACCGGCAGTGCGGAAGCGTGTGCACCCTCGATCCAACTCTATTCGTCTTAATAAACCAGATCCCGGAAATTTTTCACCGTGTGGAACGTGATCAAATTGCCGTTATGCGAACACTTTGCCTCTGCGTCGCCAGAGCGGGAAAGAACATGCAAGTCGTCGCCATCGATCACCATCGATGCATAGTGACGGCCCTGTCCCGGATTGCCAGAGTCGGCCACCCGCGCGGCAAAACACCAGTCTACGGCATTTTTTGAGAAATGCAGCACCAGTCGATGACGTTCATTATTGGGCAGGTTGTAGCGATTATCCGGCAAACGGTCTGGTTTTGTCATGCTGTCTGTAGTTTGCGACGACAACAACCAAAACAGTTTCGTCTTTTCGTCATAGAGGATGTGAAACTTCATTTGTCCGCCGGGGCAAGGCATGAATAAGATAGGTGCGCCAGAGGGGGCCTTTTCCACCGACACGGTAATCGCACCATTTTCGTCCTCGACCGCTTTAGCGATACACGCTATGTTAGAGAGGCCACAATGGGAGCGCATCCACAAGTGAAAGGTGCGGCCCGTGGAGTCATACCAGACATGGTCGGGGTCCTGAAATTGCAGAATATTGGTTTCCAGCCAGCCCGGGGGAGCCATATAGCGTTTGTCTCCCTTGCTCTTCGGGTCCGTATTACCAGGGGTAAAAAACGGAATGCCGAGCAAATTGGGTTCTCCCGCTTGCGCCACCGCGTCCTGATAGGTTAACTCATTGGAAAACGTCCACGAGGCGCGTTGCGTCAGATCGTCTGTGACCTTGGCCGACAGGACCACCGGTGCCAACACCGCGACTGGCCAGCCTTTAAAACTCGTGTCGGTATTTCTTTCCATCACCAGATAGATGCGACCGCGCGTAAACCAGACGCTGCAGGGGGCTTGATGCCAACGTTCTCCCTTGGTGAGCCAGAAGGGGCCTTCCCAGGTATTCCCCTGATCCAGTGAGCGCATGACGCCTAAATCACCGCCATGGCCCAGCACATACAAAGCCTTACCCGCCTGGAATGGGCGTGCGTGGCACATAGGCATATTTGAACGATGCGTCCAGCTGGCGCCCCGATCATCACTGGTATAAATTTTACCGCTCCAGGTGCGGCCCGTCTCATCTATCCTCAGATCAGGGACTTTCGATTTGTCCCGGATGCCCTGGTCCATTGTTGCGATCAAGCGTCCTGTGTCGAGGCGGGTTAATCCAGGGCTAAAGGCATACACCTTTGGAGGGTAAGGGGAACGGTAGACGATGGATTCGCTGCCGCTTATGGGAATCGCCTCTACCCCAGCTGCGGACAACATAATCAGAAGTGTTCCTGCCAAACAAATGGGTGCCCAATTTTTACACTTGCGCATATGGTGCATTCTCATTCTCCTGCTTCATAATTCGTTTTGTATGCCGGTCGCATCGATGTTTCGTTACGATAACCATTTGGCATATCCAGGAGCAAACTTCCTTTGTTAACCTTCACATCCGAAGAAAGATAAAAAAGTGCGGTTTATTGGCTTCGATATGCGCGCGCAAGGTTTTTTCGAGGCGGTCCCAGGCTGTGAAATCCCTTTGTATTCTTGTATACTCTTCCCATCAATGCCTCGACGTTTTGCCTGGGAACGTTCGGAAGCGGGCCTTGTACCAGGAGTTCAAAGCAGTCATAAATCACAGCCAGAAAGCATGGTTTTTGCCATCCCTGACCGCAGTGAAATTTGGTTTTTATGACAACTTTTGCAGTGTCAATCAGTATCAAAGAAAGGAATTGATGAGTGATATGCGTATGAAGCACGTTTTTTATCTGTTCTTCGTAGGTGTGCTGCTTGCCCTAGGGGTAGGCGCAGAGGAAACACCGGAACGGTTGTGGACCTATCGTAGTGCGGGGGGGTATTTTGACGCCTCACCGGCAATAGGGGATGTAGATCAAGATGGGCGGCCAGACATTATTGTAGCGACAACGGAAGGGCGTGTCGTAGCACTGGATGCCAATGCCGCTGAAATTTGGCGGTATGAAGCGCAGGATGAAGTGGCGACCGCGCCTACTTTATATGATGTCACGGGAACGATTGCACCAGAGGTGCTCATTTTGACGCAGGCAGGCCGCCTGATTTGCCTGGAAGGGCAGACCGGAGATTTTATCTGGGAGCATGCGCTTTCTGAGGATATTCGCTGGGGCAGCATGGCCATCGCGGTGGCGGATTTGGAGCAGGATGGAAGCGTAGAGATTGTCACGGCGAGTCTGGCGGGCCAATTGATTTGTCTGGACGGACGCGGCAAGGTTTTATGGACGTTCAAAGAGCCGCAGGGGATTTATTCTGCGCCTGCCGTAGGCGATTTGACCGGTGACGGCGTGGCGGAGATTCTGATCGCGTCAAAAGAGACGCCGTTGATTTGCGTGTCGCACAAGGGAGACTTCCTGTGGCGTATGGACACATCCGCATTGGATCTGAGTGCAGGTCGATTGCGCGAAGTGGCCGCGCCTGTAATCTGGGATATTGATGGGGACGGGGATACGGAAATTCTCACCGGTTTGGCGACAAAACTGGCGGCAATAGATGAACGGGGAACAGTATTGTGGACAGTTCCCATGCGTAACCGTATCGATTCGGCTATTGCAGTAGCGGATTTGAATGATGACGGTGCTGTAGAGATTCTTGCTGCGGATTTGTCCGGGAAACTGGTCTGTGTTTCCCCTAAGGGCGAGGTGAACTGGGAGCATCAACTGGCCAACCGGGCGCGTCGTTCACCCTCGATTGCTGACATCGACGGCGATGGTGCATTAGAGGTGTTGGTGGCGGGCTACAGCGGCAAGATCGACGTCTTTTCCGCCAATGGCGTACTGGAAGCGTCGCCCATAATTACTGGCGGTAGTAATGCAACAGCAACGGTAGCGGATTTGCTGGGCGATGGTGGCCTGTGCGCCATAACACCAGAAATGAGCGGTTCGCTGAGCGTGTACCGTTGGATGCCCAAAACAGAAAGCCCGCGCATTATCTGGCCGGGTTACCGCAACGACGCACGGCGTACCGGCTCCGCCTTCCCAGAAACGCTGCGGACGCAGAAAGATGGCCTGCTGGATGTCTACTGGGGAAATTTATACGAAGAACATCCTCCTACAGAATCCAGAAGCTTCTACGGTGTACGCGTTGGCAATCCTCAACAGGACGCCTTGAAAATTCGTTTGGCCATCGAGCAAAACGCTCAATTGCTGCAGGAAGTGCTGCGGGATACAACGGCAATGCAGGAAAGCGTTGACATGGGCTACCCGCAGGAATTGCAAGCAGGAATGCCGGTGCGCTTTCTCTGTTCCGTACAACAGGATGGCACGGTCCTTGAAAAACACTGCTGGACCATTCCCTTCGTAGACTATGCGCAACAGTACGATAACCTGAACACTGCTTTGGAGACGACAGCCGCGTTGTTGGATACGTTGCCCGATAAAAGTGGCATCGAAGAAACGCTTTTCTTTGTACAAGGCAAGGCGCAGGCCTTGGCAAACGCAATTGAGAAAACGGCCAATCTGCTTGCGGTGGAACGCAGGGCCTTGCGGGACAATCTGGCGGAGTATACCTCCTCGGTGGCGCGTTTGACGAAAATGGCCACAGCAGCAGCCCAGGCCGAAGCGCCTATCGTTGCCTATGCGGCCAACCCGTGGGCGGTCTTTGGCGGGATGGATGAGATTATTGAAGGTCGCACACCAGCAGCGGATCTGTTAGTAGAGGCCTTTCCTGGAGAAGTGGAATCGGCGGCGCTGAACGTATTCAACTTTAGCGGTGTCGCACGTACCGTGCGCGTGAGCGCTGATGCGTTGAAAAACGGCGATAGCAACGTAGACGGCGGCGTGCTCGCTTTCCGTGAGGCCATCGAGACGCCTACCCAGATGGCGGACCAGGTTGCCGATGCATTGCCGTTACTGGGACAGGCCAATACACTCGTGTTGCCCCCCTGGTCGGGACGTCAGCTTTGGGTGACGGTGGATACGAAGACGTTGACGCCAGGGACCTGGACGAGCGCTATTCATCTGGAAACGGTATCGATAAAGCCGGTGCAGTGTGCTGCGCCTTTGAAGGTCGTGATGTGGAACACGCCCCTGCCCGAGAAACAGGCCCTGCGTCTGTGTCACTGGGGACGGACGGATACCCCGGCAGGTGCCTTTGAAAATCAGCTTGCCTATGGCACCAACATCTTTGCACGTAGTGTGCCGCCTACGGCAACCTTTGACGAGACCGGTGCGTTGACGCAGATCGACTATACCGCGCACGACGCATTCATGCAAAAACATGCGCCGCATGGCGTGATCCTCTTTCATAGCCTGGTGCACTTAAAAGGTCCCGAACCCGCCTTCTCTCCGATCTGGAAAAAGGCGTATGCCGCTTTTATGAAAGACTGGATCGCGCATCTGGCCACACTCGGCTATGGCTATGAGGATTTTGCGTTCTATCCCATCGACGAACCCGGTCTGGAGCATGGGAAGCGCATTAAGATCTTTATGCAATGGGCGCTGTGGATGCAGGAATGCGATCCCAACGTGCGCATGTACGCCAACCCGGTCGGTGAAATTACCCAGGAGCAACTGGAAACGATTGCGCCATACGTTGATGTCTGGTGTCCATTAGGCGTGGGTAAATTCCCCCGTCCACTCTACGCGATCATGCATTCACACAAAGGTGCGGAGTACTGGAACTATACCTGCTCCGATAATGCACGTCATCGCTGTTCACTTGGCTATTACCGTGGCCAGGCATGGATGGCCTGGGAGCAAGGTCACGCCGGTATCGGCTTCTGGACCTACCATTCCCCGGGACAGGACGCGTGGAAACCGCCCGTGGGTAATACAGACTACGACCTGATCTATCCTGGACAGGGTATTGTCACCAGCAAACGCTGGGAGGCTGTGCGCGATGGCGTGGAGGACTTCTCCATGCTGGATAAGGTGCAGAAAATGTGGCGCGCTGCAAAGATTTTCGCTGCAGACAGCGCCCTTCTCAGCCGCGCACAGCAGCTGTTCAAGGACGACGCTTCAATCATTGCGCATTTCTGCTACGACGAAGAAGCGCGGGATGTCACCACCCCCGGCAAACTTTCCCCGACGCAAGTACGCCAGCGTGCCGATCAGCGTTGGGAAAAGCTGAAAGAGGTGCGGCGTGGCATTGCCAAAGCATTGGACGAATTGAAGCAGCCTTAAGGTGGCCAAGGCCATAGTAAAATTGGAACCATAAACCTTCGTTAATTATGGGCCGCATTCATTTCCAGGGATGCGGCCCATGTTTCTTTTCCAAAGCGTTTTTAGAATCCATTGATACGGTCTGTCAAAAGCGTATAGTGCAGTAAATTTGTATGTCGCAATTTCGAAAATAGTTGGTATACAATGCTCCACTTATTCATGCAACTTATGGATGGGCCGTATTTAAAGTATTGCGAAAGGATAGCGTTATGTCGCAATCGTCTCCCCCTTCTCCTTCCCAAGGCCGCATTATGTCGGTAGATGTATTGCGTGGTTTCGATATGTTTTGGATTATTGGAGGTAAAGGTTTTTTTCTCGCATTTCTAAGCCTTTTTATACATCCCCTCCCCGAAAAGCTGCAGCACCATTTTACGCATGTAGAATGGGTAGGATTTTCCGCCTGGGATTTGATTATGCCCTTGTTTCTATTCATCGTTGGCGTCTCCATGGCCTTTTCATTTCGAAAACGCCTGGAGAGTGGTGCAAACCTGGCCGGGCTCTACAAAAAAATCTTGCGACGTGTGCTCATTCTTTTCGTACTTGGTATGATTGCCCAGGGGAATTTGCTGCATTTTGATCTGTCGCAATTGCACATTTACTGCAACACCTTGCAGGCCATTGCAGTAGGCTATCTGGTCACTTCGATCTGCGCATTACATCTGCGCTTTGCCGGACAGATTGTCGTAACAATACTACTTCTGGTCGGCTTTTGCTTGCTAATGATGTTTGTGCCCGTTCCGGGGCATGGGGCGGGTGTGTTGAAGCCGGACGCCAATCTGGCGCTCTTTATAGACGACTTTATTCTACGCGGTTTCAGCGATGGTACCCCCTATACCTGGATTCTGAGCAGCATGGGCTTTGCCGCCACCACCCTGATGGGTTTATTCGGCGGTTATGTGTTGCGTGAAAAGCGCTCTCACCTCTGGAAGCTGACCTGGCTTGTTGCTCTGGGAGCTGTGTGCCTGCTGTTGGGTTGGGCGTGGGGACTTTTCTTTCCGATTATCAAACACATTTGGAGCAGCTCCATGGTCCTGTGGGCGGCAGGCTGGAGTTATTGGGCGCTGGCGCTTTTTTATCTCATTATCGATGTTGCCGGATTCCGTAAATGGAGTTTCCCCTTCATGGTCATTGGCATGAACGCCATTGTGGCCTACGTGGCCCCACATGTGCTTCCCTATGATGCTTTATACCAATTTCTCTTTGGTGGGATACTGGAACCCATGGAACGCTTCGGTGTTTTTCTACTGGAAGGACTTGGCTTCATGACGGTATGGGGCGCGCTGTATTTTATGTACAGAAAGAAGATTTTCGTGCGCATATAGGGATTCTCTCTGAACGTATCGGCCAATCCCTGCATAAAACAACCTCTCGGCTGATTACTTTCAGGGCTGCCCTGTGTTAGAGTAGCCATTGAAAAGGGAATACAGATGGATAGGGTTTGCGTGTGAAAATTAGTGGATACATGATAGGGCTGTGCCTTTTGCTAGTGGGGGCTGATTCGGCCCATGCGCAGATTGATTGGAATGCATTAAAAAATCCGGTTTTGGCCTATCCCGCCACTAGCATCCAGGATTTTTCCTGTGTATATCAAAACAGCACGTTTCATCTCTTCTTTACACGCTATACGATCGTGAACGACAAAGAAGAAGTGCGTTTGTGTGCGATTACCACCCCCGATTTCAAACGTTTTTCCAAACCGACACTTCACGAAAACTATGAAGATGAGCACTGGGCAGGTGCGGCCGCACCTCAGGTCAGTCAAAACGGCGATACGTTTTATTGTGTTTTTCAACGCATCCCGAAGGGACAAGACCAGCTCCCCCAGCTTTTCCTTTGCACATCAACGGATCTCACCCACTGGTCTCAACCCAAACCTCTGGCGGTCCCGCTTACCCAGGGGAAATACTGCGGGGAACCCGCGCTCGCATGGCACAAGAATAAAGGGTATCTCTTTTGGAAAGAAGGCGCTGTACGGAAACGCAATGATTTGCGTTGTGCGGTGACAGAGGATGGGGCAACTTCGTTTAAGTACATAGGCTTTCCGTCCTTTCGCCTTAAAAACGGTATTCCCCGCCAAGTAGGTTCACTACGTCCCGTCCGCCTTGGAAAAACATGGACGATGACAGCGACCCTGTATGCGTCAGGATGCAAAACAGCCCTGTTTACCATGACCGGCTCAGGGGACGAGGACCAGGATTGGACCCTTTGGAGAGAGGGTTATATCCTGGAGACCCCGACAGAATCATTTAATACGATTCATACCGCAAAAACAGCCTGTTTGCTTGACCATCGCGATGTAGACGGCTACGCCTACTTACTATATGCCGGTAATGCCGATTTGCGCCGCTTTTCTGGTAGAGGTTGGAGCCAAATGGGGATGGCGCGTGCCGCAGATTTGCGGCAATGGGAGACGCCTGCACCTAAATAGCGGTTGACTTGACACCAAAAATGCTTTACAAGAGTCTAAGTGGTCCAACGACCACAAGGTGGCCAGCGCCACCGGCAATATTCATGGTCCTTGTCGTCCCTGAACAAAACAAATTTTTTAAGATAGCTTTTCAGAGTTTGGTGAGTTTTACAATTGTCTAATGGGGTGGAGAACAATTTTATGATGGACGGAACGCTGGGCTTGAGTGGTATAGACATTGCCATCATTTTTATTTATATGGCAGGTGTGCTTGCACTGGGTACCTTTTTTGGGAAGTATGTAAAGAATGCGGGTGACTTCTTCGTGGCCGGCAAGGCGCTACCCTTTTGGGCCATTGGTATGTCCATCGTGGTCAGCGATATCGGCGCCATGGATTTCGTCGCCGTCGCCGGCTCGGCCTATACCCATGGTATTGCCGCCGCCAACTTCGACTGGATCGGCTCCATGCCCGCCATGGTCTTCGCCGCCTTCATCTTTGTGCCCTATTTTTGGCGTTCTGGCGTATTCACCATCCCCGAATTTCTCGGGCGTCGCTACAATGCCGCCGTCCAGATTCTGCACGGTACAATCTGGGCCGTATTCATGTTTACGATGCTTGCCCTGATGTTGTGGACGACCGGCGATCATCTTATGCGTACCGTGCTGGGTTGGAACCCCCATCATGTTGTTTGGTTGATGGTTTTCATCACGGGTATATACACCTTTTCCGGCGGACTTTCTGCAGTGGTCATGGTTGACGTGGTACAGCTCATCATCATGTTTGTTGGCGGCATATCGCTGCTCATTCTCAGTATGTGGGAAGTGGGCGGATGGTCGGCTTTACAGAGCAAAGTTCTGGCGATGGGGCCTGAATATCAAGGGCACTTCAGTCTGCTTCTGCCGCATGATACACATTTGCCGTATCCGTGGACAGGCATCGTCTTTGGCCTGGGCATTGTGCTGGCCATTGCCTACATGAGCGGCAACCAGGCAGTCGTACAACGTACCCTGGGTGCGCGTTCTGAGTGGGACGCCAAAGGCGGCATGCTTTTCGGTGGCTTTCTCAAGTCCTTCATTCCCCTTATGGTCGCCGTGCCTGGCCTGTGCGCCCTGGCGCTTGCCCCTGGTTTGGAAACGGGCGACTACGCCGTGCCCACCATGATTCGTATGCTGCTGCCACCGGGTCTGAAAGGCCTCATGTTTGTTGCGCTTTTCGCCGCACTCATGTCCAGTGTCGACTCGACCCTCAACTCTTCCACCACCATTATCACCACCGACATTATCGGACGTATCAAAACCTTGCTGGGCGGTAAACCCCTGAACGAGCGACAGGCATTAAAGATGGGGCGCATAATTACCGTAGTGCTCATTGTGGCCGCGGGTTTCGCCGCTAAAAAGATTGGTCAGCAAGAAAGTATCTACGTGTTTATCCAGGATGCTTTATCCCTGTTCCAGGGGCCGACGCTTGCCATCCTGCTGCTCGGCGTATGCTGGCGGCGTGCTACCCAATGGGGTGGGCTTGCCGGACTCGTTTTGGGTGTTGGATTCTGCTTTGTGCTGAAAATCACCCCCGGCCTCTTCCCCTCTGAAGACCCCTTCCTCTTTGTAGCCTGGTGGTCATTTGTCTTTTCCCTTGTCGTGACCGTGGTCGTCAGCCTGCTGACCCCGCCCGAACCGGAAGAAAAAATCCGTGGGCTGGTATGGGGTTCCGTGGTGCACGATGCTTCCGTACAACAGGCCTTGAATGAAAGGATCTCATAATGTTGGAAAAGTTTGCCGAAATTTCCGCACGCCTGTTACAGCCAATTTTCGAGCCCATGAATAAGGCCATTAATTTGGTAGATTGCTGGGGACTGCGCGCCTTCTGTGCGTTGGGCTTTTTCCTTGGCACGATGCTATGGGTTGGGTTCATTCTGCAGAATGAAGAGTACGTAAACATTGATCGTCCCAACAAAAAAATCTGGAGCGATTTGCGTTTATGGACTGTGATTTCCATGCTGCCCCATGTATTTGTGTATCTCTATTTTCGTTAGTGACACTAAAACTGGAATCGGGACGCCCTATAGCGCGGAACGATGCCCCTGCAAGGCAGGGGATAAAGGAATCCTTTGATGAGCGACATGCATAGCATCCGAAAAGAGGACGACCGAAAACTGCAATTGCAGAAACGCGACGCAGAGACCATCTCCATGCTGGGCGGCTTTGTTGCGTTTATCTCGCTGCCTGTGCTCATAGGTACTTTCTGGGCCGACAAGATGAGCGCACGTATAGTGAATATCGGCGCAGGCTTTGTTCTTTTATTCATTGGTCTGGTCATGCTCGTTCATGGCCTGCGCAATGTCTCAAAATTGCGATAAGAGCGTTTCGTGCAAGTACAATACATACCTGCGCGCATTTCAGAAGCGCGTGCAACACGTTTTTTTAATCGCCGCCGCCCGGGTAACCTTTTTGGATGTCTGCGGCGGCGTTCCTCCATGGTGCGCCAAGAAAACAGCACACAAAAGATTTTACCCTATCTCGAACTTGTCTGGATGCCCTACTATCTAATCGATTTACAGGTGTCCTCCCACAAAGGAACAGGCGAGATAGCCGTTTCAGTAGAAGCCTGCTCCGGTGCATTTGCCCTCTTTCAGATGCACGCAGATCTGGTAGCTGATACCCCCAAAGAAGAAATGCTTCCGATTCTGTTACCGGAGGACGAGGTTATCCCCTATGCTCGAAAACAACTGCTGCAAACCATCATGCGACGACGTGGACAGCGCGGCAAACCCGTCATCGAGGAACATCTAAACACCGCTATTTTCTACTACCCCTTCTGGGTCTGCTACTCCCGCAGCCGTAGCGGTGCACTCGACATACAACTGCAAGACGCCCTCACCGGCGAACGCGGTGGCAACCGGAACCGCGCTGGCGTCCTGAACGCCTTTACCTATCTGAGCCATCAGAAAAAAGCCGGTTCATAGTCCTTGGTCCTTGCCGTGGATAAGCAGAGCGAAGCTAACGCACATATTCGTTTTTCTTTGCTTCATTCCTTTTCCGGTGGGTAGGGCACACCCGGGAGATAGGGGTGCTGCCGTGGATAAACAGAGTGGGGCTAACGTACATATTCGTTTTTCTTTGCTTCATTCCTTTTCCGGTGGGTAGGGCACACCCGGGAGATAGGGGTGCTGCCGTGGATAAACAGAGTGGGGCTAACGTACATATTCGTTTTTCTTTGCTTCTTTCTTTTTCCGTAAAAAGAAAGAAGTTTAAATGCCGTCGCCATGACCACCATAAATGCGGTGATCCATGTCCAGTGCAGGCATGGCGGACGGGGGGCGGCCACACGGTTTTGCGGGGATGCCGATGACGGTGGTGTGTGGGGGGACATCTTCCAGAACGACCGCGCTACCACCTACCTTAGCGCCTTCGCCGATGGTGACATTGCCGAGAATTTTGGCACCCGCTGCGATGAGCACACCATTATGGATTTTGGGATGGCGGTCGCCGCTTTCTTTACCCGTACCCCCCAACGTCACTTCATGCAGCATGGACACATTGTTACCGATGACCGCGGTTTCACCGACAACAACGCTGGTGGCGTGATCGATGAGCACGCCCCTGCCGATTTTAGCGGCAGGGTGGATATCGACGCTGAAGATTTCCGAGATTCGACTCTGAAGGAAGAGAGCCAGCGCGGGACGTTCCTCATTCCAGTAATAATGCGCCACGCGGTACGCCTGTAGCGCCTGGAAGCCTTTGAAGTAAAGCAAAGGCGTGGAATAGTTACAGCACGCCGGGTCACGATTATAAACCGCCTCAATATCGGCGCGGAACGCCTTTCCAATACGGTGATCACTGGCGAAGGCGGCATCGACCAGATCGCGTAAACTGATGGCGGGCAACGTGACACTGGCCAATTTGCTGGCCAGCAGATAACTCAGTGCATCCTCCAGGCTGTTGTGGTTGAGAATGATGCTGTGGAGATAACTCGCCAAAAAAGGTTCACGTTGCGTTATCGCCGTGGCCTCCGTACGGATCGATTGCCAGATAGGGTCCACTTTCTTAGGCGTCATATTCCAGCCCTCCCTGATATACTACGAGTCAAATGCCCCTTCTTCTATTCATCGTAATATGCATAATGAATAGGTGCAAGAAGCGCCGAAATACTTTATGGGAAAAGCATTCCGGCGCGGGGTAAAGTGCGTCTGTGTTATGCTCTTATGCACGATAGAGGCTGTGGCCAATGCCCATGGCCTCACGACACGCCTCCACCGTTTCCAATGCAATCGGCGTAACCTTTTGGGCATTCGTGCGCAAAAAGTCTTCAATAAAGTCATCATTATGCGCAGGGTCATTGTAGCGTTCGATAATCGGCGCATTAAATGCAGAGACATGCTCGGCGAGCGTTTTCTTGAGATTGCCGTAGAACTTGCCCCCATTGCGGTATTGTTCCAGGAAGTCGAGATAGACCGATTCCGGTGCCAGTAAGTTCAGCAGACGGTAGAGCACCGCAACCCCCGCCGGCATTTTGGGAATAATGACCCCAGGATCCGTGCTATCCGTATCCAGCGGTATCGGGTCCGTGGTTGTGGGGACACTCTTGATCTTTTTGAGCACCGTTTTGGGATCATCCAGTAAATCCAATGTATTGTGATCACTCTTACCCATCTTGGCCGCGCCATCGAGACCCGGGAGACGCAGCGCATTGCGGCTGACCGCACGCGGCAGGTGCAACGTTTCCCCAAAACGATGATTAAATTTGTCCGCAATATCACAGGCCATTTCCACATGCTGACGTTGATCATCGCCTACCGGCACAACATCGGCACGAACGATAAGAATATCAGCCGCCATGAGCACAGGATACCCCAGCAGACCATACGAAAGCGGGTTTCCCTCTGCCTTTGGGTCCTGCTTGAGCTTGGTCATCTTATCCTTATACGTAGTACCCCGTTCCAGATGTCCAATATTGGTGATCATACCCAGCAACAACGTCAATTCCGCGGTGCAAGACAAATCACTCTGGCGGTAAATGACCGACTTTACCGGGTCCAATCCGCAGGCCACATAGGTACGCAGCATATCGAGCGTATTACGATAAATCTCCTGCCGATCCGTAATCGTAGTCAGCGCATGATAATCCGCGACAAAGTAGTAACAAGTCTTTTCTTCCTGCTGAAGCCGTAAAAAATGACGCAAAGCGCCAAAGTAATTGCCATAATGCATCCGACCGGTAGGGCGAATACCCGATAGGATGACCTCCTGCTTCTCCGACATAAAACAATTCCTCGTATGGTTTAATGCTGAGTGTACTCCAGAAAACGAAATCTTACGGTGGCGCTGGAGCGCTTTCATTGCCAGGCACTAAGGATAGCGCAATCCACCGCAGACTGTCCAGAATGACACATTCTTATGCGTATCACGGCCAAAGCAGAACCAAGATGCACAGGTTTCGTACGAAGCTGTAATTCTGCACACGCCATTTGCTAGACTAAACGCTGAAAATTTACCATAAAAACAAACTTTTGCGACGGCAAGGACCATATTTCCTGGGTGTGGCTCTGGCCACTGCTTGCGGTCGCTGGACCGCTTTAGGGATAAAGATGAGAAAATTTAATGACAGGGCGCATCCGCTGCATTTTTTAGGAATCTTTGGGATTCTTGTTGTACTGCCAAATCTGGCTGTCTGGGGAGAGATTTTAACAGTACCCAAGGACTACGCCACCATTCAAGCTGCGATGAATGAGGCAGATTCCGGGGATACTATCCAGGTGCAGGCTGGAGCGTATGCGGGACCGGTACGCCTAAAATCGGGGGTGTGCCTGCAAGGCGTAGTGCCGGGCAGTGTTGTGCTGTATTCGGATACTTTTAGTCAGGCCGTGTTGTCTGCCGTAGATTGCGAGGCAGGAACTATAGCGAACCTCACCCTGAGACATGAAGATGAAGCCGGAGCCTCGTCTGATACACAGAAAAAATCGAGTTCTCCCCTGTTGAAACTGAAGCATTCTGCGGTCCAGGTTAGAAACTGTTACATGGTGAACGGTCGACAAAACGGTATCGAAGCCAGCGACGGTGATCGCTCTCAACTTTTTAACTGCACCTGTCTCTATAACGGGGAAAATGGTCTTGTGGTGCAAGGGGCTGAAACCCACACACAGGTTTCTGAATGCAGCTTCAATGCAAATGCCAACCACGGGATTTTGGGTGCTGACGGTGCGACGTTGCAATTGGACGGATGCGTCGTTAGTGGAAATCTGCACACGGGTATTGTGGTTGAGGGAGAGGATACTTCAGCGCAGGTGCGTGATACGCGAATATACCGCAATCGAGACGAAGGCGTCCTGATTCAGGACAGCGCATCGGCCTGCATCGAAGATAGTCATAGTATGAGGAATGGGGAATGCGGATTAAAGGCCAAAGATGAAAACACGCATGCCTTATTCTTCAATAACATCAGTGAATTCAATGGACTGGATGGCATTGTCAGTGCCGAAGCGGCAAACACGGATACCATTCAAAATACAATCCACAACAATACTAGGCGCGGGATTTTGTACTACAAAAAATGTCCGGGGCTTATTCAAGATAACATCTGCACCGAAAACGTGCAGGGGGCATACAAATCTGCACAGTGGAGACTCCTATCCAGGTGGAAGGTAATATCTGTGAACAAAATGGTCAGTATGGCCTCGCTGCTTGGGAAACCTCCAACGTGAATTGGGCGGAAAACCCTATTGGGGAAAATCGTGGCGTCTCGCGCTTCACCGTTTACAACCTGTTCAAAAAGCATCAGTTCAACGAGATAGAGGCAATCGCGGCGCGATTACGAAAGGAAAAATTTAAAAACTGTAATGGTTATCCGCTCTTAAAGGATTTTTATGACGCTATCGAATTTTGCACCGCAAAAAGTGAGCTGGGACGCAAGGGCGATTCATTCCCGCTGCTATGCGCTTGGATCGAGGCCTGCCCGAAATCCATGACGGCGCACTATGCCATGGGATGTGCTTATATCAAAGTGGCTTGGGAAAAACGGGGCGGTGGCTGGGCTAGCTCGGTAACCGAGGAAGGCTGGGAAGGTTTCCACACCAATATGGAAAAGGCGGGCGAATGGCTAAGTAAAGCGGAAGCATTATCAACCGATAACGACCCCGCACTTTATAGCACGCTGGTCAGCTATTCTCGCGAAAATCCAGAGAAAACGTGCAGCCTGGCGACAGAATTATGGAATGCGTTTGTGGCTGGCGCTGGTAGTGAAGATGAAACAAAACGCTATCTCTTAAAGGGGCTGGAGATCGACCCAGAATATTATCCACTGTACATTAGCTATTTGCACTCCATTCTGCCCCGTTGGGGCGGAAGCCCGGAAGAAGTTATCCAGTTCATTGAAAACCCGCCAGGAAAGCTTTCGGCGGATAAAAAGAAAATGCTGTATAGCCGACTGATTTCATATCTTTCTTGCAGGTACGATTCTGAAATGCGAGAAAAATATGACCGGTGGTACTCCTTTCCCTGGGAACGTGTTGCAGCGGGTTTTGAACTGCTACGACGTGAATGCCCTTATTCTACTCGTATTTGCAGCAGGTACTGTCTCATGGCCTGCCAATATCGGGACAAAGAAACCGCCGCGAAATTATTCCAGGTTCTGGATAAGTATGAAATTGATAAATGCATTTGGGGACTAGTGGAGGAATATACGGCGTATAAAGAGTGGGCATTGGAGGGCACGTTATATCCTATACCCATGACGCCCGTCATTACGGCTATTTGGGAGCAGGATATGGACAAATTGCGCCGTGAACTGGAAAAGAATCCTCCGCTGGAGATCATCTGCCAATTTGGCTATTCCCCCTTGGTGCTGGCAATAGATCGATTGAATCTGGAGGCGACGTCCTTGCTCCTCGATGCCGGTGCAAATCCGGATTTTTGTTTGTTTAAAGGCGCCGCTCCCTTGCACAGAGCAGCCTACTCGGGAAGATACTCATTCTGCAAGGTGCTGCTCGAACATAAAGCAGACCCGAATCTACCCGATAAAGAAGGGGTTCCCCCGTTAGCGTATGCAGTAGAAAGAGGAGAAAATGCCAACCTTGTCCGTCTGCTCCTTGAATACGGCGCGGATCTTAATACGACCGCACTGGAGGGTTACAATCCCGTGATGTCGTGTGTTGAAAACGACAGGTTGCTTATACTGGAGGTCCTGCTGAAACATGGTGCAAGGACTACCTTTCAGGATGATGAAGGTAATTCGCCCCTCCACGCAGCAGCAGAACGTAACTTTCTTCAGATTTGCGTCTTACTTTTGGAATATCAGGCAGATACCGGCGTCCGCAATCACAAGGGGCAGACCCCGCTACATCTGGCGGTGGCCCAAAAAGGTAGCGATGCTGTCGTAAAGCAGCTTTTGGCAGCCGGTGCGAATCCCAATGCTATGGATAACGCCGGTCTGACGCCACTAGCGACGGCAACACGCGCCCAAAATGAATCCGTACTCTCCCTGCTCATGGAGTTTAACGCGAAACCTCATGTAGCGCCTCCAGAGAAAGGCGAGCCGCTTGACGAAGACGCGCCGACTAATTCTCCTGCGCCCAAAGCGACCAATCCTCTTCAAAACGCCATGCTTACTGCAGTATAAGGGGAAAGCGTCCCACGACTCCCAGTTGGCTCAATCCGTGCCACAGATCGGCACTGTGTAGGCCGCTGAAGGCATCAGATAAAAAGTTGGCGCTTCAAGACCACGTTGCTGGTATTGGACATGCAAGCTGTCCAGCGCTTGCTGTAATGAATCGGCCTTTTGGCCGCCAAGCGCGAGCACTTCGCTATCGCTCAGCGCAGTAACAAAATAGGCGTTTTTAGATTTCTCCAAAGTAGAGAGGGCGGTCTGGCCGTTGATTTCAGCATTTTTTCGCAGTTCGCGGATGATTGCTTCAGGACTTCCCAGGGAAAGCCATTGGGCGAATTTATTGCCCCCATAGCCCTCAGGGGATTCCGTTAGCAGAATGATGCTCCCGCCTGGTTTGACTGCTTGATAGGCGTTGAAGAGCGCCTTGTGGCTCTGAATATAGTTCTTGGCCGGCCCCGCAGAGGCAATTACGAAATCGGCCCGTTCCTTGATTGGGGCGGTGAAAAGGTTATAGGCGAAAGCAGCCGCCTGACGATGCGCTGCGTCCAGTTCGCCAATAAAAACACCCGCAATCTCACCATGGCGATTGAGTACCGTATTGATGATGGCGTCGACACGACAAAACTGTGCGGCTTCCAGCATATCCTCGGCGACGGGGTTACTGTCGAGTACACCAATACACACGGCAGGGTCCAATGTGTCCTCGGTTGCGTCCAGATTGAGTGCGTGGTTATGGGCGATGGTGTCGATCCCGGCAACACCCGGACACAGGCTTTTGCGTCCGCCACCAAAACCGCCAAAATAGTGCAGCACAACGGCCCCCGTTAGAAGCACATGGTCGGCTTTTTGGACGTGTCTGTTGATACGCACCGGCGTGCCGCGCGTGGTTTCTCCCACATAAACCAGCTGTGCCTCATCATACGGATCGTGGGCGTATGCACGGCTGTGAAAACGTTGATAAACGGCGCTACCCAGAATTCGTTCCTGTTCGGTCTCGGTCGGGGGACGATGCGAACCGGTAGCGAAGACAAAGGCGATGTCCTCCTCGGCTACACCGTGCTGCTGCAGGGCATGAAGAAGTGTCGGCAGTAGCTTTTCCACACCCGTGTGACGAAAGCTGTCGGAAACGATAATTACAATGCTTTCCCCCGGACGGATCGCGTCGTATACCGGTTTTGTCAGACCGATAGGGGCTTCCAAACCA
Source organism: Candidatus Hydrogenedentota bacterium (assembly GCA_963678445.1). Taxonomy (GTDB): domain Bacteria; phylum Hydrogenedentota; class Hydrogenedentia; order Hydrogenedentales. The sequence goes on along the minus strand of OY782877.1, from coordinate 1,579,701 downwards.
TGTTGCACAAGCGCTTCAAGATTGTACAAAGGAGGGGCGTCAGTAATATCAAGCACCCCCAGGCAGCGTCCCCAATCCAACACTGCCGTTTGCTGATAATGCCCATACGGAAGCTCAATATGCATAGTGTGGGTTCCCTTTACTCCTGGCCGGTTCCCCTGGCGACGTCGGGGAGATACCATGGAGAAGGATAATACAGACACTGCCCCAAAAAACAGAAAAAAGCTTCGTAGTATTTCGAGGATTATCCAATCCTGTTCGGTATTGGTGGAATCAAGGGGGGATTATGATTATGATATAGTGTCTGACATCTATTCCGAAGAACGCGCCGAGGCGTGGCGCGTTCTATTTCGGAAAAACACGCTTTTCAAATTCTCCCATGCAGCACACGCTTTAAACTATGCTCTATACGCGTATGCGAGGGGTTTTGCGGGAAATGGACGGCTTTGCGTGTATCAGGCAGAGCCAGCAAGGAAAGGAATGGGTATGTCTGTATCGTGGATGCTGAAAAAACCTTCTTTTGTTCCGCCTCTTGATGAGGCGTTTCGACCGGCGGTCTTAGCCAATCGCGCTTTTTTGGAAGCGGTCAAAGCCTCGGGCGAAGGTGTTCCGCTTGTTTTAGGACTGGAGCGGGGCGATGGTTCTGTATCGCGCTTTGAAACGATGGTTTTCCCTGAAGGGCATGCAGAAATGGCCGCGAACCAGTTTTACGCAGAGCGGTTGCTGAAATTTCTGCTGTGGCAACGCGGAGCGTGCATCGTGCATGTAGGCGGGCCCAAGTCCATTGGCGAGTATCTGCAAACATGCTACCAATCCGATGGGAAGCGCGCCTTTGACTACCAATTCATGGGCGAAGAAGTCTACGAGAAACCCTTCCAGATTGTTATATGCAGCGCAGACGAGGTGCCGCAGCAAAGCGAAAGCACACGTCCTCTGGGACGGCATCTGGAAGGCTGCCGCATTGGTTTTGACTTGGGCGCGTCTGACCGAAAAGTTTCCGCAGTCGTCGATGGTGAAGCCGTCTATAGTGAAGAAATCGTGTGGGAGCCGCGTCAAAATACAGACCCAGCGTACCACTATCGCGAAGTCATGGCGGCGATTAAGACGGCGGCGTCCAAGATGCCGCGGGTAGACGCTATTGGCGGCAGTTCCGCTGGAGTATATGTCAACAACCGCGCCATGATCGCGTCCTTGTTCCGTGGTATTCCCAAAGAGCGCTTTGCTGAAGTGCGCGACATGTTCCTGCGAATTGGTGAAGAGATAGGCGTACCCCTGGTGATCGTCAACGATGGTGAAGTGACCGCCTTGGCCGGATCGATGTCCTTGCAAGATAACGGCGTACTCGGCATTGCTTTAGGTTCCAGCGAAGCCGGTGGCTATGTCACACTGGATGGCAATATTACAGACTGGCTCAATGAGGTAGCCTTTGCGCCGGTAGACTACAGCGCCGAAGCACCGGAGGAAGAATGGTCGGGAGACCGTGGCGTAGGAGCGCTGTACTTCTCACAGCAATGCGTATTCCGTCTGGCCCCCAAAGCAGGGATTGAACTGCCGGAAAATGTAACCGATGCCGAACGTTTAAAATCGGTACAGGAAAAATTGGAAGCCGGGCACGAGGGTGCGCTGAATATTTGGCGCACCATGGGCGTATACATGGGCTATACGTTGGCGCACTATGCGGATTTCTATGATTTGCGTCATGTGCTTATTTTGGGCCGTTGCACCTCAGGATGTGGTGGCGACCTTATCCTTGAGGGCGCGAATGAAGTGCTCAAGGCGGAATTTCCGGAGATTGCCGAACAGGTTAACATCCAGCTACCTGATGAAAAGAGTCGTCGTGTAGGACAATCCATTGCCGCCGCCAGTTTGCCGGTACTGGACGCAGGGTAAGCCTCATCCACCATACAAGCGGTCCAGCGACCGCAGGCAAGAGCTATGGCCCTTGCCGTCCCTGAGCACAGCAAAAAAGTTGTTTTTTATGACAGCTCTTTAAATCTAAGTCACTAAAAAAACGGCCTGAAATCCTTCGTGATTTCAGGCCGTTTTGGCTTTCTGTACCTGCTAAATTTGCAAAGCTTTTTCCGGCGTCAAAAATCTGGTACGCTGTAATCGTGGGGAAGTGTATAGGCGTTGTTTTGCAGTGTTTCTATACCGCCAATGGATTGGTTTAAGCGTGTTTAACCGAGCAGGATAAAACGGGTATATGGGACAGCCTCGAAATGATATTTTGACGCGACTTCGTTCGACGATTGGAGGATGGAAGGCGGAGGTGAGCGCGGCGCAGGCGGGTTTGACATCACAAATTGCCGAGACAAATCAGGAATTGCAGGGCCTGTTCAAGGTACTCATGGTGCGCCAGGTAAAAACGGAGGAGCTGGTGACGGCGCAGGATGAGATTCGACGTTTGAAAAAAGCGCTTGGAGAAACGGAATTACTGCCGGGTGCTGTCACGCATTATTCCGCACGCCTCTCTCCCACCACAGACGGCATGCTGCGTGAAATGCGGATGACGTTTGAGCGCTTAGGTAGCATGTTGGAACGTTGGACGGCGGAGGTGACGCGGGCGCATGGGGGATTGACGCAGCAGATCGCACAGGCGAACGATCAACTACAAACCTTGTTGTCGGTTATCGGGGGGCTGGAAACAAAATCACTACAGGCGACGCCAATACTCCGTCCAGAGCTGGAGATGCTGCTGGTGGAGCAGGAAGAAAAACTGCGCACCTTGCGTCGGGAAAAGGAAAACCTGGCAACAGAGGTAGAGGCGCTGAATACGGAGCTGATGGACTTATGCGCCAAGGCGCGGCGTCAGACAGATGCGCAGGAGCGGGCACAGGACAGGTTGCAGGAACGCATTAGGGAATTGGAACGCGCCTTGGCGGATCAACTGCAGCAACTGGAAAACACGCAGATGGATCGCGAGGCGTTGTTGACACAACGCGTGGCTTTGCAGGATACGTTAGCGCATTTTGAGCAGGAGCTGGCGAGTTTAAAAGCGCAGGAACAGGACCGTCTGCAGGCAATGCGCGCCATGGTGGAGGAGATGGAGACCTATCGGGATGCCGGGAAAAAGGAGGAGACGCGGACACAGGAATTGGAAGCACTGCTGGCGCAGACGCAGGCACAGTCTCAGGCCCTGGAAGAACAACAGGCCGGGTTGCAGAAGGAAGTGTCGCGTTTGGAAAGCGCCCTGTCGCAGGAACAGGAAGAACGCGCCACACTCGTAAATCGCTGTGAAGAATTAGAGGCGGCGTTGGGCCAGTCCCAGGATAGCCGGGAATCAGCGGAACTGCAAATGACATCGCAGCTTGGCACGCTGGAGGAGTCGTTGGCGAAAGCTGCTGAGGAGCGCGATACGCTGACGACACAGCTTGGCACGGTGGAGGAATCGCTGGCGTTGGTTTCTGAGGAGCGCGATGCACTGAGGGCCCAGCAGGAAACGCTTACAGGAAAGCATGCAAATTTGCAGCAGGAAATGGAGGATGAGCAGCAACAGAAGACGCAGCGCATCCTTGACCTGGAGAAGTCGACGGCGGCGTTGCAAATGCAATTGCAGGCGATTTCGGCGAATGAAACGCAGCTTTTTGCTGAAAAAGAACGATTGCAACAGGCCTATGATGTGGCGCAACAGGAAAATGCGGAGAAGGAAACGCACATCACGCAGTTGCAGGAGGAATTGGCAAGGTTAACGGCGGTATCGGAGGAACTGGATGCCTCGAATGCGCAACTGAATGAAAAGGAAGTTGCGTTAGAGGAAGCGCAAAAACGAAATGAAGCCCTGGAAGCCGGCGTTGCGGAATTTCAGCAGGAATTAACGACGTTGGCGGAGCGGGAAGCGGAGCGCGCTGAACGAAATAAATCGTTGCAAACGATGTTGGATGCGTTGCGTCGTGAAGCGGAAAGTAGCGCCAATCGTGCAAAGGCACTGCAGGAGGAGGTGGAAACGTTGCGGGCCGCAGAACAGACAGCTGCGCAACGCGCAGCACAGTGGGATGCGCGGGAAGCGCATTGTGGCGCTCTTGAAGTAGAAAAAGCTTCGTTAGAACAGCAGTTGCGGATGACGCAGACCCAGCTGGAAAGTCTGGAAGTTGAACATAATGAGGCGAAGAGGGCGGCGGAAACGTTACGGCGGGAACGCGTGCATGTGGAGGCGGAATTGGCGCAGTTGCGTCAATCGGTGGAGGATGGCAGTGCTGCGGAAAGACAAATGAAAGCGGTTCAGGAAAAATTGAGGGAAACGGAGGAGGCGCTTTCACTAGTGCAGCGGCGTAATGCAATTCTGGAGGAAACGGCGACCCAGTGGGAGAAAGATCGGGAAAGGCTGGCCAAGGAATATGCGGTCTTGCAGCAGGCGCAGTCAACGGCGCTGAAAGAACAGGAAGCGCTGCAAACAACCTTGGCGAAGACTCAGGATGAGGTGGAGGATAAAACAACGGCGTTGGTGGCCTTGCAACAGGAATACGCTACTGAACAGGAAAGCCGAAAGGTCTTGCAGGATGTGCAAGTTGCGTTGACCGATGAACGCGATCGAATGAGCAAGCAGGTGGAGGAGTTGCGGTGTGCAACGGAAACGTTGTCACGCAGGGAAGAGGAATTGAGCGCAACGCGTGAGCGCTTGACGACGCAGTTGGCAACGGAACGAGAAGAACGTCTGGCGCAGCAAAACGTATTGGATGCCGCGTATGCAGAGCTTGAGAAACTCCGCACGTCGCAGGCGCAGTGTGCCACACTACAGGAAGAGTTGTTGCAAGAGCGTGAACGTGTCTGGGGGCAGGCGCAGCAGCTTCTTTCGTTACAGAAAACCTTTTCTGTGGTTGAAGAACAGCGTGCGCAGCTGAAAATGGCGGTGGAAGAGAACAGTGCTGCTGCGCAGGAGCAAAGAACATATAGCGAGTTGCTGGAGAAAGACGGGGCTAAAAAAGAAACGGCCTTACGCGCGCTGCAGGAGGAAATGAACGCGCTGCAAACGCAGTATGCGGAAGAGAAAACGTTGCTGACTGCACGCACGGAACGGCTTGCTGCGTTGGAGGATGAATGCGCCGCACAGAAGATAAGGCTTGCGGAGCAGGAAGAAATGCAGCGTACGTTGCAGGCTGAAAAGGAGGCGCTGGACGCGCAATGCCTGGAGCTTGCACAAAGTGCGGATGAAGCTCAAAAGGCGCTGACGGAACTTCAGGAACGCCATGCGTGTCTGGAAGCAGATTATGCGTCATTGCAACAGACGGAAACACAACTACGTCAGACGGAAGAAGACCTCCGAACACGAGTGGATGCGTTAGGGGAGCGTGCTCAGACACAAAGCGAAAATTTGCAGAATTCCTGGCGACATATTGAAATGTTGGCGGCGTTGCGGGAATTGCACACCTCGTTGAAAACACGCCTGCAGGAACGGGATGAACAGTTGGCCAGCGCCAATGCGAGCAAGGAAACGCTTTGTGCAGAATTAGATGCGGCCCAGGTGGCATTGCAGACCATGCGCGAGAAATGTGGGCACCTGGAAGAGTCGAATACCGATACGCAGAGAGCTTTAGAAATCCTGGAGCAAAGGGCGCAAGTACAAACGGAAAATCTGTCAGAATCCTGGCGGCATGTTGAAATATTGGGCGCGTTGCGTATGGATTATGCTGCTCAGGAAACCTTGCTTCTTGAGCAGGAAAAATCGTTGCAAGAGGAACGGACGCAGCGCGACGCCTTGGCGCAGGAACTGGAATCGGTCCAGGCCGCTTTTGCTCGTTTACAGGAAGAACAGAATAGTCGGAAGAAGGCGCTACAGGATCAGGATGCGCTTCTGAACCAGCTTGAATCGCAACGGGAGGAAAGTCAACGCGCTTTAGAGGCTCTGCAGGGGGCTTTGGAGAAGGAGCAAGCAGAAAAAGAGGCGGCTTATACACAGCACAAACAGATAGAGGAGCAGTGGACGGAGACCCTGTCTACTTCGCAGGTACAGGCCGAAAATCTTCAGAATGCCTGGCAGCATATTGAAATGCTGGGCACGTTGCGCATGGATTACGCTGCTCAGGAGGCCTTGCTCCTGGAGCAGGAGAAAACGCTGGCCGGGGAGAAAACACGGCGCGATGCGTTGCTTTATGAACTGGAGTCGGTCCGAAACGCCTTTGCACAGTTGGAGGCTGAACAAGCCACATTGCAGCAAAGCCATGAGGAAGCAACGCGCGAATTGGCGTTGTTGATACAAACCAATCAGGTGCACCAGGCAAATCTGAAAGAGTCGTGGAGGCATATTGAAATACTGTCGCGTTTGAAGGGTAGCCAAACGGAACAGCAGGCGTTGTTACAGGAACGCACCCAACAGAGGGAAGCAGCACGTTCGTATGCAGAGGGTTTGATGCGTGAGAAAGAGGCTTTGGAAAAAGACCTCTTTGCGCTGAAAGCGCGCGAAACGGAGTGGGCGCAGGAACAAGCCGCGTTGCAGGAGGCCGTTTGTGCCTTGGAAAAAACGCAGGCAGTGCATTGCGTTAATCTCGAAACGGCATGGGCGCATGTGGCGGAACTGGCGGCGTTGCGTGAATGGGCAGACAGCCATCGCAAAGAGCGGACAGCGCTCGAGAAAGCGTTGTCGGAACGATGCGCGGAAGCGGAAAATATGGCGCAACGCATCCATGCATTGGAAGAAGAATTGGCGGAGCTCCTGAACCAGCAAAAAGACCAGCAGGTAGAAACCACCGCCATTCGCGAACGAAAAGATTCTTTGCAAGAGAAGCTTGAACAGACCCGTAAGGATCTTGTTGCTGCGCAGGCCCTGGCACAGAAGCATGAGCAGGCCTGGCACAACGCTCAAGCAAAAATTGAAGCGATGGCGTCGGAAACGCAGCGCATAAAAGCGGTGGGAACAGAACTGGAAGCTTCGGAGGAGGAGGCAAAGCAACACATTGTGACGTTGTCACAACGGTTGGAGTCGCTGCAGGAAGCGGATGCAGAAGCCCGGAAAGCCTTGGCGGAAAAGGCGCAGCTTTTAGAAGCGGCGCAGGAGCATACGGCGGCCCTGGAACATCAACTGTCCGATCTTTCTGCTGCACATTGGGAAGCGGAGATTCAGCGCAACGCGTTGGCGGAACGGGATGAACTGCTGCAGACGTTGAAAGCGGAGCAGCAGGATACGAAGACACAGAATGAAACGTTAAAGAAAACCGTCGATACGTTGCAGGCGCGTTTGGATTTGTTGCAGGCGGAGATAAGTACTCTGGAACAACAAAAGAAAGAGGCGCATACGCATCACGGAAAGCTTTCGCTTGAACTGGCAACGGTGCGGGACAAAGTGCGGATGCGTGATGAATTGACGACCTCGCTGCGCAACGATTTGGCACAGTCGCACGCGCAGCTTGCTTTTGTAGAGCAGGAGTTGGACCAGCAGAAACGTCATTGCGCGACATTGAAAGTGCAATTAGAACAGATGCAGGCGCGGGAAAAAACCGCGCATAGCCTCCAGAAACGCATGGAGGAAGAGCGGGTGGCGTTGGAGACGCAGGTGCAGTCCCTGGAAGGGGAAAAGGAAAAGGGCGGTCGTCTTATACACGAGGCCCGTTCCGCTATTACGGCACAGAAAAAAGCGCTGGAGGAGCGGGAGAATGCGGTTACGAGCTTGCGGGAACAGGTGGAGAGTTTACAAGTACAGTTAGAGGAAGTGCAACGTAAGGAAGCCAAAACAGCACGCACCGCAAAGGAAATGCAGAGCGCATTGCATGCGTTCAAGAGTACACAGGCGCCACAGGAGCAGGAATTGGCGCAAAGTCGTGAGGCGGTACAGTTGTTGCGTGTTGACTTGCAGGAACAGGAAACGGCGATGGAGAAGTTGGTAACGGAGCGTACTGCATTGCAGAGGCATTTGGATGCTATCCGGGAAGATCGGGACAATAGCGCCAGCTTGGCGGAACGTTTGCAGGAACAGTTGGCGGAGATGCGCACAACAAAGGCATCGGAGCGCAAACTGGTCGATCAAGCGCGTAAGGCCGTTGCTACGCATCATGATGAATTGGCTCGGCGTGATGCGGCGGTGGCGCAGTTGGAAGCTGAAATGGCCACGCTGGAAGAACGCCTTGACGCAGCGCGTGCGGAAACCACGGAACATAGGGAGAAGGTGGCGCGTACGGCTGCAATGATGAATGAGGCGCTGCATGAACGGGATGAGGCCTTGCAGCAACTACGCACTCTGCATGCGGAACAGGGGCGTGTGCGGGTTGCGCCAGTTTCACTTACACCGGGCTCTGAGGCGGCGCATATACGGGAAATGCTGAACACACAACAACGCATCTTAACCTCGCAGTTGCTTCAAGACGAGATTCAACCATTGGGTGAGGTGCTGGTCTCTGCAGGGGTTCTTTCGGAAAAGCAGTTGCGGCGTGCGTTGAAAAAGAAAAAACGGGCGGCCTCCAAACGACTGGGCGAGATACTTGTCGAGATGGAATATGCCACGGAAGACGCCATTGCTCAGAGTCTTGCTTGCCAATTGCAGCTACAGCTCGCACGCCCTAATGCCGCAACAGTGGACGGGGTCGCGCGTGACCTGCTAAACAAGGAGCTGTGTAGCCGTTTCCTCGTTGCCCCCATTCAGGCCACGCTGGATCGCTTGGTTGTTGCGATGGCCGATCCGTTGGACGAATCGGCCTTGAAGAAAATGGCGGATTTAACACGACGTGAAATTGTGCCAGTCGTCGCCACGCCTGGCGATATTTTGGCGACAATCGACGATGTCTACGGTATTTATTAACCACCGTATGTTAAATTTGCCTGCCGCAGTGCATACTACAAACGCGCCAGGATATAGTGCTGCACATCGTTGAGGTGCTCAAAGACGGCATCGGGATTACAGGCGGCCAACGTTTCGCGGTCTACAAATCCTGTGCTTACCGCAATGCTAATTGCCCCTGCACGTTGTGCCGCTTCGATGTCGTACTGCATATCGCCTACGTAGGCGAGTTCTTCCGGCGGTACACCCAATTGTGTTGCGCATTGAAGCACGGCTTCAGGATGGGGTTTAGGGAAGGTGACTTCCGCAGGGCCGATGCGGCATGTGAAGTAGGAAAGCACGCCCAGGTGCGCTAACAGCATCTCAGCCATTTCCCGTTTTTTGGCCGTTGCGAAGCCGATACGTATATCCGCTTTTGACAAAACCGCTAAAAGCTCCCGGGTTCCTGGCATCAAAACCGTTTTTTCTGCTGCCGTCTCCTTATAATGCGTGCGATACCACTGCACGTACTGTTCGACATCACATCCAGGCGCCAATTGCGCAAACTTTTCCTCCAACGGCTTGCCAATGGTTTTCGTAACGACTACCCGGGGTGGACGTTGCCGTCCCGCCTGATCGAAAGCATAAAACACGGAATCCACAATGGCGTCCATCGAATCGATCAGCGTACCATCCAAATCAAATGCTACTGCACGAATCATAAGTCAACCTGGCCCCAATTATTGGAAAAATTACATTAAGAAATACGCAATGGATGAATAAAAGGTACCGTCTATGCCGGGTGTCCTACGAGAACAAACCCCGTTTTTCCAGATACGCAAGCACTTTCGCGGTAGACTCCTCAACGCTTTCCTCTGCTGTATCCACCACCAATTCCGGATTTTCCGGTGCTTCATACGGTGCGGAAATACCTGTAAATTCAGGAATAATTCCTGCGCGCGCCTTTTTGTATAGTCCCTTGGGATCGCGTGATTCGCAGACTTCGACCGCACACTTCACATAGACCTCGATAAAATCATCGGGGGCCATCGCACGCGCCTTATCCCTGTCCGCCCGATAGGGTGAAATGAACGCCGTCAAGGCGACAAGGCCCGCATCGGCAAACAAATGCGCCACCTCACCAATACGCCGGATGTTCTCCTCGCGATCCTCAGGAGAGAAGCCCAAATCCTTATTCAAACCATGACGTACATTATCACCGTCCAGCACATACGCCTGATAGCCCTTTTCATACAAGACCGCTTCAACGGCACGCGCCAACGTGGATTTCCCAGATGCAGACAGACCTGTAAACCAGATTACACACGAGCAGTGGCCATTGGCCCGCTGACGATCCGCACGTGTGATATCGCCTTCATGCCAGGTAATATTCGTTGCTTTAACTTCCTCACCCATATCCAAACTTCCTTTCCACACGCAACGCGTATTATTGCTTACAGATGCTTTTCGGAATGCCGTTCATGCCAGCCTTTCAGAAACGCGAGACGGGACGCCTCGCCACTGCAGTCTAACAACTCACCGCCATGCAGTGCGAATTATTACGTGCTGTTTTTTTGCAAACCTTTCAGAAACCTGCTAGAGTAACAGGTTTTCCAAGGGTGTTTTTTTACCACGTTTACTGTGGACGTTTTCTCGACCCGCAAGTTCGGGTTGAGGTATAGAGTGGAGCAGTTGTTATGCCTACATATTCATATCAATGTAAAAAGTGTGCGCATATTTTCGATGTTTTTCATGCGATGAGCGCAAAACCCAACATAGCGTGCGAAGCTTGTGGGGAAAACCATTGCGAGCGTTTGCTGGGGACTGGCGCAGGCATCATATTTAAAGGTAGCGGCTTCTACGAAACCGATTTTAAAGATAAAAAAGGGAAACCCGCCTCCAGTGGCACATCGTCGACAAAGACCTCGTCGTCTACAAAGGAAAGCAAAAGTACGACCTCAACCAAGTCGGACTCTTCTTCAAAGACAACGACCACAGGCGGCTGATGTATAGCGTGCGATCGTGCGAAACAAGACGGTGTGAATCTGCATTCGTCGCGTGCAAGGAGAGGACCTCGCTATGAATACAAAAGAAATTCAGCAGAAAAACGATGAATACATCATCAACACCTATGGTCAGCGGAAACTCGCCTTGGCGCGTGGTGACGGCGCTACGCTGTGGGATGTCGAAGGCAAGGAATACTTGGACTGTTTCGCCGGTATTGCGGTGTGCAATCTGGGACATTGCCATCCTGCGGTGACAGAGGCTATTTGTGAACAGGCCCGTAAACTCGTGCATGTCTCCAATCTGTACTACATCGAATCACAGGTGCAGTTGGCAGAAAAATTGAGCACCTTGTGTTTTGCCAATGCCTGGTTTTTCTGCAATGGCGGTGCGGAAGCGAACGAAGCCGCGATTAAACTGGCACGGCGCTATTGGGCGCAAAAAGGAACGCCCAAACCGCATATTATAACGGCAGAGCACTCGTTTCATGGGCGCACGCTGGCTACCATTACAGCGACAGGACAGCCCAAGTACCACAATGGTTTTGAACCAATGATGCCCGGTTTTACCTACGTCCCCTACGGCGATATCGAAGCGCTGGAACACGCCATTACGCCCGAGGTTGGCGCAATAATGCTGGAGCCGATACAAGGTGAGGGCGGCGTGCGCGTTCCCCCCGAAGGCTACTGGAAAGCCGTGCGCGCCCTGTGCGACAAAAAGAACGTTCTGCTTATCCTGGATGAAGTCCAGACCGGTCTGGGACGTACCGGTGCACTTTTTGCCCACCAGCAGTTCGACATACAACCCGATATTATGACTCTGGCCAAAGGATTGGCCAATGGCGTGCCCATTGGTGCGATGGGATGCAGCAAAGAGGCCGCAACCGGCTTTGGCGTAGGCTCCCATGCCGCTACCTTTGGCGGTAATCCCCTCAGTACAGCGGCAGCCTTGGCTACACTACAAGTACTTACTCAAGAGGGCGTTATAGAACAGGCTGCTTCGGTGGGGAAAGCGTTTATGGCGCAATTGAATACCCTGGCGGAAAAACACGATAGTATTGTGGAAGTACGCGGGAAAGGCCTTATGATCGGGGTCGAATTCCAGAACCCGGTTGCTCCACTGATTGAAAAAATGCAGGAATCCGGTATTATTTGCGGTCCTGCAGGTCCCAATGTGCTGCGCTTCCTGCCGCCGTTAATCATTACTGAAGAACAAACCCGGAAAGTAGTATCTGTGCTTTCTGCCTGTCTGGGGGAAATGGGATGGTAAAAGACTTTATTTCACTGTCGGATTTTTCAAAAGATGAGATCCTGGCCCTGTTGGATTTGGCCAAGGACCTGAAAAAACGCCAAAAAACCGGTCAGCCACATCAACTGTTGGCCGGGAAAACCCTGGCGATGATTTTTGAAAAACCCAGCTTGCGTACCCGTATCACCTTTCAGACCGGCATGTTCCAATTGGGCGGACAAACGGTCTTGATTGACACGCGACTGGGCGAACGCGAATCGGTGCCCGATGTGGCACGCAATCTGGCGCGCTGGGTCGATGGAATTATGGCGCGTACCTTCTCGCACGAGCATGTGCTGGAACTGGCCAAATATGCGCATATCCCTGTAATTAATGCATTGACCGATCAGTACCATCCCTGCCAGATCTTGGCCGATGTGCAGGCCTTGCGGGAACATCGTGGCGATGATTTTGCCAGTATGAAACTTGCTTTTGTAGGTGATGGCAACAATGTATTTAATTCCTGGGCGCTTTTTGCGGCCAAATTCCCCCTTAATCTGACGCTTGTCTGCCCCCAAGGGTACGAGGCCGATGCTACGTTAATTGAGCAGGTGCAACAGCAGGCGCAGGGCGAGGTACTGGTCACCAACGATGTCGAGGTGGGGCTGAAAGATGCCGACGCGGTCTATACCGATGTTTGGGCCAGCATGGGACAGGAAGAGGAAGCGGCAGAGCGTGAAAAAGCATTTGCCGACTACCAGGTGAATGCGAAGCTGATGTCCCTGGCGAAATCCGATGCCCTGTTCATGCACTGTTTACCCGCGCACCGGGGCAGCGAGGTGACCGATGAGGTGATTGACAGCCCGCGTTCGGTAGTGTTTGATGAAGCAGAGAACCGATTGCATGCACAAAAGGCCGTGTTGGCCACATTGCTAGGCAAAAAATAAGTGGTCCAGGGACCACAACCAATAGGTATGGTTCTTACAGTCCCTGACCACAACAAGAACTTCATTGTTTATGACAGCTTTCCAGATTTGAGTCACTAAAAAGCAAGCGTAGCAATACGCAACGTCCGTATACAGGTAAGGAGACACTGAGCATGGCAGATGTGAAAAAAATTGTACTCGCCTATTCCGGCGGTTTGGATACCTCCATTATTTTAAAATGGCTGCAGGAGACCTACAAAGCCGACGTGGTCGCGTATATCGCTGACGTAGGGCAGGGTGAAGAAACAGAACCGGCGCGCCAGAAGGCTATCGCAACTGGCGCATGCGAGGTAGTGGTAAAAGATCTGAAACGCGAATTTGTGCGCGACTTCGTGTTTCCTGCCATGCGCGCCAACGCCATCTACGAAGGCTGCTATCTTCTGGGTACCAGCGTGGCCCGTCCTATCATCGGTAAAGCCCACATCGAAGTGCTACGGGAGACAGGTTCCGACGCCGTTTCACATGGCGCCACCGGCAAAGGCAACGATCAGGTGCGCTTTGAACTGGCCTGCCTTGCTTTTGAGCCCAATGTGAAAATCATTGCCCCCTGGCGCGATCCCAACTGGACGCTGAATACCCGCGAAAAAATGATGGATTTCGCCGAGAAACATAACATTCCCGTGCCGGTGACCAAGAAAAAACCCTATTCTTCCGACCGTAACCTGTTGCACATTTCCTTCGAAGGCGGCGTGCTGGAAGATCCTTGGGCAGAACCCCCGGAAGATATGTTCCTTCTGAGTGTTGATCCGCGCAAAGCCCCCGATGAGCCGACCTACGTTGAAATCGACTTCGAAGAAGGTACACCGGTCGCCGTTGATGGCGTGCGTATGGAGCCGGAAGTGTTGCTCGCCAAGCTCAACGAGCTGGCTGGCGCCAACGGCGTTGGTCGTGTCGATATGGTAGAAAACCGTTTCGTAGGTATGAAATCACGTGGCGTATACGAGACCCCCGGCGGCACGATTCTCTACGCCGCTCACCGTGCCGTTGAATCGATCACCATGGACCGCGAAGTCATGCTGCAGCGCGACATCCTGTCTCCCAAGATTGCCCAGCTTATCTACAACGGCTTCTGGTTTGCGCCTGAATTCGAAGCAATGATGGCCTATGTCGACAAGAGCCAGGAAAATGTGACGGGTACCGCCCGGGTGCGTTTGTACAAGGGTAATTGCGATGTCGTGGGACGTCGGGCTGAAAAAACCCTCTACGATGAACAAATCAGTACCTTTGAAGAAGACGAAGGTGCGTATGACCAGACCGAAGCCACTGGTTTTATTCGCCTCAATGCGCTCCGCATGCGCGTGCGCAAGCAAGCAGGCTTTTTTAACGGCTGAGCCATAAAGCACAGCTAACAACAATTCGAGCCGCAAGACGGAAAGTCTTGCGGCTTTTTTTATGGAGCATGGCAAGCTTGCTTTGGTGCGGATTTGATAAATCTATTGACAGAAGTTAGAGGTTACTACAGTTTTTTGAGCGGATTTTCAGAATACATTCATAGCCCTCCCGCAAAATTATGCCCTTCACTATACTTTTTCTGGAATCAAAAGAAGAAGTGCTGTAAAAATACCTTTTGAAGCAGTTTGAAGAGGTGTACGGTGTCCTGATTTTATGGAATTCCACGCTTTGGCTTGGTTGAATCCCCATTCTGAGATTTATCCACAGTTATCCACGAGTTATCCACAAGTAAACTGCAAATAGAAAAAACGCAAAAAGAGCGCGCAATGATGTTTTTAACTTATTCTTTAACAAGTACTTATGCAGATTAAAGCTTGAGACCGGTTTTTTTCGGGATGAAGATTTAGAAGCTTTTTCGCACAAATAATGCACCGCTTATTTCGGAGTGAGTAGAAACGATAATAGAAATCTTTCTCAGGCATGGGGAACGGCTTATTGGGCTCGTAAGTGCCGTTTTTTTAACGGTTAGTTTGCTTGGGGCATTGCTAAGCAAAAAGGGAAGAGATTCGTAATCTTGGAGGGGATGGAACATTTGGTGTAATAAGAGGTTTACATTTGTTTTATACTTGACAAAAACAGACCGAATGGTAGAAGAAAAACAAGGAAGAGCGTGTTTGCTGTAGTAGTGCAGCCTGGAAATGGAGGGCGAGGGGTTCGCGGGCAGGAGGAATCAATAAAACAGCAGGTGGGGAAGGATATGGTTGCTGGAACAGGGAAGGTCGTGCTACCCTCGAAGAGAATAAAGTAAGATGGAGTAGAGGTATGGAATATGCCATCATTGCCCAAAGCGTTATCTCATTGATTGCTGTCTTGAACCCTGTAGGCGCGGCACCGATATACCTGACTTTGGTGGCGGATCGCGATGCGGCGGAGGCGCGCCGGATTCGATGGGTGACGACGGTGGCGTTATGGGTGACGTTGACCGGGTTTGCATTGGCGGGGGGGAGCATATTGGCGCTGTTTGGTATCAGTCTGGCCTCATTTCGCACAGGCGGCGGCATCCTGATTTTGCTCATGGGAATCTCCATGCTACATGGCGGCAGCGTATCGCATGTAAAGCACACACCAGAGGAGGCGCAGGACGCCGCAGAACGGGATTCGGTCGCGATTGTGCCGCTGGCGATTCCCATGCTGGCCGGTCCGGGTTCAATCAGCACGGTGATTGTATTTGGGGCGCATGCCCACACGCTGCCCCAGTATTTGGCGGTATTGGGGGCCATCGTACTGTGCAGCGTTTTGGTATGGTTGACCCTGGCTTTTGCATTACGTCTGCAACGTTTTCTGGGGGTAACGGGCATCAAGATAATTACACGCGTTATGGGCTTGGTGCTGGCGGCGATGGCTGTAGAATTCATGGCAAAGGGCTTGATAGAGTTATTTCCCGTGTTAACGCTTACGGGACAACTGGCGCCGTAAAATTTTATAAGTAGGGGGTATAGATAGGGGGCGTAAGGTAAGTATTTTGACCCGCTGCGCAGGAACGGTGAGGGCAAGCGGTGCAATGGGATGAGAAACAAAACGAGGGGTGGACGAGTCCAACTCACATGCGATTTGTTTTGTACAATATTCGATATGCAACCGGAACCGGTTGGCATTTTCATCTGCCATTTCCGTTTTCAGGCTATTTGCGCGACAGTGAACGTAATTTGCACCGTATAAGTGCATTTTTGCGGGAGTTGTCGCCCGATATTATCGGCCTGGTGGAGGTGGATAACGGCTCATTTCGTTCGAAGCGTTGCAATCAGGCCGAAATTATTGCCCGGGATTTGGGCTACGAGCATGTCTACGAGTCCAAATACGGCCAAGCCTCCTTTGCGCAGGCGGTGCCGGTTTTGAAGGAACAGGGAAATGCATTTATTACCAACCAGAGCATTCACGCCAAGTCCTTTCACTACTTCGAAAAGGGGATAAAGCGACTGATAATTGAGCTGGAACTGGAAAACTGCGTGATTTTTTTGGTGCATCTATCGCTGATGTACCGGCATCGTCAATATCAATTGAGTGATTTGTACGCGCTCTTTCACCGGGTGGATAAGCCGATGATTGTCGCGGGGGATTTTAATGCCTTTTTCGGTGACCGGGAACTGAATTTGTTTATGGCGGCGGCGGGACTGCAAAATGCCAACACGACGGGTACCCCAACGTATCCCAGTAACAAGCCACGGCGACAGCTGGATTTTATTTTGCACAGCCCGGAAATTACGATTGAGCACTTCGAGGTGCCGCAATCGCCCTATTCGGATCATCTGCCGGTGTTGTGTGATTTTTACGTGTCAGGTAAGTGATTTTTGAAATAGTGTGTGTTATGGGAGTACCATGACGCGATTATTTTCGGTTTCGATGTAACCATACATTGCTTTTTTTAGAGAAGGAAAGAAATCCATGTCGAATACGCCAAAAGAAACAAAGAAAGATGTCAGCCGCCGCGCGTTCATTAAGAATGCGGCGACAACTGCAGCAGGGGTAGCGGGAGTTGCCGCCGCCACAAAGACCGCACGGGCGGATGTGTACAAGTCGATCCTGCCGGCCAGCGTGCTGGGTGCAAATGAACGCATTCTTACCGGCCATATTGGAACAGGCGGCATGGGGAGGGCCAACCTGCGTTTCTGCCTGATGCGCGACGACATCCAACCGATTGCATTGTGCGATCTCTATCCAAAGAACCTGGAACGCGGCGCTAAAATGGTGTCGAGCAAATTCAAAGATTTCTCCAAACACCATGACTTCCGCGAGTTGCTGGAAAACAAAGACATTGACGCTGTAGTAATCGCGACGCCGGATCACTGGCACTGCCTGTGCACCTTGCATGCCGCGGATGCGGGCAAGGATATCTATTGCGAGAAACCGCTGTCGACGACTATCGAAGAAGGTAACGCCATGGTGGAGGCGGTGAAGCGCAACAAGGTGGTCTTCCAGGGCGGTACGATGCAGCGTAGCGCGACTCATTTCCAGGAAGCGGTAGAATTGGTTCGTAGTGGCTACATCGGTAAAGTGGCGCGTGTGGAAACGTTCAACCACGAGAATAAAGACATCAACGGCATTGGCATGGGCGATGATGATCAGTCGAAGTATCCCGGTTGCGACTGGGAATTCCACCAGGGTTGGGTAGAGCACAAACCATTCAATACGAATCGCTGGATCTATAACTTCCGTTGGTTCCTGGATTACTCCGGCGGTAAAATCACCGACTGGGGCGCGCACCTGGTCGATATCGCATTGTGGGCGATGGGGCAGGACAAACAGCCCAAATCGGTCGTGGCCCAGGGTAACAAGTTTGTGCTGGAAGACAACCGCACAACCCCCGATACGCTGGATGTGCTTTGGGAGTATGAGGATTACATCCTGAGCTTCACCAACCGCGTCTACAATGGATACCTGCCCGAAGGCTACAGCGATCACGGCATCCTCTTCCATGGCACCAACGGTACGCTACGCGTTGACCGTGGCGGCTATGAAGTCTACAGCATCCCCAACAATGGCGGATGTGAGCCCAAGAAAGCGTCGGGTGGTCCGCTGAATCAGCCGCACTGGGAGAATTTTGCACAGTGTATCCGTAGCCGAAAAGACCCGATTTGTGCGGTGGATGTGCTGAACAACACAACCCGTACATGTCATATGGGCACATGTGCTTATGTCGCGGGCGGCAAGCTCTATTGGGATGCGGACAAGCAGAAATTTGTGGATGGCGACAAAAACGTGCGTAAAGCGGGTAATAACTGGGCGTACCGTGACTACCAGAACGGCTGGTCGCTCAAAGCTCCGTACCACAAAGGCTAGTACGTGCGCTCGATATGATTAAGGACGCGGTCAATCCGACATAAATTTGCGTCCTTACAAGCAATCTTTGTACATTTTGGAGGGAAGCGTTTTCTACGAAGACGTTTCCCTCCAATGCATTTACAGCCGTTGATAGACGTAGTAAACGTCTATTACGAGACCCTTTAGCAGCGGTCGCTACCCTTTAAAGAAGGACGCTGACAATGACTAAGAGTGCGTATAGCCAACGACAGGTATCCCGTCGCGCTTTCCTGACCTCGTGTACGACACTGGGGGGGGCGGCGTATGTGGCGGCAAAAGGGAGGGCCAGCGTCAAACCTCGGATAATGTTGCTGGGGTATGGCGCGCGAGGTCGTCGTGCGGCGTATATGCTGAAAAAACACGGCATTTCACCGGCTGTTGTGGTGGGAAATACCGCGATGGAAAGCGTACGTGCTGCCAACGAAACCGTAGCCGTTGTATGTCCAACAGTAGACATAGCACTGCAATCGCAATGCGTGGATGCGGTGATTATAGCGACGGCGCACATAGAACCCGAAGCAGGAATTCTACGAGCGCTGAAGGCGGGCAAAGCGGTGTACTGCCCATTGCCGCACATGCTTTCACGGGAGACATTGGTAACGATTGAGAGGCTGGCGGCACGCGTGAAACAACCTGTACAGCTTCCCCCCTTGCCGCAGGAAAACGGTGGTTGGGGTGTGCCGGATAAGAAGCAATTGGAACAGCAACTAGGGGCGCTTACATGGATTAACAGTATTGACCGCTATCCTGAATCGTCCCTTGTCGACGCGCCTTTTGAAGGATGGGAAGGGGCACCAGTAATGCAGGCGCACTTTGCGCAACTTGCACCACCCATAGCGCTGTTACCCTTAGGAAATTTACGCAGCATTTCATCACTAGGCGATTCTCTGGGGAGCACACGCGACGCACTGCCGGACAGTTTGACAACGACCTGTACCTATGACTCTGGCGCTACGCTTGTCGTGACGAGTTCAGTGGCCCCGGCGCATTGCCAGGGGCGGCGCGTGACGTTGCAGGGAAAGCAGGGAAGATGGGAAATGGACGCAGAGACCGCCAGTGCACTACAGGGGAATGCAGCGCCAGGGGACGCAGCAGGCGTAGAAACGGTTTTGACCGACAGTCCCATGATAAACTGGCTAAATGCCCTGCAGGGGGCGGTACAATGCGTTTACGCGCCCTCACAACTACTTTTAGTGCAGGCGGCATTGCAAAGCTCCCTGAAAGCATACGAAGAAAAACATACACTTTATTTTATGCCTGCTTAGCACGGGGTGCGATTGTGTAGTGGCAGGTCTTTTGGTGCAGATGAACACACGAAGACGCCAAAGTGTTCCGGCGACTGCAAACCATGGTCAGGCCACAGCCAGGAAATATTCCTTGTCATCCTCGGGGAAAAAGCTTGCTTTTTGCGGAGACGTTCCCCAATTTCAGCCCCAGAAACAAAGGGTTTTTAGGGGGGCGACGTTTATTCCAGGGTATTTGGAAGTGCATCGAGAATTTTCCCTTGACATTTGCATTGGAAAACCGCATACTATCGCTTCGTGCCTTAACTAGATGCCGCAGGGGGTGAATGCGGCGGTAAGGCAAAAAAAGCTTGACACGCGGTTTGGAATGTGCTATGCTTCTGAGCCGTTGTCTTAACGGTGTTTCTGAGACAAGGGTATTCTCAGAAATAAGCAGAACTGTAACCCAATCTTGGCTGAGGGAGAGTGCTTTGCCAACGATCAATCAACTGGTACGAAATTGCCGTAAAACGAAGGTGGTGAAAACCAAGTCGCCTGCGTTGAAGTCGTGCCCCCAAGCATCGGGCACGTGCACGCGCGTATTTACGATGACGCCCAAAAAACCCAACTCCGCCCTGCGTAAGGTGGCGCGTGTTCGCCTTAAGAATGGGATGGAAGTGACGGCGTATATTCCGGGCGTGGGTCACAATTTACAGGAACACTCCCAAGTGATGATTCGCGGCGGACGTGTGAAAGACCTTCCTGGTGTTCGTTATCACCTCATTCGTGGTGTGTTGGATGCTCAGGGCGACATGGGTGGACAGGCTTCATCGAAAGAAGAAGGTGGTAAGCAGGTACATCAGGGTCGTTGGGTGAGCCGCTCGAAGTACGGCGTAAAGAAACCGAAGAAATAGGGTGAACTAGCATGGCACGTAGAAGAGAAATTCCAAAGCGCGAGCCCTTACCCGATCCAAAGTACGGCAGTATGACGCTTGCAAAATTCGTCAACGCGGTAATGGTTTGCGGGAAGAAGAGTGTTGCAGAATCCATCGTTTATGGCGCGTTGGACTTGCTGCAGGAAAAACTTCCTGGCGAAGAGCCGCTGGCAGTTTTTAATGCGGCGATTGATAATGCCAAGCCGTTGTTGCAGGTGAAGTCACGTCGTATTGGTGGTGCTACCTATCAGGTGCCCACAGAGATTGCTCCGGCCAACCGTACTGCGATGGCGTTTCGTTGGGTGATTGAGTTCTCCCGTAAGCGTGGTGAGAAGACCATGCGTGAGCGTTTGGCGGCGGAGTTGTTGGACTGCTATAACAAGCAGGGTGCTACCGTTAAACGTAAAGACGATACACACCGCATGGCGGAAGCCAATAAAGCTTTTGCACATTTCCGCTTCTAAGTGGATTAAGATCCCAATAAATAAGGTAAACCCTTATTTGGCTGTCGTGGCAGTATTTTGCGAGCAGTCAAATAAGATGTAAGATGAACGATGCAATTTTTTAACAGCTCCACATATGAAGAATTATATCGGAAGGACCTGTTAAGAATATTCGACTGAGCGTTACGTGTTGCACAGGCTCAGCCTGGCGACCGCGTAACCTCTGTTTCGACCCCATGAAAGTTGAATCAGAGCGAGTGTAGGGCCCGGAAGAGCGCTGTGTAACCGAAGTGACCATATCAGAGACCCCGTCAGGCAAGCCTGGCGCAACGATATAAAGGAAACACTTGTGGCACGCAACTATCCTCTAGAAAAAACCCGTAATATCGGAATTATGGCCCACATTGATGCCGGCAAGACCACCGTTACAGAACGTGTCTTGTACTACTCCGGACGAGTGCACCGCGTGGGCGAAGTTCATGACGGTGCTGCAACCATGGATTACATGGATCAGGAACGGGAGCGCGGTATAACCATTACCTCAGCAGCTACAGCCTGTGACTGGGAAGGATGTCATGTCAATATTATCGACACCCCTGGCCACATCGATTTCACGGCTGAAGTTGAGCGCAGTCTGCGAGTACTCGACGGCGCGGTAGCAGTTTTCTGCGCCGTGGCGGGAGTGCAGCCCCAATCTGAAACCGTCTGGCGACAAGCCGAACGTTACGGTGTGCCGCGTATTGCCTTCATTAACAAGATGGATCGCGTAGGTGCGGATTTTCACCGAGCGACACGAAGCATGGAAAAACGGCTTGGTGTCAATCCTGTCCCCCTCCAACTCCCCATTGGTAGTGAAGACCAATTTTCCGGTATCGTAGACCTTATTCGTATGAAAATGATTTGCTGGGAAGGCGAAGGCGTAAATACCCAACAGGTAGTGAGCGACGTCTCCGACGATTTATACGAAGAGGCCGAAGTGTGGCGTCACAATTTGCTGGAAGCCGCCGCTGAAGTGGATGAAGCCTTGATGGAGAAATATCTCCATGACGAGGAAATCACTGAAGATGAGCTGCATGCCGCCATCCGAAAAGGGTGTCTGGAGAACACATTTACCCCGGTTCTTTGTGGTACGGCACTACGTAACAAAGGTGTGCGTCTTCTTCTGGATGCTATCGTAGCGTATCTTCCGTCTCCGGTAGATGTAGACGACTATGTGGGAACGCTTCCCCATCAGCCGGAAAAGGAAGTAATTCGAACGCCCAGCGACAAGGAGCCGTTTTCCGCGCTTGCATTTAAAATCCTTACAGATCCGCATGTGGGCCGTTTGACCTTCATTCGGGTGTATTCCGGTACTTTGCAGGCCGGTACGCAGGTTTTGAATGCACGCACGGGGCGCAAAGAGCGTTTGGGCCGCTTGTTGGAAATGCATGCGGATGAGCGTACGGATTTGAAAACCCTATACGCTGGTGATATTGCCGCCGTTATCGGTTGCAAAAACACCACCACAGGCGATACCCTTTGTGCGATTGACAAGCCGGTAGCCTTAATGTCGGTAGACTTCCCCGAGCCCGTAGTACACATCGCGATTGAACCGAAGACCAAGGCCGACCAGGATAAACTGTCGCAGGCACTGCAGAAGTTATCGGAAGAAGATCCGACCTTCCAGGTGCACACAGATGAAGAAACGGCCCAGACCATTATCGCGGGTATGGGTGAGTTGCATCTGGATATCTTGGTGGATCGTATGCGTCGTGAATTCAAGGTGGACGCCAATGTCGGTAAACCCGTCGTGGCCTACCGCGAATCCATTCGCACGAAAGCTAAAGGCGAGAAGAAATTTGTCCGCCAGAGTGGTGGCCGTGGTCAATATGGACATGTTGTGCTTACCGTTGAACCCGGCGAACCCGGGTCCGGATTTGAATTTGAAGATAAAATTGTTGGCGGCGTGATTCCGCGGGAATATATTCCTGCGGTCGAGAAAGGCTGTCGGGAGGCATTGGAAACCGGTGTGGTTTCCGGCTACCAGATGGTCGATGTTAAAGTCACGTTGGAATTCGGCTCATACCACGAGGTGGATTCATCGGAGATGGCCTTTGCGATCGCAGGTTCGATGGCAGTCAAAGATGCAGCAGCCCATGCTAAGCCGGTGCTGCTGGAACCGATGATGAAGGTGGAAGTGATTACGCCAGAGGAGTTTACTGGTGACGTCATTGGTGACCTGGATAGCCGACGCGGGCGTTTGGAAGGGATGGAAGCAGATTCTGGAACCCAGACTATCCGTGCACATGTGCCCTTGGCATCCATGTTTGGCTACGCCAACAATTTGCGTTCGCGCACACAGGGACGTGCTGTATACAGCATGCAGTTCGAGCATTATGCGCCGGCCCCGATGACGATTGCGAACGACATAATGAAGAGAGCAGGCAGTACCTACCGTTTTGAATAGGCGCTGCAGTGAGATAAGTATATTAACGGAGCAACGCCCCGGCTGACACAGGCGTCACATGACGCAACATCTGAAAAAGGAGATTACCAGCATGGCGAAGGAAAAATTTGAGCGGACTAAACCGCACGTGAACATCGGTACGATTGGGCACGTGGATCATGGTAAGACGACATTGACCAGCGCGATCACGAAGACGTTGGCGAAGACCGGCGGCGCGAAGGTGATGGACTTCGACCAGATTGACAAGGCTCCGGAAGAAAAAGAACGTGGCATCACGATTTCGATTGCGCACGTAGAGTATGAGACGGATACGCGTCACTATGCGCACGTCGACTGCCCGGGCCACGCGGACTATATCAAGAACATGATCACGGGTGCTGCGCAGATGGACGGCGCTATCCTGGTAGTGGCGGCCGATGACGGCCCCATGGCGCAGACGCGCGAACACATCCTTCTGGCCCGTCAGGTAAACGTGCCTGCGATGGTGGTTTGGATGAACAAAGTCGACATGGTCGACGATGAAGAACTGCTTGAGCTGGTAGAGCTTGAGCTTCGCGAACTGCTGAGCAAATACGAATTCCCCGGCGACGAAATCCCCATTATCAAGGGTTCGGCGCTCAAGGCGATGGAAGACGACGAAGAGCACCAGAAGAACGTGCTCGAGCTGATGCAGGCGGTCGACGATTACATCCCGACCCCCGAACGTGCGCTGGATCGCCCCTTCCTGATGCCCATCGAAGACGTGTTCACGATTACCGGTCGCGGCACCGTGGTAACGGGTCGTGTGGAACAAGGTACGATTCACCCCAGCGACAAAGTCGAACTGGTTGGTGTAAAAGACGAAATCCAGACCACAACGTGCACCGGCGTGGAAATGTTCCGCAAGCTGATGGACGAAGGTCAGGCGGGCGACAACGTGGGTCTTCTTCTTCGCGGTATCAGCCGCGACGACGTAGAACGCGGCATGGTAGTTGCCAAGCCCGGTTCGATTACGCCGCACACCAAGTTTGAAGGCGAAGTTTACGTGCTGACCAAAGAAGAAGGTGGGCGTCATACCCCGTTCTTCACCGGCTACCGCCCCCAGTTCTACTTCCGTACAACGGACGTGACCGGCAAGCTGGACCTTCCCGAAGGCGTGGAAATGGTTATGCCTGGCGACAACATCACGATTAGCGCCGAGTTGATTACGCCCATCGCGATGGACGAAGAACTTCGCTTCGCTATCCGTGAAGGCGGACGCACCGTAGGTGCTGGCGTCGTCACCAAAGTGATTGAATAATATCCATCCTGTTTAATGGACATCACGGCGTGCGGCGTCGAGCAATGTAACGACGCCGCCCCGTAAACAACGCAGGAGAGCTACAATGGCTGCAAGCCATAAAATTCGTATCAAGCTACGGGCCTACGATCATCGTCTACTTGACCAGTCGGCGTTGGAAATCGTATCCGCTGCACAGCGCACTGGCGCTGGCGTGCGGGGGCCGATTCCACTGCCGATGGGCATCAACAAGTACACCGTTTTGCGCGGACCGCACATTGACAAAAAGTCGCGTGAGCAGTTTGAGCGCCGTACGCACAGACGTTTGATTGATATTACGGACCCGAGTGCGGCCACGGTAGACGCCCTTATGAAGTTGGTGCTTCCGGCAGGCGTGGACGTAGAAATAAAGCAATAACCGTGGCCCCCGTTTTTTCGGGGTGCAAGTTGCGGAACTTACAACGCCGTATCGTATAAATATGGCACCAATGTAAGGACGAACCAAAGATGGTAAATGGACTTTTGGGCCGAAAGCTGGGCATGACCCGGATTTTCACCGAGGACGAGCGCTGGATCGATGTGACGTTGCTCCAAGCTGGCCCCTGTGTTGTCGTACAGCGGAAAACTGCTGCGACGGATGGGTATGAGGCTGTGCAGGTTGGTTTTGACGACAAGAAAGAAAAGCGCTGCAATAAGCCTCAGACGGGGCATTTCGCCAAAGCGGGTGTTACACCGAAAAAGGTGCTACGCGAGTTTCGGGTGGAAGAATCGACCGAGTTGAAGCCGGGTGATGAAATTAAAACCGATATCTTTAAAGTGGGTGACCGTGTAGATATAAGCGGTGCTTCGAAGGGTAAAGGTTTTGCTGGCGTAATAAAACGACATGGTTTTGGCGGTGGGCCAGGTGGACACGGTGCGCATTTTCATCGTGCGCCGGGTTCTGTCGGTCAAAGCGCACAACCCTCTAAAGTGTTTAAAGGTAAACGCTTGCCCGGACAAATGGGTAACGTTAAAGTAACCACCCAGAATCTGGAAGTTGTGGACGTGGACCTGGAAAAAAATCTTCTCATTGTTCGGGGCGCAGTGCCTGGGGCCAAAGGGGGAGTGGTCACGGTGCAGCATAGTGTGAAGGGGGCCAAATAGTTATGGTAACCTTGAAAGTTGTTAACGCCCAGGGCGCAGACCAAGGCACCAAGGAAGTCAGCGAGACGGTCTTTGATGCCGAGATGAATCCGACGATGGTACACGACGTGGTTGTGGCCTTCCAGGATGCAAAGCGCCAGGGAACGCATAAGACGAAGACGCGTGCCGAAGTAAGCGGTGGTGGTGTCAAACCCTTCCGTCAAAAAGGTACCGGTCGCGCCCGTCAGGGTAGTATCCGGGAGCCGCACATGCGCGGTGGTGGTACGGTCTTCGGACCCCGACCCCGTAGCTACCGGAAAAACATTCCGGCTTCCTTCCGACGTCAGGCCTTATGTTCGCTACTGAGTGAACGCGTCCGCAAGGACCGCCTGTGCGTGCTGAACGGCATGGAGACCGACGCGCCCAAGACCAAGCCTTTTGCGCAGATGTTGGATAAGGTTGCGCCTGAAGGTCGCAAGACTTTGGTAGTCACGTCGGCCTATGACAAGAATGTACTGCTTTCTTCGCGTAACATTTCTCGGGTGATGGTGCGGACGGCGGCGGATGTGAATGCGCTTGATGTAATTAGCGCGGTGCGGGTAGTCGTCTTGGAAGATGCGCTCGTGAAATTAGAGGAGCGACTGTCATGAACAAAGCACCGCATCAGATCGTTCTGGGGCCGATTCTGACGGAAGAATCGCAGATTCAGACCGGGAAGGCCAATCAATTCACCTTCCGGGTGCGTCCCAACGCGAATAAAATTGAAATCCGTAATGCGATTGAGCACATTTTCCCCGATGTCAAAGTGGTCAGTGTGAACACGATGAACTACCAGGGAAAGCTCCGCAAGCAATTTGGTTCACGCCGGGTGGGACGTCGTTCCGCGTGGAAGAAAGCAATCGTTACGTTGCGCAGCGGTGATAAGCTCGACTTAATCTAAGCGCGGACGAGCGCGAATGGAGATTGGATGAATGCCAGTCAAGAAATTTAAGCCATATACGCCATCACGGCGCGAGATGAGCGTTTCCGACTTCTCAGATTTGACAAAGAAGAAGCCTGAAAAAAGCCTCTTGGCGCCGCTGTTCGAAAAGGCGGGGCGTAATAATACAGGTCGCATCACGATGCGACGCCGTGGCGGTGGTCACAAGCGCCGTTACAGGGTTATTGATTTTCGTCGCGAGAAAGACGGCGTGCCGGGTAAGGTTGCGGCGATTGAGTATGATCCCAATCGTACCGCACGTATTGCCCTGATTGTCTATGCTGATGGTGAAAAGCGCTACATTGTCGCTCCCAACGGCTTAGAAGTAGGCGCACAGATTATGAGCGGCGATACGGCGGAATATGAAGTGGGCAATTGCATGCCGATGAGTCGGATTCCCTTGGGTACCATTATCCATAATGTGGAACTGACGCCAGGAAAAGGCGGGCAGCTGGTACGCTCGGCTGGGAACGGTTGTCAGGTTCTGGCCAAAGAAGGCGACTTTGTTGTCCTGCGTCTGCCCTCGGGTGAAATGCGCCGTGTAAGCAATAAATGCCGGGCTACCATTGGTAGCGTAAGCAATGAAGACCATTCCAATATTAATATTGGTAAAGCCGGCCGGTCGCGTTGGCTGGGCCGTCGCCCGAAGGTGCGCGGTGTGGTTATGAATCCGGTCGATCACCCCCATGGTGGTGGTGAAGGCCGTACCTCGGGTGGTCGCCATCCGGTTTCACCTTGGGGTGTGCCTACCAAAGGGCATAAAACCCGCAAGAAGAGTCATCGAACTGATAAGTACATCATCCGGCGTCGAAACGCCTAGTGACGGTCGCAGGCGGCGCGAAGCTGCAGGCGAAAATTAAGGAGACGCAACAGTGGCACGTTCGTTAAGAAAAGGCTACTTCGTCGACGGTCATTTGCTGGACAAAGTGGATAAACAGCAGAGCACCGGCGAGCGGCGTGTAATACGGACCTGGTCGCGCCGGTCCACCGTGATTCCCGATATGGTGGGCTTGACCATCGCCGTGCACAACGGTAAAAACTTCATCCCCGTATACATCACGGAAAATATGGTCGGGCATAAACTGGGTGAATTTGCGCCGACGCGCACATTCCGCGGTCATGCCGGCAGCCTGAAGAAGTAGGAGACGAAGCCATGGCTACCGCAGTAGCAAAATTAAAAAATCTGCAGATCGCCCCGCGTAAAGTTCGTCTTGTGGCGGACATGATTCGTGGGAAGAAGGTCGCCGAGGCGCGTGACATTCTGCACTTCACGGTGAAAGGTTCGGCGCTTCCCTTGCGGAAATTGCTGGACTCGGCCGTCGCGAATGCGGAGCACGCCGCTACGGAACGTCACGACCGCATTGACACCGACGAGATGGTGGTGAAGACGATTTTGGTCAATGAAGGGCGGACATTACAACGATATCAAGCGGCACCGCGCGGTCGTGCGACACGGATTCGCAAACGCAGCAGCCACGTCGAAATCACCCTGCAAGGGTAAAGTAGAGGAGAACATCGTGGGTCAGAAGGTACATCCGAATGGATTCCGGCTGGGCGTTATTCAGAATTGGTCATCAATTTGGTACGCCGATAAGAACTATGCCGAACTTTTGCACGAAGACCTGAAATTGCGGGACTACGTGAAGAAGCGTCTGTATCACACGGGCGTGGCAAAGATCGATATTGAGCGTGCCGGGCGTAAGACCAAATTGCACGTCTATACATCGCGTCCGGGCTTGGTAATCGGCCAGCGCGGTGCGGAAGTGGACAAGCTGCGCTTTGAGTTGGAGCAGCTTACCGGACATGAGCTACTGATTAACATTCATGAAGTCTTGAGTCCGGAACTGAGTTCCGTCTTGGTTGCCGAGAGCATTGCACAGCAACTTGAGCGACGCATGTCGTTCCGCCGTGTGATGAAGAAGGCGGTCCAAAACACGATGCGTTTGGGCGCCAAAGGTATCCGTCTTCGGGTGGCCGGCCGTCTGAACGGCGCAGAAATCGCACGCGCTGAGCAGGCACGTGAGGGCAGTGTGCCCCTGCACACGTTACGGGCCAATGTGGACTATGGTACAGCGACCAGTCGCACAACGTATGGGTGCATTGGGGTGAAATGCTGGATTTATCACGGTGAAGTCCTTCCCGGTGAACGTGTCACCACAGTCGGGGGAGAACGCCCGGCGCATGCGGGTGGGGCGCGTCGTCCCGAACGCACAGAACGCAAAGGTAAGCCACGCAATGACCGGGGAGCTCGGGCCTAGTCCGTAGTCTATCCCGCTAGAGTTGGAGAAGCAGAATCATGTTGATGCCAAAACGTGTGAAGCATCGTAAACAGCAACGCGGCCGGCGTGTCGGCGCCAGCAAGGGCGGCACGAATATCGATTTTGGCGAATATGGCATGAAGGCCCTTCAGGACGGGTGGATTACTGCACGTCAGATTGAGGCGGCTCGTATTGCCATAACGCGTCACCTGCGCCGTGGTGGTAAGGTGTTTATTCGGATTTTCCCGGACAAGCCCATCACCAAGAAGCCCGCGGAAGTTCGCATGGGTAAAGGTAAAGGCGCACCGGAAGAATGGGTGGCGGTGGTGAAGCCGGGCCGTGTGATGTTTGAAATTGAAGGCGTGCCGGAGAATCTGGCGCGTGAAGCGGTGCGGTTAGCCGGGCACAAGATGCCTATTAAAACCAAGTTTGTGACACGTCCGTAACCCGCAGGGTGTGTGCTAAGGAGATTGGATCGTGAGGGCAAGTGAACTGAGAGAAATGACCGGCGAAGAGCTGCTCAAGCAGCTGGATGACCGTCAAAAAGACCTCATCACATTTCGCATCAACCGGGTGACTGGTGTGGTCGAAAACGTGCGCGCCATCCGCGAAGCGCGGCGGGACATTGCACGAATTAAAACAATTTTGAATGAACGAGAACTCGCCGCCGCAGCCGGCAATAAAGGGACCAAGTAACGATGGAAGAAGCCAAGCAAGCTACACAGGTCCGCGGGCATCGTAAGGTGCGCGTCGGTGTGGTCGTGAGTGCGGCCATGGACAAGACCATCACGGTTGCCGTTGAGGGCGTACGTCAACATCGCATTTATAAAAAAGCGATTAAGAACACACGCAAGTTCAAGGCTCACGACCCGGAAAACAAGTGCAACGTAGGCGATGAGGTGCGTATCGCGGAGACGCGCCCCCTGAGCAAGACCAAGCGCTGGCGGCTGATCGAAGTCATCAAGCAGGCCGACTAAGCACGGAAGAAGGATTGAAGCATGATCCAAATCAACAGCAGATTGAACGTTGCCGATAACTCCGGCGCGCGTAAGCTGTGCGTGATCCAAGTGATGGGCGGCTCGAAGCGACGCTACGGCGGCTTGGGCGACATTGTCACGGCGAGCGTAAAAGAAGCTATTCCCCACGCCAACGTGAAAAAAGGGGATGTGGTTAAGGCGGTTATCGTGCGCGTCAAGCACGATACGCAACGTCCGGACGGCACAGTCATCCGGTTCGACAGCAATGCCGCCGTATTAATCAACCCTCAGAAAGAGCCACGCGGTACCCGTATCTTCGGGCCCGTACCCCGCGAACTGCGTGAACGGGGCTTCCTCCGGATTGTTTCACTGGCGCCGGAAGTGGTATAAAAGGGAGTAAGCCACATGCACATACGAAAAAAAGACACCGTACTCGTGATTCGCGGCCAATACAAAGGCCGCCGGGGGCGTGTATTGGAAGTATATCCCAAAAAGCAGCGCTTGCTGGTGGAAGGGGTAAACATCATTAAACGGCACACCAAGCCCTCCAGCCGTAACCAGGCGGGAGGCATCGTGGAACGCGAAGCGCCAATTCACATGTCCAATGTGATGCCTTGGTGTGAAACGGCGGATGCGCCCTCCAAGATCCTTATGAAGCAACTGGAAGACGGCACACGCGTACGCGTGTGGAAAGTCAACGGAGAAACGATAGACTAAGCGAACGTGGACTGCGCCAAGGGTGGCGCATGCCGGACGAGCCGCTTGGGATTTAAACCGTGGAACCAAGAAGCAGGAGGCGCTCACAGTGCCCGCAAGACTACGAAAAAGATATAAAAACGAGATTCTGCCGGAACTGAAAGAAGAGTTCGGAATTCCCAACGTGATGGATGTGCCGCAGTTGGAGAAGGTGACCATCAACATGGGTGTCGGCGACGCGATTGCCGATGCACGTTTGATGGACGATGCGATGAACGAGCTGACGCGTATCGCCGGGCAGCGTCCGGTAGTACGCACAGCGCGCAAATCGGTGTCGAACTTCAAGCTGCGTGCCGGTGCAAAGATTGGCTGCATGGTCACTTTGCGTGGCGAGCGCATGTACGAGTTTGTCGATCGCCTGATTAATATCGCCATCCCGCGTATTCGCGACTTCCGCGGCATCAACCCCAATGGTTTTGATAAATTCGGCAATTATACCTTGGGCCTGCGCGAACAGACCATCTTCCCCGAAGTGGATATCGACAAAGTGGGTCGCGTGCGTGGCATGAACATCACCTTTGTTACTAAGAAGGCCTGTTCGACGGATGCAAGCCGCGCCCTGTTGACCAAGCTGGGTATGCCGTTTAAGAAAAAGTAACGTAACCCAAGGGGACGCGGCGGCGTCCGGGAGTGAGAACATTGGCGAAGAAGAGCAAAATCGAAAAGAATGACCGGATCGCGCGGATGATTGCACAGTATGCCGAACGGCGTAATGCGTTGCTAGCGATTATCAAGAATGTGGATTCGACGATGGAAGAACGTCAAGAAGCGTACCGCAAGTTGGCGCGCATGCCGCGCAACGCCAGTCCGGTGCGCTACCGCAACCGCTGTGGTGTGACGGGACGTCCGCGGGGCTACCTGCGCGATTACAACATGTCACGCATCAGCTTTCGTGAGCTCGCCCTGGAAGGGAAACTTCCCGGGGTTACGAAGTCGAGCTGGTAAAACGGCGATTCGCCGTGACCATTGCAACTGAACTGCAATAAGGAATACAGAGTTATGTCCATGAGCGATCCGATTGCCGATCTGCTGACGCGTATGCGCAATGCGATTATGGCCCAACACGCCACCGCCGATATTCCGGCTTCGAACCTGAAGGCGGAAATCTGCCGGGTGCTGAAGGAAGAAGGCTACATCGCGGATTACGTGGTAGAGTCAGAACCCAAACCCGGACAGATTCGTGTGACGTTGAAATACGTCAACGAGGGTGCCTCCGTGGTGCAAGGGTTGAAACGGATAAGCAAACCCAGTTTGCGGGTGCACAAACGCAGCAGTGAATTCAAGCCCGTCAGGAGTGGATTGGGTATCAGCATCGTGAGCACCTCCAAAGGGGTGATGACGGGAAAACAGGCCCGCAGAGACCATGTTGGTGGTGAAGTGCTGTGCGAAGTGTGGTAGGTCGCAAAGCTGCGGTCCAATACGACGCCCCGAGGCGTTCCATACGGATAAGATAACCCAGAAGAGTGGCCGCCGCAGCGCGGGGCCAGTGAAAGGATAGTTGCCGTGTCAAGAATTGGAAAACTGCCGATTCCTATCCCCGACGGCGTCAAGTGTGAGTTGAAAGACGCACATTTGAAAGTCACGGGACCGAAAGGTGCGCTGGAGCTGACGGTTAATTCAGAAATGGCCGTCGAGTTGGCGGACAATGAGTTAACTGTGACGCGTCCCAGTGATAAAAAAGAGCATCGGGCGCTGCACGGTTTGACGCGCGCCTTGATTAACAATATGGTTATAGGCGTATCGCAAGGCTACCAGCGCACTTTGCTAATCGAAGGGGTGGGTTACCGCGCTTCGATGCAAGGCAAGACGCTGAACCTGGCCTTGGGCTTTAGCCATCCAGTTGCGGTTGAGCCGCCAGCGGGTATCGATTTTCTTGTTGAGGGAACGCAGACAATTAAAGTTTCCGGTATCGACAAACAGCAGGTCGGCCAAGTGGCAGCGGACATTCGTGCGATACGTCCCCCCGAGCCTTACAAAGGCAAAGGGGTGCGCTATGAAGGTGAATACATTCGCCGCAAGGTTAGCAAAGCCACCGCTTAATGAAGCGCGGCGTTACGGCAAATGTGTAGTGAGTTACAAACGCACCGCGTTATGTAATAGAAAGGCAAAACATGGCGAAGACAAACCCCAAAAAAGTGCTGCTTGAACGGCGCAAGCGGAGTGTGCGCAAAAAAATCTCTGGCACCCCCGAATGTCCCCGGCTTCGTGTGACGCGCTCCTTGAAACATATTTATGCCCAGGTGATCGACGATACAACGGGAAAGACGTTGGCTTCGGCCTCGTCCGTTGCGCTGAAGATTGCTGGCGGTAACATTGAGGCTGCCAAAGAAGTGGGCAAAGCAGTAGCGGAAAGCGCTAAGAGCAAGTCCATCGAGGCCGTATGTTTCGATCGTGGCGGTAACCTGTTCCACGGACGGGTGAAGGCGTTGGCCGATGCCGCGCGTGAAGCCGGTTTGCAATTTTAATAGATAGAATTTTGCCCCGGAGGGCCCGGTTCGATGGCCGGCGTGGGGGATGTAAGAAACAGAATAACCCAAATGGGAACGGCCCCGGCCGACTAAGGAGAGATTACTCTTGAGTACAGCGCGTGGTAGAGATCGTGATGCGCGTGGCGACAAGCGGCCCCGCGAAGAACAGGAAAATGAATTCATTGAGCACGTGGTGAAAATTTACCGTGTGGCGAAGGTGGTGAAAGGCGGACGTCGTTTCAGCTTTAGCGCCATCGTGGTAGTAGGCGATGGGAAGGGGCGTGTAGGCGCTGCCATGGGTAAAGCCAGTGAAGTGCCCAACGCGATCCGCAAAGCCATTGAAAAGGCCAAACGGGACATGTTTGAGGTGCCAGTGATTAACACGACCGTCCCCCACGAAGTGGAAGGTCGGGCGGACGCTGCCAAAGTCCTCCTCAAGCCGGCCTCGTTGGGTACTGGTATCGTGGCGGGTGGTCCTGTGCGTGCCGTGGTTGATGCGGCAGGGTACAAAAACATCCTGACCAAGTCATTAGGCTCCAACAGCGCTACGAATGTAGTCTGGGCGACGCTCGACGGTCTGCGTCAGCTGAAGACAGCCGAAGAGATCGCTGCAATGCGCGGGCTGCCGGTTGCTGACATACTTTAATTCGGCACCCCGAATATTATACTATAGCGAAACTTACTGCCCAAGGGCAGAAATATAAGGAACGGAGTGTACATGGATCTGCATACCCTCACATACGCACCCGGCGCTCGTAAGAAGCGCAAGCGAGTCGGGCGGGGGCCCGGTTCTGGTAATGGGAAAACTGCTGGACGCGGTCACAAAGGGCAAAAGGCTCGCAGTGGCTACAGTCGCAACTACGGCTTTGAAGGTGGGCAAATGCCCTTGCATCGCCGTATGCCCAAGCGTGGTTTCAACCACGCAGACCGTTGGCCTTATGCCATTGTGAACGTGGATACTTTGGCCAGGGTATTTGACGAGGGTGCGGTTGTTACTGCAGAAGATATCGTAAAAGCCGGTTTGGGCGATGCTCTGATCGGTGGTGTAAAAGTATTGGGTCGCGGCGAGATTACCAAGAAATTGACCCTGAAAGTGCATGCGATTACCGACAGTGCCAAAGCAAAGATCGAAGCAGCCGGCGGTACGGTTGAATTGATCAAAAAAGAATCGCAAGCTGCAACCGAAGTCGCCGAACAGGCCAACGAGGAGTAAGGTAGGTGTCTGCACCCATTGAAGCCTTCCGAAATGCGTTCAAAATTCCAGAGCTGAAACAGCGGATCATTTTTACCTTGGTCATGCTGGCCATTTACCGCTTGGGCGCGCACGTGCCCACGCCGGGAGTGGACGGTGCGGCTTTGGCTGCCAAGATGAGTCAAGGCGGTGGTCTGTTGGGACTGTATGATATCTTTACGGGCGGCGCGTTTCAGCGCGCCACCGTATTTGCCTTGGGTATTATGCCCTACATTACGGCATCGATTATACTGTCTCTGCTTATTCCCGTGATTCCCTCCCTTGAAGCGCTGCAAAAGCAGGGACAAGAAGGGCAAAAGAAGATCACGGAATATACACGCTACGGCACTATTGTGTTGTGTATCATCCAAGCCACCGGTATTGGACTGTACTTGCAACGCATGGGAACAGATATTGTTCCCAATCCGGGATTCGGCTTCTTGCTGTTGTGTGTAATTTCCTTCACCACAGGTACGGCCTTTATTATGTGGCTGGGTGAGCAGATTAGCGAAATGGGTATCGGTAACGGTATCTCGCTTATCATCTTTACCAGTATCGTTTCCCGCATGCCCAGTGCTGTTATTGAACTGGTCCGAATGGTTTCCAACCGACAGATCAACTTCTTTGCAGCGATCCTGTTGGTCTTCCTAATGGTGGCGGTTGTGGCTGGTGCAATTCTGATTACCACCGGACAGCGCCGGATTCCAGTGCAATATCCACGCCAGGTAAAAGGGCGTCGGGTTTCCGGCGGAACACGCACCTATCTGCCGTTGCGTGTGAATCAGGCGGGCGTAATTCCTATCATCTTCGCCAGCTCCATTCTCTCTCTGCCGCAGATGTTGGGCCAATCCATCAACATTAGTTGGTTGGAGACTGCATTTAATTTCCTTTTTGACCCGCAACATATCATGTACAACGTGATTTATGCTGGGCTGATTATTTTCTTTGCCTTCTTCTACACGGCGATTACCTTCAATCCGGTAGAAATGGCGGACAACATGAAGAAGTACGGTGGTGTAATCGTTGGTGTTCGTCCCGGCAAAGCAACGGCGGATTACCTGAATCGGGTTATGACGCGGATAACGTTGGTTGGTTCCCTGTTCCTCGCCCTTGTCGCCTTGATGCCAACCATCTTGTTTATGCTCCTTGAGGTGCATAACTGGGGTATCGTGACTTTCTTCGGCGGTACGAGCCTGCTTATTCTGGTCGGCGTGGCCTTGGATACGATTAAGCAGATCGAGCAACATTTGGTGATGCGTCACTACGACGGATTTAGTGGTAAGGCAGGCGCAGTGCGCGCACGACGCAACTTCTAAATCGTGTTTAACGGCGGTGGCGGATAAAGCTGGGAATCGACGGTGCTTTTTTGCTATAATTGAATATTGCGTCGACCGTATAGGGTCGGCGGGTAGCTTGGGTGACAGGAAAATGATAGCAATTCGAACAGAACGTGAGATAGAACTCCTGCGTCAGGCAAACCAGATAGTAGCAAAGGTGCATGCGGCGCTTGCACTGCGCGTGCAACCCGGAGTGACGACGGCGGAGTTGGATGCCTTTGCAGAGCAGATGATTTGTGATCAGGGTGCAATACCGGCGTTTAAAGGATACAGTGGCTATCCGGCAGCGACGTGTATTTCCGTAGATAAAGAAGTTGTGCACGGGATACCCGGAAATCGGGTGCTTCGCGACGGACAGATTGTCAGCATTGACGTAGGCAGCCTCTATAAGGGGTACTACGGCGATGCGGCTGTTTCGCTGCCTTGTGGACAGGTAGACCCAGCGCGTCAAAAGCTGCTGGAAGTAACCGATCTGGCCTTGAGTCGTGCGATTCGCGCTGCTCGCGATGGTGCCTATCTCAATGATATTGGGATTGCGGTGGAGCAGACATGTATCCCGCACGGATATGGGGTGGTGCGTGATTTTGTGGGGCATGGTATTGGCACCCAGATGCATGAAGAGCCGCAAGTGCTTAATTTCGACTCTGGTCGAAAAGGCCCGCGGCTCAAAACGGGCATGGTGCTCGCCATTGAACCTATGGTGAACATGGGCACCCACCGGGTACGCGTTTTGCGTGATGGCTGGACGGCGGTGACGGTGGATGGTAAGCCCAGCGCCCACTTTGAGCATACGATAGTAGTGCGGCCAGACGGCGGTGAAATTCTTTCACTGTCAGACCAATTGGTCTGGGGTCGTCGAGAGCATTGATAAGCCCGCCGAATGGCGGCAAACTTGAAAATGAGCCTATGAAAGAAGAAGCCATAGAAGTGGAAGGTACCGTAGTAGAGCCGTTGCCCAATGCGATGTTTCGCGTTGAGCTGAAAAACGGCCATATGGTATTGGCGCATATTTCCGGTAAAATGCGGATGAATTTTATCCGAATCTTGCCCGGTGACAAGGTTACCTTGGAAATGTCACCCTATGACCTGACGCGGGGACGGATTACCTACCGCTATAAATAGACAGTCCGCAACAACATGGCGATACAGGGCAACAGGTGTCACGCTATGCATTTGTGGGCTCGCAGCGGCATGTTGGGCAGATGACACAAGACGCCTCAACGCAGGCGTGAAGGAGCATAAAATGAAAGTACGCAGTTCGGTAAAGAAGATTTGCGAAAAGTGCAAAATAATCCGTCGTCATGGGTGCGTGCGGGTGATTTGCGAAAATCCCAAGCATAAACAGCGTCAGGGTTAACTAAAGATAAGCAGGTGCATTCCGGGATTCCGGTGTACCAATAGGAGAGGCTATACATGGCACGTGTAGTTGGTGTAGACCTTCCCCGTGAAAAACGGATCGAAGCGGGCGTTCAGTCCATCTATGGAGTTGGGCCCACACGAGCGAAGGAAATACTCGAGAAAACCGGAATTGATCCGGATACGCGGGTGCGCGATTTGACCGATGAGCAAATCCACACATTATCTACCTTGGTACAAAATGAGTACAAGGTAGAGGGTGATTTGCGGCGCGAAGTCGCCAGTAATATCAAGCGGTTGATGGATATCAACTGCTATCGCGGGATGCGCCACAAGCGAAATCTGCCGGTACATGGGCAGCGGACGCATACCAATGCCCGCACCCGAAAAGGACCGCGTCGTGCGGCTGTTAAGAAGAAATAAGTACTAAATTTCAACAACATTTTGAAGAGTAGCGCTGGAGCGGGCATGGTGAAAACAGCTCATCAAGGGCTGCCGCTTTATGTCAGAGGAGACACAGATACGTGGCTACGGACAAACGTAAAGGCAAAGCAAAAGGCAAGAAACGCCGCCAAGCGTTGAACGTTACATCGGGGGTGGCGCATATTCAGGCGACGTTCAACAATACGATTGTGTCCATAACGGACATGCAAGGCAATGTAGTTTCCTGGTCCAGTGCGGGTCAGGTTGGCTTTTCCGGTTCACGCAAGAGCACGTCGTTTGCGGCACAGCTTGCTGCCGAGCAGGCTGGCAAGAAGGCGTTGGATCTGGGATTGCGCGAGGTGCGCGCCTATGTCAACGGACCCGGTGCGGGGCGTGAATCGGCCATCCGGGCGATTCAGGCAGCGGGCTTGAATGTTACGCTGATTAAAGACGTGACCAGCATTCCGCACAATGGCTGCCGTCCTCCTAAACGCCGTCGCGTCTGATCACTAGACGTTTTCGGTTCTGCAACGTTCCTATGCTGAGGCCCATGTCTCGAAAGGCGTGCAACGATGATAGCAACAGATTTTAGTATCCCGAAATTTGTAAAATTTGAAGACGGAGCGACGGAGCGCTACGCCCATATAGCCGTTGAACCTTTTGAGCGCGGCTATGGCACGACTATAGGCAACTCTCTGCGTCGTGTACTGCTTTCTTCACTACAAGGCAGTGCGGTGACCGCGATCCGTATCGAAGGCGTGCACCACGAGTTTGCTGCCATTCCCGGCGTCAAGGAAGACGTGACGGATGTGGTGTTGAATCTCAAGAAATGTGAGATTCGCCTTAATGACACCGATTCGCTGATTTTTTCGTTCACCCACACCGGTGAAGGCGAAGTGACCGTAGCCGATCTCTTCAAAGATCAGAATGTGGATGTCTTCAATCCAGACCATGTTGTGTTTACCGCGACCAGTGCAAGCACAAAAATTGAGATGGAGTTGAAGGTAGCCACAGGGCGTGGTTACATCACGGCGGATCATTTTGAACTGGAACATGCGCCATTAGGTACGATTTACCTCGACGCTAATTTTTCACCCGTCTCCAAGGTGAATTTTCTGTGTCAGGATGCGCGTGTCGGCCAGAATATTGACTACGACCGTTTGCTCCTGGAAATCTGGACAAATGGCTCTATTACACCGGAAAAGGCCTTGGAAGAAGCCTCTCGGCTGCTGATTGAGCACCTGCGGATTTTTGTGAAGCAGGAGACCGAAGAAATGGCGCAGGCCGGCGAATCGGCGGATGAAGATCCCGAGTTGATGCGCATGCTGGCCCGTCCGGTAGAAGAAATGGAACTGAGTGTGCGTGCAGCGAACTGCCTCAAAGCCGCCGAAATCGTAACGATTGGCGATTTGGTAGCCCGCAGCGAACCGGAGATGCTCCAGTTCCACAACTTCGGCAAAAAATCGTTAGATGAAATTAAATCGATACTGTCATCCATGGGGTTGGGTCTCGGCATGAAAACCGGCGCTGCCGCGAATGCTGTTGAAATCGCCCCTGATACCAATGAGGAAGATTGATCATGCGGCATCGCAAAGCAGGAAGACGCCTGGGTCGAACCACTGCCCACCGCAAAGCGACAATGAAATCGTTGACCGTCGCTTTGTTTACCCACGACGCGATTGAAACCGGTTTGCTGAAGGCAAAAGAATTGCGCCGTTTCGCCGAACCGTTGATTACCATGGCCAAGAGTGACACCGTTGCCAACCGTCGACGGGCATTTGCCAAGTTGCGCGATGATAACGCAGTGCGTAAGCTCTTTAGCACAATCGGCCCCGCATTTGCGGAACGTCCCGGTGGGTACACCCGTATCCTCCGTCTGGATAACCGCGTAGGCGATGCTGCTCCTATGGCGCGTATTGAGCTGGTGGGTTTGGGTGAATTCCAGGAAGACGAAGACTAAGGCGTGAGTAGAGGCGTGTGCGTCTCTTAGCGTAATGAGTCTTGTTTTATGTGGCTTTGGGTGCAAAGCCAAGCAAAACATGACAGTTTAACCGACTAGAACACTTTATTCGAAAGTGCTCCTACCTTCCTTTTATTGTCAAACCGTGCAAAGCATATTGTTTTGCACGGTTTTTTGTGTTGTGTGTGAAGCAGGCGAGGAGATAAAAGTGACGATGAAGGCAGAATTCGATTGACAAAAAAAGGAATGCGATCTATTTTGAAAGAGGAGTCTTGGAGTAGGGGGCGTTTTTCAATGGAATGCCGCCCGGCAATATGCAAGGGTTTCAGGATAAGGTTGCGCGTGAGTCGCGTTCATAGGCTCACAAAAAGGAATGTTATAGTTTTCCTTTAAGATTGTAGTGTAAGGAACAGGCAGTTTGTGGGGGCATGGAGATTTGAGAAGGGGGGCCGACACTGTTTATGAATTCAAGTAAAGAGCTCGACCAGACCTGTTGGGAGTGGGAAAACAAAAAACTATAGATATAGGCCGCTGCAAGCCTGCATGGCCGTCTTTCGCTACCGAGAAATGGATGGGGTGATTTGATGGATTCGAACGGGAAAGTAGTGTTTTTGTTATGCGTCGTCTTGACGACGTTCTTCAGTAGTGTGGTGGATGCCGCTACAGTGCGCATTTTGGTTGTGGGGGATAGCTGGGCCGCCCCCTTGGTGCCTAATCCTCCAAATAACTGCGCGGGAAGCTCCATATTTGATACCGTCTTGGCGGAGAATGGCCTAAGTGCGTATACAGTGCGCGGGGAGAATACCGCCTGGTGCGGTTCGCATGCAGCGGAATGGGCGCGTACGGAACTCGTTGCAAATGCGCCTTGCCTGCCGCGGCTGCTGGGAGACTTAGATGCGCATCAGGAAATCGATATTGTGCACATGGTCATTGGGGGGAATGATTTCCACAACACGATTGTGACACATCTGGACACGATTCGGGGATTGTCGGATGAGTTGCGCCGATTCCATTTTTGGGAGCCCATTGTCGAGGATATCCGCATCATGATTGAAGGATGTCTCAATGTGCGCCCAAATATTAAGGTTGTCTTGGCAGGCTATGATTATTTTGATCACCTGCGTGCGTCGGGGGAACCATTGAACTATACTGCGCTGGGGGGGGTAAGCCGCGAGGAATACGTTGCCTGGTTTACTGAACTGGGGGCAATGAAGCGAGAATTAGTACGGACGTTACGCGCTCTGCCCGCATATGAAAATCGCGTGGAGTACTTGCAAAACTGGGGGATTTTGCAATACTACTATGATGATACTCCCAACAGCGTGCCCTACCCGGGGCAGGCACCCTGCTATTATCCTTTTCCAGGCGGGGACCCCGCGCGTACGATTCCCGAAATCTGTACTTTTGATGGTATCCATTTGTATGAACCGTACTACCGGGCATTGCTGCAAAATGCGATCGAAAAGTACTATAGCCGCTGGTTGATAAATCCCCCCGCTGATACAACGCCTCCGGTGATTACCCTTTACGGAAGTAATCCGATGCATTTGGCCTGCGGGGAGGCATATGAGGAGCCGGGCGGCTACGCTATAGACAACATTGATGGCGATGTCTCGGCCTGTGCTACTGTGT
Organism: Candidatus Hydrogenedentota bacterium; assembly: GCA_963678445.1. Lineage (GTDB taxonomy): Bacteria > Hydrogenedentota > Hydrogenedentia > Hydrogenedentales. Next base: position 1,538,750 of record OY782877.1, on the reverse strand, counting down.
CGGGCGAGGTCGATGTAGATACCGAAGGTAGCTATACTATCACGTATAGCACTTATGATAACGCGGGAAATATCGCCGAGGTTACCCGTGAAGTTATCGTGGAATGTGATGATGAGGGTGAAGGGGAGGTGGTGCTTCCGGATTGTAGCAACACACACGGCGGGTTTTACCAAAAGGGTGAATTATTCTGCCTGAGTGCGCCAGAGCTTATCCACCCGATGCCCTCTTACACTTGGTATAGAGATGGTGTCGAACTTATAGAAAGTGAGCGTATTCATGGCGTACACGGACAAATTCTCTACATTGATGGGCTAATCTTGGCGGATTCGGGGACCTACACCTGTGTGTATGAAGCGCCCAACAAAACGCCGGAAGAATTCGGTCCTGCGGTCGTACGGGTCGGAACAAATGTTCCCGGCTACACCGGTTGGCTTCTATGTCTGCTGGTCTTGCTTATCGCAGATCTGGCCCACCGCTATACAAAACGCCCGCCCCATCATCCCGACGCCCTCAGACGGTATGCACATACGCCGCAACTTGCTCGCAAAAGCCAGGAAACGCCTGCGCAGGATCACCCGCAGTTTGATTAAAAATGGCGGCATGATCCAGTACCACGCATGCTGCGCCAAAATGTGCAGCCTTCGCACAAGATGCTGCATCGAGTCCACCTGCCGCGGTAATACGCGCCGAGTATTTCTGGTAGACAATGTTTTCGTGTAAAATCCGGATACGTTCAAAGGTGGCGGGCAGCACGCCCTCCCGTGTTTCACCCGGCTCCCGTCCCAACACCAACACGTTTTCCGCCAAGGGCAGTACATAACTAAGCTTTGTCAGGGGGGTGGCCGGTAAAATCGCGATTCCCGGTGCTGCGCCTGCGTCACGAATTTGCCCCAACACGCGATGCGCATGGCTCGATGCTTCGACATGTACTGCAATGGCGTCACAGCCCGCTGTCACAAGCGCATCGATGTGTCGTTCGGGATGTTGCACCAGCAAATGCGCATGGCAGGGCAAATCGCAGCACTGTTTTGCGGCCTGAATGATTTCATAGCCCAAAGCAAAGCCGGGAGCAAAAGCGCCATCCCGCACCTCAAAATGCAAGGCGTCTATACCGGCTGCTGTCAAAGCACAAAGCGTCTGTTCCAAATGACGCAGGTTGAGATGTCGAACAGATGCGGAATACGCAAGTTTTGCCACGAGTAGCTACCTTTCATTGTTCTATAAGTCATTGCAGAAGATGGCGTTGTGCAACCTAATAATACGGCCCGGCGACCGCAAGCGTTAGGTGTGGTCCTTGCCGTTCCTGACCAGCATAGATTTTCCATTCCAATGACGGTTTTTCAGTGTTTAGCCACTAAAACCAGGAATGTCTATCCGTTCCCAAACATACAGCGATGTGGGTAGTAGAGGTATTTTGCCTGTTTTACCCTCCGAAAGACAAGCTGTCTGGATTTAGGGTTTTCAGATTCAGCGGTTTATCTGTGTAAAAAAGACAAAAAAGACAAAGATGAAACATTTTTTTCCTGATGCGCGTCATATTAAGGCATATGGAACTGTTTTCGCTAGCAAAAAATCCCCCGTTCCAAGAAACCTCTGGACATATCTCGCCAGAAGTGATAAAATTGGCTTAATATGGCATGGGCGACAAGTAAATCAGCGAAGTTGATTTGCATACGATTTACAAGTTGTAATACTTAGCTTTCTTCAGGGCGGAGGTGTTCAGTTGAGCAGTATGCTAACATCTTGCCATTTCAAGGCTTAGTCTGGCTGGGGAACTTTTTGGGCATTTTCGGAATGAATAACCAATGTGGTCTGGGGACGACAGCGGGAAAGCGATAGTCTTGTGCCTGAGCATCAAGCGATTTAAAGTTGTCAGGGAGACGACTTTTTAGTGCCAAGGACTGGCATCCCTTACTAAATTGTTGCAAAGGCACAATATGCCGCAGGCCAAGAAAGACAGGGTTGGGGGCGTGCGGAGTGGTGTGAGAAACGTAACGCACTGCAGCAAAGATGGCGTTTTGGCGCAACGCCAGAGGTATTTTACCTGTTGCGACAAGCGCTGGCAGTACTTAACGGCAATACACTAACGGCAGTCACCAACCAAACAAACAGGCAATCTTGGCATGGCGAAGGCGAAGACCAAACAAACGACAAAAGCAAAAAAGAAACCTGCGGCCAAAAAAAGCACCGTAAAGCGCACGACGGCATCGGCGAAAAAGGCAGCTTCAAAAACTTCTTCCGCCTCGACAGTAGCCAAAAAGAAAGCTTCAAAAGCGACAAAGCCATCTGCTGCAAAAACCAAAAAGACGGTAGCTAAGAAAACGTCTCCGAAGAAAAAAGCGGCGGTTTCGAAAAAGGCGGTAGCGCCAAAGAAGGCAGCGGCTAAAGTCGCTAAAACGCAGAAGAAGTCGGACAAGAAGACAGCCTCCAAAGCGCCGGTGACACCGCGCGTGGCGGCAGCGCGTGCGCGTGCGGCAGTTCTTTCGCGGGAATTTCTCATTGAGTTGGCGTTGGCAATAAAAGAGGCGGTTGTACCTTATGTGCAAGGGGTTAAAGGCCGTGAAATTGTCGATACCGCTACCAGTGGCGACGCCACCTTTGAAATTGATGTGGTTGCAGAAAAGGCCCTTCTCAATTTCCTTAAAAATGCGCGTGCGCCGATTGCCTATTATTCTGAAGACGCTGGTTACTCCACCTTTTCCAATACGCAACCGAAACATTTATTGGTTGTTGATCCTATTGACGGTACACGCGCGGCTAAAAATGGTTTTGAAGGCTGTGTCGTTTCTGTTGCCAGTACCCGCGTTATTGAACGCCCTACCATGGCCGATATTGACAACGCGTGCGTTGTTGAAATTGTAGGCGATCGTGTTTTTTATGCAGAACGGGGTAAGGGAGCGCGTATTTACATCGACAAGCACCTAAAGCGTCCCAAATTGTCGCAAAATACCAATTTGGAAACCGTTTCCTGGTCAATGACGGTGCCGGCGCGTCCTGCCGAGCTGATTTTTCCCACCGCAGCGCGTCTCATCGACCTGACAAGTCTCAAGGGTGGTTTTTTCGCATGTAACAGCACCTCTTTCAGCCTGACTCGTCTCCTTACCAATCAGCTGGATGCATGCGTGGACTTTGCAGGACGTTATTTGCGTGACATTCCGGATTTGGTGCACGACCATTTTATCAATGCAGGACGTGGTGTGGTTTTGGGTATTGCCCCGTATGATATGGCGGCCGCTCAACTCATTGCGCGTGAAGCAGGCTGTATTGTAACCGATGCCTACGGTAAAAGTTTTGATAATGTCCTTTTGCTGGATAGTTCCCCGGCTAATCATCAGTCGCTTATTGCTGCAGCCAATCCAGAGCTGCATAAAAAGTTAATGCAGTTCTTCGATACGCGCATCCGTCAATTCGAGACACTGCTCAAGCGCCAGATAAAATAAAATCGTAAAGCGCGCCACCGATGAGCTTCTTAAGAGGAGGCAGGTTACCCTTTTCCCTTTACTAGAATGTCAATATGCGCGCCCCCTTTGCCAAGCCCCGTTTTCACAGTAGAAAGTCGGCTTGCGGCAACTTTCCAAACGGCCACCCTCAAAGGATTACAACAACGTTACTCGTTGCTGTAGTCTTTTTTTTGAGTAGAGATAATAGTCCTAAGCGGCGGGATGTCCTATGCGGGAGCTGGGGGAGAGGGGATAGGGATGGGGAGAGCAGAAGTAATTAAAGAGAGGGGTAAAAGAATAACCGGAACGGGATAACCCGTTCCGGTTTCAAGCATATCATAAAGGTGCTTGTATTCGTCGTAGGATTAGAGGCCAGCAGCGTCCATGCCCACGATCTGGTAGCCATTGGCGCCTTTGGCAAAGAGCAGTTCAAGCGTAATTTCGCCGAAGTTGCCGATGATTTCGATCGGGTAAACCGCAACCAGATCTTCATCCAATTCATATTCGGCTTCCGACAGGTCAACTTCGATGTCTTCCAGGTAGCCCATTTCGATAGCTTCGCTCATGAAATCAGTCGCACCGGCTTTGTCGCCCCAGTCGAAGTGCTCGAAATCTTCGGAGAAGGTCGCCATGATAGCATCAATATCCTGTGCTTTCAGTGCATCTGCCCATTGTGCGACAGTCTGCGCCGAAGCTTCTTGGGGGCTCAAGCTGCTGCTACTGCCACCAGTAGTGGCGCAACCAACCATCAACACGACCGCGAGCGCGGCAACCATTCCTTGCAACATCATGGATTTTTTCACGTTCTTATTCCTCTCTTTATTGCGTTCCATTTACACAAAAACATCTACGGAATTTCACATACTTCATACAGAACGACATGCTGTGTAAAGTATACGAAATAAATCGCATGATAATAATCCTGCTTCCGTACAAAAAGCATACTGAACTTTGGCGCTCTGGTTCAAATTTATAACGCGAAAATGACACCTTTTTTTAATTTGGGGTGTCCTATATACGTAAAAACCATATGAACCACTGCGTTTGTTTTGGAGTTTTGCGCTTTACAAGAGGTGTTGGGTACAATGCTATAGCATGTGTAAACGCCCTACTAATGCAACCTTTTTGCGTGCATGCGTCAGCCGTGCTTTTGGAAGGGGCTGTGCAAGTAAGGTAGTTCTACGAAAGCGAGGCATGTTTCTTGCCATTCGCTACCCGCCGACAATTTCGTTTTTGCGTTTAGGATTGTGCCCGCGGCGCAAGGCAGGTGATAAAGGATGTTGTTATGCAAAGTAAATTAAAGGCCAGAGCAGCGATTGTTTCTATAGTCTGTAATCTGCTGTTGGTGCTTATTAAACTTTTGGCAGGGTATTGGACATTTAGTCTGGCGCTTAAAGTTGATGCGTTACATTCATTTTCCGATGTTATCGTCAGTACCCTCGTACTGGGTGGTGTGTTCTTTTCCCGCCGTTTTCCCAAGTGGGTTAAAACGGTGGAGAACAGCTTGGCATTGCTGATTTCCTTGCTGATTCTCTTTGCCTCGCTTGGGATTTTTGTTCGTGTTTTTCAGTATCCCACACAAACGCTGGAAAATATTCCTGTTGGTATCCTGCTGGTATGGGTTTGCATCCTTATTTCATATGGACTTTCTGTGTACCAAATCCGTGTGGCGCGTGAGAATGAATCGCCCAGTCTTGAGGCCGATGGTTTCCACTCGCGTATGGACATGTTTTCCTCGGTGGCTGTGTTGGTTTGTTTGCTTGGCAATTGGATCGGCATGAGTCTGGACTCCCTTGCCTCTCTTGCTGTGGCGGTACTGATCTTTAAATTGGGTATAGAACTTTTTATCAGTTCCATCCAGGGGCTGCAACAGAGTGAAATTACTTCTTTCGAGACGGCGCTGTTTGTGCGTAATCTTATGCAGGGAAAAAATGAAGGGCATGCTGTAGGCAAAGGGATCGCATTGGTGCAACGCTACCTTGTTCCGGTTTTTTCCCGCGTTAGCAATTATGGGCGTCGCTATCCCCGTCGTATAGGGGCTTTTTTGGTGGTGCTTTTAGTCCTGGCTTATTTTGTCAGCGGTTTTTTCTGCATTCAGCCTAATGAAACGGGATTGTTGCTTAAGTTCGGCAAACTGTCTCCGACGCATTGCGAACCTGGGTTGCACTACCGCTTACCCTATCCAATGACGCGATTGCATCGCGTACAACCAGATGCAGTGCAACAACTTGAGTTCGGTTTCCGCACCATTGCGCGTCGTTCGGAAGCAACTGAACCCAATGCGTACCTGTGGGAAAGCGCGCACATGTCGGGTATTTATGAAAAGCACTCGGAAGAGGCAATTATGCTGACAGGCGACAAAAATGAAGTGGACGCCAATCTGGTACTTGAGTATCATGTTGCTCCCCAGCGTGCTGCACAGTATTTGTTTCACCTTGCGGATACAGAAGCTACCGTTCGTGCGGTTACCGAGAGTTGCCTGCGCCGCACGATTGGGGTTATGCCGCTTACCGAGGTGTTGACTACGCAACGCGATACTATATCGGAAGTTATTTTTAAAGAAGTGCAACAGCAACTTGATACGTACCAGGCAGGCATTGCTCTGACAGCAGTTCGTTTGCAAGAGGTGCATCCGCCGGTGACGGTTGTGCCAGCCTTCCGTGGCGTCGCCACCGCGCGTGAAGATCGCGCCACCGAGATTAACCGCGCCATTTCCTACCACAACGCCACATTGCCTAACACCCGCGGTGCGGCAAAGCGTTTGTTAGCGGATGCAGAAGCCTATACGGTAGAGAAGAAGCTTTCTGCTGAAGGGGATACCGCGTATTTTCGCGCCATGACCGAGGTTTTTCAGGAGTCTCCGGAAGCGGTTGCGTTTCTTATGCATCTTGACTGTATTGAAGACGTGCTTCCTTCGGTGCGCAAGTTGCTCATTGACCCCAATGTTAAAAAAGATGCGCGAAGAAATCCATTGACCGGCTATTTTATGGCAGGGCAATTCTTAAATGAGAGCTTAATGTCGTTAAACAGTTACACGCTAGATTCCATCGCCGAAGAACGATAGCCTTTTGATGCCAGTTACAGCCCTGCTGTATTGCGAGGAGATAAAAAGATGAAACGAATCATACCGATTGCTATGCTACTTGTCGTTGTGCTTACCGTTTTAAGCACAGCCTGTTTTACGGTGGATGAAACCCAGTTCGCTATCGTGACAACCTTCGGAAAACCTGTACGCACCATTACCACGCCCGGTCTCAACTTCAAGTGGCCCAGCCCGGTGCAGAGTGTTCTGCGTTTTGACAAACGGGTGCAGATTTTCGATCCCCGGCCTAATGAAAATTTTACACTTGACCGTAAGAATCTGGTTATCGATACCTTTGCCTGCTGGCGTATCGCTAAACCCGAGATTTTTCTTAAAAAGATGGGTACCATCGCAGGTGCTGAAAACAATCTTGCCGCACTCGTTTCTTCGCAGATTAGCAGTGAGTTGGGCAAACATGAACTAAGCGATATTCTTTCCATCGACCCCGAGAAGGTTCAGCTCGATGAAATGATGAATACCGTTACCCAGGCCTGCCGCACTGCTGCGCGCCAGGATTATGGTATCGAAGTGATCGACGTGCGTATCAAGCGCATCAACCTTCCCGATGAAAATAAGGAATCGGTATACAAGCGTATGCGCGCCGAACGTGATCAGAAGGCCAAAGAGTATCGTGCTACGGGTAAAGAGCAGGCCATGTCGATCCAGGCAAAAACCGACCTGGAAAAACGCAGCATTCTCTCAGAAGCATACAAAAAAGCACAGCAGATCAAAGGTGAAGGGGATGCAGAAGCGGTGCGCATTTACAATGAGGCCTACAACAAAGATAAACGTTTTTACGAATTCATGCGCACACTGGAATCCTACAAAAAGATTCTTACCAATGACACCACGCTTGTCATGTCCGCCGATACGAACCTTTTGAAAATGCTCAGCAACTTTGAACCCGACGAGATCGCAAAAACCAAATCAACGCCAGCACCGGCACCGTTGATCTCCCCCGCAGCCACTCCAGCGGAGGAAAAAACGCATGACGAATAAAAAACAACCGCGACAGTTCCGGTGGCTTGGCCGGACGGTGCTGATTTCATTGCTTTCCCTGTTTTTTATCTATCTGCTCAGTGGAATCTGTGTCATTAAACCCGAGGAAGAAGGCTACGTGCAGCGTTTTGGCACGCTGCTTCCAACGCCGCTTTTGCCCGGTACGCACTATCATTTCCCGTACCCTATCGATCGGCTAACGGTGCTGCGACCGAATCAGGTTAAAAATGCCAGCACTGAAGCAAATTCAATGCAAGAAGATACGACCTATTCCACCACTTTTTATGCCCAAAGTACGACCAGTAACCAATTTCTTACTGGTGATGAAAACCTCGTTCACATTGCCGTCAATGTGCAGTACAAAGTCGGCAACCCCGCACACTACCTTTTCATTACCCAAAAGCCCCAGCGACTCGTTCGCCTTGCGACAGAGGCCACCCTTACCCGCGTTGTTGCCCAGAAACACGTCGACGATTTGCTTACCTCGGGCAAACAATGGGTGCTTACTCAGATTAAAGAAGGAACGCAAGAGTATCTTGATCAGTTGCAAGTCGGTATATTGATTATTTCGGCGAACTTTGAACGTGTCACGCCGCCTTTGGCTGTGGCAGATGCATTCAAAGATGTCGCCAGCGCACTGGAAGATAGAGACCGTTATCTCAACGAAGCCGAAGGGAAATACAGCGAGGAGATTCCGCAGGCGCGTGGTGAAGCGGATAAACTGATCCAGCAAGCCGAAGCGGATAAGAAAAGCAAAATCAATCAGGCGCGTGGACGTACAGACCGATTCCTTAGTATCCTGGATGAGTTTGAGAAAACAGGACGCAGCGAGACCGTTGTTACACGGCTCTATCTTGAGACGCTTGAAGAGACTTTGCCACTTTTACGCAAGTATTTCTTTGATAGTGGTAGATCGGCCTCAACGCCTTGAAGTTTTGCGATAGCCATTTTGAAGTGTTTTGATGATTCCTGACCGCATCCGCTGTGATGCCATGCGGCCAGGAATTTTTACATGCGTCGGTTACGGCAACGTGATCTCTCGGATCTTTTGCGCCTGCGCAGCACGATATGCCTTGAGTCGCTCTCGGTACTCCGGATGTTTGTTCGCCAGAATGGCCACTGCCATCAGTGCGGCATTGCTGGCCCCCGGCTTTCCAATGGCCATCGTCCCTACCGGAATTCCCGGTGGCATCTGTACAATGCTGTAGAGTGCGTCCTGTCCGCGCAATGCGCCACTTTCGAGCGGCACGCCCAGCACCGGCAACGTTGTAAAGGATGCTACCACGCCAGGTAACGCTGCGGCAAGGCCTGCTCCCGCAATGAGCACTTCGATGCCGCGTCCCTCTGCCGCCTTGACATACTTCTCCACTAAATCCGGTGTGCGATGCGCCGACATTACCTTGCACTCATGCGCTACACCGAATTCAGCCAACAAAGCATCCGCACGCGACATCACCTCCCAATCCGACTTGCTGCCCATGATGATTCCCACCAACGGATTTGTCACTTCAGTCATGCTCCTCTCCTTTTCTCATACCCAACATCCCATACACATTAATGCGCCGTACGGCATCGCCGCCAAAAGTCCCGATAGGCGCAGCACCAGCCCGAAACCAACCGGTGTACATCACTAAAACGCCCCCGTATTCCCCAGGAAAAGACCCTGTATCCCATCCAGGCGCCATTGAGCACAGTAAACAATGCAAGGCGCCACCAGCTTCCCCGATACGCCTTTAGCATGGCAAACGTGCTGTTGCGCTCCTGCATCCAAATCGCCTTACCTACACGTACGGGTGAGCCCTTGTGGAAAACCTTTGCTTCAGGCACATAGGCGAAGTTAAACCCGGCCTTATTTGCGCGAATGCAAAAGTCACTATCTTCAAAATAATACGGCAGATCCTCGTCAAAGCCCCCCAATGCCTCAAAAACACATGCAGGAATAGCTAAATTACAAGAAATTCCGACATTGGCCTTTTTCACTGCACACGGCAAGCGTTTACCAATGAATGTGTAATGCGCCGGTCCGCCCTGCTCGCGTTCACCACCATAATCGACGATTCGTCCTCCCAAGAGTGTTTGTCCATCATCCTGTCTCAGTAACGCTTCCAGCCAACCAGTCGTTACGAGCACATCGTCATCAAGGCAAATCAACAGGCGACCCTGTGCGGCCCGTCCCAGGCAGTTGCGGCTATAAGAAGCGCCTTGTCGCGTTTTATTGCGTAGCAATCGAACTTGGGGAAACGTCTCTCGCACCCCTGTCGCGGTCTCATCCGACGAGCCATCATCCATCACCAGCACCTCCACCGCGGAGGCCTTCATCTCCGTCCAAGGCAGAGATGCCAAGCAGTCGCGTAAATCGGGCCAACGATTATAGGTCGTAATGATAATAGTCGCCGCTAAATTCTTTTCAGTAATTTTTTCGCTGTCCACCCGTCTGCTTTTCCTCACAAACACTTTTCAAAATAATTCTACTTCAAACGTCGTAAAACTACATTGGGTAGCCAATGTAGCCACGTCAAAAGCCACAATATCCATTCGCGACACTGGTAGGGCACCCGGCACAAGCTTGCCCAAAGCAATCCCCGTGCAATACGCCAGTTATGTGCGCGCACATGCTGCGTTGCCGTAAAACTATAGATACTCGCCTCTGCCTTACGGCGCAGTCGGGGTAAGGCCCGCCCCAAGCGCGCTGAGAGCCCGGGTTGTTCAAAGATGGCAGCGACACAGCGTAAGCCATGTGTTGGCTCCATTCCCTTCGTACGCACAAAACTCGTCGCGCTTAACCGGTACGAAAGCACCGGTTCCGGTCCCAAATAATAAAACGGGCCTTGTTGGGCCAGGCGACACCATGCTTCCCAATCTTCCGAGAGGCACAGGCTTTCATTGAAGGCTCCTGCCATCACTATTGCTTCACGCCGAATCGCCATGACGCCTGGCGTCGCAATAAAATTTCGCGTTAAGAGCGCTTTTAAGACATCCCCCGAAGGGCGTGCTGCAAAAACAGGCTGCTTTGCCACCCCTGCACACTCCCCATTCGCTTCTATTACCATCGCTTCTCCATATACAGCGCATGCGTCTGGATGTGCTGCGAAGGCCTGCATGAAACGGGCTAATGCATTGGGTTTTAGGCAGTCATCCGCATCCAGAAAAAGCACCGTATCCGCCTGAGCCATACGTAGCCCTTGGTTTCGGGCTGCTGAAGCACCGCTGTTATTTTGGCAATGCAATTGGATGCGATGATCGGTAAAGGTGCGCACTTGTGCTGCGGTGTTATCGCTCGAACCATCATCCACCACCTTCAATTCCCAATTTGTATAGTCTTGCTGTAAAACACTATCTATGGCTTCAACAATATGGGCGCTGGCGTTATATGCGGGTATCACCACGGTGCAAGCGGGGAGGGGTGTATGTTGTTGTGACGTATTACGCATACCAGACCTTCGATTTTATAAACCGCATCGAAAATGTGTTTTGCATGATGGTACGGAATATGTCCCTAAAACGCAACCTTAGATTCTCTAGCTAAATACAGGAACGCCCCCGCGTTTTCACGCGGGGGCGTAGGAACTATCTCTTGCGGATAGAAACTAAGCTGAAATTAGAATTTCAGTTCGGTCTCTACGAATGCATAGTGGTAGTTGTCATCGTCGTCGGCAGCGTAGGGCAGAAGGCCGTTGCCAAGAACGAAGTTGCCATCGTCGGCAGCATCATCAGCGAAGAAGTGAGCATAACCGGCACGGAAGACGAGGTCTTCGGTGTACTGGTAGTCAGCATACAGACCCAGTTCGAGGCCTTCTTCGTCGTCCGCTTCCCAGCTCCAGAACCAGAAGCCGCCTTCGTTTTCTTCATCAGCCATGAAGTACGAAGCGACCAAGGAGAGGCTTACGCTCTCGGTCGGCGTGGCGCTGACACCAGCACGGAAGATGAACATGTTGCTCATGTCCGTGTTGGAGATGAATTCGGTGTATTCCCATTCGGAGAAGAGACGGTTGAAGGGCATGTCATCATCTTCGCCGCCTTCAAACCAAGCAGCGCCCAAGAAGACGCGCGGCATGAAGTTCATGTCGAAGGTGTAACCAGCTTCCGCATTCGCGGCAAAGGCATCCCAGTCAAGGTCGGTTTCGGAAAGGCTACCAAACTGGTAGGCAACTTCAGCTTCATAATCAAACGCGCCATAGACGCCAGCTCCGCGGAGGCCAACAGTGTGCAGGTTCGATTTGACGGGCAGTACCGCGCCATCATCATACAGTAAGAACCAGTAAGCATCGATGGTCATGTCTTCGACGCCGAGGTAGCTCAGGTAGATACCGTACATGTCGGCATCATCTTCACCGAAGTTGCCGAAGTTTTCAGCCAATTTGGCGGCGAAAGCCGTCGCGCTGAACATATCGGTGGCATAGTCCAAACGAATCGCATCGAAGGACAGGCCGCTGAAGATGGAGGAGCTTTCGTTGGTGCCAACGAGCCAGCCGCTGCCGAACTTCATTTCCTGACGACCAACGCGCAGACGTACCGGGTATCCGTACATTTCGTTGGCTTCGACATAGGCTTGGTAGACTTCGACATCGTCGCCACTGGCGGCGCGGCCGTCAAGACCCGTCACATAGTTGACGGAGCGGAAGTCTTCGCCCCAAACATCGTAGCTGTCGAATTCGATGAAAGCGCTGACGTCATCGGTGAAGTCCGCTTTGACGTTCAGTTTCGTGCGCTGCTCGAAGAAGGAATCCGAACCCATCGAGTCCATTTCGTAGTAGTTTCCGCGGATGCGCAGAGCGCCGCCGACTTCAACATTCTGCAATTCGGCATAGGCCATCGCGCCCATACTAGCGACCAAAGCCGCAACCATCATGACTTTAAACAAACGCATTGTGCGTAATCTCCATTAGGTTGTTTAAAACAACACTGTTTCTCATTCCAAAAACACATCTTCGCACTAGCGAAGTCTGTGCGGATCGTTTTTCCTAACTTGGTAGGAAATCTGTAGTACGATCCTCTATAGCGATTCTATTCAAAACATCCTTAAAGCCAGTCTATCCGATAATGCGACGTACTTAAGTTTTCATTCCTCCTTTCTTGTCCAATATTTCAGATACACCGGGATGTCATTCCCCAAACTCGTGTGGCATTTTTTGTTCGACCACAACATGTAGTCTGCAAAAAATGCATATCCCCATTGGGTACTTAAAAAGAACTATAGCAAAGCCGATCTCTTTCGTCAAGCTTTTTTGTCGATTTTGTGATAAAAATGTTTTGGCTGTTAACTATACCTTTAGTGACTAAAATCCCAAGGGTTGTCATAAAAACGAAATTTTTCTATGTTTGGGGTGCGCTGCCGCGGTGATTATTGTGTGATTGGGGTCAACGGTTTGATTTTCATAAGTGGTTTCGGGAGGGGGCGTAAGCAATGCACTATTAGGCAACAAGCTTGTAAGAGTTTCGTGAAGAGCACTTGATTCCTTCCTTTGCCGCGGAGTTGTCAGGCGGACGAAGAACAAGAATTTCTTGCACTGTTCACAGGTATTGACGTACAATACAGATCCATTCATTGGCCACGTACACGACAGCCCTGTTTACACGGTGTGGCGTTCTCTGCCAAAACCAGAGATGGGGGCCAATACGTTGGTGGCGCTTTAGTGACTGAAATTCCAAAAGCTGTCATATAAAACGAAGTTTTTGCTGCGATCAGGGACGGCAAGGACCATATCTCTTGTGTATGGCTCTGGCCACCTTGCGGCCGCTGGGCTGCTTTCGAGCGTTGCAGGCCATTTTTTCCAACCGGGTGCGTCCAGAATACGATCCCCGTTTAAGTGCAGGAGTTCCATGAGTAAAATCGAACACATTCGCAATGTGGCTATTATTGCCCATATTGACCACGGAAAAACAACGTTGATTGACAGTATTTTCCGTTCTACGCAGGTTTTTCGCGCCAATGCACGGGTGGAGGAGCGGGTGATGGATAACCATGAATTGGAACGGGAACGGGGTATTACCATTCGTTCCAAACATTGCACGGTGCAATGGAATGAGTATCTGATTAATATTATCGATACGCCGGGCCACGCCGATTTTTCGGGTGAGGTGGAACGTGTATTGTCTATGGTCGATTCTGTCTTGCTGCTGGTAGATGCTAATGAAGGCCCTATGCCGCAGACGCGTTACGTGCTCATGCGGGCCTTGCGTATGGGCTTGCGTCCCATTGTTGTTATTAACAAGGTCGACCGCCCGCAAGCCGATCCCGATCGCGCGTTGGATAAAACTTTTGACTTGTTCGTCGAGCTGGGCGCCAATGATGCGCAGTGCGACTTCCCTGTCCTTTACGGTTCGGGGCTGGACGGTTGGCTCGTACACGATTTGGCCACGGAAACGCGGGACATGACCGCTTTGTTGGAAACACTTATCAAAAAAGTTCCTGCGCCCCCGGGTGATCCGGATGCGCCGTTCCTCATGCAGGTGAGCACGCTGGGTTGGAATGATCATATTGGCCGTACGGGCACGGGCCGTGTTTTGCAAGGACGTCTGAAACGGGCCGAAGATTTCCAGCGCATTGTTACCGAATGGGAAGAAACGGATTTGACGGATATGGATGCGGACCGTCAGGCGCGTGGCTGGCATGTGACGGAAACCTCTACCCAACGTGCTACCTATCTTTGGGCCACGCGGGGGCTGGAGAGCGTCGCGATTGATGAGATCGTTGCGGGTGATATTGTAACGATCGCCGGACCCAAGGAACTGAATATTGGCGACACGCTTGCGTCTCCCGAATTGGAAAATGCTGCTTTGGCACCGCTTGAGATTGAAGAACCGACGGTGTCCATGGTGTTCCAGGCAAACACCGGGCCTTTTTCCGGGCAAGAGGGCAATGCCGTTACGCTGCGTCAGATCAAGCAACGCCTTGAACGCGAGTTGCGCGTTAATATTGCCATGCGTATGGAGGAGTTGGCCGCAGGGGAAGGTATCAAAGTTTCCGGGCGCGGTGAGTTGCACCTGTCTATTCTTATTGAAGAGATGCGTCGCGAAGGTATGGAACTGTGCGTGTCTCCTCCTGAAATTATTACGCGTCGCGATGCCGCAGGGCATTTGTTAGAGCCCTACGAAATGCTTTCTATCGATGTGCCTATGGAGTATCAGGGCATCGTGATGGAAAAAATAGCGCGGCGTAAAGGCGAGATGCAGGACATGCACAATACGGGCACGGGTATTCTGCGCCTTGAGTTCCGCATTCCCACCCGCGGACTTATCGGCTATCGCAACGATTTCCTTACGGACACGCGAGGATTGGGTATCATGGCCTCGCGTTTTGTGGCCTATGGCCCTTGGGCGGGTGACATCCCCCTGCGTAACCGCGGTTCGATGATCGCCATGGAAACCGGGGTCGCAACCCGCTACAGTCTGGAAAATCTGCAACAGCGTGGCACCCTTTTTGTGTCCCCAATGGATCCGGTATATTACGGTATGATCGTAGGCGAGAATGCACGTCCTGGCGATTTGCCCTGCAACCCGGTAAAACGGAAAGCACTGACCAACCATCGTGCTGCGGGTAAGGATCATAATGAAGGTTTGGATGTACCCCGTCGAATGACGTTGGATGCCGCGCTGGAATGGATTGCGGCGGATGAATTGGTTGAAGTTACCCCCAAAAATGTACGTGTGCGCAAGGCCATCCTTGACGCTGAAGAGCGCAAACGGGTCGAGCGTCGTCGTGTGGCGGGATAAGTAAGGCGCGCACACGTCTAGCACGCGTGCATCTACCTATACACATTAAAATACGGACGAAGCATTTCGCTTCGTCCGTATTTTTCATACGATAAAGGGGGATGGTGCTTATGTGCCCGGAACGGCCAAGGGGCCAACGGGGTACGATTTTCCGAAATCCAGATCTTCCGGCACGATGCTCAGGTCGGATTTCATCGCTTCCCTAAACGAGATTTTCTTGCCTGTAAAGGCCGACATGCGTCCCATGATAGCCGTCAAGGTGCTTTCTGCACAGCGTTCGCCTTCGTTCAGGTACTCGCCTTCACCGCGGATACTGGCGATGAAGTCCTTGTGCTCCTGCACGTAGGGGCTGATATCGTCTTTGGCAAGCTGATTGGCGCGGATGATCTTCTTCGTGCCGACGATCCATTCCGAAACGTCGCCGTCGGAATTGTTGAAATGACGGCACATGCTGATCATATGTACGCCGCGAGAGTATTCGAAGTCGCAGGAATAGTGATCATACAGATCGCCGTATTTTTCTTCCTTCGGTTTCCATACACGACCGCCTGATGCGAATACTTTCTTAGGTGGCCCGCCCATGACCCAGTTGATCACGTCGATGTTGTGGATGTGCTGTTCGACGATGTTGTCACCGCATACCCATACGTAGTTGTACCAGTTGCGCAGACGATACTCAAGATCGCTCCATTCCGGTTTGCGTTCATGGCAGAAAGGCAGGCCGCCGCACCAATACGCGCGTGCCGCCAGGACCTTTCCGATTGCGCCGTCTTCGATGCGCTTGATCGTATCGATGTACGATTTCTGGTGACGACGTTGCGTTCCGCATACGAAAGAAAGTTTTTTCTTCTTTGCTTTCTTGGCGGCATCCATAAACAGACGTACCCCGACCGGGTCCACCGCGATGGGTTTTTCCGTAAAGATATGTTTGCCAGCATCGACCGCCGCTGCAATGTGCTTGGGACGCGCATAGGGCGGGGTGCCATGGATAATGATGTCAATATCCGTTTCCAGCAACTTTTTGTAAGCGTCAAGCCCGACAAAGCACATGTCATCGTTGATGTCTACCTTCGATGCAATCTTCGGATCTTTTTGCGCTTCCATTTCTGCGCGCTTGCTTTTCAGCTTGTCTTCAAAGACATCCGCCATGCCGACAATTTTCACGTTTTCATTGCCACTCAGGCAATCCCGCACGGCGCCACCACCACGGCCACCACAACCAATCAATCCAATTTTAAGCGTTTCGCTATTGGTCTCCGCTATGCCCGATTTCGAGCTCAAAATAGCGAAGCCTGTTGCCGCTGTTGCCACGCCAAAATCACGACGCGACATGCCGTCAGCACGTTTTTTCTCCATGGTTTCTCTCCCGCAAATAGCTATTGGTTATTACATTATGCATTGTAAATAGATAATAGGGATGCGACTCATCATAACGCGATTTACAGGTGAAGGCAAATCTTTCTTTTTTGCCCGATTCCTTGTTCTTCCAAATGTTGCTAATCGCGCCTTTTAGAAGGGCTTTGGCAGAAAAAAGGAGTCCTTTTCTCTGTGGGAAAGGACTCCTGAAGCTATAGTGTTCTATAAACGCAGCGGCAGTAAGCCGCGTTCAGTTCATAGTTATTCCCATCCGATGGCGGCATCAAAGTTTACGTTCCAAAACGCCACCGGGTCCGAAGTGCTAATGAAGGCGATACGGCCGTTACCTCCATTGCCGCGCAACAAGGGTACCTGTGTGTTTTCGGTTACATTGGTACGCAGGCCCAACAGGAAATTGAGGCGTGTACTGGTACTGAGGGAAAATGCCTTCTCTTCCGGCAAGGTCTGGCTGACCAGTTGCGCGAGCACGTCTCCCGGAATGGTGCACGTTCCGTCATCTACCAGCCGGCAGACCAACGCGCCAAAGCCGATGTTATAATGCAATCGCAGCGGGATGCCGATTTCACTCAACGTGTTCAAGGCCACGGTCTCAAGGAACAGCGTTATGTAAGAGCCCGGCTCCGAAGTGGTTTCCCAACGCAATTCCAGGTCAGGGATAACGCCGTCAACCGGTTCAAAGAGCGTCTTCATTGCATCGCTACCTGGCGCAGTTACCACAAGTGCATCAGGAAGGCGCGTCTGCATGTTGAATGAGCCCAAATCGACACCGCCTGGCCAGGACCAGGTCAGCAACTCGCCATAGTCGAAGATGTTTTCCGCCCAGAACGGTTCCTGCGCATAATAGCCCAAGGCGCCAAATTGGCCATTGCGCCCTCCCATATACCGCTCCAGAGCAGGCATAGGCAATTGGGTTACCCCATTATTCACCTGTCCCGCCTCTCCAGCATCCAATCCCCCAACACGCCCCAATTCGATGTCCGAGGTGTTTTCCGGCACCGAACCATCTTCGGTAGTAGTGATGTTGGCGTCGAAAATGCCATTGAAGGCAAAATTCATTTCGGCCAGCAAGCCGTTCGCATCACCCTGATGCGTAAACGAGGCGTTGAACCACGCTTGCAGAGCAAGATTGGCCTGGAGGTCCAAATCATACTGCTTGGTGTATATCGTAAACGTATCCTCCGAAGGCGCCTCACGCATGTACGCCTCATACTGTTCTCCGTCGAAACCGGAGCAGAACAGCGCCGTGGCGCTATGGGTCGGTACATTCCCAAAGGTGCTGACATTGTCAAAGACATAGCCCACCAAATCGCCATCCTGTGGATAATAGACCGTCAGGTTGACCGGAACCAGATCCGTGTCGCCACACGTTGCCGTATCCGGTGTTAATACCACCCGTGCGGGCCGTCCTGGTACGTATACGGCGACATATACGCCTCCCGGTGCAGCAAGGCAGAAATAGCCGTTTTCATCTGTGACGGCACTGCCCCCGCCAGAAGAAAACACCGTCTCGTCGGCAATAGGTGCGCCCGATCCATCCGCGACATAGCCCGAAATGCACGAGTCATACGATACGGTCAAATCACGTACTGTTTCCGCACCCGCATCACCGCTCACCGTTTCTACTTGTGTCACCACATAAAACGCGCCCGGTGGGATTAATTCCAGCCGAACCTGCGTATTGGGTTTAACAAAAAGTTGGTAGTGTCCCTCGACATCCGTTCTTGCACGCGCAACTCCATAATAATCCAGCCCGACCGCGCGCACCATCGCTCCCACAAGTGGCACATTATTTTCATCATAAACGGTCCCGGTGAATGTATGCCCCGCTGTTAACGGCTCGCCACAGCACCACCATCCAAGGCAGTCCACCTCGGCAGTAACACAAAGGCGGTCTCGGTCCCGAATAACGAGCCCATTGGGCCCTTGCACCCATACCCCGCTTGCGGCATTAAAATACCACAACGGCGCTTCATCGCCTGCTTGATACGGGGCATCCTCAGAAAGGCACATCGTAATACCCACTCTTGAGCCTGCATTTAGGCTTAGTACCTCACCATTCGCAGCAACTTCAAAATGCATCAAGGCATGCGCCTCCAACTGTCTTCTGCCCAAACCGGCATTCAGCTGCGCCATAAAAGCGCCCGGAAAGAGATCTGCCGTTGCTGCGCCTTGCATACGAAGCTGCGTCATATGTACAGAAGCCTTACCATACCTCTTGCCATTTCCAGCACCCAGGGCGCCCGCTGGAATATGCAATCCATTTCCAGCGCCATCCGAATGACGACCGCCTGCTCCTACGGAAGGTAAATCTTGGCCCTCACCTCGCAACATCAATCGTTGTTCCAGCGACAATGTACGATTTTCAAGCGCACACAACGGCTGTGAAACTGGAAGATAACCGTCTAATGCGAAAGAAATCGTTTTTTCGTCCTCTGCCGAAACCCCCTCAAAGGCAAACAGACCATGGCTGTCGGTGTAGGTAGTACTTCCATCCGACAACTTTACCTCCACCAGCGGCAACAGATTGCCCTCAGCATCACTTACCCAACCGGTGATATCCCCCTTTGGGGTCTCTTTTTCTGGGCATCCTGTCAGCAACAGGGAGGTACAAAGTAATACAGCAAAACACAAGGCGAACCACATGGAAGATCGAGGCATTGTTCTCTCCTTTATTTCGACACCGCATGTCTGCAGCGCCCCATTTATACACTACTTCCCCCCCCCCTTCTTTACACTACAGTCTACACCTAAAAACGTTTCTGCGCCAGCGTTGCGCGATGGTGAAAATGGTAGGAAAAATAGCGGGGGGGATTAAAGAGTATGCAAAATGCGAAAGGCCGGTTCTGTTTTTCCAAAGTCCTTCAGTTTGCTGTCTTGTCTGGCGTATTTGCCTGTCTGGGTAGATTTCTATCAGGAATCATTATTGAAAGAAGAGGTTATTTTGGCTTGTAAATCCAGCTATATGAGCTATTTAGGCATTTTAAGACTATTTTTACTTGAAAAGTATTTTTTCTGCGTAAAGCATGGTTGATTTGTTAATCATATGGTACAATAGTGTAAAGATATAAGGTGTATCAGGTCAAAGATGCAGTTCTCTTCAGAATCAGGGATTGCGTGAAACATTACCCCTGTGCTTAAAAGAAAAAGAGGAGTTTTTATAACCAGAAGGGGGGGCCCTTCCATGAGAGGAGGTCGTTACAGATGACGGTAAAAAAAGAGGCCCGGCAACATGTGCGCAAAACGCTGCAAGTGCGGGGGGAAATGCGGCTTTCCAGCGGTGTTTCACTGGAGGGGGAAGTCTGCAATGTCAGCATGAGTGGCATACTGTTCAAAGTGGACATGGGCTCCGTCTTTCCGTTTGGTAAAGAGCAAGTCTTTTTTACCATGCGGGTTAAACGAGGAAGCCATGCAGAACGCATTTGGACCCAGGGCACCGTATCCCGAATTGCCGATAAAGGCATGGCGCTGCATTTTAGCTGGGTACAGCCGGAAAGTCGTCCCCATCTGGAGCAATTGCTGCGTTATGAGAGCTAAGCGATCAGGAATTATACCCCTGAAGCAGAAGCCTTTTTATTGCAATAACTTTTGGGCATGTTGGTTTGCTAAAGCGGGCCGACGGGAACATGATCGCGGCCCGGGAACAGCTCACGCGCCGGCACTCCGTGGGTGATGCTGGGAGAGAAAGGAGGTTGCGGACGATGTCACAACAAATGAATGCTCGAGGATTTTCACGCAGCCCCGTTCACATTCGTGCTGAAGTGCGCCTGCCGAGCGGGGTGTTGCTAGAGGGGCAGGTGCGCAATGTCAGTATGAGCGGGATCTGGTTTGCCATGGAACGTGCGTTACCCATCGGCAACCCGGTGAAGCTGGATTTAGTTTTGGATACGGGCAAGCACGAGCAACGTATTCAAACCCATGGCAAAATAGCGCGTGTAGACGAGGGGGGGGTGGCGATTCAGTTTGAAGATGTGGATTTGGACAGCCTGCCGCATTTGCAGCAATTGGTGCGATACAACGCGGCGAATGTGGAAAAAGTGGAAAAGGAATTTGCTTCTCATATTGGTCTGCGTCCCAGAGAGTAGCGACTGCGGCCTTGTTCTGGAGAACAGAAAGAGCGTCGTTTCCGTGCCATTATTTTCCAGTAAATAAGGCATTCATTCCGGATAACGCGAAAGGAGAAACGCCTTGGGGGCAAGCAATGAGGTGTGTTCTGTAGTATGATGTCTTCTACGCTAGTGCTTTCGATGACCAAATGGCTGATAGGCGCCGCTTCGAAGCTGGTAAAAGCACATATACACATTTATAACGCGGCGGCCATCCGTGAAGACATGGCGATTATCTACGTGGTCAACCATTTCACTCGTCTCGAGACCGTTTTGCTGCCGTACTTGATTTACAAGCACACTGGGCAGCCGGTAGCCGCCCTGGCAGATGCCACGTTATTTCAAGGACGTATTGGCGAGTTGTTGCGCATAACCGATACGTTGTCTACTCGCGATCCCAACCGTGACCACACCGTGATTCGTACCCTGTTGCATGGTGCACATCCATGGCTGATTTTTCCCGAAGGCGCCATGATTAAAGACAAGAAGGTGGTGGATGACACGGGGGATTATCGTATCTTCCACGATACGGGCCGCCGACTGCCGCATACGGGTGCGGCGGTGTTGGCCCTGCGTGCTGAACAGTACCGCCAGCAGATACGGCGTGCCGTCGACAGCGGACAAATAGAAAAAGTGCACGCACTCTTAGAACAATTCGATATAGAAGACGTGCAGCAGGTCCTGCACAAGCGCACCGTCATCGTCCCCGTAAACATAACGTATTACCCCATCCGCGCGCACGACAATTTTCTGTTGCGGGTAGCCGCGCAGCTCAAAGAGGAACTCAGTCCGCGTATGCTCGAAGAACTGTCCGTAGAAGGTACGGTTCTATCCGAAGATACCGATATGGACATTGTTTTCGGCATGCCCATTTCACTGCAGCCTTATCTGGAGGGCCTCCCGGAATCACAGGAATCCCCTGCCTTTGCCTCGCAGTTGCAGCAGACAGCGAAAACGCTTATGCTGCGGTATATGCACGAAATTTACCAACTCACGACCATTAATTACGATCATATTTTTGCAACACTTTTGCGCTACATATATCCGCCACGATTTACAGAGCGTATGTTCCGGCAACGCGCCTTTCTGGTGGCGCATCAATTGCGCCAATTGCGCCAATTGCGCACGCTACGGCTGCATACACAGCTGACGGATACCTATCGGGCATTGCTGGATGAGGAGACGCATACCCCGCTGGAAAACTTCATGCGAGAAGCGATACGTGAAGGGCGCGTGCATCGCGAAGGGCGCACCTATACCGTACGGGAAGCGGTCCCCCCGCTGCCCGCAGACCACGATACCTTTCATCAGTATCGACTGCATGCCATCGATTCGGTGATCGCCCATGAACTGGAACCGCTTACCGAAGCTATGCAGCAGATACGACGCATTGCCCGTCAACCGTATGCCCGCGTAGGACAACGCATCCGGCGTTTGCTTATCAACGAGGATCTGCAGCTGTTTGAAGATGAATACGCCCGCTTCTACCATCCTGAGCTAAGTAAAAGGCCGGAAATAGGGCGCCCCTTCCTATTGCGTCCACACCGCATTCGAGGCGGCGTCATGCTTTCCCACGGCTATATGGCTGCGCCTCAGGAAATTCGTGCACTGGCCGAATTCCTGTACCAACGTCATTACGCCGTCTACGGCATACGACTACCCGGCCACGGCACCTCTCCCGAGAACCTGGCCCAATGCACCTGGCAGCAATGGTACGAAGCGCTTAATTGTGGATACGCCATCCTTAAAACACTGACCAATAAAGTATATCTGGGTGGTTTTTCTACCGGCGGCTGTCTTGCCCTGGCTGCTGCCGCACGCAAACACACACGCGTGCGTGCGGTTTTCTCCATATGCGCCCCGCTACGTCTGCAAAACTACTCCGTACGACTGGCTCCGTCTATTGTAAGTCTCAACGCATTACTACGTCGTTTCAACCGCGATGGCTGGGAATACGTAGACAACCACCCTGAGAATCCACACATCAACTATACCCGCAATCCACTCACCGGCGTTAAAGAACTTATGAAGCTGATGCACTATACAGAGCAACATCTCGCCGATGTGCACATTCCCACGCTCGTCATGCAAGCATCTAAAGACATTACGGTCGACCCGGTTAGTGCGCAACTCATCTTTGAAAAGCTTGGGACCGTGGATAAAGAATTGAGCGTTTTTGAGCGTAACCGGCACGGTATTGTGAATCATGAAGGGGCCGAAGCCGTGTTTGCGCGAGTCTATCAATTCCTTGAACGGGTGAGACAGGCGGACAAATGCTCCCCATGCGGTCCTTTGGAATCGGCAGCAAACGAAGACTAAAGCGACCCAGCAACCACAAGGTGGCCAGGGCCACACCCGGGAAATATGGTACTTGCCACCCCTGATTACAGCAAAAATTTCGTTTTTTACAGCAATTTTTGAAGTCTTAGACACTAACATACTATAAAAAAAGAAGTTAGCAGTTTTTGTAGTTTGCGGAATCGGGGAAATCGTTGACAGCTATACATAGCATATGGTACCGTTTCCTATACTGTGAAATTCTATTATCGCATGACTGCATGCGGTAGCAGAAGGGAAGGCTGTGTTGTGTGTCAGCGATACGCAACCTGTTTGGCGTGCTTTCAGGGTGCAGCTTGGGGAGCTGTTTGGGTTAGTCCACAGCAGCAACAAGTTTTTGGAGGCGCTCTCAAGCATAACGGAAACAAACTAATTCGCACCGCTTGAAGCGAATAAGGACCGAAATAATGCGCATGATAACACGAGTTGCGATAGGAACGGTTTTGTTGGGGACATTGCTGACAGTTGATGCAGCAGCTTGGGGACCACGTGCGCAGCGTGCACTATCCGGCATGGCGCTTCAATTGATCAAAGGGGAATACGCCTCCGTATTTCGTCCCAGCGGCGTAACCGGCTCCAATTACGAGCGCGATGTATTGCGGGGCTGTCAGGATGGCTGGGCGATCCTGAAAGAAACGAATCCCCTCAATAGCGATCGTGATACGGTGCAGGCAATTGGCATCCAGATCGAACTCTTGCGCGAAGCGCGCAACTACGGTCCCTCTTCCTATTTCGCCTACCGCATGGGGGTGGTGGCGGCCCTTACAGCGGACGTAATGGTGCCCTATGGTTTTACCTGGACCGACGCCGAAATAAAACTGCAAAAACAAATTAACAAAGATATTGATGCGCACTTGGATGCCTTCTTCTTCCCCGTACAGGACAAGCAGCTTCAGTTTATCCGGGGGGTACAGGGATATTTTGCCGAGGAGCGCGCCTTTTATGCCGATGATAAACGCATTATCGCCGACGATTATCGTCGGGGGAATGGTTTTAATGGATTCCTGAAAAAAGGCGCCCAAGCCTACTTTACCCGTTCGGTAAACGCCATTGCCGATGTATGGCACACCATCCTGCGTGTGGAAGGCGACAGTACTCAAGTAGCGCCGTCACACAGTGTGCTGACCCAGTATTTTGTGGATGAAATCGCCTATTTGCTTGAGATAAAGAAAAACAGTAAACGCGCCGAGAAAAGCTACGAGAATTTGGTGTCGGTCAATCCCGGGCTTGCCAGCGCCTACGAAAAAGTGGGCGATCTCTACTACGAATTCGGCGGTGAAACCGGCAAAGCGCGTGGTGTTCGGGAATGGCATATTGCCTTTAATCTGGGGGGGACCGAACGGAATCGCGTTGCTGGAAAATTGTCCGCACACTACCTGCAGGAAGGAAAATCCTTCCTGGCGAAAGCAACGCGTCCTGATGCCGAAGACACCGACCTGCCAGACGCCCTACGCGCTTTTGAGCAAGCGTTGGAAGTGGACCGGGGCAGCGAAGAGGTAGCCGACCTAATCCAGAAGACAAACGTCGCTATTGTGGAGCGCAACGAACGTTTCGAAATGACGGTTAATATTATCGCTGCTGGTGAAAAGGTCTGTGAAGAAGGGGATAAAGCAAAGACCAATGGCGAATACAGCCGTTCTATCGCCTCCTATCGCCAAGCCATCAGCACCTTTGAAGGGGTGAGCGATGAATTTAAGGAACAGGACAAGAAGGCCAAAGAAAATGTGCGACGTCTGAAAAAGAAAATTACCGATGTGGTGCATGAAGTGCTGGACAAAGCAAGCGATGCTATCGATGAAGGCGATAAGCGTAAAGAAGAAAATCGCTTTGAAGATGCCATAGCCGCCTATAATAAGGTTGCGATGATTGTAGAAGTGATTCCGGAAGACTTGGACAACACGAGTTTGTTAAATGACAAAAAAGAGATCGTGCAAACCAGTCTGAAAAAGGTCGACGAAGCCAAGACGGCCAAATTGCGTTATGAGCAGGCTATGCAGGCTCAGGAAGCTGCTGGGGGCGGCCGATAGTAACTTTTTTTATAGATGAAGCGTTGAAAGACGCGTCTAAGCCTCTCTGGATACATTTTCGCGCCATGGCAGCAAGCCTGCCATGGCGCGAATTCTTTAAGCCGATGGGCGGTGAATAGAAAAACGATGGGGATTAGATAAGCCCAAGCTCGGCCAGCCCTGTTGCCAGGGTTTTCTTTTCCTCTTCATAGAGTTCGCGTTGCGGTGCTCGCACATAGCCCGCATCAACACCGCGCAAACGTAGCCCTTCTTTGAAAATCGCCGTCTTAGAGCCATACTGGAAGACCCGGGTCGCTTTTTCGAGTACTATCTGCAATTCGCGGGCCTTGTCGAAATCCCGTTCCTGGACCGCCTTGTAAATCGAGGCATAATGTTCAAGGATGACATTGCCCGTGCCCGAAACAGCAGCCGGAGCGCCAATAGCAAAGGCCTCAAAGCCGTAGTCATCAACGCCATTGATTACCGCAAAGCCATCCGTCGCCTCACCTATCATTTGGGTCAAGCCCAGCAAATTGCCGGAGCTGTCTTTAATACCCACAATGTTGTCCACCGATTCCGCCAGACGGCGCACCAACGCCGGAGAAAGCACGTTTTTCGCGCAACCGGGGATGTTGTATAGCAACACGGGGAAACCCGAAAGCGCAGCGGCCACTTTCTCGTAATAGGCAAACAAAGCGTCATCATCATAGCTATAGAAGCCAGGAGCTACCACGCCGACTGCATACGCACCGCTTTCTGCGGCATGCTGACTCAACTCAATGGTCGTTGCCAGCTCCAGCGTACCGGTATGTGCAATCACTTTGGTTTTATCGCCTACGGCGGCCACTACTTCCTTCAGGACTTCCTTGCGTTCATCGGTACTCATGAGCATTCCTTCGCCCGTAGTGCCGCAAGGAAATAACCCGGAAGCGCCAGTTTGAACCAGATGCTCGGCCAGAGGTCCAACCTTATCGAAATCGACGAACTCACCGCCTTTGGTAAAAGGCGTAACCATTGCCGCTATGATGCCACTCGCTTGAAAATCCATTCCTAATTCCCTTTCTACTCTCTTCAGAAGTACTGCGTCGCGCGCTATTCGCTGACGGCGCACATGCCTCGATACGTTTGCATATGTTTTCCCGGTGTCACCCCATATACGCAGTGGTGGCGGTCTTTTTTCCTGTTATGGCTTGAACGCGGCATAGAGAAGCTGCATACCCGTACCAGGAGAAAGACTAGGGGGGCGTAAGATGCGTGCACAAACGGACCGCATAAAAAACAGCGCTCTCCGCCTCGCCAGAAGAGATACGCACGCGGCAACGTTTTTTGCATGGCGCATTAGAGCGAGTATAGCGCTTGACTGTAGGCAGCGCAACTGTTTTCGTCTTTTTAGCAACGGCGACAAAACGCGCGCCGGAATGGTTGCGACGTGTCTGCAAGGCAGCGCAAAAAGGAAACCCTGGAGAAGTATAGTGGTCCTTCTCCAAGGCATTCCCAGGTCAAAACATATTTAAAGTTGCGTTGTGCACAACGCACGTACGCGCTGATTAGATATCGTAATACATGAGGAATTCATACGGATGGGGGCGCAGATTCAACGCTTCAACTTCGTTTACCTGCTTGTAGGAAACCCATGTATCCAGTACGTCCTCAGTGAATACATCGCCACGGGTCAGGAACTCATGATCCGCTTCCAGCGCCCGCAAGGCCTGTCCCAGGCTACCCGGAGTCTGCGGCACCAAGGCCTTTTCCTCTGGCGGAAGATCATACAGATCCTTATCCATCGGTTCGCCCGGGTCGATCTTGTTCAAGATACCGTCCAGTCCTGCCATCAGCATGGCCGAGAAGGCAAGATATGGGTTGCAGGAGGGATCCGGAACGCGGTATTCAACGCGCTTCGCCTTCGGGCTGGCCGAATACATCGGGATACGGCAGCAAGCACTACGGTTACGTGCCGAATAGGCGATGTTCACCGGTGCTTCATAGCCCGGAACCAGACGTTTGTAGCTATTCGTGGTCGGGTTGGTGAACGCGACCAACGCGGGCGTATGTTTCAGCAAGCCACCGATAAACCAGATTGCTTCCTGACTCAGGCCAGCATACTTATCGCCTGCGAAGATTGGCGTATCGCCCTTCCACAACGACATGTGCGTGTGCATGCCGCTACCATTATCGCTGAACAATGGCTTGGGCATAAACGTGACCGTTTTGCCATGCATCTTCGCCGTATTCTTGATGATGTATTTATACAGCGTAAGTTGGTCCGCCATATCTACCATCGGCGAGAAGCGCAGATCGATTTCCGCCTGTCCCGCGGTAGCTACTTCATGGTGGTGACATTCCACATTTAAGCCACATTTCAACATCGTTGCAACCATTTCCTGGCGCAGCTCATGGGTAGCATCGCCTGGAGGTACCGGGAAGTAGCCTTCTTTATGACGCAGTTTGTACCCAAGATTCGGGTCTTCCTGGCGTCCGCTATTCCAGATAGCTTCGTCGCTATCCAGATAATAGTATCCACATTGCGGCTTCTGCTCAAAGCGGACATCATCAAAGATAAAGAATTCCGCTTCAGGGCCTGTATAGACTATATCCGCAATACCGGTCGACGCCAGATACGCCTCTGCCTTCTGGGCAATGTTACGCGGGTCGCGCGTATAGCGTTCTTTTGTGATAGGCGTCATGATGTTACAATACAAAATCATCGTAGGCAGCGCCGAATACGGGTCCAGCGTTGCCGTTTTCGGATCCGGCATAACCAGCATGTCGCTTTCATTAATAGCCTTCCAGCCCCGGATACTCGAACCGTCAAAGCCCAAGCCATCCTCAAACAGATCTGCTGAAAATTCCGAAATCGGAATTGTCAGGTGCTGCTGCAGACCGGGGAAATCCATAAACCGAAAATCGACAAACTGAATGTTCCACTCTTTTGTAAGTGCAACTACACCCTGTGGATCCAAATCCTTATGCATGTGCGTACCCTTTCCGTATACAATGTTTCTTTTCGACATATTCAGGTAGCCCTTCCCATACCACGGGAAGGGCGCTCTGCTTATGCCAATACAATTTCACCCGTTTCACCCGTACGAATACGAATGGCTTCTTCGATGGGGGAAACGAAAATTTTTCCATCGCCAATGCGGCCCGACGAGGCCGCGCCAACGATTGCCTTCACTACGGCTTCCAGAATATCGTCGCTGATGACGATTTCCAGTTTTACTTTCGGCAAAAACTCCACCACATACTCCGCCCCACGATACAGCTCTTTATGGCCTTTTTGCCGACCAAAGCCTTTGACCTCCGACACCGTTAAACCTTGCACGCCGATCTCTGCTAACGCTTCTTTTACTTCTTCCAGTTTAAACGGCTTAATAATGGCTTCGACTTTTTTCATCCGTGCTTCCTCCTCAGTCGGTATCCTGCACTATTACTTCCTTTGTGACCTGCGCCATAGGCCAGAAAGATGCTTTTAGTGACGAACATTCCAAAAAGTTGTCATAAAAAACGAAATCTCTACTGTGGGTAGGCTATGGTAAAGACCATAGCCTTTGCTTTGACGGTCGCTTGACCGTTATCAGTGACTCAATTTTGAAAAACTGTCATAAAAACAAAACTTTACTATGGTCATACTAGGCTAAGGAGCAAACCTCATGTTTGTGCTCCCTGGACCACTGTGCTGTTTATGACCATCGCAAAAGGTTGTTTAAAAAACCTTAAATTGGCAATTGCAAGTGATTCAAAATTTTTTCGAAACAACCCGGTATCTACATCTAAAGAAAGCGGTGTGCCGTTTCGCACTACCGATTCTTCTAGTATATACCCGCCTTAGAAAATTGCGGTGAAAAAATACCTGCGGTGTGCCGTGTGTTGTACTCTTTGTTTTGACACATGTTTACAACGCTTGTGAATGCGCTATCTTTTAGATAGTCCATTTAAAGCAAACGTCGTGCCAAAGAAGTGTTTTTGAAGTAAGTTTTTGAAGAATTCTTGTAAGTGATTGATATAAAAAGAGATAGAAATGCATCCAGAGGGCGAAATAACTGCGATTTTAGGGCATGGGCTTGAGTACTCTGGCTACCAAGTGGTAGGAGTTGAGGTTTTGAAGGTACCTTTTGGTATGTTTTTGGCAAACGCGTGGATAGTCGTACAAGCGGATATCTATTCCCCCTCCCCTCAGGAGAGGACTTTATTTCGGGGATAAGATAAGAAAGATGTGATTTTTAAAAACAGACATACTAAATGGTAGGAATAGAGGTTATGAACGCGGGTGAAAGGCTTTGTGGGCCTGTCGGAGACGCTCTACACTAACATGCGTGTAGATCTGTGTGGTGCCGATATCACTGTGCCCAAGCATTTCCTGGACAGCGCGTAGATCGGCGCCACGATCGAGTAGATGGGTCGCAAAGGAATGCCGCAGCATGTGCGGGGTGACATTTTGCCGGATATGAGCACATCGGGCATATTTTTTAACCACGCGCCACACCGTGGTGCGACTCATGGCGTGGCCCCGTTGGGTCAGGAATAGGGCATCATCGCGGATGGGGTGTTGTGCCCGCTCATCCAGCCAGCGTTGGACACGGTGAATGGCGGTTGCTCCCAGGGGAACGAGGCGCACTTTTGCGCCTTTGCCGCGTACACGCACCACCGATTCTCCTGGCGCGACATTGCGGCAGGGCAGCTGTGCCAATTCTGAAATCCGCAATCCGCAACTATAGAACAATTCCAATATGGCGGCATCGCGTATGCCCTCATTCGGATTGGCGTCGGGTGCCGCCAATAACCGTTCCACCTCGTCATAAGAGAGTACATGTGGCAGGCTGCGTTGTAAATGCGGTGCTTCAAAGCCCTCGGTGGGATTCTTTGTGCAGTGCTTTTCCGCCACGAGAAAGTTGTGAAAGCGGCGTATGGCGCTTAGATGGCGTGCGGTTGAGCGGGGGGAAAGCCCTTCCTCTTGCAGGAGGCCTATATGATCCAATACATCCTCCGGTAGGATTTCGCTGGGAGTGTCAATGCCAAGCGTATTCATTTGGTGGATATAACGCTGCAGGTCAGCGTTATATGCCGCCAGGGTTTTGTCCGAGAGTCCGGATTCAAACACGGCCACTTCAAGGAATTGCTCCAGGAACGCGTCTAGGCGTCCAGGGGCAGCGGCGGGATTCTCATTTTGTTGAGGGGTTGTCATTGTGTCGCCTGGGTATCAGTTTCATATACATGGTTTCCGCTGGTTGGTTTCGTGCCTGAAACCTGAAAAGCGGTCATAAAAACCAAGTTTTGCTGCGGTCAGGGGTGGTAAGAAGCATAATTCCTTGGGTGTGGTCCTGGCCACCTTGTAGTCGTTGACCGCCTTAGATGATAACGGTCGCTGTGTAGTTTGTCCAGGGATATAAAAAACGCCCCGACGCGGAAGTGCGTCGGGGCGGGTAAAGCGCTATCCGAAGGGGGTTATTCGCTCAGTACGAATTCCACACGACGGTTCAGCTTGCGGTTGGCCGGGGTATCGTTCGGTACGGCAGGATTGTTTTCGCCATAGCTCTTGGTGGAGATACGGCTTTCTGCGATACCGGCGTCAACCATGTATTTCTTTACGGCGTCTGCACGACGTTGGCCGAGGCCCATATTATAGGCTTCTTCACCAACACTGCAGGTGTAACCGTTGATGACGGCTTTTTCTTTGGAGTACGCTTTCATTTCAGTGACCACTTTGTCCACTTCCACTTTGCCTTCAGCTTTCAGTACGGACTTGTCGAAGTCGAAAAGCACGTTGCTGAAGGTAGGGATCGTGTGCTTAGGTGGTGCCGGTGCTGCGACCGGAGCTTTCGCCGGTTTGGGTTGCGGGGGGGCCGGTTTCTGCCACTGGCTGTACACAATACCCCGATTACCCCAAAGTTCGGTGTCGCCGGCGTTGGAGGCGGGTTCTTTAGGCCACCACCAGTATCCCGAACGACCTTTGGTATCCTGCACCGGTTGCGGGGTGGCGCCGGTGTTTCCCCACCAGGACATGTCGTCCCAGACTTTTGCGGCTTGTGCTGAACCGCATGCCCCAAACAGCGCGGCCACAAGGACCAAAGCAAGAAGCTTTTTCATAGTCATCTCTCCTTCTACGCTAAATAATGAACGCGGCTACAATCGCCACACTTTACCCTTCCACTATTCGCAAATTTATATCGTTCCAATTTAACCACAATTCAGCTCTTATGTCAAGCAAAAACATGGCCTTCCAAAGAAAGCGGCCCCGTAAATTCCTGTAAGCAGGTGGTTGCAAATCCTGAAAAAACCGAATTACAACGTTCGCTACGCATACACCGTCCAAAGGCAGCGTGGGCATTCTCTGAAAACTATGCAAAATAGGTTTCAAAACAGTGCTCACTTGCCCTTGAAACGCCTACAGGAGATATCTATATCTCCTGACGCGTTAAGGTTTCGCCGGGTTTCAAATTTCACTGCTTTCTGTCGGGTTTCAGCGACTTAAATGCCAAGGTTGTCATAAAACCCAGATCTTTGCTGTGGTCAGGGATGGTAAGGACCATACCTCTTACTTGCGGTCGCTGGGCCGCTTTAGGATGTCTGTATCGCAATAGTGGATTTGTAATGGTTTTGTCAAACGGCTGCTGCGAGGCGGCTCTGCAAGTCGCGTAGTGCGGCCGTGATCGTTGGGTGTTCTTCTTTGTCAACGACCTTGCGTAGTTTTGGAATAGCACCGCCTACTTTTTTCCCACCGCGAACCGTGCCAAAAAGGTGGCGGCTGACGGTGGATTGCGTCAGGTTGAGAATGATAGCGATGTCTTCCTGGGTTTTCCCATAATAATAATATAGTTTGACAACTTCGCGCTGACGGTGCGTGAGTTTTTCTTCGATAAATTCGTTAACGACGGGGCTGACTTCAGTAAAAAAATCTTTCAGTGCATGGCGTCGTTCTTGATCGGTTTCGGTTTCGTGCCACAGGGCTTGCTCGACGGGAACTCGTTCGAGGGTCGCGTTATCTGTTTGTATCTCCCAAAAGGCTGGATTGAACGGACTCATATCTGCCATCTCCTTTGTTGTATCTGCCTGGACTTGAATTGTTGTTGGGGTTGAAGGGACGCATACATAGGAACGATTGTCGCCAGATTCGGGCGGCCGCTGTGGTTGTCCGTTTGAGTTTCATAAGATTTTTTCTCCTTGTTGTCTTGAGTTGGCTTTGCGCAAAAAGTTAAAGAAGCGTCTCACGACGACGCGTGTTTTTGTGCAAAGCGTGTTTTAAAAAAAGCGCCGCAGGTTTTTGGGTTCCACCTGCGGCGCTTTTAAGTTCTTCTTATGTAGTTTTAGGCTACATTGTAAGCTCCTTAGGAAGGCCACCGGCGGAAATCAGCGTGTGGCGCGCCGCTGTCGAAAATCGACACGCGAGCACCAGCCATTGCTGAATTGTTTGTCGTTTCATCCGCATTTTCAGGTGTCCTTGCAATTCCAAACGCGTATATGCGTTTTGTATCAAAGCGATCCAGAGACCACGAAAAAACAATCTTTTCCTTCGGTAGTTAACCGAAAGTGGGCTCCAAAAAAATATTGCTGGCTGTACGCTGCCTAAAAAGCTGCGATATAGCTCTCCTCCTAATGAAGATGGCGCCACCTTAGCACATTGCAGAGATGGGATGCAAGCTTTATTTTTTGTGCTTTGAATTTTTTTTGAACGTCTTCAGAGCATGTTTTTTCCTAAAGCGGTCCAGCGAGCACAAAGTAGCCAGGGGTACACCAAGAAATTTATCCGTGACCACAGCAAAAACTTCGTCTTAATGGCAGTTTTTCAAATTTAACTCACTACGGCAGCGGACGGTGTACATTTTTGTGCGGAAAACTATTGTCAAAGCTTCATGGTTCAATTTTGTACAGGTTTTTATTTTTCCAATAAGTACATAAGGTGCTGTAATGCAATCCTTTATGAATACTGCAAGATTTGGCATGTTTTTTGCTTATTTTTTAGGTGCGCCAACGAAGCGGATGGGCCGCTTGGGGGGAGTGGAGAGCATGATGTACAGAGCAGCGGGTAGTTCAGCCATGGAAACAATGTCAGTGGATTCATGTGTAGCGTCGCAGTCGAGGAAAAAGACAGGAGAGGTGGAGCGGCGACAGGTGGTGAAAGGGGCGCGGGTGTTGGTGGTGGATGATGAATTGGGGCCGCGGGAGTCGCTTCGTATGCTGTTGAAGGAGGAGTATGCGGTATGGGTGGCCAAAAGTGTGGCGCAGGCGTTGGAGATTTTGGCGGAGGAACCGATGGATGTGGTGATCACGGATATTCGTATGCCGCAGCAGACGGGAATGGATTTGTTGCGTCAGGTGCGCACGTTGTATCCGCAGATTCGCGTGATTATTTTGACGGGGCATGCGGAGACGAAAACGTCGATTGAGGCGCTTGATTTGGGTGCGTTCGCATATATTGAAAAGCCGTTTGATAATGCGGTGCTGCTGGAGAAGCTGGAGAAGAGTCTGGTGGCGCAGGAGGAAGAGCGGATGCGCCGAAAGATGGAGTATTTGGCGCTGGAGGCGAATCGTTTTGAAACGTTGGGGCATTTGGTGTCGGGTACGCTGCATGATTTGGGCACGCCGTTGTCGGTGATTGGTACGCATTTAGACCTTATTTTGAGTGATAAGGCGCATGCGGGCTTGCATGCCCGCTTAACGACGATGCGTAAACAGTTGCAGCATTGTAATGATTTGGTGCGCACGACGATGAATTTTTTGCGACAGGATTCGACGGGGGCGGATTTGTTTCATATTAATGCGGTGGTGGAGCATTGTCTTGAGGTCGCGCGACCCTTTTTGTTGGGGCGTAATGTGGCGGCGGTGCTTGCGCTGAATGAGGCGTTGTCGTTATGCAAGGGGGATATTGTGCTGGTGCGTCAGGCGGTGTTGAATATGATTTATAACGCTACGCAGGCGATGCAGGAACAGAAAGAACCGCGGCAGGTGCGGTTGCATTCGTGGCAGGAGGGGGAGTGGGTCTGTCTTGCGATTCAGGATTCGGGGCCGGGTGTATCGCCTGAGGCGCGGGAGCATATTTTTGATACGCTGTATACGACGAAGGGGGCGAAGGGAACGGGTTTGGGATTGACGGTGGTGAAGAATGTGATGCAGCGCCATGGGGGGACAGTTTCGCTGGAGCCTATGGAGGAGCGTGGTGCGTGTTTTGTGTTGCGTTTTCCTCAGGAAGCGTGAGGGTGTTTTTTTACCCGCTGGCTGCGGGCGAGATGTGATGGCAGGACATGTTGATTACGTCTCACTTGGGGCAGGAGTGGTCGATGCAGGCATGTGCCGTAGTGCATCGACCGCTCCGTTTTTGAATAGATAGGAGCGTTAAGAATGGGCAGATTTGCTTTTATGATGCGTTTGAAGGATGCGTCGGTGGTGGCGGCGTATGAGCAGTTGCATGTGGATATTGGTGATGAGGTTCGTGCGGCGCATCAGCGTGCGGGATTCCGGAATTATTCTATTTTTCGGAGGGAGTTAGATTTGTTTGGCTATTACGAGGCAGATGATCCTGCGGGCTGCCTGGAGCGAATTACTTTGGAACCGATTATGAAGGAGTGGTGGGCGAAAACGAATCCGTTGATGCATACGGAGGGGGAGAAGCCGTTGTTTATGCCGATTGCCGAGGTGTTTCACATGGATTAACCTGCGGTTATTGGTGTAGCAGGGCGGCGGGAAGGATGCAGCGGAAGCCGACCGTGTTGAGCTGGCTTTCCGGAAACAGGCCTTTACGTGCACTGCAGGTTAGCTCTTGGGAGAGAGAGGCCCAGCATCCACCGCGCACGGTGCGTCGGGGGGCGGATTGCGCATTATCGGGATCTTTGAACAGTTTGTTGTAGGGCACAAAGGGATCGGCGGTCCATTCCAACACGTTGCCTGCCATATCGTAGATGCCGTCGGGCGTTTTGCCGTCGTCGTGCATGGTGACAATGGAGGGCATGCCCAGATAGTCGCCAAAATTGCTTCGGGTGGTGTCGGGGGGGAGATCGCCCCAAGGATAGGTGCGGTCCTCACGTCCTCGTGCTGCAAATTCCCATTGGGCCTCGGTGGGAAGGGCCTTGCCCGCCCATTGTGCATAGGCGCTGGCTTCGGCCCAGCTCACGCCGACGACGGGTTGGTTGGGGCCGTTGTACTGCGGATCGCGCCAGTAGCGTGGTTCGGGGTAACCTGTGGCATCGAGGAAAGCCTGGTACTGTTGTACGGTGACGGGATAGATATCCATCCAGAAGGGTTCTACCGAGACCTCCATTTCAGGGGCTTCCTCACGCACGTCGTTGTTACCCATAAGGAAGCTACCGCCTTCAAGGAAGAGCATGCCCTCGGTGGAAGGGGTATTTTGCGATTGGGTTATGGTAGGTGTCTGGATGGTTTTTTTGTACGAGCGGTTATACGCCTCTTCTAAGGCGTTGCGAAAATCGGCTGCACATTGCCAGCGTTGCTCTTTTTCGGGCTGCAGGGCCTTTTTAAGTACATCGAGCAGGGAGGGAGATACGTCGCCGCGCACCTGCTCCACGGTAACCGGCTCGTCCATCGGGGTGCGCAAGGTGAAGAGTTCCTGCAGGAGCAGGCCTACAGCGTAAATGTCAGCACGCAAATCCACCGCTTGTTTTTTGCGCTGCTCGGGTGCGGCATAAGCCAACGTGCCCACCATACGCTTGTTTTTCTGTTGGGTGGTGCCCGGGTGCATAAATTCTTCGTGGACGGCCTTGGCCAGACCAAAATCGAGTACCTTAACGCGTTCGCTGGCCAGGATCATCACATTTTCCGGCTTGATATCTCGGTGGATGACCATGCGGTGGGCGTTTTCCAGCGCAGCCAGTACCTGGCGGATGTAGGTGACGGCCAAACGCACGGCGACCAGGCGGCGTTGCTGGCGTTGTTTTCGCAAGAAACCCCGCATGGATTGGCCCTGAGCGTATTCCATAGACAAATAGAGGATGCCGTCATTGGTCCAGCTTACATCGTGCACGGCGATGATGTTTTCATGGCGCAGGCGGCGTGCAATCTGGGCTTCCCGGATAAAAAGTTCCTGACCTTTTTGCGTGCGCAGCATGTGGGGATTCATGAATTTTAATGCGACAGTTTCATCGACGAGTGTGTCATGGGCGCGATACACTACCCCCATCCCCCCTTTTCCCAAGGGTTCTTCGATGATGTAGCGCGCAGAAATTCTACGACCTGCCTCGAAGGCTAAGTCGTTCGCTTGATGAGGTTTATCAAAGTCGGGTATTTCTAGCGGGCGGCCGCAATTGAAACAAATCCCGCACCTTCCTTGTACTGTGGGTGGTACCAGAATCTGCAGACCGCAATGTGGACAAATAACTTGGATCATAATCGAGGATCGTACACACTTTTTGCGGGTCTAGACAAGTTTTCTAGGGCTTTTTTTCGAAATAGGTATTGTGAGAGAAACGGTGCGCATGAGAAGTTTGAAGTGCGTCGGTTTTCCAGGTATTGTTTTCAGGATATTATGGGCGGCGGTTGTGGTGGTGATTTTTCAATTCAAGAACATAGGAGCGTAGGAATAATGAACGCGAAGCGTGGGTTAAGCGGAGTTTTTCTTCAGGCGGCTGTAGTGGCAGTGCTGTGGGGCTGTGTGATTTCAGGAGCGCATGGCGCATCGGCGGTGATTGCGATGGGGACGGCAGAAGTCAATGCGGGCGATGTGGCTGAGGTGGATGTTCGCTTGACGGCGGAGGGCGAAGCTCCTTCGACGGTAGCCTTATTTATCAAGTACAACCCTGCCTTCGTTACTCCGGAAGAGGAGGAGTATGAGTTTGTCCTGCGCGATCTTTCTGGAACTGTTTTGACGGATAACGAAGGGCAGCCGTTGACGCAACGCAGTGCTGTGCGGCTGAATGAGGTTTTATCCGGGGCGAGCGTAAGTGTGGCGGTGCATGAGGCGGACGGCGTACTCGCTGTGATTGTTGCTAATGGCCAGACGCCGATGGTGTCGAATGGTGTTTTGCTGACGGTGGCGTTCCGCGTGGATCAGGTAACCCCGGAGAATACATCGATACCGCTTCTGATTTCTCCGGCGGATGCCCAGGAAATCAATGGTAGCCCTTATGGCCCTGCTTCGGCTTCGTTAGCAAGCGCAGAAGAGGTACAGCTTACCCTGCAGAATGGTCAAATCGATGTGGGGTGCATCCCCGCCGAGACTCCAGCAGGCGTGCAAGCGTCTCAAGATCGTGCAGATGGCGTGTATGTGACCTGGGATGCGGTGACGACCGCCAATGCGGAATATCGCGTGTATCGCTCTGTTTCCGCCGATTTCAGTCAGGCGCTCCCCTTGGGCGATTCATGGCAAGTTTCGACCAGCTTTCTGGACGTATCCGCAGCCCAACCCACGCAGGTGCAACGCGCAGGATGCTTCCGCGAAGCACAGTACGAATATGTTTCTTATTACTATTGGGTGAAAGCACGTACAGCGACGGGGTGTGAAAGTACGCCTTCGGCGGATGCCGCGCTGGGTCAACGGGGTGCGAGCAAAGTTGCCGGATTCGGAGAACGGACGGTGGCGGAAACGTTCCCGCTGTCGACATTCGGACAAGGTATGCCGACAGTGGCTAAAGGGGCAGCGGTAGCGCTCCGTTTGCAAAGTGAAAGTGTTATTTCGGAGGCCTCGATCTGGGGTGAAATAGTTGATGAAGCCTCTTCGGATTACGAAATTCACTGGGTGGCGCAAGAGGGTGCAGATGGAAAATCCGGATGGGTGGTTTTCACCCCTGCGACAACATGGTTGGATGCTGAGATGACGGTGCGAGCCGGTGCAGACGGCGCTGAAACGGTGGTGCGTCAATTCACTGTAGAAAACGCGGAGAAAACAGCCCTGAATACCTGTGTAGATGACCTGCTCCCTGAATTGACCGTGGGAGTGGGAGCGGTGCAACATGTTTACCCAGACCAGCCCTTGGTGCAGCCCCAATGGATTTGGTTGCCGGTCCCCGAAGCGATCGACCCTGCAGCCGTAGTGCCATATTGTTATCTGAACGGACGTTGGTATCCGGCTCCATCCGTAGCTGGGTGGCTTGTTGGCAAGCCACAGATTCGCCGTCAGGGGAATTTATTTCTCATCGGATGCTGCGTGCGCCATGGTGGAGTAGTGCAGTTAGGATATTCCCCGCTGCAATGGCCTCCCAAGAAGTCAGAGATTTCAATGGCCAGCACATGTGTCGGTAACAAACAGGGCTACGCCGACATCCTTTTGGGAGTCATACTTGCCCTGGCATTTCTTGCGCCGATACAACGTGTGTTTCGAACCAGTTGAACCCAGGATATAAAATAGAGTAGAGTTTATACGATAATTTTTCTGGTTTGTCGCGTTGAGTTTTAATTTGTCCAAGCGTTAACGGAGGGAAGACGGAGCTTCCCTCCTTTGCATACACACCGAGGATATATGCGCCCGATACTTTTTCATATTGGCCCCCTGGTTTTTCATTCCTACGCAGTTGCAGTCGCATTGGCGTTTTTAACCGGCGTTCTCCTGTCTATACGCGAAAACTACAAACGCAAAGAGCCTTTTCCAATCACGCCTAACATAGGTATATGGATCTTCCTTGGAGCGTTAATTGGTGCGCGTGCATACTACATTCTCCAATACGACGCGATTTCGCATCTTTACCGTGCATTATTCTTCTGGCAGGGAGGACTTGTTTTTTACGGCGGACTACTGGGGGGCGTTTTTGCCGCC
The DNA here is from genome assembly GCA_963678445.1 of Candidatus Hydrogenedentota bacterium. Classification (GTDB taxonomy): domain Bacteria; phylum Hydrogenedentota; class Hydrogenedentia; order Hydrogenedentales. The sequence goes on along the minus strand of OY782877.1, from coordinate 1,500,000 downwards.
ATAATCTATCTGCGTATGCACCACACCCCTATTCTGATTGCAGGCGACATCGCTATGCCTAATCTGGCCTTGGCACATGCGATTGGCCGCGTAGGCTGTTTTCTCAATGGCTGTTGTTGGGGAGCGCCAACAACCTTGCCCTGGGGAGTGAGCTACCCGCGCTCCGACTACGGTGCGTATGCACAACAACTGCGCGGTGGCCTAATCCAATCCGACGCAGCGACATCGCTGCCCTGCCATCCTGCAGTGCTATATTCAAGCGTAGGGCTAATCTGTATTTCCTTTGTACTGCGTTGGGTCTACAGACACAAACGACACGACGGACAGGTTTTTTTACTATACCCTGTTTTATACGGATTCTTGCGTTTTAGTACCGAATTTACCCGTGGCGATAGTAGTCGCCCTTGGTTTCAGATGACAGCCTCCCAATGTTTTGCGCTGAGTGTAGCGCTTCTGGCGCTACTTCTATACTGTATTCTCCGTATGACCGCTTGGCGAAATTCGCCAACAACGGAGCTTGCAGAAACAAGTGGAGATTCCTGAAATGCGGAGGATGCTCAATTTGCGAAGCGTTAAAGCCGAGCCTGGAGCTGGGTAAAGTCCATATAGAAAGCCTGAGTATAAAGACCTATTAGGTAAAGTGATAGAGCTTCTAAAACCCGTAGAAAAAAAATATCCTAAGTTAACGAGCAATACCTGATAAAGTGTTGACAACTACCGCAAAGTTATTTATAATGACGCATCTAGTATGAAAATTTGTGAAAACTCGGCCATCGGAAGGTCGAGGGTGATAATGCATATATAGCCAGCCATTTGGGGACAAATACTGGGGTATACGACGTTATTAGATAGAGAGTGAAAACGCGAAGACGCTTAGGCGTCTCGCGGTGAACATGCTGTTCAAGGTTAAACGGTGTAAAGGAGAATCCAGAATGGGGACCAAGAAACAATTTGTGCTTGCGGCGCTCGTAAGTATGATGCTGGTACTCACAATCATGTTAGGCTTTTTGCCTTCCTATGATATGCGGAGTACCCAAGCGGGCGACGGAGATCGCATTGATCTTGCAAATTTGCTTGATCAAATGCTAGGCACGAACAACGGCGACGCCAAAGCATCGCCAAACCAGGGACTTTATGTCCAGCTTGAATCCAATGTTTCCGGTGTTATCGTGAAAACAGCCACCGATAATGCGGATGCGGACAAGCTCGAAATTCCAGTGCTCGTTGATGCAGACGTCGACGGCGGCACAGGTGAAGAATTAGTCACCTTTGTTGCTAATAAAGCAGACGATGCTTCGGCTTGGAACGAAATCGGTTGGGTAGGCGACCAATACTTTGGGGCCTATTCCGCACCCTATATTGGTGGTGTGGACGTGTCCGGTTTCCTGACAGGGACTGCGGACATGCAAAGCAGCTTGCTGATCTACGCGCTTGTTAACGCGACAGCAGGTGTGCAGGGCGCTACCCTAGTCTACGATGCCGTCAACGATGCCAGCGATGCAGTTGAGATTACCCTCATGGAAACGCCGGCAGCGAATGAAGCGAATACGCTGGATAGCGATAGCAACGCGTTCCCTGATGATATTTTTAACAGTGTTGCCCCCGGCGAAGTATGGGTGAAAAACGTTACCATCAACGGTCAACTTCGTACCGTTTTGGTTGCCAACCTTGATTCTGGCTCAACGACAGAAAAAGCGCTTGGCGACATCTATCTTTCCCCCAACGGCAACATTACCGTTCAATCGCCTGGTTTGGACGCCTTCGTTTCGGCGGGGCTGATTGCAGCGGGTGAAGACGGAGTCATCGTTGTTGAAGTAGTTGATGACCTTGCCGGCTTGCTTGATACGGTAAGTAACGACTTTGCCTCTGTCGACGAATGGGTAGCCCAGGTAGAAAGCGCCCAACCGGGTGCCATGACCGGTATGGCCCAATACGTCGAAATTAGCATTCTCTACACCAGCAATGGTGGTGCAAACTACAGTGAACTGGAAGACCTCACAGGTACACAGCTTGCTGTTAACCTGAAAATGAGCAATTTGGATGTAGGCGAAAATGATCAAGTGCAACTGTGGTCATTGCCGACCAGCGTAAGCGATGTTAACGACGAAACGATTATCACCAATATTCCTGGTGAGGAAGCGTGGACATTGGTTGCTGACGCTCCCGTTAGCGGCACGATGCTCGAAGCCGACCTTCAGACGCTGTCGGTCTTTGCTCCCTTCAATTCCGGCTTAGCCCTCACCGGCGCCGACGTTAGCCGTCTGCCGCAAGGCTTTGAAAGCGAATTGACACTTAGCGGTGTTATGCCGATCGCCAGCGCCTTGAGCGTATACGAAGCTGCGCAGGCCTACCAAATCACCATTGGTGGCCAAGTAGCGGCATTCCGCGAAGGCCCGGCCAAACAAGGTGTTGCGATTACCGAAAACGGTGCCAACATCTATGTTACCGCTCCGGCACTGTCAGTCACGGGTCCAGTAGACATCGTCTTGACGGACCTCGCCAATGCTACCAACACAGCTACGCTGACTGCAGCAGTAACAGTACAGGCTGTACACCTTGTTACCAGCACGGTGAGCGGTAGTGCGGCCAGCATCGTTCTCGATCCCGTTAGCACCATCGGCGCTGCCGACGAAGACTACTACTTCGAAGGCGCCACCGTCACCGCTAGCATGAGCGATGAAAGCACCCCGAGCCAATGGTTGGTCAACGGTTCCAACGCAGGCGCACTGGGCAGCGTTTCCTTCACGGTTGCCGGTGCAACCACGGTCGAAGCCGTCTTCCAGGGCGGTGGTGTACAGCTGAACCTTAGCGCTACGGCGGGTGGTAGTATTGTCGACCCGATCCCTGCACCCGACCTGCCCGGTGGCCTTTACACCCGTGGTACGGTTGTGACCTTCGCGGCCGCACCAGTTGACCCCGCCTTGGCGACCTTCCAGGAATGGACTGGTCCTAGCGTAGGTCTGCTGGGTGACCCGACCTTGGCCTCACAGACCATTACCCTTAACGCCGATGTGACACTGGTAGCTAACTTTATCGCACCGACCTATACGCTCAACTTCACTGTAGCGCCGGAAGGTGTTGGTAACGTCACGCTCAACCCTGAACCTGGTGCAGGTAACACCTACTTGGCCGGTACAGAAGTCACCCTGTCGGCAGCACCTACTGCAGAAGGCTACACCTTCGCAGGATGGACTGGCGCCAACGCAGCTGACCTCAGCAGCCAAAGCGCACAGGTTGTTACCGTGATGATGAACTCCGACAAGGCGGTCACGGCCAACTTTGTCGCACTGAACATCACCGCAATCGCCCCCGATAATGCATGGCTCTTTGGTGGTGTGGTTGCCGAGATTACCGGTACAGGCTTCACCAACGACACCTATGTGGCGATTGGTGGTACGCAGGTCTTCCCGTTCCGCGTTGCTGGCGATGGTACCTCGATGCAAGTGGTCGTTCCGCCCAGCACAGACAACACCGACAATGCTGAAGTATTGGCGAATGTTGAAGTCCGCGAAGCGGGTGTAACGCGCACCTTGCCTGATGGCTTCACCTACAAGCGTTACCAGACCGATGCCAACGGCATCAGCACGACCGCCTTTATCATTGCCGATAACTCGGTTGAAACGGCGATTGATGTGACCCTTGGCGTAGGCGGCAACGACGAGGCAGAAATGATTCTGCCGGCTCTGGATGCCCCTGCTGGTACGACTGTCTACGGTATTGCTCGTGCGGTACAGTTGACCGACGTAGCCGACGTGAAAACCAACACCTCTGCCCTGTCTGCCGCCTTCGGTAGTGGCAACATCGGCACCGGTGGCGTAACCGGCGACTTGATTTCGCAGGGGTACGATTTCAGCTTGCACCTGTATTCCACAGCAGACGCTGCCAAGACCACACCGCCTGTCGGTTCGGCCTTCTTCGGCAATGCTGATGGTCTGGTCAACTTTGACCGTCCGGTGGACGATCAAGGTAACCCGGTTGCCACCACCCCGATCAAACTGTCCTTCCCGGTTAACGGTGCCTTCACCTATGCCGATGTCAAAGACGGTCTGATGGTCTGGGGTCAAGGCGCCAGCTACGACTACGCCACGGATCAGATTGCGCCGACCAGCACGGTTGCGTACCAGTCTGAACTGTTGGCCAACGAAGTCAGTGCGGCTATCGACGAAAATACCGTCGATGTCGATTCTCCTGATACCGTCAACATGGCTCGTATCTACGGACTCAACGTTTTCAGTCTGCGCAAAGCAGCCTTACTGCCCGACGAAGTTGTTGAAGCGATTCGTCTTGCTACCGCAAGCGGAACGGCCAACGGCAGTGTCGACGGTGGTACCGAACTGCGCATCGTCTCGCCGCTTGGCGGCTTGGCATGGGTTGATCGCGTTGAATTCGGCACGCTGGGCACCCAGGCAACTTTCAAGACCGCAGCCGGCAGCACCGAGTACGAATTGGTACTGGATTCGCCGGAAGCCTCCGAAGCTGGTATTGTTGACTTGACCATCTATCTCAAGTCCAATCCCACCACGGCGGCGGCCACCTTGGAACGCGTCTTCGAATACCGTGCAGCCTCCAAGCCGCTTGATTCCCTGCTTCTGCTGGGTCTTGGGCTTGCGATTGCCCTCATCGGCCTCTTGGCTGGTGGCGACAGTGGCGGCGGCAGCGGTGGCCCCTGCTTCATCGCATCGGCTGCCTATGGTACGCCCATGGCGGAAGACATCGACACCCTGCGCGCAGTGCGTGACACCTTCATGCTGGATAACGCCGTTGGTACGGCCTTTGTAGACACCTACTATCGCGTCAGCCCGATGCTGGCCGATGCAGTCGCCCAAAGCCCCGTACTGGCCGCAGTCGTCCGCGTCCTGCTGGTGCCGGTCATCTTCCTCGGCAAAGTGGCCTTGACCATGTCCTGGTTGACCGCCCTTGTTGGCCTTTCGATTGGTATGATGTACATCATGCGTCGGAAAGCACGCAGCCAGGCATAAGGCCTGAACTCAAATATCTATAGAATGGTGGAGACGGAAACGTCTCCGCCATTTTTTTATTGTCACTATGCGATACGCATGAGAGCACCTTTTTTTGGACTATTTCTTTAGGTTCGTACAGGTGTAGGGTCTATAAAAGGGGGCTCGCGCAGTCGTTGAGAGAAGAATCTTCCATATGAAACGAGAAAGAGGGAGGGTGGTATGCTGAATCGGAGCTTTTAACACCACAAAGTACCTATTAAAGGACGGAATAGTAAGGGCGGCTATAGAAGACGTTGATTACCAATCGGTCGGTTAGCGATATGACCAGATTTTCCAAGAAGTTAGAAAGCCCAGATTTACATTCTTTTACGGCCAGGGGCTGTTTGCTTGTTGGGAAGGAAACCGAAGCATTATTTTCAGGGGTATCAGGCTTGTTTTTGGCAGCGGATTTTAGCGTGTGGCGAAGTCAAACTTTTGGGTGCTTGCGCGGATACGGGGATAGGTCAGTTACGGGTTCTGTCAGTATGAGAATTACGGGAAGTGGAACAACTGAGGGGCGGCTTTTTTAGTGGGGGAGTTTTTCGATGATTACCGCTCCGGCGTTGATGGATATGAACAATCGGATGGCCGGAGACAGCTGGAAGAGCATTGGAGACATCGGTCTCAGAATGTTGGAATACACGCATATACTCAACAAAAGCTATTCTTTATGATGTGTGCTGTCTGTCTCGTGTGTGAGGCTTAAGGTTGGGCTGGACTTGTAATGGACCGCTACGAGCCAAGCTATAAATACTAATGCGTATTTTGTAGAGCTTTTTTGAAATGATCTTGGAAAAGCAAGGTGGATGGGATTTCAGCTTGGTATTTGGGTTCCTCTTAAGCCAGGAGGTTTTAGGGAGGAGCCCTGGAGTTGCCGAATTGTTTTTTTTGGAAAGCAAGTTTCCGTCAATGCCGAATTTCGTCTTTTCTAAATACAGACAACAGTGAATACGGTTGATTTTTAGCTAAGAAATCGCTAGGATATCTGCTGAAGAAGAGAGGAAAATTATGCATATATTGGGCATTTCGGCGTATTATCATGACAGTGCAGCAGCATTATTGACTGATGGCGATATTGTAGCAGCGGCGCAGCAGGAGCGGTTCTCGCGTAAGAAACATGATCCTCGTTTTCCAACGGATGCGGTGGCGTATTGTCTGCGTGAGGGGGGCATTACGATTGATGATGTCGACTATGTGGTCTTTTATGATAAGCCGTTTATAAAGTTTGAGCGGTTGCTCATGACGTATCTCAGTATGGCGCCAAAGGGACTGTTGTCGTATTTTGAGCAAATGCCGTCTTGGCTTAAAGAGAAAATCTTTATGCGTAGCACGCTGCGTAAGGAGTTGGGATATTCGGGGGAGTTGTTGTTTTCCACCCACCACCTTTCGCATGCATCTTCTGCTTTTTTTCCTAGTCCTTATGAGGAGGCGGCCATTATTACGGTGGATGGCGTTGGCGAATGGGCAACGACGGCCTATGGGGTGGGGCGTGGGAATAAGGTAGAGATTCAGAAGGAGATTAACTTTCCGCATTCGTTGGGCTTGCTCTATTCGGCGTTTACCTATTTCACGGGCTTCAAGGTGAATAGCGGCGAGTACAAGTTGATGGGCTTGGCACCTTATGGTGCTCCGAAGTATGTGGATGTTATCAAGCGTGAATTGGTTGATCTGCGTGAGGATGGCTCGTTTCGGCTCAACATGAAGTATTTTGATTATTGTGCTGGGCTGCGTATGACGAATCGACGCTTTGCTGCATTGTTTGATGGTCCTGCGCGGAAGGCGGAGTCGAAGATTACGCAACGGGAGATGGATTTGGCGCGTTCAGTGCAGGTGGTGACGGAGGAGATTATGCTGAATATTGCCCGTCATGTCCACGAAACCACGGGCATGAAGCATCTTACGCTGGCGGGCGGGGTGGCGCTTAATTGTGTTGCTAATGGGAGGCTGTTGCGAGAGAGTCCCTTTGAAGATATCTGGATTCAACCTTGTGCGGGGGATGGGGGGAATGCATTGGGCGCAGCGCTTTTTGCCTGGCACCAGCTGCTTGATGAAAAGCGGACGCCAGCGCGTCTGCGTCAGAAGGCCTCCTATTTGGGGCCGGCTTTCAGTAATGAAACGATAGAGGCGTATTTTAAGCAGGAGGAGATTCCGTATGCCAAGTATGAGGAGGAGGAGGCGTTGTGTGATAAGGTGGCGGAATTGCTTTCTACGGAGAATGTAGTGGGCTGGTTCCAGGGGCGGATGGAGTTTGGGCCGCGAGCACTGGGCGGGCGTAGCATTCTGGGCGATCCGCGTTCGCGTGACATGCAATCGGTGCTTAATTTGAAGATTAAATTCCGTGAATCGTTCCGTCCTTTTGCGCCGTCGGTGCTCCGCGAACATGCCGATGAATGCTTTGATCTGCGCGGCAAGGAAAGTCCTTATATGCTGCTGGTTGCCGATGTCAAAAAGGAGCGTTTGCGGGCGCTGGAGCCGGAGGAGGGAGATGCGCAGGGGTTTGATAAGCTTAAGGTTATACGATCCGATCTTCCGGCTATTACGCATGTCGATAATTCGGCGCGGGTACAAACGGTGGCTGCGGAAGATAACCCGCGGTATCATCAGATGATAGATGCCTTTTATAAAAGGACCGGCTGTCCAGTGGTGATCAACACCTCTTTCAACGTGCGGGGTGAACCTATCGTTTGCACGCCGGAGGAGGCGTATGCCTGTTTCATGCGTACCAATATGGATTACTTGTGTATCGGTAATTTTATTTTGGACAAAAAGGAACAGAAGCCTTGGGCGGAGAAGGATGATTGGCGCGAGGAATTTGAGTTGGATTAGTGGAGGTTTGGGTGTGCTTTGATGCTTTTTAGCCGCGCTTTTGTATGTGGGCGCCGAATTTGCTGGAAAAGAGTGATTTATGCTGGATATTGATACTTCTGACAAGAAAGAGCAACGTAAATTTGGATTGGTCATGGGCGTCGCTATCGCGCTGCTGGGGCTGTTGCGATATGCGCTGCATGGATTTGAGCATTTCCCGTTGTACTTTTTTATTGTCGCAGCGGTTTTTGCGGCCTTTGGGCTGGTGTGCCCGAAGGCGTTACAGCCTGTTTTTGTTGTCTGGATTAAGTTTGCCCTTGTTCTTAATTGGATTATGACGCGTGTCTTTCTTACGATTACGTTTTATCTGATGATGGCGCCGGTCCGTGTTATCCTTCAGCTTTTTAGCGATGACCCGTTGAAGCGCGCTTTCAAAGATGCGAAGGAGAGTTATTGGGAGGATGCTGAGGAGCAGCCGAAGGAGTTTGAGCGGTATCGTCAACAGTTTTAGCGACTTTAATCTGAAAAGTTGTCATAAAAAACGAAATTTTGTTGCGGTCAGCGATGGCAAGGACCATACCTAGCGCTTGCGGTCGCTGGACCGCTTAGGTGCTCCAGCAGCCATTTTTAAAATTTGTTGTATATGCGGTACAATATGGCCGACATGACAGGATGAGGAATATCTCTATGGAAACTTTGAAAGAAATCTGGGCGTTTTTGCGGGTGCGTAAGAAATTTTGGTTGGCCCCTATTATCATTTCCCTGTTAGCGCTGGCGTTATTGTTTTTCTTCGCTGGGCAGGCAGGGGTTGTATCGCCTTTCGTATACGCGCTTTAGAAGCGATATTGCTACTGAAAATATGGAACAACCCGGGTGGGTCGCGTTTGCGGTCCACCCGGGTTTTATTGTGTCTGGTGGGTCAGGAGGAGGGTAGTCGGTTGACTATTCTAGCTTCTTCTTTCTTTTTACGGAAAAAGAAAGAAGCAAAGAAAAACGAAGATGTAGGTTAGCCTTGTTTTGGTCATCCACGGTAAGGACTATAATTTCAGGGTTTGCTGATGGAGCGCAGCCCCTTGGTCAGCGGGAAAAGAAAGAAGCAAAGAAAAACGAAGATGTAGGTTAGCCTTGTTTTGGTCATCCACGGCAAGGATTATGATTTCAGGGTTTGGTTGATGGAATATAGCCCTTTGGTCACGGGAAAAAGAGAGAAGAAAAGAAAAACGAAGATGTAGGTTGGCCTTGTTTTGGTCATCCACGGCAAGGATTATGATTTCAGGGTTTGGTTGATGGAATATAGCCCTTTGGTCATTGGAAAAAGAAAGAAGCAAAGAAAAACGGAGATGTAGGTTAGCCTTGTTTTGGTCATCCACGGTAAGGACTATAATTTCAGGGTTTGGTTAATGGAGCGCAGCCCCTTGGTCAGCGGGAAAAGAAGGAAGCAAAGAAAAACGAAGGATTGGAAAGGCCGACTTGGTTCAGGGATGCAAGGACCATAGATATCGCGCGTGGCGTTGACCCCCGGAAAAAGAAAGGAGTAACGAAAAAGGAGTGCAGTTTTTTGCAATAGCAATGTCCGAGGTATATCCAGCTAAAGTTTGAGGCGTTTTTTGCCGATAGGAATAAAGCGACGGATTGAGATAGTCAGGATATGGGAATTCGGCTATCAAAAAAGATTTATGCCAGCTGCAACTGAGGTTGCATTTCCTGGGGGCTTTCAGCGCCCTGTGGAATGGAGGCGAAAACAATGGGTATCACTTCACCGGATTTTTTTGCACAGTTATTGCCAACGCAATCACCGTATTTGAGTAGTACCTCTTCCAATGCAACGACTTCCTCAGCACCCCCACCAGCGTCCTCAAAAGCGTTGACGTCTGCAGCTTCGGAACAAGCCACGACGGACCTCCTTGGGAAAAATCAGGCTGCTGACGTTGATGAAGCTTTTGAGGGCGCTGTCTATTATTCGAAAATGAAGCAGGTGTCCTTGGCGGCTCGTTTTCAGCAGGTAGCGGCGCAGATTTCGAATGCGAGCTCTGAAAAGGGGGAGGAAACGACGGTTGGTTTCAAGGCGCAGCAGATGGAGTTTTCGTTTTTTGCTGAATCTCGTACGGAAGAGCTGGTGCGTTTCAATCAACGCACGCAGGAGGTGGCTCAGGGCTTGCAGGGTGCACAAAAGAGTTCCTACGCTGAACTGAGTCAACAGGTTTCGGCGCGTTTTGAAATGTCGATAACGATTTCAGGGGCGGCGTTGCAGGGGTTCGCGGGAGCTTCTGAGGGTACGGTGGACATGGAGGCGTTGTTTGGTGATTTTATGGAGATGGCGCAGGGGCTGCTTGATGCTTCCGATGATTTGTTTAATGAGATCTTTTCGCTGTTTGGCGATGGCGCAAAAACCGATAGTGATACGTTGAACAATATGGTGAAAGAGTTTACATCGAAGTTGCTTGAGAATGATTTTGCCGGGATCTTCCAGACTTCTGAAGCAGGCGGTGAAGGTGAGAATGCGTTGCGGTCTCAGAATAGCGCGAGTATGCAAAGCATGCAACTTGAGATTTCATTTGAGCTCAATGCCTCGGTGCGTGTACAGCAGGGGGTGGTGCAGCAGTCGGACCCGATAATTCTGGATTTAGATGGCGATGGTTATGAGATGACGAGTTATCGTGATGGCGCGAAGTTTGATCTGTTGGGTACGGGCCAGGAGGTGAATACGGCGTTTGTTACGGGAGGCGATGCCTTTTTAGCAATTGATCGTAATGGGGATGGGATTGTCAACAGTGGCAAAGAGTTGTTTGGCGATCAGAATGGCGCGGCGAACGGTTTTGAGGAACTGCGTAAGCTGGATTCGAATAATGATGGACTTATCAATCGGGAAGATGATGATTTTGAAGCGTTGCGTTTGTTTAAAGACAATGGCAATGGTATTACGGAGGAGGGGGAGTTGGTGAGTCTGGCTGAGGCGGGGATTGAGGAAATTGATTTGGGATATTTTAATGTAAACCAGCGGGCCGCAGGCGGTAACCGACTGGCGCAGATTGCCAGCTTCCGGCGTTCGGATGGCACGCAGGGCAAGGCTGCAGACGCAATTTTGAATTATACGGCATAGCCAGTAGGTAGTGTAAGGCGGTCTTTTTACATTGTAATTTGATATGTGAAACTAATGCGGTCCAGCGACCACAAGCAAAAGATGCGGTCCTTACCATCCCTGACCATAATGTTTTTCGCTTTTTATGACAGTTTTTCAGAATTAAGTCACTAATAGAGCGCGCACGGATGATGCGCTCGTTTGGGCCCACCATGGATGGTCGGGCCCATTTTTGTTGGCTAATTTTGGGATTAATGTATAGAAGCGAACAGTGCATGTTTATTAAAATAAAAATGATTTAAATATTCCTCTATTAATGTTGCTACTATATTATTTCCTTTTATATTTAAATGTCCATCATATATATAATATAATTTTTGCACATTGTTTATTTTGTGTAATTCGTCTCGTACGGGGATATAGGGAATGCCATTTTCGTTTAAAAAATTGCGTAATACCCGCTCCCCTTTCCAACGTTCATAGCCTCCATATATGTTCATGTTTCGAGTTTGCTCTTGCCACAGCATATCATCAAGTTCGTTAAAATCAGGGATGCTATAAACCATAAAATCAGCGTTCTGTGCGGCAGCCTCCTGTTTCATGGTAAGGATGTATTTTTTAAGCTTTTCCATTGCATATTCTAACTCAGGATACCAGTGAGTTAAATTGGCTTCTATATAGGGAAACCGCTCTTCAGAGGGTGGTAAAGGTGCTGGAAACTTGTATGTAAAAAAACGTAATCGCGCTATTAGTTTTACAACCCAGCATTTTTTGGTTGTATTTCGCAGGTAGTAGTATAAAGACAGATGCTTATAGATCCAGTTTTCCCATCGCATAGGCGTCTGGTTTTGATACTGGTAGTTTTCCAATATTTTCTTCCATGTAGGATCGTAAGCGCGTAGTGCTTTCCCTTCCTCTTCAAGTACATTGTCCAGATCGTTGCCCAAAAAAACCTGTAAGATTATCAAGTCGGGCTTGAGCCTCAAGCCACAGTTGCGCAATAGACCTAATTCTTGTAATGGGCCGCCGCCTCCAATGCCACAATTAATAACGGAAATCTGCTTTCCATGTGTCTGTTTGGCAAGCAATGTTTCCAATTGTTTTGGGATGCTGTCTTTTAATGCAACAGCATGCCCCATCGTATACGAATCGCCTAGCATCAAGATGCGAAATTCATCGATACGTTTTGGAGGATATTCACGATCACGGATTCCTTGTGAAGAAATTGCATATTCTATATCAATACGATCTGTTGGAGAAATTGCAATTCGGTTAATCCCTTTGCTGTTTGGTTGCAATCCAAAAAGATACCGGGCCTGTGGCATATACACTCCTTCTCCTTGAGGAGATATATGCAGAAAGAATCGTCCTGCACATTCCAAAAAGAGAAAACATATGCTAACGGACGCAAGTAATAGACAGGTATTTGTAAGCCATTTTCGTAATGAAAAGGAATATGATTGCACTGTGCCGTAGTGGCGCAGAATTTCTGCAAGATAAAAAAGCATCAATGCATAGAAACCCGTACGATACAGATTAAAACCTCGAAGTAAGACCGGTAACACAAGAAGAAAACAGCCTGCCAGACAAGCATGCCGCCAGTGTTTTCCAAAGCAGTCGCGAAGTAATTTTGGTAACTTTTCTTTTTCGAAGGAAAGCGGCGTTTTTATATAAAAGATAATTCCTGCCATAAAAATCGCCCATACCCAAAGCAAAACACCATAAATCGGAAATTTTGCTAAAAACAAAAGAGAAATACAACACTGTAAGGTTAACAACATGATTACCAGCGATGCTATATGTACCTGTATAGGAAATAAGGCGAAGAATACGATGAACACAGCAATCCCGAAGGAATTTACACCAGAAATATGTAGTATAAAACCCGATAAACTAATTAATATTAGTTTGCTTAACAATGAGAAAAAACGATGGTGTAAATTTTGCTTAGGCATAGATATCAAAAACTTTGTCAGAATGTAAGAAGTTAGTTAGCCAAGTTTTTTGGCAGAAGTCCCGGTAAGACATCGAAGCTATATATTATCTCAATGTTGCTTTTAAAAACATCCTAGATTCAAGGGGGAAAGTAAGCCAGTGGCCACAAGCGAGTGGCTAGTGTAACCAGCAATATTTGTTATCCTTGCCATCTTTGCACAGCAAGGATTTTTTCATGAAAATTTCTGGAATATTGTTCATTAGCCACCTCTGGCGAAATTTCCAATACTGCGCGCCGTCTTTCTGCAGTACTGCTGCAAAGGTCGACCATTTATTCGACGATTAGGTCATACGTAAAAGTGGCAACCCTCTTCGAAAGCGGGTACAATAGTGCTTATGGGTTATTGCCGATTGGGTTACAATCGGCTCTTTTCTTTTTGTATTACCGCGTTTCATTCATGCGAGATATGTGTGTGCGCGAAAGGTCCTGGAGGACAGTTATGGTTACAGAAGCACAGGTTTTGGACGCGTTGCGTGCAATCATGGACCCCGATTTGGGGCGGGATATTGTATCGCTTGGTTTTGTAAAGGGGGTGCAGATTGAGGGGGGAGCGGTGGCCTTTACGCTGGAATTGACCACGCTGGCTTGTCCGGTTAAGGAACGCTTCAAGACGGAGGCGGAGGCCTGTGTGTCTGTATTGGAAGGCGTGGATTCTGTGCAAGTAACTTTGAGCGCAATGGCGCCCAAACGGCAGTCCGCCCCGGCACAAAATGGCCTCAAGGATGTGGCCATGATTATTGCCGTATCCTCCTGCAAAGGGGGGGTAGGAAAGTCGACCGTGGCTGCGCATTTGGCGCGTGCCATGCAACAGGAAGGGCTGGCGGTTGGCTTGTTGGATGTAGACATTCACGGCCCCTCGCTTCCCACGTTGTTTAAGGTAAATGCGCCGGAGGTCTATATGGAGGGTGATTTGATTCTTCCTGTAGAGATTGCGGGCCTGAAAACCATGTCCATTGGTTATCTTATTGGCGATAAGCCTGCTGTTATGCGTGGACCGATGGCTTCGAATTATGCCGTACAGCTTCTTCAGCAGACGCAGTGGGGCAAGCTGGATTATCTCATTATCGATCTGCCTCCGGGAACAGGAGATATCCAGTTATCCCTGACGCAACAAACGGCTTTGGATGGCGCGATTATTGTCACCACACCGCAGGCCCTTTCATTGGTCGATGTGGCGCGTGGTATTTTGATGTTTGAAAAAGTCAGCGTGCCTGTTTTGGGTGTGGTGGAAAACATGAGTTGCTTCTCGTGCGATGAATGCGGCAAGGTGCATTATCCTTTCGGGAAAAGTGCAATGACGTTGAAGGAGCGCTTTGGCCTGGATACACTGGCGGAGTTGCCCATCGTTCCTGGACTTTCCGAGTCGGTGCACACCGACGAGAAAGTGGAAACGGAAGCGTTTACTTTGCTGGCGACCAATGTGCACCGCGAGGTGGGTATGCGTCGTATTACGGATGAGGATCGTCCTGTTGTGACTGCAGGGCCGGGATTTGTTCAGGTGCAATGGCCCGATGGTAGACAAGATCTTATTCCCAACAAAAAGCTGCGTGTTTCCTGTCAATGCGCCCTCTGTGTCGATGAATTCACCAGTGAACCCTTGCTGAATCCTGCTGAGGTGCCGGAAAATATCGAGGTGGAAGAGATTCAGCCTTTGGGGAATTACGCAGTCGCTATAACATGGAGCGATGGACACAGTTCTGGTATTTTCTCGTGGGAGCATCTGCATAAGGTGGCGCAGGAAGGTGCCTGTGGCGGCGCGTGTTGTAACAACTGTCAATGTTCGTAAGTACTATTTCGCTAAACACTGTTTGTTTTATACACGCACCGCATCAATAAGGATGCGGTGCGTGTGTTTTGTGGCTTCTTCTTTCTTTTTGCGGAAAAAGAAAGAAGCAAAGAAAAACGAATATATTCGTTAGCTTTGCTTTGGTGACCTGCGGTAGGGGTCATAGCTCCTGGGTGTGGTCCCTAGCCCACCGGAAAAAGAAGAAAACAGCACGCGAAGCTTTTTGGAGGGGCGGGAGGTAAGGAAGTTTATAAGGGAAAAGCATATAGATGAAACTGTATTCTACGTATTACTTTGTAGTTTTTACTCTGCTTTTTATAGGGGTTTCTGGTAGTGCTGGCGCAGCGAAGTCTTTCGTTGTTGGGGAGCGCTTTGCGATTATTCCTGACGATGCGCAACAATCTTTTTTAATGTGTGATGTTTCAGAGAAGGTGGGCGGGAGGCTTTCTCTTTTTTCTAGTCAAGATGCCCCAATACCAGTCTCTTTTCGTAAAATAAGTACGAAAGAGGGAGCGTTTTTGGGACGTTTTGATGGTGGTGTGATGACTGTGGGGATTTCTGGGGATACATTGCTTATACAGGTGCAGCATTCACAGAAGCGGCCGATGTGTTTAGTGCTTGCCGCACAAGGCGGTAGTGTATTGCCGAGTCGCCTGCTTAGCGATCGGGAAAGCGATCAGCGCGTGGTCTCTACACGCATCGGCAATGCCGCCGTTCAGGCGGCGCAAGGGTTCTTTTTTCCTGAGCACGATACTGCGCTGCATTTTGAGGCGAGAAAGATGCTTTCTTGGAGGGATGCCCACCAGTTGGCCTGTATTATCCCCCCAAATAGCGATGCGCCAGTTTTACGCCTGCAATGGCATGGCTCGTACTACCGCAACACGCTCGAAATCCCAAATTACACCGTCATGCATCCCCGTAGCTTTTGGAAAACCGCGCCGGTGGTCGCCCTTACCTGGTTTGGCATAGAGGGGTGGAATGGGAAACATGCCCAACGCAAAGAATGGCTTTTTCCGCAGATTGATTGGGTGGCCGAGAAGCTGCTTCCTTTTGCGGGTTCGCTTGTTTTTCAGATCGACGACAACTATCCCTACGAAGATAATGCCTATATGCGTTCTTTGTCCGACTATATTCGTAAAAAAGGACTTGTTCCCGGTATATGGTTTGCGCCTTTTGCCGTAGCGCCGGTAGAAGCTGTGACTACGCATCCAGAGGCGTTCCTGCAGGATGCTGAGGGAGGCTTTCTGACGGCTTTTGGCGGAGTGAATTGGCGGAATCCCGCTACGCCGGGTCCGGATACCTTTGTTTTGAATACAGAAAACGCTCAAGCGGTTAGCCAGTGGTACGCCCCCTTTTGGGAGAAAGTAAGTAATACCTGGAATTTTGATTTCTTCAAGATCGATGCACAGCCGACCGTGGCGAATCGCTATCGGAGGGCGAAAAATGGCGGGGGTATTTCGGGATATCGCGCTGGCTTGCAGCGTGGACGCGATATTGTAGGGGAAGATAGATTTATTAACGGCTGTTACGGTATTCCACTCGATGCGATGGGTATTGCGGATGGTGCGCGCACCGGTCCCGATGCTTCTGGCTGGGTGCATGCCATGGAAGTGATTCTGAAGTGGCAATTTCTCAATCGCATTTGTTGGTGGTGCGATCCGGACGCGGCTGGCAATCAACATAAGGCGGCTTTGTCGACTGTGCGGCTCAATGCACAAGCGCGGGTGCTGACCGGACAGCAGTTTGTCATGGATGACGTGTGGACGGAAGCTTCCGATGCGCTTACCCGTATCTGGCAACAGTCCATGCCTGTACTCGATATATGGCCCGTTAACCTGTATCCCATCAAGGGGAACTGGACGAAATACGATCTACTTAACCTGCATGTCGATAAAGCCGAACGACAGTGGAACGTAGTGGGGTTGTTCAACTACTACGCCAAGTCCAAACAGAAACAACTTGATCTCAATCGTTTGAATTTTACCCAGGGACAGGTGCATATCTACGAATTTTGGTCTCGTAAATACGTCGGTTGCTTTGCGCATGACGCCGCAATAGATTGGGAGCTTCCTCCGCACGATGCTGCGCTGTTTTCGATCATCCACGATGTGCCTGACCGCCCTCTCTTGCTTTCTACCGACCGTCACCTGAGTCAGGGGGCATTGGAGTTGGAAAAACTCGCATGGGAAAAACAAGACGCGCAAACGTGGTCCGTATCCGGCGCATCGAGTCATCTGGTGGCCGGGCATCCCTATGAACTTAGCTTCCTGCATCGTGGGTATACTGTGCAGACGCATGAAACCCAAGGGGAGTGTGCCATCCAATACGACGGTCCCCTATGTCGTATTCGCATCACCCCGGAAAGTAGCGCCGTGCTGTCCTGGCGCTTTGTTTTTAACCGGTCTTTTTGATGAGGGACTTGTGTGCAGTGAAGAAGAACATTACAATGCAGTGAGTATGTGTGCCAAATAGTTTGTTTGTTGACGACTATTGCAAAAATATTCATAAAAATGAAGTTTTGCTGTGGTCATCGATGGCAACGGCCATATCTATTGCCTGTGGCGCGGGCCACTTGCCTGTGGCGTTGGCTACTTGTTTGCGGTCGCTGGACCGCTTTGAATGTGTCGAAAAACAATATGGGAGAAAAGGCCATGCGATTAACACGACGCGATTTCGTGGCGGCGCTATTGGCTTCCAGTGTAGGCGCGAAAGCGTTTGCAGCAGCGCAGTGTACTGCCGATGGCGCGGCAGAATCGAAGGAGAATGTTATGCATCCTGTTTTTGTTGTAGCGACTATCACGGTGAAACCGGGGAAACGTGATGAGTTTGTGAAGATTTTTAAGGGGAATGTTCCCAATGTGTTGGCGGAAGACGGTTGCGAAATGTATGAACCCGTTGTCGATTTCGACTCCGGTTTTTCCGCGCAAGGCCCCATGCGTGCGGATGTGATGACGGTGATGGAGAAGTGGGAAAGTATAGAGCACCTTCGTGCACATTTGAAGGCACCGCATATGAATACGTATCGTGAAGCGGTCAAAGATATTGTCGTTGGGTCGGCTCTGCAGGTTTTGCAGCCTGCCTAGGACTTCTTTCTTTTTACGGAAAAAGAAAGAAGCAAAGAAAAACGAATATGTACGTTTGCTTTGCTTTGTCGCCCTACGGTAAGGGCCATATCTCTTGGGCGTGGTCCCAGGATCACCGGATAAAGAAGGAAGCAAAGAAAAACGAATATGTACGTTTGCTTTGCTTTGTTGCCCTACGGTAAGGAGCATATCTCTTGGGTGTGGTCCCCGGCCCACCGGATAAAGAAGGAAGTAAAGAAAAACGAATATGTAAGTTAGCTTTGCTTTGTTACCCCACGGTGAGGGCCATATCTCTTGGGCGTGCTCCCTGGACCAGTGGACAAAGAAGGAAGCAAAGAGAAATAGTGCTTTTTATGGCGTAATACGGCTTGGAAGGGTTATTCCAGGCCGTATTTTTTGATTTTGTATTGGAGGGTGGTGCGTTTTAGTCCGAGGTGTTCTGCGGTTTTGGTTTTGTTCCAGCGGAATTTTTCGAGCGCACCGCGGATGAGTTCGCTTTCGAGACGATCGGTTTGTTCGGCCAGGTTGGCTTCTCCCAGGGGGGCGGGCTCTGGTGCATCTGCCGGGAACACTTCTTTGCTTTGGAGTAATTCCGGGGGAAGCTCGTCGCGTGTGATTTGGGCGCTGTCGGCCAGGACGATGGCGCGTTCGATGACATTTTCGAGTTCGCGCACGTTGCCTGGCCAGTGGTAGCCCATGAATAGGGCCATGACGTCATCGTCGACTTCGAAGATGTCTTTGTTGAGTTCCAGGCTGTATTTGCGCAGGAAGTGATCGACCAACGCGGGGATGTCGTCGCGACGATTGCAAAGGGGCTCTACCTGAAGGGAAAAGACTTTAAGTCGGTAGAGGAAGTCTTCGCGGAAATCGCCTTCCTGAATGGCGGCGTTGAGGTCGCGGTTGGTGGCGGCGACGATGCGTACGTCTACCTTGATGGTTTCGTTGCCGCCGACGCGTTCTATTTCGCCTTCCTGAAGCACGCGCAGCAGTTTGGTCTGAATGGCGGGGTCGACTTCGCCTACTTCGTCGAGGAAGAGCGTGCCCGTATGCGCCTTTTCAAAGCGTCCGATGCGGCGCGCGGCGGCACCGGTGAATGCCCCCTTTTCGTGTCCAAAGAGTTCACTGTCAAGGATGCCCGGTGCCAATGCGGCGCAGTTGAGTGCGACAAAGGGGCGTTGGGCGCGTGAGCTGGCGGCGTGGATAGCGCGTGCGACGAGTTCTTTGCCGACGCCGCTGGGACCGGTAATAAGCACGGAGCTTTTACTGGGCGCAATACGCGTGATCATTTTTTTGAGTTGCCGTGTCTGGCTACTGGTGCCGACCATGTAGTAGTTGAAAGGGTGGCTGGAGGTCTCCGCTTCTTCGGCGTATTGGAGTTTGTGCAGAATTTTGTCGACTTTGTGCTCGATTTCGGAGATTTTGAAGGGCTTGGTGATGAAATCGTATGCTCCCAGGCGCATGGCTTCTACGGCGGTGTCAATCGTGCCGAACGCGGTGACCAGGATGACTTCGGTTTCGGGGCTGTGTGTTTTTACAGCGCGGAGCACATCGATCCCGTTTTTTCCGGGCATGCTTAAATCCGTGATGACCACATGGAAGGGATGGGAGGCGAGTTGCGCAATCGCATCTTCGCCACAGGAAGCAGTCGCGACGTCGAAGTTGCGCTCAGAGAAAGCGCTTTCCAGCATTTCGCGAATGTTGGCTTTGTCATCGACGACCAGCATGCGGTATGTCGGTGTGTTGTTCGGGGTCTCTAATTCCATGTTTTATTAACCTGCGTAATACGGATAGCGCAACACTGCATTTCGCGATGGGAAACGATCCTGCTGTATCGTAAGCCCTACGTTCGCGGCACGTTGGCGCGTCCGGGCTTATACTTGAAAGCCCCTGTGTCCAGACGTTTCTGAGCGCAGTAAAAATAGTTTTAAATATTCTTGGGATTAGGGAGTTACCGTTTTCCCCACAGTAGTTCAGACGGAGGTATCCTGCATCTGCGTTATATGTATAAACCGTCCCCATTGGCACATTGCCGCTAACGCATTCTGATGCCGTCATTCAATCGTCATTTCTTCTCCCGCCACTGTAGCATGTGTGTCTTCCGGGGTCAACTTTCGAGCAGTCTTGGACTTACCGGGATACGTGGTTGAATACGGCACGTCCGGCGTGAAGACGGCAGGACGCTATGTTTTACTTGTGAGCGCATGGATGCCTTAATTGGGGGAATAGCGGTAGTAGCGGCCATGGAGATACATGGGAAAGATGTGATGGACAAAGGGATGGCGTATTTCGCGTCCCAGTGGGTCGGGTTCGAGGTTTTCTTCTGCGACGTAGGTTTCAAATCCGCCGTGTACGAGTACATGGTACCAGTTTTGGAAACAATTTCCGGGAGGAGTTGTAGGTGTATGCCACATTTCCGGTGTCGTGCAGATAGGGTCGACAGCGATGACAACACCGCGATAGTCGTAGCGTTTGTGGTGGATGATTTCACCGACTTCATACTTCGCCATAGCCTGCCTCACTTTCACATCCAACGTTCTCACGTCGTTCGCCTCTACTAAATTGTACCCGCAGTCGGGGGATTTGTTTAATTTTTGGGCAAAAAAAGTGCGTTACTGGCAGCGGATGGGGGAAAATTGTATGGAAAAGGGAGAGGGGTAGGCGGGAGGGGAGGTTCCCGCCTACTCGATGTATGCGTACTTGCGATGAGGCGCAAGGTATGGGCGCCGAATTTATTGCTTTGCGGTGAGTTCGCAGGGAAGGTCGGGACCGGTATAGGGTTCTGCACCGAATTGCAGGCCGCGTTCGGGTACGGTAAGTAATGCGGGATCGTCGGTATCCGGCGGCAGGATGAATCCGGCGTAGCGGCCCAGCCAGTATGCGCACAACCATGGCGCTGGATCTTCGATGGCTCTTGCGTTCCCTTTTAAGCGGTAGGGGTTGTATCCCCATTTCATGCCGCCGCCGCGTTCCCGCGGTGAAAGTACTTTTTTGCCCTTCCCGTATGAAATGTAGCCCGGTTCTTCAAAGAGATCACTTCGATGTTCTGCCGTGAACGGTTGCGAGTGTAAATCCAATGGCCAGGCGCGTAAATGTTCCATGCTGGCTTCAATTTCACAATCGTTTCCGGTAAGTAGCCCATACAGGAAGTTAAACCAGGGGTGGTGTTCAATACGTTCGGTCTCCCAGAAACGTTCCAGACAGCGTTGATATAGAGAATGAAGTGTAGGGTCGTTTTCAAGAGTAAGCAGGCAGTAGTAGACGAAAAAGGAGAGGCGATCATCGAATTCGGTAGGTTGAAAGCGGCCTTGATGGTTGAAACTCTTGATGTATTCCAGGTAGCCGAGGTCCTGTAGTTCTTCATAGGCGTTTTTGAAACGTTCTTCTCCGGTGATGGTCCAGGCGGTGCGCATATACGCCAGGGCCTCCAGGCTGTTGAGTGCGCGTGATAGGAAGCCTTCTCCTTTTTTAGCGTATTCGGGGTCCCAGCGCCCCCAACGGGTTGGTTTGCCATCCAGATCGATCAACTGGTAGCCGTGGTCCAGGATGTGTCCTGCCAATTGGCGCATATGGGTGCGCACCATCTCTTTTTCCTGCTCGTTGGCGACCAATTGGTAAAAGAGTGCGGAGTAATGAAAATGGGCGTCGACTTCGTCCGCGGAGGTGTCCATCTTGGTTTCCCAGCGCGGGTCGTCCGCGGTTACCCATTCGGCGGGATAGGGACCGGAGCCGTGTTGTACCTTATAGCCCTTTTCGTCTTTACACCATAGGGCGCGGGCGATAAATCCGTCGATGGGCGAAAGAATCTCCATGCAGCGTAGCGTTTTATAGCCGAGTACGGCGCGTTGTCGTGCGATTTCATCGCCGGTAGTGGCGTATTTACAGGCTTGTGCGGACCAATAATGGACCCCATATCCGCCATCGTTGTCACTCATTTCGCGCAACCATGTCTTGTTTTTGCCATCATAGACAAGGCGATGGGTGAATGCGCCGCGACGTTGTCCCCATTCCGTCAGGTGGCGTTCATAATACGCGGCTTTTTTCTGCAAGGTATAGGGTTCATAATCGATGATCGCCAGGCCTTTGTCGGTTGCAATATAAGCGGTGTTCCCGCTGCATGTAATGGCATGGATGACGTTTCCGGGTAGCCAGCGTGGGCCATGGAAATAGTGGAAGGCGCCGTCTGTATAGCGCATGGCGCCATTCGGGGTTCCTATCCAGAGGTCGCCGCCAAAACCCGCGGCCAAGGTAACGGTGTCTTCATAACACAGGCCGTCTTTACCCTGAATTGTAGACAGAATCGTGCCTCGTAAGCGTCCCAATCCCTTGTCGGTGGCGAAAAACAGGCGGCTTCCGAGGTGCTGCATGTCACGCACGTTTTGGGAGGGGAGTTCGCCGGATTCTAGTAGTTGCTCCTGCGTAAACGTTTTGCCATCAAAACACCACAGACCCTGGTCGGTATAGAGGAATACCGATGCGGCGTGCGTTTCCATTGCATGTAAGGTTCCCGTTTTTTTGGGTACTGGCATTAGCTCCTGTGTACCGTCCCGGGTTACTTCATACAGGGCGTCCGTCGTGCCTATCAGGGTTTTTCCGCCCCATGCCACCACGTCGACGGCAGGGAAATGGGTTATAACCGCCCATTGTCCCTGTTTAAAACGGTATACGCCCGCCGTGGTTATTGCATACAAGGTGTCGTCCACCGTGGTTAGCCGATGCACAGGGGATGTCGGTGCATCCCCCTTCGTGAGGGGGACAAGGCGTTCCATGCCCTGGACGATGGAAATGCCTGTATCTGTGCCGACGTAGACGGTGTTTTCCAATAGGGCGACGGCAGTGATAGGGGTTTTGGAAGGGATTTTGTAGCCTACCTCTTGCAGGAATACGTTGTCCTGGATTGGACGCCAGGCCTGGTTGGCTACGGCGGAGGTGTTTAGGCATGCCCCCATGGTTAGTATGAGCAGGGTGGGAATAGAGAAAAAACGTGCCATAATTAACGGTGTCTCCTTCGTAATGTTGTAGTGCCTGGTTTTGTAAAGGGGTATATGAAAACGGAATTCCTTTGCTTCAGGACTGCTAAGAGGCCTGTTTTTGCCGGTGGTTGTTGGACGTCAAAAGGGAGGAAAAGCACTATTTTTATGGAATAGATGATTGTGTCACGCTATTCATCCCTTTAGCTGGTCTAAACAAAATCATAATATAGCAGTGCGTTGTATGCTGCCTATTAACAGTGGGCAGGATATACAAAGCTCCCCTCAAAGTGGGTGCACTTTAAGGGGAACTGCATATATGGGACTGTTCTTTTCCTGTTTAGGTTTCTATATAGGCAGCCGTACTCAGATTATGGCTGTGCAAGTTCGCAAGGAACTTCCGGACCAGTATAAGGTTCTGCGCCCAATTGTAGTCCGCGTTCGGGTACGGTGAGCAGTGCGGGATCGTCGGTGTCTGGCGGCAGGATGAAACCGGCATAGCGGCCTAGCCAGTAGGAGCATATGAATCCGGAGGGGTCTTCGATGCAGTGCTCTCCATAGGCCAGGCGATAGGGGTCATATTCCCATTTCATACCGCCACGTTCACGGGGAGAAAGTACTTTTTTGCCTTTGCCGTATGAGATATAGCCAGGTTCCTCAAAAAGATCGCTACGATGTTTTCCGGTGTAGGTGTAGGCGTACAAATCCAGCGGCCAGGCGCGCAAGTGATCCATGCTGGCTGCAATTTCACAATCATTACCCGTCAACAAGCCATATAAGAAGTTGTACCATGGGTTGTGTTCAATACGTTCTGTTTCCCAAAAACGTTCCAGGCAGCGCTGATACAAGGAACGCAATGCGGGGTCGGTTTCGAAACTGAACAGACAGTAATTCACAAAGAACATAAGGAGATCGTCAAATTCGGTCGGCTGTAAGCGTCCTTTATGCCGTGTTGTGGTAATGTTTTCCAAGTATCCCCAATCTTGTAGTTCTTCATAGGCCTTTTGGAATCGTTCTTCCCCTGTAATCGTCCATGCGGTGCGCATGTAGGCCAGCGCCTCCAGACTGTTTACGCCGCGTGACAGAAAGCCTTCGCCTTTTTTTGCGTATTCCGGGTCCCAACGTGCCCAACGGGTTGGTTTTCCATCGAGGTCGACCAGCTGGTAACCGTGGTCGAGGATGTGTCCTGCCAGACGATGCATGTGGGTGCGCACCATTTCCTTTTCTTCTTCATTGGCCACCAGGTTATAGAAGACCGCTGAATAGTGGAAATGGGCATTAACCTCGTCCGACGAGGTGTCCATTTTTGTTTCCCAACGCGGGTCGGTGGCGTCGACCCATTCCGCAGGATAGTTGCCCGAACCATGTTGGGCCTTGATACCTTTTTCGCCTTTGAGCCAGAGACTACGTGCGATAAATCCGTCGATAGGGGTTAATTCTTCCATGCAGCGCATGGTTTTGTAGGCTTTGACGGCCCTCTCGCGTGCTGTTTTGTCGCCGGTAGCGGCGTATTTGTAGGCTTGCCCCGTCCAGTAATGGGTGCTGTAGCCACCGTCATTGTCACTTATTTCACGTAGCCATTCCTTGCCGTGCTGCCACAGTTTGTGTATAAACATGCCGCGACGCTGTCCCCATTCCGTCAGATGACGTTCATAGTAGGCAGCTTTTTTTTGCAGCGTGTACGGTTCATAATCGATGATGGCCAGGCCCTTGTCCGTTGCGATATAGGCGGTATGTTCGCTGCACGCGATGGTATTGATTGCGTTTCCGGGTAACCAGCGTGGGCCATGAAAATAATGGAATTTGCCGTTTGTATAGCGCATAGCGCCGTTTGAGGTTCCTATCCACAGATCGCCGCCAAAGCCGGTAGCCAGCGTGACGGTATCTTCGTAGCAGAGCCCGTCTTTGCCTTGTATCGCGGAGGCGGCGGTGCCGCGTAACAGGCCCAGGCCTTTATCGGTGGCGAAAAAGAGGCTGCTTCCCAAATGGTGTATGTCGCGCACCTCGTTGGAAGGTAATTCGCCGAATTCGATCAGTTGGTCTTCCGTAAATTTCTTGCCATCGAAACACCACAGACCATCTTCCGTGTAGAGGAAGAGCGATGCAGCATGCGTTTCAACAGCACGTAGTGCACCCGCTTTTTTAGGCAGCGGTGCGATTTCCTTGATCCAATCCTGCGTTACCTTATAGAGGGTGTTCTCCATGCCAAGCAAGATGTCGCCTGCAAATTCGACCACGTCCAGTGCGGGTAAGTGGGTCAGGAGGGTCCATTGATTTTGTTGGAAGCGATAGACGCCTTCCACAGTCATTACATACAAGGCACCCTGTATGGCTGTCATTCGCTGTACAGCGCATGTGGGGGCGTCATTACCTTTGAGGGGGGTGAGACTTTCCATGCCTTGTAGCATCGACACACCTGTATCCGACCCGACGTAGAGCGTGTTGTCCAGTAGGGCGATGGCGGTAAGCGGAGTGTTGGAGGGGATTTTATAGCCGACTTCCTGCAGGAAAACCTCGTCGCGAAGCGGTTGCCAGGCCTGTTTTTCTGCGGTAGCTGCATTATCCAGAGAAATGAGCAGCAGGCAGATCGAAAGACCGGTGTATACAAAACGAAGCATGAAAGAACTCTCCCTTTTTTAGTTTCAAATGGACTTAAAGTGGTTTTATGGTCACTTTGCAAAATTCCCCTCAAGACATATTTTAGATGCCTTGGGGGGAATTGTACATGTATGACTTCTCTTTCGCTATTGCGGTTTCTCTCTATGTGGCGGGAAATGCCGATAGTCGCCTTTCGTTGAGGCGTACTAATCCGCCAGTTCGCAGGGGACTTCCGGGCCGGTGTAGGGTTCCGCCCCCAGGTGCAGTCCGCGCTCGGGCACACTGAGTAATGCGGGGGCGTCTGTGTCTGGCGGCAGGATGAAGCCGGCATAGCGTCCTAGCCAGTAGGAGCATAAAAAGCCGGAAGGATCTTCGATGCAACCATTACCATGTTTCAGCTTATAGGGGTCGTACTCCCATTTCATGGGACCTCGTTCACGAGGAGAGAGTATTTTTGGGCCTTTGCCGTAGGAGATATAACCAGGTTCTTCGAAGAGGTCACTACGGTTCTCCCCATTGCAGCTGTAGGTGCGTAAATCGAGTGGCCAGGCGCGCAGATGCTCTATGCTCGCTTCGATATCGCAGTTGTTGCCCGTCAGAAGTCCATAGAGGAAGTTGTACCAGGGGTTATGTTCGATACGTTCTGTTTCCCAGGCGCGTTCCAGACAACGTTGATACAGCGACCGCAATGCCGGATCGGTTTCGAAACTAAGTAGGCAGTAGTAAACAAAAAAGGTGAGTTCATCATCGAATTCGGTAGGTTGGAAACGCCCCTGGTGTTTGGTGGTCATCAGATAGTCCAGGTAGCCCATGTCTTGTAGCTCTTCATAGGCTTTGTGGAAGCGTTCTTCCCCGGTGATGGTCCAGGCGGTGCGCATGTATGCCAGAACCTCCAGACTGTTAACGCCACGTGCGAAGAAGCCTTCGCCTTTTTTTGCGTATTCCGGGTCCCAACGACACCAGCGGGTGGGTTTGCCGTCCAGATCGAGCAATTGGTACCCATGTTCCAGGATGTGGCCAGCCAGACGGCGTATGTGGGTGCACACCATTTTCTTTTCTTCTTCATTAGCGATCAAGTTATAGAAGACGGAGGCGTAATGGAAATGCGCGTCGACCTCGTCAGAGGAGGTATCCATTTTTGTTTCCCAACGCGGGTCAGTGGCGTCGACCCATTCAGCGGGATAGCCGCCCGAGCCGTGTTGAGCCTTGATGCCTTTTTCGCCTTTGAGCCAGAGGCTACGTGCGATAAAGCCGTCGATAGGGGTTAATTCTTCCATGCAGCGCATGGTCTGACAGGCTTGCACCGCTCTTTTTCTTGCTGTTTCGTCGCCCGTGGCCGCATATTTATAAGCCTGCGCAGCCCAATAGTGGGCGCTATAGCCGCCATCGTTATCGCTGATTTCCCGCAGCCATTCTTGTGTTTCGGGGCGATAGTGAAGTGAGTGGGTAAACATGCCGCGGCGCTGTCCCCATTCGACCAGGTGACGCTCATAATAAGCGGCCTTCTTTTGTAGGGTGTACGGCTCATAATCAATAATGCCCAACCCTTTATTGGTGGCGAGATACGCGGTGTGGTCGCCACAGGCGATGGCGTTTACTTCATCGCTGGGCAACCAGCGAGGTCCCTGGAAGTAGTGGAATTTTCCCTTTGTATAGCGTATGGCGCCTATGCCGGCGCTTATCCATAAATCGCCGCCAAAGCCTGCTGTCAGCGTAAAGGTGTCCTCATAACACAAACCGTCTTTGCCCTGTATCGCAGAGGCGGCTGTGCCACCGAGCACCCCCAGCCCCTTGTCGGTAGCGAAAAAGAGGCGGTTCCCCAGGTGACGCATGTCGCGCACCTCTTTGGAAGGTAATTCGCCAAATTCGATCAGTTGCTTGCTTGTGAAATGTTTGCCATCGAAACACCACAGACCGTCATCGGTATATAGAAAAACCGATGCGGCGTGTTTTTCCATAGCGCGCAGTGCGCCTGTCTTCTTGGGCAGTGCCGCCACCTCCTTTATCCAGTCTTGCGTTACTTTATAGAGGGCGTTTTCCATGCCGAACAGGACATCCCCGGCAAACTCAACCACATCCAGTGCCCGGAGAGTGCTCAGGTGTGTCCATTCGTTCCCTTGAAAACGATACGTTCCTTCTGCGGTCATGACATACAATGCATCACCCACTGTCGCCATCTGTTGCACTTCGCATGTAGGCGCGGCATCCTCCGTGAGGGGCGTGAGGGTTGTCAGACCCTGCAATACCGATACGCCGGTCTCCGTTCCCACGTAGATGGTATCGTTCAACATTGCGACTGCGGTGAGCGGTTTTTGAGAGGGGATCTTATAACCGACCTCTTGTAGAAAAACCGTATCCCGGATGGGTTGCCAGGGCTGTTTGCCTGTAGCAACGGTGCTTTCAGCCCAGAATGCGATGCAGGCAATTACGATGCACAGATGTAAAAAGCGTGACATGGAGTGTTGTTTTCCTTCTTTACAAATACGAAAGCGGTCCAGTGACCGCAAGGTGGCCAGCGCCACCAGCAATATTTATGGTCCTTGCTGTCCCTGAACACAGTTATTGCGAGCTTTTTAGGGCTACAGACGAAAAAGTGGCCGGGGCCACAGCCAATAGCTATAGTTCTTGCGCGATGTCATTGTATTTAAAACGGTTGGACTTTGTAGAGAGACGACAGGTTTCTTGTGGGTGTTAAAAGGCGTCGCGATATAACCGGATAATGGGTTTCCCCGTTTCGGGAAAGATGATGGAAACTACATCAAATCGGTAATAGCGGCCTTCCTGGCCATGCTTGGAAAGGTAATAGGCCGCTGCTTTACGTAGGCGTTGCTGTTTCTCCGTTCGAATGCTGTCTTCGGGGGGCGGCGCATGACGTCCACGCCGACTTCGCACCTCGACAAAGGCCACGGTATCGCCTTCCCGTGCGAGGATATCAATCTCATAACGTCCTAACCACATGTTTTGCGCCAGGATGGCATAGCCTTGCCGACGCAAAAAGCGTGCAGCAACCTTTTCCCCCTCCTCTCCCAAAGTTAACGGCCGTTTTTTGGGACGCAACCAGGTAAACAAAACTTAGGGCCTCTCTTCCTTATCGTCATCATCATCGTCATCGTCATCATCATCGTCATCGTCATCGTCATCATCATCGTCATCGTCATCGTCATCGTCATCGTCATCGTCATCGTCATCGTCATCGTCTTCGTCATCGTCTTCGTCTTCGTCATCGTCATCGTCATCGTCATCGTCTTCGTCTTCGTCTTCGTCTTCGTCTTCGTCTTCGTCATCGTCTTCGTCTTCGGCTTCGGCTTCGGCTTCGTCTTCGTCTTCGTCTTCGTCATCGTCTTCGTCATCGTCATCGGCTTCGGCTTCGGCTTCGGCTTCGGCTTCGGCTTCGGCTTCGGCTTCGGCTTCGGCTTCAGAATTATCGGTAGTTGTGCTTTCAGAAGTTTCTTCGAACTCTTCCGACTCCCTATGGTCTGTCTCGCGCACGACAATACGAATGTCGCCGAAGGTGCGATGTTGGTGGGCGCGAATGCGTCGCATACGGCAGAGTTCGAGGATGGCCAGCAGGCAACAGACGATTTCTGTTTTTGTCTTTGCGTCCTGCCACAGGGTGCTCCAGGTGACGCTTCCAGAGGCTTTGAGCAGATCGAGGATTTCAGCGATTTTTTCGTCGACCGAGGCGCCTTCTCCGACCACTTCATGTACCGGGCTTTCGGTCACAAAGCGCAGGATATTTCGAATAGCCTTCATCAGGTCATAGATACTGACCTCCAGGTATTCCTCTTCCTCATCGTCGGCCGGATCGAGTTTGGGTTTGACGCTTCTGGAAAACCAGTCCTCGCGTACTTCAGCATAGTCTCCCAATGCTTCGGCAAGGTCGCGGTATTTTCGGTACTCCAGCAGTTTTTCCACCAATTCCAACCGTGGATCTTCTTCTTCGATTTCCTCTTCCTCATCGTCGCTGATCTCGAGGGGAAGGATCATTTTGGATTTAATTTGGATAAGGGTTGCGGCCATTACCAGGAATTCACCGGCGATGTCGATCTGTTCTTCGCGCAACAGTTCCAGAAAGCGGAGGTATTGTTCGGTGACGGTGACGATGGGAATGTCGAAGATATCGATTTCCTGGGTGCGGATGAGGTACAGCAAGACTTCGAAGGGACCTTCAAAGGCGTCGAGCTTGATGCGCACCACGGAATCGGAGAATTCGTCGAGCACATGTTGCTCTGCGGTTACCGTCTGGTTAGACGCGTCCGCCGATTCAGCCGTTTCCACAGCGGGACTTTGCTGGAGTTCTTCTGTCAAGGTGCTGTTCCTGCGGTTGTACCATGCAAACCCTGCTTTTGCGGTTGAACACGACAGCGTAGCCTTCGCCGGGCAAGGTGTTGTCCATGGATTTTGTACTTTGAGGCGTTATTAGTGACTAAAGTATGAGAAGTTGTCATAAAAAACGAAACTTTTTACTTTGCTCAGGGACGGTAAGGACCCTGTTTCTTAGGGGTGGTCCTGGCCACCTTGCGGTCGCTGGACCACTTCAAAGGGTGATCCTAGCGTGTGTTTAGTCTGAAACGCAACATTTCTCTGTTTTTTATGGCATTGTAGCGTGTTCAGGTTGATTTCCTGGGGAGGGGCGACTATTCTCATGGTATACTTAACCTACTGGGGATACAGTGGTAAACGGAAATGCAGCAGCATGGGGGAGCGGGCTGCTGCGAATACGGTAAGCACCGTGTGGGATGTATGAATAATGTGCGAGCGTAGCACCATAAGATTCAGGAAGTCTAGTGAAGAACGTAGCGTGTCGGCATTGTGGCAGCGGTTTGTTGCTGTCGGTAAAAGCGGTTTCTTTAATGCCGTGTTAAGCCTAATGCTGTTGATGGGGGGGGCGTGGGGGGCTACGTTTTATGTGGATGGCGCTAACACGGAGAATGGTGATGGGTCCAGCAGCCGACCGTTTAATACCATTGCGGCAGCAGTGGCGCAGGTTGAGTCGGGGCGTGGCGATGTGATTGTGGTACGACCGGGTGAGTATCGAGAGTTGTTGGCGCTTGCGGTGGGGGTGACGTTGAAGAGTGAGTGCGGGGCGGCTCAGACGTTTTTGCTGGGCGATGAGAATACTTTTTCCACCTTGTTGGAGTTGAACGAGGGTGCAACGCTTCAGGGCTTTTCTGTGGGGGATACCAGTGGTGCTGCGGTGGTTGTTAATACGGATTGTGCAGCCGCCCTATATAATTGTGTGCTTTTCCGCGCCAACAGTGGGGTGCAGCTTAACCCTAACACGTCGCTGACGTGTATCAACAACACGTTCTTTGAGAACACGACCGGTATGCGACTTATGGAGGGCGCAAATGCAGCGCCGATGCGGAACAATATTTTTGCATATAACGGTACAGGGGTATTGGCAGAGTCGGGCGCAACAGCCGCCTCTGCCTATAATGATTTTTTTCGAAATACATCTTCTGTGCTGGGCGTGCAACCTGATGCAACCGATTTGGTGAAGGAGCCGCTGTTTGTGGATATGGACGCAACGCCTCCCAATCTGCATTTGCGGCAGGTATCGAAGTTGCATGATGCAGGTGATCCGGACCCGCAGTATAACGACAAAGATGGTTCGCGAAATGATGTGGGGGCGGATGGAGGGCCGCAGGGCGCTTTGGATGTCTTTGCCCCCCAGATTTTTGTGACAACCACACCGGCGTCGGCAGCGGTTGCACTGGGGGAGACGATTACTTTGGATGCGGGCTTGTCGGAGGATGCTTGGGGGATCGCTATGTGGGAATGGGATTTTGATGCGCTGAACGGGGTCGTAGTGGAAGCCGTTGGTGCGTCCACGTCGGTATCCTATGGCATTGCGGGCGAATACCTGGTGACGTTGCGGGTGCAGGACAATGGTGGTATTACCGACGAGGCACTTGTGAATGTGCGTGTAGGCGATCCGCCGAGCGTTGAAATAGGTGTGGATCCGCAAATAGGGGCGGCCCCATTGCCGGTACAATTTACCGCACAGGTTGAAGAGGCGAAGCAGCCAGAATTGACCTTTGCCTGGGATTTTGACGGGGATGGCGTAATTGAAAGTACGGAACAGAATCCCACATACACGTTCCCTGAAGGCAGCAGCCCCGGCTTACATGCCGTAGACCTTGTCGTTGCGGATGCTACAGGCGTGCAGACGCAAAAACGCATCTGGGTGACGCTTACAGGGCAGGCGCCGTTGGTCGCTTCAGGAATAGCATTGGGTGAGGCCGCACAGTTGTCGGTGGACGACACAGCGGACACGTTGCCCGGTGCGCGTGTGCTCTTCCCGGTCAATGCAGCCAACCAGTCTTTTATGGCAGGCATATGCGCCGCCGATGCAGACGCTTTGCCGGTGTTACCCGAAGGGCGTGTTTTGCAACTGCTGGAACTGGCTCCCGTGAATCTGCGTTTTGCCTTGCCCATCACGGTGCGTGCGCCGATTTCCGTTTCGGGATTGCGCGAGGAAGAGATTGAGGTATGGGGCTACGAAGAAGATGCGCAGGTGTGGTTGAAGGAAAACGTCACCCGTGTGAATCTGCTGGATGGTTCGAAGCCCGTCGTACTTTTCAACACGGCCCGTTTCTCCAAATTTGCCATCATGGGCCCCGAAGAAGAACCCGGCGGCCCCTGCTTTATCGCAACCGCCGCATACGGCACCCCGCTTGCAGAAGAAATACAAACCCTGCGCACCTTGCGTGACAACGTGCTGCTGACCAATCCCGTCGGCACAGCTTTCGTCGACAGCTACTACCGGGTCAGTCCCCCCATTGCCGACTACATAGCCGCGCACCCTGTTGCCGCTACTGCAACACGCTTGTTGTTGACTGGCCTGCTTGCATCGCAATCGGTAGTAATGTGGATTTTTTTGGGCGGGGGCGTTGTGTCGTTTTTCTGGGCTAGAACGATCCAGCGGTCACAAGAAATATAGTCCGCGTCACTCGTCATAGTATGGTCCTTGCCGTGTGTGATGGCAGCAAAAGTAGTTTCTTGACAGCTCTCGAGATGGAAGTCACTAAAGTTTTTTCTGTTTGCCCAAAACGAAATGTGTAAATTCGCAAACATCCATTAACCAAAATTGTTGTTCTTTCGAATAGGTTTTATGCAGTTTTTGCGGCACCACCAACTGAAGTGCGTTTGCTTTCATTTCCGCTGTTTGGTTTTTGCTGATAGCCGCCTCCAATGTCAGCAAGTGTTTTTTTTCAATCCGGTTGGCTTCAGCCAAAACTTGTCGCCAGCGGTCCTTGCAAGATGTTTTTACGCCCAACATGGTAAGGTTTTCGGCTTTAAATTTTGGATTGTGGTATTCATCTTTTCCCGGAAAAATGAAATCGGGTTTCGCTTTGTTTTCGGTGATTGGGGTGCGTGCATATCGTATTCCACATTCTTGGAAAAGGAGTTCAATATGGTTTTCAAGCGCAAGCCCTGCACGGCTTTTCCGTCGGTTCTGGACAGAAAGGGAAAAAGAAAGGAAGTCTTCGATACTGTCATGAAATCCTTTTGCTAGCCGTTTTCCGACAATATACTTTTCCAAGGTGCGAAACAGGATTTCTTCTCTTTCAATCCATGCCATCAGGGCGTCATCATGTCCGTCTTCGGCATGGATGTCCGGAAGTGTAGAGCGGGCATATTCAGAAAACTTTTTTGTAGGAGGGAATATACCGCCAAATTTTTCCAGCATGGCATCCAGCCAAGTGTCCTCGGTTGTTTCAACAGAAATACCGATGCTTTCAAGAATAAATCTGGACGTAAATTCAATACGATCTTGCTCCGTTTCCAATTCTTCCCGGATTGCAAATCCGGGGTGAGACAGGTCAGTAAAGCCAAACAACCACAGTACCTGTTGTGCTATGGTTGTTCCTGATTCAGCTACGATTGCAAGCAGAGTGTCATCTCTGCATTTTGCTATGATGAGAATGTCTCCGGTTTCGGCATATTGAGAAGCACGGTTTGTTGGGAAATAGAGTCTATATTCCCACCGTTTGACTCCACGTTCAATGCGCGCTTTCTGGCGTGCGTCATACCAGGTAAGAAAGCCATCTTCAACAACAGGGTCGTCCTCATAATCCGTGAGGTACAGGAATTTTGCCGGATAGCGTTTTTTCCCGCAGGGTTCACCAAGAAAGTCTTTTAAAGAGCTTATTCCATTGAACTCGTGTTGATTTGAAGAGAGTGTATCCACTTCAACAGCACTCAGTTCTTTGGCGGCAACACCTTCAAAATATTGTGATAAATACCCTTTTTTCATTTTGGTATCTCCAACATGTTTTCTTGTCCTTTCAGCCATTCTGTCAATATCTTGATGGTGCCAGGGATGTCTTTTTTTGGGCCTTTCATTGCGCATTCCCAAACAATACAGATTCGCCAACCTGATTTTGCCAACGATGCCATATTTTTCTGGTCATTTGCATGATTCTGCTTCAGTTTCTTTTGCCAGAACTGGCGGCGTGTCTTTGGCCATTTAAACAAGTGACATTTGTGGCAATGCCAGAAACATCCATTTATGAATATAATGGCATTGTATTTTCTTAGTACAATATCGGGACTTCCCGGCAATTTGCGGTCATGGAGTCGGAAGCGAAATCCAAGTTTGTGTAACTGCCTTCGAATCAGCAACTCTGGCTTGGTGTTTTTGCTCCGTATGCCAGCCATCATCCGGCTGCGTGTTTTTGGAGTTACGATATCTGTCATGCAAAAAACACTGCCATTTCTACACGGTCTTTTTCAGCTTTGCGGGCATCATGATATGCGGTTTCATGATACGGGCAACCTCGTGAATAACCGGGACTACCACACTATTACCAAATTGGTGATAGGCTTGGGTGTCGCTGACCGGAATTGTGAAATTTTCGGGGAACCCCATAAGTCGGGCGCATTCACGTGGTGTAAGGCGTCGTGGGCGCTTTCTGTTTCCTTGGAAAACCAGAATTTCAGAACCGTCCTTATAGTAACGAGCAGAGAGGGTTCTTGCTACGCTTTGCGCATCAACCAGCCCGTAGCCAAATCCGTTTCCAGCCTTTCGGTGCTTTTCGGCATAGGCCTGCAAATACGCCCACAGTTTGGGTGTTAGTGTATACTTGCTGTTTACCTTGGCCTGTTTACCTGTTGTATAGGGCTCTTCTGGTCTTTCGGTGCCATCTTGCGGATGCAGGATAGTGGCAAGAGTTGCGGTGCCTTTTGCGGGTAACTGCAAGTCATCCCATGAGAAGCCGGTTTTGCGATTAAAGCCAACAATAAGAATACGTTCACGATGTTGCGGGACAAAATGCTGCCCATCGATTATTTTGAAATGCACATCATAACCAAGTTCATCACGAAGTGTTTTAAGAATAATCCGGAAAGTATTTCCCTTGTCATGAGAAAGAAGATTTTTGACATTTTCCAGCAGAAAGGCGGTTGGCCTTTTTGCTGCGATAATTCTGGCTACATCAAAAAACAGGGTTCCTTGGGTTGTGCATTCAAAGCCGTGGGGACGGCCCAGCGCATTTTTTTTGGAAACGCCCGCAATGCTGAACGGTTGACATGGGAAACCAGCCAAAAGCACTTCGTGATCAGGGATATCATTTTCATCTATTTCTGTAATGTCGCCGACAAAGGTGTGTCCATACGTTTGGGGAAAATTGGCAAGATAGGTTTTTTGTGAAAATTTGTTCCATTCGCTGGTGAATACACATTGTCCTCCCCATGCCTCGAATCCAAGCCGAATGCCACCAATACCTGCGAACAGGTCAACAAAACGGAATGCGATATTGTTCTGGGGCATATCATTCATTAGTGGAAGAAGACGCTGCCGGATTGCGTCAGAAAGATAGGGGGGCGGAGCAGCTTCACGCACCTCCCATCTGCGAACGGTTCTTGTGTCAACTTCGAGGATTTCGGCCAATTGCTTTTGGGTATAAAGTGTTCGTGCGGTTCTGAGAAGGTCGAGTGGAGTTGGATTAGACATTAGGTACCTGTACCTGTTTTTATCAAATGTTTCAAATAATTCAATTCCAGAATGTTTTGGTGTTTGCCATGGGGGCGAAATTGGTTGCGATTGTGAAACGAAAGCAAGTTCATCGATGGCCCTACAGTCTGCGGAAAACTTACGGGCATTATGTCCGCTTTTTTTCCCTGTGTCAAGAAGCAGGCTATAAACAGGGAATTCAACGATGTAATCTTGGTAAATGGTCATAAAAAAGAAAAATTAACGATATTTACGAAGGGGCAGAGCATGTCGATTAGGGCGGTTCTTTTGGACCTCAAAAATATTACGTCCTGCGAAAAATGCTGCGCGATCTGTATCTTTCATAGGGATACAGACGTATGAATGGGGACGCTAGCTGTGGTTGACGAAGAGGGGTTGTAGCCAGGCCATGGTGTCGCCGGGGCCGAAGCATTGGATGCGGATGTAGGTGCCGGGGAAGTTGTGGGGAAGGGTGAAGGTGAGGCTGTCGCCGGTGCTTCGGGATAGCAGGCAGCCGTGGTCGCTGTGGATGTAGTAGCATTGGGCGTTTGGGCTGTCGAGGGTGATGGTGGTGTCGGTGATGTGCAGGTTTTGGATCTCGACGCCGGTGCTGGCGTAAAAGCTGCCTTGGCGCAGGGCGTCTACGATTTTGGCGATGCTGCGTGTGGGGGATTGGAGCATGAGCCAGGCGACGCCGCGGTCTTGTTCTTCGTGGGTGTCGTCGTGGGCAAAACCCCAGATGCGACGTCCGGCGCTGAGGAGTCGGTCCCAGTGGTCGGTGGCGAGGGGGCTGCCTTCGGCGCGTCGGCATACGCCGTTGTAGATTTCGATGCCGGTGTAGCCTTGCCATGTGTCCAGCTTTTCGTAGGGGCAGTGGTTGAAGTGTTTTTCCCAGTGGGGATGGTTGATGATGCTGAATCCGCCATCGTCTTCGATAGCGTCGAGGATGTATTGTCGGTTTTTTTCGGGGTCGATGCGACGGTGTGCGTTGACGTGCAGAATGTGGGAGCCGTATGCGGTGATTTCGTTTCCGGGGATGAGCGCCATGCCTTGTGGGTCGTAGTCGATGGGTTGGGTGAGGTGATCGTGGTCGCTTAGCATGAGGAAGTCGTAGCCGAGTGCGGCGTAGGCGTTGATGGTGTCTTGGGGGGAGCTGTTGCCGTCGCTGTTGGTGGTGTGGGTGTGCAGGTTGCCTTTGAGCCAGGTGGTGCAGTCGTTATGGTAGGGCGAAATCAGTTGTTGGGTCATGGCGGTGTCCTTTTGTAGGTGCCGGGTTAGCGTGCGTCCGGAACAAATTGATGGGAGCATTGTAGTGCATGTGTGTCTGGGGCACAAGCAACGGTGGTTGCTGTAAGGGGCTGCCGACCTTTGTGTGTATGAT
Organism: Candidatus Hydrogenedentota bacterium; assembly: GCA_963678445.1. Lineage (GTDB taxonomy): Bacteria > Hydrogenedentota > Hydrogenedentia > Hydrogenedentales. The sequence continues at coordinate 1,463,344 of OY782877.1, read as the reverse complement.
GGTGGTGGATGCCTGGGGCTTGGTTTTTGTGGTTATGCGCGAGGAATTAAAGGAGTTCCTGGACGGCGTTGAGGAGTATGTTGATGTCTTTGAGGGGTTTTTGGAAGATGTGTGCGTCGGTCATACCCAGGGTGCGTAGGGGCGGGGTAAGTTGGTAGTCGACGGAGCCGGTGTAAATGAGGAAGTGCATGTGGTTTTGGATTTTGTGGGCTTGTTGGATAAAGGTGTCGCCGTCGATACCGGGAAGGCGTAGATCGATGATGCCGATTTCAAAGGGGTGTTGTGAGACTAATTCGAGGCCTTGTTCACCGCTTTCGGCGATGCTGGTCTCGTAGCCGAAGTCGTCGAAGAAGTTGGCGAAGCTTTCACAAATGGCCCGTTCGTCGTCCACGATTAGGATATGTGTTGACGTTGTGCTCAAATGTTGGCGCTCCTGTGGACGGGAAGGCATAGGGTGAATTTGGAACCTTTCCCGGGTTCAGCGTCTACGTGCATTCTGCCTTTGTGGTTTTCGGTGACGATGAAGTAGGAAACCGATAGGCCTAGCCCCGTTCCTGTGCCAACACTTTTGGTGGTAAAGAAGGGTTCAAAAATGCGTTTGCGTATTTCTTTGGGCATGCCGGGGCCGTTATCCTCGATTTCAATGCAGACCATATTTTCTGCGTTTCGTATGCGCAGGGTGAATTTTGGAGGCTCTTTTTGGTCGGGGTTTTCCCACATGGCCTGAGCGCCGTTGCGGAGTATGTTGAGGAAAACTTGTTGTATTTTAGAGGCCTCGCAGGGCACTTCGGGTACTTGAGCGTATACCCGTTCAATCTTAATGTCTTTGAAGTCTACTTTTTTCTTTAAATCGTAGTCGTTGGCGGCTAATTCGACCGTGGTGTCGAGTAGCTTGGCTATATTGTGTGATGATACCGAACTGTCGCCTTTGCGTGCAAAGCTGAGCATGTTGTTGACGATTCGGGCGGCGCGTTGTCCTGCGTCGAGCACGGATTCGATCATGGTGAATATGTCCCGCATTTCGTGGTAGCTATGCAGGTTTTCAAGTGAAATGCCACAGGCTTGTGCCGCTAGGGCGTCTTTGGGGCTTTTGCCGGCAATGCGGTTGCGGATAACTTGCAGGTTTTGTAGCATGCCTGCCAGAGGGTTGTTGATTTCGTGGGCCATGCCTGCGGCAAGGCCACCGACGGAAAGCATTTTTTCGGATTGCACCATCATTTCTTCGATGCGTATGCGCTCGGTGAGGTCGTCCAGTCGTACGACAGCGCCTTCGATGCCATTGGCGATAAGGGGATATATTGTCATATCCATGAATTTAGTTTTGTCGCCGATTTTTACAGATATTCGATCGTTTTCTCTGGCTTGACGTGTACGAATGGATTCTGTGATTTGTTGGGTGGCTTGTTGCAATTGTGGAAGCACGTCTTTCAGCATGCGGCCTTGTGCTTTTTCAGGAGTCAGGCCTGTCAGGTTCTCTGCACACAGATTCCATTGTGTTACGCAGCCTTGGGGGTCGACGCCGATGAGCATTGAGGGCATGGAGTCGATGATGTTTTTCAGCAGGTTGCGTAACCGTTTCATTTCTTCCAGGGCCTGGTGTTTTTCGGTGATATCGCGCAGGGATTCTATACCGCCCACCAGAACACCATTCCGGTCGTACAAGCAGGAGGCGGCAGCGTAAAGGCGTCGCCCTTTTTCGCCCAGTTTAGGTATGAATTTTTCGACGTAGAAGCTTTTCCCTTTCTGTTTTACGTCTTCATAGGCGGACATGTCGTGATTGTTTTCAAGTAGGAGGTCTATCAGGATGGGGACTCGTTCATCGTAGAAGGGGAGTGAATATTCGTAGTTGCCTTTTCCAAGCATGTCGGCGGCGGGGACGCCGCTCAGTTCTTCCATGGCGCAGTTCCATGCAATTATGACGCCGTTGGTATCGATTGCCAAGGTGGCGTCGGGGAAAAAGTCGATGATGTCCGCCAGGCGGCGCTCGGAGTCACGCAGGGCGTTGTAGGCCTGAATTCGGTCTTTTTCCGCCTGTACCCCCCGCCAGATGATGTATAGGGATAAGGTTATGATGAGAAGCAGGATGGTGAGGAAGGCGATGTTTAGACGATATGTGATTTGGGCGATGCAGGCTTCGACATCATCTACGTAGAGTCCGGTTCCTATGATCCAGCCCCATGGGGCGAATCCTTTAACATAGGAGATTTTAGGTGCGATTTGATTGGGATCGTCTTTCCACTGCCATAGGTAGTCGACATAACCTTCGCCGTTTTCTTCAACGGTGCGCACGAATTCGATAAAAAGGAATTTTCCGTTTGAATCCTGGATGTGCGACAGGTCGGCGCCCTCAAGTTCTGGCTGGTAGGGGTGCAGGACACCCTGGCATTGCATATTGTTGATCCAGAAGTAGTCCTTTTCTTCTGGACCGTATCGCAGGGAGAAAATCCGTTTTTTAGCGCGTTCCTGTGCTTCTTCCAGGGAAAACTCACCGGAGCCTACGCGGGCGGCATAATCGCGTATCAGGTCCCATGCAGTATTTGTTAGTTCCTTGATCATTTCCCGCTTGGCGTCCATCATGCTGGCGCGTAGCGTGGGTATGGCGAAAAAGAAAACGGCACAACTAAACAGAATAATGGTCAAACCTACAGGCAGGACGATCTGCGCTACTTCTTTTTTCCATCCAGCTTTACGAAACAAGGAACTTCCCCCTCCCTGATTTGATTTAGACCTATTTCACAATTTTAGTATAACATATGCGGTCTTGATGCCAAGGGGTATAAAGATACAGGGGAAAAGGAGGTAAAGATCGCCAGGGTGGGTTTGATTGCTTTTCCGGTGGGGGGCTATAATCAGGTTGCATGTATGCGAGACGTCCGGTTTCTGCATGTCTAAGGTGGTCCAGGGTTCACGCCCGTAATGTATGGGGCCTCACCGTTCCATGCCCATGGTGGAATTGCGCTTTAAATTATGGCAGTTTTTTAAAATTGGGTACTCAGGTGAGCCAGGATGCGCAATCGAAATGCATGGTTCTTTGAATTTCGTCCTGAACGGCAATGGCTTCGCAGCTCATTCCTATGCGACTTTTTGGTGACTTAAATCTGAAAAACTGTCATAAAATGACGAGCTTTGCTGCGTTCAGGGATGGTAGGGACTATATCTATTGCTTGCGGTCGCGGGACCACTTTGGGAAATGTATGCATCGAAAGTGAGACTTAAAAGAACTGTAGGGAAAGCCAAAACTATATTGCATGTGTATCGATATTTGTTTAGGCTTTTGCTGTGAAGATTTGGATTCTATGAGAGGGGGCAGGTCTTTTTATAGGGTTTCTGAGCAGCGGATATGGTGTTGAAGTGGATGCGCGGTGGGCGCATCGGGAGAGATAAAATGATACGAGTTGGCGTGGTGGGTGCAGCGGGCTATGGTGGCCGGGAGTTTATGCGCCTTATTTCTATGCATCCGGAAGCGGAATTGACGGCTGCTGTGGTGAGACAGGACCCTGAGTCTTTGGGGGATGTGTTGCCAGCGTTTCGGAAGACGACGGAGTTGATTACGGAGAATTTTGACCCAAAATCGCTAGCGGAGCGTTGCGATGTGGTCTTTATTGCTGTGCCGGGCACCAAATCGATGGATCTGGGGCAGCAGTTGTTGGAGGCGGGGGTTCGGGTGATGGATCTGGGGTCTGATTTTCGGATCAAAGATCCCGATTTGTATGCACAGTACTATGGGGTGCGGTATTCTGCGCCGGAGTTGCTGGAACGAGCGGTGTATGGGCATGTACCGTTTTATCGCGAGGCGATTCGTATGGCGGATCTGGTGGCTGTGCCGGGGTGTTTTCCGATTAGTGTCATTACGGCGTTGCGTCCATTGGTTGATGCGGCAGCGCCGCAGGTGCCTGTGGTGGTGGACGCCATTACCGGTGTGTCTGGAGCCGGGCGTGCGCTCAATGAGGTGTTCCATTTTTCAGCGATGAATGAGAATGTGCGTGCGTATAAGCTTGCGGTGCATCAGCATACGCCTGAAATTGAGCAGGAGCTGGATTTTAAGGCGATGGTGCAGTTTACGCCGCATGTTGCGCCGCTTACGCGGGGTATTTTGAGCACGATTACGCTGCGGCCTACGCGGGAACTGAATGTGCCGGCGTTGTATGCGTGTTATGAGGATGAGCCGTTTGTCCGTGTGTTGCCTGAGGGCCAGATTCCGGATATCAACCATGTGCGCGCCTCTAATTTCTGTGATATCGGGTGGCGCATGGATGAGCGAACGGGTAATCTGTTGTTGGTGAGTGCTATCGACAATCTGGTCGGTGGTACGGCGGGCATGGGGGTGCAGTGCCTCAATGTTGCTTTTGGGCTTGAGGAACGTACGGGCTTACAATTTCCGGGGATGGCGCCATGATGAAGAAAATTGAGGGCGGGGTATGCGCCCCTAAAGGGTTTAAGGCTGCTGGTGTAGCAGCTCAGATAAAGAATTTGCAGTCTACCAAGCGGGACTGTGCGCTGGTGGTGAGTGAGGCGCCTGCGAGTGTTGCGGGGGTGTTTACTACGAACCGGGTAAAGGCCGCGCCGGTGGTCTGGACGGAGAGCGTGTGTGATTTGGGCCGTGCGCGTGCGGTGTTCGCCAACAGTGGCAACGCCAATGCGTGTACGGGGCGTCGTGGTATGGAAGATACCCAGTGTATTGCCAAGAGGACGGCGCAACATCTTGGCGTTCCTGTTAAAGAAGTTGCGGTACTGAGCACGGGTGTGATTGGGGTGCCGCTGCCCATGGAGCGTATCACGCAGGGGATTGAAGGCTGTGTTGCTGCGCTGAGTGGGGCGGGGGCCTTGGATGCTGCGCATGCGATCATGACTACGGATACGGTACCGAAGGAGTTGGCTCTTGAAATAGCGTTGAGTTCTGGTCCGGTTCGCATTGGTGCGATGGCCAAAGGTTCGGGTATGATTGCGCCGAATATGGCGACGTTGCTGTGTGTGATTACGACGGATGTGCAGATGCAGCCCGATGATTTGCAGGCGTTGCTGCGTCAATGCGCCATGCAGTCGTTTAATTGCATTTGTGTTGATAATGACATGAGCACGAATGATACGTTGCTTTGTCTTGCCAATGGACAGGCGGGCATGGCGCCTTTGGCGCCGGGTACTGGTGATTATGCGTTGTTTGCCGAAGCGTTGCAGCATGTATGTGTGCACATGGCGCAGTCGTTGGTGCGTGATGGGGAGGGGGCGAGCAAGTTTGTTGAGATTCAGGTGCAGGGCGCGTTGAATGATAAAGAGGCCAAGATGATCGCCCGGGCGATTGCTTCGTCGCAGCTGTGTAAGACGGCTTTTGCGGGTGAGGACCCTAATTGGGGTCGTATTGCGTGTGCGGCGGGTTATGCCGGTGCGTTTTTTGAGCAGAAGGATCTGTGCATCTGTCTGGATGAGGTTGAGGTGGTGCGTGATGGCTTGCCCACTGAGTATGAGGAGGCTGCGGCTGCGGCGGTGATGAAGAAGGCGGAGTATATGATTCGGGTGTCTGTGGGTGATGGGCCGGGTAAGGCCTGTTTCTGGACCTCGGATCTGAGTCATGAGTATGTTACCATCAACGCAGATTACCGTACTTGAGGGTTTGCGAAGAAGGGATGGATGGTTATGGAACGGCTTATTGAGAAAGCTGCGGTGCTTATTGAAGCGCTTCCGTATATTCGGCAGTTTAACGGCAAGACAGTGGTGATTAAGTATGGTGGTGCGGCTATGACGGACCCTGCTTTGCGCAGCAGTACGGCCAAAGATATCGCGTTGATGAAGTTTGTCGGCATGAACCCTATTGTGGTGCACGGCGGCGGGCCCGCCATTAATCACAATTTGAAGCGTCTCAATATCACTTCGCAGTTTAGCCCTGGCGGGTTACGCATTACAGATGATGACACTATTGAAGTTGTTGAAATGGTGCTTGCCGGTTCGGTAAACAAGGATATCGTCGCATTGCTCAATTGCGCGGGTATTCAATCCGTCGGTCTCTGCGGTAAAGACGGGAATTTGCTCTGTGCGCAGAAGATGGTTCCCGAAGATGGAAGCGATATTGGCCATGTGGGTCGCATCGAACAGGTGAATACAAAAGTGTTGCGTGCGCTTTGTGAAAACGATATGGTGCCTGTGATTGCGCCGATCGCCACCGATGAACATGGTGGGGTCTGGAATATTAACGCTGACACGGCTGCGGGGAAAATTGCGGCTGCGCTTCAGGCGGAAAAACTGGTCTTTCTGACGGATACCCCTGGTCTGCTACGGGATGTAAAGAATCCTGATTCGCTTATTCACCAGTTGCCTTCTGACAGTGTGGAGCGCCTGACCAAGGAAGGTGTTATCGCGGGTGGTATGATTCCGAAGATTGAAGCGTGTTTGCAGGCACTTGATTATGGTGTTAAAAAGACCCATATTATCGACGGACGTGTGCCGCATAGTTTGCTGCTCGAAATCTTTACGGATCGCGGCATGGGCACCCTCGTCTTCCACTAGTGGTCCAGGGACCACAGCCGAGAGATATGGTCCGTGCCGTTTGTGACCGAAGCAGAGTGTCGTTTTTTAAGGATAGTTTTTCAGATATTGAAGCACCAAAGCGCTCCAGGAACCACAGCCGGGAAATATGGTCCGTGCATACGAAGAATTAAGTTAAGTAACTGGCAGTATATAACCCCTCACAGGAATTTGCGGATATGACCCCCAACGAACCTTTTGAGATTATTTTCAAAGGCGGCATTCTCATGTGGCCTATTATCGCCTGCTCGGTGGTTGGGCTTGCTATCACTATTGAGCGGATCATTACGTTGCGTCGTGCTACGATAGACACGCGTGAGTTTATGGATACGATGCGCCAGGTTTTGCGTCAGAACCGTATTCAGGACGCGCTCGATATTTGTGATGAGACGGATGCGCCGGTCGCGCGTATCATGAAGGCGGGAATCCTCAAGCATAACCGTTCCAAGGAGGACATCCGAGAGGCTATTGAGGATGCAGGCCACCTTGAAATTCCAAGGCTTGAACGCTATATGTCGGCGTTGGCCACCTGCGCCAATATTGCGCCGCTGCTTGGGTTGCTGGGTACGGTGTCGGGTATGATCAAGGCCTTTGCGCAGATTCAGAATAAGCGCGGCCAGGTAAATCCTTCCGATCTGGCCGAGGGTATCAGTAACGCGCTTGTTACCACCGCCGCTGGCCTTACGGTTGCAATCCCCATGCTTGTCATCTACAACTATTTCGTGACCCGTGTTGACAACATGGTCGTTGAGATGGAGATTAGCTCTAGTGAACTTATCGAACTGCTGACGAAGCACCACGGCGAACAGGAAATCTGAGGTTGCCATGAAGTTTGCACGTAATGACAAGCGAAAAGTGACTGCATCGGTCGAGCTGACGCCCTTGATTGATGTCGTTTTTCAGTTGTTGATCTTCTTTATGGTCTCTTCCACCTTTGTCGTTCAAACCTCGATCCCTATCGAAGTGCCTGAGGCTGAAGGTTCAGAGCGACTGGAACAGAAGGATACTTCGATCACGCTTTCGACCGAGGAGGGTGGCCCCGACGGCAATGGGAAAGTCTTCATTGATGATGTAGAGATCGCCGATTGGGCAGAGCTTTCCAGTGCCATGGCTGCCTTGCGTGAACGGCGTCCTGAAGCGTTGGTGCTGATTCGCGCTGATCGCGACATTCCTACCGGACGCACGATTAAAGTGCTTGGTATTGTTACCAACCAGGGCATACAGCACTACGGCGTGCTTGCAGAATCCCCCCAAGAGGGCGTCTGAGGTGCGTCGGCGCACGAAAAAAAGCGTGCGCAACACGCCGCCACGGATGCCTGATGAAGAGTACAGCGAACCGGCATCCGATGAGGTGCTCGCTGAGGAATTACTACCATCGGCACCCCCTTCCACCCAATGGGAGTATCGCCCGACCGCTTATCGTCCTTCCTCTCGCGTATTTCATGCCGCGTTACTGATCTCCTTTTGCTTTCACCTCTCCATGGTGACGCTGTTTAGCATTGTTATCTACTTTCCTCGCAAGGATATAACGTACTACGACTTTCGGCTGGTTCAGGCCCGGCCACAGCAGGTTGCTCCTTCCTCTGAGGGAGTGATCCAGCGTCCGATGTTGACGGACCCCCTTGCAAGTAATCTGTCGGAAGGCTTGCCGGCGGTGGATTTGCCTACGCTTGAGTTTGCGGAGCTGCACCGTATCCGTGTGTATCGCAGGGGTTTGACGGAGGCCGAACGTTTATTTGATACCCCGTCGCACCATGATAGTTGGGGGCAGTTTGGGCGGGGTGTTCAACGATTGCGCCGTTCCTTGCGTGGGCTTGCCCTTGGTGAGGGAGATGGGTCGGCAGAGGTCGCGTTACCCTCGCTTTCTGAGGCAGAGGCGACCCCGCAACCGACGTATCGGCCTGCCCCCGGGTATCAGGCGTATATCGATTGGGGGGCGGGGGAGGAACGCGAGCTCCTTTTTGCGCCGCCTGTTCGTATTCTTTGGGAAGTGCCACCACAGGATTTCAAGGAGCCGATAGAGCTTGTTTTTCAAATTAACGCCCACGGGCGTGTTATCAATGTGTGGAGTCCCGCTGTTGATAATCTCAAAATTGTGGATGCGATACAGACTACCTTGCTGCAGTATCGTTTTTCGCCCCTTTCGGTAGAGCATTCGGCGCAAAGTGAGCAGACCGGTTCGCTTCATATTGCACCTGCATCGGGGGAGGGGCCATGATCGAGATCAGTCTAACCACCGCTTTGGCGTTGTATAGCATCCTGATTGGGATAGGCGCCTTCAGCATTTGGCTGTACACCGAAATCCGCACCCAGCATAGCCACAAGCGGATGCGTAAGCAGTACCTTTGGCGGTGTGTCTTTTGCGGCTGTACGTATCTTGATGAGGAAGCGGTGCATTTGTCGGTATGCCCCCGGTGTGGCAGCTATAACGCGCTTGAAGATAAAAATGCCCGCCTTCTCAAGGCGACACGGGATGAAAAAGAACAATGGGTGCAAGCGCACACCGATAAGAAAACGCGCCGCAATCCAGCCCGTCAGAAGCGACCGGGAGCGCGTAACCGAGGTCCCCGTCGTCGTCATTGACAGGGGTGTTTTTTTGTGCGTAAATTCCTTGTTTTTATGTGGCTTAACTTGACAGCGGAGGATGGGTATGGTACACTCGGTTCGACTGTTAGCACTCCAAACGGTCGAGTGCTAACCTTGAAAAGGCGGATCGTGCTATGCAACCAGTATCGGAATTAAATGAGCGCGAACGGTTAATCCTGCATGCCGTCGTGCATTCATACATCACCACAGCGGAACCGGTAGGTTCACGCACGGTGGTCAAACGCTTTGATCTGAAGTTAAGCCCTGCTACGGTGCGTAATGTGATGGCGGATTTGGAGGAGATGGGCTATTTACAGCAGTTGCATACGAGTTCGGGACGTGTGCCGACGGATTTAGGCTATCGCTATTATGTAAACCATCTTATGCAGGTGCAGAAGCTGACGTTGGCGGAGCGTGCACGGATTGAGCAGGAGTATGGTGAACGTTTGCAGGATACCGACGAGGTGTTGCACCAAACGAGTCATTTGCTGGCGTTGCTGACCAATCAGGCGGGTATTGCCGAGGCGCCCAGTGAGGCGCAGGCGACGGTGCAACGTATTGAGTTGCTGCCTATTAGCCAATCGCGGATGGCCGTGCTGATAGTAGATTGTTATGGGCGGGTGCGCTCGATGACTGTGGCGCTAAATATGCATGTAGGCGATATCGATTTGCCGGTATTGTCGCGTTTTCTGAACGAGCACCTGCAAGGGGTCTCGGTGGAAGACTTGGCGATGACGGTGGGGCGAAAATTACAGAGCTTTTTGGATGAACAACGCAGGTTGGCGGAGCAGGCGTTGCAGGTGTTGCGGCTGATGCCGTCGCAAGGGATGGGTCGATTGTTTCTTGAGGGGGCGACGCAGTTGTTTGAGCAGCCGGAGTTTCGCGATATCGCAAAGGCGCGTGAAGTTTTCGGATTGCTGGAGGAAGAAAATCGGGTCATGGCCTTGTTGCGGAGTGCGGCGCGCGAGTGTGAAACGCATGGCACGGTCATTATTGGTGGTGAGAAGGGCCTGCTTGATGGCGTAAGTGTGGTGGCGGCGCCGTATGAGGTGAATGGAAAGCCTGTGGGTATGGTGGGGGTGTTGGGACCGCAGCGGATGCCGTATCCTAAATTGACGGCTATTGTGGATTATACGGCGACGATGGTAACGCGCATGCTAGCGCGCCTTGGTCGTTAGCTGTTGACGTCAATGCGTGGCGTGGATAGGCGTTATGCCTATAGTAACGCTGGTGCTAAGTGTGGTTTTCAGCCGCGCAAAGCATTCGGGGGCATTCTGCTGATTGTTATATAAGAAATATGGTTTGCAGAAATGCGATGAATGAGGAAGTAGTTTAGACCGACATGACAGACAAACGAGACACAACGGAATCGGAAGTTAATGTGCAAACGGAACAGGTTGCGCAGGAAGCAGGTGAAGAGACCGTGACGGCGGCGTCTGCATCTGCGGATGCGGCGAAAGTGGAAGGCGCATTAGCTGAAGTGGCGGCGGAGAATGCTGCGCTGAAGGAAACGCTTGCGGCTGTGGAAGCGGAGCGGGATCAGTTGAAGGATCAGTTGCTGCGCCATCGGGCAGAGTTTGATAATTATCGTAAACGCACGGCGCGACAATCGGAAGAGAACCGCAAGCGAGCAGCGGAAGGCCTGATGCGGGCGCTGTTGCCAGTGCTGGATAATCTGGGTTTGGCGTTGTCGCATGCGGAAGATACTTCGAACGGTTTTGCCGACGGGGTAAAGATGGTCTTTTCGCAGTTGGGCGATGTTTTGACCGCTAATGGTTTGGAGCCGATTGCTGCGTTAGGCGAAGCGTTTGACCCGAATGTACATGAAGCGTTATCGCATTTGCCCTCGACGGAATATGCAGCGGATACGGTGATGGAGGAGTATCAGCGTGGTTACCGCATGGGCGACTATATAGTGCGTCCGGCTAAGGTGGTCGTCAGTAGTGGCGCTCCCGAGTCGGCAGCGGATACCGCGAAAGATGTAGCATCTGAAGAAGCAGCGGAACAGGCAACGTCACAGTCGGAGGATACACAGGACTAAGCGCCTGTATTGCTGAATATAAAAACGTGTAGCGAAAAATTTTTTAAAAGTGGCATGAATAACAAATGTTGTTTTGCTAAGTAAATAGAAGGACCGCAGTATAACGTCGTTGTCGGCGGCCATTGGGCTGTGGTTTCTGGGTACCTTAGCTGGGAGGATATTGACGTCATGGGTAAAGTTATCGGAATCGATTTGGGCACCACCAATTCGTGTGTGGCGGTGATGGAAGGCGGCGAACCCGTCGTCATCGCCAATGCGGAAGGCAATCGCACGACCCCTTCTATCGTTGCTTTTACAAAGGACGAGGAACGGTTAGTGGGTGCGGTGGCCAAGCGCCAGGCGGTAACCAATCCGCATAATACCATTTTTTCCATCAAGCGTTTTATGGGACGCAAACATGGTGAGGTTTCCACCGAGGAGAAAATCGTACCGTATAAAGTTAGTGAAACGGCTTCGGGCGATTGTCAGGTGGAGAGCATGGGCAAAACCTACCGCCCGCCGGAAATCTCGGCGATGGTCCTGCAGAAGATGAAGGAAACGGCGGAGATGTATCTGGGGGGTGAGGTGAGCCAGGCGGTTATCACGGTGCCCGCTTATTTCAACGACTCGCAGCGTCAGGCAACCAAGGACGCAGGCCGTATTGCCGGCTTGGAAGTCCTGCGTATTATCAATGAGCCTACTGCGGCGGCGTTGGCCTATGGGCTGGAGAAGAAACAGGATGAAAAGGTCGCCGTGTATGATTTGGGTGGCGGTACTTTTGACGTTTCCGTATTGGCTATCGGTGATGACAGCTTTGAAGTGCTCAGCACCAATGGCGACACCCATTTGGGTGGCGATGACTTCGACCAATGCATCATTGACTGGCTGGCGGAGGAGTTTTTGAAGGAGCAGGGCATTGATTTGCGTAAAGACGCCATGGCGCTGCAGCGTTTAAAAGAGGCTGCTGAAAAGGCGAAGTGCGAACTTTCAACGGCGATGACGACAGATGTTAACCTGCCGTTCATTACGGCAGACGCTTCGGGCCCCAAGCACTTGAACTACAACCTGACGCGCGCCAAGTTGGAACAACTGTGCGATTCATTGCTGCAACGCACCAAAAACCCGTGTCATCGTGCCTTGGAAGACGCCGGCCTGAGGGCGTCGGATATTGATGAAGTCATTCTGGTCGGTGGTATGACACGTATGCCGGCGGTTGGCAAAATCGTACAGGAAATTTTTGGCAAAGAGCCGCACCGTGGCGTCAACCCGGACGAGGTGGTTGCAATCGGTGCTGCTATTCAGGGCGGCGTGCTTGCGGGTGATGTGAAAGATGTGCTGTTGCTGGACGTGACGCCGCTTTCGTTGGGTATCGAAACGCTGGGTGGTGTGTGCACGAAGCTGATTGAGCGCAACACAACCATTCCGGTGACAAAGACGCAGATTTTTTCGACGGCGGCCGACAATCAGAATGCGGTTACCATCCATGTGTTGCAGGGTGAACGCGAATTGGCGCGCGACAATCGTACGCTGGGCCGCTTTGACCTGATGGGTATTCCGCCTGCGCCGCGTGGCGTGCCGCAGATCGAAGTGTCCTTTGATATAGACGCCAACGGTATCGTGCACGTGTCCGCAAAAGACTTGGCGACGGGCAAGGAACAGAAGATTCGTATCGAATCCTCCAGCGGCCTGTCGGAAGATGAAATCGACAAGATGGTGAAAGACGCCGAATCGCATGCCGATGAGGACAAGCAGCGTAAGCATGACATCGAAGTGCGTAACAACGCCGATACGATGTTGTATACGACGGAAAAAACGCTGAAGGAAAATGAAGACAAGATCAGCGAAGAAGATCGTAAAAACATCAACGCTGCGCTGGATAACCTTCGGGAAACGTTGAAGGGTGAAGATACTGCAGCGATGGAAGCGGCCATGGAACAGTTGACGCAGGCGTCGCACAAGTTGGCTGAGGCGATGTATAAAGCAGCCGCCGAAGCGCAGCAGGCGCAGGGTGGCGGCGAAGCAGGTCCGGGTGCCCAAGGCGGTGGTGGTGCGGAATACGTGGACCCCGGTGCGGCGAAGTCGACAGATGACGACACAGTTGATGCAGATTTCACTGTGGTGGATGATGACGACGAATCGAAGAATTAGGAATTGAGCCCAACAGGGTTCGTACATGTAGTAAAAAGTGATATAGTTTTATCTCCCCTGCGTTAAAACAGGGTGTAGACAAAGGCGTCGTATGCATCCATGGTCCGGCATTTTCGCCGGGCCATGGTGCTTTGCATTGCCGCAAGGTAGGAACAGGGAATTATGGCACAGTCTAAAGACCTCTATGAAATGCTTGGCGTATCGCGTGAGGCCAGCCAGGAAGAGATCCGCAAAGCGTATCTTAAACTGGCGCATAAGTATCACCCGGATAAAACCGGGGGGGATAAAGAAGCCGAGGCAAAATTAAAAGAGGTCAATGCCGCGTATGATGTCCTGAAGAATCCGGAAAAACGCCGTCATTATGATCAGTTTGGTTCAGAGAATGGCTCCAATCCCTTTGGTCAGGGCGGCTTTGGCGGTGGTTTTGGTGGTGCTGGCGGCGGTTTTGGCGGTAGTGGTTTTGAAGCGCCGTTTGAAGATTTTTTCGACATGCTCTTTGGGCAAGGGAAAGGCCGTGGAGGACGTCAGGCGGGCCGTCCCGGAAACGATCTTGAGCTGCGGGTCAGCATTACCCTTGAAGAGGCGGCCTTTGGGGTGAAGAAAAAGGTGCGCTTTCCCCGACGGGAAAATTGCGCGGACTGTAAAGGTACAGGTGCGGCCGCTGGCTCGCAACCCGAGGTTTGTTCGCAATGCGGGGGGTCAGGCCAGGTACGGGTTGCACATGGTTTCTTCAGCGTGACGCGCACCTGCCCTCGTTGTAATGGCGAAGGACGTATGAATACGAACCCGTGTCGTAGTTGTTCGGGCGAGGGGCACATCAAGACTACGCGTGAATTGTCGGTTGATATTCCCGCGGGCGTCGATACTGGGTCGCGCCTGCGCATCAATGGGGAAGGTGAGCCGGGTTCGCATGGTGCGCCGCGCGGTGATTTGTATGTTTACATCGAGGTTATGCGCCATGAGATATTCGAACGCGATGCGACCACTATTCTGTGCGAAGCGCCTATCAGTTTGATGGAAGCTGCGTTGGGCGCAAGCATCCGTGTGCCTACCCTGGAAGGTTCGGCGGAATTGAAAGTGCCCGCAGGCACCCAGACGGGAGCGTTGCTGCGTTTGCGCGGTTTGGGTATGCCTGATTTGCGTGGGTACCAGCAGGGCGACCAGATCGTCAAAATTGTCGTGGAGACACCGGTTAAACTATCGCGCAAGCAACGCGAGTTGTTGCAGGAACTGGATGCGCAAAGCGGGCATCAAAACTATCCGCAACGGAAACGTTTTGATGAGCTTGCCCGAAAGCACCATAAGTAGGCCACCATGCATTGGAATCAACACGAGACCGTAAAATCACGATTGGCCGCTGCCGTTATCCTGCTACGAAATAATGGCGATGTGCTGTTGGTTAAACGCAATACACAGCTTCGCTTTATGGGGGGGCATCACGCTTTTCCTGGTGGCTCATTGGAATCCGCCGATACAGATGACGTGGTGGATAATGCGGCTTCGCCGGAAATAGGGCGATTTGTATGCGCTGCGGCGCGGGAACTCTTCGAAGAAACCGGTGTGCTTTTGGTGCGGGGTGATAAACCCTCGTTTGAGGTATTGCAGCAAGCGCGATGCGCATTAGAAACCGGGGAACTAAGCTTTCCGAACTTTTTAGCGCGTTGGCAACTGCGTCTGGCTGCGGAGGATTTTGTTCCTGCGGGGGTATGGGTGACGCCGCCTTTTTCTCCTATCCGTTTTTATACGCGATACTTCCTGTGTCGTTGCGACAGTCCGGACGAAGTAGCGTTGCATGCAACGGCGGATGAAATTGTGGGACTGGATTGGTTGGAGCCGGAGGTGGCGCGTCGCCGTTGGCATATGAACGAGGGGGTGATTCTCTCTACCCCCGTTGCTTTTGTGCTGCGTCATCTGGCCGTTTTTGGACCGGAACATGCCTTGCCCGGTTTGCGCAACACGCCCGGTCGCGATGGAGAAGTGCCCAATCGATTTGAACCGCGCGCCGGTATTCATATCATACCGTTGCGCACGCCCACCTTGCCGCCCGCCTTACACACCAGTTGTCTGGTTTTGGGAGAAGAGGAACTGTGGATTATTGATCCGGGTGCAACAGACCCTGAAGAACAAGTGTATCTGGATGCGCATTTGCAGGAATTGCTTGCCCTCGGTGGTCGGGTTGCCGGTATCGCATTGACACATGCCCATAGCGATCACACCGGTGCGGTTTCTTTTTTGCAAGAACGCTATGGCGTGCCTTTGTGGGCGCATGCGGAAACTGCACGCCGCATCTCCATCCCTGTCGATCGACTGCTACAGGATGGCGAAGAATGGGAGATTTCCGGTGCACAAAATACCCCAGGATGGCGCGTGCAATGTCTGCACACCCCTGGACACGATCCCGGCCATATGTGCTTTTACGAGCAAATTACCGGCACATTGAGCTGTGGCGATATGATCGCCAATCCCGGCACGATTATGGTTTCGCCAGACGACCACGGCGACATGACCGACTACCTTAACAGTCTGGAACGTCTGGCTGAATTAAACCCCGCCTTTACCGTGCCCGCTCACGGCTTGCCGACTTTTCGGGGGGACGGACGCACCTTGTTCCAGGAAACCATCCAGCATCGACTGGCGCGTGAGGCGAAAATAAAGGATGCGCTGGACGCTGGTGCGGACAGTCTGTCCGCCATACTGCAACACGCTTACGCAGATACCCCCAAAGCCCTGTGGCCCTATGCCGAGCAACAGCTACGGGCACATTTGAAACGTCTGGGCGTTTCTTTTTAAGCCAGAATCGGGTTGTGCGCCTTTGGGAAGTGTTAAGTAGTAACTTTTTCCTGGTGTTTCTGCTTTTGCTTCCTCCTCAAAGCGATATACCCATACAGGAAGAATGCAACCATAAGTCCAAAGAGTACGAAACCTATCCAATGCCATGGCGGTGTTGAGGACTGCTTTTCTAAAGCGAACAGGATCTTTTCCTGGGTTTTGTGTTTGTCACATAGCGCGCGGAATTCTGTGCGTGTCAGTGGCGTCAAGGGACCGTTGGCCTCGGCGAAGATTTGCACGGGAACCAAGTAGCTTTGGCCTTTGAAAAGGAACTTTACGTCTTTTCCATCTTCAGTTTCAAAGCGGGGATAAAGATCGTGGCGCTCTTTTGGCTGTTTTTCGAAAAGAATTTTGTTAGTCTTCGTATCTTGCAGACGCACAGCCGGTGGGTCTATGAAGGACACAGAGAGGGTGATTATTTTTACGCCCAGCGTGGCCCAATAACGTGCTTTTTTTTGGTTTGGCGCTGCGAGGACAGGCGTGGCGTAGCGGGTGTCCTGTTCAAAGACGGGGTCGTCAAGGATTTCGTTGAGCCATTGTTTTGCGATTTGGCGGGTTGATTCGATAGATTCTGTCGCTATCTCTCCGTCTTCCAGGGTCGACTGCATTCCGATATCCGCACAAACTTGCAGGTAGAGTCCATAGAAAAGCTGGTTGATGTTTTCGAGGGCTTCCAACAGCGATTCGTCTTTCCCCGCCGCATTTTTCATTGAAACCTGGCGTAGTTCTTCCTCGGGTAAAACCGTGCACAGCGCGTTGCGCAGGAAACGAAATGCGCGTGCCGTGCGTAAAAGATAGGTCGCATTGGGTTCGACGGAGAGCGTTGGTCTGAGGATGAATTCCTCGTGCGCCTTGTAGATTTCCGGGCATCCCATGGTAAAAACGGGTGGAATGGCGCGGATATGCGTTTCGTGCTGTTGGGTCAGCGCGGTTTTGAAAGATTCCAGAAGGTGTTTTTTGTATTCGCGGTTCATACACAGCTTGCTTTTTTCCTGGGCACGTTCCGGCAGCAGCAATGGCTCCAGTGAGTAGGATTTGTAGTCGAACCAGCCTGAGTCCGCATTGGGGGCAAGGCTGCGTTCGCCGCTTTGTACCGCTTTGATGAAGCGGTTCATTACATTTTCCCAGGGGAGGTGGCTGGAACCGGAATAGAGCTCGATGAAGAGTTCGTTTTCACGCGAGGTAGAACCGGGGAATAACGCTATTGTGGGTTTGTCTTCCATATCATTGGGGTGTCGCGATAATAGTTCCTGGCCTTTGGGGGATGTACATAGCGCCGTTGCCAGTGCTGCGGGATCGGCGGCGAGATGCAGATAGGGTTGCAGGTCGGCGACGGAAAAAGTGGCGGGCGCGTTGTTGAGTATGCGTTCCAGCGTGAGCAGACGTTCATAGTGCGCGTAGAGTTCGGGATGGGTTTTGAACAGGGTGTTAAGCTGAAGCGCGACGGGTATAGTCATGTTTTTCTGATAAAAGCGAGACGCCTGAAAGAGGGCTTTCAGTTCTTCTGTATCCTGGTAAAAGCCGATGGGTTTGGCTAGTTCGCCTCCTCTCAGAAAATCTTTCTGCTGCAAAGTGCGAAATTGTTCGGCTTTTTCGGGCAGTTCAGGAATGTCTTTTTGTCCCAAATCCAGACCGGTGGCAAGGAAGGCCAGCGCCCTGTCACGTTCTTCCGAGCCGGGTTGCGTATCGCGAAGGGTGTTCAGCAATTGTGTGGCGAAAGCGTATAAACCGCCATTTAAGGCTGAGGAATGCAGGAAGCGATGGCTGTCGAGGGCGGCCAGAAAACGATTTTCAAAAGACTTGGCCTTGAATTGCATCATCTGGAGCGAGGGGAGGACCTTCTCGTCGCTATCCTTCGGCATTGCCCGTACTGCGGCGGCAAAGGAGGGGTGCAGTTTGCTCTTTGCCCGGTTTTCAGCTATTTCCGATGCCTTGGAGAAGGATTCACGGAAGGTCCATAATTGATAAGAGGCGCCGGTTGTATTTATCAGGCACCGTATTGGCAGATCGCTTTCTTCTGCTGGCTTGATTTCTGTCCAGAATGCTTCGGAGTTGATGAAGGGGGGCGAGATTAAGTCGTCGGGGTCATCCGAAGTTACCGCCAGTTCTTCACGGGGGATCTCTCCTTCGGGACACCAAAACCAGTTAAAATGCTGAAAGGGAAGGGGGGAGAAGGTAAAGAGCAGCAGCATGAGGGGCGTGAGCAGCCAGAGTAAGTGGCGTTTTTTGTTTGGTAAAGAGGCGATACTACAGAAAAGGGTCCACATCAGGGGAACGCTTGCAAAGGCGGGGGCGTAGATTACTGTTGGGTCTATGCGAAAGGAAACAGAAGGGTATGTTGACGTGATGTAGTGGTTGAGCGCCTTGGTGCAGAGCCATCCGCCGAGAAGCCAGAGGCCTGCCACCGCGAATGCGCTCAGGATGCGGTGGCGAAGGTTGGGCCAACATGCCAGCGCAAAGGGAACGGTGGGGAGAAAGAAGAAGAAGAGGAGTGCTTCTTTGGTCGGGATGTCCAGGGGAATGCCTGCCAGCGCCCAGCAAAGCAGGGAAACGGATAGTACAAAAAAGAAACGGGGGGCGGAAAGGCTAAACCAGAGTATGGGCGATAGAATCCATATGCATGGGATAACCAAGTAATAGTAAAAAACAACCGGATTGGAAAGATGTTCATCGGAGGATGTGCTGTCCGTAATGAATCCTGCTGAGATGAATACGCCGATTCCCCATACGATCGCCAGGAAAAGGAAGCGGCTTCTTTTCCAGAAACGTTGCCGGGCATCTTCGTGATTGCCGATGTAGAGGCCGTAGCCAACCACAGGAAGTAGTATCCATGCAAAGGGGAATGCGGTATACAGATGTAAGAGTGCCATATCAAAAGGCCGGGGAGCCTGGGTGAGTGCATAGGGGTAAATTAACAGCAGTCCGGTTCCTGCGCACCATAAAGCAAATAAGAGTTTTAATTCGATGTGCTTCTTGGAAAGAGTGAAAACGCGTTTTTGATTCTCAGGGTTGAGCACGAACCAGCCCAGTAAGAAAAGGAAGCAAACGAGAGGAAGTAGCAGCGCACACAGCAGGAGGTCAAGACGTAGGGAATAATGATCGGACTCGAAGAGGAGTTCCTTGATGGCGAGCACGGAAAAACAGGTGCCGATGCTCCAGAGGATGAAAAAGGCTATCAAACGGATCCGTTTCCAGGAAATCATACGTACTCCCTTCCTGTTATCTGGCCCGGCTGCGATGTTGCCGTGCGCTTGCAGAGGCGCTTGGCGGTGTCTGTGTAAAACACGTCTGACATGGTTCCCATGCAAGCATAAGACGGAATATTATCGTACGGGAATTTGTCCATTTAGTCAACTATTTGGAGCGTTCCTCTATCTGGATTCGACAAGTTGGTAGTCAACAAGGGTTTTAGCGACTGACACTGCAAAAGCTGTCATGAAAAACGAAATTTTTGCTGCGGTCAGGGACGGTGAGGAGCATAACCTAACGCTTGTGGTCGCTGGACCACTTTAGGTTTGGATGGAGGTCATCTATTTGTAAACCGGTAGGTATTTGGGGTATTTTCAAGCGAAATAACACGTATTCAACGGCGCTGTGCGTCGTAGTGGAAAGGAGAGAGGGAAGTATGTCGGAGAAATATACGATTGGTTTGGATTATGGCACCAATTCGGTACGCGCCCTTATTGTTAATGTGCGGAATGGGGCGGAAATCGGTACGTGCGTCTTTGAATACCCGCATGGGGAAGCAGGGATTTTGTTGGACCCCAAAGACCCTAATCTTGCGCGGCAACACCCGGCGGATTATCTCGACGGGGCGATTGCATCGGTCCGGGGTGCTTTGAAGGATGCGGAAGGAAAAGACGGATTCAGCGCTGACGCGATTATCGGCATTGGCATTGACACCACGGGGAGTACACCTATCCCTGTGGATGCAGCTGGAAAGCCGTTGGCTTTCCAGGCGGAGTTTAAAGATAACCCTGCCGCCATGGCCTGGTTGTGGAAGGATCATACTGCCCATAAAGAAGCGGTGGAGATCACCGAAAAGGCCGAAAAGATTCGTCCGCAATACTTGGCAAAATGCGGCGGCACTTATTCCTCGGAATGGTACTGGTCCAAACTGCTGCGATGCAAACGTTGTGCACCTGAGGTGTTCCAGGCGGCCTATACCTGGGTGGAATGTGCGGACTGGATTCCCGCAGTGCTCACCGAAACCAGCGCTCCGGAGCAGGTAAAGCGTTGCATCTGCGCTGCAGGCCACAAAGCCATGGCCAATCCCGGTTGGGGTGGCTATCCCGATGCCGAGTTCATCGAAAGTCTTGACGCGGACCTGCTGCGCGTTCGTAAAACGCTGCCCGACACCCTCTATGCGGTTAATACACCCGCGGGTAAGCTTAGCGAAACCTGGGCACAGAAACTCGGCCTGCCTGTCGGTATCCCTGTAGCCGTAGGCGCATTCGATGCCCACCTTGGCGCAGTTGCCTGCGGTATCACCCCCGGCGTACTCACTAAAATCGTCGGCACCTCTACCTGCGATATGATGGTTGCCCCG
This sequence comes from Candidatus Hydrogenedentota bacterium, assembly GCA_963678445.1. Classification (GTDB taxonomy): domain Bacteria; phylum Hydrogenedentota; class Hydrogenedentia; order Hydrogenedentales. Next base: position 1,442,696 of record OY782877.1, on the reverse strand, counting down.
CTCGACAGCGACCTGCCTGATATTCCCGGCCTGTGCGGCATTGTTCCCGAATCGATCCTGCCCGGCGCATTCGGTATGGAAGCAGGCCAGTCCGCCTTTGGCGACATCTATAACTGGTTTGTTAATTACATGCAGCCCGGTGGCGCGGAAGCTGGTTCGCATGAAGCGCTTACCGAGGAAGCTGCACAATTGCAACCGGGTCAAAGCGGACTCTTGGCGCTGGATTGGCATAATGGGAACCGCACCGTGCTTGTTGATCCCCGGCTGACGGGACTGGTACTGGGTATGTCGCTGCACACGACACCTGCGGAAATTTACCGTGCCCTCATTGAAGCCACCGCCTTTGGTGCGCGTGTCATCATGGAGCGTTTTGAGGAATACGGCGTGAAGGCGGAACGCGTGATCAACTGTGGTGGTATCGCCATGAAGAATCCGATGGTTATGCAAATCCTTGCGGACGTCATGAACCGCACCATGGAAATCTCCAGCAGCAACCAAACCTGCGCCCTTGGCGCTGCGATGTGTGGTGCGGTCGTCGCCGGAAAGGACAATGGCGGTTATGATAACTTTGCGGATGCCGCAAGCGCTATGACGAGTGTGCAGGACACAAAATATACGCCCGATCCCGATCGTGTTGCCACGTATGACCGTCTCTATGCGCTCTACAAGCAGCTGCACGATGCATTCGGCACGAAAGACTATACGGCCAGCCTCGCCAATGTCATGAAGGACCTTCTTCAACTGCGTGAAGAGGCGCGTCAGTAGAACACTGCGAAAAAGAACAAAGAACGCGGGCGGAGAGTTTTCCGCCCGCGTTTTTCATCTCAAGCTGCGTCTGTTACAACGAACGAAACGCCTCCACCACCTTGTCTCCAAAGTCACTCGTGGACAAGACCGTGCATGAGCCGTTCGGATCGCCCAAGTCGCTTGTGGTATAGCCCATACCAAAGACCTTACGCATCGCCGTCCAGATCTGTTTGGCCGCTTCGGGCATATCGAAACTCTTCTCCAGCATCAACGCCACCGAACCTATCATGCTATACGGATTGGCAATTCCTTTGCCCGCAATATCCGGGGCAGAGCCATGCGAAGGCTCATAATAGCTCTTGTCGGTACCAATGCACGCTGAGGGCATCAGGCCCAGTGAACCCAGCAAGCCACCGCCCAGGTCACTCAGGATATCGCCAAACATATTCTCCATCACCATCACGTCAAACTGCTGAGGTTTCAACACCAACGCGGTAGCAGCCGCATCAACGATAATGTGGCGACATTCCACATCGGGATATTCCGTCGCCACCTCTTCAAAGACTTCATTCCACAGCACGCTGGATAACAGCACATTGCTCTTGTGCACATTGTGCAATACCTTTTTGCGACGCTGTGCCTCCTGGAAGGCTACGTGGAGGATATTGCGGATTTCGACCTCGTCGTAATTCAACGATTCACGCACATAGCGTCGTCCTTGCTTATCTATTCCGCGCTCTTTATCGCCAAAATACAGTCCCCCCACCAACTCACGAATCATGATCATGTCAATGCCGTCCGGAATCTGCTCTGCACGCAACGGCGAAAAGTGGATTAACTCCGGCGGCAGGTATACCGGTCGGAAATTGGCATATGTGTTATAGCGCTTACGCAAGGGCAACAAGGCGGCCCGTTCTGGCTGCTCTTCCACGGGAATTTTCTGTGACTCTTCCAACGAAAGACCAATCGGTCCCTTTAAAATAGCGTCGGCGCGATCGCAGATCGCCTTTGTTTCTTCCGGAAACGATGCGCCCGTATCAAAATACGCCTTGCCGCCAAAGGGCGCGGGTAACAATTCGAACGAACACGCATACTTCTTCTCCACCTCAGCAAGCACCTTCAATGCCTCTTTCACAATTTCCGGACCGATCCCATCCCCCTCTAAGATAGCTATTGAATAAGAAGACATACTGTCACTCTACTTTCTTTTTCTTTTTGCATCGTTCGCGCAGACTATATGCTGATACAAAGATGCCTGTTGAAAACAAAACAACTGTGGATGTAGGGCGCATTATAGCGTTTTCTATGCCAGGAAAGAAAGACGCCTATCATCGACATTGAAAGACGTTGTTGACCGGCGGATTCTTTGACTGTACAGAATTGCACATGCTATGCTAATGAATCCTGAGGCGTGGCTACAGGTTCCTTACTTCTTAATTTCTATATCGACAGGAACAGCAGTATGTTTATTGGCAGTCAATCTACAAGTACCATTCTCGATGTGTTTGAAACCGGCATGCAAGCGACAATTCGCGAAGCTGGCCTGCCCGCAGAGCTTAGCTTTACTTCCGATGGATGTAAAATCTTTGCCAAGGGGTTGGACCTGTCTAAGCGCATAGACTTGATGCAGATTACCTTCGACGTAAAACAAGACACTTCCCTTGAGACACTCGAAGAGGCCATGCGCGACAGCCAGATCGGCGGACGCGTCCACACAACCAACGGGGCATGCCGCCTTACCCTGCCGCCCTTTGAATGGCGGCAACTAAAGCAGTTGCTTCCCATTGACGGCATCGTTGAGACATATGCCGCACACTCCATGCGCTCACAGACATGGCAAGTGCATGTGGAACGATACGTCAGTACTGGCTTCAACATCAACCTGTTGGTTGAGATGATGGAGAAGAAGGGCGCTTCCGACTTGCACCTGCGTGCAGGTAACCACCCCTTTGTGCGTATAGACAACGATCTGACGCCTATGAAGGAATTTCCGCTGGTCACCGCTGAAGATATGCGCGATTTCGTTTTACAATTGGGTGGTGAATCGGAGCTTACTCTGTTGGAAACCGAGCGCGAGTCGAGTTTCCAATACCACGCCGCTGGCATCGGCTATCTGCGTTGTAGTGGCTACATCAAATCAGGCGCTATGGCGTTGGCTATCCGTCTCATTCCGGAAGCCCCGCTCCCCTTTGAAAAATTGAATATTCCCGATGTTGTCCGAAGCGTGTGCAACAAGCACCGCGGATTATTCCTCGTTTGCGGGATTACGGGTAGCGGCAAATCGACTACGCTTTCTTCCATGCTGGATTATATTAATGAAACGCGGAAAGCACACATTATTACCGTCGAAGATCCGGTCGAATTTGTATACCAGGATAAAGCCAGTATCATTTCACAGCGTCAGGTTGGACGCGATACCCTCTCCTTCGGTAATGCGCTACGCGGCGCACTGCGTGAAGACCCCGACGTAATCCTCGTAGGTGAAATGCGCGATATTGAAACCATCCGCGCAGGACTGAGTGCCGCGGAAACTGGGCACCTCGTTTTCTCTACCCTGCACACCACTACCGCGGTCGATACTATTAACCGTATGATCAGTTACTTCCCTCAGGACGAACGCGATCTTATCCGTCAGGAAATTGCCTATACGCTGCAAGGCGTCGTATGCCAGCGTTTGCTCAGGCGAATCGGTGGTGGCCGTATCCCCGCTGTGGAAATTCTTCTCGGCGGTACGCCTATTGTTCGTGACGCTATTCTGGACGGCGACCTGGATAAACTTTGGGGTATTATCGAAGTAGACAGCGACATGCGTAGTTTCGACCAATACGCGGTAGAGCTTTACCATAAAAAGCTGATTACACGCGAAGAGGCCGTGTCGGCATGTAGTGACGAGGAAGCCTTCGAACGCGTTATATCGGGTATCCAATCCTCCAGCGGTCGCTTGCTCAAATAGCCTCCTACCCCCCTCTATCCTCTATTATCAGAACAGGGAGCGGCGTTGACCGCTCCCTGTTTTTTTATTCTTCTGTCGGCCCTTCCTATGATAAGGAAGGGCCGCATCCTTCCGGATACGGCCCTGTACATCCACAAAATTATGGTGGAAAATATTGTTAGAAACCACCGCCATAGCGCACACTGCCGAAGAAACCGGCCATCCATGCAGTAATGGGGAATTCCTCTACCCCGTAGCGAATGAACTCAACGTGCCCATCCATAAATAACACATTGGAGCCACCGGGAATGTGATTAAACTTGGCGGTGCCTTGCCCCATATTCGCTCCCGGTGTTGCGGCAGCAAACCCCGTAGGCGCCGAGGAAAACATGTCCCACATGACGGGGATCATGCTCTGTGAAGCTGCTGATGCCGGGTTATTGATATCGGTAATCAGGAAGCGCTCGATACCTTCGCGTAAACGATAGATTCGATCCCCACCCCCTGAACCTTCAGGAATAATTTCGATGCCATTATAGGTGCGCGGCTCCCCGACGACTGTAAGGTCATTATCCGAATCGGGAAATGCGATCAGGTTGGGCAGGGTGTAGTTATTTCGCGAATTTTCCAACGCCTCCACTACCGCCGCCATCTCATTCACATTCGACGTCGCCCACGCGGTATAAATATACGAGCGGGGCAGGCAGATCCAGATAGCAATATCTTCATCATCAAAACGCTTATCCCCGTTCAGGTCACCGCCTCGATATACTGGCTTGGGCCCTTCTAATCTCTGGTTTAAGATATCGTCAATCTGTTCGTCCAGTGGTTTGGAGCAAGTGGCGGGGTCAGACGGGCACAAGGTTATATTGTAGTCGTTTAGATATTCAGGATACAACAATGGACCATGGAAAGTCATTGCAGGCGAACCGATTCCGTCATTATGCAACTGGTACGGAAATTTGCTGCCAACGCTTTCACCGCTATACATCTTGAACACAAGGCCCATCTGCTTCAGGTTGTTCGCACAAGACGAACGCCGCGCCGCTTCCCGTGCACGCCCCAAGGCCGGCAACAGAATAGCCGCCAAAATGCCGATGATCGCAATGACGACCAGTAGCTCGATCAAGGTGAATCCTTTTTTCATCTTCCTGTTCCCCATCTCATATTTTTAACAAACCGCTTTTACTGCAAAAAAATAACTATTCTTTAGCATAACACATTTATGCAGTAGCCAGCGCCAATTACACGTGTTTGCTGTAAGCAGACACACCTCCACTATTATAAGAAGTATGCATACTAATACGCCGAATATGACCAGAAATTAGGAATAAAAGACAAGATTTTGCGTTCGCAAATACAACACACACCTATCGTTCTATTCTAAGCTATTCAATTTAACGGCTATACTGTTGCAAGATATCCAAATAGGCCTGCGCCTTGGCGCGACGTGTAAAATGTTCGAGCACATACGCACGCCCCGCCTTTCCTAATGCGGCACAACGCGCCGGATCGTTGTACAGCGACAATAACGCCTGCGTATACCCTTCCACATCTTCCGGATCCACCGCGATACCCGCCTCAGCCTCTTCGACAATACGCCGCGCCTGACCCTGTGCGCCCAAAAGTATGGGGCGCCCACAGGCCATAATTTCAAAAGTCTTTGAAGGAATATTAATGGTGAAATATTTCCCTTTACGAAGGGGCACCAGACAGACATTTGCCGCTGCATACAGTTGCGGCATTCGATCTTTGTGTTGCAATGGTAAGAAACGCACATTAGACAACTCATGTTGCCCTGCCCATGCCATCATGGCAGGCTTTTCCGCCCCTTCACCCGCAAATACAAAAAGAATATCTTCGTATTCCTTTACCCTTTGTGCCACTTCCAGCAATGCATGCAGTCCTTGTGAAACCCCATGTGCGCCTACATACAGCACGACAAATTTTCCAGCCCAACCCTCCTCATCACGCACCGCATTATCACCCGGCATTGGTGCAAAAAACGACTCCACAATACCATTTTCTACAGTAAATACTTTTTCTGACGGTATGCCACGTTCCACCAGGGATTCGCGTGACGCAGCGGCTACGGTGACTATGCAACACGCGCGCCGGTACAAAAATTCCTCTATCTCCGTTAAAAAACGAATTAAAAATCGATTTTTCAACATCCCTACATCCACGGCCTGCTGGGGTAAAATATCGCGCACTTCAAATACAAAGGGAACGCGTTTCACCAAGCTCAGCAAGTACCCCAGCGGGGCTACGAAGAAAGGCCCGGAGGAAGCAATGATAATATCCGGACGGCGGCAGCAAAAAATACCGCTTATCAATGCCGACGCCATGAAAGACAGTGAGGCCAGCACCCGTTTCCAAACGGCGCGGTTGGGTGTTGCATAAATCCAGGTACGAACGACCTCATAACCTGATTGCGTTTCCCGAACCAACACCTTTCCACGGTACCCTGCCGCTACTTGTCCCGTTGGATAGTTGGGCATACCCGTACAGACCTGCACCGCGTGCCCCGCTTCCGCCCAAAGTCTGGCGTGTTCTGAGTTACGTGCGGCAGCTGCGCCAAATTCTGGCGGAAAATACTGCGTAAGCAACAAAATCTTCATACAATCTCACGTGCCGCTATTGTGCGCCACGCCCCGTTAAAACAATTTTTACCGTGGTCACAAGAATACGCACATCCAACATAAGGGAAAGATTACTCAAATATACCAAGTCATACAGCAGGCGGTGTTCGGGCATCGAATCATAGCGCCCCATCGTATGCGACAATGAAGTGATGCCAGGGCGTACCCGCAAACGCAACGGGAAAAGAGGCGTTTCCTTGGCAAAGGCCTCCATAAACAACCGTCGTTCCGGTCGCGGTCCCACCAGGCTCATTTCCCCCTTGAGCACATTCCAGAATTGCGGTATCTCATCAATCCGTTTGTTACGCAAAAAGCGACCTGCACGCGTTACGCGGGGGTCCTGCTTTACAGCCCAGACGGGTCCCGTCTCCTTCTCCGCATCTGCAGACATAGTACGAAATTTTATCAACCAAAATTCCCGTCCATTACGACCTACCCGTTTTTGACGATAAAAAACCGGTCCCTTGGAATCCCATTTAATTGCACACGCCGTTGCCAGCATAATCGGCGCACTTAGCAACAAGCCCACACAGGCGCCAACGATATCCATACTTCGCTTTGTAAACGCATACATGCCATATAATGGATGCTTGGGCAAGCCCACCAAGGGCAAGCCGCCAATCTCAAACAGATTCAGACGCCCTATGACCGCCTCATAGAAGCCCGGCAAAATATGCACCGGGATATCAAGCGACTCACACACCTCTACTAAATGCAATATCTTGTCCGGGGCCTGTGCAATCCCTTCTCCAATCACCAGCACCTCATCCGTTTCCCGTTCCAGAGCCAGACGGGATAAATCATCAATCCCCCCTAAAAAGCCATAGGACACGGGATCATCACATCCCTCCTCATTCAGGATGCAGCCCACAATTTCATGCCCGCTGCGTGAATAGCGTTCCAAATCCTGTGCGACCGCCTCCACCGTATCCCGGGCACCGACGACTAACACCCGCGAATTCAACTCTCCCCGACGACGGCGCTGGCGCGTGTACCAAATTCGCCAACCGGGTAAGATAAAAAGGTTCAACACACCCGCCGTCAAAAATACGGAACGCCCAATCACCTGCGTTGCCGGCGTGTAATAGAGGATTACCATCATCGACAGGAAAAAAGAAAGCGCCGTACCCGTAATCACCCCCAACAGCGCCGAAAATGCCACATCTGACTCACTACGCAGGCGCTCGAAGTTGTAGCCCTCAAAGGCCCCTATACACAACTGATGCACCACGACAAACGGAAGCAATACCGCTACAAGCGTAATCAACATCTCCACCGGCGCCCCCCGATACACCATCAGTAACGTCATGCCCACATATGTATAGGCAATCCAGACAGCGTCTGTAAGTAAAGCAGCTAAAAATCGCATGGCGCCTCCTCCTTCATCATCTTTGCCCCGACCGACACCGTGCCCAACGCTACCCGTTGCTCCGTGTCATACAGCGTCGAACACATCAGGACATACTCTCCCGACGGTAACGACGCCGGTATGCGCAATGAAAAAAAACGTTGCACCCCATCCCCACGCCAACATGGCGCAGGCGCAACACTATCCGGTGCAGACGAAAGAAGTTCTACAGCGCCATCCGATGGGGACAGATAAAATTGAAGCTGCAGCGCTTCCTCCTTGTGCACCGTTTGCGCAAAGCCAAAATGCAACATCACCTGCACCGTCTTTCCTACACAGCACTGCGTAGGGAGATGAGACACCCCCTCCAGCCATACATACCAGTTCAACGGTTTGCCGATTTCTATCTCCGGTCGCACCGCCGTTGCATACAAGTCCATCCGCGCCAAAGCATTGAAATCCCGTTGCCGCTCATACAAACGACGCAATTGGCGGACCGCATGCGCTGAATTGGGAAAGTAATGCAAAAACTTTTCCCATGCTACTATTGCATCCGCCACGCGCCCTTGATGTACATACGCTTCGGCAATATCCTGCCAGTGCAGATTTCGTCCTGGCTCTCCGTTCATTCCCGTCAAGCGCCGCCACGCCGCCACCGCATCCTCCCATCGTCCCAAACGCTGATACGCCTTCCCCAGACTGCGCTCTGCTTCCGCACACACATACGGATCTTTACGTGCATCCAACAGGCGTGGTACCGCCTCCTCCAGACGTCCCGTCACCAACAAACGCTGCCCCAAATCCAACTGAGCTGCATAATCCTCAGGATGACGCTTCAAATACTTTACATACAACGGCAGCGCCTCCTTTGAGCGATCCTGTCGATCCAAAAAAGCTGCATACCGCCGGACTGCACTAAAGCGTTGTCGTCCTACGCACGCCGCACGCCGGTACCACTCTTCTGCCGCCGCGTTTTGTCCTCGCCCCTCCAAAAATTGCGCATAGCGCAACAGCGCCTCCTCCCGTTTGGGATACCGCGCCACGATTTCCGAGAGCAAGCGTTCTGCCTCCCCAAAATTGGCCTGCGCCGAGACCTCATCCACCTGCGCCATCAACGCGGAAAACTCCTGCGAACGAAAGTAAGACAACATATCCCCACGTAATCCCAGCGCGCATAGCACCGCAAGCACAAAGCTGCCCATCAGCAACAGCCAGGCAATATGTTCCTTCTTAAGACGATTCACCACAATGCATCACTTTCGAAACCCAAGTCCAAACCGCACCACGCCCTAAAACCCCATTTTCAAAGTCATCATTATACATATTTCACTACAGCATGACACAAAAGCCTCTTTTTTTCACGCACTGTCAATCTGGGATTCTCTCCGATAAATTTGCGCATATACCGATTCTTATAGCAGTTTTCACAGTGGTTTGGATGTGCGGATTTCCTCCAGCGGGATAAGGGGGAGTACCTGTGCCATTTTAATGTATGGCATTTCAATCGCTGCCATAAAAAACGAAAAATCTGCTGTGGTAAGTGTTTGGTCAGGAGAGGTCGCTGGGTCGCTTTAGCAGTATGTAGTCGCCAATGGCGAGCGCGTCTATTCCAGTGCTGTAGAAGCAGCGCACAGCGTCGGCGGGGGTGTTGACGATGGGTTCGCCCATGATATTGAAGCTCGTGTTGAGCACCATGGGAGTACCGCGTAATTTTTCAAAGGCTTTTATGAGGCGGTAGTAACGTGGGTTGTCATCTTGCGCAACCGTTTGTACACGTGCGGTGCCGTCGATGTGGGTGATCGCGGGGATTTCCTGCTGTTTTTCAGCAGCGACGGGGTAAACGAACAGCATGAAGGGTGAGCGGGTGCAGCCTGGGAAGTATTCCGCGGCGCGCTCTTCAAGCACACTGGGGGCGAAGGGACGAAAATCCTCACGGTGTTTTACGTACCGGTTGAGCAGATCTTTCATGTTGGTGCGGGTGGGATCGGCCAGGATACTTCGGGAGCCGAGCGCGCGGGGTCCAAACTCCATACGTCCCTGGAACCAGCCAACGATGTTGCCCTCTGCGAGTAACTCCGCTGTGCGTTCTTCAAGGTTTTCGGGCGTTTCATACGAAAGTTTCGCCATGTCCAGAAAGCTTCGAATTTCTTCATTGCTGTATTCGGGGCCGTAATACGCGTGGCGCATTGGGTGGTGCCGCGTGGCTTTGGTGAGTCGGTGGTGCAGTTGCAGTGCGCCACCGATGGCAATACCGTCGTCGCCCGCTGCGGGCTGTATAAAAATCTCCTCGAAAGGGCTTTCGCGTAGCAGACGCCCGTTCATCGAACAATTGAGGGCCACGCCACCCGCCAGGCAGAGTTTTTGGGTGTGTGTCTCCTTGTGCAACCAGTTTGCAAGGTGCAATACGGTTTCTTCCAGGAGTTTTTGTGCGGAAGCGGCCAGGTTCATATGACGTTGTTTGATGGGTTCCCCTTTTTTTCGTGGGGGGCCGAATCGTTTGAGAAAGTTCTGGCTGAAGTAGCCGCATCGTGAGCCGGGCAGGTAGTGCCAGGCCGCGTAAGAGAGGTTAAAGCGGTATTGACCTTCGGCGGGTAAGCTGAGTATTTTGCGAAATTCATCGTAATACTCCGGTTCTCCATACGAAGCCAGCCCCATTACTTTGTATTCGTCACTGGCGCGCAGGAAACCGAGGTAGTCGGTCAGGGCGGAGTAGAATACGCCGAGGGAGTTAGGGTAGTTCGTTTGGCGCAGACAACGGGTTTGCGTACCTTCTCCGATGCCCATCCAGGTAGCGGCGAACTCGCCAATGTAGTCGAGGGTAAGCAGGGCGGCGCGATCGAAGGGGGAGGTAAGAAAGGCGCTGGCGGCATGGGCAGGATGATGATCCATGTAGTGCACTTTGGTTTTTTTGCCGCCGATGGAACGCATGCCGTAGATGTATTGAGCGTTATGAAGAAGTTCGTAGCCCATAAAACCGACCGAGTACAGCGGACTACGTGGAATCTGCATCAGGCGATAGGGGAGGCGGTGGGCCAGACGCAGGAAGGGACGCATGTAGCAGGTTACATGGTCAATATCATCTGGGGTGAGTCCGGCCTGTTCGAGGCAAAAGGCGACGGCGCGGTGTGGGGTGCCTCCTTGATGTTTGACCCGCGTCAGACGTTCTTCCGCGACAGCCGCCACCAGTTCGCCGTTGACGAGTAACGCCGCTGCTGAGTCATGGGAGTATCCGCCTATGCCAATGATATTCACGATGCTCTCCTCAAGTCGTCACGCTCTCCGATAGTATATGCAGTTTCCCAAAAGCGTGCACAAAAAGCAATTTATTTAGAGACGGACGCTTCGGAGGCTGTCATGAAAAAGCGAAGTTTTGTTTTGGTCAGGAATGACAAGGGTAATACCTATTGCTTGTGGTCACTGGAGCATTTTGGTTAGTGTCTGACATTCCAAGGCAGCCAGCGCCCAATGTGCTTATTTTACTATATTTTCCCCGCTATTTTCTGCCTTGGTTCTGCTATTTTATTTCTACGATTAAGGCAATCTTAGTTTGTAAATGTTTTGACGTTATGCTGTAAACAATTTTTATGGATGAATGCATACACTTACAGGATAAGAGCTGCTCGGGGAAACGGGAGTGCAAAATAGGGTAATTCTGAAAAATACATACCGTTTTTGCCTTGTTTGACATAGAATAGCGTAGTTTTTTATCTGGTTTAGAAGTAGAAATGGTTTTGAGATAGGGAAGCGATTTGGAAAATGTGCTGAGAACATGTATACTTTAGCTACACGGAATTACGACTTTATCGGAAAAACTAGAGTTTTGTTCGGATTAAACATTGTAGTCGGTCCGGCTTTCTGTTTGCGGTGTCACGTATTGTTTATACGTGCTTAGACGCTAAGGTGGTTCGGGGATCATAACCAAAATGTGTGGTTCTTGCCGTCCCTGACTATCGAAAACTTTTGTTCTTTTGACCGCCGTGAGACGGTGGGTCACTAAAGTGCAATAAATCGGGAGGTTGCTTTGTTTATAAAGCGAAAGGGCCACAATCTATTGTATGCGGTTAGAGGACCGCTTTAGGAGATATCCATGCCAGGAAAACCTAAATTATCGAAAGAGTATGTCGATCCGCATTTGGGTGAAACGAACCCCACGAACAGTGTGAAAATGACGGTAACCTTGCCGCGTTCGGTGGCTGCCTTTTTGCGTTGGAAGGCGGAAGTCGAAGGGATTAAACGCGATGAGTTGTTGCGGCGGATCGTGACGCATTATGCCAAGAAATTGCGGGAGCGTGAATTGAATACGCCGCCGATTTTTGATGACGACGAGTAGTAAAAAGACGAGCGTGACGCGATAGTCGTGCAGTGTATTTCGGGAAACCGTCTTTGTTGTACATAAGGACGGTTTCCTGTGTTTTTTAAGGGGGTAATCTTTTATAAGGGGCGGGGACTTCGTATATGTTGCCAGTCTTGTGTGAGCGCTTTTAGGACGGTCGGGACATCCCCCTCAAAATCCTGTATGAGCCCATGGGGCTTGCCTTCGGCATCATGCCAAAAGGCGAGGTCAATTCCTCTAGGAAGCTCTATTTTTATGCCATGTCCTTGCAAGGATTTCAGGCCGCCAGCGGCAAGTGCTTCCAGTTTTCCTTTGTCAGACAGACGGATGGCAAAGATGCCTTCTGCCTCAACGTCAAGCACATGTGCGCCGTAGCTCAGGTGACGAGCAATGGGAGCGCCTGCAGGGTTGTCTATCGAGCCTGCCGTGCATACCAAGGTGCCATCGACACGGTAATGTTGGGCCGTCAGGGCAGGGATGCCATCGGGAGCGGGTGTCTGCAGGGGGGCGGAAAGCATTTCTAAAACAGCTTTTACTCCCTGGGGATCATTTTCTATTTGGCGCATGGATTTGGGTAACGCTGCGGTTCCATCAAAGGGACGGGCGTCCGGGTCCAGAGAGCACTCTCCTATGCGAAAAAGCTTGGTGGTTCCGTGTGCGGCCTGGCAGAAGAAATCGGCAGTCTGTGGGGATTCAAATTGCGGGTGGTAGAGCACTACTGCTTCGTAGGCTTGCACGCCGTAAGCGATACGGCCTTGTTTGTCAATGTGTAAGGCCCCGTTGGCTATTTCAGTGGAAGGGATTAAATCAGCATAGCAGCCTTTGCTCCATAGAAAATGGGCAAATTTTAACCCCGGGTCGTTGTAGCCGGGACCTGCCCAATTGCCGGCGCATGCGTGGCCAAATATGATGGCTACCGGGCAGCGTAGCGGACTTTGTGTGACTTGGGAGAGCAGGCGCAGACGAGTCTCTCCGCGCATCAGTGTGTTGGCAAGTAATGCGGTGTGTCTTTCTAACATTAAAAGACGATGCGGATTGGGATAAAGCGGATGGTGATTCAGACGGTTTGCTGTGGCGGCCCCTTGCCAGAGTTTTTCTACGTAGTCGTTGTACTCGGTCGAGTAGTATTGGTTGTAACATGTGGGGCGAGCGGACCATTTTTTGGCCAGAGCGCTTCGTACGGGATAGGGGGCATCTTCATCGGTTTGTGCGAAATCGCGTTTGGCGGCCCACCAGTCCAGACCGTGTTTTTTATATTCGGTAGCCTGCGGATCGGCCACCCATGTGGGGTGTGTGGTAACGATAGTGTGAGGGCCGTAGAATTCTTTGGCCAGGTCGTAGTATTGCTGTTCAATTTCGACATTCCGCGCATATTTAATGCGATGGAGAAGGTTGATAGCAGCCTGGCGCTCCTGTTCTTTTCCCTCTTCTCCGAGGTGCATGAGCAGGCAGTCGCGCAGAAAATTTCGCCCGCCGCTTTGGTGTGCATAGTGCTCAGCTAACCAATACGAATACCAAAAATCCTTGTATTCTGCGATTTCATCGGGGAAACAAGGGGGGTATCCCCACTCATCTTTTGATAATCCATCTAATGGGACATCGGCGTATTTCGCAATGATGGTTCGCTGGAAACTATCAAGGTGGGGGGCGAATACAGCGGGCGAGAGGTGCGTAAAGATAGCGGCGAGACAGGCTACGCGTCCCTCTGAACCGGGAACAGAAACGGCTACGCCTTTTTTATCTTCCTGGAGAACGGAACATTTTTCGGTGATATCGATTAGTGTGCCCGCTTTTATGCCCTGTTTGCATGGGATGTACGAAAAAACTTTCGTAATGCGTCCGGATAGCGGAACATATCCGGTGGTATTGACTGTCATGTGATCCTGGAGGTCGCGCGGTTTAATGTCTATCGTGCTTGATTTGCCTGCTTCCAGGGGAACACTTTGAAAGCGGAGCATTTCCTGTAGTTCACCGGGATAGCGTTGCTGGAATGCCTTCCGCGCCAGGCGTATGTCGAGATCGAGCGAGATTTTGAGGCCCTTTTCGTGGGCATACGCGACGGCTTGTTGTACCAGGTCGTGCACCTTGGGCTCGACAACCTCTGGCGCCCACCGGAAACTTGTGGTGAGCAAATTGTAGGGGCTGTGTTCAGCGAAGTTGTCAATATACTTGCGGTACGCGTCTCCGTCCAAAGCATCCGGGCACAAAAACCATGCGCCTATGCAAAGGTCATCTTCTACAGGTAAGCGTGTCGGGAGCCCGGCCTGAGCAAAAGTCGACAGGAGCAATGTCAGGGTAATGAATATATAGGAAAGACATCGTTTGTTCATTGGGGCTCTCTTTCGCAGGTTTTTTATGTGGCACGTTGTCGCAGGCATTCTGTGAGGGCGATGGCTGCGCTTGCGGAAGCGTTGAGGCTGGTGATTGGGCCTTCGAGGGGGATGCGCATGACAAAGTCGCAGCTTTGCCGTACGATGTGGCGCATGCCGCGTCCTTCGCTGCCAATGACGAGTGCGGTGCGTCCCTTGAGATCCGTTTCCCAGAGAAGTTGTGGAGCGTCCGCCTCAAGACCTGCGACCCAAAATCCGGCTTCTTGCAGTTTTTTAAGTCCGCGCGCCAGATTGGGGGTTTGGATTAAATCGATGTATTCCATCGCGCCTGCGGCGGCTTTGGCGGCTGCGGGGGAGAGGGGGGCGCTGCGGTTTTTTCCAAAGATAATGGCGGCTGCGCCGCATGCTGCTGCGGAGCGAATGATGGCGCCAAAGTTATGCGGGTCTTCAATTCCATCAAGGACGACGATCACCGCGTCGGTTTCGGCATGGCGTTTCAGCCAGTCCTCCAGTCGCAGGATGGGCAGGGGATTTACTTCGAGGAGGACGCCCTGATGGTTTTCGCCGCGTGTCAGTTTGTCCAGTTCCTGGCGGGTCATCTTTTGCACGGGCAATGTGCGTGCGGCTTGTAGGATGGGGTCAAGGCCTTTTGCATCCTGGAGTATAAAGAGCCTGCGTGCAGCTCTTTTTTTTGCACGCAGGCATTCGAGAACCGGAATTCGTCCGATGACTAAATCTTGTGATTGCATTATGGTAATTCGTGCATTTCTTTGAGTTTACTGGCTTGTAGGCGCAGGTTGTCGTTGTTGGGTACGCGATCATCTTTTTCATGCGCATTTTCCGCCATAAGCATGGTGAGTATGTCGTAATCTTGCTGATACATCTCCATGCGGTAATAACATTGCGACATGCGGTAGCAATTATACCAATAATTGGCCCCATCGGTTCCATAGCGGTCGATGGCGGTGCGCATCATCTGCGCTGCTTTTTCGTATCGGAATAATTTCAGAAGATAGCCGCCGAGACGGGTTAGTCCGGCTTCATCGGCCTTGTCCTGTGTGGCGTTTTGTCCTGGCACTGCTTTGGTGAAGTTTTTATACATGAAGTTTACGCCGCCGCTGGACGCCAGCCAACCGATTGCGATGATGATTACGATAATCAACGGCCATTTTAATCCACTTAGATCCATAACTGCCTCCCTTTTTTAGTTCTTGTTGCTATTTTCGTACAACCTAATATAGTCGGGTTGTCTTCGTATGACTTTATAGGCCGATAACGGTGCGTATTTTCCATGCTAATGGTGAGATGACGGGGATTTCGACGAGGGTCGCTACAAGTCCGGCGGCAAAGAGTACAGCGACCAATACGATGAGTGTTGTCAGGAGCCGTTTTAGTTTTGGAACTAAAGAAGGACGGGCTTTGGTTTCTAAAGCCTGGCTGCGTTGTGTGAATGCTTCATGTTTTTCTTTGCATCCAGGTGAACAGAAACAGCCGGTGGCGCCGACGACGACACAGGCGTCGCATATTGGTTTGCCGCATTGCTTGCAGCGTAGTGTCGCTTCAACCCCGGGATGGTTGATGCAACCGGATTTGGTCCCTTCTAACATACCCAGCCCTCCCCATGGTCCTTTTTGTGACTGCATTTCCAAAGCTGTCATGGAGACAAAGTTTTGTTGTGCTCAGGTAGGGTGCGAGCCCTACCTCGTGCATGCAGTCGCCGGACCGCTTTGGTGTTTAACTTTTCGGAAGTTAGCGAAGACGCCATTACAAGATGGCCCACAAGTGGAAGACGGTTTGTATTCCGCTCGTGTTGCTAACCGTTCCGGTGTGTTAAAAATACTTTAGCAGATTTCTGCGAAAACTGCATCTTTTGTACGTAGTTATATTCGTTTTTAAAGATTGCTTCTTTATTGAGAATTCGGTATCATCTAAGTGGTCCAGCGACCACAAGCGTTAGGTATGGTCCTTACCATCCCTGACCAAAACAAAGCTTCGTTTTTTATTGCAGCTTTTCAGATTTAAGGCACTAAAGCGGTCCAGCGACCACAAGCGTTAGGTATGGTCCTTGCCGGACCTGACGGAAACAAATTTTTCGTTTTTATGACAGCTTTTCAGATTTAAGGCACTAAAGCGGTCCAGCGACCATAAGCGTCAGGTATGGTCCTTGCCGGACCTGACCAAAGCAAAAGTTTTGTTTTTTGATGATGGAGTATGGGGCATCGTTCACTGTGATCGCGTTATTTAGTCAGGGAATTACTGGGGATAACGGTATGAAGCGTAACGTTGTACAGAGACGAGTAGCAGGGGGGCGCGTTGGCTTGGGTTGCGTACTGATTGTGGTACTTGCAGGCCTTGGCTGTGGCGTCCCGGGTACTGCTCCGGTTTCATCGGAGCCTTTGCAGGTTACTGCCAGTATTGCGCCATTGGGCTGGCTTGTTAAGGAGGTGGGCGGGGATGATATAACGGTATCCGTGTTGGCTACTGCTGCGCAGGACCCGCATATGTTTGAACCTACACCAAAACAGATGATGGCGTTGGGGAAGACGTCGGCGTTGTTTACAGTGGGCACGCTTCCGTTTGAGCAGATGCTTGTTCGTAAATTGGAACAGACGGCCATAGAAACACGTATTGTGCAGACGGTGGAGGATGCTGGTGTTCATGCTCATGATGCACATCACGGACATGAACACGGCGATGATCCACATGTATGGCTGTCTCCTGATATTGTCAGCAAGCAGGTGGTGCAAATTGCCGACACGCTTGCCGCGCTTTTCCCTCAATACGCGGACCGTTTTCATCAGAATGAGGCGCGACTCCAGCGGCAATTCGCAGAAGAATGCGCTCGAATAGCGGAACGGTTGAAGTCTTGTCAGGGGCGTTCTGTATGGGTGGTCCACCCGGCTTATGGTCACTTCCTCGAGACCTTTGGCTTGCATCAGTATCCCCTCGAACAGGAAGGTAAGTTGCCTGCACCGCGCCAGTTACAAGATTACATCGCGGAGGCGCAACAGCAGAAGGTACATCGTATTTTTGTGCAACCGCAGCAGGACACGAAACAGGCCAAGGCGTTGGCGCAGGCGATTTCGGGCGAGTTGGTGTCGATTGATCCGTTGCATCCCAATATTCTGGAAACTTTTGAGCGACTTACGCAGGAAATTTTGCGTGTGCACGAAAAAGAACGCCGATGAAAACAGGCCCTGACGTAATACCTGCTGTAGAAGTTCACGATCTTGCTTTTTCCTATGGCAAGGTCCCGGTACTGGAATCTGCCAATCTCATGATTGAGTCGGGTGAGTTTGTCAGTATTGTGGGACCGAATGGGGGTGGGAAAACAACGTTACTGAAGTTGCTGTTAGGCGTATTGCGTCCTACACGAGGTTCGGTACGTATTTTCGGCAAGTCGCCTGTATCGATGCGCGATCGCATGGGGTATACGCCGCAGCACGCCCTATACGATCCTAAATTTCCGGTTACCGTGCTCGATGTCGTACTTATGGGGCGTCTGGAAAAGCACTTTGGGGGGCGTTACAGTGCGCAGGACAAAGCGCTTGCCTTGCAGGCATTGGAGGAGATGCAGTTGGCGGATGTGGCGCAGCGTTCTTTTGGCGCTCTTTCTGGCGGACAGCGGCAGCGGGTGCTGGTGGCGCGTGCTTTGGTCACCGAACCGAAGATGCTTTTGCTGGATGAGCCTACGGCCAATATGGACGCGGTTGTGGGGGATCAATTATTGGAGGTGCTCAAGCGGCTGCATCAACGTATGACCATTGTGCTGGTCTCGCATGACCTGGGTTTCGTTTCCAACATCGTACAGCGGGTGATTTGTGTGAACAAGCAGGTCTATATCCATCCTACCAGCGATGTTACAGGGGAAGTCATCAAGGATCTTTATGGCGGCGATTACCGTATGATTCGCCATGACCACCGTTGTTCGGAAGGCGGGCATACGCATGTCTGAATTTATCGCAGCACTCCACGATCCGACTCTCCCCTTTCTACGTTATGCTCTGCTTGCCGGTCTGCTTTCCAGCGTTGCCTTTGGGGTTATCGGAGCCTATGTTGTCACCCGTCGTATCACCTACCTTGCCGGGGCTATAGCCCACTGTGCGTTGGGCGGTATCGGTGTTGCGCTTTATTTGCAGCACGCACAGCATTTGTCCTGGCTGCGCCCCCTTCATGGCGCCATCGCGGCTGCCTTGCTCGCCGCCTTCATCATTGGTCTTATCAGCCTTTACGCCAAGGAACGTGAGGATACCGCCATTGGGGCTTTGTGGGCTATTGGTATGGCGACGGGGCTGCTATTTATCGCCAAAACCCCCGGTTATATCGATCCTATGAGCTATCTTTTTGGTAATATCCTTATTCTTTCCCGTAACGATCTGTGGACGTTGGTGATGCTCGACAGTACCATTCTCGGTGTTTCTCTGTTTTTTTATAACAAGTTTGTTGCCATCTGTTTCGATGAGGAATTCGCCCGGTTACGCGGTGTGCCCGTGGAGCGATACTACCTGCTTTTATTGTTGCTTACCGCGCTTACGGTAGTGCTCATGGTTAATCTTGTGGGTATTGTTATGGTGGTCGCCCTGTTAACCCTGCCCACCGCCACTGCCGCACATCTTACCCATCGCATCTGGCACATGATGGTCGTCGCTACGCTTTTCTGCATGCTTTTCACTACATCAGGTCTAGGCGTCAGTTACACCTACGATTTTCCTGGTGGTCCTACTATTATTCTTATAGGGGGCGCTGTCTACCTATTTGTCGCTGTATTCAGCCGCTTACAGAAAACTAACTTGCAATAGGTCCGCCGATCAGTATAAAAGGGAAGCTTTGCATTTATGGAATTCTAGAAAAGTTCGCCCTCAAGGAAAGAGAAGGAGGCGCCTCATGTGCGTGAAATGTGTTTTTTTGTGTCTTATCGGCCTGGCTTTGCTGCTCCCTGGCCTTGCCCATGCGGATTGGAAAGCAACCCCCGGAAAGATTATGAGCCGATGGGCGCAGGATGTCGACCCGAAGAATCCGTTGCCCGAGTATCCTCGTCCGCAGATGCGACGCGGTGAGTGGCAAAATCTGAATGGCTTGTGGCAGTACGCTATTCGCCACAAGAGGAAAGATGCGCCGGATATGTATGACGGCCAGATACTCGTGCCGTATCCCATCGAATCTGCACTTTCCGGCGTCACCCGGGAAGTAGAGAAGCGGAATCGCCTCTGGCATCGCCGCGAGTTTGAACTCAATAGAGAATGGCGCGACCAGCGCATCCTTTTGCACTTCGGTGCGGTCGACTGGCAAAGCGAAGTGTGGGTCAACGGGCAAAAGGTTGGCGAACACAAAGGCGGTTACGATCCTTTCTCCTTCGACATTACTGCAGCGCTCAAAGACACTCCCATACAAGAAATCGTTGTTGCCGTGTGGGACCCCACCGACGCGGGCTACCAGCCTCGCGGGAAACAAGTGAATAAACCCGAAGGCATCTGGTACACCTCTGTTACCGGTATTTGGCAGACCGTATGGCTGGAGCCGGTTCCGCAGACCGCTATTGATACGATTAGGATTACGCCCGATATCGATGCCAAGCTGTTGCGCCTTTCTGCGAACGTGGTGAACGCGCAACCTGGCGATACGCTTGTCGCCACTGCGTACGACGGTGACACGCAGGTTGCCCAAGTCGCCGGTGCTGTTACGGATACAGTAGCGCTTTCTATCGAAAACCCAAAACTCTGGTCGCCCGATACGCCCTTCCTGTACGACCTCAAAGTCAGCGTTCAGCGTGATGGCGATGCCATAGACAATATCGAAAGCTACTTCGGTATGCGTAAGATTGCCCTGCAAAAAGACGCGCAGGGGATCAATCGTCTCTTCCTCAACAACGCCCCCCTCTTCCAGTACGGTCCACTTGATCAGGGGTGGTGGCCCGATGGCCTCTACACCGCTCCTACGGATGAGGCGCTACGCTATGATGTTGAAATCACCCGGCAAATGGGCTTCAACATGGCGCGTAAACACGTTAAAGTAGAACCTGCGCGCTGGTATTACCACTGCGATCAACTCGGACTCCTGGTATGGCAAGATATGCCTAACGGGGACAAGCATATCTCTCCCGACGAGCCGGATATCAAGCGTAGCGATGATTCCAAAGCACAGTACTACCAGGAGCTTCAGGCTCTCATTGATAATTTGTACAACGCCCCTTGTATTGTCATGTGGGTTCCCTTTAACGAGGGCTGGGGGCAATTTGACACGCAGGAGGTGACGGATTGGACGACAAAATACGATCCTACCCGTCTCATCAACCAGACCAGTGGCTGGAGTGATCGCGGCGGCAGTCATGTGCATGATTTGCACTGCTATCCCGGACCTGACATGTTCCCGGTTGAGGAAAAACGCGCTTCCATCCTTGGTGAATTTGGCGGCCTGGGTCTGCCTCTGGAAGGGCACCTCTGGCGTGATAATGAGAATTGGGGGTATCGCACCTACCACGAAAAAGACGTGTTGTCGCAAAACTACGAAACGCTTATCCATAACCTGCGCTCCCTTGTCGACAAAGGACTCGCAGCGGCTGTTTATACCCAGACCACCGATGTCGAAGGAGAGGTCAACGGACTGCTCACTTACGACCGCGCCATCGTCAAAGTGGATCTCGACTGGCTGAGCAAGCTCAATCGTAGCGTGCTGGCGCCGCCTCCCACCATCATCACGCTGGCGCCGACTTCCCAAGAGGAAGGCCAGTCCTGGCGCTATACCCTGGAGCAACCCGCTGAAGGATGGACTTCCTGTGTGTATGACGATACTGCCTGGAAAGAAGGTAAGGGTATGTTTGGTACGGACAAAACGCCCAACACGACAATTCGCACCCCTTGGGAAAGCGAAGCCATCTGGCTGCGTCGCACCTTCAATGTGCCGGAGGGGATTCCCGCCGAAAGCCTGAACCTGAAAATTCATCACGATGAAGATGTCGAGGTCTATCTCAATGGTGTACCGGCTGCGCAGTGCAGTAAGTACACCACCGATTTCCAGATTGTCGCTATCAGCCCGCAGGCCCGACAGGCGTTGCGTCCTGGTGAAAACACCTTGGCCGTACACTGTACGCAACAGCAGGGCGGACAGTGCATCGATGTAGGTGTGCTTTCCTACCAAGAAAAAGAATAACGGTAGTTACACGATGGCCGAGGATTTTCGTATACCGGGAATCCTCGGCCATCTCCAAGACAGGAGGCGGCCATGGCCGAACTTACCCGCGTCAGCTTTACCATCGAAAAGAAGCTTTACGATCAATTAGAAAACCTTCTCGAACAGACCCAATATGGCAACCGCTCCGAGTTTATTCGCGATCTGATTCGCGGGCGCCTTGTTGAAGACGACTGGAAAAAGAATGAAGAAGCTATCGGTACGATTACAATCGTATACGACCACGACAAGCGCCACCTCAGCCACAAGCTTACCCACGTGCAACACCACCACCACGACGAAATCCTTGCGACCACCCACGTACACCTCACCCCCCAGCTTTGTGCAGAAATGATTATGGTCAAGGGTCATGCCCGCGTTATCGAGCAAATTGCCGAGCAACTCCGCCAACAAAAAGGTGTTTTCCACGCCTCCGTCTCCATGAGTTCCACCGGCCAACGCCTCACCTGATGCGGCCAGAGCGCCCTCTGGCTCCTGCGTTTTAAAAAAGCCTCTATTCCGCCGAGGGGAGTTCCGCGTCAACGGAATTCCCCTCGTTGGTGTTGTTTTTTATTACGGCATTGGCTTCGGGAGAAACCTTGTATTTAGCCTTAAGTTCTTTTCGAAGCCGATAGGTGCTTATCCCCCACGCACCTGTGATCAATACCAATATGCCGAAGATCATTATTCCCATGCTGATAGCTACCCCCATCGGGCTGATTTTAATAATATTCGTTGCGATATTGAGATAGGGTACATTGCGAAGCTCATGGGCGAGTTCCGGGTTTGAAGAAAAAATGAACATTGGGAATCCCGAAATCAGCATCACAATGAAGATATATTTCGACAATCTGGCCACCGAGGATTGCGGTACGGGGGGATGCCTAAAAATATAATTACAATGCGCGCACTGAATTCTCCTTGTTCTTTGTGAGGCAAAGATCAGCGCAGGCAAAAAACCACCAAAAATCAGCAACGCTAGACCCGTTCCAGAGGCTTCCTCATTCACGCGATGAAAACGGTCATCGTTCTGACATCTTGGACATCTAAAATAATACTTTTTCATATTTCCTTCCTGCCAAGGGTTGCCTGGTTTCTAAAATACACACATTCCCTCGCTATGAGCCGCCTGTTGGTCGAAAGAATTTATGTGCATTATACATGCGTGCAGATGGATGTAGTATAAGCTAAATTTGATATGCTATGAAAGAAATACTATCCTCACCGTACGTATTTGTGTCTATGAAAGATCTTCTGCCTACGAATTCTATCCACATCCATGTGCGATTTTAGTGCCGGTATGATTTGATAATAATTTTTTATGAAGGATGCTCACGATGCCTTATTTGTCACGTTTTTCCGTTGTTCTTGGGCTGCTTTTTTTACTATTTTTTACAGGGTGTGGCGAGCAGCAGGAAGAGTTCGCCTTGACGCTGTCGGTAACACCGGCTGATGCCGGTACGGTGACGTGTGTGCCGGCACAGGCGACCTATGCAGAGGGAACTGCGGTGACATTGAGCGCCCAGGCCGCATCCGGTTGGCGCTTTGTGCGCTGGGAAGGGGCGGTGGAAGGCACGGAAACCGCTACCACGACCATTACGATGACGCAAGCAGAAACGGTTGTTGCGTATTTTGTCGAAGAAGAGCCTGCGGACACAACGCCTCCGGAAATTGTGTTGTCTGGTGACGCTGAAATCACGCTTGAATGTGGCGAGAGCTTTACCGATCCGGGCGCCATGGCCAGTGATAATGTCGACGGCGATATCTCTGCGCGTATTGTTGTTCGTGGTGACACCGTTGACCCTACGAAGCCCGGGGTCTATAGCCTGTACTATGAGATAACCGATGCTGCGGGCAACACCACGACACAAACGCGTACGGTAACGGTGCGTGATACACAGGCACCCTCCCTCACGTTGCTTGGTGAGGCCGAAATTACCCTCGAATGTGGTGATTCCTTTGCCGAACCCGGTGCAACTGCCAGCGATAACGTGGACGGAGATCTTAGCGATGCCATTATAAGTCCTGGGCGGGTAAATCCTCAGGTAGCAGGCATATATCGCCTGCCTTACACGGTAACCGATGCGGCGGGCAACACCACGACGAAGATACGTACCGTGATTATGGAAGACACGCAAGCGCCTACCCTGACTTTGTTGGGGGAAAAATTCATGGTACATGAATGCAATACACCGTTTGAAGATCCTGGTGCTTTTGCCAGCGATATCTGTGAAGGTGTTATTACAGATTCTGTTGAGGTTACAGGGTATGTCAATATTTACATGTACGGTACCTATACATTGCGTTATACCGTAACGGATGAAGCGGGTTTTGACGCTGTTCCATGTACACGAACGGTGATGGTCGGAAAGCGTATTGACTCGATAGAAGAGTTGCAGAAAATCGGTAACGATGAAGCGTATCCGCTTAAAGGACATTACCTTCTCTCCCGAGATATTGATGCGTCCAGCACAAAAAATTGGAACCAAGGTCTCGGATTTAAACCTATTGGGAAAGAAGAGCGGGAGTCATCTAACATGTTCGGTGGGCGTTTTTATGGTCAGCGGCATGTTATCACGGGGTTGTATATTAATCGACAAGGGGAAGGTGCTGTTGGGCTTTTTTGTGCGCTAGGGCTCAATGGCAAGATTGTCGATTTGGCCCTTGAAGATGTATCCGTTAGTGGGGGGAGATACACAGGGGGGCTCATAGGATACAAGCGTGGCGGAAGTTTGGAAAACTGCCACAGTGCGGGAGAGGTTTCTGGATATGACTATGTGGGGGGGCTCGTAGGCTATCATTTTGAATCGTCTGGAGGGTTGAGCGATTCAATATACAGATGTTCTTCGGATACATTTGTTTCGGGAGGCAGCTATGTCGGGGGGCTCGTAGGCCTGAATGAAGGTGTTGTTTCCAATTGCTACAGTACAGGAACGGTTGAGGGGTGCACTTGGGTCGGCGGCTTTGTAGGCTGCCAGATATATTACGGCAAGATTTCACAGAGCTATTCGGCAAATGTCGTGAGGGGATGGGGGCGTCCAATTGGCTACGAAAGTTTTTATTCTACGGGGTGGGTGGAAAATTGCTTTTGGGATGCAGAAATCATCGGGCAAGAGGAATCCTTCGAGATCGGTACGGAGTTGACGACGTCGGAGATGATGCAGGCAGCTACGTTTATGGATGCGGGTTGGGATTTTGAAGCTATCTGGGGGATTGATGAGGGGCAAAGCTATCCCTTCTTGTTGGAGGTTCCGGAGGTAAATGAAGACTAACGCGGTCCAGCAGCTGCTTGGAAGTGTGGAAAAGGTTTATTGGACTATTGGGCTCTATAGTCCAATACCCAATAAGAGCGGAGGCCGCTCCGCGGTGGAGATGGTGCGGAGCGGCGTTGGGGATTAGTCAGGTTATGCCAGGGGTACGCAAATGTCGGTAAGGCAGTCTTCTTCGGGTGTCTCGTCGGGGTTGTTTCGGTAGATCTCCATGGAGTGGCTTCCTTTTGTTTCGTAACCGCTGTCGGGCAGCCAGGTGCCGTATAGCCAACGGTAGCAATCGTGTAATCCGTCATAACTGCCCCGGTGGGTTAATACGGCGTATTTCCCGCCTTCGATCTGTTGTACGTTGATTCCGTCGCCGGGTTGAAAGTCGGCAGGTACGGTTACGCAGACATCCAGGCGGATTTTGTCCGCTTCGGTCACGTCGGGATCGTCGTAGCAGAGTCCGATACACAAGGTGTCGGGTCCGAATGTTTGGGCTACGGATGAATGACCGCAGAGTTTTTCCCAGGCAGAGTGGCATTCTGCATAGGGGCCTACATGGCGGATAAAGGCAACGTTCATCGGTTTGAATTCTTCTACACGTGCTTCCATATCCAATGCTCCCATTTGTTGAATAATTGTCACATAGCGCTGAACAGGTTGCTTTACATTGTTCTGCGCACGATACATGCATTGGTTGCGATACTGCTTGGGGGAGGCGCCAAATTGTTTACGGAAGGCACGGGTGAAGGATTCGTGTGTCTCGTAGCCGGCAGCAAACGCAAGTTGCGTTACGGATGTGTCGGCGTAACACAAGGCCTGTGCTGCGCGTTCGAGTCGCAGTCGTCGGATGTATTCCTGCAAGGATTCTCCCACCATCCCTTGAAAAACCCGGTGGAAATGGTAGGGTGAGAAACAAGCGATTTTGGACAGTTCTTCCAAAGCCAGGGAAGCATCCAGATGTCGCTGTATATACATCTGCACCCGTAAGATCCGTTCTTCATAAGACGCTCTTGTGCCCGTTCGCATCACAACTCCTTTCTGTGCGATATCGTGCCAAATGTTATTTTACGATTACTTGACATTTTTTGCTTTTTCTTTTTTTCTGTCGTGGCACAAAAGCTTTGCATCCGCAAGACGGCCTTACTATAATCCAAGGATGGGAAATGTTTTGTATACACGCCTAGTGGGTAGTCTTATAAACAGGCTGTAGCGGCCTGCCGTTCCGGGAGGGATGAATCGCTATGGCGTAGTTGCCCCGTGCAACGTGTAATAGTGCGTTGCGGTTGAAATTGTTGCAAAATTAGTACAGGTTTAAAAGGTACTACTTGGTAGAAGAGGGAGTCTGGTTCGTATGGAAAATATACTTATTATTGGTAGCGGTCCTGCAGGATATACGGCGGCTTTGTATACTGCGCGCGCCAATCTCAATCCGTTGTGTATGGAAGGCGAGCTTAGTCCGGATGTTCTGCCGGGTGGACAATTGATGACCACAACGGATGTGGAGAATTTTCCGGGTTATCCTGAGGGGGTCAGCGGACCGCAGATGATGGAGGATTTTAAGAAGCAGGCGGCGCGTTTTGGTGCGCAGTTTGTATATAAAACGGCGACAAAGGTCGATTTTTCGACGCGTCCATTTAAAGTCTGGTCCAAGGAGGAATGCTGGGAAGCGAAGGTGGTGATTGTTGCTACGGGGGCTACGGCGCGTTATCTCGGTCTTGATTCGGAGCAAGAGTTTCTGAACCATGGGGTTTCTGCCTGTGCTACCTGCGACGGCGCCTTGCCGCGTTTTCGCAATCAGCCTGTCGTGGTCGTAGGCGGTGGCGACACAGCTATGGAAGAGGCGCTTTTCCTGGCGAACTTTGCCTCTCAGGTGCATGTTATTCATCGACGCGATCAATTGCGCGCCAGTAAAATCATGGGGGAGCGTGTGCTTGCGCATCCGAAAGTCACCGTAGAGTGGAGTTCGGTGGTGGATGAAATCTTTGGGAATGACAAGGATGGCGTTACCGGCGTCCGCCTGAAGAGCACGAAAGATGGCCAGCTACGCGAGTTGCCCTGTACAGGCTATTTTTCCGCTATTGGGCACAAACCGAATACGGAACTGTTTGAAGGGGTGCTGGATATGGCCGATAACGGCTATTTGCTTACGAAGCCTAATAGCACGTATACGAATATTGAAGGTGTGTTTGCCTGCGGCGATGTGCAGGATCCGGTTTATCGCCAAGCGATCACGGCTGCGGGAAGCGGGTGTATGGCGGCTATCGACGCTACCCGATGGTTGGAAGCGCAGGAGGGATAGGGGTAAGGAACCCAAGGTGGCCAGGGCCACACCCAAGAGGTATGGTCCTTGACGTGCGTGACCACAGCAAAAAGTTTCGTTTTTTATGACAGCTTTTGAAGTGTTAGGCATAAGGTGGCTTTCAGAGGATAGAATCCCTTGTGTTATATTGTTTACAGTAGATAGAAAACGTTGAGTGGGTTTGGTTTTTTTCAGTCGTTTTGCTATAATGCGGACCGTGAATTTCCGACTTTGCTAAGTACTTTAAGTTGTGCATGTTATCGTGCGCTGGCGGGTTGGTGGGTGGTGCGGCTGCGACAGCGTTTACATCAGATGATTCCAAAGTTGTTAGTGACTGAAATTCCAGAAGTTGTAAAAACGAAAAAATTGTTTCGGTCAGGGGCGGCAAGAACCATGTTTCTTAGGTGTGGCCTTGGCCACCTTGCGGTCGCTGGACCACTTTAGTTATTGAAAGGTTATACCGTGTTCGGAATTCTACGTCATTTGCCCGGGTTGTTTTCCCATGATATGGCAATCGATCTTGGCACCGCCAATACGCTGGTCTATGTAAAGGGACAGGGAATTGTGCTGAGCGAACCGTCGGTGGTCGCCAAGAATACGAACACCGATGAGGTGCGGGCGGTGGGTAATGAGGCGAAGAATATGATTGGACGTACGCCGTCCAAGATCGTTGCGATCCGTCCAATGAAAGACGGGGTAATCGCGGATTTTGATATTACGGAGCAAATGCTGCGTCATTTCATCCGCAAAGTGCACAACCGGAAACGGTTGGTATGGCCTCGGGTCTGTATCAGTATCCCCTCGGGAATTACGACGGTAGAGCGACGTGCGGTTATCGATAGCGCGATGAATGCGGGCGCCAAGAAGGTTTTTCTGATTGAAGAGCCTATGGCGGCCTCCATCGGTGCTGGCCTGCCGGTGCAGGAACCGCAGGGTTGCATGATTGTTGATATCGGTGGCGGTACTACGGAAGTGGCGGTGATTTCGCTGGGTGGTATCGTATTTTCCAAATCCGTGCGGGTGGCGGGGGATGAGATGGATCAGGCGATGATCCAGCATTTGAAGCGCACGTATAACATGATGGTGGGTGAACGCACGGCGGAAGAGATTAAAACGACGATCGGGTCGGCTTTCCCGTTGAAGGATGAGTTGGAGATGCAGGTGAAAGGGCGGGATCAGGTGATGGGATTGCCCAAGATTATCACGATTACGTCTGAAGAAATTCGTGAAGCATTGCGTGAGCCGGTAAGCGCCATTGTAGATGCGGTGCGGGTGACGTTAGATCGCACGCCGCCGGAACTTTCCGCTGATATCGTTGATCGCGGCATTGTGCTGGCGGGCGGTGGGGCGCTCTTGCGCGGCCTGGATCAGTTGCTGGCCAAGGAAACAGGCTTGCATGTGACGGTGGCCGATGATCCGCTTACAGCGGTTGTGCTGGGCACGGGCAAGTATCTGGAAAGTTTGAAGGATTTTCCCGAAGATGAAGGCTGAGGCCTGTCAGTGAGTGCAGCCAGCAATGTTTGTTTTTGTACGTGGATTCTTTAAGGTGATCTCTGGATCATTTGGTTTTATGCCACAACGTCTTGAGGGCATAAAAGATAACGGCCATTGAATACGATTTTACGCTACATACGAAACCACCGACCCGCGGTCTTGCTTTGCGTGTTGGTGGTCTTTTCTCTTTTATCCATGTTTACCGGCACAAAAGCCTCGCTACTCGATCGCGGGGTGAAGCATGTGGTATCTGTCACGGCCTATCCTTTTCTGAAGGTGAAGGCGAGCTTTAAAAAAGCGTCTGACTATGTTTTGGGCTTTGCGGTGCGCTACGATGCGGTGCGTAAGGAAAACCAGGTGCTGGGTAAGGAAATTATCCAGCTTAAGCAGATGCTGGCCAATCGTGCGGAGCTGCGTCAGGAAAATATGCGCCTGCGGGAAGCGTTGCAGTTTGTGCGTGAAACCCCACGACTGACGCTGGAGTTGGTCGACGTGTTGGAAAACTACAAAGGCCTGCTCCGTATTGATCGCGGTTCACTACATGGTATCACGCCTTCCATGTGTTTGATTACGAAAGAAGGTGTGGTGGGGGTGATTACTGAAGTCAGCACGTTCACCGCTATCGCGGCAACGTTGAATCATCCCGAATGCCGTGTGGGTGCGATGGTGAAACGAAACCGGTTGCGCGCGTATGATGGTGTGGTGCATGCGGGTGGCGGTGATTTCAGCCCTTATTGTCGTATGGATTATATTGATATGAAGGAGGATGTGCGGGTGGGCGATGTGGTGGTGACAAGTCCGGAAAGCATATTCCCTGCGGGCTGTCCTATCGGTATTGTTACGGCGACGCACGAGGGAGGGAGTTTATGGAAGTGGGCGGAGCTAGCGCCTATGGTCGATCCGTCGCGTCTGGACGAAGTATTTCTGATTCGTCATGCAGAGGCGACGTTGGATGAGTTGACGGGGCCGCCCGCCGTCGTTCCTGATATGGTGCATACTGGCGAATTGCCCGATGAGCGTTCTATGCAGGAAAGGTATGCACCTTGAGCAGACCTTGACCTTTGTCATGGTCCCGTAAAGTTTTTGTGCGGTTTTGGAAAGTATAACAATAGGTATGGCGAAGAATATAAAGTGGATTTTGACTATTGTGGTGATGGCGTTAATCCAGACCACATGGCCGGATTTCCTGAAGTTTCAGGAGGTTCTACCAGACTTGTCTCTGCTTTTGGTGGTCTATTTTGCTATTATGGATGGAGAGGAGCGGGCGATGTTGACGGGCCTGATTGGGGGGATCTATCAGGATGTTGCCAGCGATACGGTCTTAGGTCAGCACATTTTGTGCCTGGTGGTGATTGGCTATGCGGTGGGGCGGTTGTCGACCCGTTTAATCACGGAACATCCAGCGGTGAAAGCGGGCTTGGTGCTGCTGGCGGGGTTGTTGAGCGGTAGTTTGTTTACGGCAATTGCCTTTGTACAGGACCCTGCCCATGGCTTTTTTATGCCGGCGGTTAATTCGGTTGTCCCGGGCGCCTTTTATACCGCGATTTTTACACCGATCATCTTTTTTGTATTGAGCCGTATCTTTTATCATCGCGAGTCACTTTCTGGAGGTATCGGATAAATGCCGATGCACAAGGAACCGCAGCGCTACGAGGGGGTTGAGCGGCGTGTGCAATGTATTGCATTGTGTATGACTCTTGCTTTCTCCGTGCTCTGCCTCCAGCTATGGCGTCTGCAAGTGGTCAACATGCATCAATATGTGGAGATGGCGGAGAATAATCGTGTGTGGCCCAAGCGGTTGAAGTCGGATCGGGGGGTTATCTATGGGCGCAACCGTGTGATTGTGGCGGATAACCGCGCCAGTGCAGATATTATTCTGGTGCCGGGGGAATGTCCAAAGGAACGCCGCGCTGCGGTGTGTGACACCCTGGAACGCTTGGTGGGGGTGTCCAGCGCTGCCTTGCAGGAGCGCATTCAACATCACCGACGCGAGCCGTTTACTCAGCTGGTAGTGAAGCAGGATATTTCCAAGGCCGATCGCATTCGGATTGAAGAGCATAACTATGCCTTACCCGGTATTTTCAGTGTGGTCCATCCGCAACGTCGCTATCTGTATGGAGAAACGGCGGGGCAACTGCTGGGCTACCTGGGCGAGATCAATGAGCAGGAATTGTCGCAGTGGGAAAACTATAGTATGGGTGATTTGGTGGGGAAGGAGGGTCTGGAGCGGCAATATGAGTCGTTACTACACGGGGAAGATGGGTATACGGTGGTGACTAAGTATGCGTCGGGGCGGCCGCAGTTACGTACCGACGCCAGCGGGATGCCCTATATTGCACGCCGCGACAGTCGCGGCCATTTACTGGAGGAGGAAGGGCGGCGTAAGGAGCCGGTGCCGGGAAAACCGCTGCATCTGACGCTGGACATTGCCTTGCAGCAGAAGTGTGAGGCTTTACTTAAGGGAGAGGTTGGCGCGATTGCGGTCCTGGAAGCGGACACGGGCGCGGTGTTGGCGCTGGCGAGCACGCCCAGTTACGATCCCAGTGTATTTGTGTCTCGCGGTCATAATCAGGAACGCGTTGAGTTATTGTCAGGATCAAAGCCCAACCGCATGAAGAACCGGAACTATCGGGAGCAGTATCCTCCAGGTTCTGTTTTCAAAGTGATGCTGGCGGCGGCAGCGTTGGAAGAGGGCGTGATCACGCAGGAGAGTACCTATTACTGTCCCGGTCATTACCAAATCCAGGGTAAAGGGCGACGTTGGCATTGCTGGCGGCGTAGCGGGCATGGCCACGTTTCTGTCGTCGAGGCGCTGGCGTTTTCCTGCGATGTATTCTTCTACAATGTCGGTCTGGAGTTGGGGGTGGACCGGATTGTGGAATATGCACATAAGATGGGGATGGGGGTGCGCACAGGTATTGATCTGCCCGGCGAGGTAGAGGGGTTGATCCCGAGCCGTGAATGGAAGGCGAGCCTGCATGCGGATGAGCCGGTATGGGAGCAACGTTGGTATCCGGGGGAAACCGTAAACCTGAGCATTGGTCAGGGAAGTGCAGCGACGACGCCTCTGCAGAATGCCGTTATGATGGCGTGCATTGTGAACGGTGGCTACCGGGTGCGGCCCTACCTTGCCGAAGAGCTGGGGTCGCAGAAATCGGAGCGTGTTCTCAGCGACAAAACCCTGGAGACGGTGATCAAGGGAATGCGTCTGTGCGTGGAAAAGGGCCCGCCCGCCCCTTCGGGCACGGGGCATCGCGCACATATTCCCGACATGGTGATTCTTGGCAAGACTGGCTCGGCGCAGGTGATGTCGCTCAAGCATCATGAGCAGTTTGAAACCGAGGAGGACATTCCCTACGAATTCAAAGACCACGCCTGGTTTGTAGCTGGGGTGCTGGATCGCGAACCGAAGATTGCCTTATGCATCTTGATAGAGCATGGGCATCATGGCAGTAGCGTCGCATCACCCCTGGCTAAAGATGTGATTGAGTTTTTTTATAAAAATGAACCAACTCGTACGAAAAATACAGAAACGATGCAGGAATAGGAGGGCGCATGCCTCGACGCCGTACAACATTTGATGTGCATGACGCAACCATGCGTGCCGTTAATCTGCGCAACTTGCGCCGGATCGACTGGATGCTTCCTATTTTTGTGTTGAGCCTTGCGATTATTGGCTGGGTGAACATGTATAGCGCCAGTAAAAGTAGCGATATCGCCTATTTTAACAAGCAGGTCCTCTTTTTTTGTATCGGTCTGATTATCACACTCACCATTGTTTGTTTCGACTACCGTTTTCTGGTCGCATTGGCTCCGCTCATGTATCTGGTGGCGATTGCGATGCTCATTGGGGTGCTTGTTCTTGGTCACCAGGCCAAGGGTGCGGAACGCTGGCTAGTGATAGGCCCCTTCCGTTTGCAGCCCTCTGAAACCTGCAAGATTATCATGATCTATTTTTTGAGTTGGTATCTGTCTACGATTGGTGATAGAATACGCAAGTTACCATGGTTTATCCTCACCTTCATTCTCACCGGCATTCCCATGTTGCTGATCCTGAAACAACCCAATTTAGGCACAGCGGCATCATTAGCCCCCCTGTTGCTGGCCATGCTGTTCGTTGCCGGATGCCGTTTATGGCATGTCGCTGTTATCGTACTGCTCGGCCTGTCGCTTTTTCCACTTGTATGGATCCAACTGAAAGACTTCGATCCCAACGTGCGCGAAGAGTCACGCGCCTTTTACGAGCTGCATCATCATCAGAAGAAACGTATTTACACCTTCCTCTATCCCGAGTCTGATATCAGCAATAGCGGCTGGCAGACCTATCAAAGCAAGATTACAGTGGGTAGTGGCGGGCTTTCCGGAAAGGGATTTTTGCAAAGTACACAAACCCGGTTGAACTATTTGCCGGAGCATCACACCGACTTTATCTTTTCCCTACTGGCGGAAGAGCAGGGTTTTCTTGGCGTAGTGATTGTGATAGGCTTATTCACGGCATTCCTGTTGCGGGGGCTTATGTATGCGCGTGACTGCCCGGAAATCATGGGGACGTTGCTGGCCACCGGCGTAGTTAGCGTGCTGGCGTTTCACATCTTCGTCAATATTGCCATCACCATTGGTCTTATGCCCGTCACCGGTATCCCGCTTCCCTTTCTGAGTTATGGCGGCTCATTTTACATGACTACTATGGCCTGTGTAGGCATTCTGCTGAGTGTGCCGATCCGGCGGCACATGCTGCCGGAATATTAGGGGAGCCCAAAGGAAGCACTATACGAAAGAAAGTTTGCTGTCGGTGGGCATGGTTTCATGCGTGCAAAGAAACTACCACCGAGGACAATAACTCGTTACAATAAGAAAAATACTAGCGGTCCAGCGACCGCGACTCTACAATATAAATATCGTGATGAAAGACATCACGCTTTGATGAAAAATGGAATGATATCCTTATGAATAAAATAGTGATTAATGTAGACCCACTGGAAACGCGTGTTGCTTCCATACAAAAAGACCGTCTGGTCGAACTGGCGGTGGAGCGGCAAGAGAGTCCCAGCATTGTCGGTAACATATACAAAGGGCGCGTCGACTCGGTCGTGCCGGGCATGCAGGCCGCCTTTATCGATATCGGTTTTGAGAAAAACGGCTTCCTTTACGTCTCCGACATTGCAGGCGCCACCGGTACCGGCGATGTTGATTTGGACGACGGCGTGCCACGCGCCAAAACCCGTGCGAAGCGGGCACGGCAGCAGCCCATCGAAACCATGCTCAAGAAAAACCAATACATCATGGTCCAGGTAGTAAAAGATCGCCTGGGTACGAAGGGCGCACGTCTCACCAACTTCATTACCATCCCCGGTCGCTACGCCGTACTCATGCCTACCGTGAAGACGCTGGGTGTGTCACGAAAAATTGACTCGGAAAAAGAGCGTACGAGACTGAAAAAAATTCTACAGCAAGTACGCCCCAAAGATATCGGGCTGATTACCCGTACAGCGGGTGAAGGTCGTCAAAAAAAAGATTTCCAACATGACGTGCGCTACCTTACCCGTACCTGGGAAACGGTGAAGAAAAAATTCGAGCAGATGAAGAGCCCGGGATTATTGCGGGAAGATCTGGGACCGATTTTACGCATCGTACGCGATCAGTTTACTACCGATATCGAGAAACTGGTGATTGACAGTGAAACAGAATACGAACGTATTCTCAATTTCCTGGAGCATCTCGCTCCCAACCTGAAACGCCGCGTCAATTTCTACAAAGGACGGCGTCCACTTTTCGACAAGCTGGGCATTGAAGCCGAAATTGAGAAAGCGCTCAACCGAAAAGTTTTCCTGAAAAGTGGCGGACATATCTGTATCGACCAAACCGAGGCGTTGATCGCTATCGATGTGAATACCGGTAAATTTACCGGAAAGAAGCAACTCGAAGACACCGTGTTTCAGACCAATATGGAAGCTGCCGAAGAGATTGCGCGGCAGGTGCGTTTGCGCGATATGGGCGGTATTATCGTGATCGATTTCATTGACATGAGTTTTTCCAAGAACCGCCGCAAACTAATCCAATGTCTGGGCGAATCGCTCAAGGGGGATCGCGCCAAGACCACAATTTCGGAAATTAGTGAGTTGGGTATGATCGAAATGACGCGCAAGCGCGTCAAGCACAATCTGATCAAAGCCCTGTCGCAGCCCTGCCCCTACTGCGAGGGAGGCGGCATGGTGCGCTCCGTCACCACCATTACCTTCGACACATTACGCCGCCTGCGTAGCCTGTTTTGTCACTCCCGAGAAAAACATATCATCCTGCAAGTACACCCCGATGTGGCGCGTCGTCTGCGCACGGAAAACAAGCCCTTGCTGGACGATATTGAAAAACGCTTCGAACGTGAGATTTCCGTAGAGTCGGTATCTGATTTTCACATTCACGACATAGAAGTATTGCGTGCCCGCACACGAAAGCCCATCGAGATTCCCAATCCATAAAAGGAGTTTCCCGTGTCCGTTATCGCTTCAACCGCATTGCCGCCCATCGAAGAGAATGGTGCCTGGTACCGCCCCATCCATCTGGAGGCATTGCGCGTTGACAGCGTGCCGCGTTTCGATCTCTATCTGCAGACCAGTCCAAATGCGCCTTTCGTACTTTATTGCGAATGCAATACCCCCTTTACCGATTCAGCCCGGCAACGGCTGGCGCAATTGCCGTACCAGCAGCTCTACATTTCCGAAGCACAGCGTACACAGTATAGCCAATATCTTACCGAACATCTCGCAGACCTTTTACAGGAACCTGCGCTTAGCATCAAAGAAAAATCAAAAGTCCTCTACGACTCCGCTCAAGCCGTGATTGAAGAGGTCATGTCCAAACCGTTGGAAGTAGCGAGCGTGCAGCGCACCAAAGCCATCGCCGATCATACCGTGGCCTTTATGACTGCCGAAGATTTCATGATCGAGCACTTCTTGCGCACGATTTCCTGCGACTACTACCTTTACACCCACAGCGTCAACGTGGTCGCCTATAGCGTGGCCCTGGCGATGCATGTAGGCTACCGCGACGCTGCTACCCTGCGGGAATTGGCCAATGGCGCTCTGCTCCACGATATTGGCATGAGCCAGTTGAAAGCGCATCTTGTTGAACACGAGCGGCCGCTTTCGAAAAACGAGCGTAAACACCTGGAGGAACATCC
Organism: Candidatus Hydrogenedentota bacterium; assembly: GCA_963678445.1. Lineage (GTDB taxonomy): Bacteria > Hydrogenedentota > Hydrogenedentia > Hydrogenedentales. The sequence goes on along the minus strand of OY782877.1, from coordinate 1,406,973 downwards.
TCGTATTGGCTACGAAATGGCTCGTGAAACGGGTGCGCTGGGCGAGATCGCACTGGACATTATCCTGCATCACCACGAACGTCTTAACGGTGCTGGCTACCCCGACCGTTTGCAGAACGAAGACATCGGATTTTTTACCCGCATGGTCGGCATCGCCGACATCTTCGACGCACTCACTACCGACCGCCGTCACCGTCCCCGAAAAAATACCTTCGAAGCCCTTTCCCTTATGAGCGGCGCCATGGCCAAACAACTCGACCCCGAACTCCTCCGCCTCTTTATCTCTATCATGGGCGCCCCCGAGAAGCTCTGAAAAAATACGAAACTACATACAAAGTCCTTGTCTTTTCCCGCCGCGATCCCCTAAAGTGGTCCTGCGATTACGAGCAGGTGGCCTGCCTCACCCAAAGTTAGGCCTCTGCAGTAGAAATTCATTTTTGAAATAAAGTGAATATTTTCCTTTGTGCGGTGGTATATACGGCAGCAAGTACTATATAAACCCAAAGGTCCAGGCACGCTATACAGGAGAAATTTCACATGTTGCGTCGCTATGTAGGATTCGCGCTGTTGATCTTGGGAGGTGCAGGCGTCGTAGGGATTGTTGTGTGTGGCAATATGAACGCGGGTGATGTTGATGAAATCCTTGATGCGGTTATTTCTAAACCCTATCCGAGTAAATTGGAAGATTTAGTTCCTCCCTATCCAAACCTGAAATGCGTTCTCCCAAGTGAGTTCGCGGTGGATTTTATCGTTACGGCGGAAACCGAGGATTCTACAGATGCTTTTCTCGCCTTTTATGAGGAAAAGCTTCCTGAGATTGGATGGCGGCACAGGGAGGAGGAATCCGAAGATCCCGAAGCGGGCTGGCATGTACTTTCGTATGAAAAAGAGCCGTTAGAATTGGATATCTCCATCAAAGATGAGATTGAAGGTGCCAGGAAGTTCGTAAGCATTACATTGACGGATACGTCGAAGTTCTATCAAGCGCAACACCCGGATGATTCAGAATCGCGGAAACTGATCACGGAAATGCTGGCGCGTTATCGTAGTTGCAAAACCTACCGGGATACGGGGGAAGAAGTAACTCATTTCAAGCATTCGAGCCGTTCATGGAAAGCTGTTGAGCGTTTCAAAACGGCTTTTGTGCGCCCCGACCGTTTACGCGTTCAGTCCTGGGATGAGGATAATACCGATATTTTTGAGTACACGGTGCTCCATGCCGATCCTTCGGGAACCCAGAAATGGGATGCTTGGTCTCGTTCCTATCATACATCAGATGAATCTATATCCATGCTGCTTCCGTCACCTGATCGAGGGACGGTTGTGCCAAGTTTTTTAGTGAACAAGGACGTGATATGGCCAGAGCAGCTTCTTGAATTGGGAGCTCCGATGGAGGAAGAAGTAAATGGCGTTTTGTGTTACCGAATCGACGCAAAAGATAGGGATGGAGATGAGCACATCCTCTGGATTACCCAAGACAGCCGGGTATTGCGTATGCATGAAGAGCATTCGGATTTTAAAACGTTTAAAACGAAGTCGCTAACTATCTGGTATCCTGAAATTGATGTGGCGATTTCGGATGAAGAACTCGCCTTTCGTCCAACGGGTATAATCCCCATGCCCCTTGCTCAAGCTATTATCACCGTGCAGGAAATCGCACGCAGCTACAGCATCATCGCCTGGTTGCTTATTATGTCGTGCAGTGCGTTATTCTTGGCGGGGTTGCTCCTATTCATACGGAGCAAAGTCAAAGCACCTGCTCATAAAAATCCAGTCTTAAAAAATAGTAGGAATGAATAAAAGCCTTTTATGTAGGAGAAGTTTTTCATATGTTGCGTCGTTGTGTAGGATTCGTATTGCTGATTCTTGGTGTAGCAATTGTTATCGGAATGTCTGTATTTTTTGAACAAGAATACCGTGAGAATATGGAGCCCTGCGAAAGTATAGGATGCCCTTTGATTCTCCCAGAGGAGTCGTATCCGCATAGCCTTAAAGAATTGGTTCCTCCTTATCCCCATTTGCGGCAGATACACTCAAACACCGTTTCGAATCAAACGACTCTGATGGCCTTTTCAAAGGATTCAATAATGGATATTCTCACCTTTTATAAGGAACAGTTACCGCTCAAGGGGTGGGTGCCGACAAAGACGGAGCCTATAGAGCTTGGTGAGGAAGGAGGAGAATGGCTTTTTTATGAAAAAGGAACGTTAAAGATTGATATCCACATCTTGCCAATAGAGAGCGCTGGTGCACAATCTCTGATGTTTACCCTTACCGGAGCCGATCAAATTATTCAGCCGGATAATCCAGAGGCACGAGAAATTCTCACTAAAATGCAGCAACGCTATCTTAACTGTAAGAGCTATCGGGATACAGGAAAGGTAGAAAGCTATTTTCATTCAGATGGCCAAGGGAAACGTGTTTTCGACCGAATACTCCATCTGAAAACGGCCTTTGTTCACCCTGACCGACTTCGTTTTGAAATGCGTGAAGATGGTGCGCAAAGCCTTTTCGAGGGATGGACGATCCACTCCGACGCATCCGGCGCACGCGGGTGGGATCTCGTTCTTGATGATGATGTGGACGAAAGCGAATACGTGGAAGTGCTCTTTTCAGGTTGTGGCAACGAAAGTCTGATTCCACAGCTATTAGTAGATGACGATCTACACTTCCTTGCCTTTCTTACTGAACTTGAACCGCCAAAAGAAGAGTCTGTAGGGAATATCCTTTGTTATCGCATTTCAGGAATGGGTGATTCTGGGAGAAAGCATCATCTTTGGATCGCCAAGGAAAACCTGCTCTTACTTAGGCATGAAACGGAATATGAAATGGGGAATCTGGTTTGTAGCGAAGTGACCACATGGAGTGGTGAAATGGATGTCCCCATTTCCGATAAAGAACTTGCTTTCCGACCTGTCGGCATGATTCCCATATTCGTTGCTAGGGTCGTCCTCTATTTCAAAAGGGTTGTGCGTGACTACAGTGCGGTGTCCAGGCTAATCACGCTGTCTGGCTGCATATTATTCTTGGCAGGCCTGGCGTTAAGTAGACGTAGTAACGACAGAAAAGCTTTTCTGGGAAAATACAGTCCGGATTGTGAGTCGTGAGGGGAATGATTGCGGTGATGCGATGTGCGACAGTGGAACCGAAAGGGGATTGTGGTGGTCCAACTTTACTGTAGGGGATGGGGGAGGGCGGAAAGGGTGTATTTTGTGGATTCTGCATGAGGTTGCACTTTTTAAAGGAAATGTGGGAACATGGGGTGCGGCCTTGGGAGCGGTTCGGTTCTGGCGTTGCAACACAACGCGGGGTTCGGGCTACATTTTTTACCATGGACCTTGTGCGCTTGTTTATTGCCTGCTCTAGTCGATAGGGCGGGTGTGTGTAATATAAAAGTATACGTAAGGGAATCAGAAAATGGATGCTTTGAAAATGGTAGTGTTGATGGTTGGCGCGGTGTGCGCGGTTGCGCTTTGCACCAGCAGCTGGGCGGCAGATGATTCGGGCGCGGCGGATTTTCCGACGGCGGGTACGCCGAATGCGGAAGCGTTGGGGTGGCATTTTGGGTGCCAGGCATACAGCTTTAACCGTTTCACCTTTTTTGAGGCGGTGGATAAGGTCGCCTCGATGGGCCTGCATTATATTGAAGCCTACCCTGGCCAGAAGCTGAGCAAGGACACGGGGGAGGCGAAGTTTCACCATGATATGTCGGAAGAGCATCGTAAATTGGCGTTGGACTATCTGAAGGAAAAAGACGTCAAACTGATGAATTATGGCGTTGTGGGTATGGGCGATGATGAAGCATCGCAGCGCAAAGTTTTTGAATTTGCCAAGGCAATGGGTATTGAAACGATTTGCACGGAGCCTAATGGCAAACAGTTGCCCGAGTTGGATAAATTGGCTAATGAATATAAAATCAATATTGCTCTGCATAACCACCCCCGTCCGTCCCGGTATTGGAACTACGAGACGGTGTTGCGTCGCACCCGGAAATTGAGCAAACGGGTGGGCGCATGTGCTGACATTGGTCACTGGATGCGTTCGGATATCGATCCGCTGGAAGCGCTCAAGGCTTTGGAAGGGCGTATTATTTCGTTCCACTTTAAAGATTTGAACAAGTATGGGGAAGGTGCGCATGATGTGCCGTGGGGAACGGGTAAGGCGGATGTGAAGGCGTTGTTGAAGGAGATTAAGCGTCAGGGTCTGGAAGCGGTTTTTTCTGCGGAGTATGAGTACCACTGGGAAAATTCCGTGCCGGAAATCGCACAGGGTATGGCGTATGTAGATAAGGTGGCGGCGGAATTGTCGAAGTAAGCTGCCTAAAGCGGTCCAGCGACCGCAAGCAATAGGTATGGTCCTTGCCGTCCCTGACCGAAACAAAGCTTTGGTTTTTTTGACAACTTTTGAAGTGTTGTCACTAAAAATAAGATGCGTTTTGCCTCCAGGCGCTTGCCTTAGTGTCTGGAGGTATTTTGTGTCTGTGTATGTACGCAGAATGATGGCATGAAAATGGGTGTGAACTGGCGAAATCTACGTGGTTTCAGGTATCCTTTATTGTAGATAAGGATATCGCCGTTGGGATGTAGTAGCGTTGTGATGGCGGGAAGGTATTTGCGCGGATACGTTGGGCCAATCACGTAAAACGGCAGTTTTTGTGGTTGCTGGGCGCAGGACTTCTTTTCCTGGGTATTTTTCTCCTTTTGAAACACCGCAGGTGAATAGTGTGTCCAAGAGATATATGTTAAAACGGGTATACATACGGTGGTGAAAAAGAATTCCCTTTTGGGGAGCCGATGCAGGAATGATGTGATGTTTAAGCGATTTTTGCTTTTTTTTAGTGCGTTATGGTTGGGAATTTGCAGCGCTGTAATGGCCGCGGATTGGCCGATGTGGCGGTATGATGCGTCGCGGTCAGCAGCGTCGCCGGAAGATTTGCCGGAGACGTTGCAGTTGCAGTGGTCGCGGATGTATTCGGAACGGAAGCCGGTTTGGGATGATCCTCTAAATTGGGATTTGATGCGGTATGATTCGGTCTTTGAGCCGATTGTCTTGGGCGATACGCTGTTTTTGGGCTTTAATGATGCGGATAAGGTGGTGGCGTTGGATGTGGCGACGGGGGCGGAGAAGTGGGTGCGGTATGTGAATGGTCCGGTGCGGTTGCCGTTGGTAGGGGCCGAGGGACGGGTCTATTTTGGTAGCGATGATGGCGTGTTTTATTGTCTGGATGCGGAGACGGGGGCGGATGTGTGGACGTTTGATGCGACGCCGTATGCGCGCAGTGTGGTGGGGAATCACCGGTTAATTTCAACGTGGCCGTTGCGGGGAGGTCCGGTGCTTGCGGATGGGGTGGTGTATTTTGCGGCGGGTATTTGGCCGTTTATGGGTACATTTGTCTACGCGTTGGATGCGGAGACGGGGGCGGTGCGCTGGTTGAATGATGGAAATGGGCCACAGTGGATGATTCAGCCCCATCATGCTCCGTCGTTTGCGGGGGTGGCGCCGCAGGGGGTATTGGTGGTGGCTGGGGACCATTTGTTGGTTGCGGGGGGGCGCTCTATCCCGGCGTGCTTTAACCGACGCACAGGGGAATTCCTGCATTATCGCCATGGGGATAACAACAAGACGGGGGGCAGCTTTGTTTGTGCTGCGGAGGATGTATATTTTGTGCATCACCGGGACAGGCAGGTGGGCATGTATACGGTGGCGGGTTCGAAGGAGTTGAATAGGGCGGTGTCAGAGTACCCCGTTTTGGGAGAGGATACGTGGTATTTCTCGGGTAATCAGGTGATTGCGGTGGATGCGGCGCAGTTGCGGGATAAGCCGATAGCGGTGGCTCGGGCGACGCGTTGGACGTCTCCGGAGGAGGCGCGGGGGGATTTGATTGCGGCAGGGAAACGTTTGTATGCGGCCAGTGGCGATCGTATTGCGGCGATTGAACATGAGGATGCGGCGGGGACAACAAAGGTGGTGTGGGCGACGACGGTGCCGGGGGAGGTGAAGCGTTTGGTGGCGGCGGCGGGACGGTTGTTTGTAGTGACGCAAGCGGGGCAGCTGTTTGCGTTTGGGGCGGAGGTGGGGGCGGAGCATCATGCGATTCAGTCGGTGCAGCCGATAGCGGTATCAGAGACGGGCCGGGAGCTGGTGTCGGAGTATGTGGCGGAGCTGCCACTGCAGAAGGGTTATGTATTGGTCTATGGGCTGGGCGATGGTGCTGTGGTGGATGCGTTGGTGATGGGTACGGATTATCACATTGTGGTGGTGGAGCCGGATGCGGATAAGGTGGCCGTGGCGCGTCGTCGTTATGATGCAGCGGGCATTTTGGGAGAACGAGTAGCGTGTTTTCATGGTGATGGGGCGGCGTTGGCGCCGCCGCCGTATCTGGCGGTGTTGACGGTGGTACAGGATTTTAAGGCGTTGGGAACTGGCTTTACGCCGGAGACGCAGGTGGAAGCGTTGTTTTCGTCGGTGCGTCCGTATGGTGGGCGTCTGGTGTTGACGGTGGCGGATCGGGAGGCGCAGAAAGCGTTTCGGACAGCGGCGAGGCAGGCGGACCACTATGGCCTGGTGGTTAGGATGCAGGGAGGACAGGTTTGGCTTACGCGTGAGGGGGCGTTGGAGGGGGCCTCATCATGGACGCATCAGCTGGGGAGCATAGCGAATACGGGCCATTCGACGGATACAAATATTAAGTTGCCGTTGGGGATGTTGTGGTTTGGCGGAAGTTCGAATCTGGATGTGTTGGTGCGCCATGGACATGGTCCGCCGGAACAGGTGATCGGGGGGCGGCTCTTTATTGAGGGAATGGACTGCATGAGTGCGCGTGATGTGTATACGGGGCAGGTGCTGTGGAAGACGCGTTTGCTGGATCTGGAAACGTATGGGGTGTATTACGATCATTCTTACAAAGATGCACCGCTGACAACCCGTTACAATCAGGAACATTTGCCGGGGGCGAATGTTCGGGGTACGAATTTTGTGGTGACTTCGGATAAGGTCTATGTGGCGCAGCAGGGTCGTGCGGAGGTGTTGGATGCGGTGACCGGGAAGCTTGTGGACTCAATTCGGATGCCGCCGGTGGATCGTAAGGCGAAGCGGAAGAAGTATCCGGACTGGGGTTATATTGGTGTTTACAAGGACACGTTGCTGGGCGGTGCTGGTTTTGTGCTCTTTTCGGATTTGGTAGGGGCGAAGAAGCAGGAGTATTCGCCTTTCACCGATTTTGACAAGAGCGCCAGTAAGGCTTTGATTGCTTTTGATAGGCACCGAGGGCGTACGAAGTGGCGTCTGGATGCACGCTATGGATGGCTGCATAATGGGATTGCAGCCGGCAGTGACACGGTGTTTGCTCTGGACCGATACCCCCTGGAGATTGAACAAAAAGCGCGTCGGAGGGGCATTAAACGTCCGGATGATTATCGATTGATGGCGGTGAATGTAGAGGACGGTACGGTGCGGTGGGAGACGGAGGAGGATGTGTTTGGTTCCTTTTTGTGCTATTCGGAGAAGTACGATATTTTGCTGCAGTCGGCGCGACCGTCCCGAGATGCGATGTCAGGAGAGAAGGGGTCGAAATTTATTGCTTACCGTGGGAAAACGGGTGAGGTTTTGTGGTCGCAACGGTGCGCCTATAAGACGTTTCCCCTGCTGCACGATGAGATGATTGTTACGGAAAGTGGTTTGTTTGACTTGAAGACGGGGGAATCTTTACTACATATGGACCCGTTGACGGGGGTGGAGCGTCCGTGGGTATGGGAGCGGGGCTATGGGTGTAACTATCCGATTTCCAGCACATATCTTCTGACGTTCAGGTCGGGCTGTGCGGGATACTGCAATATTCTGGATGGGGCAGGTACTGGCCATCTGGGAGGGTTCAAGAGTGGGTGTACCTCGAATCTGTTGGTGGCGGATGGGGTGCTGAATGCCCCGGATTATACGCGCACGTGTTCGTGCTCGTACCAGAATCAAACCTCTTTGGCGTTTGTGCATGACCCGCAGGTGGAGTATTGGACGTATCATAATATGTCGTGGGATGCGACGCCGCTCAAGCAATTGGGTGTCAATTTTGGTGCGCCGGGGGATCGACGGGACGCGGCGGATACGTTGTGGCTGGAATATCCCTTTGAAGGTGGTCCAACGCCACAGTTAACGATTGAAGTGGCACCTGAACAGCCACAATGGTTTCGACACCATTCTTCGTGGATGCAGGGCGATGGCTTGTCATGGGTAGCGGCGTCTGGCGTCGAAGGTCTTTCAAAGTTGAGCCTTGTTTTGCGTCCGAAGGCGTCGGATGAGGCAACGTATACGGTAACGCTGCATTTTGCTGAGTGGACGGCTACGGAGGTCGGTGCGCGTATTTTTGATGTAGCGTTGCAGGGCGAGACGGTGTTAACGGATTATGATCCGCTTCAACATGCGGGTGCGGTTAGAACACCTGTGACAGCGTCGTTTTCGGGAGTGAAGGTGCAGGAATCGCTGGGGATTGAGTTGCGGGAGAAGGTGGGAAAAACGTTGTTGTGTGGTGTGGAGGTTGTAGCAGAATAAAATGGGTAGTGCGTCTGAAATAGGTGGTAGTACTCACCGTGTGATTATATCGATGCGTATTTTGTTGGCGTTTGTATTCCTGTTGGTCAGCGGGAGCGGCTATGCGTGTTCTACGCCGATGTACCAATGGGCGCTGGAAAAATGGTTGCCCGATTTTTATGACGTGTATGTTTTTTCCAATGCGGAGCAGACAGCGGCGGAGCAGGCATTGTGGCCGAAAACGGCCAATGTGCGGGTGACCTGGGTGCGTCCCGAGAAGGAGTCCATGTCGAATGATGTTGCGGCCATCTGGCGGCGACAGCAGAATGCGTCCTTGCCCTGGATGGTGGTGCGTTATCCGTATGCGCCGCCGCATCTTTCGGATGTGTGGGCAGGCGGGTATAGCGAGCAGGCGGCGCGGGAGGTATTGGATTCGCCAGGACGCCGTGAGGTGTTTCGTCGTTTGACCGGGGGGGAGGCGGCCGTTTTCGTATTGCTGCTAAGCGGAGACGCGGAGCAGGATGCGGCGGCGGAGACGCGCTTGCGTAAGGCTTTGGAAAACGCGAAAGCACATCTTCAGGAATCGGCTTCTAAGTTGCGTTCGCAGAGCGGGGGGGAGATGTTAGGGTATGAGAATATGCGTTTTTCCTATATGACGCTATCTCGAAATACGCCCGCGGAAAAATTTTGGGTAGCTGCTCTGTCCCGGATTGAATCGGATCTGGATACGTATGAAGAGCCGATGGCCTTTCCTGTTTTTGGACGGGGCCGTGTTTTGTATACTTTGGTTGGAGAAGGTATTGCAGACGATATGGTTTTGGAGGCGTGTGCGTTTATTTGTGGGGCGTGTACGTGTCTGGTAAAGGCGGAAAGCCCTGGCGCGGATATGTTGATGATGGGGGATTGGATGACGCATGCGCCGTTTTCGCAGGAGACGGCCCCTGTGGCTACGGCTGCGCCTGCTTTGCCCAAAGCCTTGGAGAAGCAGCTTGCCGTTTCGGGTATGTCGTTATGGCCTATGGTAGCTTTGGGGCTGCTGGGGGCCTTTTTATTGACAGCAGGAATTTCGTGGTTTATTCTGCGGCGGCATAGACATAGCGATATGTAGCCGGGGACAGAATAAGAATACTCATGTTTTAACAGGGCTATGGGGAGAACTGATGTGGCGTGGGGTGGATGGTCTGCGCGTATCTGCGCATGGGGTGTGCACGTTCTGACTATGTCAGGAGCAGTGTTTGGTCTACTGTCCCTGATTGCCGTTGCTCAACGGCAATGGTCGGCGGCTTTTGCCTGGATGGGGGTGACGGTTCTAATTGACGCGGTAGACGGCGCGTTAGCTCGTTTTTTTCAGGTGAAGCGCTGGGCGCCAAACTTTGATGGTGCGCTGTTGGACAATATTGTCGACTTTTTTACCTATGTGCTTGTACCCGCGTTTTTTTTGTATGCTTCGGATATTTTGTCTTCGGAATTTCGTCTTTTCGCGGCGGTGCTAATTACGCTGGCGTCGAGCTACCAGTTTTGTCAGGTAGAGGCCAAAACGGAGGACCTCTGTTTTACCGGTTTCCCTTCATATTGGAATATCGTTATTTTTTACCTCTATCTGCTTACCCCCAACTATCCTGTGCTGAACCTGATTGTATTACTGGTCTTTGCGGTGGGCGTATTTGTGCCCATACGCTATCTTTATCCTAGTCGCACCCCGTTGTGGCGTCCTTTAAATCTGTTCCTTACCACGGTCTGGGGGGGCTTGCTGGTATGGGCATGGTGGGTGTATCCAACCGGGCATGCTACACCGTTGTATGCGTCGTTATTGTACGTGGCTTATTACGGTGCACTCAGTCTGTATTTGACGTGGGGCGCGTACAGGCGTGCATAGCGTTGTCGATATGGCCGATCAACCTTCTTGTTGAAGCGTTTCCAGAAAGTTGTAAGCCTCTTGATGATATTCCTGCACCTGTTCGAGGATTTCAGGGATGCAGTCTGACGAGATAATCTTTTCCAAATGCTCTGTAAGCTGGAGGCGGGGTTCATCGTAGTCGCCGGCATTTCCAAAGCCTGCGGCACGCGCGATGTCGCTGGAAAGAGCGACAATATGCACTTCGGTAAGGTAAGCACCGTCGTACCTCTCCTGGTTGTTCTGATACCCGATGCAGTCGGTAATTAGTAAAGGGAGCCGCCATTTTTCAGCAACCCACATGCCGGCAGCGGCATGGGTCGTTTGTAAGGTCGGAAACTCTGCGTCATGCAGAGGCTTTTGATCTCCCTGCGCCTCCTGGACCAGCTTCTTGTACGATTCTTTAAGAGCCAATGCTAAACAGTATTTCCCCATGTCATGCAGTAGCCCTGCCGTAAAGCAGGATTCGATCGATTCTATCTGCGGCGCGCGCATCGCTAAAAGCTGTGCTGCTTTGGCAGCGCCAAGGGAATGTAACCAGAACTGTTCGGGGACGAAGGCAAACTGAGAACGTTGGGAGAGGGTGTCGAAAACGGAGGTGGCCAGCGCCAGCATGCGTACGGCTTCGAATCCGACGACAACAACCGCACGACGGATGGAGTCCACTTTGTAGCGCAGGCCGTAAAAGGCGGAATTGGAGAGCCGTAGGATACGGGCGGAAATTGCGAGATCACGTTCTAGAATGGCGGTCAGGTCCTGTGCGGACGAAGTCTCGTTTTCAACCACCTCCAGCAACTGCGTCATAATGGCGGGCAAGGTAGGAAGGTTTTCGATTTCCAGCAATTTACGGGCGATATTACGATCAAGCATACAGCACAGAATCCTTAAATTCTTTTGAAAAAACGAATGGTGCGTGGGATAAAGAGCATATTCAGCACATACAAATATATAGCCAGCATCACTGTAGATTGCTCACGTAATTTTCGGGATTAACCCATGGCCAGAATTCGTTCTTACAGTCCTTTTTCAATTCTAAGCTACTGGAAGAATATACTCAAGCAGAAAAATACAGTTTTTTCTGTGTCCAAGTGCTGTGTATTTTAGAAAAACGAGAAGTGCCGTAGGGAAAGATGTCAGGTATCTAAGAACGGGAAGCAGTCCCATCATTTTATGTGCAATACAAACGCGCAGGGTTTAAGAGGAGGGAAGCAGTACAATCTCTTCGATTTGCAGGAGTGCGGTGGGTAATACGTATTTTAGATGAAGATGGTCGCATTTTTGAGGCGTTGGCAGGTTTAGATAAGCGATATAATGACGTTTTTTTCGGGGAGGGGAATTTTTTGAGGCGTTTGACTCTTCCCATTCGTTGAAGATGGGGATTTCATGTTTTCTGAGGGTGCCTTTCGGGTAGCTTGCATAGTCGATGGGAAGGGTGGAAACACCATATTGAAGGTAAAGTGTTGGGGCGTTGCTTTCCTCCAGCGTAATGGCACACACCGCGTCGCCTTTACGGGGTTGGGTGCGCCAGGAAAGGTACGCCTGTGAGGAAATAACACCGATGGCGGCAATGGGTTGGTTGAACTGGGAAGGTACTGGGAGGGTGCAGGAAGCCCCTTTTCCTAACCGGAATCGATAACCCAAGGGGAAGGCCGTTTCGCCAAAGACTTTTTTGATGCGTGCTGTATCCACTCGTGAAGGGAGCAGGGCGGGTTGGAGGAGTATGGGGGTGTTGTATAGGGGAATAGGCGGAGCTTGTTCGGGAAGAATCTGGAACGAGAGAATACACCGCCCACTATCGATGCCTTTTTGAAGGGGGAATTGGATCGGGGTCGTATATACGCCGCCCAAATGCCATTGCTCAGGATGAAGGGTAAAAGTGTGCTTGCGCTGCGGGCCGTTGCCTTGCAGTCTAAGCTGTATGGTAATGGGTTCGGTAGCGCTGGTACGCATGCGCCAGTAGCTTTGAAATTTCAGAGTGTCTCCCTCGCTGACTTGAAAGGGAGGGGGAGTAAGAAGGGGCGCATTGTTGCATTGCAGATCATAGCCAGCAAGTTCTACGGGAGGATGCGGATGTGCATTGCTGTGTAAAAGGGGACGCGTGGTGATGGGGTGCGTAGGGGAGAGGGGGGTAGCGTTGACAGGAGAAAAAATCCCCAAAAGCAGCAAGAGGGACAGAAACATCTGTTGCACTCGAAGGTTCATGGCGTCTGGGTCGTCTTTGTAGAAGAGGCGGTTTCGTAGAGCAAAACAATATCAAAAACATCCAGCATGACTTCACTGCTGGCGGCTTGGAAAATAAGCTCGGTGGGGGGCGTACTCGGTCGCTTGCAGTCCAGTTCACCCAGATAGACATGCTTTTTGAATGGCGCGCCAAACGCATTCAGATAATCGGCTTCGAAAGATTGTACAATACGAATTTTTCTGTGATTAAGGTGGCCCTCTGGGTAGTAATCATAGTCGTATCGCGCTGTGGAAATGCCACTACGCAAGGATAACGTCTGTAGTGTTTTATTTTTTCCGTTAACGCTGATTTTACATATGGGCTTTTCCTGGGGTTCAGAGCCATAGGAAAAGGCGGAGAGCACCGCAATCCCTTTAAGCGTTTGCCCTGGACGTGGCGGGATAGGTAAGCGCACTTTGGCCGGGTAGCCCAAGCGAAAACTGGTATTGAGGCTTTGCGATGTCGTGGGGGGGAAGAGGGCTGCATAATCTTTAGTGGAGTTACGTCTTTTTTCAAGCGACGGAGTGACCTGAATGCGTAGTCCCTGCAAGGGTAGAAGGCGTCCTGAGCTCCAGTGGGGTGAAGTCAGGTTAAGGGAAAGGTAAACAGCGCCATTGAACATGGTGGAAATCGTCGGCAGATCAATGGTGTAACGCTGTTGGTACACACACCCTGTTTGCCAGGCAGTGTTGGGGATCACAGGCCCTACATTAAATTCTTGCTGTCGTGAAATTCTGCTGTTATGCGAACAAAATCGGACAAGAAGCCGGAACTGTGCGGGATAGTGTACAGCGGGTAGCCAATGCCCCACAATTTCCAGCGGGGTATCACCTTTTATTTCCGGATAATTTCCCGTGCAGGCGCGACCATTCTGTAGCAGTGTGATGCCGAGTAGTTGTACCGGCGGCGTGTCTTTTTCAATCTCTGGATCAATACTGCGTGGAGGCGCCGGATAGGTGGGGGCAAGGGAGTTTAGTTGTGTTTCCAGGGTTTCAAAAGAGCTAAGCTCCGTTTCTGAAAAACCGGAAAGAGGAAAGGAGAGGAGCAGAATACAAAATAATGAGAAGAGAATTCGTTGTTTAAATACGTTTGCGCATATGGAATTAATGCGGTAGTTTTTGCGAAAGTCTGAGTTCATAGGTATTCTTATAATTCTACGGTCGCGTCGTTGTAATCGAAAAGCCACAGCGTCACGCTCCACAGCCTGGTTTATTGACAGGGAACGGATATCAATCTGCGCCCACTTTATCTGTCGCACAGTGTAGCAAGAAGCAGATGCAAATTGTCAATAAAGCCAAAGGGAAAAATGATGTACGTGTGGTACTGTTTTTTGAAAAGATGCAAACTTTATCTCTTTTTCCGGCTTCTTTACAATGGTCGTTGTAGACAAGGTTCAATATGTGTTCCGGTTTGAATATATGAACAAGAGGAGGCACTGTGGTTATGTTGGCTTCGTTACTTTCGGCAATGCTGCTCATGAGTGCCCCGGGCACAACACTGTGGTTCGATGCGGGAGAGGCAGATGCTGCCGTCCAGATACAAGAGGAAGGGCGATATACAGTATGGGCCTGGGTAGCGGTGGATAGTGAGGCCAGAATTGCCATAGGGGAACGGGAGTTCTCCATTCGACGCAAGAAACCGAGTGAAGGGGAGTCGCATCAGTGGCAAAAACTGGGGTCGCTTGCCTTACAACCCGGAAAGCTCTCTTTACAGCGGGGTGATGCCGTACTGGCGGTAGTGTTGAGTACCGTGGATGGCTTTGAACCTGCGAGCGCGCTCAAGGATATGCGGGTATACGACGAACCTCGTGCAATAAGCGATCTGCGTGCGAAAACCGCGAAGCATACCAACACCGTATTTACTATGCCGCATTTTACGGATAAGGATACCTGGGAAGCATATGCAACACGTCTGCGTCGGCGTATCTTGCTTTCTTCCGGACTATTACCGTTGCCGGAACGGAGTCCTTTGAACGTTCGGATTTTTGACCGCATTGTCCACGAGGACTATACAATAGAAAAAGCCTCCTTCGAGTCCCGCCCAGGACTGTGGGTGACTGGTAACCTGTATCGTCCCGTGGGAAAAGGACCTTTCCCAGGTGTTGTCTGTCCGCATGGGCACTGGGAACATGGTCGTATCGAAGATGGGAAGCGGGGTTCCGTTCCTGCACGCTGTATTACGCTGGCCCGCTTGGGCGCAGTGGTTTTCAGTTACGACATGATCGGCTATAACGACAGTCTGCAATTGTCCCACAGGTGGGGGGGAGAGCGGGAGAAGCTTTGGGGTGTACATCCATTCGCCATGCAACTGTGGAATAGTATCCGGGCGGTGGATTTTCTGGAAAGCCTGCCCGATGTGGATGCGATGCGGTTGGCTTGCACGGGTGCGTCGGGCGGGGGGACGCAAACTTTTGCACTTACCGCAGTGGATGCGCGGATCAAGGTGGCTGCGCCGGTGAATATGATCTCTTCGCGTATGCAGGGCGGCTGTCTGTGCGAAAATGCTCCCATACTGCGGTTGGATAATTCCAACATGGAGATTGGTGCTTTGGCCGCCCCGCGTCCTCTGCTGATGGTTTCCGCCAGTGGTGACTGGACCCGCGAAACGCCGCGTGTCGAGTATCCCGCTATCCAAAGCATCTATGCTCTTTACGGTGCAGCCGCGCAGGTTGAGAATGTGCACATAGATGCAGGGCATAATTATAACCGCGACAGTCGTGAGGCGATGTATCGATTTTTTGGCAAGTGGCTTTTTGGACGTGACGACATGGCGGAGTATGTTGAGCCGCCATATAGTTTGGAACGTGATGAGGATATGCGTCTTTTCCCTGACGGGAAACTGCCAGCGGAATATGCACGGCAGGAAGAAGTGATCGAAAAAACGATTGCCGGTAATCGTAAACGCTGGGCTGCGTTGCTTCCTGAGAATCAGGAAGAAGCGACACTTTTTAAGGCGCAGCACGGCGGTGTTTTGCGTGATGTGCTGGGCGTTGAAGTGCCTGCGGTGAACGCGATTGTTCCAGAGCGTGTGTCTGTCGAGGAACGCCGTGAAGCGGGATATGTCTTGGAGCGCTGGATTATCCGTCGTCCAGCCGCTGGCGACGCCATTCCTGCATTATTCTACCGTGCCTATGGACCTGCACCTCAAGATACCGTGCTCCTTGTGCATAGCGACGGGAAAGCCTGTTTTGCTAATAAAATCCACGGCGGACCCGGTGCGTTGGTACAGTCTTTAATCGATGCTGGCAAAGCCGTGCTGTGCATAGACACTTTTCTTACGGGCGAACATCATGCGCCAGGAAAGCGCATGGAACGTATGCGCGTGGGAGATTTTATGGACACCTTCCAGCCAACCGACACCGGTTACCGTGTGCAGGATATTCTTACGGCCATGGCTTTTCTACGGGCACGCCGCGATTTAACCGAAAATATTGCGCTGGCAGGTTTGGGGGACGCCGGGGTGTGGGCCTTGTTGGCTGCGGCTATTGACGGTGACCTAAGTCGCGTACTGGTAGACTTCAATGGTTTTAACCCAGACGATGACAAGCAATGGGTGGAACGCCACTATATTCCCTGTATCCGTAGCGTGGGGGATATTCAAACCGCCCTGGCTTTGATCGCGCCTATTCCTGTAACTTTAATGGATGCTTCTTCTGTGGAAACGCTTTCTTGGCGCAACGTCGAATCCTTCCCCCACAAGCTTGATGAAAATAAACTGCTCCAGCGATTGCGATGAGGAAATTTATGTCACCAGTTTTTTGTACAGATAATTTGCTGCACATTACCGATCTGCATTTTTGGGAAATGATCTGGAATCCGTTTCGTATGACGAACAAGCGGATGCTGGGTAATATCAATGTTTTTCTACGAAGACGCCGCGAGTTCCGTGTCGGGCAAGCGCATTCCTTTGCACAAGCACTTGCAGGACACGGTGCAAAGACCGTTTTTGCGGGTGGGGATTTCACTTCCACGGCAACACATGCCGAGTTTGATGCTGCTGCTGCTTTTTTGGCGCAATTGCATCAAAGTGGCATGCAGGTGGTGGCGGTGCCGGGCAACCATGACGTTTATACGTTTGAGGCGTATCGACAGGGACGTTTTCAACAGTACTTGCGTGATTTTATGCCCGATGATGCGCTGCCGTGTCGCATAACCCTGCCCGGCGGAACGCCCTTTATACTGCTGTCCACTGCCGCTCCCAATCTGCTTTCTTCCTGTGGCCACATCAGCGACGAGCATTTGGAGCGGACAGTCCACCTTCTGGCAAGTACACCGGAAGGCCCCGTTTTAGTAGGCGCGCACTATCCTGTTTTGCGCGAAACCCCCGGGTACACCACCAGTTTTACGCGTAAACTTCATGGTGCGGAAAAGTTGCGCCGGGTATTACAACAAAGCAACCGCGATATTCTGTATATCGCAGGGCATGTGCATCGATTTAGTTACGTGGTCGACGCGCAATGCGAACGAATTCGTTATGTTACGACGCCGCCCTTGTTCATGCAGCGCCACGGAAGCCCTTACAGCGGCGCGTTTACCCATATACAGGTTCATGAGAACGATTTTTCCGTACATTTGCACCGCTACGATGGCGCATGGAAAGTCGAGAAAAAAAACGTGCAGCCTGTTTCCGCGTGATCGAGATGGATGCAAAAATTCCCCTGGCGCATGTGTGCGCCAGGGGAAGATAAAAAGTTTCGCAATATTTTTATTGTGGCAATTCCGTTCGAAGGTGCATGCTCTTCAGCTGGGTCAGGCCAAGTAAGCCATAATGCGATAAGGTTGCGCCGCGTCCTGTATCCTTGACGCCCGTCCAGGGTAACGCCGGATCCAGATAGTCGCAACGATTCAGGAAGAAGGTGCCCGTTTCGATCTGAGCGCCAAGTTGTACGGCACGATCCACGTCCTGCGTCCAGATAGACGCTGTAAGGCCGTAAGCGCTATCATTCATCAATCGTACCGCCTCGGCATCATCACGTACCGGCATCAGTGCGATTACCGGGCCAAAGCTTTCCTCCTGCGCCAGATCAGTCGCATGGATATCGCCTGCAACTACAGCCGGTGCAGAGAACCATCCCGTGTCCGGTGTGGCGAATTCAGCAGGATCGACCACCAGTTTGCCGCCCTGCGCAACCGCATCTTTTACCTGCTGGGCCAGGAAGGCCGGTGCGCTTTTGCTCGCCAGCGGTCCCAACGTCGTAGTAGCGTCCATGGGATCGCCGACAACATAGCTGCGTACCTGTGCGGCATACGCCTCGACGAAACGATCGAAAATACTTTGGTCGATGTATACCCGCTCAATACCGCAGCAGGACTGGCCTGCATTGTAGAAAGCACCATCAACACAGTTGGCCACGGCAAAGTCGAAGGGCGCGTCAGCACGGACATAGGCGGGATCTTTTCCGCCCAGTTCCAAACCAACATCAATGAAGCGGCCCGCGGCGCTTTGTACGACCTCATGGCCGCCCTTTACAGAACCGGTAAAAGAGACATGCGCGATTTTGGGGTGGCGGATAAGCGCGTCGGTAACCGCATGGCTGGCGACGATATCCTGCACCAAACCCTCTGGTGCGCCAGCTTTTTCGAAGGCTTCCACGAAGGCCTTTCCGCAAAGTGGGGTGCGGCTGGAATGCTTGATAATTACCGCGTTGCCTGCAAGCACTGCCGGCACTACCACGTTGACAGCGATGAGCAACGGATAATTCCATGCTGCGATATCAAGCACCACCCCTTTGGGCTCATGGCGGATGTAGCGCGTGAAACCGGTTTTTTCTGGAAGATATTCATCCTTCAGCGTTTCCTCGGCAATGTCGATCATGTGCCGTGCACGTTCCATCAATCCGCCAACTTCGCCTTGGGCCTGGGTCAACGGCTTACCCATCTGCAAGGTGATGTTTTTGGCCACCTCATCCTTCATCGCCTCAAATTCCTGCAAGAAACGTTCGCACAAAGCCTTACGTTCCGCAACCGAAGTGTTTTTCCATGCGGTAAAGGCCTTATGTCCACGTTCTACCAGCGCATCGAGTGCGCTTTCTTCCAGTAGAGGCAAGGTGACCGTCACCGACTCATCAAAAGGATAAATAACCTGTAGTTCCTTTGCACTCATAATCGTCGTCCTTTGAACCCTGTGTTAAAACTGCGGCATGAACCAATACGCGTCCCTTACCCTGGTAGCAAGTATGCGTAAACTTTCCTGGGATTTCTGGGGGGTATTATACGGGTTCGATGGGGGATGCGCCAGTTTGGAGAAAGAAAATGCGTTTACGCGTCAATGATGCCCCTGAAAGCTTGGCGGATAAAAGGGAAGCGTTTTCCAAATCTTTGTAAAGGCTGTTCTGGGGGACTTTTCCCGGCGTTGAAGTTGACCCTGAGCACACGATAAGATGATGCATACGGACGCGGGACCGTTGGTTTTTCTTAAAAGTAAGCATGAAATAATACAACGGGATTCTGGAATTATGTCCTGTGTGCCTGATATGCCCTGTCCGTAGCGCTTGGGAGGATATTCGTGCCGGGTTTCCCAAAAGCCGTCTGAATGGAAGCTATGCTTCGTTCAAGGCGTATTATTGCAAGTGGCGCTGGCCCATTTGAGAGACTAAAATCTGAAGCCATCATGAAAAAGAAAATTTAACTTCGTTCGGGGATGGCAAGGACCATAGTTATTGCAGGTGGCGCTGGCCCATTTGAGAGACTGAAATCTGAAAAGCCATCATGAAAAAGAAAATTTAACTTCGTTCGGGGATGGCAAGGACCATAGTTATTGCAGGTGGCGCTGGCCACTTTAACTTGGCGTTGTGTCGGGTCGCAACGCGCCAACAAAAGGGTATTCCTACTTATGAAAATGACAACACGTGTGCAACTCTCTATTATGATGTTTCTTCAATTCTTTGTCTGGGGCGCCTGGGCGGTGACCCTGGGTTCCTATCTTGGCAAAGGACTGGGCTTTTCAGGGGCACAGATTGGTAATGCGTACAGTACCACGGCTTGGGCTGCTATTCTGTCCCCGTTCTTCATCGGGATGATTGCCGATAAATTCTTCCCAGCCCAAATCGTCCTGGCAATTTTACACCTTATCGGTGCTGCCTTGATGTATTGGGTGTCCACCATCACCGATGCGGGCCTGTTTTTCTGGGGTCTTCTCGCTTACGCCCTTTGCTACATGCCCACCCTGGCGCTGGTTAATGCGATTGCTTTCAACCAGATGGAAGATCCGGGGAAAGAATTTCCGCCTATTCGCGTACTGGGTACACTCGGCTGGATCGTTGCCGGGCTGATAATTTCCTTTGTCCTTTCAGCGACATTCAAGAGCAGCTTGGGTGACACCCCGGTAGACGCGACCAAACTTCCCCTGCTGATGTCCGCCATCGTGTCCCTCGTGCTCGGTGTCTACGCCTTTTTCCTGCCCCATACCCCGCCTAAGGCCAAGGGCGAAAAAGTCACCATTAGTGATATCCTGGGTCTTAAAGCCATCGCCTTGATGAAAGACTTCTCCTTTGCCGTCTTCGTAATTGGCTCTTTGCTTATTTGCATCCCGCTTGCCTTCTACTACACCTTCACCAACATGTTCCTGGTGGAAGTTGGCGTGCAAAACGTAGCCGGAAAAATGACCATGGGGCAAATGTCCGAAGTCTTTTTCATGCTTGTCATGCCCTTCTTTTTCAAAAAGCTTGGCGTCAAGAAGATGCTGCTCGCCGGTATGCTTGCCTGGGCGGTACGCTACGCCTGTTTCGCTTTCGGTGGCCCCGACATGCCGCTTGCACTGATGTTCTACGCGGGCATTCTGCTGCACGGTATCTGCTACGACTTTTTCTTTGTTACCGGCCAAATCTATGTGGACAATAAAGCCCCTGAAGAAATCCGCGCCAATGCGCAGGGACTTATCGCGCTGGTTACCTACGGTGCCGGTATGGTTATCGGTAATGCTATCGCCGGACAGGTCGTGGATAAATTCGTCACTGCCGATGGTCATGTTTGGAAAAATATCTGGTTGATTCCCGGTGGCATGGCAGTGCTGATCATTATTGGTTTTGCGCTGCTCTTCCATGAGAACAACAAGGAAGAGGCCGCTGCATAAAAGGCCACCCCAAACCGCTGAATCTTTAAATACAAATCCGGGAAGTCCTTCCTGAATATATCAGGAAAGGGCCTCCCGGGTTCTTTTTAATAGCGTTTTTAAGCGGGAAACTTCTTTCTTTTTACGGAAAAAGAAAGAAGCAAAGAAAAACGAATAGATGTGTTAGCTTTGCTTTGGTACCCCACGGTGAGGACCATATCTCTTGGGTGTGGTCCCTGGACCACCGGAAAAAGAAAGAAGCAAAGAAAAACGAATAGATGTGTTAGCTTTGCTTTGTTTACCCACGGCAAGGACCAAAATTATTGCTTGAGGTCGTTGGACCGCTGGGTGTGGCCTTGGCCACCAAACTATGCGAGTTTTTCAGCGCCGCTGTAGACGTCTTCTACATGCACAACCGCTGCCGCATGGCCGGGGTGTTTTTTATCCAGCCAACCGTCCTTCATTGCATCGAAGACGTCACCGCTGGTTTCGTAGGAAATGCGTCCTTTTACCTGGAAGGCTTTTCCTTCTTTGGTGATGAAAAGTAATGCGCCTTTGTTACCCGACTGGATATTTTGACGGGTCTTGTCAAAATAATTGTCGGCAACCACCAGGCGTTCCTCATCGAATTTGGAAACACAGGTAGCGTAAATGGAATTAACAACACCGTCAGCACTTACGGTGGTCAATACAACGGGGCCTTCCCGGTCATCCCATGCTTTACTTACGAGTTCGGGCAATTGGGCCATGGTCAATTTCTCCTTTGATGTTGGTCTCGTGAATTACGTGTGAGAGCAGGTATGTCAAAACCGTGCTTATACCTGTGCAGGCGTAGCGTCGGTTTCGTTTTTCGGGGTGTAGTGGGGGTTTTTGTGCAGCATCATGCTGCCAACGGGCTCGCCAACATCTTGGACGATGACGGGGCATTTTACCTTGAACAGGAAGAAGATGTTTTCGCTCTGATGGCTGAGCGTTTCGTAATTTCCCTGTCCTTTTGCGATGATAAGGTCGGCCTCGTTGTATTCTTTTAGGAAGGCGGGGCTGCATTCGGAAAGCAGGGTGCCGGGCACATCGGCCCCGTTATCGATCACGCGGACGCGTTCGGGCAGTCCGGCCACTTGAGCATCTTCCATGGTTGCATCATTGATAACTGCGCCGCCACGGACGGCCACGGTAATCTTTTCCCGCGGTAATTCGTCGATCAATAAGCGGTCGAAAACAATTTCACCGGCATTATCGGTGAGATACAGGATGCGTTCCGCCTGGGCAACCGCATCTGCAAAAGCGGTAACGTCGCCGCACAATGGTGCGTGTAGCGCATCTTCGAATGCTCCGGCCACATCAACCTCACTTACATCGGCTTTGACGGCGATGTCGATAATGTTGCCCGCAATAGCAAAACGAATGGCGGTTTCCAGCCGATCTGAAGCGTTTTCTACCTTCGCCTGCATTTTGGGAAGCAGTTCAAGTGCGCATTGGTTGGATTGCGCCTTTACTTCCCTATACGGATCGCCCGCATCCACATGTTCGCGTACGATGCGATGGATCTTATACCCCATCGCAGGGGGCGATTGACATAAGTCCATCTGACTGGCCGCCGCTAGTGTTTTGCGTAATATCGCTTCGTGAATACGTTCATCGGACGTCGCGCGTCGTGCTGCGTCAAGTGCCTGACGCATAAAACAGGGGATACAATCAAAAAATGTGTTCATACTTAAACTACCTTAACTCATTCGATACACTGGAAAAGTGTCTTTACATGGGGTCGCGGATAAAAAAGTACATACCTTTTACTCGCGGTATGCATAACGGCGGTTGCTGGCCATTTTGGGCGGAAAGATCCATTTAGGGAAAGCAAGAGCCGTTCCAAAAAGAACCGGCTTTCCTAACCCCCCGTTTTCTAATAGTATACGAAGGATAGCCTTCATTATAAAAGGCTTTTTGTGTGCAAAATGCAAGGTTTTAACAAAGATTGTTTTGCAAAATGCAATCATTTCCCTGCTGTAACAGCGCGCATTGTCCCTTGTCAAGAAGATTGCTAGAATAAATCCAGCTATGCGGTAGTATAAATATAGTAGTTGTTTGCTCGTGTGCTTCGAAGGAGAGAGATGAATATGGCCATGACGGTACAAAAAGCGGTGGAAACCCTGTCGGATACAGGTTCGGGATGGGTGCATCGCAGGGATGCAGCGGATTTTTTAGGGCGGGCAGTGCTTCATGCCATGGATGCGTTGCAGGCCTTCTCAGCGGACAAAGATCCCGATGTGCAGCAGGCGGTACAGCAGGCGTTGCAGCAGCTTGAGGGGAGTGCCGGGAGATCCTCTGTGAATGCCACCGCGTTAACATTGGAGAATCTGGCGTTGTCGTGCGAGAAACCCGAACGGCGGATGGTGACGCAGGAGGGGGACAGGTTTTGTATAACCGTGCGGACCGGTGAGGGCCGTTCGCAACAGGTTTACCTGGAACAGCAAGTGGTAAAGGATGAAAGTGCTTTGCACATGTTTACCCTGTGTGGGAAGGCAGAGGATGCGCCTGTATCCTGGACGTTGCAGATGAATGGGGAGATGCAGGGATGTGCCTTTGCCTTGACCGAAATAGAGGGGGAAGAGTATTTGGTGCTCCGGCATTATATGCCGTGGGCATCGGTAACGTTTCGGGGAACAAAACGCATGGTGAAAGCGTTGGCACAGTATGGGGATTGGGTGGAGAAGAAGATAAGCGAGGGAGATCAGTTCTAATGGTGGAAAACAAGGGGGCACAGGTAGAGCGGCAGTATCCTGATAGCGGGGTGTTGCTGCGTTCGGTGGAAAAAGATTGGTCAGGTCGGGATTTGCGTGGCGCAGATTTGTCGGGCCAAGTGCTTTCGGGAATTTGTCTGGCGCATGCGGATTTGCGTGGCGCGAATCTACAAGGGACACTGCTGGATGGGGCGGATTTACAGCATGCGGATCTCTCGGGGGCGTGTTTGATGTGGGCGGTGTTGGGGGGCGCTGATTTGTCGTATGCCAAGCTCTGCAATGCGGATGTGCGACGCGCTAATCTGGTGGGAACGATTGCGGTGCATGCGGATTTTAGCGGTGCGGATTTGTATTACGCACGTCCCGGGAATGCGGATTTTCGCAATGCAATTTTGACGGACGCGCATATCCAACGAACCATTTTCCGGCGTGCGGATTTGCGGGGGGCTAATCTGAGGGGGGCGCGTGGGACGGCGAATTTTGAGAATGCGCGTATGGAGGGGGTGTTGCAATGATTTTTGGACATTTTTTGCTGGATGTGAATGAGTCGAATGCGTATGTGGTGGGCTGTGAAGAAACAGGGGCGGCGTTGCTGGTAGATGTGGCGGACTGGCCGCCTGAAATTCCGTCTTTTTTACAAAGCCATAATCTGCATCTGCATACGATATTCATTACGCATGATCATTATGACCATACAGGCGGATTGGCGCGGGCGGTGTCGGCGACACATGCGCGGGTTGTTAGTGGTAGCGGACGTGCGGGCGGTATGCATGTGACGCGTGTTGTGTCGGGAGAGATAGTGCATTGGGGAAATCTCCAGGGGCGGGTGGCGGCGACACCTGGCCATACGCCGGAAAGTATCTCATTGATTCTGCCGGGAATGGTGTTTAGCGGAGACGCGCTATTCGCTGGTTCGGTAGGCGGCGTTTCCTCCGCAGCCTGCGCACGAGAGCAATGCGCCCATATCACAAAACACATTTTTTCACTGCCGCCGCAATGCCACATCTATCCGGGGCATGGTCCCGCCAGCACGGTCGCTGTCGAGAAGGCGTATAATCCATTCTTTAGATAGCGTGCAGTGTCATAGTGGACATATGCATGAACTTGCGGGAGTGACATCGGCATGTGTTTTTTGAGGGTAAGTGGGCAAACGTTCCCCTATACCTTTTAATTATGTTGGAAATGGACTACACTTAACAGCGAAATCGCTTGGACGGTATTCTCATAGAAATGCATATCAACTTGGAATGAATCTATGAATATTATTTCACGTATAAAACCATATTTCCGTTATGTAGGGTTGTTTCTTATACTTTTGGCAACAGCAGGCTTCACAGTTTGGTGGATGATGGCATCGCCGGGTGATTTGAACGAGCTCGATCCTTATGCCGCTCAGTATACGCAGGAAGCACTGCTGGCGAAGCTGTCGGATACGGCGCAAACCGAGGAACCGTTTACCTTTGTGGTGTTGGGCGATACGCGCAATAACACGATAGTGGCGACGGCGGTGCATGAAAAGTCGCTGGAGGATACGCCGCGGTTTATTATCAACACGGGGGATCTGATTCGGGGGGGCACAGTAGAGGAGTATCTGGAAAACTACCTTCCCGCTTTGGAAGCCGTAGCGCCTGTACCGGTGTTTTGCATACCGGGTAACCACGATCGAGGGGAGCGGCGGAATTATGCCGCGTTTAAACGGTTGTTTGGAGACACGCGCTTTTCATTTGACTATGGTTCATGCCGTTTTGTGGGTTTTAACGCCTGTGAGCAGGTGCGTGTAAGTCGGGCGGATTTAAAATTTCTCGATCAGGAGCTTTCGAAGCCAGGGGCAAAGTATAAGTATGTCTTTTTCCATATTCCGCCAAAGTATTTTGAGCGGGAGATCGCTACGGATGATCGCCGTGGCTTTGCATGGAACGCTAAGGCATTGCGTGCCTTACTGGCGCGCCATCAGGTGAATGAAGTGTTTATGGGGCACATCCATGGTTACGCCAGCAAGGTGATTGATGGGGTGCGCTACACGTTGACGGCCGGTGGTGGTGCGCCGTTTAGCGCACGTCTGCCTGATGAGGCGCGTATATTCCACTATCTGGCACTGCATGTGACGCCGAACGGGGTTTCGCAAGAACTGGTTTGGATGGATGTCGCCGCCAATCAGTGGAGAAGACAAAAAATCTATTGACGACTGAATACGGCAAAAGTTGTCATAAAAACGAGGTTTTGTTTCGTTCAGGGGTGGCAAGGATCGTAAATATTGCCGGTAGCGCTGCCCCTTGCTAGCGGTCGCTGGCCACCACCGGTAGTGGTATACTCGTACCTCCATTGCATTCTATGGGTGAGCGCTATCTATATCAGCAAGTGCTGCACCAAATAGTCGGATATATAATCAAATAAAACTCGAAAAATGACATAATTTTTTGTATAATTTAAAATGTAGCATAAAATGCAGATAGGCAAGTGTCTTGTGAAGCCGATTTCTGAGATACATTGAGGTGGGGGAAAACCTATTATGGCAGTACGTCAGTCTAGACTGTGGGTGCGGGTATGGATTGGAATGGTCTGTGGCGTTTGGGTGCTTACACTCACCAGTTGGGCTGTGAATCCGTCTGCTGTAGCAAAGCTGGACAAGGTCGTCTTGCAATTGCGCTGGCGTCACCAATTCCAATTTGCCGGATACTATGCCGCGAAGGCGTTGGGGTATTACCGGGAAGCAGGGTTGGATGTCGAGATTCGCCAAGCGCAGCCAGGGCAGGATGTTATAGAGGAAATCCTGGTGGACAGGGCGCAGTATGGGGTAACGGGGCCTGCAATGTTGGTGCGCTATCTCCAAGGGGAACCTATAGTTGTCTTGGGGGCGATTTTTCAGCACTCACCCAGTGTGCTGCTGGCCCGTACGGATTCAGGGATTTCCAAACCCCAGGATTTGGTCGGTAAGCGGGTGATGATGGAACGTGATTGGGGCGCGGCGGAGGTACTAAGTATGCTCCGTCGGGAGAACGTAGCGCAGGAGCAAGTCAATCTCGTAGAGACGACGTATGACATACAGGCGCTCATAAGCGGTCAGGTGGATGTATATAACGGCTATTCAACGAATGAGCCGTTTTTTTTGCGTCAGCAGGGGGTTGGCTATGTAGAAATACACCCGTATTCTTTTGGGATCGACTCGTATGGTGACAGTCTGTTTACCACGCAAGGGGAAGTAGCGGCCCATCCTGCGCGTGTGGCGGCATTTCGTAAAGCCAGTTTTCGCGGGTGGCAGTATGCCATGACGCATCCGGATGAAGTGATTCAGATCCTCCGTGCACAATATGGCTGTAAAAAAAGTGAAGCGCATCTGCATTTTGAGGCAGAAGCGATGCGCGGCCTGATTTTTCCGGAATTGATTGAGATCGGGCACATGAACCGTAGTCGTTGGGCACGGGTTGCGCAAATGTATGTATCGCTGGGCATGGCGCCCGAGCGAGAACTGGATGCTTTCCTGTACACGCCGCCAACGCCAGGAGAAAACTACGTATGGCTATGGAAGGCTGCGGTGGCGCTATTGCTGGTGGCAAGTGTAGTAGGCGTATGCGCTTTGGGCTTGCTCTTTTTCAATCTGCGATTGCGCCGTGCTGTGCTGGCGCGTACCCGGGAATACCGGGAGGTAAATGCAGCGCTTAAAAAAGAGGTCAAAGAAAATCAGCGCGTACAGGTTGCGTTACAGGAAAACCGCCGTCGATACCAAAGTCTGTTTCAGGATTCCCCGGTGGCGCTATGCGAAGAGGACTATTCGGCGGTTTACGATCGTTTGATGCAGTGGCGAGAGGAGTATGGGAAGGGACTGGAGAATTTTTTGCGTACGCACCCTAAATCCGCCATAGGGTGTATAAAGCTGGTGCGAATAGTAGACGCCAATACGAAAACCTATGAATTGTTTCAAGTGAATTCTTTGGTGGAATTGAACGAAAAGTACACCCGTTTTTTTGTAGGGGAAACCCGTAAAGCGGCATTGGCGGGTATGTTTGCCATGCTGCAGGGGGGGACGCGTTTCCAGGCAGAAACCGCCCTGAAAACTATCTACGGGGAAAAGCGTACTATTGTGGTGGAATGGCGCAAAGCGCCGGGTTCTTCGGAACGCTATGAGCGTCTCCTGGTTTCCTACGTGGATATTACCCATTTAAAACAAATAGAACGTGAGCTGGAGCACCGGATCGAAACGGCGCAGGCAATATCCCATGTTTCCTCCCATTTTGTAAATGCCGACGCCTCGCTTATTCTGCAGGAAATCACGTATGCCCTGCAGGTAGCGGGGGAACTCACTGGTGCGGATCGCGCCCGTCTGTTTTTGTTTTCCGATGATGAAAGAACCATTACGAGCGTAAGTGAATGGTGTGCGCCGGGAATTCCCTCGCTACAACAGGTCTATCAAAAGCTTGATGTGAATGGCAGAGTAAGGCAGTGGTTCATGTTGCGCATGCGCAACAACCTGAATGTAAGTATCTTGGACGTTCAAAATCAGGTGGAGATTTCGGAAGAGATGCGCCGTCATTTGTTGGATAACGGTATCTGTTCTTTGATGGCGTCGCCGATGTTTTTCCGCGGAAGGCTAATGGGCTATTTAGGCTTCGAAGCGACGCGGAAGATTCGTCATTGGGACGCCGGAGATTTTTTGCTATTGCGGGTGCTTGCAGAACTTTTTGCTAACGCATTGGAACGAGCACAGGTGGAGAGGGCCTTGCGTATTAGTGAGGAACGGCTGGAGATGGCGCTCAAAAACGCGCAATTAGGAATGTTTGACTACCATGTGCCCTCGCAAGAGGCAACGGTAAGCGCGATGTGGTTGAACATGTTGGATTTGCCTGCGAAAACAAAAAATGAGCGCGTGGATATCTCGTATTGGCTGGGCCGGGTGCATGCGGAGGATAAGGAAGGCCTGTCCGCGCTTTTGGAGGATATGAAAACAGGGCGCTGCGATTCAATGAAGTATGAATATAGGCTGAGAACCCAATCGGGGAAGTGGAAATGGGTCTTCTGCCAAGGGCGCGTTTGTGAGCGAGATGAGCTAGGTCAGGCTGTGCGTATTGTAGGGATTCATCAGGATCTGACAGAGCGTAAGGCTGCGGAGGCGGAACGCCTGTCGTTGGAGCGTAATTTGCAGCATGCCCAAAAACTGGAAAGTTTGGGGGTGTTGGCAGGCGGCATTGCGCATGATTTCAATAATTTGCTGGTGGGTATTATAGGGAATATAGATTTGGGACTAAGCAAGATTGCCGCAGACCATGAGGTGGTGGAGTATTTTGGACGTGCGGAAAAGGCGGCGTGGCGCGCCACGGAACTGGTGACCCAGATTCTTGCGTATTCAGGAAAGGGGCGCGTGGTGGTGGAGCAGGTGCATGTTAATGAAGTTGTAGAAGAGATACGTCGGCTGTTGGAGGCCTCGGTCTCAAAGAAGATAGACCTACGTTTCCACCTGGCCAAGTCATTGCCCTGTATAGAAGGCGACCGCTCGCAGATTCATCAGGTAATTATGAATCTGATTATCAATGCGGCGGAGGCAATTGGGGAAGATGCAGGGAAGATTACCGTCACTACGGCGCGCACTTATATTTCTGGCGAAATGCTGGATAAAGAAGGATTTTTCGGGAATAGCGCATTGACGTCAGGGGATTATGTACAACTTACGGTGCAGGACTCTGGCTGTGGCATGAATGCCGAAATGCTGGCGCGAATTTTTGAACCATTTTACACGACGAAATTTACGGGACGAGGCTTGGGTATGGCTGCCGTGCAGGGCATTGTGCATGCGCACAATGGTGCTGGTCGTGTGCGCAGCACCGTGGGAGAGGGAACGGTTTTTGAAGTCTATTTTCCAGCAATTTCCGTCCAGTCTGAGACAACACCAGACCCAGTAACTGCCGAAGAACCGCAAATCTATTCGCCACAAGAGTGCCCGACGATATTACTGGTCGATGATGAAATAGTGGTGCGTGAAGTGGCTTCCGAGATCCTGCAGACGGTAGGATTTAAAGTGGTGTTGGCTTGCGATGGGAAAGAGGCCATTTCTGTTTTTCGCGCCATGCAGCAAAAAGCAGAAGATGCGCCTGAGATCGATTGTGTCGTCCTGGATTTAACCATGCCTCATATGGATGGTCTGGAGACCTTGCAAGTCTTGCAGAGTATTGCGCAAGAGGTGCCCATAATCATCGCCAGCGGGTATAGCGAAGAAGAAATTGCCAAGCGGATACAAAACAAAAATGTGGCCGGTGTAATCCAGAAGCCCTATTCGGCCCGCATCTTAAGGGAGAAAATTGGCGAGGCATTACGAAATAGCCAGGATCTAAAACTTGCGCCATAGGTTGCAAAAACAGGCAGACTGAAAAGTGAATGCTGCTCCAGTTCGCGGTTTCTATCCTCCTCATGCTACCTACTCAAAAAGGGTTTTTCCTACCCCTTGTCTCATACGCGTTTGCAACGCTTGTAAATGATTATCATAAATAGCGCGGGGTTCGCATTGCTGTTGGTTACAAAGTGAGGCTGCCATTCCTACGACCTCTCCCATCATGCCGCAGGTGCGCATGACGCGAACCGTCCCCAGGGCTACGTGGGTGACACTTATATCGCGTCCAGCCATGAACAGGTTTGGAATATTACGCGAGTAAAGGCATCGGTAGGGAATGGGATAAGGTTCGATGCGTTTATGCTTGGCGATCGAACGAAATTCTTCACCGGGGAAATCTTTACTGTTCTGAGGCTCCGGGTAATGCAAATCGATGGTCCATGTGGTGGTAACGCAGGCGTCGGGAAAGACGCGCGCCTCCACAATATCCTGTTCTCGCAAAATGACATCACCGAGCAAGCGGCGTGATTCACGTTTGCCTGCAATATAAGCGACCCATTCAAGATGATAGGGGGCATAGCGTAGACGATATTTGCTGTGATTTTTGAGAAAGGACCAGTTGCCATAGATGACGCGCAACGCATGATCGCGCACCCGTTCCGTATCAGTAACCTGATTCCTGTCCATGCCTGTTTCCCAGTCCCATTCTCCCCACACCGTTTTTTGGCATGTCGATTCGGTGAAAGAGAGGGCCCAGGGGCAATCAGGGAAGGCCACTTTTCCCTGCAACCGAGTTGCATACCATTGCACGGATGCCCCCATAGTCATTGCATCGGCCTTTTCCGGTGCAAGCGATTCACCGGTCTCATCGCGGCTTTCACGCCCCATACGATAATCGGCGCCCGCCAAGAACCCCAGTACACCATCGCCTGTGCAATCGGCAAAAAGCGGGGCAAGAAACCGCAGTCTCTGTCCACTATTCGTGCGCTGTGCAAGCACTGCCACAATTTTACCGTCTGTCATTTCGACACCATTAGCGCGTGTATTCAAGAAAAGATGTAAGTTCTTTTCCGCTTTGGCCACATCTAATTTTCGCGTGTCATTATAGTAAGAGGCCGGGTGCGCGTTTCCCGAAAAGCCTGAGTCCAATTCTTTTACCAGGTTGCCCAAGGCAGGATAGGGAGGTAGATTTATTTTTCCCTGCAAGTGCACACGCACCTCAGAGCTGTTGTTGCCACCGATTACAGGACGGTCCTGGAGCAAGGCGACATTTAAGCCCAGACGTGCCGCCGAAATAGCGGCGCACGTACCCGCCATGCCGCCCCCGACAACAACGAAATCAAAAGAATGCGTTATCGGCGCACAAAGCGGATCCGCCGTGTGCTTTTCCCGAAACGTGCGTAACGCCTCCTTTTCCTCTGGAGGGACAAGGCCTGTTTCGGACGAAAACAGGACAGCGTCACAGCGCCCGTTAAAGCCCGTGAGATCATGCAACGTAAGGGCACACTGCAGCTTTTCAATTTCAACCTCCCCCGCATCTTGCCAGTGCCAGTCTTCACCGATGGTTCCCAAAGCAGGGTGCAACATGTTGCCATTGAGAGCAAGCCGAAAACGCCCCGGTGCGGCCTCCGGATTCCATGGTGCAAGCCAGTTGCGGGTGCGCACCCATACGTGATACATACCCTTTTCAGGAAAGGTAACTGCTGTCGATGCAGCTGTCACTGGACGCCCCATGCCATGCGCCATGAGATAAGGAGAACCCATCTGGTCCATGCTCTGCTGATCCAATACCCACCCGCCATACTCCTGGAACGATTCCGCCTCTACAAGCACTGTCGAGGCAGGCGCAAGCGTCGTAATGGATAAAAGCAAAAGCACAAAGAACAGCCATCTATACATGTCGCGTCTCCTATATAAAACATCGCATGAGTATGCCGTGAAACACTTTATCGTTTCATCGGCAGAAAAACAATTATTTCAGACAAGAGGGGCTAACATGCTACAAAAAAGCCTTCACAAAAACTTTACTCCACCCCTCGAACATGCTACTATTATTCCCGAATGTTCTGGAGGCGGATGGGACCGTCTCGGGGAAAAATGTTATTAAGCAGAATTCTGGATTATGTCCAGGAGGAGGAGGAGAACATGCAAACTTCTTTGATTATTGAATCGAATGGTTCGGGGAAAGAACGCTTGGAAGACCTGTTGCAAGATGGGTGGACGGTGTCGTCGATCACGGCGAACCATGGAAAAAGCTACAATGATTTCTTGGTTATTTTAGAAAAATAACCGGAAAACAGTACAGTTTGTGTTTTTCGGCCTGTCTTCCGGAAATTTTCGGAAGGCGGGCTTGTTTTTTGGGTGCCACCGTCGACATCAGGGAGTTTTTGCTATGTATCTGTTTATTTGTCTGCTCAGTTTGTGTGCTGTCGCAACTTCACCGCAAGCAGCCGAAAGTGACGCTGCATTGAATCCGCCGCCGGTCCTGCAAAATCCTGGCGATACCTATGCCGGTAGTACGCGTAGCTTTCAGGGGATTCCAGGTATTGCTCGAACAGGACAGGGGCGTCTTTTCGCCACATGGTATGGCGGTGGTCCGGAGGAAGGGCCGGATAATTATGTAATGTTGGTCCGCAGCGATGATGATGGTGTTACCTGGACCGAACCGTTCCTGATTATCGACCCGCCGGGAAAAACCCGTGCCTATGATCCCTGCCTATGGATGGACCCGGATGGGCGTGTTTGGCTGTTCTGGGCACAGGCCTGGGATTGGTGGGACGGGCGTGCCGGGGTATGGGCAATCTGCAGCAGCAATCCAGATGCAGTACAGCCGGATTGGACCGAACCGCGACGTTTATGTAACGGCATCATGATGAATAAACCCACGGTGCTCAGCACGGGGGAGTGGTTGTTGCCTGCCGCGGTATGGAATATGAAACCCCGTGACGAAAGCTACTTTCAACTTGTGAAGGAGGAAAGGGGTTCAAACGTTATCTGTTCCCTCGATCATGGCCAAACCTGGACTTTGCGTGGGCAGGCACGGGTGCCCAATCGAAGCTTCGATGAACACATGCTCGTCGAGTTGCGGGATGGTCGGCTGTGGATGTTGGTGCGCACGAGGTATGGAATCGGCGAGAGCTTTTCCTCGGATCGCGGAAAAACATGGACGCGTGGAAGACGCTCTAAAACGGTTACGCATGGGACCAGTGCCCGTTTTTTTATTCGCCGCCTTGCCTCTGGTAATTTACTCTTGGTGAAACATGCCCCACCCAGTAAAAAAGGACGTTCGCATTTGACCGCATTCCTTTCGAAGGACGACGGAAAAACCTGGGAAGGGGGCCTGCTCTTGGATGAACGGAGCAGGGTGTCCTATCCGGACGGCGTACAAGCCCCTGATGGCACAGTTTACCTATGCTATGATTATGACCGGAGAGGGGCGAAACAAATCCTGATGGCGGTCTTTCATGAGCAAGACGTTTTGGCAGGAAAAGTAGTTTCGGATGCCTGCCGTTTTCGCGTGCAGATTAATCAGGCGACCGGTACGGCCGCTGACAAATCGTAGACGTTTCCGGGAACAGCCGGATGTGCAAATTTTGTAGGTAGAACGGGAAATAGAGGAAGATGTAGTTTATGAAAAAGAAAATCATGATTACGACGTTGGCTTTTTTGGGGCTTTGTGGGTTAGCACTCTTTTCGCTGTGCTTCCAACCTGACAGGGTGACGGAGGCGCGTGAGAAAGCGTCGGAAAATGCCCGTGAGATGTTGGCGCAGGCCAAAGCAGATGCGAGTCCTGCTGCAAAAGAAGCAACCGCAGAGAAAAAAGAAGAGAAGAAACCTGTCGTCCCGGCTGCCGAAAAAGAGGCAACGGCATGGCCGGAAACAGCGCCGGACACGTTTAAGGTGAAATTCGAGTGTTCCCATGGTGGTGCGTTCGTCATGGAATGCCACAAAGAATGGGCTCCTTTGGGTGTGCAACGCTTTTATGACCTGGTCAAAGAAGGGTACTACGACCAATGTCGTTTTTTCCGTGCTGTGCCCGGTTTTGTTATCCAATTTGGCATCAACGGTGATCCCGCAGTTTCAAAAGGGTGGATGAATAAACGGATCAAAGATGACCCTGTGAAACAGAGCAATAAGAAGGGCTATGTAAGCTTTGCCGCTGCAGGCCCCAATACGCGCACCACGCAGATTTTTATCAACATGGGTAATAATGCGCGGCTTGATACCTATCAAATGGGCTTCCCGCCTTTTGCCAAGGTGGTGGAAGGCATGGACATTGTGGAGAAAATCAATATGCGTTATGCGGAGCGTCCTACGAGTGCGCAAGGGGCTATCTACTCCAAAGGGAATGCCTTTTTGGATAGTACCTTCCCCGGTCTGGATTTTGTTGTGAAGGCGCAACTGATAAAATAGCAGGGCTGTCTGCTGCCAATAAAAAGATAATAACAACCGAAAATACAAAGGAGTTTTCTGTGGCTAAGGTACAATTTGAATGTTCCTGTGGTAATTTTGTGGCTGAAATCAATGAAGATTGGGCGCCGTTGGGTGCAGCCCGTTTCATGGAATTGGTAGACCAGGATTTCTTCTCCGATATCCGCTTTTTCCGTGTTGTGACCCAGCCCCGTCCCTTCATCGTCCAGTTTGGCATCAACGGCGATCCGGAAGTTGCCGCCCAGTGGCGTGAAAACACCATCAAGGACGATCCGGTAGTGGAAAAGAATCTGGAGGGTACGCTGGTCTTTGCTACGGCAGGCCCGAACACGCGCACCACGCAGTTGTTTATTAATCTGGGAGATAACACCTTCCTCGATGGGCAGGGATTTTCCCCTATTGGGAAAATTGTGGAGGGGATGGATACGGTGCGCGCTATTTGCGACGCCTATGGTGAAGCTCCGGATCAAGGCGCGATCCAGTTTCATGGCAACGCCTATCTGGAGGAGAACTTCCCGAAGCTGGACTACATTAAAAGCGCTACTGTAATGAACGACTAATCGTTACTGATGAGTGAAACGGCGGGGAAGCTTAAAGGCCTCTCCGCCGTTTTTTCTACAGCTTCTTCTTTCTTTTTACGGAAAAAGAAAGAAGCAAAGAAAAACGAATATATGAGTTACGTTCTTCGGTTTCCCACGTCAAGGACCATATCTCCCGGGTGTGCCCTGGGCACCGGCAAAAGAAAGAAGCGAAGAAAAAGGAATATATGCGTTAG
This sequence comes from Candidatus Hydrogenedentota bacterium, assembly GCA_963678445.1. GTDB lineage: Bacteria > Hydrogenedentota > Hydrogenedentia > Hydrogenedentales. The sequence goes on along the minus strand of OY782877.1, from coordinate 1,372,029 downwards.
TTTTGCTTTGGTTTCCACGTCGAGGACCATATCTCCCGGGTGTGCCCTGGGCACCGGCAAAAGAAAGAAGCGAAGAAAAAGGAATATATGCGTTAGTTTTGCTTTGGTTTTCCACGTCAAAGACCATATCTCCCGGGTGTGCCCTGGGCACCGGCAAAAGAAAGAAGCGAAGAAAAAGGAATATATGCGTTAGTTTTGCTTTGGTTTCCACGTCGAGGACCATATCTCCTGGGTGTGCCCCTGGCCACCGGCAAAAGAAAAAAGCAAGGGGAAGCGGTTTTTTCCAGGGCATTTCATGGTTAACCTTTCTATGCTTTCTAAAAACGTTCTAAGGAACGACGAATTATTTGATGTTGCTGTGGTATTCCTGTAGTGATTTTATTGTATACCCTTCTTTTTGGAACGCAGCAACCCCGCGTACTGCTGCCAGGGCCGCGGCTGTGGTGGTGATGTAGGGGATCTTATGGTTAATGGCTGCTTTGCGAATATAGGAGTCGTCGCTGTAGCTGAATTTTCCGGCGGGGGTGTTGATGATGAGGTCAATCTCACCGTTCGTAATAGCATCGACAATGTGTGGGCGTCCCTCGTATAATTTATTGACGGCTTCCGTGGCAATGCCATGCGTTGCCAGGAAATCATGGGTGCCTTTGGTCGCCAGAATGCGGAATCCCAATTCGGAGAGTATGCGCGCCGGACGGATTAGTTCCTCCTTATCCCGCTCCGCTACCGTCAACAAAGCCGTTCCTTTCGTGGGAAGTTTGGTTTGCGTAGCTTCCTGTGCCTTGTAGAAGGCTAGGCCAAACGAGCTGTCCATCCCCAAAACTTCGCCGGTAGAACGCATTTCCGGTCCCAGCAACGGATCGACTTCGGGGAACATATTGAAGGGGAAAACGGCTTCCTTAACGCCATAATGAGGAATATGGCTGTGGCTAAGATTCAGATCGGCCAATTTTTGACCCAGGATTACTTTCGTGGCAATGTTGGCCATGGGGATGTTGCATACTTTTGAAACCAGAGGCACGGTACGCGAAGCACGCGGATTGGCTTCGAGAATGTAGACTGTGTCGTTGGCGATGGCGTATTGGATGTTCATCAGGCCGACGACGTTTAGCTCGATGGCAATTTTCTTTGTGTATTCGTTGATGGTTTCCAGGTGTTTGGCGGGCACGCTGAGGGGGGGGATCACACAGGCGGAATCGCCAGAGTGCACCCCTGCCAGTTCGATATGTTCCATGATAGCGGGTACAAAGGCATCGGTAGCATCCGCAATGGCGTCCGCCTCAACCTCCAGAGCATTTTGCAGGAACTGATCAATCAGGATAGGACGATCCGGGGTAACGTCCACCGCTGCGGCAACGTAGTTGCGCAACATGTCTTCATCATAGACCACCTCCATGCCGCGTCCACCCAATACATAGGAAGGGCGAACGATGAGCGGATAACCGATCCGTCCAGCAATTCCCAACGCTTCCTCCAGCGTAGCAGCCATCCCCGATTCCGGTTGTGGAATTCCAAGCTTTTGCATAGCTGCGTTGAAGCGCTCCCTGTCTTCCGCCAGATCGATTGCCTCTGGAGACGTGCCCAGGATGTTGACGCCCTCCGCTGCCAGTTCGTTGGCAATGTTAAGCGGGGTTTGACCACCAAATTGACAAATGACGCCCAAAGGCTTCTCTTTTTCGTAGATACTGAGTACATCTTCTACGGTTAGTGGTTCGAAATAGAGACGCGTGGAGGTGTCGTAGTCGGTGGAAACCGTTTCCGGGTTACAATTGACCATGATGGACTCGTAGCCGGAATCACGTAGCGCGAAAGCGGCATGGACGCAACAATAGTCGAACTCAATACCCTGGCCAATGCGATTGGGTCCTCCCCCGAGCACCATAACCTTTTGTCCCTGGGTTGCCTCGACTTTATCCGGCGCATTGTAGGTCGAGTAGTAATAGGCGGCGTCTTCAACGCCACTCACGGGTACCGGCTCCCACGCCTCTTGCATGCCCAACGCCAGGCGCTGCTCTCTTATTTTCGCTTCATCACATGCCAACAGTTGTGCGAGATAACGGTCGGCAAAACCATCCCTTTTAGCTTCAATTAGCAAGGGGTCGGGCAATTCCATTTCTTTATAGGTGCGAATTTTTTCCTCCAACACCACCAATTCTTTCATTTGCTCAATGAACCAATGTTTGATGTGGGTGCGTTGGTGAAGCTCTTCAATATCGGCTCCTTTACGTAACGCCTCGTACATAATAAACTGGCGTTCGCTGGTAGCGGTGCTGATTAATTTCAGTAGTTCGTCGAGGGGGCGCTCATGGAAGTTTTTGGCAAAGCCCAAACCATAACGTCCTTTTTCCAGAGAGCGAATGGCCTTTTGCATGGCTTCCTTATAATTTTTTCCGATGCTCATCACTTCACCGACAGCGCGCATTTGTGTGCCCAGCTTGTCCTCGATGCCGGGAAATTTCTCAAAGGCCCAGCGGGCAAATTTGACGACGACGTAATCGCCTGAGGGGGTGTATTTTTCCAGCGTGCCATCGCGCCAATAGGGTATTTCGTCGAGGGTGAGCCCGCAGGCGAGCATGGCAGAAACGAGGGCAATGGGAAAGCCGGTCGCTTTGGAGGCCAATGCGGAAGAGCGCGAGGTGCGGGGGTTGATCTCGATCACAACGACGCGGTCGGTTTTGGGATCGTAGGCAAATTGCACATTGGTGCCACCGATAACTTCGATGGCCTCGACAATGTCGTAGGCATGTTTCTGCAGACGTTGTTGCAACGATTCATCAATCGTCAGCATAGGGGCTGTGCAATATGAATCCCCTGTATGTACACCCATTGCGTCTACATTTTCGATGAAACATACGGTGATTTTCTGATTTTTGGCGTCGCGCACCACCTCCAGTTCCAACTCCTCCCATCCCAACACGGATTCCTCGATCAAGCACTGTCCAACCAGACTAACCGAGAGACCACGTTTGACCACGGTGCGTAATTCTTCTACGTTGAATACCAAACCGCCACCCGTGCCGCCCATGGTGTATGCAGGACGCACAACAACGGGGTAGCCCAGCTTATTGGCGATGGCTTCCGCCTCTTCCACCGTATAAGCCAACTCGCTCGCCGCCATACCGACCCCGAGGCGTGTCATGGTTTCCTTGAAGGCGTTGCGATCTTCACCACGTTCAATAGCGTCAATCTGCACCCCGATTACCGTGACGCCAAATTCATCCAGGATACCTTCTTTCGACAGTTCTGCGGCCAGATTCAGGCCCGATTGTCCTCCCAGATTAGGGAGGAGGGCGTCGGGACGTTCTTTTTCAATAATCCTGCGCATCATCTCCAGGTTCAGCGGTTCTACATACGTAGTATCCGCCGTGCCGGGGTCGGTCATAATGGTCGCTGGGTTGGAATTTACCAATACCGTTTTGTAGCCCAGTTTGCGTAGCGCTTTACATGCCTGGGTGCCCGAGTAATCGAATTCACAGGCCTGTCCAATAATAATGGGGCCCGAACCGATAATCATGATTTTGTGTATGTCATCGCGACGTGGCATGGTACACCTCTCCTATCGCTGTTGCGGTTTGCCTCACGTTGAAGCGTCATGCGTTTGCAGCCGACGCTGATGATGTATTTTTATACATAAAAGCGTTTAACGCAGTATTAAACGGCAAAACACTACCGCTTTTCAAGATTTATAGGGCTTTTTTGAACATTTAACCGGCAAAAATTCCGATTTGGTCTCTTTCTTACCTTTTTCTATCGGAGTGGGTATATGAATTACTGTAGTGCGATGTAGTGCGTGGTATACTTTTCAGTGTCAGGAATGAAGATATTCCGCATGATGCTAATGTAAAATGCAGGTGCTGGATAGGTGGTTGCTGCAAAGCTAAAGTGGTCCAGCGACCACAAGCAATCGATATGGTCCTCACTATCCCTGAGCACAGCAAAAAATTCTTTTTTTATGATAACTTTTGAAGCTTAAGTCACTAAAATATGTAAGAAGACCAAGGAGCGGGACGTGCGTGTAATTCAGAAGACCTTAATCGTGTTTATGTTATTTTGGCTAATCGCAGGAACTGGATTGGGAGTGTTTTTCTTTTATCGCCACTCCTATGCCTTCTATTTTTTCCTTCCTGTCGTCTTGTTTGGCGCTATTGGCGTCATCCCCAGCTCCTTTGGCCTGTTGTGTTTGAAGTTGGGGACATGGAAGGCCCGTCTGGGCTTGCTGGTAGGCTACGCCATTGTTTTGGGCCTGTTATGGCAAGCGCCCATCTGGTATCGCAATGCCCACGAAGCCCCAGAGGATCGCGGACCGTATTTGCTGTATCAAGGTGATCCGATGACCACGATGACAGTGGCCTGGATCGCAGAAAAAGAGACTGCTGGCGTGGTGCGATATCGTGAGCAGGGCGATCAAGATTGGCAAGAAGTGCGGCAAGAGGAATCTACGCATTTCCCCAAAGTGGCGTTGACCGGTTTGCAGCCCGATACACGGTATGAATACAGCGTGCCCGCTCTGGGGGATGCCGTTTATCCCTTTGTAACTGCGCCGAAACAGCAAAAAGATTTTTCCTTTGCACTTTATGGGGATAATCGCCCCTTCAGTGGGATTACGTTCCATCAGCGGGTGGTCGATGCAGTACTGCGGGCGGATGCCGACTACGATTTCCGCTTTGTTATCAATACGGGCGATCTCGTCGAGAACCCCGGCGCAGGCTATGGCTGGCAGTGGAACCTGTTTTTTAAACAAATTACGCCCTTGGCGGCCACGCGTCCCTATTTGATCGGCTTGGGGAACCATGAGGCGCGCAAAACATCGGATTTTTATGATCAGTATTTTGATTTTGGATCGGGAACCCATTGGTATTCGATGGATTACGCAGGCGTTCATTTCGTTTTTCTGTCCACCCAGGACGATATTAGTGAAGAGAGCCCACAATACGCCTGGCTGTTGGAGGATTTGAAGAAGCGTCCGGCAGATACCCGCTTTACCATAGCGGCATTACATAAACCGTTGATCACCTATGACCCCCGCGAGTCGTATCAGAACACCGACTTGCGCGGTATTCTGGCGCCTGTGTTTGAACGCCATGGCGTCAATGCCGCTTTTGTCGGGCATGTACATTCGTACGAACATCATTATGTAAACGGCTTTGATCATGTGGTGAGTGGAGGCGGTGGGGTGCTGCTGTGGTTGAAACCGACAGTGGGACCAGAAACGATTAAGACCGAAACGGTATTTCATTTTTGCGCCATACGTGTAGAAGGGGAGCGTATGACGGTGAAAGTGATTCGTGCTGATGACAGCGTCCTGGATAGCTTTGAAATTCTTTCGAAACCACTGCCTGAGCAAGGGGGAGAATGAGCCGCAATGCGTGCGGCGTAATTGCGAATATGCCAAAGCTACCTTCTCCAATATAGGGAGCACGACGTTCAGGCGTTATAGTGATTTTTTCGTAAAAATCCGTTGAAGCAGCATAAAAGCGGCCAGAACATAGCCTAAAAGCAGGTTCTGGCCGCCTATTTGTTTTGTAAACCGATCCAAGTATTTTCCCTCAGAAGGGATGCGAAGGGTTAGGGAATAAAGGAAGCGTCCTTTTTGAGAGTCGTAATCCATTCCGCAATGAGTTTAGAAGCGTGTTCGACATCGCGGAGCGATACCAACTCAACCGGTGTGTGCATATAGCGGTTGGGGATACTGACCAGTGCTGTGGCGACGCCGCCACGGCTTAACTGCATCGCATTGGCGTCGGTGCCCGTGCCACGGGGCATGGCGCGGAACTGCACAGGGATCTCGTGCTTCTTGGCCGTGTCTACAAGCCCTTGAAAAACAATCGGATTGATATTAGGACCCCGGTCTAAGAGGGGACCGTCGTGAATAGCGGCGTGCCCATAGCGGTCGCCGTCACCATTGGGGTGATCGGTCGCCCAACCCACATCAACAGCGAGTCCGGCATGGGGATTACAGCCATAGGTGCTGGTTGTAGCGCCGCGCAACCCAATTTCCTCTTGTACGGTGGTGACGCAGTAGACAGCGACGTTGAGTTTGCGTTTTGCTAATAAGCGTAACGCCTCCAGACAGACAAACGCGCCGATACGATCATCCATGGCACGCGCTATGACCTTGTCATCACGCAAGGTCATATAACCTGCGTCAATGGTAATGGGGTCGCCAATCGCAACCACCTGTTCCGCATCCTCACGATCCACCGCACCGATATCCACCCACATCTGATGTATTTCCAGCGGCTTATTCCGATCCTTGGCAGGCGTCAAATGGATTGCTTTGCGTCCTATAACCCCCGGCACAGGACCTTGCGCACCGTGCACCACCACGCGTTGTCCGCCCAATACCGCAGCGTCAACACCGCCGATGGGAACAAAACCGATAAACCCCTTTTCATTGATGGTGTTCACCATCAGTCCGATTTCGTCAACATGCCCAGCCAACATCACGCGGATATCCGCCTTTTTGTTCACAACATGATACTGATTGCCGTGAACATCCTTATAGATTTCCTCTGTAAACGGTTCCGCATACGCACGGCATACTTTCTGTATCTCCTGTTCATAGCCCGACGGACTTGGGGTGCTCAGCAGGCTTTGCAAAAAGTCCAAAGATTGTTTTCGCATGGGAATTCCTCTCGATAAAGCGGTTGATAAACCGGTTTGTTGGCAAAACACAAACGCGGCACAGGGCGTATTTAGTGCAGACGGCGCACGCGCGTATGCTATAGGAGATTTGCGCTCGATGCAACGTAAAAATGATATCCGCCGCTTTTTGTGCGTTTGGCAAGGAATTTGTGACCGCTAGGCCGCCTAGAAGGGGGTATCGTCCTCTTCGTACTCCTCTTCCATGGCATATTCATAGTTGTCGCCAAAAGCGGACGGTGGCTCCTGTTCATGAGCGGCGGCATCGAGACTTTCGAAGCGTTGGATGTTCTTGTGGAAGAAGACATCGATAAAGCCTGTGGGACCGTTACGTTGCTTGGCAATGGTGAGACGGATGAGATTTTCGCGTCCTTCACTTTCATGTGCGGGCAAACGGGAAAGCATGAGCACGACGTCGGCGTCCTGCTCAATCGCACCGGATTCACGCAGGTGGGAAAGTTTTGGAGAACCGCCGTCATCCTTTTCCGCTTCGCGACTGAGCTGCGAAAGCGCCAATACCGGCACATGCAACTCACGCGCAATACCTTTAATAGAGCGGGAGATTTCGGCAATTTCGACCTGTCGATTTTCAGAACGTCCGCCGCCGCCCGTCATCAATTGCAGGTAGTCAATGACGATGAAGTCGACAGGGTGCTGTGCGGCATGGCGACGGGCTTTGGAGCGTAGCTCAAGCACGCTGATATTAGGCGTTTCATCGATGTAGATAGAAGAACGGCTAAGTGTATCCGCGGCTTTGACCAGCTTGGGAAATTCTTGTTTGGCCAGAAACCCTTTGCGCAGACGGTCGGAATCAACGCGTCCCTCCATGCAGAGCAAACGTTGCACCAGTTGTTCCTTGGCCATTTCGAGGCTGAAGACTAGTGCGCCTTTGCCCAAACGGTTCGCGATATTCGATGCAACATTGAGCGCCAGAGCGGTTTTACCCACCGAAGGGCGTGCCGCCAAGATGATCATGTCGGAAGGTTGCATGCCTGAAAGCATTTCATCCAATTTGTGCAAGCCGGTAGCCAAACCGGTGATATGCCCATCGGATTTCATTTGCTGTTCGATGCGGTGAATACCCTCTTCCAGCAAATCCTTTACCGCATGGATAGGGTTTAGCTGCTGCTGTTCGGCGATGGAGAAGATTTCGCTTTCAGCGCGGTCCAGCAAGATGGCGACATCTTCTTCACTTTTATACGCATCGCCCGCTACGCGTGAACAGGCCGTAATCAGCCTGCGCAGTACGGCGGTATCGAGCACAATTTTGGCGTAGTACTCGATGTTAGCAGAGGTGGGAACGGCGCTGACCAATTCGCCCAAATAGGTCACGCCCCCTACCGCATCCAGATTCCCCTCGCGGCTGAGGCGTTCAGTCAACGTGGTGGGGTCGACGGGCGTATTCTTCCCGTACAACCCCACCATCGCATTATAGATGAGTTGATGCGCCTCCACGTAAAACGCGTCGGTCGCTTTATCACTAAGCACTTCGATCGCCGTACCTACGGCGTCAGGATTAAGCAGCATGGCGCCCAGCACCGAACGTTCCGCTTCCACGCTTTGTGGAGGCGTACGATCAAACACCGGTTGCGACGGCTTCTCCGCCGCCTTACGCCAATTCGCCAAAACGCGCTTAGTCCTCTTCAGTAGCTTCGGGGGCTTCTTCCGCCTTGGCGGTCGTAACCTCATCGTTCAGCCCGGTCACCCAGACTTTGATCTGCGCTTCAATGGAGCTGGGGAAACGCACCGTAACCGTGTGGATACCCAACGTCTTGATGGGCTCTTCCAACTTGATCTGTTTACGGTCGACTTCCTGACCCATTTCCGCCAATTTCTCGGCGATCAACGCATTGGTTACCGAACCAAAGAGTTTATCTTCCTCACCCGCACGCATTTTGATTTCGACGGTCAGGCCTTCAAGCTTTTTCGCTACCGCGGTCAATTCCTTGCGGCGCTTTTCTTCTTTACGCTTGATGATGGCCATCTCGTGCTCAATCTGCTTGGCGCTGGCCGATTCCGCGAATACGGCCAACTTGCGCGGAATGAGATAGTTCCGGGCATAGCCGTCGGCCACATTGACCGTATCGCCCATTTGGCCCAGATATTCTACATCGTCACACAGGATGATCTTCATGTTTTTACTCCAGCTTTTTAACGACACGCGCCTTTCAACACGTCGCCGTTAACGGCTATCGTTGTCATCGGATCGCTGGGCAAGCTGTCGCGCCATAGCGACCCGGTCCAATTTTTTTCGCAACTCCCACCAGGTGTCAAACAGGCCCACAGCGCATAACGCCGGATAGGCGCCCACCACCATCAGCATTGCCAAGGTCAACACCCATATCCACCTTGGCCAACGCAATACTTCACCGGCGTAAACCAGAATGGACAGTCCATTAAGTCCATACAGAAACGTCAGGGCCACCGCGCTGTTCCATATCACCATACGAAACGACGCATCAGGCCAACGTTGCTCTGCAAACCAAAGCAGCGCCACCAAGATGACGACACCCACCCACCATTCCGACGGGCGCATAGTTGCAAATCGTCCAGACGGCGCTTGCCAACCCCGCTTTCGCAACCATCGCGAAAACAGCGTTGTTCCCAACACCACCCCCACCAACGTCATGCCAAACTGTAAGCCCACGGCGATATTGGCATACTGTGCATCCATCCAGAGCAAGCGATCGATCAACGGCTGCGCCGTTGTGTCTGACGCATCGCCAGCGGCTTCGCGTAAACGCACCACCCAGCCACTAACAGCAATGCTCATCTCTTTCTGGAGCGCATCCCACATGCGCACCATGTTGCTCAGGACAATTCCATACGCGCCTGCCATTACAAACGCGACACAGTGTCCATAGCTAAACCTGCGCTCTATGGCGATGCCCATCAGGACACCCAACAAGGCCACGGCCGTGTTAAACACCACAGCCAATCCCAAATCACCGCTTAACAACAATGCGAGCAATGCTGCGCCGACTACAAGGCCTAAGCTTCTTCCTTTGGCCTCCTGTATCCAATACAGCGCTACCGGCACAGGGTAGATGAATACCCCAAACGATGGCATACCTGCCATCATCAGGAAACCTGCCAGCAGAAATAGTCCGCTCCAATGTAAGAGATATACGCGCATCATACCACCCGCACCGTTACTTACAGGCGACCTGCACACCTACTCCGCCGAATACGGCAACAATGCGATCTGACGCGCCAACTTGATGGCGTGCGTCAACATACGTTGATGCTTCGCAGTTGCCCCGGTGATCCGTCGGGGGATGATTTTGCCGCGCTCAGTGATATAATGCTTCAGCATAGCGCAGTCTTTATAGTCAATAAATACAACGCGATCCACCGTCAACCGGCACACCTTGGTGCGTTGTGATTTTTTCTTCTTTTTACGGCGCGACCGTTTTAAACGGACCTTCGCCTTTGCCTTGGCGGAAACTTTAGCCATTGTTACGATTTTCCTTGTTCAAGTTATCAAGTAACCAGCGATATCGGCCAACATAGCAACAGTAGCGATACCCACGCCATGCTTTTGCCGTTCATTCGCAGGAGCTCTAGAAAGGAATGTCATCCTCAGGAATCGGTTCTTCAATCGGACGCGGTTGCGGTGCGGCATTCTGTGCTGGAGCCGAACCTCCAGACGAATACCCGCCGCCGCCCGAACGGTTTTCATCCCAATCCAGCGGAGTAACCCGTTGCGCGCTCAATTCCACCTTGGAACGACGCTGCCCCGTGCTTTTATCTTCCCACTGATCTGTTCGCAACCGTCCTTCAATAATAACCGGCCGACCTTTACGCAGCGACTCACCTACCCATTCTGCCTGGCGATCCCAAAGCGAAGCATCGATATAGCACGTCTCCTCGCCTCGTTCCCCGTCCTTACGCCGATAATAGCGCGTATTCGCCAACCGTAACCGACATACTGCCCGTCCCGTTGTCGTATACTTCAAATCCGGGTCGGCCGTCAGACGGCCCGCTATGATCACCTTATTCAGATCCGGCATACGCAGGTCGCTCATATTCGAATCCCTTCCTCTTTCCCAGTTCCGGTTCCAAACTGTCGTCATAAAAACAAAATTTTACAACGCCTGCAAACGGCAACGCTTATAGCAGCACGCTATAACCCTGGTCACCATTCATTACCCGTTATTCCGCAGCCTTCTCTTCTTGCGCGGTCTCTTCTTTCTTCTCTTCCGTCTTCTCCGCTACTTCTTCTTCTGTCTTCTCCACCGCTTCCGGTGCTTTACGCAACCGCGCGGGGATAATTTCATCATCATCGTCATCATCATGACGCTTATGATTGGTGCTATTACGCAGATCCTCTTCCTTGCGCCGCTTCTGTTCGGCTTCCAAGGAGAGCATATGCTTATCAAAATGCACCACCAAATAACGGATAATCGATTCAGAGAGCTTAAAATAGGTCTCCAACCGTGCAACAAAATCCGGATTCGCGGTAAACCGCAACAACACATAGTTGCCCTCTGTGAATTTCTTCACCATGTAGGCAAGCTTGCGTTTGCCCCAGATCTCCGAGCGCACGATAGTTCCCTCGTTCTTAGTGACGAGCGACTCAACCTCATTGGCTACCGTCTGGATGGCATCGTCTTCCAATTCCGGACTGACGATGTACAGCGCTTCGTAAGTTCTCAAGACAATTCACCTCCCTTTCTTTCAGAAATAGGTTTCACAAAACGCCCTTTCGGGCAGAAAAATCCCTGCTCACAATAGCAAGGACATAATCAGCAGCACATCATAGCAAACAAACGCCGCCAAGCTCAACCCCGAAAAACAAAGCAGGAGACTTGCCGGAAAGAACGCCATAATAAAAATCAGGGAGAAACGTTTCCTTTCGGAAAGGACTCTCCCTGATGAAGTATTGCCTTTTTTATGGATGCGCCTGAAAATCAGCGTTGGGTAATGGCGACTTTTATTGCGGCATCGTCGATGTTGACTTCTTTGGCGGCGTCTACTTTCGTGTCCTCAAGGTTTATCATTGCCACCATATCTAAGGGGGCTTCGGTGGCAGTGCCTGCCGTCGCGTCTCGCTCTCTAATGCGGCGCAGCAGTCTATTGAGTTTGACTTCTTTGGTGGGCGCAATCGCGTCGGCCAGGGTTTCGCCGGAGATGTAGTCTGCGTAGGTCTTGATCACATCGGCCAGTGCCGTGCTGGCGGTCTCGAAGTGGATTTCGATGCGGGCGTCGTAGGCAAGGCCCTGGTCTTTGCGTAAATCCTGTACGCAACGGATGAATTCGCGCACCCAGCCTTCCTGACGTAACGCTTCGGTAATTTCGGTGGAGAGTACAACCACCATGTTTTTGCCTTGCGCCGCTGCAAAGCCTTCTTTGGGAGTCAGGCGAACTTCGACGTCTTCTTCGGTCAGTACAATGGATTCGCCGTCGATGTCCAGCGTGATGCCACCCTGTTGCAGTTGCGCATAGAATGCCGCGCCGTCACCTTTTCGCAATGCCGCGCCAATGGCCTTTACTTTCTTGCCGAATTTGGGCCCAAGCAGTTTGAAATTGGGCTTGACCTCGTAGGAAACGTAGGATTCAGGTTGGTCAGTAAAGTTGATTTCTTTGATGTTCAGCTCTTCTTTGAGCAGATCAAAGTGCCTTTCCAATCCTGTCTGCATGGCGTTATCACTCAGGACAAGTTCACAACGTCCCAGAGGTTGGCGTACCTTGATGTTAGCGCCACGACGTGCGCTCAGACCCAGATTAACAGCCTCCCGTGTTGCGGCCATCTCGTCCAGCAACTGCGGATCAATCTGCGCGGTGTCAACGACGGGATACGCAGACAGGTGTACGCTGGGTGCAACACCAGGCAGGCTGGAAGTCAGATTGCGCCAGGTGGTTTCAGCGAAGAAGGGCGTAAAAGGTGCTACCAGACGTGCCAGATCAAGCAGGCATTCGTACAGCGTCCAGTAGGCGTCCGCCTTGTCCTGCGTCCACTCGCTGGCCCAGAAACGCGCCCGACTGCGACGCACGTACCAGTTGGACAAACTGTCTACAAAGGCCGACAGGCGACGTGCTGCAGGATAGGTTTCAAAACCGTCCAACGAAGCGCGTACTTCTGACACTGTCTCCGCCAATTCGCTCAGAATCCAGCGGTCCAATTCACCGCGTTTTTCAGGCGGTGCGCACAAGGCTTTCCCTTGCGCGGTTTCCGTCCAAACCGAAGCACCCATTTCCGGCCAGGTGCCCGTCGCAAGTTTTTCCTCTAAGGCTTTCAAATACGCGGCAGGCGCGTCAGCGGGATTGAAGCCGTCCAGGTTAGCATAGATGACAAAGAAGCTGTACACGTTGTACCAGCGCATCAACAATTCACGCTGCACCTCTTTTACGATTTCTTCCGACAGGCGCGTGCTTGTTGTCGGTGGGTTCTTGGCCACAAAACTCCAGCGCAAGGCATCGGCGCTGTATTCTTCGAAGAGCAGCGATGGTTCCTGGTAGTTTTTCAGACGTTTTGAAAGCTTCAGGCCGTCTTCGCCCTGGATCAGGCCCAGGCAAATACAGTCTTTGAAAGGGTGCGGCCACGGTTGTTTTTTCTCACCATGCACCAGCGTGCTGATTGCCAATAAGGCGTAGAACCAGCCACGGGTCTGGTCGATGGCTTCGCTGATAAAGTCGGCAGGGAAACGTTCGTCAAATTTTTCCTTCGAACCGTCCACATAAGGGTAGCCCCATTGCGCAAAGGGCATACAACCGGCATCAAACCAGCAGTCGATCACTTCGGGCACCCGACGCATGCGTGCTGTGGGGTCCTGGGGACTCTGGTACGTAATCGCGTCGATATACGGTTTGTGTACTTTCAAGTGGTCGCTGTATTCGGGATGCGCCGCTTTGGTTTCTTCCCACATCTCCGCACCGGTAACGCCGGGCTTCGCCAGCAGTTCCTCATAAGAGCCGATGCATTCCATATGGCCGGTTTTTTCGCAGACCCATACGGGCAGGGGGGTGCCCCAATAGCGTTCGCGCGAGAGTGACCAGTCGACGTTATTTTCCAGGAATTTTCCGAAACGACCATCGCGAATGTGTTCCGGTTGCCATCCAATCTTCTTATTGTTGGCCAGGAACTGTTCCACAAACTGGGAAGTCTTGATAAACCAGCTTTCGCGTGCATATTGAATCAGCGGGTCCTTATCCGCACGCGGGCAGAAGGGGTAGGAGTGGCGATACTGATCATGTTTGACCAGTACGCCCTGTTCTTTAAGTATCCGTGTAATCGCCTTGTCTGCCGCTTTGCAGAACTGTCCGGCAATAGGCGTCTGATCATAAGGGTCCACGTCGGTCACACGTTCATCGAACGTGCCATCGGGGTGTACAAAGCACAAAAAGCCTACGCCTTGCTCTTTGCAGATGCGGTAATCGTCCTCACCAAACGCCGGTGCAATGTGCACAATACCAGTACCGGTTTCCAGATCGACAAAGTCGCCGGGAATGATCTGCCAGTGTTTCTCGGAATGCTGATCCGAATCAAGCGCCCTGGGGGTCGCGTAGTTAAACAAGGGCATATAGGAAAGGCCAAGCAGTTCTTTACCTGTGAGGCTTCGTACAACCTCTACCTTTTCCTTGTCAAAGTACTTTTCAAGCAAGGCCGAGGCCAAAATCGAGTGCGTTGCTTTTCCGTCCTCATCCACCTGCTTCACCACAGCATACTCGATGTCCTCGCCGACTGCGGCGGCACAGTTACTGCTCAAGGTCCAGGGCGTTGTCGTCCATACCAAAAGCCCCACCGTTTCTCCCGCCAGCCCCAATGCTTCCTTGGAGGCGTCTGTCAAGGCCAGACGCACCGTGATCGCCGGGTCATCCGTATCGCGATATCCCTCGCCGACTTCCCCTGCGGACAAGGCGGTGCCGCCTTGCGCCCACCACCAGACGACCTTGTGCCCCTGATACAGCAAACCGCGATCAAAAAGTTGCTTTAACGCCCACCACACACTTTCCACATAGGTCTGGTGAAAGGTGACGTAGGCCTGATCCAAATCGACCCAGAAGCCGATCCGGTCTGTCAGTTCTTCCCATTCCTTGGTGTAACGGAAAACGGAATCGATGCAGGTGCGGTTGAATTTTTCCACCCCATACTCTTCAATCGCCGCCTTTCCTCCGTCAATAATACCCAATTCCTTGCACACCTCCACCTCCACCGGCAAACCATGGGTGTCCCAGCCGGCCTTGCGTTCGCAATAATAGCCCGCCATCGTCTTGTAGCGCGGAAAGATATCCTTAATAGTACGCGTCAAACAGTGTCCCGGATGCGGCATGCCATTGGCCGTGGGCGGCCCTTCATAAAAGACAAAACGGGGCGCATCCGCACGCTGTTTCAAACTCTGGTGGTAGATCTGGTTCTCTTTCCAATATGCAATAACCTCATGCTCCGCCTTGGCAAAATTAAACGGCGACGGCACAGGTTCAAAAGCTTGATCGCTCATGAAACCACATTCCTTTCAGGCGGATACAGCAAGCCGCCTTTTTAGTGACTGACACTTCAAAAGTTGTCGTAAAATAACGAAAAATTTAAACATGGTTCAGGGACGGTAAGGACCATATTTCCTGGTTGTGGCCCTGGCTATCTTATGGTCGCTGGACCACTTTAGTGACTTATATCTGAAAAGTTGTCATAAAATAACGAAATTTTTTGCTTCGTTCAGGGATGGTAAGAACCATACCTAACGCTGGTGGTCGCTGGACCACTACGGGCGGATAAAGGTAAAAACGCGCAATACTTGCCATTATAAAGCGACAAGACATGCCGCCTAGCGCAATTATCGAACGAAAAGTGTGATCATGCCGCTTTTGCGCTTGTTTTTTCAAGTTTTTCAATGCGTCAAACATCTTCAAAGCGCTCTGATGGATTCCCGCCTTTGTAAAATAATATACAGTGCCCATATCAACGTGTCGTAGCGCTCAAGAAACCGAACGTTTTAGCGAATGCTTATAGGCGTTTTATCGGTCATTCGAACGCTCTTGTAAGGAATAAGGTTTTGCCCTTGGCGTATATTTTACAAAGCTCGGACAGGAAAATTTTGATGAGGGTTTGCACCGTACTGCACGCCTATGATAGATTAATCCGGTTTTCTATTTGAGTTCTGCTGGGGAGCGGTATCCCTGAGCAATAGTAATTTGGAAATGAAGCATTAACTATTAGGTGGAGGGGTCTGCGGTATGCAAGACCTAATGCGTAAGCATCGAAAAGCAATCCTTTTTTTCATTCTGTTATTTATCGCTGTTCCGTTCGTATTTGTTTTTGGTATGCCAAGCTGGACGGGTAGCAAGAAGGACCGTATGCAACCGAATACCATTGCGGTGATCGGTGGCGTACCGATATCAGAGGCTGACTTCCGGAAAAATCTGGATGCTGCAGCCAGCATGCAGGCGCGCGGTAAAGACACGCGTCCTACGTACAAGGAGTTGGACGAAAGCGGCGTGGCTCAGCGCGTATTGGAACAGATGAGGGATTCGGCGTTGATAGCGTTGCAGGAACAGGCGCGCGGTTTTGATGTAGATCAGTCCTTGCTCGAAGAGCTCATGAAAAAAGACCCTAATTTTCAGGATGAGGAAGGTAACTTCGATCCGAAAAGCTGGAATGCCTGGGTAGCGGGGATGAACAAGCAGAAGCAGAATTGGAATGACGTGTACAACGATTTACGCCCGCGCATCACACGTCAGGTATATCTGCAATCGGTGCTGTCGGCTTCCAACCGGGTGCTGGACAAGGATATCGAGGCAGAACTCCTTGAAAATCACACCAAATTGCAGGTGAAGTACGTTCAGGTAACGCCGCCGGTGACACCGACGGAGGAAGATATCCAGAAGCAGTACGACGAGAACAAGGATAAGTACAAAAATCCGGATGAAAAGGTAGCGGAGTTTGTTGCGGTTTCCTTGCGTGCGGATGTGCCGCAATTGGCGTTGGAGCTGGTAAAGCAGGCGCGTGAGGGCGCGGATTTCGCAGCCCTGGCCGATGAGCATTCAACGTTGAAGACGAAGAATGGTGGCGAAATGCCCGGCTGGCAAAAACCGCGTGAGAATGAAGTCGACTACCGTAAACCTCTGTTTACTTTGGCGGTGGGCGAGGTGAGCGAACCGATCGCGACAGGCCCTGAAAGCTTCGCTATCTATAAAGTAGAAGAAGAACGCACGAATGAAGAGACGGGGGTGCGGGAAGTACGTGCACGCCAGATTCTTCTGAAAGCAGCGTTGAGCGAGGAAGAGCGTGCGGAGCGTCAGGCTCTGGCTGAAAAGGTGTCGACGAAAGCGAAAGACTCGGATCTGGAAAGCGCAGCCTCGGAAGCGGGGCTGGAAGTACAGCGCACCGGTGCTTTCACCGTGAAGAGTTCTTCGATTGAAAATATTCCGAACATGGATATGTTCGCATTCCGCAAAGCCGTGGATGCACAAACGGAAGACACCCTGTATGACGTTATTGAGGCGCGGAATAACCTCTATGTCGCTAAGGTCGTGCAGGTAAATGTCGGTACGGTGCCTCCCTTGGCAGAGGTGCGCGAGGCAGTAGAAAAAGACGCTATCGCGGCATTGAAGCAAAAGGATGAGTACAAGGAAGAAGTAAGCAAGTATTGTGACAAGATCAAAGCAGAGGCTACTTCCCTGGCGCAGGCGGTAGAGCGTTTCCCTGAATTGGAAATGAAGGTCAAGGAAACCAAAGAGTTCACGCGCAAAGATTACCTCTGGCAGGAAGGCATTTATCTGCAGCCTGCGCAGATTTTCGGGATGCTCGGCGACAAGGAAGCGGGTGCGATGGACGGCCCCTTGCGTGATTTCCGTGGCGATTCCTTCTTTGTGGAACTTGTCAAGAAAACGCCACCTACCGAGGAAGAGAAGAAAGATTGGGATGAGGAACGCAAACAACTGCGTGAGAACGCACTGCGTATGACCCAAAGCGATCTTCTGGAAGACTATCGTCAGTACCTGCGCGAAACCGTGTTGCCGACAGTGGACAGCCGCGTTGATCAACAGACCATTAATAAAATCCTGGGCCGTGATGTAGAAAAAAAGGCCGAGGAAACGCCTGATGCGGAAACGGGCGCAGCCGACGGTGGTGCAGCGGACGAAGCCAAGGAAGCAACGGAGACGGAAACTGCAACGCAGTAAATCCCTCTTTATGTATGAAAAAGCCGGTTTGAGGGTTTCTTCAAACCGGCTTTTTTACTTTTTTTCGTTCCCCAAAAGATTGCAGACAGCTTGTGCTTGGGGTACAGTGTTTGATGCTTTTCGAATAGCATGGTTTTCGCGTTGAAGCTATTGCTAACCACGGATTTGAAGGCTAGGTGAGGAATGATGAGTGAAATGAGCAAGCAATCAGAAAGTCGGATGTGCACACGATGTGTTATGGATGCAACGGTGCCGGGTATCCATTTTGATGCGCAAGGCGTCTGTAATTATTGCCATATGCATGACAATTTGGAGGCCATGTTTCCGACGGGGAAGGCGGGGGAGGCGGTGTTGTCCCGCATGGCAGAGCAAATGCGCCAGGCGGGTAAAGGGCGCAAATATGATTGTGTAGTGGGGGTGAGTGGTGGACGGGATACGTCGTATTGTTTGTATTATGTGAAAGAGAAAATGGGGCTCCGACCGCTCGCAGTGCATTTTGATAATGGGTGGGATTCGGATATTTCCAAAACGAACCTGGCAAAGGTCTGTGATGGGCTGGATGTAGATTTACATACCATCATCATGGATTGGCCGGAGTCGCGTGAGCTGACCAATTGCACGATTCGCGCCTGTGTCCCCTATATCGATCTGACAGACGATGTCGGTATTGCCAGCGCCTTGTATCGCACGGCAGCACAGGAGGGGGTGCGATACATTATCCTCAGTCATTCTTTCCGCGAGGAAGGGGTCACGCCGCTGAAGTGGAATTACATGGATGCGCGATATACGCGGGCGTTGATCAAGCGTTTCAGCACGATGGCGTTCAAGCACTTTAAGAATGTCGACATCCATCACATGCTGTACTGGATCTTCGTCAAAAAAATCCATGTGGTCAATATCACCAATTATTATAACGATGTCGGCGAACACGTTGAAGAATTGTTACAGAAGGAGTATGGGTGGGAGGACACGGGCCAGCATCATATGGACAATGAAATGTTCGCCTTGGTCTATAACTACGCCCGCCGTAAATTTGGTTTTGACTGGCGTATTGTCGAACTTTCCGCCAAGGTGCGCACGGGCGTGATTACAAAGGAACAAGCGCTTAAGGCCTTAAGTGAGATGCCGTTTTTTGAGAATGAGACATTGGTGGATTATGGACTCAAAAAGCAGGGAATCTCACGCGAGGAATACGAAGAGATTATTGCCGCGCCCAATAAATATTTCACAGACTATCCCTCCTATTATCCATTGCTGAAACTTTTCAAATTGCCCATAAAACTGCTGTGCCGCGCCCATGTGTTACCAGCACATGCCTACGAAAAATACTTTGAAGCGATTTAAGCTACACGGTTTGTTTAGTGACTGACAATCCAAAAGCTGTCATAAAAAACGAAATTTCACACTGGTCAGAGACGGTAAGGACCATATCTACTGCTTGCGGTCGCTGGACCGCTTTTCCCCGGAATAGGCGTTTATGATAGGATAGCTGCAGTTCGATGGAGCTTGATTCGCGTGTGTATTTCGTGGGGTTTTGAATATACAACAACGCATGCTAACGATTGCAGTGCTATGGGGTTTTGCTAATGAAGGGTGTACGTTTTGTTTTAACAGTCAGTGCTATATCGGCAATTATTGCTTGTCTTTTGACAGGCTGTGGCTCTTCTTCCACGCCGACATCGCAAGCAGAGGGGAAGGGGGATGTGCTGGTGGGACGTCTTCCGGCGGAAATGGAACATTTGAATCCGTTGACGGCGACGGACGCCTATGCCTCGAACATCAATGAGCTGATTTTTGATACGTTGACAGATCGCGATCCGCAAACGCTCGATTCCATTCCTAACTTGGCGGAGTCCTGGACGATTTCGGAAGATCATCTACAGTATACGTTTATCCTGCGCAAAGGGGTGGTCTTTTCAGATGGCCAGCCGTTGACGGTGAACGATGTCAAGTTTTCATTTGATAAAATGATGAATCCCAAGACAGATGCGCCGCATTTACGAAATTATTATAAAGATGTAACCGCTTGCGAAGTACTGGATGAGAATACGGTGCGGTTTACGTGCAACCAGCCGTATTTCCGCCATCTGATTATGCTGGGCGGCTTGCCTATTATGCCGGCGCATATTTATGGACAGGGTGATTTTAATACGCATCCTAACAATCGTCAGCCGATTGGTTCCGGACCGTACATGCTGGAGCGCTGGGACACGAATCAGCAACTTGTGCTGGTGAAAAATCCGCACTACTGGGGCGCCGCCGTGGAAAAAACGCCGCAGATTGAAAAGCGGGTTTATAAAATTATCACGGATGCGAATGCTGCGTTTCAGGTGTTGAGCCGCGGCGACATGGATTACATGAGTTTGCGTCCTGAGGCGTGGGTGAAGCGTGCTGATACGCCCAAGTTTAATGCGCGTTTCGCAAAGCACACGTACCTGAATCCGGGGTATGCGTATATCGGCTGGAACAGTCAACGCCCCCAGTTTGCAGACAAGCGGGTGCGGCGTGCATTGACCATGTTGCTGGATCGGCAATTGATTATCAAAGAAATTTTTTATGATTTGGCGCGTATCATGACGGGCAATTTTATGCCGGATACGCCGGAACATAATCCTGCGGTAGAGCCATGGCCCTTTGCTCCCGAGGCGGCGCAAGCGTTACTGACAGAAGCGGGTTGGACAGATAGTGACGGGGATGGAGTGCGAGACAAGGAGGGGACGGCCTTGCATTTTGAGGTGTTGCTGCCCAACGCAAGCATCGATGGGGAAAAAGTCCTGACGATTTATCAGGAAGAGTTGAAGCGGGCAGGCATTGATATGCAGATCCGACAGCTGGAATGGGCGACGATGCTGGAAAGTGTAACGGCCCGTACGTTCGACGCGGTGCTGATGGCGTGGACGCTTACGCCGGATCCGGATCCGTACCAGGTGTGGCATACGTCGCAGATCGAAAGCGGCTCGAATTATGTCGGTTTTGGCGATGCGAAATCGGATGCGTTGATTGAAAAGGCGCGTCGTAGTTTTGATCGTGAGGAGCGCATCAGGCTGTATCATCGTTTTCAGGAAATCATCCATGAAGAGCAGCCCTACACCTTTGTCTTTACGCGGGAATCGCTGCTTGCTGTGGACAAGCGGGTGAAGAATGTGAAGATGTATCCTTTTGGCCCTGAAACGCTTGAGTGGCGTATCAACTAAAGTGGTCCAGCGACCACAAGCAATAGGTATGGCCCTTACCGTCTCTGACCAGTGTAAAATTTCGTTTTTTATGACAACTCTTGGGATTTTAGTCAGTAAACAGATGATTCGAAAGTATATTTCGTGAAAACCTATCTGATACGACGCATGCTATTGGTGATTCCCACCTTTTTGGGGATCAGCGTATTGACCTTCATGCTCATCCAGTTGGCGCCGGGCAGTCCCATTTACGCCAAGATGATGGGGGCGGAGGGGAGTGTCAAGAGTGATGCGATGACCCAAAAGATCATCGAAGATACGAAAAAGCTCTACGGGTTGGACAAGCCTGTTCCGGTACAGTATGCGTTATGGCTGGGGAAGATGCTGCGTCTGGACTTTGGAAACAGCTACAAGGATCAACGGCCCGTGTTGGATAAGGTGCTGGAGGCGTTGCCGATTACATTGCAATTCAACGTACTGGCGGTTCTGATTATTTATCTGGTTTCGATCCCGCTAGGCGTTTTTTCAGCGACGCATCAACGCACTAAAACGGATTATACGATTACACTCATACTATTTCTTTTGTATAGTTTGCCCAGTTTTTGGGTGGCGATGCTGCTTATTATGTTCTTGGGTGGGGGAGAATGGCTGGACTGGTTTCCAATTTATGGGCTTAGCAGTATGGGGGCGGAAGATTGGCCCTGGTACCGTTGGCTAGGGGATCGTTTGTGGCATATGGTGCTACCGCTGTTTTGTTTTACCTATGCAGGCTTTGCAGGACTGTCGCGCTTTATGCGATCGGGCATGCTGGATACTATTCGCCAGGATTATATTCGTACAGCGCGTGCCTATGGTTTTTCGGAGAAAGCGGTTGTCTTCAAATATGCAATGCGTAACTCACTTATTCCCATTGTTACCTTATTGGCCGGACTGTTGCCGGGGTTGATCGGTGGCAGCGTGATTATAGAAAGCATTTTTTCGATCCCCGGTATGGGCCGTTTAGGTTTCGAGGCGGTTCTTTCCCGCGACTATCCGCTCATCATGGGCGTATTTACCATTTCCACCCTGCTGACCTTGGCGGGGTTGATTCTGAGCGATATTTTATATGCGGTGGTAGACCCCAAAATAAAATTGGGATAGCACTTTACAGGTTTTTTCGTAAATTGAGCAAGGCGATGCAACAACAGGCACAACAACATAAGAAACAAAGCTACTGGCGTCTGGTTTGGCGTCAGTTTCGCAGAAATCCGCTGGCCATTTGTGGTCTTGTTGTGATTTTTCTGATGGGAGGTGTTGCCCTGTTTGCGCCGTTTTTAGCCGGTGATGTGCCCATTTACATGCAAAAAGGGGGAAAAACCTATTGGTTCCCCAATGTATTTACCTACGCCGATTTGCAGGCGGAGAATCTGTATGCCAACTTTGACCGATGGACCCCTGAAGAGGGCGAGTCTGCCGTCCGCCCCTGCATTCCCTACGGGCCGTTGCATCAGCATTTGACCCATCGTCTGGAAAAGCCCAGTGCGGCCCACTGGTTCGGCACTGATGATCGTGGACGCGACGTGCTCAGTCGTATGATCTGGGGGGCACGTATCGCCATGATGGTAGGGATTGTCGCAGTGGGTATTGCTGCCATCATCGGCATCCTGCTTGGTGCGCTGGCGGGTTACTACGGTGGCTGGGTCGATGTACTTATCCTGCGTCTTATTGAGATTATGCTGGTCATCCCCACCTTCTTTTTTATCATCACCGTGATGGCGTTTTTACCGCCCAGCATATGGAATATCATGGCAGTCATCGGCCTGACCGGTTGGCCCGGCATTGCACGACTGGTGCGAGGCGAATTCCTCAAGCAGAAGCAACAGGATTATGTTATTGCCGCACGCGCATCAGGTCTTTCCGATCGGCGCGTTATTTTTCGCCACATCCTGCCCAATGCCGTTAATCCCGTATTTGTCAGTGCCACATTTGGCATTGCCGGTGCAATTCTGACCGAATCCGGCCTGAGCTTTCTCGGCTTTGGCGTTCCGCCTCCCACGGCAAGCTGGGGCGAAATCCTGAAGCAATCGCAGAGCTATGTAGATTTTGCCTGGTGGCTGGTTCTTTTTCCCGGTATTGCTATCTTCCTCACCGTAACGGCATTTAACTTGGTGGGTGAGGGTTTGCGTGACGCTATGGATCCCAGGCTGCGACATTAACGCGTGGGAGCTTTTCTGCGCAGGAATCGAATGAATACGAAGAACGACATCATTTTAGAAGTAAGCGGACTCACGACCGAGTTTCATACCGATGCGGGCGTGGCGCGTGCTGTTGACGAGCTCTCCTTCCACGTTGCAGCAGGCAAGACGCTGGCATTGGTGGGGGAGAGCGGTTGCGGGAAAAGTGTTACAGCACTTTCGATTTTACGATTAATCCCACACCCCCCCGGTCGTATTGTAGGGGGAAAAATTTGCTTTGAGGGGCGTGACCTGTGCCAGTGTAGTGAAACGGAAATGCGTGCACTGCGTGGTAACAAAATCTCCATGATTTTCCAAGAGCCCATGACCTCGATGAATCCCGTCTTCCGCGTAGGTTCACAGATTGAAGCCGCTATCCGGCTTCATCGCGGTCTGTCGAAGTCCGATGCACGCCGGGAGACGATAACCCTGCTAAAAAAGGTGGGCATTTCCGCCCCTGAAAAACGGGTCGACGATTTTCCTCACCAGCTTTCCGGCGGTATGCTACAGCGTGTGATGATTGCGATGGCGCTTGCATGCAACCCCAAGGTTCTTATTGCCGATGAACCCACCACCGCATTGGATGTGACTATCCAGGCGCAGATACTTGACCTGCTGATGGATTTGCAAAAGGAAACCGGCATGGCGATCATCCTGATCACACACGACTTGGGTGTTGTGGCGGAAATGGCCGACGAGGTCGCCGTTATGTATGCAGGGAAAAAGGTAGAACAGGCGCCAGTGCACTCCCTTTTCGATCAACCCGCCCACCCCTATACACAAGGACTATTTGACTCGCTACCCAGCCAGAATCAACCGGGGCAAGCCTTGCGCGCTATCAAGGGCATGGTCCCCGCCGCTACCGACTTCCCCAATGGATGCCGCTTTCACCCACGCTGTCCCCATAGGATGCCGATTTGTGAAAAAGAACTTCCTGCTTTTTCTTTCCTTAGAACAACGCATTCCGTTGCATGCTGGAAGTGTTCACAGGAAGCTAGCGCTACAAATCATTCCCTTGCAGGTAAGGAGGAGGCCGATTCATGACACCCACCCCTACCTATACACCGTTGTTAACCGTGGAGAATCTAACCAAACACTTTCCGGTCAGGCAGGGCGTATTACAACGCACGGTGGGGGCGGTGCGGGCAGTGGATGGCGTCAGCTTTCATATTCTGCGAGGAGAAACGCTCAGTCTGGTGGGGGAGAGTGGTAGCGGAAAAACCACGACCGGACGCACGTTGCTGCGTTTGATAGAGCCCACTTCTGGTCAGATTTGTTTTGACGGGGTAGATGTTGCGCAGCTCAACAAAAAAGCGCTACGTGAATTGCGCAAACGCATCCAGATTATTTTCCAAGATCCCTTTGGTTCGTTAAACCCACGCTTGACCGTGTATGCGATGCTGGCCGAGATTCTGCGCGTGCATCGTATTGTGGAAAAGCATGCGATCCGTGACCGTATTTTTGAATTGCTTGAACTGGTAGGGCTTCCTGCAGAGGCGGCGCAACGCTATCCACATGAATTCAGTGGCGGACAACGTCAACGCATTGGGATCGCCCGTGCGTTGGCAGTGGAGCCCGAGCTGATTGTGGCGGACGAACCGGTTTCGGCGCTTGATGTTTCCATCCAGGCGCAGATTCTCAACCTTTTAAAAGAGTTGCAGCAGAAGCTGGGGCTGACGTATTTGTTCATCGGACATGATCTAAGCGTTGTGCGGCATATTTCCGATAAAATCGCGGTTATGTACCTGGGGCGCATCGTGGAGTATGGGCCTGCAGAGATGCTTTTTAGTCAGCCGGTGCACCCCTATACCCGAGCACTTCTTGCGGCAGCACCCATCGCCCATCCCGCTCAACGCCAGCCGCGCCAGCACTTGCAAGGCGACATTCCCAGCCCTATTCAACCACCGACGGGCTGTCCTTTCCATCCTCGCTGTCCTGATGCCCAGCCCAGCTGTTCGAGCAGAGTTCCCGCCCTCGTAGAGATAAGCCCGGGGCGTCAAATCGCCTGTCCTGTCTGTGTCGGCAAGCGCCGGACGGACAGCTAGGAAGCCGAACAGCGCTTTTTTTCCAGTTGGAACCCCAGGATTTGGAGTGAGACGGAAAGTACGAGCAAAATGAATACAAGGGGGGCGTAGCGTAAGCCTGATTTTACGAAACTATTTTTAAAAGTCCACAGCCGCAGTCGTAGGTAGCCAGCAACCTCAGGCACATTTTTTTTAATGTAATAATTGCCTCGGCCACGCGTAATCTGCCAGCGCATGAAGCTACGCCAACCCTTGCGCTCGACATGGTATACGATTTGCTTCGGCAAGTAGCGAATTCGATAGCCACTATCCACCATATGCCGTGCCAGGACGGTGTCTTCACCACCTGCTACCGGAAAGGTAGTGTTGAATCGCCCCAGTTTTTCAAAGGTTTCCTTTTTAAAAGCCAGGTTGCAACTGCTGAAGCTGCGTGTATAGCCTGCTCGATCCACTCGCCATACCTTATCAAAGCCCAGAATTCCACCGCCCGGAAAACCTAACAGGGCCACGGCCTTGCCAAAAATACTTTCTACTTCTGTAACCGTGTCGCCCATGATTGCATCTTCATTAGGAAGCGTTTCAATCGCCTGCTGCAACGTATCTGGATGAAGCGCGCAATCGGTGTCTGTGAAAAACAGATAGGGCGCACGCGCCGCTGCTGCCCCCACATTTCTACAGGTGGCTGGCCCGCAATTTTCTTCGCGGTAAATCACCGTGAAGCGGGGGTCGTCCATGAAGGTGTAATCCGGTGTAGGTGAAGCATCATCCACCAGAATGACTTCGAAATCCGTCCATCGTTGTAACAACAACGAGCGGTACAAACGCTCAAGTTCAGCGCGCGGTGCATTATACGAAGGAATAACAATACTGATTGCCGGGGTCATGGTAGAATCCTTATGAAAGATTTCATAGAACAACTAATTTTTGGATAACGGTATCGTTCACCATGTGTTGTAGAGTCAGGGAAGAGCGCTACAACGATACAAGCAGATGCTAGATGCGCTCAGAACGCTATCCTAACAGGAAAAGCCTAGCTTGGGGAAGAGGCGGTTACCACAGTTGTTTCTTCCCTCCCGGAGGATGGCGTTGCTTTACTGGCATGTGCTGCGGCACGCAACCGTGCCCAATGACGGGCAATCGCGTCATTACGCACTGCCACGCATATCGCCACCAGGAACCAGTAGGGTTCCATGATACGCACGATTAGAAAAGAAATCGTGCCGATGGAGTGGACGACCAAGGCCAATGTCGCGCCAAAAACGCCCATCGCGATTCCGCGTGAAAACCAGTCGTTCGTCCAGCGATAGGCTTCGCGAGAAGTACGAAGTATACGGTACTGCATAAACAAAAAAGCAGCCAGGCCCAGCAATCCTGTTTCAAGAATTACGCGCGCATACTGACTGTCCAGTACGCTTTCCCAGGAAACGCCGCCGCCCAGCCAGGTATACAACCCGCCGATGCTGAAGAGCAGAAAGCCTACTTTGCGCCATACCAGGAAACGTTCGTGGGTTGATTTATCCACTTTTAACGGCACCTCGCGTCCCGCCACTTTTACCTGCTGTCCCGTCTCGTGCTGAAAGGTATACGAGACGCGTTCTATGACTTTGTCAGGCATGATCAACGTGCTGCAGGCCAGCACAACGCCAACTAACAAGATGAAAACAAAGCGTCGACTTATGAAGCTGATTGTAACAATGCCTACCAGAAAGGCCAGATAGGATGCGCGGGAGAGCGTGAACAGAAAGGGGTAGAAGGCAATGCCAATGGTGGCAGTGAAAAGTATTTTTTGCCACATAAAAGGCGCTTGCGTCATCAGCGCAAATGAAATACACATGACCAAAACCAGATATCCACCCAAGGTGTTGGGTTCAGTACCGCCTTTTTCAAAAGGTGCGCTAACACGCGGTGTTACGCCGACCGTACTGGCGGCGTAACCGGCTACAATGACCGAAACAATGAAGAACAAGATGACCTGATAACGCACGTCACGCAGATTACGAACCGCGTGTCCGCATAGGAAGAAGACACAGTAGAATTCCAGCATTTTCAGCATGATAAAGAAAGCGGTGCGGCGGTCCCATGCACCCAGATTTCGCTCCCAGGCCAGCAGCGTCGATGCGATACAGATGCTGTAATACAGTATTATTCCAGTATTTATCGGGCTGGGTTGCCACAAACTGAGTCGGCCTTCGAAGGCCAGCTTTACCATAACGCCCATGAAAATTACGATGATCAGGATATCGTCATATCGAAAGCTGAGCGTGCGTTCGCCACTGTATGCATTGCCCGCCTCGATTTCCGGAGAGAGTAACATGGCGATCAACAGGATGTAGACCCCATAGTCTACACGAATGACCGTGGTGCCAAAAACCATCAGGCTGATGGAAAATGCGAGGGTCATACTGAGGTTGCCGAAATACAGGTGCTGCACGAAGAGTAAAACACTGCAAATCACCAGACCGACAACGAATATGGGAACTTCCAGCTGGCTTTCTGCTATTTCACCGCGACCGATGCCGCGCTCTGATCGAAATAGCGCCATGGTTATATTTCCTTGCTTTGCCGCCTTGGGAAAGGCGAGCGATTAGATATGTTTCTATGAAATAGCACCGCCGCCAAAACGCGTCGTCAGAATTTCAAAAGCGGTATAAAAAAATAAAATGTGTGCTGTAATTGGGACAAGGAGAAGCAGACTAGTTGCCTGCGAACGCTAGACCGCTAATAAAAATGGTACCATTTGCGACGTACCGGCGAGCCATCGTCGTAATAATAATAGTAGTAGTAGTAGTGTCTTCGGGTCGTTTCCAGACCGTTTACAACCACGCCCACTACATTTACATTGGCCGTTTCCAGTAGTTTTTTTGCACGCACAACCGTTTCGCGCCGTGCATTATTTGTAGAGACCACCATGATACACGTCTCAACATGCGTCGCCAGCAGCACGGGGTCGGTTACTACCAGGACCGATGGGGCGTCACAGATCACCAAGTCAAATTCAGCGCCCAACTGCTGCATTAATTCTGCCATGCGGGCCGAACCCAGCAATTCGGAAGGATTCGGGGGGACACGGCCGCTGGAAATAATCCAAAGATTTTCGATACGTGTTGGTCGGATGACACTTTTAGGGTCCAAGCCTTCACGCAATACATCTGCCAGTCCCGGTCCGCGTTCCATACGCAGGACACGGTGCACATTGGGACGACGCAAGTCCGTATCAACAATCAACACTCGCATTCCTCTGTCCGCCATCGTCACCGCCATGTTTGCCGCCGTCGTTGTTTTGCCTTCGCCAGGCACTGCACTGGTTACCATCAACGTTCGCGGCTGTTCTTTGATTGTTGCAAATTGATAATTTGTTCGTAATGTGCGATATGCTTCTGAAATAGGGGATTTGGGGTCGTGCTGCGTTACAATGCAGGCATCAATCTGTTCCTCATCCACCGTTGTTACATAAGTGGCTCGGCGTCGACGTCCTCCACGCGGACGTCCAAAGCGCATTTTGGGAATGGTGCCGATAACGTCCAGGCCGATGTATTCATTTACATCTTCGATGCTACGAATTGAAGTGTCATTAAGTTCGCGCACCATGACGAAGAGAAAGCCGCACAATAAACCTACAACGGCACCAATTACAAAGTTAACCCACAGTCGGTTGGCTCCGCCGCTAATTGGCATGGTAGAGGCACGGCGTACCGATTCGTAACGCTCTATCTGCCCCGCACCATGACTCAAGGCTGTGCGTAGTTCCCATTCCCGCTGGCGTAATTTCTCAAAGCGTTTTCGTATGCTTTCCGTTTCCTGCGCCAGCTTTTCATATTCCAGGTTTTTATTGGCCAGCTCAGGAATTTGCGGCATCATTTCTTCGAGCATGCGTTCCAGAGAGGCGATGCGAATATCGAGCTCTGTCAGGCGAAGTCGCAGATCAATACGCTGCCGGTAAATCTCCTGACGTTTTTTCCAGATATTGCTTCCCCCCGCCACGCCAGTGTCGAGACGTTTTAGCGCTTCCAGAATCGTCTGTTGCTTTTCGGCAATTTCCTCTTCTATATTTTGTAACTCAGGGAAGCCTGGTTGATAGATACCGCTTAGCGTGAGTTGTTCCTGTAACAAGGTATCCAGCTCGGTGAACAGGCGCGTAACCACAGAATCCGTTACCTGTCCCAACGATTCCGGCATATCTTGTGTATTGGCGGCTAAAGTCCCATCCAGCTCCTCCAGCTTGTCCAAGATTTCATCGCGCGTAACCCGTTTTTCATTCAGCTCCTCGTACAGGCGCGCCATCTCCTGATCTACTTTGCCAATTTCGCGGAAGCCCATCTCCTGTTTAAAGTTCCACTCCGCCGTCTCTGCTTCAAAAAGTTGCTGACGCAGCTTCTTTAATTCATCCTGGATAAAGGCGTGTGTTTCTTTACCCTCTTCCAAACGAAGTTGGCGGTTTTGTTCCAGGAATACGCGGACAGCAAACTCCGAAATGCGTTCCGCTTTTGCCGGCGTCTCGCAATTATTCACCTCAATACGAATTTTATTGGATTCGTCCAGCGGAAGCATGGATATTTTGCCTTCCACATCCGCTGCCATGGCGGCGAACTCTTCCTTTGTCGTCAGGCGGCTGTATTCACCGCCTACCGCGATATCGCGTTGGATCAGTGCGCGTGTGATTTCCTGCGCCAGACTGTGCAGGTTGGTGCGCTCCACAAGGGTGCGTGGTGCAACAGAGAAAGAGATGCCGCTTACTTCTTTGAGTAGGCCTTTTTCCCACTGTGAGGGGACAATGACGACTTCCGCATGTGTCTTGTAGCGTACGGGATGTACTTCGCGACGCAGCCATGCGGCGCTGCCAAACAGCAACGCGCCTACGATGGCGCACGCCAGGATAAGCAGCCAGTGTTCCGCGAGCAGATTGAAGACGAAGCGAAACTGGTTATCCCGCGGTTGGCGCGGCTCCTGTTCCATAATAGTGGGGTCTAGCGACATAACCGGTTATTCCTTGCGGGCTTCCACTTGTCCGGCGAGTGGTTGCCGAATATCCATTGGGGCGACCGCATCACTTAATTCCAGCGTGCGGTTCCATGTTACAGCACCGGGTTGCTCATATACCGTTGGGGTAACAAATATCATCAGTTCCGTCGAAACGTTACTGCGTTCTTTGTGTTTAAATAAACGGCCCAACAAGGGCATATTGCCCAATCCAGGCACCTTTTGTACCACATCGTTTCCATCATTCTGCACGATGCCCCCGATTACCAGGGTTTGGCCATCAAGCACATTGGCAATATTGTGGCTGCTTCGTACCGAGCGAATTGGAACCCCATTGGCGATTCCGGAAAGGCTTGAAACCTCGGGTTCCAGTTCCATCTGGACATACGTCTCACCGCTGTTGGTGCGGCGCACATGTGGCGTCACCTCCAGTACGATGCCAATATCTAAAAAGCGTGTTGACGAGATGGAATTTAAACCCGCACTGCCCAGTTCCACGAAGGGATACTCATCGGTCATCTTAATTTGAGCTGTTTTGTGATTTACCGTGCGAATATAGGGGGTTGCGAGCATTTCTGCTTTGTTATCCGACACCAATGCGTCCAAAAATACGCCCAAGTCGATACCTGTGTTCATATATCCGAAGAACATCTGGCCAGGAGCCGGGACATGGAGCGGAACCTGCATGCGCCGATCCCAGTTGGACTCATCAAGATATTCACGTCCCCCGGCAACGTTATTTCGGTCTGTCGATTGAACGCGTTCATTATACAGTGGGTCATTGATGCCCCGTACCCCATTCACTATCTGATTCTGTCGTGGATTGGGATAGTAGCCCCCACTGGCCTGATCGCCTGCTGCAAACCAGCGTACGCCGACTTCTTTCACCGCAGTGCTCTGTACTTCCGCGATGCGCGTTTCAATGTGCACCTGCACCACCTGGCTTTGCGTTTGGTCCAATTCCTGCACCACCGCAATCATATTCTGCAACGTATTGGGTGAGTCCGTCAGAATGAGGGTATTGGTATCCGGGTCATAACTTACCGAACCACCGGCACTTGCCATACCACTTAGAGCGGTGTACAAAACTTCCGCGTTTGAATTCTGCAGATGCACTACCTGCGTCGTCATTTCCGAGGTGCGTTGCATCAACGGCATCCTGTCGCCCATAGGACGTGAGCCGCTACGCGTCAAGGTGACCCGTGGGTTTTTCAAAATGGATTCGAAAGCCGTCGAGACGCGTGCTCCCGCTTCTTTTTCCTGCAGTCCCCCAATGGAAACATTGCCGATATACGGCAACTGTATCTTTCCGCCTTCATCGATCTGCGTGGTTGTGCTTAATTCCGGATGTCGATGTACCTGCACGAAAATCAGATCACCCGCTTCCAAGGTTGCTTCATTTTGTGCCGCTGTGCTTTCATGCGCGAAAAGGACAAATAAAGCGAGCACAGCCCAAACGGCAGCTGCTTTTACCTTTCCATAGCTCATCGCTTCACTCCCTTATTCTTCATCGGACTATCCCTCCTCCTGCTATGCCATTCGAACACGGTTACCTGTATCGTCCAGCCTCGTAGAGCGTGCTTTTTAGGGGGCGCCTACGTGCTCACACACCCTCTTGTAAAATCAGGGCTTCTTCCTCAGGCGACAAATCGACAATTTCTTCTGGCGCGGGTTCCGGTGCGGGTGTCTGTGTGTTCGAGGGGGTCTCTGTTGTCGTCGGGGCCGTTTCCGTTTCCGGGTTTTCCACCGCAGAGTCAACCGTTGTTGTTTGCGTTGTCTCTGGCATTTGTTCCACGTTGTTTTTATCCATATTTAAGGGGTTTTCCGGCCCTGTAGACGTGAGTCCCTGCGGTTCAGACTGTAAGAATGCGATTCGTTTTTTAACTTCATCGCGCAGGCCCGGATCGATTCCAGGTACCTGAATTGCCTGATTCCAGTATGCCAGTGCTTGTTTGCGGAAGTGGGTTTTTTCCTCCGCCGAAGCCGGAAGTCCCAGACGTTTTTGGAACATATTCCCCAATTCGTAGTAGTCCACGTCCGCCGTATAATTCTGCGGCATTACCGCTGCCTGCAGATAGGTCGATTCCGCCTTGTCATATTCATCACGCATCCGATAGGCCCATGCCAGCTTGCGCAGAATGGGTAGCGCCGCAGTAGGGTCTTGGATTTGCCGCACCGGATCGCGCAACAACCGGATTACTTCCTCATAATTACCCAATTCAAATTGCAGCACCCCCATCAGACAATAGGCGCGCGCCACTTTCGGGTCACCCGGGTTTTGTTCGATAAACTGCTGATAGAGTTCCAAGGAACGCTGCCGTACCGCCTGCGTGGCATCGTGCGACTGCAACGGCATCCGTTGTAAAGCATAGGCCGCATTAAACTGGGCTTCAGCCCGGGCAGGATGATCGGCATAGCGTCGTGTAAACCGGAGGTACGACTTTGATGCGTTTTCATACGCCTCTTGCGCCATATAGCTACGCGCTTGCGTCAGCAATTCATTCGGCGGCAATATTGCCGGGCGTACAAGGTGTTTATATGAAACATAAGCTAAAAGGGCTATTGCGCAGAAGAAAAAGACGAGCACAATAGCGCGTATCCATTTGGTCTGACGGTGGCCTTTGTGGCGCGAACGACGGCGACGTGGTGCTGCGGAGTATCCGTACTCCAAACGTGATTCTGCGGAGGCAGACAGCATCGGTTCCCTATTGGGCACGTCAACTTGGCCAAGCATATCCGTATCTGTCGAAATGGCCGGCGGTGTTTCCATCGCGGGAGTAGCCGTAGCCGCCGCCACAGCTTCAACAAATGCCTCCGGCTCACGCGGTTGCTGCTCCAGGGCATGCATTAATTGCTCTGCCTCGGCCAGGCGACTATCCGGTGTGCGCACAGGCATTTCTTTTTCCGCGTCCTGTGCCTCCTCCTGCTCCGGCGTTCCCGTTGCCTCTGCTGTCTCCGCCGCCAGCCAGGCATCAAAATCTTCCTCGGCCTCGTTGCCGATATTTCCCTCCGTCTCCTGCGTCTTCTCCTCTATCTCCTCCTCCTCAGATAACACAGCACTCAGCAAATCATCCAGAGGAATGTCCGTTTCCACGTCTTCCTCCAGTGCCTGAGTGCCTTCGGCAGGTTCCTCCGCCGTTATTTCTTCTGCGGGTAGTTCCTCTGACAGGACCGAATCCAAAAGATCATCCAGCGGTATGTCCGTCTCCTCCTGTTCACGCTCTTCTTCTACGGAAGGGATGGAAGGCACCGATTCTTCTAGAGTTTCAGCTGTCGGTAATTCTGAAAGTTCAGACGGTGCTTCGTCATTCTCTTCTTCTGGCGCAATCGCCTCAAAAACTTCTGCCGCTTCCTCCGGCTCTTCCGTTTCCAGAGAGGTTAACACATGGTCCAAATCTTCCGCACCCGGTTCCTCTACCCAAGGCTCCGGCGTTTCAATTAACGCGCTTTCCTCCGGTTCTCCGAGTATCGATTCATCCAGCCCAGCGCCCATACGAGTGGGTTCTTCCGGCTCTGTCAGAGGTTCTTCCGCCTGCGCATGGGTAGATTTTTCAGGAGATTCTTCCTGCGAAAGGTCCGCCACCAATTCGCGCAGGGCTTCCACGGCCCCAAATGCTGGAAGGGCCTCTTCAGCCATATTATTGGCCTCTTCATACGCAGAGGTGACGGGGGTTTCCATATGTGCATCGGCGTTTTTATCCAAGGTATGATCGACATCACGCACCCCCGCCTCATAAAAACTCACGGGCGCCGTTGGATTCAGGTCGGTATATTCCTGCTGTGTTTCAGTGGCGTGTGGACTTACCATCGGGCGCGTTAAGCCGGTCATCTGAATAAAATCGATATCGCTGCCACGCTGTTCCTCAGGAACCCCGCTTTGGCAGCGCGCGTCCTCTTGAATACCCTGCTCCAGCGTGCCATCGATTTCTTCCAAACGGCGACGCACTTCCGTGGTATCCAACAGGATTTCGTTTTCTATGTCCTTTTCCGGTTGCACCGTCACTACCTTGTTTTACAACTCACCTTGTTTTTCTTTTGCCGCTTTCAACAACATACGCGCGGCACGTTGCTCACGCGATAGATTTCCATATTGATTCCGTACCGGCGCTTCCTTGCTTTCCTCCTGCACCGTCGCCCTCGACAGTGCTATTGGCTCCGGCGCATGTTCAGCAATCACCGCCGCCAGTTTTGCACGGCGTTCCGGGTCCGGCAACGTGGTCTTTTCAATCGTATGCAAGATCACATCATGTCCGATTTCATGCGTTTTCAACTGCGCCGCCAACAACAAGGCATTGCGACACAGCGTTACAATGACACGCGGGCTGCCTTCGGAATGGGTCTGTATCAGACGCAACGCCGTTTCACTAAACTGCGGCCCCTGGTTTGGCTGTGCCCCTGATTGACGCAGGCGAAATTCGATGAAGTGGCGCAACTCCTCAAACTGCAACGGTTGTAGCGTGTAGGTGGTATTCACCCGCTGCTCGAAATTGGGCGCTGCACGTAACACCTGGATCCACTCCAACTGTGCAAATAGGACCAGATTCAACAGTTTATGTTGTTGCGTCTCCAGATTCTGCACCAGTCGCAGCAATTCCAACTGTCCCCGCTTATTCAAATTTTGCGCATCATCGATAATCAACGTGCTGATGCGATTGCGGTTCACCAAAAGCGATTGGTTCAACGCCTCCATATACGAAACAAACGACAGCTCAGTTGGTTGCAAGCCAAACTGACAAACAATACTTTCCAACAAGGCAAAACTGGTCCACGATGGGATCGGCGAGCCAATAACCGCCGTATTATAGCGTTCCGGGTCCGCTGCCATGCCCGTCAACAACTTGCGCAACAACGTCGTTTTGCCCGTGCCATAATTTCCCAGCACCACCACAATGCCATGGCGATTATCCACGCTATTCCACAAACGAAACAGACATTCCTTATGTTCTCGTGTCGCATAGAAATACGTGGGATCCGCCGTTGGCGCAAACGGTTGTTCCCGCAAACCAAAAAAATCCAGATATGTACGCGCATCATCCATATATATTATTAACCTGGAATATGGGAAGTGCCTGCCCGTACGTGCGATGGCGCTTGAAAAACCGCGAAGCCTTGTCACTTTGTGCTTTTCCCAGCATCTATCTCCCCACACAGTATCCTCTGACTATCGCCAGAATCACCGAACGGATCTACGCCCCCTGCAGCGTTCCTATCGATATCGCTGCACGGCACACCCCCACCACGAGGTATATTTATCCCTACTTCTACTTTATCGGCCAACAGAGGCATCCAACTTTAGTGCCTTCATTCTGAAAAGCCGCCTGAAAAACAAAACTTTATGATAGTCACGACCAGCGAGGACCATACCTATTGCCCGTGGCGCTGGCCACTTGCTTGTGGTCGCCAAACTGCTTCAGCTACTTTAATCCAATTTTACTATTTCTCATTCTAGTCCATCTGATGAAACGTGTCAAGCATTTACAACATATAAATTGTATCAAGCTTGGGTAGATCTACTATATGTTGTGTTAGGGGCGAGGTTAATTTCTCAACGTACTCCGACAGGCTCGCAATGCGCTTGGTTTTATCCGCGTAGCATGCTATAACAAGGTATTCTTGAGAGAGCAACGCACTATGCAAGATCAGGGTGGCAAGGAGCTTAGCGTCATGAGTAACGAACGCCTTATTGGACTGTCGGCGTCCTTCCAGGGAAAGATCTACGAGATTGGGGAGCTGCTCACCATTGGGCGCAATCCCGACAATCGTCTCCAACTGGATGATCTTCAAGTATCGCGCAAACACGCCCTTATACAGGCCACCCCCAATGGCTTTATGCTCAAAGATTTAGGCAGCGGAAACGGCACCTATATTGGTAACCGGCGTATTATTGAATACCGCCTATCCCCCAATGATGTGATTCGTATAGGCAATCAGGAGTTTCGTTTCGAAACCGGGGCGGAAATCGATGCGCTCAATCCGCCAGAACCCGCCGTTCAGGCCGATGGCTATCCCTCCGGAGTGCGCTTTCATCATGGCGCCGAAGGCCGTTTTGAAGCCACCGACGCCGCCAACATGTATCAGACCCTTTTTCAACATGCTGTCCCCAAGGTTACCGAGGAAGAATTGCGGGAAACACAACAGCGCCTCAAGGCCATCTACACGGCAAACCAGATTATCACCAGCGAACGGAATCTGACCATCCTCTTTGAACGGGTGATGGACCAGCTTTTTGCGCTCGTTCCCGCTCACAACGGCGTCATTCTGTTAAAAGACAGCCAGAGCGGCGAATTGGTGACCGAATACGTTAAATCCGGTCAGGAAAACACCGAAGTAGTGATCAGTTCCACCATCGTCAACCGAGCTTTTGCAAAAGGCGAAGCCGTTATCACCTACGATGCTGCGGATGATTCCCGCTTTGACGCAGGGGCCAGCATTATCACACAAAACATTGCTTCGGCGATGTGCGCTCCCCTCATCCATCAAAACGAACGCCTTGGTGTACTCTACGTAGACACCCGTGGTGCGACCAATGCCTTTGTCGCGGGCGATCTTGAACTGCTCGTTGCACTTGCCGGTCCCGCTGCCATCGCTATTCGCAACGCACAATACCTG
Organism: Candidatus Hydrogenedentota bacterium; assembly: GCA_963678445.1. Lineage (GTDB taxonomy): Bacteria > Hydrogenedentota > Hydrogenedentia > Hydrogenedentales. The sequence continues at coordinate 1,335,270 of OY782877.1, read as the reverse complement.
CGTATGGTTGAACAGGGCTATCAGGACACGCTGATTACCTTGGCCAACGCAATTGAAATGCGGGACCACTACACCGTCGGTCACACCTGGCGCGTGACTCACTTTTCCAAGGCCATTGCCCGCGAACTCGGTTGGAGCGAAGAAAAACTCAAAGAAGTGCAGATGGGCGGCGTCCTCCACGACGTCGGCAAGATCGCAGTCGACGATGCTATTTTACGCAAACCTACCCGCCTCACCGATGAAGAATTTGCCAAGATGAAGATTCACCCCGAACGTGGCGCGCAGTTGCTGCGCGACGTCGGTTTTATGCATCCTCTCATCCCCTACTGCCTCTACCACCACGAGCGCTACGATGGCAACGGCTACCCCTTTGCATTGGCCGGCGACGATATCCCCATCGAAGGACGCGTCGTCGCGGTTGCCGACACCTTCGACGCCATGACCAGCAACCGTCCCTATCGCAAGGGACTCGATCCCGAATTTGCCATCCAGGAGATTGAAAAGGCCAGCGGCACACAATTCGATCCACAATGCGTCGATGCCCTGATACGCGCCTACCGTAGCCAGAAGATTGCACAAATCTTGCAAGATTACTACAAAACCGGGTTTAAAAGTATCGCCTGCCCCTTCTGCAGCACCTTCATTCGCCTGTCCGACGATATCCAGGACGGCGCCATTATCGAATGCAACGTTTGCCACCGCAACATTCGTGTTCGTATCGAAAACGACTCCTACTTCGGCGAACTTCTTCCCCAACGCTCCCCTTCCGCTACGCCCCCCCTCAACAACCAAGAAACCTAAAGCGTCCCTTGTGCCTATCAGAAACCGGCGCCTCCGAATGCTATTGCCGGACATGCCCATTTCATCATGTGCAGTGAATGCATAGCCGTTGGCTTGCCTGCTCCTCTGGGCACATGCGCCGCAACTCAAGCGGAGCTTGCCAAAGCAAAGGCGGCCTCACACTGCAAGGGGGCGTGCGTGTGAAGCCGCATGCAACAAGGCACAGAATTATTGTGCCACAGGCAATGGCAATATCTAGAAAGTAATTTCCTCCTCTATAGCCACCAAACGTAACCCGACCGTATACTCAAGCAGAAAAAGTACATTTGGAACTAACCTGTTTGCAGATCGACACACGAAATTTTCCCAAACGATCCCCCCCCCGCGTGTTACATTTTCATACTGAGGATTTTCCGGTTCTGGTCCCATGGGATCCACAGAGGGGCTCACTTCATAATAATCCCGTTTGTATACATCTAGACAATGTTCCCATACATTCCCGTGCATATCATAAATGCCCCATGCATTGGGCTTTTTTTGGCCAACAGGGTGTATTTTTAGTTGTGCGATGTTTCCTATATCCCACTCCTCAAATATTACACCATCGGCACTATTCTGCCAATTCCAGGCGTAATCATTCAGGTATTCATAATTCGGGTCGTCTCCATAGCAGAACATGCCGGTGCTGCCTGCACGGCAGGCATATTCCCATTGGGCTTCGGTGGGGGCAGTAAAGTAATATTCATTTTGTACAGAATTTAACACGTCTATTCCAGTAAAGAATTCCTGTAAACGGGCAACTACTGGGTAATCCGCTCCTTCTGGTAGTAAAATGTTTTCGTCGGCTTCCCAGGTTGGATCGAGCAGTTCCCATTGAGCTTGGGTTACTTCATATTTTCCAATCCAGAATCCTTTGGTTAAGGTGACTTCGTGTTGTATTTCTTCGTTCGAGCGTCCAGGTTCATCCTCTGGGCTACCCATCATAAAAGTACCCGATGGACACCATACAAACTCCATATCGCTATGGCCGAGCTTAAAGCCCATGGTGTCGCCTGCCTCGGGTATTTTTGTGACTACGAGGGTCACTGTGCTACCTGCATTCACGGTGACGCCCGCCTCTGGATTTTGACTAAGAATCGTTCCGTCTGGGACGGTGCTGTTAAATTTTTCACTTACGACCTCAAGCGTTAATTGGGGACTCTGAATAGTGCTTTGTGCTGTTTCCAGCGTTATGCCCACAACATTGGGAACTTCCACTGTTGTTGGACCCAGGGAAACTACCAATTGGATGAGGCTGTTCACCGGAACAACCGCTCCTGCTTCAGGATTCTGACGAATTACATCCCCCTCAGCAATCGTATCGCTGTACTCTTCGCTTACCGCGCCCACTTGTAGTCCGGCATTCTGAATTTCGCTTTGTGCATTCGTAAGCGACAATTTCAGCACATTGGGTACGGCCACCGGTGCAAGACCTTTGGAGAGAATCAAGTCAACGCTGCTTTCTATTTCCAACGATATACCTGCTTCAGGACTTTGTGAAATTACATTTCCCTCAGCAATTGTGTCACTGTATTCCTCGGTTATCGCACCCACTTGTAGCCCTGCATTCTGAATTTCATTCTGCGCTACCGATGCGGACATCGTTACCACATCTGGCACCGTTACTTTTTCGACTCCTTTCGAAATCACCAGGCGTACGGTGTCGCCCGGGAAGATTTCCGTATCTGGCGCAGGATCTTGCGACAGGATATGGCCAACCGGTACGGCATCGTCATACGCTTCTGTTTCCGAAATAATCAGTTCCATTCCCATGAGAAGCGCTTCCGCTTCCGATTGCACCATGTTGGCCACATCTGGCATGGTGAGCGGCTCGGGTGCCGGAGTCGGGCATCCGGTCAGTATTAGGGACACCAAAAGGGTGAGCAAGCATAGTGTCTGTCGAAAACTGGTTTTGTGCATGAGTAGGTCTCCTTTTTACTAATTAATTTTGAAAAAATGTATAAAAACTTTGGTATACAAAGTACAGGCCTCCCTCTTGTTCGTCTTAACGGCCTCGCTTTGAAGATGTAAGATCTTTGTTTGTGCATAAAGTTAGTTTACGTAAAACTTCTATTTGTGTCAACAACTAAAAAATATTATACGGGTATACGTAAAACAGGCCGCTTTGCGGGCGGCGATAGCGAGGTAGAAAGGCATAGACTATCCATTGAAATAATGGAGATTGGAAGGATTCAGGAATCAAAACCGGTTCTAGATAGCATCAAAACCGAGTTGTTTATAGGACTATCAAGCTTTACAGAGGCAATAGTCATTTTAGAGCATGCTTTGCCCTATGTTCCGGTCGTTTCTTAAGATTCGAGGAATAGAGTAATATACGAAGTATTTTTATATTCAGAATCAGGAATGGTCAGGAGCATACTTTGTGCTTTGCTCCTGACCATTTTGTTGTTTAATAGACGAATTTATACTACCCAAACTGGATTAGGGGGTGGACAGGGTAACGTTGGGGGTGCCGGTGAGTGCGATGCGGTATTCCTGGGCCGGTTTACCGTCCTGCGTTATTTCTACGATAGCTGTGTCCTTTTCCTGGCGCAATGTCGCGCTGCCGTTAGGCGCGGATGTGCGTCCGGGCAGAAATACCCAACCCATGAGGGTGTCTCCTTTGATGTCTTGGGTGCAGAGCGCGGTGCAGGCAGGCGTCTTTCGGGTATATTTGGCACTATACCAGCCTTGGATAGTGGGCTCTTCCTGCCCTTTGACCAAGGTGTAGTTCCAGCGGGTTGGTTCCATGGGGAGCAGGCGTAGATTCGGTTGGTTGGCGTCCTGGGTGACGAGTGCGCCGTTTTCTTCGACCACGGAACAGCTGGGGTGGAATTGCCACAGGGTGGTTAATGCGCGGGGGCGGTTGGTGTTGATCTGGTCTAGCACAATCCAGAAATCATTACGGATGTAGACAAGGATGCGGGTGTGTTTGACTTTTCCTTCGAGGCCTCCAAAGGGGCCATTATGCACACCACGCACATAGTCCCATTGTGGGGTAAAGGCATGTATGCCCTCCAGGGGTTTTCGGGCGACTTTGCGGTACGGGCTGCAGCCAAAACCATCCAGCAGGATGACGTTGTGGCTTTGGGCCGCGTGGAAGTGGTCGCGCCAAGGTCCAAGAACATAGGTAAAGCGCCCGCTATCGGTCAGAATATCCCGACCGTAGGGGGACAACGAAAAGTGTAGTTTGTCGCGGTGCTGATGCCCTGTTCCGTAGGGGCCGACATCGAAAAAGGCCCAGTGCGCATCTTTTTCCCAACCCGAGCGCAGGATGGCATGTCCCGCCCAAGGGAAAAAGACGGACGGTCCTTGCTGCGGCGTGGCGCCTTGTTCCCCATGGGTGGCGATATAGCGCCAGTCTTCGCGGTTGTAGCTATCGGCCTTGGAGAGCAGCGTTGGCGTGTTATGGTCATAATCCGAATCGTTATTCAGCAGGCCATGGCCATTGGGGCGTATGCTCATGGCCAAATAATTCCACATATGCTCTAATGTTTCTTTCAGCTCTTTTTGCGCAGCGCCGACGGAGGCGCCAAGCGAATCAGAAAAATTTTGGAAACTACTTGCCGCAACGCGATGATAATGACTGGTCAATTCCATTTGTGCACCATCGGGATAAACCTGCCGTTTTAATTGGGGAACCATGGTGTCTACAGTGTATTGCAACCAGGTCGGCGACTGTTTGAATTCAGGCCATACCAAAGCAATCGTAGCCAATCCATTCATTTCCATGGTGACCCAATTACCTGTAGTGGAGTGGAAATTTTTCAGATAGTAGGCGTGGTCGGGCAGGCTGGACAGCATCAGGATACGAGTGACAGGGCGGAATGTGGACACATGTTGCAATCGTGTAAAGACCTGTTCCCAAGGCTTCATCCGTAGCGCGGCTTCCAATCCGCGCCATTGGGCAGTGGAGCATTTTTGCTTGTTATAAGGGCAGTTCAGCACCCAGTCACACAAGAGACTGTCGACGGTTTGCACAAATTCGTCGCGTCCCGTGTCTTCATAAGCCTGCACCAGCGAGCCCAGATAAAACTGGCGATTAAATATCCAGGCCCATTCCCGATCATTATCAGGACCCTTATACTCCCAATCCACGCCGCCGGTCGCGGTACGCTGAATCGGAGCAGTCATCTCAAAAAAGGTGAATTCGCCCTGCATAATGGCTTCGGCGCCTTGAACGTTTGCGTCTTTATTATTCCTTACTTCAACAGGCGCAAAACGGTCCTGATAGTGTGCTAGCAGCGCCTGACAGGCGGCCAGCCAGTCTTTCTTCTGCGCCGCAGCCTGTACCTGGGCCAACTCGGGCCGCGTTAAATCCAACGCTGCCATCAGCCCTTCGATACGTTCAGGCTGTTTTTGACACAGGGCGGTCAAATCCCAATCCGGGCTGGCGTAGCTTGACGGCGGCAAAGCAAGTAGTATAATCGTGACAAGAGGAATTATTATCCGCATAATGGCTCCTTGAAAGATGTTAGAATATTTCGTAGGATTAGGTGAGTCTTCTGGGATAAGATACCTGTAGCAAGGGTGTTTTTTCCACTACGCTTAAAGCGAACCCTTGGCGTAGGCCATCTGTCACGGTCCTTGCCGTGCGAGACCATGGCGAAGCGTTACATTAATGTTGTGATAGTTTTCCAGAACCAAGTTGTCAAAAGCGGTCCAGCGACCGCCAGCGTTAGGTATGGTCCTTACCATCCCTGACCAAGAGAAAATGTAGTCTTTATGAGCGCTTTTCAGATTTAAGTCACTAAACGATTTCGTGCCCCTGTGAGGTTCTGTATAGAGATCACTGGGATTGAAGGAGAACAACGTTCTCGGAGGTTTTTCAGTTGCCTTATCCTACTGGCAATACCGTGCTGACCACAATTCTGGTTGGGCTGGCCTTCCTGCTTTTAGCGGTACTGATAGAGCTTTGGCGACGCGGACGAGAGCGACGTCGCCAACTGGACTGGGAATGGCGCACGGTGGCGCAGCTTGTGCAGGAGCGGGGCTTTTCAGAAGAGGAACGGGCCTTTTTACGTATTTTTTTGCAAAACCATGCGCCCAAGTCGCCGCATCATGCAGTTACGGAACAGCATCGCTTTAATCAATGCGTGGACGCCGATATGCAGGCCATTTCACTTTTAGGTGATCAGAAGGCGTTGGAAGAGCGGGGCAGCCTGTTGCGCGGTATCCGTTGCCGTTTGGGGTTGGATCAGGTGCCTCTAGGTCTACGCATTCAGGGTACATGGGAATTGTTCCGGGGACAACCCGTTTTTGTACAGCTGGAGGATGGGGTAGATAAAATGTGGACGCGTGCCGTGGTTGTCAAAGTGACCGAAGCGGTATTTCACCTGGCGTCGCATACCTCCAATGCGTTTCCCCGAGTCAAAAAAGGGGCGCGTATCCGTTGCCGGATGTGGCGCGAGGAAGACGCCCGGTACCTTTTCACCGTTACACTGATACGTGCCGAGGCAGAGCCTGAGACATGGGTGCTTCAGCATACTACCCAGCTGGAACGCAAACAATCACGGGCGCATTTCCGTATCCACTATGAGCAAGATGCGAATGTGGAGGTTTTCAATGCCTCACGGGATGCCGAGGGGCAACAGGTAGATACTAACGAGCGGATAACTCAGTTTCAGGCGCATATTACCAGCCTCAGCGGGGGCGGTATAGCGATGATCACGCCACAGGCAGTACCCAGACAGGTCGTGCTGCGGCTTACGCTAACCCTGGGGCCGGATGAAGAGATGTGGGAGACAGTGATGGGGGTGGTAGTGGGTTCACAGGAGTTGCCGCGTGAGAAATGGTTGTTGCGCATTGCGTTTACGGGCGTTGACGAAGAGATGCGGGAACGCATTTCCCACTATGTCTTTCGTCAACAACAGCCCATTCGTGAAGCAGAACTGGAATCTGAGGAACTGACCGCGGAGCATGCGCATGATTTTGCTTCGTGACGCCTGGAAACATCTCGTTCGCAATCAGGGATATGTGTGCACCTATCTTCTTGTCTGTCTGGGGATGGGGGCGCTGTACCATGGCTGTGTAGAATTTATCCATGTGCACTATCCCGATGCAGCTGCGCTTCCCGGATGGGTCGCGCCCTTTCGTTTTGTGCTTAGGCTACTTTTGATTGCGGGGTATGCCTTTGTGCAATCCTGTATTTTTTCCGCTTTGGGCAAGGATATCGATAAACCCCTCTGGAAATGTGCCGGTATAAGGGATGCTGTACAGCGATTCTTTCCGCTTTGGTTTTTAATCAACCTGATTATGATGTCCTTTCTTCAGTTTCTTGTTATTTCTCCAGAAAGCATGCGGGTTCAAGTGGAATTTTTCCGCTTTTTGTGGTTTATTTTTGCGCTTCCCATCGGCGCATGCATTATGTACTGGGGGGCACTGGATTGGAAACGTTTGCCAGAGGCGCTTGCGCCGTTAGTAAAAATGCTTCCCATGGTACTTCCCGTATTCATTCTCAACATAATGCTGTACCTGTACCAATTGACACTGATGCTGGAATTGCCCGAAAGCTGGTTTCATTCGATACCGCTTCTTGTTTTATTCGATATCCCTGGTGTTTTGGGCGATTGCCTTATTTTTGTCATGATGTGGCGTATTTGCATGTTGCATCGCGACCGCGCCTTTACCGATGAAAAAGGACCGTTCGATTTTTAGCGCAACGCCTTTTAGTGACTTGAATCTGAAAAGCTGTCATAAAAAACGAAACTTTTTACTTTGCTCAGTGACGGGAAGGACCATACCTCTTGCTTGCGGTCGCTGGACCGCTTCAGAAAATAGACGAAAGAAAATTATAGTAGTGATGCGTTGTCTCCTTTCTATTAAGGAAGGCAAGCCAAAGGAGTTGAATTTTGCCGAATGGAAAACTGCAGATAATCTACATTAACGTTTTCTGGCATCTAAGTGTTTTGTTTGTCGTATTGACGTTGCTCTGCGGCTGCGGCGGCTACGGTCCGGGCAACGAGGACGGCGCAGTGTTGCGGGTCGGTAATGGTGCTGAGGTGGAAAACCTCGATCCGCATCTGGTGACGGGGGTGAGTGAGCATCGGGTGTTGAGCGCGCTTTTTGAAGGGCTGGCCCGTCTGGATTTGAAAACGATGAAGGCGGTTCCGGCAGTGGCGGAGTCGTGGACGGTGTCGCCGGATACGTTGCAGTATGAGTTTCGTTTGCGAAAGACCGCAAAATGGTCGAACGGCGACCCGGTAACAGCGCAGGATTTCGTCTACTCCTGGCAGCGCATGCTTTCGCCCAATCTGGCAGCAGAATACGCCTATTTACTGCATTGCCTGAAAAATGCCAAGGCCTTTCACCGGGGGGAGATTAGCGATTTCTCCAAGGTGGGCGTGCAGGCGGTAGATGCGTACACATTGCAGGTGACACTGGAATATCCGACGCCATATTTTTTGGCCATGCAGACGCACAATGCGTGGTTTCCGGTGCATCGGGAAACGGTCGAGCAGTTTGGGGCGATGGATGAGCGGGATACGCCGTGGACACGTCCCGGGGTAATGGTGAGCAATGGTCCGTTTGCCTTAGCCGAATGGCTTCCCAACGAAATTCTTCAGGTAAGCCGCAACATACACTACTGGAACGCCGACCATGTAAAACTGGACGGCATATCATTTTACCCCATCGACAATTTGCAGACGGAGGAGCGCAGTTTCCGGTCGGGACGCTTGCATATGACGCAGGATATTCCACTGGACAAGGTGGCGGTATATCGGAAGAAACAGCCGGAGGTGTTGCAGATACACCCGTATTGTGGGGTGTACTTCTATCGTCTTAATGTGACGCGTCCCCCTTTCGATGATGTGCGGGTGCGGCGTGCTTTTTCGATGGCGCTGGATCGGCAGGCGTTGACCCAAAGTGTAATGAAGGGAGGCGAAGCGCCCGCCTTTTATTTCACACCGCCGGACACTGCGGGGTATACCTGCAACCATAAAGTGTCCTTTTCACCAGAGAAAGCGCGGGCGCTATTGGCGGAAGCGGGTTATCCCCAGGCGCAAGGCTTGCCGCCTATCGAAATTCTTTACAATACCTCGGACAGCCACAAACGAATAGCCGAAACCATTCAGCGTATGTGGAAAAAGTATCTTAACGCCGATGTGCGCCTATTGAATCAGGATTGGAAGGTCTACCTGTCTTCCATGAATACCTTGGATTACAACGTGGCGCGTTCCTCCTGGGTGGCTGATGTCGATGCGCCGATTAACTTTCTCGAATGCTTTCTGAGTACAAGCGGCAATAACCGTACTGGCTGGAAATCTACGGAGTACGATACTTTGATTGCACAGGCCTATCAACAGGGCGACTTGGCCCAACGCTATGCCATACTCCAACAAGCCGAGGCCTTGCTGCTGCAAGAGCAACCCATAATTCCTATTTATTTCTATACACGAAAATTCTTGAAGGCAACCTGTGTTGAGGGTTATACCCCCAATGCGCTAGGTTTGATCTGCTGGACGGATCTGTCACTGGCGGACCCTACCAAAGCCGACTCAAAAGGATAAACGCTTCTTTGTTTCGATATGTTTCACAACGACTGCTGGCGTTTGTGCCGGTGCTTTTTGCCATTGTTACGCTGACCTTTTTCCTGGTGCGACTTGCACCGGGGGGGCCGTTTGATGATGAGCGCCGGGTGTCGCCGGAAACGTTGAAACGTCTGGAGGCGCATTACAATTTGGATGCACCCTTGTATCGGCAATACTTTGATTATCTGGCCGGTGTCGTGCGGGGCGATTTGGGCCCATCATTCAAGAAATCGAGTCGTTCGGTACGCGAATGGATTGCCTTGCGCTTGCCCGTTTCCATGGAGCTGGGCGCGTATGCACTACTCGTCGCATTGCTGATCGGATTGACGGCAGGCGGGATTGCGGCATGGAAACCAAACTCTTGGCTGGACCATACGCCAATGGCCCTGGCTATGTTGGGAATATGTATTCCTAATTTCGTACTTGGTCCATTGCTCGTGCTGGTTTTTTCCCTCTGGCTAGGGTGGTTGCCCGTGTCGGGCTGGTGGACGTATGCCGAAAAGATTCTGCCCTCGATCACGCTGGGCGCGTTGTATGCAGCGTACATTGCACGATTGATGCGCGCGGGGATGCTGGAAGTTTTAGCACAAGATTTTATTCGTACTGCACGCGCAAAGGGCGTGGGGGAAGCGCGGGTGCTTCTACGACATGCCTTTCGTGGGGGCGTGCAGCCGGTAGTAGCATTTTTAGGACCAGCGATTGCCGGTTTGCTGACCGGTTCATTTGTCGTCGAAACCATTTTTCAGGTGCCGGGATTGGGACGGGAATTTGTGGAGGCAGCATTTAACCGGGATTACACGATGATTACGGGAGCGGTACTGGTCTATGCCATTTTGGTCATGGCGCTTAACCTGGCAGCAGACATTGCGCATGCGTGGCTGGACCCAAGGATTCGAAATCGCACATGAATGCAACGACGGAACAGATAACGCAAAGGACTGCGGAAAAGGGTGTGTCACTATGGCGCGATGCATGGCGGCGTTTGCGCAAGAACCGGCCAGCAGTGGCGGGCGTGGGTGTGCTGCTTGTATTGCTGCTTGTAGTGGCGGTGGGGCCGTGGTGCAGTCCGTACGCATATGACACGCAAGACATCGCGATAGGTGCGACCGCACCGAATAGTGCACATTGGCTGGGCACCGATCCCCTGGGGCGGGATGTTCTGACACGGATGCTGTATGGCGGACGTATTTCACTGCTGGTCGGCTTTGCCGCGACAGGCGTGTCGCTGTGCATTGGCGTACTCTATGGTGCGATTGCCGGTTTTTTAGGCGGGCGCGTAGACCACATCATGATGCGCGGGGTAGATATTCTATACGCACTGCCGTTTACCATTTTTGTGATTATCCTGATGGTTTTTTTCGGACGCAACATCCTGTTTTTATTTCTGGCCATCGGGGCCGTAGAATGGCTGACCATGGCGCGCATCGTGCGTAGCCAGGTTCTGTCGCTACGCGAAAAAGAATTTATTGCCGCAGCCTATGTGATGGGACTGAGCCGCACGCGTATCCTGTTGCGTCATTTAATCCCCAACGCACTCGGTCCGATCATCGTTTATGCGACCCTGACAGTGCCGCGGGTGATGTTGATGGAGGCCTTTCTGAGTTTTCTGGGACTTGGCGTGCAACCCCCGATGAGTTCGTGGGGCTTATTGATCAAAGAAGGGGTAGAGTCGATGGAGGAATACCCTTGGTTGCTGATTTTTCCCAGTATCGCATTGTCGCTGACCCTGTTTTGCCTGAACTTTCTGGGCGATGGCCTGCGCGATGCTCTCGACCCACGCATTTCCAAGGACTGATAGCTCCTTCTTTCTTTTTACGGAAAAAGAAAGAAGCAAAGAAAAACGAAGAATTGTTTAGGACAAGCGTGGGCCAACCACGGTGAGGGCCATATCTCCTGCCTGTGGTCGCTGGGCCGCCGGAAGAAGAAAGAAGCAAAGAAGAACGAAGAATTATTTAGGACAAGCGTGGGCCAACCACGGTGAGGACCATATCTCCTGCCTGCGGTCGCTGGACCGCCGGAAGAAGAACGAGGATTTGTTTAGGGTACGCGTGTGTCAACCACGGTAAGGACCATATCTCCTGCCTGTGGTCCTGGCCACTTGGCGATGGTCTCTGGATCACTTTAAAGTTTTTTTGAAAGGGGTCTGGGGGAAACTTTTTGTGAACAAAAAGTTTCCCCCAGTAACTCAACGAAAGAGTATAAATGACGTTACTAGCGGTGGACAATTTACGTGTTTCATTTCATACCCGCGAGGGCGTAGTGCGGGCCGTAGATGGGATTTCGTACACGCTGAACGCCGGGGAAACGTTAGGTATTGTAGGCGAGTCAGGTTCGGGGAAATCCGTGTCGCAGTATGCCTTGCTGGGACTACTTCCGACGCCGCTCGCTCGTATTGAGGGAGGAAGCGCCTGCTTTCAAGGCAATGACCTGCTGCGATCGACCGCAGCGCAGTTACGCCGGATACGGGGACGCCGCATGGCGATGATTTTTCAGGACCCGATGACGGCCTTGAATCCGTACATGAAGGTCGGAGCCCAATTGATGGAGCCGTTGCAGGTGCATGGATGTTGTTCCCGTAGCGAGGCACGGGAACGTGCGGAGGCCGCGTTGCAGGCGGTGGGTATACAGGATGTAGGCAAACGTATGGGCATGTATCCGCACGCCTTTTCCGGGGGGATGCGCCAGCGGGTAATGATTGCGATGGCGCTGATCACCGAACCGGCGGTCCTGATAGCCGATGAACCGACGACGGCGCTGGATGTGACAGTGCAGGCGCAAATTTTGTCGCTGATGCAACGTTTGCAGCAGGATCACGGAACAGCGGTGACCTTGATCACACATGATTTAGGGGTGGTGGCGGAAACGTGCGACCGGGTCCTGGTGATGTATGCGGGACAAATCGTGGAACAGGCATCTACTGCGGATCTGTTTCGGCAACCACGCCATCCGTACACGCAAGCCCTGATGAAAGCAATGCCTGCAATACATAGAGGCGGCGAAGCACTATATGCGATTCCCGGCATGCCGCCAGATTTAGCGCAGCCGATTTCAGGTTGTGCCTTTGCCCCGCGTTGCGCACAGGCGACACCGGCCTGCCATACCGCGTTCTGCGCCTTACAACCGGTAGACGAAAACCATGCCAGCGCTTGCGTACGGGTGCAGCAGGGGGAGATATGAGCGAAGCGCTGTTGCAAGTGGAAGGATTGAAGACGCATTTTGAGGTGCAGCGTGGTCGTTTATTTTCCCGTCACAAGACGTTGTTGAAAGCGGTCGATGGTGTGGATTTTTCAGTGAATGCGGGCGAGGTACTGGGCTTGGTGGGGGAATCAGGCTGTGGTAAATCTACCTTGGCGCGTACCATCGTGCGGCTGGAAACCCCAACGGCGGGACGAATCTGTTTTAACGGCGTCGATATAGCTACGCTTTCCGGACGCGCCTTGCATACGATGCGTCCGCAATTGCAGATGATCTTTCAGGACCCATATGCGTCGTTGAATCCCCGGCAAACCGTGTATGACACCCTCGCGGAACCCCTGTGGGTGCACCACATGGCCACGCGTGCAAGCCTGTCCCAGGAAGTAGCGGCGCTGATGGAGAAGGTGGGGTTAGCGGCGCGATTCATGCGCAAGTATCCGCATGAATTTTCCGGCGGACAACGTCAGCGCATTGCGATTGCGCGCGCATTGGCTTTGCAGCCCAAGCTTATTCTGGCCGATGAGCCGGTTTCTGCGCTGGACGTTTCGGTGCAGGCGCAGATTCTCAATCTGCTGCGCCGTCTGCAGGCGGAAATGAATCTGACGCTCCTGCTGATCTCGCACGATTTATCGGTAGTGCGCCATATGGCCGATCGCATTGCGGTAATGTACCTGGGGCGAATCGTAGAAATGGCTCCTACGGGGGCACTGTTCACGAAGCCGCGCCATCCCTATACGCAAGCCTTGCTTCAGGCAATTCCGCAGCCCGATCCCATGCGTAGGACAACGCAAAAACGTCCATTACTCGAAGGAGAGCCCCCTTCGCCCTTAGATCCGCCGAGCGGCTGCGCCTTTCACCCGCGGTGCCCCTGGGCTACCCAAGCCTGCCGACAACAGCGTCCGGCGCTCGAAAAAGTGACGTCAGGACATCGTGCCGCCTGCCTGCGGCTGGACGAAATAACGCAAAATTTACAAGGATAGTCTATAAACAGTATTTGCCCAATATGTGCAATATATGCAAATTGTTTATTTTTGACAATAGTTTACTTGACGCACTATCCTCCCACCTCGTATTATACATAGTGGTGGTATGTGTGGGCGGGTCGCACGGAAGTGTAGTTGACCTGACATTTCTCCTAAGCACCCCGGGTGGTGCTTCCAAATATGGGGAAATCCGCGCGTGGGAGTTCGATTCGAGGTTTAAGGGTATTTCTATACTATGCGTCACCATGGCCTGTCCGCCTGTATGCTGGGGATTATCATTGGGTTCGGTAGCTGCTTTCCAGCGCTCGCAGTGGATTTTGATGCGGCGCTGTTTGAAGTAGACCGCTGGCTGGCTTCCTCCGGGGGAGCTGCCACACTGCAAGCGCGTGATAATGACGGCAACGGTATCTGGGAAGAAGATCAGTTGGGATTGCTAGGGACCATCCTGGCGGGGGGGGAAGGTGTAGCCGCGCTTGACAGCAGCATGCGTAGTGAGATCGCTTCCGGATATGCATCGAATCAGGCTCAGGTGCGTACCGATTTGACAGTGTCGGTGTTTCTCATGGGGCAGATCAATCTGCTGGATGAGCTGGGGGAAACCGAGCCTGCTGTTGCCGATGCGTTGGGCATAGTTTTGGCCGGACTGATGACAGTGGCGGACACTTCGACGCTGGCTTTTGTGAATGCCCTGGCCGATACGCTGGTCGAGATTTACCTGACGCAGATGGGCCAGACAGGTTATATCGACAACGTGCAAGGCCAGATTTCGTTCATAGCGGGGAACTACGAGACCTTTGGGGAAGCACCGTCAGAAGAAAATTATTTTGGAGCGCAGGGCGATATAGATGCAGACGGCACGACGAACGGGGCAGAATATCTGGAGGGGACAGAGCCGGTCTCGCGGGAAATCTGGTTGTCGCGTAATAATGTTACGCCGCCCCTTAGAATTATAAGTGTCGCGGGCGGTGGCCTGCGGTTAACAGGGCTTTCGGAAACCTTTTCGGTGATCGTGGCGGGGGGCGGCGAAAATCCAACTTTTGAATGGCGCAAGGGCGATACGACAACCTTTACAGTGCAGGCGACGACGGCGGAATATGGGATTGGCTTCCTGAATACGACCGACAGCGGCCATTATTACTGCGTGGTGAATGACGGGGTAACCCAACGGATCACTCCTTCCCTGCAGCTTTCCGTCTATGCTGCGGATTTGTCGTTTACACGCCAACCGCAGGGGGCAACGAAACAGACGGGACAGACACATACCTTCTCAGTAGCGGTGCAGGGGGGTGAAGGCCCAGGGCCCTACCAATATACCTGGATGCGAGATGGGGAGGCGGTCGGTCCCAATGCGCCGGAGTGGACGCTGGACCCCATAACGGTGCCTGACGCAGGGAGGTATACGGTGCGCGTCACCTCGAATGGGGGAACGGATGCGATTACATCGGATGGCGCTGTATTGACAGTGCAGGCACCACCACTAAACTTTGTGTCCCACCCGCAAGCGGCGGCCGTGTATACCGGTGATGCGTATACGTTGACGGTAGAGGTGGAAGGGGGTAGTGGGTCGTATGCCTTTGATTGGCGCAAGAACGGTTTATCATTGGGCGTAGAGAGCGCAGCAAGTTTGCTATTAGACCCGATCACTCTACCCATGGCGGGGTCCTACGATTGTGTAATAACCGATACCTTGGTGGCGGGCTTAGCGGTGACGTCGGAAACCGCACAGATCGATGTGCAGGACCCAATTGTGATTACGACGCAGCCTGAGGGCGACAATAATCTATATGTCGGCGAAACATTTCGTATGGAAGTGGCGGCGCAGGGTGGCTATCCACCGCTGACCTATCAGTGGAAATGGAATAATTTGAATCTGGTGGGACGTACGACGCCGGTTTACGAGACGACCGCGCTTTCCGGTTTCTCTGGTGCATATACCTGCCAGATTTGCGATGCCCATACGATGTGCGTCACATCAGATGCAGCTACGTTACGAGTATTGGCGTTGGGTGAGATTCGCGAACATCCACAGGGGGGGAGTTACTATGTAGGCGCTTCCCACACCTTTACCATTGATGTACAAGGCGGAACAGGAACGCTTTCATATGATTGGAAAAAAGAGGGCATTAGTCTGGGAGCTCCCAGTCAGGCGAGCCTGACTCTGAGCGGCTTGCAGCTTGCGGACGCAGGTAGCTACAGCTGCACCGTGACGGATGAAGGAGAGTTGCAGGTAGATTCGGAAAGCGCCATGTTATATGTAGGCGCGCCGCCTGCGATTATCCAACAACCACAGGGTAACCGCCTGTACACAGGGGACGCGCATCTATTCAGTTTCGGGGTGAGTAATGGGGTGGAACCGATAACGTATCAGTGGACGGTGGATGGTGTCGCTATCGAAGGAGCAACAGCAGCGACATACGATCCGGGAGTGCTGACCGAAGCTATGTCAGGCGAATACGCTTGCCGCTTTGAAGACGGCCAGGGAACAGTGTTGCAGTCTGATACGGTTACCCTGGAAGTGGCGGGACAGCTTGTTTTAGTACAACCGCCCCTGAACTCATATGCCTATATTGGGCAGTCGCATGAGTTGGTGGTGGAAATCCAGGGTGGCCTGGGAACGGTGCTTTTTGAGTGGAGTAGAGATGACCAATTGCTAATGACCACGCCGTCCAACGTGTTAAACTTCAACCAGGTAAGCCCCTATGATGCTGGTGTCTATACCTGTCATGTGTATGATGAAGGCTCTGGTAGTTTTAATATCCCCGCCGTGAACCTGCAGATTGCCCCTGCCCTGGTGTTGGAGACGCAACCGCAGGGCGGCGTTTTTGCAGCAGGACAGGCACATAAACTTTTGATAGAAGCCACCGGAGGTTTTGCGCCGGTCACCTACCAATGGTATAAGGACAGCGTTGCATTACCCGGTTATACTCTGCCTTCCATCAACTTTGGCGCACTCGCGCTTTTTGACTCCGGCACGTACCTGTGCGTTGTTCGTGATGGGGTAGGTACGGAACTGCCTTCTCTGGAAGCCGACATCACGGTTTTTGAGCCGGTAACCATTATCCAACAGCCACAGGGTGTTGATACCTATACCGGAGAATCGTACGAAATGCGAGTGGTAGTCTCCGGTGGGCTGGGCGACATTCACTACAACTGGCAAAAAAACTTTGCTAGCTTGGAGGCGGAAGACGCCCCCGCACTCACGTTTGAAAGTTTGACGGAAGAGGATGCCGGGGCATACAACTGTCTGATTTCAGATGAAACCGGTACGCGCTCCACGGAAACCGTCAGTATTCGTTTAGCCGCCCCCCTCACTTTTACACAGCAACCGCTGTCGACCACGCAATACATTGGCGGTCGCCATGTACTGGAATTGGATACGACAGGTGGCTTTTACCCGTTAACCTATACGTGGCGTAAAAATGGCGTTGTGTTGCCCGAAATCACAGGCCGCTCCATTACTTTTGAGCAATTGACGGAAGAGGATGCCGGACAGTACGCGTGTACAATTCACGATGCCGCAACCGCCGTAGCTGTTTCACAGACAGCGGAAATTATCGTTGCGACGCCCATTGAGATTGACGCCCATCCCGTTTCCATACAACGATACGTGGGTGAAAGCCACAGCTTTACCATTACCGCCTCTGGTGGTTTAGGCGTGTTGCATTACGATTGGCAAAAAGACGGACAATCCTTGTCAGCACCCGATCAGAACCACCTGGATCTATCCGATCTCACTATCAACGATGCAGGAGAATACCGGTGCGTTGTGACGGACGACGGTACGCAACAGGCGTTTTCCGAAACAGCACGCTTGAATGTCGGGAAAACGTTGACCATTGATGCACAACCGCAGGACACATATGCCTACGTGGGCGATATGCACAGTTTTTATGCGCAGGTAAGCGGAGGCATCGGAACGTTACAATACCAATGGATGTGGAATGGTACAGCGGAGACCGGGGCGACGGCTCCCTTGTATCAATTCGGCCCGCTGACCACAGCCCATACGGGTTCGTACACATGTCGTATCGAAGACGAATCCGAGGTAGTTGTTACCACCGAACCCGCCGTACTTACGGTATGCGATCGCATCAGTATTTTGCGACAACCCGAAGGTGGCTCATACTACCGCGACGCCAGCCACACCTTCTCCATTACAGCACGGGGAGGCGCAGGAACATTTCATTACGACTGGCGTAAAAACGGAGTTTCTCTAGGAGCAGAGGATAGCGATACCCTTACGCTAACAAAGATGACCGCTGACGACAGCGGGGTATACTCCTGCGAAGTTTCGGACGATCATACCGACAAACGGATAAGTGACAGTGCGATCCTGAGCGTGGCAGACACCTTGACGGCCTACAAGCATCCCGAAGGTGCGCACCTCGCCGTTGGCGATACGCATACCTTCTCCTTCCAGATTATCGGCGGCATTCCCCCCCTCTCCTACCGCTGGTATCGCAATGGATTTGCCATTCCCGGCGCTACCCAGGAAAGCTATACCATCCAGACGGTGCGCGCTGACGACGGCGGCTCCTACCATTGCGAGGTGCGTGATGAGCGCGGCGACGTCGCCGTCTCCGAACAGGCGCTGTTGACCATCATGTATATAAGTCAGCAACCACAAGGCGCCTCCCGCGGCTTAGGCGAAAGCCATACCTTTGAGATTGCATTAAACGGCGCTATCGGAGAAGTCGAATACCAATGGCGCAAAGAGGGCGTTGCTGTTGAAGGCGCAACACAATCCAGCTATACCCTAAACGAACTGGCCGAGACCGATTCCGGTACATACGCCTGCTGGGTGCGAGATGCTGCCGGTGCTGCGTTACTTTCCGACGAAGTTTTCCTGCAAGTAGCCGAGCAACCGATTGCATTTTCCGAAGAGCCACAAGATGCAGCAGTATATATCGGGGCAGCACACACCTTCCGCGTCGTGCTTGCCGCTGGGCCCTCCGAACGTACTTATCAATGGCAGCGCAACCTCGGTGCAGGTTTTATCAATATAACCGGTGCAACGGAATCCACCTATACAACACCCGCATTAACCAAAGACGATAGCGGTCAATACCGTTGCTGGGTGACCGCGGGCGAACAAGAGGCCGCCTCGCGCGCCGCCACACTCACCGTGACCAGTGGGCTGCTCATAACCAAACAACCTCAGTCCGCGATGCGCTATACCGGCGAAACCATTCTGCTCAGTGTGGAGGCGACCGGTGGTTACGGCACATTGAAATACGAATGGTCTCGTGATGATGTGGTAGTGGGCGAGGACGACTCGGTGCTGCAAATAGCCAATCTTTTAGTTGAAGACGCCGGTGTATATCGATGCCGTATTTCCGACAGCACGGACAGCGTAGTAACCGCCGCCGCCACCCTGCAGATAGCGGAACCGTTAGAAATTACACTACAACCCGCCGCAGGCGATCATTCTATAGGCGAAGACCACCTTTTCGAGATTCAGACCCGCGGTGGTATTCCTCCGGTTACCTACCAATGGCGTCAAGACGGCGAAGCGCTCAGCGGCGGCAACGTGCGCCTGCTAGAGCTGACCGATCTTGCCCCCGAGGATCAGGGCGTTTATACCTGCGTTGTGCGCGATGCCCGTGCTACCCAGCGCACCAGTCAATCCGCCGTGCTGCAAGTCTTTGCCTCACTGACCATCACCGAACAACCCCAGGGGGGCGTCGCCTATCTGGGAGAATCAAAAGTATTTAGTATATCCGCCCGTGGCGGAAGTGGTGCGCTGCATTATCTCTGGCGGCGCAACGGCAGACCAGTGGGCGGCGATCAGCCAACCTACACGATCACCTCGGTGCAAGCAACTGATGAAGGCGAGTATACCTGTCAGGTGGTCGATCAAAACAGAAGCATTATGAGCGACGGCGCTACCCTGTCGATCGCTTCTCCGATGCAGATTCAGGAGCAGCCCCAGGGCGCACAAAAATATGTTGGCGATTCCCATCAGCTCCAGGTTATCGTCGCCGGTGGTGTAGAACCGCTTAGCTATGCATGGTATAAAGACGGGCAACGAATTCAAAATGCCTACAGCCCCGCCATTCTGCTGGAAGATCTCACGACCGTTTATACCGGCGAATACAATTGCGTCATCACCGACGCCGCCGATACTCCCCTCAACTCCGACATCGTGCGTGTAGAGGTAGGTGCGCCGATGCGTGTTACCTCATCCTACCAACGTATCCTCAAACGCACCGGCGAGTCGCTGCAGATTCAGATTGCTGTGAGCGGTGGCGTTGGCGCCCTGTCCTACACCTGGTACCACGACGACGCGGTGGTTGCACGCACCTCTTCCTTCACGCTCAATGCATTAGCTACAGCCGACAGCGGTGCATATCGATGCGTAGTGCAAGACGCGCTTTCCGAGATCGACGCCGGTGTGTTGTTCGACCTGTTTGTAGGCGAAGACTTGCATATCGACGAACAACCCCAATCCGCTGCGATGCTTTCCGGCGTTCCATACACCCTGCGCGTGGAAGCCTATGGCGTAGGAAACATGACCTATAAGTGGCAAAAAGACGGTGTGACCATCTACGAAGTTCAAAACGATCCCGAGCTGTACATTCCGCGGTTAGCCCTCAGCGATGCGGGTGCTTACCGTTGCATTATCAGCGACGAGAATCAAGATGTCGTTTACTCCGCAACAGCCGTGCTAAACGTGCGCTACCAGCCCCTGCGCATTGTGCGACAACCACAAGGAGGTAGTGTTGCGCCCAAATTCGCCTACACCTTTGAAGTGCACGTAGAAGGCGGAAGTGGTCCCCTGCACTACCAGTGGAAAAAAGACGAGGCCAATTGCTGGGATAGTCCCGATGCATCCGTTTACACCCTCTACCCTATCGTTTCAGAAGATGCGGGGACCTATACCTGTGAGATTTCCGACGATTTCTCTACCCTGACCACCTTGCCCGCCGTACTGGAGACCGACGCCGAAGCGCCTGCGCTTGCGCCGCTTATGTTGGGCCTGTGCACCGTATTACTCCTTCTCCTGGGAATGCGTCGCACACAGAAAAAGCAAGGTTAAGCGTAATATCGCTTACGGTGTATAATAAGCTCAGGGTGTTTCCCATTCACACGATATATATAGAGAAATTATCTGCGCAGGAAGAACGCAATGTTGAATAATCTACAAGAACAGCTACTGAAAAGTGGAGTGCTCAGTGAAAAAGAGGCCAAAGAAAAGGCCCACGAAGTACGTGTAGAGGCGACGAAAAAACGGAAGCGGCGTCGTGGAAAAAAAGGGAATGATGCCGCGCCCGAAGCGATCGAAGAGCGTATCCAGGAACAGCGTCGTGAAAAAGCCGAAGCCGATCGGCAACGGAATCGCGAGCGCGAAGAAGCGCGAAAGGCTCAGGAATTGCGTGCACAAGTGCGCGACCTGGTGCAAGCCAATACAGTTCCCAATGTGCGTGGAAGCGTTGTATACCATTTCACCCACGGACGTCGGGTCAAAGAGCTTCTGGTTAGCCCCGATTTACACGCACAGCTTAGCAGGGGAGAATTAGCCATTGCCCTGTGGGACGACGCCTACACCCTCGTTCCCGACGCTGCCGCCACCAAGATTCGTGATCGTATCCCCGAAGTAATCATATGGCAATACGAACCCGAACCTGTAGATGCATCCCCCGACGAAGACGACCCTTACGCCGAATTTCCTATCCCCGACGATTTGATGTGGTAGTGCTACCGGTATCGGTACACGGAACCGTTTTTCAACGGAACGCACATTCCGTCTGCGAGAGAAGTAATCGGTAAGGATGCAACCGCAACAAAAATTCCCTTTCCCAACCCTGCCAAGTCTCTTCTCTACACAACAACCTTATTTTAATAAAGTATTCGTACTAAAATCAAAAAACAGGACAACTACGTCAAACGCCAAAACTTCCCGAAAATGGAAGACGGGGCACATACGGTAGTATAAGAAAACTCCCCGCCGAATGCCTAAAAATACGAAGTAAAGTTTAGAAGGTAACGGCGTTACGAAGTACAATCTGTTTGTTAGGGAAAGTGCTTTCGCAACAGCGATAGGTTTTTCAGCGAAATTTGTGCGCTACACCTTGAAAAGTTTTGAAGATTGGGATAGAGACAGAATTTCAAAACAGGAAACGTCAATATCTGAAGGCAATTTATCTCTTAATACCGGCAAAACATATTGGCAGTTAACCTTTTTGATGATTTCTGTTAAAAGATTTGAGATCTGGTTATCATGAACGGCTTCTATCTGGTCATGCAATACAAAATGTAAACATTTAATATTCAATGCATCGGCAAATTTTATGTAAGCAAGATCAAAGGCTACAATTTCCCCTTTCTTTTTCCCAGTGCCAGGGTTTCCACTGATTGTGCTAATATTCAATTCGTAACCCTTATTATTCCTGTCAGGACTTAAGATAAACTGTTCTCCATATAATCTAGATGAAATATCCGAGAAGTATTCATTGAATTTGACAATCCTTTCTTCCATCAAGTCAGCCAAAGAATGGATACCCTCGTTAATTTCTCTCAATTCGTTTTGATAGTCATCAATTCGTTTTAGCGAGTTTTCCCATTGATTTTTTTGTTCGTCATAGCGCCCCTTCTGTTCATATGCAATATTCAGGTTTGTAGTGATTTCCTGTAACGATTCAATGGCGCCAGCTTTTTTTAATTTTTGGGAAAGGTCTTTTTCAGTATCAAGAAATCCTGTCAACGCACGCTTATTCGTTTTCAATCGTTGTTCAATTTCTGGTAATTCCTGCTCAATAAAACTTTTTTTCTTGCTCAACATCTTGTTGTGAAAAGCAAGTGTATCCTCAAATGTTTTTTGCAAGTTTGGGATAAGGGCTTTAGCCTCTTTGTATAGCAACTCTATCTGTTCTACATCAACATAGGAAATTTCCTTTTCTAACTCAGCCTTACTTTCCATTATTAGTTCTTTTCTGAGTTCAATTTGGCTATTCCTGGCAGCTAGATTATTGATTTCTTTCTTTACGGCATTGAGTTGCTTTAAATCTTCTTCAAAGTTTTCATTGATCGCAAAACGATTTTGCTTTCGTTCGAGCGCGTCTATATTGCGTTGTAAAACTATTAATGCTTGATTGATTTGTGCTAGATTGCGCTCTTTTCCTAACTTTTGGCATAAGCCCTCTTCTAATTTCAGTTGAGTGAGTAATTTTTGTTTTCTCTCAGAAGAATCTACTTCTATTCCCAACCAAAAGAAAAAAAGCGCCTCATACTCTTCCTGCTTTGTTGTCGGATGCAAAACTTTTAAAGTATGCTGCAATCTATTTTTCTCATCTCTAATATTCTTTGAAATGAGTTGTCGAAAAGTAGGCTTATCCTGTTTTATTTTAAAAATTAAACGACTAAGTTTTTTGGGAAACTCCTCATTTGAGAAAGTTTCCCCGTTAATTTCTTGTATCTTTTGTTTGCGCGGTAAAAAGTTTCTTTTGATTGTGATCTCACGGGATGACTCGACTTCCAAATCTTCTTTCAGTACAAGGGTAACAAGAACATTATTATCCTTTAAGAATTTTTCAATAGCGGTATTTGCGCCTTTATCTTTAAATTCAGGATCTGTGTAAATATTTTCCCCTTTTCCTCCTAAACAGAAATCAATAAGCCGCAGAACAGTCGTTTTTCCGACATTATTGCCACTTTCCTGTTTGTTTCGTGTACTGGTTTCATCAACAATCAAATTAATACCTTTATGAAAGGCAATATTTCGAATAATTGTTCCGTGATTTTCGATGAGCAGATTTTTTAGGAACATTTTTTTACTTCTCCGTTGGCGTGTTTAATCGCCCCCAGCAGATAAAGCCAATCTAAAGCCAAAGTATATGCGTTCACCGACAGGCCGTGTTTTTCCCTAACCTTTGCATAAAGCTCAAAATATGAAGACCGATCGTCAGGGAAGTCCCGTAGTGCCTCAAGAACCAGCGCTCCGGTATGATAGATTTTCTTTTCGGGATGAATATCGCGTCCCAAGATCATGATAGTGGCTCCTCCAATATCTTACAACGCATAAAAGCATCAACCATAATGATATCAATGGCAAAAAACAAATCTTCCGGATGGTCTAAACTCTGCCTTTCTACCAGCTCGTTTAAGCGCTCCCTAACTTCATCAAAGATATCATCTGCGTGTTCTTGAATGATTTTGATTTCATTATCAGCGCCATTAATGAACTTTCCTTTTATATGTAGATAAATATGGCGAATATTACGCAGAAGTCTTTCTTTCTTAAATGAAGCCTGATTTTCCAATTCTCCATAAATTGCGTTTATTCTTGCATAGTACGGGCCGTACTCTTTTATAATTTCACGATTGCGCTTGATTGCATTATGTTTGATTTTAGGTTCTATATCAAAAGCTGTGGTTTTTTCATGTGTAACATCGCTTCCTTCTTCGAAACTAATTGCTGAAATTGCATCGATTGCCTGTATGATTAGTCTGGGGTTTTCACGAAGACGAGCATTTTTATATTTATCCTCATGTTGCTTCTTCCATTCTCTCAAAAGAGGTACAGGATAGTCCTTTTCGTTTTCTGGGTTGTCGATTACAGAATGATGTTCATCGCAAAGCACAATCAGATTATTAAAGTGTCTTCTTTCATCGTCGGTCATATTATGGTTGTACCGAGGTCCCCCCTCGGATGCTGCTTCTATATGGCATATTTTTCCAACGATTGTAGTACCATCATCAATTATTAGTAGACGATGACAATCAGGATGGGCACATTGATTGCCAGAAATGCCAAATAATATTTTTTGATGAGATGGCTTAATACTTCTTGCTTTGTTTTTTTCTGGCATCTCGATTTTCACCTTTCCAAAATCGGTTTCAACAAGCTTGGCAAAAAGAGTCTCAGTATCTGCTTTTCCAGCAACACAAAACCCCGATCTCTGTTACAGGAATTGGATAGATTTTAATGTTGTCAAGAATATCTCAACGAGGACTATTTATCAACGACGAATAAGCAAAGTTCACTGGTTATGTGGTACATAATACTAAACACACATCGTTACTACGGCTACAGCTCCGTTTTGCATAAAACAGGATGTTTTTTGTCGGTATGATTTGTGACCAGCCTCAGGTTTTACTCTAGGGGTTTCACGAATGACGGTGGATTTTGAAAAGAACCGCTTTTAGATTTAAATCCGCCTTGGTTGTGGTGCTGAGCTTTTGGGGTATATCATGCAAGCGATATGAACAAACATATGGTTTTGTCGCGTAGAGGAAAGGTTTGATATCTGATATGCTCGAGGGTATAGCACAACGTTTGGATAGTTATTTTGGCGTCCGTCGGGCGGAGTCGACCTTTCGGCGGGAGGTCGTCGGTGGGGTCACGACGTTTGCCACGATGAGTTATATTGTGTTTGTGCAACCGACGGTGCTGGCGATGGCGGGGATGGATTTTGGTTCTGTACTGCTGGCTACGTGTCTGTCGGCGGCCTTGGGCTGTTTCGCCATGGGACTCATTGCGCGGTACCCGTTTGCGTTGGCCCCGGGCATGGGGGAGAATTTTTTATTCACCTTTGCTATCTGTTTAGGCATGGGCTTTTCCTGGCAGGCGGGTTTGGCGATTGTTTTTCTGTCCGGTGTTATCTTTTTGCTGCTCTCTATCTTTCGTACCCGCGAGAAAGTACTCAACGTTTTTCCGGCCTGTCTTAAAAACGCTATCGGACCGGCCATCGGCCTGTTTATTGCCTTTATTGGTCTGCAATGGGCCGGTATTATTGTCCTGGACCCTGCGACAATGGTTTCTTTAGGTGATTTGCACCATGGCGCTCCTCTCCTTTCCCTCTTCGGCGTTTGGTTTATCGCCACCCTGCTGGCGCGTGGTATTCAGGGCGGCGCTATCCTTATTGGTATCCTGACGACCATAGGGATTGGACTGCTCACCGGTGTGTTGCCCTGGTCGCTACAGACGACCACACTTTCTTTTACAACTTTTTTTCAACTTAATTTTGCCGAATTGCTTACGCGCTGGGACGATGCGCTTTTAGCGATTTCGCTATTCTTCTTTCTCGATCTCTTCGACACCGTTGGCACGTTGGTTGGTGTCAGCACGCAGGCCGGTTTTATGCAGGAAGATGGCAAACTGCCCAGAGCGGGGCATGCGTTTTTTTCCGATGCATTAGCGACGTGTTTTGGCGCGCTGTTTGGCACCAGCACAGTGACCAGTTATATTGAAAGCGCAACGGGCGTAGCTGCGGGCGCGCGTACCGGTCTGGCAGCCTTGGTAACAGGGGTATGCTTTCTTTTCGCTATCCTCCTTGCCCCAATTGTTGCCTTGGCGGGACACAACATGGGCCCGGACTATTACAAAATGCTGGGTATCGAAAACAGCATGGTCGCCATGTATCCTGCTGTAGCGCCTGCCCTCATCGTGGTAGGTTTTCTCATGCTTGCCCCGCTGAAACGAATTCATTGGGAAGATGTTACCGAGAGCCTGCCCGCCTTTCTCACTATCGCTATCATGGCCTTTGGCTATGGTATCACCGAAGGCATCGCCGCCGGCTGCGTTTCCTACACCGCTATCAAAACCTCGTCCGGTCGCAGACACGAGGTGCATCCGCTACTCTACCTGATCTCAGCCGCACTGATTCTGCGCTACATTCTGTTGCGCTAGTTTTCCTCTCCTGCCCTCAGCCCGGTATGCTATGCTGAAAAATGTATATAGAACGAGGACTATGGAAGGAGCTCCTATGGACGCACGCAAACGATGGGGCCTTTTTTTAAGCATAGTGTTCATAGCGATGTGGGCGGCGGCATTGGGAGAAAAATTGCCGACACTGCCTATCGGGGAGGAGGCGTATACGCATTGGGAGCAGTGGCCGATGCAACGGATCGGCGTCCGTAGCGTTATGGGAACCACTGTGCGAGAGAAGGAAGGGGGCGGGGGGCTTTTTTATACGCCCCTGGAAGGAAAGGGCCACACCGCTTTTTCAGCAGGGGGCGCTGCGGGCGTTTTATCTTATTTGCAGGGCCGACAACACCCACAGACAACATGGCGGATCTTTGTAGACGGTGTAGAACGGAAGAACAGCGATTTACAGCAGTGGTTGGGCGGGGGCGATAACCCGCCGAATTCTTTTCCGGCGCTGTGGACCGCTATTCCGTTTGCACGAATGCTGGAATGGCGTTGCGACGAGCCTTGGGGAGGAGGATGGGATTATATTTACCACCGCGTCGCCACGGGAAACCCGTTACCGTCTTCTTTTGTGCCCTGGTCCGGTGCAGCGTTACCTGATTTCTCCCGGCATTCCTTTGATTGGGCGATGTCGTCAAAATCCTGGCGTCGGTACCGGGCTGAAATTGCCTGGGATACGCAGGGTCCTTTGTCGCTGTGGGACTACCGGGGTGCACCGGTGTTGTTGCGCACGCTACAACTTTCTGCACCCCGAGAAATCGCCACCCCTTTTGGTGAAATGTGGCTGCGTATTACCTGGGATGACCGTCAATACCCCTCTGTGGAGACGCCACTGGCCTTGTTTTTCGGGGTAGGGATGCTGCACAAGGAGATGGACGAGATTCGTGCATTTCCCGTAAGAATTTATTATAAAGGTGCGCGCATTTTCCTGGAATCGCGCTTCCCGATGCCGTGTTTTCGGTCGGCCCGCATCGAATTGTTGAATGCAAATCCCGATTGGGAGGGGATGTTGACCTATGCGCTACAGTATGAACCGCTATCGACGCCGTCCCAGTATTTGAGCTATTTTCATGCCAGCTATGTTGACCATCCCTCGCCTTCAATGGGGAAAGATCTTGTTTTTCTGGACACGGAACAAGTGGAACGGGGCGAAACGGAGGAGGGAGATTGGACGGGCGCTATTATCGGTACATCATGTATCGTGTCGCATGCAGGTTCATGGGATGCATTGACAGGCGCGCCCCGTTTTTTTATTGACGATGGGGAAACCCCATTGACCTGTTCCGATACCTGGGCGTGGTTTGGGGGGAAAGGTCCGAGTTATTTTTCATTACCCTTTGTTGGACGCAGCGCTCAGCGTAATGCCATAGCAGAAGAAGGTATATGTGTGGGATATCGTTTTCTGTTGGGCGATGCGCTTGCCTTTGCTAAAAAGGCCCGTATTGCTTTTGGTCATGGCCGTAACAACACGGTTTCAGAACACTGCGAATCCCTGGTGTATTGGTATGGGCTGCCCGGTGCCTCGTTAACCGAAATAGCTGATCTGGAAATAGGGGTAGATGAAAGCGAAGAAGAGTACAGTTATAGAACTGTCGACGCCGATGCCCCAACGCCCATTGTTTCCCGTGCGCCTTGGGGGCCGCACACCGTGCGTGGGGTTAACCGCAAACGTCCCTGGGCAAATCCGGTGGACTATGCCGACTTCGTGTTTGAGGCACAAGCGAATACCCCTTATTCCATCTGGTTGCGTGGACGCGCATTGATGCGGGATGAAGGTATGGATTCATGCTGGCTTCAGTTTGATAACGATATCGGCACCGTCGAACGTTCCGATTCCTATGCCAGTCAGGAGGGAATGGGAAACTGGTTCTCCGCGACGCATGATTTGCAGTATAGCTGGGCAAGCAGTCAACCCGATGTGCCTGCCCAAAAGGTTCTTTTTTTAAAAAACGGCACACATCGTCTTCGTATACAACCAAGAGAAGGGCCGCTCCTGCTGGATCAGATTCTACTGCGTACAAGCTCCCAATCCCCGGCAACCCATCCCGAAGTGTTACCCGGCGACATTCTTTTGCATTCCGCACATGCGATAAGCAAGGTGGGGGGCTGTACTATACAATCCGACCCGGAGTCCGCCATCGGGCAGGCCCTGGTGATTAACTACTCGCCCCTGGAAATATATCCGGTCCAGAAAAAATACATGCGCAACATACGAGGAAAGTCTGAATTTACGCTTATGCTGGAACCCGATAATCGCGGAGTACTCTTGCGTCGCACCTTTGCGGATACCCTGCCCCATCAATGCGCACAGGTGTATGTTGCCGATATCAGCCGTCTCAATGTAGACACCCCACCGCAGTGGGAACACGTTGGCGTCTGGTACGAACCTGGAGGTGAAGCATATAGCGCCATGCCGCATGACTCGCCCGTTCCCCGCCCAACTCCCGACTACCTTTTTAAAGACAGTGAATTCATGATTCCCGCACGTTTCACCCAGGGACGTTTTACGCTACGCATACAGATCCAACCCGCTCGTCTACCCACGCAGAAAACACAGGAGGCACCCTGGAACGAAGTTCGCTATCGCGCCTATTGCTGGGTTATTCCTTCCCCGGTCATAGAAGATGCTTCTTCGTAGGGTAATTATATTATAAGAGCGGGGCATAAGCAGCCTTTGTGCAACGATTGGGTGACAAGAAGCATCGCGTCAGGTGCTGCTTCCTGAATCCGATTTATGTACTGGAAATTTTTGCAGCGAAGGTGTAGCCTTAATCCTATGGTTCGCGCTATTTTACATATTGACGACATACCCAACCGTTTGACCGTGAAAGCAATGCTGGAGCGGGCCGGTCACCAGGTGGTGGACGAAAGCGGGAATATTCTCATTACCGATTCATTACCACTGGCCAAGCGCTATGCGCAGGCCCTGCCTACGCTGCTGCTTACTTCGGCTTCGACGATTGCCGACGCGGTATGCGCTATGCGCGACGGAGTGGCTGATTATGCCTTTCTACCGCTTCAGCCCAATGAGGTGCCGTTAAAAGTAGCGCGCCTTACGCATAACGGACATGCACTCCCGTTGTACCAGGACCAGCAGGAAACGATCGCGCTGCCAACCAATCTCACACTCGACGAAGTAGAGCTGAAATACATTCAGGAAGTGCTGCGGCGTTGTAAACACAATCAGGCGCGCGCAGCACGTCTTTTGGGGATCGGTCGCAACACGCTATGGCGCAAGTTAAAACGTATTCAGCCCCAAGCTACCTCCCAGGAATAGCGCTATGCCGTCCAAAAATTGTTCCGTCCGTCCGTATGCGCCATTTTCTTTCTCTTTGCTAGCGCTGCTGCTTTTCTCGAACCTATACGCATGTGCCAATCCCGCGCTCCCCTTTGTTAGACGTGTGGAAAAAACACTGACTGCCGATCCCGGCCTTGCTGAACTGCACCAAGGTTATCTTAGATATCTGGATACCCACCCAGCCCTAAAAGAGGCCGAAGAGACCTGGAGCGAGTTGCAGCTCCAATCCCGTTTTACATTCTGTGATGCGCGTATGGACGAGGCGTTTCACAACGATCCCCGTGCGCAAGCGCTTTTTTATGCTGCTTACGACCATCTTGCACGCAACGCCACACTTCGCACCTCTGCCGAGATGCTGCAACGCACCGCATTCTCACAAGGCCCCATGCAAGAGGCCTTTCAAACCGCCTTGGACTACTTTCGTGCCCATCCCGATATTGCCTTGCGTTTTCTCGACAATCCCCTGAAAGTAGCGCCGCTTCCCGAAATTCTGAATCCCATGCGTGAATACTTTGATAAATATCCCGCGCTGCGCACGGAACTTACGAATACGCTCCAGCGTCTTACCGACGTGCCCGCCGCCCATGCTCATCTTTTTCCCTGGTGGCGCTACCTGCTTACCCTTGATCAAAAAAGCAACGGCGCCTACAGCCAGATGCGCGACTATTTCATCACCCACCCCCACCACTTCTGGATTTGGCACCAGCGCTATCTGGCCCTAGCCAACGACGCGCAAGCCCGCACCTGGATTCAATACTGGTGGCGCAGAATTCGTCGTACCCCCGTCCTGCAACAAGAATATCCCCGGTACCTGCAATACCTGCGCCAGCAGAAAACTCAATCCAGTGCGCTAGCCCCCAAAAAACAAGAAAAAACCACTTCCGATTGGCCTCCTAAAATAGCCCCCCCGCTTCTGACTTCCTACACCTTTCCTGCTTCGGCCACCCTGACGCCGCTTGAAAAAGCCCCCCAAAAACCCAGCCTGCGGCATCCCTGGAAACCCCAGATTTCCAAACCCACAATCACCCCTCCGCAACGTCCCGCCATGCCTCAAAAGCCAACACGTCCTACTATGCCCAAAAAAAATGCGCCTAAGTAATCCAGCGACCACAGGCAGGCGGCCAGCGTCCAAATGCAGTGGAAAGTGTGTTCTTATACGCCGAGCGAGAAGGAGAATGAGGAATAGTGCGATTTTTGTTTTATTGCGAGATAACACGAAGATTTAAAGCAGTGCCTGATATTTGCTATAGTACCCAGAATTTGGCGCATGCGCATGAAAGGTTTTATTATTGAATTACAGCGGAACACGACTGTCCCGCTGATTTTGTATGTCTGGTGCTCTTGGCGGGGCACTTGCCAAGAGCAAAGTGCAGCAAAACCCATTTGGATATTGGTACTATGGAAAAACTGTATATTTCCCGTGAAGGCTTGGACAAGTTGCAGGAGACGTTGCAGGAGTTGAACGAACGCCGCATGAAAGTGGCCGATACGATTGAGTTTGCCCGTTCCCTGGGTGACTTGAAGGAAAATGCCGAATACCATGCCGCCAAGGAAGAGCAGGCGATGTTGCACGCCAAGATCGGTGATATCGAGGACAAGATTACGCGTGCAGTGCTTCTGGAAGAGCAGAATATTGACGCGAGCAAAGCCTATATGGGCGCGACGGTGCGCGTTTTAAACAAAAAAACGGGACGCGAAGTGCAGTATAGTCTGGTGAGTCCGGTAGAAGCGGACATGGCCAGTGGAAAGATTTCGGTAAGTTCGCCAGTAGGTAAGGCCTTGCTGGGCAAAGCGGTGGGGGAAACGGCGGTGGCGAAGGTCCCTGCGGGGGATTTATCCCTGGAAATTCTTGAGATTAGTCGGTAAGCATCATTTCGAAGCTTTAAGAGAATGCATAGCGTACATATGCGGGGTTATATATGCCGAGAAGAACAGATATAAAGCGGATTTTGTTGATTGGGTCAGGTCCCATCGTCATTGGTCAGGCGTGCGAGTTTGATTACTCCGGCACACAGGCGTGTAAGGCATTGCGCGAAGAAGGCTACGAAGTTATTCTGGTCAATAGCAATCCCGCGACTATCATGACAGACCCCGAGACAGCCGATCGGGTCTACGTGGAGCCATTGACGGTAGAATTCCTGGAGCGAGTTATCGCCAAGGAACGTCCCAATGCATTGCTGCCGACCGTAGGCGGCCAGACGGCCCTGAACTTGGCCGTTGAATTGTCCCAAACGGGCATTCTTGCCAAGTACAACTGCGAATTGATCGGGGCACGGCATGCGGCGATTGAAAAGGCGGAAGATCGCGGTCTTTTTAAAGAAGCCATGCTGAATTGTGGCCTCGATGTGCCCAAAAGCAAAGTAGTTCACAATCTGGATGAAGCCATAGCCTTTGGCGCGGAAATCAACTACGCCGCCGTGATTCGTCCCGCATTCACCCTGGGGGGCACCGGCGCAGGCCTTGCCTTCAACAAAGATGAATATGCCAAGGCCGTGCAGCATGGTCTGGACGCCAGCCCTGTGACCGAGGTGCTTATTGAAGAATCGGTGATAGGCTGGAAAGAATACGAGCTCGAGGTGATGCGCGATCTGAATGATAACGTCGTCATTATCTGCTCCATCGAAAACGTGGACCCCATGGGCGTGCATACCGGCGACAGCATTACCGTAGCCCCCGCACAAACCCTGACCGACAAAGAATACCAAATAATGCGCGACGCCTCCGTGGCGATTATGCGGGAAATCGGAGTGGACACGGGCGGTTCCAACTGCCAGTTTGCGGTGAATCCGGACAACGGGCGCATGGTGGTTATCGAGATGAACCCCCGCGTATCGCGCAGTTCCGCACTGGCCTCCAAGGCGACCGGCTTCCCTATTGCCAAGATTGCGGCAAAGCTGGCCGTGGGCTTCACTCTGGACGAAATTCCCAACGACATTACCCAGGAAACCCCCGCCTCCTTCGAGCCGACCATCGACTATGTTGTAACGAAGATTCCGCGTTGGGCCTTTGAGAAATTCCCCGGTTCCGAACCCACCCTTACCGTGCAGATGAAAAGCGTCGGCGAGACCATGAGTATCGGTCGTACCTTCAAAGAATCCCTGCAGAAAGCGATTCGCGGCCTCGAAACCGGTCGTTTCGGTTTTGGCGGCGATGGAAAATACAAAGCCCTGACCGAAGGTAGTGATCCTGAAGCCGAGAAACACGCGCTGCTGCGTGCCATTCGTACCCCCAGCCCAGACCGTATGCAACAGCTTGCGGAAGTATTGCGGTTGGGAGCAACCGTAGAAGAGCTCTTCGAAGCCACCTATATCGACCGCTGGTTCTTACGCCAGATGCTGGAAATTGTGGATGAGGAAAAGGAGCTGCGCGATGCAAATCCCGATTCCTTCGCCACCCTGCGCAAGGCCAAAGAACTGGGCTTCGCTGATTACCAGCTTGCTCTGCTTTGGGGTAAATCCGAAGACGACGTGCGTGCGCTGCGCAAAAAACACGGCGTAATTCCCTGTTATCGTCTGGTGGACACCTGTGCCGCGGAATTTGGCGCATTTACACCCTACTACTACTCCTCCTATGGCGATGAAGATGAAGTAACCCATTCGGACAAGGAAAAAATCATCATCCTTGGCGGTGGTCCCAACCGTATTGGCCAAGGCATCGAATTCGATTACTGCTGTGTACACGCCGCCTTTGCCCTCAAAGAAGACGGCTATGAGACCATCATGGTCAACTGCAACCCCGAGACCGTCTCGACCGACTACGACACCTCAGATCAGCTTTTCTTTGAGCCGGTGACCTTCGAAGACGTGATGAATATCATCGACAACGTGAAACCCAAAGGGGTGATTGTACAGTACGGCGGGCAAACGCCGTTGAATCTGGCCGAACGCCTGGAAGCAGCGGGCGCGCCCATTATCGGCACCAGCCCGGACAGTATTGCACGCGCTGAAGATCGCGAACGCTTCCGGGAAGTAGTAGAAAAACTGAACCTCCTGCAACCTGCCAATGACGTCGCCACCTCCTTCGAAGAGGCCGACGTCATCGCCGAACGGATTGGCTACCCTGTCGTGGTGCGCCCCTCCTTCGTGCTCGGCGGACGCGCCATGGAAATCGTCTACGACCGCGAATCCCTTGATCGCTACATGACCTACGCGGTGGAAGCTTCTCCAGAACATCCCATTCTGATCGACAAATTCCTCGAAAATGCGATCGAGTTAGACGTAGACGCCATTTCAGACGGCGAAACCGTCGTGGTAGCGGGCATCATGCAGCACATCGAAGAAGCCGGTGTCCACTCGGGCGACAGCGCCTGCATTCTGCCCCCCTACGATTTAGACCCTGAATTGCTCGAGCAGGTGAAAGAACAAACCCGCGCTCTGGCCCGCGAACTGAATGTAATCGGCCTGATGAATATCCAGTATGCGGTGCGCGATACACAAATCTTCCTGCTGGAAGTAAACCCACGCGCCTCCCGTACCGTACCCTTCGTCAGCAAAGCCATCGGAAAACCACTGGCCAAACTGGCCTCGCGCGTGATGGCCGGCAAAAAGCTGACGGAGTTGGGCTTTACCGAAGACCCCACCCCCAACTACACCTCTGCCAAAGAAGTGGTGCTACCCTTCCTCAAATTCCCCGGCGTCGACATCCTGCTCGGACCGGAAATGCGCAGTACCGGTGAAGTCATGGGTATCGACAAGAACATGGGCCTGGCCTACGCCAAGAGCCAGATAGCCGCAGGTAACAGCGTACCTACGGAAGGGACCATTTTCCTGAGTCTCAATGAACGGGATAAAGAAAACCTTGGTAGTCTAGGTAAAGAGCTGGCCGAATTAGGCTTCAAATTTGTAGCGACCCGCGGTACTGCCGCTCTCTTGGGAGAGCAGGATATCGAAGTAAAAGTCGTGCACAAGGTGGGCGAGGGACGTCCCAATGTCGTCGACCGTATTATTAACGGCGATGTCGACTGGATTATCAACACGCCCATGGGCGTTGAGTCCAAGTGCGACGAACGCGCCATCCGCCGCACTGCCCTGGAATATGGTCTGCCGACCATGACCACCTTGGCAGCGGCACGCGCTGCCGTGCAGGCTATTCGCGCCATGAAAGAAGGCGCCATGGATATTCAGTCCCTACAAGAGCACCATCAGAATCAGTGACCGGTGCTTTTCTTAGAAGAATAGAAAAAGCCACGTCTTTTACGGCGTGGCTTTTTTTCTGGGGGGGCTCAGGCACCCTACAATAAAGGATTTTTGAAAATTTTTGAGTCTAATTGTTCAATGTAAGCTATAATACACTTGCAAAATCTGGAAAACACGTTACAATTAGATACAGGGGAAGTGGGAACGGATACGATGCGGTCTAAGGCCGCTGTTCAAAAGACAGGAAAGGGAAGTTATGCTTTTTAGGTCAAGGTTTGATGCCAAGATGAGATCGATCCAACACATAGCATTGGTTGGGGTGCTTGTTGTAAGCGTGCTTACGTTTTTTCCGCCAGCGGCATCGGCGGAAGAAAAAGTTTTTTGTGGCGTAGAACCATGCGACTCCTATCTTTGCATCGGCCTGGGCTATGATCCTGGTTTCGAAGATGATTTGCGTGAGTTGTATGGGAAAATCGCCGCAATTCCGCTTATTGGCGGCGCGATTAATGTCGAAACGGCGGATCTGGATTTCAACGGTATGCCGGAGGTGGCCCAAGCGCGCCTTTTCGACGCTATTCTGAAGGATCGCCTTGCGCCGAATCACTGTTGCATATACACCCCGTATGTGCAAAACCGGGTTGCTGCCGAAATTGCCGCACTGGCCATCGTCAGCGCTTGGCCGGATGACCTCTACGGCATCCCCCTGCCTGAAGCACCGGATAGAGATGTGCTGGTTTCTGTACTGGCAGCTTTAACGACAATGGGTCAGGAAGAACTGATCAACAATATTATCCAAACCTTAAGCAGCTTCATTCCCGGTGTCCCCGAACTCAATTTCGACGCCTTTGATGGAAGTGCAGAGCAGTATCTTCATGCCAATGGGGATGCCGATACGGATGGTGTCTGTAATTTGGGTGAGTATAACGCCTGGGTGGTCACTGCGCCGGATGATTATGATGCTTTCGTGAGCGCGGCCATGGACGAAGATTCCTCTGACTATTATTCGGGATGTCCCGTATGTGAAGGCGAAGGGGAAGGCGAGGTAGTGAATGAAGGCGAAGAAGAAGGGCAGGCGCAAATCGAATGTGATATCGATTCGGATGAGAACTACTATGTATTGCTCCATCTCTTTGGCGATGTCAACGAGAACGGTCTGCTTTCAAAATCGGAACTCGAGATGTTTGTCGACAGTTGGTTGCTGAACCTGAGCTGGGGGCTGATCGACAAGGATGATGATGGCAATCTTTCCAAGGAAGAATTTGTCGATAACACCGCCCTGACCACCTTGTTACCCAAACTGGATGACAACGACGACGATGAACTCACCTGGAGTGAAGTCCAGGATTGGTCGGATGACATCTCCCAGGAACGTTTTGAAACCGTCGACGCCAATAGCAACGGAGTTATCGATTGTATGGACCTGATGGAAGGTCCTGGGGGGTCATGTTACGCGTTTCCCTGCTACCTTAGCTGCAGCAAAACGGCAATGAACGTTGGTTTTGAAGCCGCGTTACGCAATCTCTACGACATGAGCGTACTAAAAAGCATCCTGGGCGGAGAACCGGATGAAATCGACTTGGATGAGAATGGTATGGTGGATGTGGCCCAGGCAAAACTGTTGGACGCCATACTCGCCGATCCAGATCAGAATGCCTTCTGCTGTGTGCGCAATGCCTATATGAGCAACCGTGCGCAGGCAGAGGAGGCCATTAACAGCACCATCACGATGCTCTTTCCCAGCTTCGTGCCCCTCGTTGCCGGTATCACCACCCAAGGTGAACCGCAGATGCTTGCGGCAATCGAAGATCTGCTGGGGAATATCCCTCTGTTCCCAGACGTGAGCTTCGATTCCTACGATTTGTCTGCAGCGCGTTTTTTGGCCTCTAACGGTGACCCGGATTTCGACGAAGTTTGCAACATCGGCGAATACACCGCCGTGGTGAGCACGCCTGCAACCTTCGATGCCTTCGTGGCTGCATCGCTTAACCCCGAAGCCTATGCCGACGGTGGCGGATGTCCACCGTGTGAAGAAGAAGTCGAAGGGGAGGCCGAAGGAGCCGTGGAGGGTGAAGGCGAGGGCACAGAAGAAGGTGAAGTTGAAGGCGCAGAAGAGGGAGAGATAGTAACCACTTGCGATATTGATTCTGTGGAAAGCTATTTCCTGATCCTGTTGGCCTTGGGCGATACCAACGACGACGGTTTGTTGACTAAAGACGAATTCCAGGCAGTTACCGGCCTGGGTGACTTTGTGCTCTCCGGTTGGTCACTGCTGGTAGGTAGCGACGAAAAACTCAGCTATGATGAATTCAGCAGCGCCAGCTGGTTGATCAACCTGTTGTCTTCACTGGATGACAATGACGATGACCAACTCACGCTTAGTGAATTGCAGGGTCTGAACGATGAATTAACCCAGTCCGATCTTGATAGCGTTGACCTCAACGGCAACGGCGTCATTGATTGTGACGACCTGTACGGAACCACCGAAGGCGAAGTTTCCGAAGGTGAAGTTTCCGAAGGTGAAGTTTCCGAAGGTGAAGTTTCCGAAGGTGAAGTTTCCGAAGGTGAAGTTTCCGAAGGTGAGACCACTGAAGGCGAAACGACCGAAGGTGAAGTTTCCGAAGGGGAGACTACTGAAGGCGAAACGACCGAAGGTGAAACCTCTGCCTGTGATATTGATTCCGTGGAAAGCTATTTCCTGATCCTGTTGGCCTTGGGCGATAGCGACGACGACGGCTTGCTGAGCAAAGACGAATTCCAGGCGGTTACCGGTTTGAGTAACTGGTTACTCTCAGGCTGGTCCGTTTTGGTAGGTAGCGATGAGAAGCTTAGCTACGATGAATTTAGCAGCGCCAGCTGGTTGATTAACCTGTTGCCTTCGCTGGATGACAATGACGATGACCAACTCACGCTTAGTGAATTGCAGGGTCTGAACGATGAATTAACCCAGTCCGATCTTGATAGCGTTGACCTCAACGGCAACGGCGCCATTGATTGCGACGACCTGTACGGAACTACTGAAGGCGAAGGTGAAGGTGAAGGTGAAGGTGAAGGTGAAGGTGAAGGTGAAGGTGAAGGTGAAGGTGAAGGCGAAGGCGAAGGCGAAGGCGAAGGCGAAGGCGAAGGTGAAGGTGAAGGTGAAGGTGAAGGTGAAGGTGAAGGTGAAGGTGAAGGTGAAGAAGGAACCCACAGCGCGGATCAGGATGGGGACTTTGTGATTAACCTGAGCGAGCTTTTGCGGGTTATTCAGTTCTTCAACTCCACCCGTTTAGGCTGCAGTACTGCAGGTGAAGATGGATATGCGCCGGGTTCGCTGGATGTGGATTGTATTGCACATAATGCGGACTACGCACCCCAGGATTGGAAAATTGAGTTGGGCGAATTGTTACGCATGATTCAGCTTTTCAACTCCTTGGGCTACCACAATTGCGATATCGGTGAAGAGGGTTTCTGCCCGGGGGCGCTCGTAAAGTAATCCTCTGTAAGCCTTGATTCCACATAGGGAAGGTTCCGTGAGAACGGAGCCTTCCCTCTTTTCTATGCATAGCCCGATATTCCGGAAGAATTTTCTGCAAGGAAAGGCTTGCACTTGGATAGCGCCACGCGATACTCTGACGATACGATGCAGCGGATATGCGTTGCGCCGTCGATAAGAGGTACAAACCGGTTTCGGAGGATTGGATGAAGAACCAGTATGTGAACACCCTGCAGGAAGGGGATTATGTAAACGATTATTTTATTGCTATCCGCAAAGACGTGCGTTCGAAACAGAGCGGGGGTAAATTTTTAGGGATGGTATTCAAGGATCGTACAGGGGAAATCGGTGGGGTTATGTGGAATAACGCTGTGGATACAGCGAACATGTTTGAATTAGGCGATGTGGTAAATGTGCGTGGACGGGTTAACCTGTATCAGAACCGTCTTCAGCTTCAGGTGGAGCAGGTATTGCCATTGAATGAAAGTGATTACAATCTTGAAGATTTGATCCATACTCCCGGGAATCTGGACGCGGATCTGGCGGCATTTAAAAAAGTTCTGGACACGGTACAGCATCCAAAGTTGAAGGAGTTGATTGCCTGTTTCTGGAACGATACCGAGTTCCTGCAACAATTTAAAATCGCTGCCGCAGCCAAAAAATGGCATCACGAATATCAAGGTGGTTTGCTGCGGCACTGCCTGGAAATGTCACGCATTGCAGAGCTCATGTGTGAATTATATCCCAATATTGATCGGGATGTGCTGCTGGTAGGTGTTTTTCTGCACGATCTGGGTAAACTGGAAGAAATGTCGCATGAGATGTTCTCGGACTACACCAATGCCGGAAAATTGCTGGGACACCTGCAAATTGGCTGCGATATGTTACAAAAGCACATCAATACCATTGCTGATTTCCCGGAAAAATTGCGCCTGGAGCTGTTGCATATGCTGCTTTCTCACCATGGTGAATTAGCGCATGGTTCGCCCGTGCTGCCCAAGACCCTGGAAGCTATCGTTTTGCACCATATCGACAATCTGGATGCACAGGCCGCAGCCTTCTCACGCATCGTCCACGAGACCAAAGAAAAACGACAAGAGTGGTCGGATTACATGCCCCTGATTGAGCGGGTCGTCTGGACCAAAGGTAAATAACAGAGAACGTCTTACTCAAAATCATTCGCCCCCAAGTGCTTTCACAGCCGCTTGGGGGCTTTAGTGACTAAAATCTGAGAAGCTGCCATATAAATGCAGTTTTTGCTTCGGTCAGGGATGGTAAGGACCATATTCTATTGCCTGTGGCGCTGGCCAGTTGGTTGTACTCACAAGCTCGTCTTTGAAGCAACCGTCCTGCGAGATTTGACACCATTTCATCGGTTTTAGAGTCTTGTATAAGATGGATTACATTAACTAACGATACAGAAGTGAGAGGAAGTAGTATGTCTGAACAGCCTGATGCGATTTCAAATCCCCGCTCCCTGTCCGATGTCCTTTGGGGAACGAAAAAGGCATTTACCACATTCTATCCCGAGCCAGATTCAGGGATTGTCGTGGTTGACCCCAATATCCCATCGACACGGGTAACGGCATTGCGTCGCTGGAATTTCATCGAAGCCCTGGTCGCCTTTACCGCAGTTCTGGCGGTGGTCTGGTGTGAGCTGGTACTTAGTAAGGATGCGACCGCCACATTTCGATACGCCTTTGGCATTCCCGTGATGGTATGGATGTTTATCCTGTCTCCCATGGTACATTACCGCTTCGAAAAAGAGGTTTTTTTGACCGAAGCGCAACGTCGACATGGTCTGGGCTGGTACTTTTGGGAGCTGCGCGGTTTAGGAAACCCCTTACGCTACTATTTCAGTCTTGACGGACAACCACCCCTGATCCGCAAACATTGGCGCGCCGTACTCGTGGCCACCTTAGCCTGGACCGCCCTTTTTGTTTGCGCAGCGATCACCTTTCATGAAGAAATGAACGAGAAATGGGTACACATTCACGGCGAAAGCCTGCTTGCCACAATTGCGTTTCGCGGCGCCCTGATACTGCTCATCGACGCGATTCTACTCTTTGTTGCCCTTCCCGTCATGCTGCGCCTGGACAACGCCGCACGCAGCCTGCGTGTTCTGCTGGCGTTTATGAGCAGCCTCTTTCTCATGGTGTTACTTTTCAACCTTTTCTTTCAGGTTGCCGTTGAGCCGTTTCGTGAAGGTCTATCCCAATACAACTATATCGACTTGCGAGGTGCGACAGCCTCTGAGCGTTTCTTTGCCCTGTTCCATCCGATTGATTTCGGAGGCCAGTGGTCGGGCTATGTGCTATGGGGCTGGATCCAACAGTTTATCTTTTTGAGCTACTTCGGAGTGCTCTTTGGCAAAGCATTCGATGTGGTGCATTCAAAAAGCGCACGCTGCAAAGCCTGTTTCTGTACCGCACTCTTCTTTGGCCTGATCCATCTTCCCAACGCCTGGCTCATGTTTTTCACCTTCACCGGCGGCTTCTGGGGCGCCTTTTTGTTCTACCAATGCCGCAATCTTTTTGTTGTCGGTTTTGTACACGGAGGGGCGGGCTCCCTGCTTAATCGGATGACCCCCATCAATTTCAGTGTTGGACCTGGCCAGATCGGAAGATAACTCTGAAGCTTTTCTTTCTACGGAAAAAGAAAGAAACAAAGAAAAACGAATATTTGAATTAGCGTTGCTATGCTAATTCCAGGTACAGACTATATTATTGCGGGTGCGCTAGCCACTTGGCAGTGCTCCCTGGACCATTGGAAGAAGAAAGAAAAATAAATACGCTCGTTCCCACGGAGGACAGGCTGTCCAAGCGGTTTTCCGTGGGAGCGTTTTTTGTTTTCCGCGTAGCAAAAGTGCACTTCGCTATGCCCTTCTCAATACTCGGGGCAGTAGTTCCTAAGCTTACCAGAGAGCAAGCTACTAATGACGTAAACGCGCCAAAGGAAACCCTGGGGACGCTTGCGTAGAAGCAGGCACGTTTCGTCTGCACCTGTTTACAAAACAGAAAGCCTCCCGCTTCCATTTGGAAACGGGAGGCTATTTTTCAGCACTCAAGAGCGGAGGTGACTAGTCCAGCGCTACCTTCAAAGGAGCGGTATTCAGATCGCTTTCAATGAAGTCTGACGGTTGTCCGCCCTGCTGGTTGCCTACCGACAAGCCAATTACGCCTGACGCCGCCGGATCAACGTCGAGATAGTTCAAGGTCATCTTACCGTTGAAGTACAGTTCAATCTGCACATCATTCGGAGAGGCCGGCGCACCTGGCGTCGGTGCATTCTCATAGGTAATGACCAATTTTTCATCATCCTGCAGGTACGAAACCATGCTGCCCGGCAACGTTGCATCGAGCGGGAACAGGGAAATCTGCGGAATCCGGAAATGGTTGCCCAAGCTGTCAGGGCTGTTGCCCGGCTCGCCAAAGCTAATCCAACCCTCGCTGGAAATGTAAAGCGTGTCATAATTTACGCCGTAGAACGGAACCGTTTCAGCATCGCCAAAGGGACGCGCGGCAATCGGG
The DNA here is from genome assembly GCA_963678445.1 of Candidatus Hydrogenedentota bacterium. Classification (GTDB taxonomy): domain Bacteria; phylum Hydrogenedentota; class Hydrogenedentia; order Hydrogenedentales. Next base: position 1,293,658 of record OY782877.1, on the reverse strand, counting down.
TCGCCCAGATCCGCAAAATCGAGCAGAAGGCCGCCAGCCGGATCGGTAGGGAAGGCATCGCCCAGATCTTCCGTGGTCAGCCCATAATAGCTCAAGCCGCCGTTCGGTTCGAAGACCAACGATTTGCCCAGCAAGTCGGTAGCACCCGCAAAGGTCTCCGTAAAATAATTGGGCGCGGTCGTTACAGCAATCTGCGCCGAGCCAATGCTGCTCTCTACCGTGATAATACCGCTGGCAAAGGCAAGCGCTTTAGCAGAATAATCGCGATCAATCGTCACGGTTATCGTTACCTTGTCATCTTCCCCCGCGCTCTGTTCAGCAGACGGATTTACACTAATCCAGCCTTGATTGGCGTTGACGCTGAACACCAGCGGCGTATCATCACAACCACTGTTCCAGACCTCAAACGTAAGCTCCGTCTGATATTCCAACTCTCCCGGCAGCGTACTGCTTTCCATCGTGCCAAAATGCAGCGCCGACGTGGAAACAGAAAGCTCAGGACGGGTTGGACAACCAGACAATACCAGGCCACTCAAGATCAAGGCCCCCATGAGATACACCGATAGCCTTCTCATTCTTCCTTCCTTTCAATTGGTCCCCCAGGACCGCTTATTCAACACAATACCGACACACTACAATACAAACCCCATGTCTCATGCAGTGTTTTCGGTAAAACCTTTTCCAGAGTATTAAGACGCAAGAAAAGTGCCCCCTCTTGCACATCTTCCCAACTACAATCAGCATAGCGCTTTTCATACGCCGAAGTCAACGAGAATCCCTAATAATGTTCTTGTTTTTATGCTTTTTATGGAAGATAAGTCTGGAAATATCTCCATTGCTTTTAACTCCTTTTTTCACTCACATGGGTATGCGCATCTATAAAAAAATTGCTACATAAAAACGGCTGTGCCAGATCGCAGTCAACCTGTCATCAAAAGTAGCGTACGCCCCGTTATTTATGTAATACACGACGCCTGGTTAGCTTTTTTTCCGGGGGAGATCGTGGGAACGACAGGAAAAGTGGTAAGAAATATCGAGAGGTGCGGATTGCAAAACCAAAATAGCATGAAAAGCAGCGAAGGTTTGCCTTCACAGCTTGAATCCAGAGGGAGTCTGGGGCAGCGTATAGGTCGGAGAATTGTCGACAGCTGCCTTGTGCTGTTCGGAACGTTCGTCGCGATATGCACAATTTTATTCGTGCTTTTAGCCGTGATTGTACTCATGCCACGCAATCCGTGGCCCGACATTCAGGACAAGGAGGCGTTGGTTCAAGAATGCTCTGAATGGATGGAAGCCTGGAAAGAAGCCGAGGAAAAGGGTGAAAGCAGGCCGTCCAAGCCACCGAGGATTGCCGGAATAAGTTGTGCATCTAGCGAATTTGGTGCTACCTGTGTAGAGGATGAACATGTCGCCATCTTTGTCGAAATGGAAGCCGATTCTTTTTACGTGAGATATACGACCTATTTCTATGTTGTTTTTCCACTTGAGCTTGACAACCCTGATTACCGTCCATCTCCCAGTTTTCCCTGTAAGGCAACAAAGCATCCGCGTATTTTTAAGAGGAAGCGTAAGGATTTTTTTGATTTGACAGATTGACAGAAGACCACTTTTTCTATCGCTCTCGGTGCTTTTAGCTGTGCCTTTCCTCGTAAATTCGTGGTAATGAGCGCTGATAAGGCGAAGCAAAGCTTCGAAGACAAGGACGTTACCAAGTACAACTTGCTAACGAGAGGAGTGTAAGTGCGGTGTCGAGCGCGAGCAAAAGATAGTTGGGAGGTGAGACTTGCAGAACCTGAACAGCATGAAAAATGACGGGGAATTGTCTTCAAATCTTGAATCAGGGGAGGGTCAAGAACATTGGGTGGTTCCCGTAGTGTACATTGTGGTGTACACCATGCTGTTTCTGATTCCTGTTGCGCTTGTAGTTATCCCACTCGAGCCGTGGCCTTTCATCTGGAACAAGAAGGCATTGATTCAAGAATGCGCTAAATGGATGGAAGCGTGCAAAGAAGCCCGGGAAAAGGGTGAAAGTAAGCCGTCCATGCCGCCGATGATCGAGAAGATAGACGGTGAGTATCACAACTATGGATGTACTCGTCTCGAGGACGATCATGTCGTCATTTTCGTCGGGGAAAAAGATTCTTCCATTTTTGACAAGCCGGTTTTTGATTTCGCAACCTGTTTTCTTGTTGTTTTTCCCCTTGAGCTTGATAACCCGGATTACCGTCCATCCCCCAATTTTCCCTGTAAGCCAACGTGGCATCCACGTATTTTTAAACTAAAGCGTACTTACAAATTCGACTACACAAGAAGTTGTTATGTCGAGGTGACAGATTGATAGTAAGTAGACTTTTTCTATCGTTCTCGATGCACTTGGGTGTGTCCTATCCCGTAGGTCCGTGGTAATGAGCGCTGATAAGGCGAAGCAAAGCTTCGGAGACAAGGGCGTCACCAAGTGCAACTTGGTAACGAGAGGAATGTGAATGCAGTGCATAGGGAAAGCGGAAAGACAGTTGAGAGGAGAGCATTGCAGGAGAAAAATAGCATGAAAAATACCGAAGAGTTCTCCTTAGAACTTGAATCGGGAGTTATTCGAAGTCGTAGGTGTATTTTAGCAGTTTACATTGCGCTCTACACTATGCCGTTTCTGTTTCTAGCTCTGGTTATAGTTCGAGAGCCTTGGCCTCTGATTGCGGATAAAGAAGCGTTGGTTAAGGAATGTGGTGAGTGGCTAAGAGCTTGCGAAAGGATCCAAAGGTGGGACGAAAAACCGCCCATGCCACCGAGGATTGCCGGGATAAGTTCTGCATGGAGTAAATCTGGTTGTACACATGTCGAGGATGACCATGTTGACATCTTTGTAGGAGAGAAAGAAGCTTTTTTTTTCGAAGGATATACGACCTATTTCTACATTGTTTTTCCCCTTGAGCTTGATAATCCAGATTATCAGCCTTGCCCCAGTTTTCCCTGCAAGCCAACGTGGCATCCTCGTATTTTCAAGAGGAAGCGCACTTATGAATTCGATAACGCAACCAGTGGTTATGTCGAGGTGACCGATTGATAGAAAGTCGATTCCGTATCGATGTCAATGTTTTTAGAGAATGTTCTGTCCTTCATTTTCCCTTTCACGGAGAAATACGGAGAAGAATTTTTCAGAGGGCGCGTTGACAGCAATTTATTGTGGTGTTACAATGTAATTACACAATAAGGCGGTCCAGCGACCGCAAGCAAGAGGTATGCTCCTTACCGCCCCTGACCACAGTAGAGATTTTGTTTTTTATGACCGCATTTCGGATTTTTTAGTCACGAAGGAGGCAGTCATCATGCGTTTGTCGTTAGTAAGAATTGGTAATTCCAGAGGAATTCGTCTGCCTAAAACACTCATCGAAGAGGCGGGCTTGCAGAAGGAATTGGAAGCTGAGGTGCAAGACGGCATGCTGGTAATTCGTCCGGTCCGCAATGTTCGTACAGGTTGGGCGGAAGACGCTGTCGCCTGCCATCGTCAGGAAGAAGATGGCCTGTCCGATTGGGATGCTGTTGACCTCGATTGGGAAAGCGACGCATGAAGCGTTTCGAAGTCTGGCTGGTTTGCCTGGACCCGACCGTTGGCAGCGAAATACGCAAGACGCGTCCGGCGGTCATTGTTTCTCCCGACGAGCTGAATGCTGCCATGCGCACGGTGATCGTTGTGCCGCTGACCACCGGCGGGAGTTCCTTTGCTTTTCGTGTACCCACCTGTGTGCAGGGTAAGGACGGTCACGCCGCCGTCGATCAGATTCGTACTGTTTCCAAAGAACGTCTGGTCAAAAAAATAGGAACCCTGAATCGCTCCACAGCACAAAAGCTGTTGCGTATCCTTGGCGAAATGTTTGCCCCCTGAGATATACACACAACATGTTTTTCCCATCATCCCACGTTACATGGTGCACTGTGTGAACGATTTTTTTACCATAAAGAGCATGAAGGGAAAAGATAAAATCAGGATGAAGCGAAGGGTAGGGGGGGCCGTCTTCGTTGTATCTGCCTTATTGCCGTTATGCGCGTATTCGGGCGGGTGGCGGTGGTATACTTGCTGCGGTGTTGCTGGAAGTTGGAATGAAGACGGTATGAAGAAACAGGATGAAATAGCGGCGCAGCGTCGTGCGCGTTTGTGGATGAAGCGTCTGGAGATGGAGGCGCGTTTGGGGTTGCGGGAAGGCTCGGAGGAGCGGCTGTATACGCGTGGTGCGGAGGTGCAGGCGTTTTTTATTCATCTTTTCCTACGAACTATGGGATTGTACGAACGTGGGCGGCGTAATGCGTGTACACCGCAGTTGCAGGAGGTGGAGTTTTCGTATGCACATCTGCCGAAGTCGTTGGACGGGTTTCGTATATTGCATTTGTCGGATTTGCATCTCAGCGAGCGCGATGAGATGCATCGAGGGGCGTTGCGGGAATTGTTCTCGGGCCTTCAGGTGGATTTGTGCTGTCTGACTGGGGATTATCATTACGGGCATTTCGGATGCCAGATGCGGACGCCGGATTTGGTGTGGGAGCTGGTGTCGGGGGTGGAGACGAAGCATGGGATTTGGGGCGTGCTGGGTAATCATGATTTGAGCGACATTGTAGCGCCCATGCGAGCGCATGGCATCAGAATGCTGTTGAATGAGGGGGCCGCGTTGCGGATTGGAGATGCGGAGCTGTGGTTGGGTGGGGTAGATGATCCGCATAAGTTCCGTTGTGCCAGCGTGGAGGATGCGATGGCAGGGGCTTCTTCGAGCGCGTTTCGTATCTTGTTGGCGCATTCGCCGGATATTCTGTCCGCTGCTGCAAAGCAGGATGTGGATTTGTATCTTTGCGGGCACACGCATGGGGGGCAGGTGCGTTTTCCTGTGTTGGGGGATTTGCATGCGAATGCGCGGTGTAGTCGTCGGTATATGTATAAGCGATGGCAGTATGGGGGTATGCAGGGCTACACCTCGCCAGGATTGGGTCATACGGATGTGCCTATCCGCTTCAACTGCCCCCCTGAAGCTCAGTGCATTGTTTTGCGGCATGACCGATAAGGAGAAAATATGAAACAGACCGCTTCCGTTTCAAAACATCTCTCGGGCAGTCGAGCTCCCCGTCGGGTCGGTGCACCGTCAGGTCCACGGAATGCGGAACGGCGACGTGCGACTTTGCTCCGGGCCGCGAGCGCGCTATTCGTGGAAAGGGGGTACGAGGCCACGACGATGGAAGAGATTGCACTTGGCGCTGGTATCACCAAGGGTACGCTCTATCATTACTTCGCAAGCAAGATAGAACTGCTTGAAGCATTGCGGGAAGGCTTCGACGAAGAGGTTATGAATCGTGTCCAATTGCGTGTGGAAAGCTGTGCGGTCGATGAGCATCATGCCCGCCTCCAGTCATGGATAGAAGCTGCAGTCGATGCCTACTTCGAGATGAGCGAACTTCATGACGCAATCTACCGCAGTGCCGGAATGCCGCGTCGGTACGCAATGGCGAATGCCAAAATCACCCAATCCCTTGCAAAGCTGATCACGGCGGGTACTAAAGCCGGGGCGTGGCAAGTTGATGATGCGCTTTGGACTGCGATAATCATGTTTTACGGTTATGTCGGGGGCTGTGATGAGGCTATTTTAGGAACCCGATGTGCTGAGGACGTGTCGGAGAAATTATATTATTTATTTCTGAGGATGCTACGTGCGTATGAATGAGGCGCGCATTGTCGCGGTTGGACGATATGTTTCGCAGTTGAGATGAGGGGCGGCACCGCTGTAATTGATCGACGCTAGTGCCACCCCTAACTGACATGGTCGTTCTGACTTAAATCTGTGGCCGCTGGACCACTTTAGTCTTGGAGAGACTGCCAAGTGGGACGTTCCAGAAAACTTCCTTCAACATTGTTTTCCATTTCAAGGAACATTTTCCACGGCATTGCAAAGGAAAGATACTCTGCACCCAAAAGTCGTCGGACATTTTTTCTGGCGGAAATGTCAGTAAGTCCTACTACCGCACGAGGGTTTTCCGATTTCGCCTCATTAAAGGGAATGATGCCGATAAGTTGGCAGCCTGCAGCCCAAGGTATACTCACGTTTTCCCTCCCCGGCCTTCCATAATTGGCCAAGACCACCAGTGCCGAGATTTGATCTGCATTGCCCAGCAAGACGACAACTTCCGGTTTCTCCGTTTCGTCATTTATCTGCGAAAGCGGTTTGAACAATACATAGTCTGACTCGACATCCGTTATCGGGAGTTCTTCAATCCATTGTCTGACATTTTCAGGGGTGTCCGTATACCGCTCTCCCTCCAGATAATCCTCTATGAAGTCATTTCCCGCTTTACCCTCCAAGGCCTTGGCAACGCCCTTTCCCTTTTCAGACTGACTGTTGCCCGAAGATAAAAAATTGCTAAAACAGTCGACTCCGCCTGGAAATTCAAGGTAGGCATTCCCAAAGCCAAGCCCAACACCTCCACCCCAACAACCATAGGTTTCGGCGTCAAAGGCGGCCGTCCTGCCTTTAGCAGCATTGGCGAGCATAAACATGACACAGCCGAACTTGCCTTTTGCAAACTGTAATGCTTTTTCAGGCTTTTCATTCGATAGAACAACAGCCACAGGGTTGTACTTGAGGCCAATGGCTTGGGCGATTTTGGATTCCATGGATTATTATCCTTGTCCTGGACGTTAGCTATCTTGCAGGGGGGGATTTACCCATTGACTCAATAAGTCTAGAGAGAATATGGTCGAAAGTCAATTTAAATCAACTGCTGGTCGATTTTCTGTTTGAGGGTAATTTTGAACGGGCTTTCTCACGAAGATGCGCGTAGGGAATCGTTGTATTCCTTCCGCTTTGCCTTGGTTTCCGCAACCGGAGCATGTCGAAAGACAACGGCGGTGTTGCTCGGAGAGAAGGGGCGAGGAGGTCGTTCAGGTGGGGGTGCTGCGGAAGAGGTACAGGCCGATGCAGAGGAAAATGGCGTTGGCAAGCCAGGCAGCGAGGATGGGGGGGAGTTGGCCAAGATGGCCCAGGCCGATGCTCATGTAGAAGAGGAGCAGGTAAGCGAGGGCGATGACAATGCTGAGTCCGAAGCCAATGGCGATGCCGCCGCGTCGTAGTCGTATGGCAAAGGGGATAGCGAGCCATATCATGACGAAAGCGAGGGCGGGCCGTGCAAATTTGCTGTGGAAGTCGACCCAATGGGTTTGTACGGGGAGGCCCATAGCCTCGGCGGCGTGTAAATCGTGGGCAAGGGTGCGTGCCGATTTGGATGCGGCAGGTTTTTCCAGGGCAAAGAGTTCCGAAGGAGGTTCGTTAAAAGGGGCCTGCCTCCGGGTAATTCGCTGTACGCGTTGTTCCCAGGCCTGTGTGCGGTTGAAAGAGAACCAGCGTCCGTCTTCCAGCATCCAACGCTTATAATAGGCGTCCCAATAAATCTTTTTTGCGCGGATCTCTTCCACCGTTTGTTGGGTGATTCTGTGAATGAAGACATCTTCGCCCGTGTTGGCTTCCCGGTTGAATTTGAGGATGTGGCAGGTCCAACCATCGCCCAGATTGGTCCAGCTGATACCGGTACGGTGTTGTCCGAAACGGGAAAAGTATTCGCGTTCAATAGCGTCCGCCACATGTGCTGCCCGCACCCCTGCGGTATCTTCGATGAAAAAGGCGGCGATGCCGACAAGGAGTGCAATGAGAATAGGGGCGCGCACAATTTTGCGCAGACTGATGCCGCCGGCGAGTGCAGCGGTGATTTCCTGATCCTGTGCTGCTTTTCCCAGCACCATGAGACCGGAGATCAGGATGGCCAGTGCCGCAGCCTGGTATTCGAAGAGAATGGTGGGGATAAGGGTAAGGTAATAGAGTCCGGCGACGCTTAGCGGAATGTCATATTTGATGATATTATCCTGTCGGTGAGTCAGCAAGTCTACCAAGATGAAGAAACCAACCAGGGTAATGAGGATTTTTGCAATAGCGCTGAGCTGTCGACGCGCCATGTAGCGATCCAATAAAGTCATATCCGATCCACCCGCCATGTGAGCAATGTTCCAAAAGCCCCCAGGATAAGATTGGGGATCTGTCCAATCAGGATACAGGCGCTTAGAGGTAAGAGCGCTTCAACTTCCAATGCCTTACGCAGGATGAAATAGCTGGCGATGATAAAAAATCCCCAGGCAAAGGTGTAAGAACGACCTGAGCGCCGTGTTCGTGCGCCGATAGGCGCAGCCACCAGGCTGACGGCCAGACACATCAGGGAGAAAGAAAGGCGATCGGTAACTTCCAGGCGCAGACTCCGCAATTCGCGGGCGACAGGGAGCGCCGCGGTCTCTTTAAAAAGGAGGTTTAAACGGCCTTCTTCCTGTAGCAGTTGCGTCAGGGGCATTCCCTCATAAGCCCGGTCCGTTTTTCCCTGCGGAAGATGCGGCACCGACTTTTCCAATTCCTGAAACTCTACCCGCGTTACGCCCAGCGCGCCTTTATTGGGTTGAATATACACCCCATTACGCATCACCAGGACGGTTTCGCCCGTAGGCTTCTTATCCAGACGCGCCTCCTTGGCGTAAAAGGCTGTTGCACGTCCTCCCGGGAGCGGCTGCAACAACGCAATATCCTGCAACGTCCCCCCCTCATTTTTACCAATATAAACCCGCCAGTCACCATAGGCATGCATCACGCCCGTAGGCAGCATATCGATGGTCAAACGTAGCGGGATATCGCTTTTCAGCAGACGCGTCAATTGGCGGTACGCCCACGGACGGCCCTGATCCTGTGCCAGGAAGCACACACCACTGAGCAAGGCCCCCACCAGCACCACCGGCCACACCAAACGTTTAAGCGGAATGCCCGCCGCCTTCATCGCCGTGATTTCACTATTTTGCGCCAAGCGTCCAAAAGCCAGCATGATACCCATCAGAAAAGTAATCGGCACAATGTACGCCACCAGCGACGGGACGGCGTAGAGCGAGATGCGCGAAATGTCGCCCAAAGTAATCTGGGCGATCGGCAACTCCGTGAACAGCACATCCAGCTGTTCACGAATAGCGCCCGCAATCACCAGAAAACAAATCACCAGCGCCGCCAACAACGCAGGCGGCCAGATATGGCGCTGAATATATCGACTCAACAATCGCACTACACGTCCATCCTTAAATTTCACAAGAAGGGCTGATTATACCGGAACCGCCTCATCCACGCATAATTTTCCATCAAATCGATGCGATGCAATCCGTAATAATCGCAATTCCATAGAAATGGTGTACGAAATTCGCCAGATGACTCCGAACAGGCACTTTTGCTATCCTGCTGCTCCACAGGAGCATACCTTGTAGAAATTATGTGACGCCTAAGACAAAGAAGTGGCTTTCGGAGATGCAGCAGTAATGAAAAAAAAGGAAGCGTTTGCTTTTTATAGTTCGCGAAACGACCAGAAGAAGAGCTCTGTGCAACAGCAGTATCCGGACGAGCCGTGGTTATGGAAAAAGGAATGGCGTGAGGGAGTTATTCACTCACGCAGCAAGATGACAGTGATTTTTTCTTCGCTCTTTGCCCTTTTTTGGAACGCCATCTCTACATTTCTGATGTTTAAGATTTTTGATGCAGCAGAAAAAGGGAATACTGCCGCTCTGCTGGGACTTGTATTTCCAATTATTGGTGTATTGCTTATAATCGTGAGTATATACCTTTTTTTGCGATGGAGAAAGTTCGGCGACCCTACGTTTCATATGGCTTCTGTGCCGGGTGTTTTGGGTGGCCGACTTCGTGGAACCATCCGCATACCCACCCTGCTACGACCCGAAAAAGAAATGGTTATCACGCTTGATTGCGTGCATATAGAAACCGATTATAATGGCAAAAATAGAAAAACAATACAAACAATTCTTTGGCAAACCGAAGAATTGTTTCCTCGTGACATGTTGCTTCAGGAAAATCGCACCACTTGTATACCCGTTGATTTTTATATCCCCTACGATCAGCCCGCATTGGACGATAGCCAGGAAGACAGCCAGATTATCTGGCGGCTTCGTGCAGAGGCGGCCTTGCCGGGTGTGGACTTTTCAGCATGTTTCAACGTTCCGGTATTCAGGACACCGGCAAGCGATTCAAATATAGACACGGAAGTACTCGATCAAGGGCGTCTAATCGGCGTGCTGGACGAGGAAGGCTACAAAATCCCCTGTTATGAACCGGTGAATGAGACAGAAACCGGTAAGGCATTGCGCCGTGCAGGTTTGAAAATGAAACCTACGCCCAGCGGAGGAATTGCCATTCTATCCCCCATACTACGCCAACCGATGCTCGCCGTCGGCATGGTGTTTTTTATACTTATGTGGATAGGAATTATTCTTATGGTGACCTTCTGTATTGGTGCGACGTTCCTTTTCCTTGTTCCGTTCTACCTATTTCTTCTTTTACTTATATGGGGTTCCTTAGATGCTTTGACAGGGATTCAATGGGTAGAAATAAGTAAAACCGGTATACGAACAAAGGGCGGTCCTTTCGGTAGGGGTGTCTTACACCACCTTCCCTTCGATGCGTTCGCTGGCTTTTACAAGAGCAGTAATATGCAGTTCGGTAATACAAAATACTTTACCGTGATATTGCAAAAAAAAGACGACGATAGGATAAAAATCTTCAAGAATCTGAAACATAGCGAGGCTCAGGCGGTTATCGATGCTTTGAACACGGCTATCAACGACTACAAGTAAAGAGTTTGTAAGAATAAAATTTTTGTTTTCGATGTAGTAATGATTGAAGGAACCTTATCGTAACCGCACAAAGAGAAGTTGGGTCGGAGGAAGCAATGCCGTCTGCGAAAAATATATTTGGTACGGGATGTCTTACCCTTTTAGCGTTCCCCATGCTAATAGGGGGGATTGCCGTGTTGAGAATGGGAATTGACGCGTATACAACGTGGCGCGCAATGCAGACTTGGCAGGAAGTGCCGGCCCATATCGAAGAGGTAAAATTAAACGAATTTGACTCAGATGGGGACGGAGGTCCTATCTACTCAGTGGATGCGTGCTATACCTATCACTGGGAGGGGCGCGAATACATGGGTAATAGAGTGTCCATTCATAAATCAAAGGACAACCATGCCTCTTTTTATCCGCGGATTTACAAGGAACTTGATGAGCACCGAATGCGTGAGCAGGCGTTTCGATGTTACGTTGATCCGATGGATCCAACGCAGTCTATACTCTACCGGGATCTTCGTAGGGGGATAGTGGCAGCAGAGTTTTTCGGAGGCGTGTTATTCCTTGGCGCAGCCTGTTTTCTTCTGAGTGGCCTTGTGTTTCGTTTAGTCCGCACCGACAATACAGAAGCGCTAAAAAGGCAGTATCCGAATGCTCCATGGTATTGGAAGCAGGAGTGGTGTGCTGGTGTTATTCATTCGAAAAGTAAGGCGAAGATGCTCAAAACGTTGCTTTTTGCCGTTTTCTGGAATCTGGCCTCAGCGCCGCTGTGTTTTATAGTTGTTGATGAGGTACAAGACGGCAATACTAAGATTTTGCTGGCGCTTATCTTTCCGGCTATCGGTGTAGTATTCATAATTGCGTTCATTTATCTCTTTTTGCGATGGTTGAAATTTGGCAAGACTACCTTTCATATGGCCTCCGTCCCCGGTGTGTTGGGTGGACGGCTTCGCGGAACCATTCGTATTCCCACGGTGTTGCTACTGAAAAAAGAGATAGTGCTTGTTTTAGAGTGTGTGCGTACGTATAGAACCCATGATAGTAAGGAGAGCGGGAAAGAGAACGTGGTCTTATGGCAAATGGATACCGTGCTTCTCCCCAGTGCGTTATTGCATAAAGGCCGCGCTACCTTTTTGCCTGTTGATTTTTATGTGCCCTATGACAAGCCTGTCTCGAATGATTCGAATCCGGACAACACGTTTACCTGGACATTGCGTGTTGAAGCACCGATGCCGGGTGTGAATTTCACGGCATCTTTCGACGTTCCCATATTCAAAACAGCACAAAGCGATATCGATATCAATTCGACTGCACTCAACCGATATTACAAAACGGCAAAAATGAATACCGATGGGCGCGTAGTTCCATCTAGGATACCAGCAAATACGCTGCCAACCGCGGGAATGCTGCGCCGTGCCGGATTACGTGTAGAGCCGCTACCCAGGGGCGGTGTTGCCATTATTTCTCCCATGCTACGCCAGCCGATGCTCGCCTTGAGCATGTTGCTTTTCATAGTGTTATGGGGAGGTGCAATCAAGCTCGGGCAACATCTTGGGGTTCCCATTTATTTTTCTGTAATCTTTGGAATATGTCTTGTGCCAATGCTTTGGTTTTTCCTCGAACTCGTGGTAGGGATGCGCCGTCTGGAAGTCAATCGAGAGGGTATACGAGTACGAAATGGCCTCTTCGGGTTGGGCGTTTCAAAACACATTTCTTTTGACATGTTGGACCATTTGGAAATAGAGGATGGCATGTCCGTCACGAGTGCGGGGTCCACAAAGCAATATCATGCAGTTGTATTGCGAAAAAGGGACGGCAAGGGCATAAAATCTATTACCCAATTACAACACAGCGAAGCGCGGGCGCTTATGCAAGCGGTATGTGCTGCTATTCGTGACTACAGCAAATAGGAAAACCATTCATTTCTATGCAGCCAAGCCTTCAGGGACGCATTTCAGGGAATACCCTGTCATGGGAAGAAGAAAGGCGATAATTCGCCGCTGTTACTTTCGCAGTTTGCCATTCCGTGTTATGATCTATATGGGGCAGGTGGGAATATTTTTGGCAGTGCGAATGCGTGCAAGCGATGGGAGTCGGCATGATGTTCCGTCGACGGGAAGATAAGGTCAAGCGGAATTGGGAAGGGGCTCGCGTCTATGCTGAAACGGATTTTTTTGAGGTGAATCAGCGTTTTGTGCGGCGTCTCTTCGAGTTGGTTGGCGAGCGTCACACCACTCCATGGGTTCTGGATTTGGGGGCAGGGCCTGGCGCGATTACGCAGCATATGGCCTCGGCGCGTCCCCATTGGCGGGTAGTGGGGCTGGATTTTGCACATGCGATGCTTGCCTTTGCGCAAGGCCTTCCGCAGGAGCGTGTTTCTGCACATTGGCTATTGGGTGACGCGAAGGCCTGCCCGTTTCCCAGTCGGCATTTCGACGTTGTCTGTTCGAACAGTATCCTGCACCAGATTCCAGAGCCGAGATTGTTGTGGGATGAGGTGAAGCGTGTTGCCAAGCCCGGTGCGGTCATCTTTTTCCGTGATCTCTTTCGCCCTGATTCTGCAGAAGAGGCGGGGCGTCTCGTGCAGCATTACGCCGGGGACGCCTCCGCCTTGTTACAGCAACAATTTTTTCGCTCTTTCCTGTCCGCCTTTACCCCCGAAGAGATCGCCGAACAGCTCATGCAGGCGGGGTTGCACAGCCTGCATGTCGACGCCGTCACGGATCGTCACGTCGATGTGTGGGGGCAACTGGCCGAATAGGTTTCTGCAAGTGAATCAATAAATTTAAGATGCCAAAAAGATGAACTCCTGTAGTGGTCCGGAACGGCAAGGACCATAAATATATTGCCTGTGGTGCTGGCCACCTACGGCATGGGTTGCGCCGCTGTAGTCTCATCAATGAGGCCATAGTAACGGGCGCGCCAATAAGCGTCAATATAGGCAGCGCCACCCAACTCGCGCCGTGTGTTTTTCTGGAATTGACACCAGAGATGCCCATCCTGCCATGTTGCGCCCTTGTCCTTTGAGAGATACAGTCCAGCGGGGGTGCCTGCAAAAAGCCACGGGCTGTATTTCGGTGCAAAAACAGTACGCGCCCAGGGGATTTCCAGCCCTGCGCCAATGGTGGACCATGCCTTGCCGCCATTATTGGATTTCAACACGCCGCCACGTTTGCCGGCATACAGGATGTTCGCGTCCTGCGGATCAAATACCGGGTGGCTCAATTCGCCACCCAGCAACGTGGCCAACACCGACAGCAGACCAGCGGTGTGGAATTTTTGATACAGCGATTCCAGATCGTTGCTCCACGTCTTCCCTCCATCCGTAGTTTCCTGCAGCAACGACTTCGAGCCAAAACCCGGGATGTTACCATGCATGCCAGTGAAAGCATGATCGGGATTCTGTGGGTCGACCGTCACCCAAGGGTAATTTTCCACAAAATCCGGCAACCCGACGATCCCACCCCGTGTCCATTTCGTCGTATCCAGACGACGTGAAAAACAGACATTGTCCAGGAAAGCATAGAGCCGACCTGGGTGCTCCTCATTCCCTGGCGCCATTTGATAATGTGCTTTCTGTACTCGCGGTAAGGTTTCCGTCAGGCACGTCCACGATTCCCCAACAAATTCCTCGCCAAAATCCTGGCTATGCCACACCCCCCGATCCGTAATGGCATACAAACCATACTGCGAAACCGTATCCCGCACGATGTCCACGGGTTTACCGCAATCCCGCGGCAAGGGCATGCGTTGCCAACGATATCCCCCCGTGGTGCTTTTGTGAAAACCATCCCTACACGCAACATAAATCATACGCACTTTAGGTCCGGCGTCAATAGCGCAGGCCGTTGACGGCAGCGTGGTGTCAATCGGACGCCAGCCGCCCGGGGTCGCTGCACCGTCACGAGATTGGTATACGCTTCCATTCTCCTCCACCGCGTACAGAACCATTGGGTCCTCCTCCGCCACTGCCAAATCTACAATCACCCGCGACAACCAGCCATCCCCCCGCAAGAGATTCCCCTTCCACATATATTCATTGTCCCAAGCCGCCTCATTCACCGGATACGGCGGTTTGAGATGGGGATTCATGCTTGCCATGCGCGGTTTCAGCGTCAGATCCGTTGGCCACGTTTGCAACGCCTGCAACGCTTGCGCCAACGGCTTCTCTATATTTTCCGCCTTCGGCGTCAGCCCGGCATAGATATACGTGAACAATCCCTGTCCGTCATTCTCTGTCGCCTTCCACATCGTATCCAGGATGAGTCGATATGCAGCCAACAGTTCCGGGTCCGTTTCAATACGCATCAGGATACCCAAATGGCAAAAACAATGCTCCGCATCGTCAAAATCCTTCTCATACGCAAACACTTTCATGCCGCGCATCCGCGTTTTTTCGGTGAGTTCCTCGTAGACCTTTTTAAACTTTTCCTTACCGGTAACGTAGTGCGCGTACTTCGCTCCCGCAATCGCCATGAGGATGCGTGTATCCAAGACTTCCCCCGTTGTGAAGCCCAGGATAGGGGTTGCCGCACGGTCTCGATCCAACTTGTAGATCTTGTAATCATTATCCACCCAATAACCCACCAACGCATCAATTGCTGCCGTTGCGCGTTCCTTCTGTTTACCCTCCGCCGCCAGACGCCAGTACTGCATCAAGCCATGCACCGAATCGCTGTAATTGTGATGGCTCGGATCGCCGCGCCAACGCAGATCGGCATATTCCCCCTTACCCTGGTGCCATGCATTCTGCATAGGATCGCCCCAGCGTTCCTCATACGATTCCCCATGCCCCAAGGCATAACCCCGTGCCTGTAATCCCGGCACGCCGGTCACCAATTGACACCGGTACACCGCCTCAAAAACCTCATCCGCACGCGCCTTTGCTGCCGCCACCACTTCCGCCTCTGCTCCATGCTCCTTCAGATACGCATATCGAAACGAACATCCCGCCAGATAATTCGCCGTCCAACACACACTATGCACAATGTTGCCAATACCCAAAGTTGTATTGTCCACGGCGCCACCATCCAACGGCACGCCCACCTGCGAAGGGTACAACCCCAGGATGTTATGTCGCGCCTGGATGTTTTCCTCGATGAGGCGTTCCTTTACCACCAAAGGTTGCTTCCACGAGTCATCCGCAGCATGCGCCATCCCCATACACCCGAGGCATACCATAGCCATTCCCAGAATATAAAACTTGTCCAACCGCACCATGATTCCGTCCTTTCCAAGCCAAGGGCAATTTCGCTACAATAACCGGTATCCCGTAAGCAATGGGCTGCAAAATAAGGAGGAACCCCCATGGAAAACGCCCCGTCCCATTCCGCACTTGTACTACTCAGCGGCGGTCTCGATTCCACCGTATTGCTACACCACGTCTCCAAACAGCTCCAGCGCCAGCCCATACACGCACTTAGTTTCCAATACGGCCAACGCCACACTCGAGAATTAGACTGTGCCCAAAAACAGGCGGTTTCGATAGGGGTAGCCCAACACCACATTATCGACCTGAATTTTTTAGGCCCTCTGATTGCCAGCGCCTCCTCCCTTATTACAGGAGGAGCGCCCGTTCCCGATCTGGACGCGCTCGACGAGGCTGAGCGCCACCAACCCAGCACCTACGTGCCCAACCGCAACATGATGCTGCTTTCCATGGCCGCCGCCTACGCCGAAGCTCATGGAATCTACACCCTTTACTACGGGGCGCAAGCACAAGACGAGTACGGCTACTGGGATTGCACCCCCGAATTTCTCACCCGCATCAACGCCCTTCTTTCCCTCAACCGAAAGACCCCCGTGACGGTTGAAGCCCCCCTGATGCGCCACAGCAAAGCCGACAACGTACGCCTTGGACTCCAGCTTGGCGTTGACTTCAGCCAGACCTGGAGCTGCTATCGCGGCGGAGAAAAAGCCTGCGGTGCTTGCCCCACCTGCATCGAACGCCTCAACGCATTCCAAGCCTTAAACGAGACCGACCCGCTCCCCTACCTTTGACTTTCTCAATGAAGGACGGCGTGTAAACAGTACCCAATCCAGTCGAGGAAATAACGTGCGCGTGCGGTAGCGGTGTGATACTCGCGCATGTGACGGTGTCCGCGTTCCGCGATGGATTGGCACTCTTCGGGGTGGTTTATATAGTAGGAAAGTTTCTCTTCCAGATCAGGGAGGTGATCGAAGAGAACGGCGGAATACCCATCTTCAAAATCATTGGGAAGGTGGATGGGACGCCTTTCCGCGAGCAGCATACAGCCGTGCGCGGGGAGTTCCCAGTAGCGCACCGTGTCAAAGCCAAAGCCGAACAGGTCGATCCCGATGCGCGAAGATTGCATGCACTTTATATACTTATCAGCGGGGTAGATTCTATTCCAATCTTCGTTGTGTTTTTTTTCAAGATAGCTAAGGCAGATACGTCGTGTTCCAGAGTGGCGGTGCCCGGCCCAGAAGATGGGATTAGGACGATTTTTAAATTGCAGCGTGTCGGGCAAGTAGCTGTCTCTATAGGCAAGGGGTAGCGGTAGGGTCTTGGGGCCGTAGTCGTAACAACGCAGCATCTCACGTTTAAAATAGATCAGGGCGCGATCTGTTTGGATATGTTTACAGATTTCATCATACCGATCCCGTCCATCGTCGTGCGTGTCGAGCAGTACAAGCGGTATGGCGGGGTTAGCATGTATAAGGCGGCACATTTCCTCACGGGGAGAAACTTCGAGCACATCGGCAAAAACGATAAGATCGAAATAGTTTTCCCGGAGCTTCGCCTCGCATTCTTCAAGTGAACAGGCCGTATTACTGTAGGAAAATTCCACCGGGTGACGTATGTCGGAATCAGTTTTAGCGCCATGCAAGGTGGGTTTCCAAGGATACTCCACAATATATTCATTGCCAAAAAGACGGCAAAGTCCGTCGTAGAGGGTGTCGACACCGCAATCGATGGAGGTGAAGTTGAGCAATAGGATTCTGGGATGGAACATTTCATCTCGAGCAGGAGGTGTCCAGTCTCTTTGTACAGGGGGCGCGCAAGGAGGCATATGGCTCAAAAAATGTTGTGCAGTAGCGTCCTGAGTGACATGGATAATCGTGCGCAAAGCACGTTTGGCCATATCGACATCACCCAGCAAATGCCACTGTTGCGCATAGGCAATATAGCTGGGCGGATATTCGGGGTGTAGATTTTGCACATGGTAGAAAGCCTGTTGCGCCCAAAAGAAGTAATCAAGTCTTTGTTGAGGAGGAGCCTCTACTGCTAACTGGAAGAGCAGAAGTTGCTGTTCCAACGCCACCAGCAATTGTTGCGTAGGATCCTGAAGATAAGACTCAGGAATACTTTCGAGGACTTCCTGTGCTTCCTTATTGCGGTGTTCCCCGCACAACTTTTGTGCATGGGCAAGCGGTTCATAGCCCTCTTGTACCCAAAAAGATCCATAGCCTTCGGTCGGGTCCTGGGTGCGGAGCGTGTATTCCACCAGGGTATACCGTAAGGGAGTGACAGGGCGCCGTAGTGGATAGTGGCGCAGCCCAATCTTTTCTAATACGCGTTGATACGATTCCGCAGGTGCACCTGTAGGGGTATAGAGCAACACAATCCCATCCGGCTGCAGCAAACTGAGCCCATCCTCTATGCACTGTTGGTCCACTTCCCCCGTGTCAGATTGCAGTATAAGCAGGCCATCGGCAGATCCGGGGTGGGCTATGGGGAGGGGCGTGTCAGGGACAAGAGTCGTGACCGTCGCCAAATGTTTTTCTAAGAAAGGAGCAACGGCTTGAGAAGGTCTTTCAATAACGATCAAATGTTTTACAAAACAAGGCAACGCATTAAGAATGCGTTGCTCAAGATGTGCATACTCTTCCATGGATTTCCATTCGTGGCAATGTTTTCAGAAGCTATCGGCCGGACCCAAGCGAATTCCCTTTCCATTGAAACACCTTGTTCCTGGCAGTTTCAAGCATTTTGCTTAAGAATTATCGAGGCGAAACTTTTTTTAGTGCATCTAGGTCTGAAAAGGGAAAGCAGGGAGTAAGCTTCCTGTTCGCTACCTCAAAAGGTGCTGGAAAAAGTGACATTTTACGCGGGTCAGGGTTCTAAAAAAAGCATCCCTTTTGCTTGTGGTCTCCGGTACTTGAGCCGTATAAGGAGAATTGTTGTATGAAAAAGTTCCCAACAAGTTATTTGCACCTTCTGCTAATATTGCTACTTTCACTCGGCGTGTTTGCACAGGCCCAAGAGGCGTTTGAAGTTTCAGAAGTCGCCACCCAGGCAGAAACGGGCCTTGACGCAAAAGTTGCACAACCTACCGCGGTATTGCCTTCCGATCATTGGCTGGTAGGCACCAGCTGGGAGGAGGACATGGTTCCGGCTGTGCTTGCCCCGGAAGCTCCCCGCAAACTGCTGA
This sequence comes from Candidatus Hydrogenedentota bacterium, assembly GCA_963678445.1. Classification (GTDB taxonomy): domain Bacteria; phylum Hydrogenedentota; class Hydrogenedentia; order Hydrogenedentales. Next base: position 1,274,587 of record OY782877.1, on the reverse strand, counting down.
AGGAACATGGCGCGGGCTATCTGGAGCAGATCGGCGATACCCGCGTTTTACACCTGAAAGGTTCCTACTACGATATGGGCTTTCAGCATGGCACCTTGATGAAAGAAGAAATATTCGACGCTGCTAAACGCATACAGCTGGTTGGCAGAATGGGCTGGAAGAAGAATTTTGAAAAGAGCCTCGAAGAAGCATGGGAGCGCAGCAAGGCGCACATCCCTGAAAAATTCAAGCAGGAAATGCAGGGTTTGTCCGACGCCACAGGGATGAGTGTTGAACAGGTGCGTGGCTTCACCCTGTTTTCCGAACTCTTTCATTGCAGTGGTTTTGCACTTTGGGGAAAAGCCACCGCAGATGGTGAGTTACTCCACGGGCGGGTGCTGGATTACATGCGCTACGCAGGGTTGGATCGCTACGCCTTGGTGATTGTCCATGAACCCGAAGGGGCGAATGCCTTTGCCAATGTCGCATACTCAGGCATGCTGGGCTGCGTTACAGGGATGAGCGAGAAACAGATCGGCATCGGCGAAATGGGCGGCGGCGGTAGTGAACAATGGGACGGCATGCCGATGGCCCTACTCTTGCGGGAATGTCTGGAAACTGCCGACACATTGGCCGATGTGCGTCGTATTTTGACGGAAACCCCACGTACCTGCCGCTACTTCTATGTCATTAGCGATGCAAAGGCAAAAGAAGGTCGTGGCGATGCCTTCTCGGTAGACGCCTCACCTGAAAAAATACAATTTGTTGAGCAAAATGAAAAGGATGGAAAGTTCTATCGTCCCTTCGAAGATGCCGTGTTGATTTCCGGCGGAGAGCGCTATGGCTGTCTGGCCGATCGTGTTGAGAAGATGTATGGCAAGATCACACCGCAAATCGCCCTTGATATTATGGCGCGCGGTGTCTCCATGAAGAGCAATATGCACAACGCACTCTTCCGCCCCAAAACCCTTGACTTCTGGGTGGCCAATTGCACCGTTCGAATCCCTTCGTGCAATCGTCCCTACACGCACTACAACCTGAATGAACTACTCAAGGAAAAACCGGGTAAATAGTCCATAAAAAAAGAATTCCCAAGCGCACCGTTTTTCTACCTTCCAACGAGAAACGGTGCGTTTGTTTGTGTATAATACGCGGTCATGACGGAAAAATGGCTTACATTGGGCGATATTTCGCCCAACAAAACGACGCCCATGTTGCGGCAGTACATACAGGCAAAGGCCGAGTGTGACGGCTCGCTGCTGTTTTTTCGTATGGGCGATTTTTACGAGCTCTTTCTCGAAGATGCCCTGGAAGCAGCGGAGTTATTGGGGCTGACCCTGACCTCGCGCGATGGTGCAGATAAGAAAGGGAAACGTATTCCCATGTGCGGAGTACCCGTACGCGCGGTGGATGCGTACGTAGCGAAGGTGTTGAAGGCGGGACGCAAGGTAACCCTGTGCGATCAGGTGGAAGATCCCAAAGAGGCCAAAGGGATTGTGAAGCGTGATATTGTACGTACGATTACACCGGGCACGGTTTTTGAGGAGGAGCTGCTGGAGGAGCGTGCCAACAATTACCTGGGGGTGGTGTGGGTGGCACAGGAAAAAACAGGCCTGGCCTTTGTAGATATTAGTACAGGCGAATTTCTGGCAGCGCTTTTGGAAACGGCGGCGCAGGGGGCATTGTTCGACGAATTGACCCGTCTCGCTCCGGTCGAAGTTTTGTATTGCGACGCAGCCGATCCCCAATGGCTATCCGCCGTACAACAACGTTTCCCCTCGGTGACCTTTACCACCCGCCCCGCTGATGATTTCGACGAACACTTGGCGCGTGAGCGGTTGATGGATTATTTCGAGTTGAATACGCTGAAGGGGGTGGGGCTGGAAGATACCCCTGTGGCAACGGCGGCGGCTGGTGCGCTGTTGCAGTATGTGCTCGACACGCAACGGGGTACAGCGCCCAATTTGCAATTGCCGCGCCGCTACAATCCTTCCGGTTATGTTGTGCTTGACGGCAACACCCAACGCAATCTGGAGCTGGTCGCATCGCTGGCGGAAAAAGCAAAGCGGGGCTCATTGCTAGGTGTGCTGGATCGCAGTCTCACCAGTATGGGCGGGCGTAAATTGAGGCAATGGATTCTACATCCATTGCTTGAAGTAGACGCGATCCGTGAGCGTCTGAATGCGGTAGAAGCGCTCTTCGAAACCACCGAGCTGCGCATGGCATTGCGGGAACAGCTCAAAGGCGTAGCCGATCTGGAACGTCTATTAGGGCGTCTCACCGCCAAAGCGGGCAACGGTCGTGACGTAAAGGCATTGGGGCGTTCCCTCGACCGTATTCCCGCCATCCGTGCCGCATTAGAAGAGGCCCCCTCACCCCTATTGCAGCAGTTATACGGAACCCTGGACCCCTTGACGGATGTCGCCGACTGGATTGAAAAATCAGTTCTCGATGAGCCACCAATTGCTATTACCGAAGGCGACCTGCTTAAAGACGGATACAACGAAGAGTTGGATCGCCTGCGCGGTTTAGTACGGGGAGGACGCGACTGGATTGCCGCCTTGCAACAGGAAGAGCGCGAAAAGACCGGAATTCAGAATCTCAAAGTAGGCTATAATAAAGTTTTCGGATATTACATCGAAGTCACCAAGGCCAACGTGGCGTCAGTGCCGGAAAGCTACCAACGCAAGCAGACCCTCGTCAATGCAGAGCGCTATATCACCCCTACGCTCAAAGAACGCGAAGAAGAAATTGTCACAGCGCAAGAGCGGATGCAAAGCCTGGAGTATGACCTTTTTGTCGAGCTGCGTAACCGCATTGCCCACGAAGCACGCCGAATACAACATAGTGCCGATATCCTTTCGACACTCGATGTTTTATTGTCCCTGGCCGAAGTAGCGATCACCAAAGGTTACTGCAAGCCCGATATAGATGATGGCGACGAAATTATTATTACGGATGGTCGTCACCCTGTTGTAGAAGACCTGATGTCTCGTAGCGACTTCGTACCGAACGATACCGCGCTGGCCCCCGGCGCTACGATGCAGATTGTGACCGGTCCCAACATGGCTGGTAAATCGACCTACCTGCGCCAAGTTGCCCTGATTACCCTCATGGCCCAAATGGGGGCCTACGTGCCCGCTGCCCACGCTCGTATTGGCGTGGTCGACCGCATTTTTACCCGCGTAGGAGCATCCGACAATCTGGTGCGCGGCGAAAGTACCTTCATGGTCGAGATGATCGAAACCGCCAACATCCTCAATACTGCTACCCAGAACAGTTTGCTCGTTCTCGACGAGATCGGACGCGGCACCAGCACCTTCGACGGCATCAGTATCGCCTGGTCTGTTGCTGAACATATCCACGATCGCATCGGCGCCAAAACCCTCTTCGCCACCCACTACCACGAACTCACCGAACTGGGTTCCAAGCTTGAACACGCCAAAAACGTCAACGTCGCCGTACGCGAATGGGGTGACAAAGTCGTCTTCCTGTACCGTATCGTCGACGGCGGCGCCGACCACAGCTACGGTATCCAGGTTGCCAAACTTGCCGGACTTCCCCCCGCCATGCTGGCACGAGCAAGAGAGATTCTCGAATCCCTCGAATCCGGCAACACCGCCTCCGTTGGTCTGCCCGAACAGATGTACCTCTTCGGTCCCGCCCCCACCAACGAACCCAGCCCGATCGAAAAAGAACTGCAAGCCCTCGACCCCGACACCCTCAGTCCTCGAGAGGCCCTCGAATTTATTTACCACCTCAAACACCTCGCCAACAAACCCCGCAAATAAGAACACATGCCCGGTCCCAGGTAAAGTTGTCAGAAGGGATCAAAAAAGTACTTGATATCGAAGTTAAAATTCTTCAAAATCATCCTATGCGTAGAATTTAAGCAGTTCTTATATTCATGGTTTGGGATTGGCAAAGAAAAAGGACACTGCTTGCCGTATAAACAAGGTGTTATTCAATTTACTGAGTGCAGGGAATATTTTTCGTGCCGAGGCGTTAACCATTTGCCAGTAATGCTGGCCACCAGGGGTGTTGCGATGGGAAAAAGACAGATCGCTTATTTTTTAACCGTATTGTTTCTGACTCTAACTCTCTTGGGGCAAATTGCTGATGCGCAAGAGACATATACCCTTACCGTGGAGGTAGCGGGGGGGACTGGGAATGTGCTTCCTGGAGTAGGAAGCTTTACCTATGACGCCGGGACAACTGTGCAGATCAGCGCCTTGCCAGAAGCAGGGTCAGTGTATGCGTTTTGGTCCTGGGAAGGCGATCTGCCCATAGGCGACAGCGTTGCCCAACCTTTGCACTCACTGGTAATGGACCGAGACAGAACCGTTACCGCAACATACACCCAAGAAAACACAGTTACCCTCACCCTTTCCCATACCGGAACAGGAAGCGGCCAGACCTTTCCCCATGCTCCCGGCGTGTATCGTTATGTGCCATACCGCAGCATTGATTTAAGTGTAGAACCCGACGAAGAGAGTTATTTTGGCGGTTGGGACGGCGCTTTAGAAGGTTTTGCCCCGGTCCAAAACATTGTAATGCATACCAATAAAACCGTCACTGCCGATTTCTCCAACCAAGGGTATGAAATAAACGTAGAAGTCTTGGGCGAAGGCGCCACCTACCCTGCTGCGGGCACCTACCGACTAGCGGTGAATGCAACATTGGATTTAAGTAGCTACCGCACGGATATGTCCTGGTTATTTCGAGGCTGGCAGGATGAATCGGGGACGACCCTGTCTACCGAGGCTCAATACACCGTACTTGTAGACGAAACAAAAACAGTGCGCGCCTATTTTGAACAGGATATAACGCCGCCGATAATACTTTCCTGCGCCTCTCCTGCTGAAATTCCAAGAGATGGCGACTGCAACGCCTTTTTGCCGGATATGCGCGACGAACTGGTGGCGACCGATTCACAAGGCCCCGTAACCATTGAGCAGACGCCTCCGCCAGGTACCCTCATAACCGGCAGCACCCAAGTCCTGTTTACAGTCAACGACTATAGCATGGGCAGCGGCCCTGCGATTTGTTACGTGTATGTAGAACCCAGCGTGGAATGCGGTATCGCAGAAGAAGGAGAAGCACCCGCCCATAGTGCCGACACCGATGCTGACGGCGTTATTGCTCTCTCCGAGCTGTTGCGCATTATTCAATACTACAACAGCTCTGGTTTCCACTGCGACGGCACAGGCGAGGATGGCTTTTCTCCAGAACGCGACGAGACCCGCCAAGACTGTTCTCCCCATGCGGGTGATTACAATCCCCGCGACTTTCGCATCAACCTTTCCGAGCTCCTGCGAATCGTACAGTTCTTCAATTCCGGTGAATATCATCCCACCTCCGGCGAAGAACCCGAAACAGAAGACGAATATTCCCCGGGGCCGTCACCTACAGACTAGGGACGATTGCTTCAATAGCCCGACACCAACCCAGAGTGACGCTGCATAGCTAGAGGCATAAGCGTTTCTAGCTTGCATATGGTTGTAGTCGCTACGCAGTTTGTGCTTTAATCCCTTTACTGTTATACATTTGCTAGCCACATAGACGAAATGCGCTGTGTGAGCGCTACCGTCTTTAAGACAATAGATTGCGAAGATTTGGATAACTTACGAGGTATTTTTGTGTTTACAAGACACATGTCCCCCGCGGTGCTGCTGATTTGCCTATGCTGCCTGTTTTCCTTGCTAGCGGCAGCGTCACAAGAAGTTTACTGTTCCGGCACGTACGACGGCCATCTGCAAGGCGTCGCAGTAGATGAGGAAGGGGATATTTACTGGTGCTTTACGGTAGCGCTGGTAAAAACGGATGCGACGGGAAAACTGCTTAAACAAGTAGACGTTCCCACCCATCACGGAGATCTTTGGGTTGAGAAGGATACGGTCTACGTCGCCGTGAATCATCGTGCGCCCGGAGGAAATTTCGCGCAACGTCAATCCTGGATCTACGCCTACAAGGCGGAAGATTTATCGTTGCAGTGGAAGCGGGAAATCCCGGAGGTTACGCAGGGCGTTGGGGGCTTAACCATGCGCGACGGCCATTTTTTTGTCGCAAGTGGACGTCTCTTAAAAAGCTGCGACGAGAATATCATTTATGAGTATGATGCAGACGCCTCTTTTATCAAACAACACGCGTTGAAAAGTGGTTCCACGTACCTTGGTATTCAGACGATCGCCTATGCCGATGGGACATGGTGGTTTGGTTGTTACGGTAAGCCGCCGGAAGCGTTACGCGCCGACGCACACCTAACCTTTAAAGAACGGTTTGATTACGATTGTTCGATGGGTATCAGTCCGCTGCCCCAAGGTGGCTTTTACATTGGGCGTTGCAAACAAAACACCGAACGTAAAAACGTCGGCTGGGTGATCAAAACGGACCAACCCAAAGCCGAATCTATCTCAGAATAAAACGTTTCTTCCAACCAAGTTGAGCGCAGGGGAGTAATAAACCCCGATTGGCAAAACTAAAAACACTTTCGTCGCAGCCAGAGACAATTTTCTCTATTCTGTTTTGGCTCTAGCTGCGGCAGCACTCCAGGAAAATTTATTGGGCATCATCGCCAAACAGGCCGCTCAGATTAATCCCAAAGATACGTGCAAACGCATCAAGAACATTCAAAATTTGCAAAATAATATCCAGCACCACCTCAATATCCCAAGCCTTTGCTGGCGCACTATAGTGTTTCTTCTGCATCCGCATCCGTCTTTCTCCTTAACCTGATTCTTCCCCGATTCGCCTTGTAAGAACAAACCGCCTAATTAGTAAAACCTGGAAAGCTATCCTGAAAATTAAATTTTTGCTGTGGTTTCGTACATAAAAATAGAGCAGTTTTGGCCGCTTCAAAACGGGACAGCAATATTTATAGACTTAGTATAGCAAGTATACGGTGAAAAAACACCGCCTTTCCGACAAAAATAAACGTGTACCCAAAAGTATAAAATCTCCTGGCGTAGCGCAGAGCCCATAGCTTCCGGTATACTGTTAGTGGAGGTAATTGAGAAATTTATGAAATTTGACGAATTCGATTTAGACCCGCGTTGTTTGAGCGTGCTTAACCAGATGGAAATTGAAACGCCAACTCCCATACAGGAAGCGGCGATACCGGTGGCGTTGCAGGGGACCGATGTGCTGGCTACGGCGCAAACGGGTACGGGGAAAACATTGGGCTTTGTGCTGCCTGCCTTATCGCGTTTGGCCCAGGAAAAACCACGGCGTAACCGTATGCTGGTGCTGGCGCCTACACGCGAACTCTGTATCCAGGTGGAGTCGGTTGTGAATGTATTTGCACGCGCATTAAAACTGAGCAGTATGCTCATCTATGGCGGTGTAGGCTTTGGAAAACAAAATGCACAATTGAAAAGCGGTTGTGACATTATTGTAGCGACTCCAGGTCGCCTGCTCGATCACATGGGGCGTGGGTCGCTTCGTTTTAATGACCTGGAAACCCTTGTTATTGACGAAGCAGATCGGATGCTGGATATGGGTTTTCTGCCGGATATCCGCCAGATTTTGAGGCATTTGCCAAAAGAGCGCCAGACCATGTTTTTCTCGGCTACTTTTGCACCAGCGCTGGAGTCATTGGCCAGCGAGATGTTGCATGAGCCAGAACGGATCATGGCCGGTGCTGTTTCGTGTCCCGTCGATACCGTGAAACAGGTGCTGTATCCGGTGCGTACAGAGGAAAAATCAGGCTTGTTGCTCAAGTTACTCAAAGAAACGGAGGTAGAAGCTGCGGTTATTTTCCTACGTACCAAGGAACGGACCGATCGTCTGGCAAAGACGCTGAAAAAATCAGGATATAAAGCCACCGCCTTGCATGGTGATTTGCCACAGCAGCGTCGTCAGCGTGCTTTAACGGGTTTTCGTGAGGGACGCTACAATATTTTGGTGGCTACCGATGTGGCGGCACGCGGATTGGATATTGACGAGATTAGCCACGTTTTTAACTACGACATTCCTCCTACAGCGGATGACTATGTGCACCGTGTTGGGCGCACGGCGCGTGCGCAACGGGAGGGGCATGCCGTGACTTTTGTCACCCCGACGGATTTTAATGCCTTGGGGACAATTGAAAAGGCGGTTGGACGTAATCTGCCACGCGAAACGTACCCCGGCGCACCCCGTATCCTCTCTATATGGAGTCCGCCCGGTGCACGTAAAAAGAGCAGTGGGCGAGGACGTACAGGCAAACGCATGCTACGTCGACGCTAGGGCGTAAACAAGCCCCTGCGGCAATGGATGCAGGCAAAATGGGTGTGTCGCGTTCAGGTGGCTAGGATCGTTCCTGCTGCGTTTTTGGATGGGCAGGAGAGAGCAGTATATCTTTTTACGGCAAAGGGGATGCCTGCCAAAGAGGATAGCCTTTGGATTTGACTATGTGTTCCCAAGACATCGCCCCCCCGCGATGCCCCGTTTTTCTATAGCGATAATACCGACGAGGAGAGTTCTGCCTCTTGGGTTACCGCCTCGATAATACGCGGGATATCGTCCACGGACAATCCTAAATCATGCCATGCGCTTTCACTAAAGCCGTTAGCAAAGCCATCGCCTGCATCGCCAATGCCTAGGCAAGTGCACACGAATTCCGCCAAATGTACTGCTTGCGCCAGGACACGATGTTCCGGGGCGGCCTCACTAGGGTGGTGATGGTGGCTGACGGCTTCCACGATAGGATCGGGTAGCTTCCAGCGGCGTAGTAGCATGCCCCCAATGTCCCCATGGTCCAACTTGAGAATAAAATGTTCTGCGTCTGGATAGGGGAGCTCTTTTTCCTTTGCCAAGGCGCAGATTTGAGCAAAGGCCTTGGGGAAGACTTGATCCAGCACCAGGATGCCTACATCATGCAGCAGGCCTGCCAGATACGCCTCGTCATCACTGTAAAGTGATGCGCTGCTACAAAAACGTTTAATGACGCGTGTTGCGAAGCCTGCCGTCAGGCAATGTTGCCAGAATCGTTTATGGTCCAACTGTGAAGCAACCGAGTCAAATGTCTGAATCACGGCTAAAGCGGTAAACAGCCGACTGACTTCTTTGAAACCTAAACGGGCTACGGCTTGCGAAATGGACGAAATTTCCCCTGCGGCACCACCAAACGCAGCAGAATTAACGAGCTTTAACAATTTGGCCGCTAAGCTGGGGTCCTTGCTGACAATATTGGCAATATCCTCTGCATCCGTTTTTTCATCCTGCAACGCCTGTTCCAAGGCAAGCACAATGGGCGGCAACGCCGGTAGATCCTCTATCGTATCGAGCTTCTTTTCTAGTCGATCCCGGAAATCGATCATGATCTAAAACCCCAATCCCTGGCCCAGGCTTTCCACCATTTTGGTTGTCAGTTCTTCCTGTGTAAAGGGCTTGCATACATAGTTCACCGCACCACCCCGAATCGCACGTAGAATGTTGGTGCGCTCACTCTCCGTTGTCACCATCATTACCGGAATATGTTGAAAGCGCTCATCCCCTTTGGCGGCTTCCAGCGTTTCAAAACCATCCATTTCCGGCATGTTCACATCTAAAAGAATCAGAGAGATGTCCTCATAATGCTGCTCCAACACCTCCATGCATTCTTTTCCATGCGCCGCTTCCAGGCATTCATAGCCCAACGCTTCCGCTGCCCCGCGGATAACGGTACGCATCAGTTTGGAATCATCTACGGATAGGATTTTTCCCATGATATTGGTCTCTCCTCAAAGACGGCATTTGTAGTAACTTCCACCCCCATGGGATTGGATGTCAAACTCTTCGCTAAATCCGCGCAACGATTCTACAGCCCCTACAAAAAGGTGCCCCTGGGGGTGTAATGCGCGGGCCAAGTTATAAAAAATTTTTCGTTTTAAGTCTTCTGAAAAATAAATAGCGACGTAGCGCAAAAAGATGATATTGAAGCGCCCCAGCGCAGAGGGGCTGTTTTGCAAATTAAAGCGTTTAAAGGAGACCATCTTTTTGACATCGTCATTCAACGTGCACACCGGTCCCGATTGCTGGAAATAACGATTGCGTATTTCCTCCGACATACCTCGCTTCATTGCGATTTGGTCATAGCGCCCTGCATTGGCGATAAACAATGCAGAGGGCGAGATATCCGTACCTATAATCTCAAACTGTTCCGGGCGGATGCCGGGTGTTAAGCGACAATACTCAAGGACTGTCATTGCGATCGAATACGGTTCCTGTCCGGTAGAACTGGCTGCCGACCATATACGCACCTTGGGTAATTTCCCCTGGCGTACTGCAGTGCCGAGCTCTGGCAACAGCTTTTCGCGCAGTATAGTGAACGGATGCGTATCGCGAAACCACAACGTTTCATTTGTGGTCATCGCATCAATGATCTTGTCCCGTAAATCCGTTCGTGGATTATTCTTAACGAGTTGATAGAACTGACTAAAGTCCTCACACCCATTCTCCACCATCAGCTTCATCAGCCGGGTTTCGATCAGGTAGGCCTTTTCATCTCCTAGTGATATGCCGCAATGTTCCTCAATGTACTTCCGCAGCAAATCAAATTCTTCTGTTGATATATTCGCCGTCATTGCAGACACGCAGGACTCCTTGTTATGCTGCCAATACGTTCAGCCAGTTGGTGAAGCGGGATGCTTGCATCGGACAAGCCCGCGTCATCTACCGCCATTGGCATGCCATATATGACACAGGTATCTTCACTTTGCGTCAGGCAGATGCATCCCCTCCGTTTCATAGCACGGACACCTTCCCGACCATCGTTACCCATTCCCGTCATGATTACAGATAGCACATTATTGCCATAATGTGCTGAAACCGAACGAAATAAAACATCCACCGCAGGACGACAACTGTTCTCCGGCGGATTATCGTTTAATCCGATACAAAACAGCGCCTCCTTCGAAGCGCTATCCAATTCTTTCCTCACCACCATATGCCGCCCACCGGGCGCAATATACACCTTGTTGGCTTCAATAGATTCTCCCTCCACCGCCTCACAGACCGGCAGGGGTGACTTCTTATCCAAACTATCCGCCAGGGACTTTGTAAAGACCGGCGGCATATGCTGCACAATGAGTACAGGAACTCCCAGATTGGCCGGTAGCAGTGGTACCACCTCGGCCAGAGCCTTAGGGCCTCCCGTTGACACCCCAATCGCTACCACGTTAATCTGCGTTGGAAGTGGCCCTGCGCGATGCGCGGGCGCCGCAGGAGGCGCCTTTACTTCTTTAGGCTTTGCGACGGCGGCAGGCGTAGGTTTCCCAGCGACCGGGACCTCTCCACCACGTTGTGCGGGGCGCAAACGGCGTCGGGTGGAAAACATCAGAATAAGGTTGCGCAATTGTTCTACCAATTCCGCACGGCTTTGTTCGATGTTTCCTCCCTCAGGCTTAGGCACAAAATCCAGCGCGCCTTTTTGTAGCGCTGTCAGGGTAATATCCGCCGAACTGCGGTTGGCGCCACTCACCATTATCACACCCACTTCCGGATACTCTTCGCGAATCTTTTCCAACGTTTCCAATCCATCCATCACCGGCATCTCTACATCCAAAAACACCACATCCACAGGGGTCTGTTTCATCTTCGCCAATGCCACCTTACCATTCGGTGCAGTGCCGCATACCGTAGCCCCCTCAATATGGCCGACTACGTCTGTTAGCACCCGTCGATACATTACGGTGTCATCTACAATCAGTATATTCAGATCCTGCTCTGCCATAGATTCCTTCTTTTAGCCTTAGCTCTACACGCAAAGCGCGTTGAGTATCGTTCCTCAGCATTTTCTCCGTCCACACAACGCCTTCATTATACCATCGCCGTTGCTTGCAAGGAGAAGAGCAAGCTACGTGCCAGTTTAACGCCCAAAAACGATAGGGAGACGGTAAACCCATCACGTTGTGCCGCTTTCTAAAGCGCAGGACGGTAATACGAGTGCCAGCGTGCATTGAAGTACTTTAAAATTTTTGCGAAACCCGTTATTTGCGAAACGTTTTGTTTCTCAAATTCTTGTATAGTGCGATTGTAATGGTGTGAAAAATGTCCTGCCTTTCGGTGAAAAAAGGTTGTAAGTTATTATTTACAAATATATTGCGTCAATAGGACAAAAGTCAATAAAAAGGACATATTTCATGCCTTTTTTAACTCCTGCAAAGGGGAGTCCTGAGCACGTTTTAGTCGTTTACTCAATGCCGAGGGGGTGATTCCCAACAGTTGTGCTGCAATGGTTTGATTATTATTGGCGCGTTTTAATGCCTCACGCACCAGGAATTCGGTAGTTTCTTTCAGAGTAGGAAAAGGTTCCGCACGTTGAAAAGAAAGCAAGGCTTCTTCCTGAAGAATCCCGGAAGACGGTCGTTTTTCTTTTCGTCCCTTCTGGATATGATCCCGAAATGCATTCATAGACAGTTTTTTACTGCTGTGTCGTCCTACAGCGTCGAATACCATGGCCTCCAGTTCACGGATGTTTCCGGGGAAGGAATAGGTCGACAAGAGGTCGAGCAGTTCACGAGGGGGGGTCGGCCTTGTCTTTTCCAACGCCTGCGCTGCCTGGTTCAGAAAGGCATCCACCAACAGAGGTAAATCTCCTAAACGGTCCCGCAGGGGGGGCAAATGCGTTTGGTGGATCTGTAGGCGATAGTATAAGTCCTTGCGGAATTGATCTTCTTCCACTTGTTTTACCAAGTCGCGGTGGGTTGCAACGACCACCCGCGCACTGGAGCGTTTTACCCGATCAGCGCCCAGCGGGAAGTATTCACGTTCCTGGAGCAGGCGCAGCAGTTTTACCTGCGAAGCAGCACTCAGATCCCCAATCTCATCCAGGAACAACGTACCCTGTGCAGCGCGTTCCACCAAGCCTACCCGGGCCTCGTCGGCACCGGTATACGCGCCTTTAACATGCCCAAATAGCGTGTCCGAGAAGAGGTTGTCATCCAATCCTGCTACGCTGATGGCGATAAATTCCCCCTTGCGTTGACTTAGCTGGTGGATAGCGCGTGCGACCAGCTCTTTACCCACTCCAGTTTCTCCTGTAATGAGTACAGGGCGTGAGGTGGGCGCGATCGTTTCAAGATAGCGAAAGATCGATAGCATTTTGGGGTCTTGCGTGATGATTTCAGAAAAGGCCTCTGGTGTGCGTAACTCTTGCGATAACATGCGCTCTTTGAGCAAGGTGTATTCGCTGCGTAGTTCGCGGAAATCAATAGCGCGTTTCACGCTGGAACGTAATCGTTGTTTTTCAGGGGGTTTCACGATGTAATCGAAAGCGCCAAGGCTCATACAATGCACGGCCGTTTCTACTTCATTAGCGCCGGTAACAATGATGACGGGTACATCGGGATGGGTTTCTACGATATGCGCCAGCAGTTCATCACCAGAGAGATGCGGCATAGAAAGATCGAGCAACACGACCCCAATTTCCTGGGTGTCCAGGATTTGTGATGCTTCACGGCTTTCCTGACAACGCAATACGTTGTTGACCCCCGCCAATTGTAATGTTGTGGCAATACTTTGTAATGCACGAGCCTCATCATCCACAATGAGGACGGGGTATATGGGGTATTTTTCCACTTCCATCAAGTCACCTTATGCGCCGGGTGGTCGTGGCGCACTGGTAGAATAACACGGGCGGTGGTGCCTTTCCCAGGAACGGAATTAAATTCCAGCATGCCTTCGTGTTCATTTATGATCGTGGAAGAGATAGACAGTCCCAAACCAGTGCCCCCGGATTCCCGTTTGGTGGTATAGAAGGGATCGGTAATATGCGGAAGCGCATCTTCGACGATCCCCATCCCCTCGTCGCAGACCTCGATAATGACCACATTCGCGATCGTTTCATAACGTGTTGTAATGGTGATGGCGCTTTCTTTGCTGTGCAGCGCCTGGCAGGCATTCTGGACCAAGTTAATGACAACCTGCTCTAAACGGGAGGAGTTTCCCAGGATTTTAGGGATATTTGGCTGTGCATGAACATGAAACTGTGTGGTGGATTTTTTGATCATGCTGCTGAGCAGCACATTGGCCGACTTGACCACCGCGTTCACGTCCACCGGTTCGCTGAGTTCGGCAGGGCACTCCCGTACATAGTCGCGCAGTTCCTGCACGATGCGTTTGATGTGTTCAGCTCCTTCCAGAATTCCCGCGCATAATTCGGGGATTTCTGTGCGCAATGCGAGGTAAGACGTTCCTGCGATAGGGATGTCTCCCTGCTCCTCGCAATGCGTATCGAGCAGGGGCTGTACATTTTGCCATACTTCGGCCAGTATATCGGCGTTGGACATGATAAAGAGGTTTGGATTGTTGATTTCATGGGCTACCCCTGAGACCAGAATGCCTAAGGACGCCATTTTATCGGCTTGAACCAGTTGGCGTTGCCGCAAGCGCGCCTCTTCCGCGATACGGCCCCCTTCCAAGTGTTGCGCCAGCATGTGCGCAACGGTACGAATGAAGCGACACTCATCCTCTTGCCAGCGCCGGTTTGCATGGTCTACAGCAATTCCCAGCAGACCCAGCAAGCTTTTATTGGGTGCGGCAAGCGCCACCATATACACAGAATGACTTGTGAAACATTGCAACACATTGTTATGCAACTCGGTGTTACGCTGCTGTTTCGTTGCCCCGTCAAGGCAAATCTCAGTATGCAGTTCCAAGTGGCGCAGTATTTCAGAAAAAGCGGTGCTTGTAAGCGCTTCTTGCGTCAGTGGCACTGTCTGGGTATCGCACCATTCGGTTTTACGCGCTCTATTCGCCCTGCCCCCATGCAATTGGACAAAAAAGGCGCGGTTCAGCAGTAGCGATTGTCCTATCTGGGTCAGAAAGGCGGAGACGTCTACATTGTTGCCGATAAGGGACGCTGCAAGTTCTTCCAGGATATGGTCTTGGCGGGTAGTAGCCGGACTTAGAGTGTCCGTATCGGGGTAGGTTGAAAAAACGTTTTCCTGCTCCGCGTCTGTACGCGAGCCACCATCGGGTAGAATAGAATAGAGCACTTTTCCCCCTCCGAGACGAACGTTGCGTTTTTTCTGGCAGTTTTTGGGCCATTAACAACTTGGTTTTGAAACGCTATACCATGAAAACCGAAAAAATACTATGTCCAAGGACGGCAAAGATCATATTTCCTGGGTGTGCCCTTGGCCACCTTGTGATCGCTGGAGCGCTTTCGTGACAAGCACGTTCAATGTAATGCATGCCCTACAGTATACACCATTTTTGTGGGATTTAACAGTTTTTTTACATCTTTTCGGCGGGGGGTAGTCTTTTTTTGCGCAATGCTTCTAATTCAGAACAAAAAGTGTCGAGCTGTTCACTTAAACAGGGTAATAGAGAAGATAATTGCGTCCATTGGCTTTTTGATGCTGCCTGTTCAGCGTGGTATGCCGTTTGCTGGAGTTCGACAGCCCCAAAGTTTGCAGCCTGCCCTTTCAATGTGTGTGCGAAAAGGCGTGCTTGTGCGGCGTCACCATCTGTTACTGCTTCTTTCAGGTTTTCAAAGACCTTTGGTGCTTCCTGCATGGTTAATTCGGCGACGGAATGCAGTAATTCAAGGTTGCCCGCCGTGGTTTCCAAAGCGGTTTTCATGCACAAGAGCGGTTGAGGGGCAGGGGAGGCGCCTGCTGCTGCAGGGCTTTCGTGGGGGCATTCGCTATATAGTTCGAGCTGGGATTTGGGCTTGCATTCCTGCAGCAAGGTGCGTAGATATTGGATAAGATCGTGGGGGGGGGGCGGCGGTGCAGCAGGGTGTGCGCAAGGCCGCCAGACGAGTATTTGTGTATCTTTGTAACGGGAAAATGTGGTGCAGAAATGAAGCAGTTCTGCTGCACGTATACCGGGTATTTCCTCATCCAGCAATATCAGAGTGGGTACAAAGCTGCCAATGAAGGTGTATGCCTCGACTACGGTTTTGGCGCGACGCAACTGTGCTGTTGGCAGGTTTCTTTGTAAGAGTGCACATAAAGTTTCCCGCTGTGTATCATCGTTTTCCGCCACCAGGATACGGGTGTTGCCGTGTTCGCAAGCCTTGAGAGAAAAGCTGGGAATGTATTTTTTCAATATGGTGGCGACATCGTTGCGGCGAATGGGCTTGGACAGGTAATCGTTCATGCCTGCCGCCAAGCACATTTCGCGATCGCCTTTCATCGCGTTGGCGGTCATAGCGACCACAATACGCGCCGTATCCTCCGGGGAAAAATGTTTTGCCTCCCATTCTCGCAAGGCCAATGTCGCGCTGAGCCCATCCATTTCCGGCATGTGTACATCCATAAAAATAAGGTCGTACACCGCCTCCTGCGTGCGTTGTAAGGCCTGTCGGCCATTTGCGGCTATTTCCACCTCGCATCCCAGTTGTTTCAACATTTCCTGGATGACGCGTTGATTTACCACATTGTCCTCCGCCACCAGAATGCACGGCCGAGCCTCCTCAGCAGAGGCATCGTTTAACAATGTGTGAAGCAGTGCCCCCTCTTTCCCCTTCTCTGCTTCTGTGGCCTCTCCATAGATTTCACACAGGGTGTCATAGAGTACTTGTGGAAAGACCGGTTTGCGGAGGAGTTTTGTAATACCGATTTCGCTAACGTTAGTGGAATTGATCGTGTTGGAGAATCGGGTCATCGCAATGAGTTTTAGCGATTGCAATTCGGGACTCATCCGGACGGCCATACAGATGTTCTCGACGCTTTCCCCCGCCACCTGTTCATCGATAAATGCAAGGGGATAGGGCGTTTCGTCAAGGAGAGCTTTCATTAGTTCGGCCAGTGCTTCCCGTCCACTATGGCGGACACAGGCCTTAAATCCCCAATCCGTCAACATTTCATCAAGCAGTTCAGCCCTTTTTCCCTGCTGGGCCACCAATAGAAGTTTTTCGGGCGCTCCTTTGGGTCGGCGGCGCAAGCAGGGCGGCGCGTCTGTATCGACAGACAATTGCAGGGTGAACGAGAAGGTGGAACCTTGTTGTGGGGCGCTGCTGGCGTGGATAGCGCCGCCCATTTTTTCGACCAGACGACGGCAAATGGCCAGTCCCAGTCCTGTGCCGCCATAGCGGCGTGTGGTAGATTGATCGGCCTGTGCGAAGACATCAAAAATATGGGTGAGTTTGTCCTGCGCGATACCAATACCGGTGTCACTTACTTCGATAGAGAATGTCACCCGTCCATCTCCATCTTCCTTGTCTTCACCGGCTGGGGCCGCTGTTTCAATATTGATGAAGACATGTCCCTTTTCAGTGAATTTGATGGCGTTGCCGAGTAAATTGATAAGGATTTGCCGTATGCGTCCAGGATCGCCGATAACCCCGCGCGGGGTGTTGGGTGCGTAACGAAACAGGATATCCAGGCCCTTGCTTTGTGCATTCAGGGTCAACAGCTGGATGACCTCGGTGCTGACTTCTTCCAGATCAAAGGGGGTTTCTTCCAATTCCAGCTTGTCGGCTTCGATTTTTGAAAAGTCGAGGATGTCATTCAGCAACGACACCAGCTGGCTGCCCGAGTGTAAGATGGTGTTGGCGTAATTGCGTTGTTCTTCCGCCAGATCGGTGTGCAGTAGGAGTTCGGCCATGCCCATAACGCCATTCATCGGCGTGCGAATCTCATGGCTCATATTCGCCAGGAACTGGCTCTTCGTCTGATTCGCTGTGGCTGCCTCCTGAGCCAGTTGATTGGCCTTTTCGATAGCGCGTTCCAGCTGAAAGTTACTTTGTGCCAGCGCATGCGTACGCTCATCCACCATTTCTTGCAGATTTTGGCTGTGTGCATTTAATGCCGCATACAAGCGTTGATTTTCGAGCGTGTCTACACCATTCAACAGGAGAATGGACAGCAATTTGAGCGCGGCATCGGGGATGAAAGCCTGGTCGGTGATTCCAATAAACATACCGAGGTAGCGTTCATGGGTAGCCATGGGCCCAAGGATGGTACGTTTTCCTGAAGTCGTGGTCGTTGTAACCACAGGACGATCCTGCGAAAGTGCCCAACCGAAGACGTCCCGCTCGATTTGTGCTTCCAGCTCTGTGCGTAGCACCGTTTCAGCGTCCTGCGTGTGCGCATAGATGAGATCGCATTCCAGGCCGTCATCGTCAAACCAGGCAAAGCCTGTTGTCGTGAAATCCATCAACCGGTTCAAGGCCGTATCCAACAACGCCAGCACTTTGGGTATAGAGGGGGCCTCTGAAGCATGTGTTTGCAGGGAGATACCCGTAGAGGCCACCGTATCCAGACATTCCAGTAGCCAGCGGTTGGTTTCCGTGTGAACGTGATCCTCGGACAGCGTCTCGAAGAGAGGTCTGTCTCCTTTGTCCTTATGACTCATGAATCCACCTCGAATATACTTGCGAGGTCGTTTACGGACGTTTGGGTTTCTGTTAACAGATCGGGCAGGATATCCATCTCCTGTTCCAGCAAGGTCCATGCTTCGGGGAAAAAGGGCGGTAGTTGCGTATACGGGTGCAAGCCGAAGTTGATCCCATGCGCGATCAAATCGCTCAGGTGCACCGTGGCGCCTTCCAACGCATAACGGTGATGCTTTGTGGGGTGGTGGTGATGCAGAACCGCCTCTTGCTGGCTTTCGGATAAATTCCATCCCTGTAGCAGGCGGCGTCCGACGTCTGCGTGCGTGTAGCCGAGCACGGCGCGTTCGGCATGGTGCAGGTGCACCCCTGTTTCCTGCATGTGGCGCATTATCAGTACTTCCTGGCTGGGGATTTGCAGTAGCAGTACAAGACGCCCGACATCATGAAGCAGGCCCGTAACGAAAAAACGTTCTGCATTAGGTTCCCGTCGGCGTACCGCAAGCAGGCGTGCAATCGTTCCGCAACACAGACTGTGGCGCCAAAAGCGCTGTAAGTCCACCGCTTCCTTCATGACCTCATCAAACATGTTGATTACCGTTGTGGCCAAGGCAAGATCACACAATTCATTCGTGCCTACCAATGTGATTGCGCGGGAAACCGTTTCCACCGTAGCGGGGAAACCGTAGAAAGCGCTATTGACAATACGCAGCAAGCGCGCTGTAAGCCCTGTATCACCACTGATGACGTTGGCCACATCAACCGCCGAACTCAGGGGATGGTTTACCACAACGACGATTTCGTGATAGATACCGGGTAGCGATGCCAACGTTTCCGTGGATTCGACCAGTTCAGAAAGGGAGGGGATAGAACTATGCTGGTCTGTAGGGGGGGATTTGCGCAATGAATCAAAGGGCGTATCCAGCGAAAGTGGTGCTGTGTTCGCCATAATATCTCGCGCCAGGGAATTTACGCTGTGTTGATACAGAAACTGAATTAGCGGATGTTGCATGCGCGTCTGATTGTGCTGGAAGCGGGGCGTGGTAAGTTGCTCCGCCTGCGCTAATATTTCGGGCGGAAGTATATCGAGCGTGCTTGTGCTGTTTCCTCCGCCCTCTGTCTCGGCAATGTGCACCATGGCGACGCCCCAGATCTTTAGGGAACGCAGATGCTTTTCTGAAAGTTCTGCTCCCTTGGGGATTAGTACACGGCCATGACGATCCACAACATCTTCTGAAGTGATCATGCCTGTTTGTAAATCAGGGCGATTTATGCACACCATTAACTCACCTCCCTTTCAGGCATTCTATAAAATATCTTGGCTAAAATGCGATCATGGCACGGTATCCACTGCCATCTTCTTCAATGAGGTACAGCAGCGTTGCACCTCGCGCTGCAGTAAAGGGTGGATTTCCTCTAATTTGCCAAGTTCCTGTTCCCTTGCCGCGGATTCTGCTACTGAGGATAATCGGTGCAACGCTGATGCGCCGAAATTGAGTGCCTGCCCTTTTAACGTATGGGCATGCAGTTCCATGTCGGCATAGGCGTTCTGCTCAAGGGCATCACTAAATTGCTTCAGGTGTTTAGGTAATTGTAGCTGTCCCAATTCGGCCAGTTGCTGCAACAGATTCTGGTCACCATTGGCGGTCCGCAACACCACATTTATATCCACGGCCTCCTCTTCCGCTTCCTTCGCAGGAGGGGCGGGGGCTTCATCTGAAGCGGGGAGCGCGCCCTTTGAATGTATTCCCTCAAGCTTCTTTTCAATAGTCGAGACAAACGCGTTCCAATTGATGTTTTGGGCTGTCGACGCTGCCTCAAGCTCTCCATTGTCCTGGGGCGGCCAAAGCACCAGTTGGGTGTGTGAATACCGCGGGGTGCTTCGCAAAAAGTCCTGCAATGCATCCGCTTCTATCCCCGGCATATTTCTCGAAACCGCCAGAATGTCTGGCATAACGCCCCCCAATAACGTATACGCCTCCATGGCGCTTTGCGCCCTATGAATCTTCATATTTTTATGCAAGCACTGTAACAGCTTTTCCGCTTTTTCCGTCTGCGTTTTAGAGTCAAGCGCCAACACCAGTCGTACAGAGCGGGGAAATCTTTTTCTGAAAACCGCGCCGGGAGATGTTGTTTCAGCATCGCGCGCAACGTGTTGATAGAGACCGGTTTCACAAGATAGTCGTCCATGCCCAACGCCAAACAACGTTGCTTATCCTCCTGCGACGCTCTTGCGGTCATGGCAAGCATGGGCGTATGCGACAGACAATCGCCACTGACGTTATGCTTCTCCATACGCCGAATACTTTTCGCCGCATCAAAGCCATTTACAAACGGCATTTGTAAATCCATTAAGATGAGGTCATAAGTGTCTTGGGAAAAGCAATTTACAACCTGCTGCCCATCGGCGACACAATCCACCACACAACCCAGGCGCTGCAGGGTGTCGCGTAGAATGAGCTGATTAATTTCATTGTCCTCAGCCACCAGGATGTGTGCGGGCGCCGAAGAGTAGGAAGTGGCGCTGCCCGTAGATGCGTCGTCCGGTGCAGATTCAACGGCGCAAGGCGGCATTTCCCAGAGTTTTCGTAGATATTTACGTAGGTAATGAGGCGTTAACGGTTCACGCAACCAGGTGTTAAAGCGGAGCGCATACGTCTGCACCGTTGTTGGTGATACGGCCGAGGCTACCCCTATCCATACGGGTGGCGTGTGTTGCAATGCCAATCCGCTTGCCAGCGTTGGCAGAGCAAGGCGCAGGGCATGCTCATGTACAAAAACCATATCGTATTGTTCATCCGCCTTATCTTGCGCACGTAGTTTTTCATAGGCCTGTGCCCAGGTTTTACAATACGTTGCATCTTGCGTCCACGCCGCAGCCCCCTCCGTCAGGCAGAGATAGTTATTCTCATTAGGATCGATATATAAAATGCGTCTGTTAACTTCCTTATCCGATAAAGACGGCGGCTCCTGGATTTCGTCGGGCTGGGCAAGACGCAAGGCGCAGGTGAAAACAGAACCAATGCCCACTTCACTTTCCACTTCAATTTCGCCATGCATCATATGCGCCAAACGACGGCTTATCGTTAGTCCGAGACCCGAGCCGCCCTGATGATGCTCGACAAGCTCATCGGCCTGTGCAAAGCGTTCAAAAATTGTTCGGTGCTTTTCCTGTTCAATTCCGCATCCCGTGTCCTCCACCCGAATGACGATTTTGACACCGTTCTGCGTGCCGGGTTTGGAGAATATATCCAGGCGCACATAGCCCTCAGTAGTAAATTTGATAGCGTTTCCTACCAGGTTGGTAATGATTTGTCGGATACGTCCTGGATCGCCGATGAATTGGGAGGGGGTTTCCGGTGCATAGCGACATTCCAGCGTCAGTTGTTTTTGCTGTGCCGTTACCGCCAGCAGTTGGATAATGCTGCGGGTAACCGATTCCAGATCAAAGGGGACTTGCGCCAGCGAAAGTTTTTCCGCCTCAATTTTCGAAAAATCCAGCACATCGTTAACGATGTCCAGCAACAATTGGCCGCTGGTCATAATTGATTCAATATATTCCCGTTGCTTGGCGGGCAGATCGCTCAGCAACAAAAGGTTAGTAAGGCCCAGGATGCCATTCATCGGCGTGCGGATTTCATGACTCATCGTGGCCAGAAACTGAGTCTTGGCAGTGTTTGCTACCTCAGCCGCCATCGCCATGGTATTAGCGCGATCAATGGCCTCTTCAAGTTGCAGGGTCATCTCTCCCACATGTTTAAGTTCCCTGCGCAGCGCAGTTTTACTTTGCACATAGCGCGTAAGATCACGGAATGCCATTACATAAAGTTCTTGCCCGGAAAAATACGATAAGCGGATTTCAACCGCTCGCTGGTGCCGTTCCTGATCCAGCAAGTAGCAGGAAATAGGCAGCTGTATTTCTCCCTCTGCAAGGCGCTGTAACGCCCGCATAAACCCCTTCTGATATCGTTGGCTACGATGGGGGGGCGCCAATATCGCTGCAGGAGAGGAAGCCAATACCGTATTTTCTGAATAACCAAACAATCTTGTTGCCGCGTTATTCCACTGTAGAATTTTACCCTCTTTATTCAGAATGCACATTGCATCAGGGTGGGTGGATAGCCAGTTTTTTATGTCATCCGTAGCGTCAGTATGGAGACTTTGGAGCCCGGTTCGTATTTCTCCAAGTATAAAGCCCTGTTTATTAAACAAAAAACGTCGTAGCACCAGCTCTGCCCAAAGCGGTGCATTTTTTTTGCGCGGTAGCAGCACCTCGATTTCCGCCTGTGATTTTTCACCGGAAAATAAAGCCTGGATGCGTCGTTCCAACATTACCGTGGCAAAATTTGGGGATACCGAATGTAGCGCCTTTCCAATAAGTTCGCTGCGTGCGCACTCCAACATCCGGCAGACCGTCGCATTTACATCGATAACATGGAAATGTTCGGCATCCAGTAAAAGAATTCCCGTTCCCATACTATCTACCGCCGCATGGAAACGCGCCAACATCTGGCCTGCCCGTTTGCCGTCTGGAAGGCCTCGAAGGGTATATAACAAAGCGTTCTGCCCTGTATCTTTAAGCGAATCCAGAGCAACCGCAGCATCCAGTGGTTCACCATCCAGATTGTGGAATCGCCACATAAACTGCTGGTGAAAACCAGCTACCGCTGCCCGCTGATACGCCTCTAACGCCTCCGCAGAAGTGCGTCCATCCGGTTGCAGCGCGGGAAATAACCGGGAAATCTTGTTTTCAAGCAAAGCGCCACTTTCGCAAGCAAAGAATCGCTCCGCCGCCTTGTTGGCAAAGAGAATGTGGTCCGCCATGCTGATTAATACGGCATCAGCTATATGATCCAAACATTGGCGATACTGTATTTCTTTATGATGGGTTGTTGTGTTGCGCCTCATTTCCCCGGTGATGTCGCGGCCGATCACTAAAAAGTCACCACTCTGATCCGTATCCGTGCCCGTTAACGGAACGGAATCCCAGCTAACCACATGCGAAGCACCATTCTGATCTTTAAGCGAGGTTACATAGCCCTGTAGCGGATGGGTGGCAAGATCCTCTGGGCAACCGTGACCTTGGGCAGGACGATCACAGTACTCTTCCAAGAGCTGCCCGAGTGATTTTCCCTGCATATCGTACGCCTGGTAGCTCCAGAACTGTTCTACCTGTCGATTGTACGCGAGAATGTTTCCGGTAGCAGAAATTTGGAAAGCATAAAGAGGAAGGTATTCGAACATGCACTGGAAAGACGTCGCATTCCCATGAGAGCGTTCCTCTTGCGCCTGTTGCTGCGAACGGTCCAAAAAGCTAAATACAGTGAGCGCACGTTCTTTTTCCCAGCCTTGTTGAATTCCCACCAGAATGGGTAGACGTTTCCCATCATTTCGTTGCACCCATGCTGTTGCAGGTAGGCCGGTAGCGGTGGCGTGACTGGGATGCTGCAAAGTGTTGTCGAGCAGAATATATCGAAAATAAGGCGAGCCCAAAAGCGTTTCTTCAGAAGCGCCGATGCATGCACACGCATAGGGATTTGTCTGAACGATTCTTTTTGAATCTGTATCCACCACCACCACCCCTATGGGGACGCGTTTCAACAACCCTTCCAACGTATTGCTGCGTGCAATTAGCATCTGCTGCTGTTCCCGCAGCTGGAGAGAATACAAAACAAGGCTTTGTAGCGTTGGGGCCAGCAAGGGTTTTTCCAATATAACGCCCCATTCCCGTTCTTGCTGAAGCTGCTTGGCATACGCTGGTGGTACGGTGAAGATCAAAGGTAACTCTGGGTCGATCCCGCGTAATTCACGCGCTGCCTGGCGACCTTCTTGCGAGTCCTCCCGCAATGAGATAATGCACAACGCGATTTGTTGCCCGTGCGAAAATGCGTCATGGTGGAAGCGGGCCAGCGCTAACGGTGACTCGAAAAAATGCAGACTTACCTGCTGGGGCCAAGTTCCCCCCGTTCCTTTTTCAAGAATGGAACGATACCATTGGTGCATCTTTACTTCATGCTCGGCAATAAGTATCTGCGTATTCATGCATCTCCTAAAATTTCAAAAGCCTTTACGTTACATGCTTGTTACGCATAGGTGTCGTCCAGGATTTCCACAAAATGCAGTTAGGTAATCTAAGCTATTACGAGCTAGGGTCATACCTGTAACCCAATACAGTCTTCTGCTTGCCGTTTTGGGAGGTTGAGGCTACAAGAGGTCGATAAATCAGAAAAATAGCTCAAGTAGCAGGCTATACCCCGTTCCAATTCCCTAAAAACCACGGCAGTAAAGAAAACCCCAACTGCTCCGCAAACTCAATATTGTCAATGTACCATAAACGCAGCGTAAAATGAAGAAAAACAAGTTCTTTTTTCTTTTTTCTCATTGTTTTCGTGCAGTTAATATTGATATTAGTATTTTTTTTAGATAAAAAGGCCCTTTCGAAAAGAGCCTCCGGGGTTTTTTATTTTGGAAACAGGGGGTTGTGTTTGGCATATATTACATTTTGCTGCTATACTTTGTGAGACTACATGTGATCGTGTTCTTCATTTGTAAGATAGGCTACAAATAAGAAATCGGCATAACAATGTGGAATTAAGGGATCGCAGAGAGGCTGTTTTGATAGTGAGGCGCTAGAACAGGCGCGTACATTGAAAATAGCTCGCTGATGACGAAGTTGGGTAACACGCTTTCGCAAGATTTGTGGGGTGGCGCGGGCTAGAGAGCGATTTGGGCGGGCGTGAAAGTTTTATGCAATGGTGATTTTCGGAAACGAAACGGTTTCCGTTTTTCAGTGTAGTACAACCACGGATGGTAGCAGTTAGCACGTACGTAGTAATAGTAGGTGCAGGCAGGATTGGGGTGGCGTTGCCTCCCGATCGATGAGGGCAGTAAGATGTTATTTCGACGATTCCGCAAGAAGAAAGATGAAATCCGCACCCGGAAACTTACTATCGAAGATGCCGCAGGGAAGGCGCGCATTACCGCAGAGGTCGATCATGAAGACAATGCCAGTGTATGCTTTTATGACGATGCCGGGCGGGATAAACTGGTCCTTTCTTTGAGTACCGATGGCACCCCTCGGGTGGGGTTGCGCTATGCCGACAATCATGGTCTCATCCTGATTGAAGCCAACGAATCCCAGAAAACGCCCTCAATCGTAATTACGGGGCCGGCAGGAAACGCCCAGATCGTGCTTGGGGTAGCAGGAGATACCACCCCTATTATGGTCAGTATGGATGCCGCTGGCAATATCATCAGTCCGCTTTATGGCCCACGGATACCTACGGTCCCGCAAGCGGCTGGTGCGTCTGATGGTATTGTTGAGGATGAATGGAGTTGCGATTGGGATGGTTTCCTGCGCGACCTCGATTAAGGTGGGTTAGCGGGTGCCAGCAAAGTGGCCAGCGCCACCGTAAAAGAGTATGGGGCTTGCCCTCCCTGCCCAAAACGAAAATTTTGTTTCTTGTGCCCGCTTTCGAAGTGTCTGTTACTAAGATGCTTCAGCGGGCACAACTACGTTGCAGACGCCATGCGTAATATGTCGTAGTCCTTGCTGCTCAGCTCCAGGCATAATATCTTTTTTATGATGACTTTTGAGGTCCGGTTTGCAAGGCTATCGGCGGCGCGGTTAGAGTATGGCTCCGCATTTTCTTCCTACTCCAGATTTCAGTGCAATGCTGCATCCTGGTAACCTTTTGGCGCGACCAACAGGCTTTTTCAAACGGTACTATAAATCCCTTGCATCTTTTTGAGGTTAGGTATCGCTCATTTGTTTTTTGTGCAGCGCTACCCTTTTATCTAAAGTGGTCCAGCGACCACAAGCAGGGGGCAACGGTACAGGCAAGAAATCATGGCCCGCACCTTCCCTGACCGACAAAGAAGTTCTATTTTTAATGGCAGTTTTTTTAGAGTTAAGGCGCTAATCCGACATTCCTTTTCTTATTCAAGCACTCGCCCTAATTTCCTCCCCGGAATACAGAATCTCATCTTCTGGGAAAACGTCCAGGGTGACATTTTGAGAAGAGAAAACCTTTAAGTTCTTTAGTTAAAAGCGGTTATGGTCTGGATGATTCGAAGCAGGGTAAAAACACTTCTATGAAAAAAGCCAACGTTAAAGTCATCTAGTTCTGTAAAAACGAAAAAAGTTGTTTTTTTCTCTTAACGTTATTATATTAACGTTACCGGCTGCTTCTAAATTATCCACGGAAAACTAGGGTTGCACTTCTGTGGAAATTTGAAAATAATGACTTAGCTAATTTAACTATTGTACTCTATTGGTTGTTTAAAGGTGCTACACTGTGGATTTTTATCTATATCTAAAGATCAATATCGTTTAGGGGTGTAACACCAACATTGATAATGTGTCCGTATTTGCACTTAAAATGGAAAGGAAGTTGTATGAAGAAGTTTTGTCTAACAGGACGGGGTAAAAGCGCTATCGCTGCTACGCCGTTCTCATTTCCGCCGAATTTTTCACCGCAATCGCAGGGGATACGTTCTGCAAAGTTGCTGGGAGCTCTTGCGCTTACGCTACTGTGCGCAAGTCTACTCAGCTTACCCGCTATGGCGGAGATTAGCTTGATAGGCGCATCGTATTGGCAGGATACTGATAACGACAGGAGTTACAGTCACACGGTCAATATTCCCGCGGGGACAGACCTTATCGTTGTTTCACAAACCAATCGCTATCATCGCGCGTGTGAAGAAGTAAAGATCAATGGGGCGATGATAACCCGTGCTATTTGGCATAATAGCCACGATGAGCGCTCTGCCATGTGGTACAAGGTTAACCCACCTACGGGTAATGTCACCATATACCACAAGATTAGTGGAGATACGCGTTCCAAGGCAGGGAGCTATTGGTTCTTCTCCGGGGTGGATACGTCAAATCCTGTTATTGCGGCGAAGGAAACCGGGGTTGCCACTACGGTTTCGGTCTCATTTAGCAGCAGTGAAGTAGTGCCGGGTAGTGTGATTGTGAGCGCCATGGCCTCTAAAGACAGAAGCAGAAACGAGGGACGCCTCATTGTAACCAATAGGGCGGTGATGACGGGTGCCGGTACGAAGACCAAAACCCATGAGCGTGGCTATCAGAAAGATAAGGATCGCGACAGCACGAGTGCGGGGGGGTATATTACCAACATCGATAGTGGCGGTAGTGTTGGCTGGACAGGTCTTGGAAAAAACGCCTCAATGGTGGCAATTTCCCTGCGTCCTGCCAATGCTGCACCGACGGATATAACCCCCGGCAGTCTGAACATGGGGGATGCTACGGCGAATGGTACCACGATTGGTACTCTTACCGTGTCTGACACAGTCACGACAACCCCATTTACCTGGGCAGAGGTGAGTGGTGCGACAGGTGCATTTTCGTTGGGTTCGCCTTCGGGATTCACCGTGCCGCTCGTGGTCCAGGATACGACACAGATCGATCGCGGCAACGGCGCGACCCTGAGCTATCGGGTGCGTGTTACCGACGCGGAAGGCTTGTCATACGAAAAGATACTTACAATAAATCTAAGTGATACGACGAAGCCGGTGGTAGAAACGCCAGCCGAAACAATACTTGAGGCAGGTAGTTCATGCGGCGCCATGGTACCCGATCTCCTTGCTGATTTGAATGCCTCTGACAATGTAGGCATCACCTCAATGAAGCAGGAGCCGATTCAAGGTACTGAGATAACTTTGGGCACCATTCCTGTCACAATTACAGTAAAAGATGCTGCGGGCAACACGACCGTATGCACGCCTAACGTTACAGTGCAGGATAAAACTCCTCCGACAATTACCCTATGCGCGGCGGATCGTAGCGTAGGTGCTAACGCCAGTGGCGAAGCGCCCGTGCCCAGTTTCACTGTCGGGGTCCTTACCGTAGACCAATGCGATTCCAGTCCAACGATTACTCAATCGCCGACCGTGGGCAGCATTGTAGGGGCAGGTACAACGGAAGTAACCATTACGGCTACAGACGACGCCGGCAATTACTCCACCTGTACCGCCAATTTTACAGTGAATGATACGACAGCTCCGGTGATCACGCAATGCGCAGGCGATCAAATAGAAAATGCTGATGCACAGTGTGAAGCTGTCATGCCCGATTTCACAAGCGCTGTGATTGCTACGGACGATTGTGACGCCACGCCAACGATTACGCAATCCCCCACTGCGGGGAGTGTAATGGGCCTTGGCTTCCATGAGGTGACGATTACGGTTGCCGACGATGCCGGTAACGAGGCTACTTGTACGGCAGGCTTCACTGTGAGCGACATAACGGACCCAGCGATTACGCAATGCGCCAGCGCGCAAAGCGCCAGTGCAAATGAGCAATGCGAAGCGATTGTTCCCGACTTCACAAGCGGTGTGATTGCTACCGACAGTTGCGATGCTACGCTAAGCATTACGCAATCCCCCATTGCAGGGACTGTGGTGGGCCTTGGTGTACATGAAGTAACGATTACGGTTGCCGACGATGCCGGCAACGACGCCACTTGCGCCGCGGATTTCACCGTAAGCGATACTACAAAGCCAAGCATTACGCAGCATCCCACCAGTCAGACATTGTCAGCAGACAGCAATTGCGAGGCGGTAATCCCCGATTTTACGGGCCAGGTTATCGCAACAGATGGCTGCGACGCAGATTTGCTTGTCACACAATCTCCAGCAGCGGGCGTCACCGTTAACAGCGGCGACACCCAAGTAACCATTGCCGTGGAAGATGATGCAGGGAACAAAGCGACCACCACCGTCACCCTTACTGTGGAAGATGACGCGGCTCCTGTGATCACTGTTGATCCCACCAGCGATACGCTGGAATGTGGCACCAGCTATAGCCTGAGCGACGCCATCACCGGCGTTAGTGCAACCGACGGATGTCAGGGCGACCTCTCCGGCGACATCGCTGTCACCGTAGATGGCATTGGCACCTTCCCGGGTGGCGGACTCAGCGATACCGGCGTCTACACCATCCGCTACAACGTCAGCGACAGCGAAGGCAACGCCGCCACCGAAACGGTGCGCACCGTGACCATCGCCGACAGCCAGGCGCCCACCATCACCAACGCCACCCCGACGCAAACCCTCGAATGCCCCGCCAGCTACAGCCTGGCCGCCGCCCTCACCGGCGTCACCGCAAGCGATGACTGCCAGGGCGACATCAGCGAAGACATCGTAGTCACCGTCATCAACACCGCAGACAGCAGTGCGGTCACACTGCCCATCAGCGCGCTGGGTAGCTACGAAATCCGCTACAACGTCAGCGATGCTGCCGGCAACGATGCCACCCAGGAAACCCGCAGCCTCACCATCGAAGACACCACCGCGCCCAGCTTCAGTATCCCAGCCGACGTCACCCTCGAGTGCCCGGCCCAATACACCCAAGCACAAGCGCTCAACAACGTCAGCGCAACCGACGACTGCGAAGGCGCACTCACCGTCACCGTCAGCGCCAGCCAGGGCGGCACCCCCGTCACCTTCCCGCTCAGCGCACTGGGCACCTACACGCTCACCTACAGCGCCGACGACGGTAACGGATATCCCATCACCGACAGCAGCCGCACCGTCACCATTGACGACACCAACGGCCCGGTGATCACCCTCAACGGCGGCGCCGCCATCGGTCTGCAAGTTGGCAACAGCTGGAGCGACCCCGGCGCAACCGCAACCGACGCCTGCGAAGGCGACCTCAACCCTGTCGACATCATCATTGGTGGCGACACCGTAGACGTGAACACCGAAAACGTCTACACCATCACCTACGACATCAGCGACAGCGAAGGTAACGCTGCAACGCAAGTCACCCGCATCGTCACCGTCGCCAACGACGCCCCCCCCGTCATCAGCATCACCGGCGCCAACCCCGTCACCCTCGAATGCGGCAGCGGCCCCTACACCGACGCAGGAGCAACCGCCAGCGACGACGAAGACGGCGACCTCACCAGCGCCCTCACCACCACCGGCGTCGACGCCGTCGACACCACCACCCCCGGGGGCTACACCATCACCTACGAAGTCACCGACAGCTTCGGCACCACCGTCCAGGAACAACGCATCATCAACGTCCAGGACAACATCGCGCCCATCATCACTCTCGACGGCAACGTCACCGAGACCAACACCCTCGTTGGCCAACCCTGGACCGAACTCAACTACAGCGCCACCGACAGCTGCCAAGGCGACCTCACCACCGAAGTCAGCGTGACCGGCACCCCCAACACCGACACCGCCGGCACCAGCTTCCAGATGTACTACAACGTCAGCGACACTGCAGGCAACGCAGCCGACGAAGTAGTGCTCACCGTCAACGTCGTAGCCGACAGCACCCCCCCCCTCATCACCCTGCTCGGCAACGCCACCGTTGAAATCGACTGCGGCACCGACTACGTAGACCCAGGCGCCACCGCCAACGACAACGTCGACGGCGACATCAGCGGCGACATCCTGATTACCGGCGCCACCATCCAAGCCGACAGCGGCCCCGGCGTCTACGAAATCCGCTACAACGTCAGCGACACCGCCGGCAACGCAGCGATTGAAATGGTACGCACCATCACCATACGCGACAACTGCCCCCTCACCGTCACCTACACCGGGCAAGTCGACACCACCGGCGCCACCACCGCCACCATCGACTACGGCGCATCCTACACCTTCAGCGTCGAAATCAGCGGAGCCATCGGCACCGCCAGCTACCAATGGGAGAAATACAGCGACAGCAAAGCCCAAGGCTGGGTACCCATCCCCAACGCCGACCAGGCCAGCTACACCCTTGACGACGTGCAAGATCCCGACAGCGGCCAATACCGCTGCCAAGTTTCCGACGCCGTCACCACCAGCTACTCCCCCGTCATCACCCTCACCGCCGGCATTTCCGTACCCGCCGCCAGCGCCCTCAGCCTGAGCCTGCTCAGCCTGCTCAGCGCCCTCGGCGGCAGCGCGGCCCTGATACGCCGACGCAAAAAATAACCTAAAACACCTAACACCTACCCAAAAAAGGGCTGTGGGAATCCTCCCACAGCCCTTTTCTATTGGCGTATGTGGTTGTGTTTAGTGACTGGGATTTGAAGAGTTGTCATAAAAAAAGACGTTTTGTTGGGTTTGGGGATGATAAGGGCTATACCTAATGCTTGAGGTCGCTGGACTGTTTTAGCTCGCTTCAAAAAGTTGACCAACATGAAGCCGGACGCTAAAAGGAAGTGGAAGTGTTCCAGAAAACATGAGGAAGAGGCCTGCTTTTTGCCGTCCTTGGATGAAACGAAATCTTGTTTTCTGTGACAACTTTTGAAATGCTAGTCATCATAGCCGTTAAAGGGCTTGCGCATGGTTGCTATTGTTTGTTATAATCCCTGCTCTGTGCATGAAGTGTATCTTTTTGTTATGTGCAGCATGGGTTAACTAGAGTAGCTTCCAAACAATGGTGGTGGTATGGCCGAACGAACATTTGTAATGGTAAAACCGGATGGCGTTGGCCGACGTCTTATCGGTGCATTTATCCAGCGTTTTGAGCAGCGTGGACTGAAGCTGATTGCTATTAAAATGCAGCAGCTTAGTCGTGAAATCGCTGAGGTGCATTATGCCGAGCACAAGGGAAAGCCATTTTTTGAGGAGTTGATTGCCTTTATTACTTCTGGCCCTACCGTGCAAATGGTTTGGGAAGGCAATGATGCGGTGGCGCAGGTGCGGAAGATGAATGGAGCGACCCATTGTTTGAATGCGGATGTAGGCACGATTCGTGGTGATTTTGGTCTGAGTGGTCAGAAGAATTTAGTCCATGCTTCTGATGCAGTGGAAACTGCGGAACGTGAGATTGCGTTATATTTCGACGAGACTGAATTGGTGAATTATTCCATGCCGGATGCGCAGTGGCTGCAATAGCTATCGTGTAGGAAGGTATGTAAGTTAGCTTCCCTGAAACTGTAGGAGGATTGAACGTGGCTGGTGGACGTAAAGCGCGCAAAAGCAAAATCAATAAGCACAAGCGGAAAAAGAAGCGCAGGTCTGAGCGGCACAAGAACAAGAAATAGGCTGTTGATTGCCTTTTAATTTCTTGTTTTGCTAGCTTTATAAAAAGTATACGTGTAGATCCCGGCTCTGCGTTGCGGAGCCGGGGTGTTTGCCTTTGTCTAAAAACCAACTTGCTATAGCAAGCCAGAGGGGCTCCGCTGCATGAGCGACGACGCAAAAATCATTATTGACGAAGATTGGAAATCGCAGGTACAGCGTGAGAAGGAACAAGCTGTACAGCAACCAGAGGAGGCGCCGGTTGAGTCTGCGGAAGAATCGCAGGAAGGTATGTTGCAGGCTTCTTTTGACAGCTTGGTAAGCAGTCTGGCTACGCAAACGCTTTTTGCCTTGGGGGCTATCGCTCCTCAGGGGGGTGAACAGCAGGTGATGGTCGATTTGGATCAGGCGCAGTTCACCATTAAGATGCTGGATGTGCTGAAGGAGAAGACCGCGGGGAATCTGAGCGAGGAAGAAGAGGGGCACCTCACGGAGGCGCTTGCCGAATTACAGCGTTTATATCTGGTTCGGGTACAGCAGTTTCAGGAAGCCTCAATGCAAAACGCAGGACTCGATTTGGATAATATCCGCACGCAGCAGTAGTCTACACATTCATTAGTCTGTTTTTTAGCGACCTTTTGGCAGTATCGATATTGCCAAAAGGTTTTTGTTTTATGTTGCTTTATCAATGCGGGAAGATTATAAATACAGGGTTGGTTTGAATCTCGTTATATTTTTGGTATTCTTTATCCTGCTCAACACGTCTTGTTTGAACTGGGGATGTTACCAGGTGGGTGCATATTTAAACAGAAACAGGAGCTTTTTCTATGTCGTTGAACTATTTTGATATTGGCGTTTTTGTGGCGTACATTGTCGCTGTCGTTGCCTTTAGTATCTATAAAAGCCGCCATGAGCGCACAAGTGAAGATTATTTTCTGGCGGGGCGCGGGGTTTCCTGGTTTCTGATTGGTTTTTCGTTGATTGCGGCAAATATTTCTACAGAACAGTTCGTGGGGATGTCGGGAAGCAGTGCGGGTAATGTGGGGCTTGCCATTGCCAGTTATGAATGGATTGCCGCAGTGAGCCTGGTCTGTGTGGGACTTTTTTTTCTGCCTCGCTTTTTGCGTAGTGGTATTTACACCATCCCGGAATTTCTCGAATATCGCTATAATGCAGGCGCGCGCGCTGTCATGGCCGCTTTCACTATGGTAATTTATGTAGGGGTTACCATTGCCGCCGTGGTTTATTCTGGTGGTCTGACCATTTCTACCATTTTTGATGTGCCGCTTTATCACAGCATTTTTATTATTGGTGCGGTGGCTGCGTTGTACACCACATTGGGCGGCTTGAAGGCGATTGTCTGGGCGGATTTGTTTATGGGTTCTGCCCTTATTCTCGGGGGAGCGCTTGTGATGGTGCTGGGATTCCGCCATCCGGATGTTGGCGGGGTGAGCCAGTTTATGGAAACCAATGCGGATAAACTGCACATGATCCTGCCGCGGGATCATCCCGAATTGCCCTGGACGGCCATGCTGCTCGGTATCTGGATTCCCAATTTTTATTATTGGGGCCTTAACCAATACATTACCCAGCGTACTTTGGCGGCCAAGAGCCTGCGTGCAGGTCAGACCGGTATCATGTTTGCCGCTGCTCTTAAGCTGATCATTCCCTTTATTATCGTCATTCCCGGTATTATGGCCATTAATTTGTACCCCGTCGAGGTGGGCGAAACGAAAGACGCCGCCTATCCCATGCTGATTCGCAACCTGGTGCCCAATGGCCTCAAGGGCTTTATGTTTGCCGCCATCGCTGGTGCTGTGCTCAGTTCACTCGCCTCCATGCTCAATTCCGCATCCACCATTTTTACCATGGATCTCTACAAACGGCACATGCGCCGTAACGCTTCCCAGGCTGAACTGGTCGCCATCGGGCGTAGCACCACAATTCTCTTTGTAGTAATTGGCGGCATCGTGGCTACACGTCTTGCCGATCCTAAATTTGGCGGTGTATACACATTCATCCAGGAATTCCAGGGATACATTTCTCCCGGTATTCTGGCCGCCTTCACCTTCGGATTTGTTTTCAAGCGTACTCCTGCCGCGGCTGCGATTACGGCCATGGTGCTGTGTCCCATTTTGTACAATTTCTTTAAGTACTTTGTACCGGCCTTTACCAACATGGCTTTCTTGAACCGCATGGCGCTTACCTATGCCATACTGATTGCCGTGATGGCGATAATTACCTGGCTCAAACCGCTGAAAGAACCGCGGGTGCTGCCTGTGAATGATGAGATCGAACTTGAGCCTGCGCCCGGTGCTCGTTGGGCGGGTGGGCTTATTATCGCGCTTACGGTAGGGTTGTATATCTATTTCTGGTAAACCGAATCGTGCATCATATTGCCGGGCTGCATGCATTATGCAGCCCGGCATTTCGCAGCATATTACATTTCATGGTATACTACATGGGGTTTAGGGACGCTATTCCAGAAATTGTCATAAAGAACGAAATGCTGTTTTGCTCAGGGATGGCAAGGCCTTTGGTATTGTGTTTGGTGGCATTGGTCACTTGGTTGCGGTTGCTGGGCCGTTTTGGTGTTTTGCGACAGCTTTGATGCAGCGTTCTGCAAAAACTGGGCTTGGGCGCAGTTGTACGCAAAAGGCGAGGCAGCAGTAAGCGGGCTGCGTTTTTCCGCGGCAGAGGAAATATTTCGATTGCGTTTTTTTGCAAAATTGTCTATTACCCAAAAGCTGCTTGTTATTGTTATGGCACCCACCTTAGCGGCATTGCTGGTGGCGTGTTTGCTCTTATTCGCTTTTGACGTTGCCGCACTTCACCAGTCCCTGAAAAAGGAAACGACGCTAAGCGCCGGTTTTGCTGCCAATCAATTAGCCCAGCCCTTGTTGCATCATGATGCTGGACGCGCCTCGGATGCGCTGAACATCTTGCGTCGAAACCAGCATATTACCGCTGCCTGCGTCTACGATCGGACGGGCGGCATTCTTGCCCGCTATTTTCGCGATCATGAACCGATAGATTTCCCCAAAGATCCTTCCTTAACCGCGCACATGCACTTCCAGGGGTTGCGCTTGCGGGTATTTCATCCGATTGAGGCCCTTGATCCGACACGATCCATCAAAAACGAGGTGATTGGCGGCCTTTACCTGGAAGTCGATGTCAGCCCGCTTTACCGTCGTATCAGCCTGTATGCATTTTTTGTAAGTCTTATCCTCGTGATCAGTCTGTTTATCGCCTATGTATTGGCAGTGCGCTTACGGGAGATCATTTCGGAGCCTGTCTCGCATCTGGCGCTTTTGGCCAAAATGGTTTCGCAGGAGAAAGATTATTCCGTGCGTGCCATCAAGCAGGCCGACGATGAGATTGGCAACCTGGTCGATGAATTTAACCTCATGCTCGAGCAGATCGAGAAGCAGGATCGCGAATTGCAGCAGGCTCATGATACGTTGGAGGAGCATGTTGAGCAGCGTACGCAACAGCTCCGCAGCGAAATTGCCAAGCATAAAGAAACCTCTGCGTCCTTGCAGGAAGAGATTCGCGTGCGGCGTAAGACGGAAGCAGCGCTCAGTGCGGCCAAGGATGAAGCAGAGGCGGCGAGTCGCTCTAAGGGCGAGTTCCTGGCCAATATGAGCCATGAGATTCGTACCCCCATGAACGGCATCATTGGTATGACGGAACTGCTGCTGAGTACTCCGCTGGCGCCTGCCCAGGAACATTACGCCGAGACCATTCGGCGTTCCGGCCATTCGCTACTGAAAATTATTGGCGATGTGCTTGATTATTCCAAGGTCGAGGCAGGCCAACTCAGTATCGAACCGATTCCCTTTAATTTGCAAGTCGCCTGTGAGGACGTTGTTGAACTCCTTTCGCCGCGTGCCCATGAAAAGGAAATTGCCCTTAACCTGCGTTACGCCCCCAATGCTCCCACGCGTCTGGTAGGGGACGCAGGTCGTATCCGTCAGGTGCTTACAAACCTTGCCGCGAACGCCATCAAGTTTACCGATGAGGGGCATGTGCTCGTCAATGTGGAATGCATTGGGCTCACGGCCTCTACAGCCGCCATTCGTGTGTCGGTAGAAGATACGGGCATTGGCGCGCCACCGGACAAGCTGAATGAGATTTTCGGTAAATTTAAACAGGCCGACACGCTTATCACGCGCAAATATGGCGGTACGGGGCTGGGCTTGGCGATTTCCAAGCAGCTGGTTGAGTTAATGGGTGGGGCCATAGCAGTACAAAGCCGTGAAGGCGTTGGGTCGCGTTTCTATTTCACGCTTACCTTACCCCTCGGCGAAGAGCCCCAGCCTGTACAACAGCCTAAAGCCGACCTTGCAGGTGTGCGCGTGCTCATCGTCGATCACAGTATCATCAACCAGCAGATTCTCTCAGAGCAGTTTGCCACTTGGGGGATGCGTGCCGACGTAACAGGATCCAGTATCGAAGCACTGCGCATGTTGCGTGAGGCGCACGAGAAAAAAGATCCGTACCAGATTACCTTGCTCGATGACCAAATGCCCAGTATTCGCGGTGAATCACTGGGTCGTACCGTCAAGAGCGAGGCCTGTATCCAAGATACACGCCTTATTCTGCTTACTTCTTTGGGCGAGCGCGGCGATGCACAACGTATGATAGAGCTCGGCTTTTCCGCCTACATTACCCGGCCCGTGCGTCAAAGCGAACTGATGGATATTCTCGCGATGATATGGGGCGCGCATATCCGTGGGGAAAATATTGGTCTGGTAACGCGGCATACTTTGGCCGAAAGTCGTGGTGCGCAGCCTTGTATCGACGACAAAGCCGCAGCCAATCTGACCGGTCGTATCCTTATTGTCGAAGACAATATGATCAACCAGCAGGTTATCCTCGAGATCCTCAAAACCTTCCACTGCAGCACCGACCTGGCTGCTAATGGGCAGGAGGCGCTTGAAAAAACGCAACAGGAACCGTATGACCTTATCCTCATGGATTGCCAAATGCCTGTTATGGATGGCTATACTGCGACCGAGGAGATTCGTGCCCGGGAACAAGACAGCGACCGACACATTCCTATTGTTGCCATGACAGCGCACGCCATGAAAGGCGATCGGGAGCGCTGTATTGAGGCGGGTATGGACGATCACTTTACCAAACCGATCGATTCTAAGGCGGTACTTCAGATTCTGCATCGGTGGTTGCCCAAAATTTCGCCGGAAACGCAGCAAAGCGCTCCAGAGAAGACATTCCCTGCGCCTGAAACCCCTGGTATTGAACCTTCCTCCGATACATTGCCTATCCTCGATCCCGAACAGGTGATTGCCTTAACCGGCGGCAATGTCGCGATGTATGAACGTATCACCAAGGTTTTCCTGAAGCATTTGCCAGAACGCCTGGAAGAATTGCGTGCGGCATTTTCAGAAGAGAATACACCTGAAATTACGCGGCTTGCCCATTCTATTCAGGGTGCCACCGGCTCTGTTGGCGGGAAAAGACTGCGTCAGCTTGCGCTGCAACTGGAAATGGATGCGCGAAATGGCGCCCTGGACGACAGCACCGTTTATCTGGGGCAGCTTGAAAGCGCTTTTGACGACTTACATGATGTGCTGCGCCGTATGGATTTCTCAATGTCGGAATTCGATTTTTCCATGCTCGAAAACGCTTCCCTCTGAGGGGGAGTCACCGGCAAAGGGGATACTTTTACTTTTCCGCCCCTGCCGTACTACTGCAAGCGTTCTATCCTGTCCCACCGGCTGCCGGGCGTGTCTAGCACTGCTCCCGTTGCTTCTTTTCTGCTTTTTCGAGAGTTTTGATCTCTTCCCAGGCGGCTAGTGCTTCTTCAGCGGTAGTTACCCTTTCCGGACCAAAGACATGCTGATGTCGGCGCACCATTTTTGCATGGGCGCGTTTCAAGGCATTTTCAAGGTTAAATCGATTTTCGTGTTCCGCCGCCGCCAGACTCGCCAACAGTGTAAACAGACAATCCCCAAACTCTTCCTCAGCATGATGATTATCGCCACTGTCCAATGCTTCAATGAATTCCTGTGCTTCGTCAACCAAATACCCCGCAAAACTGCGTGCGGTTTGTTTCTGGTCCCAGGGACAGCCCGCATCGCTTCGCAAAAACCGTGCTAAATTCACTAATTCATGAAATAGTTTATCCGGGTTTTGCGGGGTTGGCGGGATATTATTTGCTTGACACATCGAAATATTTCCTTTATATTGGTAAATTATTGCCAAAAACGTAGTTTGATTGCTAAAGCCTGAAGGCCTTTATGCCGATAATACCTGTGGACGTGGCATAAAGACAAGGAGGTCTGGCTTATGACGATTCAATGTTGTGTATGTAACAAGGTGGAGGAAAAGGGTAAATGGATTTATCCTAA
This sequence comes from Candidatus Hydrogenedentota bacterium, assembly GCA_963678445.1. Taxonomy (GTDB): domain Bacteria; phylum Hydrogenedentota; class Hydrogenedentia; order Hydrogenedentales. Next base: position 1,235,995 of record OY782877.1, on the reverse strand, counting down.
AGAAACGCCGCCGAAAAACGTCAGCCATACGTATTGCCCGACCTGCCTAAAAGCCTCACTGATGGCGATGCAGGCGGAGCGGAGCGTCGCCGACAAGGCAGTACCTGTGGCTATTTGACAACGTCCTTTCCGTCCCCCATGCGTTAGGCGCATGGGGGACGGACCTGTGACTAAAAAACACGCCCACCCGAACAAAGGGTGGGCGTGTTTTTTTGCGGTGCGGTTGTGGGTTATGGTTCAGCGTCCACAACCCAGTGGACAGCGCACCGACAATATCTATGCCCTTTGCCCTTTCTGGGCGAAGCAAGATTTCGCTTTTTAGTCCAGCTTTTGAGATTCCAGTCACTAACGAATAAAAGGCGCTGCTGAGAGTATTTGTTGTATGACTGTGTTGAGGGTTATTTTTTGGAAGGAAGCCGATGAACGTATTGTTACGTATTTTATTCGGATTGGTGCTAGTTATTTGTGTGCTATTTGCGCTGGCGTTTGCAATGTCCTCCTATTATACCGCGGTGACGGAGCAGGAGCGACAGGCAGCGTTGGAAAAAATAGGCTTGACGGATGTGTTGGAGGTGGATAAGGGAAGTAAAAGCAACAAGGAGGGCGAAGACGTATCCTCGCCAGTGGCTCGGGAGGCCTATGCGCATCTTATTGAATCGCTCAAAGCGGCGCATATGAAAGAATGCAATCCGGATATTGAAGCGATTTATGACTGGTATTGGGAAGGTGGAGAATTGCAGGGGCTGGAACGGACCGTCATGGAAGGGCGGCAAGAAATTCTTGGGATTCATCTTGCCAATAATGTGGGATTGTTGAATGAAATCCATGCGACGCTTGCACTACCGGGGATACCGTCTTTGAATTATGCAGAGATGGATTGGGAAACGTATGCGGATTCGGCAATATGTCTTTCTGGGGCTGCATGGTGGCTCTGTCTGGATGCCGTTTATCGCATGAAGGCACTGGGCGATGTGTCCGGTGCGGTCCGGGATTATCGCTCTATCATACGCCTGGGGCAGGTCTTCAGTGCCTATCCAGCATATAGTCTGTGGCATTCAGAAGATAATTGTAAGTGGTTATTGGGAGGGTATCCCCGGATATTTTGTAACAGGCAACCCCCGGATACGGTGATGGCGGAGTTGCTTGCACAATTGGCTGTTATACGAAAAAACACCGTGCTTTCGAAGGAATTAAAGGGGAATCTTAGGCTTATCCTTGGAAGACGGAAGCAATGGACGAAAGAAAGTTGGAGAGAGCAAGCAGCGCGGTGCAGTTGGTATCGTGGAACGCGTTCCTGGATTTGGACGCGTCCGATATGTCGCCCCTTTTTTAACCAGGATGAACTGGTTTTGTTATCCTTTTCCGGAGAACTGCTGCAAGCGATTCAGGGAACGTATACAGAATATTTTCCCGAGCTTTGCCGTATTTTCGATGAAGTAAAAGCGCTTCCGTCGTTTCGATATTATCATCTAAGTTCACAATTTTTGGTTCAATTCGACAGCATCCTTCAGCAGGTGCATTGCAAGGTAATGCTGGATTTGCTGCGTATTGGCATTGCTGCGGAGCGGTATCGTGTGGCCAATGGCGGATATCCCCCTGATTTGGAATCGTTGACGGAGTTGTTTGAGGGGGAGATGCCGAAGAATCCCTATGATGGCACATCGTACACCTACCAATTGACGGGCGAGAAGTTTTTGTTGTATGGCCGTGTGCCAGAGCGGGTGTTTTGGTACAGAAAAAGGGCAGGAAGAGAATCAAGAGCACCTGCGCCAACGATGCAAGAGTTTTTTGAGGAAGATACGGCGCAATCGGCTTCTGCCTTTGACCTGATCGAAGTGCCTCTGCAGGAAGATGAGGAGCTGTGGGTCTGGTGCGAAAATGTATGGTGGCGTGTCGTCGGCAATCAGATCGGGGATGCGGCTCGTTGGCAACCTCGCCCAGAGCCGACGGCAGAAGCAGGCAGTGAGATATAAAGATGCTGGACCGCTTTAATGCCTGAAATCTGAAAAGTTATCATAAAAAACGAAATTTTTGCTGTGGTAAGGAATGGCAAGGACCATAAATATTGCCGGTGGCGCTGGCCACTTGGTTGTGGTCCCTGGACCACTTCAGGTGCGCTTTTCGATTTTTTTGACGAGGTCTTTTCGTACGGGATAGGTGCGGTGTTCGTAGTGGATGTAGTAGTAGGGGTCTTTGTCAGTGACTTTATCGGCGGGTTGGGTGAGACCGCTGTGAAAGTGCACGATGTATTCTTTTTGGTTGGGGATGGAGGCTTGGGCGGTGATGTGGCGTATGGGGTGGTTGGAAAGTTTTCCCCAGGTGTTGGGAAGGCCGTATTGGATAATGCTTTTTTCGTATTCGAGTACTTTTTTGACGTAGCGCTGGGTTTCTTTGAAGGGGGGGACGCCTTTGTGTTTTTTGACGTTTTCGGGGCCGGCGTTGTAGGCGGCCAGCGCCAGTTTTTTGTCCCCGTTGAATAACGCCAGCATTTTCATGAGGTATTGGGTGCCGCCGGCGATGTTTTGTGCGGGATCGAAAATCTGGGTGACGCCCATTTCGGCGGCGGTACCGGGCATAAGCTGCATGAGCCCGCGTGCGCCTGCACGGGAAACGGCTTTGGGGTCAAAGTTACTTTCTGCTTTGATGACGGCGTAGATCAGGCTTTCGTGGACGCCATAGAGACGTGCGTAGCGGGTCACGAGATCGTGTATGTTTTTGCTGGTATATTGGAGGGGTTTGGTTGCGGGGGCCTGATATTGTCTGGGCACGCTTATGGGGGTGTATTTGATGCTGATTTCGACAAAGTCGTTGTTGTAGCGATATTTTTCGGGGCGGTTGGTGAGGGTGACATTGCCGTCTTTGTCGCGGTATTGATGCAGGGTGCGTCCCTGCGTTTTTTTTGCAGCCCAAACCTGTTGGTGGGTACAGGGGAGAATTCCTGCCAGGCCTATACCGGCGAGGAGGAATAAAAAGAGGGTTTGGATTCGTAAACGGGCGGCTGTGAAAGACAATATGGTGTGAAAATAAGACATAAGGTTGTATTGTTTTGTCCCAGTGGCTGTCCGCATATGGCCAGCGTCACAGGCAATGTATATGCGTTTTCCCTTTCCTGTGCTAGGATGAATCAGGCTCTTTAATCTTTAGCGACTTAAATCTGAAAAGCTGTCATAAAAACGAAATTTTTGCTGTGGTCATGGCCGGTAAGGACCATATCTCTTGCTTGCGGTCGCTGGACCGCTTCAGTTATTCAGCGTAGGTAGTCGAGGTGGCTTCGCTGTAAACGGATACCTGATAGTATACCGGAGTGCTGAGGGGCTGACAAGCTGCAGTCTCCTGTGTCGAAGGCGGTCGTTGGTGTGATTTTGTGTTGCAGTTTGTCGTGGGAGGTGAAAAAGAGCGCATATCTTGTTTATAAGGGGGAGAGGGTATGGAGTTAAGGACTAGGATACAATGCAAAATAATGATTCTTATGGGGTGTTGAGCCCGATACAGTGTAATGATGCGCCGCAATGGCTTTTGTCAATGGGGTGGAGCGGGTGTTTTCAACGGGAATTGGAGGGGCGGGCGGAGGATAGCTATACACCAGCCAGAGTGGTTGGGGTAGCCAAGAATAGTTTTTATGTGAGCCAGGGGCAGGGGACGTGTCTGGTTACGGTTGCGGGTAGGCTGAATCATGTTTCGGATGCGCTTTATCCGGTTATAGGGGATTGGGTGCTTGTCACGGACACGGTGATTACGGAGGTGTTGGCGCGAAAGAGTGTACTGTCGCGTGGCGCCGCAGGTAGTCGGGGAAAGCAGGAGGTGTTGCCGCTGCGTGAACAGGTGATTGCGGCGAATATTGATACGGTTTTTATCGTGTGCGGTTTGGATCGGGATTTTAATCTGCGTCGTATCGAGCGTTACCTGACGTTGGTCTACAATTGTGGCCTTAACCCGGTCATCGTGCTGACCAAGGCGGATCTTCAGCAGGAGCCGGATCGTTTTCTGGACGAGGTGGAAGGCGTGGCCTTTGGGGTTCCGGTACATCTGGTTTCGGCGTGTGCGGATGAGGGGATGATCGCGCTGGAGAAGTATTTGGAGGCGGGGAAGACCATTACTATGGTGGGATCTTCTGGTGCGGGCAAGTCTACCTTGTTGAATCGGCTTTATGGGGAAACCGTGCAGGCTACGGGTGAGGTGAGTGCGGTTTTGGGCAAGGGGAAGCACACGACTACCAGCCGGGAGCTGATTGTTATGCCGCAGGGCGGCCTGCTGATTGATAATCCGGGTATTCGGGAGATCTCTTTTTGGGGGGGCGAGGGGGGGCTCGAGGGAGCCTTCCCAGAGGTTGAGGCGTTTGCCAAGGAATGTCGTTTTTCCGATTGCAGCCATATGCATGAACCCGGCTGTCGGGTGTTGCAGGCAGTGGAGGAGGGGGCTATAGCCCAGGAAAGGCTGGAAAGTTACCGGAAAATGCAACGTGAACTGGCCTATTTTTCCGATCGAGAGAACAAGAGCGCCGATCGTGTAGAGAAGGAGCGCTGGAAGGATGTTGCTTTGAAAGTGAAGGCAATGAAGAAGCGGGACCGTTACCGGTAACGCGGTGCCTGCCGAATTTAGAAAAGGGGAAGGAAGCAGGAAGAAGAGAGGTTGCTATGCCGTTCTTTTTATTAGGGTGGCAGGAGAAACAGGCTGGTCGCCTATTTCTCCTGCTAAAAACTGAAGGGCTGTTTTATTAAGCCGTTTTTCGGGATTTGGAATGACGTAGGGGGCGTGTGCTTTGCTCGCCGTATTTAGGGTGCCAACGGCTTCCATCCGGGCAGAGGGATTCCCAGTACCAACTTTGGGTCGTGGTGTCGATGGTGTAGAGTTTTGCACCTTTGGGAACTTCTTCTTCGCCATAGCCGCCGTAGCCGGTGGCGCGTCCATAACAAAGCTCAATGCCGCCAATCGTGCCAGCGTAGTCATTCACATGATCGTGGCCGCAGATGCAGGCTTTGAGATTGCCGATATCCTGTAAGAAGGGTAGGGCTGCGCCTTTTTCTTCCTGGTTGCACACTTTTTCTCGCTTCACGCCCGATGCGGCCTTGTTTTGCCAGATGGTGATGTATTGGTGAATAGGGATGTGGAAGGCGGCGAAGGCGCCGGGGGCTTGCGTTTCTTTGTTTTGGGCGTCGGCGAGCATTTTGAGCCACTTTTGCTGTCTTTTCTGGATGCCCATCCGGTGGGTGTTGAGGCACAGGAAATCCCATACAGGGTTTCCCTGATGGTCGGTTGCGGTGACCACGTAGTTGCCATCGTCGGGCACGCCGCGATAGAGGGAATTCTTTGCCTGGGCCAGTGCAACGTGTCCTTTGTTAAAATCATCGACTTGATCGTGGTTGCCCCAGGTAAACATCCAGGGCACGCCGAGTGCGGCGAGCTGCTCGATGGCGAACTCCTGATATTCGTGGCCCCGGTGGTCCGGATTCTCGTGCCAGAGGTCGCCGGTGACAATCAGTAGATCGGGTTGGGCCTGTTCAACCAGGCGTGGGAGGGCTTCGATGGTCCGCTTGTCCTGTTCGGGGTCATTCTTTTCAGCAAAGAAATGTACGTCGGTGAACTGAAGCAGTTTAAGTGCGTGGGGATTGGAGATGCTAATGGTGGCCTTGTTGGCGGCAGTGGTTTCGGCGGGAGCTGCAGCGGCACTACCCAGGAAAGGCAGGGTTGTTGCGGCGGCGGTGGTTGTGAGGAATTGGCGGCGAGTGAGCTTGTTTGACATACGAAGTCTCCTGTGCTGCGTGTATGCGCTGATTATCGTTGAAAGTGGTCCAGCGACCACAAGCGTTAGGTATGGTCCTTGACGTCCCTGACCACAGTAAAGTTTTTGTTTTTAATGCCAGCTTTTCAGAATTCAGTCACTAAAGTGGTCCAGCGACCACAAGCGTTAGGTATGGTCCTTGACGTCCCTGACCACAGTAAAGTTTTCGTTTTTAATGCTAGCTTTCCAGATTTCAGTTACTTGAGGTCTGAAAGCTGAATACTCTTGTTTAATAGACCGTTCGGCATACGTTTGGGTTTCAAATGTTGAACTGGCGCAGTTCCTTTTCAATGGCACGGCTAAACCAATGATTGAAAAGGAGTATGGCCACCAACAGTGGCAGCCACATGCGAGGATTACCGACCGCGAATAGTCCATTCCAAATCAGTTCGGAGGGGAAGGGTAGGGCGTTTGCCAAGGTGGTATGGAAAAGGCCTGTAAGATAGAGTCCGCTGAGCAGAATGAGGTAATTGCCGGCGATTCGGGCTTCCAGATAGGATTTGTAGGAACGGAATCGCAGGACGATGATGATGCCGAAGGTGACCATTGCCAAGCTGATGTAGACTACCCAGTCGCGAAGATCGGGCGGGGGGGTAGTGTAGTACTGCTGCAGGAAGAGTCCGACCAGGTGTCCGATGAGCAGGAGGAGAAAAATCAGCGTGGTGTACAGAATGTATCGGACGGCTTTTGAAGGAGGTAGTATTTCTTCGGTAGCGGGTAGGCGGCAGGAGTGCGCGGCGTGTATGCGGTGGTTAATGCCGAGCAGTGCGCATTGTTGTATGCTCCACATAATCAGCAGGCTTCCTAATCCCGTGGATGCGACAAGTATCCAGTCGTAGGGTGCACCGGGCGCGACGCCAAGGGCGGGCTTGAAATAGAGGGGGATAGGGGCAATGGAAAGCATGCATAGGGCGTTGAGCAGGTGTATTTTTTGATACGGCAGTAATACGTTCAGCACGCCAAGCAGGATAAAGGTCAGGCCCCAACCCCAGAAGAAGAGTCTTGGGAAAAGTAGCAGGGCTGCACCCAAAAGAATGAACGCGATGCCGTAGCGGCGTACTTCCTCGCGTAATGTCTCCACAGGTTTTTGCGGCAGCCACTGTGACAGGTAGTGCGCATTGGCGCGGGAGCAGTTGAAGCGGTATGCCTTGCCTTCGACTACAACGCAGGAAAGAATGTAGCTGCCAGAAAGGGTGCGGTTGAAACGCAGGTGGCGTGCAGCATCTTGCTGTGGAAGCATCATCACGATGCGCCCGTCGTCGGCATGAAGGATGAGGAGCTCTTTTTCTAGTTTTATAACCCAAGGGGTGGCGTGAGAAGCGAAAAGCGGGGTAAGTTCAAGCAGATGCAGTGTCCCTGTTTGTTCATCCTGCTGCTGTTGCTCCATCCGCGTGTCTCCCTCCTTAATCTTCGATGCACAATCCTGAGGAACAGCGGTCTTGTCGCTTTGAGAAGCTGCACCCAAAAGCTGTCATAAAAAACGAGAACTTGTTTCGGTCGGGGACGGCAAGGACCCTATCTCCTGGGCGTGGCCTTGGCCACCTTGCGGTCGCTGGACCGCTTTAGTGGAGTAGACGACGCGGCGCCATGAGGTAAACTGTGCCGGGGACGACGCGTCCGAACCAACCGTTGTGAAAGTAGTGGCGGGTTTCAAGTACGGCATAACCGCGAATATTGCATAACCACCACCGCCGTAATCGGGATGTGGTTAGGCAGCCTGGATTGTCTGGAAAACCGTATTCCGCCATCGTAACCTCGCTTTGTATTCAGTCTCTGTGCGATCGATCGACCACTAGGTATTATAGCACGTAGTTTTCTGGAAGAAAAAACACGTAAAATGCGTTTTCCCCGCATTTTTCCTCTAAACTGCAAAGGCGGGCAGGGGTTAGCGGCTAAAATGCCAAAAGCTGCCATAAAAAGAAGTTTTACTGCGGGGAGGGAGGCTAAGAACCCTGTCTCTTGGGTGTGCCCAAAAACGCACGGCAGGGTGCGCCGTCTGCATCTTGAAGGGGAAGGGGGAGTGCGATAAAGGGGTATATGCCAGGTGAAAATCCACCAAGGCGAAGGCCTTCGATGATGAGGACCTCATTTTCGAGCAGGCAGCGATGGGTGGGCCCGGATTGTCCTTTGGGGGCGATAGAAAGATAATCAATTCCTACCAGGCGGACACCGGCCTCGACCAGATACTGCGCGGCGTCTTCGGCCAGTGCGACAAAATCTTCCTGGAAGGGCGCGTCGGGCGGAAGCTGGGCGTTTTTGGTCTGGATGAGGATGCGGGGGGGGAGTGGGGTGGCGGGCAGGTCGCTGGCGTGGATGATGTCGACCTCAGGGCAGGTGATGAGTAAAGCATCACCAAAAAACAGGGCCGTGTCGAGTTGCTGGAGGCGTTTTCCGGTGTTGTCGAAGTGCCAAGGGGCATCGATGTGGGTGCCGGTGTGGGTGCCGAGGCGTAATTGCGATACGTTGCAGGAATCCCCTGCGTCCATGCGCGCGCAGGGTGTTATTTCGAAAACCGGATCACCCGGCCACACCGTCATACCTGCATGGAGCGGAAGGCTTACATCGCACCAGGTTATTCCCATTTTTCCTCCCGGTAGTGGTTCAGGGGTCACCGCCAAAAAGTGTGGTTCTTCCCATTGGTGTTGGTAGAAATTTCATCTTTTATGAACGCAAGCATAGGGGATTGTGGTAGAGGGGTGCAACTTTGGTGGGTTCTTTGTTGGCGGTGGTGGTTGCAGATTTAGAAAGTCGATAAATGTGTAATAAACCCTTGACCTTTCTTGAGGAAAGGGGTAGGATATTCGAGTAGTATAACGAACGGTAAGTATAGAGCAGGGGGTCGAAGCGGTAGGAAAAAGAAAGGTAAGCTTATGAGGGAAATCAAGCGTGTCGCCGTTTTGGGATCGGGCGTGATGGGCGCCGCTATTGCCGCGCATTTGGCGAATTGCGGTATCCCGAGTCTAATGCTCGATATTGTGCCTTTTGATTTGTCAGAGGACGAGCAAAAAAACAGGCAAAAGCGCAATAGCCTGGTGGTTAAGAGCCGCGCAGCGTTGTTGAAGGCGAAGCCGTCGCCGTTGTATTCGAAAGCCGATATAGATCTTATCGACGTGGGTAATTTTGACGATGATATGCGTCGCATTGCCGATTGTGATTGGATTATTGAGGTGGTGATGGAACGCCTGGATATTAAGAAAAAGATTTTTGATCGGGTGGCTGAGTATCGTCGAAAGGATGCAATTGTTTCGTCGAATACGAGTGGGATCCCGATTCAGGCGATGGCGAAGGGGATGCCGCCGGAAATGCGGCCGTATTTTATGGGAACGCATTTTTTTAATCCGCCGCGGTATTTGAAATTGCTGGAATTGATTCCGGGAGCGGATACGTTGCCGGAGGTGGTGGAGCGGATAGCCAGTTTTGGTGAGGACGTATTGGGTAAGGGCGTGGTGTATGCGAAGGATACGCCTAATTTCGTGGCGAACCGTCTGATTACCTTTGCGATGCAGTATGCGTTGCATACGCTGGACAGGGGGGAGCTGACGGTGGAGGAAATGGATGCGTTGACGGGTCCCGCCATCGGACATGCAAGCTCAGCTACGTTTCGTACAGCAGATTTAGTAGGTTTGGATACGCTTCAGAAGGTGGTGGCGAATGTGCGCCATGGCTGTCCTGAGGATGAACGGATTTCCCTCATGTCGGGTCCCGCCTTTTTTGACCAGATGGTGGAAAAGGGCTTGTTGGGAAACAAGTCGGGGTCGGGATTCTACAAGAAAACTTCGGAGCGGGATGCGAAGGGGAAACGAGTTATTTTGGGGTTGGACCCCAAAACGCTTGAGTATCGTGCGCCGGTAAAGCCACGCTTTGAATGCACTGGGGCGGTGCGCAGTGTGGAGTCGCTGGAGGAGAAGCTGAAGGTGATGCATAACGGTACGGACAAAGGAGCAAAATGGCTCTTTTCGTTTTTTGCCAATCTGGCACAGTATACGGCGAATCGAATCCCGGAAATTGCGGATGACATTGTCAATATCGACAATGCGGTGAAGTGGGGTTTTGCGTGGGAGATCGGTATTTTTGAGACGTGGGATGTGTTGGGTTTTGGGGAGGTCTGCGATCGGATGGAGGACGAGGGTCTTTCATTGCCGCCGATTGCTAGGGCGATTAAGGAGATGGGCGGCCCTGGTTTTTACAAGGAGGAGAAGGGGCAGAAACTGTTTTTTGATTTGGCGAGTAAAGCTTATAAGCCGGTGCCGGTAAATCCGAAAGCGCTTTCGTTGGCGCATGTTAAAAAGGCGGATGCAAAACGGGTTTTGTTTGAAAATAGTGAGGCCAGTTTGTTGGATATCGGCGATGGCGTGCTGTGTGTAGAGTTCCATTCGAAGATGAACAGTATTGGCCTGGAGATGGTGGAAACATTGCATGCGGGGGTAGAAAAACTGGAGGAGGGTTCGTATGAAGGCATGGTTATAGCCAATCAGGCGCCGCATTTTTGTGCAGGTGCGAATCTTTTCCTGGTTTTAGGCTATGCGATGCAGGGGGATTGGGATGGCGTAAAGGCCTTGGTGGATGGTCTGCAAGGGGTCTTTATGCGGATGAAGTATTCGCCGCGGCCTATTGTAGCGGCGCCACATCATTACACCTTTGGCGGGGGTATGGAGTTATGCATGCATTCTTCGCAATGTGTGTTGGCGGGCGAAACGTATGGCGGGTTGGTGGAGGTAGGGGTTGGGGTAATCCCTGCGGGGGGTGGTCTGAAGGAGTTGCTGGCGCGTGCGTTGGAGTATGTGCCGGATTCGGTGCCTAATGCGGATGCATTTCCGTATGTGCGCCGTGCGTTCGAAAATATTGCCATGGCGAAGGTGGGCACGAGTGGCCGGGAGTGTCTCGATATGGGCTTGTTGCGTAACAGTTGCATTGTCGAAGTCAATTGGGAGCATCAGGTGCAACGTGCGAAGGATGTGTGTCTGGGTATGGTAAAAGCAGGCTATACGCCGCCACGTCCACCGAAACTGTGGGCGCTGGGGTCGACCGCCTATGCGGCTTTCCGTACAGGAGTGTATGGAATGAAGGAAGCGGGGTTTGCGTCGGAGCATGATCTGCTGATCGGGGAACGCCTTGCCTGGGTATTTACGGGAGGAGATCGGATTGCAGGCACGCAGATGACGGAGCAGGAGATGTTAGACCTGGAATGTGAGGCGTTTATGGCGTTGTGTAAAACAGAAAAAACGCAGCAGCGTATTCAGCAGATGCTTACGACGGGTAAACCGCTGCGCAATTAGGCGGAAGCGGAAAGGAGCGTGTTATGGATAATGTATATGTGGTATCGGCTGTGCGTACTGCGGTGGGAAAATCCCGTAAAGGCAGCGCTATTGCACATGTTCGACCTGACGATATGGGGGCGGTGGTCTTGGCGGAGGCCGTAAAGCGTTCGGGTATTGCCCCGGAACGCTTTGAGGAATGTTTGATGGGGTGTGCGTTTCCAGAGGCGGAGGCGGGGATGAATGTGGGACGCATTGCAGCGTTGGCGGCGGGGTTGCCGGATACGGTGGCGGGTGCCACGATAAACCGGTTTTGCTCGTCGGGATTGGAGGCAATGGCGTCGGTGGGGGCAAAAATTGAATGCGGCATGCTGGACATCGCGGTAGCGGGCGGCCTGGAATCGATGAGCGTGATTCCCATGGGGGGGAACAAGACGTGCCCCAACCCAAAGTTGGCGCAGGAGAATCCCCGTGCATATACATCGATGGGGCAATGCGCAGACAACGTGGCCAAAGACTTCGATATTTCCCGCGAGGAGTGTGATCGCTGGGCGGTTCAAAGTAATGAGCGGGCCTTAGCGGCGATCAAAGAAGGACGCTTCAAGGAGCAAATTGTGCCGTTGAAGGTGAAGGGTTCGAATGGAAATTCATTCGTATTCGATACGGACGAAGGGCCGCGTCCCGGCACGACAATGGAAGTGCTGGGGAAGCTGCGCCCGGCTTTTGCTGGTCCGAAAGGACACGGCATAGCAACGGCGGGCAATTCGAGCCAGACAAGTTGCGGGGCCGCGGCAACGGTGTTGTGCAGTGGGCGTGTGGTGGAGGAGTTGGAGCTGAAACCCATGGCGCGGTTACGTGGGTATGCGGTGGGTGCAGGCGATCCCGGGCATTTGGGACCAGCGCAGATTCCGGCTATCGAGTCGGCGTTGAAACAGGCGGGTATTACGTTGTCGGACATCGGCCTGATTGAATGCAATGAGGCGTTTGCTTCGCAGACGTTATATGTCGTGCGTGAGCTGGGTCTGGATCCAGAGATCGTCAATGTGAATGGCGGTGCAATTGCGTTGGGTCATCCCCTGGGCTGCACGGGTGCGAAACTGGCCACGCAGCTTATCTATGAAATGCGGGCGCGCAAGGTGCGTTGGGGATTGGAGACGATGTGTATCGGTGGTGGCATGGGCGGTGCAGGTGTTTTTGAGCTTTGCGAGAACTAGAGCAATTTAAGAAACTACAGATACTTCTTTCTTTTTCCGGAAAAAGAAAGAAGCAAAGAAAAACGAAGAATTTTAAAAGGCTGGTCTGGGTCAGGGAAGACAAGAACCATATTATTGCGGGTGGCGCTGGCCACCGGGAAAAGAAAGAAGTAAAGAACCCCGAGGGTTTTATTAGAATAAGTATGGGTCAGAGACGACAAGAAGCATATCGCTTGTCTGTTGTCTCTGACCCATTTTAATGCTACTTACTTTCGTCGGCGATGCCGTCGCCGTCTTGGTCCGGGAAATCCAGAAGGAAGATCTGACGGTAGTCGTCCCCTTTGTAATTGGTTACTGCGACGCCATAAACGTCTTCCACATGGATGGGACGGTTATAGGCGAGCAATTTTCCATCGGGGGAAATGACCATCGCGATACGGGGGCGCTCCTCGTCTTCTTCCGTCAGGTAAACGGATTTTCCGAAGGATGCGCCTGGCTGTGCGCAGGTGGAAACGATGGCGTTGTTGCTCAGGCAGAGCACGCTGTTTCCGGATGGATGCCACCGGATATCACCATCCACTCCTTTAGGCAGTGCTGTGAGTTGCACAGGGCGTTTGTTGGGGTCCGTGCTCTTGTCAGAACCATCAGAAGCGATCAGAAATACCTGTGTGCTTCCATCTTTTGCCTTAGCCAGATAAGCAATGCGGCTGCCATCCGCCGAACCGCGCACAATGCCGTTGGCCCATTCATGCGTCAGGCGGCGTACCTGTACGCCTTTGGGAGGGGAGGGGAAACGCGTTGCCGAACCGGAATCCGCCGTTGTAATGTCTACATCTTTGGGGATGTCCACAACGAACAAAGAATCTTCGTAGGTTTTGCCATCGTCGTTGCGCACGGTGCCGATGAAGCCCCGCATGTAGCCGTGTCGACCGATCCACGAATCGGCATGCGCCTTCTCGATTTCACCCGGTTTTGATTTGCCCTTGGGAGCTACTTTTACGAGCAAGGCAAAGCAATGTGATGCAGGTACAGGTGCTTTGGGGTTGGCTTCCATATAACCGATTGTGCGGTCATATTGGGGGAGCAGAAAGTCATCGTAGGTAAACCCGATGCGTTTTCCATCCAGCGTAAACTCATGCCGGTGCGTTCCGCCCCGATGTGCACCAGGAAGGGTGTCGCGATCGGTTGCAATGTCCCGTTTATCCAACCATTGCATCGGATAGCGTCCCTGTTTGTCCTTCTCCACCTCCTTACGCGCCACCACACATCCACCGCAACGATTGGGTTTGCCGTATGTGCCACGCGCGGCTATCTCATCGACGGGCGGGCCGTGGATAAAAGCGATTTCGTTCGTTACACCCGAAAACGAGCACGCACCGACACCTGGTGCAGGCGCATCGCCCGTTACTGATTCCACAGGTTCATAGACCACCGTTTCTTCCCCGGTGGCTACCTCAACGATTTCAATCGTTTGTCCGTTTCCGATCCCTTCCCCCACCGTGTCGCGCGTGTCGTAACACAGGAAGCGGCCATCCGGCGAGAAATTGTCATTGCAATCCAGGTCATGATTCTTCGGTGAAAACGTCAATTGACGTTCCTCTGCAGCCGTTGTCATGCAAAAGCACAGCAACGCACCTGCTAACAATAAAAAAGAGATATACATCATTTTTCCCATCCGTTTTCTCCCTCCACGAAGCACAAGCATTTTCATTAAAAAAACACTGGGAAAACCCTCTTCACACAAGCGGTTCCCCCAGTGTTATTCAAGCCATAATTCCCTTTATAGCGCCTTTACCATCAAGTCTGCAAGCAGCTGGCTAAAGCGTGCGGGTTCCGGGGGGCGTTCGCCTTCTGCCAACAGCGCCTGTCCATACAAAAGCTCCGCATAATCGCCCAGCGCGGCGTCTTCCGCATTCTTTTCAAACAAAGTCTGCAGGCGTTCCAGGATCGGATGCGCCGGATTGATTTCCAGGATCCGTTTTACGCCCGGCATCTCCTGTCCCATCGCCTTCATCATGCGTTCCAACTGCGGCGACATGTCATTCGAATCAGTCACCAGGCACGCCGCCGACGTGGTCAGCCGGTTCGACACCCGCACTTCCTTCACATGCTCATCCAATTTCTTCTTTAAACATTCCAGTAGCGACGAAAAAGTTTCCTCCTGCGCCTTTCGTTTTTCCTCCGCCTCCTTACGTTCCTCTTCCGTACCCAGCTCCACAGCACCCTGTCCGACCGACTGCAACGTTTTGCCCGCGTATTCCATCACCGACTGCGTCCACACCTCATCCACCGGGTCTGTCAGGATCAGCACCTCATAGCCCTTCTCCCGGAACGCTTCCATATGCGGCGAGCCTTCCACCTTTGCCCGCGAATCGCCCGTCATGAAATAGATGGCTTCCTGTTCCGGCTTCATTCGCGCCACATACTCCGACAGCGAAGTGAGTTTTTCCGAATCTTCCGTAGAAGAGAACAACATCAATTCTAATAACCGTTCCCGATTTTCCGCATCCTGGAACAGGCCCTCTTTCAATACGCGGCCAAATTCATTCCAGAACGTGAGATAGGCTTCCTGGTCCTTCTCCCGCACGCCTTTCAGGAAGGTGAGCACCTTGTTGACGATGCCTTTGCCCATGCGCTGGATTTGACGATTCTGCTGCAACAGTTCCCGGGAAATATTCAGCGACAGATCTTCCGAATCCACCACACCACGGATGAAACGCAGATACTCCGGCAACAGCGCCGTGCAATCATCCATGATGAACACCCGTTTTACATACAGGTGTACGCCATGGCGTTTTTCATCACCGCGATAAAACAGGTCAAACGGAGCTTTTGAGGGGATGAACAGCAACAGACGATATTCCAGCATCCCCTCGATTTTAGCCTGAATCCGTTTCCACGGTTCCGCCCAGTCATGCGAAATGTGCTTATAGAACTCCGTGTACTCCTCCTCCGACACCTCCTTCTCATCACGCAACCAAATCGCCTTCATCGAGTTCAATACCTCTGTCGACACCACCTTCTTTTCCTCCGCATCCTCCACCGGCTTACCTTCCTCATCCCGCTCCACTTCCGTGCGCTCCACATCCATTTTGATGGGGTAGCCCACGAAATCCGAGTACTGCTTCACAATACTGCGCAGCGTCCACTCCGCCGCATAATCCTGCATTCCATCTTCTTCATCCGTCGCCTTCAGATGCAGGGTCACCGTCGTGCCCGGTTCCGCACGTTCATCCTCAGCCAGCGTGTAGACGCCATCGCCTGCCGACTCCCAACGTGTTGCACAGGTTTCCCCTGCACGTCGTGTTACCAACGTCACCCGATCCGCCACCATAAACGTCGAATAGAATCCGACACCGAATTGTCCGATCAATTCCGGCGGCATATCCCCCTCACGCGCCTCCTTCAGCTTTGTCAGGAATTCCCGCGTGCCCGACTTTGCAATCGTGCCGATCAGCGCCTGTACCTCTTCCCGGCTCATACCAATGCCATTATCTGACACCGACAACGTGCGCGCTTCTGGATCTGCCGTCAGCCAGATGCACAATTCAGTATCTGAATCCAGCAAATGGGGTTGTTGCACCGCCTCAAACCGTCGCTTGTCCAACGCATCCGAACTATTCGAAATCAACTCACGCAAGAAGATGTCCTTGTTCGAATACACCGAATGGATCATCAAATCCAATAATTGGCGTGCTTCCGTCTTAAACTCAAAGGTCTGTGCCTTTTCACTCATCGGCAAAACTCCTTCCTCTATCCAAACTGGTCCACGGACCACAGCCAGAAACTATGGTCCTTCCCTTTTATTTCCAAAGCAACGTCTTGTTTTTGCTCCCTGCCTCTTGGGCAGGCTTTCAGGAATTCTTTAGAAATTTTCAGAAAGCATCCCAAGAACGGAGACAGAACCCCTTTATCCCTATCTATTGTACCCAAATCTAAACCCTAAAAAAAGTGGTCCAGCGACCACAAGCAAGAGGTATGGTCCTTACCATCCCTGACCACAGCAGAACCTTTGTTTTTATGACAGCTTCTCAGGTTTAAGTCAGTAAAATGGTCCAGCGACCACAAGCAAGAGGTATGGTCCTTACCATCCCTGACCACAGCAGAACCTTTGTTTTTATGACAGCTTCTCAGGTTTAAGTCAGTAAAATGGTCCAGCGACCACAAACAATAGGTATGGTCCTTAGCATCTCTACCCACAGCAGAACCCTTGTTTTTCATGACAGCCCTCAGGTTTAGGCCACTAAAGTTGCGCCTTCCTCTCTGGGGTAGGTAGAGTACTTCGTATGAGCCGTTACCCAATACCCAAAAACCGTGTGCGCGTGGAACACCGCGCTGGAAATTCCCGTTTTATCGCCACGTTGCAGTATGCGGATACTGTTGAGGCGGCGCGTGCCTGTATACAGGAGATACACGATGAAATGCCCGACGCCACCCATCATGTATACGCCTACAAGATTGGGTATGGGGGTAGTATCACGGAGGGGATGAGTGACGACGGTGAACCTTCGGGAACTTCGGGGCCTCCGGCGCTCGCGGTGTTGCGCGGTGCGGATGTGGGTGACACTGTTATCGTGATTACCCGCTACTTTGGGGGCACTAAACTCGGGACGGGTGGTCTGGTTGCTGCCTACGGTGCTTCGGCCAAGTTGGTTATAGCGGCTATGGAGACCATTGAAAAGGTTGACCGTGTTCTTTTACGCATCCAGATTCCCTATGCCTTGCAGGAGCGCGTCCGCACTGTCTTTGAAACCTGTGATGCGTTGATTGAAACCACCGAGTATGCATCTGAGGTTACCTACACCCTGCAACTACCCTGCGACGTGCAATCACAGTTTTCCGAAGCCGTAAAGAATCTTTCGGCGGGCGCTTGTGTCCCCGAGATAATAGAATCCTAACCATACTGCAGTTTTTGAATCACTTGAAGGAACGAACTATGCACGATAAAAAATATTACACCCTCGTTGTATGGCTGCTATTGGGTATAGCGATGCTATATCCATTATTGGCAACGGCGGCAGCTCCTGACTGGGAAAATCCCGAGATGTTCGGGCAGAACAAAGAGGCGGCGCATTGCACGCATACCCCTTTTATTGATGCCGAGAATGCATTGCAGAACAACGTTGCGTCCTCGCCCTTTTACCAATCATTAAACGGCGACTGGAAATTCCATTGGGTACGCAAACCCGACGAGCGTCCCATGGATTTCTATCAGCCCGCCTTCGATGATAGCCAATGGGAGACGATTCCGGTACCTGCCAACTGGCAAATGCACGGATACGGCATTCCCATTTACACCAACATTCCGTACCCTTTTCCCAAGAATCCGCCGCACATTCCCCACGAGTACAACCCCGTCGGCTCCTATCGTACTGCCTTTACCCTACCCGAGGGTTGGGGGCAGCGTCCTGTCTTCCTGCATTTTGCAGGCGTAAAAAGTGCCTTTTATCTGTGGGTCAATGGAGAAAAAGTCGGCTACAGTCAAGGAAGCATGACGCCTGCCGAATTCAATATCACGTCCTTCCTGAAACCGGATAAGAATCTGCTTGCGGTTGAAGTCTACCGGTGGTCCGACGGAAGTTATATCGAAGATCAGGATATGTGGCGCTTGAGCGGCATCTATCGCGATGTGTTTTTGTATGCTCCGCCGCAAGTACAGCTGTTTGATTATGCGGTACGAGGGGTGCTCGACGAAAACTATCGTGATGCGACGGTGACATTGAGCGCAACCGTGCGCAATCTGGACGAACAGGGCGGGCAACGTACTGTGGAATTGCAGTTATTGGATGCCAACGGTGCACCTGCACTTCCCCCAGTGAAAAGTGCGCCGATGGAGATTGCGGCCAACACGGAAAAACAAGTAACGCTCAGCGCACCTTTTGAAAACCCGTTAAAATGGTCTGCGGAGATTCCTAATCTCTACACGGCGCTTGTCCTGCTCAAGGACGCCGAGGGGAATACAACAGAAATCGGACGTTGCAACGTGGGATTTCGTACAATTGAAATCCGTGACGGACGCCTTATGGTGAACGGCGTGCCCATCCACATCAAGGGGGTGAATCGGCATGAGCACCATCCGGATTTCGGACGCGCTGTACCGGTTGCGCAGATGATTGAAGACATTAAAATTTTCAAACAGAACAATATCAATACGGTGCGCACCTCGCATTATCCCAACCATCCCGCCTGGTATGATCTCTGCGACTGCTACGGCCTTTATGTTATTGACGAGGCTAATATAGAGTCGCACGGGATGGGCTATGACTCCGACAAGACCCTTGGCAATAACCCGCTCTGGGAGAAGGCGCACCTTGATCGTATTGTCAGCATGGTGGAGCGCGACAAGAACCATCCGTGCATTTTGTTCTGGTCCATGGGCAACGAGGCGGGCGGTGGATGTAATTTTGAGGTAGCCGCCAATGCGATCCGAGCACGCGATCTCAGCCGTCCCATCCACTATGAACGCGACAACCGTGTTACGGACGTCTATAGTCAGATGTACTCCAGAATAGAGGAACTGGAAAAGTATGTAGAGGAAAATGACGGACGCCCCTTCTTCCTTTGCGAATATGCACACGCCATGGGAAACAGTGTCGGTAACCTGCAGGATTACTGGGATGTGATTGAGGCTAATTCTATCCTTATTGGGGGATGCATTTGGGATTCTATCGATCAGGGGCTGCGTAAGAAGGATGAGCAAGGCCGTGAATTTTGGGCCTATGGCGGTGACTATGGCGATACGCCCAACGACAAAAACTTTTGTTGTAACGGCCTCCTGCAGCCCGATCGCAAATTGAATCCTTCGATGCACGAAGTTAAAAAAGTCTACCAAAACATCAAAGTTGCCCCGGTGGATTTATCGGAAAAGAAGCTCATTATACGAAATAAATACAACTTTTTAAACGTGAATGCCTTTCAGGGCGCATGGGAGATTACCGAAGACGGTGTTGTTATTGAGCAGGGGGCGCTCCCTGCGTTGGATGTTGCACCGCATACGGAAAAAACGTTTTCGCTCGATTTCAATACCCCCACGGAAAAACCCGGTGCGGAATACTTTCTGAAAATTAGCTTTGCGATTTCCAAGGAAACGGATTGGGCGCCTGCGGGCCACCTCGTCGCCTGGGATCAGTTCCAATTACCGGTGAGTGCGTCTGCGCAAACACAATCGCAGGATACGCTTCCTCCAGTACAGTTCCAGGAAGAAGGAAACGATATTACGCTTACCGGCCAGGATTTCCGTATTCACTTCAACCGTAAAACGGGGGCGTTGGATTCCTTCCAGCTCAAGGGAAAAGAACTCATCGTTACGCCACTTGCGCCCAACTTCTGGCGCGCCCCTACCAGCAACGACCGCGGCAATCATTCTGTTGAACGGATGCTCCCCTGGAAAACCGCTGCGGTAAACCGCAAGGTGAAATCGGTTAATGTGCTGCAGGAAAGTGAGAGCAAGGCCACGGTCGATTTTAAGTTTTGCCTTCCCGATGCGAAAAAATGCACTTTGCAGACCTGTTACACCGTGCTTGGCAACGGCGAGATTCTGGTGTCGAACACCTTTACCCCGAGCAGACGCTCTTTGCCCATGATGCCCCGTTTTGGCATGCAGATGGCCCTGCCGAAATCCTTTAATCGTATGACCTGGTTCGGGCGTGGTCCGCAGGAATCCTATTGGGATCGAAAAACCGGTGCTGCCGTGGGTCGCTATACGGATTTGGTCGAGAATTTGATCCATGGCTACGTGCGTCCTCAGGAAAACGGAAACCGTAGCGATGTGCGTTGGGCCGCATTAACCGATGCCGACGGTATGGGACTGCTGGCGATCGGGGCGCCGTTGCTCAACGTGAGCGCCTGGCCCTACACCATGGCGGATCTTGAAGATACCACCCACAACGGCTTCCTGCCGCGACGTGATTTCACCGTATGGAATCTTGACGGCAAACTTATGGGCGTGGGCGGAGACGACAGTTGGGGTGCACCCGTCCACGAAGAATACACCATCCAACCCGTTGCGCAGTCCTACCAGTTCCGGCTGCGTCCCCTGTATGGTGGGGAAGAACTGGACACTTTGGCGCGCAACCCTGTGAAATAATAGCGCAGCCATAATTCTTTGATTTTTCTGGGGAAGCTTTTTGTACACAAAAAGTTTCCCCAGTGTTTTTTAAAATAGCAGGTTAAAAGAGGGAGAGTGTTTCGGGAAGCTTGGGGGGCTTGAAAACATCGTAGAGGTAGATCAGGACCTCGGCGTCGATAGCGGCATAGGCTAGTTGCGCATCGCTTAGCGGACGCACGGTCCAGTCGGACGTTTGTAGACGTTTGTCCATGTAGATGCCCAGTTCGCGTTCGCAGACCTCGCCCAGTTTATGCCCTCCTTCGACATTTTTGCCTTTGTACTTTTTGCGGGAGGTGGGCAAGGTGTCGAAAATGTTTCGGATACGGATATTGTGCTTGGCCATCATGTGTTCCTCAAAGAGGGCGTTATGGATAATTTTCTCGACCGCTTCGTTTTCCATGACCGTTTTGACAGCGCTCAGGTCGGTGCAGGCGAGTGCGTCGATGATCCAGGTGCGATCGCGCACGCCGATTTGAATAGTGCACAGGGTGCGGGGTTCTTCGAGAGTGGTTTCGACGTCGAGACCGATCACGGGTTCCTGATTGAGCGCATGGCAGATAAGCGCCAGTTCGCCGGGGGTGTCGATCCATTCGATGGGATTGCGCGGGGTGTAGACGCCGGATTTTCGGGCGAAGAAACACAGGCTGTGCTCGTCTTTTTCCTCTTCGGGCACGTATTCTTCGGTGACATCGCAGTCGGTAAAGAAATCGTGCAGATAGGCGATAGCGTCGCCACGTCCGCCCTGTGCGCCTTTTTCGAGCAAACGCGTCCAGTTGCGGCTGACGATGAGCAGTTGTCCGCCAGGTCGGACGAATTCCCAGGCTTTTTCGATAGTGGCCTTTCGGTTTTCATCCGTTTTCAGGCGTGGCATCAGATAAATGAGTAATACGTAATCGTATATGCCCGTCGGGATGTCGCTGTACCCATACGGCGGATGCGGATCGTAACCGGTAACATGGTATTGTTTGCGTCGCAACCAGCTTACGTCCACGCCACGCCCGCAGCCGTAGCAGAGCAGTTTGTGGGAGGATTTGAAAACGCCGGTGTCGGCCAGGCGCTGTATGGCGGGGGCAACGTCTTCGCGTCGTCGTACTTTTCGGGGAGTGCTTGTGGAGTCGTTTTGCATGCTCGTCGATTTCTCTTTGCTACTTTATTCCGTTTTTATTGGGTATTTGTTATGGGTTTTACAGGCTGAGCGGGGGGGAATGCAAGTTTATTGCAAGGCCTTGGTTTTTCCTTGGGGTATGGCGGGGTGGGTTTGGTATACTCCAATTCTTGCATGAACGATTTCATGATAAAAATACTAGAAGGAAATGCTGGGGTGGCAGGTATGCAACAATGCGGTAAGGTTCATTTTTCCGGTATCGGGGGTACGGCGATGGTGGCAGGGGCGCGTTTGGCGTTGGAGGCGGGTTGGGAGGTGCGGGGAAGTGATAATCCGTTGTATCCGCCTACTTCGGAGATGGTGGCGGCGCTGGGTGTACCGGTGTACACAGGCTATGCAGCTGAAAATCTGACGTGGGGGCCGGATGTGGTGGTGGTGGGCAATGCGTTGAGTCGAGGCAATGCTGAGGTGGAGGCGGTGCTGGAGCAGGGAGTGCGCTATGTGAGTTTTCCGGAGTGGCTGAAAGAATCGGTGTTGCGGACGCGGCGACCTGTGGCGATTTGCGGTACGCATGGCAAGACGACGACGACGGCGTTGACGGCGCATGTGTTGGAAACGTGTGGGCTTGAGCCGGGTTATTTGATTGGGGGACAGCCGTTGGATTTTCCCCATTCGGCACGGTTGGGTGCGGTGGGTGCGCCGTTTGTGGTGGAGGGGGATGAGTATGATTCGGCGTTTTTTGACAAGAGAGCCAAGTTTTTTCACTATCTTCCCCGGGTGGCGGTGGTGACGTCGATGGAGTTTGATCATGGGGATATTTATCCTGATTTGGCGGCGATTGAGTTGGCCTTTCAACGGATGTTACGCCAGATTCCGCAGGGGGGGCGACTGCTTTTATGTGCGGATAACCGGGCGGCCTCGCTGGCGTCGCATGCCTTTTCACCGGTCACCACCTATGGTTTTGATACGGATGCGGATTGGCGGGGGGAGATGGGTGCGGT
Source organism: Candidatus Hydrogenedentota bacterium (assembly GCA_963678445.1). GTDB lineage: Bacteria > Hydrogenedentota > Hydrogenedentia > Hydrogenedentales. Next base: position 1,213,555 of record OY782877.1, on the reverse strand, counting down.
GCAGGCGGGTAAGCAGTGGATGACGGTGTTTCGGGAGGGGGAACAGTGGGGGCAGGTGCGGACTTCGTTGGTGGGACGGCATAATTTGCAAAATGTACTGGCGGCCATTGGGGTGGCGGATGCGTTGGGGGGAGCGCGGGATGCGATTGTGTCTGCGCTGGAAAGTTTTCAGGGGGTGCGTCGTCGCATGGAGGTTTTTTTGGAGGCGGGGGGAGTGACGTATGTGGATGATTTTGCGCATCACCCTACGGCGATTCGGGAGACGATCGCAGCGGCGCGTAATCGTTGGCCGGGACAGCGCTTACGGGTGTTATTTGAGCCGCGTTCGAATACCACAGTGACCTGTCGCTTTCAGGATGCGCTTGGGGAAGGCCTGGCCGGGGCGGATGAGGTGTTTTTAGGGCCGATTTACCGTGCGGAACGGATTGCGCCTGAAGAGCGTCTGGATAGAGCTGAATTAGCGCGAACGTTGCGTGCGGAGACGGTCGAGGCGGTTGTGGTGGATGATGTGCAGGCGATGGCGGCGAAGATTGTTGAAACCGGCCAGCCGGGCGATGTAGTCCTGATCTTGAGCAATGGTGCCTTTGGTGGTGTATACGAATGTTTTCGCGAAATGGCGGCGCAAGCTGCGTCGAATTGATCGAAATGGATAGGGGAGGGTTGATGCGATGACGAAACCATGTGTGTTGGGGATTATTCCGGCGCGGTACGCCTCGTCGCGATTGCCAGGAAAACCGTTGGCGAAGATAGCGGACAAGCCGATGATTCAGTGGGTCTATGAGCGATGCCGTACAGCGTCGCTTCTGGATGAGCTGGTGGTGGCGACGGATGATGCGCGGATTGTTGCGGCGGTGGAGGGTTTTGGGGGGCGTGCGGTGATGACGTCGCCGGATCATCCCAGCGGCACAGATCGTCTGGCGGAGGCGGTGCAGGGCTTGGCGGGGGACATTGTGGTGAACATTCAGGGGGATCAGCCGTTCATCGATCCGAAGATGATTGAGGAGGGGGTAGCGCCAATGTTGGCGGAGCCGACGTTGGAGATGGCGACGTTGATGCATGCAATTGATCGTCCGGAGGATTTGGCGGACCCGGGCGTGGTGAAGACGGCGGTGGATTTGAAGGGGAATGCACTTTATTTTTCCCGTTCGTTGATTCCGTATCCACAAAAGGATGTGCCCCATGGCGTGTATGAGCATGTAGGGCTGTATGTGTATCGGCGGGATTTTTTGCTGCGTCTGGCGACGTTGCCGCCAACGCCGTTGGAACAGGTGGAGTCGTTGGAGCAGTTGCGAGTGTTGGAGCATGGGTACCGGATTCGGGTAGTGGAAACGCAGTGTGCGGATAATGAACTGAGTGGCTTTAGCGTGGATACGCAGGCGGACTTGGAGCGTGCGGAAGCGATGCTTCATGAGCGCGGATTGTAGCAACAATAGGGAGTGCCAAGCGGTCCAGCGACCGCAAGCAGTGACCAGTGTCACAGGCAATGAGTATGGTTCTCGCCGTCCGTGATAGTAGTAAGGTTTTATTTCTATGTGTAGCTTTCAACTTTAAAGGTGCCCGTTATGGTCATAGATACTAAGTTGCTGGATCGTTTGGAGCAGGAATTAAGTGAAGAAATGCGTGCGCGTGCGTATGGTGCGGCGGATCGGATTGTGGCGGCGAAGGAGCGTGGGGGCAAGGTGGCGGTGGTGACGGGGAGTGGTCCGAATATTCATGAGGGGGTCACGACGTTGATTGCGGAGTTGATGCGGGTGGGGGTGATCGATGGGGTGACGACGAGCTCTGCGGTGATTTCGCATGAGATGGGGGGGACGCTGGATAAGGTGAAGCGTTGCATAGGAACGTCGCTGGGCCTGGATCCATTCTATCTGCCGCGTGGGGATGAGTTTGAGTTGACGGTGATGCCGGAGGCGGATATGGATGAGGTGCGTAAGCATATGCCGTTGGATGAGGGGCTGATCGAAAAGTTGTGTCAGGCGGAGGGGAAGACGATTATCAAGGCGGCAGGTAATCTGGGCTATCCGATGGGCCTTTGGATGGAGCATATTTCGATGGAAATCAATCAGATGGCGCGTACGTATGGGGCGTCGTTTGAGGAGATTGCCGGGTTGGGTGCGGATGAGCGTACCATGATTGGGCGGGGGGCGCAGATGGGGCTGCCGGTGATGGTGACGATTCCGCAGTTGATCGGTGGTGGCATGGTGGGGCTGAATATTGGCGACAGTATCAGTGTGACGGAGCGTGCGGCGCGGTTGGCGCGTATGTTGGGTAGTGCCGATGTGATTATTGAGTCGGGGGTGGCGTTGACGCAGGAGATTCACGATGGGCCGTTTGAGCGCTACACAGGGCATGGCATGTGGTCGGCTTGGCATGGGCATTTTACGTATAGTCTGGAGGGGAAGGATCTGATTCGAATCGATTTGGACCCGACATTGGATCAGGTCTGTCAGGCAGAGCGAGAAGGAAGCGCAGTGCAGCAGGCCATTGCCAATGGTTTGCCTAAGACGAAATTATTCAAGGTACCGTTCCGCATGGAAATGTCGGGCTTTGCACGGCACCCGGGTAGTTTGGCGGTGATTGGAGATATTGGGCTCGTCTGGCCGATTATTGCACGGCGTGTAGCGGATAAATTGGGGTTGGAACTGGAGTTTATGTCGTATCCGCAGCAGACTGAGGCGGGGCAGGCGATGCGCGAAGCGATTGTCGAGGATATTCGTCCGATGAGCCGGGAAAAAATGATGGCGGGTTTGGAGCGGTTTACAGGCGCGAATCCCTGTCGTTGGCACAATGCGGACACGGGTGCGTTTAAGGGCGCATTTCCCGCGGACAAGCAGAATTAAGTGGTCCAGGGACCACAACCAAAATATTTGGTCCTTACCGTGCCTGACCGCAGCAAAAATTTCGTTTTTTATGACAACTTTTCAGATTTAAGTCACTAAAGGCAACTATGTCGACGACTGTAATAAAATATAATTCGTATGCCAAGATTAATTTGTACCTGGACGTGTTGAATAAACGTCGGGATGGGTATAACAATATCGAGACGATTTTTCAGACGGTGGATCTGGCGGATGAATTGGTTTTTGAAGAGCAGCACAATGGAATTACCATGACCTGTTCCAGTAGCGAGCTGGACACGGGGGAGGGGAATCTGGTGTATCGGGCGGCGGCGTTGTTGCGCGAACATACGGATTGTCGCATGGGCGCACGAATCCATCTGGAGAAGCGCATCCCGATTGCAGCGGGTTTGGCCGGAGGATCGGGTAATGCGGCGGCAGCTTTGGTAGCACTCAATACGCTTTGGGATTTGCGTTTGCCCAGGATGCGCCTGCATGATTTGGCATTGCAGTTGGGTTCGGATGTGCCGTATTGCATGCAGGGGGGCACGGCGGCGGCTACCCGACGTGGCGAAGAATTGACGACGCTTCCTGTTTTGGAGAAGGTCTGGTTTGTTCTGGTGCATCCTGCGATTGCTGTGAGTGCGAGCCATACCTATAACCATGAAAAACTGGGGCGTAGTGCGGAAAAGCCTTTTGCAGGACGGACGCCTGCATTTCGGCGTGCTATTCGTAATTTGCAGCAGCGTGCGTGGGAAGAGGTGGTGTTTAATCGTATGGAAGCGCCCGTATTCTATGACCATCCGCATTTGGGCGAGCTGAAGAAGGAGCTTCTGGCCTTGGGGTGTGTCGCAGCAGCGGTGAGCGGGAGCGGTCCGACATTGTTCGGTGTCTGCACGAGCAAGCGTGCGGCGCAGCATATCGCAGGAGAAATCACTACCTATCCGACTTCTGTTGTGACGACGACGATGGCCGGTGTTGAACGTATGGTGTAGGTACTGGAGATATGCATGGCGCAGGCGCGTGAACATTGGAAGAGTCGCTGGGGTTTTTTACTTGCCTCGGTGGGGGCGGCGGTAGGTTTGGGTAATATATGGCGTTTTCCGTACATCATGCAGGAAAACGGCGGCGGTGCGTTTATGCTGGTATACCTGCTGGGCATTTTCTTCATAGGCATGCCCGTTCTTTTTGCTGCGCTTTTGCTGGGCAGGGCGACACAGCATGCTTCGGTGTCGGCCTATCGTTCCCTTTCCGGACGGCGTAGCCTGTGGCCTTTGTTGGGGTGGCTGGGCGCATTGGGCGGTTTTTTCTTGCTCTCCTTTTACAGCGTGGTCGGTGGCTGGATTTGCCGTTACCTCTGGATGTTGTTTCGCTGTGAGATGACGGACTGGTCAGCGGCGTATTCGCAAAGTGCATTTCAGGAAGTGTATAGCGAAGGCGGTGCGAGCATCGTCTGGATGCTGCTCTTCATGGTGTTGGTCACAGCGATTGTCTATCAAGGAGTGAACCGGGGGCTGGAGTTTTTCTGTAAATGGATGATGCCGCTACTGGGTATTCTTCTCTTGCTATTGTTTGCGATATGCCTTTCCTTTTCCGGCTTTTCCCAGGCATTCCGTTTTCTCTTTCACATTGATTTCAGCGTGCTGACCCCCAAGGGTGTACAAGAGGCGCTTGGGCATTCCTTTTTTACGTTGAGCGTAGGGCTGGGTTCCATGGTCGCCTATGGAAGTTATCTTCCGAAGGAAGTTAACCTCGTGCGCAGCAGTATCATTATCACACTGCTCGACACGGCCATTTCCCTGCTCGTCTGCCTGGTGATTTTCCCGATTTCCTTTACGTACAACATGGAAGCGCAGGGTGGCCCCGGCTTGCTTTTCATCAACCTTCCTGTCGCCATGGCGCAAATGCTCAACGGGAAACTTTTTGCGCTTCTTTTTTTCTTCTGTGTATTTTTGGCGGCGCTGACCAGTGCTATCAACATTCTGGAACTGGTGGTGGCGTGTTGGATGGACGAGCGCGGTTGGACGCGAAAGCGCACCACGCTTTTGTTTGGCGCTGCGATTATCCTTGCGGCCATTCCCGCTGCCCTTTCTGGTGGCGCTTCCTTTTTCGGTGCAGGGATGGAAGCCCGCCTGGGGATGAACTGGTTTGATCTCGTGGCCTATATCGTTTCCGATTGGATGCTTCCCCTGGGAGGTTGCGGTATTGCCTTTTTTAGCGGCTGGCGGCTTTCCCGCACACATTTTGATGAGAGTTTGCCCAGCCACTCCTCCGAGTGTGGTCTGGCGCTTTTATGGCGCTATACCCTACGTTACTTTGCGCCCTGGGTAATCCTGCTCATTTTTGCACGCAGTATCGGTCTCTTCTAGTGGAACGAACACTGTAAACGTAATAAAATTCTAAGCGTGTTTCCTTGTCAAAACCTAAGAAGTAGCTAGCTTTTTATACTGACTTGTCTGGCGGAAAGAGAGAGAAAGGGCTTTTATGGAAGTGGATGTGAAACAAGAATGCGCCGATGTGGATTGGCAGATAGTTTCAGAGACGCTGAAACGTGTTGGGATGGCGCATTATGAACCCGATATACACAGGAAAGCTTTTGAAGCCAGTCATACCACGGTATTTGTTTATCATGCTGACCAGTTGATTGGGTTTGGTCGGGCGATTTCAGACGGCGTTTATCAAGCAGCGGTTTATGATTGTGCGGTTCTTCCTGAATTTCAGGGAAAGGGGATTGGGGCACTGATTATAAAGACCATCCTGTGTCGGCTTTCCCATTGCAACATTATTTTATATGCCTCCCCCGGTAAAGAGGGCTTCTACCAGAAATATGGATTCCGGAAAATGAAAACAGGCATGGCGTATTTTCAGAAAGGGATTTCAATGCACGAACGTGGATTTACGGAGTAATGGTCGACGTTACTGTGTTCAAGGAATGAGAAGGATCGTACCTCTTGCTTGCGGTCGCTGGATTACTTTAGTGTGTTTTCGCGTTGGTTTGTAGGTAGAATACCGTCAGAAGCACAGTTTTTGTTGTATGCTGTGTTTTTTAGGAAGAAATAAACTCATTTATTCATAACAGGAGTTCGGCTTCGTGTCGTTCGTTACAGCGCTTATCACCCTATCCATCATCCTTGTGGTTGCCCTGCTGGTCAACCGCATTGCCTCAGTCGCCCTTACCTTTACCGGACTTTCCCGCGAGATGGCCCGATTTCAGGCCCGTTCCGCTTTCAGTACCGTTGGCTTCACCACCACCGAATCCGAAAGCGTGGTGAACCACCCTGTGCGCCGTCGTATTATCAGCGTCCTCATGCTCATGGGCAACGTCGGATACATCGGTATCATCAGTACCATCGTCAGCTCCTTTTCAAATTCTTCCTCCGACATGAATCTGGCGCAACGTTTTGTAATTCTGATAGGTATGCTTATTCTGCTTTGGGCGATCGGTACGAGTAAATGGGTAGATACGAAGCTTTCGCGTAGCATTGGTTGGGCGTTGAAACGCTGGACCCACCTTGAGGTGCACGATTTTCAGAATTTATTGCATCTCAGCGAAGGCTACATTGTGACCGAGTTGAAAATGACGTCGGCGGATTGGGTGGTTGGGCATCGGCTGGATGAATTGCGTCTGGCGGATGTTGGCGTTATCGTACTGGGTATCCATCGAGGCGACGGCGAGTTTGTAGGTTCTCCCGTGGGCAGCACCTATGTGCGCGCCAATGATTGCATGGTGATTTACGGCGCTCGCGAAGCCATTATTGCCCTTGAAAAGAACAAGAGTGAGCCTGATATGGCTAAAAAGCACCGTAAGTTACTCGCTGAGATCCGGGCGCATCGTAAAGAGGAAGACAAGGAGCAAGGGGAAGGCTATACGGTGACCGAAATTGCCTTGCACGAAGGCGATTGGCTGACGGAACGTCCCCTCAGTGAATTGCGCTTGGGGGATGTGGGTATCAACGTACTTGGCGTCTACCATGCCGACGGCGCCTACGTTGGTTCCCCTACTGGCGCGACAATGTTACACGTGGAAGATACGCTGGTGGTCTATGGGTTGCGTGACGATATTCTTGCACTGGATGAAGCACGTAGCGATGCAGATTCGGAAGAGTTTTTCCGGGAACAAGCAGCACAACGACGTGCCAGTCAGGTGCGTCGTCCCCGTGCCTGAGTTGATAGCATAGTACAAAGCATAGTGAGAAGTGAGTTTTTATATGATGCGTAGCGCACTGACCGAATTGCGATATTTTCTTTTAGATATGGATGGCACTATTTATCTGGGGCCTAACCCAATACCAGGCGCGCCGGAATTTATTCGATTTCTGCGTGATAGCGGACGACGCTATCTTTTCTTTACCAATAACCCTTCGGGCGATGCTAGGCAGTATAGTGACAAGCTTTCTCGTATGGGTATTGAGGCAACGCCGGACGATATCCTGACGGCGGGCGAGGCGACTGCCCGCTATCTGATTTCTGATACGGACTATCGGCGTGTCTATGTGCTTGGGACCCCTTCCTTCGAGAACGAATTGCGTTGTGCGGGACTTGAGTTGGTGGACAAGGAGCCCGATGCGATTATCTTGGCTTTCGATAAGACGCTTACCTACGAAAAACTGGAGAAAGCGTGTCTCTGGTTGCGCGATGGCGCGCCCTATATCGCCACCAATCCAGACGCGGTTTGCCCTACGGAATATGGATACATTCCCGATTGCGGTGCTATGGCCGCCTTGCTCGAAACTGCCACAGGGCGCACTCCCAAATACATCGGCAAACCCAATGCGGAAATGGCTCGAATGGGTATGGCCAAGATTGACGCACACCCTTCCGCTACCGCCATGGTGGGTGACAGGATTTATACGGATATGGAAATGGCCCACCGCGCAAAAATCCAGAGTATCCTTGTTCTGAGTGGCGAGTCTACCCGTGACGATCTTCAGGGCCTTGCCCAACAGCCTACCCACATCTTTGATTCTGTTTGTACGCTGCAGGCTGCTCTGCAACAGTGTGGGGGCTAATGACGTTCGGTACGTTCCTCATGATCAGGAACGTATTTGTCGAATGAACGGTTCAGTCGGTTGAGTGCAAAGATGCTGACACAGAGGCAGACGGCGTATAATACCCCTATCTTTGCCGGCCAGATGGTTGCTGCCCCAATAGCCGCAATGCCCGTCATGAGATCAGCCATGCGTACTCCGATCAGGTCGGGTGTGGGCGGATTTGGTAACTTTCCTTGCGGCGTTCTTGCGACTTTCCACATCTGTATCAGCGTCGGGACGATGAGCAGGATGAGGATGGGGGTGAACAGGATAGTGCGCGCCATGGGCCAGTTATATTGTCCCGTAATGGTAGTGTCGTAAAGTCCAAGCAAGCCCCCCACCTTATATGTTGCACCCCGGAACAGAATAAACAGGAGCAGGAATATACTGAAATACAACGAAATGCGTCCGCGTTTTTCAGCAGCATTGTTATCCGCGCCTGTGCGTGCAACGAAGTGCAGGCTTCCCGCATAAAAGGCCGCCAGCAGAAGAGCGGTCAGGATGAAGCCGTCCAGAAAAGTGAACAGGAGTATCAGGCAGACAAAGGGCAGGGAAACGCGGCTTTGTCGTTGTTCTGCCTGGGCCGATGAGACGGCGTCGAGTGCGGTTGCAGGCAAGGGGACGCCATTGGGGTCGTGCGTTTTGTCGACCTGCCGGATAGCCCACCAGAGGGCGACTGCGTAGGGAAGGCCCAGGCTGAATCCTGCGGCAAGCTCCCACATTTTCCACCAGTCGATATACGCAGGTGCATAGGAATAGCCCAGGCACCATATTGTGCTGAGCATGAAGCCGAGCCCGAATGCACCTCCTATGATCGCACCAACGGTTAGCGTGGCGCGATCTTTCCTCCATGCCGCCACAAGCAATGCCGCTACCCACCAGAGCAGGAAAGCGATATTTTGTGTATTGGTGTAGAGAGTGCGCGCCTGATACTTGTGCACTACGCCCTCATAAATGCCCGTGCCGTAATGTGGAAAAAATAACGAGGGGCATACTTGAAGGAAAAGCTTGCTGAACAGGGTGACGAAAGGGCCGAGGGCCAACAGAATCAATACAATAAACAGCGCCAGGCGGAGCTGCCAATCGCGCAGGGTGTGTTTTTGGCTCAGCGTCCAGCCTAAAGCAATGCCACCTGGCGCCGCCCATCCAATGCCGCAGATCGCCAGCCATATATACCCCTGCCAAGGTGCAATGCCAATGCGTCCTTCCGGCATTTCAAACATACCGCGTATCCACGAAACATATTGGCCATAACCCAGCTCGCCACCGACGGCAAGTCCCAAGCCCAACCAAAGGATCACGTTGCGTGCGTCGATGCCGCGGCGGTAGCACAAGTAGTACCAGAGAATTCCCCACGTCAAGCCCGGTATGATAGTTCCATCGACGCCATTCCAGCCCCCCGTGCCACGGATTGCCCATGTGATGGCCCCCATACCACCAAACAGCAACATTGCCAAAAGCAGGTCCTGCCATGCTGCATTCCCAGAGGTTCTGCCTGCTTTTTTAGCGCGATACCGTTGATATAATTCCTTATTCGCTACGGTCATCATGGCGTTTCACTCCGGCTCAGTAAAGCTTCGGGCTATTCCAACGCAAACTATAAATAAAAACGGGAAGGTATTGCATTCTGTAAACATAGGGCGCTATCGCTCGCCGTCGTCTCTGGCGTGCTTATAATTAAGGGGTTCCCCAAAGGCATAGCCTGAAACGCACTACCTCAACTATCGACCGGCCAGCAGAATGCCGGGTTTCAGTACCGTTTCATGATCTATGCATTCAGCATATAGCAAGAACCGCACTATTGCGACTGGCGTTGTCAATCTGCTTGAATGTGTTTAGGATAGCGTTCATAATAGAAATACCAATTAAAGTGAAAAATATCCAAAGAGGTGGGAGATGTTGCGTATTTTTGTATAAAAGCGACATGAAATTCGTCTGGTTTTGTACCGTATTTACAGACGTCAAGAGACGAGATTTTGTAGTGCTTTAGTGACTTAAATCCCGAGAGTTGTCATAAAAACGGAATTTTACTGTAGTCAGGGACGATAAGGACCATATTTCTTGGGTGTGGCCCTGGCCACCTTGCGGTCGCTGGACCGCATTTAATGCTGTAAACGTGCCATAAAAACGAAAAAAGGGAAAAAGAGACATTATGGGGTGAAGTATGGCATAATCCCCACCGTTTGTGTCATACACAAATTCTAGGGGTCATAAAAGCAGTTGCTACCGATATGTAGTACGAATGGTAGGAGGACGGAAATGAGTCCTGCGACAAGGATGGATGCGGCGATGGTCGCATATACGAAATGGATTATACGTTGGCGCTGGTTGGTTTTGGCGCTAACTTTGGTGGGGGCGGCGGTGGGTTTGTACGGTTTTCGCTATTTTACGCTCAATGATGATTATCGGGTCTTTTTCCGTGAGGAGGACCCGAGGCTACAAGCACTTGAAGCCGTGCAGGATACGTATACCAACGATGATAACATCCTGTTTGTTGTGACGGCCCAAAAAGGCGAAGTTTTTGAGCAACGCGTGCTCGAGGCGGTGGGGTTTCTAACGGAGCAATCTTGGGAACTGCCCTTTGCGATCCGTGTGGATTCGTTGACCAACTACCAGTATTCCTGGGCAGAAGATGATGATATCAACATCGATGCACTGATTCCGGACCCCAGCACGATGACGGAATCGGATTTTGCCAAGGCCAAGCAAATTGCTTTAGCAGAGCCGATGTTGGTGAACCGGTTGGTTAAACCGGGCAGTGCGGTGACGGGGGTGAATGTTGCAATGCAACTGCCCGAGGATCGAAAGGGGGTTGAGGGGCAGTGTGTACGCGCCGCCAAGGAACTGATTGCAAAAACAGAGGCGCAGTTTCCCGAGGTGAAGATCGGTATGACGGGGCTGATCCCGCTGAACAACTCTTTCTTAGAAGCGACGAAGCAGGATTTGCGCACGCTCATTCCTGTAATGCTTTTTATTATTATCCTCTCCATGGCCTATCTTCTGCAGTCCTTCAGTCTGATGATTGTAACGGTCGCCGTCATCAGTTTGTCCGCCGCTTGCGCTGTAGGAATGACCTGCTTTTTGGGCTATGAGATTTCCGGACCGATGGTGCCCGCGCCGCTCATGATTCTTACCCTGGCGGTGGCCGACAGTATCCATATTCTGGTCACGTTGGTCTTCCATATGCGCCATGGACATAGTAAGGAAGCGGCTTTGGTGGAAAGCATGCGCCTGAATATCCAGCCGGTTTTCCTGACCAGCCTGACGACCTGTTTTGGCTTCCTCAGTATGAATCTGATAGCCATTCCCCCCATAGCCATGATGGGCAATATGACGGCCTTTGGCATTACGCTGGCCTTCATGCTCAGCGTAGCTTTTCTTCCCGCCTTTGTCGCCGTGCTTCCAGTACGCCTGCGCGGCAAAGTAGGCGTGTCGGTGCGTCAGCCCTTTATAGAACACCTGGCAGGTTGGGTCATTCGGTACCGCCGTTCCCTGTTATGGGGTTTTGTTATCGTTTCCATACTCACGGGCGTTTTTATTCCACGCATTCCTATCAACAATCAATTCATTGAATATTTTAATAAAGATATTCCCATCCGCCGCGACACAGAATATGCTATGGAGCATCTGACGGGAATTTATACGCTTACGTATAACCTGGAAGCTGCAGACAGCGGTGGTGTGAGTGAACCGGAGTATCTGGAACGCCTGGATGCGTTTTCGCAGTGGATGCTGCAACAGAAGGGGGTGGTGCATGTCAGCAGTTTCAGCGATGTTATGAAGCGTCTGAACAAAAACATGCATGGTGACGATCCGGCGATGTTCACCACACCGGACAGCCGTGAACTGGCAGCACAATACTTGCTGCTTTACGAAATGTCGCTACCCCAGGGGCTCGATTTGAACACGCAGGTGAATATCGATAAATCGGCCACACGAGTCGTTGTAACCACCGAAAACCTGCGTTCAGAACAGCTGCTGGAACTGGGTCTCAAAGGGGAAGCCTGGTTAGCAGAAAATACGCCTGAATATATGCACTCCCAACCCTTGGGGCCCGGCGTGTTATTTGCCTACATTGCCCGTACCATGATTCACAGCATGCTGGTCAGTACGCCCATGGCGCTTATACTCGTCTCTATTTCATTGCTGATCGCCCTGCGCAGCATCAAATTTGGGCTGCTGAGTCTGATTCCCAACCTGATGCCCCTGGCGATGGGCTTTGGTATTTGGGGCGTGATGCAGCGCGACATGAATTTCAGCATGTCAAGCATCACTGCCATGGGCATTGGTATCGTGGTAGACGAGACAGTACACTTCCTGAGTAAGTACTTACGTGCTCGTCGCGAGAAAGGTCTGGGCGTCGAAGATGCCGTGCGCTATGCCTATTCTTCGGTGGGCAAAGCGATGTGGGTGACGACCTTTGTGCTGGTGGCAGGATTTTCTGTGATGAACCTGTCCTCGTTTCAATACAGTCAGAACCTGGGTTTGCTGACAGGCATGGTGATTGTATTCGCCTTTGCCTGCGATCTTATTTTTCTACCCGCACTGTTGCTGTACACCGATGTAAAGGATCGGGCGGGTTCGAAAACGTTGGAGGAAATGTTAGATGAAGACGAAGCCATGTTTCAGGATGCGTAGTGTTCTTTTTTGCCTTGGAATCGCACTAGCCCTTACGGGTGGGCTTTGGGCGCAATCCCCCGAAGAAAAAGGTTTGGAAGTTGCCAAAGAGGCCGCACGTCGTGATGATGGCTTTGGCGATTCCACATCGACGCTGGAGATGATCCTGCGCAACAAAAAGGGGCAGGAAAGCAAACGTCAGCTACGCATCAAAACCCTGGAAGATCGTAGCGACGGCAATAAAACGATGGTGGTTTTCGATGAACCCAAAGACGTGCAGGGCACCGCTTTGTTGACCTGGTCGCACCAGAAACAGGACGATGAACAGTGGTTGTATTTGCCCGCGATTAAACGGGTGAAACGGATTTCCGGCAGCACCAAATCGGGTCCTTTCATGGGGAGTGAATTTTCCTATGAAGACATGAGTTCACAGCAGGTAGAAAAGTTTACGTACAAATTGCTGGACGACGCCGAATATGAAGGGATGAACTGTTTTGTGCTTGAGCGGTACCCGGTAGACAAGACTTCGGGCTACTCCAAACAGGTAGCGTGGCTGGATAAAGCCGAATACCGTATCCAGAAGGTAGACTACTTTGATCGAAAAGACGGCTTGCTCAAAACGTTGACTGCGAAAGACTATAAACAGCATCTGGATAAATTCTGGCGTCCGGCAGTGATGGAGATGGTGAACCATCAGTCCGGTAAGAGCACCACACTGCTCTGGAAAGAGTACGAATTCAAGACGGGGCTGACCGGTCGTGATTTTGATAAAAACAGTTTGAAGCGGGCACGGTAGATAAGGGGGAAGAGTGCGGGTATTCAAACGTTTTATGATTGTTATAGCGTGTGCGCTGCTGAGTTGTTATAGCGCGTATGCCTGGGAATGGTCCGGTAACATAACCGGGGAGACACGCCTGTTTATGCAGTCTCCTCTGGATAGTCGTCAGGCAGATGGGGTGCTTTCACTGTCCTTTCAGGGCGATATCTACCACGATTGGGCCGAGGGTGAACAACGCTTCGTGTGCTCGCCCTTTTTCCGTCTGGATCAGCATGATCGTGAACGCACCCATCTGGATTTCCGCGAGCTTTACTGGGAAAAGATGGCGGAAAACTGGGAGCTGCGTTTAGGACTCAAACAGGTTTTTTGGGGCGTGACTGAATCGGTTCATCTGGTGAATGTTATCAACCAGGCGGATGTACTCGAAGAAATCGACGGTAGCGCCAAACTGGGTCAACCCATGGCCAATCTTTCCTGGATTCAGGATTGGGGCGTGCTGGATTTTTATGTGATGCCCTACTTCCGTGAAGCGTCCTTCCCTGGAGTGAAAAGCCGCCTGCGTCCACCGCTGCCGGTAGTGGAAGAAGATGCTGCTTTTGAGTCACGCGCTGAGGAATGGAATACCGATCTGGCGTTGCGATGGAGCCACAGCATGGGCAATTGGGATGTGGCCCTTTCCCACTTCTCAGGTACCTCGCGTAGCGCCCGCTATCTGCCCGACTTATGGGGCGTGGACCTGAGTTTTTTACAAGGTTTTGACCTGACTCACTGGTTGCGCTACATCAAGCCGCTTAACCGGCTTGGCCTTGAACTGATCCCCTACTATGACCAGATTGAGCAGAGTGGTGCAGAGCTGCTCTGGACCCATGGCGATTGGGTATGGAAGCTAGAAGCCATTCACACCTCTGGACGACGTCCACGCACCTACACCGCCGTGGTGACCGGGGTAGAGTATACGTTCTATAGCGTATTCGAGACCAACATAGATACCACCTTGGTCGCCGAATACCTCTACGACAGCCGGGGGCGCAAAGTGCAGCTGGCTCCATTTGAAAACGATGTTTTCATGGGTATTCGCTTTTCCTTCAACGATGTGCAAAGTACAAGCATACAGCTGGGCAGTATCATGGATCTTGATACAGGCGCCCTTTTTTTTGGCCTGGAAGGTTCCCGGCGTCTGGGAGAGGACTGGAAGCTCAGCGCAGAATGCCGTCTTTTCAATGGCTTCTCTGACAACGAGATTCTGTGGATGCTTCACCGTGATGACATGGTGAAAGTTGAACTTTCCTGGTATTTTTAGCGACTCGCATTTTAAGAGAGGCCATAGAAAACCAAATTTTTGTTATAGCTAGAGACAGGCTGTACCGCTTTGGCAATTTCCGAGTATTTTTGTGTGATTTATGTGATTTGCTTGACAGGGCATGGCTGAAGCGGGTATAGTTGTCTCATAAAATGACTTGAAGGGTATTAAATTCATCATGAATTGCGACCGTTACAACGTGAATACTATGAAGAACGACTGCTTGGTACGAGTAGGCGTGGTAGTAGTACGCGTAGTGAACGCGGTCGCGCCTTAGTGGGATTCACATAGAGAAGCTTCTCCCCCGCCGGTGCGAACCGGCGGGGGTTTTTTCTTTACCCTCCGCCTCGCACCGGCCAAAGAGATTTCATTCAAAACGTATGAAGGAGGGTTTAGAACCATGAAATTAACCGGTGCACAACTTACAATCCGACTGCTGGAGTCGGAAGGGATCCGCATTATTTCGGGCATCCCAGGGGGGGCGAATCTGCCCTTGTATGACGCCTTGGCGGAAAGCACACAAATTCGCCATGTGCTGGCACGTCATGAACAGGGGGCGGGCTTTATCGCACAGGGCATGGCGCGTATTAGCGGGCGTCCTGAGGTGTGTTTTGCGACATCAGGACCGGGGGCTACCAACATCCTGACAGCGATAGCGGATGCCAAGCTGGATTCGATTCCGCTGGTTTGCATTACGGGTCAGGTGCCCGCATCGATGATCGGTACAGATGCCTTTCAGGAGGTGGATACCTATGGCATGAGCATCCCGATTACCAAGCACAATTTCCTGGCGCGCTCTGCCGCGGAATTGTTGGAAATGGTGCCCCAGGCTTTTCAGTTGGCGGCATCGGGACGTCCGGGGCCGGTTTTAATCGATATCCCCAAGGATGTGCAAAAAGAACTCATCGAAGTGGATGCGTTGCCACAACCACTCCCCCTGGACGCTACGCCTATGGCGGATCAAAACGCCCTGCAGTGCGCCGCAGCGTTAATCAACACAGCGCAACGCCCCTTATTTTGCATAGGCGGCGGCGTGGTCCACGCGAATGCTTCCAGTGCAACACAAGCATTGGTGGAAAAGGCGGCATTGCCTGCCACCATGACGTTGATGGGCTTAGGTGCGCTCCCCGCTGATCATTCATTGGCATTGGGCATGTTGGGGATGCACGCGCAGCGTTTTGTCAACATGGCGTTGGAAGAATGCGATTTGTTTATTGCTGCGGGCATGCGTTTTGATGATCGCGCAACCGGACGTCTGGCGCAGTTCTGTCCGAACGCAAAAATTGTGCACATCGACATCGATCCCAGCGAAATGAACAAACTGAAATCGGCGGAAGTGGCATTGGTGGGCGATGTGAAAGAAGTGCTGGAAGCGCTGTTGCCGTTGCTAGAAACGCAATCGCATACAGCATGGTTGGAGCGTATTGAACAACTGCGGACGGCTTGTCCCGTTGTTACAGGCGATAGGAATAGTCTGAGCACGCCGGAAGGTCTTATCCACCAGGCGGCGCAACTATTGGGGGCAGATACGCCGGTGACAACAGATGTGGGACAACACCAGATGTGGACCGCGCAGTACTATCCCTTCCAGCGTCCGCGTCGCTGGTTAACCTCTGGCGGTTTGGGTACGATGGGCTTCGGATTGCCCGCAGCGATTGGTGCAGCTCTGGCGCGGCCAGACTCTCCCGTCTTGTGCATTAGCGGCGATGGTAGCCTGATGATGAACATACAGGAATTGGCCACGGCGGTGGAGGAAAGGCTAAACATTAAAATCGTGCTGATGAATAATAATGCCTTGGGGTTGGTGAGGCAGCAGCAAGAGCTGTTTTATGGGGCGCGTTATATCGCGTCGCAATTTCCGCTAGCGCCTGATTTCACCATGATTGCGCAGGGTTTTGGTATGTCGGCAGTAGATCTTGGCGCTGCATCCGATCCCAAGGCAGCCTTCGCAGAGGCCTTACTCAATCCTGGCCCTTGCCTGATTCATGCACCGATTGGCGCGAATGAAAATGTTTTTCCCATGGTGCCCCCGGGTGCTGCAAATGCAGAAATGATCGGCGGGGAATGTAATACCTGTTCCTGCGTCTGATGTGTTTCTTGAGTTTTGTAATAAAAAAATTTCAGAACACTTTTGAAAATAGAGGATACATGATTTATGCAAGCGAAAAATACAGTGTTGGAACTTACGGTGAAAAATCATCCCGGTGTGATGTCGCATATTTGTGGCCTGTTTGCCCGGCGCGCATTTAATGTGGAAGGCATTTTGTGCATGCCTATTGGTGAAGGTGCCGAGAGTCGTATATGGTTACTCGTAAATGAGGATAACCGTTTGGAGCAGATGGTGCAGCAGATTTTGAAACTGGTAGATGTGCAGGAAGTGTGTCGCCATGCTGCGGACCATGAAGTATTTGAACGTCTGGAGGCGTTCTTCAAAGCTTCGTGATGGATGCGGTGTGTTTTTTGACGTGTATGCAAAAATACGGCGGCTGTGGGCGTTAGCTTCACAGCCGCCGTATTCATTTGTACAGCGTTTGAGGGTTATTGTGCCGCTGTCAGCTTTTCCGGGATAAAGGCAAACGACGTCTGCATGGGGTAGGCGCAGGTACAACCGGAACTGGATTCGGGAATCAGCAGCAGGCCGCCTGCCGGGATCATATTAAGCCAGCAGCCAGGACGGGAGACAAGGGTGAGGGGGATGCCATCCGTTGCTTTCGTGTCCAAGGGATACATGCGCGGATTGCTGCCGCGTCCGTAGAGATAGTTTTTGGAACCGGTCACCCCACCACAGCCATGACCACCCCGGCACATGCGATACTCCTTCTGGTCTCCCGTTTTCAGGTCAAAGGCATGTGGACGCAGGTAGATGGTGCCGTCGATGAGCACGGGGTGTTGCCATTGTTCCCCATGACTTCCGCCCGGTTCTGCCCAACCGGTGTAGCGGTTGTTCATTGCACGATAGGACGTATCCCAAAGCGCTTCTCCGGTGGCCATGTCAAAGGCGAAGAGGCCATAGCGAACCTGATTTTTTTCGTTGTACGAGCCGGTGGTGAGCAGCACATCTTGATCGCCATTGAGGAACATGATGTGTTCAAAAGGCAAGGTGATGGGATGCTCCCAAAGCAATTCACCAGTGTCTAGCGATAAGGCCACGAGGTGGGTTCCTCGTTTGCAAAAACGGTTTATGGGGATACGCCCATCCTTATCGTCATGCGTTTTTTCGTTCCGCGTTTCTATGAAATAGATGCGGTTATCACCAATAGTGATCGCATTGTTCATAATGGCGCTCTTGTGGTTATAGCGCCATTTTTCTTCGCCTGTGAACCGGTCTGCACAGAAAAGGTAGCGACTGATCATCACCGGTCGGAAATCCCCCTCCAGCATGTTCACCGTAGCTTTAGCAAGCGTGTTAAAGGCGGCTTCCGGACGTTGTCCCGTTCCAAAAATTCGGTCACCAACAATATTGATATATCCCCAGTCCTGCACTTGTTCCGCATACGGTTGTGGGGCGGTAAAGGTTTTCAGATGCTCGCCGCTGACAGCATCGACACGCCAGCATTCATTTTTGCGGGCGATGTACAGCGCATCATCGGTAAGCACCATGTGCCCGCCATGTTTTATCGCACCGACGCGACGGGACTCAGGTACATCCAGGGTCCATAAAGGTGCGCCGTTATAGGCATCCACCGCGATAACCATGTCGTTGGCGGGGACATAGACACGACCATTTTTGAACAGGGAAGACATAGGACGATGGTGACGGTCGATGATATCGCGCGGTCCCGGCTCGCCAAACCATTGCACGACCAGTGGCCCTTCAAACGTTTCTGTACTGGCCGCGGTATGATTACTGTTTGCATACAACTGTGTCCATTCTCCTGCTCCCTCAATCGCACCGCGTTGCAAATGCGTCCATACCCCATTTTTCGTAATTATTTCTGCCTTTTCCAAATCGGGTAGGCTCCCCATCCATCGTTGCAAATCTTCCGCTGAGAGGCCCTGCCCATCTTGCGATTGTCCCAGAAGTGCAACGCCACCGTAGGGGCGCAGCAATCGGGATACTTCTTTGGCGGAGAGGCTGGGGGCATGTCCCTGGAGAAGGCCATCGGAAACGATTAGGTTAGCCATGAAGGTCGTGTACGGCAACGTTTCCTGATCGAAATGATGCACACTGATGCGCGTGCCGAGTAAGCCTGCCTGGGCAAAACGAACGCGCATCTGTTCGACCTTATCCATGTCTTCCTCAATGGCGATTATGTTTAGTTGCGTACGTTGCGCCAATTCATAGGCGAGACGGCCCTCCTCTGCATCCAGAACGAGACAATATCCTTGCTTAATCTGGCTTTTTTCCAGCAACGTATCCATCGCATTCTTGTAAAGCGCTGTCAACGCGTCCTCCGTCCATAGCGATGAGCGGGGAGAAGGCTGGAGAAGCTTGGGTGTTGTTTCCTTTGTTCCGAAACAGAGAATCGCGCCGGAATCGGTACTGGCGTAAAGTGTTCCATTGGCGACACTCAGGCCGTAGACGCGTCCAGGGGTCGGCGCTTGCCAGATTTCTTCTCCTGTTTCAAGATCAAACGCGGCTACTTTGTTGTCGCCCCCGCCAAAGAGAAGGTTTTCTGTTTTTATGAAGGCATAGGGGCAATCCGACGGTTTCGTCCACAAATAGCAGGCGTTCATACGTTCCTGGAGTTGCGTAATTGCCGCCTCTAACGCCACAAGCTTTTCCTGCAATACGGTAATCTCTTCCTCTTTATCCTTTCGGCGTCGCTGCAGGCGTTTCAACGCCTCTTCCGTTTCCTCCCGTTCCCGATTTTTGGCATTGCGCTGACGCCCCAATTCCAGAAACTGAG
Organism: Candidatus Hydrogenedentota bacterium; assembly: GCA_963678445.1. Classification (GTDB taxonomy): domain Bacteria; phylum Hydrogenedentota; class Hydrogenedentia; order Hydrogenedentales. The sequence continues at coordinate 1,194,143 of OY782877.1, read as the reverse complement.
TGCGATCCAGCACCTTGATGCTGTCCAGCGACTGCATATACGCCAAGTGCCCCTCCACCACCATGCGGATTCCGTCACAAGTAGCAATGCTTTCATTGGTTTCGGGGTCAGAAAACGACAACTCATGTCCGCTTCTGAGGCCAGGACCACTAGCCAATGCATCCCCCGTCAAAACCGCAAAGGTGCCGCCTCCGCCACCTAGTTGACCAAAGGATGTTGCATCTTCACGACTGAGTACGAAAGGATTGGTGCGTCCATTTGGGACAAACAGCCGTTTGGGAGAAGCTACGATGTACCCTTGAGGCGAAAGTTCCCCCGATTTTTCTTTCCAGATGACCTCGCCGGTGTCTGCATTGAGTGCACAACAATAAACCTCATGCGAGGGCAACAGACCTGCGCAAAAATAGACGGTGCCGCTGTCGACCACCACGCCGGTACGAATGGGGAGCGAAGAAATGACACGTCCGTTACCAGGGAAATGGCGGTCGGTTTCAACCGGACGATATTTCCACAGTAAACCTCCTTCTGCAGCCGAAAGACAATACAACCAGCCGTCATCTGCGCCAAAGTAGACTTTGTCATTCGCAATGGTCGGCGCCAGCCGTACGGGACCGCCTGTGTAAAACGTCCACAACGTCTTTCCACTTGCCGCATCCAGACAGGTGACGTTATCCTCTGCGGAGGAAGCAAAACAGAGGCGTCCGTCTGCGACAACGGCATGGTAGACGCGATCATACACCACCATCGGACTAAGCTTGCGTAGTTCGTGCCAGAAATCCTGCTTAGCCGGTGCAGGCCACGCAGGATCAGGTTTATGCATTGGTACATACCGCCATTGTTCGTGCAGCGGCATGGGTAGTGTTTCCGACGAGACACCGCTACGTGCGCAATCGCCCAAGTACGTAGGCCAGTCTGCCGCATATCCAGTTTTCACTGGCAGAAAAACGAAAGACAGCGCAGATAAAAGAAGACAAGAGCGCTTAATCATCAGCATATTCCTTATAAGCTGCATAAGTCATCCCCAAAGGGGACAGACGAGGTGGTCGGTCAGGGAGGTCAAGGACCATATGCAGTGCCAGTGGCGCTGGCCATCGTTTCTGGTCGCTGGACCGCTGTAGGAGCGTATCTGAAAAGTTATATTTCGCTTCCACTCCGTATGTTAACAGATTGGAAACCAACCCTGTTTCCAAAATGCTCTCCCTGAAAATATCCAGTATAGTTAACAGTTTATCACGATGCGGATTTGAAGCCAAATATCACATCACGGCGTATTAGGTTGACATGCTCTTTTTGAAACAGGGAGAATATGCCACATACTATGGACACTTGGAGCTTACATTTCCCTGAGCGGGAGCGGTGTCTATATATGAAAAACAAAATCCAACAGCGGTAAAGGAATAAACTTGTGAGTGACGTGTTTAAAGCGGTCAAAATTTCCGATCATGTATATTGGGTAGGTGCTGTAGACTGGAAACTACGGGATTTTCATGGGTATGCCACCGAGCGTGGTTCTTCCTACAATGCTTTTTTGATTGTCGACGAAAAAGTTACGTTAGTGGATACCGTAAAGGCCCCCTTCTTGGATGAAATGTTGGCGCGCATTGCCTCGGTAGTGCCGGTAGAGCGCATAGATTATATCGTTTCCAACCATGCTGAGATGGACCATTCCGGAGCACTGCCCGCCACAATTCAGCGCGTGCAGCCAGAAAAAGTCTTTACGTCCATCAAAGGTCAGGAAGCCCTCAAGGCGCATTTCCACGATAATAATACCTATACCACTGTAAAAGACGGCGAAACGCTTTCTTTGGGAACTGGGACGCTTGCGTTTTATGAAACCCGTATGTTGCACTGGCCCGACAGCATGCTTTCATTTTATGATGCCGACGGCATCCTGTTTTCACAAGACGCTTTTGGCATGCACCTTGCCTCCGCAGAACGTTTTGCTGACGAGATCGAAACGTCCGTGCTGACTTACGAAGCTACAAAATACTTCGCCAATATTCTGACCCCCTACTCCAATCAGGTTGTACGACAGTTGGAGCGGGTCCTGGCGCTCAACTTGCCCCTTAAAATCATTGCACCCGACCATGGCCCTGCTTACCGTCAGGATTTAAACTGGGTTTTGGAGCTATACAAAACCTTCGCCGCCCAACGTCCTGTCAACAAAGCGGTGGTGCTTTATGACACCATGTGGGGCAGTACGCAAACCATGGCTGATGCACTGATTGAAGGACTGATCGCAGGGGGAAGCGCGGTTGAAGTCTTTCCCATGGGCGTGCAGCACCGCAGTAACGTCGCCACCGCGCTTTTGAATGCAGGGGCTTTCATCGTAGGCACGCCTACCCTGAATAATATGCTTTTTCCCACCATTGCCGACGTCTTGACCTATGTAAAGGGACTTCGCTTCAAGAATCTGATTGGGGCCGCCTTTGGTTCATACGGCTGGAGCGGCGAGGCCGTAAAACAAGCCGAACAAATACTGCGCGATATGAAAGTAGAAATCGTTACCGACAGTGTACGGACAAAATATGTGCCGACCCAGGAAAACCTCCAGGAATGCCACCAGATGGGGAAAACAATTGCCGCGCAGCTCGCTAACCTAAAAACGGGTTGACATAGTTCAATTTAATGAAAAGTGTCTATTTGACTTAAGCGTTTATATAAGAAAGACTTATAAAGTCCTCCCTTAGAAAAGGAGGACTTTTTTCATACCATTTCCTCATACCTTGTTCTTAAGTAGTTTCCTAAGCCTTTTTGTAGTAAGGGCTTACGTTCTAAATGTTTTTGGCACAGAACATGCTTTATAAATTTTGAAGTACCTGAAGTTCTCTAATCATAAGAAGGGACATGTCTTGGCTATTGTGGCTTAGAGACCACATTGAAAACGGGGGAGCGAAGAAAGGATTTTGGGTATGAGCATAAAGACGATTAAAGCGAAAATCCTGCTGCTAAGCATCGGTAGCGTGGTGGTGCCGGTTCTCATTTTGCTCGGCATTATGCTGGTGCAAAGGGGGAATATCGTAGCAGAGGGGAAGAGGGCGACCGTTGCGGTAGATAAGCAGCTACTTGCACTTGCCGAGGGCGAAACCTCCAAGATCGCACGGGATGTTTTTTTGATGTGCCGTTCCCACCAGGAGGCGCTGGAACTTAAGATCGCTGCCCATCTTAATGTCGCCCGAGACTTTATGGAGCGTGCCGGACGTATTTATCTGAGCCAGGAGACGGTGAATTGGAACGCGGTTAACCAGTTTACGCAAGCCAGCCAAACCCTTTCCTTGCCAAAAGTAATAATGGGGGACACCTGGTTGGGACAGAATTATGAACCGTCGGTCACCTCACCCGTTGTGGACCATACAGAAAAACTGGTGGGAGGTATCTGTACCTTTTTTCAACGCATGAACGAAACCGGCGATATGCTGCGGGTATGCTGTAATGTGATCAAAGATGGTAAGCGTGCGATTGGTACGTATGTGCCTGCTACCAATCCCGATGGAAAGCCCAACCCGGTGGTTTCCACGTTGATGCGCCGCGAAACCTATATTGATCGAGCCTTCGTAGTAGACAAATGGTACATCACGGCGTATGAAGCGCTCATCGACGCCAATGGCAAGGTGATCGGCGCTATTTCAGTTGGGATTCCCCAGGAAAGCGTAACGAGTCTGCGTCAAGGTGTTATGGACATCGTTGTGGGGAAAACAGGTTACGTGTATATTCTGGGAGGTCAGGGGAACGAAAAAGGGGAGTATATAATTTCTGCCGGCGGCGAACGTGATGGCGAAAACATCTGGGATGCCAAAGACAGCGATGGAAATCTGTTTATTCAGGAAATTATCGGGAAGGCGCTGGTTCTCAACCACGAAGCAGGAAAGGAGATTCCGGTCGATTTTGAACGCTACCCCTGGAAGAACGTGGGAGAAGACAAGGCGCGCATGAAGATTACCGCCATTGCCTACTTTGAGCCTTGGGACTGGGTAATTGGTGCGGGGGCATATGTGGAGGACTACGCAGACGCCAAGGCGGAACTGCAAGGCGCTTTGCAGATGGTGCTCGATGCGGTAGGTCTCATGATTACCTATGGTGTCGTAACGGCGGTTGTGCTTATTTTGCTTTTTGCCATTGCCGCCTTTTTCCTGGCCAAGAAGATTTCCACGCCCTTGCTCAAAGCTACGGACATGCTCAAGGATATTTCCGAGGGCGAGGGCGATCTCACCAAGCGGCTTGAGGTGGTCAGTAAAGATGAAGTAGGTCAGATGGCCACGTATTTCAATGTATTTATCGAAAAACTGCAAGGCATCATCGGCGACGTTGCCGCCAATGCGGGTAACCTTGCCGCTGCTTCTGAGGAGTTGACAGCGACTGCGGCAACTATGGCCGCGGGTGCGGAGGAGATGACCAATCAGTCCAATACGGCGGCCGCGGCTACGGAAGAAGCTTCAGCAAATATAAAAACCATGGCGGCGGGCGTGGAAGAAGTCAGCGCCAATGCCAACACCGTTGCGACAGCTTCCGAGGAGGTTTCGAGCAACCTGAGTACGGTGGGCGCCGCGGTTGAAGAGATGTCGGCGAACATGAACAGCATCGCTTCCAGCACGGAGCAGATGACAAGTTCCGTCAACACCGTTGCGACAGCCATCGAAGAGATGTCGGCTTCGCTCAATGAAGTTTCCCAGAATTCAGGCAAGGCGGCGCAAGTGGCGTCCAAGGCAGCACAAACGGCAGAGAGCACCAGCAAGCATGTAGATGAGCTGGGTCATTCTGCGCAGGAAATCAGTCAGGTGGTTGACCTTATCACGGGCATTGCCGCGCAGACGAATCTGCTGGCGCTGAACGCGACGATTGAAGCAGCCTCAGCGGGCGAAGCGGGTAAAGGCTTTGCCGTGGTTGCGAATGAGGTGAAGGAGCTTGCCAAACAGACCGCAGGGGCGACGGAAGAGATTCGTAGCCAGGTGGAAGGTATGCAGAGTAATACGCAGGAAGCGATCAACGCCATCCGCGAGATTACCGAGGTGATCAACGAAATCAACAGTATTTCGGGGAATATTGCGGCCGCGGTGGAACAGCAGACCGCCACGACAAACGAAATATCTCGGAGTATTGGTGATGTTGCGTCTGGTGGTCAGGAGGTCTCCCGCAATGTGCAGGAGGCTGCCACGGGCGCCAATGAGATTTCTCATAATGTGCAGGAAGCGGTTCGGGGTGTCAGCGAGATATCCCACAATGTTTCCGAGGTCGCTACGGGTGCCAATGATATTGCCCAAGCCGCAGGCGAGGCTTCACAGGGTATGAACGAAGTGGCTCAGAATGTCGTTGGTGTCAGCGCAGCGGCTCAGGAGACGGCGCAGGGCGCAGGCGATACCAACACGGCGGCACAAGAGCTTTCCGGATTGGCGGCCAAGCTGCAGGTTTTGGTGGATCAGTTTAAGGTCTGAAAAAGAAATAAAACGCATTATGCTGAGATAATGCAGGAAGTATATTGAGTTTAGTTTTGAAAAAGCGGTTGAATTATAAAAACGAAAGCGCCACGTATTGTTATGAAAATAACAATACGTGGCGCTTTTTTATTCACACCGTCAATGCCTTGGGAACGATATACAACAGGCGGGGCTATTGAAATGGAGGATAAAAAGATATTTTTAATGTCTTTCCTTTATCTGATTGAGAAATGCATTATCGGATAGTCGTTTATGATATAAAAAGACAATTTTTACGGCACTAATTGTTTTTAGGATATTTTGATTCCGAAAACTAGGCACAAATTTGAAAATTAATCAATAAATACTTGAATATTTGCAGCGATTGCACTAGACTATGCGTATGTAGATGTATGGAAGTAAGTTGAATTCTAGAGGCATTTGATAAACGCATACAGCAATTGGTTTTTCTGTGAGGTGATTTTTGAGCGCTCTTTTTATTGCCTGTGACAAGGGAGCCAGCGAGTGTTAAGCGACGGATATGGGGCTTGCTGTTCTGGCTATAGTGGCACTGTTTTCACGTCGGCACTTGCCAGGCGCGAATGTAAGGATTTCAAAAAGGGAAAAAATGATTTTAGGGTATCGACAATCAAGGATGTATTCCTGACAGTGATTCCTGGACCATTTTAGTGACTAACATTTCAGAAGTTGTCATAAAAAACGGAATTTTTGCGGCGATCAGCGGCGGCAAGAACTATACCTTTTGCTTGAGGTCGCTGGACCGCTTTAGAACGAGAGTCAGTATATAGGTGTTTATTCAACAACAAACAATGGGGAAGTAAATTATGAGTTTGAAGACAGTGAAGGCGAAAATTTTAATGCTAAGCATCTTCAGTGTGGTGGTGCCGGTTGTCATTTTAGTCATCATTATGCTGGTGCAAAGGAGGAATATCGTAGCAGAGGGGGAGAAGGCGACCGTTGCGGTAGATAAGCAGTTAGGTGCACTTGCCGAGGGCGAAACCTCCAAGATCGCACGGGATGTTTTTTTGATGTGCCGTTCCCACCAGGAGGCGCTGGAACTTAAGATCGCTGCCCATCTTAATGTCGCCCGAGACCTTATGGAGCGTGCGGGTAATATTTATCTGAGCCCGGAGATGGTGAATTGGAACGCAGTCAACCAGTTTACGCAAAGTAGCCAGAATCTTCCGCTGCCCAAGATGATGATGGGGGACACCTGGTTGGGACAGAATTATGAACCGTCGGTCACCTCACCCGTTGTGGACCATACAGAAAAACTGGTGGGAGGTGTCTGTACCTTTTTTCAACGCATGAACGAAACCGGCGATATGCTGCGGGTATGCTGTAATGTGATCAAAGATGGTAAGCGTGCGATTGGTACGTATGTGCCTGCTACCAATCCCGATGGAAAGCCCAATCCGGTAGTTTCCGCGCTGATGCGCCGCGAAACCTATATTGATCGTGCCTTCGTAATCGACAAATGGTACATCACGGCGTATGAAGCGCTCACCGACGCCAATGGCAAGGTGATCGGCGCTATTTCAGTTGGGATCCCCCAGGAGAGCGTAACGAGTCTGCGCCAGGGTATCATGGACATCGTCGTGGGGAAAACGGGTTATGTATACATTATCGGTGCCCAAGGCAACGAAAAGGGGCAGTATATAATTTCTGCCGGCGGTGAACGTGATGGTGAAAATGTATTGAACACGAAGGACAGCGATGGAAAGCCATTTGTCCAGGAGATGATCGAAAAGGCGTTGGTTCTCAACCACGAAGCAGGCAAAGAGATTCCGGTCGATTTTCAACGCTACCCCTGGAAGAACGTGGGAGAAGACAAGGCGCGCATGAAGATTACCGCCATTGCCTACTTTGCGCCTTGGGACTGGGTAATTGGCGCGGGGGCATATGAGGAGGACTACGCAGACGCCAAGGCGGAACTGCAAGGCGCTTTGCAGATGGTGATTGATGCGGTAGCCAGCATGATAATGTATGCTCTTGTGACTGCAGTCGTGCTTATTCTGCTTTTTGCCAGTGCCGCCTTTTTCCTGGCCAAGAAGATTTCCACGCCCTTGCTCAAAGCTACGGACATGCTCAAGGATATTTCCGAGGGCGAGGGCGATCTCACCAAGCGGCTTGAGGTGGTCAGTAAAGATGAAGTAGGTCAGATGGCCACGTATTTCAATGTGTTTATCGAAAAATTGCAGGGAATTATTGGTGATGTTGCGGGCAATGCGACCAACCTTGCCGCTGCTTCTGAGGAGTTGACAGCGACTGCGGCAACTATGGCCGCGGGTGCGGAGGAGATGACCAATCAGTCCAATACGGCGGCCGCGGCTACGGAAGAAGCTTCAGCAAATATAAAAACCATGGCGGCGGGCGTGGAAGAAGTCAGCGCCAATGCCAACACCGTTGCGACAGCTTCCGAGGAGGTTTCGAGCAACCTGAGTACGGTGGGCGCCGCGGTTGAAGAGATGTCGGCGAACATGAACAGCATCGCTTCCAGCACGGAGCAGATGACAAGTTCCGTCAACACCGTTGCGACAGCCATCGAAGAGATGTCGGCTTCGCTCAATGAAGTTTCCCAGAATTCAGGCAAGGCGGCGCAAGTGGCGTCCAAGGCAGCACAAACGGCAGAGAGCACCAGTAAGCATGTAGATGAGCTGGGTCATTCTGCGCAGGAAATCAGTCAGGTGGTTGACCTTATCACGGGTATTGCCGCGCAGACGAATCTGCTGGCGCTGAACGCGACGATTGAAGCAGCCTCAGCGGGCGAAGCGGGTAAAGGCTTTGCCGTGGTTGCGAATGAGGTGAAGGAGCTTGCCAAACAGACCGCAGGGGCGACGGAAGAGATTCGTAGCCAGGTGGAAGGTATGCAGAGTAATACGCAGGAAGCGATCAACGCCATCCGCGAGATTACCGAGGTGATCAACGAGATCAACAGTATTTCGGGGAATATTGCGGCCGCGGTGGAACAACAGACCGCCACGACCAACGAAATATCTCGGAGTATTGGTGATGTTGCCACGGGGGCCAGTGAAGTCTCCCATAATGTGCAGGAAGCGGCTACGGGTGCCAATGAGATTTCTCAGAATGTGCAGGAAGCGGTTCGGGGTGTCAGCGAGATATCCCACAATGTTTCCGAGGTTGCTACGGGTGCCAATGATATTGCCCATGCGGCAGGCGAGGCTTCACAGGGTATGAACGAAGTGGCTCATAATGTTGTTGGCGTCAGCGCAGCGGCTCAGGAGACGGCGCAGGGCGCAGGCGACACCAACACGGCGGCACAAGAGCTTTCCGGATTGGCGGCCAAGCTGCAGGTTCTGGTGGATCAGTTTAAGGTCTGAGGAAAGTAACCGCTTTTTGCTGCTACACACAGCAGGTATGGTCGTTGCCATTCCTGGATGAAAAAGAAAGCGCCACGTATTGTTCTGAAAAGGGCAATGCGTGGCGCGTTTTTTGAACTATAATACGAAATTTATATTGGATTAAATGCGAAAGCCATGCGTTATGTTCACTTTACTGCTAATCCTGCCATGCGTTATGCTCTTTTTATACTGTAACCATAGAATTGGGGAGAAATGCATGAAGAAAGCGATTGTGGTACTTTCGATTTTATTGCTTGTCGCGATGAGTACGTATACGCAGGTCATCACGACAACACGCCCGACGGAGTCGGTAATGATTTGCGATTTTGAAAACGGCGAAGAATTGCTCAAGTGGGAGGGACTTGAACATCGACGTAGCACAAGCCATTTTTCTTCGGGTAGCCACGGTATGTCGTTCGATATCCAAAAATGGATTGAGGCGCGTGGAGATGAACCGCGTCCTGGTGTATCCCTATCGTTTAACGATGGGGCAGGGTATCCTTTTAAAGACTGGTCGCAGTATCATGCTGTGCTCATAGATGTTTGGGTTGAGGGGGACGCCCCCGGAAAGCTTGGTATCAAATTACGTGACACCGAAAAGAATAACAGTTGGACGACACATATCGATGTGGAGCCGGGGAAGTGTAACACCGCTGAGTTACTTATCCGTGATGCCGCTGGCGACGCTGATGTTACGGATGTGCAGGAAGTTGTCCTGTATTCGCTGCGTCCACAAAGCGCCTTCACTATTATCGTCGACAATCTTCGCTTGGTTTCCGGACCCAAACCAGCGCTGTCCAGTTTTTATATTACGTACCCCAACTACCGGGAACTCATATTTCCGCAAACGGAATGCGTTGAAATCGAGGCACAGATCGAAGCTGGTGAGCATGGCTATAAGCCACGTCAACTTGCGGTTGTGCTTAGCTTGAGCGACGGGGAGAACGTGATTCGAAAGCAAGTGCGTTTGAAAAAGAACTCTCGTCGTTTTCGGATTGAGCACACGACGTTGAAACCCGGAAATCTTACGCTTACGGCATCTCTTATTGAGCGCAAGTCTGAAAAAGTTCTGAATTCCCAAGAGTGGTCGTTGACCAAAATTACCGCAGCCGAGCGTGATGCCCTGCATGTGTACATCGATCAGCATCAAAACACCATTCTGGATGGCGAGCCCTTTTTCCCACTGGGATTTTATGTTGCCCGAACGATTGAACAAATCAACGAGATTGAGGATAGTCCGTATAACACCCTGCTCTTCTACGGCATTACACGCGTTTCCGAAAAGGAGATGCGCGTAGTGATGGACACATTGCAGGAGAAAAACCTCAAGCTTATTTTTTGCCTGAACGATCTATATCCGTCGGCCACGTATTTCAAAGGGAAAGACTGGCAGGGAATTACAGGAAATGAGGCTATTGCAGATGCCGTTGTTAAGGCTTACAAAGATCATCCCAGTATGCTGGCCTGGTACCTTAATGACGAAATTCCGGCAGAGCTTGCTCCGGAATTGAATGATTACTACCAACGCGTTCGTAAAGAAGATCCCAACCACCCCGCCTTTATCGTGTTATGCCAGAAAAAGGATTTGGCCTCTTTACAGCACACCACAGATATCCTTTCGGGCGATCCCTATCCGATACCCAGGGAACCGGTGAGCAAGGTCAGCGATATGATGATGAAATGTAACGAGGCGGTTCACGACGCACGTCCTGTATGGTGTGTGCCACAGTCTTTTGCCTGGTATCAGCATAGTGGCAAGGCGGACAATCGGGGGCGTATTCCTACAGAGGAAGATCTGCGTACCGGACGTGCTCCTACATATGAAGAAGCCCGTTGCATGACTTATCTCGCACTCGCGCATGGCGCAAAGGGCCTTGTTTACTGGTGTTACTACAACATGCGTGTGTTGCCGCAGTATGAAGAGATGTGGGGGTGGATGAAGGATATCGGGCAAGAGGTTAAGACGCTCTCGCCGATGCTTCTTTCTCCGGAGGACCTTGGCGAAGTCCCTTACAGTCCGCAAGAGGCCGGGATTCATACCAAGCTGAAACGCCACAATGGCCGTCTTTATTTGATGGCAGTGAATGCCGATTCGGAAGCGCATGATGTCACCTTTACTCTTAAACGCCGTATAGCGCCTTGCGTGACAGTACTCTTTGAGGAAGAGGAACCAGACATAAATACAGATGGAAAGCGGCTTCGCGATCATTTTGCGCCGCTTGAAGTACATGTCTACGACCTTGGTCCATCAGCGCCTCCCAAATCGCACAAAGCTTTTGCCAAAAGTGTGTTGGCGCATCTCTTTGCCGGTATTCTCCCCTTGTTTTAGTTTTTGCGGTGGGGTTGGCGCATTTTTAGAAATCACTGATCTACATACCCATGAAATCACCTGTAGACGTTTTTCTTTGCTTCTTTCTTTTTCCGTAAAAAGAAAGAAGTGTTTTTAATTCCTTAAATTGTTCTGTGTTCCCCCGGCGCAGAAGTTTGCTCTAAAGCAATTTCGAAAAAAAAGAGGCGAAACGTGCTTATGAAAAGCGCGTTTCGCCTCTAGTGCAACCTGAATTCTACGATGGTGTCGGTTATTTGGCGTCTGCTAATTGTTTGTCAAACCAGTCCGCCAGTTTGATGACCTCTTCCGGCAAGGTAAGCCAAAAGTGTCCCCCGCCCGGCTTCACGATAAGTTCTACAGAATTCCCCTCTTTTTCCATGGCTTCCTTTAATTTATACGATTGTGCCAACGGTACGATGGGATCGGCGTCGCCATGAATCAATAACAACGGCGGTGTTTTTCCGGACAGGGTGTACACCGGCGAGATTGCCTTCAGCGCCGTATGCAACGCCTCATCAGACATTGCCTTCACCGCTTCCTCACCCCCTGAGGCGATCAAGGCCGGTCGACTCATTACATCGGCCAAGGTTCCCTTGCCATCCCAGTCGATAAAATCTGTTGGGGGGAAAAATACGCCAACGGCCTGCATTTCAGTTCCCCAACGCATCAGAGGATCGTTGGAATCCGGATCGCCCGGCTCCGCCAGCGTCATCGCCAGGGTCGACAAATGGCCACCTGCTGAAGCGCCCAGCATGCCCATTCGTTTTGGATCGACTTTATACTCCTCCGCGTGCGCCTTTACCCAACGGACCCCTCGTTTGAGGTTTGCGATCATTTCCAGCGCGGTATAATCAGGCAGTGAACCCGGGCGAATCGCAAAAATGGTGTAGCCGCGAGCACATAAAATGCTGAACAAGGCCGCCTTTTCATGTTCATCCTGGCGCGCAATACTTGAGTTCCACCCTCCACTGATGACATCGATCAGGCCCAGGCCTTTACCATTATCATTTGGCTGAAAATAGTCAAAACGGGCTTCCCCATTGGGTACAAAGATATCCAGGTACAGGGTTTCCCCCTTTGCCTCGCCATAGGCGATATCCCGAATATGATCATAGGGTTTTGCAGGGGCCGCTATGGCCGCGCTACTGATTATCAGCGTTAACAGAAAAAAGAAAACGGACCGAACTATATACCTCATCCCAACATCCTTTCTAGACATCTCAAAAAACGCATGCAAAGCAAAAAAATATCCCATTACAAGGGACTCTCGTCCCGTTATGGAAGTTTCACCGCTCCACTATATAGTTTAACACGAAGCCTCTTCCTGCATCCAAAACCAATACTCATCCCGATCGTTTTGTTCATGAAAACGATGCGGATATCCCAGTAATTGCGCCGCCTGTTCATACTCCGGGCACGGCATGCTGCTTTTACCCGATTTCAGTGAGCTTGCCAATGCGCCCAGACTTTCCGAAAGCCAGGCCATATCAGGGGCAAAATCCGGATAACCACGCAGGTCAGGCCAAATGCATGATGTGACCTTTTTCAGGATCTCGGTGTTTATTTCCGGACGCAACGACGCCAGTACCGCTGTCAACACACCTGCATCATCGGGATAGGCAAAGCCCACGGAATCTTCTTCTGTTAATCCGGCGATGAGTTCCGCCAGATGGTCAAGGAGCTGTGCGACTATGGCTTTGTGAGAAGCAATCAACGCAGTGTAGTCCTTCTTTTTTTGAAAGACCTCCGTTTGCAGAAACTGCGTTCGTATACTTATGGGGAGGGTAGCCAGACAACCTAGCGCATCGTCATACCGTTTTTGATGTGCGAGCCACCGCACATACGGCTCCAGGACCCGTTCTTCACAATCCGGACAGCGTGTTAAAAAAGTTTCTAACACCTCTCCCGCCTGTGCGTATTTCTCCTCCAAAAGTAACAAATCCGCCCAGCGTCGCACCGCCTCATAACCCATTTCCGTATCGCGCACCCGCAACGCTTTTGCCAACTGCCGCGCCTCTTCTGGCGTATCTTGCTCGCAATGGAAATAGGAGGCCAAAGCCAAATGGAAGGCATAGGGACTTTGATTCTGATGTTCACGCAAGTTACGCAATCGGATAGCCTGCGCATACCCCTCCAGCAGAGTCAACGAACGCATCTGTTCCGCCACTTCACGGGGTGAGGGATCGGGTATTTTAAGCAATGGCTTAACATTCACGCCACACGCGTCGACCACTCCCAGGAGCGCGGCCTGTAACGTTTCAAAATCAGGCCATCGGTCCTGCGGTTTCTTTTCCAGACAACGTGCAATTACGTCACTTAAAGCCGCAGGACAATCCGCCATACGTTCCGTCAGGGGTCTGGGAGGCGTCTGCCGGTGCTGACGTCGCAATTTTTCTATCCGTTCCTGCGTAGAACGTGCACGTACCTGAAACGGCGGCATGCCGCAAAACCATTCATACATACAGCAGCCAAACGCATACACATCCGCTGCCAGGGTCACCGAACGCGCCTCCTCAAACTGTTCCGGCGCCATATACGCCGGTGTGCCAAACACTGTGCCCACCTGCGTCAGACTTTTCTCTGTTCTCCCCACCTCCCCCAATTCCTCAAAGTGAGACAGCATTTCACATTGGCAGGCCTTACACCCCACCAGGCCGAAATCGGTAATCTTCAGCACCCCCTCCGACGATACCAGCAGGTTTTCCGGCTTGATATCCCGATGCACCAACCCTTGCGCTGCCGACGTGGCGTGGATCATGCCCGCACAGAATTGTAAAGCGAAGTCCAGGCCCTGCGCGAGTGAAAGTGGACCTTGCGCCAGATAATCCGCAACGGAATACCGCCCCTGCGCGTCCCCCTCCACATATTCCATAAACAGATACGGCGTTGCCTCAATGATATCCAGCGCATACGCCCGCACAATATTCGGATGGAAACCCACCAGCATCCACATCTGGGCCTCACGGATAAAACGCTGAATAAACGTCAACTCCTGCGCAAAGCGCTGTTGAAACGTTTTTACCGCATACTTGCGTTCCCCATCCGCCACAATATACACCACCCCCATCCCACTCTTGCCAGCGCCCCCCCGCACCTCCAATACGCGATATCGTCCATCCAGAAAAGAACCCACCGGCCAAACGACGTCCATGTTATCCGCAGACGCCGCCGGTGTTACCAATGCCGTCGCTACCTCTTCTTGCCGCACCGTTTTTTCTGTCGAAGGATCTCTGTTCACACGCGCCATTACACCCTATGCGGAAATCTTATCCCTTTCCAAATGCGGCCAACGCCTCTGCGCGATTTTCATGTACATCAAACAGGCGTATAAAGTTGCTAATCTCAAACACCTCAGCGACAAACGGACTCAGCTTGCACAGCTTTAACATTCCCTGCGATTTCTGCAACGCTTTCGCCAACATAAGCAACACCCGCAACCCGCTGCTACTCACATACTCCACCCCCTCCAAATCAAGCAAAACCTGCTTTGCGCCCGCTTCCAGTATTTCCGAAAATACCTGCTCCACCGAAGTCGTCGCCATTTCATCCAGACGCCCCCGCAACACGAGCAACGTTACGTTTTCTTCCTTCGATCGCTGAATTTCCATCTGCATCCAACTTTTTACTGTTGTTTCTTCACCCAATCACGCCAGCACACAGCCCGAAAGCCGCCACCCCCTTCCACACTTTCTCAAGTATACACCATTCTCCCCCTGCCCCCCAAAGTGCCGCATACGCTCTTTGGGAGTCACTGTAGTATGTGTGTGTGGGTAGCGTAAAAATATTGGTATTGACAAATCCGTGCTACTCATGTAGAGTTTTCTATAGGGAGGATATCATGAGACCTATAGTTCTGCGTATATTCGATGTGCCCATCTATGCCTACAGCTTTTGTCTATGCCTGAGTTTTGTGCTGGGAATGGTCTGGCTGCTCTATTCCGACCGGCGTAGCCGCACCCCTATCGGCATCCGTCCCGATATCGGGGTGTGGATTTTTCTCGGCGCTATTGCAGGCGCGCTTTCCATGTGATCCAGTTCGGCGAACCTGTCTGTCAAATTTTCTCCCTCACCAGCAGCGGACTCGTCTTTTACGGCGGCTTCCTCGGGGGACTGTTCGTCGTGTTCCTCTATGCATGGATTTTTCGCCTGCCCACCCTGCTGCTCCTCGACCGGCTTGCGCCGTGTCTTGCCTTTGGCGAAGCCATCACCCGCATCGGCTGTTTTCTTAACGGTTGCTGCTGGGGACTACCCACGCGTCTGCCCTGGGGCGTCCACTTTCCCCGCTACTCCCACCCCTGGGACGCGCAGGTGGATCAAGGACTCCTCTTTCCCGTCGAAACCCACTCGCTCGCCGTACATCCCACGCAGCTGTACATGACGCTGGGCCTGCTGGTACTGTTCGGGATACTGCTCTGGCTGCGCCCCCGACTCCGATTTCACGGCGGGGTGCTCTGCGGCTACCTCGTGGGCTACGGCTGCTGGCGTGGCTTCGTCGAAACGTTTCGCGGCGACAGCGCCCACGATATCTTAGGGATGACCGTGTCCCAATGCATTTCCATCGCCCTGATTTTCCTCGGTGCAGCACTCGCGTTGTGGCTGCGCCGACGCAGTACCGCTATTTCAGAACCCGAAGAATCGCCCGTCCGGAACGCCCCCGTATCCCCACCCACCCCGGACTGGCCCCCACAACCCCACGAAAGGAAAACCCCATGAACACCTCAAAAAAATCCCTCACCACCACCCTCATCGCCCTCACCTTCATCCTCGGCGTCATTATCCTCTCCGACACCGCGCCCAGCCTCCGCTTCGAAAGCCAAACCCTCCAGCAAGCCCCGCAGGACTCCCTCAGCCAAATCAAGGGAAAGGCTACTTGCTCATGCACTGATATTCATACTTGTAAACCTTCAGATGAAGTTACATCAATTTGTTCATGGAGCAACAAAAAATGGGATTATGGGTGTTCTGGGTGTGGAGGTCCTTCGACAGTTAAGAAAAGTTATGGTCAGATAGGAACATGTTTGAAAAATGGCGGAAACGATACCTTTGGTTGCTGTACCGATGAATGTGAAGAAAAAGGTTGCCCTGATAAATGTCCATACACTTTGGTAAGAAAAATAGGTGATTGTAGTATGGGGGGGACATCGCCTGCAGAGCACGATGAGGATAAATGTAAAAAAATAAAGTGCTATAACTATTGATCTTTTCTTAAACAGATATAGTATTTAAGGAAATAATATGTTTAAAAGATTCTCATTTTATGTGTTTTTTTTGAGCTTGGTTGTTATGCTAAATGCCTATACGGCGCTTCCCGGGGACAGGGAAGCGGGGGAAAGGATACGTCAAGAGGTTTTGGCGTGGCTTGATTCTTTCAACAGTTTACAATGCACTTATACCCATCGTTGGGATATGCCAACAGGGGAATGGAAGGAGGAGGAGGTCTCGTTTCGTTGGCAGGATGCCATGGCGTATTGTCAAACCACCACAATCGGTTGGGGAGGGGTAGAGGAGGCGGAACCTATCGGTTCTTTGATGCAGGAATCTTTAGTGGATGGAAAGGCCACCTTGTTAGGGCAACAGGGTGTGATTGTTATGGGAGAAAAAAATCACGAAGAACTTCAATTTTCGCAATCAACACTGTTGCTTCAATACCTCCTACTTAAAGGCCAGTTGGGAAACACGGGACTTTATACCCTGCTTTCTCGTCCTGGGAACGCATCGCTTTTAGAAAGAAATGGTGAACGCGTGCTGATGTATTGGAGTACGGATGATGAGGTGCGTGGGAAGACGGTAAATCTTTACTTGGATAAGCAGAATCGCGTAAGCCAGATAGATTTTATTCAACGTCCGTTCTGTTCCTATGAGGAAGTAGAACGTTTAACAAAAATGGATATATATGACCTGTTTTATCTAGAACGTAGTTTGGAACTCCTGGATTATAGACAGTTTTCAGGGGTTTGGTTTCCGTGTTATTTTCGAGAAATTACCAGCGTACCGACAAAAGAAAGTGTGGACCGACAACGACCGCTCCATTGGAAGGCGGACCATGGTGAAATGGAGTATTGTGAATACTATGTTCGACGCTTGGAGATAGTTGAATGCGAACCCAATTCACCAACTTCTGAAATTCACATCAAACCAGAGACTGTCATAATCAACCAGATTTTAGAAAAATCTGATTTTGAAATTGAAATTCCCATGGGTACAGGTATGGTGAACGCGAAAACCGGAAAGGTTTTTAAACAAGGAGAGCAAACCTGGCGGGAACGGCATGCGAATCTGATTCTTTTCATGGCGATGTTGCTTTTGTTCAGCATTGCCACCGTGGTCGGTTGGCGCTATTGGTCGCCCAATGATGCAGCAAGGTAAATGGCGCACATGGTTCGACATAGCAAAACATACTTTGTTCTGGCGTTACTTTTGTCCTTGACAGGTTGCTCTGCCGTTGCTTCTGCTGAACTGCAAACTACTCCCGAGGCGGAAACGATGCGGCAACATATTTTGGCCTGGATAGACTCTTTTGAAAGTCTGGAATGCCAGTATAAATATCGCTTTTCCATGGAATCCGGTGCTTGGCAGGAAAAGGAGGAAAAATTCCGTTACCAAGGAGAATGGCTTTGGTTTGAAAGTATGCTGATTGGTCAAGGAGGCTTTGAAAGCGCCGAACCGATTGGTCATACGATGACGATAGGGCGAATCGACGGGAAGGCACGTTTGTTGGGCGTGTCAGGAGGAGATATCACCGGCGATATTAATCGACAAGACACGTTTCGGCCTTCACACGTGCTGGATCCACGCCATCTAATGGGGAATACACCTGCCGAATTGGGAATTAAAAATATCCTCTCGCAACCCGGCATATCGTTTTTGCTCGAAAATGAAAAGGAACGTATTCTAATGTACTGGGTTGATAAGAATGGCGAGCTTCCCCGGGGAATAAACATTTATCTAGATTCTATGGATAAGATTATCGCCGTTGATTATGTGTTACGCCCTGATTGCTCACCCGAGGAAGTAAGCAAATTTGCGAATAAACCTATCAGCGAATTATACACCCTTGAACAGCGGCTTGAATTTGCAGATTACCATTATATCAATGGGGTTTGGTTTCCATGTTATGCCCGAAAAATACTGGCGTCTGATTCCAGTGAGGAAATAGTTAAGAAAACGTCGGAATTTATTGGACAGCATCGACGAGGCGAAATAGAAGAATGTGAAATGTATGTTCGGATTCTGGAATTGGAACACGAAAATGGATTGTCTGATTCCACTTCTGAAATCCATATAGACCCTGCCACCGTGCGTATCAATGAGGAGATGTCTAAAGACGATTTTTGGGTAGATATTCCTCCGGGTACGGGGGTAGTGGATCGAGAGACGGATCAGGTGGTCCATATCGAGCGTGAAACCTGGCGGGAGCGGCATGCGAATCTGATTCTTTTTATGGCGATGTTGCTTTTGTTCAGCATTGCCACCGTGGTCGGTTGGCGCTATTGGCCCACCAATGACGCAGCAAGGTGAACAGGGTTTTTCGTATGTCGAGGTATCCGCTTTTCTTTGTTTCTTTCTTTTCTCGTGAAAAGAAAGAAAACCGTCCCCTTTTCTGGCTGTGTCTTGTGGCGCTTGGGAGCGGGGGCGGCAGGGGGTTTTGATTTGGCAGCGCAGTCATGCGGGGTGCGTTGTGCGGGTTATGTGGCGGGCCAGTTGTTGGGACGACCTGCCAAGGGGGATGCGTTGCAGACGGTGTTGGGTACGAAGGAGGAGGCGACGTCGCTGGATCAAATCCAAGGCTATCTGGAAGCGCAGGGGCTGTATACGCTTGCGTGCCGTTGGTCGGCAACGGCGGTGGCGCGTTGGACGGGGGAATTGTGGGCGATTGTGCATCTTCAGTCGGCATCGTGTGCGGCAGGGCATTTCGTGGTGGTGGAGAAGAATGCCTCGGGGATTACGGTGGTCGATTGGCCAGAGAAACGGCATTTCCCCGCCACCCCGACCGGGGTGGCGCAATGGAAACGGTATGTAGACCAACTCGGTGTGACCGAAACCGGCCTGCTCGTCAGCCGTGAATCGATCCAACTACCCGTCTCCCAAGCCAGTTTATCCCGGGTACTCTGGGTGATGGGTCTGATTGCCGCAGCGCTTTTCCTACTCGTGCCAGCAGTTTGGCGGCGCACACACCGGGAAAAGCCTATATCCGTTTAATTCATGGCTTTTTCGGGTTTCTTTTGGTTTACAGCAGTAAGTGGCTTTGTTTCGTTGGCGTGTGTATAGAAAAAACTCGCGCACGAGTTTTTTTGTCGTGCGCGAGTGGGGGGTAGTTGGGTTGTTCTGGCTTAGGAGAGGGGCTCGCCGACGTAGGCCAGGTCCATGCCGTTGTTGCTCAGGTAGTCGTTGAGGCGGTCCAGACCCCAGTCGGCTTTCAGGGCGTAGCGTAGTAGGGTTGCGTCCCATGTCTGCACTTTGCCGTCTTGGTTGATGTCGGCCAGGCGTGCATCGACGGTGTTCATGTTGCGGCTGCTGAGGTAGCTATTGAGGCGGCTTTCGCCCCAGTATACGATGTAGTAGGTCAGGGTGATGTCGAAGTCTTCGATGACGCCGTCCATGTTGACGTCGCCGATGAGGACTTGGGGTTCTTCGTTTTCAATTGTTTGCGCTACAAAGATGACCGTGGAAAGGTCGGTCAGGTTGGCGCTGACGATGCCGTAGGTCTGTTGGGCGTCTACTGTCGTCCATTCACCGGCTGCCAGGGTGGCTTCGTAATTGTCGACTGTGGTCGGGTGGCTGAGCAGGTTCCATGCTTGTTCTTCATAGGTGCTTGCGTTAATCGAAGCGGTGGCTTCTGCGCCAAGCTCTTGCATGAAGACGTTGACCGGATTCGTGGCGAAGCGTGCTTCGTCCAGTTCGACGTAGCTGGTGCCGCCATTTTCGGTGGCCAGTACGCTGACCTGCACGAAGTAGCCGTTTTCAACAGTCGTGTAGCCTTCGGGGAGAACACTGTCATCGGCGCCGTGCAACAGGGTGCCAACTTCTTCGGTCAGCGTGGCCATTACGATGCCGGATTCCTGAGCGGTCAACACGTTACGCGGTACGCTCACACGTACCCGGCCATCGAGCACCAACACCACCGGCGCATCTTGCAGGTTTTCTGCGGTCGCGCCTTCGAAGCGCACCAGCGCCGTCGAGGCTACGCCGCCGTTGCCAAGCACGACGTCCTGGGCGGTCCATTGGTCGCCGTCAATAGCGAGCACGGCAAAGGGGTTGTCGGGGATTGCGTCGACGTTTACGTCATCGGTTTCTGCCGACAAGTCTACGGTAAAGGTAGATTTAGCAACGACTTCCTCACCGGTCTCGGCCAAAATCGCTTTTGCTTCCACTTCGTGCGCGCCAAAACCGAACCAGCTCATTTCCACATCCGCCACCACGGTAAACGGGGCTTCGGTCGCCTGACCGGCTTCCTGACCGTCTACCAGGTAGGTTACTGACTTCACTGCCTGCGCGGCGCTTGCCGTCAACGTCAGCGGGAAAACACTGTCTTTGGTCGGCACATAAACCACCGAACCGTGCAACGGAGAGGCCAAGGTGACTACATCGGCGCCTTCCACAACCACCGTACGCGTCGCCGTCGCTTCATTATCCGAACTGTCCTTCACCGAGTAGCTGACTACATACGTACCCGCTACCGTGGTGTCTACCTTGCCCGAGACCACAATCTGTTGCGTAATGTCGCCGTCATAGGCATCACGAGCCGTTGCGCCGGCTTCTGCATATTCATCGCCTACCGCCAAGCTGACGTTAGCGTCGCCCTTGAGCGTAATTTCCGGCGCCTTCGTGTCGACTACGCGTACCGTGCGCACCGCAGAGCTTTCATTACCAGCGGCATCCGTCACCGTGTACACTACCGAATAGTTGCCCACTACCGAGGTATCGACCATGGCATTGGTCTTAATCGCGGCGGTCAAATCGCCATCATACGCATCATAGGCCTTTGCGCCGGCATCAGAATAGGTCGTGCCCACTTCGATAGTCGTTTCCGAGCCCTGCGCCATGGGCACAACAAAAGCAAACGAAGAAACAAACAGCGTTACATTCCGAAGAAGAGAGTTGATTTTGCGTACGTTGTTCATAGAATATCCTCCAATGTTGGGTGTGCCTGTTTATGGCAAGGGACGTGCCAGTTTTCAGGGTGGAGGATACAGTTTCTGTAAGTTCTTTATTTTGTGAGGGTTGAGGTGTTTTTCCTATCGTGGAGGGGGGCTTTTCCAAAGAAAATCCCATGGAAAACTGACAGCTATTCGTCACCCCGACGAATTTTGATTCCCCAAACCCTCGTCACTCTGACAGACGGGGGGGATTCAAGAGGCGTTGACAGAAAAACCCCGGTAATGGAGAGCCATTACCGGGGTACTGTCCATCGGTTTACAACCGATACGATACTTTATGCGCGCTTGTCGAAAAGCAATCCTTCCAATTTTCGGATGCTTTTAGCAAATTTCAGTATTTCTTCGGGGGGGATCTGCTTCACCACCTGATTATTTTCATCCAGGATTTGGGCTACCAATCCCTTACTGTCCCGGTCAATACGAAATCGTCGTTCACCCATTTTGGGTACGGATTGTTGCGCTTTTGTCGACGTCGCGGCCACGCCCACCTGTTCCTTATCCTTTTTCTGCGTAGAGGCGCCTTTAGCCTCTTTCGCAGAGGCAGCTTCATTTGCATGAACCTGAGGAGCAGGGGGCTGCACACTTTTTGGCGCAAACAGGGCCGCGAAATCCTGTCCGTTTACACGACTAACTCCCATACTCCACCTCCTTTCTTAGCTTACCGCAGTAGCGTTAGCGCGGTTTGTGGCACCACATTGGCCTGCGAGAGCACGCTGGTGCCCGCACTCACCAGGATTTGATTCCGGGTGAAATTGATGGTTTCCCGCGCGATATCTGCATCGCGGATAGCGCTTTCAGAGGCGGCGGCATTTTCTTCCTGAATCGCCAGGGTATTCATCGTGAATTCCAGACGGTTCTGATATGCACCCAGCGTGCTTCGTAGTGTGCTTACACTCTGGATAGCCGTATCGATTGTACTGATGGCCGCTACGGCCGTTGCTATCGTTGACACGCTCACATTAGTGATTTTCAAATCGCTGGTTTTTGCACCGTTCACCGTAACATTCAGCGTCTGGCTGGTGTAAGCGCCCGACTGCAGGGTTACAGTTTGATTTGTGCTTAGCACCTTGACGCCATTGAACTCAGTATCCACTGCAATGTCATCGATTTGTTCCAGAAGCTGGCGCACTTCAGTGTGCAATGCTGTCCGGTTGTTGGTGCTTTGCGTGCCGTTGGATGCCTGTACGGCCAATTCACGTACGCGCTGTAAGATCGCATGCGTTTCACTCAAGGCGCCTTCAGCGGTCTGAACGAGGCTGACACCGTCCTGCGTGTTGCGCTGTGCGACCTGCGCACCGCGTACTTGTGAATTGAAGCCCTCGGCGATAGCGAGTCCTGCTGCGTCATCGCGGGCGCGGTTAATGCGCAATCCACTCGATAGTCGCTCTAAACTGCGATTAAGCGAGCTGGTGGATTGCCCCAATATCCGACCCGTATTAAGCGCGGCAATATTAGTGTTAATCCGTAGTCCCATATTCTTATCCTCCTTGAATTTGCAATGGGCATCCCTAACCCATTACACCCGAATTACATTCAACACTTATCCTAATAGGCTCAACGCAGATTGTGGCAGTACATTTGACTGTGCCAACATCGACGTACCCGCTTCCACCAGGATTTGATTCCGAGTGAAACTGATGGTTTCCCGTGCGATGTCTGCATCCCGGATAGCACTTTCCGACGCGGCAGCATTTTCTTCCTGAATCGCCAGGGTATTCATCGTGAATTCCAGACGGTTCTGGTATGCACCCAGATTGCTTCGCAATGTGCTTACACTCTGGATAGCCGTATCTATGGTGCTGATGGCCGATACTGCGTTGGCCAGCGTTGAGACGCTTACGGTGCTGATCTTCAGATCACTCGTCTTTGCGCCTGCAACCGTAACATTCAACGTCTGGCTGGTATAAGCGCCCGACTGCAGGGTTACGGTTTGGTTTGCACTTAGCACCTTGACGCCATTGAACTCAGTATCCACTGCAATGTCATCGATTTGTTCCAGAAGCTGGCGCACTTCAGTGTGCAATGCTGTCCGGTTGTTGGTGCTTTGCGTGCCGTTGGATGCCTGTACGGCCAATTCGCGTACGCGCTGTAAGATCGCATGCGTTTCACTCAAGGCGCCTTCAGCGGTCTGAACGAGGCTGACACCGTCCTGTGTGTTGCGCTGTGCGACCTGCGCACCGCGTACTTGTGAGTTGAAGCCTTCGGCGATGGCGAGTCCTGCTGCATCGTCCCGCGCACGATTAATGCGCAATCCACTCGATAATCGCTCTAAACTGCGATTAAGCGAGCTGGTAGATCGTTGCAGCACCCGACTAGTGTTGATGGCCGGGACATTTGTATTGATTCGTAGTCCCATGATCTTACCTCCTTGATTTCATCGATCAGGTATCCCTGCCTGATCGAAAACAATACCGCAGATGGCTCTTTGTTGCGCAGCCTCCCTATAGTGACGATGAAGTCACAAGCTGCGTTACATCCATCTGCATACGTTGTATAAACCACCTCCTTTCCAAATAGATTCGGCCCAGGCTCCCACTGTAAAGCGGGAACCTGGGGCACTTCCGTCTATCCTCTATCTATATTTTCAGATAGGCGTATTCACTTATCCGAGCAATTGTAGTGCCGTTTGCGGCAGCACATTTGCCTGAGACAACACTGAGGTTCCCGCGCTTACCAAGATTTGGTTGCGCGTAAATTGACTGGTTTCCCGTGCGATATCCGCGTCGCGAATCGCACTTTCCGAAGCGGAAGCATTTTCTTCCTGAATCGCCAAGGTGTTTATTGTGAACTCCAGGCGGTTCTGGTATGCACCCAGCGTGCTTCGCAATGTGCTTACACTCTGGATAGCAGTATCGATTGTACTGATGGCCGATACTGCATTGGCCATCGTTGACACGCTTACGGTGCTGATCTTCAGATCACTCGTCTTTGCACCAGTAACCGTAACGTTCAGCGTCTGGCTGGTGTAAGCGCCCGACTGCAGGGTTACGGTCTGATTTGTGCTCAGCACCTTGACACCATTGAATTCGGTATCCAATGCGATGTCATCGATTTGTTGCAGAAGCTGGCGCACTTCCGTGTGCAGCGCTTCGCGGTTGTTGGTACTCTGCGTGCCGTTGGAAGCCTGTATGGCCAATTCACGTACGCGCTGTAAGATCGCATGCGTTTCACTCAAGGCGCCTTCAGCGGTCTGAACGAGGCTGACACCGTCCTGTGTGTTACGCTGGGCGACTTGCGAGCCGCGTACCTGCGAATTAAATCCTTCGGCAATGGCGAGACCCGCAGCATCATCGCGGGCGCGGTTGATACGAAGACCACTCGACAAACGCTCTAAAGAGCGATTCAAGTTCTGTGTCGTTCGATTAAGGGTTCGTCCTGCATTAAGTGCAGCTACATTTGTATTGATGCGAAGTCCCATAGTTCTTTCCTCCATGAGTGGCGACGTGAGGGTATGTCCCTTACCCTCATAGTCCTACTATCCCTAGTTTGCGTTATTTACCTCAAAGAGCACGCGACTGCTCTGTGAAGCACGCATTCAACTGTTCATCCTTGAAACTCTTTAACCCTCCTCTTTCTGTTATATTCCCAATACTTCGGGTTATCTTCCCTCCGGCTGTCCGGGCGTTCGTTGAAGAACTCCGGACAGCCGGTCACCTTTAAACTCTATATTATCCGAGCAGCTGCAATGCCGACTGCGGCACCACATTGGCTTGCGAGAGCACCGAGGTGCCTGCGCTCACCAAGATTTGGTTACGCGTGAACTTGATGGTTTCCTGTGCCATATCCGCATCGCGAATCGCACTTTCTGACGCCGACGAGTTCTCTTCCTGAATCGCCAGTGTGGAAATAGTGAATTCCAGCCGGTTTTGATACGCACCCAGCGTGCTTCGCAATGTGCTAACGCTCTGGATGGCGGTATCCAGCGTGCTGATCGCCTGCACGGCGTTCGTCATCGTGGATACACTGACATTGGTTATCTTCAGATCGGTGGTACGCGCACCTGCCATGGTTACTGCAAGAACCTGGCTGGTATAGGCGCCCGACTGAAGCGTTACCGTCTGTCCCGCTGCGCTCAACACCCGAATGCCATTGAATTCCGTATCAAAAGCGATATCGTCGATCTGGGCCAGCAACTGCTTAACTTCATTGTCGATAGCGAGCCGATTATTGGTGCTCTGCGTGCCGTTGGCAGATTGCACCGCCAGTTCTCGAATACGCTGCAAAATGGAGTGCGTTTCACTCAACGCACCTTCTGCCGTCTGCACCAGGCTAATGCCGTCCTGAGAATTCCGTTGCGCTACCTGCGAACCGCGTACCACCGAATTAAAGCCTTCTGCAATGGCCAGTCCGGCAGCATCATCCGCGGCACGGTTAATACGCAAACCACTGGACAAGCGTTCCAGCGATTTGTTGAGCGACATGGTGGAGCTCTTCAGTGTGCGCGCTGTATTCAAAGCTGCTACGTTCGTGTTGATTCGAAGTCCCATAACTATATCCTCCGTGAGTGGTTGCCCGTGCGCATCCATGCGCACATATGCTGAGGCGATAGCGGCAAAGAGGTACGTCCCATACCCTTTTTACTACACCGTATCGACCTCTTTTGCCCTGAAAATCAAGGCATGTCCCATTAGTCTTTCATCGTAGAAAGGCGGAGCTGCCAACGGGTCCAAAACATATCCATCATCCCATGTAATATGTTTCCCACCTATATCGCTGGCACCGTCAATTTTTAATTTTGTAGTTGCAACCGGCGTGAATGTCCCGTTCCCGCCGTTGTCGCAATCAACAACGAAGTCATATCTATTCAACTGTCAAGTGGTTTTTTACCAAAACCACGCTGGGGTGCACACCCCCGATACTTTGCCCATCCTCCTTGATTAGCGTATCTGTTGCATCCATGCATTCTCTCAAATATAAGCTGTTTCAAATTTGTGTTGTAAGCTCTTTTTCGGCTTACCTGCTATTTTTATCGGCAGCTTTAGCAAAAACTTTAGAACTTTTTTAGAACTTTTTTTTGCCGGTTTTGCGGGGTAAAATGTTCTATAAAAGGCCCTTTTGGGGGTATAAGCTCTTTAAATAAAAGGAGTTGTGAATTTGCTTCGGAGTTGTTCGAAGTTTTTAAGGGGAAAAAATAAATAAAAATCTTCATTTTTTTTAAAAAATTCCCCCAAAATTTTTAAAGTTGGCGTTCTATTTACAGCACTTTTATTTTTTGGGTGTGAATAATAAAAGAGATGCTTATGATTAAAGCGTAATTGATGTTTGCGGCAAATACGGCATATGGCGTATTATAAAATACGTGTAGAGTATAGCGATATTAAACGAAACAACTTGAGATAACGCAATTTTGAATAATGCTTAAAGGAGATTAACCGTGCCACTTGTTAAGTGTCCTCGTTCAGGAAAGCTTTTTGATAATAGTACGGGTCCGGTTCACCCAGATGTGTTGCAGGAGGAAGAAGCGGATTACAGTAAGATATCGGATTATCTGGCGGAGAACCCTGGTAGTACGACCAACGAAGTTGCGGAAGCGACGGGGGTAGACCCTGCCTGTGTGAAGCGTATGGTTGAGCAAGGGCGTCTAGAGGAGCTGGATGAAGCGACCCAGACTGCGCGTCTGGAGGAAATGCGTGAAGAGGAGAGGCGACGCGCTAAACGTGAAGCGAAACGGCGTTCAGAGCTTTTGGGTAATTTGTCGAAAGTGACGACGCAAAAGAAAAAGCCGGTTGAGTTTGGCGGTACGGTTCATAATGCATTAAGTCAAAAACGTCGCAAGTGAGTGCGTTTGGCGTTTTCGTCCTGGAAAGCCGTCATGACGAGCGGGGATTTTGGTGTGTTTAGTGACATCAGAATCCTGCTCGTTTGTTTCATGCGACCATATATATGGGAAGCCAGGGGGTGACGATGGGCTACGTGTACTACTATGCGCATATTAAACCGAAAATGCAGGCGGGAG
This sequence comes from Candidatus Hydrogenedentota bacterium, assembly GCA_963678445.1. Classification (GTDB taxonomy): domain Bacteria; phylum Hydrogenedentota; class Hydrogenedentia; order Hydrogenedentales. The sequence goes on along the minus strand of OY782877.1, from coordinate 1,166,907 downwards.
GGATATCCTCCCGCCTGCATTATAAAAGAGCGGTGTCTGAATGAAATCTATCCTAGTTTGTTGAATCGTTGTTGGATTTCGTCGGAGAATCGTTGGATGAATTCCAGCACATACGCCAATACATCTTTTTCTGGGTTCTCAATGAGTGGGGTTAGATCCATGGCAAAGTTGGTGCCGGTGGTTGCATCTACGCCATGCGAAACATGGTAGGTGGCGTGTGCACGGCGGCGTCCCAAGGTAGCCAGATCGTAGCGTTTCCCCCCTGCTACCTGGCTGTCGAATACGCCCAACAGGGCCGATTGCAGGTTTTCATGGGCGGATACGTCAAACGCAACTTTATCCGAATCGGTCATCCAATCCAGATCACGCCATACCTCGCAGCCGTATAGTTTTTTTGGGCGTGCGCCTGCGGGTAGGCGACGAATGGCCTCAATCAGCTTGAGGGTTACGCCCACATGCGTATCATGTTTGTCTGCCGGGTTATGGCAATAGACTATGTCGGGCCGTGTTGCTTCCAGAATCGCCACTAAATCCTCGATCGCACGCTGATCGGTACTATTTTTGATGGCGCTGCTGGGATAATCCAGCAACCACTGTGCAGCATACTCACCCACTACCGCTGCTTTACGTTGTTCCTTTCGGCGTACGGCGACCATTTCCTCATCGCTGTATTGTTCATACACACCGATACGTGCTGAGCCGCTGCCGTTGGTGACCACTACACCGGCAAACCATGCGTCTTTCTGTTGAAAACACTTCAGAATTCCCTCAAAGGCCATAATTTCCAGGTCATCCTGATGTGCACTGACCGCCAAATGGGTTACCCGTGAAAGCGCCTCTTTTTCAGTTACGCCATCGGGAATAAACAATTCGCCACTATCCATATTCAGATTCATTTTATATCTCCTCATACACAACGTTGGTCCAGCGCCACGACCGGGGTATAATGCCCTGTAGCAGCGGAAATGCTCAAGGGAAAAAACAGGATTTGTGTTTTTCGGTCCATTGCAGCCATGAGGGGTCGGGGGACGCCGCCAGGGTTATAAGTCTTTTGTTGTCCCTGACCGCTGCGGGCTGCTGTTTTTAGGAGCAGGCATTACCAAGTAGTATCAATCTGACGAAGGGAAGTCAACTTCGTCTTGTTCGTGAACCGCAGGTAGGAGTTCTATTGTGAAGTCGGGATGCTGGCTGATAAAGGTAGGCATACTAGTGCTGTTTTGTGTTTTTTCTGTGTATGCGGAAAACCCGGCGGAACAGGCGGAAGCATTTTTTCACCAGGGTGCCGTGGGGAAAGCGCTTCAATTGCTACGGCGCACCGCAAACAGTCGCCGTACCCCTGCTGTTTCTCGCATGCAATGCATGGCGCGTCTTGCACAATTTTCCGAGGAGGTGACGGGGGATTTTGAAGAGGCGCAGCAGTGGAATCGGAAGGCATTGGCATTGGCTAAAGAGCTTCCGGAGGTATCCTGCCCCGATTGCGTTGCACGCCAACAGCGTTTGCAGGCATTTTACAATCAATTTCGTCAGGAAAATGACATTATGGATGCCATGCAGGTAACCAGCTACGATATGCAGGAGATTGCACAGCGTGTGGGCGTACTGTCGCATATGATTGCAGCCTCTCCGAATTATCCCAATCTGGGACGCGCCTGGTATTACCTTGCCAGTACGTTTAAGTCCCTGGAGCGCTATCGCGAAGCCGCTCACGCCTACCAAAAAGCGCTCGCGCTTCGTCCGGGCCTGCGCCACCGTTACTCCATTATTCAGGATTTAGCCTACGTGCGTACACAATGGCAGAAAATTTTTGCAGAGAGAGCGGCCTTGTTGTTTGCCGCCATCGGGTGGGTGGGCTGTATGCTATGTTTTTATCGCATCCGGCCCCTGCGCCGTCTTGGTATACGGCATGCGGTTATTTTTGGGGGCGCCATTTTATTTTGGAGTGGCGCAACATTTCTTGCCGGGGTTATCTTAAGCTACTTTGCTACCCGAGAGGCGGGCAATCTTTTCGAAGTGCCTATTTTTGTTGGTGCAGGTTGGACTGATCCGGGAAGCGAGCTTCTTTTCCATGCCTTTGTATACGGTGCATTGGCATTCCTGGGAACCTGTCTTGTCGCTATTGGTATGACGCATGCCCGCCTGCGTTGGACCAGTCGCGCCTTCTGTTTCCTGCTGACCCTGGTTTTTTTTACGAGCGCATATACCCTGTTTGTCCTGCACGACTGCAAACAAGCGACCCTGTTACGCCCCAATCAAGACGGCGTTTTGTCCAATATCACCGCTCGTCTCATCCTGCCTGTGGAAGAACTCGAGCCCCATATCATGGTCAATCCCGCCGCCTATCCGAAGATGAAAACAGACGCCATCAGCGACCCCGTTTTTGCCCAATGGCTCGAATGGCACTATAACCGTTTGGATGCGTTATCGCGTTCCAGCGAAAGAAAAAAATAGCGCATTCCAGGTTTCCCCCAATGCCATCTTTTACAAGATGCCCTTCTACGGGTGGCTTCTAAAGTGGTCACAGGACCGCTTTAGATTAAAGAGGCCTATTGACGAAGGGGAGGCTGGGGAGGGACATTGGGTGATGATAGGGGGTGGGTATGTAGTGGGTGGTGATGGATAGGTGGAACGGGAAACTGGGGGAACTTTTCGATAATAAAAAGTTCCCCCAGGGATAGTTGTGTCAGCGACGGGCTATTTTTCTGTCTTCGTGCGTTTTGGCCTTGAGCTGCGTTTTTTGTCTGTAGTCGGTTTCCGGTTTCTGGTTTTTCCGTTTGCTTTTTTCCCAAAGTTTTTTTGTGGTCTTGCACCGGGTTTTTTGTTGGGTTTTCTGCGTGGGGGCGGTGCTTGTTCAGCAAAGGGTTCTTCCATGCGGGTGAGTTGTAGCTGGCGGTTCATTACCCAGGTGTTTTGCAGGCGGGTGAAGATTTCTGCGGGCATGCCAACGGGGAGATCTACGGTGGTGTAGTCGGTGTAGATGTCGATGTTGCGGATGTCGCCGCCGCGCAGACCGGCTTCGTTGGCGATAGCGCCGACGATATTTTTGGGTTGTACGTCATGATCTTGACCAACCTCAAGACGGTAGCGTTCCATGCCGCGTTCCAGAGGCTGTGGGCCTGTATTTTCTTTTCGTCTCGTCTTTTCTGTGCGTGTATCTTTTTTTGGTTTTTCTTTTTTGAGTGGAGGCGTTTCTTTCAGAAGGAAAGGTTTGTCGCCGTGGGCCATTTTGGCCAGCGCGGCGGCAATTTGGAGAGCCGGGGTATGGGTTTCTTCGTAGTAGTCTTCAACGAGAGCCTCGAAGAACTCCAGGTTTCCGTTGGTGATGGTTTCGGTAATGCGATTTTTGAATTGGCTCACGCGCATGGTGTTGATGACGTCGGTGGAGGGGAGTTCCATGCGTTCGATGCGTTGCCGGGATGCCTTTTCGATGGCGGACAGCATGTTGCGCTCGCGTGGGGAGACGAAAAGGATAGCTTCGCCGGTGCGGCCGGCACGCCCGGTGCGCCCAACGCGATGAATGTAGGTTTCGGCGTCGTAGGGGATGTCGTAGTTGACGACGTGGCTGATGCGGTCGACGTCGAGACCGCGTGCGGCGACGTCTGTGCCGATAAGAATATCGATTTTGCCTTCCTTGAATTGGCGTACGGTGCGTTCACGGGTAGCTTGCCGAATGTCGCCATTGAGGGGGGCGCAGGTGAATCCGCGTGCAGCAAGGCGTTCGGCGAGTTCGAGAGTGTTGCTTTTGGTGCGCACGAAGATGAGCATGCCGTCGAAGGGTTCGGCCTCGAGGATGCGGGTTAGGGCATCGAGTTTGTGCATGCGGCTGACGAGCCAGTAGCGTTGGTGTACGCCCTCGGCGGTGGCGGCTTTCATCTTAATGGTGATGGATTCAGGTTCGCGCAGGTGGCGTTTGGCAATCTTGCGGATGGCGGGGGGGAGGGTGGCCGAAAAGAGTGCAATTTGGCGTTCTTTGGGGGTTTGTTCCAAGATCCATTCGACGTCGTCGATGAAGCCCATGCGGAGCATTTCGTCGGCCTCGTCCAGAATGAGGTGTTGGACGGTGTCGAGGATAAGGGAGCCACGACGCATGTGGTCCATAATGCGGCCCGGGGTGCCGACGACGACGTGTACGCCGCGTTTGAGGCTGCGTAATTGTCCGCCGTATTCTTGTCCGCCGTAGATGGGCAATACGTGCAGGTTCTTGATGTGAGAGCCGTAGCGTTGGAAGGCTTCGGCGACCTGGATGGCCAGCTCACGCGTGGGGACCAGCACCAGCGCTTGCGGTGCGGTTTTTTTAATGTCGATGCGGGAAAGAATGGGCAGGGCGAAGGCTGCGGTTTTACCGGTGCCGGTTTGCGCCTGTCCGATGAGGTCTTTCCCTTCCATGAGCAGGGGAATGGTTTGTGCCTGGATGGGTGAGGGGGCTTCGTAGCCTACATCGTCGAGTGCTTTGCGCACAGGTTTGCTGAGGGAGAGTGCGTCGAAGTCCGGTTGAAGGGGGGTGTCGGTGGACATGGAAAACCTTTCTAGGTTGTGTGGGGGTAGTGCGGTATGCGAGTGTAGTGCATACTGCGTTGAACGACCAAGACTTCCTGTAGCAGATAATCGGCGAAAACAGTGGGTTTTGGCAGGTGTGGTTTACGTAATAAGGTTGATACTGCTGCAGTGTTGGTACACATGGCAGGGGTATCCATGAAACATTGAGAGAATTTTACTGTATAACGTGGTCTAAAAGCAAAATTAAGATTTTTTCGGTCTTTTCTTGACTGGATAGGGGGAAATTGGGTACACTTTTAAGGAAATATTTCTCGATATATATTTCTCGATTGTGCTTGGGCCAAGTAATTAGGGGATGACCTGTGAACACTTTCGAACAGATTAAAACGATTCCGGAGCCGACGTTGCGTCGTTTGCCGATGTATTGTGATGTGTTGCGTCGTTTGCAGCAGCAGCAATGTGTGCAGGTGTCGTGTTCGTCGATTGGGCGTGCGTTGAATTTGGAGCCGACACAGGTGCGCAAGGATTTGGCGTACACGGGGGTGTCGGGACGCCCGAAGGTGGGGTATGAGGTGGAGGTGTTGCATGCGGCGATAGAGGATTTTTTGGGATGGAATAACACGCAGGATGCCTTTTTGGTGGGGGTGGGGAGTTTGGGTACGGCGTTGCTGGGCTATTTGCCCTTTGCTCGGTATGGGGTGAATATTGTGGCGGGTTTTGATGTGGCGGAGGATAGGGTGGGGCGGGTGGTGCATGATACACAGATTTTTGCGCTGGAAAAGTTGCCGAATTTGGCGCAGCGGATGAAGATTCATCTGGGTATTGTAGCGGTTCCGGTGGAGCAGGCGCAGCGGGTGACGGATTTGATGGTGGATAGTGGGGAGATTCGGGCGATTTGGAATTTTGCGCCGACGGCGTTGGAAGCGCCGGAGGGGGTGATTGTCCAAAATGAGAATTTGTTTTCGTCATTAGGCATTTTGTCGAGCAAATTGGCGGCGCTTTTGCGTGACGCGGAGTAGAGGGGTTATGACTACGGAGGCAACGATTGTCGTTTGTATGGGTAGCTCTTGTTTTGCCCGGGGCAATCGACACAATCTGCGGTTGATAGAGCAGTTTATTACGGAGAATAAGCTGGAGGCGCGTATTACGGTGTCGGGTAGTCGCTGTGAGGAGCAGTGTGCAGAAGGGCCCAATATTGTCATTAATGGAAAGATTTACCATCAAGTGGATGGGGGCGCGCTGATTGATTTGTTGAATCAGCATTTTTTGCAAGAGTGAGGATGTGTTTGTTGCAGAGAGTTGTGTGGCTCGCATGTGTTTTAGGAGTAAAGTCTGAGAGCCTGTCATAGAAGATGAAGGTTTTGCGGTGGTCACGCACGTCACGGACCATATCTCTTGCTTGAGGTCGCTGGACCGTTGTTAGTGATTGAAATCTGAAAAGTTGTCACAAAAGAACGAAATTTTTGTCGCTGCCAGGGCCGTCACAGACCATATCTCTTGCTTGTGGTCGCTGGACCGTTGTTAGTGACTGAAATCTGAAAAGTTGTCATAAAAGAACGAAATTTTGTTGCTGTCAGGGCCGTCACAGACCATATCTCTTGCTTGTGGTCGCTGGACCACTTTAGGTGTTTGAGCCGGGTGAGGAGTGAGTTATGAATCATCAGTATCCAATATATACCGTGGAAACGGAATGTCAGGATTGCTATAAGTGCGTGCGCGAGTGTCCGGTGAAGGCGATTCGGGTGGAGGATGGCCGGGCGATGGTGGTGCCGGATCTGTGTGTGGCGTGTGGCACATGTGTAGCGGTGTGTCCGGTGCATGCCAAGAAGATTCGTAATGATTGGGGGCGTGCGCGTAATTTGTTGCAGACGGGTCGTAAGGTGTATGTCTCGCTTGCGCCTTCGTGGGTGAGTGAGTTTCCGGGGGTGAGTCAGGCGCAGATGGCGACGGTGATGAAGCGGCTTGGTTTTGCGGGGGTGGGGGAGACGGCGTTGGGCGCGCAGGAGGTGTCTGCGGTGGTGGCGGAGCAGTTGCGTACGGCTTCGGCGGGGGTGTATCTGTCGTCGGCGTGCCCGTCGGCGGTGGAATATATTGAAAAGTATTTACCGGATCATGCTTCGTCGATTACGCCGGTTCTGTCGCCGTTGCTGTCGCATTGTAAATTGCTGCGCAGCCATTTTGGCGATGATATCGCGGTTGTGTTTTTTGGGCCGTGTATTTCGAAGAAGAATGAGGCGGATCGGGAGAAGGCGTTGCTGAATCTGGCGTTGACGTTTCGGGATCTGCATGAGTGGCTGGAGAAGGAGCAGGTGGAGCCGAAGGCGGTTGAGGCGGAGGCAGAGCTGGGTTTTGTGCCTGTGTTGGCGGAGGAGGGGGCTTTGTATCCGATGGAGGGGGGGATGCTGGAGACGGTGAAGGCGTATGCGGGTATGACGCATGTGCGGTATGTGACGATTTCGGGACTGGATAATCTGGCGCAGGCGTTGGATGGTTTGCGTGCGGAGGAGGTGACGTGTCCGGTGTTTGTGGAGGCGCTTTCGTGCGTGGGGGGATGTATTAATGGACCGTGTATGACGAAGACAGATAGCACGTTGTCGCGTCGGTTGCGGGTGGAGAATGCGGCACGGGTGCCGGAGGTGCCGTTGATGCGTGCGGCGACGACGGATATTCAGGAGCAGTTTGCGCCGATGCCGATTGAGGTGCAGGCGGATGCAGAGAAGGCGTTGACCGAGGCGTTGAAGCAGGTGGGTAAGTATAGCAGCGCTGATGAGTTGAATTGTGGCGGCTGCGGCTATAATACGTGTCGTGCATTTGCCCAGGCATTATTGAGCGGCAATGCGGAGCCGACGATGTGCGTTTCGTTTATGCGTAATCAGGCGCAGAAGAAGGCGAATGCGTTGTTGCGCACTATGCCGTCGGGGGTGGTGATTGTTGATCAGGATTTACACATTATTGAGTGTAATAAACGTTTCGCCCAATTGTTTGGTGAAGAGAATATAGAGGTTTTTGAGGCTTGCCCAGGGTTGAGGGGCTGCCGTTTGGAGAAGATAATTCCGTTTTCGGAGCTTTTTGAAACGGTGCTTGAGACGGGCCAGGAGCAGCATTACGCGCATTATCGCCATGAAGAGTCGTTATTTGATATTACGATTTTTTCTATTGAGGAGCATCAGGTTGTCGGTGGGTTGCTGGTGGATGTTACGCGCCAGGAATTGCGTCGGGATCAGATTGCGCAGCGTGCCAATGAAGTGATCCAGCGAAATCTTTCTACGGTGCAGGAAGTCGCCTGTCGTCTTGGTGAGCATATGGCGGAGACGGAGATCTTATTGCGTTCTATTGCGGAGGGGTATGCGGTGGAGGATGCTGGGCAGCGGCAGGGGGAGGGGCGGGAGTAATGGCGAAGCTTGAGCCGCTTTTTGTGGAGGTGGATTTCAGTCAGTGCTGCAAACATGGGCAACATATTTGTGGAGATGCGTTTTATTCGCAGAAGATTGCGGAAGGGAATCGGGTGCTCTCGGTGCTTTCCGATGGGCTGGGTAGTGGTGTAAAGGCGAATATTCTGGCTTCGATGACGGCGAAGATGGCGTTGCGTTTTGCAGCGAGTGAGTTGGATTTTTTGCATAGTGCGGAAATCATGATGGATGCGTTGCCGGTGTGTCAGGTGCGCAAGATTAGTTATGCCACGTTTAGCATTGTCGACTGCAAGATGTATGGTGAAACGCGCATTATTGAGATGGATAACCCCGGATTTATTCTGGTGCGCAATGGAGAGGCGATAGCGCCGCCGTGTCGGGAAATGGCTTCGCCGCGTTGGCAGGAACGGAAATTGCGTTTTAGCAGGGTGCAGATGCAGCCGGAGGATCGCATAGTCCTTTTTTCCGATGGAATTTCTCAGGCGGGTTTAGGTACGAAAGAATTTCCGTTGGGGTGGCGTGAGGAGGGGTGTCGTGAGTTGGTGTTGAAGCAGGTGAGGCGGGAGCCGCAGATTTCGGCGCGGCATTTGTCGCGCAATGTGTTGCAGGAGGCGTTGCGCAAGGAGAATTCCTATCACGCCAGGGATGATATGACGTGCGGCGTGCTGTACTTTAGGCATCCGCGCAGACTGTTATTGTTGACGGGACCGCCGTATGCGCAGGCGCGGGATAGTGAGTATGCGCAGATGTTGGATGATTTTGAAGGGCGGCGGGTGATTTGTGGTGGAACGACGGCAAAGATCATTGCGCGTGAATTGAAACGTCCGATCGAGATGGATCTGGATACGTGTTCGGATGATTTGCCACCGATATCGCATATGGGTGGTGTGGATTTGATTACGGAGGGTATCCTCACGTTGACGCGTACGGCGCAGTTGATTGAGCAGGGATTGCGTGCGCCGGAATACAATGCGGCTACGCGTCTGGTGGATTTGCTGCGTGAAAGCGACATTATCCAATTCGTGGTCGGGAGTCGTATTAATGAGGCTCATCAGGACCCGAATTTGCCACTTGATATAGAGATTCGTCGCAATATTATCAAACGTATTGCAACGGTGCTGGAGGAAAAGTATCTCAAAGAGGTTTCGGTAATGTGTATTTAGCGAAATCTTTCGTGATAAGTGTCTTTCTTTTTACCCTAAGTGCTCCAGGAGCCTCGTCAGGTGGAGTGTGCCATAGGCAGTAGTCCTGATGCTTGGGAAATATAAAGACCTCGTTGTTTTTTATGGTTATTTTTTTAGTTTACGGCATTAACTGACCTGTTGTATCGCAGCAGGTGCATTCAATGCGGAGGCAAGAAGCGTTATGCCCACCCAAACATTGCGAAAATTTGAAAAAGTCTGCGAGATTCTCGATCAGCATGATCGTGAACCGGCGAAGCTGGTGCCGATATTGCAAGCTGTGCAAGCGGAGTACCGGTATCTGCCTGAACAGGTGCTTACCTACGTGGCGACATCGTTGGGGTTGCCGCCGGCGCGTGTATTTGGCGTTGCCACGTTTTATGCACACTTTGCGCTGAAGCCCAAGGGAAAGTATGTGGTCTACGTCTGTAACGGTACGGCGTGCCACGTAAAAGGCGCGGAGAAAATTTATCAGGCGCTGTGCAAGCGTCTGGGCTTAACGGAAGGCGAGGAAACGACTCCTGATCTGCTGTTTACGGTAGAGACGGTTTCGTGTTTGGGGGCCTGCGGCCTGGCGCCGGTGTTGGTGATCAATGATACGGTGCATGGAAAGATGACACCGGAGGCAAGTGTTGCGCTGGTCGAAGATATTTTGAAAAGAGAGGGTAAGTGATGAGTACGCAGAAACAAGTGCAGACAAAAACACCGCCTTCGTTGGTTGCGGAGATGGATTGTTATAAAAAAATGTTGAGCAAGGTGCGTCGCCGCATTGTTATCTGTGCGGGTACGGGCTGCGTCGCCAGTGGTGCGATGAAGGTGCATGAAGCATTTATCGAACACTTCAAGTCGATGGGCCAAAAGGTAGTGACCTGTCTGGAAGAGGGCGAAATGTTGGCGATGGCGGAGGATGTGGATGTCTATCTTTCGAAAAGTGGCTGCCAGGGATTTTGCCAGATGGGGCCGCTGGTGACGGTGGAGCCGGATGGGATTTTGTATACTTGTGTAACGCCTGAGGATGTAGCGGATATCGTATTGACGACGCTGATCGAAGGCAAGGTGGTGGATCGTCTGCTCTTTGTAGATCCGGCAACGAAGAAGCATTGCAGGGATAAGGAGCATATTCCGTTCTATAAACGTCAGCAGCGTACCGTGCTTTCTCGTTGCGGTGTGATCGACCCGGAAGATATACGCGAGTACATCAGTTTGGGTGGATATGCTATGGCGCAGCGCGCGTATACGAAGATGGAGGCGGAGGAGGTTTGCCAGGAGGTTTTGGCTTCCGGTTTGCGTGGTCGTGGCGGCGGCGGTTTCCCCACGGGACGCAAGTGGGATCTGACGCGTATTCAGCCCGGTCCGAAAAAATACGTAATCTGTAATGGTGATGAGGGCGATCCTGGCGCGTTTATGGACCGTAGCGTCATGGAAGGCAACCCCCATGCAGTGATTGAGGGGATGCTGATTGCGGGACGTGCTGTGGGGGCGGATGAAGGCTACATTTATGTGCGCCTGGAGTATCCGCTTGCCGTAGCACGTCTACGAAAAGCAGCGGAGGATGCGGAGGCGATGGGTGTATTGGGCGAAAATATTTTCGGCTCGGCCTACAACTTTAAAGTTAACATCATGGAAGGTGCGGGCGCCTTTGTTTGCGGTGAGGAAACGGCGCTGATTGCATCTATTGAAGGTAAACGCGGCATGCCGCTTCCCAAGCCGCCGTTCCCGGCACAAAGCGGTTTGTGGGAAAAGCCGACGGTTATCAATAACGTGGAGACGTTGGCGGCAGTACCTCTGATTCTTGAGATGGGGCCGGCAGCCTTCAAAAAGATTGGTACCGAATCTTCTCCAGGAACGAAGACTTTCGCACTTACAGGACATGTGGCAAATACGGGGCTCATCGAGGTGCCTTTTGGTACGCCGTTAGGTGAGATTGTAAATGAGATTGGTGGTGGTGTCTTGGATAATGCCGGGGAGCGCACGGATGAGCCTTTCAAGGCGGTGCAAATTGGTGGTCCATCGGGTGGCTGCCTTACTCAGGAACACATTGACTTGCCCTTGGATTTCGATTCGCTTAGCAGTGTAGGGGCGATGGTGGGTTCTGGTGGATTGGTGGTGATGAATCAGCAGACCTGCATGGTCAGTGTGGCGCGTTTCTTTATGCAGTTTGCCCAGAACGAATCTTGTGGTAAATGTGTGCTTTGTCGCGAAGGTACCCGTCAGATGTTGGCCTTGCTCGATGAAATAATTGCGGGCGAGGCGACTGCGGAGACGTTGAGGGTGCTTGAGGAAACGGCGCGTGCCGTGAAAGTGGGTTCCCTTTGCGGTCTGGGCAAGACGGCGCCTAATCCGGTGTTGTCAACGCTGAAATATTTCCGTGAAGAGTATGAAGCGCATGTTTTTGACAAGCGGTGCCCGGCGGGTGTGTGTAAGAACCTGGTGAAGCCCCACATTATCGAGGGCCGTTGTAAAGGCTGTGGCGTATGCGCGCGCAAATGTCCGGTTGGGGCTATCACCGGTGAGAAGAAACAGCCCTATCGCATTGACGAAGAAACCTGTGTCAATTGCGGCCTGTGTATTGAGTCGTGCAAATTCGATGCGATTGTAAAGGGAGTCTGATCATGCAGAATCAAAAAGTAGAAACTGATGTCGCCACGATGGTGATTGATAATATCGAGGTCCCCATTGAGGGGGAACGCAATGTGCTTGAGGTTGCACGCAAGGCCGGTATTGAAATTCCTACCTTTTGTTATCATTCCGAGCTGAGTATTTATGGCGCTTGCCGTTTGTGCCTGGTAGAGCTGGAAGGACGGGGTATCGTGGCCTCGTGTTCGACTGCGCCTGCGCCGGGTATGCGGGTGCACACAAATACAGAAGAAATTCGTGGTATGCGTAAAATCGCGGTGGAGTTGTTGCTGGCGAACCATGAAATGAACTGCCCGGCCTGTCCGAAGAGTGCGGTGTGCAAGCTGCAGGATCTTGCCCGGCGTCTGGGAATTGAAGAGATTCGTTACAAATCCATCAATACCAAGAAGCCTGTGGATCGTTCGTCATATTCACTGGTGCGCGATCCCAACAAGTGCATCCTGTGTGGTGACTGCGTGCGGGCCTGCCACGAGATTCAGGGTGTAGGGGCGATTGATTTTGCCTATCGGGGTTCTTCCAGTGCTATTTTGCCGGCCTTTGGCAAGAATCTGGAAGCAGTGGAATGCGTCAACTGCGGTCAGTGTGCTGCGGTATGCCCGACGGGTGCGCTTCGTCCCAAGTCAGAGTTGGAGCAAGTTTGGGAAGCGTTGAGCGATCCCGATAAGTGTGTAGTCGTACAAATGGCGCCTGCAGTGCGTGTTGGGCTGGGTGAGTATTTTGGCCAGCCTGCGGGTTCGCAGGTTGTAGGCAAGGCGGTTGCGGCGTTGAAGACGTTGGGCTTCAATAAGGTCTATGATACGTGCTTTAGTGCGGATATGACGGTGATTGAAGAGGCAACAGAATTGCTTGGTCGTCTGGAAAGTGGTGAGCGTCTGCCTCAGTTTACTTCGTGTTGCCCGGCGTGGATTAAATTTGCAGAGCAGTACTACCCTGAATTCCTGCCCAACCTTTCTTCATGCCGTTCGCCACAACAGATGTTTGGTTCTGTAGCACGCCGCGTGCTGCCTGCGTTGTTGGATGTGCCCCAGAAAGATCTGGTGGTCGTTTCGTTGATGCCTTGCACGGCGAAGAAATTTGAGGCAAAGCTGGAAAAATTCCAAACGGATGGCTTGCCTGATGTGGATCATGTTATTACGACCCAGGAGCTGGGCTTGATGATTGAGCAGGCGGGCCTGAGCTTCAATGCTTTGGAGCCAGCGTCATTCGATATGCCCATGGGCTTTAAAACGGGTGGCGCAGTAATTTTTGGCGCATCGGGCGGTGTTACCGAAGCAGCGCTGCGTTTTGCGGTGGAAAAGGTGGAGAATCGACGTCTGGACACGGTGGATTTCCAGGAAGTTCGCGGTGAAGCAGGCTTGCGCGAGGCCACGGTCAATGTGGGTGGTATTGACTTGAAGCTGGCAATTGTACACGGGCTGGCCAATGCGCGTCGTCTTGCAGAGCAGATCAAGGCGGGTGAAGCGGAATATCACTTTATTGAAGTGATGGCCTGTCCGGGAGGATGCGTCAACGGTGCGGGACAGCCCGAAGCGCACACGCCTGAGGTGCGCCGTCAACGTACCAAGGCGCTTTATGATAACGACAAGTTCTTGCAGTTGCATAAATCGCAGGACAACCCAGAGGTGAAATGGTGTTATGAAACCCACCTGGGTGAAGTGGGCGGCCATACAGCGCATGGCTTGTTGCATACGGAGTACCAGAATCGCCGCCGCATTTGCGATACGGATGTGAGCATTTTTAAGGATGGTACGGTAGAAAAACTTCCCGTTCTGGTCTGCGTTGGCACCAGTTGTTTTATCAATGGCTCCCAGGACATTCTCAAGGGGTTAGCCGATTATGTCGCTGATCATGGCCTGATTGAGCGGGTGGATTTGCGCGGTACCTTCTGCCTTGAACGCTGTGGCAATGGCCCCAATGTGCAGATCGGAGAGGTCTTGTTCGAGCGTTGCACGCTTGAGCAGGCGCGGGAAGAACTAGATAAGCAGCTGCAGTTGTTGGTGAATGCTGCGGTGAAATAGTGCGCGAATGATAGCTTAACGCATCAGTACGGGATGGTGTATTAACTCCCTGCGTGGCGCTTGTTTGCTGCTTTGTATATACGTTATGATAGGCGGACGTGTGACCTGTTGCGGTGTGCACGTCCGCCTAGCTGTTTGATTATCCAAACAGGCTAGTGCTGATGATTGCAGGTGAAAAAAGAGGGTCTAAAAGCCTGGACGGGCCAGCGACGGCAAGTAAATGGCCAGTGTACAGACAAATAGAGGGCCTTGCTATCCTAAGCGGGATAAAACATTGTTTTGCTTGGTATTGCCGAAGATTCACCTTTCAGGGCTGCGGCCATAAACAGACGACCTGTTGGTTTTTTTTATTGCGATGGATGAGGATGTGGGTATATCGCAGTTTTCTGTTTTTGTGCTGCTGTTGTGTTTTCTGGTAAATTGCTGCACTATATGGTCGGGTAAAACCGGTCTTTGAGAAATTATGCCGAAATTAGGCTGTTTAAAGTGAAACCAAGTGATGTATTGGTTCGTCCAATGTACATTCACGAAACCTACACAGAAGGAGTTTTTGTTCATGAAGAAAGTAATGGTCTCTCTCGGATTGGCAGTCGTAGTGTTGGTCGCAGTAACAGCACAGGCTCAGATGCCCTGCGCGATGTTCGGTGGTGAACGTTGTCCCAAGGCAGATGCTGCGCTGGAAAAACTGTTGGTTCTGCAGGTTGCGGAACAGGCCGAACTGGACAGCTATGAAATGGTGGAATTGCTGGAAGGCTATGCGCAATATGCTGAAGCCATGAATGCGCTGAACGCCGAACGTGCGGAACTGGCTGCTGCATTGAGTGCTGCGGTTGCTGCAGATAGCGATGATGTTGCTGATCTGCTCGATGAAATGATGGATCTGGATGTCCAAAAGATGGACATGCTGCAAGAAGGCGTTGAAGGCGCGAAAGAGCTTTTGGATGACGCTGCTGTTGCCAGCCTGTACCTGATCGCTTCCGATATGGATGCTGCCAAGGCTGCTTTGGTGAAGAGCCTGGTCATGGGTAAACCCGCTGTCTGCCCGGCTCCTGCCGCTGCTGCTGCTGCTCCTGCCGCCGCCGCTGCTCCTGCTGCCGCTGCTGCCCCGGCCGATGACAATACGGCTGTTGCCGCTGTCGCAACAGAATTCGCGACCAAACTGGCTGCTGCTGATATCGATGGCGCTGTTGCCTTTATGGCTGACAGCTTCGAGCACTATGAATTTGGTGACAAAGAAGGTATTGCCGAATTCTTGAGCCAGGCCAACGAGATGGGTTACCTGGAAGACGTCGAAGTTTCCACCGAAGATATGGAAATCGAATTTGATGATGGCGAAGCTATCGTATATCCGATCGACGTCGAAGGCGCCTTTGGGATGGCTTCGCTTGAGCTGATTCTGAAAAAAGAAGGTGGTGCGTGGAAGATCGTCAGCCTTGACGTTTCCGGCATCTAATTCTCGAAAAAATGTGAATGTAGTATCGGGACGCCCTTTGGGGCGTCCCGTTTGTTGTTTTTAGGAGTGCCACATTAAACGGACTGAAAAAAGAAGAGGCTGCTCTGTTTGCAAAGTGCAATGAGCAGCCTCTTGTCTTGTGCGTGTTCGGTTCGCTGTTTTTTTACATCAGGATCTCTTTTACAGCAGAGATCATCTCGGTACGCGCGACCGTGCGTTGACCGGTTTTACCCGCTTCGCGGTAGGCCTCACGATCTTCGATGCATTCCCGGCCTGCTTTTCCTGCCTCCAGGTCCTTAATAGAGACCACGCCTTGCGCCAGTTCATCTTCGCCGATGATGACAGCTACGGGGATGCCGTAGTGGTCGGCATGGGAGAGCTGATTGCCCATTTGCATTTTCTTTTTGCTGGCGAAGAAGGTTTCTGTGCAGATGCCCGCCGCACGTAGCTCAGCGGCCAGGCGTAGCGTTTCTGCTTTAGGGACGTTGCCCATGGTAACCACGAGGGCTTGTACCGGGGTAGTGCTTGCTTCGACACGGTCCAGGTGGGTTAGTGCGGCCAGCAGGCGATCTAAACCGATGGACATGCCGGTGCAAGGGATGGGTTGTTTCATGAAGCGGGAGACTAACCCGTCGTAGCGCCCGCCGCCCATCACAGAACCAAACTGGGGAGCGTCGGTCAGGATCATTTCGAAGACGGGGCCGGTGTAATAGTCGAGACCGCGTGCCAAACTGGGATCGAAAACGGCATTTTCTTCAGCTACGCTCAGCGCATCCAATGCTTCTGCCAATTCCCGCATTTCGGCCACGGCGGTTTGCGCCAGTTCCGTTTCGGGTAGGGCCTTGGCCAGATGTTCCACCATGTCGAGGCGTGAGTTGGCCTGAATGGCGATAAAGGAAAGCACAGTTTCAATGGTTTCCGGGTCGAGTTTTACACCGGGGATAGGATCGCCGGACTCATCGATACGCCCGTCGCCTAATTCCAGACGAATATTGTCGAGTCCGACCTTGGCTAATTTGTCGATGACCCGCAATACATGCTTCTGGCGTTCCTCTTCCACGATGCCGCATGCTTCCAGCAGGGCGTCGATTAACTTACGGTTATTGATGAGTATCCGGTGTTTTTTTACGCCTGCTGCATGCAGGACCTCGCTCATGATAGCGATAATTTCCGCGTCGACGGCAATGGTCGTAGCCCCTGCAGCATCAATATCCAGCTGGGTGAACTGACGGAAGCGGCCAGGACCGGGTTTGTCGGCCCGCCATACCGGTCCCATGGCGTACCTACGAAATGGGGGCTTGAGATGTTCCGGATACTGCGCCATGAGGCGTGCAAACGGCACGGTCATATCAAATCGTAGCGCAATGGGTTCCCCTTCCGGACTTTCCAGGCGGAATAATTCTTTGTTGGTATTCTCGCCGCCGGTACCTAAAAGGGTTTCTAGATGCTCCAGTGCGGGGGTTTCGAGCGGGGAAAAGCCATAACGTTCGAAGATGCCCTCTACCAGCCGGATAAAGCGTTTGCGCGGTATTAATGTCGCCGGCAGGTAATCCTGAAAGCCTTTTAGGGTGCGCGGTTCAACCAGCGTGGTCTTTTGCTTTTTTTTCTTTGACACAATCTGTCCTTCCCGTGTTGCATCTTTAACGAAAGTGCAGTATGGGTGTACGGTTTCTCGTAAGGATGTATAAAGTGTATCAAAGGCGTTGTGGGTGGTTAAAGGTTAGCGGTGAATAAAGGCTGTTTGCCTGGATAATTCGCCCTTTTTTATTGAAGATCGATGAACATGTGGATGAAGTCTTCCGATTTTTTGCCCGGATATATTTTCCGGTTAAAGACGGTGACGAGGTCGTTATAGTCCTCGTGATGTTTGCAGTCTTCCAGATACAATTCATATAAAGGGGCGGTTTCCACCTGTCCGTCCTGATGGCGGGGACACTCTACATCGCTATGCAGGGTGAAAGATTTGAATTCACCTTCGCGGGTTTCATGTAGTTTGAAGGGGAAAAGGCGACACAGGATGGGACGATCTTCGTAGGCAGTGCAATGTCGTGTTTTAGGGTGCAGAAAGTAGCAGCCTTTTTTCCCACGCTTCAGGGCCATCATGTATTTTTTCCCTTCGACGTATAGCCATGCGGGGTCGTTTTTTTCTACACCGGTGATTTCATCGGGGGTGATAAAGGTTAGAAAATCGCGCGGATCGGCTTTGGTCGCCTTCACCAATCGGATTACATCGGCTGGTGTGGGAAAGCACACGGCGTCGGTGCAGCAGTAGCCGCAATGATGGCATTTGAAACGAACCTGGAATTTACCCATTTTAAAAACCTTTATGAATCGACTGCATTTGGAGAATGTTATACATCAGCGGGGGCGTCAAAGTCATTTTTCTTTACCGAATTTGCTTGAAAATGGGTGCTGAAGGGCTGAAAAGTGCGCATAGAAATATATAAGGTAAGTGCAAGTCGATATAAACGGCTGTTTTTTTAAACAACTTTGAGGATTTACAGATGATGGCGACTGGAATACATTCTGTTTTCTATGACGCCTGCACTGTGTCTCCACATGGCCGACAGGAGATTTCGCGACAATCGCGCTGCACCAAATGGCAGTGGTCGCGAACATGTACGTTTTTCTTTACGTCGCATTAGTTTGTAAACGGCCAATGCACCCCACCCCTATTCCTTCTCTTTTCCCCCTGTGCTGAATAGCATCTTTGCACTGGCCTATTTATCCAACCAATTTTTTGATGAATGAAAAGTAACTTGAGGAGTATTCCATCATGACGCATACATGGTTAAAAGCAGTTGAAGCGGTCCAGCGACCACAAGGTGGCCAGGGCCACACCCAGAGAATATGGTCCTTAGCGTCCCTGACCAAAGTAAAGAGTTTGTTTTTTAAGACACCTTTTCAAAGTTGAGTCACTAAACAACTGATGGTGAATGTGTGTTTTATGCAGGTAAAACCGGAAGAGGAAAATGTTTTTTGTGTTGTTCCTATACGGATGAGGTTTTAGATATGAATGCGTTTGAAAATGAATTGCTGGAGCCAGCTGACCTTGAGGTTGTCGAGGAGGTCCCCAACGAGGGGTTAACGTTGCAAGAGATGTATCGTTTGCTGGCGGAAAAGGACCAGGGGGAAGAGCTGTTGTGGTTACCGCATACGAAGTTTTCAGTCCGTGGCGATGTGCAGCAGGCATAGCTGAGGTTGGCGGTTGTTAATTTGCAAAAGTTCTTTCAAAAACGGGGCTTTACCGCAGTCATGACCGGCAAGGGGGCGATAGCGCCTGTGTCGATGACTTTTGGCAGGTGTAGTTTCGCTCACTGCCTTTACCGGCTGCATCCATAGCTGGTTTCAATAGCGGTGAGTACATTGGAGGGGGTTGCAACACAGATGGTGATGGGGCTGCCAAAAACAGTTTCGAGCGTGTTTACGGTGGGCAGGTCGAGGGGGTCGGCCATGGCTACAACAATCTGTTCATTGTTCTTTCGCAGAGGGATGCATCGCCGTGCAGCAGCAGCAGGAGCACTCAATAGGGGTAGGACTTCGGGGGTGCACACCATGTCCTCCAGGGTGCAATAGGGCAGTCTTAGCTGTGTACTCAAAGTGCGTGCAATCGCGATTTCATCCAGCACTTCCATGCGGATAAGGATGTTTCCCAGTTTTTCATGGCTGACACATTGTTTTTCCAACGCGCTTTCCAATTGTTCAGCGGTGATTACCTCAGCTTCCACGAGCAAATCCCCGAGCCTTTTATGCTGCAGGTCCTCCTCTGGTCGCGTTAAAACCACGGTATCCGTTCCTATCGCGGTCGTGCGGGGGGGGGGGCTTGTGGAATGGTGGGGGGCAGCGGACGCCATTGCCTGGTAGAAAGCGGCGCAGTTCTGAAACCGGTTTTCTGGTGTTTTAGCCAAGCCTTTGAGCAGGATGGCGTTGATCTCTTTTGACAAATGAGGAATGGGTTCCGGGGGCATCATCTGAATATGCGCGATAAGGGATTCGGGGGGAAAGGGGGGACGTCCCGCTAACATTTCGTATGTAGACGCCGTCAGGCTATATAGATCGCTGCGCCCGTCGAGGGCTTCGCCACGGAGTTGTTCCGGGCTCACGTATAGCAACGTGCCGCATGTCATTTCACCACTCAGGTTGACATGTACTTCCCGGGCGGTGCGGGCGATACCAAAATCAGCCAGTCGGATAGTGTTTTCCGTGTCCAGCAGCATATTTCCCGGTTTTACATCGCGGTGTAATACACCCTGACGATGTGCATAGTCCAAGGCACCGCTTAATGAATTTATCCAGGGTAAGATTTCTGGAAGAGTGTAGGCGTGTCCCCGTTCAAGCAACGCCTCCCCCAGATTGCGCCCGGCAACATATTCCATCGTAATAAAGTACCAGGGGGTGCTTTCCCAGAAGGTGTAGACGGCGAGGATGTTGGGATGACGCAGGCGGCGCGCCAGGAGGACCTCGCGTTTCAGATCCGCCAGAGCGCGGCGGTCATGCATCAATTCATGTTTCAATACCTTGCAGGCAATCGCTTCGCCTTCCAGGTAGCGATCCTGTGCAAGCCAGACTTGTCCTATTCCACCACGTCCGATAGGTTGGGTTAGCTCAAAACGTTCCGC
This sequence comes from Candidatus Hydrogenedentota bacterium, assembly GCA_963678445.1. Lineage (GTDB taxonomy): Bacteria > Hydrogenedentota > Hydrogenedentia > Hydrogenedentales. The sequence goes on along the minus strand of OY782877.1, from coordinate 1,147,095 downwards.
CAGTATCTGTCCTGCGCTCAACGTATCGTTGGCTTTCTTTTCCGGAGTATTTACCGTGATTTCGCTGGAGGGGTCATCTGGCATGTTTTTGCTTCATCCTTGGTTATAGTTTCGTGTGTGTTGGGGACCATTGTTGGGCAGGTTGCAGGCGTCCACTGGATTCAAGCCAGGCAAAGGTATCCCGTACCGTATCCAACATGGGTCTGGCGGTATAGTCTAATTCCTGGATCGCCTTAGAATAATCCACCTGCTGGTGGTGGCGCAACGCATACATTGAGGTGCGGGAGACGCGCGACTCCTTTCCGAGTATGCGTCCGCGCAATTCGAAAAATGGAAGGGCACAGGACAGCATCCATAGCGGTAGGGTTACCCGCGGGGGGAGTGCACCGGTTACCATGGTCACCATATCGGCAATTTCGCGCAGGGAATGCCAATAACCTCCCAGGATATAGCGTTCGCCACAGCGGCCCCGTTGTGCAGCTGCAATGGCGCCATAGCAAACATCGCGTACATCTACCCAATTGAAACCTGCGTTCAGGGTAGCGGGTATTCGACGGTGATATAGATCCAACAGGACGCGTCCCATGCGGGAATTTTCAAAGTCGTAGGGCCCGATAATGCCTGTGGGGTTTACCACGACGACGTCCAGACCGCGTGCGACTGCTTCCAGCACGAGGCCTTCTGCAGCCGCCTTGGTGCGGTCATAGATGGGGGCCTGAGAGGACAAGACGGGCGGACGTGTTTCGGTGACGGCGTCATGGCGCGGCCAGGGTGAAAGTGCGTGTATGGAACTGAAGTAGACCAGCCGTCGCACACCGCATTGTAAACACGCTTCGATTACATTCGCTGTCCCCTCTATATTGACCCGTCGGACGAGGCCTGTGGGATCGCCGCCCAGGGTAATGAGTGAGGCCAGATGGTAAACGGTATCGACATCCGTAAAGGCCTGAAACAGGGTTTCCGGTTTCAGTACATCGCCGGGCATCTGCTCCACCGCCAAGCCTTCCAGTGCAGGGCCGGTTTTGTAGACCAGGGTACGTATGCATCCTTGCTTTTTTTTCAGCAATATACGCACGAGGTTTGCGCCTACATGTCCTGTCGCTCCTGTAACCGCTACCCGCATTGGCTCATCTCCCCCTGGACTGGCAATTTTGTCAGACCGTTATTTCTTGGGGGCTTCCTCCTGGTTACCCCATACGGTGATGCTGTAGAAGTCGCCGGTGTCGTCGAATGAACCGATACCCAGTTTCCCCTTCAGGAAGGTCTTGTCTACAGTCCACATTACCGGTGTTTCCATGTCATTATAGAATACTTCAATACGACCGGTTTTCGTATCGCGCTTGATACGTACTTTTTGCAGGGTTTTACCCCAATCGGTACCCTTGGTGCGTTCCTTGGCGATTGAGGTGCGCGGTGCTCCGTCTACCAGGAAAATGGAGTTGGCGTGATCGTCTGCCTTGGTGGCCAAATGGACATAATAGAAATGCGAGGCGTCTTCGCCGTTGAAGAAGAAGCACAGATCCCGGTGTCCGTATTCCTTACCGGTTTGGCGGCAGGCGACATCCATGACAAAATCGGTTACTTCCAGGTCTTTGATCCAGGCGATGTTTTTCGGTGAGCGCACCGCCGGCTCATATTTGCTGGCGCGGCGTAATGAAAGTACCTTTTCTCCATCGCGTGTACGTACTTTCCATGCCTTTTCATCCGTCATTTCAAATTGAGAAGCGTCTTCTTTTTCAAAATCAGCGGAAAATACCAGCGGTAATCCCTCACATTCCGGTTGGGAGGGGGGAGCTGCCCATACCGTACTTGCCAGTACCAATGTCGCGATCAGTGAAATACCTGCCATACGCATAACTCAGTATCCTTTAATTAGTGTTTAGTTTGCCCTATTGCTCAAGATAATACCCGCTTCTTACTGCTGTCAAGTGGTCCCGCGAGCACAACTGAAATATATGGTCCTTGCCGTTTCTGGCCACAATAGTTTTTTTGTTTTCGATGATAAATTTTCAGATTTTAATCGTTTACGTATGGACGCCATGGTTATTTTTCTACATTTCGTCGAGCAGACGTAGGTGTCCCATGCTGTTTCGGGAATTGCGTCCTGCTTTGAAGGGAAAAACGCGGACAGCATCATATCCCATCTTGACTGCTGTTGCCGGTGTAGGCACGGTATATACGGCCAACCCGTGTCCGCTGCCTGCTTTGGGGCCCACATTACACCAGCCCAGCATGTTGTCCCCTTGCATGAACAGCAGCTGGTATTGATCGTTGTGATCCAGGCTGATTTCTATCTGAGGGGCATGCGTTGGCTCTTCCAGGGCAATATGTACGCCATTTGAATGCAGTACGATATTACCGGATGCATTCCATCGGGTACCGGCGGGTTTGGGCTGAGAAACCTGCTTATACGTAAGTCGTTTCAGGTTTGGGAAACGGTATTGATCCCGATCGAGCCAAGTGTCATAACGTCCCAGGTTTATTTGCACAATGGCCTTGAAGCGTTCCCAACGGCATAGTGGCCCACGCGTAATTACAGAAAGTTTGTCGTAATACTGCGCCAGTCCCTTGTCCTGTAAAGTGTTCTTTTCGCCCCCTGCCGTTTGTTCGTATCCCCGCGGTATGACACGCGCGAAATGCCCAATGCGCCAACGGGGTGTGTAGCGTGCAGGAAGGCGCGCCAAAAGCGGATCGGTCAGGGCGTAATAGTCGATAATGTGCACCTTGGGGCCACCGAAATAGCCGCGATACCCCACGCTGCCGTGCGTTTTGGTGAATGGGGTGTCCATCTTGCGGTATTTGCGCCCGGTTTTTGCATAGGAATGTGTGGGCATAGGCGTGCCCTTTGTCCAGTGCAATAATCCGGAGGTTTTGTAGTAAAAACGTCGTTCATCGCCGATTCCATGCGCGTCCTTGAAGCCTTTTACGCTATCGCCAAAGCTTTTCCCTGAACATACGGGGACGTAGGGGCATGAGCAGCTGAGCACTATCGCCAGAAGCGCTAAAGGCGTCCAGCACCAGAGGTGATGGACTTTGGGAAGGCGTACTATGAGGCAGACGGATACAAAGAGCGGGGCCGTGAAGAAGCGGCCTCCCATGAAATCGCCGCCTATTTTGCAGATGTAGCATAAATACGCCAGTACGCCTAAGGCGACCATAAAGGGGCGCTTGTCGCGTACAAAAAGCGAGGTCAATATGGCCAGGGCAATCACTGCCAGGGTCGATGGGTCACGCTGCAGGGTATGCAGGAAATAATAGAGCCCCTGCGTGAGCATTTGTTGTGCGTCGATGCCGGTTCCCAGCTTTGCGTAGGCCGTGTTGGGGAAGGGGAAGCCGTAGTAGAAAAGGGAAAATACCTCCCAGAGGACAAAAGGAAGAAAGCCCAGGCATATTGCGCAGGTCGCTTTTTTCTTGGGCAGGCTTAACCAGATATACAGTAGCGGTGGGGCATAAAACAGGGCGGTATCCATTCGGTTCAGCATGCCGCAGGCCGCCAGTAACGCCATGGCGAACAGGGTGCGCACGCCGTATTGTTCGCGGAAGAAAAGAGACAGAAAGAGCGCCAGAATGAGATGGGTCATCGGGTTTTCCAGGCCCGATGTGCTGTAATCCACAAAGGCGCGTGAGAATAACAACAGCACCAGTCCCAGCAGGGTTGCGGGAGTGCTCCGTGACAGGGCAACATGCATTATGCCCACGGCGCAGAGGGTTGTCAGAATTGAAATGGCAATAAGGGTAAAGAAAGATTCGTCGGTAAAAAAATAGACAGCAGAAACGGCGAACATCCACAGGGGGTGTGTATAGGCCTGTACGCGTTCCGCTACGTTCCAGCGCAGCCCTTGTCCATGCACAAGGTTATCGACCGTGCGCAGGGTAATGTAGGCATCGTCGCACAGCCATGCCGTGCGAAGCAGGACGAGGAGAAGCAGGGTGAAGAGCATGCCCAGTACGACCGAATAAAAAAATGCGCCGCGATTTGTACGCGACACCGACAGCGCCTTGTTCACATCCATTTCCTTACCTGAAGTATTGCTGTATCTGTTTCTGCAACGCGGCCCTTTTCTGTGGCCACGGAAGCGATTCTATGTGGTGTTCTCTCCAAAAAGACAGGGAACACCTTCAAATAGTATACCTGAGCGGGTAAGCCCATTAAACCAGATGTGAAAAGCATGTTTTTACGAATAGATGAGGATTTCAGGAGGGCTGAGAAGACCATCTTCCAGGAAGTGCTTGGGCTGCTCGAATTCGCCGAAATAGCTGTCCTTCGCGAAACCCGTCATCTGTTCCTCATTGGCTGCGTAGTGCGGGCCAAAGAGGTTGCGCAGTGTGTTGGCGACATGGATTTCGATCTTGTTTTTGCCGGGTTGTACCGCATGGCTGATATCGCATTGATACGGTGGCCAGAGGAGTTGGGCAACGGCGTCGTCATTGACATATATTTCGGCGCTGCCATTGAGATGGGGGCAATTGAGGACAACTTTTTCGGCCTCTTCCAGTTCCACTTCGGTCCGATAACGTACTACGCCAGCGTAGAAGGGCATACCAATATGCGGCCAGGAACCGATACCCAAGGTGCTGGGGGAAAGCCCTAATACAAAGTGGATGTTATCCTCGGTCACCAGCTGAAAATCGCCCAGGATTATAGGCGGCTGAAGCTGTTCCTCATGTTCGTAATAAGCGGAAATATCGAGGGTGTTGATGCCGGGCAGGATAGAGGGTAAGGCCAGACGACGGATGGCGGGGTCGAGGAAGTATTGATCGGATTCTGTATTGATGCGCCGACCATTCAAGCGGATGCTGGCGTTGGGTGGGAATTCAATAGCCAGTTTACAGGGGGTGTTGGCTGGATAGGCGGTGGATACGTGGAAGGTGTAGCGTGTGTAGAAGTTTACAGGGGACGTGGATTGCGCGCGTTGGTCGCGCAAATGTTCTCGTGCCTGCCATAAGGGGGTTTCCACCATGCTGTTGTGTTGCAGGAGGCATGTGTCGAGCACGAGCATGTTATCTGAGGTGCGCTTGGCGCGCCATTTGGGTGTCAGGCAGGCCGTGGGTGTTTCGAGGACGGGCGCGGCATGGACGCTATGCGCTTCGGGGGTAGTAACCAGCGCGTAGGCCTCTTTTGGCGCCCATGAAAGTGACAAGGTGCAAGGGGCATCTGACTCGCAAAGGGCGACAGGCGTGGTTTCACCCGTCGCGAGGTCCCATTTTTCAACACTGCCGCGCAAGGCGGGCGTGAACGTAATAATGCCTTCAAGTGCATCCTCAGCAATGTTGGCGAGATAGAGGACATCGCGTTCCTCCCAGCGTCTTCGTTGCACTTTAAGCTGGCTGCGTTCTTCATCGAGCGAGGTTTCCAAGATTACAGTACGGGCTTTACGCTTAACCAGCTCCTGGATAAGAGGGGCGTAATCAAACAAATCCACCCCGTCTACGATACGCATCGCATGTTCCTGGAAGAATTGTCGCGTTTCTGTACTGGGGCGTCCGTCGAGCAAGTGCGGGGAAGAACCCAGCAAAATTAATTCGCCGCCCGCCTCCTGAAAACGACGCAATAAGGCGAGCGTGCTGCTGCGCATGTTTGTGCTGGGTGGGATAACCACCCATCGGTAACGCATGTCACCAACACGCAGAAGCCTATCCTCTACGTCGCCATGTTGGCCCATCAATTCCTCATCGCCGTAATCGAAGTCAATTTGCGCATCCAGTAGTTGGCTGGACAGCAGAGCAAAGTGTTTTTCGACCATTTCAAAGGGCAGGTCCGCGTCGAGCAGATAACTCTCGGCTTTGTATTCCTCTGGGCATCGGAAGAGCCGGTAAGAAGCCTGCATGCTTGCCGCGGGATGCAGCACCAATACGTCGACACATGGTCTCCCCTGACTGAGCAACCAGCCGCCACGCGCCACTTCATTAAAATATTTTCGTATATAAGGCCAGTAAGGTTCGCGCCAGTCAATGAAAGGGGGGCAATCCAGCTTGCGGTTACCGCGGATGCTGTAGAAAGGGGCGTGGTGGCTGAAGAAAGTAACGCCGAGCGCCAGTAAAAACTGGGTGGCGCTATGCATGGCTTCCGGCCCCATTGCGTGTCCACCAACGCCAAAGCATTCGCAAAGTAGGCCGCCTTTGTTGAGTTGGTGATTGACGGAGGCGGCTTGTTTTATGGTGATAATGTGGAACAGATAGGATTCCATGGCGAAGCGTCGACTGTAGAAATCATTACCGAGTATGTCGATACCGATCATTCCCTGATGCGCGTAAAGCGGCATCAATGCGCCATGCTGGCGTATAGCTTCCTTCAGGGGTGCTTCAAATTCGTAATGGCCGCTATAACGCAATTTGTGCTTGGTGCACCATTCGTTCATGGGGATGGCAAAACCTTCACGGAATTTTTCAGCCACCAGGGTCCAATAATCAAAACGGGTTGTCTGGTGTGCAGCGGTTTCAAAGAAAAGGTCGGGCAATTGCATCAGCAAATCATAGCCACGGCGTGTCTTGAACTCCTCCGCAAAGCCTGTGTCCCACGGTAAGGAGGCCGCACAACCCCGCATACCGGTTTCATCCATAAAGGCATGGGTTAGCGTGTCGCCAAAGTACTCGGGAAATCGGGTATAGTATTGCGCATGTGTCATTTCAAGAAATTTTTTCGTAAATTCAGGGGCAAAATAATTAGGAAGGTGCTCCCAACGATACGTATGGAAAAGGAGGATTCTCTTCCCTTCGTATTCCTTCGTGTCAACGGGCAATGGGATGGGGGTATAGTCAACGGGATCGGGTAAAAGGCTGATGCTGCCGTCTCGTCGATGTTGATACCCATGATTGCTGTTGTCTTGCGTCAGGAGGAATGCGGCGACCAGATTTTCGGGTAGCGTGGTGTTCTTGTTGATGGCGAGATCGCACATGGCCAGGTGCATCATACGCAGTTCAGGGTATTCCTGGGGAAGACGACCCGCGACAACCCCGGAAGGCCAACCAAGTTCATCGTACAGCCACGCAGTGGCGCCACGTTCTTTCGCACACTGCAGAACCGCCTGAATCGTATCAAACCAGCTTTCGTCCAGATACTCAGCGTAGGGGAGCCCTTCACGCGCATGCAAGACAGCGCCGCCCATACCGGCATCGAGCATTTGTACAAACTGTTCTATACATCGTTTGGGATCGAGATGGTCGTTTAAAAACCAAAAGGCTGCGGGACGAACGTCCATAGGGGGGTGGGAAAAAGTTTTTTTTGCTTCTTCAAGATTCATAAAACGTTCTCCTGCCAGCGTTGAATGTCACAGACGTTACGGTGGGGTTGGATTAGAGCCGCCGATAACTTATTACTTGTCCCCCCGGCGATTTTCGTATTGCGACTACGCCATTCAAGTTTGATTGTGCTAACCGCAACATGCGTATGTCTGCCAGAGCGGGCAGGTTTGTGAGAAAGAAGACTGCCCCCCTGTTCCTTTCAGTATATCGACTGAAGAGGAAAAAGTCATGATGTTTCGAGGAGGTCATGGGGTAGGGTTGAGACGGGCCTGGGTAATCGCGGCGAGGCATGCGCCGATGATAATGGCTGCTCCTCCAAGGCATTGGACGGGGGTCAGCAGGTCGCCGTAGAGCAGGGCAGAAAAGAGGCAGGTAAAAAGAGGGGTGAGCTGTTGCATGGAGGAAGATACGACAGCGGTAATATCACGCAGTGCAGCGTAATAGCAGGAGTGTGCGATCACGATGGCGAGTAAGGCGGAGAGCGCCATGAGGAACAAACCGATGGGAGGCTGTGTGTAAAGGTCGGTATGGCCGCCGGAGAGGAACATGGGCAGGGAAAGTGCGAGCGCGGTCATCCAGGCGACGTGGGTGAAGCAAAGTACTGGGGGGATGTCTTTCACGGCATGCTTGATGGTGAGCGAGTAGACGGCGTTGAAAAAGGCGAAGCCAACAGCAAAGGCCGCACCCAGCCAGAAGTCCCCTTCGGAGACGTTGAGGTGAAGCAGCATCTGCGGATCGCGTCGCAGGATAACGAGTACAACGCCGATGAGCGCCAGGGCCGCACCGAGGAGAAAGCGGGGGGAACGGATAACACGGCGTTCATCATGGAAGAGAAAAAAGGAGAGCAAGACGATAAACAGGATATTGGTGCGTGCGACCAGGCTGGCGACGGCGGGATAGATAAAGTAGTAGGCGGAGGCGAAAACAGATTGCATGACCACGTTCACAAAAGCCACGAGCGCAAGACGTTTCCACTGGTTCTTGCTGAGTGAATAACGCAATCCACCGCGTAGTCCAGTAAACAGAAGAAGGATGACCGCAGCGCTGAAATAACGAAAGGCGTTTTGCGTCCACACATTGTAGCTGTGGGTAAAGTGCTTGATAAAGAGGGGGCCAATTGACCACATCAGCATAGTAACCAGGACCAGCAAGAGGCCATGGAGCGTTCGGTTTTTTCGGATAGGGGTGCTGTGCATGCAGATGGGTCCTTACTTACGGCGGAAAACAAGCCTGTGAAACAGTGCCTGATTGAAATGGTGCAGTAAAACAAAGTCTCGTGTACTTGTTCCGAATCAAGGCACTGGCCTATACTGCACGCTACTGGGGACAGTGTACTGTATTGAACGATATTTTGTAAAAAGCTTTTAATATGCGCATTTTTTTGGAATACGATAGCATGTGGAAAAATTACCGTAGATACCTTGTTTGCTTGATGACGGTCGGAATGCTGCTGACAGGCCGTGTATGGGCTGCCGAGGCGCCGCCGGAAGAATCGACGCCTTCCGTGCAAGAAGAGTTGGCGTCTATCCGCGAAGAACTGGCGCAGTTGCGTGAAACCCTGGATTTGCTGGTAAACAAGATGATGGCGGATTTGGAGGCGGAGAATACACAGCTTCGTAGCGAATTGAGCCGTATGGTGGAGCGGGAAACCGCCTTGGGGGTGGCAGATGTGCCAGGTATTCCGCGACCGGGCGGCGCTTTGGTGGAGCAGGTGCTGGCGGAGCCGCAACCGGAACCGACATCGCAGCCCCCTTCCGATAACAACGGCGCTTTTGACTATCGCGTAGTCGAAGAATGGGGACGTTCCCCTGAGATTGCCACGCAATTGGGCGAAAATGCAAGCTCCCTGAAAGGCATGGTGCTCGTAGTGCCCCCCAACAGCGCGCGGGACGATATCGAAACATTAGGCCGCGATTTGCATCTGGAGTATGCCGCCTACGACAACCTGAACATTGAGGTTTTCGACAACGAAGACGCCGCACGCGCCTATGCCGAACGCCACGTGACCAACCCGGCCCATCGCGTACTGAGTATTTCCCGCCACCAACAAACCGGTCGCGACGTCATCCTGTACCTGCAAGGCGGCACCACAGAAGAACTCGCCTTTTAACTTTCCAACTGTCTTGGGATGCCGGTTTCTGAGTGCATCACCAGAAGTTAATTACGAAGCCTCTTCTTGCTTCATAAACAGCCCAAAAGGGAAAAAAGGGGCGTGTTCGGGGGCATGGGTGTTGGCGCATTCAATGGCATAGGGGACATCGTTGTACTCGGAGACGAGATTAAAGTCATTTAGCGCCTTGCCCCCCGAATTGCTCAATGGGAAACAAGTTTTTGCTTTGTTCAGGGACGGTAAGGACCTTAGCTCTCGTTTGTGGTCACTGGACCGCTTTAACGTCTTCTCTTTTGAGGGGTTCGACAAGAAACTGGATTTTCCTGTGCCCATATTCGATAAATAACTGAGCAGCCAGGCATCGGCGATGTCGTACCCTAAAAATGTCCATGTGTCATCCAACGGGATGGGTTTTAAATCGTTGAACTCGAATTTCCAATGGGGTTCTGCTTCTGTGCCGTTAAACAGGTTCTTATATTGCTGAAAATAGGCGTTTTCGAGGGTTATGCAAATGACTCGGTTCTTATCTTCCTTTTTTGTTTCGCGGGATGCCGTCGAAAGCAGCACTTCGTAATCGTTCCAGAGTTCTCTTCCGTTTAGGACACCCCATTCATGTTCGTAGATACAATCGGTCAGTGCTTTGGGCCACACATTGGTGTCTACCGATAAAGCGAACGGCAGATCCGATCGGACAAGGTAGGTTGCAATTCGTTCCCCGCTCCATAAGCCAGGAAGACCTTCAAGAGGGATGCGGAGGTCATATCCGATGATGACGGCGTTTTGTTTTACATTGCTTGCGGGTGCAGGGTCCACTTGTAAGCTCCGATTGAAGAATCCTTATACTTGTATAGTTATACTTGATTGCGGTATGAATAAGAAGGTGATTAGACAACATTAAAATAAGGTGTATGCATACAACCCTCAAAGGAATCTGAGAAATGAAATTGGGTATTCATGCTTATGCGTGGTGTTCGCAGTGGAGTAATGACACGCTGTACTTGATTGATAAGGTGAAAGCGTTGGGCCTGGATTTCATTGAGATCCCGCTGATGTGTCTGGATACGTTTGATGCGGATGCGGTGAGGGGACGTCTGGAAAAGGTGGGCCTGGAAGCGGTGACTTCGACGGTGTTGTTGAAGGATACGGATATCACGAGTGATGATCCTGCCATGCGCGCCAGGGGTGTGGCGTATCTGGAGGATTGTGTGCGGGCGACGCATGCGATTGGCGCGCGTAGTTTTTCCGGGGTGATTTATTCGCAGCATGTGAAGGCGTTGCCGCAGCGTCCAGATGAAAAACTGTGGCATTATTCCGCCGATAGTTTGCGCCCTATAGCGCGTCTTGCGGCACGATTGGGGGTTGAGATTGGCCTTGAGCCTGTTAATCGTTATGAAACGTGCCTTGTTAATACCTGTGAACAAGCCCTGCGTTTGAAAGAGATGATAGGGGAGGAGAATGTGCGGGTGCATCTCGATACCTATCATATGAACGTTGAAGAAAAAAGTTATTACGATGCAACGGTGCGTGCGGGTAAGGATCTTATACACTATCATTTGTGTGAGAACGATCGCGGTATTCCGGGTACGGGGCTGGTGCGTTGGGATGAAATTTTCCGGGCTCTGGCTGAGATTGAGTACACGGGCTATGCCGCGTTGGAGAGTTTTGTTGATTGCACGGACAACATGAACACGTGGGTTTGGCGGCAGCTTGCCCCTAATGGCGATACGTTGCTTCAGGAGGGTGTTGCGTTTATTCAGCGCAAGCAAAAGGAGTATGGCCTTTTGTAAGAGAGAGGCTGGAAAACGGTGAACAAGAAAACGCCATGACCAAGTTTTTTGACTCGGCCATGGCGAATTTATATGCACGTAACGCTGATCATGAATTTAGGGGGCCAGGGAAGCAAGCGAAAAGGAGTTTTCTTGCTTGTTGCCGCCATGGCGCGCTTTCTGTGCGGTTTCAAATTTTGGTAACGGCGCGTGCCGCGTATTACGCTACGCTTAGCCGCCTAGTAGCTGCAGTGCCGATTGCGGTATCACGTTGGCCTGCGCCAAGACGGTGGTGCCTGCGCTTACCAGGATCTGGTTGCGCGTGAACTGCATGGTCTCCATGGCGATATCCGCATCGCGGATGGCGCTTTCGGAGCTGGATGCGTTCTCTTCCTGGATGGCGAGGTTGTTGATGGTGAATTCCAGGCGATTTTGTAATGCACCAAGGTCGGCACGAAGTGTATTCAGGCTTTGAATGGCCAAATCCACTGTGCTGATGGCGGATACAGACAGATCCCGTGTGGAAATCGATACAGAATCCACATTCAGGTCGTCTGTCTTTGCGCCAGCGACGACGACATTCAGGAATTGGCCGGGATTGGCGCCAGACTGGATGGTAATGGTTTGTGCTGAACTCAGCACGAAAATCCCATTAAACTCTGTATCCAGGGCGATGTCGTCAATCTGGTCCAGCAACTGCGTGACCTCAACATCCAGCGCCTCACGGTTCTGGGTGCTGTTGGTGCCGTTGGCGGACTGCACGGCCAATTCGCGAATGCGCTGCAGAATGTTGGCCGTTTCCGTGAGCGCGCCTTCGGCGGTCTGCACCAGGTTGATGCCGTCTTGCGAATTTCGCTGCGCCACTTGACTACCGCGAATTTGGCTGCGGAATCCTTCCGCAATGGCCAAACCTGCTGCGTCGTCGGCGGAGCGGTTGATACGCAGGCCACTGGACAACCGCTCTAAACTCTTGTTTAAACTTTTTGTGGTGTTTCGTAGGATGCGACTGGTATTGAGCGCCGCAATGTTGGTGTTAATACGTAAACCCATGATCAGATTCCTCCGTGAATCGTTTCGCCGCTGCGTCCTTGCATTGGCGAGAGCCGTGTAACCACTGTGCTTTCGGCTCTAAAAAAAGTATCGGCAGGAAACGGAGGAATCTTTAGCATCTAATTTGTGGCGATAGGCATATGGCATTCGCCGTTGCTAATCAGGGGGCATTTTCTGTTTCTCAGGAAGCTTCCAGAGTATGAGTGCCTGATTCCGAAGTGGCCAGCGTCACAGGTAATGTATATGGTCCTTGCCGTTGTTAAGGTGCGGTGGCAGGAGAGGAAGACTCGGGGACAAAGATGGCGAGATTGCTGCCGACGGCGCGTTCGAGGCCGTGTTTGGGATGGGGGAGGGTGGTGGGGAGCACAAAGGGGAGCGGGGTGTTGACGACGCGGGGGGTGGGATCGGCAAGGACGAGGGTGGAGGAGCCGCCGCCGTCGAGGTTGATGGCGTTGGTAGCGCCGTATTCCAGAAAGATTTGGCTCATTTCGTGGTAGGTCATACCGATGCTGTGTTTGGGTTGGCGTCCATCGACGATAAGGAGGAGCAGGTGGTTGCTTTCGGTGAGGCCGAGGGCGGTACGGGGGTGACGTTTGCCGCCGGGTTTGGTGAGGTCCCGGCCGTTGCGGATGAGACGTTCATTGCCGCAGATAGCATTGTATAAGGGAGTGGAGGGAAGGGTTTCGTAGCCGTCACCGAGAACAGGAGGTGCTTCGATAAAGGTAACGGTGTTGTCTTTTGCGATATTGATACCGGTGCGAAAGTGGGATTTGCTCCAAGGGGCAATCAGGTTGCCGTTGGATGCGGCAAGTCCCAACAGACGTGTGTGTGGTTTCTTGGCGAGGATGAAGAAGTTGGTGTTAATGCCGATTTGGGCTTTTTTACGGGTAACAAAGTCGCGGGTGGTTTCGATGGCCATATTGAGAGGATCGGTTGTGGCTGGTTCGGTGGTGGTGAATCTCAGATGGGGAATACTCAGGTCGATATCGACGAGGTGAAAGACGATGGGGTGGGGGTCGGTCGCGGTGTGTGCGATGTGTCGCACGCCTTGGAAGGGGGTATGTACGGTAGTCTCGGCGGTGGCATTGATAAGGGGGAGGAGGTAAGTGAGGATGAGGCATAGGAAGCAAAGGCAACGGCACGCTCTCATGTCGGGGTCCTTTATGGGTTTGGAAAGGTAGCTCATGGCAGTGTAATAGGGTGTTGTTGTTGTGCGGAGTCGTGAACCGCCTGTACGACCTGCATGTAGCGCAGACCATCTTCGAAATTGGGGTGGTAGGGGCGGTTATTACGAATGGCGTGGATGAAATCGGCTTCTACGCGCCAGTTGGTTACATCGTAGGCGTCTTCGGGGAAGATGGGGACGGTTTCAAGGTCGTAGCCGTCTCCCCTGAAAAAGAGCAGATCATCAACGACGTCATAGTGCAGGGAAGCTTTTGTGCCATAGATATCAATCGTGTCGCGTCCGAATTTTACCGCCGTGCTAAGGGTGTATTGCGCAGTGATGTTGTTGGGCATAGTGGCGTGAAAGAGGAGCTGATCGGGAATCTGGATATCGACGAGGTCGCCGTTTGCGTCTTTTCGAGCAGGAGTGAAGGTGTCGGCATGGGCGCAGACACTTCGGGTGGGGCCAAACCAACGGTGCAGGACTTCGGCGTACATGCCAAGGGTGTGCATGTTTAACCCGGAGAGACGGTGGTCCTTACGCCAGGTGACTGAGGTGTCGGGATTGGTCCAGGCATCCGAAAAACTCTGCACACAAACCAGGTGAATGTCGCCGAGTGTCTCTTCGCGAAGTAGTCGTGCGATGGTTTGGTCGATGCTCAGGCCGATGGGGACAGGACAGAGCATGGTGACCTTGTCTGCGTCTTGTGCTGCGGCATGCATTTCCTGTGCTTGTGCATAATTCATTGCCATGCGCGCCTGGCAAAATACGTGTTTGCCTTGGTTTAGTGCCGCGATGCTGACAGGATGGTGCAGGTAGGGCCAAGTACCAATGACGATGGCGTCGAGGTCGTCCATGGCGACCAGTTCTTCCCAACTGTCGCAGATACGGGGAATGTGGAAGTCCTTGGCGGCTTGTTCGCTGGAGGCGCGGTGCTGGTTGGCGACGGCGACCAGTTCTACGTCGCCGATCTTCTGAAAGCCGGGGATGTGCCGTTGGCGACAGATGCCCCCCAGACCAACAAAGCCAATGCGGATGCTTTCCATTAACACATTCCTTTCTTAAAGCAATTTAAGAAATTAAAGCTACTTCTTTCTTTTTACGGAAAAAGAAAGAAGCAAAGAAAAACGAAGAGTTAATTTATCTTGCTATGGTTAACGACGTCAAGGACCATACCTCCTGGGTGTGCCCTAGGCACCGGAAAAAGAAAGAAGCAAAGAAAACGAGGGTTAATTTATCTTGCTATGGTTAGCGACGTCAAGGACCATACCTCCTGGGTGTGCCCTAGGCACCGGAAAAAGAAAGAAGCAAAGAAAACGAGGGTTAATTTATCTTGCTATGGTTAGCGACGTCAAGAACCATACCTCCTGGGTGTGCCCTAGGCACCGGAAAAAGAAAGCAGCTAAAGAAAACGAGGGTTAATTTATCTTGCTATGGTTAGCGACGTCAAGAACCATACATTTTGGCTGTGGTCCTTGGACCACTTTATCTTGCTATGGTTAGTGGCGTCAAGGATCATACCTCTTGGGTGTGCCCCTGGGCACCTGTGGATTTTCCGTCCCTTGTGCTAACAGGAAATCGCGAAGCAAATCGATTCGATCCGCGTTGAGCAAGTCAACGCCGCTTTCATAGAGGACGGGCCACATGCGAGCAGGAAAGGGAAGCCCCCAAAAACGAAGCTTACAGCCCTTTTCATGGGTGCGTTGTACCAGGTCGTTCAGTTTTTGACGTTCGCTGGCGTTAAAATCACCCATACCCAGCCAGCGGAAAGCATCGCGCCAGGCGGCGCTTATCAACGGGATTCGGTGCACATTGATGGTAGTGTCCAGATCGGGAAGTCGTCCATCGACGGCAGCCCAACGAGGTGAATCGGCCCAAAGCAGGGTGCGGGGGACGTCGCCGGAAAGAATGACGGTGATCGCTTTTTCGTGCGTGGTAGCGTCGGTGAATTCGGTGAGTAAGTCGGCGTAATTTTTCAGGGTTTCTTGTAATTTAGGGTAGGTTATATCGCCGGGCGTTTTGAAATCAATGAGCAAGATAAGCGGTGGGCCGTCGGGATATATGCGTCCCTTGTGGTTGTTGGCCCACGTGCGTAACGGTTCGAGATAGAGGCTTTCCAGGGTGTTCTCCGGACGACAATCTTTTCGATCATGTGCAACCAGGAGTTGGTCATTTACCAGATGGATATCGGCCTCCACACTGTACAGTCCGCATTCCAATGCCTCCAAAAGCGGACGCGTGCGCTGGTAGTCATTATGCGAGTGCCCACGCTGCAAGGGGTTTATAGACGTGTGACGGGATTGTTTCTCATCGCTTTTGACCAGTGTGCCGAGCAGGGGGTGGTTTCGGTAGGCGGTAATGAAGGGTCGGTCTTCGGGACGTCTCAAATCGATCAGGGCGCGGAGCGCAGCACGTTGTATAGCTAAGGGGGCGGCTTCGTTGAGTGCAGCCTGCAATAGTTCTGCGGCAGTTTCCGGCGGGGCTTGCTGGGCAAGCATAATACAGGCGCACCATGCCGGATACTGGAAATAGGGGGCGCTATGATTGGCCAATGCGCAAAGGTCTGTCGCTGCAGGTGTTTTGTGCAGACACTGTGCAGCGGTGAAGCGTAGCTCAGGAAGTGAAGAAGTGGTGGCGGTTTCCAGCGCTGCACGCGTATCGACATTAGGGTGTGCGGACATGATTTGAAGCAGGGCAGCGGCCACACCGGGTTGGAGATGCGCGATACTGTTGCTCCATTTTTGCATCATGGCCTCATCCGCGGTAGCTTGCAAAAGGTGTATGGCGGCTGCACGCAGTTTGGGTGCATTAAGACGTCCCAGCGCGCGTTGTGTTTGGCCGGGCGCTTTCAAGCGTGCAAGCGCCTCCAGGGCAGCGCGAATCTGATATTGTTGTGCATATTCGCCTGTGAAAGAAACCAAGGCAGGGATACTTTGTTCCGCGTTATCCTGTTCGGCGGTAACAAGTGCGGCGAGCAACCCGGCATGCGCGAAGCGTCTGGATTCTTCGGGGGTGAACTCGGTCTTGCGGCTAAGTACCTGCAGGGGAGAAACTCCTTGTTTGGCCAATGCATCGATGCAAGCCCAACCGACCGCTTGGGTATCTGTCTGAATACGTTCAGCGAGTGCGGTGATGGCCCCGTCACCACCGCGTGCGCCCAGCGCAGCGACAATCTGGATACGGGCCGACTCATCCACCTGAGAAAGTGCATTGATTAGCGCCTGTGTCGCTGCGGCGTCCGGAATGCGTTGCAGTGCGGCAATGATTGCATTTGTGCATCCGGGTGTATTGAGATGAGCGGCAAGCGCGTCTACGTGCGATGCATCGGCAACGAGGCCCAGCCAATAACACACATCTTCAAGCTGTGCACGGAGGGCGTTTTTTTTCGGCTCCGATTGCGTTTCCATCCGCTGTTTTGCGCTATCCAGAAAAACCAACAAGGCATCGGCGAGTTCCGTTGACGTGGGTGCGTTTTCGACAATGCCGCTGTGGTAAACCCACGCTTCGAGTGTTTGGCGGGCTTTGAAAGCAGCAGTGGCGTCGGCAGTACAGAGCGTCTCCAATTGTTGCATTACATTTTTCGTTGCCGTTTCGGGGGGGGCTATGTCGCTCCATGCATACACGGTCAACAGGGATAAAACGGCCAAAGATATTCGTAGCATAGGTTTTATAGACACCATGAGCCGCCTCCTGGGTTGCCGATGAGGCGGTTGGCCTGCGCATCGTTGATAAAAGTTTGCTGCGTTCCATCCCATTCAAGGGGCCGCCCCAAACGGTAGGAAAGATTGCCAAGCACACCGAGCGTGGCGGCGTAGCAGGCACGACGCAGTCGTAGTAATGGCTTTTGGCGCGTCCGAATTCCGGTAAGCCAATCCTCCATAGGCGTTTCCGGGGAATAGGGGAGGGGAGAATCGGGATTCCCCACCTTTTTTTCCGTTGTCATACGTGCGTCCCCGCGCTGTACCTGCAAAGACTCATCAGGAAAGTGTAGTGTTGCCCCAAACGGCGCTTCCTTTGCTTCAAGGGAGCGTTGCATCCACTGAAATGAGAAGGGTGCGTCGGAAAACGAATAGGTTACTTCGAAATCCTGCGGACAGTCCCAGCGGCCCTCTTGCGGTGCAGTTCCTTTGGCGCTAACCGTGATGCGTCCCCAGGCGTCCTGTTGCAGCACATGTACGAGCGTGCTGAAAAGTTGGACGCCTTGATGCGAGAGGCGTCCGCCGCCAAAATCCATCATCCAGCGAAACGTATCGTGGCAATAGTCAGGGTTGTAGGGGTAATAGCGTGCAGGTCCCAGCCAAAGCGTCCAATCCAATTCGGGAGGAAGCGGACCGTCGTACCGTAAGCGTCCGCCGGTGGGGTTGGGTGCAGCATAACAGGCAATTTTTTGCAGTTTTTGGAGATCCTGGTCACTTAACCAGGAACGAACGGCGTGCGCCGCACGGGTGTAGGGTCCTGTCGCGCCTACTTGTACTTGCGTGGCGTAGCGTGTGGCTGCCTGTTCTATGGCCTGGAGTTCCGCCAGCGTTTTTGCGGCAGGTGTTTCCACATAAACATTCTTTCCCGCCTGGCAGGCATGCACCGTTTGCAGCCCGTGCCAGTGATCGGGCGTGGCAATAACAATGCCGTCAATATCGCGCCGTTCCAGAATATCACGGTAATCGCGGTAGGTTTTGACGCCATTCCCCAGGGATTTTGCAGCCCATTCCATCCTGCTGCTATCTGCGTCGCAGACCGCAGCGATACGTGCCTGATGGCGACTTTGCGCCAACAGGGATTTTCCCCGAAAACCCAGGCCGATATGCGCCAGGACAATACGATCGTTCGCCCCCGGTTGTCCTGCATGCGCCAACACACCCGTGGGCAGGATAAGGGGGGCAACGGCAACGGCGCTTTGCTTCAGGAAGCTTCGGCGAGAGGTCTTATGCGAAAAAATACTTCTTTTTGCTTCCATAAAAGACAGAATCTCCAGGTAATAAAGGGTTATTTGCTACGTGGACTCATTGTTGCAGTGGTTCTTCGAAATAGCAATGGAACTTTTTTGGTAAGTGGTGGTAGTCCAAATCGGTAATAACGTCACTGAAATCCCGCGCATTATAGGTGTTCCAGAAGAGCGCGGTTTTATTTGCTAATACGCCGGAGGCCGCATCAGCCAGCAACGCGGCAAAGGCCTTTCCGGTGTATACATTTTCCAATTGGAGGCCTTCCTGCGTTTGCGCCTGTTCTACGGCCTCTTGTCCTTCCGGCGTATAGACCGCATAGCCGGGTCCCAGGAACTCATCGCGGAGGCAGAACTGTTCTTCCGGAAAATCAAACAGGGGAAACGCGGTGTCTGCGGCATGTAAACGTGCATTGGCCTGTTCGAAAAGCGTTCGTGCCTGTGCGCGTGAGGAATAGGGTGGTTCGGTGACGCTGACAGCCATGAGCCGTGTGGAAAGGTTGGCTGCGCGTAGTCCCAGACATAATCCGACGACCGTGCCCATGGTGCCCGAAGCGGCGTAGATGAAATCGGGCTGAGATAGTTCTCCTGCCTCGATCTGCTCGCGCAACTCAAAGGCGGCATTGACGAATCCTATTGCTCCCAGAGGCGAAGAGCCGCCTGGTGGGATTTCGTAGGGCGAAACGCCGTCGAGCGCCTGATAATGCGCTTTTTGCGCTGCCGCACCCTGTTGCGCTGCTTCAAAATCGGGGTAATACTGCAAATTCGCCTCTGCGAGGAAACCGCGCAGCAGGTTGCGCTGGATGGCCTTGGCGCGAGGTTGTGGCATGAGAATCGAAATACTGTGCAGACCGCATTGTTGTGCGTAAATGGCCGTGGCCAGTGCGTGGTTCGAACCTGCCGCACCAAAAGTCAGCACCCTTTTTGCGCCCAGTTGTTTCGCTTCCCCCAACAAGAACCCCAATTTGCGCACCTTGTTGCCGCCATATAGCGTGCCCGTGTGGCCATCTTGCTTGAGGAAGAGCGCCGTATCCCTGAAGCCATTGGAAAGGTGTTCCATACTTCGCACTGGGGTGGGCAGGTCGGCCAGCGGAATGTAGGGCAGGTTGTTGGCGAGGTCGGGGTAGGCTTTGAACAAGGCAATCATAGAGTCGTTTCCTGACCATATCAGGGCAACGTGACGTCTTCCAGCAGGTGCACGAGATCGGCGAGGTGGAGGAACTGGTTGACCTGATATTTTATGGGGTTGCGTTTTCGATAAGAACTCTCCAGCGGCGGCGCTGCCAAGATCGCGTCAGAATGTGGCTTGAGCGTGTCGTTTTGGAGCGTGAGCATGTTGTGCTCCTGCAAGTACTGCGACACGGCGCGTATTTCCTGTTCCATTTTCTCTTTTACTGCAGGATCAAGATAGCGTTCGGCGGGAAAATGCGCCACGAAAGATTGAAGCATTTCCATCAGTTTGCTCAGCGTAAGCGCATAGGTGCAGTGATGCAGACAATATAGATAGAGGATGCCGGAAAGGATGTGCAGCATGTTAATTTCCACACCATCGGAAATATGCACTGTAAGCGCCAGATCGAGATCACGTTGTTCCTCGCGATTGGCCTTGGGCTCTAAGAAGAGGGGTTCTCCAAAGACAATGGCGCTACGTTTGGTTACAGGGTTGTATGTGCGGGTGATGGGTATTGCGGGAACGCGTAATTCTGCGTGAGCCCGTTGTACATGGTTGATAAAGAAAGAAACGCCGCCAGGTTCTTCATTGCCCTCACGATATTCGATGATAAGGCCGCTACGGCTACGGGTACCACCGGGAAACATCAGAAAAGAGCCGGGAGCGTTGAGCAGGCGCAACAGGGGGCGTAGTTGGGACAATTGTACCTTGTCACGGGAGATGGTGACCGCGCCGCCCATTTCGCACAGCTCATTCCAGTCCACGGGAAAATAACGCCACGGTGCATTTTTGAAAAAGTCATCCCGCATCATGAACCCCATACAAGTAGCCTTATTGCTTGCCTTGTAGGCCGCCGCCCAGCAGACGAAGGGATCTTCGAGGCGCAAATGGTTCGCAGCATAGACCGCAGGATGAATGGTGGGACAGCGTTCGCCTTTAACGATACGCAAGCGCGTATCCCAACGCAGGAATGTGCCGATAACATGGTATACCGCATCATAATGCTCGGTCATATCCGGGCGGACACAGAGCTTCATCCGGTACAGGATGTAACGGAAAAAAATACCTAAAAAAACAAACCAAGAGAGAAGTGTTCTTATCATGCCCGTATTTTACTGACTTGGGCATGGAGGGAGCAAGCCTTTCTTGTTTGTTGTAAGGGATATCTTACAAAATGTTGGTATTACAGGATAAAATAGTCCAGAAACTGCTATACTAAAAACCAAAGCGGTCCAGCGACCACCGGCAATATGTTGGTCCTTACCGTCCCTAACCGTAGCAAAACTTCGTTTTTTCATCGCTTATTGGGATGCAAAACATGAGATAGCAGGTTAAAGCATGCCCTTTCTTCTCTTCGCATTAAAAAACAGTCTTCTTGGGCTCGCAGTAGGAATAATAAGCGCCTCATTGGGTTTGGGCGGTGGTATTCTGATGGTGCCCGCCTTTCTCACGTTCAATCCAGGGATGGATGCACATACGGCAAAAGGCACCAGTTTGTGTGTAATTATCTTCGTTGCAGCCGCAAACGCATGGCGCTTAAACAAACATTTCAGCGTTCCGCCACCTTGGCGTTTAGCCGCATGGCTCTCCACAGGAGCGATTGTAGGCAGCTACAGCGGCGTCTGGATTACCTCTATGCTTTCCGAGCGGATGGTGCTAGGCATTTTTCTGGTGCTTATGCTCTTCCTCTCCCTGCGCACATTTCTGCTTCAGCAGGTGCATGTCGATAGAGAAACGCCCCATTCCCGCGCCGTTCCCCTAAGTATAGGTTTTGCTGCAGGTCTGGCAGGCGGCGCCACCGGCATTGGGGGGGGCGGTGTATTGGTTCCCCTGGTTTTATATGCAGGGCTGATTACCAACGAACGCGTATCGGGTCTCTCCAACATGGTGATGGTATGCACCTGTACCGTAGGCGCATTAGCGCATCTACAAGCGACGTCGACTTACCCGATGGCCGGCGTGTGGGGACAGCTTTATCTACCCCTTGTTCCCTTTGTCGTTTTGGGCGCGCAAGTTGGCTCGCGCTTTGGCATTAAACTGAACACCTGGCTTACCCTGCCGCGTCGTCGCATTATTCTGGGGGGCTTGTTGTTAATTATTGCTGCACGCATCCTTTACCGTTTGTTACCATAGCGGCAGTTTGGGCTGATTGGACACAAAAGCGGTCCAGCGACCGCAAGGTGGCCAGTGCACCGACAATATGTTTGTATGGTCCTTGCCATCCCTAACCACAGCAAAGATTTCGTTTTCTATGATACTTTTTCAGAGTCAAGTCACTAAAGGAAGGCGTTTCATGTTTTTTCGCGTTACACTGGCAGTGCTTGTAAGTGCTTATGCGGTCGCCGATGGGGTTTATCTCAAAAATGGTGACCACCTCTCCGGACAATTAACATCGATGGATGAGGGGACCGTCCATCTCAAGACCGATTACGCAGGCGAGCTCTGCATTCAGCGTGCATCCGTGCTCGGCGTGGAAACCGACGCGCCGATGGCGTTGCAACTCACCGATGGCAGTGTTGTGGAAGCGGTGGCGGGTTTTCGTGCGAATACCTTTTTAGTTGATGGCGAGCCGTGCGCGTGGGAAAGTATTGCCGCGATAGCAGCGACAGTGGATGCCTTTCCTGGCGCTGAAGGAAGCGAAGAAAAAGGGGAAGCGAAAAAGGAGGAGGAGAAAGCCAAGCGTTGGAGCGGTTCGGTGGATATGGGGCTGTCGTTGCGTACGGGGAACACGGACAAGTCGGATGTAACCTTTTCGGGGACAACAGCGCGGAAAGGCGCGCATGATACGCTTACGCTCAATTTTACATCGGCCTATGGAGAGGCAGAAGACGTTTTAAATACACGCCGCATGAAGGGCGATATTAAATGGCAGGTATATCCACGCGAGCGCCTGTATTTGTTTGTAACGACCAGTGCGGAACGCGATGATGGTCGCAAGCTGGATTTGCGTACACAATGGGGCGGTGGTGTGGGTTATGATTTTATTGAAAACGAGAAACGTAACCTTTCTGCAGATATCGGTGCTAACTTTACCTATGAGCGTTGGGAACCATTTACCCCTTGGGAGCGCACAAAAGTGAAGGATGAACGGCGTCTCAACGCGCTGAGTCGTTTGGCGAGCTATACACCGGGTACGTCACGCATCCAGTCGCTCCGTGATTTCATTAACATCCTGTTGGATATCCGCAATCCGTTACGGAACGACGAAACGACTACGGAAGAGTTTGGTAGCCTTAGTCTGACGGGGGAATACGAACAGCAGGTCTTTAAAGACAGCACGTTGTCGGAAAAAATGGTGCTTTTACCCAACCTGGAAGAAATGGGTGAGTTTCGCTTTAATAACGAGTTGGCGTTTACCACTCCGATTTCTGAAGCACTCAATCTTCGGATGAACCTGAAGAGTGAATACGACAGCATGGCGGATGATAAGGGGGTGGACGCGTGGGACAATACTTTGTTGACCACATTGAATTATAAATTTTGACTTGCTATGACAAGATGAGGCCTTGAAAAACCAGTAGAGACGTCTATGACGCATGCACCGGAAAAAGAAATAGCTTCCCCGGGCGAAAATCTCAGTATGGAACTAACGGGTCTGGCGCTTTCACGCGTGCCCAACTGCCCCGGCTGCTATATCATGCGCGATCGTCAGCGACGTCCCATTTATGTTGGCAAGGCCAAAAATCTTCGGGCGCGTCTGCGTAGTTATATTTCGGCTACGGACGAACGGTATACGGTGCAATTCCTGATGCGGCGGGCGTTTCATGTGGAATTTTTGGTGACGGCGACGGAGAAGGAGGCGTTGTTGCTGGAAAATACCCTTATTAAGACCTACCACCCTCGCTACAATATTCGCCTGAAAGATGATAAAACCTATGTGAGTCTGCGATTGGATCCAAGGGAGGACTTTCCCCGGGTAACCGTGGTGCGCCGCTATCGAAAAGATGGCGCGAAGTATTTTGGGCCTTATCATGACACTAAGGCGGTGCGCAAAACCTTGCGACGCATACACCGCCTTTTCCCTCTGCGCACCTGCTCGGATCATGTGCTGGCGAACCGGTCGCGCCCCTGCCTGTACCACCAGATGAAACAATGTCTGGCGCCGTGTGTTGGCTTGGTAAACCGTGAGGCGTACCACCAGATGGTCGAGCAGGTGGCGATGGTATTGGAAGGGCGCAGCAACGATCTGGAAAAGGTGCTGCGTGCTGAAATGCAGCAGTGCGCAGCGCGGATGGAATATGAACAGGCAGCGGTATTGCGGGATCGCTTGTACGATTTGGAACGTACAATGGAGCGGCAATACACGACCGATGTGTCTGGCGTGAAAGATCGCGATGTAATCGGCGTGTATCGGGAAGGCCGTATTTGCGAGGTACAGGTGCTGTTGTACCGTGGCGGTCGTATGTTAAGTGGCCGTGCTTTTTCGTTTGAGCGTGTTGAGACGCCGCTGGAGGAATTGCTCAGTTCTTTCGTGCTGCAATTTTATGCAAGCGCGCCAACAGTACCGCAGGAAGTGCTAACCCCGGTGCCGCTGGAAGATGCCGAGGTGCTGGAAGAAATCCTCCAGGAACAGCGGGGGAGCCGGGTTGTTATTCATTACCCGCAGCGCGGTGAAAAGCGAGCCCTGGTAGAGTTGGCGGATCGCAACGCCAAGTCGCGTTTCCAGGAACAACGACTGGCGGACAAGGCGAAACAGGATGCGTTGGAAACCATCCAGAAGGGCTTGCATCTGCCCCGTTTGCCGTACCGGATAGAATGCTTTGATATTTCCACGATACAAGGCGAGAAGACGGTGGCGTCGATGGTGACCTTTGAGGACGGGCGTGCAGCGAAGCAACGGTATCGTCGTTTTTCGATGAAGACAGTTTCCGGACAGGACGATTTTGCAAGTATGCGCGAGGTTTTATTGCGACGGTACCGCCGTGCCATTGATGAAGATGATTTGCCGGATTTAGTATTGATCGATGGCGGGCGTGGACAATTGGGGGTGGCCACAGCGGTCCTGCGCGATTTGGGTATTGAAGACACGCCGCACGTGGGTATTGCAAAATCCCGAGCACAGGAAGAAGGCGGTCATTCTCCAGAGCGGATTTTCGTGCCGGGCCGTATGAATCCGATTGTTTTGCCTCAAAAAGGCGCTGCCATACAGCTACTCGCACGTATCCGCGATGAGGCGCATCGCTTTGCCATTACCTACCATCGACAACGTCGTAGCAAGGCTGTTTTGCGCACGCGATTAACCGATATTTCCGACGTGGGACCTGCACGCGCCAAGGCGCTCTTGAAGAAATTTGGTTCGGTTGCCAAAATACAGGAGGCGACTGTGGCACAATTGACCGAGACTCCGGGTATAAGCCAGGCGCTGGCCGAAAAGATTCAGCAAAACCTGCAGGCGCGTAAGTAGCCTGCATTAAAGTGACGGAACAGGGCAGCAGGTGAAAGAATGTTGCCAACAGGAGTGTTTCATGACAGTAACTCTGGTTGTCTTTGGCAGTATCCTTGGGCTATTGGCCTTGCTATTGGCCTATTGGACCATCCTGACGTCGATGTATCCCGAAAAACTGAACACATCGGAGATTCATACCGTTACCACGGCGGATCTCTGGAAGCTGCGACTTTGTCGGTATCGAAAGGGACGCACCCAGGGCGACCCCGTGTTTCTGGTGCATGGCTTCAACGCGAACCAGCACAACTTTACGAGTCCTGCAGGCGCCAGCCTGGTGGATTATCTGGTCGCACAAGGTTACGATTGCTGGACCATTGACCTGCGCGGCTCCCGTTCTTCCGATCCCCCCTTTGAACGCTACTTTTCTGATATTACCCTGGATTCGCACCTCTGCTACGATTTGCCTGCTGCCATCCATTACATTTGTAAAACCACGCACTACGACCAAGTGCATTGGATCGGACACTCCATGGGTGGTTCCTGGCTATACGCCTATGCGGAACATTTCGGGAGCGCACAGTTGGCAAGCGGCGTGACCCTGGGTGCGCCGGTCGGCTTTGAAGGGGTCCGCAAACGGCCTCCGTTCTGGGCGATGTGGGCTGCGCAGCATTTTCCTGGATTTGCAGGCGCAGTACTTCGCGCCTATGTGCCCATAGGAATGCTTTTTAAAATGACGACCGCGCTGTTTCCTATTAACATTCGAAACATGCACCCCAAAATGGGTATAGGCGATTTCTTTAACATGCTCGAAGATCCGCCGCAGCAGGAAATTCCCGAACTGGATTTTGCCATGAAGCATGGGGTGTTGCGCCTGCTCGACGATACGCTCGATGTGGTGGCCTCACTTCATAAAGTGCACCTTCCCCTGCTTGCCTTTGCCGCCCCCCACGATCCTTTTTTGTCGATTGAGCGTGCACAGCACCTCATTGAAGAATGGTCGCATCCGGAAAAACGCCTTATCGTGCTTTCCAAAGAGGCCGGCTGCGTTGCCGATTACGACCATTGCGACATCGCCTTTAGCCGCGAAGGGGCGACAGAAGTCTTTGCCCCTATTGCGGAATGGTTTGCGCAACATCCTGCCGCTGTTCGCAGTCGCGATGCGGAAGAAGCACAAAAGATCCCCGTTCCCATGGATAACTTGCAACGGGAAAACCTGCTGTTGGGTCGGCTTCGCGATCGGATAGAAGCCCTTGGAGATGATGGGGCGGTGTCTGAAACGGAAACTGAGATCCCACAAGAGGTAGCCGTGATAGATCCTCCGCTTCCCGAGGACACGGGGGAAAAGGAAACGATAGCAAAGCAAGATGTAGCGGAAAAAAGCACCGCTAAAAAAACGGCGACCAAGAAGACAACAGCGAAGAAGGCGGTAACCAAGAAAAAAACAGCGGCAAAGAAGAGCGCTGCGAAAAAAACTACAGCTAAAAAAGCGACGCCAAAGAAAACCGTGGCGAAGAAAAAAACGCCTGCCAAGAAAAAGGCCACTGTCAAGAAAAAGACCACAGCGAAGAAAGCTGCGGCAAAAAAGACGACATAAGACGATTTTTATAATGAAAGCGGAATTTTATAGTAGTGAGGAAGCCCTGTGCCGTATGGCGGCGCGTATCGCAGAGATTCTGGAGGATGCGCGCCAAAAACCTTCACCACGTTGGTTGCGTGCAGAGGTGCCATTGGAGGACTGTGCGCCGTTGATGTGGTTATGTGAACAGCGGAGTTACTCGCGATATTATTGGTGTGACCGCGCTCAAAGCTTTGAGATGGCTGGGGTGGGCGAGGCGGAAGTGTTGGTGCCGTCAGGTCCTTCGAAGATGGAAACCCTCTTCGCCTATATGCGAAACACCTTGTCATCCCGGCATCCTGCGCTGCGTTATTACGGTGGATTTCGTTTTCACACAGGGGCCGTGAAAGGGAAGTACTGGAATAAGTTTCGTGAATACCGTTTCGTTCTTCCCCGTTTTGAGGTGTGCAAGAATGCATCAGGCGTTACACTGGCCTGCAACATTCGGCGGGGACATCCCGATGCCAACACCCGATTAAAAACACAGCTTCTGGAGGAACTGGCGACGTTACGCTTTCCATCGCATCCTGCGCTGATGCCGGAAATAAAGGTTGAGTCGAGGAAAGATCATCCGGATCGATTAGGGTGGACTCCCCTGCTGGAGAAGGCGTTTGCTGCCTTTGACGCCGATGCGCTGAAAAAAGTGGTGTTAGCAAGAGAGAGCGTATTTACCATGGCGGAGACATTGGACCCTGTGGCACTTTTAACACGGCTAACGCGGCAAACGATGCGCTCCTACGATTTTTGTTTCCAACCCGCCCCCGATCGAGCCTTTATTGGCGCTTCTCCCGAACGACTTTTCCGACGAAATAACTGCCACTTGTCTAGCGAGGCCCTTGCGGGTACACGTCCAAGGGGAAGGACCGACGCAGAAGATAGCGCCTTGGCGGATGAACTGCTACAGGATGAAAAAGAACGACGGGAACATCAATTTGTAGTAGACCGACTTTGCCAGCATTTTTCCTCATTCTGTCGGCATACTGCTGATATCGCTTCACCACATTTGATGCGTCTGCGCAATTGCCAGCATCTGCATACCCCTATTGAAGGGTTGTTGAACGATGAATACGATCCGTGGGAAATAGATGCACAACTTATACGCGCGCTACACCCCACCCCTGCCGTAGGGGGAAGCCCTCGCACGGAAGCCTTGCGCTTTATTGCCGAAGAAGAACCGTTCGACCGCGGTATTTACGCTGCCCCTGTCGGATGGGTAGGGTATGATAGCGCAGAGTTTTGCGTTGCGATCCGTTCAGGACTGGTGCAGGGGAACGAGCTGATTCTGTATAGCGGGGCAGGGATTGTGCCGGGTTCCACACCGCAGGCAGAGTGGGACGAGATTGAAACCAAAATGGCGAATTTTTTGGCAATTTTGAAAGCATAGTCTTAAAAAGTGCAATTTTTGCTGCTGTAAGGGACCGTAAGGAGCCTGGCTATTTTGGCCATTTGCATGGGGGCGCTGGACCGCTTCAGAGGGCAGGGAGAGGGGCAATAATTGGTGCCTATAGCTTGGATTAGGGGTATTTTGACAAGCAGGCCTCACTTGCGTAAAATAAAGCCACAATGGATGATACAAAGGCCTTAATATTTACAGTGCTGGGTGGTGGTGGGGAAGTGGGCGCCAACTGTTTTCAGCTGACCATTGCTGGTCATCAGGTTTTGCTGGATTGTGGTACCCATCCCAAGAAGGAGGGCTATGATGCCCTGCCGCAGTTTTCTCTGCTACATCGCGCGCCCGAAGCACTCATTATTTCGCATGGTCATGTGGACCACTGCGGCGCTGTGCCCTATCTGATTCGTCAGTTTCCCCTCGTGCGAGCCTATGCTACGCTGCCTACGGCGCGTATTATGGATCGTATGCTGCACAATAGTGTCGCGGTTATGGGGACGATGGCGCGCGAGCGTGGTATCAGTGATTATCCGCTTTATGAGCATGATGATGTTAACCATGCGATGCGCCGGGTGAGCAGTCGGGATTATGAAGAACGTTTCTCACTGAATCTGCCAGTGCCCGCTGAGGCCAGTTTGCACCATGCGGGACATGTACTTGGTAGCGCCAGTATTCTGGTGCGAACCCCAGGGCATACCCTTTTTTATACGGGGGACATTTGTGAGGTGAACCAGGAGCTCATGGGGGGCTATGCACCGCTGCCAGCGGATGTGGATGTGGACACCCTTGTGATTGAATCAACGCATGGCTCTGTGGATGAGACCGGCGTGAAGCCGTATAGTGAAGAGGCTGTACGTTTGGGAGAATCCATTGCCGAAGTGCTTCATGGTGGTGGCGCAGTGCTTGTGCCCAGTTTTGCCCTGGGGCGTACCCAGGAAATTCTGAATGTTATTTCCCGTCTTCAGGAGGAGGGGGTTATCCCAGAGGTGCCCGTCTACGCTTCTGGACTGGGTCGCGCTATCTATGAGCTATACGACCGTTTCGAAAACTATCTTGACCCTGGCGCGGTGCTGCGTCCGCTGGAACAGTTTGGACGTATTGGCAATGTCTGGGAGCCCAGCGTTGTTTCGCAGCTCATTGCACACCCCTGTATTATCGTTGCCACATCGGGCATGATGCTGGAGAATACGCCTTCTGCGATGATTGCGCAGGAGATGGTGCGCAATCATCACCACGGCATCTTTTTCGTGGGCTATCTGGATAGTGAGACATTGGGCTATAAGCTCCTCCACGCAACGCCAGGGGAACGGTTACAGTTCTGTCTGGGGCGTCCTGCGGTCGAGGTGCAGCTTGAAAACATCAAGCGCTTCTTTTTTAGCGCACATGCGCCCCGTACTGCGTTACGTGCTGTTGTCGACCGGCTGCGCCCTAAAAACGTCGTCTATGTACACGGGGACCCCGACGCTATCGAATGGATGAAAAGCCATAATGAGGGTGACGCGAAAATCTATTCTCCCACCATTGGCCAAAGTGTTACCCTTGAGGCCTGAGGTATCCCAGAGCCGTCCGTAGATGCTTTTCAGGCGTTCTCATCTCTTTTTCAAGGTGCGTGCGGATGTGGTATACGGCTTTGGGACTTTCTGGGTGAAACTGCTTCTTGTTTGTCGTAGCTTCTGATAGGAAAGGTGCTCATTTTGTATGGCTAAGGTAGGGAAAAAGCTGATGCGCTATGGCGCCGCTTCATTGACCCTCATTTATCTGCGCGTTTCACAATGCCTCCCTATTGTTTTTTCATATGCCTTTATGAGTGCGCTAGGCAAATTGGCGTATTACGTTGTGCCGCGTCTGCGCAAGGTGGGCATGCAGAACCTTGATTTGGCATATGGTGACCAATTGACGGAGTGCGAAAAGAAACGCATCCTGCGCGGGGCGATCGGCAATGTGGCGGATATCGCCGCAGAGTTTGCACGCATGCCGATATATGCCAAAACCCAGTTTAAGGGACGGGTTACGATAAAGGGTCAGGAAAACGTTGATCTGGAGCGGGGCTGTCTGTGTGTTGGGGGCCATTTTGGAAATTGGGAATGGATGGGGCCTGCTATGGCCAGTTGTGGATTTCGTGTTGCCGAGGTGGTGCGGCCTCTTGACGCTCCCCGTCTGAATACACGGGTAGATGCGTTACGCTGTGGCGGCGGTATCACTACCATCCCCAAGGACAGCGCCGGGCGTGAGATTATCCGCCTGATTAAAGAGGGGTGGATCGTTGGCCTGCTTGTTGATCAAAGTCCACGTATCAATGCCGTCCCCGTTACCTTTTTTGACCAGCCCTGCTGGAGCACCATTGGCGCGGCCATGATTGCTGCGCGTACCAGGGCCCCCGTCCATCTCGTTTCCATGTTACGTAGCGCCCGGGGACAGTATACACTGGAGTTTTCCCCTGCACTGCCTTTAACACATACCGCTAACCTGCGTGACGATTTAGTCCGTAACACACAGATCTGTCAGGACGCTTTTGAAGCGCTTGTGCGCAAAAATCCCGAGCAATGGCTATGGCTGCACCGCCGCTGGAAACGCCGTGAACGTCTGGAGCAGGAGTGGGAAGCGCGTCGGCAGGCCGCGGATGAGCCCAAACAGGTCAAGGCGTAGTATTTCGAAAATACAGGAGATCAATTTTTTAGCATGCTTCAACTTTCTTCCCTAAACCTCGGAGAACGCCCCTGTGTTGCTGTTGCCATTCGCGATGGCGTAGAAGATGCAGAAATCTACGATGCCTTGAAAAAGGGTGCGGATCTACTGGAATTGCGTATAGATCAGTTTGCCCATACCGACGAGGACTATGTGCTGAAGGAGATTCGACGGTACCTCGGTATCCCTTTATTGGGTACGATACGCACGACCAAGGAGGGTGGGGACTGGGCGCAGTCAGAGGACGAGCGCTGTACCCTTTACGAGCAGATTACACCCCATGTGCACGCTATTGATGTTGAGATATCGACAGAGATTTGCGCCACGGTCACTGCTATTGCGCAAGAAAGAGACTGTCTGAGTATTGGCTCATTTCACGATTTTGAAGCGACCCCTTCCCTGGAGCAATTACGGGAAATTGCACAAGAGGGGCGTGCCTGCGGAGTGGATATTGTAAAAGTCGCCTGCACCTGCACTACGCCAGAGGACTTGCGCACCTTGGCCCAGTTTACTTTGGAAGAAGCCCCCAAGCATGTTATTACGATTGGCATGGGCTCTGCCGGCATGCTTAGCCGTCTGTTTTTCCCTGCGCTGGGCTCCCTTATTACCTATACATTTCTTGGCAGCGCTACCGCTCCGGGACAGTTGAATTGTGAGGCCACTCTGGAGTATCTTGGTAAACTCTACCCGTCGCGGCAAAGTGCATCGCAATGAGGTGTCTGCCACGGGCAGATGTGCATAACCACGCGGTAAACGCGGATATAGAAGAATGAAGAAGGAGGAATGATGCAAAAATCACTGATTATCCAATCCAATGGTTCCGGAAAAGAAACGCTGGAAGATTTGCTGCGTGATGGTTGGACCGTCTCGTCGATCACCGTCAACAACGGTCCCAGCTACAACGACTTTCTGGTGATCCTGGAAAAATAAAGTCTTGTTTTTGCATTACGCCGTGGACCTTATTTCTACAAAGTCCACGGCGTTTTTGCTTTTCTCAATACGTTTCGTATTAATCGCCTGTACCCGGTTCCGTACTCAATAGATTCCGCTTGTTCGCTACCGACTTAAACTCTTCCGCTGTTTCCATCGGCTCTTTTCCTTCCGTAATAGAAGGCCATATTTGGGCGTATTTCGCATTCAGTTCGATGAATTCCTGCCAGGCTTCCGGCACCTCCTCCTCAGAACAGATGGCGCTCGTAGGACACTCATCGATACACACCCCGCAGTCAATGCATTCATCGGGGTCGATCACCAACATATTTTCCCCCTCATGAAAACATCCCACCGGGCATACTTCGACACAATCGGTATACTTGCACTTGATACATGGTTCACACACAACACTGGCCATGGCTACGCTCCTTTCCAGTTTTATCTATACCGGCTCCTACTGACCTTTATCAGTGTACCCTAAAAAAAGCGCCAAACGGATTCTTTTTAGTGACGGCAAGGTCATATATTTTGGATGTGGTCCCCTGGACCGCTTATAGTTGATGCAAAATAGCCTCCGGTGTTTTTTCCGGAGTAATCTGCGCTAACAGAGTAGCATCTGGCGTAATGGCCTTTTTCCCCAATTGCGCGAAGAAAGCATTCTTTGCCGCTACACTATCAAAGGCCTGCTGTGTCCATGCACTCAGATAGCCCATTCCCTCATGGCGTTCTAACAACGTATGCGCGTGCAGAATATAGGCGCCTTCCAGGAAGACCTCTTGTAGTGGTTGCATTTCAGGTGCATCAAAATCATCCACAAAGCGCTGCCCAAACGCGTTCATCTCTGTCCCCGCCATTACAGGCAGACCCAACGCCTGCGCCTGTTCCACAAAACGGTACAAATTGGCCACCTTTAGTTTTTTTGCCTCCGGATCAGCGATATTCCAATTTCGATCCGGGATAATGTTTACCGCCGCCACCCCCGACTGCACCATTACATCCAGCAATTCCTCCATCGCCTGCTCCCCATCCGAAGTACCATCCAGATAGGCAAAGGTCGGTATAGCGCCATTGGCCAGAATAAACGCATTTACCGCATCCAACTGCGGGAAGTCTTCTCCTGACGGCTTCACATAGCCCACCCCGCCCGATTTCATTGTTTTGGAGCGGATAAGCCCCTGTAATGCCGGGGCATCATCCAATACGGTAGTTACTTTTTCTATCGGCGTCGTAAGTTTTTCCGCCCAGAACGCGGCGCGCGTCTGTGCATCAGGGAAACAGGCCTTCGCCTTGGCATCATACGCCATACAGACATGGCGTTCCGTTGCATTACCCTGTGGGGTCAACGGGAGCACATCTTCTGCGTAATCCAGGGTTAACGGAGACAGGTACGCATTAATGCGGTCGATCATTCCCTTCGTGCGATTCTCCGCAATTGCACGAAGTTCCTTTAAAAACGCCTCCTGTACAACAGGTTTTCCGGTAAAGCCCACCCCCATGTGATAGCTAATGCCCGGCTCACCCGGCGAATTAATCACCCGCGTGGCGAAAGAGGGCACAAAAACCCGCGTCTCCATACCCGCGCATGCGCGCAAGCCCAACAGGGCACAGCAGGAAAGGAATTCTTCCACGCCGTCCAAAACATCAAAATCCACGATTCCCATAGCGCATAATCCTGCGCGATGTCCGCGCCACGCCAGCGCGGAGGGGGAATATCCGTACCCATTAAAGGAAAAGAACGAGTGACAATGCAGATTTAAAAAATGGCTTTCCGATACGGGCTCCAGTTTTCCCGCCTTCTCCGCCTTCATCAATAGCGCCAACGCTGCCCCACGGCTTTCGCCGTCGAAATCATCCAGCTGTCCTTCCCACGTCCTTATATCATCCGTCATGCCTGTTCTCCATTTCCCACTGTAGATAATTCTTCAATACCATCGCGCGCTATCCTAACGCACCTTTTCCCCCTGCTTCCAGTTCCGACGAGAGAACAGGCCAAGCAATTACCGTCAGAGGAGTCCATACCGTTTTTTTTACTTGCCGAGATTGTACTTTACCGCTACGATACAAGTAACGCGTACTATGGGTGGTTGTCATATCGGCACAGGGGGAGCGTTATGGGGCAATCGGCATTTGTGGAATGGGTAGATATCAAATTACTCCAACAGCTGGCTGATTTGTTATATAAGGTAGCCGGTTTTCCAATCGGTATAGTCGATTTGGAAGATACTATTCTGGTTTCGGCGGGCTGGCAAGATATTTGCACCTGTTTCCACCGCGCCCATCCGCAATCCTATGCCTATTGCATTGAAAACTATCGATATATCAAGCAAAACCTCCGCGAAGACGCTGCCCTGGCGCATCGTTGTAAAAATGGTTTATGGGATATTGCCTTTCCGATCATCGTTGACGGAGAACATAAAGCCAACCTTTTTATCGGGCAGTTTTTCTATAGTAACGAAGCGATTTCTTATGAAAAGTTTCGTCTTCAGGCAGAGCAATACGGCTATGACATGGAAGGCTATTTGAATGCAATTGACGCAGCGCCGCGTTTGCGTGCAGAACAAATTGAGGAAATGCTCCGATACAGCAGCGAGTTTATCGCCTGGATGGCAACGCAGGAAAAGGAGAAAAACGCCTGCCTCAGGAGACTTGCGCTACTGGAAAAAAGCGAGGCTGGGAGGACTTCATCCGATTTGATGAACGGAGGAGGAGCCTTTCTGGCGGAAAAATACAAGACCATTTTCAACGCCACAAACGACACGCTGCTTTTGCTGGATACTGAAACGGGAAAGATTCTCGATATTAATGACGCGGGGCTGCGTTTATATAATTTTCAGCGTGAGGATGTGGTTAATATTTCTTTATCAGAGTTAGAGCTGGGGGAGGAGCCTTATTCCGAAAAAGACGCTATTGAGTGGATCAAAAAGGCGCAAAAATTTGGACCGCAACGTTTTGAATGGTATGTACATACCGATCCTGCGCATCCGGTTTGTCTCGAGGTTTCTCTCTCTTGCCTGACGGTTTCCCAACGTTATTGCATCCTTGTTGTTGGACGTGACATCACGGAACAGAAAGAAGCCGAAGAAGTCCTGGCGGAGCGTGAGTACCTGTTTCGTGCCATGTTTAACCAAAATGTGCAACCCATTTGTGTGCTCGATTCGGAAGGTATCATTATTGATATCAACGGGGCCCTGCTTCAACTGGTGGGCGCGGTGGCGGACGAGCTGATCCCGCTTCATTTTTGGGAAATTCCCTGGAAAGAGTTGTCCCTGAGCATGCAGGACAGAATACAAGAAGCCACAAAAAACGCCGCCGAAGGACATCCTGTTTGGGTGGAGGCCTCTTTACAGGATGCTCATGAAGAAATGCACAATCTGGTGTTTACCTTTACGCCGGTTCGTAATGAAAAACAGGAAAAACTTTGTATCGTCGTCGTCGGTCACGATATTACCCAAATCAGAAAAACCGAGCAGGAGCTGCGCGAAAGTGAAGAACGGTTTCGTCTGCTGGTCGAGAATTGCCAAGATGGGATTTTGCTATGCACTGCGCGAGGCAAGATGATTGATCTGAATCGCGAGATGTGTCACACATTGGGCTATTCTAGAGAAGAGTTACTTCGTATGTCTGTGCCCGATATAAACCCCGAATATTCAGAAGAAAAGATACAGGAGCTATGGGGAAGGGTGCAGAAAGGGAAATTTGTCCTTTTCGAAACCCAACAACACCGCAAGGATGGTAGTGTCTACCCCGTGGAAGTTAAGGCGTCGAGATTTCCGCATCATGGCACTAATCTTTTTCTGGCAATGATTCGTGATTTGACGGAGCGCAAACAGGCGGAAGCGGAACGGAACAAGTTGACAGAGCGCATACATCGGGCGCAAAAATATGAAAGCCTTAGTACACTGTCCGGCGGGATAGCCCATCATTTGAACAACATCATGCATGCCATTGGCGGTTATGTTGAGTTGCTTTCGCAGGGGATCAAGGAAAACGATCCGGAACAAAAGTATATTACCGAAATTTTGAAATCGGTAGCACGCGCCTCTGAACTCAGCAAACAAATGCTGGTATGTTCCGGGCATGATGCATGTGCAATGGAAAGCGTTGATCTGAATGCGCTGGTCCAGGAAATGCGCCCGCTGTTTAGTCTGGATCTTCCCAAAGACGTCACATTGAAATACCGTTTGTCCGGTACAGTGCTGCGGGTGCAGGGTAACCCGGCGCAAATCCGTCAGGTACTTCTGAATCTGCTTAAAAATGCGGTGGAGGCAATGGAAAACCGTACCGGCAGTATCAGTATCGAATCGGGCCTGTGCGCCTATACATCCGATTCTATGGACGACGCATGCTTAAACGCTCCTCCAGAGCAGGGAGCGTATGCTTACCTCAATGTACGGGATCAAGGTGTCGGTATGAATGAGGAAGTGTGCCAGCGTGTCTTTGACCCCTTTTTCTCAACTAAATTTGCGGCGAGAGGGCTTGGAATGGCGGCCGTTTTAGGCGTCATGCAGGCCCACCATGGTGCGGTCTATCTGGAAAGCAAGCCAGAGGTGGGCACCACGGTGCAATTGCTTTTTCCGGCACAGGATGCGGGAGGGGAGTGTTTGACAGAGCCATGCCCCTTTAACAATGGGCCTCCTCAGGAAAAATCGCCATAAAGATGCACATCAAGCAGGGGAAGAAAAGATAGTATCTAGACCTGACAGCGCAAAGCGGTCAGCAATGGTAGGAGGATATCTATCTACTGCCTGTGGCGCGTAGTCGTGCCGTTTAACGCGGCAGCTGGAGTACTTCCTGCGCCTGCGTCAACGTGCCGGTCGCATGCACCGTTGGCGTATCCGGTATACGGCTAGCCAGCCCCTTCAGAACCGTTCCCGGTCCGACTTCAAGGGCTACTTGCGTTTGCATAGTCGCCATTACCCCGGTCCACTGCACGGGTGCAGTAAGCTGATCCCCCAACAGCTTCCGGATCGTTTCCGGTGCTTGCTCCTCCCGTCCGCTTACAGAGGAAACAAAGCGATATTTAGGCGTAGTCAGGGGGATGTCCGTCAGGCTTGCACGTAACGCCTCTGCAGCAGATTGCATGTATTGCGAGTGAAAGGGACCGGAGACACGTAAAGGTAAAACGCGTTTAGCGCCTGCTTCCTTCAACGCAGTTTGCGCCTGCTCAAGTCCCGGCTTTGTTCCGCTGATGATGGTTTGGTTTGGTGCATTGTAATTGGCGATTTGGACTGAGTCAGGCAGACATGCCTCAATAACTTCGGGCGTCAGGCCCATCACCGCCGCCATGCCCCCTTCGGGAACGTTTTCACTCATCAGGCGGGCGCGTTCCAAGGTAAAATGGACTGCCGCTTCGAAGGGAAGTGCCTCTGCCGCTACCAGCGCCGGGATTTCACCCAGGCTATGGCCCGCGCACACCGTTGGTGTCAGCCCATGTTCCTTTAGATACTGGGCAATAGCGACTTCTACAGTCAGCAACGCTGGCTGCGCTACCCGTGTATCATTGAGCGCCGCTTTATCCTCGCCAAAAAGAGCGGATAGTAGATCCCCTGAGAATAACGCTGCCGCCCGGTCAAAATAAGACCGGACGGCGGAATCGTGCGTATAAAAATCTTGTCCCATTCCCAACTTCTGGCTACCCTGGCCTGGAAACAGGAAGGCTGTCATTGTTGCGTATCCTCGCCGCCCTCACCCATATCCCCCTCACCTTCGTCGCCACACATTTCCACAACAGCAACCTTTTCGTCTACGGGCATATCCTCGGGCACCTTTTGAGGGGGTGTCTCTGCAGATGCAATTTGCATTTGCTCTTCCTGGCGTAATACAGCGATATTTTCAGCAATATGCTCATTCAGGCGGTTTTCATAGGCAAGGCGTGCGCCATGAATCGCGTTGGCTACGCCACGCGGAGCGCAAGAACCATGGATAATAATGACGATACCATTGATGCCCAATAGGGGCGCACCTGGGTATTCATTAGGGTCCACGCGTTCTTTCAACGTCTTCAATGCCTTGCGCGCCAAAACGGCGCCCAGCTTGCTGGCGGAAGAGCTCTCGAAATGTTCACGGAGCAACTTGCCCATAAACATTCCTGCCGCCTCGCTGGTTTTCAGGAAAAGATTTCCAACAAAACCATCGCAGACGGCTACATCGGCCTCGCCTTGATAAATCGCCTTTGGCTCGACATTTCCCACAAAGTTTACATGCGGGGATTCACTCAGTTTCCGGTGTACTTCCCGGGCAATCTGTCCCCCTTTTTGCACCTCTTCACCAATATTCAGCAAACCGACGCGGGGGTTTTCCACCCCCAGAGCATAGTGCGAATAAGCAATACCCATTTCTGCAAATTCACACAGCTGCCGCGTGGTGCAATCTACATTGGCGCCCAAGTCCAACATAACCACATTGCCCGCCATCGTTGGTAAACTTTGGCTGATGGCCGAACGCGCCACACCCTGTATGGAACCCAACACGGTACGCGCGCTTACCATCACGGCCCCTGTATTGCCGGCACTGACAAAAGCATCTGCGTCGCCCGATTTCAAAAGTCGCATGGCGACCAGTAACGACGCATCCTTCTTTTTACGCACCGCCATAACAGGCGATTCATGCATGCCGATCGTTTCCGAGGCATGCACAACCGTAATGTTGCCTTTTTTTGAATAGGCGTTCAGTTTTTCTTGCAGTACGGCCTCATCGCCTACAAGGACGATTTCGCTTTCGTTTTCCAACGACGCCTGGACCGCACCTTCTATCTCTACGTCCGGGGCGGAGTCACCGCCCATGGCGTCCACGGCAATTCGCATGGAATTATCTCCCGTACGCGTCGTTCTTATTTCACTTTGACGGAGAGGCGGTCTTTATAATGTCCACACGCCGGGCAAACCCGATGCGGCATGATCCGTTCGCCACAGCTGGGGCATTCGGACAGATTCGGGGTGCTTAATGCATGGTGAGAACGACGCATATTTTTTTTGGTTTTACCCGTTCTTCTCTTAGGTACTGGCACGGGACTACTCCTTTTCTTTTTTCGGGGCCAGATCGGGAAACAGCTCGGCTAATCCCGCTAAGCCCTTATTCGCACTTATCGTGTCTTCGTCTTCCGCCGCGCATGAACATGGCCCCTCATTCAGATTGGCGCCACATCGGCTGCACAAGCCCGCACAGTCTTCGCGACATACATATTTCGCCGGCGCGGCCAAGCTTACTTCATCGTACACACATGGGCCAAGGTCTATCTCAAGTCCTTGGTACATATACGTTTCCGGGCTTGCCACATCCGTATCATATTCATATTCCGCCTCCTCCGGCATCGCCGCCTCATCCAGCACCGTACGTGCTGCTCCCTCTTGAAAATCCCACGTCACCTCAATATCAAACGATGTGCGCGCAGGTTGCAGGCACCGATCGCAGGCATGTAAAAACACACCGTGTATGCGTCCTCGAAAAAGGTATTCCGAAGACACCGGCGTCAACATCCCGGTCAATTGGACCGCTTCCACCGCCAACGTTGGCGCTCCCTTAGGGGCGCACGCCATCACGTCGACCGTCGTATCAATACGACAGCCGTCCTCTGTGATATGAGCAAGGGGGATGATCAACGTATTCAAAGCGCCACCAGCCTAAAGCCGCCAAAGCCGCACGCCATACAACGCTAACTCTAACGTGCTTCGTGTGTTGTTCTTGTACTAAGACCAAACAAAACCCGCCTGATTACGGCAGCGCTCTGTTTTGCCTGTAAGAAGCATCGCACCGCTCACAGGCATACATCAGCGCGTATTGTAACAAAGGATTTTTGTCCAAGTCAATTATGCAAAGTCGTATTTTTAATGTCGGGTGTTTTAGCCCGTTCCCAATGGTCAGGGTCGTAACGGACCATATATTTTGGGTGTGGCCCCTGGGCCACTCAGTGCATGGGGCGCACGGTGTGCTGAACGGGCCAGGAAGCGCGTTGGGGACTGTTATAAAGGCCGATTTTTTCTATCGGGATAGGTTGAAAGCCTTTCTTGTAGACGGGGGAGTCGTCTTTCAGTCGGAAATCCTGATGTGCTTCGTCGACAAAGTGTGGGTCTTTATTGATAAAGTTCTTTTTGAATTTCAGATATTTCCGCGCTTCTTTACGCACGCCATCCCATTCTCCGCCCCAGAAAATATTACGGGCGATGGTGTTACCCTTGGGGGCTTTGGGCCCATCGTCGAGGATATTTACCAGTTGAGGATACCGCGTACTATACGGTGGCTTATTATAGGCAATACCCGACAAGGTTCCTTTTTCAGTAGCCTCTTTAATCCATTGATCCGCATGCCCATGCGCCCAACCCATAGCGCGTGCATCGACATGCAAGGCAGGGTTACAGTCTACGAAAATATTATTCGCAATGGTGCAATCCCGACCGCCGCCGATAAAGGCGGCACGGGTTACCTTGTAGAATACATTGCCTATCATGTCGGCGGAGGAGAACATGTCATCCAGATAGATGCCGACGCAGCCGCCTCCTTCGAAACCGTTAATATGGTGTAAATAATTGTTTCGAAGCATGTTGCCACGCATGGTCCAATTGCGTCCCGTGTAGATAGCGCCTGCATCGTTGGACTCATAACACACGCTGTGGATCTCGTTCAAAGCGATCAAGTGGTCGTTCCCCGTGAAACCGATTGCCATGTGGGGAGCGTTGTGAATCAGATTGTGCTCTATCCGGTTTCCCACGCCAGTGATGCGGACACCGGGATGATAGACGCGTGCGATGCGTGCATAGTGGTGGATATGGTTGTTTTCTGCATAATGTCCCGCGGGTTCCAGCGTAGTGCGATTGCCGCCCGCCATCGTAATACCGCCACAACCGGTCTGGTAAATATCACATCCGATCACGCCATGGCGTTTGCCTTCATTAACTTTTACCGCATAACCGCCCGTATTAAAAATAGTACACCCGATGATTTTCGTATCCGCTCCTTTGGATACCAGCACGGCATCGCCGCGTACGCCCTCCATGCTGAATCCTTTAAGATGCACATGCGAAACGGAATTCAGTGTAATCATGGTGTTCAAGCGCGAAACAATAGTCGTATGTGCGCCTTCCTTTTCCGGTGGCCAGAAATACAGCATGCCGGCATCTCGATCCAGATACCATTCGCCTGGCGTATCCAGCTCGGGAAGCAAGTTGTACGCATAATACCATTGGTCTTTTCGATATCCATAGTGGTGGTACGGTTTCGACAGGCTTATCTGTGAATGTTCGGTATCGATGGATACAACCTGCTGCCGTTCCTCTGACCAATCCCAGAACCAGTAGCCGTGCAACCAGACATCTTCCTCATTTACCCAACGCTCTGGACGGGTTCCTTTGTATATAAAACGACCCGTTTTACTGCCTTTCTGCCCGTGGATTTCATGTCCATCTTTTTCCACGATATCCACAATGCGCACAAAATCGGTATTGGGCCAACGCGACAACGTCATGGGTTTTTCGTCGAAGAAAAGCTCGACACCACCGCCCTTGGGGGAACCAAACTCGGTAAAGCCCAGTGCTTTGAGATCGGCTGTCATCACGTTGCCATGTGCGGCTTCATCCATACGCGCCAAGACAGACGGATCCTCTACCGCCTTGAAATCAGATACCACGACACCGCCTAAAAGGCGTACCTTTTCTCCGGGAGCGGCCTGATACACAATCGGCGCCTGCGCAGTTCCCGAATCTTCTTCTGTCAAGGCAAACGGCGCATCCATACTGTATAGGCCGGCATGTACCAACACCTCTATCCCACCTTCCGGAAACGCTCCCGCTTGTTTTAGGGAACGGATCGCCTGACGCGCGCCTTCCAATGAGGCAAGCGGTCCGTCATTATCCTGT
The DNA here is from genome assembly GCA_963678445.1 of Candidatus Hydrogenedentota bacterium. Taxonomy (GTDB): domain Bacteria; phylum Hydrogenedentota; class Hydrogenedentia; order Hydrogenedentales. Next base: position 1,105,795 of record OY782877.1, on the reverse strand, counting down.
GCAGTGGCCATGCGACCCGACCAGGAATCATTGCCATTGACGGCAACGTGTAATTGCAGGGGCGCGCACCATGCCGTAGATAGAAGACACAGCCCCAACAAGTTCAGAAAGACAAGATAGCGTTTCATTTCCCCATTTCCTTTTGACGGTGTCGTTTAAAAACAGCGTAGAGCCTAACCATGACAGAGCGGCTCTCAGTTTTTCAAGAGAGCTTTATTGAAGCGAGGGGCTTTTTTTTAAAAAAAGCCCGCTTCATCATTTAGAAGCGGGCCGGGATCGGGATAATGTGTATGGGCAGGAGAAGGGGACTACTGCGTATCTTCCGATTCTTCTCCTTTAGCAACATTCAGGATAGGGTAGAAGAGAATGACGATCATTCCCAGGAAGGTGAACAGTGCGCCGAAAGGCCCCACCAGGAAAACGCCGGTTGGCTCTTCTACGCTGTTACCAAAGAATCGCATGGACTGTGTTGAAAGCAGGATTGCAAAGGCGATAGCCCCTTTCATGATAAAGCCATGGAAGCCGTTGTACAGGGCTTCACGGCGCTGTCCAGAGCGCAACTCGTCGAAGTCCATAATTTCGCCCAGCATCGGCACCATCATCACATACATGATGGCCTGCGCAATACCGCAATAGGCGAATAAGGCACCGCCCAGAATCGTTTTGACCGTTGTGGAAGTTTCCATATGCGCCAGGGGGTACATCAATGGAAGCCCCGAAGTGATAATCAGAAATGCGATGAACGTCATCCATTTGGTATGCAGAAGTTTGGTTAGTTTGGGGACGATGCCGATGAACGCCAGACAAGCGACGATGAAGGGAGCCATAAGGACGGTCATCAAGCTTTCATCTCCGCCAAGACCCAGCTGGGCAAAATAGGGCAACGCGTTCTGTACCGCCAGAAAACCGACGGTAAACAGGAAAAAAGCAGCACAGTAAATCACAAAGGGGAAGTTGCGGGCGGCGTCGAGTGCCCCGCTCAACCAGGCAGCATGTTCGATATCGTGTGCGTCAGAATCGTAGCGTTCACGGATAAACCAGACCGGCAGTTGGAAAAGCGCAAAGGAAACCAGGGAAAAGATAATGGCTACACGTCGGTAGCCAACGGCTGAGAATTCACCGTTGGCGCGTGCAGGATCCAGCACGCTAATCAGGACGCCAGGCAATACATTAGCAAGTGCTAGCCCGACAATCATACCTATGGAAAACCAGGTGCCCAGACGCAAGCGGGCCCTTTCCGAACGGGCGATTTCCGGTCCCAGAGCGCAAAGGGGCACTACGGTGATGGTAAATGCGGTCCAGTGCAGGCAAAGCAGTGCGGAACCATAGAGGAAGTTAAGAAAATGCGTCTTGGGGATGGGGGGATACCAAAACAGGATGGAAGTAAAGATCATGAAGATGGAACCCCAAAACACGAAGGGTAAACGCCGACCATGAATAGGGACAAGACGAAATTTACCGGGCTTTGTCTGTGTTTTGTCCGACCACATGCCGATAAGCGGGTCGGTGATGGCGTCCCAGATAGTGCCGATGATGAAAATGAACCCCGCCAGAGCCACGGCAATATAGACGGTGCGTCCGGAACCGGCAGGCGGCGAGTAAAAGTAGGTGCCCCATTGGTTCATAATTTGTGTGGATAATTGCACAGCTATCATGCCCAGGCACAGCGTGAGGCCTTCTACCCAAGTAAACTCTTTGTGGTGTGTGCTGCTCATGGCTCGGGTACTTCCTTTTAACGTTCACATTACCGCAGTTTTGGAGATTAAAGAGCCACATGATAGCATAATGAGACTTAAAAACCTCCCTTTTTTTGTTAAGAAGCTTTTTGAAGAAAACGAAGACTTTCCTTCATCGGAATAAGCGAGTACAATAGCAGCTGTAAGAATGTCGTTTTTCCCTTCTGCTTCTACGACGATAAATATATAGCAGCGTAGTGCTTAAATCTGAAAAGCGGCCACAAAAACACGAAAAATAATTATGGCTCAGGGATGGCAAGGACCATATTTCTTGGGTGTGGGCCTGGCTACCTTTAGTGGCTTGGTTCTGAATAGTTGTCATAGAATAACGGAATTTTACAGTGCTCAGGGACGGTAAGGACCATATTTCTTGGGTGTGGCCCTAGCCACCGTTAGTGTGTTTTACCTGTTGTGATAAAGAGCGTGCTCGCATGGGGCCTTTGAAAGATGCCGTGCAAAAAAGAGCTACGTTTCTCGGGTAAATATGGGGAAAAATGGAGGGTCTGTCAATGTCTGGAATTCGGGTAACAGTGTGGAATGAAGGGGTACATGATCGGGAAATGCCCAAGTGTCGCGAGGTCTATCCGAAGGGGATGGGGGGGCAAATTGCTGCTTTTTTGGAAGAGCAACCCGGAATTGCATCGGTACATTGCTCGCAATTGGACGATCCGGAGCAGGGACTTTCGGAAGATATTCTGGAAAATACCGACGTGATGACCTGGTGGGGGCACTGTGCGCATGAGCGGGTAAGCGATGAAAATGCCGAGCGGGTGCAGCAGCGGGTCTTGGAGGGAATGGGCTTACTGGTCTTGCATTCGGGACACCTGTCGAAACCGTTTCGTCGGCTTATGGGCACCAGTTGCATGCTTAAATGGCGGGAATGGAAGGAAATAGGCGAGCGGGAACGCCTTTGGGTGGTGGACCCCGCACATCCCATCGTGGATGGCGTGCCTGAATGCATTACACTGGAGCATACGGAAATGTATGGCGAACACTTTGATATTCCCCAACCCGACCAGCAAGTATTTATCAGTTGGTTCCAGGGCGGCGAGGTTTTTCGTAGCGGTTGCTGTTGGCACCGGGGACAAGGCAAGATATTCTACTTCCGTCCCGGCCATGAAACCTTTCCCATTTTTTACGATGAAAATATTTTGAAGGTCATTTATAACGGGGTTCAATGGGCTGCGCCGACACGGGTGAAGAACGGTATTCAGCGCGATCACTTTAATCCATTGGAAAAGATTGAGTAGCGAGCAAGCGCCGAGAAGTGGAATGTATAACGGCATTTGCCGATTTTGATGTGTACGTCGGGAGGATTTCTGTTGAGCAAAGCAGTACGACAACAACGGGTTGCCGTAATTATGGCGGGTGGAGCAGGGGAACGGTTCTGGCCGTTATCACGCAAGTTGTGTCCCAAGCAGTTATTGCGATTGGGCGAGACAGACCAGTCTTTGCTCGAAGCTACCCTTGAACTACTTTTGCCGCTGATTTCACCAGAACAGATTCACATACAAACCACGCCCATTCTGGCCGCACCAATCCGCTCGGCATTGCAGAAGACGGCCACCCCTGAAAAGAATGTGCTGGTTGAGCCGGATAAGCGCAATACAGCCGGTTGCTTATGCTACGCCACCGCCCATCTCCTGGCCCACAACAATCTTGCACCCGAATGTATTACGATGGCTATCGTACCAGCAGATGGCAGCATTGGCGATACGACGGCGTATCGCAACACCGTGCGGCTGGCGTTGGAAACAGCGGAGCAGGAGACGGCGCTGGTCACCGTAGGTATACCACCGACCTATCCTGCCACGGGGTTTGGGTATATTGAAGCATCGCAAGAGGTCACGACCGCTACGGCGATCCCCGTGGCGGCATTCCATGAAAAACCCGACCGGGATACGGCGCAGCGCTACGTCGATAGTGGGAAGTATTTTTGGAATGCAGGGATGTTTTTCTGGACCGTGCAAACCTTTTTAAACGAGCTTGAGAAAGCGCAACCCGCCATGGCGCATACCGTTTGCGCCATGGCGGAGGCAATGCGTCGGAATGCAGTAGATGAAGTAAATCGACTTTTTTCGACGCTTGAATCCATTAGTATCGACTATGCGTTGATGGAGCATGCTGAAAAGATTTATATGGCTCCTGCCACTTTCGCGTGGGATGATCTTGGTTCCTGGGCTGCCCTGGACCGATGTCGTTCACATGACAGTGCGGGCAATATATGCATAGGCGATACCATCGCCAGTGAATCCACCAACAGTATTATCTACAACGCCGCAGAAGGTAGAAAGATAACCGTAGCCACGTTGGGGATTGATAATCTTGTCGTTGTGGTCACGGATGATGCTGTGCTCGTTATGCCCAAAGATCGTAGCGAAGATTTGCGCACCATCACCACGCTTCTCACCGAAGATCACAATGAAAAATTGTAAAATTCCGAATAGAAAAAGAACGGTATGCAGGAAAGTTTGTTGCGTTGTTTTTTTCTCCTCATAGTTTTTTTGCTGCGTGCAGGCGCGGGGGTGACAGAGCCGGTGCCGAGCGATATAGCCCGTGTCCTCTTGTCTGCACCGGTCAATGCAAGCTGGGCGGCCAACAATACCCGCTATTGGTCTGAAAAGGGTTTCCAGGGATTCATTTTTCAAGGCTATACCCGGTTCGACGAAGTCGCGAACTGTACCCCGGAGACCTTAGATGCCTGCGCCACGGAATTGCGCTGGGCGCAAAGCCGTCTGGCCAAGGCAGGTATCGCGCACAACTTTCTCCATCTATCCATGACTCCTGCCACACGTTGGTTTGCGGATCGCGATTTAGCGCAGAAGGCCCTGCAGCAGGTGGAGCTAACAGCGCGTCTGTCAAAACAGAGTGGCGTGCATGGCATCGCCCTGGATACCTGTCCCGACAGCTTTCTATACGATTTTCATTGGGACGGCTATATCTTGTCGGAGACCCCTCCTGAACGTCTGGTCGAAAATGCTTCCTGGTTGGGACGAAAGATTACGTCGACCCTCTTACGAACGCAGCCCGATGCGGCCCTTCTTGTATATGCCGATTCACTTCTTGCCGCCAGCCCACTCTGGTTTGCTTTCTGGGAGGGACTCATCCAAGGCGTGGGTGCTGCTGAAAACACCCCCCTCACCTTAGTTATTCGTAGTGCGCAGCGGACGACAGAACCAGAAGTGCTTCAGTCCGTTGTCGCGACCAGTCAGGCGCTGTTGAAACAACATCTGTCAAATGAAAGTATTCGTATATGGAAGCGCTGTGGCGCTATTTCATTATCTTTAGAGCCGTTAGGCTATGAAGAAGATACGCCCGTAGCGCACACATCTCCCCAAAAGTTCTCTGTACAGTTGGCGGCAGCCAAAACATACGCCAGCCGCTATGTCGTGATCGATGCACCTTTCGGGGGCTGGTGGCAGGTCGCGGATAAGGAAGTTTTCGCTTATGGAGCGTTGAAGCAAGGCGCGCCAGCACAGGTGAAAGCCACCTTGCCTTTGGTGGAAGGGATGTGTCCTGCAGAAGAAGGAAAGTCGCCTTGGCTTGTAAAGACTGTGTTGGATAAATACACGCCTGTAGGCCCCCTGCCAGAATCGTTTGGGGGGAGCGACACAGGCGTGGTGTTTAAAGGGAAGAAAGGAGCTGCTATAGCACTCTGGCAGGGCATGCCCCTTCCATATGAGGAGACAGAGCGGCACCTTCCCCTGGAGGTTTACCGTCTGGAAACAGGGGAAGCGCATACCTATTATCCAAAAGAAGGCGTTGTACATATTCCTGCACAATCAGAATCCGTTTTAATTGACGGACTTTCCCTGTGGCGCTGGTCTGCACCCGCGGCATTGAGTTTTACATGGGATGTCCTACCCGAAGCCCGCCGCACACAGGCTGTCGCCACTGTTAGCTATACCCAAACGCCTGCCATCCCTCTGGCGGGGTTTTTGAATCTTACACCTCCACCGGGGTACAGCATTGGGGTTAGCCCAATTCCTGTACACCTGGCTCCGGAGGAGACCTTCGAAATGCAGCGACGTATTCAGGGAATGTTTGGGCTGGGTGGATCCCTTTCTTTTCAGTTAACGTTGACTGTGCCTGGGGAAGAAACGCTTACGAAAACCTTTGGTTTTTCGGTCGCTCCGCAAGAAATACAACACATGTCGCTGGATGGCGTGCTAACAGCGCCGCCTGCTGTTTTTTACGTTACAACGCCAGACGAGACGGCCTTCAAGAATCCTCCCCTCCGCTGGCACGGTTCACGGTATGGACGCCGCCAGGAGCAGTACACGCACATGGTTGTTGCGACGAAAAAAGGCCATATCGTTTGTTTGGACGAAACCGGAAAACAACAATGGCAACGCTATTTTCATACGGGCTTCGTTGCCGGCCCCGTTGTCGCGCAATCGCCCACCGGGAAGCCCCTTATTGCGCTGTGCGATGTGCGAGGCCATGTGTACCTACTTACTGATGCGGGAGAAGTCTATCGCGAACTGGATCTGGACGAGGCCTGTGCGCCAGGTCAATTACAAGTTCATCCGCGTGCAGCATCTCAAGGCGATTTGTTGGTGCTGGGTTTCCCTAGTGGTCGCCTGATGGGTATTCCTGTCAGTGATGCACTACCTTGGGAATTTGTTACCGAAGAAACGCCGCTGATTGGTGATACGCAGGCCCCAGATTCGACGCCACGAAAACATGCGCCGGTATACGCGGTTACCTCGACGACGCTTTTCGCATTAACCCCAGAGGGGAAATGTATTTTTCAGACGCCATTGCAGGCTATGCCCACATGCTCTCCGAAACTACGACGTAGCCAAGATGGGACTGCACAGACCGTATGGGTTGGCGAGGGAAACGGTGTCCTGGAGTCTTTTGACGCCTTTTCCGGAGAGCGTCTGATGCTGAAAAAAACGGACGCCGGACATGCTATTTCCGCTCTCCTTGTAGAAAGTCGTAGTGGCTATCCGCACCAAACCCTTTTTGCGGCGGATACACACAATGTATATTGCTTTTCAGAAGCTTCAGATGCACCGGAATGGTCTTTCCCGCTTCCCGGCGTTACGCAGCTATGCCTGTATGGTGTTGGGGCTACGCCCTGGCTTGTAGCCGCAACAGTGAATGCGGGACTCTGTGGACTTTCCGTCAACGGCAGTTTGCTTTGGCGTGAAACGCGTCCCGTAGGACGCAATTGTACGGCTCCTACCCTTTTCGAGGCTCACAATCGTCAGCATGTACTTTGCGCTTACGCAGCCACCGACCAGATTTTGCGTCTGTATCAGATTCCACATGCTGGAAAATAAAGCGCTTTTTTTCTACAATCGCTTAAAGCTAAAAAGGGAGGGATGATGCCAAATTCATTTCTTCTCCAATTCAGGAAAGGAAATTATAGTATGGATGCAATGGAAGCATTACGCACACGACGTTCGGTGCGCTCTTATACGAAAGAAAGGGTGGATAAGGAGTTGTTGTCTGACTTGGTAGATTGTGGCCGTCTGGCCGCCACTGCCCGCAACGAACAACCGTGGGAATTTGTTGTCGTCACCGATGATGCGATGAAGAAGGAAATTGCCGATGCCGCCCCGAATGGGAAATTCATTGCGGCCGCCGCCGCCTGTATCGTCGTGCTAAGCAAACCCGCCGATTACGCTTTGGAGGATGGTTCCGCCGCCACGCAAAACATTCTATTGGCCGCACACGCATCAGGATTGGGCGCTTGCTGGGTAGCCGGTGCACGCAAACCCTACGGCGGTACAATCTGCGAGATGTTGGGTGCGCCCTCCGGGTATACCCTCATCAGTCTCATTGCCGTTGGATACCCTGAGCGAATAGGTGCGCCACAGAAACGTTCCCTTGATGAACTGCTTCATTGGGAGCGGTTCTAAAGCGGTCCAGCGACCGCAGGCAATAGGTATGGTCCTTACCATCCCTGACCGCAACAAAATTCGTTTTTAATAACAACGTTTCAGATTTTAGTCACCAAGATAGTCCAGAGACCACAGCCAAGAGGCCAGGGCGTTTAGTTGTTGCCCTGACCTCTTGTGAAAAAATCTTAACGTATACAGCCTTACGATGAAAATCCGCAGCAACGGGCTACCCAGGCCTTACTGCCATCGTTGGCCCATGCATCAAGCTGATCGGGGTCTTTTAACTGTTGTCCTCGCATACGCGGTACCGCGAGATAGCCGCAGGATACATCCGAGAGCGCCGTCATGTCGCTCCACAATTTTTCAAACTGCGCCACCGGATAGACATCTTCCTGTCCATGTCCCCAACGCAACTTCACCTCCTTGATCGTCACATAGGTAGGCATCCGTTGCGCCATCCGACGTATTGCCGTCAACACCTTCGCCTCATCCGTCATGACCTCTTCCCGCGTCAGGCCAAACCGCTGCAGCAATGCGTCAATCTGCACCCAGGTAGTCATGGAATTATAGAAGCTCAGTTTTAGCTCATCCTCCTCACGCGGCTGCGCCAGGCCTTCCAGCAAACGGAGGCGTCCATTGACGCGCGCAAGGCCGCCGCCCCGATCATAGATGCGGCGCGGAACCACCTCAAACGTCAACATGTTGCCACCCGATAAATGCGCCCCCAACGCCTCAGGATCAAGGTCTGCCCCCAACGTATCAATATTGTGCAGCATCAGCGTATCCACCTGTGGATGTTCGCGGAGCAGACGCGCCAGTACGCCATTATGAAGTAGATTGGGGATTTCGTACCAATGGCCTGGCGGGTTGAAGCGTTGTATCGGCACATTGTCCTCGTAATCCGCACCTTCTCCCTTTGCTCGCGCCCAATCCATCAACGCGCCACGCACAGATTCGCGCACCTTTTGCTTTTGCACATCCAAAGTTTCCTGCGGCATTTCCTCCCACAGGGAGACCAGATCGCGCACCATCGGCACCAGACGCTGCCCAATCGAACGCCCCGGCGACAAATACAATGGTCCGGCATAGCCGTAGTTCTCATTCAGCGCCAAATGCTTTTCAATCGGTGCATGCGTCAGAAAGCTCGTCGATACAATATGCGGCACAGCAACATCATACTGCTGCGCGCTGCGTTGGGTCTTCGTCAAATGCAACTCGAGAAAACTGCGATGCTTTCCGTCTATCTCCAGGAAGGGATTTACCGCCTTGATCACCCCTGCACCCGTTGTCCATCGACTCCCTACGCCTCCTGCAAGGCTCATCACCGCCACCCGACCTTCCCGCAACGCTGCCTCGCCCTGAGCTTTGAAAACAGTATTGTTATTTAGCCAGGTAACATCGCCATGTTCCACATCGCGGATATCCGTTTCAACGGGAAGACGATTGTGCGACAGACCTATACGCCCTGCGCGCAGTTCCTCACGAATTTGTTCGTGTTGAATTGCATCAAAACCATTTTCTTCCTTAATGCGCGCCGTTTCTTCATTCCAGGCCTGACGTTCCGTATGTGAATTCGAATCAGAGACGCGAAACAAATGCCCCACCAGGGTGCGCAACATATGATAGGTTTCATCCGGTTCCTGGCACTGCGCGGTAAAACGTTCCACCTCAACACGGCGTAAATATCCCACCTCTTCCGGTGTTTCACGCACCAATTCAGGTACCTGCAAGGCATAATATCGTGCTGGCATCAATGCCGCCTCGCCCATACAGAGTTGCGCGACACTTCCCTTCGTGTTGATTTGGAAATCATACACGACCGGGTCCATGGCAAAGGGCAACGCATCCGCCAACTCTTCCTTCGTTCTTTTCATGATACCCAGAATTTTTTGTCGGAATTCAATCCGGCGTTCTGGGGAAACCATCATGCCCATACCACCGCCCGACATGCCGCCCAGCATCAAGAAACCCCAGAAATCATCTCCCATCTCCGCCCGACTACGCGCAATGATTGTTTCCGTAAAGCGGTTACTCACCCACGGGATAATGGTTTTCAACGGACCTTCCCAGTTTTCCGTGGTACATGCGCCCAGCGCCTGTATGTCGCCTTCTTTCAGTGCACGCAGGATTCCATCAAAGATACGCCGCATTTCCGCACGCGCGCGCCACTCCGCTTTACTACGAAGCAGGTACTTCTCCGTCACCATTTCCAGGATAGGCCCTACATTCTGTGCCATTCCTCCATGGATAAGCACCAACGAAGCCGCCAGCCGTTCTGTAATTTCCGGATGCAAGTCGCTTTCATTCAGCAAACGATGCTGTGGGAGCAAGCGCCCCTTGCTTACCTGATATTCCGGATCTGATTTTTCCGCCAGAGCGCCTTCGATAACCTTCAATCCCGGCCATATCCCCCCGAATCCTGCCAGCCACCACCCGAACCCCCAAGCCATTCCCCCAATATGGCGCGCGATGCAATCAAACGGCGTTCCGACTCTGTCAGGGCGCCTTCCAACGTTTCTGTTTGCCCCGTTGCACGCATCAAAGCGCTGATAATCCCTGCGAGCAGATTGGTGGAGACTGCCAGACGAGAGCCTTTGGGGATGTCATTTACCTTAGTAACCAACTCCAGGCCCATTCCCGGCCCTATTACCTGCGCCACTATCTGCGGCAGGCCTTGCTCTGTACCTTCGAAGGAGGGGGGAATAAAGCCTGAAGCAATTACCCCTGCTTTCAGCAAGCTTAGATAGTCATTGCCGAAATTAAACAAATCCGCCGTTTCAGTTATATCTTTCGTACAGGCCAAATCGATACTGGTCAGGCGCAAGACCGTTTCCGGTAGAACACGAATGTAGACTTCTACCGGTGGCCGCAACACCGTGTCCCGTCCATACACCCCCAAATCCACCGAGATATTGAGCACGCGTGCGCCCTCTGGATAATCCATGCCCAGGAAAAAAATATCCGACCAGCCGCTATGGCTGAGGTCGAGGCGCACCGGGGTTTGCTCTTTTAAAATGGGGTATAACCCGGTTTCTCCCTGACGGCTCAATAATTCCTGGCGGATTCGTAGTGGATGATCTGAGGCATGCCCTACCCGGAACATCCATTGATTTCCACGGCTGGCGCGTACGCTATGGCGTACCTGGGCGCTGAGCGTGTCGAACGAAAGGTGGTGATAGGATTCCGCCAATGCGCTGAATAGCGCTGCATTCGGCCCTTCTTTTTCAAGCGTGCTTCGAAAACAGCCGATTGCTTCCTCAAATCGTCTATCCAGCAGATCCACAAAACCCGCGTGCGGAATACCCCCTGTTTCCGGGTAGGCGCCTGCTTCCGAGAGGTGCAATCGATAGGCTGCATATAAAAACAATGTGGCGCGTACCCGTTCATACAGGTTTGTTGCACTACTACGAAATGTCTCCAACTCCTCACATGCCGCCAACAACGCCTCCGGCGTCAAAGATTCACATAAGGAACGAAACGAACGATCTCGCAACGCCACCTCGTTACTCACAATAGTTTCAATAAAAGCATTCGACACGCTTAGATCCTCATTTCTAACGCGGCCAGCGACCTAAGGCAGCTAGCCAATGCTACAAGCAATAGGGAGGGGCCATTCGTAGCCACAGCAAAGCATCGTTTCTATTGCAGCCCCCACGTTTTATACCAACCGATGCTGACACAGCTCCGCCATATGCGCCACAAGGGTTGCCAGCATTTCATCCCGTTCCTCGCCCGCCATCCCCAAGGCCAACTGCGCTTCCAACAAACCAAATTTTGCCCCAATATCGTACCGGCTTCCCTCTAAGGCCGCCGCCAAATACTTTTCACGATTCGCCAGTTCCTGTAGCGCCGGGGTCAGCGAGCACTCTTCCGCCATGTTTTCCTCCAGCAGCTGGAAAATGTGATGTGGAAGTACATGCATGCCGAAAAAGCACAGATAATGTCCCGCGCGCAGCCCTGGTGTCTGTAATTCCAATTCCGCTACACTCAACGAGGGCTTTTCCCGGATTTTTTCGATCTCGTAGACCCCCGACAGATGGGGGACACGCGTTCCACTCAACGTGCCATACCGTCCTACCAGATGTTCCCGGGTCGGATTCACCGCTGCGACGGCGCAGTTTTCTTTATTAGCCAATTGGAGTAACTGTTGCGCGCAACGTTTTTCCGGCAAATCAGAGAGGTATAGATGATCACCCAAGAGTAGCAGGAACGGCTCTTCTCCTACGAACTCACGCGCACAATAGACCGCATGCCCGTAGCCGCGTGGCTCCTCTTGCACAGCAAACGAAAGGCGTCGTAATATATCTTCCAGGCGCGCCGCCTGTTCCTCAGCCCAACGTATTCCCCGATATACCTGCAGGATATTCTCACGCAGTTGCGCCAGTTGTGCGCGATACCGCACCTCGTCGTCAGGTGCGCAGACGATGCAGATAGATTCGATGCCGCTGTCCAAGGCCTCTTCAATGATGATCTGGATGATCGGTTTGGCGATGCCATCGCGATCCCGCAATGGCAGCATCTCCTTCTGTACCGTGTCCGCTACCGGATACAGACGCACCCCGCGTGCCGCCGCCGTGATGACGGCCTTTTTTACCATCATGCGATTCTCCCTCCCTGCACAACGGTCCCCAAGACCATCGCACGATTCACTTTTTTCGCGCTAAGCATATCAATCGCGCTTATTACAGCACAAGGGGGACAGCATCATGGGATAGTACGAAATGCGCTATTCCAGATAGCCCAGCGATTCCAACTGCTCCTGCACAGCGTCCAAATCAGCTTCTGTCGTGGGTTCTGCAGCATGCTCCGCAATAACTTTTTGATACGTTTCTACAGCCTTTCGTAACTCTCGTTCTTCTTCAATATAGGCCTCGATCTCCGCCACATTTTTCCACTCCTGCGGATCTGCCGTCAGGTCATACAACGCCTTGGGCGGGTGATTGCGTTTTCCCGTCCCCAGCGCTTCAATATACTTCCATGTTTTGTTACGCACCGCGCGTAGCACATTACCCTCGAAATCATTTTCGGCATAGCTATATTGGATAGCGGCATTGTCAAAGCCGCCTGTTTTGAGATACAGCGGCCGCCCACTCATATGCTCGCCCGATTCCAATCCCGCCAGATGCAGAATCGTGGGCGGTAAATCAATCTGTCGTGCCAGATCAGTGTTCACCGTACCTGCATGCGCATTCCCCGGCAACTTCAGCAGCATCGGTACGGCGATCACCTCATCAAAAAGTGTTTGCCCGTGCCACCATCCACCGTGATCCTGAAATTCCTCCCCATGATCCGCCACCACTACGATCAACGTGTCCTCGTAACGGCTGCGCTGCTTGAGTTCTTCTAACAGCACGCCCAAATATTGATCAAAATACTCGATTTCCGAAACATACGCCACACGCATTTCCTCCGCCATCGACGCGGGCGGGTTTTCCATACGTGCGCGCGCATAGCCCACCCCTGGTCGTGCATGATCCATAAAAGGATCGTGCGTATCCATATAATGCAGATACAAATAGAACGGTTGTTCCAGCGTCATCCCCGTACTGTCCAGCCACTGCACCGCTTCCTCGGTCACCGTTTTTGCCGGCTGATAAAAATCAGTCACCTGCATAGCGCCTATGCCGGGTAAAAAGGCCAATTTTGCCGACAACCGCTGTTTTCCTTTGCGCAGTACCTCATACAAGGAAAGTTTCGTTGCCGACAATGGCGCGCCAAAAACCGGTGCGGGTTTCAGATCCGTGTAGTCCACAAAGCCCTGGTCAAATTGAAAAATTCGCGTTACATTCGGATTATTTGAAAATCCCTTCGTATAGTAGCCCCCCGCGGCAAGACGTTCTGCCAGCGTATCGATTTCTTCCGGCAACATGGCCGTCTTTGTTGTTGCCTTATGTGCCTCGGGATACAAGCCCGTGAACAAGGTCGCGAAAGCAGGCTTTGTCCACGAAGCCTGTGCGTAGCTTTCCTGAAACAACACGCCATCCTTCGCAAACCGATCCAATACCGGTGTCTGGGCGACGGCATCTCTTTCATATAACTTCAAATAATCCGCGCGCAGTGCATCTACGGTGATCAGCACAATATTCGGACGAGACACCGCCGTTGTTGTTGCCGCCGGAGCAATAGCGCGTTGACCCTGTCCGGAAAAGGCTATGCTGCATAATCCCCCTGCGCCTATGACCATCAGATAGCCCGCCAACCCTAGTCCACACAAAGCAGGAGCACGCCCTTTCGAAACGTGTTGCTGCATTCGTGCTACGAAGTACGCCGCTACAAGGGCTGTGAGCGCTACGCCTAGCACCAGCAGCACAAGTATTATTAAAGGACTGTTTCCCATGGCGTGTCCCGAAACGACATCCCGTTTGTAGCGGAACAGCCCAATCACCAGGCCTCCTATGCCCAGCACTCCTGAGAAACAGAGGGTATAGCTTGCCATCCATGAAGCAAAGCGGTTAAACAGCAGGTACAAAAACAATAATCCGGCAGCGATTCCCACGCCTAAACCTGCAAACAAAAGCCCGTATACTGCGGGTCCCCACGCAAACAGTCCAAATTCTGACAGACCTACCAGCGTACGCACCAGCCAAAACGATTCCGCCAACCCGATAAAGGCCCCTGCAAAAAGCCCTGCAAAGCATCCTGCCCCCAGACATGCCATAATTTTGCGCCGATAGCCATGCACCTCCTCCGGCGTTAAGTGTAAGCCAGCCGTCTCGGGCGCTTGCGTCTGTGCCTCTGCACGTAGTGTTTGCACCTCACGCTGCAACTCCGTTTTAGAAAGGCGTCCGCCGAAAAGTAACAGCGGCGCACTCAAAACAAACGGAATTAACTCACCGCTCCACAATCCCAGATGCCCACCCAGGACCGCAGCCGCATGCCCTGTGGTTCCTCCCAACACCAATCCGAAGACGACTTCGCGTACGCCCAGCCCACTGATGGTGAATGCCAACACGGACGCGGTAATCAGTAAAGGACTTACAAAAAAGATGTCGGCAATAGACGTGTTTTCAGCCCGCAACGCAAGGAAGGTGAAGAAGTACATCAGGCACATTGCCACATGCACCATCAGTCCAAAGAACAAGGCCAGTATCAATGTGCTTCGCGAGCCGCTGTATGCCGTTACCGCTGTCCCCAATTTATCCACCGTGCTGCGCAAACGTTTTGGCGCAGGAGTCACCGCCACCAGCACCTGGATAACCCGGGGATTCAGCAATAACAATAAACTGGTCGCCACACATACAAACAGGACCAGCATAATCAGGGCAAACAGGACGATGTTGATGTGCAGATATTTGAACCCTAGCGGAAATGTCAGAAATACGAGAAAAGATAAGGCAATAATGCCCGTCAATTTTTCAATTGCGATCACCGTTGTGCACTTCACCACCTCCCGCGTGTCACGCGCTGACGCCACCAGACGGTAGCCGTCCAGCCCCAAGGTTCCCGGTAGCAACAGGCCAATTGCCCGTCCCATAAACCACTGATACGTCATTCGTGTGAACGGCATATGCAGCCCTTGCCCCCACAGCAACAGCTTCCAGCGCATAATCCCCGAAAAAATCCCCAGCAACTTCACCCCCGTGGCGCATGCCAGACAAAAGACGAAACCAAACCAACCGCCGCTACTTGCACGCTGCAATTCACGCAATACATCCATTACATCGATATTGCCAAAAAGCGTGCGTCGGCAGCCCAACCATTCCGGCTTAAAAATCAAGGTGAAAAGAACCAGGATAAATCCTATTTTCAGTATGAAAATTGACTTTTTCTTCATATATACTCCCATAAAACCCACAAAACGCCTCCCCATGCTACGACGTTTTGCCATAAACCGCAACAGACTCCTTTTACCATATCAAATTTGTCGAGAAGATTCCCGATTGGCGCTTGCCCTTATATCCGTTCTATACTAACGCGGTCCAGCGACCGCAAGGTGGCGAGGGCCACACCCAGAAAATATGGTCCTTGACGTGCGTGACCACAGCAAAAATTTTGTTTTTTATGACAGCTTTCCAGATTTAAGTCACTAACGTTAGGATTTTCGATATAACCCAGGGAAGGACTTTTTGTGACCCCACAAATGCTTTTTATTATTGGCGCACCTCGCTCTGGCACTACCATGCTGGAACGCATGCTCTCCTCGCACAGCCATATCCAGGGGGGGCCAGAGCCGCATCTTTTAACCCCACTGGCCCATCTAGGCGTTTGGGACAAGGTCGACAAGGCTCCCTATGACCATGTTCTCGCGGCGGAATCCCAAAAACTGTTTGTCGACCAGCTTCCTCAGAAAGAGCAGGACTATTGGGACGCCTGCCGCGCGTATTGCGAGGTTTTGTACAGCCGGTTTACCCAGGCTAAAGGGGGGAAACCGATCTGTTTGGACAAAACGCCTGCATATGCGTTGATTACGCCCTTCATTATGAAGGTTTTTCCGGATGCGAAATACATCATACTCACGCGCCATCCCATGGCTATTTTTTCCTCCTATGCCAATTCCTTTTTTGATGGTAACTATCAGACGGCGCAGGACTACAATCCCCTTTTAAACCGATATGTGCCTGCGCTTGCCCAGGCATTACGGCAAAGCGACGTGCCCGTGCTGCATGTGCGCTACGAAGATCTGGTCAAGGCACCCGAACAATGGTTTTCCACCATCTGCGATTACATAGGCGTTCCCTTCGAAGAAGAAGCCGTCAACTATGGTAGCCGCCCCAAATCGAAAGCAGATACGCCAGGCGGTCTCGGTGACCCCATCGGGGTGCAAAAACATACCCGTCCCAGCACCGCCTCTGTGAAAAAATGGGTACAGGAGTTGGCGAGCGATCCAAAGAAAAAGAAGTTGATGGAAAAAATCATTGCACAACTTCCCGACGACGACCTCGCCCTGCTGGGCTATCCCAAAGAAGCGCTCTGGAAACCCCTGCTCGAAGCGGATGCCGAGCTTAAACCGCCCGAAGCCCCCAAGCTGGACCGGTATCGCCTGCAACGAAAAATAATCATTACCCTACGTGCACAGGCGCAAAAGCGTTCCGCTTTTAGGCGCCTACTCCAAAAAGGCCGCCTCTTTTGCGATGTGTTGCTGCGTGAATAGCAGTTTACAGAGCCCCGTTGATTCTTCTTGGTCCCACGGTCCTCCGTGGGCTATATTCAATATTTTCTCAGGATAATTTTTCAGATTCGAAGGTGCTGAATATGCAATGTGAAATGTCGTTTGAGGTGGAACAGCAAGATCCGGGATGCGCAGCGCGCGCGGGACGTTTGAAATTGGCCCATGGGGTGCTGGAGACACCCATTTTTATGCCCGTAGGCACACAGGCTTCGGTAAAAGCACTGAGTCAGGAAGATCTGCGTGGCATTGGCGCGCAGATTATTCTGGGCAACGCCTATCATTTATATCTGCGACCGGGTACCGAGACTTTGGAGGCGGCGGGCGGAATCCACGGTTTTATGGGATGGGACAGGCCTGTCTTGACGGATTCGGGGGGCTTTCAGGTCTTTAGTCTGTCGGATTTGAACAAAGTGCGACCGGAGGGGGTGGAATTTCGGAGTCATCTGGATGGTTCGCGTCATTTTTTTACACCAGAGAAGGCCGTCGATGTGCAAATTAGTATCGGTTCGGACATCATGATGTGTTTCGACGAGTGCACGTCGTATCCGGCAACCCGGGACATGGCGGGGAAGTCGATGCGGATGACGGTTGATTGGGCAGCAAAGTGTAAAGCGCAATGGATAGCGCGTGAAGCCTCCTCGCAGGCCCTGTTTGGCATCGTGCAAGGCAGTGTATACGAAGACTTGCGCCAGGAATGTGCCGCGGCTCTGGTCGACATCGATTTTCCGGGCTATGCGATAGGGGGCGTGAGCGTGGGGGAGAGCAAGGAGGAAATGGTGGCGGCGGTGGAGTATACCACGCCCTGCCTTCCTGTGGACAAGCCGCGCTATTTGATGGGGGTCGGTGCGCCGGAGGATATGCTGGAGGCGATTGAACGCGGTGTGGATATGTTTGACTGCGTGATGCCCACGCGTAATGCACGCAATGGGGCCTTGTTTACATCGCAGGGGCGGGTGAATATTAAAAATGCAAAATATGCGCGCGATTTTGGCCCCTTAGACCCGTCGTGTACCTGCCCGGTTTGTACGACGTATACACGGGCATATCTAAGTCATTTGTATCGTGCGGGAGAAATTCTCGCTTTGCGCCTGAATACTTTACACAACCTATCCTTTATGCTACAATTGGCCGCTGATTCTCGCGCAGCCATCCAGCAGGGACGGTTTCGCGAATTCAAAAAAGCCTTTCTTGCGAAATATTTCTCGTAGACAGATACGCGTGTGTTTGCGGAAAGGTAAAGCTGGCGTGCGGCGTTTCGGACCGTGCGGGGCAAGTGTGGTGATGTATTTCGGAGGAACGAAAACGTGTGGAAATTCTTATTAGCCCAAACTAAGGAAGCCGTGCCGGCAGTGTCGGAAGCGGTTCCTGCGGCAGAAGGCGCAACACAGCAACAACCCGGACCTGGGGGGCTTTTCAGCAGCCCGATGTTTCTGATGATCATCGTCTTTTTCGCCGTTATGTACTTCTTTACGATCCGCCCGCAGAAAAAGCGGGAGCAGGAGCAACGCGATATGCTCAATTCGCTGGCCAAAGGCGACAGCGTGGTAACGACAGGGGGGATCTGTGGAAGTATAGTGGGCGTTTCAGATGAGACGGTGGTGTTGCGGGTGGATGAGAATGTGACGATGGAGTTCGTTCGTAGCGCAGTTGCGCAGAAAACGGCGGGCAAAGAAAAGAAAAAGTAGTCGTCGCCAGACGGTACATAGCGGTCCAGCGACCGCAAGCAAGTGGCCAGCGCCACCGGCAATAGAATATGGCCCTTACCGTTCGTGATCATCAAAAAAGCTCCTTTTTATGGTAGCTTTTTAAATTTAAGGCATTAAAAAATATGTACCGCGTAGCATGCTTGAATGCACGCGTATGCTTTTGGAGTGATTCCCAATGAAAAAACATCCCTATCGCGCCATAATGATTTGGGCGGTTGTTATTGTTGCCTTGATCAATATTTACCCCACAGTGGGCTGGATGCTCTGTTCGCAGGAAACGCGCGATGCGAAACTGCAGCAGTGGCAGGAAGAAGACGATGCGCGTGCAGCGCAAAAGCCGGGTGCTGTCCAGGAAATGATGTGGGGGGCAAAACGCTGGGCGCAGTTCGATCGCGAGCGCGTGATTAACCTGGGTCTGGACTTGCAGGGTGGTATCCACATGGTGGTCAGTTTCGACCCCAAAGATTTGGATGAAGAGCGTCTGCAGGAATATAAGGAACGCAAGTATACCGATGCGCAGATTGAGGAAGAGGTGCAACAGATTGTGTTGCAGCAAATCCAGCGCCGTGTAAACGACTTTGAGGCGAAAGAGCCGATTATCCAGGCCTTGGGTACGAACCAGGTGCAGGTGCAGTTGCCGGGTGAAAAAGACGTCGAGCGCGCCCGTAACCTGATTAAAAAAACGGCCCTGCTTAATTTCCACATTGTGGCGGGTGTAGATGAAACCTTACCGGTCTTCTCGAAAATCAAAGAGAAATTTCCCGAACAGTTTATTCCATTTGTAAACCAACCTGTTCGTCGCGGCGATCCATTTACGGTGCCGGTAGAGCATTTCGCACGGGTGCAGCGGGTGCTGGAAAAAGCCAATGCGAATACGGAAATCGTACCGGAAACAAAAATGTTGGCCTTCAGCCAGGCGCCAAAGCAGTTTGAAGAACAACAATACGAATTGTATCTGATAGACAAAGAACCCATTGCACGCGGTGAAGGCCTGACATCGGCCATGGCGATTCCGGACGATTCCAATCCGCCGTATTGGCAGATTCTGTTTGCCATGAATAATGCCGCCGCCAGCAGTTTCGCCGATGCTACAGAGCAAAACATCGGTCGTCCGATGGCGATTGTGATTGACGGTTTAGTTATTTCCGCCCCAGTAATTCGCGACCGCATTGGTGGTGGTCGAGGTCAGATTAGCGGTAGCTTTGAGGCCCTGGAAGCGCGTGACCTGGCGATTGCCCTGAATTCCGGCTCAATGGTTGTGCCGGTGCATGAAGAATTCACCCGCGTGATTGGGCCGACCCTGGGTCGTGAGCTTATCCGCAAAGGTGTACGCTCCTCCGTGGTCGGTATCGTGATTGTAGGCATCTTCATGTTGCTCTACTACCACATGGCGGGCCTGGTGGCCTTGGCTGCCTTGGTCCTGAATGCGGTTACCGTGATTGCGGCAATGGCATATTTCGACATGACCCTGACCTTGCCCGGTATTGCCGGTTTGATCCTTACCGTCGGTATGGCGGTAGACGCCAACGTACTGATTTTCGAACGTATTCGCGAAGAGCTGAAACTCGGCCATTCGCTGGTATCCTCGGTGGAAAGCGGTTTCAGCCGGGCAACGGTAACGATTCTGGATGCGAACGTAACGACATTGATTGCAGCGGTGGTATTGATGCAATTTGGTACGGGGCCGATTGAAGGCTTTGCCGTTACCCTGAGTATTGGTGTTTGCGCCAGTGTCTTTGCGGCATTGGTCGTCAGTCGCGCATTGCTGGATTTTCTGGTCAGTAGCCATACGGTTTCGAAGCTGACCATGCTGAGCATCGTGAAACCCGATACGAAGGTGCCGTTCATGCGTGCGCGCATGGTAACAGCGGTTATTAGTGTCGTTGTCATTCTGATAGGGCTTGGCATGTTCACCGTGCGAGGCAAAGATAATTTCGGTGTAGACTTTACCGAAGGTACCAACATCCAGTTGTCACTGCCCTCCGAGACCCCTGTACCGGTAGCCGATGTGCGTGCCGCGTTGATGGACGCTGGCTTTACCAGCCCCATCGTACAGGAAAGTGCGGATGAATCCCTTACCAGCAGCAACGAGTTTATGATTCGTGTTGGCGATATCAACGCGCCGGCTGTTGACACCGACGGCACGCCTGGTGAAGCCAGCATGATGACTTCCGTAGCCGAACGTATGCAGCAAGCCTGTGCGCCGTTTACTACGAGTGGTGCTGCGGCGGATGTGCAGATTGTCGACGAGCAGACTGTAGGACCCGCGGTTGGCGCGCAGTTGCGTAAAGACGCCGTGCTGGCCATGCTGTGGTCGCTCATCTTCATCGTCGTCTACCTCACCATTCGTTTCGAGCTGAAATTTGCCTGTGGCGCCGTGGTGGCCTTGATTCACGACGTGCTGATTACCGTGGGTGTATTTGCCCTCTTGCGTCGACAGATTACAATGCCGGTGATTGCCGCCTTGCTGACGATTATCGGTTATTCGTTGAACGACACCATCGTTGTGTTCGACCGTATTCGTGAAGACATGGGCGTCTATCGTGGTCGTGGCTACAAATTCCTGGACATTCTCAACATCGCCATCAACAGTACCCTGAGCCGTACACTGTTGACCTCGTTGACGACCCTGTTCGTGGTTGTTGTGTTGTTCATCTTTGGTGGTTCCGCGATTAACGACTTCGCACTGGCCCTGATTTTGGGTGTGCTGGTAGGAACCTACTCCTCCATCTTCATCGCCAGCCCCGTTGTATACCTCTGGCAGGTAGTGCAGGGCAAACACCAGCTTTCCACCGATACAGGTAAAGCAGATACCGCAGCCACCAAGAAAAACCCAAAAAAAGGTACTGGCGGAAGCAAGTCCAAAGCCTCGAAAGGCGCACGCGTCTAACTAAATCGACTTAGCGTCGTTTATTACGCCCCATGTGCTACACACTGTAGCCATGGGGCGTTTCCTATACAGTTGCGAAGCGATGTTGAAGCTGCTTACGAGCGGATTTTTTAGTTTTTAGTGGCTTAGATCCCAAGAGTTGTCATAAACAACGAAGTTTTTGCTGTGGTCAAGGATGGCAAGGAGCATAAATATTGCCGGTGGCGCTGGCCACCTTGCGGTCGCTGGACCGCTTTGGGTCTTTATTACGGTTTAATAAAAGAGGACTACCTGTTATTTGCAAACAAACTCGTAATATGATATTCTTTCATACGATTTTTTTCTAATACAAGAATAAAAGCGGGCCTGGGATGGTAGTGTATACGTGTATGGTTACTGCCTGACATCTGAAGGGTTGTCATAAAAAGTGAAATTTTTTCTGTGATCAGGGATGGTAAGGAGCATAAATATTGCCGGTGCGCTGGCCACCTTGCGGTCGCTGGGCCGCCTTAGTGCTACCCGCGTCAATGTCGGGTGCTGTGGATCTTACCGGAGACGAAGCAGAAGCTTTCAGAGGGATTAAAAAAGATGCGATTTTTTTCAGGGATTGGCTTTCTAGGACTGTTGCTGGCTTTAACCATGGGCAATCTCTCAGCAGATGCGGAACCCTTGTGGATGGTGGACCCGCCATCCGAGATTTTCTCCGGTCATGTTAATATGGATATTAGTGACATGGCCGAGGTTGGGGGGGGGCTGTATTTTACCGCGAGAACACGGCACAACGGTCGTGAGTTATGGCGTAGCGACGGCACCGAGGAGAATACCGTATTGGTTGGCGATCTGGCCCCCAGTGACGCGGATTTAGATGTGCAGGAGATGATAGGGTTTCAAGATGATCTATACATTGTCTTTGCCTCGGAAGGGTATGGTTCTGAGTTATGGCGTGTAGAGGGAGCATCCCCTCAGGCCACGCTTGTAAAGGATATTAACCCTGGCAATGCCGATGCGCGGCCAAGCTGTTTGACCGTTTTTAAGGATATGCTGTATTTTACGGCCAATGATGGCGTGCATGGCACCCAGCTTTGGAAATCAGATGGAACCGAAGCGGGCACCTCTATGCTATGTGATTTTCATACGAATGAACGCTATCTGCCGTCCGCGGATTACTACCACTATAAGCCGTACCCTATTTTAAAAGTCATTGGGAATAGCCTTTATTTTTTAACAGTTGATAATGGGGGGGATAACTGGGAGATTTGGTGCAGCGATGGCACAGCAGGAGGGATGCGGCGTACGTTTAGTTCCCGCGGGAATTCGTTTAGTCCTTGTTATTGCGCAGCCGACAGGGACGGGAATATTTTAGTTTTGATGGATGGCTATTCCAACAATATGTGTGGTCTGTGGAGGAGTGATGGGGTGGCGGAAAATAGCGTTGAAGTTACGCAGATGAATCTCGGTGGTTTGAGTATGAGCGATTTGCTGTGGTACGGCTATATTGAAAGTGTCAATGGACTTCTCTATTTCTTTGGATATGACGAAGAGCATGGTTATGAGCTTTGGCGGAGTGACGGGACAGCGTCGGGCACCTTTATGATCAAGGATATTTATCGGGGCGAAGACGATCCGTATATACGATGCATTACTGCATGCGGTGACAAGGTCTTTTTTTTGGCACGGGACGAAGAGCATGGCGTTGAGCTATGGGTTTCGGATGGGACGTCAGGGGGGACAAAACTGGTCAAAGACATTACGGAAGGACGTGGGACGTGTTGGTGGGGAGAAGGTGGAAAGCCCATCGATCCGCTTTTTACAGCAATCGGCGATACGATATTCTTCCGTGCGGCACAAGCCGATACCGGTTTTGAACTTTGGAAAAGTGACGGTACGGCTGAAGGTACCTTTCCGGTACGCGATATTTGTCCAGGGGAATGTAGTGCGTACCCCTCTAGCTTTACCCCGGTTCAGGATAGACTTTTTTTCCTTGCGACGGATGAAGCCTATGCCGATGATGCCTTATGGGTCAGCGATGGGACATTTTCGGGTACCCATGAGGTAGAATTTCCAGCCCAATTCTATTGCGACGCACGAAGGATGTATGAGAGAAGAACCGCTTTTTTGAATGACACCCTCTACTGGAGCTATGGGGAACTCTACCGGGTTGATCTTCTGAAAAATCATATTGATCTGGTTAAGGATTTGCGCCCTGAGGGCACTTCATGGCCGGATTACCTGCAAACCATAGGCGAAAAGATTTTTTTCAGGGCATATTTACCGGAAACAGGGTATGAACTGTTTGTTTCGGATGGTACTTTCAGAGGAACGAAGTTAGTAAGGGATATTCTTCCCGGCTCGGAAGACGGAATTGCGATTGAGTATGAGGAATTTTACCAATTCTGGCAGGTTGGCGGTATGGCCATTTTTACTGCGGATGACGGGACAGGAGCTGGATTGTGGCGTAGTGATGGCACTGAGGAAGGCACCGTGTTGGTGAAGGCGGGCATCAGCAAAATCTTTGCCGCAGTTGAATTCAAGGGGACCCTGCTTTTTGTGGGTAAACTGGATGGCGAATGCGTGTTATGCTCTACGAACGGCACAGAGGCGGGTACTGAAGTGGTGATGGAGTTATCCAGTTCAACGGATAGTTTGTTCAGTATGGGGTATGCTGGTTTGTTTGCGATGGACGAGTTTGCTTTGTTTTCCACGCGTCTCGATAATGAACTCGGTTGCGAGCTTTATAAGACCGATGGTACGCGCGAAGGAACGGTCTTAGTTAAAGATATTGTACCTAGCTATGCTGGTTCTGTTCCCCACGATTTTATTAGAGTAAATGGAGTAACCTTTTTTGTTGCGAATCCAGGAAGGACTTCTTATGTTTACAGTGGTTATGAGCTTTGGCGCACCGATGGTACAGCTGAAGGGACCTTTATGGTCAAGGATATACGTGTCGGTTTGACCGGCTCAAAACCAGAATTGTTGACAGCGGTGAATGACAGGCTGGTGTTTACGGCGGATGACGGGATTCATGGTCGTGAATTGTGGTGTAGTGATGGCACGGAGGAAGGCACGGTTATGGTGAAGGATATTACGGGCAATGCGCTCAGTTCTTCGCCAACGGGCCTTACATATGCCACCGATGGTGAAAAGCATTGCGTTGTGTTTGCTGCTTGGGAGCCGGAGCATGGACGGGAACTCTGGATCAGTGATCTGACGGAATCGGGTACGCACCTGCTACGCGATATATGCCCGGGTATTCTCAATTCGATGCCGCAGGAGTTTCAGTCGTCTGAAGATTATATCTACTTTACCGCAGATGATGGTGTGTATGGCTTTCAGATTTGGGCGTTGGATGTTAAGCAGATGATGCAGGAACCTGAGGGTGAGGAGGAAGGTGAAGTTGTTTCCGAGGGCGAAGTGGAAGGCGCTGTAGAGGGTGAGGTTGTCCCGGAGGGCGAATTAGAGGGTGCTGTGGAAGGTGAGGTTTCCCCCGAGGGTGAAGAGGAAGGTGCTGTGGAGGGTGAGGTTATCTCCGAGGGCGAAGTGGAAGGCGCTGTGGAAGGTGAGGTTATCTCCGAGGGTGAAGTAGAGGGCGCTGTGGAAGGTGAGGTTATCTCCGAGGGTGAAGTAGAGGGTGCTGTAGAGGGCGAAGAGGGTTCTGAGGAACAGCCGTATCCCATGTGTGGTTGTTTAAATACGGAAACCACACAAAAGGCGATGGAATATTTGTTTGGCGATTTTCTGCTGCTACTCGTTTCGGGGGTGCTACTACAGTTTTTTGCCCGATATCGCAAGTTTTAAGTTGCGCCGTCTGGCGTGGAAGCATATTTTCTGGGGAAACCTTTTCGAATGAGGTTTCCCCCGTTTTTTTATAAGCGTTTTGTCTTTGCGGCGTCTTTCTGTTTAGAAAAAATAACGAAGCAAAGAGATTCGATACTACCTTGTATATGGGAAGACGAGGGGGCTGCAATACGGGGTGAAGACAGCGGGGAAAGGGCATGAAATCTGTCCAGGGGGTGAGATATGTCATTGCAGCCTAACTCTTTTTTTAAAAAGGGGTTAGGCTTTTATTTGGATAAGAGGAAAGACTTTTTTCATAGGGTTTTTAGAAACAGAGCGTTTTTTAAAAGTCGTAAACTGTTGTTTTTAAATAACTTAGTGTTTTGGGTCAGCTTGGTATAAAAAATGCTCTCTATTTTTAGGAAGATGGTGTGTCGGGTGTTGGTGTTTGTGGGTGCTATTGGGAGCAAAGCGATTATGTTTAATGTGAAGACCTGTGAGTCTGCGATTGACTTTACGATTTCTTCGGAACCGAGTTCGGCATACTCTGTTTTGGAAGAGTGTGATGCGTTTGTGAAGCGGTATGGCGTACAGGATACGGCGAGTGTCACGGTGGTGGTGCGGGAATTGTTAAACAATGCAATTCGGCATGGGAATCAGCAGGAGGCGAGTCGGCTTGTAAAGGTATCGGTAAGCCATGTGGAGGGGTACCGGTTTCGGGTGGAGGTGGAAGATGAGGGGGAGGGTTTTGATTATGCCGCATTGGATATGACGCCTCCGCAGGACCCGCGACTGTTGGAAAGCCGAGGGTATATTTTGATTCATTCGCTTACGGAACGGTTGGTGTTTAATGAAAAAGGGAACCGGGTTACGGCTTATCTGGATCTGGCGGATTGAGAGTAGGGGAACGTTTTGGAAAGGAATAGTTTACTGATATGGATGTAAAATGCGTAAATCCGTTTATTGAGAGTGTTTTCGACTTTTTTACGACAATGGTAAGTGCGGAGGTGAAGCGGGGAGAGATTGGTATCCTGGATTCGTCGGAGCACCCCAAAGATGCTAATGTGATTACCGCGTTGATCGGTTTGAGTGGGTTGACGCGGGGAGCAGTGGCGTTGGTGTTTCCATTTGAAACGGCGGCGGCGGTGGTTGGGGCGATGCTGGGGATGGAGGTGACGGATGATGATACGGTGAAGGATGGGGTGGCGGAGACGGTGAATATGATAGCGGGGAATGCTAAGGCCAAGTTGAATAAGCTGACGGGGGAACCGATGAGCCTGGGCTTGCCTACGGTGATCCGTGGGGGTAATTATTCGATTGAGTACCCGTCGGATTCGATATGGTTGCAGGTGCCTTTTGAAAGTAGTTTGGGATCGGTGGTTTTACGGGTTACTTTTGAGGAAAATACGAAATAGAAGGCCTTGTTTGTTTCGGTGTGCGTTGGCCGCGGCCTTGTCGACAGCACATGTGTGCGCTCCTGAATTTTTAGTGACTAAAAGTTGAACAGTATTATAAAAACGAAAAAACTTGTTTCGGTCAGGGATGGCAAGGATCCTACCTAAGGCTTGTAGTTGCTGGAGGACTTTAGGTTTTTTGGGACTGCTGGACATGAGGCGGGTATAGTTTAAAAAAAATAGTGGTCGCAGATCTCTAAATATTGCATATAAAGCAGAAAAACCTGTATTCTAGGAATTGAAGTATAGTTTTTCGGTTTTTAAAATGCCGTTTTTCGGTGTGCGAGTAAGAAACAGGAATTAAGTGGGTTGTTTCTTTTTTCGCAGATTTGCTGTATAACGAAAAGGTAGTTGGAGTTAAGCTTTACATATGGACAGGTGGATGGGTCTTAGGGGGTGGGATAGGGCCATGAAACGATGGGGGGAACCGGGATGGTGAGTGACTATGCCGTAACCCGGATGGAGGCGTCGATGACGGAAGGTGTGAAAAATAGGGAGGCGCTGCAAACATCTCAGCGTGCGGATGTGCCCCGTTTGTTGGTCGTAGAAGATGATTTGACGAGTTTGTTGGCGGTGTCAACGAATCTACGTAAAGCGGGGTATGTGGTGGTGGAGGCCAAGGATGGCGCTTCGGCGTGGGATTTGTATGACGCACAGGAGCAGCAGGGGTGTTTTGATTTGGTGCTGACGGATGTGCGTATGCCGGTAATGGATGGGTTGGTGCTTTCGCAGAAGTTGCGGGAGGCGGACCCGGATCTGCCGATTGTGGTGATGACGACGTATGATGATAAGGAGACGATTAAGCAGGCGTTGCGGTTGGGGGTGAGTGATTTTATTGAGAAGCCGGTGGATTTTACGTATTTGTCGGAGTGTGTGGATCAGCTTTTGGCGATGCGTCCGAAACATAAACAGCGCAAGCGTGCTCAGGAAACGGCGGAAGCGGTGAGCTGGGCACAGAACGCTATGTTGGAGCAGGGGTTGGAGCAGGGGCATACGCGGGGCATAAGGACGCATTTTACGCCGTATAAGGACGCGGGGGGGGATGTGTTTCATTGCATTCCGCAGGAGGATGGCTCGCTACTATTACTCTTGGCGGATGTGGCGGGGCATTCGGTGGAAAGTTCGTATGCGGTGGCGGCGCTGTTGGGTATGTTTAGCGCGAATACGGCGGATGTGGCGCACACGGCGCCGTTGTTGGAAAAGTTGAATACGGATATTCAGCGGGGGCCGTTTTATGACATTCCGGTGAGTATCATGGTGGCTAAATGGTCGCCATGGAATGGTCGTATGCGCTTGGTGAATGCAGGGATTCCGCATCCCTATTTATATCGGGCAAAGAGCGGCACGGTGCGCGCGCTGGAGATTAATGGTACGCCGCTGGGCCTGTTCCCCAGTCCATCGTTGGAGACGCAGGTGGTCCTGCTGGAGGAGGGGGATCGGATATTGTTAGGCAGTGATGGCCTGTTTGAAGTGCGCTCGCCTTCGGGGGTCTTCTTTGAAGAACAGGTTGACGCGCTTTGGGCCTCGCTGGCGTCTGTGCCGACAGCGCAGGCTTTGGACAGGGTGTGTGAGAAGGCCCATAGTTGGTGTGGCGGGGTGCTGTCGGATGACTTGATGGGGATCGCGATTGAGCAGCCAGCGTTGCTCGCACGGGACCAGGAATGGGTCACCTCGTTTCCGTCGACATTGGCGGATGCCGAGCAGGGCGTGCGGGGGCTGATGGCGTTTTTACGTTCAACTTCGATGTATGCCAGTTTGCCGGAGAAGCAGCTTTTTGATATTGAGTTGGTGGTGCGCGAGGCGACGGTGAATGGTGTGAAACATGGTAACCGGGAGGATGAAAAGGCGCGGGTGGGGTTACGATGTTGGTATACACAGGATATGTTGTATGTTGCGGTGACGGATGAGGGGCCGGGAGTCGATGTTACTTTCGTGAGTGCGGAGTCCTCGGAGTTGGAGGAGGGGGGGCGGGGAATTACATTGATGCGTACGTTAACAAGTGCTGTGTTGGCGCAGCCTGGGGAAGTTGTGTTGAGTTTTGAGCTACCTGAGGGAGGAACGAGTTGCAATGACGAATAAAATCGCAACAGTGCTGGAAGGCGAAGTTTTGCGTATCCAACCAGCCGAAGATTTGGTGGCCAGTTCCATTGCGGATCAACGCACGGAGATTATGGCTGCCTTGGAGGCGGGGGCGGGGCAGGTGGTTTTGGATCTGTCGGAAGTGCAGCATGTGGATTCGTTGGGTATTAGTCTGATAGTGGGTTTATTTAAAAGCTGTCAGACTAAGGACTGTACATTTAGCGTGGAAGGCGTAAACGGTAACATACTACGCGTATTCAAGTTGTTTAAGTTGCCGCAATATTTCCCGGTGAAAGGAGCCTGAAACGATGAGTAGTTTCGCAGACGAAAGCTTGGTGAGTGATTTTGTGGCTGAGAGCCGGGAGCATATGGACTCGATAGAGCCGGATCTGTTGGCGATGGAGCAGGAGGGGGAGCAGGTTTCGCAGGAGATCATTAATCGGGTGTTTCGGGCGATCCACAGCACCAAGGGGGGCGCGGGTTTTCTTGCATTTGAGGGGCTGAAACGCTTGAGCCATGCGATGGAAAGTGTGTTGATGTTGGTGCGGGATGGGAAGATGAAGGTTTCTTCTGAGCTGATGGATATTTTGTTGGCAGGGGTGGACAAGCTGCGAGTGATGATTGATGATATCCATGCAAGTGAGTCGGTGCCGATTGAGGAGGAGTTAGCGCAGCTGAATGTGATTTTGGAGTCGGGCGGTGTAAGACCCAATACCCAGGTTAAGGCGCAAACGGTGGCGGAGGGGGAAGGGGAGCAGGAGGGGGTGCGTGCGTTTGATTTAGATACAGAGGCTGTGCGCTCGGCATTGGCGCATGGAATGAATCTGTATAGCGCCACGGCGTATATTCATAAGGATATACAGGATAAGAATAAAAGCCCGTTGGACTTTTTGAATAATACGGAGTCGGTGGGTCAGTGTCTGGATGCAATTTTCGATATTCAGGTGCAGCCGGATATAAATCGATGCCTGGAGGAGGATTTGACGGTAACGTTTATGATCGCTACGGTGTTGGAGGAGGATTTGGTGGCTATGGCGATTGAGTTGCCCGAGGAACAGATTAGTTTGATTGATGTGCACGAATTGAAGAAGTCATTGCAGACACCGTCGGAGCAGGAGCTAACGCAGGAGCCACAGGAACAAGCTGCACAGCCCAAGGATTTGCCGGGAAAACCGGCGTCGTCTGCTGGGGAGAAAGGAACAGCGGCTATGAGTGCGCCAGCACAAACAGGTGCGGAACAGGCCCCGAAAACAGGGGGGCAGGTGGATATTGCGGAGACGTTGCGGGTGCGGGTGGATTTGTTGACCAATTTAATGAACACGGCGGGCGAGCTGGTTTTGAGTCGCAATCAGTTGTTGCGCGTGCTGGAGGACCATGTAGGGAAAATTTCGGGCTTGCCAGGGATTTTGCAGAATATTGATTTGGTGACGACGGAGCTGCAGGAGGGGATTATGCAGACGCGCATGCAGCCGATAGGTTCGGTGTTCAATCGCTTTACGCGTGTAGTGCGCGATATGGCGCGTCAGCTGAATAAGCAGATTTCGCTGGAGATTGAAGGGGCGGAGGTGGAGCTGGATAAGTCGATCATTGAGTTGTTGACCGATCCGTTGACGCATATTGTACGAAATTGCGTGGATCATGCCATTGAGATGCCTGAGGAGCGTCAGAAAAAGGGTAAGGACCCGATGGGGAAGGTGCGGCTGCGCGCGTATCATGAGGCGGGGCAGGTGAATATTGCCATTTCGGATGATGGGCGGGGAATTGATGCAAAGCGTGTGGCGGAGAAGGCGGTGGAGAAGGGCGTGGTGAGGGAGTCGGAGGTGGAGCGGATGACGGAGCGTGATATCATCAATCTGGTCTTTGCGCCGGGCTTTTCAACGGCGGAGAAGATATCGGATATTTCGGGACGTGGTGTGGGGATGGATGTGGTGCGTACGAATATTGAGAAGTTGGGGGGGCATATTGAGGTGGATACGGAGGTGGATATGGGGACGGCGGTCTTACTGCGCTTGCCTTTGACGCTGGCGATCATTCCATCGTTGGTGGTGGGAACCGGGGGGAATCGTTTTGCGGTACCGCAGGTGAATCTGGTGGAATTGGTGTGGGTAAAAGCGTCGGAGGTGAAGGAGCGCATTGAGAGTGTGCATGGCTCCTCGGTGCTCCGCTTGCGTGGCCGTCTGCTTCCATTGGTTTCTCTGGCGGAGGTGCTGGGGATGGAACGTACGTACGAAGATCCAGGTACGGGCGAGGCTGTACAGGATCGCCGCAAAGGCTTGACGGATCGCCGGTCGGGTAGTTTAGATGAGCCGGTTTCGGAGCAAGAGATGCGCCAGGAGCGCAGCCGTGAAGATCGCCGCAAAAATTGGCGGGGCGACTATAACATACTCGTGTTGCAGGTGGGGGCGAACCAGTTTGGATTGGTAGTGGATGAACTTTTTGATAGTGAAGAAATCGTCGTAAAACCATTGGCAAATGTCTTGAAGGATTGCCGGTGTTTTGCGGGGGCCACGATTTTGGGGGATGGTCGCGTCATCATGATTCTGGATGTAAGCGGGCTGGCGGCGCGGGCGAATTTGCGCTTTACGGATTTGGAGGAGGAGGAGAAACGCCGTATGAAGGAAGAGGCGCGCAAGGAGGCGGAAGCTGCTGCTTCCCGGCGTTCGGTTATTTTCTTCAACAGTGCAGAGGATGAATTCTTTGCTGTTTCGCAGGAGCAGGTGCTGCGGCTGGAACGTATTGAGGCGAAAGATATAGAGCGCGTCGGGAATGCAGAGTTTATTCAGTATCTGGGTTCGGGGCTGCCGTTGCTTCGTCTGGATAATTATTTCACAGTGAAGCCGTTGCCGACAGAGGCGCAGGAGTTGTTCCTGATTATTCCCAAGCATATCGCGAAGGGTGAGGTGAGTAAACCGCGTGCGGGTATATTGGTGTCGAGAATTGTGGACGCGATGGATGTGTCGGTCACGTTGGAGCAGACTGCGGTTTCAGGGCCGGGGTTGCAGGGTTCTGCAATTGTTCAGGATAAACTAACGCTGTTTTTAGACCCGATTGCATTGGTGGATGCGTCTGGGGTTTCGGGAGGGATAGGCGAATGAAGCAGTTTACATCGTTTCGACTAGGACACCATTTGTTTGGTTTGGAGGTGCTTTTGGTGCGGGAGATTAACCAGCAGATGGATATCACACCGGTGCAGCATGCACCGGAGCATGTGCGCGGTCTGATTAATTTGCGTGGCCAAATTGTTACGATATTTGATTTGGGGATTCGTTTGGGGTTAGAGGAGCGCAAGATTTCTCCGCATAGCCATAGTATTGTTCTGAAGACGAATGATGAGTTGAATATTGTGCAGAAGCGGGAGGGGCGTTCGGATTTAACGACGAATGAGGACACGATTGGTTTGTTGGTGGATGAGATTGGGGATGTGGTGGAGGTGAATGATTCGGAGATTGATCCTCCGCCAGCAAATGTAGGGGAGATCGACGGGCGTTTTTTGTCGGGGGTGGTGAAATTGGAGCGGGAGTTGATGGTAGTATTGGATGTATCGGAGGTTTTGGCGGCAGAATAGGGTAGCAGTGAGCTTGAATCTGGAATAAGGATAGCGCTAATGAAAATTCTCGTGGTGGAGGATGAGTTTACGAGTCGGTTATTGTTGCAGCGATTATTGTCGCCGTATGGCGCGGTGCATGTGGCTGTAAATGGCGAGGAGGCGATCCAGGCCTGTCGAATTGCATTGATTAATGGTGAGCCGTATGATTTGGTAACGTTGGATATTATGATGCCTAAGTTGGATGGCCAGGCAGCGTTGCGGGAGATCCGCTCATTGGAGGAGGAGCATGGTTATGTCTTGGGGCGGGGGGCGAAGGTGGTAATGACATCGGCGTTGCGTGATGCAAAAAACATTATGTCGGCCTTTCGTGAGGCGTGTGATGGGTATTTGTCCAAGCCGATTGATAAGGAGAAATTGTTCGCTTTGTTGCGTAAGTTGGAGGTGCTTGATGCATCGGCGGAGGGTGGAGACTAAAAGAAAGTTGTAGTGCATAAGATTATAGTGGACGGACAGGTGCCGAATGGGTGGGGACTTGTATTTCGGGAGTTTTCGAGAAAGGAATCCTGCGGCCAGGAACGACATGGGCAGAATTTGACCCTGTAGTTGTGCTTGCTGGACCTGTGTAGCGCCCTAAGCAAAGAAGTGTAGTGTAGAG
Source organism: Candidatus Hydrogenedentota bacterium (assembly GCA_963678445.1). GTDB lineage: Bacteria > Hydrogenedentota > Hydrogenedentia > Hydrogenedentales. The sequence continues at coordinate 1,073,011 of OY782877.1, read as the reverse complement.
AAGTGAAGTTTGCAGTGGTCAAGGATAGCGGGGACGATTGTTCTATTGTCTGTGACTTTGGTCACTTGCTTGCGATCTTTGGATCGTTTTAGCATCGGGAATATATGGTGTTCTTTCCTGATATGACGTGGTAAGGTGGGCAGATATGGGTGGGAGGAGTCCGGTAACGAAAAAAGTGCTGGTCGTAAGCAGTGATGCAACGCAATTGGGGGCGTTTGAATCGTTTCTCGGGGACATGACGCTGGAGGCGTGTGTGTTTTTGACGGTGGAGGAGATGCTATCAGATGTGGTGCAGGAGGCTGAGGTGGCGTTGATTCTGACGGATTTGTATTTTCCGGGCTTAGATGGTTGGGAACTATGTCGTTTGCTGCGTTCGCCGGACTATGCGCGTTTTAACGAGACGCCGATTATGGTGGCGTCGGGGGCCTTTTCGGAAGAACATGGGCAGCGTTTAATTTCGGATTTGGGGGCTAATGCATTTTTACCATTGCCGGTGGATGGGGCACGTTTTAGGGAGCGGGTAGCGCAGGTGTTGTCGTCGCCACCGCCACCGCGGATGCCGAGTGTTCTGCTGGTGGAAGATGACGAAAAGCAGCGGTATCTTTTACAACATGCCTTTGAGCGTCACCGCTATTCTGTCTATGAGGCGGCGGATGCGGAGCAGGGAGCGGCCTTGTTTGCCAGTCACACGCCAGAGGTTGTGGTGCTGGATTATCATCTGCCAGGTACCGAAGGCGATGTTCTACTCCATCGTTGGAAGGAGAAATCTCCCCATGCCATATTTCTGATTATAACGGGGGATCCTGCGCCCGAGTTGCCGCTGCGGGTTTTGGGCAAGGGGGCTTCGCTCTATGTGCGCAAACCTTTTGAGCCGGAGTACTTGGTGCAGCTTTGTGAGCGGGCGCGGCATGAGATGCTGCTGAAGCAGGTGGATAGTCTGTTGCAGCAGCGTACGCGGGAGTTGCAGCGTATGGAGATGCGTCTGCAAAATTTTTTTGATGCTGCACCGGTCATGTTGCAACTTTTTGATGAGAATGGGATCACGCAGCAGGTCAATCAGGAGTGGGCGCATGTGATGGGCTATACGGCGCAGGAGATGGTGGGAAAGCCGGTAGATTGCTGCTTGACGGAGGCCTCGGTGCAACGGGCGCAGCGGGAGGTGTGGCCAGAGTTAGAGCAGGGTAAGGCGGTGTATGACGTGCCTTTTGCGTATCGTACGAAAGAGGGGAAGGTACTGGATGTTACCTATAGTTGTGTGCGCTCGGTGGGGGAGGGAGGAGCGCCGGTCGCGTTAGGGTTGGCGCGGGATGTAACAGCACCGTTGCGTACGGAGCGTTCGCTGCGAAAAAGTGAGACGCGTTACCGCATGTTGTTTGCCCATTCGCCGGTAGGGATTATGCAATTGAATGAGGGGGGGGATGTGGTGGAGGCGAATGATGCATGTCTGCGAATTTTTGGTGTAGAACGCCAGGTGCTGGATGGAATGAATCTGTTTTCCCTGGGACAGGAGCCGGGCTTTGAAGCGGCGTTGCGGGCGGCTTTGGCGGGGGAGACGGGGGTGTATGAGGGGGATTTTATCTATCGGGAGAAACGTACGCCGATTCGTGCCGTCTTCCATCTGCTGGCGCCGGAGAATGAGGAGGAGCGGGGGGTGGTGGGGATGCTGGATGACCGTTCGGAGCGGGAGAAAACCTTGTTGGCGTTGCGGGCGAGCGAGGAAAAGCTGGCGGGGATTCTGGATGCAGTGACGGATAACTTGGTTATGCTGGACAGGGACTTTCGGGTGGCCTGGGCCAATGATGTGGCGTTGCGTTTATTTGGTGAGGATATGATAGGTAAACGCTGTTGCGAGATCTACAAGAATCGGGAAGGTCTTTGTGGGGTATGCTCGGTGCGGGAGACATTTGAGGATGGCCAGGTACACGAGCATGAGACGGAGGTGCGCACGAAGGAAGGGCCGTTGGTGTTTTGGTGTACGTCGAGTGTCGTAGCGCGAGATGCGGACGGACGACCGGTGTTGGTGGTGCAAGCCTCGAGAAACATAACGGAGCGTCGTCAGGCGATGGATGCGTTGCGTCAGGCCAAGGAGGAGACGGCGGCGGCGAATCGTAATCTGGAGCAGGCGATGCGGCGGGCAAACCGGATGGCTTTGGAGGCGGAGTATGCGAATCGCGCCAAGAGTGAATTTCTAGCGAATATGAGCCATGAGATCCGTACACCGATGAATGGGGTGATTGGGATGACAGGTTTGTTGCTGGATACGGAGCTGGGTGAACAACAGCGCTCCTATGCACAGATTGTGCGTAGTTCGGCGGATTCCTTGTTGACGTTGATAAATGATATTTTGGATTTTTCGAAGATTGAAGCAGGTAAGTTAGACCTGGAAAACATTGATTTTGATTTGCGGGTTGCGGTGGATGAGGTGGTGGATGTGTTGTCATTTCGGGCGCAGGAGAAGGGGTTAGGCCTGCATTGCCTGGTGCATCCGGAAAGTCCTTCGTTATTGCGGGGTGATCCGGGGCGTTTGCGACAGGTGCTGCTGAATCTGGCGGATAATGCGCTCAAGTTTACGAAGGAGGGTGGAGTGACGATTCGAGTGGGGGTGAAGCAGGAGACGATGCGTAATGTGCGCCTGTCTTTTTCGGTGCATGATACGGGCATTGGTATCGCACAGGAACGTTTGGAACGTTTATTTGAGCCGTTTTCCCAGTTGGACGCCTCGACCACGCGTAAGTTTGGGGGGACGGGGCTGGGGTTGACGATTTCTCGGCGTTTGGTGGAGTTGATGAAGGGGACTTTGTCGGCAACAAGTGAGGAAGGGCGGGGCACGACGTTTTCTTTTACAGCGTTGTTTGAGAAACAACAGGAAGGGGCGGTGGAGCTGGCGCCAGGATTGGAAATTATACGACAACGTTCGTTTTTGGTGGTGGACAGCAATAAAGCGAGCCGAAATGTGGTGCGGATGCAGGTGGCAGCGTTGGGGGGAGAAGTGGTCGAAGCACCCAATGAACGTGTAGGATTGGTTTTGTTGCGGGAGGCATTGAATAAGGGGCGTCCATTTGATGTGTTAATAGTGGGAATGGAGGACCCGTTGTCTGATCAGCATGTGCTGGCGCGAGCGGTCCGGGAGGAGGAGAGGCTGGCCAAGACGGCATTGGTCTTGTTGACAGGTGCGGGGCGACGGGGAGAAGCGGCGGAGTGTCAAGCCTTGGGTTATCGCGCCTATTTGACACAGCCGGTGCGACATGGTCATCTTGTACAGGCGTTGGCGAAGATTTTGGGCGCGCCGTCGGCGGAGAAGGTGGGGGGAGAGAAGAGCTCGCTGTTGACACGGCATACGTTGGCGGAGGATGCGCGTCGCCAGGCCCGTATTTTAATTGCAGAAGATAATGTGACGAATCAGCAGGTGGCCATAAAGCTTTTGGAGAAACTGGGCTTTCAGCCACAGTGTGTCGGCAATGGGGAGGAGGCCCTGCGTGTACATCAGGCCCAACCTTTTGATCTGATCTTTATGGATTGCCAGATGCCGATATTGGATGGTTTCGGAGCGACGGCGCAGATTCGTTTGTTGGAGGGGGAGCGGCGGCGTACGCCTATTGTCGCGATGACGGCGTATGCGATGAAGGGGGATAAGGAGCGTTGTATGGAGGCGCAGATGGATGACTATATCTCCAAGCCGGTATCGCCTGCGGCTTTGGCGGAGATGACGGAGCGCTATTTGTCGTCGCGGCGTAGCTCGGAGACGGTGTCTGATGTGGTGGCGGATACAGAGGTTGCCATAGCGGAGGAACCGGAGGTGGTGGGTGAGGAGGAGGTCTTTTCGTATGAGGCGGTATTGTCCAGACTGGGTGATGATGTGGATTTGCTGCGTGGGGTGGTGGATACCTTCTTGAAGGAAGCGCCGGGCTATGTGGTTATATTGCGTAAAGCTTTGGATGCCAATTCAGAGGCGGAGGCACGCAAGGCAATCCATTCTTTGCGTGGCGCGGCTTCTACTGTAGGCGCGGTCGGCCTGGAGGCGCAGCTGGTACGCCTGTCGCGCTGGGTGCATGGTCATGATTTTACAAAGGCGGTAGCGGGGGTAGATAGTTTAGAACAAGCGTTGGATCTTTTTCGACGTGTGGCTATGGAGCGTATTTCAGATGTCTGAAGAACGTTTGGGAGAGGGAGAAGCTATGCAGATTTTAATTGTAGAAGATGATTTTACGAGTCGTTCGTTGTTGCAACGATTGTTGTCACCGTATGGCGAGTGCCATATCGCGGTAAACGGTGAGGAAGCAGTGGAGGCAGCACTGGCTGCGTTGGCGCAGGGCTCTCCGTATGACCTGATATGTTTGGACATTATGATGCCGAAGATGGATGGCCAGGTGGCCTTGAAGAAGATTCGTGCGGCGGAGGAGGCTAAGGGTATATTGCTGGGGCAGGGTACGAAGATCGTGATGACAACAGCGTTGCGGGATTCGGCGAATGTGATTCAGGCGTTTCGGGAGATGTGCGATGGGTATCTCACCAAGCCGATTGAGAAGGAGAAGTTGCTTGCGTTGATGCGAAAGCTGGGATTGTTTATCAATGAGGATGCATAAAGGTAAAGCCGATTAAGGGAGTACGTTTATGTCTGATAGGCCTGGAGATAGCTTGAAGCCTGTTGCTATGGTGGTTAACGATGATCTAGTACAGCTTCGGGTATTGGGCAGGCATTTGGAGAAAATGAATATCGAGGCGGTGCTGGTGGATCGGGCGGAGAAGGCTTTATCGTTGTTAGTGTCCGAAGGACCGCCAGCGTTAATCGTAACTGATCTGCATATGCCGGGGCTGGATGGGTGGCGTTTTTGCCGTTTATTACGTTCTCCGGCCTATGTTGCATTTAATGCGGTGCCGATTCTGGTGGTTTCAGCTACCTTTGCGGGAATGAATGCGCGACAGTTGTCGACGGATTTGGGGGCGAATGCCTTTTTATCTGTGCCGGTTTCGCCGGGAGATTTTTCCCGCACCGTGGAACAGGTGCTGGCGGGGGAGATAGTGGCTTTCCATCCGAAGGTTTTGGTGGTGGAGGACAGTGGAGTTGTTTTGGAACAGATAGCCCAGGCCTTTCGTATGCATGCGTATGAAACGCATGCGTGTATGCGAGGCGATGAGGCGCGCGTACTTTTTGAACGCTGTTCTCCTGAGATTGTGGTGCTGGATTATTATTTGCCGGATATGACGGGGGAGGTGTTGCTGCGGGAGTTTAAGAAGAAGAATCCTTTGGCGGTGGTGGTGATGATGACCGTAGATCCGGATACAGAGTTGGCATTGCGCTGGATGAAAGCGGGTGCGAGCGCCTATCTGCGAAAACCTTTTGAACCGGAATATTTGGTGGCGCTATGCGAAAACGCCTTGCATGAATGTGCTTTATTGCATATTGAGGATCTTCTGGAGGAGCGGACTGTGGCGTTGCGTCGCAGTGAAGCGGATTTTCGTCGGATTTATCAGGAAGCGCCAGTGATGATGCACTCGATCGATGAGGCGGGCCTGTTTTGCAATGTGAATAGTAAGTGGGAGAAGGTGATGGGCTACACGCGGGAGGAGGTGATGGGAAAACCGGTGGGTATGGTGATGACGGAGTCTTCTGCGAAGCGTGCGAGTGAGGAAGTGCTGCCTCATTTCTGGGCGGTGGGCAAGGTGGAAGAGGTCGCGTACCAGTACGTCAAGAAAACGGGCGAAGTGATCGATGTGCTGCTGGATTGTGTGATGATGGAGGACACTGCGGGCAAGCGGATGAGTCTTTCTGTCGTACGGGATGTGACAGCGCGGAAGGCGGCGGAACGGGCGTTGTTGGAAAGTCGTAGCATGTATCGTGAGTTGGTGCAAAATGCCAACAGTATTATTCTCCGTATGGATCTCCAAGGTCGTGTTACTTTTTTTAACGAGTTTGCGCAGTCCTTTTTTGGATATGCACAGGAGGAGGTGGTGGGGAAGCTTTTTGGGGCGATATTGGGGGTGCGTAATGAGGCTGACGCGGATCCGTTTGCGGAAATTTTGAATGAACTTCAGGCGCATCCAGAGCGTTCGGGTAGTGGGGAATCGCTGCATGTCTGTCGTGATGGCCGTCAGGCTTGGGTTTTCTGGACGCATAAAGGGGTGCTGGATGACAGGGGGATGCTGCGCGAAGTTTTGTCGGTGGGGAATGATATTACGCAGCGTAAGCATGCACAGGAGCAGTTGGCAGAGGCGCAGGCGCTCTTGCTGGCTGCGCTGAATGAAACGCCGGCAGGGGTGGTTGTGGTGGAGGCAGAGGGCGAAAGGGTGCGTTTGGCCAACGCAGCGGCCTTGCGGATTGCCTTTGGGGTGGAGGAGGAGGGCTATGCCTTGGACTTGCAGGTAGAGGAACTGCCGTGGCGGCTGTATCATCCCGATGGCACCTTGTGCGCACTACAAGAATGGCCATTGGTGCGTGCGTTACGCGAGGGGGTGGTAACGAAGAATATGGAGATGCAGATGGGGCATGAGGAGGAAGAGGGAAGAGAAGAAAAGCGATGGATATTGTTGAATACGGCGCCGGTGCGGCGTGAAGATGGAAAGATTATTGCGAGCATCGCCGTATTTCCAGATACTACGCGGTTGAAACAGGCCTATCAACGACAGCAGGTCCTGGAAAAGCAGATGCAGCAAAGCCAGAAGCTGAAGAGTTTGGGGGTGATGGCGGGGGCGGTAGCGCATAATTTCAACAACTCGCTGATGTCGCTATTGGGCTATACCGATCTCGCATTGGAAGAATTGTCGGAGGAGAGCGCTGCGCGGAAGTGTATTGTGGCGGCAAATCAGGTGGCGCGTCGTGCAGCGGAGTTGAGTGCGCTGATGTTGACCTATGTGGGACAGGGTCGGGATGCAATAGAATCGGTGGATCTGTCGCAGATGGTGCGGGATTTGCAAGGGCTTTTACAAGAGGAAGTGCCGAAATCGGTTACATTAAACTATTCCCTGAAGTCGGGGCTGCCGTCGCTTGAGGCGGACCCGGCGCAATTGCGCCAGTGTATCCTGAGCCTGGTAACGAACGCCTCTGAAGCTATCGGGCAGGAAAGGGGATGGATTTCGATCGTAACGGGGGAGCGTTACTGCGATGTCGCTTTTTTGGAAGAAACGTTTTTACATGAGACCGTTTCAGCGGGGGACTATGTTTTTTTGGAGGTGTCTGACTCTGGGGTCGGGATGGATGGGGATACAAAAATGCGTTTGTTCGACCCCTTTTTTACGACGAAATTCACGGGGCGTGGGTTGGGTTTAGCTGCCTTGCTGGGAATAGTGCGTAGTCACAAGGGAACGGTAGATGTGCGCAGCGCGGTGGGAGAAGGAGCGTGTTTTCGTCTCTTCTTCCCCGTTGGTTCATAGGGAGGAGTATTATGAACGCGCACTATGATAAGAATTGTCTTGCAGGTAGGGAAAGGGTATGTGAGTAGTTTTGAGTACACTGTGCAAACATGTAGTAATCGTGGCGCAGAACCGGCAGAAAGCCCTGGAAGGCCTGTTGAAGGAAGAAGGATGGCGCTTGGAATGGTTGCAGCAACCTTCAGCTTTTCTGGAACGTCTCGCTGTTTTTTCGCCGTTTCTTTGTTTTGTAGAACAGGGCCTGCTGTCGGAGTATGAATGGCGTGAGATGCTTTTTCTAGCGGAGGAGGCGCGTTTGCCCATAGTGGTTTTGTTGCCCGAAGGGGTAGAAATAGCAGGATTGGCAGGGGGCTGGGATATGTTGACGCTGCCGACATCGCGCGAGGTGCTACACCATGTGTTGCTCTCCATTGAGATGCGCAAAGAAGCCTTGTCGTCTAAAAGTCATGGCGTCGCATCGCTGTTGGATGCGGGACAAGTGACGCAGGAAAATGCCTTGCAGTCCCCCTTGTTATGGCGGCGGGCCTTGGATCATATCCCGGATCCGATTTGTATATTAGATACTTCGTACAATATTGTTCGTATGAATAAGGCGATGGCGGATGCGTTGGGAATGAATGCCGAAGATGCCATTGGCCAGAAATGCTATGCCTGTGTGCATGGGAAAGACCGCCCGTTGAATATATGTCCTCACACGCGCTTGCTTGCAGATGGGAAGCCGCATATGGAGGAGGTTGACGAGCCTCGGTTAGGGGGACATTTTTTAGTTTCGACATCGCCATTGAATGAGCCCGATGGAAGACAAGTGGGCTGTATCCATATTGCACGCGATGTTACGTCGTTAAAACAATTGGAAGCAGCGCGGCGGCGTTCGGAGTCTTTATTACAAATAGTGTTGGATACAGTGCCGGTGCGCGTTTTCTGGAAAGATCGCGGACAAAAATACTTGGGGTGTAACTTGCCGTTTGCGCTGGACGTAGGTCTGCCCCACCCCGATGCCATTGTGGGATGCTCTGATGCAGAGCTGCCACAGCGTGATTTTGAGCGGCTATACGTGATGTGGGATCGGTTTCTGGAACAAGGTGAGGTGATGGAGGAGGAGTGTTGCATTGAGAAAGAAGATGGTCAACAAGCTTGGTTTATTGTTACCCAACGTGTGCTGAGAACATCCTCAGGTAAGTTTGAGGGAGTTTTGGGAGCGTATGTGGACATCTCCCATCAAAAGCGCGCGGAGTATTTGCGGGAACGATTGCGCCAAGCGCAAAATCTGGAGATGGTGGGTACATTGGCTGGAGGCGTGGCCCATGATTTCAATAACATTCTTTTTGCCGCCCGTGGTTTTTCTGAGCTGGCACTGTCCGATGTAGAGGAAGGGGGGCATGTAGCGATTTGTCTGCAGCAGGAACTGATTGCATTGCAGCGTGCGGCGGATTTAGTGAAACAGTTGCTCACTTTCAGTCAACAGCAACAGGGGGAGCGCGCTCCACTGTATCTACCACCGGTGATGAAGGGAGCGCTGTCCTTATTGCGTGGTTCGGTGCCACTGGATGTGCGTTTGCGTCGTGCAATTTCCAAGGACTGTGGATGGATATATGCTGCTGCGGTGGAAGTGCAGCAGATAGTGCTTAATCTATGCACCAATGGATTGCGTTCGATGGAGCAGGAGGGGGGGATCTTGGCACTTTCCCTGAAAGAGGTGCAACTGGATGAGGCCAGTGCCGCCACAGCGGGGGTTATTTCCGGTGATTATGCCTGTATCGAAGTGTCTGATACGGGGGTCGGGATGAATGAGGAAACCTGTAGCCGGGTTTTTGAACCGTATTTTACGACACAGGAAATGGGTGAAGGGGTGGGTTTGGGTTTATCGATGGTGCATGGTCTGGTGGCGAGTTTAGGGGGTGGGATTGTAGTGGACAGCCGTGTCAATGAGGGGACAGTAGTTCGGGTCTTCCTACCCTTGTTTAAAGAAGAAAGCGTATCGGATGTACAATCTTTTTCTGATGCGCCACATGCGGCCTCACACGAACGTGTTCTGCTGGTGGACGGTGATGACCAGGAAATGGTTTATATGCGTATGGTTTTGGAGGCGTTGGGGTACAAAGTGCGCACAGAAATATCGGCAGAGGAAGGCTTGGCCTGCTTTGAACAGCAGCCGGAATATGATGTGATGGTGGTAGGACGCCGGGTGCATGGCATGGCGATAAAGCGCTTTATCGAAGTGTTGCGTGCACGAGATTCACAAATCCCGCTTGTACTCTGTAGTACGGCAGGAGAGGAGAATGGTTTAGAAACAACTGCATTGAAAGGCGCCGTTACGCCTTATGCACTGGCATGCGCAATTCGCCGTGCATTGAATGCAGGACGGGAGAAGGGATAGGTTGTGAAGCGAATTCTAGTAATTGATGATGATGAGCAGATTCGCTTGATGCTTCGTATGACATTGGAGCGAAATGGCTTTGAAGTTTGCGAAGCCGGGGACGGCAGAGAAGGATTGCGCCGTTTCTGCACGGAACAGCCGGATTTGGTGATTACTGATCTGGTCATGCCGGAGAAGGAGGGAATCGAAACCATCATGGAGATCCGGCAACATACGCCTGATGTGAAGATTATTGCAATTTCCGGCGGGGGAAAAGTCAACCCACAGAACTATCTTGAGCTTGCGCATCGTTTGGGGGCGCAGCGAACCTTTTCAAAACCGGTAGATATCAAAGAGTTACTCAATAGCATTGTTAGCTTGTTGGAATCCCCATAACCAGATGCAGTAGGAAATGTGCAATGTCACAGGAAGTGAACGAAATACCCTCACGCAATGATGAGATACTGATTGTCGATGATGACGCAAATATCCGACAGAGTATGGCGGCGTTTCTGGAGGATCATGAGTATGGGGTGTGCGAGGCGCGTAACGGAGAAGAAGGTGTACGAAAGTTTTTACAGTCAGAGCCGGCCCTGGTTTTTTTAGATCTGCACATGCCGGGAATGGACGGCCTGGCGACCTTAGAGAAGATTAAAGCGAAAGACCATTTTGTGCCTGTTGTGATGGTCTCAGGAGCAAATCAGGTCGACGATGCGGTTTTAGCTATGCAGCTGGGGGCGTGGGGGTATATCCATAAGCCAATTCTGGATATGCAGATTTTGCTGCATACGATAGAACATGCGTTGACGCACGCGAAATTGCTAAAGGAAAACGAGCGCTATCGGATCCATCTGGAAGAGGAAGTCACGCGACGCACACAGGCCCTGCAGGAAGCTAATACCCAGCTTTCGCGTGAAATCTATTTGCGTGCGCAAACGCAAGAGGCCTTAGAGGCCTCAGAGCAACGTCTGAATGCCATCCTGCGCACCATACCGGATATCGTCTACCGCTTGGATGCAGAAGGACGCTTTTCTTTTATCAACGATGCGGTACGTAAGTATGGTTACCGTCCAGAAGAACTGCTGGGAACGAGTATCTTTGATATTATCCATCCGGACGACCGTAGCATGGCGCAGTTTCATGTGAATGAACGCCGTACAGGTAAGCGCCGCACGTACGCATTTGAACTGCGTATTATGACGCGGGCGCGTGGAACGATACATTTCGAGTTGGAATCTAATTCGGTTTCGCTGGAGCCAATTTTCCTGGTCGAAGCGGAAGGTCTATACACATCAACAGCGGAAGAGAAATCATTTTTGGGTACGCAGGGGATTGCGCGTGACGTGACACATCGCAAGCGTGCAGAATTGGCGTTACGCGAAAGCATGGAGCGCCTGAATCTGACTTTGCAGGCGACGAATGATGGTATCTGGGATTTTAATCCACAGTTAATGACGGTCTACTTCAGCCCACGTTGGTTCACAATGCTGGGCTACGATCCAGAAGAGCTTCCCCATTCCTTTGAGACATGGGAGGATTTGTTGCACCCCGAAGATCGCGAACGTGCCATCGGCGTGGTACAGGAAAAGGCAGTTTCCGGGGAACCGTTTTTACTACAGTTTCGCATGAAAGGGAAACATGGGGAGTGGCGTTGGATTCAGTCGCGTGGCCGCTCTGTGGCCTGGGATGTCGACGGTCGTCCCACGCGGGTAGTGGGTACCCATACTGATATTACCGCCCAGAAACAGGCTGAGACACAGCTGGAGCGTTTGGCGACGGCGATCGAACAGGCGGTGGAAACGATTGTCGTGACGGATTCAGAGGGAATGATCCAGTACATCAATCCCGCTTTTGAGCGTATGACCGGCTATGCGCGCCAGGAAATCCTGGGGCATAATGTGTCGGCCCTGGAGAGTAAGCAAACCGAAGAACATCTTGCGCAAGGTATCTGGGATGTTCTTCGTTCAGGAAACTCATGGACGGGCCGTTTGCTCAATCGCCGTAAAGATGGGACAACCTATCCAACGGTTTCCACCATTTCACCAGTCTGCGACAGCAAAGGAAGCATAAGCAGTTATGTAATGGTGCAACGCGATGTAACAAAGGAAATGGAGCTGGAAACGCAGCTGCGTCAGGCACAGAAGATGGAGGCAGTAGGTCAATTGGCCGGCGGGGTGGCGCATGATTTCAATAACCTGTTGCAAGCGATCGAAGGCTATAGCTCGATGGTTTGGGAAGATCTGTCGGACAACCCGGAGATACGAGCCGATTTAGAACAGGTAATGCGGGCGGCCTCACGCGCAAGCACGCTTGTGCGCCAATTACTTACCTTTAGCCGACGTCAGCCCCTGAAACCCAAAAACATCAATCTGAATAGCACGGTTTCGGACGCTGTGAAAATGTTAAGACGCTTACTGGGTGAGCATATTGACCTGCGCGTCCGACTGGCCGCTGAACCCTACACTATATTCGCGGATCCGGGCCAGGTGGAGCAGATGTTGATAAATCTGTGTGTAAATGCGCGCGACGCCATGCCCGACGGGGGTGTGATTACGATTTCCAGTGAGAGCGTCGTGCTCGACGGGGCCTATTGCACACAGCATCCCTGGGCGATGGAGGGAGAGTATGCTGTTTTTTCCGTGGCGGATGCAGGAGTAGGAATGAGCGCGGAAGTGCAGGAGCATATTTTTGAACCCTTTTTTACGACAAAGGCTATGGGCAAAGGGACGGGGCTAGGATTAGCAACCGTCTATAGCATAGTGCAACAACACCATGGCTTGCTCGAAGTGCAAAGTAGCGTCGGCGAAGGAACGATCTTTCGCGTTTTCCTTCCCTTGACGACACAAGAGGTAGGTGAAGAAGTCTTAGCTCCTGCCACGGGAGCCCGCCAGAAAGGAAGTGGCACAATTCTTCTGGCAGAAGACGATGAGTTCGTGCGAAATTTAGCCGTTCAGATCCTGCAGCGTGCAGGCTATAAAGCACTGGTCGCATTAGATGGTGAAGAAGCCGTAGCATTGTTTCGCGCCCATGCATCGGAAATTGATCTATGCATCCTCGACGTGGTGATGCCTAAAATGAGCGGGCGAGCAGCTTACGAAGAGATTGCGCAAATTGTTCCCGAAATAAAAGTGATGTTCAGCACCGGTTACAGTCACGATGCGCTAGAGATGGACGCACTTCCCAAACAAGCCCGGCATCTCTTGCCCAAACCCTACCGACCCCATGAAATGCTTGCCTATATACAACAACTACTCTCCGAAAACGAGGGGCGCTAAACCAATTCCAGGACTATTCATAGCCGTCTTCGAAAGTGAAAGGCAGCTCTCCTCAAATACTGCTGCGAATGCGGCGAAAACAGAGTTGTTTTCCGGGGGGGCTAAGTTGCCTGTGGCGCTGGCCATTTATTTGTGGTTGCTGGATAGCTAGAAGAGCTGTAATTGAAGATCGTCTTCTTCCTCTTCCTCTTTTTCCTCCTCTTGAAAAGAGTTCGGAAGCGCGCCGGCTTGCTCCTCTCCCGCCTCAAAAGCCCCGGGGAATCCACTGTTTTGCTCCTCCTCCTCCTGAAAGGAAGTCGGCGGTAGTTCATCGCTTTGGCTATGCCCATACAGGAAAGATTTCGGGTGTTCCTTTGTATAGGAGGAGGTCCGTTCTTCTGTTATCTCCTCTTCCCTTCCTTCCTCGAACGGGACCGTTGTGGGGACTTCAGCATCTTCCTCATTGGAGGCAGCATCGGGATGGTTGTCATAGGAGCTGTTTTCGTAAATATCTTCCTCGGACGCGGTCTCCTGGTATACAGCGGATGATGCGGGAATGGGGGCTTCGTATGATTCGGGCGACGGGGATACCGGGGAAGGCGCAGCATCCCTGACGGAGAAGGTTTCAGTGGGTTGGGGAGGTGTAAACGACGGTGCTTCCGTTGTAGGCTCATGGTGGAGGTAAAGGGGAGAGGCCGTTTCAACCTGTGGCACTGCATTTTGTTGCTGTAGCGATTGCAAACGACTCTGTGCGATTTGCAGGCGCAGTAGATGTAGCGCAGAGAGCGTATGGAATTGTTCCCAGGAGAGGCGGTTATGCATCACGCCCTGCTCCGCCATGCGAATGGCCATATATACCGTATTCAGCGCACGGTTGGTCGCACTTGCATCCTCGGGGTCCTGTAGCCATTGATCGATTTCCTGCAACTGTTCAAGATAGGGGCGCAGCGGCGCATTATCAGGGGGCAGAATAAGCGTCGTTCGTTTTTTATTACGAAGATTATAACAGCCCAAGATGAATAGCAGAACTCCCAAAGCCTGTAGGGCCATTTGCGCCAGGCGTTTTTCCAAGAGCGCATTTTGTGCGGTTGGGGATGGCTGCGTTGGGGATTGTTTGTCCAGTTCCTTCGTAGGAATAGTTTTCTGTAGGGCAGCGCGTATGGCAAGGGGAAGATCAGTGCGCGCCGTGAGGAGCAGATCGACGGCCAGTACGGGAAAGGCGTCTGTATTTGGTGCAGGTATGCTGCGTCCTGGGCCATAAAGGCCAACAGGAAGCATATCGGCATATGCTCCAGGGATATATTGGGCAATCGCTTTTGCCTCCGGCAGCGGAATGAGATCGTACCACCCTGTTTTCAGGAGCTCCTCCATCAGCGGATCAAAAAGGGGACGTACTAAACAAGCAGCGTCAATTTCATCATCGAGAAAGGCTTGCGCCAGGTCAAGATTATGCTCATAGCGCAGGGAAACCGGCTCCTCTAAATTCAAAAAAGAAAACACGTTTTCGATCAGCGCAGCCGAATCGGTACTGGTATGCGCGATGCCGATGCGTAATCCTGCCAGGTCATGCACCGTGGTGATAGCGACCCCCGCAGGCGTAACAATATGCAGGTAACGGCGCTGCCAGCTACCGACGGTATTGAGATCAACGGCCTCCTGTGTGGTCGTACTATAAATCAGGCCAAAATCAGCCTGTTTCTGGTTCAACAAGGCCACTACATCCGCAGCGCATTTCGTTTCTTTAAGGCGTATATCCACATGCGTTTGTTCCGCAAGCTTTGCGCGAACCGTTGCACCCGTACCCGCCTCTGCACACTCCCAACGGTCAGCGGCCAACGTGCGCGCGGTTCCTCTGAGGAGTAGATACGCCTGTAGATGCGTTCCTAAATACAACACCAGTGCGGGAGAGGTCAGGAGAACGAGTCCCAAAAGAATACAGAAAAGTGCGCCCCAGCGGGGTGTTAACTTCGAAAATAGCTTCTTTGACAAACCGTTACCTCAATATCACATAGTCAGGCCCAGGATGCAGCCCATAAGGCCCTGCTATACCGTGTGTACATCGTCACGAGGCAGTATCATAGCATAATACGCGTCGGTGGGGAAAAGTGGGGGAAATTTTTTGGGGAAATAAAAAAGGCCTGAAGCAGATGCTTCAGGCCCTATTTTTTTAAATGGCGTACCCGAGAGGAATCGAACCCCTAACCTCTTGGTCCGTAGCCAAGCGCTCTATCCTATTGAGCTACGGGTACGCTGTCCCGATTGGGAATGGAAATATAGCATAAAAAATGGTGGGGGTTCAAGTGTTTTGCGAAAATTTTTGCAAGTTTTTTGTTTTTTAGGGGTAGATAAAAGTCTATTAGATAGTGCTTTTGTTATATATAGTATACAGTTATGGTTTTTGTGGGGGAGGGGCTTTGATTTGCGTATCTTTCGAATTTGGTTGCCCTACAAAATGTGATTTTCCCTTTTTTTCAAGGGCTAAAAATTGACCCTCCTTGCCGAACGTGGTACTCTTTGTTAAGATTTAAACATTTGGACAGCTTCAGCGGCGTTAACAGCGTTCCTGACGCTGTTTTTGTGTGTGCGGGTCGCGGCCAAATGCGTCTTGTGCGCAGGATACTTTTTAGCACCGGATTTTAAGGTAAGGTTTTGATTACGTTGGAGTTGGGACTAGGATTTGGACAGAGGTGGGCGGTGTGTTGAGGCAGTTATGTTATCGTTCCTGTAGCGGAGATGGCTTGGCGTGGCGCAGGGTGCAGGAGTGATTTTACGGTAGAGGACGCGTGGCTGGTTGCGCGTGCGAAATATAAGGCGATAGTAGGCATGACGAGTACAGCAACTTCGATGTTGCCGAGTATAACGGAGATTGTGGCGCGCTACCCAAAGAATCGGGGTAGTCTGATTGCGATCCTCCAGGATATTCAGGCGGCGTATGGCTTTCTTTCTGAGCAGGCCATTGATGATTTGGAAAAGTTGATTGGTATTTCCAGTAGTGAGATTTATGGGGTGGCGACGTTCTATACGCAGTTTCGTTTTCAGCCACCGGGCAAGTTTACCATTCAAGTATGCCAGGGTACAGCCTGTCATGTGCGGGGGGCGGCGCGTATTCTGCAGGAGTTGCAGCAGGTTCTGGGGGTGAATCCGGGTGAAACAACCGAGGATGGTCAATTTACGCTGGAGCAGGTGGCGTGTTTAGGCTGTTGTGCGTTGGCGCCTGTGGTGGCGGTGAATGGGAAGGTGTATGCTTCGATGACGCCTACGAAGGTGAATGCGGTGATTGAGGAATATCGAAAACAGTAATTTTGTACGGAACCCTGCGTTTTTTTGGATAGCGTAGCGGCTGTGTATACCAACCGAGGTAAGAGATTGTATTCATGACAGCACTAGAACAAGCGCGAAAGAAAGCTTTGGTGGAGTGGCAGTATTTGGAAGAGAGTAGCGCCCCGGTTTTTTTTGTGGGTGCGGCCACATGTGGGCGTGCGGCGGGTGCGGTGGATGTGCTGAAGCAGTTGCGGGGTGAAATTGCGGCGCGCAACCTGGATGCGCAGGTGGTGGAGGTGGGATGTCTGGGGCCGTGCAGTTTGGAACCGCTGGTCATTGTGCACAAGGAGGGGGCGCCCCGAATTTGTTACGGCAATGTCGGTCCGAAAGAGATCGTTGAGATTCTAGAGCGGCATGTGTTGGGCACAGATCCCTGTGCGGAATACGCGGTGGGCACCATGTCGGAGGGGGAAGTGCCCGGCGTGGGACGTTTTGAGGACCATCCGATTATCCGTCATCAGGTGCGTAATATCCTGCGTAACTGTGGGCGAATTGATCCGGAGAATATAGCGCATTATTTGGCGCAGGATGGGTATGCGGGCTTTGCAAAGGCGTTGGAGATGGGGGGGGATTCGGCTTTGGAGGAGGTGCGTACTGCGGGTTTGCGTGGTCGGGGCGGTGCAGGTTTCCCTACCGCGCTCAAGTGGGGCTTTTGCCGCAAGACGGAGGGGGACACGAAGTATTTGATTTGTAATGCGGATGAGGGGGATCCGGGGGCGTTTATGAATCGCTCGGTGTTGGAAGGCGACCCACATGCGGTGTTGGAGGGGATGTTGATCGCGGGATTTGTCCTGGG
This sequence comes from Candidatus Hydrogenedentota bacterium, assembly GCA_963678445.1. Taxonomy (GTDB): domain Bacteria; phylum Hydrogenedentota; class Hydrogenedentia; order Hydrogenedentales. The sequence goes on along the minus strand of OY782877.1, from coordinate 1,055,919 downwards.
AGCGACAGAGGGGTATATCTATTGTCGTGCAGAATATCCGCTGGCCATTCGGCGTTTGGAAGTGGCGTTGTTGCAGATGCGGGAAATCGGTTTGCTGGGTGAAAATATCCTGGGTTCCGGTTTTTCTTTTAATATCTCGATTAAGAAGGGAGCGGGCGCTTTTGTCTGTGGTGAAGAGACGGCGCTGATTGCTTCTATTGAAGGACAGCGAGGCATGCCGCGTCCGAAGCCGCCGTTTCCTGCGGTGAGTGGTCTGTGGGGGAAACCGACAGTTATCCAGAATGTGGAAACACTGGCGAATTTGCCAATGATTTTGCATCAGGGGGCCGACTGGTATACGCAGTTTGGCTGTGAGAAGAGTAAAGGTACGAAAACATTTGCATTGGCGGGGAAGGTGAAGAAGACGGGGTTGGTGGAGGTGCCGCTGGGCACATCGTTGCAGAAGATTATATTTGAAGTGGGCGGCGGCATCCTGAATGACAAGAAACTGAAGGCGGTGCAGACAGGGGGGCCGTCGGGCGGGTGTATCCCAGCGAATAAGATGGAGCTTCCGGTGGAGTATGAGTCGTTGGCAGCGGCAGGAGCCATCATGGGTTCTGGCGGAATGATTGTCCTGGATGAGGACAATTGCATGGTGGATATCGCCCGCTTCTTCTTGCAGTTTACCCAGGCGGAATCGTGCGGCAAGTGTGCGCCATGCCGTGTGGGTACGCGTGCGATGCTGGATATTCTGAATCGTATCTGTGAGGGAGAGGGGACTATGGCGGATTTGGATACGTTGGAGGAGATGGCGCAGACAATTAAGAGTGGGGCGTTGTGTGGTTTGGGGCAGACGGCTCCGAATCCGGTGTTGACGACGTTACGCTATTTCCGCGAAGAATACGAAGCACATATTAAGAACAAGGAATGTCCTGCTTTTGGTTGCAACGCGCTGATTACCTATTACATCGACGAAGAGCGTTGCGTTGGTTGCGGGTTGTGCGCAAAGCAATGTCCTGTGGGTGCAATTTCGGGTGAAAAACGAGAGCCGCATTTTATTGATCAGGACGTATGTGTGCAGTGCGGTATGTGTCTGAGCACATGTCCGCCGGTGAGTGCGGCGATTTATCGACGGAGCGGTACGTTGAGCAAGTATGAGCCGCGTAAAGAAAAACGCGCCAAGAAGCAGTAATTTTATGAAGGGATTGAGTACCGTGGAACTGACGATTGATGGAAAACGATTGACTGCACAGGCAGGGGAAACGGTTCTGGATTGTGCGTTGCGCCACCATATCGATATCCCGCATCTGTGTGCGCATGAGAATTTGCCGCCGTTTGGCGCGTGTCGTATGTGCGTGGTGGAGATTGAAGGGATGCGTGGCTTCCCGACTTCCTGCACAACGCCGGTGGCGGAGGGGATGGTGGTGCAAACGAATACGGAAGCATTGCGTAAGTTGCGCCGTAATATTTTGGCGATGATTATGCTGGAGCATCCCAGTGCGTGCTTGGTTTGTGGGAAACGCGATCTCTGTGAAGAGTATCGTCCCAAGGCGGAGAAGGCAGGACGCACAACAGGATGTCACACATGCAATAACAAAGAAGGGTGTGAAGTACGGCGCCTTTCGGAAGAGTTGGAGTTGCATGAACTTCCGGTGGCGCCGCAATACCATGAACGTCCCGTAGAGCGTAGCAATCCGTTCATGGATCGTGATTTGAATTTGTGTATCCTCTGCGGACGATGTGTGCGCATTTGTAAACATAAACATGGCATGGCAGTGATCGACTTCATCGATCGCAGCTCGCAGGCGCGTATTGGCGAGGCGTTTGAACATTCCCTGCAAGAAGCAGGGTGTCGTTTCTGTGGTTCCTGCGTGGATGTATGTCCGACAGGTGCGCTGGCGGATCGCTATGCGAAGTGGCATGGTAAGCCGGACACCTTTACAGCGACAACGTGTATCTTCTGTGACGAGGCGTGTGCGTTGGAGGTGGGGAGCAGCGAGGGGCAGTCGGTGACGGCGCGTGCGATCGATGGGGATACACCCTTGTGTGTGCTGGGTCGCTTTGGCATTCCGGAGTTTCTGAACGAGGGTGACCGTTTGCGTACACCGTTGAAACGGGTGGGCAAGGTCTTGCGTGAGCTGGAGTGGATGGAGGCGTTGGACTGTGTTGCGGAGCAGTTGAAACCGTACAGAGGGAAGCGCTTTGCCTTTGTTTGCGATACGACGAGCACCCTGGAAGACCGTCATGTGTTCAAGATGTTCACCGAACAGGTGATGCAGTCACCGCATTACATTGAGTGCGATGCGGATGCGCGTGGCGTATCAAGCGTGATGCTGCCGGAGGGGGTTGAGGCCGTTTACTGTACGGGTAACTTCGTTGATCCGGAAGGGTTGGAAAATCTTTCCTGCATCATCGTGCAGGATTGCTATCCCAGTGCCGTTAGTGAGCGGGCAGATGTGGTCTTGCCTGCAGCGGTCTTTACTGAAGTAGACGGTACGATTCAGGATTGTGGCGGGTTTAAACGCCCCCTGTTTAAGGCAACGGATGCACCGGGGCAAGCCCGGCCGGAATGGCGCATTCTCTGTGATGTGGCGCATGCGATGGGTGCGTCGGCGCCTGCGTATGATAGTGTGGAGGCGATTGCGGAGGCTGCGGGAATTAACAATCGTCAGTTGCGCGTTGAAATGGAGCACACGCCAGTTGCGGCACAGAATCCGGCGTTGCGGCGTCTGTATTTCCGGGGCCACCGCATAGATGAACGTGTGCCGGGTATGCGTCGTTTGCCTGTTGAGGCAGAGCAAGTATCTGAAGCTGGGACCTTTGAAGACCTGGATACGGATTTTGAAATTCTTTCGAAACGAGAGATTGTCCCCAATACCTATGAGATTGTTATTCACGCGCCAGCTGTAGCGAAGAAAGCGCAGCCGGGCCAGTTCTGCATTGTAATGGCAGATGAGCGTTCGGAGCGCGTGCCATATACACTGGCGGATTGGGATGCGGAACAGGGCAGTATCACATTGGTGGTGCTGGAGAAAGGACAGTCGAGTCGCAAGCTTGCGTTGCTAGAGGAGGGGGATCATCTGGCGCACCTCACGGGACCGTTGGGGATTCCGCTGGAAATTAAGAACTATGGCACCGTGGCATTGGCGGGTGGTTGTTATGGTATTGGCGCTATCCTGCCCTTGGTGCGCGCCATGAAGGAGGCTGGGAATCGCGTTATTGCTTTGGCAGAGGCGCGCAGCCATTATTTGTCCTATTACCGCGAACGTTTGGCGGCGGTTTCGGATGAGTTTATCCAGACTACAGTCGATGGCTCGTTGGGTGTCAAAGGCCACGCGGTGGATGTAATTGCCTCTAAACTGGCGGCAGGTGAGACGCTGGATCGCGTTGTTGTGGTCGGTTGTCCGTTTATGATGAAGCTCATGGCGGATGCGACACGATCGTATGCGGTGCCTACATGGGCGGCGCTGAATCCCATTATGCTTGATGGTACGGGGATGTGTGGTGCATGCCGCGTAAGTGTAGGTGAGGAGACGCGTTTTGCCTGTGTCGATGGCCCCTTCTTCGATGCACATCTGGTGGATTGGAGTGAGGTGCGGGATCGCCATATGGCCTACAGTGCGGCTGAAATTCATTCGTTAGGTCGTACCGATCCCGTTACGCTGCATCGCCGTCCGGAAGGGATGGGCCATACCTGCTCTTGTGGTCGTTGATGCGTCGTATAGCTGCCCTTTGGAAGTGTGAAAACCTGAGCTGAGAGAGAATACCATGGCTGAAAACAGCACTAATGATAAGAATCAAGCGCGGCAGGAAAACTCTAAACCGAAAGCGAAGCAGAAAGTGCCTCGTCAGCCGATGCCTGAGCAGGCACCGGAGGATCGGGCGAAGAATTTCCAGGAGGTGCCGTATGGCTATACGCCTGAAATGGCCATGCTGGAGGCCAGCCGTTGCCTGAAATGTAAAAAACCGCGTTGTGTAGCGGGATGTCCGGTAGGTAACGACATTCCCGGATTTATTGCTCTGGTCCAGGAGGGTAAATTCGTTGAGGCGGCGCGGAAACTGAAGGAACAAAACGCCCTTCCCGCCATCTGCGGACGGGTATGCCCACAGGAAGAGCAGTGTGAAAAACAATGCATTCTGGGCATCAAAGGGGAACCGGTCGCCATTGGGCGTCTGGAGCGTTTTGTGGCGGATTATGAACGGGAGCATGGCGAGGTAGAGATTCCTGCGTTGCCTGCAAAGACAGGGAAACGGGTGGCGGTCGTCGGTGCAGGACCAGCGGGTTTGACGGTGGCGGGTGATTTGATCAAGTGGGGACATGAAGTGACCGTTTTTGAAGCGTTGCAAGCGCCGGGCGGTGTGTTGACCTACGGTATCCCCGAATTTCGTCTGCCCAAGGAAATAGTTTACGCCGAAGTGGATTACCTCAAGAAACTGGGCGTGCAATTCGTGATGGATTATGTGGTGGGCCGCAATGCCACCATTCAGGAATTGATGGAGGAGGAGGGGTTTGACGCGGTTTTCGTCGGAACGGGTGCTGGTTTGCCTTCGTTTATGCGCATTCCGGGGGAGAACCTGGTGGGTGTCTATTCCGCCAATGAGTATCTGACCCGTTCAAATCTGATGAAAGCGTACTTGTTCCCGAAATACGACACGCCCCCCATCAAACGGGAACGGGTGGCCGTGGTGGGCGGCGGTAATGTCGCGATGGATTCGGCGCGCACGGCGTTACGTTTGGGTGGCGATACAACCATCGTCTACCGGCGTGCACTGGAACAGTTGCCGGCGCGTGTAGAAGAAGTGCACCATGCGGAGCAGGAAGGGGTCAAATTTAAACTCCTTACCAATCCGGTACGCATTATCGGCGATGACAAACATCGTGTAGTGGCTATGGAATGCATCCAGATGGAGTTGGGCGAGCCGGATGACTCCGGACGGCGGCGTCCGGTGCCGATAGAGGGCTCCGAATTCACCATTGAGGTGGATACAGTCATCATCGCTATCGGTAACAAGCCGAATCCGCTGATTCCGCAGACGACGCCGGATTTGGAGATGAGTCGCTGGGGTACAATCGTCACGCAGGAAGAGAATATGGCTACCTCGGTGCCGGGCGTGTTTGCTGCAGGTGATATCGTGTCAGGTGCGGCAACGGTGATCAGCGCCATGGGACAGGGTAGAACGGCGGCGCGGGGCATCCATGAGTATCTGATGGGTACTACTGAGGATGCGTCTTAAATGAGATTTTTACTGGGGGAAACTTTTTGTGAACAAAAAGTTTCCCCCAGACCCCCTTCAAAAAAACTTTAAGTGCAGGGTGCTGGAGATACGCTCATAAAGCTAACGCGCATATTCGTTTTTCTTTGCTTCTTTCTTTTTTCGTAAAAAGAAAGAAGGAGTTACAAAAGTCAAAACGCGATAAGAGATAGTGTGGCATGAAAAAGGATCTTTTTGAGCATGCTGCTGCGGAGCGGATGCGCAAGGAAGCGCCGTTGGCGCGTCGTGTAGCGCCGCGCACGTTAGATGAGTTGGTGGGGCAGACGCATATTCTGGCGCCGGGCAAAATATTGCGGCGTGCGATTGAGGCGGATCGGGTTACCTCGCTGATACTGTATGGGCCGCCGGGGGTGGGGAAGACGGCGCTGGCGCGTATTATTGCGATGCGTACGAAATCGGTCTTTGAGCCGCTGAATGCGGTAACTTCGGGGGTGCGTGAGCTGCGTGCGTTGATTGAGCAGGCGAAGCAGCGGCGGGTGCATGAGCAGCGCAAAACGATCGTCTTTGTGGATGAAATCCACCGCTTTAATCGTGCACAGCAGGATGCGCTGCTGCCCGATGTGGAAAATGGCAGTATTACGCTCATTGGCGCGACTACGGAAAACCCATTTTTTTCTGTGGTGGCGCCGTTGTTGTCCCGTTCCCAGATTTTTGAGTTTAAACGTCTGGAACAGGAGGATTTGATGGTGTTGCTGCGCCGGGCGTTGCAGCACCCTGAGTTGGGTTTTTCCGATATGACGATAGAGGTGGATGAGGAGGCGTTGGCGCATATTGCATTGTTCGCCGAGGGAGATGTGCGGCGTGCCTTGAATGCGTTGGAAGTGGCGCTACTTACCACGCCGCCGGAAGAAGCGCATATTCATGTAACCTTGAGTGAGGCGTGTGAGTCTATACAACGCAAGTTGCTGCACTATGATGGAGCAGGCGATGAGCATTATGATGCTGCGTCGGCTTTTATCAAGAGCATGCGGGGCAGTCATCCCGATGCGGCTTTGTATTGGATGGCGCGTATGCTGGAGGCGGGGGAGACGCCACGTTTTGTAGCGCGTCGTATTTGCATTGCGGCTTCGGAGGATGTGGGCAATGCCGATCCAATGGCATTGACGGTGGCTACGTCTGCCTGGCAGACTTGTGAGTTTATTGGTATGCCCGAAGCGCGCATTATTCTTGCCCAGGCGGCCACCTATGTTGCCTGTGCACCGAAGAGCAACGCGTCATGTGTAGCAATCGATACCGCGTTGAAGGATGTGCGCGAGGAAAAGACAACAGCGATTCCGGCGCATCTGCAAGATACGCACTACAAAGGGGCGAAGCGTCTGGGACGCGGCGAGGGCTACAAGTACGCCCACGACTATGAAGATGGCTATGTGACGCAAGATTACGGTCTGCCACGCGGTAAGTATTACCAGCCCGTGGAACGGGGTAAGGAGGCGGAATTTAAGCATCGTATGGATGCGTTGGAGCAGCGGGATAAGAAAACGAGACGTTGAGGGGACGTGTTTCTAGTCATTTGCAGAACGTCGTGATAAATTTGCTGAATATGAACCTTGGAAAGTGAATTATAAAATGTCGTCCGAAAAAAAAACTGGAAAAAAGAAAAGTATATTTCGTCGTCTGTGGTTTTGGGGGCTTATATTCCTCCTTATACTTATCCTGACACCACTAGGAGTGCTGGGGTATTTTTTCAAGGATGCACTCCGCCATCGGTATGTTGATTTTCCTAAAACGCAGGCTGCGTGGGAGGCTATTCGCGCTGACCGACATGAGACGCCCGCGCGAACACGCTGGAAAGAGTATCGCGGGGTTTGCCATAGCCATTCGTACCTTTCCCATGACTCAGAAATGCCGTTTGAGGACATCTTGCAGGTACTGAAAGATACCGACCGTCAATTCATCTGCATGTCCGATCACTGTGCGGAGGGAAGAGCGGACTACTCATTGCAGTGGAGCGGAGTTTACAATAACGTGCTTTTTATCCCCGGCTATGAAATGTACGACGGATTTATGCCGTGGGGCCTGCCCAGAGATACGGTGCTGGAATGCGGCGCAGACCAGGATTTTCTGGCCAAAGAGATTGGCGAGAAAGACGGATTCCTCTTTTTTGCGCATCCGGAAAATCCGCGTCGCTGGGATCTGCCCGATCTGGTGGGAACAGAGATCTACAATATCCATACCGATTTGCTGGACGAGGAGCTGGCGCCGTTGATTCCGGACATCCTGCTGAATATGTGGGATTATCCCATGCATACGTTCCGCCTCATCTTTGATCGTCCCACCCAATTACTGGAGCAATGGGACCGGATGAGCAAACAACGGCGTTTTCCAGGAATCGCTGCTAACGATTGTCACCAAAACCAAGGTGTCTACGGTGTTTTTACCGCAGCAGAAACCTTGTTGGTGCGGCAATCAGATGACCATACCATTGGTGAGTATCCCCTGAACCGGTTAGAGCGGTTGTTGTTGCGTAGCTTTTTCGGACCCTTGGAACCCAATCGGGAATTGTTTCGATATCAATTGGATCCCTATTCCCTGTTAGTGCAGTATGTGGCGACGCATGTGCTCGCGGCGGATTTGACGCAAGAGGCGGTTCTGGGCGCCATGTCCTCAGGGCGTATTTTTGTCGGCTTCGATGCTATCGCGGATAGCACCGGTTTCGTCTGGGAAGCGGAGAATGCCTCGGGGCAGGCGGTCATGGGCGAGGACCTGCCCTTCTCCGAAGATACAGAGCTGCGCGCCTATTCCCCCCACGTTGTTCGCTTTACCATCATGCGTGATGGCGAAGTAGCCTACCAGACAGAAGGCGCCTCGCTGAAATGGCGCGCCGACCTGCCGGGCAATTACCGTGTAGAGGCGGAACTGAATATCCTCGACGAATGGACACCTTGGGTGTACACCAACCCCATTAACCTGACCGCGCAGAGTTTTTAAGATTTTGCTGGGGGGAACTTTTTGTGAACAAAAAGTTCCCCCCAGACCCCCTTCAAAAAAACTTTTGGAGTAGGTTGGTGGAGCTGGGGGTGCGAAGCGTAAGAACCATATCTCCTGGATGTGGCTCTGGCCACTTTTTTGCTTCTCTGAGGGGACAAGGTTAGGATAGTATTTTTGCAACAGATACTACATGTAGTCTTCGTAAAATGAATGAAAATTTCGCTTTTCCGAATATTTTCCCTAATCTTTCAGTGTGGAAACGCTTGTTGAGAGCGCACCGTTTGAGTAGTGTGTTATTTCATCCGATAAAGACCTTTCTAATTGTAAAAGTACTTTTTTTGGTATATAAAGGACGCGAAATAGAGGCACAAGAAATACTTCAACAGAATTCGCAGAAACGTTTTCCGTTGTTTTGTGTTGTTTTAATACTCCTCCTTTCTAGTATGGGATATTCCAACTTAGCGCTCCCCTTTTTTTTAAATCAAGTGGCGCTCCAACCTAAATGGTACCGACTCCGTATACGATTGGCCCTGTTGTATGAAGAAGAAGGGAGGATGGATGACGCTATAGTTGAACTAAAAAAAGCAGTACTTTTGATTAGAAATGATGCGGAAAAGTCGGATGTGTATTATTACATAGCATCTATATTAGATGGCCAGGGGAAACTTCAGAAAGAATTAACCATGTTGCAGAAAGCGATAGAGCTTAATCCATGCTATGCTGATGCACATTATGCTATGGGCTACTGTTTATGTCATATGAGGTTTATTGAGGAAGGGGAAGTCGCATTTCGCCGAGTACTGGAAATTGATTCGAATCATTCTTATGCCAAAGCCTATTTTTCCAGGACAACCAGAGACCTTTAATTCAGAACTACGAGCTAAATGGCGGATTGAGGGTTGTTTTTGACAGTGTTGGATGAAGGTGTGTTAAGGTCGGTGGGAGAGGGGGTAAGGGGAAGGGTTCGGTTCGTTTTGACGAGAGGATGTGGGTATGAGCAAGTATATTTTGGCGTTGGATCAGGGTACGACGAGTTCGCGCAGTATTCTTTTTGATAATGCGGGCAATATTGTGGCGGTGGCGCAGCAGGAGTTTAAGCAGGTGTATCCGCAACCCGGGTGGGTGGAGCATGATCCATATGAGATCTGGAATACGCAGTTGGCGACGGCGCGAAGGGTGCTTGCGGATAGTGGTGTGTCTCCCACAGATGTAGCGGCGATCGGAATCACGAATCAGCGGGAAACAACGGTAGTGTGGGATCGCGTTACGGGTGCTCCGATTCATAATGCGATCGTGTGGCAGTGTCGTCGTACGACAGAGTTTTGTGAAACATTAAAGGCGGAGGGCTGGGCGGATGAAATCCGGCAGCGGACGGGGCTGGTGCCGGATGCATATTTTTCGGGGACAAAGGTGCATTGGTTGTTGGAGCATGTAGAGGGGGCGCGGGAGCGTGCCGCACGTGGGGAGCTTTGTTTTGGCACCATAGACGCCTGGTTGCTGTACAAACTTACGGGACGTCATGCGACGGATTACAGCAATGCGTCGCGAACGATGTTGTATAACATCCACACCCTGCAGTGGGATGAAACCCTGCTGAAGCGTTTGGAGATTCCTGAGTCCATGCTCCCTGAGGTCTGTCCTACGAGCCATGTCTATGGGATTACAACGGCCTTGGGCGGTGAAATTCCCGTGGCGGCCTTGGTGGGCGATCAGCAGGGCGCGCTTTTTGGGCAGACGGCTTTTGACAAAAACGCCTGTAAAAACACCTATGGTACCGGCTGCTTCCTGCTTATGAACACGGGCGATACGCCGGTTGCTTCCGAAAATGGTCTGCTGACCACGATTGCTTGGGGATTGGGCGACAAGGTGGAGTACGCGCTCGAAGGCAGTGTGTTCGTAGGTGGAGCGGTGATTCAATGGTTGCGCGATGAACTGCAACTCATTTCCTCTGCTGCAGAATGCGAAACAGTGGCTGCGCAAGTGTCCGATACAGGCGGCGTATACATTGTGCCCGCATTCGTAGGCTTGGGAGCGCCGCACTGGGACATGCGCGCGCGGGGTGTCATTACAGGGCTTACCCGCGGTGCCAATCGGGCGCATCTGGTGCGTGCAGCATTGGAGTCGATAGCGTTTCAATCGGCGGATGTGCTTTGCACAATGGAACAGGACAGTGGCGAGAAGCTTCGGCAACTACGCGTCGATGGCGGCGCCTCCGCTAACAACCTGTTGCTGCAACAACAGGCCAATCTCATGAACCTTCCCGTGGTGCGTGGCAAAACCATCGAGACCACCGCCCTGGGTGCTGCTTTCCTTGCCGGACTCGCCGTGGGGTTCTGGCGTGATCAGGACGAGCTACGTCATATCTTCCAAGTGGACCGCATTTTCGAGCCAACCTGGACGGAATCCCAACGCACCCAAGCCCTCACCGGCTGGAACGCCGCCGTAGCCAAAGCCAAAGCCGACGTCTAGTTTGGCGAACAGCATACTTAAGCAGGAAGAGGGTTTCACGTATTCTGGAGAGGAGAATTGAATTTTATCGGTGTTTTTTGGGGTGCTTTCCCTGAATCCTATTAGAAAAGGGTTGCGAAGAAGTGGTGGCTGGCGGTAGCTAAAACACCCAAAATTGCGATCAGAATGAGCACAGCCCGAAAACCTACATAGAAGTAGAACATAGATTTGATGGCTGCTACAAGAGGATTTGGTGGCGGAGTCTTTTGTGGGCGATTGAGCTGAAAATGACGCATGTGTCTATTCTTCTTTCTGCGAGTTAGGGGTGTTGTGCGTGGTTTTTGGTCCTTGGTTTTTGAAGAGGTAGAGGCCTTCTTTGCCAGGGGCGACAATGTCTTCCCAGCCGTTTTTATCGATGTCGGCTATCCATAGGTAGATGCCTGCGCCGCTGGCTTTTTCGGGTGGCCCGTAGTCGAGGGTGATGCGTTGGAAGTCGCCACGGTTGATTTCGTAGTAGTAGAGCCCTAGTGGGTCATCTGAACCCGGATCGTGTCCGTTGTGGGCGCGGTAACGTTTGCCGGTGATAAGTTCCAGGACGCCATCGTGATCGATATCGGCAAGCTGCAGGTCGTGGAATTGGGAACGGTCAGTTTCGATGATGTGTTTTTTCCAGCGGCGCTTTTCCTTTTTATTGTGCTGTTCCAGCCAGTAGAGGCCATAGTCGTGCGCCTCGCCAACAATCAGGTCGTTCAGGCCATCCTGGTTTACATCGAAGACGAGGATAGGCACGCTGGCGCGACCGAGGTTGAATTCTTTGTGCCACTGCCATTGTGAGGTTTGGCATGGGTCGGCGGGTGCTTCGTACCAACCGCGTGCGAGAATGACGTCGGGACGATCGTCACCGTTGATGTCGCCGCATCCAAAACCATGTCCACCGCCTTTTCCTGGCAGTGTGTACTGTTCGAAACGACCCTGCGGCTTTCCAGCACTGTCACATACGAGTTTGAAAAAGTGTACGGGGGCGGTGACGGGGAAAATTTCCACAATGCCGTCTCCATCTATATCGTAGAAGCAGGCGCGTTCGATAGGGCCCACCTCGGCGACATCGTGGGTGGTCCAGAGCGTGGTCTTTCCCTGGGGATTTTCTCGCCAACGCAGCACCTTACCCCAGTAGCCACCGCTAATCACATCCATATAGCCATCCCCATTAACATCCATGGGATAGCAGGAAAAATCGTCGTAGTAAGTATTGATAGGTTCGAGCGTGCACACGCGGTGCTTGCTGGTGAAATCGGGGCCTGCGTACCAGAATGCGCCGGACAAAATATCCACGGCACCGTCGTTGTCGACATCCAGAACAGATGCGGCCTCGTAGGCATCGCTGCTGATGCAGGTGCGTTCGAATTGGAGCATCGGGGGCGCTTCAGGAGCGGTGAGCAGGGCGCATAGACAGGTGAACAGGAAACCGGGCATATTTTTTCTCCATGTTGATGGCAGATTAGTGTGTTTTTTTAAGTGAAGTAGCGCGTTTTCTGTACAAAAAAAGTCCACTTTTAGCTATTGTAACGCGCGTGAATCGCTGGCGCAATTGTCGTTTTTGCCGTATAGTGAAAGAAGAGAAATAGCGTATCGACCATACTGAAACGGCAGATAAAAGGGGGCGGGGTTTTGGATACGAAGGCACAAGCAACGCAGGCTGCAGCAGCGCTGCAGTTTGGCGAGTTGGGAATATACCGTTATCGAACGGACGGTATTGTTTCGGCGATGGACGAGGGGGCATTTCATATTTTTGGCCTGAATGGTCATTTTTCCGACCCGGAAAGTGTCGTAGGCGTTCCTTTGTCGAAATTGATTTTAGAAGGGTCCGCAACGGCGTTAACCGGTGGCGAACGTTCAGAATTACATGAGGTGCATGGAATCACCTGCACGTTTCGAACGCTTGAGGGCGAACTTAAAAACGTGGTTCTGGATTCCTATCTTGGACATTCGGTGAAGGGCAATGAAGTTTTTGTGCAGGTGGTTATACGGAGTTTGTCGAGGGGCTATCATAGCTCCTGGCATACAGCGCAGGAATCGTATAAATATCTCTTCCGCGCCCTGCCGGAAGCGGCTATTGTCTTTGATTTTTATGGGCATGTCCTCGAGGCCAATCCGAGTGCGTGCCGTCTATACGGGTACAGCTACGACGAGTTACTGCATAAAACGGGCAATGATTTTCTACATGCGCATTACCGTCATTTGTTTGATTCTTTTCTCAAACGGGTGCGGGAGGAAGGGGTGTACACAATTGAGTTGATGCACCTTCGCAGTAATGGAGAGTCATTTTTTGTGTCGATGCGTGGGGCGCATTTTGCATGGGAAGATGCAGGCTATATCTTGGCAATTATGCGGGACATTACGGCGGTGAAACGGATGGAAGTGTCTGCCCGGGAAAATGAGGAACAGTTTCGCCTGCAATTTCGTGCGGTTCCTATACCTGCAACGGTGTGGCGCTATGAAGATGATGATTTTGTATTGACGGCGTTTAATCGTGCGGCGGATTTGTCAAGCGAGGGCTTGATTATGGGGGCGGTGGGGAAGATGGCGACCGATATCTTTTTTGATGTTCCGGAAATAGTGGAAGATTTGCGGGCGTGCTATCGCGATCGCACCGTGGGTAAGCGTGAGACAACATTCGTTGGGCGTTTTGTGGGGGGAGAACGGGATGTTGTGTTTACCTACGTATACGTATCCAAGGATCAGCTGCTTGTTTTTTCTGAAGATATCACCGAGCGCAAACGCGCGGAAAAACGTCGTATCGAATTTGAGGCGCAGGTACAGCAAACACAGAAATTGGAAAGTATGGGGCTGTTGGCCAGCGGGATTGCCCATGATTTCAATAATCTGCTGATGGGGGTATTGGGGCCTGCCAGTATGCTGTCGATGGATTTGCCTGCGGATTCTCCGCATCTCGAAGTGGTTCAGCAGATTAGCAAGTCGGCGCAGGATGCCAAGGAGCTATGCAAGCAGTTGCTGGCCTATACGGGTAAAGGACACATACAAACGGCGTTGTTGGATATTAATGCGTTGATTACAGAGATGACGCCATTATTAAAGCTTTCAATTTCGAAACGGGCGAAGCTCCAGATCGATCTTGCGCCAGTGTTGCCAGCGGTTTGTGGAGATTCAGCACAGTTGCATCAAATTGTGATGAACCTGGTCATCAATGCTTCGGAAGCCATTGGGGAGCATAATGGGCGGATAGAAGTCCGTACCGGAAAAATGCAATGCGACAAGAATTTTTTCTACGCGCTTCCCGGAAATGAAGAACTTAAAGAAGGAGAATACGTATATATTCGTGTTTCCGATACGGGATGTGGAATGGATCGGGATGTTCGCACGAAGGTCTTCGACCCTTTCTTTACGACAAAAGTCGAAGGGCGCGGTTTGGGATTGGCAGCCGTATATGGTATTGCACGAAGTCACCAGGGCGCGGTAAAAGTACAGAGCGAACCAGGGCGGGGCACCACCTTTCGTGTGCTCTTACCCGCCAGCGAGGAGCGTATGCAGGAGAAAGTAGCGCCAGTGCATGATTCGCACCTGCCGCAATGGCACCATAGCGGCACGGCTTTGATCGTGGATGATGAAACAATGGTGCGCAAGATGGCCTGCGCTATGCTGAAGCGTATTGGTTTTGAGGTGTTGTCTGCCGAGAATGGAGAACAAGGGGTACAGGAATTTCAAGCGCATTCCGATACGCTCACGCTGGTGCTTCTGGATATGACCATGCCGACCATGAGCGGCTTAGAGGCCTTTAAGGCAATGAAAAAGATTCGTACTGATGTTCCTATCGTGTTTACCAGCGGCTACAATGAAGAGGAGATCACCGAGGAGATTGCCGCTGAAGAACTCGCGGGATTCATCCAAAAACCGTATCAAGCCAGAGAGTTGACCGAAGTGCTCAAAAAAATCTTTGAATCGTCAGAAAAAAGTTAAAGTGGCCAGGGACACACTCAGGAGATATGCTCCTTGATGTCCCTGACCACAAGTAAAACGTCATTCTTTATGACGGCTCTTCAGAGTTAAGTCACTAAAGCGGTCCAGCGACCGCAAGCGTTAGGTATCGTCCTTACCATCCCTGACCGAAACAAAAATTTCGTTTTTTATGACAACTTTTCAGAGTTAAGTCACTAAAGTAGTCCTTAGACCACTTCAGGCAATGAATTTGAGCAGGTAATAATTCTTTTTCCCTTTTCGCACGATGGCAATATTATCTGTCAGGCAGGAGGACTCGGTGAGTGCGGCGTCAAGCCCGTCGATACGCGTACTGTTCAAATACAGACCGCCGTTGCCGATCATACGACGCGCCTCGCCTTTACTGGCGAAGATGTCCTGTTCAACCAAAAGGTCCACCAGCATGCGTCCTTCGCTGAGAAGTTGACGCGGGATTTCCTTGTTGGGTACCTCGCTGAAAATGTCGAGCAGGGTTTCGCTGTCCAGGCCGTTGAGGTCGCCGCCAAACATGGCTTGCGAGGCTTTGATGGCGTTTTGTAGCGCTGTCTCGCCATGTACCAACAGCGTAACTTCTTCGGCCAATCTACGTTGCGCTGCGCGTTTGTGCGGCTCTTCCTGAATCTGTTTTTCCAAATCCAGAATGGTTTCCTGGGGCAGGAAGGTGAAGTAACGCAGATATTTTGGTGTGTCTTCGTCGCTCTGGTTGATCCAGAATTGATAGAACTTGTACGGCGAGGTGCGTTTGGGGTCGAGCCAGATATTGCCGCCTTCTGTTTTACCGAATTTGGTGCCATCCGCTTTTGTGACCAACGGGAAGGTCAACCCATAGGTGGCGCCATTATTCAGGCGTCGGGCCAGATCCATACCGGCGACGATGTTGCCCCATTGGTCGCTACCGCCAATCTGCAGACGGCAGCCGTATTCCCGGTTGAGGTGCAGGAAGTCGTAGGCTTGTAACAGACTGTAGGTAAATTCGGTATAGGAGATACCGTGGTCGCGATCTTCCAGACGCTGGCGTACCGACTCGCGGCTGAGCATGACGTTGACGCTGAAGTGCTTGCCGATGTCGCGCAGGAAATCCAGCAGACTGAAGGTGCACAGCCAATCGGCATTGTTGACCATTTGTGCAGCGTTTGCACCCTCAAAACTCAAAAAGTGCTCCAACTGACGCCGGATGCCTTGTGCGTTGATATCCACCTGTTCCTTGGTGAGCAGGCTGCGTTCGGCAGCCTTGAAGCTGGGGTCGCCGATTAGGCCGGTGCCACCACCGACCAAGACCAGCGGGCGATGTCCCGCACGTTGAAAATGCGCCAGCCCCATAATCGGCAACAGACTGCCGATATGCAGGCTTTCCGCCGTGGGATCGAAGCCGCAATATAAGGTGAAGGGCGTCTTTTCCAGTTCTACAGGCAATTCATCATGGGTTATTTGATTAACAAAGCCACGCCAGGAAAGTTCTTCGAAAAGCGTCATTATTTTTCTCCACACGTCGTTGATATAGGTGTCGTGATATAAAGTCAAAAGTATCGGGAAAGCAAAACATGTACGTCGAATTTTAGTAACTGACAGCTGAAAGGCTGTCATAAATAACGAAGTTTTGCTGTGGTCAGGGATGGTAAGGACCATACCTAACGCTTGCGGTCGCTGGACCACTTTAGTAACTGACAGCTGAAAGGCTGTCATAAATAACGAAGTTTTGCTGCGGTCAGGTATGGTAAGGACCATACCTAACGCTTGCGGTCGCTGGACCACTTTGGTAACTGACAGCTGAAAGGCTGTCATAAATAACGAAATTTTGCTGCGGTCAGGTATGGTAAGGACCATACCTAACGCTTGCGGTCGCTGGACCGCTTCGGCTGTTTTTGACGGATGCGAGATGCAAGCGGCAAGGGGACCGTATTCAGGCAGGCAATTCAGATGCACGCATACATGCGGCAGGCGATAGTTTCGCCTGCGGTATGTCCTCCCCGATATGCGTGCTGTCTATTCATGGCTATCCGCTCGTGCCTTTACAGGTAGAGGGTGTTATAAAAGCAACATTCTACCTGGGTTTAGGACGGCACAAGCCATCCCTTATGCGTATACTGGCGACTACTCTAACAGAGCGCTTGAAGTTCATGCAATCTTTATCAAACACTGCTGTTTGTGTAGAAATGCGCCATGTTCTGGCCCTTTCAAAATTCAAGCCCCATATATGGGGGATTCTTATGGCTCTGTATACTGTGTTAATTGCCCCAAATCAGTGTAATTAAAGGGGTTGGCGCGTTTTTGTCTGGTTGACAGTATCTATATGTTGTGGTATTCTAAGGCTGAGGTCTTGTATGTTGGGTTATAAGATGGCGGAGGGTGTTGGAACAGGAGCAAGTGGATGACAATCGATGATGTGCTGGAAATTGGACAACGTGCGTTGTTTATTACATTGTTGACGGCGGCGCCGATGCTACTTTCGGGCATGGTGATTGGTCTCTTGATCAGTGTGTTTCAATCGGTGACGCAGATTCAGGAAATTACGCTGACGTTTGTGCCTAAGATTGTGATAGTGATGCTGGCGTTTGTGCTGTTTCTTCCTTGGATGGCGGACACGGTATTGGATTTCGTGCAAGAGCTTTTGGGTAATTTGGATACGTTGATAAAACCCTGAGGTGGTCCAGGGACCACAGCCAGAAGGTATGGTTCTTGCCATCGTTGTTGGCAGCCAGTATTTCGGTTTTTGTGAGAAATTTCAGTCACTAAGAGAGAGGCGGGTACGCCATGGCCGAAGTAGAAATCTTCAGATTGTTTTTTCTGGTGATGCTGCGTTTTATCGGTCTGATAGTGGCTGCGCCGGTTATAGGTTCGGGTAATTTCCCTATGCGTGGCAAGGTGGCGTTGGCGTTTTTTGCTGCGATGCTGGTCACGCCGGTTCTGCCGGTTCTGGAGAGCCCGATTCCCGAGGCGACGTGGGGCTATGTGGCGTGGGGGGCGGGGGAGTTTTTCATCGGTATTATGATGGGCTTTGTGATGACGCTGGTTTTTGCCACAATTCAGTTGGGTGGCCAGTTGATGGATATGCAGACGGGTTTTGGCATGATGAATGTGTTCAACCCGGCTATGGAGACACAGTTTCCGATTTATGGTTTTTTTCTGTTTATTTTGGCGGTCTTATACCTGCTTTTGGTGAATGGCCACCATCTAATGTTGCGGGCGGTGCTCTTGAGTTTTGAGCATGTGCCGCTCGGTGGATTTGTAGCTCGTCCAGCCCTGTTTTACGAAGTGACGCGTTGGGGGAGCGCGATGTTTAGCGATGGGCTGATGATTGCCTCACCGGTGGTCTGTGCGATGTTGTTGGCCTACATTACGATGGGTTTACTGGGACGGGTAGTACCGCAGATACATCTGTTTGTTGTTGGGTTTCCGATTACGATTACTACAGGACTTTTGCTGACGGCGCTGATATTAAGCGTCTATATAGATCTGTTGGACAAGATGTTCTTTGACATGTTCAAACATGTGGAAACGGTAATGAGGTCCATAGGATGAGTTTGAAAGGGCGGGATCGATCCTATCCCTTGCTCTTTACGCAAATGGGTTAATCATGGAAGGGTTGTTTTGGAGTGTTGAGGTGCTAATTTATGCCTGATAATACAGGCGGAGAAAAGACACTTCCAGCGAGTCCGCAGAAGAAACAGCGGGCGCGTGAGGAGGGTAATGTACCCAAGAGCCAGGACCTCAATTCGGCGGCGGCCTTGGGGATGGCGTTGTTGGCGTTATTAATGTTCGGACAGTTTATCGCAGAAAACATTTTAGAGGCGGTGCGCTATTTTTTGGGTCATGCGCATGAGCTGCGCTTAGATGAGTTGCCGTTGCGCACCTTGGCAGGCCGTGTGCTGTATTTTGTCGCTCGTGGCTTTATGCCCATGGCGGGGGTGATGTTGGTGACGGGGGTACTGTTGAATTTTTTCCAGGTGGGTTTTCTGATGAGCTCCAAGGCGTTGCAACCTAAATGGGGACGCCTGAATCCACTGAGTGGATTTGGCCGTTTTTTTTCAACACGTTCGCTGGTGGAGCTGGCAAAATCATTATCCAAGCTAACGTTAGTGAGCTATATCGTTTATTTGAGCATGCGGACGCGGTTAGGCGAGTTTCCAACGTTAATGGAACAAACGCCATGGATTCTGTTGCCCGCTGTGGCCAATCTGGTGGTGGCGGTGTGGTGGCGGGTGGCGCTGGCGATGCTGGTAATCGGTATCGTCGATTTAGGTTTTCAGCGTTGGCAACATGAACAGGATTTGAAAATGACGGTGCAGGAGGCGAAGCAAGAGACGAAGGAGATGGAGGGAGACCCGCATGTAAAACGGCGGATCAAACAGTTGCAACGGCAAATCGCCACGCAACGAATGATGGCGGAGGTGCCCGAAGCGGATGTGGTGATTACCAACCCGACGCGCTATGCCGTGGCGTTGCGTTACGACATACAAAATATGCGTACACCCACTGTGGTGGCGAAAGGAGAACGATTGATGGCACAGCGTATTCGTGATTTGGCCACGGAACACAATGTGCCGATTGTACAAAAACCGGAATTGGCGCGTGCCCTGTATCGTACCCTGGAAGTAGGGCAGCCGATTCCTGAAGATCTGTTCCATGCAGTAGCCGAAGTGCTGTCCTTCGTGTATCAAATAGACCGACGGGTCGAAAAGATGCGTGAACGACGGGGTATCCTGCGTGATATGCAACGTGCGGCCGTGTAGCGCACGACGTGCCAGCGGCCACAGTTAGAAATGGTGTTTTATGGCAATGTTTCAGAGTTTAGTCACTGAACAACAAGGAGAGAGATGTCGAATTCGGCACAACAGCTGATGCGAAACAGCCGACTATCTATCGGGCGTAATCCCGATATCATGATGGCGATCTGTGTGATCGGCATCTTGGTAGTCCTGCTGATTCCCATGCCCAAGCTGGTGCTGGACATCTTGCTCACCGTGAATATTTCGCTGTCCGTGGTGGTTTTGTTGGCCACATTGTACCTTCAACGGGCCGTGGATTTTGCTATTTTTCCTTCACTACTGCTAATGCTGACCCTGTTTCGCCTGAGTTTAAATGTAGCCTCAACCCGTCTGATTCTTGCTCAGGCCGATGCGGGGGGCGTAATCCGCGCCTTTGGTAGTTTTGTAACCTACGGCAACATTTTTGTTGGGGTCGTGATATTCGTGATCCTGGTGGTCATCCAGTTCGTCGTGATCACGCGCGGTGCTACCCGAATCTCGGAAGTGGCAGCGCGTTTCACGTTGGATGCGATGCCGGGTAAACAGATGGGGGTGGATTCCGATCTCAACGCCGGTTTGATTACCGAGGAGCAGGCACGGAGACGGCGGCGGGATATCGAGCGGGAAGCGGATTTTTATGGCGCTATGGACGGTGCGACCAAATTCGTGCGCGGTGATGCCATCGCGGGTATCATCATCACTATTGTCAACATCGTGATGGGCCTGGTGGTGGGTATTGCCATGCTGAATATGCCATTTATGGAAGCGATTAATATTTACACCACCCTGACCATTGGGGACGGGTTGGTCTCACAGATTCCCTCTCTCATTATTTCCACGGCGGCAGGTCTCGTGGTGACACGGACGACCTCAGAGGAGACCAACCTTGGAGCGGAGTTCCATACGCAATTGACACGCTACCCGCGCGCTTTGGGCGTGGCCTCAGTGATGCTGACCGTATTTGGTCTTGTTCCGGGCATGCCAACCGGTCCCTTTGTATGTGTAGCAGCATTATTAGGTCTGCTCACCTATACTTCAATGCGTGCGAAACAACATGTGGAAGAAGCGCAGATTCTGGCAGAAGAGGAGGAAGCAGCGGCGGCGGAAGAGCCCGAAGAACAGCGTACTGAAGACCTGTTGACAGTAGATCCGCTCAAGTTGGAATTGGGCTACGGGTTGATAGCCATGGCCGATGCACGTCAGGGCGGCGATTTATTAACGCGTATCCAGATCATTCGCCAACAAATCGCCACCAAGATGGGATTTATCGTGCCTGTAATCCGCATTGTGGACAATATGCGCTTGCGTCCTAACGAGTATTGCGTAAAGCTTCGTGAAAGTATAATCGCACGCTACGAATTAGTTCCTGATTATTTTCTGGCAATGAATCCAGGCCTGGTAGAAGAGGAAATAGAGGGTTTTCCAACAGAAGAGCCCGCTTTTGGACTACAGGCGATCTGGGTGAGTCCGGACAATCGGGACCGGGCAGAACGTGCCGGATATACCATTGTCGAACCGACGGCCGTTTTAGCGACACACCTGACAGAACTGATCTATGCCCACGCCGATGAGCTGCTGACGCGTGAAGATGTACAGACCCTGGTGGCGCACCTCAAAGAAACCGCGCCAACCGTTGTCGATGAATTGCTGCCGGGCGTGTTGACCCATGGCGAACTGCAGAAAATTCTACACAACCTGCTCCGTGAACGTGTTTCGATTCGCAATCTGGAAAGCGTACTGGAGGTTTTGTGTGATTACGCACCCCGCACCAAAGATGTTGAGGTGCTGACGGAGTATGCGCGACATGTGTTGGCGCGTAGTATTTGCGCCAATTATGTGGACGAGAATGATACCCTGCGTGTGGTGACGCTCGCCCCCGAATTAGAGCAGGAAGTACTTGATGCAGTAAATCAGGCGGAGACAGGTACCTACATTCCCGTTACCCCGGAACGGGGTGATGCGATCGCAGTATCCACCGCAGAGGCGGTGCAACCACTGGTGCTTGCCGGTCAGGAACCCGTTGTGTTGACCTCGGCGCCCGTGCGTCGATTCTTCCGCCGTATTGTCGAGCGGCACATCCCGAAAATAGTAGTACTTTCCTATAACGAAATTGATCCAGCGGTGACACTGGAAAGTGAAGGACAGGTAAAGGCGTAATATGGCGCAGAAATTCTACAAAGTTCGGGGTGACACCCTGGAGACGGCCTACGTGAATATGCGCCGGAAGTTTGGCGAAGAGGCCGTCGCCATCAGCACGCAACAGATTGCCGAAGGCGGTGTATGGGGTTTTTTTGCGAAAAAACGCGTCGAGATTACCGTCTCCGTTCCTGTGCAGCCTTCAACAGCGACCATGCGCTCACAAAGCGCGGTCGAACGAAAATATACGGAACAGAGCAAGCTCAAAAGGAGCACGGACATGAACAGCCGTAACTTGCAGGACTTTAAAGAATTGATTCGGGATGCCCAGCGGCGCATCAACGGTCAGAGCGCCGCACCTGCGAGACGTTCCCCCGCCTCCCGTCCTGCAGCATCTACGCCGCCGCTCCCCTCCTCCGCACCCGCCAATGTAGATTTCAGTGCAGCGGCTACGGCGGCGGCAACGCCCAGACCATCCCCACCCTCAGCCTCCCCGGTACTCAAATTCCCCGAGCGGCGTACCGATTCAGACGGGGATAAGGAAAATGTACACCGCGAACTGCAAGAGATTCGCGAGATGATGCAAGTGATTTACGCAGAAAGTCCCGGGGCGGGACTGCCCACAGAATTCGCGCCCCACTACCGCACACTGGTAAACCGCGGTGTCTCACGAAAAGTGGCCGCCTCACTCATTGGCGCCGTCCTGAAAGACAGCGACCTGACCATTATTCGCGATCCCCGCGTATTCATGGAGCGTCTTCACTTTGAGATACGAAAGATGCTCAAAGTAACTGGCGGCGTTGCACTACAAGGCGGTTCCCAACGGGTTGTCGCCCTATGCGGTGCAACAGGGGTCGGGAAGACAACAAATCTGGCCAAACTAGCCGCCCACTTCTGCGTACATGAACGGGCGCGTGTCGGATTAATCACCGCGGACACCTACCGCGTGGCTGCGCCCGAGCAATTGCGCGTCTACGCTAACATCATCGGTGTGCCAATGCGCGTAGCAAACGATGCCGAAGAAACCCGTGAGGCGCTACACACATTTTATGGTTACGATATTGTGCTCATGGACACCGCCGGCGGCAGCCAGTATAACCTGGAACAAATCAATGAACTGAAACATATTCTGCACGCAGCGCAACCGCACGAAACCATTCTCGCGATGAGCGCAGGAACCCCCATGGATGACCTGCGCAATATCGTGTCCAACTTTACCTGCGTGCATCCCACATCGCTGATGTTCACCAAGTTAGACGAAACCCGCCAATACGGTGCTCTTTTCAGTATTTTGGCCGAAAGCAACCTGCCGTTGAGCTACCTGAGCGTGGGACAAAATGTCCCCGACGATATTCGTATTGCTACCCCAGGAACAATTGCCAACCTCATTTTAGAAGGTAAAGATAGCCGTGGTTGATCAAGCACAACACCTCCGAGAACTTGTTCGTAAAGGGAAAAATCACGCCCGCGTTATCGCCGTGTCGAGCGGTAAAGGCGGTGTGGGAAAAACCAGCACTAGCGTAAATCTCGCCATAGCCCTGGCTGCACGCGGAGGGCGCGTCATCCTGCTCGACGCCGACCTCGGTCTGGCCAACGTCGAAGTACTCATGGGCCTAGGTTCCCTGTACAACCTCAGCCACGTCGTCGACGGCGAAAAAGCCATGCACGAAATCCTCGTGCGCGCCCCCGGCGGTATCGAAGTGGTTCCTGGCGCATCCGGCCTCTCCAAAGTAGCCGATCTCAGCGCCGCAGGTCGCCAGAATATGCTCAACGGCCTACGTGAACTGCAAGAGCTTTCCCGCTACATCATCATCGACACCATGGCCGGCATCGGGAAGAACGCCGTTGCCTTCGCCGCTGCTGCCGATGAAGTGATCCTCGTCACCACCCCCGAACCCTCAGCCATTGTCGACGCCTACGCCATGCTCAAGACCATCCACAACAACCGTAAAAACGCAGTGGTGCGCCTACTCGTCAACCAGGCTCTCAATCCGGCTCAAGCCAAAGCCGTCGCAGCCAAACTCGCCCGCGTTTCTCAACAATACCTCGACCGCAACCTCTCCTTCCTCGGGTTTTTACCCCGCGACACCCACGTATCCCAAGCCGTCATGCAAAGCAAACCCTTCCTCATGGCCTACCCCAACGCCCCCGTAACCAAATACATGCACGTCCTCGCCAACCGCCTCGAACACCAGCAAACCGAACCCGAAAAACACCGCGACGGCTTCCTCAAACGATTTGCCCAAAGCCTCGGCATCGCCAGCAATGGATAGTTAACAATAAGAGTATTTTGTATTACGATTTGGGCGTGGCTTCAAAGCTCTGCATTGCGCGGATCTTTTCACGCATAGATTCCGCATAAACAAATTTTTCTGCATAAGCCGGGGCTATACCTGCATAGTGTCTGTCTTTATTGTCCTCGGGGTTAATAGTTCCCTTCTCAAGCGCAGTCTCAGGAAGGAAATACGCCCCTTGTTCTTCCGGCACCCCTTCCTTTCGATCTACAAAGAAAAAGAATCCATCAGCTTTTTTCTCTTGCTTATCAGCTTTTTTTGTATCGCGCCAGGCAAAAATGACATTATCGGCTATTGCGCTGATTGATTGTGCCATTTCCGTGTTAGATGCGCTCATGAAGATTGAGGTGATCGCCCATTTATGTTTGAGGTAATCCACCAGGGCCGGTACAAATAATTCTTCCTTTGCCAAAAATGGGAACCGATACTCCAATTGGGTAAGGTCCCAAAATACCAACCGTTTAATAGGTATCGGCCCCTTCTCTGTTTGAATCCCTGCGCGAATACGTTTGTCCAGCCAATGAAAAAACTCCCCTGGTGAAATACGTCCTAAGTGCATATGAAATAAAGAAATGTTTTTGTAGCATGTCCAGTTGTCTTCACAGCTTTCTGTCTGGTATGGGAACCACTGACATAACCGGTTGCGTTGATTTATGATGGTTGCTTCATTGTCCATCAACGAAACCAGCATCCCCCCTTCGTCATTTGCCGATCCTGCGCGCAGAAAATCTAAAGTCAATAAGGTTTTACACGTGCGTCTTCCTCCTAATACCACATTGCAACTGCCGCGTTTAAGAATCGTATCAAAGTCATTGTTTTTTTTGGCAGTGTCCTTCTCTTGCTTTTTGTTAGGCGTGGTGGCTATAGATGCTTGTGCCTCGCGTGGTGCCAACAGATATTCAATTGCCGAAAACCGATAATTTTTTCTGGAATCTCTATTTGCTTGTTCCCACTTTTGTTTGTGGGTAGATTTAAGTAATTCAGCGATACAGTTGTTTCGCGGATTGGCATTGCAGCCATCACATTGTAAGAGTGGGAAACGAAAGCCTTCACATGTGCTACTTGTACAGTCTTCCGATTGGCATGGATAGAGGGAAAAGCAAGGCTTGTTTTCACATGGACATTTCTCGCCGTTGTTTTCATTTCCCCCAATTTCATTAATTGAGATGCCGGAATTTTCGAATTGTTGTTGAATTTTTCCGAAACGGTGGGTCTGGTAGTGTAGCGAAGGGAAGACAAGAAATCCGTTTTTATCGCGTATTTTATAGTGATGCCATCCCAAGACACTTTGTTGAAAGCGAGATTTAGTAATACACAATCTGTTTCGATAATGTGGAATAGGAATCAGGCATTCTTCGCCTTCAAGCTGAATAATCATGTCCACTAGATAATCAATACATTCATGGTGCCCTGTTTCATCTTCGTAAACCAATATGCTGGCAATGGCGGAACGACGTAACTTTTTAACAAGGCGCTCCATATCAAATGTATGTCGCTCGTCAGTAGAAAGGAGATTTAAACCGTCAATGATAATCAGCGGTGCTTTATGCTTTTCAGGAATTCTTTCTAATTCATTTCCGATTTCCACGGCCCAGTTAGCGGCCGATGTATTGGCGGGGATGTGTGCTTCATCGTTTTTTTGGCTAGTGGGGTTGTAGATTCCTACAAGATGTGTTTTTTCTACCGAGTTCTCCCGTTGTTTATATATTATTGTCCAAGGCGAATCATCACAGTCGCACTCGTCTAAATCGGTTTCAAAGCGTCTGAAAGTTGCCAGGATGTCATTAGTATCCTGTTCCCAACTAAATATAAGCGGAACCCTTAAAGGGATTCCTTTTTCGGAATCGTTAGATTCATCGGGAAAAGCAGTATTCAACTGCCTTTGGATATCGTCAATTTGCTTTTCGTAATTTTCCAGTTTTGTGCAACCATTGGTTTTCGAATTTTTTTTAACTGAACTACATTTAAAAACAACATCCTTGTACCCTTTCCAGCGGGTTGCGCCACAGGCTATCTGGAAGGCCAAGGTAGTTTTTCCGGTTCCTGGGTGTCCTTTTATGAGAATGACGAAGCCCTCTTCTTGTGCGGTATTGGGATTTGGGGGAAGCAGTAAGCCACCGCGTAATAGCGTATCCAAGCCTTCTACATGGGTGGGTAGATAGGGGCCTGCCATGGCTTCTGTTCGATAGAATTGTTCGGGATTCATTTGGTTACTTGACATGGTAGGCTCTTTCTTCACTTCGGTTCAGCACTTCCGTGATTTCGTCTATCTTCTTCGATAAATCGGAATAGCTTTCGGCCAGGATCATATTGGCATGTGCCAAGTGGAATTGTGTTGCCGTAATGGGTAAAGGTTCCTTCGGACCGGTCCCCGTTTTTTTTCTCGTTTTGAATGCGAATATGTTAAGTCCTTCAGTGTGGTGGGAGGCATAGCTGGTCAGACGTCGCATATTCATATCGGTCATTGATGCACCAATGAAAATACAGATGCAGGTGCGTAGCAGGTGTATTGGCACAATGTTTTGCCAGGCGTAGGGGGATTTAAATACGCGATGATATTCTTCACGACACAGCACGAGGTGTTCCGGGTCGGTATGGCGTTTCAATTGGTCTCGAGGTAGGTAGCCATGGACATGGTAAAAGGGAAGGGCGTGCGCAGGGACATGCGCCTGGCGTTCTCCATAGATAGGGATGACTCGTTTTTCTGCTCGTGCTACGGCTTCGTTTAGCAAGTCATCGTAGTTGAAGGTTACTACGGCGGCAATTCGTGGTGCGCAGCATAGATTTACGGTACTGCAGAAGGTGCCCAAGCCGAATTTGTCCTTCAGTTTATTTATTGAGTCGGAATCATTCGGAGCTTCAGCGATCAAGGTTTTAAAGGTTTGGGTGCGATGCGAAGGGTATAGGGTTGCATGCAGCATTTGGACGTAATGCGGACCCAAGAAATAGCGGATTAAATCCGCTTGATCATATAAATCAGGCCCTTTTGAACTGTCCAGCCATTTGGTTATTTCTTTTTTGTCCGCCTCGGTTGATTTGGGATCAGCAATATGGCTCAGTGCTTTTTTGCGAAGTTCTTTAATGAGGTTCTCCCATTTGGGCAGTAAGGTGCCATTGACGCCTGCCCCAATGAATAGAGCAACTTTGCCATCGTAATTCGAGTCGGCCAATAGCTTTTTTAGCTTTTTTAGATTTTGTGAGTCGTTTGTCATAATGAATAGTATTATTCCTTTTGTTTTGCTAATGTCAAGCCTAACACATTGCAATAGGCTTAGTGTTTCAGATGTATGGAGCCAAAGCACTCTTGAACAAGGTGTGCCTAAAACCTGACAATAGGCTAAGACTGAAAATTAGGATGTTGAGGGCCGATTAAAATCTTTGAATACAAAGAAGTTCTTGCTCCTTTCGTTTGAGCTGGTATGTTATTGAAGTGCTGTTACAGGATGAGAATGGATGAAGAAACAATCCAAAAGGGATATGAATGCGTACTGGGCGCATTTGTTGGTTGAGGAGTTACTGCGGTCGGGCGTGGGGCTTTTTGTGATTTCCCCTGGTTCGCGTTCGACGCCGTTAACGGTAGCGGTGACGCAACGTTGTGCCGACCGCATGCAGATGCATTTTGATGAGCGCGGTGCGGCTTTTTATGCCTTGGCTTGGGCCAAGGCGACCGGGAAGCCTGCAGCGGTGGTGAGTACGTCGGGTAGCGCGGTAGCGAATTATTGGCCTGCGGTGGTAGAAGCTTCTGCGGCGCGTGTGCCGCTGATTCTGCTCACGGCGGATCGTCCGCCGGAGCTGCTATGCTGTGGTGCAAACCAAGCGATCCAACAGTCGGGTATCTATGGAGCCTACGTGCGATGGCAGGTGGATATGCCTTGTCCGGATGCGGCGATTGAACCCAGCTATGTGCTGACCACCGTTGATCAGGCGGTGTATAAGGCGATGCGAGCACCTGCCGGACCGGTGCATGTTAACTGCATGTTTCGCGAACCGCTTGCACCAACTTCAGCCTCATCCGATATTGTATCGAGTGAGGACGCATCTATGCAGCGTTGGTCTGAGGGGCATACCCCCTATACCCAGATGCCTTGTCCGCTTCTCTCCCTTTCTCCCACTGCGCTTGCTTCGCTACAGGAGCAGATCCAATCGGCGTCACGGGGCGTGCTGCTGGCGGGTCAGTTGCATCGGGAAGAAGAACGCCGTGCAGTGCGTGAGTTAGCGCGCCATCTGGATTGGCCGCTATTGACCGATGTGACGTCCGGATTGAGATTGAAGCGCAATAGGGGTACCCATCTGGGCTATTATGATCAGCTGTTGTTATCTGAATCATTTCGTGAGTTTTTCCAACCGGATTTCGTGCTACATTTGGGCGGTGCGATGACCTCCAAGCGATTGGCGGAGCACCTGCATCATGTGGGGATGCCCTACTGCCATATTGCGGAACACCCGGATCGACAGGACCCGTTGCACCATGTTTCACAGCGCTACGAAGCTAATCTGGAGGCGGGATGTGAGGCATTGTGTGAAACACCCTCCTCCCAAACAGTTTCTTCCTGGTCGGCAACTGCGTTACAGGGAGAGGCAATAGTAGAGACCATACTCGCGCAAGGGTTGGATGAGGAAATCGCTCTTTCAGAAATTGCGCTGGCGCGTAAAGTTTCTGGCAAGGGGGGGGAGGCGTTTGCCTTATTTTTGGGGAACAGCATGCCCGTCCGCGATATGGACATGTACGGGCTTTCCGTGTCGGCGTGTGGCGCGGTTACCGCCAATCGAGGTGCGAGCGGCATTGATGGATGCGTTGCTTCTGCTGCAGGCTATGCGCGCGGCCAGTCATGCCCCACGATAGCGATTCTTGGTGACTTAGCTACCTTGCACGACCTGAATTCGTTAGCCTTGTTGCGGAAAACCAATACCCCCGTTGCGTTGATTGTAATCAACAACGATGGCGGCGGTATTTTTTCCTTCTTGCCGATAGCGGAGCATGAGAACGTTTTCGAGTCCTGCTTTGCAACACCGCATGGGATGGGATTCGAAGCGGCAGCGCAGCAGTTTGGCTTGCGTTATGCACAACCGAAGACGGCGGAGGGCTTTGATACGGTATGTCGCGATGCGTTGAAACGATGCGAATGCACCCTCATTGAGGTGCGCACCAACCGGGTTGAAAATGCCCATCTGCATCGTACGATACAATTGGCAATTCAGAAGAAGGTGGATGAAGAATTCTCTTCCGCAAGCGGAAAAAGCTAGCTTGCCGGGTTGCCTTCATTATGCATTCGAAACTGTTCGCGCAATGCGGACGGCACCCGTCCCGGTTTTGTCGAGCCGATGTGCAGCAGTACCCCACGCTGCACAGCAGTGGCGCAGCACGCGCCATCTACCGTGATTTCCGCTTCTACCGTCATTGTGGCATGTCCGATTTTTGTGCACCACATGTGTCCGATGGGGTTATCTAATAGCTCGATGGATTTTTTATAGACAATATGCGTGGAGTGGATGATGGGAGCAAGATTGTTCGCCATCAGTTTTTCAAGCGGATAATGCACGCGCAATAATTCCATGCGTAGATCTTCCAGCCAACGCACATACACGCCATTGTTGACGTGTCGTGCGAAATCAATGTCATATGTTTGTACTGTAAATGGGAGCGAGACAAGAAGGGGGCGCTTTTCTGGATGAGCAATTTGCATCTTTCAACTACCTTAGTGACTGACACTTCAAAAATTGTCACAAAAACGAAAAATATGTTTCGGTTAGAGATGGTGAGGGCCATACTTCCTGGGTGTGGCCCTGGCCACCTTATAGTTCTGAAAATGGGGAGGAGGGACGGGGCATCGCTTCGGTAATGAGGGTCACCCCTGCTGCAGATTTTTCAACGCACCTGCTATTTCCCGTTTACTTTCCCGTTCCTTGATGGCAGCGCGTTTATCGTAGCTATGCTTGCCTTTACACAGACCCAGTTGTAGTTTGACCAGGCCACGGGTGAAGTATACTTTGAGTGGGATTACCGTCAGGCCCTTTTCCTGGACACGTTGCTGCAAACGAAAAATTTCCCGTTTATGCATGAGCAACTTGCGATCCCGTTCCGGGGCATGATTATAAATATTGCCCTGCTCATAAGGTTGTATGTGCGAGCCCACCAGATACAGTTCCGTGTTACGAAAATCGGCATAGGCATCTTTTAAGGTCATGCTACCCTTCACACGCAGCGATTTTACCTCGGTGCCAACCAACACCACACCAGCCTCAAAAGTGTCCAGGATATGATAGTCGTGTCGGGCACGACGATTTTGTGCAATGAGTTTTTCACCCATGATACTAATTCTTTCTGTCGTTTATCGCGATTATCTAGCGACGGCGCGGTCCCCAAGACGGTCCCTCGCAGCGCATGGTCAAGTGGCGAATGCGACGCTCCTGCCCCGTTTCCAGTGTGACGGTCCACAATTCGGGTGCACCGTTGCGTGACGACATAAAGGCAACGTGCCGTGAGTCCGGCGACCAGCTGGGCGACTCATTAGCGCCATGTGAATTGGTCAGGCGCTGCGGATTGCCGCCGTTCGCATCCATTACATAGATTTCCATGCCATCTCCACGCTTCTCAACGACATAGGCGATTTTTTTTCCATCCGGTGACCAGACAGGATCGTACGAATTGCCTCCCTGATATGAAAGTCGTTTTACATTGCCGCCGTTAATATCCATGACATAGACCTGCGGATTGCCGCCTCGGTCGCTGATGAAGGCAATTTTTTGCCCATCGGGCGAGAAGGTAGGCTGCGTATCCCCATCTTTATTACGTGTGAGGCGTACCGGATTCTTTCCATCTGAATCGCGCAGATAGATTTCCGTATTACCATCTTTGCTCAACGTTAACGCCAGTTTGCTGCCGTCAGGCGCCCAGGCAGGAGCAGAGTTCAGCCCTACCTCTTTAGACAGGGGGACGGATTTCCCGGTGGCGCGATCGAAGATGTACAAGAATGAATAGCGATCTTTCCACGACAAATAGGCTATTTTTGTGCCGTCTGGTGACATCTTCGGTTTAATAGAAACGGAATTGTGATGCGTAGCCTGGCGTGCATTCGCGCCATCATAATCCGCCACGTAGATTTCCTTGCTACCGGTTTTGCCTGCGCTGAAACAGATTTCCGAAGTGCCAATACCCTGCGTTCCATCGAGCTGGCGAATGACTTCCTCTGAGAAACGGTGTGCGGCAAGGCGTGCATGTTCCCGTTTCACCCGCAATTCCTGACCAATCAACTGCTCTTTCGAAAAGAGATCGAAGAGGCGGAATTGTCCAATCAGGACATTATTTTCTTCCCGCACATTGCCATACACAAGGTGTTCCGCTTTGGTGGCGCGCCAGGCGTCACGGTCCAGTTTGTTCACATCGGGGTCAAGACGGATAAATCCGGGGGGGTATTTTGTGGAGGGAAGAACAATAAACAGTCCGGAAAAATCCAGATCGTCGGCGATGACCTGCGCCAATTCTGCTGCCACCGACGAAAGCGCAGGGTCCAGTGCTGCAAAAGCTGGTATTGCAATCGGGATGCGTGTGTCAGCACCCATTTGCGATTCAATACGTACTGCGCCCTGGGCGCTTGCCCAACTGCATGTGAATAGAATGGCGAGGATTAGAATGCTGGTATAAATCCGTTTCACGATATGCTCCCTGTATAATGCTCTGATTTTCAAAAAAGATGTGAAAATCAAAATACTTCCCTGAATTTCCTTGTTACGCCTGATAATGGCCCACCGACCACAACCAAGTGCCAGGGTCACTGGCAATATATATTATGGTCTTTGCCTTATCTACTTTTCGTTTTTCTTTGCTTCTTTCTTTTTCTGTAAAAAGAAAGAAGTTCTTTTAACAGCTATTTCAATAAACTAAAGGCGTACACCACCCGTTGTTCCAATATATTTGCATTCGCTGGCAAAGGTGGAAACGGCGCGGCCAGTTTAATAGCGCGCACTCCCGATTCTCCTACCTTTGGATCACTAGCTTCCTTGATGACAATAGGGTCATCCATCAGATTGCCGCTAATATCCACCCAGAACGCCACCTCCGCTACCGTTTCATCGGCATCCAAACGAACCCCCGACGGCATTTGCCATACTTTTTCCACCTTGCGTTGAATCAAGCGACTCCACGAAGCCAATTCCGCAGGGAGTTCCTGCACGGCAATACTTTTGCTTTTTGCCGGTGCTGGTGTGGTTTTTGGTTCCGGCTTGGGCTCTGGTTTTGGTTCCGGTTTAGGTTCTGGCTTCGGCTTAGGTTTGGGCTCTGGTTTTGGTTCCGGTTTAGGCTTGGGTTTAGGTTCTGGCTTCGGCTCTGGCTTAGGTTTGGGCTTCGGTTCCGGCTTGGGCTTGGGTTTAGGTTCTGGCTCCGGCTCTGGCTTAGGTTTGGGCTTCGGTTCCGGCTTGGGCTCTGGCTTAGGTTCTTCTTCAACTTGCGGTTCCATTACCTGTACCTGGAAAACGGTAATCGGTTCCGTTTTGGTGTGGTGCCGGTATGCTTGATATACACCTGCCGCCAAAAGCAGATGAATCAAAATGGATATAATGAGGGTGCGACGAAACCGATTTCTCGACCAAAGCGCCTTCCAATATGAGTCGTAACGGTTATCCATTTCTGGTATCTACATCCTCACAGAACACCACGCCGCCCCTTATGCTTCTTGTCGCGTCAAGGGGCGTCCAGAGATGACAGAATTTCAATAATCTCAGCAGTTTACCACAACAACTTGTGGCTTTTCGAACCGCTTTTCTTCTATTTTGTATCCAGATAGCGAAAGAATAGTTCCCTATGTGTTTGCGAAGTGGGGTGTGCCGGGCTACAATAGGCGCCATGATTACATTCTCTCAACAGCCATCTTCTGAATTGGCATTCGGTCGTTTTTTAACGGGACGATACGTGCGAGTGTTGTTGTGGTACTTTTTAGGTATGCTGCTATGCTGGGGGATAGGGGTAGAGGCCATTTATGACCACGCGACGCCTTTTTATGCACTGTTTGCGCCCGCTTTCCCTTCGGTTCTGGTACCAGGAACGATACTGTGGCTGATGGGGTTGACATACTGGCTGGTGAGTACACGGTGGGTGCAGCGCGGTGGCCCACGTCGTTTGTGGGGGTGGGGTCTGTTGAGTGTTGGGGCGCTAATAGTATTGGGCGGTGTCGCATATCAGGCAAAAGCCACCACAGTGCCGACCGAGTATTGGCGTACGTTTTGGCATTCGTTGGGCGGGCATGTTGGCGTTTTCCTGCTTTTTCTGGGGGGATATAGCCTGGCCCTCTACGGGGTGACAGAGGGGGACTGTTTGGATGAGGCACATTGGCGGGGGCGACGTCTTTTCCTCCTGTTAGGCGCGATAATGCTGTTCAGCTTCCTTTTTGCCTGTACCCTGGCAATGTTACGCGGCGGTTTTTTGGGGATATACAGGCCCTATCTACGCGAATCTTACGAGTACGTTGGCGACATCGGCAAAACCACTAACATACGCCAACTTTTTTCGCGCTATACGACGATACAACCCTTCCTGTCCATGCACGGCAAGGTGCATCCCCCCGGTCCGATTGCACTTTTATGGATCTACTCCTATCTTGTAGGACGTAGCCCGCAGGCGTTGGCGTTAGCCACGGTTTTCACCGGTGCTTTGGCGATATTCCCCCTATATGGATGGCTGCGCACCTGCCTCAATCATCGTGTGGCCTTGCTGGCCTGTCTGATATATCCTATAGTCCCGTCGATTGCCCTGTTTTCGGCGACCAGCGCCGACGTGCTCTTTACACCCTTTACGCTGACCACGCTGTTTTTTTTCGAACGTTCCATTCGACATGGCAAACTACGCGATGCGGTGGCCGCAGGATTCTGCTATGGCGTGTTGTGTCTGCTCAAATTTACCCTGATAGGAATCGGCGTTTACTTTGCCTGGTCGGGACTTCGCTTTTTGCTGCGATCCGACCTGCGTCGCAACGTACTACAGACCGCAGTGGTGATGGGGTTCGGAGCTTTGGCCGTGCTGCTGGGCGTTTGGCTTTGGTCCGGGTTTAACATCCTCGAATGTTTTCATTTAGCCAATGCCCGTTTTCAGCAAGACCTCCACGAATTAAGTCAGTTTACCCCCCGCTTACCCCGTATTTGGTATCCCCTGCTTATCAACCCTGCTGTCTGGTTCTACTTTGCAGGCATTCCCGTTTCCCTCCTCTTCCTATACCGTCTTTTCCATCCTGCTACACAGGAAAGGGGACTGTTCTGGGTTTTCGCTTTAACCTTGCTTAGTCTCAATGCATTGTATCTGGCGCTGGGCGAGGGAGAGCGCTCTTCTTTATACCTGCACCCCTTTCTGCTAGCGAGCGCAGCGCATGTATTGGCAGACTGGGGCGAGCGTCAGCCAATACTCTTTCCGTTGGCTTCTACCCTGGGCTTTTTGGGCTTCCAATGCTGGCTGACGGAAACCTATTTCTATACCTACTGGTGAGGCCTTTGCACCACTGTAAAGCGCTGTGATAGCATGCCGCTTTGGTGTTTGATTCTGAAAAACTATCATGACAACGAACGCTTTCCGTACTCAGAAGCGGCAAGGACCCTACATAGTGCCAGCGGTCACTGGACCGCCGTGGCGTTTTTTCTATATTAACGACAGGATTTTCCGATGGCCGATCTCAGTTCTCAGACCAGTGTCGCATCCCACGCCGACTATCAGGCGAAGAGTTCCGCACTCAAAGTGTATCTACGTCTTGTCGGCTATGCCTGGCAATACAAAGGACGTCTTCTAATCTCACTACTATTTGCCGTGCTTATTGCCATATCCTTCGGCACCATGCTTGTCAGCGTCGGCTCCATGATCAAGCTTACCTTCTACGAAGCCCCTACCGAACAAGTGCAAGGCGAAGACGCTCCTCAGGATCCTGCGCTGGAAATGGCCGAAGATATTGCCGCCGCTGCCGAATCGTTACGCGCAACTATCGGCTGGGCCCCTGAGAACTCCGAAGCACGTTTTCTCAAGTTGGTCGAGCAGATGCGGATGCAAAAGACCAAAGCATTGTCATGGGCATGCATGCTGATTTTCATATTAGCGCTCACCATCAGCATTGCCCGATTTTTGCAGGAGTACTTTGCCGGCGTGATAGGCGCCAACATTTCCGCTGATTTGGGACAGGCTATGTACGAAAACGTGGTGCGTCAGCCCCTTGGTTTTTTCGAATCCCGCGGTTCCGGCGATATTCTGGGGCGCTTCACCAACGACATTTTCATGGTCAACCGGGGACTTGCCGGTGTATTCGTCAAACTGATGCGAGAACCCATCAAAGCAGTCACCTTTCTTGCGGTCGCTTTCTCGGTTGATATCTGGCTGACCCTGACCGGGCTATGTGTACTGCCGCCTTTGGCCTACGCGCTCACGCTATTGGGAAAAAAAGTGCGCAAGAGTGTACGCCGGTCCCTGCAGAAAGTCGCTACGATGGCCTCCGTGGTCAACGAAACCATCACCGGCATGGCGATTATCAAAGGCTTCAACATGGAGGAATACGAGTCCGGACGCGTTGGGCGTGAAGTAAAAAAACTTCGCCGTTACCTGAAAAAAACCGTCAAAGCCGATGCCGCGACCGGCCCCATCAGCGAATTTATCCTCATTTTAGGCATCATCGTATTTGTACTGTTCAGCGCGCGCCGTGTCGAATCCGGTCTCCTGGATGCCGCCGATTTGGTCAAGCTCTATTTTGCCCTCGCTATGATGCTGGACCCTGTACGAAAGCTCTCGTCGGTAAATAACATGATCCAGACCAGTGTTGCCAGTGCCGAGCGTGTCTTTGAGTTCATCGACTTGAAACCCGACATCAAAGAACGGACCGATGCACCTGCGCTACAACCCTTGCAGAGCAGCCTGCGTTTCGATCATGTGCATTTTTCCTACGATGGGAAAAAAGAGGTCCTCAAAGACCTCTCCTTCGACATCAAAAAAGGTGAGATGCTTGCTGTGGTCGGCTCCAGTGGCGCGGGGAAAAGTACACTGGCAAAACTGATTCCGCGTTTTTACGATGTGACCGCAGGCGCGATTACGATTGATGGGGTGGATATTCGCGAGGTGAGTTCCAGCAGCTTGCGTGAGCAGTTGAGCATCGTGACACAAAGTACCGTGCTCTTTGCAGAATCGGTTCGCGACAACATTGCCTTTGGGCGTACTACCTACAGTGATGAACGGGTGCGCCAGGCGGCCCAGGCAGCGCATGCCGACACGTTTATCGAGGCATTGTCCCAAGGCTACGACACCGTGATTGGTGAACATGGCGCAAACCTTTCCGGCGGACAGCAACAACGGCTGGCCATCGCCCGCGCCATTATTAAAGACCCTGCATTTTTGATCCTGGACGAAGCAACGTCGAGCCTTGATTCGGAAAGTGAACGACACATTCAACAGGCCCTGGACGCCTTTGTAGTAGGCCGTACCACATTGGTTATCGCACACCGGCTTTCTACCATCCAGCGGGCAGATCGCATCCTTGTACTCGACGACGGTTGCCTGGCAGAAGAAGGTACACACGCTGAACTATTGGCGCGTGGCGGTATCTACAAACGGCTCTACGATACCCAATTCGGAGAGGCGCGTTCCTCATGAGCACCACACGAAACTTTATTTTGGCGGGCATCGCAGGGGTATTGCTGAGCGCATGCGGCGGCGAAACACCTCCACCGCAAGCACCGCAGGGCGCTTCCTCGAAACCGCTTGAAGCAACCGTGCCTAAAAACACTGCACCTGCACAACAGCCATCGAAAACAACGTCTACCTCTATATCAGAAGAAAACTCGTATGTCGCTACCGGCTATGTTCGGGTGCTGGACTTGGGCGGGGAGCCTATGGCAAATATGGCCCCGATCGTTACCCGTAGCGCCAATGCCTTCGATCCTCCCCTATCCACCGGTGCGCTGACCGATGCAGAAGGACGCGGCAGCGTTCGCTTTCCCAACAATGAGAAACTGTTTCTACGCGCCTGGGACCCACAATTGGCCTATTTCCCAAACAACTTTTTTACCATTCTTCCTGCCAGTGGTGATGCCACCGACGAATTGACCGTGGTGATGGCCAAAGCCGCTTCCCTGAGCGTTCAGCTATACGATGCCGACAATGCGCCCCTTGCGCACCAGAACATTGGCATCATGATGTTTCACCCCACCGAAGGCCCCTGGTGGCCCGCTTCTGCCAATACCGACGCAGAAGGCCTTGTGCATTTCCCCGCTGTACCCCCAGGCTCCTTTGTCATCAAAGTCAAAGCAGAATCCGGTCTCCAGTACGAGCTGCCTGCACTTAGCCTCGCTCCCGGTGCCGATATCGACGTAGGCGCAGTCATCCTTCGTTAACGTGATCCAGCGGCCGTAGGCAAGTGGTCATAGGGACACCCAGAATTAATGATTCTTGCTGTGGGTAGCCATAGAGAAGCTAGTAAAATCCTCCATCTTTTTTCGTAAAAAGGATGGAGTGACTAGATCTTGGTGCATATATAGGTATTCATTTGCGGCATGATTTTGGAGCAACCATCGATTCGAAAACCAGCGCGCGTTAACATACCACTCATTATCCAGTCCCATGTGCTAAATTCATCGCGTACATGGACAATCGTTTCATCTGCTATTTTTTGTCCAGCAATTTCTCTCATCCCCGTTAACCAACCGTCAATTGCCTCAGAATACGAACGTGGATTAAAGCTGAAGACGACATCGGCCAGAAATAGGCGGCCCCCAAGTTTGAGAATATCAAAAAAACTACAAAGGGCTATTTGTTTCCAGAAGTCAGGAAGATGATGCAAGGTAATATTGGCTATTATGGCGTCTGGCTTATCCCCTTCATGCGTATAGGTTAAAAATCCAGACTGTACGGCATCAATGTTTGTCAGGCCTTTCTCTGCTATTTTGCGTTTAAGGTTGTCAACCATAGATTTTGACACGTCGACCGCGTAAACATGTTTACATACATCGGCCAGACATATTGATAATCCTCCGGTTCCACAACCAATATCCAACACTAGCGAATCGTTTGATAAGCCAAGGGCGGCGATAATGTTTTTGGCTTCTTTTTCGAAGTCTCTGAATTCTTCATGCTGGTTATCGTAATCATCGGCAATATCTTTATCTGTATAATCGACACCAGCTATTTTAGCTTCATCAAATAACCATTTGGGGAAGTTACTAGCCATAATGCGGACTCCTGTTTCACAAAGCGTAGCGTTTTAACAAGGCACTCTACTGCGGCAAAAATAAAACGCCTTGAAAAACAAGGCGTTAGTAACGGAGATTATCCGATCAACTACGAAGAGATTTATTTTTTAAACCCCGTAATTTATCCTATCGCCACCAATTCATTTGTAATATTTCCTGGTCCATGCATCGGAAATCAATGGAGAACCGATAGGGGCCGGGGATTTTCGTGCATTTCACCAACAGCGTGTTGCGCCCTTGTTTAACGGAGGTATTTACAAAGTCACTTTCAAATTCATCATGAGGTACCTGCTCTTCGCATTCGAAAATGAGCGTGCCATTCAGCCATATTTTCATAGCATTCTGGATACCGATGTTCATACGCACCGATTGCCGCCGTTCGCAGCTGAATTCGGCATAGGCATAGCTGGTGGCGTGATCAAAGCGGGGATAGTACTCGAAGATAGGCGAGAGCGCATCCTGCAGATTCACTTCATGGCCATCGCGCAATGCAGAAAACCAGGGGCGCCAGTTGATAGCCTGATACCATCCCGGATAGGTGCCCTCCAGATCGATGTTCGTTTCAGGGGGGTAGACCGCCTGATGTCCTTCATCATTCCAGTTGGGGAACTCGCCGAGAACCATCCATTTACGCACGTTGTTATTGCGTTCACCGCGCAACCATTCCACACTCTTCTGATCCACCGGAAGTGGGGAATCCGAAGGGACAGAACGCCGCGCAAAGTGGTTGAGCATGTTGATAAAGAGACGATCCGCCAGCGGGTCATTTCCCAGATGTTCCAACACACGCAGATGCGTCAACACGATACGTCCGCTGCCATAACGTTTCACCAAAATATTGCTACCCCACCATGCGCCACCATCCATCATATAATTTTCACCTGCAGCGGGCATCGCATCATAACAGCCGCAGATATCCTCATCGCTGGATTCAAGGAAGGAGAAGGCAGGCGCAACATTGCGGTACGGTTGCCGCATGAGACCGCGTGCAGGCAATTTTTCAAACACAGGGTGCAGCTTTGCATAATGGCATACGGGCAGGAAACATCCTACGGCATTTTTGGTAGTTGCTTTCAGATTTTCATCGATACGCTCTGCCAGATCGCTCCAGTCCTTTGGCGGACTGAAGAAAATCGCGACTGCGCCGCCTTTTACCTGCGCCATGACTTGCATAAGGTCATTGTCAGGATAGGCGCGGATCGTATTTCCCAGCGGCGGCACCACATGGATAGGCGCTATCAGGTTGCCTGTTTTAGCAAAGGGACTGCATTTGCTGCTCCACTCGCCATCGCGTGAGTCAAGCACATTGATAGCTACATCACAAGGCTCCGGTTGGGCAACCACATAGAGTTCTACGGAGCTTTCAGCGATTTTTTTCATCCCCTGCATCAGACGCACGACAAATTTATGTGTTCCGATCGAGCCAGAAGCGGAAATGGCCCCAGTCCACAGCTCCTTACCGTGACGGGGGATTTTTACAGACCGTTTTTTCTTCCAGAGCACCTGATTGGTTGGTCCCACCACTTGCAACGAAAGATCCGCACGGCCTTCGAGTCGTGCTTCATTCGCCAGCAGCACAGTGACATTGGCTTCCTGGCGGGGGAACAGATTCGTTTGGGCCATCTGGATAAGGGGACGCACGGGAGCCTGCGCCTCTTTCAAAGCTTTCAGCACGGGTTTGGGACGCCGCCACCGGTCCAATGCTCCAGCACAGAATTCATGGCCTGCATCCGCCAACTGCGTATAGCAATACCCCGCTAGTTTCGGATTAGCGCGCATCGCATCAATCTGGAAACGGGCCGCATCACACTGCAACGCTTGTGCAGCCGCGGCAAAGCCCGAAAAGTCACCAAAAACCCGCTCCAGGTTACGTTCCGAAAACCCTTTCATAGTGGCGTCCAGGATTTTTTTCAGAAAACGCGCATCTTTCAACCGCGTCTGATCCTCGCCATACTGCTCCAGCACATCCGGCAGGTTTTCCATTCCGCCAAAGCCAAACTCCGAGACGGTGCATAGCTGCTTGGGTTGCCCATTATGCCGATAATAGTTTTCCATCGTGAAATCGACCGGTGCCCGTTGATAGATATGCAGATCGTCGAAGACTTCGAAACTGTCCCGATACGGACGGAGGTACCGCGAGCGTTCACGAGTGGCATTCACCCCCGCGCTATCATCAATAATCAGGCGCGTAGGATCCAGCGAACGTGTCAATTTGCACAAGTCATCCTTGATGTTCTGTGCACCACCATGCGTGACATAATCTGCATTGCCGGACTCATTCAGCATGCCCCAGATCACAATGGAGGGATGATTGCGATCGCGAAGCACCATTTCCCGCACTTCCCGCTCACACCGTTCGCGCATATGGGCGGAATCTTTAATCCAGCCGATAGGGGGTTCCTGATAAAACAGCATGCCCAACTCGTCCCCCAGCTCCAACGTGATTTTAGGCGGTGTTTTAATATGCAGGCGGATCATATTGAACCCGGCCTTTTTCGCCAGCTCGATTTCACGCCGCGCCAAGGCTTCATTTTCCGGTGCAGCCAACGTGCGCGCATAATCGGGTTGATGTAAAATCCCTTTGAGATGTATCGGGCGATTGTTTAGATAGAA
This sequence comes from Candidatus Hydrogenedentota bacterium, assembly GCA_963678445.1. GTDB lineage: Bacteria > Hydrogenedentota > Hydrogenedentia > Hydrogenedentales. The sequence goes on along the minus strand of OY782877.1, from coordinate 1,015,310 downwards.
ACGGTTATCCTTCACCGAGAACTCGCGCATGCCAAAACGCACTGACGTGCGATCGAAGCTGCCATCCTCCTGGATCAAATCCACCTGTAAGGTGTACAGCTTCGGACTTTCCGGAGACCACAATTCAAAATCGGGAAAATCCAGGGCGAATACGCCCGCTTCGCCTTCCGTACGATAGGGTGTGCCGTCAATATGCAGATGCACCGTGCCTGGTGCAGAAGTTTCCACCGTCACCGTGATGCGCTTGCGGCGGATATCCGGTTGTACGAAAACATCCTCAACATGCGCGCGTGGTTTTACCTCCAGCCGCACACTCCCCCAAAGTCCGGCAAAAGACCAGTATCCCTCTTCCTTGGCAACAGGGAGCTCCTTGGGATGAAACTCGCCGTAGCCCTCAGGACCATGAGGATCAACAATGCGCACCGCCAGAAGATTCTTTTTCTCCGTCTGTAGATGCGCCGCCACATTGAAGGAGAACGGCGTATAGCCTCCTTCATGATCTCCCAAACGGACACCATTTAACCAGACTTCGGCGTAATAATCCGCCGCGTCAAATTGCAACTCTACATGCTGCCCCGCCCACGCAGCATCCGCCGCAAATTCTTTGAAATACCATCCCACGCCATCATAATCAGGAACCCAAAGATCCCAGACGCTTGGCACCTGCACCGTTAATGGTTCCGGATAGTCGGCCTTTTTAAACCAAGCCTCTTTGATGCCCACATCCTTGGGGTCCAGCACCAATTTCCAATCCCCATCCAGCGAGAGATAGCTTCGTGACGTATCCATTCAATTGTTCCCACTTAAGGCTCCACGGCCCATTCAATGATCCTACATTTCAGGCGCTATGGCTGAGCCATAGTCCACCTGGCATATTAAAACTTTAAAAGCCACATGGAAAAGCAAGACGATTGCTTCTCTTGCGACGCATGCCTAAGGCAGCCTTATCAGAAAGCTACTGCGCAGAATGGTTTAGGAACCACAAGCAAGTGGACAGCGCCACTCGCAATAGATATGGTCCTTCCACTTCCTGACCTTAGCAAAAAAACGTTTTTTATGAAAGCTTTGCAGATTTAACTCACTAAAGCGTTGCATATCCTACACAAAAACCGTCACAAGATGGAAATAATCTTTTTTTTGCCATGATATCCCAAAAATCCATGAGCAGGATTATAGCAACATAGCCAACGTTTCAAGTATAGCGCATCGTTTTTATTCCGTGCTCTACAGGATTGCGCTCCACACTTTCGTAGGCTTTAAAACATGGGTTTTTTGACAGGTCTGGTGAAAAGTAATTATGATTGTGGATTACTTTTGGTGTTGGAAAAGAAAATAATGAAAAAGCATCGGGTGGTGGGAGCTGCGGAAAGTACAAAAGGAACGGGTATGGATTTGCGGGTTGAAAAATCGGTGTTGCAGGGTGCAATGAACGTGCCGGGTTCGAAATCACATACGATTCGGGCGGTGGCCATTGCAGCCTTGGCTGCGGGAGAGAGCGAGATTGCGTATCCGTTGGAATCCTCCGATGCGCGCGCAGCCTTTCGGGCATACCGGGCATTGGGTGCGGAAATTGTCGAAGAGGACAACGTGTGGCGGGTACAGGGGATGAAGGGGGAGGTGCATGTTCCCGAAAAAGTAATCGATGTGGGCAACTCCGGTACGACCATGCGAATTGCATTGGGCAGTGCGGCACTGCTCACAGAGGGGATGGCGGTCCTCACAGGCGATGAACAGGTATGCCGACGTCCCTGTGGACCGTTGGTGGATGCGTTGAATGGCCTGGGCGCACGGGTGCGTTCGACACGGGACAATGGATGTCCGCCTATCGTAGTTGAAGGCCGATTGAAAGGCGGCACGGTTTCCCTGGAAGCGGTGACGAGTCAATATGTAACGGCGCTGCTAATCAATGCGCCGCTGGCGGAGCAGGAGACCTGCTTACAGGTTCCAGTTTTGCATGAAAAACCGTATGTGCATATGACACTGGATTGGTTGGAACGCCAGGGGGTGACGGTGGACTATGCGGATGACTTGAGCGAGTTTCGTATTTCCGGTGGGCAGGCGTATGCACCGGTTCGGGGACGGATTCCCGGCGACTTTTCCTCAGCAACTTTTTTCCTGGCGGCAGGGGCATTGCCGGGGAATGCCGTGCTCTGTCAGGGACTGGATATGTCCGACACGCAGGGCGACAAGGCGGTCGTGGATTATCTGCGGGCCATGGGCGCACGGGTAACCGTGGAGAGCGAAGGCATTCGCGTAGAAGCGGATCGTCTCCAAGGTTGTGAACTGGACCTGAACGCCACCCCGGACGCCTTGCCGATGCTGGCGGTGTTGGCCTGCTTTGCAGAAGGGACGACACGCTTAGTCAACGTGCCCCAGGCGCGCCTGAAAGAGACCGATCGCATTGCCGTGATGCGCATGGAACTGGAAAAAATGGGTGCACGAATACAGGAACTGCCCGATGGTATGGTGATTGAAGGCGGTGGCTTGCATGCGGCGACCGTCGAAGGACACGGCGATCACCGTGTGGTCATGGCATTGGCCATGGGTGCGACACAATTGTCCGGCGCCACCGTGATTCACGGTTACGAAGCGGTCGAAGTTACCTTCCCGACCTTTGCAAGCGTACTCACCGCGTTGGGCGGCGTGGCGCAATGAGAGCGGTCCAGCGACCTCAGACGTTAGGTATGGTTCTTGCCATTCCTAACTATAACGGCCTCTCTTCATTTTTCTTGGAAGGGGCTTGGGGAAACCTTCTTTTTTTGTAAAAAGAAGGTTTCCCCAAGAGAAAATAAAATAGTTAAAAAGGATTGCGATATATGAATATAGTCATCATGGGGCCGAAAGGCGCGGGCAAATCAGCAGTAGGTTGCGCGTTGGCGGAACGTTTGGGCTGGACCGCGCTGGAAACCGATGCGCAGGTAGAAGCCTTGTACGAAGAACGGGAAGGGACAAAACGTACCTGTCGGGAAATCTTTACCGAACACGGTGAAGCCTATTTTCGTCAGCTCGAAGTAGATGCTGTAGCGGAGGTTGTGCAACACGACTGGCGTCTGCTGATCACCGGCGGTTCCACGATGTTGAATCCGGCTTCCCGACGTTTGCTACGCAACGATGCCATATTAATTTATCTCTCCGGCGATCCCGAAGTATTGTGGGAACGTGCAACGGCCAAGGGTATCCCCCCCTGGTTGACCGGTCCGGAAGGCAAGACGCGCTACACCGAGCGCTGCACGATGATCGAAGACGTGCTGCTGCCCTATGCCGATATCGTGCTCGATACCGCATCGGATACCCCCGACGGCCTGGCCGTGCAGCTGGAAGACGCATTACGGGAAGAACTGAGCGTACGCAGTCGCGCTGCAAACACCTACGGCGAAATCATCCGCGTGGCCACCTTCGGCGAAAGCCACGGTCCCGCGATTGGTGCAGTACTCGACGGCATGCAGCCCGGCATTCCCATTTCCGAAGAAAGCATCCAGCACGAACTGGACCGGCGACGTCCAGGCCAGAGCAAACTCGTGACCCGTCGCAAAGAAAGCGACACCGTACACATCCTCTCCGGTGTGTTCGAAGGCAAGAGTACCGGCGCACCCATCGCGCTTGTCATTTACAACCAGGACCAAAAGTCCGAAAGTTATTCCAATATAAAAGATCTCTTCCGTCCCGGCCACGCCGACTTCAGCTTCTACCGCAAATACGGCATCCGCGACTACCGAGGCGGCGGACGCTCCTCCGGTCGCGAGACCGCCTGCCGCGTCGCTGCCGGCGCTATTGCACGCCAGGTTCTGGCCAACTACGGCGTGAAAATTGTTGCCCACACCGTGGCCATAGGCGACATCGAAGCCGACACCTGTGACTTTGACGTGATCGAATCCAACCCCGTGCGCTGCGCCGATCCCATAGCTGCGGAAAAAATGGCAGACGCTATCCTGCAAGCCCGCAAAGAGCAAGACTCCGTAGGCGGACTCATCCGTCTGGAAGTCCTGGGACTGCCCGCAGGCCTGGGCGACCCCGTTTTCGGTAAACTCGACGCCCGCCTCTGTTCCGCCATCATGACCATTGGCGCCGTCAAAGGCATCGAAATAGGGGGTGGCTTCGCCCTGTCCAAACTACGCGGCAGCGCCTCCAACGACAACATGCGCGACGGCGGCTTCCTCAGCAACAACGCCGGCGGCATCATCGGCGGCATCAGCACCGGACAGCCTCTTGTTATGCAACTCGTCGTCAAACCCACCTCCTCCATCTCACAACCCCAACAAACCATCGACATCCACGGCGACAACGTCACCTGCGAAGTACACGGCCGCCACGACCCCTGCATCGTCCCCCGCGCCGTCCCCGTCGTCGAAAACATGGCCGCCCTCACCCTCCTCGACTGCTGGGAGATCCAAAGCCGCCTCAACCCCGATTGGGCAAAACAATGGACCCAAAGTTAAGCTGATACTTGATAGATAAAGCGTGTTTTAAAAACGGAACTACCTCATGGCGACAGTCATGGGGTAATTTCGTTTTCGAGGGTGACGCGGTTGCGGCCGTTGGTTTTGCTTTGGTACATGCATTGGTCGGCGCGGTGGAGGCATTCTTCGGGGGTTTCTTCGGGGCGGGCGAGTACGCCGCCGATGGAGATGGTGATGGGGATGGTTTTGCCTTGGTGTTGGAAGCAGCTTTCTTCGATGAGGCGGCGGCAGCGTTCGGCGATGCCGGTGAGCATGTCTTCGGTGATGTTGGGCAGGATGATGACGAATTCTTCGCCGCCCCAACGTCCCACGAAGTCGAAGGAGCGCAGGCTGTTGTCGAGGGTCTGGGCGACCATGCAGAGCACGTCGTCGCCGATGGCGTGGCCGTAGGTGTCGTTGACGTTTTTGAAGTGGTCGATGTCGATAAACAGCACGCTGAAGCCCCAGTTGTAGCGGCGGAATTCTTCGAAGGCGTTGTGGAGGGCCATGAGGGTGTAGCGGCGGTTGCCGACGCCGGTGAGGGGGCAGAGCAGGGCCATTTCTTCGAGTTCTTCGATGTGTTGTTTTTCTTGTATGTTGGCGCTGTTTTCGCTGAAGACTTCGAGTGCGCCGATGATGTCGCCGCGGGGGTTGCGTATGGGGCTGATGCGACACAGGGCGGGGATGTGGCTGTGGTCGTGGTGTTGCAGGAAAACTTCGAAGTCGCGGGTTTGGGCGTCTTTCAGGGTGAGGAGTACGGGGGTTTTGCGTTCGAAGAGGGGAGCGCCTTTGTGGTCGAAATGACCGAGGAAGTCGTCGGGACAGGTCTTGCCGACAACGTCGGCTTTGCTGTAGCCGGTGATGCGTTCAGCGCCGTTATTCCAATAGGTGATGCGCCGGTCCATGTCGACGAAGAAGACGCCGTCGGGCAGGTTATCTAGAAGGACTTCGTATGAAATAATTTCTTTATTCATGGCGTTCTTCCATTTTTTTGAGGGCTATGACGCGTTTGATACTGTAGGCCAGGATGTATTGGGCTGCGAAGTAGAGGGGGAGCCCGATGAGGCCGTTCAAGGGGGTGGAGATGATGAAACGTCCGCGGGCGACGCAGATGTCGGAAAGGTAGAACATGACGGCCCCCAGGGGGATGAGCCAGGTGCCGTGGGCGAAGCGTGCGCCGCCGGACAGGGCAACCATGAGGGTGATGACGGTGATGTAAGCGTAGACGGGCAGGCGCATGTCGCCGAGGTGGGGATTGAGCCAGTGGATTACGTAGGCGAGGGGAAGCAAGAGCAGGAGGAGGGTTAAGGCCGCCCCCCGCAGGGATATGCCATGCAGTATAAAAGCGACGCCAAAGGCGACGTGTCCAAGAAAGAAGGCGATAAGTCCCATCAGGAAAATGTTGTTGTGTCCGAAGATGAGGAAAAGGTCGCCCCACCAGGAAAAGAAAAGCGCGAGCAGGATGGCTATCCCGTAACGGGACCGGAGTGCACCGCATGCGAGGGCGAAAAGAAGGAAGCCGGTCGAGGCGGTCATTTTTGCGCATCCATAGAAAAAGTTACTGTCGGTGTATACGGCGAGCAGGAAGAACAGCAGAAAGAGTATGCTGAACAGTAGGGTGCCGAAAAGTTTTTTTGTCATTGTATTCCTCACACCTTTTTGAAAATGTCGCTGCAGGTCATCTTTTCTATAGTTTCGTATGTCGGGTGCTAATAAGTCAACTTGTATTGTGGGGATTGCCCTTGGTTTGAAGTGAGACTGTGAAGGACGTAGACTAGGAATATATGTTTTTCTGGTTGAGGTGAGGTGTTTTTTGCGACTTTGTCCTCAGGAAAGGCGTGTCTAAACGGAGTTTTTTGGGATAAGAAGGCGGTAAGGCCATACATAATGTTTGTGGTGCGGGCCACTTTCAATGATTGGAGCGTGTTATGCCGAAGGATTTGAATTTTGCTGTTGTGGGTATGGGTATGGGGGGACATCATGCGATTGCGATTCAGAATGCAAAGGGGGCAAATCTGTATGCGGTGTGTGATGTGGATGAGAAGCGGTTGAAGGATTCCGGGAAAAAGTATGGCTGTGCGATGGTGAAGGATTTTCGGGATTTGTTGAAGGACCCCGCGGTGGATGTGGTTTGTATTGTGACGGAGACGGGCTATCACACGCAGTTGGGAATACAGGCGGCGCGCGCGGGTAAGCATATTGTCATGGAAAAGCCGATCGATGTGACCCCGGCAAAGATCCGTAAGTTTGAAGAGGTGGTGGCGAAGGAAGGCGTGAAGTGTGCGTGTGTATTTCAAGCCCGCGTGGAACCGTGTAATGTGAAAATAAAGAAGGCGATTGAGGCGGGAAAGATGGGGCGGATAATCGGGTTGCATGGCGCAATGCCCTGGAACAGGGATAAGGCCTATTTTTCGGGTCCACATGGCAGTTGGCACGGCACATGGAAACTGGATGGCGGCGGCAGTCTGATGAATCAGGGTTTGCATACCCTGGATGCGATGATTTTCTTTGGGGGGCGTGTGAAACGTGTAGCGGCTTTTTTCGATTCGTTTGTACATGGGGTGGAGTCGGAGGATCATACGGCTGCGGTGCTGGAGTTTGAAAGCGGTGCGCTGGGTACGCTTTTTACGACGACGGCGGCTTATCCGGAACAGGGGCGCTATGTTTATGGTATGGGCTCGAAGGGTTCGTTCAAGTATACCGGCACCACGCTGGAGCTGTACGAAATGGGGGGTAAAAAAGAGAGGGAGAGGATGATGGCGACGTATGGCCCGACGGCGGGTGGAGACGATGCCGGTGCGAAAGATCCGATGGCGGTGGCAACGGATGGACATCGCCTGCTCATGGAGGATTTGGTAAAGGCGGTACGTAAGGATTGTGATCCGGTTATTCCGATTGCCGAGGCGAAACATGCCGTGGAGGTGGTCTATGCGGCGTACAAATCAGCCCGCACAGGACGTGTAATCACGGTGAACGCACAAGTTTAGAAGAATTGGAATCATAGACCGTGGTGTAGGGACGATAAGGACCATATTTCTTGGGTGTGCCCCTGGCCACTTTATCAAGTAAACGAATACGGGGCGTTCTTCTGGCGAGAAGGACGCCCCCCGTATCGCACTAAAACAATTCCCGTTGTGGGGGCGGCGGAGGTTTTATGCCAAGATGGCGGTATGCTAACGGGGTCGTTACCCGACCTTGCGATGTGCGCTTCATAAAGCCAATCTGAATCAGATACGGCTCATGCACCTCCTCCAAAGTTTGCCGTTCTTCCCCTACCGCCACAGCCAGACTTGATGCGCCTACTGGACCACCGTTGAACTTTTCCATGATGGCGTGCAAAATCAGTTTGTCCATATCGTCCAGGCCCAACGCATCGATCCGCAACAACTGCAACGCGGCATCGGCCACTTCTTGCGTGATTACCCCGTCATGCTTGACCTGAGCATAATCGCGTACCCGTCGCAGCAAGCGGTTGGCGACACGCGCCGTTCCCCGCGAACGCATGGCAATCTCCAAGGCGCCTTCCGGTTCGATAGGGACCTCCAAAATTCGGGCGGAGCGCATGATAATACATTCCAATTCCTCCGGCGAGTAAAACTCGAACCGACAGGTATCTCCAAATCGAGCCCGCAACGGCGGGGTTAACAAGCCTGCGCGTGTTGTCGCACCGATCAACGTAAACGGTTTTAAGCCGATCTTCATCGAACGCGCCGTCGGTCCCTTGCCCAGCATGATATCCACTTCAAAATCTTCCATGGCGGAATAGAGCGTTTCCTCCACCGCATGATTAAGACGATGGATTTCGTCGATGAACAGGATATCAAAGGCTTCAAGGCTCGTCAGGATTGCGGATAGATCCGCCTGGCGCTCGATCACCGGTCCCGACGATTGTTTTATATCCACCCCCATCTCATTAGCCAGAATACGCGCCAACGTTGTTTTTCCCAGCCCAGGGGGACCGCTGAGCAGCAAGTGGTCCAGCGGTTCCTCGCGCTGTTTTGCTGCGGCAATAGCAATCGCCAACTTTTCCTTGGTCGCTTCCTGGCCAGGAAAATCATCCAGACGCTGCGGACGAATCTGCAGGTCAAAAGCGCTATCGTCCTCCATGCGTCCTGGATTGATAATCTCTTCATTCGCCATATTGAAATCACTTCCCGTGTATCACACACCCATATTCTTTCAAAATATTCAAAGGGGTCTATTTACCTTTTTTCGAAGTGCTCCTCGTTAACGAGCGTAGTGCAGCACGCACCAGCTCCTCATCCGATGCCGACTCGCCCAGTTCCTTGCGTGCATTCAACGCCGCCTGCTTGGCCTCCTGTGTCGAACAGCCCAACGAAATCAACGCCTCATACACATCATCCCCATCCAGTACCGGTTCATTGCCTTCCGGTTCACCGAGGATAGCGTTCAGGTCCGGATTCTGCTTCAATTTCGATTTCATTTCCAGCACAATGCGCTGCGCCATGGCCTTGCCCACCCCCGACACCTTTGTAAACGCCTTGACATCATTCTCCGAAACCGCACGTCCAAAATCCTGCACCGACATGGAAGAAAGCACCGACAGCGCCACCTTGGGCCCTACCTTGTTAATTCCAAGCAGCATCATGAACAACGCCTTTTCCTCCTCCTTCAAAAAACCGAAGATCTGGAATGCATCCTCGCGGATGTGGCAATACGTCAGCAACATCGCTTCCTGGTTCACCACCAACCGCCGATGCACCGTGTCGGGTACATGCACCAGATATCCCACGCCGTGCACATCTAAAACGATTTCATTTGCGCCCTTATGCGCCACAACGCCCCGCAAAAATGCAAACATCTACATGTATCCTTCTTTGAATTTCATTCCACCGCCCTGAAAATGTGACCCCGTTGACCTGCTTCTGAGAAAGTCTTAAAAGACAGCGCTTCTGACGCGTAAGGAACGTTCTGAGTTCGGCAAACCTATGCCAAAGGGTACTATATGCAATCCATAGCAGACAAGGTTACTTGATGCTTTTACAAAAAAAAGCACGGGGAGTTTTCTCTTCAGTAAACTCCCCGCACCACAGTTCTGCTATATGTCTTTTAAATTGTAAAGAAGGAAACAAGCTCTTGCAGATTGGCGGCCAGCTTTGCCAAATCCTGTGCAGCCGTATTCGTGTCTGCGGCGCCGCGTGCAGTATCCTGTGCGGCCTCATTCACCCCCGCCACATTCTGCGCCACTTCATTCACCCCCTCCGCGGCTTCCGCTGAGGCTTTGGCGATCTCATTTGCCCCTACGGCCACTTCACCCACATGCTGTGCGATATCGCTCACACTACGCACCGCCTCCTGCACATTTCGCGACACCTCATTCGTGCCTTCAGCGGCCTGCTGTACATTTTTAGAGACCTCTTCGCCAGCAGTGGAAAGATCACTCACACTATGTGCGATTTCATTTGTGGTTGCAGTTTGTTCTTCCACCGCAGCGGCAGTATTGGCCGAAATGCCATTTATATCCGTAATGATTTTCGAGATCTCACGAATCGCATCCACCGTATTCATTGTATTCCCCTGCATCTCCTCTACCTGTGCACGAATTTCCTCTGTCGCATTGGCCGTTTGTTTTGCCAATTCCTTGACCTCATTGGCGACCACTGCAAAGCCCTTGCCCGCCTCACCCGCCGAAGCCGCTTCAATCGTTGCGTTGAGGGCTAACAAATTCGTCTGAGCGGCGATATTCGTGATGAGCTCCACAACCTTACCAATGCGCTGTGCCGATTCTCCCAACGCATCCACCTGCGTATTGGTTTTTCCCGCCGTTTGAGCGGCCTTGCCAGCGATTTGGGCGGCTTCAGCAGAATTCTTTGATACCTCATGGAGCGATGCCGACATTTCTTCAATCGCAGAGGCTACCGTGTTAATCGAGCCAGTCATTTCCTCCGTACTTGCCGCAATAGTATTCATATTCGACGAAGTTTCTTCCACGGCAGCCCCTACAGCCCCCAAGTTACCCGTGATATGATCCGCGGTTTGCGAGACGGTATTGGCATTAGCGCTTACCTCCTCTACCCCTGCGGCCATCGTCTTAATATTCGTCGACGATTCTTCCGTTGCCGCCGAGGCGGTATGCGACTGATTGGTCATTTCCTCCGCATTTGCGGCCATCGTTGCCGCCGTTGCCGACAACTCCTCCGATGCCGCAGCCAGATTACTCGATCCTTTCGTAACATTCGTCATAATGTTCTGTAGCCGTTCCACAAATTCATTGAGACGATTTCCCATTACGCCGATTTCATCTTTTGTTTTTACCGTCAGTCGTTTCGTAAGGTCGCCCGCCGCAATGAACTGGAAAATATCCGTTGTTTGAAGAATCGGGGTGACAATAGCGCGCGCAATGGTCCATGCGATGCTGGCTACAACCAGTATCGCGATGATAGCAATCAGCCCACTCGTCAAAAGCATGCCTCCCTTTGCTGCCGCATTCGCAGCATACATTTCATCCCGTGCCCTAAAGGCCTCCTTTTCATCAATTTCCGCTATCAAGACCCATGTCGTTCCAAACACATCCAGCGGCGCATAGGCGCTTAGCACCGAACTTCCCATATAATCCGTAATGATTTTTGCATCCGTTTTTTGCGCCAAAGCATTCTGCACCGCTTCCGTATCCACCTGCCCCTCTGAGGGACGTTTGAACGAATTCAGGACGGTATGATTCTTAGGATCAAGGAAAGAATCAGAACGCATCAGCTTGTCTGGTCCCACCAGATACGTTTCCCCCGTTTCTCCCATTCCCTCACGCACCTGCATGATTTTGTTAATACTATCGATCGATAATTGCAGCGCAACGATTGCTTCTACACGCCCTTCCTTGAGTACCGGTTGGGCAATAAAAGCCGCCGGTTCACCATTACTTGGCGCGTAAGGCGCAAAGTCGGCAAATGCGAACTCTTTCCCCGCCATAGCCTGCTGCGCAGCCTGTGCCAATCCGGAATCCCTAAACGGCCCTGTGAACATATTGCTCTGATAATCCGCTTCATGCGTTACGCTATAAAAACAATATCCGTCCGGATTTAAAAGAAATAGATCGTAATACCCGTATTTTTCCAGATAGGCGCTGTAATAGTCATTCTGCCAGTTGCTGTTTTTAACATATCGTTCCCCTTCAAATTTGGGGGCAAAGGCCTCCGCTACATCAATTTCCGCCAAAAGCGCCCATGTTATATCACCAAGCGATACGGGTGTATAGGCCGACAAAACAGGGTTTCCATTATAATCCTGCAGCACCGCTGCCCCCTTGGTGCCCGCCAGTGCCTGTTGAACCGCAACGGTATTCACCGCACCCCTATCCGGATTGCGGAACGACGCTACCAAGCCGTGATTTTTCGGATCAAGAAAAGAATCGGAGCGCATCAGTTTGTCTGGTCCCACCAGATACGTTTCGCCAGTCTCACCCAATCCAGCCCGCTCGTTCATGATAGACAAAAGTCGCTCCACAGGAACCTGAAAAATAACTACCCCGATTTTACGCTCATCATCAAAAATCGGTGCAGCCAAAAACGCGGCCGGATTTTCATACGAGGGGAAATAGAGCTTAAAATCTATCAACGCCACCGCACCCTTCTCGGTCAAGGCATTGGCTTTACGAAAAGCTTCCCCCAATCCCGAATTCTGATACGGTCCATCAACCAGCGACGTGGCAAAATCGACCTCTTTATACACCGAATACACCACATTGCCGCTTTCCGCATCCACCAGGAAAAGATCGTAGTAATTAAACCGCTTTATGAAATCACGCCATACCGGATGTATACGTGCATGCAGGCGGCTATATTTCGACTGGGTATCCGCCTGCTCCATTTGATCCTTTTCGCCTAACGCATTGGGATTATTCTGGATATAGGCATACTGCAACGCAACAGCAGCATCCCCTAATCCCGATAAGGCCATCTCAATATTTGGTTTCTTGCCACTGTTTTCCTGCAGATATTTTTCCGAGAAAGGTCCTTCATAATAGCCGCGTAAGCCTGCTTTTCTCTCCCCCTGCCGTGTTGCGCCAAGGCCCATTTCCCGTGGATACCTGCTAAACCCCGCCGAAAACTCACGCATGGCATTAATCGTCATTTCATCCTGAGAAAAGGCGGCCACCTGATTTTGGACATCCGTAAAGAAACGTTCTACCGCCTGCAGCTTATTGTCCCGCACTGCAACCAGCTTTCGGAACGCTTCCGTGCGAAGGATTTGCACATTATCCACCAACGCATTCAAATCCCCCTTGCGCTCTTCAAAATACTGCCCCATTTGCACCCGTTTTACATCGCGCAAGCCGACCAGTTGATTAAACTCTGCCTTTTCCAATGCCTCCAATCCAGCATCATTCACCTTTTTAAGACCATTGTCGGCAATCAGATACACCACAATTCCCACCAAAATGAGCGGAATCACTCCGACGAGCAAATAAGTTGACACCAGTTTTGTCTTTAAACTCATAAAATGCTTCCCTTTTTACTAGTACCTAACATTTTTCATTGGTTTTAAAAGAGTCCGAAAAGCAAGATTTCTTTATAGATGCAGACAGTAAATCCGTATGGTTTTTCTAGAAATAGTTTATAAGGAAGAGCCCCTCGGAAGGTAATCTATTGGTATTTTTGAATTTTATTTTAAAAATAAGTATTCCGATATTTTACAAATATTCTGCGTTGAAATCCAAAAAAAATCAAATAAATAAAATATTTTATCTCCGCAAAAGCAGTAAATTGGGAAAATAGAGGGTTTTGAAAAAATCCCTGGGAAGGCTTCTATACGCGGGGGATAGCCCTTAGATAACCTCAGGAAACTTTCCTGTTTGCAGAAAATGAATGCAATAACGCGCTGTGTCAGACGCATTCATAATGAAGGTATGTGTGTGCGGCAATAGAACCCATGCCTTCATTCCCCGGAGTTTTGTATTGCGAACGGCAACAATACCATCATTGGGTTCATCGAAAGTAAGACGTTGTCCCCTGCTCCCTGCAATAACAGCAAACTCAACCTCCGGCACGGGTAGGGATTGGTAGAATGCCTTGGAAGCGAGCCGTTTCCCCGCATCGGCACAAAGCAACTTAAACAACGGGTTTTTCGAAAAGTCGCCTGCCAATTTCGAGGGGTGGTTGGGCGGCGCTAACATCACAATACGCCCTAATCCGACACGATACTCCCCTTTGAATCCATTTCGGATGATGATATTGCCAAGAGAATGCCCCACTAAATGGTAACGTGCTGTCTTGACGTTTTCACGGACATACCCATGTAAGCGGTCCGTAATCTCATCCAAATCATTTCCTGCCAGACACGAATATGGAAAACGCAGCGTTTTAAAACCTGCCTTGCGCAGTCGCCTCTCCAGGATAAAGAGGGAAAAACGACTACGCCCCATCCCATGTAGCAGTACCACGGTTTCCTGTTCCCTTTCCCCGCTCTCCTTCTTCCTTTCTTCGGCAACTATTCGTTGTTGTTCTTTGGGATCATCGACTATTTCGAGATGAGGTTTTTTTTCGCAATCATTCGGAATTGAGGTACAGAATACTGCTTCCTGGAAAAAGGTAATACCCATAAGAAACAGCGAGATTAGGACATAGAAAGAGCGTAGTGACTGACATTCAGAAACGATAATAAAAAACGGACGATTGCTGCGGTCACAAACGGTGAGCTTCATAATATGCCTGTGGCGCTGGCCACTGCTTGTGGTCATAACGCTTCCTGTTTTTTACTCTCCCAATCCCAGTGAAATATCCCTGGCGTATTCCCTTCGTATACCCACGGCCCTGTTCCCCGGTTATAGGGGATAACCGTCATCAAGCAAATGCTGGTAGGCAGCAAGCGTCTGTTGCGCAGTTCGCTGCCAGGTAAATTTAGCCGCTCTTTTTTTGCCTTTTTCTCGCAGGCCTTCGCAGAGGACATGATCTTGTGCCAATTGCAGCATGCCGTCTGCAATGGCCTCCACGGAAGTCGGATCTACCAATAAGGCGGCATCGCCGGTTACTTCGGGCAAACTGGAGGTGGTGGAAGTGAGTACGGGGATGCCACAGGCCATGGCCTCAAGAGGGGGAAGGCCAAAGCCTTCGAAGAGGCTGGGCCAGACAAAAGCATGTGCACTACTGATTACAGCAGGTAGATCGCGTTGGGGGATATAGTCGGTGAACTGGATGCGATCAGGGTGTTTCATCTGTTGCAATTGTTTTTGTAATGCTACATTTTTCCACCCCGTTCGTCCGGCGATGACAAGGGTATGGGGGATCTGGTCCGCTACCCGATTCCATGCCGCCAACAGGCGTGGGAGATTTTTGCGTGGTTCAACGGTGCCGTAGTAGAGAAAGAAATTTGTGTCCAAACCATACTGTCGTCGCACCCGTGCCTGTTCTTCGAGAGAGGCGGGTTGAAAGTGGGGACTGACACCAAGGGGCACGACATCGATTTTTTCGGCAGGGATATTCCAGAACCCCTGAAGGTCTTCGGCGGTCGCCCGAGAGTCCGCAAGGATACGTTGTGCTAATCGTGCGCTACGTCGTACCGCAAAGCGATAATAGGCGGCGCGTTCAGGGCGAAACCATTCGGGGTGACGTACAAAGCTGAGATCGTGCACCGTGAGTACTACGCCGGGCTGATGGAAAAGCGGGCCGATGTTGGCGGGGTAATGCACTACCTGTGGCGCATATCGCCGTCGCAATTCAGGCAGCCCCAGTTGATCAAAGAGAATGCGACGTCCGATGGAGGTAGGGCGTTTGATCACGGTCAGGCCGTCATGCGGTGGGGGTGGGGTTATACGGTCAGGCCAGATTAAAATTAATTCGTAGCGTATATCCAGTTTCAGTAAAGCATGCACCAGTTCCACTGTGTAGCGGCCTGTGCCGCTACGATTTCCCGCCTGTAATCCATTGATGAGCATCTGCATCAAGCCAGACTCCGGTAAACATCCAGGGTGCGTTCCGCGCACGCCGTCCACGAAAAGCGCTGCGCCTGTTGCAGGCCTTGCGTGCTCATTTGTTCACGCAGCCGTTCATTTGTTAACACCATACGCATCGTGGCCGCCAGACCATCTATGTCCTCCGGTTGCACCAGCTGCGCGGCATCGCCCACCACCTCAGGCAACGAGGAGGTATTTGCGGTAATCACCGGACAGCCGCAAGTCATCGCTTCCAGCGCGGGCAGCCCAAAGCCTTCATAAAAACTGGGGAAAACGAATGCGTCGGCAGCACTGTAGAATGCGGGTAGATGACTGCGGGGCGTGACATATCCCAAACGTCGCACCCGCTCGGATATCCCCAGTTTTTCGATATGTTCATCGAGGTTTTCATCATACCAACCCATTCCTCCGATCAACACCAACGTATGCGGGATGTCGCGTGCGATATGCGCAAAGGCCTGCAGCAGGCCGGTCACGTTTTTGCGCGGTTCCAACGTGCTCACAAAGAGAATAAAGGGCTGCTGCACATCATACTGCTGTGCCAGCAAATCCACTGCCTGAGGACGAGGTATGCTTGCGAAATTTTCGTCCACCGCGCCATAGGCGACGTGGACCTGCGCTTCATTGATATCCAGCAATTCCACCACATCCCGTCGTGTGGCCTCCGAACAGGTAATGACGGCGTCCGCTTCGCGTACAAACCGCTTTACTCCGGCAGAAAAAGGGCCGACAATCTTGGGGCTGCACAGTTCAGGGACCCGCAAGAAGGCCAGATCGTAAACACTGACTACCCGTCGCGCTTTTTTTGTTGGTGGCAGGAAGTAATTCGTGGCATGGTAGATGTCGACCCCTTTGAGTAGACGATCTACACGCGGACGCCCGAACAGCGACCAGCATTTGTAAAGCGCGCGCGTGGGTACGCCGATGTGCCGATGTTTTGCAAAGGGCGGCAGCCCTGCGAGATCCACGCCGTGGATGCCCGAGGAGAAGGCTTTGAAAATATGCTCCTCGCCCTGTGCAAGCAAGTGGCGCAACATATAATACGTATAATTACCTACGCCTGTGCGCTGTGGCGTCAGTGGGCTGACATCGATCCCGATTTGCAAAGTGCACCTCGTGTTGTGTTTTACGCGTGCCTACACGCGGGGTTTATTCACTCAAGTGGCCAGCGTCACCGGCAATATTTACGGTCCCTTCCGTGCGTGACCGCAATAAAATTTCGTTTTTTATGGCAGCTTTTGGATTGTTATTCACTCAGGTGGTCCACCATGCCCTTGATACCGCCCAGGGTCATATCCTCCATATGGAAGAACGACTGGATACGTCTGATGGTATACCGCCCATGCACATTGCTCCAAGCGTCTTTAGGGATGGGGTTGAGCCAGCAGGTGTGGGGGAAGCGTTGCGAGAGCATCTTTAACCAATGCGTACTGGGCGGTGTCGCCGGTTCAAACCAGGCCGAAATCGCTCCGCCCGGCGCTTCCAATTCCTCCGGAGCCATGGCCGCATCCCCCAGAATAACCAGACGCGTGTCGTTGCGACGTTGCAACAACTGTTCGGTTGGATGCGTTTTAAGCCGTTGCGGGTCCGTCCACACATTTTCGTAGATAGTATTGTGAAAAAACAACGTCTGGATATCCTCAAACCGTTCATGCAGCTTTGCAAACAACAGGCGCGTGATGTTCACATAGGGCGTCATTGAATAGCCACCATTGTCAATCAGCAAAACGACCGAAATCTTGTCCCGCAAATCACGCTCAAAGACCAGCTCAATTTCGCCGCCACCCGCCGCCGTGCGACGAATCGTCTCCTCCAGATTCAGGCGATCATACGGCCCCTCATTTTTCATATGCTTCAACGAGGTCAGCGCCTGGCGCAGATTTTCCTCACGTAGCGTATTCTTTTCCGAGTACTCGACATAGCGCCGTTCCCCGATTACCTTGAGCGCAGAACGGCTTTGCGATTGACCATGCACGCGCACACCGCGTTCCGAATGGCCTGAATGCCCAAAGGGAGAGTTGCCGCCCGTGCCGATCCATTTGCTGCCGCCATGATGCGCCTCCATCTGTTCCCGTACCGTATCCCAGAAACGCTTCATCAGGTCTTCCAGGTCATAATCCCAGGAGAGACGACGCGGCAGTTTACCTGTGCGCAATTGATTTTCCAGCCATTCTTTAAACTGCTTCGTATGAAACAGGGCCGGATCACCCTCTGCTATCGGCGGAATGTCGATACCGTAAAAATAAAGCGCAAAGGCACGTTCGAAAGCATCCATATGCTCCACACGCCGCACAAAGACCAGGCGACAGAAGACAAAGAGATCTTCCAGGTTCGATACAACACCCTTGATGAAGCCCTCGTTCAGCTCCAGCAGATCGCGTGGACTGGCGGGGACGCCGTAGTCGCGCAGCAACGCCACAAAATCGACAAAGAGCGCATTGCTCTGTGGTGCATGCCCTGCCGACGCCATTAACGCCGTCCCTCTGGAGCACGTTTCTGACGATACCGGAGAATATCTCCCGCGCGCTTCAAGAGCACGCCGGTTAACGGTGGGTTTTTCGCATCAGGCATTTCCTCTAAAACGTTTAGTGCACCGATCCAGTTGAGTAATTCACTGGTGGCTGGCGGTTTTTCAAAGCCACGCGCACGCAGGTCATAGAAGATATTGATCGCCGTTTCCAGTAATTTAGGCGAGGTCTCCGGATAGTGCAAATCAACGATTTTGCGCATATCCTCTGGCGAGGGGAAGGCGATATGGTGGCAATAGCAGCGACGCAGGAAGGGGTCGGAAAGCTCCCGCTTCGCATTCGAGGTAATAAAGATAGCGGGGCGTATATCCGCCTGTATCGTTTCGTTTACCTCACGGATAGTGAAGGCGCAATCTTCCAGAATATCCAGCAGGTTGTCCTGCACATCCGATTCCGTCTTATCGATTTCATCCAGGAGAAGCACCACCTTCTTCTTTGCCCTAAAAGCGCGACCGATGGGCCCCCAGATGACATAATCATAAAAGTTTTCTACATTTCGGTCCGTTTTCCCTGCACCAAAACGTGCATCATTCAGACGCAGTACCGTATCCTGCACATAGCAGGCCTCCTCGCCCTTAATGGTCGACTTGCAGCGCATGATTTCCGTATCCATCCCGAGGGCCTTGGCCACTTCCATGGCCAACTGCGTTTTACCCGTACCCGCTTCGCCAGTAAGCAAAAGCGGTTTTTCCATGGTTAACGCAATATTGACAATGGACTTCAACTCAGGGTCCAGGTAATACTTTTCTGTGCCGGTAAAGGAATAAGTAGCCATCCGTTGTATGTACTCCTGTTGGATTGTTAGGAAAAGATCGAAATGGGCACAAACGGGTGTGTGCAATACAAGTGTAAACAAAATTTTCTTTCTATAGATCACAGTCTACCAAGAGGGTCCGCGCCTCTGCAATGCATCCGCCTGAGGAATCTCAGTTTGGCTACGGGGGTAGGGGGTGCGCTATCGGTAAGAATTGCTTTGCCCGCCAGGCGCAAGATATATTGTCATATCAAAGCAGCTTTGAACGAATCACCTGTGGGAGGAATACAGTCACATGCCTGTAAAAAATGTCTTACCAATGAATTACTCCTGTCTCCTTTTTTTCTTGGCTATTGTATCGCTATGCATACTGCCCCTTACGCCTTGCCCCTATGCCGAAGAATATGCAGGCAAACCGTATACGGATTCGGACACCTATGCGGATACATGGGTGGCCACCGATGCCTTGGGTCGCACCCAGCCTGACATCAACACGGTGGGCCCAGCGCGCAAAGACAAGTGGGTAGGCATTTTTTATTGGACCTGGCATGTGCCACGCGGAACCGGGGGCCCGAACGACAACACGAAACTCATTGCTGCGGCTCAGGATGGCGTTATCCAATGGCCGGAAAATGGTTGCCCCCACCACTGGGGAGAACCTGAGCTGGGGTATTATATGATGACCGACACCTTTGTCATCCGTAAACACGCCAGTATGCTCTGCGACGCCGGTGTCGACGTGATTCTCTTCGACACCACAAACTCCCCCTTCACCTGGAAAGAAGAGTATGAAACGTTATGCCGTGAATATACCGCTATGCGTAAAGAAGGCGCCCGCACCCCCTCAATCGGTTTCATTACCCCGTTTTGGGACCCTGTAGAAGTAGTCGATCGCCTCTGGAACGATTTGTACAAGCCTGGTTTATGGAAAGACCTCTGGTTTCAATGGGAGGGGAAGCCCTTCCTGCTTGCGGACAAAGCCCGCATCAAAGACCCGGAAATCCTCGAATTCTTTACCTTCCGGCGTCCCATGCCCGACTACTGGCTCGGTCCGGATGCTGCGAACCAATGGAGTTGGCTTGAGGTACATCCGCAACACGTCTTTAGAAACAAACAGGGAGAGGCCGAGCAGATGAGCGTCGGCGTGGCCCAAAATGCCCTTCCCGACACCCCCGGCCCTGCAGCTATGAGCCACAAGGCAGGCGCTATGGGGCGTAGCTGGCACGATGGCGCCAAGGACAACCGCGAGGGTGCTGTGAATCTCGGTTTGAACTTTGAGGAGCAGTGGAAACGCGCGATGCGGGTCGATCCGAAGTTTATTTTCGTCACGGGGTGGAACGAGTGGATTGCCGGACGTTTTGAGGAGTGGAGTAAGTACAAATCCTCGGATTGTTACTACCCCGGCGGTCTCTTTGTCGACCAGTATACCCAGGAATATAGTCGGGATTGTGAGCCAATGCGCGATGGACACACCGACAACTACTATTACCAACTGGCCAGTTGGGTACGTCGTTTCAAAGGGGTGCGTCCGCAACCTACCGCTGCAGGCCCCAGCAATATCGTGATCGATGGTGATTTTGAAGACTGGGTCAACGTGCTTCCGGAATTCCGGGACACCATCGGCGATGTCAGTCACCAGAACAATCCGGGGTATGGCGGTGTTGTACTGAAAAATGACACGGGTCGAAACGATTTTGTTATCGCCAAAGCAGCTTTCGACGAAACAACGCTCTTCTTCTTTGCGCAAACCCAAAAGCCCATTACACCACATACCGACGCGCACTGGATGCTTCTGCTTATAGATTCCGATCAAGACGCAACGACAGGATGGTTGGGCTATGATTATGTACTTAACCTGGAAGTAACCAGCGAGACGGAAAGTACCCTAAAAGCT
Source organism: Candidatus Hydrogenedentota bacterium (assembly GCA_963678445.1). GTDB lineage: Bacteria > Hydrogenedentota > Hydrogenedentia > Hydrogenedentales. Next base: position 994,792 of record OY782877.1, on the reverse strand, counting down.
TGGCGCAACAATACATGGGAGACCTGTGGGAAAGTGAGTTATGCTGTCAACGGAAACGGCTTGGAGCTCAGTGTTCCCCGCGCTTTGGTGCAACAAAATGCGGCAACACCCTCCTTCGATTTTCACTGGGCAGACAACATCCAGAGTTTCGAGGGCGTGGCCGAACTTGGGGTCAACGGAGACAGCGCACCGAACCGTCGTTGGAACTATCGCTATGCGGTAGCAAAATAAACAGATTTTTCGGAAAAGGACATGCGCTACTGCGTCTTCAAAGTGCACACCCGCACTGCGTGTAGCATCTGGTCGCTACGTGTGGCTTTGTGATAGAGTATGAGGCATACGAGCGGCCCATTTGGGCCGGGTGTGACCTTGTTGACACCCGCTGAAGACGAATGATGACGCAGTGCTGCTGCATAACGGTGTAGATGTCGGGAAAGGGAATTAGAGATGTCAAATGAACCGTCTAATCATAAGCCGGAAAAAGAAGATTTGAGCTTTGCGGCTCTGAGCCAGGATATTGGCAATGTGCCATCGCCGCCAGCGGCTCCGCCGCAAGCTTCGGATGCCCCATTGGGTATGAAAAACGGCGCGGCGCCTGAGCAGGCCCCCAATACGGCTGCGGGTACTTCTTTTGCCGACCTGATGGGCGATATGCCCGAACCGACGCCTGCGCCGATGGCCGATGCCCCACCTTCTGAATCGGCGACTCCTGCTGCCCACCGGGAAGAGGCGGCGGATACTATGGAAGACCGTCTGAATGCGCGCGTCCTGACCGGCAGTGCGTCGAAGCCCAATCCGGTATGGTTGCAGAGCATAGGGTTGGGCGGGGTTTCAATGGTCTTGTTCTTTTTGCTGCGCAGTGCAATGGGCTATATGATTGTCTACTTGTTGGCCATGATTGTTGCCTTGGGCGCAGTAGCGTGGGGCGGCTACGGATTGAGCACGGCCACCACGCAAAAAGAACGCATGGGGTCGATTGCCGGTCTGGTATTGGGTGCGCTGGCCATGTTGTTCAGCTTTTTGATGCGCCGTAGCCTGGGGGGATGAGCCAGGAACGTCGTCGGTAATAAAAAAAGGAGGGGACTGTACGATGGATATGGTAGTACCGTTTATTCTGGAACACAAGTGGTGGCTTTTTGCACTGGTGCCCTTTGCGATTGCGATTATGGTGCTCAAGGCACGGGGGTAGCTCAGGCGGCGTGTGTGTGGGCATCCCCAACCTCGCTACGCGATACGATAACAGCACCGACGCTGTCGCCGGTGACGTTAATGAGCGTGCGGGACATGTCGAGGATGCGATCAACGCCAACAACAATACCGATCCCTTCTACAGGAATCTGGGCGCTGGCAAGGATGATGCTCATCAGGCCAATGCTGGCGCCCGGGATACCTGCTGTGCCTACGGAGGCCAGTACGGCGGTGAGAAAGATCATCAGTTGCGCTTGCAGGGAAAGGGGTATGCCGTAGACTTGCGCAATGAAGATACTGGCAACAGTGAGGTAGAGCGCGGTGCCATCCATGTTGATGGTAGCTCCCACGGGTAATACGAAGCGACAGATACTTTCATCAGCACCGATGCGCTTGCTGACGCAACGTATGGTGACGGGCAGGGTGGCGGAGCTGGAGGAGGTGCTGAACGATACCTGGAAGGCGGGGGCCATGCCGCGCAGGAAACGCCAGGGAGAGATGCGGGCGAGCAGCGGGCAGATCACGAAGGTGAGAACGAAAAAGTGCAGGCCTAAACCCAGCAACACGGTGAAGCAGTATTTGGCCAGGGTGACTATGTAGGCGGGCCCCAGCTCGGATAGTACACGCGCCATAAGTGCAAAAACGCCGATAGGCGCCATCTTCATCACCCACATGATAATGGTGATAAACGCCTTGTCGAGCGCCTGGAAGAAGTGCAGAGCGGTTTCCCCCTCCTTGCCCAGCGTGGCCAATGCCGCTCCCAGCAGCAGAGCGAAAAAGATAACAACGACGGGGCTTTGGCCTGCCATGATAGGGTTGCGGATAATGGCGGGCAGTACATGTTTTTGTATTTTTGTGCCTAACGATTCCGAGGAGACGCCGGTATCCTGCAACGATACATTCTGTTCTTGCACATCTTCCTTCAAGGTTTCCCGTCCCACGCCGGGGTGCAGCAGATTGACGACACTCAGACCGATGAGCACGGCAATAGCGGTAGTAACGAAGTAGTAACACAGCGTTTTGGCCCCCAGGCCACCCAACTTGCGCACATCGCCGATACCGGCAACCCCACAGAGTACGGATACGAAGATAAGGGGCAGGATGACGACTTTCAGCAGCAGGATAAACAGCTTTCCAAAAATACCCAGATAATCCGTGATGACCGGTGCATAGCCGAAAGCAGTGTATAACCACCCCAAAAGCGCGCCGGTTAACATGGCAACGAAAATTTGTATGGGGAGCGTGCAGTAACGCGGAAGAACCACAAAAAAGATAAACAGGGAGAAGAAGAAAAAGAGACTGTGCGCCAGTGCCGTTACGCACTGGGTGAAACCCGTAAGAGGCCAGGCGGCGGCAATACCCAGTATGAGTGCCAATGCAGCCCAGAGAAGCGCGTTACGCATCCATGTATGAAAGGTTCTTTGTTCCATATCTTTTACAGTTTTCCTGTCTTCTTCATGTGCCTGTATACAGCCTGGGAGGTTTTTCGTGTAGACCGAATCATACTGATTAATGCATGCCGGGACAAGTATTGGGAAAGGAATGGTTGTATACGAATGGGCTTACGTACTATGCTTGTTGCGAAAATTTGCTATAAATCAAAGGAAGGAATGTCCTATGAAAACCGTGTTTAGAACACTGTATCGCTGGGCTATTTTAGTGATTTGCACTGCAACAGCTGTCATAAAAAACGAAGTTTTTGCTACGGTCAGGCACGGTAAGAACCATATTTCCTGGGTGTGGCCCTGGCCACCCTGTGGTCGCTGCACCGCTTTAGTGCTGTGTTCTCTGGTTTTTATTTCACTATTTGCAGGTGCCCTGATGGTTTCGCCATCCGCATTCTGTACCGCGCCTCCAGAGTCCTCATGGCTATATCAGACGCCTGCCGGTACGGCAACCGATATTGTGGTTGCTAATCTGGACGGAGCAGCGGGATTGGAAACGCTGGTTGTGGGCAAAGGGGCCTTTTGTGTGGACCCTACAGGGGCGTTGCTGTGGGAAAATACAGCCCCGGAACTACGAGGAATTTGTACAGCACCTGCCGTTGCTCTGAATCCGGGGGGATTTGGAGGGGGAAAAGTGGCGGTGGCTGGCTTGAAACAGGGGGTGAGCTGCCTCGATTCGGCAACGGGAGAAATGTTGTGGAATACAGCGCTGGACGCAATGCAAGCGCAGAGTTTGGTCTGGGCGGATTTGAATGAGGACCAGATCGCGGAGCTGATCGTCGGCATAGCACAGGGTGGTGTATTGGTGCTGGACGAAAATGGACAGATGCTTTGGCGCTTCGACGGTGTGGATGCAGAGTATAAAGTTCAATTGCAGGGTTCTTTGGCGGTGGCCGATGTGGATGGTGATGCACGCGCGGAAATTTTCGGAACGGGCCAGTTCGGGCCGTTTTGTGTCGACAGTGACGGCTATGATCGCTGGCGGATGACGACAGGAGACCTGTTTGGCGGTGATGTAGCGGTGGCGGATGCTGATGCCGATGGTATTTTCGAAGTGTATTGCCGTGCATTGCATGATAGCGCCGTCTACGCCATCGATGCGGTAACGGGCGATGTGTTGTGGAAAACAGCCTTGCCGCAGCATGTATCGCGCAAACCCTCGTCAAAGGCGGCGATCGCATTGGGCGACCTGGACGGTGATCAACAGTTGGATATCGTGGTAGAGGATGGTGCTGGGTGGATCTATGCACTCTCTGCAAAGGGGGAAATCTTGTGGCGTTTCGAAGGAGAAGATCTCGGAAACAGCCTCTTTGCCCTGGCCGATATAAATCAAGATGGTGCTGCAGATGTTGTCGTGACGAGTCCGAAATCGACCCTGTTTGCGTTGAGCGGTGCAGGCGAGGTGTTGTGGCGCTATACGCAAGGCGTGGCGTGTGAAATGTCCCCCGTGATTGCCGATGTAAATGGGGATGGCGATGTGAATCTGCTTACGGCAAATAGCACGGGGCAGGTTGCGTGTCTGCGTTTGGCGACACCATACCGTGCCGCGACAGCACCTTGGCCGATGCAGGGCGCAAATCCAGCGCGTACAGCGGCATTTCGTAGTGCAGGGGAAGAGGGAGAAGAAGAGGAAGCGCCGCGGAGTTATCTGGACACGGTTTCTTTAATGCATTGGGGTGGCTTCGACGTAGGCAAGGTGGTGCTTCCCGAAAGTGCTTATCCTGAAGGAACGGACTTGCGTGCGATACGTGCCGAACGTCCCCGCGGCTGGCGATTGGCGAACGCCAGTGCCGGTGCATGGGAGTTGGATGCGGAAACAAAGTTCGCGGGTAAAGCGGCCCTGAAGATGCTGCCCAAAAGAGATGCGATGCGCTTGCTTTCAGAAGAATGCGAATTGCCCAAAGGCCTGTCCGCGCTCAGTGCGACCGTCATGGCCAAAGGGGAGGGCGCAGCACAGGCAGTATTGCAATGGGGGAACGCCTATGGCGTTATACGCGAAGATGCCCTGTCGCCCATCAAAGCGGGGGAGACCGGATGGACCCGTTTTTCGGCCAAAGATTTGCGTCGTCCGAGTCATGCACAATGGGCACAGCTCTCCCTTACTGCAGAGGCCGGTTCCGACGCGGTTTGGTGGGACGAGGCGAAATTGAAGTGCGAAGTGCGTATCACCCCCGAAGTAAAAGTATTTGTAAACCAGGTGGGTTACGATATAGGGGCGCCGAAAAAGTTTACAGCGTACAGTGCGTTTCTGACCGATAAGGCGACATTCTCGGTTTTGAACAGTGGTGGGGAACGGGTTTTGTCAGGGGAGCTGACGAGTGGGGAGCGTATTCTCGGTGCGTACAAAAGCAACTGGGGTGGCTACTATTGGCGGGGGGATTTAAGCGACCTCAATACACCGGGGACGTATCAAATTGAAGTGCAGTTTGATGAGCAAAAGGCAACAAGCCTTCCGTTTGAAATAGCAAAAAATCTGATCTGGGAGCGTACCTTCCCCCTGGTCTTCTCCGCATTTGCCGCGCACCGTTGCGGTACAGATGCGGCACCGTATCATGCGGCCTGTCACCTGGATGACGCCGCCAATGGCGTTTCATTGGCAGGAGGATGGCATGATGGCGGACGTTGTGATAAGACGAAGACGGCGCAATACCTTTACCAATTGGCGCATACCTATTGCGAGGGAAAGACGCTGATAGAAAAGCTGTATGTAAAACAGAGAGGCGAGAATCCGTTTTTAAAGGAGATGCAGTGGGGTGCGGAATATCTTCTAAAAAACACAGGGAATAATTTTGCATTTGGCGGCTTTCTGTCCAAACCTGGGTATTGGGGAGCGCCGGATAAGGAAACAGATAACGAATCCAATACCGGCGATGAACGCCGTCTGGCGCCACGCAAAAAAATAAACAGCGCATATTGTGCAGCGGCTTTAGCGGGGTTGGCGCGTTATTATCAGGAGGAAGGGCATAATTCTGAAACGACAAAATCCTGTATTGAACAGGCCGAGTTGTGTTTTAACAGCTTTTCTCTCTTGTCGGACACACGTACAGAAGCGGAAAAGACACTGCTTTTCAGTGCCGCAATGGACTTGTTTCAACTGACAAAAAAGCAGGATTATGTCGATGCTGCAAAGACGCTCGTACCCGAACCCACGGCGCAGTGTTTCCTGAGTTACTCAGAGTACGATGCTGCGTCGGGTGCCATGACGAGTATGCCGCTTAATGTAGAACTGATTTCGCAAACGGAGGCTATGCTGAAAGAAACGACCAATCCGTTTGGCGTGTATCCCTATCGTCGAGAGGGAAACCAAAACTTTTTTAACACACCAGAGAATTCCTGGGAAGAGGTTGAGGGGAACACCGGTCACCTGCTGGCAGCATTGGAACATGTTGCGGGAACCTACCGTTTTTATCCCGCTCCACAGTTGGCCGAATTCATCTATGATCAGCTCAATTGGCTCCTGGGAAACAATCCTTATGGTATCAGTCTGATTGAAGGGGCTGGTTCACGATTTGCCCCTTCGTATGTCCATGTGAAGGTAGATAACGATGAGGGACGTAATGCCGTGCCAGGGTTAATCGCCAATGGTTTTGTAGGACATGGGCCAGGGGATGATAGCCCATGGTTTGACATGAGCGGACGGGTGCATCCCGAGGAGGCCAGTAACGGCTGTACATTAGAAAATAATGCCCGATATTTGAACGTGCTTGTCAAATTGATGCGTGTTCAGAGCCTGGGGCAGAGTTGAATAGAGATGGAATGAGAAAGGAAAGACCGTTTTGAGTAATTTAGCACGAAAAAAAAGAATAATATTCGCCCTCTCCGTAGTTATGGCGCTATGTGCAGGGGCATATGCTACAGATACGCCTACGCTTTCATGGTCCTACAAGGCCAAATCGAACCTGTACGCCCCTCCCTTGGTGGCGGATATACACCCCACTCAGGGGCTGGAAACGGTTCTGAGTGATAGTGAGGCACGGGTGGTTCGTTGTCTGGACGCCACGGGAAATTTGTTGTGGACGTATGACGGGAAATGGAAGAAACGCCTGACTGCCTCGGCCGCTTTGCGCAAGGGAACGCCTGATTTATTGGCAATCCCGGGGAGTGATGGCCTGCTTTGCTGCATAAAGGCTGAAACGGGCCAGGAACAGTGGCGTCTTTCCGTGGGAGGCGTTACATGGGGCGGCGTGATTTGGAGCGATCTCGATGGCGATGACGTGCAGGAATTGGTTGTAGGGGCTTCAGACGCAATTGTTGTATTGAACGCACAAGGTGAGGAACAGTGGCGTTGGGACGGCCAGGCCTTAGGAAAAGGAGGAGAGCAAAAACTGGATTTGCGTACGCCACTAGCCGTGGCGGATGTGAACGAGGATGGCAAAAAAGAGATTTTTGGTCTGGACCATTTTGGTCCCTTCGCGCTTGATGCTACGGGGAAATTGCAGTGGAGCCATTTAACCGTTTGCGATTTTCTGTCTGCACCAACGATTGCCGATGCAAATTATGATGGACAGGCAGAGCTGTACTGTGCTTCCTGGAAAGACAATGCCCTCTGGGCCTTTGCTGCCAATACAGGAGAGCTGTTGTGGCAAGCACCGCTTCCGGGAGGAGTCGACATATATCCGAATTCCGCCATTCCCGTAGCTGATTTAGACGGCGACGGGGTCGCTGAAATTATCGTCGGGGGTCGCAAAGGCCATTTATGTGTATTCTCGGCGGAGGGCGAATGGTTGTGGGCCTTTAAAACAACAATGGATGTTCCCCTTGCGCCATCCGTAGGTGATATCGACGGCGATGAGGATATTGAAATTTTGGCGGCCAGTGGCGATCATCATCTGTATTGCCTCGACAGCACGGGACGCCTGGAATGGCGTTATCAAACAGAACTGCGGCTCATGTATCCAGCCACGATAAGCGATGTGGATCAGGACGGAAAAACGGATATTCTCTTTTGCGGTAGCGACCGTACACTGCGATGTATTTCGTTAGGCGGACGTTACAATCCGGCCTGGATGCCTTGGCCGTCGCGACGTTTCGACACAGCACAAACCGGCAGTAGTTTTAAACAGAGCACAGTGGCCAAATTTATGAATAAAACACAGCCGCTGCTCCCCGACGGCGATTTCGAACGCGCCAAAACGCTCGAAGGTAAAAGTATTTACCCATCTGCCCTCCAGCTTTTCGAAAAGCGTCAGCAGTTGCCACGCGCCTGGCAGCCTGCGCCGAAAAACAAAGGGAGCTGGGAACTCAGTACAGAAAAAAGCTTCCAGGGTGAGCAGGCGCTGAAGGTCAGCGGCGATGTTGTCATAGTGACCGAGCTCGTTTCCCTGCCAGCACGTTTGGAAAACATAGTGGCTGAAGCCTTTGCATGTGATCTGCAAAATCCCAAAGCGGCGGTGTGCTGGTTGAGTAACGCGGGTGTGTTACGCAAAGATGTGTTGCCCATAGTAGGCGATGAAACAGGTTGGACGCATTTCCGCAATGAGGACATTGTTGCGCCTGCAGGCGCCCGCTGGGTCTTGCTTGAATGCACCAGCCAGGGTACTGGCTATTGGGACGCTGCAAAGCTGGATGCGATGGTGCGTATATTGCCCAAGCACTGCACACTAGTCAATCAGGTAGGCTACGATACAAGCGCTCCCAAACACTTTATGGTGCAAGGGAATTCCAAAGCCGCCAACGCAACATTTTCAGTGCTGGATCAGGCAGGAAAGGCTGTTTTTTCAGGGGAACTACAGCATGCGGGTCGTATTCATGGCCATTTCGGAAACGACTGGGGTTATGAGTATTGGCAAGGCGATTTTTCGGAGTTTACCACCCCGGGCCACTATCGCATTGAAACCACTTTAGACAGCGTTACAGACCAGTCATGGCCGTTTGAAATTGCCGAGAATTTGTTGTGGCGCACGGCACAGCCCGCCTACCGCTTCTTCTATTACCAACGCTGTGGTATGGCGATTCCCGGCTTCCACGAAGCCTGCCATCTGGATGATGCAGTCAGTAAAGATGGGGGAGAACAGTACGAATGCTGGGGCGGATGGCACGACGCGGGTGATTACAACACCTATCACAACGCCCCCTATGTCTATGGCCTTGCACGCGCCTACGGTTGGCGCAAGGCGATCTTTGCGCAGCAGGATGCAGATGAAAATGGCCAGCCGGACTTTTTGGAAGAGATCCTCTGGGGCGGTGCACATAGTCGCCGCATGGTAGCGCAAGACGGTTCGGCGCGTGGCCATCTTACCTCAGGCTATGGTTTCTGGGGGCCGCCAGAACTGGAAACGGACAACATTCCCGGCACAGGTGATGAGCGCCCAGTCAGCCGGGAGCGTGGCGACAATCCGGATTTCCACCAGGCAGCGCTTGCTCGTATAGCTACATTGGTGCAAGACAAGGAACCGTGGGTAGAAACCGCCGCTCGTAGTCTCAATTGGGCTTTGCAGAATAAGCGTCGTGGCGTATATCAACTGAGTACAGCTGTCGATCTGTACCGTTGTACACAAGACAAGCAGTATGAAACCATCGCACGCGAGCTCATAGCAGAAATACTCGCGGCTGATACTTTGCCCTCTTCCTCGTTAATTACGAACCATGGGGCAGCCCTCGTAGATTCGGTGCGAAGCTTCGATGCGACGTTTAACGAAGATCATCACGAAAAACTCAAGATGCTACTCACGAAAAACGCGGATAAATGCCTGACCTGGGCACAAAATCCCTTTGGGGTCTATACCTTTGGTCCCGCTGAAAATCCCAATTTCTTTGACACCAAAGCCAGCGACGCTGCATGGGCGGTAGGTACCAGCAGTCATATTTTGCAAGCAGCCACCCTCGTTGCGCTGGCGGCACAATACGATCCCAAACCCGAATACAGGGCCTTTGTCTACGACCAAATCAACTGGACGCTGGGTATGAACCCGTATGACATTAGTCTTATGGAAGGACAGGGAAGCGCCTTTGCACCTACCTACCACCATCGATATGCCTTTTCCGGGGTGAAGCGTGGCGCGGTGCCGGGTAGTGTTGTGAACGGGATCACTTGGACCGCTCCAGGAGAAGATCGTCCCTTCTTCGACATGAGTGGTGCAGACATTCCCATCTACAGCCCCAACGAATGCTGGCTGCCCCACAACACCCACTACCTGAACACACTCAGCAGCCTCTACGCTAAAGCGGCAAAATAAAAAAATATCGTATAGAAATAAATTCCCCCCAAGGGGCTCTTAGAACAGAGTCCCTTGGGGGAAATAACAGAATCTATCCAGAATTCTATAACGGATTTTGGGTGATTTTTTGGAAAATCTATTACATGGGTTCGCACAAAATTGGTCAACAGAGTAATTCTTCCTGGCGCACAGGTATTCTGTTTCTGGCAATTTTGCTCCTGGGGCTTTCGCTACGTCTGTACCGATTGGACGAGCAATCGCTCTGGTATGATGACTTCAATGGAACGTTATGCGTAAATGAAACTTCGCTTACAGGGTATCTCACCTGTTTTTATGAACCCTCCTCTCCTAATCGTGAACATGTGCCGCTATACTTCATTGGACAGTATTTCTGGACCCGCTGTTTTGGCACATCCACCTATGGGTTGCGCCTCTATTCCATCACACTCGGCATGGGTACGCTAACCCTGCTTTTTCTTTTTGCCCGTGCCCTGGGAGGGGCGCAAGTCGGGCTTATCGCAGCACTCTGTTATGCCCTTTCCCCCTTCCACATATTCTACGATCAATCCCTGCGCACCTATCCCCTGGTTAGTCTGGCCTCTGCAGGTTCGCTCTATACCTTCGTGCATCTGTGGCGGCAGCCCCGTCCGACTACATGGATAACCCATGCAGTATTCAATCTCATGCTATTGTGGGCGCACGTTTTCGGCGTATTTCTCATCGCAATAGAAGGTTTCTGTCTGTTGTTTTTATTCCCACGAGCTCCCAGACGCTGTGTCCAATGGGGGATTTTGCAAGCGTTTTTACTCATCCCGACAATAATTTGGATCCTCGGCATCCCAATCTTTGACCAGGGTTCCTTTCGTTTGTACAGCGCTCCAGATTTGAAATTTTTTTTATGTTCACTCATTGCACTCGACACACCGCCCTTTAATGTGGAGCTGCTCCCTTCCCCAACGACCTGGTCCTGGCTCGGCAACACACTAGGCACATTTTTGTTGTCACGCCAACACATGCTGGCCATGGCCTTTCTCAGCATTGTCCTCACCCTTCTCCTTTGGCAAGGCGCCCACATAGCCTATAGCGCTTGGCGAAAAACAGGTGAGGAAAGGCGGAACGCGTGTGTTGCGCCTCTATTCGCCGGCATTATCGCCTTCATGCCCATTGCCCTACTGGCCATTGTTTCCCATGTGTGGCGTCCGTGCTTTTTCCCCCGCTATTTTATTTACGCTTCCTTTGGCCTATACACCCTGATCGGTTTTGCCCTGCACACCCTGCCTCGCCCATGGTTGAAACGTGGCGCACTGAGTGTATTTTTATTACTGTTGTTGACACAACTCTCGCTAACCCTGCCCGCCGACGTACGCACCCCCTGGAAGCGTATCATTCACTTCCTGGAACAGAATGCGAAGCCGGAGGAACCCGTTTTTATTGGCTACGACTTGGAAGACGGCGCCTTTCCTGCCTACGATGTATTTTTGCGACAGACTGAGCCCAATACTTTTCCAACCATTCCCTCTGACACCTTTGATGCCCTTATTCAACAATGCCAGTTTCTCAACAGCCAGCAAACAGGCAACGCATCCAGCCGCGCATGGTGGATTTGCCAGCGGGAATATGCGCTCTACGAGTTGACCGAGCTAAACAAAAAACTGGCGGAAGCCGGGTTTACCTACCAGGTACACCCCTTCCCCGGCATGGAATGCCTGACCCTCTACGCGCTTCAATGCCCGCCCCAATCCGACATTCCAGTTCAGTTTACGCAACGCACCTCACTCCCAGTTCAAGATTACGCACACGCCATTACACTGGCACAAATGGGGTGGGCCTATGCCCGCTACGGCGACTACTCCATAGCGCAATCCGCTTTTGCATTAGCAAGCCAAATCGAACCGGGGTTTGCCCCCTTCCAGCAAGCTATTGAAGCAAAGCAATGGCCTACTCAACACGATGCAAAATTGCACCAGCTTTTTAACATGTATTTACCCTCCTTTTGGGGAGAACTGCCTGATAATAAAGAGCTTTATCCGCTGGCCTTGCACCTGCTCCAAACAGTCCAATCTACGGACTATCCCCTGGCAATGCTTCACCTTACACTTGGTATGGTTCATTACGCCGCCCAGGAATACGCCAAAGCGGAACAGGCCTTTCGAAAGCATAACGCGCTCAATCCCGTTTATGCTGAAGGCGACTACTTCCTCATCAGCGCCCTGCTCAAACAAAATAAAAAACAGGCGGCGCTCCAGCAATTTCAGGCGCTGTTTGCCCGTGTGCCAGAGCAACGGAAGGCATGGTCGGCCCTTGTTAATGCCTATTTTTCGAGCCCCGATCCCGATCGCGTTGCCCTCCTTCTGCAGGACCTGCAAAAGGCTGCCTCAGAAAACACATTGGGATACAACGCACTTCTTTCTGCGATTTCAGCAGAAGTTACAACTACAGTGGTCCCGCGACCATAAAGTGGCCAGCGCCACCGGCAATATCTATGGCTCTTGTCGTCCATGAGCACAGCAAAAAGTTCGTTTTTAATGACAATCTTTCAGATTTTACTTACTCAATAATCCCCCATACATTGATTGACGTACACATTTCCCCTAGTATGCGATACAATGTATACATCGTATGTAAAAATACGCATAACGAGAACAGCAAAAATGTTTATAGCGAAGAAAGAGGCGTCTTCCCCTTAGCATAGAGGAAGCCCTAGATATAGGGTTTCTTTATTGCTGAATAGCCATATGGAGTAGATGGTATGCCTTTGCATTTAACACCGCATAGTTTAAAACCTGCAATAAAAAACCAGCAAATCCTCTCGCCCAAAAGCGAAAACCTCCGATCCTTTGGCACGGGTTTGCGTCCCCTGTCAGTTTTACCCCGCACAAACCCTGCCGCATTCTGTCTTGTGATCTGCGTTCTTCTCGCCCTACTTGGCGGCACAGCGATGGCGGAAAAAATCTACGGTGTTACTGCCAATGGGGTTGCACGCATCCTTGAACTAACGCAGGAAAAAAATCTGCCCGAAGGCGCCTCACCTACGGCTGTGATCACACAAAACGGCCTGACATACAATCTGTATTATGAAGATGTGATTAATGCAAGTGGCGCGGGCTTTGATGATCCTACCGTGGGCGTCCAGGCGCAAACCCGATTCCATGAAACGCTGCGTTACCTTGCCGACATTTTAAATGAAAGCGGTACCTTAGACGTTCTCATTCAAACTTCCATCAATTCCGGCACCGGCGCATTGGCCAGTGCCGGTACCTGGTACTCCTCCCAACCCGGCTTCCAAGGCGGCACGGCTATGCGCCGTCTCCTGACAGACAATAAACCCTTTGCAGGTATAGAGGAAATTTTCGTTCTGGTCGATTTTTCCTTCAACTGGAATTTCAGCAACGATGTGCCCCTCTTTTCACAATTCGACTTCCGTTCGGTTATTTTGCATGAGCTTACCCATGGTCTGGGCTTCATCTCCCTCGCCAACGCCGCAGGCACAAGCGTTATTTCTTCTAATGTGTACAGCGTGCTAGATGCACGCATGCAACGCGCCAGCACCTCACTCAACCTATTCTCCGGTACTCCCCCTGCATTTCAAGGTACAGTCGCTGATTTAACCAGTAATGATCTGATCTTCACCGGTTCCGAGGCACAAACACGCTATGGACAAGGCGTTGCGCCAGGACTCTACGCTCCCGCCACCTTTTCGACAGGTAGCAGTCTGTCGCACTGGGATACCGGCAATATTGTCGGCGGTGCGGTGATGGAACACAGCATCAGCAACGGCGAAGCACAACGCACCTATGCTCCCATTGATCTTGGCGGATTGATCGATCTGGGCTATGCAAACGCAGAATTTCCTGCGACAGAAGGCGAGGGTGAAGGCGAGGGTGCTGCCGAAGGTGAAGGGGAGGGCAGTGTTGAGGGTGCAGTGGAAGGTGAAGGGGAGGGCAGTGTTGAGGGTGCAGTGGAAGGAGAGGGGGAAGGCAGTGTTGAGGGTGCAGTAGAAGGAGAGGGGGAAGGTAGTGTTGAGGGTGCAGTAGAAGGAGAGGGGGAAGGTAGTGTTGAAGGCGCAGTGGAAGGTGAAGGCGAGGGCAGTGTCGAGGGTGCAGTAGAAGGTGAGGGCGAGGGTAGTGTCGAAGGTGCAGTAGAAGGAGAGGGGGAAGGTAGTGTTGAAGGCGCAGTGGAAGGTGAAGGCGAGGGCAGTGTTGAGGGTGCAGTAGAAGGCGAAGGAGAAGGTGAACTTACCCCGATCTTGGTGGATTTTTGCACCCTGTTTGAGAGTCTGCGTACGAATGCGACCCTGGCTGGCTTCGGTCCTTTCTTCGCGGCAATCGTTGCCGAAATGGCTCCGGATACCGCCGATATGAATGGCGCTTTCCTTTTGGATGATAGTACAGCACCGACTGCGACACTGGATATTTTAGGCAATGCCTTGTTAGATGCGGCCAACGAACTCGGCTTACTGGAGACCATTCTGGCGGATATTACCTTTGATAACGGCGTCATTACGCACGCTCAAGTGCGCGCAGCGTGGGAACAGAACGGCGCACAGTTGCAATATGATTTGGGGGCGGATGCGTACACCTATTTGACGACAGAAGCACCTGAGCTCCTCTCCGTTCTCCAGGCCTATTTAACGTTAGGAGGAGGATTCCTCACCATTAGTTCCCGTCCCACGGCCGAAACGCCCACAGCGGCATTCACCGTGTCAGGAAGTGGTGCATATGGTTGGGCGGCTGCACTTGTTCTTTTGTTGCAAGAAGAAAACGGGGGGCATTTCTCAGGCGTATACAATCCGATCATTGAGCACGCCTCCTATACGGAACTACGTCGCTTACAGGTTGCCTCGGACGCCGATGGCGATGGGCAAAACAATCGTTGCGAATATGATTTCTTCATGCCACGCACCTGTGCGGCAAAGGCCGACCCCTCAATTGATTATGTTACCGCTGCTTTGGACGCTACCTTGGTGCCAGATTATTGCGCCGGTCAACAGGTCTGCTATTTCCGCTTGAGCGGGGGCGCAGAACTGCCCCCCAGTGACAGTCCTGCCTGCGGTATTTGTCGGATTCGACTGGTTCAACTGCCTTCAACCGGCGATATCTTGCCCAATTTTATTATCGAACACAACGCGTCGGGTCCCATCTCGGCAGGTATCTATCAGGGCGGTGCGGATGAAACGGCGGACACCCCCGTCATCGACTTTGGGGAAGGAATCAGCCCCATTGACTACATCCTTACGCCGGAAGAAAATCTACTCACACAGAGTGGCGAGTACTATATCAATATCAAGACAAGCACCTATCCCCAAGGCGCTATTCGTGCTCAGATTGACTGTTCCATTCTCGAAGGAGAATGGGAAGGCGAGTGCATTATAGAGCTGGAAGGAGAAGGGGAGCCGCCTGTACCCGGTGAACATAGCGCCGACCAGGACGGCGATAATCGCATTAATCTATCCGAGCTTCTTCGTATTATACAGTTCTTTAATTCACTTGCATTCCACTGTCAGAGTGGCTCGGAAGATGGTTTTGCCGCAGGTGCGGGAGCGGACCAGTCGTGCACAGCGCACAGTAGCGATTACAATCCACAGGACTGGCGCATCAATCTTAGCGAATTGCTCCGCCTCATCCAGTTCTACAACTCCTCGGGCTATCATTCCTGCACCGAGAGCCCCGAACTGGATGGCTTCTGTGTAGGATTGCCGGAGGGAGAAGTATAATCGGTTAATCCGCCCGCAGGCATAGTTCACCCATACCACTTGATCCTGCATGTGTCTCTGATGCTACGCTTACCCCTGAAAGTATATGGGGATAGCAACTTCCTGCAGGGTTTCCGAAAAGGAACTTGACGGCGGATTACGGTAAAGGTAATGGGAATTATGAAGCAAGTCTTAGTAAAAGGTGGCAAAGTACAAGTTGAAACCGTGCCACCACCTACAGTAGCGCCAGGTACGGCGGTGGTGCAGGTCAGTCACTCGTTGATCAGTTCCGGTACCGAATCGGGTTTTGTATCCGACGGTGGAACGACCGCCTTTGTCATGAAAAAGGCCAAAGATCCGCTCAATGTCGAAAAAGTAAAACGGAAACTGGCCAGCGTCGGCGTAAAAGGGACGCTGGAGGTAATCAAAAATAAACTTTTTGAATTCCAGGCGCCAGGCTATAGCACGGCAGGCGTCATTACGGAATGCGCCCCCGATGTAGTCGGTCTACGTGTCGGCGATCGCGTCGCCTGCTCAGGCGTCGGCTACGCATCGCATGCCGAATACAATCAGGTGCCTCAGCAATTGCTTACCCCCATTCCCGAGGGCGTCTCCTTCGAAGAAGCCGCCTTTGTTACCCTGGGCGCTATTGCGATGCAGGGGGTGCGCCGCGCCGCGCCCACCTTTGGGGAAACCATTCTGGTAGTCGGGCTGGGCCTGCTGGGACAGTTGGCCGCACAGATAACACGCGCAGCGGGCTGTCATGTAATCGGTTGCGATCCTATTGCCGAGAAACGCACACTAGCCAAAGAATTGGGCGCGGATGTGGTTTGTTCCCCCAATGAACTCGACGCGGTAGTACAAGAATGGACCGGCGGTTATGGCGTCGATGCAGTCGTTATCTGCGCCGCATCGAAAAACAGCGCCGTCACCAACCAGGCCCTGGACCTCTGTCGTCCCAAGGGCCGGGTTTCCGTGGTAGGCGCGGTAGGGCTTCAACTGCAACGGGAACCGCTCTACCTCAAAGAACTGGACTTTTTCATCTCCTGTTCATACGGTCCCGGACGTTATAACCATAACTACGAAGAACGGGGGTTGGACTACCCGATCGGATACGTGCGCTGGACAGAAGGACGCAACATGGCGGAATTCCTGCGCATGGTAGCCGAAAAGAAAGTGCAGGTAAAGCCCCTGATTTCCGTCATTAAGCCGGTAGAGGAAGCCCAGGCAGCCTACGATGCGATTCTTTCCGGGGAAACCAACGCCATCTCCGCATTGATTTCATACGGCGCTATTGCTGAAGCGACCCCTACGGTCCCCCCGCGCATCATGACACTTACCGCTGCAAAGCCCAAAACAGACAGTATCGGTGTTGCGGTAATTGGCGCAGGTGGGCTGGCAAAAACCTTTCATCTCCCCAACCTGAAACGCTTCTCCGGCTGCCACCTGGAAGCCGTCGTCAATCGTACAGGCCCCTCTTCAAAACAGGCCGCGGAAAAGTTTGGCGCACGCTATTGCACTACCGACTACAGAGAAGTCCTTGCCGATCCCAACGTACACGCAGTGCTCTGCGCTACACGCCACGATTTACACAAAGAGATTGCATTGGCGGCATTGGAGGCAGGAAAGCATGTCTTTATGGAAAAGCCCCTCGCCCTTACCCTAGCCGATTGTGACGAAATTTGCGAAGCGGTGCACAGCGCAGACCGTCTATTGACGGTAGGTTTTAACCGCCGTTTTTCCCCATGGGCGCAACAGGCCAAGCTGGGCTTGCAACACATGAACGGTCCGAAAATGATCGTATATCGATGCAATGCCGGTTCCCTGCCCCCGAATCATTGGGCGGTGGACCCCATTGAGGGGGGAGGACGTATTCGGGGTGAGGCTGTGCATTTCATCGACCTTTGCTGCTGGCTGCTCGACGCCGATCCGATTGCGGTCGGCGCGGATCGCATTGACATTGCGACCACAACCGAGGTAGGGGCCGCACCGGTCATTGCAGAAGACAATCTTTCCGCCACCTTGCGTTTTCCAGACGGCTCACTCGCCACTATCATCTACTGTGCCCTGGGCCATCCCGGCGTGTCCAAAGAGCAAATAGAAATTTTCGGTGGCGGCGGCGCTATCGTTATCGACGACTTTATGGGCGTCACCTTTGCCGGTTTACCGGGAAAAACCGCACACAAATCACGGGTAGATAAGGGCATGTACGGCATGCTGGAAAATTTTGTGCTCGCCCTCCAAGGGAAAGCGGCGCTGGACGTAACCGCAGCGCATGGACGACGGGCGACCGATATTGCCTGTCGTATTTTAGAAGCCTGTCAGGGGTCTAAAGGAGGCAATGCGTGAAAATCGCCGTACTCAACGTGCTGCACGAGGCCTTCGACAAGCGCGTTTACCATAAAATTATCCGCAGTCTGGTAGATGCAGGAAACCATAGCGTGGTTTCGATTGTGCCCACAGATGCCTGCCCTACCGATACGGAAGGGGTGCATTTTATCCCTATTAAAGCGGCAAAAACGCTGCCCGACCGCTTTCTTTCCGTGTTTCGCCTCATCCGCGAAGGACGGCGTCTTGATGTCGACGCGTACATGGCGGTAGAGCCGGAATCGTGGATAGCAGGCCTGATCCTGAAGTTTTTCACCGGGCGCAAATTAGTTTTCGATGTGCACGAATACATTCCTACCGAATTTGCGAAGTTTTTTCCACGTCCGCTGCGTCCTTTCATGACATGGCTTACCATCCACATGATGCGCCTGTTTGCACGCTGGACCGACCAGATTATCCTGACCAAGGAATGCCTGGACCGCGACTTTAAAGGACTGAAAACCCCGCGTACCGTGGTATTGAATACGAATCATTTACAACCCACCTGCACCGAAATTTCCCAGGAATTGCGCGAAAAATACAGCAAAGTGCCCACCCTGATTCACCAGGGACAGTTTGGCGAAGTACGGGGCGCGTATCCGCTTCTGGACGCAATGAAAATTATCGTAGAAAAAATACCAGAAGTCCAGTGTATCCTTTTGGGGCGTTTTGTGCAGGGGGATGAGCAAGCCTATCGCGATGCCATTGTGGATGCCGGACTCGATTCCCATATGCACATGATAGACGAGGTACCATTTGAGGAAGTACCCCAGTATATCGCTGTGGCCGATGTGGGGTTGATCCTGTTTCAACCTATTGGACTCGGGCATACATTGGGCATGCCGCATAAAATGTTTGATTATATGCGCGAGAAGAAACCCTTTATCGCACCAGATTTTGTGCTGGAGATTGCACGCATTGCCGCAGAAGCGGACTGCATGCGCCTGGTAGACGTTACCGATCCGAAAGCCATTGCAGACGCTTCCATCACCCTGCTGCAGGATCGGGAAACCGCCCAAAAATTGGGTGAAACAGGCCGAAAATTGGTCGAAGAAAAATATAACTGGCGTTATGATGAAGCCCGATTACTGGATGTTTTTAACGCTATAGCCGAGTAACCTATGCCGCACGCCATTGTAAAATCTATTAATTCGTACGAAGACAAGCAAGATTTGGATACCTTCGTGCGGGATGCGCTTCACCTAAATGAAGCGGTGGCGTCTTTTCTGGCCCAACGCAATCCAGATCGCCTGGTTGTCGTCAAGCCCAACTGGATTCAGCAGGGACGGGACAATGCTCCAGAGGTGTGGCATCCACTGATTACCCATCCCGCCTTGGTGCTTGCGGTTATCGAAGGGCTTGCTGAGGCGATGGGGGGGCAGGGGACTTTGGCGGTTTGCGACGCACCCCATACCTATGCCGATTTCGAAGCAATTCTGGCGCGGGGCGACTTTCGTAACCATTTTGAAGCGTGGCAAAAGCGTTGGCCAGAGATGCATTTTGAACTTATCGATCTGCGGCGTGAGATCTGGGTGACGCGGGATGATGTGGTGGTCTCACGTCATGCGGCTCCAGATGACCCACGGGGCTATGCACAACTTGACTTGGGACGTGACAGCCTGTTTTTCAACCATCCCGGCGAGGGTCGCTACTATGGCGCTGATTACGATACCGAGGAGGTTCGTCGACACCATTGCGGCGAACGTCAGGAATACCTCCTGGCTGGCACGCCCGTCGCCTGTGATTTGTTTGTCAATATTCCCAAGATTAAAACGCACAAAAAGACAGGGATTACCTGTAGTCTTAAGAATCTCGTAGGAATAAACGGCAATAAGAACTGGCTTCCTCATCATACAGAAGGAACCCCGGAGGATGGTGGGGATGAATTCCCTACACCAACAGCTGGAACAGGGCTGGAAAGCCTTTTGAAGCGTTGGGGACGGCGTGCTGCCTTGTCCATACCCGGCGTGGGGTCCTGGCTGTTCCGGCAGATGCGGCGTGCAGGTAAAAAAGTACTGGGCGACAGCGAGGCTACTATCCGCAATGGAAACTGGTACGGCAACAACACCTGCTGGCGTATGGTGTTGGATCTGAATCGCGCTCTTTTATACGGGAATCTTGATGGTACCTGGCGGGAAGCCTCGCAACCCAAGCATTATTTAACCCTGGTGGACGGTATTATTGCAGGGGAAGGGAATGGACCTGTGGCTCCTGATCCAGTGGCGGCAGGCGTTGTGCTTGCGGCGGCGGATCCTGCGGTAGCAGATGCGGTAACGAGCCAGTTAATGGGCTATCGCATGCAGGATATCCCCCTTGTGCGGCATGCATTTGATACAACGCACCGCTGGCCACTCACCGCTGTATCTCCAGCGGAAATCCGCATTCGCGATGACCGTTCCGCTTGCGAGTGCGCCTTGGATGAACTGCCGCCTGCGGTTCCTGGTGGTTTTGTTCCCCATTTTGGCTGGAAGATCTTACGACAGCGGCATGCCAATGAAGATTGATCGGGAAAACATCTACGCAAAACTTCCCATTGCGCTACAAGGCCTCGCTGTATGCGCCGAAGGATGGCGTATCCAGCGTAGCCGCTATAACCGCGACTTCCATCGCCTGCTTGCAGAATACGAAGCACGCACATTTTACACTTCGGAGCAGATTACGGCGTTTCGCGATGAACGCTTGCGCGCATTCCTCCGACATGCGGAAGCGACTACACCCTATTACAAAGAAAAATTTCGTGAATTATTAACAGGACAGCAGCCTCCCTGGGAGATTCTGGAGCAGTTACCCGTTCTTTCCCGGAATACGGTGCAGGAGGCCACGGATGCATTCATCTCCTCCGCCCCTGGTGGACCGGTTATGACGTGCCATACGAGCGGCAGCACAGGCACCGGCTTGTGCTTCCCCGCCACATGTCATTCACAACGGGAACATTGGGCGGTGTGGTGGCGTTTCCGTCGCTGGCATGGCATTGCGTTAAACACACCCTGTATCTACCTGGGCGGACGTTCCGTCGTTCCTTTATCCCAACGCCGCCCGCCCTTTTGGCGCTATAATCGCCCTGGACGCCAGCTTCTTCTCAGCGGCTATCATCTCGGTCCGGATACAGCGAAAGACTATCTGGACGCGATAGTCAATTCACAGATCCCCTGGATACACGGCTATCCTTCATTGATCGCCCTGCTCGCAGGATTTGCGCTGGAACATAAAGTGCGCCCCAACATTCGCTGGGTGACCTTGGGGGCGGAAAATGTCTTACCCCAACAAGAACAGCTCATTCAGGAAGCCTTTGGCGTGCGCCCCTTTTCCCACTATTCCATGGCCGAAGGCGTCGCCAACATTTCCCAGTGCCCTGAGGGAAATTTCCATGTGGATGAAGACTTTGCCCCCATCACCTTTTTACCGCTCAATGACACCGAGGTCAGCGTGGTGGGTTGCAATGTTTCCAATCCAGCCTTTCCCTTGTTGCAGTACGAAGTGGGGGACTATGTGCAGCTTTCTACCCAACCATGTACTTGTGGGCGACCGGGACGCTGTATAGACCGTATCGACGGACGCAGCGAAGATTACGTTATCACCCAAAGCGGTGCTCACCTGGGACGGCTCGATCACATTTTTAAAGATATGATTCATATTCGCGAGGCGCAGATTCGCCAGTCTGAACCTGGGAGAATGACCGTGCACATTGTGCGAGGCGAAAGCTTTTTACCTCAGGATGAGCAGTTGCTTATCGCCGCGATTCAAAAACGGGTGGGGGGCGATATCGATTTCAGTATTTGCTACGAGACCGAGCTTCCACGCACCCGTAGCGGAAAACTGCGTTTCGTTCTTTCCACCTGCGCCTCGTCCCTCGACCAGACGTCTTCCCAGGAGGACAGCGAATAATACCGTCTTTTGTTTCTTTTTGATATACTGCGCTTGATTTGGGGACAGGATAGGATCATGCAAAAACTTATCATACAAATTCCGTGTTATAACGAAGAAAAAACACTGGGTATTGCGCTAAACGCATTGCCACGAAAAGTAGCCGGCTTTGATGTGGTGGAATGGCTGGTGATAGATGACGGCTCTACGGACAATACGGCAGAAGTTGCTCAGCAACACGGCGTAGACTATGTGCTGCCGCTGCGCCGCAATCGAGGGTTGGCAACGGCCTTTATGGCGGGTCTGGACTACGCCGTTATGAAAGGCGCGGACGTTATTGTCAACACCGATGCGGACAACCAGTACAACGCCGATGACATCCCCAAGCTGGTTGCCCCTATTCTTGAGCACCGTGCCGAGATTGTGGTTGGGGAACGCCCTATCCTGAATATCGACCATTTTTCCCCCATGAAAAAAGTGTTACAAAAGCTGGGTTCCTGGGTCGTTCGCATGGCCAGCGGCACTGACATTCCCGATGCCCCCAGCGGTTTCCGCGCCATGACCCGCGATGCCGCCATGCGCCTGAACGTTTTCGGCAACTACACCTACACCCTGGAGACCATCATCCAGGCAGGGCGTAAAAACATGGCCATCACCTCGGTGCCGATTTGCACTAACGAAGATCTTCGTCCTTCAAGACTAGTGAAAAGTATTCCCGTATACATACAACGCTCTCTTTTCACCATCGTACGTATATTTATGACCTATCGCCCTTTCCGTTTCTTCGCCATCCCCGGCGCATGTAGCTTTTTACTCGGTATAGCGCCCATTATTCGCTTTCTCTTCCATTTTTTTCGCGACGGCGGTGCAGGGCACATGCAGTCCTTGTTGTTCGGGGTGTTTTTTATGGGGACAGGCTTCTTTCTCATCATTATCGGGCTCGTCGCAGACCTGATTGGCGTCAACCGCGCCTTGCTGGAGGATATCC
The DNA here is from genome assembly GCA_963678445.1 of Candidatus Hydrogenedentota bacterium. Taxonomy (GTDB): domain Bacteria; phylum Hydrogenedentota; class Hydrogenedentia; order Hydrogenedentales. The sequence continues at coordinate 972,091 of OY782877.1, read as the reverse complement.
GCTGCCGTCAACGCCAGATGGAATACAAAGACCATATCCGTCGCTACGGCAAGTAACTTATGGACTTAGAGCGCAAAGCGTTTTTCGATTTCGGCACAGACCTGACGGGCACACTCATCCGGTGATTCCAAGCCAGATATCCGAAAATCTGCTTGGCTGGCCACGGGGGCTACAAATTCCTCATACATCGGTCGTGTCTGATGTAGATACTGAGCAACGACACTCTCCATAGACCGTTCCCGTACACGCACATCGCGCTGCAAGCGCCGGATGAACCGTAGATCTGCCGGCACATCGATGAATACAGACAGATCCATTTGTGCGCGTAACGTTGGCGAGGTTAATGCATGGATTCCTTCCAGCAGGAGTATCGGCGCAGGCGTTATCCGACGTTGTATAGACATACGCACATGCGCCACGAAATCATACTGTGGCGCTGCAACCATTTTGCCCGCCCGGAGCTGTTCCAAGTGCTCTAATAGCAGATTCTCCTCCAAAGCATCAGGGTGATCATAATTCGTCTTCAGACGCTCCTCCATGGAGCGCTCCCGTTGATCACGGTAATACCAGTCATACTCCAGCACAGCCACACGCCCTGCCAGGCGTTTGGCCAAAGCCGCTACCAGCGATGTTTTACCCGAACCCGAGCCCCCTGTTATTCCTACAAGAATGCTCACACCCTATTCCTCAAAACGAAATTCCAGAAAAGCATCAAAGAGCGGCGTCTTGCGTACTTCGCCAATCTCCTGGGTTTTAGGAAGGTCTCCGTTCTTTTTGTAACGAAATTCCAGCAACCCAAAATTTGCCATGGGGTTCAAGATACGTGATTCAGCGTGCAAAGAGGCATAAGCGATACCTGTAGCATCTGATTGGGGGATCAATTCTAACACGCCCGGCAAAAAGAGCTTTTCGCAAATGGATTCGATGCTTACCCAGTCTACGGCCAGATCTTTCAATCGCAAAAAGCTATACGCAATTGAATCCTGAATTTCCGGCAGCTCTTCCCCGCCGAAAAACGCCAAATCAAACTCCCGAAAAAAGGAAAGGAACAATTCTTTAAACAGCTCCCCCCTATGGTTCTCCGAAAAGAGGCGCTCCCCTTTTTTCGTAAGCAAAAATTCTCCTTTATACTTACGAATCAGGCCTGCGTATTGCACCACATGGCGCAAAGTGTCAAGAGGAGAAACATCCTCCTCATTAAAAACGGTTTTTAAGCCCGATCTTGTTTCTAAGAAATGCTTACAGCCGCGCATTTGCTCCGCAAGCTCTTCGACAAAATTGCGGTTCAGGTTACCCGCTTTTGTCGTTTTTGCGCCCTGCTGTTCGTGTAATAATCCCAATAAAAGGCAGGCATCATATAAAAAATCAGACTTTTCCAACATATCCATTGGGATATCTTCATGTAGTTGCAGCACAGAATCCGGGCTTTGCCAGTCGGACTCAAGTACTGCGCCAACCTGATCGACGGAATAATCACCCAAATCAACCGCTATTTCTGAAGTATACTTTTGCGCTATTTCCATAAAAATCGCCTCCGCCTCCTCCAACGTCTCCGGTTGCTTTTCTGCCAACGCCTGCATGAGTTCTTCTTGGATAAATGGCGGTATTTCCTCCAGGATTTCACCATCGTCCAGCATATCCAGACCGCCAACAGCTTCCAGACGTTCATAAATCCGGCACAACGCACGTTGTTCCTTTGGGTTTTCCACCGCAGGACATGCAGCCGCCAGCGCCTGCAAGAATTCGGAAAACATATCCGTTGAAAAGGAATAGTCAATTTGCTTTTTCTTGGCAACCGCAAACTGCAGCTGTGCGCGTTGCGCCGTATCCAGACCCTGCACATGCTTCAACACCAACGTGCGCTCTTTAACGCTCAGGCTAAACTGAATAGTCATTTCTTCTCCAAATCTTGTCTGTGAGAGAACGGGTTTCTATAAAAGAATGCGTGCATACGCAGCGGCATCGCCTGACTGGGGCGTGTACGGGCGTAGGGTGAAACCGAATGAGCAGGCTTCAGGGTGACACTGATAGGGTTCCAGTACCCCCGCCAGACCACAACTGGCGTTACCCAGACCGGATTGCCGATGATTGATCACCAGTACAACACTACGTCTTGGTTTCAGCTCATGCGTGTGGCTCGCGGCATCCAGATCGGCAGCCGTATACGGCAATGCCGAGAGGGAAAGCGGCGTATCCGGTTTTACCAGCACACCCGCGCCGTCGCCATTGCTTAACAAGGCCCAGCGCACACCTTCTTTATTGCCCGTTTCCTGCGGAAAGGGATACGGAGCATATTGTTCATCCACCGTGCTGGCGTAGTGCCCCAAAGCCGCCCCCGTCATCCGGTCGGGATAGTTCTCATGCGGACCATGGCCATAGTATTCAAAATTATGAAGAGAAGAAGACAGAGAAAGCTGCACACCCAGCCGGGTCAACAAAGGCAATTCTCCCTTGGGCGTAAGTTGGTTTTCTACATGCACCCAGCCATTTCTTTCAATAGTATAAACCAAGACATGGGCGAAGCCGCGTCCCTTGCTCCCCAGGCAATCCAGAGTAATTTCTACCTGTACCTTCCCAGAGCTCTCCTTCCAGGAGAACCCGCGCACATAGGTTTTCAACTGGCGCAGACCCGCCTCCAGAAAGGCTTTTCGGAGGTCTGATTTGGATTCATACGCCCGGTCATTATCGGTAAACGCACGATACAGCGACAAAGTAGGGCCGTTCACATCCACGCCATTATCCTGAATCAACGGTATCCCATGGGCAACATACTCCACCAATCCGCCACGTTGCCGACTGAAGCGTAGCGAGAATGTGTCCCCCTGTACACACAACCCATCCACCTCCTCAGACACCTTCAACGGCGCAGCCTCGATTGTCATGCGTTTCGCCGCAGCGTTTTCATAGGGGAGCGGCCACTGCTCCCACGCAACTTCATGACCTGACTGTGCCCAATCCGTTGCCTCAGACAGATGAAAACTCACCCGAAGTACATACTCCGCACCCGCAAGCGCGTCAAGGGCAACGAAAGGCACCGTCATCTCCATGGATTCTCCCGCTTCAAGCGCCAGCGACGGTGCAGTACCCTCCTGAATAACTACCCCATCCTCCAGCACCTTCCAACACACGGCGAATGTTTTCAGGTTAGTGAAAAAATACTTATTTCGTACCCGTATGCGTCCCGTACACAAATCTACCGCTTCCATGTCGATATATTCATAAACCTTCTTCACCTCCTGTATTTTCGCTGTAATCGCTCGATCCGGAAACAGCAATCCATCCATACAGAAATTAGCGTCATTCGGCTGATCATCAAAATCACCACCATACGCCCAATAACTCCGGCGTTCCCCCTGTGCATCCGGTTCCTCATCCGCATATTTTCGTATGCCATGATCCGCCCACTCCCAGATACAGCCACCAATCAAGCGCTGATGCGATTCAATCACATCCCAATACTCCTGCAGGTTGCCCACCGCATTGCCCATAGCGTGGCCATACTCACACATAATGAAGGGTTTGGGAGAATCGACTTTTCCCGCTTCGGCCAACGCTTCCACCGAAGGGTACATCGTACTGTCAATATCCGCCGCCTCATTCATCAACTCATAATGCGTTGGGCGTGACACATCCAGCGCCTTGATCGCTTTTGCACAAGCCGTAAAATTACAGCCGCCCCCCGATTCATTCCCCATCGACCAGATAATAATCGAAGGGTGATTGCGATCCCGCAGCACCATTGATTCCTGACGATCGATATGCGCCGCCTCCCACTGCGGATCATTGCCCAACGTCTTATCCGATTCATAGCCCATTCCATGCGCTTCACAATTGGCCTCATCAATCAGAAAAATTCCGTACCGGTCACAAAGCTCATACCACCTCGGATCGTTTGGGTAATGACTAGTGCGTACCGTGTTGAAGTTGAAACGCTTCAGAATTTCAATATCCTGTACCATCCACTCCAGCGAAAGGCTCCGTCCGGTTTTCGGATGGAACTCGTGGCGATTGGCCCCTTTAAGCAAGACAGGAACCCCATTGACATACAAGCGGCTATCACGGATTTCCACTACCCGGAATCCAAAATGACACCGCTCCACCTCAATGGTTTTTCCAGCGGCGTCTTTCAGAACAAGCAGCACCGTGTACAAATACGGATCTTCCGCAGACCATTTGTGCGGCGCAGATACCTGCCCGGTCAGTTCCAGCACCGTTTCTGTATTTTCCGCAAGGGTGTCGGCTGTTTTTGAAAGTCCAGGCGAAACCGCTACCGGCGCTCCTTCGGCGTCCAACAGTTCGACCGACAGCGTATACGCCTTCGTGTCTATATTTGCATAATTTCGTAAAGAGGCCTGCACCCGAAGGGTTGCATCACGATAGGATTCATCCATGTCACAACACACGAAAAAATCACGCAGGTGTACCTGCGGTGTGGAGAACAAGAATACATCCCGAAAAATACCACTCAGCCGCCACATATCCTGATCTTCCAGATAACTTCCATCCGACCAGCGATACACCTCTACCGCTAAAACATTTTCCCCCGCAACCAGATACTCCGTCAGGTCAAACTCCGCCGGCATCATACTATTCTGGCTATAGCCCACCTTGCGTCCGTTTACCCAGAGGTAAAACGCGCTCTCCACCCCTGCAAAATGGATAAAAACCTTGCGCTCCTGCCACTCTTCCGGCACAACAAAGGTGCGCCGATACGAACCCACCGGGTTGTACTCATGCGGGATATACGGCGGATTGGCGGGGAAGGGGTATATCCAATTGGTATAAATGGGAATGCCATAACCCTGCATCTGCCAATTTGACGGCACGGGGATCTTATCCCACGCATCCACATCGTACGTGGGTTCATAGAATGAAACAGGTCGATCCGCGGGTTTTCCCACCCAATGGAATTTCCATGTCCCATTGAGCGATTGATAATACGGCGAAGCCTCACATGTTTCCTCCAGGGCCGTATCCACATCAGGGTAGGGCAGCAACGTGCAATGATACGCTTCCTTATTTACCCCGAAAACCTGGGGGTTTTCCCAATCTTCCACCGCATCCGCACGGCGTGAAACCAAACCCACCCCAATAGCTATTCCGACCAGAAGCAGCAACCAACCCACAACCGTTTCTCCTTTACGTAGTATCAAGCATCTGTGCGACGATTTACCGACGGGCAAATTCCCTGCATTGTAGAATAAAGGACAGGCGAAAAACACATGCCGTGAATGTTGTGCCTTGCGTTCTAATACGGTAGGATGTCAGAAGGGTAATGTGTCAGACGAATTGGCGCAATATTGAACGTAGACATGGGGAGGCCTTGCAATGCATACGCGCATAGGAAATGCGGTGCTTGAAATTGATGAGGGCGATATCACACGGGAATCCGTAGACGCCATTGTTAATGCCGCCAACGAAAGCCTTTTAGGCGGCGGCGGTGTCGACGGGGCAATTCACCGGGCGGGAGGCCCCGCTATTCTGGAAGAGTGCCGCCGTCTGGGCGGTTGCGCCACAGGCGACGCCAAAATCACAACCGCAGGCAACATGGCAGCAAAATATGTCATCCATACCGTTGGGCCTGTGTATCGTGGCGGCAACCATGGGGAACCCGAACTATTGGCCAGTTGTTTTCAACGCAGCCTGGAGCTTGCCCATGAAAACGAGGTTACCTCCATTTCTTTCCCTGCCATCAGCTGCGGTGTTTATGGCTATCCTATAGACCAGGCCGCCCCCCTTGCCCTGCAGACGGTAAAAGCCTTCCTGGAAACACACCCCGCCATACAGCGCGTACGCTTCGTTCTCTTCGGCGCCGCTGCCCACGAAGCCTTTTGCCATGCCCTAAAGGCACTCGAAGATTCAGCATAGGCTTCCCGGCATAAACGAATTCAGAAATAGTACAGAAAATTTTACAGACCACATACATCGAAGAGTTTACCACTTGGTTTAATCCAGGTTACTTTATACTCTGTTTTGGAATAATGGGATACGATAAAGAAAGGCGTGTGAATGACGTTGGAAGAACGCTTTAAGAATCCTCCTGCTCAATTTCGGCAGGCGCCCTTTTGGTTCTGGAACCACAAACTCGACCAATCCTTGCTGGATTGGCAGATCGAACAAATGTACGAGAAAGGCCTGGGCGGTTTTGTCATGCATGCCCGCCACGGTCTGATTACCCCCTACCTTTCCGACGAATGGATGCGCCTCATCCGACACTGCTGCGAGCATGCCCAAGAGCGCGACATGTTGGCCTGGGCTTATGACGAACGGGACTGGCCCAGTGGACCTGCTGGGGGCGCCATGATCGAAGACCCCGCCAACCGCCTGCACTATATGCGGCTGGAAATCGAACATATCGAAGGCCCCACAGAATACTCCCTGCGAGACGATGTGGTCGTGGCCTATCTGAGCAAAGAACACGAGAGTTTCGATTGCAGCGCCAAAGGAGTGCAGCGGGTCTACGAAGACACGCTTTCCCTGAAGTCAGGCGAATACTCCATTTTAAAAATGGTCTCCTTCGAATCCCCACCGCTCCTCTGGTTCGAATCCTACCTGGACACCCTCAATCCCGAAGCCTGCCAGAAATTCATCCGTTCCACCTACGATTTCCACGAAGAAAAACTGGGCGATCTGAATACACTGGGGCTAGCCGGTTTCTTTACCGACGAACCCGCCTTTAGCACCTACCCCGATGATTACCACCGCATCCCCTGGACCCCCACATTGCCCGACATCTTCCAGCAAAAGAAAGGCTACGATCTGCTCGATCATCTCCCCGAACTCTTCCTGCCCGGCGAATCAGGCGCACAAGTGCGCTACGATTACTGGGATGTCGCCAGCGACATGCTCGAAGAAGCCTTTTACAAACCCATCAGCGAATGGTGCGAAAAACGCAACCTGCAAATGATCGGACATGCTCTGGGCGAAGAACCCCTCTTCTATCAATTCCGCTGTACAGGCACCCTTTTCAAGCCCCTCCGTCACCAACACATGCCCGGACTCGACCACCTCACCATCCAGGTAGGCAAAGATAACCCCATCGGCATGATTCCCAAGATGGTCGTTTCCGCCGCCCTGCTTGCCGGACGCGACCGGATCATGACAGAAACCTTTGGCGAAAGCGGCTGGCGTCTTTCCCTGCAAGACATGAAATGGATGGTGGACTGGCAGATGGTGCACGGCGTCAACTACATCATTCCCCACGCCTTCTACTACTCCATTGCCGGACGTCGCAAAAAAGACTCCCCCCCCTCAGAATTCTACCAGGCCCCCCACTGGCCCTACTACCGCACCCTGGCCGATCACACCGCGCGTGTCACCTCAGTCATGACCGGTGGCGAACATGTCGCCAAAGTAGCGCTGTTTTATCCCATGAGTTCCGTCTGGGCCGATTTTGTGCCCGGCGAAAAAATCCCACGCGTCATACAGGAAATGGAAGACGCCTTTGCGCCCCTGGGCCAGACCCTGCTCGAACTGCATCGCGATTTTGTCATCGTAGACGAAGAGTCCCTGCAAAACGCAAGCATCGACGAATACGGTTTCGAGATCAACGGACTCCGCTTCGAGGCCCTGGTCCTGCCCAGGATGACCTCAATGCAAGCGGCCTCTTTACGCATGATACGCGAACTGGCAGCGCAACACTGCGTCGTCGCTGTAGAGACCGAAACCCTGCGTATCATCAACACCGATAAGCCGGAGAACGTCCATCTGAACACCCTCACCGGCGTCACCCTGCTTCCCAACGCCGACGCAACCGCGCTGTCCGAAGCCCTTGCCCCGGTTACCCCCGACGTCATCCTGCGCAACGCGCCCGAAGTCTACTATCTCCACCGCCGTAAAGACGACAAAGACTTCTACTTCTTCGCCAACACCGGCTCAGAAGCCGTCGAGACCGAATTCTCCCTACAAACGGTTGGCGAAGCAACCATCTGGAATACAGAAACAGGGGAGACCACCCCGCTTCCAGGTCAATACGAAGCCGACGCTCGCCTGCACGCCCCCCTGCATCTTCCTCCCGCAGGTTCCTTGCTTCTCGAAGTGAATCCCGACTCACCGGCCTATCCCTTCGAAGAAACCCCATTCAAGCTAGAGCAACGCATCAAGCTTGAAAGCGACCGATGGCATTTCACCCCATTCAACGGCAACTTTTTAGCCCTGCGCAACTGGCACTTCACCACCGAGACCCGCCACAAAGTTACCGAGCTGCGCTATACTACCGATTTCGTACTGACAGAGCACATCGCCAACCTGCGCCTCGTGCTCGACGGGGTGCCCAAGCAGCCTTGTGGCGTAGCCGACGCTGTGCTGCCTATGGTCGGCGAAGAAACCCTAAGCGAAATTCTACTCGACGGCGTTCCTCAGACCGAAGAGCGTCCCTGGGAGATCGATCCCCATTTCCGCGTTGTCGATTTGCCCGACCAGGAACCCGGACGCCACCGTCTGGAGATCGTCATTCGCAACCAGGGTTGGTTTCCACAACCCGGTCTTGAGGAATACATCTGGCTGGCCGGTGACTTCATGCTTGATGTGAACGCCGGTATTCCCAACCTGTGCCCCATCCGCGGCATCAAGACAGGCCCCTGGGAGCCGCAAGGTTACCCCAACTTTTCAGGGACCGCCGCCTACGCCGCTGATGTCGACCTGCCCGAAAGCATCGCCGGGAAACGCGTACTACTCAACGCAGGCAAAGTCGGTAACCTTCTCGAAGTCGAAATAAACGGCCATGTAGCAGGCATACGCGCCTGGGAACCCTATACGCTCGACATTACCCGCTTCGTCTGGCCCGGTCAGAGCAACCTGCTTATCCTGAAAGTGACCAACACCATGCGAAACCTGCTCGAAGGCGCTGACAAAGATTATCCTTCCGGCCTTTTGGAAGATGTATGGATTGAAATCGGCTAGTGGTCCAGCGACCACCGGCAATATATATGGTTCTTGACGTGCCTGACTACAGCAAAAGTCCGTTTTTTATGGTAGCTTTGGAAGTCTCAGTCGCTAAAGTAGTCCAGCGACCACCGGGAATATATAGGGGCCTTGAGGTCTCTGCCCACAGCAAAAGTTTGTTTTTAAGATTGTAGTCGCGGATATTTAGCCGTTCTAAACAATAGCCTTAAAACCGCCGACCTATCGTTTCAAGACGATACGTCGGCGGTTTTTCATGAAGTATTTTGTCGAGCACAAGCAAGCGGCCAACATTACCGGCCCATATCAGACTTTTTTCCTCGGGAAATAGAATATTTTTATGTTTTTATTGATATTTTTGAAATTCGACCAAGTAAAGCATTGAAAATATATCGAGAAATGCGTTAATTGCTGGCGAGATCCCCTTCGTCATACGCAATAAAAAGAAGAAAATGGTACACTCTAGTGTGGACTAAAAGTCGAAAAACCATTTTTTTACAATGAAGGGTTGCAGAAAATCGAAAAATAGTGTATAGCTTTAGCGCCTTAGACTTCAGGAACTGCACGTCAGACAGACGGACAAAGCAAGCGGACGATATCTTGGAGTTGGGCTGACTGCCTTAAAAGTAGCGGCGGCCCTCTCTCAACTATTGTGGTAAATAACGCAGGATGGACAGGAAGGTGGGTGCTATGACAGAACGTGATCTCAAAAAATTTCAGAAGTTGCTGTTACTGCAACGCAGTCGCATTACGCAGGATATGAATAACCTGCGCGACGATGTGCTGTATCAACGTTTTTCTGATCGTCCCATGGCCGATCCCAATTCAGCGGCAGATGTCGGCACAGACAGCTTTGAGCGGGAAACAGCGCTACGCGTGGTGGGCAACGAGGCCAAAGAACTTAACGAAATTGATGACGCCCTGAAACGCATTGAAGATGGCACCTACGGTATCTGCGAAGGTACCGGAAAACCTATTCCCAAAAAGCGCCTGGAAGCCTTCCCCGCCGCCCGTTACTGTGTAGAATATCAAGCCGAGCTGGAAAAAGAAGCGCAACAGGGCTACTACCGGTAGACGCCCCGCGTTGCTCAAAATTACAAAAGAACACGCATCACAGCGCAAAAGCTCTGTGATGCGTCTTCTTTTTAACGGTTAGGAACAATCTATATATTGCCGGTAGTGCTGGCCACTACTTGCGGTCACTGGGCCGCTTAGGTGTATTGTGCGTCGGGATGATAGCAAACCGCAGCCGCCGTCGTGGAGGTAGGCGAAAACTCATGCGCCGTCGTAATCTCCACGCCAATATGTTTTTCCGCCTGCAGACATTGCCACAGCACATGATTCAACGCGATATTGCGCATTCCCGGATAGCCTGGCGACCAGCGCTGCCCTGCATCCGCTGCAAGTCCCAACAGATGCCGTTGCTCCTGATGCAGGAACGACGCCATATCCTCCGCCACACGATCGGAAAGCCCCTGCAACAACAAATGCGACTCCGAATCGCCCGCAGCTTTCAACTCGGCAAGCGCCGTCTCGATCTGCGCGCCCCCACAGCTAATCTGCAAGCCGATAGCATCCATACGTCCCTCTGACTTGGGTAGGAAATACTGTGCCGCAGAGACGGTATCCTTCTTTTCTGCGCCTATGACCACTGAAAAATCCAACCGGCACAGAATCTGTGCAGGTTCATCCGGGTTATATACAATGACCTCATCTCCATCCGACTGACACGGATAAATACCAATAACGCCTTGCGGTTCGAGCCAGTGCTGCTCCGATGCACGCGCCACCCACGTTTCAAACAAGGCATCCAGTTCCGCCTCAGTATGTCCCGCTTGCGCCCGCATCTTTTTGCTTCCAAAACGCCAATTCAAGGAATACAACGTTTCCCGATCAAGATGCGACGCGAACTCACGCAAGTCAAAACGGTACACGCGTTCTGCAAAGCGGGGGGTATCGGGCAACGTATGCTGCGCAAAAGAAATCACCCGGCGCGGCAATTCAGCACGCTGCTCCTCACGATCCTGCGTTTGCTGTACCGACCGAAGATAGCGCTTCTGAAGCTTCTCCCGATTCTTCTCCAGCAACGTCTCACGTCCAGCCGCCGCCATCCACTGGTTCATCACATTCACACCATCCATAGCGGTACGACAATAAAAGACATCTGGTCGAATCGCATCCAGATTCGCCTGTTCACGCATTGCTACATGCGAGGCATGTCGTACACTCACCGGCGCCCCCCCAATCAACAACGGAATATCCAGGCCCTGCTCCTCCATCATCTTCGACACCGTAATCATATGATTCGACGTTTGCACCAGCAACGCAGATATACCGATGGCGTCCGCCTTATGCTCCTTCGCCGCATCAATATACGCCTGCAACGGCGTCATAACCCCCAAATCCACCACCTTATAGCCATAATTCTCCAACAACGTACGCGCCAGGTCCTTACCAATCGAGTGTACATCCTGATAAACCGTTCCCAGCACCACCACCCCCTTGTACTGTATCTCATCGTCCAACGCGACCCCCGACGTATTCTGCATATACGTTTCTAAAAAGCCCATTGCCTGACGCATCACATCCGCCGACTTCAGCAGATGCGGCAGCGAAACCTCACCCCGCCCAAAACCGTCGCCCAAATCCTGCATCGCCTGCATCAGATAGTCATTGATAAAATCCAACGGCGCATGCGTATCCATCGCCTCAGCCACCTGCAACGCGATTTTGTCCTCATACGTGTACGTATACCCTTTATACTCAAACGTTCCCTTTTCACGCGCCTTAAAGCCATCCTTAATCTTTTCCATGATGGCCGTTTCCAGCGGAAGATCATCATACGACGTTCTACGCACAACCGTTACGCCCCGCTTCTGCTCCGCAATCTCCTCCAGCTCGGCATACGCATCCATATCCCGTTCCATCACCGTGCGCAGGCCCAACGCATAATCCTTCGGGTCCAAATCCGACACAAACACATAATGATTGGGGTTAATAATCGACGCATCCAGTCCCCGTTTACGCGCCTCATCCAGAAAGACCGACGTCAACACCTTGCGCATATACGGCTTCTTCGCCAACCCATTGGTAAGATTACCCACCCCCAACGTCATATGCGTTTCCGGATACTTCTCGCGCACCAGACGAATCCCCTCCAGCGACTCCAGTGCGAAATTCAGTCCCTCCTCCGGTTCCGAACCAATCGGAAACACATTCACATCGATAAACATACGATCCGGCGTAACCCCATACTTCTCCCGCGCCCGCTCAATAATTTCCGTTGCCAAAGCAAGCTTATCCGCCGCCATAGCCGCCGGTCCCTCCGGCCCCGTACAAAGCCCTACATACAACGGAGAAAACGCCTGTGTCGCCTCCATCACCGCATCCAGCTTCAACACCCCCGGCGACGCCTCCTCCATCGACACCGAATTGATAATAGGCCGTCCCGGATACGCCTTAATCGCCGCCGCCAACGCATCCACCTGAAACGAATCCAGACACATCGCGCCACTGATGTGCGCACTCTGCACATGTATCACCTCCTCCAGCGTCTTCACCGTGTCAATCTGGTTGGAATCCATACAGACATCGATGATTTCACAACCCAAATCCCGAATCTGTTCCACCGCCACCTCCTCCAAAGCATCATGATCAATTCCCGTATCATTCTCCACCGCATTGCGCACCTTCTTCGACCCCCGCACATTGAGTCGTTCCCCAAAGCGGATCAATGTCTCCGAACCATCCAGCCGCACCGCCTCCTGCAACCCCGACACATACAAGCCCGGTTCCGGCGTGCGTGGATGCGGTTTCAATCCCCGCACCGCTTCCGCAACACACTGGATATGCGCCGGGCGCGTGCCGCAGCAGCCGCCGACGATGTTGACGCCATACTCCTCCACAAACTTGCGCTGATACTCCCCAAACTTCTCCGGCGGGAACTTAAACACCGTCTTGCCATTCTCCGATTCCGGCAGCCCCGCATTCGGGATGGCAGAGATCGGGATATGGGAAAAGCGCGACAACTTCTCCACCGTTTTTTCCATCAAATCCGGTCCGATAGAACAATTCAACCCAAACGCATCGATCCCCATCCCCTGCACACTCACCAACGCCGCATGGATGTCCGTATTGAAAATCTGCATCCGCGAAAACTGGTCCACCGTCACCTGCGCAATAATCGGCAGCACCTTCCCCTTATCCCGCATCGCAGCCTTACCCCCCAGAATCGCCGCCTTCACCTCAAGAATATCCTGCTGCGTTTCAAACAACAGCACATCCACACCACCATCCAGCAGCCCGCAAACCTGCTTATAAAAATTATCCGAGATAGCGTCAAACGTCGACTCTTTTAAATCCGCCTGCGTATACGACAGTACCCGATTCGACGGCCCAATCGATCCAAAAACAAAAAGAGGACGTCCATCATACGCTGGAGTTTGCCGATACTCCTCGCGCGCCTCACATGCGATTTCCGCCGCACGCCGACTGGCATAATATGAAAATTCCTCATGATTAAGCTGCCGCAAATCCACCCCATACGGGACAGGCGCAAAGCATCGCAAATCCAGATCCGAAAAATCATACTCCGCCAGGCGCATCGGCGAAGCGCCAAACGAATTCGTCTCCACCGCATTCGCGCCCGCCGCATAAAACGCCTTATGAATCTTCTTCATCTCCTCCGGCTGCGAAAAATTCAGCAAATCCGAGAGCATCTTATAATCCGCGCCACCAAAATACTCCTCCCCCAACTCCAAATCCTGGATCATGGTACCTGTAGCGCCATCCAAAACCAGCACATGCTGTTGTATAAACTCAGAAAAATTCATTATTTCTATCCAGTTTTGATGATTTTAAGACCACAATCGATACCTGCGGCCTCCGCGTCAGAAAGAAAAACCCTATGCAACAAGTCGAGCAGCGCACAGGATAAAAATACATATCATTGTAACATTTAACACGACAGACACCCAATGTCCTTTTTTTTACCAGACCCGTTGTATCAGAGAAAAGATACAGGTATCCTGTTTCCAGGTAAACGGGGTCCTTCCATAAAAGGGCGTCATTTGCGACGTTGCTTGTATTTTATGTCCCAGTTTGTTAAATAAAACCTAGCGTAGTCTTGAAAACAGTTCCGGCGCTGCATCTTTTACTCGCCATTACCATTGGGCAGCGCCGTCTCCTGAAACCAGGATATCGCCGACAATAAAAGCCAAAAAACAGAAAGGGATGCTGTGAAGCTTTCTGAAATATATCACCAAAGTGGCCCCGCCATTTCCTTTGAGCTGTTCCCCCCAAAGACCTGGAAAGGGTTGGCCCAGTTATGCGACCACTTTTCCGAGCTGATGACCTGTGAGCCGGATTTTGTTACCTGCACCTATGGCGCCGGCGGAAGTTCTCAGGATAGTACGTTGGATTTGCTGCACTGGATACACCAGGACTATCCCGACATTCCACTCGGCTCGCACCTGACCTGTGTCGGCTCCAGCGTGGATGAGCTGCGCACCTATATACAAAAAGCCATCGAGACAGGTATCAGCTACATCGTTGCCCTGCGCGGCGATCCCCCCCAGGGCGAAGTCGATTTTAAACCCGCACCCGACGGACTGCGCTACGCCAATGAGCTGGTGACCATGCTGCGCAACGAATACCCACAACTGGGCATATTGGGTGGCGGCTATCCGGAAACCCATCCAGAAGCGCCCAGTCCTGAAGTCGATATAGACAATCTGAAACGGAAAGTCGACGCCGGTGCAGAAGTCATCCTGACCCAGCTTTTTTACGACAACGACATCTTCTTCCGCTTCCGCGACCGTTGCGTCAAGGCCGGCATCACCGTGCCCATTACCCCCGGCGTGCTTCCCATTACCAGTCTGGCCCAGGTGAAACGCATCATTTCCCTTAGTGGCGCTGCCCTGCCTGCCCACCTTATGCAACGGCTCGAAGCTCACGGTGGTGACGAAGAAGGCCAATACGCCGTTGGCGTGTACTACGCCGTACGCCAAGTTGAACAACTCCTCGCAAACGATGTCGACGGCGTGCACTTCTACGTACTCAACAAATCCCGCGCCACCACCCTCATCTGCCGTGCGCTTAACCTGTCCACCCGTGCACAACGCACCCGAAACTACAACGCTTTTTAGTGTCTAATACTTCAAAAGCTGTCATAAAGAACGACATTTTTTGCTGTGGTCAGCGACGGCAAGGACCATACCTATTGCTTTCGATCGCTGGACCACTTTAGTGACTAAAATCTGAAAAGCTGTCATAAAGAACGACATTTTTGCTGTGGTTAGCGACGGCAAGGACCATACCTATTGCTTGCGGTCGCCGGACCGCTTAGAAATCATCAAGATCATCAGCGTCCAGCGGAATAACCTTTTCCGCGGACGTTGTTTTTTCAGAGGAGTGCACGGAAGAGGTTCCAAAGTTGCTTTGTGGAGCAGCAAGGCGAGTGCGTGGGAGCGGGAGAGAGCCAGAACGCGCGGAGGGCTTGGCTTGATACCCCGTGTTCTTGGTATTCGTGCCCACCATCGCGGCCAAATCCTGCACAATCGTGTAGAGTTCCTCGGCCTGCGCCGAGAGTTCCTCAGACGCCGAAGCCGTTTCCTCCGAGTTGGCCGCATTACTTTGGGTTACCTGATCCATCTGTGCCACCGCGGTGTTGATCTGCTCAATCCCCTGGCTTTGTTCCGTACTTGCCGCAGACACCTCCTTGATAAGGGCCGACATTCGCTGGATTCCGTCGGTGATCTGTTTGAGGATCTCACCCACTTCCTGCGACACCGTCACCCCATTATTCGCATGCTGCTGCGCCCCCGCAATAAGTTCCTCCGTATTCTTGGCGGCCTCCGCACTCCGCTGCGCCAGATTGCGTACCTCCTCCGCTACCACCGCAAAGCCCTTGCCCGCATCGCCAGCGCGCGCCGCCTCCACAGCAGCGTTGAGTGCGAGCAGATTGGTTTGGAAGGCAATTTCATCAATCGTCTTAATAATATTGGCAGTTTGATCAGAAGAACTTTTGATCTCATTAATAGCGTCAAACATGCGCCGCATCGCGACCTGAGCACTTTGCGCCTGTTTGCCCACCTCCTTCGACATACCGTTAGCCTGATTAGCGTTTTCTGTATTCTGCCGGGTCATCGAGGTAAGCTCCTCCAGTGCGGCAGAAGTTTCCTCCAGACTGGAAGCCTGTGCACCGGCCCCCTCCGCCAGCGATTGGCTCGAAAGCGAGACCTGGCCAGCGGCAGAGCCGACCTGTTCGGCCCCCTGCGTAAGCCCCTGGACGATACGGGTAAGGGGACGAATAATACTGCGTGCAATAAACAATGCCAGTACGACGCCCAGCACCCCAGCAAAGATGCTAAAGAGCAATACAACACGCCGCGTTATATTGGCGGCAGTAAGCATTTGCTGATCCGTCATGACATTTTTTTCCACCTTGGCCCGCATTTTCTCAAGAAGCTGCTGTGTTTTGGCAAGGTTGGGCGCTGTTTTTGAAGCGAAGATCTGATTGGCCGCCTGCATCCCGGCCAGTGCCTCCTCAGCGCTAGCCTTCATGGCATTGAGGTGCTGCAGCGTTTCTTCCAGCAAAGGCAGTGTGACCTCATCAAACGTTTTTTTAGCAGTGGCCTGCCTGGAATGAAGCACTTCTTCAGCCTCAATCGCCTCTTTAAAGCACAGCTCAATCTGTTTCAGCAGCGGCAGAACCGTTTCCCGAAATTCCTGCTGCGCCTGTGTCCGATTTCCTGTCTCCAGCGCCTTCGCAATCGTGAGCGCCGAAGCATGTAGCTTGTTATGCGGCTCCTTGCTTTTGGTGACGGCGTCCGCCAATTCCGGGAAATTGCGCATATACTCCGCGTAGGCTTCTGAGCGGATGAATTGACCATAAGCACATTGGGTAGGATCTGTTTGCACATCAAGGGAGGATGCCCCCTCGAGGATGGCCTCATTGATAGTTTCGGCCCAGTTTTTGTGGTCAATCAGACGCTGGAGCAGGATTTGATCCAGGCCTTTATGTACCTGGCTGTACTCACTTTCAATGCGGATGGCGCTTTCATGCAATTTTTTATGCGCTACGAGCATTTTGTCCCACGCTGCCTTAAATTCAGGTGTGCCAGCTTCATAGGCCCGTTTTGCTTGTGGGGTGTGCAGCCATTTACCCAATGCACAATGATCCGGGTCCGTTTCTACATGAAGCCCTTCAGCATTGCTCAAAAAGACATCGCGAATGGCATTAGCCCAGTTGAGGTGATCCACCTGCCGGGCTGCGAGAATGCCAGGCAGTGCCGGGTTTGCCTGCACAAATACCTTCGAGATTTCCGCGGCAGACTGGTGAAGATGCGCATGAGGCGCCTCTATCTCCTGCAACAGACCACTCAACGCGGGTACCAACGTTTCTGCCTGGCGCCGTCCATCACCATAGAGCCACTTTCCAAAGGCACACGCATGATCATCCAATTGCACCTTTAATTCCGTCTGGCTGTCATCGGTCAACAACGCATTGACCTGATTGGCCCAATTCAGATGATCTACCTCACGCTCCACCATCTCGCCACGCAGTTTATTACCATCAATAACATCCGAGGCATTGCGGACGATTCCGCCAACCCCCAGAACAGACCATAGTGCAATGGCGGCCAATAAAACGAGAAGGATTACGAATCCGCCTACAATGCGTTTCCCTACTGTAAGTGATTTCAACATCTGCCGCATTCCTATTGGTTACCATCCATGTAGAAAGTAATTCTAAAGCGGTCCAGAGGCCGCAAGGTACCCAGGGCCACACCCAGGAAATATGGTCCTTGCCGTCCCTGACCGCAACAAAACTTCGTTTTTTGTGACAGCTTTTCAGAGTTAAGCCACTAAACGCGGAAAACAAGAGGAATTTCAGGAGTTTTCGAGATATTCTATCTTGAATTTCCTGTAAAATGGATTTTGTTACAGCCTCTCCTGGTTTTGCGGGGTGATTTATTTTAAAAATACTATGTCATAACCCCTTTCTAATCCAAAGCAGCGCATTAAGTGCTTTATGCTATTTTTACTTTAAACTGGTTAATATGTCAAGATTTTTAAACATTAATTGTTCAATTTTTGAACAATTAATGCACTTGTGTAGCTGAGGGAGTAATACCGGCAAATACCGGCATACGGCATATGCCAGATAGGGGAAATGGCGTTTTACGCATGAAAAACGCGGTGGTTGTTGGACCGCTTTAGGGAGTAGAAACTGGAAAAGGTGTCCTAAACAAATGAAAGTTCCTGATGGTCAGGCTTGGCAAGGAGCATATATTATACTGCCGGTGGCGCTGGCCACTTACCGGTGGTCGCTGGACCACTTAGGGGAGCTGGGTGAGAAAACGGCCGATTTTAAGACGGCTTTCCTGCATCCTTTTCAGGTAAATGCGACGTTGCGTCTGGTCAGGCTGGACGGGATAGAAAGCGACAGGCAAAGTTTCTTGCAGCAATTGCGCTGCTTCGGCGTGGTGGGCGGCTGCTTTTCGGAGGAGGTGCAAATATTCAAAGTCTTCCAGGCCATCGCGCAGGCATTCCAGGCGCACACTGGCTAGCGGGTGATCAGACCCGGGATAACAGAGGCTTTGCACGGCATCCATAGATAGCACCCCCGGGCTGGCCGGGTTCAGGGTGGGGGTGTCGCTTGACCACGTATTGAAGTTGTCATAGACGAAACCGGCGAAGTCATGACGAAAGCAGACCCAGGGAATGAGACGCGCCTCAAGCGGGGGGGCATTTTGCCGCAGGGAGGGGAAGGTATCATCCTGTATATGCAGCCATGGCGATCGCGTCGTCGTGGGAGGTGGCAAAGCAAGATTGGCATCGAAGAGGAGCTCGGTGAGCTGTATGGGCGAAGTGGCGGCAAAGCAGATCCGTAGCCGGGTGAGGGTGTTGCGATATCGAAAAGTTATTTGGGTGGTGCTGAGTTGATATGGCGCAGGCGGTGCGGTGTATTGGCAGCTGGTAGTGGCTTTTTGCAGTACGGCGTTTGGATATGCGGTAAGGATTTCGATATGGTCGGCCTGCGCTTGCGAGAGCCCCAGCAGCCAGAGTTTTTCCAGCGTGACGGAGGCCTCAAAAGAGCATTCAATCCAGGGCGCTTCCCCGTCCAACGTGGGGGAGTGGCTGCGCCATGCGGTGAACGAGGAGCCGTCAAAGGCGTCCTGAACATCGGTGTAGATGGCAGGGTATTGCGGCATGTATGTGCTGACGGCATTTGTACTGAGCTTGTCCGGTATTTTACGCCGGGGCCGTTGTAAGGAAAGTCCGTCATAACTACGTTGCACCCATTCCGGTGTGAAGCAGGGTAAGGGGCAGGCCCAGTAATCGGTATAGCGTTCAAAGGTGGGGTAGGGCGGGGCGCAAAGCAGTGTGGGCAGGGGTAGCTTGCAGGCGCGAATAGCTTGTGCGGTAGTTTCAGTAGCGGGCCACGCCGTGCGCGTCGTTGGGGTAGGTAACATAATCATGGCGCGTTGTTCCCAATGCTTTCGCGCCAACCATTGTTGCATGCTTTCGAGATAGGTCTTCAGCGGACGATTCTCCGGTGGCATGGCGGGGGTACGTTGCAGTCCACAACCGTGGAAACCACCCAGATCAATACACGCCATATGGGCGCGCCGTGTGAGATACGCCAAATGTTCCTGGAGGGCCTGCGTGTCAACGTGATCGATCTGCGGTACCTGGACGAGATCGCCGCCGTTCCAGATGCTCAGCGAAACACGGTAGGGGGCAATGGCGTTGTAAATCGGCTTCCAGGCGTCGAGGTTGGCATTATCAAGTCCGTAACGTTCCTGTAGAGAAGGACGATGCAGCGGCATCAGGCTGTTAAGACTAGGGACATCGGGAAGGATGATGTCAAATATTTCGATGCGTACCGGCACCGTTGATGTCGGACGATTTTTACTTTCAATCTCTAATTCACCATGATAGCAACCCGCCCGCGTTCTCGGGTCGATATAATACGTCAGCCCAAAAGCGACTTTTGTGTCAGGAGGGATGTCGTAAGTTGTTACAGGGAGGAGAAGATCGGGAACGGGAGCTTCCGAAACGCCTTCGTTCTGCACATAAGCGATGCGGCGCAACGTGGGGCCCTCAATACCATCAGCAATTGATGCTCCGGTAATGTGGAATCCCTCAAAGCCATACTTGCCCCCTTCGACACAGAGGATAGCCGATTCCCACTCACCCCTGGCCGCATAGATGCGTACGGTGTCCGTCGAGCCCCTGTCCGGTCGGTCTAGCGTACTGAGATCGACAAAGGCAGGGTGAACCCACCAATTGGCAGAGCTTAAAAGTATGGGGAGCAGCCAGATATACATGGCGCTATTATTACGTGCGTGTGCAGCGGGATGCAAAAGAAACAGTAAAAATACTTGCACAGGGGAAGTGAAACTATTTGCCAAAATGCAGAGTCCATTAAACATCTCTGAAACAGGGGACGAAATGCTTTCGCATGGAAAAGTTAAAAGGGGCCGGTATCGCATGCAAGTAGTCCAGAAGCTACAAGCAATATGAAGCGCTCTTGCCGTCCCTGACCGCGGTAAAGATCGGGTTTTTATTGCGGGGGTTGGTTTATAAGGTGCCAGAGAGGAGAAAAGAGGATGTCGATGTTGAAAAAGTTGAGCGTAGTGGCCGTAGCAGTCTTATTCGTCGCCGGGTGTGCAAGCATGGCGAAGGGGCCCAGTGATGAAGAACTGATTGTGCAGACCGTGATGAAGCTGAAAGAGGCCTTGGAGACGCAGGATATCGATTTGTTGATGGAAACCTTTGCTGATGACTTTGAGCATCCGGAAGTGGGCGGCAAGGAAGATGGGCGCATGATGCTCGAAATGGGCATGGAAGCGGGCTATGCGGATGATGGCGAAGTTTATCTGGATGATATGGAAATTGCTATGAATGACGATGGCACGGCGACGGTCTATCCGGTAGACCTTTCTGCCGCCATGGGCTCGATAGCGGTTGAGTTGGTCATGGCCAAACGCGGCGAGCAATGGCTGATCATTACGCTGGATGCCGACATCTAGTCGAAGTAGATAGCGCATACCCTAAAGCTCTGGTGCAACGTCACCAGAGCTTTTTTTGTTGACACGCCTTGGGGAATGGAGTAGAGTCTTTCTATCATTTGGGACAATGTTCCGTATTTGGGAATAGATGCTATGGTAAGTGAGACGGGAAAAAAAGCGAGTGCGGATGCGTGTGTGCCGGTATTGGAGCGGGCGCTGTTGTTGATGGAGCACCTGCTGCATCATCCGGAGGGGCTGGGTGTCAGCGAATTATCGCATCAATTGGATATTCCGAAGAATACGGTATATCGAATTGTAAAGACCTTGTTGAAGCATGGTTATCTGAAGCGCGAGCCGGATACAAAACGTTTTGCGTTGACGCGTAAAATGTTGTCGATGGGGTACAGTGGTGCGATGGAGCGCGGGCTGATGGAGAATGCGCTGGAGTCGATGCGCGCGCTACGCGATACAATGCGGGAGACGGTGCTGCTCACGGTTTTATCCGAAGACAAGAGCTTGGTGCTGGAACAAATGCCCGGAATATATCCATTCCGTTTTGTTGTGGAGCCAGGTACGCAGCGCGCGATACATGCCTCGTCACACGGAAAGGCCGTGCTGGCGTTTTTGTCAACGGAGGAACAGGAGACATTCCTGGCGCGTGCGCCCTATCCGCGTTACACCGCGAACACCATTACATCGGCGCGCCGTATGCGTCAGGAACTGGCAAAGATTCATGCCTGTGGGTATGCATTTGATCTGGCGGAGGAGGCAGAAGGCGTGCGGTGCGTTTCAGCGGCGATTTTCAACCGTTTTGCTGCGCCCGTAGCGGCCTTGACGACAACGGGGCCGGCCTTCCGCATGCCAGAACAAGGGCTGGAGGAAATCGGCTCGTGTGTAAAGCAACATGCCGATGCCGTTTCGCGTCGGTTGGGCTATGGCCTTTTTGAACGATAAACCAAAAATACGAAAGAACAAGGAAAGGACAGCATTATGGCAACGTTTCATCATATTGGCGTGCCGGTTTCGGCAAAGCAAGAGGGCGCTGCGTACATCGAAGGGGGCAAAGTGTGGGCAACCGATCCAGCGGACCATCCGTACAACGTCGAGTATCTCTTTTTTGAATCGGATACGCCGATGCATGAACTGATCCAGACCAAGAACCATGTGGCCTTCATGGTAGAAGATCTGGACGCAGCGCTGGTAGGAAAGACGGTGATTTGCGATCCGTTCGATGCAACAGAAACCTTGCGGGTAGCCTTTATTGAAGATCGCGGCGCGATTCTGGAGCTCATGCAGGCCCTATAAGCCAGATCGTTTTGAAGTGCATGACCGCAGCTGCAAAAAGCATAGAGAATACGCGTTCCCATGGAAACGTTCCGTGGGAACGCGGGTTGTACAGTGCAGTGTAGCTGGGGATGCGTTGTAGTCGGCTTGTTTTTTGAGGGGATATGGATGGTGGTGAAGAAGTTTTGCATGGACAGCGGTACCAAAGTCGGATGAGAAATGAAAAGAAGGAGTTGTTTGTGAAAACCTATCCGAATGCACATTTTTATACGGATACAGGCCTGTTTGATGCAGAAACGGCGAAAACAGCATTTCATGAAATGTTTTCTACGATAAATTATCCAATTGTGCAGCAATTGCATACGGAAAACTTTTGGGTGACGGACTTTGGGCTGGGTAAATTCACGGAAATCGGCATGGGCGGTATTTTTTGGCTGAATCTGAAGGAAGAGAATTATTTTGCTCATGAAATCTATTTGCTGCCGGGGCAGAGTATTCCCGAACACCGCCATATGGCCACGCCGAATGCAGCCGCGAAACGGGAAAGCTGGCATGTGCGGCATGGGTGGGTGCGACTGTTTGCGGAAGGTGAGCCAACGCCGGGGGTAGAGGAGTGGATTCCGACGACTCATCAGCAATGTATACAGTCGAAAGCGATGTCACGCCTGATGGCGGGGGAAGTGGCGCATATGGGCGGTCCGGAACAATGGCATTTTATGCAAGCAGGCGATCAGGGAGCGGTGGTGACAGAGTACGCGACCTATCACGATGGAGACGGTCTGCAATTTACACATCCCAAGGTCGCCTTATAGCACGATGAGAGCGAACGGTTTTGACTAAACCGTTCGCTATGCGGACTGAAGCACGCAAAGCACGGGAGAACAGAAGTATGCGAGGGCGTAGTACGACTGCGATCGGATTATGGCGGGGGTTATTTTTTTTAGGGCTGCTTAATGTGGTTTGGCAGGGCCTCGTTATCGCCGAAGTGCGCTCCTTCTATGAGAAGAAGGATACTTTTGCTGAAACACTTGTTGAGGTGCGTGCGACCTATCAGGCGTGGCTTCAGGATGATACCGCAGGGGGGGCATTCACCCTGGGAGCGTGGTACGCGACCAATGCGATGTCGGCCAAGTCCTTTTCGACAGCACTTTTCCCCGAACGGGAGCCGGGCGCTAACGTCTTGACGGGTAAGCGCGCCCGCTATTGGAAGAAACACCCGGAGTGGGTGGAGGGAGCGGTTCAGTCTCTGCGTGCGGGTGGAAATGAGGCCACCTATTTATTTCGTACAATCAAGGCAAAAGCCGCAATGTCGCTTGATGCCAGTCTGGGTAGTGATGATGGTATTGAGCTGTGGCTGAATGGAGAAAAGATTCTATCGCATGATGTGCCGCGTACGGCGGCACCGGATCAGGAACGGGTAAAATTTGCTTTAAAGGCGGGTGAAAACCGGTTGCTGATGAAGATTTACAATTTAGGGGGTGGCCACGGATTCTATTTTTTGGCAGGGGAAGCGCCCATGCGTGATGTGGAAGCGTGTCTGACGCGTGATTTCCCGTTGTGGATGTCGCGTATTACACAGGATCTGCCGCAGGGTGGGGTGATGGCGTGGTTTGCATTACGCGAAGACGCTTCGTTGGAACAAAAAATGATCGCTTCGGTCCTGACGTCTTTGGGAGCGCTGAAGGCAGGACTGGCCCAGGAATTAGATACATTAATTGTGGGTTCGCCTCCGCCGGGAGATCTGCGCTGGCTGACATTGTACATGCGGGCCTGTGAGGCACGACATGCGAAGGAAATACTAGACCGAATTGATTTAGCTGCAGTGGGGCGCGCCGTGCGCGATTTGTGTGCAACATATCCGGTGCAGTATGGCGATGTAGCGGTTTATGAAAGCAGGCTTGCGGAATACGCGAAAATGCGGGAATCTTTGCAGCAGCAGCTATTGGTGGGCGAAGTTGAATTGCTTGTTGAAAAAACGAAAGAATTCGTTCATAAAATCCAGGAACCCCTGCTGGCCAATCCGCTCCTTGATTTTGAGGAGTTGATGGTGGTGCGTCGCAGCATAAATCGTCTTGGGCTGCCACAGAATTGGCAAGGGAATTGTTCCATGCCCTCGACGGGCTATGACAATGAACTCGTTGCTTTTTCATTGCGTGGCGATGTCGCCCCCCGCCATGTGTTTCGTCCTGAAGACAGCCGTTTTGTGGGGGATGTGCGGCTGCATTATCAAGGCGGGAAGTTTTTGTTTTCTATGCCGGGTAGCCACGAACGCTGGCAAATCTGGGAGATGGCGGTGGACGGTTGCGGGCTGCGTCAGGTAACCCCGGGTACGCATCCTGAGGTAGACAATTACGATGCCTGCTACCTGCCCGATGAACGGATTGTGTTTGCCTCCACCCGTTGTTTTCACGGCATTCCCTGTGTCGCGGGTTCCGATGCGGTTGCGAATCTCTGCATCATGCAACCCGATGGAAGTGCGATTCGCCAACTCTGTTTCGATCAGGATCACAACTGGTGCCCAACGGTGCTCAATAACGGACGCGTGATGTACACGCGCTGGGAGTATTCCGATACGCCGCACTATTTCACGCGGGTTCTGTTTCACATGAATCCCGACGGCACCAACCAGATGGAGTACTACGGTAGTAATTCCTACTGGCCCAATTCACTCTTTTACGCCAAGCCTGTCCCCAACTCCCCGAATAAATTCGTGGCGATTGTAACAGGGCACCACGGCGTGCCGCGTATGGGGGAGCTGATGCTTTTTGATATCGCGAAGGGACGTTTCGAAGGGAATGGTGTTGTTCAGCGTATTCCAGGTTATGAAAAGCCGGTCGAGCCACGTATCGTAGATCAATTGGTGAATGATTCCTGGCCACGTTTTTTACATCCCTATCCGTTAAATGAGAAGTATTTCCTGGTTTCATGTCAGCCTGCCCCCAATGCACCCTGGGGAGTTTATCTGGTCGATGTGTTTGACAATATGGTGCTTTTATACGAAGAAGTGGGCTATGCATTACTGGAACCGACCCCAATCCGAAAAACGCCCCGTCCCCCTGTGATTCCCGATAAAGTGCGTTTGGATACCGACGAAGCTACGGTCTATTTAAGCGATATTTATACAGGCGAAGGCCTGCGTGGCGTGCCGAGGGGCACCGTGAAGCAGTTGCGTTTGTATGAATTTCACTATGCCTATAACAAGATGGGGGGGCACATCCATATTGGTGTGGAAGGGCCGTGGGATGTGCACCGGATTCTGGGAACTGTACCGGTCTACGAAGATGGTTCTGCCTATTTTAAAGTCCCGGCCAATATGCCCATCGCGTTGCAGCCCCTGGATGCAGAGGGTAAGGCGATTCAGCTGATGCGTTCCTGGTTCACCGCCATGCCAGGTGAAGTCCTCTCCTGCGTAGGATGTCACGAGAAGCAAAGCTCCACCCCGCTTACCCGCCGCAGCATTGCCAGCCAGCAACCGCCCTCGGCGATTGCGCCTTGGTACGGTCCTGCGCGCGGCTTCAGCTTCAAACGCGAGGTGCAGCCCGTGCTTAACCGACATTGCGTGCGTTGCCATAATGGTGGGAAGCGCGATGACGGGAGGTGTATTCCTGACTTTAGCGAGAAGAAGAAAAATGGATGGAGGAATTTTACCCCTTCCTATTTGGCGTTGCACCCCTACGTGCGCCGTCCGGGACCTGAGAGTGACTACCACGTCCTGGAGCCGATGGAGTACCACGCGGACACCAGTGAATTGGTGCAGATGTTGCAAAAAGGACACCACGGTGTGCAACTCGAAAAGGAATCTTGGGATCGGGTGGCTACGTGGATTGATCTCAATGTGCCCGATCATGGAACCTGGCAGGAGCAGGCAAAGATACCGAATTCCTATGATGCATTGCGTCGCGAGATGCGTACGAAATACGCCGGACGTTCGGAAGATCCAGAATCTATTGTCGATACAAAAGCCTTCTCGATTCTTTCTCCTGTCGTGCCTTGCTGTACCCCAACCCCCTGTTCGAAAAACGACGAAACAGTGGCATGTGGCGCCAATTGGCCGTTTGATGCGGTACTGGCAAAACGTAAGCAGTCCCACGCAGCGCGGACGTTGGATTTGGGGGACGGCGTGAAGATGACGTTGGCCTGGATTCCAGACGGCGCATTTGCTATGGGCGATCCGGATGGGCCAAACGATGTCCGTCCGTGCACGGTAACCCGCCTGGAAAATTCCTTCTGGATGGGGGTGACGGAAGTGACCAATGCACAGTTCCAGAAATTTGCCCCGCAGCATCACAACGGCTACATCGATCAACACAGCAAAGATCACACCCGTCCGGGCTATGCAATCGATGCACCTGAGATGCCCGCTGTACGTATTTCTTGGGAACAGGCCATGGCGTTTTGCGCCTGGCTCTCGGAAAAAACAGAGATGCAGTGCACATTGCCTACCGAAGCACAATGGGAATGGGCCTGTCGTGCGGGTGCCGATACGCCGATGTCCTACGGCGATCTGAATGCGGATTTCGGTCCATACGCCAATCTGGCCGATGTTTCCATGGCGCGTTTGGCCGTGCATGGCATTGACCCGCAGCCAATAAAGGATCCGAGCCGCTACCAGAACTTTTTGCCTCAGGAAGCGCGTTTTGATGATGGCGAGCGCATTATGACGAAGGTGGCGCAGTATCGCCCCAACCCTTGGGGATTGTTTGATATGCACGGCAATGCAGCCGAATGGACGCTATCCGCCTATCGTCCTTACCCCTACGATGCCAATGATGGTCGTAACGCCGTTGCGTGCAAGGAACGCCGTGTAGTACGGGGCGGTTCCTGGCGCGACCGTCCCAAACGGAGCACGGCGGCCTATCGCCTTCCCTACCAGCCCTGGCAGGCCATTTTCAACGTGGGCTTCCGTGTCGTGTGTTGTGATAATCCTGCGGTCGAAAAGCTGGCCGCTACGAAGTAAGAAGGAAGTACAGAATGCGTTGTATCCAAAACCGAATCCATAGCAAAGAATCTTCGCTTGTTGTTCTGCTTCTACTCGCCGGATTGTTTTCGGGCTTCTCTGTTGTCCATGCAGAAGACTACTTGTCACCGGAACAGATTGTAATTGATACGGTGCAGCATCGGGGCTATGCCACCGCACACACAGGACGCCAGATACTCGTCTTTGACACCAGGAAAGGCGCCCCCATAACCGCCTTCGATTTGTCTGCTGCGCCCAATGGCCTTGTTTTGGCCAGTGATGGTGCACGGCTCTATGTCACAGCAGGCGTGGCTCAAGGGCGTGTGATTGTCTTAGATGCACAGACAGGCGACCCTGTACACGTCTGGCCAGCCGGGCATACGCCAACCGCCCCCGTGCTCAGCCAAGACGGAAACACGCTGTATGTATGCAATCGATTCACCGATACCATACAGATTTTCGATACCCACACGGGCGCAGTCAACGCCGAAATACCCATGGTGTGTGAACCCGTGGCGGCAGTGTTACATAACGATAGCAAGTGCCTTTTCGTGGCAAATCATCTACCGCACGGTGCTGCCAATGCACGGGAAATTGCGGCGGTTGTGAGTTGCGTAGATGTCGAGCAGCACGAGGTCGTTAAACAGATTACCTTACCCAACGGCAGTACAGACCTGCGCGGGATAACCCTCTCGCCGGATGGTAAATATCTCTATGTGGCGCACATCCTCGCACGCTATCATCTGCCCACTACCCAGTTAGAACGGGGGTGGATGAATACCAATGCGCTGAGTATTGTGGATGCGAAAACAGCGATGTATCTCAATACAGTGTTACTCGACGACGTCGATGCAGGCGCCGCCAACCCTTACGCTGTTGCCTGCTCCCCCGACGGTCGCTGGCTCTGCGTTACCCATGCCGGCACGCACGACCTCAGCTTGATCGATCGAGGCGCCCTCCATGAACGGCTGGCGAAGCTAGCACAGGGTAAACAGGCGACCGAGGTGGCAACCACTTTTCAGGATGCGCCCAACGACCTTTCCTTTCTGGCCGGAATCCGGCATCGTGTTCAACTGACCGGTCAGGGACCACGCGGGCTGGCGCTATGCAATGGGGAGGCGTGGGTGGCCCAGTACTTCAGCGACACGCTTTGCCATGTGCAATGGACACAAGCGGGGAGACCAGCGCTACAGACCATTACTTTTGGCGCAGAAAAACCCCTGACCCAGCTGCGAAAGGGGGAACTTTTTTTCAACGACGCCCGCCTTTGTTTTCAACAATGGCAAAGCTGCGCCAGCTGTCACCCCGACGCGCGCGCCGACGCTCTGAACTGGGATCTCCTCAACGACGGTATAGGCAATCCAAAGAATACAAAAAGTTTGCTACTATCCCACCGCACCCCCCCGGTTATGGTGACCGGGGTGCGCGACCGCGCTGAAACCGCCGTACGCGCCGGTATCCGCTATATCCAGTTTGCAGTGCGACCCGATGAAGATGCACAGGCGATAGACGCCTACCTGAAATCCCTCGCCCCACTGCCCAGTCCACATCGAATCAACGGCGAGTTGCCCCCCGAAGCCCAACGCGGCCAGGTAGTTTTCCAAAAAGCGGGATGTGTACACTGCCATCCCGCACCACTATATACCAATTTAAAGGCCTATAATGTCGGCACAGGTACCGGGCAGGAAGCGCAGCGCCGTTTTGATACTCCCAGTTTGCGTGAAGTGTGGCGCACCGCACCGTATTTGCACGATGGACGCGCAGCAACATTGCACGCCCTGTTGACCGAGCACAACGGAACCGATATGCACGGAAAGACGGCTAAACTAGGTGCATCCGAGATAGCCGACTTGGTAGCCTTTCTACGCTCCCTGTAGGCTTCCCTACAGGTGAAGGTCTTCTTCTTCCCATAAAACAATTAAAATGAAATTTTCAATAAAAACACCATTTTCTTCTTAAAAGCCCAGTTCACCCCAGTAAAAACAGGACTTCCCGTATCATAAATCAGCCCTGAAGGCGTTCATTTAACCAGGCTGCGCGTGTTTTTATAAGCAAGCTTACAAACGAAATGCTAATATTGTTGCGTTTTTATGTGAATTTTGTGTTATACTAATTCGGGTTTGTGTATTTTCTTATACATTTGGCGGGATGGCGCATCCAACTGGAATATGTTTATACAAGAAACGCGTTTACAGGTTTGTGAGTGCCATGCGAATTAGAGTAAAGCGCATAGAAGAGTCACGAAGCCGACGTAGTATCTATGCATCCAGAGAGGGTTTCATGAAGTCGTTTTCAATTTGCCTGATAACAGTAGTGGGATGTATTACCGTATTGAGCCCTCTTGTGGCGAATGCAGCGACGGTGACGGTGGTTTCGGAAAACACCCCGATGCAGTACATCGAAGCATTACAAAATTTGTCTTCGGATGATGCACCAACAGCGTGGACCTCGCCCTCGTATGATTTGAGCCAGGATGTAGGCAAGGGCGATCTTGCCAACGGAAATGGTTCGGGAGGCTGGCAACGCGGTCTGCACGGAGTGGGGTGTGGTGTGGAAGGCGCAGCAACGCCGTTGGCCGAAGATGGCAGTCTGTACTCAGTATATACCCGTAGCACGTTTAAAGTGGAAGATCCCACCCTCATAGAAGATTTGTGGCTGGAGCTGAAGTACAGTGACGGCTATGTGGCTTGGCTCAATGGCGTCGAAGTGGCGCGTAGCGCCACGATGCGCGATGTAGCGCTTTCGTGGAATGCCGCACCAACCTCGGCGCACAGTGCGGCTTCAGAGTCCGAGGTCGTTCCATTACGCGCCTATCGCACCCACCTTGTAAACGGCGAAAACACCTTTGCGCTTGCGGTGTGGAAAGCACAGGATTCCACAGAGGGGCTCCAGATGAAGCCGCGGCTATGCCTGTACGAGAGCGGAGAAGAAGACGATTCGTTTAAATTTGTGGTTACCTGCGATAGTCGCGGCGAAGACATCAACTGGTATACCTATGAGGCCATCAATGAGCCCATAGTGAAAGAGCAGGCCGCGGCGATCATTGCCGAGGGGGTTGATCTCGTGATATGTCCGGGCGACGTCGCCTATTTCGGGCTGCAATCCCATTTGGATGAATGGGTCGAGCACTTTTTCGATCCTGTTCGGGCCGCCGGCATTCCCGTCTATCCCTGCCGTGGCAACCACGAATTAATGAGTCTGAACGTGGGGACGCTTTCTTGGGACAATGTTTTTGATGGCAGTCGCGAATTACCACAGAATGGTCCGTCGGGGGAGAAGAACAAAACCTATTCGGTGGCGTATAAAAATGCCTTGTTTATTTCCCTGGACAATTATGCAGGCCTGAATATACAGAAGGTGAACCAGGACTGGCTCGATGATCAGTTGGCCGCCAACACGCGTCCACACGTCTTTGCCTTTGGTCACACGGCAGCGTTTATGGTGAAGCATGATGATTGCCTGGCATCCAATCCAGAAGAGCGCGATACCTTCTGGAACAGTCTGGGTGCGGCAGGCGCACGGACCTACTTCTGCGGCCATGACCATTTTTATAACCATGCGCGCATTCAGGATGCACAGGGCAACTGGATACACCAGTTTGTTGTGGGCACAGGGGGCGCAGGCACCTATGGTTGGGACGGTAACTATGGAGACGGCGCACGCGTCAAACCGGTGGCGCATATCCGTCAATTTGGCTATATGGTGGTGGAAGTCAAAGGCAGCAAGGTTTCCATGGTCTTCAAGCAGCGCCAGGCGGCCAACCAATACGTAGCATGCAGCGACGTATTTACCTATACCGTACCGGCAACCAACCGCCGCGTGTTAACGACAGAAGTGACGCCGACCGATGCGGGTACGGTGTTCCCGGGCGGGACGGAATATGACGAAGGCACGCAAGTTACCGTGACGGCCACCCCTGAAGAGGGATACCAGTTTGACCATTGGGAAGTGGACCCGCCGCAAGAGAAGTAAACAGAGAAGTAATTTTCCGGCAAATGCATATTATGTCATACCTGAGCATGGAGAAAGTGATGTTTGGAGTTCTAAAGCGGTTCGTTTTAACTGTAGCGGTGGCCCTTTTATGCTGTCTGCCCAGTGCGTATGCAGAAGGTCCCGACGGAACCATTACCGTGACCCTTGACACGGATTTGACCGTTCGCGCCGTTTTTACCCCCTTTGTTCCGACCCGTTATCTGACGGTGGAAGCCGTGCCTGATGGCGCAGGGACAACGGACCCAGAGGTGGGTGTGCACGATTTTCTGGAAGGGACCACACAACAAGTTACGGCAACCCCGACAGGCGATGCCCTGTTTGCGCGCTGGGAACTCGATGGCGAAGACATCGGCAGCGACAATCCGGTTTCTCTATCCATTACAGCCGACCAGACCCTGCGTGCCGTATTTCGCGCCTTAGAGATCAGTTTAGTCGGCGAGCCCCTTTTGCTCAAACAGCCCGGCGACTCGTTGACCCTGCAGATTGAAATCAGCGGCAATTACGGCGAGACCTCCTACCGCTGGTTTAAAGACGGCACGGCGCACCCGGTGGTATCCAACGCCCCGATGTTTGTGTTGTTCAACCTGGCCCCCGGAGACAGTGGCGACTACTATTGCGAAGTAACCGATGAATTGGGCACGGTGCAATCGCCCTCCTTTACCCTGACGGTACAAGGTGCAGGCGAGGGTGAAGGGGAAGGCGAGGGTGCAGTAGAAGGCGAGGGCGAGGGAATGGCGGAACCGGCCGATCTCTGTCCGGAAGATGCGCTTGTAGGACAGCCCCTGGCCCCGCTGTCGCAGATTGTGGGCGAATTGAGTGATATAAACGCAGGCTTCCAGGTGTATGAATACCTGACAGGAATCAGTGCGCCGGTGCAGCAGGTGCATTGGTGGGGAAGCAACGTGCTTGTGAAAGGCGACCTCAATCTACTGAAGCGTAGCGCCCTGGTCGAATTCGACGTAGCTTTCTACAGCGATAACGAGGCCGTACCGGGTACGTTAGTCAGCAAACAGACTGTTTCAGTGGAACCCGTGACCACGGGGCTAACGTGGACCAATGGAATCGGCACCTTCCCCGTCTATGCGTATACAGCCGATCTGGGTCTGCCCGTTGCCCTCAGCGAAGGTTGGATCAGCATCACCCCCACCGTCTCCAAAGATGCCTCCCCCTTCTTTGCCTGGTTAAGCGCAGCGCAGGGGGATGGAACAGCCTATATCTGGAATGAAACCGCGCAGAGTGCAGCAACACTTACGCACGATTTGGCAATTTGCGTGTCGCCTGCCGCTAGCGTAGAAGGCGAGGGCGAGGGCGAAGGCGAAGGCGAGGGCGAGGGCGAAGGCGAAGGCGAGGGCGAGGGCGAAGGCGAAGGCGAGGGCGAGGGCGAAGGCGAAGGCGAGGGCGAAGGCGAAGGCGAAGGCGAAGGCGAAGGCGAAGGCGAAGGCGAGGGCGAGGGCGAAGGCGAAGGCGAAGGCGAAGGTGCGGTGGATTCTTGGCATAGCGCGGATCAGAACGACGATAACCAGGTCAGTATCTCCGAACTGCTGCGGGTCATCCAGTTCTACAATTTCGATGGCTATCGCTGTGCTGAAAGCAGTGAGGATGGGTATGCACCTGGTGCGGAAGCACTCCAGACGGGTTGCCAGTACCACGACAGCGATTACAACCCGCAGGACTGGTCAATCAATCTCTCCGAACTGCTACGTCTCATCCAGTTCTTCAATTCGGGTGCTCTCCACTATTGTGGTGACAGCGAGGATAGCTTCTGTGTGGGCAGTAAAGAGTAACTGACCGAATCTATGGGAGCATTATCGCCCCCCCATTCGGCACAATCATAGCGTGATTCTAATGAGCGGTCCCCATGGGGGCCGCTCATCTACTTTACGTATGGGCCACGTGTCAACAATGGGGAACTTTTTTTCGTTTAAGAGAATAAATCAAGGGAATGGAGATGATGCTGCAGGGGGGTGTAATGAATTCGCCCACCTGTTTGTAGGATCATAGATTACGGGCCGTTTAACTTCTGGCCATTGCAGTGTACAAATGCAGTTGGTATACTCCATCTGTACCTTGATTTCCGGGAGGGCTCGGTAGGAGTTCCTAAGAAGTCAGCACTACACCAAGCGGTATGGTGCATTTAAGCAGAAACGCAAAAGGAGAATTGTTTCATGAAGCACATTACTACTATTTCGCGTAAACCGGTCAAGGCGCAAGCCGAAGCAACTTTGGGCAACATCTTAACCGTGGTTGCCAGCATTTTGTCCGTAGTCGCCACCGCGCTGGTCGCGAAAGAAGGCGGCGCCAGCAGCTGAGCAAAGCGGAAGCTTGGATAAAATTTGCCTAGTTTTGCACAGTGTTCCTGTGCGAGAGGAGAAAGTATGATGCGACATCTAAAGACCGTATCGAAACGTCCAGAAACCGCTGCATCAGCGATTTGCAACAATGTTACCAACAATTATCAAGCCCTTTTGTGCTTTATGATGGAATTGCTGACAGGCTTCTTTCTGCCCTTGGCGGATACGAAGGACCCGGGCGACCAGCCGACGGAATGAGGGTAAATCAATGAAGCATATGGCGTGGGTGAGTAAACCGCCTGCGGTTGCCTCTGCGGCGCCGGAAGTGAAGCTGGCGGTATTGAATCAATATTTTGCCGCCGTGCAGGCGTTGGTGCAATCGAAAGACAATAGTACATCGGAGAATTCCTGAGCCATTGCGCCCCGTTGTACAACGGCGGTAATGTCTGAATGGGATCTCGACGGCTATAACGAGTAAGGAAAGATGGCGTGAAACATGTCCATTGTCTGAGTAGAGCGCCGCAGGTTGCGCAAACAGTGCCAACGGGTGCAAAGTTGACCTTCTTGCAAAGTGTCGTCAGTATTGTGATTCCGTTAGTGACAAATAAAGATCCACAAAACCCGACGCCACCCTCGTCGTCGTCCACGACGTAACACAAGCTTGTAGTACCTCGCAGAATATGTTTTAATACTGCAACTGGTGGTGGTGTGTCGGAACATATCACGGATACGGGCAAGGGATGGGTGAACGCAAGGCCAGCGGCCGGGTTCACCCAATAGATGGAGTCATCGAATGAAGCACATTAAACCAATGACAGCGACACGGGCGGATGCATTTACCAACTTCATGAACGCAGTTTGGCGGGCATGGCAGGATTTTCGTTACGAAAAGAAAAACGAAATGGCGCTTTGATTTTGCATGTGTCGGAAGCCGGGGTGAAACACTGTTTCGCCCCGGTTCCGTGTTCCTGCCAGCTACCACACGCGCAGCTCTTATAGGCGTGCAGTACAGGTAGTAACTGTTTTCGTGCATTTCCAAAAGAGCCGAGGTGTGGCCGTATGATATGTAGTGAGCATGCCAGAATTCGAGCGACAGGGCCCGACGATGCTGCTGCGCTGCATGCCTTCTACGCGATCGGTCGTCCCTATGCCTCGCTGCTGGACAAGCGTCGCGAGCCTTTCCTGCCAACCGTGGATGAGTTGCGCGAGATGTTGGGGCGTAAAGAGGCGGCGGACTTGGCCTTTTATACGGTGGAAGACCCGACCGGGATAGTTCGCGGTTTTTGTAGCCTGCGCGGGATGATGCCAGAAACGAATTTTGGCGAAGTGCATGTCTTATTCCACAAATCGGAAACCTATGCCTCGCCCATAGGCGAAGCGGTGTTTCAGTTTTTGCGCCAGCGTGGCTTCCAGCGCTTTCACCTGCACAAACTTCTGGCGCATGCGCTGGAAGGGGAAAGTGCATGGCGCGAGAGCTTGCTACGGCAGGGGTTCATAAGCGAAGGAGTGCAGCGGGAAGTCCTTTACTGCGGCGGACATTGGCATTCCCTGGAAAGTTTTGCATTATTTGCCACCACGCAGGATGGGGCGGAACTGAATACGTAAGCTATGCCGATTACTTCTGATACATATTTGCGCCGGGCGGAACGGGATGATCTGGATACGGTGGTGGAATGGATGGAGGAGCCGGATTTCCAACATTTCCTCTACGGCGACCCGGCACGTTCGCCCAAACAGATCCGCGAGCAAATCGTAGGTATGCTGGGACGCGGCGTGGGTCATACGATGCCGGGCGGAATCTATCTGCTGATTGATTCGAAAGCCCACGGACCTATTGGGCTGCTTTCCTTACAGAATATCAGTTGGCGCAACCGCTCTTGCGCTCTGGACCTCTACATCGGTCAGAAACGATTTCGTAGTGGGATTGTGACAGCGATTGCAATATACCGCGCGTTGGAATACTGTTTTGACGAGTTGAATCTACACCGGGTGAGTGCGGTGATTTATGCCTTCAACCGTGCTTCCTGGCGTGTGTTTGAAAAATCAGGCGCACAACGTGAAGTGGTATTGCACGATCATATCCAACGCGATGGCGTATTACATGATGTGTACGTCTATGGCTTATTACGGCGAGAGTTCGAGGCGCTTCGCGAAAAGTACCGCGATACTGCGGCAGGATTTTCCTTGCAAGCGATGATCACTGCACTGACAGATGATGCGGAGTCGGCCTCGTGACGGTCGTGTCGACGCTCTACCTCGTATTGTTGGGCGTGTACGCCCTATACGCGACGGCGTGCAACTGGTCGCATCGAAATCGTGCAGGAACCCCCAGAGCGGGGCGTTTTGTTTTCTGGTTACAAAGTCCTCTCTTCTTTGTAGCATCATATATAGCAGTTCGACAGGGTATATTTACCCGCGATTTAGTGTCTCCATTCAGCATTGGTTTGGGACTATTGCTTGGACACCTTATTTTTGGCGTTTCCCTTTGGCTGACACATCAGGTACTGCGGGATGCCTGGGGACATTTTTGTGATTTACAGGCCCTTTGGGCCTTTCTGGTGGAAAACCCGTCATTACTGCTGCGGTTTACCACGGTAAGTTTGACGGAAGAGATGATCTACCGGGCCGCAGCACAACCGTTGCTCTGCAACTGGACGCATTGGCCTTTATTCTCAGTAGTGGTGGTGGCGATATCATTTTCATTGGTGCACGATCATTTTTTTCGTAATCCATGGATGCAATCGCTGGAATTTTTGCTGTTTTCCCTGCTGTTGGGTGCGTTGTATTATTGGACGCACAGTTTAAGTTTAGTTATTGTTATACACACGCTGCGCAACCTGGAGAGTGTGTATTTGGAATACTTAGTGAAAGTGGATGAATTGGGTGATGCGGTTTTGGCGCAACAGGCCATCGACGCCGCCTATGCCCTACGTCCATCGGAGCGTTCATGAACGATTCGTATCTTGTCGAATTAGCTGGGGTGGATAAAGTTTTTCACACCCGCCATTTTTTTCAGGCCGACGAAGATTCGCGTAAGCGTCGCCTCTATAAGAAAAACAGGGTGCATGCCGCCAACGCGATTAGTTTTGGTATTCGACCGGGCGAAGTCTTTGGCCTGCTCGGTCCCAATGGCGCGGGCAAAACAACCACCGTGAAAATGGTGTCCGGCCTGGTGCGTCCCGACCGCGGCACGGTCTATGTAAACCATATGCCAGTGGAGAAAAAGCGCAAGCAGGTGCTGCGTCATGTAGGGGTGGTGCTGGAAGGTACGCGTACCAGTATCTGGCCGTTGACGCCATTGGAGAACCTGTATTATTACGGCAACCTGAAAAATGTAACGGGGAAGGTGTTGCGGGAGCGCGCGCATGACCTGCTGGACTTTATCGGGCTGAAAGACAAGAAGAATGTGCAGGTACGGCGTCTTTCGCGGGGGCAGAAGCAGAAGCTGGCCATTTGCATTGCGCTGATCGCCGATCCCAAAGTGCTGTTGCTCGACGAGCCTACCACGGGTCTGGATGTGCAGAGTAGCCGTGCGATTAAGGACAAGATTATCGAGATGACACGCGCGCATGGTCGTAGTGTGTTGGTCACGACGCACGACATGCATGTGGCGCAGGAGCTGTGTGACCGCATCGGCATCATCAACAAAGGCGAGATGGTGGCGTGTAAACCAACAGAAGAATTGTTGGACCTGTTTTCCGATCAAGTCTTTGTATTCAAGTTGGAACGCCATCCCGAGGAAGGCTTACTTAACGATGTGCCGGGCGTGCTGCGCTCGATGTTGGAGCAGAGTGCAGACGGACCTGCGTTGCTGGTGCAGGTGGAAATGGAAGAATTTCTACGCTCAGCGGCATTGTATGGCGTGGTGGAGCGTCTGCAAGCACAGGGCTATGTACTACGCGGCATTCACCAGCGGCAGCAAAATCTGGAAAGTGTGTTTTTAAAGCTCACGGGCGGCGAAGACATCCTGCCGCTTACGTCGGACGACACGCAGGAGGAGGAATAGGATATGGGTTTTTTCCTGGTGATGAAAGCAGAACTCGTGCGCTCGTTTATTATCATGCGCCGCTACTGGTTTCGCACGATTATGGGTATGTTCATCGGCTACGGCATGATGTTGATGTTGGTGTGGGGCTTTTGGAGCAACCAGTCGAAGATGCAGGAAGGCATGCAGATGCTGGACGATCCGACCGGCGCGACCAACTACGTACTGGGCTTCATTATCGGTATGTTCGCCTTTGGCGTAGTCGGCATGTTTACCCAGGGCTTACAGGGGATGGCGCGTACAGGGGTATTGGAACAGCTCTGCATGAGTCCGCACGGACTCATCACCAATTTTTTGGCGCGTACCGCGGTAGCCTCCTTTTCCACCATTGTCACCTCGGCCATTATGGTGTGGATGGTGACCTATACCCTCAGCGGACAGCTCTATTTTGA
Organism: Candidatus Hydrogenedentota bacterium; assembly: GCA_963678445.1. Lineage (GTDB taxonomy): Bacteria > Hydrogenedentota > Hydrogenedentia > Hydrogenedentales. The sequence goes on along the minus strand of OY782877.1, from coordinate 934,208 downwards.
TCCGCTACCCGTCTTTATCCTATTGACACTAACCTTCTTCAACCTGCTCGGCTTCGGGTTTATGGTGGGGGGGCTGGTCCTGGTTTTCAAACAGGTCGGACAGGTGGCCATTCTCGTGCGCATGGGGCTTTTTGGCCTTGCCATATTTGCCGATGAGAAACTGTTGCAGCACGGCGTGCTCATGAGTTCCTTCATGCACGCGCTACCCATTACCGACGCCTCGATTTGTCTGAAATACGTTCTGATCCAGGATCAGGGACGCGTGGCCGGTACCTTCTCATCCGTCTTCTCCCACCCATCCTTCCTTTGGCTGCTGGTGAGCTGTGTGATCTGGACCGTACTGGGCATGCTGGTCTTTCGCTTTATGGAAGATCATAGCCGCACCAAGGGTACGCTGGGGGCGTATTAATGAACGCATCGCTACATCGTTTCGAAGTAGAAGATCGCCGGTTTGTTATCGATCCGGAAACCTGTTTCTGTTTCGAGTGCGACGAAATCTCCTGGGACGTGATCGAACATTACCCCCATGCCTCAGTAAACCGCATTCTGCATCTGTTACGCGAGAAGCATCCTGAAAAAGAGGTGGAGGAAGTGGTAGGGGAGTTGGAATGGTTGCGTGCAAGCAAATCCATTTTACCCGCACCCAACCACAAAACATTGCAGAAACTATATACCACGCAATCTGCCCTGAAACAGATCAGCGTGCTCATGCCATGCGACGAACCACAGCCAAAGGCCGAATCGGTGCGTGCTGGACGCACAGGACGTTGGTTTTCACGCGCAGAAGCTACAGCAGAGGTTTCGACGGATAACGATGTCTACGCGACAGCTTCTCAGGCGCTCACCCTGTTGCTAGGGGCAAGCGCCACGGAGACTGCGCTAACGCTGACCTTAGTTTTCGCGGCAAACATTCCGGCACCGGAAACCCTGGCGCAACATTGCGCGCGTTGGCTTTCCGCCGCACGCCTGTGCGGGAAAACGCTGACCGTGATCCTGCGCCGAGAGGACCTTCCCGTTGCACAATACCCCCAGGCACTACATCCGCATCGCTTGGCGGCAGTGCTTGCGTTAACCGAGCAAAACAGTATCGCCAGGAAAATCCAGGCGTTCTCAGCTGTGCGCTGGACCCAGCTAAACCACGTAGTGAAGGCATTGCATGACACGGACACCGGCGCTGTGGGCCACGTTGTGCTGCAACCCGGCAGTGCTACCTTTGTTGACGCTGTTCAGGTCTTATATCAGGCCGGGTGCAAATCAATAGAACTGGATCTGGAAGGCGCGTATACAGCATTGTCGGGAAACGATGCGAAAACTTTACTACAGGGCTTGCACGAGACGGCAGTGTACTACGCCAAGCAATTACTGAAGCATCGCTATTTCCGCCTCGAACCGATTGCAGGTTTATTTCAGCGTATTTATAACGGCACCCCCCTGCACTGTTGGGAAGAAGGCGGCGTGTCTTCCCTGGCAGTGGACGCCAGCGGCGCCATTTACCCCAATCTCACGTGGTGTAATAAAGAGGCCTTCAAGTTAGGCGAAATTCGCCACGGCGAGCTGGACGAGGAAAAACGACGTCCCTTCCGGGATATGGGCGTGCTTACCACACCTGTGTGCATGCAATGCTGGGCACGCCATCTGTGTGGCGGGGGAATGGCGACAGCGCATTATGCGCTGACCGGTTCCATACGCACGCCCGATCAAGCGTGGTGCGATACCCAGCGGGCCTGGATGACCCGCGCCGTGGCGGCATTCAATCTTCTGGCAGCAGAAGGGGTCAACTTCAGCCGCGTGTACGGGCAGCTCTCACAACGGAGCAAGCCTTCCCTGTTTGCACTGGCACGCGCCGCCTTTCGGATGCAAATCGGGTTGCGCCCTATCGAAGAGGCCGATGCAGAATGGCTCGCCGAATGGGCCAACTGGAACACAGCAGCCTATTTCACGCTAAACGAAAGCGGTCTGTTCATGGGTACGCGCTACGACCGCGAAATGGATGCCCTGCACCCCCGTGGATACGAACAGGAATTTGTGTTACTGCGTAAAAACGGCGCGCCGCTCGGTCTGTTAAAGCTACGTCCTGAAAAACAACCCGGCGCCGCCCAGTTGTGGCTCTATTTGCGCGAGGCCCGGGATTATAAAAGTGAAACTATTCGTAAATCCTTCCGTTATCTTCTGAAAGAAGCCGGAAGCCAGCAATCTTTCCGCCAGCTTCAGGTGGCTGTAGGGGCGGACGAATCGGAATTGGCCGACTTTTTGAACGGCGTCGGCTTTACCGCCGCCGGTGTTCTGCGGGAAGCATTGTATCTGCACGGCGCCTACCACGATGTTACCCTCTACGCCTTGTCCCTCAAACCATGAAGGCTGTCTGCGTAGTAGACAAAAAACGGTATAGATATTGCCTGCTGGAGCGTACACATCTCCTTGGTCGCTGCATACGATACCGTGCTGAACACATCGGCCAGCCCAATGAGGTGATGAAACGATGTGGGCATTACTGGGACAAGGCATACTACTAGGGGTATCGGCGGGCGTCTCGCCGGGTCCCTTGTTTGCCCTTGTTATCGCAGAGACGCTCCATCACGGTACAAAGGCCGGACTACGGGTTGCCCTGGTGCCATTGCTAACGGATATGCCCATTGTCCTCGTGACAGTCTTTGTCTTGTCGCGCTTAGCGAGCTTTGCCCCGCTCCTCGGGGTAATATCCTTTCTTGGCTGCATCGTAGTGTCTCAAATGGCCTACGAGAGCATAAGAATCAGGCCATTCGATCCCGATTTGCCTGTGCAGAAACCCAAGTCGCTACGCAAAGGAATCATTGTCAATGCACTGAGTCCCCATCCCTACCTGTTCTGGTTCACCGTGGGTGCGCCGATAATCCTGAAATCCAGCATACGCGGTCTTTTCGTACCCTGCTTGTTCATCGGAGGATTCTACACCTCACTCATTACGTCAAAAGTCATACTGGCCATCATCACCGGTCAGTCGCGGGTATTCCTAAACGGTCCGCTGTACATCTACCTCATGCGCTTCCTCGGCCTACTCCTATTTTTCTTCGCCATAATGCTGTTTTGTGACGGTTTGCATTTTGTAGGCCTACTCTAACCTGCCTTTCGTAGATGTTTCCCCCCTTTTTCGCAGTGTTAAGAATGTGGATTCGGCGAAAGTGTTGTATTTGCGAAAAATGTAGTAATGAGAAAAAGTGCATCTAGGGTAAATATGTTGCATATAGTGTACAAAACGTTATGTTTTATGGTTTTTAATAATCTTCTTGCAATTTTTTTACTTTTTTAATAAAATGAAGTCCTGACAGTTTTGATAGCGCTAAGCAGACCATAAGGAGACGTACCATGCGAAAAGTGCTCTTTGATGTAGTTTGTTTAGTGTTGTGGATGATTTTTGTGGCGGCAATATTAGCGCCGGCATTTGCCTCAGTCTAAGTCCAGTACAGCTGGAAGGAGAAATAAATCCGAGAGTGGGAGATGTAAAGCGACTGCTTACGGTGAGGTGATACAGGCAAATCGGCTCTTAGGGGAGACGCCACATACAAACCCCGCAGAAACGGTGGAAAAACGTCAAGGGGGCGACGTTTCCACCCTTTCTGCGGGGTCCCTCTTTTCTAAAGCGGTCCAGTGAGCGCAAGGTGGCCAGGGCCACATCCAGGAAATATGGTTCTCACCGTCCCTGACCATCAGAAAATGTCGTTTTCACGACAGGTTTTAAATTTAAGTCACTAAAGTGGCCCAACGATTACTGCCCGCGCTACAGGCAATGTTTATGATCCTTGCCATCCCTGACCGCAGAAAAAGCTTCATTTTTTATGGCAGCTTCTGAAATTTAGGTTACTAAAGTTTTTTTGGAGGGGGTCTGGGGGAACCTTTTTGTTCACAAAAAAGTTCCCCCAGGAAAAATCGTGTTCCAACAGGATACTACATCTGCTCCAGATGACCAGCAATACGACGGAAATTCGGGGCAAGTGCGGTGTAAGCGGCCTGATATTCCGCGAACCAGCGGTCATATTGCGCCGCCGTTTCAGGATTGGGGGCAAGGCGTGCAACTTCAGCAATGATAGCATCGCAGGCCTCTTCGACCTTGCCATAGAGTCCTGCAGCGACACTGGCCAGAATAGCAGCGCCATAAGCGGGCCCTTCATCGACATTGATAGTGACCATCGGGGCCTGACCCGTGTCCGCCAGGATTTGCCGCCAAAGGGTACTGCGTGCACCACCACCGGAGGCGCGCACCTCGGTGACGGGTACGCCCATATTCCGAATAATCTCGAAGCTGTCGCGCATGCCAAAAGCCACACCTTCTAATACGGCGCGGGCCATGTGTGCCTTCGTGTGTCGAAGAGACAAGCCAATGAAGGCTCCTTTAGCATAGGGGTCCTTATGCGGGGTGCGTTCCCCGGTCAGATAAGGCAGGAAAAGCAGTCCCTCACAGCCCACAGGCACATGTGCAGCGGCCTCGGTAATATACTCATACGCATCCCGATATTCCTTTTTCGCCCGCGCCATCTCATCCTGACAGAGCTGGTTGCGGAACCATTGCAGCGAGCCGCCCGCACTCAGCATGACGCCCATGATATGCCATTTACCGGGCACGGCATGGCAGAACGTGTGCACACGCCCTTGGGGATCGGTGTGCACTGCATCGGAAAAGGCAAAGGCGACGCCACTGGTGCCCAGAGAGGCGGAGAGAACTCCCTGGCGCACGATGCCGCAGCCGATACCGCCAGCGGCCTGATCGCCACCACCGGCGACTACGGGCACGCCTTCCGGCAGACCTGTTTTTTCTGCTGCCTCGGCACTCAACGTGCCCGTGACCTCCGGTCCCTCAAAAGCAGGCGGCATCCAGGAAGCGTCGATATCCAGCAGCGACATTAACTCCTTATGCCATGTGCGGTTTTTAACATCGAAGAGCAGCGTGCCTGAAGCGTCAGCGACATCGGTAGCAAATTCACCGGTCAGGAGCAGGCGAATATAGTCCTTAGGCAGCAAAACCTTATGTACTTTTTCGTATAGCTGCGGTTCATTGTCCCGCAACCAGAGGATTTTTGGGGCTGTAAAGCCAGTCAAGGCAGGGTTCGACACCATTTCCAGCAATTGCGCCTCACCTACCTTGTCCGTGATAGCTGCACACTGCTGGGTGGTGCGCTGATCGCACCATAGTAACGCAGGACGAAGCACCGCATTGCTTGCATCAAGAAAGACAGAGCCGTGCATCTGACCCGTCAGGCCAATTCCCTTTACCTGACGAGCATCCACCTCGCCCGCCAGTTTTGCCAGTGCCTCAAAGGTGGCCCGTTCCCAATCCGCGGGATCCTGCTCCGCCCAATTGGGCTTGGGGCTATGCAACGGATACTCAACCAACGCAGAGGCCAATAACTTCCCCTGGGCATCCATTGCAATGGCCTTAGCGCCGCTTGTTCCAATATCCAGACCTATTACAATAGCCATTGAACAGCTTCCTTCTTCATCGATTACGGCCTTAGCCCAACGCTGGCGCACTCCATTGATACTAGCTTATGGTTATTTGTTCCCGCTCGCTACTTATACCTCTCGAATACGGACAATGCAAACTTTTGCTACATCGATATACGTGCGGCATTGTTGTCGGTGCAGGATTTACGATATGCTGACGTTTCATTTATGCCACAAATACGAGGTTTGTATTGCTATGCCCGTATACCGTTTAACAGAAGACCTGGTTTTTCCACCGCCCTATCTGGCTGAGGACGGCCTGTTGGCCGTAGGCGGCGACTTGTCCCGGGAGCGCTTATTAAGGGCCTACACACAGGGGATCTTTCCTTGGTATAACGAAGGCGACCCTATTTTGTGGTGGTCGCCCGACCCGCGTATGGTGCTGTTTCCCAATGAGATGCACATAGCCCGCCGTCTGCAGCGCACCCTGCGCCAGCACCGTTTCTCCCTCAGTATGGATACCGATTTTAAAGGCGTAATCACGGCATGCGCCGTCACCCCCCGTGCCGATCAGGACGGTACCTGGATCACCGAGGAAATGAAACAGGCCTATATCGACCTCTTTGACGCGGGTTTCGCGCACTCCGTGGAATGCCACCACGACGGCGTATTGGTAGGGGGGCTTTACGGCGTCTCATTAGGCAACTGTTTTTTTGGTGAATCCATGTTTAGCCACCGGCGTGACGCTTCCAAGGTGGCGCTGGCCGTATTGGCGCAGCAATCCCTGCGTTGGGGGATAGAGCTGATTGATTGCCAGGTCGCCAACCCACACCTTTTCCGCCTGGGTGCACGCGAGATAGATCGCAACCAGTTTCTAAAGCTTTTGCAGCGCTATCTGAAGCATCCTGCACGCGTAGGTAAGTGGCATTTAGACGCGGATCTGTGCTGACTTTTCGAGGCCATGCCACGCTTGACTCGCCCGAGGGGATATGCTAGGATACGGCCTTGTTAGCACTCGATAAAAAGGAGTGCTAACATTTCCACAGAAGAAGTTTTGTTGAACAAGCAACATAATGCACAAGCATTGTCTCAAGCGATAAAAAAGGAGAAATTGATCATGGCCAAGCAACTACTTTTTGGTCAGGAGGCCCGTATGGCCCTGCTGGAAGGCGTGGACACGTTGGCGAACTCTGTCAAGGCGACATTGGGACCCAAGGGACGCAACGTACTGATTGAGAAGTCGTTCGGTGCTCCTCACGTTACGAAAGACGGCGTATCCGTTGCCAAAGAAATCGATTTGGAAAAGCCCTTTGCGAACATGGGGGCACGCATGTTGCGCGAAGCCGCCAGCAAAACCAGTGATGATGCGGGTGATGGCACCACCACAGCGACGGTTCTGGCACAGGCGATGGTGCATGCAGGCATGCGTCAGGTGACATCGGGCGCTAACCCCATGCATCTGAAACGCGGTATGGACAAGGCCGTGGCGGCTGCATTGGAAGCCGTGAAGAAACTGTCGAAAAAAGTGAAGAACGAAGACGAAATTCGTCAGGTTGCGACGGTTTCCGCCAATGGCGACGCGACGATCGGTGATATTATCGCCAAGGCGATTGAGCAGGTGGGCGAAGATGGCGTCATCACGATCGAAGAAGGCAAAAGCCTGGAAACAGAAGTCGATCTGGTCGATGGTATGCAGTTTGATCGCGGCTACCTGTCGCCCTATTTCTGCACCAATTCGGAAAATATGACGGCAGAGCTGGAAGACTGCTACATTCTGTGCAGCGAGAAAAAAATCAGCTCCCTTCAGGAGATGCTCCCCATCTTGCAAAAAGTGGCGCAATCGGGCAAGCCATTACTCATCATCGCCGAAGACATTGAAGGCGAAGCGTTGGCGACCTTGGTGGTCAACCGTTTGCGCGGCATCCTCAAAATCGCTGCCGTCAAGGCGCCTGCGTTCGGCGACCGCCGTAAAGAAATCCTGCGCGACATTGCCGTGGTAACCGGTGGCGAATATATCAGTGAAGAGCTGGGCATTTCTCTGGACAGCCTGGAACTGACCCAACTGGGTAGCGCCAAACGCGTGGAAATTACCAAAGATAACACGACCATCGTCGAAGGCGCAGGCAAAAAGGCCGACATTACAGCGCGTTGTGACCAGATTCGCCGTGGCATTGAAAACAGCAGCTCGGAGTATGATCGCGAGAAACTGCAAGAACGTCTGGCAAAATTGGCCGGCGGTGTGGCTGTGGTCAAAATTGGCGCTGCGACAGAAATCGAGCTGAAAGAAAAGAAAGACCGTGCGGATGACGCCCTGCACGCAACGCGTGCTGCGATTGAAGAAGGCATCGTTCCTGGTGGCGGTGTGGCCCTGCTGCGTTGCCGCAAAGCTGTCGAAGCACTGGAGTTGCAAGGCGACGAAGCATTGGGTGCAGCGATTGTCTCCCATGCAATGACCCAGCCTCTGGCGATGATTGCCAAGAATGCAGGCCTGGAAGGCGCTGTGGTTATCAACGACGTCGAGAACGCCAAAGGAAATGTAGGTCTGAATGCCGCCACCGGTGAGATGGAAAATCTGGTGGAAAGCGGCATCATCGACCCGGCCAAAGTAATCCGTTGCGCACTGCAAAATGCAGTGAGTGCGGCTACCATGGTCGTGACGACGGAATGCCTGGTAACCGATCTGCCAGAAGACGAAAAGGCCGCCGCGGGTGCTGCAACGCCTCCCATGATGTAAGCCAATAAGCTGCTGCGCCGTTGCTTTCGGGCTGGAATGCAACGGCGCAGCGATGTATTTAAAGGAGAGGGATACAGGCTCGCGCCCTTGTTTTGCGCTTCCATATTCCCGCTCTGGAAGATGAATTTTAGCCTGCACACCCCGGTGTGCCTTTACTGTAAGTGGTTGACTTCTTTCAAATTCCGTGTTATAGTCGCCCCCATACTGGGAACTATAAGCCTTTGTGAGGTATACATACCGTATATTGCTTACAGCTTGGGTAGCGGAAGAGAACGTCACCTATAATATAACCAAAAACAATATGCTGCGTAGTTCTATTTCCAAATCCGTCAGGAGCCTTCCAAAGTCATGAAAAAGTGGACCGTGATGCTGATTCCCCACGATCGAACCAGCACCCGAACATTAACTCTGTCCAGTTTTCACTTTTGGGGTGCGCTCTGTCTTGTCGCCGTGTTGGTCTTTGGCTGCACGTTCCTGTTTCAACGTGAACGCGCCCTACAAGTGCGCGCAGAACGTTTGCAGTATCAATACCGTCAGCTGGAACTTGAAAAAGCGAAGACGCAGGTGGTGCAGCAACAGGCGCCGGTACAACAGGACGATCAACACTTGCGAGAAGTGGAAGCACGATTACGGGCAGAGTATGAAGCCAGTATTGCCGCCATCACCAGTGAGTTGGGTGAATTGTATGACATGGAAGCCAAGGCGCGTAGCATTACCGGGCTGGCGCCCCGTGAAAAGAAAGCGGTGAATACCCCTGTACCGGACGGGGGAAAAGGTGGTCCTTCCGTATTGGAAGGCGCCTTCATTCCAGGCAGCATCGACGTCACCACACGTCCCGACCATGTCATTTATGGGCTCAGCCGCCCCTCAGCAGATCTGATTCTTCAAGAGATCCAGATGCGCACCCAGAGCTTTTCATCGTTAATCCGGGACATGGAAGTTCAACAAGATCGCATTGCACGCGTGCCCTCCGGCTGGCCAATTGTCGGCGGACTGGGCCGCATTTCCTCTTCGTTTGGTTACCGGCGCGACCCCTTCACACGTCGCGTGCGGCACCACAACGGGGTTGACATCGCCGCCCGTTATGGCAGCAAAGTGCGCGCAACAGCCAAAGGCGTGGTCATCTCATCGACCTATGAAGCCGATTATGGCAACATTGTCCGTATTGACCACGGCAATGGCCTGACCACCTGCTATGCGCACCTGGCCAAGCGTAAAGTGAACAAAGGCGACGTTGTGGAGCGGCAAACCGTGGTAGGTACCCTTGGCAGTACCGGACGCAGCACGGGACCGCATCTGCATTACGAAGTGCATGTAAACAAAAAGACCGTCAATCCGGCCAAATACCTGGCGAATTAAAGATGTTAGATACTCGAAAATCACGCGGATATAATGAAAACAAGCCAGTGAGCATTATCGGTCCTGGCACCACCGTCAGCGGTGAAATCAATTCCAAAGGCACCATTCGCATTGAAGGCTCAGTTTCCGGGCGTGTACAAAGCGAGGATAGCATTGTCGTACAAGAATCGGGACAGATCAAGGCCGATTTGATTGCAGGACAAGTTATTATCAGCGGTGAAGTACATGGAAATGTCTTCGCGCATGAACGCCTGGAGATTACCACGACCGGTCGGGTAGTAGGCGATATTACTGCACCACGCATCAGCATTGCAGAAGGGGTGCTTTTCGAAGGTAAATGCACGATGAAACCCCCGGAGCAACTCAAGATGACTGCGGCGTCATCGCCACGCGTAGTCACCGCCAATGGCGCTGCTGAAAAATAACCCCCTTACCGTCCACCAATCGATGCTTCCGGGCATATTGCTGCTTAGCTAAGGACAGATGCCGTGCAGGTGAAGTCGATATACCCTCCTTCCCCCAACGCCCATATTCTCGTCGCCATGTCAGGGGGCGTGGATAGCACCGTGGCGGCGGCCCTGTTGCTGGAACAGGGCTATACCTGTACCGGAGCAACCTTAAAGCTTACGACCACCTGTCCTGAGATTGCCCGCCGCACCCAACAATCAATCGACGATGCCCGCCATGTGTGTGTCCAATTGGGCATTGCCCACCATGTCTTTGACGAGCAAGCCTGCTTCGAAGATGAGGTTATCGCCGACTTTGTTGATGCATACTGGGCCGGGCGCACCCCCAACCCCTGTATCCGTTGCAATCAACGGATTAAATTCGGGGCATTGTATACCCATGCAGATACGTTGGGTGCTTCCCACATCGCCCTCGGGCATTTCGCACGTCTAGCCCATTGGGGAGAACGCTTAGCCTTGCACCGGGGGCTGCATCGTGCCAAAGATCAGAGCTATGTACTTGCCCCGCTGACCCAGAGGCAACTATCACGGGCCGTGTTTCCCCTTGGTGCAATGACCAAAGAAGAAGTGCGCGCATACGCTGCATCAAAGGGCTTTCCGACAGCGGCAAAATCCGAGAGTCAGGAGATCTGCTTTGTGCCAAACGATGATTATGCGACCTTCATCGAAGCGCGTTGCGGCAAGCAGCCCGAGGGATACATTTGCACGACATCCGGTAAGCGGGTAGGGCATCACCGTGGATTGTTGCACTATACCATTGGTCAACGGCGCGGCTTGGGGATTGGTGCGGCGCGTCCCTACTATGTGCTGGGCATGGACAAAGAGAAGAATCGGCTCATTGTAGGTCATGCAGAAGAGACCGGCTGCGATCGTTTTACCACCGAGCCTATCCAGTGGGGAGGGATGGCGCCACAAGCCACCCCATTTACCTGTCAGGTCCAGCTGCATTCCCGTCACCGTCCTGTGGCAGCCACCGTCTATCCCGATACCTCGGGCAATGCAACCGTTTGTTTTGAGATCCCCGAGCGTTCAGTAACCCCGGGGCAATGGGCTGTGTTTTACGAAGAGGATTACGTTTTAGCGGCAGGCATCGTCGACACCTACCATCGGGCTAGCGAACAAGAGTAGCAGTACCGCGCGTTTTTGGCGGGTCAAAAGCCCTTACCCAAAGACAGCGCATCCAGCACCGTAACCGGGACTATACAAACACCTCCACCTTTTCAAAAGCACGTCCCAGTTCCTCGTATCCCAACGAGCTGGCCAGATCCGACGGCGTCAACCCGTCCATTCCCTCATTTCGAAGATGCGGATCGGCGCCATGAGCAATCAAAAGCCGGGCCACATCCACATTTCCGGTTAGCGCCGCCCAATGCAACGGCGTCATCCCGGCATTACTGCGCGCGTTCACATCGCTGACGCTCGCCAAAACGCCAACCGTGCGCGTATAGCCTTCACGAGCAGCCTTATGCAACGGCGTCTCCCCGTGATGATCACACCGGGTAGGATCGGCGCCATAGCTCAGTAGCGACGTTACCGCGTCACTAAGTCCCAAGTACGAAGCGCGATGCAGGGGGGTGGCGTTTTCCCACAGTTCCACCTGGTCATCCTGATCCTGCTGAATCATCATTTCCGAAATGGCCCTGTGTTCACTGTTGAAGGCGCGATCCAACGGGGTTAAACCATTCGCATCCATCCTATGTAGCCATTCGCCACTCATATGCAATACCTCCCAAAGGCTTGCGCCTTTGTCTTCATGCGCCACCGCACTACCTTTTAACTATCTGTTAAATGAATATGCAATAACGATGCCAAAAAAAAGGGAGATAGCCGAAATCTTGACGCGGTTGCGGTAACGTCTTGCTGAAATAGAGCTTAGGAGCCCCTTTTTTTATAAAGGATCTTTTTAGGGAAATGAAGGCAGCAATTTTTGTCACGCTCGATGGTCAAAATGACAAAAAGCTGCCGATTTTGTCTATTTCCTTCAAGTGGTCCAGCGACCACAGGCAAAGAATATGGTCCTTATCATCCCTGATCGCGGCAAGATTCGAGGTTTTAGGACCGTTTTTCAGATCCTGGATCAGGCCAGTGCCCCTGCGACTACAAGCAGGTGACCAGCGTCACGGGCAGGGTTTATATTCCCGACCATCCATGCATGCTTTTTTTAGCGTCAGATTCTTATCCCAACCCGGTCAAACAAGGGTGGGATCGCTGATAATTTCTACCAGGGTTGGTCCGTCATGTGCCAAGGCTTCGGGAATTGCCGCATCAAGTTGTTCCCGTGTTTGCACGCGGATGCCTTTACCTCCACAAATTTCTGCATACTTCGCAAAGTCGGGATTGTGTAAGCCCGTTTCCCAAACGGGGAAGTGTTCGGTTTCCTGCTCCTTCGTTATTTTGCCCAGTTCCTGATTATTAAGCAGGATGTGGGTGATGTTCATTTTGTATTTCACCGCAGTACAAAACTCTGCCATGTACTGTCCAAAACCACCATCACCCGTAAGGGCGATAATGGGGCGTTCAGGAGCTGCCGCCCAGGCGCCCATGGCGGCAGGGAAACCAAAGCCAATGGAACCGAGGTAACCGGACATGAGTACACTTTGGTGTTGGCATTCAAAATAGCGTCCGAAAGAATAGGTGTTATTTCCTACATCGAGCGCGATTACTGCATCATCCGGAATCATGTGGCCCAATGCAGCAAAGATTTCTGCTGAGCCCAGGCCTTCACCGCGATGTTTCTCCGCACGCCGCGCCTTTTCCTCACGCCATGCCTGCCATTTGGCGGCAATTTCTTCACGCTGATCTGTACAGGGAGCGGCCTCGTCCAGTTGCCCCAGGAATGCCTTTGCGGTAAGACCGATTTCACCATTCACCGGCACCGTAACCGCGTGGAACTTGCCCAGGATCATCGGATCAAAGTCTACCTGGACCGTGGGGATATTGGGGTTGATGCCCGTATGCTGTGCAAAGGATGCACCGAAGACGAGCAGCAGATCGGCGTTGTTCATAAAATGTGCGGAGATCAGCGTGCCGCTACGTCCCAATACACCACAGGCCAACGGATCAGAATCCGGCACCAGCCCTTTGGCCTTGAAAGTCGTAATCACGGGACAGCGCAGGCGTTGGGCCAGTTTGGTAATTTCCGACATAGCAAAACGTGCCCCGTGCCCTACGATAATAGCGGGACGTTTTGCCCGATTCAGCAACGCCATGGCAGCGTCGACCGCTTTCTGGGGTGGAGAGATGTCCAGCAACGGCAAACGTCCCTCGGAACTGCCGCTTACCGTGTTGGCATCGGCAGGTTGAGTTTGTACCTCATTAGGGAAGATCAGATGTCCCACATTACGGGTGAGTATGGCGTGTTTGCACGCCAGGTTCATCAACTCAACCGCATTACTGGAAGGCAAAACGGTTTGGCTCCATTCCGCAACACTCTCAAACGCGGCAGGAAGATTCACCTCCTGAAAAGCACCCGGTCCCAGCATCTGCGTATCCACTTGGCCCGTCAACGCAAGAATCGGCACCCGATCCATTCGCGCATCCCAAAGCCCCGTCAACATATTCGTCGCGCCCGGTCCGGCAATACTCATGCATGCCGCTGGCCGTCCCGTCAACTTGCCAAACGCAGAGGCCGCAAAGGCCGCCGCCCCCTCATGACGAATACCGATGTAGTGCAACTTGCCCTGCTCACACTGCCGGCGCACTGCATCCGCCAATCCCAGGTTGGAATGTCCCACCATACCGAAGACATGAGTGACCCCCCAGTTCACCATCGTTTCGATCATGACGTCGGAAACCGTTCTTACGTGCGATGCATCGGGTGCCTCAGCCGTAGCAGGCTTTTCCGCAGCTGCTTCCGCGGGTTCCTCTGCAGGCATCTCCGTGAATTCAGAAGCAGGTACACCGCAAATAGGGCAGGTCTCTGGGGGTTCAGGACCTTCATGAATGTATCCGCATACCGTACAGTACCAACGTTTTGATGATGAACTCATAGTGCCTTCCTTTTTTTAAGATTGTTTGCTGGGGGGGGGGGGGGGACTTTTTGTGAACAAAAATTCCCCCCCCCAGACCCCCTTCAAAAAAACTTTAGGAGAAGATAGGCGCTGCGCCGTGTACGACGCAGCAGAGCCCTACTTTCTGGCTGGGGTCTCTGAAGCACCGCAGCACAGAAAATGGACTATTTTGCAAATGCGTTTTCGATTTCTTTCAGGCTGACGCCCAAGGTTTTCACAGCGATTGCGTTGAGCGCAGTTGCTGTGCCCTGCAGATGTACGGTGCATTGCGTATGCGACAGGGATGCATTCGACGCAAGCGCTTTTGCGGGTGAGGACGTCTCCAATTCGTAGAATGGTCCGAGGGGTTTCTTGCCAGGCCCCAGGGGACCATCGTTGTATGAATTTACCGTATCGCCTGCGTAGGGTTCGTCCTGCAGTTTCCACATGGAGTTGACGTAATCCTCCTCTCCCGTGGGCAAGGTATACGAAACCAGGGTCAAAACCTGATTGCCGGCATCGTAACTGCCCATGACAGGCTTGGCGTGTTTTGGACCGATCCCAATTTTGCTACGGTACTGTCCGTCACCACTGAAAAAGAGGACATCCTCTTTTACCAAAAGACGCTCTGACGGAACCTTCCCAAAATACGCATCGTTAACAATCCGGTCGCGTTCCGATTCAGTCCCTGGTTTAAAAGGAATAACAATCGTAGTATCCGGAGAGGGGTTGAACATGCCCAGAATCCAGATGGAGAGCAATCCCGTTTCCTTGCTCCAGGCGTCCGCTCCCTTATTCGTGATCGTATTGTCTGTTTCAAAAGCGACACACGTTACTTCATCGGAAAATACACTACCGAAGCGTTGTGCGGCAGTTTTTTTATCCAGCACACGCACCGCGCGCTCGACCAAAACATCAAATTCCGCCCCGGAATAATTGGTCAGCAAGGTGCGATGACGAAAATGCACCTCGGTGTCATTTTTTGAAACTATTTCGTAAGGGGCGGTATCGATAGCAGCGGGTGTCTGCCAGTTCTCCAAAGTAAAGTCTGTTCCCTTTGAAAAGAATATGGAATACTGTCCCCCTTCCGGTCCTATCCAGAAACGGTCCTCACCGCCAAAGGTATTGATATGCGGCACAAACTCTCCCGAGGCGATCAATTCCCGATTAACCCAACCAAAGCTCAGCCCTGTCGCTCCCGACAAGGTGCTGGTCATCACCCGTCCCTGATAGGCGGGCACAACCGCTATCTGCGCTTGACCGGCTGTATCCGCCAGGGTAATCACCTCAACATGCGTTTTTAAAAAATCGACATCCTCCCCAAATGTGGTTGCCGCCGCCATGGCGCCCCCGCTTCCCAAAGTAAGCGCTATACACATCATTCCCCAAAACAGTTGTTTTTGCATTGTTTCTCCTCCGCTAGTCCCAAAGATTAACCGTATTTTTTGTGAATCGTTTACCACAATATCATGTAGCGTGTGATTTTGCACAGCGCGGCATCGCCTGGCTTGCACCCTATACACAAATAGGATACCCTAGATTTCTACGACATTCACAAAAAGAATAACTGTTTGCGAAGAAGAGGGGAAAGCAATGCGGTATTGGTTTTGGACACTGTTATTCTGTCTGGGGGTATGGAGCGATATCGCTCTGGCGGCAACAATTCTGGTGGATCAGGAGGCCTTTTCTTCGGCGCAACAGGCGGGCGCCAATGAAGCGCAGGTCGATTGGGCGGATGCGCACTCCAAAGCGGCGGTGCAATGTACGCAAGCCTTTGCTGCGGCAGAGTTGCAACATTATTTGCGAAACATATGCGGTGACGGAAATGCCTTTGCGGATGTTGATGATGCTGCGGAAGTGCAGGGGGAACTACTCCTTATTGGCGGGCCGAATACCAATGCGGCGACAGCGCGTTATGGCGAGGCCCTGGGGGTAACCCCAGCGGCGCTTGCCAAAGTGGGGGCGGAGGGCTATCTGATTCGGACGGGGGAAGTCGATGGGCGGCGTGTGACGATTATTGCCGGCGGCGGTCGTGTAGGAACGCTCTATGGTGTGTACGATTACCTGCACCGACTCGGCGTGCGCTGGTATGCGCCGGGGGAAGGAAATGAAGAGATACCGCATCGGGTTTTGAAGCCTTTGCCCGAAATCAACGCAACGGAATCTCCCCTGTTTTTGACCCGGGGTTTTCATGCCTGGGAAGATCGCGGCGATGAAGCTTTCTTGCTTTGGATGGCGCGCAATCGCCTTAACTATTGGTGCGTTGAACAACGTCAAAAAGCCTTGCTGCACAAATTGGGTATTATGCTGGCGGGCGGCGGGCATGTGCTTACCGAATATTATTTGGGGCCGCACAACCCTTACCCCTATAACCATACCGTTTTTGAGGGCGATGAGGATAAACCGGTTGATCCCTATGCGCCAAGCACCGACTATCAGGGGGATGCAAACAGGGATGGCGTGCTTTCGTATTTCGAGGCGCATCCGGAATGGTACGCCTGGATTGATGGAAAAAGAAGCGATCGTATTAAAGAAGATTTCGGAGATAACTTTTGCACATCGAATGAAGACGCCATGGCGGAGTGGTGTAAAAATGCGGTGCAGGATCTTGTTGATGGGCGTTATAAGGACGCTTCGCTGATGAATGCCTGGGCGCTGGATGTCGGTAAATGGTGCACATGCGAAAAATGCAAAGCGCTGGGTTCGTCTACCGATCGCAATTTGCTCCTGGTGTATCATTACGATCAGGCCATCAAAAAAGCACAAGCGCAAGGCCGCATTAACCGTCCCATACGCCTGCTCTTCCTCGCCTATGCGGATGTGCTCGAACCACCTACCCGTCCGCTTCCCGACGATTTCGATTATGACACCTGTATTGCCACATATTTTCCTATAGAACGAAGCTATGTATATAATTTTGACGACCCGCGTTGTTCAAAAAATACGGAGTACAAACAGCATCTGCAGGGGTGGGCGGTCGATCAGGATCGGTTTTATCGTGGGAAGCTTTTCATCGGCGAATACTACAACGTTTCAGGGTATAAATGTCTACCCATCTGTTTCATGCACACCATGGAAAACGACATTCCCTACTACTACCACAAGGTCGGCGCACGCCATTTCAATTATATGCATTGCACTACGAAAAATTGGGGAAACAAGGCGTTAACCAATTGGCAAATGGCGCGTCAATTGTGGACGCCCGACGTAAATTGCGAAAGCTTGTGGCAGGATTATTTTTCCGGACGCTACGGGGATGCTGCTTCGGATATGCGCCGTTTCTATGAAACATTAGAAAAAATGCTGTGCAATGTGCGCGAACTCAAGTATGTACTGGGGCGTGGACTCCGAAAAAAATCGGAAAATCTCTTTCCCAATACCATGCTGCGCTATGAAAAAGCTACCTTTGAAAAAGATGACGGCCCGGATCTGGTGGAGATTATCGACTACGCCGCCCAATGTCGAAAAATTTTACAAGACGTTCTTGCGCAGGAACTGCCTGCCAGGATTCGCAGTCGTATTGAAGAAGACGAACGTTTGTTTACCTATGGGGAACGCACGGTACAGTTTTATGATGCGCTTTGTCGTGGGATATTCGCCGCACGAGACGGAGAAGTTGAAAAGGGATATGCTGCTTATGACGAAGCCTGTGCGCTTGCCCGATTGCTGAAAAAAGACACGATTTCGTGCGCCTATGCATCAAACCACGCCAATGCGGGAAATGCTTTGGACGCTAGTTACGCCAAGGACGCGGTGCCCTATTTAAAGCATTTGCTGCGAAAGGCGAAAAAGAAATGATGCTTTGCACTTGACGCTAAAAGGATACCGAAAATGCAGGACGAAAACGTTACCATTGTCTGGTTTCGCAGCGATTTGCGTTTGACGGATAACCCTGCATTAACGGCGGCTATCGAAAGGGGTGCTCCTATTGTTCCTGTTTTTATCTGGGCGCCAGAGGAGGAAGCGCCCTGGGCGCCCGGCGCCGCCAGTCGCTGGTGGTTGCATCAATCGCTGAGCGCATTGCAGCAGGAATTGAAACGCAAGGATAGCCGTTTCATTCTGCGCAGTGGACCCACGCAGGATGCATTGGAGAAGCTGATTAAAGAAACGGGGGCGACGGCGGTTTTCTGGAACCGACGCTATGAGCCTGCCGTACGTAAACGAGATGATGCATTGCTTTCCTGGCTTGAGTCGAAGCAAATCACCGCCGAAACGTTTAATAGCGCACTACTGTGTGAACCATGGACGGTGGCGACCAAGTCGGGAAAACCGTTTCGTGTGTTTACCCCCTTCTGGAAAGCGTGCCTGCGCATGCCCGCTCCTGAAGAACCGCTCCCTGCACCCACAACTATTCCCGCGCCCAACAGGTTTCCGAAATCTTCCGATTTGGAAGATTTCAGCTTGGAGCCCAAGATTGACTGGGCGCAGGGTCTGCGCGCAACGTGGACTCCGGGAGAAACGGGCGCACAGGAACGTATACGTATTTTTTCAGAGAATGCGCTTTCGTCCTATGCCGAGGGGCGCGACCGACCCGACAGGGAAGGGGTGTCCCGACTTTCTCCACATCTTCATTTTGGTGAAATCTCCCCGCGCCAGATTTGGCATCTTGTCCAAAACTACACGGCCTTGCAGCAGGATAAAGCCGAGCTGTCTGGATGCGAAGCTTTTGTGCGACAGCTTTACTGGCGTGAATTTGCATACCACCTGTTGTTCCACGCGCCCCACACGCCGGAACGTCCCCTTCGTGAAGCGTATGCCGATTTCCCCTGGGCTCCCGATGTCGAAATGTTTCGTGCATGGAAACAGGGCAACACCGGTTTTCCCTATATTGACGCGGGTATGCGTCAACTGTGGGCAACCGGCTGGATGCACAACCGTGTCCGCATGGCGGTGGCCTCTTTTTTGGTGAAAGATCTGCTCGTCCCCTGGCAAGACGGGGCGCGTTGGTTTTGGGATACACTGGTCGATGCCGACCTGGCCAATAACACGCTGGGTTGGCAGTGGACTGCGGGATGCGGTGCTGACGCCGCGCCGTATTTTCGAATTTTCAATCCGATGACGCAGGGCGAACGTTTTGATCCACAGGGGAGCTACGTTCGTCACTGGACGCCGGAGGTTGCTGGCCTGCCCGATAGATATGTACATCGTCCCTGGGAAGCCACGCAGGCCATACAGGCACAAAGCGGGGTGTATGCCCGACAAGGCTATGCGCAGCCCCTTCTCAACCATGCAGAGGCACGTATGCGCGCATTGCATGCCTACGAAATTATGCGAAATAAATGACACCTGCCTGCTGTCAGGTCGGCGTAAAGCTCCCTATGGGGTATCCCGGCCTACACGCTCAACCGCGCCGCCGTTTTTTGCGGTGCAGCGGCTGCGGTATTCTTCGAATGAGAAGTCGAAGGCGGGGGCGACCTATCCAGCCTTTGCGTATAAAGAAGAGCAACTGCACTATCGCAATGGAAAGCATTATGAGCAGAAACAGCGGGTATCCCCAGTACCATTGCAGTTCTGGCATATTCCACGGCGAGGCGTCATGATTGAAATTCATCCCATAGAGTCCCGCCAGAAAAGTGAGGGGGATGAACAGCGTGGCAATTACCGTGAGTACACGCATCACCTCACTCATGCGGTTGTTTACACTCGAAAGGTAAATATCCAAGAGCCCTCCTAACATTTCACGATAGGTATTTAATAATTCCAGGATGTGTGCAATATGGTCGAGACAATCCCGGAAGTGTGTCTGGGTGCCCTCAGAAAGATAGGGGTGCCCGTCCCGGATAAGCGTATTCACCGCTTCCCGTAGCGGTGAGACCGAACGACGGATGGCCAGCGCATTATTTTTCAACGTATAAATTGCAGCAAGAATTTCATCAGAAGGATTGCCCAGAACCTGTTCCTCAATCACATCCATCTGTTCGCCATAGCGATCCATCTCGGCATAAAAGAAATCGATAGCCGCGTCCAGGATACAATAGGCGAGATAATCCGGACCCTGACTACGAATGCGCCCCCGTTTGGTTTTAAGGCGGTCCAGAACAATATCCAGACAAGGCGCGGGTCCTTCCTGAAATGTCAGCACATAATTCTTACCCAGAAACATACTCAATTGCTGGGTGTCAAAATCCTCCCCTGCACTACGCATACGCGCTACGAAAAAAAGTTGCGCATCATACTCCTCAATTTTGGGGCGCTGTCGCGTATGCAACACATCCTCCAAGGCCAGACGGTCTAGCTGAAAAAATTCTCCCAGCGCCTTAATCCTGTCGATTCCGCCCAGTCCTTCAACACGTATCCATACCGTCCCCTCCTCTTCAAAGAAACTGTCAAGGGAGGCGACATCCTCTACAAGGCAGGTTTCAAACGCCGTTTCCGTATATCGGATTACCTGAATCTGCGAATCTATAGCATCTGGATCGGGCATTAAGGTGCCAGGGGGCGCCCCCGTCAACTGTTCCATATACGTTCGCGTTCTTTGATCTGCAGCCGTTTCCATGAATACCCCTTTGCCTCCATTCCGTTATCACGAGCACCTCAGAATCTATCACAAAAAGCAAAATTCTGCTATCCCAACCCATAAGGGGGGAATCATACTAAGCCATCGTACTACTGCGTTGCTCGTTGTTTGTCAGAGCGGATGTTCATTAAAAACCTATGAACTTTCACGCTCTTTCGGTATCATACAAAAAAAGATACAAAAAGGGGCTTCGTGGCCAGGGCCACACCCAGGAAATAGGGTCTTTGCCGTCCCTGATCGACACAGATTTTTTGTTTTTAATGACGGCTTTTCAGATTTTATACGCTACGAGGATATTTAATACACATGTTATACCCATCGCAACGTGTTTTTGCTACCGGCTTTTCTTCACTATTCTTTTCTATGGTATTCATTGCCGTTTTCCTCATTTGCCTGGGGGTTCCATGCGCACAGGAGGTGCCGACTAAGCAAGAAACGGTGGGGCCTGTAAGCCTGGAGGAGGTCCAGGAAAAACTGACGCAGCTCCAGGAGAATGCCACACTCGAAAAAACGCTGAAGAGCAAGCTTCAGGAAAGTTATACCGCTACCCTGGAACAGTTGCGGTTTGAACAGGAACGGCGTCAAAAAGCCCTGCAATTTGAACAGGAGCGAGTTCAGGCCCCGGAACGTCTGCAGGCAATTGAGGATAAACTTGCCAAACCTGTTGCAGAACCCGCTGCTCCGCCAGAGGGAATAAGCGCCGCAGACCTTAACCAGATGCTGGTTCAGGCGGAAGCCGATCTGGCAGCGGCGCAAAAGGAGAAGGATGAACTTAGCCGCGAACCGATTCGACGGGCGGAACGGCGCAAGCAAATCCCTTCGCTGATTGCGGAAGCGGCGAAACGGGTGGAGGAGGCGCAGGCCCAACTCGCTATGCCGAGCGATCCTGCGCAGGCCCCAGAGCTTCAAGAGGCCAGACACATTCTCTTCCGTGCACGCATACAGGCCAATGAGGCGGAAAAAGAGGCCTGCGAAAAAGAGTTGCGCAGCTATGAAGCGCGGAGTCAGCTACTCACCCGCCGTCAGGACGAAGCCGTGCGGTTGCTTTCGGAGCAGGAAGCGCGTGTGGCTATGTTGCGCGAACGGATGTCAACAGTCCGCGAGCAGGAAGCGCAGGAAGCCGCGGAGCAGGCTGAGGCGGCCTCGGAACGTGTAGAAGAAGCAAGTCCCATCGTGCGTGAGATCACCCAGCAACTGGCCGAGGAGAATAATGAGCTGGCCGAGGCGCGTACAGGAGAAAAAGGACTACTACATAATATCGAAGCGGATACGCGTGCATTAGAAAAACTTCGCGCAGAGCTGACCCAGGTGAAGACGGATTACGAGCTGGTCCAGAATATGGTGGACAAACAACACCTGAAAGGCACGGTCGGCATACTCCTGCGTGAACAGCGACAGAAGCTGCGCAAACGTCAGGTCGACGCCGATAGCATGCGCGAGCGATGGGAAACCATTGAGCGTATCGAATATGCCCAACTTGCGTATCAAAAACGCCGACAGGAGTTGGCCGATATCAAGGGACTTATTCAAACCCAACTCGAAGGACTGCCCGAAACACTGAACGAAAAAGAGCGTCAGGAGTTGGAACGAATACTAAACGATTTGTATACGGCCAAACGCTCCTCCTTAGACGCCTTGATCGCAGATTGTGACAGCTATATCGATCTTTTAGTGCAACTCCAGTTGAATGAACAAGAGCTTGCGAATGCGATCGCCAACTTCTCCGCGCATATCGAAAAGCATATCCTGTGGATTCGGAGCGCTGATTTTTTGAGCCATACGGACCTTGTCGCTCTTTGGCCCGCGATACGTTGGTTCTTTAACATCGACAATTGGATGACTACGTTCGCCACCGATGGTATTACGGGCAGCCTTATCTTTTACTGCGCCATATTGGCCCTCTTTGTGCTCATATTATTTTTGCGCCAAAAACTGAAGTTACGCATTACACATAGTGCGGCACTGGCGGAAAAATCCTCCTGTGTTGTTTTCTTTCCAACACTACAGGTCTGCTTTGCCACCCTGCTCAACGCCTCGCTTTTTCCCCTCATCCTTGCTGTCATTCTGCTCCGCATAAACTACTTCACCTCCGTTACCCCCTTCAGGCAAGGCTTCAGCGCGGGGTTGAGCCATGTAGCCCTGTTCACAATCACCCTCCAACTAGTGCGCCAGGTTATCCGTAGCAAAGGACTGGGCGAATCCCACTACGGCTGGTCCCCCGCCATACTAGGTGCTATTCGAAAACCATTGACGCTGCTAAGTCCATGGATTCTCCTGTCCGTTTTCCTCTTTTCCGTACTCGAGTGGAGCCAGGACCCGCTCTACAACGACTCGCTGGGCCGTTTCGCCTTCATTGTCGCCCTACTGCTCATCGGCGTACTCGGCCATTGCCTGCTACGTCCTGGCAGAGGTCCAATTTCACTCATACTGCTCCAAAAATTAGGACGAAAACCCGTCTTCAGCTATCTCAGCTACCTTCTACACCTGTCCATCGTCCTTATCCTGATCAGCCTCGCCGTCAGCGGCTACTACTACACCGCCATACGCCTGCTATGGCGCGTTCACGGCGTCATCCTCTTCGCATTCATCATCCTTGTCCTGCACAGCCTTATTTCGCGCGCACTACTCATCGCCCGTCGCCGTCTGGCCATGGAACAGGCAAGAAAACGGCGCGAGGCCCTAAAACAGCAAAGCAGCGAAGGAGAAGCGAAAGCAGAGATTCCCAGCGAAACAGAGCACCTCGATCTCGCCAAAGTAGACGCGCGCACCCAAAGCCTGTTGCGTTGGCTGACCACCCTTGTGCTTATAGGCGGAATTCTACTGGTCTGGGCCGACGTATTACCCGCCCTGGAAGTGCTTGACGAAGTACATCTGTGGCAAACCACCCAGAGCATTTCCGAAACTATCCTCGACGAAGACGGAAATGCCGTTGCAAGCACCGAAGAACGCGTCGTCTGGATCACCCTGCGCCACCTGGGTATCGCCCTGCTCGCCATAGGCATCACCTGGGTTCTCTTTCGAGGGCTTCCCGACTTTCTCGAGATTGCTCTATTACAACACCTGTCCCTGGGTGCCGGAGAACGCTACGCCATCACCACCATCGCCGGTTACTGCGTACTGGTGATTGGCGTCCTGTTCACCTTCGCCACCCTCGGGATCGGCTGGAGCAAAGTACAATGGCTCGTAGCCGCGTTGGGCGTTGGGCTGGGTTTCGGACTACAAGAAATCTTCGCCAACTTCATGTCCGGCCTCATCATTCTCTTCGAACGTCCCATCCGCGTAGGCGACACCATCACCATTGGCGGCATAGACGGCTGCGTATCCCGCATCCGCATCCGCGCCACCCGCATCATCGACTGGGACCGCAAAGAGCTCATCGTACCCAACAAAGAATTCGTCACCGGCCAGCTCATCAACTGGACACTATCCGATCAAATTCTGCGCCTCATCATCCCCGTCGGAATCGCCTACGGTTCTGACACAAAACGTGCATACGAAATTCTCCACAAAATTGCCAGACAACACCCTGACATTCTCGCCGACCCCGAACCCCAAGTCCTTTTCACCGCCTTTGGCGACAGCACCCTCGATTTCGAATTGCGCGTTTTCTGTCCAAGTATCAACGTCTTCGTTCGACTCAAACACGATCTGCACATGGCCATCGACCAGGCCTTCCGCGAGGCCGACATCGAAATTGCCTTCCCTCAACGCGACATACACATCCGCTCCTGCGACACTCCCGCCCTCCTGAATCCTTTACCCCCGGAAGGCAGTCAGAAAAATACATAGCTGAGAATAGCGCTGTACACTTAGGTTGATATTACTAAAATCGCTTTGCGCAGAATCCGTCTTATGTAAGATGCTTGGGATTTTACTGTTTGAAGTAAATGAGCATATGGGTATATACTGGCAACTTCGGACGCCGTATATCTTGCTATGCGGAGTCGATTTTTAAGCAAAGGAGGTGAAATGTATGAGTGCAGATGCAAACATAGCCGAAACAATTAAAAAGATTGTCGCCGACCGCCTGGATCGTCAACTAGACGAAGTGGTGGAGGATGCGCGTTTCATCGATGATTTGGGAGCAGACTCGCTGGATCAGGTAGAGCTGATGATGGCGCTGGAAGAAGAATTCAGCGTCGAGGTCGATGATGACGCCAATGACATTGAAACGGTTGGAGATGTGATCAAATACATCCAATCGAAGGTTTGAGGAGCCATTTCGCGCTTGCACGCTGGCAAGCGCTTTGATATATAGATTATCTATTGACCATTTTTAGCGCCCAGTCCGACGGGAATACACCACGGGCTGGGTTCTGATTAATAAGGGCATTGGATTAATAAGGGCACTGTATGGATACCAAAGTCGTAATTACGGGAACGGGCGTGGTTACGCCCGTGGGTAATGATGTCGATACATATTGGCGGGCGCTTTGTGCAGGACAGTCAGGAGTGCGCGCCGTTGATTTCGATACGGAAGGTATCCCGGCAAAGATTGCGGGTATTGCACCCGATGTGACGCCGACGGGGATGGAGCCCAAAGAAGTACGTCGTTTAAGTCGTTTTATCCTTTTCGCACTGGAAGCCGCCGACCAGGCCTGGGCGCAGTCCGGGCTGGACATTGAACACGAAGACCCCTATCGCTGCGGCGTGGCGCTGGGAACGGGTATCGGCGGAATTGAAGATATTTACGAAAACTCGATTACGATGAAAGAGCGCGGGGCGCGTCGCGTATCACCCCTTTTCCTGCCCCGTGGCCTCACCAATATGGCGGCAGGACAGGTAGCCATCCGTCATGGGTTACAAGGCGTAAACAAGAACATAGTGACGGCCTGTGCGGCAGGCAGCCAAAGCATCATCTCGGGCGTAGAGAGCCTGCGCCTGGGCCGTGCCGACGTGATGGTCGTCGGAGGTTCCGAATCCGGCGTGATCCCCTTTGGCCTGGCCGGTTTTTGCTCCCTGCGCGCCCTTTCCACCAAACGCAACGATACGCCGACCGCGGCCAGCCGTCCTTTCGACGCCGACCGCGACGGCTTTGTGATGGGGGAGGGGGCTGGCGTGTTGATTCTGGAATCAGAAGCACATGCAAAAGCACGCGGCGCGGAAATTCTGGCCCAAGTAGCCGGTGTGGGCGAAAGTTGCGACGCTTACCACGTCGTAGCGCCCCGCCCCGACGGTTCCGGTCCAGCCACCGCCATGCGCACCGCCCTGGCCGACGCAAAGATTGCACCGGAAAAAATAGACTATTGCAATGCGCATGGAACCAGTACTAAATTAAATGATGTGAGTGAAAGTTTAGCGCTCAAACAGGTTTTCGGCGCACAGACGCCGCCCGTCAGTTCGACAAAGTCCATGATTGGGCATTGTCTGGGAGCAGCCGGCGCCGTAGAGGCCGTGGCCTGTATCCAGACGCTTAGAACAGACTGTATACACCCTAACATTAACTATGAGAATCCCGATCCAGAATGCAATATCAACATTGTCGTTGGCGATGCACGACAGCAGAAGGTTGAATTTGCACTTTCAAACTCGCTAGGATTCGGTGGGCACAATGCATCGCTAATCTTTAAACGCTATGCATAAAAAATCAGCACGAAAAGCAGAACTGTGCGCCATGGCGGCGCGCTTAGGCTTTGAAATACATGATATACTGCTATTTGATCGTGCGTTGACACATGCCTCCATGGCGGCAGAAGTAGCCGGTCCCATGCACGACTACGAATCGCTGGAGTTTCTGGGCGATGCCGTACTCGGTCTGGCAGTGGCGCACTATTTATACGAAGTATTGCCCGACCGTAGCCCGGGAGAATACAGTCGTTTGCGTGCGGGCCTGGTCAACCGTCGCGCAGTAGCGCGCGTGGCGCGCGAACTGGATATCGCACCGGCTATCCAACTTGGTAAAGGTGAAGAGATGTCCGGCGGCCGACAGCGAACCGCCTTGGTTTCCGACTGCCTGGAATCGTTAATCGGGGCATTATATCTCGATAGCGGCTGGGAGGTGGCGCGTGCCTTCGTTGTTCGTGTTTTCTCCGACGAGTTTGAACGCTCGCTTAAAAGCGGGCAAGTGTGGGACTACAAATCCCGGTTACAAAATTACTGTCAAGGTAAACGGTTGGGCTTGCCCCGTTTCGAGCTGGTGCGCTCGGAAGGCCCCGACCACAAAAAAGAGTTTGAAGTACAAGTGCTGATTCAGGACAAACCCTTGGGGTGTGGAAGGGGTTCCACAAAAAAGGAGGCAGAACAGCATGCGGCACGCGAGGCCCTTCACCACGAAGGGCAAGACATCAACTAAGATGCTCCAGAGGCTACAGCCAGAAGGCAGGGTTCTTCACGTTGCTGCTCGAAGCTACTTCTTGTTCGCGTTTTCTTATTGCAGTTTTCAGGTTTAAGGTATTAAATGGCTAGTGTGTGCCATATGCAAGCGGTCGAGCAACCGCAGCCAATAGATAAAATTTATGGCAACGGTAAGCATACACTTTGAGGGTCGCTTTTCAGCCGCAAGGCATTAAGAGTTATCGTATATTGATTGCGGTAGGGTGAAACAAAAAAAAGGAGTCGTAGAAAAAATGGGTGCTAACTTAGGGTTTCTAATGGTATCAGGAGCGGCAGGCGTATTAGCGCTGTTTGTCGTTGTCTATCTGGCCCAGTACGTGCTGAGCAAGCCGCAAGGTACAGATAAGATGGCGCAGCTTTCCCGCTCCGTCCAAAAAGGCGCAGCCGCCTTTCTCAAACAGGAGTACCTCTGGGTATCGGGCTTTGTGGTGGTGATTGCCCTGTTTCTGGTTTTTATCGGCGCGACCAAGCCTGAACTAGGCCTCAACTACAAAACGGCGATTGCTTTTATCGCCGGTGCAGTCGCCAGTGCTGCGGCCGGTGTGCTCGGCATGTATATTGCCACGCGCGCCAATGCACGCACGGCTGCAGCTGCCGAAACCGGCGGTGTGCGCGCTGCGCTTGATATTGCCATTTCCGGTGGTGCGGTCATGGGGCTGGGCGTAGTAGGTATTGCGCTCATCGGCCTGGTTATCGTCTACTTCATCTTCAACGGCGACCCCGTCATCGTAAACGGATACGCCATGGGCGCGTCCCTGCTGGCCCTCTTTGGCCGTTCCGGCGGTGGTATTTTCACCAAAGGCGCCGATATGGGCGCTGACCTTGTTGGTAAAGTAGAAGCCGGTATCCCCGAAGACGATCCGCGCAACCCCGCCGTGATTGCCGACAACGTTGGCGACAACGTCGGCGACGTAGCCGGCCTTGGTGCCGACCTGCTCGAATCCTACGTCGAATCCATCATCGCCAGTCTCGCCGTGGCCACCATCATCATGGCCCAGGCCGGCGACGGCGCTTCCGCCTACGTAAAGAGCTTCCCCTTCTGGACCGCTGCCATCGGAATCGTGGCCTCGATTATTGGCGTGCTCTACGTCAAGAAATTTGCCAAGAACAACCCCCAAAGCGCACTGATGATGGGTACCTACGTAAGCGCGGGACTCGCCATCATCGGCGTATTCATCTACTCAGCAGTAGCAGGCTCTTCCTTCATTCTGGACGAAGTCGAATATAGCAAATGGGGACCTGCCATCGCCTGCGTTATCGGTATTGTTTCCGGCTCCATCGTCGGTTTCGGTAGCGAATACTTCACCTCCAGCAAATTCAGCCCCGTGAAACGCTTGGCCGAACGTTGTCAGACCGGTCCCGCCATCGCCGTGACCGACGGCACCGCCGTAGGTATGCAAAGCACCATCGTCGTGCTCGTCCTCGCCATTGCCGTAGTCGGCGCCTACCACTTCGCCGGTGTTTACGGCGTTGCCATCGCCGCACTCGGCATGCTAGCCACCACAGGCATGGTTGTGGCTGTAGACGCCTACGGTCCCATCGCCGACAACGCGGGCGGCATCGCCGAAATGGCCGGTATGGACCCCAAAGTACGCACCATTACCGACAACCTCGACGCCGTCGGTAACACCACCGCCGCTATCGGTAAAGGCTTCGCCATCGGTTCCGCCGCCTTCGCCGCGATTGGTCTGCTCAGCGCCTTCATGCTCGCCGCCAACGTCAGCGACGTCAGCATCAGCGACCCCGGCATCCTCGCCGGCGTACTCATCGGCGCCATGATGCCCTTCTTCTTCTCCTCCATGCTCTTCCGCGCTGTCGGTAAATGCGCCGACACCATGATCCAGGAAGTGCGTCGCCAGTTCAAAGAGATCCCCGGACTGCGCGAAGGTAAAGAAGGCGTTGAGCCCGACAGCACCACCTGCGTGAAAATCGCCACCCACGGCGCCATCATGGGCATGCTTGTTCCTGGCGGCCTCGCCATCATCTTCCCCGTCATCATCGGCTTCGCCCTTGGCGCGGAAGGCCTCTCCGGCATGCTCGTCGGCGCTATCGCGACCGGCGTAATGCTCGGCATCCAGACCGCCAACAGTGGCGGCGCTATGGACAACGCCAAAAAATACATCGAAGAAGGCCACTTCGGCGGTAAAAACTCCGAAGCACACAAAGCGGCCGTCGTCGGCGACACCGTCGGCGATCCCCTCAAAGACACCGTCGGACCGTCCATCAATATCCTGATCAAATTGATGTGCGTTATCTCCCTCGTGTTGGCCCCGCTTTTCGCCAACTAAAAAATCCGCTTTCCAAACACAAAGCGCCACTGCTCCTCAACGAGCAGCGGCGCTTTGCTATTTACGATGGCGAAACTATCAAACAAAACAGGATGACATTACTGACGGACCTTCCAGGGAGAGCACAAAAGATGAAATTTTGCTTCGACCAGGGACAGCAAGGAGCTTATTTCCTGGGTGTGCCCCTGGCCACCGCTGGCCCCCTTTAGAGACTTAAATTTCAAGAGTTGTCATAAAAAGGGAAATTTTTGCTATGGTCAGGGATGGTACGGACCATACCTAACGCTTGTGGTTGCTGGACCACTTAGCGCTTAGAAAGGCGAATGCGTAAATATACGGCAACCCCCATGCTCAACAATGCCCCCACAAGCAGTCCCCCAAGCCCCTCCAAACCATGACATCTATCCAAATCACGCAACGGTGCTACAGCGCCTGCCTGCCCAGCATGCGTTATCAATACTGCAAAGACGCCCCCAAGATATGTACAGAACCCATTCCGCATAGATTAATCATACGTCTTTTTCGCGTTTTGTGCAAATACAGCGATAAACCTGATTTAATAGGCATGCAATTATAACGAATTAATTCGTATTAAAGAAGCCTGCTTCCGTTCCTCAAACAAAACCCCTTTAAGTCGAAAATAGACAAAGTTGAGCTTAGTTAACAGCATTCGGTATACTCCATTTTATAAAAATGGAGCATCGGGTATGCCTGAAAACGCATACTGCGTACCCGAACGCTTGCTCTTACTATAAGCAAGTGCCGTACTGCCTGCACGCAGAAGGGCACCGCACTGAGGATATGAGCATAACGTGTGCACGAGGAGACGTAGCCATATGAGGCGCAAAGGCTTTACATTGATAGAATTGTTGGTGGTAATTGCCATTATCGGTATACTGGCCGCTGTTTTACTTCCTGCCCTTTCCCGCGCACGTGAAGCAGCACGCCGATCCAGCTGCCAAAATAATCTCAAGCAATGGGCGCTGATATTCAAAATGTATGCCGGAGAATCCCGCGGAAGCAAATTGCCCCCTGTGTGCATGACCGACCAGACCCGCCGTGACTGTACACAGGAAGGCTTCCCAGAATTGGAGACAAAAGGCATGTTAGCGGCAGGGGTTTTGCTTTCCCCCCTGTACCCCGAATACCTGACCGATCCCGCGATCCTTGTTTGCCCTTCCGATCCGATAGAGACACCCGAGTCGGTGATTAATCCCACAACGAAACACCCGGACATCAACATTCCCTGCGACGATACCGACAGAGGCCTACAAATCGCCGACGCCAGCTACCTGTATTTAGGGTGGGTCTTCGACCAGGCAGACAGCGAGGACGAACAATTCGATCTTTCAGGCATCCCCATTCCAGGCATAAACAGCGATGGCAAGGCATCCGCACAAGTCGTTCAAGGGATGCTGAAGATAGCCATCCCCTTCCTTTTTCAAGGGGACGCCAGCATGGCTGATGAGGATATCGAGTTCGACGAAGCGGGCTTGGGCAATGCAGGCGGAAAAATCCTCTACCGTCTACGCGAAGGTATCGAACGATTCATGATTACAGACATCAACAACGCAGGCGCTTCCGCAATGGCCCAGAGCCAATTATGGATCATGGGCGACATGATCGCCATAGAGCCACAGCTCTTCAGCCACATTCCCGGCGGTTCCAACGTTTTATTTATGGACGGGCACGTTGAGTTCTTACCCTACCATCAATACGGCAAAGCCCCAGTAAACTCCGGCGTGGCGCGTTGCGTAGAAGTTCTGCAAGGTGCAATCGACATGGTTGCAGAGCTGTAGTGAACAGTACAGTAGATTTTTGCGACTGCACCGCGTGTGCCAAAAGAAGACATAATTACCGATCACCGATCGGGGTATAGAACAAAATTATAACTACTGGACATTTCGGATTCGAAATGCTAGACTAAAATTCTTACAGCAGTATTCAAAGCAGACTGGGCTGGGATGCATAGAAGAAACTGCGTAAGGAAGATTTCTCAGACAGTTGCTCGGCTAACCACAATTATCGTTTATCCTGACAGACGAGACAACGGAGAATCAAACTCGGCGATAAGTTGAGAAAGATGACCTACTTGAAAAAAAGGCTTGCTCAAAAACATCAAGTATGTTATATTGACTCAACTTTCAACACGATGCCTCTTGTATCGTGTAGGTAGTTTGGCTTCATTTGGCCATAATCTATCTGGACTTAATAGGAAAAAAAGGAGATTGGTATGCGTAAGAAGGGTTTTACACTGATTGAACTCTTGGTCGTGATTGCCATTATTGGTATCTTGGCGGCCATCCTGCTTCCGGCTCTGGCGCGTGCGCGTGAATCTGCGCGTCGTTCCAGCTGTCAGAACAACCTGAAACAATGGGGTCTTGTCTTCAAGATGTACTCGGGCGAGTCCAAAGGCATGAAATTCCCCCACATGCAGGTTAGCGACAAAATGGACGAAGGTTATCCCGGAATGGATGGTTTTGCAATCGCCATCGGGCCGCAAGTGCAAAGCATTTATCCGGAATACTTGAATGATCCAGCCATTTCGCTGTGCCCTTCAGATCCCGAAGAGACCATCGAAGATCTGCAGGATTCCGAAGGTAACTTCAATCTGCACACGCACCCGCAAGATATCGATAACAGCTACCTTTACTTGGGTTGGGTTTTCGATCGCATGAAAGCCACCCCTGCGGTTGACGTTAGCTCCTTGACCAACGTCAGCGCACTGCTGTCCACCATTCCGGACAGCGATGTTACCGAAATGCCGTCGGACGGCCAGATTGCTGGTCAGTTTGGCGTTGGCTTGGATACCCTGTTCGCCAATGCATTGCAGGCGTTTTTGGGCGGGGGAAGTGAGCCTCCAATGATTACGTTGCAGAAGATTGCTGATGGTGACCTTGAGCTTGTCGATGACGATATTGGCATAGACTATGCTGGCTTCGGTAACGGCGGTGGCGACCGCATCTTCCGTTTGCGTGAAGGTATCGAGCGATTCATGATTACCGACATCAACAATCCTGGCGCGACTGCTTTGGCGCAGAGTGACCTGTGGGTAATGATGGACCTCTTCGGTAGCAGTGGTGCCGTACGTTTCTTCAACCACGTTCCCGGTGGTTGCAACGTGCTGTTCATGGACGGTCACGTAGAATTCATCAAGTACATTTCTTCCGGTACGGGTGAAGTGACGGACCAAGGCTCGCTTGAGCCGGTCCTGCCGACAATTGCTAGCATGATTGGTTTGATCACCTCGATGAACTAATCATAGTGCCTAGCCATTTTTGATATTGACGATTTAAAGAGGTCCCTTGGTTCACCAAGGGACCTCTTTCTGTTTTAGGTAGGACTTAGTGGAAAAAGGAACATTCACCCTGCTATAAACATAAAAATAAGTCTTTGTAGATTTTTATGGCAGCGGAAAATTTTAATGGGCGAAAAGTTCTTCCCCATTTCTTTAAACTGTCAATAGTGCCGCGGAATCGGTCCAAATTTAAAATTATTGACAATATTATACGAACATGGTAGAGTTAAGCGATTGATATGCCGAATACCCGATGAAACCGGATATTCTAGTGGGGAGGGGGCCGTTTAGAAGGAAGAATCGATGAAAAACAGGGTGTTTACCACAGGGGAAGTAGCAACGATTTGCGGTGTCTCTGCGGATACCGTCTCCCGGTGGTTTGATTTGGGACAGATTGATGGATACCGTTTAGGACCCGGTGGCGATCGCCGGATTCCCTATGAGAGTCTGCGTAAGTTTATGCTGAGCAACGGTATCCCCCTGGAACGGCTGGAAGAAGGCGAACGGCGTGTCCTGGTCGTCGACGATGACCCATATTATCTGGACATCATCCCCTCAATCCTCTCCCGTGACGACGACTACGTCGTACTGACAGCTTCGACCGGCTTTGACGCCGGTGCAATGGTGGTCGAACATAATCCACAAGTTGTTATTCTCGATATCCATTTGTCCGACATGGACGGACGCATGGTCTGTGAACGCGTCAAGGGGCGTGCAGAGACGCGTAATGCACGAATTTTAGGCATTTCAGGCTTTATTTCCGACGAAGAAATCAAAGAGCTGGAAGAGTATGGCTTTGACGACTTTTTGAAAAAGCCATTTAAAATCGACGACCTTGCAGAACGCGTAAAACGTCTATTCGAGCTACCCAATTCTAAATTAGCCCGGCCACGGGCTGTAGATGCCTGAATACGCTGACCTTATTCCCCAAAGGCGTTGCGGAGTATCCGTTGACGCCTTTGTTTTTTTTGCCCAGCGCCTCAAGAACTCCGCGTGGCATGCTGCACACACATAGCGGCTGGGTACTGCCCCGTGGGCGATAATTTCTTTGGAACGTACTTTTTTTGCGGTATACTTCAGTATAATGAAACGTTCATGGAGCACCCCCACAAAGGGATAGCTGGTGCAGCGTATCTTTTAGCGTAGAGTGCCGCTTCTCTCCCTGGGTGTGGACAGCGAACCGTTGGAAATTACGCTATGAAAACAATCTTGCTGCTTTGTATGCTACTTGGGGTAGAAGCTGCGTCTGAACCCGCCTTGTATCGATTGACGACGGCGCAGAATGTATGGGACGTCGCAGTGACCGATTTGAATGGGGATGGCCAGGGCGACATACTGGCCTCCTGCTGCGACGAAACAAGCCACCCACTAAAAAAGTGCGTATCCGTGCATCTTTCCACATCCGATGCGGCTGGCTATGCCAAGTCGCCGGCGCAAACCCTCGAAATTGAGGAATCCGCAGGGGTCTTTTTCCTGTCAGAAGTCGACGGCACTCCTCCCTTAGAGCTAGTAGCCGCGCATGCGGATGGAGCGACGATCTACCATTACGCACCCGATACCGGTTTTGCGGCTACACGCCAACTTTCCTTTAATGCACTTTTTGCCAGTTACGCCAAAGAGCCGCTATTCCTCAAAGATGCCGCGCTCGATCTGAATGCAGACGGTAAAGACGAATGGATAATTCCAACCACGGGCGGTTATTGCGTATACAGTCCCGACGGCGAGCCTATCTTTATTAAGTGCGATGTGGTGAGTGAGACACGTCGCTATGACGGCGGAAGTTTATACATTAGTCACCGATTGCCCGCCTATCTCCCGTTTTCACTGCAAGGGGATTCACAAAAGGGCCTTGCCTTTCTCAGCGATGAGTTTGCTGATTTCGCCTATGGAAAGGATTGGCAGGAGCGCAAACAATTCGAAATTCCGGTCAATCTGGACAAGAAATGGGATGCCAGCACCAAAATGGCCGATATAAATCTCGATGGCTTTCCGGATCTGCTAGTGACCCAGACACGCGGCACGGCTAACCTGCAGGCACAAACGCATCTTTACGTAGCGACAGCGCCATTCTCCTATCCAGATAGCCCAACAGCCACCTTCAGCTATAAGGGATCTATTGCGGCCCCATTACTGCAGGATGTAGATGGAGATAACGATCTGGATGTGATTGTTATCAATATTCCCTTTGGTCTGCGCAACCTGATCAATTTTTTCATGCGTAGCAAGCTTTCGGTCAATGCAGAGGTATATCGATACACCGATGCAGGCGTTGACACGCGTCCAGTATTCAAGACGACCCTTACCATGGATGCACCCGAGGGACGGGAGCGGGTCGCCTATACCTTTGGCGATTTCAACGCCGATGGGCGCATGGATGCTGCCTTTGGCACCGCCCCCACGACCCTGGCGATCCACACTGGCGATGAGAAAAACTTTGTCTCGCCACGTGCATGGATGAAACTGGAAGTCCCCAGTTTTGGATATGCCCGGCCATATATATTGAACGAAAACACCGCGCAAGACATCGTCCTCTATCATCCCAGCGGAGAAAATGCGCAGGAGATCGAAGTGGTGATCTTTTAAAGCCTGGAGTATTGATATTCCCTCGTCCCCACGGTGCCCTGTGGGGAGGGATGGGCAGGGGGCCGTATACATTTCCACGTAGGACAGTAGGAACGAGAAATCACGAAGCAAAGCTTTGAAGAGAAAGGCGTTACGAAGTACAACTTCCTAACGAGGGGAAGGGGGACTATCGGGAATCATCGCACGATGGTGGTAAAGGGGAAAAAGCGCGGGTGCCTCTACGGCACGCAGTCGGCGGAACACTTTGTCGGTGTGTAGCGCGGGTTCTTTCTACTGTAATGCCGCGAGATTTTCTAAAGCATCAGGCTGGTTTTTTACCAATTGTAAAGCTCTTTTGAAGTGGTTTCGGGCTTCTTGGATATTGCCCAGGCTGTATTGCGCGACGCCGAGGTCGTTGTACAGAAGGGGGTCTTCTTTGTCCAGGCGTAGTGCCGCCAGCCAATGGGATATTGCCTCCTCGATTTTGCCGGCCTGGAAGGCGGTTTCCCCATTGGTGCGATATTGGTGGGCCTGTAGGCGCGTTTTGCCTTCTTCTATGCCAGGTGCTTGTATGCACACGTCTTGGAGCAGGGCAATCGCAGTAGGGCCTTCTCCCATACAATCGGCTACGCGGGCCAGGTAGAGTTTTGCCAGCAGCGCACTTGGCATGAGGACGAGTGCTTTTTCGAGATGGGTTTTGGCGGTGGTTAGTTCGCCGCGTTGATAGGCAATGGCGCCAAGGGCTATCTCGGCATGGGGTATTTCGGGGTTGGTTTGTACCAGGCCGTTGAGCAGGTAATCTGCTTCGTCGATTTCGCCGCGTCCGAGCAAAATATTGGAAAGGGTCATGACGGAATCTGCCTGGAAGGGATGAATCTCTAGTGCTTTACGGCAGGCGGTCTCGGCTTCCTCGGGTAGCCCGCATGCCATGGCTTGTTCGGCGAAGTCATGTAGGGCCTTGAGGTCGTTCGGGTGTTGCTCCATTTTGGTGCGTGTAATTTTGAGGTAGAGCTGTGCTTTTGTTTTGGCGCGTTGGCCTTCGGCGGCGAAGCCATAGTGGTGGATCAGAATTTCTTCATGACGTATGCGCCCTTGGTGTTCGATCACGCTTTCTGTGATGTTTTCATGTATCATTTCGCGGTATTCAAAGCCGCATTGATTGCGAAAGAGGCGTAATATGGGTACGCGCAGATAGCCTGCGAAGCCGTGTGCGTAGG
This sequence comes from Candidatus Hydrogenedentota bacterium, assembly GCA_963678445.1. Classification (GTDB taxonomy): domain Bacteria; phylum Hydrogenedentota; class Hydrogenedentia; order Hydrogenedentales. Next base: position 898,029 of record OY782877.1, on the reverse strand, counting down.
GGGCGTCTGCGGGCACGGCGGTCCAGCGCCATGCACGGGGTTCGTTGCAGTAGTTGGCCTGGATTACTTCGATTGCATCTGTTTGCATGCCGTCGGCATCGACCAAGGCACGGATACGTGCTGCTCCTGTTGGGTCGAGGATTTCATCGGCATCCATTTGCAACAGCCAATCGCCGGTTGCCAATGACATGGCCTGATTGCGTGCCTGGGCAAAGTCGTTTTGCCATGGGATTGAGAAGACTTGGGCACCGAAGTTCTGTGCGATTTGCGGTGTTTCATCGGTTGATCCTGTGTCGGCCACGACCAGTTCATCGGCGATGGTGCGTACGCTTTCCAGACATTCTGACAAGCAGTGTGCTTCGTTTTTCACAATCATCATCACGCTTAACGTGGGCACCGCAGCATCCTCCGGTGGGTTTTTCCAATAAAAAAAACGTGCTGAAACCAGCACGCTAAAAAAAATGTGCAACACTCCTTTTGGGCGTGCTCCACATAGCATATCATTTTTGATTGGATAAAATCGGGTTAGTCGAGAAATTTCAACAGACGTTGGGCTACTTTCGCCACGACTTCGGGATCTTTGTAGTCGCCGCGTTCGATGCGCTCTTTTGCCGCAGCTACCCGTTCTGCACGAATTTCGCTCTGGCTTTTCGCCACTTGCACCAGTTGACCGACCTCAGCCGCTGCTTTGGCCTCGGTGCTGATATTTACATCGTCCTTTGCCTGGACGCCGCCACTTGTACTTGTAGTGCCCCGGGATGCATTTTCCCGTTCGCTACGTACTTTGGCCGGTCGTTCAGACTTGGGTTCTGGTATTCCATTAAGTCCTTGTATACCAACCATATAACACCTCCTTGGGCCGTTTGCATCCGTGCTTTCTGACCCATCCTGATCTAATTATCGGCATTTCAGGCCAAAACTTTAGCGTTTCGTGGCAAAAAAATGCCGCTAATGTGTCTGCTGCATGGACAGTTGTGTTGGCTGTGCCTTTTTTCACCAAGGTAGCCCCCTTTTGTCATCTCTGAGTGATGGGAAGTCCTAAAAGCTATCGTAAAAAGCGAAATCTGCTATGACCATGCTGTTGTCAAGGTCCCTGGCGTTTGCTTGCGGTGGCTGGAGCGCTTTAGGAGTTGGACATCATGGCGATGAGCGTGTCCACTTCATGTCGGGGTGAGGCGTGTTGCAATGCGAAACCCCGTTGTCTTTGCATATGTGCTGTCCCAAGCCGACGGTGACACCATCTAATGGTGTTTTAGGCCGTCTTCTTCTATGCAGGCCATTATTATGGTATAGAGTTTATCTAAATATCAACTTTTGAGTGGTTTTTCCAGGCTTTGCTCTTTTGGATCAAGGGGGAGCTCGATGATAAAGCAGGCGCCGTCCTTTTGTCCTGGGGTTACCCACATGCGTCCTCGGTGGTTTTCGGTGATGATGAAGTAGGAGACTGAAAGTCCCAGACCTGTGCCTAGGCCGATGTCTTTTGTGGTGAAGAAGGGCTCGAAGATGCGTTTTCGGACGGCTTCGGGTATGCCGGGTCCGTTATCTTCTATTTCTATGCGTATCCATACGCCTGAATGTAGAACACGCAGTGTGAAGAGGGGTTTTTTATGGGGGGATGGTTTTTCGCCCATGGCTTGCGCCCCATTTTTCAGAAGGTTTAGAAAGACTTGTTGGATCTTGGTGCGTTCACAGGATAGCTTGGGCAAATTGGGGGTATACTCCCGCTGTATGATAATACTGCGGAAATCGTAGTTTTTTTTGAGGTCGTAGTCGTTGGAAACCAATTCCACGGTTTGATCCAGTAGTTGGGCGATGTTTTCCGGGTGGAATTGCATGTCGCCTTTTCGGCTGAAGCTGAGCATGTTCTCGACGATTTTGGCGGCGCGGTTTCCTGCTTCCAGTACGGCTTGCACCATAGAGTCGATGCTCCGTTTTTGTATATAGCTTTGTAGGTCTTCCATTTTGAAGTGGAATTCCTGAGCGACTTGCTGGTTTCGGGGTAAGTCGGGCGACAGGCGCTGCTGGATGACTTGCATGCTTTGCAGGATGCCTGCCAGGGGGTTATTGATTTCATGGGCCATGCCTGCCGCCAGACCGCCTACGGATAGCATTTTTTCGGATTGAATCATGATTTCTTCCAGACGGACACGCTCTGTGACGTCATCTATGCGGATTACAGCCCCTTTAATTCCATTGGAGACAAGGGGATACAGGGTGATGTCCGCGTAGTGTTTTTCTTTATCTTGCAGAAGGGGTACCTGGGTGTCCTGATACGAGGTTCCGGTTTGGATGATGTGGGGGATTTTTTCCATATATTTCTGGAAATAGGGGAAGACTTGGCTGACGGGTTTTCCGGTTGCTTGTTCTGCTGGGATGCCGGTCACTTTTTCCGCATGCTGATTCCAATGGGTGACGCGCCCTTCGGTGTTGACTCCGATGAGGGTGGAGGGCATTGAATTGATGATGTTGCTTAACAGGCTGCGTAGTTGGCGTAGTTCTTCTTCGTTTTGTTTGCGTTTAGTAATATCGCGCACGATGGCATGGGCGATGGTGCTGTCGGAGAGGTTAACGGTGTTGAGGGTCACCTCGGCGTTGAGTAAGGTGCCGTCAAAGCGTTTGTGAATCCATTCGAAAACAAATCCGCTTTCTTGCGAGGCCCAGTGGATATTTTTTCTCGCCAAGGCATGAGAATTCTGTCCGTTCGGTTGGGTTTCAGGCGAAAGCTCATCCGGACGCCTTCCAATGATATCGTCGTAGCTACAGTGGAACATTTCTAATGCTTTGGCGTTGCAGTCGATGTAGGTTTCGCCATGGAGTACCAATATGGCGTCATTGGCGGCTTCGAATAGCCGTCTGTAGCGTTCTTCACTTTGTTTGAGGGCGCTGGCGGTTTGTACACGCGTGGTTACGTCGTCGATCCGGATAACCGCGCCTGAGATGCCGTTGGCCTCGAGTGGGTATACGGTAAGGTCAACGTATTTTGGTTCTTTGTCTGTGTTGGGCAGCGCAACTTGTGTGGCCTGGTAGAGGGTGTTGTTCTGAATGGCGGCCGTAATATTGTCCTGGTAAGGTTTTAAGAAGGGGAAGAGTTTCGTCCCTTGTTTTCCCTGGGCCTGGGCTTCCGTGATGCCTGTGGCGCGTTCGGCATGTCGGTTCCACTGCATAACGCGTCCTTCGGTGTCTATTCCGATCAGGGTGGAGGGCATGGAATTGATTATGTTGCTCAACAGGCTGCGTAGTTGGCGTAGTTCTTCTTCGTTTTTTTTGCGTTTGGTAATGTCGCGTTCGATGGCGTATACGACGTTGCCCTCCTCCAGGGAGGCCGTTGTGAGGGTTATTTCGACGAGGAAGTGGCTTTTGTCGAGGCGTTGGTGTTGCCATTCGAAACGTAACGGTTTGCCTTGTTTGAGTAGGCTGAGGTTTTGTTCTACATGCAGGTGTGAGGAAACGCCATCGGGTTGATATTCGGGCGCAAAATCGTCGGAGTCATGCCCGACGATTTGTTCGCGTCTGCATTGATACATTTCTAACGCTTTTTTGTTGCAGTCAATGCATACGCGCTCTTTCATGACGATGATGCCGTCGTTGGCGTTTTCGAACAGGCGTCGATAGCGTTCTTCGCTACGTTGGACGGCTTCGTTTGCCTGTACGCGTGCGGTAATATCGCGAAAGGACCAGATGCGGCCATGGTGTTTATTCTGAATTTGGAACGGCATTGAGAATTGTTCAAACACCCGTCCGTCCTTGAAGTGGATTTCGCTGAGGGCCTCTTTCTGTGAGTTGTATAGATGCTCTACAGTGGCCAAAAATACTTCAGGATCGGCCACCTGGCTTAGGACCTGTTTTAATAGCTGTATGTCGTCCTGGGTTTCCAGAACGGGTTGGGGAATCCGCCACATTTCTGCGAAGCGACGATTGCTGACAAGTACGTTGCGGTGTGCATCGATGACCAGAATGCCGTCGGCGGTTGAATTGAGGGTGACGTGTAGTAGCTCTTCGCTTTCTTCCAGTGAACGGAGGACCCTGCTGGGCAGTGTGGTGGGCTGCACTATTCCGATGGTATAGTTTTCGCCTGCTTGGGTATAGGGTTGCGTGCGTACGGAGACGGAAATGGATTTTCCATTTTGGGTTTTGTATTGGGTTCTGATGATGGGCGGCGGGGTCGTGTTTTTGCTATTGATGAGTGATGATGCCGCGTGCTTGGGGTCGATGAGATCAGAGAGGCGTAGTGTCAACAGGACTTCTTCCGTGTTGTTTAACATGGTGCAGAAGTAGGGATTGACATAGCAGAATTGCCCCGTGCGCTCCTGACAGACGAAGAGTCCCTCTTGTGCGTGCTGTGCGAGCATGCGCCAGCAGGGTTCTTCTAACTGAAAATGAACCAGAGGGGTACGGTCTTCGCCGTGGGGGACTGTGGTGGGTGTTTGTCCGTTAGGGGCCTCTTTAGGAGGGCGTGGGGGAATGGTTTTCTGGTATGCCGTGTGTTGCAGGAAAAAAAGTGTGCCGGTCAGCAAAAGCATGGCGCCGGCATATAGATAAGCCATGGAAGGGGAAAGTGTCAGGCGAAAGTACAATATGGAAAGTGCAATGTTGCTAAGGAGAAGGAGATTTAGTATTAACGATATCAGCGTATGCTGCGGGCCGTGTTTCATTTTGTGAACTACCTTTATCTGCGGATAGTTTATAACGTCTTTTTACATCTTTATGCAATTCTGTTGGCATGTCAACCTTATTTTTTTGTAGGGATTGGGGATTTTTTTAGTTAATGAGTATGAAGAGTGCAGGGGGTTATGCCGTATACAATGCATGGCTTTTGCTTTGCCGGCATAACGAATGGGATTTTTGCTGTGTTCAGGGAGGATAAGGGCCATATCTTCTGGTTGTGCTCTTGGCCACCTTGCGGTCGCCAGAACATTTTAGTAGTATTAGCAGAACGTGAGGCACGTTTGAGGAATTCAACGATAAATTGGGTGGGTGCTGGTATGGTCTCGTCTTGGTTAAAAAATGTCCGGAGATTCTTTTTGGCTGAAGAGGCGGGACGGCTTGCGTCTGCAGAGAGTCGTAGCAGGCCTGTGCGGTATTTTTTTTCCTGGCAGGGGAAAATGCTCTGGTTTTTTTTGTTTGGTATTGTCCTGGAGACTTCAGCCACAGTACTCAATTATTGCGAGGTTGGCGCAACGGCTATAGATGAAGCAATGAGTCTTTGTGCGGTTGTATTTATGGCGGGGGCCGGGTGGCGAATTTTAGCGCGCAACGGTTTTGTTACTCTTTTTGTGCCCCTCGCGGTAGTCTTGTTTTTTTCGGCAAAGTTGCTGGATGTGAGTGCTAATACGGGTTATTTTGGCGGGATTTGGTTGCTGGAAAGGGGTAGACTCAATCGTGCGGTTGAAAATGGGCTGAGTGTGGCGGGGATACTGTTGGTGGTGATTAATTTTATTCTTTCCACGTTGCGCGCTCAACGCGCCAAGCAGGATCTTGAAAATCGCCATCGTGCATTGCTGGTGGAGACGGAGGGACGGCGTCAGGTGCAACGGAAGTTGCAGGAAAGTGAACAGCGGCTGCGTATGATTCTTGACGCTACTTCGGAAGGGGTGTTTGATTATAACCTGATTACAGGGGAGCTTTATAAAAGTCCTCGTTTCATAAAGATGATGGGTTTTAAAGTAGAAGAAATTTCGTCTGACGTGGCCTTTTGGGAGGCGCGGCTCCATCCGGAGGATGTGCTGGCAGTAGAGCGAGAGGTCCGAAAGCATCTGGCGGGGGAAACGCCGTATTATCGTTCTGAATACCGTATAAAGACGAAGCAGGGCGATTGGAAGTGGATTTTGAGCCGCGGCAAGGTGATTGAGTGGGATGATGGCGGGCGTCCTTTGCGTATGGTAGGAGTGCATGCGGATATTTCTGAGCGAAAGGCGGGTGAAGAAGAGTATAGGCGTCTTTTTACGGCTATCGAGCAGGCTGCGGAATCGGTCATGATTACGGATACTGAGGGGGTGATACAGTATGTGAATCCGGCTTTTGAAAAAACGAGTGGGTATGCGCGTGGGGAGGTTTTGGGAGAGCGGCCCGATATTCTGGAAAGGGGGAAGGTGGATGATCTTATAGCGGCGGTGTGGGCGGATATTCAGAGGGGAAAGGTATGGCATGGTCGATTTGTCAATAAGCATAAGGACGGGCATTCATACGAAGAAAATGTGACTATTTCTCCTGTGCGTAATCAGGCGGGGGATATTATTAACTACGTTGCGTTGAAACAGGATATTACGCAGCAGGTGGCGTTGGAAAAACAACTGTTTCAGTCGCAAAAGATGCAGGCGCTGGGAACGTTGGCAGGGGGGATCGCGCACGATTTTCGTAATATTTTGTCGCTTATCCTCGGCTATTGTGAGATTGCGTTGCGCGATATACCTGAGGAAGCATCGGCGCGTATGCCTTTGCAGCAGATTGAGAAGGCGGGTAATCGTGCTACGGAGCTGGTTAAGCAGATTTTAACGTTTAGTCGTAAAACGGAGGTGGAGCATAAGCCGTTGGAGATCGCCCTGATTATAAAGGAAGCGCTGAAACTGCTTTCCACCTCGCTTCCTGCCACGGTGGAGTTGCGCACGCATGTTCAACGGGATTGTGGTCTTACTGCAGCAGACCCTACGCAGGTGCATCAGGTGGTGATGAATCTGTATACCAATGCATATCAGGCGTTGACGGAGCAGCGGGGTATTCTGGAGATTGCACTGAAAAGATGTACGCTGGCGCAGCCGTTGCAGTGTGTTACAGGCACTCTGTCAGCGGGGGAATATGTTCAGCTATCGGTGCGGGATTCGGGCAGGGGGATCGATGCTGACACGTTGCCTCATATATTTGATCCTTTTTTTACAACGAAAGCGCCTGGAGAGGGCACGGGGTTGGGCTTGTCGGTTGTGCATGGTATTTTGAGTGCATGCGGGGGGGGGATTGTGGTAGAGAGCGTGGTTGGGCAAGGGACTGAGATGTTTGTATATTGGCCCAGTCTGCAAGTGGAGGCGCCCATCTCAGTAGAAGCTCCTCAGGAGGGTGTTGCTGGCAAGGAGCGGGTACTGTTGGTCGATGATGAGGAAGATATTGTGGAGATGGCCGGCATGTTGTTGCGGCGTATGGGCTACAAGGTGACGGCGCTCACTTCGTCGACTCAGGCGCTGCAATTGTTGGAGCAGAATGAAGATGCCTTTGATCTGCTTCTTACGGATAATATTATGCCGGGATGCACGGGCGTGGGGCTGGCCCAACATGTGCAGCAAAACTGCCCGGACCTTCCTGTGATTCTCATGACGGGCTTCAGCGAAAACATTACGCCAGAGGAGGCCCGACGAATGGGGATTGCCCAGTTCATTACGAAGCCGTTCTCTACGGCACTGTTAGGAAAGGCCATTCGGGATGCCTTGGACGAGGTGTCGGTTTAACGCAATCCACCTCTTTGCGTCATCTCATATCGATAGGCATTTTTTCAATTACTGCCTTTGCGCCCAGAGTGCTGGTTGCTGTGTGGGGAAGTAGACGTTTACCAGGTAGTTGTACAGTTGCTCCACCACCTCGGCATTCCCTTTCTCAGTAAGATGCCCGTCGTGGATATGGTACAACTCCGGGATATCGTCACGTCCCAGCCATAGGTCGTAGAACGATATGTTTTCTATTTTATGTTCCGCTAGCAAGCCCTCTACCTTGCGTATTCCATGCGCACGTTTGTAGAAGCCTTGCGGTGTGTTTTTGATCAGTTCTTTCCAGTTCCACAAAATCTGATGATGTGGCAGTGTAAATGAAAAGAGTTTTATATCGTGTTCATTACAAAAAGTCTTCATTTCCGCAAAGTACGTGTCCATGAGCGCCATGCCTTGCTGCAGCTCTGGATAATACTCTTGTAAATCTGTTCTAATGGGAAAATGCGCTTTGAATTCAGAGGTATACTGCATGCGCCTTCTCTATGGATAAGGCGCATGTTTTCTATCAACGCAACAAATGGGGATTTACGGCTAGGGAATACATCCTTAATGGCTCGATATATTACACAATGCTGGCTTAGCCATAACGCTGTTTTGTAACGTCACAGATTTTGTTCTTTTAAGGTTCGGAAATCAGCATACCAGCTTTCATTGTAGGCGGGAAATGGATTCTTCGTTACGGACTCATAGGCATTAATTACATCATTTTCTGGATAGATTTGCCAGATTACTAAATCCGGTTCTAATGGGAGCAGATATTCTTGCAAGATTCCGATTTCCTGTAACGGTCCGGCTCCATTCATTCCGCCGTTAATTACCGTAAAGTTTTTGTCTGATGTGATGCCATTTAGTTTCTTTTCCAGCAATGCAGAAAATGTATGCGCGTCGTCTACCGCCCATCCCATTGTGAAAGAATCCCCTACAATTGCGATGCGGAATTCGTTGGAGGCTTTTGCTGGCAGTATTGGATTACGTAAACCTTGTTTAGAAGTTTCAAAAGTGATGGTCTTTGTTTCGTTGATATCTATTCGAACGCGATTTTGTGCCACGGTATCCTTCTTTGTAATGTAGATGAATTCTTTGTGGGGCACATAAAGTCCTTGCGAGGGTGTTTGTTCAAAAAAATATCTGGCAGCGGTTTCGCACAATAAGAGTGCTATTAATGAGGATAGCAAAAATAAAAGGCCAGTGGGTATGTCTTTTCGTAAAGAAAAAGAGCAAGGCCTAATTTCACCGTATTGCCGCAGGATTTCTGCTACGTAGAATGAGGCAAGGGCGTAGAAGGTCATTCGATAGGGATTGAAGTTTCGAAACAGTACGGTTAGCACCAGGAAACAGCATCCTGAGAAGAGGAAATACCGCCAATAGCGGCCAAACGTATTCTGCAGGGATTGGGGAAGTTGACTTTTTGAAATGAAGAGGGGGGGCCTTTACATAGAATATAAGGGCTCCAAGAAATAATGCCCATGCCCATAGGAGGACGCCATAGACGGGGAATACCTTTAGAAAGGGGAAGGAGATGCAGGATTGCAAAGCTAGCAGGGTTACTACCAGTGAGGCCATTTGTGCCCGGAGGTGTAATGCGGCAAAGAATGCAGTCATGAGTAGAAGGCTAAAAGCGTTTGTTCCGGTGATGTGTAGAAGGAAAGCAAACAAGCTGATTGATAGCAGCTTGCTGAACGGCAAAAAGAAATGCTTGAGTAGTTTGTGTTTATTCACAGTTCTGGGAAGCCTTTTTTTAAGTTTAGTGACCAGCATTCCGAGATTGTTATAAAAAAAAACGAAATTTTGCAGGACTCCCGAACGGTGCGGGATATACTGTCGCTTGATGCTGAAAAGGTTTATGGAATCTGAAAATCCGCAAACACGCCGGCAAGTAGCAAAAGAGTTTCGAAATTTTTATACCTTAAAAAAGAAGGAATTAGCAACCATGTTACTTTATTTTGGCGAGCTTGGTTGTGATTTTGGAGGGGGAGGTTTTTTGGGGAAGGTGTGTTATAGTGAAGATAGGATTACTATAAGGGGGCGAGATGAAGGCGTCGGATAAAAGAGACGCATCGCAACGTGATGCGGATGGGCGGTTGCGTGTGGTACAGGAAGCGCGGCTGCGTGAGCTTGCTGTGCGTGAGGGGGATTTTTTCCCGCTTCTTTATTTCTATGCGGCCTGTCGTGATTATGCGGCTTTGGAGGGGCTGAAGGAGGAGGGTGGGGAAAGGTCGGAAATGGATCGCCTGGTTTGTAATCTGTTTTGTGGGGGGGAGGCGACGTTTTCGGTGCAGGGGGTGTTGGAGGAGGGGCGTGCTGCGGCTACGTCTTGGGTGATGTATACGTTGGCGAAGTATGCGTTGCAGCGGGGGCATGTGCGGGAGGCGTTGTTGTGTGCGGATGTGGTGTTGGAGCGGGGGCTGCGGGATACGACGATTTTGAATTTGACGGGGTTTTATCTGTTGCAGCGGGAGGAGTGGGCTTTGGCGGAGGGGGTGTTGCGTCAGTCGCTTGTGTTGGCGCCGGAGCAGCGGGATGTGGTGAATGGTATTGCGGCGGCGCAGGCGCAACGGTGGACGGGGCATCCGGTTTATCTGGATGTGTGGCCGCGGGTGTGTGCGGTGGGGGTGTATGTGCCGGTTGCTACTGAATTCGTGCAGGCGCGGGCGTGTCTGGATGCGCTTTTGAACCAGTGTTATCCGCTTGGGGCGCTGTATTTGGTGGGGAAGGAGGGGGCGGATGAGGTGCAGTCGTTGTGCGCTGCGTATCCGATCTCTTGTATAGCTCCGGATGCGGGGGGCTGTATGGCGTCGTTTCGTAATCGGGTGTTTGAGAGGGCGCAGGTAGAGGTGGTGGCGGGTTTTGATCCTTGGGTCTGTGTGGAGCCGGAGTATTTGCTGTATGCGATGATGGAGTTTGAGTTGGGCGGTGCGTCGTTGGCGGGGGTGGGTGGGCGTTTGTTTGAACGGAATATGGCGCAGCCACCGGATCGTTGGCGTGCGATCCATTTGACGCAGGATAATGGGGAGGAACGTCAGTTTATGGATACGGCACCGCCGCCGGATCTGGCGTTGTCGGCGGATGAGGAACAGTTTTATCGGAATAGACCGTTTTTGTTGTACGACTCTAATTCGGTATTGCGTCGTGCGTCGGTGCTGGCGGTGGGGGGCTATGATGAGGTGGGGGAGACGAATGCGGAGGATGTGACGTTGTGTGAGCGGTTCCGTCGTCATGGTCAGCACTATGTGTATGCGCCGTCTGCGCGTGCCTGGCATGAACGACTGGATGATTTGTATTCGGTGTTGCGTACGGATTGGGATTGGGATTTTGGGGTGTTGAAGGAGTACGGATTTTATCGTAACGTCTCTTCGTTTCTGCAGATGTTGCATTATCGGATTCATGAGACGCGCAGCCGGATTGCAGCGGATTTTTATGTGGGGCTGGGTAATGAGGCCTTTATTACGTTTGCAGCGTTGTTGCATCATGCGTCGCTGGATGTGCGATATATGGAGCAGCGAAACACGATGCGGCAGGCGGTGGGGGAGGCGTTGCTGGGGTTGTTGTTGGAGCGCTTGCAACGGCGTAGTGAGATTTTATATGAGCATATTATTGGGGCATTGGGAGAGGTTCTGGTGGCGTCGTTTGATGGTTTGGAAGAGTTGTCGCCGGGTGAGGCGGCGTATGCTACGGTGATTTGGCGGGAATATGAGGACTTCTTGGCGATGTTTACCGAGGAACAATTGCAGTTGCTGGAGGGGTATCCGAATAATGTGGAGATGGCGTTGCGGTAGGGTGTTTTGAGGTGGGAGATGGGGCGGGTGTTTTTTTAAGCTGGCTACGCGGGAGGATGGTGCATAATGCCAAGATTTTTGCATGTGGGTATTGGGGCCTTATTGTCGAGTTTTCTGGTCGCCACGGGTGTTTGGGCAGAGGAGGAAATGGCTAAGAGGTGGCGTTTGCTTTGTTCTACGACGCAGGTAGCGGATTTTGTGCGTCAGGTGGCGGGCGATCAGGCAAAAGTGCAGTGTGTGTTGGCGCCGGGGGCGGACCCGCATACGTATCAGCCAACGCCGGGGGATGCGCAGTTGGCGTTGCAATCGGATCTTTGTTTTGAGAATGGCCTGCATCTGGAGGGGAAGAATTGGATGGCGACGTTGGCGAAGGATGCGGGCAAGCCCGTCGTAACCTGTACGGAGGGGGTGCAGCCGATTGTCCTGGAGAAGGGGGGAGAGCAGGTGGGTGATCCGCATGCGTGGTTTTCGGCGACGAATGCGGCGCGGTATGTGAACAATATCACGCGGGCATTGGTGCAGCTGGATTCGGCGCATCAGCGTGTGTATGAGGCACGGGCCCGGCTGTATTTGCAGCAGTTGCGGGCACTGGATGCCTGGATACGGGGACAGTTTAATGAAATTGCACCTGCGCAGCGGATCTTGGTGACGAGCCATGATGCGTTTAATTATTTTGCGTCGGCCTATGGCTTTGAGAATCGTGCGCCGGTGGGCTGGTCGACGGGGAGTGAGGTGGGCGGCGGCATGACGCCGGAAAGTCGGCGCAAGGTGGTGGATTCGATTCGTGGTGCTGGCGTGAAGGCTGTTTTTGTGGAGAGTAGTGTGAATCCGAAGCTGATTCGGGAGATTGCGGAGGAGGCGGGGGTGGGAATTGGCGGGATGTTATACTCGGACTCGATGGGTGAGGCGGGGGCGGCGGGGGAAACGTATATTGGCATGATGCGTGAGAATGTGTTAACGATTGTGGAAGCGTTGCGTTAGCGCGTGGGGATACTGAGCAATGCGAATTGTAACAGCGGTATTGATTTGGGTGGCTTTGGTAGGTGGGTTTTACTTTTATCAGCAGGCGCGGGAGAGGATACAACCTGCTGCGCCGCAATTTGAGCAGGCTGCGGCGATGGCGCGGTATGAGTTGGAGGTGACGCCGGCGTTTTCGGGTGAGGTAGACCCGTTTGTACTGGATTCGGATGCGGCATCGGCGTCGTTACGCGTGCGGTTGAATGGCGAGGTGGTGTTTGCGCGTGAAGAGGGGTTTGCAGCGGGCGAGGTGATGAAGGCGGCAGCCGTTTCCGGGGTGAAGATCGGGGAGAATGAGTTTTTTGTGGAGGCGTCGCCGCCGATTTTGGAAAGTGAGCGGGCGCACGCGTTGCGGTTGCGTCTGTTTCGAGGGGAGGCGGTCTTGCTGGATAAAACGTTGTGGGCGGCGCCAGGGGAACGTATTGCGTCGCCGGTGTCTGTGGTGGTGCAGGAGCAGGAAGAAGTGCGGGAGGATGAGCATGGTCATTGAACAGGGAGAACGGCTGGCGATTGAGGTGGATCATGTGACGGTGAGTTATGGTCCCAAACCGGCCCTGCTGGATTGTACCTTGCGCATTGCGCCGGGGCAGTTGGTGGGGGTTATCGGACCCAATGGGGCGGGTAAGTCAACGTTGATTAAATCGATATTGGGCTTTGTTCGCAGTGATGTGGGTGAGGTGCGTATTTTGGGCAAGCCAGCGCAGGCGGCCAAGGGGCAGGTAGCCTATGTGCCGCAGCGGGGTTCGGTGGATTGGGATTATCCGATCACGGTGGAGCAGGTGGCGATGATGGGGCGGTATTTGCATGTGCCTTGGTGGCGCAATCCGGGTCGGAAGGATCGGCATATTGTTGCGGAGGCGCTGGAGATGGTGCGTATGGCCGATTTTCGGCATCGTCAGATCGGACAATTGTCGGGCGGGCAGCAGCAGCGTGTTTTCATGGCGCGCGCTTTGGCGCAGGGCTCGGAAATTTTGTTGCTGGATGAACCGTTTGCGGGGGTGGATGCCGCAACGGAGCGAGCATTGTTGGATGTGCTTTCTCAGGCCAAGGCGCAGGGGCGTACGCTGGTGGTGGTGCATCATGATTTGACGACGGCGGCGGAGTATTTTGACAAGCTGGCGCTGTTGAAACAGCGTTTGTATGCCTATGGCACGCCGGAGCAGGTGCTGCGGGAGGATTTGTTAAGCGAGGTGTATGAGGGTAAGCTGCGTGTCTTTACCGATCTGATGCGTAAGGAGGAGGCGTAAATGACTCTGTATCAGGCTTTTGTTGAGCCGTTGACCCAGGCGTTTTTCCAAAAAGCATTGTTGGGCGGCTCCGTAGTGGCGTTGGTCTGCGGTGTGGTGGGCTGTCTAGTGGTGTTGCGTCGCATGGCCTTCCTGGGCGATGCATTGTCGCACGCCATGATCGCCGGGGTCGCGGGCGGCTATCTGTTTATGAAGCTTTTATTTGGGATAGAAGCACATGCGCCCGCTATGTTGATAGGGTCCGTGCTTGCGGCGGTGCTGACGGTGGCGCTGATCAGTTTTGTATCGCGCGCAACGCGTATTAAGGAAGACGCCGCCATCGGTATCATGTACTGCGGTATTTTTGGCGGAGGTGTTGTGCTGATTTCCCTGTTTAGGAACTACATCCACATTGATATCATGCATTTCATTATGGGGGATGTGTTGGGGGTATCCGATGCCGATCTATGGGTGGCGGTGCTGGTAGCGGCCTTGGTGCTTTCCCTGATCGTTTTATTCTTTCGTCATTTTCAGCTGGTCTCCTTTGACCCAGTAATGGCGGCATCGATCGGATTGCCGGTGCTGCTGATCGATTATCTTTTGACTACCTGTGTGTCTATGGTGGTGGTAAGTGGTGTAAGCATGGTAGGCGTAATCCTGGTCGTTGGTCTGCTGATCACCCCTGCGTCGACGGCCTACATGTTCAGCGATCGTCTGGGACGAATGATGTTCTTATCGGGTTTGTTTGGCGTAACGAGCGTGATAGGGGGATTGTATCTCAGCATCTGGATCGATTCAGCGGGTGGCGGTGCGATTATTGTGGTGACCACCTTACAATTCATGCTGGCCTTTATAGTAGCGCCGCGCTACGGCCTTTTATCCGACTGGCGTCGCCGTCGCCGTATGGCGCCGCAACAGTTGGTGGAGGATTTACTGCGTGTGCTACTGCGTAACGACCCGCAGCCGTACCGGGTAGAGAACCTTGTGGAGGCGCTGGAAATTCCTTCTGGGCAGGTGCGCCATGCGGTGCAATCGCTGCTTGCGCAAGGCTTGCTTTCAATGCGGGAAGCGGGATACACACTCAGCGAAAAGGGGCGTAGCGAAGCCAACCGGATAACGCGTGCGCATCGCCTCTGGGAGGCGTATCTGGAGCATTTGGGTACGCCGGTGGAGGAAGTGCATGCGCGTGCACACCATCTGGAGCACATAGGCGATAGAAATGCGGTGAATTATCTGGCGCACAGTCTGGGGCATCCTGAGCACGATCCGCATGGCGCGGAGATTCCGCAGGGTGCCTTGGAAAGCGGTGAGTTATATCTGAGTATGCTGCGCACAGGACAACAGGGGCAGGTGCTTGAGGCTGGGGGTACGTCGAAAGAAGGGGCGACCTTGTCCCCCGGCGAAGCGATTACCTTGGCGGGACGCTCTGCCGATGGACTTCTCTGGCAGGTGGAGCATGCAGGCAACGTGCTGGAATTCGATCATGCTGCTGCCGACCGTATCCGCGTGCGTTTGGCCCAATGAATTGCTTTTGCCTCGATAGCTTCAGTATGGTATTTTATGGAATTGGTTACATAACGACGCTTGGGCCGTTATAGATTCAAATTGGCATGAAGTTGGGAATCCTATGAAAAAGAAAATAGCTCTTGGTATTGTGTTGTGTATTGCGTTGGCGTTGGGGGGAACAGCGTACTACTATTTTGTACTCGACAATTATCGCGTTGTGGAGGCAGGCGGCTTTTACGGTTCTGCCCAGATGACAGGGGCCGCTATCGAGCGCGCTGTCGACAAATGGGGCATCAAAACCATGGTCAATTTCCGGGGTGAAAATACGGGCAAGCCCTGGTACGACGAAGAGGTGGCAACCTGCAAGAAAGTAGGCTTGGCGCATTACGATTTCGGTTGGTCGAAAAACAGCATTCCCGATCCAGAATCGTTGTCGGCCTTTTTGAAATTGCTTCATACCGCCGAAAAACCCTTTCTGGTGCATTGCCAGGGTGGCACGCACCGTACCGGTGTGGCGGCTGCCTGCTATTTGCTGACGAAAGGCGAAAGCGTGGAAACGGCACGAGGACAATTCGGTCCGGGTTTCATGGGCGCCCCCATTGGCGAACTTTTAACCCTGTACGAAGGCAGTTCTCTCCCCTTTGAAGAGTGGGTGAATACAGAATACCCTGCGAAATATGAGGCGCATAAAGCGGCACAAAAGGCTGCAAAAGAGGCGGCCGAGAAGAAATCCTGACGCTATTCCAGGGGACCGGTCGATGCGGTATAGTCGACACCTGTCTGAAGAATATGTCAAAACGCCTCTTATAACGATAGAGTAAAAGGAGCATATCTTATGGCGGCAAAGACCATTCTCGCGCTTGTTGGCGACTACGTGGAAGATTACGAAATCATGGTTCCCTTTCAAGCCCTGCTGATGATCGGACACACCGTTCACACGGTGTGTCCGGATAAAAAAGCAGGCGACACCGTGCGTACGGCCATACACGACTTCGAAGGCGACCAGACCTACAGCGAAAAGCCGGGGCACAACTTTGCGCTCAACGCCACCTTCGACGAAATCAACCCCGTGGATTACGACGCACTTCTTATCCCCGGTGGACGCGCCCCCGAATACCTGCGTCTCAACCCCCAGGTACTCGATATCACCCGGCACTTCATCGAAGCCAACAAACCCATCGCCGCCATCTGCCACGGTCCCCAAATCCTCGCCGCCACCGGCCTGCTTCCCGGACGCACCTGCGCAGCCTACCCCGCCGTTGGTCCCGAAATTGAAGGCACCGGCGGCACGTACCAGGAAATTCCCGTAGATCAGGCCCATGTTGACGGTAACCTCGTCACCGCACCCGCCTGGCCCGCCCACCCCGCCTGGCTTGCCAAATTCCTCGACCTGCTCGGCACACGGATTGAGCTATAGGAAGTAACATGTAGGAGGCACCCCAGCGAATGTTACACAATGACGAACCGACACTGGTCGATCAACTTGAGCGCACCCCGCTGGTCGTAGAACTGGGCGATCAGATTGCGCAGTGCAATCCGCCCTACGTTTTCGGTCTTCACGGGGCCTGGGGCAGCGGTAAAACCAGCTTTCTGCACCAACTCCAGTTTTACCTTACCGGCGAATGTCCCCAATCGCAGGAGCTTTGCCATACAAGACTTCTTCAAAAAGTGGAAAAAGACACCGAAAAACCTCCCTCATATCAAAAGCTTTGTGAAGAAGAGGCCAGAAAACTGTTTGGCGAGGACTGGGAAGACAAGGAAGAGCTTACCGTTGTCTGGTTCGAAGCCTGGCGTTATCAGCATGACCACAATCCGATTGTCGCCTTGCTCCATGAGATCTGCGATCAATTGGGATGGAAACAAAAAATGCTGAATAAAGCTAAAAAACTGGGGGAAGTGACTATACGCAGCAGCCTTCTGACATTTGAAAGCATTATAGAAATGATCGGTATCGCGCCCTCCAAAATTCAACAGGCTGGGGAGCAATGGGAAGCGCGACATCATGCCACGCCCCTGCCCACCCACACCATTCGCGGTCTTTTAAACGAAGCCATCAGCCAGCTTATCGGGAAAAACAAACGCCTGGTTATTCTGGTGGACGATCTGGACCGTTGTGAGCCGGAAGCCGCCTATCGTCTCCTTGAAGGCATCAAGATTTACCTCAACATCCCCAGTTGTCTCTTTGTTATCGGTATGGATCGCAATTTTATCGAACTTGCCGTTGCAGAACATATTCCCACTGACAATGAATTTAACAGCACGCTGGTAAAGGAATACCTTGAGAAAATTTGCCAGTCTTTCTGGCATCTCCCGTTGGTAATCGACCCTGCTGGTAATCTTAACAAATGGTTGGGCGATGTGGATAGGAATACAAAAGGGGCGATTGCTAGAGTTATCAACAAACATGATTGCTTGCCGCGTAATCCCCGCAAAATAAAAGCCTTTGCCGCTACGCTGCTCCGTTTTATGGCGATTCCCAACACGTTTGATCCTGAACTTTGCATTGCCATGGCCGGTCTCTATCATTTTCATCCGGAACTGTATCGACGGATAGAAAAAGATACTAATTTCTTCGTTGAAATACAAAAATGGGCCTACGGTGAAGAAACCATGTTTAAAGCAGTTTGGTTTAGTGATATGAGGCTTCCTTATTTTGGACAATCAAAAATGGATAACACTCCTACGCCTCAACCGCCGACATTCCACAATGCCCACCTTGATCCTACGCGAGGAGACGTTTTCTGGATGCAAAAGCTTTTTATCGAAATAGAAGCCCCTGTCGCCTCCAAAATTAAAGAGTACATATTACACTGAGTAACCATGACGAAATCTGATTTCCATATCGACCCCTGGGACAATGCCTCGCTGATTGCGTATTTCGACCAGATACACCAATGGCACGGCTATATCCGCTTTTTGGGCTTGCCGCATCTGCGTGACAAGCCTGATGTGCCGCTGGACCATCTTTATGTGGAGCCGCGTCTGTCGCGTGAACGCATCTCCCCGGATCAGGCTCCGGAAAACTGGCCGGAAACAACCCCAATATTGGACTTGTTGGAACAGGACCACCATCTCGTGCTGTTGGGCGATCCCGGTGTGGGCAAATCCACCCTGATCAACTGGATCGCATGGCAGTTCGCCCAACCCACAGAAAACCCCTGGATTTTTCGCTACGGTCGTCTTATTCCCCTGCCCTTTATCCTGCGGGATTTGCCCCTCGGCCCCAAAACCACCTGGGACAGCCTGCTCAATCATTTTCTGGAACGGCCCGTTGCACAGGCCCTGCGCGAAGACAGACCCCTTCTGGAAGGTATTCTGAAAAGTGGGCAAGCCCTCTTTCTGCTCGATGGACTCGATGAGGTTGGCAATATCGAAACCCGACGCGCCCTGTGCAAAGCCGTTCACGACGGGATGAAAGAATACCCGAGCTGCCGCTGGCTGCTTACCTCCCGCATCGTTGGCTATGATACGCTTCCTTTTCATGAAACGTCCCAAGAAAAGATGGATGTATATCAGCCATCCAAATTAAACCAGGGGACATTGCCTTTCAGGTTATCCCCTTCGTCTGTTGCGGGTGATGTCCAGACCAAAGTAGCCACGCTAAACTATGTGGCGCCATTTGACAATACCGCCATAGAACGCTTTGCCCTCAACTGGTATGTGCAGCATGAAACCGTTGAGAGTGAACAAGAGAGCCGGGCGCAAAGCTTTGTTGAGGCGCTTCGGAAGAATGTCGGTACGGAGCGTCTTGCCCGTATTCCGCAACTGCTCACCATGATGGCCCTGATTCACCGCAACCGCGCCCATCTGCCGCACGGGCGCGCCCAGCTTTACAATGACATTGCGCAGGCGTACCTTGAATCCATCGATGATTTCCGGGGCATTCGTGAAACCGAATATCACCTTAAGGATAAAAAGTACTGGCTCGGCAAGATTGCCTTTGAAATGCAATGCCGACGGGGCGATGGCAGAAAAAAAAGCAAAAAACAGGAAACCCGGGAGATCCTGGTTTCAGAAGAGGAGGCCCAACACTGGCTCAACGAAGCAATGCAGGAACTGGGTAGCGCCAGCATCCAGACCCAGGAAGAAGCCCGGAATTTCCTGCAACACATCGCCCGTCGTAGTGGGTTGCTGCTACCTCGCGGTGTGAAGGAGTACGCCTTCATCCATCTTTCCTTCCAGGAGTATTTTGCCGCCTACTACCTTGTCCAACAGATTAAAAAACACCGATGGCTGCCCTGTTACGGCGATCCTCAGAGTCCTCCCGACACTCAACCTTTCCCCCCTGAAAAATTACGAGAGTGGGCTGACCACAATGCCTGGCAGGAAACCCTCCTGCTTACCTTTGAACTGCTGGACCGCTACAATTGGCCCGACATCCTGCTCGACTGGATCTTTGGCCCCAATTTGAGGAAATTGAAAACTCGCTTAAAACTATTGTAAAAAGCTCTGAAGAATACGAAACTTTTGATAACCGTCCTTACAATACAGCGGTTACCCTGCTTTCGCAACTAAGTTGCGATCCCTACAGCGGTCTGAGCGATAACAAGCGAAAGGCCGCATTGGAGGCCTGTTGGCGTTGGGAACTCCTTAGCCAGCAAAAGGTTAATTGGTTTTGCTCTTCTTCTTCTTTTTCTTCGGTAATTCAGGTGCTCTTATCAGAATCCCATGCAAGCTTTCCTATCCCCAGAAAAGGACTTCACAGCTCGTTAACGCAGCTCAGCTTGTCCGGCTGCAAGCGGATCCGGGATATCACCCCGATCCAAAATTTGGAAAAATTGCGATGCCTATCCCTAGTCAACTGTAGCCAGCTTAGTGACATAACGCCGCTCCAAAATTTGGGGCAATTGCAATTCGTATTCCTAGTCAACTGTAGCCAGCTTAGTGACATAACGCCGCTCCAAAATTTGGGGCAATTGCAATTCGTATTCCTAGTCAACTGTAGCCAGCTTAGTGATATAATGCCGCTACAGAACTTGGGGAATTTGAAAGCGCTATATCTAAGGGACTGTAGTCAGCTTAGCGATATGACGCCGCTACAAAAGCTGAAAAAACTACAATTTCTTGATCTAACCGGCTGCGATGCCTTGGTGTCGATTCCGGAGGCGTTGCGGAAGCGTGCGGAAGCGGGAACGCTTAGGCTAGATCCTCCTGCGCATCTGGAGTGGCGGAAGCAGGACGTGTGGCTTTAAATGGGCGGGGTCGCGGTGCTACCATGTGCGCTATGAGTCATTTGTATTACACAAGCACAACGCAACGTCAGGTGTGGCGTATTGTGCCTGATCTGATCCGGGCGCGGGAGTTGTTGGTGGATATGGTGTGGAAGGATCTGCGGGTGCGGTATCGCTATGCGGTGATGGGCTTTTTGTGGGCGATTTTTGAGCCGTTGGCGTTGATGGCGGTGTTGACGTTTATTTTTACGTTTGTGTTTCGGGGGCGGGTGCCAACAACGCCGGGGGTGGATGCGCCGCCGATGGCGGCGACGTTGTTGTGTGGCTTGATCTTCTGGCAGTTTATGGCGGCGGGCCTGAATAGCGCTACGCAGTCGTTGATTGATAATCGGGAGTTGGTGAAGAAGGTGTGTTTTGCGCGGGAGATCGTGCCGATGGCGGCGGTGGGCTATCCGTTTGTGAATCTCTGCATTGGTTTTGTGGTGCTGTTGTTGGTGCATGTGTTGCTGGGGGGCGGGTTGAGTCTGGCGTTGTGCTGGTTCCCGGTGGTGTTTGCGTTGCAACTGGCGATCATTGTGGGGCTGGGCTTGTTGCTGTCGTGTGGGAATGTGCATTATCGCGACATTGGCTATATGACGAATGTGGCGTTGGTGTTTGGCTTTTATGCGTCGCCGGTCTTTTATCAACTGGAGTTTGTGACGCAGGCGGCGAATGTGCCGGAGTGGGCGGCGGGGTATTATCCCTGGATTGTGCGCGCGTATCTGTTGAATCCGATGGCGGAGTTGTTGACGGCGTATCGGCAGATCCTGTTTGAGCAGCGTTTCCCGGATTTGTGGTTGCTGGCGTGGCCGTCGGTGTTGGCGGTGTTGTCGCTGGGCAGTGGTATTTTTGTTTTCCGCAAGGCGGGACCAACGTTGTCGGATCATCTGTAATGTCGGTGATTGAAGTACATAATGTTTCCAAAGTTTACCCGACGCGGCAGGGGGCGCGGGTGTTCCTGGGCCGGGGTGGGTTGGGCGATTGGTTTCGGGGACGCAAGAAGGAAACGTTCAAGGCGTTGGACAATGTTTCGCTTGAGGTGAACCCGGGGGAGTCGCTGGGGATCATTGGCCGGAATGGTTCGGGCAAGAGTACGTTGCTCAAGATCCTGGCGGGGGTGAGTCTGCCGACGACGGGCGAGGTGGTGATGCGGGGGCGGGTGGCGTCGTTGCTGGAGTTGGGCGCGGGATTCCATCCGATGCTGACGGGGCGGGAGAATGTCTACCTCAATGCGGGGCTGTTGGGCATGCGTCATGCGCAGGCGCGTGAGGTGTTTGATCAGATTGTCGCTTTTTCCGGTATTGGCGATTTTATTGACCAGCCGGTGGATACGTATAGCAGCGGCATGTATGTGCGTATCGCATTTGCGGTGGCGGTGCATGTAAACCCGGATATTTTTTTGGTGGATGAGGTGTTGTCGGTGGGTGATGAGGATTTCCAGCGCAAGTGTCGTCGCAAAATCGGCGAGTTTCGGGAACAAAAGAAAACGCTTGTTTTCGTATCCCACGATTTGGGTATTGTAAATACGCTGTGTGAACGAGTGGTGTTGCTGAATCATGGCAAAATGATGCATCGTGAAACCACGCAGAAAACGATTAGTTTTTATTTGCGCCAGGTGGGGCGGGAGAAGGGCGTACATACGTTTTCGAAGGGGGACACGGAGGCGATTGTGTGCGATGGCCGTATTTCGCTGTTTCATAAGCAGGAAGAAATCAGTGCGGCAAATGGATTCCGAATCAATGCGGAGCACATGGGGCAGTTACATGCCTCGACGGATGCGGAATGGGCGGTGGTGGATCGACAGCCTGCATCTTGTACGGCGCAGGGACATATGTCGCGCCTGCCGTTAACGTGGATCTGGAAGATGACGGTGGAGGAAGGACGTTTTTCGTGGGAAATTTCGATGGAATGCCATCGAGAGATAATTATTTCGTATATTGAAATTGCTTCGTTTTTCCCTGCTGCGTTTACACGGTGGTTTTATGGGGATTTGTCAGATACGTTTCCACTGATTCATCCGACGGATGTTACTTGGAATTTCCTCGCTGCTTCCTGGGAGTTGCTTACGGCGGATGGCAGCGCCATGCGCGCCATGGCGTTGCCGGAGGAAAGCTCGTCGTTGCCGCCAATGGAGGCGCAGCTTACAGCGCATAATCCCCTGTTTGCCTTTGCATGGGCCAATTCAGAATATTCTTCGCATAGCCGCATCTTGGTAACGCATGCACGTTTCCCGGAACGGGAAAGCCGTTTTGCGTCTGGCAAGCATGCATTGGCGACCATTGCATTTGATCTCAATACGCCGCGGGATGAGATTGCGCCACGTTTCCGAAGCAATCGCAGCATCGAAAGCGGGCCGTTGACGGCCACTTTCGAACGCGGCTGCATACGGCTCACCTATGAAGGCATAGAGTTCACCAAGCTGCACCATGTTTACACCTCAATTTTCTTGCAGCATATCTGGCACGACAGTTTGAACCTACATTGGGGTACGCTTCAAAATGATGGCGTAGTATTGCGTGCGACGGGAGAGTCGCGACGTTTTCCTTTCCAGCAGCATTGGGAGGTGCGGGCTATCGACGATGGCGCTATGGCGCTGACGATTTGGCTGGAAGCCTTGGAAGCGTTTCATGCGCAGGAGTATCAGACGTCGATTGTGTTGGCGCCGGAGTATGAATCGTGGCGTACGGATCAGGAAGAAGGCGCTTTTCCGCCTTTTAACCCCGATTCGGGTAAGTGGCAGCACCTGAACAAGACGTATGCGGTGGGTAAACTGGCCACCGCCTTGAGTTCAACTTTGCCATCCGTTACAATCGAGAATACTGCGGAGGAAGTGTCCGTCCGCATGACCCCGATTAATACCAAACCGGAAGAGAATGCGCGTGTGTTGCAGGCCTTGCGGGTATCGGAATCGGGGTTGTTGTATTTTCCTCCTGGCCGTCATCTCTACTTTTCTGGTGCTATTCGTGTTGCGCCGTCTGTGGGGAAATGAGCCTGAAGATTTATGTGAGCCGGGCTGTGATTGAACCGACGCCCGTTGAAATGTGTGGAAAGCCGTTGTGCTGGAGATTTAGCCATGCCGCAAACCGCTGTGCAATCGTTGAAGAAAACCAAGAAACGCGTTATCACCCGTCGTGGGGTATTGTGGTTGGGGCAAACCTGCAACCAGCGCTGCTATTTTTGTTACTTTATCAATCGTATCGAAGATCGCAATCATCCTGAACATGCCTTTATGACCTTGGACAAGGCCAAGCAGATCTGTAAGACGTTGCGTGAGGTGTATGGGAATACCGCGATTGATATTCAGGGTGGCGAACCAACGATTCACAAGAATATTCTGGAGCTGACGCAGTATTGTCATGATATCGGGTTGTATCCCACGTTGATTACGAATGGGCTCGTGCTGGCGAAGCCGGGAGAGGTGGCGAAGTATCGCGATGCAGGCGTGCGCGACTTTTTGGTCAGCCTGCATGGTATCGGGGACGCGCATGACGAGGTGGTTGGTGTAAAGGGCGCCTACGACAAGATTATTCGCGCTATTGAAAGCATGCGTGAGGAGGGGGTTCCCTTCCGTTTTAACTGCACCATGACGAAACCCATCGTTCCCGTCATTCCGCAAGTGGCGCAGCATGCGATTGATTATGGCGCCAATGCGGTTAATTTTATTGCCTTCAACCCGTTTGGCGATCAGCAGACCGGTCACCGTCGTTCGGATACGGTCGCGCGGTACAGCGAAGTGGCGGAAACTTTGACGAAGGCACTGGATATGTTGGAAGAAGCGCAAATAGAGACCAATGTGCGCTATCTGCCGTACTGCATTGGCGAAGCGCGGCATCGGAAAAGCTTTTACAACTTTCAGCAGCTTTCGTATGACACGCATGAGTGGGATTATCAATCGTGGGCGTGGACTATGCTGCGGCCGCAGATGATGCAGCCGGGACCGCTGATGCCTCCTTTTATGCTGGGGGGGCCTTATGGGCGTGTTTTGCAACAGGTAGATCCTATTTATGTCCGCGACCATGCGCAGCGCAATCCCATTAAACAGGGGATCAAATTTGCGGGGCAACGCGTGCTGTCAAAAATCATGCAGACCGTGCGCGGCAAGGATGTTATCTATCGCGAAGAGGCCATGGTGCGTGCGAGCAAAAACTGCCAGTATAAGTATCATGATGCCTGTAAAAAATGTGCGGCGCGTAAGATTTGTGACGGTTTTCATGGGGATTATGCGGACTTTTTCGGTACTGAGGAAGCGGTGCCAATTGCGGATATCCCGGAAACAAACGATCCTTTGTTCTACATTAAAAACCAGGAGAAGGTGGTTGAGCCCGAGGATGAATCCTGGGCTCTATAATCTGCGTTCTGCACTGGAATATACGTCCGGAAAAGGACCTGCGTCGGGTATGAACCCGCTCAATCGGGATGCAATTGGTAGTGAACAGCGAATCGAAAATGACTTTGAATTATATTGCACCGCTACGTGGCCTGGTTTGCACACATGATGCGCAGGGACGTGAATTTGATCTGACTGCTCTCCAAAAATGGATACGCCTGAATCGCACGATTTTTAAGGTGGAAAAGGTCGATTTTCGGATCGAAAAGACGGGGTGGAAGTGGGCGCCAGCAGTGTTGGAATTTGCTGCTGTGGAAGGTGTTCCGCTGTCTTTGCGCGTGGAGAATGAGGCTGTTCCTGCGTCTTTTTCGGCGTGTGTGGAGGCGGGAATAGAGGATGTGCTCTATTGCCATTCCTCAGCACCACTGGCGCAGTTGCAGCAATGGGTGGCGGCATGTAAGGAAAACAAGGTCCCGCTGCGTATCCAATTGCACCCCCCATTTGCAGAGGAGATTTCCGTCGAATCGTTGGTGGCGTTGTTGGAGACGGCGGTGTTTTGCAATATCACATTGTACGACCCGTTTGTGCAGGATGCTGCAGCACAGACACCGGACACAAGTGCGGCCTTACTCAAACGTGCGAATGCTTTAGCCGCTGCCTTGCGAAGCATCGGTGTCGATGTTACCCTGACGCAATTTCCGTTCTGTTGGGTGGAGGAGGATAATTGGCCTGCGGTCTGTAATGAACAGCAGTTCTTCTTAGAACATATGCAATATCAGCAGCAGTCCTACGAATTTGCCTCGAAGATACATCTTCGCGGACCACATCGTATGGCAAAGGCGGTGGAGAATTTGTTGGGTCGAAAAGCATCATTGCATGGCATCATTGATCGGGCGCTATTGCCATGGGTGCTTGAAAATCCGCGTATCTATGCACGGGTCTGGATGTTTCATAAGCTAACCAGGCATCTTAACTTTTTGCGTCGTCCCCGTCCCTTGCCCCAGTCCGTTGAGGCCTGCGAGGCCGCACTGGAAGGATATCGGAAAAAGCAGGCAAAACAGTTGGGCGTGCAGTGCTCACAGTGTCGGTTTCAGCGGATCTGTGACCATGCGCCAGAGAAGACGAAGCAGGCGCTTCCCGGATTGGTATTGCAGCCTAAAGAGGGCCCGCCGGTCGTTTCCCCCATGCACTATAGAGGTCAGGCGCAGCGTTATTTCGATGCGCTAGACGCCCCTCGTTGTACCTTGCCAGAACATCAACTGGACATGGCGCAAACTGCTCGGCAAATCACATTGCGGGAGGCACCCACCCGTGAGATTCCCTTGCAGGATTATGGGATTGAAGACCATTTCAATCCGTTTGATGATGCCTCAAAGCGATGGTATTCCTTTGCCAACACGGAATTGCAAAGTACGCCCTTAACCCGCCTCGAACCTCCATTTACTATAGCGTTTACGGCAGGGGGCGGGATCGCGCAGCATGTTGGCTTCAGTTTTGGGCGGCATACGAAAATTGTCTGCCCGATGATTGACTATACCCACCGGATTACGTTGCATGTGGATCGGGATGGCTATTTTGTACTGTTGCGGGACGGTGTTGCCGTACGCCCTGCAGAATTCGAGGGTGCGCCTCGTTTGCCTGTACGCCTTGCGGGTACCTTGGAACCGCGTATTGCGGTGCACAATGTGGATGGCTTCTTGCTCACACAGACTATTCTGGTGTGGGAAGGTGAAAACCATCCGGTAGAAAAACTGGAGCGTGTTAAATATTCCGTGGTTATTGTGAGCACGCGCTATTCACGACGCTTGCAGGCTACGTTACTCTCGCTCGCCCATCAGCATAATTTTGACATGAGCCAGCTAGAGGTGATTATTGCGTACGTGCCCGGTATCGATGGCAACGATGATCTCATTGATTGCATGCAACGCGCTTATCCGCATTTGCGTATTGTGCGTTCGCCTTTTGAAGAAAGCAATGTGCGATCGAAAGGTTTCATGATCAACGAGTCCGCGCGTGTCGCCTCTGGTGAATGGGTTATGTTGCTGGATTCGGACACGATGCTGCCGCCGGACATGTTTGAAAAGGTGGACGCGGTTGCCGAGGGTGCGCATTTTATTGCGCCGGACGGGCGGAAGATGTTGACGCCAGACCAGACGGCAGACATCTTGCTCGGCAAGGTGCGTCCCTGGGAACATTTTGACGAATACGCCGCCTCGGTAGAACGTTACCGTTTCCGCGAGGGCGATCGTATTCCCTGCGGTTTTTGCCAATGCGTCCGAAAAGAGGTATTGGAAAAGATTCCATATCACGAGCTGGATCACTTCGAAGCTTCAGATTGGTTGTTTGGACGGGATGTTGTGCTTCATTTCGGAAAGGAAACGCGTTTAGAGGGGACGGTTGTTCTACACCTGGACCACGAGGGACGTCAGTGGTACGGTACGTTGAAACATATGTAGCTGTTTTTTGAAACGCGGCGTGCATCCAAGACTGGTATAGGGGCGTTTATGCGATTGGCCTTTGTCGACTTATTCTTTTCCTGGCCGCCACACGGTGGTGCCGATGTCGACCTATACCATGTTATTCAACAAGTACAACGCGCCGGGCATACCGTGCAACTCTTTGGCGTGCATTGCCCTGATTCCTGGGAACGGGGATATTTTTCCCCTGAGGCGCTTCCTTTTCCATCTGAACGAATGCTTTTCTCCCGCCGCGCATTCACACCGGAAAAACTTTGTGCGCGTTTGCGCGCATCTGTCGACGCATGGCAACCGGATGTGGTGTTTATTTGCGATGCGTTTTTTCTCAAGCCATATCTTATTGAGGCACTGGCCCATTATCCACTGGTCAGCCGATACTATGCCTACGAAGCAATTTGCCCACGCAGCCTCTTACATTTCAAAGACGGTGCGTCTTGTCCAAATCATTATTTAGAAACGCCCGAAATCTGTCGACAATGTGCACTGGCGTCTTTGGCTCCACTAATTAAACGAGACGATCCCCTAGCCTGGACCCGGGAGTATATTGCGGCGCGCGCCTATGCACCGGAATACGTTGCCCTTGTTCGTAAAGCATTAAATCGGCTACGTGCCGCTATTGTGTACAACGCGCGTATGCAAGAACAGTTGTTTCCGTACTGCGCTCAGGTACAGATCGTCCCTGGTGGGGTTGACCCAGCGCAGTTTATTTTTTCTCCCCTCGAATCTGCTTCCACGAAATGCATTCTGATGACGGGTCGAGGCGAAGATCCCGTTAAGGGGCTTTCCGTTCTGCTGGAGGCGGGTCGCATATTGGCCGAAAAACGAAATGATTTCCAGATTTGCGCCACTGCACCTCCTGCACCATCCAAGCCGGACTGGTTTGTGCCGCTGGGCTGGTGCGCCCATCAGGAAACGCTGGCCTTGTATCAGCAGGCCGATATTGTGGTCGTGCCGAGTGTATGGGAGGAACCCTTCGGGCTTGTCGCAGTAGAGGCCATGGCCACCGGACGCCCCGTTTGCGCGAGTCGTGTAGGTGGACTACAATCGATTATTCAAGAGGGCGAGACCGGGCTGCTCTTTGAAGGGGGCAATGCCGTACAATTGGCCGATTGTCTTGAAAAACTGCTCGATTCGCCTGCACTTTGCGCACGTATGGGTAAGGCGGGCCGAGATCGGGTAGAAAAAATGTACTCCTGGGAAAAAGTAGTTGCGCAGCACTACCTGCCTTTGCTGGATACGTTGAAAGAGGGCGAGATTCCAAACCGATGCGAATAGCTTTTGCAGATCTTATTTTTTCCTGGCCTCCCAACGGCGGTGCCGATGTGGAACTGTACCATGTCATAACGGGGCTGCAAGAGCAGGGTATAGAGGTACACCTCTTTCTTGCCCATGAACAGCATTCCTCTGAACGGGGTCGGGTCGACGGAGAGGCCTTGCCCTTTCCCGTTACGGTGTTCGAGTGCACGCGCCGACAATTGACGCCACATCGGCTTATGCCGCGCTTTCGAGAGGCTATCGACGCATGGCGTCCCGATGCGGTCTTCGTCACCCACGGCTTCACCCTAAAACCTTACCTGACCTCTTCCTTGGCGCACTATCCGTTGGCAGCGCGTTATTACGCCCATGAACTGCTCTGTGCCCGCAATGCCATGCGATTTAAGGACGACGCGCCTTGTCCCTACGCCTATCTGGAAAGCCCGGACCATTGCCGGCGTTGCGCTTTGGCGTATCAAAAGCAAGTGCTGCAAAAGGGAGAATTGCGCACCTGGACGGTAGATTATCTGGCGTCCAGGGCCTATGCCGCCCAATACTATACCCTTTTACAAGAGAGTCTAAAACAGACACATGCACTACTGGTTAACAACACCGCCATACAAAAAGCACTCGCGCCGCATCATCCCAACGTGCAGGTCTTCACGCCGGGAGTAGATACGCGGCAGTTCGTAGATACTGTGCCGCCCCTTGACACTCAGCAGCGCAAGAAAGTTATCCTGATGACGGGCCGGGTCGACGATCCGTTGAAAGGCCTGCAAACCTTGCTGGAAGCAGGGGAACGTCTGGCGCAACAGCGTGGAGATTTTGAAATCTGGGCGACGCACTTTGATTATCAACAGAGTTCAGGCTGGTTCAAAGCCGTCGGCTGGCACACCCACGAAGAAACCTTGGCGCTTTATTCACAGGTGGACATTTGTGTCGTGCCCAGTCGTTGGGAGGAACCTTTCGGCATGGTGGCAATCGAAGCGATGGCCGCTGCCCGCCCCGTCTGTGCCACCCGCACCGGCGGTCTGCAAGATATCGTGATACATCAGGAAACAGGTTTTCTCTTTGAGCGTGATGACAGCGCCGAGCTGGCGAAACAGTTGGAGCTTCTACTCGACAATGCCGAAATGCGTCACCGCATGGGAGCCGCCGGACGCCAACGGGCGCAAATGCAGTACGACTGGAAGCAAATCATCGAAAAACAGTATCTTCCTCTTATAGAAAGCATGACACGGTGAATACGATGAAGCATATTTGCGCCTTTTACAGCTACGGTCCCCATTACATCCGCCTGCTCAAATACCTGCGCGGCCAGTATCCTGAGGCCAGGCTGACTGCATTGGTTCCGCCCAGTTATCCCCACGAACCGCTTGCGCCGCTTGTAGACCATATTGCCGTCACTGACCAGGAGCGCTATGGCTTGCGCACGGTCTTTTCGTTGTTACGTCCGATCCGGCGTGAAAAATACGACATGTTCGTTGTCCTTTTCGACAGTCCAAAGCTACGTATGGTCGGCGCCCTTTCCGGTGCACGCCGCCGATATTGTTTTACGGTAGATGGACGATTTGCGCCCCTGCGACTCGCCTTCTTACGCACCCTTCTGGGCAGACTATACCACCACATTCGTGGTCGCCTTCTTTACGCACGTATCCACTATGTTGTTTACCACCATCCGGTTACCACGGATGACTCCGCACCCTCTGGGGACCGTCAACGATAGAATAATCCCCGGTTTTTAGGCGCGTGTTTTAAAGATAGAATTTCCTTCGCGGCTTAGCGTCTTTTTTAGGGTATAATTAGACCGATGTGGTGCTGGCCACTTGAGTTATCGGTGGGGAAGGGTGATTTTTCCTTGAAAATATGGATTTTTGTGGTATTATTTCCTCATATGAACAATACTGTTTTATGCTAGTATGAAATCAGGTGATGAAGTTGGGGAATGCAGGGGGCTGCTGGACTGTTTTAGGTGTAAAACTATGGCTGGAATGACTGGGATCTAAGGGAATTACATGTTGAGTCGTATCGTAGTAGTAAGTGCATGGGTAGCGTTATTTATTTCTCTGCAAGGGGTTGCGGAACGTCCTTCCGGTGATGCATTTGGGTGGGATGTTGCACCCACGCAGGGGGGCATGCATCTTTCGTGCACTTTTTCAGGGGCAGCTATGGAAGAGGTGCAGGTGGAGGGGCATGCGTTTGTCCGGATGCGCGCATCGGATTTGGGGGTAGAGGGACGTTTGGGGCAGCCGGAGATTCCGGTATGGCGACGGTTAGTGGCTGCGCCTGAGGATGCTGTTGGGGGTGAAGTTCGCGATATCAAAACGGATGCGACCCAGGCAAAACGCACGGCGCTTCATCTGGCAGCACCGCTGTATCCGGTGCAGCCGCCTCGTGAGAAAACGCCCGATGCGAAAATGCCTCCATTGGCGTGGGATAAAGCCTTTTATGCTGCAAAGGGAAATGCTGCGCCGGAAACGGTTTCGCTAACGTATTACGGTGTACAGCGGCGACAGCGTTTGTATCTGCTGACGGTGCGTCCGGTGCAGTATGATCCGGCAACGCAGGCCGTATCCACACACCGGCAGATCGATTTTGATATTGTCTGGCAACGGTCGACAAGAAAGAGCGTCTCTTCAGACAGCCGCTATGGAGCTGCGGCGTTTCAGTCGATGTATGCGGATCAGATTCTAACGACCCCAGAGGTGAAGTTGTGGGCAACGGATGCGCCAACGGGCTATTTGATTATCGCGGCTGCAGCCTTTATGGAAAATGCGCTGCTGGATGAATTTGTGACGTGGAAACGGGCGCGGGGTTTTATTACGACCTTGGTCTCGACGGATACGACGGGTACTACGATGACGTCTATCCGGGATTATATTCAGCAGGCGTATGAGACGTGGGATACGCCGCCGGCATTTGTACTGTTGGTGGGCGATACGGACACGATTCCGCATGCTATAGGCGGGGGGGAGGGAGATCCTCCGACGGATTTGGTGTATAGCACGGTGGATGGGACAGAGTACTATACCCCGGACTTGTGGTGTGGCCGTTTTCCGGTTCGAACGGAAGCGGAGTTGAATAACATCCTTTCGAAAACGCTGGATTATGAATTTGCGCGTTGGGAAAGCACTTCGACGTGGGAAACGCATTCGATTTTCATGGCGGGGATCGATCACTATGAGCTTACCGAGGGCACGCATAATGATTCTATCGCAACGTATCTGATTCCGCGTAACTATACGGCAGACAAGTGGTATACGAAAACGTATGGTGCAACGACGGCGCAGGTGCGTGTGTCTGCGAATGAGGGCGCGGCTTTGATGGTCTATTCAGGGCATGGGGGACGCACTGCCTGGATTGATGGACCACCGTTTAGCCAACAGGAAGTGCGCAACCTTAGCAATGCAGTCTATCCGCTGGTGGCCAGTTTTGCCTGTACCACAGGCGATTATACGCTAGAGGAGTGTTTTGCGGAGACGTGGCTGCGGGAGGAGCATGGGGCGTGGGCCTTTATCGGTTCGTCGGTGAATTCATATTGGTCACAGGATGACGCGTTAGAGCGCGCTTGGTTTGAAAGTGTCTATACAGATGGTTATCACTGGGCAGGGGGTATGCTGAATCACGCCAAGGCGGGTTTTGCGACACGGATGGGATATAACGCAACCACACAGCGGTATTTTGAGATGTACAACCTGATGGGCGATCCGTCCGTTGTGCTGTATACCACCCCGGTGCAATCGCTTTCGGTGGAACACCTTTCGGCCATTCCTATCGGCTCCACCGTCTTTCCGGTCTCCGTAGAAGATGGCGCTACGGTGGCGATCACGGTTGATGGCGTGTTGTATGGAATAGCGCAGAGCCACAATGGTGTTGCATCCGTTCCTTTATCGAAACCAGTGCAGGAAGGAGAAGCAACGATTACAATTACTGCACCCAACCGTATCCCATACCAAACAACCTTGCCGGTATTATTAGGCTCAGACGGTAACGTGTTATTGGACGAGGCGATATACACTTGTCCTGCCGACGTTTCGATTACTCTGACCGATTTGGACTTGCTGAACGACGATTCGGTGGGAGTTGTTCTTAGTACTACCAGTGGCGATACAGAGCTTGTTTCGCTTGCAAATACCGATACCTTCGGTGTATTCGAAAGCAGCATTTCGTTACAGTGTGCTACATCCTACATCCCGATGGACGGGGTGCTCCAGGTACAGCATGGGGATCAGATTACGGTAACGTATCAGGATGCAGATACAGGCGAGGGAAGCGCCACAAAAACGGATACCGCACTGGTGGATGCGGTCGCTCCCACGGTAACGTTTGCGGACGCAGTCCGTACAGAATCAACCCAGGTGGAAATTGAGGTGCACCTTTCGGAAGAAGGTACCGTTGAGCTCTATTGTGGCGAAGTTTGTGGGGGGACTTGGCCTCTCTCCACACATAGTAATACTGCGGCGACGGTGCATACCCTCAACTTTAGCGGTTTGACCCCCTTTAAGCCCTATTACTATACCGTTGTTGCGACCGATTATGCGGGCAACACATCGGAAGAATTGCCCTGTCAATTTTTCATAACGGAACAACGTCCGGATTACTTTACGCAGGAATTTGTCAACACCGACAAGGATCTGCAGCAATGGAGTCTTACGTTTACACCCGATGAATCGAAAAGCTTCTACACGGCCTGTGCAACAGAAGTGGATGCATTTCCGGTAACCGTGGATGGCAGCCACATGATTCTTGCACTCAATGATGACACTACCCAGGAAGTCGCGTTGCGTTTTGGCAAAACGCTTCCTTTTTATGGGGTCTCCTACAGCCAGATTCACATCAACGCCAATGGCAACATCACCTTCCTCCGTGGCG
This sequence comes from Candidatus Hydrogenedentota bacterium, assembly GCA_963678445.1. GTDB lineage: Bacteria > Hydrogenedentota > Hydrogenedentia > Hydrogenedentales. The sequence goes on along the minus strand of OY782877.1, from coordinate 864,895 downwards.
ACACTGAATACAAGGCCAATTTTTCGTCTCATTTTGCACAACCCCGCGTCGCAGGATTTTTTACGGATTTGAATCCCGCAGAAAGCGGAACTATTTCATACAAACAGTTTGCGGAACAGATGGTGGTTACATACGATTCTGTTCGTGCATTAAATTCCTCCTATACCGTAAGCTTTCAAGTGCAGTTTTTCTTTGACGGACGCGTCTGTATTACCTGGTTGGGTATCGGTGCGCAAAAGGGAATCGCGGGTCTTTCGGCGGGCGATGGTATCCCCATTGATTTTGCCGAGAGCATGCTCTACGAATATCCACTATGTTCCAGTTTGCCAGAGGGCGAGGAAGAGGCTCCAACCACTTTTCGCTATACGCTTGCTACATCCAACACGCTTTACCGGTATACCCCCGGAGAAACACTGGATGTAACGTTGAATTGGCAAAAAACAGGGCCGCAGCCCTTAAACGCGCTTACTTTTACCCAGGAGATTCCAACAGGATGGACCTTTGTCGCATTGGTGGACGATGCACAATTTCCCAGTGGAAGTACAGCGCCAGCGGCAGGTGATAGCGGCACCTTGCAATTTGTTTTTGGCGATGATATTGCCGATGCGGGCTCATTAACCTATCGTCTGCAAGCGCCAACTGGAGGGGCTCGTGTGGCCTTGTCTGCCCAGGCAAGCTATACCTTGGGTGAAGAGGAACAGGCTACCGCTGCTTCCGTATATCCGCTCTATACGGATACGGATAATTGCACCCACAGTGCAGATCAAGACCAGGATTTTCATATATCCTTATCCGAATTGCTTCGTTGTATACAGTTCTTTAACCTGAATGAATATCATTGCGAAACTACTTCGGAAGATGGCTATGCTCCTGGCGAAGGGGATCAGAAATGCACGCGGCACGCGGGCGACTATACCGATCCTGCCTGGAAAATTAATCTGACGGAATTGCTGCGCCTGATCCAGTTGTACAATAGCCACGGCTATCATCCTTGCGATGGTGGCGAAGATAGTTTCTGTTCTGGTTTGACGGAATAGACTCTATTCTACGAGGATTTTCATGAATTTGGAATAGATTCCACTGCTTTCATGGATTCTGTGTCTTCGATATTTCCATCAGAGAATTTCGTATCCATTTTCGTCAAGTGAATGCGAAATCACCTAATACGAAAAAAGAATTATATAAAATATGCACATATTTCCTTTTCTATTGCACTGAATAATATCAGAATGTGTGTTATTGTATTGATTCAAGAAAGTGCTGCCGTGGTTCATGAGCGGCAGACACACGAACTCTCGTGCGCTATACATTGAAGTGAGGCGGCGGAGTATTTGAAGGGATTTCGTATGATGGAAGTATCTCCCCTAATGGATATTCTAAAGAAAGAGCTGTCCCCTGATGAAATTTGGGAGGAGGCGTATAAAATTCCGTGGGATGAGCCTGAGTTTAGCCGACGTATGCTGCAGGAACATCTTTCTCAGGAGCATGATTTGGCCAGCCGGAAGTCGGAAAAGATCAGCGCTCAGATTCAATGGCTGCATTCCCACATTTTTGAAGGGGAGACGAAACGGATATTCGATCTTGGCTGTGGTCCGGGACTGTATCTGAAGGGTTTTTGTGACTTGGGCCATCAATGTGCTGGCGTCGATATTTCGCCTGCCTCGGTGCAATATGCCCGGGAGCATCTTCCAGAGACGTGTCCGGTGGAACATGGCGATGTGCGCGAGGTTGATTTCGGTGGCCCATACGATGTCGTAAGTATGATATTTGGTGAATTGAATGTCTTTTCACCTGATGCCTGCAAAGACATCCTGGAGAGGGCCTATCGTGCGCTTGCCCCCGGTGGATGCCTTTTGCTGGAGATCCAGATTTTCGAAGCGGTAAAACGTGTGGGTGAGACGCCCAATAGTTGGTATGCAGCGCCCTCAGGCTTGTTTTCCGAACGTCCCCATGTGTGCCTGATCGAAAATACCTGGCTGGAGAAAGAAGCGATTGCAATGCAATTTTTCCATGTTATTGATTTGGCCTCCGGCGAGATGCTGCAGTATCGGAGCACGACCAAGGCATGGACTGAAGACGCGTATGTGAAATTGCTTTCTGATATAGGTTTTTCAACGCCCACGTATCACGATGATTGGCCCGGCCAAACAGAGGGCCTAGCGTTTTGGACGGCAAGGAAGTAGCGTTCGTTGCCCATTCCAGGGACTGAAACCTAAGAAGTTGTCATAAAAAGCGACGAATTTAGTGTGTTCAGGGACGCTAAGAACCATATCTCCTGGCTGTGGTCCCTGGACCACTAGAAATAGATCACGGTGGACAGGTATAGCGTGTGTTGATCTACATCGGCGGCGGTGTGTGCCAGGCCAAAAGTGTCGTTGCGCACCTCGTCGCCCCAACGGTAGATGTAGGCCAGATCGATATTCACCCGGTTTTTGATCAAAACGCCTGCGCCGAGGCTTACGCCAAAGTAATCATCGGGTGTGCCGGTTACGCGGCCCAAGCCCAAGGGACCACTCTTACGTCCACCTGCCGGTTGCGGGTCATAAAAAAGGCCTGCACGTAAACTGGGAAGATAGGATTGCCGCGGTTTCCTTTCGTTCACAAAGACGTATTCCATACCCAAACGTACCGTGTAGGTGGGATCGTGTGGGCTTTGTTTTTTGGGCAGGCCGGTAATGCCCGAACGCCGCCGCAGCTGGGTTTGCGGGTTGCGAGCGTCGTAGATGATGAATTGATCCCATTCGGTGCGTGTTACGTCGAAAGAGAGCGTCAGTTTGTCATTGGGGAAACGGTAGGCCACGCCCATTCCCACGGCACTGGGAAAGGTATATTTCTGTTTGCGTCGGGTTTTGACTGCGGGCAGCGATGGCGAGCGGCTGACTTGTATGCCCCATTCTTGTACATAGTCGACCTCAGCGGTGAAGCGGGTATGGTAGACTGCGCCAAGGCTTATGCGGTCGGTGGGTTTATACAGAAAACCGAAGGTGTAGTTGGTGCCGTCAAAATTTTTGTAATCTTCATTGATGGTGAGTTTCGTCCATGAAGTTGGGGAGAGCTGACCATTAATCCGACTGGTTGTGCGTACCGTCCGGCGTGTTTTCCATTCATTGTCTGGGAGCAGGTCGTGATCCCACAGGTTGACTGCAATACCAAAGGCGAGTGTATCGGTAATTTCAAAGCCGAAGGCGGGGGAAAGCGCTCCCAGCGCACCACGCTGACTGTATTCATAGCGGCTGTTGCGCTGGATGATATTGACGCTGCTGCTAAAAATTTCGTTGTATTGGAATTTCAGGTCTCGATCAAAGTCATAGCGGCGTTGGTAATTGAGGCTGAACACCAGATTGCGTCCTGCCAGGGTCCAGGGGAAGGGATAGGCGATGCTGCCGTAGTTCAGGCCGGAAAAGCGGGTTTCATAGCTCCCCGACAATTCTTTATGGCCTTGCGAAGAAAAGTCTTCACTAAACCAGTTCCAGTCATAGACCATCGAGATTTCAGGTCGCTCAAGTTGGGTCAGTCCAGCGGGGTTCCACGAGGCAGCGGTGGCGTCATCGGCCACGGCGACAAAAGCGCCGCCCATACCCAAGGCTCGTGCGCCACTACCCACGACGGTGGGTGAGGAATTAATCTCCAGTTGCGCCCAGGCAAGTGTTGATGTCGCCAGAATGAGTGCAAAGAGGCTACATTGTAATGGTCGGCATTCCTTTTTCAACGGGAATATGCTCCTCTTTTGATTCCACGGTCTGCGCACGGGTTGTACCTTTGCTGACTTCGGTAATTTTGGCGCGTCCTACTTCGATGAATGAACCGGGGGCCAGGATTTCGTCCGTTTCTTCATCTATCCACGGTGCTTCTTCGTGTACGACAAGCAGATAGGCGCCTTCTTGCACACCATCTTCCTGTGACCAGTTCAATAACATTTCTGCCGTGTCGCCACGGGTGCGAACGCCCAGAATCTCACCGGAAAGCCGGGGGTAACGGCTTTGTAATTGCGCGGCAAGTCCAGCGCAGGCCTGTGCGACCTTATCCTGTTGGCGTGTATCCTCCACAAAGGCGTCCAGCGTGGCCATAATTTCCGTCGTCTCCGTACTGATCACCCGCGCTTTAATTTCCAGGCCGTGCTGCTCACGCGCGAAGACATCAGCCACCAGAAAAATATGCGCCGGGGTCAATTTGCCCAAGGCAATCGCCTCATTCGGATCGGCCAGTGCACCCGCCAATTGCTGTTCCGTCAGTACATCCTGTAAGCGCATACGATCCAGTACCCGGAAACGTCCCTGTTGCACCAATTGCGTTTCCGTCTCCAGACGCAAGGCCGTTGCGGGTTCTGTCTCCACACCGTGTCCGGCAAAGGCCAGCACCGCGACGGGCATTCGGGAGGCCGCTGTGTTTAATTGAACAGGGCGCACAGGTGCTGAGAATGCTTTTTCTACCGTAGCGCCGTCTAGCGTCTTCGCCATAATCGCCACCGAGACCGTGTCCTCTTCCTGTTGCGTGTCCAGCGGCACACGCCGGTTAAAACACTCCCGTGGCGCGCCTGTGAGGGTTGTGAACGGTTCGCCGTTAATTGTAAGGGAGGTTATGCCCGTAGGCGACAACACTTCGCCTGCAATGCGCAGGGTGCGGTTGTGACGATAGGGTTGATCTGGTTTGGGGGATTTGAGCCGGATCTCAGCATTCTGTTCTGGTGGTGTCGCAGCCAACACCGTTGATAACAAGTCTGTACGCGACGCCAGATGGCACTGTTCCGGGACGCATTCACGCCATTGCCATACGCGCGCTGTGGGGGATTCCGGATCGCCTTGGAATACATGCAAAGCGGAACGGGTTTCATTACCCGCACTGTCTTCTGCTGTGATGACAAAAACGTTTTCGCCGGAAATAAGGGATAGCGCATGGGAAAAAGGAACGCGCTCTTTCCCCTCCGTGGATTCGAGTACAGGCGTATCGTCTACCCGTATACTACGCACGCCATTGGCGTCCAGCGCTACGCCTTCCAGCAACACGGTGTATTCTTTTGTCACCAGGGCCAGGGTGGGACTGAAAATGCCTATAGTTGGCCCGGTCAAATCCACCGTTACCGTCAGTTTTTGCTCCACCGCTTGTTGTGCAAGGTCACGCGCTGTCACCGCAACTTCGTGCACGCCTTCTGTAAAGGTCCACTCCTGCGTTGTAGCGATGGTTTCCGAACTTCCTCGTTGATGTAGCACACGCTCGTTCAATTGAAGCTGCGCCACCCCGATATCGTCCTGTGCATCCACCTTCATCGTCACTGTTCGTTCTGCGGACAAGGCTTTTCCGGAGGCCCAACGCACGTCGAGTTTTGGCGCAGCCTCGTCGGTGAGCAGGCCCTGTGCTATTTTAGCCTTCTTTACCTCGTCTAGATAGTAATGTGCGCGCTCCGTATCTACCGTGTCCAGCGATTGCTGCAACGCCTGCTCTGCTTCTGCCAGACGTCCCTGGTGGTAGTAGACAATGCCCAGCTCCCGGTTGGGAAAGTATTCTGCAAAGTGCAGGCCATAGGTGCGTGCCTGCCAGGCGTCACGGCTGCGTCCCGATAGTGCCCGCAAAAAGTCTTTTTCTGCTTCGGCGTAGAATGCGCCGGACAGGAAGGAGGTTCCGCGTTCATAATAACTCCACCAGCGTCCGCGAAAGGTGCCCTGCGTTACGCCATAACGCACCCCATCGCGCACATAATCGGTGTTTTCGTCTGTGACACAGGCGCTCAACACAATGCAACACAGCATCAGAAATAACAGTAGTTTATTCATGAATCCCCATATTCCTTACCGCATTCCGTCGCTGGCAGGACGAGTTATGTTCCGTCTGCTTTGAGCAAGCAGGGCCATTTCAGAGTAGCACAGCCCCACGGGAATGTAAACTTGTCCGCACAGAAAGGGTGCCTAGGGGGAAAGTCCGTGCGGGACTCGCAATAGCGTGTTCTTTTTCGCTATGATCGCCTTATGAATATTCAAGTTATCGGTGCAGGCAGTTGGGGATTAGCACTTACCCGGCTGCTGGCTATAAACGGCAATCAGGTGCGTTTGTGGTGTCGTGGTACGCAGGTCGCAGAAGCGTTGCGTACTACGCGGGAATGTGAAACCTATTTGCCCGGTGTGCAAATTCCGCAATCGGTCCAGATTTGCGATGATATCGATGCTAATGCCGATATGGCGGTGTTGGCGACGCCTTCGCATGCAATGCGCGCCATCGTACAGCAGCATCGCTTTGCTTCGCATACGGTACGTGTCAATGTGGCGAAAGGCATTGAGAATGAAACCCTGTTGCGTATGAGCGAGGTGATCGCAGAGAGTGCCCCTGGCGGTCCCGTGGTGACGTTGTCGGGTCCCAGCCATGCAGAGGAGGTGGCGCGGGATTTGCCTGCTTCGGTTGTGGTGGCGGGGGAGGATGCGGAAGCGTGTTTGCAGGCGCAAAAGGCCTTTTTTTCGAAGACATTTCGGGTCTATACCAGTCCGGATATCGTCGGGGTGGAGCTGGGCGGTTCGCTTAAGAATGTGATCGCGATTGCTGCGGGCGTGTGTGATGGCTTTGGCTTGGGGGATAATGCGACCGCTGCGCTGATTACGCGTGGGTTGGCCGAAATTAGCCGTCTGGGCGTTGTGTGTGGCGCAGATCCCCTTACTTTTGCCGGATTGAGTGGGATGGGGGATTTGATTGTTACCTGCGCCAGTCGTCATTCGCGGAATCGGCGTCTGGGCCAGGGGATTGCAGCGGGGAACACGTTGGCGCAGTTGCAGCAGGCGACTTCGATGGTGGCGGAGGGGGTGCGTACGACGCGGTCGGCGTATGCGTTGGCACGAAAGTTGGGGGTTGAAATGCCGATTACGAGCGCGGTGCATCGTGTCTTGTATGAGGATGCCAATGCGATGCAGGTGATGGAACAGTTGCTGTTGCGGGAGGCTAAACCGGAACAGGGCTAGACTTCTTTCTTTTTACGGAAAAAGAAAGAAGCAAAGAAAAACGAGGATTTTAATTAGCTTCGCTTTGATTACCCACGGCAAGGACCATACTTCCTGCTTGCGGTCGCTGGACCGCCGGAAAAAGAAAGAAGCAAGGAGAAACGGGGGATTTTAAAAGGTCGCTTTGGGTCAGGGAAGGCGAGGTCCATAATTCCAGCTTGCGGTCGCTGGACCGCTGCTCTTGCTCACCGAAAAAGGAAAGGAGCAAGGAGAAACGGGGGATTTTAAAAGGTCGCTTTGGGTCAGGGAAGGCCAGGACCATGATTTCAGCTTGCGTCCGCTGAACCGTTACTCCTGCTCACCGGAAAAAGAAAGAAGCAAAGAAAAACGGGGGATTTTAAAAGGTCGCTTTGGGTCAGGGAAGGCCAGGACCATGATTTCAGCCTGCGTCCGCTGAACCGCTGGCATAGGAAGACGAAGCAAAGCTTCGGAGACAAGTGCGTTACCAAGTACAACTTGGTAACGAGCCTTAAAAGGTCGGTCTGGGCAGGGAAGGCGAGGCGAGGGCTATATCTCTGGGGTGTGGCCTTAGCTACCGTTAGGATATTTTTTCTTCGTGGATTTCTTGTTCTTGTGCGAAGAGGTGGAAGGTTTCTCCATCCCATACGGCGTGGGAGCGTCGTCCCATCCAGTCGCCGGTGTTGATGTATATGCCGCGTCCGTTGGGGGTAGGCCAGCTGCGGTAGCAGGGGGCGTGGGCGTGACCGCAGAATACGGCGTCGGCTTTGCCTGCCTGCAGGATGTGTTGCGCATAGGCGCACAGGGCTTTGGCTTCAGGCCCTTTTTCGGGGTTTTCCACTTGTTGCAGGGTGCGGCTGCCGTGGCTGACGCGTTGGGCCAGGGCCATGGCGGCGTCGGGGTGGAGCAGGCGGAAGGTGCGGATGATCCAGGGGTTGCGTGCGAAGCGTTTGTAGAGGCGGTAGGCGCGGTCTTTGGGGTTGACGCCGTCGCCGTGTACAAAGAAGGCTTTTTTGTGGCCAAAGGGTAGGGTGACGGTATCGCGGTATACGTGAAAACCTAGTTCGTCGCGCAGAAAACGGCCTGCCCAGAAATCGTGGTTGCCACAGATTAAATGTAGCTCTACGCCTGCATCGCGGAGGTCGGCAAAGGCGCGCAGCACGTCGAAGTAGCCGGAGAAGACGACGTGTTTGTATTCGAACCAGAAGTCGAAGAGATCGCCGAGGCAAATCAAACGGTCGTATTCATCGGGGGATATGCTGCGTAAAAAGTGCACGAAGTCGGCACAGTGTGTGCGTGCGGCGTCGTGCACTTTGAGGTGAACGTCGGAAAATAGGATCGTTTTTTTCACAACAGGCCAAACTTGCTGAGTGGCCAAATGCGGAATACCGCTTTGCCAATGAGTTGCTCGTGGGTAACAGGACCGAAGCTGCGGCTGTCTTTGCTGACGCTGCGGTGGTCGCCCAGTACGTAGTATTCCCCTGGGTCGAGGTAGATGGGCTCGCGTGCTTCCTGGCCTTGTGCTTCTTCGGGCACGAGATAGTTTTCGTCGATGGCATGGTTGTTTATGTAAACGTGATCTTCGCCAAATTCTACCTTGATGTGGTCGGTGGTTGGACCGTCTTCGTGGCTGCTGGCGTTGACGAGGTTGCCGCGGCGGATTTCGGGCGGACCAGCGGCGATGACGCGTTTTACGTAGCGTTTGTCGGTTTCGACAGAGCTTTCGAAAACGACGATATCACCGGGTTCGAGGGGTTGAATGCCACTGAACAGGGAAAGGCGGCTGAGTTGTTGGGGGAGTTTGAGCACGAGGATGCGTTCCCGGTCGTGCAGGGTGGGAAGCATGGAGGGGCCTTGTACTTCGTAGCCTTCTACCACAAAGGTGCGCAGAACCCAAAACATGACGAGAAACAGCACCACCATCTTCACCAACTCTATCACCTCGCGTTTTACTTCCTGGCGTGGCGAGGAGGTTGTGGAAGTAGAATCACTTGTTGATGTATTACGTTCAGGATACTCCATATCAAAAGCTTACCTCGTTGTCCCCGGTACTGCTATACGAAATCTACCACGCTTGAGGGAATCGCGCAAGTCTGCCACAGATTGGATGGCGTCGTCAAACTCCAGGGCATAGGCGCCGACGTCCTCAATACGGTGGGCGTCGCTGGCTGCGGTTGCTGGTAATTCCAGATCTGACGCCAGTTTAAAGGCGAGTCGTTGTTCATGGGGCTGTATGTTGCGGCTTTGTACTTCTATCGCCTCGAAGGGGATGGTTGCGATGCGTTCGTCAAAGCTGATTTCGGTTCGGGTGGGGTGGGCTGCGACGCATGCTGCACCCATGGCTTGGGCGCGGGCGACGATGATTTCGGGTTCCTGATAGGGTTCAAAGGTCTTTGCGGCTTCCGGGGGGAGGCCATAAATCAGTACGTCGCCTTTGTTGGAGCTGTATTCGAAGGCGGACAGGAGGATGAAACCGGGGTGGGCGCTCTGCTCTTTTAATTCGGCCAGCTCCTGCTCGGTCCATTGGTAATGGTGTTCGGTAATAACGAGCCCCTGCAGACCGGCCTGGACAGCACGATCGATCAGTTTTGTCTCGTCGATACAACTGCATGAAGAGTGTCGGCGTGTATGTAGGTGTATGTCCAGTAGCAATCCCATGGTGCGTTTTATACCTTACGGGTTTTCGTTATTGCGTCTTTAAGCATAACCGGCTAATGAGTGGATGGTCGGCCCGATATCGCGGCATGATGATTTCCAGGTCACGGCTTACCGCTTGTCGTCCTACAAACAAAGTTGCGGCAGGATGTTGGTAAGCGAGTTCTTTCAGGTATTGCCACCATTCGCCCTCGGGGATTTCGCGTCCCAGGAGGGTGATGGAGATGTCGCGAGGCTCTTCTGATTGTTGTTGCTCTTCCACCTCTGTTTCCAATTGGCTGCGTTTTTCATCCTGATGCGCCAGTCGGTCTGCAAAGGCCTCTGCTTTGGCGCAGGCCTGACGATAGCGGTCTGCAAAGGTGTCCCACTGCGGATCGCTGCGCCGAATCCATTTTTCGACAAATTCCAGCCGTTCTTCCAGGGAGCGTTTGGCAAGGCGTTCGGCCATTTGCGGTTGCCCCAACAGGTAGGAGAGCATTGTCTGGATATGTTGTTCTACAGGTTGCAGAGCCACGCATTGTTCTGGGTTTTTGGGGTATTCCGCGTGCAGTAATAGCGCTCGTGACTGGTATTTAGGCGTTGCGGGCAGGGGTTCCGGGAATGCGGCGTAGTCATATTCCAATGCGGCGGCGATGGTGTATCCACTTACGGCCCCGTCTATATCCTTTTTGTCGAATAATGCTTCGGCCTCTTCCAGGAAGATTTCTTGTACGCGACGGCGTATACGGAGCAATTCATAGGCTTGTGCGGCTACGGCGTATTTGGCCAGACGGACGGCATTGTCGGCCAGGGTCAATACCAGTTGCCAGGGGTATTGCGCGGGACCTTTTGTCGCCAGCTGTTGCTGTACATGGTTTGTCATCGCCGGTTGCCCCACCTGCTTCAACGCCTCCTGGTAGGCTGCTTCCTGGGTATTCTGGGGGTGCAGGTAGCTGTATTTTTCGCTGGTGATGTCTTCGGACGAATCCTCACGCAGGGGAGAGTTGGGGTAGAAGAGGAAACGAAAGTTGACCATGTCGCCCTGGGCGATTGACCATGCCAGGCACTGTTGTATGGTTTCCTGACTTACAGGCGCCTTTTGTTGTAGTGCTTTTTTTGCCATTATGCCCCTGCTGCTCCCGTAATCAAGGTTTTTGCCATTGTCCGCCGTGCCTCCCAATCGATTTCGGGCTGTGTTACATCATAAAAAGGCAGGCGCTCGTGGATTTCGTGGTACAGCTGCTGGCGATAATGGCGTAAGACCCGGCTGGCGTGCCGTTCATGGTAGGGGTCCCAATGGCTTGCTTCGACGCACTCGGGGTTGCGTCCCGCCTCCAGCATCAATTCTTCCATATAAACCGACAAGAAATGGCGTAGCGCCTGATCGAAATCGCGGCGCAATTTGTCAATGGCCTGGGGGTTTTGTGTTTTAGCCGCATTTTGCCATTCCTCTTCCAGCTGCATCACCCGAGTACGATCGGCTACATATTCTTCCCGTCGTTTATTATCGTTCAAAATATGGAAAGCGGCGTTTAATTGCGCCATGGATAATAAGTATTGATTTCGTATGCCTTCGGTAATTTCCTGACGCGCAATTTCCAGCACCAAATCCTTCATCTTGCGCTTGTACGTGCGGCGCACCTCACCCGGCTTACACGTTTCCGGCAGGCCCAATATTTCGAAATAATTCACATAGCTATTATTTGCCATTGATTTGCACTCCCTTATTTGCGTCATTGTACCTGTTCTGCCAGACGCCCCTCAAGGTGTACGCCAAGGTATAAAAAAAGCCCGGAGGGGTAATCTCCGGGCTGGACAGGTTCTGGATGCGTTATTTTTTCTTTTTCGCTTCCGTCAGCTTGTCGCTTTCTTCGATGGTTTTCGGTACGACTTTGTCATAATTGGGTTCGGCATTGAGGTCGCTTTTGCCTACGGCCCAGTTAATGTTGTCGATAACCAGCTTGTGGAAATCCGGGTTGTTCCATACGTCTTCACGATGTCCCATGGCGTTGTAGAGTACACGGCCTTCGCCGTAGGCTTTACACCAGATGATTGGATAGCTGGGGATGCGGTATTTTTCCTGATGGCGTCGAGCGCGTTCGGTATTCAACAGGGCCAGCACATGCATGTTTTTGGTGTCCAGATGTTTGGAAATGTACCATTCATCGCGCACACGCCAACAATCCTTCAGGCTTTTGATTGCCGGATGTTTGGGGGAAACGACTTGCAGTTCGCCTTTGAACTGTTGGCCATGCGTGGCAAATTCGCCGCCGAGCATCTGAATGTAGGGGGAGGGGCCTTCCGGACCGGAATGGAAGGTGTCGTTGGCGTTGTGGTAGCCGATAAAGCCGCCGCCGGCCTTAATCCAGTCGAGTAGTTCACTAAGGCCATTTTCGCCCATAGCAGGAGAGCCGTCGCCTTCGGTGGTAGTCAGGTCGCCGGTGGTGCAGAAGATAACCAGATCATAATTCTTCAGATTTTCAGCCTTGATCAAGCCTGCATCCTTGGTGCATTCAACCGTGCCGCCCATTCCTTCTACAATTTTGGTCATTTCCTTTTCGCTGAAAGACAGCGCATCGCCTTCCCGCTTGACCACGCCATGCTCATAGCCCGCGGACTTGGTCAGATACAGTACACGCAGGGGAGCCGCCGTAGCGGTTACAGCCAATCCTATCCATACACACAGTAAACTTACAGCAATTCGGTACATGACATAATTATCCTTTATTGGTTTGGTCACCCGATTCGGCTAAAACGTGCTCCATTGCATCTGCAACGTCAATGAAGACTTTCATAAATTTTTCCATATTCCACTCCAGCAAATCGACCATGACCTTGCAATGCAAGGCAAAATCCGCCACATCGATATCGGCGAATTCTTCATAATGGTCTGCCATTTCTGAGGCCAATGCTACGACGGCCACCAGTCCCTGGCATTCCGTTGCTTTCGTGGGCATATGATGATAGCGAATCGGTGCCCAAAGTTCCACTGGCAGCCCCCAGTTCTTTGCCAGCAGGTAGCCTAGTTCGGGATGGGATATACTGAACACGGCGTTTTCCTGTGCGATCAGGCGAAAATCCAATTGACTCTGGTCGATTTCAGCATAGCGTTCGCCGATAATTTCGGCAAAGACAATGCGTCCTATATCGTGCAGCAGGCCAGCGGAAAACAGCCCCTCACTATGTTGACGCCCGCTGGCCTGTCCAATAATGCGGGAGGCGGCAGCACAGCATAAGGAGCGTTCCCAGAAAGCTTTATAGTCGAAATACTTTGATGCAGAAAAATAGTCGACCACGGCGGCGGAAAGGGTGACGAAGAAGATTTCCTGTAAGCCCAGCAGGATGGTGGCGCGTTCGATGGTGTCGATATGGTGAGAGAATCCCAGAGAGGAGGAGTTGGCCAGGCCCAGTACTTTGGCCGAGAGGGCGGGATCTTGTTTGAGGATTTCGGCGACCTGCTGGATTTCGATCTCCGGGTTTTTTATCGCCTCCTGGATGCGGTGCACCGTTTCCGGTAGCGCAGGCAGATTTTCCACTTGCGCCACCAGCGCTTTGATGCTTTCCAGAGTTAATGCACTGTCCACCTGACCCAGTATCTGGTTCTTTTTTCGTAGTTCTGTCAGGGTGAGGCCAGAGGGGTGTGGAGGTGTTTTTTGGGACTTGAAACTCTTCTCCTTTGCCAGTTCCAGGGGGGAAGAAAGGGATCTTGCCATATCGGCGCCTTTGACAGGTTTGTCATCCAGCCTGAATTCGTCCAGCGGAAGCGAGCTGTAATACCGCCGCAGTGCTACGGCAATATCATCATCGGAGACCAATAGCGCCTGAATGCGCAGCCCCGTCATTTCACTAAGTTCTCCGATGGTCTTTTGGTCCAGTGGACACGCCATGGCCACCGTCAGATCTTTGCCCATTTTGTCGATAGGAATCACCTCATGTTTCAGGGCAAAGTCGGCAGGGATAAGGCAGGCAACCTCCTTGGGAATAGTGCAATTGAGCACTTCGATACTGGCCATGCCGGGTTGCTGCGCCAGGAATCGCAGGAACTCTATCCGGGATAGATGCTGTAGCATAATCAAGTTGGCTACTGTTTTCCCCCCCTGACGCCGTTGAATGTCGAGAGCTTCCTCCAATTGATGTGGTGTGATCAATCCTGCGGCAACCAGCATTTCTCCGATACGTGGGCGGTGCGGTGGTGTAGGTGCAGTTGCATTCATGCCTGCATTTCCCCCCTTAATTGATACGCGAAATGGCCCACAGACGCCATTTTGGGGACGTGATGCCAATGATTTCAGTGTAGGAATATATCGGCTTTCTGTCAACCATGCAGCGTGTCTTGCAATAGGCTATGTACAACAGGAACATGTGCACACCGGGTTGCTATTCCGTACTTCTTGACCTGTGGGTGCGCGTTCCGTACCATGACAGGAAATGGCGAAATGGTTTGTACGGGTGAAAATAATCCTGAAAGGCGGGTATAGATCGTGTTAGGTGATATTTTTTCGCGTTTGTTTGGAATGATTGAGGGACTTTTTGTCTCGATTCCAACCGATAATGCATTGGGGAAATTGTACGTGTTTCTTGATACGGCGGTACGGCTGTTGTTGAGCTTGATCGGCTATACCAGTGACGGTGGGGGCAGTATTCTGCCCATGTAACGGGTTCCCGATGCGTTTCGTGTCGCGGTAGAAGAAAAGGGGAAGGGCAGGTGTGAATCGACCCTTGGTATGGGTAACGCTTGGTTTCGTTGCAGGGGTGTACCTTGTAGGAAGCGGCCTTTGCCCTTATATTTTTCTTCCGCTGCTTCTCCTTCTTGCCGTGGGGATGCTGCTACACTTTATGCGTCGCTCTCCGCTACGCGATCGCATGCTCATTTTTCTGTTTTTCCTTGCCGCCGGGCTGTTGTACACCCTGGCGCGTCAATCTGGCGAGGGAAGCGACGCACTCAGTCGATACAGTCTTACGCATCCAGGGCAATTCTATGCCCTGGAAGGGCGTGTCACCGAATCCTCCCTCTATTCTCCCGAAGATGCCTACCAGCAATGTGTGGTAAAGGTGATGCGGGTCAGTTCGCACGATAAGGCGCTTCCTTTATCGGGTTGGGTATTGCTGCGTGTGTCACACGCGACAGAAGCACTTTTTGCCGGAGAGCGGGTGCGTTTTAATGCGACCCTGTCCCATTATTTAGGGCCGACCAATTTCGGCCTGTCCGATGTGGAGCAGCACTACCGGCGACGCGGTATATACACACTTGCACGGGTCTATGCTAGCGGTGTCGAAGTTTGTGGGGTAGAGCGCTGGCGTCCCGGATATTGGATTGCGCGCCTGCGTGACTGGGAAGGGGAAGTCCTTCGGCGCGCTGTACCTGAAAAAGCGCTTCCCTTTGTTTTGGCGGTCTGGCTGGGGGAACGTGGAAAAATTACCGAGGATACACGCGAGGAGTTTACCCAAACGGGCACCGCGCACATACTCGCCGTTTCAGGGATACACGCCGCCCTTATTTTTGTCAGCATCGGGTTTTTTCTGCGTACTTTCATGCGTTCCAGACGTTGGATTGCAATCTTTACGCTATCCGCAGTCTTCCTTTTTGCCCTGGTTGCGGGGGCGCGCATTACGACCTTGCGTGCGGCTATCATGCTTGCCTTATACATGGGGGCAGACCTCTTCGAACGCGAATCCGATTCACCGACAGCACTGAGTCTGGCCGCGTTGATTTTCTTGCTGGCCAACCCCCAATCCCTTTTTCAAAGTGGTTTTTTACTCTCCTTTTCCAGTGTTGCATCCCTACTGCTCTTTTCCGAGCTGCTTGCGGATTCTATACCCGCCAGGTTCTCAGGTATGCGTAAACTATGCACCTCTGCGGTGTCGGTGCAGCTTCTCCCCTTTCCCCTTGCAGCACACTTCTTTCATGTGCTGCCCTGGTTGGCTCCACTAACGAATTTTTTAATACTTCCCCTCTTGAGTATCGTCTTATGGTTATGTTTTATGACGGTGCTCACGGCGCTTTTCTTTCCCTCTTTTGCCACGCTACTGGGGCATGCCCTGGCGCTTTTTGTCTACCTCATCCACAGCATTGCCGAAACAGTCGCGCATGTCCACGGCGCCTATCGTTTAATTTGTAGTCCCACGCTCTTTTCCATGCTGACATATTGGGGCGCATTGGCCGTGCTATACACCTTGTTTCTCAAGAAAATCCGCCCTGCTTTGGGTATTTCTACGATGCTGGGCCTGTTCCTGCTGAGCGTGTTTTTTTGGAATCCGCCCCCTGTACCGGCAACGGTGAATTTTTTGGATGTGGGCCGTGCGGATGCTGCGTTTTTATGTACGCCGGGGGGAACCACGCTGTTAATTGACGGGGGAGACAAGAGCGAATATGTCGACATGGGGCGTCGGGTGGTGCTTCCCTTCCTATTTGCGCATGGGGTGACGCATCTGGACTATGTGGTGAACACGCATCCCGATCGGGATCATATTGGCGGGCTGCTGGAGGTGGTAGAGAAGCTTTCGGTGGGCATGGTGGTATTGGGCGATGTGGAAACGGAAGCCCCGTTGGAGTTGCAGTTGTTAACACTTTGCAAAGCGCGCAACATTCCTGTGGCGCGTGTATCCAAAGGGGACAGATTGGTTGCGGCAGGGGCCGCTATCGACGTGTTGCATCCGGTAAAAGGGGAAGAGGGGGATAACAAAAATGCGAATTCGGTCGTACTCCGTATTTCCTGGGCTAATGCAGCCCTGTTGTTCACCGGGGATATCGAAGCGGAAACGGAAACCATGCTGCTGCAGGAAGACTGCCGGGCAGATGTCCTGAAAGTTCCCCACCACGGTTCGGCCACCTCCAGTACAGAGGAATTTCTATACGCAGTTAACCCCGAGATAGCGGTTGTTTCTACACGGGACACGCGCACGGCGCCGCAGGGAATGGCCCCCGAAGTGACGCAACGCTATGAACAGCTCCAGATTCCCTTTCTACGCACGGATTATTACGGTGGAGTGCGCATTCGCTGGACCGATACCGGCTATACCGTTTCCGCAGCACGTGTGGAACGGGGATATTCGCTTGTACCGCGTACCTGTGCAGAAACATCCCCTTTTTAGCCCCCCGGACGTTGAATCGCAAAGCACTTGACAACAGAAATGCGCTGTTCTATAACCATAAACAGGCAGTTTGTTATTCTTTTCTGAAACGATATGTTGTCTAAGGCATAAGAAGGGGGACAGGGGAAGTCTATCCTTTTCCCTTGTAACAGGAGGGCGACCATGTACAAAGAAAGTGTGATCCTGTTGAATAGGGCAGTCGCGGATGAGTTGATGACGGTGCATCAGTACATGTATTTCCATTTTCATTGTGACGATCAGGGATATGATTTGCTGGCCGGCTTGTTTAAGCGGACTGCGATTGAGGAAATGTTGCACATTGAGCGTTTGGCAGAGCGTATCCTTTTCCTCAAGGGAGAAGTAGAGATGGCGGCGTCGTCGGAGGTGAAAAAACTTCACGATGTGGAAGAAATGTTGCAGCTCAGCGTGAAGCTGGAAGAAAAAAGCATTGTGGACTATAACCAGTTTGCCAATGAGTGTGCCGCGCATGCAGATTCGGTTTCCAAGAAGCTCTTTGAGGATCTGGTGGTGGATGAAGAACGCCATTATGACCAGTATGATACCGAGCTTGATAATATGGACAAGTTTGGCGAGAATTACCTGGCGCTGCAATCGATTGAACGGAGTAAAAATATTGCCAGCGGGGCTCCGCGTGAATGATATAGAAGGCGCGTTGCGGTAGACAGAAAACGCGGGTATATACGGGGCGGTGTCTCTTCTATTCGACAGGGAAGAGCTGTCCGTTTTTGCACTGATAGTGCAGACCGCATTGACGGCAGACCGCCTTGTCGTCGGAGTCGGCGAGCACTTCGCCGCACTCACATACCCAACCGACACGTTGCGCAGGTGCGCCCATCATCAGCGCGTAATCGCTCACATCCGTGGTTACAACCGCGCCAACGCCGACCATGGCGTAGCGGCCAATGGTGATGCCGCACAGAATGGTAGCGTTGGCACTGATAGAAGCGCCCGTGCGGACGAGCGTTTTTTCATACATACCCCGTCCGCGGCGAGGGTGTTTGCTGCGAGGCCGTATGACGTTGGTAAAGACCATGGAAGGGCCGCAATAGACGTAATCTTCCAGCTCGACCCCTTCAAACAGGGTGACATTGTCTTGTATTTTGACGTGATTACCGATCTGGACGTGTTCGCCGATGTGAACATTTTGGCCGAGTGTGCATTTCGCACCAATTTGGGCATGGGCCTGGATATGCGAAAAGTGTCCGATTTGGGTGTGTTCGCCTATGGACGCACCCGGTTCAACAATGCTGGTGGTTTGCGTCTGATAGGTCGTCTCCTGCCGTTGTTTTCCATTATAGGCGCTATTTTTCGTTTCACAGCGAGCAGCGCTTTCAATGATCTCCAGGACATCGACAGCGCTTTGGGGGTTGTTGACCGAGGGGGACGTTCTGGCGTCGAAATGTTCGACAAAGTACTGCAACTCGGCAACCAGCGAAGGTGTGTCGGCGCAGGGAAATACCGCCGTAGGTTCTTCTTCCGGGATAGGCTCGCCGCTGATCCAGTTTAAGCTTTTCTCGTAAAAGAAAACCTTGCCGCCCGTAACAGCCTCATCGTAAAGCAGCATGCCCTTTACGCCAACAACTACGAGGCGATGACTACGGACAGGGTGGAGCCAGCTGACAAAGCTGTGCGCCATGACCCCGTTGGGATAGGTGAGCATCGTAACCGTGGTGTTATACTCTCCCGGTCTTCCCGGAGCACCGCCATGCCCCATCACCGTGCTGGGATAACGTCCGATTAAGAATTGGAACACAGCGAGATCATTCGGGGAAAACCCCCAGAGCCCATGTTTACCAGGACGTTGCGCCTCGGGGGCAATACGGTGGCTATGCATGTATTGCAGCGGCCCGATAGTCCCCTTATCGATGAGCGTGGTTATACGCTGTATAGCCGGGTGAAAGAGGAGTGTGTGCCCCGCCATGAGATGCACATGATGTTGTTCCGCGAGGGTTTTGAGATGCAGCGCCTCCTCGGAGGTCAAGGCAAGTGGCGTTTCGATCAGTACATGCTTTTTGCGGGAAAGCAGACGACGCCCTATGTTATAGTGCGTTTCCGCAGGCGTGGCGACAGTAAAACCGTCAAAATCTTCCACAAGGGCGTCATCCAGCGTGGCAAAGAGCTGCACGCTGGGGTGCAGGCGCGTCAGCTCTGCACGGGTGACCGCGTCGGGTTCTACAATGCCCTCCAGATAGCCCAACTCCTGCAACGCCTGCACATGGCCACGCCCCCAACGTCCTGCGCCCACCACGCAGACACGCCAGCCGCGCTTTTCCAGATCAGGCGTATCCACACGCCACTTCTGCGCGACGGGTTCCACCGGCGTCAGTTTGTCCATAGAACCGGGTGTAGACATACCCTCTCCCTATGTTCCCACATTGTGGTCGCTGGACCGCCTCAGCGTCCCATAGTTTTTCTTCTTTCCTTTTACGAAAAAAGAAAGAAGAAAAGAAAAACGAATATATACGTTAGCTTCGCTTTTCCCTTGTTACGAAGTTGCACTTCGTAACGCAATTGTCTCCGAAGCTTTGCTTCGTACTATTTGGCAACAGCCTTCAACGTTACCAAGCTCAACTTGGTAACGAGCCTTAAAGAAGCAAAGAAAAACGGCTATGTTAAGTTGGCCTCACGGTGGTCACCCACGTCAAGGACCATAAATATTGCCACCGGTCGCTGGACCGTCTGGCCACCGCCTCAGGCGTAGAATTTTTTAATTTTTGAAATTACATAATCCTGCATGGCGTCGCTCAGTTCCGGAAATACAGGCAGGGCCACGGTATGCTCTGCTGCGTATTCCGAATGGGGGAAATCGCCCTTTTTATAGCCCAAGTCCGCAAAACAGGCCTGTAAATGGAAGGGTACAGGATAATATACCTCGTGTCCGATGCCCTTGTTATTTAAAAATGCGCGAAGATCATCACGTGCTTCCGGTACGGAGATGATGTACTGGTTGTAGATGTGCGATTCTGCACCGTATACCGCCGTGGGAATTCGAACCGTGCTTTCGCTTAGATATTCATCGTAGCGGAGTGCACGATCCCGGCGCATGGTATTCCAGACGTCCAGATAGGGTAATTTGACGTTCAGTACAGCGGCCTGTATTGCATCGAGCCGGAAATTACCGCCGATCATGCTGTGATAATATTTGGGATGTGCGCCGTGGTTGCGTAACAACGCAATGCGTTCCGCCAAGGCAGCGTCATTGGTAGTTACCATGCCGCCGTCGCCGATGCAACCCAGGTTTTTGCTGGGGAAGAAGGAAAAGCACCCTGTTGTACCCATCGCGCCTGCCTTTTCCAGCGTTGCGCCAGCGGGATACGATGCGCCCAGTGCCTGTGCCGCGTCTTCTACTACGGGAATGTCATGACGCCGTGCGAGTACGCGAATGGGGTTCATATCGGCGCACTGTCCATACAAATGCACGGGGATAATAGCCTTAACGCGTTCGATATCCTTGGGGTGTGCGTCGAACCAGGCATGTAACGCCTCGGGATCCATCGTATAGCTTTCGGGGTCGATATCCACGAAAACGGGGCGTGCACCAACACGGACGATAGCGCCAGCGGTGGCGAAGAAGGAATAGGGGGTTGTCAGCACCAGGTCGCCCGGGCCTACTTCCAGCGCCATCAGGGAGATTAAGAGGGCGTCGGTGCCGGAAGAAACGCCGATCGCATGTTTTGCCCCGACATATTGCGCCACTGCTTTTTCGAAAGCCACTACTTCAGGGCCCAGAATATAGTGGGTGGAGTCAATGACTTTATTGACGGCTGCTTTGAGTTCCGCTTCTATTTCGGCAAGCTGCGGACGCAAATCTAACAGGGGCACTTTCATGCGAATATCTCCAACAATACTGCTTTGCACGCATTGTTATGCGTTAATTACTTCAGTTTCAGGCTTTGGCGTGTAGAACAAGCCAAAGCGTCCTGAAATCAACATAGCAAATTTGCTGCAAAGGAACAAAGTATTTTTGCCGCAGTATAGTTGACTGTGCTTTAAAACACACAGGCCGGGGAAGCTTCCGTATGCGTCAGTAGCTTCCCCGGCCTATCGAAAAATAGTGTCAAGCGGCTGCAAAATCGATGTGAATTTTGTATGCGACCCTTTTAAGGATTGTTTTTCCTTTCCCTAGAACAGGCGGCTTTGATTGGTTTCCAAGGTGTGGCGTCCTTGCAGGACAGGCCGGGGATTCTTGCCGCAGAACAGGTCGAAACGTTGTTCGGTGGTATCCAATGCCCCTTTCAGTTTGACCGAACTGCCCATGAAGACAGGGCCTTTAAACGCCATATCAATGCGCTCAATGCCTTCGCCTTCCAGCGGAGGCAAGGCCGCCATGCAACGGGCCATGGTCCATGCGCCATGCACGATGTCGCGTTTGAAACCGAAAACCTTCGCCATAAACTTGGATACGTGGATGGGGTTGTAGTCGCCAGTGATTTTCGCGTAACGCCGCCCCATGTCTGCATCAACGCGCCAGTCTTCAATATCAGCGCCCTCCGTCAGATCCGGCATTTGCGCCAATGCAGCGGGTTCCCCAGGTTTTCCCCATTTTTTGCCCCGCACCAGATACGTACTGATGCCTTCCCAAGCCAACGCGCCTTGCGCTTCGATTTCAGTGACAACGTCGAACTCAAGCCCTGCCTTGACCACGCGTTGTCCTGCAATGGCGCAGGTGCAAGAGAACGGCTCATCGTTTTTGAGTGGCCGATGTTGCAGGATGTGCTGGCGGGTGTGCACAAAGCCTACAGCGGAAAGGGGGAAGCGTTTGTCGGCAAAGATGCCCATCTGTAACGGCATAGAAAGTACGAAGGGATAGGTGATGGGCATATAGTCGCCCTCAGGAAAGGCGCAAGCTTCATTATAGGCCTGCAAGCGTTGCGGGTCGGCCTGCATGGATGCCACACTACTGGTGGCGGCGGGTAACGCCTCGCCGGGCTTCACGCCTTTGCGACGCAGGACCAAGGTAAGAAAAATGCTTCGGTACAGTCCGCCAAAGGCTGGCGGTGCTGCATATTCTAATGTGAATTGTTCGGCCATGACTCTTTCCTTAAAAATTTTAGTTCACCGCTTCCACGTCGTCTATACGCACGACGTTTCCATAGCGTTTATGGGTTACATGCCCCTGCTGTTTTTTGTATCCAGTCACCATTTTGGACTCGTACATGCCGCATCTCGTTTCATTATTTCTGTAGGCGGCGCTCGCTGCACATGGACAACAGGAAGACAAGTATAGCATGTGGACAAAAAGGAGGAAAACCGTGTCGCTTAGACCGTTAGCGGTCCAGGTCACAGCCAGTGAATAGGGTCCTTGCCGTTCCTGATAAAAATAAAGTTTCGTTTTCCATGACAAGTTTTGGAAGGTTAGGCAGCAACAGGGTACAATGATTGAATAAAGGAACAAGCAGGTTCCAATTACAACAATGCGTGTTTTCCCGGGATGTATTCGGGGAACGCGGAGGGTGACAGGGCGGTATGAGAACGAATTTTGCAAAACTTTTGAAGCAGTTGCGGAAGACCTTTCCTGAATCGGAGTTGGAGATTGTGCGCAAGGCGTATCGGTGTGCGAATGACGCCCATCATGGCCAGTTTCGTTTGTCGGGGGAGCCGTATGTAGTACACAGCATTCGTGTTGCGCAAAATTTGGCGGGTCTGGGGCTGGACCCGGTCACGTGTGCTGCCGGGTTGTTGCATGATGTGCTGGAGGATACGGAGGTGTCGCAGGAGGAGTTGACGGAGATTTTTGGAGAGGAAATTGCCGCACTGGTGGACGGGGTCACCAAGATTAGCAGCCTCAGTTTTACAGAGGATGCGGTGCCGCGTGAGGTTAAGCAGGCGCAGAACGTGCGCAAGATGTTGGTTGCTACGGCCAAAGATGTCCGCGTGATATTGATCAAACTGGCAGACCGTTTGCATAACATGCGCACGATTGAGCATTTGAGCAAGGAAAAGCGGGAACGTATTTCCCGCGAGACGTTGGATATTTATGCACCGCTGGCGCATCGTTTGGGTATTTCGCGTTGGAAGTGGGAGCTGGAGGACCATGCATTTCACCAGTTGATGCCGCTGGAATACCGTGAAATATCGCGTTATGTGGCGATGAAGCGTCGCGAGCGGGAAGCGCAGTTGCATGAAACTATCGCGATCCTGGAAGGGGAATTGATGGCGGCAGAGGTGGCCGGGCGGGTGATAGGGCGTCCCAAGCATCTATATAGCATCTACAACAAGATGGTGCAGCAGGGCAAGGATTTCAATGAGGTGATGGATATTCAGGGGTTGCGTATTATCACGCAAACCGAGGCGGGTTGTTACAATGCATTGGGTGCGGTGCACCGCCTTTGGACGCCTATTCCGGGACGCCTCAAGGATTATATTGCTATGCCCAAGCTGAATCGGTATCAATCGATACATACCACGGTGATGCGTGAAAACGGGCATGCCATGGAGATCCAGATCCGCACGGAGGAAATGGATCATACGGCGCAGGAGGGTATTGCTGCGCATTGGACGTATAAGGAGGGGAGGAAGGGGAAGGACGAACGTCTGGATCAGCAGTTGTCCTGGTTGCGGCAAATGTACGAATGGTTGAAGGATGCCTCGCCGTCTGAAGAGTTCATGGATACGATGCGGCGCGATTTCCGTGAAACGCATACGTATGTATTTACTCCCCGAGGCGAGGTTAAAGAATTGCCCGCGGGTGCCACGCCGCTCGATTTTGCGTATATGATCCACTCTGACATCGGCCACCACTGCATTGGTGCACGCGTTAACGAGCGCATGGTGCCGCTGCGCTATCATTTGCAAACGGGGGATGTGGTGGAGGTGCTCACCTCGAAATCGCAGACACCGCATATCGGTTGGCTCGATATTGTGGTTACCGGGCGTGCCCGTGCCCGTATTCGACAACAGTTGCGTGAGCTTAAAATACTACCTTCTACCGAATCCCAGGAAGCCAAGGAGAAGCAGCCAGTTCCCCCCCCCCCGCGTCCTGCGCCTGCCCCTAAACCCAAGGTGCAGGAGGTGGATGATGCGACGCGTAAGAAGTTGATCCGCATCGAAGGCGCCAAAGGGATGGTCGTGCAGTTTGCCAAGTGCTGCAATCCCATGCCGGGGCATGCCGTTATCGGGTATGTCACGAAAACGGGCTGCATTACCGTACACCGCGCCGATTGCAAAAACTTCTCCAAGTCTCCGCGCGATCCCCATCGGATTGTCGAAACCTCGTGGGAGGGAGAAGGCGTACATGAACATACCATGCAGGTTATGATCGGTTCGCGTCCCAACGTGCTGGCCGATATCACTGGCACGCTTCGCCCCATGAACCTGGATATTATCCAGGCGAATTACACCCCCGCCGAGAAGGGGAAAAGCCGGTTTGTTTTTGTCTTCGAAAGCGCCGATACAGATATGCCCGCACGCGTGGCGCGCGCATTGCGCGTCGTTTCCGACATTTCAAGCGTTACAGCAGTCCAGAGCCGTGAGCGCGCGTTGAATCATGTTGCAGAGACGGGGTAAAGGCCATGAGCCACTTTGAATTAGTAACAGATTTTAAGCCTGCGGGCGATCAGCCCCAAGCCATAGATGCACTTACATTAGGGGTGGAGGAAGGGTTGCCGCACCAGGTGCTGCTGGGGGTGACGGGATCGGGCAAAACGTTTACCATCGCCAATGTAATCGCGCGTACCGACCGTCCTACCTTGGTGCTGGCGCACAACAAAATTCTTGCGGCACAGCTTTATGGCGAATTCAAGGCATTGTTTCCCCATAACGCCGTCGAATATTTCGTGAGCTACTACGATTATTACCAGCCAGAGGCCTATGTGCCCTCTACCGATACCTTTATTGAAAAAGATGCCTCTATCAACGATGAAATCGACAAGATGCGCCATTCCGCCACCAAAGCATTGCTTACCCGGCGCGACTGCATCATTGTCGCCAGCGTTTCCTGTATCTACGGTATCGGTTCCCCCGAAACCTACCAAGCCCTGAGGGTCGAGATTACGCCAGGAGAAGAATATCCGCGCGAACAGCTTATCGACGGCCTGATCGCCATGCAATACACCCGCCACGACGCCGATTTTCACCGGGGAACGTTTCGGGTGCGTGGCGATGTGCTGGATATTTTTCCTGCTTACGAAACGGATCGTGCTATTCGTGTGGAGTTTTTTGGCGACGAAGTAGAACAAGTTTCTGAAATCGATCCCCTGCGCAGTACGTTTTTGAAAAAGCTGCGACGCGCCACCATTTACCCCAGTACGCATTACGCTACAGAGCGGGATACATTGCAGCGGGCTATCGAGAGTATCGAGGTGGAGCTGGGCGAGCGTCTGGCGGAGTTTGAGGCGCAGAACGAGATTCTGTTCGCACAGCGTTTGGAACAGCGTACACGTTATGATTTGGAAATGCTGCGCGAGATTGGTTTTTGCAGCGGTATCGAGAATTATTCACGCCATCTGGAAGGCCGTCTTCCCGGTGAGGCGCCCTACACCCTGTTGAGCTATTTTCCCCAGGACTTCTTGCTCGTTGTGGACGAAAGCCATATGTCCATTCCTCAGGTGGGGGCAATGTACAAGGGCGACCGTTCGCGCAAAGACAAACTGATCGATTTCGGTTTCCGCCTTCCTTGTGCACGCGACAACCGCCCGCTTATGTTTGAAGAATTTGAGGAACGACTTAACCAGACCATCTACATCAGCGCCACGCCCGCGCACTACGAATTGAAAAAAAGTGAGGGGCTTATTGTGGAGCAGGTGGTGCGTCCTACAGGACTGGTTGACCCGGAAGTTGAAGTGCGCCCGGCCTCGAACCAGGTCGACGATCTGTTGGATGAGGTGCGCACACGTACAAAACGGGGTGAGCGCATCCTGATTACGACACTCACCAAACGCATGGCGGAAGACTTAACCGAGTACTACCGCGAACTGGGCGTGCGTATCCGTTATCTGCATGCTGATGTAGAGACGCTGGAGCGTATCGAACTTATACGCGAATTACGCGAGGGCGCCTACGACGTATTGGTGGGCATCAACCTGCTTCGCGAGGGACTCGACATTCCTGAAGTCGCGCTGGTGGCCATCCTTGATGCGGATAAAGAAGGCTATCTGCGTTCGGACACCAGTCTTATTCAGACGTGTGGCCGCGCCGCACGCAATGTGGATGGGCGCGTCATCATGTATGCCGATAAAGTGACCGGCTCCATGCAACGTGCGCTGGACGAGATGTCGCGACGTCGTACAAAACAGTTGGCCCATAACAAGGCGCACAAGATTACGCCAAGGTCTATTCAGAAAAATATCACCAACCTTTTGGAAAGTTTACAAGGTGGCAAAAAATCCGATTACGCCATTGCCGCAGGTGCAGGCGAGATACTGCCCATAGCAGCGGAAAGCGCTGCCGAGTATATGTCGGATCAGGATATGAAGAAGACCATCCGTATGTTGCGTAAAAAAATGACGGAGGCTGCTGAAAAACTTGATTTTGAAAAGGCCGCCGAATATCGTGACCGTATGCTCGCCTTAGAGCGACGACAGATAGAAACAGGCGCTTAACATAATTTACGGACAGGAAAGATCACCATGTTGAATTATACAAAATGGTTGCTGTTGATTGGATTCATCGCCAGCTTGCTAGGTTGTCCGGAAATACAAATCTCTATCAGTGCGCAAACCACCGTTTTGCAGGTGGGCGATACGCTTCAGTTGACGGTGCAATCAACGGATTCCTACGACACGTCATTTTCGTGGGGCAGCAGCACGCCTGCTGTAGCTACCATAGATGCATCAGGGCGTGTTACGGCAATCGCGCCTGGCCTGACCACGATCACCGTGCGGGCCAATCATAGTGGTGAAACAGCGACCCTACAACTGACTGTCGAAGGCGAAACTGAGGGGGAAGAAGAAGGTGAAGGGGAAGATGAAGGTGAAGTGGAAGGGGAAGATGAGGGGGAAACAGAGGGACAAAGCGAAGGGGAGGAGGAAGGAGAATCCTCCGGCACCTCCATGCTGGCCTATTTCGATGCCGTATGGAAGACCTTTGACCAGTATTATGCCTTCTTTGTGTACAAGGAACTGGATTGGTTGGCGATCTCGAATTACTACCGCCCGAACTTTGTACGACCGATGACCGAAGACGAATTTGCGCTCCGTCTGCAGGATGTCTTGAACGAGCTTCACGACTGGCAAGTGCGTATTATCCAGCCCGATGGTCTCGCTCTGGGATACGAAGGAAGTTTTACCCCAAACCATCCGCCGCAACCCCTGCCGAACTATGCACGTAATGGCGTCTATGAAAGTCTTGGAAACGATACCCTGCGACATGCTTGGGTGACCGAGCAGATTGCCTATCTGCGTATTGATTCACTGGAAAAAGAGGCTTTTGACGCTATTACAGAGACTCAGCTTGAGGCGCTTTTTCGGAAATATGTAAACGCCGAGGGCATCATCATCGACCTGCGTGCGAATGAAGGAGGCGCGCTGGCGCCCGCCGCACGTATTGCAGGACGCTTTACAGATGCCACCTTGACCTATGCCTTTAGCGATCGACGTGACGGCCCCAACCATGACGATTTTTCCGGCTTGGTTTCCCGTCTTCTTACACCAACCTCCGGCACCCATTACTACGGAAACGTATTGTGCCTGATCGGACAGCGATGCATGGGTACCGCCGAATCATTAGCGTTGATGCTGCGCAGTACATACAATGCACGCCTTGTAGGCGATCGCAGCCGTGGCGCTATCGAACTTCCGCAGACCTTTGAACTCGATACCGGCCTGCAATTCACCGTGCCGCGCTGGCTCACCTACACGACAACCCGCCAGATCGTCGAAGACAACGGCATCCACCCCGACTATCCCGTCGACCCCACCGCCAGCTACGACGCCACCCGGGACTACGTCATCGAAGCCGCCCTGCAAATTCTCGATCCCCTTCCCTAGTGGCAGCGGCCAGCGACCCCAGGCAAGAAGTATGGTTCCTGCCGTGTATACTCATTGAGAGATTTCGTTAATGCTAAAATTACCGCCTCAAACACTACGAAACAAAGCTTGGGAGGAAAGCGTGACAAAGTGTAGCTTTGTCAAAAGCAAAAATGGTGTAGGGGCGAGTGCAGGGATAGCGGAGAGATCGGGCTCCGTTTATTCTTCTGCGAGGGGAAGATCGCCTTCTGCGAGGATGCGGTTGGCAATATTGGCCAGGGTTTCTTCGTCGGACGTTGCGATGACTTCGTTGTATGCGGTGATGATTTCGCTCAGGTGGTTTAGTCCGGTGAGGATTCCGTTGTAGGTGGCTTGTAGCGCCGACTGGTTTTCGGGCGCGGTAAAGATGGCGTACAACTCTTCGAGAGCAGCAACCGCTGCCATGCCGATGTCGTATCCGGCGAGTTGTTCGTTGGAAAGGGTGGCGTTGTCGGCAATGCGTTGTCCCATTGTCGCTACGGCATGGTAGATTTCGCTGGCGGCTTCGGGTTCTCTGTCAGCTTCATAGGCTTTACCATATTGCAGGAGTTGTTGTCCCAACTGTGTCAGCGAGGTGTATTCATCACTGCCGGCGTGTGTCGCCGCCAGGAATTGGGCGGCATCTTGGGACATGCCGCTGGCTTCCAGGGCTTGCTGCCGTTGTCGGGCGGCGTCCAGCGCGTAATTTTCCGTCCCGCCACGCAGGGCGGCCTGCGCCAGTGCTTCCAGCGCTTCTGTGTCTTGCCCGTTTTCGAAACGCAACTTTGCTTCCATCCAAAGGGGCATACTGTTTTCCGTGTCCAGTGTTTTCCATGCGGACAACTGCTCCAGACTTTCTTCGTAGTAGGCAGGGTCTGAGGCGTAGTTTTTGGCCAGTGCATAGCGCAACATGGGGTCGTCCGGATTTTCTGCAACGGCTGCCCGTAAGAGTGCATTGGCTTCTTCGATGGGCAGGAATTGCAGTGCCCCCAATACGGCCTCGGTGTTCAAATCATTGGCAGTGAGCAAGGTGCGCGCCTCTGCTGGAGTCAGCGAGGCCCATTGTCCCAATTGCGCTACGGCCTGCGGATTCTCAAGCAGAGCCTGGCGTCGCATGAGGATAGTATCTTTCAGGGTGAGGCGGCTCAGCCGCGCAAAGTTATGTGTATGGATATCGTCAGCGGAGGTATCTTCCGTTTGCAGGCGCACATCGATCCCGGTTGAAGAGGTGGCGTCTGAAACAGGTTGTTGCGCCTGGCCGGATGTCGGTGAAAGGGCAGGGGACGGTGTAGTGGAAGTGGTTTTCGCCATTTGAACCGGTGCGGGCGCTTGTGAGAATTGCCATGCGGTAAAGCCGAGGGCAATAGCCAACAGCGCAGATGCGGCAATGGCCAGGAGGCTGCGGCGCATGCTTTGTTGTGCAAAACGACGTTTGTTTGCATTGCGCAGCGAGACGATATTTCCTTTAGTGCTTTTCACGGAGGGTTGAATCGTCTGCATGACTGCGTCAACCAAATCCACCTCAGGCGCGTTTTCTGTCCATGAATCACCGAGTGCCTGCAAATCCTTTTCGAGTGTTGCAATTTCTGCGGCTTCTTCATCGGAGTACGTCTCCGGGGTATCCTCAGTGGCTTCCTGGGACAACTGCCGGGCGCGTTGACATACCCCGTCGACCAAATCGACCGCAGGGGACGTGGGAAGCGCCTGGGCCAGCGTTTGCAATTCCTGATGTAGTGCGGTCAGTGCGCACACTTCTTCCCGATGTGCGGGAGCGTGTGATAAACAAGTCTGAATATGGGTGCTTTCCGCCTCGTCCGATTCCGCTTCGATATAGGCCATCATCCGGGCCTCATCATTGAGGACCGCATCGTCGCATACCTGTGTCGGATCGGCGTTTTTCATCACGGCGTCGACCAAATCGATTGTCGGGGTTTGTTCGACAAGGGTATCGGCAAGTGCAAACAGGCTCGAATCGAGCGCTTGCAAATGCTCATATTCGGCATGACAAGTGTCACATTCCTGCAAATGGGCTTCCAGGGCCGCTTTTTCCTGTGGGGCGAGTGCGCCCTCGAGGTAGGCCATAAGGGCCGAGGAGTATATGTCACAGGCGGAATGCTTCACATTTCTTCTTTCATAGGCGCGCATTTTTTGCGCAGTTGTTTCAATATCCGGTGCAGTCGCGTACGTACCGCGCCTTCCGTGCTGTCGACGACTTCAGCAATTTCCCGCGCCTGCATGCGCTGAAAATACCGTAGTACCACAATTTCCCGCGCATCTTCGGGCAATTCATCGAGCATTTGCAGCAAGAAGCGTTGCCGCTCCTTTTGCGCAAGCTGCTCGGCGGGGGTATCGTCTGGCGAGGCAAAGACCTCACCCGATTCCGTGCGGGCACTACTGGCGTATTCCTCCAGCGAATCCATGTGCACGGTTTTTTTACGTTTCAACTCGTTCAGACACAGATTGCGTGCAATGCACAGCATCCAAGGCTTGAAGCTACGCGAGACATCAAAGCGCTGGCGTGCGGTAAATACACGCAAAAAAGTTTCTTGCGCCATTTCTTTGGCGATTTCAACGTTTTTCAAATAATGGAGACAAAAGCGGAAGACATCGTTCTGATAGCGCAGCACAAGCGTAGCCAACGCCTCTTCCTGGCCTGCTTGCAGGCATTCCATGAGGCGTTCATCTGTTGGCGTATTGGTTGTATTCATCGCGTCCCCCGTCTGAGGGGTAACGCAAACGGCTCCCATTTGGCAATGTCCTCGATTGTTGTTCCGTGGATAGTACAAGCGATAGCAAAAAACATCACACTTTTTTTTCCATGGTTGCTGAACAGGTCATATTAGTGCCTTAAAGTCTGAAAAGTTGTCCTAAAAAACGAAGTTTTTGCGGTGCTCCGGGACGGTAAGGAGCATATTCTATTCGCTGGACCACTTCTTATTCTATGCGACCTCCTTGGTATTCTCAAGCGGGTTCTGCGCGTTTCAAAAGGCGTTGTAACGGAGTCAGGGGGCGGGGCGTCTCGCTGAGGTAGGCGGCAAGGCCGTGTTGTCTCAGGTAGTCCTCGATATCCTGGACCGTTTCGATGACTTCGCGCAGTGCTATGCGGCGCAACACCCGATCCTGAGGATGCGCAGCGGCTGCGGAAAGGCGATCGAGGGTTCGGAGCAGGCGCCGGTAGCAGCCCAATTCAGCGAGTAGTACAGGGTCGAGCCGTTGCGCCTGAAGGGGGATATCGCGGCGCAGTTGTTGCACGATGGGTTTGAATGTATACGTGCTCCACCGTTCTTCCTTGTGTCCGACGGCGAGCTGTGACAAGGGGAGGCGGCTCAGGAGGCGTTCTGTCTCCTCCAGCAATTGGTTAGACCAACGCCGCAGATGGGTTCCTGCCACAATATGTTGTGGTTCGACGCGTTGCACCATGGCCAAATCGCGCATCCAATAGCGCACCAGGTGGTATGAGATACTCATGCTGATAAGGCAGCAGATCAAGGTGACAAGCAGGAAGATACATCTGCGTATGATGTTGGTCGCCCATTGTGGCATGCGCACGCGCTGTATCCTTTCCCGGGGTTGCCTTTTCTGCGCTGTTTTTTTACTGTACCGGTCCGACCAATGGCATGCAAGCGTTCTTTATTTTATCATTGAAGACCGAGGCGTCGCAGGGTCGCTGGGCGATTCATCCAGGTGAGCGCGCGTTCATAGTCGGGAAAGGTTTTTTCCAATGCTTTGAACTGTGCCGAGTGCACCCGTCTTTTACCCTGCGGTGTACGTTCATGCACGCCAAGATGGGCGTGGAGCATTTCGTGGAAAACGATATAGTGCAGGAAATAAGCGGGCACGAAGTCCTGATCCAGCAGTGGGTGGATGCGGATAAGGTTTTCATACTCGGCGTAGCTGCCAAAGCGGATGGAACGCCGCCGTTTATTGCCGCTATGTTTTCCCCAGGTAATCGCGCACGACAGTGTTGACTGGAAGTGTTGCGCGTTGAGCTGTTTGAAGATGGCCTGCAAATCAAAATGCTCGCCTTGGGTGTGCCGTGGGCGGAGACGCTCGGTGCGCGGTCGAATCTGGTGGCGTTGTTCTCGGATAAAACGATCGAGGACCGCGCCGTATCGACGGTTTTTAGGGCGCAGGACCCATTGGGCGAGGGCATGTTGTACGGCGGGCGGTGCGCTGAGAAACATATGATGGAGGCGTAACTGTGTTACTTTGGGCGGCGTGTGGCGTTTGAATGACATGAGGGTGGAGGTGTTGTTGGTGATGGTGAGCTGGATCGGAAGCGCCGTGGCATTGCTAAGCGCCATTTCCAGCGTTTTGCGGGTGGAAATGGCGGTAGGGGAAACTTTGGACTCAGACGAGGAGTCCCATATAAACTCCAGTTGTTTGGTCATAATCCCCGTAGTATACCGTATTGCAGCGCTGAAATGCCCGAAGCGGTCCAGCGGTGGCCAGGGCACACCCAGGAGATATGGTCCTTGCCGTCCCTGACCGCGGCAAAATTTCGTTTTTATGACAGCTTTCCAGATATCAGTCACTAAAATCTTCGGTTGACGTTTGAGGGTGCGCCTTTCAAATTGAGAAAAACCAGCAGATATGGCTTTTAACATGCAAAAGTGGCATAATTTCGGACATGGGGGACAGGCCTATCACACAGAAAGGAAAGAAATCAGCTATGCCGTATGTATTTGGACCCGTACCATCGCGTCGTTTGGGACGTTCGCTTGGGGTTGACGTGGTCCCTTATAAAACCTGTACCTATGATTGCGTATATTGCCAAATCGATCGCACTACGGTGCATACGGCGGAGCGAAAGCCCTTTGTGAAGATCGATCCGATTATTGCCGAATTGCGGAGCAAGGTCGCCAGCGAACCGGATTATATTACGATCAGTGGTTCGGGCGAACCGACCTTGTTTTCGGAGCTCGGTGAACTGATTCGCCGTATCAAGGAGATTACCGATGTGCCCGTGGCGGTGCTGACGAATGGCTCTTTGTTATGGCGTGAGGATGTTCGGGCGGATTTACAACAGGCCGACTTGGTCGTTCCGTCGCTGGATGCCGGTAGCGAGGAGCAGTGGCGTTTTGCCAATCGTCCTGTAACGGGAATTTCATTTACGCAGATGCTCGAAGGCCTGATTGCGTTCCGTCAATCGTTTGCGGGCCAGTATTGGCTGGAAGTGTTGTTGTTGGCAGGGCATACGGATACGCAGGCGGAGGTGGAGAAGCTGGCAGCGTGTGTGGCGCGTATTCAGCCAGACCGGGTGCAGCTCAATACGGTGACGCGTCCCCCTGCGGACAGTGTGGCGCAGCCCGTTTCCAAGGCATCTATGGAAGCCTTTGCCGATATGTTTACCCCAAAGGCGGAGGTCGTGGCGGATTTTCGTGGCGTGCATGAAACGCATGAGTTCAAGGCGGGTAAAGCGGGGGTTTTGGAAACGTTGAAGCGTCGTCCTTGTTCCGTGGAAGACCTGTGTAATGGCCTGGGCTTACACCGCAATGAGGTTGTGAAGTATCTGGAGGAATTGTTGGCGGAGGATACGGTAGTGCAGACTTTAGTGGGTGAGAAACAGTACTATCAGCCGAAGTAAAACGGGCAGGTAGGTGACCTTGGGGAAAAATGCGACCATGAAAGGAAGCAGAGCACAATGTTGTGGAAACTTGGATGTATCGGGTTGGGCTGGGTGCTGACGGTGAGCACCCTGGGTTTTTCAGAGGAGTCGAAAATGCAGTCAGCTTCTTCCACCATGCAGGTGGAAAAATTGCAATGTGAGTATCGTGTAGATCCGTTGGGGATTGATGTTGTTAACCCCCGCCTGAGTTGGGCGCTTAGCTCGAAACAGCGTGCGCAAAAGCAGCACGCGTTTCAGATTCTGGTTGCCAGTACTGCCGAGGGCCTTGCGCAGGACAAGGGCGATCTGTGGGATAGTGGCAAGCAGGTTTCGGATCAGACCGCGCAAGTGGTGTATGCCGGAAAGGCGTTGGCGGCGCGGCAGGCATGTTACTGGAAGGTGCGCGTGTGGGACAGCGCTGATCAGGCCTCCGACTGGAGTGCGCCTGCGTACTGGTCTGTGGGGTTGCTTGATGAGAGTGACTGGCAGGCCCAATGGATTGGTCAGGACCTGTCAACAGCTTCTGAAAAAAGAGAACCCGCATTGCCCTGGTTACGTAATGAGTTTGCGCTTTCCGCTAAACCTGTTCGCGCCACGGCCTATGTCGCTGCTATGGGGTATTATGAGTTGTATCTGGACGGGAACAAGGTGGACGACCATCTGTTGAGTCCTGCGGTAAGCGATTATCGTAAGCGCGCCTATTACATCACCCATGATGTGACAGAGTATGTCAAGGCGGGGAAAAATTGTGTCGGATTATGGTTGGGGCGCGGCTGGTATTACTTCGGATATCCGGGGGTAACGCATCGTGGTCCGATTGTGCGTGCGCAGATCGAGGTGGAGCTGGACAATGGGGAAACCGTGGTTATCGGTACGGATGCAAATTGGAAGACGCATGCCAGCCCGCTGAAAATGATAGGTAAGGGATTCGCAGCAAAGACCGGTGAACGGTATGACGCACGGGATGAAATTCCCGGATGGAATCGACCTGATCTCGATGATGCCGAATGGACAAATGCGGTGGTGTTGGAGCCGCCCGTGGAACGGTTGGTGGCGCAACGGGTAGAGCCTAACCGTCTGCAGGACGAGATTAAACCGGTATCCATTAAGGAGCTTGAGGACGGGAAATACATGGTCGATATGGGCCGCAATTTTACCGGCTGGCTGGAATTGCATCTGACTTCACACCGTGGGAAACACGTCAATATACAATACATCGAAGATTTCCTGGACGATGGCGAATGGCAGGATTTTGGGCAGCGGGACACGTATATTCCTGCTACGGATAAAGAGGAGGTTTTTCGTAGCCGCTTCAACTACCACGCATTCCAGTATGTGTGTGTGTCGGGCCTGGAGAAAAAACCGGAGCTGTCCGATTTTCGCGGCTGGCTGGTCAATACCGACTTTCCACAAGCAGGAACCTTTTCATGCTCCAACGACTTGTTGACCCGGATCTATGAAACGGTGGTATGGACGTATCGCTGTGTCACCATGGGCGGGTATGCGGTCGATTGTCCACAACGTGAGCGGTTGGGCTATGGCGGCGATGGCCAGGTTACGATGGAAACGGGACTCTATGCCTTCCAACCTGCGGCGATGTATACCAAGTGGCTGGCGAATTGGCGTGATACACAAAATCCCGATGGCAGTATGCCCAACATCGCCCCGGACACGCATGGTGCTGGCGGTGGACCTACCTGGGGC
Source organism: Candidatus Hydrogenedentota bacterium (assembly GCA_963678445.1). GTDB lineage: Bacteria > Hydrogenedentota > Hydrogenedentia > Hydrogenedentales. Next base: position 829,979 of record OY782877.1, on the reverse strand, counting down.
GCAATCTGCGTACTGCTTCCCTGGCAGCTTTATTTGCACTATGCGGATACGCGGGTGCTTGCAGACTGTTATCCCATGATGCAGCAATATTTGTCGTATCTGGATTCGTTATGCAAAAACGATATTATGCAGCCGATAGGCAGTCCCGAGTATGGCTTCATCGGCGACTGGGTGGCGCCGGGACGGGATCAGGAACCGCCTTGGTCGAAAGAGGAGTGGCGTATTTTCTTCAACACCACTTTCTACGCCTATCTTTTGCAGGAAACGGCTCGTGTTGCGGAAGTGATTGAAAAGGGGGCCGATGCTGCCCGCTACCGTGCGCGTGCGGATGAAATCAACAAAGCGGCGCATGCTGCCTATTTCAATGCCGATACGCAAACGTACAGTAATGGCGAGCAGCCTTACCTGGCCTTCCCGCTGTTGACGGATATGCCGCCTGCGGACCAGCGCGATGCGATTGTTAAAAACCTTGAACATGCCATCACCGTGACCAAGCAGGGGCACCTCAACGCGGGTATGCACGGGATCTATTTCCTGCTGAAATGCCTCAATCAGATTGGCCGTGATGACCTCATTTTCACCATGACCAATAAGAAAACGTATCCGGGTTGGGGGTATATGCTCGAACAGGGCGCCACCACGATCTGGGAACGTTGGAACGGCAAACATTCGCGTAGCCACAGCACCCTGCTGGCTATCGGTTCCTGGTTCCCAGCCGGTATCGGTGGTATCCAGCCCGACCCCAAACAACCCGGCTTCCAGCACATCCTCATTCAACCCCGCATCGTCGGCGATCTCACCTGGGCCAAGGCCAGCCACGAGTCCCTGCACGGCCTCATTACTACCCAGTGGCGACGTGAAGATGGAAAGCTTAGCCTTGAGGTAAGTATTCCCGCCAACACCACGGCAACGGTTGTGTTCCCCACCACGAATGCCGGGGAGACCACGGAGAGCGGGAAGCCCGTTGCTCAGGCCCAGGGCGTACGTTTCCTGAGTCAGGACAGTGGCGTCGCCCGTTACAAAATCGGTAGCGGCAGTTACCATTTTCAAACGCCCTATGAAACAAAGTGAGGTAGGGCGCGGGGCGCAAATTGCGGCGAAGCGCCTTTTCTGACACCCCATAAGTAACGGTGTTCATTGCATTTAAACGATGATATGGCAGCTTCGCGGGAAAGCATATGGAAGGCTTTTCCGCGAAGCTTTTTTTGTGCTTTTGGCAAGGCAGGGGAGGCGAAAATTTTAATTTGTTATTTATACATACATGCAGGTATAATTACTTTCAAATAGCTGATAGAGTAGGCAGTTTGATTGTGTAAGGAGGTGGCGTATGGCCAGACGCACGAAAGAGGAGGCTTTAGAAACGCGTGAACGCCTATTGGATGCGGCGTTGGATTTGTTTTGCGAAAAGGGTTTTTCGCAGACACGTCTTTCGGATGTTGCCGATCGAATAGGGATGACGCGTGGCGCGTTGTATTGGCATTTTAAGGACAAGATCGCGTTGCTCATCGGTTTGCTGGAAAAGTTGCAGGACCGGGAAACGCAATTGGCAAGGAAGCAGGTGCCGACGGTGGAGACGCTGTCAGATTTGAAGGCGTATTTTGTGGCGCATGCGCGGGTGCTGAAGGAGGATGCGATGTGCCGCAAGCTACTTTTCTTTATTTCGCAGCAGATGGAGTGGTCGGTGGAGATGCGCGAGGCAATACATGAAGAGGCGAACCATTTGCGCGAGCGTCCGTTTGCAGAAATTTCGGAGACGCTTGCCAAAGCGGAGCAAGCGGGCGAGCTCAGGGCGGGCACAGATTTGAATCAGGTGGCGGATTTGTTGATCGGGATATGGATGGGACTGGCTGGAAACTACCTGCGTGAATTTCTTCGTACAGATTTGGAGTCAGTGGTTGAAGCCGGTTTTTCAATGGTTCTGGATGCGATTTCGGCGTCAAAGTGAGCGGCCTTTCGCGATATGCATAAGTTTGCGCAAGGTTATGACTTGGCGGGTAGTTTATGGGCTGTGCAGGAATTAGGTAATTCATTCTGAGAAGCATTTAACATATTTTGAGATGTTTTGTATACTTAACACTGTGTCGTAGAGCGCGGTGAGGAAAACAACGTGGTAACCGACATAACCGACGGGGTTCCATGGTTCTATCGAGGCAAGGAGAACGTAAATGAGTAGTAAGGAACAAACTTCTTCAGATTCCCATCGCAAGGTAAATCAGTTTACTGCTTTTGTCCATGCGTTGGTTTTTCTAGCGTTGTTTGCGGGCGGCTTTTTTGTACGCGGTATGCTGCCCAGTGCGCCAGCGGGTGCCCCCGGGGGCCCGGGCGGTCCGGGGGGCGGTGCGATGCCGGCGCCTGCGGTGACGACGACGCTGGTCAAGGAAGGACCGGCGCAGGCGCCTAAGGAATATGTAGGCCACATTGAAGCCATCCAGGAAGTTGATCTGCATGCCCAGGTATCGGGATATCTGGAGGGTGTGTTTTTTGAAGAGGGTACGTGGGTGCATGAGGGTGACTTGTTGTTTCGTATTGAACAAGCCCCTTACAAAGCGCGCGTAGCATTGTCTGAAGCGGCGTTGGCGCAGGCGAAAGCGGGCCTGAGTTCGGCGGAGGCAGAGCTGGATCGCGCCCACAAGCTGCTGAAGAAACTGCGTAGTGCGGATGTGCGCAGCGTGCCCGAGAAAGACATGGACAGCGCGGAGAGTGCAGTTGCCCAGGGAAACGCTTCGGTAGCCGAGGCAAAAGCCGGGATCCAGCAGGCGGAAGCTAATTTGGATTTGGCCAAGATCAATTTGGGCTATACCGAGTTGCGTGCGCCGATTACGGGTCGAATTGGTAAGGCCATGCTGACTAAAGGAAACTATGTCGGGCCCGCTTCGGGACCGCTTGCGCATATTGTCCAGACCGATCCGGTTCGTGTGGTTACCTCGATGGCGGACCGCCAGTTTTTAGATATTCTGAATCTTTCTTTGGGCAAGGATGCGCCCAAGTACGACCTTCGTCTTCAACTTGCCAATGGGACCGTGTACCCCCTTGCCGGTATACGCGATTTTGAGGACAACATGATGAATCCGGCGACGGGCGCGATTGCCGTTCGGACGCGATTCGATAATCCGGATGACATGTTGATCCCCGGCAGTTATGTCATGCTTCACGCACAACCCGCAGATGCGGCCCTGTTGCCACTGATTCCACAGCAGGCAGTGCTGAATGATAAGGAAGGGCCATCGGTCTTCGTGGTTGGCGAGGGCGATGTGCTGGAGCAGCGCCGTATCGAATTGGGCGAACCCATTGATGATCAGCAGGTTGTCTTGCAGGGACTTAAAGCGGGTGAACAGATTGTGGTGCAGGGCTTGCAACGCTCAAAGGATGGGCTGAAGGTGAATGCGACGTTACGCCCGGAAAAATAAGAGACGGCATGGGCTGAGGGGGTGGCGGTGTTGTGTTTTCGTAACATACGGTACAACTGAATGTCGTTTCTCCTGGTTTTAAGCCAGTTTTGACATCGGAGAATTATCTATGATTTCACGGATATTTATTGAGCGTCCCCGCTTTGCGCTGGTGATATCGATTGTATTGACGCTAGCGGGTTCCCTATCCATTTTTATGCTCCCGATAGCGCAGTATCCCGATGTGACGCCGCCACAGGTGCAGGTGCAGGCGCGCTATCCCGGCGCGAGTTCGGAGGTGCTGGCCAATTCGGTGGCGTCGTTGCTGGAAGAGCAAATCAACGGCGTGGATGACATGCTGTACATATCCTCCAGTAGTGATGACCTGGGCAACTATACGCTGACGGTTACCTTTGAGGTGGGTACGGATCTGGATATTGCGCAGGTGCGCGTGCAGAACCGTATCCAGCAGGCGACGCCGAAGCTTCCTGCTGAGGTGAAGGCGCAGGGAATTTCGGTGACGGCGCAGTCGTCGAACATCCTGGGCTTTGCCTCCTTTCTTTCGCCCAATGGCACCTACGACCAGATTGCGATCAGTAATTATGTACACACGCACGTCAAAAACGTTTTGAAACGCGTCTATGGCGTGGGGGGTGTGGATGTGATGGGGCCGCAGTACAGTATGCGTGTGTGGCTGGATGCAGAACGCATGACAGCGATGCGTATGAGTACAGACGAGGTGATTGCGGCAATCCAGGCGCAGAACATCCAGGCGTCCATTGGTTCTGTGGGTGCAACGCCGGGCAATGAGCACGCGCAGATGATTTATGCATTGCAGGCCGAGGGGCGTTTGAACACGCCGGAGACCTTCGAACAGATCATCGTGCGTACGGATGCGCAGGGTGGATTGGTGCGCCTCAAGGATATTGGGCGTGTCGAGATGGGCGGCGACCGTTATACGCCGATGTTCTTCTTCAATGGCGCACCCAGTGTAGGGATTCGCCTTACCCAGACGCCGGGCACCAATGCATTGCAGGCGATGGATGGCGTCAAGGCGGAATTAAAGCGTCTGGAGTCGGAATTTCCCGAAGATCTAGAAGGCTTCGTGCAGTATGACAGCACCAAGTTCGTGCGCATCAGTATCAAAGAAATTGTGAACACCCTCCTGCTTACCTTTGTGCTGGTCGTACTCGTTTGTTACATCTTTTTGCAAGATTGGCGCGCCACGCTGGTGCCCATGCTTGCTATTCCCGTTTCGGTATGTTCTACCTTTGCCGTGCTTATGGCGTTGGGCTTCAGCATCAACCTGCTCACGCTATTTGCCCTCGTGCTCTCCATTGGTGTGGTGGTGGACAACGCCATCGTTGTGGTCGAGCGTGTGCTGCACCTGATGGAGGAGGAAGGGCAGGATCACAAGACCGCAACCATTAATACCATGCAGCAAGTTACGGGCGCGATTATCGCCACCACGCTGGTGCTGCTGGCCATTTTTGTTCCCATCGGCTTTGTTTCGGGGATCACCGGCAGAATCTACGGCCAATTCGCGGTAACGATTTCGACGGCGGTAATTTTCTCCACCGTAGTGGCGCTTACCTTGAGTCCGGCCCTGTGCGCCACCCTGCTTCGCATTCCCAAAGAGAAACGGCATGGACCGCTACGTTGGTTCAACACCGTATTAAACGGCGTCCGCGGCGGCTACGTTTCCATATCGCGCTGGATCGCACTGCGTGTGGCGATTACGCTGGTTTGCCTTCTGCTGGTGAGCGGTATTGCGGGAATGCTGTTGATGTTTACCCAGACGGGCTTTATCCCCGATGAAGATCAGGGCGTATTCTTCCTCGACATGCAACTGCCCGAGGGCGCTAATGTTGCACGCACCGAGGCGATGATGCAAGAGATCAGCTCGTGGATTCTGGACATTCCCGGTGTGAATACCTTTATCGTGGTTACCGGTATGAGTATGTTGGGTGGTAGCGGCGAGAATGGCGCCTTTCTGGTGGTGGAACTGGAGGACTGGGAAAATCGCCAAACCCCGGACTTGCATGTCGATGCTATTTTGGCAAAGGTACGCCAAAGATTGTCGGCGATGCCTGGCGCACAATTGAACAGCTTCACCCCCCCGGCCATCTCGGGTATGGGTATCGTCGGCGGTCTGGATTTACGCTTGCAAGCGGTAGGCGATCCCGATCCGCACAAGCTGGAAGCGGCTATGAAGGGGTTCCTCGCCAAGCTGAACCAGATGCCGGAAATCATGGTGGCGTTTTGTAATTACACCGCCAATACCCCGCACCTCTTTGTAGACGTTGACCGCGAAAAGGCAGAGTCCATGCAAGTGCCCGTTGCAAGCGTATTCTCAACGCTGCAAAACTTCCTGGGTTCGCGCTATGTAAACGACATCAACGTAGGTAGTCAGGTCAACATGGCCATTATCCAGGCCGATTGGCCCTACCGAAAAGATATCGAAGACGTAAAGCGCTTATATGTAAAGAGCAACACCGGCGATATGGTTTCCATCGACAGCCTGGTTTCCATTCGTACCGTGATGGGACCCCGTGCTGTAAACCGCTACAACCTTTTCCCCTCTACCTCGATTACAGCCATTCCCGTTCCCGGCACCAGTTCCGGTGCAGCGATTACCGCGGTCGAGAAACTGGCGCATGAAACCCTGCCCGAAGGCTATTCCTACGAATGGTCGGGTATGACCTACCAGGAAAAAGTAACAGGAAACCAGGGGGCCGTGCTGATCTTTATGGCATTGGTGTTCGGCTTCCTCTTCCTGGTGGCGCAATACGAAAGCTGGACTATTCCCATCCCCGTGATATTGTCCCTGTCGGTAGCCATGCTGGGCGCGCTAATCGGCCTGCAGCTTACCGGACTGCCGCTGAGCGTATACGCACAGTTAGGCTGCATCATGCTGATCGGTATTGCCAGTAAAAACGCGATTCTCATTGTAGAATTCGCCAAGGAAAAACGCGAGTCCGGCATGTCCATCATCGACGCGGCCAGTATCGGCGCCAAAGAACGTTTCCGTGCTGTACTTATGACCGCTTTCACCTTTATCCTGGGTACACTGCCCATGGTCTTCGCCACCGGTGCAGGCGCCAACAGTCGCCGCGCCATTGGTACAACGGTGTTTTCCGGCATGGCTTTAGCCACCGTGCTGGGCATCATCATGATCCCCGCGCTCTACGTGCTCTTCCAGAGCGTGCGTGAAAGATTGAAAAAAGTGGTTCATATGACACCGAAAACCCAACACGATACAGATGATACATCGTGCTAAATAGACCAGGAGCAATACGAATGAAAAAAACCGTACTTTATACAAGTTTGCTGGGCATTCTGCTCGCTGGCTGCATGACGGTAGGCCCCGACTATAGCCAACCGATTCTACCCGAGGCCGACTTTGCGGATGTTTTGCAACCCAATGGAACGCCCGCGACAGATGCGAAAGGTCCGCTGACGGCAGAGTCCCTTGCGCATTGGTGGGATAATCTGGACGATCCCCTGCTGACCCAACTCATCCAGGATGCCCTGTCCGACAATCTGGACATCCAGCAGGCTCAATCCCGCGTACGCATGTCGCGCCTGCTCCTGGGTATCGCAAAAAGTCCACTTTTCCCCCAAGTAGATGGATCAACCACCTACACGCGTAAGCGTAGTAGTGAAAACACCAGCCCCTCGCAGTCGGGGAACGCCCTGCAGCAAAAGGCAGGCGCCGTGGCCACAGGCATCGGTGTTGCACAAACGGTAAGTGGTTTAGCCAACAGTCCGGCAAGCGCGTTACTCAGCGTTCCCGGCCAGATTGCCGGATGGCCCGTATCCCGTTCCACGGATCTCGAAAGCGATTTCTATCGCGCAGGTGCAGACGCCTCCTGGGAGATCGATATCTTCGGCGGTACGAAACGTAGTATAGAAGCGGCCCAGGCCGACTTGGAATCTGTACAAGAGAATCTCAACCACATCTGGGTTTCCCTCGCCGGTTCGATTGCTCAAAGCTATATCGAACTACGCACCTACCAGGCTCGCCTGGCGGTCGCCGAATCGAATCTGGAAGCCCAGATGGAAACCTATGAACTGCTTCAGTCGCTTTACGACGCAGGCCTGTGCGATGAGCTTGACCTGCAGCAAGTACGGTATATCGTGGAAAGTACCCGCGCCAGCATTCCCAGTTTACGCGGGTCGGTAGAGACCAGCCTGAACAGCCTTGCGGTACTTACCGGGAAAATGCCGGGCGCCCTTCACGAAAGCCTCAAAGACGCCCAGCCCATTCCCACCGCAAAGCTCAAGATCGTTACCGGCATCCCTGCCAACGCCCTGCGGCAGCGTCCTGACATCCGTATGGCGGAACGCCAGCTTGCCGCCCAGACCGCTCGTATCGGTGAAGCAACTGCTGAGCTCTATCCCAAGCTGACACTGGTAGGTTCTATCGGCATTGAGTCCCTCAAATCCTCCAAACTTTTCGACAGCGGCAGCGACGCCTGGAGTATTGGTCCCAATCTCTCCTTTCCCATTTTCCACGCGGGCGCTATTCGAAAAAATATCCAAGTGCAAAACGAACTACAGCAGCAGTACCTTGCCGTTTGGGAGAACACGATTCTTTTGGCCGTTAAAGAGGTGCGAGACGCCCTTGTCGACTATGCCCAAGAGCAAGAACGCTACGGTTATCTCGACAAAGCAGTTGACGCTGCGCAAACGGCCCTTGAAGTTGCCCAGGACCAGTACAAGAATGGGCTCACCGATTTCAACAATGTGCTTGATGCACAACGCTCCCTGCTCACCTTTCAGGAGCAGCGCGCCATCAGCGCCGGTTTGATTTCGAGCAACCTTGTACGCATCTACAAAGCACTTGGTGGCGGCTGGCGTCCCATGACGGCCTCGGCGGAAAACAACGCCGCGACTGATGATGCACAATGAGTGGATCTTAATGCGATAGCATCCAAAAATTATCCGAAAGCCATCAGAAAGAGAATGCAGTGCATTTGTAAGACGTGCTGGTCATTTTAGTAACTAACATTTCAGAAGTTGTCAGAAAAAGCGAAATTTTTGCTGCGGTCCGGGACGGAAAGGACCATATTTCCTGGGTGTGGCCTAGCCACCTTGCGGTCGCTGGGCCGCTTTAGGTTAGTTTTTTCTCCTTTTCTGTATGTGTTACAGAAAAGATACCCTTAACTTCCCTGTTTCGATCCAGCGCTCTCCGTACCTTGTGTAAGAGAGCGTCTGGAGCGTAAGGTTTTTGGAGAAGATCAGCGCCTGTCCTGAGAATGAAATTGGTATGGGTCGCATTGTTGCTGTAGCCGCTTGAGAAAAGGAAACATAGTTCCGGGGCCTTGGGGTGTAGGACTTCATAGACGCTTTCCCCACTCATTTTGGGCATGATGATATCAAGTATGACGAGGTCGATCCTGCTGTGATTTTGATTGTAGACTTCAACCGCCTCTTCCCCGTTTGAAGCGAGCAACACCGTATAGCCTGCATCTTTTAGAATGCGTTCGGCAAATTTACGGACCGTTTCATCATCTTCTGCGAGAAGAATAGTTTCCGTGCCGCCTTTAATGGCGGTCTTCTCCTGCGTTGTTTCTGTCGCGGACGCAGAAGAGAAGCTGGGCATGTAGATTTTGAACGTAGTGCCTTTGTCCACTTCGCTGTAAACCTGGATCATACCCTGGTGTTGATTGACAATGCCGTACACCGTGGCCAATCCCAGGCCAGTGCCCTTCCCCAATTCTTTAGTGGTGAAAAAGGGTTCAAATATATGCGCCTGTGTCTGCGCATCCATACCGGAGCCGGTGTCGGTGACACTCAGCAGCACGTACTGTCCCGGAGAAGACCATGCATGGGCCTGACAATAGGCCTCATCCATGGATATGTTGTCCGTTTCTATTGTGAGTACGCCCCCCTGCGGCATGGCATCGCGTGCATTGACACATAGATTCAGAAGTACCTGTTCCATTTGCCCCTGATCGGCATGTACAAGCCCCAGATTTGTTTCTTGTACAACCTTTATTTCGATGTTTTCACCAATAATGCGCTGGATCATCTTCGTCAGATCCTGTGCGATGGCATTGATATTGAGATCCTCCATTTTAAGAACCTGCCTGCGGCTAAATGCCAACAGCTGGCGTGTTAAGACAGCGGCGCGTTCTGCGCCTCGTACAATTTCGTCTGCGAATTCCAGCGCTTCCCCCTGGCCTTCCAGACGTTCCCGGAGCATGCCGCCGTAGCCGACGATGGCCTGCAGGATATTGTTGAAGTCGTGCGCTACACCACCGGCCAATTGCCCAATGGCTTCCATTTTTTGGGCTTGTCGCAGCTGCTCTTCCAACGAAAGCTTTTCGGTCACATCTTCCACCATCTCAATAACTGCGGTGATTTTCCCCTCTCTGTTGACAAGCGGTGAAGAAATTAGCCGGTAATGGCGCGTTTCATTTTCACGGGTTATTTGTTTTGTTGTTTCATGCGTTTTTCCCGTAGCGAAAGTCTGTTGGGCCGGACAATCCAGGCATAGATCCTCGGAGTTTGCATCTTCGAATATGCCATAGCAATGTTCGGGGAATTCCTGCCCATTATAGTGAAACCATTCGCGCATACGCCGGTTTATTTCAAGCACCTGCATATCACGTCCGATCAGCATTACACCGATACCGATATTGTCAACGATACCGCGAAATTTAGCCTCAGACGTGCGTAAGGCTTCCTCTGCCTGTTTGCGTGCGAGGGCAATGCCAATACTGGCTCCCAATCCTTCGAGGAAGTGGATTTGTTCAACGGAGAAGCGATCGGGGCGGTGGTCATTGATTTGAAGCAAGCCGACAATCTGTCCGCTGGATCGCAGTGGGATCAGGGCAATGGATTCGTAGCCCTCGCTGGAGATCCGTCTGCGGGTGAAGAGGGGGTGGTTTTGCACCGTGGTGGAAGACACTAACTGCGAGGCTTCATTGGTCCAGAAACTTCCCCCTTGGCTGAAGAAGGGGGCTTCTGCATTGATTTTTCCGCAAAGGACATTGCCGCACATACACTCAAGTACAGGGCCGCCAGAACCATCATGTAAGGAAGCTCCCGTTCCATTTTTTTTGCACAAGGTGTTTTCTGCCTTTAAAAACTCCTCGGGAAAGCCACTGGATTCGAAGTAGGGAAAGTCTTCCCCCTTCTGCAGGCGTATGGCGACAGCTTCGAAGCCCATGGTCGTTTTCACCAGGTGGAGAATGTCCCCAATCGTATTTCCTTCCTGATTGGGACGGTTCAATAGTTCCAAAACGTTTCGCGCCAGTCGTTCACGTTTTTCCGCCTGGGTACGTTCATCGACTTCTACCTGAAGGGCGGCGGTTCGTTCTTCAACACGGTCCTCCAGACGTTCATTCAAACGTTTCAATTCATGCTGTGATTGAATCAATTCATCGTTGCGGTGGATGGCGGCTTCATAGGTGGAGATGAGCAACGTGAGCATCTGTTGCTGGTCGGCGGTGATGAGGCGTTTTCTACCCCCAAAGGAGACTTCTATGCCGATGCGTACACGTTCGACCTGATGCAGATATTGACTGGCCAGGATCTGCTGCAGATTCGCCAGGAGATAGTTTTCGCTATAGGGCTTGGTAATAAAGCTGTCTGCTCCTGCAGAAAGCCCTTCCAACACATCCTCGGAGGTGGTCAGGTGGGTGAGTAAAATGACGGGGATATCGTTGAGTTCATCATCTTCTTTCAGTTGACGACAGAGCTCGAAGCCATTCATTCCCGGCATCACGATATCGGTAATGATAGCGTTAGGCTTTGTTTTGCGGACTTGCAAAAGGGCCTTTTGTCCATTTTCCGCTACCATGACTACATAGTGATTTGATTCGAGCAGATAGCGAAGCTGTTCGGCCTGGGTGGGGCTATCTTCAACGATTAGAACCTGTGCGGATTTTTTCGGTATATGCGATGGGATACTCATAGCTGCTCTCCCTGCGGGGACTTTGTCAGTGTGTCCAGCAAAGCGGCAATCTTTTTTGGAGGAAGGATGTGGCTAGCCCCCCCAAGTTTAATCGCTTCACCCGGCATACCGTGCACCACTGCACTTTCTTCATCCTGCGCGATTGTAATAGACCCTTTGTCCTTCATATATTTCAATTCCCGTGCGCCATCCCTGCCCATGCCCGTCAGCAGCACCCCGATAGCGTTGGGGCTGACCGTTTCAGCGGCAGTTCGGAAAAGGTAGGAAACGGAGGGGCGCAAGCCGTTTTCCGGGGGGTGGGCGCTTAGCGTGATACGAAATCCGGAATCGATTCCCATGTGTATTTCATCCGGCGCCAGATAGGCGTGCCCCGGTAAGGGAATCTCATCCTGCATGGCTATATGCACGGGGAAGCGGGAAGCCCCCGATAGCCACTCGGCGAAGCCCTGACTGAATCCTGCCGCCATGTGTTGCACAATTAAAATGGGTACAGGGAAATCACGAGGTAATTCGGAAAGGATTTCCTGGAATACGGGGGGGCCTCCCGTAGAGGCGCCGATGACGATTAGCCGGGTCTTCTTTTTTGTTTCGCAGATAGAACCCAATTCGCTGCTAAGGTTTTCACCAGGGCCTGGTGTGCCGTTTGAGCTTGCATGGGAGATGCGACGTACCACCTTGATTTCGGACATCAGCTTGATAGTCTGCAATAATTCCGCCGCTCCCTTTTCAAAAGCTTCATGATCCCCCCCCAGGGGACGCCGCACCACTGCCAGTGCGCCTGCTTCGAGTGCACGAAAGGTGGAGGCTACTTCCGTGGCGCCCACGCTGCCACTTACAACAACGATAGGCGTAGGAGTGGTTTCCATAATACGGCGTGTTGCTTCAAAGCCATCCATAATCGGCATGTGAATATCCATAGTAATTACATCCGGCTTGTGGCTCTTGAGCAACGCCAACGCTTCGGCCCCATTTCGTGCTGCACCGATTACCTCAATATCCGGGTCCGAGGTCAGTATATACGTCAAAAATTCACGCGCAACAGGCGAGTCTTCTACGATAAGTGCTTTGATCATGTGTGCCACATCTCCCGAATCGGTATAGCGGGTACCCTACAACCATGTATTTCACGTACTGCCCAAATTCCGTTATGCGCATCAGAGTAGTTGTTGAATTACCTCCAGTAAGTTGCTTTGTTCAAAACTGCTTTTCACGATATAGGCGTTTGCCCCCACGTCGATGCCGTGTTCGCGATCCTCTCGCGAGTCCAGCGCGGTGACTAAAATGACCGGCAGTTCGGAGAGGTGTTTTTCATGCCGGATTTTTTGCGTCAATTCAAAACCGCTCATGCGGGGCATATCCACATCGGAAACGACCAGGTCAAACGCTGCACTACGCACCTGCATAAAGGCATCTGCCCCATCCACCGCAGTGGTCACCTCGTATCCCGCCATTTCCAGGACGTTTTTAAGCAGGGTGCGTGCAGTGATCGAGTCCTCGGCCACCAGCAAACGTCCTCTCTGCTCTTCCGTTTCAGAAGAAGCGCTTGGCGGGGGAGCGGTAACCCGCATGTGTTCGGCGGATTCGATGAGATCCGCTACGTTTAGCACCGGTGCTATTTCTCCACTGCCCAGCACGGTAGCCCCGGCGATATTGCGCACATGGCGCAGTTGTTTTCCCAGGTCTTTGACCATGACCTGTTGCTCTGCGAGAATCTCATCTACCAGAAAGGCCATGCGTTTTTTTCCGGATACAAGTACGAGCGCGGACAAAGAAGCGCTATCCTCATTTACGACTTTCCTTTTTGCATCTCTGGCATGGTTGGGAAGGCCCAAAACCTCGCTCAGGTTAACCAACGAAAGAATACGGCCGCCGACCTGGATGCTGGCGTGATTTTCAACGGTTTCGATCTCCTCCTTATGGATGTTTAACGCACACTCCACCTGCATCGTTGGGGCGATAAACTGGTACTCTCCAATCCTCAGCAAAACCCCTCGGAAGGTCGCCAATGTCAGGGGGAGGTGTAAACGGAAAACCGCACCCGACTCGGGTTTCGTTTCTACAGCGACACTCCCCCCTAATTTTTCCACTTTTTCACGGACAATCGCCAATCCCAAGCCGCGACCGGATATGTCGGTAATAAAAGGGCTCGTTGAGATTCCCGATTCGAAGATGAGCGAAACAGGGTCTTTCGAATCCGGCTCTTTCTGTTCCCTGCGTGCCGCGGGTCGCTTCTTATGGATTGCTGTGCGAATCTTTTCGATATCAATGCCCGCCCCATCATCGGCAACAAGGACCTCTACCTGTCGACTGCCTTTGGTGCTGAAAGTGATATGTATTTTTCCGCGCGCATCCTTGCTTTTTTGTTTCCGTTCTTCCGGCCTTTCGATGCCATGGTCGATACAATTTCGTAGTAGATGTACAAGCGGGTCCTTCAATCCCTCCAGGATTCGTTTGTCCAGTTCGATATCGGTCCCTTCCATGAACAGCGCCACGTCTTTCTTTTGATCATGTGCCAAATCGCGAACGAGTTTTGGAAAAGATTCCACGAGTAGCGCCACCGGCAGCATGACGGCGCTTTTAGCGCGTTCCAACTGCTCATCCACCATTCGTATCGTCACACGCTGATCTTGCTCTATGGCCTGCGTCACCCTGCCTACCTGGTTGTCGAGGGCGTTTAAATGGGTTTCATGCCATTCCTTCCACGCCTGCGCCTGAGGTAGGTCTTGCATTAGGAATCTCTTGTTCCATTTCTCCCCCTCCTTCTTCCAGGTGTTCAGCATGTTGCGTAGCTCTTGTAACTCGACGATACGTTGCGCGACGGCGACTTTGGCCGACACCATTTCCTCTGCCTGCAAAAGCAGCGCGTCCAGGCGTGCTGTAGGGATGCGGACGGTATCCGTGAAACCAACCTTTCCCTCCTTGAACGCCTGGGGTGCGTTCGTTGGCGTTTGTGACGTATGCACCGATTCGGCAGGCGGTTCTGGGGGTGGGGGAGGTGGTTCTTCCGTTTTTTCAATTTCTTGTGGCAGAGGGGAATGTTCTAACGTTGTCTCTGTTTTTTTAGGGAAATCACCAGGAACAGAAAGCGCAGTTAGTTTTTCAATGATTTCCTTTGTGCTTTTTCGTTGGGTCGCACTGGGCTTTTCCTCCTCCATTTCCATCCATTGTGTAATGGTGTCCACCGCCTGGTGACAGAGATCATATAACGTCGCGGGCGGGTCTGCTTGCTGCCGTTTTAGTGTGGAAAAGACCCCCTCCAAGGGTTGACAGACAGATTCTATCTCCTGTTGATCCACAGAGCGTGCCGCCCCCTTGAGGCTGTGCGCTTCTCGAAAAATCTGCTCGATAATCTCCGTGCGTTCCTCCTCAGACAGTCCCTTTTCCAGCTCAATAAGACCTGCGGAAATGGCGTGAACATGTTCCTCTGCTTCAATACGGAACGTGGCCTTAAGTCGTTTGAGAAATTCGGCATCCTTGCTGTTCATTGCTAAAGCCTTATTTTCATGCAAAGTGGCATTGCGTTGGCCCTATCTAACGCGCGGCTGCACATACAGTAAAATGCACCCCCGAAACTCAGGCGGCATACTGCGAGCCCTCCTGAACAATTTAGTTTCCCGCTACCTTTTTTACCTTTGGAACCTTTCAACCAGTGTTTTCAGCTTTTGGCCCAGCTCATCCAGATTCTGTGCGGTGAGTTTTGCCTGACGCATACTCGTCGCCGTTTGTGTACCTGCCTGATTGATGTTTTCCATAGCGACGCCAATTTGATCCATCCCGACGACCTGCTGCTGGCTCGATGCCAGAATCTGCGTGGCTGACTGGGTCGCTTCCGTGCTGCTTCCCGTTAATGCCTGAATCGCCTCTCCCGCCTGGGCCGACTGTTTGACCCCGGCCTCGACGGCCTTGCTGCCTTGTTCTGTTGACATTACGGCGGCGGTCGTTGTTTTCTGCACCTCATTCAGAATGTTTCGGATTTCTGTCGTCGCCTGTTTGGACTGATCCGCCAGACTTTTAATTTCCTGGGCAACCACAGCGAATCCCTTGCCCTGTTCGCCAGCCCGCGCGGCTTCAATCGCCGCATTGACGGCGAGCAGATTGGATTGATCGGCAAGGTCGGTTACCGATGCGATGATGCCACCGATAGATTGGCTTTGTTCACTGAGCTGGACAATGGTCTGGGCGATAGTTTCCATTTGATCGCGGATGTGCAGCATACCCGCACTGCTTTCCTCCACCGCTTTCTGACCCGATTGAGAAACCTGGGCGACACGCTGTGCGCTGTTGGCCACATTTTTGGCTTTGTCAGAGGAAAGGCGTGCTGCCTGGCGGACCTCTTCGACGGTTGTGGTGGTTTCACTTATAGAGCTGGCCGTTTCCGCTGCACTGGAGGCCACTTGCGTGGTGGATGCCAGGATCTCACTCGATGCAGAGCCCAGCATTCCTACCGATTCGGAGATTTCAGAGGTCAGCTCACGCAAGTTTTCCAGCATGCGCTGAAAAGAGTTGCCGAGCAAGTCCCGCTCTGAATGAGGATGAACCTCGACCGATAAATCTCCGTTAGCAATCCGCTCCGATACCTCTGCCATATCGCGCAGCGTTTTTATCATTTGTTCAAAAGCCTGCGTTAGCACACCCACCTCGTCCTTGCGTTTTTCAGAGGGTAGTTCAACATGGACATCTCCTACAGCGAGGCGTTCTGCAATGTTGGTAAGGCCGCCCAAAGAGCTGGCGATAGAACGGTTGAGAAGGAGTATCATCAGGGCGCCTATCAGGACCGCCGCCAGGCCCGCCAGGAGAAACTGCACAATGCTTCTTCGTGCCGTCTGTATATTTTGCGCCAATTGCTCCTCTACATGGGCTCGAGCGTCTTTCCCCATTCCAAGCGCCAACGCGCGGATTTTTTCCGCCTGTTCCAGCAACGCTCCCATGCCCATTTTCTGGGCATCCGTCACGTTGCCTTCCCGGATAAGGGAAATCTCCTCTTCACGTCCTTGGCGATATACAGATAAAGAATTTTTTAATTCCGCCAATTCCTGCTGGAACTTGGGGTCCGGATTCAGCTCAGCAAGCTGTTCGATAATTACGTCAACCTTTTGGCTGCGTTCTATAATGCGTTGCTGGATTTCGCTTTGCTGAACAGGGTCCGAGGCCAGCATCATTTCGAGTATTTGCCCGCGGATGTAATTCTGATTCGAGCGAAGCTGAAGGAGTTCCAACGCGATCCGTTCATCCACGAGATTTAGATCTTGCGCAGACAGATTGATTTCCCGGATAGCTTGATAGGATATGATAATGACAATGGCCATAAAAAACCATAGGCTACCGAAACCCAGAATAAGTTTGGCACGTGTGGATAAGTCAAAAAACCACTTCATTGAGCAAGCCCCCCTACAACGATTACGAAATCGTCTTTAATTCTCCCTTGAATACCCCAATACTCAAAAAGTTTTCAGAAAAGCGGAATTTTATGCTGGTCACTTAGTAGTGCCAGACAATTCCAAAGCTGTCATGAGAACCGCAGTTTTTGCTCTGGTCACGCACGTTAAGGACCATATATGTTGTCTGTGGCGTTGGCCACTTAGTAGCGCTGATATATTTTCATGTACTATATTGAAGCTCCTCCAATGCAACGATATGGTTAAACTGCTCGACTATGACTTTCCTATATAATAGCCTTTAATGGAAAATTTTTGGTTTTTTTCTTTCGACACATATTGCATTATAGAGCAAGCTTTCCGATTATGCGACAACGAGTCCATAGCCGTCGTCCCTAGCTTTTTGAACCATTCTCATCAATTACCATTCTTTCATCACCAAGAATAGCGGCAGCATCCAGAATGATTTCAGCTTTTTGGCTGATCCCTTTGATATATTCCGCCCCAATACCCGTTACCGTAGGCAGCGGCGGCTGAATCGTTTCCGTGGGGATGGACAGGCTTCCTATCATCTCATCCGCCAGGATTCCGAATTGCATCTCTGGACTTTGTAGCAGGAGCACCTTGTTGAGTTGGCCCAGGCCGCGTTCTGGAAGGTGGAAGAATTTTTTTAGATCGACCACCGACACAATTTGTCCACGAAGGTTAATAATTCCCAGAATAAAAGGCGGCGTTCCCGGCAACGGTGTAAAATCTTTCAGCGAATACACCTCGCGAACATACTCCGCCTCGATAGCGTAGGTTTCAGAGGCCAGCCGAAACGCGATCATCTCCAGGCACTGCACCTTCAGCTTGTTTTCTTGCGGTGTCAGCGCCAGTTCTTTCGCGCGGGCCTTCAGCACCTGACGCTGTTCTTCCTGCGAGGACAGTGGCGGCGTTGTGTTCTGCTCACCCATTTCGTCCGGCTTTCTCTCCATCGGCGTGCTGCTCATTGTAAAGTCTCCATTTGTATCGTAGCGCGGACCATTTCCTTGAATCGGCCTGCAGTGAGTCCCTCCGATTCAGCTACGATGGCATCTTGCTCATACCTTTCCAGGATGCGAAGCAGATTCTCAAGGCAGCGTTTGGCCTTTCTATGCTCGCCATGCTGTATAGCCAGATTGGCCAAAGAAAAATGCGCCAGGACAAAGTCGGGCTCCAGGTACAGCGTGCGTTGGAGTGAAGCGGCGGCCTGTTCATCACGGTGCAATTCCTGCAATATCGTGGCGCGCATATAATGCAACACCGCATTTAACTTTTCTGTAGCGAGCGTATCCTCACACAATACCAGCGCCTCCTCCAGTTGCCCCGCATTTGCCAGTGCACGCATATGCGCGATAGCCTGCTCGATACTGAGGGCGGGCGGCGGCGACGCTTCGATTTTTTCCACCTCTTTCACCGGTGGGGCAGGGGGTGTGTACTTTTGCGGCGGAGGCGCATGCTTTGGCGGTGCTGGTGCAGGAGGCGTCTTCCGTTCCTCTATAATAACCGGGAAAGTCAGCGTCAGTTTTTCTCCCTCTGCCGCCAAAGCAGTAGTCGGCGAGGCCGCATTTTTTTCAACAGGGTGGAGCGTGGTCGCTGCTTTTCTATACAGCGTCATATTGGGAAAAGGGACGGCTTTGAATTGCGGGAAGAGTTGTTGCGAAAGTTCGCTGGCCCCTACGATCAACCATCCACCCGCAAGCAGTGACGCATGGAACCGCGCCACAATTTTCTGTGTATGTTCGGGCGAAAAATACATCAACACATTGCGACAAAAAATGACATCCATCGCATTGGTGTTGTTCAATAGCGACGGATACGGGTCCAACGCCAGATTAAGATGCTCGAAATGCACCATCTCCTGAATTTTAGGAAGGATTTTGTAGTTTCCTTCCCCATCCACCTGGAAGTACTGTTTTTTCAACCAGGAGGGCGTGTTCCGAAATGACCATTCCCGATAGACGCCACTCAGGGCCTTTTGGAGCATTTGTGGGTTGATATCGGTGGCTAAAAGGTGAACGCACCAGTCGCTTAAATCAGGGAAGTTTCTACGTATGGCGATTGCAATGGAATAGGCTTCTTCCCCGCTGGAACAGCCTGCGCTCCAAATGCGAATGCGTCGGTCGTCCTTTTCTCGTTGCCGGATCAGTTCAGGCAAGATACGTCCGATCAGAATTTCCAACGACTGTTCTTCCCGCCAAAAATAGGTTTCCCCTACCGTGAGATGACTTACAAACAACTCCAATTGTTCACGGCGCAACGCGGCGTTCACAATCCACTCGCTGAACTCCTCCACATCCGAAAACTCAAACGCCTTTGCTGCGAGTTGCGCCTTTCGCGCCAAGTCATTCCAACGCGCGGGGGGGAAATACAAAGCCGTTCGTTCCGCAATAAAAGTACTTAATTGCGTTAACGCCTTTTCTGAAACCAGTGAAGTCATTTCACACCTTCCGACAGGGCCGAATTCAGCATGCGTGCTTCATCCAAAGAGAGAAAGGTTTCCAGATCGGAGATCAGAATCATGCCCTCCTCCGTTTTCACGACGCCCTGGAGATACTCCGCGAAAGGAAGCGCCTGCTCTACCCCAATCATTTCACGTTCCGAGAAAGTGCGCACCCCCGATACCGTATCCACCTGCAATGCAACACAGCGTTGTGGGGTTTGGGCAATGATGAGGCGGTCGTTGGGGTCCAAAGGACGTTTGGGGAGGCGGAAGCGCTTTCGAACGTCGACGACGGCGATGATTTCGCCCTGCATATTGATTGCACCGCAGACAATATCAGGGGCCTTGGGCAAGGGCATGATGTCGACCATGCGCACCACCCGCCTGACTACGTCCAGTGGCAAGGCATAGCACGGTTCATCCAAGGTAAATACGACGATTTGTTGTAACGTTGCACCATTTGTCTGTTGCATTACATCCCCCCTGACTTCCACAACGAATATGCGCCTTCTTAATCCTCTTGCATCACGCCCACAGGACGTCTACCCATTCCAGCATACATCACAATGCGCTAAACAGCAATGCCGGAAATATGCAACGGCTGCAACAGTAGCACTTCAAAATAATGCGGAGGGGTACCTGGGCCCATGCTAGCGCAGGCGTTGTATTGCATGGCCTTTATACAGCACTCGGTTCCCCTGAATGGTGCACTGCACCTGTTCGGTACGTCCCATGGCACTTACCTTGACGCTAAGCCGGTTGCCATGTACACGCCAATTGCCCGGGATCTGTCCCGCCATGGCGTGGACGCCAACCGCCTGACCGTTTGCGTTGAGGTATACCTCTACCGGCCCATACTGCGTGTTTATCCGCCACCCCGTTCCCACCAACGTTTGCGCCGTCAGTCCCTGAGGTGCTTGCGGCGGCAGGGCAACCGGTTGTGCTTGTGCTGCGATGGGTTGCGGTTGCTGGGGTTCTGGAGAAGCTTGTTGCGACGTCGCCTCTTTTTCAGATGGTTGCGGCGGCGCGCTACTCTTCTGTGGGGAGAGTATGGGCAGAATGATAATAAGCGCCAGCAGGACGCCAAAGGCGACCAGTAATTTTTTGTTCATTGCATCGCTCCCTCCCGTATACCCTGTTGCTGTTTTCGTATTGCGAAATATCCCTCTTTATGCCAGAGTCCCTCTACTACAGAGACGAGGCATGCTTGCACCTTATTCACGGCTGTCCCAAAATACAAGCAAGGTTATGTATACGTAGCTGAATATATTGGTATTTTATACAGCTTTACCCCTATTTTGGTGAGTCTCAAGAATTAGGTTTGCTGCATTGAGCGGTGCCACGTCCTAATTACTAAAGCCCTTGTAGACCACATTGGGGCGTAGAATGCCATGAAAACAGGTGCTTTCGAGAGTTTCCTGTATTAAAACGGATACTGATAATGTGAACTAAAGGCCATTTTGGAGAAAAGTGAGGACTCAGGGAGAGTTGAGGAATAATCCAAAACCTTGGCGTTCCTATCGATGCTAGAATACGCATTGTCTTTATGATATCCTACGTTGAGCTTTGATACGTATTTTTAATCGTGGTAATTGTCAAATAGAAAGTAACAGGATAATTTTAGTATGGATGATGCTCGCATATCACGAATTCTCCAGTGGAAAACGGATGAAGCCCCCGGGCCTTATATGATTACGCTTTTTCCGACAAATCGATGTAACCTGAAATGCCGTCACTGTTGGCTTCGCGGAGCAACGGGTATCGAAAATACACAAGAGTTATCAGATGACAGACTGTTGCATCTGGTGGATGAGGCTGCGGAATTGGGCGTGCGTGACTGGGTCATTATAGGGGGCGGGGAACCTCTTTTGCGTGGCGACTTCATTATGACTATGGCGGAACGTATCCGTGAGCATGGCATGAATGGCACACTTCAGACTAATGCGACCCTGCTGAAGCGAGAGTATGCCGAGCATTTGATCCGGATCGGCTGGAACAGAGTTAATGCCAGTATCGATGGCCCGAATAAAGAAATAAACGACGATATTCGTGGTGGCGGCTTTGAAAAGGCAACAAAAAATTTAAAACAGTTGGCCGAGCTACGAGAAAAAGCAGGTGTACAAAATCCTTTAACAGGACTTTACACGGTGGTTCATGCCCGAAATTATAACCGCATCAATGAGATGGTTTATCTTGCGGAAGAACTAGGGTGTTCGGAGGGGGTAACGCTGACTACTTTGGTAGTGCATTCTGATGAGGCGCGTAAGTACATGCTGACGGAGGAACAGAGAAACGCCATGCCGGCGATTCTGGAAGAAGCGACTCTGCTTATGAAAGAACGGGGCATGGAAGATAATTTTAGTTTCTTCATGCGAGAAGACCTTTTCGCCGATCCCAATCAGATGAATCGTGTAAATACACCAGTTTATTCAGAAGGGATGGGGCGGGCTCTTTGTTACGAACCGTTCTTGAGCATGGCGATTACTGCGGAGGGCAAAACGGGGCCTTGCTGCGCATTTTGGGATGAAACAGCTCAGAGTATTAAAGATATGTCCCTCCGGGATGTCTGGCTTGGTTCCTATCTCAGCAACCTTCGTCATGGCCATTGGATTTCCTATGAATTACCAGAGTATTGCCGTCGATGTCCCTCCACACTGTTCTGTCGAAACGAAAAATTGCGCAACGAAATACATCTTAGCGAAGAGTTTGAGAAATGGAATAATGCAGGAATGGGGGGGCGGCTACACATTCTGACCGAAAAAATGGCACGTAACCTCCGCGAAAAAGGACTCAGAGAATCGTTCATGCGTGGTTTAGGGTGGCTGTCGATCCAAAAGGAAAATAAGGGATGAAGTAAGAACTACCGTTCTCAGGCAGGCGCTGGCAGTCTAAAGCGGTCCAGCAACCACAAGGTGGAGTGAAGATATGATGCGTTGGATAGCGACGATAGGAATGATTGGGATGCTCGCCGTGTTGACGGGGTGCAACACGCTGTCGGGACAGCCGAAAATTACCCGGGCGATGATGGAGCCGGATACGTTGCAATTGGGCGATTCGGCGGTGATTACGGTGAAGGTATCGGACCGTCATGGCGTGGTGGACCGTGTCGAGGGCTATGTGGTCGAAGATCCGCGGTTGAAGTTTAATTTCAAAGATGACGGCGTGGCCCCTGATGAGAAGGCGGGCGATGGCGTGTGGACGTTCCAGGTCGATGTGCCGTTCCAGGCTCCCTCGGGCGCATTTTCGCTGGAGGTGATCGCCTACCGTGCAGACGGATTGCCGGTGCAGGTGCGTGATAAGCAACGCAATGTATTGGTGTTGAAAGAGACCATCCCGCTTATGATCGATTATGTCCAGTAGATGACATCAGAGCGCTTTCCGGAAACGCCGGGTAAGCATGGCCATAGCCGGTACGGCAAGAATGCATGGCTTTACCGGCCTTGAATCAGGGCAGTGAATTGTTGAAGGTAGCGATTTAAAGACCAGACGAAAGGAAAAGGTTGGTCGTCGCATGGAATGCGGCAATGGGATTTAGTGTGGGCTTATACAGCAGTATTCGGCGAATCACGGGGCTGGCATTCGCCAAAGGCATGGGAAGTACAGAAAAAACAGAGGGCCGGGAAGCGCGACGCAACAACAGGGGCAAAATGACGATACGCCTGTTTATGGTGATTTTGTTGAGCATGGGGGGATGGGCGGGGGACGCCTGTGCGCAACTGCCCAATGTGGTGTTTCTGTCTGTGGATACCCTGCGTGCCGATCGGCTGGGCTGCTACGGCCATGACAGCGAGACCTCTCCCGCGATTGACGCTTTCGCCAAGGATGGACTGCTCTTTGAGGATTGCCTGTGTGAGACGCCGCTGACCTTTCCCTCTTTTGCCTCCATGTTAACCTCGCGCTATCCACGCAGCTTGGGGGCTACCCGCAATGGCTTGCGATTGCCGACGGAGGTTTCAACCGTAGCAGAGCTGTTTCATGCGGCGGGGTACACGACTTTTTGTGTGCAGAGCAATTGGACGCTGAAGGCGAAACTGAGCGGATTGTCGCGTGGCTTCGATGTGTATGACGACCATTTTAATAAAAAGCGTTGGGGGGTGGTGCTGCCCGAACGGGAAGCACCCGAGGTGACTGAAATCGCACTGCGCCTGCTGGAAAAGCAGTCAGCGGCCAAGCCCTTTTTTGCCTGGATTCACTACACCGATCCCCATGCGCCCTACACCATGCACCTGGACTATAATCCATCGGGCAAACGGGCGTGGCGCTTGAAGAATGCGGAAAAAGTTTCGGTTAAATACGATTCAGAAGTGGCGTATTGCGACGCGCATATTGCCAGACTCCTGGCGGCACTGCCAGAGAATACGCAGGTGCTGTTTGTTGCCGACCACGGCGAAAGCCTTTACGAGCATGACTATTTAGGACATGGGCGGCGTGTCTACCAGACAGGCTTGCACATCCCGCTGATTATCCGGGGGGAAGGTATCACGCCGGGACGAAACACAAGGCCGGTGCGTGGGATAGATGTCGCCCCGACCCTTTTAGGTCTGGCCGGTATCCCCGTGCCCGAAAACATGGAAGGCCAAAACCTGGTAGCGGCTTTCCCAGCCAGTAACCGCACGCGCGTGGTGGAAACCTATGGCGGCGCTGTGCCGCGTTTGCCGGGCATGAAAGCCTTGATGTCCAAGAAAAAACCGATGCGCAAAGCAGTGGTGGAGTCAGGCTGGAAGTTGATCCTGAGCGAGCGAAAGACGGAGCTGTATAATTTGGTGGAGGACCCGAAGGAATTAGAGAATAAGGCCACGGCGCAACCTGAACGCGTGCGCGCGCTAACTGCAAAAATCGAACAATGGGACAAGGCGGTTGTCCACGGTGATGCGGTGCATGAGAAACTGAGCGACGAGGACTGGCAGGCATTGGAAAGTTTGGGCTACCTGGAATAGGCAGGCGCATCAGGCTTGCAGGCTGTTTTGACACAAGGTGCACCGCATTCTGCAGACGGGGGCGGCAGATGCGCTTTCCTTTTTTTAAAATGGCTGCGGCTTTTCCTGGGGATGTGCGCTGTGGGGGTGTTTTTTCTAAGTGCTTTAAAATTAGCAGGTTAAGATGTTCTTTGGGGCGGGATACAGACGGCGCTTTGGGCTATTCTTACGCTTTTGCAGAGGCGGGGAATGGTATTTAGTTGACTTTTTGCGTCAATTCCCGCAAACTTTAAGGACATACTGATGGGGTAGTGCCTTAATTTTTTTAAAATAGGCTGGGGAGTATATACTCGCTGGCGTGTTTTGGGCTAGGGTGACGCCGCTGGGGTATGCGTATTGAAACACGTTGGACGGAGTCGTCCAATGTGCTTGGGAGGTGTCTCCGGTAGGATTCAAGAAACCGGAAATTGATCGCAAATCAGACGAGGGCGTTTTGTGACGCTTGAGGGAAAGGCCGTTCAAATGCCACGCAGGTCCGTTACGTTATTGGCGCTGTTTTTGATGCTGTCGAGTGTACTGTTGGTGACGGGATGTCCGCCATCACCGCCAGACAAGAACCCGCAGGCGCGTTTTACTGCTTCGCCACGAGAAGGCAATGCCATGCTCGAAGTGCAGTTTACCGATACGTCGTCCGGGGAACCGGGAACGATTTATGCCCGAATCTGGGATTTTGGAGATGGTACGCAGAGCACAGCGATAAATCCGAAACATCGGTATCGCGAGGCCGGTTCGTATACCGTTTCTCTGACCGTCTACACAGGCTATGGAGAGAATACGGCAACGTATGAAGATTATATTGTCGTAACCGAACCGACCGCCTTCCAGGTTATTGGTCCGGAAGGGGGAACTGCGGCGTCCCAGGGCGTTTCGCTGACGCTGGCGCCAAAGGCAGTACGCCAGGACGTTGCGGTGGGCATCCGTTGCGAAGAGCAAGGCTTCCAGCTTCACGCAGAAGAGGCCCTGCAGGTAATATCCTCCACCTTTACGGTGATGCATGATAATACGACCGATTTACTATTCGCTTCTTCAGATGCGCAGCCGGTGCAGCCTGCTGTATTGACGTTGCCCTTTGCGCGTGAATCGCTGCCAGAGGAAAGTCAGAATGGCGAGAACGTGTTTGTGCTGGCGTATCTTGCCGAAGAGGGTGTGATGATTCCGGTGCCCGCCCAAGTCGAAGGGGATACCGCCAGGATCGAAGTAACGCACCTGCCCGCATCGGCGCAATACGTCGTGGTTTATCGCCTCGATGGACGCGAGATTGAGGTGGAAGTGCCGCTGCCTGATGCGAAGGTGGTGAATGTGCTCACCCAACGCAATTGGCCCAATGTGTGGCGGATGTATCTGAGCACGGCGACCCTGCAGCAAATGACGGCCCTGCGCATGGGAACGTTGGCGACACCTTCGGTTTACAACCGTCGCAATTTCACCGAAGACGAATTGCAAGATACGATTGCTGTGATAACGGATGCACTTCAGCTCGTGCAGCAGGAACTTATGAAGGCGGATTTCCGCGCGCCGGTCCTGGTGAACTGCGAAGACACCTTTGCGCTTACGCTGTACAACATGAACCAGAACTACACCAGCGAGTATGAGGCGTTCCGCAAACTGAAGTACCGTGATTATTCCTTTGGTAGTGTTGTCATCGATCCGATTCAGCTGCTGATGGTTGCCCTTTCCAATGCACGCGACCTCGAGCAGGATACGTCCAATACGGATATCGCGCAGGAGCTGAGCTTTGCGAATGCGTTTACGCAAACCCTGTTTGAAGCCTGTTTCGACGGCTATGGCTATCCCGCGATTGAAGAGAATGACCCGCTGGATGTTGATATATTAGGCACGCCGGGCAAGGTCGACTTCCTGGATGGCTTCAAACTGGGACTTTCGACGGCAATGGGACAAAAGGTAGATGAACTGCCTTACGCCCGTGCTTTTGGCGACAATGAATATGTAGCCTTGGATCTGCCGTTCCTGGCGCCGACTTCTCCGAATGTGGCTGGCTATGCCGTGGCCAACCAAGATTTCTTCTTCTACCTTTTCAACGCCCTGACGGAAAAGAAGGATGGACAGGAAGACGGGGATATCGCGGAAGTGCAGGAACTGCTGGAAGCTATCCGGCTCGCATTTGCGGATGAACCGGACCAGGGCTTTGGTCTGGATATTGAAGGCGCAGTACAGTTGACCTACCGCGCTATCGATGATGCCCTCTTGGCGCGTCAACCCGATACCGGTGGCCTGCCGATGGCGTATTGGTTTTTTGTGCGGGATATGGCAGTGGAAAACACGACCCTCTCCAGGATTCGTCCCAGTGATGAGAGCCGTACCGCCCTTACGCTCAATGAGGATCGTTTCTCGAAGGATCAGGTAGTGCATAAAGCACTTATTGCTCCTAAGGATCGCCTGGAAGTTTCCCCTGACGACACCGCGATACTGGCCGACATTCCTCCACTGACAAGCCGGATTGTACAGTTGCAGGTACATCCGTTGGCGACAAGCCTGACCTTGGGCTTCAATAGTGACGACTGGAGCTTTGATAATGAAAATCGCGCCCTGACGGTGCAGGTTTATGCAGAGGGCAAGGAAGGCCTCAGCTTGCTGGACGGAACGGATGAAAACTATGACATGATTCCCGATACCATCGTTCTGGATGATTTCAAAACGAATCTGGATGATTGTTACGTCAACGTCTACGTGCTGATTAGTAATTTGAGCCTGGTCAAATCCAACTCGTTCGCAATGACGGCCCAGTCGGAGGCGGTACTGGATATTCCGGAAGGACAGGTGCTGGACGAATTCGTTTCCATCTGTGACCCGCACTATGATTGGAACTACCTGGGCACGCAGACGATTGCCGTGCCGGGATATGATGTGAAACTGCCGGTACATACCCTGTATATGACCTCAGGCGCGTGGCGCGGTTCTGAAGAGGCCGCGCAATCGGTATGGGAACATTACCTGACCATCGTTGAGCCGCCAGCCGTAATGAGCAACACCGCCATGCTTATGGTATCGGGTGGCTCGACAGGAAACGTTCCCTCGCAGAGCATTGCGCAGCTTATGCTGCCCTTCAGCGCCAGCACCGGTTCTGTGGTAGCCTTGCTGCAGGGTGTGCCCAACCAGCCGCAGTCCTTTACCGATGAAGAACGGACGCGCAGCGAGGACGCAATCATCGGGTACAGCTACGACAAGTACCTGTCGGGCTATCTGGAAGGCAATGCCGACAAGACATGGCCGGCCCTCTTGCCCATGACGCGTTCTGCGGTACGTGCGATGGACGCCGTGCAGGAGTTCATGCGTACCGAAAAGCCGGGTGCGCCGATTACGGTCGAAGATTTCGTGATGACGGGTGCTTCCAAACGCGGTTGGACAACCTGGTTGAGCGCCTGTACGGATAGTCGTGTAAAAGCCATCATGCCCATCGTGATTGACGTGCTCAACATGTCAGAGCAAATGGCGCACCACTATCGCTCCTATGGCTACTACTCTGATGCGATTAAGGATTATGAAGAAGCGCGCCTCATTGGACCGCTTGACGATCCGACGCGCAACCGTATTGCAGAACCGGAGGGACAATCGCTGCTGAAGATTGTGGATCCGTTCTCCTATCGGGAACGCCTCACAATGCCGAAATTGGTCCTGAATTCAACAGGCGACCAGTTCTTCCTGCCCGATTCTTCCCGCTTCTATTTCGACCAGCTACCGGGCGAAAATTATCTCTACTACGCGCCCAACACCGATCACAGCATGACAGGCGGCACGGCGCTTTCTGTGGACAGTGGCACGCTGGAAGCCATGCAGGCCTACTATATCTCCCTGCTCAGTGGCGCGGAACGTCCGAAGTTTACTTGGCGTGTTGAAAACAATAACACGCGTATCGTGGTGGAAACGGAGACACAGCCGAAGACAGTGCGTATGTGGACGGCGAATAACCGCAATGAGCGTGACTTCCGCCTGGAAGTCTTTGGCGAAAATTGGCACAGCACCATTCTGGAGCCGGTCTGCGACGACACAGAAGGCGAAACTTCGGCATGCGAAAGCGGCGTTTATGTCGCCCAGCTCGCCGCCGAAGACACTGCACAGGGCTGGACCGCCTTCTTTGTGCAGCTGGTATTCGAAGGTCCGGAAACTCTGCTGGAGTCGGTCGATTATCGCTTTAGCACCAATGTCGTGGTTACGCCCGACACCTATCCGGTACACGCAGAATAAGTTTGCCAGGAAGATTAAGTATACGGACAATCCCGGCGTCGTAACGACGCCGGGATTCTTGTTGAAATAGTCGTTATAGTGTGTTTTTCATACAATGATATGGGGCATTATGCTGAAAAAAGGGGGCGTAGGTCTGCAGGCGGAAAAGTCCTGTCGGGCTATGCCGAACCTCGTGAAAATCCCGCATTGAAATCTCGTTTTAAGTGCGCTAACATGACGGTGTTAGAAGTGGGTATTTTCTGAACAGGAAAGGGCGGTATTTATGTCGAAGCCGACAGAGGAAAGACGGCGGTATCCGCGTAGTCGTCGCGGTATTCCCATTGTAATGGATGAGTCGGGACCCGGCGTATTGAATCATGTAGACAATATCAGCGCCAATGGCGTTTTATGCCACACGGTCAAACCCATCCCGTTGATGACACGAATGTCAATTGCGCTGGATTTGCCGCACAACAATCACCGCCTGGAGGCAGAAGGGATTGTTGTGCGTTGCGACCCTCATGAAATGGGCGATGACCATTTCAAAGTCGCTATTCTGTTTACCAAGATGAGCGACGAGGATCACGCGGCGATTGTGCAGTTCGTAGAGGAAGATCTTGCACGGGAGGAGGAAAACGACGAGGCCTGAACTTGATTCAGGAGATTGTGTACAATAACCCACAAGGCGAACGACCTTCGTTGCTTTGTGGGTTTTTCAATGCCTTAATTCCAGAGGCGATAAACGAATTCGGGATACCTGTATTTGGGCGTGTTCTTTGCACATGACGCGTGCTTCCTGAACGTTCGGAAAGGATTGGAGCATGAATATGCGGTTTGTAGCGGCGGGTATACTTTTGCTGGGTGCGTTACTTGTTTTTAATCCCGCGATGGCGGAGTTGAAGGTGACGTTGACGATCGATGGCGATTTGGAGGAGTTGTTACAGGTATTGCAGCATTTGAAGCAGATGGGGGTGGGGGCCGATGCCGTGCAGGGAACGGACGCATTCAGGTTACATATGCACAGCACGCACAATGCGCCTTCGATGAGCGGGGATACAGAGTCGGTAGACGCACTCAGACGGGTGGGCGCAGAGACCGGCGCGGTAGCGCAGCAGGCGGAGGAGGAAAAGCCTGAACCGCCAACGGCGTTGCGTAATCTGGCGCTGGAGCCGGAAAGCGCTGCGCCCGGGGAATCAGTATTGGTGACGGTGCAGGTGGTGGATCAGAATAATGCCATTGATACGGTGGCCCTGACGCTTAAAACGACGGATTTGACGGCGGATTTGTATGACAATGGCACCAATGGGGATGCCTTTGCGGGGGACGGAATCTGGTCGACCAAGGTCTATCTGCCTCCAGAGTTGCAGGAGGGCTTGTATGTGGTGGAACTACTCGCTTATGATGCCAACGGTGCGCCGATTATGGTGCTGACCGAGGACCGACGTGTGACCACATTGTCTGCCAAAATCCCGCTGGCGCTTCGTCGCGAGTGACCGGTTCTTGTGCACACACAAGTATGCATCTTTTGTATAAAAGGGTGCCTGTGCGAGCCCGGTAACCCAGCTAGCATAAAACAACGTGCTTTGCAGCGCTCACATACAGTATGGCATGCCTGCGCAGGTGCATGGGCAGCTGCGGTAACGCGGGGCGCTTGTTTGCGGTCGCAGGGCCGCGTAGTAGATTGCGGATAGGAGAGCTTCCATGGAGCCCGCCAAATTAAAACAGCTTTTAGCAGCAGTGGCTGCTGGCGAGGTGTCGCCCGATACGGCTATGACGACGCTGCGCGATCTGCCCTTTCAGGATTTGGGCTTTGCCAAGCTCGATCACCATCGTGCCTTGCGAAAGGGCTACCCGGAAACCATCTTTTGCGCGGGCAAAACCGTGGAGCAGGTGGTGGCGATTGTCGGTGCAATACAAGCACGCGGCGGCAATGTGTTGGGCACGCGTTGCGATGCCGAAATGGGGGAGGCGGTGGTGCGTGCGTACCCGGATGTGGAATACCACGCAGCGGCGCGCGCCATTACGCTGTCCTGTTCCTCCCCCGAACCGCTGACCGGATATGTGGCGATTGTTTGTGCGGGCACCAGTGATATGCCGGTAGCAGAAGAAGCTGCCGTCACCTGCGCCTCATTAGGCTGCCAGGTTGAGCGTGTTTACGACGTGGGAGTAGCGGGCATTCATCGTCTCTTCGAACAGCGCGATGTTCTGTACGGCGCCACTTCCTTGGTCGTGTGTGCGGGCATGGAGGGTGCCTTGCCGAGTGTCGTGGCGGGCCTGGTCGATGCGCCGGTAATTGCCGTGCCGACCAGTGTAGGGTATGGAGCGCATTTTGGCGGCATTGCCGCATTATTGGGAATGCTCAACTCCTGTGCGGCCGGTCTGACGGTCGTCAATATTGATAATGGATTCGGCGGCGGCATTGCCGCAGCCACAATCAACCGAATTGCAAATGGGAAGTAATAGCATGAGAGTACTTTATCTGGATTGCGCATGTGGCATCAGTGGTGATATGACAGTGGGAGCGTTGATTGACGCGGGGGCGGATTTTGACCTGATACAAAAGGCGCTAGCTTCCCTGCAGGTGCCGGGCTTCCGCGTGGAAGCGGAAAAGATAACAAAGCACGCGATACGGGCGACCCAGTTTCGTGTGATTGAGGAAGAGGATGCGCCGCGCCCGCATCGTCATTTGCGGCACATTGTAGAAATTATCCAGCAGGGCGCGTTGCCAGATGCCGTAAAAGCGGCGGCTATCGATACCTTTACACGTGTGGCGGAGGCCGAGGCGGAGGTGCATGGAACGACCAAGGAGAAGGTGCACTTTCATGAAGTAGGCGCCATAGATTCGATTGCCGACATTGTTGCGGCGGAATACGCGTTGCATCTTCTACAGGTGGACAAAGTCTACGCCTCACCGCTGCATGTAGGTGCGGGTACCGTCGAATGCGATCATGGGGTGATGTCGGTGCCAGCCCCGGCGACAGCACGCCTGTTGTTGGGCAAACCCACCTATGGGGGGGAAGTTCCCTATGAGCTGGTTACGCCGACGGGCGCCGCACTGGTTTCGCGTTGGGTACAGGATTTTGGTGCGCAACCCACGATGACGGTGCAGCAAATTGGCTATGGCAGTGGCACGCGGGACTTGTCGGATCGCGCCAATGTGTTACGCGTCTGCCTTGGCGAACTGGCTGAATCGAGCACCGCTTTTTCTCTTGAAAAAGAAGAGGTTCGTATAATAGAGACCAATATCGACGATATGAATCCGGAACTTTTCCCCGTGCTGCTGGACCGGTTGATGACAGCGGGGGCGTGGGACGCCTTTCTAACACCGGTGCTTGGCAAGAAGGGGCGTCCGGCGCAGCTGGTGACTGCGTTGTGTGCGCAGGAAAAGGAAGCAGGGGTTATTCGCGTTCTTTTTCAGGAAACGGGGACGTTGGGGGTGCGTTTTCGGACAGAGTCGCGCTATGTTTTGCCGCGTGAAGTCGTGTCGGTGGAGACGCCTTGGGGGGCAGTTCGTGTAAAATCAGGAGTATTTGAGGGAACGACCACCTGCCTTGCCCCCGAGTTCGAAGACTGTCGGAGTCTGTCGGAACAGGCGGGCGTAGCTGTGAAGCAGGTTTACGAAACAGCGTTGACGCTGGCAATGCGAAAGGAATAAGGCCATGACTGATCGAGTCGCTGTCTATCCCGGAAGTTTTGATCCGCCTACCTTGGGCCATCTGGATCTTATCCAACGTGCGTCGACCATGTTCCACCGCGTGATTGTGGCGGTGGCGGTCAACCGTTCCAAACGCTGCCTGTTTGAGCCGGAAGAGCGCACAGAGATGCTGCGTGAATTGGTGGCCTCCATTCCCAATGTGGAGATTGAATGCTTTTCTGGATTGACCGTAGATTTCGCGCAAC
Source organism: Candidatus Hydrogenedentota bacterium (assembly GCA_963678445.1). GTDB lineage: Bacteria > Hydrogenedentota > Hydrogenedentia > Hydrogenedentales. The sequence continues at coordinate 797,769 of OY782877.1, read as the reverse complement.
AGCGCAATGCGGTGGCGATCATCCGGGGCCTGCGGGTTATGTCTGACTTCGAATATGAGTTGACTTTGGCCATAAACAATCGCAAACTGAATTCAGCGATTGATACCGTTTGCCTTATGTCGAGTGAAGAATACCTCTTTCTCAGTTCGCGCCAGGTGAAAGAGATTGCGGGTTTCGGCGGCAAAATTGATCATTATGTCACGCCAGAGATTGAGCAGCGTATACGCGCAAAATTAGCGCACGGGATTAAACCCTGAGGCGGGCCCGCGACGCAAAAAAGTGGCGTTAGTCACTATGGATACCGGGGAGAGAGGCATGTCGAACCAAGGCGTTTTTATGGATGCCATGCGGCATGCCTTACATCAGTTTGCGATGCTGCATGCGGGGGAAAAGGTGCTGGTGGCGGTTTCCGGCGGGGTCGATTCGATGGCGCTTTTGCATGGTCTTCATCTGTTGGACTATCCCATGGGCGTCGTCTGTTTCGACCATCAGACCCGGGGCGGGGAAAGTACCAAAGACGTTGACTTTGTCCGCGATTGCGCGCATCGTCTGGGCTTGCCGTTCTATACCGACAGTGCGCCGGTCGAGGCGGAGGCGCTGGCGTCTGGTGTTTCCTTTGAAGCCTATGCGCGTCAGGTGCGCTACCGATTTTTCTTCACGGTTGCCCGGCGCTATGGCTACGCGGTACTTGCCACCGGCCATCATGCCGATGATCAACTGGAAACGCTGTTGATGCGCTTGCTACGTGGGGCAGGAACACAGGGCCTGGCAGGGATTCCTCCTGTACGAAACCAGGATGGGGTACGTATTATCCGTCCGCTCATCTCCTGTTCGCGCGAAACCATCGAAACCTGGATGAAGAATCGGGAGCTGGATTGGCGTCAGGATGCGAGCAATGCGGACATGCGCTTTGTGCGTAATCGTATCCGACATGAATTGGCGCCGATGTTGTTGCAAAAGTATAACCCGCAATTGCGTGCGGTGGCCTTGCGCACGGTGGACACGTTGCGTTGCGATGCGGACTGTCTGTCTGCCTTTGCGGAAGAGGCGTATGCACGTTGTGCGCCGTGTGACGATGCAATACAACGCGAGGTCTTTCTCGAATTGCATGAGGCGTTGCAACGACGTTGCATTTTGATGTTGGCGCATCGTCACGGAGTCGCTGAATGTCCCTACGAACGCGTTCTGGAAGCGATCCAGTTTATCCAGTCCGCCCCTACAGGCCGCCGTTTCGATTTGGGGGGCGGGGTGGAGCTGTATAGCGCACGGCGAAGCGTGGAGATCTTGCAGCGGACAACTTCCGCACCACAGGAGGAGATCGCGCTGCGTGCACCGGGAGAAACCAACGCTTTTGGCCAGCGGTATAGCGTGCGCTTACTGTTGCGTGCCCCCGACGTGCCGTTGTCGGAATACTGCACACCGCAACGCCAGCTTTTTGACGCCGATGTAATGGCGGAAGGCATGGCGATACGTTTTCGACGCAAAGGGGATCGCTTTACGCCGTTGGGCATGACCGGTACGCGCAAGCTGAAAGATTATTTTATCGATTTGGGCGTGCCCGCGCCTCAGCGCGACACCCAACCCTTGCTGGTGGTGCAGGGAAGGATTGCCTGGGTGGTTGGGCGTGCGTGTAGTGCCGAAAGCGCGGTGACGTCATACACGCGCAGGATAGTAGAAGTAGAGGTAAAACCATGCGATTGAGTCAAGAACCCCTGATTTCAGAACCCATGCTGGAAACGCGGATTGCGGAAATGGCCGAACAGATCAGCCATGACTGTAGCGCCGAGGAATTACTGGTACTGGTCGTGCTCAAAGGGGGCATACTTTTTGCCGCAGATCTTATTCGAAAGTTGCAGGTGCCGGTTACGCTCGATTTTCTGCGCGCGCGCAGTTACGATGGCGCTGAATCGAAAGGAACAGTAGCATTTCCCTTCCTGCCCGGTTTGTCCTTGCAGGGGCGCGCTGTGTTGGTGGTGGAAGATATCCTCGATACAGGTCGCACCAGCACCGCTGTGATGGATTGGGTGCGTTCACAAGCGCCCGAACAGCTTGCCCTGGCAACATTGCTGGACAAGCCCTCTCGGCGTGTTGTGGATATTGAAGCAGACTACACCGGTTTTACGATTGAGGACCATTTTGTCGTGGGCTATGGACTCGATTATGAACAGCAATATCGCGCCCTACCCGCCATTTATACGCTCGACCCTGACGCCTGACAGGGTATGTCTATTGCGGGCCGGGGAGCATATTGCGCGCCTCTTTTTGGGGAAGTCCCTTTTGTTCCAGCTGTTTTGCGTGTCCATTCTGCTGTTGCCCTCGCACCAGTGTTGAAAGCGAGCTCACCATATCGGAAAGTTCCGTCGCCTGTTCCGAAAGCGTGACACTGGCCGAAGCCGATTCCTCCAGATACGCCGAATTATGCTGCGTGACCTGCTCTATTTCATAAACCGCCTTGTTGATTTGTTCTATTCCATGCGATTGTTCCTTGCTCGCAGACGATATATTATCGATCAGTCCGCCAATGTGCTGTACATTTTGGGTGATGCTTTCCAATACGCCGTCGACCTCTTCCGCTACATGCACGCCATGTTCTGCGTTCTGCTGCGCCTCCTCCAGCAAGCTGGCCGTATTCTTTGCCGCCTCACCACAGCGTTGCGCCAGATTCCGCACCTCTTCCGCCACCACAGCAAAGCCCTTACCAGCATCACCGGCACGCGCCGCCTCTACAGCGGCGTTCAATGCCAGGAGATTGGTTTGGAACGCAATTTCATCAATCGTACGCAGGATTTTTACCGTTTCATCCGAAGACGATTTAATGCGCTCTATAGCAGTATTCATGCGTTTCATCGCCGCCAGACCTTCTGTAACCTGCGATTGCGCATTCTGTGAGATGTCATTGGCGGAAAATGCATGCTCCGCATTCTTTTTCGTCATGCCCGCCATTTCCTGCAGGGACGAGGCCGTTTCCTGCAGCGCTGACGCTTGTTCCGTAGCTCCGTGGGCCATATCCTGGCTCGACGACGCCAGTTGATTCGAGGCCGCGTTGACATGAAACGCGGTGCCATCCAGCAGTTCGATGATCTGCTTTAACGGTTTTGCAATGGAGTTGCTCAACGTCAGACCAATAGCGCCGCTGATCAGGCATACCAGAAGACAGCACAGAAGTAGTAGCTTAATCGTGGTTTTTGTTTTCTGTTGTGTATACTCAGCCGTTTGATTGGCCGCCACCAGCGCCTCATCCGCAGGGACCGTTGTAGCGATCACATAGCTCCTTTTTCCCATGGGGAAGGGGCGGAAGGCGGCAAATTTAGTGATGCCTTCAAAAGTGTACTGCGCCACTCCTTTTTCTCCCGCCAGCATCCTTGTTCGTGTGAGCGTGGCCAACGGTCCATATTTTTCATCGGTGATGTTTAAGTTATCCTCAATGGTGTATTGAGGATGGCTTACCACAACGCCACGCTCATCGAGGATATAGGGATATCCGGTTTCTCCATAAACACGATGCGCCAGTTTCTTCCATATGAGCCCCCAGTTCAGATTGAGCACAAACAAACCCTGAAACTCATCCTCAAAATAGATAGGCGCCGCCATACGTACTTCCGGCTGGCCCGTATTTTGCGCTGTTTTTACGCCTCCATTATATACTTGCCCGGCTTTCAGACGGGATGCCTCCCGAAACCAACTTGTATCCGATTTGTTAAGCAGCTTATCCGAAAATTTACCCGACTGCAGTTTTACAACCTCCAGCCCGTCCCGATCCAGAAAGCGGATTTGTGCATAGAGTGGGTGTTTTTCATCAGCAATTTCCGCCATCGCCCCGTTATACATCGACGCTATTTCCTCGCGCAGGTATCCTTCCGAAAGTTGTGATTCTACAGCGAGATCATCCCAATACGCCGTAGCGCAGATAAACCAGTCCCATTGGGGGAAATACCGGTAGACCAGACATTTTGGGCGATTTTGAAAGGTATAGTTATGCACATTCGTTGTTGCCCTGTCCGGATTATCCAGGATTTCCTGGAAGCTGGTCAGCTTCATATCACGGATGACATTTGTGCCTATATATTTTTCATTGGGATGAAGGATCGTATTGCCCTGCGCATCCATCACAAAGACATACCCGCTCTTCCCGATGCGCGTGCCCAGGATAGCATTGGTCAGTTCCGGGCTATCCTGTTCCTTTACCCCTACATACAACATACCGACGACCTTCTTGGCCACATCATAGACGGGCCGGTAGGCCGTGATATACCAGGCATTCACCACATAGGCCCGCCCCCGATACACCTTTCCCCGCAGCACCGTATCCACTACGGCATTAGGAACACCATCCGGTTGCACAGCCGGGATATACGTTCCCACCGCCCGCGTACCATCCTGCTTTTCCACATTGGTCGCTACACGCAACATATCCCCCGCGCTATTCATCCGTTGAAACAAGGTGCACGTGCCCCCCACCAACTGCTTCACCTCATCCACCACCGGCGCACTTTTATCGAAAGAGCGGACAGGGCGTATTTCACTTTCCCCTATCCGGCACACCGGTAACGCAATTTCCTGCTGCGCTTTCGTAAACTGGTTGACGGCATTCCAGGTTTCCTCGCGTTCCAGCAACGTCACCGCACCCTTCTCCGAAAAAATACGCCAGGCCACATTCAAATCCGAATCCACCTTCTTTTGCAGCAGACTATGCTGGGCAACACACGTATTCAGCAGCCCCTCGGTAATACGGACAATTTCACGCTGCAAAAAGCCATTAATCAAGGCATTCTTGCCCAACTTCGAAGTTACATAACCAACGGTATTCGGCGACGACGCCAGGCGTTGTGCATACTCCTCCGTCTTTTGGATCAGGCTATGCGTTTCCTCCCAACACGAGCCCACCCCCTCCTGCAAGACCTCCTCCGTTTCCTCTACCAATGCATCGTAGAAGATTCCCCCCGTTTGATCACCAAAGGAAATAAATTGCAGATAAAAAACGATGCCGATAATTGCCACTGGAATTACCGCCAGCCCCAAACTCGTCAGGAGTAGTTTCAAACGCAACGAAAGCCGGGTCATGTCCCATTCCCCTTTCCCATACGAACCCCATTGATAGATTTGTTTTCGTCAAAATAATAAAAAGACGAACAACAATTATAGATATTAGTTTATCAGTACTATACAAAATTTGCAATATATTCGTTGCACCATTACACGCAAAAGAAAACGCCGCACCGTATAACGATGCGGCGTAAAATTAATTTTTTTGTTGGCCTGTACCGTAAGGACCCTATGGCACTAGGCGTTTTTCTGTTGGAAGTCCTTCATGAACGCGCACAGCGCTTCCACACCCTCCAACGGCATAGCGTTATAGATAGACGCACGACAACCACCCACCGAACGGTGTCCCTTCAAGGCATCCAGTCCTGCCGCTTTCGACTCTTCCACAAAGCGTGCTTCCAGCGCTTCATCCGGCAGACGGAAGGAAACATTCATCCGCGAACGGCAATCCTTTTCTGCATGCCCGCGATAGAAGCCCTCACTATTGTCAATGACGCCATAAAGCATTCCAGCCTTCTTTTCATTCAACGCGGCGATGCCTTCCAGCCCACCCATTTCATCCCGCAGCCACTGCGTGACCAGCGCGACCACGTAAATGGTGAAGCTGGGCGGCGTGTTATACAGCGAATCATTCTTCGCCAAGAGGCTGTAATCCAGCAGCGAAGGCAGATTAGCAGGCGTACGTTCCAGCATATCATCGCGAATAATGACCACAGCCATCCCCGAAGGCCCGACATTTTTCTGTGCACCGGCATACATAAGCGTGTATTTTGTAATATCCAGCGGACGCGAGAGGAAATCCGAAGAAGCATCGCAAATACGCGGCACCGCGTCATTCCCAGGTTCCTCGAAGAACTCAATGCCCTGGATAGTTTCATTCGAAGTGAAATGGAAATAGGCCGCATCCGTATTCAGATCCAGCTCCTCAGGTTTCGGCATCCGATTGAAGTTGCCCTCCTTGCCACTCCACACCGTGCGCACCTCGCCAAACTTCTTCGCCTCCTTAATCGCCTTGCCGCCCCACGAGCCACTATCAATATAATCCGCCGCTTTTCCCGCCATCAAGTTCATGGGAATCATCGAAAACTGCAGGCTGGCGCCACCAGGTGTAAAGAGAATATGGTAATTTTCAGGGATATTAAGCAACGCCTTAATATTATCCTTGGCCTGCTGATGAATGCCGGCAAAAACCTTAGAGCGATGGCTGATTTCCATAATCGATGCACCCGCACCCGGATAAACAGGTAAATCGGCTTTAATCTGCTCCATCACAGACAAGGGTAAGGTAGCGGGGCCGGCTGAAAAATTATAGACGCGCTGTTCCACAGCTTTTCTCCTTCATGTTCATGTTTTTTCGCAAATGCTTAACCCAAAAAGTACGGATTAACGAAATTGTACGATGGGTATGGGCGGTACGTTCCCGAATATCTTCTTTGAGACACTACGCACCAGCTATAGTATATCCAACCAAGGGTAGTGGTAAAGTCCCACACAATTTTATGCGCATTTTACATGATCAGTGACGGCCACTCCAGAAGCTTTCATAAAAAAAGAAATTTCCGGTGTGGCCCTGCACCGCCTTCCCGCACAGGGCCGCGGGCGCCAGCACACAGAACAGGGGAGAGGCCCCTTTTCCTGCGCTTGGGAATATAAAACACCCCCTCAAGTGCAGTATACTTAGGCAAACACTTCTTGTGCGCGTGCGTTGTGCGCCTTTTCGGAGACAACGCCCCATAATCGTGCGTAATAGCCGGATTGCACGCTAGCTGCGCCACAAAAACGCATGAGAAGAGGCCGCCCCTGCACGTATCTTTTCCACAGCGGGCGCGCTGTCTACATCATTAATGTGCTTCCAGCGTTGGCAAGTTACGGATAGGTGGATCAAGGTATGCAAAAAGAAGTTACCGTTGCGGTATTAATGGGGGGAATGAGTTCAGAACATGACGTATCGCTGCATTCAGGTGCGGGGGTAGTCAAGGCCTTGCAGGCGCAGGGCTATACAGCGGTCCCCGTCGTGATTAGCCGCACCGGGACCTGGCGTTTCTTTGACGACGAACCCGTCTCCGTTTGTGACGCCGCCGCACGCCTGCGGGATTTACACGTAGACTGCGTATTTATCGCCCTGCATGGTGTGTATGGCGAAGACGGACGCATCCAGGGCTTTTTAGAGGTGCTCGGTATCCCCTACACCGGTTCAGGCTGCGCGGCCAGTGCATTGGGTATGGACAAGGTGCGTTCCAAAGCCGTGGTGCAACAAGAAGGCGTTCGCGTGGCAGGTCATATCGCTTTTGGTCCTAAAACGTGGCACGACGATGCCGACGCCGTACGTGCGCGGGTAGAAGAAGAGCTGGGCTTTCCCTGCGTGCTTAAGACAGCGCTGGGCGGTTCCAGCGTCGGCGTCGAGATAGTACAAGAAGTCGGCGCCTTTGCCGATGCGATGACCCGGGTTTTCGAAACAGGGGACTTTATCCTGGTCGAGTCCTTTGTAAAAGGGGTCGAGGTAACCTGCTCGGTTTTAGATACCGATCCGGAAACAGGGATACGCGCGCTACCCGTAACCGAAATTCGACCGCTTACAGCAAGCTTTTTCGACTACGAAGCCAAGTATACCCCCGGCGCTACCCAAGAGATCACCCCGGCGGAGATCGAACCAGAGATCGCAAAACAGGTGCAACAGATTGCAGTTCATGTGCACCACATTGTAGGATGCGCGGGATGGAGTCGTAGCGATTTCATTATCGACGATGGCGGACCCGTGTGGATTGAGGTCAATACCGTGCCCGGTCTGACAGAAACGTCGTTATACCCGCAGGCCTGTGCCGCTGCCGGTATAAGCTACGAAAAAATGGTGCGGTTGTTTGTAGAAGCCGCCCTGTCCAAAAACAATTAAGGAGCACTTTTCATGGGAATTCCTTTTACTAAAATGCATGGCCTGGGCAACGATTATCACTTTATCGATGCAGAAAAATACCCCATTGCAGACCCCGCAGAACTCTCGCGCCAGATGAGTCATCGTCATTTGGGCGTAGGTTCCGACGGCATCATCCTGGTTCTGCCAGGCGAAACGCATGACTTCAAAATGCGTATCTTCAATGCGGACGGCAGCGAAGCGGAAACCTGTGGTAACGGTATTCGCTGTTTTGCAAAGTACGTCTTTGAACGCGGCATGACGGATAAAAAAGAATTTGTTATCGAAACCCTCGCCGGTCCCAACAAGGTCGTGTTGACAACCGAAGGCGACACCGTAGTGCGTGTGCGCTCGAACATGGGTAAACCCCGTTTTGAGCGCTCGGAAATTCCTATGGAAGGCCCGGCAGGACACGTTTTAGAAGAAACTGTGCAGGTGGACGACGGGCGTGAAGTAAAAGTGACCTGCGCCAATATTGGTAATCCACATGCGGTGATTTTCGTAGACGATGCCGCAAAGGTGGACCTGACCGATCTGGGGCCGAAGATTGAGAATCACCCCAAATTCCCCCAACGCACCAACGTCGAATTTGTCAACGTGATCGATCGCGACAACATTGTCATGCGCATTTGGGAGCGGGGTAGTGGGATCACCATGGCCAGCGGCAGCGGCTCCTGCGGCGCCTCCCTCGCCTCGATGATTACCGACCGGGTCAACCGTCGTGTCAACGTGCACCTGGTCTACGGCATGTTGACCATCGAATGGGCCGAAGACGGGTGTGTATATCAGGAAGGTCCGGCAACGGACGTGTTTAGCGGCGAATGGTCGCAGTGAAAACAGCTATTGCATCCGTCGCGTAGCTTCAACGGCTGCCGCGGGTGATTTGGGAGAGAGAGCATGGCTACACGCTTGGCGGTATTGTTGTCTGGCGGCGGAACAACGTTGCAGAATATTTTTGACCATATGGATCGCGGTGAACTCGATGCGGAAGTGTGTTGCGTCGTTTCCTCACGCGCAGACGCCTACGGGCTGGTTCGTGCGGAAAAACGCCAGATTCCCACGGCTATTGTGCCGCGCAAAGGCGCAGCATCCGTGGAAACCTTCAGTGCGTCCATCTGGTCTGAAATACGAAAATATGACGTAGATCTGGTGGTTCTGGCGGGTTTCATGTCGCTTCTGCGCGTGCCCGACGATTTCATAAACCGCATTATCAACGTGCACCCCGCCCTGATTCCAGCCTTCTGCGGCAAAGGGATGTACGGTCACCATGTGCACGAAGCCGTGCTGGCCTACGGTGCGAAAGTTTCGGGTGCTACAGTGCACTTCGTAGATGCGCAATACGATAACGGCCCCATTATACTGCAAGGGACTGTTCCCGTTTTAGAAGACGACACCCCCGATACCCTGGCTGAGCGTGTGCAGGAAAAGGAACGCGAACTTTATCCCGAGGCCATTCGTCTTTTCGGCGAAGGCCGCCTGAAAGTAATCGGACGTCGGGTACAGATTGCGTAGTAACCACTGTTTTTGAGAGAGCGCTTCGGTTTCGAAGCGCTCTTTTTTTTATAGGGAGACACAGCGGATTTTTGGCCTCTTTTTCATGCGCGCCTGAAACAATACATCGCATGTCCGGGTCAAAAGTATGAAGACTAGGGTACTCTTTTTTGCCCTCGTTCCTGCGGTCCTCCGTGGGAACGAAGGTGCGGGTGTAGTATGCATTCCCATGGAGGACTATGGGGACGCGAAAAAAAGAATTAAGGAGTTTATTATGATGAAGAAAGCCGTTGCTGTCGCTGTTCTACTCCTGCTTGTCGCTGTTATTTATCCGAACCGCCCTGTTTTGGCGCAGGATGAATCTGCTCCCGAAGGCATTGCCGTGAAAGTAAAAGGGACCAGCATCGATCTGTTGGCTACCTTCGCAAACGATGCCAAGGAAGACGCCGATGCCGCCTACGTCAATATGAACGCCCTCAAAGTATCTGACATTGATGTCGATGCACTGGAGAGCTTGAAAGGACAAGTCCTTTTTGTGCTGCCTACAGCTGCCGCAACCCCTATGCTGACAGGGAAAACGACAGGTAAGGAATGTGAGATTACCGGTCAATACTTTAAAGCCGCCAACGTGATCCTGATCGAAGAACTGATCTGCGAAGGATTAGAAGATGACGAGTTTATAGAGATGACGCCTGGCCAGGGCAGTGGAATGCCCGTGCTTTAATAACGCCTTCTTTCTTTTTACGGAAAAAGAAAGAAGCAAAGAAAAACGAAGAGTTTTAAAAGGCTGTCCTGCTTCAGGGTTGGCAAGGACCATATCTCCTGGGTGTGGCCCTGGCCACCGGAAAAAGAAAGAAGCAAAGAAAAACGAAGAGTTTTAAGAGGTTGCTCTGCTTTAGGGCTGGCAAGGACCATATCTCCTGGGTGTGGCCCTGGCCACCTTGCGGTCGCTGGACCGCTTGCCCCTCGCTCCCACGGTCCTCCGTGGGAGCGGAAGGGCGGGGGTGTAGTATGCATTTCCATGGGGGATCGGGGGAACGAGCGAAAGGGGATATCCGTCGCTGTTTGGGAATTGCGTAGAATATTCAATGATGATCTGCCGCATGAGGAAGCCTAAATGAAAATAAGAAGCGCCAATATTTCCGATCATGAAGCTATTATACGTATATGGGAAGAGTCGGTAAGAGCAACACACCACTTCCTGGAGGAAGGTTATATAGAAACCCTGAAGCCACGTATACTTCATGAGTATTTGCCTGTCGTGGATTTGTTTGTAATTGAAGATGCGTCGGGTCAGATATCGGGTTTTATTGGCGTTGCTGAAAAGAACATTGAGATGCTTTTCATTGATCCAGCCCATTTCAGGATGGGTTTGGGTAAAGAACTTATGGCTTTTGCAATTAACCAATTGGGCGCAAACAAAGTTGATGTGAATGAACAAAATCCAGATGCACGCCACTTTTATGAGTCAATAGGTTTTAAAGTGGTCAACCGGTCACCCGTTGACGGCCAAGGCGCGCCTTATCCAATTCTTCACATGGCGCTTTAGTGAGTAAAATATGAAAAAGTGTCACAAAAACCGAAATTTTTACTGCGGTCAGGGACGGTAAGGACCATACCTATTGCTTGCGGTCGCTGGAGCACCGGCGAAGTTTGCCGATAGCTTTCTAAAAAGTTATCATAAAGGACAACAGTATAGAGTAGGGGGGCACAGGTGGGGACACGCGTGACGTTTGTTTGCGCTTGTTGTTCTTCATCCGCTGGCCTTTTTGTCTGGGGAACTTGGCCGTTTGGGGATGAGTATGGATATACCAGGTTTTACGTGTAAACAAACAGGGGAATGCTGCCGGAAGCGACGTATTCCGGTGACCCTGGTTGAAATTGAGCGCTTGGCGCAGTATCGTTCCATCGCATTACCCGTTTTTTTTGAACAATACCTTTCTGCTGCCACGGTGGGAAACGACACGGTGTTGTTGTTGGGGAAAGCCGAAGATGGCTGGTGCGTTTTTAATTCAGAAGATAAGCGGTGCAGAGTGCATTCGGTAAAGCCGTCGGCCTGTGCCCTGTTCTTGTGCCTGGAGGCGTTGAAAAGCAGAGAAGGGTATGCGTGGTCGCTACTGTTTGGTAATGAGGAAGGCCGCCGCTATATTGCCAGGCGGAGTGTTGCTCAGGAGATAACCACGCAGTATGTGCAGGCCCATGGCGCGCAATGGGATGAGAAGGCCTTTTATGAAGGCATGGCCGAAATTGAGAAACGGCAAGCGACGTTGGCGCGCCAGACGTTACGAGCAGCGCGTCAGGCGGATGATACGACGGGCTTTATTTCCTTTGAGTGCCCTGCCTGTAAGGTGCGTTCTTCCTGCTGTGCCGATCGTCCCCTAACGCTGGATGATATCCGTGCTATCGCCGAATATAAAAACCTGTCTATTGAGGATTGTTTTACGAAGTATGTCGCAGAGGAGGGCTCTGAAAAGAGTCAGGGGATGTTGGCGTTGAAGCGTGCAGAGGCGGAAGGGCCCTGTGTGTTCCTGGACAGGGAGAATAATTGTTGCAGCATCCGCGCGTGTCAGCCTGCGTATTGCCGTTTTATTGTTTGTCCACTTTACCAACTGGATTCGGACATGCATGCGCGCTATTTTTTTGGCGCGGGCGATTTGGAAGAACAGTTTCGTCATTCCCTGGCTGTCGAGATGACGCAGCGCTACATTGCACAGTATGGGCACAAGCCCGATCTGCAGGGAATCACGCGGCATATACAGTTGCTGGATGAGCTGCTGAAGCGGGAGACGCTGTATGACGATTTCTGTGCATCGGTAGCGCTGTTCCGCTATGCGCAGGAACCGGAATTGATGCCGCGTAATGCGCAGGACACCTCGTCTTAACGTGCAGGAGGCGACGGGGGCGTTTTGTCCCTGTGAAACACGAAAAAGAGGCTGAGGAAGACAAGGAGCGCGAGGGTGGTGCAGGAGATGCCCAGCCCAAGCCAGAAAGCGCGGGGATGATATTCGAAGGTAATCGTATGTTTGCCTTTTGGGGTGGCTATACCGCGGAAGAGGCCATTGGCTTGCAGGATGGGGGTGGCGACGCTGTCCAGCGTGGCGGTCCAGCCAGGTGCGTAGCTGTCGGCAAGCACGGTAATGCCTGGTTGCGGTGCCGAGACCTGTAGTACAACCCGTTCGGGGGCGTCTTCAGTTACGGTGCAAACCGCCGTTTCATCTGTTACGCTGGCGACATCGGTCTCGTCCTGGGGAACCGTAGTCAGAAGTTGGTGAAGCGCGTTCTCCGCTGCCTGAACCGTGCAGGTTTGTGCGGCATCAAAATCGGGTGCGGTAAGCAGTGCTATCGCCTCTTGTGTGGAAGGGGTGGCGCGCCATCGTGGTGTAAAATAGCAGCGGGGCTTGGCACTGTTATTCAAATACAGGGTCAAATCCTTTGCCGTACGGATGGGGTGCAGGTCCAGGGTCTCACTGCGCCAACGTTCTGGCGCAAGACCACTGTCGTCGCTGATGAGCAGGGTGCGTGCCGCCATGAAATTGAGTAGTTGTGGGTGTGGGCAATCACTGGGGAGGGAAAGCAGCCCGTCTGTGCTTTGCTCGACATTGGTGCAGCCAAGCGCCTTCCACCATACAGCCTGATCCGGGGTGAGGGGTATCGCGGCGGCGCCGACTTCGCGCAAGGGGAAAAGCATTCCCAGATTCGTAGCAAGATGCGGGTTATGCGGGTGTGTGGCGACAAGCACCCGATCGGTGCGCGCTTGTTGATTCGCTGTTTGTAGCAGGGAGGAGTAGGTCTGGAAACAGAGCGGTGCATCATTGAAAGGATGCTGGAAGCGATTGCTGTTGGTGGCGCGCAAATCCAGGAACAGGAGCAGCGCGATCAGGATACTGCAGGCGATTCCGATAAAACGCACGCGAAAGATGAGAAAGGGGAGCAGGAGCAAAAGAAAGAAAAAGATGTATCCGCGTGAGGTAGCCGCAGCAAGATAAAAAAAGACGCCGGTAGTGAGCAGTACCAGGAGCGTGGAACCCCATACAACGGGTGAGTGCGGGTAGCGCCCTGTGGAGAGCAGGCGTTCCGCCCCCAGGGTCGCTAATATGGCGACGCCGAAAACAGCGGGGAAGAAGAAACTCTTCCACGGGAAGAAAGCGCCGAGGTAACGTGTGCCCAGGGTGGCGAGAAGGAAGCAGATTGGGGTGATGGCGAGGAAGAAAAAGGTCTCGAAACGTCCTTTGTAATGAAACAGGGCTGCGGGAATAAACAAGAGCGAAATAGCGCCCATGTAGGCCAGATGCGGAATCTGGTTGGATGTCGGATCGAGCCACTGTATGTAGAGCTCGCTTAATTTTGTAGGCGTTTCGCCAGCCAGATCGAGCCGCCATAACGCCTGAAAGGGATTGTTCAGACTGAAAGCCCAGTTGAGGGCGGGGACCCAGTGCAGCGCGGATAATCCCACGGTGAATACGAACAGGACTGCAATACCGGCGAACATGTGACGGTAGGCCGGTTTGTACGCAGTCGTTCCTCCTCTGAAAAGCAGACGCAAGAGGGTGTAGGGTAAAAGTAGGAAAGAACTGGCAACGATAAGTGCATATGCGCCGGAAAGCAGCCAGAATGCACCCGCAAGGCTACCGTATAGGAGCCAGACGGGACGTCCTTCACGAGCAAACTCGCGTATGCACCAGCACAAAAAGGGGAACCAGGCAAGGGCGGCGGCGAGTTCGGGGCGCGACATGGCGGCTGCGGTAGCGCCACTACAGACGTAGATGACGCCGCCAATCAGGGTGGCCAGATAGCCTGCGCCCACGGATCGCATAAATAGTACGAAGCCGCCCCCCATAAGAAACAAGGCAAGGAAGGCCTGTATCACCATGGCCCGTTCCGCAGGAAGCGCCAGGGCGATAGCATTCAGCGGCTGAAAAAGCGGCATAAAGGGATCGCCGACACAGGGAACCCCGCAAAGCTCCTTGGGATTCCAAAAAGGCCACTGGCCATGCCGAAGGCGTGTAAAGGAATAGGTGAGCGAAGGGTATATACGCTGATACAACGCCGCATTTTCATACGCACGCGCTGTTCCCTGAGTCTCCGGGGGAAGCTCCACCCCCATCCAATACACAGGCGCAAACAGCACGAAACACACCCCCAGCAAAAAAAGTGGCCGGATGGCATATCGATTTCCATCTGTTTGAATTTGCGTCACACCAACAACTCCTTTACTGCAAAGGGGCGTTTAAAAAAATCGCACAAAAACGAAATCCTGCTGCGGTCAAGACGGCTACTGCGCCTCAGCTCCGCCCCGATCCTATCACTCTGCTTCAGGGTCTGTCCATCACCGTCCCCGCAATAACTTGCAAAGTGCGCCCGGAGTTTTTATGCTGAGACGTACCCAGTACGTATGCATGAGGTATACCAGCGATGCAGCGGGATACGAACTGATCTATGGGATGTGTGCATGGATGTAGATGTAACGGTATTGCTTTCGACGCGCAATCATGCCGCGCGTCTTGCGACATGGCTAAACCACTTTGAACGCCAGACCTATCCAGCAGCCCGTTTTGAAGTGTTGGTGATAGATGAAGGCAGCCAGGACGGAACAGCTGCTCTACTGGAGCGGTATGCCGTAGGCGCGCCCATGTGCCTTCGCTACCACCTTTTCGAGTCCGCCTCACCAATGCAGGCCTATAACCATGGCATACGGGAGGCCCAGGGACGTTGGTTGCTTTTTCTGCAAGACGACCTGCTGCCAAGCCCGACCTGGATTGCTGCACATGTCGCCCTGCAGGAGCAAGACACCGGGAAAACCTGTGTCATTGGAGCCGTGCACGCCCACCCGCAATTGCCCGCGCAGGCATTGACGCGCTGGTTCCTTCCCGAAGTACAGCAACGCCTGAACCCCGGCGAATCGCCGCACTTTCTGGACTGGAAAATTGATAACTTGAGTATTTCCCGCCAGACACTTCTGGATATAGGTGGCTTCGACGCCACATGCGCTTTCCCCCCCTTCGCAGACATCGAACTGGCCTGCCGGCTTAGCCGACAGGGCATACGCGCTGTTTTCGCAGAACAAGCCAACGCATACATATGGCACCCCGTGTGTTTTAAAGAAGAATATCTGCGCCAATATCAACGGGGATACGCCCTGCACCAGCTCGCTCAACAGACCGGTGCCCAAGAGATCTTCCACCGCTACCACCTGCGTCCCACCCTCTGGCGCAAATGCATAGACGCGCTGGTCATGCCCTTTTACATCCGCACCTGCGAGCAGGAGGAAGAAGATATACAGCATAACGGACGCATCTACCGCCGGGTTTTTCGACACCAGCTAGCCATGGGATACGAGGACGCGCTGAACGGCCGTCCCCAACGCACCTTTAGTTACTGAAATCTGAAAAGCTGTCATTTTCGGTTAGGGAAGGCAAGTAACATATCTCTTGGCTATGGCCCTGGCCACCTTGTGGTTGCTGGACCGCTTTAGGGGAAGCAAATTTTTCCACAGAAGTCATGAAAACCAACCCACGCTTGCGCTACAATAAACACGCATGATTTCCTGAGGCTTGGTGTGGGATAAAGCGCGTTGCATAACAGTTTCCAAACATGCATGCGCCACAAAATTCCGCATGCAGCCATGCACCGCAGCCCGGTAGCAGAAACAGCGTATTTACGCACAGTCGTTTTCACAAGGTTGTTGAACTATGAACATCATCCATACGGCGGATATCCACCTGGACGCGTCCTTTGCCGGGGTCGGCATGCCGCCCGCCTACGCCAATCGACGCAGGCAGGCGCTTCGGGATGTTTTTCAGCAGATCTTGCGCCGGGCCGCCGAATGGCCCGCAGATGCCGTATTGATTGCAGGCGACCTTTTCGAACACGACCGGATCAGTCGTGACACCATCGCCTTCCTGCGCTCCTCCTTCGAAATGATCCGGCCCATCCCCATCTTTATAGCCCCCGGCAACCATGACCCGTTCATGCCCGCATCGCCCTATTGCGACGAAGCGTGGCCCGCGAACGTATACATCTTTTCCGAGCCCCAATGGGCCGCCTTCGAACTTCGCCAATGCCCGCTGACCGTGCATGGATTTGCCTTTGATGGACCAGACATTTCCACCAACCCCTTTGGCCAACTACACATCACACCTGACGACCGCATCCATATCGCGGTCGCCCACGGTTCCGAAAAAAGCCACCAGCCGCCCCACAAACGAGACTATGCTCCCTTCTCCATTTCACAAACCGTTTCCGACGCCCTGCATTACCTTGCCTTGGGGCATTTCCATGAAACGCTAACGCTCTCCGGTTCCTTTACCACCCTCGCCTGGTACGCAGGCGCACCCGAAGGACATGGTTTCCACGAATGTGGCGAACGTTATTTCCTGGAGATCGAGATCGACGAACAGGCGGCGCATCCGGAAAAGACCGTGCAGGTGCGCAAAGTGCCCAGCGCCAAAACAATCTACCGTCAATACACACTGGATTGTGGTCGCTTTGAACACAGCCAGCAGCTCATCGAACGTCTACGTCAATTCGCAGCGCAAGAACGTTGCGCACAAGTTGCCCGGGTTCGTTTACAAGGGCTATGCCCCGACTCTCTGCGCAATGAAATCACCGCCGTACAGGAAACGGTTGCCGAGGACTTCACCTTTTTAGACATCTACGACGAGACACAATCCACCGAAACCTACGATAGCCTGGCGCGGGAGGATACGAGTCTGGGCTTGTTCATCGCACGTATTAACGCGGAAATCGAAGACGCGCCGGATGCTCAAACGCGAAGCAAACTGATGCGCGCCCGCGACATTGGCCTTTCGGCCTATCGCGGCATTGAATTGCCCATCCATGGTCTGGATGGGACGGAAGGGTGAGGAGGATGACGGTGTGAAAATAAGCAAGATCTCCATCGACGGCTACGGACGCTTTGCAGGCCGCGCGTTAACCTTTGCGCCCGGATTACAAGTCATTATCGGCCCCAACGAAAAAGGCAAATCCACCATTCGTTGCTTCATTGCCGACATGCTATACGGTCAAAAGCGCAGCCTGAACCAGCGTGTATACGACGAAGCCAACACCCTGCGCCTCCCCTGGGAAAATCCCGATTGCTATGGCGGTTCCCTGGTGTATGAACGCGCCAATGGTCAGGAAATAGAAATTATTCGTAATTTTGACCGAAAACGGGAAACCGTGCAGGTCTACGACCGAAGTCATGCCCGGGAAATTACGGGCGATTTCGAACGCCTGCGCAATCGCGAAGTTAATTTCGCCTTTGATCACTTGGGGCTCAGCAAAGAAGTCTTTTTAGGCGTGGCGACCATCAGCCATTTCAGTCTGGACGATCTGGGCGACAAGGACGCCCTGAATCAAATCCGGGAAAAGCTCTTGTCGCTGGCCGATGCCGGGAACGAATCGCATTCGGCGGACACCGTGCTAAAGCTTTTGAAAAAACGCCTTACCACCATCGGTCAACCCACCGCGCGTACAAAACCCTTGCCCGTAGTGCGGCGGCGTCTGATGGAATTGGAGCAGGAACGCGCGTGTGCGTTGACCTTGCAAAAAGATATTGCCGACGTAGCGATGAAACGCCGTGCCTTACTGCATGAAATGGAATTGCTTCGTCAACGCAGACAGCAGTTGGATACGCAGCAACGCCTGTTGGAGGCCCACGAAAGAGCCCGGCAACTGGAAGAGGCGGAAAACCTGAATGCGCGTATCGAGACCGCTACACAACACTGCTTTGCTCTGGGAAAAGCGCGTACGTTCCCGCTGGAACAGAATACAGAAGTGCAACAGGCGGAAACCCGGTTCAACTCGGCTACTCTGCAACTCGAACGAACCCAGGCGGAATTGGATAAGTTGACGGTACAGTTCAACGAGGAGCAGGAAACAAGCGGAAACAGTACAACGCAGTCGTGGGAAGATATACCGGAAGCGCTGGAGGAGTGTTTTACCGATGCGCTTAAACAGCGCCAGCGAATCGAGGAGCGCATTGACGAAACCAGTTCATTGGTGGAGAATGCAAAGAGTCGGGTGGAGAAAAGCCGCGCCGCGCTGGACGAATTGCCCAATTTCAGCCGTCTTTCCGCTGACCCCGTGGAATGGTTTACCCAGCTTTCCAGTTCCTTTGCGATGGCGTTGCGTTCTCGCGATGAAGAGCGCCGCACCCTGGCGCAATTGCAGGCCGTCGTTGACGAACGCCGGGAAGTTATCGCGGAATCCCACGCACTCTTTCGTAATGTGAAGGATTTTCCCGAACAAGCACGAAATTATGCGGTTGCGAAGCGGGTGCAAAAAGAGCAATTGGAACAACGCCAGGGATATTTGCATTCCCTCGAGGGGACGCGGGAGGAATTGGCGGATAACCAGGGTTTCGTATGGTTGACCGCCCTGTGCGCCCTGGTCTTGAGCGGATTGGGAACGGCCTATTTTATGACGGAAAAGACCGCTATCCTGTATGCCGCTTCCCTCATTATGCTGGCCTGCCTCTATTTTCTCAGCAACTTTGCCTATGCCCGGGCACGGGTAAAACGGCTGGCGACGAAAATTTCGGAATTGCGCGCTGAGTTACACGCTATGGAAGGGGAGGAACAGCGCGTTCCCGGATTGATTGAAGACTTGCTCGAACAGGCCGACCTGGAATCGATACGTGAACTGGAAGCGCATTACGATGAGTATCGGGAAGCACACGCCGAGTTAAGCGCCTGTGTGGACTTGCTGCGTCAACAGGAAGAAAAGACGCGGGAGTGTGAAGAACGAATCCCGAAACTTATCGAACGTTTCCAGGAAACCTTTGCGAAGGTGGGGGAGACGATTGAAAGCGAAGACGATGTCGCGCGTGCCGCAGGCAACGCCATTGCACGCTATCAGGCCTACCGCGAAGCCAAACGTCATGTAAGCGATAGTCGTATGGTTTTGGAACGCCATGAAGCAGAAGCAAAGCGCCTGCTGGACGCCCGTATAGATGCCCAGGACCAGTTGGATGAGGTGGAAGAGGAGGTGCGCGCCTTCCTGCGTGACGCGGGTATGAACGAAGAGGCCGAACATGGACGTATCGAAACCGCCCTGCGTGCGTACCGAAGCCGTCTGGCGCAGCATCGGGAACAACGAGGCCGGTTGCGCCTTCTGGAAGAACGGCTACAGCTTCTACGAAATCAATCTGCACAGGAAGAAGAAGAGCTCAAAAAGCAGAAGAAGATTTTGAGCGCACTGCTGGCGCGTGCAGGGGTGGCGTCGCTCGAACAATGGCGCAGCCTGGCGGAACAGGCACGTGAATATCGGGAGGTGTGGGAAAAACGCACCGGCCTGATGGAGCAGCTTGATTCGTTGCTCCAGGGGCGCGATATCAATGCCCTGCGCCAAACCGTGGACAAGGAGGCGCCCCTTGCGCCTGCACCCAAGCTCAGCCGCGAAACGCTTAAAGAAGAAAGCGAGCGCCTGGCAGAGGAATTAGAAGCGCTCAACCGGGAAAGTCACGCACTTCACATTGAAATGACAGAACAGACCGCAGGTATGCGTTCGATCAACGAAATTGACGAGGAATACACCACTTTGCAGCGACAACGTGACGCGTTGGAGCTTGAGTTTGACGCCACGACATACGCCATGGCGCAGATCGAAGATATCGCCCACGACAAGCATGCCCGCATTGCCCCCAAACTGGCCCGGCACGCCAGTAAATATCTTGCCGAGATAACCGAGCAACGCTATAGCGAGCTATTGCTCAGCCGCGACCTGACCGTTAGTGTGCGCATTCCCCAGACCAACCGGATGGACGACGCACCAGAAAAGAGCCTGAGCAAAGGCACCGTCGACCAGATTTATCTCGCGCTACGCCTGGCGCTCATCCAGGCGATCAGAGAAGACAAAGAAGCGTCGCCCATGCTGCTCGACGACCCCTTCGCCAATTACGACGATATTCGTCTTGAGCGCACCCTTCGTCTGCTCGATAAGCTTGCCCACGAAAACCAAATTTTGCTTTTCACCTGTCGCGAAGACGTCGTGCGCGCTGCAGAAAGCATCAAAGCACCCATTATCCGTCTATAACCCCAGCGAGCAGTGACCTGGCGGTCGCTGGCCGGTGGAATACCCCCAGGCCCCTCGTTACCAAGTTGAACTTGGTAACGCCCATTCATCCTTTTTTTCCTCCCACGGTTCTCCATGGGAGCGGAGGTGAGAAGAGGAACGTATGCATTCCTACGGGGTACCGTGGGAGCGAGAACGACGACGAAGAATTTTGCGAAGCAAAGCTTCGGAGACAAGTGCGTGACGAAGTACAACTTCGTCACGAGGAATGGAGGTGCATAGCAAAGCTAACGTACCTGTTCGTTTTCTCTGCTTCTTTCTTTTCCCGGTGGGCAGCGTCGCCCGCAATACTCTATGGTTCCTGCCGTGGGCAGACAGAGAGAAGCTAAGTTAAATCCTCGTTTTCTCTGCTTCTTTCTTTTCCCGGTGGGCAGCGTCGCCCGCAATACTCTATGGTTCCTGCCGTGGGCAGATAGAGAGAAGCTAAGTTAAATCCTCGTTTTTCTTTGCTTTTTTCTTTTTCCGTAAAAAGAAAAAAGTTAATTGGGCAGTCCCGATGAGAAAGGAAGCATGCGCAAGCTACCCGCCCAATGCGCCGATATCGAACCGTTTTTCCGCGCAACGTAACACAACCGCTTCATCGTTTCCGTAGAGGGGAGGGGGGCATCTACCAGATAGCGGCTCACCCCATTTTCATCCACACGCACCACACTGCATTTGCTCTGCGAACGCAGTTCATGCCGTTCGCAATACTCAAACGATTGTGCCACCAGGCCCGCCAAGGCCGCCATAGTCTCCTCGTTGTCGGTGTGGTCGGGGATGATAGGGGTGCGCACCCAAACAGGTACCCGGCTTGCATTGATGATTTTCGCCACGCGTTGCAAGGAGGAAATAGTACCGTTATCATGCGTTTTTTGTGGGTTTTTGGGCAGGATGGTCAGTTGAAAAATGACAAGGTCGACCAGTGGAAGCGCTTGTTTCAAGACCTCCGGGTCGCAGGTGCCGCACGTACACAACGCCACATGCATATGAGCCTTTTTCAATAGCTTCAGTAGAGAAAGCACCGCCGTGGGTTGTGCCAGGGGCTCGCCACCCGCCAGGGTAACCCCATCTTGGTAGGGGATACAGAAAACCGGTTCGCCGATGAGCAGTTCGGACAATTCCTGCACGTTAATGGTGTGTCCATACATTTCTAACGCCTGATTTTTGCAAAGCGCAACACACTGTGCACAGGAAGTACAACTTTCCACATCGAAAACAATCGCACCGTCCGTATACGACAGCGCCCCCGATGGACAATTCTTGACACAAGTCAATCCATGGGCGCAGTGTTCTGGATGCCAGATGATTTCCGGCTGGGTGCAGGACGATTCTGAGGTAGTACACCAGAGGCATTGCGATGGACAGCCCTTAAAAAAGACCGTTCTTCGTATACCCGGTCCATCATCGCTGGAAAATTGTTGTAGCCCCAGAATAGTTGCTTCGACACGGTTGTTGAGTTTTGCCACGACGTTCAAGCCCCCTTGACGTTGAGAAAAATTCGTTACCTGTGATGTAGTGCGGAAACCTACCTCAAAAGCGCGCTCTCACCGTGACAAGCACGGCGAGCGTCCTGTTCACCCCCCAGGCGTTGGGCATCCGGTTGTCACCCTGGCCACCTGAGACAGCTTCCAGTATAGCGAAAAAAGGCGGAACTGAAAACAACTTTTTCAGCAGGGGAGTACAAATCATAGACAGGGCGTTAGAATGCCCCCGGATGGCGATTGTCCTGGAGAGGTTCATCGAAATATTCACGCCCCGCCGCCACCCAATAGCCGGTCCATTCCAGCAACGTATCCAGCGCTATCTGAGGATAGCCAAAGGCGCGAAAGCAGCCCGCGGCATTCAGCAATACAGCCTGCGACGGTTCGCGCCCTTCAAAAACAGGGGATTTCCCCATGATTTCTCCCAGTCTCAGGGCAACCTGATAAGGCGAAAGCGTTTCGGGGCCCGTCACGTTAAGCACCGTACTCGGGCTACGCGCCAGAGCCACTGCCTGCACCGCCACATTGCTGGCATAGCCCTGCCACACCGCATTGAAATGCCCTATACCCAGATCGACAGGTTGCTCGGTCCAGACGTGATGTGCAATATCGCGCAAGATTCCATAGCGAAGTTCGACCGCGTGGCTCAGGCGACAATGCAAAACAGGAGTTTGCCACAGGTCGGCGGCATAATCGAACATGCGTTCACGTGCCAGGCATGACATCGCATATTCCCCCACAGGCATAGGGGCGGCGTTCTCGCGCGCCCCACCCGAAATCGAAGGCGTTGTGGGATAGACCACCCCACTTGAAAATACGATCAGCCGCGAATGACGGTAGCGTTCCGCCATGTATGCCGCCAGACGCACGTTCAGCGCCCAGGCCAAAACCCGATCCTCCGCAGGCCCCATTTCCCGTCCAAGCAGATAGAACACATACGCCGCATCAGGAAGTTGGGCGACTTCCTCCTCATCCGACAGGTCCGGCATAGACAGGTCTACGCCCAGCGTTTTCAGCGTGCGCTGCGTTCTCGACGAGGCCTCCGGCGCAACGGCGTAGATATGGAAATCGTTTCCGGACACCTCCTGAGCGCGGCAAAGAAGCGCGCACAAGTTAACGCCCAATCGTCCACCTGCCCCCAAGACAAGGACATCCCCCTCAAAGCCTCCCACCGTCTCCACCGTCCTCGGCGCAGGCTGTGCGAGCCAGTCTTCCAGCACCTTCTCCGACTCAATAGGGTCTACATGTGAGCGTTTTCGTATTTCGTCCAGTACCGCCAAAACAGTTCTCCCTTATTCCTGACAACGCCCCTTTTCTATTTTTCATATTCCCTATAACATGCTGGAATACGGGCCTCAACAGCATTCTTTTCATGCACCACCACACGATACCGCAACTGCACCGTTTCCCCCTTTTTCAAATACGTCGCCTTATCATCCGCTGGCCAATACATAGGCGTAGGCGAAAAAAAGCCATAATCGCGGGTAAACCACTTCGCAGGGAATCCCGGATTTCCCGGATGCTGAAAAATAGCCAGTCCCTCTATCACGCCATCCTGCCACGTGCCCGAATAATCGCACCAGGGCGAGGCAACCCCAAAAGTGCCTGCCTCAGCAGTAGCGCCCTCGGCATTAACCAAAGTACCACCCGATGCTACACTGAGTGCGGAAGTCATTCGTGCGCTAAACAGCGAATGATTCGTTTTTTCAATTACGACATCCGTCAACGCCTCAAGCACGATTTCAAAATCAATATACCGCACCGTTTTCGATGGCGCCGTGATCGTAACGATGCGCCGGTCCTTAATCACCGGTTCCTGGCGTGGCTGTTTCCACAGGCAAATGTCCCGAAACACCACCCGATCCCCCGATGCCTCCTCCACCGAAACCCCTTGCGAAAGAATCTGCCCGCGTCGATTGCTTTCCTGCCAATAATTACCCCCATTGACCTTGTCACAGCCAAAAAAGAGCGAATGATGATGCGGGTACGGCTCAGAACTTTCCGTTGTCAGTGACTGTTGCGAGCGCGGGCCGACCACCGGATAAAAATAGGGATACTTTTGCTTCTTAGAAAACTTGTATTGCGTAAACAGCTGCCCATCAACAGAAACCGCGACACAATCGTCCTTAAGCGCAGCCTGCAATTTCTCCCCCGCTGATTCCTCAGCAAAGAGTACGCCACAAATCATTACAACCATTCCCAAAAGTGTCCATCTATATACCACCACAACATTCTCCTTTACTGACTAAAGCGGTCCAGAGACCATAGAAAAATTTCGTTCTGTTTCGCTCACGCACGTCGAGGACCCTATCTACTGGGTGTGGCCCTGGCCACTAAAAGTGCATTGAAAAGACATCCGCATCTTTCAATACAAACCGCAGGCGAATCGGCTTACCCGCCAACGCACTCACGTCCGATTTTCCATTCCACGATACCGGATACGCGATACGATTCCCCAGCAATTCGTCCGCATCCTTTTCCGTATATCCCTTGATGGGTCTTCCATCGGCCTCCTGGAGCTCCACCCGTACAAAACCTGCCGCCGAAGTAGCAAAATTCAGCACAAGCGTATCGCCTTCAAACGTAAACGGTTTGGTGACACATTCCCCACCGCTATACGGGGCATTAATCGATACAAAACCATCCGGACGCAGCACATAGCGCCGCAGATAATTACTGGGCTGTCCGTAATGATGCTGCACATAAAACGACATCTCCTCGTCACTCGTTGCAACAATGCCACGCACAGGATAATTCGTGCGGCTGGTCCAATCCGCCAGCCCCACCCCCGGTTTAATAAAGCCCTCCAGGAACGTTCTGTCATACCGATTACCGCCGCGGCTCGTCATCAACACATTATCCGAACAATCCCCCGAATACTTCGCCTCCACCCCGAATTGCGCCGCCTCCGCCACCGACACCGCACGCCGTCCCGGCATGAATCGCGCCGCCAATGCAATATAGATATGCGGCGCACGATAATACGGGATCGTTTGGTTCGTATAAATATGTTCCCACGGCGCATCCCCCTTATCCATCACCACCGGCGTCGTCCACACCTTCAAATCCGGCGACGTGCTGCGACTGACCCACCGATACCCGTCCCAGCCACCCTTCGACCAGGTTCTGAAATAACACACATAACACTGCTCCGCCTGCGACCAAAACGCGACATTCTGCGAGTCAAAAGCCCCATCCCTCAGCACCGGTTCCTCCAGATACTTCTCCCAATGCAGCCCATCCGCAGACACAAAAACATATAGCCCCGATTCCTTCGTGCCCGCCATCGCCTTATACTTCTCCGCAGCAGGCGTCCCCGGCCGCGTATCCACAAAAGGCGCAAAATTGTGCGAAAAAGGCGCCATGTCCGCCAACACCACATTGTTTTCCCGCGTGCCATGCACCTCAAACAAGCCCAACGCCGGCTTCTCAAACGTGACCCCGTCGCGACTTTCCGCATAACACGTTACTTCCGTTTTCGCACCATCCGCCTTGGCCACAGGATGCCCCCGATAATACATCCGATACCGGTCATCATCCTGAAATACCGTGACATACGCGCTATAGCGTCCCTCCCAGGGACGATCAAACACAAGCGCCGTATTCCCCGGTCGGGGTTCATGCAGCTTTAACGACGCATTCTCCATTCGATCGACCAGGCGTCCATCCACAAAAAGCTCCAGACGATCCTGCAGCCCGATTACACCATCCGCCATCGCACCCTGCGCAACCAATCCCACACAAAGCAACACCCATGCACGTACAAACAATCTCATTCAACCCATCTCCCCATACCCAGGTTAAAGTTTCGTCATCTATGTACTGTATCCTGTATAGAACCGCATTGCAATTGCAATTCCCACAATCACACAGCGTCCCTGCTGCCCTGCGAATTCGCCAAGGCCTGTATCTCCCCAAAACAGCCGTGGCGCTGGTCGCTGTCATCCTCAGCAAGTCCAACAACGTTTTTACTCAAGTGGCCAGAACCATATATACTGCCCATGGTGCTGACCCGCTTTAATCACGAAAGAAGTTGATTCTTAACATACTGACATCCCATAATAACGAACTGAAGCGTATCCAAACGAGACGGTAATGTCCTGGGGATTTAAGGAATAAAAACATGAACAAATCGACAATTATTGGCTTTCTGGTCGGCGTTATACTCATCGCCCTGGTGCTTGCGATATACGTGGGCGTAAAGAAAATGGGGAGCATCGGCACAGTTGCCATTGAGGCCAGCGAAGGTCGCATGGAAGAAACCGTGAAAAAAGTGGCGCGCGAAACGCCCGCAGAGCACCAGCCTATTGCCATGATACTGCCCGACTTCATCGTTGTCGACCATGCACTGCCCGGCAACGGTTCCTACACCCCTGGTGACGTGGTCGAAGTCAAAGTTACCCTGAACAAGAAAAAAGACGACCTCGTACGCGCCCTTGGATTGGCCGAAACCCTGCCCCAAGGCTGGACCTTTGACAGCGTCATTGCAGGCGATCACCCCGATCTGGTTCCTCCCCAAGGCCGCGAAAACCTCCTGGAATTCGCCTGGTTCAATATCCCCGAATTTCCCACCACCTTCACCTACCGCGTGCGATCCGCCGCCAAAGATGCCGGTCGCGCCGTGATTACCGGGCAAGCCGTATTCCGTACCGATGGTCCCGAATACCGTTCCCCCAAGGCCCACTCCACCCTGCAAACCAACGGGCAGCCCGCTATCAAGAAAACCACCCAGGACTTGTTGCGCAAAAACCGACCCGCTGCCCAAACACCCCAAAAAGCACTCTCAGGAAAAGAGATGGAACTCGTCCACACCGTAGCCGAAAACGCCTACACCCCCGGAGAAACCCTCACACTTACCGCGCAAATGGACTATGGTAAAGCCGACGCCGTCAAAGCACTGGCGCTGATTGAAACCCTGCCTGCCGGTTGGGTTTTCGACGGCATCGTCAGCGGTCCCAACCCCGCTGTCGTGCCCCCCAAAGGCGCAAGCGGCGAACTAAACTTCGTCTGGATTCAGATTCCCGAATTCCCCGCCACCCTAAGCTACCGCATCACCGTGCCCAAAGGGGAAGAAGGTAAAAAACAACTGCGCGGCGCCGTCATCTACCGTTCAGGCGGCCCCGAAGTAGGCATCGAACCCATCTTTACCGACCTTGAAGCCAAAAGCGCTCCAAGCCAGGAAGCTGCCGCCCCCGCCACCCCCTGAGCACAGCACCTGCCCCCCCAGCGACACAAAAAAAACAAACGCTGCCACGGCCAAAGCCGTGGCAGCGTTTTTCCATTAAACAAGTCCTTTTTCAATAGTATACCCATAAAAACATTGAAAACACCGCCAGAACAGGACTATGATCATCTCAGTAAGAGGATCGTTTTTGCTATTCACCGCTACCTTTTTTGAGATGTTTTATGATGATCATGCCGCCACGCCTACAAATCCAAACCCAAACCGGGTGTAACGGGAAATGCATATTCTGCCCCAACACCGATTTCAACCGTTCCGCCCTGTCCATGGGTAAAATGTCGATGGAGCTCTTCCAGAAAATCATCGACGAACTGACCGAAAATCCCCCCGAGCGGATCATGCCCTACCTGCAAAACGAGTCCCTGCTAGACCCCCGTCTACCCGAATTCGTACAATACACCGCAGAACAATTGCCGGAAGTGGAAAGCCTCATCACCACCAACGGCACCCGTCTGACCCAGGACATGGGACAGCGCCTGATCGACGCCGGACTGAAACGCATCAAAGTCAGCCTGCAATCCCTCAACGACGCCGTCAACAGACGCATCATGGGCTACCCCGCCACCCCCGTAGTCGAAAACATACTCAACTTCCAAAAACTCCTCGAAAAGACCGGCGCAAACATCGACCTGCGCGTCTCCATGGTCATCAACACCGAAAACGTCACCGAGCAAGCCTACACCCGCCGCTTCTGGAAACAACACGGCATCCGGCTCGTCACCTCCGCCCTCGAAAACCGGGGCGGCAACATCGCCAACGCCGAAACCCTCAACCTCGGAAAGTCCATGGTCCACTGCAACGACTGCGTGCGCCCCTCCCGCGACATGTGTATCCTCTTCGACGGACGCGTCGTCGCCTGCTGCGTAGACTGGTTCCGCACCACCATCGTCGGCGACCTGCGCACACAAAGCATCGCCGAGGTCTGGAACGGAGAGCCCTACCAGCGCATCCGCCAGGGGCTGGCGACCGACGACGCACAACTGCTGCCCGAGATTTGTCAGAACTGCACCGAAAGCGAATGCCCCAACCAGCACCGCCACGCCTCAGGCGCTTGGGAACAATTCAAACACTCCCTCCTCGGCCCCTTCCTCGGCACCCGCACCTGACCCCATCCCCCAGCACCCCAAACACCCCAAAAAACAACGGCGACAAACTTTCAGTTCGTTTTTCAATCCAAAAAAGCTACAATAGACAAGCAAACCAGACAAGAAACACGCAGCCGAAAGAACTTCGCCAATACCTGCGGTCGCTGGACCGCCCTACGACGGGGAAAATCATGGCCACCATTTTGATTGCAACCGCAGACGCGCAACTATACGAAATCTTCAACGCCGAAATTACCGGCGAAGGCCATACCGTCCTATGGGCCGGCAACGGCCAGGAGACCCTGGAACTCACCCTCGAAAACGCCCCCCACCTGATCTTCCTCGACACCGCACTCGAAATCTTCAACGCCTTCGAAACCTGCCACCTCATTCGCGAAGAACCCGATCTCCCCAAAACCCTCCCCGTCGTCCTGCTCAGCGACAACGAAATAAACCCAAAAAAAACCGAACAAGTATCCGCCACCAGCGTCTTCCCCAAAACCCACGACGCAGCCGCACTCCACGATCAACTCGTCACCCTGCTAGGCGTCGACGCAGGAACCGCCCCCCCACAAAGCTGAAAGATAATCTCCTGATTATCGACTGGATTATAGGCGACAAGTTGTAGCCCTTCATCATTTACAACACAGGTCATGGTTTCCAACATGCACAGAATCATATCCTTCTCCGCATCTTCCATCTTTTGGTTTTCCAAGTAGGGAGCAATAATTTGTGATGCGCAGTGAGTATCTGGTGTGCCGAGATGGATTGGCATGAACAACGCACAGGATAGCATCACTATCTGGATACGGAAAGTTGCTTCTTTTCGGAGCATCATTTTGGCCATGCTTTCTGCAAATTCATGATACGGTAATGGGAACGATGTATCATCGAAAGTTTCTAAACAGTTGTTCCAGGCCGTTCCGCATGTCGTGGCGCACTGTGCCGCTTTGAGAAAAGGAAGCGTGGACTGGTTGAGATCATAGCAACGCAATGGTCGCAGAATAGGATATAGGAAGCGCACCATAGCACTGGGGAGCATACCGAACATTTTAGTGCGTATTTGAGGCTTGTCCTGGCCGCTAAAATTCTTGAAGGATGAAACACGTTCTGTTGCTATTGTTTTTGCGAAGGTCTCTTGAGAATTGTTTAAGGCCAGCAGGTACTTTTGAAAAGGAAGCCGCTTTTTTTCATCGGTATAAAAAGATGCGTCCAATGATTGAAAAATCGTAAAAACCTTCCCAATAGTACTATGCAACGCCCTGCGTGACCCTGACCAAGGCTGCCCTTCCAGTTTCACTGCGCTTGCAAAAATCAGCTCAAGACATGTGGATACTATATTTTTCCTGTTTTCCTCTGCCGCCTTACGTGCAGCTATTAAAAGCAATTCATTACATAATACTTCCTCATATACAGAGCGTCTTTGCAAGGGCAGGGATTCGCTGGTGGTTCGCCATGCATCAATTTCCTCCAACAGTCCAGGCAACCATAGCTCCTCCTTTTCAAACAGCTCTTCCCACCCCTCATCGCTTCCCTTGTATTTTGCGATCATTTCATCAAGCTGTCGATTAAGAGCCGAAGAACTATCCCGTACACCAGCAACGTCCTCCTCAACAGGTTCTGCAAAATATCGTAGCCTTTCATCCCAGGGTATTGGCGGAAGCGCACCTTCAATTTCCTCAAGTTCGGAAACGACCATCGCGTATTTGTGCTCCACAACACCCCAAAAAATACATAGCAAAATCGCCACGAAGAAAAAGATACTTAGCAAAAACTTACTACCGGGTCGCTCCATTTCTATTTTTCTCCCCTTTTTTAGGGCAAGGCTAACAAGACAAAGAAGGATTTAACTAAGGCGATATTCGTGTATGGAAAAGAGGTTCTCAGTTCATTTCATACCTTCGCGTACTCTGCGTCTCTGCGTTGAGGAAAAACCGCACGCAAAGCCGCTAAGCCGCAAAGGCCTATGCCGAATATCACCTTGCAGGGCATATTTGTCTACATACGCTACTGTATGCAAATAGTACTGCCTGATACAAACTATGCCTTCAGCGGATTGGAAGGAACGAAAAATACTGCAACGCGCTGACCTCTAAGGATAGGGGGGTAGAAGATAGTGTCTAACGTGGTCCAGGGACCACAACCAAGTGGCCAGCGCCACCGGCAATATTTATGGTCCTTACCATCCCTGAGCACAGCAAAAATTTCGCTTTTTATTACCCCTTTTGAAGTGTCAGTCACTAACCTGGAAATATATTCGTTTCTTTTGGAGGAGGTCTGGGGAATGAAAAGAAACACGCCGAATCATCCAAAGGTACGTCGTCTTGGACGCCGGGTCGGCGGACAGTTGATCGCTATCGGGGTGCTGGAGGCGCTCTGGCATTTTGTTGCGCAGTTTGCGCCGACGGGCGACGTGGGACGCTACCAGGATGAGGATATTGCGGATGGGGTCTTCTGGGGGGAGGAACCGGCAAGGTTGATTGATGCGTTGGTGGATTCGGGCTGGTTGGAACGCAGTGAAACGCACCGCCTGATTGTGCACGACTGGCCGGACCATTGTGAGGATGCGGTGCATCTGTTTCTGGCGCGCAATGTGCTCCTTTTTGCCGACGGTACCATGCCGCGTTTTTCACGCTTGTCAAAAACGGAGCGTCCCGCGATTGAGCAGGGCTTCAAACAGCTCTTGCAGGAAGTTTCGTATGTGAATGCTGCGGATGCCGCCTGCGATTCTGCTTTGTGCGCACAAGAAACGCAGGAAAGCGCAGCAAGGCGCACGGCGTGCACACAAGAAACGCAGCAAGGCGCAGAAAAACACACTGCCGATACCGATACCAATGTCGATACCTGTGCCAATACCAATACCGATGCCAATACCCCAAAGGCGCCGCGAAGCGCACAACACAAACGCAAGGGGGCCAGAAGCGCAGCGCCCACCCACGTCGGCGAAGTCGATATTGGCGGATTAACATCCGCTATCGGGAAACGGGACGGTCCTGCCGCCCTTGCAGCGCGGGCTGTCGCCCTCACAGGTGAACGTGCCTGGCTGCAATGGTGGCGGAAAGTGTTCAGTGAATACGAAAAGAGCGGTGGACGCTTGTCTGAACTGGAGGCGCATGTGAAGTACGCGGAGGACTGTGCAAACCCGCAAACGCGCAAGGCCAAAGACCTGGGCGAACTGAAAAATCCAGGCGGCTACCTGGTGAAAAAAACGACGGAAGCCCTTGTCAGACGCCATCTGCGCTGGCCCAAGTTCCCCAAGAAGGAGGACGCTCCCAACAATCGTGGTTGAACAGGCGTTTTTATGAAGCGATGGGGTGAATCAGTGCAAGTTCGTTGGCAAGGCGGGTTTGTGCTTCGCGGATATCGTAGAGTTCTTGAAGACCCAGCCAGAAATCGGCGGAGTTGCCGAAGTACCGGGCAAGGCGCACTGCGGTATCAGCAGTGATGCTGCGCTCACCTTTGACTATAGCGTTAATCCGACGTGCCGGAACGCGCAGTTCGCGCGCCAGACGACTCTGCGTTAACTCGTAGTCCTCCAGGAACTCCTGCAATGCCTCGCCGGGATGTACGTTAGCAATGTTTTTCATGGGTGTATATCCTTATGCCACGCCACCTAATGGTAGTCCGTGAATTCAACGTCTTCTGCTCCCGTCTGCGTCCATTTGAAACAAATACGGTACTGTTTGTTCACCCGTATCGAATGTTGTCCTTTGCGGTCGCCGCTGAGTTTCTCCAGTCTGTTTCCAGGCGGGAGACGCAAATCGTCCACCGCTTTGGCGACATAAATGTAACGCAGCTTCAAGAGCGCCTTGCGCTGTATGTCAGCGGGAATCTTTACGCGCTGTCCATTCCAAATTCTTTCGGTACGCGCATCTTTGAACGTTTTAATCATTAAATTTATCTCGTTGGGTTGCACCTTAAGAGTACAACCAAAAACGTTCTGTGTCAAATCGAGGGAAGGAGAAACGCATTATTTTTTCGCTCTCGTTACCAAAGTTCAACTTGGTAACGTTAAAACTATTTGCCCAGGATTACGAAGCAAAGCTTCGGAGACAAGTGCGTGACGAAGCATAACCTCGTAACGAGGGAAAAATTCCCGGCCACCTCACGTAGAGGTTAGTATGCGCCCGAAATCACTGCGCTGCGGAAAATTTGTAATTAGGAAAAATACCATGCATGCAGGCATAATACGGTACGTATAGTGAGCTTGCTAGAATATTTTTGCTGAAAGGTTTCGTAAAGCAGTGGGTGGATTGGGAGAGCGTATTATGGGTCGTGAAGCGTCGTGCGGGTTGGTATCTGTTTCAAGTAATGGGCGTCGTCCTTGGTATAGTCGCGTATTGTGTTGTCGTGGCGGTTGGGCAGGCAAGGCGGGAATAAGGGGGGGCGGGGTGCTGGCATGGCTATTGTTTGTGTTGTGTTGTGCGTTTGATGGTTCGGGCTATGCGGAAATCGCAGCGCCGGAGGTGTCTCTGCAATGGATGGATGTGGTGGAGGATGTGCAGTATAGTTCGGATGGGGCGCGTATTGTTGCGTTGGATGCGTCGGGGGCGCTTTCCATGTGGAATGACGATTTGTCGGCGCAGGTGTTGCCGTTGACGTTGACAAAGAAGAAGATCTATCGCTTTGCGCTTGCGCCGGATGCGTCGCAGATAGCGCTTGCGCGCACGGATGGCGCGGTGGAAATCTGGACCTTGGACGGGGCCGCTGTTCTGGAATCCCTCCACCTGCTCGATGCGGAGGATCGGGTGGATGCGTTGTCGTGGTCGCAGGACAGCGCGAGGCTTGCCGTGGTTTCTGCGGGAAAACTCACTGCATGGAATATCGCGCAGGATTCTGCGGCGTATGGGACGCAGTTGTTTGCGATTGAAGACGATACGGTTTCGTTTATCAGTGCGGCCTGGTCCACGGCGGACTCGCGTTTGGCGGTCGGCCTCTCCCAGATGGATATCTGGCTTTATGCGTATGACGCGGGCGCTGTGAACGCCGTGCAACGGGTGCAGGTGTTGACGCATGCGGTGGAGCAAGCGCCGCAGTGTTTGGGGTGGTCGTCGGATGCAACGCAATTGTTTTCGTTCCGGGGTGGGGATGACGTTATGTGTGTATGGAATGTAGCGCCGGATTCGGCGACGTATGGCGCGTGTCT
This sequence comes from Candidatus Hydrogenedentota bacterium, assembly GCA_963678445.1. Lineage (GTDB taxonomy): Bacteria > Hydrogenedentota > Hydrogenedentia > Hydrogenedentales. The sequence goes on along the minus strand of OY782877.1, from coordinate 764,318 downwards.
GCAGCAGATGAACGCGCGGGCGTTTAATGCGGCAGCGTGGTCGCCCGATGGGAAACGCTTGGCCACGGCAGTTCGAAAACTGTCAGCTCCGACTTCGGTAGCGGCGTTGTGGGATATGGACCCGGCGTCCGCGAACTATGGCGCGGAAGTAGAATCTTTAACCCCGCCAGCGTTTTCCCACATCTACAGCGTAGCGTGGTCGCCTGATGGACGGAAACTGCTCAGTGCCGGATATGGAATACGTGTATGGGATGTGGATGCGGCATCGTCCACCTACACGCAGCAGCTCAATGTGGAGGGCACGCAAATTGCGTACGCAGGTCTTTCGCTCGCCTGGTCGCCCGATGGAAAACAGCTTGCTGCAGGTACAGTTTCCGGCAAGGTTGAATTGTGGACGGCGCCGTTGCAGGGGCAAGCGCCTGTTGTGTTGGCCGGACATGAGGGCATGGTCCAATCGGTTTCCTGGTCGCCGGATTCGAAACGTTTGGCCACTACCGGAACCGATGCCAAAATTATTGTCTGGGATGTCGATTTGACGTCGGAAGGTTATGCGACGGCGCTTTTCCAGCTAAGCGATGGCAGGGAATGGGTCGATGCATCGGCCTGGTCGCCCGATGGAAAGCTTTTGGCCACCGGCGCAGGTCGCTACAATGACGACTGGGATGCAGAAGGTGAAACTGGTCTGGAGGTTTGCGATGTGCGCGTAACCTTGTGGGATATGGATCTGCAATCGGAAAGCTATGGCGAGGCGCGTCATTATTTGGATGGGCACACGGGACGAGTCAAGGCCATTGTCTGGTCGCCCGATGGACAACGCCTTGCCATTGGTTCAGCAGCCCTGGACAGGGGGTGGGACTGTTATGTGTATAGCGGTGAGACCATTCTCTGGGAGTTCACGGCCTCTCCAGAGGAAGAATGGCAGTCCTTGCTTACTTTGGGCTTTCCTACGGCGTCGTTGGCATTCAGCCCAGACGGTCAGATGCTCGCATGCGGGGCTATGATCGGTTGCATGTCGGGTGAAACCGAAGCACTCACAATTCGAAATGCCGACCCCGAATCTCCCCAATTTGGCGAGACTATTGTTGTCTTTGAGGATGCCACAAGCACGGTAGGTTCCATGGCCTGGTCCGCAAATGGCCGTTTCCTGGCAACCGCCTTTGTGCCCGATGGCAGCGAGGACACGTTGCCCGCCGTCAATATCTGGAACACTCAGTTAGCACCCACGATTAGCACCCAACTGGCCACTTCCCTTTCCGACCTCTACTTCCAGAAGTATGGGACGGACCCTCACGCCAATGCGTTGAGCTGGTCGCCCGACGGTCAATACCTGGCAACCGTTTCGCCGAATTCCTCCGTAAACATCTGGGCGGTGACCCCGTCCCATAGCAGCGATTTCGACGGCGCACCCGACAACACCATCAGCCTGAGTGAACTGTTGCGCTTTATCCAACTTTATAACTCCGGCGGCTACCACTGCGCTGCAAAAGAAGAAGCAAGCGAAGACGGGTATACCCCCGGCGCCTATGCCGTCTGCAACTGCAACCGCCATACCGGCGACTATGCCCTGCCCGCCTGGGAAATCACCCTGACAGAACTGCTCCGGGTGATCCAATTCTTCAATACCAACGGCTACCACACCTGCACCGATGCCCATTCCGACGAAGGATTCTGTCCAGGGGCAGCTAATACCGACTAAACCTCTATACCTGGCCACCCATACCGAGTACATTCTTAGCCAGAGCGTTCCTCGCTCTGGCTTCTTTTCGTTTTCGGTACCAAGTTGAACTTGGTAACGTTAAAACTATTTGCCCAGGCATTACGAAGCAAAGCTTCGGAGAGAAGTGCGTAACGAAGTATAACTTCGTCACGAGGAAAGCCGTGGTGCTCGCATGGCGATACCCGCTACAGACAGCCCCGCAGCCCCTCACCTCGACCTCACGAATAGCAGACATCCACAACCAAGTAACTTCTTACACAACACCCCGCTTGAGACTGTTACAGCTTGCCCCTAAAAATCTCCATCGAGCCCCTAATGTACAGCTTTACAAGAAAACACAAAAAAAGTTGTAAAAAACAGCGATAAAAAGAGCGCTCAGAGCTTGTTAGCCAGTTCTAGATTTTTATTATGTTTTGTCACGCGGTTTTTCAGCCCTTTCAATAACTCATTGTAACTCTCACTGCTATCAAGACTAAAACTCATGGTTTTATTGGGTGGAAGCCTATGCTGAGTTAACTCTTCAAATTCATCAGAGGTTATCCCGTGGAGAAGATAATAAATAGACCGTTGAGTGTTCTTTTTGATATCAGAAAACCGTATGAAGCCCAGTTCCATCCAGATATAGGGACGCTCTAATGAGCCACAGACAAAACGTTCTTCTGTCAATTCTGGAAGACAGAGTTTTACTGATGGCGAAAACACCATCCAATATTCATCTGCAAGTTCAAGTAAAACAGCAAGTTCTGTATCGACTATATCGACGGCTTCTTTGGGAGATAGGTTTTTGTCTCTTTCAGACAATAGTAGATCTGTTAGGGGTAAAGCAGATAAGTTTTTGATGTCTTTTTCGATTTGTTTAAGGATCCAACTGCAAGAAGCTCTTGGGTAGCTTACAAAGACTTTATATTCTTCACGAGTACGAAGTTCTATTATTTTTTCATTTACCAATACAATCCCCATAAGCACCTCAAAAAACTAGTATAATATAAAAGCAATCTGGCTGTCTGTATGAAAATTTAAAACCACTATCACGCCTAAAAATTTAGTCTTGCTTAAGATCCATTCCTAAGGTTTTAACTCCCTTATCCCCTATAAACCATTTCAGACGTATTAGGCAATCACGCAAAACCGCTATATCTTCGTTGGGGACATTTTGCTCCTTCTTTTTAGAGGTCCTTTTATTAGCTTTCTTTTTAGAGGTCCTTTTATTAGCTTTTTCAATCAAACAGAATAGCACTACACTCGCCAACGGTGACGACGCATCATCCTCTCCAAGCTCATTCTTAAGGTCATTTAACGCCGCTTTCAGGTTTTTGGGTTCACTATGGAGGAGCAAGGCGCTACTGGCAATATGCATACACATATTCAGGATATAACAAATCATGTCTTTGTCTTCGTCATTTCCGACATTTTCGATGTTCTCCAAAAAAAAGCGCAGATTGCTTTTTCGTATCGGACTTAGGTTTTCCTTTTCTAAAGCGTTAAAGTTTTCTTTAAATCCTGAAAGCGCTTTATTAGCCGCCTTTAATTTGGCATAGACAGTTCCCTTCTTATCATCGAAAAATGTATCAGGGATACCAAGCGTATTAATAGTTTTTAAATACTTTTTTTCCACGTTGCAATCCTTTTTAACTCGCATCTACTTGCATAACAATTTAATCGTTAACTTTATCCTATGGGAGAATAGGACCGCTTCTTCGGTCTTACAATCGATATAGGTTTGTACAGTGCTTCATACCAGTGTCTTCCTATTTCATCGAGATTTAGCTTATCCCTTTTCAAATTGCAAGGGAACAAATAGCGCAAGCGTTTTCTAAATCCTGTTGAAAGCTGAAAAGAAATGCTATTATTGCATATTCTGATATCCCGAATACATGAATCAGAAGCAACAGCAGACAAATTTTCGTGCGGTCCTTGGTAACCAAAAAAGGTATGCAATAGAAAGTAATCTGGAATATATCCTAAACGGTGCAACGTGTTATTATTTCCGAATACCTCTTGGGCGTTGCTATAGCTGGAAAAAGACGATAAAAAATGCGGACAAAAACTAATTGGTAAACCACCGCTTTTTTTCTCTGTTAAAACAAAAATTTCTTCTGCATAGCCTGTTATATCGGGATACAAAGAAAAAACCCGATACAAGCGACAGGAAACAGGAAGCTTTTCAACGGTTGAGGCATTCCCCAGTGGGAAACGGGAATAATGAAAATGTATAGGCTGTGAACGAATAACAGCCACAATTCGCACAGGTCCACAATTAGAGTGCACTAATTCATATTCCTGATCTATTCGTTCAATATGTGGATTTTTTAGTTCCCACGGAGATAGAGGTAAAGAAAGCTCTGTTATTTTTCCCCAATAGTCGCCATTAGGAAAGTCCTCTGTAAGAATCTGCATACCAGGCAGAAAGAGGTTTCCTATACCCGAAACGATACTCGTAACTGCACCCGCAATATTCCCAGAAGGTTTTTGGGGAGGGGCCCAAAACTCAGCGGGATCAGGCACAAGGCTTAAGTAGAATTCAAGATTCTTACTTCTAAATTTCAGGCCATAAGCCTCATCATCGTCCAGTTCTACAGGAGAGTACCCATCGCCTGGCGCATTTTTATAATAATAATCTAGATAGAGGGACGAATTGCCAGGCGTTTTTTTCGGAGCGTCTTCCTCCTTTAGTTTAAAGCAAGCGGAGGCAATGGAATAATCATCTACACCTGAAGGAGGGAGAGCGTCTACTCTAAAGCTTAAAACACCTTTCAAGCCTATATCATCTAACGGGTCGACCTGGCATTCTACCTGTTCCCATCCACCATACGCTTGTTTTTTATGGAGCGAATAGCAACCAGAAGGATTAGGGGTTGGACTTCCTAAAGCTTCTAAATCCACTTCTACGTGCTCTGTTCTCGGTTCATCGGACGGGTTAGAAATTTCAAAGAACCATTCGTGTGTATCACTCATAACTATCCCCTTTTCCCCGTTAAATAATAAAGATCAATGCATCTTGAAACGTTTCCTCTTATGCAAATTTTTTATAAAGCCAGCTACGTCTTTTCTCCTTCTATCAACCGGAATAAATCCTCTCGAAAGTCCACAAAATCTTGGTTTATTTTTTTCAAATCTTCTACCAGAGGGGTATAATCTTGATACCTCTGCTGAATTTCTTGTGGCGTTTTAGTGCTGTTTTCTTCCAAACCCTCTTCACTTGCATACCATCGACGAAATTTGGCCTGCCAGCAGGTCAGATGGGGTCGTAATCCATCGTTAAGAATCGCAAGCAAAAGAGTAACCAATTCTTTTGCATCCTTGTTTGTGCGTAGTTCTTCTGCAGGAACACTTTTGGCCAAATCGCGCAAAATACCAAAGAGCTGGTACCACGAATTATAAACCTCAATAATCACATCATCTTTTTCATCAAATGGCAATCCAACTTTACGTGTCGATATTTCAACCCACGCCTGATAGGCGATTCGAACTACCACAGGATTCGGCGAAAGTTCTATTTCGAACAAGTCGCCAAATTTTACTGTAACGCTTTTGGCTTTCCATGCGTTCTTTTTTTTAAAAAGAGGCCAAGAAAACAACAGAGTCGTTAAAGAAAATAACAGAGCCATTAAAAGTAGAAATACTATAATGCCCCCCTCAATTCTAAATAAGCAGCTCCCGTCCTCAAATCGAAAGCTTAATAAGTCAATTGATTTTTGTTGCCCCTGCAACGATTCCTGAATCCACACATATGCTAAAACCAGAAGCCCTGATAGTATTAGTAGTTTTACGATGTTTTTCTGAGATATCGTTTTTGCTGGAGCTTTTTTCATGCTATGTGACCTCTAAGATTCGCAAATGATTTAGCAATCACAATCAAAAGAAAGGAATTTTGTTAAAATGCCATTTTTTAAAGTTTAAGGGAAGCATAATATCAACAGCACAACTAACTAAACTAAGTATTTCAAGGCGAGTATAAGCATAGTAACAGGATTTGTCAAAAATATCGATTAAAAAGATAAAAAAAGCTTTATTGATTTTTTCAATAAAAACGATTGTATGGATCTGTTTTCTATGTATTTTGTCGAGGTCGGCGTTTCCTAAAGCAGCGCTAGAAGGCAAAAAAAATAGCTCAACGACCTGTTTTTTAAGTCGTTGAGCTATTGTGTGTCTAATGGTGGAGCCGAGGGGGATCGAACCCCTGACCTCATGACTGCCAGTCATGCGCTCTCCCAACTGAGCTACGGCCCCAAGGCTAAAAACACGCTATGCGCACTCAAGCAGAGGAAGTATACAAAATCAGGGGGGGGATGTCAAGGATTTTTCTTGTTTTTGGGGCGGGATGGCGTTGGTTGGTGATGGGGCTTTTTTTTGGTGGGGCATTTGATGGAGACAATGGATTCGGCATGCGGTGGGTTGCATTTGGGGGTGGTATCCTTCACAATGCGCTTTTGTGGGGTAGTGGAAATGGGAAGGATTGGAAGTGTGGGTTGGGGAGGTGCTATGGATAGGCCTTGTATTGCCATACAGCTTTTTACGTTGCGTGAGCCGGCGAAGGAGGATTTGGTGGGGACGTTGCGGCGGGTGCGTGAGGCGGGGTGGCGGTATGTGCAGTGGAGTGGTATGCCGGATTTGCCTGCGGAGGAAATTCGTATGCATCTGGATGCGGCGGGACTGGTGTGTGTGGCGGGGCATGATGGGGTGGAGCGTTTTGAGGAGGATTTTGAGGCGAGGTGTGCGTTTTGGCGAGTGCTGGGGGCGGGTGATGTGGCGCCTGGCGGGATGATGGAGGATTGTCGTGAGACGCGGGAGAGCTGGTTGCAGGGTGCAAGGCGGCTGGATGTGTTGGGGGCAAGGCTTAAACGGCATGGTATGCGTTTGTCGTATCATAATCATGATGTTGAGTTTGAGCGTTTTGAGGGGGAGGAGTTGACGAAGCTGGATTTGTTGTATGTCAATACGGAGCCGGAGCATTTGTATGCGGAGCTGGATCTTGCCTGGGTGCAGGTGGCGGGGGAGTCGCCCGCGGGCTATTTGCGAAAGTATGCGGGGCGTTGTCCGGTGATCCATGTGAAGGATTTGAGTCCGGACAAGGATGAGGAGGGGCGTCCGAAATTTGAGGCGCTGGGCTGTGGTACGCTTGAGTGGCCGCCTGTTTTTGAGGCGGCGCGTAGTGCGGGGGTGGAGTGGTATGTTTATGAGCAGGATACGTGTGATGGGGATTTGTTCGAAGCGATTCGTATAAGTTATGCTTTTTTGGAGAAGCAGGTGCTGATGGTTTAGGTGGGTAGGGCTGTAGGGTAGTGACGGACACCTTCAAAAGCTGTCACAAAAAATGGAATTTTTGCTGCGGTCAGCGACGATAAGGACCATAAATATCGCCGGTGGTGCTGGCCACCTTGTGGTCGCTGGACTACTTTAGTGACTAAAACTTCAAGAGTTGTCATAAAAACGGAAATTTTTGCTGTGGCCAGGGACGGTAAGGACCATACCTCTTGCGTGTGGTCGCTGGACCACTTTGGATGTGGAATGGAGAGTTCTTGTCTGGGAGCATGGGCGGGAGCAGGTTATAACCGGGAGAGTGTGTAAAATGGCTTCGTTTCCTTTTGCGTTGCAGTTGTATTCGGTACGGGATTATTTGGAGAAGGATGTTGCAGCGGCTTTGCGGCAGGTGAAGGGGGTGGGGTATGACTATGTGGAGCTGGCGGGTTTGTATGACAGGACGGCGGCGGAGTTTAAGGTGTTGCTGGATGAGGCGGGCTTGACGGCCGTCAGCATGCATGTGGGCTATGATGAGGTTTTTGCGGATGTTGAGGCTGCTATTGAAAATGCGAAGACGTTGCAGCTGAATTTTATCGTGGTGCCCTGGATGGGGGGGGAGGAGTTTCCTGATAAGGCGACCTGGCTTGATGCTATCGAGAAGATGGATGCCGCAGGGGCGCGTATCCGTGAGGCGGGCTTGCAGTTGTGTTATCACAATCATGAGCATGAGTTTGAAACGCTGGATGGCGATGTTATTTTTGATTTGATTTATGGGCGAACGGCTCCGGAGAATCTGGCGGCGGAATTGGATACGTGTTGGACTACGGTGGGGGGGGCGGATACGCCTGCTTTGATTCGGAAGTTTGGGAAACGGGCTCCGCTGTTGCATATTAAGGATTATGTGCCGGGGAAGGATCCTATCTTTACGGAGGTGGGAAGTGGGTGCATGGATATTGCTGCGGTGTTGCAGGCGGGTAAGGAGATTGGTGCGCAGTGGTATATTGTTGAGCAGGATGAATCTGAGGGGGATTCTATGGAAAGCGTCAAGATTAGTGCCGGATTTATGGCGCGGCAGTCTTTTTAGTATCTTCTTCTTTCTTTTTACGGAAAAAGAAAGAAGCAAAGAAAAACGAGGAATTGTTTAGGGCTGGTTTAGGTCAGGGCTGGTGAGGACCATATCTCCTGGGTCTGGGTCTGGCCCTGGCCACTTTCTCTCGTTACGAAGCTGCACTTCGTAACGCAGTTGTCTCCGGAGCTTTGCTTCGTAGTCTGGTTATATGCGTTTTTTTGTGGGGACGGATAGGCAAGGGCTTGTTTTCGTTCCCACGGAGGACCGTGGGAACGAGGGTGATGCGGAACTGTTGTCCGTTGGAAGATATTATAGAGAAAGTTCTCGTTGTTGTTCTCTGTTGGAACTGAGATGTGAAAACTCGGGCTATGTATTCCCTCTTTGGATTGTGGGAGTGAAAAGAATTAAAGGTATCCTGGGTCAGGGCTGGCAAGGACCATAGTATTGCGGGTGGCACTGGCCACCTTGCGGTCGCTGGACCGCTGACGCGGGCCACTTTTTTGGGTGTATATAGATGAATCGTTTTCCACATAGTCTTTGTATTTTCCTGACACTTTTTTTGGGTGTTGTGCTGAGCGCTTGCGATGGTACGCTTATGCTGCGTGGCGTGGTGGTCGATGTGCGTGGCCAGGCGTTGCCTGGGGTGGCGGTGTGTGTGAAGAATACGGAGTATCAGGCTGTTACTAATGGGCGGGGTGAGTATAGCTTGCGTTGTGCGCCTGGCGCGCAAGCGTTGGAGTTCATTAAGACGGGCTACACGCCGGGTGCATTGACTTTGGGGAAGCAACATATTGAGGCGGGCTTGAAGCTTACGGTGGTCGATGTTGCTGAGGTGCAGTTGTGGCCACTCCCTGGTGCAAAGGGGGTGTATATATACGAAGAAAATCGTTATAAGGAGATGGAGCGTATTGCGCCCAAGCGGTACCGTAGTCCCGATGGGCTCATTTATGGGACGAAGAAGACGCCGGAAACGAACACGACGAACCCGAGTCCGTTTATTATTTGCCACAAGCTGCCCGAGTATGATGTGACGCTGTGTCGGCTTGAACAAACGATGGCTGCGATTCCGCAGCAGGGGGCGCAAATGCCTGTCTTGTCGCAGGAGGAGGCGTTGGACGAGGAGGGCTTGGCGGCTCGTTTCCCGGAAAAGGTTTGGGTGGCCGAGCGGACGATTCCCGTGCTTGTGGAGCCGATGGATGAGCCGGGGCATTTGTTGCTTTCGCTTCGTCCTGTTTTGCCCTTGGAGCCAGGCTTTTACGCCTTTCATTGGGGGGCGTTGCAAGGCCACACCAGTATTGAATCCCGCATCTTCCTTTTTGAGATCGCTGCCCCTGAGGCGCAGGCGGAATCGCAAGCGGATGTGGAGGGGGATGTGGATGCAGAATCCGTGGATTCTCGTTGAAGCTTTGACGGATCGCAAGGGGGCGCGGCATAATAGATAATGCATGTGTTGCGATGATTTCGGACTTGTATCTTTCTCAGTGCCTCAAGTCACCAAAGTGGTCCAGCGACCACAAGGTGGCCAGGGCCACACCCAAGAAATATGGTCCTTACCATCCCTGACAGCAGTAAAAAAGTTCGTTTTTTATGACAACTTTTGGAATTTTAGTCCCTATAATACCCGTGTGCAGTGTCGTTGCCCGGTATTGCGCACTTGGATGTTTTCTTCGTTATCTGGAAAGAGATGCATTATGACGACACTCGTATTGGTTTTGTTAAGTTTTGCAGGGTATTTGGTGGCGTACCATACCTATGGTCGCTGGTTGGGACGCAAGATTTTTGGTTTGGATCCAACACGTCTGACGCCCGCGCATACGTGTCGCGATGGCGTAGACTATGTGCCCACGCGCAAATCCGTGCTTTTTGGACATCATTTCACTTCCATCGCGGGTACAGGCCCTATCGTTGGTCCTGCTATTGCCGTATTCTGGGGATGGCTTCCTGCGCTGTTATGGGTGGTTTTTGGCTGTATCTTTGTGGGGGCCGTGCATGATTTTGGTTCGCTGGTGGTCTCCTTGCGTTCCCGCGGTCAGAGCATTGGTGATGTGGCCGGTCAGGTAATTTCTACACGCGCCCGCCTGTTGTTTCTATGCATCATGTTTTTCGTGCTTATGATCGTCATAGGTATCTTTGGCCTGGTCATTGCCGTTATTTTCGCCATCTATCCCCAAACCGTTTTGTCGGTGTGGATGTCTATGCCATTGGCCGTGCTGGCGGGGTTCTGGATGTATAAACGAAAAGGGGCGCCCTTGTTGCCCGCATTGGTCGCGCTGGTAATTCTCTATGGATGCGTCTACCTGGGGGTGAAATATCTCCCCATTGATTTGGGCCTTCCCTTATTCTCTGAAAACTATATTGCCGAGGTCGTTGTCTGGACTCTGGTGCTCCTGGTGTATTGCTTCATTGCCAGCGTGCTTCCCGTATGGGTATTGTTGCAGCCCCGCGATTTCATCAATTCTCAACAACTCTTTGTCACCCTGGCGCTTCTTATGCTTGGACTGCTGGTTGCCCGTCCAGAACTTGCCGCACCGGCATTCAATTCCGATGTCGCCGGTGCTCCCCCCATGTTTCCCTTCCTGTTCATCACCATTGCCTGCGGCGCCGTATCCGGTTTTCACTGCCTGGTTTCATCCGGCACCTCCTCCAAGCAATTGAACCGGGAGACAGATGCATTATATGTAGGTTATGGCGGCATGCTTTTTGAAGGTGTACTGGCCATCCTTGTTATCGTCGCCTGCTGCGCCGGTCTGGGCATGCGCCACCCCAACGGTCTGGAGGGAACAGCTGCCTGGCATCATTACTACGGCGGTTCCTGGGGGCAGATGGGCCTGGTAGAGAAACTGGCCGCCTTTATCGATGGGGCGGCGAACATGATACAGGTGCTGGGCATTCCTCTGGATTTGGCCGCGGGTATAATTGCGGTAATGGTAGCTTGTTTTGCAGCCACCACCCTCGACACCGCTACCCGTTTGCAACGCTACGTGATTCAGGAACTGGGAACGTCGCTTCATCTTCCCGGACTGACTAATAAATACATCGCCACCGGAATAGCGGTAGGAACAGGGGGGATGCTGGCTTTGCTTGACGGTCCCAAAGGTCCGGGTTCAGGCGGACTGCTCCTGTGGCCCCTATTCGGTGCTGTGAACCAGCTCCTTGCTGGCCTTGCCTTCCTCGTGCTCGTGTTCTATCTATTGCGCGGGCGACGCCCGTTCTGGTTTTTGCTTGCCCCCTTGGCCCTGATGACGCTTATCCCTACCTGGGGGATGTGTTACAACATATTTACCCAATGGATACCCGCCAAGCACGGACTACTCGTCTTTCTGGGTGGGATCGTGGTGCTGCTGCAAGTCTGGTTAATCATCGAAGGGGGCATCGTGTGGTACAAAATCAAAAAAGACGGCACCGTCCATTTGTCTATGCCGTCCCTTCCTGAAGAAGGGGAAGCCGTTCAAGACTAATTCGTGTGTTGCAGTGTCTCTCCCGGCAAAACCGTTCTGTCGGGAGAGCGGACGCCTACTTTTCAAAAGCCTTCCACGCGGCATGTAGCTTTTCATAGCCATCACGCGTGAGTTGCAGCAGCTTTTCGGAAGCCGTGTTGAGTGCGGTGTTGCCCCCCCGGTTGGTTGAAAAAGTGGCAGCCACCGGACGATGGTCCGAAGTGGTTTTCGTATCCGGGAAATCATTTTTGCGCACGACTATTTCAGATTCGGCTACCCAACGTTGCGTCGGGTCCACGGTAAAGACAAAATCGAGCACACTGTTGTATCTGGGATTCGCCTGCGTCCGCACAAGACGTTTGGGGCGCACCCAGCGAAAGACGTTATCCCGCGTCAACGCATCAAACGCACGATCATGTTTCGTCTCGCCCCCACTGACCTGCCAATCAAAATTATAATCGCCTACGGCAATAACAGGGAGGCGCTGCTGTTGGGCCCAGGCATTCAACTGACGCGCTTGCTCCAGCCTCGCCGCCGCATTGCTTCGGTACAAATGGTTGACCATGAACAGAAATTCATAACCGGTGTCCTTTTCCCGAAGATGGGCCACAAGCGGCGAGCGCACACGTTTGCCCGGATTGATTGTGTGCAATTCACGCTGTGCACATAATTCGAATTCGCTGGCATTGTAGACAATAAGAAGACGGTCTGCACGACCGGTGCTGCCCAGAATACGTTTAAAATCCGCATGCTCACCCACCTCCGCCGCCGTTTCAAACTGCTGCGCCCAAGAGGCATTCTGTACCTCGCTAAAGCCCCAAAGATCGCAGCCCTCGTATTGCGCAATAAAGGCAGAGAGCACCTTGGGGTCAGCATCGCCCGACTCAACATTCCAACTAACCACCCGCCATCCATCCATAGCGGGGGCCGTTGGCAGCCCAAACGTACCACGCAACAAAAAAAGACAGAACAAGGCGACAGGGATCATGAATCGGAGCACTCTTTTCATATGTGCTACACCTTTCTCATACGTTCCAAGGCTCAGGCAGGGAAAAAGCTTTCCCCCCTTTCCCCCTCCGTAAAGCTCCCGCGATGCCCCCGTTTGCGCAGTAGACCATTTAAGCAGAAGCGGTAATGACGTTGTAGCGTTTTTACAGTAATCCGACATTTTAGTCAAGTCTCCCCCTTTTTTTCCTTTCAGGCAGGTTTAGGAGCCGGGGGAATAAAAGACGGGGCTGCAGTAACTACACAAAAAAATCAAAACAGTGCATTAAAAAAGAAGAACATTGCGAAAGTTGTCATAAACCTGAGGATTTGTACCTTCTCTCAGCGTTCCATGCGTCTTAGCACAAGACATATTTTGCATAAATGCGGAGTTTTCGGAATTGAAAAACAAAAAATTCTCGTTTTGTTCCCTGGAGCAGTGGTATAAATTGACAAAAATAAAGGTGAATTCGAAAACGGTAGTTATGAGAAATTTAAGCTTTGTTTATTTCTACGAACCATGCTATCATGGCTTTCTGTAGAGTCTGGGGTATATGGACTCACACAGGAATGATACAGTGTTTTTGGGATGGGTTTTGGTGCCGATTAAAAGTGCCCCTTGTAGCGCATGTCGATACATCGGATACGCAAGGCATTTCAGCAAAGGAGAATACCATGTGTAAAAAGGTTCTATTGGGGTTAATTCCAAGTTTAGTGCTGTTTGCACTCACGGCAGTTGCTGCACCGGTAACATTTACCGATGCAAATCTGGCGGCTGCGGTACGTACACAGTGGGAAGCGGCAACCGGGTTGACATTGAGTACTCCCCCTGACGATACCGAGCTTGCCAATTCTTCCTTTACGGAACTGGATGCTTCGGGCTTAGGCATTACCTCGCTGACAGGTTTGGAAGCGTGCACCTCGCTCACAACACTTACATTGGCGCGTAACAGCATTAGCAGCTTGACGCCGATTCAGGGCCTGACCGGATTGACCTACCTCGAAATCGGTAGCGGCGACCCCTTTGGTGATGATGAGAATGCTGATCTTGGCCTTACCAATACCAACCAGATTACCGACCTGAGCCCACTGACTTCTTTGACAGGGCTTACCTATCTCGGTATCGTCGGTAACCCTGATTTGAGCGACATCAGCGCCATCTCCAGCCTCAACGGCCTGCAAAGGCTTGTGCTTGGTAATAACAACATTGGCAGTTTTACCCCCCTGCAGGATGTTGGCGATACCTTGCAGTTTTTTATTTCTTCGAACGCCGGACTGCAAAACGCGGATGTAGCTACACTAAATACCATGACCAGCTTACTCACCCTGGCATTCTTGGCAGAGTCCAATCTTAGCGACCTCAGCGGCCTTAACGCATTGACTTCCGTTAACACCTTGCTGATGGACTCTCTGCCGATTACCTCCCTCGGTTTCCTGTCGAATTTTACCGCTTTGCAACTGGTTTCAGTCGTTGCTACAGACATTAGCTCCCTGACGGGCGTTAGCGGACTCACTAATCTGGCCAATGCGTATTTCCCAGAAAACCAGTTGACCGATATCTCAGCCCTTAACGGCCTTACCGGCTTGCAGGAACTGGACCTGAGTGACAATGCTATCGTGACGATCGATGCGATTGCATCGCTTACCGGGCTTACTGGTCTGAGTCTCAACGGCAACCAGATTACCGATTTGACCCCTATCGTCAACAATACCGATATTGGTGGAGAGGACGAGCTGGATGTCCGAAACAACCCATTGACCCAAACGGCGGCTTGCAACCAGATTCCTACAATTGAGGCGCGCTTTACTACCGGGCTCTTCCAATACAACACCGTCTGCGGTTATGAACTTACCATGACCGTAGTAGGTACCGGTAACGTTTCTCCGGCAGCCGGGGTAACCGCCTACGAGACAGACGAAGTTATCGGTTTGCTGGCCACCCCGGTTGATGGCAGCAGCTTTGCGTTTAATGAATGGCAAGGCGATGTTACCGGCACCGATTACTTCCAAAGCCTCACGATGGACAGCGACAAAAGCGTCACCGCCGAATTTCTTGCAGGGGATCACACGCTTACCCTGAGCCATACCGGTAGCGGTGCTGGCGTTACACGCCCCGTTAATGTTCCTGGTGCATACTCCTATCTGGATGGCCGTACGGTTTTCCTGGATGCTGTCCCCGGTCTCGGTAGCTACTTTGGCGGCTGGCAGGGTGACATCAGTGGTTTCGCCTTTAACACCAGTGTAATTATGACCGCTGACAAGAACGTTACTGCGGTCTATGGGGACGCCGGATGGGATCTTACCATTGCTCTTAACGGGCAAGGCTCGACAACGCCGTCGGCCGATGTGTATCGCTATGTGGATGGCGCAACCGTTCGTATCCAGGCATTTGGCGATCCTGGGTATCGCTTCTCCGAATGGGTTGGTCCTATCGGCGAGGCCAATCCCAACAACTCCATTCTTGAGATAACACTCACCCAGGACACTACCATTACCGCCGTCTTTGTCGCGGAAGGCGATGGCGAAGGCGAGGGCGAGGGCGATGGCGAAGGTGCGGTCGAGGGTGAAGGCGAAGGTGCGGTTGTCGACGAGTTCCACTCTGCGGATCAGAACAGCGACAACATCATCAACCTTTCCGAACTGCTTCGCGTAATCCAGTTCTTCAACTCTGCAGGTTACCAATGTGCAGACCTTACCGAAGATGGATTTGCGCCAGGCAGCGGTGCGACCGGTTGCACGCCGCATGACAGCGACTACAATCCGCAAGACTGGAAAGTCGGCATTTCCGAACTGCTGCGCATTATCCAGTTCTACAATTCCACCGGCTACAACTACTGCCCCGATGAAGTTCCGGCGACGGAAGACGGCTTCTGTGTTGGAGCACCTGTAGTTGATTAGTCGCGAATAACACACCCTTCCATACCGTGCGCCGATCGGGATTCCCGGTCGGCGCACTTTTTTATTCCCTCCCCTGAGTTTCACCCGCTAAACCGCAGCACTACGATGTTAGGACGCGTACACAGCTTTCCTGTCGCGCATACCCCACCCCCCAAGCTGACGCACGGCTTGGAAAATGGAATTTCTACGCCGCTCTTTAGAGGGCGCAACAGAAGTTTGGGTTGGGAAGCTGGGTGGCTCTGCAAAAAAAGCGCCAGACATAGTTTATCGACGCTAAAATCTTGCTATGGCCAGTCATGCCCCTGTCTCTACATATCCCGGTTGGCGCTGGAGTGTTTGTGTACTAATAATGTTAAAATACACGAACTTGCGTGCTGCTTGCCTCAGTGCTATAATCCCTCTACTAAAGCGGTCCAGCGACCGCAAGGTGGCCAGGGCCACACCCAGGAGATATTGTCCTTGCTGTCCCGAACTACCACAAAAATTACATTTTTTATGACAGCCTTTGCAGTGTCAGCCACTGAACTGAGCAAATCGTAATTTCCCACAGGTGCGTGCATGTCAGATACTCATTCCGCGTCAACTCAAAACATAGCTGCGTCTTCCTCCGACACCTTTGCGAAGCGTCTGGACGAAGCGCAGGCTACCCGCCAGTGGCATTGGGAGCAGCGCGCAAAACGGGCTGTCAAATCGCTACAGGCCAACCAGTTTGAGGCCCTGTACGCCCAGGATCGCGCCGCGGCATTGCAAGCGATATGGGAACGTATCCCTGCGCAGGCGCAGGTAGGTCTTGGCGGCTCGCTCAGCCTGCGACAACTGGCGCTTCCCGAACAACTTAGCGAGGCGGGACATACCCTGGCCGACCACTGGACGCCAGGCTTGACGCCAGAGGAAGTGTTGGCCGTGCGGCGTGCACAGTTGACCAGTGATGTTTTTCTAACCAGTGTAAATGCGTTGACCTTGTCGGGGCAGCTGGTGAGTATGGACGGGATTGGGAATCGTGTTGCCGCGATGACCTTTGGTCCCGGAAAAGTTATTGTGGTGGCGGGTGCGCAGAAAATAGTGGATTCACTGGATGACGCCTACACTCGTATCCGTAGTGTCTGTGCGCCGCAAGCGCTGAAGAGCATTGGTGCAACTACGCCATGCGCTCAAACGGGCCTATGCGGTGCTTGTCGTCCACACCAACGGCTATGCCGTATTACGTTGGTATTAGATGCGAAGCCGATAGCAACGGAGATGACCGTGATTGTTGTCGGAGAAGAATTGGGAATTTAAGAGCAAAGCGATGAATGCAAAGATAGCACAAACAGAAAACAATGGTATTTGTGAAATTCGTTGGCATGGTCGCGGGGGCCAGGGGGCGGTGTCCTCAGCTAAAATGCTTGCCGCCGCCGGTTTCAATGCGGGTTTCAAAGGGGTTACCTCAGCGCCCTCCTTTGGCGCAGAACGCCGTGGCGCGCCGGTAACCGCTTCCACACGCCTGGCGGTACGCACCATTCGGGCCTTTTCGCAACCGGAAACGCCGTCGGTCGTCATCGTGCTGGATGAGACCCTGATGAAAACAGCAGATACCTTGGCCGGGCTCAAGCCAGGCGGCTGGATTATTATCAACAGCCACCATGCGCCGGAATATTTTGATATCCCCGATACGTTTTGCTGTGCAACAGCAAACGCAAGCGCTGCGGCCAAAGAGGCGGGTTTGGTAATTTCCGGGGCGGTTATGGTAAACACCGCCATGTTGGGCGCCGTAGCGCGCGCTACGGAATTGATTTCATTGGAGGATGTTGAAATCGCGCTTGGAAACGCATTTTCCAGCACCGCTGCACAGCGGAATCTGGAAGCGGCGCGATTAACGTATGAGCGCACCCAGTTGAACGGGAAATAAACGGCGCAGTGTTGGAGGTATTTCATGGGAACACGTTCATGTGGTCATAAATCATCGGTGAGCTCACCTTGTGTAGGTGAAGCCGGTAAAACGGGCGATTGGCGTAGCGAACGTCCTGTTATTGACAAAGAAAAATGTCTGGCGGTCAAAGCCGGTAAAGCGGCCTGTTTCCGATGCTGGGCTTTTTGCCCCGAAGCGGTTTTTAGCAAAGAAGTCGGTAGCGAACCCGATCTGACCTACTGTAAAGGCTGTGGTATTTGCGCGGAAGTTTGTCCGGCAGGTGCGATCACCATGGTGTCGGAAGCAGAAGCAAAAGCCCAGGAACAGAACGCAGCAGATTAACGAGCACACCGCGTAGTGTGAAAGGAATTGATGTGGCAACCGTTACAGAAAAAACGGCGATATTGACCGGAAACGAAGCGGCGGCGAATGCCGCACGGCTATGCCGCGTACAGGTGGTGGCGGCCTACCCCATCACCCCGCAATCGTCCGTCGTAGAAAATCTTTCCAAATTTGTAGAGCAAGGCGCGTTGGACGCAGAATTTGTTACCGTGGAAAGCGAACACAGCGCTTTGAGCGTGTGCATTGCTGCTTCCACGGTTGGTGCGCGTGTTTTTACGGCGACCAGCGCCAACGGTCTGGCCTATATGTGCGAACAGGTACACTGGGCGGCAGGGGCGCGCCTTCCCATCGTCATGGGCTGCGCCAACCGCGCCATGGCCGCGCCATGGAGTGTGCTCAACGATCAGCAGGATTCCATGACCATGCGCGATGCGGGCTGGATTCAGCTCTATTGCCGTAACAATCAGGAAATCATGGACACCTTCGTGCAGGCATTCAAGATTGCCGAGACCATCCACGTACCCGTCATGGTCTGCTACGACGGTTTTATTCTTTCCCATACGGTGATGCCTGTGGAGATGCTGGAGCAGGATGCGGTAGACCGTTTTCTGCCGGCGTACAAGCCTCACACCGTGCTGGACCCGGACCAACCGCTCAACCACAATCCGGTGACGGTGGCCAATCCAAAGTATAACAGCGACGGTACGCTTTGCCATGGCTATATGGAATTCCGCTATCTGCATCAGGAAGCGTTGAAAGAAGCGCTGGATCTGATCCCGGCAGTCGACAAGGAATTTGGCGAAGCATTCGGTCGTTCCTGGGGCGGGCTCACCTGGGACTATCGTGCGGAAGATGCCGAGGTACTGTTACTGGCGGCAGGCAGCCTCGCCAGCGAGGCCATGGTGGCGGTAGACCAGTTGCGCGAGGAAGGCATTCAGGCCGGCGTACTGGGCTTGCGCGCCTATCGTCCCTTCCCCGAAGCAGCGCTTATCGAGGCGACGGCAAAGGCCAAGCTGGTTACCGTGTTCGACAAGAGCGTGAGCTATGGCAATGAAGGTCCCATCTACACCGACCTGCGCGCCGCCTTGTACGGCAGCACCTCACAACCCGCCCTGCACGGTTACATTGCCGGTCTGGGGGGACGTGATGTGAAATACCGCGAACTGGTGGAGGCGGTGCGTCAAAGCGTCGCCGACGTGGATAATGGTTTGACGAAGAAAGAAACGACCTGGCTTAACTGCCAGATATAGAGGCACCTATGGCTACACGAATTCTGGATCTTCCCGCCGAAGAACATCTTTTGCCTGGTAACCGCACCTGTGCGGGCTGCAGTCTGTCCATCGCACTGCGGCACATTCTCAAAGCGCTGGAAGGACGTTGCATTTTTACCGTTCCCGCCAGTTGCCTGACTGTGCTTGGCGGCATGTACCCCAATGCATCGGTCAATGTCCCCTGGCTCAACGTGGTATTTCCCAGTACCGGCGCATCCGCTTCCGGCGTTGCCGCCGGACTCAAAGCGCTGGGTAAAGAAGACATTCCCGTGGTCGCCATGGCCGGCGACGGCGGCACCGCCGATATTGGTATCCAGGCGCTGAGCGGCGCAGCCGAACGCAACGCCAACATTATCTACATCTGCTACGATAACGAAGCGTACATGAATACGGGCACGCAACGCTCCAGCGCAACGCCACGCGGCGCACGCACTACCACCACCCCGGTGCTTGGAAAACAGCAGAACGCCAAAGACATTCCTGCGGTAATGGAAGCGCACCACATCCCCTACATTGCTACGGCCTGTCCTTCCTACCCCACCGACCTGTACGACAAAGTGCGCAAAGCCAAAGATATTTACGGCACACGCTATTTACATCTTGCCGCTCCCTGTCCCTCCGGCTGGCAGTTTGCCGCCAAAGACACCGTGACCATGGGGCAACTGGCCATCGAAACCGGTGCGTTCGTACTCTACGAAATCGAAAATGGCGTATTCCGTCTGACCGGCAAGAGCAAGAGCATGGCCAAGTCCGGCAAACTAACGCCATTACGCGACTACATTCAGACGCAGGGACGCTTCAAAGGGATCGACGACGACACCATCGATGCCATGCAGCAATGGGTAAACGTCCGTTGGGAAACTTACCTAGAGCGTGACGCCAAAGACGCGTAATTCCTCTTCAACCGGTACATCTCCGCAACGTTTCGATACAATTACAGCGTTGCGGAGACTTTTTATGCACCGTTCTCGTTCCCATGGTCCTCCGTGGGAACGAAGAGGTAGGGGTAGTATGCATTCCCACGGAGGACCATGGGAACGAGAATTGTTGTTCCAAGCCAACCTTTTTAATTTCTTCGTTTTTCTTTGCTTCTTTCTTTTTCCGTAAAAAGAAAGAAGCACTGTGATTCCTTAAGATTGCTCTAAAGCCAGCAGAGCAGGCTTCGTCCTTCTAATTGGAGCAGGAATTCTGCCGAGAGAAGGAGGAGTACGACAAGGTAGAGCTTTGCACCGGAAAAGGCGCGGAATTTGTGGGAAAGATCCCATATCGGGCTGACCAGCACACGGCTGCTCTCTGTTTTTAGGTCGTTCCTGCCGTTGTCGGCTGCGTCTTCTGCCTCTTTTACCTCCTCGTGTGCTCCTTTCCGCTTCCATTGTAGAGCACCCTTGCCGATGTCGGCGGCGGTGAACAGCAACATCAGGCTCAGTCCGGTAAAAAGGGCGGCGCGTAAATCGGGTATAGGCGCGGCCATCGACACGTAGAGATAGGTCACGAGCATGCCTGCAAAGCCCAGCAGTTCCTTTGGGGTAGGGGCGAGAAAGGTCGTGCGAAATAGGTAGAGCGCGCCGGATAGAGCACATAGCAGTGCGGGGGCGGCCAGGTAACTAAGGCTTCCGTAACTGACCAGGTTTGAGAAACAGAGCCGGGCGACAATATCGAGCAGAAAGAGCCCTGCGAAAGCGTAGCAGGTGAAGAATATCCGGTGTGCGACCAGAACGCATGCTGAGGCGATGAAACTGCGTCGTGTCCATTGCGGTGTATAGAACCAGATTCGTAGCCAGCAAAATACCACCCAGGATAAAAACGCGATGGTGATAGCAAATGTCGGTGTGAACGTCCACATAGGATAAAGTCCTTATCAATCCCAAGCGGGAAAGGATAGTTTTTCAGGGTTGCAGCACGGGGGCGGCACGCATTCAGGAGGCTTCTTCCGGAATCAACGTATCCGAGTCCAGCGTCCGCCGCAGGAACACCTCGTCCATCGTATCCATACACGGGGTAAAGGTCTGCACCCGGATTCCTGCCGGATTGATGGTTAAACGGGTGAATCCAGCGTTATTGGTTCGTTTCAGGGTGCCCGGTTCCTCCCGGATTATACCCTCCTGCAATGATGCCCCGTTTCCGAGGCAGATATACATGTGCTGGTTGATCGTGTATCGGCGATAGCTGTGTCGATGTCCATGGATTGCCAGGGAGACGTTGTATTTTTCAACGAGGGGCGCGATAACGTCTGTGCGATGGATATGGTAGATAAGGATACGGTAGTCCCGATCCTGACTTTCCGCCAGAGTTTTTTCCAGCCATTGGAAAGGCGCCTGATTACGTGGTTTTTCGGGGTCTACATGAGAGCGGTTTGCGATCTGGGCGACGATGAATCGCGCATTCCCCCAATCAAAGGCATAGCAGACATCCCGGTCATTTTCGGTTACCCCGAAATACTTGATGTATTTTGAGCCGGTCTTGTCAATATCGTCATGGTTCCCGGGGCAGGGGACCAGGGGGAAACGATCAAGAAAAGTCGATTCGCGGAAGAATAGATTCCAAAGATTCTGGTCATCAGCGGTCTGGGTTAAATCGCCAACATTGAGCACGAAGGCCGTATCGGGGAGTTTGTTGATTGCTGAGGCGAGGGTATTGTAAAAACCCATGCCCCCCAGTTGCTGCGTATCGGAGACGCAGGTAATATTGAATTCCTCAGGGGTAGCGGGGGCGGTCTTGAAACTGCGCACCTCGGACAGTTCGTCCGCAGAGGTCGCAGACAGGGGGCCGGCCTGGTAATAATATCGTGTGTCGGGCGACAGGTTTTGCAGGTGTACCCGATGCAATGTTACCGGCACTTCATCCTGCATCGTCCACGTCAGATGCTCTGGATCGGTACCGTAGCGGATAAATGAATCGGTTTCACGGGTGCTTTCCCAAACGACGAAAACCTCATTATGAGGGTCCAGGCCGCTCCAATAAACAAAGGGGGGCTTGTCCAGCGGCAACATGGCCTGGTGCATATGGCAAAAGCCCACGTAAGCCAAGGGGGCGGAAATCGCCATGATCGACAAGAAGAGTTTTATGCCTGTTCGCCACAGGAAAGTCTTAATCCACTGCAACACACTACCTTTCGAAAAGATGGAATAATAGATACGAAGATGCTGGGCCGGTAGTCGGACAGGGTGCCGACACACACTGTAAGTGTACGTATAATCCTGACGAGGATTCAACCTGCTACGCGCGTCCGTGTTTAAAAATACGGTTAACGCGCGTTTGTTCAGGCATACTCTCGGGTTTAATCATCCTCATCAAAGCGTTTATGGTTGCGCGTATTCAAACGTTCCAGCAGGGCATAGGGGAAGTGGGTAAGCTGACGTATGCCGCGTATGTTCGACACGTTTTGCGCCAGACGTCGTACCTCTGCGTAGAGTTCCGCCGCGATAATCTTTTCCTTCACCCAACCCTTTTCCTGCACGGCCAGTAGCCGGTGCAGTGCATAGAGGCCCAGGAAAAAAGAGGTTACGAAAAGGAAGTCCAGACCACGCAAATTAATCGCGGGCAGTTTGACGCTTTTGGGAACGGCTTCAATCGCGCCCCAGGTTAGCATGAAGCAAAGTTCTTTATTTTCGAACCAGTCAGCGGCGAAACCCGCCACGATGGGCGCAATTGTAGCCGCAGCACCGGAAACGAGTGCGTTGACGGCAAGGAAGGCGGTGGCGCGTCCGTAGGGAGCCGATTTGAGCGCGAGGTTACCACTGCACAAGGCGATCCCGGCGAGTGCGATGCCGCTGAGTATGTGGAAAGCGACTAGCATGGGTAAGGTGAGGAAGTGGCGTTCGGGTAGGGTGAGGAAGGGCCAGATCAGAACACTCACAACGAAGAGCGACCCTGACAGCCCTAATACTGCTTTGTTGCTGATGCGATCGGAGAGGCGTCCCCAGATTCGGAAAAAGAGCACGTTGAAGATTTGGCTGAGTACACCCAGTGCGATAATCCAGGTCATGGAAAGACCGAGCCGTTTCAGCATGTATACAGCGAAGAAGGGCGAAGCAAACGTCAGTGCAAAGTTCCACGCACCCAGAAAGAAAATAAGATTGCGATAATTACGGTTCTGAAAAGGTTCGGCAAGGATGCTGACTATGCGCTGTGCGGGTTGTTGCGGCAGCGTAGGTTCGGGTACCTTGCTTAAAACATACGCGCCAAAAAGTCCTGTCAATGCGCCAACGACAAAGAGGATACTGTAAATGCCGGTTGCGTCGGAGAAGTGTTTGCTGTAGACGTCGATGGCGCCGCCGGCAAGCAGACTGAACAGGGCGGCCATAGCGGTGGAAAAGGACATGCGTTTGGCGAAAAAACCGCCCATCATGTGTTCGGGGACCAGATCGCGCATCCAGGAGTTGAATGCGCAACCGGTGATAGCGCCCAGTCCAAAATAGATGAGCAAGGCCAGCATGAGCAGGGGGATTTGCAGGCTTTTGGGCATCAACCAGGGCAGTATCGCGATGAGTAGCCATAGCGAACGGCCGATGACAGCGCAGACGACGGTGAGCTTTTTGCGCTGGCGCAACCAGTGAATGAGATAGATGGCGGGTATTTGCAATACTTGCGATAACGGACCGATGGCCGCGATAAAGCCGATAACTTTGTTGGAAGCGCCCAGTAATAGCGCAAAGGCCACCAGAAAAGCGCCCGTAATAAACACCGTCATGACTTGCGAGCACATGCCATCGTAAAGCAGCCAACGCAGGCCATAGTGAACCTCATCATCTTGCAATGCATGATGCAACGGTGCGGTGTTTTTTTCGTGTTCAGACACAGGGAGTCCTTTTTTGAATCGTTATGGTTATCGGTTTTTGAATCGATGCGTGGGGGAGGGGAGGAAGTCGCATGCTAAAAATATTAGTGACTTAACTCTGGAGATTTGCCATAAAAAATGAAAAATATACGTCGTTCAGCGATGGTAAGGACCATACCTAATGCTTGCGGTCGCTGGACCATTTTAGCAAAAATGTGCGATAAAGCTCGTGGACGTAGGCAACACTAAACACTGTGAATAGAATAACTGTTTGCAGTATAAACAAAACTACCAACCGAAATAAAAACAACGTATCAGTCAAGCCTCAGGGGTCGCTTTCGTGTTCTGTGGGCGCCGCGTTCCCATTGGTTCCTGTTAGTGAACCTTCTGGATCACTGTAGCACGGAATAGTGCTGATTACTAGATTTTTTTTGCGCGGAATTATTCCACATAGCCCACGGAGGCAGTGTGCGGCGCAGGTTGTATCAATTCCTGACACTTCAAAAGCTGTCATAAAAAAACGAAATTTTTGCTGTGGCCAGAGACGGTAAGGAGCAGACCTTTTGCCTGCGGTCGCTGGACCGCTTGGGCTTCTGTAAGTTATTTATCCGTAAATGGTTAGTTTTTGAGTCGTTCCTCTATTTCAAAGCGTTATTTACACGTAGTCTTTTGATATTTCGAGTGAAACGCGGTACAATACCCGTGTTTGTACTTTGTATGAAAGTGTTTTATGCGCACTTCTGCGTGGGCGCTGTCGACCATGAAATACAAAAAGGGGAGCGCTATTTCGGGGTTGCCTTAAACCTTCTGTTAGGGCATTTTCTTTTATACATTTTACCCTCGTTTTTACTATCTTCCGGGGAACGGAGAGGTAGGGTGTGTAGTATGCATTCCCAGGACAGTGGGAACGAGGAATTGTTTAGGACAGGCGTGGGTCAACCACGGTAAGGACCATAAATATTGCCTGGGGCGCTAGCCACCGGTCTCGGGCCGCTGGCCACTTTTGAAGGGAATAGTATAGTATGTTGGAAGTTATCGGATTTCGTGGATTAACCTTTAATACCGAAAAAGTGGGTTCTCAGGAGCACGCCGTTACGCCGCCCTATGATGTCATTTCGCCAGAAGAGCGGGCGCGGTTGACTGCGGAAAGCCCCTATTCTATGGCGCATTTGCTGTTGCCGGAGGCGCAAGAGGGACGTAGCCAGTATGAAAATGCGGCCTATCTGTTGAATCAATGGATCGCTGAAGATGTCTTGCTGCAGGATGAGGAACCTTATTTTTACCTGTTGAGGCAGAGCTTTGTAGATCTGGATGGCAATGCGCAGGTACGACGCGGCTTTTTTGCTGCGGTGCGTTTGCCGGAGGCGAATGAACGTATCGTTTTGGGGCATGAACGTACCTTCCATAAGCCGGTGGAGGACCGCCTGAATCTGACGGCGGCAACGCAGGCCAATCTTGGCGCGGTTTTTGTGCTCTACCCTGATCAGGAACATGTACTGGATGATTTTCTGGGGCAGATGGAGCAACGTGAGGCCGATGGACAGGCCAATACCATCGATGGGGTAAAGCAGGAGTTTTGGCGGGTGCCGTATGACCAGGCGGTCACGCGTTTCTTTTGGGACAAGACGTTATATATTGCCGATGGACACCATCGTTTCCAGACCGCGATTGCCTATCGCGACGCCATGCGTGAAAAAGAGCAGCCGACGGGACCGCAGCCGTATGATTATGTATTAATGGGCTTTGTGCCGCTTAACGATCGGGGCCTGAAGATTTTTCCGCCCCATCGTTTGCTTGATTTCCCAGAGGGCTTTGATGCAGACCAGTTTCTGGAAGCGCTGACGGAATGGTTCGAAGTGCAGCCGGTGGAAGGCGAGTTGAATGTGGCGGTGGAGGATGCGCCGGGTGAATGTGTCATGGGTGTGGCCATTTATGGCAAGGGCGACTACCTGCTCACCCTGCGGGATATGGACCGTACGAAATTTTTGGGCGATGACCGCGGTCCGGCCTGGCGCGATCTCGACGTGGCCGTACTCCACCGTGGCGTGATTGAGCGTATTCTCGGCGTGCCCGAAGGCGCACAATTTGTCTACGAAAAAGACGTGCAAGAGGCGTTGCGTGCTGCCCATGCGGGCGACAAAGGCCTTGCCTTCATCCTTCGCGCTACACGTGCCGATCAGATTCGCGCGTGTGCAGAAGCCTCTGAACCCATGCCGCAAAAGGCGACGTACTTCTTCCCGAAGCTGCCCAGCGGCGCAGTGATTCACCGTCTGGTCGACTAGCGGTCCAGCGACCGGTGGCCAGCGCCACCGGCAATACTATGGTCCCTGCCGTGGGTAATCAGTGCGAAGCTAAGTTAAATCTTCGTTTTTCTTTGCTTCTTTCTTTTTTCGTAAAAAGAAAGAAGTTATAGATACAACAAGGGCGCTTTCGATAGTCTCGAAAGCGCCCTTTGCAGTTCTTATCCGTTATTGAGCCGTAAAAGTCAGGAAGCTCAACATCCCGTGTTTCACGAGTCCAGTTGTGTATCTACCAGGACCAGTGCCTCGCCGCTGTCGCCCTGAACCAATTCCGTCTCTTCAATCTTGAGCATGGCCTTGATATCATCCAGCGTCGTTTGCAACGCCGTGCACACCCCGTCTTTCGCCGTCAGAGTGACCTTCGCCACCGGTGCAGCCATACTGAGGTTGGCGTCGGCCTTTGCCTTGCGCACCGCTTCGACCACTGCCAAGGTGGCCAGATAGGTGACGTCATGCTGCGGCGCCGGGATAGTTTCCAGTTCCGCGAGGGTGGGCCAGGGGGCATGATGCACCGACGCCTTCATATCGGTATCCTCAGCATAGGCCCAGTGCCATACCTCTTCGCTGATATAGGGAACGAACGGGGCAAGCAGACGCACGAGGATGCGGTGCACCAGACGGAGGGTTGCGCATGCCGAAAGGCGTTCCGGCGTCAACTCTTCCAGATAGGTGCGCGGCTTGGCCAGTTCCAGATAGTTGTCGCAGAAGACCCGCCAGAAGAAATCTTCGGTCAGGCTGAGCGCCTGGGCATAGTCAAATGCATTGAAAGCCTTGGTGGCGCGTTCGATCAGCGGGCGCAATTCCGCAACGACAGCGCGGTCGGCTTCGCAGATGATTTTGTCTACACCCAGCTGCTGCGGGTCGATGTCGGCGAAACGGCCAATGGCGAATTTTCCGGCATTGAACAGTTTCATGCACAGTTTTTTACCTACCTTGAAGACCTGTTCATCGTAGGCCGTGTCTACACCCAAGCGTGCACGCGCTGCCCAGTACCGTACGCTATCCGCGCCGTATTGATCGATCAGCGGTTCCGGTGTGACCACGTTGCCCTGGCTTTTCGACATCTTCTTGCGATCCGGATCGAGAATCCAGCCGCTGATGACCACATTTTTCCAGGGGATTTCATTTTCATGAAGATAGGCTTTGACGATGGTGTAGAAAGCCCAGGTACGAATGATTTCATGACTCTGCGGGCGAATGTCCATCGGGAAAACTTTTTGATGACGTTCCTTGTCTTCCACCCAACGACTGGCGATTTGCGGGGTCAGCGAACTGGTGGCCCAGGTGTCCAGTACGTCCAGATCACCGGTGAAACCATTGGGCTGATTACGCTGTTCTTCCGTGTATCCCGGCGGCACATCATCCAGCGGATCGATGGGGAGCATGTCCAGCGTCGGCAAGATGGCTTTCTCATAAATCGGCTCGCCATCTTCATCCAACTGGTACCACACCGGTACCGGCACGCCGAAGAAGCGCTGACGGCTCAGGCACCAATCCTGGTTGAGTCCTTCCACCCACGATTCGTAGCGTTTTTGCATAAACGTGGGGTGCCAGGCGATTTTTCGGCCTTGCGCCAGCAACGCTTCCTTCTTGTCCATGATTTTGGTGTACCACTGACGGGTCGGAATCAACTCCAGCGGACGGTCACCCTTTTCAAAAAACTTGACCGGATGCGTAATCTCTTCGCGAGGACGATCCACCACACCTTCGGTATTTTCTGCAATCTCGATAGTGAGCTTCTGGGCCTTTTTCACATATGCGCCTGAAATCTGGGCGTAGACCGCATTGGCTGCTTCCGGGTTTTTGCTGGGAATCAACAGGTGATGATTTTCATCACGACGCGCAGTTTCCGATTCCGGTACGAAGACCACATGCATCAGATGGCCGGCGCGATTGATGATCTGGCGCAGTTCCAGATCATAGTCCCGCCACCATTCCACGTCAGTCTGATCGCCAAACGTACAGACCATCACCACGCCCGTACCTTTTTCCGGATCGGCTTTTTCGTCGGCAAAGATTTTTACCGGTACGTTGAAGAGCGGCGTCACCGCATTTTTGCCGATATAGGCCTTGTAGCGTTCATCATCGGGGTGGACGACCACGGCGACGCAGGCCGCCAGCAATTCCGGACGCGTGGTTGCGACGACCAGATAGTCATCGGTGTCCTCAATGCCAAAGCGAATGAAATTGTATGCGCTGGGACGGTCCTTATCCTCAACCTCGGCCTGTGCGATGGCGGTCTGGAAATCGACATCCCACATGACGGGCCGTTCGGCCTGATAGATTTCGTCCTTTTGGAGTAACTCCAAAAAACTTTCCTGCGAAGTGCGACGGCAATGTTCATCAATCGTCGCATACTCCTGTTCCCAATCGTAACTGAGGCCCAGGCGAGTCCAGAGGTGTTTAAAGACCTCCTCATCTTCCTTGGTGACCAGATCGCATAACTCGATGAAATTGCTGCGACTCACGGGAAGCGGATTCCCCTTTTCACCCCGTTTGCGACTGAAACCATCCTGGTGGTGCACATTGGGATCGCACTTTACATTGTACAGATTCTGCACCCGACGTTCGGTGGGCAGGCCATTGTCATCCCAACCAATGGGGAAGAAGATGTTTTTGCCACACATCCGTTGAAAGCGGGCGATGAAGTCCTGGTGGGAATAACTGAACAGATGTCCTACATGCAACGAGCCACTAACGGTGGGCGGCGGGGTGTCGACGACAAAGGTTTCATCCCGTCCCCGGCTTGGGTCCCATGCATAGGTTTTCTGTTCTTTCCAAAAATCCTTCCAACAGGCTTCCATGTCCGGTGCTTTATATTTCTTCGGAAGACTCATCTCTAACTCCTATTCATCAAAGCGGTCCAGCGATCGATGGCCAGCGCCACAGGCAATATTTATGGTCCTTGCCGTGGGTAACCAGAGTGAAGCTGACTTATCTATTCGTTTTTCTTTGCTTCTTTCTTTTTCCGTAAAAAGAAAGAAGTTCCCACGATCCTCCGAGGGGATGCATACAAAGAATAAAAAAAGAAGATGCGTTTCGCAGAACGAAACGCATACAGATTATACAAAAATACCGCTACGCTACGCGAACCGACACGTTTTGTTTTTATCTGGCCCTAGCCGATGAAACCGGAAACGCCAAAAATGCCGTAGTTAAGCACCACGTTCAGCATGAGCATAAGTGGCGGGCCGATTAACGGACGGGCGATAAATATGGCGATCAGAATCCCAAAGGGGCCAATCTGTTCCAGCATACGTTTACCCGAAGGGGGTAAAAAATAGTGCAACACATGGTGTCCGTCCAGCGGGGGCACGGGAATACAGTTGAACAGCATCAGCACCAGGTTGATGATGATTAAATTCACCAACAGCATGCAGATAGGGGTTGCCATTACCATGTTGACATCGGTAATGCCCATCACGAGTACCGCAATGCGCAAGCAAAAGGTGGCGACAAGCGCGGTAAGCAGGTTGGCGCCCGGGCCTGCCAGCGAAATCCATACGGGGTCGCGGTGAATGTCCTTCAGATTGCGTGGATTAAAGGGCACCGGCTTGGCCCAGCCAAACAGGAAGGGAACGTGTGTGATCATCGCCAGCAGGGGAAAGACCACGGTGCCAATAGGATCGATGTGTGCCAACGGGTTCAGCGTCATTCGCCCCATCAAACGTGCCGAAGGGTCGCCGCGAAAGTTGGCCATAGCGGCATGCGCTGCTTCATGCACGCAAAGTGAAAACAGTAAACAAATATATTGGATTGCTACACGTATAATATCGGAATTATCCACAAACGGTTCCTCAGGTCAGGTTAAAGGCGCAGTATACGCTACCTAAATTGGACGATGCAAAAATACGTCTGGTTTCCACTTGTATTGATGCACTACGTTGTATTCATGCATTAAAAAGCACAGAAATTATACCAGACAATCACGGGACCGTATAAACAGGGGGGAGGGATGCGGTGTGCTGTCTTACAGGATTTAAGGTGCGGGTGCGGGCGATATGGGCGCTGCTTTTTGTTTTTGCGCCCAATTTTGCAGTAGCTCAATTGCTTTGGCCAGTACGCCTGCTGAACCGCGAAAGGAAGCGGAACCCCGGGGCGTGTTGTCGCAAGTGTACCACTCGTAGAACCCTTTATTTTTAAGCACGCGTGCAATCATCGGACGAAGTTCGTCGTAAGCTTCCTGAGCAAAGCCGTAGTTTACAAGTTGTTGAATCATGCGACCGCCAAACCAAGTCCAGTCTCCTCCATTTTGGTAGGAGAAGGGGCTCATGCTCTTGTTTTGAAACGTGCCCTCGGGGTAGGGCGGGTAGATAGTCAGCCCGATAGTGGCGGCGTTGGCCTTGTTTTTGTTTTGCACCATTTGGTTGAAAACAATACTAATTTCTTCCTTGCTTAACAGGCCCGCTTCAATGGCAGTGGCGGTGCCGCCATGATAGTGGCAGGCGCTTTCATCAAAGTCTTTTGGGAAGGGACTGCCTTCCAGGTAGATATGGGGGATGAATTTGTGTCGGGCATCGTCCCAAAGGTGTTTGCGTATGTTTTTGTGGAGCGAATCCCTTTGGCCTTCCCAGAAGCTGCGCCGTGCATCCACTTTGGGCAGACAGTCCAGCAGATTCCTGATCGCAATGAGGAACATGGCGTTATCATAGATATCGATAGCGCGATGTGTATTTTCATCGAGGACTACCCCCCACGAATGTTCCGGCTGTACATCGCCCCAGTCGGCTGTCGTAGCGCCCCAGATCAATCCATATTGAGCAGCGAAACGATGGTTCAGCAAGAAACGTAGCGCCGCATCCATGCGGGCAAGTACGGATTGCCCTTCGATTTCCTGCGATAAGAAGCCGCGCTTGCCTGTAGCCTTCACGTAACGCCAAGTGGCCTGTACCAACGAGCTTTCCTGATCCGTTTCCACCGTGTTCTTGTGTCCCAGATAATCAGAGACAGCAGGGGTGCGAATGTAATCGTAATCAACGTTGGCCTTGTCTTTGGGAATAAAGCCATCGATGATATTGCCGTCTTTTCCCTGGAAACGATAAAACATGGCGAGCTGTTGGGCGATGGTGTCGTGCGCGCAGATCGCACAGGCCAGCTCAATAAAGGTGTTCAGATCACGAATCCAGACTTCCCCGTAGCCGTCGCCCGCATTAAAACCACTGCGGATAAGCGTTCTGGCCTGTTGAGATACCAGGGCAAGGTCCTGGTCCGCGAGAATCGTATCGGCAAGGGACTCGGTATAGGCGTTTAGCGCAAAGAAGACGAAAAGTACTCCCACGATATACGACATAGTCCTGTTTGTCGGCATATGCCCCCCGATCGGATTTGCGGCTGAAAAGAATGGAAAACTATGCTGCCGACTGCTATTATGGTAAGGTCGAAGTCGGAAATGCAACTCTGGAGATGAAGCATTATGAAACATGTGAAGGCGATGACAGTTTGTAAAGCACAGGAAGATACAGACACGGGTGCGATATTGCAGGCAGTGTTTGCCTTTGTATTGCAGATTCTGCAATTAAAGGGAACGAACGAGAGCTAAAGCTAAGGCTTTGGACTTTGTAAAGTTTTTGTGCGGCTCCGGTTGATCTCCCAGGGAGTGGAGTATGGACCGGGGCCTTTTTACGAAGAAAGCTGTATTATTCGGGAAGGTGCATACGGTTGCTTTCGTTGTTCAAGTGGGGGCGTCGGGTACTTGTAAAGGATGGCATAATGAGGCATATGCGACTGTTTGGAAGTGTGTTGATGGTATGGGGTTTATTGCTGGGGGGGTGCCAAACGACAAATGTGTCGCCGGTTGTGGATGAGTTGGCGTCGCTGGTTTTGGTGGCGGAATCGATGCGCCAGTGGACCGGGGTGGCGGTCTCGCAGGAGGAACGGGTGTTTGTGACCTATCCCAGGTGGAGCGAGGGGATTCCCTTCACCGTAGGTGAGGTCGATGTGAAAGCGAATACGATTACGCCCTTTCCGTCAGGTGTGATGAATGCGTGGGGGCCTGGCCTGGCGCCTGAGGAACACTTGATTTGCGTACAGGCATTATATGTAGATGAGGATGACTTTTTGTGGATACTGGACCCGGCCAACCCCATGTTTAAAGGCGTTGTGCCGAATGGTCCCAAGTTGCTGAAGGTGGATCTGGACTCGGACGAAGTGGTGCAAAGAATTTTGTTCGATGCGACGGTGGCTCCGGCGCAAAGCTATTTGAACGATGTGCGTGTCGATGTGGATGCGGGCTTTGCGTATATGACGGATTCGGGGCTGGGGGGCATCGTGGTGACGAATCTGGCGACGGGGGAGAGTGTGCGTCGCTTGACGGAACACCCGTCAACGAAATCCGAAAATATTCCTGTGATTGTCTCCGGTAAACCCTGGTTGAATCCCGATGGGGGGCAACCGCAAGTGCATTCCGATGGCATCGCCCTCGATGCTTCGGGTACGTATCTGTACTACCATGCATTGACCGGGAGTACCTTGTATCGTGTGCCCACGGCCGCGTTGCGCGATAATACACTGGATGAAGCGAAGCTGGCGGAGCAGGTGGAAGCGTTGACAAAGACAGGGCCGATGGATGGCATGATGTTTGGCGAGGATGGCAATCTGTACCTGGCCTCACTGGAAGACGCCGTCATCAAGCGCTATACCGACGAAGGTATCGTCGAGGTGATTGTACATGATAAGCGTCTCTCCTGGCCTGACAGTTTTGCGATGGGACCAAAGGGAACGCTGTATGTGACGACGGCGCAGATCCATGTGCCTGTCGAGGCGGTCGAAGAACCGTACCGCCTGTTTTGCCTTGTTTGGGGCGAACCCAAACGAGACGATTTGCGTAAGGCCTCGCAAACCGATGTGACGGTGGAAGGGGCAAAAGTGAATGAGTGATATATGCGTGGAACAGGACCCTTTTGTGGTTGGCACAGAGCAATTTTCGCCTGAAGAGGTGGTTAAGATCCTGCGTCCCTTTATCCTGCCACGTCGTTGCGAGCGCATTGAAACGATCCTGGCGCAACGTACCTACACCGTAACCCCCGTTGTGGAAGGTATCTACGACCGGGGTAACGTGAATGCGGTACTGCGTAGCGCCGAAGGTTTAGGCTACCAATCGGTACACATCATTGACTCCTCTCAGCGGTACAAAGAGGCCAACCGGGTTACGCAAGGGGCCGACAAGTGGCTCGATGTGCACATGTGGGAAGACACCCCTGCCTGTGTCCGTCATTTGAAGGCCAGAGGCTACCGTGTGCTCGCCACGCATCTGGACGAGCAGGCCCGACCTATCGATGAAATAGCCTTTGACACGCCAACCGCCCTGGTTTTTGGCAACGAAAAGGAAGGGGTGAGCGATACCCTCTTATCCCTCGCAGATGAGCGCGTCGTGCTGCCGATGGCAGGATTTTCGCAAAGCTTCAACATCTCCGTAGCAGCAGCGCTTTGTCTCTACCATGTACAACAAGACCGCTGTCGACGCTTGGGGGCACAAGGTGATCTCTCCCCCGAAGCTTTAGAGCGCGTGAAAGCCTCCTATTATATGCGCAGCGTAATGCACGCAGAACGCATCCTCCTACAGGCGCGCATATAGCTGTTGAAAGTGTCTCATTTCGAGAAAGTTGTTTGTAAGCAGTTATTGAAACGAAATAGGAATAGGGCGTCGAGATCAATACGATCTCGACGCCCTATTCTTGCTCTACCTCTGCAAACGTAAACTACGTTCGCCCCACCGGAGCTGAATGCCCCAGGTAACCCCTTGTTTTAAAAATAGTTATTCCGTATTTAGCCCTTTTCTTCTTTCTACGGGCCGGTGCGTACAAAGCGTGACCTGTCATCCAGTGTTCCAGACCCGGGGGTGCGTCTGGTTCACCCGGCAGGCTCCTACTTCTCACGCACCGGCCATCGTATCCCGAAGAGTTTACGTATGAAAAGGTATGCCACCATACGGAATTTAACTATGGTTTATTAGTAAGCAAATTTGATGCCAAAAATGTAATCACTCATTTTTTTATTGACTAACTGCTTTGTTTAAATGGAGATAGGTAGGTTGGCAACGATGCTTTCCGTTTTCCCCATCTCAAATGTCGTGAAGGCATGTCCAGAAATGGGACATTGAAAATTCTCTATTTGGCACACGCCCCCCGATGTGTTACACTGTACAGGCTTTTTAGGGACCTGCGCCGACTAAATTGTCCTGAAACCGAAATTTCGTGGCCAGAATGCATGACATGGCTGTCCGGCGCTGCTACTGCATCCGCAAATAGGAAATACCGCATATGTATCAGTTAACCGCAAAGACAGGCGCCGCCAAGGGTGGTTCATGGGTTGTGAATGAGATGCCGTTGGTTATCGGACGCGATATTACGTGCGATATTACCGTGAACGACCCCACTGTATCCCGTCGACATTGCGAGGTGCTGCTTGCAGGCGGCGACGTGGTGCTTTCCGATTTGGGGAGCAGCAACGCAACCTTTGTGAACGCCAATCCGGTACAGCGTACGGTTTTGCAAGTGGGCGATGAGGTGGCGGTGGGGGGCGCAATTTTCATTATGACACAGGTGCGGCATGCAGGAACGGTAAGCACGACAAAGGGAGATTCGCGTTCGGCGACATGTTCCCTGAAGATAGGCGAGCCGACCTACCTGGATGAAGACAGCGAGAGTTTGTTTTCACGGGCGCGTCCCCGTACCGCAGAGGATTTCTCGGCGTTGTTTACCCTCGGGCGTGAATTGAGCCAATGTACAGAAGCATTACATCTGGTCAAGATCCTGATGAAGCGGCTCATGGATCGGTTCAGTCCGCAAACCTACTGGCTCGTGCGCTACGGTGGCCCCGATGAAGCCCTGGAGATCTATCCACGCGAAGATGACGCCGCCCTGACCGGCAACGAAGTACTGCACGAGATCGTCTGGCGCGCCATTCGTGAAATGAAAGGGGTGTTGTTGCCCGAGCGCTGGAGTGATGAAGGGGGAATGGGGATTCGCACGACCATGGTAGCGCCCATTGCCCTGGCCAAGGAACCCGTTGGGGCGATGGTGTTGCAGGTGGACACCCCAAAACGTATTTATGACGAGAATGATTTAGAATTCTTTTTAACGATAGCCCATACGGCAGCGCCGTATTTACGGGCGGTAGAGCGCCTGGAACAATTGGAACGCGAGAATGCCCGGTTGCTTTCCGGCACGCCCCATTCCGGTCCCATCATCGGCGGTTGTCGTGCAATAGGCCATGTGCGCGCCCTGGCGCGTAGTTGCGCCCGTTCCGACCTCAATGTGCTGATCATGGGCGAGACCGGTACCGGAAAAGAATTGGTCGCGCGTATGATACACGACCTCTCCGAGCGCCATGCACGCGTATTGACCGTGGTGAATTGTGCCGCGATCCCTGACGAATTGTTTGAGAGCGAAGTATTTGGACACGAGCGGGGTGCATTTACTGGTGCACATGTGGCCAAGGTGGGGTTATTTGAGGAGAGCGATCGCGGCACCCTGTTTCTGGACGAAGTGGGGGATTTGAGTCTGCATAATCAGGCGCGCTTACTGCGTGCCATCGAAACAGGCACTTTCCGGCGTCTGGGGGGCAACACCGATATCCAGGTAGAAGTGCGTGTGTTATCCGCCACCAACAAAGATCTGTCGGTAGAGGTGGCCGAGGGCCGTTTCCGCCGTGATTTATACCACCGCCTGAATACCTTTGAGGTCCGTATTCCACCCCTGCGGGAACGCCGCTCCGATATTCCGGTGCTGGCCGACCATTTCCTGGAGGCGGCCCAGGCGCGTTTTCGACGTCCGGTGACCGGCTTCTCCCCGGAAGCCCTGCAAATGCTACAGGCCCGTCACTGGCCCGGCAACGTGCGTGAATTGAGAAATGTAATCGAGCGGGCCGTGGTCGTGGCGCGTCATCCCCAAATTCTTCCCAGCGATTTTGTCGAGGAATCCGTTATCAATATCAAATCCGCACGATTCCTCTCCATGGCAGAGATGGAACGCGAACATATTGCTAAAGCGCTCGAGGAGTGCGGGGGCAATATCAAGGCCACTGCTGATCTGTTGAAGATCGGACGGAGTACCTTGTATCGGAAAATTTCGGAATATGGATTGGTCTCCTGCTAGTGGTCTGGCGACCACAAGCAGGTGGCCAGCGCCACAGACAGTATGTATAGTTCTGGCCGTTCGTGAGTACCGTAAAGCTTTCTTTTCGGCGTCTTCTGGCTGTAAATCAGTACGTGCCCCCGCGCTACCCGTAACAGGTATGCGTCTTGCCCTCTCTGGACGCCACGACGGCGTCTCTTCTTCATCCACTCTTGAAATTTTTGCCTGAAGGGGGGAACCGTTTGTTGCAAAGGCGGCCTTTCCCTCTTTTTCTGGTATTCGGTGTGTTTCCCCCCTTTGTTTTTCGAGTTTTGAGGTGTGCAAAGCCCTATTTTCAGGTCTTCTAAAATACTAAAAGTGTTATTATATTGAATTTATTGTTATTTTTTGCCTTTTATGCGGGATGGTGCTATAATCGCTGTGAGGCGGCAATCGTGGGAGGACAAAACTATGTTATCACTTATCGAAGTGAAGTGTCCGCATTGTGGTGCGCAGGGGCAAATTATGTTGCCTCCATTAGGCGCGATTATTGTAGGACCCTGTCCGGAATGTGACGGGATGGTAGCTGTATTTTGTGGACGGGTTTTGCCCTTGGATACTGAAATTATGCGCCAAGGCGCTGTTGAGGAAAAGAAGGGTCATTTGCTGGAAGTAATCGGGGTATTTTTGCAGGATCGGATAGAGCGTCTGTTTGGAGATGGCGCTGAGTCGAAGAAGGTGCTGTCCGATGAAATGGAGCTTGAGGGGACCTCTGGCTCACACGCAGAAAAGGTTGATCTGTTTGGTAATGCACCGACGGGTCCCATCACCTCGGAAGAAGTGGCCTCGTTTTTGAATGTGGATTTACGCCTCATTGATAATGAGGAATATTTCAGGGCCGTATTTGAGTAACGATAGCACGCTGTAAAGCTATTCAAGATCCCCTTCGGAATGTGATTTCGGAGGGGATTGTTGTTGCTGTAGGGCATGCAGCGCACCTGACGGTAGGATGAGGGGAGGAAACCTACAAAATAGTTTTTTTAGAAAGAATTTCCCCAAAGGGGTGTTTTTGGGACTTTTTTTCAGAAAAAATACTTAAAAATTGCTAAGGTCTTGATTTGTAAGTGCTTATTTAATTTTATCGCAATCTTTCCGAAGAATTTTTGGCTTCCTCCCGTCGATTCCCGAAGAAAAATTTCATCAGATTTGTAGAATATCAGGGTTACAGGGAAAGTTTATTTGATTTTTAAGGGGTGAAAAACCTACAATATGGTAGTGTTAATTGGTTTTTGTGAAAACTATAGGGCGTATTGCGAGAATTATGAGTAGAAATGTTGCGGTTCCTGATGTAAAGCGTGATTTGTCTGAACTTACTCTCCTCTATGAGATCAGTCAGATGCTGGATCGTAGTCTGGACATTCGCGATGAGTTGAACCCGGTGCTCAAGTCTATTGCGAAGCATACCGGTATGATGCGGGGCACGATTACGTTGTTGAATCGGGAGAAGGGGGAGCTGGTAATTTGTGCGGCGCATGGCTTGTCGGGCGCGCAATGGCAGCGGGGGCGGTATAAACCCGGTGAAGGGGTGGTGGGCAAGGTGGCGCAAACGGGACGCCCGATGATTATTCCCCGTGTTTCCGAAGAGCCGCTTTTTCTTAATCGCACGCGCTCGCGCAAGAATCTGAATCGAAAAGATATCACCTATATTTGTGTGCCGATTAAGATGGAAAGTTCGATTCTGGGCACTTTGAGTGCGGATCGCCTCTTCTCGGATGATATTGCATTGGAAGAGGATCTGCGGCTGATGTCGATCATTGCGTCTATGATCGCGCGTGCCGTTCGTTTGCGTCAGCGCAGTCAGGAAGAGCACAACCGGTTGCTGGAAGAAAACAGTCGTTTGCAGCGAGAACTGCAACAACGTTTCCGTCCGGCCAACATGATTGGCCATTCCAGCGCCATGCAGAATGTGTTTGACCTGATTATCCAGGTGGCCAAGAGCGATGCGACGGTGCTGATTCGCGGGGAGACGGGGGTGGGTAAGGAACTGGTGGCGCATGCGATTCATTATAACAGTACGCGGGCGTCCAAGCCGTTTATTCGTGTTAACTGTGCGGCCCTGCCGGAATCGGTTATCGAGAGCGAGCTTTTTGGGCATGAGAAGGGAGCGTTTACGGGGGCGGTGGAGCAGCGCAAGGGACGATTTGAGGCGGCCAATGGGGGCACGATTTTTCTGGATGAGATCGGGGAGTTGAGTGCGCAGACCCAGGTGCGTTTGTTACGCGTATTGCAGGAGCGGGAGTTTCAGCGGGTTGGCGGCACGGACACGATCAAGGTAAATGTGCGTGTGATTGCCGCTACGAATCGTGATCTGGAGGCGGCGATGCAGACCGAGGCGTTCCGCCAGGATCTTTACTACCGACTGAATGTTTTTCCGGTGCATATTCCCCCCCTGCGGGAACGTCGTACGGATATTCTCGAACTGGCCAATTTCTTTGTGGAGAAGTACAGCAAAGACAATCACAAATATGTGCGGCGTATCTCCACGCCTGCCATTGATATGATGATGTGTTATCACTGGCCGGGTAATGTGCGTGAATTGGAAAACTGTATTGAGCGTGCGGTCTTGCTGACGACGGATGATGTTGTCCATGGGCATCACCTGCCGCCTACGTTGCAAACGGCGGAAGCCTCCAATACGCCTATGCGCGGCAAGCTGGAGGAGACGCTGAATCAGGTAGAACGGGAGATGTTGGTCGAGGCGTTAAAGAATTCGCACGGGAACAAGGCGCAGGCGGCGCGTGAATTGGGTATATCCGAACGCCTAATGGGCCTGCGTGTCAAGAAACACCAGATTAGTCCCAAGAGTTTTCGTACCTGAACGCCCGCTGTCGCAACTGCATAGACGAGCCAGCACTACCAAGGCTACGCCGCTTTTCTCTGGAGAGCGGGGTTACAGCCCTTTTCCCCAGCCTTCTCGTAAGACGCGGTGGGCATTTCCGTTCAGGAATTTGGCGATCTGTTGTTCCGAGTAACGCGTGGCAAGCAGGGTGCGCAAGCGGTTGTAATCTCGTGGTGATTTGAACTTCGCGGGCGGTTCGGTGAAGCCGTCGAAATCGGAACCAAAGCTTACGACCTCTTCGCCGCCGTACTGGATAAGATGATCGATGGTCTTTAACAGGACGGTTTCGATGTCTTCCGTTTTGGGCTGATGCAACCAGTAGGGCATGAAGATAATTCCGATTGTACCGCCGGTGTCGGCAATAGCGCGGATCTCGTCGCGGGTGGGGTTCATGGGGGTGGCGGCGTATTCGTGAACGCCTACATGGGACATGATGACGGGACGTTTTTT
Organism: Candidatus Hydrogenedentota bacterium; assembly: GCA_963678445.1. Lineage (GTDB taxonomy): Bacteria > Hydrogenedentota > Hydrogenedentia > Hydrogenedentales. Next base: position 724,993 of record OY782877.1, on the reverse strand, counting down.
TGGGTGCTGCTTTACTTGCGCCAGTATTTGACGGCGTGCCAGCGGGGTGGCGTGGCAGGTATCCACGATGACGCCCAGATCCAACATGCGATCCACCAAGCTGCGTCCCCATTCAGTCAAACCACTTTCCAGGTCGCGTTGGAAGGTGAAACATCCTATTTTGCGCATGGGGAGATTTTCTGGAATAGGGTCAACGCAGTCTCCGATTTCGTTGGGATAAAAATGCGACAGGATAATATGACATACCCCGCGTTCGTAAAAACGTTCCAGATTATCCAGATTCCCGTTTAGATGGTGCGCGCCTTCTAATGAATTGAGGACGCAGATCTTGCCGGCTGCAATCGCTTCCTGCATTTCAGGATAGGAACGGGCCAGCGTGATTAGGTCACCGCGTCGTTTACACGTTTCAGCGAGTACGCGCTCGATTTCATCGAAGTATTCAAACGTTAATACATCATAAGGGGTGCGCTTTTGGTGCCGTAGCACCGGGAAGAGTTTTCCAAAATGGCGCAAGACCCAGTTGTCCTGCCACATCTCCTTTTCAAGCACATAGATGGAGCACAGAAGAACCTTCACATCCCCTGCCAGAAGCGCATCAAGATCCGTGCGCATACACAAAGGAAACATCCTTCCCGGTGGGGTGTGTGTGCGCCAGAACTTGCGTTTAAAGAGATACGTTTTCAGACTCAGGTGTGTATGCAGATCAAACACGCCCCAATCTGGAGGATATTCAGTAGTCGTTGCCATTTGTACTTCCCTAGAAGTGGTGCCGATAGTTTGCGACTAAGTCAGCAAAGCGGTCCAGCGACCGCAGGCGTTAGGTATGCTCCTTACTCGCCCTGACCATAATGTTTTTTATTTTGATAAGACATTTCAGACGTAAGTAAGTATAAGGAGTATATAGTAAAAAAAATTCAAAAACTATAAAAATTAAGAACAAAAGTTTTTTTGTCTATCATTCCCAATCCCCTGTTTGTGCTCGCTGGACAATTGCGTTGGGAGCCTTGTATTGCATCAGAGACAGCGGCTATAATACATAGAGATGAAGGCGGGATGGGCGGCATTTGTATCTGCTCAACCCCGTCCGGCGTTTGCAAGCCAGGCGAAACGGTGCTTGCGCGCATAACGAAATGTTCTTCTTTAGGCTACCCTGTCGCCGCCAAGGCGTTCAGGAAATGCAGCAAGATTTCGTTCTTCGTTCTCGTTTTAGGCGCTAAAAAAGAAAGGCGCACAGGGCCTGCGTAGAGTAGAGTCCAGCCCTTTTGTCTGTGGCGCGCTGGCCACTTTCGCTGCGTTTGGGTAATAAATTTTGGGAAATTAACCCGTGGTGCAGGGTAGGTGTTGCCTTTCCCCTGTACCCTATTAGGAGCTATTGTTATGTGGACTCCCGGTATGGGCGAATTGCTCATCATCATGGTTATTGTGCTGGTGCTTTTTGGTGGGGGAAAGCTGGCCGGCGTAGGTAAATCCTTGGGTACCGCCATTTCGGAATTCAAAGACGCGGTGAAGAAGGAAGACGTCGAAGAGACAACCGAAGAAAAAGAAGCTACCGACCAGGAAGGTCAGGAAGACTAGTAGTCCAGCGGCCACCAGCAAGTGGTAGCGCCACAGGCGTTAGGTATGGTCCTTACTCACCCTGACCTCAGCAGGCGTTTTGCGTTTTAGGTCAGTTTTTGTGGAGCCAGGCCCTAAGGGGCTCAGCGACCACAGGTAAGCGACATGCTGCGGTACAAAACACGTTTTTTTTTGAGCATCAGGCGTCAAAGTAGGGTGGTCCTACTTTGACGCCTTAAAATTTACATACGGCCACTAGCTACCCGTCCCCACAAAAAAACGCTACTACAGATACTACGAAGCGAAGCTTCGGAGACAAGTGCGTTACGAAGTGCAACTTCGTAACGAGGGGAACGAGGGAACCCCAGCGATTTGCTATGGTCAGTTACGTCAAGGACCATATTATTGCTAGTGGTCGCTGGACCCTTCTAATGCCGCACCTTCCAGAGAAGTTATCCTGAACACCCCAACGATTTGCTATAGTCAGGAACGTCAAGGACCATACCTCTTGCACGTGGTCGCTGGACCACCTTAGTCATGGTCAAAGACCATTCGCTTCACATCTACCCCATCAACAGCAGCCAATTTTTCCTCCAACGCCGCACACTCGCCATTCTTCCCCACCAACTCCAACAACACTACCCCACCCGCCGCACAAAACTTTTCATCCACCTCATGCAAGCCCACGCGCGTCTTGATATTGCACCCATACTCCGTGAGCAACTGCTGCACGACAGACGCCTCCTTTACCCGATCCTGAATATGCACTCCCAAAATGACATGCTTCTCTTTCATGGTCTTATCCCCTTTACCGTTAAACCTTAGCTGTCAACGGCACACCCCGATGCGCCACCCCACCCACGACCAACATCACCGGCGATGCAGGCCTTCCGCCATTTATACCCGCGCACCGTAGCACTGCCAATACATTTTTACCATACCACGTTTTCGGTGATTAGCAAAGCACTACCTTCCCCACGGATATCCTCAAAGTTGTTCCCCGTAGTTTGAATGCCGCTTTTTAGACCGGCACAAGAACAAAAAAAGACCAACGACCTGGCAACCAGGTCATTGGTCTCTAGTATTACGATGGTCAGGGTGCCGAAATTCATTACTTACGAAGCAAAGCTTCGGAGACAAGTGCGTTACGAAGTGCAACTTCGTAACGAGGGAAACGAAAACTTTTTGGCTCAAAGCGCCGTAGAAGTTTTTGTCTTTATCTAGAGTTTATTTTTATGACTTCTGTAATATGATTTTCTAACGCTTCTGTTTCGTCGATAGATTTTTCTTGGGGTAATATTTCTTTCGGTGATTTTAGCAACTCACTAATGACTGCATCTACGAGCTTCTCCTGTTTTTCTGGAAGCTCTTCTTCGTTAGCTTTTCTCCTGACCTCTGCAGCTACCGCAAGGCCCTCTAAATACTCAACATTTTTTGCAAGTCTGAAGTACGTTTCCATTTGCCGTCGATAGTGTCCAAAAATTACCCCCGCAGCGCTAAGGAACAAAAAACCAAAGGATACCCCGGACAGTAGCACTCGCCAATCTCTTGAAACTGATAGTGTAATCTGGGGCGGCAGGTTGCCATCTGCATTTCTCAGTTCCTGTATTGTATTTAAGAGATTTTGGGGTAACGGATCGGAAAAAATATAGATACAAATCGATACGAAAGGCGCAAAAACAGACAACACAGCTAGCCAAATTCCTATGCCGTTAAGTAGCTTTGCGCGTGCTTCCGCCGTGATAATAAGGAGGCGTGCCCGTTCTCCCATAAGTCTCAATTTAGACTCAAAATGCTCAGAAAATGTCGAAACGGTTTTCGAAAATTCTTCTTCTTCTTGGATTTTTTCTTGTTGTGCTTGTACGGCTTTTGCAGCTTCTTGTATGCGTATAGTTATCTCGAAAACACCAAGCACAACCACTGAAGCTATAATAAGTATTGCCATAAAAGCGTTGTTGACGTCACCAAGAAATAATAGTGCAGTAACGCATTTATAGAAAAGAAAGCATGATAGAGGCATTAATACTACAAATAAAGGTATCTGTATGGCCAAAAGGAAGGTGCTAATCTTCTTCATTTTAGTAGCCGCTTCATTCGGTTCGGAAATCTTTTCCATTCATATTCCCCGAGCTCTATAGTCGTTATCCGGTTTTTAATGCAAATATAATTTGAATCCCTTTTCAAAAAACGTATAGCCGCCCTACCGCTACTCCAGAAATGGGAATCTATAATCCTGTTCTGTCGTGCTTACTTGTATAGCGTATCAGGGTGCATCTTAAGGTACTCTGCTGCTTTTTCTTTTGTCAAGGGGGGCAAGGGTGCGTTGGGCCAGGTGGGTATGTTTGAGGGTGGGGAAGGGGTGTGGTTTATTGAAGGAGCTGTTTGGGGCAGGCGTGGACTGAATAGGGTGTGTGTTGGGGGCTTTATGCAACAAAACAGCCCGACAACTTGGTGAAAAGTTGTCGGGCTGTACTGTTTTTATGGTCGGGGCGCCGAGATTCGAACTCGGGACCTCCTGCTCCCAAAGCAGGCGCGCTAACCGGGCTGCGCTACGCCCCGTAAACAAGGTGGGATGCTAGCATATTGGGAGGGGAATTACAAGGTTTTTGTTGTTTTTGGGGATGGTTTTTTTGGATTTTTTTGGGGGAATATATGAAATTGGGCCATGGGGAGCGCCATGGCCGTTTATGGTATGCCTTGTTTGGGGGTGGGTCTATAAAGAAATTCGAGGCACACCAAGCCCGCTGTCCTCGGTTAGGAGGAGTGGAAGTAGCAGAACTATATATATGCTTCGAATTAGGGAACGATTTTGTGTTGTATATGTTTTATGGGTCTTTTATTCTAATTGTCGCAAGTATAGCAGAATAGGAGGAATATTGCAAATACCCAGATTCTTGTGCTTTTCAGGAAGGAATGGGTATGGTAGACTAGGATGCAGGGAATGTGGGGGTTGGTGTGCGTAGTGCTGCTTTGGGTTGTGAGATTTCCACTACTGTGAAGGGATTGTAAAATGATACACGAACCGGAAAAAGGGACGTTTAGTGTGGTGGATTTGACGCGCCTGCAGGAGATGTCGGATGGGGACCGTGAGTTTGAGGAGGAGGTGTTGGGGGTTTTTTTGGGGGATACGCGGGATCGGTTGCAGGTGCTTGGGAATGCGTTGGTGGCGGGGGATGTGGAGACGACGCAGCATGAGGCGCATACGATTAAGGGGGCGTGTGGGAATGTGGGGGCGTGGCGGTTGCAGGCGTTGGCGCGGGAGTTGGAGATAATGGATCTGTCTGTGCAGCCTGATGAGGCGAAGGAGGTTTATGAGGAGGCGAGTCATGCGTTTGAGGAGGTGCTCTCTTTTATTAAAACATACCTTTCTTCGTAGGTGTTTTTTCTGAGCTTTTTTGGGGGTATCGGCGGCAAAATACTGGTTTTGTTGTCGGTGTGTATTCTGTTTTTGTATGTTTTTTGACTCTGTGCGGAGGCTTGGTATAGTCTTTGTGCGCCGGTTCCTTCTCTGGTGAATGGGAGGGAGGTAAGAGGGAAACCCGTGTGAATCGGGTACTGCCCCGCAGCGGTATGTGGGAACGAATGTCGTCATGTAGCACTGGTTGTATGCAACTGGGAAGCGATGGCTAGTAGGGAAAAGCGGTTTGCTTTTGCGCCCATGAGTCCGAAGACCTGCCGGTGGAAAACGCGACGTGTGCTCTCGTGGGGGAGTGGTCGGGTATGTTCTGCAGAAGTGTTTCGTAGGGGGTGCTTTGTGTAGATAGTGCCGTTTTGAACCCACCGTATACGCATGTCTGTGTTTTCCTGCCTGTTTTTAATTTCGTGATGTGTGTGTTCTTTCGGAGGGAGCTTCAGATGCGTGTCGTATTGCATGGGCTGGTGGGATTGTTGTTTTTGTTGGGGGCGGGGTGTTCGCCGTCGTCTTCTTCGAAGGAAGCTTCTCAATCGATTTCTCCGGGGGCTGAAAAGGCTGCTTATACGCGTATTGTTTCTATGGCGCCCAGTATTACGGAGGTTTTGTTTGCGGTTGGGGCGGGGGATGCGGTGGTTGGGGTGACGCGGTATTGTTTGTATCCGCCTGAGGCAAAGGGGAAAAGGGATATCGGGGGGTATGTTGATCCGAATTATGAGGCGGTTGTTGCGCTTGAGCCGGATTTGGTGGTGTTGCCGTATTCGCATCAGGATGCGTATCTGCGTTTGGAGGGGTTGGGGGTGCATTGTGAGAAGGTGAAGCAGGATTCGTTGGAGGAGATTGTGGGGTCGGTGGCGCAGTTGGGTGGTTTGTGTGGGGATGGGGATAGGGCTGCGGCGTTGTGCGGGGAAATGCGGGAGGGGGTTGCAAGGGTAAGGGCGTTGGCGGAGGGGAGTGGGAAGCGGCCGCGTGTTATGGTGGTGCTTAGTCGTGATTATGGGGCTGCGCAGTTGGAGCAGGTGTTTATTACGGGGGAGAAGAGTATTCATGGGGAGTTGGTGCGGTTGGCGGGGGGGGATAATGTGTATGGGGATGAGGCGATTGCTGCGCCTATTTTGTCGGCTGAGGGGGTGGTGCGGTTGAATCCGGAGGTTATTATTGAGTTGGTGCCTGGTTTTGCAGCGCAGGGCGGGGATGTGGAGAAGGCGATGGTGGCCTGGCGGGCGTTGCCGGAGGTTTCGGCGGTGCGGACGGGCCGTATTTACTTCTTAACGGCGGATTATGTTTCGATTCCCGGGCCGCGTATTGTGCAGCTGCTGGAGGATTTTTATCGGCTTATCCATGGTGTTGATGGGAAGGAGGGGGTGTGAGTCATCGGGTTTTGGCTATTGAGGATGTGTCGGTTTCCATTGCGAATCGCAGGATAGTGAAGCGGGTGAGCTTTCATGTGGAGCAGGGGGAGCGGTTGACGATTATTGGGCCGAATGGGGCGGGGAAGACAACGTTGTTGCGTTGTCTTGGCCGGTTGCTTTTGCCGGATTCGGGGCGTGTTTTGCTGCATGGAAAGCCGCTTTCCGGCTATGGTCATCGTGCATTGGCGCGGCAGCTTTGTTATGTTCCTCAGGCGCAGGAGTGTGCGTTGCCGTATACGGTGTACGAGTTCCTTTTGATGGCGCGTTATCCGCATTTGGGTCCCTTTTCCACGCTGGGTCGTTCCGATCATGCTGCAGTAAAAAGGGCGTTGGCGCAGACGGATATGGCGGCTTTTGGCGGGCGGATGTTGGATACGCTGAGTGGTGGGGAGCGGCAGAAGGTCTTTATTGCGGCGGCATTGGCGCAGGAGGCGCCGTTGTTGCTTTTGGATGAGCCTACTGCGTTTTTGGATTATCGTCACCAGGTGGAGGTGGCGGAACTTTTGTTGCAGTTGCAGCGGGAGGAGGGGAAAACGGTGGTTTGTGTGACGCATGATTTGAATTGTGGGGTGTATTGGAGTGATCGTGTTTTGGCGTTGAAGCAGGGGGAGGGGATGTATTTTGGTGGTGCGGAGGGCTTGTATGCGCGGGAGACGTTGTTGTCGATTTATGATACGCCTTTTGATGTGTTGCCGCATGCCCAGGGGGGCGGCGTGTTGGTGGCCCCGTTGACGAGGGAGCAAGGGGGGAAGCCGCATGCCTTTTAAGCCGTATGTGTTGTGGGTGTTCCTGTTTTTTGCTGTTGCGGTCGTGTTGTGCACGCCTTTTGTCGGTATTCAGTATATTTCGCCGCGGCTTCTTTTTTCGGGGGTGGAAAACAGTGTCGAAGTAAAGGTGTTTTGGCAAATGCGGGTGCCGCGTACCCTGGTGTCCTTTTTGGCGGGGGCTGGGTTGGCGATGAGCGGCTTTGTATTTCAATCCATGTTTCGCAATCCGTTGGCTACGCCGTTTACTCTGGGGATTTCGGGTGGAGCGTCTTTAGGGGCGGTGCTGGCGTTGCGTTTGGGGTGGAGTTTTGTTTTTTTGGGTATGTCTTCGACGGTTTTGTGTGCTTTTTCAGGGGCTTTGGGGGCAATTTTGCTGGTTTATGGCTTAACAAGGCTACGGGGTGATTTTTCCACGTTTCGGTTGCTTTTGGCTGGTGTGGCGGTAAATGCCTTTTTTTCGAGTTTGATTTTGGTGGTGAATTATACTGCTAATATGCATGATGCGATGCGTTTGATGCGTTGGTTGATGGGCGCGCTCACTGTGAATGGCTATCGGAGTGTTGTGCATATGGCGCCTTTTGTCATGGCAGGCGGCGGTATCCTGCTGTTGTTCACACGGGAATTGCGGTTGATTAGCACGGGTGACGCGCTTGCGCATAGTCGGGGGGTCAATGTGGTTGCGATGCGGCACCTTTTTTTTCTGGCGACGTCGTTGATGGTGGGGAGTATCGTGGCCATTTGCGGTCCTGTTGGCTTTATCGGTCTGATAGCGCCGCATATATGCCGCCTTATGCTTGGTGCGGGACATCGACTGTTGATGCCGGCTACGTTGCTTTTTGGGGGGGCTTTTCTCACGCTTTGCGATGCTGCGGCGCGATGGGTGGTCGCCCCTGCTGAGATGCCGGTCGGTGTGTTGACGGCGTTATTGGGGGGGCCTTTCTTTATTTATCTGCTGCTGACTACCTCTGATCGTCATGTGTGATTTGCGTGTGTAAAAAAAAGTGAATATATGCGACAGGACTGCGTCTGATTCTATGCAACCAGGAGATTGTAAATATGATGAGTATTCCCCTGGACACGGTTTTGTTGTATGATAGCGTTCCCGTGGAAAAGGAAACAGTACATAGCGCGTCGGCACTGAAAACAACCCCGGACGCCCCTTTGGTGGCGTTGGCGATGAAGGGGGATGCGGATGCGTTTGAAGTGTTGGTGCGGCGGTATCGGAATGAGGTTTTCGCATTAAGCTATCATTTCGTTCATAACCGCGAGGAGGCCTGGGACATCTCTCAGGAGGTGTTTATCAAGGCGTACAAGTCGTTGCGCCGGTTCCGCGGTGACGCCAGTTTCAAGACGTGGTTGATGCGGATTACAGCGAACCATTGTAAGGATTTTTTTAAGAAGCGGCGTTTGCGTACGGTTTCCCTGGAGGAGCAAATCCGCACGGATGCACCGGGTACTATCAGCGATCCTGCCCGGCAGTTGGAGCAGCAGGAGCTGGGCCGCGCTATTGAGATGGCGGTGAATGCGTTGCCTGAAAAGCATCGGTTGGCATTTGTGTTGCGGGAATATCAGGGGCTGTCGTATCAGGAAATGGCTGAGGTGATGCAGTGTAGTCTGGGTACGGTGATGAGCCGGTTGCATCACGCGCGTAAAAAACTCCAAAATGCACTGTCCCATTGGGAGGAGCACGGAGGAATGGAACAATGAGCAGATGTTCGTGGCATAGCGAGGTTGAGCGGTTTTTTGACGGGGAAACGGTTGCGGCGGATGCGGTGGAAACCCATTTGCGTCAGTGTCCGCAGTGCGCCGCTTATTGTGAGCAAGCCCGACAACTGCGTGAGGGTGTGGGGCAGCTGGTGCAGCGGGAACAGATTAGTGATATGCAGTTTCCGGCGTTTATGGAGGGTATTCGTGAAAGCATTACGCCTCCTCCTGCACGGCGTCATGGCGGATTGTGGGCCGCCCTTTCTTTGTCCACGGCTGCGTTGCTCATTGCGATTGCTGCGTTTTTTCTTTTTCAGGGGGGACCGGAGCCTGTCCGGGCTACGGAAGTGGAATTTGTCAGCACTGAATTGGAGGGAGCCACCGTGCATTGGTATGGCGATGAGGGGGGGATTACGACGGTGGAAATTAATCTGGCCGAGGACGATATTTTGTGAACATTGCGGGTATAGCAGTTGTTTTTATGAGTTTGGCGGGTGCGCCGTCCCAAGATGCGCTACCGCCTGTTGAACTGTGTGTTTGGGCCGTTGAAGCACAACAGGAGGCGGGCAAGGCACGTCATTTTGACGCGGGTCTGGAGGCTGTCCGGCCTGCGTTGGAGAAGCTGCCGTATACGACGTTTCGCAAGGTGTATACCACGCGGACAAAGGCACCTTTCGAGCAGGAAACGCGGTGTAGAATTACGTCGAAGTACACGTTGATTCTTACGCCGTTGTCTAAGGAGAAGGATGGGCGTATTCGAGCGGATTTGCGGGTGGAAATGTTGCCTGCAAAACGTGGGGGGCCTCCTGTTAAGGCTTTGGCGACGCGGCTTGCGTTGCAACCGGGGCAGAAGATTAAATTGCAGGGGCTGAAGCTTGACAAGGGGGAGTTGATCATTCTGTTGTCAGCAAAATGACGACGTGTGGTTGCGATTAGGAAAACCAGATGGTGGTTTCCCGGTCCTGCGCTTCCCCCCGGGTCCATGATTGCCCCTCTATCAGGGAGCGTTGCGCGAACGTTGGATCGCTCAATCCCAGTGTGCGTACGACCAGTCGGTCGAGATAGACGCATACGTCGCGAATTTCCGTGGGGTATTCGGGTAATGCGCTGGTAACCACTTGCGTTATTCCATAGGCGTGCTCAATGTAGTTCATGTGCATATGGCCAGAGAAGACGGCGCACACCTGGGGATACTCGCGTAATACGGTAAGAAGCAGCTCTCCGTTTTCTAAAGCGCCGCTGTCTTTATATCCCGATTTCTGCATTCGTGGTGGGGGGGGCAGCAAGGGTTCATGCACGGCTATCACGGTGGGCATGCCAGCGTGTTCCTTCAAGTCTTTCTCGAGCCATGTAAACTGCTCGGGCGGCAGCGCCCAGCGTGCATTATCCAACGAGACCTCTTGTTCCTGCACTACGGAGGCTTCTCCCACCGGACTTAGCGAACCATCGCTCCACATCCACCAGGGGTCGAGAACGCAGAAATGCAGGTTGTGGAAGGAAAAGGAGTAGACCGTGTTGTTGTCTGGTAAACGGCGTCCGAAGGCCTCGTTAAACCAGGTGCGCGATTCGGGCTGTACAAAATCGTGGTTGCCACCCATCGGATAATACGGGGTGCCCAGGGAGTCCATAAGATCACGCGCCTCGAGCATGGCTGCACGCGTCTGGTGGCTGCAGATATCGCCCGTTACCAACAGGAATTCCGGGCGTAGCTGTGTCAGGTCACGACGCAGACACGCCATGACCTCCGGCATCATGGTGCATAAAAAGCGATTATTCCATATCCCGTCCCGCTGACTGGCCAGATGGGGGTCTGTCATGTGCACAAATCGCCACATACGCGCTCCTTGTTGTTTTCCAACGATAACACAGTTGAGAATGTGCTGCAATACCCGTTTGCCTTTTTGAATGTGGGCGTATATGTGCAGAATAATGGGAAGTTCAAAGACATCGGATTGCAGCATAGTGTATGATCAGAGGGCAATAGGCTGCGTGGGGATGAACATGGGCTCGAAATTGTACCGATGAAGAGAGAAGCGTTGCGAAGCGTCTTTGTGGCGAACAGTGTTATCGTATGACGAATTTTAGCCGGATTCCATATTGGGCGCCTGCCCTGGTATTGCTTTATTGCGCGGTTGCCGCTGCGCAATCGGTGGTGTATGTCGATTTTGGGAACGACAGTACGCAGGATTGCAAGGCGCCATGGCGGATGCGTTATGACCATCGGCAACTGTTGACGATGGTGCATCCCTGGCAGCCCAGTGAAAAGGGGCGGTATGCACTTGTCTGGAAAATGGTGCGCCTTCCGGAAGATTGGAAAGCGCCGATAACCCTGCATTTTTACTGTTCCGACGATTATTGCGCGGCTACGGCTCCTCAAGGAGGGGCGCATGCGACGGGCTTTGTCGGCCATCGTATGAAGCAGATATTGATCGATAATGAGGTGGTCTGGAGTCAGGATGTGGCCGACGCCATCACGCGCGGCACGGGGCATCATTATCAGGTTGTGCTCAAGACGATTACCCCGGGCACGCCTTTTCGATTGGGGGTGCTGACCTATGACGCCCATGCGTCTTCGAAAGTTCTGGAAAAAGATTATTATTACGACCCTAAGGGGAGAACGCGTGAGCAGGACGAGACCGCTTCTCATTTTATGACGCATGTATATTGGGGGGATTTTGCCTTTGCCGCGGGGGATGCGCAGCCGAAACCCGGACGGCGGCCTACGGAGGACAAGGTGCGGTCGGTGCACAATCAACGTTGGCCCTTGCCTGCCTTTGGGGATGGCTGGAAGGCGGATCGGGTGCGTTTGTCGGTCTCAGCGCCCGCAGGGATTCCCAAGGCGGGCTTCCCCTTGCAAATGGGGGTGCCGCTTCCTATCGGCAAGGTGTCTGATACGTCTTCTGTGTCGGTATATACTGAACAGAAGAATCGTCTTTATGTGCAGAAAACGGCGCTGGATCAGTGGAATGATGAGAGTCTGCGATGGTGTTTTCTGGATACGGTGCTTAAACCGGGTATGGATTCCCTTGAGCTTCGTTTTTCCAAGGACAAGGCGGCTCCAGAGAAGGCGTGCAAGATAGCGCAGTCTTTGGAGGGTATCCAACTGGAGGCGAATCCGCTCTCCTGCCGATTTAACACCATGCCGCCCGTCGCCGAGGTGTCTTATAAGAAAGAGAAGATTTTTGAATCTATTCGTATGTTGCTTCATGTCGATGGGGAGGAGATTCCCGCCACCACGGATTCGATTCAGATTCAGGACAAAGGGCCTTTTCGTAGCACCATTGTCCTGAAAGGACGTTTCGATGGGCTCGACCATCGTGCAGGCGCCTATACCCTCTACTGCTCTGCCTATGCAGGCTTGCCCTATCTTAAACTTTTCCTGTGCCTTACCAACGATACACGCGCTCCGCTTGCTGTGTCTGCGTTTCAATTGCTTTTTGATTGGAAAACGCCGCCGCAGCGTATGCAGTTGCCGGGTAAAGAGGTGCAGGATGGCTTTATTGTGCGGCAGCCCAATGCGGAGCAGCGCTTGCTTTGTGATACGGGCATCGAGGCGCAGACGAATTTTTTCCTGGGTTGGGATAAGGGCGCCATTACGGTAAAACGCTTCTGTGAACGCTTCCCCAAGCAGGTGCATTGGCAGGGGAAACAGCTCATTCTGGATTTGATTGGCGGTCAGAAGGAGGCGCTTGTCTTCACCCCCGGTGAATCCATTTCGCACGAAGTATGGGTGGCTCTTGGCGCTGTCGACGCCCCCCAATTCGCAGCTACGGTAGCACAGCCTCCTATTTTACAGCATCCCGAATACTTTTGCGCCAGCGGTGTATTTGGTCCGGCCTTTCCCCAGATCGAGGTTGCTAAATTGCAGGCGCATTTTGCGACGTATTGGGATGGTAAATCCTGGAAGGACTTGCACCAGCACTATGGCTTACGTCATTTTCCCGATGCCCCTTTCCCGGGTGGGGAGGAGCATTGGTGTAACAATTACTACGAACGCATGCTGGGACTCTGGTCGGCATGGTTGCTCAGTGGGGAACGAAGCTGGTATGACCGTGCGGTAGATGTTTGTACTCATATTATGGACACGGTCGTTATTCATGCGGAGATTCCCGGGCATGACTGGGTTGGTGGGATGCATGGTCCCGGTAAGAACCATGTACCGGGTCCCTGGCCGCCTGCACAACGTTCCACAGGGTTGGCGTTGTGCCAAAAATTGACCGGTATGCCTGCAATGCGAGAAGCGGTGCTGGGTGTCGCCGACTATTGCATACGTAGCCGTTCGGGTATCCATGCGTCCTCGATACGCTATAGTGCGGCGCCTTTTGATGCTATCTGCACAGCGTATGATGAAACGGGAGAGGTCGCCTTTCTGGACGAGGGAAAGCTGCGTGTTGAAGACATTCTCACGGCGATGGATCGTCGGCGTGGAGCGTGGTCTGAGGCGCATGGCTCGCAGACCACGCTGGGTAACGTTCCCTGGATGGCGGCGCAACTGGCGCGTCCGCTGTACTGGTGGTACCGGATGACGGGCGATGTTGAGGCGGCACAGGCGCTTGTTGGCCTGGCGGAATCGATTCTTTGTGAAAACACGGACTGGGACGAGCCCGCCGTTCTCTCCGCGTATTCCTACAACCCCCGCTACACGAATACGCCGTCCTACAGCCTGCTTATCCTGCCCCTGTTCTTTGCGGCGTATGAACTCACCGAAGATGCGTTCTTTCGCGAAGCCGCCGAAGCGCAATGGCGTCGTTGGTTGGAAAGCGACGAGTGCGATTCGCCGCTTAATACCTACTGGAACACTCCCTGGCTGCTGCATTACCTGCACCAATACGAGCTGCTCGTTCCGCCTGCTACCGCTGAAAAAAACTAAAGCGGTGGCCAGGGCCACATCCAAGAAATATGGTCCTTACCGCCGCTGACCATAGTAAGATTTCGTTTTTGTGGCAGCTTTTCAAAGCCACTCAGCGCTCCAGCGGTGCCAGTGCCACATCCAAGAAATATGGTCCTTACTGCCGCTGACCATAGTAAGATTTCGTTTTTGTGGCAGCTTTTCAAAGCCACTCAGCGCTCCAGCGGTGCCAGTGCCAAACCCAAGAGATATGCTCCTCACCGTTGCTGACCACAGCAGGAAACACCACCCTCTCCTCCGTGGGAACGAGAAAAAAAGAAGCCCTGCGTTGTATTCAGGAACGTGGCGGGCCAATTTTTCCTTTTTTTCGACCTTTCTTGTTGAAAACTCACGCATTTATTAATATTATTAGTAACAGACGTTTTAAAAGGTGTCCAAAAAACAAAGTTTTGTTTTGGTCAGACGGGTAAGAACCGCCACTTGGTTGTGTTTGGTGCTTTTCGATGTAAAGTAGGACGTAGAGGGGTTTATTATGATTTCATGGGGCTGTGGAAAGCGATTTTTGGGGATGTTCTCTGCGCTGGTACTGCTTGCAACACCGCTATGGGCGCAGGAGGATGAGGAGAGCTGTACCTTTATATTGAACGGGGCGCAGGTTGTGCCTTCGAATCCAACAGAAGCGGTCGGTGCGGGCACACTGACGCCGGGTATGCTCTCAATGGAGTTCGAGATTGATCATACCGTCAGCCAGGCAACCGTCGCCAAAGTCTACACGGGACGGGTGGGGCAGGTGGGTACAGCGGTGCTGACGTTCAATAAAGCGACCAGTCCTATTCGACAGACGTTTTTCTTGGGGGTGGGCGGCGATTTTGATTACTTCGATTTCCTGGATCGTTTATACGACAACATGCTGTACGTGGTTATTGAGACGGCGGCAGGGAAGCAAATCCGGGGACAAATCGATTGTGCTGCGGCAGAGGGCGAGGGGGAAGGGGATTGTATGGGCAACAACGTCTGTCCCGGTAATCTTCTGGACGATGGCGGCTTTGAGTGCACCAATACAAATGGGCTTACGAATTATTATTGGACCCAGGTCTCGGATTATTTTGACGATGGGTTGGTTTGCGATACGACCCATTGTGGCTACAGTGAACCGGCCTATAATGGCGATTTTTTCCTCTATTTCTATGGTCCCAGCGAACCGGAAACACAGTATGCCGAACAAACGGTTACGATGCCCGAGGGCGATACGGCCACGCTGGCGTTCCAGTTGATGCTTGTGTCGCGAAGCCACAATACGCAGGATTATTTCTTCGTCATTCTGGACCCGGGGACGCCGCAGGCGCAGACGCTCTTTTCGGTAGTGGAAAGTGACAGTTCGTATCTGGGTAACTATAAACAGGTGGCGCTCGATCTGTCGGCTTATGCCGATGGCGCACAGCATACGTTGCGTTTTGGTGTGAAAAACTACGCGCGAATTGATTCCGCATACCGGGTTTCCTATCAGGTGGACGATATTTGTTTAGTCGCAGGCACGCTTCCTGAGGGCGAAGGCGAAGAAGAGGAAGGCGAGGGCGAGGGTGCTGCTGAAGGTGAGGGCGAAGGTGAAGAAGAGGAAGGTGAGGGTGAAGGTGCTGTTGAAGGGGAAGGCGAGGGGGCTGTGGAGGGCGAAGGGGAAGGAGCGATTGAAGGTGAGGGTGAAGGTGCTGCTGAAGGGGAAGGCGAGGGGGCTGTGGAGGGTGAAGGGGAACCGGAGGAGCTGTATTGCGTTGATTTTCAATCGGGCCTGGAAGGCTTTTCGATAGATAATGATTTTGGTGTGGGCGGGGGCCTCTGGCAACACACGAATGTTTGCCGGGCGCTGGAATTGACTGATTCAAAAAGTCCGAAGTCCAATTGTTGCTTGTATTATGGGCAGTGGGACAGCGAGGAAAGTGCGTGTACTTACGAGACCGGTGATACGCCTAATCAAGGGGTGGTCACGTCGCCGGATATTGATTTGCGTGATGCGGTCGCGCCGTTGACGTTGTCGTGCGATTTTTTCCTGCAAACGGAGAATCTGGCGCCTGAGGTGGATCTGGCTACCATGGAAATTTCGCTGGATGGTGCTCCTTTTCTGACGACGGCCTCCAATGCAGCCAGTCTGCTTGATTCCAGTGGTGTATGGGTAAATATGACTGAAAATGTGGATGAATGGGCCGGGCATATCGTGCGCATCCGTTTTGGCTTTACGACGATTACGGGTAGCGATAATGCGTATGAAGGCTTTTACATCGACAATATCTGCATTCATGGCTTTACCCAATCCTCGGAGGGGGAACCCGAAGGTATGGAGGACGGGGAGACTTTCTGTCAAAGCATATTGGAGCTGCGCTTGCTTGGCGACACAGATGCGATGATTTATGTAGGCGATGTGAAAACAACATCGTCTTTATATGCCACGTATAGCTTCCCTTGTGGAGCTGAAATTCCCCTTTATGCCATTAGCCTTGTCGACGGCTGCTACTTCGATCATTGGGAAGGCAATGTGTCTAGCTCTACCCAGGCACGGACGACCGTTGTTATGCCGAGTGAAGATGAGGCCGAAACTGTGGTTACCTTGGTAATGACCTGTGAAGAAGAGGGCGAGGGTGAAGGCGAGGGTGAAGGCGAAGGTGAAGGTGAGGGCGAAGGTGAGGGCGAAGGTGAGGGCGAAGGTGAGGGCGAAGGTGAGGGCGAAGGTGAGGAGCATCACCATAATGGGGATCAGAATGGGGATAATCGTATTAATCTGGCGGAGTTGCTTCGCCTAATTCAGTTCTTTAATTCTGCTGGTTACCAGTGTACAAGCGGTAGTAGTGAGGATGGTTTTGAACCGGGTACGGGTAATCATGCGGGCTGTACACAGCATAGTGGCGATTATAATCCGAGAGATTGGCACATCAATCTGAGTGAATTGTTGCGTATGGTCCAGTTTTTTAACTCTGCCGGATACCATCGCTGTCAGGATGGTGAGGATGGCTTCTGTGTCGGGCCTCCTGTAGTCTAAGGGGTCTTCTTTCTTTTTACGGAAAAAGAAAGAAGCAAAGAAAAACGAAGAGTAGTGCCGGTAAGGGCGATAATTATAGCTTGCGGTCGCTGGACCGCTGGCGCTGGCTACCGGGAAAAGAAAGAAGTAAAGAAAAACGGGGAGTAGTTCCGGTAAGGGCGATAATTATAGCTTGCGGTCGCTGGACCGCTGGCGCTGGCTACCGGGAAAAGAAAGAAGTAAAGAAAAACGAGGAATAGAAAAAGGCTGGCTTGGTTCAGCGATGGCAAGGACCTTTTTCTCGTGACGAAGCGTCACGCACTTGTCTCCGAAGCTTTGCTTCGTAGTATCTGTTGTGAGCGTTTTTGTGGGAACGAGAGAATAGCTTCGGCAAGGATCATAATTCCGGTGCGCGTTCGCTGCCCTCTTTAACGTATTTTGGGAGAAACCGTTCCTTTTTGAGGGGAATGGTTTCTCCCAAGTTTTTTTGAGTGTGCTGGTGCTATTTTTTCTGCAGGGTGGATACGGCCGCACGCATGATTTGTTTGGAAAGCTCCAGTGGGGTGCCGTTTTCAACGCATAGGTACGGTGAAAAATCGGTGTAGCCGATTTCGCGCAGAAAATTTTCGTCGATAAGCGAGCGCCCGTTGCTTTGCTCCGGGTGGCGCAGTATCTCAAATACGGCATCGGCAAGGATGGTGGGCTTGCGCCAGAGGCTGGGGTCGCCCATGCCGTAGTTGATGGTGGCGAAGGATTCAATCACTGTTTTGGGCCATAGGGCGGTGGCGGTGATGTTGTATTCGCGCATTTCCTCTGCCAGCCCCAACGCCATCATGGTCATGCCGAATTTGCTGACGCAGTAGGCGATGTGACCGGGAATAACGTCGAGTTCAACGGGGGGCGACATGGTGATGATATGTCCGGATTGCTGTGCTTTCATGGTGGGCAAAAAGGCCTGTGTAACCGCAAAGGCGCCGCGTACGTTTACGTCCATCACCAAATCGAAGCGCTTCATGGGCGTATCGTCCATGGTGCGCCACCAAAGTGCGCCGGCATTGTTAATCACCGCGTCGACGCGACCGAATTTTTCCAAGGTGGCCTCTGCCGCTTTCTGGATGCTATCCAGATCACGCACATCGCACTGTACGGGAAGCACTTCTGTCCCGACCTGTGCAATTTCTTCTGCTGCGGTGTAGATCGTGCCAGGCAGGTTGGGTTTTTCGGTTACCGATTTGGCGGCAACTACAATATCCCAACCTTCCTGCGCCAGTTTGAGCGCGCAGGCTTTGCCGATGCCGCGTGATGCACCGGTGATGAAGGCTACCTTACTCATTGGATTACTTCGCTTTGGGTGGGGGTGGCGTCAATACGGCATTGATCGAAGATTTCGCCGTCGACATTAACCGCCTGGCAGCCCATGCCGCTGTTGTCGGCTGTGACGACCCAAAAGTGTGCAGTTCCCGACACTTTTTCGAGATACCATGCATCGCTGTTGTCGGCATCGCGTGGCGGCACGCCCATGCATCCATCACCAAGGTAGATGGTGCCTTCAGAAGAGATTTGGTTGTTGCGTAGAATTTTGGAACGTTTGAACACATGGTCATGGTTTTCCAAGGCCAGGTCCAGTTTGTATTCGTCGAACATGGGCATCCAGTGCGTGCGTCCCTCGCTCGACAGGCCGTAGTCGAAGTCGCGATGTGCGGGGTATAACGGTACATGGTATACCGCTATGGTGTTTGTGTAGCCCTGCGTCTGTTCGAATTGTTGGCGTAACCAGTCTTTTTGCTCGATGTGGGAGAGGATGTGGCCTGAATCCAGTACGAACAGGGCAGTATGGTTGCCCAGCATGCGTGAGAAGCGTGTGCTGTTGCCTTGGGGGAAATAGCCGAAGTAGAAGGGGGCTCTTTGTTCCTGTGTGCCCGTTTGCCCATTCGTTTCATGGTTTCCAATCGCCAGCACCATGGGGACCATGTGTCCTTCGGGCGTTACCATGTATTTTTCCCAATAGTAGAGCCACACATCCCAGATGAAGCTGTTGGATAGTTCGCCATTGGCGTAGGCCAAATCGCCACCGATCAGTACGAACATGGGGTCCTGTTTACCGGCATGTTTCATGAGTTTGGCCGCCCGGGGCAGTATGCCTACATCGCCGCCTGTCACAAAACGGACGGGGTCGTCGCCTTGGGGTAAGGTGCGGAATTTCCGTTCGGTGCGTATGCAGGCGCTTTTTTCACCGGAACTGTCGCCAGCGACAAAGTAGTAGGTGGTGCCGGGCTGTAGATTGGTGAGCTCGACAGCGTGCATATAGCGTTTTTCCAGGCCGGGGATACGCCATGTTTTGCCTGTAGTATGGTAGGCATATTCTGAACAGACGCTTTTATGCGGTTCTGTGTCGTAATAGACCGTAGGTTCTGCCAGCGGATTGCGGGTTTGATAGGTCACCGTCATGGTCGTGGCCATGTCGCCTTGCCAGGTCAGGTAGAGGTGCTCTCGCTTTGCAAGGCAGCCGCTTAGAACAAGGGAGGAGCCGATGAGCAGCACCACGACGATGATAAGAGGGATTAGAATCCGTTTTTTCAGCATTTGATATCCTTCCGTTCGATTTTAGGGCGTTGGCAACACGAGGTTATTGCCGCAATATTATAGTGTATAGGTAGAAAAATTTTCCACCGTATCCAATAGTCGACAACGTTTTTGCGGCGTCTTTCTATTCCGCGCTGGACCAGTAGTGCAGTTCGCGTTGCTGTCCATAGTGTTCCTGCACGTTATCGACTATGTTCCAATCCAGCACCCGTAGCGAAAACGCGGTAAATGTATTAACGCCGCCCGTTATTGTCAACGTTTCCGGTGGTGGGGCGATGTGTATATCCGTGTTCACATACGCCATCGCACAAGCGGAAAGCGTAGCGCTTTCGTACAAGCGCACCTCGGCAAGGGTCTTTACATAATATTGGAGGCGCGTTCCCACCTCCGTTTGCCATACCGGCGTGTGCGACTCAAAACGCAGTGGGGAGAATCCAGACGTCTGGTCCCAGAATCCCCTGTCATATTGGGCAGACAAGGACAATGTTGTTGAGATATCCACCCCGGTTGTAATGCTGGCCTCTCCCAGATAATAGGCTGCCACCCCAATTGGGAAGCGCAGTTGCACCACGCCTACTACGGGCACCCGGCCGATATGGGTTTCAAAGGCATGGGTGATGGGCGGCAGCAAATCCCGTTCGAAAAGCAGCGGCGCTTCCTCATCCACGGCAATGGTGAAATCCAGCGATGCCAGGAAATCCCCGCTCAGTTCCAGCGTGAAATTCGTCAGTACATGGTCTTCATAGAATGCGCCCAGATAGATCCGGGGGGTACACGATACTTGCCCGCCCGCCAGGGAGACCACCGCGCCATGCGTCCGGAACAGTTCCTTTTCCGGCAAAGAGAACAGCGAAATGCTTTCCCCTTCCGGCAACAGGCCTGCGCCCAGAAAATCCTCGGTTGTAAACTCAATATCCTTCATAAAGGACCCCGATGCTACCGCATCGGCTAGCGACGCAGGTTCCAGCAGAGCAACCCGTTGTCCGTCCGCTTGCTGCACCGCGGTGACCCGATGCAACACGCCTCCCGATTGTCGACCGGCAACAATGGTGCCCGGGGAAAGCGGAATTGCTTTTTCACCCTGTGTAAAGACGAGGCGTCCACCGGCACGATCGAGTGCTGCCGGGGTGTCTAAGTCTTCTAAAAATAAGACGTTATCCGCTATTTTGGCTGGGCAGCCGGTCAATATACACCCCAACAGCCCAAGAAGAGAAATAATCTGTATATACCGCATGCCAAACATCCTACTACATTGACTTGTTCATATCATAACAGGATTCATAGCCTGATAGGGCAATTTCCCTTGGTTTAATTGTTGTTGAATTTAATAAAATTGCTATAATATAGACATTTCTTTTGGAATTCCCTTTTTATACGGAAATCTAGGCAAAAAAAACCGGAAAAACACTGGCATCTTCCCTAAAAATGTGGTACGCTTTCAATTGGAACACCTAGGCGGTGCTTGGTTGATGGCACTGGGGAACGGTTTGGGGCCAGTGCATACGCAAAAATCGGAAAGGAAGCTGTTGCAGCAAAAATAGAGGAGAGGACTATGGCACGAGTATTGTTAATAGACGACAATCGCCAAATCCGAGACTGGTTTCGCATTATTCTGGAAGAGGAAGGCTATGAAGTAGATGAAGCCGGTGATGGCAACGAAGGTATCCGGCAATATAAGGAAAAACCTGCCGATATCGTCATTACTGATATCCTCATGCCGGAAAAGGATGGCTTGGAGACCATCATGGAATTGTGGCGAGACAACCCTGATGTGAAGATTATTGCCATCTCCGGTGGCGCACGTACCCTCGATGCGGACATGTGCTTGCGGCATGCGCGTATTTTTGGCGCTATGCGCAGTTTTTCTAAGCCTGTGCGTCGCGATGAGTTGATAACGGCTGTCGCCGAATTACTTCAACCCGCCTAAGCGAAGCCGTATCCCGTAGCATAGTCCCAAGTGCTGCACACCAGCCTTGCCTCCGAAGATCGCCCCTCTCAGAACCGCTTCCAACATAGCGTTTTGAACGCAAGGCGGTGTTTCAGGCATTTTATACGAAAAAAATCGCAATTCAGGATTTTGTTTTTTACGTTACCCCTTCCCTTTCCTTCACACCTTCCAGATTAAATCCGTTCAATTGGCTTTTTCTTGCCCGATTGCCTATGCTATACCTTGCTTTTAAACAGAAGGCCCGGGTGGGTGCTTGAACGGAAGGAAAACGACGATGCAGGAATTTCGGGGTACAACCGTACTTTCGGTGCGGAAAGACGGCGTGGTAGCACTGGGTGCAGATGGTCAGGTAACGCTGGGCAACACAGTGATGAAGGGCAATGCAACGAAGGTGCGGCGTTTGGCCGATGGCGCGGTGTTGGCAGGATTTGCAGGGGCCGTTTCAGACGCATTCACCCTCTTCGAACGTTTTGAGGCGAAACTCAAAGAGTACAACCAAAGCTTGCTGCGCGCTGCCGTGGAATTGGGCAAAGAATGGCGTACCGACAAGTATCTGCGTCAGCTCAACGCCATGCTGGCGGTATGTGACACCGAAACCTCACTCCTGATCGCGGGCACAGGGGAGATTATTGAACCCGAAGACGGCATTCTCGCCATCGGTTCTGGCAGCCCCTACGCCCTCGCTTCTGCACGCTCGCTGATGAAGCATACCGACCTCGACGCCGAAGCCATCGTGCGCGAAGCACTCGACGTTGCCGCCGATATCTGCATCTACACCAACCACAACGTAAACATCGAAGTTTTGAAATAACGCGCGTTTAATCAACAAACATTATAGAACGGGTAGTCACTAAGTAGTGAGGCATTGAAATGGAAAGCATGAAAGAACTTTTAGAAAAGGCAGAGGAAAGACAGAAAGAAGCCAGGGCCGTAATCGAAGAATCCGATGTGATCAGCCATTGGTCTTCCATTGGCGCAACGATTAATCTGGTAGGTTCCTTAAAGACAGGTTTGCTGATCAATAACCGCGATGTTGATTTCCATATTTATACAAATCCGTTCAAGCTATCCGACAGCTTTTTAGCAATGTCAAAATTAGCGGAAAATGAGCGTATAAAAACGATTGGATACGCGAATTTAATCGAGGCTGAGGATAGATGTATTTCCTGGCAGGCTTTTTATGAGGATCAGAATAACAATATGTGGCAAATCGATATGATCCACATTTTAAATGATTCCCCTTATGTGGGTTACTTTGAAAATGTAGCGGAACGGATTTCAGCGGTTTTAACGCAGGAGACTCGGGAAGCCATTCTCAGGATAAAAGACGCGATTCCGCTCGATAAGAAAGTGCCGTCTATCCAGGTATACCAGGCTGTAATAAGGGACGGGATTCGTGAGGTTGAAGATTTTTGGCAATGGAAAGAACAAAACCAGGACGATGGCATCATAACCTGGGTGCCATAAGCAGCTAACGTGGTTCAACGGCACAGGCAAGAGATAGGGGCCTGTCCCTGCGTGACCACAGCAAAATGTTTATTTTTAATGAAAAGTGTTCAGATTTAAGTCACTAACGTCATGTTTTCCCTCGTTCCCACGGAGGTCGTGCGAACAGGGGAAACGGGCCTTCGGCTTCGGCTTTGGTTGGTTTTATGGAATCAGATGGATATAAGTGCCAGACAAGAGTTCAAAAAAGCGCTCTGTGATTTTAGAAGCAACCTACTAACAAATGATGCGTTCATTACGCGTCTTGAGGAATGCCTTCCCCATAACGACAGGACTCTAGTTGCGGTAATAAACAGACTGCAATTCGATCTGGAAAACATATTTCGTGTTTACAGATGGAGCGACTTGTCAAAAAACGAACAACATGAGCTTTCCGCGCTCCTGTTTCGCTGTAGCGTTTTTGCAGGCAGTAACTGGGTTTTCCATAGAGGGGAAACCGTATCTTCCACGATTCATTGGACCTGGACTCAAGTTGTAAACACATTGAAGCGAAATAACCCCTGGCCGTTTGATACAGAAGAACAATTAAAAAGCGAAATCGCGAAACAGAAAATTCCAGGCATTTTGGATTAGCACTCGCCAGCCTTGTTGTTGTGCTCAACAGTCAGTTGTGCAATCAACCAGGAAAGGGGGCCCAACACCAGTAATCCACCTACGGCGAGCCAACAGTTTATTCGCAGGAATAGATTTTCCGACACTGCAGCAGCACCCATGTATAGGTCAATGAACTGAAATGGAAGAAATAGCGATATCACCGAAAGAATCAGCGACGCTGGAGGGGAAAAATAGCGTTTCAAAAAAAAGTAGGACGAATAGACCCAGAAGTACGGGGGAACCAGGAGAAAGAAGAAAAGCTTTATGAAACGCCTGTTGGACTGCGCCCTAACGGCTGGATGAAACTGAATTAAACATAGTGATGCATATATCACGAACACATGAACCATACAGAAAAACCAGCACATCCTGCCTTACTCCAAAATCCAAAATTTTGTTATGCTCACACGGTAAGGACCATACTCCCTGCGTGTGGATCTTAAACCGCTTTAGCCTTCCTTTTTAAGGATGAATCTATCACAATTATATTCGTTTATAACGAAAGCAAGTTTGCCTGGTATACACGAGATGATTCCGCCCCAGCTGTATGCAAGACGCTCAATAGCGTATAGAATGTCGACATAATCGCCATCTGCTTCTTCGATTTCAGAAATCACGAAAGCTTTCTCACCCGCCCCATATTTACGTAGCATCAATTCGATATCTTCATTAGAAAGATTTTGAGGCAGGCTTCTTATAAAGTTACTTTTATATTTACTTTGCTTTCTAAGCTCATCCACTCCCTTTTCCCATCTGTCTCCTCCTTTTGACAGCAGAAAAAGATACCTCTCTTGATAGGTTTTTTGCACAAATGTTTTGATGAATAGTTTCGCTACGTCCTCATATGTTTGCTTCTTTTTTTGCATCTGTTTTGCACTCAATTCTTAAGCACGGAAAAATTCCGTACCTACAGGTTTATTCTTCTTCATTCAGACTAGAGGTTCACAAGATTGTCAGAAAATATGTTTTTTGATGGAATTGTAAATATAGTCTATAGGTTCCTTCAGGCCGCCAATAAATATGTAATGCATACTTCGGTTCCATAAACAGATATCGATGAGAAAGCAGAGACAGATTGTATAAATAGGCGATATGTTCGTATATTCTAAAGTGAATGAAGCCCAAATAGGCGTTAAAAGAAGTGTTAAACTGGCTAGTGAGAAAAATAGAAAGGTTTTTCCATTTACAGTGTGTAAAGTATACGCAACCATATTTCTTGTTCCCATGGAGGAGCGTGGCAACGAGGGGGTGGTAGATGCAATTTTGTTGCATGCAGAGGGGGGAAGGCTGATATCGCTTGTTGCTGGCCGCTGGATCGCTTTAGTGTTGAGTTT
Organism: Candidatus Hydrogenedentota bacterium; assembly: GCA_963678445.1. Lineage (GTDB taxonomy): Bacteria > Hydrogenedentota > Hydrogenedentia > Hydrogenedentales. The sequence continues at coordinate 700,323 of OY782877.1, read as the reverse complement.
GTATAAGCAAAGGAACCAAAGCAGCTCAAAAAGCCCGAAGAGCCCAGCATAAATGTATGTATCGAATCCTGCCAGCGTCATTTTATGCGCGTCCTTTGATAGTGGCGGTGGTATGCAGTACCTAGTATTTGAATCGTACTACACTCTGCTTACTCGAAACAAATGATAAGCTACTGTTTTCTATAATGACCAAGGTTTGCCGCGGTAATCTGTGGCTTCTGTTATACTGTCGAAAATCGTAGGTAACCATGTGGGGTGAGTCTTGTGAAGAAACAGGCGGTACATTTTGGTGCGGGTAATATTGGTCGGGGGTTTCTGGGGCAGCTTTATTGGGAGTCGGGGTTCTGCACTACTTTTGTGGATGTTGATCCGGTTGTCATTGAGGCGTTGCAGCAGCGTCGTTCCTATACGGTGCATATTGCGGATGTGCCGCCGCGTCAACTTATTATTGAAGATGTTGATGCGTTGTATGGGGGTGAAGAGCGCGCTGTTGTGGAAAAGTTGGCGTGTGCGGATATTGTCTCGACGGCGGTGGGGGTGCATGCTTTGCCGCATATTGTTGCTGTGTTGGCGCAGGGGATTGAGGCGCGTAGCAGGCAGGCGCAGGTGGCGCCGTTAAATGTTATTCTGTGTGAGAATATGATTGGGGTGGCGGCCTTTTTGCGTGGAAAGTTGCGGGAGGCGCTTCCTGTTGCGGTGCATCCTTTCCTGGAGCGGCATGTTGGGCTGGTGGAGGCTTCTATTGGGCGTATGGTGCCGGTGGTGCCGCGTGCGCAGCGGGAAAAGGACCCGCTTTATGTTCTTGCGGAACCGTATTGTGCGTTGCCGGTGGATGCGCAGGCGTTTAAGGGACCTGTCCCTGCTATTGCGCATATGCAGGCGCGTCCAAATTTTGAGGCTTATGTCGCGCGTAAGCTTTTTGTACATAATATGAGTCATGCTACGGCGGCGTATTTGGGGTATCTGCGCAGGTATACGTATATCTGGCAGGCGGTCGGGGATGAGGCGATACGGCGTGAGGTTGGTGGGGCTATGGAGGAGAGTTGTCGTGCGCTTACGTGTCGGTATGGGCTTGACGCGGATGAGCTTGCGGAGCATTGTGGGGATTTGTTGCAGCGGTATGCGAATCGTGCGCTTGGGGATCAGGTGCAGCGGGTGGCGCGTGACCCGTTGCGTAAGCTGGGGAAGGATGACCGGTTGATTGGTGCGGCGAGGTTGTGTCTGGAGCAGGGGATTTCGCCTAAACACATTGCATTTGCAGTGGCGGCTGCAATAGACTACGATGATAAAGATGATCCGGCGGCGCAATCCCTCCAGCGTATCCGCCGTGACCAGGGGCTTGATGGCGTATTTTGTCAGGTATGTGAAATCGACCCCAATGCCGCCTTGGCGCAACTGATAATGCAGCAACAGCAACTTATGAATGAAAGTAGATTAGGGTAAAGCGTATGCACGAGATAGTATTACCTAAGATGGGGCAATCGGTAGAGGAAGCTGAAATTGTAGAGTGGTTTAAAGCGGAAGGGGATGATGTTAAGGAGGGAGAGCCGCTGTTCTCAATTCAGACGGATAAGGCCGAGGTGGAGTGTGAATCTACTGCTAGTGGGGTGTTGCGTAAGATTTTGGTTCCTACGGGGGTGGAGGTGCCGGTACTTACGCCGGTAGCTCTGGTTGGTGAAGCTGATGAAGCGCTGCCTGATCTCAGTGCGTATGATGCTGGCGCTACTGTGGCTGAGGCGCCCGCTGCGGAAAGCACTGCAACGGAAATGCCAAGCGCGCCTGTTGCACCTGCGTCTCAATCTGGGGCGGCTGCGGCTGCGCCGGTGGCTGCACAAGTGACCAATGCGCCTGTCTCTCCTCGTGCACGGAAAACAGCTGCGGTGCGGGGTATTGATCTCGCTACGTTGCAGGGCAGTGGGGTAGGGGGGCGTGTGATGGAGGCGGATGTGCTTGCGGCAACGTCGCAGAAGGTGACGCCTACGGCTAAGCGGATGGCGCAGAATGCGGGGATTGACCTGCGTGAGGTGTCTGGCACGGGGGTGGGGGGTAAGATAACGAAAACGGATGTGAGTGGTTATAGGGCTGCGTCTGAATCTGCGCCTGTGGCAAGTAAGGCCAGTGGCGCTACGCCTGTTAGCCCGATGCGTCGTATTATCGCTGAGCGTATGGGCGCGAGTAAGTTTAGTGCGCCGCATTATTATGTGACGGTTGAGGTTGACATGAGTGCGTGCAAGGCGTTTCGTAGCGGTTTGCGTGGTTTCAAGGCGTCGTATAATGATTTGGTGCTTTTTGCGGCAACGCGTGCGTTGCGTGATTTTCCGGCGGTGAATGCCCGTTGGCTGGGGGATGCGATTGAGGAGGTGGCGGATATTAATCTGGGTATGGCGGTGGCGCTTCCTACGGGACTGATCGTGCCGGTTGTGCGGCAGGCGCAGAATCTTTCGTTGGAGGGGTTGTGTGCGGCGACGAAGGTGATGGCGGAGAAGGCGAAGACGGGTAAGTTGTTGCCGGATGATTATACGGGGAACACGTTTACGGTATCGAATCTGGGTGCTTTTGGGGTGGATCATTTTACGGCGATTATTAATCAGCCGGATAGTGCTATCCTGGCGGTGGGGCAGATGAAGGATCGGCCTGTGGTGATTGATGGGGGCCTGCATATTCGGCCTATTATGAAGTTGACGCTTTCGAGTGATCATCGGGTGATTGATGGGGCTGTGGCGGCGCAGTTTATGGGGCGTCTGAAGGAAATTATGGAGTCGGCCGCGTTTTAGTTACTAAAATCTGAAAAGCGGTCATAAAAAACGAAATTTTACTGTTGCCAGGTATGGCAAGGACCATACCGATTGCTTGTGGTCGCTGGACCACTTTAGACTTCTTTCTTTTTACGGAAAAAGAAAGAAGCAAAGAAAAACGAGGAATTGGAAAAGTCTGACTTGGGTCAGGGACGGTAAGGACCCTATCTCCTGGGTGTGGCCCTGGCCACCGGTCGCTGGACCGCTGGTCCTGGCCATTAAGGTGCAAGGAAAGTGGATTGGAGTTGATCTATGTCTAGTTATGATGTCGCGGTGATTGGTGCGGGGCCTGGTGGGTATGTTGCGGCTATTCGGTGTGCGCAACGGGGTGCGAAGGTTGCGGTTATTGAACGGGGTGCGTTGGGCGGTGTGTGTCTTAATGTGGGGTGTATACCGACGAAAACGCTTATAAATACGGCGAATTTGTATCGAAAGTTGCAGGATGCGGATGATTTGGCGTTGAAGGTGGATGGTGTGTCGGTGGATTTGCCGAAGTTGATCGAGCGCAAGGATAAGGTGGTGGGGATTAATACGGGTGGTATTGCTGCGTTGTTTAAGGCGCATGGTATTGAGGTGATCGAGGGGGAGGCGACGGTGGTTGCTGCGGGTCGGATTTCGGTTGGGGATCGGGAGGTCTCTGCGGATAAGATTATTATTGCGACGGGGGGACGTCCTGCGCAGTTGCCGGGTTTGGAGTTCAATGGTAGTACGGTTATTGGTAGTACGGATGCGTTGAAGTTGACGAAACTGCCGAAGCGTATTGCGGTGATTGGCGCGGGCGCTATTGGGGCGGAGTTTACGTGTATCTGGAATGGGCTTGGTGCTGAGGTTTCGTTGATCGAGATGATGCCTACGGTGTTGCCGCGTGCGGAGGAGGAGTTGAGCAAGCGTCTGGCGGCTTCGTTGAAGAAGCAGGGCGTTGATGTGCGTGTGGGTACGAAGGTAAAGGCGCTGGATGCGAATGAGAAGGGTGTGCATCTGGAGTTGGAGGGGAAGAAGCCGGGCGGGCTTGATGTGGATCTTGTGCTGGTTAGTATTGGTTTGCAGTGTAATTGCGAGGTGGTCACCCGGACGCCTGGTTTGGGTATTGAGGTGGGGCGTCGCGGGGGCATTGTGGTGAATGAACGCCTTGAAACCAGTGTGCCGGGTATCTATGCGATTGGGGATGTGATTGACCGTACCTGGTTGGCGCATGGTGCTTCGACGGAGGGGATTGTGGCGGCTACGAATGCTACGGGTGGTCAGCGTACGATGGATTATCGTGTCATCCCGGCGTGTAATTTTACGCATCCTGAGGTGGCTTCGGTGGGGTTGACGGAGAAGCAGGCGAAGGAGCAGGGCATTGCGGTAAAGACGGGTAAATTCCTTTTCTCGGGTAATGGCCGTGCGCATGCGATTGGTGAGACGGAGGGGATGGTGAAGATTATTGGGGATGCGGCTACGGATGAGATTATCGGGGTGCATATCATGGGACCGGAGGCGGGTGAGCTGATCGCAACGGCGGCGTTGGCCATGTCGATGGAGGCGACGGTGGAGGAGATTACGCATACGGTGCATACGCATCCGACGTTGTCTGAAGCGCTTTTGGAAGCTGCGGAAGATTATTATGGGATGGGTATTCACACGCGTCCTGCGAAGCGGAAGTAGGAAATGGAGGGGAGAAGGGTATGCAGTTGCGCAAACGCTCCATCCTGGAAAACCTTGCTTGCATAGGCTTACTGGTCCTGGTGCCGGTGGTCTTCTTTCTCCCCTTTGCACAGGAAAGCTGGATTCCGCTGGATGTGCAGAGTGTTTTTTTCACGCCTCCCTGGCAGGAGGCGCGTCCGGAGGGGTTGCAGCCGCAAAGTAATCCTTATAATGCGCTGCATGCGCAACGTTTTTATCCCTGGTATAAGTTTATACAGGATAGTGTTGCTACAGAGCGTTCGTTGGCCTGGAATCCCAACGAAGGCTTTGGTGCACCGTTTATGGCGTTGTGGCGCACGCGGGTTTTTTCGCCCTTCACGATTCCGTTTTACTTTTTTTCGCTCATAACCGCGTTGCGCTGGTCGGTTATTCTGAAACTTGTCCTGGCGGGCTGGTGTGCGTTTTATGCTGCTCGTCGGTTTGGCTTGCCGCCGGCCATTGCTTTGTTTATCGCGGTGACGTATCAGTGTAGCGGACCGCTGTTGCTGTGGTGTGGCCACCCGATGTCGGATGCGTTGCCGTGGTTTCCGCTGTTGTTGCCCTGTACGGAACGGCTTCTTTTAGGGCAATTTCGTGCATGGCCGTTGCTGAGTTTTACACTGGCCCTCATCGCTTTGGGGGGCGATCCGGAAACGTCGTTTGCATCGGCGGTGTTTGTGGCGCTCTATCTTGTATTACGCAGTGCGCGTGATCGACATTGGACGCATTTCAATACCGCCTTTATCGCTTTTCTGCTGGGCGGGGCGATGTCGCTGGCGTTGATTGCTTTTCAGCTGCTGCCGTATGTGGAGTATTTGCGTCAGGGTGCACCCCTGCCTACGTCGGTGCAGCAGCATGTGTATCTGCGCGATTTAATCGCGGCCTTTGCACCGGGATGTCTTGCCCCTGATCGCGAGCAAGCCGCGCCGCTGATCTTATTGCTTTACATAGGGGCGACGCCGCTCTTGCTGTTTTCCCTGTGGCTTTCCCTGCGCACCTATGTGGGTAAGGTACTCCGACGGCGTACGGAGGCGCTTTTTCTTGCCGGATTCAGCATGGTGCTCATTGCTTTGCTGTTTGTGCCGTTGCTTGCCAAGCTTCCTTTTCTATCGGGGTTGCGTCCGTACCATTTCCTTATTTCCCATGCCTTTGCCTTTACGTTCCTGGCTGCTGCTGCTGCCGAGGAGTGGAATGAGTTGGGACCGGAACAGTGCAAGGCGGCGTTGAAGAAATTGTTTCTATATGTTCCCCTTTTATGGGTACCGCTTTTTGGCGGGGTGCTCGTGAGCATGTTACGTACGGATTTTGCCACGGTTCCTCTGCTGAAAGGTTTGTTTCCTGCGGTACTCAGTGCGCTTGTGGTACTGGGGGTATTGGCCTTTACGCTGCTGCGTCCCAGTGCGCGCCTGACGGGATATTCGTTGACGGCGCTTGCCCTGCTTACGCTAACACTTGCCTTCCGTCCGCAGTTGCCCCGCACGCCCACCGCCTCGATTTTTCCTGAAACACCCTTTATCAGCTCGCTGAAGAAAATGGATACCCGTATTGGCGGTAGCCAGGCACTGCAAGAGTGGCCGTTGTCCGGAAACGGACTGGCGCAGGTATTTTCCCCCTCTGGTGTCATGCTTGACCGTTACCAGAAGTTTATCGAGCGGGCCGCAGAGGCTCCGTTACTGTTACGTCGTACCGGTACCCAGGCGTTTCTATTGACCAAAGAGGATATCCAGTCCGATTTTGCCGCAGTACGTCCTGTGCTCAATATTCAACAGGTGTTTCCTGCGGGGGCTATCCTCTTTCGTGACCTTGAGGCTTCCCCACGTGCACGTATGATCTACGCAGGGCGTCGTGTCGATCATTTTGATCCTGCGCAGCTCCATCCGACGGCCCCGCCATTATTGGAGGATGTAATTCTTCCTGACGCGGATAATGGGCCTGTTACCCGCGCACAGGTTACCGAGGAGACCAATGCCCACGTTGTTGTCGAGGTGGAGCACACCCGCCCCGGTGTACTGGTGCTGGCGGATAGTTGGTACCCTGGCTGGACCGCCACGGTTGATGGCAACCCGGCCTCTATTTTCCCTATCGACGGTGTTTTTCGTGGGGTTGAGGTAGGCGAGGGACCGCATACCGTTATTTTTAGCTATACCTCTACCTTGCAGCGCGTAGGGCTACAGATTAGCGCTGCTACCTTGCTTTTGCTGCTGATCAGTGCAAGAGGTCTGCTGTTTCGACGCAAAAAGCATACGTGGTAATACGAATTGCCTGCGTTGAAGCCATGGCCGTGTTTTTTCATGAAACGCCGCTAGCGCCTATGTTACCCTAGAGGCGGCCAGGGCCACACCGAAGAGATATGGTCCTTGCCGTCGCTGACCACAGTGAGAAACATCGCCCTCGTTCCCACGGAGGACCGTGAGAACGAGAAAAATATATTTTTGGTGAAGTTGCGTATCGCAAGTTTCGTTTGTGTAATAAGTTGATGCATAACTTTACAGAGCAGATCCAGCACCGCCCTACAAGGTTCCGGTATTTTTTGGAAGCTCCTTTGTCGGGTCAACAGGGTGTATGGAAAAAACTGACGTAATACAGTACAGGGACAGTAACGCATGTCGAACGAGAATGAATATAAAGGAAAAGAAATCGCAGAAACCGATCACCTGGGGTTTTCCACACGCTCCATTCATGCGGGTGAAGAACGTCTGCGCTATGCAGATTCTATTACGACGCCTATCGTACAAACTTCCACATATGCCTTTAAAGACTCCAAGGAAATCGAGGCGTATACGAAGCATGGAAAAGCGCGTTTTGAATATGGGCGCTATGGCAATCCTACGGAGAAGGTGGCGGAACAACGTCTGGCGGCATTGGCGCATGCAGAGGATTGTGTGGTCTTTGGTTCCGGTATGAGCGCCATCACGACGACTATCCTTGCCTTTGTGCGTAGTGATGATCATATTGTGATTACCGACGATGCGTATAAGAAAACCCTGGAGTTTTGCAGTTCTTATTTGCAGCGTTTTGGCGTTAGTTGCACCATTGTCCCCTTTGGCGACTATGAAGCCCTGGATGCGGCTGTACAACCCAATACCCGCTTTATCTTTTCTGAATCGCCTACAAATCCGTATCTGAATATTTTCGATCTGGACAAGTTGCGTGAAATTGCCCGGAAGCACAATGTGCTGACCATGATTGATGCGACCTTTAGCACGCCTATGAACCAACGACCGCTTGAGTTTGGGGTGGATTTGGTGTTGCACAGTTGCACCAAATACCTTGCGGGACACAATGATATTCTGGCGGGTGCAGTATTGGGCAGAAAAGAGTTGGTGGACCAAGTCCGAAAGATGCACAAGGCCTTTGGAGGCGTGATTGATCCGCATTGTTGCTATTTGCTGTTGCGCGGCATGAAGACCTTTGCTATCCGGGTTAAAACGCAGAATGAAAGCGCGATGAACATTGCTCAGGCATTGGAAAAACACCCGAAAATCAAACGCGTCTACTATCCGGGGCTTGAAAGCCATCCCCACCATCATATCGCCAAAGAACAGATGTCGGGATTCGGGGGCGTTGTTACCTTTGAAATCAAGGGCACTCTTGAAAGTGCGAAGAGTTTTCTGGATCAATTAAAGTTGTGCTACATCGCGCCTAGTCTGGGCGGGGTGGAAACACTTATTACACATCCCGCCACGGTCAGTTATTACGAATATAGTCGTGAAGAGCGCTATGCGCTTGGCATCACCGATACGCTTATCCGGCTTGCGGTCGGCATAGAAGATGCACAGGATATTATGGATGACATTACCAATGCGCTGGAGAAAATTTGCTAGCATTTCGGGAACTTTCCCCGTGGCCAGCAGCTTATAACACCCGAAATGGCCAGGGACCGCAGCAAAAATTTCGTTTTTTTGTCCAAGGCTATCTCCAGGTGCAGCATCTGGTATGGAAGATGGGGAAAAGACAATGGAAAAGCATCAGGGCCTTATCGTCGTCGCAATTATCCTCATTTTTACGCTGACATTGGGGCTTACTGCTTATCTAACGCAGGGAAGAGGTCCTGCCTCAAGTATCAGTACGGTGAAACGCTTTACGGCAAAACCGGGTACGACGCGTGAGAAAGCCATGGTGCTAAGCACGGATAAGCGGAGTAAACCCACACAAACGTTTACACCGCCGGAAGCCGTACAAGAGGATGAAGAGCCGAAAACCCTTACGATTCGTAGCCTTTCACCGGAAAAGGAGGGGGAGGAGGGGCCGTCTGTGGCGGATGAGATCATTGGTAATGCCGTGAACGCTCTTTCACCCGAGGAGGGCTTGCAAACCATTGAGGATGAGTTGGCGATTCCTCATGCGCCCAAGGATCAGGCGCGTTTGTATTTGACGCAGGCCACGTTAATGGCGCAGATGCTTCCGCCCAAGACGGAAGAGGCGCTTGCCGCTTTGGATAAGGCAATGTCGCTTGCGCCGGGGTTGGCGCAGCAGCAGCGTATTGCCAAGCATAAGGCGCGATTGCTTTTTGCCAACGGCGAGTTTGTACAGGCGCGTCAATTACTCGAAACCACCTTGCAATCTGCGCAAGAAATCACGATGCCCGGTTTGGAGTTAAGTCTTTTACTGGGCAAAATCTACGAGAAAGAAGCGACGTATGATGAGGCGGAACGGCTTTATCGCCGCACCATGCGACTCGCGCTGGGACTCAAACGAAAAGCCGTACCCGAGGCAGAATCCCTCATGCGGCTGACGGCGCTGCGTCTGGCGCAACTCTACAAAACCACCGGACACCCTGAAAAGGCAGAAATCCTGGCACAGGAGTTGCCGAATCAATTGACGGATGACACCGAGTAGTGTCAGGTGGCGGATAGTGATTTCTACCGGTGCAAAGACACCCTCGTCCCCACGGGGGACCTTGGGAACGAGGGCAAGGCCAATTTTTCTATTCTTCGTTTTTCTTTGCTTCTGTTTTTCCGTAAAAAGAAAGAAGCCCCATTTGATTCGTAGTTTTGTTACGCCTTTTCAGCGATTACCAGCAGTTCGAAGTCTTTGGTGGTCAGGGTGTCGTTGCGACTGTATGCGCCCAGTTTTGCCCCGAAAATATCCACTTTGTTGAAGTGTAATGATTTTAGTAACCAAGTGATTTCAGAGGGGGCGTAGTAGCGTTCGTTACAATCCAATTCTTTCTTTGCACCGTCGTCATCTTCAAAGAAAATGCGGGTGCACTGGCGGAATGTCGTCATGTCGAAGCTGTTTTTTCCATAGCTTGCAGTCCCTTCCTGGTGTTCCGACGCCATGAATTCCTCTACCGAATGGAAGAGGGGAAACAGCGCATTCAGGCAGGTGAAAATGAACTTTCCTTTGGGCTTCAACGCTTTGGCAGCGCCTTGGAGAATCTGGAAATTCATTTCGTCGGTTTCCATCAATGAGAAACCGCCTTCGCAGAGCATGATGGCGAGGTCGAATTGTTCTTCAAACGGAAGCTTGCGGGCGTCCTGTTGTTCAAAGGTTACGCTTAGGCCTTCTTCGCTTGCTTTTTCGCGTGCCCGCGCCAGCTGTGCATCGGACAAGTCCAGGCCCAGCACATCGTAGCCACGTTTGCTCAACTCAATGGCATGGCGCCCCGTGCCGCAACCTATATCCAAAATTTTTCTGCTTTTGTTGCTGTCGATTTCATTTTCAATAAAATCGCATTCGCCCAACGTGCCTTGGGTAAAAACTTCGTTGTCGTATTTTTTTGCATAGTTCTCAAAGAGTGCTTCGTACCATTGTTTCATAATAATGAATCCTTTTTATAAAAGCAGTATGCGGCCTTCTACAATGTGAAGACCGCATAAGAACTACGAAGTATGCATACTTCGCTTACAGTGCTGAAAGTGGAATTTGCCAGCAGCGCACCTTATCGCGTTTCCAGGTGTAGCACAGGGCAATACCTGTTTGGGTTTTGATGATAGCCGGGTAGGAGTATTCAGCCTCCTTGTCTTTGTCGTCTTCCAGATGGGCAACCGTGGTCCATTCCTTGGCAACCCCTTTGGCTACGGCTAAATCCAATGGAGTACGGGGGCCCCAGCTTTTACTGACGGGGTTGTAGACCAGGAATAGGCGTTTATCCGGCAAGGCGACCAAGTCCAGTCCGCTGTTGTTATTGGGCAGTTCGGTTTCGTAGACATCGCACCAGGTGCGGCCGTAATCCTTGGAATCGGTACGCCATACTTTACCTGCCGCGGTGCGCATGAGCGCGTGTACATGGCCGGGTTTCGATTCCCACAGGGTGGGTTGAATAGCGCCGGTGCTTTTCAGTTCGCGCTTGTTGATGAACCAGTCTGCGGTCCGGTTCCAATTGCGACCGTGGTCGGTGGAAATGTCGGCGAAAGGCACCCAGATCCCTTTGAATTCGGAGGAGGCCGGAGCCAACCAGTCGCCGTTGGAGAGGATGATCGGCTTGTTTTTAACGGGACCGCGTCCCCCGATTTCATTGCCAAACAATTCGCGGGGCTTTGACCAGTTGACACCGTTATCTTTTGATTTCATCCACCAGGTGGTCCAGTGGGATACGTCGACGCCTACTTTGAAAAAGAGATAGACGGTTTTGTCTTCGTCGTAGAAGAGGACGGGGTTCCAGTGGGCCGTTTCGGCGACCTTGGCGACCTTTTCTGGGGTTTGCCAGGCGCCATCGCTGAATCGTGATAACCAGATACTTACATCGGGATTATTTTCATGAGTGCCGCCAAACCAGGCGCAAAGCAGGTCACCATTGGGGGCTTGTGACAGTGTGGAGGCATGGCATTGCGCAAAGGGGCGGTCGTCGCCGAAGACAAAGTCCACACGGCCCCCTGCTGCAACAACTTTGGCCTCAAAATCAGTTGATGAAAGCACAGTGTCCTCCGCAGCCATGGCGGTTCCATTCCATGCAAGGGCGGCCAGGCCAAGTCCCACTATACAACACAACCCGAGTGTACGAAAACATCGCATCATTTCTTTCTCCCGCAATTTTCTTTGAACACTTCTTAATTTGTCAGTGCAAAACGGATTATATCCTTTTCCTTCTATTCCAGATGCTATACTACCGGGGTAAACAAAGACAACTTTGGGGAAAAACGCAACCTGTCAGAGGAAATTATGGTCGAACAAAACCATATACCCCGTATCCGTGTGGCCGCTATTATTGTCGAAAACAACCAACTGCTGCTAGTATGTCATCAGAAGGCTGGCCGGTCGTATTGGATGCTACCGGGGGGTGGGGTGGATTACGGCGAGTCGCTTACGGAAGCCTTGGAACGGGAATTACAGGAAGAGCTTTGTGTCGATATTCGCTGTGAGGAGCTGCTGCTGGTCAACGATTCTATTCCGCCAGATCGGCATCGGCATATTGTGAACCTCTACTTCCGCGCCACAATTCAGCAGGGGCGTCCGCAACTGGGCGAGGATAAGCGTATCGTCGAAGTGGCTTTTCATCCCCTTTCAGCGCTTGAAAGCCTGCCTTTCTATCCGGCTATGCAATCTTCGTTACTTGATGCGATCCAAAAATCGCCCTCCCCTGCCCCCTGTTATCTCGGGGTGCTCTGGAACGATTAAGCTATCTTCGCTACACTATACGGAGTGGAGAATTTAAAACGGCAGGGAGCGCCTACACCATGCGAATTGCAGTACTCAATCCAATGTTCGGCAAAGATTTCACGAAATCGGCGCGGTGGTTCGCGCGGTCGCGTGGGCGTGTGCAACGCCATCCCGATTATCTGGCCACGGCGACTGCAGTATTGGAAGAGGCCGGGCATGAATTGTTTTTTATGGATTGTCAGGCTAAAAACATGCCTACGGAGGAGGTGCTGCCGCAACTTAAAGCGTTCCGTGCGGACATGGTGGTGTATCAGACCAGTACGCCTTCCATCTATGCCGACATCGACGCAGCGCGTTGTTGTCGCGAGGCGCTCGGTGGTGGATTGCATGTTTTCGTTGGTCCCCACGTTTCTGCAGTGCCTGAGCATACACTACGTGCTGCCAAGGGGGTGATCGACGCGGTCTGTCGGCATGAATATGACTATACGCTACGCGATTTGGCCGCTGGGACGGATTTGAAAGATTGTCTTGGGATTTCTTACCTATACGATGACGTCTACATCGAGAATGCGGACCGTCCCTATATCGCCGATCTCGATGAACTGCCGTTTCCCGCATGGCATCATATCGACATTCACGACTATCGCGACGGCGCCAAACTTTTTCCGTTCCTGACCCAGATCACCGGACGCGGTTGTCGGCATCGCTGCTCCTATTGCCAGCTGCCGCAGGTGATGAATGGCCATGAATACCGACGCCACAGTGTCGCACGCGTAGTGGACGAGATGGAGCATAATAAAAAGCTCTTTCCGGATTTGAAAGAGATTATGTTTGAGGATGATACGTTGACGATGCGGGTGGCGCGGGACCGTCTGGCGGAATTGTGCGAGGAAATGTTGCGGCGCAACGTCAACCTCTCCTGGAGCGCCAATGCGCGGGTGGATTTGAACGATCTCGAAATCCTCAAACTCATGAAGCGTTCCGGATGTCGCATGCTCTGTGTCGGTTTTGAATTTGGCGATCAGGCCATCCTCAACGCCGTGCGCAAAGGCACCACCCTGGAACAAATGCACACCTTTGCACAGAATGCAGCCAAGGCCAAAATCCGCATCCACGGCTGCTTCATGTTCGGCGGTCCCGGTGAAACCCGTGAAACCGCGCAAAAGACCATTGCCTTGGCAAAGAAGCTTAAAATCGACACGGCGCAGTTTGCCGGTGTCGTCGCCTATCCCGGCACCGCCTACTTTGACTGGGCGAAAAAGGAAGGCTTCATCATTCCGCAAGATTGGCGCGACTGGGTTACCGAGGACTACGAACAAGCTTCTATCGTTGACCTGCCCGGATTGAGCAAGGAAGAAATCAACGAGTTTATCGACAAAGGATTGCGTGAATTCTATCTGCGTCCCACGCAGATGCTGCGCATGCTGCGCAATATCAACTCATGGGCCGACGTTAAAGCCAAATACCACGGCCTGCTCAGCTTCCTGCGCTATTTCAAAGCACAATAAGCGTCTCTTCTTTCTTTTTACGGAAAAAGAAAGAAGCAAAGAAAAACGAGGAATAGTTTCGGCGAGGCCCCCAATTCCTTCAAAACGCAGTGTTTTCTAAGCTTTGCTTCGTACTATTTGGCAATAGCTTTTAACGTTACCCCTCAACTTGATACGACAGTGTTATTATTTGATTTCTCATATCGCCTTTACTACTATGGAAGTAGGGGAAAAATAGTGTACGAATCACGATGATATACACTCATGCCTTCAACTCCATTGAGGCAAGGGAATAGAAAGCCTCCTAGGTGGCTTTTGAGAATGAAATCAATACGATTCAAAGGATGCATTATGTTTGGTAAGATACAAAAGGTTGATCCCAGAAATATTTGGAAACACGAAGCTCATAATTTTACCCCATGGCTAGCTGAGAATATTGCAGAGCTTGGTGAGGCCATCGGGATTGAGCTAGAAGCAACCGAGCAAGAAGCCGATGTAGGCAATTTTTCGCTTGACCTATTGGCAAAAGATCTTGGCCGAAATGCCAATGCCATAATCGAGAATCAGCTTGCAGTAACCGATCACAACCATCTTGGGAAGCTGTTGACTTATGCAAGCGGATACGATGCAGACATAATCATTTGGGTCTCTACAGAAATCCGTGAAGAGCATAGACAAGCCTTAGACTGGCTCAACCAACGCACAGACTCTAATACAGATTTTTTTGGCGTGGTCATTGAAGTCATAAAAATTGACAATTCACCTCCTGCCTTTCAATTCAAGGTTATCGTTTCGCCAAATGAATGGCAGAAATCCAAAAAGAAACAATCGTCCACGGCATCCTCGGAAAAGTCCGAAAAATACAGAAAATACTTTCAGGATTTGATAGATGAATTAAGAAATGTCCATCACTTCACGAGTGCGAAAAAAGGGCTGCCTCAAAGTTGGTATACATTTTCATCTGGTAATAAAAAGTTTGTCTATGGCCACAGCTTTGCACATGGGAGCAGAGCCAGGACCGAAATTTATATCGATACTGGTGATTCAGATGCCAATGAAAAGTTTTTCGATACACTATCTAGTGAAAAAGAGCAGATTGAGGAAGAGTATCAACAAAAATTAGAGTGGGAACAACTAAACGGCAAGCGAGGTTGTCGCATAGCCATATATAGACCTGGTTCCATCGAGGATAGCAGCGACGAGCTACAAGAGATTAAAGAGTGGGGGATCCAAAACCTGCTAACCATGAAAAAAATATTTGGAAAAAGGGGGGAAGAACCATTGATTTAAATGTGCCGAGATGCTTTGGTCCACGATATTCGATATGACATACGTGTAATTGGAGAATCATCTAGGTTTCCCCATTTCGGAGAATTTTTCCGCGTTACGAAATTTTGACTGTGGTCAGGGATGGCAAGGAGCATGGTTCTTGGGTGTGGCGCTGGACCACTTTAGTTGTAGGGGACGAGGTGGATTTCGAAGAGTTTTGGCCAGCGTTTGCCGGTTACGAAGAGGCGGTCGTTTTCTTTGTCGTAGGCGATGCCGTTTAGGACGTCTGCGCTGGCGGCTTCTTGGGCTGATAGGAGTCCTTCGAGGAAAATCCAGCCGAGCACTTCGCCGGTTGCCGGATCGATGCGTGCAATGCGGTCGGTTTGCCAGATGTTGGCCCATAGGACGCCGTCGATGTATTCCAGTTCGTTCAGGCGTTTTATGGCGGTGTTGCCGTCATATACGGCGACCCGTCGTTGTAATTCGAAGGTCACTGGGTCGCGGAAGTATAGGGAGGCTGTACCGTCGCTCATGATAAGGGATTGGCCGTCGTAGGTCAGACCCCAGCCTTCTGTTTTGTAGGCGAATTCCTGTTTCAGCTCGAATGTTTCCCGGTCGTACAGGAATGCAATTCCGGCCCGCCAGCTTAATTGAAACAGTCCGGAATTCACCAGCGCGATTCCTTCGCCGAAGAGATCTTGCTGGCGAAGCCCTACTTTGCGTCTGGGCATTTCGATGATTTGGAGGAGGGTTCCCGTTTCCAAGTCTACCTTGCGCAGTGTTGATTCGCCGTATAGCCCGGTTCCTTCGTACAGGATGCCGTCGGCATAGAGCAGGCCTTGTGTAAATGCGGCTGGATCGTGTGGGTACACGTTTACGATTTCATATCCGTAATCCTGACGCAGCAGTGTGGTCCCTTCTGTTTCTCCTTCCTCTTCGCCTTCTTTATCAAGTGCGCCTTCCGGTTCCAAGGCGCCCTCTGGGGTTGCTTCTGCTTCTCCTTCTTCTGTAGGGGGAAGGGGCGGCGTGTCACATGAGGAGGTGGTCGCCATTGCCAAAACCACCAATAGCGTGCCCAGGCCCACTTTGAGTAGCATTAAAAAAAGCGGTCCCTCTATCCAAGTATTCATATACCCAAAACCTTTCCTGCCCCTTTGAAATAAAAAGCGCTGTTTCATTGCACCGCATTATTTTAACAAGCGCCGTGAGGAATTAAAACCGTGTGGTCCAGCGACCACAGGCAAGGGATATGGTCCTTGCCGTCGCTTGCTGAAACAAGAGTGCGTTTTTTGACAGCTTTTTGAATGTTAGGCGGTAGTGGCCTGCGAAGCGATAACAAGGGAAAGAAAGTCGTGCCCGGCTTTCAATAAAAAACGGTGTAAAAACGCAGGAGCGTTTTTACACCGCAGATAGAAATATCAGGAACGACTAGTTGTCACTGTCGGGCAGCGGAGCCGTGGGGTGTTCGTAATCGTTTTTTTCGAAGTCACGGTACATCGGTGGCAGCTCGGTGTAGGCGTCGTTCGCCAACCAGTGCAGTTTTCCTTCCATCAGAGGACCGGCAACCTTTTTGTAGAGTCGGTTATGGTTTTTCCTTACTGCCTTGAAGTTGGACGCGATGCGTACGCGTGCTTCACGGCAGAACAGGTCGGCCAGCACTTGCGGGGTCTGATCGTCGGGGTTTTGCGTCATCAGATGTTCGGCGTAGGACAGTGCCGAGGACATCACGAACAGGTCGGTGCCGATATCCACGAAGTTTGCGAAGAGGATCTGCTCGGTTTCCAGTTTTGGACCGAATTTCGCCATGGTGTGGAAGAGGGTGCGTGCCAGACGTTTGCAGGTTTTCGACGCGAATTTGAGGTGGGCGACGTTGGTGGAGTTAAGCTTCTTGGTTTTGAAGTCACCGGAAGCGGGCATCCAGGTTTTGGGGTACCAGGTCATGTAGAATTTGGCCGCTTTCATGATCAGCGATACTTTGCTGTCTTTTTGGCCGGGACGTGGCATCAGGATAGGCATGACCAGTTTGAAGTGGGTATCCATTGCTTCACGGGCCATGATCAGGTGCATTACTTCGGAGGAACCTTCGAAGATACGGCCAATACGCGCATCGCGCAGGGCCAGTTCTGCACCCGAGGGGCGCTCGCCGCGTTCGTATAGGGATTTGGCTGTTTCATAGCCACGTCCGCCACGAATCTGGACGAAGTCATCCAGGCGTTTCCACACGGTTTCCGAGCAGAAGTATTTGGCTGCTGCCGCTTCCAGACGGATGTCGGCGTTTTTCTGATCTGCGAAGGCGCAGGTCAGGGTGACCATGCTCTGCATGGCGAAGAGGTCGGAGGCGAAAAGCGCAACTTTGCGTGTGATGGATTGGTGTTCGCCAATGGCGCGTCCCCATTGCACGCGACCGCCAGCCCACCATTCCAATTCGTCGATGAACTTTTTGCAGGAGCCGATAGCCGCAGCAGGCAGGCCCAGACGACCGGTGTTCAGCGTGGTCAGGGCAATTTTCAGTCCCATACCGGGCTTGCCGATCATGTTTTCTACGGGCACTTTGACGTTTTTCAGCGTCAGTACACCGTTCATGATAGCGCGCAGGCCCATGAACTGGCAGCGACGTTCGCATTTCACGCCTTCCCAATCCATTTCTATGATGAAGGCGGAAATCTGGGGGCGTTTTTTGCCGTTGGGCAGTACCTTGTCCGGCGTGCGCGCCATGATGACAACCAAATTCGCCGCAAGGCCGTTTGTTGTCCACAGCTTGTCACCGTTAAGCGTGTAATACTTTCCATCTTCGCTAGGAATGGCGGTGGTGTGTACGCGCGCAGGGTCGGAACCTACATCGGGTTCGGTCAATGCGAAGGCGGATACTTCACCTTTGGCCAGGCGTGGGAAGTATTTTTCTTTTTGTTCTTCGGTACCGAAGTCTTTGAGCGGTTGCGGCACGCCAATACTCTGGTGTGCGGACAACCAGGCTACGGTGCTGCTGCAGTAGCTGCCAACGAAGGTCAGCACGCGGGCGTAGTTGGAAATCGACAGGCCCAGGCCACCGTATTTTTTCGGGATCTTCATGCCGAAGAGACCCAAATCGGCCAGTTTCTGGCGGAATGATTCGGGTAAGGGGTTGTTGTAGGATTTGTCTTCGTAGTCTTTGTTCTCGGGGTGGTTTTCGTCGCCCAGGCGATCCAGCTCGAAGGGATCTAGTTCTTCCATAACCGGACGGAGCTTTTCGATCAACTCGTCCCCGATTTTCTTATCTTCTTCCGACTGCGTCGGAAAGGGGTGCATCAAGTCCCATCGGAAATCGCCCCGAAACATTTCCGCCGTAAAACTTTCAAACTCCCATTCCGCGTCCCGCGCATCTTCCGCCAGCTCCATCGCAGCATCTTTTTGTGCAACATCTTCCTTTGCCATAGGGTTTGACCTTCTTTTGAATTTTTCGGGTTTACTTAACAATAGGTAGGTAGTTCGTACAACCCATTACCAAGCGGTTACTTCAC
Source organism: Candidatus Hydrogenedentota bacterium (assembly GCA_963678445.1). GTDB lineage: Bacteria > Hydrogenedentota > Hydrogenedentia > Hydrogenedentales. The sequence goes on along the minus strand of OY782877.1, from coordinate 682,068 downwards.
AACAAGGCGCGGTAGCGCACCTTTGCGGTATGCGCTTGTTACGCCTTGACTTACACGGTTCTATGCAGGCTATATGCGTGGCCCGAAAGCGGTGGAAACACCTCTTTTGAACAACGGCCCTCCCAACCTTTTATGTGTGGCGAAAGAACGTCGAAGCATACCTCGCGTTCATGCTACACTACGGGTTAGACTAGCCCAATGCCCCCAAAGTTACACTTGCGGTAGCATGGTACCGGTATCGGCAAGGTGGTGTCAAACCAATTTTATTTGTTTTATCACGCACGCTGGCATGGCACGCTGAATATGCCGAGGAAGAAAGGAAAGGCAGCATGAGCGCAACACTCGTTTCACACACGCCTACGGCCCTTTTTATGGGTGATTTTAATGTTGGAAAATCCGCGTTGATTAATGCTTTGCTTCGGCGGGACTGTTTGAGTGTCAGTCGTGAGGAAAGCCACGCGCTCCCTACATTTGTTACCGCGACCTCGAATGCGGAACCGGGGTATGCGGCGTTGCCCGCGGAGGAGGGGCAGCCGGAGACGAAATCGTATCAGGATTTTGTCGGTATTCGGCGGGATCGAAATAATGATGCGGGCTATGTCGCTTTGGCGGCGGTGTTGCCCAAGATGCCGTTTAATCGTCTTGTTCTGGTGGACACGGCCGGTTTGTCGAGCGATATGCTGGAGTCGGTGGAGGTGCCGCAGCTCAATGGGGAGGGGGAGGCGATGTTTGTTATCGTAACGGATATTGAGTATTGGGCGGCCAAGCATACGATGGATTTTATCGCCTATCACGCGGAACATTTCCGGGGCAATCTGTTGGTGGTGGCTAATAAGGCGGACCACTTGAATGCGGATGAGATACGGCGTATTTGTGATAAGGCGCCCAAGCGTATGGAGCGTTATGGTATCACGCCTGCGCCGCCTTTTTTTGCGGTGTCGGCCCGCCTGGAGAACAGTCGGGGACTGCATCCGGATGAATATCGTAAACGTACGAAAAGAGCAGTGCGTGAATTGTGTGACGCTGGTTTTGATGCGTTGCGTGTGGCTTTGTATGAGTTTGAAACGGCGCATGCTCCGGGGCATATGGAGCGGTCTTTTCATGAGTTATTGACTTCGAAACTTGCCGCCTCCTTCATTGCATGTCAGAAAGGAGCTCTCCATGAATTTTAAGGAACACGAGGAAAACCGGCTTTCTATCTTGAGCGCCTTGCGTCAGCTCAGTACGTTTGTGCAGGAGGACCCTGATTTTCGGGGCAATAAGGCGTATCAGGGCAAAGCTATTGGCTATCAGCAACAATTTCTGGAAGATGGAAAGTATCGCGTTGTCTTTTTGGGCACGTTTAACGTAGGGAAATCCACGGCTATTAATGCCTTTTTGGGTGGGGCGTATCTTCCGATGGATGTGGAGGAGTGTACCTCGAAACTGACGTTTATTCAGCGCGGTGAGGAGTTGACGTTGGTGTTGAAGCTGGCGGAGGCGGCGTCGCATCATGAGCTTGATGCACTGTCCCGGCTGTTTTCTTCGATTCCGGCGTCGGTCACTGCCATGGAAGACAATCGGCGGCTGCGTATTACGTATGCAGATACCCAACCGGCGCTGATGCGCCGTAGTCTGGAACCGTTGGTGACGGTGATGGCGGATGAGGAGTATCCACATCTGGCGCCGTTACGCGATAAAATTGAAGAAATTGGTCTTGCCATGCCTTCCTCGGTATTGGAGGAAGATATTGTTATTGTGGACACCCCTGGCGTGCATAGTGTGTCGGAGACACGGCAGGAAATTACGTATGGCATTATAGAACACAGCCATCTTGTCGTTGTTTTGGTCGACAGCAGTTTTGCGGGTAATGTGCATGATCTCAATTTCATCAAACGCATCATTACCTTGCGTGGACGGCGTGTATTTTTTGTGCTGAACAAGGCGGATAAGCTGGAGTCGGATGAGATTGATCTGCGGGGTGCACATGGGCCTGCCCATAGTCTGACGGAAGCGTTTAAACGGCACGATATTCCGGAAGATTCCGACCTGTTTTTCCTGTCGGGGTATCGCGCTCTGCGTGCGCAGCAGTTGGAACAGGGGCATATCGCCCTGGAGGAATTGCTGGAGGATAATCGCGCCGCCATTCCTACGGGCATCCTTAAACGTATAGAGCATAGTGAAACACCGGGGCATGATCTGGCGGCGTATCTGATGGGGCAGAGTCGCCTGCCGCATCTGAAGGAACGTCTGCTGGATTATCTGCTGAATGAGAATAAGGCGTGTGCGGTGATCGAGACGGCCGCCCGTTTTATTTGGGAGCGTGCGGATGATTTTTCGGTAGCGATGGAGAATGAGATTAAGCTGGCCAAGGACCCTGCTCGTTTTGATGAGTTGCGTGCCAATCGTGAAACGCTGATGCATCGTCTGGAAGAGATTCGTGCCAATGCTGAGAAGGTGCTGGAGGGCTACGCGAAAAAGACCCGTGGCGGTGTGTGGCAGGAAACGTCTTATCCAGGCTATGAAGCGCAGTTGCGTGAAGCGATGACGTCGGAAAAGATACAGGAAAAGGTGGTGGTGCCGTTATTACAGTGGTTGCGTGAGGGGACGCACTTGAAAGATGCGCGACGTCAACGTTTTCAACCGCTTATGGCTCAGATGGAGCATGAGGTGGATCAGTTCGTTTCTATGTTGATGGCGGAACTCTACCAGCGTATCGACACGGTGGAGCAGGAGCTGCGTGAGGGTATCGCTGAACAGCTGGATCAGGTGCGTGAGTTGCGTGTTCATATGACGGAGCCTGGAAAGATAGATCTGGTGGAATTGCAGGCCTCGATGACAGGCAGTTATATGGCCTTTGGCGCTGGAGGGGCTGCCCTGGGTGCGGCGACGGGTGCGGCTGTGGGGTCTGTTGTGCCGGTGATCGGCACTGCGATCGGTGCGGGACTTGGTGGTTTGCTGGGCGCCTTGGGTGGTTTTCTCGCACGACTGGCCTGGAGTGAGGACCGTTGGATTAAGAAGCTGGAGCCGATGGTGAAGGACAATGTGATGAATATGCTCATCCATGGGGGCAAGGATAAGAACGGCGAAGCAGCGCCCTCTATTCTGGCCTCTATTACGGAGTATCTGCAACAGCGCATAGGTACGTTTGAAAGTGCGGTGCGTGGCGAAGTGAATAACGCGGTCGACACGGTGCAGCGGGAATGCGACGATCTGCTTGCGCGTGAGGAGGAGATCCGCCGTGAACGCGAGGCCGTGATCAATCGCTTACAGCCCAAAGTGGATCTGCTGCATACTTTAAAAGGAACAGCGGAGAAGAATATTCAGGAAATACAGGGTAACGGTGTTAAATAACAGGGGTAGTGTAGAAAAGAAGGAAACGCAGCATGCTTATTGTGCACGTAGATGTACTTGTAAAAGCAGAATACGCAGACCGTTTTGAGGCGGCCAGCCTGGAAAATGCGCGCAATAGTATTCAGGAACCGGGCATTATCCGGTTTGATGTGATACGGCATCAGGATGAGCCTGCCCATTTTATGCTTATCGAAATCTACCGCGATGAGAATGCGCCTGCAAAGCACAAGGAAACAGCACATTATCAAAAGTGGCGCGATACGGTTGCCGATATGATGGCGCGGCCGCGTAGTAGTGTGAAATTTGCGCCGTGTTTCCCCGAAGCCGCCCAGTGGGAATACCCGGGAGCGTGAATTTTTTCCAAAAAACACCGTCTGGTATTGCTGTGGGAGCTGAAACCAACGTGCGGTATAATTAGTCTTAAACGCAATCGTGGAAGCTTTGCCAAAAATTTGATACAATCACCACGATTGCCTGAGCAGTCTACCGGTTGCAAAGGCTTCTTTGATTCACCCACGGTCCTCCGTGGGAACGGAGATGACGAAGATATAGTTTTTTGATAGCACTTCAGAATCGAAGTTATTAAGGTAGCCGGGCGGTTACCTTAATGCGATACAAAAGCCAAGAAGAACAGTGGTCTGAGACCACTTCGAAAGCGTAAACAAGAAAGGAAAACGTTATGCATCGGAAACTTGTCATTGGCGCACTCGCGCTGACCTTGGCCCTGGGTTGGGCAGTTCCTTCCTTCGCAGAAGGCGACATGGAACCCATCAAAATCGAACTTCCTGAACCCTTCTTTGGCGGCACCCCGATTGATTATTGGGGACCGAATCTGGAAGAGGAAGATTTTAAAGATCGTCCCGCGTATCTTGCCCCTAAGGGTACGACGGTCGTCTCCAAAGGCAAAAAAGTCACCAGCAGCTGCAAAGATCCGCTGCTTGGCGATCTGAAACAGCTCACCGATGGCGACAAAGATTACGCCAAGGGCAGCCTGGTCGAACTCGAATCCGGCGTGCAATGGGTGCAGATCGATCTGGAACAGGAATGCGACATCTACGCCGTGTTGGTATGGCATTTCCATGAGGGGAAACGCGTGTACTTCGACGTAGTCGCCAAAATCGGCAACGATCCCGAGTTCAAGGATGCCAAAGTAATCTATAACAATGACTTTGATAATTCTGCCGGACTGGGTGTTGGCAAAGACAAAGAATACATCGAAAACAACAAAGGCCGTCTGATCAAGACCCCCGATGGCGTCAAAGGTCGCTATGTGCGCCTGTACACCAACGGCAACACCGCTAACGAAATGAACCACTATGTGGAGATCGAAGTTTTCGGTAAGCCCGTAAAATAATCCCTGAGCCGATACTTTTTGCGCCGTGTAGCTGCTGATGTAGTTGCACGGCGTTTTTTATATAGGCACTGCATTTTTCTCGTCCCCACGCTCCTCAGAGTGTCTAAAAAGTTTTTAAATAGATTATTATTTAGGTGTTTTGTATAATTATTCTCGGTTGACCGGCATAGAACTTGGACGGAGGTATGAAATGGCGCTTCTAATTGACGCGGATTATTCGCAGGCGTTTTTGCTTCCTCCTTCGTTGGAGGATTGGATTGAACCTACCCATCCGGCGCGTTTTATAAGGGAATTCGTAGAGGCGTTGAATCTTGAGGAAGTGGAAATCGTTTGGGCCAGCGGGGAAAAGGGGCGGCCCGCTTATAGCGCACAGCTGTTGCTTAAATTGTGGCTTTATGGGTATTTCGAACGCATACGTTCGTCGCGTAAGCTGGAAAGGGCGTGCCGGGATCACATCGGATTCGTCTGGCTGGCGGGGATGCACAGGCCGGACCATAATACCTTGAACAACTTTTTTCGTAGCAATAAAAAGGGAATTCGAAATCTCTTCAAAAAAACGGTGCGGGTCGCCGTTGAAGCGGATATGGTGGGCTTTGTATTGCATGCCGTCGATGGTACGAAAATCGCCGCACGGGTGGCCAATCGCGGGGGATGGCACAAAAAGAAGCTGTTGGCGTTGCTGGAAAAACTGGACAGTAGAATCACGGAGCTGGAAAAACAGCTGGAAGAAACCAGCGTGTGCGACACGCCTGATGATGCATTGCCAAAGGAATTGGGAGAGCGCCAGGCGCTACGCAAAAAAGTGCGTAGCGCATTGCAACGCCTGCAGGAAACTGACAAGGAACACCTGCACCCAAGCGATGAAGATGCTTGCGTCATGCCTTGCAAGGAACAAAACCGAAACGCCTTTGCCTACAACGGGCAAGCGGTGGCCGATGAGACTTGCGGCATCCTTGTCGCCTGCGAGGCGACAACAGATTGCAACGATGAACAGCAACTCAACGCCATGCTCGACAAGGTACAAGAGCAAGCGGGCCAGAGTGCCGAACGCACCTTGGCGGACACTGGTTACGCGACCGGTCGCCAATTCGAGCAAGCCGAAAAAGAAGAACGCGACGTCGTTGTCGCACTGCCCCAAAGCATGCGTCCCAATCCCCAAAAGCCCTATGCCGCCAGCAATTTCATATACGACGCAGAACGCGACATCCTCATCTGCCCCCACGACAGCGAACTTCGTTTTCAAGGCACGCGCTACCGCAAAGAAAGAGGCTATCACCTACGTCGATACCACTGCACCAACACCAGCTGTCCCCACCGCGCCCAATGCACCAAAAAGAAGACAGGCCGCACGGTAGACTTGAACCAATACAACGCAGTCATCAAGCGCCAACGCGATAAACAAACAGACCCGATAGTTCAAGCTGACCTGAAAAAGCGAGGCTACCTCATCGAACCCGTCTTCGCCTTCATCAAACAGCACCTTGGATTCAGGCGATTCACCGTTTGCGGGCTCGACAACATACAAGCTCAATGGGCCATGGTTTGCGCCACCTACAATCTACACAAGATATTCAAACTCTGGAAAAGCGAGAAAATTAACACACTTCCCCCCTACAACACGTCGGAATCTGGGGTGTTTATCGCCCTAACGGAATCAAAAGAGTCTCAACCAGGCACATTTGCCCCTTCGTGGGACTTTTTCCGTACGCTATTGCCGAATCAACGGCCCACTGCGCCAAGGCCAAGGAAACTCGCTGCATGAAAAAACTTTTTAGACACTCTGTCCTCCGTGGGGACGAGAACTAAAAAATAGGAATTTTACTGTAACCGCGCATCGTAGAAAAGAGTCTATAGCAATAGACTACGTTCTTCTGACCTAAGCATGAGAAAGGGAAATGCGATGCGTACAAAATTTATTATTACGGCACTTATGTTAACCCTGGCTTTGAGTTGGACAGTTCCTTCGTTGGCGGAAGATATGGAAGCCATCAAAATCGAGCTTCCTGAACCCTTCTTTGGGGGTACGCCTCTTCCTTACTGGGGACCGAATCTGGAAGAAGAAGACTTTAAAGATCGTCCCCCGTACCTTGCCCCCAAAGGCACTACGATTGTCTCCAAAGGTAAAAAAATCACCAGCAGCTGCAAAGATCCGCTGCTGGGCGATCTGAAACAGATTACCGATGGCGACAAAGAGTATGTCAAGGACAGCCTGGTTGAACTCGAATCCGGCGTGCAATGGGTGCAGATTGATCTGGAACAGGAATGCGACATCTACGCCGTGTTGGTATGGCATTTCCATGAGGGGAAACGCGTGTACTTTGACTTTGTCGTCAAAGTGGGCAACGATCCCGAGTTCAAAGAAGCCAAAGCAATTTACAACAACGACCATGACAACTCCGCAGGACTGGGTGTTGGCAAAGACAAGGAATATATAGAAACCAACAAAGGTCGTCTGATTAAGACCCCCGATGGCGTCAAAGGTCGCTATGTGCGTCTGTATAGCAATGGCAATACCGGTAATGAAATGAACCACTATGTGGAGATCGAAGTTTTCGGTAAGCCTGCAAAGTAGCCTCTGAACTAATACTTTCTGCACCGTGTAGCTGCTGATGCAGTTGCACGGCGTTTTTTATTTCTTTCGTTTTTTGCAAAAAAAAGAAGGCGCTCTAAAGGGTAAAAGCTATTTTCGCTCTTTTTCCTGCTTTATGGCAAGGAGATAAAGGGCGGCATGGTAGGCGCTTGGATCGTTTTCGGTGGTTGCCCATGCCAAGGCCGTGTTCAGCGTTTTTTCGTCTCTGGCGGCTTGCATTGCCAGGGCGTGTATTCCTTGGTTCCAGCGATTGTTTTCCAGTACTTGCATGAAGTACCACAGGAAGCCGGTAGGAAAGGGGACGCGATCATGCGGCGCGTCCTTTTCGATACGCGCCGCAACGTAGAGCGACAACAAACGTTCATGCCAGCGCGCTTCTTCCTCCTGATGCTCCAGTGTTTTTGCCATACGGCGCGCTGCCTCCACCCCCATCATTGTGGTTAGCATGCCCAGACGCGAGCGGGTTTCCCGCAGGCAGGTCCATTGGAAACCTGGTGCGGGCGCATTGCCGCCCTGTGTCCAACCGGTGAGGAAATCTCCTCCTGCGCGCACGGCGGCCCAAACCGATTCCAAATAGGCATTCCGTTGATCCTTGGGCAAGGCCTGTGCGTGCAACCAGAAGCTGCTTAAGGCCCAGGCGGTTGCATCGACATCGCGCAGCCATGCTGGCAGGGCGGGTTCGCCTGATACATAACAGGCTGCTGGCAGAGGAGGACCGCTTTCGTTTTTTTCGTCGGCCTGCTGCATCTGTTGGGCGTAGAACAGGGTGTTTTGCGCTGCCCAATCCTGCAGACCCCACTGGTCCAGTGCCAGCGAAATCCACGCTCCCGTCCGTGCGGATGCCAAGGCGAGAGGAGGGTAGGTAATCGGGGCTTGCACTACCACGCCGCGTTTTGCATCGCGCGCGAGGGCAAGCGTTAACAGGGCTTTGCGTATAGGGCTTTCTGCGGGTGCATTGATTTTTTTCCAGTACTCCGCCCAATATGATTTGCAGTCTCTAAGCAGTCCCTGATAGTGCTGTTTTTGCGCGTATGCCAATGTTTCTGCAGCCTGAGCGCGCGTAGGAGCAAAGGCGATGAAAACGGTTGCCACGGAACCGCCGCGGCAGGGGTGCAGTTCCAGTTGTAAAGCGCTATTACAATGTCCTGCTGCCGCCGTACGTCCGGATAGCGAGGGCGTGTTATTCGCGTTACGCCATGCTGAGGTTGCCGCGTCTGCCTTTCCGCATTGGTGCGACGCGATTTTGTTTGGGGAACCGGTCGCCACCCAGATTCCCTCTGTGAAGACATCCCAACTTGCCGTAGGCGTTGCTTTTTGGGCCAGGGCCTGTGCCCGCTTCCAGGCTCCTTGTTCCAGCGTGTTTGGCCGAAAATGGTAGATACATGCATCCGTGCGGTCGAAGAAAACGGCAAAATCGTTGCAGCCGTCGAGGGCCCAATCCGCAATGGGCGCTTCGGGAATTACCCGTGTGCATGGTGCAAAATTCTGATACCAATACACTCCCTTCGGTCGTTCTTCCCCCCAGATTCGTAACTGCACAATTAAGATGTCTTTCGTGGGATGCACAAAGCAATACTGCGTCAGACGTTGTCCCGTTTTCAGGCGTCCGGACACGGCATAGAAAGGGATGTCCTCTTTTTCTCCATACGTACCGTTGTATTCGGCAAAGTGCTTAGGCTCAAGCCAGATCCGTTCTTCGTCCCAATCCATCCCCCAGCGTGCCCCCTGATGCGCTTGGTGTGTCGACGATGGGGATGCGTCATATGCTAGCTGGTCGTAGAGTCCGGGGCTGGGCCAGCGACAGGAGCTAAGCCATCCCGCTTCCGTGAATCCCGCGGTGAGCGAGCCATTGCCTACTATCGCCATGGGTTGGGGCGTTCCGAAGCGTGTCTGCCAATCCATTTGCGCCGAAGCCGTAAGGCAAAGGAGAGGCATCAGGAGAAGCAGGCGCATTTTGAACGGCTTTTTCATGCTGCCCCCTCCGCTATGGAAACCAGTGTCCCTCGAAAATGAAGTCGTTTACCCTCGCCATAGCCCCGCAAGACCATTTGGCCCCATTGGGCCATCCAGTCCAGTACAGGAGTCCAGGTGTCCATTGCTTCGCGTACCGTGTATCCGGACAGTAGTTCCCGTTTTGCAGCCCAGCTCAGGCCTTGTGTGCCCAGACGGGATAGGGCCGCCCAGTTGACGCGTATAAAGATTGTTTCGGCAGAGGGCGTTGGTGCGGGGGGCATCATCAGCATGTCATACATCAACGATTGGCGGCTGGTCAGTAGCCAGCGATCTTCGCGTTGTGCGGTGCATAGGGTGAAGGCATCGCCCAAAAAGGGGGCTAAACGCCCTTCCCATGCTTCCCAGGCATAGGGTATGGCGTCCATGGAGTCGAGCATGGGGGCGAAGGGGTGGGTTTCTGCGGTCGCAGCTTTTTGTGCCCGCATTACCAAGGTGCCTACGGGTTCGGGAAGGTTGTTTTTCATGTCTACCGAGGCCAGTCCGATGGCGATTTCTTCTACGGACCTGCCGAGATCAGGCCAGGCCAGGCCCCATGTGCGCCATACGTTGAGCGCGTACTCTCCCCCTAATTGTTGTACCAAGGGGCTCTGTAGGGCCAGTATCAGGCCCTGCAGGAATACCGTCCAGTCGGCTACCCCCACGACACACAGGGCGTCTTCTGACCATCCTTCCGCGATGGATAAGGGTTTGCGTATGAGGGGGGCGTTGCACTGTATTTCACCGGAGACTTGTAATGTGGCGGGGCTGAGATGCAGCGTTCCTGCAGCGGGCCCTGTCCATGTAAAATCATTTCGTGTTTTCCTGCCGCCTCTTTGGAGAGGGGAGGGGCGGCAAGGGCCTGTTGTATATAAGATAGATGCGGGGAAAAGAGTAAATACCCTTCCCGCCAGGCGTAGTAGCAGTGTCGAAAACGATAGATGGATTCGCTAGCAATGACGGGGCCGGCAAGAAAGGCATGTGCTTTGCTAAACGTGCGCAGTAGCAGGCCGGGGTAGGTGCATCCTCCCCAGTGTGGCCCCTGGCCGCCAATGAGACATTGTCGCCCTAACCATATACGCATTCGTGAGGGGGTGGGGCGGATTCCGGTTTGCAGGCGTATGGCCAACGCGGCCTCGTGTAGTCGCCTTGGGATACTGTGCGCGGTGATTTTTCCTGCGGGGGCGTGTTGCAACGTGCGCCAAAAGCGCGGTACGTCGGCACAGTAGGTACGCCAGGTAGCTTCCGGGGGGCAGAAGCCTGCGTGGGGGGCGCGATCTACACAGCGGTCATCCATGTATGCAAGTAAAAAAAGCAGGCCTCCTGCACATAACAGTGCACACCATCCGCGTATTGCCTGTTTCCCCCGTTTTTGCTTTTCGCTCAACCCAAACACATGCACCCTTTCCAACTGTGCTCCCCTGATGCCTCTCCTTTTCAGTTTCGACGCCCGTTACATTGCGAATTCGTCTTCCAGTACGCTGGCAATGAAACGTTCGATCGAAATAGGATAGTATTGGCTATCCGGCGTCATCACCACGCCGGTGGTGATGTCTTCCCGACGCGCCAAGTCATCCAGACACCTCGAAATGACCTCGTCCAGCGTACCCTCCACCTGTTGAATCTCCAGGTCTTCCGATGCGCATTCTACCTGGTGGCGCGGGAAGCCCATAAAGCCAAACACGCGTCCCACCAGGGCAACGTCGACGTTTTCTTCGCCAAACACTTCCTCGTAGCGGGGGGCATACTGGGCTGGGCGCACGACAAAACGCGGTGAAACCTCTACCTTGCCGCGTACGCAGAGCGCCCGACCTTCCAGGGTAGAGGAACGTCCTACACAGATATAGGGCAGCTCATGGTAGCCACTCACAATGCCAAAGGTGGGTTTCTTTATGATGACTGTGTCTTCATAAATTCCCCGCATTTCATTCGGACTCAACGACACCGCTTTCTCCCTTAGCCCCTTCTACTGGCGTTCTTTCCCCACTCTGCGCAGAGTGTACTGGGATCGGAGGCGGCAACGCAACCAATCCGCATTCTTGTATGCGGATACGCTTTCCGTTTTTGCTTAGCTGAAACAGGATACCCACCCAGTCGCCTACCTCCAGCGTGTTCCACACCGTTTCATCCACTTGCATCCAATCCTGCAGCGCTCCACCTTCTAGCAGAGGCGCTGCAATGTGTATCCAATGGCCTGTCTCCGCTTCCCCTGGCGCTTGTGTGGCTTTGTCTACAATCTGGCCCATTCCCTTTGTCAACGGCTGTTCATGGAAGAGGGCAACCTCCGAAATCTGCTGAATCCTACCTGCCATCAGCGCCAAAATACCGAAGAAAGCACAGGCGGAATATATCATCAGCAGGCGGCGTTTGGGATCGGGCATCATACGGGAAAACAAGCTTTTATAAGGCGTATATCGCGTTTCACGCGCGATGCGCACCCCGCCTTCCCGCTTGTATTTAATGGCCATATCCAGAATTCCTTACCGGCTGCTACCTTGCATCGTCGGGCTATTGTAGCATGTCGCGGTGTCGTTCACGGACCTGCCCCTTGACTCTGTAGCGGAATTTATAGGAAGATCCCCGAATGCTCCGTTTTGAGACAGTGAATCTGGAATGACTGTGGGAAGACCACAGGAGGTTGGTCTATTATGAATATATTTATTGCGGGCGCCGGACGGGTAGGTACCCACCTCGCTCGTTTACTTTGTGCGGATAAGCAGGATGTGAGCGTCATTGAGGCTGATCCTGAGGAACGTGAACGGATTGATTATGCCCTCGATGTCAGTACGGCGGTCGGGGACGCCACCTCGGTCATGTTCTTGCAGTCTCTGAATGTGGACAAGGCGGACCTTTTTGTCGCTTCGATGGGGAATGACGAGAAGAATCTCATTGCGGCTGCTACCGCGAAGGGGTTGGGGGCGAAACGGGTTATTGCACGCGTCGATAATGCGACGTATATCGAATCCAACGTTCTGTATGAGTCTATTCTTGGTGTTGATTACATCATGACCCCTGATTCGTTGGCGGCACTGCAGATTGCGCAGTACATACAGCAGCCGGGTGTGCTCGCTATGGAGAATTTTGGACGGGGGCGGGTGCAGTTGCGTCAGATTCAGGTGAGTGAGACGCCGACGGTTGACGGGAAAACGCTGAAAGACGTCATCGATCCTGGTTCAGGGGTGCTCCTCGGCGTCATCAATCGTCGCGGGAAGAGTTTTATCCCCCATGGCGACACGGTTGTAAAGGTGGGTGACCATATTACCCTCGTTGGTTTGAAGGAAAACCTGGCGCCGGTGCAACAACTTTTCCACTACAATGATCAGAAGGCGCGCCGGGTCGCTATCGTTGGCGGCAGTACTGTCGGTGTCCGTCTGGCGCAGGCCCTGGAGGGCAAGGTGCGCACGGTCAAGCTCTTTGAGCGGCGTGAAGAACGCTGCAATACCTTGGCTGCGCGTCTGGAAAAGGCCAAAATTGTCTGTCGCGATGCCACGTCGCGCACCGCGTTGGAGCAGGAACATATCAATGATTTCGATGTGCTCGTGGCCGCTACGGGGGATGATGAACGGAATATTATGGCGGGGGTGTTGGCCAAGGAGGTGGGGGTAAACACGGTGGTCGCCATTGTAAAGCAACCTGATTTTGCCCCGCTTGTCGAACGTCTTGGCGTAGACCTCGCTATCACGCCGCGGGCGTGTATGGCCAATCGGATTTTACGGTTGGTGCATCAGGACAAGGCGACTTCGCTTGCTATTCTCGGGGAAGGGCAGGTGGAAGTGATTGAGTTTGAGATTGGCGACGGTTCGCCTATTCTGGGTAAACAAATCCGCGACTATCGTTCTAAATTTCCCCGTGGCGCACTCATTGCCACGATTTTACGCGGTGATTCCGTTATTGTTCCCAGTGGCGATGATGAAATTCATGCGGGGGACTCTGTGATCCTTATCGCCTCTTCTGAATCTGTAGACGCCGCGCGTAAATTATTCCAAAGAAAATAAAGGGCTTATGAACTTTAAACTTGTTTCCAAATACCTGGGTCATTTTACCATTGCGATTGCGTTGCTCATGCTACCTTCTGCAGGGTGGGCGGCCTATTTTCATGAATGGCATGCCCTGGCTGCCTTTTTCGAAGCGATTGTGCTTGCATGCGTTTTTGGTGTGCTGCTTTCGCTGTTAGGACGCCGCGCCCCGAATCAGCTTTACCAACGTGAGGCGTTGGCTCTGGTAGGCTTGGGCTGGTTACTCACTGCTGGCATTGGTGCGCTTCCCTTTGTTTTTGGGGGATTGCTTGGGCCCATCGACGCGTATTTTGAATCGATGTCCGGTTTTACCACGACGGGGTCAACCGTTCTCGTTGATATTGAAGCCGCCGACAAAAGCCTGCTTTTCTGGCGTTCGTTCACCCACTGGCTTGGTGGCATGGGTATCATCGTGCTGTTTATCGCAGTGCTTCCCTACCTTGGTGCAGGGGGAAAGCAGCTTTTTAAATCCGAATCGCCGGGCCCCGATCCCCGTGGGCTTAGTCCGCGTATCAAAGATACGGCGTCGATTCTCTACAAGATTTACTTCGGGCTTACGGTCATTCAGACCCTGCTGCTCATGTTTGCAGGCATGAGTTTTTACGATGCCCTCTGCCACACTTTCGGCACTTTGGCTACCGGTGGCTTTTCTCCCCGGGGCGCCAGTGTCGCGGCGTTTGACAGCGTTGCTATCGACGGTATTATCATTTTCTTCATGGTTCTGGCCGGCACCAACTTCGCCCTCTTTTTCGCGATGCTCCAAGGGAGCTGGACCGCGTTGTTCAAAAACACCGAATGGCGTGTTTACATCGGCATACTCGCCGTTGCAACCCTGCTGATCACCTTCAACCTGATCGGCGTGCAGGGGGTTGCATCCCTGCCCATTCAGGACGACACGCCCGGACTGCATGCGCCCCACTATACCCTGCCGCATGCCTTGCGAGTGGCGGCCTTTCAGGTGGTCTCCATTACCACCACCACGGGTTACGGTACCGATAACTTTGAAATCTGGCCGTTTTTCTCCCGTGCACTACTCGTGCTGCTCATGTTTATCGGTGGCTGTGCAGGTTCCACAGGGGGCGGCATAAAAGTTGTTCGTATTATCCTGCTACTCAAGATGGCGCACCACCACCTCCAGAGTACTTTCCGGCCTAAAACGGTACGGCTCATCCGCATCAACGGCCAAATCGTCGAGGAGGACATCCAACGCAGCATCCTTACCTTCTTTGCGCTTTACCTCACCATTTTCGCCATAGGTTCCGTTTTCATGTCCCTGTTAGGGCTTCCCTTTCAGAGCGCAGTCACCTCTGTGGCCGCCACACTGAACAACATTGGTCCCGGCCTGGAGTTCGTTGGTGCGATAGAAAACTTCCATGCTATTCCCGCCATTGGAAAGCTTTTCCTCAGTTTCTGCATGGCCATGGGCCGTCTCGAGCTTATTAGTATATGCGTGCTCTTCCTGCCTTCCTTCTGGAAACACAGCTAGCGCGTGTGTATCGAAGTGCGTAGGGGGACGAGGGTGGACGGTTTATCCATGGACTGAAGAGAATAGAAATATACGGGCATAAAAAAAGTGGCCAGCGTCGTTACTAGAGACGACGCTGGCCACTTTTAATAACTCAAATCTGAAACTGTCATAAAAACGGTTGTACTGGCCATACCTCCTGGGTGTGGCCCTGGCTACTTTTAGCGATTCAAATCTGAGAAGCTGTCCTGTAAAACGCAAAACCCGTTTCGGGTAGGGACAGCAAGGACCATACCTCTTGGGTGTGGCCCTGGCCACCTTTAGCCTTCGATTTGGGTGAGCGTGGTCCAGGGGGTACGGTATTCACGCTTGCGCAAGGCGCTCGCTTCAGGATCGTTTACGAAGTCCTGAGTGGCCGCGTTGAATTCGAGACGTCGGTTGAGCTGTGCTACGAGGTTGCCCAGGTGACACATGGTGGCCGATTTGGCGCCTTCTTCCATAGGGGCGTTACAAGCGGCTTTGCCGTGGATAACGTCGGCGAAGTTCTGCACATGGGGACGTATGAGGTTGCTTTTTTCGTGGCGTTGTGGCTTTTCCCCTTTCGGGAAGAAGGTCCAGCCGCTTCGCGTGACGACCAGCGTGCCTTTCTCGCCCGCCAATTCAATACCGCTTCCGGAATTATTGATATTGTAATCCGTCCAGATACGTTGTTCCCAAAGCAGCGTTACCGAAGGGAATTCGTAGATGACGGTTTGGGTATCGGGGGTCTGTTTGGCATCGTCGACCACTTTTTGGCCTTGTCCCGAAACTGCAATGGGTAGGTCGACGTCGAGATACCAGCGTGCAATGTCGAGCCAGTGTGCGCCCCAGTTGCCCATTTCGCCGGTGCCGTAGTTTTTCTGGAAGTGCCACCAGTAGTGGCAACCATATTTGTTGTAAGGTTGGTAGGGAGCGGGCCCGACCCACATTTCGTAGTCGAGCGAGGCGGGTGGTTTGGAATCGGGGATAATAGGCAACGCCTCGCGGTTATTAGTGATCCAGGTGCGGCAGAAGCCGATTTTGCCCAGGTTGCCTTCGTCGATAAAGGCTTTGGCATCTTTGAAGTGTTGGCCGCTGCGTTGTTGCGTGCCGACGATGACGGCCTGTTTGGGGTGTGCTTTGGCCTTGTTGATCATGGACACGCTTTCGGCGATGTTGAAGGAGGCGGGTTTTTCGACGTAGACGTGTTTTCCTGCTTCTAAGGTCAGGTGTTGCATGTAGGCGTGCCAGTGGTCGGGGGCGGCGATGACGACGGCGTCGATGTCTTTATCTTCCAAGACCTTACGGAAGTCTGTTTCGTGCTTTGGCTTTCTGCGAATTCGGGAGCCTAATTCTTTGGTGGCGATGTCGATCATGGCGGTGTCGCAGTCACAAAGGGTAGCGATTTCAAAGGCGCGGTTACGGGTCATTTCTTCAGCGACCTGGTGGCCGCGGTTGCGACAGCCCAGTATGGCGACGCGGATGCGTTCATTGGCGCCCAGTGCGGCAGGTGCGGCTAGGCCGGCTGCCGTGGCTAAGGCGGTGGTTTTCAGGAAGGAACGTCTCGATAGGTCGGTCATTGTAAAAAAAATCCTTATCGGTTGTTTTTTTCGGATTCTATGCTCCAGAGTAGCCAGCGCCACTTTTGGTTATAATTCCCGCGTTTTTTTGGGGGAGGGAGCGTGGCGTATAGAGCTGGCTGTTCTTTTATCTGCTATGATTTTTCCTATATGTTACCGTTTCTTGTGGAAAGATCCAAGCCTTTCTTGGTGATGGCGTCTATCTTGTCGACTTGTTATGATACAATCGTAGCGTTGTCATTTTGCGGTCTTGCTGCCAGGGCGCTATCATGGACAGTGTGATTTTGTTGTGCCCGGAATTGACAGGGGCGCTTTGGGGCTACGGCCCGGCTCCTTTGCTTGTTTTGTGCGGATTTATCGGGAGAGGTTTGGGCGGGTGTTGCGTGATGAAACTACAGATCATAATCTGAAATTACCGGATGCGGATGACACCTTGATGGCTAAGGAGGAGGAGCCGCTTTTTCCTGCTTTGGGGGAGGGGGCGAGTTTGGTGGTGCTTTCTGGGTGGGAAATTGGGCATGAAATAGAGATGCATGTTTTTCCGCATCGGCTGGGGCGTTCGCCGGATGCACAAACGTGTATTGGCGCGGCGTCTGTATCGCGTCATCATGCGGAGATTTTGTATGAGGAGCATGATGGGGAAGGGTGTTATTACATCCAGGATTTGAATAGCAGCAATGGCACTTGTGTGAATAATCAACGTATTACGCGGGCGTGTTTACATCAGGGGGACCATATCCGTATGGGGGAGGTGTTGCTCAAGTTTGTGCTGCGTGACAGTGTGGAGTCGGCCTTTCATCAGCGTGTGCATCGTCTCATTCATTACGATCAGCTCACGGGGCTGTTAACGATGGAAGCGTTTCGGAACCGGGCCGAGTTTGTGTTGCGTAGCAGTACGGAGAAGCAGCCTTTTTGTCTGGCGATGACGGATCTGGATGGCTTGAAGGGGGTGAATGATACGTATGGGCACTTGGCGGGACGTATGACGGTGTGTGAAATGGGGGGGATGATTCGCCAGTGTTTGCGTAAGCAGGATTTTGCGGGCTTGTATGGGGGGGATGAAAGTATTTTGTTGTTTCCGGATACGGCGCTGCCGCAAGTGTATGCATTATTAGAGTTATTACGTACGACTATTGAAGCGCGCGTGTTGACGTATAACGGACATTCGTTTGGGGTGACGATCAGTCAGGGGGTGGCGCAGTGGCCTCAGCATGGTGAAACCTTGGATGCGCTGATCGCTGCTGCAGATAAGGCGTTGTATGCGGCGAAGCTGGCGGGACGTAATCGGGTCTGTTCTTTTCCGGACATAGAATAAAGGAGTTCTGGACGATGCTGAAGCAACCAATTATTACGCTGACCACGGATTTTGGATTACGCGATTCGTATGTAGCGGCAGTAAAAGGGGTGCTTCTCAGGCAGTGTTCCACAGCGCGTATTGTTGATTTGAGCCATAGTATTGCGCCGCAGGATGTGTGTGAGGCGGCGCTTTTTCTTAGTGCGGTGATCCCCTATTACCCCGAAGATACGATACATCTTGTTGTGGTGGACCCGGGGGTGGGCACCAGCCGCCATCCTATTGTTGCGCGTGTCGGGGGGCATACGGTCGTGTGTCCGGATAATGGAGTGCTGACCTTGCTGTTGCAGGAGTTGCCGTTGCAGGAAGCCCGTATTATCGAGATGCCGGCCGATCGTGCTGCCACGGTGAGCACGACCTTTCATGGACGGGATGTTTTCGCACCTGCCGCTGCGATGTTGGCTGAGGGCGCCGCCCTGTCTGATATTGGACCTGTGCTTCCCAAACTGGAGACGTTATCCGTTTCCCTGCCCGTTATTGAGGGTAATCATATCCAGGGTGAAATCATCCATGTCGACCATTTTGGCAATTGCATCACGAATATCAGGCGTAGCGATTTGGACGCCGCTTCTCAATGCCAAATTCATATTGGCGCATTACAGATTTCGTATTTTGCGACCACGTATGCCGACATGCCGTTGCACGCGCTGTTTGCATTGATTGGGAGCACGGAACGCCTGGAAATTGCCGTGCGCAATGGAAATGCGGCGCAGGAGTATGAGTTAAGCCGTGGTATGCCGGTGCATGTCATGGTGTAACCTTCTGGTTTCCAAAGTGTTTCATCAGAAAACCGCTTAACAGCGTGTTGAAAGGCTCGGGGCGTTCCATCATCAGGAAATGTCCGACGTTGGGCCATAGATGGCTTTCCACCTGGGGAAATACCAGCTTTAAATAGGCCTCGTGGTCGTCAGGCAAATCCGAGTTATGGGCATATATGGCCAAAAATGGGATTTTGAGCGGCGTTTCCACCCATAAGATTTCATCGAAGAGCCCTTCCATTGCACTATTGGCCACGTGAGGTGGGGTGCTCTTCATGACGTCTTCGATTTCTGCACGTAACGGGGCAGGCGTTTGCGCTATGAACAAGGGGGCCAGAAACTGCTCCATATGTGCATCTCGGTTTTCGCCTTTGAAGCCAGCCACGAATGCGTTCATTCCGGCATGCCATTGGGCACGCGCTTCTTCTTCTTTGGGCAGGCGGAAGTATACGCCGTCTACGCTACACAACCCGGCACAACGGGAAGGATACTTGCGAGCAAAGCGGAGTGCTACCGAAAACCCCATACTGTGCCCCACCAGAACGGCTTTGGAGGCGTTGGTGTCATCCAACACAGCCAATACGGCGTCGGCAAAAAGGTCGTGCGTATATGCCGTTTGGGGTTGTTCACTTTTGCCATGCCCAGGCAGGTCCATATAGATCATTTTCATGGGGAGTGCAGCGAGGGAGGCACGTTGAAAGCGCCAGAATGTTTCATTGCAACTCCATCCGTGGATGAAAACGACAGCCGGTTCCCCTTTTCCGGATGTGGTGTAATGTACTTTCGAACCGTTACACAGCGTGAAACTACCTGACGCTTCGGTTTCGGCGTTGCTCGCGAGGCAGAGCATGCTTGCCAGGATAAGTGCACACAAGAATGTTCGTGCAGGTTTCGTCATGATTCTTTCCTTAATATACTGTAGTGAATGAAATCTGAAAAGTGTTATAAAAAACAACATTTTGCTTTGGTCAGGGCTGATAAGACCATAACTATTGCCGGTGGCGCTGGCCACCTTGCGGTCGCTGGGCGGCGTTTCGAAGGGGCGTTTCCCCTTTACTTGATTATTATGCGCATATTGCAGTTGTTTCAGTATCTCAATTTTTGGGATGAAAAGGGAACAAAAAACTTTTCTCTTTGTTCTCGTTTTCGCTACAATGGACATAAATAGCGTGAGGCGTCGACGGGGAGCTTCGGAAGGGGGATGCCGAGCTGATACGAGATTTTCTTAACTCAGATTTTCCACAAAAATCTGGGTAGTGCTGTATTTCAGAGCAATAGACTTCTGGATTTGAGCGTTGAAAAGGCTTGAAAACAAGGCCTTTTTAGCGTGAAATTCGTATACTTGCGTAACGGCATGAGGGCGCTGCCGCTGTTATTTTTTTGACTATACGCGGCTACCTCTTTATAATGCCGACCCCGGAGGTCGCCGTGTCTTCGGGTTGGGATAATGGGTCAATTTTCTGCGAGGCGCGATGGATAACAACGATAGAATTTCCAAAGGCTTATCTTTTGACGATGTGTTATTGCGACCAGCTCGTTCGGATGTCCTTCCACGAGATGTCGATCTGCGCACCCGGTTGACGCGAAAGCTCACGCTTAATATCCCGCTGATCAGTGCGGCGATGGATACGGTGACCGAGGCGCGGTTGGCGATTGCTATTGCGCAAGAGGGGGGCTTGGGCGTAATTCACAAGAACCTGTCGATCGACGATCAGGCTTCTGAAGTGGATCGGGTCAAGCGTTCGCAAGCGGGGATCATTAGCGATCCGTTTACGCTTACGCCGGAGCATACGTTGCAGGACGCGGAAAACCTGATGGCCCGTTATCATGTATCGGGGGTGCCGATTACGGATAAGGTGGGTACGTTGGTGGGGATCCTGACCAATCGCGATATGCGGTTTGAAGAGGATTATACGCGTAAAATCGCTGAGGTGATGACGCCTCAGGAGCGTTTGGTGACGGTGCCGCCGGGCACGACGCCGGAAGCGGCCAAGCGGTTGTTGCATAAGCACCGCATCGAGAAGTTGCCGATCGTGGATACGCGTGGCAGGCTCGCGGGGCTGTTGACGATTAAAGATATTATCAAGGCGCGGGATTTTCCCAATCGTTGCACGGATGACAGGGGACGTCTTTGTGTGGGGGCGGCGCTGGGCGTTGGGCGTGAGGAGCTGCCTCGCGCGGAGGCGCTTCTTACAGCGGGGGTGGATGTGCTGGTTATTGACTGTGCACATGGCCACTCGGTGATGGTGGCGGAGACGATTCGCTGCATTAAAGACGCCTTCCCGGATGCGCAGGTTATTGCGGGTAATGTGGTGACGAAGGAAGCAGCGCAGGATTTGATAGATGCCGGGGTGGACGCGGTCAAGGTGGGGGTCGGCCCGGGTTCCATTTGCACGACGCGTGTGGTGGCGGGTGTGGGCGTGCCGCAATTGACGGCGGTTATGGATGTGTGCGAAGTAGGCCAAAAGCACGGCGTGCCTGTGGTTGCCGATGGCGGCATTAAATATTCCGGAGATATCGCCAAGGCGATTGCCGCTGGCGCAGATACATGTATGATTGGCAGTTTGTTCGCTGGTACGGAGGAAAGTCCCGGCGAGACATTACTGTATGAAGGACGCACGTACAAGGTTGTACGTGGCATGGGGTCAATCAAGGCCATGCAACGGGGCAGCAAGGCCCGGTATATGCAGTTTGATACGGAAGCAACGAAGCTGGTGCCGGAAGGTATCGAAGCGCGTGTACCGTATCGTGGCAGCCTGGCTGACTATGTGCATCAACTTATTGGTGGTTTGCGTTCGTCTATGGGGTATTGTGGTTGTAAAGATATTGCTGCGATGCAACGTGAACCGCATTTTGTGCAAATTACTGCGGCAGGACTTCGGGAAAGCCACCCGCATGATGTTACTATCACCGAAGACGCCCCTAACTATCAGATTCCGAGGTAACCTATTTCAATGGAACAAATCGCAAGACCGATTGTCGTACTCGATTTTGGTGCGCAATATAGTAAATTGATTGCTCGCCGTGTGCGCGAGGCCAACGTATACAGCCTGATTGTGCCGTATACCATCAGTGCGGATGAATTGAAGGCGATGGACCCCGTCGGCATTATTTTTAGCGGGGGACCCTCCAGTGTGCATAATGAAGGTGCCCCCAAGCCCGATCCGGCACTCTTTCAGCTTGGCTTGCCCATCCTGGGAATTTGCTACGGGGTACAGCTTTTCGCCGATATGCTTGGCGGCTGTGTGGAGCATGCCGAGGAACGCGAATATGGTATCGCCCATTTGACGCATCAGGATACGACGGGATTTCTGTCAGGTGTGGATGCGCAGAGTCAGGTGTGGATGAGCCATGGCGACCGCGTCACGCAGTTGCCGCAAGGCTTTGCCACCATCGGGCAAACGGAAAATTCGCCGCATGCGGTTATCGCCAACACGGAAAAGAATTTTTACGGGGTGCAGTTCCACCCCGAGGTGGTGCACACGTTGCAGGGTAAAAAAATCCTGGGCAATTTTGTGCACACCATCTGCGGCTGCGCACCCAACTGGAACATGGGTTCGTTTGTGGATGTCGCTATTCAGGAAATCCGGGACAAGGTCGGCGACAAGAAGGTGTTGTGTGGTCTGAGCGGCGGGGTGGATTCCAGCGTTGCCGCAGTGTTGATCCACAAGGCCATTGGCGACAATCTGACCTGTGTTTTTGTGAATAATGGATTGCTGCGCAAGGGCGAAGCCGATTTGGTGCAGCATGTATTCCGTGATAATTTCCACATCAATCTGGATTATGCCGATGCGGAGGACCGTTTCCTGGATGCTTTGCACGGTATTTCAGAACCGGAACAAAAACGCAAAGCTATTGGAAAAGTCTTTATCGATGTTTTTGAGCAGGAGGCGACGCGCTTGGGCCATATGGATTTTCTGGCGCAGGGCACGCTGTATCCCGATGTGATCGAATCGATATCCGCCACAGGCGGCCCTTCGGTCACCATCAAAAGCCACCACAACGTGGGTGGGCTTCCGGAAAAAATGAATCTGGAACTTTTGGAGCCGTTGCGGGAGCTGTTCAAGGACGAAGTACGGGCCTTGGGTCGTGAATTGGGGCTGCCGGAAGAGATTGTTGGCCGCCATCCATTCCCGGGTCCTGGTCTGGGGGTGCGTTGCGTGGGTGAGATTACCCGGGAACGTCTTGATACCTTGCGCGATGCCGATGCTATCTTTATTGATGAGATTAAAGCGGCCGGTCTCTACGACGAAATCTGGCAGGCGCTTGTTTGTCTACTGCCGGTACGCAGTGTAGGCGTGCAGGGCGATGAGCGAACGTATGAAGAAGTTTGTAGCTTGCGTGCAGTGACCTCTGAAGATGCCATGACAGCGGATTGGTACCGTTTCCCACCCGAGGTGTTGCAACGTATTGCGAATCGGATCTGTAACCAGGTTAAACACATTAACCGGGTACTTTACGATATTACTTCCAAGCCCCCGGGCACCATTGAGTGGGAGTAGACATTGAAGTATTTTTAGAAGCGCCTGAAACTTGTTTCGGGCGCTTTTTTGTGAGGAGGGCTGTGAACAATGAAGCCTAAAGATTCATTACGATACTATTTGGCGGGAGGGGGCGGCGTGCTGATTCAATGGGGAACATTGATTTGGCTTGTAGTACAAGGGATTTCGGAGTTTTCCCTGTTGGTGGCACTTTTTACGGGTATGGTGGGCACCGTGTTGCTGATGTATGCGATTGAGTCGCGTGCGCTGGCAATGGGGCGTGCCGATGGATGGGCGCTGGCTGCGTTTTTGAATGTGATCGGTTTTGAGATAGGGCGACGCTGGCGGGGCGAGTGGACCCCACCAGCACCGCGTACGCCTTTAGGACCGGATACGCGCCCGCTTCCGGCACGTATTGTCAGTTGGACGTTGACGGGATTGATCACGCTGGCCATGCTATGGGCGGCGTATCAATGGATGCAGCTCAATCGCGCTCCACGTAAACCCGGACCAGCGGAGATGCAGCGCAATGAGCAAAAGGCATATGCGGCGCTGTTGCGTATTGGAGAGGCGCAGGAAAAATACAAGAACAAGGATTGGGATGGGGACGGGATAAAGACGTATGCATTGTTTTTGCCACATCTCTGGCAAACGGTAGACGGGCAGGTGCGACCGGTGAAGACGCGCTTGTTGCCCAAGTCGTTGGCGTTTGCAATGAACTATTCCACAGCGCTTGATGGCTATTATTTTGAGTTTTTGTATACGCAGCAGGAGGCGTCAGGTGAAACGATGGACCTAAACATGTCAACGCACTGGGCATTGGTTGCGGGGGCGCAGCGCTATGGGGAAACGGGGGTACTGACCTTTCTGGCCGATAGCTCTGGACGTATATACGCAAAAGCGTTGTCGTATGGGGGGGTGATGGTATCGACCTATCCCTATGCGCCGGAGAAGGACGGATGGCGTTTAATAAAGGGAGAGGCTGACTTGCGTACGCTGCAACGTGAGGTGGACTATTCGGCAAGTTGAATTCTATGTGTACTTCAACGATACTGACACACAGTATCGGCATGGCTGAACACCGATTTAAATCGGGAAAGCGACCACAAAAACGCAATCGTTACTATTATTCGGTTGGGGAATTTTCTTAGATTTCAGGAAAGGATATGAGATGGAGAAGAAAGCTTCTTTGTGTGGTGAGCAAACGCGGCGGGCGTTTATGCAGAGTGCGGGGGCGGCGGTTGTCGCAGGAGCATTGACACGGCAGGCTGGTTCGAAACGCGCCCTTGCAGCGGTGAATTCGAGTGATGAACTGCGCGTCGGTCTGATTGGCTGTGGTGGACGCGGCACGGGGGCTGTTCGGCAAGCTATCCTGGCGGACCCTAAAGCGAAGCTTGTCGCGTTGGGCGATGCATTCATGGATCGGGCCGAGGAAAGCCTGGCGAAGCTGAAATCGTCGGAAATTGCGGATCGGGTGGTGGTCGATTCTGAACATATGTTCGATGGCTTTGATGCGTATCAGAAGGTAATCGATTCGGTAGATGTGGTGGTGATGGCTGCGCCTCCCGGGTTCCGTCCGCGCCATCTCAAGGCAGCTATTGAAGCGGGCAAACACATTTTCTGTGAAAAGCCTGTGGCGGTAGATGCGCCGGGCTTGCGTATGGTGCTTGAAGCGGTGGAAATGGCGCGTCAGAAGCAGTTGGCGTTGGTCTCCGGGCTGTGTTACCGCTATCAATTCGCCAAGCAGGAAACCATCAAACGCTTACATGAAGGCGCTGTGGGCGATATTATCAACATGGAGTGCTATTACAATACAGGCGGCCTTTGGCATAAGGGCAGTAATCCGAAGTGGAGCCAGATGGAATATCAGATGCGCAACTGGATCTATTTCGATTGGCTTTCGGGCGACCATATCAATGAGCAACATATCCATAGTCTGGATAAATTGGTGTGGGCGATGAAGAATGAATGTCCGGCTAAGGTGATGGCCAGTGGCGGACGTGCAGTGCGTACCGCGCCTAAGTATGGCAATGTGT
Organism: Candidatus Hydrogenedentota bacterium; assembly: GCA_963678445.1. GTDB lineage: Bacteria > Hydrogenedentota > Hydrogenedentia > Hydrogenedentales. The sequence continues at coordinate 657,094 of OY782877.1, read as the reverse complement.
ATGATCACTTTAATTGCACCTATGAATGGGAAAATGGGGTGCGCGCGCATACCTCGTGCCGGCAGTGGGAAAGCACCAGCACGCGGGTGGAGGATAATGTTTTTGGTACGGAAGGTGTCGTAGAAATACAGCAGCATCGTATTGTGCGACGTGATGGCGATGTGTGGGAATGGACGTCGGACAAGAAGGACGATATGTATCAGAATGAACACGACGCCCTCTTCAAGGCAATCCGAACGGGTGAGGCCATCAATAATGGCGACTATATGTGCAACAGCACCTTGATGGCGATCATGGGCCGTATGTCGGCCTATACGGGTAAGGCATTGACGCGTGAGGAGGTGCTGAATTCGACGCTGGATCTCTTCCCTGAGAAGTTGGAATGGGGCGACATTGAGCAGCGACCGGTTCCGGTGCCTGGGGTAACGCCGTTTGTCTGATTTCGCACGAAACCTGTTTTTGAGAAGGTAACTTGAGAGAGGAGAAACGGTATGGCGAAGTTGGATATGACGCGACGTGCTTTTTTGGCAGCGACTGCGGCCGCAGGAGTAGCGGCGACCTTGCCTGGCCAGGGGGTGGCGGCAGGTGCTTTCACCGGGAAGATCAAGAAGGCGGTGAAGTACAATATGATACGGGAATCAGGATCGATACTGGAGAAGTTCACGATGTTGAAGGAGCTGGGCTATGACGGTGTCGAACCCCGGTCTGCGGAGAAGGTGGACCCACAGGAGATGCTGGAGGCAAGCCAGAAAACGGGCTTGCCGATTCACGGCGTGGTGTTGGGTTCGGTAAAGGATATTCCTGCGGCGGTCGATCGTGCGGTTTTGTATGGTTCGTCGTCGGTGTTGCTGGTTGCGGGACGTGTCGATGAAAATAATTCGTATGCGGACAACTATAAGGCGACGCAGCAGACGATCCGGGAAGCAATTCCGTATGCGGCGGAAAAGAAGGTGATGTTGTTGGTGGAGAATGTGTGGAATAATTTTCTGCTGAGTCCGCTGGAAATGGCGCGCTATCTGGATGAGCTGGAGAGTGAGTGGGTAGGCGCGTATTTTGATGTGGGGAATGTGGTTCGTTTTGCCTGGCCGGAACATTGGATTACGGCGTTGGGGCCGCGGATTAAAAAGCTTGACATTAAAGAATACAGCCGCAAGAAGCAGAATGATGAAGGCCTTTGGAAGGGCTTTGATGTGAAGATTGGTGATGGTAGTGTCGATTGGAAAGCGGTGCGCAATGCCTTGAACGAAATCGGGTATACGGGCTGGGCGACAGCGGAGGTGGCGGGGGGCGATCGTGCACGTTTAGCGGACGTTGCTGCACGTATGGATAAGGTGTTGGATCTGTAACCGCTATTGTAGATGTTTTGAAAGGGAGCGCTTTTTAAAAAGCGCTCCCTTTTTTTTAGTGGCTATTTTCGCCTTTTATGTGCGTAGTGCAGCAGGGTCACTCCACATACCATGACCAGCAAGGCGCCGCTCAGTATGCCGGGGGGAAGGCCGTTTTCTTCGATGTGTTCCAGTTCTAGCCAGCGGTTTAGCAGGGCGGGACAGTTACGCGTGGCGATGAGGATTGCGGCGCTGTTGGAGAGTGCGTGCAGGAGCATGCTGGGGAAGATGGAGCCGGTGCGCCAGGTAATCCAGGTGAGCATAACGCCCATGGCTGCGGTGGGGAGGAGGCGATGGATGCTGAGGTGAAAGAGTCCGAAGAGCAGACCCACCAGCAGAATGCTTACGGTGGCGGGAAGGCGGGTGCGCCGGAAGCTGGAAAGGAGTGCGCCGCGAAAAAGAAGTTCTTCGCAGATGGCGGGGGAGAGGGCTACGACGAAGAGGAGTAGGATAAGGCCAGCGTTGGTATCTCCCCAGGCGAAGAGTTGTCCAAAGGCTTCTTCGTAACCGGCAGGCAGGGGGAGTATTTTGCTGTTCCAGAGACCGATTTGCATGGTGAGCAGAATAACAGCGGGGCTGAGCAGAATGACGCTTGCCCATTCGAGGAGAGATGCCTGGAACAGGTGGAAGCTTTGTCGTATTCGGGTGCGGGTAAACCAGAGGAAGAAGAATGTGGGGGCGAATATAAGTCCCCATTCGGTCATGATGAGCCCAAGAAGGATATTGCGTTGTTGCGCGATGGTGCCCAGGTAGAAGATGGCGAGAAGTACGAAGGCGTATAGGGCGGTTGCACTGCCTGGGGTGAGCGTGGTGCGGGGGGTGAATGCGTTGCGTCGTAGTGTGATGGGGATGCCTTTTTCCTCGGAGAGAATGATCTCCTCGCGTTGGAAGAGCCAGGTTGCTCCCCAAAGAGCGAGTATGGCGTAGAGACTGGTGCTGAGGATAACGACGAATACAGCTTCGGCATCGGCCTGGCCGACCATGAGCGCCTTGAAGAGCAGGGCGACGTTAGCGATAGGGGTGAATTGCAGGAGGGGGGTCAGGCGTATGCCGGGGGAGACGCTGGCAAAGGCAGGTAGCATGAGTAGCAGGAAAAGGGGGGTAAGGTAGTTTTGGGCTTCTTTGAAACTGCGTGCGAGTACGGCGACGGAGATCATGACCGCGGAAATTAGCAATGTCAGGGGGATGAGGGTAAGCACCAGGGCGGGGAAGACCATAAGGGGGAGATCGAAGACCGCTTCCATTTCAGCGGGGAGCGTGGATTTGAGTTGTGCGAAGATGACGGAGAAGGTGAGCCCCATGCTAATCAGGTTGAGTAGTCCCGTGCAGAGGGAGAGCAGGAAAACGGTGAGAAATTTTCCGGTGATGATTTCCAGTTTGGATACGGGAGTGGAAAGGAGCGTTTCAAAGGTGCCGCGCTCTTTCTCTCCTGCGGTAAGATCGACGGCGGGATAGAATGCGCCCAGGGCGATGGTGACTATGAGCAGCAGGGGGAGTAACATGCCTAAAAAGGAGCCGGTAGTTTTTTGAGGTGGGGCCATGTTGATGCTTTGTATGCGGAGCGGTTGTACGAAACTTTCGGGTAAATCGACGCGTTTAAGCCGTGTCCGGAGTAAATCCCAGTCCCAATCCCGAAAAGCATCTTCCAGTCGGCTGAGCGCTTCCAGAGATCGCATCTCTGTGGTGTCGTAGCGTATTTCCAGGTCGATGGTATCGTCTTGCGAGAGAGGTTGTTCCAGATCGCCTGTGGCAACAATGTAGGCGTCCAGCGCGAGTTCATTCAGCGCCGTTTTCGGATCGTCAACGTCGATTACGGTTACTTTTTCCACCTCGCTCAGGCACATTTCGATGGGTGCAGGTTGATCGGCAACAATGGCCACGCGTGAGTTGTCGGCTTCGAGCTGACTTTGGTGCACCATTGCGACCTGGAAGCCGAGCAGGGTGAGTGCCGGGTAGAGTAAAATAGGGACACCGACCATCATCAATAATGTGCGCTTGTCGCGTAGCGTGTCGAGCAGTTCCTTTTTGAGAATGGTATAGGCGATTCGGGTATTCATTGCACTGCTTCCTCTTCCCGTTCGACCATAGCGATAAAGGCGTCTTGCAAGGTGGTGGATTGTGTTGATTTAATGATGCGTTCCTTGGTGTCTACCGCCATGATTTCACCACGGTAGATCAGGCCGACTTGATCGCAGAGTAACTCTGCCTCGGTCATGTAATGGGTGGAGAAAACAATGCTATGCCCACGGCTTTTCGCCTCCAGAATGAAGTCCAGGATAGCGCGGCTGCTCATGATGTCGAGGCCGGTTGTCGGTTCATCCAGAATGAGCACCTTTGGATCGTGCAACATGACCCGTGCAATGGAAACTTTTTGTTGTTGGCCCGTCGAGAGACTTTCACACCGTTGCTGCAAGAAATCCTGCATACGTAAAAGTTCGGCGAGTTCCCGTGTGCGACTGCGTATCTCGTTTTCCCGCATGCCATAAAGGTTGCCAAAGTAGCGGAGTACTTCTGCTGCGGTAAGGCGGCCATAGAGTTTGGTGTTGCCGGAGAGGAACCCAATTTCGCGCCGGATACTGTCGGGGTTTTCATCGGAACGAAGCCCGTCTACCCAGCAGTGTCCGGAAGTAGGGGTGATGATGGTGCCCAGCATGCGTAGCAGGGTAGTCTTCCCTGCGCCGTTGGGGCCCAAAAGGCCGAATATTTCACCGGGTGCAATGGCGAAGTTGGCATCGGCGACAGCGATGACCTCTTTCGCACGTGGTGGGTGGAAGACTTTTCGGAGATGCTCTGCGCGCAGCAAATAGTCACCATTCATAGATGGGGTCTCCTTGGCATTTGTCCTTAGCCACGTTTTCTTCGATCTTTCGGGTGGCTACGTTATAATACGCAGACCATTGGAATGCAAACAAGGAGTTTTGAAATTATGAGTAAGGGAACGGCGTTTGTGACTGGGGCAAGCCGGGGTATTGGTCGGGGGATTGCGTTGACCTTGGCGGAAGCGGGCTATGATATCGTAGCGGCGGCGACCAAGGCGGATCCGCAGAATACGGAGCAGGGGGTGTATGAGGTGAAGGCGCGTGTTGAGGAATTTGGACAGGAATGCCTTCCTGTTGCGGGAAATATCGCTGCTCCAGAGGATCATGCGGGCATGATTCAGGCGGCGGTGGAGCGTTTTGGTGCGATCGATCTCTTGGTGAATAATGCAGGTGTGGCTCCGTTGCAGCGACTGGACCTGTTGGAATGTACTGCGGAAAGCTATGACCGGGTCATGGGAATCAACCTTCGCGGTCCTTTTTTCTTCACGCAGGCGGTGGCGCAGCATATGATTCAGCAGGTGAGCGAGGCGCAGGCGCGTAAGCCACAGATTGTCTTCATTACCAGTATTTCAGCGGATACCGCCAGTCCAAATCGTGCAGAATATTGCATCAGCAAGGCGGGTCTGAGCAGTGCGGCACAGCATTTTGCCGTGCGTTTGGCTGAATACGGTATTAATGTGTATGAGTTGCGGCCTGGTATTATTGCTACTGATATGACGTCGGGCGTAAAAGGGAAGTACGATGAACTTATTTCTGGCGACCTCTTGTTGACCAAGCGCTGGGGCGTTCCGGAGGACATCGGCAAGGCGGTAACGGCATTGGCGGAAGGCTATTTTTCGTATGCAACAGGCGCAGTGATTGAAATTGGTGGCGGCTTTGGGGTCAAGCGTCTTTGAGATGTGATTCGGGGGAAAATATTCAGCCGATTTTTCTAAGGCGGGGTGGTATATGGGATTCCGCGATGACAGCAAACAGGGAGTTTATTTGTATGGAGCTAAATCGAAGAAGTTTCCTGAAGATGGCCGCCTATGCTGGTATTGGGGTGATGGCGTCTCCTGTGTGGGCGGCCGCACCGTTGGATGTGCGCCGATATCATGTCTGTCTTTCGCGGCCCGTTTGTGAAGCAAATCCGGGGTTGTTGAGTGTGGTTCGCGAGGCGGGGGTGACGGATGTTTGGCAGGGGGCGTTTTTTTACGGACACTGGTATGACACGCCAGATAATCTGCGTAAAGGCCGTGCGCAGGTGGAAGCTGCAGGCTTGCGCTGGCATCCGTTGAATGTTCCCCTTGGACACCCTGGGGATTCCCTAGGGGAAACGGGGGCGGCTACGACGCCGTTAGCACCGCCTAAGCATTGGCACATGGCGGTACGATCGGATGGGGGGACGCATTGCGGAACTTCGTTGCATCCCCCGGCCACCGAGGAGAATGTGGAGGCGGTGAAGCAGATCGCCGCGTTGAATCCGGATATTATCTTCCTCGACGATGATTTTCGCTTAGCAGAGGGACCGGGAAAGATGGGGGGCTGTTTTTGCGATACCCATCGTAAACGCTTTCTGAAGGAGACGGGGTTTTCTGATGCGGATTGGGCTGCGCTGCTGAATGATGTCAAGCAGCGGAATCTTTCCTCTGTTTTGCGTGCCTGGGTGGAGTTTACTTGTGATGAGCTGACGGGCTGTTTCCGTGCGCAACAGGCAGCGGCGCCGAATGTGCGCTTGGGCAATATGGTTATGTATCTGGGTGCTGAAAAAGCGGGCATTCGCCTGAAAGATTACAGCGAGGTGCCTTTGCGTGTAGGCGAGATGATGTTTGGCGATGATTCTTTTGGGCGCACGAAGGGTAAGACGGACGAGCTTTTCAGCGTATTGTTTCACCGGCGTTATGTGCGCCCTGAAAACGCGTTTAGTGAAAGCACGGCCTTCCCGTCCGATGCGCTTTCCGCGGAAAATATGGCCGCAAAGCTGGTGACTTCCACCATTGCAGATGTACATAACACCATGTACATGTCGGGGCTTACTCCCTTTCCCATTACGCATTGGGATACGCTCGCGCCTGCGATGAAAAAGCAGGCAAAGCACCATGCTATTCTTGCCGGTCACAAGCCGTGTGGTCCGTTTAAACATTACTGGGGCGATGCGGAGCGCTATGTTGGCGACGACAAACCGTTTAGTCTGTTTTTGGCGACCGGTATGCCCTTTGAAGTTACGGACACCCTGTCTTGGGAAGGATTTACCTTCCTTTCTAATTTCGATGCGCGGGATGTGGCCGAAGGGAAGTTGAAATCTGCTGGCGGACAGCTTGTAACACGCAAAAATGCGCTTAAAACACCTGAGGGAGCTGTCAGTATTGATGAGGAGCCTGCCGCACTCTTCCGATTGAAGGAAAAGGCTATTGAGCAAGGGTACACAGGGCCGTATGTGAAGGAAGAAGCTTCTGTTGTTTGCTCTTGGTATCCCACTGCGGGCGCGGTTCTGCTTTGGAATCTTATGCCGCAAAAGAAGACGGTTCATCTTTGTGTCGGCGAGAAAAAACTCCCCGTGGCTTTGAATGCGCTCGACACAGAAGTGATTCAAATGTCAGAATTAAGAAAAGAGTCATAATTTACGATTGCCGTGAATGAAGAAATGCTTTCGAGTTGGAAAAACGCCGGAAACATCTATGTGTTGATGTTTCCGGCGTTACGATAAAGAAAGAATTTCGTGATTCTATTTATTCAGCAGGGGCAGGGGATTCCCATATCGTCTTGAAGTGGGTGTGTGGACCAGCTTGCTCGGCAACTTTTTTGGGGAAGTTGGGCGCGTCAGGCGATACGTCGAAGTAGTTTTCGCCCCAGGTTAGATTTTCGCGCTTCGTCTGATTAAAGCGGATCGGGTCGCCGGAGGTGTTGTAGGTGATGTTTTGGTCGACGTGCATGCCCTTGCTGCCTTCGTCGAAAAAGAAGCCGTTATTTGGGGCGCCGCCATGGGCGAAGGTGCTACGGTGTACATCGTGCAGCAGGTTGGCCTGGTACGTTGCATTGGGTTGGAGGCCCAGTGTGTAGATACATGCACCGTCGGCCAGTTTTTTCATTACGTCGAATACGTGGTTACGTTCGACATGGGTGTTTGCTTGGCTGGTTTCGCTGCTGTTCCAACGGAACCCAACGGAGATGCCGGTGTAGGGCATGTGCGCGACTTCGTTGTGCGTGATCTGTGTGCCTTTGGAGAATGCGTCGAAGATGCCCACGCTTCCATGCAGGATCTGTCCGCAACGATAGACATAATTACTGGTGATTACATTGTCGCGTGGGGCATCGTTGGGGTCGGGCCAATCGGAATCGAGCCCATGCGTGTTTTTGTGTTTGAAGCGTTGCAGTTCACCTGCTCCCCGCCAACCTACCATAACGCCGTTACCGCCAATATCGTCTAGACGACATCCGATAAGCGTGTCGCGTTCGCATTTTGCGCCGAAGGTAACGCCGGATGCACCCAGATGCACCAGCGCGCATTGTGCGAGGCCACAGCCGCGACTGTGGCTGAATTGCAGTGCGGCAGGCAAAACGTGCGCAGGCTCTTTGATCGTTGTTCCATAGTGGCCTGCCTGAATGCCTCGGTAACCAAATTCAGGACGGTTCCATTGGGAATGCGCAAAGGTGATGCCGACAAAGTGCAGGTTGCGCACAGCGCGGGTGGAGTCGCTGTGCACGACGACAAGCTGTTCCAGTTTAGGGGCGATGAAGATACGGGTGTTCGGGTCTTCATTTTCGCGCGCAAGGTAGGTCAGTACACCGTTTTTTCGGTCCAGGTACCATTCTCCGGGGGTGTCGAGGAAGGCTGCGGCATTTTCTAAACGCACCGGTTTTCCGGGGTTGGCGGTGGTGTAGTGACCGTGTCCGATCCATCCGACAGGCGCAGTGGTGGTCAAGGTGTTCCCGTTGCGTGCCTTGATGCCTACGCGACAAATAGACCAATTGTTGTACACAACCAGCTCGGCCTCGCCGTTGTTTGGCAGAAATTTGGGCATCTCCTCCAGTGTGATCTGCGTAACGCTGTCATCTACCGATTTTATGCGAATAAGTTCGTCTTTATTGGGGTGGGCGGCACGGGGAAGGCGTTTCCCGTCTACGAAGAGTTGTCTAAAATGCCATTGCCCCTTTTGAACTGCTGGTAAGGTAACGGTCCAGCGGTTGCCTTCTGCACGCGTCCATCCGCTAATGACTTGCCCGCCACTGATGACGGGTTTTTCACCGGGATAGGCCTTGTACGCCACACCGCATTTATCGGTGCCGCCATCATTGGCGCCAAAGTGAAGGGTGTCATCCAGAAAATAAACGCCGCCGCGCAGGAAGACGGCAACGGGCTTCTTCAATCCGCTCTGCACGCATTCCCGTACAGCTTCCTGAGCACGTTCCAAGGTAGCAAAGGGGGCTTCCTTGGTGCCGGCCTGACTATCCTCTCCATCCGGTGCTACATAGAAGACCGGCTGTCCGGGGATAATGTTGGCGGATAGTGTGAGCAGTGCAACGCAAACGACATGTGAGAACATAGCTTTCCTCCCATTCTATGTCTTTTGCGTACTGTAGCACATCATCCGCATATTTGCGCAACTTTATAACAGTTGTCGGGCTACTCTTCTCCTTGTTTGCTGAGGGAGGACGCGGGGAGCGCAGGGGCGGGAAACAGGAAATGTTTCACTGTTGCGCCGATGGATGTCATATCTTCCATAGACACGTAGAGGCAGGGTACCAGCACCAGGGTAATGAAGGTGGCGAAGAGGATGCCGAACCCGAGTGAGATCGCCATGGGGATCATCATTTGTGCCTGTATCGAGGTCTCGAAGATCATGGGAGCCAGTCCGCAGAAAGTGGTTACCGTGGTGAGGAAGATGGGGCGGAAACGTTGGATAGCGGCATTGAGGACCGCGTCATGTGCTGTGAGATCGCCTAGTGCTCTTCTTCGGTTGGCGGCATCAATCAAAACGAGGGTGTCATTGACCACGACCCCGGATAGGGCCACGACTCCGAACATACTTACGACTGATAGCGAGTAGCCCATCAGGAGGTGTCCATAGATAGCCCCGATAATGCCGAAGGGGATACTGGTCATGATGATAAGCGGTTGCGTGTAACTGCGGAAGGGAATGGCGAGCAATCCAAAAATGGCAAACATGGCGAGCACAAATCCCATTTGAAGACTGGCCATACTCTCATTGATATCGGCCTGGCGTCCTTCAAAGCTATAGGTCAAGCCGGGGTACTTGTTCAGCAGCATGGGCAATTCATTGATACGAAGGCTATTCTGGATTTCGCCTGCTTTTTGGCGTGGGCTAACATTCGCGGTCACTTCGACGACACGTCTGCCGTTGCGACGGCTGATAGTGGTATAGGCCCGCCCTCGTTTTGCATCGACAACTTCACGCAGGGGAACCTCGATCCCCGCAGGGGTGCGCAGGATGAGCTCATTCAGATCTTCTTCGTGGATGCGTTCGTTTTCAGGGCGCCGAATCATGATTTTGATTTCCTGACGACCGCGTTGTTGCCGGATGGCTTCCGCACCGTAGAAGGCGCTGCGCACCTGACGTGCTACGGATTGTGCGGTGAGTCCCAGGCGTTTTCCTTCGGGACGAACCGTAAAGTCGAGCTGTTGTTTGCCGGGCTGAAAGCCATCGTCGACATCTTTGCAGAGGGGATAGGTTTCCAGGATGCTGGCGAGCTCGGTGCTGGCGGACTCCAGCACGGGGATTTTACGGTGACTGAGTTCGACGGTGAGCCCTGCGCCTCCACCAGGTCCGCCGAAGTCGGCGGAGAAGTTGACGTTGTCAACGCCGATCAAAGGCCCCGTGGCTTTGCGCCAACGCTTGACGAATTCCTGGGTAGACATGATGTTTTCGCGAATTTCGGCATCGGCCAGGTAGACCCTGATTTGGGCCTGATGGCTGCCCCTCTCCCCAATGGAGGTGGAGATCCCTTCGCAAAGCTCTGGATGTCCCGATGCATCGACTACTTTTCGGGCAGCGGTTTCCAGTTGTTTGGCGACTGCTTCCGTTTTTTCTATCGGCGAACCATAGGGCATGGTAACCATGACGCGGGCGAAATCCGATTCAACCGTTGGGAACGTGTCAAAGCCCATACGTCCACTGAGGCCGTAGGCGATGGTGACGATGAGCATGGCGAATGCGGCAGGGATGAGCAGGTAGCGCCAGCGCAGAATAATATCCAGGAGGGGGCCGAAAAGGTTCTGGATCATGCGCGTGAAACCACGACCGAAGGCCTGTTGCGCATTGTGGAAGATTCGGTTGATCCCTTTGCGTTGTTTTTCCCGGTAATGTCCCAAATGCGAAGGCAGTATGAACACGGATTCCAGCAGCGAGATGAGGAAAACGATCCCTACGACGACGGGGATGCATTTGAAAACCTTTCCCATCATGCCGGGGATGAAAAAGAGTGGCGTAAACGTGACAATGTTGGTCAGGATGCTGAAGGTGACCGGCGTGGCCAATTCGCGTGCACCGACAATGGCGGCTTCTGCGAAGGATAGGCCCTTTTGATAGTGGTGGTAGATGTTTTCGCCGATTACGATAGCATCGTCTACGACAATACCCAGCGCGATGATATAGGCAAACATCGAAATCATGTTAATACTGATGTCGGCGGAGGGCAGGAAGAGCAGGGAGCCCAGGAAGGAGGCCGGGATTCCCATCATTACCCAGAAGGCCAGCCGCAGTTCGAGGAAAATACCCAGTACAAACAGCACCAGCACCAGACCGATGAGCCCATTTTTGACTAACAATTGCTGGCGCTGCCGGAAGATATCGGCCATATTATGGTTTACCTCGATGGCGACCCCGGGAGGCAGCGACGCTTTAATCTCTTCCAGCCTGGCTAATGCCGCCTGCTCCACCTGCAAGGGCGATTGTACGCCTACGCGGTACACTTCGATCTCGACTGCTGGTTTGCCATTGAAAAGTGTGCGTCTATCTGTATCTTCAAACGTGTCTGACACGGTGGCGACATCTTCCAGGAGTACCTGACTGCCATCTGCGGTGGTGATAATCGGGGTGACGGCGAATTCATGGCCATAATCTCGTCGTTCCGTCATTCGGACAAGTAGTTCGCCATTCTCCGTCTTCAATCCGCCGCCTGGTAGTTCTATCGATGCATTCTGTACCCGTTGCGCTACCTCCTGCAAGGTCAAGCCATACTCACGCAATCGGTCTTGTGAAACCTCGATACTGATTTCTAATGGGGGCAAGCCGCCCGTTTCCACCTGCGTGATGTCGGCATCCTGCAATAAGTCATCCCGCACCTGTTCGCTTAGCTCAAACAAAACCTGATCCGATACGTCGCCGTAGAGCACGAGACTCAGTACGTCATGTTTGCGGTTAACAACCGATACCTGGGGCTCCTCGGCGTCCTCGGGGAAGGTGCGGATGCGGTCCACCTCGCTTTGAATATCCTGCGCGAGCTTATTCAGGTCTTCCCCTTCAAGCATTTCAATCTGGATCGACGCACTGCCTTCGCTGGCCGAAGAATTGATTTCCTTAACCCCTTCCAGACCGGTCACGGTTTCTTCAACCGCCAGGACGATAGCTTTTTCCACTTCTTCGGGACTGGCTCCCGGATAAGCAATGCTGACTTGTACGATATCCTGCGTAATATCGGGGAAGACTTCCTTCTGTACCACACGTAGCGCCAGTACCCCGCCCAGCAAAAGGAAAAAGAGCACAAGATTGGATGCGACAGAGTGGCTGGCCATCCATGCGATGGGGCCTCTTTGGAGTGATTTTTTCATGAACGGCTTCCTTCTTCAGGGGCGCTCCCTGTTGGCTCGTTGCTGTCGGAGCGCTTTATCGAAGCTTTTTCAATATCATTTTCCAGTGCCATCCCCTCTACTGGTGCGGCAAGATCGGAGACAACAATGTGGGTGCCTTCATCCATGCCGCGCAAAAGCGCAACATTTTCGTTTGTCCAGATGACTTCGACGGATTGTATATGCAGCTTCTTGTCCTGCGTCATTACCCAGGCCTCATTGCCCTCTCGGAGGGCAGTGCGTGGGATGGTGATGACATTGTCGACTTCGCGTCCCTGGATGCGTGCACGGACAAATTCACCCAGCAACAGCGGTGTGCATTTTTTATCCTGTGCAATGCATAAAGGATCGGTCACCTCAACCAACAGCCGCGCCATGCTGCCTTCGGTTTCCAGATCGCTGAGGACGGAAATAACCTTGCCTTTACGCGCCGCACCCTTTGTGGTGGTGATGTCGACGGCGGAAGCATTTTCGTCGGACGCGTTGGGCAGGATGAGCCATTGCAAATCCGTTATAGGCACATTTACCCGCACCCAGTAGGTATCCGTTCCCACTATGGTGGCCAACGTCGTTTGCGTGCTCGCAATATTGCCCTTGTCCATCAGCGCCGCCTGGATAATGGCGTTGCACGGGGCTTTGATGGTTGTACGTTCCAGATCGAGCTTCGCCTGTTTCAGCCTTGCCTCCTGCGCCTTCAATGCCGCCTGCGCATTACGCAGCTGCGGTTGGCGCAACGCCAATTCACGGTCCAGTTCCGAGGCATCCTGTTTAAGATCAAGCAATTCCCACTCGCGTTCTGCTACCGCCTGCTGCCCCAGCTCGGCCTTCAGGGTGTACCGCGCATTTTCCAGCTGCGCTTCCTGTTCGGTGATGGCGAGTTCATAATCGACCGGATCAAGCCGCACCAACACCTCTCCCTTTTTCACGATCCCTCCTTCTAGGAAGGCTGGGTGCAGGTCGATGACTTCCCCGCCGACACGCGGCTGCAAAGTTACTTCCACAGCCGGAATGACAGTACCCAGCGCATGTATAGAAACGGAATAGGGAGCGATTTCCACTTGTTTTGTACGCACCAACGTGGCTGTTTCCACAGGGGGACGTCGCTGAATGGTTGGTTTATGGGTCATGAAATAAAAGGCTCCATACCCCCCTGCGCCCAATATAGCGACCGACAAGACGAATATGACGCAGCTGCGTATCAGGGAAAGCAGGATAGTTTTCTTCGGACTCATTTCTCTTTTATCCTTTCACTTCTTCCAGCTTGGCTTCCATCCAGGAACCGCCCAAGGCAAGATAGAGTTGTACACGGTAGGCAAGTAAATCATGACGTGCGGTTACCAAAGAGCGTTCCAGCGTTTGTTGACTGGTCAGCGCGCTAAGTACCGGCAAATAGTCGGTCAAGCCCTTCTGATAGCGACGCAAAGCTTCCCGATGCGTTTTTCGGGCCGTTTCATATTGCGTCTCAAGCGAATCAATGTATTCCTTCTGCCGCGCTTCCAACACCAACGCGTCCTCCACCTCCCGCACCGCAGTGAGCACCGTATTCTTATACCCCGCCAGCCGTTCCTCGACGACCGCCTGCGTCCGTTCCACCTCCGCCTTGCGCCGTCCCGCATCAAAAATCGGGCCGGTGACGCTCGCCGCTAGTCGCGCCATCCAATTATCAAACAGCAAGTCGATATCATCCGCATTCAGTGCTGCCGACGCACTCAAAGTCAACGAAGGAAGGCGATCTGAACGCGCAGCACAAACGCTCCAGTCGGCAGCCTTGAGCCGCAATCCTGCCTGGCGCACATCCGGACGCTTTGCCAATAGATCTGCTGGCAAGCCCTGTTCCGGTAGAAGCCCAGCGTCGGGAAAGGTGAACTCGCTCAGCCCAAGAGGACTGCGTGGCGTTTTACCCAGCAAGACTGCCAGTTGATGACGCAAGGTTTGACACTGCGCCTTTACAGGCGGAATGTTGGATTTTGTAGCGGTAACCGCCTGTCTCTGTTGGTATACGTCCAATGCATTCGAGATGCCCTTGCGATACCGCAACTCGATTAGCTCAAGATTGATTTCATTCGTTTCCAGCTGACGCTGCAGGATATCCAGCGTCTGTTCATAGAGCAAAACATCCAACCAGGTGAGGACCACCTCGCTGGCGACCGACTGCATCACCATCTGCGCCTCCTCACAGCTCGCCTCAAGCTCCAACAAAGCCGACTGTTCCGAGGCGCGCAAGCGCCCCCAGATATCCGCCTCATAACTTACCGTCAGCCCCGGCTGATACGATTCCGTCGTGTTATAACTCACCGAAGAGACCGGCCCTTCCAGCAATGTTTTCGTAGCATTTAGCTTCGATTGCGCACTTTGGACAGAAGTAACACCGGTTCCATCCAACAACTGGCTCAATGCATTCAGTTTTTGGTTGGCGATGCTCAATCGGTCAGGGGAGACCCCGGTATCGGTACGGCTTCGTGTGACCGATGCATCCGCAGAAAAATTAAGCTGTGGCCATAACGATGCTCGGGACTGCTTTGCCAGGGCACTTGCCTGACGAATCCGGGCAACCGCCTGCGCAAGCGTGAAATTGTCACTCAGCGCCGTATCGATCAGCGTATTAAGTTCCTCCGAAGCCATCGTTTCCCACCAACGATCCGGAGCTGGGGCCGCGGGTTCATACAACGTAAACGAATCAGGCAACCCCAAGACATCTTTACCACGCTCAGGCGGGGTAAAGGTTTTGCACGACAGGCATGTTGCACTCGCCACAAAAAGAATGGCCAGATACCCGGACGTATATCGTATCGTTTTCATGTATTACGTTCCTCAATTCTCTGACGGGTTACTTGCAAGCCCCCCAGTACAAAATGCGTGATATGTTCAAACAGCTGCTCAGGTGCTTCCATTGCAAAAAGCCAGGGAGGGGGAGGAATATCAGGTTTGACACGTTTCAGCCCTTCGCCAGAGGGCGTTGCGAACAATATTGGTGCAACCGTGGTTAACTCCGATAAAGCGATATCTTCCCGGGTCGCCTTAGGGCCTAATATTTCCTGTGCAATTTCCTGCGTAGTTTGCTGAAGCTTTCGGATTTCACGCCCGATCAAATCATTCACAATGCCCGTGGGACTAAACATCTCACGCATTTGCAGATTGTAGAAAGATTTTAGTTGTTTGTCGGTCCGTCGGTAGATCAAAGCGCGAATCAGCGCCTCAAGGCGTTTTTCCGGGGGGGCATCCGCCTTTACCCCGCCATCCAGCGGATACAGCGTTCGGGTCTTCGAATACGCATACTGCCAAACCGTGCGGTAGAGCGTTTTTTTTGAACCGAAATGATAGTTGATGGCGGCAATATTGGCATGGGCGCGTGCGCAGATAGCGGCATGGGTTGCTTTATGGTAGCCATTTGCCCCGAATTCAAAGAAAGCAGCCTCCAGGATTTTCCGATATGTTTCTTCGCTATCTTTTCGCACGGCTTTGCCCTTAATTAAAATATATATTTGAATTACCAATTTAAATTATATGTTTTTATTCTCCCCTGTGTCAAAGCAATCCGCTTTTAGTGTCTTGGCTCTGAAAAGTTGTCATAAAAACCGAGTTTTTTCTGCTTTCAGGGTCGGTGTAAGGACCATAAGCTCTTGTGTGTAGTGGCTGGGCCACTTTAGGAACGTAAACACCAAAATGCACGAAAAGTTCCCAAACCAGCTCTGCAGGTTGACAGGTGAGCTCACTGGAGGCGGATCCGGGGAATGAGTACACCGTCATATCCCCAAAAAACACAGCCGCGAATAGAAGCGTCTTTTAATACTTTCAAGTGAGCTATACATTACGTGACCCTTCCATAGGCTTTTTCTCTATCTCACAGGGGCTGTTCCGGAAAGTGTGTTTATAACGCGCACCATTTTCTGGTTTTTCTTGAAAAAATCTTGAGAAAGCTATATATGGGGTGTTGTTTTGTGTTTGATGTTTAGATGTACAACATATAGTGTTTTATGCCCTAACTCGTTGAAAATACTAGAGAAAAAGGCAAAAAAATTTGACCTAAAAGGGTTGACAGCGGGGTAAGTTAGTGGTAGATTAGTGGTAACTAGTGGTAGAACCGTGGGAAATCATACATGTACTATGGCGAAGCACATACGGCGCTCGATGATAAGGGCCGGATAATGGTGCCCGTGCAATTCCGTAATATTATGGAAGTGCACGACCATGATGTATGGTTTATGACGCGTGGTTTTGATGGCGCGATCTTTTTATTTCATAAAGAGCGCTGGAACGCGTTGCTGGAAAAGAACAGCGGTTTTGCCTCTTTAGATCCGCGTATGCTTGACTTTCGCCGGTTATTCTTGGGGAGTGTGGCGAAAGTAAAGCGCGACAAGCAGGGGCGTCTGGCAGTGCCAGCGCCATTGCGCGAGTATGCGGGTATTGAAAAAGATGCTGTGTTGCTTGGGGTGGAGGATCACCTTGAGTTGTGGAGCAAAGAAGGCTGGCGTGCTTTCCAGATGCGCCAGGCGGAACAGTATAAGGCGATGGCGGCAGAGCTGTTTGGCGCAACCTCTGCAGCCGAAAATCAGGGAGCTGTGCAGGGTTATGAAAATTGAACGCTTGGAATCGGGTGCGGTGACCGTGTTGCGGTTGGCCGGCGACATTGATGAAATCGGGATGAATGAGCTGCGGTTGAGCTTGATGGAATGCATCGAAGACAACCGTTGTCATGTCGTAGTGAATCTGTCGCAGGTGAATTTTGTAAGTTACATGGGCGTTGGAGTGCTGGTGGAACGCCTGCGTCAGCTTCGTGCCTATAATGGGGACATGAAGCTGGTGGGCGTGAATCTGTATACGGAGCGTTTGTTCCGCATGGTGGGTGTGAAGAAGGTTTTTGAAACGTTTGAGACGGAATCCTTGGCGATTCAGGCCTATCGCGAGGCAGCGTAAAGGCGAGTTTTTGTTGTTTTTGGTGATTCTTGCAGGTGGAGCGTGTATTTATGGCGGGTGATTCGTGGACGCATATACCGGTTATGGCTGTGCCTGCACTCTCATGGCTGGCTATACGCCCTGAGGGCACGTATGTAGATTGTACTGCGGGTGCGGGGGGGCATTCCTCGTTGATTGCGGAACAATTGGATACAGGGCGATTGATTGCCTTGGATCGGGATGTGTCTGCGGTGGCGCGTGCTTCAAAGCGTTTGGCTGCATTTCCATGTGCGCAGGTTCATTGCGCGAATTATGGTCAGTTGGACACGGTTTTGCAGGAGCTGGGGGTGTCGGAGGTGGATGGTGTCTTGATTGATGCGGGCTGTTCGAGTATGCAGTTGGATGATCCCGAACGTGGGTTTTCTTTTCAGGAGACAGGGCCGCTGGATATGCGTATGGATACGTCGAATGGCGTATCGGCGCGGGAGTATTTACGCGGACTTTCTGTGGAGGAGGTGGCCGACTTGTTGCGTCGGTATGGCGATGTCGGACCCGCAGGACGCATAGCGAAGGCAATGGTGCGGCGTAGCGCGGATCACCGTTTGGAATCTACCGAAGATTTGGTGGCGGCGGTGTGTGAAGGGTTGAATTTTGTGCGCGAGACGCCCGATGAGGTGCGCACCGTGTTTCAGGCGGTGCGGATTGCGGTGAATGAGGAGTTGCGTTGGTTGGAGCGGGGGGTGGAGTCGGCGATTTCGGTCTTGAAACCCGGGGGGCGTCTGGTGGTTATAGCGTTCCATTCGGGAGAAGATCGCGTTGTAAAATCCGTGTTACGCGCCGCGTCGCGTCCGCAGCGCGAATTGTATCCTGATGGACGCGTCAAGTCTGTAGTGAAGCCTGTGTTAAAGCTATTGACCAAAAAGCCGGTTTTACCGGATGCAGCGGAGGTGGTGGCGAATTCTCGTGCAAAGAGTGCGAAGTTGCGTGCTGCGGAGCGTTTGGCCGGATAATTTCCGGGAAGGGTTTGTTATGGTGCGTGTAGATCGACAGAAACAGCGTGAGGCGCTGTATGGCTGGTTGAAATGGACGCCCGTTCTGGCAATGGTTTTTTCGGCGCTATTTGTTGATACGTGGCTGAATACGCAGATGCGTGCGGATGATTATCGGTTGGGGCAGTTGAATGTGCGTCTGCGTGAATTGCGCAATACGATGTCGGAGTTGCGGGTGCAGGAGTCGCGTCTGGAAAAGCAGGATCGGTTGGTGGGTAAGGCGCAGGCTTTGGCGTTGAAGACCCCTGATCCAAGTCAGGTGGTGGTGTTGCAAGTAAAGGAAGCGGCGTTGGTGTATGCGCGGGAGGAGGTGGAGTGGGAGGAAGAGGGAATGGAGAAGGGGGCGAAGGGAGCGGGGCGTGCAGATGCGTTTTTGGCCCGTCTTCACGGGTTGGCGGTATGGGCGCAGGCTAAGAAGGATGGGCTGCGTGTGGCGGAGGAGTCGGGGAGTGAGGCGGAGGGCGCAGCGGAGGGGGAAGCAAAGGAAGGTATTTTTCAAAAATTGTCGCTGGATGAATCGTTGGCGAATTTGTTGGATCGGTTGTGATTGTGGGGGATTGCGCAGGGATTGGTTAAAAACGGTTGAGATAAGGTGGGAATGGTGTAATGGTGCGGCGTAGACGAGGCACAGCAAAAAAGAGCATAAAACGGTTTGGGGAAGCGCCGAATGCTGTGCAACGACGTCGGGCTGTGGTGGTGATGGTGGGTTTTTTTTTGCTTTTTACGGCTATTGGGGGGCGTTTGGGGGTATTGCATCTGAATCCGAGTCTGGAATTGACGGAGGAGGAGCGTCATCACATTGGGCAAATCCAGTTAAATCAGCCACGGGGGGCGATCCGTGATTGTCGGGGGCTGTTGCTGGCGACGGACCGTAAGGCGCCGTCGGTTTGGGTAGACCCGCGCAAGGTGCGTGATCCAGAAGGCTTGGCGCAGGTATGCGCGGTGAAACTGGGGATGCCCAGGGAGGAGGTGTTGGCGCGTCTGACGAAGCGTAATGCTGCGGGAAATCTGCTGAAATTTATGTGGGTGAAACGTTGGGTGTCGGAGGTGCCGGAATCGGAATTGCGTGCGTTGACGGCGCAGAGTGGTGGGGCGTTGGCGGTGCAGGAGGAGGCGGTGCGTTTTTATCCACAGGGGGATACGGCGTCGCATCTGTTGGGCTTTGTAAATCGTGCGGGGGAAGCTTCGGAGGGGGTGGAGAACACGTTTAATACGCATTTGCACAGCGTGCCGGGGTGGCGTATGGCGCGTAAGGATGGTAGTCGCAAGCTGTTGGAATCGTTGACGTTGGACTATGCGGAGCCGGAGGGGGGGGAGGATGTGTATCTGACGTTGGATATGGATGTGCAGCATACGTTGGAGCAGGCGTTGGATCGACGTATGGAGGAGTGTAATGCGCCGCGGGCGATGGGGATGGTGATGGATGCGCATACGGGGGCAATTCTGGCCTTGGCGAGTCGGCCTGCGTTTGACCCGAATCAGTATGATACGTATCCGGCGGAGTTGCGTAAGAACAGGGCGCTTTTGGATGTTTTTGAGCCGGGATCGGCTTTTAAAATTGTGACGGCGTCGGCGGCGTTGGAGCATGGGCTGGTGACGGTGGATACGTTGATTGATTGTGAGAATGGGCGGTTTAATCCATACGGGCATACGATTAAGGATGTACATAAGTGTGGGGTGATTCCGTTTTCGGAGTGTTTTGCGGAGTCGAGTAATATTGCAATGGTCAAGGTGGCGGCGATGTTGGGACCGGATCGGCTGGAGGCGTGGATACGGCGTTTTGGTTTTGGCGAGGTGACGAGCCGGGATTTTCAGTTTGAGAGTCGGGGTATTTTTCGTCAGCAGAAAGATTGGTCGGGGTTGTCGATGGGGGCGCTACCGATCGGGCAGGAAATTGCAGTAACGATACCGCAGTTGGCGAAAGCGTATGCCATTATCGCCAATGGGGGGTATGAGGTAGAACCGTATTTTGTTGACCGTGCGCAGGATCAGGACGGCTTTGTTTCGTATCGGCATTTGCCTGTGTCGCAGCAGCGGGTATTGTCGGAAGCGACAGCGCAGCAGATGCAGGATTTATGTCATCAGGTGGTGATGCATGGTACGGGTAAGCAGGCGAGTATCGAGGAGTATCGGGTGGGGGGGAAGACGGGGACGGCGCAGATGGCGCGTAAGGATGGCAGGGGCTATGATGCGGATCGATATACCACGGTATTTGCGGGTTTTGCGCCGGTAGTGTCACCGAAATTGGTGGCGGTGATTGTGGTACAGGAACCGATGATTCGTTTGCACTATGGGGGCCATGTGTGTGGCCCGGTGTTTAAGGAGGTGGTGCGCGAGGCGTTGGTGCGGTTGAATGTGCCGGAGGACCCGGTGGTGGTGGCGGAGGAGGCAACGGAGAAAGAGGAGCTGGTGGAAGAGGTTTTTTCGTCTGCCTCGGAGCAGGCGGTGGCGGATGCGGATACGGTGGCGCCGCGGGTGGCGGCGGCGGAAATGGATACGTCGTTGTTGGCGTTGCTGGAGCCGGTGGACGGTTTGGAACTTGTAGCAAGGCCGACGGATGATAACCCTGGGGTTTTTGGGCTGCCGGATTTCAGGGGGATGACGAAGCGAGAGGCTCGGGAGAAGTTGTGGGCGTTGGGGATTGCGTGGGATACGCAGGGGGCAGGGCGTGTGGTAGCGCAGCAACCTGCGCCGGGCACGCCGTTGAGTGATGTCGCTTTGTGTGCTTTGGAGTTTTCAACGGGGGAATGATGGGTGAATGTTATGCGAATATGTGATGTAGTGGATTTTTTGAGTAAGCAGGGCCTGGATGTTTCGTGTGCTTCGTATGCGGATGCGCCGGGGCAGGTGCGGGAGGTGGTGGAAGATTCGCGTCGGGTGACGCAGGGGGCTTTGTTTGTGGCGGTGCAGGGGGAGCATGTGGATGGGCATGATTTTGCGGCGGCGGCGGTGAAGCAAGGTGCGGTGGCGGTGTTGGGGGACAGGGTGGGAGAAGCGGTGGAGGTGGGTGTGCCGTATATTGCGACGACGCGACCGCGTGAGGCGGCGGCGTTGTTGGCGCATCGTCTTGCGGGGGACCCGTCTTGTGCGATGACGGTGATCGGGATCACGGGTACGAATGGAAAGTCGAGCACGGCGTGTCTGACGCAGGCGGTGTTGCGGCATGTGGGGTATGGGGCGTCGAATTTTGGCACGATGGGCTATGAGATTGCGGGGGAGATGCATCCGGCGGCGCATACGACGCCGTTTGGACAGGACTTGGCGGTGTTGTTTGCGCGTGCGCGTGCGGCGGGAGAGACGCATGTGGTGATGGAGGTGAGTTCTCATGCGTTGGCACAGGAGCGGGTGGCGGGGATCGATTTTGATGTGGCGGCGTTTACGAATTTGACGCAGGATCATCTGGATTATCATGGCGATATGGGGGCGTATCGTGAGGCGAAGATGAAGTTGTTTTCGCGGGTTTCTGGGGAGGGACGTTTCGGCGTGGTTAATGCGGACGATCTTGTAGCGTCGCATTTTATGTCAGCATCGCAGGCCCCGGTTTATACGTATGGTGACGGGGGAGAATCTCGTGCGCTGGAGATAGAGACTGGTTTTGGCGGAACGCGTTTTGTATGGGATTCGCCGTGGGGAAAGGTGGAGGTGCGGTTGAATTTGCTGGGTCGGCATAATGTTTGGAATGCGTTGTGTGCGGCAACGATTTGTGGGGGGCTGGGCATTCCGGTGGATGATGTGGCGGCGGGGTTGGGAGCGTTGGCGTGTGTGCCGGGACGTTTTGAGGCGGTGGATTGTGGGCAGGATTTTTTTGTGATTGTGGATTATGCGCATACGGATGATGGCTTGTTGAATGTGTTGCGCGCGTCGCGTGAGATGTGTCAGGGACGGGTAATTACGGTTTTTGGTTGTGGGGGAGATCGGGATCGTGGGAAACGACCAAAGATGGGTAAGGTGGCGATGACGTTGTCGGATAGGGTGTTTTTAACGTCGGATAATCCGCGCTCGGAGGACCCTGCGCGTATTCTGTTGGATGCGGCGGTAGGCTTGCAGCAGGCGAAGGGGGAGAATTATTGGGTGGTGGAGGATCGTGCGGAAGCGATTAGGCGGGCGATTGCGATGGCGGAGCCGGGGGACTTGGTGATGATTGCGGGTAAGGGACATGAGGATTATCAGATTTTGGGGGATAAGCGAATCCATTTTGATGATCGCGAGGTGGCGCGCGCCATATTGAAGGAGCGAGGCTGATGGCTTGGGAGTATGAAGTAAATACGTTGGCTGAGGTGATTGGGGCGGTGCCTGTAGAAGGTGCGGCGTCGTTTTGTGGAGTGTCGAAAGATACGCGGACGTTGCAGCCGGGGGAGGTGTATTTTGCGTTGTCTGGGGAGCAGTTTGATGGGGAACGCTTTGTGGAGGATGCTTTGGCGAAGGGGGCAGCGGCAGCGGTCTGTCGTGGAGTGTATCCGGGGCGTGCCGCGTTGACGGTAAAAAATCCGTTGTTGGCGTTGCAGGATTTTGCTGCGTATCACCGGCGTCGTTTTTCGATGCCGTTGTTGGCGTTGACGGGCTCGTGTGGAAAGACTTCGGCGAAGGAGATGATTGCGGCGGTGTTGGAGACGCGTTATGGCAAGGTGGTGAAGACGCGAGGGAATTTAAATAATGAAATTGGCTGTCCGCTGTCGTTGTTGCAGCTGGATGCGAATACGGATATGGCAGTGATTGAGATGGGGGCGAACCATGGGGGAGAAATTGCGGCGTTGTGTCGTATGGCGAAGCCGACGGAGAGTGCGGTGACGATGGTGACGGCGGCGCACCTGGAGGGCTTCGGCTCGGTGGCGGATGTGGCGGCGGCGAAGGGAGAGATCGTGCAGGGGATGGAGGCGGATGGGGTGTTTTATGTGAATGGTGGTGATGCGTGGTGTCGTCAAATGGCGTCGGATTTTTCGGGAGAAAAGGTGTTTTTTGGCGAGGGAGGGACGGTGCATTTGCGGTCGTGGCGTTTTGATGGCGCTGGGGATATGGTGCTGGATATTGCGCCGATAGGGACTATCCGTTTGCCGTTGTGGGTGCCTGCGCAGACGACGAATGTCTTGCTGGCGGTGGCGGTGGGGTTGCAGCATGGGGTGACGGCGTTTGAGGAACCGTTACGGGCGGCGTGTACGGCGTCGAACCGTTTTCGTCGGGTGCAGGTAGGGCCGTTGATGGTTTTTGATGACACCTATAATGCTAATCCGGCGAGTATGAAGGCGGCGTTGGCGGCGTTGGCGGCTTGTCCTGGCGAGGGGCGTCGTATGGCGGCGTTGGGAACGATGCTGGAGTTGGGCGAGACGGCTGCGCAGTTGCATCGGGAGGTGGGCGAGGAGGCAGGAGGGTATGGTATTGATCATGTGTTTGCTTTTGGACCGCATGGTGCGGATTTTTGTGCTGGGGCGCTGGCGGCAGGGGTAGCGGATGCGCGGGCTTTTGAAACGCATGAAGAGATTGCGGAGGCGGTTGTGGCGTTGGCTCAACCCGGGGATAAGGTGTTGCTGAAAGGGTCGCGGGGAATGCGGATGGAGACGGTGTTGGGTGCGTTGGAGGCGCAGTATAGCGCGGTGTCTGCTAAACAGATAGATTGAGATGGGTATAGATAGGAATCGGGTATGCTGTATTATTTGGCCGTTGCTTTGAAACCATATTTTGGCGCTTTGAACGTGTTGACGTACCACACGGTGCGGGCAGGTGCAGCGGCGTTGACCGGGTTTGCGTTGTGTTTGTTGATAGGGCCGTGGTTGATTCGGCAATTGCAGGCGTTGAAGGTGGGGCAGTATATCAAAAAGGATCATGTGGCGGATTTGCATGCGTTGCATAAGGGTAAGGCGGGCACGCCGACGATGGGGGGAACGATGATTTTGTTTTCGACCCTCGTTTCAATCTTACTTTGGGGACGCCTTTCGAATCGTTTATTGTGGTTGGCGATGTCGGTGTTGCTGGTGTTGGGGGTGGTCGGTTTTCTGGATGATTATATTAAGCTGAAACGTAAGCATAATGATGGTTTGAGCGCACGGGCCAAGTTTGCCGGACAGATTTTGGTTGGGTTGTTGTTGGGGGTATATCTGTATCTCAATCCAATTACGGTGAGCGGGGCAAACGTGTATATGCGGGATGTCCTGAACTGGCAGGTTTTGGTGCATGAGTTGGCGATGGGGGGAGAGGCGGATGCGGCGGGTAAGCAGGAGCCCCGGCAACGAATCTGGTCGTTGTTGGATCCTTCTACCCAGGAGTTGGTACATGAGGCGGCGATGGGGATGGAGCTTTCACGGCTGGATCGTCAGGAGATTCTGGATGCGCTGAATGAAATACTGGGCGCGGGGACGTTGTATGACACGCGGGTCTGGTCTGATGTGTCGCTGACGGAGGAGTTTGGCACGTTGCTTTCGTCAGGGGACAGTTTGAATCGGATGGAGATGGTGCGTCGGGACAGGTTACTTTTGGAGGCAGCACTGCCCAGAGCTATTGCGGAGAGCCACCCCAACCAACATACGAAAGTAGGCGTTCCCGGGTTGAAAGAGGTATATATCCCGCTGGGGATGCTATATATAGTCTTTGTTGTTTTCGTTATCGTAGCGATTTCGAATGCAGTAAACCTTACGGATGGGCTGGATGGTCTGGCGGCGGGCACCTCGTTGATTTCGATTATGGCCTATGCAGCAATTGCCTATGTGGTGAGTCGTGCAGACTGGTCGCAGTATTTGTTTATCACGTATGTGCCTGAAGCGAGTGAACTGTTTGTTTTTGGCGGGGTGCTGCTGGGTACAGGGATGGGTTTTTTGTGGTTCAATGGGCACCCGGCGGAGGTGTTTATGGGCGATACCGGTTCGTTAGCACTGGGTGGCGCGATTGGTGCGATGGCTATCCTGACCAAGCAGGAGTTACTGCTGCCGCTGGTGTCGGGATTGTTTGTTATTGAGGCGTTGAGTGTAGTCATTCAAGTGGGTTCGTATAAGCTCACGGGGAAACGGGTTTTCCGGATGGCGCCGTTGCACCATCATTTTGAATTGCTGGGGTGGGCGGAGACAAAGGTGACGTTGCGTTTTTGGATTATTGCGTTGTTGTTTGCGTTGATGAGCATGGGCACGCTGAAGTTGCGGTAGGCAATGGACGTGTGAGGAAATAGATATGGATTTGCAGGATAAAAAGGTTGTTGTGGTGGGCTTGGGACGTTCGGCTGTGGCTGCAGCCCTATTGTTACAGGAAAAAGGGGCAAAACCCTTTGTAACGGAGTTGCGTGCCGAGGCGGAGGTGCAAACGCATTGCGATGCCTTGAAGGCTCTGGATATTCCCTATGAGACGGGTGGACATTCTGCAGATTTGTTCGTAGATGTGGTGCTGGTGGTGTTGAGTCCTGGGGTAAATCCGACCATTCCTTTGCTAGAGGAGGCGCGAGCGCAGTCGATACCGATTATCAGCGAGCTGGAATTGGCGTGGCGTTACTGCGAATCTGCGGTGATTGCGGTGACGGGAACGAATGGAAAAACGACGACGACGGAACTGCTGTACCAGATGATTCGTAATTGCGGCGATTCGGTGGCCTTGGCGGGGAATAATGACACGCCGTTTTCAGAGGCCGTTTTAGAGGTGCCGGCACCTAAGTATGTCGTTCTTGAGGTGAGCAGCTACCAGTTAGAGTCGGTGGATACCTTCCACCCCTGGATTGCATCGGTGCTTAACCTGACGAAGGACCATCAGGTGCGCCATGGGAATATGGAATGTTATGGAGCGGCAAAAGAGCGCATCTTTGCTTGTCAAAGCTGGGGGGATATTGCGGTTTTAAACGCAGACGATCCGTGGTGTAGCGCTATTGAGTTGCCTGATGGGGTGCGTGAGGTTGTTTTTAGTCTGGAGGAGTGGGCGTTGGATGGGGTGTATGTGCGAGACGATGAAATTCGTATAGGAGATACGTTTTTAGCGCCAGCTTCAATTGTGCCAATACCGGGACAGCATAATCTCGCGAATGCATTGGCGGCGTTAGCGGTCATGTATGCAGGCAGCTTTAATATGGAGGCGGCCTTGACGGCGTTGGAGGCGTTTAAAGGGGTGGAGCATCGGATTGAATTTGTAGCCGAGGTCGATGGGGTTCGTTTTTATAATGATTCCAAGGCGACTAATCTCGATAGCATGCGGGTAGCGTTGGCGACGTTTGATGTGCCGGTTGTGTTGGTGGCGGGCGGACAGAATGATCCGGGTACGCCGTATGAAACGCTTGCGCCATTGGTGCAGGAGCATGTAGGGGTGTTGGTGACGCTGGGAGAAGAGGCAGAAAAGATAGAGGCGGCCTATGGGGCGTGTGTGACGCGCCAGGTACGTGCGTCGTCGATGCAGGATGCAGTAATGCAGGCAAAGATATTGGCGGGCGAAGCAGGGATTGTGCTGTTTTCGCCGGGCTGCAAAAGTTTTGATATGTACGCCAATTTTGAAGAACGCGGGCGCGACTTCAAACGGTGTGTGGAGGCGTTGTCAGAATGAGACGGGAAACAACATTGTTCATCACCTGCGTACTGGCGCTGGTATGTATGGGCGTGTTGATGGTCTATAGCGCCAGTGCGGTACGCGGTGAAGGGACCGGTTTGCTTCGTAAACAGTTGCTGTTCGTTTCCGTGGGACTGGTGGCCATGCTTGTTGCCTCGCGTTTTGACTACCACCGTTTTATGGAACCGATTCTGTACCGTCCCATTGTGTTGGGGGCGTTTGCACTGCTTATCGCGGTGCTCATCCCTGGCGTGGGGCGTGAGATCTATGGCGCACAACGCTGGATACGCTTGGGCGGCTTTCAGTTTCAGCCCTCCGAGTTCGCCAAGTTTGCCTTGGTATTGCTGCTGGCAGTGAAATTGACGACGAACCGTGATGAGGTGCATACGTTCTTCCATGGCTATGTGCCTGCAATGATGGTGGCAGGTTCGTTTGCAGCAATGGTGTTGCTGGAACGTGACTTGGGTATCCCGGTGATGATGATGGGGACCACGTATGTAATGCTGTGTGTGGCAGGGGTTCGCTGGCGCTATCTGCTGGCGAGTATTATTCCACTCGGAGGAGCCGTGTTCGCGTTGGTCTTGTACGCGCCGCACCGGATACGGCGTTTGACCGCGTTTATTAATCCCTGGGAGTATCGCGAGGATGCGGGATGGCAGCTCATCCAATCGCTTTCGGCCTTTGCACAAGGCGGTATATGGGGACGGGGCGCAGGTGCGGGTGAACAGAAGCTGGGTTATCTGCCGTTTGCGCAGACGGATTTCATTTTTGCGGTAATTGGAGAAGAGTTGGGCCTGTTTGGTACTTTGGCGGTTGTAGCGGTTTTTATGCTGTTTTTGTTTGCGGCGATGCGGATTGCAATGCATGCGCAGGACCTCTTTGGCGCTTTGTTGGCCTCTGGAATTGCCGCGCTGATTGCGGGCCAAGCGGTGTTTATTATGGCTGTTACGACGGGGTTGTTGCCGACTAAAGGTCTTCCATTGCCTTTTATTAGCTATGGCGGCACGGCGCTTATGGTGACGCTGGGGCTGTCGGGTATTTTGGTTAATGTGGGGGTGCAGGCGGTAGAACCAAAACCGAAACGGAAGTTTGTGCCTGCCGCCTAAGGGCAACACTTCTTTCTTTTTACGGAAAAAGAAAGAAGCAAAGAAAAACGAATAGATGTGTTAGCTTTGCTTTGGTCCCCCACGGTAAGGACCATATTTCCTGGGTGTGGTCCCTGGACCACCGGAAAAAAAAGAAGCAAAGAAAAACGTGGATGTAAGTTAGCTTTGCTATGGTTACCCACGGCAAGAACCATACTTCTTGCTTGCGGTCGCTGGACCGCTGTTGGATAAGGAAGGAAATGACATGCGGGTGATGATTACGGGTGGGGGGACAGGCGGGCACACTTCGCCAGCGGTGGCGGTGTTGGAGGAATTGCGGCGACGTGATCCGCAGTTGGTAGTACAGTGGGTCGGTCGACGTGGGGGGATGGAGGAGCAGGTAAGCCAGATGTATGGCGTGCCCTTTCGTGCGCTGCCGGTGGAGGGCTGGCCTCGGACGGCTAAATGGCGGCGTCCGTGGGTGGCGATGAAATTGGCCTGGAGTATTTTTCGTGCTTCGGTAGGGTTGTATCGCTTTCGTCCGCAGGTGGTTTTGGGCGTCGGTGGATATGTCTCGTTGCCGCTGGCCTGGGTGGCGCAGCGGATGGGAGTACACACGGTTTTACATGAGCAAAACAAGCGGCTGGGTATGGCCAATCGTATTTTGGCCCCTCGCGCTTCGCGTTTGTATCTGAGTTATGAAGACACTTTGGGTGCGTACCCGCGTGATAAGGCCATCGTAGTGGGCAATCCGGTGCGTACAGGCTTTGCAGCCCCCCCTGAAAAGCGTGTAGCACGGGAAGCCTTGGGGCTGGAGCCGGATATTCCCGTAGTTCTTATTTGTGGAGGCAGTCAAGGGGCGCGTTCGATTAACGAAGCGATTGCAGGGGCATTACCCGGTTTTGCTACGGAGGAGGCGCAGTTTATCTGGATGACCGGTAAGAGCGGTGCAGATGCAGCGAGACAGGTGGCGTCCTCTGCGACAGCCAAGGTGAAGGTTTTTCCTTATATAGAAGATATGGTGACCGCCTGTGCTGCTGCGGATTTGATGGTGAGTCGTTCGGGGGCTTCGACGACGGCGGAATTGGCGGTTTTGGGAAAACCCTCGTTGCTGGTGCCTTACCCGTATGCGACGGATAACCATCAGGAGCAGAATGCGCGTGCGTTTGAACAGGTTGGCGCTGCTGAGGTGCTTCTGGATGGGGAATGCACGCCAGAAACCTTGGGCGGGCGTATCCGCGCCCTGCTGTCCGAGCCGGGCCGTCTGGAGGAGATGGGTGCGGCGGCCTTGTCTCTGGCGAAACCCCAGGCGGCGGATACGATAGTAGAGGGGATAATGACCTTAGTTTTTGGGGAAGCCAATTCGCAATAATAACTGTTTTGCAAGACGAGTGCGATAGGAAAACAACCAATGCATACATAATAAAAGAGTTCTATATGAAATGCTCAGTATTCATTGCCACAAGCGTTGATGGTTATATCGCAACTAAAAATGGAGACGTTGATTGGCTTGAGAAAGCAGGGAAACCTGATGCCGATATGGGGGAACAATCGGATATGGGGTTTAAGAACTATATAGCTTCTATTGATTGTATGATTATGGGTCGAAAATGCATGGAGAAAATATCGAGTTTTAATCTAAGTCCGGAACAATGGCCTTACGGAAATACGAAAATTTTTGTCCTTAGCAATACGGTAAAAAAGGCTCCAGAAAACCTGAAAGGTAAGGTTGAGATTTATTCTGGCGATATTCCAGCTTTGCTCTCTCGACTCAAAAGCGAAGGTTTTCAGCATGCGTATATTGATGGAGGCGAAACAATTATTTCTTTCCTCAATCTAAAACTAATTAATGAAATGACAATCACGCGTGCACCAGTCCTACTAGGTGATGGCATTCCTTTGTTTGGTAAAACTAAGTTTTCCATTAAGCTAAAAAACTCCCGGGCCGAAACGTATCCAAATGACTTCATTCAAATTAAATACGAAGTCAACTACCTATAACAAGGCGCTGCACTTGGACGGCAATTCCGCTGTGCTCCATGCCGCTGGTGAGCTTGTCCGTTATTGCGCCTGATAGATGTCGGGACCGGGCGTGAGGGTGTCATAGGGACCGCTGAGGTAGCTGAGCAGGTCGCGGAAATTGGGCAGGGCGGGATTGGTGCTTGTGATGCGCCATAGTCCATCGTGTTGCGCCCAGGTAACCCAGACTTCGGCGGTTTGGGTGCGGGGCAAGGTGATGGATGGGTCGGCGATGTGTCCTGATGCATCGGTGGTGGCGTGTGCAGTAATACGGCAATAGAGCAGCATGTTTACGGTTTGCGTGCTTGCCCATGTGCTGAAGTCCCACCGTCGAACCTGGTAGGCCATGTGGGGGCTTTGATAGCGTTCGAAGAGCCATTGGTAGGCGCGGCGCATGTATTGG
The DNA here is from genome assembly GCA_963678445.1 of Candidatus Hydrogenedentota bacterium. Classification (GTDB taxonomy): domain Bacteria; phylum Hydrogenedentota; class Hydrogenedentia; order Hydrogenedentales. Next base: position 627,153 of record OY782877.1, on the reverse strand, counting down.
AAACGCCAGCCTTGGGGATCTTCGTAGTCGGTAGCGTAGAGATCGAGTAAGAGATTCAAATCTTTCGTGGCGATGGCGTTGCGCCAGGCTTCTATACGTTCACTCAGGGTGCGGGCTATCGAAAGGTTCTCTCCTTCCAGCCCTTCAAGCATTGTCAGGGAGGCGCTTGGGAAGAGGGGCGCATTCATCGCCGTTTGCTGCGCAATGGGCGTGCTTTCCGCCTGGGCCAGCATGGGGGTAAGCAGAACTTCTTCGGCAATGCGACTTTCCACAGCACTCAATGTCAGATATTGGCCGTATTGCACAACGCCTTCATAAGGCTCCTTTTCATTGGTCAGGGCGGTCACAGCATAGGCGACGGTTTGATCAGGCTGAAGGGTAGTGTCCGCGTAGCGCCGTCCTTCCAGTCCAGTGATTACGGAGGTGAAATTGAGTTCAGGAAGGATGCGTCGGTAAACGCTATACGAAACATCGCCTTCACGGAAGGGCCATTCCAGGACAACCTCGGTCTCGGTACGTTGCGCGGTCACACTGCGAACCGGGGCGGGGGCGTCGGGAATGCTGAATTGTTGCGGGATAGTCCTGTTTTCATGGCTGTTCATGATGAAGATGCCACGTCCCACGGCAGTAATGAAGGCGTCGCCTGCACCATAGGCGGGATGGAGCGGTGTAAGTAGTTCGGTCCATTCCTGGGCAGAAAGCATGACGCCGGGTTGTACAACTTTTTGAAAAGTCTCCAGCGTGGTTGCCGGTGCATATGCCGAAAGTAGCGGGATCCAGAAGTATTGGCCGTTGTTTGGAATGAGTTCGGCGGTTTGACCAGGTTGGGTTACGTTATAGGCTCCCCGCACGAGATAGCCCGCATCGAGTACAGCGTCAATGTCGCGTAGGTTCAGGTGAAAGTCCAATGGGTTAACCGACGGCGTTAATTGGTAGGCGACGGGGGCCTTTTTATGTACGAAATCACGCCGCGAGATGAGGCCCTTCGCAAGTAACTCGGTTATCGTGGGGTGAATAGTCTGATCCCAGTGGTGACGCGCGTTTCCGAACCAAAGATCCTGGGATGCTGGAAAGGTGTATACGGCTGCGCCTGTCATAGCACCGTTGAGCAGCAAAGCGCGGTAGAGACTACTGGGGATGCTGGTCTGGATCGTATCGTCGCCGAACTGGTCGGGGGCCATGTAGTGGTTGTCCGTGTACCAGCGGGTGTCCGCCGTAACGCCCCACTGCGTTGCAGCGCCTTCCAGCCAGAGACCAAGTACGGAGGAGAGAGAGGTTAGATAGTGATCACCCCGGCTTACGACAGAAGGAATGATGTAGCCGCTGCATTGACTCATTTTGGTGTGCAGGGGCGCGCAACTGACGTTGGCCATAAGGCGTGACCAGTGTAAGCCATCCAGAGCGAGGTGAACGAAGCGGCCATACTGCGCAGCAGCCTCGAGGGTTTCCATCAGCCATTCAACGGTTGAGGCGAGTGGGTCAATCCCATCGCGGATGCGGTAGCGATCAAATTGCAGTCCCGTTACCTCAACCCCTTTGATGATGGTGTAGGTATCAAGTAAGGTTCGTAGTTTATCCGTGGGAAAAAATGCGGGTGCATTGCCGACCTGAATCTGCACGACGGTCGGAATGTTGGTTTCCTGTAGGACGGGAGCAACGGTGTGGCAGAAAGTCTGGCGGGCTTCCGGAGTCGTTCCTGTACTAAGCAGGCGTAGCATGCTGTAGGGACGTAAATCTTCGGGGAGGGAAGCCCATGCTTCCATTACACGTTGCAGATATACTTCAGACGCCTCAGAAGGTTGTTGCGTCACGGTGAATAGAAAAGCAGGATGTTCCGCATGGATTTCAACCGTCGGAGCCGGATAGTTTCTTTTTGCGGTGCTTTGTGCCCAAAGATTGGAAAGCGTAAAACACAGAAGCAGCATGAGCAATATTAGAAAAGGTTTATTATTCATGCTGTAAATTGTATGTTAACGTGAATAGAAAGCACAAATTATTAGCGACTCCTATTCAGTTCGGCCAGTTCAGGAATGCCTGATATCAAGGAGACGTTTTTCAGTGCTTGCAACCTGTAAAAAGTATAGAAGGATTATTCGAACTGCCGTATTGTAACGGACTGTTTTGTGTAGTGAATGAGGAGAGAAATATGGGTGAGCTTATCCACACCTTCGTAGCGACAGCGGAGCGTGTACAGCATGGGAAAACCTGTCTGGATGGTATGCGGCTTCTAGCGGAACGTTTGCATCCGTATGGCGTTAAGATTACCTGGTTGGTCAGTCCTGAATCGGCCAGGATTGCACAAAAAGAACTCACGGCGTGGCATGAAAAGGATGGGGATGAGGTGGCGTTGTTTACGCCTGAAATCGAGGGGACGTTTGAGGAAAAACGTGCTGTGCTTGAACGGGCGCGCGGAGAAATCGAGACAACCTTGCCGTGGGCCAAGGTTGCTGTGCTGGGTGGAATGAATCACAAGGATGTGGATATTGTCCGTCTTTGTGAGACGCTCGGCTTTGAGGGGCTTTGGGGCTTCTGCTGGGAGCAGATCGTGGTCGACGAGATTACGGACCGGGGCTGTCCCTGGGGATTTTACTATATGGATTCAGCGGATCGCCTTAAACCGGGACGCAAGCGGGGGGTGGTATCGATGCCCTGGCTATCCCATGATCTTTTGAAAACGCACCACTGCGGCAATGCCCCGATTTTTACCAATGATCCGAATGATGTGGCGCGCGCCAGTATCTGTTCCTGGGAAGATATAACGTACTGGAAGGCTTTCATTGATAATTACCACCGCAATACGCGTTACAATGACCAAGTGTTTCTGTTGCAGCACCAGGAAGCCCATGAAATGGAATGTAACGAACGGAACCACTGCTATACGCCGGAAGACATTGCTGAATCGATGATTATGCTGGAAAAATACACGGAATACATCCAGCCCAAGGCCACGTTTATGTCGTTGTCTGAAGCCATCCGTGCCTACCGTGAACACAATGAACAAACGGCGTCTTCCTATATGCTTTGGGAAGACACAGAAACGCGGCCCCTCAATCCTGACTATAGTTGGAATACGTGCATTGGTCCCTGGCCCAAAACCTTTCTGCACTACGATTGCGGTGCTCAGATGGTTTTTGTTGAGGGGCAGGTGCAGCCGAAATGTATTCGTAACTATGCGCGAACGTGGGATGCGAAGGATTATTATGCCGAAGCGTGTATTCCTGTCCCCAAGTTGCTACACAATACCCGGTACCATTGGGCGCGCGAAATAGAGATTCTGGTGGATGCTCCCAAGGCTATGCCCTATGGCCTTACCCTGTGGGGAGACTATTCGCTCTATCAAATTGCCGAGGCTCCTGGGCTTCTGGAAGGCAAGATTTTACCCCGTGAGTTGCTTTACCTGCGTTACGATTTGCAAGCCGGTGAAAATAGACTGCGCATCAGGCTTCAGGGAAAATAATTTGGCCGCTTCTCAAGTGGCGACGGCATTTCAGAATTTATTATAAAACTGAAAAGCGGCCTGCGTAGGTGGCTGTTCCTTGAGTTGAGCGCGAAGTGCTTTGTTGGTGATGCTGGAAATGCAAGAGGCCGGGGCGCTGTGGAACTGAAGCAGCGGACTCTTTTTTCAGATGAGCGCCAAGGCGCACACGCGGTGTCTGTCTTTACGCTTGTTCCCACGGTCCTCCAGTGGGGGCGAACAAACGAGCCAAAGCTTTGCTGCGGTCTGGGAGCGGCAGGGGCCATGTCTTTTGTGTGCGGTCCTGCATTTTGCTGTCGCTGGAGCGCTTTTGTTTATTAAGGCGCTGCTCCCTGGAAAAGATCTTTCCTTCTTGCAGTGTGTTCGTGTGCTTGTCGCTAATATAAAAACAGGCTGTCGATTAGTATCGACAGCCTGTCAAAAGCAATTTATAGGGTGTAGGGACTATTTTTTGCGTCGGATAACGGTTGCACCGCCCAGCGCGCAGATGCTGGCCAGGATACCCAGTCCCAAACCGCCGGCGACAGGAACGCCACCTTCCGGAATTACGTCAAGGACGAAGGGGGCAGAGGTGAAGATGCCTTTGGACTCATCCGTGATGGTGAGCTGATAGCTTCCGGCATCTTCCAAGGTGACAGCCGAGAGCGTCAGGGTCAGGGCGGTTTCACCAGGGAGTTCGGCGCCGTCTTTAGACCACTGCGCCTGGCTCAGGGAACCCGTGTAACTTAATCCTGCCGGGAAACTGAGTGTGGCGCGACCGCCTTCTTCTACCCAGTAGGGGGCTGTCAGTTTGAAACCGTTCTCGACTACAGTCGTCTCGGGATAAACCTCTGGATTGATAACGGCCGCGAGATAGGCATCAGGATTTGTTCCTCCATTGGAGAAAGCCAAGTATTCCTGCATATTAGTAGCACCGTCACCATCCATGTCATCGTTGGCCGCAAAATAGCCAGGAACATACGAAAAGATATCGTCCAGATCCGGAATCGTGAAGTCTTCCAAATCCTCGGGATCGATCAATTCAAGCAGTTCTTCAATAGTTTCAAAGAAGGCGGGGTCGCCTAAGCAGACATATCCAGAAAGCATGTAAGAAATCAGCGAAGGAAGATGGGGGGCCAAGGCTCGGACGGCTTCTACGTATTGTCCACCTTCAATAGCTCCTAAAATGTCCCACACTAAATCTTCAAGGTTGCCATGCGTTGTATCAAAAGCAGTCCATGCAGCATCATGGGTAAGTCCATTGAGACTGAACGTTGTGTCATTCAATACCATTGCCAACAGTGCCAATTCGAATTGGCCATCCAGGATGCCGTTAGGGCTGACGGGAATTTCTGCATCGACATCCACCGGACCATTGATATCAACGGTTTCGCAACGCACCAATTCTACAAACTGTTGAATTTCGCTTGGCTCTTCATCCGCTTTTTCCCCTTTCTTTTTCAGAAGGTTCATAATAGGGGCGACAGAGCAGTAGACCAAATCCAATGCACCACAAAAGTTTACCGAACCTACTTCTGGGTACGGGTTGATGATAGAGGTCGGATTTGTAAGAGCAGCATCAGGACAGGCTTCTTGGCTAGCAACTGGATCGTATGCGTAGGCCATTCCACTACAAAGTAATGCCATGGTTACGGCAACCGCTGTTATGATTCCGCTTTTTGTTTTCATGCTTATTTATCCTCTCTTTCCCTAAAAACTATGTATTAAACCTCAAGATCAAACTGGAATCTATCCAGCCTGTCACTCCTTATACTCACTATACAACCAAATTCTCTTTTAAATCAACCTTTAATTTTAGCGAGGAGATGTTGAAGCGAATAGCATTTTATCTTGCGTTGGTGTTTGTATGTCTATCCGAAATCTGGATTCTGGAATCCTGGTCCGGTGATATCTACATACCCACCCTAAACGCTTAATAATTAAATTTAAAGTATTGAGCTATATTTTGATATTTTTCATGATTATTTCTAAGCTTATACAGCATTGTAATTTACTATTCGATAACTGTCAAGCAGTTATTACTTATACAGGAGGTTGTTGTGACGTCTTTAGGGAATGCGGAGTATGGTCTGTAAATGCGGTACATGGAAGTTTTGTGTCGTTCAATCTGTTACCTTGACAAAGTGATAGCTTGATGGTGAAGATACATGTAGGAGAAGATGTTACTGTAATTTATGGGGATAGTGAGTCTATAGGAAAATTCTGTACTATGATGTTTGAGGAAGATGGTGGATGTGGTGGCTGGACGGAGTAGTCGTTTTGCTGTGGGCAGTGATTTTATAAAGCGGTTATCTGAGGTGAAGTTTACTGTGTGCCTTAAGGATTGAAATTTGTTGTCTGGGTCGCTGAACTGCTTTAGTGATTTAACTGTGAAAAGATGTCACAAAAAACGAAATTTTTGCTGTGGTTAGGGATGGTAAGGACCATACCTAACGCTTGCGGTCGCTGGACCGCTTTGGGGCTTAAACATGGATGGGTAAAGGTTATGATTGAGAAAGGGATTATTCTGGCTGGGGGGGCAGGCTCGAGATTGTATCCGTTGACCTGTGCCAGCAGTAAACAATTGCAACCGATCTATGATAAACCGATGATTTATTATCCGCTCTCTACCCTGATGTTGGGGGGGGTGCGTAAGATATGCGTTATTACAACGCCACAGGACATGGACCGGTTTCAGGCTTTGTTGGGCGATGGGCATCAATGGGGGATCGAACTGACGTATCGTGTGCAACCTGAACCGAAGGGGATAGCGCAGGCGTTTTTAATTGCGCGTGATTTTATCGATGGGCAAAATGTCGCATTGATCCTGGGCGACAATATTTTTTATGGGCAATTCGGATTGCCCAGGATTTTTGCGGAGTTTGAGAGTGGGGGATTGGTATTTGCGTATCGTGTGCAGGATCCGGAGCGTTACGGTCTTGTTGAATTCGACGAAAATAATAAAGCGTTGAACATCGAAGAAAAACCGAAGCATCCCAAATCTGATTTTGCCGTTCCGGGATTGTATTTATACGATCGTGACGTTGTCGAGATAAGCGAGCGCCTCACACCTTCGCCACGTGGCGAGCTGGAGATTACGGATGTGAATATGGAATACCTTCGGCAAGGTCGGCTACAGGTCTCGCAGATGGGACGCGGGATCGCCTGGCTTGATACGGGTACGCCAGCCAGTCTCCATAATGCCAGTGCATTTGTGCAGATTATTGAATCGCGTCAGGGTATGAAGATTTGTTGTCCCGAGGAAGTGGCCTACCGCCGTGGGTTTATTTCACGCGAAGAATTATTGCGTACCATTCAAGCGCTTCCCGACTGTGATTACCGGGTATATCTTGAAAATATGCTTGAATCCTAAATTTTTGGAATAATGCCGGGAGTAGTGGGATGGCGTTATTCTGTGCCTGCTTGTATTTCTGTCTCGTTCCTGTGAAAACGATGCAGCCTTTTTTACGGAGAAAATGCGCGTTTTGAAACGGAGAAACTGCCTTCGAAAAAGTGCTTTGTGGCGGTATAAGGCGCACATCGACAGATTACGAAAAAAGATATCAAATTTTAGAGTTGCAACACTCCCTTAAAACCTGCTACACTCCCCTCCCGATGGCAACGACGTTGGTTTTACGTTCTATAGCCATCCCCCTGATAACAGGGGCGGTTAGCTCAGTTGGTTAGAGCACCTGCCTTACACGCAGGGGGTCACTGGTTCGAGTCCAGTACCGCCCACCATTAAGTACTTAAAGCTCAATGACTTACAAAAATAGGTCATTGGGCTATTTTTTTTGACTTGATTTTTTCCAACAAAAACACAACAATTTCGTTTATGGCTATCACAAACGGAACATTGATTAAGCAAGGGCGGTACTGGCATTGGAAGTACCAGCTTGATGGAGAAACCCGCTGGGAATCGCTCAAGGTGGAATCGAAGCGGGAAGCGCTACTTCTCCGTCAGAAACGGATTGCCGAGTATCACGAGAATGCGGACCGTTTTTTTAAGACAAACCTAAACCCACGCCTTGATGATTTTGAACAGACCTATTTTCGATGGGCTGAGGACCATAAACGACCTAAGACCCTGGAGATAGAACGGAATTTCTGGCAACAGCTACGTGATTTCACTGGGGCTCGACGACTCAAAGACATCAAGCGTCAGCATGTTGAACGTTTCAAGCAGCGCCTGAAACGAAAAGGCATGCGTGGCCGGCCACTGAAAGACGAATCTATCAACGATGCCCTACGGCACCTACAGGCCATATTCAACCATGCTATAAAACTAAAGCTTTTTGATGGTGAAAACCCTTTTATCGGTGTCGAACGCTACAAAATCCCCAAAACACAGCCCACGTTTTTAAAAGTGGAGGAAATAGAACGCCTACTAACTGTTGCGAACGACTATTCACAGGCCTTGTACTGGTTGCTGATGCTGGGCATCTATGCAGGTATGCGAAAAAATGAAATGGTTAATGCACGTTGGGAATGGTTCGATTTTGAAAAGAAGCTTATACGTATTCAGCGGCACGAAGGTTTTGAACTGAAAGACAATGAAGAACGTACCGTCCCTTTGAGTACACGCCTACACACTACCCTGTATCTCCATCGAAAAAAACAAGGCTTCCTTTTTACGAGTAATCGCCCGTCAACGGGGCGCGCACTTTATCGCTATGAACCCAAGAAAGCTTTAAAAACGGTAGCAGAAAAAGCCGAGGTAGAAGGGGTGAATTTTCAGATTCTACGGCATACCTTCGGCAGTCAGCATGCCATTAGCGGAACGAGTCTATACAAGATTTCAAAATGGATGGGACATTCCAGCGTAAATGTGACGGCTAAGCATTACGCAGGATTGCAGGACTATGATGCAGACATTGACCGATTCTGAAAGCGCGTAACGTAATATGTTTTTGATGTCAATAATCAAGCTTTCCAAAAGATTCTTGGGTTTCTCGAATAAATCTACGGGCTTCCTCGGCAGGCTCAAGGGCTTCCTTGACAATTTTGCGGGCTTCCTCGGCGGGGTTAGGTCTCGTGTTGACGGTTCGATGTTTTTTTTCGATTGCTTTAGGCCTTCCCCTGACAGGGACAGAGGCTTCGTTGATAATCCCACGGGCTTCCTCGGCGGGGTTGGGTTGTTTGTTAACTATTTGATGTTTTTTTTCAATTGCGCTAGGCCTTTTCCTGACAGGAGCAGAGGTATTTTTAGTGGGGTTGATGAATCCTGTAAATGGATGCTTGTCGACTTTTGAAAGCCCTTTTGAAAGCCCTGTGATTTCTGATTCTAATTTGTCGACTATGGCTTTCAACGAAAAGTAGAAATATCGGTCAACACAGAAAATAAGAATAATAGCAAGTATGAAAGAAAAAAGAATAACAAATGGGGTAAAGGCCATTGACCATCCGAAAGCTATTTTTAGTTTTGTTGTGAAGGGAGGGTCCAAGGTCAAGCTTTTGTTGTCCTGCCTTTGTTTTTCTTCCTGCACCTGTTTTACATTTTCTTCTTGCTCTTTCTTTTCCCGGAAAAGCTCAGAGCGGAATTTTCGACAGCGGGTGCATACGTTAGCATTATCCCAGTTTTCTACGCCGCATTGGGGGCATTTCCACATGGCTACCTCCTTACTGTTTGCCATTCGTTTGCTGTAATACATGCGGGCTAAAAGATATCATTTATGTGACTTATGAAGCAAAATTCATTAAGACGCAGCAAATTTTTTAAAAAGTAGCAAAAAGTACTTGACATAGAAAATTTTTTCTGATACGTTTAATTTCATAGTTGAAAAAAAAAGTGGCCCCACGAAGTTGCAGCTTCGCGAGGCCTGAGGAACACCGCTAAGTAAGTCTGACCGACTGCCTCGGTGCCCCCCGCTCGAAGTATATCAAAAGATTTCGAAAAAAATAAACCGTTTTTAGTAGAAAGTTTCGAATTCGCGATGTACTTACATTGGGGGGTGAGGTCCATTTTTTAAACGCCCAAGCTCGGCGGTTTCCTACAACGAAACTGCCGGGCTTTTTTTGTATCTGCTCGGCAAAAACCGGCCGGGAAGGCCACAGGGAGAAATGGACTATGAAGGTTTTAGTATTTGGATTGAAACCATGGGAAATGGTGGACGAAAAAACAGGGGTTGTCCGTAGTGGGGCTGTGTTGGAGTACCTTGATTTGGAGTACAAGGAGGATTCCGACAAGTACACGGGCTTGAAGACTTTCAAAACGGGGAAACCGGCGGATGTCTCTCTTCCGCAGGTGCCAGGTCTCTATGAATTCGAGATGCGGCCTATGCAAAACAACCGTGGCCGTATGGAGCTGGGGCTTGCTTCTGCAAAATTCCTTGGGGCGGTCGATTTTGGGAAGGTCGTCTCTCTTCCTCCCACCTCCAAAAAAGCAGCTAACGCGTAAAGGGGATTCCAATGGATAAGCCTTTTTACGAATACGAAGTTCCTTATCTCGTTGGCGCTGAAATCTTGGACCGTTTCCGGTCGTTGGATTTTGAACAGCAATCAAGCCTTTCACTTTATGAGCTGCGCGCTTTAAACGGACTTTCGTTTTGTTTGTATAAACCCGAATATTTGGAGGTCTACGAAGGAAAGCGGAATTTCGATTCTGACGAATTAGATAAAGTTCGCTGCTGCGGTTCTCAGATGTCGATTACGAGTAGGGATTTGGAGGCTTTAGCGGCTTTTTTGGGCTGTCGGAGCTTTCCTGTTCATGTTCATTTGCCTGAGAAGAATAATTAGGAAGGTTTTTGTAGATATGGAATTCGTTAGTCCCTGGGGTTTTTTCTTTCACTATTTTTGGTTGGCTTTGGTCTTCCATATCTGCATGTTTTATGTACTAAAGATTTTCTTTGGTTATGGTCTTTTTTCGTTCTGGGGTGGAGATCTCAAGCGCTAAAACATCAGAACGAATTTTTGTGTAGGTCAGTGTAAACAAACAATGTAAGGAGAAGAAATCATGTTGAAAATTTGGGATGGAATGAAAAGTCTGAATCAGAAGGCTGTCGACGTTGTAGGTCGTTGTAAGGTTGCTGCTCTGGCGGTCTGTGCGGCTGCGGTGTTCGGGGCTCAACAGGTGTACGCTCAGTCGACGGTTACGCTTCCTCAGCCGCTGGGCGAAGGTGTAACGATGGGTGATTACATCGCGGCCGGTATTGCCAGTCTGGGCGGCATTGTAGCTGTAGCGGTTGGCGGGTATACCGCATTCAGTTTGGTCTGGATTGGATGCCGTTGGTTGAAAAAAGCAGCCGGTGTGTAATTCCAGCCGGGGGGACGGGAAACCGTTCCCCCTCTACTTTTTTGTGAGGTGCAAGAATGACGGAGATAGCGTTGCTGACTGCAATATCGGAAAAGCTGGATATGGTCATAAAACTTCAAACGGCGGTTGTGTGTGGCTTAGGTTTTATTGCTGCGGGGCAGTTCTGGGGAATGATTCGTAATTTAATGAGGGAGCGTCATTTTTAATGAAACGACTTTTTTTAGTACTGGCTCTCTGCCTTTTGACGCGTGACTTGTGGGCGGTTCCATCGCTTCTCAGCTATCTCTCTAGCCGTGGTTATACGAGTATGACGCTTATCGGGGAATGTACGGCTTGCTATGGCGATGGAGTTAAGGTTCTGGTGCGTGCTTTTTACCATGGGACTACACAGCGGTATATCACGGTCACTCCGGTAAGCCGCTCGCATAATAGCAACGATGAGGACGGGGTTTGTTCAGGAGGTCTAGAGGTGCCGGATTCGGGTGTTGTGCTAACGGTTATAACGACACGCGAGGGTCTGGGGGATGCGCTGGGAGGGGCGGGACTGGGTTGGCGTGATTTGGGGGATGGTGATATTGATGGTGATGGGGTGCCGGATGGATGGGAAATGAATCAGGATGATGGTGATCCTTTTGATGAAAATATACAGCCGGAGGCAGAGCAAGACGATTATAATACGGATTCCGACGGGGACGGTATATCTGATTATCAGGAGGGCAGTTGCGGTACCGACCCGGACGACCCTAACGATACGCCTACGGACACGGATGGTGACGGCACGCCGGACCAAAATGACCTATTCCCTGAGCAGGGCGCATATTTCGTAGACCCGGAAGCTTTAAGTAATTTTATGGGAATGGACCCTGATGGCGACATTGACGGGGACGGAATTGCTAACGGTTCTGACTCTGATGCTGATGGGGATGGGGTGCCTAATCAGGATGAACTCTCTTTCGGTTCGGACCCAACGAAACCGGATAACACGCTTATTGACTCTGACGGGGATGGCTACTCAGACCCGTTTGAACTGTGGGCGGGTACGGGGGTTGCAAATCCGGACAGTCATCCGTGTGGTAGTAACGGAATAAGCCAGAATTCGTACCCAGACTACGAATCCGCATGGGGGGATTCTGATATGGACGGCGTTCCTAATGGTTTGGAAGATTACTACGGCGCCGACCCGAACAACGCCAGCAGTACGCCAATGGATTCAGACGGCGATAGTTGGCCGGATGCGGCGGAAGCAGAATACGGAAGTAACCCACACAATAGCTACTCACATCCTCCAAGCGGCAGCCATATATCTAATGACGTGCGTGTTCCTAATTGGGCACCATCGCCAAGCTATAACCCCGGTGCAGGCCAGTACGACGACGACCCAGAACCGGAAGACGAAACGCCGCCGGAATATACACCGAGCCCCGGAGATGAAGTTGATAACGACCCGCAGCCGAATGACCCCGACCCTACAACCTTAACACCGCAAGATATAGCTAATTCCGTTCAATCTGCCCTGCAAAATACGAAAGGGAGCCTAGCAGACGCTATTGCCGCTGGGGTTTGGGAGGCGAATAAGGATATTGACAAGGAGGTTTCTGAGGGAATTCGTAATAACATTGGTTCGATGGAAACCGCTTTCGGGCGAGCTTTAGAAAATGTTGTCGGTGATGGTTTAGGTGGTGGTATGAGTCAAGACGAATTTGAGGAAAGTCTCGGTGGTATTTTGAGTGGAGGAGAGGGACCGGTAACCAACGAAGGTGAAGGTGGCGGGACCGTTTTTATTGACGCTGGTGACGATGTTGAAGGGGTTTTGTCGGCGCTTTCTGCTGAATCCTATATAAATCGTCTGATGCCAGACGGTGAGGAAAACCTAACCTTTCAAATTACATTGCCTACCGAGGTAATGGGCGTTTCTATTGGGCACCCCGACGATTACACCTTTGACGTTAATTTGATGCCCGATGATAAGCCTTGGTCTTCTGCTTTGGGTACTTTCAGGTGGCTCGTGCGTCTTCTCTTAGAAATTGTATGCATCGTTTTTTTCTACCGTGCCGTCATGCGGTTGTTGTTTAAATTAACATAGAAAGTAGATTTTATGGATTTCATGACAGACTGGTACAAAGATTTTTGTGGATGGCTTCTGAAGACCTTAGAGGATTTTGTTCGTTTTCTCATCGCAAAAATTGAGCCTATTTTAACGAATCTTTTTTCGTTTATTTTGGAAAAACTCCCTGTCTTTGAAAACGTTCATGTAGAAGAGTTAGCCCCTTACTTAAAAATTGCTAACTATTGGTTTCCGCTCGATTTTGCTTTGGGGCTTTTTGTCATCTACCTAAATATTCAGATTCTAGTGTTCACCTACCGCACGATTAAAAAACACATTCCCACCCTGAGTTAAGCCTATGAATACTGTTGCATATCTGACAACTGCCCCGATGGGTGGCTATAAGTCGTATTCACGCGGTCCGGCCTTCGTCATGGATGAATGGCTACCGGAGCATTCCGGTGTCCTCTACACCACCATTCCTCTCAACGTGGATGAGATTGTTATTGAAGCCGCCAAGCGTCACAAAATATCAGAGGATATAGTACGGCGGCGCATACAAGTCATCGACCGCGAAACGGTGAACGCCTGGACTAAAGAGGGTAGCGTTCAGGGGCCCTGGGAAATGGACGCCGCAGACCTTGCGGGCGCACATCTGCAGTTCGATGAGTTCCATCACTACGCACCCAAGACCGGCGAAGTGGAACGGCGGCGCTTATGGCGGGAATGGATAGCGGAAATCCGTCACGATGGTGCAACGATTGAATTCCTGACGCAAGACTTAGATTCAGTGGATAAGCGTCTGGTCAATATGGTCGGCCTCCGGGTCGAACTGGTCAATCAAGAAACCGAGCGCGACCCACTTTTTAAAATCCAGATGGGCGACTGGTACGAACTGAAGGCCAAGGCTATTGGCTACTGGTCTCCCTGTATCTGGCAAATCGAAAAACGCAAGGTAGACCGGAAGTGGGTAAAGACTGGACTTTCCAAGCGCATCTACCCTACGCCGCGTTACTACGAGCTGTACAACTCCTACGCCAAGCCCCACCGCCGTCAACGTGAAGAAAACGAAAGTTACCAAGATGTAGGAAAAGAAACGCCTGGCGAAGCGCCGGCCGGCGCGGTTTCCCCAGGTGAGTCCTACGAAAAGGTAGCTAAGCCCTCGCAAAAGCAATGGGAACGGCGGAGCTGGCCGGGGTTATTGGCTTGGTTTATCAGTAGAAACGCCTGGGCGCTCTCTTCCCGTGTTGTATTGCTGCTTCTGGGCGTCTGGTTTTTTTTCGGTGGCGGGCTGGTCATGGGAATTGAATGCTTTGTTTCCTCTATGGAATCCATGACAGCCGGGGCTGCAATGGTTGAAGGCGCGGAAACGGAAAGCAAGCCAGACTTGGACGGCGCTATCGAATCTGGAACCGTTGAAATCGAAAAGGGCGACGCAGAAAAGCTCATGGACCTGAACCCTGTTTTAGTACGAACCGATTTCGACGTAGAAGGCGTTCGGGAGTACCGGGCAAAGGACATGCCGCAAGTCATTCTTGAACGTGAAGTGCTCTACGCCGAAATCGACAGCCTGCGTGACGAAGTAGACCGTCTCAAAAACGAAGCCTCACGCCTTGTGATGTTGGGCGAAAACCCGGAAGGAAACAACTATGCAGTCTTTGAAAGTGGAGCAAGTTACATGGTGGGAGATACTCTCACAGAAACCGGTTACTATGGGAAGACGGTCAAGGAAGTTAATCGAAACGGCGGTTATATTGTATTTACTGACCTTACTCGGGTTTTTGTTGGCGGGCTGCCAACACAGCGTAAACGCCGGTCCGTCCTCGGCGCAATCCCCGCACTGGGAACAGATATATCAGCAGGCAAAGGTCAATCAGTCGACGACGTTACCCACGGAGACAGCTAGCAATGAAACCTGCAGCTACCGCGTCGAATCCATGACTGTGGGTGCATTCCTGCGACAATTCGCCAGTGACACCGGGCTTTCTGTGGTCTGGGCCGAAGCGCTTGACGAAAGCCTAATTTCCTTGAGCGTGGAAGATATCCCCGCAAAAGACGTGCTTATGGTGGTTGCACGACGTCTTAACGTTAGCCTTGCCGAATACGGACGTCTCTACTTTCTCGGTGAACCGAAGAAAACCGATAGGGCTTACTTCGTAGGAAAAGTGCTCCGCGCCAAAGTCGACGAAATAGAACCCGTGCTTAACGCCGTCAAAACCGAGCAAGGCGTTGTAACCGTACTGCAAGATGGTAGCGTCATTGTTGCCGACGAAATAGAAGCCATACGAAAAGCGGCGGAGATAGTGCAAAAGCTTCAGAGCCTCGATGTCAGTGTGTGGGCTGTTCAGCTGTACCTTTTGCAAGAGACGAACACCGACATCAAAACAACCGGATTGGACATCCAGGACGATATACGGCTGGCCGTGTTGCTCTCTGATGTGGACAGCGCCACGAATTACAAAGCCGAGCTGGACGCCGCCCTGCGATGCGAAATAGAACGCTCTGACGTGCGTATAGTTGCGCGTCCCCTTCTGCTTTTGGTCGATGGCGGCAAGGCTTCCTTGCAGAAAGTAGAAAGCATTCCCGTCCCACAATACACCACCTCAGAAACCGGTGCTGTCTCAGTCTCCGGATACCAGAATGTAGACGTCGGCTTTAATTTCGCCGTATCCCTCCGCGACTGGGGCCGAGAACAAGCCAGCCTGGTCTACGACCTGCAACTAGGCGAAGTCTCCGGTTACGTAGACGAAAGCATACCCATCGAAACCAAAGACGTGCTCACCGGCGAAACCGTGATAGCCTCCGGCGGCGTGTACCTCCTCGGCAGCCTCCAACGCTCCAGCGCCACAAACACTACAAGCGGCTTTGCAGGATTGACCCGCACAAAACAGCATAGAAACGGAATTCTGCGCGTATGGGCCAAAGTCGAACGCATACAAACGCAAGCAGGCGCACAAAGCTGAGCCGTTAAGAAAAAAGTTTTAAATACAACCTTTACGAACGTAGGTTGATGTGTAATTTCCTTCCGGGGTTGGTTCGGAGAAAAAAAGAAAAACCGTTTTTGACACACTTCATGAGCGAACAACGAGAGCGCCCCGACCCAAATAAAATCAATTTCGTACACACACCACGGTGCACTCGATAATTTTTTCTTCCAACCAACCCCAAAAAAATCCCCACACATCAAACGAAGTTAGTCAAGGTGGAGATTTCAAAGTTTTTTAGGCGGAGGCGTGGCGACTTTTACATACAGCGGAGTGCCGAGCGGCCGAGCGAGGCGCAACGCTGTGCGGAAAAAGAGCGCACACCCCGACCCCAAAAAAAGGAGACTCGACATGTTGAATGAAATGTTTAGCAATGGGGACTTAGATTTGCGGATGGGGGGCGAATCCAGTATCACGCCCCCCTCTACTCGTAAGGGGGAGGAAAAAGGGGAAACGGGTGGAGAAGATATGATGATACTCAATGCATCCGTTACGTGGCGTCACTGGCGTGACCTGCGCTCTATTTTTGAGGGTGGCCGTCTTGATTCCATCCTTACCGGTGAGCTGGTCCCGCTGAAAGTCTATGACCAGAATTTTCTGGTGCATCCCAACGGCTCCGGGTTCGGATACGGCTACGCAAAATACAAACTCGAGGCGGGCGGTATCGTCTTTGCCATCCAAGACAAGTCCGGCGGCGAACCGGGATGCTTCAACGTTCGTATTTTGGCCGGGAGTCTTGTATGCATGTTCTATAAGTCTCATGGCTTGAAAAAGCACATCGAAGCAATACTATCCTCTATCGGTGGCCGTTTACAGGAGCTTCAAGTGTCCCGTGTGGATTTGTGTGTAGATCTGCCGGGATTGGATATAACCGAATTCTGTGACGCCTTTTGGGAGAAGCACTTCGTCACCCGCGCCCGCTTCGGAAGCGTTTACTTCCGCGACTGGAAGAAATCAGGCGTTCAGATAGGAAAAGGTGACATACTTTTACGTATCTACGAAAAAGCACTAGAAACCAAGCGCAAAGGCTTAAAATGGGACTACCTTTGCAAATACCGTTACCGGGATAATCCAGACAAGGCCGTACGCGTCGAAATTCAGCTCAGACGGCCCGTTCTTAAAGAAATGGGTATCAACAGCTACGACGACTACGAACGCGAAAAGCCAGGTATTGCCGAATATGTGCTAACAAACTGGGTCAGGCTCCACAAAAACGACGTCGACCGCCAGAACCGCAACCAAGACAAAGGCGAAGAACACCCCCTGTGGACCAAAGTGAGAGAAGCCTTCAAGTCATGGACAGGGACCGTCGGCGAAATCGTTACCCGCGTGAAGCGCTGCAAGGCCAAAGCAAAGGCCCTGATTAAACAGGCCATAGGGTGCCTCTCCGCTGCACAATTCGAAGATACCGGCTCCCTCAACACCGACACCCAAGGCTTTCTAAGCGACATGTTTGTAGCCATGTCGGAACTCCTAAAATACGAAGGCGACGACTACTGGGACCGGACCATCGACAAGGCCATTAACAAAGGTATCAAGCAAAACATGCAATACCAAGGCCATAAAGCACCGCAATTCCACTGGTACAACGAAGATTTGCAATACGAATTCGACTGGACAAACGGCAACTTCTGCGTAATGGAGGCATAGCGCAATGGAGATAGTAACCGCGGCAGAACTGGCCGAATACTTCGAACGATTGACCGGCACGATTGAAGACTTAGGAATGCGCCTTAACACATTAAGCGGCACCGCCCCACAACAAGAATACTTCACCCGCGACGAAGCCGCAGACTACCTGCGTATCAGCCTACGCCAACTGGATTCCCTATCTTACGAAGGCAAAATAAAACGCGCCAAATTCGGTGACGCCGGACGCAGTAGCGTCGTCTTCCGAAAACGCGACCTCGACGAATACGTAGAAAGCCGATTATTGACCTAGACGTATCCCTACAAAGAAGAACCGTTATTCGTTAACTCCATTTTTCTTTAATATTAGGCGAGACATGTCTATCCACTTTTTGTATGCGGGGCGTATATGCTGTATGGGCGTGAGAATTTCAATAGCTTCCCGGGCTGCCGCGATAGACTTTTCCCGGTTCGACAGGCCCTCTAGGTAAAAGATGCCCATATTTATGAGCGTAGTCGCCACATAGGGCAGGAATTTTTCGGGATTCGCCGATGCTAGTTCTCTGCGTATTTTCAGCGCTTCCTCATAGGATGCACGGGCCGAGGGGTAATCCTGTAAATCTGATTGAAGATTTGCGAGATTGTTGAGCGTACCCGCCACATAGGGCAGGAATTTTTCGGGATTCGCCGATGCTAGTTCTCGGTAATACCTCAGCGCTTCCTCATAGGATGCACGGGCCGAGGGGTAATCCTGTAAATCTGATTGAAGAGCACCGAGATTGTTGAGCGTACCCGCCACATCGGGCAGGAATTTTTCGGGATTCGCCGATGCTAGTTCTCTGCGTATTTTCAGCGCTTCCTCATAGGATGCACGGGCCGAGGGGTAATCCTGTAAATCTGATTGAAGAGCACCGAGATTGTTGAGCGTACCCGCCACATCGGGCAGGAATTTTTCTGGATTCGCCGATGCTAGTTCTCTGCGTATTTTCAGCGCTTCCTCATAGGATGCACGGGCCGAGGGGTAATCCTGTAGGTCTTTTTGCAAAAGACCGAGATTGTTGAGCGTAGTCGCCACATAGGGCAGGAATTTTTCGGGATTCGCCGATGCTAGTTCTCTGCGTATTTTTAGCGCTTCCTCATAGGATGCACGGGCCGAGGGGTAATCCTGTAGGTCTTTTTGCAAAAGACCGAGATTGTTGAGCGTAGTCGCCACATCGGGCAGGAATTTTTCGGGATTCGCCGATGCTAGTTCTCGGTAATACCTCAGCGCTTCCTCATAGGATGCACGGGCTGAGGGGTAATCCTGTAAATCTGATTGAAGATTTGCGAGATTGTTGAGCGTCATAGCCACATCGGGCAGGAATTTTTCGGGATTCGCCGATGCTAGTTCTCGGTAATACCTCAGCGCTTCCTCATAGGATGCACGGGCCGAGGGGTAATCCTGTAGGTCTTTTTGCAAAAGACCGAGATTGTTGAGCGTAGTCGCCACATAGGGCAGGAATTTTTCGGGATTCGCCGATGCTAGTTCTCGGTAATACCTCAGCGCTTCCTCATAGGATGCACGGGCCGAGGGGTAATCCTGTAAATCTGATTGAAGATTTGCGAGATTGTTGAGCGTAGTCGCCACATAGGGCAGGAATTTTTCGGGATTCGCCGATGCTAGTTCTCTGCGTATTTTTAGCGCTTCCTCATAGGATGCACGGGCCGAGGGGTACTCCTGTAGATCTTTTTGAAGAATGGCGAGATTGTTGAGCGTAGTCGCCACATCGGGCAGGAATTTTTCGGGATTCGTCGATGCTAGTTCTCGGTAATACCGCAGCGCTTCCTCATATAAACCTGCTACCTTTTTTAGGTGGTGGTTATGCTCCTGAAGGAATCGTGCATATTCGAAAAGGATTTCAGGGGTCCTGCTGGCACGAAGAGCTTTTTCGAAAAAGCCACAGGCCTCTTCTATCCGATGGGGTCTATCATAAAATGTAATGCGTAATTGGGCCTTGATGAGATACTCGTTGGCAAGTTGTTTTTTTTGCTTTCGTGCATTGGCGGTTATCTGTTCTCCCCACTTTTCCTCTTTTTCCAGCTGCAATAAATCCTGCTCTAAGGTTTCTTCTTTGAGAACGGTATCTGCTTTTTGCAATTGCTCTTTATTGAAAAGCGCTTTTGCTTGTTCCAGACGTTCTGTATCAATAGGGGTTCTTCGGAAGCTTTCTGTAAGCCGAACAAGGGCTTTTTTCCATTTCTCCCTTTTTTGTTCTAAGTGATTGATTTCAGCGGAAATCCTCAGTTTTTGAGTGCTATCTTTTTCTTCTTTCAATGCTTTTTTTAAATGTTCAATAGCAGCATTGAGTCTGTCCAGGCCTTCTTTCGGACCTTCAAAATGGTTTTCCTGGTGTTTAATATACGTAGCGGTAGCATGGTCGCCTTGCTGGAGGATTCCGTGATTCTGAACCGTGCTTTTGTTTATGCTGTTTTTAACATTCTGTTTTGAAGGAACGTTTTTAAGGCGGGAAAAGTAGGTTTTTATCCCCCAAATAAGGAGCACGAAAAGAGCTAGGATTGTTAGAGAAATAGCAGGATGTGCTCTGCATGTTAAGTACCAAGACTCAGGAATGATTTTTTCGAGAATTTTTCCGAGAAAATCCATGTATTGTGTTCCCCATGTATGAATCGCATCTCAATACGAACCGGTAACCCTTATTAAAGTGTATAGGTTCTGTAGAGAATCCACAATATTTGCTTTATTGCTGTAACCCTCATGAAATGGTATCCTTAATTAGAGTGCAAGATTAGGGATAAGTGTGGGGCAACTACAACAATTTTTACAACAGTTTTTCTGCACTTTGTTGCAAAGCTGCACATTCGGGTGCAAGGTGGGGATTTCTAAGGGTAAGCGGTAACGGTATCAAGCGGGGTGTTGCATAAAAAGTTACTCGGCTGTGCATGACTTACACGCAGGGGGTCACTGGTTCGAGTCCAGTACCGCCCACCATTAGTGATATCTTGCGAGCCAATGACTTGGCAAATTCTAGTCATTGGCTCGTGTTTTTTGTCTTGACCAATGGCACCACTTTTGTCTGTTTTGACAGCTCTCAGGCGTATAGGAAGAGGTTCTGTAAGGGGGATTACCGCACATAGGTGTAGCGCCACGCGAGGTGGTTATCTTGGGGGGGCGATAACGCTTCTGTCTTTTTGATTGTTTATGTTATAGCGTTAGCCTAAGGTATTGGTCTCTATAAAATGGGTTTGCTACAATGTTTCCTGTGTGAAGACCTTAATGCGGCTAGAAAGGAGAGGTACGGTGGGCGTTTTTTCCAAAGAAATCTCTGCGAAGCATCTGGCAGTCCTGTGCCGTCAATTGGCAACCTCCTACGATGCCGGCATCCCTATTGTACGCTCTCTGGATATGGCGCGTTTGCACGCACAGGATAAACAGGCGCGTACGGTCTTGGAGGGTATGTCGAGTGCTGTTATGCAAGGGGCCTCCCTTGGTGAAGCTGCAAATAGCCAACAGCCCCATTTGCCACAATTTCTGGTTGAGTTGTTTCGTTCAGGGGAACAGGGTGGCAAGCTGGATGTGATGCTGCGTGATCTGGCCGATTTTTACGAGGATCGTGTGCAGATGCAACGCGTTGTTCTGTTGGCGTTGATCTATCCTGTGCTGCAATTGCTGGCGGCATGGTTTCTGGGAACGTTCGCTTTGGGTTTGCTTAGTTCTCTCGATTTAAGTGGACGGACTGTTTTTTCGTTGTCGGGGTATTTGAGCAAGTATGCGTTCTTCCAGGTGCAGGCGATATTTCTCGCGTTGTTATTCATGGGCTTTGCAGTATTCCTGTCTCGTATGGGGGTGCTGAAATGGATTGTAGGATGGGTGACCAATACTCTGTGGCCGCTTAAGAAGATTACCCATAAGTTCGCCTTGTCCCGTTTTTTTCGTAGTCTTTCTCTGCTTATTGGAAGCGGTATGCCTATCATTCGGTGCATTGAACAGTCTGCTGCGGCAACCGCCAATCCTTATATCCAGCGCGACCTTTTACAGTCGGTTCCCCTTGTCAAAGACGGCTGTACTCTGGTGCAAGCCTTCTCCACCAGTCGCACCTTTACCCCCATGGCCCGCGAAATGTTGATGGTGGGCGAACAATCCGGCAAGCTGGAAGAGGCTCTTCGAAAAGTGTCAGAATACCATCTGGCTGAGGCTAACGCTGCGGTTAAGGCCGCTTTGGTCATTCTGGGGATATTGATTTTGATCATTGTCGGCGCTGTCGTTGGCGGTGTCGTGATAACATTCTGGTCCCGTTTTTACGGGGGTATGCTAGATAGTATTGGCGTTTGACCGCGTCGGGATATATTCAGAAAAGGAGGATGGAAACGATGGCCCCAGAGATGGAAGGGCAAGAGCCTGTAAAGGATCCGGTACGGTTGCTGTGGTGGGGGATTGCTATCGGATTTGTTGTGATGATAGCGTTGCTGTTTTTTATGGTGAAGCCCCCGCGTCCGCATGGTTCGCAGGTACATACACGGCATATTCTGATTCGTTACGACAGGCAGGACCCTGCGGATCGTACCCGTGCCCTTGAGCTTATCACGGATTTGCGTAACCGTATCTTGGAGGGAGAGGATTTTGCCAAGTTGGCGCGTGAATATTCCGATGACACTGTCAGTGCCCGGCGGGGCGGTGATTTGGGATTTTATCCCCGTAATTCCTTTGTAAAGGGCTACGAGGAGTATGCCTGGGAAGCCCCTGTAGGCGAACTAAGCGAAGTGATTTCTACCGAGCATGGCTTCCATCTGATTATTGTGGAGGAACGTTTTATTTCCGAAACAGATCAATATGAAGCAGCGTTGGAGCAACGGGCGCGGGAAGCGTTAGAAAACAAAAACGCGTCTCCAGCGGATAAGACGCAGGGCGCTGGGGCTGCTTCGGAGTAGCATAGAATCGCGTTTGTTTACAATGGCCAGCATCTCAATGGGGTGCTGGCCATTGTTTAGATTATTCCGTGGCTGTCATCCCCAAAACCAGTAAAAGAAACTGCAATCTTGCTGTGGTTATGCCTGGCGAACACAATAACTCCTGGCGGTGATCCCTGGACCACCTTAGGGGGTTTTCCTGTAGAAGGATTGTAGATTCTGGATGACCGGCTGGAAATTGTCCCATCCTTGAAAGATCACCGTTAACAAAATAATGATAATGTTTTCCGTCGTATCCAACTGCCCTTCTTGTGCGGCAGCAGGTGCGCATGAAATCGTCCTTACATGTCTCATACCATCCCTTTCCTGGTCTCTCTTCGTGTAAACGTCACGCGTTCTGGCGAGATTAAATAATTGATGTCCCGTTCTCCTGTCCCCTCTTGCAGGAGGAACGCTTTTTGTCTGTAACAGTGCTTCTTTCTTCTCCCTGCCTGGGAGACATTTTCTTGTGTAGGTGCAATTACTATATAATATTCTCTTCCGTTTGTTACACCTTTGATGGATGTTAGCGTCCAACAGAAAAAATAAATAGTTTTACTGCCTGCGCACGAGCGATGCACGGGCAACGACAGGAGTATACCGTGAATCCCTATGAATCTCTGATTGCCCCTATACTGGCTGCGTATCCGCAATTGGATGCAGCAGACATTGTTTTTAATACGCCCCCGAATCCGAGTTTGGGTGATGTCGCCATTCCGATGTTTTTGCCTGCCCGAAAGTTAAAGACGGCTCCACCGCGTTTGGCTGCGGAGGGGGTGGAAAAGATTGATTTTGGTCCGGCGGTGCTGGAAGCCAATGCTATGGGGCCTTATCTGAATCTGAAATTGGATCGCGCTCAGATTAGTGGCAAAATTGTAGCGGCGGTGCTTGGGGAAAAGGTAGGCTTTGGCTCGCAGCAGAGTGGGCAGGGCAAGCGGGCTGTGATTGAGCATACCAGTATTAATCCCAATGCCAGCCCGCATGTGGGTCGGGCGCGTTGCGCCATGATTGGCGACAGCATCACCCGCCTCTTCCGTTTCGAGGGCTACGATGTCGATGTGCACTATTATGTCAACGATATGGGCCGTCAAATCGGGTTGTTGGTGCTGATCGCAGATGAGTTGGAAGATCTGACTTTTGACCAAATTCTCGATGCCTATGTGCAGGCTAATGAACGTGCTAAAGCGGATGAAGCTTTTGCGCAGGCGGGGTATGAGTTGTTGCTGCAGATGGAGGAGGGGAATCCGGAGGCGCAGGAAAAGTTCCGTGCGGTGACGGATTTGTGTTTGAAGGGACAATTAGCCGTGTTGGCGCGTATAGGCGCCAGCTATGATACGTTTGATCATGAATCGAAGTATGTAAACGATCCGCGTTTTGAACAAATTCTGGATGCGTTGGACAAAAAGGACGCGGTCTTTATTGATGAAGACAAGCGACTGGTCATTGATTTGTCTAAGATTGGGCACAAGCCGGAAGAGGGACGTTACTTTGTATTGCGTCGGGCCAATGGCAGCTCGATGTATGGCTTTCGGGATTTGGCCTATGCGTTGGATAAAAATGATTTGGGCGCAGATATTAACCTCATGGTGTTGGGGGAAGACCATAAGCTTTATGCCCAGCAGCAGGCGCTTATTCTCAATGCCGCTGGCCATCCTGCGCCGGAGGCGTTGTACTACGCCTATATCCTTTTGAAAGATGGCAAGATGTCGACGCGGCAGGGCAAGGTGGTCTTGTTGTCGGACTTTCTCGATCAGGCTGCGACGCTTGCTGCGGAACGTGTGGCGGAACAATGTAAAGATCTTTCCGCTGATGAACAGCAGACGATTGCCAATCAGGTTGCTGTGGCGGCTATACGCTTTGCGGTATTGCGGGTTAATCCCAATAAAAATGTCACTTTCGATATGGATGCGGCGCTTTCTTTCCAAGGGGACACCGGTCCCTACATTCAGTACTGCTGCGCACGGATCAATTCAATTTTGCGCAAGTATGAAGGGGAACTCTCCCAGAGTGTCAGCGATGAATATCCAGCCACAAGTGATGCGGAATGGATGCTTATCAGCAAGATAGCGGATTTTAGCGGGATTATATCCAGCGCAATCGCACAGCGGACGTGCGCTTCTATCGCGGTCTATGCGTTGGAGCTGGCGCATGCCTTCACCACGTTCTACCACGACTGTCCGGTGCTGACTGCTGACACCCCGGCACTGGTGCAGGCACGCGTCCAACTGTGCCAGGCTACTTTGCAGACCCTCACAAATGCTTTAAACCTCTTGGGAATCGAGGCGCCAGAGCGTATGTGACCTTTCTGGATTTGTTTGTCATGGCGGGAATCTTTGGTTTCAAAGATTCCCGCCTTTTTTGTCGGAGGGCGGAACGTTACTCGGCGTCTGTCATAGATTCAGCAGCAGGGGGGGCTGCAGTAGCAGTCGCTGTTTGTGAGAAGATATTAATGTCGCGCCAACGTTCTCCCTGGAAGCGTTTGAACAAAATGCTACTTAAACCAGTGACGTACACGGTTGCCGCAATCCATGCGCCAAATGCTTCGCCATGTAGTGTGAACGAGCAAATAATACTCAGGGGCAGGAAGAATAGATACGCAGCTGCGAACATGACACGCATCATCCAATGCGTATCTCCAGCCCCTCGCAATGCACCCATGCAGATGATGTTGACGGCATCGAACCCCTGGAATACGGCTGCCAGAATCAGCAGACGATGCGCCAGGCAGATCACTTCGGGGTCGTCGCTAAACATCCAGCCAACCAATCTGCCACCGAAAATGGCAAAGGTTGCGCCCATAATCATCATGTAAAGCGCCGTGATACGGATGCCTGTATAGGTGCGTAGCTTTGCGCGAGGAATATCCTGACGGCCAATCCATTGTCCTACAATCGCTGAAATTCCCTGGCTCATGGCGACTGCCGGCATAAATGAAATGTGCATGAAGCTCAACGCAATGTTGTGCGCTGCCAGTTGGTCCGATCCAAAACGTCCGATGATAAAACTCGTAAATATGCCCCAGTTTGCTACATCCAGGAACATCCCGAAACCACTGGGAAGACCAATGCTGAGTAGTTCGCGCATACGGGGTATATCGATAGCCCAGGTTGTACGTGTGGCATACTTTTTGTGATATTTCCGGTTGAGGAAAACACACAGCAGCAATACCATCTGGAGCCACTGCGCCAGTACGGTGGCGATGGCCGCCCCGCCCAATTCCAGGCGTGGCGTCGCCAGAGAAAAACCAAAGAGTTCTATCACGGGTATTCCCAGCGAGCGAGAGCCAAAGATCAGCAGGAAATTCAGCGCCACGTTGAGCACCATGGCGACCATGGCGACATACATGGGAATCCGCGGTTGGTTGATTGCCATGAAGAATGCGGCCAGCGCGCTGATTCCCGCCATGGGGAGATAGCCCAACAGGCGTAGATTAAAATAAGAGACTTCCAATTGTGTTACCGATGCGCTGTGCCCCATCAGGCGGAATATGGAACCCGACAGCGGCCATAGGGGCAGTGCGACCAGACCTGCCACCAGGGAGAGATAGATTCCCTGCCAGGTGTAGCGTGCGCAATGGGCGTATTCGTCGCGTCCAATGCATTGCGCCACAAATGTGGCCACGCATCCGACTATGCCAAACAAAACCGTACCCAGCATCCAGGACCAGATCGATGCGGAACCCGCCGCCGCGATTTCATTGGTGCCCAACTGTGAGACCATGAGTTTGTCGCAGAACTCCATCACGGTGTATGACAGCGAGCCTAAAATAATCGGGCCGGACATCATGAGTACTTCACGTGTGCTGGTCCAACGGGGTTCTGATATGCCTGTAAACGTCTTCATTATTTCACTCCACGAACAGGCCTGGAGACCTGTACAATCGAAAGTGGCCAGGGATAAAACCAAGCGTGTGGTTTTCACCATCCCTGACCACTATAAAGTTTCATTTTTGGGATAAGTTGTTGGGCGGTCCGTGCTAGAAAAAAAACGGACATCCGCACAATAGTACGGGCGTATGCGCACTTTCAAAAGCGCCTACTCCTTTTTGTCGTCCTGCAAACAAGGTACAACGAGTTTCGTCCACGCTGTATAACCGGCCTCATTCAGATGCAGCCCGTCTTCTAATAAAAGGCTTTTGTCAGGTTTTCCATCCTGATTCAGCATCGTCGTTTCACTATCCACATAGCAGGTGTTTTTCTGATTCAAAACATACTCTTGCAGCAACGCATTGGCTTTATGTATCTCTTTAAAACAGTGCCAACGGGCGATGCTTGGTTTAATTGAGATTAACACCAACCGGGTTTCAGGCAAGACCGTTCGTAATCTCGTAAAAAACGTCTTGAAGTCCTCCAGTACCTCTTCCGCGGAATTCCCATTTGCAATGTCATTGTCACCCGAGTAAAACACAATAGTGCGGGGTGCATAGACCGTAACAAGTCGATCAAAAAACAGGTTTACATCGGCAATCGTTGAGCCGCCAAAACCACGATTCAAGGCGGGTAAATCCGGGAAAAACTTTTTAATATCCCACATGCGGATGCTGGAACTCCCTAGAAATAGAATTTCATTCTTCTCCTGTGCTTCCTTTTTATCTTGCGCTTCAAAAGCAGCAATCGCACTCTCCCAACGGTTTTCCGATGCGTGCGTACTGAGCATTAGCCCCACGCCAAGAAGAATAAGCAATCCCATCCTAAGATATTCCATCATCAAGCCTCCCAAGGTTAAATAGATTCCAACACAAATCCGGCGTCAACAGTTTCAAAGAGGCCGGGCTGCAAACAGCGACAACAATCCAGTATATACCGCGCAGCTACGCTCCCCGCTGGTTAGCGCACGGATATTTCAACCGCCCCAGACGGCCACCTATAAAATTATGTACTAATATACGAACCTGATACCAGAAAAAAAACGCGAGCTTCCTTGATATACCCTCAAAAGATACGCTACAATACGCCCACATTTCGGGGTGTAGCGCAGCCCGGTTAGCGCGCTTCGTTCGGGACGAAGAGGCCGGAGGTTCAAATCCTCTCACCCCGACCATTTTTAATCCACTCAGGCCGTTGGACTTACGGTAGCTCGCCTTTAGAGTTAGTGGAGTAAAAGCAAGGTCAAAAGACGGACAGTATTGTCCGTCTTTTTTTTAGGACTCCAGGTGTGGGCTATTTATACAAGCACTTCCTGTTGCTACGGGAAGAGTTGCATTTGTTCCGAGGCGGGTGGGGCTGGACGATGGGGCAGGGTAGGTTGTCGGCGTTCTAGTAGTTGCTCTTTGATTTCTTCTAAAAACGGCGAGGGGGTGAAGGTGCGTTTTTTGCCGCGCCAGGGCATGTGTTGGGGGGCGGAGAGGAGGAGTCGGGATTGGGCGCGGGTCATACCGACGTAGAACAGGCGGCGTTCTTCTTCGAGTGCGGCATGGGATAAGTGGTCTCCCCAATAGAGGGGGAGGATGCGGTCGGCGCAGCCGGTGATGAAGACCACGGGGAATTCAAGGCCTTTAGCCGCGTGAAGGGTGAGTAGGGAAACCCGTTGCGCCCGGGGATCCCAGCAATCTGTTTCTTCGCCCAGTGCCAAGGTATCGAGGAAACGGGTGAGATCCTTGTCGCAGCTTGCCGCCAGAGGCGTCAGGCGAAGGCAGGCGAGTTCTATCGGATCGGGTTGGGTAGCACTTTCAGGCGGTGACACCTGAAATTCCTCCTGGCTTCCAGTGGTGCGTAACGCCTGAATAGCGCGGTCCAGACGTTCTTGTACCGTTCCCTCGTTGGTCTGGAGACGAAGGAGGGCAATGAGTTCGCGTACTACAGGATCGTCGCTCAGGCGTTGATGGGAACAGCGCTGGAAGGGGATACCGGATCGCGCCAAGGCTTCAGAAAGCAGATCGGCCTGGGCTGCTGTGCGGTAGAGCACAGCGAAGTCGGAAAAACCAAGGTCTAGACCGCTGTGGCCTTCACTGCGTCCGCTGTCCAGTGAGAATAGCGTGTGTCCCCCAAGGAGGGCTTCCATGGTTTGTACCACGAATTCGGCTTCCGCACGACCGGTAGGGGCCTGATGGATCATGATTCGATCGGGAGTATCGAGAAGCGCTTCAAGTCGTACACGGTCGGGTTCAGCAGCTTCCATCACTTGGGAAGAGGCGTCGAGGATGGTGCGAGGGCAACGGTAACTGCGTTTGAGCGTGTATATCTTTGCCCCAGGATAATCCTGTTGAAAGCGTTGGAAGAAGCCGCGATCCGCACCACGGAAACTGTAGATTGCCTGATCGGGGTCGCCGATAGCACAGAGGTTTCCGTTGTCCGGCATTAACAGACGCAGCAGGCGGTACTGCATCGCATCAATGTCCTGATACTCATCCACGCAGATCCATCGAAAACGAGTCCGGTAAGTTTCAACCAGATTCTGATCCGACTCCAGCAGGTGTACGGGAAGAGACAGCAGATCATCAAAGTCCACCAGTCCATCCTTGCGCAGGCTGGTTTCATACGCAGTAAAGAACGCTTCCGATTCAGAGCCGGGTGCTGGGCGCTTTCCTTCCCGTTTACAGCAGCTGATTTCTTTCCATTGTTGTTGCAGGCGTTTACCAGAGAGACCACTGAGCCGGGCAAGCTGTTCCATTTGTTCCGTTTCATCCGCGACCGAGAAATTTGTTGGGAGCCCTGCATGCGCGGCCTGTTCACGCAGCAGTTCAAGCCCCAGCGCATGGAAAGTGCGAACGGGGATGGGAGCGGAGTCGGGCAACAATAGCGCAAGACGTTCCTGCATCTCCTGGGCAGCACGGCGGGTGAAGGTAATTGCAAGGCAGTGCTGAGGGACGGCTCCTCCCTCTTTTATGAGATACGCAAGGCGATGGGTGAGTGTGCGGGTCTTGCCCGTGCCCGGTCCGGCTACAATCAGCACAGGTCCTTCCAGGGTTTGGGCAGCGGCACGCTGTTCCGCATCCAGCCCGTCCAGCAACGAGGTGGGCTGAGTTTTCTCCTTCGGGTTTGGACTTGTTTTATGGGCCCTTTTTGTCTGCGTCTTCGTCACGATGGACGGTTTGGGCCTCTCGGATTGCGCTGGTGTCGTCGTTGACGTCACGGCCACTTCGGGAAAGAGCAGTGGTGTGGCTGCGTCTCGGTGTACCTCGTCGGGTGTAAAGAGGCGGATGCGACCGTATTCGCCATCATAGCCGGGTTCGCGGATTACTTCACCGGTACGCATGCGCCGGAGTGCTTCGACCAGGAGTCCGGAACTATGCCGGGCTACTTCGTCCAGGGCGGTATGCTCCAGAAGAGGGAGTTCCGGTCCCAAACGCATGAGAAGGGATTCGTATAGACGCGCCACCTTTTTGCTGCCCGCGCCCACCCGCTCAAGTTCCGAGAGGATTTCGGGTAGTGGAATGAGACTACGAAATGGGTCGGCGTCGGGTCGACGCGCGCCCTCGGGACGATCCGCCAGCGCCTCAACACGGTGCATAACGCCCACCACCAACGGTTTTCCACACACCGGACAGCGTCCCTCTAGCCGCCGTGTTTCTGTGGGCGGCAGGCAGACGCCACATTTACGATGGCCGTCGAGATGGTATTTCCCTTTTTCCGGATAGAATTCGACCGTGCCGCCGTAACCCTCACCGGTTTCGAGGGCGTTTCGCATGGCGAAATAATCCATCTCACACGTGAATACGCAGGCATTGCGTCCGAGATTTGGCGGGGAGTGCGCATCCGAATTCGACACCAGCCGATAGCGGTCGAGCGAAGAAAGCCGCCAATTCATGGGCGGGTCAGAAGAGAGGCCGGTTTCGACCGCAAAAATGTGCTCTGCCAGATCGCCATAGCATTCCGATATGGCATCGAAGCCCGACTTGGAGCCGAGTGCGGAAAACCAAGGTGTCCAGATATGTGCAGGGATCAGATAGGCCCCCTCACCAGATTCCAAGACCATTTCGAGCAGATCCCGCGAGTCCAGTCCGAGAATGGGGCGTCCGTCCGCCTTCAGATTGCCCACACGCGCCAGCGAAGCGGTCAGGCGGGCGACATGGTCAAAATCGGGGGCCAGGATGAGATGGTGCACCTTGCGCGTTTTATCGCCCTTTTTATAGATAGTAGAAATTTCGGAGGATAGTATGAAGCGGGTTTCTCCTGCGCATGAGGGCGGTAAATCCTGCAGCGCAGCCTTGGCCAGATCGGGCTGTAGCCGGAACAGACCTGGTTCGGCGGGTTGTAGCTTTTCCCGTAATTCGGCCACCCATTCCGGATGCGTAAAATCGCCTGCACCCAGTACGGCAATTCCCTTTCTACGCGCCCCAAAGAGTAAGTGCTCCAAGTCACAATTGCGACTTGTAGCCCGTGAATATTTGGAATGGATATGTAAATCGGCATAAAACGGCACAGCGACAACCTCCGAATAACGCAGCCCTTATTATACATCCGAAGCCAACGCGTTTCCTCCTGCCCTCAGACTGCGGAAAGGAAAAGAAGCCGGGGGGACTGATACTTAAAAGCCCATTTCACGGTTAACTGCGTTAATGTGCTCAAAAAAACGCGCTACCGTGTTTGAGGTGAGGCGGGCTGTGGCGCTATGCTGGCGGGAAGATTTAAGGCGTCGCGTGTCCACTGGCAGAAATGGGAGACCTACTATGACTGTTTGGGGAATTGGCGGGAAATGGGCTTTAGGGAGCATCTTGCTGTCCCTACCCATTATGCTGGCTGCTTTTCTATTCCACGATTCGCTGGTGATGACCTCTGTTCCACCCTGGTGCTTCTACACCCTTGCCGCGTTACTTATACTCATCGGTTTTCCCTTTCTGCTATGGTCCGCCATTACCCTGGTGAAGGGCTTCAACGCAGAAGAGCTTTGTACCAGCGGCGTCTTTGCACTTTGCCGCAACCCGATTTATGCCGCATGGATCTTGTTTCTTGCCCCCGGCATACTCCTTTTCTTCCGTGCCCCGATACTGCTGGCGATTCCAGTGATCATGTATATCGTGCTGCGCAGCCTGCTCTACAAAGAAGAGCAGTGGCTTGAAGAAAAATACGGTGAGGCCTACCGTGAATACAAACGGCGCGTACATCGACTACTTCCCGCATCTCCTCATAAACTTTTTCTATCCAGACATGCCAATAGCAATAGGCACGATAAATAAGCTAGAATCCTTTCGTATAATTGCCCGCTGCACCGTTTTGTCAGCACGCAGGATAAGATGGATACAAAATTGCCTGCTTAGCTTTGCTTCTTAATCGTTCGTACTTGAATGTCAACGTGATGGGAAAAATAATGGAACTGGATAGTAAAATCGAATCCCTTTGTCATTCACGAAAGGTTCTCGCCTATACTGTGGCGGGTTTGTGGATCATAATGTTTGGCCCTGCTTTACCTATGGTTTTGCTTGATGTCTTTAGTCTGGATTCTTTGGTTTTTATTGGTAAGATTCTTTTGGTTTTCTTTTTTGCATTTTTATCAGTCTACGGGATTCGAGCTGGGAATCTGAGGACGTTATTTGCATTGAGTTGTTTTACATGCCTTTTGCTAGCACTAGTTGGTAATAGTCTTTATCATCACGGTGGCTGGCTACAAAACGGGTCATTTTTAGTTGGTCCTATGATACTGATTGGATCGTATCTGCTTTCAATCCTTGTGATGGCGCGGCATCTATGGCTGATGCGAAAGGCGCGTATACGGGATGAAAAATTGGCGATGCAGGAGGGGTAGAGGAATACCTGTACAATGCTGTCTTTTCTCGTTCCCACGGTCCTCAGAGTGTCTAAAAAGTTTTTAAATAGATTATTATTTAGGTGTTTTGTATAATTATTCTCGGTTGACCGGCATAGAACTTGGACGGAGGTATGAAATGGCGCTTCTAATTGACGCGGATTATTCGCAGGCGTTTTTGCTTCCTCCTTCGTTGGAGGATTGGATTGAACCTACCCATCCGGCGCGTTTTATAAGGGAATTCGTAGAGGCGTTGAATCTTGAGGAAGTGGAAATCGTTTGGGCCAGCGGGGAAAAGGGGCGGCCCGCTTATAGCGCACAGCTGTTGCTTAAATTGTGGCTTTATGGGTATTTCGAACGCATACGTTCGTCGCGTAAGCTGGAAAGGGCGTGCCGGGATCACATCGGATTCGTCTGGCTGGCGGGGATGCACAGGCCGGACCATAATACCTTGAACAACTTTTTTCGTAGCAATAAAAAGGGAATTCGAAATCTCTTCAAAAAAACGGTGCGGGTCGCCGTTGAAGCGGATATGGTGGGCTTTGTATTGCATGCCGTCGATGGTACGAAAATCGCCGCACGGGTGG
Source organism: Candidatus Hydrogenedentota bacterium (assembly GCA_963678445.1). Classification (GTDB taxonomy): domain Bacteria; phylum Hydrogenedentota; class Hydrogenedentia; order Hydrogenedentales. The sequence goes on along the minus strand of OY782877.1, from coordinate 594,578 downwards.
CCAATCGCGGGGGATGGCACAAAAAGAAGCTGTTGGCGTTGCTGGAAAAACTGGACAGTAGAATCACGGAGCTGGAAAAACAGCTGGAAGAAACCAGCGTGTGCGACACGCCTGATGATGCATTGCCAAAGGAATTGGGAGAGCGCCAGGCGCTACGCAAAAAAGTGCGTAGCGCATTGCAACGCCTGCAGGAAACTGACAAGGAACACCTGCACCCAAGCGATGAAGATGCTTGCGTCATGCCTTGCAAGGAACAAAACCGAAACGCCTTTGCCTACAACGGGCAAGCGGTGGCCGATGAGACTTGCGGCATCCTTGTCGCCTGCGAGGCGACAACAGATTGCAACGATGAACAGCAACTCAACGCCATGCTCGACAAGGTACAAGAGCAAGCGGGCCAGAGTGCCGAACGCACCTTGGCGGACACTGGTTACGCGACCGGTCGCCAATTCGAGCAAGCCGAAAAAGAAGAACGCGACGTCGTTGTCGCACTGCCCCAAAGCATGCGTCCCAATCCCCAAAAGCCCTATGCCGCCAGCAATTTCATATACGACGCAGAACGCGACATCCTCATCTGCCCCCACGACAGCGAACTTCGTTTTCAAGGCACGCGCTACCGCAAAGAAAGAGGCTATCACCTACGTCGATACCACTGCACCAACACCAGCTGTCCCCACCGCGCCCAATGCACCAAAAAGAAGACAGGCCGCACGGTAGACTTGAACCAATACAACGCAGTCATCAAGCGCCAACGCGATAAACAAACAGACCCGATAGTTCAAGCTGACCTGAAAAAGCGAGGCTACCTCATCGAACCCGTCTTCGCCTTCATCAAACAGCACCTTGGATTCAGGCGATTCACCGTTTGCGGGCTCGACAACATACAAGCTCAATGGGCCATGGTTTGCGCCACCTACAATCTACACAAGATATTCAAACTCTGGAAAAGCGAGAAAATTAACACACTTCCCCCCTACAACACGTCGGAATCTGGGGTGTTTATCGCCCTAACGGAATCAAAAGAGTCTCAACCAGGCACATTTGCCCCTTCGTGGGACTTTTTCCGTACGCTATTGCCGAATCAACGGCCCACTGCGCCAAGGCCAAGGAAACTCGCTGCATGAAAAAACTTTTTAGACACTCTGTCCTCCGTGGGAATGCATACGCTTCATCTTTTCATTTCCGTTTCCACGGAGGACCGTGGGAACGAGGGTGGAAAATTGTGGAGATCTTCGGGGATGATTTTGAGAACGTACTGCTGGAATCGCCGGAGCGGATTGCGTAGAATGGTTAAGGAACGGAGATGACATGAAGTGGTCACTTGACATAGAGGATCGCATCGCCTTGGCCGGAACACTCCACTCTGCGACAAGAACTGCCTTGTGCGGTCAGAACCAAAGCGAGCCGCAACTGGTGGCTAATTTGGTGTGTGGTCTTCCTCGGGCTATTAACGCCCTGACGTTTTCAGGAGGATTCACCATCAAGTCCGGCGGTGTGTTCGTGCATGGCCAGCCGTTTGTGAGGTGCCAAAATTTTCCTAAAACAAGTCCGGCATCCGTAGAGATAGGCGACCTACTCTTGGTGCGAACTGAAATCAAGAATGAGGAGGTCGCTGAAAGACGGGCCTTGTTGCTCCAGGCGAAGATGCTCAAAAGTCTTCCCGCAACACCAGACAACGCTAATCAGCACCACCTATATGCGAATTGGCCGCCATTCACATATATCCGTTCAGGGGAAATTCTAAATGCCCAGGAACGTCATATCACGGGGCTAGACTTGTATCATGCTAGTCGATATCTTCTGATTACGAAACACGCCTGCTGCCGTCCTTGGCACGCGGGATGGTGCCAACTACTCTATCCCGGTGCTTGCTGTTCCATGACCGCCTCACCCTCGCATCCTAGACTCAGTCACTACCGATGTTTTGTTGGGGAAGTGCTTGATTTCATTCTGGGTGACGCAGGGAAGCCGTTCGTCATCCCGCCGCCCCCATCGAGAACAAAAAACTGGGATCGCGTCATCAAAGACCTGACAACAGCTACCGCCCTGCGCGCATCCAGCTATATCGAAAGGGCGTCCGGAAGTAATACAGACGCGCGTGGCCAAGGCATACTTTTTGCACTCCCGTCCGGTACTCAGCTTTCTTCTTATGGAGTCACCCGAGACATATGGAGTAATCCCTCCCTGGCTGAGCTTACGCTGTCATGTGACAGCCCTCCGAAGGATCCCGGTGAGTGGCCAGAGGCTAGTGACGACGACGGCGGCATATCAATCATTGAATTCGTCGTTTCTGACGAGGGTAGGTCCGAATGAGTACACAATCCCTGAAGCCCGGCTGAAAGCTGGTCAAGTTTGGCGACATCGCGCAGAACGTAGCCGTGCGGGTGGACCCTGCAGAGGCCGAAACCGACAACTATGTCGGTTTGGAGCACCTTGAGCCCGGCACGCTACACCTACGTCACTGGGGACACCCGTCCGATGTCACCGGGCAGAAACTGGCCTTCAAGAAGGGCGATGTGATTTTCGGTCGCCGCCGTGCGTATCAGCGCAAACTCGCCATAGCGAAGTTCGATGGCATCTGCTCGGCCCATGCCATGGTCGTCCGCGCAAAGCCCAAGATGATTCTGCCGGAGTTTCTGCCTTTCTTTCTCCAATCCGACATGTTCATGGAACGGGCCATCGAAATATCGGTTGGTTCCCTGTCGCCGACTATCAATTGGAAGACATTGCGAGTACAGGAATTCCCGCTGCCGCCGCTTTTCTCGTTCCCACGGTCCTCCGTGGGAATGCATACGCTTCATCTTTTCATTTCCGTTCCCACGGAGGACCGTGGGAACGAGGGTGGAAAAACTGGCGGTGCAGGAGGGGTAGGGAGCTGATTCTGGGTTTAGCGATGAGGGAAAAATAATGGAACTGGATACTAAAATCGAATCTCTTTGTCGTTTACAAAAATATTTCGTATAAGTAGATTTGGCCGACACTGCGGCGTCCTTGTCTATAGAGCAAAAATTTGCTCGTTTCCGTTAATCCCCGTCGGGTTTGCCTGAATCGGGGGAAAGCGGATGGTCGTTCGATGTGGGGCTCTCCGGCACATATACTACTTCGCCGTTTGGAAGACGATAGCAGATTCCAAGACGTTGTCCTTCTCCGCCGGCCGTTTGGGGAGTCATGCGGTATCTCTCCAGTTTGACTCCCTTCTTCATAATGATTTCCATATCGTCTTGGTCAGCATTTTTGATTATGGTCAGGTCGTCTTGAGAAAAGAGGAGTTCCTGAAGATCGCTTGCCGCAAACATGGCAAGCAATAGCGCCACGGCAAACACCATCGCCACATCAAAAAGGTTGGCCACTCCGCTCATCGGGTTTGGCCCCGAAGTCTGCAAGAGCAAGTGGTCGCGATGGTGAAGCCTCTTTCGCCTGCGATGTCTACAGTTTTCACTCATGGTTCTTTTCCGACGGTTTACCGAAGGTGGCGTCAATGACATATTCGATGTTTAGGATATCTCTTAGATACCACCGCCTTCTTGTTTCCGAAATAATCAAACATAAAACCCCTATAATAAGTCCTACAACCGTGGTGCTGAAAGCTACCGTAAGGTTGCGGGCAAGCACATCCATGTTTCGGGTCGAGAGCCCCAGCAAGGCGGGCCCCATGGGAATGAGGGTGCCCATAAGTCCCAGCATGGGGCCAATGCGAGTCCACAAGGATGTCCTCGCATATTGCTCGTTCGCCTCAATTTCAATCTCGCTCACCAGCCTGTCCAGCCTGTCCATGCTGTCTTTGAATAGCTGGCCTTTTTCTGAGAAAGCCTCTATCAGGGTCGGATAGTCTGAACGGGCGAAGAACTTGGTTCGAGCTTCTTCAAGGGATTTGCTTGCAGGCATTTCGTTTTCGACAAAGGCCTGCCAATTCCGTTTCTTTTTATTCCTATCGCCCCATTCTCTAAGCAGTGCTCCGGTCTGGAATAGTGACCAGACTAAAGACGCTAGAAGAATGAAAACGACTGGAGCCAGAAGTACTGTGGTTAGGTCATAGAGAACGTGGGTGATTAATTGCATACATAGAACCTATTTGGAAAAAGAGCGCCTTCGGCTGACATACCCTAAAATCACGATCGCAACCAATCCCAGACCCGTAAAGAGTTTTATGGGATACGGTTTCTGAACGTCGATGTCGTCGGTGTCGTCGCTCACTTGCTCCATTTCATAGCCTGTGACTTGTTCGGTTTCCGTTTCTTGAGGGCTTTCCCGGGCTTCACTTGACTGTTTCATAGCTGCCTGGTATTTGGCTAACAGGGCGCCCATTTTTGGATCTTGTGATGAGGAGAGCGTCTGCTCGACGAAATCGTCCAGCTTCGCATTGCCGCCACTACGCAAACCACCAACCGGGCCGTGGTTGGCCACTGACTCGGCGTAGGCCGCGGTAATCTCCATAAGCCTCTGGTCATCCGCATCCCAGTATTGCTTGCGAACCGTTTCCAGCATTGTAGCGGCAATGTTCTGGAAGGCATGAGGATTGTGTTGATCGAACCAATCGGGTAACCCCAGATTTTCGCTGTCGTTTACATAAAAGTCGCTTAGTTCGTTCCAGTTGCTGTCATCAATGCTGTGCTCCCGCATTATCTCCCAGCCCATCATATTGTTAATGTTCTTGCTTATCTGTGTCGCTCCGTTATAGCCTTCCTTCATCATGGCCTGAATCCATTTGGGATTCAGTATCCGGGCTCGAAGATCTCTTTGTACAGCTTGGTCCGCGTTAGTCATAACGGCTTTGTCCGGATTGCGCACGTCGGCGAATACGTAGTCGGGTTCTTTTCCCGTGAGATGCTTGATGGCCAACGATAAGGAACCATCACTCCACCAGGTGAACTTATTGGCCAGAACGGCGTCCCGGTTGTCGTACCAGCTTCTCACTATAAGTTCGGTATCCTGCGCCGCCGCATTAAACGCCTCGGGCGCATCCACCCCCCACATCCCCTCTGTGTAAACGAAGCGGCAGTGACTGAGGTAAACCTCCATCAGCTCTTCACGCGTCTCCCATTCGCCCGAGCGTTCCGTCAAATAGAAATACCAGTTGTGGCCGTCGACGTTCTCCTCCGGCTTTGGTCCGTACATGCGGGCCTGTGAGAAAATGCGGGCCTCATCAGAAGAAACGCCCTTGGCCTGAAGACCTTTTAGCGTACGGAGGGTGTTGTCATAAACGTAGTTGTTCGGCTCGTCCAGCGATGCTACCATCCGTATAGCCTTGTCCAGCATCTTCATCATACCCGGGAGCTCGTCACGGTAAATGCTTTTCGCGGAAAGAAAGACATCGATGCGAGGGCGGCCCAATTCCTCCGCGGGGATCAGTTCGACATCCTCGACCCGATTCTTCAAATCCCATACCGGCCGTACGCCGATTAAGAACAGAATCTGCGATTCAATGATTCCGTAATCGCTATAGGTGGCGTAGGGGACCAGGCCGAATGCAATCTTTCGGGGATACCGGCCCTTGGCCTTGCGTTGTGTCTCCAGGTAGTCCGAAATCATTTTCGTTCCCAACTCCCAGGAAGCTTTCGTTGGGAGTTCCTCGGGATTGAGCACATAAAGGTTGCGGCCCGTTGGAACCACCCCGGGATTCCTCTCGGGCGAACCGGACGGACCTGGCGACACGAATTCGCCGTTCAGCGCACGGAGGATCTTGTCGATTTCAGAGGATGTTTGATCCATGCCCACGTTTAGGTTCATGACCATCTCAAGGCTTTCTTGAACAATCTCGGGCAAGCCTTCGGCTTCGACTGTGCCGCCGGTGGCCAAGACAGCCTCGAGTGGCGTGAGATCTTCGTGAAGTATAAGCTTGATTGCTTCCTCTGCTTTGGTCTTGAGAGTATCCTCTGAAACCCCATACAAAGGCTGTGCGGCATTGAGGAAACGTTTGCCCATGCAATAGACGTAATAGGGTATCAGCAAATTTTCGGCAGGCTTCTGTCCCAAAACATGCATATTGGCGGGAACCGCCTCCTCGTGCAGTTCGTGGAGGTACGTGGAAACCTTCTGGATCTCTTCGTCGTCCAGCAGCCCGTTTTCTCCCTTATTGATCGTCAACTCCCTGTCCAGCCTGGAAGAAAAGGTCTGCTCGGTGACGGACGCCGCGAATTTAGCTTTCAGCGCTCCCTCCTCCAAGGTTATGTATTTGTCTATTGTCGATTCGAGGTTGAGCATTTCATCACTCAATCCAGCGGCCATGAGGATTGGCGGGAGATGGTCCACGGTGACTGCGTAGGCGCGACGTTTGCAGGGAACGAGTTCCGCAGTGTTGTTAGAGACCCAGGGATTGATATTGGGCATGTTGCCAAGCAGCATATCGCTCCAGTCGGCCTTTGAGAGCGCTGCCTGCTTGCCGGGAAAGAGCCATTCGTTGCCGTGTGCGCCGAAATGAATGAGCGCATCGGGCTTGAACTCCTCTTGCAGCCAGAAGTAGGTGCCCATGAAGTGGTGCGAGGGCGGCAGCATCTCGTCTTGGGGCATCGTGCCCGACTTAGCGCTCAGGGCTTCACCTTTGGGGGGCTGAGTCATCAATACGGCCGCGCCCAAATCGATCTTGGGGAGCACCAGGTACTTCTTGCCTTCCTGCTCCCACACCATCAGAGAACCAGGGGGCTCACCCCAGTATTTGATCATCTCAGCCTGCTCTCGTGGCGGTATTTTACGGTCGAACCATTCCCGGTAACGCTCTTCAGGCACCAACACAGAGGCGCCGCCCCTTGCCAGCCTGTCAAGCGCACCTTTCTCCCAGGAACCCATCTGCCGTCCATGGTCCATCAGACGCTCCAGAAGTTCATCCTCGTCCGCAGGAACGTCTGCAAGCGCATACCCCGCCTCCTTCATCTTCTCAAGAAACCTTACCATGCTACGGGGAGCGTTTAGCCCCAGTTGAGCCCCGCAGAGTAACCCGGACTTGTCCGCGGAATGATCGTAGCCAATGATGGCTATTTTTTTCTCCTTGTTCTGCATTGAACCCAGGTCAATCCAGGCCTTGGCGCGCCCCACGATCCGGCTGATGCGGTCAGGAATGGGCTCGATCTCCTCGCCGCTCCGGTTGCCGCTTTGGGTTCCCCCTGAGGTCAGACACTCGGTGGCGCCTCTGACCTCCGCCGATATGTAAAGGTGCTGGATCGAACCTTTTCTCATACCGGGCGTGGTGCTTTTTCCCCATTGTTCGACGGACTCCTCCATGAACCAGATCGCATGGATGCGGGGAACATTGAGTTTGTCCCAGAAGGGAACCGGCTCTCGCGTGTGCGAAGTCATTATCACAAGGCCGGGACCAAACTCGAGAAGCTTTTCCTGCAAGCCCTCGTCCGCGACTAGACAGACGGCGAGGATACCCTCCTTTTCAAATCCCTCGATAAGGGCCTTTACTACTTGGGGCTGGTGGTAGACAACATGATGGCGGAACGTTCCGATGGCCACACGCGGCATAGTGTCAACGTCAATGCCTTCCCCCTTCGCAGCCTGAAGGAATTCGGCTACTGTTTGCAGACTTCCATATCTGGGATGAAACACTTTTACCGCGTTCTCCAGATCGGGGGGGGAGGCTTCGCCGCTTCTTCCAAAATAGGTCACCAAAGCATACCGAAGCATGTTTTCAGTGTCCTTTCTTGAAAGGCCGTAGTACTGAGCCATCGTGGCGTCAAATTCAAGAATACCCGGTTCGAACCAATCGCTGAACAGTGCATGCATTGGGGGCGGACCGATAGTGAATATTCTCAAAGACGGTTTGAGCGCCAACGCACTCATAATCATCTCGCCGTACTTTTCCTTATACTGCTCATCGGCAAATGCTATATAGACCATATCCAGATCCGTTGCATCGGGAAGCTGGTCTTCGGCGAACGCATCCGGCGTGAAATGGACGGCTCTGATATTGAGTTTTTCCTCACAGGACTTCATCTCTTCGAAAACGCCCTCACTACCACCGATCATGCCGAAGGAAATTGTCTTTTCCTCAGGGGACGCCTGGGCAGGCACAGACAAAGACAGCAGGCACAGTGCTAGTGGGAAAATCATATATGTCTGTATTCTCATCTTATCCTTTTTCTATAACCAATTAGGCAAGTGGCCGCGTCCTGTGCGCAGCCTATAGTTTCATTTCTCCAAGAATTAGTAGAGCCCGAAGTGACCGTTATCCCGCAGGACTTTCGGATCATCAACGATGGGGTACTCGCCGGGGTATCTCATGAATTCAACATGACCATCCATGTACAGGATGTTGCAGCCTCCAGGAATATGGTTGAAGATGGCTCCACCCGCAGTGGCATCCAGGTCCGCGAAACTTCCGAAGGTGTCGTACATGATAGCGATAGAACTCTGTGATCGGGCATTTGCGCCGGGATTGTTAATGTCGGTGATCAGGAATCTCTCAATGCCTTCCGCTAAGCGATAAACAATGGCGCCACCGCCTGTTCCCGTTGCTGTAGCACGGTCGATTATAGGTGCAGGCCAGACTCCCGCATCGAGTTCCAGGTTGTTCGAGAAATCTTTGAGGCGTATCGTCGCATCAATCTCAAGGATATCCACCTCTTCCTTGTACGGAAGTGCGCCCATTCCTCCCCAGATGCCCCAGTGCTCAGCAATGCATGTCGAAATGTACCCTTTATATACATAGGACCGACCGAGTTGCGCGCTCAGAAAATAGTTCAACGACACAGGATCATCAGCAGTCCGGGCGTCAGCTACCCAAGATTCGAAATCGCCGGTCTTCGGCAGGCGCCAGACGATGTGAGTTCCGCCGCTACCGGACTGCGTGTCCGACGGACAAAGCGCAACATCCAAGTCGGTCAAGTATTCCGGATAGATTGTCACTGCAGAGGGTGCGCTAAAGATAGTTACCCCATTCTTGAATCCATCCCCAAACGGTGCACAAGGCGGGAACTGCCCTCTATGTTCGCCGGCGTACATCTTGAAAACAAGCCCGAACTGCTTGAGGTTGTTCTGGCACGAGCCCCGGCGAGCAGCCTCGCGCGCCCGCGCCAGCGCAGGCAACAAGATGGCGGCAAGAATGCCAATAATGGCGATCACCACCAGTAATTCGATGAGCGTGAATCCTTTTCTATGCAACATGAACCGTGTCTCCTTTTCTGGCTTTCGCGCTACGCATACAGGGCTACAGGGCTACCTTCTTCCGCTGAGCCTTGATACCGGTCAACGCGAATGTCGTAGCGAGAACCCCGGTTTTTTTAGTGACTCAAATCTGAAAAGTTGCCATACAAAACGAAGTTTTACTGTGGTCAGGGATGGTAAGGACCATACCTATTGCTTGCGGTCGCTGGACCGCTTTAGTGACTCAAATCTGAAAAGTTGCCATACAAAACGAAGTTTTACTGTGGTCAGGGATGGTAAGGACCATACCTATTGCTTGCGGTCGCTGGACCGCTTTAGTGACTCAAATCTGAAAAGTTGCCATACAAAACGAAATTTTGCGGTGGTCACGCACGGCAAGGACCATATATTTTGGTTGTGGTCCCTGGACCACTTTAGTGACTCAAATCTGAAAAGTTGCCATACAAAACGAAATTATACTGTGGTCAGGGATGGTAAGGACCATATTTCCCGGGTGTGGCCCTGGCCACCTTTAGTGCATTGAGTTGCCTGCCGTTTGGGCTGGCAGACAGCACTTTGTTTGTCTATTGTGTTGGCAAAAATGGAAGAGACAAAGAAGTCCAACACAAATTTGAAATAGCAACATTAATCCGGCGTTGTGAAGATACCATGCACGCCTGAGTTACCTTATATCTTGCGTCATGTGTTCTTCCCCGTTGAAATCCATCCGTCCCGGTTCTGTCACGAGTCGAGAGCAGCGCAGCAAAATTCCAGAGGGGATTCCGGGGGACGCTATATCTATTTTTCCTCCAAAGACCGTTGGGAGATTACAATTATCACCCTTTTCCCGCGCCTCTTCTCCTTCCGTGCCCAGCCCGCCGCTGCAACCAGACACAAAAAAAACGGTTCCGACGCTGTCGAAACAGGATATCAAAACTACATGGCGTGGTGCCATTTAAAATAATCGGGGCGACTGCCCCCGGATTCATATTCTAAGTGCAACGTTTTGCTAAGGGGCGTTTTCGAAACCCTTTTCTGTGGGTGGGTTTTGAGCGAAAGGAAATAAAAGGCGGACACGTGGTCTTCTTTTCGGTATCTTTGAATTTTCCCGAAACAAAAAACACCGAAAGGAAAATCTCACGATGACCTATAGCCATCTTCACCAACGGAACGGGGGTAAATCCAGGCTTTTACGCAGGAGAGAAAGTCGTTGAGACACATAGCCGCTTAAAGGAACTCGGCTTAGGTGGACTTCGAAGTAGACCAAAAATACGTATCTGCAAGCTTTTTAGACCGCTTGTCTTCCGTGGGAATGAGGGTGGGTTTCCTGCTATGGTTAGAGCGTGGCCTTAGTTTTTAAAGTGACGAGGAAAAAGAATGGAACTGGATAGCAAAATCGAATCCCTTTGTCGTTCACGAAAGGTTCTCGCCTATACTGTAGCGGGTTTGTGGATAGTAATGCTTGGTCCTGTTTTACCTATGGTTTTGTCTGATGTCGCTAATCAGGATTCTTTGTTTTTTGTTGGCGTTGTTGTCGCGGTTTTCTTTTTTGTGTCTTTATCAGTGTATGTAATCCGAAATGGGAAGCGGCTAGGGTTGTTTGCATTAAGTTGTTTTACTTACGTTTTGGTAGGGATAGCGCATAATGATCTTTATGATGAAGGCGTTTGGGATCCGAATTGGTCGTCTTTTGTTTTTGGACTGATACTGAGTGGATTGTATCTGCTTTCAATCCTTGTGATTGCGCGGCATCTATGGTTGATGCGGAAGGCGCGGCTGCGGGATGAAAAGCTGGCGGTGCAGGAGGGGTAGGAAGCGCTTTTTTTTTTTGGGTAGGTGCATAGCTGTACAATGCTGTCTTGAGCCGCTAGTATGGATGGGGTTGGTGGTATGGGGCGCTGTTTTGGGCGGTTCAGGAAACGTTTTTTGGGCCGCGGCGTATAGTAAGCGGTGTTTTTTAAAGCTGAGAGAGGTAGCTAATCCCTGTTTTTAGTATGAGCGGGGCGTCTGGTTCTCGTTGTTCTTTTCCAGGAGCTATGTAGCATGAATCTGATTCGAAAGCGCGGTTGCGTTGTATGTTTCCTTCTGTTGTTTTGTGTTTTTTGGGGAGGAACAGAAAAGGTGTCGGCGGAGGCGTTTTCTAATGCGACGTTGGAGGGGGAGTATGGGGCGCATGGGGTGTTTATGCGTCTGGATGGGGAGGGGGCGACGGCGACGGGGCTACGTTCGTTTGATGGCGAGGGGCGGTTGACGTCGTTGGTGACGTATGCTTCGTTGTCGCCGTTGACGTATTCGGTTTCGGGGGGCGGGGTGTTGCGTCTGTATAACGACAGTGTGGATGCGGGGGCGGTGGGGGCGACGCTGAATAGTGGGGCGTTGGCGGTGTATTGCCCGTATTATGAGGCGTATGAACATCCGCAGGTGAAGGAGGGCTTTGGGGCGTTGCGTTTTTTCCTGCAGCGGGGTACGGCCTACAAGAATCAGGATTTCAGGGGGGATTATAGTTATCACGCCTTGGTTTATCATGATACGGATTGGTGGACGATGTTTGGCGCGGTGGCGGCGGATGGTGCAGGGCGGTATACGTGGTTTCGTGAGGGGACGCAGGCGTGGGGTTTTCCGTATACGGTGGCAAAGACGGGTACGGTGCGTATGGGGACTGCGGCGGCGACGGGTGCAGGGATTGTGTTGGAGGGGGATGTGTTGCTGCAGACGGTGTCGATGAATGCGCGTCTGGACCCGTTGTATCTGAGTGGGTACAAGGGGCTGGCGTTGTATGTGCGTCGGGGTACGACGGCTAATCCGGTGACGTTGGATATGTTCTCGGGGACGTATCGGGTGCATGAGTTGCGGCGGGGAACGGATGGCGCGATTGTGACGCGGGTGGGGCAGGTGCGTGCGGGGGGAAGTGGGGTATTCGAGGGAACGTTGGATGGGGAAACGTTTAAGGATCGCATTTCGTTGTATCCGACGGGGGTATTTTCGTTTCAGTCGAAGTTGACGGGCTGTACAGGTACGTTGGGGGCGCAGGGGGATGTGGTAGTGGTTTCTGGAGGCGATGGGACGGAGGATGCGGTATTGCAGTGTTGGTTGCGTGTGGGGGGCGGGTCGGCTTCGGAGGTGGATTCGGATGGGGATGGGCTGACGGATGCGGAGGAGGAGGCGTTGGGAACGTCACCGACGGACCCGGATTCGGATGATGATGGGCTGCTGGATGGGGATGACCCGAATCCGTTGGAGGCGGATAATCTTTTTACGGCTACGTTGAGTGAGACGGCGTTGACGTTGACGGAGGGGGGAGAAACACCGGCTGCGTTGACGTTGACTTTGGATTCGGTGGGGGTGGATGGGGATGAATCGTTTCCCTTTTTTGATTGGTCGGTGAGTAGCAATGTGTCGTGGTTGACGGTGTCGCCGTTGTCAGGTTCGGGGGATGCGGAATTGACGGTGCAGGTGGACAATAGCAGCTTTACCGCATCGGGGAGTCCCTATGTGGGCCAATTAACGGTAGATGCGCCGTATATGCAAGCGGTGTCACCGATAACGTTGACGATAACCGTGAATCAGGAGGTGGCGGTGTTGGCGGTGACGCCGGATAGTTTGGATTTTTTTGCGGTGGAGGGCGGTTCTTTGCCGGAGTCGCAAGGTGTTGCATTGACGTGCACCAATAGTATTCCCTTTGAATGGACGGCGCAGTCGAGTGTGGATTGGTTGACGGTGTCGCCGGCGTCGGGGAAGAATGAGGCGACGTTGACGGTGGCGGTGGATAGTAGCGGGTTGTTGGCGTCGGAAAGTCCGTACGCAGCAACAGTGACGGTGACGGCTCAGGATACGGCGGTGCAACCGTTGACGGTGTCAGTGGGGGTAGAGGTGGCTGCACGACGTGATCCGGGGCAAGCATTTTTGCTGCATTCAGGGGAGAAGGGACAGACAATGCCGCATGCGGCCTGGTCTGCTGCGCGGCATCGTTATACGGTGGCCTGGATCGAAGAGGGCTCGCCGGATGGGGTGTATGTGATGGTGCTGGATGAAACGGCGACGCCGGTGTTGGAGGCGAGGAAGCTGTCGCTTTCGGCGCAGGGAACGCCGAGTCGTCCCCGGGTGGTGGTGGATGAGGCTGCGGGAGCGGCCTGGGTGATTTGGCAGCAGCAGGTGGAAGATACGGAGCCGTGGTACATCCAGGCACGTCGTATTGACCTGCATACGCTTGAAATCAGTAATGTTTTCGGACTTTTGGGAGGGCGGGACAGTCTGGAGGATTTTGAGGCGGTGTATCACCCGGAAGCGTTGGAGATTGCGCTGGTTTATCACCGTGTTGGGACGGAAGATTCTGCGGTGCATTTGGCGCGTTTTGATTCGGTGACGCGTGAGCAGAAGTCTATCGTACAGTTGTCTACGGAATTGCAGGAACCTTCGGAGCCGGATTTGGCGGTGGTGCCGGGCAGTAGCACCTATGTGGTGAGTTGGACGGAAATGTGCGATGTGTTGTCGGGCCTGAGTGAGGGGGAAGACCCTGCGGAGGTGCCGGCGATTGTAGCGCAGCGTGTGGATGCGACGACTGGGGAGCCGGTGGGGGAAATGCAGGTGTTGAGTTCGACGAGTGCGCCTGCGTTTTCTTCGCGTATTGCCTGCGATGGAGAACAGTGCGTGCTGTTATGGTTGACGCAATCGGACTCGAAAGCTGGGCAGACGCTTCAATGGGGACGGATAGGGACGGATTTGTCGGGAACGCCGGTGGTGCGTACTGTGACGACAGTGCCGGATGATCGAGGTTTGGCGTTGGCGTATCTTGATTCAGGAGCGCAGTATATGTTGGCCTGGTCGCAGGTGGGGCAAGCCCCCATTCTGGGGCAGCGTATGACGGAGGGTGGCTATTCTCTGGAGGAGGCAACACCGTTTCCGGATGTCTTGGCGGTGCAGCAGATGCCGCAGTTGGCGGTGAATAGCCAAAAGCAAGAATTTTTTGCGGTGTGGATGGCGGCGACATATCCGACGCAGGTCTATGCGATGCGGATTACAGCGAATGCACAGGATGAGGATGGGGACGGGCTGCCGAATGATTGGGAGATTATGTATGGGCTGGACCCGTTGGATGCGTCGGGGGAGAATGGGGGAGAGGGCGATCCGGATGGGGATGGGTTGACGAATACGGAGGAGTTGGTGATGGGGACGCATCCGAAGCAGGTGGATACGGATGGCGATGGCTTGTGGGATATTCAGGAGGATCGAAATCGGGATGGCGTGTTGGATGCGGGCGAGACGAGTCCGAATGAGGCGGATACGGATGGCGATGGTGCTGTGGATGGTGCGGAGTGGTTTTTAGGTTCGTCGCCGACGGAGGCAACCTCAAAACCGAAGAGTGGGCTGTTCCGTTTTGACTATGATTCGTGGCGTGCAGGGGAGATGGGGGTGTTGACGGTGTGGGTGTATGTGGCGGAGGCGGGCACGTATCAGTTGATGCTAAATCCGGGTGAAGGGGGGAATTGGAATGCGCCGCAAGGCTGGATGGCGTTGTTGACGGAGGGGGATGCGACACGGACTCTGGCAGCGGGATGTCATGCGTTTACGCTTGAGGTGACGCCGCCCACCGTGTTAACGGCAGCGACCACACATGCCCCCTGCGCGTTTCAGTTGTGGCAAGGGCAAGAGCGACTGAATACGTTGACGGCGGTGTTGGTGATGGACCCGCATGCGACGGGAACGGGCTCGGAAGATGTCTCCCCGGCAGATTTGGCGGCACGCTATGCGCCGGTGTTGCGGATGCCGGAGAGGAACGTCTATCGTCCCATGGCGGTTGAGACGATGCTTTCTACGGCACGCTTTGATGCAGGTAATACGGCCTATCTACCGGTGGCGCCAACGACGCTGAATCTATATCAGGCGCCGCAACAAGAGGCCCAATTGGATTTTGAGGGGGACACGGTGGCGACATGGCAGGCTGCGTATACGCAGCTTGATCCGCAACCGGAGGCGGTCGCCTATTATACGGTGACGCCGTTGGGTGAGATTTCCGCGGAAGCGGATGTGCCGGAAGATCATGTGGCGCTGCAGTATTTCCTGCATTTCTATGCAGACGAATGGGGGGAGCGTCAGTATGGCGGACATCGTCACGAGGGGGATTGGGAGGTGGTGCAGGTCTTGCTGGATGAAACTTTGACGCCGTATCGGGTGACGACTTCGCAGCAGTGGCGACTTGCACAGGATTTGCCGTTGTCGGGGACGACCTCGCAGGACTGGGATGGGGCGCGGTGTATGGACGATACGCACCCGATAGTCTATGCGGGCGAAGATGGACATTCGTTGTATTTGCAGGCGGGTGCAACACGTTACGACACCGGTCTGGAATTGCATAGTGGGCTGGGGGAATGGCTGCTGCCGACGCTCGAAGATACCGTGCTGGTGGAGACGGATTATGTGCCTGTGGCGTCATTGCGATTGTCTCCGTTAGCGCGTTTGCACGAGGTGGATGCGCCGATGTGGTTGCGCTATGCGGGGCATTGGGGACAGGCAACGTTGTTGCCTGATTCGTCGGATTATGCGACGCCGCATACGACTTCGGGACCGCAGGGACCGGTATTTATGGGGACAACGTTGTCGTCTGAGGATTCGGAGAAGGTCTACAGTTTCTGGACAGATCCGTATGCCTTTGCACAGCGGGCAAAACAGCAGGAGGAGGCCTCGTTAATTTATGTCTTCGGAAAACTGCCAGAATCGTTGGAAGGGTGTACGGTAGTGCTGACGGATGCGCAGGGGCGTGCCTATCGTGACACATGCGCACTCGGAAGCGTTCAGTTTTCCTTAGAGGTGCCCTCTCAGACCTATTGTTTTTCAGTAGTGCGGGTAGACGCGATGGGCCAGGAAACCTTTGTGGCGGGGGCGCGTTTTGCTGCTTCACCAGGCTTAAGCCTGCTGTTACCCACTCCTGAAAAACGTTCGCTGAATCTGCTGCAGATGTATTTCAAGGATGCGTATCTGACGTCGGATGTGGCGTATGTGGATACAGATAGCGATGGGGATTTGCTTAACGATTATGAGGACGAGGATCAGGATAATGATGGCCTGCTGAACAATCTGGATCTGGATGCGCTTGGGGATGGCTTTCCAGATGAATATCAGGCACAGGACCCGGATATGGATGGGGTGGTGAACTATTATGATTCCGATGATGATGGGGATGGGGTTTTGGATGCGGATGATCCCGATCGGAATGGCAATGGGACGCCTGATGAGGAGGAGCCGGCAGATAGCGATGGGGATGGCGTGGTAGATGCTATTGATCTGGATGCGGATAATGACGGTTTTACGAATCAGGAGGAGTTGATTGCGGGAACGAACCCTTACCTCTTTTTCGATCGACCGGGCATGCTGTGGGGCGATTTGGATGACGATGGGGATGTGGATGCTGCGGATGGCCAATTGCTGATTAATGCGGTACTGGGCGTGGGGGTGTATCAACCGCGCGGCGATGGCAATCAGAATGGGCGGAACGATGCCTTGGATTTGCAGATGCTTGTCAATATTATTCTTGCCGCGCTTGACTGATATGGATATCAGGGCCGATGTTTCGCTCCTGCCGACTATGCTTTCAGAGTGTCGAAACGCTATTAGCGCTATAAGAAGGTGCACCGTGCCTGGACAGAATAAACGGCGCTTTTGCGACAGATTTTTCAGGATTCTGCCAGTGAATTAGGAGTGCGGGGTGCTGGAGGGAAGCCTAAAACACCCCGCACGAGAGGAGAAACATAAAGGAGAGTAAGCGTTTTCGTTTCACCCAGGTCACCTAGAAAACGTTTCACCCTTACTCAAGGTTGACATGTTGTATAAATAAGTTTTGATGCGCCCTTTTAGACGTGCGTATCTATTTAAAACAAAATGGGTTAGCCACTTTCGATATGCTTGCGAAGCGGAAAGGGCTATGTTATACTCGCTGTAAATAGTGAATAGTTGCATCTAAAGTGGTCCAGCGACCACAAGCAACAGGTATGGTTCTTACCGTTCCTGACCAAAGTAAAAAAATTTCGTTTTTTATGACAGCTTTTCAGATTTTAGTTACTAATGAACGTATTGCATTACCTGGCGATGCGGTATAGTGTTTGCATGGCGTGAATAAAGGGTCAAAAATCCGAATATGGCGGATATTCTAAGTCAAGATGAAGTTGATCTGCTGCTGAATGCGGTATCGGAAGGCGATATTGGCGGTTCAGAAGAAGATATGCAGGCGGAGCAGGAACTGCATCTGATTACCTATGACTTTCGCCGACCAGAGCGGGTTTCCAAGGAACAACTCAAGGGCTTGCAAAGCCTTTTTGAAGCCTTTGCGCGTGAAGTGAGCATTCTTTTTCCGCCTTATTTGCGCACCGTGGTGCGGGTGGATCTGACTTCGATTGACCAGTTGACCTATGACGAATTCATTCTGTCTGTAGCGCGTCCTACCGCGCTTTCCGTGGTGGATATGTCGCCTTTGGAAGGTACGGCGGTGTTGGAGCTCAGCCCTTCGATGGTTTTCCCCATCGTCGATCGCGTTTTGGGGGGCAAAGGCCATACCTTGCCAGAGCCGCGTGAATTGACGGAGATCGAAAATCGTATAATTCAGCGTATTGTGATGATGATTCTGGGTAGTTTGAAGCGTTCCTGGGAACAGTTGATCGAGTTCGACATGAGCGTGATTCAACAGGAAAGCGATCCGCTTATTGTACAGATCGTGGCGGGCAGCGAAATGGTGGTGTTGGTGGGCTATGAGATCCATATTGGCGAGACGGTGGGTACGATTAACTTCTGTATTCCCCTTATGGTGCTCAACCCGATTCTGGACCAGATCTCACAGCAGGCGCATTATATGCGGCGCACTTCGCATGAAATGGCGGAGGAAACGAAGCAAACAATCATGCGCACGGTGTTGCGTGCGATGGTGCCGATTGATTCCATTTTGGGACGCACCAATATTTCGTTACAGGATGTGGCGGGCTTACAGAAAGGCGATGTTATCGTGCTGGATCAATCCTGCATGGAACCGATCAGCGTGGAGGTGGGGACCTGTCCCCGTTTTAAAGCGGTTCGTGGCAGACGTCGCGAACAGAGCGCTGTTCAATTGACGGCCTTTATAGAGGAGTGACGCAAGCAGAATGAATATGGATGCTGCAAAAATTGTGGTGGAAGGCTTTCTCAAAGGCGCCTTTGACGTCTTTGATGCGATGCTTTCAGCCACGTTTCAACAAACGGCGCAGCCTGTAGAACCATTGGCAGAGGCGCAGTTGGAAGCGTGGTTGGAACAGTTTCCTGTGCTTCTGCAATGTGTTATCGAAAATGATTTAGGCGCTGCGGCATTGTTGTTTTCCCTGGACGACGCCGTGCGTATTTCCGCGCTGATCCAGGAGGAGGAGCCAGCGCAGAAGGCGGCGTTGGATGAGGCGGACAAGGAGATGCTGAAGGAAGTGGCGGAACCGGCCCTGGGCGGCGGTGTCACCAACCTGATGGAACGTTTTGGGCGGATGGTGGAGCAGCTGGAGCGTGTGGAGGTGATCGATACGGGGGCGGCTGCCGCTGCGGATCTTTTGGCCTTGCTGGGTGGGGATGCTGGTGGCGCACAGTTTCATTTCGACAGTGGCGATGGCTTTTCCGGCGAGGCGGTGGTGGTGTTCAGCGCCAGTTTGCCGGCGTTGGCGCCAGAGGACTTGCTTGGGGCTGCCGACGATGGTGTAAATGTAGAACCAGCGCTTAGTCCGGAAGAAATGAGTGATATCATGAGTGGTTTTGAACCACAGGCGGAGGAGGGCGGTGCTCAAGGGGCGTTGCAGGAGGTGAATGAGACGAATCTGGATTTAGTGCTCGATATTCAGTTGGAAGCGACCGCGCGTCTTGGCCGTGTGGAGATGCCTATCATGGATATTCTCAACTTGGGACCAGGTTCTGTGGTCGAGGTGGGACATCTGGTAGATGATCCCATTGAGTTATTGATAAACGGGAAACTTATTGCCCGGGGAGATGTGGTGGTGGTGGATGAAAAGTTTGGTTTACGTATTACTGAGATAATCAATACCCGTGAACGGATAGAAAGCTTGCGTTGAGTACGTTTAACGAAAAACAACTTTGGATAGAGTATAAAGAGCACGGCGACAGTGCCGCGCGTGATGACTTAATCGTGCATCACATGCGTGTGGTCAAGTATATCGCTGGCCGTATGGCCATCCATGTGCCTTCGAGCGTGGAAATGGACGATTTGATAGGCTGGGGTATTATGGGGCTGATGGATGCGGTGGAGAAATTTGATCATACGCAGGATATCAAATTCTCTACATATGCCTCGATACGTATCCGTGGCGCGATTATCGATCAGATTCGTTCGTTGGACTGGGCGCCACGTTCCTTACGCACGATGGCGCGCAAGGTAGGCCAGGCAAAACAAAAGTTGCGCAATGAAAAAGGCTCGGAACCAACGGTGTCAGAGATTGCGGACGTGCTGGGTACTACGGAAGATCATGTCGACACAACTATCGCACAAGTCCAGACAGCGCAGATACTTTCCCTGGATGATTACCTGCCCTCAGATGATGAAGATAGCTCAGAGGGACGGAAAATTGATGTGACGAGCAATGCCTCCGCTCCTAATCCCAGCCAGATGGCGCAGCAGGTGGAGCGTCAGGAAAAGTTGGTGCACGCTATCTTGCGTTTGCCCGATCAACAGCAAAAAGTGTTAAACTTATATTACTATGAAGAATTGACATTAAAAGAAATAGGTGCTGTACTAGATGTTTCCGAATCCCGCGTCTGTCAAATCCACAGCGCGGCCATGAAACGTTTGCGGAAGGTGATGCAAGAGGATGAGTGAGCATGCCGCAGCCCATCGATCCAAATACGGAGATTATGCGTATTACAGCGGCGGAGCGCATACAGCAAATTGCTGATCGTGCTTCGCTGGCGGCGCAGGCCCGTCAGAGCGCCGAAACTGCCAATAAGCAGGTAGATGTTGAAACGCAGGTGCGGCAGATGAACCAGAAGAGCGCTGAGGTAGACGAGGAATTGGCGCGCAAAAATCCCTATCTTTTACGCCGTCGCAAAAAACGGGGAGACAAAGACAAGGAGAAGCATCTGCACACGTTTTATACGGCAGATGAACATACGGAGGTGGCGGATGATCCAGATGAGCATTCACTGGATATTACGATTTAGCAAGACGGGTTTGAAAAATGCCCGCATTTTATGGGGAAAACGACAGCGTCCATTCGATCGTTCGGTTGGTAAAGGGTTAAGATACGTTTCATGGGACAGTTATTCACGCTACTTCAGTTCAGCGCATACGGACTTGGAATCTGCGCCAGCGTCTGTTTCGTCTTGCTTATTTTTCTCTACCGTCGCAATGAAAAAAAGGAACGTACGCGCCTGAAGCAAACCAAAACCGACATCGCTGACATGATGATTCTTTTTCAGACGATGCGGGATATTATCGGGCAGCAAAAATCATTGGCGCGGGAGTTTAATGCGGAACTGGACAAAAAAATGGCCCTGGTGCAACAGGTTCTTGCGCAGGGGGTAGAGCGTAATGAGCAGCTGTATGAGCAACAACAGGTCTTGCGGGAACAGTTGGATGAAGCCCAGGAACAGTTGCGCAGTTTGCAACGCCAGATAATCTATTTGCAGGATGCGCCGGAGAAGGAGGAGATGCTGCCGCAAGAGGAGCACTTCGGTCCGTCGCTGCGTAGCGATTCCGACGAAGCAGCGATGCCGGTAGAGCAACCGCAGCAGCAAGCCTCGCCACTTGCCCAGTCGCCACTTACACAATTCTGGTCCGAGTTGAACAAAGACACCCCTGCCAGCGCTGAAGAGCCGCTGGAAACTTCGCTGGCGATAGCGGAGGAGGAGAAGGAAGATGACGGGGATGCGCCGATAGAGACACAGGAGGAGGTACTGAAAAGCAGAGATGCCTTTCGTACTTTGTTGGATATGGAGCCAGCAATGGAACAAGGGACTGCTTCGGTGATTACCGAGCAGGGGGCACAGGGGACAACAGCGGACAAAGGAAGTGGGGCGCGTGTGTCGGCACAAGACACGGCGAGCAAAGAAGAAAAGATCAATCCGATGGCCCCGTTACAAAAACGCGTGATTGCTTATAATGAAGCGGGCATGGCCGTGCCCGAGATTGCCCGGGAGCTGGGCATCGGAAAAGGCGAAGTTCGCCTCATGCTCAGTCTGGGCAGACAGAAGAAAAAATGAGGTGTTCGGAAAGCTATTCCGTTTATGTTTACTAATGCCCCAATCCCTATTACGACCACGTTTTCCCCTGGGAATGGAGCGCTCCTTCCCGCCGACCTGCATGTGGGACAACGAGTTTCTACCCTTGTACAAGGACGGTCGCCGCAACTTTTTTTAATGCTCAGTGGCCTACGCATCCCCCTTGATGCGCAATCCGCCGCGGCCTTGGTCCCCGGGCAGTCGGTTTGGGTGGAGATTCTTCAGGGCAAAAAGCCAGGGCAATTCCAGGTACGTGTTTCACCCCAACCACAATCTTCCGCTCCGCCAGCTTCGTCCGCGACGTCTGGACAGGCCTCAATCATGCCGATGTTGAACTCCGTGCTGGACATGTTGGAAGGAGCCCTTTCGGAACGGGACGCCCTACAGTTACTTCCCCGACAGCTTCCGCAGGAAAGTGCCGTGATTCGCCAGCTTTTCAACCTGTTTACCCAGCAGGGGAAGACCGGCGCGGATTTGCAATCGCTTGCCCTCACTTTGGCAGACGCCCATACGGCAGGCGCGTTGGATTCGGGCACCTATACCCTCTTGTTGAATTGTCTGGGTGCGTTTCAGACGGGTGACGAAAAAAGCTTTCGCAAGGCGCTGGCCATGCTTGGAAAAGGGCAGAGTCTGGAAGGCTTTCTGGCCAAAGTAGTTGCGGATACGGCCATGCTGGACGAAGCAACGCTGCCTCCAGCATTACGCCTCCTTATTACGCTGGCTCGTTTGCAGCAGGACAAGGATTTTCAGCAGTACCTTTTAGAGGCACAAAAAAAGAACGCTTTCGATCAGGTAGTGCAACGTATTACGGAACGTTTGGATGGGGGGCAGTGGCAGAATTTGCGTAATCAGGAACAACCGTACCTTTTTCTCGAACTGCCTTTGCCGCCTGGAGAAGCACTTTATGATGCCCAACTGCATTTTTTCGCCGACGGGCACGCCTCCAAGCAGCGTTTTGATAAGAAAAATGCAACGGTTGTGCTGGATATCACGTTGACCCGGCTGGGACCCCTTTGGATTACCTTTCACGTCAGCCAGAATCAGTGCCAGTGCCATTTTCGCGCCACGCGGCCCGATATTGTGGCGTTGCTTGAGGGCAATGCGCAAGCGCTTTCGAAGGAGCTGGCAGAGGTGGGGTATGTGACACCACACATCCGCGTGTCCCTGTGGGATGGCGACCGGGTGCAGGCATGCGTGCGCCTGATGCAGCGATTTAAGAATGTGAATCTGCAGGCATGACAGACTTTGCGCGACACAAAACAGCTGACCACTGTCACAAACAGCCAGCCAGTATCCTTACTACGTATGACGACAACAAGAATTTGCTTTTTATAAGAAATTTTGGGATAGTTACCACGTAAATTATGCAGGATGAACAGAAAAAAAAGCCGGGTGCCTTTAAGCGCGCTGTGGCGTTGCGCTATGACACTGAAACCGAAGCCGCGCCGCGTATTGTTGCAAAGGGGCAACGTTTATTAGCTGAAAAAATAATTGCTTTGGCACAGCAGCACAATATACCCGTTCATCCCGATCCGGATTTAAGTGCTGTACTTGCTCAACTTGAGGTAGGGGTTGAAATTCCACCGGAATTATACCAGGCAGTCGCCGAAATACTCGCCTTTGTCTACCGCCTCAACCGAAAGATGCGCCAGTCCTCGCCGTAGCTGTCTACGCCTCAGGAGGCTGTGTCCGAAAAGCTTGGGATAAGTATTGAAGTTGTATCTCTTTCTGTGGTAGACTCACCGACCTGTTCGGGGTGTGATCTGCCTAAAGCGGTTTTAGAGATCGTGAACGAGTGCAGAATTTAAAACCAGAATAAAGCAAGACACCGATAATGTTTGAAACACTGACACAAAAGCTGGATTCCGCCTTTAAGAATATTCGTGGTCAGGGCCATCTGACCGAAAAGAATATGAAGGATGGCTTGCAGCAGATCCGCATGGCCCTGCTGGAAGCGGACGTCAATTACAAAGTTGTCAAAAAATTCATTAACGATGTGCAGGCGGAGGCGGAAGGGCAAAAGGTTTTACAAAGCGTCAAGCCGGGTCAGCAGATCGTCAAGATTGTACATGACGAGCTGGTCCGCCTCATGGGTGTCAAACATGAGGGCTTGAAGCGCGCTGGTACGCCGCCGACGATTATTATGATGGTGGGGTTGCAGGGACAAGGTAAAACGACTACAGCGGGCAAATTGGCCCTTATGCTCAAGAAAAAAGGGCAAAAGCCGCTGTTGGTAGGGGCGGATGTGTACCGTCCTGCGGCGATTAAGCAGTTGGAAATTGTGGCCAAACAGGCCGGGGTTGAGTGTTTCAGCTTGGGTGAAAACGCCAATCCGGTAGACACCTGTCTGATGGCGCGCGGCGAAGCGCAAATGCGCGGCTGCGATACGATTATTCTGGATACTGCCGGTCGTTTGCATGTGGATTCGGCGATGATGGGTGAAGTGCGACAAATCGCCAATCAGGTGACGCCGCACGAGATTTTGTTCGTAGCGAATTCAATGACGGGTCAGGACGCGGTCAAGTCTGCGCAGCAGTTTCACGAAACGTTGCCGCTGACAGGCGTAATTCTGACTCAGATGGATGGTGATGCCCGTGGTGGTGCTGCCATCAGTTTGATTGAAGTGACCGGCTGTCCCATTAAGTTTGTAGGTACAGGCGAAAAGCTGGAAGCCTTAGAGGCGTTTTATCCCCAGCGCATGGCCGACCAAATTTTGGGTATGGGCGATGTAGTTTCGCTGGTTGAAAAAGCGCAGGAGGTGGTGGACCAGGACAAGGCGGTTCGCTTCCAGAAGAAGGCGCGCAAAGGGAACTGGGATCTGGAAGACTTTCTGCAGCAGATGCAGCAGGTCAAGAAAATGGGCAACATGGGCGACATGTTGAAAAAGATTCCCGGTATGGGCAAAATGATGCCCCAAAATATGCTGGACGGCGCCGAGGATGAGTTGAAATATACCGAGGCGATCATATATTCGATGACGCTGAAGGAACGTCGCAATCCTAAGTTGATTAACGGCAGTCGCCGTCGCCGTATCGCCGCAGGTAGCGGCACGACTATTCAAGATGTTAATGCGCTTCTTAAAGATTTTGAAAAGATGCGCAAGATGATGAAGCAGATGATGAAGGGTGCGAAAGGTCGAGGACTACGCGGCAAAGGGTCCCGCGGGATGGGATCTTTGCCCTTCTAGAAACGAAAGAGGAAAACAATGGCAACAGTAATCAGAATGAGGCGTGGCGGTCGCACACACAAGCCGTACTATCGCATTGTCGTACAAGATTCCCGTTCTCGGGATCGCGGCCCAGAAATCGATACACTAGGCATTTACCATCCGTGTGCACGGCCTGAGCCGGTATCCGAAGTTGATGTGGCCAAAGCGCTGTCGTGGCTGAACAAAGGGGCGACGATGTCGGATACAGCCCGTAGCGTATTGAGCAAATTGGGCGTACTGAAGCATTTTCATGAGGGCACCGTGCCGGAAGAAAGTGTCGCAGTCGTAAAAGATGAGGCCGTGGAAGACAAGGGCTTCAATTCTGCGCCGCCGCCTAGTGAAAAAGCACCCGAAGAAGCCTCCGCGGAAACAGAAGAAGCCACAGAAGAAACGCCTGAAGAAGGCGAATAAAGATCGGAAGTATAGTTGTGAAAGAACTCATCGAATTCATTGCGAAAAAATTGGTCGAGCATCCCGAAGATGTTCAAGTGCAACTGATCGAGTCCGAAGATGGACATGATTTCAAATTGCGCGTACACGAAACCGATATGGGACGTGTGATTGGTAAAAGTGGACGTACGGCTAAGGCGATGCGTACATTGCTGAACTCCGCTGCGGCGAAAGCGAGTCTTCATGCAACCCTGGAGATCGTCGAATAACGGCGATGGACACCCGGACGATGCGTCGTCCTGGATAGAAATCGGCAGTATCCGTTCGATACACCCCGTACGCCGGACGGTTCGTGTTCAGGCCAGGAATGAACACGAACATGAGTTTACGGCATTGACGTGGATGCGCGTGCGTTTCGCTAATCAAAGCATGCTGCGCTGTAAAGTGGCGCATGTGAAGATAACGGATCGGGATGTGTTGATAACGTTGACGCCAGGAACCCCACGGGACCGCATTACCGATATGCGCGGTGCGCATATCGTCTTGCTCGCAGAAGAATGCCATGAGCCGCCAGAGTCGGAATGGCCTTTGCCTGCCCTGGAAGGGATGACGGTTGTAGATGCGAATGCATCGGTGCTGGGTGTTGTCACCACGGTATATACGACAGCGGAAAACCACGCCATTCTCGTGGAGAAGCCTCAAGGAGGCGAGCTGCTGCTGCCATTGATAAAAGAAATAGTGCTGTCCATCGACGTAGATACTGCGCAGATACAAGTAGGTGATATCGCAGCCTACGTGGTGGATGAAGAAGAGTAGGATGATCCGGAGATGCGTATTGATGTACTGACACTCTTTCCGGAAATCCTCGACGGAGTACTTTCGGCCAGCTTGCTGGGCAAGGCCCTCGAAAAAGGCTTGCTGGAAGTCGGTTTGACCAATATCCGTGACTTTGCAACGGACCGGCATCGTACAGTCGATGACGAACCCTACGGCGGAGGCGCGGGGATGGTGATGCAATGCGGCCCGTTGTTTGCCGCTGCAGACAGTTTAAAAGGAAAGAATTCGTTAGAACGGGTGATACTCATGTCCCCCCGCGGGCGTCCGCTCACGCAGCGCTATGTGCGTGAGCTGGCACAAGAAAAAGACCTGGTTTTGGTCTGTGCGCGCTATGAGGGCGTGGACGAACGAGTATCCCAGTCGCTGATAACCGACGAGGTTTCCATCGGTGACTACGTCCTTAGTGGCGGAGAACTACCTGCATTGGTCATGATTGAGGCGCTTAGTCGTATGTTGCCCGGCGTGATTGGTAAGTGGGAATCCGTTGCAACGGACTCGTTCTATACAGGAATACTGGGCGCACCGCAATACACCCGGCCACCGGCGTTTTGCGGCATGGAAGTGCCGCAGGTACTCCTTAGCGGCAATCATGCGGCAATCGCACGCTGGCGTCGCAAAGAGGCACTGCGGGTTACCCAAATGCGCCGTCCGGATTTATTGACCGAATTGACCGACGAAGATCGCGCCTTGCTTGCAGAGCTTGAGCAGGAACGGTCGGCCTCGGATTAGCATAATCGAATGAATAAAATATTGGCGTAGGCAGGACAATTCCTGCACAACCAAGTGGGATGTATATTGGGCGTGGCCCGGGCCACTTAGGGAGACGGTACCGTGAACTTGGTAGATGAAGTCAGCAGAAAATATATGAAAGCGCCGGAAAATGTTCCCACGTTCGGCATCGGCGACACGGTGCGTGTGCATTTCCGGATCGTTGAAGGCGAAAAAGAACGTATCCAGGTCTATGAAGGCGTTGTTATCGGCCGCAACGGTGGTGACGGTCCGAATGCTACCTTTACGGTACGTCGCGTTGCCAACAATGAAGGCGTCGAACGCGTTTTCCCCTTACATTCGCCACGCGTGGCGAAAGTCGATGTGGTCCGTGAAGCGCGGGTACGTCGCGCTAAACTTTACTACTTGCGCGAACGCAGTGGTAAAGCGGCCCGCGTAAAAGCCAAACGTCGCAACGGCTAATTTTCCGCCCGCTACTACTTTGAGTAGAATGTTGCGCCGGGAAAGGTATCGTTCCTTTCCCGGCGTTTTGGTGTGTCTATATCTACCCACAAGGGAAAGAGTGCTATGTATGGTTTATTTTTGGCTGGTTGAGCTATAATCATATATATTAGTTGTCTGTACTGTTAATGTTTTTATTGGCAAGGAAATGCTTCGCGTTGCATATTTGAGTGGGGGGCTTGTTGCCTTAATCGAAGCGATTGACCGCGCCTTAATACGTTAATGGATAAAATCTGAAAGACTTCCATAAAAAGCAGAATTTTTGCTGCGCCTACGCATGTCAAGGATCATACCTATTGCTTGCGGTCGCTGGACCGCTTCATGGATTGCAGTAGATTTTTTCCGTGTCTTGCTTGCGATGTTTTATGGGATTATATTAGCAGAACTATTCGTACGTCCGTTGTTGTATATTCAGCGAAAATGGATATAGCGAATTTCTAGTTCTCCATAGGTAGCTGCGTTGATGTTACTTTGATTCTTTGCTTTCTATTATAGTTCGTCAGTACGTGATGGCAAGGAGTTCAAGTCTGCTGACGATTTTCGAGTTGCACCATTTGGGAATTCGATAAATTATCCACAAGTCAAATACATGCATTGGTATTGCGGCCATCAATGTCTCCTTTCCCTGAGGGACAAGGATTCAAGCGTTAGCGCCTTGGGAAAAAGGTGTGACAAAAGTTTTTGGGATAGATTCTGATGATTACTCCCCCCATATTCTTTTTCGAAGGTCCATGTTGTCTAAGTATATTTCGGACCGTAAAAATAGCAGAAGCTTATCTCGAGCCTGAAAGCATTGAAAGCGATGCAGATATCAATAGATGTTTTGATAGTAAAGCATGCCCGATTGAGCTTCTGGTTAGAGATAACGAAAAGAAGAAGGGGTGGTTTTCAAGAGGTAGACGTGGGGTTGTTGTTTTGGCAAGGGCTCCGGGTACAAAACCCAATGAAGAAGAGTTTCGTCATTATCTATTGAGTACGCTTGCTCCATATCTGTCCCTTGATCCAACAACATATACATTTACAGAATTAATGATGAAAGCCATAGAAACACATGGATTAGATATATGATTTTCTTTTCCGTCCCCACGCTCCTTCGTGGGGAGGCATACAGTAGCATGCATAGAGCAGTAATTTTTTGTAATTGATGGAGAAACCCCGTTTTGCGGCTCCGCGACTTTACGCGTGCGTATAGTACTGTCGACAAAGGAGATGGGCTAATATGAATCGTCTGGTAGAAGTCGAGAATGAATTTCTGAGGGCATTTGTTCAAAAAGAAAAAAGAAGGCGTTATCTTGAGTTATTGAAGTATGACTCCATAAAGCATCGGAGTAAATTCTTGAAACTTGTGGATCATGGACTGGGACATGATTTGAAACTGGAGAAAAGGATTGTGCTCACACAGCTTACGGCAGGGCTCCCCTTCACGACGGCGCTTTTGACTTTTCTAAGACAACACAAGAGTGAAGAGTCGATTTTTGTCACATCTTATGAAGCATTAAGAGGTGCTAAACATACAGTGGATTTTGAAAGCTGCTATATGCCGTTGCAAGTAGCTATCGAAAAATATTTCGATTCTCTAAGTGGGGGATCAGCTATACTTCATTGTATCCTTGGATGTCTAGCGGTTTTAATCTCGGAGTGTGCCTCATTTTCGTATATTTGTATGAATGATTTGCCTGATAAGGGAAAAATACCGTCGATATTGATTTCCAACGTTAGAGAACTCCCATAGGATTGACAATCGAGCCCTAGCATGCTTGGGAAAAGTTGTGCTTGTAGAGTTAATAAGGCTTGTTTTGCTCGTCCCCACAGTCCTCCGTGGGGAGGGAGATAATAGCGTGTGTTGACAGTGATTTTCTGTAGTTGATAGGGAAGGATGTTTTGCGATAAATATCCTTTGCGTGGTTCCTTGGTGGGGATGCTGTTTTGTGGTGGGCTGTGCTATACTAAGGTGGTGTTTGTTGCTATTTGTTTTTTTGGTCACTAAAGCGGTCCAGGGGCTATAGGCAAGTGGCTAGCGCCACTGGTGATATGTATGGTCCTGACTATCCCTGACAGAAGCAAGTTTGTTTTTTGTGACAACTTTTGCAGTGTCTGTCAGCAGGGTGGTTTAATGGCCCTTAAATAATAGGTGTTTTTTGTGCCTCCTGAAACTATAGCAGGTGCTCTTTTTTGGGGCGCCTTTTAGATTCGGGGCGCTAACTCGTTTTATATTATGATGTTACTAGATACTATAAATTCTCCGAAAGATTTGAAGGCGCTTTCTTTGTCGCAGTTGGAAGTTCTTTGTGAGGAGCTTCGGGAGCGCATTATTACGGTTGTAAATCAGAATGGCGGTCATTTGGCCTCTCCGTTGGGGGTGGTTGAGTTGACGGTGGCGTGCCACTATGTTTTTGACATAGGGGTGGATCAGTTGGTGTGGGATGTGGGCCACCAGTGTTATGCGCATAAGCTTTTGACGGAGCGGCGGGCGTGTTTTGATACGATTCGTAAACAGGGGGGAATCAGCGGTTATCCCAAGGTTTCGGAAAGTAAGTACGATTGTTTTGGTACGGGACATAGTTCTACATCGATTTCGGCGGCGTTGGGTATGGCGGTTGCCCGTGATTTGGCCCAGGAGGAGTATAAGGTGCTGGCGTTGATTGGGGATGGGGCGATGACGGGGGGGATGGCTATTGAGGGGTTGTTGCATGCAGGGCATTTGGGTAAGGATATGCTGGTCATTCTCAATGACAATGAAATGTCTATCTCACCCAATACGGGGGCCTTGGCGCGTGTGTTTAATCGTTTGATTATGGCGTCGCCGTATAAACGGGCCAAGGAAGATGCGGGTAGTTTTGCCAAGCGTCTGTTGGGCGACCGCATGACGAAGACCATTCAGGATCTGGAGAAATCTGTTAAGGGCTTTATCACTAAGGGCGCTTTTTTCCAGGAGCTTGGCTTTAATTATATTGGGCCGATTGATGGACATGATTTGCCGTTGCTGATCGAGTGTTTGTCGAAGTTGAAGGAGATGAAGGGGCCTATATTTTTACATTGCCGCACGGAAAAGGGAAAGGGGCTCAAGGCTGCGGAAGAGGACCCGCTGGCGTATCATGGGGTGAAACCGCAGAGTGTATTTCCCGCTGATGTTGAAGGGGATGCGGTGCCTGGTAAGGTGGAGGCGCCTGGGGCAGAATCCAGTCGGGCGCAGAGTTTTACAGAAGCTTTTGCTGAGGCAATGGTAGCGGCTGGAAATGAGGATGAGCGTGTGCTGGGGATTACCGCGGCAATGCCTACGGGCACGGGCTTGTCGGAGTTTGAAAAGCATTTCCCAGAACGTTTTTTTGATGTTGGTATCTGCGAGCAGCATGCGGTTACCTTGGCGGCAGGTATGGCGATTCGCGGGATGCGTCCTGTAGCTGCGATTTACTCTACCTTTTTGCAACGCAGCTATGATCAGATCATTCACGATGTGTGCATCCAGAATCTTCCGGTTGTTTTGGCGTTGGACCGTGCTGGTCTGGTGGGCGAGGATAGTCCTACACAAAATGGGACCTTTGATCTGTCGTTCTTGCGTTCCGTGCCCAATCTGGATGTGTTGGCGCCACGGGATGCCCTGGATTTGAAATTGATGCTGCAGTGGGCTCTTGAACAGGGACGCCCTGTAGCGATTCGGTATGGGCGCTGTAAGGCCCCTGTCATTGGTGCTACTGAAAATCGGGATGTGACCCGTGGCGAGGTATTGCGCACGGGGAATGATGCAACCTTTCTTGTTACAGGGCCGTGCACGCAGGCGTGTCTGGACGCAGCGGCAACGCTTGCGGCAGAAGGTTTTTCCGTTGGTGTCGCTGATGCCCGTTTTATTAAGCCCCTGGATACAAAGCTTATCGATTCCCTCCTGGATCGTCCGCTGATTACCGTGGAGGAGAATGCGCTTGAGGGCGGCTTTGGGTCTGCGGTAATGGAATATTGCGCCAACAGTGGGCAACTGGAACGTTTGCAATTGTACCGTATAGGTATCCCCGATGTATTCAGTGAACAGGGAACCCGGGAGCAACAGTTGAAGGCCCATCAACTGGATGCGGAAGGCTTGGCGAAAGCAGCGCAAGGCTTTTTGCAGCAACGGTTATCCCATATTGCTAAGTAAACCCCGAATTGTTTTGGAATGCTGAGATTTCGAAATCTCAACAGCGTTGAACTGCCCTAAAGGGCGTTTCAACATGAGAATAAGCGTCGGTGTTAAATCTCCCCTCTCTTCTTTGAAGGAGGGGAGTTAAGTATAAGGGGAAGTGTTGCGCCAATAGTCCGTCCCGCCAAAGATCTTTAGCGTACGCGTCCTTGTTTGACCTTCGATGTACAGCCTCTCACATGCTTCCCCGAATAGCATCTACCGCCTCAGCCACCCCAATCGCAATCGTTTGCTCCTTTTAGTCACTAGCATTGCGCTGCCACGTTTTTCCACCCCTGAAACAGTCAGAATCTTTGTGCATCGCTGTTTCAAAGTGTGTTAAACTAGCAAAATTAAAGGAGCATTGTTGTATGGTGACTTCAAAAAGCATTCTTTGGGCTGTTGCTGGCCTGATTGTGGTTATAGCCATCGTGGTACTTATTGCACTGTCGCGTTCGACTTCTACTGTTCCTCCGCCTACGCCCCCTGAGTCGTTACCCGAAGAATTGCCCCCGCCCCCGCCTCCTCCTGAGCCTGAACCCGAGGAGGAGCCACTCATTACCAAGGCGGAGTTTGATTCGCTACGTTCTGGAATGACACTGCAACAGGTGTTGCAGATTATCGTCGATCCGGAATCAGAAACACACAGTGAATTTGATGATGGTATCCCAGGATATACTCAGCCGTCTGTAACCGTGTGGTACACATGGAAAAATCCGGATGGTTCCTCCGCCCGACTGGGTTTTGTGCGCAAGGAATTGACTGAAAAGGAACAGGAAGGTTTGAAATGAGTAGAGTAGTAATGTGTTTTCTGGCCGGTATGCTGAGCATCATGGGGGCGACCTTTGCCGAAACACCTCTCAATGTAATAAGTTTTAATATTCGGTATGGAACGGCGCGTGATGGGGAAAATGCCTGGCCGCATCGGCGTGCTCTTCTGGTGGAGACCATCGAGAAGTTTAATCCCGATGTTGTTGGCCTTCAGGAATGCCTCCGTTTTCAGGTTCAATACATTGTCAAGAGATTGCCCGAATATCGCTGGATTGGGATTGGACGCGATGCCGATGGAAGCGGTGAAATGACGGCGATTCTATGTCGCTATGATTCGCTGGTGCCGCTACAGTCGGGACATTTCTGGCTTTCCGAGCATCCAGATATCCCCGGTTCGGTCTCATGGGATTCCAGTCTTACCCGCATGGCCTCGTGGGTGCTGTTTTACCACCCCGAAACCCAGCAGCGCTTTTATTTTTTCAACACGCACTTTGACCATCGAGGGGAAGAGGCGCGTGTGCAGAGCGCGCACTTGCTTGCCGCACGCGGGAATGATGCCGCGAAAAAGTATCCGGTAATTGTGACCGGTGACTTCAACGCTGAGGCTGAATCCTCTGAACCGTGGAAAGTCTTTCAGAAGGAGGGCTTTAAGGATGCACGGCTCAGCGCAGAGAAGAAGATAGGACCTGCGGTTACCTGGGGCGCTTTTAAAGCGCCGGAGCCGAACAGTGATAAACGTATCGACTGGATTCTTCATCGTGGTCCGGTGAAGCCGGTATCTTGTGAGACCGTTTTGGACAATGAGGATGGACGCTATCCATCGGATCATTATCCGGTCTTCGTCAAATTTATATTAGGGGAATAAGCCGGGCGAGATGTCCTGCAGAACCTGTATAATAGAAGAAAGCAGGCGTGACGTTTCCAATCAGCGGATAAAGAACGTCTTTTTCGTCAAATGCCGTGGAAACAGGGCAAGAAGCGAAGATAGCTCTTGACATACAGGATGTCCCCTGCTATACTACCGACCGTTTTGGGGCTGTAGCTCAGTTGGGAGAGTGCCGCGTTCGCAATGCGGAGGTCAGGGGTTCGATCCCCCTCAGCTCCACCAAATTTGTTTGTAAAAATGCTCCTTCGGAGATTTTCTCCGAGGGAGCATTTTGTTTATCTTCACCAACGCCATGGTTGTTTTTTGTGTATGCACCTGTGAATTCGAACAGCGCTGCTTACGTGCTGCAGGCAAAAATTACCTAGAAGATGTATACCACCGCTGTATCAATACTTGACCCTTTTAGGGAGATTGAGTATACTAATTTTTACTTTTATTATAGAAAAGGCGGAAAGTCAACGGTATCCATACGTGGGATATGCCAATACGATGACGCAACGGATGGCATCCCCTCGGTTTGAGATTATCTTTTAAGTAAAAAAGTGAGCAAATTTAATCATGCTGGGGAGCGTTTGTCTGATGCATATGAGGCTGCTGTGTCTGGGGCTGTGTTTTGTTTTTGTTAGTTCTTCCGCCAATGCTGCGACCTGGTTTGTAGATACCGCTGCATCGGGAAGCGCTACGGGAGATTCGTGGGGCAATGCGTTTACTTTGATCCAGGATGCGGTGGATGCGGCTACGGCGGATGCGGATGATGTAGTTTGGGTGGCGACAGGGGTTTACACGGGAGCGGGGGATGCCGTGTTGACGATGAAGTCGGGGGTGGATATTTATGGAGGGTTCACGGCAGGCGACAGTCAGCTCAGTGATCGGGATTGGGAAACGAATCTTACCTATATTGATGGGGAGTATGGTCGGCGTTGCGTTGTAGGGGCGGATGATGCGCTGCTCGATGGATTTACGATTAGGCGGGGGCGTCTTACGGGGCATGGCGCAGGCATGGTGAATGATGGGGTTTCTCCAACGGTATTGCATTGTGTCTTTACGGATAACGCGGTCTTGGGCACGGGGATGACGGGGGGGCGCGGGGGCGCTGTATATAACACCTCTTCTTCGCCGGTTATTGGGTATTGTACGTTTTTAAACAATACGACAAGCGCTGGCGGGGGAGGTCTGTATAATTATTTGGCGACGGGTGAGGTGCATCATTGTGTTTTCGAGGGTAATGAGACGGACCCCAGTTATTCGGGCGGCGGGATTTTCCTTTCGGAATCAGCAACGGTTATCCGAAATTGCCGTTTTTTTGGGAATATTTCCAATTCCGCTTGCGGATTGGGCACGTATCGATCTGCGGCGGAAATCAGCAATTGTGTTTTTGCGGGCAATACGGCCGGTGCCAGTGTCAACGCGGGCGCAGGGATATTTATCAGCAGCGACCCTGCACCGACGATTACGAATTGTATCATTTGGGGAAATACGCCGGATGATTTTTATGCGGGCGGTGCTACTACAACGGTGACATATTCATTGATTGGGGATGGCTATTCTGGCACGGGTAATCTGGATGCCGATCCACGGTTTGTCGATTTGGCTGGTGGGGATTTGCGGCTTTCAGGGGGATCGCCATGTATTGATGCCGGGGATGATGCGGTTGTGGAGGATGCTACGGATCTGGATGGAAATGCACGGCAAGTTGGCGTTGTCGATATGGGAGCCTATGAGCTTAAAGCATCGGTGCGGAGTACGGAACCTGCTGCCTATGCACAGGCGGTTGCCACGGATGCCACAGTCAGCGCAACGTTCAATGTCGATCTTGGTGCTATCGATGTCTCCAGTAAGATTTTTCAACTGTATAGCGGGGCGCAGCCCCTACAAAATGGTGTGCAGGCAAGCCTGAGTTATGATGGCGCCGACCCCTATGTGCTCACGTTGA
Organism: Candidatus Hydrogenedentota bacterium; assembly: GCA_963678445.1. Taxonomy (GTDB): domain Bacteria; phylum Hydrogenedentota; class Hydrogenedentia; order Hydrogenedentales. The sequence continues at coordinate 559,867 of OY782877.1, read as the reverse complement.
CTCCGAGTGCTGCCTTTGGTGCTGGACAGCGGATAATGGCGGAGGTATATGCTGGAGATGTGGATGTTGTTCCCTATTATTGGTCTTTCAACGTTTCCGTGGCGGAATTGAGTTCGGGGATCCTGGCGGATTCGGGGCAGAGCCTGGGAGCGAGTGATGCGTATGCGGTGACTTTGGGTGATCTTGACGGTGACGGCGATTTGGATGCCTTTGTCGCTTGTGCGGGAGCCGCCAATACGGTGTGGCTGAATGATGGCTCGGGGGCTTTCACGGATTCTGCGCAGAGCTTGGGTAATGCACAGAGCCGCGATGTCGTTCTTGGTGACTTTGATGATGATGGGGATTTGGATGCTTTTGTGGTGAATGCCGGTGAAGCCAACAAGGTTTGGTTGAATGATGGAAGCGCGGTTTTTAGTGATTCTGGACAGAGCCTTGGCACTGCTGATGGCCGTGCGGCCGCTGTAGCGGATGCGGACGGGGATGGTGATTTGGATGTTTTTGTCGTCAATTACAACCAGAGTAATGTCCTTTGGCTGAATGATGGCGCGGGAGCTTTTTCAGATTCCGGTCAAACTTTGGGCAATGCTGCCAGCACTGCTGTTGCCGGGGGCGATGTCGATCTTGATGGTGATTGGGATTTCCTGGTGAGTAATTATGCACAGGCCAATGTCCTCTGGCTGAATAATGGCAGTGGCGTATTGACAGATTCCGGCCAAAGCCTTGGTGTGTATAGTTGCAATGCTGTGGCGCTGGATGATTTGGATGCGGATGGCGCGCCGGATATCTTCTGGGCCAATAACGGCGAGGCAGATCAGGTTTTTCTGAATGACGGGTTGGGAAGTTTCAGCAATAGTGTGCAGGATCTTGGTAGTGGCGCTAGTAGTGATGTGGCGCTGGGCGATGTTGACGGGGATGGTGATCTGGATGCCTTTGTGACAGATGCGTCTGGGGCCAATACGGTTTGGCTGAATGATGGCGCGGCGGTTTTTAGTGATTCTGCTCAGGCGCTTGGTGCAGCGGAAAGTCGTGGTGTTGCATTGGGCGATGTTGATGACGATGGAAGCCTGGATGCTTTTGTGGCCAACACCAGTGGTAATGATGCGCTCTGGTTGAATCTGACGGCTGCTGAGGTGGTGACCGAGGTGGCTTCGGATGTCAGTGCAGCGTCAGCGATACTAAATGGACGCGTTGATTCGGAAGGGGGCGCGACCATTACGGAACGTGGTTTTTATTGGGGTACGAGTCCGCTGGACACCTCCGACCTGAGTAGCGCCACGCAAGAGATTATTACCCCGGACCCGGGGGGGACCGGCTCGTTTAGTAAGACGATTAGCGGTTTAACAGAGGGGGTGGTGCATTACTACCTGGCCTACGCACAAAGTGCTGCCGGAACCCGCTATGGAAGCCAGCAGACATTTTCCTTAAAAGAATCTCCTGTTATCACATGGGCAACTCCGGCAGCGATTACGTATGGGGTCGCTCTGAGTGCAGTGCAGTTGAATGCTACTGCCAGCGTTCCCGGCGCTTTTGAATATCTGCCTGCCGCAGGAAGTGTATTGGACGCGGGTTCGCAAACATTAAGTGTGACGTTTACACCAACGGATACGGCTTTGTATGCGACGATAACGAGCTCGGTAACGTTGCAGGTGAATAGGGCTACTCCTACTGTTTCAACCTGGCCGGATGCCAGCGCGATAACCTATGGGGATGCGTTGAATAGTTCGACGCTCAGTGGGGGGACGCCTTCCGTCGCTGGCGCCTTTTCCTTTGCCGCACCAACGACTACACCGTCGGCGGGCAGTTATGCCGCCTCAGTGATTTTTACGCCAACGAACACGCTGAATTACGAAACCGTCTCAGGGAGTGTTAGCGTGGAGGTGGGCAAAGCAACGCCGACGATTGTTACTTGGCCGATCAGCGAGGCTATCACGTATGGAGAAAGCCTGTCGAGTGCGTGGCTAAGCGGTGACGAAGCCAGTGTGACGGGTAACTTTGGCTATAATTCCCCTTGGATAATTCCACAAACCGGTGATTATGTTGCGGCGATAACCTTTACACCAAAGGATACACAGAATTATTTTACAGTCCCCGGAACCGTTTCTGTTACGGTTGAAAAGGCAACCCCGAGTATTACCACCTGGCCTCAGGCTAGCACGATCACGGTAGGGGAAGCGCTTTCGGATTCCACTTTGACGGGTGGCGCTGCCTCGGTTATAGGTGTTTTTGCCTTTGACCGGCCCGACTTGCTTCCTCCGGTCAGTTCTTACAATGCGACAGTGATATTTACGCCTGCCGATACGACCAATTACGCGACTGTTTCAGGGGTAGTTGCGGTCGAGGTAACGAAAGCGACTCCCAGCGTAACCACCTGGCCGATGGCTTCATCAATCTCGTATGGGCAAGCCTTATTGCGATCCGTATTAAGCGGAGGCGAAGCATCGGTAGAGGGAACTTTCACCTTTAAAACGCTCGCCTATGTTCCCGATACGGGGACCTATAACGCCACCGTCGTATTCAATCCTGCAAACGCCAGTAATTATCTTTCCGTTGAAGGAACGGTGCCTGTCTCTGTCAATAAGGGGATTCCTACGGTATCGACCTGGCCTGCTGCCAGTGCGCTGACGTATGGGGCGAATCTTTCTGCATCAACGCTAAGTGGGGGGGCGGCCTCTATGTCCGGAAGCTTCCAGTTTAGTGCGCCCTGGACGGTTCCCCCTGCCGGAACGTATGACGCCGCCGTCGATTTTGTTCCAGACGATGATGAACATTACGAAACAGTTTCAGGGACTGTTCAAGTGGCCGTTGCCAAGGCAACAGCCGTGGTGCAGTTTAATGCATTGACACAGTTTTATGACGGAACAGCGAAAGAGGTAGAGGTAGTAACCATTCCCGCGGGTCTCAGCGTAACCGTCCTTTATGATGGCGAAACGACAGCACCGTCATCTATCGGCGAATACAGTGTTACTGCTACAGTTGATGAAACAAATTACGTTGGGGATGCCTCTGGCACCTTTGAGATACGCGTTGCCACAGAGGGCGAAAGTTGTCTGCGTGAATTCCACAGCGCGGATATTAATCAGGATAATACCATCAATCTTTCCGAGCTTCTGCGCGTTGTCCAGTTCTATAATTCGGGCGGCCTTCACTGTGCTACTCCGCCCGAGTCTACTGAAGACGGTTATGTCGCTCACGCGGGCGCCAATCAGGACTGTTGCCCGCACAGTGCCGATTACCGACCTGATCCCACCGATTGGGTTATTGATATAACCGAATTGCTTCGTATAATTCAGCTTTACAATTCCAATGCCTATTATTTTTGCCCGGAAAACCCATCCAGTGACGATACATATTGTGCCGGTGTGGCGTCGGGGAAATAGAGAATATTACAATCTCACTGCTTCTGTTATTAAGGGGTCTGAAAGAAAAGGAGTCTGTAATCGTGTATCGTACAATAGGGTTTTGTTTTTTGGGATTATTCCTGGTCCTGAACGCATCGGCGGCCATCTGGTATGTCGACGATGGCGGTAGTGGTAGCGGTACCTCCTGGGGGGATGCCTCTCCGGATTTACAAGCAACTGTGGATGCGGCTTTTGCAGATGGCGGGGGGGAAGTCTGGGTGGCGGAAGGAACGTATGTGTCAACGAGTGATCCGGTATTGACGCTGCGCGAAAATGTTGTGCTTTACGGTGGCTTTGTTGGCACCGAGTTGCAACGGGAACAGCGTGACTGGGCTACGCACCTCAGCGTTGTTGACGGACAGGACAGCCGCCGTTGTGTGATTGGTTCCGAAAATGCCACGCTTGATGGCTTTAAGATACAGGAAGGGAACATCCTGGGTCATGGCGGCGGCATGTATAACGATTCCGTTTCGCCAACCGTTGCGAATTGCACCTTTTACTCGAATACAAATTCAGGAACGGGGCTGGCAGGGGGACGCGGCGGTGCTGTCTATAATGCCAATTCGACTGCAACGTTCGTGAATTGTCGTTTTATTGAAAATTGGGCCAATGGTGGTGGCGGCGGAATCTATAACTATAATGGTTCGCCAACGATTATGAATTGTTGGTTTGAGGGTAACGATACCGCTGACTACTATAGTGGTGGCGGTGCTTATAATTCAGAATCTGCTGCAAGTTATCACAACTGTGTTTTCTTTAATAACATTGCTTACACTGGCGGCGGTCTTGGGGGGTATCATTCGGCGGCTACAGTAACAAACTGCACCTTTGCAAAGAATACGGCAGAGGCCGGTTCAGATGCAGGGGGCGGAATCTATAATAACGGCAATGCCGGCATGACAATTACGAATACTATTCTACATTATAACAGTCCTGATAATATCTTCGATTCGGGGACTGCGCCAACAGTTACCTATACGATGATACAATGGAATAATCCCTATCCTGGTCCGGGCAACACATTTTCGCCGCCCCGTTTTGTTGACATGAATGCCGGGGACCTTCGTTTGCGCTCGACCTCACAACTGATCGATGCCGGTAACAACGCGGCGGTGATTACCTCGACGGATCTGGATGGTGGCCCACGGATTTTGGATACCGTTGATTTTGGAGCCTATGAATTTTTTATTCTAGGTATTTCCGATAAGACACCCGCCGCCAACGCGTTGAATGTAGCCACGGATACGCCTGTAACGGCAACCCTGAATGCCGATCTCGGTAGTGTGACTGGCGCCTCAAAAGTATTCAAACTCTCCAGCCAGATTCGCTGTTTACAAAATGGTGTTGAGACCAGTTTGAGTTATGACAACAGTGATCCTTTTGTTTTAACGCAAACCGTGGCCCAGAATTTTTGGTCTGGGGAACGGGTTTTTGCCAGTCTTTATAAGGACGACTTTGAACTGAAACCTCATACCTGGGAATTTCGGGCCGCTGTTTCCCCAGTGAGTCCCGCTGACTTCACCCAGCTCGAACAAGTATTAGGAAATGCCAATAGCACGGCGGTGGCATTGGGCGATTTAGATGGCGATGGCGATTTGGATGCCTTTGTCACGAATAGTGGCCAAGCCGATCGGATCTGGTTGAACGGCGGAGCCGGGAACTTTACGGATTCAGGCCAGACGCTCAGCTCTGGTCCCAGCAGTGATGTGGCGCTGGGAGATGTGGATGGCGATGGCGATTTGGATGCACTTGTCGGCGACACCTCAGGCGGAAACAGCTTGTGGCTCAACAATGGTTCTGGTGTGTTTGGCTATGGACAAGGCGTTGATTATAACGCAGGCTATGCGGTGGCCTTGATGGATGTAGATGGCGATGGAGATCTGGATGCTTTCATTGCCACTGATGGCCCGAATCGACTTTGGGAGAATGATGGGAATGGTAGCTTCTCAGACACCGGGCAGGAAGTAGGTCAGTATCGTGACAGCAGGGGTATGGATTATGGTGATTTAGATGGGGATGGCCTTTTAGATGTCATTCTGACGAATCTCTATACCGACGATGAGGTGTCCCTTAACGACGGGAATGGCTCTTTCAACGGCATATCACAACCGGGCTCTTCTTCGATGAGTTACGATGTTGCTCTTGGCGATTTGGATGGCGATGGTGACCTCGATGCTTTCTTGGCGCAAGGCGCTGCAGACAAAATTTGGGTTAATGATGGTGCTGGAAACTTTTCAGATTCAGGACAGAGTCTGGGAACAACCCCAAGTACAGGCGTTGCCTTGGGCGATCTCGACGGCGACGGCGATCTCGATGCAGTAATCACCAAGGCGGGGGGGGCTGGAAATGAAGCATGGCTGAATGATGGCAGCGGGGTATTTGCCAATTCCTTGCAATCGCTTGGCGCCTCAGAAGGAACGCGTGTGGCCCTGGGCGATTTGGACGGGGATGCCTGCCTGGATGCTTTTATCGTCAATTCTTCAGGGCAAAGCAATACGGTCTGGCGTAATGGGGACCTGCCTGCGATAAGCACGCAGGCGGCTAGCGCCGTTACCTTGGACGCCGCCACCCTGAATGGCGTTATTACAATTGAAGGCCCGCAACCTGTTACGGGACGTGGATTCTACTGGGCAGCTACTCCCTTTGATTCCTCCGACCTTAGCGCCGCAACCGAAATAGCGATCACACCGGATCCAGGTGGTGCAGGTACATTCAACGCCACACTTACCGGTCTGAACGAAGGTAGCGACTATTATTATCTGGTCTACGCGATAAACAGCTTGGGTACAACCTTTAGCCCCGTGGAGAGCTTTACCACAAAATCGACCCCGGTGATCACATGGGGTACGCCGGCTCCAATTGTTTACGGCACCGCGCTCGATGCTACGCAGCTCAACGCAAGCGCCAATACAAGCGGAACTTTTACGTACACCCCGGATTCCGGTGCGGTACTATCTGTGGGTGAACATCTACTCAACGTAGAATTCGTCCCGGATGACGCCGAACTATACGTAGAAGCCACTGCAACGGTAACTATCACGGTGAACGGTATGCCCACCACGGTAACCGAATGGCCAACTGCGAGTGCTATCGTGTATGGTCAGAGCCTGGCCGACAGTCTGTTAACCGGTGGAAGCGCTACGCCCTCATCAGGTGTCTTTGCTTTCGAAACGCCTGCAACTATTCCCGATGCAGGGCTTTACTCCGCTGCGGTTACGTACACCCCCACCGATACAGACTACAGCGTAGCCTCTGGCGTCGTAGAGGTTAACGTGCAACAAGCATCGGCAGTTGTCACCATAACCAATGTCGAACAGGAATATGACGGAACGCCGAAAGAAGTTACCGTGACGACAGAACCGGCAGGCCTAAGTGTAAGCGTAGCCTACAATGGCGGAGCGACCCTGCCGATGGAAGTGGGTGAATATGCCGTTTTTGTTAACGTTGCGAACCCCAACTACACGGGAAGCGCTACGGCAACCCTCTCTATCTTTGAAACCTATGAAGAGACCCGCGAAATAACAGCTGCGATAGGAGAGGCACTTTGTCTGACGGCTCCCGATACCGGTACAGCAGCCGATGGCGATTTCTTCTGGAGTTTTGCCACAGCCGAAGGAGAAACGGCAACCATCATCCCGGATGAAAGCAATGCGGAATTCTGCATCGATGCATTCCAGGAAACAGACGCCGGTGTCTATGTCGTAACGTATTTTAGTAGCGCTACACAGCTTAACCGGATTACCTTTTCCGTCGAAGCAGAGCAAGACGCTCCTCTTACAAGCGCTATCGGCCTTGCCCTTATAGCCATGCTGGTTGCAGCAAGCGCTGTTTGGCATTTCAGGAGGAAACGCGCCTAAAAACAGGGCGTGCGATTAACGCCGCATGTTTCGGAAGTTGTCAGAAAAGATAAAATTTTGCTCTGAACAGGGATAGCAAGGAGCTAGAACCTTGCCGGTGGCCTGGCCACTTGACTGAAAAGGAGCTACAGTATCTGCATTGGCAGGGGATTTTTTATCCCCTGCCTTTATCATTTGTTCGCACATTCAAACCTGCCAAAAATTCGGGTAAGACGATCTCTATGAGCAAGGAACAGGCGTATCTGCATAGGGTATGTAACGGATTCCTGGGTAGAAACCATGCGTGTCAATAATGCCCCTTATTGTTTGCAGACGCATTATTTGAGGAGTTACTCGACCTCTATGCCGGTCACTGTACCCCGAAGATTAAACCGGGCATCCCCCTTCTGAAGAGGCGTTCCATTGATGACGACGTCTCCGAATGTGATGTTGTTGATCAATCCCGCCTGAGAGTCGTGCAGTTTTTATAGTTCCTTTTTATTGAGATAAGCGTCGATTCGTTTTTTGACATTTTCTTTCAGGTTGTTATACCAGATGGCATAGTCGAATCTGTGATAAACGCCCTTGGACCAGCGTCCCATGTGCTCAAAATCAACCTTATCCGATTCATTTTCCTGGGTGTCGGTTGCAATTAAGGCGCCAGAATCAGTGTCAACATAGGCAGCGGCGAAATGAGGAATCCGCGCGATGACCTCGCCAGTGGCGTCGTCAAAAAAGACGGCCCCTTTATGTCCTTTACGGGATGCGGGCGTGCCGTCCGTTTTCCAGTTCAGGGGATTAATGGCAACCGCACCTTCAAGTAATACAGGAGAAGGGCCAGCGTCTTCAGCCTGTGTATTAAAGGTGATAACGACCCCGGTATCTGTTTCACCCTGCGCCAGTTTAATCCAGGGATAGCTTTTTAGATCCTTTTTCGTCACCGAATAGCCAATAGGGTATGCTGCAACCATGCGTTTTTGTAAATCAGCATCTTTCAGGTAATCCCGCAAGAGCTGAATAATCACCATGCTACCCTGGCTATGGCCTGCCAGAATAAAAGGACGACCATTATTCAGGTGCTTAAGGTAATACTCAAACGCCCTGGCTACGTCTTTATACCCTGTTATAAAAAGAGGGTCCGTGAAAGCATCTTTTCCGCCATTGTTGGCCTCCATGCTTTGAGTTGCTGCAGTTTGCTGTCTGTAAAACGGCGCAAACAGATTGGCATAAGGCGAATAGACGCCTCCTTGGGCTATTAACAGGCCTCCTGCATTAGCACGCAATTCCTCGTCTGCGATATCCATATTAGGGGGCGCTTCGCCAACATAGATGGTTGGATAAACAAAAAAGACATCCACAGGCTTATCAATATTTTTGGGTTCAGGTTTCGAGACCCAGGCAAACGCTGTTGCGTAATCAGGCATATCCGAGGGTGTTTTAGCACCTGCGCACAAACAAAGTAATACAAACGGTAGTGCAAATAAGACAATTTTCATATTCTACTCCTAAGTGGCCAGTGCCACCGGCAATATTTATGGTTCTTGCCGTCCCCGACCACAGCAAAATTTCGTTTTTATGACATTAAGTCACTAACACCAAAGACCTTGTTAACCACTTTCTATGAGACAGCCCGTCATTGTCAAGTATGGGCAGTAGGTCTTCTGTTCTCCCTTATCGATGCCCCCCCTATAGCAAGCATCTCCAACCGAGCTGTCCCATCGCGTACAGATAACAATAGAGGCTATAAAAACAGAAAAAACCCGCTGTTGCTTAACAGCGGGTTTGTCGCTTTTGGTGCCGGAGAGAGGACTTGAACCTCCACGCCCAGTTATGAGCACATGGACCTGAACCATGCGTGTCTGCCAATTTCACCACTCCGGCGCTCTCAAATAGATGCGGAGTATAGCTCAAAGAGAGAGGGGATGTCAAGCCTTTTTAATATTCCCTTTCGGTGTTCTCCAGCTCTTCAAATTCCCTATAAACGAAGGCTATATCAGCGTAATGCAATGCCAGATTCAGGGGGCGTTGATATGACAAGACGCCTGTAAGAATGGAACGTTGTGCCAGTGCCGCAGGCCTTTTCCAAAACGGGACGGTGGCTGATTGGGTGCTCGATGCGTATTGGCCCAAATCGTATGAAAAATGCTATTGCAAACGTGTTCGCTATGCTTGCATATGCATTTGGATGAGCGGCAACGATATAACACAAACCTTCCCGCAAAGGGGCGCATAATTTCACAAGCATTCCCTTGGCCTTTGGAGGAGGAGGGGGGACGCAAGCATGCAGACAATCACTAAGCAGGGATCGCCGGAATATTTTTGTGCAAAACTTTTTGACATGGGCGGAAATTTTACCAACGTATCATTCATCGGCGATGCGCTGAACCGCTAAATAGTTGCATTTGTTTTGGGAATGTGGCAGAGTATGGGCCTATCCCATCGTGACTGGCGAGTGTTGGCGTGGTAATGACCACGGGGGAGCGATGGGTGTTCTGTATAAGCCGATCGCCTGGGCGCCTTTATTATGTTGACTGAATCAGGGTGCGGGAACGTAACAGAAGGTTTCCGAAACTGAATACTGTCCAAGGTGGCCGGGCTGCTGCTGTTTTTTTAACAGTAGAATTTTACACACTGCGTTTCAGGGCTGTTCGTGGTTTTTTTTGAACGGGAAGACCACAGAAATCAGGGTGTATGATGTGCTTTCCATACTTGGGCGGGTTTGGGAGCAGTGTAAGATGCGGCAAACTCCTCTTTTTTCTGAGTATGATGCGTGTGGTGCGAAGGTAGTAGATTTTCATGGGTGGGCGCTACCGGTCCAGTTTTCGGGCATTCTTCAGGAGCATCAGCATACGCGTACAAAGGCTGGCCTTTTCGATTGTTCGCATATGGGGGAGTTTGTGTTGACGGGGGCGGATGCGATTGAGGGGCTGGATCGTCTGGTCTATTCGGATATGGTGAGTCTTAAGCCGGGGCGCTGTCGTTATACGGCTATTCTTAATGATCAAGCAGGTATTGTGGATGATTGTGTAGGGCTGCGTCTGGATGAGGATATGTTGTATCTGGTGACGAATGCCGGGCCGTTGGAAGAGGTTTCGGCGATGCTGGCGCAGGCGTGTGGTGCGGGGGTGAAGGATGTGTCTGCGGAGACGGCGAAGATCGATATCCAGGGGCCGTTGTCGCGGGATGTCCTGCTGGCTTGCGGTATGGAGGGGGTGGCGGATTTGAAGTATTGGACGGGTACGCAGTTGGTATGGGAGGGGATTGAGATGGTGGTGACGCGGGCGGGCTATACGGGTGAGTTGGGCTATGAGTTGTTTATGAATGCGGCGAGTGCGCCGTCGGTGTGGCGTCGTCTTGTGGCGCAGGAGGAGGTCGCGCCGTGTGGTTTGGGGGCGCGGGATACGTTGCGTACGGAGATGGGCTATCCGTTGAATGGGGAGGATATGACGGGGGAGGTGACGCCGTTGGAGGCGGGGATGGGGCGTTTTGTTGCGTGGGATAGTGATTTTCCGGGTAAGGAGCGGTTGGTGGCGCAGCGGGATTCGGGGGATTATAAGGTGTTGGTGGGGGTGCGTTCGAAGGATCGGCGTGCGCCGCGGCATGGTTTTGAGGTGCGTCTGAATGATGTGGTGGTGGGGGAGGTGACGAGTGGTACGTTTGGTTCGAGTGTGGGCTGTGGTGTAGGACTGGCGCGTGTATCGGAAGAGGCGGCGTCGGAGGGTACGTTGCTCGCAGCGGGGCCGCGTGGGATGGTGTTGGAGGTGGCGGCGTTGCCGTTGTATGAAAAGGGCACGTGCCGTATAAAGTTTTGAACTACTGGGGGAAACTTCTTTTACAAAAAAGAAGTTTCCCCCAGACCCCCTTCAAGAAAATGAAGAATAAGCGTCATTTGGTTGGGTAGGGGCAGGAACATGTATGTTGCGAGTGGCGCAGGGCACTTTACAAAAAGGAAGTTTTCCCCAGACCCCTTCAAGAAAGTGAAGAATAAGCGTAGCTTTGCAGTGGTGTAGGTAGGTTAAGGACCATAGATACTGCTTGTGGTCGCTGGACCACTTAAGTTTTTGTGATAAAGAAAATCAAAGAATAGAACAGGTAGGAGTCTCAAGCTATGAATCCGAGTGCGTTGTGGTATACCGAGGAGCATGAGTGGGTAGGTGAAGAGGATGGGGTGTATGTGGTGGGGATTACGGATTTTGCGCAGGATCAGTTGGGGGATATTACGTATGTGGAGTTGCCGGAGGAAGGCCGTGCGTTGGATGTCAATGAGGAGGCTGCTGTGGTGGAGTCGGTGAAGGCGGCGAGTGATGTGTATGCGCCGGTGGCGGGTACGGTGTGTGCGGTGAATGAAGCGTTGGAGGGGGAACCGGAGTTGGTGAATAAGGACCCGTTTGGCGCAGGCTGGTTTTTCAAGCTGGAAGGCGTGGATGCGTCGGCGTTGGAAGGTTTGATGGATGCGAAGGCGTATGCGGCGTTCTGTGAAGAAAATGCGGACTAACAGGATGTAGTGAGTGACACTGCAACAACTGTCATAAAAAAGTGAAATTTTACTGTGTTCCGGGACGCTAAGAATCCTATTTTTGGGGTGTGGCCCTGCCACCTTGTGGTCGCTGGACCGCTTTTGTGACTTAAATCTGAAAAGCGGTCATAAAAAACGAAATTTTCTACTGTGGTCAGGGATGGTAAGGACCATACCTATTGCTTGTGGTCGCTGGACCACTAGGTTGTTCTACGGCGTGCGCCGGTGGAATTCGGGAGTGATATCAATGGATTGGATTCCTACTACGGAAGTGGATGAACAGGAGATGTTGGCGGCGATTGGGGTGGAGTCGATCGAGGCCTTGTTTTCGTCGATTCCGTCCTCGTTGCGGTTGCAGTCTTGGGAGATTGCGCCGGGCATGTCGGAGATGGGCGTGCGCAGTCGTATTGAACGTCTGGCGGCGGCCAATGATGTGGCCTCGACGAGTTTCCTGGGCGGTGGATTTTATGATCATTATGTGCCTTCGGCGGTGGACGCATTGTCGGGGCGCAGTGAGTTTGTGACGGCGTACACGCCGTATCAGGCGGAGTGTTCGCAGGGTACGTTGCAGGCGATTTATGAATATCAGTCGGCGATGTGTCGGTTGACGGGAATGGAGTTTGCCAATGCGTCGTTGTACGACGGGGCCACGGCGGTTTTTGAGGCGGCGGTGATGGCGACGCGGGTGACACGCCGTAAGAAGGTGGTATTGCATTCGTCGGTGAGCCCGTTGTCTCGCGAGGTATTGGCGACGCATGTGGAGAATTTGGATTTGGATTTGGTGGGGGGGGATTCGCCGGAGGGCGCTGCGTGTGTGATTGTGCAGAATCCGAGCTTCTTGGGTGATGTAGAGGATTTCACGGCCTTGGCGGAGGCGTGCCATCAGGCGAAGGCGTTGCTGGTGATGTCGTTCTATCCGGTGGCGTTGGGCTTGTTGAAGACGCCGGGCGAGATGGGGGTGGATATTGCGGTGGCGGAGGGACAGAGCCTGGGGATGCCGTTGGGTTTTGGTGGTCCGTATCTGGGCATTCTGGCGACGCGTAAGGCGTATGTGCGCAAGATGCCGGGGCGGGTTGCCGGGGCCACGCAGGACAAGGAAGGTAGGCGGGGCTTCGTGTTGACATTGCAAGCACGTGAGCAGCACATCCGTCGTGAAAAGGCGATGTCGAATATTTGCTCGAATCAGGCGTTGTGCGCATTGCGTGCCGTGATTCACCTGTGCTTGTTGGGCAAGGAGGGGTTGCGTGAGGTGGCGGTGGCATGTCATTCGAAGGCGGAGTATCTGAAGGGAAAGCTGGGGTTTGCGCAGGTAGTGAATGCGAGCCCTACGTTTAATGAGTTTGTGGTACGGTTGCCCAAAGATGCGACGCAGGTAGTGGAGGCGATGCTGGCGCGCGGTTTCCAGGCGGGCTTGCCGTTGGCTGCGGTGGGGATGGGGGAAGCGGGTGATTTGCTGATTGCGGTGACGGAAAAACGGACGCGTGCGGAGTTGGATGCGTTTGCGGCAGCGTTGGAGGAAGTGGCATGCAATTAATCTTTGAAAAATCGAAGGAAGGCCGTCGGGCGATACAGTGGGATGCTCTGGATGTGCCTGTGGCGGAATTGCCTGCGGATTTGTGTCGGGCTAAGGCGGCGGCATTGCCGGAGGTGTCTGAGCTGGATGTGGTGCGTCATTTTACGCATTTGTCGCAACGCAATGTGGGGGTAGATGACCATTTTTACCCGCTGGGTTCGTGTACGATGAAGTATAACCCGAAGATGAGCGAAGCGGTGGCGGCGTTGCCGGGCTTGACGAATCTGCATCCGCATTTGGTGAGTGCGCCGGTGTATGAAAAGGGCTGTCAGGGCGCGTTGGAGTTGGTTTTTGAGGTGGAGCGTTTGTTGGCGGAAGTGGCGGGGATGAAGGCGGCGACGGTGCAGCCGATGGCGGGGGCGCATGGTGAGCTGACGGGGATGTTGCTGATTGCGGCGTATCATCGCGACAAGGGAAACACGGGCAAGGATACGATTATTGTGCCGGATAATGCGCATGGTACGAATCCGGCTAGTGCGATGATGGCGGGATTCAAGGTGCGTAAAGTTGCGTCTACGGAGGCGGGGCTGGTGGATGTGGAGGCTTTTGAGGCGGCATTGACAGAGGATGTGGCGGGGGTGATGTTGACGTGTCCGAATACGCATGGCCTGTTTGAGACGGATATTGCGCGGATCGCAGCGGCTGCGCATGCGAAGGATGCGCTGTTGTATTATGATGGTGCAAATTTGAATGCGATTGTGGGGCAGTCTCGTCCGGGTGATTTGGGCTTTGACGTGATGCACTACAATCTGCATAAGACGTTTGCCACGCCGCACGGTATGGGCGGGCCGGGTGTTGGTGCGGTTGGTGTGGGCGAACGTTTGTTGCCGTACATGCCGGGGCCGCGGGTGGCGAAGTCTGAAGCTGGATTTTCGGTGACGACGCCGGAGAAGTCGATTGGGCGTATGGCGCCGTTCTTTGGGAATTTTCTGGTGGCGGTGCGTGCGTATGCGTATCTGTTGTATTGTGGCGATGAAGGATTGCGTGAGGTCAGTCGCAAGGCGGTGCTGAACGCGAATTATATACTGGCGCGGTTGAAGGATGCGTATCAGCCGGCCTTCCCTGGGACGTGTATGCATGAGTGTGTGTTTACAGCTGTTCCCCAGGCGGCTAAGGGTGTGCATGCGCTGGATATCGCTAAGGCGTTGCTGGATGAGGGCTATCATGCGCCGACAATCTATTTCCCGTTGACGGTGAAGGAGTGTCTGATGATTGAGCCGACGGAGACGGAGTCGAAGGAGACGTTGGATGCGTTTTGTGATGCGATGCTGCGTATTGCATCGTGGGTGGATTCGGATCCGGAACGTCTGCATGCAGCGCCGGTCGCAATGTCGGTGGGGCGTCTGGATGAGGTGGGAGCAGCGAAAGTGTTGGATTGCGCGTGTTTATAAAGTTTGATTTACTGGGGGAAACTTCTTTTACAAAAAAGAAGCTTCCCCCAGACCCCTTCAAGAAAATGAAGAATAAACGTAGGTTTGCATTGGGTTAGGTAGGTCGGGAATTATATGTGTTTCTGGTGGCGCAGGCCACTTTATAAAAAAAAGTTTCCCCTAGCTCCCTTTAAGAAAATGAAGAATAAACGTAGGTTTGCATTGGGTTAGGTAGGTCGGGAATTATATGTGTTTCTGGTGGCGCAGGCCACTTTATAAAAAAAAGTTTCCCCTAGCTCCCTTTAAGAAAATGAAGAATAAACGTAGGTTTGCATTGGGTTAGGTAGGTCGGGAATCATATGTGTTTCTGGTGGCGCAGGCCACTTTACAAAAAAGAAGTTTCTCCCCAGACCCCCTTCAAGAAAATGAAGAATGAATGAAATACTATTCACTTTTCTTTGCTTCTTTCTTTTCTTGTGAAAAGAAAGAAGAGCATTATCAACGGAAGTCTTTTGAAAAGGCTTCCGTTTTTTTGAAGGTACAGGATTGAAGGTAGACGTTTTGGATATGCGTTTTTTGGAATTTGAAAGTGATTCACCTGCGATGCATTTGGCGTTGGATGAGGCGGTGTTGGAGGCGGTGGAGCGGGATGGTGGACCAGCGACGTTGCGTTTATGGGAGAGTCCGGTGCGGTTTGTGGTCTTAGGGACGACGCAGCGGGTGATGGAGGAGGTGTATGTGGAGCGTTGCCAGCAGGATGGAGTGCCTATCATGCGTCGTTGCACGGCGGGCGGCTGTGTATTGCAGGGGCCGGGGTGTCTGAATTTCAGTTTAGTGTTGCCTTTTACAATGGATCCGGAGTTGCGGGCGCTGCATTCATCGTACACGTATATTTTGGGCAGGATCGCATCGGCGTTGGCGCAGCGGGGGGTGTCGACTGTTTTACGGGGGGTATGTGATTTGGCGGTGGGGGATGGAAAGGTGTCGGGAAATGCGCAACGGCGTAAACGGGGAACGTTGTTGCATCATGGGACGTTGGTGTATAGTGCGGACTATGTGGGAATGGCGCACTATTTGCGCGAACCGGCGGTGCGCCCGACGTATCGGGGGGGGCGTTCGCATGCCGCTTTTGTACAGGAGGTGGAACTGCCGGTGTCGGTGTTGCGTCAACAGGTGAAGGCGGCTTTTGGGGTATCGGGGAATGCGCAGGCGCCTTCTGAGCAGGAAGAACGGCATATGCGTCGCCTGGTGGAAGAGAAGTATAGTCAGGAAAATTGGATTTTCCGTCGTTGAACAGGGGGGGCGAGTTTTTCGGGTTTTTGATGACGGATTGACGGTTTCTTTTGGGCTTTGGTATCATTTAATTAGGCCTTGTGGTCGCTGGACCGCTTTGCTACCTTAATTTTGGGAAACATCATGAAATAGGTGGTGTTTTGTGTTGCTTGAACTTATGATGGTTGCTACTGGGTAGAGTGTATGCAAACAGCGTTGATTCGTTTCTTTTTAGCTATGTGTGTGGGGGCGTTGCTCGGAGTTGGCGTGGGGGTGGGGTTGCGTGCGTATCGAACGTCTTCGCAACCGGCATCGTCTGTTTCTAAGTCATTGACGACGGGGGCGGTGAAAGGGGCTGGAGAAGTTGACCATCCTGCATGGCGCTATGCGCGTGCCTTGCAGGAGGGCGCGTGTGAGGATGTGGTGGAGATGACATTGTGGATGCAGGAGCGTTTGAAACGAGTGGCGGCGATGTCGGATTCAGCCGATGCGGTGCAGGAGGCGCGGGCGGCTTTGTGTGCGGAGGTGGGGGTGCGTGAACCGGCAGGAAACCAATTGACAGGTGAAGGAATAGAAGATAAGTACGTTTTTGCTCCGGGGGCGACGTTGGAGGTGGTGGCTGTGGATGCGGGGCAAGAGGATTTGGCTGCACCGGTGAAGGAAAGGGTCTGGATACGGGTGACGTATCCGTCGCGCATGCATGCGCTTCGGGATTCGGCCAGTCTTCCGATCCGCTCCTTGACGGTGGGGGTTAATGTATCGGAGCAGGATCAGATTTTAAAGGCGAATATTGTTGGAAATGTGGAGGTGTATACGGAATCTATTTCGTATGCATGGTAAATACAGCAGTTTGGAGGATGAATTATGCCTTTAGCAAAATGTGTACGATGTCAGAAGATGTTTAACAAAAAGAGTTCGCCTGTGTGCACGCAGTGTCAAGGACAGGAAGACTCGGACCGCGAGAAGGTGCGTAACGCGGTGGAGAACGATCCCAGTATGAACGCGGAACAGGTGGCGGCGGAAGTGGATGTAGATATTTCTGTGGTGCGTCGTATGTTGGATGAGGGCCTGATTGAGAGTGTTGGGCTGTTAGAGACGAAGGAGATTAAATGCGGTAAGTGTGGCGCCCCGGCGATCAGTCTGAGTAAAAAACTGTGTGAATCTTGCCTGCAGAAGTTGAATGCGGAAGTGGCGCAGGCACAGCGTAGTGTCAAGATTTCTGCCCGTAAAAAGGTGGAGATTAACGGTTATACGGGTGCTGCCGGTATGCATGTGACCAAAACATTGGATACGAAACGCAAGAAGTAAGCGGCGGTTTGACCTTTGCCTTGATAAGCAGAAGCGGCTTTTTATAGAAACGTCTGTAGTTCTATTCCTGAGACGTTTGGGGCCGGGCGTACAGGTGGGAACCGTTGAGGTAGTATGCGGTTCCTATAAGGTTTTTTAAGGGTGGCGTATAATGACCAAACGAGATAAGGTGGGTCTTTTTATTTTACTGGGTCTATTTGCTGTGTTGATTGGTTTGCTGGTGGTGCTGGCGAAGCCGCAGCGAAAGACTGGGTATGGGCCGGAGGATAATGTGTTGATCCGGCAGCGTATGATTAATCTTGAAAAAAGTAAACGGTAAAGGCGGTACGTTGAGCACGATATGGAGTGGCTTGCGCTGTAAATGCAATAGCGAAAAACATCGCGGTGATGTTTTATACCACACGAAGCATTGGCGAAAGCGCGTGTTGGTATCGTTTTTTTTAATGGCGCTTTTGGCAGGGCCGGGCGCGATGGGGTTGACGGCGTCATTTGAGGTGTCGACAGGGGGCGAGGCGCGTCATTTTTCAGCTGCGGCGCGGGATGTGCAGGGGGTGTTATACATCTCGTTGGCGGAGTTGTTGGCAGGCGTTGGGGGAGATTGCCGGGTTTTACCCGCGCGTGTTCAGATGGAGTATGGAATGCGGACGGTGCTGGTGGGGCTGAATAGCGTTGGTGTGAATACGTCGCAGCAGTCGTTTGATTTGAGCCACCCTGTGGTCTTGGTGGAGGGGAAGGCATGGATGGCTAAGGACGATGTGCCCCCTTTTTTTGAGCGGGCCTTTGTTCTGGAGGTATCGGAGCAGCAGAAGCAGTTGCCAACGCCTGTGGCAGCGCAGGGGAACGGGCGTGTGGTTGTGCAGGAGTTGCCGCTTACGGAAGAGTGGGTGGCGCCTGCGCCTGAGTCGCCAACGCCTGCTGAGCCGTTAACAGCAGAGCCTGTTTCTGTGGCGCCGACGTCGCCTGCACAGGGAGGGGCGCCGACGCCTGCAGCTATTCTGCGAAAGCATATTGAACGGGTAGTGATCGATCCGGGGCATGGGGGGAACGATCTGGGTACGGTGGGTGCGGGAGGTCTGGCGGAGAAGACGTTATCGTTGTCAGTCGCAAAGCGTTTAGCGGCGCATTTGAAGGAAACAACGCCGTTGAAGCTTTTTATGACGCGGGACGAGGATAGTGATCTAACGGTGCGGGAGCGGGTAGCCTTTGCTAATCGTCAGCAGGGAGATCTTTTAATCAGCCTACATGCAGGGGCAAGTTTTTCGTCACATGCGCATGGGGTGGCGGTATTTTCGCCGATGGGCAAGGACAAGCTGGGAACACGTGCACAGCGGCTTGCAGAAGGCTTGGCAGTAGGGCTGGGGGAAGCGACAGAGTCTAGTGTGCAAGGGGTGCGGGTCGTGCCGCTACGCCTGCAGGAAGGGCTGGGCATGCCGTGTGTGTTGGTCGAGGTGGGATATTTGACGAATACGGCGGAGGAGGCGTTACTGCAAACCGAAGCGTACCAGGAGCGCCTGGTGCAGGGCATTGTGAAGGGGATAACGCAGGTTCTGCAGGATGAGGAGGAGCTGTAATGAGTCGCGAAGGTCGTCGCCGTATTTTTCAAAACCTGTTGTTGTCCATATGGGCGATGGTGACGTTGGTATTATTTTTCTGCGTGTTATTATTGGTCTATGAAATGATCCAAACCGGAACCGACCCGCTGGCTATGGTACGTTCTGCTTCGCTTTCCGATTCCGTCCGGGAGGCGGAAGAGGCGGGGGGCGCTGCAGAATCGGAGCCGGTAGCGCCGTTGAAGGCGCAGCGCGAGGTTACGTTGTATTTTGCCAATCCCGAGGGGACGGTGTTGGTGCCCGAAGTGCATACTGTTGCATGGAGTGCTTCTACGGTGGAGAATTGCCGCACGATATTGCAGGCGTTGATAGCAGGGCCGCGCGATTTGTTGACGCCGGTTTTGTCGGCCGATACGCAGGTGCGCGCATTGTATTTGCTGGAGAATGGAGAGTTGGTAGTGGACTTTTCGCGGGAGGTGTTGGCGGCGCATGCGCGCTTCAAGAGCGCGTCTCTGGAGGCGTTGATGGCGTATGCAGTGGTGAATACGGTGGCGCAGCAGGTGTTGTGGGACGCAGAAAAGATATCTGTGCAACGAGTGCGCTTTTTGTTTGAAGGGGCGCCGCCCCAGGAAATTTTTCCAGGACATATTGATCTGAGCGCACCACTGCAACCGGATTTGGCGTGGGTGCGCTCGGTGCAGCTGGATAATGTGGCGCCGCTTGAGGAAGGAAGTGCAGGGTGACGGAACAACGTGCTGTGGGGGTCTTCGATTCTGGGGTGGGTGGGTTGACGGTAGCGCGGCAAATTGCAGCGCGTTTACCGGCAGAGGAGATTGTATACTTCGGCGATACGGCGCGGGTGCCGTATGGTACGAAGTCGCCCGAGACTGTGATCCGTTATGCGCGCGCTTGTGCGCAGGTGTTGTTGGACCGGGGGGTAAAGCTGATTGTAGTGGCCTGTAATACGGCGTCTGCAGTTGCGGTGGATGTTTTGCGGGAAACGTTGGATGTGCCGGTGCTGGGGGTTATTGGACCTGGGGCGCAGGCGGCGGTACAGCGTAGCCGTACCGGTCGTATCGGGGTGATTGGTACCGCAGGTACCGTGCGCAGCGGCGCATATGTCTCCCACATTCAGTCACTCTCTCCCCATGCGCAGGTGTTTTGTAAGGCCTGCCCTTTATTTGTTCCGTTGGCGGAGGAGGGCTGGACAGAGGGGGAGGTGCCACGGTTGGTGGCGCGTTCGTATTTGGAAGAATTGCTGACACTTGAGATAGATACGCTTGTCTTGGGGTGTACGCACTATCCGTTGCTTTCCGAAGTGCTTTCGCAGGTGGTGGGGCCGTCGGTAACGCTGGTGGACAGTGCGGTGGAGACATCGCGTGTGGTGGTGGAAACGTTGCAGGCGATGGATATGTTGCGCATAGGTGATGAAGCGCCGCAGCATCGTTTTTTGGTAAGTGATGCGCCGGAGGCGTTTGCGCAGATTGGTGCTGATTTTTTGGGCCATCCTTTAGCGCAGGTAGAATGGGTCGATTTCTGAGGGGGGAGCGGTAGTACATGCCTATTGAGGAGTACAAGGGAGCTGTCTTGCCACCGTCGGAGAGGGCGGGTGTAGCGGGAATGGAGGGCGCTGCGGCATCGTCGGGACCTTCGTGGCTATACTTTGCCGTGGGCACGGTGTCGCTGGCGACGGTGGCGGTATTGGCAGGGGTTGTACTGGTTCAGTTTCTGCTGCACCGTCCGCAGGACGTGCGACAGCATACAGCGTATTTGTCGGATGTGTTTGAAAAGGTGTTGGAGCAGCATTTTGTACCCGCAGAGAGTGTGCACCGTAGTCGCGGCGAGGAAATGCAGGATACGTCGGGGCGCTGGATGTATCACCGTTTTGAGATAGAATTACCTACCTCGCTTAATCGGAAAGGTTTGGTGCGTTTGTTGCAGGAGGAGATGCTGGAGAATTACGTTCATATGCGCCCTGCGTCCGACTCACAGCAAGGCGAAAAGTACACCTTGTCCTTAGGGAAACGCCATTTTGCCGATGTGATTTTCCGTGCAGCGCCGGTGGGAATGCGTATGAAAACGGATCTGCGTCCGTTGTGTTTTCGTGTGGCTCGTGATGTGGAGGCGCTGTTGCTGGCGGCAGGGGTGCGAGAGGCAACTTTTGAAGTTGCGCCTGCACAGGAAAAGGCGGATGCGGACATGCGTTGGGCGATGACATCGATGGTGGGTGAAGTGCCGGCGAATATGACGGGATTGGAGCTGAAGGGGCTGCTGGAACGGGAGTTAGCATCACATCGTGTGCAAGTGAAGCTGGTGCATACGCAGCTGGGTGCGTTGCAGTTGGAGATCATCCTGGAGGAGCGGGTCTGTGTACGGTTTTCCGGGCGACAGGCTGGCGTGGGAAAGGTGAAGGTGGTGTCGCCGTCGGAACAAGCACCGGAATATACGGAGGATTTAACGGAGTTATTGGAGGAGGCATTGCCGGGTTTTGACGAGTTGCCGTTGGATTCGATAGATAATGAGGAGGAGGATACGGTACCCTTACCGCCACCACCACGTTCGGCACAACAGCAAGCACGGGTGGCGATCATTTTGGACGATGGGGGGTACGGTGGTGAATTATTAGAGCGGGTATTGGCGTTGCCTTCGGGCTTGACGTTGGCGATATTGCCGGGTACCCCTCATGATGAGGATACCGCGTTGCAGGCCGTGCAGGCAGGCTTTGAAGTCATGCTGCATATGCCGATGGAGACGCATAGCAAAACGGTGAAACCTTTTCCGGGGGAGGTGCGGGTGGATATGGACAAGGAGAAGATACGCTCTTTGACCGAGGCTGCCTTGGCGGAGATTCCGGGTGCGGTGGGCGTAAATAATCATACGGGTTCACGATTTACCTCTGACCCTGAAAAGATGGCCGTGTTTTTACAGGTCTTGCAGGATGCCGGGCTCTATTTTGTGGATAGTCGAACGATTGCGACGACAGTTGCCTTCAACGTTGCTGAGTCGATGGGGATTCCCTCGCTGCAACGGGATATATTCCTGGATAATGAGAATACGACGGAGGCGATACAACGTCAATTACAGGAATTGATCAAGCAGGCGCGTGTACATGGACAGGCCGTGGGCATTGGGCATTTCAGAAAGAGTACAATCGATGTTTTAGAGGAGGCGTTGCCACAGTTGGCGACGCAGGGGGTTGAGTTGGTGCATGTTTCGGAGTTGTTATAATGGCGGTAATTCTTGGTATTGAATCTTCATGTGATGAAACCGGCGTGGCGATCGTGGTAGATGGTCATCGCGTGTTGGTCAATGAGGTGGCGTCACAGATTGATGTGCATAAAGTCTTCGGCGGCGTGGTGCCAGAGATCGCGTCGCGTCAACATACGAAAATAATCTCTCAGTTGGTGCAGAAAGCCCTGCAGGACGCGGGGGTGCTTCGTCAGAACGACACGCCCGCGATAGATGCAGTGGCGTGTACAGCGGGACCCGGCCTGATGGGCTCACTTTTAGTGGGGCTGAGCTTTGCCAAGGCACTAGCCTACTGTTGGCGCAAGCCCTTTGTTCCCGTGCACCACATCGAAGGCCACATTTTCGCATCGATGTTCTGCGACACTCCGCCTACCTTTCCTTTTCTGGCCTTGGTGGTGAGTGGGGGACACACACAGATCGTGGAATGTCCTGCGCCGCATCAGTACCATATTCTCGGTGCGACGCGTGATGACGCAGTGGGAGAATCCTTTGACAAAGTTGCACGATTGCTTGGCCTGCCGTACCCCGGTGGCCCGTCGATTCAACGTGCAGCAGAAGGCGGCGATCCCAAGGCTTTCGCTTTCCCGCGCGCTATGCGTGATAAACCCGGATTAGAGTTCAGTTACAGCGGCCTGAAAACAGCGGTACTGTATGCACTGCGTGAAAACGAAGCGGTTAACACCGCCGATGTTGCCGCCAGCTTTCAGGCAGCGGCGGTGGATGTGTTGCTGATTAAGACGAAACAGGCATTGCGACGTACAGGGGCCAAGCGTCTGGTTGTGGCGGGTGGCGTAGCCGCGAATCGTCTGCTGCGCGAACGCTTATTGGCGGAAATTCAGGCGGATGTATTCCTGCCGCCTTTTGCCTATTGTATTGATAATGGTGCGATGGTTGCGGCAGCCGGCGACAGTCGGTTGAAACACGGTTTGGTCGGAGATATGCGTTCTACGACAAGCCCGAGTCTGCCCTTATAGCGTTTGGGTATCACCGTAGCTTTCGAAAAGGATGAAACAATGTATGGATTATTTTTTTGGTGAGCTTGCTGGCGCTGGTTTTTCATACTGTGCCCGTCCATGCGGCTCCAGCGAAAGGAGAGGAAAAAATGTCAGTAGAGAAGGCTCCGTTTGGTAAATTGACGGATGGACGTGAAGTAGATCTGTACACTTTAACGAACGAGAACGCTATGTGTGTACGCATTACGAATTTTGGTGGGATTATTGTCTCCATTGAAGTGCCTGATCGCGATGGAAAAATGGCGGATGTGGCCTTGGGTTTTGATTCGATTGAAGGCTATGAGAACACGCACCCCTATTTTGGGGCGCTGGTAGGCCGCTGCGGCAACCGTATTGCAAAGGCAAAGTTCACCCTGGATGGGAAAACGTATACTCTGGCGGCCAATAATGACGTTAACCATTTGCATGGTGGCCTTAAAGGTTTCGATAAGGCGGTATGGGCGGCGGAGAAGATTGAGGAGGCTAATGCGGTAGGCCTGAAACTGCAATATACCAGCGTTGATGGTGAGGAGGGATATCCCGGTACGCTTAAGTGCACGGTAGAGTATCGCCTGACCAATGAGAATGAATTGAAGATCGAATACTTTGCCGAGACGGATAAACCGACGCCGGTAAACCTGACGAATCACAGCTATTTCAATCTGAAGGGCCAGGGCGAGGGGACGATTCTCGATCATGTGGTCTATTTGAACGCGAAAAGGTTTACGCCCATCGACGAAACATTTATTCCTACCGGCGAATTACGTGCTGTCGCCGGCACGCCGATGGATTTTACGACGCCGACAGCCATTGGCGCACGTATTCATGCCGATGATGAGCAGTTGAAAAACGGGAAAGGCTACGACCACAACTTTGTACTTGATGGCGATGGCCTGTCTTTGGTAGCGCGCGTGGAAGAAAAGACCACGGGGCGGGTTCTGGAAGCATACACCATGGAGCCGGGCGTTCAGTTTTATGTAGGCAACTTCCTGGATGGCACCTTAACCGGCAAAGACGGCAAGGTCTACGAACAGCGCTACGGCTTCTGTCTGGAAACACAGCACTTTCCCGATTCCCCCAACCATCCCGACTTTCCCAGCATTGTCCTGAAGCCTGGTGAACAGTATCACACCGAGACGGTGTATAAGTTCTCTGCAGAATAACGCGTTAAGAAAAGAGGACTCTACAGCGCCTCTTAAAATGATCTGGGTATAAAAATTTTGGGCAACCTTCTTCACGAAGGTTGCCCAAAATTTATCTAAGTTTACGAGGGGTTAGCCGATTTCGGGGATGCTGGAGACGCCTTTTTTGAGGGTTTCCGGATCCAGATCGAAATCTTCGAGGTTACCGGCGAGGTAAGCTTCGTAAGAGCTCATGTCGAAGTGACCATGACCGCTGAGATTGAAGAGGATGGTCTTGGTTTCACCAGACTCCTTGCATTTGAGGGCTTCTTCGATAGCGGCTTTGATAGCGTGGCTGGATTCTGGTGCAGGTACGATGCCTTCGGAACGGGCAAAGAGCATTGCGGCGTCGAAGCAGGGATTCTGGTGGTATGCAGCTGCGCGCATGACGCCTTCTTTGACCAAGTGGGCCACTTGCGAGGCAACGCCGTGGTAGCGTAAGCCACCGGCGTGGATGCCAGGAGGAACGAAGTTGTGACCGAGGGTGTATTGCATCAGCAGCGGGGTCATGCCGCCGGTGTCGCCGAAATCGTATGCATACGGTCCACGCGTCAACGTGGGGCATGCCGTTGGTTCCACAGCGATGAAGTCGATATCACGGCCTTTTTTAATCTTGTCTTGGGCGAAGGGGAAGGCGATACCCGCAAAGTTGGAGCCGCCACCGCAGCAGCCAATAACTACATCGGGATATTCGCCAGCGGACTCGAGCTGTAGTTTGGCTTCTTCACCGATGATGGTCTGGTGCAGCAGTACATGGTTAAGCACACTGCCCAAGGTGTATTTGGCCTGGCCATTGCTCTTGACAGCGGCTTCGACCGCTTCGGAGATGGCCATGCCCAAGCTACCGGTGGTGTTGGGGTTTTCTGCAGCGATTTTCCGTCCGATTTCGGTCTGGTCGCTGGGGCTGGCGATAACTTTTCCACCGTAGGTCTGCATCAGGCTGCGACGATAGGGTTTCTGCTTGAAGCTGACTCTAACCATGAAGACGGTGCATTTCATGTCGAACATGCTGCAGGCGATACTGAGGGCGGTGCCCCATTGGCCCGCACCCGTTTCCGTTGTGAGTTCGTTGACGCCCGCTTCTTTATTATAGTATGCCTGCGCGATAGCGGTGTTGATCTTATGGCTACCCGACGGGCTGACGCTTTCGTTTTTGTAGAAAATCTTGGCGGGTGTCCCCAGCGCTTTTTCCAGGCGATAAGCGCGACGCAACGGGGTAGGACGCCACAGTTTGTAGATGTCCATGACTTCGCCGGGAATGGAAATCATCTGCTCATTCGACATTTCCTGTTCAATGAGGTTTTCAGGAAAGATCGGTGTGAGGTCTTCCTTTGTGCAAGGCTTTTGTGTAACCGGATGCAGGGGGGGCGCCATAGGAGTGGGAAGGTCCGGCGTGATGTTATACCACGCATCCGGCATTTTTTTGGCGTCCAACAGAATGTTGTAATCTTGCATCGTAATCCCTTTCTTTTATCTATCAATAGCGACTAGTGTCCCGACAGTTATCCAAAAAACAAAACTTTGTGATGTTCAGGGACGGTAAGGAGCATACCTCTTGCTTGCGGTCACTGGACTGCTTTGAGAAGAGATATGTACAACCCGCTGCAGCATGACATCGTTAACGCGGTCTGCTTCAGGAAGTAAAATATGCCTTACGAAACAGGAGCGGTTAAACAGCCACACTGCCCTAGGGCAAATGGTACAGGAAAAAGGGGGGCGGAATCCAATTTATTTTTTGGAAGTTTTTATTATTTCCCCTACAGACAGTATTGTGCTGCGGTTGAAATCAGGTTCTATTTTAGGGAATAAGGGCGTATACTAAGGGGAATTCTGAGGAAAAATGGAAAGGGATATAGATGCAACTTCCTGAATTTATACGCGCACTGGATGGTATTTCGGCAGGCTTTCAACGCTCACAAGTGTTGTTTACCGCCTTGGAGGGAGGCGTGTTTCCCTTACTTGAGGAACGGCGTTCGTCAGAGGAGGTGGCGCAGTGTCTGGGTTGGGATGGACGTGGTACACGCATGCTGCTGGATGCTCTGGTGGGTTTGAAATTGCTGGAGAAGGAGGAGGGGAAATACTGGAACAGCGAGATGGCCTCGGAATGTTTGGTGCCTGGTGCCCCCTTGGATCAGACGCATATTTTGCGGCACAAGGCAAATGGCTGGGCGGCGTGGTCGCAATTGCCCGAGGTGATTCGTACAGGGAAACCGGCGAAACGGGAACCGCGCACGGGCGAAACGCTACGTGATTTTATTTGCGGCATGCAGGACATCGCCAAGGAGAGCGCTAAGGGGATATTAGATATTGTTGATTTGTCCATATACAAAAACATGTTGGACGTAGCCGGGGGACCGGGTACGTATATGCTGACTTTCTTGGCGGCGCATCCACAGATGGCCGGTACGCTTTTTGATTTGCCCGAGGTGATTCCGATTGCGCAGGAGCAGGCAGAGAAAACGGGGATGGTGGAGCGGGTGCGTTTTGTGCCGGGGGATTTGACACAGGACACTTTGGGGACGGGCTATGATTTGATTCTGTTATCGAACATTATTCACTCCTTTAGTGAGGAGCAGAATGCTGCGCTGGTGAAGAAATGTTTTGACGCCCTGTTACCCGGAGGACGCCTGATTATCAAAGATTTTCTCCTGGAACCAGGGCGTACCGGGTCGAGTTTTGCAATGATGTTCGCGCTGCAAATGATGCTCCATACAGAGGGCGGCGATACGTATACGACCGAGCAGGTCTGTAATTGGACCGATGCGGCGGGTTTTGATGTGGGACGTCTGGTGCCACTTACCCCCAAGAGCAGCTTGTGGATGGTGGATAAAAAATAATGAATTGATAACCGTGTTGTTTTTACAACTCCTTCTTTCTTTTTACGGAAAAAGAAAGAAGCAAAGAAAAACGAGGAGTTATTTGGGCAAGCGTGGGTTAGGGACGGCAAGGACCATACCTTATTCCTGAAGTTTTTTTGAAAGGGGTCTGGGGGAGACTTTTTGTTCACAAAAAGTCTCCCCCAGGTGTTATTTATTCTTTTTTCTGGACCTGAGAAAGAGACGTCCAAAGAACCGTTTCAGCGAAGGACGCGACGATTTCTTTTTCCATTCGCGGTAGAGCGCGAGCAGCGCCTCGTGGAAATCATGGGCGCTTTGAAAGCGATCCTTAGGGTGATCCGCGGTAGCCTTTGCGAAGAAAGTCTGTGCACTGCGGGGAAGGTCGCGGCGTACTGAGGTCAGCTTTTCGCCCTCCTCCGGACGGCGCCCCGTCAGCATTTCGAAGAACATGATGCCCAGCGGGTAAATATCTGCACGATGATCGACCTCGGCAGCATTGAGGCGTTGTTCAGGGGCATTGTACTGCATTTTTCCCATGTTGCTGCCAATTAACGTGAGGCCCTGATAGACATCATTAAGCTTGGCCAGACCAAAATCGAGCAGACGTACTTCGCCTTGAGCAGTGACCATGACATTGTCCGGCGATATGTCGCGGTGGATCGTGATGCGATGGGCATGTTCCAAAGCGCGGGCAACCAGACACAGCACGCGCACCACCGATGGGAAATCCAGTTGGCCTTTCCGCTGCAACCACTCCCGCACGCTGCGCCCTTCAATGTATTCCATCGTAAAATACAAAAGATCATCATCGCGACGCGCATCAAAAACCTTCACAATACACGGATGATCCAATTGCCGTAACGCCTGCACCTCCCGTTCAAAACGGGCAACGATAGGCTTGCTGTCCTGCCAGCGCCCACGGAGCATCTTCAACGCCAGTTTCTGCCCACTACGAAGATCCCGCACCAGAAAGACCTTGCCCATGCCCCCACGACCCAACGGACGCAGCACCTCATACTGCCCTGCGATCCGCTGTCGCGCCGCACGTTTCCCGTCCCGGCTTTTATTTTCTTCTACAGGTTCCACACACATCCCCACATACTTTTTTCATACATCACCGCCCTGTTTCAAGACCAACATCCTACGGGTTGGCGCCTTAACACCCAAGAGCTGCAATAAAAAAAGAAGTAGTTTCAGCAGCAACGGGAAGGGCCATACCTCGTTGGCTGTGGTCCCTGGACCACGTTAGTCTATCACATTTGTATGCAGTTGAGACCAGCGAAAAAAATCCATTATCTACGAATAAAGTTGAAGAGTGGTGGTATTTATTGAGAGTATAACTAACAAATGGGTCTGCTGGCCACGCGATGTGTTCCGGTAGGCTAGAATAGCCAGGAGTATGAAAACATGTTTTTGTCCTTCAAAGTTATGGTGCTTGTGCTTTCGTTCAAATGCATGCAAGACGGCACCTGGAAACGTCCAATGGGAGTGGGAGTTACTTTAGCGATTCTTCTACCCCTTTTAATGTTTTTTGCCCCCGGCTTTAACGCAGTGCATCTTCAGGTTCAAATAGTAGCAGGCCTTATTCTGTGCCCATTAGTGCTATTACTGGTCTGGATGAATGAGGGCGTTTTTCTTTACCTGTTTCTATGTAGCTTGGGCAGTATAGCACTACTTTTCCTGTGGCCCATGCTGTCATATGAATGCGCCGAATGGCTCCTGAGTGTATAACATGAGGACGAACCAGTGAATGGGCGTTTATATAATCGTCTACAGCGCTGAACATTTGCCTAGTGAGAATTGATGGAAGGAAATGAATATGAGCGACGATAAACCGTTTTTTGATAGTGAATTTTCTAAAGGATATTACTGTTTCTATTTTCTTTCCGTTGTAAATTTTATGCTTTTGGGCATTATGGGGCTTTTTTTCTTTCCGGTTTCTATATTTCCTTTTTTTACAGAATTAATATTCGTCTGATTAAGCTGTTGAGGATAAAAAAAGGGGTGTTTTACTTTCAACTACTCTACCTTTATAAATGGCAGAATCGGCCGCGAAGTTATCCTGTGCAGCACATATATCAGGACATGGTTGAAATGTTGTGTGCGGAAGCAGAAAAGGGAGGAAAAAGGGAACTGATAGCTTTTTCTCGCCTTTGTTATGCCAGTAAGTCTGTATTGAATGATTTTGTGAATGAGCTATGTTCATATTCTGATCTGGCTGAGGCATGCCGTATTGCCCCATCTCAAGCTGCGCCTGATGCATTGATGTCTATTTGCAGGTTTGACGCAATTCCTCATCAACAGATATTGGAGTTACTTGACGAGGCAGGGTGTAGCGACAGCAGGCAATTTCTGGTTTGGCTTATCATGAGTTATTGGCACGCGTTGCCGTTGAACCATTTTTTCCATGCAAACTGTCCGAAAGGATGGCAATATGCGCACGTCTATTTTTGGATCTCCATCTTTTGTAATGACCAAGAAATTTCGTTTGATGCGTATGCGGATGATGCTGTGGAGCCAGATTTTCATACCGAGGACATGCAGACGTTCTACAGCGAAGTGCTTGCTAATTCCAAATTAGTAGAGAAGCTATTTGAGTATGCCGACGAAGCTGTGCCCGACCGCGCTATTCTATCTGAAAAGCTGCGGGAAGTTTGTTTTTCCTATAGACGCATTTCTTCTATGCACAAGGATGTAAAGGAGGCTATGAATAACGGAAGGTACATGCAGCGAAAAAGAGAATGGAAAGAATGCACTTCTAAAGAGCCTGAGGAGATGGAGTGAGGTGGAGAGGATTCCATACGAAGCATTGAACAAGGAAAAGATACTGTATTTGATTCGGATATTCCATGCGTTTTTGGATGATACGAATCCGAAGAAAAAGTATCCAGAGATTTTTCCGGTGGGCTGGGAGGTGAGTAGTTTAGTTACGCTGATTGGCGGGGTTTTTCTTCATCTTTTGTTGTGGTGTTTGGGGAGGTGCGCCTTAAAGTGTCGTTTGTACGCTTTGGCGATTTGGACGGCCCGGAAACGTATCACCTATGATTATCTTTGGTTTGCTCCGCAGTCCTGTGGGTTAAACCACGCGTATACTGATTTGGGAATAGCCTGCTTTAGGTCTGGCAAAACAAAGGATGCTGTTGAGTGTCTGCAAAAGTCGTGGAAGGTATTTCCCTGTCCCCACAACACCAGTTTTGGGCTTTCCACGCGTTTATGTCAGTTGCTCGCTGGAGAAGCTATTGCGGCGGATGCGGTGCAGGAGTACAGGGAAATGCGCGATGCTTTCAAGGGGAAGCGTGTTTTCATTTAAGGATGTGTCGGCATGAAAGGATTGCAATGCATATAACAGGAAAGCATAGTTGTTACTGGGATGCCCGGCAGTGTTGTATGGAGGTGGTGAGGATTTAGTGACTGAAATCTGAAAAGCTGTCATAAAAAGAGAAATCTTATAATGCTCATGAACGGTGAGGACCATATCTGTTGCTTTTAGGTATTCATGCGGCTACGGTGTAGGTTTTGTTAAGTGTAATAAAGATAGTGGGTTAGTGGGCGTGTGTTCCTTTTGTGGTATGATTACCTCAAAGGGAGTATTAAGCGTATGAGTTTATCGGTTTCTGCATCCGGCATGCGTGCTGCCTCCACGCGGCAAAGCGTTACGGCGCATAATGTAGCCAATGTGAATACGCCTGGCTTTCGTGCGTTACGTGCACAGAACACAACGCGTGCGGAGGGCGGGGTGGAGGTCTCGGTTTCCCCTCCGACGGCTACCGGGAATGTTGCGTCTGCGGATGCATTGGCTTCTCTTCCCGATCCTATGGCGCGTTCGAATGTGGATATGGCGCGTGAGCAGGTGGGTTCTATCGTGAATACGAACAGCTTTAAGGCGAATGCAAACGCTTTTCGTGCGCAGGATGACGCCTTGGGCACGTTGATGAATATTGTGGGTTGAGGATGCTTTTCTAACCAGCGATGTTCTTTCTTTTTACGGAAAAAGAAAGAACCAAAGAAAAACGAGGAATTAAGCTGCTTTCTCTCTGGCTGCCCACGGCACAGGCCATACTTCCTGCTTGCGGTCGCTGGACCGCCGGAAAAAGAAAGAACCAAAGAAAAACGAAGAATTAACCTGATTTTTCTATGCTGGGTGAGGGGAGTATTATATTTTCTGGCTATGGTTACTGGACTTTGTATCCGCCCACCGGAAAAACACAAGAAAAACGAGGAAATCAGAAACGGCGGATGTGGGGTAGGGGTGGCAAGGACCAAATATACTGCCTGTGGCGCTGGCCACCTGCTCGCGGTCGCTGGACTGCCAGAAAAAGAAAGAACCAAAAGAAAACCGGGGAAATTGGAGATGGGGAGGGTAGGCGCGTCCTGTTATTCTTGTGTTAATTGTAAAACCGGGGATCGTTGAATTTGGGGTTCGCGGTGTTTGACTTCGGAAGGCAAAAAATAGTAAAGTATGGGCTCATCGAACAAGCCCTTATCGGGCTTTTGGGCGCCGCGGTAGTGTATTGTGTTAAAACATACCGTTTAAACACTGCCGTGTATGTATTGTAATCCACCGTATAAAATCGATTCAGAAGGAGCGTGTTGTGAAAAGAACTTTTCAACCATCAAATATTCGACGTAAGCGTACTCATGGTTTTCGTGCGCGTATGGCGACTCCGGGTGGCCGGAGAGTAATTGCAAATCGTCGTCGTAAGGGGCGCAAGCGCCTTTCGGCATAAATACAGCGTGATGAGCCTCTTGTGTCGAACCACTTTACTTTTCCTCGTGCAGACCGTCTCACTAAAAAGACCGATTATGCCCGTGTTTTTTCAACGGGCGAGAAATATGTGGGACGTTATTTTGTTTGCTATGTGGTTCAGTGCACGGGTTCAGGATCCAAGTTGGGGTTTGCCGTATCGCGAAAAGTGGGCAATGCTGTGGTGCGTAATCGTGTCAAACGTTATTTGCGTGAGTTTTATCGGACGCACCGTGGCGCATTTAAGATTCAAGCCGAGTTGGTCATTATTGCAAGGCCCGCCGTGGCAGCAGCGCCCTATCGCGACTGTGTGTATGCACTAACGCGTTTGTTGCAGAGAGGAGGCGTCCTCAATGGTTAAGGCTATGATTTTTTGCATTCGCCTTTATCAACGCCTGCTCTCGCCGCTATTAGGCGCACATTGTCGTTTTCAGCCCACTTGTTCACAATACGCCATTGAGGCATTGCGACGCCATGGTTTGTTCATGGGGTCGTGTTATGCTGTATGGCGTATTTTGCGATGTCAGCCTTTTTGCGCAGGCGGCTACGATCCGGTACCGTCGGCAAAAGGCCGGAAGGCTGCCTGACAGCGATCTTGAGCACAGAAGTAGAACAGGCTCATCCACAACCTGGGAGAAATAGGTTTGCTGGGTGACAACCAAGCCGATCGCAAAACCGATCGTTTACAACTGATTTGGCTGGTGGTGGTGCCGTTGCTTTTTTTAGGGGTTTTGACCTTTCTCAAATTTACCCACCCGCCGAAAACAGCGGCTGAGGCGGAAACAACGGCCGCTGCATCGCAGGCCGCTTCTGATTTGGCTGCATCATCAGAGCAGTCCTCTGAAGAGCGTCAGGCTTCTGTACCCGCTGCTGGTGTAGCGGATGCGGTGTCCTCCGGATCCGTGCCACCGGTTGCTGCAATTACAGGGGAAGCAGCGGAAGTCGCATTAAGCGATGAACATCTGGCGCTTGTCTTTACACGGGTAGGGGCGCGTTTGAAACGTGCCACGGTCTTATTCGAGAACGAAGAGGCCAATGTTCAGGTAATACCGGTGTGGCGTGATACGGTAGCGGACGCTGACGCGGTATATCCGCTTGGCTTGCGTTTTGATCAGGAAGATTCCCTGGGCGATCAATTGGACAGCCGTGTCTGGGAAGTGCGTCGCGATGAGGCGGCTAAAGCCGTACATTTTTCGCTGGAGATTCCTGGGCAGGCCCGTATCACGAAAACCTATTCCCTCGCAGATGCACCGATGGTGCTTAATGTGGACGTTGCCTATACGAATCTGGCGAATCAGGTTCAGTTATTGGGTAAGGACGACAAACCGGCATTTTCTCTCAATTGGGGCCCGAATGTAAATTCGGAGGATGAGAAGAAGGGGGTAAAACAGCAGGTTGTCTGGCAGACGGGTGCGGAGATTCAGCATTTTAAGACTGCCAAGTGGAAATCGAATGCCCCGGTTTTTAAACGTGCCTTGGATGCACAGTGGGCCGCCATCCGGAGTGCCTACTTTGTGATTGGTATGAAGCCGGAGTTCGAGAATGCTTCTGCCTGGGCAGAGGGTTTTAATCTGCATTTTCGCATGGGGGTAGGTGTGCCACGTATGGAGTTGGCCGCGGGAGCTACTGAAGCACGTTCGTTCAAGGTGTATATCGGTCCGAATGATGGCCGTTGCCTTGCCGCAGCATGGGAAGGCCTGGACACGGTCTGGGAATTCTTCACCACGGTGAAGGCCATGGATTGGTTTGCCAAGTTCATGTTGGGGATCATGAATTGGTTCTACAATAGTGTTTATGCCAATTACGGGCTTGCTATCATCTTTGTCACGCTGCTTGTGCGTATGGGTATGTTCCCGCTTACGCTCAAGAGTATGAAGAGCATGAAGCGTATGCAGAAGCTGGCGCCTGAGATGGAGCGTATCAAGAAGGAGGTGGGTGACGATCAGCAGGAAATACAGCGGCGAATGATGGCGATGTACAAGGAGTATGGCGTCAATCCGTTTGGCGGCTGTTTTCCGCTATTTCTGCAAATGCCTGTCTTTATCGCGTTTTATCGCATGATTTGGAGTGCGGCAGAGTTACGCCACGCCCCTTTCATGTTTTGGATCACGGATCTCGCCGAGCCGGATCGTTTGTTCCAATTGCCTTTCCATATGCCGTTTGTGGAAAGCATCAACCTGCTCCCGATCCTGATGGGAGTCGCTATGGTGGTAAGCCAAAAACTCATGCCCACCTCTGCGCCTGCCCAATCGGATCAACAGAAAATCATGATGACCATGATGCCCATCTTCTTTAGCGTGATTTGCTATAACATGGCCTCGGGTATCTGTCTGTACATCCTCACCAGCACATTGTTGGGCATTGGCCAGAACTATCTGGTTCATGCCTCCGATGAGGATTTACAACCGGTCAAAAAGAAACCTGGTAAAAAAGTGGCTCGGTCGCGTCATTTCTACACCGCTGCACAAGCACGGAAACGGCAATTGGCCAAAGAAACCCGGCAGGAGAAAAAGGTCAAGCCGCGTCGTGCAGCCAATAACACCGAGCGGTCAAACAAAAAAGACCGCCCCTAGTATAAACCAAGCAGGACAACTGCCGGTCCTGCGAACTGCGCGCCAGTAGGGGGTGCGATAAACACATAGGGCCTGCAATGGACCCATAGGAGACATGGAAGAGTATGAAGCAAGTGGAATCCAGCGCGAAGACGCGTGAAGAAGCCATCGAGAACGCCCTGAAAGATTTGGGCGTCGAAATGTACGAAGTAGACAAGATTGAAATTCTGGATGAGGGTAGTAAGGGCTTTTTCGGACTGGGCGCACGGCCGGTGCGTGTGAAACTGATTGTCGAAAATATGCCTGATGAACCGAAGCGTTCGAATCAACGTGAGCCGCGTGAGCCGCGTGAATCGCGTGAGCGACGCAACCGCAATGATCGTGGGGGCCGGGATAATCGCAATCGGAATAATCGCGGACGCGATACGCAGGCGCGGGAGGGGAATGGTAAAGCCCGGAAATCGGAACGGACAGAAAAACAGGGGCGGGATACAGCTCGTCAAGAGAATAAGCGTAAAGAACGTCCCAAAAAAGAGCGAAATACCAAAGAAAATACGGAACGGAAGCGTTCTAGCGCGCCAGTTAAAAATCAACAGCCTGAGCCGAAAAATGAGCCGCCCGTGGACGCTGCTGCACAGGCTGCGGAAGAGGCCTCTTTTGCCTCTATCAGCGATGAGCAGGGTAAGGAAGCGGCCGCCTTGTTGCAGGAAGTTATCCAGAAGATGGGTATCATTAATACGGTTGAGTTTGCCCGTGCGAAAGATGGTAGTGCGCGTCTCAATGTGGAATCTCCGGACAGCGCCATTCTTATTGGTCGCAAGGGCCGTAATCTGAGTGCGTTGCAGTATCTGATCAACCGCATGATATCGCGTCAGGATGATGCTGAAAATACAGAACGTCTCGTCGTCGATGTCGAGGGCTACGTTGACCGTCGTCGCGCTGCTTTGGAAGACATGGCGCGTACCTTTGCGAAAAAAGCAAAGGATTTGCAACGCAATATGCGTCTCAAGCCGATGAGTCCGCAGGAACGCCGTATTATTCATTTGGCACTGCAGGATGATGATGAACTGCGCACCTTTAGCCTTGGGGATTCGTTGTATCGCAGCATCATCATTAGTCCAAAGAATGCGCGTCAGGACCGTTCGCGGAATAATAACCGGGGTGGACGTGGCCGTAATGGTCATCATCGTCACAATGTAGAAGATGATTTCGACGCAGGTCGGTTTGGTGACTAATTTCGAAGATACGATTGCAGCTATCTCCACGCCCCCCGGTGAAGGGGGCGTGGGGATTGTTCGTTTAAGTGGCAAAAGCGCACTGGCCATTAGTGCGCAACTCTTTCGTTCTTCGCGAGAAAAGGATATTTGTACTTCATCACAGCAGGTTTTTCATGGGCATATTGTCAATGCTGCGGAGGAAACCTTGGATGAAGTTCTGTTGCACGTTATGCGTGCTCCACACAGCTATACCCGTGAAGATGTGATTGAAATTAATTGCCACGGGGGCGCGGCTCCCCTGAATGCCGTACTGGAAGCGGTACTTACAGCGGGCGCACGTCTGGCTGCCCCTGGGGAATTCACCCAGCGCGCCTTTTTGAATGGACGCATTGATTTGGTTCAGGCGGAAGCGGTGATCGACCAAATCCGCGCACGTACCCGAGCTGGGCTACAAGCGGCCAATGCAGCAGCGAGCGGTACGTTATCCCAACGGCTCCACGCAATTAGCGACCAACTGGCCTATGCATTGGCGCATATTGAGGCTGCTGTCGATTTTCCGGAAGATGACCTCCCTGAATTGGTCACGCCTGAACTCTTTGAGCATGTTCGTGCCGCCTATGACCAAATGCGCCATATGTTGGCTACGGCTGATGCGGGTCGACTCTGTCGGGAAGGTGCTGTTCTCGCTATTGTCGGTCGTCCCAATGTGGGCAAATCCAGTTTATTCAACGCATTGCTGCGCGATACCCGTGCTATTGTTTCCAAGCATGCCGGCACCACCCGCGACCGTATTGAGGAGTACATCACGCTTTCCGGTATTCCCGTCAAGCTGATCGATACTGCGGGCTTGCGGCAAACGGATAATGAGGTGGAGCGTATCGGTGTTGCGTTGGCGCGTGAGGCGCTTGAAAATGCAAATATGATATTATTCGTATTGGATGCGGCCGCTCCTGCTGAAGAGGAGGATGTTTGCCTGGCGCAGGAACTTGCTGAACTGACGCTGCCCACGGTCGTTGTATTAAACAAGGCCGACCTGGTTGATGTCTGCGTGTCCCCCGCGTGTTGCGCATCGTTTGCGGACACCGTTTCTATCTCCGCCCTGACCGGTGATGGCTTGAAAAAGCTTGAGGATATCCTGGTTGGACATCTTTTGGGTGGGGTGAATCTGGATGCGGGGCAGGCGATGCTGAATCGGCTGCATCAAAAAGAGAGTTTGCGCCGGTCTATTGAGTCAGTAGAGCGTTTGTTGGACGATACTACCTTGTCTCCTGAATTTTTAGCGCTGGAATTACGCGACGCCTTGCATGCGCTGGGGGAGATCACCGGCGAAACGACTCCTGAAGATATTCTGGACAAGATATTTTCCACCTTTTGCATTGGCAAGTAGCGCGTGGGGAAATAGTATCCGCCCTCGCTTGTTTTCAAAGCCATGCGCTGTTTCCCAGAAAAAGAACGGGGAAGCTTTTTGTATTTTAAAAGCTTCCCCGTTGTCAATACCGGGTTATTTAACGGTTCTTTTTTATCAAAGATTAAAAGTAGATTTTACAACCGGAGTAGACGTAGTCCACATCGTCATCATCGGTGCCGCCGGCAAAGAGGTTGCCATTCCAGCGAACGTAGGAGCCCTCTTTGAGACCGTCGCCGACAAACATGTGCGACCAGCCGAATTCAAAGATCAGATCAGGCGTGTAGTGGTATTCCATGAAAAGATAGGTTTCCAGCCCTAAGTCTTTGTCATTACCCTCGGTCCACCAGGAAAGCCCCGGTGCAACAGGGACACGTGTTTTGCCCAGTGTAAAATGCACAGGCGCATCGAAGGTTTCCAGGGCCTCGAAATACATAACGCAGAACCGGCCCATCAGTTTTTCGGTTATTGCCCCTTCCACGCCAACCTGCCCCAGCCACGCATTGCTCAGATCGTTGTTCAGATCCATGAACCCGCTGGCGATCTGGTTGGAGAAGAGGCGATTGAAACTGACACTGGCCTTGGGTTTGTGGAAAGGATTCACCCAATCCCAGAAGCTGATGTCGCGGTTGTCTTCCCCGCCAAAATAACGGAATCCGGCAAAAAGGTGCGGCGTATGATTGAAGACTTCAATGGTGTAACCCATGTCTAATTTCAGGGCGAAGGTGTCGAAATCGGCGTCATCATCGCCGTAGGTGAACGGCTTGAACGTCGTTCCGATACTGTCGGCAGAACCAAATTGATACGCGACTTCCGCGTCATAGTCGAAAGCGCCCAATGTTCCCGCAGCACGCAGGCCTACCGTGTGCAGCATAGTGGTGTCATAATCATCTACACCACGCAAATCCTCTATCCATTCCAGCAGCGCACCACCGGCATAATCTTCAATATCATTATCATCGCGTAGCAGCAGCCAGTATGCGTCAAAGGTCGTGTTTTCCACCGCAGTGCACGTAGCGTACACGCCGTAGAAATCGATATCGCCTTCGCCGAAGTTACCAAAGTTTTCCTGCAGCTTACTTGCCCATGCGTCTACGGTGAAGGTGTCGCCGCTGTAGGTCAGGCGCAATGCGTCGAAGGACACGCCGGTGAAGAAGAAGGCGAAGTCACGTGTGCCGACGAGGAATTGGCTGCCAAAGGCCAGCTCTTGGCGACCTACGCGCATGCGAACGGGATAGCCATAGATTTCGTCGACGTCGACATAGGCCTGAAAGATTTCCAGGTCATCCGCGGTTGCCGCGCGGTCATCTCCACCGAAGATGTAGTTCTGAGAGCGGAAATCTTCGCCCCACATGCCATACGCGTCAAATTCGACAAAAGCGCTTACCTGATCCGTGAAATTTGCGTTCACATGCAGGCGTGTGCGTTGTTCGACAAAGGAAACGTCTTTACCCGCATCATCCCAATCGAATATGCTGACTACGTTGGGATTGAACGGGCCCCCGATAGCCCGTTTTTGTACGAGTGGAGCGGCCCAACGTACCTGTGCACCGGGCGACGGTCCTACAAACGTGTTAAAGGTGTTGCTGATGTAATTGCCTCGAATCCGAACCGAACCGCCTACAGAAACTTCCTGTAAGTCTGCCGCTACTGGTAGGGCCAACAGGGCCGCCGCCAGTAAAAATAGACCAATTTTCCTACGCATGAAGTTTTTTCTCCTTCTTTTTTGCTATTCTTGATCACCGTAATACGTTTCGGCTTTTGCAGTCCCATCCTCTATTAGGACGCTGAGCTCCCTTTGTTTTTACCCCAAAAAAGCTTGGGAAGCTAGCTCCCCAAACGTAACGTGTTTTTCAATACGCTTGCTGATATCATTAAAAACGCTATCATAGCTTAGAGCAATTGTCAATTAAAACGCACTTTTTAAAAACGCGCATCGTTATTGTTAGGAGCCTGTATGATGAAATGGCATGGTATTGTGGTATTTTTTATTTGTATGGCCACTTCGGCCACGGCAGCGTTGGTGGAACCGTCGTGTGCAACTTTGCAGGATTGGGATGTGGTGGATCTTGCTGGCGACGGGGAGGTCGAGGTCGTTTCCGTGCATAATTGCCCAGCTCCTTATGGCGGGAAAGCCTTGGAGTTCAGAGGTAATAAAATGGTGGCGCTGGCTAAGGGGGAATTCCGGGATTCTGCGACGATAGTAGCCTTGTATCGCGAGAATGATGCGCGGAACCGGGATGCGGATGGTGTGCTGCTCTTTTGGGCGGACTATGCCGAAGATCTTGCTGTGGTGCACAACACCAAAGAAGAGCCTTCCTCTATCTGGTTGGAGCAGGATAATGATTGCGGCATCCAGTTTCGTTTTATTGGTCCGGATAAGGAGGAACGGATTTTGGTAGAGCATCCGGGGGAGGGCTTGGTTACGGATGCGTGGAATAAAACCGGATGGATTTGGCAAAAGGTGCAGTTTGAGGGCACGAAAGTTCGGGCTCGGTTTTGGCCGGTGGAACAGGCGGAACCGGATGTGTGGCAGATTACTGCGGATTACGCCAGTACGGCGCATCCTCATGTGCAGGGAAAGCGTCTGGGGATAAAGATCAACTCGGGCGATATTCTGCTGGCCCATTTCGCTGTTGACGATCAGGATATTCCTATTTCCACACCGGCCTGCTATCTTTGCCCGGATATCGCGCAATTGGCGCAAGACAATCCGCTCCCTCTTCGCTTTTTTATCAATGCGGACACCACCGCTCAGAATGCTTTTTGGGTGCGTGCGAGCGATGCGACAGGGGTGATAGCAGAGGGAACCCTCTCTATACCTGTTAAAGCGGGGCATACGGAATTTTCTTTTTCCTTGTCGAATGAGACGGACTCGGAGACGCCCACTATAGCATGGGGGAAAACACCTGCAGCGGGATTGTTGAAGGTGAGCATTACCGATGAACAGAAGCGTTTACAAGCAGAAACGGAAATACCGGTCATTGCTACAGGCGCATTGCAGAAAAAACTTGCTGCAATGGATGAGGCAATTGCTGTGTTGCGCACAGAATTAGAAAAAGTTTCGGAAAAAGATGAACGCTATGCCGCGTTACAGGTGCTGTATAAGGCAGCGAATGTGCATTGTCAGACCGCCCATCAGCATTTCATTGCCGGGCGTGTAGAGGAGGCGCTGGCGACAACTCGTTTTGCCACCGAGGCCCTGCAGGAATTGCAAGGGTACAAAGGCCTATGGTTTAAGGCTGTAACCGGCGAGGCGCCACCGCTCATTTCGGATGTAGACCAAGCTGAAAAACAGGCCGAAGATACGCAGGGAACGATTCGTGAGCTATACCATCCCGCGTATCGCATTTATTTTTCGCGAGTAGAATCTGTTGCGAAAAGCTTCGTCGATGGACAACAGTACAAGCTGCGTATCCCCTGGCAGGTAGAAGGCGCGACGCCGGATAGAGATTACAAATTTCAGGTGCGCTTGCTCAGTCCGTTGGGTACACGAACGGTGGCCACTGCCGATACCGCACCCGAAACGCCTACTTCGATGTGGGAGCCTGGAAAGACCTATTTTCAGGATGTGGTGCTCCAACTCTCTCCAGAACAGATTGGTGATGCTCAACCGACGCCTACGGTGGTGGATGAATACCATCGTCTCTTGGTTTCTTTGCGTGATCCCAACACGAATGCGCCGCTTATGCTTGGCAATGCACCTGGCGACTTTCAGGATCTCGTAGGTACCAGCTTTCCACTAGGTACATTCTACGTATCCCTCTTCCCTGTTGATATCCGGGACTTTAATCCTGTAGAAAGTACGGTGCTCGCAGCACGTAGCGACCGCGTCGTTGTGCACAATACAGGGGAGGCTGCACAAAAATTTGATGTGCTGTTCAGTGTGCGTACTGCTACGGATCGGGTTATTTATCAAGGGGCAAAACCTGTTTCCCTTGCAGGGAATGCGGAAGAGAAGCTTTCCTTTGATTGGACTCCGAATACGGCGGGCGACCTTACTTTTGACGTAACGCTCCTTCAGGAAGGCTGTATGCGGACACAATCAGAGGCTGCGGTGCACATCGCATTTCCTGAAGACGTTTCCATCCAGGTTAGCAAAAGCAACCACACGCAAACGGACGGGGGACGTTTTTATACCCCGATTCAGGTTGCTGCTAACGGGGTAGAGATGACGGCGCAGGTTTTCGCCAGCAATGGGAAATCCACTGGGATGAGGCAGGTAGGGGGGAATGAGAATTCAACTTCTACCTTTACCGTGAATGCAGAGCCCTGGTTCGGCTATTACGATA
Source organism: Candidatus Hydrogenedentota bacterium (assembly GCA_963678445.1). Lineage (GTDB taxonomy): Bacteria > Hydrogenedentota > Hydrogenedentia > Hydrogenedentales. The sequence continues at coordinate 518,575 of OY782877.1, read as the reverse complement.
TCTTGCTTGACGGTGGTGCATTTCGATACGACGCGCGGTGTATTGCCACGGTGGTGGAAACGGTGGAGGGAGACTTGCGTGTCAACGGTGAACCGTTCCTGGTGAAAGGGGTAAACGTCCATGGTCTGGACGCCGCCAGCCCTGCGCGTACTGCTGCCATGATGAAAACAATGCGGGATTTGGGCTTTAATACCTGGCGTGGCGACTATCCTGCTCCCTGGCAGATGGATTTAGCCTATGAGCTCAACTCAGCATATACCGTGCTTGGTCCGTATAGCTGTTGCAAGACCGATGAGATCTTTGCGAGACAGGACGGCCCTGCGCTGGCTACCGCGCGCGAGAAATCGCGGTTACTTGTAGAGCGGTATCGCGATTCTGCAGGGGTATTGCTGTGGAATTCATGTAATGAAGTCACGGGTGAAACCGCTGATTTTCTGGAAACCCTCTATCCCGTTTTCAAACAATACGACCCCATGCAACGACCTGTCCATTATGCCAATCTCTACGGTCAGGACTATGTGCAAGGCCAGGACCTGGTCGGCATCAATTATTATTTCGGTGCGGGGCAGCGTCCTGAAGACAAGTACCCGATGATCGAGCGTAGCGTGACTCTTGCGCACGAGAAAAATCTGCCCGTGATTTACACCGAATACAATTCCTTTTACGGCTGTGTTCATTCCGGTGGCGTGTTGGCGCTGGATGGCATGTTTAATTGGGGAATAGAGAAACTGGGCATACAGGGCGGTTTTTACTACATGAAGATTGATTCCTCGCGCCATCCTGGTGTTTTCGATCAGGGCTACAATACGTACAAAATACTCAACGATGCCCTGCGAAAAGCCTACGCCGACGCAGAAATTAAACTTCTCAGCGTTGCGGATGCTCAGGTGGAGCTGGAAATATCCAACCGCCGTCGGTATACGTTACGACAACTTGGATTGGCGGTATCCGTTGCCGGTATGCCGTTGTCCGAAATTTCCCTGCCCGATTTGGAACCCAAAGGCATCGCAAAAGTGACCATTCCACTCCCTGAAAATACGACAGGGCCTACGCCGTTGCTTGAAGGAAAGCTAAGCCTGGTCACCCACTACGGATTTTCCTATGAGATTCCGTTTCAGCATATTCTTAAGAGTGAAAACCACTGATTTGAATCTGCAAAGCTGACATAAAAAAGCAAAAGGATATTGCGGTCAAGGATGGTAAGGGCCTACCTATTGCTGTGGCGCTGGCCACTTGCGTGTGGCGAGAAAGAATGGTTTGTTAAGGGAGGGGCATGAAAGCCCCTCCCATTATTTTTACAGGTCACATTTTGGGGATGGAAGGGCAGGCATTACTTACCAGGGAATCCCAGCAGACAGGGGGAGAACTACCGCTACGCTAATGAAAGACACAAGACGGTAGTATATCGATTCAGAGGCGTGTGAGCCCTGTATCAGGCCACCTCTTGTTCCAGGCGTTTACCGAGTGCGTGCAGATATCTCAAGATCGTATTGAGTTCTTCAGGGGGAAGCTTCTTGAATCGTGCACAAACGGCAAATGCATCTTTATCCGGCATCGGTTTGGCCCATTTGACGACGGCTTGAGTTGCAAGGGGACGCTCACCCGGCAGGCCAATAAGTATACGGAGTTTTTGATCTTCGTCGAGTGGTTCCCGCATAAACAGCGTAATCGCCTTTGGGGTTAGATCCAGCAGACGGCCTTTATACTCCAATGCGTTTGTGCTTACATGCTTGGTGATGGCGTCTGTGCAACGTACAAGCGCTTCAATACGCACTTTGCATTCATGTCGGATAGCCCGCCGACGTGCACGTCGCAATGCTTTTTCGTCTTTACATACTGCTAGTTCTTCAGACACAATACTACTCCTGCAGCCTTTTTGCTGTTGCCTCATTGTGAGAAGCGACCCGAAAGCCGCCTTCACACCAACGGCCCCTTCCCCAAGGCGCCGTTGCTCTTTACACGTCTTATCTATGATAACAGATTTTCTGGAAATAAGCACATTTTTGTAACGAAAAAATCTTAAATTATGACTCATTCAAGCGCTGTGCGCCAAGATAAATGTGCAGACTGGGTTAATCTTGGTGCTGCTGAAAGAGGTATCCTCATGCTTCAATGGGGGAGAGGGGTTAGAGTATGCATGTCTTTGTGGTTAATAGCCCTTTTATACCCCAAAGAGAGCAATTTTACAGCGTCTAAAAATGCATGAAAATTGTTCCGGGGCTATGGCGTTGAACGTTTTCCTGCCTTTACGGGCGTATCTCAGTGCCTTTGCAGCGTGCAGGCGTGGTACGGTTGGAGGGCTTCAACGAGTTCCTTTTTTGTGCCCTGGGCACGCTGTTTTTCCAACAATGTAGAGAAACGAGGTGTTTTTGTGAAACCTACGCTTGATTGTCTTGCTTGCATTGCCACGCAGGCAGTACGTGCCGGACGTTTTGCCACGACGGACCCGAAGATTCAACGTGCAATCCTGGAACAGGCCATTGCGGAGATTCCGCAGATGGATCTGGGGCGCTCCCCTGCGGCTCTTTCGCTGTCTTTGTATACCACCGCGGCGCAATTATCGGGCAATCCCGATCCATATAAGCAGGAAAAGCGCGAGCAGAATGACATGGCGCTTGATTTGGAAGCGGATTTGCGCGATTTATTGCGTCGGAGTGAGGACCCTTTATCGGCGGCATTACACCTGGCTGCTGCGGGTAACATTATTGACTTGGGCACGGTGCGTGTGGAAGATATCGATATCCGCGCAACGGTTGAAGAGGTGCTGCAGCAACGTTTTTCTGTAGATCATACGGCGGCGTTGCGACGTGCGTTGACGACGTGTACGGATTTGCTGTATTTGCTGGATAATGCGGGCGAGATTCTGTTTGACAAGCTGCTTATTGAGGAGTTGCAAAAGTATACCTCGGTGACAGCGGTGGTGAAGGCGGCTCCGATGCTGAATGATGCGCTATTAGAGGATGCAGAGTATGTCGGCCTGACCAAAGTCTGTCCGGTAATCGACAATGGCGGTGCTTTTATCGGTTCGCCACTGGATTTGGTCCCCGAATGGTTTCTGGAGCGCATGCATCAGGCCGATGTGATCATTGGGAAGGGGCAGGGAAACTACGAGACTATTGACGATTTTAAGGGCAATGTCTTTTTGATCTTGCGTGCGAAGTGCGAAACCATCGCGGCCCATATGGGGGTGTCCTATGGCGAAGTCGCGCTGATTTCCACCGAGGAACGCCGTGCTAAAATGCGTTTGGAGCAAGCGGCTACGGTATCGTAAGTATAGAAGAGGCCCTCTTTTTCTCTGTGAAAATGCTGAAAAAAAGAAGGCCTTAAAAGCAGGCTTTCATAATATCAAACAGGGGTAAGCAGTATCCGCTTACCCCTGTTTTTAGTGACTAAAATCTGAAAAGCTGTCATAAAAAACGAAAAGTTTATTTTGGTCAAGGATGGTAAGGACCATACCTTTTGCTTGTGGTCACTGGACCACTTTTTAGGCAACGAGTTGAGAGAGCTGTAGTATCGGCATGAAAAGGGCCACGACGATGCTGCCGACGACGATACCCATGAGGCCGATGAGGATAGGTTCGATAAGACTGGTCAAACCGTCGACTTTGGCGCGTACTTCAGCGTCGTAAAAATCGGAGATTTTCATGAGCATGATTTCCAGGGCGCCGGTCTTTTCGCCTACAGCGATCATGCGGGTAACCATGGCGGGGAAAACCTCGGCGCGTGCCAGAGGATCGGCCAGGGTTTCACCGTTGCGGACGCTGTCGGCAGATTCACGGATGGCTTTCGCGTAGACTTCGTTGCCTGCGGTGCGCTCGACAATTTCCAGTGCCTGTAGGATGGCGACACCACTCCGCGTGAGGGTGCTGAGGGTGCGTGTAAAGCGGCTGATGGCGACTTTACGCATTAAATCGCCGAATACGGGCAGGCGAAGCTTAAGGGAATCCAGGTTGTATCGACCGCTTTGTGTGCTGCCATAAACGCGTACAAAGGCAAATATGCCAATGAATACGGCGATGATGCACGGCATGGCGTACCAAGTGCGCAGGAAGTTACTGATGTTGATGAGCATCTGGGTGGGCAGGGGTAGGTCGCGGCCAAAACTGGAAAAGATTTCGGCGAATTGGGGAACGACGAAGATGATTAGCCCGGCTGCAATGAGGAGGATCATGCTGAACGCGACTACGGGGTAGGTCATGGCGGATTTGATACGTCGCTTCAATTCTTCAGTAGCTTCCAGGTAATCGGCCAATTGCAGCAGTACGCCATCGAGATCACCACCGGCCTCACCAGCGCGCACCATACTCACATAGAGGTCTGGAAAGGCCTTGGGGTATTTGTGGAGCGCGTCGGAAAAGGTTTCCCCCGATTCAACTTCCTGGGCTACAGCGTCGATAACCGCAGCAAAGTTAGGATCGTCTGTTTGTTCGGCCAGGATGTCCAGCCCCTGCAAGAGAGGGAGCCCGGCGCTGACAATGGTGGAAAGCTGTCGGGTAAATACGAGTAACTCAGCGGTTTTGACCCGTTTGTTGAGCTTGCCGACCGGATTGCCCCCGAGGTTGAAGCCAGCGCTTTTTTCCGATATTTTTTCAACTTGCAGGCCCCGTTCAGCCAGCATACGTGTGGCTGCCTGTTTATTTTCTGCGGTTAGATTTCCCTTTTGCTTAGCGCCATTACGAGCACGCGCCACATAATTAAAGGTCGGCATGTCAGATTTTCTCCTTCAGTTTCCGCTTCGGCGATCACTTTAGCGGACCGCACGACCGTAGTATAAATTATATGCACCTGTCTTCATGCTGACAAGTGTTTTCTTTAATTTTTCTTTCCCCAACGTGGCCATAATCATTGTCCATTCGTGCTGAGGCGCTCAAGCAACCCGGTTTTGCAGGGTCTATACGGCGCAATGAGGCGCGCATCAAATGCAACAGGAACTGGTGGCGCAGTCCATCTCCCTGATTGAGTGCATTACCGGGTTGCCAGCGCTTGTATGGTTGCATACAAGATTCATTCCTAATATGAAGGTTTTCCTAAGTTCTTATGGGGATATGGGTTATCCCTTTTGCCCGCATAAAACTGGCCGACAGTAGTGTCTGGTTTTGGTCAAATTGTCGAAATTATGGCGTTTTTACTGGGTGGATTCAGGATGGAGCAGGTGGTTGAGCGTTTCGTGGAGGTCGGGGTGGGAAAAGTTGAAACCGCTTTCTTCTAGTTTTTTAGGAAGTACGCGATTGCTGGAAAGGAGTAGTTCGCGAGCCATTTCGCCGTAGCGCAGTTGGAGTAGCCAGGAGGGTATAGGAAAGATGGTGGGACGTTTGAGTACCGCGCCCAGTGTTTGTGTAAAGGATTGGTTGGTAACCGGTTCGGGGCCAACGATATTGACGGGGCCCGAAATGGCTTCGTTTTGGATACAGTGATGTATTGCCGCAAGTGTATCGTGCAGGCTGATCCAGCTCAGGTAAGCGCGTCCATCGCCCAGTACACCGCCCAGCCCTTTTCGGTAGAAAGGCAGCATCTGCTTCAATCCACCGCCACTGGGGCTAAGCACTACGCCAAAACGCAATTGAACGCCACGCACCCCTTTGAGGGTGAGGGGCGCTACGGGTTTTTCCCAGTCCTGGCAAAGCTCCGCCAGAAAACCCTTGCCAGCAGGACTTTCCTCGGTGAGCAGGGTGTCGCCATTATTGCCATAGTAGGCAATGGCGGAAGCGGTAAGCAGGGTCTTAGGCTGTTCACTTAACGCGGAAAGGCAACGGCAGAGAAAATGGGTGCTCTCCACACGGCTGTCATAAATACGTTGTTTGCGCGCCTTGGTCCAACGTCCAGTGAGAAGATTCTCACCGCATAGGTGGATAATGGTTTCGCAGCCTGCCAGTCCGATGGAGTCAATAATGCCTTGCTGAGGGTTCCACAGTACCTCATGTTCAGCAAAGCCATGTCGTTTACGCACCAGGCGCACAACAGTATGGCCCTGTTGGCCGAGATACTGCGTTAAGGCAGCGCCAATAAAACCGGTTGAGCCGGTAACAAGTATTCTCATGTCCAACCCTTTTCTGTTACACCCTCCCTAGGATACGCGGTGCGGGGGGATTTACACAAGTTTTGAAAAAGAGTTTTTTTATGGGTAAAGTGTTTATGTAAGTACGTGAGTGTACGATGGAATTCTCTTTCGAGAAATGCAGGGAGGTCTGTATGCAGGCAAAGCGTGTGGCGTTACGGTTTTTATTGTTTGCCTTTCTGGGGTTGTTAATGGAGGTCTTCTTCACGGGATTGTCGGCGAATGACTGGAATATGCGCGGGCATTCTTCGCCGTGGATGATGCTGGATTATGGACTTTTGGGTGTGGTCCTGATGCCAATTGCGCGCCCATTACAACGTCGCAAAATCCCCCTGGTTTTTCGCGCAGGGGTATATATGGTGGGGATTTTCGTAGTAGAATATATTTCGGGTCGACTTTTTACCGCCTGCGGTTTGCGCATTTGGAATTACAGTAAATTACCGTATAACCTCCACGGTCAGATCACACTTACCTTTGTGCCCTATTGGTATGGCGTTGGTCTGGGTGTGGAGTGGTTGTACGCCAAGGTAGATGCGGTTGCCCTGCTTTTGTTGCACCGCCTGGACGCTACGGATATTGATGCGATGGCATTGCGCAAGGCGGAGGTGGAGTAGGGGAGGCTATTGGGATTGGGGGAGGCGTGCGATGATTTCGTCGAAAAGCCGTTGCGTTAAAGCCGTCTTTTCATAGCTGCGCAACGCAGTGTCACAAGGGAGGATCGCCGCAGATACGGTATCGGAGCCAAATGCACAGGCATCGCCGCCTACTTGATTCGCGACGATGAGATCCAGCGCCTTGCGCTCACATTTTTCCTGGGCATGGCTAAGTACGTCAGAAGTTTCCGCGGCAAAACCAATGGCCAGTTGATGTTTTTTCTTATGTTGGCCAACGAATGCAGCGATATCGGGGTTGTTGGTGAGAGAAAGTGTGTAGGAGGCATTGGTCTCGCGTTTATGCTTTTCTGCAGCAGGCTCAGCCACGCGATAATCCCCGACGGCAGCCGCACCTATGAATATGTCGGCGGTATGCAGTTGTTCCCGCACGGCTTCCAGCATTTCCATGGCCGTTTTGACGCGCAAAACCTTGGCCCAATGGGGTAAAGGCGTCTCTGCAGGACCTGAGAGCACAGTGACATTGGCGCCGCGCCGTAACGCTTCCATGGCCACTGCATAGCCCATCTTTCCAGAAGAGTGATTGCTGATAAAGCGGACGGGATCGATAGGTTCGTGCGTGGGGCCGCTGGTGATCAATACCTGCTTTCCGGCTAAGTCCTGTGTTTGATGCAAAGCGAGTGCGGTGGTTTCCAATATTGCCGACAGTTCGACGAGGCGGCCTGCGCCGACTGCCCCGCACGCCAATTTGCCCACACCCGGTCCCACAAAACGACATCCACGCTTTTGTAAAATCGCGATATTTTCCTGCGTTGCCGGATGCTCATACATGTGCGTATTCATGGCCGGGGCAAACAAGATGGGGGCACGCGTGGCGAGCAACGTGGTGCTGAGCCAATCATCGGCAATGCCATGCGCCGTTTTTGCGAGAACGTTTGCCGTAGCCGGTGCAATCAGGAAAAGGTCGGCGCGTTGCGCCACAGCGATATGCTCCACATCCGGATTCTGCAGTGGCGCGAACATTTCCGTAATGGCTCGCTGCCCCGTAATTGCTTCGAACGAAGCCGGGCCGATAAATTCCTGGGCATGCTTCGTAAGCACAGGCGTAACCCGTGCTCCCGCCTGCACCAGTTGCGAGGCAAGCTCACACGCTTTGTAGGCGGCAATAGAACCGGCTACGCCCAGTACAATCTCTTTATCGGCAAACGGTGACGGCATGACCTACTCCAGGAAGTGTTCATCTTCGTCATCATTACTGTAATAACTGACCTTACCGTCCAATACCTCTTCCAACGCGGTAATGGTCGATTTTTTGGCTCGGGTCACGCCACCAAAGCTGTGCGCTTCATTTTTGCTGATCTGATTAGCACGCCGTGCGCCAATGATAACCAAACGGTACAGGCTGTCGATCTTATCCTTGAAATCATCTACAAAGTACGGGGCTGGCATTATTAAACGCCTCCTTATGGTTGCCGCCAGGCACGACAGCGTTCTGCACGCAGAATCGCCACCATATCAGCTGCGGCATGTTCCAGATCATCATTCACGACTATATAATCAAATTCATGGCGGGCCGCCATTTCCGCATGTGCATTCTGCAAACGCAACGCAATAACCTCTTCTTCATCCGTGCCACGCGCCCGTAACCGTCGCGCCAACTCGTCCAGCGAAGGAGGCATCAGAAATATGCTCACCACATCATCGCGCACGCCGCGCACACTGCGCATGCCTTGCACGTCTACTTCCAAAATGACATCACTACCCGCATTCAGGCAGCGATCCAATTCACATTTAAGCGTACCATACAAATTGCTATGCACCTTCGCCCACTCCACAAAATCGCCCGCAGCGATCCGCGCCTCAAAATCCGTCCAGCTCAGGAAATGATATTCACGGCCATCTTCCTCCCCCGGACGTGGCATGCGCGTTGTAGCCGAAATCGTGGTGGCCAGATTCTGCTCCATTTCGCCGATAGCGGCCAGCAAGGTGTTTTTCCCGGCCCCCGAAGGCGCAGACATGACTATAAGGATACCCGGTTTCGCCACAATCAACTACTCAACATTCTGGATTTGTTCACGAAGTTTTTCCAACTCCGACTTCATACGCAACGTCTCTCGCGTGATACCGATGTCACGCATTTTTGAGCCCAGCGTATTTATTTCCCGCTGAATCTCCTGTGTTAGGAAATTCAGATCCCGTCCTACAGGCTCCTGAGAGACCAACAACTCCTCCACATGCTCAAAATGCGCTTTCAAACGGACAATTTCCTCATTTACATCGGTTTTATCCGCCATCAACGCAATCTCAATAGCCAGGCGTTCCTCTTTAACACCAGGCTCCGCATTCAAATCAGACACACGCTGCTGCAAACGTGCTGCATACGCCTCACTGATTTCCGGCAACTGCATTTCCACCGCACGCAAGGAATCCCGCATCTGTGCAATACGCTCCCGAATATCTGCCGTCAACGCCTCCCCCTCACTCGTGCGTGCCTGCTCCAGCTGCTGTAACGCCTCCGTCAAAACATGCGAGACCATCTTGCGCACCGACCTCAAATCCTGCTCCTCATCGGCAGGCGTAAACACACCATCCAGCTGCGCCAACGTATCCAGCGAAAGCGACGTATCCGCCCCCAGTTTCTTCGCCAGCTCGCCAGCGGCTACAAGATACTGATCCGCTGTGTCCGCATTAAACTGAATCTGTTGACGCCCAAGCGGCCCATAGGCACGGCGGATAGAAATGTTTACCTTACCCCGTGCCGCCATTTTTTTTATCTGATCCCGAAACACGCCTTCCAACGAAGCCCAGGCATGCGGCATGCGGAACTGGCATTCCAAAAAACGGTGGTTCACCGAACTCAACTCAATTGTAATTCGTTCTCCATCCAGGTCCCCGGTGGCCCGTCCAAAGCCGGTCATACTCCGAACCATATGTCGATACTCTCCTTGCTGTTTCAAGCCTCAGACCTGAACGAGAAAAATACAATGCTTACCTGCCAATGCCTGACAGTTCAAAAAGCGGTCCTAAAGAACGAAACTTTTGCTACAGTCAGCGAGGGTAAAAACTATACGTATTTATCCTCTGGTCGCCGGACCACTTTAATGTCTGATATTTCAAAAAGTTGTCATATTAAAACAAAACATTTACTTCTGTCACGCACGGTCAGGACCATGATCTCCTGCTTGTGGTCGCTGGACCACTTTAGTGCCTGACATTTCAAAAAGTTGCCATATTAAAACAAAAGATTTGCTTCTGTCACGCACGGTCAGGACCATATCTCCTGCTTGTGGTCGCTGGACCACTTTAGTGCCTGACATTTCAAAAAGTTGCCATATTAAAACAAAAGATTTGCTTCTGTCACGCACGGTCAGGAGCATATCTCCTGCTTGTGGTCGCTGGACCACTAGACATACCTCACCCGTAAGCAGTTCAGCGCCCAAGTATACCGAAACAAACCCGTTTCAGGCAAGTACAAGTATAACCCATTACAGTATCCTCTCAACAACGCGTCTTAACGCACAGCTTTTTATGGTATAGCCCCAAAAGATGTCCAGAGCCACACCCACGAGATAGAGTTCTTACCGTCCCTGACCGCAGTAAAACCAGTTGTTTCCATGAATGTTTTTTCTAGGTCACACGGTCACCTGTGGGAATGCATACCCACTGCCTGTCGCTTCTCACGGCGAGGAGCGTAGGGGCAAGGTGTGTGTTTTATGACAACTTTTCAAATTTTAGTATTAATTTCAGATGTCATTTTACAGCAACGCGTTTTTATGTTTTTCTTAAATAACGTAAATGCATTACATCGCAAAGTTTATCTGGATACACGAATCTTGACATTATAGTACACATCTGTATAATAAAGAGTAAGTAAACTGTGAGGTAGTACGTATATCTGGCAGAATGAGCATAGTGCTCAATGTTGGCTTCATCTGGAGGGATACACGAAATGTTCCGTTTTTTCGACACGCAGCAGGCTAACCGTATACCCAAATGGGTAAAAGGGTGTGCAGGCTATATGGCCGTTCTGGCCATATGCTGTATGGCATGCACAGCGGTGGCCGACCCGGCATCCTATTACGAAGGGGGCGATACCGATCTGATTATTCGGACGGTGCCAGTGCCCTCCGATCGCTATGTGGAAATTATAACCAATACCGATCCGCCCACCCTTACGGTATACACTGATGGTGGATCGCCCGACCAAATTGCCCAAGGTGAATTCGTCGCCAGTGGAGCAAGTCAGTTGGCTGTTTTTCGCTTCAGAAACGTGTTTCTTGGCGATCGCTACTGGCAAACCGGACGCGATTTGGTTAATTTTAGTGTAATAGGGAACCGGCCGTTCTCCATTGCGGCAGCGCAAGACTTCTACGTGGGCTACAACGTCGGTACCTACAACGAGACACTGGACGCCAATGTGCTCTTTGATATTTCCGGTACCGTACCCGGCCGTGCCGGTGGTGGTGTCGGTGGTGCTGGACGCAGCGGTGGTGTCGGTGGTGTCGGCGGTTCGGACGATGGTTCTGCTTCCGGTACTGGCGGTGTAGGCTATGCAGGTGGTGCGGGTGGTGCCGGTGGCGATGGTTTTATTGGCGGGGATGGTGCAGCGGGAGAGCGTGGTTCTGCAGGTGATGGCGGCAAACCAGGTTCCCGTGGACTTAGTGGTGATAATGGCGTTTCAGGGGGCAGTGGTACCTTGGGATTCCCTGGTCCTGCGGGTAACGGTAATGCGGGTGCTGCGGGTACTTCAGGTGCAGGTGCTATTGATAGTGCGAACGCAGGTGTCGGTGGTGCTGGCGGTGGGGTAGGCGATGCAAACCCCAGTTCAGCGCTCCGGAGCCGTACAGAGCCGTGCACAAATCCAACCGGTCAAGGGGGGGAAGGCGGCGATGACGGTGGTGAAGGGGATAACGGATTCGCAGGCTGTAATGGTAAAGTTTCGACAGCAGGCGGTAATGGCGGTACCGGTGTAGTAGGTGATGACGGTGGCTTTGGTGGAGATGCCTGGTTTAGTGCATCAGTGAGTAGTCTGGAATTATACGGTGGTCATGGCGGCGGCGGTGGCGGCGGCGGTGGTGGTGGCCAGGGTGGTGGCCAAGGTGGTGGTGGTGGTGGCGGTGGTGCCGGTGGCGGTGGTGGTGGTGGTGGTAAAGGTGCTTGGAGTGATGGTGAGCGTGGTGGCCAAGGTGGTGCCGGCGGTCACGGTGGTAATGGCGGTAATGGCGGTAATGGTGGTGACGGTGGTGGTGGTGGTGCCGGTGGTAATGGCGGTGGGGCCTGCATTCTTTCGGCTTGCGGTTTGTTCAAGGTGCTTTCCCCGGTGCTGCTGGACATTTCCGCAACATCACCCACAACGGGTACTACTGGGACAACAGGAAGCGTCGGTGCCGGTGGTACTGGTGGTAGCGGTGGTGGTGCTGGTCAGGATGGCGGCAAAGATAAGAAGAGCGCTGCGAAAGGGTATGGTGATGCAGGCGATGGCGGAAGTGGTGGTAATGGCGCTTCTGGTGCAGCCGGTGGTGCGGGCGGTACTGGTGGCACAGGTGGCTCTGGCGGTAATGGTGGTTATGCTACACCGGGGATGGTGAAGCTACAGGGTTCGGTTATTCATGCCGAAGATTTAACCGTCTATGCAACCAATGAAAAACCGGCCAGTACAGTAAATAACTGGGGTAAGCTGACGCTGCTCTCGAATATGGGCGACAGCTTCATCGGAACAATAGATTCGTCGACGGACATTAATACGGTAGATAATCTGCCGGATTATGTGACCAGTGATACGGGTAACCGCGTTCATGTTGGTAAAGCAACCAATTATGATTTGATAGGATTCACACAATTTGACGGTGAATGGAATCATCCGCTGATTCCAAACCTGTTGGGTGGTCCTGCAACAGAGGGTATTTGCCGGGTAAATGATCCTGAAATGCCAGATTTCTGGAACAAGGATTACCTGGATTTGAACGTGCCGCATGAATCCATCTTCATTAACACGGGTACGACAGCCGCGCTGTTTATAAAGCGCATCCCGTTCAGTGAAAGCGAATTCAATGACGCATTCGATCAGATTTTCGTATACAGCAATAGCTATATTGCGAATTTCACGGGAATCCACATGTCGGTCAATGGTGGTACACCGCGTCCCATCAACAATGGTACAGGCCAATTAAGCCCGAACCTCTATGGTTCTTCAACCTACCCGACGACCTGGACCACTACCGTGCCGGCAGGTGCTACTATCGAATTGCTGAAAGCGCCGGTAATCAGTGTGCCACCGGATGATGAAACCGTATGGCCTGGCGGCACAGCCGATTATACGGTGCAGGTGCTGTATACCACAGATGCAACCTACCGTTGGTATGCCAGGATTGGTACAGGTACCGTACCGCTGAATAATGTCGATGGCAGCAGTATTGATGCGGTGAGTGGTTACTTTGATGTAGCTAATGCGGATACGAATCACCTGACATTGACCAACGTAAATGAAAACGCCAATGGCGTGAAAATTTATGTAGCGGTAACCAATGCGGCGACAACCATAGATACGTCGGGTACGCCCGCTAATCTTGGGATTAACCCCCCGCCGGTGATCACCAGTCAGCCTGCGTTGGAACTCAACCTCTATCTGGGCGACACAGGCGGCTTCAGCCTGACCGCTGTAGGTGCGGAGCTTTCCTACCAGTGGTACCGCTTGAATACCGCCGGTGCGGATATACCCTTGACCAATACGGGTAACATTACGGGCGCCGATTCAGCGAACCTGCTATTCAATGGCGCCTTGGAAAGCAATGCAGATAGCAATGGCGAAGCTGGGTACTATTGTGTAGTCAGCAATCCTGCGGGCAGCGTGTCTACGCCAGAATGCCGCTTGCGCGTTATTTCCAGTCCGCGTATTTTGACACAGCCTAATGACGTTTCTGCCCCTGAAGGCCAGACCATACAGTTCACCCTTCTGGCAGAAGGACAGAACAAGACCTATCAATGGTACTATTCCGCCACGGATCTGAGTAATGATGAAGATCCCGGTTGGACCGCCTTGACTACAGCAACATATCCCGGTGCGGACAGCACGCAATTGACCGTCAATAGTATCACGTCAACGGATGAAGGCTTCTACATGTGTAAGGTCTACAATCCTGCTGGCGAAACCTATTCGCGTCATGCACAGCTGGCAATACAGGATCCGGGTATTACACAGCAGCCACAGGATAGAACCGTCTACCAGGGTGAAACCGTTAACTTTACGGTTACAGCCGTGACACAGTATCCGTTGCTTGAGTACCAATGGCAGAAAGGCGATCCGCTAACCGATACATGGACCAATATGGGTACTATGGGCCCGGTGAGCATGCTGACCATTAACAATACAGATGCCGATGATGAAGCGCATTATCGGGTATACGTCTACAATGGTATCGGCGACTTTACCCTTTCCTCGGCGCCCTATGCACAATTGAACGTGCTGAGCCCGCCCGAGGTACTGGAACAACCGGAATCCAGCGTTGTGCCACCGGGAAGTAATGCGACCCTGAACGCACAAGTCTATGTGGATGCGAACGACCCGACCTTGATGGATTATCAGTGGGAGCGTTCCACGAATTCAGGTGTTACCTGGACAGGCTTGACCAATGGCCAGGCAGGCCGTATTTATGGCGCGCAAGGTTCCGACATACCAGCGGGACTGCATACCTTCTCCTTGCAGATTCTGAATCTGCAGGCCTCGGATGAAGCAATGTATCGCCTGCATATAACCGGTCGTTCTGATTATGTGACACCGGGGTATCCATCGGGACGTACCTTCAACACGGTAGAGACAGACCGGGTCTGGCTCTATGTAGGTACCGAGTTGCAGCTTTCGCAACCCATCGGTGCGGCGAGTATCTATGAGAATACCGCCACCCATCGTCTGCAATTCACCGTCAGTGGTGGTAAACCCTTCACCGACGGTGGCACGCCGCCAACCACCTTGGGCCGTCAGGTCAAATGGTACAAGATTGTTGGCGAAGACGACGATCTCAGCACCGAGTCGGATGATATCCAGATGCCGACAGCCGAGTGGGTTCTGGGCGATCCGGAAGCGGTCTCCCTGGATCTGTACAATGTGAAGCTTTCGGATGGCGCCACCTACAAATGTAAGGTGCAGGATGCACGCGGCTGGAAAGCTTCGGCAACGTTGCAGCTGAATGTCTACAAACATCTGGTTTCGCCAGCGTTGACGCCAGATGAACCGGTAGGCAGAGAAGACCATCCCTTCACGTTTGAAGTGGTGCCGGATGGTGGTATTCCGCCCTTCACCTTCGAGTGGGGTTACCAGAGTCCAGAGACGAAGGCTTGGACCATCATTGAAGCAGCGACTGAGGCAGCGTACACAATTGAAACGCTGGCCATGTCGGATGCGGGTGAATATCAGGTCTTCGTTAGCGACAGTGGCACGGATTTGAATCGTGCTACCAATATCGTGACCTTGACAGTGGCTCCGAACATCCCGGTAGCCTCTGGCCTTGGCCTGAGCCTGCTGGCGGCGATGTGTGCCGCGGGTGGCGCCTTCACGATGCGACGCCGTAAAAAATAAGGGTGCTTTGAAATCTCACTAGTCTGATGCAGCGGCTGGAATCAACAGATTCCAGCCGCTTTTTAAATTAAGTGGTAGACATTAGTAGACATGGACGCGTGTCTTATAGGGGATTGCGCCCAATTGTTTCGGGTAGAGAAAACTAGCGATTGGGAATTGTATGCAGTGTGTGTGACTGCGGTATAATAACGTTTTTACAAAAATTATTCTGAGAAAGTGGGTGTTGCAATGGCCTTGAAATGGATTATTACTGATATTGATGGTTGTTTGAGCCCTGAAGAATCGGTGCCATGGGATTTGGCGCGTTTTTTTGAGTTCGTACAGCTTTCCCGTGCAGCCGCACGAGGCGAGGGGCCGTTGCCACCGATGACTTTGTGTACGGGACGCCCGCAACCCTATGTCGAGGTTCTGATGAAGCTGTTGGATGTGCGTGCACCGGCAATTTGTGAGAATGGTGCTATCCTGTATTCGCTTCATGACAATCGGTCGCATTTTGGGCCAGGAGTAACCGCAGAAAAGATTGTGGGATTGCGTGCTGTGCGTCGTTTTTTAGAGGAAGAGGTTTTGCCCGCCTATCCACGTTTGGTATATCAGTTTGGTAAGGAGGCGCAACTGTCGCTTTTTTGTGAAGAGCCGGACTGTTTTGACGCGGTCCGCCAGCGCCTGGAAGCTTTTATTCTCGAGACTGGTGCGCCGGAGATGCTTATTGAGCCATCGCATTTTTATCTCAATATTTCGTTAGCGGGTGTGAATAAGGGGAGTACTTTATCGGCGTTATTAAGCGATTTGGGCGTGCGCCGTGAAGAGGTGGCGGGTATTGGCGATACAGAAGGTGATGTGCCGTTACGAGAGGCTGTAGGTGTATTCGGATGTCCGGCAAACGCAAAGCCGCAGCTAAAAGAAATGGCGGATTACGTGTCTCCCTATTCGGATTTACGAGGGGTCCTGGATATTTTGTCACAACCTATGTTTCAGCGCCACGGGACACGTGTGTCATAGCCTGAGCTGCCGGCTATCTGGCCCTGTTGTTTGCAAGGTATGTCGTCTTGCGAAAGACGTTCTTAAAGTGGCTGGCGGTACAGGCAATACATATGCTCCGTGTTATCCTTGAGTGAAACAAACTTTTTATTTTTAGGAAAGCTTCTCAGATTTTACTCACCGAACGATTTGGGCTAATGCTATTTCTGCATGAGGTGCAATCCTTCGATGGGGGATTTCGTCACCAGTTGAGGTTTTTGCAAACCCATCTATAATCAGCGAGGGGAGCTCTGCGCAGAATAGAGGCAATTCTTGTAGCTTGCCGAATGGACTGGGTTGAGTTGTTTTTTGAGGGACTACGAGCCGCCCAATATTGTATTGGGCGGCTCGTTTTGGGTGGTTTAGGGGATGTCCCAGGAACGGCTTTCGACAGCACCAGTCAAGGCGTTAAGGTGTACTGCGGCATCGCCGTTTCGAAGGACCTGTAGCCAATCCATCGTGCTCCAATCGGTAGCCATGTCGGCTTCTTCATAGAAGACAACGACGGCATCTTCCGTGGCATCGGTGGGGTCGGTGCCGATGAAAGTTACAATGTCGAGCGTTGCTGTACCGAGCGGATTTTGCGCCAGTTCAGTAAGTGCCGTGGCAACAAACTGTACGATCGTATCCCCTGTGGGGCGTGTAATCGCCTGGGTGGACATTCCAATGGGTACGGGGAAAACGTTGGTGGAATCGACGAGCGTACCGGATAGGACGGAGACGCGAATGCCGTTGGATGCCGTTGCATCTACAAATATGAATCCCCATCCGGGATTATCCGCAAGCTCTTCTGTTTCGCCATCGACCCCAATCCACAGCCCAGTGATTGCTGTAAGGATGAAATCGGGACCGAGCATTTCGTAGGCTTTTACTTCGGCTGCGCTCAGTGCTTCATCGAGTCCCATATCGAAGGAATGTTCCTCGACGTCTCCTCCTAGTGCATCCAGGTGAATTGCAACATCGGCGCCGCGAATCAGAGAAAGCCAATCGACGGTAGCCCAATCGGTAGCCATGTCGGATTCTTCGTAGAAGGCGACAATCACATCCTCGGTGCCGTCCTGATCCACGCCGGCGAAGATTAGAGCGTCGACTGTATCTGTGCCGATGAGATGATCTACAGCGGCTAATTCCATCAGAGCAGTTTGCATCCAGCCTACGACATGCTCGGCAGTGTAGGCTGATGTAGCGACAGTAGGATGCCTTTCCGCTGGCAGGATATAGGAGCCTGAGGAGCCAACAATGCCTCCGCGGGTTCCATCAGCAATCACCGATACGCTGCATCCATTTGCGACCGCCGCATCTACGAACAGGAATCCCCAGCCTGCGTTATCGCCGGCTTCAATTGGGTTTGCGAAACCGTTCTCATCGATCCCAATGCCCATGATACCCACCAGGGACGGGTTTTCGCCAAGCACGGTTGCTGCCTCGATTTCAGCTGCTGCCAATGCGGCCTCCAGGTCTATATCGTATGAGCGCGCCTCTACAACGCCTGTGCCTGCATCTAGATGAATCGCGACATCGGCACCGCGAATCAGGGAAACCCAGTCCATCGTACTCCAATCGCTGGCTCTGTCAGATTCTTCGTAGAAGGCAATAATCGCGTCCTCGGTGCCATCTGCGTCTACACCTACGAAAACCATCGCATCAACTGTTTCTGTCTCAATAAGCTGGGCGGCTACCGCCAATTCCGCCTGTGCTATTTCCATCCAGTCCTCAACATGTTCTGAGGCGTATTCGCTGGCGGCAATTGAGGGATGTCCATCGGGAAGGGGGTATGGCGCATCGTCGGGATAGACAATGCCGCTTCCCCAACCATCTGGCGTCACATTCACTCGGAAGCCTTGTTGCACTGCGGCATCTACGAAAAGGAAGCCCCAACCGGGGTTGTCTGCAGATTCGGCGTAGTCTGCCATGCCGTTTTCATCAATTCCTACCCCCATCGCCCCAACCATCAATGGGGTTGGGCCCAAAGCCGTCGTAGCGGCTTCCTTGGCAAGCGACAGGGCGGTTTCCAAGGCAAGCCCCTCGGCTTCATTGGAACGTATCAGTGCGACCTGCACGGTTTTTGTTTGAAAAGCAGCGGTTATGTTGATGGCCGCTTTGGTAACCGATTTTGAAACAAGTTTTGAGCGATCTACCGTGACCGTCACCGTTTGTCCATTCTCATCGACCGTGCCCTCTATGGACGAAAGGTTTAACCATGGGATCCCCTCAAAGGCCATCCAGTCAAGTTCTCCCCAGCCAACAGCGCTTATAGTGAATGTTTTTGTGCCTTCTGAAACCTCGAAGACCAACAGCTCCGTATCCACTTTTAATTCAGGTGTGATGCACGGGCAGCCTGTAAAAAGCAGCACTGTGCTGAGCACTGTTAAGCATGCCAGTCCCTTTAACACTTTCGTACTCATCGCTTTCTCCTTCTAACCTTTGCAATTAGATGTGTGAAAAATCACCCGTTTTTCTTAAAGCTAGTGAGCAGGACATCGCAGAGCCGTTCCGTTAAGGCAACACAGGAAAATCATTCGGACATGCCTGGAAATTGCAGAGTATCCGACTGGATTTGCAGGAAAAGCTGCAGTGATGTCCTCAACATAATGTCCCCCTTTATATTGAGTCCGAATTCCTCACCTATACTCCTTTCCTTATAGCTCAAAGCGCTGATTTTAACAAGCAAAAATTGTCTGCGCTTCTTTCCAATACCCCGTTGATGTGTTATTTGGTTGGTGCTAATGGTGTTGTTGCTAATTCAGATGCAACAGGGCGTTGTCGTACTCTAATTTTGATAGGCAACAAAGAAGAAAAGCCTTGAGAACGCTCTGCGTTCACAAGGCTTCTATGTGTAGGATATGGGGATGGAATTGGTCCAGGTTTCCCAGCGCAAAAGCAGCAGGGATATCAGCCGTTGTGGCCTTTCCCCCTTTTTTTTAGCTGTTTTTAAGCAGTTTGTCGAAGTAGGAGATGGTTTTTTCCAATCCTTCGCGCAGGAGGACGTTGGGAGCCCAATTCAGTTTTTCTTTGGCCAGGGAAATGTCGGGGCGACGCCGTGTTGGATCGTTTTCAGGCAGGGGCGCATGCATGAGTTTGGAAGCGGAGCCGGTAAGCTCGATAATGGTTTGCGCCAGTTCGAGAATTGTGAATTCGCCGGGGTTGCCCAGGTTTACGGGACCGTTGAAGTCGTTGCAATCCATCATGGACAGCATGCCTGCGATGAGGTCGTCGACGTAGCAAAAGGAGCGGGTTTGCTGTCCTTCGCCATAGATGGTAATGGGGTCGCCTTTGAGTGCCTGTACGATGAAATTGCTGACTACGCGTCCATCGTTGACGAGCATGCGCGGACCGTAGGTGTTGAAGATACGTATGACGCGAATGTCGACGTTGTTTTGCCGGTGATAGTCGAAGAAGAGGGCTTCTGCGACACGTTTTCCTTCATCATAACAGCTGCGCGGGCCGATGGTATTGACGTTGCCCCAGTAGCTTTCCACTTGGGGGTGGACTGCCGGATCGCCGTAGATCTCCGAGGTGGAGGCTTGCAGGATGCGTGCGCGGACGCGTTTGGCCAGGCCGAGGGTGTTGAGTGCGCCCATTACATTGGTCTTGATGGTTTTTACGGGGTTGTATTGATAATGTACGGGGGAGGCTGGACAGGCAAGGTTGAAAATACGATCGGCCTCTACCACGATAGGGTTTGTGATGTCATGTCGAATGAGTTCGAAGTTTGGGTTGTTCAAGAGGTGGGCGATGTTCTGCTTGCGTCCCGTAAAGAAATTATCCAGGCAGAGTACTTCTTCACCGCGGTCCAACAGTTGTTCGCAAAGGTGAGAACCAATAAATCCGGCACCGCCGGTAACAAGATTCACATGTGACATAAACAAATTCTCCTTCCTCGATATTCAGGCAAAGCTGCACTTGCGCAACCATGGGCTGTCCCCAACATATCCCGTATTACGCACGTTGCAGAATAATTGTTATTTTCTTCTTCACTCCCCCACACAATAACACTACGCAGGATACTTTCCATTAGCGTCGTTCAGGAACGATGCTGCGGCTAGTATATCATCTTTTGTCGCCATCCACCTAGTGTGATTATGTGTGCATAGTGCGTGACGCTCGCTGTCGCCACGGGATTTTTTTATCGGCTGTAGGATATGGTCAAGAGATTCGTTTTTAGCGTAAAAACGGAGCCGTGTTATACTGAAATTTCACTGGAAGTGAGGTGTAAATATACGTGGGCCACATTGTTTGGGGGATAAGTCATGCACCGTATACTTGTTTTGCAGCCTGTGCTGATGCTGGTCTCTATTTTTGTGGCGATTATCGTGTGTCCGATTTATGGGCAGGGGATTATTGTTGATCACACCTGTACTGATTTGAGCCAGATACCGGCTATGTGGATCGAGCAAGCTCAAGCGTTGCTTAGTATCCATTATGCACATACGTCGCATGGGGAACAGATCACGGTGGGGCTTGAGCGTCTTTCAGCGACCGATGCGACGTACAGTTATTATCCTGATAATTGTACGATGCCCGATACGAGTGCGTATTTGAGCGTGATGGAGGGGCAGTATTTTGAAGGGTATTGCGAAACCTATATTACGCCCGATCTTTATTGGCAGGGGACTACTGCGCTTAACATCACACGTAATGTACTTAATCTGTACCCGATTAATGTTTCAGTTTGGGCATGGTGCACCCAATTGGATTACTATTCCCAAGCGGATGTGGAAGGCTACTTGGCGGCCATGGCGCGGTTGGAAAGTGAATATCCAGATATTACCTTTGTCTACATGACAGGAAATGCGCAGTCTGTGGAATCGAACCGGTACAGCCGTAACAATCAGATTCGTACCTATTGTCAGGCGAACAATAAAGTCCTTTTTGATTTCGCCGATCTCGATTGTTGGTACGATGGCAGCCGGCATTTTGAGGACGGAATCCCCACCGAGCATCCCTATTATTCTGGGGATGAGGCAGGGCATACGTCTTATAGTAACTGTGACAATAAGGCCAGGGCGTTTTGGTGGCTCATGGCGCGTATCGCGGGATGGGATGGGGCGGCTTCCTCAATTGAAGGCGAAACAGAGGGGGCGGTGGAAGGAGAGGGGGAAGGGGAAAGTGCGGATGAAGAAGGGGAGGGCGAGGTGGCGACAGAGGGTGAAGGGGAGGACGGCCCTGATGGATGTTGCATAGGTTACACCAGCTGTACAGGCTCCGGTGGTGCATTGGGGGGTAAAAGCATTGTGTTTTGCCTTGCTATCCTACTCTTTTGGGGTACGGCACAACGACGGTGGTACACGAAACGGACAACTTAATAGCTTGAAAGAGAAAGCGTTTGTACGGAGCTATATACGAATACTATCAGAGATTTCCAGTGACCTTGGTCGCTGGAGGGCTTAGGTGGCTCTCAAGGAATGCAGTGATGAGTTGCTGAGTGTAGTCATTCACCTCGGGAGCAATATCCAGCCCATGGGGCCAACCATCCAGGCGGGCATACCAGTGGGGGATATTCAGGTTACGAAGTTTTTCTACAAGCGCATCGGCCTGGTTTACCGGTACAACACGATCGAGTGTGCCTTGAATGACCAGCGTAGGCGGGTCGGAGGCATCCAAGTGAAAGAGGGGCGAAGCCATGCGATAAATTTCGGGGGCTTCTTCGTAGGTCTTGCGCATGAATTTATGGGCAACCGGTTCATCACGTAGCCCTTCGACAGTAGCGTCTGTAGGGCCGTAGAGTTCCACGACGGCAGCGACGGCGCTGCTGACGCCGGTATATCCACCGTTTCCTTCCAGTTCGGGCACATCCGACGCATAAGCAGCCATCATGGCCAAATGTGCGCCTGCGGAACCGCCGATAACGACGATCTTTTCCGGGTCGACGTGTAATTCATCTGCGTGACTACGCATCCAACGGACAGCGCATTTCGCGTCTTCCACACACCCGGGAAATCCAGCCTCATCGGAGAAACGGTAGCCAATGGTTGCAGCCACATATCCCCGTTGCGCAAAACGGATGGTGTAGTACGTATAATCCTTTTTATTACCCGCTTCCCAACCTCCTCCGTGGATGAAGATTAAACCGGGCACAGGGGTATTCAGGTTTTTCGGCGAATAAAGATCCAGAAGAAGTTTGCGATTATCCACATTCCCATACACGACATCTTTTTTTACCGATACGGTTTCCGGCATCTCCCAGTCTTTTCTCGGATCAAGCAACTTTTGCCGTCCCAAGGCAATCCACAGCATGGCGGCGTTCCAGGTAGGATATCCCTTGGGTGGTGTCGCCAGATTGTCGGGTAGATAGACCAGATCAGGACGACGGGCCGGGGGCCGTGTGTCAATCAGCAAATAGTACGTGGCTACACTTAGCACCAAAAGAAGGATTACCACAAACGCTAATGCCAGATACCGTATAATTTTTCGCATTTTATGACAACTTTTCAGATTTTAGCCACTAGTGTTGAAGCATTGAGGCCGGGAAGAGACCGAAATTTATGTTACGGAATGCTATAAAGTGCAACTTCTTCCAGAGAGGCGTTGGGTCGCCTTTTTTCGTATTCCGGACGTTATTATATAGAGCGTTATAGCAGAAAACGATTCGAGAATCTAATGTGCTTTACATCCCATGCCGTGGGGATGTTATAAACAACGAGATCTGTGAAGTTCTGAGACGGCAAGGAGCATAAATATTTGGTTGTGGTCGCTGGACCACTTTAGATTCGCGCCAGCTTTGGTATAGGATGACGTTTGACGGGTTATTTTCGATAGACAGGAGAGAAATAATGCGAGTTGGTTATGCTTTTTTATTTTTGGGAGTACTCTGTAGCGTTGTCCTGCTGGACGGATGTGGGAATGCTACGCAGGAAGAAGCGACGAATGATCATCCGGCTCCTGGAGCGATGCGGGTTGTTTCTGTCACGCCTGTACAGGCTGCCCAGGAGAATATTTTTCCAGAAGGTGACTTTGAAAACTGGTATTCAGGCTCTCCTGTTCCCAGTCCGGCATTTGTAGTACCGGGAGACGCCTCTAAAATATATCGTAGTGTGCGTAAAGATGGTGTGGGGGGGAAAGTGCTTGCGCAAGAGTGGAAAAAGAAAGACTATCAGTGGAACATTGAAGGACGGCATAAAATCCAGTTTGCTGGATTACAGAAAAATACCGACTATCGTGTAACGCTGGATGCGTTGGTGCCGAACGGGGAAGCGGTGCGGATAGAGCTTCGAGGGGTGAAGGAGGGGGATGAATCGTACCTGATGCAGCGTCCTTTTATGACGCTTGAACCCGGGAGTGCCTGGCAGACTTCTTCGGCGTCATTTTCCACCGGCGTTTTGACGGATTTTGTACTGGCGACAGGGTGTTTTAAAATGCCTGAGGAAGGGAAACAGCGTCTTTTTCTGGATAATATCCGGTTGAGGGAGATTGGAAAGACGAGTTATCCAAAGGCGACTGCGGATGAGAATAATTTGATACCTAATGGGGCGTTTAGCGTCTGGATTACCGGAAAACCGTTACCCGAGGGGCCGTTTGCATTCTCATCGGAGCATTCGACTTTGAAACGCAGTGCTTACCAGCGTGCGGACAACACATTTTCGGTTGAACAGCGATGGAGCGCCAACGACGCTGCCGAGGACCCCAAGAAGTGGTTTGGCGTAGAGGTGGATAATTTGACGGCCAACACCGATTATACCTTTAGCACGGAATTCAGTATCTTTGGAAAGTACTTTTTAGCGGTCAGCGTGTTTGGGGTAGAGGAGAATGGCGCTCTGACACCAATAGCGCATCCCTTGCTGAGTTTAGGCGGGGAGAAAATCTATTCTGCATCCAAGAGCTTCAATACGGGGACGTTCAGCAAGATTCGTATTGTTAGCCATGTGCCCAAGGCGACTTCTACATTTCCCAATACCGTTTCCTGGAATAATTTTAAACTGGTCCCAGGTGCGGAAAAATAAAAGCCGTTTTCGAGGCCTGTGAATGAAGTCAAGTGTCGTGCTGTTACTCGCGCATTTCAACAGCACGACATTTTGTTTTCTTGAGTTGAGCTGGGTGCCTTAGCGGCTTGAGAAGAGTAAAAAATTTGTACTGGCGCGGGTGGGTATGTCAGCATAAGAGGATGAAGCGATATGTAAAGAGAATGCTAGATTCGTTCCAGCGCGGACGCCGTTTTGTAGCGCATGATATCTGGTTGGTAGGACGTCCGGGCGAAGAATTGCCGCATGGAATTATAATCAAGCAGATTCGTGCGGTAATATTATTGGTAAAGGCGACGGTGGAGGAGGCGCTATTACTACGCGCTTCAGCGTTGACCTTTGCCACGATGCTGTTTATCGTACCCTTTCTCGCTTTTCTGTTTTACTTTATACAGACTTTCCAGTTGGGCGACAATGTATACATGAGTTTGTCGCATAAGATCGATGTACAGATAAAACGCTTGGCGGATGCGCTGGATTATGATTCGATGCAAGAGGAGGAGGAGGCGACAGAGGGTGAGGGGGAGCAAGGGGATGGTGAAGACGAAAACGGAGGCGAGGCTTTTTTTGCGGATGCACCGGTATTGCAGGCTAATACGGCGGTGTTGACGGCGCAAATGGATGGTGGGGGAGGGGACGGAAGGGGCGAACAGCAGCTTTTTGATAAGATTCTACGCACCTTTGTGCCCATTTTTGATTCCAGCAACACCCTGATGCACGATGGGGATTACACCAATCCGGTAGATGCATTGGCGAAACTGGCGCAGCAGGGGGCGACCAATCCACAAGCGATTGGGATTACCGGTATCCTGTTTGTGTTGAGTACCGTCTTTGGCTTTTTGCGCAATGTTGAATCCGCTTTCAATAGCATCTGGGGGGTCTCTCGTGCCCGGAGCATGTTTCGTACGCTAAGCGATTATCTGCTGATTACCTTGCTGTTGCCCTTTGTTATGGCGGTTGTTCTGGGCATCACGGCAGCGTTGGAAAGTGAGGCAATTGCAAGCCGATTGGGGACATTTTCGACAGGGCTGCGAAGTGTCCAGTTTCTGGTAATTTGCCTGACCTTTTCGATGTTGTATTACTTCGTTCCTAATACGAAGGTGGAGCGGCGTTATGCGCTTTTGGGCGGTTTTGTAGCCGGTGGATTATGGATGCTCTGTTCATGGGGCTATGCGAAGTTTCTCTTTGGTCTGGCGCGTTATGCGGTATTCTTCTCCGGATTTGCCCTTTTTCCCTTGTTGCTAATGTGGATTTTTCTTAGTTGGCTAATATTGCTCTTTGGCGCCTTGCTGAGTTTTGCATATCAGAATGAAAAAACCTTTGCCATGGAACGTCTGGCAGATGGGGCCAGTTTTGCGTATCGGGAAGCGGTGGGGGTGCGCGCGGTGATGGAGTTGGTGTGGCGATTTCAGCAGGGCCTGCCTGCCCTTTCGGCGCATGAGATGGCAACAGCCTGGAATGTGCCGTTGCGATTGGTGAATGAAACGCTGCGTTGTCTTGTACAGGCGCGTTTGGTGACGGAGTGTGCGACTGAACCGGTTACATTTCAGCCGGCGCGTGCGCCGGAGACGACACAGGTAATTGATATTGTGCGTGCCATTCGTGAGGCGGGCCGTGATCCGTCTTTGCTGCGCAGTGAAATGGAGTATAAGCCGCTTTATGTGGGGTTGGACTGTGCCGATCCAGCCACGCTTACGGCGACGCTAGGTGAATTGGCGATGCGGTACGATGCGGGCGAAAATAGGCGGGCGTAACCTGTTTTTCCCAAGGTTCTTTTTCGACTCGACCCGGAAGCGGTAGGATTTATTGTATGCGAACTCGTCATACCTTCATGATAGGCGCAGGTGCTGTAGCCGGCCTGATAGCGGCAGGGAGCATCTGTGTAGCGCTCCTTTTTTATGCCTTCCCTGTGACACCGCCTGAACCTGCGCCCAGACCTGCTTTGTTGGGCGTATGGGATACGTTTTTGGGTGGGTTTCAGGATCAGGGGCTACGTGAAGAGTATTGGTCGCCGGAATATGTGGCTGCGGTGGAAACGCGTATCTGGCAGGCGTATTATGCACATGAACACGAGAAGGTTTTTGTGGAACTGATTGGATTGCTCCACAGTGTTTTCGGTCTTTCATACCAAAATGCATTGTTAGCCGGTCTCGATTTTTGTAGCGCGGGTAAAGTTTTTCTGGAAGCGGAATCAGACTATGAGTATGCCGCATTGCCGTATCTTGAGCGTGCGTATATGCGGGTGTGCAGCAGCATAGATGAGGATTGGGATGCGCCTGCGGCCGCGCGCGCTGAACTGGCTTGGTGGATGGCGCGACGTACCCCGGAACGGAACAATATTGACACGGTAGGGCAGGAGATTGCCCGCTTGTATGCGTTGTTATGCGGGGGGACGAATGCGGATATACAGATGGCGGGTATGCTGCGTGCACAGGCGGCGGCGCTACGCGATCTGCAGGGCAAGAATACGGATTGGAATTTGGTTCGCGAGATGTTGGAAGAATCCTACCGGGCCTTATTACGCGGTATTCTGGAAGATTAATTCTGAAAAGCGATTGCAAAAAAACAGTGCGTTTCAGGGAGAATGGAGCGCTATGCTTTGCTTGACTTCCTGTGTCGTTGAGGCGAAGAAGATAGGGAAAAGGAAATGTTGTTAAAGGATAAAGTTGTTTGGATAACGGGAGCCGGACGGGGGATTGGCCGTGCGATTGCGTTAATGTTTGCATCGCAAGGTGCATCGACTGCGTTGTCTGCACGCACCGAATCGGAGTTGGCGGAGACGCTGGCGCAAGTTGAAGAGCAGGGCGGTAAGGCCATTAGCGTGCCCTGCGATGTGGCACAGCCAGAGCAGGTGCAGCAGGCGGCTGATCTCATTGTAGGGGTGTTGGGGCCGGTTGATATCCTGGTGAATAATGCTGGCTATGCTCGCTTTAAACCTTTTGCCCAGTTGAGCCTGCAAGAATGGCAGGAGACGTTGGACGTAAACTTGAACGGACCCTTTTTGTGCATCCAGGCGGTGTTGCCAAAGATGATGGAGCGTCGTGCAGGTCGCATTATCAATATTTCCAGTGTCTCCGGATTGAAACCTATCGAGGCGCAGAGCGCTTATTGCGCCTCCAAGCATGGCTTGAATGGTTTAACGAAAACACTGGCCCTGGAATTGCGCGAGTATAACATCGCGGTACACGCCATCTGTCCTGGCGGGGTGGATACACGCTTGTCGCAGGAGGCTATGCCGCATCGGGACAAGTCGGACTGGATGCAGCCGGATGATGTGGCGCATACGGCGCTCTTCCTGGCAACGATGGGCACGCGTGCAACAACGGATATCATTCATCTGCGGCGTTTTGACAGTCCTCCATTGGGTGGCTAGGAGAGGCTGGGTATGCAACATTCCGAAATTTCATCGGATAAAACACCGTCTACAGCGCAGTTGGATGTGGAGCCGTTGATCACCCTGGAAGGTGAACTGACGCGAATTGTCTATGAAAGTGAAGAGACAGGATTTTTCGTAGGTCGTCTTCATGTGGAGTCGCAGATGGAGGAGGTGACGATAGTGGGCAATGTGATGGCGGTTTCTGTAGGGGAGACGCTACGGGTCAAAGGGCGGTGGGTGCAGGACAAACGTTTTGGGCGGCAATTGCGTGTGGAGGAGGTGGAAACCCTGGTGCCTTCAACGGTGCAAGGAATCGAGCGGTATCTGGGTTCTGGGCTGATTGCGGGGATCGGGCGCAAGTATGCAAAGCGTCTGGTAGACGCCTTTGGTCTGGAGACCTTGCGGGTAATTGATGAGAAGCCGCAGCGTTTACGTGAAGTGCCGGGTATCGGTCGTAAACGTGCAGAAAAGATTCGGGAGGCCTGGGCGTCACAAAAGGCCATCCAGTCGATCATGATTTTCCTGCAAGGGCACGGTGTCACGACCTCACAAGCTGTGAAAATATACAAGCGGTATGGCGACGGCGCTGTCGCGGTGATGCGGGAAGATCCGTATCGTCTGGCGGAGGATATTGCGGGGATCGCATTTCGTGGTGCGGACAAGATTGCGGCTGAATTGGGTATTGAAAAGGATTCGCCACAACGCTTGAAGGCGGGATTGCTTCATGCATTACGGCAGGCGTTGCAGGCCGGGCACGTCTATCTGCCGCAGTCGGAATTGCAAACCGCAGCAGCGGAGCTGCTTGCGGTTACGGAAACGGTCCTGACGGGACCGTTGGAAGAATTGTGCGCCAGTGGCGGTCTTGTTCGCGAAAACGATGCCTTGTATCTGCCGGGTATGCATGCAGCGGAGCTGGGCTGTGCAAAATTGATGCAGCGTCTGATGTCGACGCCTCTGGAGCCAATTTCTATCCATATGGAGAATGCGTTGCGTTGGGTGGAGCGGACGAAGAAGCTGACGCTTTCGGAGGAACAGCGTGACGCGGTGCGTAAGGGCGTGTCGGAAAAGGTGGTGGTGATCACCGGTGGACCTGGAACGGGGAAGACAACGGTACTCAACAGTTTGTTGGCCATTCTGGCGCGCAAGGGAATATCTTTTGTGCTGGCTGCGCCAACAGGAAGGGCCGCCAAGCGGATGTCTGCTGCGACCGATCGTGAGGCCAGCACCCTGCATCGTTTGTTGGAGTTTAGTCCACAAACCGGCGCGTTCGTCCGTAACGAAAGCAATCCGTTGAACACCGACATGCTGGTGGTGGATGAGGCCTCTATGGTCGATGCTCAACTGATGCACAGCATGCTCAGCGCATTGCCGCCCTTTGCACGCCTGATACTGGTCGGCGACGTGGACCAGTTGCCTTCGGTAGGGGCAGGCAATGTTCTTTTCGATATTATCGCCAGCGGGGTGGTGCCCGTAGTGCGTCTCAACACCATCTTTCGCCAGGCAGCGCAAAGCGGGATTGTTACCAATGCGCACCAAATCAACGTAGGTAAGTTTCCTGAGTTTAACAAAACGGATTTTTTCCTTATCGAACGAAACGAACCCGATAAAGCGCTTGAGACGATAGTCGAATTGGTTACCCGTCGTGTGCCGCCAAAATTTGGCGTAGATCCCATCCGTGATATTCAGGTATTGGCTCCGGTTCGCCGTGGCCCTGCAGGGGTAAACCGCCTGAACGAGGCATTACAGGCAGCGCTGAATCCCCAGGGAACTGCAATTCCACGTCGCAGTTTTCGATGTGGCGACAAGGTCATGCAGTTGCATAACAATTATGAATTGGATGTGTTCAATGGCGACGTAGGTGTGATTACGCTATTTGATGCGGAAACAGGAGAACTGGAGGTTACTTTTGAGGACCAACGCGTTGTTTTGTACCAACCCGATGAGACAGACGCGCTTGGTTTGGCCTACGCATCTACGGTTCACAAATCACAAGGCAGTGAGTATCCGATTGTTATCTTGGCTTTTTTGTCACAATACTATATGATGCTTCAACGAAATTTACTGTATACTGCCATCACACGCGGCAAAGAGATCGTTATTATAGTAGGTGAATCCAAGGCTGTGGGTATGGCCCTGCATCGGAGTCAGGTTACGCATCGTAATACCCACTTGACAGATCGCCTGAAAAACATATTATAAACATCGTGCATTTTTAAAGCGGCAATGAATAATAATATTATAGTAAGGGCTATAATGCATTGCTTGTGGTCGCCGGACCACTTTAGTGACTAAAATCTGAAAAGCTGCTGTAAAAAAACGAAAAACTTGTTTCGGTCAGGGGCGGCAAGGACCATATTTCCTGGGTCTGGCCCTGGCCACCTTGTGACCGCTGGATCGCTTTAGTTTTTAGGGTAAAATGTGCTAAAAAGGACTGGACGTATTTGTAAACCATGGGTAGTAATGATAAAAACAAGCTGGACGAGGTAGTTATGTCCGATGATTTAGATGTCCACGACCCTCAGGAAGAGCCTCAGAATCAGAGCGTTGGCGGTTTTTTGCTGCTATATTGCATTTTGCTGACGTTGCTAAACCCTTTTATGAGCGCAGTTAACCTGGTAGATAATTTTCGGAAGGCTTCTTCCGATTTTGGCGACTATGTCGAAGGGTTGATGGGCTTTTTTGTGATTAATTTCCTGGTGCGGCTTCTGTTGGTCGTTTACAGTATTCATGCCGGAATGGCGTTGTGGACCGTGCGTCCCAATGCCGTGCAGACTGCAAAAACGTATCTGGTTGTATTTTTAATCGGGCTTGCCATTGCCGTTGTGTCGCTGTTTGCCGTTCCCGACTGGCAAAATGAAGAAGATATTTATGCGCTTGTCCCTATGGCGTTGCGAGAAGTCGGTTTTTCCCTAATGTTTTTTGCTGTTGGCTGGCTTTACCTGAGTAAATCAAAACGGGTGCGTGCTTTGTATGGGGAGACCGAAGACCTTCTAAGGCGTCCATCAGACAAAGATTTGGGAGAAGAAGACTTAGACGAGGGTTGAAGCCTGCCTTATTTCCTGCTACGCTCAATGTATGTACTTTTAGTGACTGACACATAAGAAGTTGTCATAAAAAGTGTTTTTTTTGTTGCGGTCAGGGATGGTGCGGACCATACCTCTTGCTTGTGGTCGCTGGACTACTTTTAGCCATTTTGTGCGTCAGAAAGCACTTGGTAGCATTGTGCCCCCCGAGGAGAAATAAACGTATGTTGAAACGAATCGCCGTAGCAGCGGACGATGCAAAATTGTTAGAGACATTAAAAATGCAGGCAGAGCAGCATGATGTGTTGGTGCATGCGCTTTCAGAAGGCGAAGCGTTGCCGCCAGCGACTTCAGGCATCGTCGCTTCACTGGATAAACCTGCCGCTATTCTCTCGTGGGCGGATAACCTGGGCGAAGAGCAGTACGGGGTTTTGACTTTGCTCGCGGATGCGATTGCCTGCCGGGAAAGCTTGCCTTTGGGCGCTGATGAACGTGTACGGCAGCATGCCGTTCGTTTTGGAGAGGCGTTGGGCCTGAGTCGGGAGGACTTGCTGGTCCTTGAACGGGGCGCTATTTTGCGTGATATTGGCAAAATTAAGGTACCCAATGACGTACTCCTGAAAAAGAGTGTATTGGACTACGATGAGTGGATGCTGTTGCAGGGACATGCGAAGTTGGGCGCGGACCTCTTGCGGGAACGTGGTATTGCCACGGATGTTATCGAGGTTGTTGAATGCCACCATGAATGTTGGGATGGGGACGGTTATCCCCAACATCTGGAGAAAGAGCAAATTCCCTATTTAGCACGGATTATGAAGATCATCGACGTGTTTTGCGCGATGACCAGTCCCCGTTTATACCGAAAAACCGTCTGTTCTCACGAAGACGCGTTGCACCATTTTCGTAGCGAGCAGGGGAAACACTACGATCCTGAATTGGTGGACGTGTTTATCAATGCTGAGGTCGGGCGTCCTTACGAGGCAAGTGCCTGAGCGCGGTATTATTCTGTTTCGCTTTTCGCTGTCATGGTGGAGAGCGACAGCAGGAAAGTGCTTACACTGGGATCATCCCATTTCGCACTGCCCTGATGTTTAAAGACAATGTCGCCGCTGGGTGCGATGATGAAGGTGTTGGGGGCAGAGGACTCGGCGAAGACTTTGGGCAGGGTGCCTGAACAGGCGAAAAGGGGAAAGGAGAGGGCGTATTCGTCCGCAAGTTTGCGTAGCTTCTCTTCCCCCGAACGCGCTACACAGATAAAAGCAATTTCTTCTCCCCCCACCGATTGATATAGCCGGTTGATTGTGGGCAACTCAGCGAGACAATGCAGGCAATTGGGACTCCAGAAATGCAAAAACACAGTTTGTCCCTGCAGTTCCTTCATATCCAGCAGAGTTTCACCATCTCCCGTCAGGCGTTTTACGGTCCAATTATAATCTGCCTCTAAGCCTACGGTAATCGGGGGGGAGCGCAATTCCCCTTCTTTTTTTGCGATCAGTACATCTTTGAACAGGAAGGCGCCACCCACGATGCCGCCGAACAGACCAACGGCGCCTAATACGATTCCTAAAAAACATCCAGTCAAAAATGATTTGCGCGGTTGCATTATGGCTCCTATTCTGCTTTGAGCCAAGTTGGTGAAAGGCGGCAGAACGTAATCGTTTCGTAGCGGGATTCCTTGCCTGCTTCATAAAGACAAGCAATGGCGCCATCGGGCAGCACGGCCATGTCAGAGTAGGCAGCCGGTCCCTGGTGAATACATACCGATTTGGCCCAGGTCTTTCCATCATCAAAGCTGGCACGCACGGTCATGTCTATCCGTTTCTCACTACTGGCGGGATTAGAGAACAAGATGCAATTCATGTTCTCCATGCGCGATGCAGTGCAAGCTGCTGTCCCCTTTTCCTGGGGCTTGTCAAAGGCGTAGCGGAGTATGTCTGCCTGACAAATCGGTTCCGGCAATCCTTCGTCCCACTGAACAGGCGACCAAGTAATACCGCCGTCATCACTAAACGAAAATCCCCGTGTTTTCTTTTTGCGGTCATAATTGCGCATGTTGAGCAAGAGACGGCCATCGGTCAACTCTACTACCTGACACTCATTCATTTTGTCTTTGGGAGCGCATCCTCCCAATTGCCAGGTTTTCCCATGGTCATCCGAGTAGATGATGTGAGAGTAATAGCCATTTTTTTCTGATTCGATATGATCACAAGGAATGACCATACGTCCCTTATGCGGCCCGTATTCCACTTGGATGGCTGAGCCAGGTCCCGTGGCGTACCATGTCCAATCATCCTTTTTGACGGCGTTCGTGATTTCTTTTGGTTCAGCCCAGGTGCGTCCTTCATCACGCGACGAAGTTACGAAAACCCGGCGGGTGTCTTTACTCTTCCCCTTAATGATCTCCTGCTCATCGTCCCGTCCCAAGTTCCACGTTAGCAACAACCAGAGGACGCCCGTTTCGCGATCGAGCACAGGGCAGGGATTACCGCAGGTATTCCGTCTATCATCCCAAATGACACGTTGGCCTCCCCAAGTTTTGCCACCGTCCTCAGAAGCTTTTACGAGCATGTCGATGTTACCGCTATCGCCCCCGCCCCCCTTACGTCCTTCACAAAAAGCGAGGAGACGACCGGAGCATGTGGTGATCAACGCGGGGATACGATACGTGTGATAGCCACCCTCTTCACGAATGAACAAGGCGGTCTTTTCCATATCGGGCGCTGCATTGGCGATAGTTGCAATTAGTAGCAGTGCGGCCATGATACTGTATAAAGTAACTCGCATAATAAATTCCTCAGGTCGGGTTTTAGAGAATGTCCTAAAGCGGCCCAGCGACCGCAAGCTGGCCAGGGCCACAGCCAAGAAATATGGCCCTTGCCGTCCCTGAAAGCAGTAAAAAATTTGTTTTTTTATAACAACTCTTGGAGTTTAAGTCACTAAATGACACTCACATGGGATTTGGGTACGAACAGCAGGGACTATCCTTTCAGCCCATGTTGCAGGCGTGCGGCGCGTACCGTGTTTTTCATCAGCATGGTGATGGTCATTGGGCCTACGCCACCGGGTACGGGGGTGATAGCGCGCGCTTTTTTGCTGACGCCTTTAAAATCGACATCGCCCGCCAATCGATATCCTGATTTGCGCGTATCATCTGCAATGCGGTTCATGCCGACGTCAATCACGACGACGCCTTCCTTAACCATGCGTGATTTGATAAACTCCGGCGCACCGATGGCTGCCACCAGAATATCGGCTTGTTGCGTGATGGTGGCGAGTTTTTTGGTGCGTGAATGGCAGATAGTTACCGTGGCGTTGGCGCCTGCCGCTTTTTGTACCAGCAAGGCCGCGATAGGTTTGCCGACAATATTTGAACGGCCAACCACCACCACATGTTTGCCAGCGGGATCATAGCCGCTGCGCACCAGCATTTCCTGACACCCTGCCGGGGTACAGGCTACAAAACAAGGTTCCCCATTGAGGAGTTTCCCAGTATTTACCGGGTGGAAGCCATCCACATCCTTATCGGGATCAATGGCGTTAAGCACCTTTTGCTCATCAATCTGTTTCGGCACGGGGCTCTGCACCAAAATGCCGTTAACCTTTGGGTCCGCATTAAGCTTGGCGATGAGATTCAGCAAACGCCGTTCCGTGCAATTCTCAGGCAGATCATACGCAAACGAAGCAATGCCCAATTCGTCACATGTGCGTCGTTTGTTACGCACGTAAATCTGGCTGGCCGGATCTCCGCCCACCAAAACGACCGCGAGTCCGGGCGTAATCTTCTTTTTTTGAAGCGCTTCAATTTCCAGCTTTAATTCTTCACGAATCTCAGCGGCGATTTTTTTTCCATCGATAATTTTTGCAGTTTTTTTCTTCGGCATTTCCCTAATCCTATTCGTTCCAGCTACAGACCCAGTAGCCGCATGATAGCCAACCCAAGGGCAATTGCGCAATACATTACCAGGAAATCTTATACCTTTCCTGTTTCTTAACCGCATGGTAAAGTCACCTGAATACCTATACTCTCCCTCTTTAAGACTTTCATACTGCTATCTGAGCTAAATATCGTAATTTTCCTGCTGACGATGATTTTGGCCAATTTTTACCGGAGCACAGAATGAAAACGATGTTTTCCGTTATTCATGCAGAGAATCCGAAATATGGGAGCACTGAGATTGATGAGCGTCCTAGAGTCTCCAAAGGAACGGTGCACAATATTTTCGCGAGATATAGCGATTCGGGCACGGTCGGATCCAAGCCCACAACGCTGAACGTATATCTGCGTTCTCCAAAGCGCTTTTAAAAGAGTTGGAAGAAGCTGTCCCTGCTCACCTCGATTCAATGCTGTCAGAATTGTACGAACGTAGCAATGTGAAGTCTCGATAGTTTTTTTCATAACGTGATCAAAAAAACAGAGGGACGAAGAAATTATTATGTGAGAGAGAGCAATGGCGCAAGGAGGTAATCAAACAGGGAAAAATCTGTTGCATGGCTTTCCGAGAGCACCCACGATACCGCTACACCTCAAAACCGAATTTTCTTCTACCATTCCGATAAGCAGCGTTGCTGTTTACAGCTTGGTGTGCGGGCGAACAAGCTTGCCGCCCACACACCGTTCGCGTTTGGCGATTTTGCATAGAATCACTGGGCGACTACGATATGCACCGGCCCTATCAACCCGCTCTCTCTCAGGACTTCTTCTTTCGCAGGTCCACCAATCACCCAAGTCTTTCGCTGCGCCTCGGACTGATTGGCGTCGTACACCAGGCGATTGAACCATGTACTGGTGACTTCTATCCTCAAATCATTTCTGCCGGGCTTCAGCGCATCTGTGATGTCCAGAGTGTAGGGCGGGGTCCAAAGTGTACGGAACGCTTTGCCGTTAAGCGTCACTACGGCTATCATCTCCACACGGCCTAAATCGAGAGAATAGGCTACCTTCTCCTCCAATTCCTCGATATCGAAGGCCGTCGTGTAGGTCAACGTTCCGGAAAAACTTTTTGCTTCGTCCGATACATCAAGGTCCTTCCACGCCTTCAACTCGGCGGTTTCAATCGAAGCTGGCGCACCCCAGTCGGCGGGGAAGGAGAGGGTCCAAGGTCCGGAAAGGATACGCTTTTCGGCTGTCTCGTCCGCTATTCTAGCCTGGACAGAATTGCCTGCATCTGTCTCACGAAAGACCACAAAACATGAGCCTGCGCGCGTAAGATTGAAACGAATAGTGGTCCTTCCTTCTTCATTTCCAACGACTTCAGCAGGTTCAATTTCTCCGCTGACAGGGTTCCATATCTCGGGAGTTCCATTGTTATTAAAGCTGAGAATGCCTTGGAATCCACTGCCATAGGGTGCGCAGACGTAGTACCAATCCGCATCCTCCACCCGGCGGTGTAACCATAGCGCGCTGCCACCGATTACATCGGGCGTCAGGTGGAGTTTCGCAAGGGCGTCTCCAATAGCGATTCCGGACATCACCTTTCCCTTTCCGATCATCCGGATATGCTCTTCATTGTCCCCCCAAAGTTCACGTACCGTTGCCTGAAAATGTTGCTGCGCCACCTCTCCGCCTTTCAGAGTGGCAATCGCCTTAGGCGCATTGCCGACGACAACCGCACCTTCGCGGACCAGAGAGAGGATTCGCTCCAGGGTATCGGGCAGCATTCGTTCGTTGTCGGGCAGCCAGAGAATCTGGTAGGAGAGCCCTTCCGGCGTCACGAGTTTTCCATTGCGCACGGAAAGCCGGTGTAGCAGCACATCGGGATTGCAATAGTCGTACTTGAATCCTTCCGGAAAGGGGGCATTTTGGTCCGGCTTATGATCGATTTCATCGCCCAGGTACCAGAGCACATCGGAGACGGGACGTCCCCGTTCAAGGAGATAATTCACGCGAGAGAGATAGGAGGTGAATTCGGGCATGTGTTTCCACCAGGTCTGTCCACGTAGAAAGGGGGTGCCTATATTTGTGCCAAAGGAGGTACCTGGCGGAAGCCAATCGGTGCGGGGATTATGGGTATAGGTATGAAAAACCAGATGCGTTGCCCCTTCAATGAAATTCACGTTGGCGACTTCCTTCAACATACTCAAATGCTCGTCCCAAGTCAGTTCGAAGGACGTGAAGGCCTCTGCGGAGACACGGGGCTTACCATACAAGCGGGCCGCCGAAGCCGCGGGCTTAATAGGTTTAAAATTGAGTGATCCCACGAATGAATCGGCATGGGGGTGCCAAAACTCGCACATGGGTACGTCCGCATGTTTGTAGTACTCCATAATGTCCGCAGGGAAGACATCGCCCGCCGCGGTCTCGTAGGTAATATCCAAGCCATTCTCTTTGGCCAACTTGGCCATACCCCCATAAAAACGGTTGGCAAACAAGTCCCCGATGGTTCCTCGCCAGTCGCGTAGAAAACGGCTCGTCGTCTCCTGATCGCGGATGACATAGCCAAAGACTGCGGGAAGCCAGCTTCTCAATTCGTAACCGGTATGTTCGCGAAATTCGGATTCCATATCCTTGGTCCAGGTCTGTGTGGAGCATTCCCAACTATCCAGCAACATCCCGGCCAAGAGTCCACCACTTAGCGGATTTTTGTTGAGCCGTCCAATAAAGCCCGCAAAGTGCGCCTCTGGCCCCCTTTCAGACAGCTTGTCGCATTCCCACCCTGTTCCCTCGGCGGGGGCAGGCCCATTCTTTCGCCCTGCGTTTACATGGCCAACGCGAAGGATGGTCCACTCTCCTTCCGGGACGCGCCATTCCAAGTTTCCTTCGCCATCCATGCAAGCGGAGATATCCAGTATATCTTCCGGCTGGATAAATGCCTCTTTTGACTGTTTTGGGTGTTCACTACTACGAACGATGCTTCGCAGACTCCAGGCCGCTTCCGATTCCCAATTGTTCTTACGCGCTGCCGAGAACAAGCGAAGATAACGCAGGTCCATATCATGCTGATTGACGATCTCGATTCGATAGGTTTGGACACCCTCCGTTTCGTCACAGGCCAGGGAGATGGGCTGGTTGGACTGCCATGCCGACTGGGGCATGGGTGTATCCAGAATTCGCTGTCTCGAACCATCGGGAAAGACGGCGTAGGCTCTCACGTCTACACCGGGAACATAACACCATGCATGACTGAACGACTGCACATCGGGAAATTCAATGGTGCGCAAAACCACAGGCCCCGAAAAAGTGATTTCCAGCCAGTGCGGATTTTCCTTGGTGGCGGGAGCAAGCTTCAACGGGTCTTTTGTTTTACCCGCGAAGAAAGACTTCCACGGAAGGGGGATATCGCTTTCCACGGCGTTCGGCTCTAGCGCCTTTCCGCTGTCACCAAGTGGGGTGGGAAAAGCAAGCACAGTGATATCCTGGTAATCTCGCCAGTGCTCCTTACTGGGTTGGGGCATCGGCAGAAGGGTATGGATTGGACCAGCTTTCACATCCATCCGGCTCCAGACCAGACTGCGCATGGCATTGGAAGGCTCTATCCATGGTCCGCCAGACATAGCCCACCCCGGGCAATTCTGCATCGTGAAGCGCAACCCCAGACGTCGGCATTCTTTGGCAGTAAAGCATACCGCATCATCCCAGGATTCACTCAAACATGCGATCTGCGGGGCTACACCGGGCCAAGCCCCCCCAAACTGACCGTGAAAAAGATGGATTCCGGAAATTCCCGCTTCGGCTATGGCCTCCAAATCGGCCGTAATCCCAGGCTTTGCCACATTCCCTCCAATATAATGAAACCATGTCTCGGGATGATAAACTCCTGGAGGGTCTTGGAACAGCACCCTGTCATGGCTGCCAAAGGGCGCGTTTAGCTCGGCCTCGGAAGGAACGATTGGAACACCCTGTGGTTGCGCTGCTGACCGCAGTGTATATGCACTCACAAAAATGAGGGCAAAAACAAATAATCTGAACGGATTAGCATGGAGTATCTGATGTAACATAAAGCGAATACGAACCTCTCTGAGTTTCACCGGCCTCTTCTCCTCAATAGATTTCATAGTTACGAGTCCAAAGGTTTAGAAGGGTTGTAAAAAACAATCCCATTTGTCTCCTGAAATTCCTCGTATCGAAGATACTCGTATGTAGAATGCAGAATCATCTCCCTTGCAAGGCCACCACAGTTTTTATGATGATGATAAATAGTTAATCAGGAAGGGAGTTTAAAATCAAGGTTGCACGGATTCAAAGCTTAGAGCACGTTTTTCAGGTGGCAGTGCGTTGTTGTGGATAGATAATTTATGTTGTCTAGAACGAGACTGTATCGGCGGGACTCCCCATCGTGAGCGGCTCAAGTATACGAAGGGGAGCTTGCCACGCACTGCGATCAAGGTGTGTTTTGTTCCGACTGGATGCGGCGGAAGGCCGCCAACGGACAAGTTACACTGGTCAGGTAAACGGGGTTTTGTCGGTGCTTTTTTTCCCAGTGCATGCATTCCCAAGGAGCCCCGAACTGCTCACCCTTGCGAAAATCGTCGGCGCGTAACTCTTTCAGATAGTCGCGGGCAAAGGATTGGGCCAAGGGATAATCTTCTTTCGCCACAGCGTAGCAGAGCCAGCCTACGGGTGTATTCCAATACGCGCCGTTTTGGTAGCGGTTTTTCGCAGCATAGCTCTTTTCCCAAGCGGTGTCTTTATTGAAATCCTGATTCATGGGAATGTGGCGTACACCGCCCCGCCAGGCAATCTCTTTCTTCTGGCGCAACAGGGTAGTGAGACGTTGACAGGCCTTTGCCTCGTCGTTGCCAGATAGTGCACCTAGGTATACCGCATACGCGGTTCCCCACACGTCTGGCTGTGCACTCAGGCCGGTGGAAGCACGAAACAAGCCGTCATCCATACGAAAGGCATCGGGAAGCGCCGCCTTCAGACATGCTGCGCGTTCTTCATATGCTCTTGCCGTTTCCGTTTCCCCTACGGCACGCATTAATTCTGCCAGAGCATGCGCTGCCTGGTATTTCAGCAGGGAACAGAAGAATAAATCACCGGTATGTATGGTGGTGTCAAAAAAACCGAAGTTTACGCCCCGCTTGCTCTTGGTGGTATACACGATTCCCGATTCAGGGCGTGAGGGTGGTGCGTTGTAGGCCATTTCTAAACGGGAGAGCAGGGTTTTTTCGCGTATTTTTTCAGCCAAAAATGCTGTGTTATGGGTTGTTTCGTAGTAAACGTTTGCCATATGGATGAAATAGAAATGATCGTCCAGGCAGGCATAATGCCCCCAACGTTCTCCGCCCTGTATTTCATAGTCCTGCAGGACTCCCGGGAAGAAAATAGGCACCCCTTCAAAGGAGATATGGTCCGCAATCGCGCCTATAAACAATTCGCTTCCCGTCGGCAATACCGTTGGCGAGTCGATTTGTTTTTCTGCCGTCAAAAAAAGCATATGCCGCTGTTCTTTGGAGGAAACATAGCCTGCATCCAGGGACATTGCATAATCCCGAATCCAGAAGGCGGGATAGGCATTACGTCCCCCGGGACGAATCAGCATGCCGCCTGTGGTATTCGGGCCAATTGCGCCCACTTTCATGCCCACAGGTACCCGTGATGCCTCCAGCACCGCCTGGGTCATTTCTTCCAGGAAGAGCAGATCTTCCTCTGACAGGAACGGTTCTGAAATGGCCCCCATTGCGATGCAACAGATAGCGAGTAAAAACGGAATTGCCTTTTTCATCTTTGCACTCCCAGGGTATGCGTTCTAAAGCGGTCCAGCGACCGCAAGAAATAGGTATGATCCTTACCATCCTTGACCAAAACAAAAAATTTGTTTTTTAAAATTTGTTTTTTATGATAACTTTTCAGATGTCAGTCACTATAGTTCGCTTACAGGGGCATCAATTGGACCCAAACACGGCGTGAGCGGGGGCCGTCGAATTCGCAGAAGTAGATGGACTGCCATGTGCCCAGGGCGAGTTTTCCGTCTCGAACGAAGACGGTCTCGCTGAAGCCCATCATACTTGCTTTTACATGTGCGGCGGTATTGCCTTCTGCATGGGCATATCCACCTTGCCAGGGGGCCATGCGTTCCAGCACCATTTCCATATCCGAGAGTACATCCGGGTCTGCGTTTTCGTTAATCGTAACCGCAGCGGTCGTATGGGGTACAAAGATTTTTACGACGCCCTCAGACAGGTCGGCTTCGGAGACAATGCGTTGTATTTCACGGTCCAGATTTACGAATGCGCAGTGCTGCCTTGTTTGAAGCCCAAATTCATACATTTTTCCTAAAACTCCATTGTTTTTAAGTTTCGCAACCCCAAGTACATGGGCGCTAGGACGCATATCAAACTTAACAGACCGATAAAGAGCACTACAAGCGTTAATGCGTAGCCAAACATATGGGGACTTGCGTAGCGTTCCAGAACGCGCCACTGCAAAATTAACGCCTGTGCCGCTACTACCAGTGTAATGTACCCGCAGCTCAACAGCAGGTTCAGCGTGCCGCCCATGCCTGAGACGATACGTGCTGGATTATCTTCCGTCAGCGTGGGATACAGCGAACCTAAGCCTACGGCAAGACCGGATAGGGCAAAGTTGGTTGCCGTGACGCTGTACACGGTAAGCCAGAAGTAGATGGGGGAGAGTTGCAGCATGTATCCGGAGAGTAGTGCCAGGCCCACAGTAAATAGGGAGGTGGAGAAAACGCTCAACCAAAATTTTTGCCACATCAGGCGGCGGAGGGAAAGGGGGGCAAGGCGTAAAATCCAGAAGCGACGTCCTTCCAAACTGACCAGTGGGAATACGAAGCGACTGGTTAATGTGGCGAGGATCAGGGTTACGGCACCTACGTTTAAGGCTGCAATCCAACTGCGCCACATTTCTTGCTGATAGTAGCGCGAGGAATTGCGCAGGTTGGCGATATAGATTGCCATGATGCCGAAGAAAATCACAAACTGCGACCATTGTGTGGGATCGCGCCAAAACAGTTTCATGTCCTTTACAACCAGGGCGCGTTGTGGATTGGGGAGGAGGCGCAGGACATGCTCAATACGATTCAGTAGCCCTTTACCTGCAGGTTTGATGCGCTGCCGGTCTTGTCCCATCAGGTAGGACCAACCGGGATAAAAGATTCGTTGCGCCACTTCTCCGGTTAGCCACAGGCATAGTAACGCTGTGGAGAGCAGCACTAAAAACCAGAACAACGACTCGGATAATCTGAATTGTGCTGCATCCAGCACGCCCTGCGCTGCCCAGTGGCTGGGCAGGAAAGAAGATTGCATACGCCTCGTTGCATCGAGTAGGGTTGGCAAAAGCGTTTCGTCAGAGACGTTGGCGCTTCGAAGCGTATTCCGGATGTATAAGAAGAAAAGGGCTATTCCCCCTCCGCTTAAAAGCACCATCATGCGTACTTTTAAGCGTGGAAATACGCGTACCAGCACCAATGTGATCAAACAGCCCATACATGCGGGGATGATGATATAGGGCAAGAAAAAACACACAATGGCTACATAGAACACGGCAGATGCTTTTGTCGCTATTCCGTAGGCTAGCATCATGGGCGAACCTAGAAAGATGAGCGACCAGGAGCTGAAGGCGAGGCACTCGAAAAAGCGGGCATAAAAAAAGTGATCGTAGCGCAGGGGGCCCTGAAGTAAGTACAGCACTTCTTTGGAACGGTACAGCGTTGAAAATGCGACCAGTATATTGGAGAAAACCAGCAGTAGGAATACCGATAGTGACAGAATGCTCAACAAACGTCCCATTAACAAATCACCAAAATTAAAATCGCCTCCC
Source organism: Candidatus Hydrogenedentota bacterium (assembly GCA_963678445.1). Taxonomy (GTDB): domain Bacteria; phylum Hydrogenedentota; class Hydrogenedentia; order Hydrogenedentales. The sequence goes on along the minus strand of OY782877.1, from coordinate 476,238 downwards.
CGTCCGCCAAAATCGATGACTTTGTTGAACCCCCAGTAGAAGAGAAGATAGGCGCCTATCCATAGCAATACGGCGGATAGGGAAATGACACTTACTTTTAATTTGGACTCATGCCGTACGGACGCTACCTGGTGACGCGCCATGCACCATTTTGCATGTATAACCGTCCAAACCTGTTTCATGTACGCGTGCCTTCCCCGTTTTGTGTCAAGCGGAGAAAGACTTCTTCCAACGACCCCGGATTCTCCTCCCACGTCTTAATTTCGTCCACGGTACCTGCCTGCAGCAAACGTCCCTGATGGATGATGCCGATGTGATCGGCAATTTCCTCAGCGATACTGAGCGTGTGGGTGGACATAAATACGGTGAGCCCCTCTTCCCGTGTCTTTTGTTTCAGGAAGTCTTTTACAAAGCGGATATTTTTCGGGTCCAGGCCTACCCAGGGTTCATCGACGACCACAATTTTTGGCGCATGAAGAAAACAGGAAGCGAAAGAGAGTTTTTGACGCATGCCGTGACTGTAATCTTCCACCAACTGGTCCGCTACATGTGCAATTTCGAATAACGACAATAATTCTTCGGTTTGTGCTTCAAAATGTGCATCGGATAACTGGTATAGCCCTGCTACAAAACGCATAAATTCGCGTCCCGTGAGTTTGTCATACAAAAACGGGTGATCCGGCACATATCCCAACAGGCGTTTTGCCGCCACCGGTTCGCGGGCTATATCAATCCCGCCCAACAGCGCCCGTCCCTCACTGGCGTGCAACAATCCGGTCAGCATTTTTATCGTTGTTGTTTTGCCGGCACCATTGGGGCCCAAAAAACAGAAAAACGTGCCTGCGTCAATCGATAAATTCAACCGATCTACCGCTGTTTTCTCCCCAAATTTTTTTGTGAGATTTTCTATCCGTATCATCGAACGCACTCCCACTCTGGCCATCTCTGCGGATCACTTTAGTGACTAAAACTCCAAGAGTTGTCATACAAAACGAAATTTTTGCTGTGGTCAGGGACGACAAGGACCATACCTATTGCTTGAGGTCGCTGGACCGCTTTAGGAGAATAATGCACGCAGGGCGAACCAAAGGATATTCCAAAGGGATGCTAGAGCATCGGGAATCTGCCTGAGTAAATTGCCGATATCTTCTAATAACGAAAAACGAAGCGCATACGTTGTCCCTTGTGCGGGTATCGCCAAGCCGTTCTCATCGGCCAATGAAACATAGGCAATCTGTAAGGTCGTTTTTCTCAGAAAAATACCATGCAATCGCGACAAGGTTAATCGTGCGATTTGTCCCTCTGTGATAGCAGGTCCCGACAAGCCCAGCATGACCACATTGTACCGTCCAGATTCTGCCAATGTGCCTGCCACGACTTTCTCTGCTTCTATGGCGACCGTACCGGGTAACACAGATTCTGCCGCCAGGATGTCGCCATCATAGAGCAACGCAAAGCTCATGCTTTGCACGCCCGGTTGCGCTGGTCCCGTCAGTCGGACATCCATTGTAACCGTTTTCCCTTGCACGTCTACCGCTTCTATTTGCAGTTGCGGCGTGGTTGCAGTTGCCGCAAGGGACACACACAGGCCTATTCCTAACAATAGCAGGCCAACGTATCGTGTTATGGGTTGCGTCATTTCGATTCCTTTTTCAGCTCATGATTCGCGGCTGGTTTTTGAAACAGGTTTTCCGACTCCTCCACCAATGCAGGCGGTGTGCGTTTCAGTACCCAGCCAAACGGCGTTTCCACACGTATCACTTCACCCTGTGCCGTGACCCAGGCGATTGTTGTAAAAGTTCCTACGGTTGTTGTTATACGAAAGGTTTCTACACGCCCCTCTTCCAACACCAATACCTCTTTTGCTTCGCAATGAACACGCGCTTTACGCATCGACATCATCACCGGGTCAAGCGCGTCTACATAGACTTCTTCGCCCACGTCTAAAAGGGGAACATTGAAAGAGGAAAGTCCCATTCCGCCGGAGAAAATAAAACCTTCCGGCACGGGGAAGCGTAACGGAAGTTTGTTGTCGTCAGTATGCAGGACAGCTTCCAGGGTGCGCTCACGCACAGTACCCTTCAGGCGCATGCGCTGCGCGCCTGATTGAAGGGAAAAATCGAAGTCGGCATTTCCGTCCTCCTCCGCCATCCATGCATGCCCGCGCAGGAAAACATTCATGGTGCGTCCCAACACAGGTAGTTCGACACGCAATGCGATTTGCCATAGGCCGCCCGCACGTCCGTCACGATATTCACGTCCAGTGCGACTGTTCAGCACCCCCATCCGCCGTCCACTTTGCGTATACAGATCCATCCAGAGATTTTGTGCCTGAAATGCGCGGAAGGTCAGTGTGTGCGGCTTCATACGTGGCGCAATCACTTCCCGATAGAGAAGCAAGGCCATCATTATTCCCCAAAAAAGCACGATAAGAACCGGTACAAGCCGGATTTTCTGTATGAATGAAGTTTTTTCTTCCGTGCACGCCGTCAAGGTTTAATGCCCGCTACTCATTTGTTTTGCCGCAACACTTTTTGTATTTTTTACCACTACCACAAGGACATGGATCGTTAGGTTTTACTTTAGGGACCACGCGAACCGGCACCCGCTTCGGCTGCTGTTCTTCTTCAGCCCCTGCATGGCGCTGTGCCGCATCCGACTGCCCTGCCAAGGCAAAACGGCCTGTATCAAACGATGCAAAACTGCGATCCGATTCTTTATCCGCCGATACGTAACTGTACTGTTGTAACTGGGCAAAGGGATCTTCCTTTTCCGTCAGCGTACCCGTGCGTATACCTGCGGCACGACGACGGCGCACTTCGGGATCGGTGAGTCGGAACAACGTTTGTACGACGTTCATTTCAATCGTTTGCACCAACTGCTGGAACATCTCGTAGCCTTCCTGCTTGTATTCCAACAGCGGATCTTTTTGGCCAAAGGCGCGCAGCCGGACGGATTCACGCAGATAGTCCATTTCATACAGATGCACAATCCACTTGTCATCTACGGCACGCAGCAGACACATCAATTCCAGATCATGGACCCGTTTGCGCGCCAGAGGCGCAAAGTCGATTTTTGAGATGTCGCCGCCGATTTGTTCACGATAGCTATGGCGCAATTCCTCTTCGATGCTTGTATGGCGCCGCTGATATTCCGCCCTGACCTGGTCGCACAGGCTTTCAAACAACGTCTTTGGCGTTTCATCCTCTTCGCCTGACATGTCAAACGTGCATCCAAAGACGCCCTGCAGCGCTGTTTCCAAGGCTTCCAGATCCCAGTCTTCGGGCATAGAGCCTTCCGGCGCATGCTCATCCATTGCATCGGCAATCAGGTTTTCGAACATGGTGTTCAGGCGTTCCGAAATATCCCGATCTTCCAGCACCTCCGCACGCATGGCGTAAATGTACTTGCGCTGCTTGTCCATCACCTGATCGTAATCGAGCAAGTGTTTACGAATTTCATAGTTGTATTCTTCCACCTGGCGCTGGGCGCGCTCAATAGAACGCGATACCATCCGTTGGCTCAACGGTTGCGCATCCATTTCTTCGCCGCCAAACAGACCTATCAGGCGTTTTACCTTGTCGCCGCCGAATAAACGCGCCACCTCGTCTTCCAGGCTGACATAGAATCGTGTCGTGCCCGGATCGCCCTGACGACCGCAGCGACCACGCAGCTGATTATCAATACGCCGCGATTCGTGTCGCTCGGTTCCCATAATGTACAAGCCGCCCAACTCACGCACCCCCTCCGCCAGCTTGATATCCGTACCACGCCCCGCCATATTCGTCGCAATTGTAATCGCGCCGCGTTTACCCGCTGAAGAGACAATACTGGCTTCACGCTCGTGATGTTTGGCGTTCAAAACCTGGAATCCGTCAATGCCCCGCTTTTTCAATTCCGACGCCACCACCTCTGACTTCTCAATCGAAACTGTACCTACCAGGATGGGGCGCCCCGTTTCATTTATGCGCGCAATTTCATCCACCAGATAGCTGAATTTCCCCCCCTCCGTGGCAAAAATAAGATCCGTGCAATCCTCACGAATCAGCGGCAGGTTGGTGGGGATTTCGATTACTTCCAAACTATACGTTTTGGCGAATTCCGTTGCTTCCGTTGACGCCGTACCTGTCATGCCGGACAATTTGTTATAGAGACGGAAATAATTCTGGTACGTAATCGATGCTACCGTCTGTGATTCAAAACGGATGGGAACGCGTTCCTTGGCCTCAATTGCCTGATGCAGCCCATCGGAATAGCGCCGTCCCTCCATCACACGCCCGGTGAATTCATCTACGATAAAGACCTCACCGTCACGCACCATGTATTCATCGTCACGACGGAAAAAGTTGTAGGCGCGGATCGATTGTTCAATCATATGCACCATGCCGATTGTTTCATCGTCATAGAGATTTTCGATTCCCAGCAAGCGTTCCACCCGCTCCATCCCCTCATCCGTCAGCAAGACATGGCGTTGTTTTTCATCCGCTTCGTAGTGGATATCTTTACTCAACTGACGGACAACGTCATCTACCTTCAGGTAGAGCGCGGAACTTTTTTCCGGACGACCGGATATAATCAGAGGCGTGCGCGCCTCATCCACGAGGATTGAGTCCACCTCGTCGACGATGGCGAAATTCAGCTCCCGTTGCACCCGGTGCTCCGGGCGCACTGCCATGTTGTCACGCAGATAATCAAAGCCAAATTCGTTGTTCGTACCATACGTAATGTCTGCACGATAGCCAACCTGACGTTCAAAGGTGCCCATGTCATGCTGAATCAGGCCGACAGTCAAGCCCAGAAATTCGTAGATCTGTCCCATCCACTCACAGTCACGCCGTGCCAGATAGTCGTTCACCGTGACCAGATGCACCCCACGCCCTGTCAACGCATTCAGGTATACCGGCAGCACCGCCACCAGGGTTTTTCCTTCCCCTGTTACCATCTCCGCGATATTCCCCTGATGCAGCACGATTCCCCCCAGGATCTGCACATCAAAGGGACGCATGCCAGCCACCCGTTTGGCGGCCTCCCGTCCTACGGCAAAGGCCTCCGGCAACAAGTCATCCAGCGTTTCCCCCGCTGCCAGACGTTGTTTAAAGCGGATAGTTTCCCCCCGCAACTCTTGATCCGTCATCGCCATCACCCGCGCCTCCTGCGCATTCACCGCATCCAATATCGGCTTCAAACGCTTGATCACCCGTTCAGTACCCGTACCAAAAATAGAAGTAAGTACTTTTGTAAGCACGAAAAACCAACCCTTATCCGCATCTTCACTACTGAAAACGCTGTCCATACCGAAAATTGGGGCAAGCAGCGCACCCGAAACGCTCGTATTACATCTGTTCCGGCTTTTCTACGCTGCACAAAACTACTACCGGATGATACCAGAGCTACCGAAAGGAAATCTATGTCGCCTGATGGCTTACGCCGATATACAATTCCATGCGGAGTTGTTTTTAGCGCTCCATTTGACCTATAACATCGCAAGTCCCTTTTGAAAATAAAGCACAACACCATTCTAATGGGTATGCAAGGAAAAAGGTTTGTTCTTACCGCTGTACATTTTGTCATTAGGCCTTTCCGCTGGCCTTGTTGGGGTCACCGGACGCCGTTTTCTGGCCAGTGCCGGTTTTGTTCCCGATTTTCGCACGGGACTGCTTGTTGCAGTCGGGATTGCTTGCGTGTACCTGTGCGTAGAACTCGCGTATGTCACCCTGTTGCGCCTGCTCAAACCTACCCGCAGTTTTTCGCCGCTTTTCTTCGAGATGTGTTCGCATGCGGCGGCCCTTTTTCTGATACTCCTTCTCCTTGATATCGATATCCCTTTTGTGCCGGATAAAAGCTTACCGTCGTTTCTGCGGGATTTCCTTGATTTTAGCGATTTTGTATGCCTTGCGCTTTTTGGGGCTACCCATGTGGCCATCAAACTGGTCACGTTATTTGCTGCTACACAAGCTCCGGAATCGGGACGATTGGGTGCACTTGGCTGGATTGCGGCCTGTCTGCTCAGCGCATTTGGTGTCAGTTATACGGTCACGGAATGGCAGGCTGCGCTGAATCAAAACCGCTTTGTTCCCCTTGAAGAATCACAAAGTTATTGTGTTGGGGATACTTTTAGCATGGCGCGCCCTCTTGGTGAGGGGGCGTTTTATACCCTTGACCTTAGTGGGAAAACCCAACATCACCTTACGTTGCGCTGGGCCAATGAGCCGGAAACGGAGGAGCCGCTTCAGGAGGCCTATATCACGCTTACTATTCAAAGCGGGCACAGGCGGAGCAGCACAGTGCTTCCGCTTAGCCTCGATCCGAATGGGTGGACGGAATTGCATATTCCTGACGAGTTATTGGATGAGGATGTAAGCGCTTGTACGCTAATGTGGACGGCACAGCAGGAAGCGCAGTGGGTTACCATGACCGGGTTGCGTCCTGCGGCGACTTCGCAGCACAAACTTCTTTTTTCGGGACCTTGGGCGCATGCAAAGCGTCAACAAGATACGCCGCCTAACATTATCCTTATTGCGGTAGAAGGCCTGGCCGCAGAGCGTGTTCATGCGTTGGGCTGTGAGCGGGAAACGACGCCGCTACTGGACAAGCTCGCCGAACAAGCCATCACCTATTCCAACGCATTCGTCCCTGCACCGGAAGTCGCAGCCTCCTGTATGACTTTGCTGACGGGGGTCTCACCCCTCACGCATGGCTATCTTGGAAAATACCAGGGCATACTTCCGCCACATATACACACCCTTGCGCAGGCCTTACAACAGAAGAATTATGTCACCATGGCGTTCACCGAAGGCGATTCACCGCTTCAGAACGACCTTTTCTATGGTAGTGGCTTTGAGCGTGGCTTTGAATTATTCAACACAGTCTACCCTGCGCATAGACAGAAGCAGGCCGTCCCGGGAAAAATTTCGCAGCCTGTTCCCGAGGGAGTGCAGGTAACACTGGATAAAGCGGAACAGTGGATTGAAAACCATACCAGTACCCCATTTTTCCTTTTCCTGCGCCTGCGTGAATTGGAACATCCCATGCGGCTGGCTCGATACGGCGAAGGTTTCCTTGGGCAGGGACGTACACCTACCTCCCTGGATATTTACGATACGGCGCTTGCCAATGTGGACCAACAATTGGGCGCATTCCTTGAAAAGCTCCAAAGCTTACCCGTCATGCGTCACACCTGTCTGGTGCTTACCTCTACCAATGGCTTTGATTTTACGGAACCGGGACGTGTTTCCTGGCGACGGGGCGGTAAGGCGAAGCGTAGCCTTATGGAAGGTGCGCTACGCGTTCCCCTGTTTATCCTTGCGCCCAACCAGCTTCCCCGCAAACGCATTACCCCCATTCGTCTTGAAGATGTTGCGCCGACGGTACTTGCTTTGACGGGGGCCACCGTTCCGCAACCTCTTTCCGACATCCATCTGCTGGACACGATTCCCCTGCGTGATTCGATCTCCATGCAGGGAGAACCGTTGGCCCTTTCCCTGCGCACCAAATCCTGGCGCTATACCTGGCAATCCGGCCTCAGTCCCTTTGCCCGTGAGCATCTGGCAGGCGAGGAACCGCTTCAATTCCTCAACATGGACCGCTATCGTCTGAAACTGAAGCGACGCGACAATTTCAGCGAGCACCCTTCTCTTGCAGAAAAACTAGAAAAACGCCTGCGCGTTTATTTACAGGAACAGCCCGTATCCGCAGCACAACCTTTGCCCTAGGAGATAGTCACCATGCGTTCCAACCTTATCTGCACCTCACTCACGCTGCTTCTGCTTTTTCTCGCCCTTACCCTTCAGGCAGGTGCATTTTCAGAAGGCAGTAGCGTTGGGACATTGACCGATAGCAGGGAGAGGAAAGCACAACTGGACCGCTTCTCTTTTGTGCAACTTTGCGACACGCAACTGGGGATGGGGCGCTATGAGGAGGATGTAACAAGTTTCCGTTTGGCAGTGGAACAAATCAATGCGCTTCAACCCGACTTTGTCATCATCTGCGGCGATCTTATCAACAAGACCGATGACGACAAGGCCTTTGAAGATTTCAACACGATAAAAGAAGGGTTTGCCATGCCCTGCTACTGTGTGCCGGGCAATCATGATGTTGGAAACGACGCCCAACCCGAACGCATCTTGCGCTACAATCGCCTTGTTTATAAGGACTACTACACCATCCGACACAAAGGCTATGCCTTTCTATTCGCCAACACCTCTCTTTGGATAAACGACATCCCGAAATACTCCCAAGCGCATCAAGAATGGTTTACCCAAACCCTGCAACAGGCCCACCGCGATCAACAGTCTTGTTTTGTTGTCAGTCATTATCCCCCCTTTATCAAATCCGCCAAAGAACCCGGGGAATACTTCAACCTGCCCCCTAAAAAACGCATGGAGATTCTGCATCTCGCTACCCAATACGGGGTAAAGGCATTTCTTTCTGGCCACCTGCATCGAAACAACATCACTCAATACAAAGGCATTCCTGTTGTCTCCTCCGCCACCACGAGCAAGAATTTTGACGGCGCTCCCCGTGGTTTTCGCCTTTGGCATATTCAGCCCGACGGCACTCTGCAGCATGAGTATCGTCCGATCAAGAATGCGCCTCCCAACCCCAAAAAATAAACACCAGCTTCGCAAATACTTCTCGTCGTCGTTTAATCTGTAGTCGCTTTTCCCAAAAAACCAGGCTATTTGTGCCCTAAATTAAAAGCTTGCAATGGATTTGTGCCGGTGTTATTATTAGCCTCAGCTAACTTAGGAAGACCTGTATAAGATTTGGGGCTGTTGCGTAATCCATTTGCGTCAAGACATCCCGGTATTTTGTTTTTAAGTTTGCTGTTTTTTTAGCTCTTGAAATTTAGCCTGGGGAAAATTTTGTTGTTACTTGAAATTTTCCACATCTAATTGGGCTGTGCGTCGCGGATTGTAACGAGGGATTCAGCCTGGTTTTAGGCGTAACCGGTTTTTTTTTGAATGGATGTGTATTCCGAACAACTACAGCAATGGGAGGGAAAGAAAAAGATCTACTTAGCAGTGCAAAACAACATACGGCCCATCGTTCAGATAGACATTGCGATGGGGAAATAAAAAAGGCCTGGCAGGAAACACACTCTACTGACGCCAATCAAACAGAAGCATGTTTCCCGCCAAACCCAGAGGAATTTAATTGTATCATGGAAACGAAGCGATTTCCGAAATCCATTTTCACATTAGTATCCGTTGTCTCCGTTCTTTCGTTTGTTGGCTTCTCCGTCGATGCGACGGCGGGAACGGCTCTGTACACCGATTCCTCGGATGCGATACAGATCGAACATGCAAAAGTTTCGCATGCTGAAGACGGTATCCACATAGCTGCGGACTTTATGGTCTCTGTGGATTTACCGGGAGCCACGGAAAGCCTTGTTGGTGGTCCTGGCGATTTTACCTATACGTGGAGTTTTGCAAGCGTATCGCCTACCCCTAGCTCCAACACGATGTTTTGCGGCCCTATACTGTCGATCAATGGCAACACCTATGGTTGGTTGTATGGCAGCAAAGACGGTGTGCTTTCGATGCGGGCAACAGGTGGTCACGCAAAAGAAGGCAAACCCTCCCTGTCGAAATCCTTTGGCGATCCGGTTTCAGTCAGCCAGATGCCTGCTGCCGTCCGTATTCGCCGGGAAAGCGGTACGCTCTATTTTGAATACACCTACTCCCCAATGATGCCGTACCAAACAGGGGATAGCCTTGCACTGGGAGCCGATGCGAGCGCATCCGTTACCTACCAAATCATGTGGAGCAGCGTGAATACCGTACTTTCCAGCATTGAGGTAACAGGACCGATGGTGCCTGATCTTGACCAAACGAGCACGGAAGGTGAAAGCGAGGGGGAAACTCCGAATGAAGGAGAAGCTGAGGGCGAAACGGAAGGCGAGGATGTGTTGAGTGGCTATGGCGTCGCTCAATACACGGATGCGCGTGATGGAGTAAAGATTGAGGAGGAGGGGGTGACGTATGAGGAAGGCGTGATACATCTTACCGGAAGTCCGTATTTCACGCTTCCACGAAAAGGCGGTTATCTGGAAGATATCCCTGTGGGTGATTTTAGCTACACCGTGTATCTGAGCTATATCGGCACGCCCACGTTCCCAATGGGTTTTGCAGGCATTTCGGTCGTGGTCAATGGTTTTGACTACATCATGCTGTATAAAGCAGGAAGCCCGTCGGGGATGCCGCTTCAGATAAAAGCCTCGCGTGGCATGATGGGCGGTACCGAATACAGCAGCGCTACGCTGATGTCGGCGCCTACGGCCATGCGCATTACCCGCAATGGCAATATCCTCACTTGGCAGTATGCAACCAGTGGCCTGGAAGATGATTTTAGCACGCTGGCCTCGGTTGATTTGTCAGATCCGCTTGGGGATGCTACGGCAGACGATAGTGAGGGAACGGCAAAGTTCGACGTGTTGGCGTTTCTCGATATGGGCGTGAGCCACATTGAGGTTGAAGGAACGCCGATGTACACGGTCAACGACCAATATCCTTTTGGTCCCGATGCAGAGGTGCCCGCTACGAACAAAATGGGACTAACCCTGACAGCAGCATTCCTTGCAATTGCCGGCGCTATCTATCTACTGCGTCGAAGCCTGTTTTCACACGAATAAAATTGGCCTGGTGGTCAATTTAATCACACCCCTTCATCTTTGTAGGCCCGGGAGTCCTTTGAAGAACTCCCGGGCACATGCCAAGACGTCAGTATGAGCCTGCGTCAGCATAGAAAGAATTGATTTCTACAGTTTCTAACAAGGAAAGAATTTGTTTAATTCCTCTTTCAAAAAGAATGAATTATAAAAAACTGAGGATACATACAATGAAAAAAAGTGGCTTCACCTTGATCGAACTACTGGTGGTGATTGCCATTATTGGCATTCTTGCCGCCATTTTGTTGCCTGCGCTTGCGCGTGCGCGGGAGGCTGCCCGCCGTGCGAGCTGTCAAAACAACCTGAAGCAGATGGGAATGGTTTTTTCCATGTATTCGAGTGAACACCATGGAAAATTGCCGCGTCGTCAGGGGATGTGGGCAATAAATACCTTTGAACTGTCTGCGGTTTACCCGGAATATCTGACGGATCTTGAAGTGCTTGTATGCCCTTCCGATATCGATGCGAGTGTGGTGATGGAGGCGGGTACACCAGAGCAGGATGATGAGGGGCGTTGGGACCGTTGGGTGGATGAAGAGGGAAAAATTGTTCTGGAACACTTCAATGATGCCTGCTATCAGTACAAAGGTTGGGTAATGCAGGACTACAGTTGGTACATGGCCTGGGCTGTGACGGCTGCGATGCCGCCGTATAACTGGATGGGGACCACGGAAGCATTGGATATCGAACTTCGGGAAGAAAATTGGACTGTTACCGATGCGCAAAGTGATTTGCATGGGCATGCGGGTGAAATGCTCTATCGCTTACGCACGGGTATTGGACGCTTTCTTATCACGGATATTAACAATCCGGCGGCTGCAGTTCAGGCGGAATCTGAAATTAAAGTAATGCACGATAGCGTTCGTTTTCGCGTACCGATGACGGAGAGCGACTTCAGAATCAGTGAATTCAGTCATATTCCCGGTGGTGGGAATGTCCTTTTCCTTGATGGACATGTTGAGTTTTTTAAGTATCCCGGTGATTTTCCATTTGACGATCAGCGTCAGGGTGCCTTTGCAAAGTAAGGAACGGGAGTGAACTGAGTATGACTTTGTTGCTGTGGTGTATATTGGCACCTGCATTGTTACTATGCGGGCTAAAACTGAGTCTGGTTGAAAGACTGTGGGAAATCCTGCCAGCGGCCCTGTTGGTTTCCCTTACCCCCGTGGTGCTGTATCCCTTTGCGGTGCGGGCAAGTTTGCTTGAGGTGGAGCAATTGCTGCGTAGCGATGCAACGCTATGCACCTTTTCGACCTTGCTCGCGCTGGAAGCTATCTTGAGTCTGCTGCTAGTGGCTGCGGTTATGCTTGTGCATGCGGATTCCACGTCAGCCACGCGCGAAAAGCTTTTAGTCGGCACCTCCATGTATACCGTCGTGCTGACAAGCGTCTTAGTTTCCTTTCTCATAAGTACGTTTCTTCAGGGACAATGGTTCCGGGGATTGACGCTACTTTCTCTTGTGGGCGTACTACTTTGGCCCTGGCTGCCATACCGCTTTCAGAAGATCGCGGCGGCGCGGCGGCGTAAAAATACGAAAAACACACTTATTACACGTTTGGTAACCCCATTCTGGGCACTGTTATCCCCTGCAGGTGTCGCCGCCATCGCAGGGGTACATATGCATTTTCTCCACACTGCAACAGGAGTGGATTTGTGGGGACTTACCTTGTCGTATTCCGCAGGATTGTTCGTTGGATTATGCGTAGTGGCGTTGCTGCTACGCCTGGTTATCAGGCAATGGCGGTTGCGTCTCGACGGCGTAATGTTATTGGCCTTTCTATTGCTGATGACGGCAATGTTCATCCCCCAACTCTTTTCAAACACCCCTCCTCCCGCAAGCGCCATACAAGTAAACGGACCTGCAACGCTTGCATTTGCACTGCTTACGAGCTTGTTTGTTGCGGGTAGGGTTCTCTATTCAAAACAGCGGTCATCCGCTCGCCATTAGCGCGACCGAAACACGAGAAGGAAATCTAAGTTATGTCCATGTTAACCAATGTTCTTTACTGGCTGTCAACCGGCATGCTGGTGCCGGTCATTCTTTTACTTTTACTTTGCTTTGGCTGGTCACTGGCGCTGATTGGCGATCTTTATGGCCAATTTGCGCGCCGCCTTCGCGCACGAGAGTCCCGAAAACTTCTGACCGACGCCGCACAACAGGGGAAGGTTGGCGATGGGGGCTGCTCCCAAAGAATTCATGCGGACTCCCCGCTTTTTGCTCCTGTGGCTGCGCTGGAAAAAAGTGCGTGGCATGAAATACATGGCGACAAAATTATTTGCGACTTTGAGGGGAACTCTCGCCGTTCCATTGAATCGGCTGTGCTGCTCATGCGTGTAGGACCGATGCTGGGTTTGATGGGAACGCTGATCCCCATGGGGCCTGCGCTGGTCGGACTGGCTGCAGGGGACATTGCCTCAATGGCATCAAACATGCAGGTTGCCTTTTCCACCACAGTATTGGGGATTTTCATCGGTGCTGTGGGGTTGGTTGTGCAGCTTTTCAAGAAGCGTTGGGCACAAGCCGACTCCGAACTTCTGCGCTATTTACATGAGGTGGCTCTGTCAGAATCGATCGCCACACGACAATACCACGAAAACAGTCGAGACAAGGAGGCAGCGGCATGAGAGCATCGAAACTCAGGAGAGGATTTCAAGACTGGCAGGACGACGATCCGCTCAGCGGTATGGCGAACCTTTTTGACCTGGCCATGGTTTTCGCAGTAGCCCTGATGGTAGCGCTTGTGGTGCGCTTTGAAATGGTTGACATGCTGACCCAAGAGGATGTGACTATCGTCAAGAATCCGGGAACGGAAGAGATGGAAATCATCGTCAAGAAAGGGGAAGAAATCGAAAAGTACAAGGCGAGCGATGCGGCTGGGGAAGGTCGGGGGAAACGGGTTGGCGTGGCCTATCAACTGGAAGATGGCCGGATAATCTATATCCCTGAATCAGAAGCAAAAACACCTTCGCAAGAAGTATCCAATGGGAAGAACGAACAATGAATGCAAAGCTGACAGGTATCCCCGAGACGCTACTTATTCCTTTATGGGCGCGCGCAAAGGAGGGCGAGATGCCCAATCCGATTATGCGTGACACAAAGGCGTCTAAGATGCTTACAGAAATTGATTATGATTTTTCAAAGTTTGAGAAGTCCTGGTTATCTCAGCTTGGCGTTGCCATTCGCACGATGTTGCTGGACAACGCAGTATCCTTTTTTCTCGAACAAAATCCCGAAGCGGTGGTGATCAATCTCGGTGCGGGTTTGGATACACGTCATGAGCGTTTGGGGGCTAAAAATATCGACTGGTATGAGCTGGATGTGCCGGAGTCGATTGCATTACGGCGTAAATTCTTTAAAGAGACGCCTCGATATCATTTCGTTGAAAAATCCATGTTGGAGGAATCCTGGATGGAGGAAATCAACGATGAAGGGCGACCGGTACTGCTCATTGCCGAAGGTCTTTTCATGTATTTTTCTGAAGAGGAATTGCGACCATTGTTTAGCACGCTCGTAAAACGTTTCCCCGAGGCAGAGGTCCTCTTCGAGATGTTACCCCCCATTATGGTTGGCAAGAGCAAGCACCATGATTCTCTTAGCAAAATGGAGCAAGCCCCTGAGTTCAAATGGGGCCTCAAGGAGAGCCGGGATCTGGAGCAGTGGGAGCCAGAGATACGGTTTCAACGGGAGTGGAATTACTACGACTATTACAAAAGCAGATGGAAATGGTTTGGCTACATTGCCCGGTTCCCGCTGCTCAGGGCCAAGATGGCATGCCGAATTGTGAATTTACGCTTTGTATAAAACAGTACCAACGGGACGAAATAAAATGAAACGATCTGCAGTAATTAAGAGCTTTACCCTGTCTTTAGTAATTCTTTCAACCATGGCTGCGTTTGCACAGGATGGGACGCTTGCGCAGCAGAAACGAACGGAGATGTGGCTTGATTTGTATACGGGTGAACCGGTGTGTTTCGAGGAAATGCTGGATGACCTGACGCAAGCAGAAATTGTCTTTTTAGGAGAAAGGCATACCGTGTCGCGCCACCATGAGTGGCAATTCAAAGTGGTGGATGCACTTGCAGAGAAAGGGAAAAAATTAGTGCTGGGCATCGAGATGATGGAGAAGCGTTTTCAGCCCCAGCTCGACCAATACTGCCAAGGTGTTATCGATTTTGAAGAATTGGCGCAGGCGACTGAATGGAGTGAGAATTGGGGTAACTACGAAGATTACAAGAAAGTTGTTGAATCGGCGCGTAATGCGGGGGCGATGATTCTAGCCCTGAATGCAGATGCGAATGTCGTCCGGACAATTGGTCGTAAAGGGTTGGATGCGTTAACTTCCGAAGAACGCAGTACTTTACCAGACGACTTAAAACAGGAAGACGCTCCCTATTACAACTTTTTAAAAATGCAGCTGATGGTGCATGCGCGTGTTACAGAAGAGAACCTGCGTAACATTTTTACCGCACAGATTTCGCGTGACGCAACCATGGCGGAAACGATGGCGGACTACCTGAAAAGCCCGGCGGGAAAAGATCGGCAAGGCATCATTCTTTGTGGCTCCGGGCACTGTTCTTACGGAATGGGGACAGCATCGCGTTTACAAGATCGTCTCCCCGATGCCAAGATGCGCATTCTGATTATGTCGGAAAGTGGCGATGTAAAACTCTCTAAGGCCATGATGAAGCATGCCCGAAGCATTGAAATCACCCACCAGCAACTGCGCGATGTTATCCAGCATCCCTTGGGAGACTACCTGAGCGTGATTGAGGCTGCTCCGGATGCGGTAGAGGATATGGAGATGGATAAAAAGTAGTTCGCGCAAGGTTCAGGAAATGGCAGCATTTTTTAGATAACGGTTTTAACAGCACATCCTGTTAGAGAGAAGTTTTTATGAAAAAGAAGCGTATTCTCCGCAATGTTTTTTATGGGATTTTAACCCTGATTTTAGTTTCTACCCTGTTTTTCGCTTGGCGTCTGTTTCTGTCGCCGACCCGCATAGCGGTGTTCAATATGAAAGATTTTCAAGTAGCCCGGATGCTGGAGGCCAACGATAATCCTTTTGTGCGCATTTCGCGTATTGAACGGGATGCGTTGCTGGACGCCAAGTTGGAGCGCTACCGGCTCCTTGTTATATTCGGGATGGGGCTTACGCTTACGCCTGAGGAGCAGCAGATTGTTGAGGCGGCAGTGGCTGAAGGCACGCGTGTGTATGTCAGCGGTATGACCAACGATTCTACCGATATAGTGTCGCTTCGTGGTGAGGAACGAAAAGCAGTCTCTGAGTATCTGGGCAATGGTGGCAAGGAAAACCTACGTCGCCTTTGCAATTATACCCGGCGTGTGCTCGATGGGAAAAAAGTGTTTAGCAAAGCGGTTGAAGAGCCAGTCGTGATTCCCGATGACGCCCTCTTTCATACCGCTTCTGAACAACTTTTTGAATCCGTTGATTCTTATCAGCAGTGGTACAAAGGCACTGGCCGTTTTAAAGAGGACCAGGCTAAAATTGCATTGGTTACTTCGGTGATGGGTGCGGGGAATCTCGACAACAGCTATGTGCGAGATCTCGTCGAGGGGATTGAAGCGCGGGGCATGAATGTTTATCCAACCTCCGGATTTTTGAAGCGCCTCGACTTTCTCAAAGCGATATCTCCTGATTTGGTTGTTTATGTGCCGCATGGTCGTCTTGCCCCAGGTAGTTCGGAGGAGCTGCTGGCATGGCTCAAAAAGCAGGATGTGCCGTTGCTTTCGCCTATTGACGTTTTTAAACCCTACGAAGAATGGCTTAACACACAGCAAGGACTCTCGGGAGGTATGCTGAGTCAGACCATTGCCATGCCTGAACTCGACGGCGGAGTGGAGCCCTATGCCTTTGCTGCTCAGTATCCCGATGAGAATGGCCTTTATGTTTCGCGCGCAGTTCCTGAACGTCTTGAAACCCTGTTGAAAAGAATTGAACGCTGGCTGGTTTTGCGTCAGAAAAAAAATGCCGACAAACGCGTGGCCATCGTCTACTACAAAGGGCCTGGACGTAGCGCTATGGTGGCCGGGGGGATGGAGGTGGCTCCATCACTGCTTAATTTATTGCATTCACTCAAACAGGCGGGATACAGCACAGGGCCGTTGCCGGAGACGGTGGATGCGTTCATGGAGGATATTAACGCAAAGGGGCCGGTTTTGGGACCCTATGCAAAAGGAGCATTTGATGATTTTCTGGAGACGGGTGAGCCGGAATTGGTAGCAACGAAGGATTATCTTGCCTGGGTAAAAGAGGCGCTGCACCCCGATCTCTGGGCGGATGTGGAACGTATCTACGGCGCTGCGCCGGGTTCGTATCTGAGTCTCCAAAAGAACGATACCGACTATATCGCATTGCCGCGTGTGCAGTATGGAAATGTGGTGATTGTGCCGCAACTGTTGCCAGGAATCGGGGAAGACATTAGCGGACTGGTTCACGGTGCGAAAACGGCCCCTCCTCATCCTTACATTGCGGAGTATTTATGGATACGCTATGGCTTCAAGGCCGATGCGCTTATGCATTTTGGTACCCATGGCAGTTTTGAATTTACTCCTTGGAAACAAACCGGTTTATGTCATCTGGATTGGGCAGACACGCTGCTGGGCGACCTGCCCCATCCCTACGTCTATGTGATTAACAACATCGGGGAAGCGGTCATCGCCAAACGTCGCAGTTACGCTACGATTGTTTCCCATCTGACGCCACCCTTTACAGAAGCCGAAGCCTATGGTTCCATGAAGGAACTTCAGCAGGCCGTAGGCGCATGGTCGCAGACAGACGACGGTGCGCTAAAAGCGCAGTACCGAGAGCAAATTACTACCTTGGTTTCCGAACTGGAATTACACAAGGATATTGGTATCGACAACCCGGATGCCGCGTCGTGGTCTGCGGAAGAAATGGCGAAGCTGCATAACTATCTTTACACCGTTGGTCAGGAGAAAATCACGCGCGGCCTTTACACTTTGGGTGCGTCGTATTCGCCGGAAGAGGCGGCTGAAACAGCACGTCTTATGGCGCTTGATCCGGTAGCGTGGAGCATGGCGCAGCTTGACATTGCGCGCAAGGTGTATACCACGGCGCAAATAGAAAATCCGGTCTTCTTTGATACAAATTATCGACAGGAAGCATTTGCCCATATTGACGCCATCCTGAAAGGGGATAAGCAGGCGGAAGATTTTATTGCCGCGACGGATCTGGCGCATATGCGCCAGTGGGATTTGGAACACAAAACAATGACGGATGATGAGTTCTTTGCGGCCATGCTTGGTATGGCTGGCAGTATGAAGAAGGAAAAATCATCGGAAACAACAGTAGATCTGGCCAAAACCCGTGAATTGACGATGAATCTTGCAGCAGAAGACGCCATACGCGATATGCTTCTGACGTTTAAGGAGGATGAAAAGTTCGAACGCGCCAAGCTGGCGCTCGATCCGCACCAATTGGCCAAGGCACGCAAGGTGGCGCGCCTTATCCCTGCGATGCGGGAAGCCCTGGATGCTTTTGCGCGCGATGATGTCAAGGCGCTCATCGAGTTGATGCAAAACAAAGAAAACCGAGCGGAGGTGTTTCGAGTACTTGAAAATCCTGAGGTTCAGGCCGAGATCGAAGAAAAGCGCGTTCAGGTGCAACAGAAAAAAATGACGCAGGCGCTCGATCTTCTGCATCGGGAAGATCTGTTTCTCCTCACCGAAAAAGAATCGTTCGAAGAAGAATTATCCAGTGGGACCGAGAACGCGTAGACCTATTTAAAGAACATATTAATTTCTACGTACAGAATGTGGAGCTGGTGGATCTGCTCGCGGAAGAATCAGGGAATGATGTAGAAGCAGTCGTTGCCCTTATGCGGCATCCTTCGCTGATGAAGGAGGCGCTTAAAGATGCCGATTTGCGTGTTGCCCAGATTGAGTCAGCGGAAAAACAGGTTGTCGATGCGATTCGTAATTGTTACGAAGCTCTTTCCAGTGTTTGTGATTACCGCGAAGGTCTCCTGGGATCTACCAAGGCGGAACTCAACGGGGTACTCAAAGCACTACAAGGGGGATATATCACACCCAGTAGCGGTGGCGATGCTATTACGAACCCGCGCGCTGTGCCTACGGGACGCAATTTGGCTGCTATTGATGCAGAGAAGTGTCCCACGAAAGCCGCCTGGAAAACTGGGGTGAAGCTGGCCAAGGACACCATTGAAAAGAAACTCGCTGCTACGGGAGAATACCCGCATAAAATGGCTGTCAGTCTATGGGGGGGCGAATTTATTCGTACAGAGGGTGTTGGGATGGCGATGGCGCTGTACATGCTTGGCTGTGAGCCCATCCGAAATTCGCGTGGCGCTGTGCATGATATTCGCGTTATCCCTGCCGAAGAGCTGGGGCGTCCCCGCATTGATATTATCGTACAGACCTCGGGACAATTCCGCGATATCGCTGCTTCGCGCATTTTCCTTATCAATCGCGCCGTCAAAATGGCCTCAGAGGCGAATGACCCTCCGACTTCCGTCAACCATGTACGTGAAGGTACACTGGCAGCGGAACGGGTGATGAAAGAAAAGGGACTGTCCCCCCTGGATGCACAGGATTTGTCGACCGCGCGTGTCTTTGGCGGAGTCAATGGCGAATATGGCGCAGCTATCATGGGCCTTGTTGAAGCAGGGGATAAATGGGAAAGCGATGACGAAATTGCTGCGCAGTATCTCAACAACATGGGCGCATTGTACACGCAGTCGCACTGGGGACGTTTTGCGCCGGGGGCTTTTGAAGCCGCTTTGCAAAACACCGATACCTTGGTGCACTCCCGTTCCTCAAATACCTGGGGACCGCTCTCCCTCGATCACGTATACGAATTCATGGGGGGGATGAGTGTTGCTATTCGCAAGGTGACGGGTAAAGACGCGGATGCCGTTTTCGCCGATTTGCGTAACGGAAGTGCGCCCAAGGTGCAAGGGGCCAAGGAAGCGATCTGGACAGAAACCCGTTCGACCCTAATGAACCCAAAATACATAAAGGACCTGCAAAAAGGTGGTGCGAGCTCTGCAGATACCTTTGCAGAAACCTTCCGCAACACCTATGGGTGGAATGCCATGCGGCCTGAAATTATTGACGAGGAGGTTTGGGATAATTTGTACGACGTGTATGTTGACGACAAATATGCGTTGGACATGGAAGCCTACTTCCGCGACAAAAACCCATATGCGCTGCAAGAGATGTCCGCAGTTATGCTGGAAACCGCACGTAAGGGATTGTGGGAAGCCGACGCGGCGCAAATTAAACGTCTTGCTACGCTGCATGCTGAGCTGATCCGGGATCACAAGGCGGGTTGTACCGGGTTTATCTGCGACAACGCCAAGCTGCGCGATATGATTACAGAGCAGCTTCCTGAAGATCTGCGCCAAGACTATAATAACGCCATTGATGATGTGCGAATGGGGGCTGAAGCCGAGCAGGTACAGGGGATGACCCTTGAAAAAGAGAAAGATCCTATTACCAAGGCAGCCGAATTGGTGCGTGAAAATATGGGCCTCACCATCGGACTGGTACTGGTTGTATTTATCTTTGCTGGTCTGGTAATTTTTGGTGCGCGTACTAAGCATAAATAGACGAATCGGCGTATAAACACCCAGAAATGTTTGTTGCGTTGGGGGAGAGCCTTTTACAAGGCTCTCCCCCGAATTGTTTTTAATTCCAACGGAATCTTAATGCGTTTCCTTTTCTGTGCTATGATCCGTGTCTATTGCTAATATTCGGAGTCCCATACCGATTGACAGGTTTATTCGATTATGCAGTTTACAAGGAAACATTGGATGTCTTGGTTGTTTGTTCTTCTACTGGGGGGGGCAGGGCTTGTCCTCGTTCCCGCTTTCTTGTTGTTTTTCTTTCAGGGACGCCTCATTTTTCCTGCAGAGCGGTTTATGGATCGTACTCCTGAGGTGTTTGGTTGGGAATATGAAGAGATTCATCTTCCAGTGGCGGGTCAGACGACGTATGGATGGTATGTGCCGTTGGAAAATGCCCGGGGCGTGGTATTGTTTTCCCATGGGAATGCAGGCAATCTGGCAGGACGCTTAGAGTCGATTGGGTTGTTACGTTCCTTTGGCTTTTCGGTGCTGGCCTATGATTACGGCGGGTATGGCTACAGTACGGGAACCCCATCGGAGGAACGTTGTTATCAGGACGCCAATGCGATGTGGGATTGGTTGGTTACCGTTAAAGGGGTATCTCCCGAGCAGGTACTCCTTTTTGGACGTTCGCTGGGAGGCGCGATGACAGCGTATCTTGCCTCGCAAAAAAAAGTGGGGGCGGTTATTCTGGAAAGCACCTTTTTGTCTATTCCCGATGTGGTGCGCGATATGTTTCCGTCGTTTTTGCCTGTCCATGCATTGATAAGTCATCGTTTTCCCAGCAAAGATCGCGTGGCGAAAATACAAAGTCCAACACTATTCGTTCACAGTCAGCAAGACTCGCTTATACCCTATTCACATGGGGTGGCGTTGTATCAACGTGCGACCGAACCCAAAACATTTCTGGAAATCCGGGGCGATCATAATGAGGGTTTTGTTCTGTCAGAAACGATTTACCGCGCTGGTTGGGAATCCTTTTTAGCACCATTATTTCCTGCACGTCCTATCCCGTAGGGGCTTCAAAGGGAGATTTGGTAGTGTGGTGATGTCCCTCCTCAGCATAACGCGCCAAGAGAAAGAAATAGTCGCTTAGCCGATTTGCAAAGGCGAGTGAGGGGGCGGAAACAGGGTTTGGAGTGCTTTCCTTTACCTCTACCAGACGTCTCTCCAATGTACGTACGAATGTGGTGGCGACATCGATTTGGGCCGCCAGCGGGTTGGTGGCGGATACGATAAACACCCGCGGTAATGGTGTTCGTTCCTCCAACCATGCCTGCGCTTCTTCCAGACGTTGCACATGCGTCGCGCTGATGCCATGATGCGGTGTATTGGCCTGTTTTTTTTCCTGATCAGCAAGGGAAGCGCCAAGTAAAAAATACGTATGCAACAACCATAAAAGAAAAGCATCAATCGCGGGGTGTCCGGGAAGCGCCGAACGCGTAATTTCCAAACGGATTAACGCAGTTTGCGCGCGTACAGTATCCAACGTGCCCAGGCACTCGATAAGCGGATGCGCCTTGGAAAGCGAAGCGCCCGAAAAGGTGTCGGTTGTGCCATCATCCCCCCGTTTGGTGGTTACTTGTGAGTGCATTTATACATCCCCTTTCCACACTAGCTTTTTACGCAATCTCCAGACCCACGGGGCAGTGGTCGGAGCCCATAACATCACTCAAAATCCAGGTGCGTTTTACCTTAGGAAGAAAGGCTTCATTAACACAATGATAATCCAGCCGCCAGCCTATATTTCGAGCGCGTCCGCGAGTGCGATACGACCACCAGGTATAATTATCCGGTTCCTTGTTAAAATGCCGGAACGTGTCGATATATCCCTCAGAAAGAAACTGCGTCATCGCTTCGCGTTCCTCAATATAATACCCTGCATTGTTCTCGTTTTGCTTGGGACGCGCCAGATCAATTTCCGTATGCGCAATATTAAAATCGCCACAAAGGATAACGTTATGGCCTGCCTTTACCAATGCATTGGCATGTTCAGTCACCTTGTCACAATAAGTCAGTTTATAGGGTAGGCGCGCGCGTTCCGATTGGCTGTTCGGCCAATATCCGTTGAGCAGCACAAACTCCGGAAAATGAACAACCTGCAACCGTCCTTCCGCATCAATCTCGTCGATTCCCAGCGTTTCGACAGAAAGCGGTGCTTTCTTCGTCAACGTAGCCGTACCGCTATAGCCTTTTTTCTGTGCTGGATTCCAATGCCATTCATACCCGGGAATTTCCTGTAATGCTTTAGGCAACTCTTCCGGTAGCAAGCGTGTTTCTTGCAGACAGAGCACATCGGGCTGTGCTGTCATAAACCAATCCAGAAAGCCGTTGCGTGTTACAGCGCGCAGTCCATTTACATTCCAGGATAAGATTGTTGTCATACCGCAGTCCCTTCCGTTTGTACTACAGCAGGACTATACGAAGTTGTGAGCGCCAAATGCAAAGTATTGTGCGTGCGTAGACGGACTTTTCTTATTTCGTTTGTAGCGCTTATAATAGCGGACATGTGGTGTGTTCATTAAAAACTTTTTGTGAGACGATGTGCTGGATGTGGGAGGGATATTGTGTTGGAAGGGCCTTTTTTGTCAATCATTGTGCCGACGTATAAAGAGGCGGAGAATTTGCCCGAATTAATCCGTCGGGTGGAGGCAGTTTGTGAGGAAACCGTGCCGGGATATGAGCTGTTGGTGATGGATGATGATAGTCAGGATGGGACAGAAGAGGTTGTAGGGCAGTTGGACAGGCCGTGGTTGCGTTTGGTGGTGCGAAAGGCGGATCGGGGTTTGAGCGCAGCGGTAATGGATGGGTTCCGTTCGGCGCGCGGGAAGGTGCTGCTGGTGATGGATGCGGATCTAAGCCATCCGCCGGAAAAGATTCCGGAAATGTTGGCGGCGTTGGAGGAGGGGGCGGATTTCGTATTGGGTTCACGGTATGTCCAGTCGGCGTCCACAGACGAAGCATGGGGGGTGTTTCGTTGGTTGAACAGCAAGGTGGCGACTTGGCTGGCGCGTCCGCTGACACGGGTGAAGGACCCGATGAGTGGCTTTTTTGCGTTTTATCGCAGTGCCTTCGAGGCTGCACCTCCCCTGAATCCGGTGGGCTATAAAATAGGGTTGGAGGTGTTGGTGAAGTGTGATTGCAAATCGGTGTGCGAGATTCCCATTCATTTTAGCCAACGCCGTTTTGGGGAGAGTAAACTGTCTTTAGGCGAGCAGTTGCGTTATATACAACATCTGCGCCGACTTTTTGTCTTCAAATACGGCAATTGGGCGCATTTTGTTCAGTTTGCCGTGGTGGGTTTTAGCGGTACGCTGGTGAATCTGGGGATATTGACTCTCTTGGTGGAGTTGGGTGTGCCACTACGATTGGCGGTCGCCCTGGCCATTTTTACTGCGATGCTGTCCAATTTTGTTTTGAATCGTCGTTTTACCTTTTCCTATGCACGCACAGCGTCCTTGTGGAAACAACTTGTTGGTTTTATCGGAGCCAGTTCTGTGGGGGCCTTGGTGAATTATGGCGTCGTTCTGGTGTTATTTCACTGCTGGCCTGTTTTGGAGGGATATCCCCAAGTGGCTGCCATTGGCGGGATTTTGTGCGGGTTGGTCTTCAATTTTTTCGCCAGTCGCTATTTGGTCTTTCGCAAGTCCTGAGCCCATTTTTTCCAAGATATCTTCCTTGAAATTGTCGAGGATGTATTGGCTAACGCACGCCGCTTTCTTTTCGATACCTTCATTACGCATGTGACAGATATCACCGAAATAGAGGGCGCCACCGCTAATGTTTTCAGCGGTGGGGATGTAGTGTGCCTTGTTGTCGATGCAAAATTGTTTAAGTTGTTGGTTAAATAATTCAAGAAGGTACAAATAGGTGCTGAAGGTGGTGTTTTTTCCTCCCCATTCCTTCATGAAGTAATAGTCGTAATAGGCCCTCTCTGCGCTCGAAAGTTGATCTTCTGTCGGATGAGCAAAGCTACAAAAGGCAATAGGAATGCCGCTATCCTGTATATGTTTTGCAATAAAATGGAAATTTGAAAAACAGCGTTCTTCCAGGATTTCGAGAGTTTTCTTTTTGTTGGGAAGTAGAAAACGGTTGGCATGGAAATTGAGGAAACGGGATCTTTGCAGCATGCGCTGTTCCCAAGTGCTGTTTTCCAACATGGAGGGAAGAACGCTATAGCAAAGATCATTGACCCCATTGTAGTAAACGACTAAATCGGCGTCTTGAAAAAGATAATCAGGCACGCGCATGGTTTCGGCGTGGGAACCGATGCCGGAGATGCCGCAATTAAAGACTTCGAGGGCCTTGTTGCCTAGTGCTTTTTGGAGGTTCTTCTCGACGAGTTTAGGGTAAGTTGCCTCATTGGTATCACCTTCTTCCGTGGTAGAGCCGCCGATGCACAGGATACGGTAAACATGAGGTGGTTTAGGCAGGATGACATCACGGTCACGAAAACCGAGATTATTGGTGTGAAAGGGTTGTTCCTTTCGGCTCGCGTAAGGTTTGTAAATGAAATAGGGAATGTCCCACATGTTTTCCTGATTTAGGTAGGCGGAGTCGGCAGCGCGGTTCCATACGAACACGAGGGTTTGGGCGGAAGCAGGATATAGGAAGATTTGCGTGAGAGGGATTTCCTGTGTGGGCTGGCTAAGTTCCTTCCAGATTCCTTGTGGATGTTGGGCAAGGGTGGGCAGGGCTTGGCTGATAAATTCTGCGGTGGGCTGATTATAGTGTGGGGTGAGGGGCTGGGGGAGTTTGGGCGCTTCAGGGGTTTCTTGTGCCGTGAAAACCGGGTATTCAGAAACGATTCCCCCCGCCTGATTGAGTATTGTCGCCCTTGTTTTATGCATGGCGGCGAAGCGGTTCCGCATAGCTTGATCAAGTGTCAGAAAGAATTGAGCGCGCTTTTCTCGCAATGCTGTCCATAGTTCGGGGGCGTTTGTTTGGGAGTCCGTTTTTTGTGCCTTATTAGCCGAGGTGCCGCCTTCGCCGGGAATGTATTTTGGTGCAGCACCGACAGGCCAGGAAATTTCACCTTTTCGGGCACGTATGTAAGGGTTCGTCTTTTCGATATTGCGCCACCTCATACCATGATAGACCTCGAGCGTGATAGCGAGTGCGGCAATCCATGGGAGGAGGAGAAGAAGGTAAAAATAGATACGATATTTTTTCTTTACGACCATGGTGTTGGTGCGAGTCCTTTTTCTCGGTTTTCTACTTCCCGTAATCCGTTTTTAGAACGGGTGTCATACGGAGCAAATTCGATGGCTTTTTCAAAAGCGCTACGCGCCTCATCATAGCGTTTCAGTTCCATGAGCACCCACCCCAGCACCGTATGCCCCCAGGCATCATTGGGTAATTCCTGAAGCGCTTGTTGAATAATGGGGAGAGCCTCTGATGCACGATGAGTGCGGGTGAGTAACTCAGCCAGATTGATACCGGCCCAGGGAAACATTCCTTCCTCTAGCGAGATCGTTTTCTGGAATGCTGCGATCGCCTTATCATATTGTTTTAGCTCTTTGTAGGCCATGCCGATGACATTATAGGTGGCAACGGATTCGGGCTCTATCTCCAGGGCCTTTTCTGCAGTGATAATACACGATTCATATTTCTGGCGTAGCCAAAATTCGAGAGCAAGTTCACAGAAACTGCGGGATGCCTCCATATCCATGGGTTTGAGATACGATTTCAATGGAAGATTGCCTTTATACACGCGATAAAGAAGTACGTTTAGAACGCCCTCGAATTCATATCGGTCGAAAGCGAGATTACGAATCTGTAATTCTTTTTCCAGTTGGTAGTCTGGCCCTCCACCGAAGTAACCGGTTCGGACGAGTATCCACGCCTGCTGCATAGGGGCCTGTGCTGGTTGCTGCATGGGAAAGTCGAGGAAAAAGACACCTTGTTCTGCCAAAAGATCGCGCCGCACAGCAAAGCTCAACAGATTATAGGCGGGGCCCATATTGAAACAGAAGACCTGTTTCCATAGGTCATTTTCCACCAGAATGAGATCATCCGGGCTGCCGTTGTTGCGAATGTGTGCGGCGGCCGCTTTCCAGTTGGTATGTTGTGGACCGACTAAGACAAGGGATTGTTCGTATGTGTAGAATGCAATAAGCAGTATGAAAAGAAAACGGCGTAAGGGACGCCAGGATATAGAGACGATCGCTCCTCCGAGTAGAAGGTAGAGCGCCAACGAGCAGTGCAGTGTGTAGCGCGGCATGATGCAGGGGCGCCAGACAATGGAGATGAGATAGAGGAGAATGGGGGGCACGACCCACCAGAGAAAAAGGAAGAAGCTCCATTTGTTGGCGGGGGGCGTGCTCGCTGTTTTATGAGGACGTAAACGCTTCCACAGGCGTTGGACGGCGAAAAGGGAAAGGGTGAGGATGAAAAAGAGCGCCATCAATTTGCCGATAGTGAATCGGGTTGAGACGATGTATTGGGCGATTTTCGGATTGAAAAGGACTTCCCAGGTTTTCGTGGTGGCGCGTAATTGGTAAGTGAGTCCGATACAATCATCTGCGATGAGATCGCCCAGAAATTCAGGTAAGGTGGGCAATTTCATCCAGGAGTCTGTACTATCCTGTGACCAGAATTGGATAGTGCTGATATATATGCCGGACGGGATGAGTAGAAGTATCTGTAAAATTCCCCATAGCACAATGCGCTTTTTACTTTTCCAGTTGGCATAGAGCAGGAATAGACCTTCGACACAAGGGATGAAAATAGAAAAGGGGTGCGTCCAGAATAGAAAGAGATTAGCCAGCGCATGCGCGGTCCACCACCGTTTAGAGGGATTTTCGACCACGTTTACGAATGTATATACTGAGAGAAGCGCCAGTAAGGTAAAGATACAGTACATACGGATTTCAATCGCGAACAGGGCATGAATAGGCGACAGTGCAAGGCACAATGTGGCGATGAGTCCGGCCATATGTCCGTACAGCTTACGTCCCAGCAAATAGATGACAGGAAGAATGAGGAGGGCGATAGAGAGGGAAAGGAAACGGATGCTGGTGGCATTGCGGTTAATATACGTATTCCAGCCATATTCTAATGTGTAGTACAGCGGCATGGTAGCAGGATCTAAGACACGGTTTTGTTTCCAGAAATCGAATAGACTCTTTGCCGTTTCCCGTCCCATGGCATTATTCCAGTGATCGAATCGAGGGGATTCTTCGTAGGATTTCGGAGGATGCAGGTGAACTACACTGGTGTACTCATCCCACCAGATAGATTCTTTATTCATATCGTAGATGCGCACGAATACAGCTATAAACAGAACTAAAGCGCATGCGCGGGCAACGAGCCATTTTTTATGAGTGGGAGATTGTTCAGAAGCAGTATCTACAATATTTTTCATAATAGATCCTCTTTATACAAAAAGTTTCTCTCAGAACTTCGGTAGCCCTGTGTATGCATATGAGAACATGCCTCCCAGCTCTGTAAAAACTCCGATTTTTAAGGTGTCGTTTTCAGCGGGTGTAATGCTAGGCAATGCCATACGTAATCCAGCATTCTCTTCCTAGGCCAAATTGATTTGTATCATGACATTTGGAATAATAGCGATTCAAATGGTCGTGTATTCTATACCACATGTTTAGCACCGGGAGAGACATTTTGATTAGAAATGGAATGGTATTTGTAGGATCGATCCTATTGGTCTTTATATTTAGTCTTATTGCAGATAGAGCTGTAGGTCGCATGACGCCTCCTCCGCTGCCTGAAGGGATGGTGGAACTGATATTCCCTCCATGTGCAGAGCAATCGTATGCTTCGTGTGATTTTGAATATACGGCGCATATAAATTCATTGGGCCTACGGGAACGGGAGATCGCCCGTGAACGAGGGGATGCGTATCGCATCGTCGCTATTGGCGATTCCTATACCTATGGCTGGGGGGTGCAACAGGAGGAGACATGGTTGCGGCGGATTGAGACAATCTTGCAGGGGAAAGGATACAACGTAGAAACCATCAATATGGGAAAACCTGGCGCGGGACCGCCTTTCTATGCGTCACTAGCGGAACGTGCTATCCCCCTACTACGTCCCGATCTCGTCATCGTCGCCCTATTGCAGGGAAACGATTTAGGGGCATCAGGTCCGGAAGGCCTGGAAGGGGTCAAAACCGATATTCTGGATAAGGTGCGTTTTCTGTATCCCAACATCGTACGCTCTATTCGGGACCATCAACGTGCCAAACTGTCGGATTTGGAAGTGACCCAGGAGCGTCCCCCCCAAATAACGACAGCGGAAGATAACCGGCGTTGGACTGCGAATACGGCCCGGGATTTTCTGGAAAAAATGCCGCCGGAAGATCGCGCTCGCTTTGATGGTTTTGAAGACAAGGTGAAGGATGCCTTTCTGACGGGTAACCTGAATCCCTATATGATAGATCTTGCTATGCAAAATCCCAATTTCTATGAGTTGACTGACCTGAATGATCCTTGGATCCAGGATTGTGTGAAAAATATGGGGCGGCATTTACAACGGATCAAGCATATTTCGGAATTATATGGCGCACGCGTTATCGTTGTATCGATACCGGATGGCCCATATGTGAATAAAGAGGCGTTGAAAAATATTCGTAGAGTAGGGTATTCTGTTGCAGATACATTGCTGGATTCCGATGAGCCTGATCGAGGGATTGAGACGGCTTGTACGCAGGCGGGACTACCGTTTTATCAAGTTACAAAGATGTTTAAGGACAGAAAGGATGATCCAGATTTATATTTCGAGTTGGATGGGCATCTGACCGCCACGGGCCATGCGTTATATGCCGAATCGTTAGCGCCTGTGCTGGAGAAGGTTATTGCACCTGAGGCTCCTAAAAAATAGGGATGTGAATTTATATGTCATCTTCTTCTGAACCTGTTATGAGACGCCATGGTGTTAAAACCATTCTCGCTATATTGCTTCCGGTATTTGTTTTTTTCCTTTTTCTTGAGGGCGTTGCCCGTATTACCGAAAAAATTTCTCCCCCTCTTCCTGTGGATCTAGGCCAGGGATTCAGTGAGGATAGTCGTCTCTTCGTCACCGATCCGGAAGATGCCTCTCTTTGGATGACTAATCCGGAGAAACGTGTTTCTTTTCATGAACAGCGGTTTTCCAAAGAAAAGCCCAAGGATACATTTCGTATATTTACTTTGGGCGGCTCGTCAGTTAACTACCTGGATTATGAGTTTGAGGAATTGGCGAAGCGGCTTGCAGAGCAACTGGATTCACAGTATACCCACGTAGAGATAATTAACTGCGGAGGGCTTTCGTACGGAAGCCATCGTTTAGTCATTATTGCTGCAGAAGTGATGCAGTACGCGCCTGATATGCTTTTACTGTATTCAGGGCACAACGAATTTGAGGAATTAGAGCAGTTGCAACTGGCGCAGTTGCAGGTGTTGCCCTTGCAAAAGGCATTGGGACATTCCGCATTGTTCCGCGTGTTACGCGACCGTATCGCATCCCACCAGATTGCCGCGTTAGAAGAAGAGCATAACCAACGCATTATGGAAATCGCCGTTCCAGATTCTGCCCGCGCATGGCAACATGCATTTACACAGGAAGAAGTAGCGGAGCGTATGGCGACGTACGAGAATAATCTAGGTCATATTCTGCAGATGTGTCGTGACCGCCGCATCCCCGCCATTATCGGCACCGTTCCCTCGAATCTGATCAAACCTGCCCTTTACGGCGAGGCGGGTGAACGCTATGAAAAGGAGGCTGTGGCGCAATTTAAACAAGGCGAATATAGTGCAGGCAGGGAGGCGGGTCGCAAGATTTTGCAGGAGTCCACGCGGCATCAGTCTTCCGATATGGAAAATGCCGTGATTCGACGATTGGCCAAAGAATTCGCTATTCCGCTTGCGGACGTTGAAGCTGCGGTAATTGCCGCCGAGCCTCACCATGTGCCTGGCGAAACGCTCTTTGGAGACCATTGCCATCTGAATGGCGAAGGAAATCGCATTTGGATTGAGACCTACGAGCGTGAGATTCGTCGTATATTTCCATAGGCTCTAAGAACCCTATACAGTAGCAAAATCACGAACTTGTTGCGTTCGTAAAGTGCGGGCGGAATTCTTGGCTCAGGTCGCTGGACCACCTTAATGGAAATGATACAAGTATTCGGTGATTGCCCAGTACATCCAGGCAACGCCCCAGCGGGGGAAAGTGATGCGACTGACCATAAAAGGGTATTTTCGGTACCAGGGAGCGCCGTTTTTAAAATTGCGCAAGTGAAAGTGGGGCCAGCGGATGGTGAGGAAGGCGAGACTTTTGGCGCTTCTCAGTGTCTCCGAGAGTACAGCGGGACAGAGAATGCCTTCGGCACAGGCGTGTATGTCTACGGGATATTTTCCATAGTCGTTGATGGGCATGCCGCCTTTGGTAAAAAGTTTTTTATAGTAGGAAAAACCTTTTTTGAGCGCCTCAGTGATGTTTTCGTCTTTCAGGACTTTGTTGATGTTGTGCAGTGAACGCAGAACGAACCCGGTGTGGTGGTTGTCGATCAGACGCAGGTTGCCTTCTTCATACGGTTCTTCCGGATCGTATTCGCCATAATACCAAGCGCCATCCTCACGTTGGTGTTGCAGACTGAATTGCAACGCGGCATTGGCTGCGTTATAGAGGTCTTCTTCTTTGGTAAATGCCCATACCCGGATGAGATGTTCGGCAGCGAGCAGGTTTGCATTATGTACCCGGCGCCGATCATTAGGCGTGTAAGCGAAACAGGCCGCCCCATCTTCCTGGCGCATGCAGGGTAAATCTTTGAGGATGAATTCGGTAATGGAGCGCGCTGCTTGCAGGTATTTTTTTTCACCCGCAATCTCATGTGCCCGCACAAAGGCTTCTCCGGCGATAGCCGAGATAACCAGCACAGGCGTTCCTTTGGGCGTGTCGAGTCCCTTGGCGTGAATGTCGAAGGGATAGCCCCAACACAAACCATTGTAGCCAGGGGTGGCATGATCCTCCAGCCACTGTAAATGCGCCAAAGCATTGTCCAGATGGGTTTGGATTTCCGTAAGTTGATACATGCGCAAATCCCCCAACGCAACGAGGGCGTGGGCTTTGGGGTTTTCAGTGGGGGCCACGCGTAGCAGCTTGCGCAAGAGCGTGGGGAAGAGGTCGCACAGGGCAGTAGTAATCTTTCGAGGAAGAAAATAGGGTTGCGCTGCCCGAATCCATGCATGTTGCTTGATGTCGAACGGATCGTAGCCCTTTAAACCATGGCTTTGAATCCAGCGTTGCAATTGTTCCACCCATTCCTGGGCAAGGGCGATATCCGGGTCATTAGAAGGTTTCATCATAGTGCGTTCTACTCTCATTTGCTCGTCTTTTGCGCAGCGACCTGCTCCATGACCTGCTTGAATATTGGATAGTTAGCGTCGTGGGAATAATGCCGTTGCACCGTCTCACGCGCCGCACGCCCCATGCGTTCCCGCAGGTCTGCATCCTGAATCAATTGTTCCAGTTTATCTTTCCACTCTTCCGGGGTTCTTGCCAGGAAGCCATTGACGCCATCGTCAATAACATCCGCATTCATGCCTACCGGTGAAATAATTGCAGGCGTACCAACCGCCATATACTGTAGCGCCTTAAAGGCGCATTTGCCCTTGGCGCGAGGTGTCTCTTTCAACGGCATGAGACCGATATCGGCATCGCTCAGGTAATCGATTTCATGCTCCAACGTCCAATAATGATTCTTTACCTCAACGCCTTCCAGAGTATAAGGACGTCCTGTCGCCACCGAGAGTTGAAGTGCGTATTTTTCCGCCAGTTCCTGCAAAACCGATTCGATGATTTCCATATACCCCAGATTATCTTTCAACCCTGTCCAACCCAGAGTGACGGGCGTATTCCCTTTGGGGTATTTTTTCTGTTTGTGACGTTGCATATCGATGCAGGTGGGCACAATACTAACATTCGGGTTCTCTTGCCGCACATACGCTGCCAGGTGTTCGTTGCCGACGACGGCATGCGCGCATATTCTGGACATCTTGCGCACCCATCCAAAATCGACAAAGCGTAAAAAGGGACTCGTGACGTGGGCCGGAGGTTCCCATATAGCGTCATCAATATCGAAAACCATCCGGGGATTAAAGAACCGGATTAAACGTTCCAGAAACGGAGGAGCATACGGCAAGAGGGGGCCCCGAAAGAAGACCACGTCTGCAGTGGGGGTATGGCGAAGTTGCAGGAGGCGGTTCAAAAATACCAAAAGCAAGTAGAGTAGTTTAGAGAATTTGCCAGAGTTTTCGTATAAGGATTCTTTCAACGCCACCGAGGACGGCAAACAGATGATACACGTGTGTCCATCCGCTTCGAGCATCTCGGCGAAAGTTTTGATGCGATACCGAATGGCCGCAATTTTTTCTGTATCATTCCCAAAAAAAACAATTTTCATGCTTTATGTTCCTACCGCCTTATACGGAAGTTGCCTAGTTTCTCTGTGTTCACAGACAACGTGGAAGCATAGTAATAAAGCAATGTGTTGCAATTCCAGCTTTTACTTACTACCATTCCAAAGGTTATCATAAAAAACGAAAAAATTATTGTGGTCAGGGACGGCAAGGACCATACATATTGCCTGTGGTCGCTGGGCCACTTTCGTGACATAGGCTGCCAGACAATATAGAAACGGAAAAAATCTTTACGGGATTATGTCCTTAGGCACAATAGTTTTTTTAAGTAACTCCTGAGAAAGAAATATTCATGATCACCCGGATAGGCTCATATTGGCGCACGATACGGCATTTAAAGCCAGAGCAGATTCTATGGCGTGTGCAGCGTCGTGTATTGAGACATCCTTCATGGTGCTGGAACCCCTCCCAAGCCGTCCAATCCGTTTCTTTTGATAGGGGGCCGTTAGTCCGTTTGGAGAATTTGGTGCAGTGCTATCGAAAGGAAGCCCCCACTTCACTCTCGACGGCGCAAGCCTTGCGAAGCGGCGCATTTACTTTCCTGAACCGTACCGAAATGGCGACGCCAGAACCACCGTGGACGGGTACGGAAGCGTCACGTTTATGGCGTTATCAGCTGCATTATTTCGACTTTGTTCGGCAGCTGCTTTTTCTGTCCGAAGCAGATGCGCGGGAAGAAGACGAAGCCTTGTTACTGCGCTGGGTAGAAGATTGGATAACCCAAAATCCGGTGGGGATGTCTGTAGCCTGGGATGCCTTTCCCACCTCGTTGCGACTGATGAACTGGGCATTGCTAGCGGCTGTTTATGGTTGGGATAGTGCCTCAATACGCACTTCCTTTGCGGCACAGGCAAGATGGCTGCGTCATCATGTTGAGTTCGACGTCTTGGGGAATCACGTACTGATCAATGCGGCGGCGTTGGTGCTCGCAGATCAACTGTGTACCGGCAAAATTTCCTCCTTTGCATCGCGTCTATTGCATCGTGAGGTGGAGCGGCAGATTTTGCCCGATGGTGGGCATGTCGAGCGTAGCGTGATGTATCACGTACAGGTTTTGGAAGTATTACTTCTGGTGTATGCTGCGCTGCCTGAACCACCTTCATTTTTGCATGATGCCTTGCTTCGTATGGCGCAATTTTTGGCGCAGGTTTTGCATGCTGATGACGAGATTCCGCTTTTCGGCGATGCTGCGTTGGGAGAGACCGCTTCGCCACGAGGTTTGCTCCGCATCGTGTATGCCCTGTTGGGGGAAGAGGCGAATGTCGAATCGGAAGGGGATATCCGTTTTGAAAATACGGGGTACTTCATTTTTGAAGATGCGAAGACCGAGACACGCATGATCATCAAGGCGGGTGCGCCGGGACCGCCGTATCAATTAGGGCATGCACATTGCGACATGCTTAGCTACGAGTTAACGTTGCAAGGGCGTCGCGTCATCGTAGATTCGGGAACCCATGGGTATGCAGACAGTCCGTACCGCGAATATTGTCGCAGCACCCGTGCGCACAATACCGTCGTGGTGAATGGGAAAGAACAGATGGAATGTTGGTCGACATTTCGGGTAGGCCGTCGATATACCCCTACGGTACATCCACCGGAGTCCTGTGCGCAGGATTGTTTGTTGCATGCGGAACACGATGGGTTTGCACCCTATCGCCATGCACGCCGTTTTTTCCGCAAAGCAGGCGAGGCATGGGGTATAGCGGATACCGTATGGGGGCCCGGTGCGATTCAGGCGGAGAGTTATATCCATGTGCACCCGGCGTATACGGTGAAACAGGTCTCACAAGGTTGGCGTATAGAAGGAAACGGACTACAGTTGCTGCTGTGTCCCTTTGGCGCCTGCGAGGTTACCTGTGTGCGATCTCAGACAACACCGCAACAAGGATGGTACTTCCCTGAATTTGGTGTGGCGCATCCTGCCGCGACATTGATAATACAGGCGCAGGGTGACTCGAAAATCACCTTTGGCTATGCTATAGTCCCCGGGGCTGATACCGTCCCGAATGCACCATCCTGGCCATTTTTTTGGCCACGCTGATGATGCTTTTACAATAGAAGGAAGCTACTGTTTTATACAGGAATTATCTAAAGCGGTCCAGCCACCGCAAGCAATAGGTATGCTCCTTGCCATTCCTGACCACAGCAAAAATTTCGTTTTTATGACAACTTTTGGGATTTTAATCACTAATGACGTCTGACAGAAAAGATACTTGGCTTTTACAGGCAATGCGGGGGGTGATTGCGCTTTGGGCGGTGGTGTTGGTGCTGGCGATGTGTCCGTACACCGCCGATCCCGTGGGTCCCATCAAAACGCTGATTACCGCATGGACGGTTGTGCTCCTGGCGGTGTTGTGGGGAAGCGCAGTGTGTTTTCAAGGCGTGCTACCCTATACAGGTCGTTTGCTTCGAGTTTTCCTGCTTCTTTTCTGGTGTGTGCAATTGTGGACGCTACTAGGTGCTATCCCCGATGCGATCGACAAGATAGCGTTTCATCAGTGGACGATGCTGTGTGTGCTGAGTTTTTTCGTGGCGCAGGCC
This sequence comes from Candidatus Hydrogenedentota bacterium, assembly GCA_963678445.1. GTDB lineage: Bacteria > Hydrogenedentota > Hydrogenedentia > Hydrogenedentales. The sequence continues at coordinate 440,982 of OY782877.1, read as the reverse complement.
TATCAGACCGCGACGCATGTGCGTCGTTTACTCGAAGTCCTGGTGCTGGCTGTTACGTTGTCCAGCATTTACGGTTTTCTGCAGGCGGCGGGGTGGGACCCCTTCCCCTGGTCAATGACGGATGTGGAGGAGTATCGTGGATTGCCTTCTACCTTCGCCCATCCCAATTTTGCGGGGCACGCCTTATTACTCACTTCGATCATGGCTGTGGGATTACTCCTCTGGACCATTTCGGAATGGCGTAAAGGATTCGGGGCGAAGCTGCGTGCCGGGGCGCTGGCGCTGGCATTGGGGATTATGGCTACGCATCTGTGGTTGACCCATATGCGTAGCGTGCGGATTGCGCTGGTCTGTACCGTGCTGTTCCTGTTGCTTTTCTATGCATTGCAGCGATGGACCAAATCGGTGCGTCGCGCTGCGTTTCTGAGTTGTCTCTTACCGGTCATTATCGGGGGCGCTGTGTTGCTGCTGGTTTTGCCGCGTGTACTGGCGCGTGATCCGTTTCCTGCACTGGACGGTTCGATGGTGCTTCGTTTAAATGGCTATTACGGTGCCACACAGATGGTTTTGGATCATCCATTTGCCGGGGTGGGGCCGGGCAGTTACGCGCTGGAGAACATCCCGTACTGGACGACTTTCGAGAAGCAATGGTATGCCACCGAGGGCCGCAAGAACAATCATGTGCACAATGACATTTTGGAAATGGCGGCGGAAGGCGGATTCCCTGCGGCCTTTGCCTATATTGCGTTACTGCTGGCGGCGATAGTCGGTGCGTTGCTGTTGTACCAGGACGCCGATCCGGGGAGGAAACGTTTGGCCTGGATTCTGGCCGCCTGTTTTGTCGCCTTTGCGGTAGATGGACTTTTTGGGTTTAACATACGCGTACCTGTCTCGGCAGGATTTTTCTTCGTTTTGCTGGGGGCATTGGATGGGCAGAAGACAAAAGCTGCTCGAATGCGTCATAAATGGGGGAAATATCTTGCTGCTGTTACCTATGTCTTGGCAGTACTTTCGCCGGCCTTAGCGCAAACGGACGTTTTTCGTGCTGCGCTGCTGCATCAACGTGCATCGGGGGCGCAGGTCTGGGCACAGCGCTTCCGGGCGCAGGGCGATATGAAGCGCGCCATGGCAACGGTGAATGAGGGCTATCGTGATCTGGAAGCAGCGCAGGAGTTAACGCCGTGGGATCACCGTCTTCCGGAAATGCTGGGGCATTTTGATTTGGACAAGCAGGATAATGCGGCGGCGGTGGCACATTTTAACGAGGCGTTGCGTCATGCGCCGCATCATGTCGGGGTAAAGGTGGCGTTGGGACGGGCATATTTAAACGAAGCTCTGGCATTGTTCTCAAAACAGGACGCAAAGGATCAGGAAGCATTTGAGGCCGCCCTTGCGGATGCGGAAACAGTGGGGAAGGAGGCGTTGGCTTTGTGCGATGTGATGCCGCAGGCGTATGAGGTGCTGGGCAGGGTGGCGTATATGCGAGCATTAAGGCAGGGGGCGCAGGGGAAAGATGCAACGGCGATGTGGGTAGATACGGAGCGGTATTTGCGGGAGGCATTACGCTGTGGATTGACCCCATACCCGATGACCTACCGGGTGCTTTCACAGGCGTGTGCACAACAGGGGGATATTTCCGGTGCGGAACAAGCACTACGTATTGCAGCGGAGATACAACCTTCGGATACAGAAACATGGAAAAAATTTCGTGTCTTTGCATCCACCTATCAACGCGTGGAAGGCTATGCCAAAGCCATAGAACGCCATTTGCCAGCATTAAAAAAGGCACAATCCGCGAAGGCGACGGAGCTGATCGCAACGCTAAGCCTGGATCTGGCTACCTGTTATCAGCAGCAGGGAGGTAAGGCGATTGTGGCGAGGGAGGTGTTGGAGGAAGCCTTGCAGACATCGCCGAAACGCTTGGATTTGTGGGGCGCCTATGCCCGTATGCTGCCGGAAGAAGGCCGTTGGGAGACGTTGCTGTTGAAATGGAAGAAAGCGCCTAAGGGAACGCCGGGCCTGCTGACGAAGCTGCCGGATTTAGACCTGTCGGGATTGCTGGAGGCATCGAAGGTATTGGCGAATGCAGCGCAACAACGCACGTTGCGGGCAACACCGCAGGAAGTGGCCCAGGAGTTGGGTTGGCTGGCGGAGTTGTTGTGGCAACATTTTCAGCAGGAGGATATGACACCGGATCAGGAGGCCCATGCGGCACTACACTTGGGCGCGGTTTACCTGGCCTCAGGGCAATGGCGTATGGCGGATTTGCTTTTAGGGCAGGCGTTGACGCACTTGCCGCGTTCGGAACGGGCTCTCGCGCTCTGCTATCGTTCGGACGCGCTGGCGGCTCTGGGACAGCAGAAGGCGGCCTTTGCCTTGACGCAGGAGGCACTTTCTCTTGCACCGGATAATGTGCTGGTGCGTTGGAATTATGCCCGCCGTCTTCGCGAAGCAGGACGAAAAGAAGAGGCGCGTTTTGAGTATGTTTCCTTGCTGAAACTGGTGCGTCCCCAAACGGATTTGCATCGCAAATTACAGATGGAATACCAAACGTTATAGCGTTATACCGTTGAAATTCGCAAAAAAATAAACAGGAACGAAAACTATATATATGACCCGTGGCGCTGGCCACTATAGGTATCGGGAGAATGGTACGGCGATGTCGGAGAACATAGTACAACAAGATGAACGCAAGTTCTGTATAGGCGTGTTACTTGTGGCGCTTTTAGCCACCGTATTGTTTGGAATCCTTTGTGCAGTCTATGCGCGCTCAGGAAAAGCGATGCTTTCACAATTGGATATGTCGGTAGGGGAGGTGTTGATGAAGAAAGCAGATAATTTCCGAACAGGCGGAGCATTGGAACAGGCCAAAGAAACTTACCGCCAAGCCTTGGATGCACAGTTTGCCGGACCGCAAAACCGTGCTTACACTCTGAAGACCTTGGGAGGTTTGCTTTGGGAGGAAGGTGCGCTAGAAGAGGCAGAACAGTATCTTCTGGAAGCTGCAGACAGCCCCATGGCGCCCATCACGGTCTTTGCTCCGTTATGCGATGTCCTGGAGCGGCTGAAGCGGGAAGAAGCGTTTTTGCACTACGTTGCGGCCTGGCGTGTTGCAGCTCAAAAGGCGCAGCGCCCGGATCAGGAGGCAGAAGCCCTCTATTTTCAAGGGCGCCATGCGCTCCACAAAGGCGAGCAGCAACAGGCGCTGGCCTTGTTTACCGAGGGAGTGGAAATTGTTCCAGGCGGACGCAATGCACGCGCTTTGTTTGACCTGCATTTTCGTCAGGAAAACTATGCAGCGGCATTGCGGTATATCGAAGAGTACCTGGAGCATGAGACGACAGCAAATGGTGAACACTATGCGCGCCAATTACGTGCTACCATTCTGCGCAGGATGAAATAAAAAACCCGCCTGTTTTAGAACTGAATTAAAACAGGCGGGCTTTAAGAGGTTTACTTTTGCAGGTATACCTTAAAAGTTTTGATTTCAAAGGGACGCATTTCAAACTGTATAGCGTTGTCTTCTATACCCACCTCGCCGCTGGATATTTCTAACAGATTACACGCTTCTACCTTTGCAAGTGCTGGTGCAAAGTGTACGCTTGTGGTACTTCTGCTGTTGCCTGCTTCGTACAGACGTACGATGAGCGCATCGTCAGCTTCTGCCTTTTTTACCGCCTCGATAATCACGTTGGGATTGGAGACGGTGCAGAGCGCAGCCTTTGTACGGTCCTTTTCACCCCGTTGTGTTACCGGTACGACGGTGGGCGGTGCGTTGAGAACATATGATTCACGCACCACGGTTTCCGCGGAAAAGCCACCTTGATGCGGATAGAGCGCATAGGTGAACCGCTGTTCTCCCTGGTCGGCGTGTTCATCAGGGCCGAGCGCCGATTTCAGCAGGGTGAGTGAAATCATGTTATCCAGCGAATCGTGTCCGTATTTGCAATCATTCAACAACGCGACCCCATAATCCTGTTCCGACAGATCAACCCATTTATGGGCGCAAACCTCAAACTGCGCCTGATCCCACGATGTGTTGCTGTGCAGATTACGGGTGAGGTGGCCAAACTGGATTTCATTGCGATACGTGTTGGCATGCACGTCCAGTCCAAAACCTACCTTAAGGATACGGTGTTTTTCGTGCCAGTCTGCTTGGGTGCTGAAATCGATACGTCGCGAGCGCGCATAAAAAGTCATATCCTGTACCAGCGTAGAATGACGTCCTACAGCGTATTCCGAACGAATCGTGAGAAATAGCGGGCCATCAGCAACGATTTTTCGTGTACGAAGTCGCTCTTCCTGACAAATCATATTACGGTAATCCAGATCGATGTCCCAAGCGTCCGAATCCATCGGCATATCCTCGGCGCTGTAAAAGGCATTGAGAGATTTTCCGGGAGCAACGATTTCACGCTTTTCAGCCTTGTCGTATAAACTTGTGATCCGTCCAGTGGCTTCAAACTCGACCGTGTAATACGGTGTTTCCACTTGAGTGTCCGTGTAGCGGAAGGGGGATTTGTTTGTGTTTTCCTCCGCTTCTACAATTTCAATGGGCGCTACCTGCAAGCTTTCAACCGGCATATGGACCGCGAGCCCGTTTTCCGTTTGTTGACACGGCAAGGAACGACCTTCTGTATCTCGTACCATAGTTCCGCTTGCGGATTCGATCTGGACCAGCGTCTCGTGTTGCCACGACAGCGAGTTGGCGACGAGATGTGTCGCCGTGCTGTCTGCAGCCACGGTGTGTGCAGCGAGGTGCTGCAATGCAGCATCTCGCATGGGAAGCAATTCAGCTTCCACCGCCGCATACTCTTCCTCAGCCACCGTGTAGACGCGGGTGATCGAACTGCCGGGCAGGATGTCGTGGAACTGATTGGTGAGCACAATACGCCACAGACGTTGTAATGTTTCCGCAGGATAGGAAAATCCAGATTGCTGCGCCATAACCGAATACAATTCCACCTCACGCAGCAAAAATTCTAATTTGCGGTTGTAACGCTTGGTGCGCGCCTGCGACGTGTATGTGCCGCGGTGCATTTCGAAATACAACTCACCTACCCACCGAGGTCGTTCCACCGGTTGCTTGCGGATGGTCTCAAAGTACTCCGTTACCCCCGTGAATTCCGTGCGCAAGCAACCTTCCAGATCTTTCATGCGCCGTGCGTGTTCACAATGTTCCCGGCTTACGCCGCCGCCCCCATCGCCCCAACCGACAGACGTTAACGTGCGCTCACAAGTTTCCTTTTGCTGCACATAGTTCCACGTCTCCTGCATGATTTCCGGCAGGACTTCAGCATTATAATTGCCTGTGCGCGTGGTCAGGAATTGCGAAAGCACGGTTGAACCATCAATTCCTTCCCACCAGAACGTGCTGTACGGGAAAAGGTTGGTTTCATTCCAAGTGATTTTGTTGGTGACGAAGTTGTCGATGCCACATCCCTTCAGAATTTGTGGCATGGCGGCTGAGTAGCCAAATACATCGGGCAACCACAAGGTATCCGCACGGTAACCGAACAACTCCTGTGCTTTTTTGTCGCCCTCCAGGAACTGGCGTACCAACGATTCGCCACTGGGTACATTACAATCCGCCTCAACCCACATACCACCATTCGGCTCCCAGCGTCCCTCAGCCACACGTTCCTTAATTTGCGGCAAGAGCTCCGGGTAATAGTCCTCGATCCACTGATACAGCAACATCTGCGATTGCTGAAAATGAAGTTCAGGGTATTCCTTCATCAGGTTCAGCATGGTTGAAAAAGTGCGCGCTGTTTTACGAATAGTTTCTTTTACAGGCCAGCACCAGGCAACGTCGATGTGCGCATGGCCGGTGATAGCAACGGTGGGGACGGAAGGGCTGTTGTGCATTTCTAACAAGGGAGCCAAATGCGCACGCGCCTTTTGTGCACTTTCCTCCAGTTCTTCCTCCGTTTCCCAATGCATTGAAATCATACTGAGCGCGCTATTCAATTCATTGAAGAGCACTGCGCGGCGGCGTGAGTTTTCATCAAGGATTTGCGCTGTTTTTAAGAGCACATTTGTATCGAAAAATAGGGCAGAAACACTTTCCCGCTCCACAACCAGTTCACTTGCTTCCAGAGGAAGTGGGGGCGGGGTTTCCTTACCTTCAGAGACACAATGCAACGTGCGGATATAGTTGTTGTAACTGTCACCATGCGCGACAGGGTGTCCACAATACGCTTCCACATAAAACGGGATGCGCTCATCACCGTTGGCCGAGGGGGTAAGCAAAGCTTCATTGTGGTAGGGGTCCATTCCGTTGTAGGCAACGTCATTAATAAAGAGCATGCGCTCCGCATCGCTTCGATTGCGGTAATACACGCGTTTTCCTTTACAGGATGCGGGTATTTCGATTACGCCGCGGAACCAGACCGTACCCCAGTTTTCCCCCCATTTTGAACCGATGGGGGCAGGCTTGTAGGAGAGCTCAGCAGGAGGACGACGAAAGTGCTCCATCGTTTCCGCAGCTTCCAGTGCAACCTCCACTACCTTTTGGTAGCGCCAGGAGTTTAATTTTTTAATACGTTTTATCAGTTTTTCTTCAGTTTTTGGCGGAATCATACCGCAGGCCTTTCCAGAGTTTTAAAACATAGTAACAATTCAAAAGTGGTTGAAAAAACGGAATTCTGTTGTGACCAGGGACGGTAATTCCCATCCCTTTTGCTTGCAGTCGTTTGGCGTTTCAGCGAGAAACGACTGTTTTTTGAAAGAGCGACAACTATGCTACGAAATAAAGGAGGGGAAAAGCCAGTTTATTGAGCATTAACAAGGTCTACCGTATGAGCGTATACGAAACCAGAGCAAAGCCGCTGCGGGTACCATAATGATCAATAAGTATAGGAGGAGGGGAGAGGACAGTGGGACGTCTTCGGCTACGGTGATAATAATGGGACCAAACATTTCCGGCTCTTTGTGTGCATTATCGTAAAAGCAGTAATATTCGCCATTGTCCTCCAACTGAAGATCTTCGATGATAAGTACCCGGTCACCCGTTCCCGTTACATGCCCGGCATCCATGAGTTGAACATTGTCTTTGAACCAGGCAAAAGGTGAATCCGGAGCGACATCGCCAGGAATAAAAATGCAAATCGTATCGCCTACTTCATAGATCCCACCCGAAGAGTTGTCACATCCCCAATCAATTTCGCCTTCCCCTTCATCCTCACCCTCATCTTCCCCTTCGTCTTCCCCTTCGTCTTCCCCTTCGTCTTCACCTTCGTCTTCACCTTCGTCTTCCCCTTCACCTTCACCTCCTGCAAAGTTTTTCAGGATGACTGCATCCATGGGTTGAAGCGTTACCGTGTTCACGCTGGCGCCATCGTTATAGCGTTTTTCGGAACGGATGTAGAGGGCGTCGGCTACGCAGGGCAACGAATCTGCATTACGCAGACGTATAACTGGGTTATCGTCAGGTTGCAACGTGATTTTCTCTGCGATGCTAACCCACTGGTCGCCTGCACTCTGCTGATTGAGAGTAGCGGTGGCGATAACGGTGTCCTCTACAAGGACCTCGAAGATAGCTTGGCGCGAGAAGTTTTGCCCACATGCTTTATCCGGCCACCACGCCATCAAGGTATATTGATCCGCTTCAGGTATGTTCAATTGCCACGTCGCCTCACCGGTGTTTGAAGTGCGACAAGTATCTCCCCAATTGTGGTAGAAAGGGGCAACCGCCTTCCATTCCTCCGTACTAAGCCTTTGTGTGGTCCAGTCTCCCGCACAGGAGAAGGCCGCGTCACTGTCATCAAGGATGTATTCATAGCGCGCGGCCTGATTACCTATCAGCCGTTGGTATTCGGTTTCTAACGTGATGGTCTGAGGGGTTTGCGTTCCATTTAAAAGCACCAGCCCGTTTTCAAAATGCCGCTGCCACACATCGGCTGGGCGCGTACAGAGTCGCACATGATCGAGCCAGATGTTACCCGTTTTTTCGCCCATAAGAAACTGGATTCGGGCATCGGAGGTGGTTTCGGAAGCGGTAAAAGTGACGCGGTATTCATGCCAGGTGGTATCGATGGGCATACGACGATACAAGCCGAGGAATTCGTAATCAGGACAATCCTTTTGAGCAGCTACCGTGATATAGCAGTCCTGATCGGCCTTGGCGCAGAAGATGAGCTCGTAGTCGACATTTTTTTCCAGGGAACGGTCATTTTGGAAGAAGGCAACATGCCACGGCTCACCGGAAGCCGCGGTGATATCTGTTCGGATACTTGCAAAGCCTTCGTACGAGGTTTGTGTTTCGCGTGAGACGGTTGCCGCCGATCCTGCGGTGCTTTGTACCTGAAACGCCCAGGCCCCGCTTTCCCAATCGCCTTCAAAATCCGCACACGTCAGCAGGTTTGGAGTGCTGACAGAGGCACTATGCTGTGCTTTCTCCAGGGGACTGCCCAAATCAAAATCCAGTTCATCGTACCACCAGTCATCGCCGTGCCGGATATCGCCCAATTCATGCATGAAATAGCCATCATTCATCAAGGTAAACGCAAGCCCAAAACGCATGTAAGGGTAATAATGCTCCGCAAATTCTAAAGTAGCGGGCGGCATATCGTCGACGGGTTGATATCCATAGCCATACGCGATCTGGTCTGGCACAGCCGACTCAATGCTGACGATAGGGGGCGAAACGGCATGTTCCTGCCACGCCGTGTATGTGTTCAGGAGGTCTGCAAAATGCTCCTTGCCTTCCAGCACGTCTGTCGTCATGAAGCCCAGGCTTTGCCCATTGAACCATTCGGTAACACCCAGCTCCTCAATTCCTGCGGCATGTTCCGAGACCAGTGCGTAGGGCATGCGTTCACGAAACGTTTCCATCATATGCATCATGCCCGCACGCCACGCGACGTCCAGGGCGTCTGCCGTATCAGCCACGCCATTCTCATCGGTGTCATAAAGGAAATAACTACCGAAGATGTCCGTTGTGTCCCACGATTGTGTAAAAAAAGCATTGTCGATAAAGCAGCCGTCAACCATGAGGTCCGCGTTCAGAATTTGCTGGCAGATCTGCTGCGCCTGATATTCCGCGACATAGAATTTGGTAAGGTTGAGCTTGTAAAAACCCGGCCAGGATTCGAAACGATTGCCATTGACATCTTTCAGATAATACTCATCCGGCAGTCCCTCTGCCTCCATAGCGCTATAGGAGGTAAGAATACGGATATGGGGGTTGAGCGTGCGTAGCGCTTCAATTTGCCCACTATTAAAATCCGCGCCCAGCCACAAGTCAATTTTAGCGCAGTAATCGAGACCTTTTTGCGCCATCCAGCCCGAGCCCCAAAGATTGGCGGTGCGTGGGAAAGAGGGATCGGCATAGGATAGAGAACGATACCGCAGGTGCAAAACATATTCCGGTGCAGCGGCACAGCGCACATATACGTTATTTATCGTATTGGGGTCCGAATCAAGTCCTGTGATATGTGTTTCATGCGCGGTAGTGTTCTCCCCATACTCAAACGGTGTCATAACGGCATACGGTTGCGGCGTTCCCACAGCGTAGCGACATTGTGTGTTTGTCGTAGAAGTGACTTTTAAATCAAGGCTGGTAGTGCCTGCAGGCAACAGGGTGCTGTCGGGTTGCGGATTGCTAAGGGGGACTCCCGGAAAGGATAATGTGACGCTGGTACACGCATTGCTGGTTTCATTGCCATCGAAAGGTTGATACCGATAAGCGATTGTGTCCCCTGGCTCCAACGTGTTTGCCTGCCAGATTTCGTTGGGTTGATAGGTCTGCTGCGTATGAGCGCGTGCTGCGATTTCCGCATCTGTCGCCACATAGCCTGAGATACGCACCTGATCGATCAGATAATGCGCTGCATGTCCCCAGATATCTCCCCCGATGTTAAACTGCGTTCCCGTAGCTGGGGGCGGCTGATACCCGTTGGTGCCAGAATCAGCGACGCGGTGTCCATCCAGATAAAGCCGCATACAGTTTTCATCACGTGAAAAGGTGCACGCCAAATGATGCCATTCATAGGCTTTCCACGTATGCATTGAAGCTGTGTAGTGATGGGCGCTTTGCCACACCCCATTGGTATCGCCACCCAACGTTAGGATACCCGTATCCTTCTCCTGCATCAGAATCAGGCGGTCGCTATTCGCCGCCTGGTAATGAAACAAATAATGCGCAGTGTCCGTATAAATGGCTGCGTCACCATCCTCACGCGTGGCAATCCACATTTCAATGGTGCCACTGTTCACGTCGAAATTGTACGCGCACGGATAAGCCAGCACCGCACCCGCGTTCATCTGCAGGGCCTTCCCCCAGCGTCCTTCTGTATAAGCCAGATCCAGTGCCTTGTTGGGTTGTTCCCCCGAAGCTCCATTGGGGGACTCGTCAAAAGGAAGCAGGATGCCTTCCGCAACGGGACGCCATTCACCAGGTGTTTCGTTGATTTCCCATTGGAACTGACTTCCGATCTGTGGATTTCCATCCGCGTCATTATACGAAGCGCCGCCAATGACAAAAGAGAAATCGCTGTTGAAGCGGCATTGCACGGCACTACAGACAGCAGGGTCGGCTTGCCCCCTTAAATGCCCCCCTAAGAGGCAGAGAAATACCGCAATTGTACGGTATATGCAAAACGAAAATCGTACTACTTTAATACACCCGCTATATTGGCTCACGAAGCTTTCCTCGGATCTAGCGTCTTCCGCGTAATTCTTACTGAGCGCGCCACCCGCATTTGTGCTCTCAAAAACACAAGTACAGAAATCGACTTTTCTTCTCCGTGAAGAAACGACCGTTATCTTCCACCCCTGTGAGCGTTTCTGACTTCCTACCGCTCTGGTACTATAGCAATATCTCGGTTTTTTATCAATACTCCGTGTGTGTTTTAGATTACATTTAGCAGCAGGGCATGGGATTTCTGTCAAGAAACAAAAAGTTCCCCAGTTGATGGATAAATAACGCTTTTTTTGCGCGGTTTGTTTACTTCGCCCATTCGGGAGGCGTTGACATAAAAGACAAGATGAGATTTAATGCGTATAGGGGAGTGAGCTGCACGTTATTGTCTTTAGGTAGTTTCTAGAACGCCGGTCTCAAAAAAAAACGCAAAGCTGTGTAGCCTGTGTGCGTGAATGTATCGAGGTTAGGGGATTTTAAAGGGGGTGTATTCATGAAGAAAAAGAAAAAGCTCACCAATGTGACGGGGGCGCCCGTGCCCGACAACCAGAATATAATGACGGCAGGACCGCGGGGCCCTCAATTGCTTCAGGATGTCTGGTATCTGGAAAAGCTGGGACATTTTGATCGTGAGGTTATTCCCGAACGGCGTATGCATGCCAAAGGTTCAGGCGCATATGGCGCCTTTACTGTAACGCATGACATTACGCAGTATACCAAGGCAAAGGTTTTTTCAGAGGTGGGAAAGAAAACCGATGTATTCGTTCGGTTTTCGACGGTAGCAGGTGAACGCGGCGCTGCGGACGCCGAGCGCGATATCCGTGGTTTTGCTATCAAGTTTTATACGGAGGAAGGCAACTGGGATTTGGTCGGCAACAACACGCCTGTATTTTTCCTGCGCGATCCGCTCAAGTTTCCGGATTTGAATCACGCTGTCAAACGTGACCCGAAGACAAACCTGCGTAGTGCACGCAATAATTGGGATTTTTGGACTTCATTGCCCGAGGCATTGCATCAGGTTACCATCACGATGAGCGAGCGTGGTATCCCAAGGTCGTATCGCCACATGAATGGGTACGGCAGCCACACCTTCAGCCTTATTAATGCCAATAACGAACGATTCTGGGTTAAATTCCATCTCAAAACCCAGCAGGGTATTGAATGCCTGACAGATGCAGAGGCCGAAGCCGTCATCGGCAAGTGCCGTGAGAGCAATCAGCGGGATCTTTTTGAAAGCATTGAAAAAGGGGATTTTCCCAAGTGGGATATGAAGATTCAGGTTATTCCAGAAGCGGCAGCCGCCGATTTCCCATTCAATCCTTTCGATCTGACCAAAGTCTGGCCCCATAAAGAATACCCGTTAATCGATGTGGGCGTGCTTGAGCTAAACAAGAACCCGGAAAACTATTTTGCCGACGTCGAGCAGTCCGCCTTTAATCCTGCGAGCATCGTGCCCGGTATTGGCTTCTCACCCGACAAGATGCTTCAAGGGCGTTTGTTCTCCTATGGCGATGCGCAACGCTATCGCCTGGGGGTTAATCACCACTTGATTCCGGTCAATCGTCCGCGTTGCCCATTTCATAGTTTTCATCGCGACGGTCAGATGCGCGTTGATGAGAACTACGGCGGCACCCTTGGCTATGAGCCGAACAGTTACGAGGAATGGCAAGAACAACCGGACTTTCGCGAGCCGCCTTTGAAGCTGGAGGGTATGGCGGATCACTGGAATCATCGTGAAGATGATGACGACTATTATTCGCAACCTGGCAACCTGTTTCGGTTGATGAATCCCGAACAACAACAGGCCCTGTTTGAGAATACAGCCCGTGCTATGGAAGAGGCGCCTGAAATGGTCAAGATTCGCCACATCGGAAATTGCTTCAAAGCCGACCCTGCCTATGGAGAAGGAGTTGCGAAGGCACTCGGTATTTCCATGGATAAAGTACCAAAAGAGTAGAAATCGATTTCGCGGTCCTGACGCATAGCAAGATATGCGTCAGGACCGCTGTACGTACTGGCATCCCCAAAGTGGGTATATAAAACAAGATTTTTTAAGGAGCAGGACGGATAGGAACATCCGTATTGCCTGTGGTACTGGCTGTTGTGTTGCAACCATTGGATTTCTTCAGGTACTGGCAAACCCCAAAGGCAAAAATAAGCAAAGCTCCACCCTGTTCCCGCATGCATTAACAATGCGATACTGCTATTTTTTGGCCACGGTCATATTTTCTCCAAACCTGTGAACCGTGCCGTAGTTGTATCAATCAAGAATGTTAACAATGGTGTAAAGATGGAAGAGGGTATATTTTGAGCTAATAGAAGAGTAGAATGAATTTTTTGATCGGGCGAGGTGTAGTTAGGGGGAGAAAGCTTTTAATGATTCAAATAAAGGAGCTGGGTTATGACGTTTAAGAAACCAGAATTTGTGGGTGATGAAAAGGGCGGGGGGCGGACGCCGCTGCGCCTGCCGCTTGGGGGGCTGCCGTGGAAATTGAAAGGAATGGCGTTTGTTGTCGTGGTATTTGTGGTGGTGGTGGGGGCGTTATATTCGATGTTTTTAGAGTATGTGCGGCCCAATGAGTTTGGAATCAAGGAAGTGCAGATTGGGGCCACTCGAGGTATTCAGGAAAAGGTGTATGAGCCGGGGCTGGCTTTTGTGATGCCGTTTGGTTTTCAGAAGATCCATCGGTTGCCGAGGCATGTGCAGGTTTTGGAGTTGACGCAGGTGTCGCCGAATACGGCGAAGACGGGGGCGCAACTCAGTTCGTCGGTGTATTATGAGCATCCGGCGAAGATTCAGACGTCGGATGGCTTTTATGTGGATGTGGATGTGACGATTTTGTATCGGATTTCGGACCCGTATCTGGTGGTGACGAAGTTGGGACCGGGGATGCAGTATTTGCATCAGGGAATTTTGCCGAAAGCGGAACCAATCTTGAAGCAGGCGCTGGGTGAGCTTACAACGGAGGAGTTTTATAACAGTCCGTTGCGGGTGGAAAAGGCAAATTTGGCGCAGGAATTGTTGAATAAGGAGATGGAGGCGAAGGGAATTCATGTGGATCATGTGATGGTGCGCTATTTCAAATATAGTGAGGCCATTCAGCAGAATATTGAGGATAAGAAGCTGCAGGATCAGTTGGTGTTTACGAATCAGTCGAAGCGTAAAGCAGCGATGGAGGAGCAGAATCTGAATCGGGTGCGTATGGAGGGGCAGATGCAGGTAAAGGTTACGTTGGAGGAGGGGGACGCATATAAGGTGCGTAAGGATGCGGAGAAGGAGTTGTACGTGCGCCGCAAACAGGCCGAGGCAGATTTGTTGGTGCAGTTGGCTGAGGCGCAAAAGACGGAGTTGAAGAATACGGCCATGCAGGCGCTGGGGGCGGATCGGATGGTGGCCCTGGAGATGGCGCAGGTGCTGAAGGGCTTGGAAACGATTCTGTTGCCCACGGGCGGCGAAGGAAGTGTGAACCCATTGCGTTTGGATGATTTGTGGCACATCTTTGGGGGGGCGATGGTGGAGGAAGGGGAGGAAATACCTCCGTTGCGTCCACAAGTGACGCCGACGTCCTCTAGGATCTTGGAGGAGCGTGCGCCGAGTGGGTCTTCGTTGACACCGGAGGCGGTCGTGGAGAACGGAGGAGATGTTGTGGAACCTGAATTTGTGCAAGAGGAGGTGCAGCAATGAGTATGCAACGATGGATGATAGTAAGTTTGGGTTTGCTGATGGTGTTTTCCGTGGCAGGCTGTGCGCCGTATAAGACAGATTCGACGGAGGTGGGCGTGCGTACGGTGAAGTGGTCGTTGCTGGGCGAGAAAGGGATCGAGGACAAGATCTACAGCCCGGGTTCGACACATTTTTTTAATCCGCTTGTGACAGATTGGCATACGTTTGATACGCGTTTGCAGAATCTGGAAATGACGCAGGAGGTTGGACGTGGGGACCGGTATGGCAATGATGAGTTGCTGTTTAAGACAATTGACGGAAACGACATCGGCCTGGATGTGACTATCTCGTACCGGATTATTCCGGAAAAGGCACCGTTTATCCTGCAAAATGTCGCCACAACGGATCAAGAGTTGCGCGAGCGGGTGGTGCGCACGGTGACGCGTAGTAAGCCGCGGGATATTTTTGGACAGTTGAATACGGAAGACTTTTATGTGTCGGAAAAGCGTACGGAGAAGGCTGAGGAGGTGCGGGAAGTCCTGAATGCGATTCTGGAGCCCTATGGGGTTGTGGTGGAGCGTGTCGGTACGCGGGATTATAAGTTTAATCCAGCGTATCAGAAGGCAATTGAGGAAAAGAAGGTGGCGGATCAGGAGACGGAAAAATTAAAATCGGAAACGCGTGCAACAGAGGAGGAGTTTCGTACGCTGGTGGAGAAGGCGCGCGCGGAGATCGAGAAAGTGAAGGCGGAGGCGAATGGGGAATACCGGCGGGCGGTGATTGAAGCAGATGCCTATTTTGAGCAACAGGAGCAGGTGGCGCAGGCGATTTTGGCGGAAGGTAAGGCGGAGGCGGAAGGTATTTTGAAGATGAATGAGGCGTTGGCGGGCAGTGGTGGCGAGGCAATGGTTAAATTGGAATTTGCCAGAGCCTTGAAAGGTAAGCCGATTGTGATGCTCCCTGTAGGCGGTGGTAATGGGCTGGATGTTCGTTCAACGGATGTGAATGAGCTGCTAAAGTACTACGGGCTGAAAGGAATCCAGAAGAAATAATCTTGCAGCCTAGTGCCTTTCGGGGTATGATGGCTATGGAAGCGTGTGGGAAGGGCTAGGTGCTATGCCGTCTTTCCGGCACGCTTTTTTTTGTCTGGATTACGCTTGAATAGTCTCAGGACGGGGTCGGGAGGAGCATGATATGTCAAAGAAGACGTTGTTCGCACGCCGCACATTTTTGAAGAAGTCGGGTAAAGGTTTTTTGGCGGGCATGTTGGGTGGAGGGGGCGTAGCGTCATCGAGTGCTGCTGCATCGAAACTGGATGCACAGTGGATATCCCCAGCGGACGGGGACGCGTTCAAGAGTTTTGCCGCATTACGTATCCAGTATATGTCGGAGTTAGATCGTCTTCCATGGTTTGAAAAGAATGCACAGAATGAGTTGGTGCTACGCACGGATATGGGATTGCCGCCAATTTTTGATTGCCATGTTCATTTGGGATGGCGCTATGGATTGGGATTGCCGATTAACATGCAGCGTCGGAGCGAGGTGCAGTATTTTTATAATTACGAGACGCCGCAGGATGTTTTGTTTGCGCAGGGGCATCCTACCTCAGCTGAGGGGCGCTCGATTACCTGGGAAATGTTGACAACGTTGTTGTGGACCCCGGAGCGGAACCGCAGCCAGACGGCGGCAAATCTGAGTGCGGAAATGGATCGTATGCAGTGCAGGAATGCATGTCTGCTTCCGATTGAAATCCCGTTTTTTTCGCACCACGCACGGGACACAATGCAGGCGGCGCCGTTGGATGACCGCTTTATTCCCTTTGCAGCAATATATCCGTATCCCTGGGGGGAAGATAAGATAGCGTTTCTGGAGTGGCAGTTCGAGCAGGGAGCGATGGCCTTGAAGTATCATCCGGAGTTCCAGTTTATGGCCCCGGACAATAAGCATGCCATGGCCTTGTTTGAATGGTGTGCGGCGAATAATGTGTTGGTGCTGGCGCATGTGGGATATACCGGGAGTGAGTTGCCGTTTATGAAATATACAGCGGAGCCGGAGCGCTATGTGAAGGCATTGCATGCGTTTCCGAATCTGCGGATGATTTTTGCGCATACGGGGATTCGGCGGCGGGATGCGGCACTGGCGGTGGCGCGAATGTTTGAGGATCAAGTGTGGTTGGGCGTATCGGGACAGCCAGCCTATGCGATTCGAGATATTTTTAAACGCTACGACAAAGAGAAAATTCTTTTTGGTTCCGATTGGCCTTTCCATCCGCTGCCGGTGATGATAGCACGAGCGCTGGTAGGTACGGAGGAGATGCCAGCGGTGCGGGAAGGCTTCTTTCTCAACAATGCACTGAACCTGCTGAAGATGCATGGCCATGATTTAACAGTGCAGGAGAGGGAAACGTCCGACCTAGTGTAATTAGAAGTCGTCGCCTGCGGCATGCGGCCCCAGTTTGCGTTCCAACCGCTCCAAACGATGCTGCAAAGCGCGCAGTTCGATGCTATTCTCATCGTGTGGATGCTGTTCCCGCCAATGGTCTTGGTAAGACGTACCGAGCGCGTAAGCGGCCTTCAAATCCCGTGTTCGGTGTTCATGGTGTTTCATCAACTCGATGATAGCGGTGTAGTCGTGGGGGCATTCTTCCAACAAAGTTTCCCAGCTTTGCTGCATCTCGCTGAAACGGTTGCGTCGTTTAAAGGCCATGCCCAGCATTTCCAGGCATTCGCGGCGCAACGGAGTGGGGTGTGATTCTTTAAGGAACTCCTGCGCATGGGGGATGAGTGCATCATATTTTTTTTGCTGAAAATATATTCGTACGAGCGATAATTTATCCTCAGCGTGATCGAAACCATTCCCAAGGGGACGATCAAGGCATTGGCAGAGCCAGGCGGTCAGGCTAACCAGCGAGAGGATATCCATCTGGTGGTGGTAAAACACCGGCGATAAGGCGCGCGCATCGCGTGTGTGCACATAGTTGAACCAGAGTTGGGGGATCAGATAACTGGGTACGTCGCCATGGCGGTGTACCCCCAGAATTTGTCGTTCGATATTGCCCAGACTGCAATCCTTGAGGCGGCGTTTCCAGAAACGTCGGGCGGCGTGCACAAGGTCGTAGTGGGGTAAGCCCGAAAGACGACAAGGGACGCGGTTTTGGATGCAACGGCTTTGCAACAGCGGCAGATCAAAGCTTTTACTGTTGTAACCGACAATGGTTTCCCGGTCGCGAAAAAGGTCGCTAAGAAACTCCAGCATAGGCTCCTCATCGTCATAATCGCGCATGAAACACTGGTCAAGACGAAAAACGTCGTCGACGAAGTAGCCCACCCCAATGAGGAAGGCGATGGTGCCAGAACCGCCTGCCAATCCGGTGGTCTCCGTATCCATAAACAGCGCTGTACGTGCATCAAAACAGGTTAGTTCCGTGTCGTTTGCCGAAAGCGCGATATGCCCTGCATTACTTTTCAAGGCATCACCCAAGACAACGTTCCCCTGTTCATAATCTAACGGAAAGTCACGCCGCACCAGAAAAAAACCATTGTCCTCATCACCAATACATTCCCCCTCCATTACGCGATCAATCTCAAAATTCCCGGCTTCCTGCTGTTCACGTTCATGATCTTGTTGT
Source organism: Candidatus Hydrogenedentota bacterium (assembly GCA_963678445.1). Taxonomy (GTDB): domain Bacteria; phylum Hydrogenedentota; class Hydrogenedentia; order Hydrogenedentales. The sequence goes on along the minus strand of OY782877.1, from coordinate 423,048 downwards.
GCCACCATTTCAGTACCAGTCATGAGGTGCAGGCGTTGGGTCAGGTTACGCGCGGTGTCATAATTTTGCGAAACCTTCGGTGTGGCAGGGGGGTGTTCAGTGGTTTTTTTCACAGGGGCAGGTTCCTCCTGCCGTTTTTCCGCCCACTGCGTCCCGCTCATCAGACCGAGGCGTTTCTTGAGTTGTTCCAGCTTTTCTTTTTGGTCCATGAGGAAGTCTACTCTGTGGTTTCTGGTAATGTCAGCTTTGCGAGTTGTAAAGCGCCCTGTTTGCCATGCGTCCCCACTTCCAGGGTAGGGCCAACGCAACTTGGACACCCAAATTGGCAGCCGCAACGGTCCAGTAAGGCAACCGCAGCGCGCATGAGTGCAGTGTGATGCGTGTAGAGTTTGTCACTGAAGCCGACTCCGCCTGGATACGATTCGTAGAGGAATACAGCGGGGCGTTCCGATTGGGGAGCGCGCACCATGGCCTGTGCCCGGATGTCGTTGAGATCGCACAGCACTTGTACCGGGGCAACCTGACGCAAAGAGTTTGCCAATGCATTGAGGGCTTCGCCCAATTCCTCTTCACCCAATTGGAAGCGTTCTTCGATATTTTCCGGAAACTCGATCCAGTAAGCCGCTGTATGCATTGTTTGCTCAGGAAGATGGATTTCGCCCCAGCCCACATTTTCGTGTGTGCCGAACTTAATCTTTTTGTACTTGCTGGGTAGCCAGGTGACGCTAAGTTCACCAGAACAACGAAGGGCTTCATTTATCGGCGTTTCCATAAAGCGATCGAGCACCTTTAGGTCCACCTTCGTCTCCGCATCCGTATAATAATCTACCTCCACCGGACGTGCATAGGCCTTGCGATCTTCCAAATCCAGTTCATCAATGGTGTACTGCTTACTTTGGTGCATGTAAACCGCGTTTTGATAGACCTCGGTAGGCGCAGCGAAATAATCGATTTCACCGATGACACGTCCATTATCCGAAGTGTCCAGAATAACGACATTGCCGGGAGCGGCGGTGCGCAGACTGATCTCCTCGGCAGGATAAGTCTGTTCACTCCAGTGCCATTTGTTACGTGTTTTTCGCAAGATGCGATTTTCCGCCAGATAATTGAGGATTTCTGCAGTAGCGGTGCTGTCGAGGCCGAACGCTTCCCCTTCGATAAACGGAATTTCAAATGCGGCGCATTTCAGATGGCTGGTCATGATAATTAGATTATTGGGATCGACCGTAGCGCTTTCGGGTGACTGGTCGAAGAAGTATTCCGGATGACTGATGATGTATTGGTCCAGCGGGGCGCTGGTCGCGACGAGAATAACAAGCGAAACCGTGTTGCGCCGTCCGGCACGTCCGGCCTGCTGCCAAGTGCTGGCGATACTACCCGCGTAGCCCGTCATGATGCACACGTCCAGCGCTCCGATATCAATACCCAGTTCCAGCGCATTGGTGCTGACAACGGTCATTACATTGCCAGAACGCAATCCGTTTTCGATATCCCGACGTTCTGAGGGCAGGTAGCCGCCGCGGTAACCTTTGACGAGATTATGATTTTTTCCCATACGGCGCACAGCCTCTTTGAGGTATGTGGTGAGGATTTCAACGCGTAGTCGACTGCGTGCAAAGATAATGGACTGGATGTTTTTTGAAAGCAGTTCACGGGCCAGACGCGCGGCTTCTTTGACGGAGGAGCGGCGGATGCCCAGTTCGGCGTTGACGACAGGTGGATTGTAGAAAAGGAAATGTTTTTCACCCGTGGGAGCACCATTGTTGTCGATTAGTTGCACAGGTTCTTCAATAATGCGCTCCGTCATTTCCTTGGGATTGGCGATAGTGGCGCTGCAGCAGATGAATTTAGGGTGCGAACCGTAGAATGTGCAAATACGCTTGAGTCGACGCAAGACATTGGCGAGGTGGCTGCCGAAAACGCCGCGATAATGATGGATTTCATCAATAACAATGTATTCCAGGTTTTCAAAAAGGCGAATCCAGATCGTGTGGTGCGGCAAAATGCCCGTGTGGAGCATGTCGGGATTGGTAACGATGATATGTCCAGCGTTGCGTACCGCTTTTCGTGCAGAGGCCGGCGTATCTCCGTCGAAACTGTATGCGCCGATCTGCACCTCCAGATCGTCGATGGTAGTGGTGAGCTCATTAACCTGATCATGCGAGAGCGCCTTGGTAGGGAAGAGGTACAGCGCGCGCGCCCGTGGATTTTCCAGGAGTCGGTTGAGGATGGGCAGGTTGTAACACAGGGTTTTGCCCGAGGCCGTAGGCGTGACCACGCAGATGTTCTCGCCCTGAAGCACAGCGTCGATCGCCTCGGCCTGGTGCGTGTAGAGATGGTGGATACCGCGTTTCTCCCGCAGTGCTTGTATGAGGCGCGGTTGCAGCTGTTCCGGGAAATCGGCATAGCGCGCAGGACGTGCAGGCAGTGTTTGCCACGTAGTGAGATCACGGCAAAAGCTGGTGTCCGACTTGAGGCGGTCGATAATCTGAGCGACATTCATGATACAGGCTACTTCCTTTTTATGCTGAATGTAACATCAGTAGTTGTGGATTGCAACTTTCATAAGGAGATTATGATCTGGGGTAATTACTTCAAAACTAACAGGTCCAGCAATGCTTGGTTTGTTCCACCCAGCTTGTACCTGTTTTCCGAATGTTGCTACGAACGTGGTTTGGTTTGACAGCAAAATTGTGCAGTGTTACTCTTAGCGTAAAGCTTATTGGGAGGCATACCTTTGAAAATCTGACAGAACAGTATTCGCATGACATTAGTTTGTTTTTTTGCTGGACGGGTTGAATCGTTCCGTAGCTGGTGAATTCTGTTTCTAAGATTTTCAGGTGGCTTCTGCAGTTTTGAATGCCACGGGAAACCGTGGCTTTTTTTGAAAACTAGCCTCCACAGGAATGGAATTTGCCAGTGTGTATGGTTTTGCATGCCTGGAGGTGTAGTGATGTTATTGGATTTTTGTGATATTACCTTTGCATATGCGGGTGCCGTTTCGCCTCTGCTGGAAAACGTTACCGCGCATTTTTCATCTGGCTGGACGGGTATTGTGGGGGCAAACGGTGCGGGAAAGACAACGGTCCTGCATCTTGCTGCGGGCCGCTTAGAGCCACGCCAGGGGATTATCCGACGTCCGGGACGGATTATTCTATGTCCGCAACGTACCGATAGTGCTCCCGATCAATTTTCTCAATTGCTTAGTGCGACAGATTTCGAGGCCTGTGTGTTGCGCGGGAAACTGGGCATCATGGACGACTGGGGAGAGCGATGGGAAACGCTTAGCCATGGTGAGCGGAAACGAACCCAGATCGCCGTTGCACTCTGGTTGCAACCGGATGTGTTAATGCTTGATGAACCCACCAATCACATCGATTCTGTTACCCGTGCTTTGTTGACGGAAGTGCTCCTTGAATTTCGAGGTATCGGCTTGCTGGTGAGTCATGACCGTGAATTACTAGACCTTCTCTGTGCCCAATGTCTATTCCTCGATCCGCCGCAGGGGGTTATGCGTCCTGGTAACTACACGGAAGCGGTTGCTGAAGCAAGACGCGAAGAGGCGAGCCAGTTGGCCCAACGTCAGGTCTTGAAGCAGAAGCTGGAGCGGTTAACCAAGGCATCTCAATGTCGTCATGCCGAAGCCGCACGCGCTGACCGTAAACGCTCAAAGCGTAATCTGGCACGCGGCGACAGTGATGGGCGGGCGAAGATTGATGGTGCGCGCGTTTCAGGCAAGGATGGTCAAGCGGGGCGTCTTGCGAATCAGTTGAAAGGCCGTCTTGCGCATGCGCAGGAAAGCGTCTCCGCTCTGAAGCTTAAAAAACGTTATGCGGCAAATTTCTGGTTGGAAAGCTCCCTTTCTCCCCGCCCGCGCCTTTTTAGTATTTCAGCGGATACTATCGACCTTGATGGAAAACGTCAACTTGTTATCCCTGAGCTTACCATGTTGCGCCAGGACCGTATTGCCATCACAGGCGCCAATGGTTTGGGGAAGACGATGCTTATTCGTTATATTCTGCGTCGACTTAACCTGCCGGAAGAACACCTTATTTATATGCCGCAGGAAATAGACCTGACACAAACGCGCAATATCATGACGCAGGTACATCGACTTTCAAAGGCGCAACTAGGAAAAGTGATGACGGTAGTAAGCGGTCTTGGATCGCGTCCTGAGCGTTTGCTAGAGAACCTTGATGCCAGTCCAGGTGAACTTCGCAAGATACTTTTAGCGTTGGGGGTTATTCGTCACCCTTACTTGATTATTATGGACGAACCAACAAACCACCTCGATCTGATAGCCATCGAGTGTCTGGAAAATGCCTTGTGTGATTGTCCCTGCGGGATGCTGCTCGTCAGCCACGATCTGCGTTTCCTGTCCCGAGTCACCGACACATGCTGGCGCCTGCAGCAGGAAGGGGAGACGGTGACACTATCAACGAATTCGACACTCCGTCATTCAACCTAAAGCGGTCCAGCAAGCACAAAGTGGGCAGTCTACACCTAAGAAATATGGTACTTACCGTGTCTGATCGAAATAACTTTTTCGCTTTTTATAACAACTTTTCGAATATTAGTCACCCCAAAGGGTATTCATAATAAAGCGGCGTTAATTTCCCCCGGAATGCGTTTGCAGATGCGTATTGAGTCTATGTATGGTGGGTTGTGTCCTGAAAGCGATGCGGGGATTGCGTATTGAGGCAGAGAAAGGATGTGTTTATGCGTATCGTTGGGTTGCTAACGTTGATAGCCACTTATGTGGGGGCATGGGGGCAGGTGGAGGAGGCGCGGATGGTCATGCATGACACATCGCCGGGTTTTCCCAAGGTGAAGGCGGTGCGCCAGGTGACCCAGGGACCGAAGCATCATTTTTTTGGTTATTACGGTATTCCGCCGTGGGATGCAACAGGACGCTATCTGGCCTGTTTTGAATCGGACTTTAGCGATCGCCTGGTGCAACCAGGGGATGTGGCGACGATTGGTTTGGTGGATCTTACGACGGATAAATTTAAGCCGGTCACGACCACGCGCGCGTGGAATTTTCAGCAGAGTTCGTTGCTGCATTGGTTGGGAACAGCGCCGGATCGCAAGGTGATTTATAACGATTTGGTGGAGGATACGTTTACAGCGGTAATCCTGGATATGTTTACGGGGGAAAAGCGTTTTTTGCCACGACCTATAGCGGCGGTGGCGCATGATGGAAGAACAGCGGCCAGCATCAGCTTTGCCCGCTTGCGCACTACCCGTCCTGGCTATGGCTATGCGGGTAAAACAGACCCGTGGAAAGACGATCCTCATCCCGAACAGGACGGTTTGTATGTAATGGACACGACGACGGGGACGGTGAAGCAGATTGTGAGTATTGAACAGGTATTCCAGTTGGTGCCGGTAACAGCAGACTATCAAAACGCTCCGATTTACTTTAACCATGTTCTCTTTAGTCGGGATGATAAACGCCTGTTTTTTCTGGCACGTTACCACCCCAAGGATGCGCCGCGCTATACGGCTGCATTGACCGTCAACCTCGACGGAACTGACTTGCGCTGCGTGTTGCCGTATGAATGGGGTGCATCGCATTTCGATTGGCGCGACGGCAAAAGCATGGTGGTAACTTCCCAGTTTCAGGCAAAGAAAAACGACTGGAAACATGTATTTTTAGCGGATGGTGCGCCTATAGCGAGTTATATTGCCTATGCGCCGAGGAAATTGAAGGGCGATGGACACTGTCATTTTTCGTATGATGGGGAATGGATGGTGACCGATACCTACCCGCGAGGAAAACAGCGCATGCAAACGTTGTATTTGATGAACACCAAAACGCAACAGACGGAACCCTTGGTAAGTTTCCACGAACCCAAGCAATTCCGGGGGGAATGGCGCTGTGATTTGCATCCTCGTTGGAGTCGGGATGGTAAGCATATTTGCGTGGATTCCACCCACACCGGTACACGTCAAGTGTATATAGTGGATCTGAGCGACAATAATGGCTAATAGCGCTTCCGAAAAAGCACTGTTGACCCTGATTGGAGACTGGCGCACACTCCCTGCCGACATCCCGCAACAGGATGCCGTTTCCGATTTTTATCGCGCCTTGTTTCCGCGCCTGATGCAGGAAGCGGCGCAATACGCACGCCAGTCCCGTTTCATTGGTTTTCGGGCAACAGCAGAAGATAGGACGATACGACAATTTTTCGGGGTAGCTGTCCCACACATTACCCATCCTGTGCAAGAATTGTGTGCCTGGGTATTGGCAGAGAACACATGGTGGATGTGGGACAACGCCAAAGAATGCACGGGAGAGCTGACTTGGCTTTGGCGAGACACTACACCCTCTTTTTTCGTGGGAGGCTTCTTGGCGGAATCTCTGCCAGAGGCGGATGCGTTTTCCAGAGAAGGAAAAGTACCTTTTCAGATGACTACCAACGCCTATTATCAGACGGAGTGTGTGCTTGCGCAGGATGATATCGAATTGGTTCCATATACACCCCATTGGACGGAAGCCTATGAGGAAATGGCGCAGCTTCTTCGCACCACCTTTTCTGAAGTAGTGCTTCGGGTAGCACATTATGGGAGTACCTCAATTCCGGAGATGCCTGCCAAGCCTGTGATCGATATCTTGGTGGAAGTTCCCTCCTTCGAGGCCGCTACGCCACATCTGATTAAAGGCTTAAATCGGCCCGAGTGGTCCTATTGGTGGTACGAAGATCACATGATTTTTATTCGTAGAGATCTCTCGACGGGCAAGCGGACGCATCATGTACACATTGCCCCTCCCGCACATCGACTGTGGGAAGGGGTGACGTTTCGTGACTATTTAATTGCGCATCCAGAGGATGCAGCGGCGTATGCCAGGCTAAAAGAGTCGCTATCGGTCCGCTATCGCTCGGATCGAGAACAATATACGACCGCAAAGACCGATTTTATCCGCCAAACCCTGCAAAAAATAGCGTAGAGGAACAGCAAAGAAGGTTTCGCTTTTTTCCGTCCCGGTCTGGTACACTTCAAAGGCATGGTATTTACGTGTGTAGTATTTGTGACGAGTTACAAAATGCCGTTATTTAGGCGTTTGGAGGAATAAATGCAGAACAGGAACGCCAAATATGAATTTGTTGCGCTACTGATCTTCTTGGTGTCGATGACATTGTTGCTGACCAACGGTTTTATGGGGCGCATTGACGCCCGTGAAAACAACGTTGATGTCTACCAACAGATTGCGCCCATGGGCGAAGTGTTGAATCTGATTCTGGAAGACTACGTGCGCGAGGCGGATCTGGAAGACGTGGTGAATGGGGCGCTGATGGGGATGATGAGCAGTCTGGATCGGAATAGCTCATTTATTTCTAAAGACGACTTACAAAAGATGCGCGAAGAGACCCAGGGAGAGTTTGAAGGGATTGGCGTATCCATCAAGCTAGACGACAATGACAATATTATGGTATTTCAGCCTATCCATAACTCTCCTGCAGAGGAGGCCGGGATTCTTCCCTTCGACTTAATTATCAAGATTGGCGACGTTTCTACCGAAGGAATGTCGCTGAATGACGCCGCCAACCTTATTCGTGGCCCCAAGGGCACCTCGGTGGATTTAACCCTGCTACGTCAGCAAGATGGTGCAGAACCAAGAGAGGTCGAGGTGTCGGTGAAACGGGCCAACGTGCCGCTGGAAAGTATCAAAGAGGCGCGTTTGCTCGAGGGCGGCGTAGGCTATGTACGCATTGGCGATTTCAAAGATACGACCGCGCGAGACTTGAAAGAGCGCCTGAAGGAATTTCTCGAACAGGATATGCGCGCCTTTGTACTGGATTTGCGATGGAATCCCGGTGGCTTGCTGACCGCTTCACAACAGGTCTGCGAGCTGTTTCTGCCCAAGGCTTCGCTGGTTACCTACACCCGTGGACGGGTGCGTGAAGATGGCAAGGCCAATGGCGAGGATATGGAGCTGTACACTGAACGACGACCGGTCTTACCCGAAGGTATGCCCATGATCGTGCTGGTCAACGACCAGACGGCGAGTTCCTCAGAGATTGTGACCGGGGCCTTGCAGTATTACAAGCGTGCGCTGGTTTTGGGCGAAAAGACCTTTGGTAAGGGGAGTGTGCAGACAATTATCCCCGTCCCCCCCGAACGCGAAAGTGCGCTACGATTGACAACGGCATTGTATTACACCCCCGCAGATGTAACCATTGACCACCAGGGTATTCTTCCGGATATCGAAGTAGCCATGTCTGATGAAGAAGAGCGCGCTCTGGGCGTGCAGATGTATTATTCCTACAAAGACAATCCCGAAATGATGGATCAGCAGAACCACGGTAGCGTGACGGGCAACGTGCTGACAGTGCATACGGAGGAGGAAATGCAGGCGCGCGAATCCATGTTCGGCAATGTGGACGAGGTTTTGGGTGAAGAGGCTGTAGAGTTGTTGAAGGAATACATCGAACGCACACGGGGAACAAAAGAGACGATAGATGACAAACCGTTGTTGCGTGCGGTGGAAATTATTACAGAAGATTCAGTATGGGAAAACCTGATTCAGAAATACCACCGCGATGTACACGAGACCCAGATGGCGGCGGACGTGGATAGCGTACAAGAACTGTCGGAAACAGAACAGGCCTTGTTAGCACCCACTACAGAAGAAGAGCAGGGTGCGACTGAAGCGGAAACGAACGAATAAATAACACGAAGTGATTTCTATTAAGGTAAGGATCGGCATGGCCGGTCCTTATCTGTATATAGGTAAAAAATGACATACATTTTTCTTTGCTTCTTCCTTTTTTTTGTAAACGGAAGTTTTAATAAAGAAGAAAAAGCTATACGAAGTTAAGCGAGGGTGAAATGCGTATTGATGGACGAACAGCAGATGTGTTGCGGGAAATTACAGTGCAACGACATTTTACGAAGCATGCCGATGGCTCGGTGTTAATTTCTTTTGGGGATACGAAAGTTATCTGTACCGCGATGATCGAAGCGCGAGTACCGCCATGGCTAAGAGATTCGGGGCGTGGCTGGGTAACGGCGGAATATGCGATGTTGCCAGGCGCTTCGCGGGAACGGATACGACGTGAGGCCTATACAAAAGGGCGTTCCCAGGAAATCAGCCGTCTGATTGGTCGTTCCTTGCGTGCGGTGGTGGATCTGAAGGCTATGGGAGAGTGTATGGTAACAGTGGATTGTGACGTGATCCAGGCAGATGGCGGTACACGTACCGCAGCGATTAGCGGCGGCTTTATCGCCTTACATGATGCACTATCAACGGCGGTAGCTACCGGGCGTTTGTCCGCGCTACCTATCCTGGATACATGCGCAGCGGTGAGTGTGGGTGTGGTCGATAGAACGCCGTTATTGGATTTATGCTATGCAGAGGATGTACGTGCGGACGTGGATATGAATGTGGTGATGAATGGAGCCGGAGCGTTTATCGAAGTACAGGGTTCAGCAGAGGGCGCGGTATTCTCACGCGCGGAAATGGACACCATGCTAGGGCTGGCCGAAAGCGGCATTGCCCAATTAGCAACAATACAGAAGGAGGCTTTGACGGATGACTAAACCGTTATTGATAGGTTCGGGCAATCCGAAAAAGGCACAGGAACTGGCGGTACTACTGAAAGGATTACCTTGGGAGGTGAAGGGCCTGCGCGATTTTTCGTCGGTAGAAGAACCGGTGGAAGATGGGGCGACCTTTGAAGAGAATGCGATTCTGAAAGCACGCTACTACAGCAAAGCTTTTGACGTGGCCTGTGTGGCGGACGATTCGGGTCTGGTGGTGGATGCGTTGGACGGTGCGCCGGGGATATATTCAGCACGCTATGCAGGACCTGCCTGCAATGATGAGGAAAACAACGAGAAATTGCTGGATGCCTTGGCGGCCATGCCCTGGCATGAGCGCGGCGCGCGCTTCGTGTGCTGTGCTGTTTTTATAGAGCCAGGCGGTGAGCCCCACATAGAAGTCGGTACGGTCGAGGGCCACATTTCCATGGAGCCATTTGGCGAAAACGGCTTTGGTTATGACCCACTCTTTGTACCCGCAGGCTACGACAAAACCTTTGCCGAGCTGGGTGCGGATACAAAGCACGGAATCAGTCATCGCGGCAAGGCCTTTGCCGGACTGCGCCAATTTTTGGAGCATACCTATGCAGATAGTGAAACCGGATGAGGCGGGCTTGGCCATTGCAGTCGACGCATTGCGCGCTGGTGAAGTGGTAGCCTATCCGACCGAAACCGTCTACGGCCTGGCAGTAGATCCTTGCTTAGAATTGGCGATACAACGTCTTTTTGCGGCAAAAGGACGCCCAGACGACAAGCCGATTTTGCTGGTTGTGGCAGACGAGGCGCAACTGACACCCTTGGTGCGGGAAATTCCGTCCAGGGCACAAGCCTGTATCAGTGCATTTTGGCCCGGACCGCTCTCCCTGATTTTTCCCAAGCATTCCAATGTGTCTGATGCACTGACGGCAGGGGGCGACACTGTGTGCATACGCTGTCCTGCCTGCGTACATGCCCGCAACCTGTGTCGCGCATTTGGCGGTGCACTGACTTCTTCATCGGCCAATCGTTCAGGCGAACCGCCCGCATGTAGTATCGACACGCTTAGCTTACCCGGCGTATCCGTTGCGATTGATGGCGGCGTATTAGGGGCGGCATTGCCGTCGACAGTATACAATCCGTCGACAGACACGATTTTGAGACAAGGTCCGATAACTGCAGCACAGTTGGCCGATGTCGCGAAGGTATAAGGGGCTGGGGACTGTGCATAGATTTGTGTTTGTTTGACGTAGCCTCTAGAATGGCTACTTTGTAATCAAACAAAAATAAAGGTGTCTTGTTATGAGAATAGCAGTTGGAAGCGATCACGCCGGTTTCGAAAAACCGGAGCCATTATACAAGCCGATGATAATAAAACACCTGCAGATGCGGGGGCATGAAGTAGTGGATTGCGGCACCTCAGACGATGCCTCGGTGGACTATCCCGATTTTGCCAACAAGGTATGTGATGCAATCCTGTCCGACCAAGCAGACAGGGGAGTGTTGCTATGTGGCACAGGCATCGGCATCAGCATTGCAGCAAACCGGCATAAAGGCATTCGGGCAGCCGTCTGTGTAACGCCGGAAATGGCGGAATTGGCGCGCAAGCACAACGACGCCAATGTGATTTGTCTGGGACGTCGGGTGTTAAGATTAGAGGCATGCTTGCAATTGATTGATCGTTGGCTGGGAACAGACTTTGACGGTGGCGAGCGCCATAGTCGCAGAGTGCAGAAACTCGGCTAAAGTGGCCAGCGCCACAGGCAATATTTATGATCCTTGCCGTCCCTGACCGCAGTAAAATTTCGTTTTTCATGACAGTTTTTGAAGTGTCAATCCTAAAATAGTTTTGAGTGGGTCGCCAATGAAAAAGGTGGAGCTATGAGTACATTAACGCCAAAAGAGATTGTGGCGCAATTAGATAAATACATCATTGGACAAGATGAGGCCAAGCGAAAAGTAGCGGTAGCGCTGCGTAACCGTTGGCGTCGCAGGCAATTACCCGAGGATTTGCGCGACGAGGTAGCCCCCAAAAACATTATTATGATCGGCCCTACGGGTGTAGGGAAGACCGAGATTGCCCGGCGTTTGTCTAAGCTCGCTGATGCCCCCTTTGTGAAGGTGGAGGCATCCAAATTTACCGAAGTGGGCTATGTAGGACGCGACTGCGAATCGATGATTCGTGAACTGGTCGAGGTGAGTGTCAATCTGGTGCGCGAAGAGATGCGTGCCGAAGTGCAGACGCTAGCGGAGGAACGTGCGGAGAAGCGTCTGCTGGATTTATTACTACCACCGCAGCCCACTCGTCCACAGAAAGTCTACCATCCCTCCGATCCTCAGGCGGGTGACGAAGGGCCCGCACGCAACCTGCAGGATAATGATGCGGAGCAACGTACACGGGAAATTCTGCTACGTAAATTACGTGCAGGCGAGTTGGACGAACGTGAGGTAGAGGTCAACGTGCGCGATTCCGGCGCGACATCGATGATGCAGGTCTTTTCCAATACCGGCATCGAAGAAATGGGGATCAACCTGCAGGATATGTTCGGGCGTCTGATGCCACAGCAAAAAAACAAGGCGCGCAAAGTCTCCGTAGGCGAAGCACGCAAGCTGTTGCAGCAGGAAGAAGTACAAAATTTGATCGATATGGATGCTGTCACCGCGCGTGCCGTGGAGCGGGTAGAGAATGCCGGTATCGTATTTCTTGATGAAATAGATAAAATAGCCGGACGTGGCGGACAGGGACAAGGACCAGATGTATCACGCGAAGGCGTACAGCGCGATATCCTGCCGATTGTAGAAGGCAGTACCGTCATGACCAAGTATGGGCCCGTCAAAACGGACCATATCCTGTTTATCGCCGCAGGCGCCTTCCATGTGTCCAAAGTTTCCGACCTAATCCCGGAATTACAAGGACGTTTTCCGATTCGGGTAGAGTTAGCAAGTCTCGCAGCTACCGAATTTGGCCGAATCCTTCGCGAACCGAAGAATTCGTTGATACGGCAATATGCCGCTATGCTCGCTACCGAAGGAATCACGCTGGATTTCTCTGAGGAAGCCATTGACGCGATTGCCGCCCTGTGTCAGCGGGTAAATGAGGAAACGGAAAACATCGGTGCACGGCGTTTGCACACGCTTATGGAATATCTACTGGAAGCTCTTTCCTTCGACGCCCCCGAACGCTCTGGCGAACAGGTGAAGGTTACCGAGGAGATGGTGAAGACCCGTTTAGCTGATATTGTCGAAGATCAAGACCTCTCCAAATACATCTTGTAACACGTATGTTTCATATTACACCTTGGGAAAAATGGGACCTAGTTGCCGCCATGTCGGCACGGGAAGACGGCGATTGCTCCTGGCGACCGGAGGCCGTTTCCCACCGTCAAAAATTGATGACACAATGTGGGGCGGCGGGTGCAGATTTGATCTGCGCCCGTCAAGTGCACGGTGATACCGTCCTGGTGGTAGGGGCGGCGCAACGGGGATGCGGCGCATTCTCACCCGATACTGCAGTAGGGGAGGCTGACGCGCTACTGACCGACGTACCCGGTCTTCCGATAGCCGTGTCGGTGGCCGATTGCGTGCCCATTTGGTTATATGCCCCCACAAAGCACGTAGGCGGCGTCGTGCATGCAGGGCGCGCAGGCACCTACCACGGTATTGCCCATCGCGCAGTACAACGGCTCTGCGACACGTTCACCCTGACTCCATCCGACGTATACGCCCATATCGGTCCCTCTGCCGGTGTCTGTTGCTACGAAGTCTCCGAAACGCTGGCCCACGACTTTTCCCAGGTCAGTTTGCCACGAAGCGGTCGTTTTCTTGACCTGTGGCAGGCCAACCATCTTCATCTGACCCACAGCGGCCTGCCCGCATCGAATATTACCTGTAGCGAGATATGCACCATCTGCGGAGAGCGTTTCTTTTCCTACCGTCAAGGCGACGTCTATGCCCGCAATCTGGCCTTACTCGTCCTTTAGCCAGCCACAAAACTATCCCGCTCCTCCCACATTCTTTGTAATTTGCTTCAGGAGTTTGCAAATACTCAGCTTCGCTGCTAAGAAGAGCCGAGATGGGATATGTTTTCAGGTAAATTGCATTTTTATTCCTATAAATACAGGGGATGCAATGATACATTTCTTTGCTATTTTCTACGAAACAAATATCCTTTTGGTACAGTCTTATAAAATAACAGCTGCAAAGTAGGCATAAAGCTGAGTATAAATTTAGGCAACAAATGGATACCGATGCGTTCGGGGATTTTTAACGCAAATTTATGAGTTTTCCATAGTATTTGTATGCGCGCTCATCGAGCGTATTGCACGGCAAGGATCCGCCAACGCTGCTACGTAATGGCTTTGCAAGCCAAAGTAAGCCCGGTCGTAACTATTGACATTATAGCCTTTATGGATTACAATACGCCTGCAATGAGAGTTCCTTCAGTTCCCCCGCACAGGAGTGCTGTGAAGTCTATCATCGGGGGAGCGGTTGTTGCGTTTACAACACGAATCGCGCACGTACCATCCCCCAAAAGCATTGGGGGGAAGGAGCGTCTATACACGACCTTCGGCATGCAGGCTGTTTTTAAGATCCAGAATTTTGCGTTGCTGCCGAATGTGCCCGCGACATTTCTATGTCGTGGTTAACCTTTTTTTCGAACAGGAGAAAGTAGATGACCTTAAAGTTTTCTACGGGGATATGGGTGTTTTCAAACGCCCCAGACCGTTACAACGCCGATGGATATCGCGACACGCCTAAATTACAGGAAGCCTTAGCGGCTGTGGCGAAATTAAAAGGTATCAAGGCGGTTGAGTTGCGTCAAACTGATATTACCCCCGATTTGCCAGTGAAAGAGCTCAAACGCATGCTCAAAGAGTATGGGTTGGCGTGTTCGGGGATTACCGCCGATTTGACTCATTCACGTCGTTTTGCCCTGGCAGCCTTTGGCCACCAGCATCAAAAAACACGGAACGCGGCTATTGATGAGGGACGAAAAGCGGTGGATATCGCACGACAACTCGGGGCTACCGAAGTTACCCTGCGTCTCTTTTCCGATGGCTTTGACTACCCCTTCCATGTGGATTACACCGCACACTGGAATACCGTGATTTCCTCTATAAAAACGATTGCAAAATACGCTGCCGCCGATGTTAATGTCGCCATTGCATACAAACCGCGTGAACCCCGTAAACATCTTACCATTGCGACGGTAGGCAAAGCCCTGTCCATGTGTCAGGAAATTGCCATGAAAAACGTTGGCGTTGCCATGAATTTCTCCCATGCACTGATGGCTGGGGAAAACCCGGCGGAATCCATTGCATTCCTGTCACGTTCCAACAAGCTCTTCCAGATCTATTTCAGCGATTCCTACCGTATGTGGGACGACATGATGATGCCTGCCAGTTTGCATCTCTGGGAATCCTTGGAAACACTGTTTTACCTTAAAGCAGCGAAATACAAAGGCTACATTACCATTGATATGCTGCCCCAACGCCTGGAGCCTACCCATGCGTTGCAGATCGCTATCGGCAACCTTTCCATTCTCTACAAAAAATTGGAAAAACTGGATACCTCCGAGTTGCGTAAAGCGCAAAAAACCTTGGACGCCACCGAAAGTCAACGGATTATTCGACGGGTGATGTTGCAAGGGTGATGGTAACGACGATAATGCGATATCTCAACACGCCGGTAGCGTACTTAACACGCTTACCGGCGTGTTTGTTTTTTAGTATGGCTCCTTTTAGCTGTTTTTGTCAGTAATTGGTTGTTTGGATAGATGTGGTATAGTGTATAAGCTTGGGAAATCCCAATATATATATTTATTTAAAACTGTTTTAAGCGGTTTTTACTGTTTTTTGATAAGTTTTTAACAGGTAAAATCTAACAAGATACACAAAAACGAAATTTTTGCTGTGGTCAGGGATGGTAAGGACCATACCTATTGCTTGCGGTCGCTGGACCACTTTGGTGACTAAAATCTGAAAAGCTGTCATAAAAAACGATAATTTTACTGTGGTCAGGGATGGTGAGGACCATACTCTATTGCTTGCGGTCGCTGGACCGCTTTGGGTTTAAGGAGACGGAACACTGCTGTCGGGAAATACACAGGGCCTGAAAGCCTCGATACTTAAGCGTCTGGAAAAGCTGGCGAAACGCCGTTCGCATTCAGACAGTGTTATTAGTCCAGAATTAGCGCGTACCCTTACGGAACTTTCCTTTGAGACGCAACGCCAGATTGGTTTAATGCTGGGGCGTCGTGGGAATGTCGAAGCGGTTGTAGTAGGTGATGCCCGCTCCCTTTTTTTACCGGATATCCAACGGCGTGGCCGGGATCGTTTGTGTGGGTTACGGTTGGTGCATACCCATTTGCATCAGGAAGCATTGAACGATGACGACCTGACGGACTTGGCGTTGCTGCGCTTCGATTTGGTTGCTGCTATCGAAGTGACCTCAACGGGTTTGCCAGGACGGGTGCATATGGCGCATCTGTTACCCGCCAATGAATCCGACGAGCCATGGGAAATCCATCCCCCGACAACGGTGCACGACCTGCCCGAAGATTTCTCTGCGATGATGTCAGCTTTGGAGGAGGAGTTTGCGCGGAATCGAAAAGCGCGTCTGGCGGGTGACAATCGTGATCGGGCGGTGTTGATGCATGTATCCACTTTGCCGTTGACCATTGCCGAGGATTCAGTAGCGGAATTGAAGGAATTGTCGCGTAGCGCCGGCATTGAGATTGTCCATGAGCTGATACAGCGTCGCACACCGGATCGGAAGTATGTTTCTGGTAAGGGTAAGCTGAAATACGCTATTATTAAAGCGATGCAACTGGGGGCGGAGGTGCTCATTTTTGATCTTAACCTTTCCCCTTCGCAGGTGAAGGCGGTGTCGGACTTGACAGATTTGAAAATTCTGGATCGCACACAAGTTATTCTCGACATCTTTGCACAGCATGCGGTAACACGCGAGGGTAAACTGCAAGTCGAATTGGCACAGCTGCGTTATTTGCAACCGCTGCTTGCGCTTAAACAGACAGCCCTGTCTCGTTTGACGGGCGGCATTGGGGGGCGTGGTCCTGGCGAAACCACGTTGGAAATTAATCGGCGTAGAGCACGGGATCGCATTGCACGCCTGGAGCGCGAGGTTGTCAAGTTGGGCAAGCGCCGGACGTTGCGACGTGATGTGCGTACCCGAAAAGGGGTGCCTACCATCGCGGTGGTAGGGTATACGAATGCGGGTAAATCAACCTTGCTCAATCATCTGACCAATAGCGAGGTGATTGCAGAGAATGCCTTGTTTGCCACGCTGAATCCTGTTTCGCGACGCCTGCGTTTTCCTCAGGAACGTGAGGTGATCATTACGGATACAGTGGGCTTCATACGCAACTTGCCCAAGGATTTGATGGCGGCGTTCCGCACGACCTTTGAGGAGTTGCATGACGCAGATCTGTTATTGCATGTTATCGACGCTTCCTGTCCCGATCTGGATGCAAAATATGATACAGTTACTGCATTGTTGCGGGAATTGGAGTTGGACCAAAAGCCGACGTTGCTCGTGTTTAACAAAATGGATTTGTGTGATGAAGATACAGTGGCTGGATTGGTGAGTCGTTTTAATGGTATTCCGGTATGCGCGCTGCAGCGGAACACGTTTGACGCATTGATGCAGGCCATGGAAGCGCGTTTGTGGGCTGATTTACAAACCTCGGTGGAGTGTTTATGAGTTGTTTTTATCGGTTTTGCACTGGTTCGGGGCAAAATAATGAAAACCAGTCGAAAATAAACAAGAAATATCCCCCAAAGCTTCTGTTGGGTGTCGTATTGTGTGCCTGTTTTTTATTGGAAGCGCAGGCTGAATTTGAAGAGGCGCATCAGAAGTGGGCGGCGTATCAGTCGGCTATGACGCAGATGGAAGAAGCTCGTGAACGACAGGATATGGAGACGGTGCAGAAGAAAATGACGGAGGCGGCGGCTTGTCTCCGGGGGGCGAGGCATAGCTTTGAAAAGGCCGGGATTGCTGACTCTGAACAGCTGGAAGAGTGTTTGGCCTATGTTGAGGTTTTGGAAACATTGGGCTATGCGGATTTGGCGGCGGAGGTATTGGAGGGGGTAGTTGCCAGGGAAAAGTCTCAGGTAGCCTTGTGGTTGCGTTTGGCTAAAAACTGGGCGCAGTGTGGTCCCCAAAAGCGCCATGCCACATGGGATGCGCTTCAGGAAGCATTGCAACTGGAGCCCGCTTCAGCGGAAGCGTTGAGCTTGCTTGGCGACTTTTATTGGGACGAAGGGTTGTATGCGTTTGCACAGGAAAGTTATGTCAAGGCGCATGCGGCATCGCCGACAACATGGACTACGTTGGCTTTGGCGATACTGAAGGTGTGGGAGGGGAATATTGGTGAGGCCTCGACGGAGATTGATGCTTTGGGGGGGGCTGGGCAAGCGTACGATGTTGAAACACGGGAACGGTTGCGGACGGCTCTGGCGGAGTTTACGGCTGCGCAGCGTTACTTTAGCGATACCGCGGAAAACCACATGGCCTATGCACGTTTATTGTACCGTGCGGCACGACTTCCTGAAGCTATTATGGCAATAGAACGGGCGGTAGTCCTGGCTCCGAAGGGATATCAGGCCTGGAATTTTCTGGCGGCCATGCAGATGCAGCTGGGTAATCTGGGTAAAGCGCGTGAGGCGTATGAGTATTCATTGCAGGCACATTCCGACCAACCTCAGGTTCGTGCCGCGTTGGAGCGCTTGCAGCCGCAGCAAAAAGCGGCGTCAAAACCACTTATCTTTCGTTAGGCAGGCAGGGATGTGATAAGAACGAATCTTTCTATGCATTGCACCGGTCCATTGAATAGCGGTGGTGTTGATTCGTCAAATACTTGCGTGTGCCGGACTATGGTTTAACGGTGTTTTTGTGCAAACACAACTGTGGTACCGGATTTTTTGGTAATAAACCCTTTTCGATGGGGGGTGGGAATAAGTTTTTGTTTTTGTAGGGTTATCTAGGACGTAGAGAGTGATTGGAATATTAATGAAAGCAGTTCGCTGGTATGCACCACGGGATATGCGGCTGGTAGAGGTGGAAAAACCGGTTCCACAGGCGCATGAAGCGTTGATTCGCATAGAGTCTGTAGGGGTATGCGGTTCCGACATGCACTACTACAAAGAAGGGCGTATCGGTTCTCAGATTTTAACCACGCCTCTGATTCTGGGGCATGAATATGCCGGGATTGTAGAGGCTGTCGGAGAGCATGCGGATGCGTCGCTGGTGGGTAAACGGGTTGCAGTAGAGCCTGGCATTCCTTGTATGCAGTGCGAGTGGTGTAAAACGGGGCACTACAATGTATGTACGAATATGTTTTTCCCTGGAGGGCCGGGGTGTGATGGTGCTTTGTGTGAGTATATGACGGTGCACGCGGACTTTTGCTTTCCTGTGCCTGATGCGATGACGGCGCAGGAGGCGGCTATGATTGAGCCGGTTGCGGTGGCGTTGCACACAGTAGAACTGGCGAAGATTACCCCTGGGGAGACGGTGGCGGTGTTGGGTAGTGGACCTGTAGGGCTGTTGGTATTGCAGTTGGTGCGGTTGTCCGGGGCGCAAACGCTGTATGCGAGCGATGTATTGCGCTATCGTGTGGAAGCAGCGCTTCGTTATGGTGCGGATTGCGGCATTCATGCGGCTGAAGAAGACATTGTGGCGCGTATTATGCAGGAAACCCAGGGGCGTGGGGTGGATGTGGCTATTGATTGCACCAACGCCTCGGAGGGTATGGGCCTGGCCGCAAGGATAACACGTCCTGCGGGTCGCTGTGTATTGACGGGAATCTCGGGACAAGATGAAGATCCGCTTCCTGTCAGCGTGGTGCGCCGACGTGAGTTAAATCTGCAATGGTGTCGTCGTTTTCGGCACAATTTTCCGGCAGCGCTGGCACTGACAGCCAGTGGTAAAATAGATGTGACCTCGATGATTACGCATTCGTTTCCGCTGGAAGAGACGGTGCAGGCCTTTGAATTGGTTGCAGAGAACAAAGACGAGGTGCTGAAGGCATCTATTGATCGTTAGTGACTAAAATCTGGAAAGCTATCATAAAAAACGAAATTTTTGTTGTGGTCAGGGATGGTAAGGATCATACCTAACGCTTGTGGTCGCTGGACCACTTTAGAGGGAGTTATGTAATGTCGAGACTAAAGAAGATTCTATTAGGGATCGCAATAACACTGGTTCTGTTGGTAGGGCTATTTGTTCTGGTAGTAGGTCCTTGGCCTACGTATTCCGATTCCCACTTTGAAACGTCCAAGTATTACCACAAAGCCTTGGCGGATATTGATAAAAATATCCAGCAATCGGATTTTACGAATAATCCAGCGCAGTTGCGGGTGGGGTGGGGGGTGGAAAAGATTACTCCTCCTGTGGGTACACCGATGGGCGGCTATTCCGGACGTCCTAATGGCAAGCGTTCGGAAGGGGTTCGTGATGAATTGCATGTGAAGGCAGTGGCGTTTAATGATGGTAAGGATACGTTTGTGTTGGTTGGGATCGATATGCTGATCACCTCGCCCAATATCGCCGACGCTGTCCGGAAAAACGTTGCTCTTCAAACGAAGTCGAAGTTGACAGCCAATGATATTCAGTTTTGCGCCAGCCATACCCACTGTGGGCCGGGTGCATTTGGTCCAGGTATTGCCGCTAAGATCTCCGCGGGTAAATACGATCCTGCAGTGGAATCCTTTCTTGTGGAACAATACACCAAGGCCATTATCAGCGCCTACGATAGTCTGCGTCCTGCGAAGTTGGCCTATGGTTCGGTGGATGCACCGCAGTTCATCCGTAATCGTACGCGAAAAGCGCCGGTAGATTCGCTCTTGAATTATATGGTCATTGACCAGGTTGGCGGTAAGCGTTGTTATGTGGTTCGTTACAGTGCGCACCCGACGAATTTTGGTACGAGTATGATGGAGTTCAGTGCGGAGTACCCAGGTGAACTGATGCGTTCTATCGAAGCGAAGACCGGTGCGACCGCAGTCTACCTTGGCGGGGCGGTTGGCTCAATGGGACCGCGTTCTCCTGAAGCAGAGACCCGTTCCGATCGTGTAAAGGCGATGGGGGAAGCGTTGGCCAAGGTGGTTTTGGAAAATACCCAGACGTTAGAATTTCAGGACAAGCTGGATATTGTGTCGGTTGGTATTCCGGTAGGTATGCCCAGTGCACAAATGCGACCGCTTAGTCCGTCGTGGCGTGTATCCCCGCTGTTAGCGGGTATCTTCGGTGTGCCTAAAGATGGCTGGTTCCAATGTGCACGCATAGGTAAGTTGCTTTTTGTTGGTATGCCGTATGATTTCAGTGGTGAGATTAACCGGGAATGGCAGGCTTGGGCGAAGCAAAAAGGTTATGAGCTTTGGGGCATGGGCTTTTGCGGCACTTATTGCGGCTATCTTTCGCCGGATAAATACTACAAAGAGACAAAAAAGAATATGCTGGATTACGAAGTAGGCTTTATGAGTTGGTTTGGTCCTAATGCTGAGGCGTATTTCCATGCGCTGGTGGAGCATGCGGTGGAAGGGCTGGCTCCTAAAACACAGCAGGCTGCCTTATAAGTATGAGCGTATCGCCTTTGTCTCGACCCCCTGAATGGTATACAGAGTCCCACAATCCCATGGCGGAAGTTGTTCTTCCGCCGCGGGGCTTGTGGGGCGCCTGTGTTATTGTGGCTGTTGGTGTAGCGTTGTTGGCGGCGGTTGGATTGTACGAAGATCAGTGGGTGAAGAGGCAGCCTTGGCATAATGCTCTGTTGGCCTTTAAGCTGGCTCCACCGCAGGGAGAGACTTACCCTGTCTGGAGCCGCGTTTTGTCGGCTGAGCGTCCTGCCTTCGCCAAAGCCCCCAAATGGATACGTCAATATCTGACGGATTTACAACGGGAAGCGTCTCTGGATTTTTCAGAGCAAGTATTGGCCATTGATGTAGCGCCGCATATTTTAGCGCCATTGCTGATTTCCGGTCGTTTGCCAGAACCAGGGAAACGGGAGGTCCTGGCGGGAGACTTGACGACAGAGAAACAGTTTTTGCTGGATGGAGAAGCCTTTTCGGTTGTCGGTCAACTTAATCCAAGTGCTTCGGGACTTGTGCGTTCCTACCTTATGCTGGCTTCTCCGGAATTGAAACAAGACCACTTCAGCGCCGAACAAGGGGCACAGGTGGGTTGGTTAGATCCGAATGGCTTGTTGCATATCGAAGAGTTCTGGATGGATTCAGGGAAGCAACCTACAGAGTTAGTCCCCGTTTTGCAAGGGGGGCAGACCCGCACCCAACCCGTTTTCGCCTGGGCGACTCTTGCGGGATTAATCATCGTTGCCATTGGCGGCGCATTGGGTTTTACCCGCTTTTTTCTCAGCCTTGCAACTCCGCCTACCCCCCTTCTTGGGGGGCTCATGCAAGAAATTTCCCGTCGAAAGGGGTTGTTTTTCTGCATGCATGTGCTTTTATATGGTGTTTTTTTTGGCGCGATGGTGCTTGGCCTGAAGCAGCCCACCCTGAATTTCCATCTCTCGGCGTATCTATCGAACGTGTTTACAGAGGGTGAACTGGGGTATATAGGCGCAGCCTATGCCTCGAAAGATATTGCCCAGGCGACCCTGGCCACGTTTTTCAACAATTACGTGGTGCAGACCTTGGGATTTACCTATGCTCTTTCCCTTTTTCCGCTTGCGATCGGCGTATTCAAAACAGCCGCCAGTTTTGGTATGGTGGGCTTCCTGATGGCCCCTGTATGGACGGGGACAGCAACAGGATATACATTACATAGTATTACGATGGTCTTAGAGCTTGAAGCGTATATTCTCGCCTCTTTTACCGTGACTGTCTGGGCGATACGTTGCTTTTTATTGTTTAGTAAAGCCCCCTTCTGGCAATCGGTAAAAACCAATATACACATTTTTTTGGGCGGTGTTTTGGCCAGTGGCGCCCTGCTGGCCATAGCGGCACTGTATGAGGCCATTACCCTGATTGCCATCGTGCCCTACCTTTCCTAGCCTATCCCATAGTATTGCTTGCGGACACGTATAGACTATTTCTGTGTCTGATTGGGTGGTATTTATTGGGTTGTGTTTCTTTTTCTGTCCGAATGGGCGTCAAGAAGTGGCCAGAGCGATCTTTTTCTGTAGCTGCCAATTCTTTTAAAGTCGGAATAGATGTGGCCTATGGGATTCAAATAATTGCGTTTCAGAGGGTTACATCACAGTTTATTTGACCGGCTTTCTAAGCGGTGCTACAATAAAAGACAGCGTATGTGGGCGCCTCTCCAAAGATGATTCGCACCCCTCTCCATGGTTGATATATACTTTCTGCGCGTGTGTTTGTATGGCTGATTACAGGGAAAAAAGACTGGCATGAACTCTCCAACGGCGGATAATCCATCGGCAACTGGTGCTGCTGTACCTGTGCCTCCTTCTATCCCGCCGCATAAGCGGTTGGGAGAGCTTCTTATTGAAGAAGAGCTGGTTACTGAGAACCAGTTGGAAGAGGCGCAGAAGGTGCAGCAGGAGAAGGGCGGGTTTATTGGTCAAATCCTTATTCAGCTAGGGTTTGTGTCGCAGGAGGCGGTGGCGTCTTGTCTGGTCAAACAGTGTAAGATTCCGCATCTGAGCCTTATGGATTATGATATTGGCAATGATGTGCTGCAATTGGTTCCAGAGGAGGTTTGTCAGAAGTACCAGTTGATTCCGATTGATAAGTTGGGTCGTATTCTGACGGTGGCAATGGTGGACCCTTTGGATTTGGAAGCACTTACTGAGGTTCGTCAGGTTTGCCCGGATTTGAGAATCAAGCCCATTTTGTGCAATTGGGAGCATTTTGAGCTGGTTGCACGGAAGGTTTTTCGTAAAAAAGGTGAAGGAGGAAGCGGAGGGGCTACCATGACGGCGCAGAGCCTGGGGTTGGGGCCTGCGTCTGCAGCACCCAAGAAGCAGGTAGCACCACCAGCACCCGAACCAAGGCCATCTGAAGAACAAGAGTTCGCGGTGCAGAAGGAAGAAGCCCCAGCGGAACCGGTGGAGGCCGCTTCTCCAGTGAGGCCGACGGAGCCGTCGTCAACAGCGCCGGATGCATCGATGATTTCGGCGGAGGCGTTGTCGTCGGCATTGCAGGAAAATCAGACGCAGCTGGTAGACGCCATCCATGGCGCGATGCAGGAGTTGGGTACCACGCTGGCGCAGCAGTCTGCCTCGACTAAATCAACAGGAGAGTTGGGGACGGAAGGTCTGGCGGTATTGTTGCAGGATTCCTTAAAAGAGTCCTTGGCGGGCGTGGCGGGTGAATTGCGTGCGGCGGTGCAGTCGGTGGCGTCGGCGGAAAGTGGTGCCCCAGCAGCGCCCTTGCTGCCTTCGACGGAGGAATTGGCGGGGGTAATCCGCGACAGTGTCGGTGGAGCGATGCAGGAAACCCTGGCGACGTTGATGGTGCAGTTGCGGGCACAGCATGCACAGGATAAAGAGCATGCGTTGTCGACGGAGGCTCTGGGCGAGGCGATACGTGACAGTATAGGCGGGGCGATGCAGGAGGCGATGGCGACCATGTTGGTGCATATGCGTGCGATGACCTCGAAGCACTCAGATACGACAGACATGCAGGATGTGTTGGCGCAGATGCAATCTATGATGACGGAGACGTTGAAGACTTCATTGCATGCGTCGGAGGCGGCGCAGGCGGCCCATGCGGAAAAGCTGTCGGAGATTGCGCAGGCGGCCTTGGCTTCAGTAGAACAGACGTCGCAATTGGTGGAGTCTTCGGTCGTGGCGCAGCAGGTGCAGCAGGATTTGTCCCGTGGGCGTCGTACGCGGCATGCGTCGGTGTCGCCTTTTGGGCTTTCGGCGGGGGATACGACAGAGCCGATGGTTCTGGAGGCGGATGAACAGGTTTTGAGTGCCCTGGAGTCTGAGCATCCTCTGGAGACGTTTACGTTCGGGACATTTTTCCCGGGTTCAGCCAACACGTTTACTGCGAAATTGAGTGAAGCGGTGGCTACTGCACCGGGGGGCGAATATAATCCATTTTTCCTATATGGGCATGTGGGTATTGGGAAAACGCATTTGATCAGTGCGATTGGGAATAAGATTTTGCAGGATACGCCGCAAACGCGGGTGGGGTACGTGTCGGCCAGTCATTTTTCACGTCGTTTGGCGGAGGCGATTCAGGAGAATGCGCAGGACGCATTTCGCGAGAATTATTGCCATTGGGATGTGCTGATTCTGGATGATATCCAATTTCTTGGGGGACGGGTGGAGGCGCAGGAGGAATTTTTTCATATTTTTAATGTATTGCATCATCAGCAGCGTCAGATTATCATTGCCAGTGATAAAGCGCCGGATCGGCTGGGGCTTTTGGAGCAACGCCTGGTATCGCGTTTTTCCAGCGGGATTGTGGCGGAGTTGAAAGCACCGGAATGGGAAACGCGTATGAAAATTCTGCGTTCCTTTGTTGAGCAGGGCGATACCCAGGTGCCCGATGAGATTCTGTCCCTGATTGCCATGCGGGTGACGAATGATATTCGAAAGATGACGGGTTCGTTGCGGAAAATCCTTGCATTTGCGGCGTTGGTGGAGCAGGAGGTCTCTTGTGAAATGGCGGATGACATTCTCAACCATCTTGGTGCAGATGAGACAGTATAAAGCTCCTGAAAAAAAGTCTTCTCTCAGGTATGATATAAAGAGAAGACATTGAGAAAGGAGGGCGATATTGAGCACGAAAATCGCCAAAAAGCGTTTGCCGGATATGTTGCTGGAGCAGGGGCTGGTTACTGAGGAGCAATTGCGTGAATGCATTAATTTGCACCGCACGACGGGACGTAGCCTACCTGATTTACTGGTAGATAAAGGGTATTTGGGGGAAGAAGACCTGGTGGTCACGTTGAGTGAGCAACTGGGGATTCCGCATATTCGCGTAGCGCACTATTCGATTCCCAAAGAGGTTTTGGCCGAGGTTCCTGAAACCTTGGCGCGCCAGTATCAGATGCTGCCGGTCTCGGTGACGGGGGATGTATTGACCTTGGCGATGGCGAATCCGCTGAATATCATGGCCTTGGATGATTTGCGGATGCTCACCAGTTATGAGATTGAGCCGGTGGTGGCGGTGGCTTCTGAGCTGACGGGGGCGATTGAGAAGCATTATGGGGGGGACAAGGCGGAGCATTTGTATGAGTCGTTGGTGGGGGAGGAGGGGGCGGATGAGAAGATGGAGGAGGTGTCGGAACGCCCGGAAGATGATTTGGAGGACGTCTCGAGCCTGGAGACGGGGGCGGAGGATGAGCCGGTAAAAAAATTGACGCGGCTTATTCTCTTCAATGGCTTGGAACGGGGCGCGAGTGATATTCACATTGAACCGTTTGAGAAGAATATCCGAATTCGGTATCGCGTCGATGGTACGCTGGAGGAGGCGAAGGCGCCGCCCAAGTCGTTGCAACAGAATATTATTGCACGCCTGAAGATTTTGGCGGGGTGTCGTATCGATGAGCACCGTTTGCCGCAGGACGGTCGTTGCCGTATGCGCTACAAGGGACGTGAGATCGATTTTCGTGTAGCCTTTCTGCCTTGTAAGCATGGGGAGAAGGTGGTGTTGCGTGTGTTGGATAAGGGTAGCCTCACGTTGGACCTGGACAAGATGGGCTTTGAACCGCAGCCGATGGCAGCGTTTAAAGAGGCGCTGAAGTTGCCCCATGGCATGATTCTGATGACGGGGCCTACGGGTAGTGGTAAGACGACGACGCTGTATAGCGCCTTGCACAAGCTCAATTCGATTGAGACGAATATCGTTACGGTGGAAGATCCGGTTGAGTACGAATTGTATGGTATTAACCAAGTGCAGGTGCAGTCACGAATTGGCTTTACATTTGCCGAGGCATTGCGCCAGATCTTGCGTC
This sequence comes from Candidatus Hydrogenedentota bacterium, assembly GCA_963678445.1. Classification (GTDB taxonomy): domain Bacteria; phylum Hydrogenedentota; class Hydrogenedentia; order Hydrogenedentales. Next base: position 396,618 of record OY782877.1, on the reverse strand, counting down.
AGGACCCCAATATTGTAATGGTGGGTGAAATCCGTGATGGTGAGACGGCGGATGTGGCGGTGAAGGCAGCGTTGACCGGTCACTTGGTCTTGAGTACCTTGCATACGAATGATGCCTCGGGCGTTTTTCCCCGTTTGACGGATATGGGGATGGAACCGTTTTTGGTGCAGTCGTCCGTTGCTTTGGCGGCCGCACAGCGTCTGTTGAAACGGGTCTGCACGGAGTGCAAGGAGCCGATTGCGGTGCCGGAGGATGTGTTGGAGCGGATTCAATATCGCGGCTTTGATTATATGGAAGAGATTCATTTCGTTCGGGGACGCGGCTGTAGTCGTTGTAAGGATACGGGCTATCGGGGGCGTGTTGCCGTGATCGAGGTGATGCTGAATTGGCCGGAATTACAACCGTTGGTTTTAGAGCGTGCGACGGGGTATCAGATTAAGGAACAGGCGGTCGCCTGTGGTATGCGTACGCTGCGTCAGAATGCCTTGGCCAAGGCAGCGCAAGGCCTTACTTCCATAGAGCAGGTACTGGAGCATACGGTGGCGGATTAGCGCACGTTGTCTTGGAGGAAAATACGTAGACACTCGACATAAATGTAGGGGGTTGAGATAAAAAGACACCAATTGACCGTTTAGGTTGCAACTGGGGAATGCGCAGGCAGGTTGACAATGTGGATACACATGCACGCCTGTCTGTTAACGGGAGGAGAACGGCCATGGCCGCACCAAGCATCAAAGAATTGTTGACGAAAATGATTCGTGAGGGCGCCAGTGATATGCATATTGTGGTGGGTGCTCCCCCTATGATACGTATCCATGGTGGCCTTGAAATGTTGCCGGGATATGACCGCCTGACGCCTGAGGATACGCAGGAAGTTATTTATTCGGTGATGAATGAGGATCAGGTGGCGGAGTTTGAGTCGGAAAAAGAATGCGATATGTCTTTTGGTATCGATGGACTCAGTCGTTTTCGTCTCAATGTTTACCGCGATCGAGGGTCGGTAGTGGCCGCGTTTCGTGCCATTCCCTTTGAGATCATGAGTTTTGAACAGCTGGGTTTGCCACGGATAATTGCCGATTTCGCTTATCGCCCAACAGGGCTGGTTTTGATTTGTGGGCCAACGGGTAGTGGTAAATCGACGACATTGGCTGCGGTTATTGATAAGATTAATCATGAACGTAATGTGCACATTATTACCATTGAGGACCCTATCGAGTATCTGCATTCGCATAACCGCGCCGTTATCAATCAACGTGAGGTGCACTCGGATACGAAATCGTTTTCAGCTTCCCTGAAGCGGGTATTACGTCAGGACCCAGATGTTATTCTTATTGGTGAAATGAGAGACACGGAGACTATTCAGGCGGCGTTGACGGTGGCGGAAACGGGGCACTTGGCCTTTGCGACGTTGCACACCAATGATGCCTTGCAAACCATCAACCGTATTATCGACGTTTTCCCAGAGGGCCAGCAGGCGCAGGTGCGCACGCAGTTATCGTTTGTATTGGAGGGGGTGGTTGTACAGCAATTGATTCCTCGTGCTGATGGCATGGGGCGTGTGCTTGGGATGGAAATCATGATGCCGAATCCTGCGATTCGCTCGCTGATACGCGCCGAAAAGCTGGAGCAGATTCCGTCGATGATCGAAATTGGTAAGGGGGAGGGGATGATGAGTATGAACCAATCCTTGTACCGGCTTATGCGGCGTGGCGTGGTTTCCACGGAGATGGCTTTCAAACGCAGTTCGAATCCGGAAGGACTGCAAAACCTGCTGGATAAAGGGATGTGAGTTTACTTTTTCGTAAGTTACTATCAAATCAACAACTAGGTGCTTTTCTGGGCCGTCTTCACCCCTCGTATGATGGTCCCAATCATTGGCTATGGTGGGTGGGTGCCGGGCGTATTGGCATGCTGCTGGTAGTGGCCGTAGGTATGGGGCTTCTTTCCCTTGGTCAGTCGCACTGGAGTTATTTTCTCTTAGCACTGTACGCATCTGCATTTGCCAGTAGCGTCTGGTACCTGGTGGTGCTGCGTAAGCAGCAATCCGTTTCGGCCATTCTTACCTGGACTCAGATGCTGGTGGATTTTGGCGTAGTTGCAGTCACGATCAGTTTCACCAAAGGCCAGAACAGTTTCTATACCTTCCTGCTTGTGATCGTGATTCTGGAAGCGGGTGTATTGATGGGCCTGTTGCAGGGCTTCGTCTTTGCATCATTGGCCTCCGCCTTCATGTTTTTTCAATTCGCCATGTCTGTTGCACACAGCATCGATCCGCTTACGCACTGGTACAATTTTCTTATTCAGGGCATTGCCTTTTTTTTCACCGCCTTCATTAGCGGATACTGGAATCAGCGCGTCAGCGGTATGAAGCAGTTTCAGCGTGAGATTCTGGACAACCTCAAGAGTGGATTCATTATTACCGACACCAAGGGGTTGGTGATCGCGGTGAACAAGGCCGGGTGTCATATTTTGGGCCTGGAAGAAGGGAATGTTGCAGGACGCCATGTTGATGGGGTGATGCGGGGAGCTTCCGAGGTCGAATGCCCTATTACCACGGCGCTACGCCTGGAAAAAGATTTTTCCAGCTACGAATTTTATGCTGCAACGGCCCCAGATAAAACCAAGCTGCTGGGATTGACGACCAACCGTATCCGCGATGGACGCCAACGGGTCAATGGCTTGATTGCGTCGTTCACCGATCTTACCGAGATGGCCCGTATGCGTCAGGAGCTGCAGCAACAGGATCGTATGGCGGCCATTGGCGAACAACTGGCGGGTCTGGCGCATGAAATACGAAATCCGGTGGCGGCGATTCGTGGTGCAATGGATGAACTGTCGCGCAATCTGGATACGCCGCGAATGGTAGAGCGACTATCTCATATTGCAATACGGGAGTCGGATCATCTTAATGAGATAGTATCGGGGTTTCTGGATTTTGCGCGTGACCCAAGCAAGCGTCAGGAGCGGGTTGAGCTCAATCAATTGGTGCAGGAACTGGAAGGGCAGTTGCGTCGTAAGTATGCCCATGCCGATGCTCTGCAGTTACATATCCAAACCGGGTCGGAACCCTGCGTAGTATTGGGAGATCCAGTTAAAATTCGCCAGGTTTTTACCAATCTTGCGCAAAATGCCATCGAGGCGATGCAGGAGAACGGTACGCTCAGGATTACCGTGCAACATGACCGGGGGCCCATTGAGATTCGCTTTGATGATGAAGGTCCGGGGATAGATCCTGACAAGGTTGCTCGTATTTTTGAACCGTTCTATACAGAAAAAGAGCGCGGTGTCGGTATGGGACTTGCCGTGTGTATGCGCATCATTAATGCCCACAATGGCGTCATCCAAGTAGCATCACGTCCCAGTGGCGGCGCTTCCATGATTGTACGTTTGCCTGCGGCGACGGAGTAATTTGGGAAGTGGATTTGAAGTATCAGGTGATGGATAGGGTGTGAATCAATAGGAGTAACAGGAGTGACTTTGCCACATCAGATTCTTGTCGTTGACGACGAGTTAAGCATGCGCGAGCTTTTAGAAATTGTGTTGGAGAACGCGGGCTATACCGTCAAAAGCGCCTCCGATGTCACTCAGGCATGTCAACTGCTTAAAGAGGCCCAGTTCGACGTCGTACTCACCGATTTATACATGGGGAACGACCGCAATGCGGGCATGGAGTTACTGAGCTGGCTGCGTGAGCATGCGCCGACCACGCCTGCGATTATGATGACGGCGCATGGTTCGGTGGAGACCGCAATTGAGGCGATGCGTCGCGGCGCTGCGGATTATCTTCAGAAACCGTTCAAAACCAACGATGAAATTCGTGTTCGTATCGAACGTGCTATAGAGAAGCGCAATCTGATGCGTGAAAATGCCGCGTTGAAAAAGGACCAGGTGCGCCATCGCAAGCTGACTCCGATGATCGGGAAAAGCACAGGCTTCCAGGAAGTGCTTTCCATGATTCGCCGGGTTGCCGATCTGCCCAGCACCGTAGCCATTCATGGCGAGAGTGGTGCGGGCAAAGAATTGGTCGCTCGTGAGTTGCATCAATTAAGTAACCGCGCCGACAAGCCTTTCATCGCGATCAATTGCGGGGGCATCCCTGAAAGTCTTTTGGAAAGTGAGCTCTTTGGCTATAAGAAAGGGGCGTTTACAGGAGCCACGGAGGATAAGGAAGGATTATTCGTTGTGGCCAATGGCGGCACGGTTTTTCTGGATGAAATCGGTGAAATGCCACTAATGCTGCAAGTGAAATTGTTACGTGTGTTGGACAATAACACCGTAACACCGGTAGGAGGAACCTCATCCATCAAAGTAGATGTGCGTCTTATTTCTGCGACCAACCGCAATCTGGAAGCGATGGTGGACGAGGGTGATTTTCGCAAAGATCTGTTTTATCGTCTCAACGTGATCCCTATTCATGTGCCCGCCTTGCGCGAACGCGCTGAAGATATTCCGTTATTGACCCGTCATTTCATACAGCACCATGCCAATAATATGGCGCGGGAAACCATGGCGATTGATAACGATGCACAGGAAATTCTGAATTGCTATGCATGGCCGGGAAACGTGCGGGAACTAGGCAATGTGATAGAACGTGCGATAGCCTTGTGTGGCGGCGATACCATCACCCCTGTCGATCTGCCACCTCAAATCCGCGATTATAGCCCTGAAGCCGAGGCACGTTGTACGACAACATTACCCGAGGCCGGCTTGGATCTGGAAGGGCATATTGCGGCGATTGAAATGGAATTGATAAAGCAAGCGCTTCGGAAAGGACACTATTCCCAAAAGCGTGCAGCACAGCTCCTTGGGCTAAGTGCACGTTCCCTGCGCTATCGCTTACAGAAGTACCAATTGGAAATATGAAGGTTTTCGTTGTTTTCTGAGCTACGTTTCCGGCATAGGTTTTTATGGTATATAACACAAAGTTGAGTGTCGTTACACTTAAGTTGTATACTTTTTTGTCCCTATAACTTTTTCATTGAAATCATTAATTACACAGCCCGTTTGTTCGGACTGTCAACATGGATTCGGAGGTAATCAATGGCTAAGATCGATCCTGGAAAGGTGCGTAACGTTGGCATCGTAGGACACGGTGGTGTGGGGAAGACCATGCTCATCGAGCAGATTTTGAACAATGCCGGAATCACCAATCGTTTGGGAACTATTGACGATGGCAATACGGTCTGCGATTATCTCGAAGAAGAAATTGATCGAAAGCATTCGATTGCTTTGAAGCTGGCCCATGTGGATTGGGAAGGCACACGGATTCATTTGGTAGACCATCCAGGATATGCCGATTTTGTAGGTGAAGTGGCCGCCTCCACACCGTTGCTGGATGGCTTGCTTATCGTAGTGGATGCTGCCACAGGCCCGCAGGTAGGTACGGACAACGCCATGAAGTATGCGACAAGATACAATGTGCCGCATGCCTTTGTTGTCAACAAGCTGGATCGCGAACACACAGATTTCTTTGACGTGGTCAAGATGCTGCAAGAAAGCTATGGTAAGCATTGTGTGCCGCTGGTCGTGCCCGTTGGCGAAGCTGCGGACCTTAGCGCCGTCGTCAATATCGTCAATGGCGACACCAGCGCGGTGGCGGATATGGTTGAGTCCCTCAAGGAGGAGATGATGGAAGCGGTGGCGGAAACAGATGAAGCGTTGACAGAAAAATACCTGGAGACCTTGGAGCTTAGCGAAGAAGAGTTCACGAGCGGTCTGCAAAACGGTATCATGTCCGGCAAAATAGTGCCGATTCTCGCGAGCAGCGTGGCCAAAAACTTTGGTATCAACGAAATGCTAAGTGTTGTTGCCGGTTCATTCCCCAGCCCATTGCAACGCAAAGTCGTCGCCAAAGATGACGATAAAGATGTTGAGATAGAAGTTTCCGCCGATGCCCCATTCTTTGCACAAGTGTTTCGTTCGGTGGTTGACCCCTTTGTCGGCCAGCTTACCTTGTTCCGTGTGTTGAGCGGTACGCTGAAATCGGATTCTGATTTCTACAACGTCAGCACCAATTCCAAAGAGCGTACTGGTAAGCTCTATCTGCTCAACGGTAAAGATCAGGTTCAGGTTGCTGAAGTCGTCCCGGGCGACTTGGCCGCCATGACAAAGTTGAAACACACTCATTTTGGCGACACCATTGCTGCGCCGGGAGCGACGGCTAAAATGCCGATGATTGAGTTGCCCGAAAGCATGGTCAAGCTCGCAATTTCACCCAAATCGCGTGCAGATGCGGACAAAATCGGTGAGGCGCTGAACCGTTTGGCTGAAGAAGATCCTACCTTCATGCACTACCGCGATGAAGCCACCGGCGAACACGTCATCCGCGGCATGGGCGACCAGCAATTGGAAATCCTGCTCAATCGCATGAAACGCAAGTTTAATGTGGAAGCCGAAACAACAGTTCCCAAAGTGGCCTACCGTGAAACCGTGCGCGGTAAATCCGACGTTCAGGGTAAACACAAAAAACAATCTGGTGGCCATGGTCAGTACGGCGATGTACACCTGCGCATTTCGCCTAATGAACGCGGTGAAGGCTACAAATTTGTGGATAGCATTGTGGGTGGCGTGGTGCCCAAGCAATACATTCCCCACGTCGACAAAGGCTGTCAGGATGCCTTGAAAAAAGGCGTTATTTCAGGCAACCCGGTGGTAGACGTCGTGGTTGAGCTACACTTTGGTTCCTATCATAACGTTGACTCTTCTGAAATGGCCTTTAAAATTGCCGCCTCCATGGCTATCCAGAAAGGCGTAGTAGCAGCAACACCTTGTTTGCTGGAGCCGGTCATGGAGATTGCCGTAACAGTGCCTGAAGAGTACATGGGCGATATCAATGGCGACCTGAACAGCCGTCGTGGCCGTATTCTTGGCATGGACTCACTGGGCGGCGGACGTCAATGCATCCGCGCCAACGTTCCTGAAGCCGAAGTGCTGCGTTACTCCACCGACTTGCGCAGTATGACCCAGGGTCGCGGTAGCTTCGAACTGAAATTCAGCCACTACGACGAGGTTCCCGAGCATGTTTCTAAGGAAATCGTTGCTGCGTATGAAAAATCACGCGCAGAAGGGGAATAAATAATCCCTTCCGTAAGGAAATTTTTTTTAACGGCCTTCCGCAATGTGGAAGGCCGTTTTGTTTTTAAAGATGTTTGCTTCTACTGCCCAATCTGAGTGCTTTTGCCTCTTTCAGGTTGCAGCACAAATTCAGTTTTTCAGATAGTTCCACAAGGAGAGGAAAAGTAAGATTGCTCCCCTAGTGAATGATTTGAATGTATATATTTACTTATTTTAATAGATATTATTGTGTTTTTATTAAGGAATACGGGATTAACTATTTACTGCTATCAAAGAGTGTAAGTATACAGGATATATGGGCCTATTTGAGAGCAAACACAAGGAGATGTTATCCCACCCTGGGCTAAAGTCTTTGCGCTTTCTGCCGATAGATAATGTATAAGCCAAGACACGGAGGTCGAGGCTAGCGAAGATGACACGGATGTCAGACAGTTGAGAGAGACTAAAGAAACGTCGGGGTGTCCTATCCCACACCACGCGACCGGCGATTCGTCCCAAGGTCTTTCTATCCATGAGAGGCGCCATGACCATTGTTGTTGTGGCGTTTTTCTTTTGTGTTATTTTTGTATTTGTATATTTGATCTGCTTTATGAAGCGTAAATGCCATCTATCCAAAGTTTTCCTATTCTTAGGCCCTGTCTTTTTGGGAATCCCCCTAGCACACCACCCAGAAAAATCTTTACCAGTCCTTCTCGGTAGCCAACGTTTCCTTTTCATAGTAGTTCCCGTTTCTAAGGCTGCGTATTGACTTTATGTAAGCGCTATATCCTTTGTCGTGTTGCGCATCGTTAACCTTCGGATTTGAGCAGAAAAGCGGTCCAGCAATCGCAAGGTGACTAGTAACACACCGAGGAAATAAACTCCTCACCGTCCCTGACCACCGTAGAAATTTTCGTTTTTATGACAGCTTTTCAGATGTAAGTCACTAAAGTTTTTGCGGGATTAACCGATAAATATAATGTAAGCGCTGAGACACGGAGGTCGAGGCGAGACAAAGACACGGACGTCACAGTTTAATTCCTGAAGGGAAACAGTTGATGGAATATCCCACCATCGTATACTGTAACCGTAGTTCAGGATCTTACCTCCTTTGAGTGCGTCGTAACGTCCCGTTATGGCGCTCTTTTTTTTTGATGCCTTTCATAGGGGCGACTCCCCTCGGCACCCCACCAAAATCAATGCACTACGCTATCCTTAGTCTCCCTACTAAATCTGAGGTGAACGAGTCCCGTTAGTCTGTAAAGAGAGACGGAACATTACCTGGTTATCGAATCTTTGAGACCGACACCAAGTAAAAGAGTCATTTTGGATAACTTGAAGGACAGAGGTTAAAGGGCTGATTTATGCTTTAAACATGGCATGCTCGCCCTGTCCTTTGATACTGTCGAGGCGAGGTATGGAATAGGTGCCCATTTGGAGCTGGTCAAACATGCTTTGGTCGGTACAGTAGTCGCGGGCATGTTCAAGATCGATTTTTTTCTGTTTGTAGAGGTTGTAGAGGTAACGTTCGAAGACGAAGGAATGAGAGACGGTTTGTTGCATGCCCATGCGAATGAGGTCAGAGTTTCCGATGATTATACCGTCTGAGATGGCCTTCATGTCATTAAACATCATTTCGAGTGCGGGTAGGCGTCCGCCACCGATTCGGGGGACGAGGCGCTGGCAGATAACACATTTGAGGCAGTCGCGTAGCTGAAGGCGAACCAGGTCGCGTTCGATGGGATCAAAGAAGCTTACGATACGGTTGACTACTTCGCTTGCGGTATTGGCGTGCAGGGTGCTAACGACGAGGTGGCCGGTGGCGGCGGCATTGATGGCGGCGCGGATGGTGTCGGGGTCGCGCATTTCGCCGATGAGGATGACGTCGGGATCGTGGCGTAGGGCACCGGTAATAGCTTCGTTGAAGGAGTCGACATCACTACCGAGGCTGCGTTGGGAGAGGACGGATTTTTTGTTAACGTGTACATACTCGATGGGGTTTTCAATAGTGAGGATGTGCATGGATTTGTGGCTGTTGATCCAATCGAGCAGGGCGGCAACAGTCGTTGTTTTTCCGCTACCGGTCATCCCGGTGACGAGGAGGAGTCCCCGGTGAAGATTTGCGAGTTGTTGCATGGTTTCTGGCGGGACGTTGAGGTCGTCGAATGAGGGGATATTTTCGGGCAGGAAGCGGAGGGTGCAGTGAGGCGCGCCGGATTTTATAAAGGCGGAGACACGGGCGTAGCCGATGCCGATCTGGTGGAAGTTAAAACTGGTCTGTTTGTATTGCTGGAATTCCTCCCAGAATTCGTGCGGTGCAATTTCCTCTATTATTTGGCTTATCTGTACAGCGGAGAGCGGGGCCAGGATTTCGGAACGACGGGTTTCATTGTCAATACGGAATACGGGGGGCACACCGGGGGAGAGGTGGATATCGCTGGCACGGTATTGAACCATGGCTTGAAAGAGGAGTTCGATACTGATGCGGTCGGTACGATATTCGCTGCCTTTGACGCGCCAGACTTCGGGAAGTGTGAGCGATTGCGAGATTTCTTCGAGTATAGCAGCGCGTGCATCGCTGTCAGTGAGCTCAGCCAGCGAGCAGGTCAGCGTGACGGTTTGCCCTTCTTCTTGCAATGCGCAGGTTTTTTGGTGGGTTTGGATGCTTTTTTTCAGGGTAGTATGTTCTACATTCTGGCTGGGCAGGATGATCCGGTAGGAGGTGAAGGCATCGGCTTCCGCGTGACGCGCTGCAAGGATTTCAATGTCATCGGTCCAGATATGAATGCGATTGGGAACGCCCTCAATTCGTCTGAGTTGCTGTTCGACCATACGGACAATTTTCTGGATGCTTTTTTGCTGACCTGTGCCGAGTACAAATTCCGCCATGTTGCAAAGTTCCTTCTGGTAGATAAGTGAGCGGCTGATACGGCAAGCGAAGGCGTGGTATCATAGTAAGGGCGTTGTTCGCTTCCGTTTTTCCGAGCCAGTGTCGCACTTCTTAATTCTCATAATACATAGATACCGCAGCTTCGTCAAAGGTTTGTTCTCTTTTTGTGAACAAGGGTGCGAGTCTATTTCGAAAAGCGTTCATAGGAAACGAAAGAAGGGCAACGTCCACAAGCAAATTGGTATGGTCCTCACCGTCCCTGACCATAGCAAAACCTTCATTTTTTATGGCAGTTTTTCAGATTTTAGGCACTGAAATCTGCGTTCGTTCGTTTTGCAGTAATAAGTTTGCCTTGCGGATGGAAGGCACGGTAGTATCACGATGGAGTTTATAAGAGTTGGAATTGACCTTATCGGCTTGCATGGTATGCTGTTAAAAATAGCATGGAGGAGTTTTTGTGCGTGATTGGGATGGACAGTATGCGGGTAAAGGGGGGGGGCGCCAAGCGTTGCTTCTGACCCTTTTTTTCCTTCTTCTGGAGTTGATGAAGACCTATCGGGCCTCGCAGTGGGGCGGTTCGCATGCGGTTGATGGGCTGGGGCTGCTGTTGGCGGGTGTGCTGTATTTTTGCTGTTTCTTCGTACTTGTTTTTCTGCTGTCAATGGGGGTAGGTGCTGTATCACGGCGCTGGCTTTCCTCGCAGACGGCATCGGTAGTTGCTGGGGGATTTTCCGGGGGACTGGTCTGGATGTTGTTGAGCCAGTACCGCGAGTTTAGCCCTACATTGGAAGATGGAATTGTAGTGGGCGGCTTGTTCGTTTATGTGTCGGGTTATGTCCTCCTGGTTCGATTTCGTGGTTTTAGTGCCGCGCACTTTTTGGGTGTGTGTTCGGTAGCGGGGGCGGCGGGGTTGACTGCAGTATGGGCCAGTGGCGAATTGTTTTTGTTCCATGAGCAACGTGCGGATGCTGTAACTATCCTTCCGATCATTTGGGTGGCGGTGGTGTGTATGACGGGGGTAGGGGCATGGGGAGTGGGTGGAGGAATGGGCTGGGGACTGCGCATTGTACACACAGCTGTGTCGATATTACTGCCATTAGGCGGAGCATGGTTACTCCTTTTTACACCGATGCGTGCGGAAGGTGACGCACGCCCGAATCTGGTCTTTATCGTATCTGACTCGATGCGTTCCGATTTCTTGCGTCCGTATGGTGGCGCTGTTGACATGCCCTTTCTGGAAGCGCTGGCGAAAGAGGGAACCTTGTTTGAGCAATCCTATTCGTTGGCGCCTTGGACGATGCCGTCGATGTCGGCTCTGTTTTCCTCGGATTATCCGCCGGGCCTTTCTTCCAATACGGCAGGGGAAGGCTGGCTGGATCAGTTGTGGCAGTACGGGGTTCCTGCCACGGGGGAGGCCTTGGCGATGCGTTTGCAGGCGCAAGGCTATGCTACGGGGGCAATGACAGCAAATGCATTATTATGGTCGATGCCGGGGATTATGGACGGCTTTTCGGTGCAGGCACGCTCGCATCCGATTTTGTTGATGCAGGAGGGGGTGTTAAATCACGCCCCCTTTTTACAGGCTGCCTTTCAGGCGTGGTTCCCGGCTTTGGACGGATTGCGTGCGCATGATACGACGAAGGATATAACGCATTATACGAAGGCGTTTCTGTCGAGGAACCGTAACAAACCGTTTTTTTTGTGGGTGCATTACATCGATCCGCATGCGCCCTACGATCCACCGATGCGTTACCGGCGGGCATCAGGTCCCTGGCCGTTGTTCTATCCCTACGCAGGTGGAGAGCATTGGGGCGTGCCGCTCTTGGGTCCCGATTTTGAGATAGCAGAGGCGGACCAAGATTATGTGCGGTCTTTATATGAAGGCGAGCTTCGCTATATTGATGAACATGTGGGCAAGGTCTTAGCCCAACTGAATTCGCTAGGTTTGAAAGAGAAAACCTACATCTGCTTCACCTCGGATCATGGGGAGGCCTTCTGGGAGCATGGAAAGTGGGGGCATGGACAGTCGGTCTATGAACCGTTGGTTCGTGTGCCGTTGATTTTTTCCGGACCCGATGTACGAGTTCAGCGTATTGAAGAGCCGGTATCGGCGTTGCATCTGATGCCGACCTTTGCAGCACTTCTGGAGCAGCCTCCTGCACAATCGTGGAAGGGACGCAGTTATGCGTCGGTTTTGCGAGGGGAGGCATCTATGTGGCGAGAACCGATTTTTGCGCAGGGTACCAGTAATAAGGCCTGGCCCTATCCGCAATGTATGGTGCGTGTGGAAAAAAATAAGTTAGTACGAAGTCTGGGGGAAGGAGGAGAGCAATTGTTTGACCTTTCAACAGATTCCGGGGAAGAGCAAGACGTAGCTTCCGTGCAACCTGCAGTACTGGAACGGTTACATGCACTGCTGGATGAGTGGCGAGCTTCCTTTTCTTCTGAATTTGTACCGGCTTCTTCCGATGCTCCCGTGGGAGATGAACTGATGGAACAGTTGCGCGGTATGGGATACTTGTAGAACGGTTTGCGTCGTGTCAAAAGGCGCGTTAGAATACACAGACGCCCTTTTTGCCGGAATATGGACAGCGCAAAAAACATTGGCTTGGGCTCGCATAGTTTTTACTGCAATGATTTATTGAAGAGAGGATGGAGTATGTCTAAGAAAGTACGGGTTGGGGTGATTGGTTGTGGTGCGATTGCGGAACACTTGCATGTGCCGGATTTTGCAGCAGCACAAGAGGCGGAGTTGGTCGCGTTTTGCGACATGGATCAAAAACGGGCCAAGATGCTTTGTGAAAAGTATGCCCCCGAGGCACAGGTATATGCCGACTATAAGAAAATGTTGAAAGTAGGTGGAATGGATGCCGTACTGGTATGTCTTCCCAATCGTTTTCATGGTCCCGTGAGTATTGCCGCTGCCAAGGCAGGCTGCCATGTGTTGGTAGAAAAGCCGATGGCAACCAGCGCCGCGGAAGCGCAGAAAATGATTGATGCGGCGAATAAGGCAGGCGTATTGCTGATGGTCAACCAGAGCCAACGCCGTTTCCCGGTGCACCGGAAGGCCAAAGAAGTAATTGACAGTGGTATTTTGGGCAAGATTCTTCATGTGACGGCGATGTTTGGTCATTCGGGACCGGAAAACTGGAGTCCAACCGGAAAATGGTTCTTCAACAAAAAAGAAGCGCGTTTTGGTGCTATGGCTGATTTAGGTGTGCACAAGGCAGACCTCATTCGCTACCTGACCGGTAAGGAGGTAGCCTCTGTAACGGGTTTCTATGAATGCCTTGAAAAAGAAAAGACCGATGTTGAGGACAACTTTGTTGCAGCGCTTAAATTCGCGGATGGCACCGTCGGTACGCTGGCGGCCTCGTGGACGGTGAAGGGAATGGAAGCCAACTATACAATTCTACATTGTGAAAAAGGCACCCTTCAGGTGAGCTTGCAGGAAGATCGTCCGCTGGTCGCTAACCTGGTGAATCCGGAATGTACGATAAACTTTGAAATTCCACCTGCACCAACCAATGCAGATGCCGGTTGGGGATTGGACGTCGGCGGCGCATTTTGTCGTGCTGTACTCGGCGAGGAAACACCGTATTGTTCAGGTGAAGAAGGTAAAAAATCACTCGAAGTAATTCTGGCCGCGGAAAAATCCGCTAATAGCGGGCGCACGGTTAAATTGCAACACTAGTGTCAGCGTGACGTTTTTTCGTAAAATCGTTAGAGCAAACGTGAACGTTGTACTGGGGAGGGTTCCCGCTTTTCCAGGGAACGCTCCCCGGTTTTTTACAGGTGCTTAGGTCGAGGAGTATGAGCTGCATATGATGAAAACGTTGACTGTTTCACTTGGGGAACGCTCGTATCCGATTTATATCGGACAAAACATTCTGGAGCAGGTAACAGCGCTTTTACAGCGTGAATCTGTGCGCGGCGTAGTCGGTCTGGTGACGGATTCGAATGTAGGGCCGTTATATGCCGAGCGGGTGATGAAGTGCATCGAAGCATCGGGTCTACGGTGTGTTACCTATGAGATCCCTGCGGGAGAACCCAATAAACGCTTGTCAGAAATTGAAAAGATGTGCGGCGCTTTTTTGGAAGGGGGCCTGGATCGTGCAAGTATATTGATTGCCCTGGGCGGTGGGGTGGTAGGCGATATGACGGGCTTTGCAGCCTCGGTGTTTATGCGTGGTATCCCCTTTTTACAAATCCCCACGACTATTGTTGCACAGGTAGATTCGAGTGTGGGGGGGAAGACGGGCGTAAATCATCCACTAGGTAAAAACACGATAGGCGCTTTTCACCAACCACGCGGTGTGGTAATAGACATGACATTACTGCGGACCCTTCCCGATCGGGAACTGTACGCGGGTATGGCAGAGGTGATTAAGCATGGGGTGATTGCCGATGCAGCGTTGTTTTCCTATCTGGAATCGCATGTGGATGCGATTCTGAATAAGGATTTAGATGCCTTGGTGACCCCTGTATTGCGTTCGTGTGAAATCAAGGCGTCGGTAGTGGCGCAGGATGAAAAGGAACAGGGGCTACGTGCTATTCTGAATTATGGCCATACCTTTGGGCATGCGATTGAAGCGGTGAGTCAGTACAGCCGGTTTTTACATGGCGAAGCAGTGGCATTGGGGATGTGTGCTGCTGGAGAATTGGCACATGCGCTGGACATGGTGGATGCGGATTTCGTAGCGCGACAAAGGGCATGCTGCGCCGCCTATCAATTACCCGTGTCCTGGTCTGAACTACCAGTCGAGGAGGCGGTGAAGGCGATGCAAAAAGATAAAAAAGCCCGCGCGGGTGTGTTAAACTTCATCCTGGCGGAGCAAATGGGGCGGGTGGTGCAGCGCAAGGATATAACGCATGCGAAAGCCGCTGCCGCATTTGCAGCAATAGCGTGTGAATAAGTTTTAACCGGGAGGAAGCAGGTATTATGGCGTTTGGCGGAGAGAATGCGGAAAGCTATTATGATGAAGGCTTGACAGCCAGTATGAAGGGGGAGTTGACGCAGGCCATTTCTTTCTTTGAGCAGGCAATTCGTATGGACAGTTCCATGTCGGCGGCCTATCACCAATTGGGACGCTGCTATTTTCGTATGGGGAAAATTAAAAAGTCTGTGGCTTTTTTTCAACAAGTAGCGCAGGCCAAGCCAAAACTGATCCCGCCACAGGTAGATTTAGGCTATGCGTTTTTAAAGCTGGACGAAGTTAATCGTGCACGTGATTGTTTTGACGCGGTGCTTCAACGCAAGCCCATGCATGCGCGCGCCCAACTGGGGTTGGCCATGTGTGCCTACGCCGAAAGCAATTGGGACGCCGCTGTTGAGTTGGCGCTATCGGCAGTAGCGCAAAGCGGGGCAAATTTTGCTGCCTTTTACCTGTTAGGCCGTTCCGCCAATCTGGCAGGGCGCTTACAGGTATCCGTAGAATACTTGCAACGTGCGGAAGCGTTGATGAGCAAGGCGATTGAAACTAGTCCCGAACAACCCGAAGCCTATTTCCTGCGTGGCGAGGTATTCTTTGCACAGCAAAATTTTGCCAAAGCGGTGGAGAACTATGCTGCGGCAATAGAAAAGGCGCAGCGCGATCAGTATTATGTTTCCTTTGGAGAGCATTTTTCGTATATAGATATCCTGGCGAAAAAAGGACTGGCCTTGCAGCGATTGGGTGAGAATGCAGAAGCGGTTGCAATGGGGCAGGAGATCCTGAAGTTGGCCCCGGAACACACGATAGGGAAAATGCTGGCAGAATTGTAGGACCCGCTTCGGGATTATATCCATGAGGTGTTTTTCGCTTATTTATGCGTTGGGAAGGTTCGTTTTTGTTGAAATAACCCTATGCAAGGAATTCGTTCTGTGGGCGATCTGAACATGCAGATAGTGCGGGAGTTTTTTGAACTGAACCGCTTTCATGTATTGACCCACTGGCAACATGAACGTATACCGCAAATTTCAGATTTTGGTTCCCTTCTTTTTGTTGAGCATCCCCACGGGGAAGTTGGGGGCGAGGTAGATTTTGTGCCGCGTCCCGATCAAATAGCACACATTCCCCGTGCCGTGGTCGAGGTGCGCGCCTGGCATACCGACCGTTTTTATCCCTCCACAGTAGAGACCAGCCCGGTCTTGGGACATGTCGCGGGCGAGGAGGTGCACGATCTGGCACATTCGATCTTTAACAGTGCGGCATTTACTACGATCTTGGTCGTGTCCGAGTTGCCACATTCCCATGCCCCACGACAACGCTCTATAGAACTCCTGCGCGCCTTTGGTATTGGTCATGTACTGGAGTTCTCGACTATCCTGCAAGACATCCTGGCCCGTATCAGTGCGCACGGCCACTATGCGCCCTCGCAGACACTGCAGACGATGCATCTTTTGAAACGATACGGTTTGATACGTCGCCAACAGTTAGAGTTTTCCTTTCCGTTGGAAGCACCACCGGCGAATGAGGCGCCGGTGGATACGACCACCGATACAGAGACGCACGAAGAGTCGCTTTGAATATGCGCAACAAGCATTAAGGGAGAGTTATTATGCCTGTTCATGTTCCCCCCGTATCCCGCCGTAATTTCTTGAAGAACGTTTTAGCCACCGGGGGTGTTCTATGCCTGCCGGGCACGCTTTGGGCGAACACGCCGAAGGCCGATCCAAACCGGTGGGTGTTGATGGCGGATACCCATGTGCACGCAGACCGAAACAAGAAGAATCATGGGATAAAACCTGCAGAGAATCTGGCACGTGCACGTTCGCGTATACTGCATTGGCGACAGCTTCCCGCCGGGGTTATCATTGCGGGCGACTGCGTATACATCAAAGGAAGAAAAGAAGATTACCAAACGCTGGCAGAAGAATTACGTCCGTTCTCAGAAGCAGGCGTCCCCGTACATATGGCGCTGGGCAATCATGATCATCGCGAAAACTTCTGGGAAGCCTTTCCCGATGCCGTGGGTGTTGGCAGCTTAGAAGATGCGGGCAAGCAGGTTTCTGTGATTGAGACGCCGTATGCCAACTGGATTCTGCTCGATTCCCTGCAGACAACCAACGAGACGCCGGGTGAATTTGGTGAAGCGCAACTGCAATGGTTGGCGCAAGCCCTGGACGAACGTCCCGAAAAACCCGCCGTGCTCCTGGCACACCATTATCCTGCCCGCAAAGCCAAATCGAACGGTCTTCGGGATACGAAAGCCTTTTTTGATGTAATCAAAGACCGGAAGCAAGTCAAGGCCTACATATTCGGACACAGCCATGCCTGGCGGCACTGGTGTTGGGAAGGCATCCACTGCGTGAACCTGCCTGCAACCGCCTGGCTCTTCCGTATGCGTCAACGCCGGGGTTTTGTGGAAGCCAACCTGCGGGAAAACGGCATGCGCCTTAACCTGCATCCCCTGAACGGTTGTGAAAAAGGGCCCCGTTCCTACTACGAACGTGATTTTATCTGGCGTGGATAGCGCTCCAGCGACCACAAGCAAGAGATAATGCTCCTTGCCATTCCTGACCACAGCAAAGTTTTGCTTTTGTATAGCTACCAGTTACTGAAGGGAATTACATGCGTATTGGACGGTTATTACTGCGCTTTTTGGCCTTTGTTCTATTGTTGCTATTGGCGTTATCGAGCCTGTTTTTTCTTCTTTATCAGCCCGCTGTAAGTGTGGGGCTTGCGGTAATTACCGTTTGTTTTGCGCTGATGCCGAGTCTGTTCAGAAAGTCCGAAACAGGCCCTCCGCCGCGAAATTTGCGCTACTTGGTCGTATCTGTTTTTCTTATGGCTATTGTTTACGTGATCCTTACCTTGTTACCTGTATCGCTTCCTTTGCCGAAATCCACACCTGCATTGGCCTTTAAAGGAAGTTCTTCGGAGGCAAAGCATACCTGTGTGGTGCCAACGCTTGATACGCCGTTAGAAGCCGATAAAAATGCCGTTTGGTGTGCCTCGTTTCAGGCGGCGTGGGATGCTTTGCGACGCGACAAGCTAGAAGGTGCGCCGGTTCGGCTTGCTGCATCGCAAACGATAGCCGACCGTCTGAACAAGGCCCAGTTAAAACCCGAAGTCCTCCCCCAAGACCATTATGCTGTTGCCGGATGTGTGTCGGAAGATTTTTTGGCTCGTATCAAGCAAGAGACCAAAACGCGTTTTCCGGACGTCCCGTTTTCGCTTACTGATTTTGAAAATCTTCCTGAAGATGCAAATTTGCTTGCCTATGCTTTTTTGTGTGCGTATGTTTCGTTCTGCTTGCCGTATAAACGCGAGAACGCTGGCATGCTGTTTGAAGGTGATAACGGGCAAAGTAAACAGGTGGGTGCGTTTGGTATACGAGAGAAAGATAGGTTTGAATGCTACGATTTGCGTGAACAAATACAGGTGCTTTATACCGATGATACGAGGCCACGTCCTGAGGAGTATGCCCTGGATATCTCACTGGGTACCGATACCCGGCTTCTTTTGGCGAGAGTGCCTCGTGGCGATACGCTTCAAGCAACACTGGACTATCTTCGAGGAGAAATGGAAAAGGCGGCGCAACAACAAGATGCTGACTATATTCCAAGCGAAACAGCGGAGTTTCCCTCTTATCCCGCGGAGCCCGAATTTGGTCCCAGTGATGTAATGCTCATTCCTGAAATGAATTGGGAAATCGACCACCATTTTACGGAGTTGGAGGGGGGGGATAAAGTTTTGCTTAACCCAGTTGATTGTGGGGGATACTTGGGGGAAGCGAGACAAGTGATTTCGTTTACCTTGGATCGTTCAGGTGCCCGCCTCACCTCGGAGGCTCGTATTATTCTTAGGTGTTCAGGTCGTCGTTTTGTTTTTGATAAACCGTTTTTGCTGGCATTGCAGCGGCGTGATGCGGATACCCCTTACTTCGTCATGTGGGTAGATAATCCTGAACTACTTTCGCCGGTTTGAAAACCCAAGGTGGTCCAACGCCAACGCACCGGCAAGTGGCCAGCGCCACCGGCAGTATATATGGTCCTTGCCCTCCCTGACCACAGCAAAGTTTCGTTTTTGTATAGCTTTTGGAATGCCACTCACGAAAGGAAATCGCATGCGTATTAGACGGTGGTTATCGATATTGTTGATTTTAGTGTGGTTGGTAATATTGGCGCTATTGTATTTTCTGAGCAGTTTTTTTATTTCTTATGAACCGGCTGTAGGCGTGTGGTTGATGATAGTGACCGTTTGCTTGACGGTTATGCCGATTTTGTTTCGAAAGCCCGCATCAGGCCGTTTGATGCGAAGTCTGCGGTATTTAAGCCTGTGCGTTTTTCTAATAGCTTTTTCTTACGTGGCCTTTACGTTTTTGCCGGTATCCCTTCCTTGGCCTGCGGGAGCCCCAGCGTTGGCCTTTCAAGGGAATTCTTCGGACGTGAAGCATACCCGTGTGGTGCCGACGTTTGATACGCCGTTACAAGCGGAGAAAAATATCCTTTGGTATGCTTCGTTTCAGGCGACGTGGGATGCTTTACGGCGTGACAAGCTGGAAGGGGCGCCGGTTCGGCTTGCTGCATCGCAAACGATAGCTGACCGTTTGAACAAGGCGCAGTTAACGTCTGAGGTTCTTCCACCCGAGCACTATGCCGTTGCCGGATGTGCGTCGGAAGATTTTTTGAATCGTATCAAACAGGAAACCACGACGCGTTTTCCCGAGTTTACTTTTTTTCTTGCTGATTCTGATGCCCTTCCTGCGGATGCAACCTTGCTTGCCTATGCTTTTTTGCGTGCGCATGTACCGTTTCGCTTGCCGTATAAACGGGAGAAGGCAGGCATGCTTTTTGAAGGCGGAAACGGACAAAGTAAACAGGTGGGCGCGTTTGGTCTGCGTCAGGCGGATAGGGGTAAATACTCAGATTTGCGTGAGCAAGTACAGGTGCTTTATGTCGATGATGTGGGGGCACGTCCTGAGGAATATCTCTTGGATATCTCATTGGGTAGCGATATCCAACTCCTTCTGGCGAGAGTGCCTCGCGGCGATACGCTTCAGGCAACATGGGACTATATTCAGAGCAAAATAGCGAGTGTTACCAGTGTTTATCCATGGGATAAACACTTCTTTCTCCTGGATATATTACTGGTCCCTGAAATGAATTGGAAGCTGAATCATCATTTCAAAGAACTGGAAGGGAAAGAGAAAGCATTGCTTAACCCAGTTGATTGTGGGGGATATATCAGTCAAGCACGTCAGGTAGTATCATTTACGCTGGATAGTTCAGGTGCTAGGCTTCGCTCGGAAACTCTTTCGTTTGATAAGCATCCAGTTAGGCATTTTGTTTTTGATAAACCGTTTTTGCTGGCATTGCAACGGCGTGATGCGGATACCCCTTACTTCGTCATGTGGGTAGATAATCCGGAACTACTTTCGCCGGTCTGAATAGGAAATAACGGGGGCGATTCGCTGAAAACAAATCGCCCCCGGAAGTAAAACACCCAGTTAACAACGAAGTCCTTTGCGTAGCGCGGTGCATGGCTTTTTAGTGACTTAAATCTGAAAAGCTGTCATAAAAAAACCAAATTTTTGCTGTGGTCAGGGATGGTAAGGCCCATACCTGACGTTTGTGGTCGCTGGACCACTTTGGTACATTATTTCAGCTTTTATAAGCCTTTTTAAAAAAGCTAGCACATACTACTTTTTACTTCATTGTTTGAC
Organism: Candidatus Hydrogenedentota bacterium; assembly: GCA_963678445.1. Classification (GTDB taxonomy): domain Bacteria; phylum Hydrogenedentota; class Hydrogenedentia; order Hydrogenedentales. The sequence goes on along the minus strand of OY782877.1, from coordinate 376,025 downwards.
ACTTAGCTGGCAAGTAGCCCCCTTACCTCGCCAAATGTTTGTACACCAAGCGTTTTGCCTCGCGGCAATGATCGGAGTAAGCGCACACGGGCGCGTTTTCCGACCGATGGTTTCATCCCCCTAATTGGGGGGTGAATCATCCCGGAGTACATTTACCGCTTGCGGCCCCTTTGCCCCATTGAGCAATTCATAGGATACGGGCTCTCCTTCACGTAATGTGCGAAAGCCTTCCATCTGAATCGCCGTATGATGCACAAATACATCGCTCGCATCCTCACGGGCAATAAAGCCGTACCCCTTCTGATCGTTGAACCATTTCACTTTGCCGACATTACGTTGAGAAAGGTTACTCTCAGACATATTCCCCCAGTCTCCTTCAACTTTTGTGGTTTACCGCAATACTTATTGATGGTAATACCACGCTACCGCAATTCAACTACAAAACCTAATCTCTAGCATATACCCTAAAAGGCTATCTGTCAATATTCGGTATATAGTGATTAATTCAAAGAGACTGATAAAAGTACAATAGATGCCGAATTTAAATCAAAGATAACAATTTTTTCACGGATTTCAATATGCTTAACCAAAAACTAATACATTATTTTTTTAAAAAGTAGCTAGATAAATCCGCTAGGTAGAGGGGCATTACGGCGTTACATTGGAGATAGGGCGTCCCCCGATGGTTTGCGGTGACGATTCAGGTAGATACACTTCTTCCGGACCCGGCGCTGATTTCACCCGAACCCAGGTCTTGCTTACATCCAGATTCGGGTTGCGTCGCCACAGCAGTTCTTGTGTGATATCCTGTACATAGATCGGGCTGGATAAAGCGTGCATTTCGAGGTAGCCAAAGCCGGGACTTTCGGGAGGCGCCGCGCTGATAACACGTGCACGATAGGCCCCATAAGTTTTGGGGTGTTGGGGGATGCGTTGTACGAAGGTATCGCTCTCGATCACCTTGGTTAAGACCGGCCGACCGTCCAGGAGAAGTTCCAGTTTTTTGCCTTTTGCATTGCGTACGCCGATTTCAAACACTATGTCGACGTGTAGGGGGGCGATACCCCCCATACTTACATCAATCGTCCCATCTCCCAGTACATCGGCTGTGAATGACAACTGGGGACCGTCCTCTCCGCTCGAAAGATACGTGCGTCCAAGACGGATGCCTTCCAAAATCGCGGTCAGGGATTTTTCTTTTGCCCACACATAGGTCAGCGGTTTTCCCAGTGGCACCTTGGGGCTACCCGAACCACTGCCAGCCAACGCACAAGCGCGTAGTCCGCGTACCAATTCAAAATCCCAATACATCGATGCTTGTGTGTTGGCGGAAACCGGTTCCAGTTCCGCGCATGCTGCCGCAGCCGCAATGGATTGAACGAGTTTTCCTTTTTCACGTGTCTTCAGATTTTCGTCTAGCTGCGCCAAACGCAGGGGAGGTAACTGACGCCAGTCGCGGTACCACACCTGTATGGCATTTACATAGCCAATGCCCCACAACCATGGCGTTGTTTGCAAACAGGGGTGGGCAATTGCGAAAACGCCCCCCTGTGCCTGTACGCGCAGGCACTCTTCCTGTGCCGAAGCCACCACGCCCGGTGCTCCCGGTATTGTACGCGGACCATAGATCAACGCTAGCCCTCGTTCCTGGTTTCCCCACAACATAGACGGGATTAGCACCAGTTTTTTGGAGTGAAAGGCAGGATCTTCTACGGATTTAATCGTATTAAGATCGGCAATGGCCAGAAAATCCAATCCTTCTTTTTCCGCTCGGCGAACCAGATCCGCCACGGATTCTTTTCCATCGCCGTACGATGAACGTGCATATAAGTCGCCGCGATACCAGCCATTTTCTTGAGACAGCACCGGCGAGGCAAAGGGTACAGGTGTTGCTCCAGGCACATCAGCGGGATCCTTTGCGTCCGTACCTTGCGCCAGCTCGACACGATCGATTGCGAGATCACCATCAAAATCAAAATCAAGAGTTCGTAACGAGCCGCTTGTGCCTTCCATCAGGTTTACCAGCACGAATGCCGTTTTTTGTTCGGTGACTTCAATGGATACCGTTTCCACCATTATCGATATCCCGTCTTCATAGATATAGACATAGGCTTGATATGCGCCTACAGGCAGCATAACCTCGCCACGGCCCTCATGGAATTCTACAGTGCGTTTCCCTTTTCCTTCTTTCAAGACGAATTCCACTCGGGCAGGAAGCTGTACACCTAAAATATTCGTTACATCAACCTCCACAGCGCCTTGGGGGCCATCCGTCGGCAAATCGTTCGTTTCCTCCTCCTTAGCCTGGAGAGTTCCTAATTCTTTATTCGTACTTGTGCCTGCGCAACCCGCCAACACAAGGATTAAAATTGCAAAAAATGAAAAAAATCGTATATACATCAGGTCTGCCTCCTACCCAGATTTAAGGTAAGTAAAAAAAGCTTTCCGTTTCAATTATGTCCCCCCGCCAGAAGAGGTATCGATCCCCCCCATACAAGAAGGTGAGTTTCCTTATTAGTTGCACTTGCTATTTACGTTTACTAAAGTGTACACTTACTAGAAGATGTGGGTCAGCTTAGCAGGTGTCATACATCGTATTAAAGTGGGGTCAACGGTCCAACACCCGTTGCGAGTATATCGCAAAGAGTCCCCTGGACCCAAAAAAGGTAGAGTATCAATTATGCCCAGGTCAAGACACAAATCGAGTAAGGAGATGATTCTAATGTTGTCCAACATTGATATTCACAGCAGCGTTGCCGTGTATGTACAGATTGAAAACCATGTTCAATTTGCTATCTCGTCAGGCCGCTTGAAACCAACCGACCAGCTTCCTTCCGTGCGGGAACTGTCCGAGCGCCTCGAAGTCAACCCCAACACGGTCGCTAAGGCCTACCGCGACCTTGAAGTAATGGGATTGCTTTACACCCGTCGTGGTATGGGCGTCTTTGTGAACAAAGGCATCGAGGGAAAGTGCCGCGAAGAATGTCGCAAGCGCATCATCAGCCGTATGCATGAGGTAGTTGCCGAAGCCAAAGCGGCTGGTCTTGAACAAGACGAGGTCACCGAAATCGTCGAGAAGAGTCTTGAGTTTGATACCAGCCCTTACGGTCCCACACCGACCGCGCTGTTGCAGTTGGCCAAGAAGAAACGCGCTGCCAAATAAAATCACTATCCACGGGTAGTCAAACAATAGATGAGGGTCTGTAAGATGCCTACAGCTTCGAACAGACACTGACCTGTTGTGACCAGCGAGCGTCATGCTGTATGCCACGAGAGCGTATTGTATGGCGCTCGCTGATTATCAACGAACAGTCCGCTGCGTCATTTTTCGGGAAATGCCTTTGAGTCTGCATCAAATGATTGATAAAGCAGAGCTATCTTCCCCCCCCTTGTTTCCTACATGCGCCTCCAAGGCTTACAGGCAGCTAGCCCGAGATCATATGGCGCTTATCCTCCCTGACTACAGCCCAAATTTAGTTTTTATGCAAACTTCTGGCGTTAATGCGTTTCCTAATCTCCGCCATGTGTCTCGCGGTCTGTGAGAGGAGAGGTGCCCCTATTATCGCTGCGCCTGTGTGCTGAGGAAACTCATTCCTAAACAAACAATACCGCTCATTCCCTGAAAAGAAGCAGATAACTCTTGACATTTGCGCTGTTTTGACTTACACTGTCCTTGAAGTGAGTACAGCAGTGTAATCCTGTTGTCTCATCGTATGAAAAGCTAGTGTCATTGCCGGTTATGACCGTTAGGATGATAATCAGGGTTTCAAGAGCAGGCATTACGACAAAAAACTAGGGCTTCGCTGGGCGTAAAAGGCTGTTAGCGCTCGGAATTCAGGAAGTAGCGGGAATCCACGTCTTCGATTGCCTTTGGCTTGCATTTAGGTGCAGGTGGGAAGTATCCAAAGGTAGGTAGGCGCAACAACGATAAAAGGATGTGGAAGGGCAATGGGGAAAGAATACGAATCCAAAACGACTACAAACGTAAGTATAGTGCGCGTTACAGTACCGAAGACAGAGCAAAACAGCACTTCCCCAGTCCAAGAAGCCAATGGGCGCATGAGTCATGGTGCAAAAGTGAAGCGGGGACAACTTACTTCTGTGCAGCAAGGGCGCTATGGTACGGGGCCTGCCCCTTACGGTTATCGGCGGGGAAAAGAGGGGGAACGTCCGCTGATTGTTGATGATCGAGAAGCGGAAGTAGTGCGCATCATTTTTCGCGAATACCTTAATACCCGCAGCACCGGAAAAGTAGTTAGTTATTTACACTCGAAACAGATCTATACCCGAAAAGGGAACAAATGGTCTCGTCAGGCTATTGCCATAATCCTTTCCAATCGCACCTATCGTGGTCGTGTCAGCTATGGCGATGTCGAGACAGAGGGTCTGCACGATCCCATCATCGAGCCGGCGCTTTTCTATAAAGCGAATGCATTGAAAGAAAAGAAGCGTCGCCGCCGTTCTTCAAAGAAATAGGCGCTTAAAGTGCTCCCGCATCACTAAGTTAACCTGAGGCCTACCTTTAAAAGGTAGGCCTTTACAGTTTTTGAGCATGGTGAAGTTTTCCATGCGAGCCCTTAATGTGTTTGCTACACCCAAAGTGAGACATTGGGGTGTTTTTATTGCGTTGTATCTGTGCACGCGTTACAATGCCGTAAAAAGGAACTGGATATGTGGACTTTCCTTACCACGCTTGCCGTGGCTGTTCTTATTGTCGCGTTTGTTCTCGCGCTATGGACTGCAGTCCATCTGTGGAGTGTGAGAAAGATAGGGGTGCGTACACTTGGATGTAAGGGTGCGCCTGCGAACGGTGATGGCGACTCTCAATGTTGTCATTGCTCCTCAAAAGAACACCAAGTGCGTTAATTCCTGCCAAGCGCTAGCGTATACTCTTTAATTTGGGCAGGCTATTCATCAACGAAGGGCCTGTATCGCCTTTTCCAGGCTTTTACTCTGCGGTCTGTGGGTAGTACAATACGCGCCATGCGTTTACTTTCATTAAAATGTCAGGGATTCCGTTGTCTGTCGCCGGTTCATTTTGAGCCGGGGCCGGGGCTGACAGTGATTCGTGGGGGAAATGCACAGGGCAAGACGACGTTGTTGGAAGCGGTATTGTTTGTGACTACGTCGAAGAGTCATCGTACAAATCTGGAGCAGGATTTGGTTCACCATGGCGAGGAGCATTTTCAGGTGAAGGCGACCGCGGCGCGGTGTGATCGTGAGGTCCGTTTGGAGGCCAATTGGTGGAAGGGGGTGAAACGTTTCAAGGTAAACGGGGTGCCTCAGGCGCGGGTGAGTGACATTTTGGGCCGTATCCATGTGGTTTTTTTTTCGCCGGAAGATGTGGATTTGGTCAAAGGGGGAGCTGCGGGTCGACGGCGTTTTCTGGACATGGAATTGTCCCAGGTTTCTCCCTCCTACTTGAGTGCCCTGCAGCAGTATCGTCAGTTGTTGCGTCAGCGAAATGAGCTTTTGCGAGGGCATGCTCCGGATCCGGATTTGCTCGATGTGTGGGATGTGCAATTGGCGCAGGCAGGCGCGGTGTTGATATCGGAGCGAAGCGCATTTTCCGAGGAGATTGCAGGGTACGCGTGTAGCGCCTATGCGACGATCGCACGACAGGAAGGTCTGCGCGTAGAATATTGCCCCAATGTTGAAAAACCAGAGGATTTGGCGGATGTGTTGCAGCAGGCGCGGGCCACTGATCTGCGGCGACGCCAAACGACACGTGGACCGCATCGGGATGATTTGGCGCTTTGGGTTGCGGAGCGTCCTGCACGCACTTTTGCTTCACAAGGACAACAGAAGACGGCTGCGCTGGCATTAAAATTAGCTGAGCTGGAGTGGATTAAGGCGCGTGTAGGCGAGTATCCTGTGCTAATGTTAGATGAGGTGTTGGCGGAGTTGGACGCACAACGGGTGCGTATGTTGTTTGAGGCGATCGGGGAAGAAGTACAGTGTTTGATGACGACGACGGTTTTATCGCCGTCTGAGTCGTGGTTGGGACCGGAAACGGTGAATTTTCGAATCGAGCGAGGTTGCCTTGAAAAAGCATGAGTTGGTAGGTATCGCCGAGATTTTGTCTCAGCTGAAAAAGAATACCAAGCTGGGAGAAAATCTGGAGCAGGCCGTAATTTGGGAACGGTGGCCGGATATTGTAGGGCCGAAGCTCATGCTGCATGGTCGACCACAGACGGTGAAGGAGGGACAGCTTCGGATCGAGGTCGATAGTGCGGTGTGGATGCACAAGTACACCTATCGAAAGTGGGAGATCATAAAACGGATCAATACGTTGGCGCGTAAGAAACTGGTTTCAGAAGTTTTCTTGGTGTTGGTGTGTGAAGAAGAGGTGGAAGAGTAGCCGGGTATTATGGCCGTGAAATGTGTGTGAGAATAGCACGCCTTTTTGGGGAGGTTTGAGATATAATTTAAAAGGGTGAGGTAATTGGAGGATAGACAATGAAACGCTTGAAAGAGATGCTACGGGGGCGTGAGCAGCATTGGGTGGATGCGAAGAGTACGGTGCGTGACGCAGTGCGGTATTTGTGCGAGCACAAGATGGGGGCCGTGTTGGTAAAGGCGGGAGATGAGGCGGTGGGGGTATTTTCCGAACGCGATCTGATGTGTCGTGTGATCGATGCGGGCCTGGATTGTGATGCGGTGCTGGTGGAGGACGTGATGCGGCGTAATCCGATTAAGATCCATATCGATGACGATATTGTGATGGCGAAGGCGTTGATGCAAATGAATCATGTTCGCCATTTATTGGTCGTAGAGGGCGAGGGGGAGGTGGTGGGACTACTCTCCGTGCGGGACTTGCTCAAAGAGGAGCTTTCCAAGTCGGAGGAAGTTATTCATAAATTGAATGACAAGTATTATCAGAGCACCTACAAAGCACGCTGGCGGATGTCCTCTAACCGGCTTATCATCGACCATTATCACCCGCATTCGCAGGAGAAATGAAAGAGCTGCTTTGTGTTATTCTCCCTTTATGAATGTCAACATACGGCTTTGGGGCAGCGTTAACTCTGAGGGATGGCTTTTGTGTCCCTGAAATTTTTGTGATGGTCACGCTCAGCTGCTACCATATTATTTGCTATTCGTAGTATGAGCCACTTGCCTAACCCCGTAAAAGGAGGGAAGAATGGAGAAGGTTTGCATTGTTTCTGAAAATGGACCGCCTGCAATGGGTCCGTATTCTGCGGCTGTTGTGGCGGGGCAGTGGCTGTATGTGTCGGGACAGTGTTCGATAGACCCCAAGGGGAGCGGCCCGATGCCCGGTACGTTAGCGGCGGAAACGCGTCAGGCGCTTGATAATCTGACGGCAGTGCTTGTGGATGCCGGGTCGGACTTGGCGCATGTAGTGAAAACGACGGTTTATTTGGCGTCGATGGAGGATTTTGCCGAGTTTAACGCCATTTATGAAACCTATTTTCCAGAAGCACCCCCTGCAAGGACGTGCATTCAGGCGGGACGCTTACCGGCAGATTTAAAGGTCGAGATTGATGCAGTGGCGCTTTTAGCGTCGTAGCAAAAGGTTAGGGTGGTTGCATGCAACGTAGTGTTCGCTTTTTGAGTATAAGCGTGGTTTTGTTTTGTGTGGCAGCGGGTGCGTGGGCGGTATCGGCGGCGGAGCATAACAACCTGGGTATCGCTGCCTATGATCGAGGCGATTTTAAGACGGCGATTGAACATTTTGAGGCAGCGTATGATGGGGCGCGTGATAATGCGACGGTGCGGCGTAATTTATGTAATGCCCATCAGGCTACGGCCAATGACTTAGCCCAAAAGAAAGAGTTTAAGAACGCTACCAAACACCTTGAAATGGCGATTAGTATTGATCCTGAGAATCCGTCGCCCTTACTACAATTAGGCTCCTACTATTTGCGTCTGGATCAGGTACAGGAAGCTATCTACCGTTTGGAGGAGGCGATTGAAATCAAACCCGGCCTGCTGGATGCGCACGAGCTACTGGGTGAAGCATATTATCGCGATAACGATCTGTCTTCTGCACGGGCGCAATGGGAATATGTTATCGAGATGGACCCTAAGCGCAAGGGCTTGGTCGCACGATATGAAAAAGCCTTCCGCGAGGAATCGGTGGAGCAGGATTTTAACCGTTCCGGCTCGCGTCATTTCAAAATCAGCTACCCCAAAGGTATTCCGTACCAGTTGCGTTCACAGGCGTTGACCGTACTGGAGCGTGCATACATGGAGGTAGGCCGCAAGTTTGGTGGCGTCTACCCGCCGCCACCGGTTCAAGTGGTGCTCTATGATGCGGAACAGTTTTCACAGGCCACCCAGCTGAATGGGCATGTGGGTGCAGTCTACGACGGCAAGATTCGCTCCCCGCTGACGGATGCCGACGGTCAGTATTTGGCCGAGGACGAGCTAAAACGTCGTCTGACCCACGAGTATGTACATGTGGTGGTACGCCATGTGGCGGGGGAGAATGTGCCGTGGTGGATCAATGAGGGATTGGCGGAAACCTTTTCGCGTCCCGTGGAAGGCGCCGAGCGCGATTTATTGCAACGCGCCTATGCTGCGGATGCGACGTTCCCCCTGACGGATTTAGAGGCGCATCAGTTGCGGGTGTTGGCTTCAGAGGAGCTGCGGCTGGCGTATGCACAGTCGCATGCCTCGATGGATCTACTCTGGACGCGGTATGGCAAACGGCGTTTGGTGCAGTTGATGTCGGACTTGACTGCGGGCGTATCGGCACAGGACGCAATACAGCGAATCTATCGTCGTAGCTATGCCGCTTTGCAGGAGGAAGTGAAGCATTTGTATGAATAACGCTTGCCTCAATGCCGTCGATCGATGAGGTAGTTGGAGCCGGGTAGGGATTTGGCCCATTTTTTTACCTCAGCGCAGCGGCTGCTGATCTCAGCAAGGTGGGCAATGCCCGTGGCGGCGGTGTCGACGACGGCAATCGATGCGCCCATGAGAGGGAAGGTTTGTTTTTCGCTTTGACGGTTGACGGACTGAATCTCTCCGCGTTTCCGGTCCTCTTCGTCGTAGAAATTAGGCACGATGAGATCGAAATTGCGCACCAACTCCGTGCAGGCAGCATCGATCAATTCCGGAGGCGTAATAAAAACAAAATCGTCGCCACCAATATGGCCTACGTAGGTCTCTGGATGGTCTAAGGCGCGAACCGCATTGACAATGACGCGGGCCGTCATGCGTAACACTTCATCGCCCCGGCTGAACCCGTACTTATCATTAAACGGCTTGAAATTGTCCAAATCCAGATAGGCCATAGCAAAATGCTGTCCAATGGCCAGCCGCCGCTCAGCCTCGCGCATAATCGTGACATTGCCGGGTAGTCCGGTGAGTGGATTGGCGTTGACATCGCGCTGCGCACGTGCGATGCACAGGTGTAAGCGGGAGAGTAGAGCCTCTTTGGTAATCGGGTGTAGCACATAATCGTCCGCAGGCACCCGCGACCAGTCTACCTGTTCCAGTTCCGCTGCATTTAGGGTGATCACCGCAGGGAGATGACCGTATACGCTGTCGCTTTTCAACTCTTCCAACAACGGCGCGCGTCCTGTCCCGCGTATTCCATAGGGGAGAAGCACGCATTGCGGTGGGTCGGCGTAGATGGCGGTGAGGATCGAGGGAATGTCATCTGCGAGGGTAACCTGGAAGTCACTGTGTCCCAGAAGGGAAAGCAGATGAAGTCGCTTTTCTTCATCCGTTTCCACGAGCAGGATTTTTGCATGTGTTAAATCGACCATGATACCCCCGTTTCTTACTATAGACGTCTCACGTTCAACTACTGAAGACACTGACACCTGCGGTGTATTCCCGATCCGCTTCCTGTATAACCTGCCGAATATGGTCCATCGTCAATCCCAGAAAATCCAAAGTGGCGGGATCAAAAGACGGCATAGTGGGATCGCCAGGCTGTCCATAATTCAATCCGCGCGCCAGAATATCGGCGATATGCACGACAGCGGCTATTTGCTGGTTAGGTTGGGCGTTGCCTGGGGCATGATGACAGGTCATGGCCCGACTCAAGCGTTCGGGCAGGTGCCATGCTTCGGCAACCCATTGGGCTACAGTAGTATGATCAAAGCCGAAGACCTGAGTTTCCGCCTCTGCGATATGGACGTGTTTTTCATGGGCGACGGAAACCGCCTTTTTATAATCTTCCTCAGTTAAAAAGGAAAGAATGACCTTGCCCAAATCGTGCAGTAGACCCGCTACCAGGATCTCATCCGGTTCGGGAAGGTTTAGTATGCGGGCAATGCGCCGACTGAGCACCGCTGTCCCCAGACTGTGCTGCCACAATCCTTTGGTTTCCGTAGCCAGATTGTCAAAGACTGCAGCGCTGAGCACCAGTCCCTTTACTACATTAAAACCCAACAATACGACGGCATGGGGTACAGAGGAAATTCTGCCCGGAAAACCGTAAAATGGGGAGTTAACTAATCGTAGTATTTTTGCACTGAGCACTTGATCGCGTGCGATGACCTGACCAATTTCCTGAGCGTTACTACTTTCGTCTTCCACCATCGCGGCCACGAATTTGACTATGCCGGGTAGCGTAGGGAGGTTGGAAAGATTATCTACTTCCCGTTTAAGCTGTGTTGCTGAAAGCGTCAAAAAAAATCCCTTTGTATAGTTGCACAGCGTGTTGCAGGTATGTGTGCCTGATTAGGATGCAATTTCTTGAAAGTACTGCTCTAGCACCTTCTTGATTTCCAACAGGTGAACGTCGTCCACATGGGAAAAACGTGCTTCTAGTGCCTGGAGTCGTTCCTTCATGTCGGGCCCCTTTGCAAGCCCCCCCATAATCACTACTGATTCTACACCCGCCTGTTTCAATCGGGCAATGGCCTCTTCGGTGAGCTTGAAGCCGTGCGGACACAAAACAGCGCCCTGTGCATTCTGGACTGCGGACGCGACTACATGTCCCGGCTGAAGTTGGCTGATATTTACCAGTTCCAAACTGATCCCTTTGCGAAAGTTGAGGCCTTGTTGCGGTTAGTATGTTTCACACAGTATCCCTCGTATTCTACGCAACCCGCGAGGAACCTGTCAAAGCTTGTATTTTAGGTTTTTGCGACACCTCCCGACCGCTTTTCGTGCTTGGGATTTAAATGGAGCACTAGAAAACAGGGGGAGCCTTCGGTGGGGAGGACAAGGGCATAGTATTACCTGGTTGGTGCTGGAGGGCTTAGTAGAGATAATGAGTTTTATTACTGTATAAAATAATAAAGATGATAATAACTGTTGCAAAGAAAAAAAGGCTATGCTAGCATAAATTATAGGTGGATTTATGATTCTATATGCGTTGAGTAGTGGGCGATGGGGGAGATTGGGCGGGGGAAAAGGTCGCGGGGTGCCTCCTTAGGGGCAGGAAGGAGAGGTAGCTTATGCAGGAGGAACAACGGGCATGTACATGTTCAGAACCGGCAACGGAGGAGGAGCTGTATGCACGCTTGGATGAACTTTTGCAGGAATATGCGCAAAAACCAGGGGGATTGATTCCTGTTTTGCAAATTGCACAGGCCCTGTTTGGCTATTTGCCAGAGGAAGTGCTCAAGCGAATCAGTCGTGCCTTGGACAAGTCCTACAGTGAGGTGGCTGGAGTGGTGGGATTCTACTCCTATTTCCGGACGACACCTAAGGGTAAGCATCTGATACGAGTGTGCTTAGGGACAGCGTGCTATGTGCGTGGCGGACGTCAGGTCTTGGCTGCGATCCGGGATAAATTAGGGGTGGATGTGGGGGAAACGACAAAGGATAGTTTGTTCTCATTAGAAGTGGTGCGCTGTTTTGGGGCTTGTGGTTTGGCGCCGGCCATTATGATCGACGATACCGTCTATCAGCGGGTGAAAGCGGCCAGGATTCACGAGGTCTTGGAGCAATACCGGAATGGTTCGTAGCGTATCGTCATTTTTGATGCTGTGTGTGGGGTAGTTTCAAAGCACGGCGGCTGTCGATGGGTGAGACTGGGCAAAGCACCGGCAAATGGTCAGCGCTGCCAGCGATATTAGGAGCCTTGCCAGACTTGGCCACAGCAAAGTTTTTGTTTTTATGACAGCTTCCAGATTTAAGTCACTAATGGGGAGAGGGGGTTGTATGGCTGCTTCGGAAAGACAGATCCTGGTATGTGCGGGGGCGGGCTGTGTGGCGTCGGGGGCGCTGAAGGTTAGTGCGGCATTGCGCAAGGCATTGGAAGAAAATAACTTGGTCGATTCGGTGTCTGTGGTGGAAACGGGGTGTATGGGGCCTTGTGCAGCAGGTCCTGTAGCGGTGGTGCATCCAGATGGAATCTTTTATGAAGGGCTGAAAATGGCGGATGCCGTGGAGATTGTGGAAAAACACATCCTAAAGGGAGAGGTGGTGCAGCGATTGACGCATCGCCAGATTTCGACGGAGCGGATAGTGCCTGCGTTGCGGGATATTGACTTTTTTAAGAAGCAGCACAAGATTGTGCTGCGGAATTGCGGGGTAATCGATCCTCAGCAAATTAGTGACTATTGTGCGCATGGGGGATATGAGGCGTTACGTAAGGTGCTGACGAAGATGACGCCGGATCAGGTGATTGATGAGGTGAAGCAGTCGGGGTTGAGGGGGCGTGGCGGGGCGGGTTTTTTGACCGGACTGAAGTGGCAGTTTACCCGAAAGGCGTCGGGCGAGAAGAAGTATGTATTGTGCAATGCCGATGAGGGAGACCCGGGGGCGTTTATGGATCGCAGTGTGTTGGAGGGGGACCCGCATAGCGTGATTGAGGCGATGGCGATTGCGGCCTATGCGATTGGAGCGGACGAAGGCTTTGTTTATGTGCGGGCTGAGTATCCGCTGGCGGTGGAACGCCTTCAGATAGCCTTGCAACAAGCGCGTGAAAAGGGCTTTCTGGGAAAAAATATTTTTGGGCAGGGCTTTAATTTTGATCTGGAGATACGCATGGGGGCGGGGGCATTTGTCTGTGGTGAAGAAACGGCGTTGATGCGTTCGATTGAGGGAAAGCGGGGGGAGCCACGCCCCCGTCCTCCCTTTCCAGCTCAGGCGGGGTTGTGGGAGAAGCCGAGTCTGCTGAACAATGTCGAAACGTATGCCAATATTCCCTATATCATCCAGGAGGGGGCTGCCCATTTTGCTTCGGTAGGTACGGAAAAAAGCAAAGGAACGAAGGTTTTTGCATTGGCGGGAGCAGTGAATAATAACGGTTTGGTGGAAGCGCCGATTGGAACGACATTGGGTGAAATTGTCTACGATATTGGCGGGGGTATTCCAAACGGCAAGCATTTCAAAGCAGCGCAGATTGGCGGACCTTCGGGGGGATGTATACCCAAAGCGCATCTGAATGTGCCGGTGGACTATGAATCGTTGCAGGAATTGGGCGCGATCATGGGCTCCGGCGGTCTCATTGTGATGGATGAGGATACGTGTATGGTGGATGTAGCGCGTTTCTTCCTCGATTTTGTACAGGATGAGTCGTGTGGGAAATGTGCGCCATGCCGTATTGGCACTAAGCGGATGCTTGAGATTGTAACGCGAATCTGTGAAGGCAAGGGGGAGGTGGGGGATATAGAACGCCTGATTACGTTGGGGGAACAGATTAAGGATGCCTCTCTATGTGGATTGGGACAAACGGCGCCCAATCCGGTGTTGTCGGCGATTCGGCATTTTCGCGAAGAATTCGAGATTCATATTCGAGAGAAACGCTGCCCTGCCGGGGTCTGTCCGGAACTGGTGCGCGCACCTTGTATGAGTGCGTGTCCGGCAGGCGTGTATATCCCCGGATTCGTGTCGCTGGTGGGTGAAAAGCGTTACGCAGAGGCGCTGCGTTTGCACCGGGACCGCAATCCTTTTGCTTCGGTTTGTGCACGGGTATGCTTCCATACCTGTGAGGACAAATGTCGACGTGCCACCTTGGATTCACCGGTATCGATTCGGGGTATAAAACGGTTTATGGTTGAGCAGGAGGTGACGGTGCAATTGCCCGAGGTGCAGTATCGCGAGGAGAATGACAAGCGACGCGTCGCCATTGTCGGCGGCGGACCGGCGGGTTTATCCTGCGCCTTTTTCCTGGCGCGTCTGGGGTATCGTCCGAAGGTATTCGAAGCCGAACCACGTCCTGGCGGCATGCTGGTGCAAACGATCCCCTCATACCGTCTGCCACGCGAAGAGCTGGCGCGTGAGATTCGCATGATTGAGCATATGGGCGTGGATTTGGAGACGAATATGCGATTGGGGCGTGATTTTACCTTGTCACAATTGCGGGAGCAGGGTTTCGAGGCGGTCTTCTTGGCCATTGGTGCACCAGAAGGGACGAAGCTGGGCATTGTCAATGAGGATGCGGAAGGGGTAGATGACGCGATCGCCTTTTTACGCACGTATAACCTGCGAGGTTCGGCACCTGTGGGTAAGCATGTGGTGGTCATTGGGGGCGGCAATGCAGCAGTCGATGCGGCACGTACAGCAATCCGACTGGGTGCGGAAACGGTTTCAATTCTGTATCGACGTACGCGGGAAGAGATGCCGGCGTATGATGAGGAAATTGAGGAGGCGGAGAAGGAGGGAATTGAGTTGAAGATGCTGGTTGCGCCGCAAGCGATTGAGGTGACGCAGGGGCGGGTGTCAGGAGTGCGTTGCACTCACATGTGGTTGGGCGATTTTGACAGTAGCGGTCGTCGACGTCCGGAAGCCTCTGAAGGGGATACGTATCTGGAGCCTGCCGATCATGTCATTGTAGCTGTAGGGCAGCGTTTAGATGCGAACACGTTGTTGCAGGGGGTGACGTTGAAGAAAAATGTGAAACAGTTTATATGGGCCGATACGTTGACACAGCAGACGTCTCAGGAATGGCTTTTTGCTGGTGGAGATGCCGTGGATGGTCCGTCATCAGTGGCGCAGGCCATTGGCGCAGGAGAACGGGCTGCAGTGGGGATCGATCACTATCTGACAGGGGAGGAACACGCCTTCTGGCGGCGTCCGATTCATGTGAATACCAAATTTGATCCCGAGGCAGAGCCGCAGGAGTCGGAACGGGCGAGCATGGAGTCATTGCCGGTGGAGCGGCGTCGCAGTAACTTCAAGGAGGTAGAGCTTCCCTTCCGCGAAATGGTGGCGATCCGCGAAGCACACCGATGTTTGCGTTGTGACTATCGTGCCGAGCCGCTTTCGGATGCGCGGAAGCATGAGTAAGGGGGCAGAGTGAAAAGCAGGAAGGAGATCGGGAAATGCCGAGATTGACGGTCGATAATGTGACAGTGGATGTGGATACAGGGACGACAATCTTGAAGGCAGCACAGCAGGCAGGTGTGCGTATACCGACTTTATGTTATTTAGAGAATGTACAGGCGATTGGTGCTTGTCGGGTATGTTTGGTCGAGGTGGAAGGGGCGCGTAATCTGATGGCTTCCTGTGTGACACCGGTCCAGGAAGGAATGTGTGTGCATACCAACAGTAAACGGGCGCGTGAGGCACGCCGTACAGTGGTCGAGTTACTCCTTTCCAATCACGAGGGGGATTGTCAATCCTGCGAGCGCAATGGCGATTGCGAGTTACAGGCGTTGGCGCGTGATTTGGGGATTCGCGAGTTGCCCTACGTAGGCGAAAAGGCCAAGCGACGGGTGGATGAGAGTACGCCTGCTCTGGTACGGGATAGCGCCAAGTGCGTGTTGTGTCGTCGTTGCATTACGGTGTGCAATGAAGTACAGGGGGTGGGGGGGATATTCCCGCAAGGCCGTGGCTTCGACACCATAATGGGGCCGGCATTTGAATCCACGCTGGATGACGTCGTGTGTGTTCAATGCGGACAATGTGCTGCGGTGTGCCCAGTGGGAGCGATTAGTGAGAGGGAGCAAATCCAGGAGGTTTTTCATGCTTTGGATGATCCTACGAAGACGGTTGTAGTGCAGACGGCCCCTGCTATTCGTGCTGCGCTGGGAGAATGTTTCGGTTATGAGGCAGGCACGTTGGTGACGGGGAAGATGGTAGCGGCGTTGCGACGTCTGGGCTTCGATGGGGTTTTCGATACGAATTTTGCGGCAGATCTTACGATCATGGAAGAGGGGACGGAGTTGTTAATGCGCCTCAAGAAGGCGTTGGTGGATCATGAAGCCATTGCACTGCCGCAGTTTACAAGCTGTTCCCCGGGGTGGATCAAGTACATTGAGTATTTCTATCCCGACATGCTGGAGCATGTGTCAACGTGTAAATCGCCACAGCAAATGTTTGGGGCAATTGCGAAAACCTATTATGCCAAAAAGATTGGTAAAACGCCGGAAGAGATGGTGGTCGTGTCGGTGATGCCGTGTACGGCGAAAAAGTTTGAGGCCGGGCGTCCTGAAATGAATGACAGCGGGGTGCAGGATGTAGACTATGTGCTTACCACACGCGAATTGGGGCGTATGATTCAGCAGGCAGGTATTGACTTTGATTCTTTGCAGGAGGAATTGATGGATTCGCCGATTGGTATGTCCAGTGGCGCCGCCGATATCTTTGCCAATACCGGTGGCGTTATGGAAGCCGCTTTGCGCACGGTGTATGAAATTGTTACTGGGCGCGAGTTGCCCTTTGAAAATCTGCATGTAATGCCGGTGGTGGGGTTAGAGGGGGTTAAAGAGGCATCGGTTACGATTGAAAAGCCGTTGTTGGAATGGGGCTTTCTTCAGGGAGTAACGCTGAATTTGGCGGTAGCGCATGGTTTGGGCAATGCGCGTAAGGTTATTGAGAGAATCCGCAGAGGAGAGCAGAAGTATCATTTTGTTGAGATTATGACTTGTCCTGGTGGCTGTATCGGAGGTGGGGGGCAACCACGCTTTACGAATGATGCTGTACGGGAGGCGCGGATTCGCGCGATTTATAAGGAAGACGAAGGAAAAGCCTTGCGGAAGTCGCATGAAAATCCAGAGATAAAGAAGTTATATGAGGAATTTCTGGGAGAACCTTTAAGCGAGATGTCGCACAAGTTATTGCATACCGATTATTTGCCCCGCGTTCGTGTGTAGTCTGTTTGCTTTTCATTCTTCTGATAATGTGTATAATAGGGCGAGAGGAGTTGTTTCGGTAAGCGATAATGAAGGAGTTGTGAAAGTGAAGGATACAAAAAAAGTCTCACGTCGAGCATTTTTGCGGCGTAGTACGAAATGGACTGCGGTAGCGGTGGCAGCGCCCTATTTTGTGCCGAGCAGTGCTTTTGGCGCAAATGACCGGGTGGGAATTGCCTATATCGGCTTAGGACGTCGCGCGCGTCAATTGATGAAGTTGCCGCGAAAAACGGAAGTGGTGGCGTGTAGCGATATCTATGAAAAACGGATGAAAGCCTTCTGTGCTTCCCGCTTTGGACGCAAGGCGAAGGCGTACGCGGATTATCGAGAGCTGCTGGAAGACAAGAATGTTGATGGTATTATCACGGCGTCTCCCGATCATTGGCACGCTTTGGTTTCTATCCACGCTTGTCAGGCAGGTAAGGATGTCTATGTGGAAAAACCGATGACGGTGACGGTGGAGGAGGGGCGTGTGATGGTGACGGCGGCGCGTAAGTACAATCGCATTGTCCAGGTGGGTAGCCAGCAGCGTTCTACAGTGGAAAACCAGGTGGCATGTGAACTTATCCGCCAAGGCGTTCTGGGTAAAATTAAAGTGATTCATGGTGCAAATTTCCCCAGTCCCTGGGAATGTGAGTTGCCAGCGGAAGAGGTGCCGGAAGGGTTAGATTGGGAGCGTTGGTTAGGGCCCACGCCGCCACGTCCATACCATACCGACTTGTATCTGCCTCGTGCAGAGGAACGTAGGGATGACAAAGGTCGTCGTTTGGGGTGGATATCCTTCCGTACATGGTCGGGCGGTGAAATGACGGGGTGGGGGGCGCATGGTCTGGATCAGATGCAGTGTGCATTAGGAATGGATGAGACAGGTCCGGTAGAAGTCTGGCCGGAACTGGAAGGCTGGAAGGGACCGGAGAAATGGCCGGAGGGCGCTTCGTTGACTTGTCCGGTATCGTTCCGTTACGCCGATGGCACCTTAGTCAAGTTAGATGGGAAAGGTGCGGGCGGCGGTGGTATTTTTGTGGGAGAGAAGGGAACGATCAATCTGGGGCGCGGGAAGTTTTCGCTGGAACCGTTGGATTTGGTAGAGGAGAAGGTGCGTAAGAAGAAGACGTTTGGTGATCCAACGGCGATTCATATTGCGAACTGGGTGAAATGCATGCGTACGCGTGAGTTGTCGGTGGCAGACGTGGCGATAGGACATCGTTCCACCACGATGTGTCATCTGGGTAATATTGCACGTTGGACGGGGCGCCGTCTCAAATGGGATCCGGAACGCGAAATCTTCCCGGATGATAAAGAGGCGAACGCGTTGCTGAGTCGTCCTATGCGCGAGCCTTGGACACTTCCTAAATTAAGTTAGTAGGAATACTAGAATACGATTGCGCAATTTTGCTGTTGTATGTGAATGGCTGAGCGTTTGTAGCGATTAGGCGATTTGGACTGGATATCGCATCGGGGGAGTCACTGGTTTGGAGGCTTTCCCGGTGCGTTGTATACAGTTGTGGGGATGCGAATGGCAGCTGATGTGCAACATAGTAGTCTGTGGGACGAACGTTTCCATGCCGTACAACAGGGGGATCGGGAAGCCTATGCGCTGTTTGTAGTGGATCTGCATCCGCTGGTATATGGTATTGCATACAGCATTGTCAGAGAACAGCGCGTTGCGCAGCAACTGGCTCAGGATGTGATGGCGACCGCGTGGCAATATCGTAATCGCCCTTCGAACCGTCTGTATTTTGTGCGTTGGCTCCGAAAAATAACCCGTATCCTTTCGCATCACTGGCTGGAGGCTCCAACCTACCGCCGTCTTTTGCGGGAACGTTTTTGCCGCCTTTTACAACAGTCCGAGCAGATGCAATACCCTGCCGAGAATGTTGCAGAGGATTCACAAGAACCTCAGAATCCCTCTGGACAAGTACTGTCGGTGTTGCCCCCTTGTTTGCGCGAGAGTATAGCGGTCTATTATTTGTATGGGCAATCCTGTAAGGATGCCGCTGCTGCGTTGGAAATACCGGAGACAGGGATTCGGCGTCGCGTACAGAAGGCGCGTGAACGACTCTTTCATCAAGTGGGGGTGGGGTGGGAACAACGTTTGGATGAGGAATGGATAGAGTATTTTTCAGAGGAAGATGCGCAGCAGTTTGAGGACTGTATCTCCTGGGGGCCCGCCTCGCCCAAGGCAGCCGCGTCGGCAGCGGCAACAGGGATTGCAATGCGGTTGCACGCATGGCGCCACGAATTCCATTTCCCCCCATTGCTTGTGTTGCGGATGTTGATTACCTGGCACGGAATCGGTGGGCTGGTCTTATTGCTTATGCTGGCGGGTGCGGGCTATATCGTTTTTTTTCAAAGCAATGCACCCTCAAGACTTTCCTCGGGGTTATCCGACATATCGGATGCACCCATGCAATCGGATGCGGTAGATACCCCGTTGCCGGAAGAGCTCCCTACCTCGTCTTCTCCTGGCGTTGCGCAAGGTGTCGGCGTCATTCAGGGTAAGGTGATGGATGAGGCGGGAATGGGCATTGCGCATGCCCGCATCGAAGTATATCCGGGGGCGCTATCTCACGCATCCATTTTTTGTCGTATGTGCCGCGAGTACATTGGGGAAGTATCCGTTTTGAGCAGCGTAGAAGCAGACGGTGATGGCGGATACACGGTGAATACTTTTCCCGTGGAAACCCCGTTGTGGTTGGTGGTGCAGGCAGATGGATATGGCGATGTATACCGCAGCGTAGTGCCAGGTAAGGATGAAGGAATAGATTTTACCCTTCATCCAGCCTATCGTATTACGGGTGAGGTTTTGGATGCACAGACTCGTGCACCGATTTCCAATATTGAGGCGCGGGTTACGGCCATTTATTTTAGGGCAGCCCATTTTGTCGATATAGGGGCTTTTCCCTGGAAGCAATTCAATACACCTACGGGTATATTTTCTCTATCTGCTAATCGATACCAGGATGTGATTTATACGGTGCGTGCTCCCGGTTATGTCTCCTTTACCTCCGAGCGCATTCATCTGTCATATGATGATCGGCCTAATCAGATTGAATTACTTAGAGCGCAGAGTATCCAGGGTCAGGTCTTCGCGGCGGATACGGAGCTGCCCTTGACAGGCGTAACGGTTGGTGTGTTAACCGGCTCGCTTTCGCAGGAGGTGCTGGAACGCTACGCCTGGCAGGCCTTGGGCGTGATAACAGATGTACAGGGTAAGTTTGTGTATGACAGAGCCCCACTGACTTCGGAGGATGCCGTATTGATGGCATGGCGTGTTGGCTATGCCCCTGCCTTTCTTTCTCTCACCGAGGCTGCTGTTTCTATGCCAGTGCAAGTTTTTCTCGAGCGACCTACCCATATTCAGGGTACGGTTATGCAGAACAGTGCTCCACAAGAAGGACTGCGTATTGTTGCCCACACGGTTTTGCCGGGAATAAAGGGCGACTTCCATAGCGAGACCAAGACGAATAGCGCAGGTATGTACCATATCCCCAACATGCCGCCGGGGGAATGTGCCCTGACGGTGCAGAATCCTGTAAACAAAGCTATTATAGGATGGACATTACTGCACGCGGAAGCGAGAGAGATACGCAATCAGCATATTGAGTTAGCGGATATGGGTTATGTAGAAATCGAGGGGGCTCCATTCCTCTACCAGCTTGATGGAGAACTGTATGTGAAAATTCGGGCTATGCAGCATCCTGACTACTCCATAGAGACCGTTTCGCTACGGGGCAATGCCGGCATACGCATGCATCTTGAAGCACCAGGCACCTATGAAGCCTGCCTTTTTTCATCAGCCCTTCCTGAACAACCCCTCTATACCTTTCCTTTCGAGATAGCTCCTGGTGAGGATCTACATGTTCTCTTAGACCCGCCAGCGAATATTTTTGAAGTAAACTGAGTCTGTCATGGGTTAAAGATATGATAATGACGGATAGCGTTAGCTTTTTGGGATAAGTGGGGGATTATACTGCTTGCGCTTTCCTAAGTAAGTCCCTATAATACTGTTTCAGACGATCTTTGCGTATCCTCCACTCGAACTAGAGCTGCCGAGACGGATTTTCTATCAGTGACGCTGCTTGGGTCTATTAGTGACTAACACTGCAAAAGTTGTCGTAAAAAATAAAGTTTTTGCTGCGCTCAGAGATGGTAAGGGCCATATTTCCTGGCTGTGGCCTTGGCCAGCTTGCGGTCGCTGGACTGCTTTAGTGACTTAGATTCCAAAAGTTATCATAAAAAACGAAATCTTTGCGGCGAGCAGCGGCGGCAAGGACCATAGCTATTGCTTGCGGTCGCTGGACCGCTTTAGGTTACAATGTTCAGAGTCTTTCACCTGTAACATCTTGGAAGTACCATGCCGGAATTTTCAGAAAGCACATTCTCTGCGCTTGAGTCGGTTATTGCCACTTGGAATGCGCACGTCAATACGGCCTTTTCTGATATCTCGCCTCGTTTAGAATCGGTGCAGAATCAATTGACCACACTGATTGAATCATTGCGTTTGAAGCGGACGATATCCCCCTTGTTGATTCTGGCGCGCCTCCAGTTAGATGCTGTTGTCCAATCTCCCCAGGAACGCCTCTCAAAGTTTAAAACTATGCGGCGTCAGGTTATCTCGTTGGAAGATAAACTAAAGCGTTTTGTTGACGTGATAGTAGAGCTTGATACACATTTGCAAAATACAATGGATCTCGGTGTTCAACTCCAGGATGCCTTGAACTTTCTTCATAGCAATACCGCTCCTGATATATCCCGACAAGAAAGCCGTGTTGTGTCGACATCTGCACTTGGAAAACAGCTAAAAACACTCCAGGAGGAAGTAGAACGTTTTTATGAGCAATTTGCTATGCTGCAATGTCTGGATAGCGAAGAGGAAATACCGCATGAGACAGAGAGCGCAGTGTTTTCCGATTCTCAAAAAAACGCACAGGATGCTATTGAGGTAGCGGCTATGCAGGAAGAAGGCCTTACGCCAACAGGACATCGTATCGGCGATATTCTCCTGAGACAACAGCGAGTCACTCCCGACCAGTTGGAAATGGCCTTACGGCGACAACGTCAAATACGACGGCGCCCCATTGGTGCAATTCTCAGGGAAATGGGGTGCATAACAGAACGTCATGTTGCACAGGCACTGGCAGAGCAAATGGAGCTTCCCTATCTTTCCCCTGACCAATTCAGATTCAGCATGGCGACAGTACAACTGATTTCGGAGCTTCTGGCGCGACGTTATATCTGTATCCCGATTGATAAGGATGCCGAAACATTGACGGTCGCCATGGCAAATCCACTCGATCTCATTGCCTTAGATGATCTGCGTCTGGTCACTCAACGCGATATCAGGCCCGTTATTGCCTGCGAAAGTGATATCAAATCCGCATTGGACACCTATTATGACTGAAGCTTCTGATACCCTCAAAGTATGGTTGGATGGAGACGCCTGCCCTGGAAGTGTGAAGCAATTCCTTTTCAGAACGGCAATAAAACGCCGTATTCCTTTGATTCTCGTGGCCAACACCCTACAGCAGACACCACCTTCCCCGTATATTTCAGCACGCTGCGTATCGCAGGAGCTGGATGCGGCGGATGTGCATATCCTGGAACATGTATGCGCGAATGATATTGTCATTACTGCGGATATTCCCTTTGCTGCCGAAGCGGTGAAGCAAGGTGCCCATGTGCTAACCCCAAGGGGACGTCAAATTACCGCCACCAATGCCGGTGGATTTTTGGCACAACGTAATCTCAAAGAGAATCTGCGTAGCGAAGGTCTGATCTCAAGCGGGCCACCGCCTTTTTCAACAAGTGACCAACGCCAATTTGCGAATCAATTCAGTCGTATATTGCAACAAGCCCAGCATAAAACACGATAGTAGACTGGTAATTCTGCTGAAAACTTCGTCTGATTCTGTTAGTAGGCGTACTATTTGCAAACATGCGGGAAAGACAAGCATAATAGCGGCGTTGAAAAGAAACCGGGTGCGAACGTTCAGAGTCAGACCTAAACGCTGTTTCAAAATGCCTTGAACGGTGGCGCATATGCGCTATAAACGCATCAAAAAAACTAAATATCGGTACTGCTTCCGATAGTCTGTATCTAACAGCGAGTTACACTTCTCCTGTTAGGTTAGAGACGTAAATCTGAAAAATTATCATAAAAAATGAAAGATTTGTGTCAGTTAGGAACGGTGGAAACCATACCTGCCGCCTGTGGTCGCTGGGCCACTTAGGTATCAAAGAATTGGGAAGTTAGTATTATGTCCTTATCGGTAGAGACGTTAAAATCACTTGCAAAACGCTGGATAATCCTTTTGAGCGGTGCTTTATTGCTCATCTTTATCACCCTGCTTCTGGGGAGATTTATCGACACCCCCCTTGATATCCGTATTTTGCTGGCGGGCAACCCCGATCACTACATTCCTGTGCTGGATCAATTGGTAGTTTTTACGACCGACTTTTCAGTATATGTCTTCGCATTGCTGATTGTATCCTGGCAAATTGGCTACTTCTGTTCTCGTGGCAGCGAATCAGCTCGGATACGTTGTAGTTACCTGTTTCGCGCCTTCGCAGTGCTGCTTTGCGTATACCACTGGTGCGGTTTGTTTTGGCACGGTACAAGTTTATTTTGGTGGTCCGGGTATGAATACAAGTCTGTCTTTTTTCCCCTCGGCCTTGCCTTTCTGATTAGTTTTTGGTTTGCCGGGCTGAGCTACGTGCGCTGTTCAGAGGAAACCCTGAAAAAACTGTCCTACGTATTCTGGCTTACCCTGCTGACCGTTATTCTCACCAACCCCATTGGTGAGGATCATATTAAATCCATCATACAGCGTCCGCGTCCACTACACGAACACTATGCAGCATGGAACGCCAAGATACGTACCATCCCCGATGAGGTTGTACGCGGTGGCTACTCCTACATATCCGGACACTCCTCCTCCTTATTTGCCTTGGTGACCCCGCTGTTTTGGGCCGTGCGCAACAAGTGGGTGCGTGTTGGGCTTATCCTGTGGGCCGCTTTCCATGCATGGACCCGCGTTTACACCGCAGCCCATTTCCCCTACTGCATTACGATGGGCTCGCTCTTTGGCTTTGCCATGGGCACCTTGGTTTACAAAGTTTTCTGGAAATACGATCGCATCTAGTGGGCCAGCGACCGCAGGCAAGTGGCAGCGCTACTGTACTTTTGTAAAAAAATAAAGACACGCCACCGATTCGGATAGTGTATTCCGTAGGTGGCGTGTCTTTTTTTTGAGGTTATTGTCTGATGCGAACAGCGTTTTCCGATAGCGAGAAGAGCGGGGGGCTATCGAACAGCTGTTTTGTTAGCTGCGAAGTAATGACATATATGGACGATAAATTTCGTATTGAATAGATAAAAAAATGGTGGGCGATACTGGACTCGAACCAGTGACCTCCGCCGTGTGAAGACGGCGCTCTAACCACCTGAGCTAATCGCCCGTAACAGGACCCAAAGCATACCACAGAAAAATTGTAGAGATCAACTTTTTTTGGTGATTTGCAGCGCGAAAAACAGATTCTGATTCATTATTAATCGGGTAAGACGTTCATTGCTATCCTCTGGATAGCCTATTGGGATTGCAATATGTCATGCCCTTCCCTAGAAGCTAGTTTTTGAAGCTGCTATACAGATCAAGGAGGACTTGGCATCTTTAGTTTGGAGTAAAACCATTTTTCTGGTGTGAAAGAGGCTGGTAAAAGGGAGATAGTCCTCCTCATTGAGGTGGATTGCCTAGTGAGGCCATATGCAAAGGGGGGCATAGCCATAAAAGCTGCTATCTGGGCTTAATGCAGGAGAAAGGGAGAAATGGCGGAGGGTGTGGGACTCGAACCCACAAGCCCGAAGGCGCCGGTTTTCAAGACCGGTGGATTACCAATTATCCTAACCCTCCGCAGGGGGCCAGAGTGGGTATTGTACAGGATTGATTTGCAGTTTTCCAATCGAGTTTTTTTGTGTATAGTAGGGAGTATGTTTTTTGTAAGGGGGATGCGGGTTTTACGGGGGTGTTGAGTGAAGTGCGCATGAAAAGCAAGGTAATGGGGGCCGTTTTTTCTGGAGATATCTGCTTTTATGCAGTGCAAGTTGTGCGTTGGGGGGGGGGCTGAGCTGCATGGTATAGCGGGGCCTGGGTGTGGTGGCAGGGTGTGATTCGTTTTTTGTGGTAAGTGGTTTGCGATCCGGCTGACCGGATTGTGTAAAGCTTACTATGGGTATTTGGGTCCTGACGGGAAAGGGATGGACAGTCTATGAGTACGACAGTTGCTGTAGCAAGAGGCCGATTCGCGACCACGACGGTGAAGGAGTTGGTGGTGGCGGTGTCGGGATTGGTATTGGTGTTGTTTATTTTGGGACATTTGTCGGGGAATCTATTGATATTCCTTGGCCCGGAGATGTTTAACGCGTATGCGGAACATCTGCAATCGTTGGGACCGTTGTTGTGGGTGGCGCGCTTGGGGATGCTTACTGCTTTTGTGCTGCACGTCGGATTGACAGCCTATCTGAAGTGGAGTAATTTGCAGGCTCGGGGTGGGCGTTATGCGGTGCGTTCGTATATGGGAAGAAAAACATGGGCGACGCGGCTAATGATCTATACCGGTGCGATCATTTTCCTGTTTTTGTTCATGCATCTGAAGAATTTTACACTGGGTGATCAAATTGGTGCTGCTTCGATAGTGCCCGGCATGAACGAAGGTGAAACTCTGGGACTCTATGGCCTGGTTTACAATTCTTTTGGCAATCCGTTGTTTGCGTTGGTCTATATCGTGGCGGTGTGTTGTGTCGGATTTCATCTTACGCATGCCGTGTCGAGCATCTGGGTGACGTTGGGCGTGTTGACGGATAAAGCAACGACGAGGGCGGAGTGGGCTGCGAAGGCCCTGGGCGCCTTGGTTGCCGTGGCCTTCAGTTTGATTCCGGTATATGTTTTAGTAAAAACCCATCTGATGGGATAGGAGCGTTGGCCTTATGCTTGATTCTAAGATTCCAAGTGGTCCCATGGCGGAAAAGTGGACCCGGCACAAGTTTGAAATGAAGCTGGTGAATCCAGCGAATAAACGGAAGTATACGGTGATTGTGGTGGGTACGGGGTTGGCTGGCGCTTCGGCTGCCGCATCTCTGGCTGAGATGGGATACAAGGTAAATGCCTTTTGTATCCAGGATACGCCACGGCGTGCGCATAGTATTGCCGCGCAGGGCGGTATCAATGCGGCGAAGAATTATAAGAATGACGGCGACAGTGTCCATCGCCTCTTTTACGACACGGTAAAGGGCGGCGACTATCGTGCGCGTGAAGCGAACGTGCACCGTCTGGCCGAGGTTAGCAACAATATCATTGATCAGTGCGTGGCGCAGGGCGTGCCGTTTGCGCGTGAATATGGCGGCTACCTGGACAATCGTTCTTTTGGGGGCGCGCAGGTTTCGCGTACTTTTTATGCACGCGGCCAAACAGGACAGCAGTTGTTGCTGGGTGCGTATGGCGCTTTGATGAAGGAAGTGGCGCGTGACCATGTGAAACTCTTTACACGTCGTGAGATGTTGGATCTGGTGGTGGCGGATGGGCGCGCCGTGGGCATTATATGCCGCAATCTCTTGAATGGTGAGATTGAGTCGCACGCAGCGGATGCGGTGGTTTTGGCGACGGGTGGTTACGGTAATGTCTTTTACCTTTCGACGAATGCGAAAGCTTCGAATGTGACTGCTGCCTGGCGTGCGCATAAGCGTGGCGCCTACTTTGCCAACCCCTGCTACTGCCAGATTCATCCCACCTGCATTCCGGTGCACGGGGATTACCAATCGAAGCTGACGTTAATGAGCGAAAGTCTTCGTAATGATGGGCGTATCTGGGTGCCTCGAAAGAAAGGGGATAATCGCGCCCCGAATGCTATTCCTGATGCGGAGCGGAACTATTATCTGGAAGAAAAATATCCCAGTTTTGGTAACTTGGTGCCGCGTGACGTGGCCTCGCGTAATGCGAAGCAAGTGTGTGACG
The DNA here is from genome assembly GCA_963678445.1 of Candidatus Hydrogenedentota bacterium. GTDB lineage: Bacteria > Hydrogenedentota > Hydrogenedentia > Hydrogenedentales. Next base: position 349,003 of record OY782877.1, on the reverse strand, counting down.
CGGGATACGGCGTGGGATCGGGTCAGGCAGTCTATCTGGATTTCTCGGACGCCATTGCACGGGATGGAAAACAAGCGGTAGAAGAACGGTATGGTAACCTCTTCGACATGTATGAACGGATTGTGGATGATAATCCGTATGAAACCCCGATGATGATTTATCCTGCGATCCACTACACGATGGGGGGATTGTGGGTGGATTATAATCTGATGAGTAACCTCCCGGGACTCCATGTATTGGGTGAGGCCAATTTCTCCGATCATGGTGCAAACCGTCTGGGCGCCAGTGCATTGATGCAGGGCCTGGCGGATGGCTACTTTGTGATTCCCTATACCTTGGGCAATTTCCTCGCGAAGGCGGGTCCAGCCAATATCAGCACGGATCACGAAGCCTTTACGCGTACCGAAACGGAAGTGCGCGAAAAAACTACCAAGCTGGTGAACCTTAAGGGTAAACGTACGGTGGATGATGTGCACCGCGAGCTGGGCCTGTTGCTATGGGAAAAATGCGGCATGGCGCGCAACGAGGCGGGCCTGAAAGAAGCATTGTCAGAAATTCCGCGTATCCGGGAAGAATTCTGGAACAATACAACGATAGTAGGCGCGCAAAACGATTTCAATCAGGTCTTGGAGCGTGCGGGGCGTATCGCTGACTTCTTGGAGTTTGCTGAATTGCTGTGTACCGATGCTTTGCATCGCGATGAATCCTGTGGGGGACATTTCCGTGAAGAACATCAGAGCGAAGAGGGCGAGGCCCTTCGCGATGATGATAATTTCTGCTACGTGGGGGCGTGGGAGCATCAAGGGGTAGGAAATACCCCGACGTTGCACAAAGAAGCGCTAACCTTTACCGAAGTTCCACTGTCGCAGAGGAGTTACAAATAATGGCTGGAAAATCCATCAATATCACATTGAAAATCTGGCGTCAGAAGGGGCCCGAAGATAAAGGTCACCTGGAGACGTATGAGGCAAAAGACATTTCAACCGATATGTCCTTCTTAGAAATGTTGGATGTGGTGAATGCCGATCTCATCAAGCAAGGAAAAGAGCCGGTTGCCTTTGACCATGACTGCCGCGAAGGTATCTGCGGTATGTGCGGCGCTGTTATCAATGGCAACGCGCATGGTCCGGAACGGGCAACCACCTTGTGCCAGTTGCATATGCGCAAGTTTAACGACGGCGATACCCTGGTAGTAGAACCGTTTCGTGCTGTCGCCTTCCCGGTCGTCAGAGATCTGGTGATCGACCGCTCTGCCCTCGACCGAATTATCATGGCGGGTGGCTATGTATCGGTTGCGACAGGACAAGCCCCCGACGCGCATGCCATTCCCATTTCGAAAACGCATGCGGACAAAGCCATGGACGCAGCCGCCTGTATCGGTTGTGGTGCGTGCGTGGCGGCCTGTCCGAATGCCTCGGCGAGTCTTTTTACCGGCGCAAAGATTAGCCAGCTGGCCCGCTTGCCGCAGGGACATCCAGAACGCAAAAAACGGGTTGCCTCCATGTTGCGTCAGATGGAAGCAGAGGGCTTTGGCAGTTGTTCCAAACACTATGAATGCGAAGCGGCCTGTCCCAAAGAGATCAAGGTGGAAAATATCGCAGCAATGAACCGCGAATATGTCCGCTCTATCTTTGCGGGTGAAGAGTAAATCATTTTTAGCTCCTTCTTTCTTTTTACGGAAAAAGAAAGAAGCAAAGAAAAACGGATGTTTTTATAGGATAAACCATGGTTAGCCTTATCAACGACTTTCTTTAAAGCGTCCTGGCGTACATGTTGTCTTTAATATTCGGGGAATCCAGAAATGGATTCCCCGAATAAATTTTTTATAATCGTTCACGAAGTTATGGTTTTTTCGTCCCTACAAGCGACAAGTTGCGCAGGTGAATGGCGCAATCGTAGGGACCGGGCACTTCCCAACCAAGGTTAAAGCTGGTGACTGAAAAGTCTTCGAAGCTGCTTTTTGTTAAAAATCCCTTTTTCTGAGAAATGCTTAACGCTTCGTGGACCAGTGGAAGCATGTCACACGACAGTTTTTGCCATTCGCCCGTCTTCACGCCATCGGGGAAAAAACGTGTACCGTCTATCGTGCAAATAAATTTTCCCGATGCATCAGCCTTTCCCTGATCTACCGCCTGGTGTCCCCGTGGTATTGAATAGCGTGCATCGAAGAGCGGTAATCCGAACCAAATCATGTCGTTAAAATCGTCACTGCTTTTATTCGCATTCCGAATCACCCAAAAGGCGGTGATATGCGCCGTATGCAAGGCAGGGTCTACAGTCTCCTTACTTGCAAGCCGACAATACGCAACCTTGAATGCCACATTAAAATTTAAAGTTTCCAATGTGTCTAAAAACACCGCTGACTTCATCTGCTGTTCAATCAACAAATGGGGCCACGCCTCACCCCGACGGCGCAATTTTCCCCCATACTCCGCACCGCCATTCACGGCAAGTAAGACGCCTTCTTTCGGGAGGCCGCCAGGAAAAACCGTTACCGTTTTTCCTGGATTCGAGAGGCTACGTATTCCTTTTGCGTACTCCTCTTCCGCTGAAGCCAGATTAAATCGAGTTCCCCACTGAGCCAGGCGCCAACATGGTGCTCCTTCATCAGAATAGGCGAGGATAGTTTTTATTTCCACAGGCCTTAGCGAACTGTCTACCGCACTTAAGCGAACACCGTGTGTCCAGGAAAGATCCTCAAACAGCGATGTCGATTCCGTAAAGGCAACGGTGGTAAAGAAAAGCATAGTATTCATAAATAATACGAAAAAGACTCTCATAAAATTCCTTTCAAAAAACGCAACTTGTCCGGACAAAAAAAAGCCTACTTTGAAAATGCTATGCAACCTGATTATAGAAAACGGTATTTTTAGGGTGTGCAAGAATATACCGCAATGACTTCTCCGCCGACGGGTTTTTCTAGCGTAAAACCCAATTTGTGGCACAATTGCAGCATGGCGCGGTTGTCGGGCAGAATTGAACCGGTTATGCGGTTTAGTTTTTCTGCTTTGGCAATACGAATCAGGGTGGATAAAAGTGCTTCTCCCAGCCCCTGCCCTTGAACAGGATCGCTGACGACTAGAGCAAATTCGGCTTCTGATTCATCGAACAAGCGTACCAGACGGGCTACTCCAAGAAGGCGGGGCGCGCCAGTTTTAGGATCGGTGTATTCTGCAACAATGCCGATTTGGCGATCGTAGTCGATAAAGCAAATACGCGTCAGGCGTTCATGTTTGATCCGTTCGTCGAGATTCTGCCGTGTCATGTATCGGAAATAGACGGTGTCATCGGATAGGGTTTGATGGAATTCAACCATCATTGCTTCGTCTTCCGGACGGATCGCCCGCAATACCAAATTTTCCCCGTTTTTCAGGGTGTGGGGGAAGGTGTATTCTGTAGGATAAGGTCGTATAGCCAGCTTGGGGAATTGTTCTGGGGAGGTGTCTGGGGCATGTAGCAGCATTCGTGCATCCAAAATGACCAGGCGCTCATGCGTTGCCAGCAACGGGTTGATATCAATTTCACGAATCCAGGGCTGTTCTACCAGCAGCTGGCTGAACCGTACCAGGAACTGTTCCAGTTGCGCCAAATCTGCCGGACGGCCTCCCGCACGCCCGCAGAGGGCATTGTAACACCGGGTTTGTTCCATAAGACGCCGCGCCAGGGTAGAGTTTAGTGGGGGTAGCGCGAGTGCGCGGTCGCGGATGACCTCACCTAGCGGGCCGCCTGAACCGAAAAAGAGTACGGGGCCAAATTGGGGATCGATCATACTGCCCAGAATAATACGATATCCTTCGTCTAAAAGCATGGGACGAACGGTGATAGCCTGAAGATCGTCGGGGATAAGGCCCTCCAAGGCGGTTTCACGTAGACGTCGATACGCATTTCGTACCGCATCGGGCGTGGCCAGATTCATGTGAGCGCTGCTGCTGGAGTAGGTATGGCTCATGGGCGTGTAGTTCAGTTTGAGGACGACGGGATAGCCTAGTTTTTCAGCAAGGTGAACAGCCTCTTCTTCAGAATGGGCCGTGTAGGTTTGTATGACCGGTAATCCGTAGCTGGACAGGAGGCGTTTTGAGGCGACTTCTGATAGCAAGGGCTGTTGATGGGTGAGGGCGGTTTGGATAATTTCTTCCGCCTCTTTGTATTGCTGGGGATCTACATGGTTGCCAGGCAAAAGCACAGGCGTTTCGTAGATGCCGCGGATGTTATAACTGTAACGCCACATGGCGGCAAAAACTTTAGCGGCTGTATCAGGATACGCGAGGGTGGGAATGTTGTGTTCATTCAGGATAGCATCGCCTTCCGCCACCTTGGCGCCTCCCATCCAACTTGCCAGCACTGGTTTCCCCCGAAAATTAATCGTACTTAGACGTTCCGCTGTCTTTGTTGGTTCTGACAAAACCTGGGGAGTAAGAATGACCAGCAAACCGTCTGTGTTTTCATCGCGGGCGACAATTTCGGCAGACTCTCCATAGCGTTCATCATTGGCGTCTGCCAGGATATCCATCGGGTTGTCCTTGTTCCAATAACTGGGCAACAAGGCATTCAGCTCTTCCATGGTATGCTTGCTGAGCGTGGATAATTCTCCGCCGGATTTAAGCAGGGAGTCGGTAGCGAGAATATTGGGGCCTGCGGAATTGCTCAGGATAGCCAGACGCGGTCCACGTGGACGAGGCTGCTTCCCTAAAACTTCTGCCATGGAGAATAAACTCTCCATATCGTATACGCGTAATACGCCACTACGCCGAAAGGCGGCGGAAATTACCTCGTCGCTGCATTGATCCGGTTCGCTGAAGTAGGGGGTTTGTTCTGCAATCCATGCCCCTTTTTCGGTTTCGCCTGCGCGCAACACGATAATGGGTTTGGAGAGGGCGACTTCTCGCGCAGCGGAAAGAAAAGAGCGTGCATCGCCGATGGATTGCATGTAGACAACGATGCTCCTCGTATTTGGGTCGTTGCCCAAGTATGAAATAACTTCGCTCCATCCCACATCGACCATGGAACCGAAGGAAACAAAGGCGCTGAAGCCAACGTTTACCTCTGCACTCCAATCGAGGACCGCCGCCGCCAATGCACCGCTTTGACTGATGAAGCCAACGCTGCCTTTTGGTGCGATCTGCGCGGCGTATGCCGCATTTAACCCGGACTGTGGATTCATCAGGCCAAGACTGTTGGGGCCAATGATACGGATTCCCCCCAAACGCGCTTTTTCACGAATCTGGGCTTCTAAGGCGCGCCCCGCTTCGCCTGTTTCACTGAAGCCCGCGGAGATGATAATAGCACCGCGCACCTTTACGGCAATACATTCATCCAAGACATCGGGTACGGTATCCGCTGGGGTAACAATCATTGCCAGATCAATGGGTTCGGGTAATGCCTTTACGCTCGGATAGGCCAGGATGCCCAGCACGTTGTGTCGTTTGGGATTGACGGCATAGACTGTGCCCCCAAAGGGATTGCTGATCAGGTTCCAAAAAATGGCGTGGCCAACACTTCCTGGTGTATTCGATGCGCCTATTACGACGACGGTTCGCGGTTTAAAGAACGCGTCCAGTGGGCGCCGGTTTTTTTCTTCCGCAGCGACATCATACCGCATTACGAGATTTCCCCTTATCTGCGAGGGGGAACTACCCCTTGCTATGCTTATTGGACGAAAAGTTTGAAAACGCGTTTTTTCGGTTGTTTTCCTAAATAGGATTCTCTTATAAAATAGCACGAATCTCATATAAAAAGCAGTTATGTGGTCAATAATTGCCACCGCAATGACAGGTATCCCAAGTATTATCGCAAAGAGCAACCTCTTTTTAGGGAAACAGAAAGCAACGAACGCAGAGGGAGGAGGGTAAAAAGCGTGAAGGCTGACGCCTTCTCCTGTTGTTCCTTAGTGACCTGAATCTGAAAGCTTGTCCTAAAAAAATTACGATACTCAGGACTGCCAAGGAGAATATTCTTGGGTGTGGCCCTGGCCACCTTGTGGTTGCTGGACCACCTTAGTGCTGCTATTTTGAAAACCGTCTTTTTTTTGTTATAGTGGGGCAGGGTGAAATAAGAATTATGAACCAGGCGTCATCCAGAGGTAGGGATGTGCGATTGGTGAGGGGTGCATTTGGATGAGAAAACAGATTCGGCTAGCGCTGTCTTTGCAAGAGGAGCCCTTTTTTGAAGGAATGAGCAAGACTGTTGTGGCGCGCGTTGAGACGTATATTTATCATCGACAATTTGATACACGACAGATTATCTATTTCCCAGACGATTCCTGTGATTACGTGTATTGGGTGCGTGAGGGGCGGGTAAAAGTAACGCGTATGTCGGGGGATGGACGCGAATTAACTTTTCGTCATTTAATCGCTGGGGATATGTTGGGGGAAGAGTGCCTGGGCAAACGGGGTAAACGGGGAGATTATGCCGAGGCAATGACGCCTACCATTCTATGCTTGATACGCACGGAAGACTTTTGTCGTTTGGTACGAGAAGAGGCTGAGCTGACTTCGCGTGTAGCGCAAGTCTTGTGTCAGCGTGTGGTGGAAACCGAGCAGGTTCTGGCCGATACGGTTTTTTGTTCCGTGCGTAGCCGTGTGGCCTCTGGTTTGCTGCGTCTGTACCGGCGGCAGCAGGAACAAGATGCGGGGGCGTTGCGGGTTACGCATCAGGAACTGGCGAATCTGATTGGTTCTACCCGGGAAACCACTACGGCGGTTTTGCATGGTTTACGTGAGGAGGGGGTTGTTTCTATCGCTAATAGACGTCTTACGGTTTTGGACCCTATTGCATTGGAGAATCTTGCACATACAAGTTAGCCTGTCGGGCGCTTTGGGGGGGCGAGCATGTTTTTTGCCGCATATGCCTGTGGCAAGCTTTTGGTTTTATGGGGAATTTTTAGGGGTACCTCGACAAAATGTCTAAGGGGGATGTTTCTAAGCGCAGTATTTCTGTTTTCTTGCTTTTATATTAGGGATTGCGTTATTTTGGTAGCAAGAAAATAAAAGATTTTCCGAACATACCGAAAAATGGTAGAATTCTATCATAAAAATCTCGTTTCTTTTGTATATAAAATATTCGAGAAGGTATTTTTGTGCTAATTTAGTTTTTTAGTAACAAATTATTGCGTGTATGGGGATAAATTGCTTTTCATGTAGCTTCAGGGCTATTGCCAAGTAATTTGCATAGGAACACGGAATTACAGTGGGAGGGAATAACTTTATGCGGAATGTACTGACCGTCCTGTTGGCTGGCGGGGCAGGGGAACGCTTACACCCCCTTACGCGGCATCGGGCTAAGCCCGCAGTGCCGTTTGGAGGAATGTATCGGATTGTTGATTTCACCTTATCCAATTGCATTAACTCCAACTGCCGTCGCATTCAGGTACTGGTTCAATACAAGTCCAACTCCCTTGCACGTCACATCCGTTCTGCCTGGAATATCATGCATCCCGAATTGGAGGAGTTTATCGATATCATTCCTCCGCAGATGCGGGTGAATGACAGTTGGTATTTGGGAACTGCGGATGCCATCTATCAGAATCTCTATTCGATTGATCAGGAAGATCCCTCTGAGGTGCTGATCTTGTCGGGGGATCACATCTATAAAATGGACTATGCGAGGATGATCCAACATCATCGGGAGCATGGAGCTGACTTGACGATAGCAGCGATTGAAACGCCTATTCAGGAGGCAACGCGTTTTGGGGTGTTGGAGACAAATGCAGACGCACGTATTGTAGGTTTTCAGGAGAAACCTGATTCGCCGACGCCGGTACCAGAAGATCCCAATATCGCATTGGCGTCTATGGGAATTTACGTGTTTAACACGGATGTTCTAAAACGGTCGGTGGTGGAAGATTCGGAGTTGCGCACCTCCCATGATTTTGGTAAGGACATCATTCCGAAACTGGTGGATTCGAATCGGGTTTTTGCATATCGTTTCCAGGATGAGAATAAGAAGGAAAAGAGTTATTGGCGTGATGTAGGTACGATTGACAGCTATTGGGCGGCGAATATGGATCTGGTGGAGGTGGACCCGTTGTTTAATCTGTATGATCATGAATGGCCGTTACGCACCAATCTGCCGATGTCTCCGCCGGCAAAGTTTGTATTTGCGGATATTGGTAAACGTTTTGGTGTGGCGACGGACTCGATTGTAAGCCCCGGATGTATCATTAGTGGCGGCATGGTGCGACGCTGTGTACTCTCTTCAGATGTGCGTGTGAATAGTTACGCATACGTCGAGGAGTCTATCCTTATGGATGGGGTTTGCGTCGGGCGTCATTCCCGGATACGCCGCGCTATTATTGAGAAAAATACGGTGCTGCCCGATCATACCGTGATTGGCTATGATTTAGAAGATGACGCCAAGCGGTATCGAGTAACGCCTAGTGGAATAGTTGTGGTGGAATCGACCGATACTGCATAATACGAAATAAGACATATGGGGCGGATGCCGTTGTAAACGGATGGCAATGTTTTCTCCCTTGGGTCCTTGGTACGCAGTGCATGGGATATCTTTCCCGTCAATAACTCGCGATGAAAGAGGTTATGAAACACGCATTTTGGATAGGCGTACTTTTGCTTTGGGTTGCGGTTGGGGGATACGCGCAGCCGCAGGAGCGCGGGGCGCAATGGCCGGAAGCATTGGACGCGGTGAAGCCGTATGGAATGGAGGAGGCGGAATTTGCAGAGCGTTTTCATGGGCTGGCCAAGTCGATACGAACAATGGCGCGTGCGGAACTTGCAATGGCGGAGCAGTTTGAGGCGGCGGGAGAAAAGGAGCAGGCGCGAGAAAAAATGGTGGCGGCAACAGCGCGTTTGCGGGCTCTACGGGTAGGCTATGAAACAAGTCTGGGCATTTTTTCACATAATGCGTGCCTGCTGAATGACTATGGCGAATTATTATACGATTTTTTTGGTGATGGTGGCGGTGCGGTTCGTGCATGGGAGAAATCGGTTAGTTTTGATGATGACTATGCGCCGCCGCGTAATAATCTGGGTATGTTCTATATGCACGCGGGTATGTACGCGCAAGGCTTTGATCATATGGACAAGGCGCTATCAGTAGCCCCCAAGAATCCAGACTATCTGTTCAACATGGTGCAGGCCTATTTAATTCATGCGCCCCAGGTGGAATCATTGCGCGGATGGAGCAAGGGCCGCATTTATAAGAAAGCCATGAAGATGTCGAAAAAGGCGGCAGCATTGGCGCCGGATGATTTTCAACTGCTTCAGGATTATGCGGTGAATTTTTTTGCAGCGGAGAACTTTGGGGTAAAAGCCAATTGGCGTAAGGCGGCCAAAGCATGGCAGGTGGCTCGTCCCAAAGCGGCCAATACAGAGCAGACATTCTACACATGGTTGAACGAGGCGCGGGTTTGGATTAAGGCAGAAAAGTGGGACGAAGCGAAAAAGTGTCTGGACGAGGCAATTCGTTTGCGTCCACAAAGTGAAACCGCGCAACAACTGTTGCGCGAGGTGTCTGAAAAAACATCTCCCCCAAAAAAGGGACGAAAGCGTCCATAGAAGTTTTTGCTTATGCGCATATGGTTATCTGAAGAGCCTGTCGATCCGAATGCTTCTTTTGCGAAACGCCTATGGCACCGGCTTACAGGGCATAATGCCGCGTATGTGGTTTTGTTAAGCATCTTCCTTGTGCTTGCCTATGCTTTTTTCTTCCGTGGGTTACATTTTTTCCTGGTGCCCTCTTCCTCTATGGAACCTACGCTGTTACGGCGTGACTATATTGTCACCCTGCGTGAACCCGCCTATCATCGCGGCGATATTATCGTACTTTACGATCCGGAAGAACCCGGCTCCTATCTGGTAAAGCGGATTGTAGCTGTGGGCGGCGATCAGGTTCAGGTAATCGCAGGTGCACTGTTTCTCAATGGCAAATACGTCTCTGAAGCGTATGTAAAAGAACCCATGCAATATACGATACAGCATCCCGTGCTCGTGCCCGAGGGACATGTATATTATCTGGGCGACAACCGTAACGAGAGCGACGATAGCAGCTTGGCAAATACCACCGTTCCACAATCCGATATCATTGGCCGTGTGCGTTTTTTATACTATCCACTGTCGCGTTTTGGACGCGTGATTTCCTATCCGTTGCAGATGGTTTCGATGAAGCCTTCCACGCTATGAGCACCGCAGCCACAAACCAGGGGAAGCGGGGAAAAGTGGCGCTTTTATGCAATATTCGGTACCATATAGGCCATGGTGCGTTTTGCGGGAATCCTGGAAACGCATTTTTGATAAAAATGGGTAAGGATTATAGACAGTAGTGGTGGACAAAAGCGGTACAGGGAACACCTGTTGCTGCTGACACCTCTTTGTGGCGTTGGCCACGGGATAAGTATAAACCTGTGAATCAATATACGTATTATCATGAATCCCCTTCTTTTGGTAATTCCCGCATAACATGGGCGGTGCAACGGTTGATATTAGCCAATATCATCGTATTTGCAGTGCAACTGCTGTTAAAACCGGTGGAAGCCCTGCTATTTGTGCAATGGAATTCGGGCGTGCAGGGCGGGTGGGTTAACTTCCTGTTTGGTTTCCAGCCACCGCTTTTTCTGCATGGCATGCTTTGGAAGCCCTTTACGTATCAGTTTTTACATGGCGGATTGATGCACCTGTTTATGAACATGCTGTGGCTCTTTTTTTTCGGTTCCGATGTGGAACGCGTACTGGGGACGCGTCAATTCTTCCGCTTTTACATTTTCTGTGGTGCATTAGGAGTATTGGCGACCATTCTGCCGTATTTAGTGACGGGTTCCACAGCACCGGTGATTGGCGCCAGTGGTGCTGTGATGGGGGTGCTGGTCGCATTTGCCATGGTGGAGCCAGACCGGCAGCTTTTTCTCTTTCCTCTGCCTATGCCGATCAATGCCCGCGCCTTGATTCTGATTGTAGTAGTGCTCAACATAATCTACAGCTTCGGCGAAAGTTCCGTTTCATGGATTACCCACTTCGGAGGCATGGGCGCAGGCTTTGTATACATGTGGTTTCGCCCCAAGATCTCATTATGGCAACGCGAAAAACGCTTTAAGACGCACCAACGCAATAAAAAGTCGCATGCAGGAAAAAAAGGGGGAGATCGTGTAGGGGAAGCGGTAGACAACATCTTTAAATTCAAGGATAGAGACCACCGCTAGCAGTGCGATAGTGCGCTATATTCATGCCTGGAGATACAAAGGGAACGACTGCCAGTAATCATCCCACAGATGCCACCACAGATGCATCTGGAAAACCTGGAGGGGAGCAGCGTGCAGAAGCTAACCGACTCAGGAAGCTGCCCCTAATCAAACAGGCCCCCACCGAAATAACTGCCGAAAAACAGAACCATTCGGCACACACCATTTAGATTCCACGCCACCGCCCCAGATATCAATCCATTTCTCGGGGTTAAAGGTGCACCTTTACCAGTGACTGCTGCGGAAAGATTTTGAATTACGGGGGCATGCCCGAGGAAGAAAAAGCAGCCACTGGAAAAACCAGCAGTTTCGTTTTCTGGAATATGTCGCCGATTTCGCGTAAAGTACTACTCATCTGCAGCGGAAAACGGGCCAGGTTTGGCACGGTACGGCATGGTTGGTTTATGCTTCTTTTTTCTGCCGCACGGGACTGAAAATCGGGGATTTGTCAAGAGCAGGGGAAGTCAGATTCAATGCATCCTGAAACAAGGAAAAAGATCGAAGAGGCAGAACGTACCCGGGCCACAACCCTGAACTTGAGTGGCTGCACGGACCTGGAAGACCTCAACGCGCTTGCCAGACTAACCCGTCTGCAACACCTTGACCTGAGAGACTGCAGATCATTGCGCGACGTGTCCGGCCTTTCGGGGCTTACCGGTTTGCAACACCTTGACCTCAGCTTCTGCGACTTGTTGTCCGACGTGTCCGGCCTTTCGGGGCTTATCGGTCTGCAACACCTTGACCTCAGCTGCTGCGACTCATTGCGCGACGTGTTCGGCCTTTCGGGGCTTATCGGTCTGCAACACCTTTCCCTCAGCATCTGCGACTCGTTGTCCGACGTGTCCGGCCTTTCGGGGCTTATCGGTCTGCAACACCTTTCCCTCAGCGGCTGCTACTCGTTGCGCGACGTGGCAGGTCTTTCGGGGCTTATCGGTCTGCAAAACCTCGACCTCAGCTTTTGCGACTCGTTGTCCGACGTATCCGGTCTTTCGGGGCTTAGCGGTCTGCAACACCTTGACCTCAGCTTCTGCGACTCGTTGTCCGACGTATCCGGCCTTTCGAGGCTTATCGGTCTGCAACGCCTTGACCTCAGCTGCTGCTACTCGTTGCGCGATGTATCCGGTCTTTCGAAGCTTACCGGTTTGAAATACCTTGACCTCGGCTTCTGTGACTCGTTGTCCGACGTGTCCGCTCTTTCGAAGCTTACCGGTTTGAAATACCTTGACCTCGACGGGTGCGACTCGTTGTCCAACGTGTCCGGCATAGAGAAGAATATTCTCCTTCGCTGAGCAAAGAGGCCGGTCCGCTTTTTGGAATGTGCAGTAGATTTCGCGTAAAGTACTACTCATATGCAGCGATGAAGATGAGCAGGTCCGGCGTTGTGGTTGCGTGCGGACCGGGATTCTGTACAGCATAGCGCCAGCGAAGGGAAGCAGTGGGGAGGAAGGGTTCCTGTCGGGGGACTTTTCGCGATGACCGTCAGCATCATTCGTTGGCACGGTGCCTGAGCCTCCTGATGCATAAGCGCACAAAACCGAGGGAATGATAATCGTGGAACTCAATCGTGACGAGATAGAAAGCCTCTTAGAAAAACTTCCCCGCGAAAAGGTGCTTCAATTCGCCTGGCGTTGCGCTGTTCGGGCATTTCCGTTCCTCGGTGCCCGGGGAAATTTTGATTGCTGGGAGGAGGAGAAGCGGCAAGGTCATATGTATAGCGTTATAAGGGCTCTGGATTACGCCGCCGCCGCCGACGCCGCCTACGCCGCCGCCGACGCCGCCGCCGCTGCTGAACTCGCCTCCGCCGACGCCGCCGCTGCTGAGGTCGCCGTCGCCACTACCGCCGTCGCCGCCGCCGCTGCTGAACTCGCCTACGACGCCTACCTCGCTACCGCCGCTGTCGCCGTCGCCGTCACCGAGCGTATAAAAGTTATAGAGGCCATTCATAAAGACTTGGCGGCGCTGGAAAACGATATCCCCTTTTCTCCAAGCCCGGAACCGGCGGAGCTTTATGGCCCCGTATGGGGGAATTTTCAGCGGGCACTGGAAGGGGAGAACTGTGGCTACTGGGGAAGGCTGTATACAGCAATCTTTGAAAATAATCTCGAAGTCGATGAGGAAGCGCTGAAGCTTCGCTTGAGCGTTCCTGCTGAGATTCAGGCACAAGGCGCTGCTAAAGTCGCAGCATACCTGATGGCGCTGGAAGAAAAGGGTGCGACTAATCTGAAGGAAGCGCGGGTGGTGATTCTCGGTGAAAAAGGCGCGGGCAAGACCTCTCTGGCGCGCAGGTTACTCGACCCGGAGGCTCCCATGCCGGGAAAAGATGAAAGCACCGAGGGGGTGGATACCGATATCTGGAAGGTGGAGAGCGAAGATCTGCGCATCCATGTCTGGGATTTTGCCGGACATGTTGTCACCCATGCGGCCCACCGCTTTTTCCTGTCCGAGCGCTGCCTTTATATCATTGTCTATGATGGGCGCACTGAAACCCGCAATCGCCTGGAATACTGGCTTGACCATGTGAAGAATTACGGCGGCGATTCACGGGTGCTGGTGGTGGTGAATAAATTCGATGATCACCTGCCGGATCTCCGGCCCAATACGCTCAAGGATCGCTACCCGGAGAATTTCAAAGGACGAGAGGATATTGCGTCTTTCTCTATCCAGGACGATGCCGGGGCGTTGAAAGCATTCCGCGCCCGGCTGGTGCAGTGTGTTAAGGACAGCGCTTTCTGGAATCGGGAGGTAATCTCAACCAATTATTATCAGGTCAAACGGGACATCGAGGATCTTTTTGACAGGACAGCCGGGGCGAACGGCGGTCAGCCGGAGCTGATTTGCCGGAAGAAATTCACCGGGATTGCCCAGGCACACGGGGTAGCCTGCGACAAGGAAGAGGAGCTGCTTTCTTTTCTGCACTGCCTCGGGGCGAGCCTCTGGTACAACCAAGGCAAACTGAAGGGCTATGATCAACTGGTCCTGAATCCGAGCTGGATAAGCCATGCCGTCTATCGCATCATCAACTGGCTGAATACACAGCAGCGGCATGAAATCAAGCGGACTGATTTCATGGAAGCCTTCCAGAAGGAATCGGAACGCTTTCCTGAAGCTACGCATCCATTCATCTTTGATCTGGCACAGCATTATGAACTGGCCTATGCCAGCGGCCAAGCTGAAAACGCCCGGCTCCTTTTCCCCCACCTGATGCGGGAAGATCGTCCGGATGAGCTGCCGGCTTTCGATATCGCCGACAGCCTGATGTTGCGGTATAAAGCGGATTCGCCTCTGCCCCCCGACACCGTTTCCCGCTTCATCGTCCGGCAGCATACGATGATTCACGAAAATAAAGTCTGGCGTTACGGGGTCGTGCTCCGGAACGCCAACGGCTGCCTGGCCCAGTTGCAGGAAGATGAAAGAAACCCGACACTCACGCTTAAAGTGCGGGGAGAACGAGCCGCAGCTACGGCCTTTATCAGTGAGTTGCGGGGTTCCCTTGAGAATATTTTCTCCACCTACCAGAGTAAACGCCCGGATCTGCAATACCAGCTTGATCGCAGTGGCCCGGAGGAATGGTGGTCGTCCGAAAGGGATGTCCTCGCTCATGGTCGCGTAAATCGCCCATTAGTTAATCCGAACAACAATGAGGAATTTTCTGCCAACGAGGCTGCGCGACAATACGGTATCAGGATTGAAACTTTAAATGTGGCGCGCCTGAATCTGGCGAGTGGTCCGGGTGGCCGCATTGAAGACTATTCAACGACCATCCACGCCAGCTGTGGCGAACTTCAGCAGGTCCTATCACCGCTCATTAAAGAACTGGAAGCAGTCGGGTGTGAAAACCCCGAAGTCTTGGCTGAGTTTAAAGAACTAGAGGACGGTTTAACGAAAGTTCAAAAACTACCACCCGAAGCGGTACGGGAATCTGGGCTCCTGGACAAGGTTAAGCGCTTTGCCAGTCAAATCAAAGATAGCGGATCGGCGGTAGTCGGCGCGATGGGTACGGTCGAAGACGGTTTACAGAAGACCATTAAACTCACGAATCTTCTTGGCAAACTCCATGACCTTTACCAGTCCGTATCCTGAAAAACGAAAGCGTAAGTTAGAGCCTGGTATTGCCGACCTCACAGGAATTAATCTGGCGCAGTAACAAATAGTATTTTATGCACTATCTGATTTATATCCGCGTATCGCCGAAGGATTCTGTGTGGAGATAGGGAGTGTGATATACTTTCTTATTGAATCGGCTGGAGGAGGGACTGTGGAAATGGAAACGCCGGGCAAGGAAATATGCTGGAGTATTTGAGGGGAACAGCCTGGAAAATGCCCTTTTTCTGGCACTTAAACGGATGCGGAAAGTGGTACATATCGCGTTCAAAATCGCTCGATTTTATGCTGTTTTGCAGCCTTTAAGTGTTTGGTGTTAGAAGACGTAGGATGTTGTCTTTATGCCTGGAATACAAGAACTCATCATCATTATTCTGATCATTATCATCCTCAGCGTAACGGGGTTGTGGCCGACGGTGATGCAAGGGTTGCGCGAGTTGCGTGGGGAACGTACGGAGGGGACGCCTTCTGGTCGGACTGCTTCTGGCGGCGTGCAATGCGCAAGGAGGAGAGTGATATTTGTTTTCGCTTATTGGGGATTTCCCCTTCGTCGACCTGGGCGGAGATTGAAAAGGCATATCGTGCGAAAGCAAAGTTGCATCATCCTGATTTGGGGGGGGATGAGGATGCGATGCGGACGTTGAATGAGGCGTATAACCAGCTGAAGCGGTTGCGGGGGAGGAAGTAATGGGGGCGTAGGTGGTTTTGGGGGCTTGCGATGCTTGCGCGCTAACGCCTATACTCGCGGTACAATAGCAAAACGATAGGATTGGGGTTCGCCCCGTTTTTTCAAGGAAACCTTCATGTCAGTAACCGAAATGATGGCGCCGTTGCATGGTTTTTTTATGGTGATTTCCTTTGTCTTTGGGACATTGGTCGGTAGTTTTTGCAATGTTTGCATTGGCCGTTGGCCAGCGGGGGAATCGGTAGTCAGTCCGCGTTCACGCTGCCCCCGGTGTCGTTCTGCAATTGCATGGTACGACAACATTCCATTACTGAGTTGGTTGATTCTGGGGGCGAAATGCCGTAACTGTGGCAAGCCCATCAGTTGGCAGTATCCCCTGGTGGAGGGACTGACGGGCCTGCTGTTCCTGCTGGTGTTTTGGCGTTTTGGTTTTGTTTTGGCTACACCGGTCTATATGCTCCTGTGTGCGGCGCTGGTTATTGTTACTTTCCAGGATTTGACGGATTGGACGATTCCGAATGAGATTACCTTTCCAGGAATTCCTCTTGGACTGGCCCTGTCGCTGGTCGGGATGTTTTTTGCGGGCTCACAGCTTCGGGTGGTCGATCCCTTTGATGCGTTGCTGGGGATTGTATTGGGCGGTGGGATTCTGTATCTGCTGGATCGCGTCACCGTGTTGCTGTTACGCAAACCGGGTATGGGCTTTGGCGATGTAAAACTTCTGGCGATGCTGGGTGCGCTTTTGGGATGGAAGGGGGTCTTGGGTATTCTCATGATGGCCTCGATGATCGGTAGCGTGGTGGGGGTGTCGATGATTGCCTTTTTCAAGCTGCGTGCGGGCAAGGCGCAGGGGGAACAGCCCGCTGTTGCTGAAGGCGCAGAACCAGCAGCTTCGGATGACGAAATTACGCTGGAAGGCCATTATTTGCCTTTTGGTCCCTATCTCGCCTTGGCTGGCTTGCTCTATCTCTTCTTTGGACCCGAGTTGATAGCGGCGTATATTGCAGCATTGCAACATGTAGCGCCGGCTGAGTCGGTAACCGTGCTATAGCATTGGGGAAGGGGCGTTGTTGATTTTATGAACGATCTCCTGGCGCGCCTGCATGTGTATCCGATTGTGACGCCGACGCCTTTTCCTGTGGGGCCGGTGAATTGTTACCTGTACAAGGGGGATGCCCTAACGCTGATTGATGCGGGCACGGCGACTGATGCAGCATATGATGCATTGCAGGCGGGCCTGGCGGATTACGGGGTAGCGGTAGCGGACATTGAGCGGATTATTCTGACGCACCACCATGTGGATCATATGGGGTTGGCCGGGCGTGTCGTAGATGCATCGGGGGCGCAGGTGTGTGCGCACAAGGATTTTATTACCCATTTACGTCTCGCATATAGTTTCGACGCGGCACAACGTCAGTTTCATCGTGAACTGCTTCTTCTCATGGGCGCTTCACCAGAGAAAGCGAGTGTAGACATGAAGCGTCAGGAACGCTTTCGTCCGTTAATTCCCGAAGTCCCTGTCGATTGTTATCTTGAAGATGGGGCAACGGTAGAAGGTTTTACGGTGCATTTCGTACCAGGGCATGCCCCGACCGATATTCTGTTGGTTAATCATGCACAGGGCTTTTCCGTGGTTGGGGATCATATCCTGGAACGTATCAATCCCAATCCGTTATTGCGCCGGCCTGTTGCAGGATTTCCCCGCGAAAAAAGCTTGGTGCAATACCAGCAATCCCTGGCGTATAGTCGCACATTGCCACTGGGGGTATGTTTGCCAGGACATGGAGCACCTTTCGTACAGCACGAAAAGGTGATAGACGGTATCCTGGCGCAGCAGGATAAGCGTAGTGAGAAGGTGTTGCACTATATTCACGATGCTGCTGTTACGCCGTATACCTTGTCGCAAATGATGTATCCGAAACAGCATGCTGATGAGTTTTTCTTGTGCCTTTCGGTGGCAGCGGGGCATCTGGAGTTGTTGGAGAGCCATGGTGTGCTGGCGTCTGAACTGCTGAACGATACAATGTACTATTTTCGTACGGAATTTTTAGGGCAGGGGGACGCAATTTAGGAAGGAGTGTGTTCTATGACGTTAAAGAATCCCGGATTGCTTCGCTTTAAAGAAGCATACTTTGAACGCATCTGGGGGGGGGGGCGCTTACAGTCGGTGCTACATAAAGCAACGCCTGCGGGGAAGTGCATTGGTGAAGCATGGGTAGTAGCGGATCATCCTGAGCATGAAAGTGTGGTGTCGGATGGGCCTCTGGAGGGGCGCACCTTGCGTGAATTGCTGCAGGAGGATGAGTCGATGATATTGGGAACCCGTGCAGAATTAACGGTGCATGGACGTTTTCCACTGCTGCTGAAAATTCTGGATTCGGCAGAGGCGTTGTCGGTACAGGTGCACCCTTCTGATGAGGATGCGGCGCGTTTGGGTGAGCCGGATGTCGGCAAAACCGAAATGTGGCATGTGCTTGATGCAGCGCCGGGTAGCGAACTGATTTGCGGGGTGTCGCCAGAGGTGACACCGGAACAGTTTGCAGCAGCTATACCAGACGGTTCTGTAGAAGAACTGATGACGCGCTTTCCTGCACCTGCGGGAACGTCCGCCTTTGTAAGTGCAGGTGCGGTGCATGCCATAGGCGGTGGTATTTTGCTGGCGGAAATACAACAGAATAGCAATATAACGTATCGGATTTATGATTGGGGACGGGTCGATGCGCAGGGGCGGGCGCGTGATTTACATGTAGACAAGGCCATGGAAGTGATTCGCTTTGGCTCAGCCCATCGTGGTGCGGCGCATCCGCTTAGCTACGAAATGTACGGTGCAAGTCATACCCTTTTGGGGGCATGTCGTTATTTTGCCGCTGAGTCGATTCAGATTGAAGGGAAATACACACGTAACTTGTCAGGTGAGACCTTCTATCTGTTGATGGTAAAGCAAGGGCCGTTGGCGGTCCGTTCGGGGGAAACAAGCTATGTGCTGCAGGCAGGAGAAACCGTGATGGTTCCCGGTGCTTCCAAGGCTTTTGAAGTAGAAGGAGTGGGGGAACTTCTGGCCTATTATGTTCCTGACCTGATGCGTGACATTGTAACCCCATTACGTGCTGCGGGACATACCGAAGATGAGATCATTGCTTTAGGGGGCGCATCTGATGAAAGTGATTTGACCGATTTATGTTAAGAAAATCGGAATATGTTCCAATATGGAATCATCCGTGCCTATTCTCCTTGAAAAAGCCACTCTATACACAACAGTTGAATGGAAACGAGCACTACACCGAAAACATAGATGCATAAAACTGGGGAAGGATAGCCATGCATCAAGCAAAGGATGCAGAACTGGTGTTTCGGTGTCTGGAGGGTGATACGGACGCGTTTAGCGTGCTTGTGCAGCGATATCAGGGGGCGGTGTATGCCACCGTACACTACTATGTAGGGCGTTACGGCGGGGCGGAAGATATCGTACAAGAGGCGTTTTGGGCGGCCTACCGAAGCTTGCCATATCTCAAGGAACCTAATAAGTTTGGGGTTTGGTTGAAGGAAGTCACTACGCGTACCGCTGCCAATTGGTTGCGCAAAAATCTGCCGCGTTTACGTATGGAGACTCCGCTGCCCCATCGTAGAACGGTGTCAATCGAGGACGCCCGTCGGGGGCCGGAGGAGCGATTGACGCAGCAAGAGCGGTATGAGCGGGTGCAGCAGGCTATAGACGCATTACCCGAACGATATCGCTTGCCGGTAATGCTACGTTACTTACAAGAAATGAGTTATGCGGAGATAAGCCGTTTTACAGGAGAATCGCGCGATGAAGTACGCGGTATCCTGTTGCGCGCAGGAAAACAGTTGCGCGAATTATTGTCAGATTTGGAAACAACAGAGGGTAAAACTTCGTGGCGACATGCAAACAAATAGAAAGTTTGCTTCAGGCATACGTCGATGATGAGCTGGGTGCTGCCGAAAAGGCAGTGCTTGAGCAGCATCTGGATACGTGTGCAGCCTGTCAGGCGTCGATGCAGGAGCATCGCGCCAATGCCGCACTGCTCTTTGAAACGTTCCAGGAGCAGCGCCTTGAGGTGGATCTAACACCAGGTATTATGGCGCATTTGCCCGAAATGGATCTGTCGCAGCTACGTTCCCGCGAGCTTACCTGGCGCGCAAAACATCCCAGCTTCCGGCTGCATCCCTATTTAACCTGGATGCCCGTCGTAGTTCCTTTGCTGCTGATGATGGTGGCCCTTACCCTGATGGCGTTTTGGCCTGAATCTACCCATATCCCAACGGAAAAAATAGGCATGGTGACCTATCGGGCGGGCGATGTGCGACGAAGCCTGGAAAGCAGCACTGTGCGTGAACGGGTATCGTTGATGGCCTTGGTAGGAAAAGCGGAGCGTTTTGAAACCGACGAACGCTCTCAGCTGGTCATAGGCCTGGCGGGACCAACGACCATAAAACTAGATAATTCCACACGGATAAAAGTCGCAAACGAGCGCGAGATTCAGGTCGAAACCGGACAGGTTTGGCTGAATGTCAGCAAAGATGAGCGCTATTTCCGTGTGCGCACCCCGGTAGGCGACGTCACCGTATTCGGGACGACGTTCAACGTAGAGGTAACAGATGCCTGCACAACGGTGACCGTAGTGCATGGCACAGTGCAAGTAGAGAATGATGTCGCATTTACCGTGTTGCATCAAGGCGACCAGGTAGCAATGCGGATGGGGCAGAAGCCTTTAAAGCCCAGTAAAGTGGATGCCATTGCGGAAACCCAGTGGGCAGCTGTTATCCACCCCAACCCCAAAGCCGTCGCCCTATTTTCGAACACTATAAACCCCATAGAACATTCAATCATCCGTGCGGATCAGGTATTTGTAGTAGAAAATCGGAACCGCGCGCTACGCACGATAGTTTTTTCCTGGGAACCCGACACCTTTGTGCGTGGTCATAGCGGGTACTACATATACGTATCCGATAACGAGATGACCCCCGTTTTTAAGGATTACATTCCTGGAGAGTGGTTTGACAGAAAAGAGCAACCTTTTTATGAACTTAGTGTGCCTGCTGATGTGGCCTTGCAGAAGGCCTCCGTACTCCATATTAACCTGATCCCCGATCACAGTTCAGGCGTCTTAGAGACCACATTTACTGAGGTGTCGGCGATTAGTACAGAGTATTGAATCAGCGTATTCAGTTTTTGATTTGTGTAGTTTGGGTAACTGGTGCTTGCACCATAAAGAATATAGGAAGCGGGAGAAATCTACTGGGGTGTGAGAACCTACCTTTAGTCTAAGATTTTTTCGAAGCGTACAAAAGCGGATGTTAAAAGACAAACGACATAGCTTTTCACAAAAGCGAAACCGGCATATGCGTCAAGATTTCTGCATGCCTCTGTCGTCATATACATCTGCTGAGACACACGAGTATCGGTCCGCTTCCTTTTTTTTCATGCAAGCATGTAGAGCCATTCTAGCCCCATTTTTGAACTCGTTTTTTGGACACGGGTCGAGTGGATTGACGCAGTGCACGGTTACGATTCTGCCTCACGTCACTCCTTCCCCAAGAGTACCTGCAGCCACCATACTGCGCAATTACTTGACACGTGTCCTTTACAATTTGCCTCATACGAGAGCCGGGTTTACGGAGCGCACGGTTACGATTCTGCCTCACGTCACTCCTTTCCCAAGAGTACCTGCAGCCACCATGCTACGTAGGCCCGTCTCTCACCTTTCATCCTGGCCTCATAGAGAAGCGCGGGTTTACGGAGCGCACGGTTACGATTCTGCCTCACGTCACTCCTTTCCCAAGAGTACCTGCAGCCACCATGCTGCGTAAACCCGCCTCTCACTTTCTTCTCGTATACATGTTCCTTCTCTGCTGTCATATTAGACCGGCCAGAGGCTGTGTGCTGCGGATAGTTTCTTCTCAGAGTGCCTTGTGACGAATCAATGTATCGCTATCCACAAGACAGCTTCTCTGGATAAGCACGCGCGGTGTTTCTTTCAGTCAGCGAGGGCAAGAACCATACCTTTTGCTTGCGGTCGCTGGAGCACTTTAGTAAGTACTTTGCCTCCAGGAGCGCACTGGCGGCGGGATTACGGCAAGTTTCAGGGTGATGATTTCGAAGGGGCGGGTGGTGCAGGTGATATGGGTTTCTCCTTCGGAGCTGCTTGTCTGCGTGATACTGGTCTTTTCGAGGGGTTCTTCGAGAAGGTTGACTTGTTGTATGTGATGTGTGGGGTGGAAGAAGTTCAGGGTGTAGGTTTGGGGGTGGGGGAGGGTGTTGAAGATGCGTAGAAGGATGGCGTCGTCGTTTTCTGCTTTTTTGAGGGTGCTGAGTATGGCGCCGTCGGGGGTGATGTTCAGGAAACTTTTTTCGGGCGGCTGTGTCCCTTTGGGGGGCGTATGGTGTTTGGGAAAGCCATAGGGGCCGATTTGCCATTTGGCGCGGTCGGTTTTCCAGTAGGTTTCCGGCCATAGTCGACAGTGGGCATTTTTGGCTTTCTGGTATACGCGGGCGCTTTCCCAGTCGCCGGTATGGGGGTATAGACTGTAGTGTACTACGTGGCGTCCCAGTTGTTGTGCGCCGTGTTTTGTTTCTTGTGGGGTTAGGCGTTCGTCGGGTAGTGATATGCGAAGATCGGGGGAGTTGGGGGCGCATGCGCGTAGAATTGGCAGCATCAGCGTTGTGCCCGTGGCGGTGGGATACGCTGAGATTACGGGGATTTCTCTGCACAGCAGGGCCAGGCCTTGTTTGCTGTCGGATAGGTCGCACCAATCCTGGAAGGGGTATAGTTCGTGGTTCCAGGGATTTTTTGGAGGTGCATCGTTTGTGTAAAGAGGGGCGTTTTCCATACCAAACTGCACTCCCAGGGCTATATGTTCGCTTTGGTAGACGGTGGGGAATACAGCGCGTAAAAGGTGGTTGTGGGCCTGATTGTGTACTTCGGTGATAATGTCGATGCGCGCTACGTTTGTTGGTAATGTGATGTAGCTGGTGATGGGCATGGGGACGGACGCTGCGTCTTCTTTGTTTGCGGGGATTTGCCAGTCTTCCCATTGTATGCGGATGGTTTTTTCGGTGGCGTTGTCTTCGATAAGGGTGATGCTGGCCGCTTCTTCAATGGTAGTATGGGTGTTGTTGCCTATGTGGAAGTAGAGCGGACGTCCTCCCGGGGTGTCCTGATCCTGGAAATAGTGTAAACCGGGGTATAGTATTCCGCTGGATTTGTCTAATAGGTCGAAGCGACCGTCGTGCTGGAAGCTTAGTTTGTAGAAGCGGTTTTCAATTTCAGTGACAGCGGGTTTGGGGCTGTCTATGTGGGGCGATTCCTCGCGGGTTGCGACGGCGAGAAACGTTTTGTAGCCAAGTGGGGGGACGTTATCTGCATGGAAGCGGAGACGGAACATGGGGGTTGAGGATGCGGAGGCTGTGCGGACGCTGTAAGGGCAGGGGGAGCCGTCGAGTTGTGTGATTTTGAAGCTGGTATATTCTTCGTCTACAAATGGGTTTTGTGTACCGCCATAGCTCTGCGTGTGGAGGAAGGTTTCTACGATATCGCTACGGGTCCAGGGGAGGGGATTGAAAACGATCAGGGGTTTAGAGAGTACATTGTCCTTGTCGGGGGTTTGGATGTCTTCTACCAGGGTTTTCAGTGCACTCAGGGTAAGGGTTTCGGCCAAACGGTTAGATTCGAAGTATCTCATTTCATTGATGGCGTGTACGGGTTCATAACAGAATCCGGCCATGTCATCATGGGTGAGGTTTTCGAACAGGTATTTCCAGGATTCCCGTAGCAATGTATCGGGATATGGGCGACCTGCGGTAAGCCAGGCCAGTGTTGAGAAGGGTTCGGCAAAATGTTCCAATGTGGTAAAAGCTTTGGCGTTGGCCTGCTTCAGGTTTAAGCGGGCTGAGATGCTGCCTGTGCACGCATTCTTCTCTCGTAGTCCCCCTTGATGTTTTGGCAGGGTCGGGGTGTCTTTCATGACCGCTTGTACGTAGGTCTTGGGCGCGCATATCTGGAAAGTCATATGGGGGAATTCATCGGAAAGGCGGGCCAGTACCTCAGGGAGATCGGGGTTGGGTTCGACGGCATCAGAACCTGCTGGTAGTAAAATCTTTGTTGGGTCGATAGCGTGAGGAAGCAGATGGTGTAGTGCCCGTAAAAAATAGGCTTCGGGCATATCGGGTACGTTGTAGGGCCAAGTAAAGAGCAGGTAGCCTGAGGGGCCGTTGGTATAGGCAACGGTTACAGAGGATTCGTCCAGGGCTTGCCATTCAAAAAGGGTCTTATGTTTTGGGCCGGAGGCATCGGGGCCTCTATAAAGGGACGCTGCATCAATGCCGAAGCCACGGTAGATCTGGGGGATCTGTGAACAGTATCCGAAATTGTCGGCGGTATAGCCAAATTGCATTTCGCCGCCAAAGCGGCGTGCTGTCTGGATACCGAGCAGTAGATTACGTACAATTTCTTCTCCACTTGCAACCAGGAGATCGGGTTGGGTATACCAGGGGCCGATTAGTAACCGCTTTGCTTTTACCAGGTTTTTGAGTCTTTCCTGCATTTCAGGACGAACATCAAGATAGTCGGTGACGAGCGAGGATTGTCCATCGAGCACATAGCAGGTATAGCGCGGTTCTTGTTCCAGCATCGCGATTGTGTTGTCTAGTAATTTGACCAACAAGTAGCGGTGTTGTTCAAAGGTAAACCCCCATTCCTTGTCCCAATGGGTATGGGCTACCACAAAGCACTCGCGCGGTGTGTCGACCAAAGCACGGAGGTCCGCTGCTGAAAGGGATTGGGTATCCTCTTTGTAGTGTGCCCAGTGGAGTAGATCTTCGTCCGTTGCCGCCGTAGCCTGTGTGGTGAATGCTATTATCCAGGCAAGAAGTAGGCTAAGCGTACTACGGTTACAGTGAATAGCGGGGGCGAAGGAGGGGTTCATGTCAGTTCTCCCAATGTGGTCACCAGTAGAACGGGGACGTATAATTCTTAAATTTTTTTAGAACGCACTAAGGTTTGCTTTATCTCTCATAAATAGTACTATGCAAAACCGTAAAAGGATTGTCAAAAAGTTCTGTGCGGAAAGCTGCATTCATGAATTTTCCGTGCTACAATGAGGCTGTTTTTGGAAGATGCTTGTGTAGATGATACGTCGTCAATGGAAAGCGGGTGACCAGTATGGCGGAATATGCCCTGCCGTTTGAAAAAGCGTTGTTCGAGTTAGAAGAACGACTCGCCCAGACGCACAATAATGAGAATAAGCAGCGCCTGGAACACCGTCATGCCGTGTTGCGGGAGACGACGTATCGGGATATTACACCATGGCAACGCATCCAGCTGGCGCGTCACCCACGTCGTCCGCGTATGCTGGATTATACGTCCCGTATTCTGGACGATTTTATTGAATTGCATGGAGATCGTCTTTCTGGGGACGATCCGGCCATGGTGTGTGGTATAGGCCGCATTGAGGAACAGACGGTTTTTGTTGTGGGCCATCAAAAGGGTGTTGATACCGATGAGAAGGTACGGCGCAATTTTGGTATGGCGCATCCGTCGGGATATCGTAAAGCACTACGGATTTATCGCATGGCGGAGCGACTTGGGTATCCGATTATCAGTTTCGTCGACACGCCTGCGGCGCACCCGGGTATTGAGGCGGAGGAGGGAGGGCAGGGGTATGCCATTGCAGAAAGCCTGTTGGTTTCTTCGGAATTAAAGACGCCTATTTTGGCCGTGGTTCTGAGTGAGGGGGGAAGCGGTGGTGCGTTGGCAGTAGCAATGGCGGACCGTGTGGTGATGTTTGAGTATGCGGTGTATATGATTTGTCCCCCGGAACGCTGTGCCGAGATTTTGTGGCGCGATGTGACGAAGAAGGATGCGGCTGCGGCAGCATTGCGGGTTTCGGCGGCTGATTTGTTTGAGTTGAATGTAATTGATGCGATTTTGCCTGAACCCGATGGCCCTGCGCATCGAAATCCTGATGCGGCTGCGGCAGTGCTGAAGAGGGAACTTTTGTCATTTCTCGCGGATCGTAAAAAGGGAATTTGGACTCCTCAGCAACGTCAGGCGCGGTTTCAGCGCATGGGACAGTGGCAGGAGTCTCCCTGATCCGGTGTTTCGGGACGGGTACTGAAGTGGGTAGTATATTAATGGGCGCTATTGAGGAAAAGGATGGGGAGGTGTGGATACGGGTGCGTGTGCAACCCAAGGCCTCGCGTAATGCCTTTTGTCGGGAGCCGGATGGGCGGCTTCGTGTGGCGTTGACCGCCCCGCCTGTTGATGGAGCAGCCAATAAGGCGCTGCGTGTATTTGTTGCAAAGTTTTTTAAAGTATCGAAGTCCAGCGTTCGTTTGGTATCGGGGGAGAAGAGCCGGGAAAAATGTGTGGCGCTGCAGGGGGTAACCCAACAGGCAGTTGAAGAGACGTTGGCGTGCTGTGGAGAGATTTGAGCGGCTGAGCTCTCTGACTACGCTAGATAATTTTAACAGTAATATAGGTGCTGGTTTTTAAAATAATTGACAAAACTTTTATTTCTGAGCATTCCTTTTGGGTTTGCGATATAAGAAAAACAGAAAGGAGTCTGTTGTGAAGTTACGTGACCAAATCGATGAAGCAGTTAGCGCGATTGAGAAGAAAGTAACTTTGGCGCCGAAGGTGGGTATTATTCTGGGTACGGGGCTGGATTCGTTGGTGAATGAGATTGAGATTACTACGCGTATTGCCTATAAAGATATTCCCCATTTTCCTGCCGATTCCTTGCACGGGGGGGATCTGGTTTTTGGGCATTTAGGGGGGAAACCGGTTATCGCCATGTCTGGGCGCTTCCACTACTACGAAGGTTTTAGCCTGCAACAGGTGACCTTTCCCATTCGCGTTGCCAAGGCGTTGGGGATTGAGGTGCTGATTGTTTCTAATGCAGCAGGTGGCCTGAATCCGCAGTTTAGCGCTGGCGATATTATGGTTATTGCGGATCATATTAATCTTATGGGCGATAACCCCTTGATTGGTCCCAATGATGACACACTCGGCCCCCGCTTTCCCGATATGTGCGAACCGTATACGAATACGTTGATTTCGATGACGGAGCAGATTGCCTTACAGCAGGGTATTGCGTTGAAACGTGGGGTGTATTTAGGTTGTCCTGGCCCTTGCCTCGAAACGCGTTCGGAGTACCGTTTTATGCGTATTATTGGCGCAGACGCTGTGGGTATGAGCACAGTTCCTGAGGTGATTGTTGCGGTACATGCCGGGTTGCAGGTGCTAGGATTCTCAATTATAACCGACGAATGCATGCCTGATGCGTTGGAACCGGTCGATATTGAACGGATCGTTCAGACAGCGCAGCAGGCCGAACCTAAGTTGACGGCATTGGTAAGCGCAGCAATCGCAGAATTAAAACTTTAAGCGTAATTCCCTATTCTTTTGCTTTGTTTTGTGATACAGTAGTCTTTATATTTTTAGATAGCTGTATTTTTTTCATTGATACAGGACGAGAGTTGGGCTTTTTTTCTGTAAAAGAGGTAGCGTCTGTTTCATACGGCAGCTTTAGTGACTAAAATCTGAAAAGTTGTCAGGAAAACGAAGTTTTGCGGCAGTCAGGGACGGCAAATTGCGGTCGCTGGACCGCTTTAGCTGAAGGAATATATATCTATGTCGGTAAAAATCATCCGGTTTATTTTCTTTGCCGCATGCGCGATCATGGGGACAATTTGGGGGCGGTATCTGATCACGGACTTTTTTGATGTGGGGGGAGCTCCCGTTAGTGTAGCGCCATGGATGATCATGGGGGGGCTCATTGGCGGTGGTACCGCTTTGGTTATTCTGTTTCTGCTTCATTTTGTCACGCAGGAGTTATACGAACGTATGGCCCCGGCCTTGGTGGCAATTGTTTTAGCCATGGTGTGTGGGTATTTTGTTGGACAATATATTCTTTTTTGGACGCAGGAAGAGGATGTTACTTTCCGTATCTTTATCGTAGTCTCTTTGGTACTGGTTTTCGGATTTGTGGGAATTTCGTTGGGGCTGACACGGGCCTCCAACTGGGAAAACCTTATTTCGGCGGTTCAAATACAGCAGTCGAAATACACGGGCCTGAAGTTAGTAGATACCAGTGTGATCATCGATGGCCGTATTTCGGATATCTGTGCCAGTGGCTTTATCGAAGGGACCTTGCTGGTGCCACGTTTTGTATTGCTGGAACTACAGAATATTGCGGACTCGCCCGATGTCTTGCGTCGGGCGAAAGGGCGGCGTGGACTGGATATTTTGAAGATGCTGCAGCAGGAGGACGCCAAGGTGGAGGTCAAAATCATTGATGATGACCCTGCGGGTATCAAGGAAGTGGACAGTAAACTGGTCACTTTGGGGAAACAGCATGGCGCAAAGATTCTGACTAATGATTTTAATCTGAATAAGGTAGCCCAGATTGAGGGGGTAGAAGTACTTAATATCAACGATCTGGCCAATGCGCTTAAGCCTATGGTTTTACCTGATGAACAGATGCAGGTGAAGATTATTAAGGAAGGCAAGGAACAGAATCAGGGGGTAGGCTATCTGGATGATGGTACGATGATTGTGGTGGATGGCGGACGGGGGTATGTGGGACAAACTGTGGATGTGGTGGTAACCAGTGTGTTGCAAACCGCTGCGGGTAGAATGATTTTTACCCGTTTTCAAAGTGTGAACGCATGAATGCGCAGCTCGTCATTCCCGCAGCCGGTATGGGACGGCGTCTTGGTGCGGAAGAACCCAAAGCTTTGGTCACTTTGGGCGACGCTACTTTATTGGAGCATACGCTGAGGCGTTTTGAGGCCTGTGATTTATTGGGGGAGGCTGTCGTACTTTGTCCTCCTGATTATGAGAAACTTTTTCGCAAGCTGATACACCGTTTTTTTCGTGGGCATGCCATTACGTTGCTACCAGGAGGCAAGGAGCGACAGGAATCGGTAGAGCGAGGATTGGATGCGTTGCGGAATGATACCGACATTGCTGTTATTCACGATGCAGCACGCCCTTTTGTAAGTCTCCAGGCGATACGCCAGTCAATTGAGGCGGCGTATGAATTTGGTGCCGCGACGGTTGCTATTCCTGTGGTGGATACGATTTTGCAAGGCGATTCACATAATTTTCTACGAGCTACACCCACGCGAAATCACCTATGGGCCTGTCAGACTCCACAGTGCTTTCGCCTGTCGGTTATCCGCCATGCACATCGTATGGCCCGTGAATCGGGCTTTTCAGGTACGGATGATGCTTCGTTAGTGCGTCATGCGGGCGGGCAGGTTAAACTGGTACCGGGAAGCACGGAGAATTTTAAAATTACAACGCCTGACGATATTCTGCGGGCGGAGTTGCAATTGAGGAAAGTGGGGGTATGATACGCATAGGTTCAGGATATGACTTGCATGTTCTGGTCGAGGCGCGCCCGCTTATTCTAGGCGGAATTCGTATTCCCGCTGCTAAAGGCTTGCTGGGACACTCGGATGCCGATGTGCTCTGTCATGCCATTACGGATGCATTGTTGGGTGCTGCAGCACTGGGCAATATAGGTCAGTTTTTCCCCGATTCCGATCCTGCTTACAAGGACGCCGATAGCGTAAATTTACTTCAAAAGGCGTATGCTGCTGTGCAACAGGCAGGGTATACCCTTGTTAATGTGGACAGTACCATTGTTGCCGAGCAGCCTAAACTTAACCCTTATATTGACGCTATTCGTCAACGTCTGGCTGACGCGCTCATTGTTCCCGTAGAGCGGATATCCGTGAAGGCGAAGACCAATGAAAAGGTCGGACCCGAAGGACGTGGTGAAGCCATTAGTGCTCAAGCGGCCGTCTTGATTGAGTCCGCTACCCCCGATGCTTAGATGATTTCCTATTGGTAGGGGCTACACAGGGGGGACGTCTTTTCTTTCGAAGGAACCTCGGTAATCTAACAGATCGATTCCCAGCGCCCAAATGTTTTCCGGTACAGGTGTGGGCAGGCGCATGGCGTCTTTTTCGGTGGTGATGATAAACGTATCGCTCGGAAGTTGCTGGAGAGGGATGGGGGCGTGATCGGGGAAGGTGCAGGTGTGTTGCAGGATAGCGCCGAGTTGTGTGAGCGTAGCGTGGAATCCTTCGGGATTGCCAATGGCGGAAAGCGCGGTAATTTCCTGATTGTGCAAGTCTTCGAGAGAAGATTCTTTACCATCGCAAATACGCCATAGACGTGTGGGGCTGTGGGTCGTTTGGCGCAGGGGAAGGTCTGGGCAGTGCTGCTGCAATTTTTCGAGGAGGTGGGAGAGGTTCTCGTTCTGATCGCAACGGGTGAGCAAAAGGTGGGTGGCGCGTTGGAGTCCTGTCAGGGGTTCGCGCAGGATGCCGCGAGGTAGCAGGTGCCCGTTTCCAAACGGGTTCGTAGAATCGATAACAACAATATTTTCGTCACGTTCTAATGTAACCGCCTGGAAACCATCGTCGAGGATCAGGGTGTCGCAGCCATATTTTTCGATGGCGAGCTTTGCACCGGCGACACGGTCTGCGGATTTGACAAGGTAGACACCGGGCGCGCGATGCGCAATGAGGGCGGGTTCATCGCCGATTTGGTCGACCGTGATGTCTGTTTTTGTGTCGGGGGGGAGAATAAGCGGTTCTGCTGTTTTACGACTGCCGTAGCCGCGGGTGAGTACGGCGACGCGGTGTCCTGCTGCCAATTCCTGTTGTGCCCGTTCGATGACAGCGGGGGTTTTTCCGGTACCGCCTGCGGTAATATTTCCAAAACTAATGACGGTAGCGTCGACACGGGTGCGGGGTTTGTGCAGTCGATGCTGCATTCCTAAACGTACAAGGGGTTCGCCTAAGCGGAGCAGGGCATCATAGAGTAGGGGGATGGATTCGCCACGACGAATCTTTTCGGCTAACGAATGGGTATGGGCCACGGGGGAACTCCTGTGAATTAGCAACGGGGGGCGAAGCGTTTTCCGCTAAATTGGTGTACAAGTCCCTTCAACTCAAGCAGGGTGAGTGAACTGAGCGCCTCGGAGATGGAGATGCGGCAGGCAAGGGCGATTTCGTCGACGAAGGAACCTTGTTGCGAGAGCGCTTCTAATACACTTTTCTCAACCGGGGTTATATCACTAAGTGGTGGTGGCGTAGCTTGACTTTGTGTAACGGGTGACGGTGAGGAAGGTGTGGAAGACGGTTCTTTTAACACTACAGGCGCTTCAGGGGGGGCTTCTTGTTTGGGTTGGTAGGCGGTGGCGGGGAGGTTGAGTTCAACGAGGATGTCTTCGACGGTTTCGACAAGCTTTGCCCCTTCGCGGATGAGACTATGGGGACCAAGGCTATTGCGTTCACCGACACGTCCGGGTAGTGCAAAGACTTCACGTCCCTGTTCTGCGGCATGACGGGCGGTGATGAGCGCACCGCTGCCGGGAGGAGCTTCAATAACGAGGACCCCCTTGCTGAGTCCGCTGATAAAACGGTTGCGGTGGGGGAAGCGTCCTCGGCTGGGTTGCACGCCCATGGGAAAGGAGGAGAGTACGCCGCCTCTTTGGATGATTTGGTGCATGAGTTCCGCATTTTCAGGGGGATAGACTACGTCTACACCGCAGCCCAGTACCGCAAGGGTACGTCCGCCTGCATTTAATGCCCCCCGGTGTGCAGCGGCATCTACACCGCTGGCGAGTCCGCTTATCACGGTTATGCCGCGCTTTGCCAGGGTATAGGCAAGCTGCTCTGCCATGTTGAGTGCATATGAGGATGCTTTTCGTGTGCCAACAATGGCGACGCTGCTTTGATCCTGTTCTACGAGGGTGCCGCGCAGGTAGAGCGCCAGCGGGGGATCGTAGATTTCAGCCAGTTGGGGGGGGTATTCGGGATGATCCAGGGAAAGAAATTGCACGTTATACATCTGCAATGCGCGCAATTGTCCCTCAATATCTATGACATCCTGGTACGTGCGAATGCGTTGGGCGAGTTTTGGGCCCACCACTTCGCGTAATGCCGCCTCGGAGGCCTTGAGTACAGCGTTAGCCGATTCAAAGCGCGCCAGCAGACGTATAAATAGCGTGGTGCCCACGCCGGGCACCAACGCTAGAGTGAGCCAATCGCGTTCTGATTGGGTCAACATAGAGAATCCCCCGTATTGTATTCTTGTCCCCTACAGCTTTTTAATCATGACGCAACGGTACCAGACTTCGTCGCAGTGATCTTGCAGCACAATGTGTCCCGTCTGTGGAAGCTGCGCCAAGGGAGTGGCAAATTTGCCAATCGGTTCTTTCATGATGCTCAGGTCAAGATCGAGCACTTTCCAGCCGTTTACAACTACCTGGAGATGGGAATCTTTGCAGGTGATATCGTAGGAATTCCATTCGCCCGTGGGACGACTCAGGTTGAACATGGGGGTTGCGATATCGTAGAGCGCACCGCTGCTGTTTTTGTTGGGCTGTTCATGGTAGTCGTCGAAGACTTGGATTTCCATGCCGCCCTGCACAGGGTTCTTGGGGTCGGTGCGAAAGAAGACGCCGCTGTTGGCGTTGTGAGAGACCTTGAATTCGACATGCATCGTAAAATCGCTGAAGGCTTCTTTTTCGAAAGCGATGTATCGGCTATGATCGCCACCGAAAATGTGAAAAACGCCGTCTTTGATTTCAAAAATGTCGGCTTTATCGTCGCTGACATTTTTCCAAAAGGAAGCGTTTTCTGCAGAAAGCAGGTCGAGCCATTCCGGACCGGTCGGTCGGGCTGTCGGTGTGCCTTCGGGAAGGGGGGCTTCTTTTTCTGCCCCTGCTTGCGATAGTGTGAATGCGCATCCAAAGCATGCGATGCTGACAAAAATGGCAATGCCGATTCTGGTTTTCATTGTGGTTCTCTCCTTTATTAGTGGCTGACATTCAGAGCGGTCATAAAAAAACGAAATCTTACTGTGGTCAGGAACGGCAAGGACCATACCTATTGCTTGCGGTCGCTGGACCGCGTTG
The DNA here is from genome assembly GCA_963678445.1 of Candidatus Hydrogenedentota bacterium. Lineage (GTDB taxonomy): Bacteria > Hydrogenedentota > Hydrogenedentia > Hydrogenedentales. The sequence continues at coordinate 316,070 of OY782877.1, read as the reverse complement.
GTTTCATTGTTATAGTGCAGTGCTTTTTTTTGAAAAGCAAGTTTTCATTGCGGTAGGGGCTCCGGTGGAAGCGGTGCGACTTCGTGCCACCAGGCGAGCCATTCTTCGATAGTATCCCCCAAGGGGACGCCGGTGCGTTGGCGTAGTGCTTCGATGATCGTGCGGCGCAGGGGGCGTTGGGTTTCCAAAATTTCGATCAGGACGGGAACGGATTGCGCCCGGGGCCATTGTGCCAGGGTTTGAATTGCAGTCCGTTGTATGGCGCTGGATACTTGTAAATTTCCTTTGGCTACGTCGAGAAGCGTATCAAAGGCCTGTTCGCCACCGAGTTCTCCCAATCCCTGCACAGCGTACGGGTGCAAAATGCTACCAGGATGCTGCAAGACATCGCACCATACGGGTACGCTGCGGGTGTCATGAAGGCTAAGCAATGCCTGTGCGGCATGCTGCGCCAGTGTAGGGTCTGCTTCGTAGATAGGGGCTGCCAAAATATCATGCACTTTTGGGAGTGCAGTCCACGCTAACGCAGTAGCTGCTGCGCATCTACGTTCAGTCGACTCTGTATTGTCCTGATAGATGGTCGCCATGTATGTTTCAATGCGCGGGGCGATTTGCGGCATAGCTTCTTTGAAGCCTCGCCAGAGAGGGGCGTTTTGTGTGACTATGGCTTGCAAAAAGGTTTCCGCCAATTTCGTTTTTTCTATCTTGTCGAGTTGTGCCTGCGCGGCATGGCGTACCCGTGGGTCGGGATCTGCGACGCCTGTGAGCAGTAGCATAAAGTCGTCGCTGGATACGGGCTGGACGCAGCTCTCCATGGCGCGCAGACGTACTTCCGGAGCTTCCGACTGGGCCATGCCCTGCACCAGGTCGCGCATTTCCCGCACTGCATTTACGTTGCTGCTTTGCAATGGTCGTGACGGCAGGAAGTTTTTCGAGCGTAGCAGTTTTTGTGCGCGTACAATGCTTTTAGAAAGATTGCATGTCGCGGGAGGGGGCTCTTCCTCTGCGTAACTATATGTGCCGAATGCCAGTAGAGAGATGGCTATTCCAAGGCGTATTGCAAGTTGCTTTTTCCACATGCTGTATTCTCTCCAAATTCTTCCCGTCAGTGCAAGCTTGTCTTTGCGCTTGAAAGTTGATTGATTGCGTTGCTTCTTCCTATCATATAGGGGAGATTGGAGGTTGGGCATGGAACGTAATACGCAACAGCGGCAGGTGATTCGCACGGTATTTGAGACGGCGAAGTATCCTTTGAAGCCACAGGAGGTGGTGGATGCGGCTCAGAAGGCATTGCCCCGGTTGGGGGTGGCGACGGTGTACCGCAATATTAATCGTTTAGTGGAAGAGGGATGGCTGACGATTGTTACTATTCCTGGTGATAGTCCACGCTATGAGGTTGCCGATACGCCGCACCATCATTTTTTCTGCTGTAATACCTGTAAAAAAGTGTATCGTGTCGATGGCTGTCTGAAAGATCTGCGTTCGCTGACGCCGCCGGGCTTTGAACTGGCGGAACATGAAATGATTTTGTATGGCCGTTGCGCAGGCTGCGTTACGCACAAATAGAATACCGTTTAGATTCTATGTAAACGCGGGATGAGAACGAGGAACGTGGTGTGGTAGCGATAGGGGACATGGCTTTGGATTACGATCCCTGGAATACCTGAAAGTACTATGCTTCATGGAATATGAAAATGCAGAATCCGTCCCTTCTTCCCCGGTTACACCGAAACATTGGAATTGGACCCCGCTGTTGCAATGTGGTTTCCTTTGTGCCGCAGTAGCATTGCTTTTTCTTTTTGGAACCGCGGAAAAACGTGCTACTCTTGCTATCACTTTTTTGTCGATTGTGCTCGAAGCCGCGCCGTTCATGTTATTAGGTTCGTGTATTTCTGGCTTGATCGAAGCGTTTCTCTCTCGGGAACGTCTCATGGCGTTTCTGCCAAGACAGCAACGGCGAACGCTGTTTGTTGCTGCGGCTCTGGGCTTGGTTTTTCCGATTTGCGAGTGCGCCGTTATCCCTGTTGTGCGTCGTTTGCTTAAAAAGGGCGCACCACTACATGCCGCTATTGCCTATCTGGTCGCGGCGCCAATTGTGAATCCCATTGTATTTCTGTCTACCGGGATTGCCTATAATGGACAATGGCGCATCGCCTTGTTGCGTCTTGCGTTGGGCTATGGGGTAGCGGTAATCGCTGGGGGGATGGTCGCCCGTCTTTTTCGTGAGCCAACGCAGATGCTCCTATCTGGGGAAGGAGCGGAAGGATGCGGATGTGCGCATTGCCATCATGAAAACGTTTCTATATGGAGGCGTCTTGAGCATGCATTTGAACACGCCGCCGCCGATTTTTTTGATGTGGGCCGTTTTTTGATTTTTGGTGCGTTTCTGGCCGCTTGTGCACATGCGTTGCTTTCCCGTTCGTTTTTTGAATCCTACACCTCCTGGCCCGTGGTGGCGATTCCACTGATGATGGGATTGGCCATTTGCCTGAATTTGTGTAGCGAGGCAGATGCTTTTGTAGCGGCTTCTTTTCGCAGTATAGGCCTTCCTTTTTCTGCACAGATGGCGTTTATGGTGCTAGGGCCTGTCTGTGATCTAAAATTGGTGGCGATGTATCATGCGCTGTTCAGAAAGCGCTTTATCGTTTTTATGATGAGCTTGTTGGTGTTGCTGGTGGTGTTGATTGCGACAGTGATGGAGGTTTTAGGGCTATGAAATCGACTCCTTCTCCACCTCCGCCGCTCAGTGCATATTTACCTGCCCTTACGTATTTCACTTGGGCGGTTGCACTGCTTTGGCTGCTGGATGAAAACCATTTTCAAGCCTTTCTTTTGCCGCAGTTGGCTCCGTTACTTGTTTTGGCTTTGGGTATTTGTTTGTTACTCACCGTTGTATGTATGCGGCGTGCCCAGCGTGAAGTTGCGCCTGCGAAGACGAAGAATGTGGTACAAAAGTGCTTGCATGCAGCGATACTTCTACTCCCGCTTTGCGCCTTGTGGCCTGCCCAAAGTATTGCGCTGGGCGATATAGCGTATCAGAGCCATTTTGCCTATTTTTTGCCAGATGAAGGGGGAATAAGTGAAGAAGCGCCACTGCCCGATGAAAATACGGTGCTCAATGTGATGGAGTTGCTGCAACTTGCGTCAGCCTTAGAAGGACGCACTGTGACGGTGCGTGGTAAGCTACGTAAAGGCAGTTGGCAGGATAACGCCGATTTTGATCTGTACCAGTTTGTCATCTTCTGCTGCGCTGCGGATGCGCAACCCGCTAGTATTCCGGTGTGCTCTGATCTCCCCAACGACGAAAAGGTTGGACCCTGGGTCGAGATCCGGGGGCGTTTGCATATAGAAGAAAAAGAGGGGGGCGTCTTTCGTTATCTGGAGGCGGAGTCTATGTATACCGTGGAAACCCCTCCTCCCCATAAACAGTACCTGTATGCGTCTTTTTGGTAAATGGACTGGAATTCCAGAGGCAAGTATGTTACTGTTTTTGAGATTCAATTATCATTAAGCGCTTCCTTTTTGAAAAACGCGTGTTGCTTCTGGACACAAAACCTTGTTTTTTGAATGAAGCAGGGAGGGACCCTATGGTGACGTTAGACAAAGTCCGACGACAGCTCGGACCGGGTGTGGAATTCTACTGTGATCGTTTTCATGCGCCAGCCGGCGTTCAAATGGCCTTGTGGGGGCCGAGCGGTTGTGGTAAATCGACAATGCTCAACCTGATTTCAGGGCTGTTGCGAGCGCACGAGGGGCTTATCGAGGTCGATGGGCAGAATCTGCAGGAACTTCGGGAAAGTCAATTGGATGGTTTTCGGGGGGAACGTTACGGTTTTGTGTTCCAAACCTTTAACCTGTTGGCGCCTTTTACTGCATTACAAAATGTGGTGCTGGGGATGCGTTTTGCGGATACGATACCGGAAAAGGAATGGAAAGCGCACGCACGCGAAATGTTGCAGCGGGTCGGATTGGGGCATCGCATGCACAGTAAACCGGCGACGATGAGTGTGGGGGAACGGCAGCGGGTGGCGATTGCACGCGCATTGGTCAATGCGCCCAAATTGATTGTGGCGGATGAGCCGACCGGTAGTCTGGACCCACGCACGGCAAAGGGGGTAATGGAGCTCCTGTTGAGCCTGTGCCGTGAAGAAGCGGTGACGTTGCTGCTTGTTACGCATGATGAGGGTATTGCGGATCAATTGCCGGAACGTTTCGATTGCTCTGGTCTGGTCAAGGAGGTGCAGTCATGAGTTTGTGGCATATTGCATGGAGCTATCTCTGGAATCGAAAATTTACCACGGCGATGACGATTCTTTCGGTTGCGTTGGGGGTTGGGTTGATTTCAACGGTGTTGACATTGCGTGAGGAAACGCGTCGTCGTTTTGAGGAAGAAGGCCAGGCCTTTGATATGGTCGTAGGCGCTAAGGGCAATCCACTCCAGTTGGTGCTTAGTTCCGTTTATTTTATGGATGCACCGACAGGCAATGTGCCCCACGCGGTGTGTGAAAAACTCAAACAGGAAGAGGGCGTCGTCGCCGCATTTCCTATCGGTATGGGCGATTCATATCGTGGCAACCGCATTGTCGGCGTGGAAAAGGACCTGTTCGAATTTGATTGGGGAGAGCGCTCTCCCTATTCGTTAGCGGAAGGACGCTATTTTGAGAACCCCTTCGAGGCTGTTGTCGGCGCTGTTGCTGCGCAAGATACCGGCCTGACCATCGGCAGCGTGTTTATCAGCACCCATGGTCTTATAGATATGCCGGGAGCGCACCAACATGAGAATCTTCCTTACACCGTGGTGGGCATCATGAAACGTTCTGGCACGCCGAATGATCGCGCCATTTTTACGCGTATGGATTCGATATGGAAAGCGCATGAGCATCCCCATGACGAGGAAGATGCCGTAGACTTGGATGCGAAACACGCTCATCATCATCACGAAAAAGAGGTGACTGCTGTCTTGCTTAAGCTAGCTAGTCCCGCCATGCGTTTTGAATTTAAAGAACGCATTAACAAGGGGTACAACGCCATGGCGGCCATCCCTATCAATGAGATCCGCAAGCTTTATGATCAGTTGCTGGGTGTCGCCAAGGCGGTTTTGTTGGCGATTGGATACCTGGTAGTCGTTATTTCATCCATTTCAATTCTTATCGGCTTGTACATGGCCATTTTGCAGCGCAAACGCGATCTGGCCGTTATGCGTGCTTTGGGTGCTTCCCGTGGTGAGATTTTCGGTGCGGTATTGATAGAGGCCTTCTGGGTTACCGTACTTGGATTGGGGGCCGGTTGGGTGCTGGGCACCGGCGTGTGTATGGTGTTGGGCTCTTATCTGAGTCATAAGGTTGGTTTTCCGGTTTCCTCCATCACGTTTAACGCTGATTTGGTGACAGCGTACTCTGCGGTTATTCTGATGGGCCTTATCGCCGGTATTTTGCCTGCCTGGCAGGCGTACCGCGCTGATGTTGCACACGACTTGGCTGAATTGTGAACTGTTGGACATTGCACGGTATAATAACCCTGTGCTACCTCGCTTTAGGTGGCACAGGGTTTGTCCCTTTGCTACCGTAAATCCAACATCGGTAGCAAAAATTCAAACGGGTTCCGAGACCACTTTAGTGACTAAAATCTGAAGAATTGTCATAAAAAATGGAATTTTTGTTGCTGTCAGGGATGGTAAGGACCATACCTATTGCTTGCGGTCGCTGGGCCGCGTTAGTGTAAGAAGATGCGAAAATAATCGTATTTGGCGATAATTATCCCAAACCGGTCGTCCGGTATTATCGAGTAGAGGAATAGGGAGACAAGCAGTTATGAGAAGGCGGACGAAGCGAGATTTACTTACTTTTGGCGGTATTGTAGTTATCTTGGCCTGTATATTAGGAACGAATATCTATCTGCGTTTTGATGCGGTAAAGGAAGCGGCCACAAAGATGCGCTTGGCTCTGGAGAGTAAGTATCGTACCGAGGGCTATGAGGTGCTTAATTGGGACATGATGCGCAAAACACGTGGCAATATGCGCATTGGGGCTAAATTTGCAGAGGAATTGCAGGCGCAGGATGATCACCTGATTAATATTTGCGGCTTTATGACCCCTATCGATCAGTTCGGGAAGGTGACGGAGTTTATGCTGTTACCCGTTCCCATCACCTGCTATTTCTGCGAGGCACCGCCTATGCGTGACGTCATCCGTGTGAAGCTGAAAGGTTCTGCTAAGATGATCAATGAGCCTATCGTGGTGGGGGGGCGCCTTAAATTACATGCGGAAAAGGGTAAGCCGTTTTTTTATACGATTGAAGATGGATTGTGGAATGAGCCGGTCGATACTAAGTTGACGGACAAGGAAATTTCTACAGAACATCAGATGCATCTGCTTACCGGTTTTGAGAAATTGATGGGGGGGACGGAGCAAGGACCTATCGACGAGGGATATGCGCCGCCAAGTACAGCGAACTCTGAATGAGATAGCGTGGGAAAGCTTTATTGGTTCTAACGGGTAGCTACCCGGGAATGGAGAAATGGCATGATTAAAGATCGCTTTGTACGCGTCAAACTGATTAAACGATATCACGAAAAACGTCCTATTTCATATGTTGGGAAGGTGACGGCCTTTTCGGATAGCTGGGTGGTGTTGGATGCGAAATGCCTTATGTTGGCGCGCTCGCAGCCCAATGGAGTTCAAGTGGATGCGAAATCGAATGCAATGATGATTCCGCGGGATAATATTGAGTCTATTCGTGTCTTGCCCGACAATTTTGATATGGATAACATTCGGTTGACGACTGAAGGACAGCAGTTGCACATGATCGTCGATGGAGCAATGGATGCGTTCCTGGGTGAGTTGGGCGAAGGCTGAGCCTGACAAAAACGACTTTATAAAAAAACGGACCGTCGCTTCTTTTCGCGACGGTCCGTTTTACGTTGTATTGTGTGCTAGGATTCCGGCAAGAAGCCAATGCCGCATTAGCGACTTTTGGCAACCTCACGCGCGATTACCATGCGCTGTATTTCCTGGGTGCCTTCGTAGATCTGCAGGAGTTTGGCGTCACGCATCAGTTTTTCTACGGGGTATTCGCGGGAGTAGCCATTGCCCCCAAAGAGCTGTACGGCGTCGGTGGTTACTTCCATGGCGATATCGCCCGCGTAGCATTTGGACATGGCGGACTGTTTGGATTGACGCATGTTTTGGTCGGCCATCCAGGCAGCCTGCCAGGTAAGCAACCGTGCTGCTTCGACTTTGGTTGCCATGTCAGCCACCCGGAACTGAATTGCCTGGTTTTTAATAATGGGCTGACCAAATTGAACACGCTGATTGGTGTAGGCGACAGCTTCCTCAAGGGCACGTCGTGCAACACCGACGGCGCCAGCGGCTGTGCCTGCACGGGTGCGGTCGAGGGTGCCCATGGCCACCTGGAAACCGCGGCCTTCTTTACCCAACAGGTTTTCCGCAGGCACGCGTACGTTATCAAAGTGCAGCTCGGTCTGATTAGAGGCGCGCTGCCCCATTTTGTCTTCCGCTTTGCCGATCTCTACGCCCATATCCTTTTCGACGAGGAATGCACTCATACCCATCGGCCCTTTTTCTGGTGCGGTCAGGGCGAAGACGGTATAGAGATCTGCATAGCCACCGTTGGTGGAAAAGCATTTGCTGCCATTAAGCAAATAGGAATCACCATCCTTCGTCGCAGTGGTTTTGGCGGCACTGGCGTCGGAACCTGCATCCCGTTCGGTGAGGGCGAAGGCAGCAATACGGAATTCACGGGTGTGCCAGCCCAGGTATTTTTCCTTTTGCTGCTCATTTCCAAAGAGGATAAGCGGTGCAAGCGCCAATGAATTGGCCATGATACTGGTGGCCATACCCATGCAGCCCCACCCTAACTCTTCAGTAATAATGGCGGCATCCAGGGTTGCTAAGCCCGGGCCACCATATTGTGTTGGGATACCTTCATTCATGATGCCCGCTTCAAAAGCGGCTTGCATGACATCAATACAGTACGTGCCTTCCTGGTCGTATTCGGCAGCGCGGGGTTTGATGATGTTTTCAGCAAATTCGTGCGCTTTGGTGCGTAGTGCTTCCTGGCTTTCCGATAGTGAAAATCCGATCATAAGCGGTGGTTCCTTAAAATTGTGCGGCAGGTGCCGCGTAGTTAACATATAGAGTACACCCCGTAGTCTCGTAGCATGCAGAGGATAAGGCACGGATGCGAACTAGCCTGCGAGACCACTTTTTCAAGTATGTTTGTGGATACGACGGTAAGAATTCTCCGCCATAAACAAACGCGATTCACTGTAGCATATACATTTGAAATGCTGCAAAAGATTTTTGGTATGTTGCTAGAAACCGAAACCGCGAAATGCTAGTCTATGAAGATGTATAGTAACGTTAATCTGAACGGTGTTTCCGGATTATCTAATCAATAAGGAGCTTTCCTATGAGTGTAACGCGGAGGAAGTTTTTAGGCTCGTCGGCTGCGGCAGTGATTGTTGCCGGTACGATGGCCAAGGGCAAGGTGTTTGGCGCTAATGACCGTATCCAGATGTGTACGATTGGCTTTAATGGTCAAGGTTCGAGCCATATCCGAGATATTGTCTCCCGGGATTTAGCGCAGTATGTGGCACTGTGTGATGTGGATAGCCATGTTCTGGATCGTGGCGTGCGCAATGTTAAAAAAGCGCAGGGTTCAGAACCCAAAACCTATCGCGATATCCGCGAGGCGTTGGCGGATGATTCGATCGACGCAGTTACGATTGCAACGCCGAATCACTGGCATACCTTGGCGGCGATGTGGGCGTTGAAGGCGGGCAAGGATGTATATGTTGAAAAGCCTGCAGCGTGGAGTGTGTGGGAAGGCCGCCAGTTGGTGGCTGCGGCGAAAAAGTACGGCAAGATTTTGCAGCACGGAACACAGAGCCGTACCGATGCTACCTTGATTCGTGATATGAAGCTAATCCATGAAGGCTTCATTGGTAAAGTGGTGCATTCGAGAGGCTATGTGTACAAGAACGGAAATCGTTATGCGATAGGGCATGCTGAAAAAGCTGCGCCGCCGGAGCATTTGGACTGGAAATTGTGGCAGGGCCCGTCTCCAGATCATGATTTCCTGTTGAATGCGGATGCCAAGAAGAAGCGCGGATTGCAGGTGCACTATAATTGGCACTGGTTCTGGGAATATGGTAACGGTGAAATCGGTAACCAGGGTGTTCATGAGATGGATATCGCTTGCTGGGCGCACAAACGTGGCATGCCGATCAAGATTTCGAGCACGGGTGGTCGTTTTGGCTGGGATGATGATGGCGAAACGCCCAATACCCAGGCAACACAGTTTACCTATGCCGATGGTTCGATGATGACGTTTGAAGTGCGTAATCTGGGCTCGTTTGAGGAGGCGCGTGGCGGTTCGTGCGGTAATAGTGTTTTTGGCACTGACGGATACTATGTGCGTCGTAAAGGCTTCTTTTCCTATAAGGACAACAAACCTATCCGCGTTGAAGTTGAACGTCCAAAGGAAATGCACAAGTTTGAGTACTTCTGCAATGCTATCCGTTCAGGTAAACAAGAAGATGTGCCCATGAGTCTGGATGATATGCAGTTTTCCTGCGCCCACTGTCATTTGGGTAATGTGGCTTATCGTGTGGGCCATACGCTGGAGTTTGATCCTGCGACCGAAACTTTTACCAATGACAGTGATGCCAATGCGCTGTTGACGCGTGTATACCGTGATGGTTTCAAACCGGAAGAATTAGCCTGATAGAGTTTATCAATAGTTCAGGATAAAAAAGGCAAGGAGTTCAGCTCCTTGCCTTTTCTTTTAATTATTAATGTGTAGGGTTGTCTGCTGAGGCGGGGGGCGTGTCGAAGATGTCGCGAATTCGCTGGGCAAGTTCCTGGGCTACGATAGGTTTGCGGACGAATTCACGTATGCCAAGCGCATGCGCCTTTTCTTCGTTAATGCTTTCGCTGAAGCCGGTGCACAGGATGATGGGGATATCGGGGCGGATGGCGATGACTTCACTCGCCAAACGTGCGCCGGTCATATTGGGCATAGTTTGGTCGCTGATAATCAGATCAAAGCGATCGGGCGCGGCGCGGAAGGCTTCGAGGGCTTCGATACTACTGGTACGCACTGTGATTTGATACCCGAGTCGGCCCAGTCCTGTTTTAGCCAAGCGTACTACAACTTCTTCATCGTCAACAAAAAGGATGCGTTCCGAGCCGGTGGGTAATTGGGTCGGATCGATAGAAGAGGGCTCGGATATTTCCTGTTGAGGGGCCGCAGGGAAGTAGACATCGAAACGGCTGCCCTGGCCCGGAGTACTATCAACGGTGATGTATCCATGGTGGCTGCGCACAATGCCATGGACGGTAGACAGGCCTAACCCTGTTCCTTCTCCTACTTCTTTCGTGGTGAAGAAGGGTTCGAAGATACGGTCAAGTGTGGTCTCCTCCATACCCAAACCGGTATCGCATACGGTTAGCCGTGCATATTCGCCTGGGGGGATACCCTGGTCTTTTTCTTCCTGTACAGGAGACAGGGTGTGGGGCTGTACCTCGACACGTAATTCGCCACCTTGTCCGTGCATTGCCTGGTATGCGTTGGTACAGAGATTCATGATTACCTGGTGTGCCTGGGTGGGATCTGCCTGGATAAGCGGGCAGTCATTATCAATTTTTGTGATGATCTGGATGGTAGAAGGCAAGGAGCCGCGTAAGAGCTTGAGGGCTTCTTTGGTCAGGGATTGGAGCATGATTGGACGATGCTCCTGTTCCGCCTGTCGGCTGAAGGTAAGGATTTGGTTAACAAGTTCGGCTGCACGGTGACCGGCGCACAGTATTTCTCCCACCCAACTTTGTAATTGTGGGGTTGGTGCTGTCTTCTCGTGGACCAGGTCGGCGTAGCCTAGAATAGCTTGCAGGATATTGTTGAAATCGTGTGCAATGCCGCCTGCCAAGGTACCAATCGCTTCCATTTTTTGCGCTTGGCGCAGCTGTTGTTCCAGTTTTTCTTCGCGTGATGTATCGTGTTGAACGGAGACGTAGTTTACGATTTTTCCTGCAGTATTACGGACTGCGGAATAGGTGGCTTCGATGTGATACACAGCACCATCCTTACGGTGATGTGCGGTGTGTCCACGCCAAGTGCCCGCCTCAGCGGCGGCCTCAAAGATCGCGTAATGGGTGAGTGTGTTTTCTGTATGCGGTTGCACGGCGTTTAGCGGATGGTGGAGTGCCTCGGCGTGTGTGTAGCCCGTAAGTGCTTCGAAAGCAGGGTTGACGTATTCTATGATGCCTTCGGCATCTGTGACGATAACCATCTCGGCCGCTTGTTGAATAGCGGTGGCAAGACGTAGGCGTTCTTCTTCTGCGCGCTTAATTTCAGCCAGATCTTTAGTCAGATTGAGATTGTTGTAGCCCAAGGTGGAAATTTCGCGCGCCAGAAGCCATAACAAGCTAAGCGCCTGATGAAATCGTGCTTCAGGAAGGGTGTCGATATGACGAAAGGCTTCGCCCAACCTGTCAGGATCGGCGTCAATTTTTTCTGCATAGTCACGGACATGTTGTTCGTCTACATCCAGAGTGTCCGTTTGCCCAATAAGCCAGTTGGCTAAATGTTGCCCTGCCACCACAATGGGAGCGCCGGCACTGAGGAAACCGCAGCTTAGGCATTGGTGGCAAGTAGGCTGCATTTTACGCCGCGTTTCCAGGCCCAGTGCTTTGTTCGAAAGCTTGCATCGTTGGGCACCCTTTTCGGTTGCTCGTATAATCTGGCAGGCCTCGCAAAAATTGCTGGGCTGGGTAATAGGTTTCCCTTCTACATCAACAACTACCGAGGCGACTCCGGTTGCATTGGCAAACGCATCCTGGATGCTTTGCAGATCCTCCAGATTAATAATGTCTGTAAAGGAGAATTTTTCTACCTCGCCTTCAGGGGAAATCAGATAATCCAGCTTGTTCTGCAGCCGCCGTTCACTTTTCCGTAGCGCATCCTCTGCTTTTAGTCTTTCCTCGATTTCGTTTTTTAACGCCTTTGTGCGTTCCTGTACGCACTGTTCAATTTCCTCATTAATGGCCTGCAGCCGTGTGTTTTTTGCTTCGATATCGACAATATAGCTATTAAGTGAAGCATGCATATCATGAAAGGTTCTATTCAGCGTGCCAAACTCGTCGGTGCGATCATAGTCCAGATTAGGTATTTTAGAATCCCCTCGTTGGATGCTGGAAGCGGCCTGCGTCAAGCGTGTAATCGGGAAGATTAATTCATTGATGAAATAGCGCAACAAGAGAGAAATTAGTCCGAAAAGGACCACGGTAACGCCAATGAGTACGGCAAGCATAATGCGTCTGCCTCGATAGAGCTCTTCCATCGGCATGAGTACACCATAGGTCAGTCGTTTTGTGCCTACCATGAAGTTGGCAGTACGTATTCTGTACGATTCTCCCTCAATCGTGATTCTGTGTTTGAAACCCTGATGGGGAAGAGGGGAGGTCTGATTTTTTCCTGCAAACAGATTGCTGGCAACAACGTCTCGGTTGACCCAAACGATGAATTTATCAAATAGATGCTTTTGAAGATACGCCAAATATTCGGGGGCGCTGAAATCCAGTGTTCCAGCAACGTAGCCCAACAAAGTGTCGTCACGATAGATAGCAGCCGTCTGATGAAAATATGCTTTGTTTTCATCCAGTATGATTTGCGCTGTTTTTGTGTCCAGTATTTGATACTGTTCCATGTTGACACTAGCGACGATTTTCTTATCCTTGTCAGCAACGCTTAACCCGCTAAAGCCGAGTACATCGATTTGTCGTTCCAGATAGTGATTTAATTGAGAGAAGATTTCCAGATCAAGCGTTACTTGTAACGTGTTGTCCGAAGCGATACGTAACAATCCTTGGTTGAACTCTTGTTCTGTATGTTGCAAAATCAGGCCGAAGGTTTCCAAATCTGCCTTTAGTCGATCTTCATGACTTTGTAGTAGTTGACTATTAAGAATGCTTCCTACAAGTATATTGGATACAACAAGCGGTAGAAGAATCGCTGCGAAGACCAGGATAGAAAGCTTGGTTTTAAACGACCGTATTTGAAGCTTGGAAGCCATTAATGCGCTAGTTCCCCGATGTCGCTGCTATTATTTATAGATATGATCCGCTGCGGTTAATAAGGGGGCAGGGATTTCGATACCCAATTGTTTTGCGCGTGTGACATTGAACACGATGGCGTAATCAGGTGCATTTTCAATGGGTAACATGCCTGCAGACGTCCCATTTAGAATCTGCCCGGCCTTTTTCCCAGTTAGAGAACCCATAGATTTAAAATCAACGGCTGCACCACCAAACAAGCCCAGTTTTGAGAAGAAGTAATTTAGCGCCATTTCCGGCTTTGTGCTGTGTGCAATCGTCCATGCAAAAATATCCACAGGGGTGTACGTGACTCCCTTCTTCGCCGGGAGACTGAGGGCAATCGGGTAAATCGCTAAAACATCCTCGTCTCTGTTTAGGCGTTTAATGAGTTGCATGTATTCACGCCATGTGCCGACGGTTTCAAACTCCCAGTGGAGGCCTGCTGGCAAGGCTTTCATCTCAAGAAAAAATTGTTTTTCCAAGGCTTTTCCGGTGGCAGTGGCATCGATAATACCAACGATTTTATGTCCCGGATGGTTGGGTAAGGCCCGCTGTATGACACGAATTGAGTTGTTTATATAGAGTTTTTCATATACTCCGGTAATGTTTCCCCCAGGGTGTTGGCGGGTTTGCATAAAGGGACATTGCTCATTATAGGACTCTGGGGGGCCATTCAGCCCGGAAAATACGACGGAAACATTTTTTTGCCCTGCTAACGGTAAGGCAACTTCTCTAAATGCATTGTCATCGAGCACGATAACCACATGCGGCGAAAAGGCTGCGATTCCCTGCAAAGCATTCTGTCCCTCTCTTTTCATAGCTTCAGGACTGGTGTGCGTCCCCTTTGTATCCATATAGTATCGCTCTACTTGCAGGTTCATCCCTTCAAACCAGCCCTCTTTGGACAACCCCCGAAGTATGCCCTCCTCTTGTGGTTTTCCGCAGACGTCTTCCTGGGTGTAGCTGGCTACCAGATAAACCCGTTTGATTTCCTCTTCTGCGGCATTTGAATTCCATCCAGCGAGTAATAGTATGGTGACGAAAAAGAATAACTTCCGCATATCTTCTCCATGGTTTTTATTGTTTTTAGGGCTATTGTAAGCCAGTATAACCCATAAAAGTATACCATACGCCGTGGTTTTTATCTAAAAAGAAATATTTGCGGAATATGCGCGGTTGGGTAGAATGTATTTTTTTAGCATTTAGCGGTGCTATGGGAATGTAAGGCTGGTAATGTTGCCGCAAGCGTGCTAGGGTGATGTTTTACGCGATCCAGTGGTTGCTGGAGTGTCGTTTATAGCACGGAAGTGTTCTTAGCGACCTCAAGCAATAGGTACGGTTCTTGCCTCCTCTGATCGCCGCAGGAATTTCGCCTTTTAGGAAAACTTTTCAGATTTAAATCACTAAAAGGGTTTGAGGATTGGCCAGTAAGCTTTCTTTAACATGCTCTGGTTGTCTTTGGGCTGTGATGTACTTTTTGGTAAGGAGGAGTAAATAGCATATGGAACGAATACGTTGGGGAATTCTGGGAACGGGGTCTATTGCGCATCAGTTTGCGCGGGGTTTACGCGTGCTTGCAGATGCCGAATTGGTGGCGGTGGGTTCGCGCACACAAGTATCAGCAGAGGCGTTTGCAAAGGAATTCAAGATTCCCCATGCACACGCTTCGTATGAGGATTTAGTAGCGGACGAGTCAGTGGATGTGGTCTATATTGCTACGCCACATCCTTTTCATTTGCCCAATACGGTTTTGTGCTTGCGGGCGGGTAAGGCGGTTTTGTGCGAAAAGCCATTGACGATGAATAAGCGGGAGGCGCAGGAGATGGTCCGTGTGGCGGTGGAGGAGAAGCGTTTTTTGATGGAGGCGATGTGGACGCGTTTTTTGCCAGTAGTGGTGCGAGTGCGCGAGCTTTTGTCGGCGGGCGTAATTGGTGAACCGCGTATGGTGCAGGCGGATTTCGGATTTCGTACAACGATTGAGGAGGACCATCGGCTTTTTGATCGCAGTTTAGGTGGGGGAGGCCTGCTGGATGTTGGTGTGTACGCTGTTTCCTTTGCCTCGATGGTTTTTGGTGGTCCGCCCAAGGAGATCTCTTCTCTGGCCCATCTGGGAGAGACAGGGGTAGATGAACAAGCAGCGATGGTGTTGGGCTATGAGAAGGGCGAGCTTGCGTTGTTGGCAAGCGGTATTGCAACTGAAACGGCTCAGGAAGCGCGTATTATGGGTACCGAGGGGATGATTCACCTTCCGGGTCCTTTCTGGCAGGGGAAGACGCTGGTGTTAGAGCATCCGGGAAAGAAAGCAAAGACAATACATTTGCCGTATAAAGGAAACGGGTATAATTGTGAGGCAGAAGAGGTGATGCAATGTATGCGTGCGGGACGTCTGGAGTCGTCTGTAATGACGCATCGAGAATCGATAGAAATTATGGACACGTTGGATCGCATACGTGCGCAATGGGAATTGCGCTATCCAATGGATGAAAAAGGGGGCGTTGAAAACGGATAGCCAAGGTGGGAAGAAATAGGCCGTTTATCAGGTTTCCCTATAAGGGGAAAGGGGCCGTTCAGCGGATAGAACACGAAACAGGGGGAGTTTTTGAACTGAAAGGAACGGGGTATGGATGGAGATAAGAAAATACTCTTGAATAGACGTTCCGTGCGATTGATTGCCTTTAGTGGAGTTTTATTGCTCCTGAGTTACGTCTATGTCGGTCGTGAATCCCAGCATCCTCTGATAGGGTTGCCAGCGCCTGATTTCACGCTGACAGCACTGGATGGAAATACGGTAACCTTGTCATCTTATTTAGGAAACAAGGTGATTCTATTGGATTTTTTTGCTACCTGGTGCCCGCCATGCCGTAGAGGGTTGCCCGTGATAGATTCCTTGGCGGAATCGTATCAGGAGAGTGATGACGTGGTCGTCTTGGCGGTGAACCTGAATGAATCGGAAGAGTTAGTGCGCCGTTTGTGGAAGGAGCAGGGGTTGACCATGCCTGTATTGTTTGATCGAGGGGGGGGCGTAGCTTCTTCCTATGCTGTTTCTTCTATTCCACATATTGCGGTGATTGATAAACGGGGTGTAATACGTGAAGTGCACGCGGGCTTTTCACGTTCGCTATCCAAACATTTAAAAGAATTTCTGGCAACTTTGTCAGCAGAAGCGGTATAAATTTCGTTAATTGGGGTAGAAGTAGCGCGCGATTCAAAGAACGCCATGGAAATGCAATTCTGTGTCTAAATATGGAATTGGTGCTGTTGCTGTTTGAGAGGGTAATAAAACCTGTGGCACAATGAAGCGCCTTTTTATGGTAAGCATGGGCGATGCTGCTGCAGGAGATTCCTGCTGGAAAGAAAACGATAGAAATGTGATAGCTGCGGGTTGTTCCTAGCCCATGTCGCTTGTGGTGCAGGCTATTTTGAAGTGTATGGAATAACGATGAGGGAATACCGAATGAAAATCGTACGCGGTTTGTTGGCTGTAAACTTGGGATGTGTGGCGGTGCTTGTGTTTTTTTCTGTGGTGTGGGCGGCAGCGCAAGAGGTTGTCATCCGGGTGAAAGCGGACGGCGCAGTTGTGTATGAGAATACAGTGCTGGAGGATGTGGATGCTTTTTTTAAACAACTGGCTAAAGACGCTCCAGAAACTACTGTGGTGATCTTGCGTGCAAAAGAAGTAGAAGCACCGTTCCTGATACCTGTTTTGCAGGCACTGTCGGTTCATGGTTTAGTCACGTATCGTGTAGAGGAAAAAGCGGAGGAAGATACACCGGAAGAATTGGTTGTACAGGACAAGGAGACCGTCGTTGATGAAGGAGGAGAGGATGGAGCGCCTTTTATTGAATTTATACGTCCAAAACCACCCGTGCGTTTGACTGAAAAGGTGGCCTATGCATCCTTGTCACAGGCAGTCGCCGCAGGCGACTTGTACGGTGCACTGGAGCTTATCGAAGAAGGCGCTGCGGTCGATGCCTTGGATGAAAGTGGGGAAACCCCGTTGCTGCAAGCAGCAGAAGAGGGACATCCATACATTTTGGATGAACTTCTGCGCGCTGGGGCAGATCTCTTTGCGCGGGATGGGTTAAGTAACACGGCCATGCATTTGGCAGCGGCTGCGGAGCAGGTATACACGCTTGATATGTTGAAAACCAAGGGGCTGGGGCTGGAGGAGCGCAACCAAAAGAACTATACCCCGTTGCATCTTGCTGCAGAATTGGGAAAGGTGGAATCTGTTAAAGCACTGGCGCAACTTGGGGCCGATTTGAATGCGAATGCGCACCCTGAAGTAGCGTTGAATCCAGTAGCGGTAGCCGGAAGAGCAAAACAGTTTCAGGTTATACAAGCCCTAACAAAATTTGGTGCACAATATACAGTGAATCAAGCGGTCTTTTATGGTGACTTGGAGGGGCTGAAGGCGATGGTTGCGAAAGATCGTGATGTTCTAAAATTCATGGATTTATTAGGCTATACCTTACTTCACAAAGCACTAATAAACGAAGATTTTCCTATTGTAAGCTATCTTTTGGAACAAGGCCTGTCTCTGAATTCTGAAACACGGGAAGGGATGACGCCGTTCATGTCGGTAGTGGAAGGGCAAGATCCCGAATTGCTGGATCTGTGTCTGGCGCATGGGGCTGATTTGGAGGCGGAGGTGAATGGGCGTTTTAAGGAACCGATGCTTCATTATGCGATTCGGAGAGGCCGTTCTATTATCATTCCCCATTTAATCGAACGTGGTGCAAAGTTGGATACACAGAATGCAAAGGGGTTGGCAGCCTTGCATGTGGCGGTGGAAGCGAATAAGCCGGATATTGTGCAATTACTGCTGCAGAGAGGTATTGATGTTGATCAAAAGGATAAACAGGCACGCACCCCTCTACATCTGGCGGCACTGCAAGGAAGCAAGGAATTGGTAAAATGCTTGTTGGATGCTGGGGCAAATATCGAAGCAAAAGATCGTGAACGACGTACCCCGCTTTTTATGGCGGTGGAGCAAGGACATGTAGCGATTACTGCGTTTTTAATTGCGCAGGGTGCGGAATCGGATCGGAAAAACCGGGACGGACGCACTCCGCTGCAAGTAGCATGTGCTTTTGGGAACGTGGAAATGGCGGAGGTCTTATTGGCGGCGGGTGCGGATATTGAGGCGCAGGATCGTGACAGAAAGACGCCTTTGCATATCGCGATAGAGGCAAAACAACCCAAAATGGTTCCATTCTTATTGAGCCACGGTGCGGATATTGAGGCACAGGACAAAAAGAAACAGACGCCTTTGTTTGCAGCGCTGCTTTATGAACAAGTCGCTATCGCCAAGGCCTTGGTAAAAGAGGGGGCGGCGACAGATACGCAGGATGTGCAAGGGCGGACGCTACTCTTTCCTGCGGTGGGGAATGACAGCCAAGAGGCTGCACGATGGGTCTTGTCGATGGACAACAACGTGCAGCAACGCGACCGACGCGGCGCCACACCATTGCATGCAGCTGCGGAAACCGGGACGGTGGATACTGTAAATCTGTTGATACAACACGGTGCGGAAGTTAATGTGGCCGATGATATGGGGGCTACGCCCTTGCACTTGGCCTCACAACGGGGGCATGTTCTGATTGTGAAGGCCCTGGTTTCTCATGGCGCGGATATTCGTGCGTTGGATAAAAACGGACGCCTTCCACTGCATGTTTCCACCGCTTTCGGTCATTGGGGGCCTGCACAACTCTTTATTCTGAAAGGGTTGGATATTAACACCCCTGACAGAGCCGGGAATACGCCTTTGCACGGTGCGGTGGAGAGCGGTTACCTGAGAACAGTGAAGCTTCTGCTGGCACGTCGAGCGGACATATGCATTCGTAATAATGCAGGGGAAACACCGCTGGATTTGGTCGAAAAAAAGCTTTCCAACCGCCCTCTGATGAAAGGGATGACGCCCTTCCAGGTCTCCATTTACCAAGGATATGAACGTATTCGTATATATCTGCGTGCAGTGCTCATGGAAGCGTATAGACAAGCCGCAGAGCAAGGGGATTATGAGCGTATGCAGACCCTGATCGAGACCCAGCCGCAGTTCCTGAATATGGCCCTGTATGGAGAAAAGCCCGTGCATGTAGCCGCGCGTGTAGGACAGTTGGAAGTTCTGAAACTTATGGTGGCGCATGGGGCAGATCTGAACGACCAGGCGGCAACATTGGAAGGAAACTATGTGATCCACGATGCCGCTGCGAGCGGTCATCGCGAAGTAGTCGCCTACTTGCTTTCCCAAGGTGTGGATAGCACCGTAGTGAATGCCGCCGAAAAGACCCCCTTAGATTTGGCGCAGCAATCCGGCGTTCCCCAAGTACTCATCCTGCTGCAACAACAGGGGCAAGGCGGGAAGTGATATCTTTTCCAATCCGCCTTTGAATAAAAACGGAAGTAAGGTGGTCTGGTTTCCAGACCACCTTACTTTTTTAAACACGTAAAGTTTCGAGACCACCTATGGGGGATGCTTCTTAGCATCCCTGACCACAAAAAATATTCGTTTACCGTGACAACTTTTGGACTGTACTAAAAGAAGACGATCTGCGTGTTTTCCTCTACAGGAAAATGAAGGGTGTTTTTATATTGTATTTTGAATTTGGGAAGGAAATTTATTGAATGCCTAAGAGAGTCTTCCGTTTCATGCGTTGTGTGTGCAGCCCACATTTTGTTTTTGTCAGTCTTGTGTTGGTGGCTGTGTTGATGTGTGGCGCTTGGGCCGAGGAATCGGTAGGGCGTCCTTATCTCGTAGCGGATATCGCGCTCTCTGAAGAAGGTTCTGCCCCTACCGATTTCGTTATAGCAGGCCATACCCTTTTTTTTAGAGCCACCGACGCCAGTCATGGTTGTGAATTATGGAAGACGGATGGAACAGAAGCGGGGACAGTCCTGTTTAGAGACATTCGACCGGGGATTATAAGTTCGGGAGTGGAACTTTTGTGCAGTATCAACCAGTTCCTCTTTTTTATGGCTGATGACGGTGTACATGGTTTTGAATTCTGGCGCAGCGATGGTACAGAAGCAGGTACTGTCATGCTTGAAGACATTCGACCGGGCGCTGAAAGCGCCAATACGTTCTACCCAGCGGATTCTTTTATAAGGGGAAGAAGATGTATCTCGCCGGTTACTGTTGGCGATAACTTTTTCTTCGAGGCCGATGACGGTCTACACGGCAATGGATTGTGGGTGAGCAACACAACAACAATGCGCACCTACATGGTAAAGGAGCTTGCTCCAGGGGACGGAATTCCAACGCTATTCTACCTAACCGATTTTAAAGGGGTTTTACTCTTCTGGGCCGATGATGGTGCACATGGCTTCGAATTATGGCGTAGCGACGGTACGGAAGCGGGTACCTACCTCGTCAAAGATATCTGTGCGGGTAGTGATGGCTCGCTTCCTGAGTCCGTAGAGATCAAAGAAAAGGCGGTTTTCTTTAAGATTGATAAGGATGAAAAATATGAAGAACTGTGGCGCAGCGACGGAACGGATGCGGGCACCTGCCTCGTCAAAAGAATCCGTAAAAATTTAGTGTTGGAGCAAGGCTATATTGTCTCATGCGAGGTTGACGGCCCGTGGTCCTTAGCGGCAAATTCTCGAATAGATTTTAAA
This sequence comes from Candidatus Hydrogenedentota bacterium, assembly GCA_963678445.1. Taxonomy (GTDB): domain Bacteria; phylum Hydrogenedentota; class Hydrogenedentia; order Hydrogenedentales. The sequence goes on along the minus strand of OY782877.1, from coordinate 295,335 downwards.
GATACCCTATTTTTTGCAAAAGATGATGGTGTGCATGGCTCGGAATTATGGCGTAGCGATGGTACGGAAGCGGGCACGGTTATGGTCAAAGATATCAATACTGCAACCGTTGGATCAGGTCCATACCGACTGCGGGTTGAGGGGGAAAGTCTTCTCTTCACAGCGGATGACGGCATACATGGCCGTGTGCTGTGGAGAATGGACGATACAAAATCGTCTCCCTATATTGTTAAAGATACCTGTCCGGGGAGAGGGGAGCCGGATGTGCGGAAGCTAAGCAAACGGAAGACAGGAAAACGGAAAACAAGCAACTGGAAGGAAATCCCGCAAATTCTCAAAGACCTCCTTCCAACTAATAAAAGTTCCTTGTATTTGTGTAACTTGACCAGCATCAACGGAACACGCTTTTTTATGCGTGATGCGGGTATACATAGTGATGAGCTTTGGAAAAGCGATGGCACGGAGGCAGGTACCGTCATGGTCAAAAGGTTTGCTTCAAATAGTTATCGTACAGACCTGGATACGCCTCTGGTCAACGTTAATGGGACGCTGTTTTTTGTAAGCAAGAGAGAAAGAAACAGCTACGAACTTTGGAAAAGTGATGGCACGGAAGCAGGTACCCGCATTGTCAAGAGCGATTTCTCTGAAGATCTGTTCTCACCTCGCGAAAACATAATCAACCTTAACGGAATACTCTTTTTTTCAGTCGGGGGAAGAAATGGCCGCGAGCTTTGGAAAAGCGATGGTACGGAAGCCGGTACGGTTATGTTCAAGTGCGTAGGTAACATCTATTCCAATGACATAAAACATAGTTTTGTCAAACAGAACAATACGCTTTTCTTTTGCTGTGAGAACAGCACATATGACTACGAAATCTGGAAAAGCGATGGCACGGAAGCGGGTACTGTCATGCTTGCAGAAATTCCCTCGGATGATCATTACTTTCCTATTCACAGCATGACGGAATTCAACGGCACCCTGTTCTTTTCAAGGCGTTCCTCTGTATTCGGCACAGAACTTTGGGCCTGCAAGTCGGGCTATACGCATCCGCCTTTTGTCAGTTCGATTCGACCGGAGGTGCGGAAATCAAGTGAGGGGACAAGTGTAAAGTTCAGAATGGGCTTTAGCGAGCCTGTGGCGAACTTCGATGCTGAAAATGATCTCGTGATTACGCATACGGGTACCGCACATACGGGCGTTACCTTTACCGATGGTCCGCAGTGCTATACCGTGACGCTAACGGGTATCACGGGAAGCGGTTCGCTTACCCTCTCGGTCAACACCGGCTCGGACGTAAGAAGCCAGGAAACCGAAATGACATTGGGAACCAGCACTGCCAATGCAACGGTTCGCATTGATCCAAGGTAAGGCAATTTAAGAATCTTCTTTCTTTTTACGGAAAAAGAAAGAAGCAAAGAAAAACGAATATGTAAGCCAGCTTCACTCTGGTTACCCATGGCAAGGACCATAATCCCTGCTTGCGGTCGCTGGACCGCCGAAAAAAGAAAGAAGCAAAGAAAAACGAATATGTAAGTCAGCTTCACTCTGGTTACCCACGGCAAGGACCATAATCCCTGCCTGCGGTCGCTGGACCGCTTCTTCAAGAGCGCCGCCAGGCGGTCGGGGTAGTCGGTCAGGATGCTATCTACGCCCATTGTTAGGAGGCGTTTCATTTCTTCCTGGGAATTGACGGTGTGTACTTGATAGAGGATTCCCTTTTGCTGGATCATTTTTATCTCTTCGGGCGTGATGTGAAATTGCTCTTCTAATTCCTTGGAACTGGTCAGCATGCGGTGCTCTGGCGTGTATTCTTCCCAGTGTCCGTTACGTAAGAAGGTAATCAGTTTCAGCGCAGAGGGAATGTCGTAGCAGGTTTCCATTTCTGGTGCATATTGTTTGAGGCCCGCCATGTAAATGGGATTAAAGGAGGCGAACATAAAGCGTTTTTCCGCTTTCAATTTCCGCACTATATTTACAGTCGTCTCAACAATATCCTTACCATCTTTCAATTCGATCAAAAAACAATGGTTTGGAATTGCTTTCAACACTTCTTCCAGGGTAGGGACCTGTACGCCTTTACCGCGGTAGGGGAATGTCTTTCCACCATCCCGGGTGAAATGATAGGCTGCATCGAGCGCCTTCAATTCTGTCAATGTCATATCGGCCAGATTCCCGGTCCCATTGGTCGTCCTGTCAACGCGTGCATCATGCATCATCACCAGATGCCCATCCGCCGTCACCTGAACATCGCCTTCGAGCAAGGCCTTCGGCCACTTTTTTGACGCCTCCTTGTAGGCCAATAGCGTATTTTCCGGCCACTGCCCCCGTCCCCCCCGATGCGCTCCCAACAGAACCTTCGCACCCGAGAATTCCTCCTCTACTTGGCTACTGTCCTCCCCGAAGGTCAGTGTGGAAACAAACAAGGAGAGTAGCAGACAAAACAAACACATCCCGCTTTGCATAATTTTGCCCTTTCCAAGTATTATTTTTTCCTTCAGACGCGGTCGCTGGTATCTTGGTTTCAGCACAATTTATGTTTGATGCGTTTTTGCTGGAAATTTTTATGTAGTAGCTGTCGCGATATATAATGCTTCTTGCGCTTTGTGGACAGAACGACCTGTTTCCGGTGCTTTTTACAGCGTTGAAGCGCCAACCCACAGCAGTAGGCCAACAAAAGATATTGAGGAACGTATGCTGAAACGACTTGCCCAAATCCTTTTTCCCGAATCGGAATCTACCCCCGTTGAGAAAACAAACTACCGTCTCCCTCTGGCTACCTGCGTGGTTTTGCTGGAAGTGGCGCGCGCCGATGATGATTTTAGCGATGTCGAGCGTCGCGATATTCTGCAGTTGATGCAAGATCGTTTTGAGCTGCAGGAAGAGGAAGCCGCGCAACTCCTGCATGAAGCCATCGAGGTGCGTGATCAAAGCGCGGACCTCTGGCATTTTACCCACGAAATCAACGAAGGCTATTCCAAGGAAGAAAAACTCCAGATTATCGAAGTTCTTTGGCGTCTGGTCTATAGCGACGGTGTCCTGGACGGTCACGAGGACCACCTGATGCACAAGCTGCGTGACCTGCTCAACCTCAACCAGCCCCAGCTCATCGAGGCCAAAATGAGAGTCCTCAACGAAATACGAAACGCCTCTCCCGATGCATAGTTTTTGCGGGTTATGGTGTGTTTTTGAAGGAGAAAAAGCCGTGCATGCTCTTCCAAGAGGATGCACGGCTTTTTTCATTTGCCTAACACCCGGATGGCTTATTTGCTGGCGGCGCGGGCTACTTCGGGAACGGTTTCGTTGGTTTGCCTTTCTTGTGAGGTAGCGGTTGCCTGGGCATGTTTTGGGGCGGTCAGCAGTAGGGCGAATCCGCTTGCAAGGAGACAGGCGATTCCGGCGATGATAAAGGGGGTACTCCATGTGCTTACGTTACTCCCTTGGGCGCTATCGCGGAAATATCCGGCAATTTGCGGTCCAACGATGCCTGCTACGCCGTAGGAAAGGAATACCCATCCGTAGTTTTTCCCGACATTCTTGTTGCCGAAGAAATCGGCTGTGGCTGCGGGGAACAGGGCAAAGTTGCCGCCGAAGTTGAAGCCAATAACGCATGCACCAAGAATGAGGCCGAGTCGGCTTCCGCCTACTTGATAAAACAGAAGCATCATGATGCCTTGTATAAGGCACATCAGGAAGAGTGCGGCTTTGCGTCCTGTTTTATCGGAAATGGTTCCCCAAACGATACGGCCTAATCCATTCAGGATGGCGTATAAAGCCATTGCCGTCCCTGCGGTTGCGCCCGCTGTGGTAGCGTCGGCTGCTGCACCGCTCGCCTGTAGTGAGTCGATGCCAAATAGCTTGATGCAGCCGATGACCATTAGTCCCGCCATGGCGGAGCCGGTGAAGATGAGGAATAAAAAGTAGAATTGAGGGGTGCGTAGCATTTCGGATGCGTTTAAATCTATTGCTCCGGTTGCTGCAGCACGTTCGTGGGGCTTGGGCGGTTCCCAGCCGACGGGTTTGAAGCCTTCGGGCGGGTTTTTCATGACGATGCTGCCTGCCAGTACGCAGAGCAGGAAAATCGCGCCGTATAGTACGAAGACGGCCTGGACGCCTGGCAGTCCGAACCAACCGTCAGCGGTGTTCAGTAGACCACCGAACCAGCTCCCGGCAAGTTTTACCCATAGGGTGGCCCCAAAACCGAATCCTGCCACGGCCAGGCCGGTGATCATGCCTTTCTTGTCGGGGAACCATTTTACACAGACGGCAATGGGAACCACGTAGGCCAGCCCTATACCCGCTCCGCCAATGATTCCGACACAGAGCAGTTGTGCCCAGAAGGTTTCCCCCAGAAAACCACCCAGAATATAGCCTGTCCCCAGGACAATTCCGCCTGCCATGGCAATTTTGCGCTGGCCCAGTCTGGCCTGAAGGCGTCCGGCTACTACCATGACCACCGCAAAGGTCGCCAGACCCGCTGAGAAAATCCATTGTGTTTGTGATGCTGTAAACCCGTAGCCGCCTTCTGCTACAGGAAGTTTCAGAGTTGCCGTAAAGGCGCTCCAGGCGTAGATGGCCCCCAGGCATAATTGGATTAGGATCGCGCCAATCACTACGACCCAACGATTCATTACTTTTTCTTCTGCCATAATTCCACAACTCCTTGCTACGTTTTCTGCATGACTGCATTTCGTTTTTAAGGAGGGGACGATACAGCTTTCCCCCGCACACTCAGGTACGTATTCAATTTATAGCTTCTTCTTTCTTTTTCCGGAAAAAGAAAGAAGCAAAGAAAAACGCGGTGTAAGTTAGCTTTGCGCGGACTACCCACGTTAAGGACCATATCTTTTGGCTGTGGCCCTGTCACCGCAGGACTGTCGAAAAAAACACAAAAACGCGGATGTAAGTTAGCTTTTCTCTGGCTACCCACGGCAAAGGACCATATTGACCATTATTTCTTGGGTGTGCCCCTGGCCACCGCTGGAGCGCGTTAGAAAAGGGCCGAACGTATTGGATACGTTCGGCCCTACTTATCCCGATGGCGTATCACGCAGTCTTATACGCCAATTAACTTTTGGTGTTCTTCTACCAGTGACTCAACTACGGTTGGATCCGCCAGTGTGGTTGTATCGCCAATTTGATCGGCTGCGTCTTCGGCGATTTTGCGCAGAATGCGACGCATGATTTTACCCGAACGTGTTTTGGGCAATGCCGGTGCAAACTGGATGTAGTCTGGTGCGGCTATCGGACCGATCTCTGTGCGTACATGCTTGACCAGTTCTTTGCGTAGTTCTTCACTTGCTTCTACGCCGCCAACCAGGGTTACATAGGCATACAGCGCTTGCCCCTTGATGTCGTGCGGCATGGGTGCTACAGCGGCTTCGGCCACCTTTTCATGGCTGACCAGGGCGCTTTCGACTTCTGCTGTACCGATACGGTGGCCGGAGACGTTTACTACGTCATCAATTCGGCCCATCAACCAGAAATCGCCGTCCTCATCTTTACGGGCACCGTCACCGGCGAAATACAGGTCACTGTACATGGTGAAGTAGGTCTCGACGAAGCGTTCGTGATCCCCCCACATGGTACGCATCATACCCGGCCATGGCTTTCGGATGCATAGTTTGCCACCTTCGTTGGCTGCGCATTCCGTGTTGTCATCGCGCAGGATAACAGGATCGACTCCGAAGAAGGGACGTGAAGCACTGCCTGGTTTTGTTGTCATAGCGCCTGGCAGCGGCGTGATCATGAAACCACCGGTTTCCGTTTGCCACCATGTGTCCACAATCGGACAACGTCCTTTACCTACGGTCTGGTAGTACCACATCCATGCTTCCGGGTTGATGGGTTCACCGACCGAACCCAGAATGCGTAGCGAGCTCAGGTCATACTTCTTGACCCATTCATCACCTTTTTGGATTAGGGCGCGAATTGCCGTTGGTGCGGTGTAAAATTGGGTGCATTTGAACTTTTCTACTATCTGCCAGAAGCGTCCCGGATCGGGATAGGTGGGGACGCCTTCAAACATAAGCGAGGTGCCGCCGTTGGCAAGAGGACCGTATACGATGTAACTGTGGCCGGTAACCCAACCAATATCCGCGGTACACCAGTAGACATCTTCTTCTCGTAAATCAAAGACATATCGATGCGTTAACGCAACATGTAATAAATAACCGCCCGTCGTATGCACCACACCTTTTGGCTTGCCTGTTGAGCCCGAGGTGTAGAGAATGAATAAGGGGTCTTCTGCATTCATCCGCTCCGGCTCACATACATCACTGGCCCCCGCCATAACTTCGTCATACCAAAGATCGCGCCCTGCCTGCATATTGCAAGGCTCATCATTGCGGCGTACGACAATGCATTTTTCGATCGACTCTGAATCGGGATTATTCATAGCTTCATCGGCAATATTTTTTAGCTTAATATGCTTGGAAGCACGCAAGGAGACATTCGAGGTGATCAAGAGCTTGCAGGTGGCGTCTTTTACACGGGAACTGATCGCATCGGCGCTGAAACCGCCAAAAACGATGGAGTGAATTGCGCCAATGCGTGCACATGCCAGCATGGCAATCGGTAGCTCAATAATCATCGGGAGATAAATACAAACGCGATCCCCTTTACCCACCCCGAGGCCTTTTAGAACGTTTGCGAACTTGCACACTTCTCGGTGCAGTTCCTTGTAGGTCATACGGGTTACATCATCTTCCGGCTCCCCTTGCCAGATCAGCGCCACTTTATTCTCACGCGGCGTGCCCAGATGACGATCCAGGCAGTTGTAGGTAACATTCAATTCTCCATCAGCGAACCAATTGTGCTGGATTACCCGCCCTTGTGTATCCCAGGTGTATTCCAGACTTTTGGTGGGCGCTTTGAACCAATCCAGGGTTTTGGCCTTTTCCAGCCAAAATGCATCCGGATCGTGAATGGATTGCTCCCACATTTTTTCATACTGCTCCATCGAACTAATTTCTGCCTGCGCCTGCAACGCTGGCGGTGGTGGAAAAGCACGTTTTTCCATCATCAGCGAACTAATCACTTTCGCACCATCCATCTCCATAATGCCACTTCCTCCCTAAATCTTTGGTTACCAGCGCACCTCAATACTTGCGTTAACCAGCCCCAGGCCAGCCGTAGTGTGCTGGATACACGAAGATGCCCCCCGACCCCTGCCCCCTTGTGGCAGCAGGCGCTATTACCTACTGGTCGTTAAGCAAGTTTATTATATTCCAGGTTGCGTAATTTTGCAATAATTCTTTTTATAAGGTAAAAAAGCTGAATACCTAACGATAGGTATATATTAAAATCTAGATATTTTTGACTGCTTTATAGTACTTTTTTTAGTTTGTTATGGTTCTTTAGAAGATAATAATATGTTTTTCTTGTTGTGCCTAAGCTAAAGCGAGCGGGAAGGATAAACATGTGTTTAGAACGTGATTCATGCTATAACAGGCATGGCGCTGATTGGTGGCTAAAATCTGAAAAGCGATTATAAAAAAACGAAGTTTTTTCTGTGCTCAGGAACGAAAGGGCTATAAATATAGCCCGTGGCGCTGGACCACGTTAGCGCTTTTGAGCAGGGAGAAGGCCTTGTTTTTCAGGGTAGTTTGTGAATACGAGCTGTTGAAGGATATACGATGAAGAGAAAGAACCCTTGGACTACCGTGTCTAGCCGCACGGCATACCAAAATCCCTGGATACGTGTTCGGGAAGATCAGGTTATACATCCGGATGGACGTCCGGGTATTTACGGCGTTGTCGAAACCCGTCTGGCAACTGGAGTTATTGCCCTTAGTCCTGACGATGAAATCTATTTGGTCGGGCAGTATCGCTATGCGTTGGATACGTATTCCTGGGAAATCATTGAGGGGGGGAGTGAGCCGGGCGAGAGTCCGCTGGCCGCCATTCAACGGGAATTGAAGGAGGAAGCGGGGCTTACAGCAGATCATTGGGAGCCCTTGGGCGGGGAGATTCATCTGAGTAATTGCCACTCGAGTGAACGTGCCTATCTTTTTGTTGCCACTGGTTTACATGAAGGGGAAGCCAGTCCTGAGGGTACGGAAGTACTGGAGATTCGTAAGGTTCCGGTGGCAAAAGCCCTGCAAATGGCGGACTCTGGTGAGATTCAGGATGCGATGACTATTATGGCGCTGTTGCGTTTTGCCCGGTCACGATAGGGACGTTTTTATGAAAAGGATGCATTACATAGGAGAAAACAGATATACTAGCGCCTCATTCGTTGACGATGATTCCTTCATTCTCCTTGTAACGTAGCCTCCATCTCCAAAAATGAGAATCCTGTCATGCTGTACCCCCGCTCCACTACGCCAACTTCCGCCTTTACACTTATCGAATTGCTGGTCGTTATCGCTATTATCGGGATACTTGCCGCATTGCTTTTACCCGCGCTTGGCCGTGCATTGGAGGGCGCAAAAAGGGCGGTTTGCATTAACAACTTGAAGCAGATCGGGCTGGCCTTTGAAATGTACGTGCTAGAGAATCGGGAGACGTATCCGGCCTGGCAGGATAAACCCAGCTCAGAGCCTCCGGGGTATTGGCTTTGGATGGGGCGTGGCTTCCGTCATCTGATTGCAGAATATATCCCAGGAGATAAAGATCGCCCTGGCGTGTTCCTTTGTCCTTCTGACATCCGGGAGAGCAGCGAGGATACCTATGAGAACACCTCCTATGCGTATTCCATGACCTTTTATCATTCCCCCGAACAGATTGACAGCTTGTCCACATTGGCGGACAATTACAGCAATCCTTTACCCAGCATTCCTCAACGAAAGAGTTGTTTGCGGCATCCAAGCAAGAAAATTATCGTCGGTGAGTGGTATTCCAATCACCTTGCCTGGGAAAATGACAAGGGCTGGTTTGCCACAGGTGGCGCGCGTAATTTTCTCTTTGCCGACGGGCATGTGGAGTACCTGCATTGGGAGGATCTCCTGACGGCGAATGATGGAAACCCTAATCCTAATTTGACCAAAAACGGGATCGGTGGGAAGGATGTTCCGTGAGTACTGTGAAGCATCCTATCCAGTCTGTTACGTGTGAATAGTTTTCCTGTTCGATAATTCGTCAATTCCCCTTACTTTTTTGCGAGGGGTATTTTTTTGCTCCAGGATGTTATAACATGATATAAACAAGCACTTAACTTGATATTTTCTAACCGCACACATGCATGGAGAAGAGGGTTTTGGCAGCAATACCAGCGAAAACAACGTATGACCGTTTGTATGAAAAAATTGTGCGAGGGGAGTATCCGCCGACCACGCGTTTAGTCAATCGGGTTGTGGCTGAGGAGTTGGGGGTCAGCGTGGTGCCGGTTCGTGAGGCTTTGGGGCGTCTGACCAGTGAAGGGTTGGTGGAACATATCCCAGGGGCAGGTTCTTTTGTGCGCTCCCTTGACAGTCGTGAGTTAGCGAAACTCTATGCCTTGCGCGAGCATCTGGAGGTTTTTGCAGTTGTAGAAGCTGCCAGGCATGCGCAGGGGTATCACGTTCAACATCTTCAGCGCTGCTGCGATGAATCGGCGGCGGCGTTGCAGGCAGTGGAAGACGCAGAGGAAGCGCGCGAACAACGGGAAGCGGTCGAAGCCTGGGTCGCATCAGATGCGGCGTTTCATTCGGCGCTTATCGAAGCAGCGGACAATCCCTGGCTGGGTATGGCGGTGGATCGCTTGCGTGTTCTTGCACATATTGCACGGGCCAAGCCGCGCGATCTTGAGACAAATTTGTATAGACAGGCGCTTCAGGAGCATGAAGCAATTGCGAAGGCAATTGAGAGCCATGACGAAGTACAAGCAGAGTCAATTATGCGCACCCATATTCAACGTGCAATGGCGGCGGTGCTTGCCAGGAACGCCGAAAATTTTTAAACAAAATATTGCCGTGTGCAGGGAAGGTAAGGACCATATTATTGCAAGTGCCGCTGTCCCGCTTTTGTGATTGAGATGTTAAAAGTGATCTTAAAAAACGGGATTTTGCTTTGGCCGCGAACGGTAAGAATCATACCTATTGCAAGTGCCGCTGATCACTTGAGAAAGGAAGTCGAATGAAGAAGTTTACGGGATTGTTTGCGGCCACGTTTACGCCGATGGATTTGCATGGGCAAGTAGACTGGGACGCGATTGGACCGATGGTGGATGCGGTGTTGCGGCGCGGTGTTGCGGGTCTTTATGTATGTGGTAGCACGGGGGAGGGCCCCTCGTTGACGACGGAGGAGCGGGAAAGGGTTGCGCAGGCACAGATTGAAGCGGTTGCAGGGCGGGTGCCGGTTATTGTTCAGGTAGGGCATAACTCCATTGAGGATGCGCGTCGTTTGGCGGCGCATGCAGCATCGATTGGTGCGGATGCGATCAGCGCAGTGTCGCCGTCGTATTTCAAACCGGAAAATACGGCTACCTTGGTTGAGTCGTTTGCACGCATCGCGGATGCAGCTCAGGAAACGCCTTTTTACTACTATCATATTCCGCGATTGAGCGGTCTTCACCATGACATTTACGCCTTCCTCGAATTGGCGTCGGTGCGTATCCCTTCGCTCGCAGGTATTAAATTCAGTAGTCCTGATTTGCATTTGTTGCAACGCTGCAAGGCCTTTGCTCAAGGAGGTTACAATCTTTTATTTGGCGTGGATGAAATGCTGCTGAGTGGTTTGGCGTCGGGTTGTGATGGTGCAGTGGGCAGTACATATAACTTTCTTGCGCCGCTGTATCGTGAGGTTATGCAGTGCTTTGAACAGGGGGATATGGCGGGGGCGCGTGAGAGACAGCTGAAAGCGGCGGAATATATTCAGATAATTGTACGCTACCATGGGGTGTCTGGTTTGAAGGCGGCAATGTCGCTTAGTGGGGTTCCGTGTGGTTCGACACGTTTACCGTTGACGCCAGTGACGAAGGAGGAGTCTGAACGCATGCGCGAGGAACTGGATGCGTTGGGTTTCTTTTCATACGTAAACTAGGAGATGTTTCAGGCATGTGGAAGCAGTCGATAAACTGGGTCTTACTACTTGCGATAGCGTTGAGTTCTGGCGGGGCGGTAGCTGCAGCACTGGATTGGCAGGAGTTGCCGTCGTTGCCCAATCCCGATGGGGTAGCCGGACCTTTTACGGGAGTACATGGGGATGCCCTTATTGTTGCAGGTGGCGCTAATTTTCCGAAACCGGTGTGGGAGTCGCAAAAGGTCTGGCAGGACGATATTTGGGTTCTACTCCGGACGAATACGAATGGAGAAACTACGTATCAGTGGCGTGAGGGAGGAAAACTTGAACGTCCTATTGCGTATGGGGCCTCGGTTTCAACGCCGTATGGCGTAGTTTGCATCGGCGGGAATGATGGGGTGCGCACCTATGTCGATGTTTTTCTTATGGTTTGGAATGCTGAAAAAGGGCAAGTGGAAAAGAAGACATTGCCTTCGCTACCTGCACCGTGTGCGTATGCCAGTGCGGTTTTTCTCGACGGAAGCATTTATGTGCTGGGAGGAACGACGGGATTAGCCCTCGAAACGGCGCAGCGCACCTGCTGGTCTATGGAGTTTGCCGATTTTGAAACGGAAAAGCTTTCGTGGAAGAAATTTCCCTCCTGGCCGGGTACTGAAAGAGCGCTTGCGATTGCGGCGACGCAGCATAATGGGGTACATGATTGTATCTATCTGATAAGTGGACGTTGCGAGAATGAGGCGGGTGAAGTTTTCTTCCTTAAGGATGTATACGAATTCTGTCCTGCTACCTATCTTGCGGAGGCGTTTGATGCGGACACCGATGTGTATACGGGGGCAGTAAGCCCATGGCGACGTCGGGCGGATATTCCACGCTGTGTAATGGCGGGTACGGGGATTGATGTGGGGCAGAGCCATATTTTCGTACTTGGAGGCGCTGACGGTAGTTTGTTTTACAAGGGGGATGTGCTTAAGGACGATCACCCTGGTTTTCCAAAGGAAGCATGGGCATACCATACCATCACCAATACATGGACTTCCGCAGGCGAAATGCCTGCCAATCAGGTTACCACTACCGCGGTGCGGTGGGGGAGTGATTCGGTACACGATCCCATCATTATCCCAAGTGGGGAGGTGCGTCCCCGGGTGCGTTCACCTAAAGTGTGGCAGATTCGACCGGTGCAGAGTTCAGAAAGCTTTGGATGGGTAGATTTCTCAGTGTTGGGCCTATATCTGCTTTCCATGATTGGTGTGGGTGTCTTTTTTTCGTTTCGAAACAAAAGTTCAGATGATTTTTTTCGTGGAGGACAGCGTGTTCCCTGGTTTGTGGCGGGGTTGAGTATTTTTGCCACCATGCTAAGCTCGATCACGTTTATTGCTATTCCTGCGAAGGCATATGCGACGGACTGGGTTTATTTTATGGTCAATATGATGGTGATCGCGATTGCCCCGTTTGTGATCATGCTGTTTTTACCCTTTTTTAGAGCGATTGACGCCACCAGCGCGTATGAGTATTTGGAGAAACGTTTTAATCGTTTCGCTCGTCTTTTCGCGAGTGCCTCTTTTGTGTTTTTTCAGATTGGCCGCATGGCGGTAGTCCTGTATCTTCCTGCATTGGCGCTGGCAGCCATAACGCCGCTGTCAGAGCAGCAGTGTATTCTGCTCATGGGCGGCTTGAGTATTATTTACTGTGCACTGGGTGGCTTAGAAGCGGTAGTCTGGACGGATACAGTGCAAAGTTTTGTATTGTTGGGCGGTGCTTTGCTGAGCTTGTTGCTTATTGTGAGCCAGGTAGAGGGCGGTTTTAATGGTTTTTGGACAACGGCACTGGAGCAAGAGAAATTACATCTGATTAATTGGGATTTTTCTTCGCACAGCTACGCCACCACGGCGCTGTGGGTAGTCGTATTGGGCGGACTTGCACAGAGTCTGGTGCCGTATTCTTCGGATATGGCGGTGGTGCAGCGCTACATGTCGGTGCCGGATATTGGGCGCGCTAAAAAGGCCATCTGGACGAACGCCATTGTTGTTTTTCCGGCTACGCTGCTTTTTTTCGGAGTTGGGACGGCGTTGTTCGTTTTTTATACGAAGCATCCCGAGCGTCTCGATCCTACTTTCACCACCGACGCTATTTTTCCACTCTTTATCGCCCGGGAGCTTCCTGTGGGCATCGCGGGACTGGTGGTGGCGGGTGTTTTTGCTGCAGCCCAATCGACGGTATCCACTAGTATGAACAGTATCTCCACGGCATTGGTGACTGATTTTGTGCGTCCGTGGAATTGGATTCGTACAGAACGCGGCTACCTTTGGTTGGGGCGAATACTTACGATCCTGTTGGGCACTATGGGCGCTCTTTTGGCGTTAATGTTCGCTTCTGCGGATATTAAGTCTCTCTGGGATCAATTTATGAAGATTTTAGGACTTTTTGGTGGTGCTATGTGCGGCTTGTTCTGTCTGGGAATCTTTACCACCAGAGCCAATGGTCCCGGTGCAATTATCGGCGCCATAGCAGGCGCGCTTACCCTGTTTTTCGCGCAACGCTATACCGATGTGCATCTATTGCTTTACGCTTTCGTAGGTGTCGGTGCCTGTTTCGTGGTGGGCTACGTAGCAAGTTTAGCTTTTCCTCCGATGAAGAAATCTATCGAAGGGTTGACGCTCTATACGTTGCATAAACGCAAGAGTGAATAGAAGTGTCTACTGTAACAACAAGAAATTTTCTCTTTATGATGGGATGTGCGTCGTATGATGTCTGCTGATGAGAAAAGTCGGTTTTACAAAATTTATAGGAACGGCTTGCTGAATGATACGCTTGCATTCTGGCTTCCTCGCTGTGTCGATGAGGAACATGGAGGCTTCATAACAGCCCTTGATAGAGACGGTTCGATACTGGATACAGACAAAAGCGTGTGGCAACAGGGACGTATCACTTGGTTGCTATCCACGTTGTACAATACGGTAGAGCGCCGTCCGGAATGGTTGGAATGGGCGCGTCACGGCATTGATTTTATTCGTCGACATGGCTTTGACACGGATGGTCAGATGTTTTTTCAGCTGACCCGTGAAGGTGCGCCGTTGCGTAAACGTCGCTATGCTTTCAGCGAGGCTTTTGCCGCGATTGCTTTTGCTGCGTATGCAAAGGCTGCAGGCGATGCGCAGGCTGCTAAACAGGCGTACGAACTCTTCGAACAGTTTCGTCGATTTAGTGCGACTCCTGGGCTGTTGCCGCCGAAAACGAACGTGCAGACCCGTCCGCTTAAAGGCCTTGCGCCGCTTATGATCACGATCAGCGTGGCGCAGGTGTTGCGTGAAACGATCGGAAACGAGGCCTATTACACCCGGGAAATTGATCGTTGTATCCACGAACTTCAACGCGATTTTGTCTGTGCAGCGCGCGCCTGTGTTTTCGAAGTTGTGGGGCCTAATGGTGAATTCATCGATCACTTTGATGGGCGTACGCTCAATCCTGGACACGCGATTGAGGCCGCCTGGTTCATTCTTCACGAGGCGCGTTATCGTGGTGGTGATCAGGCTTTGACAGCGTTGGGCTGTCAGATGCTGGATTGGATGTGGGAACGAGGTTGGGATAAAAAGTTTGGCGGCATCCTGTATTTTGTCGACGTGGATGATCGGCCCGTGCAGGAGTACTGGCACGATATGAAATTTTGGTGGCCGCACAATGAGGCGATCATTGCCACCCTGCTTGCCCATCATTTGACGGGTGAAGAACGCTATGCAACTTGGCATCAAAAGGTACATGAGTGGGCTTATGCTCATTTTCCCGATTCGGAAGAGGGGGAATGGTACGGTTACCTCCATCGGGATGGACGTATCTCTGTTCCCTTGAAAGGCAATATGTGGAAAGGACCTTTCCATTTACCACGGATGCAATGGTACTGCTCGTGTCTGCTTGAAGAAGCGGCACTGCCTGCAGGGAATACGTGTTATGACGAGGGATAGTGCCAGTCTATTGCTTACTTGTTTGCTTTGGACATGAGTAAGCTGCGCAGGTAATTTGTGCGATCGAGCAGGAATTTGCATAGGAATGCGGTGCGTTTCACAATGTTGCCGCGCAAAAAAACATCGAAGAGTTCGGAGAGGTTGTCTTCACGAATCAGTTCATTTATCCGATCCCGTCCGTGCTGCTGCCATGTTTTCATGCCCCCCATGGGATGACCCAGGCAGGGATTCCCTTTTGCGGCGGTTTCAAAACTGGAAGGGAAGTAGCTGAGCTTGTCTTTTATCACTTCGAAATAGGCCTGTCCCGTTTCCGTATTGACGAGAATAAGCGATACTCCGTCTTTATGAAGATGCTGTGGAGGCACCCCCCAAAAATCGGCAATCGTAAGATCGCCATAGCGTCCGGATTGGGCAAAGGGACAATCGTAGCAGGCTTTACGGATGAAGTAATGGAGCATATGTGCGGAACGGAATGGATCGGAATAGATGTCTTTTTTATGCACTGCGCCATTATCGAAGGTGAAGCTTAACCCACTTTTAATGCAGGTGGTATTACGGATATTGGTGTCGCGAAAATTGATCGCAGCGATCTTTGCGTTGGCTCTATGCTCCTGATGGCGGCAGTATAGTGTAAAGAGTAATGGCGAATTGACCGAGTTACATACGAAGTCCAGGCATAGCAACTGTTCTTGTTCCACTTTACCGTCGAGGTAAGAACGCAACGCGGCAACCTGGCAGGGGGTGCCTGAAAAGAGCACTTTCCTGCCTTGTTTTAAATCGGCTGCTATCTGCGAATATACGGTGCAGTCGCTTTGGATGTATTTTGCACCGCGCATCCTTGCTACTTCTTCTGGAGAGGTGGCTCTGATGTGTTTTACGGTCCAGTCATCCTTAAAGACCGCCCCATAGACTAGACCGTCCTGTTCTAAAACCGCCTGTGCAAGAAGGCTAAAGACGCCGCCGGAAGAGCTTTTTTGATGTGTAAGCTGATCCTGGTTCCAGCCGCCATAAACGTCGACGGGCGCGTGTTGTCCAACGGGTTCTTTTAGCAATGCCGGACATTTTTTCCGACATAGACCACAGTTAGTGCATTGGTCATCGGCCACTATCGGTTGCCAGAAACCTTCTTCGTCATCCGAAAAAGTTATGGCGCTGTGTGGGCAAACCGTTTCGCATAGTTTGCATCCTGTGCAGCTGTCGTTAATGTCGGCTATGGAGTCTGTTTTTTCCATACGAGTTTATTTGAGTGCCTCGCGCAAGAAGTCCAGGGAGCGCTCGCGTTGTTCAGCAAGTTCTCTGTCGACTTTTTCCCAGTCTATAGGGGCCGACGTAAAGGTCGCTTCTGGATTATTGATGATATCCTCACTGGAAACAAGGCGATCTTGTAAGCCTACTTTTCCAAGCAATTCAGAGAGGCGGTTGTTGCTACCCTCCTTACCCATGGATAGGGCAACGGAATGGAAATCGGTGTGGAAAATAAGGGAATAGGCCGTAGCGTGAAAACTGTCTGTAATGACATGCTGCGCATGGTTGATGCGGTTGAGCCAGTTAATAGGGCCGCGGTTAAATTCATATTTATCCGGCAAGGACGAATAATCAAAACTCATGTCGACCCAGGGGCGGTTAAGCGGTGTGTTGAACTGTTTTATCTTTTGGAGTACTTCATGTTTCTTTGCTTGTCGGAAAAAGCTGCACAGGTAAGGGGGTTTGTCGTTTTCCTTTACACCCATTACAGCGTAGTAATCATCCTTGTCCAAGAGTAGGGCAGGGTCGAGCACAAGGGGAATCGCGCCCTGACATCCGCAGGCACGGCATTCGTCAACCACCAGTTGTTCCCGTGCGCTAAGGGCGGAAAAGCGAGAGAGGAAGTGCTGTACATCCTCTTTGTAGTCGTCTCCAATCGTGATGCCACCCATGCTGGGGGCATAGGCGATTATGGAGGTGTCATCCGGTGCAAAAGTAAGGAAATAAGGGCGAATCTCCTTTTTTTCGAACGGCATGCTGGTATTCCATATCTGGTCGCTGCCGCAGACAAAGGCATCTGCTTTGGGCGGGGTCTTTTCCAGATCCTCAGGAGTGTAATACGCCCGTGTGGTGCTCATGTGTTTCTTGATGAATTTCAGATTTCGCCGTCCGATGATGAATACGTTGCTGGCCTTCACAAACATTTTGGTGATGCGTTCGAAGAAGGTGAACTGGTTTTCCAGTAATTCTGCGTTTCGTATTTGCGATTTAGGTTTGAGCACGTTGAGCGCAATCTGGAACAGGCGCGCGCGTTTGGGGCGATAGTCAACGACTATCGTGTCCATACCCAGTTTGCGCAACGCCTGTTGTAATGCAAAGCACTGCAACAGGCCTCCATATATGAACGAGTAGTGCAAGGTTATAATAGCTACGAGTTTTCTCATGTAGTGGAATCCTCATACGGTTGTTCTATTTTTGGAAAAACCCAGAATCGGGCCAGTAGAAATGCGGCAACAGTGCTGGCTGCGGATGCCAGGAAAGACGCAATGGGATAAAATATGCCTAATACGTCGGAACACAAATATATCACGAGCTGTGCCAGACCAATGCAAACCAATTGTCGCACGGCGAATTTTGCAGGCATGGTCCAGGTATGTTTCCTTACGCGGAAAGAGAATCTGGCATGGAGGAAGTAGCCTGCAACTGCACCGACGGCACTGGCAGAAAGGGTTGCGGCTGAAGCGGACAGCCCAAGATAAAACAGTAGATTGTTTGTCCCATAGACCGATGCAAAAACGAAAACACCCGTACTGGCATATCGAAGCACATCCAGGAAAAGGTTGGGAAGGGCTTTAGTTGCTCTACGTAGCAGGTTATTCGTCATCGGCTTTGCTTTTTCTAATTTGATCGACAACATAGATGGGTCTTGCTTTCACTTCGTCAAAGATGCGGCTGATGTATTCGCCGATAAGCCCTTGGTTGATCATGAGCATTCCGTTTAGGAAAAGGAGAACAACCATGAGGGAGAGGTAGCCGGGAGGGGCTGCGTTGTAGAGAAACTTTTTTGTGACAAGAAAAATAGCAAATACGCCGCTGCCTGATGTAATCAGCAGTCCGATAAAGGTCCATACGCGTAAGGGGAAGGAGGAAAAGGCGAAGATACCGGTAAAAGCAAGTTTGAACAGGTTTTTTAAACTTTGCTTTGGTGTGCCGACAGCTCGATTGGGTCGGTCGTAAACGATTGTAGTGGTTTTGAAGCCGGGCCAGGATAGCAGGCCTTTCATGAAACGACTTTTTTCGTTGAGCTTCCTGATGGTGTTGATTACCTTGCGATCCATCAGTCTGAAATCCCCGACATTTTCGGGGACGCCGCCATTACTGAGGCGATTGATAAAGCGGTAGAAAAGTTTGGCGGAGGAACGTTTAAACCAGGACTCATCCCGGGATTTGCGCTGCATCAGTACAACATCAAAACCGGCTTCCCATTGGGCGATCATCTGAGGGAAAAGGGCAGGATTGTCCTGAAGATCGGCATCGATAGGGATTGCCGCATCTCCCTGGCAGTAATCGAGTCCAGCAGTCAACGCAGCTTCCTTGCCAAAGTTGCGGGAGAGCTTTATTACTTTGATGTGGTCATCTTTCCGGTTCCAGTCTTCCAACTGCGCGAAGGTAGTGTCTCGGCTTCCATCATCAACACAAACGACCTCATAATCGTATTCCATTTTTTCCAATAGGGGTAGTAGCGATTCAAAATAGAGGTCAATTCCATCTGCTTCATTATAAAAAGGGGTCACAATAGACACCATTTTATTCATAAGTGGCTCCTTGATGGATAGGGCTAAACCAGAAAAACATCAGTTTTTTTGCATTTTTATGGACTGTGTGAATCGGAAATATCCTGGGCAATATTTACCTCAATGGGCCCATAGTACGTATTTTTGCAGCCTTTGGCGGCATCGTCCTTGTAAAACATTTCTATGAGATATGTTCCACTCTCTTTGAAAGTGTAGCACAGGGTGTTCGAGGGTTTATACCAAATAGTGTCAATTTTCTTATATCCCCGAATGCTCTTCTTTTTTACGTACCATGCAAATGTGGGGTGTGTAAGGGGTTCTTTCAGGAGAGCGCTGAATTCATACGTGGCTGCGTTTTTCTGCGTCATTTTGATTTCTGGGCGACAGTGGTTAAGTTTCACAACGATGAGATTGTCAAACGCTTTTACAGAACCGGGTGCAGGGAAAACGGGCATGTCTAATGCCAGGCTTTCTGCCTTTTCACATTCCGCTGTGTTTGCCGGTTGTAATTTGTAGTCCATGTATCCAACGATATTGGTGAATTTGTATGAACGATTGGCATGTTGGAAGCCGACCGGTCCTCCAAACCATCCCTGGGATTTTTCATCAAAGGGGGGGGTGCCGGTGTGTCGATACCGTTCATTGGGTAGTTTGCCAATGACGGCAATTTTTGAGTCGGGTGAGAATTCTGGTAATGCTTCAATCCGGGAGAGCAGTCTGTTAGCGCTTAGGAAACTTGCCTGTGTGTATAGATAGGATTGGTAGTGCAGCGCGTTTGCGCGGTTGATGAAGCCTAACAGTATCAACAGGGATAGCGCGATGGCTGTATTTTTAAGCAGCCCCCGGTAGTCTGAGAGCAAGGCAATGGCTAGCGCAAGAATGACAACCATACCAAAAGTCTGCATTTGCGATATTGCGGCGGTAGGAGCGATGATGGGGAATATAAAAATAGCGGGGATAAGTCCACCAATTAAGGCAGCGCATATGCCCAGTTTTATCCATGGAGGGAGCGAAAAGGGGCGTTTTATTACAATAGATATAACGAGGCAGGTAAGGGCTAGCAGGAGTAGTCCGGAAATACCTAAAAGAAGATAGGTATGCATGTTCATGTATCGTCCTGAGAAAAAGTCTGCAAAGGCACGTACAGTGGCGACGATGGAGTAGGGGGTGAGGGTGATGGAACCGATTTGATCGGCGCCTTTGTAGGAACTGAGTTCTCCTCCATAGTACCATTTGGAGATTTTGACGGAGAGTAAATAGAAGATACCTGCGAGGATAAGATAGATAAAGAGGGCGAACCCTTTTTTTATGAGGTAAAGAAGCTGGGCTTTGTCTCGAAAATCCGTTTCCTGCGTAACTCGAAGCAAGATGGCTATGCAAATGGCCAAGGGAACGGTGATATATGCCTGATATATTGAGAGGGAGAGTGCGAGGAGTATTCCCCCAAAAATTAGATGGTATTTTCCTTTGTACGCTAACCACACGGATGTAATGGCAAGGAAGCAGGAGAGGGTATAGGATAGGATGGCTATGTGATAGCTGATAACCACGGAGAAGGCAGGGTACGTTACCAGCAGGGATGCAATGATGGACTTACTCCACAATGTACGCGCTTTTAGCAAGTGCGCCATTATAACTCCGACAATTGCGATGAGGATGATGAGTAGTAGAACTGCCGGGAATTGAAATGGTAAGTATTCGTGCATAGCGCGGACGGGCTTGATCAACCAGCGTCCCAGTTGCCAGGTGAGGGGCAAGGCGCCGCCACGATGATTCTGCCCATCTTCGTTGACGAAGAAGCTGACCAGCGCCATGCCGTGCGCTAACAGCCCGAAGAAGACAGCCCACAGGAAGGCAATGTAGTCTTCCCGTTCAATACGTTTAAATTGTGTCGCGATGGTTTGGGCAAGATCAAAATCACGGATTGATTTCACAGTTCTTCCAAACGCAATGTTCATCAGGTCGTCTCCCTACGTATATAGAAACTAGCGGAGCAGCCCCCCAGCCAAGTAATGTCAATAGGATTCCTGACGTTTTCCATGACGGGTATTTCAAAGCAGCCACAGACAATTACGGCCAGGTTCCTACTCATTGCTGACCTCAATAGAAGGTTGTTTATACCAATTTTTCGGGGCTGGTTGCCAGCGTAATCCTCAGGAAGGCTATTTTTACTGCTGTCGTTTGAATTCTATTAGCGACTGAATTTTGAAAAATTGTCATAAAAAACGAGCTCTTTACTGTGAGAAGGTACGGCAAGGACTATAAGGACTGCCTGCGTGCTGGCCACTTGCTTGTAGTTCTTGGGAAGCTTTGAGTGTGAATTCTAAAAAAAGGATGAAACCGATTCTTTCTTTATGTTGTCTTATTTTTGTGTGTGACAAAAGTGGATGAGTTTGGAATAGAGCGCGTAAGGAGCTCTAAGAGCTGTGGATTCTATGGGTGCTATAGAGGGACGCTATTCCAGAGGGCGGACGTATTGAGACATTGGCGTGATGTGTTTTGAAATCATGATAGGACATGGCTGCTAACGGATTGCAGCGTTGGAGGGGTGTTATGCAAATGCGCTTGTTGGGGGTGTATAGGAAAAAGGGCTTTACCCTGATTGAGTTGCTTGTCGTAATTGCCATTATTGGTATTTTGGCGGCGATTCTTTTGCCAGCGTTGGCGCGTGCTCGTGAATCTGCGCGTCGTGCAAGTTGCCAGAATAATTTGAAGCAGTGGGGAATTGTTTTCAAAATGTATGCGACCGAGTCCAAGGGGGAACGTTATCCTCCTATGCTTGCTGAGGGACATAAGGAGCAGGTGGACTGTAGTGATCCTGCGTTGCCCGATGCCGGGGAGGAAGCGGTCTGGCTTGCTGCTGGTCCACGGGTGGGGGCGATCTATCCCGAATATCTGAACGACCCCAGTATTATTTTTTGTCCTTCTGACGCCACAAACAGTATGAGTGATTTGGAGACGCCGGGGTTGGGGCGCTCTAATTTTAGCGAGCCTTGCAAAGAAAGCCATCGGGGAGAGCGTGCGATTGACGCCAGTTATTGTTACTTTGGCTGGGTCTTCGACCAGGTAGACAGTACGGACCCCTATGAGGAAGATATCAGCTTTGGGGGATGGATCGATCTATCACAATGTCCCGCGCAGATTGCCTGGCTTGCCATCGAACGTTTTGTGCCTGCATTAACGGATGAGTACCTTTTGGCGGAACGCGCTGATGGTGATTCGAATATTGGCGCGTATCGTCCAGGTAGTGGTAATGGGGGCGGTGATATCATTTATCGTCTGCGGGAAGGTATTGAGCGTTTTCTTATTACGGATATAAACAATGCCGGAGCTACTTCGAAAGCGCAAAGCGATATTTTTATCATGTTCGACATCGTTTCCGATCAACCGGAAGGTTTTAATCATGTACCTGGCGGTTGCAATGTGCTGTATATGGACGGTCATGTGGACTTTGTTAAATACATTGTTGAAAAACCCTACGGAAGCGGCGGTAGCACGGCGCCGGTCAATGGGGGGATGGCATACACCATTGGCGCTATCGGCTTTGCAAAATAGCCGTTATGCTGAGAATTATTCGAAGCGAAAAGGAGCTTTTAAAGGTGTTTTTATTCTCGAGAAATCTCTATCTGGAACGAGCCAGTGGCAATGTTGCGAGGTAGTTGACAGGGGCTGCTGAAGAGCCCTACAATAATGCCAGTAGCTGAAGTGCAATGTTGAGTCGCTTTATGGATTCAATGCTCATACCGTTCTAGATGGAACGTGGAGAATATCAATGAAACGGCATCTTGCCGACTTGGTTTGTGTCATTATGAACCGCTTGGATGAAACCCCTGAAATCCCTCCTTCGGAAAATGCCTTACGACGCTGGCTGGCCTGGCAGGGCTACAATCCTGCGGATATTGATACCGCGTTGAAGATGGTGGGGCCTACCTTGCGGCGTCATCTTCAGGAAGCCCCACAGCGGCGTCCTGGTGTTGTACGGCACCTGTCCTATTTCGAACGTTGTAAGCTTGCGCCGGAAGCCCGCGATGCATTGGCGCGTCTGGAGTTGTATGAGCTTATCGACGTGCCTGAGCTGGAAATGTTGCTGGAGCGTCTGGGCCAATTCGAAGGCGAGGTTGGTATGGACGAACTCGACTACCTGCTTTCGTGGTTGTTGTGCAACTCCCGAGATGTTGAATCGCAGCAAACCTTGCTGAATGCGTTCGAAGGCAATAGTGCCAACCTGCATTGAACGGTGACGCGGGTTCGCCCTGAGCTAATCTTGCCTTACGGTTTCTAACTGGGACGTGTCGCGAAAAGGGGAGCGTGCACCGAAGTTCTGGCGTATAGCGATATGTCCAAGTTGTGCCTGCGATATCCCAGCAGGCTGATACCATATCTATTCCGGTTGTATTTTTTTGTGTAAACAGGGGGTCAACCATGCACAATGAAATACCTTCGGGCGTGGGGCTGCGGACGACCTGCTTCGCCCAATAAACTTTAGCTCCGGCATAGTGCAAGGGGGAAGGGCATATCCACATTCAATGCGCGGATATGAACACAATTTTGCTCTGCTTCCTGCTGGTGAGGACTATATTATACTGCCTGTGGCGCTGGCCACTGCTTACGGCTGCTGTCCACTTCAGCATCTGGATCATGGAAACACAGAACGCATTGCAGGCAGTTGCTGTAAATTTGCTATTCTGTACGCGGTGTTTTTTTCATTTCAATGGAAGATTAAGGCAGGGGTACCTTGATTACAGTGTAGACAACCCCCATGTGTGAGGATATGATGCCGGAAAAACTTACAGATGCTGTGCGAGAGCGGTATGCGTTTTTGAAGAAGGAGGTGGAGCGGCATAATCGTTTGTATTATGTTGAGGCGCGGACGGAAATCACGGATTTGGAGTTTGACGCCTTGTTGCGGGAGTTGCAGGTGCTGGAGGAGCAGTTTCCGGCGCTGCAAAGCGCTGATTCGCCGACGCGGCGTGTTGGCGGTGCGCCGTTGGAAGGCTTTGAGACGGTGTTGCATAGTGTACCGATGCTCTCTATTGACAATACGTATAATGCGGCGGAGTTGCGGGAGTTTGATCAGCGGGTGCGCCGTGGTTTGGGTGGCGAAACGCCTTCGTATGTGGTGGAGCTGAAGCTGGATGGGGTAGCGGTGTCGTTGCGTTATGAGCAAGGGGTTTTGGTGCAGGGGGCGACGCGAGGGGATGGGGTGCAAGGAGATAATATCACCCAGAATGTGCGACAGATTCGCAGTGTGCCGCTTCGGTTACAGGGGGCTGTGCCGGCGGTGGTGGAGATGCGAGGGGAGATTTACATGCGTAATTCGGAATTGGAGCGTATTAACCGTCTGCGTGTGGAAGCGGGGGATGAACCTTTTCGTAATCCGCGTAATACCACGGCGGGTACGTTGAAATTGCTGGACCCGGCACTGGTAGCGCAACGTCGGCTGGATATCTTTTTGTACCAAGCTCTGTCAGATGCGGGCAACCTGCCTGCGACGCATTGGGAAACTTTGGAAAAGATGCGTTCATGGGGTGTGCCGGTGAATCCGTATATAGAACGATGCGCCTCTATCGATGAA
Source organism: Candidatus Hydrogenedentota bacterium (assembly GCA_963678445.1). GTDB lineage: Bacteria > Hydrogenedentota > Hydrogenedentia > Hydrogenedentales. Next base: position 271,108 of record OY782877.1, on the reverse strand, counting down.
GCTATTTATGTGTGTAATCGTTGGCAGAAGCGTCGTTTTGAACTGGATTACGAAATCGATGGTATGGTGCTGAAGGTGGATCTGATGACGCAGCGGGAGCGTTTGGGGGCAACCAGTAAGGCACCGCGTTGGGTGATTGCCTATAAGTTTCCGGCTGAGGTGGCGCGTACGCGTTTGAAACACATTGAGGTGCAGGTAGGCAAGTCAGGCGCATTGACGCCGGTTGCTGAGATGGAGCCTGTCAAGCTGGCGGGCACGGTGGTGAAACGCGCCACATTGCACAATTTTGAGGAGTTGGCCAAGAAGGATGTGCGTGTTGGCGATATCGTGGAAGTGCAGAAGGCGGGGGAGATCATCCCGCAAATTTTAGGGCACGTTCCTGTTGAAGGGGAAGAGCGCGGCGAAGCCTTTGCGGTGCCTACGCACTGTCCGGTCTGCCATACGGAGGCCCATAAAGATCCCGATGGGGTCGCCTTGCGTTGTCTTAACTTTTCCTGTCCCGCACAGGTGAAAGAGCGGCTAACGCATTTTGCCAGTCGCAAAGCATTGGATATTGATGGACTGGGTCCCGCCATTGTGAACCAGTTGGTGGAGAAGGGAGGAGTGAAGGATCCAGCGGATTTTTACTATTTGGATGCGCTGACGCTTTCGGCTCTGGAACGTATGGGGGAGAAGTCGACGACTAACTTGCTGGCAGCTTTGGAGGAGAGCAAGGCGCGTTCGCTCAGTCGCGTACTTTTTGGTTTGGGAATTCGTCATGTGGGACGCCATACGGCGGAAATTTTGGCAACGCATTTTGGGGATGTCGATGCACTGAAGGCGGCTACGGTAGAAGAATTGGAAAATTTACATGAGGTTGGTAGTATTGTAGCGGAAAGTGTGCGGGATTTTTTTGATACGCCGGAAAATGTACTTTTGCTGGAGCGTTTGCGTCAGGTAGGTTTTGCGATGCAGGAGGCGCGTGCGGAAGACTCAGCGACGTCATCGCTGTTGGCAGGAAAAACGTTTGTAGTGACAGGGACGTTGGAACACAACACGCGGGATGAGGTGCATGCGCGTATCAAGGCGTTGGGAGGAAAACCGACTACGAGTGTAAGTAAGAAGACGGATTATCTCATTGCAGGCGCTAATGCGGGTTCGAAGCTTTCCAAGGCCCAGGCGCTGGGAGTGACCGTGTTGGATGAAAGTGCATTTGAGCAATTTATAGGAAACCTTCATGGCTGAGCATAGTATCCAGGCTCCGACAACGCTCGATCAGGATACGGGGCGTGCATTGCAGGTGGCGATGCGTAAGTTGCGTTTGGCCAAAGGGGATGTGGTGGTTCTGGACCTCAGCCCTACGCAATCGATCGACAGCCCCGGTGCCGCCTGGCTCATTGATCTGGTGCGTTATGCGCACAAGCGTCACGCTACGTTCCGTTATGAAGGTGAGCAGGGAAGGGTTGCTGATTTTTTGTCCATTATTCGCCCTTCACTCACTGCGCTTCCTTCTTCCGGGAAGCGCGAAGAGGGTGTTTTTGAAGAGCTCGGTGGGCGCATTATCAAATGGACTGGTGAGATAGAGGAATTTCTGGAACTGTGCTTTGACGCCGTCTATTGGACCTTCGTAGCGCCGTTGGAGGGTAGGGGATTCCGCTGGGGGTTGCTGATAGATGAGATTCATGAGATGGGTGTGCGCGCCGTTCGTATTGTCTGCCTGATGAATTTTCTGCTTGGCCTGATTATTGCCATGCTTTCCTCGGCGCAGGTTGCCAGTTTTGGTCTTTCTATTTACGTGGCCGATCTCATCATGATCGGTTTTGCGCGAGAGCTGGCTGCCATTATGACCTCTACGGTAGTGAGCGCACGTACCGGCGCGGCCATTGCAGCGGAATTGGCTACGATGAAGGTGCAGGAGGAGGTCGACGCTTTGCGTGGTATGGGACTCAACGTTTCCCAGTTTCTTGTCGCCCCAAAGATGCTCGCGTTACTTCTTGTCTTGCCTTGCCTCGTTGTACTGGGACTGATCTCCGGTATTCTAGGCGGTTTTTTCTGGGGGGTGCTGGTGTTAGGCTTCCGCCCTTCGATTTGGTGGACACAGACGCTAAATGCCGCGGATTTAAGCGATTTGATGCAGGGAATGCTTAAAACTTTCGTATTTGCGGTTTTTATCGTATTGATTGGTTGCCATAACGGACTTCGTGTTACGGGTGGTTCTCGGGGGGTGGGGTTGATGACGACCCGTTCTGTGGTGATGGATGTGTTCATGTTGATTTGTGTGGATATTATTTTTGCTGCCATATTTTACTATGCGATTCCCGCGTGAGGACGCCGCTTTACAACGGTGAATAAACTATGAACGATGTCATTATCGAAGTAAAAGATCTCGTGACGCACTATGGGGAAACCAAAGTGTTGGACGAGGTTTCCTTCTCGGTGAATCGGGGTGAGATCTTCTGTATTATCGGCGGTAGCGGTTGCGGAAAAAGTACGCTGCTGAAGCATATGTGCGGTTTGTTGCGTCCTACCTCCGGAAAGATACTTCATCAGGGGGCAGATATTGCCCGTATGGGGGAAGATGAATTGGCGCAGATGCAGCGCACCATTGGTATCGCGTTTCAATCCAGTGCGTTGTTTAATTCGATGAGCATCGGCGACAATGTCGCTATGCCAATGCGGGAGTATGGCATCGTAGACGACGCGTTGATTCCCAGTTTGGTGCGTATGAAGTTGAGTCTGGTCGGCCTCTCGGGTGCGGAGCACATGATGCCCAGCGAATTGTCCGGCGGGATGCGTAAACGGGCAGGATTGGCGCGTGCCATTGCGGTGGATCCCCCTTTGGTGTATTTTGATGAACCGGGCGCGGGGCTGGACCCGATTATGGCGTGTGGTTTGGATGAGTTGGTGCTTGAGCTACGAAATCTTCTTCATACCACCTTTGTTATCGTGACCCACGAACTCGATTCAATTCGTAAGATTGCGGATCGAGTTTTGATGTTGGATAAGGGGAAAGTGATATTCTTGGGTACGCCGGAAGAGGCTGAGGCTTCATCGGTGGAGCGGGTGCGCCAGTTTTTTGAACGACGTGCGGATGAGTATATTACCCAGCGCAATGTGATGTAAAAAAACAAAAAGGAATATTTTCGTGGCTACACGAAAGCAAAAAATAAAAGTGGGTGTCTTTTTGACATTTTGCTTTGGATTGATCGTTGCGGGAATTTTTACCTTGGGGGGACTCTATGAGAACCCGGGCTTGCACTACTGGATCGATTTTGAAGAATCGGTTTTGGGATTATATGAAGGTAGCATGGTTGAGTATCTGGGAGTGCCTGTAGGCAAGGTTAGTTCCATTTATGTGACCCAGGAAAACCGTCCTCGTGTTGAGATTAACATTGATCCACGAAAAGTGTTGTTGCGTGAAGGGGTAGAGGCGCAACTGGTCATCTATAGTTTAGCGGCGGGAACCATGGCCATTTCGCTGGATGGGGGTACGATAGAATCAGCGCCTTTGGCTCCCGATAGTAAGATTCCGACCAAGATGTCGACGTTGACTGCGGTCAGTTCAAAGGTGGAAGGGTTTATGGAAAACCTGACCAGTATTGCCGAATCGGTGAAGGCGGGCCTGAACGGTATGGATGACGGCAAGTTGACTGCGGTGGTCGATAATACGAATGAACTGATCACTAAAGGACAAACCTTTCTTGACGATGGGCGTGGTCTGGTGGATGAGGCGCAACAGACAGTTTCGCAGGTGCGTGATGAGGCGCAGAAGGTTATTGAGCATGTGAAAAAGATCATGGAAAAGGTAGATGCGCTGGCAGCTGATACAGACACCTTGGTGCAGAATGTGAATAAGAAGATTACACAAGTGGATGTGGAGCAAACCCAGCATGAATTGCAGCGGGTATTGGATAACATTGCAGATGTCTCGGATACGGTAAAGAAAACGCTCGGGGAATTTGATGCCCTTTCTGCCAATGTTTTGCATGAAGCGGATAATATGGAATATATGCTGCGTCAGGGGTTGGGCGAATTGGGGAATACGTTTGACTCTATGCGCAGATTCATCGAACAACTTGAGGTCGATCCTGCATCGCTGGTGCGGGGTAAAGGAAAAATTGAGGAATAGCTTATGTCTGCGAGGGGAAAAATATTGTGGATAGCGATGCTTTTTCCACTGCTCTCCGGTTGCCTTACACCTAATCATGTAACGGTGCCGCAACGTTATGTGTTGCAACCCGATATCAATGTGTCCCAAGCCAAGAATAGCGGTAAAACCCTTGGGATTCGTCCCTTTATGGTGGCGCAACCCTACCGTTTGCCACTGGTGTATCAGGAAGGGGCGCGTTTGGGAGTCTATCCCAATGAAGAGTGGGCGGAGCAGCCTGGTGATATGGTGACCCGTGCGGTGAGCGACGCCATTATGGCAACAGGACGTTTTCAGGATGTAGGCAATGCCGCCGATATGGCGCGTCCTGACTTGATTTTGACGGGGGAATTGCGTAAATTCCACGAGGAACGCTCAGATACCTCCCTTCAGGCTGTTATTTCGTTGCATCTGGAGCTGCGGGAAGCGCGTGGCACAAATGCCTATTGGGTAGAAACACTTACGTTTACCCATGTCATAGAGGACGATACCCCCATTGCCTTTGTCGAGGGGATGAACGGTGCAGTAGATCAGCTCATTCAACATGTAGCGGAGAAATTGAGCACGCTTATTTTTTAACAGACTGAAGCGGCAAGATAGAACACGTTTTAATGTGCCAATGTATGTAACCCATGGAGTATGTGTTGAATGAGTGAGTTTATTTATACCTTTGTTGGGATGGCCAATCGTTTCCACGAAGAAACGACTTGTCTTAAGGGTATGCGCCTTCTTTCTGACACCTTGCATCCGCACAGCGTCAAGATTACCTGGATAGTTAGTCCAGGGTCGGCCAAACTGGCTGCTAAGGAACTGACAGAATGGCATGAACGCTATGGCGATGATATTGCTGTAGCCACTCCGGAACAATCCGCCATTCCCTCTACCTTTTCCGGTAACATACAAGAAAAAAAGAAGTGTTTTATGGATGCCTGTGCAGCAATCAAGGAGGCTTTGCCTTGGGCCAATCCGGTGATTGCTACGGGACATAATGATCCTGACATCGTTCAACTGTGCGAAGAATTGGGTTTTGAAGGTGTCTGGGGATTCTGTTGGGAACAAATCGAAGTGGACGGGATTACCGATCGGGGATGCCCTTGGGGATTTTATTATATGGACGAAAAAGATCGTCTTCGTCCCCGCACCTCCCGTGGTCCTGTTGCTATGGAATGGACCTCGCGAGATCTCCTGAAAGCTTTCCATAGCGGCAATCCCTGTGTCTATTCCTCCGATCCCAATGACCCTGCGCGGGCCGGCCTTTGCCGTTGGGAGAATATTGATTACTGGAAAGCGTTTGCCGATAACTATATTCGCAATACGCGCTACAACGAACAGGTTTTCCTTGTACAGGAACAGGAAGCCCATGAGATGGAACGCGGGGGAACCTGGTTTTGTTATACCGAGGAGGATATCCGCGAGGCCGCAGTGCTTCTCGAAGAATTTGTGAAGCATATCAAACCGCATGCCACCATGATGACCCTGGCGGAAGCTGTGCGTGCCTACAAAGCGCAGAATGAAAAAACAGCCTCCTCTTACATGCTTTGGGAAGATACGCCCCATGCACCGCTCAACCCCGATTACGCTTGGGATACATGTGCCGGTCCCTGGCCCAAGACATTCATGCACTACGACTGCGGCGCACAGATGATGTTTGTGCAAGGGCAAGTGCGCCCGGTATGCATTCGCAACTACAACCGTCCCTGGGACAACGTTGGATACTACGAAGAGCCTGTTATTCCACGTCCCCGGCTCGAATACAACACACAGTATCACTGGAGCCGTGAGCTTTCCGTGAGTGTGGAGGCACCCTGCGACATGCCTTACGGCATGGCGCTATGGGGAGACTATAGTCTGTACCAGATAGTCGAGGCGCCGGGACTTGTGGAAGGGAAAATTCTGCAACGAGAACTTCTTTTCCTGCGCTATGATCTGAAAAAAGGCAAAAATACATTTGTCGTTAAATTGCAAGGGAAGTAGCAGTTTCTGGTAGAAGTCGTCATAAAAGACGAAATTTTTACTGTGGTTGCTGGATTGCTTCAGACTTTAAATGCCTTGCGGCGCACCGCATACACCCCTATGTGGTGCGCCGTTAGTGTGCAGTACAGCGCCGGAGTGAGCTTGTTTCACAATTCTCAAAGGTGTAGCATATCCGTCTCAGGCTCGAGGGAGAATTCCACTATGAAATCATACAAATACTTGCTTTTATTTATCTTGCTAAGCCTTTTTACATGGGGGGCGGTTGCGGAGAAAATGGACGTAAATTTTCCCGATACGTTTTCAGTTTGGAAAACGAGTGTATATCAACGGTTTCAGATCAACGATGTTCCGAGCCCCACAGAGGAGACGTGTTTGCGGGCGCAGGCATGCCGAAATGAATCGGTCGCATTTCAACTGGCCGCCGCCTGGAATCGTGATGCGGATGCGTTGCGTATGTCGGTAACCCCATTGAAAGGGGAAGAAGGTGAAATTGCGCAGGCGCAGTGGTCGTTGCACTTTGTGGATTATGTAATTACGAGAGAACAGGGCAAGGTGGCGGACAAGTTGACGGAGGCGCCGGAGCGTGCTTTGAAAGGCGGGCAAATCCAACCATTGTGGCTGACGCTACATGTGCCGAGTTCTGCGGCGGCGGGTGTGTATCGAGGCACCGTGACGGTACGTTGTGAAAAGGCTTCGCCGATTATGTTTCCCGTGGAAGTAACGGTACTGGATGCGCTTTTGCCATCGCCCAAAGACGATACCTTTTATCTGGATTTGTGGCAACACCCGGGTGCGATCGCACGGTATCATCGCGTACCGTTATGGTCAGAGGTCCACTGGGTACTGCTTCGCGCGTATACGGAATTGTTGGCGACGGCGGGTCAAAATCCGATTACGGCCTGTTTGATTCATGACCCTTGGGCAAGCCAGACGCGCGATCCTCATCCTTCCATGGTGCGCTGGGTACGTGATACAGCGGGACAGTTTCATTTTGATTTTTCTGTTTTTGACCGGTATGTAGCCCTTTGCCTTGATGCAGGGTTGACAGGACCCATCAACTGCTACTCTTTGGTCATGGGGCCGGGAAGCCGTATGGATTGTCCCATTCGCTATTGGGATGAGCGCGAAGGTTGTTTTAAACAACTTGATTCGGAGGTGGGCGATGAGGTATGGCAAGGGGTATGGCGCGATTTTTTTGCGGTCTTCATTCCCCATCTGAAAGAGAAAGGCTGGTTTGAGAATACCTGCATTGCGTTGGATGAAGCGCCAGAGAAAAAGATGCAGGCGGTCCTGCAGGCTATTCCAGAGGGCTTCAAAATTGCTTTAGCCGGGAATTACCATGCCGATCTGGATGAAAAGCTCTACGATTATTGCCTTATCTATCCCGGTGTGGTTCCAGAAATAAGCGCCGCGCGTCGGCAGCGGGGGCAGATTACAACGTTTTATACCTGTTGCGGTCCCGATTTCCCCAATACCTTTACATTTAGTCCGCCGGTGGAATCGCGCCTTTTGGCATGGAATGCCCTGAAAACGCAATGTGATGGCTATTTGCGTTGGGCTTTTGCCAGTTGGCCGGATTCGCCGAATCGTTCTTCTGCGTGGGGTAACTGGCCTTCTGGCGATACCTTTTTAGTGTATCCCGGTCCTTGTAGTAGCATTCGTTTTGAATTACTCAAACAGGGTATCCAGGATTTTGATGCCTATACGCTGGCCCAAAAAAAAGCTCCCGACGATGCGCGTTTGAAAGAAGCGGTGCGGCGGGCCAATCTGGAACATGATGGTCGCAAAGTGTCTGTGGAGGAAGTGGATGCGGCCCGTAGGCTAGTGAATGCGGTGTTGGCGGAAACACGGTAACCGGGCTGGTTGCCGATTTGAGGAAGAAGTTTGCCATCACTGCGTAACATGGATTGCAGTGATGCTGCTTAATATAAATTGACGTGCGCCCAACGATCTGGGCAAGAAGGAAATGAATTATGCAAGTACCTGATTTTGTTACTGGTTCTATCGCTCCCACCTTTACGGCGTTTACAGAAACGGGTGCGTTGGACGATGCCAGCCAACGTAATTTGTTGGATTATATGCTGCAAGCGGGCGGTGTAAGTGCCTTTTTTGTACGTTCTGGTATGGGGCAGATGTACACCTTTTCCGTAGATGAAGTAAAACAATTGGCGAAAAATGCGTGCGCCCATTTATCGGGAAAGGCGCCGGTTTTGGTCGGTTGTAGCGGAGAGTGGGATCGTGATCGCAGTAACCTGCCTGATCCTAAAACATACGTTGCCCAGGGTATTGAATTGTGCAAGTACAGCCAGGATATAGGGGCTGACGGTGTGGTGGTGACAATTCCCGAAGGGCTGCGGCCTGCTGGGGGACAAAGCATTGAAGATCTGGTCTATGAGTATATAACCACCATTGCAAATGCGACGACACTACCCGTGTTTATTTATCAACCACCGGGAACCGATGAGAAGTTTATCAGCAGCCCGGAAACCATCGCGCGTCTGGCTGATATCGACAATGTTGTGGCTATGAAAGCCTCAACCAGCGATGCCGGGTATATTTGTGATGCGTTGTACGCTACCCGTGGCAAAGATTTCAGCTACATTGTTGGCGCGGAAATGGCCTATTTTGCAGGCCTGTATGCCGGCGGGCGTGCCTGCATTGGTCAAGGCGCCAGTGTGAACCCGAAAGTGCTCAACGCGGTTCGGGATCGTTTTGACGCCAATGACGCCGCAGGCGCAGTTCAGGCGCAGTGGGACGTGAATTTTCTGGTTCGTGAAGTGACGAATTCCGTTGAGTTTTTTAAACGCTATTGCACGGAAAAGGGCTTCCCGATTGCTTGCCTTGCGGGACGTGGGGGGAGCAATCCCTACGGGATGCAACAAGCCGCATGGACGGATGAGGCTTATGCAGCGTCTAAAGCAGTATATGAAGAAGTCTTGGCGCGTTATTAGTGACCGAAATCAGAAAAGTTGTCATGAAAAAGGAAATTTTCTGACAGTCAGGGATGGTAAGGACCATATGTTTTGGTTGTGGTCCTTGGACCACTTTTAAAAGCGAGGTGGGATTATAGTCAGTTATAAGGTCCTTGCGCTTCGTTTACGAGGCGCAGGGACCATACTATATTCACTTTCTTCGTTCCAAGCTGCTGGGACGTCTGGGCGTTGTTTTTTCTTGCTTTGGTAGATGTGGTATTATTTTTAGTCTATAGTGATTCTCGTGTGCGGATTTTAGGGGCTTGGGATATTTTCTTTGAAAATTGTGCATGTGTATAAGGATTTTGATCCGCCGGTACGGGGAGGAATGGAGCGGCATATTGCTTTGATGTGTCGCTATCAGCGTCAGTGGGCGGAGGTGGAGGCGCTGGTGTGTAATCGTTCATGGCGCAGCGAGGCCTCGGTACGTGAGGGGACGCAGGTGATGGCGGTGGGGGAATGGGGACGTTTCCAAAGTGCGCCGGTGTCGCCCATGTTCCCATGGTACATGCGTCGGCTGGATGCGGACGTGGTGATAGTACATGTGCCGAATCCGACGGCGGAGGTGGGCTATTTGCTCGGTCGCCCGCGGGGAAAACTGTTGGTGCGGTACCATAGCGATGTGGTGCGTCAGGCGGCTGCAATGCGGGTGTATCGTCCTGTGTTGATGCATTTTTTGCGCCAAGCGGCGATTATTGCGCCTACATCGGCTCCTTATATGGAGACATCGCCCGTGCTTCAGGAAGTGCAGGATCGGTGTCGTGTGGCCCCGTTGGGCATTCTTACCGAGGACTTTGCCTATCCGGAGGAGGAGCGGTTGCGGGCGGTGCGCGAGCGTTATGGTGAACGCTACGTTTTGTTTGCAGGATGTCACCGATATTATAAAGGATTGCCGAATTTGGTGCGGGCGGCGGCTCAGGTGGATGCGCCAGTGGTGATTGCAGGCGATGGACCAGAGCGGGCTACGTGTATGGCCTTGGCGAAGCAATTGGGGGTACAGGTCCATTTTCCGGGGGTGTTGTCTCAGGAAGATTTGGTGGCTTATTTGCATGGATGTACGGTGTTTGCGTTTCCGTCGGTGGCGCGAAGTGAGGCCTTTGGTATTGCTATTATGGAGGCGCATGCCTGTGGCAAGCCGGTGGTGGCGACACGTCTGGGGACAGGGGTGGAATTTATTAATGAGGATGGGAAAACAGGGTATAATGTGCCGCCGGGGGATCCGCAGGCCTTGGCGACGGCTTTGAACCGCTTGCTGGCAGACCAACAGCAGTGTGCGGCAATGGGAACGTATGCCCGGGAACGGGTGACACGGGAGTTTCATGCGGAGCAGGCGGCGCGTAGGGAGTTTGCGCTGTGTGAGGAAGTGATGGAATGCAGCAACAGTCGTACTTGATATATTTGTATGCGCTTGGGTTGTCCTTTTTTCTTTCCCTGGTCTTGACGCACGGGGTGCGTCGTTTGGCGTTACGTTGGGGCTTTCTTGATCATCCCGGTGACCGGTCGATGCATTGTGAACCGGTGCCGTTGATGGGAGGGGTGGCCTTTGTCGCAACCTTCTATCTGGTGATTCTCGGGCATTTGGCCGCAGTCTTGTTGATGAGACGCTTTGGTTTGGCTTGGTTGGGCGAACAGTTGGCGGTGGTGTATGGGGTTAATGCGTATTTGAAATTGGCGGGGGTGTTGGCGGGTACTTTTCTGATTTTTATATTGGGGGTAGTGGACGATTTGCGGGTGTTGACGCCTTGGCTGAAGCTGGTAGGCCAGATTGCGGCTGCCGGGGTTTTGGTGATGTCGGGGATACGGGTGGAGCTGTTTGTGTTGTCTAATGTTTGGTTGTCTTGTCTGGTGACGATGTTTTGGGTGGTTTTGGTGACGAATTCGATGAACTTGCTGGATAATATGGATGGCCTTTCGGGGGGGGTGACGGTGATTGCCTGTTTCTCTTTTTTTCTTTGTTTGCAGCCACATGAAGATGTTTTGGTGCGGTTTTTGTTGATGGTGTTGGCGGGTTCGGTAGCGGGTTTTCTGTATCATAACCTGAATCCGGCACGTATTTTCATGGGGGATGCGGGGGCGATGTTTAATGGCTATGTGTTAGCGACGGTGGCCGTTTTAGGGACGTTTCATATGGAAGCTTCGGAGGGGATATTGGGTACGCCATCGCGGATTGCGGTAGCGGCGCCGATTTTAGCGTTGAGTGTGCCGTTATTTGATACTTTGAGCGTGGTTATTATTCGTATTCGTCAGGGGCAATCGATTATGTTAGGGGATAAACAACATTTTTCACACCGACTGGTAGAGCTGGGCATGTCGCCACGTCAGGCGGTGGCCTTTATTTTTCTTGTGGCGGGGATTGTGGGTTTGGGGGGAGCGATGTTGCCGGTTCTGGACTTGAAGGGTACGTTGATTGTCTTGACGCAGACGGTGGGGGTCTATTTATTGATTGTGGTATTGATGAATGTGGGTAAAAAGGCGGGAGGAGGTTCGCCGCTTGAGTAGTTCAAAGAAAAAACGAGTGCAGCCCAAAGGTGAGCAACGTCAGGTCGAAACTCAGGTGAAGGAGACGGCGGCGGAACAATCATTTTCCGCGTGGCCGGATACATTCGCTTCGCCCCGTAAGTCCGTGGCGATTTCGTTGGGGGTGCTCGTGTGGTTGGCATTGGTGGGCGTGTTGGCGGGATTTGGCTATTTGGAGAGTGTCAAGGTTTTTGTGGCGTGGTTTTTAGGGTTATCGAATCCGATGGATGTGGCTGGGGGCAATTGGGATATTGCCGCTGTTTTGATGGGGTTGGGACTGGTCGTGGGAGGTGGGTTGGTGCATCCGGGGATAGGTTTAGGGGTATTGTTGCTTGTTCGTTCGTTTTTGGATGGATATACCTATCCTACGGATAATTTTTATTTTGCCTGGGGCGGCATGTTCTTGTTTGTACTGTGGGGCGTGCGCGTTTTGCTGCGTGGGGAGCGGGTGAAAGTAGGGGCTGCCGGGATTTTGTTGGGGGCATTGGTGCTTTGGGGGGCGTTCACGATGGTGGGGACGGTGCAATTTAATACGACCTATCGTCAGGTCCTGTTATGGTTCAGCTATCTGCTGGTGTTTGTGTTGACGTTGAACATTGTGCAGCGGCGTGGTGTATACATGCCGCTTATGGTGCTGTTTTTTATCGGTTTTCTGGCCCAAGCCGTTTTCGCACTGTTGCATTTTTACTATTTGCTGCCGTTTTTGCGCCATATGTTAATGAACAGTACCGAAATGCGCTTGCAGTATTTTGGCGTGTCGGAGTTTTCGCCGGAGATGATTCAGCGGTTTAATGTTAACCGTGCATTTGGCAGTATGTTGTACCCCAATACCTTGGCAGGCTTTTTGATTTTGGGCATTCCCTTTGCCGCAGTAGAGGCGTGGCGTGGATGGGGTGTCTTGTGTGCACAGTGGGGGCGGCGTGTGGCGGATACCGACTCGAATCGCTATCGTGCCGTAGCGGTAGCAGCGGTAACTTGGCTGGTGACGACGCTAGTTTTATTCATCATGGTGCAATTCCCGCACGTATATCAGATAGAGCCATTACCTGGCTGGGCGTCGCTGTATAATTTGGCAGGCTTGTCTGCTGTACTGGCTTGTATTCCAGGCGCATTACTTTTTTGGGTGGCCAAGGGGCGTGGCGCCTATGTAGCGGGTGTCGTGGTATGGGCGGTGGGACTGACGGTGGGCACGTTGGCGGCATGTTGGGCTTTATGGTTGACCTATTCCCGCGGGGGGATGCTGGCGTTTGGGGTGGCGGTGATCGCGGGTGCAGTGTTGTATGTCTATGCGACGGGGCACGGACCGCGCTTGCGAGGGGGACTGCGTGCGACAGGGACGGCGGTGCTGGTGGCGGTATTGTTGGGGGGGGCGGTGTGGTCGCTACAAACGCCATTTATGACGGCGCAAACGAGTCTTGCGAACGCACAGGAGGCAGAGGGTGAGAGGGAAGGCGAAGTGGTGCAGCAGCGTAGACCGGCTTCGCATGAGCAGTTGATGGAGGAAGGCAGTGAGGTGACGTTGGAGAATCTGATGGACCCGGCGTCGCTGAGTTTGCGCTTTACCTATTGGGCGGTAGGGCTACGCATGTTCTGGCACCATTTTTTCACCGGTGTAGGCTGGGGTAATTTTGGTGTGGCTTACCCTAAGTACCAATATGCGGGGGCGGGGCATGTACAGCAGGCGCACAATGCATATTTACAGTTTTTTTGCGAGTTAGGGGTAATAGGCGGGACGCTCTTTTTGCTGTTCTGGGGCTATTTTCTGTATTGGGGGGGGCGGCGTATCCTGCAGACAAAGGAACGCGAATCGCGTTTAGTCTTGTTAGGTTTATATGTTGGTATTCTAGCGTTTTTATTGCATGCATTCATTGATATTCATTTTTCCCATTCTTCGTTGCTGTTCATTCTCTTCGTGTTGACGGTCGTATTTTTTGCGCGTGCACAACAAAGCACATTGGAGAAAGAGGGCGCGTTGACATGGATGGCGAAACAGGAGTATCAGCGAATATTTTTGATGGGCGTGTTGTTGCTGGCCGGTTTAGCTTTCGGTTTGGGCATGCGGGTCTTTTTGCAGGACATGTCTATCAGTCGGGTACGTTTTACCCGGGTGGAAGAGGAAAAACCGGTAGAGCATCGTTATAAGATTTGTGAATTCTTTTTGACACGGGTAAATCCGGCGCATCATGAGAACAAGGGGGGGAGTCCCAAGATACCATTCCGTTCGGCATATACGTTGATTCGAGATGTAGATACATTATGCGAGATGGGTCGTCTTTATGCGCCTAATCCGGGTGGAAAAGGGGCGCGGCGTTTGCATAAGGGGGATAAGATTCCGGTGGAGACCTCGGTGTTGGTGGTGACGGATCGTGAAAAAGCCTTTGCGCTTGGCAGGGAGATTACGCCGAAGTGGCTGAAGCAATTGGCGTATCTGGATAGCCGTTTCCCTCATAATCCTACGCTGGCGGTGCATATGGTGCAAGGCTATGATTTGTTGGTGAAGAATCTTTCGGACCCGGCAGATGCGAAGATACGGCTGCATTATGCTGATGAGGAAGTACGTTGGGCACAGGAGGCGGTGCGGCGGAGTCCGATGCAGGCAAGTTTATGGATGAATGCCGGGGAAACTTTGTGGACACGAGGTATGCTGGAGCCGTCATCGGAACGTTTTTCATTTTTTGAGCAGGCATTGCGCTGTTTCGAAAAAGCGGGCAATCTGAGCATTATGCCGCATTATCTACAGCGATATGTAAAGGCGTTGCACCGTATGACAGAATTGTGTCGGGAGTTTGAACGACCAGAAGAAGCAGCCAAGTATACACCATTGCTGCAGATAGCGGAAGAGCGGTTTAAGGAAACGCAATCGGCGTATCAGGAGTATCAACGACGGGGATTGTATAGGCAGGGCGTATGAGTGAACGAATCGGAAAATTACGAGCTGGGCTTGCTGCGGCAGGTGTGGAGGCATTTTTCAGCGTTGCGCCGTCGGATAATGCCTATTTGAGTGGATTTCATGGGAGTACTTCAGCGGTGTTGGTGACGGCGCAGGAAGCGTTTTTCTTTTGTGATTTTCGCTATACGGAGCAGGCGACAGCGCAGGTATCGGGTATGCAGGTTGAAGAGGTGGCGGGGGGATTGGAACTGCGTGTTGGCCAGTGTTTGCAAACGTTGGGGGTGGCGTCGTGTGGTTTTGATCCCACGCGGTTGACGGTACAACAGTGGGATAAGGTGCGGGGTGTGTATTCCGGGGAATTGGTGACATTGGATACGCTGATGCCGCAGTTGCGTTGGATAAAATCTCCTGAAGAGGTGGCGTCTATTCGAAAGGCTTCGAATGTGGCGGAGGCGGCGTTGGCTGAGGTCGTGGCGGATTTAGCGCCTGGCCAGACAGAATGTGAAGTGGCTGCACGATTGGAGTATGAATTTCGTCTTCGTGGGGCGTCGGGCGTATCCTTTGATGCGATTGTTTTGTTTGGGGCACGCAGCTCTCTGCCGCATGGCGCTCCCGGTGATACACCGTTGCGCGAGGGAGATATCGTTTTAATTGACTGTGGTTGTGTGGTGGGAGGATATTGTTCTGACTTGACACGCACGTATGTATACGGTAGGATGCCCGGCGCTTGGTTTCAGGAGATTTATCAGGTGACGATGTCAGCGCAGGAGGCGGCCTTGGTCGCGGTACGTCCGGGTGCGGTTGCTTCTGCGGTGGATAAAGTTGCGCGTGATCAGATAGATACAGCGGGTTATGGTTCGTTTTTCGGGCATGGCCTGGGCCATGGCGTGGGGCTGGAAGTGCACGAAGCCCCGAGACTTAACAAATTGTCAGATACCGTGTTGCAACCTGGCATGGTGGTTACGGTGGAACCCGGTATCTATCTTCCCGCACGTGGCGGGGTTCGAATAGAGGATTTGGTGGTTGTCACTACTGACGGCTGTGAGGTGTTGACGGCCACCGGTAAAGCATTAGAGGTGTTATCAAAATGATTTCGACAGCTGATTTTAGAAATGGTATTGTGATTGAAGTGGATAATGGGTTGTGGGAGCTGGTGGAGTTTCAACATGTGAAGCCAGGTAAAGGCGGCGCTTTTGTACGCACAAAATTGAAAAATGTGCTTACGGGACGCGTGTTGGAAAAGACCTATCGTTCCGGTGAAAAATTTGAGGAAGCGCGTATTGAGGATCAGCCTTGGCAGTATCTCTACAATGATGGCGATCTCTTCCATTTTATGGACAACAATACGTATGAACAGTTGGAAGTGAATGCGGACGTGATAGGCGATGGGGCGCAGTGGATGAAAGAGAACACGAACATCACATTGGTATTCCATAACAACAAGGTAATCAGTGTGAAGGTGCCGTTGCATGTAGAGTTGACGGTGACCAAGTCGGATCCAGGCGTGCAGGGCGATCGTTCTTCCGGTGCTACCAAACCGGCCACACTGGAATCAGGGGCGACCGTTCAGGTGCCACTGTTTATTAACGAAGGAGACGTGGTGAAGGTGGATACGCGCACAGCGGCCTATATCGAAAGGGTGAATCAATAACCCTGTGAAATTGTGCAGGTCTTATTAGGCGCTGTATTTTTCTTTTAAAGTTGCGGTAGTGTTTGTGCGTATAAATTGGCGCGAACACTACCGAATTTTGTTTCGTACCGTTTTAATAGGGCGAAAAGTGGAACTTTTTTGAGCGTCGTGGCATAGTGTCGGGGAAGCGTACGCCCTGCTGTGGGAAAGCAGAATGCAGTATACAGGGTTTACGTTGAGCTGGTTTTTGGGATAGTGTCTGTGATGGAGGATACACAGTGGATATAGCTGAGCTTCAGGAACTAATCCGTATTCTCGAAGATTCGAAGCTGGCGGAGCTAGAGATTGAGGAAGATGGGCGTCGGGTGCGTTTGAGCAAACAGGTGCCCCCGTGTGTTTCAGAGCCCGTTTCCTCGACGCCGCCACAGCAGGTGATGCTCTCTGCATCTCAAGCAGATACAGCGATTTCTGAAGAGGACAGGGCGGGGCAGGCGTTGGAGGATGCGGGATTGGTGACGATTGATTCGCCGATGGTGGGTACATTTTATACTGCACCGGCCGCGGATAAGGTGCCCTATGTATCGGCGGGCGATACGGTAGAGCCTGAGCAGACGTTGTGTATTGTGGAAGCGATGAAGATTATGAATGAGGTGGTGGCGAAGTTTCCAGCTATTGTGGAGCGGGTATTGGTGGATAACGCAGAGCCCGTAGAATTTGGCCAGCCATTATTTGCTGTGCGTCCTTTGGTGTGACTTTCGGATAAGCGAGCGCAGGGACATAATGGCGTGTTGTCAGAATAGGAACGTTCTTTCTTGCAATGATTATGTTGAGGCATGATGTTTAAACGTCTTCTTATAGCCAATCGGGGTGAGATCGCGGTGCGAATTATCCGCGCCTGCCGTTCTATGGGGATTACCTCTATTGCAGTATATTCCACGGCAGACAAGGATGCGCTGCATACCGTGCTGGCGGATGAGAGTATTTGTATAGGGCCGCCTGAGGCGCAGGCGAGTTACCTGAATATACCTGCGATTATTGCTGCGGCGGAGATTACCGATGCCCAGGCGATACATCCCGGATATGGATTTCTATCGGAGAGCGCAAAGTTTGCTGCGATTTGTCGGGATTGTAATATTGTATTCGTAGGTGCGATGCCGGAATCGATTGCCCTAAGTGGAGACAAGGCTGCGTGTCGTGCTGCGGTTCAGGCAGCAGGCGTGCCGATTGTGCCAGGTAGCGAGGGGGTGATTGCCGACCCGCAGGATGCGGTAGCATTGGCGGAAAAAATAGGCTACCCGGTAATCGTGAAGGCGGCGGCGGGCGGTGGTGGCAAGGGGATGCGTGTGGTGCATAATAAAGCGACTTTAGTACATGATGTCGCTTTGGCGACGAATGAAGCGACAGCCGCTTTTGGTAATGGGGGAATTTATCTGGAAAAATACATCGAAGGGGCGCGTCACGTTGAATTTCAGATGCTGGCGGATACGTCGGGGCGGGTGGTGAGCCTGGGTGAGCGCGACTGTACTGTGCAGCGTCGACATCAAAAGCTAATCGAAGAGACCCCATGTCCCGGTTTGAGCACTTCTTTGCGCACGAAAATGACCAAGGCGGCGCTACGGGCTACGAAGGCGATAGCGTATACGAATGCGGGTACGGCGGAGTTTTTGTTGACGCCGGACGGGCAGTTTTATTTTATTGAGTTCAATGCACGTATTCAGGTAGAACATCCTGTGACGGAAGAAGTGACGGGGGTGGATTTGCTTGAGGAGCAAATACGGATTGCGGCAGGGTCGCCGTTAGGATGCCATTCGCCGCGTTCGACTGGGGCTGCTATTGAGGCACGTGTCTATGCCGAAGATCCGGAGGTGAACTTTAGGCCGAGTCCCGGTATAATACGGCAGTTTCACCTGCCGGGAGGACCGGGGATACGGGTGGACACGCACCTTTTTTCCGGGTATGAAGTTCCTCGCCAGTACGATTCCTTGTTGGCGAAGATAATCGCACGGGGCAAGGACCGTGCAGAGGCGATTACACGACTGAGTGGTGCGTTAGAAGAGTTTATTACCGAAGGCGTTCCGAATACAGCGCGTTTTACAGGACGCATTCTACGTAGCGATCGCTTTTTGCGGGGTGACTTGGGGCCGGATTTGCTTGATGAGCATCTTTCGGCATTGTTGTGAATAATTGTAGTGCCGGGTACTCCAAAGCTATCCTGAAAAACGAAGTTTTTTGCTGTGGTCAGGGGCTGTAAGGAACCTACCTAATGCTTGTGGTCGCTGGACCACCTTGCTTGCCCATGTGCAATGGTGTATGGTGTTGCAATTAAGATAAGCTGGCTTTGCGCTATGGGATAGTAATGCTGGGCTGGCTGGGATAAGGATTATGACGGATACATCCGTTTTAGAGAAAAATTCGGCCTGTTTATCGGTCTATGCACGGCTCGCCAAAGCTGAGATTTTGCGCCAGGAAGGCGTCGTGCGGATGGCAAGACGTACATGGCGAAAGTGGCGTCGTACTTCGGGTGTATGCGCCCGTGTAGACGGGGTGGGGGTGTTGCATATTGATGCTGCCATCGTAATCCGGTATGGTTGTAATGTCCGTGAGTTGGTTCCGCGCGTGCAATGCGCGATTCTAGATGCTCTTCAGCGGGTTTCCGATCGGCCAATAGGTCAAGTCAATGTGATGGTTGAAGGGATTAAATATTCCAGGCGTTTTATTCAACGTACAAAGGAGTAAGGGTCTTATGAAGTTATTCGTGTTGAAACTGCTTAGTTTGCTGGTGCTATTGTCTGGTCTGGTGCTTATTGGCCTGAATTTTGGATGCTCATTCTTAATAGAAAATTTTGACAAGGTTGGCATTTTTCTGGATGAGTTAGGGGATAGCGCAACCTATCTGTGGGTGGCGCTGGGCGGCGTGTTGACTTTGGTGGGACTGTATGCCTTTTTGCCGCGTTTGCCTAAAGGACGCAAAGCGCAGTCGATTACCTTCGAAGGTGAATATGGCGACGTAGTAGTGCAATTGGCCCCGTTGGAGTTGATGTTGAACCGTGTGTTGAACAATATGCCGGAAGTGAAAAAGATTCGTTTGCAGATTACGCCGGATGAAGAAAAACGTCGTGCGGTGATTACAGCAGATGCGTTGCTGGAAAGCCAAACTTCGATGCCTGCACGTAAGACGGCCAACCTGGTGAGTGATTACATTGCAGAGACCGCCATTAACACCTTGGGCCTGGAAGACCTGGCGACGATTCGTCTGAATATTTCGGGCATTAATGTGAATCCCAAGGCTTCCAGTGAGCAATTGCGTGAACAGTTGCTGGCACGTCAAAAGGAAGCCGAGGCAACCGCTCCGGTGCAGGTGGAGGAGAAGAAAGAAGTTGAAGCACCGAGTGTGATGGCGATGGAAGCGGAGGAAGTGGCTCCAGTAGAAGTGGAACAGGAAGAGGCGCCTGCAGTAGTCGAGGAAGCTCCAGAAATCCAGGAAGAAGAGGAAACCCCCTTAGCACCCTTGGCGGTTGCACCTGTTGTCGCATCGCTGGAAGAAGATGAAGCCGGCGAAGAAGATGTTCAGGAGACGGAAGAGACAGAGGAAGTTGAGGAAACTTCGGATGATTTCGTCAGCGAGGAAGCTGCTTCTGAGCTCGAGGAACAGGAAGAGGATGCTTCCGGTGACGTTGCCCCAGATGTGTGGAGCATGCAGGAGGAGACGTCGGATGTGGAGCAGGAGAACGAAGAGGGAAGCAATCGGGATCGCTGGTCGTTTTAAAACGGGCTGCGACGTCTGGTAGCTATATTAAAAAACGGATTACATGACGTGCAGGGGTCATAGCCTTATCGGTTATGGTCCCTGGGCCGTTTTAGTGACCGGCATTCCAGAACCCGTCATAAAAAACGGGATTTTGCGATGTTCACGGACGGCAAGAACTATATTTCCTGGCTGTGGCCTTGGCCACTTGCCTGCGGTCGTTGAACGGTCGCTGGCGCGCCGAATGATAAAGTTGTTTGATACGAACGGAGCAGAGAAGATAAATCATGCTTGCAAAGCGAATTATACCGTGTTTGGATGTGGCCGATGGGCGTGTGGTGAAGGGGGTGAAGTTTTTGGGACTGCGTGATGCGGGCGATCCGGTGGAGATTGCCAAGCGCTATGATGATGAGGGGGCGGATGAGTTGGTGTTTTTGGATATCCGTGCTTCGACCGATAATCGTGACACGATGCTGGACGTGGTGTCGCGTACGGCAGAGCAGGTGTTTATGCCGTTATGTGTTGGTGGGGGGATCCGTACTATTGAAGACATCCGCCGTATGTTGAACGCAGGCGCGGATAAGGTGTCGATCAATACACCGGCGATTGAAAACCCCGCTTTTATTACCGAAGCGTCATCACGCTTTGGGGCACAGTGTATTGTAGTCGCGATTGATGCGAAACGGCAGCCGGATGGCGCCTACGTCGTGAAGAGCCATGGCGGCCGTGATGGCGGCCGGGAGACGCCTCTGAAGCCGTTAGAGTGGGCCAAGGAAGCTGAGGCGCGTGGTGCCGGTGAGATCTTGCTTACCTGTATGGATTGCGATGGTACGAAAGATGGCTATGGCATTGAGCTGACGCGTCAGGTGGCGGATGCGGTGAGCATTCCGGTGATCGCCAGTGGTGGCGCTGGGAATCTGGAACATCTGCGAGAAGGTCTGGTAGAAGGCGGTGCGGATGCCGCTTTAGCCGCCTCTATTTTTCACTTCCAGGAATACACTATTCGGGAAGCTAAAGAATATCTTGCAAAGCATGGTGTGCCTGTGCGATACTAGTAGCGTTCGGTGGCGGTCGTACTTGCGATCGCCACATAGTATAACTTACCTTTTAACCTGATGGAGATAGCGTGATGCCGATGATTGCATATTCTTTGCTTCGATGGCCTCACTATACCCATGCCTGATCTCCAGCGGGTTCCTTCCTTATTTTTTCTCTTCTTTATATCTGGTGTACAGTAGTGCTGTATCACGCTTTGACGGACGATTTTTTTTGGGAACCGGGGACCCGTGACAGATCGGTTGTGTAGCGGATATTGTTGCTATAGTAGCGATGTTTTTATGAGATGATGCTTTTCATACAACTGTGCCCTGATGGGCGATTTGTATGCATGTATTTTGGTCTAGGCTTATACGTTAGGGTGCCTGTGCGCACTTGGAGAAGAAAAATGAAATTGAATGACATTATTAAATTTGATGACAAAGGCCTCATTTGCGCAGTGATTCAGCACTATAAGACAGGGCAGGTACTGATGGTTGGGTATATGAACGAGGAATCGCTGGCGATTACGATGAAGGAGAAAAAGGCGTGTTTCTGGTCACGGTCACGCCAAAAGTTGTGGCTTAAAGGGGAAACATCGGGCAATGTGTTGAATGTTGTGGATATGCACACGGATTGCGATGCGGATGCGTTGGTGGTGCGTTGCGATCCCGTAGGGCCGACATGCCACACGAATGAGACCAGTTGTTTTTATCGCTTAGTAAATGATGACGGCACGATTACTCTCGACGGCGACGGCATTGCAGAAAGCTAGTCGTTCTTCGAGGGTGGTGTGATGGAAAGGGGATAAGATGATTTATCCGGATATTGATACATTTCGCAAACAGGTAAGACAGGGTGCGGTAGCACCGATTTATCGTGAGATTCTGGCGGATTTGGAAACGCCGGTAACGGCATATTTGAAGATTGCACGGATGGCGCCGTACGCATTTTTATTGGAAAGTGTGGAGCGCGCCGATTCTATTGGGCAATATTCATTTTTAGGTGCGAATCCGTCGGTAATCTTCCGTTCGAAAGGACGTCAGGTTTCGATTATACGTGAAGGATGCGAAGGCTCCTTTGAGTCCGACGATCCCTTGGGTGAACTTCGCAAACTGATGGCCGAGTACCAGCCGATTCCAGTAGAAGGTTTGCCTTCATTCTATGGTGGTGCAGTTGGCTACATGTCATACGATCAGGTTCGTTTTTTTGAGGATATAGCGGATGAGAATCCGGATACCTTAAACCTGCCGGATCTGTATTTCATGATTACGGATACGATGCTGATTTTTGATCATGTTAACAACAAGATTAAAATCGTAGCCAATACGCATGTGCGTGGCAATGTGGAGGCGGCGTATAACGATGCGGTTCGTAAGATAGATGCTTTGGAGAAGAAGCTGCGGGGGCCGTTGATGGTCACTACAGAGCGGTTGCATTCCAATGCTGATGAAATTGCGATGGAGTCAAATTTTACCCGTGAAGATTTTTGTGCAGCGGTGGAGAAGGCCAAGGAATACATCACCGCTGGCGACATCTTCCAGGTAGTGCTCTCACAGCGTTTCAAGCGCCCTGTCTACGCCAGTCCGCCCAATTTGTATAGGGCGTTGCGGTGTATCAATCCATCGCCGTATATGGTGCTGATGACGTTTCCCGAGTTTTCACTGGTGGGTTCCAGCCCAGAGGTGATGACGACCGTACAGGATGGGGTAGCCAAGTTGCGCCCCATCGCAGGGACCCGTCCCCGTGGCGCGACTGCGGAGGAGGATCGGATTCTGGAAGAGGAGTTGATGGCGGACGAGAAGGAAATTGCTGAACACATTATGCTCGTGGATTTGGGCCGCAATGATGTCGGTCGTATCAGCGAGCCGGGTACAGTAGCACCCGTCGAGGATCGTTTTATGGTGGTGGAGCGCTACTCGCATGTGATGCACATTGTCAGCGAGGTGGCCGGCAAGATGAAGCCGGAGATGGATACTTATGATGCGTTACGCGCTACCTTTCCTATGGGTACGGTGAGCGGTGCGCCCAAAATCCGGGCGATGAATATTATTGATGAACTAGAGCCGGAGCGTCGTGGGCCCTATGCGGGTGGATGTGGCTATATCAGTTTTTCGGGTGATATGGATACGTGCATTCTGATTCGGACTATGATAGTGAAGGATGATGTGGCGTATCTACAGGCCGGTGCCGGCATTGTCTACGATAGCGATCCGCAGTGTGAATATGAGGAAACGGTGAACAAGGCGCGGGCTTTGTTTAGCGCAGTGGATTTTGCGGAGAAAGGGCTCGAGTCATGATAGTACTCATCGATAATTACGACTCTTTTACGTATAATCTCGTACAATACTTTGGCGAATTGGAGAAAGACATCCGTGTGTTTCGCAATGACGCTATTGATGTGGCGGGTGTAGATGCCTTGAAACCGGATCACATCATCGTCTCGCCGGGACCGTGTACGCCGAACGAGGCGGGGATTTCGGTGGAGCTAATCAAAACGCTTGGACCAAAGTATCCGATTTTCGGCGTTTGTCTGGGCCATCAGAGTATTGGTGCAGCTTTTGGCGGCGAGGTAGTGCGTGCTGATCGCATCATGCATGGTAAAATCAGTGAAATGCGCCACACGGGGAATGTTCTTTTTAAGGATGTCCCTTCCCCGTTTACTGCGACGCGATACCATTCGCTGATTATTCGTCGGGAGACCTGTCCTGAGGCATTGGAGATCATTGCAGAAACGGATCAGGGCGAGATCATGGCGGTGGCGCATCGTGAGTACAAGGTGTGGGGCGTACAGTTTCACCCGGAGAGCATTCTGACGCCGCATGGAAAGGCAATAGTACGAAATTTCCTAGAACAACGTTGTTAAAGCGCTCCCAATGTCTTCGAAAGCGCTTTAGCGACCGCAGGCAAGAGGTGTGGTTTTTGCCATACCCTGACCAAAATACGTTTTGTTTAGTATGACCGCTTTTGTCGGGTCAGTTACAGAAAACCTCCGGGAAAGCTTTTCCCCGGAGGTTTTTTAGTGGCGTGTGTTTGTGTAATATGTTCTAAGAAGTGAGAATTGTACGACTTACGCCAGAATGAGGTTTGACTTTAATGCGTTTGTGTGCTACATTAGCGCATCTATTGGAGAGGCAATTTCGCGCATAGGAGCATGCCGTGCTATGGCTTTAAGCAAAAAGCAGCAACAGAGTTTGGATGAATTGGGACGCAGGGTAGAGATGTGCCGTGAGTTTATGAACGATTGGCTTTTGTTCAATCAAATCCTGAGCGCATATCCCAGCCCAGGCGCTAACAAGGCGCAATTGGAAAACCAATTCCTGAAAATCAAAAGTAAACTGGCGCGGGAGCATAAAGTGCTTCAGCAGTCGTTGATGGATGACTACAATATCGATGGTAATGCCATGAACATTGTTTCTGGCGCTACCAATCTGGAAGCCATCTATGCGCAGTCAGAAGTAGCCGTGAAAAAGCTGCAAGGGGAGTGGCACCGCGCATTCATCTCGATTAACGAAACCCTCGGGGTTATCGAAGACAAAAAGCGCCGTGCGGAGATGGGTGAAAAAGTACACGTTGCCATGCCGGGCCAAGGGATTGCGGTGAAGAGTGGTGGTGACAATGAGACGGTAAAGACCTTACTTATTATCGCAGTCGTCATCGGTGTGCTCGTCGGACTTTTTATCTGGAATCCTCCCTTTCTGCAATTGTGGACGGGGCCGATTCGAGATTTTATAGGGATGTAACCTTGTTTTTTTAGTCTCCTTGCGCTAGAGCTGGGTTGTGAAGTTCAGCCGTGGGTAAGGGGACTGTTTTTTTGTCTGTCTATAGAAACGGGGCGGCTGCGGTTGTTTTTGATGTTAAACCTCTTAAAGTGCTCCAGCGACCACAAACAGGAGGTATGGTTCTTGCCATACCTGACAACAGTAAAACTTCGTTTTTTATGACTACTTTCCAGAATTAAGTCACTAAAAGCTGCTTTGCACGTGTAGGGCGCTTGGAGGTTGCTTTCGTGTCCGATGAAGAAAAACGGATGACCTTCACTGAACATTTAGGTGAACTCCGTACACGTATTATCCGCTCTTGTATTGCGGTACTCGTGACGGTGGTGGGGTGCTATATTTTTTCGGAGGGCATTTTGAACCTGTTGGCGTGGCCATTGATGCCAGAAGCACAGCAGACGGTGGGGCAAGTGGGGGTCGAGGGAGCTGCGGCCGTGCAAGAAACGAAGCGAGCCGCACCAAATTTTGTGGTGTTGAATCCGATTGAGATTGTATTATTGAAATTGAAAATGGCAGGCTATGGCGGTTTTCTGCTAGCGTTGCCTTATCTGCTTTGGCAGATATGTGCGTTTGTCTTTCCTGGATTACGTCCCTCCGAACAGCGAACGATACAGGTACTGATCATTGGCTGTAGTATTCTGGCCGTGGTGGGAGTGTTGGTTTCTTACTTTGGCGTATTGCCGTTGGTGCTTCCGATGTTGCTGCAATGGGTGCCGGAGGGTTGGGAAGCGCAACTGCGCGCCAGTGAAACAATTTCGATAATTATTAAATTTCTCGTGGGATTTGCGGTGGCTTTCCAATTCCCCATGGCGGTGCTGATATTGGTGTATATGGGGTTATTGACGCCAGCGACCCTGAAACAATACCGGCGGGTAGCCATTGTGGGCATGGCGGTGGGGGCAGCGGCATTCACGCCTCCCGATCCTGTATCAATGGTGATTATGTTGCTTCCGCTTGTCCTCCTGTATGAAGGTAGTGTGTTGCTTTCTTATGTGGTGGTACGTCGCAAGTCAAAGACGTCCCAAACCTCCAGTTAAGGAAAATCGGTTATGTTAGGCATTGGTTTTGGCGAAATGATCTTGATTGGCGGTATTGCCCTGGTGGTGATCGGACCGGAAAAGTTTCCTGATTTTGCCAAGGTGGTGCTGCGCACGGTGCGTGATCTGCGTGGGTATATGGATGATGTGAAACAGGAGGTGACGAAGGAGCTGAATCCATTGAAGGGGGAATTGAAGAGTTTAGAGAAGTATCGTCCTGAGGAATACGTAGATCACTTGATGGCTTCGGATACAGAGGAAGATGAAGCAATAGGCTATTCTTCAGGCTATGACGAGGATGCTGAAGAATCGGAAGGTTTGGCGCCGGGGGATTTTGGCTATTCTGAGGATCAGTCAGGCGAAGATAATTATCGCGAGTCGATGCCTGGCGAGGAACATGTTGAGGGCTACGATGGGGGGCCTGACGACATGGTGCCGGAAGAGCCATACGAAGGGGAGGAGGATTCCGTGGAATCCGAGTTTATGCAGGATGAGCCGCCGGAACGTCTGGACGGATGACTTCCGGGCAGGATAAGGCGGGGGGAGCGGAGGGAGAGCCATCGGTTGCGGCCTGTGTAGCCCAGGTCGATGCGTTGGCAAATGCATTTAAGGGCTCGCAGGTCTTGTTCGTCGCACATCAGGCAGGTCTTTTCGCATTCTTACAAGATCCGCATTCTCCTCAGGAGGTGGCAAAGGCCCTCAACTGGTCCCCGCGCGGAACTATGCACATGTTGCAGGCCTTGTTGGCTTTGGCATTGCTGGAGCGGGTTGGAGATACCTTTCAAAACAGCGCAATCGCGCGTACCTGTCTAACATCGCAGGGGGCGGCCTATCTCGGTGACTTTCTAGAACACACCATGCATGCGCACCATGCGTGGCTATGTTTGGACGAGGTCGTGCAGACGGGAAAAGGCCGTTATGTCGGACGTCATCCCCAGGGAAGTGCGGGAGAGCGCGCCTATGTGGCGGGGATGGATGCCTTGGCACGGTTGTCTGCCCCTGCTGTAGTTGCAGCGGTACAGCCGTGGCGCTATCTACGGTTATTGGATGTAGGGTGCGGGTGTGGCGCGTATTCAGTGGCATTTTTGCAAGCCAATGATAATTTGGAGGCGGTGTTGTTGGACGGGGAAACGGCGGTTGTGCATGCGCGGACACGTATGCAGCGGTTGGGGCTGGATGCCCGTTGTCGTTACCAGATCGGTTCCTGCTTTGATGCACCATGGGGGGAGGGCTATGACCTCATTTTCATATCCAACCTGATGCACGGGCTGGGTGCGTCGGAGTGTCAACTGCTTTTTCAACGCGCCTATGCTGCGTTGGTGCCAACTGGTCGTATATGCATCAAGGACTTTTTAGAGAGCGAATTGGAAGATGACGACGAAATTTTCCTCTCGCTTTTTTCGCTGCATATGATGCTACACTCGCGGGAGGGACGCACGTGGTCAGCATCTCTCTTGGAGGAGTGGGCGACAGAAGCAGGATTACAGCCGATGGGGGTAGAAGCTGTGGGGCGCAAGGGGCGCCTCTTTTGGGCTGAGAAATTATCTTAAATAGATGGCAAAAGAGAGCCTGCTTTGGACGGGTCCCGTATTTCCCCTAACTTTTTAAGAGAGGCAGGAGCTGTTTGAATTCTGGCGTGCCTGCTTCACGCAGAAGCTCAAAGATGGCCATCTGCGTGGTGACCACCTGTGCGCCATTACGTGCCATGCGTTTTAGACCCGTCGCATATTCCCGTTTTTTGCGGGATACGATGGCGTCGCGTATCGCGAAAGCCTCATATCCCTCATCCATGGCGTCGAGCACCGTCTGCATCACGCAGATATGCGTTTCCATACCTACGACTAAAAGCTGCTTGCGTCCGGTCGCCTCAAGTGCAGTACGGAATTCCGGGGAGCCAAAACAGCTAAAGCTAAGCTTAGGAATAGGGTGGATGTTTTCACCCAAGTGCTCGATAATTTGTGTGTTTGTGCTACCAAATTTTTCCGGATACTGTTCAGTAGCCAGTATGGGTAGTTCCAGCGTATGCGCTACCTGGATGATGCGTCCAACCTCATTGAGATAATTGTCAGCGACCGATGAGGTCTTCGGCATAATGATGTCTTGTATATCAATAACGATCAAGGCGGCTTGCTCACGGTGCAGCATGGGTGGATAAATCTCCTTCCAGTTAGACTATTGGTGGGAATCATAACAAGATGGACGGGACGATGTCACGTTAGGAGAAAATTAGTTTCTGACCTGCCCGCGTTTCATAAAAAACGGAGTTTTTTTGGTTAGAGACGGTAAGAAGCATACATCTTGATTGTGGCCCTGGCCACCTTGTGGTCGCTGGAGCGCTTTAGATTTCACGCAATATTGCTCGGATAGCTTCCAGTGAAGGGAGTACTTCCTGCGGTGTCTCAAAGTTTGCCGCCATCCACGTTGATACCTGCTCAATGACGTGGATACGCCAGCGATCGACCGGGCGCATAAGCTCTTCGCGTAAGAATTGTACGTCGCGCAGCAATGAGTGCCGCGCTTCTCCGTCTAAAGGGGCAAAATCGACTTCAGCGACCAGTTTTTCCAGCAGAAGAGGCAGGGAAGCGGTCTGGCTTTCCAGTTCATCGGGCCTCGGGGGAAACAAGCGGTCCAGTTCGAAACGGTTTTCGACCAGATCTATGCCGTTGGCGGTGATGCGGGCTGCGTCGAACATGGGGGGATTATAACCCACCATAACTTCCGCCAGTTGCCGATCCCCCAAGTAATGCATATTTACCATTAATTCTGTGCGCTGGAATTCGCCGTGTTCAAGAAAATCCGTCGGACTGAACATCTCCAAGGGATTTTGCAGGTAGCGTTCATAGAGGAATAGCAACAGTTTTCTTCGTATCGTTTTTGGATGTGGGGTATGCATGTTTTTATTATACCCAAACGAAGGTCGCGTTAAAAACTACGGAGAACTCGGTCGAAACGGATTTTTTTTGCGTCTTTCTATGTGTACTCACTATAATCCTCAGGTATATAAATTGAAAATAAGGGGAAAGTCTGGTTGCATTGACTGGGTACAGTTATTGGGCCCAAAGGTGCTGTCGATAGCAAGTTCGGATAGAACTTTACATAGGAGTGTAAAAAGATATGGCAGAACGTGTCGAAATTTTCGATACCACATTGCGTGATGGCGAGCAGTCGCCCGGCGCGAGTATGGATGAAGCTGAAAAAATACAGATGGCGCAGCAGCTGGATCGTCTCGGGGTCGATATTATCGAAGCGGGTTTTCCCATTGCGTCTAACCAGGAATTTCTTGCTGTTCAAAAAGTGGCCAAGCATGTAGAAAAAGCTCGTGTGGCAGCATTAGCACGTGCTGTTCCTATAGATATTGAACGTGCCGCCGCTGCCCTTGAATCTGCGAAACGCCCTGTGTTGCACACGTTTATTGCAACCTCTGATATCCATCTGGAGCATAAGTTGCGCATGAGCCGTGAGCAGGTTATCGAAGCCGCGGTTAAGGCGGTATCTCGTGCGAAAGAGTTGGTAGAACGTGTGGAGTTTTCGGCGGAAGATGCTACCCGTTCCGATTGGGATTTTCTAACGGCGGTAACAGAAGCTGTGATTGCAGCAGGCGCCGATGTTGTTAACTTGCCGGACACGGTGGGGTATACGACACCAAATGAGATCCGGGATATGTTCCGCCATGTTATCGGAAATGCCTCTGGTTCGGATACGGTTGTCTTTTCTTCGCACAACCATAATGACTTGGGTTTGGCAGTCGCCAATGCATTGGCTGCGGTAGAAGGAGGGGCACGCCAGGTTGAATGCACGGTCAGTGGTATCGGCGAACGTGCAGGCAATACGGCATTGGAAGAGGTCGTGATGGCAATGCGTACCCGGAGTGATCGCTATGCCTTTGATTGTGGTGTTGTCTCCAAAGAGTTGGTATCTTCCAGCACGCTGCTTAGCATGTTGACAGGCCTTACTATTCCTTATAATAAGCCGGTCGTAGGAAGAAATGCTTTTGCACATGAATCTGGTATTCATCAGCATGGGGTAATCGCCAATGCCCGCACGTATGAAATTATGACGCCAGAGTCTGTCGGCCGTGATGCCACGGATTTGGTTTTGGGTAAGCATTCAGGGCGTGCTGGCCTGGCCAAACGTTGTGAGCAGTTAGGATATGCCCTGAATGAGGAACAGCTTAAAGTTCTTTACGAAAAATTTATTGAATTGGCGGACAAGAAGAAAGAAGTCTACTCGGACGATTTGAGGATGCTGCTAATTTCGTCATCCACGGAGAGTTTCCGCGAGTACACGCTGGATCAGGTGCGTACCTCTGGGCATAATCCGACAACGGCCTTTATACGGCTGTGTCAGGGTGAAACGAAGCTCATGGAAACGGCCTATGGTGATGGGCCGGTGGACGCCGCCTGTAAAGCGATTGAGCGTATTACGCAAATTTCGGGTCGTTTGGAGCATTTTAATATCAGGGCGACCACACCGGGTAAGGATGCCATGGGTGAGGCGCATGTTACGGTCAATGTCGACGACAAGAAATTTTATGGCAATGGCGCTAGTACAGATATTGTGGAAGCGGCGGTGGTAGCGTATCTCAATGCGGTGAATAAGTGCATTGCGTTTCGTACCGCTACGGCGGCGGAGAATGCCTGATATAACTTAGCTGACGCTGAAGTTTCTTGGTATTTTCAGGTTAGGTTTGTTTATTGGCTTTGCCTGGGAAAGTACAAAGTGATCCACGACCGCAGGTGGCCAGGGCCGACTAACGTTCGTTTTTATGGTACTTTTTAGATGTAAGTCACTAAATTGGCTGGGAGTAGGGCTGAATAGCCTGCTCCCAGCCATTTTGCTTTTCTGTCGACGAGGATGCCTGGAATCCTTTTTCTGTAAAAAGAGGAGGAGAACAGGTATTATGAAAAAAATAAGCTTTATGTTGAACCGAGGTGTTTTATGAGGGAAAAGCAATACTGTTATGCCTATCCACGTCCCATGGTTACGGTGGATGCTGTGATCTTCACGGAGCATGTGGGCAGACGTCAAGTGCTTTTAATCGAGCGGAAGAATGCGCCATTTGCAGGCTCTTGGGCGTTGCCCGGCGGCTTTGTGGATATGGATGAGGACCTTCTCGACGCAGCAGCGCGTGAGTTCTACGAAGAGACCGGCCTGCAGCATGTGGCGTTGCAGCAGTGTCGTACTTTTGGCGCACCAGGACGCGATCCACGGGGGCGTAGTATTTCCGTGGCCTTCGTAGGGCGAGTGGTGCGTGATTTGTGTGCCCCCAAAGGGGGCGATGATGCAGCATGTGTAGAGTGGTTCGATCTGGCTCAGCTGCCATCGTTAGCATTTGACCACCAAGAGATAGTGGAGTTCGCTGTTGCATGGTGCGAAAAGGAGGGGATGTGGGCATAAAAATTGGAATTAAGGATGCCTTGCTCATAGTGGATGTGCAAAATGATTTCTGTCCTGGAGGCGCGCTTAATGTGCCCGGTGGTGATGGGGTAGTATCACCTATTAACCGCATTATGGGTAAATTTGATGTGCTTGTTTTTTCACGAGACTGGCATCCCTCGGATCATTGCAGCTTCAGCGATGCGCCGGAATTCAGGGATGGAAGCTGGCCGTCGCATTGTATTCAAGATACGCCTGGCGCGGAGTTTCATGGGGATTTGCGAGTGCCTTTGGATGCGTACTTTGTCGAAAAGGCTACCGACCCCGATAAGGATGCATACAGCGCTTTTGATGGAACGGCATTAGATAGCATTCTATCTAAAAAAGAAGTGAAGCGTGTGTTCATCACCGGTCTGGCGACCGATTATTGCGTGCGCGCCACAGCGCTAGACGCGCTACAATTCGGTTTTGAAACCTATGTTGTAGTCGATGCCTGCCGTGGCGTGGATGACGACAGTGCTGGTGCTGCATTGGATGAACTGCATACCGCAGGTGTTTTTCTTTGTCGTACAGGAGACCTCGAATGAATGCAGAAAACGTCATCACCCAACAGGCGTGGTTTCAGCGCAAAGGTCTGGCCTTGTTAACCGATTTTTACGAGTTAACGATGATGGCGGGGTACTGGCTTGATGAACGTGACGAGCAGCAGGTGAGTTTTAACTATTTTTTTCGTACTTTACCACCACATGCGGGTTTTGCCATCACTGCGGGTCTGGAAATGTTTTTGCAGTATTTGACTCATCTTCGTTTTGAAGAAGAGGACATTGCCTATCTCGCTTCGCTGGATGTATTCGAGCCCCGTTTTCTTGAACATTTGCGGGATTTCCAGCCACGTTGTACAGTGCATGCCATTCCCGAAGGTTCATTGGTTTTTCCTCACGAGCCTATTGTGCAGATAGACGGCTCTATTTTCGAGACGCAATTGCTAGAGACCGCGTTGCTTAATATGATCAATTACCAGACGCTTATTGCAACCAAAGCAGCACGCATTTGTCTGGCTGCCAACGGTGAACCTGTATTGGAATTCGGTCTGAGGCGTGCGCATGGTCCTGATGGGGGACTTAGTGGTTCCCGCGCTGCTTATATTGGTGGATGCACATCGACATCCAATGTGCTGGCGGGAAAAGCCTACGGTATTCCCGTTGCAGGTACACACGCTCATAGCTGGGTTATGGGCTTTAAGAGTGAGTTGGATGCATTCCGCGCATTTGCAAAGCATTATCCGAAGAAGTGCGTGCTGCTTGTGGATACGTATGATACCGTTCGCAGCGGGGTACCCAACGCCATCACGGTATTCAAAGAGATGCATGCTGCGGGTATAAAAGTTCGCCCCGCTATTCGTTTAGACTCCGGCGATTTGGGGAAGTTGAGCAAAGTAGCCTGTCGCATGTTTCAGGATGCAGGCTTTGAGGATCCGATTATTGTTGCATCAAACGATTTGGACGAGGACCTGATCGCGGATCTGAAACGGCAAGGCGCAAAGATCAATATGTGGGGGGTGGGTACGCATCTGATTACGGCGTATGATTCACCCGCCTTGAGCGGTGTTTATAAACTAGTGGCGGTTCGTGAAGAGGAGTTGTGGCGGCCACGCATGAAGATTTCCTCGAATATCGAAAAGGCCACCGATCCGGGACGAAAGCAGTTGTTGCGTTATTATGATGAGCAGCATCGTCCTTTAGGCGATGTTATGTATATGGATGATGAGCCGTATTCTTCTGATGGAACCATTAGCGGGAGACGGCGTACGCAGCCGCATCGAAGCGCTACTTTGAATACTGCGGTCTCCGCAGAGTCGCTACTGCAACCGGTATATAAAGATGGGAAACGGGTCGCCGAGGCCCGCGATATACATGAGATACGCCAGTACGCACAAACGCAAATTCAAGTACTGCCGGATGAGTACAAGCGGTTGCGGTATCCTGAGATTTACCGCGTGCTGTTGTCGCATCGATTGGGTGAATTGAAAGACACCGTTCTATCGACATCAAGCATTTAGGATTCTTTCTATATGAGGCGTATGCCTTTCGCGGGAGGGGGCTGCGTCGCGACATGCTTCACTGGAATTCTAAACCAGTTTTTTCCTTTAAAAGTGTAAGGGGCACAGTCAAGCGCTATGAGCATGCCCCTTATACTTTGAAAACGGGCTTCGCAGTTCTATCGTTGCTTTTTGGATCTTGACCGACGAAGCTGTCTTATTTAACTTTCCATTCCAGGATGCCGCCGGAGAAGCTATCTTGTAATTTTGCCTCCAGACGTAACGCATCGGTTTGCACGGTATCAAAAGGAAGGGTAATCCACCGATCTTTGTCGGTAGCACGCGGTGTTTTGGTTTTGACAGTGCGCCAGCGTTCGCCATCGCGCCAACGTAAACGCCAGGTTTTTGGAATACGGCATTCTCCATGAGGAGCGTCATCGAACCAGTACACGGAGACTTCGCTTACCGAGACGGATTCGGGAAAGGTGTATTGCACCCATTCGATAGAACCTTTGTGGTTCCACCAGGTGAAACGGGGAATGCTCTGATCGTTGGAGGAGGCGGGTTCGAGCTGATCGTTGAGGGCGGAAGTAACATCGTTATACCCGGTGTGCGATGTGGTGATGGTGCTTCGTGAAGCGAGTGTAGGGGGGAGCAGGGGTGTCGCTACACCGGTTTCCCGAGCCAGCCAGACAGCCATTTCACCAGCGCCACGATGAGCCCATGCGTAATAGGGAATAGCAAGGAAAGGTTGTTCTTGGGTGAGCAGCTCTTCATCTGCTTTTTCACGGTGCAATGCCAAAGCCGTTCCTTCTATTGTAATGACGCCATGGAGTAGGTCTTTGCGCCATTGAGTAGTGAGTTTGGCGGTGTCCGGGAGGACCAGATTGGCGACATGGCCTTGGTTGTCGGGCCATTCGGCACAGTAGACGATGGGACCGCGTTCAAGAGCTATCCGGCCCCTGTTTGCAGCGACGTTTTCCTTACACACGACACGGCGAATAGGCATGGGGAAGGTGCATTGTACGGTATCGCCTGCCTTCCAGGTACGTTGGATACAGGCAAAGCCGTTTTCGATTTCAGGTGTGATGACTTCACCATTGCATGTGAACCGGACCGTGCCGGGCGTGTCATCCAGGTACGTATACAAGTCGCTTGGCAAGGGTTTGCCCAGTACCCAACCGGGTACGCGTACATTCAGGGTGAATTCCTGTTCCTGTTTTGGCGATACACGAATCGTAATATCGCCATCCCAGGGATAGCGCGTCTGTTGTTGTATCTGCACCGGAACATCGTTCAGACTAAGGTCTGCTTTGCCGGCGATGAAAAGGTTTACATAAATAGTATCGTCTTTTTGTCCGTAGACATAGCCGGGTAGGGAGGGCATAAAACGGACAACGTTGGAGGGGCAACATGAGCAGTTGAACCAGGGTTTACGTTCTGTTGAGCCGTGGTTAAAGGCGTATTTTCCATCAGACGAGAGGGGGTTGGGGTAGAAAAAGGTATCGCCACCGAAGGAGACGCCAGAGAGAAATCCATTGTAGAGTACACGTTCCAGCACATCGAGATACTTGGCTTCGCCTGAGAGCAGGAACAGGCGGTGGTTCCACATAGCATTGGCGATAGCTGCGCAGGTTTCATTATAGGCGGTGGCGTTGGGCAACTCATAGGCTTCCCCAAACCGTTCATGGTGGTGTATTGCGCCGATGCCGCCCGTGAGGTAGAGTTTTTTGTATACGGCGTCTTTCCAGATGGTGGTGATGGCCTGGATGTAGTCTTCGTTGCCGGTCAGTGCAGCGACATCGGCCATGCCCGAATAGAGATAGCCTGCGCGTACGGCGTGGCCGACCGCTTCTTTCTGCTGCAGTACGGGTAGATGATCCTGATAGCGGTCTCCATATAACGTCCTGTGTTCTTTGTCACCCCGTGCGTCAATGAAGCGTTTGGCGAGTGTCAGGTATTTTTCTTTTCCGCTGATTCGGTAGAGTTTGGTCAGGCCGATTTCGATTTCTTCATGGCCCGGTGCGGCGATGCGTTTTTTGGGACCAAAGACGTCGTAGATCAAGTCCGCGTTTTTCAGGGCGACATCCAGGAAGTTTCGTTTTCCGGTGGCCTGATAATGTGCAACAGCGGCTTCGTACATGTGGCCCACATTGTATAATTCGTGGCCGTCCTGCAAGTCACCCCAACGCTCCTGCGCTTCACGAGGCGGCATGTTGTCGCCGTATATGGTGCGGATAGTGTAGAGGTAGCCGTCGTCTTCCTGAGCAGCGGCAAACTTGGCAATGAGATCATCCAGATAGGCGTCCAGTTCCGGATCAGGTTTAAGCGAAAGGCAATAAGCGGCGCCTTCTACGATTTTGAATACATCCGAATCATTGAAACGGATGCCTTCGAACGAGCCTTCCATCAGTCCGCCTGCAATAGCGAAGTTATTGATACGTCCTGTTTCCTCACATTTTTTAAAATCGTAAGGCAACGTGACCATGCGGTTGGTCTCAAGACGCGGTGTCCAGAAGAGATCGCCAAAATGCACTTGGGTAAACGCAATAGGATGGATGGGATACTCTTTATTGACGGCATGGGCAGCTGGAGAAAACATTCCTGCAATGAGGACTGCCAAACTGCTCAGCAAAACTACTTTTTCCAACATTCCTGTATGGTTCCTTTATGGTTATGCGGTAGGCTTTGGCCCCTTTTATGCAGGTGTTTTTCCAGTGATGCGTTCGTATTCCTCTTTCGAGGCATTCATATGATCCCGTTCATCCAAGCCAATACGCCGAAATAAATCCGCCATGGTTTTCTGTCGTGGGTAGTATTCAAAGTAAGGCGTATCTACCGGTTCCTCTTCCCATTCCGGATGTTCCTGCACCAAATACATATACTCATGTTCCGCGTGCGATTCAAACTTTGCGTTCATGGCGAACGACCATTCCGGTTTCAAACGATACAGGATGCGTGTCAGCAGCAGGTATTTAAACACCATGATACGAGGCAAAAGAGTTCCCATCACCCACCCCTGATCGATGCCTTTTTGCCGCATGATATCTTCAATGAGCATCAGATGCCACTGTTCATTATCCTGCGATTCCCGTCCCATCTCGATATGTCGAAGATCTCGCTCCGAAGCGTTTTTATCGGCCTGTTCCTGTTTGGTATAGCGTCGGCTGATTCGATGATACGAGCCATTTTCCCACGCCCAGTAGGGATAGCGCGCCAAAAGCTCGATTACCTTGAATTTGGGTAGCGTGCGTTTTGACCCATAGATCAGATCCATGCTGATATACATTATCCGGAGAATGATATTGGCTTTCATCACCGGGGTTTGCAACGTACGTTCCTGTTCCGCCTTTAGATCCAAGTCTTTTCCCATCGTGTATTCGTACTTTTCCGTCATGGCGTTTTGTTCCTTTCCGGTTCCGGATTTGTTATTCTACTAATCCCAAAACTAGCCCAATGTTTCCCATAGGGCTCCTTTCAGAATGCTATTATATTGATGTAGGATTTAAAACCGCAATAAAACAGAGTTTTACTGCGGTTTTAAATTCCATACTGCCTGTGAGGACGGACAGATATCTGGGTTTAGCGGCTGTTTTGTGTTATTCCGGCAGAATCTCCAGATATTTCAGCTGATGCTTGGCGCGCCAGACACTCCCTTTGTCGCTGGTCGATGAGGGGATGCTGTCCGCGTCTATTTTGTTCCAACAGTAGAACTTCACAGCGCCTTGGGCTTTTGCATCCCATTGGAAGGATACAGCATCGGCGGGTTGTTTTCCCATTACCCCCTCTTTGCGGTCCTCCAGGACGGAGATAGCTCCTAATCTTCCCTTGCTATAGTTAGCAACGCGGTGGTCGGCAATTTTCTTTGTGCCGGCCCATAGACGCATCTCTGCCTCAACAAACAGTTTTTTATTTTTGATAGCTTCGTTGAAGTCGCATATGCGCTTATTAAAGTCGTAATCAGTATAAGCGCTCATTCGGGCGGCATATTTAAACTCTAGTGGTTGCGGCATATTAGTCATATTACCCATCATGAACTGGATAGCAGCATTGCGTTCCATGGTTTGGCTTCCAAACCATTTATAGCCCGTGCGTTTGTGGAATTTATTAATGAGCATAGCGCCTGCATTAGCCAGGGTGCTTTTCGTATCCCAATCTTCTGTCTGGCTGGTGGCGTATTCGCTGACGGTGTATGCCCGCCAATTGTTAATCGCTTCGGGAATATAAATGGGCCAGGCATAGCCGCCAATGTCTTCCACCGTTGTCTCAGAGGGATGGTGTGTTGTTTGGCAGAAGGCAGGCACATCACGCACCATGACAGTGCCGGTACCGAAAAATTCGCTTTGCCCCGTATTCAAGTCGAGCCCATCAATACCCTGATCGGGAGAAATAGGGGCGCATTTCACATCGGTGACGAGACCGTACTTAAAGCCATAGGTTGATACATAATCCTCATCATCGCTACGCGGCGTATAATAGGGAAAATGCAGCGTGGAAACCTTGATGGTGTCCACCAGTTTAAACTCCCATTTCGTCGTGTTTTGTCGTCTCCAGCCCAAGTATCCCTGGGCGGTATCCGCATAGTCATGCGGTAGCAGAGCAGAATAGGAACGCGTAGTTTGTCCTTTTATAGCAATTCGGTTGGCTTGTCCCAGTTCAGGGGCATTCAGCGGGGTTGTAATCTCAGGGAAAATTAGTTCATCGCCTACCAGATGCAGGAAAAAACCGGCGGGATAGGTGGTGGGCGATATTTGATGCGCCAATGCATCGGCGCGCCGAAATACATCATTTACTTCTTCGGGGAACATGGCGTAATCACCGCAGATAATGGTGCGTACATTGGCGCTTGCCACCACCAAACGTTCCACACAAGTCATGAACGTGCTCACCTGTTCGGCCAGTCGTGGTTTGATTTTGCGCTCCACGTATTCTTCCGGGCTGTCCCAGTAGGTTTTAGCATCGTTGTTGAAATTATCATAATTGATAAGGTTGGCCATCAACAACACGCC
Organism: Candidatus Hydrogenedentota bacterium; assembly: GCA_963678445.1. Lineage (GTDB taxonomy): Bacteria > Hydrogenedentota > Hydrogenedentia > Hydrogenedentales. The sequence continues at coordinate 232,980 of OY782877.1, read as the reverse complement.
TTTCATTTCGGCAGCAAGCAGATCACCGAAATAATTTTCCAGGCGCATGTAGTTTCTTGCAAGGGCTTCACCCTTATCGTCTGCATCCTCAATTTCGTAAATCAACAAATTGGTAAGTGCATCCAGGCTGCCGGTTTGCAGCAGACTATCTCCTGCGACCGCCTGGCTTATATAGGCGATGGCCAGGTCGATATCATGGAGTCGTTTGATTTCGTCTACAAAATCATGCACTTTCTGCGCGTTGATTTCCTCGCCTTCATCGGGGAACAAGGCGATCATGTCTTCATATTTTTCGTTGAGCAAGGTCAGTGAATTGCTTATATGCAGGCGTAGCGACTGGTCGATGAGTTGGTCGCCGGTGATTTTGAGTTGGCGCATCACATTTTTTACTTGCAACGAAAGCGAATCCATTTTGGTGTTAAGCTGTCGGAGTTCGTTATTAATTTCTTTCAGATTCCTACGTACCTCCTGTTCGTAGGTTTCAAACCCCAGCGCGGGTAATGCCGCCGCCCAGATTTTACCCAAGGCAAAACCTGCGAGTTGACCGCCGGCAGCGCAGACCATGTTGTAGGCGCACCAGGTGCCAAAGGAGTATCTGATAATGCCGAAATGATCGCCATCGGCATTGCCAGGTGTCATCGGCTGGGTGGCCCCTGTGCCGATTTCCGGAATAATCGACGCCATGAAGTCTTCAAAACCACCATAGTTTTCAGCGCGCAAGAGAAATTCCGAGCCAGCGAATATGTATATTGGCAGGTACGGATCAAGGACGTCATATTCTTCCGGAATCTCCAAGTAAGTGGAGACATCCTCAATGGCAGAAGAATAGTCTTTGCCCGTGCGCCGCATATACCGTTCGACGAGTGTGGAGGGGATGCTGATAACGATGTTATCAAATACAGATTGCTCGTCCGCCCCTTCGACACTGATGTCTTTGTACGGGACATACGCCGAGAGCGTACCCTCAAAGGGGCCTTGAGGAAGGGAGGAACCACCGGAAGTTTCGATCCGGAAGCTTTCATGCAGGGGGGGGAGTACTAAAGCATCCCACACTCCAGTTTCATCGCTTTCCGGATACGCATCTGAATATAACGGCGTGCCTCGCATCCACCCTTGTACTGTAGCACCGACCAACGGTTCAGGGATAAGCACAATTCCCTTCACCGTAATGGATTCGGGCGTATCCGTAGGGGGGCATCCACTTCCCACCACAACCAGCACAAGTGCGCTCACCCCCATTAGCAACATGTGGAAAACCGTCTTCCGGTTCTTTTTTTGTTCAGAACGTACAATTTCTTTCATATACTATCTTTCTTCGAGCGGTACTAAAGATTTTGGATATATTTCGTGATGCAAGCGAATTATTCTGCATAGCATCAAAGCTTACTAGATTCAGGAACAGGGTGAGTCTAGGCCGTGTTGCATATTTATTTGCGTCATGAAACATAGTAACAGTATTTTTTCCCATTACTCTTGATACACGAAGGGAGGCGGAAAGTCAAGGGTTTACGGAGTATAAAAGGTATTATTTGCTGGGGGTGCCGGTTTTTTGACAAGGGTGGGAAGGAATAGGTTGACGCTATCCTATAGAATCTGGCAGGCTACTTGCGCAACACATAGGAGGAATTATGAAGCGGCAGCATTCGATTTTATTTTTTATCTTATTCCCCGGGGTGGCCATGCTATTGGGTTGGGGATTGCGTGGCTATATTGGGGGGGGCCCCATTGCAGCAATGTTGCCCGGAGCACAGGTAGCGTTGTGTTTATGCCTGATGTTTCGTTGTCCGGCACCCTTCACCGCGATTGTTACGTTATTCGCCGCAGTAGGGATCGGTTACGGTGGAGAGATGACCTATGGCCAGACCATTGGGCTGCTTCGTGAAACGGACACACGTGTCTGGGGTCTGTTAGGGTTGACGCTAAAAGGGGGGATGTGGGGGCTTTTAGGCGGTGCGATGTTGGGGCTGGGATTCTGCCATGAAGTGTATGGACGAAAAACGGTTCTATGGGCATTGCTGATCATGGTGGTGGCGTACTATCTGGGTTCCCGGGTGATGGACGAGACGATGTGGGTGTATTTCTCTGATCCTGAGAAGCCCCGTTTCGAATGCTGGTTTGGTATTTTAACGGCTGCCTTGGCGATGCTTGTATTTTTACTCGTGAAAACAGAGACTGGCCATCCCTGCATTCCATTACGCTTTGCGCTTTTTGGATTGCTCGGCGGTGCGATTGGTTTTGGCGGCGGCGGTGTGCTCTATTGGCTGGGACCGCTGTCGCCGCTGGCAGCGTATCGTATCGGATGGTGGAAGGTGATGGAGTACACCTTTGGCTTTTTCTTTGGGGCCAGTCTTGGGTTAGCGGGCTATGTCTGCGCTGCGCATTTGCCCCAACCTCAGGAAACAGGTTGGTTGAAGGCAGGAAAGTCCGAGCAACCCTGGTTAGAATTGCTTGTTGTTATCGGGGTATTCTTAATGACCTGTGCTGCAATACCGCTATTATGCGATCCCTTGTTCGAACAGGCACGCGAACAAGTAGGAGGAGGAGCGGTTTTATTTCGCCTGGGCACCCATATACTGTATGGATACGTTACGTCCGCTACAGTGATTCTAATTATGGGACTATATTCCCTGCGTGTGGCCTGGCAGCTAACCATTTCTTTTACCTTGGCCTATTCCGCCCTCGACCTGCTTGAGAACTTGAGCGAGAGAAACGCCTGGACGATTCCCATGCCAATACTCGGCGTAGTACTTTTTATTGCGATTGTCGCTATTACACTGGGCGTATTCCTGCTGCGCCGTCGCACGGCAACTGCTGCTGCGAACCTCTTCTTATATTTGACCTGGATGGGCGTGGCGATCTCTTTTATGATGTCGCTGTTCGACAAAACGCTGCTGTTCCCCATGGCCGATGCCGTGGCCGCCAAAGGCGGTTTGTGGGCCTATGAATGGGACGCGCTTGGTGGACGTGTCTTTGTGCAATCGGTGTTTACCATTTCCGCGCTACTGACCACCCTGATGTGGTGGTGGTGCCGCCTAAAAACGCGTAAGGACAGCGCTGGCTAGAGCAATTTAAGAAATCAAAGCTTCTTCTTTCTTTTTACGGAAAAAGTAAAGAAGAAGAGAAAAACGGAGAATCGGGAAAGGTCGGCTTGGTTTAGGGACGTCAAGGACCATACCTTTTGCTTGTGGTCGCTGGACCACCGCTAGAAGGAGCGGGCGAGGATGAAGGAAACGAGCGCGTCCATAGTGTCGCGATAGGGTGTCGCAGGGAGTGTTTTCAGGTGATGACGCGCTTGATCAGCATAGCGTTGCGCCATCGTTTTCGTGCGTTTATATGCCCCCGTGCTTTGCAGCTTTTCCTGTGCCCAACCACGATCAGCATCGGTGAGTTCAGCATTACGCATCGCATCCAGGAGTGCGCACTCCTCAGCGGTCATGGCCTCACGCATAAAGCGCAATGGCAACGTATTCTTCCCCTCCACGATGTCGCCGCAGGCGGGTTTTCCCAACGTGGTTGTTGTCTGCGCAATATCAAGCAGGTCGTCGACAATTTGAAAGGCGATACCCAACGCGATGCCATAGCCATGCAACGCGGTGCGTAGCTGTGGCGCAACAATCATGGCAGGACCACTACACGCCTCAGCAAAAAGGCTGGCCGTTTTTTGTTCTGCCAGCATCAGACAGTCCTCTACCGTGATAGAAGCCGCATCGCGACCGAAGAAAAATAATTCCCCTTCCGACATGCGACGTACCGACGTGATCGCATTGGCGATGAGCGGGCAAGAATCATATTCTGCGAGCAGTTCCACAGCGCGCGCTACGAGATAGTCACCGCCCAGAACCGCAGCATGATTGTCCCACAAGGTATTCAACGAAGCGGCACCACGCCGTAAGATAGCATGGTCGATTACATCATCATGCGCCAGCGAAGCTACGTGCAAAGCTTCAAACGCGGTTGCCATTGCAACATAGCGGGATAAATCGGGCGCTCCAACTGCACCGGCGGATAGCAAACAAAGACCAGGACGAAGCAGTTTGCCACTAGGGGCAGAGGGGGCGTCGACATCTGCATGCACCAAGGTTAACGCCTCCATCCATATTCGCTGGATGCGTGTCCGTACTTCAGTTAACGGCGACTCAATCGGTACAAAAAGCGTTTTAAGTTTTTCCCGCGTATTCATGCGCAGATTGTAGCATAGCGTGGGGGCGTAATTCCTGAAAAATGTGGATAGAATACAGCCCGTGCGGAAGTTGCAAAAAGATGCCTTTGCGTGAGAGGTTCTTTACTTTAATCTGGAAATTTATCATAAATGACGAAGAGATTATTATGGTCAGGGGCGGTAAGGACCATACCTGACGCCTGCGGTCGCTGGACTGCTTTAGTGACTCCAATCTGGAAATTTATCATAAATGACGAAGAGATTATTATGGTCAGGGGCGGTAAGGACCATACCTGACGCCTGCGGTCGCTGGACCGCTTTAAGGCTTCTCAGACGCCTTTTTGAAAAATGCGGACCTAAATCTGCTCCACTGTTTTGTAGTATTGCAACCGGATTCCGTATCCGGGTAGACTAGGAGGATGTAAGATGCGTTTGTAGAAATGGATGAGGCGGTGTTGTGTATAGGTTTGAAGGGAATGTTGCCATGACGTATGAATATTCAGGAAACTTGCGTTCTTTGCTTACCGCGCCCGATCCGGATGCCTGGAAAAAGGTAGACGGCATTGAGTTTACGGCTAAAGAGCTTGCACAGTGGACCTTGTTGGATGATGAGAAGGAACGCGAATGGCAGCACATTCCTGCAACGATTGACGAGCGTCAAGATGCACTGGTATTACATGGCCATTTTGAAGATGTGCGACGTATAGACAATGTAGATCGAGAAAATCCCAGTTTTTGGGTAGCGCTCAGTTCACGTAAGTGGAAAGATACACGCTTTCCGATTGACACGCACCGTTTCCCTATTGCTGAGATTACCTATCGCTGCACGACCAATTGGGCGCGTCCGGCCTGGCAATTCCAATATAAAGGCGGCGCGCATTTTGACAGTTTGAAGCCTACCCGGGAATGGCGCACGGTGGTGCGCCGTATCTGTCATATGGGCTTTCCCGAGCATATTGATACGCTTACCCTGCGGCTGTATGCCACGGCGCGCAGTACGGAAACATTTGAAGTGCGTTCGATTCGCTTTCGTGCGGAAACGGAGGCAGAGGCAGAAGCGAGTGCAAAGCACTACCAACGCATCACGGAGCATGAACAGCCACCGCATTATCCGCTTCTGGATGAATTCTATCCGATGGGTATCTGGATGAACGCCGCCACCGCAAAGCGTCAGGCGGAGATTATCGATATCTCAGCGCAGGAATATTGGCGTTTGGCGTTGGAAGATGTTGCAAGGCACCACCACAACTGCGTGATTCTGGAGGATAGCAAATCACTCGCGCCCAATGAATGGAACGGGCTGCTGGAACTGGCTGAGAATTATGGCATCCGATTCGTAGTAGCGCATGACTGGCTGAAGGAGGACATTAAGAATAATGGTCCTGAGCTGGTCAAAAAGCATATTCAGCCCTATGTGCATTCCAAAGCCGTTTTGGCCTGGGCCGCGAACGATGCGCCGCCTGAAAATGCGTTTACGGCACATCTGCAAGCCCGTCATTTGATTGAAAAAGCCGATCCGAACCATCCTTTAGTCACCCTACTGCGTAATCCCAACGCCTTTTCCCTGTTTGGCGCCTCCTTTGCCGCTACAGGGTTCTCCCATTTCAAGTGTAACGCCGCCTGGCAAATGTCAGAGCAGATTCAGACGCATTATCCGCTAAATCGTGGACAGCAGCTTTGGATTACGGCACCCACCTTTGTGTATGCGACCGATACACCGACCTGGAATTCCTGCCCCGAGATGCGTTTAATGCTGAACGCTGCTTTGGCAGTAGGCGGACGCGGCTGGTTCAGCTACACCTATCACAATGATCCTATCTGGTTGGACGGGCATTGTCAGCGCTCACTTACAGGGCCATTTCTTACGTTTAGCGATTTATGGTCGGAATTGGGCAACCGGATTGAACGTCTTTCCTGCCTGACGCCGCTCTTCCTGAATGCAGAGCCAGAGCCCGATCCGGAAGTAGACTTTGAAATCACTTTTGAAGAGCATCCACAAGCAAAATGTCCCCGTGATGTCCCCGTTATTCAATGGCATTGGCTACAAGGCCCTGATTATGCAATTTTGTATGTGCTCAGCAATGATATTGGCGAGGTTACCCCGGTTTATATCAAAGTGCCCGATCGATTACCGCCCGGTCTTGCCGTGTATGATTTGACAGATTTTGTGCGTAGTCGCATGTGGGTGCCTATGGAGCGCCATCGTCATCTGGAAATGTTTCCCGGACAAGGGCAGATCATCATGGTGGCGGAACCGCAAGTCTGTGACCGCTGGCGCAATGTTGTCGCTGCCCGTATTATGGATGCCGACAGACGCCAGATTAGCATCGATTTAGAATTAGCACAGCGCTATGATTTAGATATTGAGCCGATAGAGATGTTGATGCGTAATATTGGATCAGGGGCGCCCGTCGAAGATCTCGTCCATATTCTCGACGCCAGAGATCAGGTAGTCGATTTGCTGTACGAAAGCCCCAAAGTATGCGAAACACGCAGCAAATTGATTCAGGCCTGCGCGGCGATTTGTGGTTGCGACGGAGCCCTATGTCGTCTACTCGGTGCGGGTAAATCAGATCAAGCCCACGAAATGGGGGTTAAAGTGCTTCCATTAACACGCGAATTGACACAACTACGTTTAAAACTGCGTGCGGGAGAGGGGCATGAGGTTCTTTCCTACAGCGAAGATCTTGTTACCCGCATTCTTAGCCTTCTATTTGAAATACGCGCCCTGGACCCCCATTTTCGCGTGACAACGCACCCCGGTGGATTCTAAGGAAGAGCCTGCCAGGTTGGAATTTATGGTGTGTGTTTTTGCATAAAAAAAATCGTTCCACTATTGACTTTACATCTTTCTGGTTGATATACTCGCGCAACTGTTCGCTTGCTACGTTGCATGGCGTATGCATAAGACAACGTAATATAGTGAATCGGCAAGAAGAAATGGCTTGCTGGGGCGTGGCCAAGTTGGTAAGGCACCAGTTTTTGGTACTGGGTACCGCTGGTTCGAGTCCAGCCGCCCCAGCCATTTTTTTTGCACTTTCAGATGTCGTCGGCCTTTGTCGTGCGACGATGCGATCGTAGCGATCGTTTGCTTCATTATGAAGCATTTTTTTTGTTACTGTATTCACAAAGGGATATACAAAAACCACCAGGGGTAGTTACTGTGGCGTATGCCAGCGACATCAAGATCTTCAGTGGAAATGCTTCTCAGTCCCTTACCAAGGGGATTTGTGAGCATCTTGACATTGAACCTGGGCAAGCCATTGTAAGTGAATTCAGTGATGGTGAGACACGTGTTCAGATCGGTGAGCATATCCGTGGGCGCGATGTATTCCTTGTCAATAGTACCTCTCCGCCAGTAAATACCCATCTGATGGAGCTGCTGATACTCATTGATGCAGCACGTCGCGCTTCTGCAGAACGCATTACTGCAGTCTTGCCGTATTTTGGCTATGCTCGTCAAGATCGTAAAGATAAGGCGCGTGTACCGATTACAGCCAAGCTCACCGCTAACCTGCTTACAGCAGCAGGGGCAGACCGGATTCTGACCGTGGATTTACACTGTGGTCAGATACAGGGTTTTTTTGATATTCCCATGGATCATCTTGCAGCCGGGATTGTGTTTGTTAATGAATTTCAGGCTAATCCTGAAGACGATCTTATTGTGGTAGCTCCAGACATGGGTAGCGTAGGACGCGCCCGTGAATTTGCGGGTAGTCTTGGCACTCCGCTGGCTATCGTAGACAAGCGCCGTCCCAAAGAAAACGTCGCAGAAGTGATGAATCTTATTGGGGACGTAGAAGGCAAACATGCGCTTCTGCTTGACGATATGATCGATACGGCGGGGACTTTAGTTAAAGCGGCCAAAGCGATTAAAGACGCTGGTGCATTAAGTGTGCGCGCATGCGCCACGCACCCGGTTTTTAGCGGTGCGGCCTTGGACAATATTTCAAATTCCGTTTTGGAAGGTTTAATGGTGTGCGACTCGATTCCCCTTTCAGAGCCCGCCAAAGCACTGGGTACCATCAAAGTGCTCTCTTTGGCGCCGTTAATTGGGGAAGCGATTCGTAGAATTCACAAAGATGAATCGGTCAGTAGTCTGTTCAAACGATAGATTCCGGTTCACATGCGCCGATTTGGTGCTCCCCTGGAGGCGATTGATACGATGGAACTGCAACAACTGACAGTAAATGCACGTAATGAGTCCGGTAAAGGGCCTGCGCGCCGCACCCGTGTTGAAGGCGAAATTCCCGGCGTGATCTACGGACGTGGACAGGCGCCAGCTAGCGTTTCCTTGAATCTTAGAACCCTTGAACGCATGCTCCAGAGCCGGGCAAGCGCGCATGTAGTTCTTCAATTGGAAGCTGCCAACGCTCCCGAGCTGAACGGTCCGGTACTGCTGAAAGACGTCCAACGTCATCCGGTAAGAGAGACCATCATGCATGTCGATTTTATGCGGATTGACCTTGCGCAACGGATTCAGACAATTGTCATGATCGATCTGGTCGGCCAGCCTAAGGGGGTAATCGAAGGCGGCGTTTTGGAACATCAGTTGCGTGAAATTGAAATTGAAAGTTTAGCGATGGATGCCCCAGAGCGGTTAACCTTTAATATTGCTGGTTTGGGCATCGGGGATACCTTGCATGTGGCAGATCTGGAGGTGGCAGAAGGAATTACCGTGCTTACCGATTCAGATCGTGTTATCGCCAGTGTGCACGCCCCACGCGTTAGTTCTGCAACAGCCACCGCTGAGGGTGAAGTTGAGGCTGAAGAAGGCGAAGCTGAAGCAGCGGCCGAGTAGTACCGTATTGCACGAAGACGAGAGGTGCAAGAGTGAAGATCATCGTTGGGCTCGGGAATCCCGGGCCCCGATATATATCTACGCGGCATAACTTAGGCTTTATGGTGCTGGATTCCCTTGCCGCATCGTTACGCGTTGCCTTTGCACGCGAAAAGCACAGTGGGGTATTAGCACCAGCTGCTTGGGGAACCGAGAAGTTGTTGTTGGTGAAGCCGATGACCTATATGAACCGAAGCGGTGATTGTGTGGCGGCGGTTGCGCGCAACAAAATCTTTTCACCGGACGATCTGTTGATTGTGGTCGATGATATTCACCTGCCGCTGGGCAAGCTACGATTCAGGGCAGGGGGTAGCGCTGGCGGACATAATGGTATAAAATCGATAATAGAGCGATTCGGGACGCCTGATTTTCATCGCTTGCGTTTGGGAGTGGGCGGAGTGAACGACCGTAGTGTATTGGTCGAGCATGTGCTATCGCGTTTCCACCCCGATGAACGCGCCGACGTAGACACAATGGTAGAGCGGGCAACACAAGCGGTATTGTGTTGGGTAGAGACGGGGATTGCGCCGGCTATGAACCAGTTTAATGGCTGACAGTGGCTGCGTTAACAGGAAGGATGCTGCTTTGAGCACGAATATGAAACATACCATCTCCGTACTGGTAGAAAATCATTTTGGTGTATTGGCCCGTGTTTCCGGCATGTTCAGCGCCCGTGGCTATAATATTGAAAGTCTTTGTGTAGGCGAGACCCAAGAAGCCTCTATTTCCCGAATGACGGTTGTCGTGCGTGGAGATAAGAGTGTGCTGGCCCAAATCATTAAGCAGCTGAACAAGCTGGTGGATGTGATAGAGGTATCCGATTTAACCCAGGAGTCCTTTGTCGAGCGTGAGCTGGTGATGGTAAAGATTGCCGCTGATAGTAAGAAACGGGGTGAAGTAGTGGAAATTGCCAGTATCTTCCGCGCTAAAATAGTCGATGTGGCCCCTGAATCGATGATAGCGGAAGTGACGGGGGCCGCTGGGAAAGTTTCCGCGTTTATCGATATGGTGCGTCCCTTTGGGATCGAGGAACTGGTGCGTACGGGTGAGATCGCTATTGCACGCTCGTCGCAGTAAAATAAAACATTTTTCAGGTTGAATAAAAGGGATACGACACAGATGTATAGTGTGCGATCTGCAGAATTTTCGATAGCAATCCCGCCCGTTTCTTCTATTGAAAAACGCGGCGAGACGCATCCTGTGTCGTCAATAAGGTGAATTACACCGCAGCACGTTGTGCTGCGGTTTTTTTTGTCAGAAAATGAACTTTAAAACGTCTGTTTATATAATATGGCCTATGGAGGTGTGTTCCATTGAAAACGTTGCTGCAATTGCAAGCGCTTGATTTGAAAATTGAAAAGTGCAAGGAACAAGAAAAGGAAATCCCGAAGCAAAAGAAAAAGTTTGATATTCACCGGGAACGTCTCCACGCAGAACTCAAAGCAAGTGAAGAACGTTGCCAGGCGTTGAAGCTGGAGCAGCGGGAATGCGAGGGAGAAATTGAACAGAAACAGCAGCAGATCGCCAAATATGATACGCAGTTGCTTGCGGTGAAGAAGAATGAAGAGTATCAGGCGTTGCTGGGTGAAATGGATACGCTTAAAAAGCAGATCTCGTTGAAAGAAGAGCGTATTTTGGCGATTATGCTTGAAATTGACGATGCGAATGCCTTGTTTGAAGAAGACAAGACCCGTATCGCTGATGAGCTTTCCGGAATTGAGGATGAGTGCAAAAAGATCGATGCTGAGCTTGCAGCAGCTCTGCAAGAACGTAAGGGTTATGAAGGGCAGCGGGCACCGTTGTTAGAAGCAATGGACCCCTCATTGTTGTCGCGCTATCAGCGTATCCGTAAAGCCATCAAGAAGGGAGCAGCAGTGGTACCGCTTAAAGGGGAAACCTGCTCTGGTTGTTTCATGATGATTACGCCACAGGTAGTGAATGAAGTGATGGAGGGAAAGAAGGTGCATTCGTGCAGCCACTGTGGCCGCATTCTCTACGATCCGCTTAATTTTATGGATGAATCCTCTCCGGAAGTGATGTAATCGTTGCTATGGCTTTTTTGAAACGGAAAAAGTTTCGGGTCGGTGTGCGCAGGAAGAAAGAGATTCCTGACGGGCTGTGGATAAAGTGTCCCAAATGCCGCCAGACTACCTATCGCAATGAGGTAGAGAAGAATCTACAGGTCTGTCCGGTCTGTGCACATCATTATCGAATTGGAGCGCAGACGCGTCTGGCCTATTTGGTGGATACCGGTTCTTTTGAGGAAACGCATGCCGATGTGACGACGGTGGACCCTTTGCAATTCTGCGTGGGGGCGAAAGGATATCCCGAGCGGGTGGCGCGCGCACAGCAGGAATCGGGACTGAATGAGGCTCTGCTTACCGGCTTTGCTGCGATTGAGGGGCGTCGTATTGCATTAGGTATTATGGATTCCCGCTTCATGATGGCCAGTATGGGCTCGGCGTTGGGTGAAAAACTGGTTCGTCTGGCGGGAGATGCAGTACGCAGTCTTAGCCCATTGGTGGTATTTACAGCATCGGGCGGCGCGCGCATGCAAGAGGGTATCCTTGCGCTGATGCAGATGGCCAAGACAGCCGACGCAATACGTCAGGTGCGTGAGGCCGGGGTGCCCTATATTACGGTGATGACCGACCCTACCTCTGGGGGCGTACTGGCTAGCTTTGCCAGCCTGGGGGATATTATCCTGGCTGAACCGGGTGCTTATATTGGTTTTGCGGGTGCACGGCTGATTGAAGGCGCGCTGAAGGTTAAGTTGCCAGAAGGGTTTCAGCGTGCGGAATATCAATTTGAGAATGGTTTTATCGATCAAATTGTACCACGCGCGGAGTTACGTCCGTTATTGGCGCGTCTTGTGCGCTACTTAACACCACCGAATGCGTCGCCAGGGAGGGCGCAAGTCTTGCCGGAAAGTACCTCTTCATGACCCGACTTTCTTCCGAGGCTTTAGAGAAGTATTTACTTGGTTTGACCTTACATGGCGTCAAACTGGGTCTGCACAACATTACCCATTTGTTACAGCAGGCCCAACAGCCCCAGCAGCAGTATCCCAGCGTGCATGTGGCGGGTACCAATGGAAAAGGAAGTGTACTCGCACTGCTCCAGCGTGTGCTGATGGCGGCCGGTTATCGTGTGGGACGCTTTACCAGCCCCCATCTTGTGTCGTTGCGCGAACGTTTTCAGATTAATGGTGCATCTATCTCCCAAGGCGATCTGGATGAACAGATCCAGTTTTTTCGCGGTATTGCGGAAACAATGACACCGCCGCCTACTTTTTTTGAGATGTGCACTGCGATCGCATTTCGGTATTTTGCTCAGGCGCGTGTAGACATTGCCTTGGTAGAAGTAGGCATGGGTGGTCGTCTGGACGCAACCAACGTGCTGCATCCGCATCTGACGGCGGTTACCAATATTGATTTGGAGCATACGCAGTATCTGGGTGACTCCATTGAAAAAATTGCTTTCGAAAAAGCAGGTATTCTTAAAGAAGGCGTGCCAGCAGTCTTGGGTGAGATGTACGAATCTGCCCGAAGCGTAATTGAGGAACGGGCGGCAGCGTTAGACACTTCATGCTCTTGCTGTGGACGGGATTTTTCATATACCTTGGCGGGTACTTCATTTCAGCAGCGGATTTCGTACACTTCTGCTGCAAACCAGTTACAAGACGTTCCACTGTCATTGGCGGGGGCACATCAAGGGGGCAATGCGGCCTTGGCAGTAGCGATGGCCGAAGCTTTACAGCCTGATTTTCCTCGGTTGGATTCGAAGGCCATTGTTACGGGACTGGCAGAAGCATGCTGGCCCTGTCGTTTAGAGCGCTTGGCAGGATTTACGCCGCCGGTAATTATTGATGTGGCGCATAATGCAGCGGGGGCGCGTCAGTTAGCGCAAGCTGTATCACAAGCTATTACCGTATTGGCTATTTCGTCGGACAAAGACGCTGAGGGAATCCTGGCGGCATTACGTCCCATAAGTCAGAAACTGATTTTGTCACAATTTACCGGTAAGCGCGCTATGGCGGTAGATGCATTGGGGCAAGTGGCACGAACGAATTCCTACGATGTGCGTGCTTCACTTTCAGATGCGATTGACTATGGGCTTAGCTTAGCTTCGGAGGACTGCCCCTTACTCGTTACCGGTTCGTTGTATACGGCAGGCGAGGCACGTCGCTACCTGACGCAGGCTTATCAGGCGCCATCTCCGGAGTTTTAGGAAGCGTGTAGGGAGAATCGGACGGGGCTTACGAAGGATATCCTTTTGGTTTGCGTAGCGAAGGCGTAACAAAGGTTTTGTACGTCTTGCCCTACGATTCGGTTTCCGATGCGTCCTCTGAAATCAATCCCAAGCGAACTAATTCGTGGCGCAGCTCTACCGTTCCGATGGGTTTGATGAGATAGGCGTCGCATCCACGTTTGCGGCTGCTTAGAACAGCGTGGGGTTGATTGCAGGCGGTAATCATGATAATTTTAGCCTGTTGTTGCGTAGTTACATGCATTTTTTTTTCAATTTGGCGCAATGCAAGTAACAAATCCTGCCCGTCAATTTCGGGCATCATAATATCCAGGCATATCAGATTGTAGGGCGTATCTTCTTTCCATGCTTTCTGAAACAGGGCAACTGCAGTACGCGAATCGGGGGCTTGATCACATTGTCCGTATGGCGAAACAATTTTTTTTACCAACCTTCGATTTACTTCTACATCATCAACCACCAATGTTTTCATGCGTAGATTCCTGTTTAGTAATTCATATTAATTTTGTTTTTTTATAGAGCCTTCTTTCTTTTTACGAAAAAAGAAAGAAGCAAAGAAAAACGAATATTTAAGTTAGCCTCGCTCTGTCTACCCACGTCAAGTACCATACGTCCTGCTTGCGGTCGCAGGACTGAAGGAAAAAGAAGGAAGCAAAGAAACCCCAGTATTTTTTATAGGCATAGACCATGCCCAACCATATCAATGGTTTTTAATTGTTTTGGTTTTGAAAAAGCTATCGTAAAAAAATTTGCTGTGGTCACAAGCGGCAAGGGGCGTATATTACCTGTATTGTGCTCACTTGGTGTAGTTTTGTATGACCCTGGGTTGCTATGTAATTTTTTAAGTGAAACACGTTTATTTTACCTTATTTACAGGTACATTGAAAGGTTTTTATTGTTTTTACCCGTGTTTTTGGGTCATCGGGAGGAGTCTATATGTGGGGTTATTATTAGCTGGAGGGAGTTATCTTCTGGAATAACGATGGGTAATCCGTTTTCGAGTTCTTTGGTGGTAATGGTTTTAACGTTGTCGTCTCCCATGCGAATCTGGTAAGTGGTCGAGGGGGTGAGAGTGAACCATTCGGGGAATTGGTTGATGCGGGGGTAGTCTTCGGGTAGGTGCAGGTAGCGTTGGTGTCGGGCACGGTCGAAATGGAGTTTGCCGGTGTAGGGCCATTGTGTTTGCACGGTAATAGTCAAGGTTTGGGTCCTTTCATCCCAGTTCGCCCCTATACCGATGTCGGCGCGCCAGGGTTGTACGTATGTTCCCTGGCTTTTCCAGAGGGCGTACATTATCAATGTGCGTGCGCCATTGCCATCGCCGTGCCATCCTTCAAAGATACCACTATCTCGTTGCACATTGATCAGGCGTTGTGCGGTATAGTCCGCCCAAGCGGTGGCTTGTTCAGATGGATAGCGATTTATTAGATTCAGGCAGCCTTCCAGTGCATCGGCGAAACCGTCGGCGCTATTGTTTTCCCAAGGGTAGTCTTTGCTGCGCATCAGGTTGTCCAAAACGTGCTGAATAGCGTCGATATAGCGTGGAATGTTATCCAGTTTTCCGACGAGGGCGAAGGCGTTATAGTTGTACCCCCAATTATCCGTTCGTTCCCGTTTTTTTATTTTGCCTCGTTTAGGGTCGACCGACATATACATTAAGCCTTTTGAATCTATTCCTACTTCCAGAATGCAGTCGAGCATGGCGTGCATGGCGGGGCGCCACAGGGCGTGTTTTTTAGGCGCTTTCTGTGCAGCCAGGTAGTATGCTTCGGACAAGCCGCTGATGACTTCGCAGCCGTGATCGTCCAGAGAGAGGTGGTCGGTTTGGGTAGGGAGATGGTGTTCGAAATAATAGGCGGCCAATTGGAAAGCCCGCTCTTTGAAAGCATCCTCTCCGGTCATCCAGTACATCCGAGAAAGACTTTGCATCATTTCTCCCGCTACCTCGTGCGATGTGCTGGGAACAAGACCGGTTTCCGTCTTAATGTGGGCATGTTTCCAGATATCTTCCAATAGGCCCAGCATACGCGTTGCCCACGGGCTGTCAGGTCCCAGCCATTCCGTTAAGGGGAGCAAGCCGTCCTTAACATATTCACTGGCGCCGAAGATGAGCGCATCCAACTCTGGTTGTTGGGTGCGGAAACTTTGGGTGGAAAAGAGGTAGTCGTCGGGTAGGCGTCCAACACGGTTGCAAAGACGCTGTTCTGTTTCCAGCATTGTGCGCATGGGACCGGTAAATTGCTGCTGGTCAGTAAAGAAGGAGGTGAGCACCATGAATGGGTAGTTATCGGCGGCGGCGTCTTTGGCATTCCAGTAAAAATCGCGTTTGAGATTGCGTGGGATGAGGCCGGTTTTAGGATCGGTGTGTTGTAGCCATCCCTGCATAAATCGCCAACATGTCAGCATGGCCTGTCTGTTTTGTTCCGTGTAGGATAGAGGTTCTTCTTGCGCTTTTGTGTCTGGTGTGAGAATTCCTATAAGAATGCCTAGTGATGCGAGTGCATATAAACCGCATTTTTTGGCCATTGTGCGCGCTCCTGTTTTTGTTGTAAATTTGGTTGTACAGATATGGGGAAAAAAGCATCTTTATAAAAATACTATAGCGTTTTGTTGGTATGCACTCAATATGACTCTTTCTCTGTCGAGAGTATAAGAAATGTTGTTTCAGCATAGGTTATTGAATTTATTTTAATAGTATCGATGATGTGGATGAGGATAGGGCCTTTTACCTATACGCCTGCAAGTCTTATTGGGGGAAAAGCAGGCGTTTTTTTGAAAATTGAAGGTATAGAGTTCGTTGCAGGAAGAAAATGGAATGTATTATCTTACGGGGAATCGTCCGCATCAGAGAGGAGACTTCTGTGCTGCGTTGCTTATCGATCCTGGGCAGGATGCGATGTAAGTATAGCTGGTTGAGAAGAGAGCGATGCAGGCCTTTATTGAGAAGGAGCCTGTATTCCCCTCCCGCGTGTTGTGGCGGTGTTTTTAGGCAATGAGAAAGAGCACTCTTGAGCTAGTGGGTACAGTATTGTTAGAGTCGGTGCTTAAAGGAGGTGTCGACGATGGCTTTCTATTGTGTCCGGCTGCTATAAAGCGCTGGTTGATGTAATGTTTTTTGGCTGACTACCTAATTCAGTACGACAGGAGTAGATGTGCAGCACGATTTTTTAACTTTGCTTGCGTGGGCAGATGCGGATGACGCTGCTTTGGCGGATGTGTCGCGTGAGGCTGTCATTGAGGCGGCACAGGCCTATGTGAAAACGCAATGGGCTGCGCTACAGCAGCGCCATGCGTCGGGAGAGTCCGGTAGTGCGGTAGTGCATCAGTTTGCGGAAGTGGCTGATACGCTGGTGCGGGGTATTGTTACTTTGGGGTCTCGTGCTGTTTCTCCAAAGGCCAAGGTGCTGTCGCGTGTAGCCGTGTGTGCATTGGGTGGTTATGGTCGCGGTGAGATGAGTCCCTATTCCGATTTGGATATATGCCTGGTTTATGATCGTAAACTGACGGATGAGATAACGGCGTTGAATACGTATGTACTGCCGTTTTTTTGGGATGTGGGGTTGAAGGTCGGACATGGTATTTTTCGTGTTGCGGAGGTAGGCAAACTGGCCGAAAAGGATAGCAGTGTTTATACATCCTACGCGCAAGCCCGCTTGGTGGCGGGAAGTACTACCATATTTGCACGTTTACAGATGCGTTTGGAAAAAGTGATGCAGCGTCAAGGGGAGGTGTTGCAAGAAAAGCTAAGGCTGCGCGAGACGCCGGAGGCTTTGCCAGAGGCCTTTCGTGACCTATATGCGCTGGAACCCGATGTAAAGGAGAGCGTGGGGGGCTTGCGGGATTACCATGCCGCGTTGTGGATGTTGCGGTTGCGCTATGGGGTTTCTTCTCTGGATGAAATGGAGCGTTTGGGTTATATCACCAGTGAGGATGCGTTGGCGTTGGTGGAGGGGCTGGATTATATCTGGCGGGTGCGCAATGAGCTTCATTTCTATTTTGAGCGTGAGGAAAACCGGTTGACTTTTGATGCGCAACGTCATCTGGTGCGCGCTTTTCATTATGGGGGGGATGCGCAGGCGGCGCTTGATCGACTTATGCAGGATTATTACAGTGCAGCGCGAAAGTTGCGCTGGTTCTTGTATACAGTGGTGCGTTTGTGCGATGGCGTTTTGGAGGTGGATTTTACAGAGCGCGGTGGGCCGGGACGTTCTCATTTTCAGGTGTATCAAGGGCAATTGTGCGCCAATATCGGGGATGGAAAATGGTTTGAGGAAAACCCGGCGCGTTTGATGGAGATCTTTTGGGAGGCAGGTCGGCGTCGTGCGCCGTTGAGCTATGCCACCGTGTGCTGGGTACGTGATAACTTAGCCTTGGTGACGGATACATTCCGGTCTAACTATATGGTGCAGCGCTATTTTTTGGCAATATGCCGCCGTCCCACCTATGCGGCGATTGCTCTGCGTCAGGCGGCGCATACGGGGCTGTTAGCGGCATATATGCCGGAGTTTGCGGCCGTGCAGGGGATGGTGCGATATGCAGATTTTCATAGTTACCCGGTAGACGAGCATACCCTGCGTGCGGTTGAGGTGTTGGCGGAATTGGATAAGCCGGAGGATACCGTCGGGCGTGTGCTGCGTCAGGTGTGGGAACAGGTTCGGTATCCGCATGTGTTGGTATTGGCGACGCTGTTGCACGATTTGGGTAAGGCGGAAGGAGAGGAACATGTGGAGGTGGGGGTGGAAATCGCTGAGCGGATTTGTGAACGGATTGCCTTGCCCAAGGAGGAGGTGGAGCAGGTGCTGTTTTTGGTCCGTCATCATATGGTAATGACAAATATTGCTTTTTACCGGGACACGAACGACGTCCGTATTGTGCGGGAGTTCGCAGAGACTATGAAGTCGGAGGAACGCCTCCGGATGTTGCTCCTCTTAACCTATGCCGATCTGGCGGCAGTTGGTCCGGAAGTCTGGAATGAGTGGAAAGGCGCTTTGCTGTTGAAACTTTTTCTGAAGGCGGAGCGTTTGCTTTCCGGGCGTGCAGAATTAGTGGAGGAGGAAGAATTCTGGACGTTGCCGAAGATGGGGTGGATTTGCGATTGCGCCCCTGAGCGTACAAGGGAAGAACTAGAGAACTATGTGCGTTGTTTGGGCGAGCGCTATTTTGTTTCCTATGCACCAGAACGTATTGTATGGCATATGAACTGTTGGGAGGCGGCGCATGAAGGTCCACTCGCAGTGCAATGCCGACCTCATTCGTCGGGTCGGGTAAGCGAGGTCTTGATCTGTACACGCGATCAGCACGGATTATTTGCCAAAATTGCAGGTGCATTTTCATCGCAATTGATTGATGTGGAAAGTGCGGCCTTATTTACGGGAGATGATGGCATAGTGCTTGATTCGTTTATGGTGAAGGGGGCTGTCAGTGGCGGACCGTTGACAAAATCACAGGTTAAGGGAATAGAGAAGGTATTGCAGGCCGTTTTAGAAGAAGGTAAATCGGTACAGGATTATGTAGAACAGGCGCGTAAACGTTTATTTGCTTTGTTGCAACCGCGTGTGCCGGTGCGTACACGGGTTTTATTTGATAACGCGGCATCGGCGACGGACACCGTGATCGATGTGGATACAGGGGACCGTACAGGGGTTTTGTATGATATGGCTCAGGCGTTGGCAACGGCGGGCCTGGACATTTTTGCGGCAAGGATTATGACCGATGCACGTCGTGTTCATGATGCATTTTATGTGCGCAACAAAAAGGGTAAAATACTGGAGGAGACGGAGCAGGAGGAAATTAGCAAGGCAATTCTTGTTGCGGTGGATAAAACTTCCACCACTTCGTATGGTGCCTAGCGACTGGGTTGAATTTGCCGCTACAGGGCGTAGTGTAAAAGGAGAAGAAAATAATGACCAAGTTAAATGGATATGCGGCGACGCTGATACTGGTAATTCTGGGGATATTCTCCAGCGTTGCTATGGCACAAAGTGCACTTTTACAGCAGCTGGAGGACAGCTTTGTAGGACTACATGAAAAAGTAGGGCCGTCAGTGGTCAGTATCGAGGTGAAGGGAAAAGCAGCAGAACTACCGCAGGGGATGGAAGAGTTTTATCGTTTCTTTGGTATGCCAAAACCAGAGCCCGGCCAGCGGCGTCAACTGCCGCGACCTCAAGGAATGGGATCTGGTTTTATCTATTCTGAAGACGGGGTGATTATTACCAATAATCATGTGGTGGAAGATGCAGAGGAAATCGTGGTGCGTTTGTGGAATGGTAGAGAGTATCCTGCCACCTTGCTGGGGACAGATCCCGAGGGGGATTTGGCCGCTATCAAAGTTGATGCGCAGGAAAAACTACCCGCAGCTGAATTGGGCGACTCCGACGGCTTACGTGTAGGGCAGTTTTCCATAGCAATTGGCAGTCCGCGTGGCTTTGATGGGTCAGTATCTTTTGGGCATATCAGTGCGTTGGGCCGCGAAGGGCTTTATGGCCTTCAAATGCAGGGCCTGGTTTTCCAACATTTGATTCAGACAGACGCTGCTATTAATTTGGGTAATAGCGGGGGACCGTTGGTGGACATTCATGGTCGCGTTATCGGGATCAATGTCGCCATTATCTATGGCGCAAATTCCATAGGATTCGCTATTCCCATCAATACCGCCAAACAGGTAATACCGCAGTTGATTGCAAAGGGTAAGGTAACGCGGGGGTATCTGGGTGTCAGTATCAAAGATGCCAAAGAATTCGCCGAGGCGGTGGAATTGCCTGACCAGCGTGGCGCCATTGTGGATCAGGTACAGCCTGGCACGCCCGCGAAACGAGCAGGCATACAGACGTATGACGTATTACGCAAAATAGATGGTAAAGTAGTCGAGGATGCTACCGACCTGGTACGTACTATTTCTTCGTATCTTCCAAGGGAAGCGGTGAAGGTGGAAATTTGGCGGGACGGAAAGATGCAGGAAGTAGTTGTGCAGCTTGAAGAGCGGAATCTTGTGGCGGGCGCAACAAGTGAAGAGACGAAAGTCTTTGGTTTGGAATTGCGCGATCTGACGCCGACATTGATCGAGCGTCTTAAATTGCGTGAAGGCGTGAAAGGGGTGCTGGTGCATTCGGTTGAACCTGATTCACCTGCGGAAAAGGCGCATTTAATGCCCGGCGATGTTATTATCGAACTAGCACGCGAGTCGGTAAGCAGTGTAGCGGACTTTCAGCGTATCGTAGAGTCACATGCCCAATCGGGGAGCTCCTTTTTATTGCGCTATGTACGTGGTGAGCGCGAACCAGAGATTACCGTGATTCACATCTCAGAAGAATAGTATAACTTACTTTTTGCGGCGACTTTTTAAAGGTTCTGCACCTTGTTTTGCAGAACCTTTTTCAATATTCACATATACAGAGATGTGGAAATTTGCAAAAAAACTCGATAAGTATTGGGTTATGGGTTTTGACGCTCGCTTTTTTCTGTCCTCTGTAAAGTGTTTATTTGGTAATAAAGTGATTGACTCTGATGTGTTTGGTTAAATATACTTAACCGAGTTTCGGAGGTCGCGGTAGGATTCATGAGTTTTTTTTGTGCAGACCGCAGGAACGCATATCAAGTAAGGATGTTTTCCCCCTGAATCACTGTCGCCTACTGTAAAATACACGATGTTACATCGCCCAGGGCTAGAAGGTGCACCCCAATCTTCTTGCCTATAATGCTGGCGTAGATTAATTTATTCGATCATTATAATTAGGGGCTAGGGGCGTTCTGAAGTTACGGCGAGAGCCAAGGATGTATAAATGAGTGAACTAGAGCATACTCCAGAATTGCTGTATGAAGGCCGATATGCAGACTATCGGGTGCTGGCGGCAGATGATCAGGACAGCATTACGACGTTGGTAGATAGATTGGTGCGCACCCGGCTGGGTTGTGAAGTGCGTTCGGCGATGGATGGCGATGCTCTTCTCAAAGCATTAGAGCAGGAGACGTTTGATGTGCTGGTGACGGATATGATGATGCCGGGCCTGCATGGGTTGCCGTTGATTAAGAAGGTGGCACAACGTTGGCCGGAGCTGCACATTATAGTCCTTACGGGGTATCCGGCGGAGTTTCCGTTTGTCGAGGTTATTCATGCAGGCGCGCACGACTTTATCAACAAACCTTTTGCCCATGATGAGTTAGAAGCGAAACTGATTCGCGTTTTCAAGGAACGTGAGTTGCGTCGCGAACGTGCGGTTGCAGAGAGCAAGTACAGGAGTCTGTTTGAGTTAAGTGCGGATGGTATGCTATTTCTGGATCAGAATAAGCACATCATCATGGATGTGAACAAGGCTTTTGCAACGATGGTGGGGAGTGAGGAAAGCCACTTTTCGGGACAGGAGGTGTTGCCCCTGTTTGAAAAGACGGAACAACCGCGAATGCAGCAGTGGCTAAAGATTATTACGCATAGTGGTGGTGGGACGATGGGGGATTTGCGGTTGACGCATACGGCGGGGAAGGAAGTGTATGCCGATGTGACGGCGACTTTTATCGAAGGGGAATATGAAAACATTGTATTCCTTTCTTTTAAGGATGTAACGGGCAAGCGGGAGGTGGAGCGGCAATTGGCTGAGGCGGCGCAACGGGATGAGTTGACGGGCCTGTTCAATAAACGTTCGTTTCAAAATCGTATCGAATGGGCGGTGGCAAGTGCGTGTAGCCAAAAGATTGGGTTGGCCTTGCTTTTGATCGATTTGGACAATTTTAAGCATTGTAACGATACCTATGGCCATCAGACCGGGGATAAACTGCTGATTTCAGTCGGGGATGTTATCCATAAAAGCATCCGTTCAACATCTTCCGACGAGGGTTTTCGTTTTGGCGGGGATGAGTTTGCGGTTGTATTGCACGGTGCCGATGAGTCGAGCGCAGTGGCGGTAGCGGAACGTATGCAGCTGGAATTTGCCAGGCTGGATTGCTATGGCACTACAATGAGTATCGGAATTGCTACCTATTGCATGGGCTGGTCGACGGATACACTCATTCGGGCTTCGGATGATGCGTTGTATAGCGCCAAGGCGAGTGGAAAGAATGCTATTGAGATAGCATCGTCGAATTCTGCCGCTTCGTAACGATAGCAGCGATACGATGCCGTAGCCAGTGTATTGGCAATCGTCAGTATGAATTTTATTTTTTGGGACAGGGGAGGCTTTTATCTTTTATGGCATTTTGGCGTTTACGGTACGGTCGGAAGTCCATAACAGCGGAGGAATGCTAAGGGAGTTGGCGGCGTCTACATAGATGGTTGCAATTATAAGAGTGAACTGTTACTGTGAGCAGAACCGGTGCGAGCACTTTTTGTGCATGAGCATGCGGTTTTGTTTTTTTTAGAGCGCATCAGCATTGCTTCGGCGAATGGGAGAGAAGTAAATGGGCGGTTTTTTTGGTGTGGTTTCCAAGCAGGATTGTAGCCAGGATTTGTTTTATGGAACGGATTACCATTCTCACTTGGGTACTTGCCGTGGAGGTCTGGCCGTTTTAAATGGGGGACATTTCAAGCGTAATATTCACGATATTACCAATGCACAGTTTCGCTCGAAATTTGAGAAAGATATCCTCGAACTGCAAGGCAATAGTGGCATTGGTGTGATCAGTGATCTCGAATCGCAGCCCTTGATTATTGGCTCCCACTTGGGACCATATGCAGTTGTGGTTGTGGGGGCGGTGAAGAATGCTGAGGCGTTGGCCAGTGCAGCATTTAAAAAGCGGTCTACTCATTTTTCGGAGATGAGCGGTGATGGTATTAATCAGACGGAGCTGGTGGCGACGTTGATTAATGAGGAGGCGACGTTTGAGGACGGGATTCGTAATGCCCAGGAAAAGATAGAAGGCTCCTGCTCGGTTTTGTTGCTGACCAGGGAAGGTATTTATGCCGGTCGTGACAAGTGGGGGCGCACGCCGGTAATTTTGGGAGCAAAAGAGGGGGCGTATGCGGCGACGTTGGAGACGACAGCTTTTCCCAATATGGACTACGAGATTGTTCGGGAACTGGGGCCGGGGGAAGTAGTATTGATGACACCAGACGGGATTGAGCAGAAGTGTCCTCCCGGGGAGGAAATGCAGATCTGTTCGTTTTTGTGGGTCTACTACGGGTTTCCCGCTTCCAGTTATGAGGGCGTCAATGCAGAAGTGGTCCGGAATCGATGTGGCGCGGCGTTGGCCCGGAGAGATAATGTGACAGTAGATTTGGTGGGAGGTGTGCCTGATTCAGGTTCGGGCCATGCCATCGGCTATGCCAATGAAGCCAAGGTGCCTTATGCACGCCCATTTGCGAAATACACGCCAACATGGCCGCGCAGTTTTATGCCACAAGTACAGGCGCAGCGGGATTTGGTGGCGCGTATGAAGCTAATTCCCATCCGGGAATTGATCCAGGGTAAACGCATGCTACTGTGTGAAGATTCCATTGTGCGGGGAACACAGTTGCGTGACACGGTGCAGCGTTTGTACGATTATGGCGCTTTGGAAGTGCATATGCGCGCAGCCTGTCCGCCGCTGGTGTATGGCTGCGACTATCTTAATTTTTCCCGCAGCCGCTCTTTGATGGATCTGGCTAGTCGGCGTGCGATTAAAGAGCTGGAGGGCGATTCTGAAGCTCATCTGGAAGAGTACACCAACCCGAAATCAGATCGTTATGCGGCCATGGTGGAGCGTATTTCCACCCGTCTGGGGTTGACATCGGTACGCTATCAGGAGTTGGATGATTTGGTAGACGCGATTGGATTGCCGCGTGAAAAGCTTTGCACGGCCTGTTGGAATGGGGAGACAAAGCCGTGCGCAGGCTGTGGTAAAGCACAGAAGACGGTGTGACTACTTTTTTTTGACCAAGTGTAATGAAAATCTTCTTGGCAGGCGTCTGTGTACAGGCATTTTTCCTGCTGAGAAGTTTTTGTATCAGTAGCTCAAGGAAGGATTGTTATGGGCGCGTTGCTTTGTATGCTATGCCTGATGGGAATCACCCCTGAACCGCAACAGACCGTGGTGAAGGAAAAACATGTTTTTCATATTCATCCCGAAATGCCTGTGGTGATAGAGAAACAAGCCGCTCCAGCAATCCAGGAGAGCCTTCAGGTACTTTTTGAAACGCTGGGCTATAGCTTGCCGGTGGTATATGCAGAGGCACACAAGGCCGGTGCGCCGGGTATTTATCTGGGCAGGGCTTCGGCGCATGCTTCCTTTGAAAAGCGGAAGTTTCGTAAGTGGGCAAAGCGCGCTGAAGATGCGGGGCCTGGCGGATATGCCCTGGTGGTGGATAAGGAATGGGCGTTAGTGGCGGGAGCGGATGAAGCGGGTGTGTTTTATGGGGTGCAAAGTTTGCTGCAGATTGCGCGAGCCTATGCGGCTACGTGGCCGTGTTGTGAAATACAGGACTGGCCGGATGTATCGGTGCGTTGTGCCTATGTGCAAGGGTTGATGACAACGAACGATCTACAACATTTGGCGGCATTGAAATGTAATTATGTTCTGTTCGACAGTGTCGATTTTTTACAGTTAGAAGGGGTACGAGCGCAGGCATGGAAAGCGCTTTTTGAAGAAGCGCGGTGCCGCTATATAGAGCCGATTCCTACCTTGCATGTGTTGGGCAATGCGTCGTTACTCTTGCAGCAAACGCCAGCAGCGGTTGAGGGGCGTGTACAACAGGACGAGATCGTCTTGCGCGGTGAAGAATGGAGCATGCTGTCCAAGCGTAATGTGATTGCCACGCCTACAGCACCGATACAGGTATCCGTGTCGCATATTCCCTGTCAGGAACGCGTGGATTATTCTTGGGAGCAAGGGGGACTCGAGTCACCGTTTCGTGAGATTAGTCCACCTTGGTTGCTGCGTCGATTGCCAGGCGGCGGCATCCCGGATGGCGCCACGGTGACTGTTCGGTATGCGTATGCACCGGCAGAGTCCGATTCGTTGTGTCCCTATGCCCCGGAGACGAAGGCTGCGCTTTCGAAAGTACTCCAGCAAATGCATCGGCTTTTAAAGCCCAAACATATTTATTTACCGTTGGAGCCTATCGGACGTCTGAATCAGGATCTGCGCACGTTGGCGCAGCGAAAAGATAACGCAACGGTGGTGGGAGATATGATTCATTTGGTGGATCGTCTGGCGAAGGAGAGGTGTGGAAAGGCTGCCTTATGGATAGGCGGTGCAGCCCTTGACCCTAATCAGGAGGGGAAACGATTTAATTTGCTCAAAGCGGCTGAAAAATTCCCCAAAGATGCACAGCTAGTACTTCATTTTTCATCGCAGAAGTCGCTGAAATCTACAGTAGACTGGGGGACGTCTCTGTCTACTCCCCTCCTCTTCCTATGCGATGGTCCAGCGTCATTGGGATATCAATTGTGTCAGCTTCTTTCAGAGCAGTTGGACAAAATTTCTGTGAAGGGGGTAGTCGTAAACGATGCACTGACCGGGGAGGAGGTTTTTGAGCATACAATGGACAAGGCGTGGTCTTTTAGCGCGCCATTATTGACATGGCCAGAGGGCTTGAATGAAAGCTTCCAAAGTGCGCTCTGGAAACCTGTCTATCCGGAACGTTTGCAGGCGCTGGTGTCCTATCTGAATCAGCAGGTGTTGGTAGGAGAGCAACCCTGGGAATTATATGAGGGCTTTCGTGATGATTTAAAGCCGTTAAGGAAGCGGCTGCCCGAATCGGATACGGATTTGGAGCAGGCGGTGGCCCTGTATGAGAATCTCTCTCGCTATTTGTCGCTTGAAAAGGAATACTCCGAAAAACCCAAGGACGGTCTGCTGCGGGATCTGATCGAGGTGGTGGAGATGCAGGCGACACTGGACCCGGCAATGCCGCCGGAACGTGCTGCGCGTATTGTGGAAACAATTCGGGAACAGAAGCGATTTGTACCTGCCTCCATTTTGTTTGGCATGCATTTGTCCTATGTGCGCCCGATGGATATTCCTGCGGGAAATCGTCTGTTTGAGGTGCCGTTCCTGGCGGCCTTCAAGGATGAGAAGCATCGTGCTACAGCGGATTTAGATTTTCTGGCCCATGCAGGTGCGGTTTGTCGCTTGGAATATGAAACGTTGGATGCCTCTCAATTAGAGATTTTGGAAAGTCGGGATGGGAGTCAATACCGCAGCTTGCCGCAAAAAATAACAGCGCCTTTTGCAGGACGGTTGCTGCTCAATCCTCCTTTACAGCAACGCTATGCGCGCATCTGTGTTGAATCACCGCATGAGCAAGCCGTATTGCGGGAATTACACGCGTATGCTTTAAAGCCCCCTGCGGTGGCGGTTTGTTCTCAAACAGCGATGCCGGTGTCGGGGAGCAAATACGACCTTTCCGGGACACAGTGGGAGGAAGATCCCCAAGCCTATGGTTTTCTATGTGTCGATGCGCCTCGTTTTGCAACTGCTCCCACGGAAGTGCGTATATGCCGAAGCCGCACCCATCTTTTTGTTGGGGTCACGGCGCGGGAGCCACGCATGGAGGCTATGATCTGTGATATGACGGAACGGGACAGCGCCTTGTGGAAACAGGAATCCTTTGAAATGATCTGGAAGACTTCTGCGAAGGGGCCGTTCCGCTTATTGGTCAATCCGCGAGGCGCACAGTACGATAGTCTTTCATGGGACGCTGCATGGGATGGCGATTGGCAGGTCATGACAAGAACAGAGAAGGATGCCTGGGTTGCTGTGATCGCGATTCCATTGAAGATGGTACAAGAATCCGTGCACGCAGGCGAGCAGTGGCCAGTAAATTTTCGACGTATTCGCTGCAATGTAAATCGGGAAGAAAGCGTCTGGGCGCATGATTACACCGAACCATCGCCCTACCAATACGGAACGCTTCGTTTCTAAGGAATCGTGTTATAGCATGCTCCTGGTAATTTTGCGGCAACCTGGAAGCGACCAGGTTGTTTTAAAGTGTATAGGTTTTCGCGACGATGGTTTCATCACTTTTAAGGGGATCAAGGTTGAAGTCTGGGGTGTTTGTCTTTGGAATAAGATATGGGGGACGTATCGGCTTTGGTCCTTTCGCTGGCGTTGGTAGACCGTAACTGTGATCAATAACGCGTAGTTTAAGTGGGGTATGGGCCGGAAGCTCCAATGTGAGTTCAATGCCTTCGTCCACAGGAAAGATACCATCACTAAGGAACCAGCGTCCGTCGTAATCCTGCAGCGAAATACCATTGAAGGTGGCATTATACACAGGGATGTCGGAAAGTGCGTTAAGCACGACGGTGGGGGCTTTGCGTGGTGAGGTGACTTTGAGATGCAGGTAGCGTTTTTCCGCCCGCGTTTCATCCTGAAGTATTTCAATCTTGGGCGGGGTCAGGCTGACGGGAACCGCAGGCGCCTTGTGGTATTTTCCGGTAGCTTCGGGTAGGAAAGTATCCAGCGGCATGAGTTGGGAACCTGCCGGGAAGAATTGCCGAAGCCATGGATCGATTTCCGTATCACTACTAAGCCAGAAGGCCTCGTCGGTATCGGCATTGACCGCATAGCTCAGGCAATTAAGACGGGGATGGGCTTCATCAATGCGCAGTCCAAAGATACCGATGGCAAAACAGGCAACGGCAATTAAGACACCGGGTATGGGCAGGTATTTTACCGTACTGGTATTAAGAATATTAAATTGCGGCCATAACAGCCCGCAAAGAAGCATGAGGCCCGCGATAAGCGCGGCTGCGAATATAATGGTGACACCCATATAGACCCCATATAGAATGCCCGGGAAGAGTAACAAGCCGGGTAGCATGACCACGGCGCTAAGAAGGGAAAGGAGGGGGGAGCTGGACTCGTTGTTGCTTGTCAGAAATTGGAATCGAGCGTATTTATAAATGAGCACAAAAAGGAGCGGCCATGCGAAGAGGTAGGATGCACCGGGAATTTTTATGCTGCTCAGTACGAGCAAGAATAGCCACAGAATGAGTACAGCCATGTGGAGGTTGTCGCTGCTTACTCGTTTTGTGCACCACCGCTGAAAAAGCAGGAAGGCAGATAAACTCAGGATGATGCAGCCCAATGTGAGTGAGGCGCTGCTGTATAGCACATAGATGCCGTGTATCTGGTAGCTGAGGAAGGAGATGAGTGCGATAGCGCCGGTGGCGGTAAGAAGAAAGAGAAGGTAGAGGATAAACCCTCTGCCTATAGCGCGAAGCTGCAGGTGTTTTTTGCGGATACCGGTCACAAGCGTTAGAAGAAGAACAAGGGCGATAAAAAAGGTGGTAGGAAGTACCCAGCGTACGGGGTAGTGTGCGATGTGGTAACCTAGCCAGTTGAAATATACCCGATCTGGTGCGGTTACCTTACTGAGCGATAGGTTGCCAAAGTGCCGGGTGAGCTGCAGCGCATAGTTTCCGTGATGCTGTAGACTGTCCGTGTTGATGTTTTCCAGCGTATCACGCGCTGTATGATAGCGTTCGAGTCCTTTAATAAAGGCAAAATTGAGTCCCGGTATTTCCGCATTTCGGAATCGGGTATAGTCGCTGTCCAAGGGCATACTATGGTAAATCTCGTACATAAAGGATGTTGCGACAGGCGTGCATTGCGCCCGACTAAGGTTTTGGATTAGCCACCCATTCTGTGGAGAGCATTCGTACAGATACGATGGACCGCTGGTGCCGCGGCAATCGAAATTGAACGCCAATCTTACATCTTTGGCCCATGGGTGTTTTTCCGCAAACGCCCATGCGCCACGGGTGCCTTTGCCACCTGCTCTACGGGCTTCTTCGCCGTCCGTAAACAGGAAAATAACATCATTGTCCAATTGCGGGATGGTGGTGAGTGCGCGCATGGTTTCCAGCAGCGTGACAATGCCCGCGCCGTCATCAGAAGCGCCGGGCCCAAAGGGCACACTGTCATGGTGCGCCATGAGCAGGATAGCGCCCGAGCTGTTCTTGCCAGGAATACGCGTCATAATATTGTTAACCGTGGCAACACGTCCAGCCTGCCAGTGAATATCCTCTTTTTGCAGCACTGGGGACAGACCAAGCTTTTCTATCTGTTCAGCTAAATAGCGTCGAACCGCTGCGTTTTCAGCACTTCCAGCAGGCCGGGATTGGCGCGCAATAACGCTAAGATGTTCCATTGCCCGCATCGATGAAAAACTCTCCGGAGGAGCGGTAGCGGGTTGGGCTTTGGGCGGGATATGGTAATATATTGACAAAGTCACCGAAATAATGAAAAATACAATAAGTGAAAGAGCCGGTCCCAGCGATTTCTGGGCATGGATAACACGTTGCATGGGGTACTCCAATAATGCATCTCGGCATAGAATTTAATTTCGAGCAAGCCTTTTGGGGAGGCGTAGCTCAGGTTTTTGGTACCTGTGGAGCGTACTCTTACAAAACTGCCGGTCCCAAGAGTTCCTCGTTGTGCAGTTTAAGCGAGCCGTTTTACCAGATTGCAGCCAATCAATCGATTGATTGTATTATCCTACAACCTGATAGGAATGTCAATTATGGCTAAAAAAAAGGAGCAAGAGGGCAAGGCACAGCGTGCCCAGGACATTGTGCAAACGGCGATGGCACTGTTTTCTGCGCATGGTTTTGACAAGGTGACCACGCGTCAAATTGCAGCAGCGGCTGGGCTAAATATTGCTACCGTGCACCATCATGTGGGTACGAAACGACAACTCTATCAACAGGTGCTGGATTCTTTGCAAGCCGAAGAACATGCGGTGCTGGCGGAATATTTACAGATGGTGCAAGAGATGCCTGACGATGATGCACAGGCGTTGCAGACCCTTATATTCAGGGCGGTAGATACACATATTGACCTGGTGCTCAAGAATCCATTACGCGCACGCTTATACATGCGACGCTGGTTAGAGACAGATATCGAAGAAGCGAGTGTGGAGCATCATGAAAACGCGTTATTGTTACACAACACGCTATTGCAGCTACTGGAAAGTCTGGACGAGTTGGGACGAATAGACTTAAAGGCGCAGGCTTCACTGCTACTACGCAGTTTAGATTGGTTGACCTATGGCTATTTTGTTACAGGCCCCGTCGAGAATAATAGCTGGTTAGGAGATCCATATGCCCCAGAAAGTTTGTCTGCTTTTCGTTCCCTCGTACACGCCTATGTAAGTGCGATGTTAGGTTTTGATGGAGAAAAGTAGTATTTTTCTACACATGGGCATTTGAAGAAGAGGGTGTCAATATCTATAATTTTCAGACGTGTTCCTTTCTTGATACCATATAGATTTTTAGAAGAACTGAGGGAGTTCAATGGCCAAATTTTTAAATACGAGCGCAATAAATTACTATTTGGAGGAGCTTATTAAACGAACGCGTGAACGCCTGATTATTATCAGTCCGTTCCTCAAGTTTAATGATCGCATGCGCGAACTACTTGAAGATATGGATCGTCTGAAATTGGATGTTCGCATCGTGTATGGGAAAAGTGAACTTGCTCCGCAGGAAATTAATTGGCTGCGTTCGCTGGAGTTTGTGCGCACCAGTTTTTGTCAGAATCTGCATGCAAAATGCTATCTGAATGAACGTATGGCTATTATTACCTCGATGAATCTTTACGATTTTAGTCAAGTAAATAATAATGAAATGGGCGTTTTCATCGATAGGGAAATGGAGCCTGAATTGTATCGGGAAACCTATACAGAAGCGCAGCGCCTGATCCGTATTAGTGAACAAGTTCGCCTTTCGGCAGAGAAGGTGGAGGAGACGGAGCCGCCTAAAGAGAAGAAAAATCACCAACAAGTGGAGCAGGATAAATCTTCCCAACCTTCCCCAAAGAAAAAAGAGTACGAGAAGTTAACGACATCGAGGCTGGCAAAAGCGCATGGTCTACGTACGAATGAATTAAGGGATTTGCTTGTTAAGAAAGGCTTTCTTCAAGAGGATGGAGATAATTGGAAGCTTTCTGCACTAGGCGAAAAAATCGGAGGAGAATGCCGCACCTCCCCGAAATTTGGCGTATACTTTCTCTGGCCGAAAGAGTTGGAAGTATAAGGAAAAGATTTCTTTGTTAACCACCAGGTTCCTAACCTATTCATAGTTTTGGGGACGTGAGAAGAGAGTTATGGTGAATAGGAAGCGGGTTGTTTTATATCTGTTTTTTGGGATTGCTTTTCTATGCGTGTTGGCGTTTTTTTCGGAAGCAAATGCGGTTGAAAAAACGTTTTCAGTGACGGAGTTGAAGCCGTTGGAGGTGACAGCGAGTACATCTGCGAAACCTCAATCAAAGCTTTGGTTTCATGACGGACAGTGGTGGGCGGTGTTGCCGGATGCTACAGGTACATGGGTGTGGCGTCTGGCGGAAACGAAGTGGGTAACGGCCTTGAAGCTGTCCGACGCTACCGAGGTGTATGCCGATGTGAGGACAGTGAATGAGGTTGTGTATGTCCTGCTGTTTAAAGGAAAAAAATCGGAATTCGTAACGCTCGCATACGATGTCGACGCTCATTGCTACCAGTTTTCTCAAAAGTATCCTCCCTCTGTACCCTTGCATCTGGATAAGGGCGTGGAGACCGCTACGTTGGATGTGGATGCGTCGGGACGGGTCTGGGTCGCTTCGGATGCGAAAAGAAGAATCCGCGTGCGCTGGCGTGATGCGTCTTCGACAGATTTCCATGCACCGATTACCTTGGAAAGGGGTATTTCCAAAGATGATATCTGCGTTGTGATGGCATTTCCGCAGGGGGATGTCGGGGTACTCTGGTCCAATCAGGTTACGCAGCATTTTGGGTTCCGTTTACACAAAAAAGGGAACCCGCCTCAGGATTGGGAAGCGGACGAATCCCCTGCGGCAGCATTTGCCTTGTCGGTAGGAAAGGGCATGGCGGACGATCATATGAATTGTGCAGTCGGGACAGATGGCGCCTTATATGCCGCGGTCAAGACAAGTTACGATGTGGCGGGACAGCCCAAGCTTGTTCTATTGGTGAGACGTCCATCGGGCACATGGGAAGAACCGTACTGTATAGATACATGCGGTACGCGTCCCGCGCTGCTTTTAGATGAGCAGGCCAAGCTTCTCATAGTGACCTACGCCTCCCAAGAAGGCGGAGGCAATATTGGCTATAAATGTTCCTCTCTTTCCCTCATTACATTTGGTGAACGCCACGTCGTGCTATCCGACGCATTGGACAATGTCACCAGCACCAAACAACCCCTCCAAGGGGAAGCCGTACTGGTCGCCAGTACGCCAGGCCTGGTGAAAGGGGTGCATTTGCACTGGCATTGAGGAATTCAGTATAGCCTTGAACCAGAATTTACCTTTTCCCTAACCTTCG
This sequence comes from Candidatus Hydrogenedentota bacterium, assembly GCA_963678445.1. Taxonomy (GTDB): domain Bacteria; phylum Hydrogenedentota; class Hydrogenedentia; order Hydrogenedentales. Next base: position 200,481 of record OY782877.1, on the reverse strand, counting down.
CATCCAAAACCACCAAAAACGAAACTATCGGTATCATTACTGACAACGTCCCGACGTCTAAGCCGGTAAGCCCTGGGCGGTTTGTTAAGGTTATTGCGATTCGCCAGTGTTAATCGTGGATTCGCGCCATTCTTGCACTTTTGGGAAGTCGTTTGGGAGTTGTGCACACAGCTTTTCCAGATGGCTTCTATCCGTTGCGTTGGTGTCCAACAGAGATAACAAGCTCTTTCGGCTTGGTAGCTTGTCCATATCCGAAATGGTTGATTTAACGCCGGTAAGATAATGTAACCACCAAACCAGTAACCCTCTTGCCAATTGGCGTGCTTCGACTAAATGCTGGAGCATAACCTTATCGTCAATCGTATTGCCGTGAACCATGTTTGAACGAAAACCATAGAGGTTTTTGAAGAGCTTACGAAAGTGTTTTTTCTCCTTTTCTGTTGCTCCCAAGATGGTGGCTACACGATTCGCAATCTTTTCGGTTAGTCCATGGGCGTTTTCACCAAGCAAGGCTTCAATAACAACAATATTCCATAGCAACTGCTCCATTCCGTCACTAAAGAACTCTTTTAAAAAAAAAGTCGTGGCGACATTCAAAAAGCGCCACTGTTTGGATGTATCCTCCAGATCTTTGAGCATTGCGTTATAAATCTGCACTTCTCTCTTAAAATCTTTGCATTCCTGCTCATGTGGGTAAATGTAGGTATTGGGTTCAGTTCCAATCTCTTTGTCGGTTCTTGGATCTATGACGGGTATTAGAGACAGTTTAGAAAGATTGGAGGCAATGGGTAGGGGGCTTAGTAAATCATTTGAAACGGAGATTATGAATGGAATTTGGAAGTGGGCTTTACCATCTTCGTAGAATGCTTTAAAATTAAAAAGGATGAGGCGGAGTAGTGTACGATTTATGATTTCCGGAAAATCCGTTGTTTTATGCCTTACCTTATCATAATCCGAAAAATCGAAATCAAAAAAATCTCGTCGAGGAATATTTTTTTCTTCCGCAACAACAAGCCACCAGTAGTGGCGTAGTAAATCTGTATCCGTTTCCGCGTTAGGAAAAAATAGTTGGGCGGTCTCCTGTTCGAGTAAATAATCCAGTTCTTCCTTTGTGAATCGCCTGATCTTGAAATCTTCGAAATTATATTCGTCTTCGTGAAAATCAAGTCCTTCAAGGGGTGCCAAGTGAGTGATTGTTTCGGTTTTTTTTGAAAAGACGGAATCATAATGTTGCCAATCGGATTTGGGGTTTTTTCCATGGAATACACTGAGATATAACGCCGACCGCCTGAAAAAATGTTGGATACAGGATTTGTAGCACAATAACGTGAAATCCATATCCTTTGATTCATAACTAAGCTTCGTTCTTACAGTTTCTTTGTGAAGGGTTTCGAATTCCGGTGTAGCTTCACATTGCTGTACACACGATTGGATGAGATTGATTGAATCTGTGGATTCGTTATCTCGTGCTGAGGGAGGGAGTTTCTTACGTACTACGTCGCAGTAAGCATTGTATGCCTTTTGAAGATTTGTAGCCATTTTCCGTTCCTCGGAACGTTGGGGGATTACACGGTTTCGGTTTTTGTGGGGGGGAGGCTTTCTTCCTGGTCGAGGAAGTAGTTGTAGGTGCGCACTTCTTCGCTTTCGATGATCTCCCAGGCGTCGTTGGGGTCGATGGCGGCGAGCAGGCGGGTGCGGATGATGTCGTCGGAGATCATTTGGGCGAGGCTGGCCATGACTTCGAGGTGTTCTTTTTCGTAGCCGCGGGGAGAGACGACGAGCATGATGATGTGGACGGGGGCGCCGTCGTAGGCGTCGAAGTCGAGTCCTTCGCGGCAGATGCCAAGCACGCCTTTGATACCGTTGCCTTCGGCGATGCGGCCGTGGGGGATGGCGGCACCGCGTCCGATGGCGGTGGTGCATTCTTCTTCGCGTTCCATGATGGAGTTGTACAGTTCCTGCTCTTTGTGTGGGGCGACGCCGTGGGTGCGAATGTAGAAGTGCGCCATCTGGTGGAGGGCGTCCCATTTCTCTTTGGCTTTGAGGTCGGTGAGGATGTATTCCTCTTGCAGGAATTCGATGAGGCGGCGTCGGTCTTTGTTGTCTTCGCGGGAGCGGCGTATGGCGATGCGGGTGAAGAAGGGACCGATGACTTCGTTGACGGCGACGGCGCCGAGTACGATGGCTTCAATGAGGGACCAGGTGGCTTCGGGTACGCGGGGGTCGTTGCCGAGCAGGAAAACGAGGCCAATGGCGACTGCGGCCTGGGGGGTGAGTCCTATGGCCATGTTACTCCAGATGCGGCGGGAGGAGCGGGCGAGTAGTGCGCCGCCGATAAGGGCGCCGAGGGATTTTCCGGCGATACGTGCGGTGAGGTAGCCGATGCACAGGAGTCCGGCGTGCAGGATGGTGTGCAGGTGCAGGGAGACGCCGGCCATGGTGAAGAAGCAGCTGAAGAGGAGTAGTTCGATGGGGCCGAGCGCCTGGGTTTGTCGGGCGGTTTCTTCGGAGGCGTTGCCAAGGTAGACACCAAAGAACAAGCAGGTGAGCAGGGGGCTGAGGTCGAAGGTGCTGGAGATGCCGACGTTGAGCAGTATGATGATGAAGATGACGCTGAATTCGTGGGTGTGCGTACTGTGGATGAGGCGTTCGGTGGTTTTTCCCAGTACGAGCGCCAGAATGACGGCGCCGGCAAGTTGCCAGCTGACGTGGGTGATGGCGTAGCTGAGGTCGATGCGGGCGTCGGCGCCGTGGGAGCAGAAGTCCCCCATGAGGGTGCTGGAAAAGGCGAAGAGCATGATGCAGAGCATGTTGTCGAGCGCGACGACGGAGACGAGGGTTTTGGAGAAGGTGCCTTTGGCGCGCATTTCGCGTAGCAGGGACAGTGTGGTAGCAGGGGAGGTGGCGGCGGCGATGGTGCCGAGGGTGAGGGCGACGAACCAGGGTAAGCCCAGAGAGCGAGTGACGAACGTGACGAGCAGGATAGCGCCGAGTGCTTCGCACAGGGCGATGGTGATGATGCGGCGCAGGGCGTTGTGGATGCGGCGGTAGGAGAGGTGGCTGCCGACGGAGACTGCGATGAGACCCATGGCGAAGGTGGAGAGGGGGCGTAGGGTTGCGGTGACGTTGGTGCCGCTGAACAGGTCCAGGCATACGGGCCCCATGATTATCCCTGCAAGGAGATTGCCGGTGAGGCCGGGGATGTGGGCGCGCCGCGCTGCCCAGCCGCCGATGAGACCACCAATGAGGATTATACTGAGTACCAAAAGGGGATCCAGCTCTACGGTATATAACTGAGTCCATATGCGCTGAATGGCGGTCATGCAGGCGGCTTCCTTAACGTTAACCTAGAAACAGTCTATGCAGCCTTTATGCTTGCATATTTTGGGCGCATGTGGCAAGGGCCATGCCCATTACGGCATGGCCCTTGACGAAAGGGATTACATCGTTTACTTATTTAACTCACGGATGCGGATGTTGCGGTAGTCCAGTCGTGAACCATGATTTTGCAGACCGATGAAGCCTTTGCTGCGTTTAAGGCCGGGGTGGTCTTTGAGTTTGTCCAGATGATCGTTGCAATCGACGTCAACAATCGGCTGGCAATTGAGGGTTACGTTGATTTTGGAGCCTTCGCAACGGATGCGCATCTTTTGCCATTCGCCTGCGGGCAGGCTGGCGCGGTGGGAGGGTGCCTTGGTGGAGTATACGCTGCCGCAGTACTGGTACTCCTTCAGGTCGGCGTATTTGGCTGCGTAGTCGTCAAGCACCTGTACTTCACTTCCCTCAAAGGCGGGGTTGCCGTTGCGGGGGGCGCGAATGAACACGCCGCTGTTGCCGCCTTCGGGGACGCGGAATTCCAGTTCTAATTCGAAGTCGCTGTATTCGTCAGCGGTCGAGAGCCAGCCACCGCCGTCGCCGGTGGTGAAGAGCATGCCGTCTTCAACACCCCAGGAAGAGAGTTTCCCACCAATCGCTTTCCAGCCGGTGAGGTCTTTGCCGTTGAAAAGAGGACGCCAGCCTTCGCCTCGGGGGATTTCACGAATGAAGACGTTTTTAAACCAGAGTTCGGAACCGTGGTTTTGCAGTTCGATTTGTCCGTACGGATAGATTGGAATGTCGCGGTTCCAATAGTTTTCCATGGTGACGTTGTTTACCACCAAGTGGTCGTTGAGGTAAACCGTGACTTTGTCATCGATCATGCGGATGAAGAAATGATTCCATTCACCGATGGGGTTGTCGGCACAGACGAGCGGATCTTTGGGATTCTTTTTGTTGTTGTACAGACCGCCCGAACCTTCTGGCCATTCCGCGGTATCCCAGATTTGCACTTGGGGAGCGCCTCGCAGGTAGATGCCGCTGTCGCCGCCTTTGTCAATTTTCCAGTCCACCAGCATTTCGAAATCTTCGTAATCGCGGATAGTGCACAGCGGACCGCCTTCATTGACGCCGTCGAAGCGGAGTGCGCCGTTGACAACTGACCAGTGGGCGCGCATTTTTTCATTAGCAGCGATTTGTTTTTCGGCAAGCTCTTCGGCAGACATTTTAGCGCGTTTTTCCGGGTTTTCTACCAAGCCCTTCCATCCCGTCAGATCGTTGCCATTGAAAAGCTTAACAAAATCTTTAGGTGTCTTACCCGCATCGATTTCGCCCATCAATTCAGCGATTTTAGGTTCTACTGCGCGGGCCCAGATCCAATATCCATAGGTGTTTGGATGCAAGAAATCCGGCATGATAGTTTTAGGTAATGTGCCGTTCGCCTCCAGGAATTCTTGTCCGATGTCCAGAAAATGCACCATCTCTCCATCGTCAAAGGCCTGTATATTTTCGTTGATTTGCGCTAACTTTTTCCGGGTTTTACCTGGCTTTTCTTCACGCGGGAAGATTCCCAGCAGGAGGATTTTCATATCGGGCAACTCAGTGCGCAGCTTTTGTACGATGGCTTCAATGCCTTCAGTAATCTCCCGCACATTATTGTCTTTGTAATTGTTCGTGCCGATCATGATTACAGCCAACTTCGGTGAGATGTTGTCGATGTTGCCATTCTCCAATCGCCAGAGCACATGTTGCGTGCGGTCTCCGCCAATACCGAGATTCACGGCGTTACGGTCGCCATAGAAGTGCTCCCAGACAGGGGCTCCGCCACTTTCCCAACCATGTGTGATGGAGTCGCCGATCATTAGCAGGTCGACATTTCCTTTTTGTATGCGCTTGTTAAAGCTTTTATGCCGTTTCTGCCACCAATCGTCATCGCGGGGGGCTGGGGTTACCGCCGAATGTGCATATGCCTTTACTTGTTGTGTTTCCTGGGGGGTGGCGCAGCCGGCTAAACTGGCCATGGCGTTTACCAGAAACACTATGCCTATGCAGAGCGCCATCATCGATATACGTGTCCGCTTCATTCCAAGGTCCTTTCTCCGCTTATGTTTTAACAGTACTGGACCAGGGAACGCCGAAAAGGGACTCCCTGGACCTGAGGGTGCATTCTACGGTTACTATCCCGCTTTATGCGCGGTTGCTAGTGTACTTAATTCAATGCGCTGTGCACCAGTTTTGCATTTTTTTTATCGCCCTTGTGTTTTCTGTATATCCATCCCTTGGGGCGGTGAGAAAGGAGGTGTCTGGCGATTTTTGGGAAGGATTTCGACGCCGAAAAATTTTTTTGAAATATGTTGCCCAGAAACTTGATTTTTGTGGGATAATACGTCTAACATACTGCGCTCTTGCTGCACGTTCTGTGTAGCGGCTTACATTGTATTGTGCCGTCCCCAAGCCAAATCCTCCCTTTAGCAAGGAGCCGAGCGTAAGGCGGCCGTAGTAAATCACCACAACATATGGGAGGGTTTATGAGTTGCACAAAGGCAAACACCTTCTGATCGACTGTCGCAATGTTGCCCGGGAAGTATGCCTGGATGACAAGCGGATGCTGGAAGTAATGGCATGGGCTGCGGAAAAGGCCGGTTCTACGGTAGTTTCCCAAATCCGGTACAAGTTTGGGAATGATTCTCCTCCAGGTTTTACTGCCGTAGTCATGCTGGATGAGAGCCATTGTTCCGCGCATACCTATGCCGACTTGGGACTGGTTGCACTGGATGTTTTTACCTGCGGTCACACAGAACCGCGGGATGTGTTACGGTACATCCGGGAAGCTTTGGACCTCGGCGATGTCACTATCAAAGAGTGCGCCCGCTTCAACCTGCCGGTAGCAGAATCGATCGCAATTGAGATTGAGGAAGCGCTTCCAGCGGCATGTTCGATCTGAGTCATCGTAGATTGATTTTACTGTGGTGTGTCCCGCATAGCAGCTTGCTCTGCAAAGGCGTACACGTTTTTTTATGCAGGGAGTATGTTGGTGTGAAGTCGGCTTGTTCATTTACAGAGCTGGAGGGTGTATATACCGATCCAGAGCGGGCGCAGGTAGTTATTCTGCCTGTTCCTTTTGAGCAAACATCGACGTATGGCTGCGGCTCTGCACATGGGCCGCAGGCGATTCTGGATGCATCACAGGAATTGGAACTGTTTGATACTGTCCTGGGTTGTGAGCCTTATCTTGCAACCCAGGGCATCGCTACGCTGCCGCCCTTGCCGGTAGAACAGCTGGATGGGGAATCTCTTGCAGAGGCCCTGTTTCAAGAGGTTCTAGGCTGGTTGCAGCGTGGTAAATATGTTGTTGTGTTGGGGGGCGAACACAGCTCAGTAGTCGGTAGCATATGTGCGCATTGCGCCCAGTATGACGACCTCACCGTGTTGCAGCTGGATGCGCACAGTGATTTGCGGCAGACGTACCAAGGTAGTGTGTGGAATCATGCCTGTGCAATGGCGCGTGTTTTTGACTTTCACGATCATCTCGTGCAGGTTGGGATTCGCAGTCAGACGGGTGAGGAGCGGGCCTATGCAAAAGGGAAAGCGGTTCCCGTATTTTATGCTCACACGCTTGGCGATGCGGAAAATGCTTCCTGGATAGATGATGTGGTTGCTGCTACCCGTCCTAATGTTTACATCACGCTGGATTGCGATGTGATGGATCCCACCTTGATGCCTGCTACGGGGACCCCTGAACCCGATGGGCTGCAGTGGTGTCAACTCAGCGCTTTGCTGGCGAAATTATGTGAACAACGTAATGTAGTTGGTCTGGATATCAATGAACTGGCGCCCATTACCGGATTGCATCATCCGCAATTCACCGTTGCAAAGCTACTCTACCGTTTTCTTGGCTATCGTTTTTGTGAGTAGCCTTCCATAAATTCTTATAGAAATGGAGTTTTGAGTTGCTCAGGAACAACAACTACCATCCCTTTGGTGTGCTTCCTGATCACCTTGTGTTGAACGCATGACGGGCTGTTGAATTGCAGATACGCAGACAACAGCAGTCGCGTGAACAGTTTTGCCCGCCAAGCCTTTTCTACTCATCGCATTAGCTAATTTGCAAAGGTGCGCTTTTTTGTTCTAACAGAAGGGATGTTTTTTCTTAGGTGAATCAGATAGGTGTTACTAAGGGATAATTGGTACTCTGTGAAATAGAAAACATACTTTCGTTTTTCCTCGTTACCAAGTCGCACTTGTCTCTGAAGCTTTGCTTCGCAAAAAACGAAGTTTTGCGGCGGTCAGGGACGGTAAGGACCATAAATATTGCCGGTGGCGCTGGCCACCTTGCGGTCGCTGTACCGCTTTGGAATCTCAGTCATTAAAAGTTTTGCCAGTCAGGTGCAAAGGATTACAGATATGAAAAAGATTAAAGGTGGTTTCATTTTGCCTAGTGCTGCATACACAGTGCCGCGAAATCGCATTCGTCAGTATGGCATGGTGAATAAAAAGCCTGAAGTAGGCGATCTGATTTACGGTCGAATCGACTATATCGGTCAGCATTCGTCGTTGGAGAATAAAGAGGGACGAATCCATGCCATCAACGATGGTACGCGCGCAGTTTTCGTTTTAGGCAATCGCTATGCCCCCGATTATTACGAAGGCTTGCTTCCCGAGGGACTCTCTTCCCATCTTGATCTGCTGGCCCGCTCAGGGTTAGCCGGGGTGGTGCAATGCAAGAGTTCTATGATTAAGGATCCCTCGCGTATCGCGGTGGAGGGTTATGTGTGTGATGCAGCGGGCGAGGTGATCAATACCCGGCAGTTCAACACCATCAAACCCAAAGGGAAAGAGAAACTCTTGAGTCGTTCAAAACTAATCCTGTGTATAGGTACTTCTATGAATAGTGGTAAAAGTACAGCAGCGGCGGCATGTTGTTGGGCGCTTTCCACAATGGGGCACAAGGTGCGTGGCACAAAAATCACAGGTACGGCCAGTTTAAAAGATATTCTTCTGATGGAAGACAACGGCGCATCGCCTGTGGCGGATTTTACCTATTTCGGCTATCCGTCCACGTATTTACTGAGCGAGACAGAGCTGTTGAATGTTTTTAATCAAACCGATTTGCGCTACGCGAACAGTCCTGGAAACTATTGGGTATGCGAAATTGCAGATGGAATCCTCCAGCGAGAAACAGCCATGTTGTTGCATTCTCCTGATTTGCGTTCACGCATCCACAAGCTTATCTTTAGCGCGCATGATGCGTTTGGTGCGATTGGTGGGTTGAAGATTCTTAAAGAGGAATTTGAGCTGGAACCTAACGGGATTTCCGGCGTATGTTCCAGCTCTCCTTTAGGGATTCGTGAGTTACAGGCGTATACCAATATCCCCATCTTTAACAGTCAGCAGCGGGATTTGAACCAAATAGCCCAGATTTTGATTTCATAAGGCAGGGGATTAGGGATACGCTGGACATAACTTGGTTTCCCTATTGCCCTATAAGCCCATGGGCTTAAAAAGAAAATCGTCTTTTCATAGGTGGGAATACACCAATAGTATTCCCACCTTATTTCTTTGCGCGGCGGGGACACAATCTGATTTTTCAGTCATCTTCGTGTTACCATGAGGCATGGCTACGTGTATCAGTATAAAAAAGCTTTCGAAGTGCTATGGCTCAACGGTGGCGGTAGGCGGATTGTCATTGGAGGTGGAAGCAGGGGAGGTGATGGGGCTTTTGGGTCCTAATGGCGCAGGGAAAAGTACCACGATTAATATACTGGCAGGATTGGTGTATCCCTCGTCGGGACAGATTACGGTTTTGGGTCAGGATTTGTATCGTCATAGCCTGTCCATTCGCAAGCGTATGGGCGTACTACTGGAACGGCCAGGATTTTATGAACACTTGACTGTGCGGCAGAATATGAAAATGCAGGCACGCCTGGCACAGTGTGAGGTGAATATCGATCGCGTGCTTGCACGCTTGGGCTTGGTAGGAGTGGCACACCAGCGCGTGGCAGTGCTCTCGCATGGTATTCGACAGCGCTTAGGTTTGGCGCAGGCTATGTTGACCGAACCGGAAATTCTATTGCTCGATGAGCCAACACTCGGTCTGGATGTGGAATCTGCACAGGAAATATTGAATCTATTACGTCGTTTGGCGAGCGAAGCCCATGTGACTATCCTGATGTCGAGCCATTTGATGCACGAAGCAGAGCAGATCTGCGATCGGGTAGCGGTGTTGAAGGAGGGGGCGCTGGTAGCGTGCGAATCTACCAAAGCCTTATTATCCTACGATCGCAGCCGCCTGGAGGTGGTAATGGAGGGGGCGGAGCGTGCCGCCAAGCGTTTGCTCGAACAGCCTTGGGTGCTCTCAGCGGGGGTGCGTAATGGCCGCCTACAAGTACAATTACGAGGGGATAACGCCCATCAGTTGACCAGCTTTTTGGTCAGTTCAGGCTATCCCGTGGGGGGCGTGATTCCCAGACAGCGCACGTTGCAGGAGTATTTGCTAAAGGTCTTGAATCGCCAGGAGGGGCGGGAGTAATGGGGAAACGGATTTGGACGGCATATCAGGTGGAGATGGGACGGTTAATGCGCCAGAAAACCTTTTATATAGGTCCCATGCTGGTTTTAGCATTGATTCTGTTTGCCCCGGTATTGCATTCATTACACCGTGATGGCGTAAGTGATTACGGCTTTATAGCCTATGTCACCCCAATGATATTGGATGCATTGGGGTTTCTGCTGTTTTTGCTTTTCAGTGCGTCTTTAATCTCAAGCGATGTGCACAGTGGGGGGATCCGGCAGTTCTTTCTACGGCAACTGTACCGATATGAATACGTTTTGGCAAAGCTGCTGGTAGGGATGACCTATGCGACCTTGCTTGTTCTATTGGTGGGCATAGGCGCGTGGGGACTTGCACTGGGCTTTGGGGAATTGCGGGGTGTAAGCTATGGCGGTGAGTTGCTATACTCCCCGGAACAAATGCTGAGCAGTTATGGAATGGGTATGCTGTTATCCTTGGCGCCACTTTGGGCGGGGGTGGCCTATGGAATACTGTTCTCAGTTTTTTTTCGTACACAATTGGCCTCCGTGACAGGGGCCTTGGGAGGATGGATACTACTTGATTTTATAAAGTATCCATTGCAAATATCCTCCTATATTTTTACAACCTATATGACACAACCGTGGCAGGTTTTTGTAGACCGTTGTGATGGCATCGACGGGGAATGGTTTCCCATGGTATGGCGCTGCCTCTCCGTTTCTGCCATAACATGGGGGCTTTGCACTGTCTTGGCGGCATGGGTGTTGCGGCGTAAAGATTTGGGTTGAGTTGCGGGAGGAACAGGCGTGCTTGCTGTGATCTTATGGGCGACGGTTGGGGGGCTGTTTTTTCAGGGACAGGATCTGGATGGCTTGCGTCTATCACCTGTAAAAATGGTGTCGCAAACCGTTGGGGGTAATTTTCGTCAGACCGATTTTGATGGCGATGGCGCAATGGATCTGGTGCTGCTCGACGGCGTTTATTTTCAGCGCAACGGCGGTTATCCTCCCACTTCCCGCATTGATTTTCCTGCGATGAATGAGCCATGTACGATGGATGTGGCGGAAGGGGCATTGTATTGTATGACGCCATCCCACTTTTGTGTCTATCGTTGGGAAAAGGGCGCATGGCACTGTACGATCAGGCAGACGGCATTGTTTACCTGGCCGAACACGTCCAGTATGGTAGCGCCTCATCGGAATACCAAACCACGTTTTGCCCGTTTTTTAAATGATTTTGATGGAGACACCATCCCGGAAGTTATTCGCATCACTATGGATGAGGTGACGCTATATCAATTGCAGCAGGAACAGTATGTGGAGAAGATGCACCTACCCATACTGCCACAGCTTCGTTTGTCGAAGACACCGGAGCAATCCCTGTGGCCACCATCGTCACGCGGTATTGTATTCCCAGCGCGTCAGATGACATGTCGTCTTGCTTTCGATAGCAACCGCATCACCGTATTGCAGTGGGAGGAGAACGCAGAAAGGGCATTGCGCTATCTTTTTCGAATGGGAGAAGTGACGGTTGAGCAGGAGCCATGGGAATGGCGTGAGGATAGCGTAGACAAGACACAAAGCGAATGGATGCCACGATACATGCAGGCATGTCATTTAAACAAAAATCATATCCTGGATTATGCCGGAGGACGTTGGGTGCTTTCAGATGCCTCCGCGTTTCCCCGTTTATTGTACGAGACCAGTTGGAGTCTGGATGGTGCTGCTAACATTCAGGTGCGTCGGACCTCAGCTTTTCAGGGCTTTCGTCCGCACTGTCTTTTCATTGATTACGATGGCGATGGGGACAAGGACCTGATATCGGAATCCACGCATCTCTTTGATAGTGGCTTTAGAGAGGCCTTGATACGGGTATTTACCCGAAAATTACTTACTCATGAGGTATGCGTTTACACGCAGGCACAGGGGCAGTTTGCCCAAAGCCCTACATTTAAGGTGCGTTGCAAAATTCAATTGCAGAAGCCCTTATTCCGTGGCGGTGAAATGCTGCGTCGCTATCAGGCGTCGCAACTGGTCAATTTCACAGGCGACTTTAATGGCGATGGCTACCGTGACTTGTTGATACAGCCTGAAACGGGAGCGTTGGCGGTGTATCTGGGAGCCTTTTCGGTTAAAAATCCCAAGAAACCCGATGCGCTGTTGTCTGTACGTCAGGGAGCGCAATTTGGGGTGGCCGATGTTAATGGTGATGGACGAACAGATGTGCTTACGTGGTGGATGCTGGGAGAGGGGGAAACGCGTCAAGAACGCACCCATGTGTTTTTTTCTCAGGAGGATGCGCCATGATGTCTGCCTCTTTGTTATGCCTCTGCGCTGCTTTTACAGGCTTATTCGACCTGTATGCCTTTCCGGTGAAGCATCCGCAAGCCGCTTGTTTTGTTGCAAAATATGACGCGGATGCATTGGCGGATGTATTTATACTCGATGGCGAGGTTGTAAAAGTCTATCCCGAGGCGGGTGCCGGGAAGCGTCAGAGCATCAAGCTCTTGCCGAAAACCACCGCAGTGGATGTGACGGATCTGGATGGGGATGGCATGGCAGAGGTGGTTGCCGTATGTGAGGATCGTATACTCTCGTATAGTTTTCGCGCATTGAAAGACGCAGAAAAACCAGCGGATGCAATGCATGAATTGCTTCGTCGCAGAACGCAGTTAGCAGCGCCGGGAGAGCATCCCTTTCCATACGTTTTGGTGGTGGAACAGGAAAACAAAAAGTTGCTGGCGCTTCCCTGTGACGATACTTTTGAATTACGAACCCTTTCGGGAGAATTAGTGCAGGCGCATCCCATTGGTCTGGACGCGCCACATCACGTTGTATACGGAAACCCCTTCAGCATCACTCCGATTACGCCCCCCCAATTAGCCTCTCCCACAGGTTTAGAGGTGCAGATTACGCGTCTGTCTGCCTTCAAACCGGATTTGCCCCCGGAGTTGTCAGCTTTGCAAAGCTCCACTGCTATTTTTTCACAACCTTTCCCCGCTATTCCTATAGCGACAGACCAGCTAGACCCGGATGAATGGCCGTGGTTGCCCTTACAGGTATTACAAAAAACGCGGGAAAAGGTTTTTTACGCCCTGACACCCCCGCCTGAAAAGAATCTTCTTGTGCGAATTGCACGATACCAGGGGGAATCCGAACACCGATTGCAGGTGGGGCCTGCACATCTATATCCCGGAAAGCCGCTATGGGACAGTGCCGATCTACCTGATTTCAATGGGGATGGCTTTCTTGATCTGCTTCTGTGGAACCCCAAGAAACTTACCCCCAATGTTGGAAAGTTATCCCAAGCCATGCTGGATGAGCAATGGGAGATGCGCCTGTCTGTGCATTGTTTCGATCCCGTTACGGGACGTTTTTCGGCTATTGCCCAAAGCTATCTTGATCTTAAATCTCCCTTCTCCTGGTATCTCGATGGCGATGCCAAGGCACCGTTACGTCATGTCGTTCTGCGGGATGTGGATGGGGATGGCCGTACCGATTTTTGTTGTAGTACCAGCGCGAAAAGTTATTCCGTATGGCGATATACCGAAACAGGCTTCTCTAAAACCCCCGATTTTTACCATGAATTCTCAGAACCACTTACAACGGTTGCCTTTTGCGCTGTATTAACAGAAGATAAAAAGACCAGTATTGCCCTGCGCAGTAAAAAGACCCTCTTTTTGCTCCGGGCGCCACTTTCGTAACCGAAATCTTCAAGGGGGGGCGCAAAAGAGAATACTACATGCCTTTTTTGTATGGTTTGTGTAGTAAACGTTTCATTTAGCTGGACGCTTCCCCCTGGAAAAGTATATTATTGTGAAAAGTTCTTGTCGCCGTCATATTATCTGTCCTTCTTAATACTTTGCGAAGAATGATTAATGAGGGCTAGGGGGTTGCATTGTGTTTAACGTGATTTTGCAGCCGCAAATTCTGTTCTGTACTCTCTGGACCACTCAGTGGCTTTGAGACCGAAAATTATCCAATAGGAAACGTCTAGTTGCGGTCGTCAGACCGCTTTACATTTAGAAGGAGAATCTATTCATGCGTAGCGATATTGTCAAAAAAGGTTTTGAGCGCGCACCCCACCGCTCCCTTTTATGGGCGACCAATCAGGTCAAGTCGCCGGAAGACTTTGATAAGCCCTTTATTGGTATTTGTAACAGCTTTGTTGAGATTATTCCGGGACATGTGCATTTGGCGGAACTGGGGCGTTTGGCCAAGGAAGCTATTATTGAAGCCGGCGGTATACCGTTTGAATTCAATACGATTGGCATCTGCGATGGCATCGCGATGGGACACGATGGTATGCACTATAGCCTTCCCTCACGGGAATTGATCGCTGACTCCGTGGAATCCATGGTCAAGGCGCATCCTTTCGACGGCATGATTTGCATTCCCAACTGCGACAAGATTGTCCCCGGCATGTTGATGGCCTCTATGCGCTGCAATATCCCCACGATTTTTGTTTCGGGTGGTCCGATGGCGGCGGGTAAGGGGAAAGACGGCAAGGCAACGGACCTTATCACCGTTTTTGAAGGGGTCGGTGCATGCAAGCAGGGTAACATTTCTGAGGAAGAATTGGGTGAATTGGAACGGACCGCGTGTCCCGGTTGTGGTTCCTGCTCAGGTATGTTCACTGCCAATTCGATGAATTGTTTGTGCGAAGCTTTGGGCATGGCGTTGCCGGGCAACGGAAGTATCCTGGCGAAAACACCAGAACGTCGCACCTTGGTGCGTACGGCCGCAAAGCAATTGCTGAAGCTAATTGAAGCCGGTCTCACACCGCGTGATATTGTGACGCCGAAGTCGATTGACAACGCCTTTGCATTGGATATGGCCATGGGGGGCTCGACCAACACCGTGCTGCATACCTTGGCGATCGCCAATGAAGCCGGGGTGGAGTATCCGCTGGAACGCTTGAATGAAGTGTCGGCGCGTGTGCCGAATATCTGCAAAGTTTCTCCTTCCTATCACTGGCACATGGAGGATGTTGATCGTGCAGGTGGTATTAGCGCGATTTTGAGTGAATTGTCGCAGAAGGAAGGCGTGCTCCATCTGGATTGCCCGACCGTAACCCTGAAAACACTCGGGGAAAACATCGAAGGGAAACGTTCCTTGGCCCTCGATGTTATCAAGACGATCGATGAGCCGTATAATGCCACCGGTGGTCTGGCGATTCTTTTTGGAAACCTGGCTCCTGAGGGTGGTGTGGTAAAAGAAGCGGGGGTCGATCCTGAAATTCTGCAACATACCGGCCCCGCCGTAATTTTTGAGAGTGAAGAAGAGGCGATGCAAGGCATCCTGGACGGCAAGGTAAAAGCGGGTGACGTTGTCGTGTTGCGCTATGAAGGTCCGAAAGGCGGTCCGGGAATGCGCGAGATGTTAGCGCCGACTTCGGCTGTCATGGGTAAAGGTCTGGGTAAGAGCGTGAGTCTGATTACAGACGGGCGTTTCTCGGGCGGTACACGCGGAGCCTGCATCGGACATGTTAGCCCCGAGGCGGCTGACGGTGGCCCCATCGGTTTGTTGCGTGATGGCGACATCATCGAAATCGATATCCCGGCGCGTACATTGAATGCAAAACTGAGTGATGAGGAATGGGCCAAGCGTAAAGCGGAAGCGCCCAGACCTCCCGCGCGTGAACTGACCGGCTGGCTAAAACGCTACCAACGTGTTGTGACCAGCGCCAATACCGGAGCTGTTTTGAAATAGGTGTGTTTAAAACAGGCCAGAAACGAAGGGGATAGTCAAACGATGATTTGATGTGTCAACTTCGATAGATATCGATAAAATTATACACGGCAAAGACCCGCTTTCATGGTTGCGGTCTTTGCCGTTTTTTTTTTGCCTATAGCTAGAAACTTAGTGCAAAGCTCTCTTCTGTTTTCTGTATCTACAGTTCACTTTCCACTCTTTTGTTGGAGACGGTGACACGTCCTGTATGCATATACAGCGTCATGGTGCGTGGGATACTTCCCCCTACGCTCTCCCCGTGTATCAGGAGATTGTTTTTCCACAGTATTTTTCGTAGGACGGTATAATTTCGCTCATTAGTACGAAACATATCCTCTCCACCAATCATGCGTGCAGCACCAGCCACTCGGGTTTGTAAGCGTTTTTTAACCGCGCCCTTTTTTAGTATGGATTCCAACAGATGGAGAATGCCCGTGTCTGTATATAGACAAGGTTGTGCCTTGGCTTTTTCTGGATTGCTTTTAGATAGTGGCAACATGCAGTGTACCATACCGCCTACAAGGGCAACGGGATCGTAGAAAGAAACGCCAACGCAGGAACCTAGGGAAAAGGTCACTAAGGTATCATGAGGAGAGGTGGATACCGCCATTTCACCGATGCCGATAATATGTTTCATAGGACTGTTCTCATATTTCTCCGATACATTGCTGATAGTATACACCGAAGCGAAAGTTTAGAACGACTTTTCTCTGAGTATCTTTTGTGCCGAAATATGCTGTATTCACTATAGAGGGATCGGGACTTCGTGCTAGAATGCGTTTTGAAAGAATAATGGATAAGATGGGAAAGGTAAGCAGTATGGTGCTTAAAACGTATGTTCAAAACGGTAGTGAATTTCATATTCGACTAATGGCGCGTAATGCGGTAGGGCTCGCTATTGATTGGGCCGTTCGCGAGGGATGGAATCCCGGTTTAGAAGATTTGGATGCCTTCTATGCTACCGATCCTAATGGATGGTTTGCTACAGAAACGGAAGATGGGCAAGTAATCGCATGTACTTCCGCTATTGCCTATGACGACACTTTTGGTTTTATGGGCTTATATATTGTTGACCCGGCGTATCGCAAGGCGGGACATGGCATGATACTGGCCAATTTTAGCCGCGACTATCTTGGCAAGCGAAATATTGGTATTGATGGAGTTGTTGAAATGCAATCCCATTACAAGCAATGGGGTTTTCAGATGGCCTACAACAATATCCGCTATAAAAGTATAGGCGGCGGGAAAGTTTTGGATAGTACTCAGCCCTACGATACAAGCCTGTTTGGAGCCGTCTCTGCCTATGATCAACGTTTCTTTCCAACACCCCGACGAACCTTTTTGAAAGCATGGCTAAGCCAACCCAAGGCGTGTTGTCGGGTCGTGTTGGATGGTGAGAAGATAGTGGGCGGCTATGGGATGATTCGTCCCTGCCACGCTGGTTTTAAAATAGGTCCCTTGTTCGCCGACAACGCAGAAATAGCAGAAGTTCTCTTCTGTACCCTGAGCGCACAAGTTCCCGGCGAACCGGTTTTCCTGGATGTACCCGAGCCTAATAAAGCCGCCATGAGTCTGGCGAAGCGCTACAGCATGGAAAAAGTATTTGAGACGGCGCGTATGTACACTCAGGAAATGCCCGATATTGAGTTACAAGGCGTTTTCGGTGTGACTTCCTTTGAGCTGGGCTAAAAGGAACATATTTCCCGCTTACAGTCGCTGGATCGCTTTTTGACGGGCATTCTAAAAGTCGTCAGAAAAATTTGAGTAGTCGGGAATGGTAAGGACCATGTTATTACGGGTAGCGCGACTACTTAGGAATATTTTTTTACTCTAGGGGTTACAACGGGGTTGATATGGCTGCCAGCGGTTTTTCTGCGCATATTGCGATAGGATGAAACCACCTCCATGGGACCATGCTTGCGTTGTCGCAACAAGGTCATTTCCTGAAAGAGCGCCTTAGAGGCCTCCCCAAAGGAATGGTAGAGATCGATGTGGCACGATAGGCACAGATCGCTGCCTTCCAGGGAAGGATGTTGGTTGCAACGGGAACAGCGGCTCACGCTCTCGCCGTCAAGCTCATGGCCATGCAGACGCACCCCGCTCTCCTGTAGCGCCAGATGGATAGTTTCCTGAGATAGCCCCAATTGCTGTGCGAGCAACGCGATCGTTTCCTGTTCGTCCAGTGTAGGGGATGCTTCCACAACCCTCTCGGTGGGCACAGAAGGTTCTGTTTCGCCTGCACATTTTCTGCACAACCGTTTCCCAGGCTCCATGCGAACCAACTTGCCGCATTCACGACATCTCGCCATATTATACTCAGCCAAATCGATCATAAAGCGCCTCTATTACATGGTCTACTTTTTGATACAAGCTATCCAGCGTGCCCTCATTCTCAATAATCCAGTCAGCTAGCCCCTGTTTTTTCTCCGGTGGATACTGCGCCCCAATGCGATTTCGTGCTTCCTGTTCTGTCATGCCGCGTGTGAGAACAAGCCGTCTTATGCGCTCCTCTGTTGCACAGATGAGCAGGATAAGCCCATCAAGCCAGGGGTGCAGTTGACCCGATTCACCCAATAACGCGGCATCGACGATTACGACTGGCGCTTGGCTACACGTCGCATAGTGGCGACACTGTTTTTGAATTTCTTCAAAGAGAAGCGGGTGCACGATAGCGTTCAACTGTTCGAGCGCATTCTTATCTGAAAAAACGATAGAAGCCAACCTGCTCCGATCTATTTTACCACAACATACGATATCGCTTCCGAAATGTTCAATAACCGTTTTTTCTGCAGCGCCTCTCTCCGCAATGAGTGCGTGTCCGATTTTGTCCGCATCAATTACAGGGACCCCACGCGCGGCAAAATGTTTGGCGGCGGCTGTTTTTCCACTGCCAATCCCTCCCGTCAGCCCGATAATATAGGATGTTTTCTGCGTCATTGGAGTAGTGCCTCAACGTTCAGACCCTGTATAACGAAAGCGGTCGCTGGACCGCTTTGGACGGTTACCGAATAGTATTGAGTGTACCCGGTAAGGAACGATACTATACCCTTCTCATAGGACATGAGTCCAGCAGATTGAGTGTCAGAATCGGGGAGTGTGCAATGGTGTTTGGGTATGAGGAACAGTTGGTTCCGCTAAGTGTGGGAGTGCCTCCATGGCGCTCTTTGGCCCCGTTTGTAACGGGGCTTGCCGCACAGGCAGGTGTTGTGGTAACGCGTGATGAGATTGGGGAGCTACGTGAGGCGTTGTTGGCGGGTAGTCTACATTGCGCGCTACTTCCTCCTTTGGATATAGCGCATCTGCCTTCCTTGCGGGTGATTCCCGGTGTAGGCGTGACGGCAAGGGAAAATGCAGCGATTGAGATTGTTACACAAGGGGAACGGCATGGGGGGGAAGAAGGGGATATGGTGCCTGCTGCTGCTTTTCTGGAGACGGCACGTACGGTGCTCTCTTGTGCAGACGCTTTATTGCCTCAACTGGAAACCGGATTTTTTCTAAAGATTATTCCTGCTGGAGCGTCTTTTGATTTTGATGCGGAATCATCAGGGCTGGCCGCATTGTGGCGTGTGCATACCGGCTTTCCGCTGGTGATGTTGTTGTGTGTTTGTGCGTATCGTGCGCCATATCCGCGTTTGCGACAACTTTTGGGCACCGCACTTCGTTGTGTTGAGGAGGTGGAAGCTGAATTGCCGTTTTCCTTTTCTTTAGGCAGTGACGCGGTTGAGGGCGTGCGGTATCTCCTGAAATCGGCAGGCTACGATGCTGAGGGGTTGGTGTTTTGTTAGATGGCACGTTTACGGCTGTCTATTTGTATAGCGAGATGTTGACAGGCTTCAAGCGGAGTTTTTAACGTGATGTGCAGTCTGTCTATGTTGGCGGACGTGTGCCGCGTGACCACGCAGGGTAGACGGTCGGTATGCATGTAACATTGGGCCGTGAAGTCGATTGTGTCGCATTGTGGGACGCGTAGGAGAATTTTACGAAGTTTCAACGGGCTATCAAAATGGATTTCCAGATTTTGCCTGTAAGAAGGCGTACAGGATTCTTCAAACTGGATTTGTCCCAAGCACAAAGGGGTAAATAACGGCCAGCACGCATTATGTTCACCAGGAGAAAAGCACGGGGCGATACGAAGGGTGTGGGCGGGGGCGTTGTAGAAGAAACCTTCGTAGGCGTAGAGAAAGTGCCAAATACCTAAAAAGGCGGGCGCTTGCTGTAAATGGGGTGAGCGCATATAGGTGTGGGTATATTCTTGCGCCCATTGCAGCCCAAGTGAAGGTTGTTGGTGACGCATGAGCAAGCAGGCGTATTCCAAAGGAACCAGGTGCTCGGTTGGTGCGAGATTTTTTCCTTCGTGTAACAGTTCGGATAGCCGGTTTTTGCCCAACAGGTCTCCCCAATCAAAAAGATCCGCTGCCCATTGTCCCGATATCAATGCAGCCTTGTGGGTGGCAGAGCAAGCCTTTTCGGGAGCGTTGTTTTCGATATATTGCAACGCCTTTAAGGTGTTCTCATAAAGCGTTCCGAACGGCCTTAGGACGGCCGATTTCTGGCGTGTATGCGTTAGAAGGGCGATATAGGCGCGTAGCGCACTTGCCAGAGTGGCAATAAAAACGTTGTCGGCTTGACGTAAGCTTGATTCGCTACATTCCTCATAAAAATTATGCATGATGCGGTTCATTTTGGGAAGCGAGAACTGTAGATAGGCCAGATTACCCATGAGGAAATAGTTGCGGCAGGCGGATAAAACGAAATGAATGCGCTCCATTTTGTCCTCACCTTGCCATGGCTGTGCATGCAACTCGGTATCTTCAAAACGAGGAAACAGCAGACTAAGGGCAAAGGATGCGTTAAAGCGATAAGGTAATGGAGCGATAGCCTCTGAATTGTGCTCCTGCATAAACGCAAGGCGTTTTTCCTTTGTGAAAACCGTTTGGGTGGAAAAAAGCTTCAGGCTGGAGAGAAAGGCCAATTTCATCCATTTTGGTAGATCGCCGGCAGACAAATGCTGTTGAAATTGCTCTATGGAAGTAGCGAAATAATCCATCCGTTGTAACGTGTCGTAGGCGATATCCAAGGCGTTTTTATAGGTCTGCGCATAGCCATTGCCAATGTCTCTGTCTTGCACAATAAACCGGGGGCAATACCAACTAAGCACAAAATCCGTACGATAATTTTCATTGGGCTTTAATAAAAAGCTCAGGCAAATTGCACCGGCCCGTTTGTAACCACTCCGTGGAAGAGCATATTGCAGGTGTCCATGTTTCCGGAATGTTGTCCAAAAAGAGTCGCTGTCTTTTTGATTGAGCGGGTCCCAAGCCAGTACAGAAATATTGGCCTTTTGATGTGGACGTGTTGCAAAACAGTATTGACCGTCCGCATTCGATTGTATATTTTCTAAAGTGCCAAATTGGAGTGCGTGAAAGCGAGGCCTTTCCAATTCCAACTCATCATCATCTGTTTCAGTCTCTTTTTTTTCAGGGGTAAAGGTGTTTGGGGTCTCTTTTCGCAAATCGAGCGGGGTTATGGGCGCAGTTGTTTTTGAATGTTTTTCGCCCGTCTGGCCACAAATGTTTTCCCAATTGAAAAGCAGCGACACCCGAATCGGAACTTGATGTTTGTTTTTTACCCGAATGGCGGAAAAGAATACGGGGAGTGTGGACGCCTCATGGTCAAAGGGGATGATGGGAGCATAGGTGCTCCACACAATTTCTACACCAGCGTCCGGGTCGGTGATTGAATAATGCGCTGCAGGGTATTTCCCGCGAAAGGAAAATTGTTTGGCGGGGTACCCAGCAGGACGTTGATCGGATGTAGTTGAATCAGTAGCGTCCTCGCGTTGTAGAATTCGGCAGGAGATCTGATCATTATATGCGGTGCGAATCGCTATAAATGAATTTTGGGCGACAGGGATTCGAGATGCGTCTGTACGATTGTTGTTGATGGAAATGTTGCGAAAACAACCATCAGGCCCCAGTTCTACTGCGCCTGCACCGATACCTCCGAGAGGAATACTCTCGTCTGTCTCATTTGCTGTTCCCATGTATTAGCAATTACCTCAGGTAGCGAATGCTTTAATGACGTAACTTTGAAAAGCTATCATAAAAAGAAAAATTTTACTTTTCTCAGGGACGTTAAGGACCATATTTCTTGGCTTTGGCCCTGGCCACCTTGCGGTCGCTGGGCCGCTTTAGTCTTCATTCGTAGTAAAAAGTGATTTCTTCATAACTACCGCGGTTTCATTGGTGCGTGCATAGTAGCCTTTACGTAGGCCGACGGATTCGAACCCTAAACTTTCATAGAGATGCCGCGCTGCCGTGTTTCCTTCCCGCACTTCCAGACGGATTTCAGCACCGTCCAAATCAATCACACGTTCTATGAGGAATGCCATGAGTGTGCGACCGTAGCCTTGTCCGCGAAATGGCGATGCTATGGTAACTTTAGTAATATGCGCTTCATCAAGCACAAACCAGAAGCCGCCATATCCCAGTATCTGATCATTAGCGAAGACGACATAAAAATGCGATGCGCCGTTATTCGTTTCCTGCTGAAACATACCCTGGGTCCACGGGTCTGGGTAGGCTTCCAACTCAAGCGGCATTACCAGCGGGATATGATCGGAACGTAGTTTTTGATAGTCTAGCGATATGCTGGGAGGCATACTCATGTAGCAGCACTCGCTTTATTCTGGCGTTCCCGATTGATTTCCGCCTGCGATTTGCGCAGATAGATAGGCTCGACCAGCGCCGCATCTGTTGGCAAGCCCTGGGCAAGGCGTGCTAACGCCTCTGCTGCAACGCCCCAGGCGCGGGGGCCCAAGGCATTGCTTTCCAGACATCTCACCTGGGGTACAAGCGTGTCAAAAGCATCCCGATAGGGGGCTACGCCATCACCGAAGAGGACAGGGGTTGCACAGGATAGTTGATTGATTTGTTGTGCAAAATCCTGGGCGCTGCAAACCTGGTCTTCACTGCATTTCTGTAGTTTTCCCTCATGGACTCGATAGATTGCGGCGAAAATTTCCCGCATACGTGCATCCAGCATGGGGCATAACAATAGGTCCGCGTCGACTATAAAAGGAGCGGCTATGCGCGCCATGGCGTCTAAGGTAGGCACGCCCATCAGTGGTATGTTTTGAGCTAATGCAAAACCTTTTAGCGTAGCAGCACCGATGCGCAGTCCCGTGAAGGAACCCGGTCCGATAGAGACGGCGAGCAGATTGACCGTGGAAAGCGCTATACCGGCTTCTTCCAGCAATGCATCGATGGACATGATAAGGCGTTCTGAATGCAGCCGATTACATTCTACGGTGCTTTCTGCCAAGAGCGTCAAGTTATTCGGTTGTTCTACCGTACCCTGACAAAGCGCCACCGTGTTAATCGTTGTACTCGTATCTGCTGCGAGGATGGTATAGGTCGCCATGAGGTTCATTCCATGTTTCAATGAACAGGTACGCACTCACGCCGATGCGTGTTGCGCAATACATTGTATTCTCTAGTGCTGAGGGCTACATTTGCCGTTGCATACGTGCACGGCCCAAATTCTTGTCGAAACGTGTGTGGTTGGAGGCTATCGTTCAGACCAGAAATCCGATGGGGGGCTATTTTCTGTATCTGGCGTGCCCAGCGGAGTGCCTTCAGCGGAAGATTCGTCGGGTAATGGGATCTGCCCACTGACCAACTCCTTCATCCGTTTGCCAGGACGAAATGTCACTACACGACGTTCGGGTACAGGCACCTGATCTCCCGTGCGCGGATTTCGGCCGATACGAGAGGCGCGGGTTTTTACTTCAAAAACACCGAAATCACGCAATTCCCATCGACTTCCTTCTGCGAGAGCCTGGGAAATGGTTTCAAAAGTGCCCTCAATGATTTTTGCAACATCGCTTTGCGTCATCCCCAACCTGTTCGCTACTCGAATCACAAGCTCGCGTTTTGTCATTGTCACGGGAACGCGCCTCCTTCCTAAATTTCACCGACCGTTAACTGCAGGGTCCCCAGAGTAAAAGAGAATTACCAAGTATCTATAGCATTATACGAACTCGCCTTCGTCTTAGCAAGTCGTTTTCATTCCATATCTTAACTCTACCTGCGGGTATAAAATCAAGTCCACTTTACCGATTGGGAAAATTTAGTAATATCTGGTCAGTGTCGCTTTTAAAATGTAAAAAGAAAGCGCTACAATCATCAATCGGGCTATACAATATGGAACAATGGCTTTATTACGTTGGATGCGTGCGTTTAAGGACAATGCAGGGCGTAAAAGGGAAGGAGAATGGTGATGAAATTGTATGGTAAAGACTATACGGTGAAACAGTTACGCAAGCGGGTGGGAAATATGGACCAACTCGCTGCGGTGCGAATGGTGCAGTTAGATGAGGGCAATGAACGGCCAACACGAGCGGCATTGTTTCATACGGGAAGTGGATTGGAGTTTACAGTACTCCCTGATCGCTGCATGGATATTTCGGCTGCGCGTTTCAATGGAAAATCAATGAATTGGCGAGCCACGCCGGGGGATGTAGCACCGCAATACTACGAAGCTGCCGGGGTGCGCTGGTTGCGCAGTTATTTTGGCGGTATGGTGACCACTTGTGGTCTGGGTAATGTGGGAGGGCCTCGAGAGGGGAGTGAGTTTCATGGACAGGGCCTGCATGGTCGTATCTCCAATACACCTGCCAGGAATCTGCAATTAGTACAGGAGTGGCAAGAGAATCAGTACGTTATGCATTTGAGTGGAACCATGCGGGAAGCGGTACTGTTTGGCGAAAATCTCAGCCTGAAGCGGACTATTTCGACAGGTTTGGGCGCGCGTAGTTTCCATATCCACGATGTGCTTACCAATGAAGGCTTTAAGACCTCGGAGTACATGTTGTTGTACCACTGCAATGTAGGCTTTCCGGCGGTGGATGAGCATTCGGAAATCCTGACGCCAAGCCGGTGTGTCGCGCCGCGTGATGTGGACGCCCGTGATGCTAAGGAGCAATGGAACCGCATGGATGCGCCTACCCATGGTTATGCTGAAAAAGTCTATTTTCACGATATGGTTGCGGATGAAGACGGTATGGTTACCGTGGCTATCCTTAATGACGGCTTTCAATCCGAAGACGATGGTTTTGGGGTGTATATAAAATATCGTAAAGAGACCCTTCCGCGTTTTACCCAGTGGAAAATGATGGGCGAACAGGATTATGTTGTGGGGTTAGAGCCTTGTACCTGCGGTGTGGGGGGGCGTGATGTAGATGCGGCATTAGGATTGCTGCATACGTTAGCACCGGATGAAAGCAAGACCTTTGAGTTGGAATTTGGGGTCGTTGCCACACAGGAAGAGGCTGAGGCGATACGTCGAAAATGTGGGCAGGTAGCGACGGAAATCGTAGATGATTATCGTGAATTTACCCCCAGGGTAGCAGAAAGTGAAACGGACTGACAGAGCCCTTTGCTCAATTCAGCGATAACGCGATTTTTTCCGCTTACCCCGTTTTTGTGTAAAGAGAGAGATGCCGCTGTGGCGGAATCAGGTTGCATTATTTGAATCCGGGCACTTTTTTTGCTTGTAGGTTTACGCTTTTTAGTTTATAAGAAATATATGTTAAGTGCTAAAGCGGTCAGGTGAATGTAAGGGAGTCAGGGCACACCCAAGAAATATGGTCCTTGTCATCCCTAAGCGAAACAAGTTTTTATGGCAGCTTTTGCACGGTCAGTGACTAAACTTAAAAGTAACGTATAATGCATAGGGGGATGCCATGCCAGAGACTTTGGGGCAACTGTTTCAGCAGGCGCAGGCAGATGTAGTTCAACTGCCCAAAGCGCCGGATAATCTGGTGAAGTTAACGTTGTATGGTCTGTACAAACAGGCGCTCGAGGGAGATTGCTTGGGGAAACGTCCCAAGGCAATTGATTTTGTAGGCCGCGCCAAGTATGACACATGGAAATCCTATTTTGGGTTGAGTCAGGAGGAGGCACAGCAACGGTATGTTGAGCTGGTGAATCAGTTAAAAGAAGAGGCAATGGTGGAATAGGATGTTTTAATACGGCTGCTTACTTCGCGCAGTCTGCTACTGTGCATACCACGATCGAGTAGGGAGCGGGTTAACCGCTCACCTACTCGATATGAAATGCAATGATTTTCGTAAAAAATGGCTGTGGTCGCTGGACCACTTAGTTCATTTCAAAATTACTGGTAACGCCTTCGAGGGGTTCTCCATCAGGCGTCCGCAGGCGTGCACAGGCCTCCCAGTTTCCACCATGCTGGAATACGGCCAGAACCAGCGTATTCCATCCCTTGTTGAGGGTAAGTGCTAACTGATCCTGCCCTGGAGTCAACGGACGTCCCTCGTTGAACTCATGAATAAGCTCGCCATTCCACCATGTTTTCACGCCATCGTTTGTACCCAATTCGAGAACGGCAGGTTGTCTTTTATCGCTATGGACGTATGTGCGCAAAAATACGACACGATGCTCACCGCCGAGGACTTTGGCAAGTGCAATTACCCAGGGACGTTCATCAACCGCCATCGGCATGCTTTTCCAGAGAATTTTTTCCGGTTCAGTTTCAGGCGGGAAGGTGTCATCAAACAGGATCTTTCCGCTCTTTCCTTCCTCAAAATACGGGCCAGCATATTGCCAGGCGGCCAGGTACCCATCAAATGCTTCAATGGCTTCCTGGATAGCCTTTGCCTGCTTGGAAATAGCCGGATTGGCATTACTGAGGAAAGGTTGAATAGCCGGAATGACCTCTTTCGGCGCAATACCACTCAGATTTTTAGCGATGCGGAGCATGGCAAAGGTGGCCTCCGCCGAGACAGTGTCATCTGTCAGATAGCCTTGCGCCATTTTCAAGGCATCCGTAGATACAAGATTGGCGACACCTGCCAATGCAGTTTTCAGCTCATCCGAATTGTTAAGCAGGGTGAAGACTTCCTGATATCGGGCGATCAATTCTCGCTGCGAAGTATTCTCAGCCCCACGCAACAGCTTTAGATAAGCGCTAAGAGCACGGTTTCGCTCGTCGTCTGACGCGGGATTGAGCAACACAGTCCGTACAACATCAAGCGGGGTTTCATTCGACCAGGCACCTAATTTTTCCAAAGCGACAAGGCGGAGATCCGCGTCTTTATTCTGAAGCGCCTGCGCCAGGATAGCAAGGGATTCCTGGGTGTGAAGCTCGCCCAGGACACGTAGCAACGCAGTCTCATAGTTTGTGTCAGCCGTCATCGCATAGGCGCTTCGAATCGCCTCCGTCTGTTGTATTGGATCGGGAATCCGCTTGGCTACAGCAACCAGCGTGCGCTCGATTACGCTGCGGTCAGACTCCGCCTTCGGACTTTCAAGGAAACGCAGCAACGGTTGTAAATCTTCCTCCATTGCAAGTACACGCAATGCTTTTAATGCTGCTTCGCGCACTTCCGCCTCGGGGTCTTGATAAAAACCTAACAACGCTGTTCTCGTTTCAACGGCCTTACGCGCAGCCAACGCCTCTAGCGCCTCTGTGCGCAGTGCTACACTGCCCTTTTCGGCGCGTGCAAGCAAGAGCCCGTTAATAGTGGGATCATTTAGTCGCGCCAGACTATCCTGGGCAACCCGGCGCTCTTGTCCGGTGCGTGTCGTAGCGGCCTCAAGCAACAAATCCACCACTTCCTTATCCCCCAACACCGCCAACGCCGTCAACGCAGCCAGTCGCACCTCTTCGTGCGCACTACTCGCCGCTTTGCTAACGGCATCTCCAGCCAGTCGGTCACCACGATCCGCCAGTGCGTCGATGAGCAGCAATTGCGTGGTGGTGGTGGCGTTAGCAAGCAGACTGGCAAAAGCGCGTGTAGCCTCTTCACCGGGAAGCCGCCTCACATAGCCCGCTGCAGCCAGTGTAAGACTCTTATCCGATTCCGTTAATGCTTGCAGTACCTGTTCCAATGCCTTTTCCGGTTGTGCTTGTACGAGACCAGAAAGTGCGGCGGCGCGTACATGTCCGAGTTGATTGGGCTGCATTAATTCCTGATAGAGGCTAACGGCCGCGGCGTTGTTTTTTTGTTTTACCGCTTGTGCACAACAACGCAAACAGGCATCCGCTATTGCGGCATGTAGCGCCCCTTTGCTTTGCGGTAACGCCGCCTTTAGTACCTGCATGGCCTTCTCAGTACCGATAGCGCCTAAAGCGTCCGCAGCTGCCAGAGCAACGGTCAGCGTCTCAGCATTCAGGTACTTGCTTACAGGAGCAACAGCGGAGGTCGCGTTCTTTCGACCCAGTGTGCCGATTAACGCAAGCTTCTGCGTATCATTCGCTGTTTTTAGCGAATCTAAAAGTGTATTCGTAGAGGCGTCGCCAGGGATTGCTTCCAATACATGACACGCTATATTGATAGTGTCGTCATGACGAAGCAAGTTGCTTAATGTTGGGATGGCGGCGTCAGAACCGATAATAATAAGTTGGCGGCAAATAAAACGTTTCGCGTCAATTGTACAATTTGCGTCCAATACATTGAGCAGTTTTGTTTCCAACGCACTGCGCAGCTTTTCATCCAGCGCTGACTTTCGTACAGCTTGCGCAAGCGGTTCAAAGGCGGCACGTTCTTGTCCGAAAGTATATCCAGGCAACTGCTTCAGTGCATTTTCTACGGCGGCTGTGTCCTGAGCGTATCCCGTCAAGGTGATGAATAACGCAATAAGCGTTAGTAAGAATAGTTTTCGCATTCCATTTCCCTTTCGCAATCAAAGACGATCTGCGTTTAACTCTCCAACAAGCTGCTATACATGCCACGGGCTGCGCATGGAAGGAATAAGCATACGATTTGCTTCGTCGTCATTAAGGAATTGTTCCTTGTCCGGGTCCCAACGTAGTTTGCGTTTGAGTTTCATGGCGATATTGGCCAGATGGCACATCGTGGCCGTATGATGGCCTACTTCTACAGGCGCCATACACTCGCCACGCGATTTAACCGCATCGATGAAGTCGATGTGGTGCCCACGACTACGCCCAAGATGGATTTCGTCTGGTCCGATAACCTCCTTGAGCAGGGAAGCAGGCTCTGCACGCAAATCGCCGCCGTGGATATGAATAAAGATCCAGCCCTCATCTCCTTCGAATTTGATGCCGCGTGGCCCATCGGTGGAACCCAGCATGCGCACGCCGTTGGCATATTCAAATTCAAAGTTGTAGCGCATCGCTGTGTTGAACAGTCCTTCTTCGGGGAACCAACCGTCGCCTTCTACCGAAATCGGGCTCGTATGATCCGTATTGTTGCCCAACTGGCCAAGGTCCATAATATGCGCCCCGCGATCCGTCATTTCCCCACCGCTATAATCCAGGATGTAGCGGAAGAAAAAATGACAGCGTTTTTTTGTGTAGGGTTCATAGGGAGCCGCCCCCAGCCACATGTTGTAGTCAAAGCCCGGGGGAATGGGCATCTCAGGGAAATTACCAACCGGTTCGTGATCCACGGGCATGTTGACGCGAATGGTATGCAGTTTGCCGATACGCCCATTGCGTACCAATTCACAGGCATAGCGCGCGTTATCGCGCGAGCGTTCATGGCTACCGGTCTGGAAGACGCGTTGATAGCGACGCACGGCATCCACCACAGCGCGCCCTTCAGGAATGGAATTGGCCAAGGGCTTTTCGCAGTAAATGTCTTTACCGGCTTTAGCTGCGGCCACGCTGATAACCGCATGCCAATGATCCGGGGTCGCAATCATCACCGCATCAATATCGTTGCGTGCAAGCACATGTCGGAAATCATTATACGTATCGCAAACATAGTGTTTGTCCTGTTTGCGATAGAAACCTTCCACCATCTGCTGCGCCTTCAGACGATGTTCCGCATCCACATCGCAAACAGCGAGGTATTGCACATCCGGAATATTCAGCAAGGCTTCGGTATCACAGGTTCCCTGCCCTCCAACGCCAATAGATGCCATAGTAATTCGATTACTGGGGGCAATATGCCCATTTGCCCCCATTGCGGATGCCGGGATGATGGTGGGAAAAACAGCAGCAGCTGTGGTGGCAAGCGCGCTTTTCTTAAGAAATGCTCTTCGTGATAGATGTGTCTTTTTCGACATGGCGTTTCTCCTGCGAACAATAATCAAGGTTTGCCGTGATAAATAAGGAAGAGACCGCAAGGGCAAATACTGCTTAAACAATTCCTCAACAATTCTTCCATAGTGCCCAAGGAAGGGAGTCTGGGTCAACCATTTTTATTGCAAAAAAACAAAACTTGAAAAAGGGCGTTCAGACACGTCATTATCTCATCGTTAACAACCATTATTTCTATCACATTGAGGGTGTTCTGCGCCTTGGCACAGAGCAAACAAGGAAAAGAACAAAGTATGGCTTCAAATTCACAGAAAGAACCGAATCTGTCGATGAATCCACGGGTCGAGCATGATCGCGAGATGATCTTGGAGGCACGGAAGAGCGGCAAACTGGCCACGGCAGGGGCCTACACCCGTTTGTCCGGACCCGGCTGGCTGCAAAGCGCCATTACCCTGGGGGGCGGCTCTTTGTCGTCGAGTATGTATCTGGGTATGTTGGGTGGCGTCGCTTTCTTGTGGCTGCAACCGCTTGCGATGATTGCGGGTATCATCATGATGAGCGCGATTTCGTATGTAACGCTGAGTACGGATGAAACGCCTCTCAAAGCGATTAATCGCCACGTAAATCCAGTGCTGGGTTTTGGCTGGCTCTTCGCTTCCATGACGGCCAATATCGTTTGGTCCATACCCCAGTATGCGCTAGGCATGGCCTCATTACGCCAGAACCTTTTTGCAGGGTTACTGGGCGATGGCGGGGCCTTGGGAGGGGCAGGACTCTATGTAGCCGCCTTTATCGTGCTGGCTATTGCCTTTTCTGCCGGTATGATTTATAGCATTGGCGGCAAGGGTGTAAAGATCTTTGAGATCCTTGTAAAATGTCTGGTCGGTATGACGGTTCTCTGCTTTATGCTGGTGGTCGCCAAACTGTTGGTAAGCGGCACGATTAATTTTGGCGAAATCATGAGCGGTTTCGTTTTTCGCGCCAATCTGCTTTCTGAACCTGTGAAGGCCTTTGCGGACCAGATTGCGAATGTTGAGCCTGCCTTCCGGGAATTTTGGTCGTCCATGATTGTTTCCTGGCAGCGCGATACCATGATCAGCGCTGGTGCAACTGCCGTGGGTATCAACATGACCTTCCTGTTGCCCTATTCCATGTTGCGCAAAGGCTGGGATCGCGACTTCCGCGGTCTGGCTATTTTCGACCTGTCCACAGGCCTCTTCTTTCCCTTCCTGCTGGCCACCAGTTGTGTCGTCATCGCGGCAGCCACCCAGTTCCACGGTGTAGCTGCACCGGGCTTGTTGGGTGAGAAAGACGCCCAAGGGCAGCAGATTGAGCCAGCGGCCAATCTGGTAGGTCCTTTTAACAAGATGCTTGCCAACCGGGTGAAGGCGGAGATTGGGGCAGAAGCCTTTGCTGCGTTAACGCCGGAAGCCCTCGATGCCAAGAAACTGGCCTTGCCCGAAGCCGATCGCACTTTAGCCGCTATGGTTGTGAAACGCGATGCCTTTAACCTTAGTTCGGCGCTGGCGCCCATTACGGGTGACAAGTTCGCTAAATATGTTTTCGGCCTGGGCGTGATGGGTATGGCGTTGGGTGCTTCAACCATGCTGATGCTCATTAACGGTCTCTGCTTCTGTGCATTGCTCAACAAGCCCGCCAAGGGCTGGCCGCAGCGTATCGGTATGTTTATGCCAATGGTGGCTATTTTGGCACCGTTGTTTTGGAAAGAAGCCCTTATGTGGTTGGCGATTCCGACATCGGTCTTCTGCATGACGCTGCTGCCTTTCGCCTATATCTCCTTCTTCTTGCTGATGAACCAGCGGAAGTATTTGGGCAAGGACGCACCGCAAGGCGGAAAACGTATTTTATGGAATGTGCTTATGGCCTTCTCCTGCGTGTTCGCTTTTGTTGGAGCGCTTTGGAGCATTTACCTGAAGGTGGGTGTTGGCATGGGGGCAGTGGTTGTGCTTGGCTTTACAGCCTTGTGCGTGCTTGGACATTTTTATCGAGTGAGCAAGCAGCAGAGCGCGTAAAATCGTGTAGTATAGTTGAATTCATGGTAAACGGGCCGCAGTTGCGGCCCGTTTCTGTTGCGGGTACACAGCAATGAGGGAAATATGAATACGACGTATGATGCCTTTCGTAAAGAGGTGACGATAGAATCAATAGAAACCTTTGCCGTGCATTATCCAACCGTGATGCGCTTCAAATTTTTCGAAGGCCCCCTCGCCTCTTCCGGAAGGCCAGCTATACTGATCAAGATTACTGCAGACAATGGCGTGGTGGGGTGGGGGGAAAGCGTGCCCATTCCCCGTTGGGGAGGGGAAACGTGGGAAGGCACGCAACTGGTACTGGAACGCTATTTTGCCCCGTTGTTGTCAGGCAGGAATCCGTTTGACATCGAAGCACTGCATGCGGAGATGGATCGGGAGATGGCGAATGCTTTCTCTACCGCGGTGCCCATGGCCAAAGCAGGTTTGGATATTGCCTTGCACGATCTGATGGGAAAGCTGGCAGGAGAGAATATCGCGCAACTATGGGGGCGTTCTTTGCCGGAACGTTTGCTACTGAGCTGGACATTGAACCCACGTACATTGGACGATATAGAGCCGCTGATAGCGCAGGGTCGTGCACGGGGATATGAACATTTCAATGTGAAGGTTGCGCCGGATTTGGAATTTGATCAGGCGCTCTGTAGTATCGTGAAAGAGCGTGTTCCGGAGGGTTTCTTGTGGGCCGACGCGAATGGCGGCTATGATGTGGATACTGCGCTGGAAGTAGCGCCGAAACTGGCGGCATTAGGTGTACCGGTGCTGGAACAACCGGTACGGCCCAACTGTATACCAGCCCTGCAGCAATTGAAACAGCAAGGAGCGTTGCCCATTATTCTGGATGAAGGGGTGGTATCTCCCAGAGATTTAGAAACCTTTATTGCTCTGGAATGTTTGGATGGCGTTGCCATGAAACCGGCGCGTTGCGGTGGATTGTTGTCTGCACGAGCCCAAATTGAATTATTGGAAAAGCATAACCTGCTCTTTTTGGGAAGTGGGTTGACCGATCCGGATGTGTCGCTGGCGGCATCGCTGGTTCTATATGGCGCATACGGGTTATCCTATCCTGCTGCGTTGAATGGACCTCAATTTTTGGGCGACAGTGTGTTGAAAACGCCTTTTGAAGTAGCGGATGGATATGTTCAGATACCTCAGGGCCCCGGGTTGGGTATTGAGGTAGATGAAGAAAAGGTACGTGCGCTTGCAGCGGGAACGCCTCAGTATCGGTGATAAAGCAAAGAAGGAAACGAGTTATGCGATACATAATTGGATTATGCATATTGGTAGGTTGCGCCGGAAGTGCTCTGGCGGATTTTACGCTAAAGGATACAGGCAAGAGCCTTTTGGTGATGGACCAGGGCAAGGCTGTGCTTCAGTATAACTATGATTTCGTAGAACCGCCTAAAGGAGTCGACGAACATTATCGTCGTGCCTGCTATATCCATCCCCTCTATGGGCTAGATGGGGAAGTGCTTACCCAGGATTTTCCTAGAGATCACTACCATCACCGTGGGGTGTTCTGGGCCTGGCCACAGGCAAAATGGGGTGAACAACCCATGAATATTTGGCTGTTAGAAGGAGTGAGAAAGCATCATATGCGTTTTCTGGAACAGCAAGCCGAGGCGAATAAAGCGACCATTGCTGTAGAAAATCAATGGATCTATGATGCGGAACCGGACAAGCCGGTGATGCAGGAAAAAGTCCGCTTTACGGTTCTGCCGGAAACGGAGTGTGGACGGGCAATTGATTTCGAACTGTCCTTTAAGAATGTCAGCGAGGAAGTCGTCACATTGAAGGGGGCTGAACAGGATAACAAGGGGTACGGCGGTTTTTGTGTTCGGACGAATCCGGACCTGAAGCCTATTCATTTTGCTGCGGGACGGGGCCGGATATCGAAAGATCTCCTGCGTCTTGAATCTCCCTGGGTTGACATGTCCGTTCGCCAACGAAAGCGTGGCCAGGAAAAAGCGGGCGTTGCCATTTTTCAGCATGCTGGGAATCCGGGCTATCCCCATCCCGGCTGGATACTGCGCCATTATGGTTTTTTGGGGCAATCGTGGCCCCACACGGAAATGTATGAGTTGCAACCGGGGGATTCGGTTACCCTTCGCTATCGTCTTTACGTGCATCGGGGCGATGCCGACGATGGCAAGGTTAAATCGATGTTTGAAGCGTATTCTCAAAAAAAGTAACTTAATTCTGAAAAGCTGTCATAAAGAACGAAAAATCTGTTTCTGTCGGGGACGGTAAGAACCATACATCTTGGTTGTGGCCCTGGCCACCTTGTGGTCGCTGGACCACTTTAGTGGGGATAAGCGAATGAAATTATGTGGATATGCGGTATTGTTGTTGAGTGTAACCATGTTGAGCTATACATGTGCTGCATGGGGGGAGGTAGTCTCTCTAGAATGCGAAGGACAAAAAACGCCTTTGGGAATAGACGCCACGTCACCTCGTTTTTCCTGGAAGCTCACTGCACCTTCGGAGACACGGGGAGTATATCAAACCGCATACCGCATCCTCGCCGCCACATCTGTGGAAGTCCTGGAAAAAAACAAGGGGGATCTGTGGGACAGTGGACGTGTAGAATCGGCGCAGCAAACGCAGATTCCCTATGCCGGTATCGCCCTGCAATCGGGACAACGGGTCTACTGGAAGGTGGAAGTCTGGTGCACGCCGGGCGACCTGGTGTGGCAAAGTGAAGTTTCCTGGTTTGAGATGGGCCTACTCAGTCCTGTGGATTGGCATGCAAAGTGGATAAGCGGTCCTACGCGCCCTATCAAAGACGGGGTAGACCTTTTTAAAGAGCATCCCGCCCCCTTACTACGAAAAACCTTTACACTCCCAAAACACGTTCAGCGCGCCCGGATGTATGTTACGGGTCTTGGGTATTACGAATTATTTCTTAATGGCGAGCCGGTGAGTGCTCAAAAACTTTCTCCCGGATGGACTTCGTATGATAAGCGTGTTTTTTACAATGTCTTTGATGTGACAGAGCATTTGACCCAAGATAACGTAATCGGAATGATGTTGGGCAATGGCTGGTACAATCCCTTGCCGCTAAAAATGTGGGGAAGCCGTAACCTGCGTGATCATCTGACAATTGGCACGCCCAGCGCTTTGCTGCAATTGGTGGTGACATATACGGATGGGAGTTCGGAGCAAATTGTCTCTGATGAAACGTGGAAAGCGATAGAAGGTCCTGTACGCAAAAACAGTGTCTATCTGGGCGATAGTGTGGATTATCGTTATAGTCAGCCTGGGTGGAAACAGCCCGGCTTTAATGATGCAGATTGGGCCAATGTGACCCTGCAAAAAGGACCTTCGGGCATATTACAAGTGCAACCCATCCCGCCTATTCGGCTGACGGAACGTTTGCGACCGGTTCTTGTACGGGAACAACGTCCTGGCGTCTATCTCTTTGATCTTGGACAAAACATCACGGGATATGCCGAATTGAAGTGTGAAGGGAAGGCTGGCACAGAGATACGGGTGCGCTATGGCGAGTTGCTTTATCCGGATGGTTCGTTGAATGGCATGACGGCTGTCTGTGGACAAATCAAGAACAAGAAAGTTCCCGAAGGTTCAGAAGAACCCGCCACGGCCTGGCAGGAGGATGTCTATTATCTGCGTGGCGAGGGTACGGAGATACTGCATCCACATTTTACGTTTCATGGATTTCGCTACGTTGAGGTTAGCGGATTCCCCGGTGTGCCTTCACGCAATAGTCTGGTGGGATGTCGCCTGCATACCGATCTGCAACCCGTCGGCACCTTCTCCTGTTCCAACGACCTGTTTAACCGGATTCAGGAGATTAGCGTGCAGACCCTGCGGAATAATCTGCACAGTGTGCAATCGGACTGTCCACATCGTGAAAAATTCGGCTACGGCGGCGACCTGCTTGCCGATGGAATCTTGGGGCTGTACAACTTTGATATGGCTAATTTCTATGCGAAAGTTACGCATGACTATGCCGATGCCGTTCGCCCTAATGGAGGATTCACAGAGACAGCGCCCTACGTCGGCATTGCGGATAAGGGCCTTGGAGAAGGCTCTGGTCCTATTGGTTGGGGCACCATGCATCCGTACATGCTATGGGAATTGTATCAATGGTATGGCGATATTGCCTTGGTCGCGGAACAGTATGAGGCCGCAAAGCGTTGGGTTGTCCTGTTGGAAGAAAACGCCGATGATTTTCTGCTGGATATGGGAATCGGTGACCATGAAACGCTGGCGCCAAAGGACACCGCCGTCTCGGCCACTGCTTTCTTCTACTACAATGTGCGTCTGATGCTCCATTTAGCTGGAATTCTGGATCGAAAAGAAGATGTCGCCTATTTCAGCACACTGGCGGATCGAATTGCGCATGCTTTTAACAGTGCCTTCTACCACCCTGAAACGGGGACCTACGGAAACGGCTCGCAAGCCTCGCAAGCCTTTGCACTTCATATGCAACTGGTTCCCGAAGGGGAAAAGGAAGCCGTCACAAAAGCGCTGTTGCAGGATATTCATAAAAAACATGCAGGCCATCTGAGCACAGGTATCTTCGGGACTCCCTACATGCTGTTTTCGCTCTCTAAACATGATGAAGTAGATAGCGCCTTTGAGATTGTCAACCAGCGCAACTTTCCCGGTTGGGGACATATGCTGGAAAATGGGGCTACGACCTTGTGGGAGCATTGGGAATACAGTGACAACACCTACTCTCACAACCATCCCATGTTTGGTTCCGTGAGTGGTTGGTTCTACGGATGGCTGGCAGGCATTCGTCCCACCGATACCACCTGCGCCTGGGATACGTTTCTGATCGCCCCGACAGTGCCTGAGAAGCTGGACTGGGCTCATGCACGACTGGAAATAGTACGTGGACGCGTTGAAGTGAACTGGCGCAAGGACGAGGACGGATTTCATCTCCTTGCCAGCGTCCCTGTTAACAGTACGGCGACCGTATGTCTTCCTGCGACAAAGGATAGTGTGATCACGGAGCACAATAGCCCCATCACTGAACTTGCCGCTATTTCCTCCATTCGTCGTGATAAGAAAACAACCAGTTTTCAGATAGGTTCTGGGACATACGCGTTTCGCGTCACAGAGTAAAGCACCCAGACATTAAATCCAAACGTTTTTTAAGGGGGAGTTTTTAAACTCCCCCTTTTGAATTACAACATCCATACTGGCAAAGCAAGGGGATGAAATGGCATACTTCCCTCATGTTTTCAAAAATTACCGTCAGAATGATTTTTGCCTTGTTTTACCTGGGGATACTGTTTCTGGGAGGGGGATGGGTTTACCATCGGCTTACTGGTTTTACAGGGGAAATAGTGGTGCCCCAAAATCAGTATGAGCGTTTGGTGGCGCGTCCCTCGAACATGGGCACAAGCCTCTCCTCGCTGGAACGCAATCTACCCGTCGAGCTACTTTCTTTCGATGCGCCTAAGGCGGGCTTGCGCTATTTCGATGCGCGGCAAAAGTATGACGCGGTGCAATTGCCATTCCGTTTGCGGGTGGAGAAGGTGCATACCCTGGAATCTTACCCGGATCGCAATATGCTCACCCTGCGTCACCGTGGAGATAAAAAACAATTTGAGGCAAAAGCGGGTACACATGTGCGTTTGGCCACATTTAGCGCCACGGTTGAAAAGGTGGCGCCATGGACCGGGTTGATTCGTACGGCCAAAGGTGCGCCTATGGCCTGTTTGCGTGTTGCCACCGAGCCGGACGCATGGAGCGAACCTCTGTTTTTACAAAATGATGCATGGGCGTCATTTTTGCCTGCGGGAAGCGTGTATTTTAAATGGTTCAGGACGGAGAAGGCAGCGCGTGCTGCGTTGCCAGAGACGCTTCCCGGTATAGAGAGCGCTCGTTGGGGTGTTCGTGAGGGCCAGAAGACCCATTGGTTCCGCACCTTTGCCTCAGGTACGGGGGTGGGCCTGGAGAATGGGGGAGAAATCACCCTTTTACGCTATGTGCCGGATCATAAAGCGGGGGAGAAGACGCAACCCGCTATTGAAGTGGAAGTGCGTGAAGCAGGGGGGAAGCGGGATACATTCTGGGTGACGGCCAATACACCTGCTGATGCATCCAATGTACCTGTCCTCTTTGAATTTCCCGTGAAGGCGGAGACCGTTGCCTACATCCATGCATGGCGTTTTGGCAAGGCGGTGTGCCGCCTGTTTTTCCAAGGTGCCCTTATCGATACCACAGTATTGGAAACGGAGCAGGTGTGGAAGCAGGAAGAGAAAACACCCGTTCAATTACGACTGGAACAGGTAATGGCGAACGCGGTATCGGTTTCTGCGAAAAGTGAAGCCATCGTACACGAAGCCTTCTTACGTACTGCACAGGGAGCGCTATTACGACTTCGTGAAGGGCAATCGTTACGCCAGGAAGACGTGCAAATTGGCTTTAGGCGGGTGCCTACGCCGCCCAAGGTGGAATATGAGATGACGGCCCTCTATCCACGTACAAAAAAGAAGAAAGAATTTCGTATAATTCCTGGCCGTTCAACGCAAGTGGGCGACTGGTCATTTTTTCCCATGCCTAAAAATCCGTATGCAGCTGATACGGCGGTACTGATCGCCAATCATACCTTTGGCGGTCCCGCCAAGATTTTTGGAGCGATACTGTTTGTGTTGGGCTCAGTGGGGATGGTGATACTGCGTTTTCGTCGTCACGAAGTCTTTTTTGGGGAAGAACTGGCTACGCCGCTTGATGATGAGTAGCGCCATACATTTTTTGAGAAATAGAGAAATTAACTGTTTTTAAGGATGAGCAGCGTGTCTGAAGCACAAAAAGAACCAACATCCAAAACACCGCAATCCGTAATACAAGGTGAACAGGGCCTGGACGCAGCCCAAATAGGGATTAGTGTATTCATTATCGCCGCCCTGACGTTTTTGGCCTATTTCAACACCTTCAACATTCCGTTACATGGACCCGATCAGCTTCTCTTCGCCGAGTCGAAAGCATTGCATCATATTACGAGCACCCCGCAGGCCTTGCCGCAGCAACCGTATGCCCCTTTGGCCCTGCTTTCGTGGGCTTGTAATTGGCGTATAGCACCGTTCCATATTGATTTGATGCACGGCGGTAATCTCCTGTTTCAAATACTCAACAGCATCCTGCTCTACTTCCTGTGTCGCGAACTTTTACGACACAAGGTCCCCGAAGCGGTCAATATGCTGTCCGGCCTTCTCTTTGCGGTAAGTCCCCTCGTTCTGTCCACCGTTAACATGCTTAGCCTGCGTCCGGTGTTACAAGGCGCTTTCTTTGCCCTGCTTAGTTTGTTGTTCTATGTGCGTTCATCCAAAGACGCGAGCACGACCTCGTGGCGATCATATGCTTTTTCCCTCCTATGCTATGTTCTTTCAGTAGGCAGCTTCTTTTTCTACCTTCCCTTGCCCTTGCTACTGCTGCTTCTGGAGGGGGTAAACGTAAAAAAGATGCGCAACAAAGCCTCCTTATTGCGTATAGCGCCCCTCCTTATGCTGATGCTTAGTCTGTTTGTTAGCCTGCATGCTGCTGGCTATTCCCTGTCCATGCTTTATAAAGAATGGCCTGTCGCCCTGTCCAACTACGTATTGAGCGCTACGATTGCCTTGGGAATTGTGGCGGTATATACTTGCTTGGAGAAAGCCCCTCTTCGCGTATTGGCAGGACTTCTACTGGCGGTCCTTATCCTGACTGCGGCAGGCTGGGCCTTTTACAACACCGGTTCTCAACGCGACCCTGTTGTCTACTGGGAAAAGCAATGCCAGGATGCTCCCGACGAAGAATGCAACTGGCTGTATTGGGGACGCGCCTTGATGAATCAGGCAGATCAGCAGCCGACGCAAGAAGAGCGCCTGCAAGCCTTGAAAGAAATTCTTCCCCACCTTAAAAAAGCGCATCAGAATGCTGCTTCAAACGCGACGTTGGCGACCCTTTTAGGAGGCGCTTTGTATCGCACAGGGGTGCTGGACGCGGCAGAGCCAATCCTGAAAGAAGCGCTGCGAAATGCTCCTTTTGAGCAAGATGCGGCTATTTTCCTGGCGTTATTATACGAGAAAAAGGCGCGTCTGGATAAAAGCCACGAAACATTGCACATAGCCTTAGATTATTTTCGGAGAGCAGAAGCCTTGGCCTCTCTTCCCCAGGAAGCACAGCTTCCCTATGGAATGACGATGGGGGCTCTGGGACGCCATGACGAGGCCGTGGCTCAGTTGGCCTCGGTGCGGGAAACAATGCCGGCACTCGCACCCGTATACGAACGATTTCAGCAGTTGGCTCAGCAGGAAGAAGAGGTGCAAAAGCGTATCGTAGCGCTTTCTCGACAACCTCAGAAGGCCCTGGAAGGCCTCCTTGCGCAAGCAGAATTACGAGTGTTGCGTGGCGATTTACTACACGCACGCTATTGGCTTCACATGGCGCTTGCCAAAGAGCCCACCTACACGCCTGCATGGGAAATGCTTGGTTGGTTGAATGCAAAAACAGGCGAGGAGGCCCTCTTTATAAAAGCGTGGGGTACTACCCCAGGCTACACCGAGAACCATTGGCTGCGTCTGGCAAAGCGTTGTGCTACAGCCTCCCTATGGGAACCGGCCTTGACCTATCTGCGTCATGCCGCCAGCCAGGCCACACCAACATTTCTTCCCGAAATTGCGTTGGCCCAAATCGCCCTCGAATTAAAGCAACCACAGCAGGCGCAGTACTGTTTGCAGCAAGCAGTAGAACGCTATCCCGATGCGCCAGCGCCCTGGTTGATGCTTGCTGACCTGGCAATAGCAAATAAAGAGATACAACGCGCCGCCCAATGCCTTGCAGAAGCTGAAAAACGTGGTGCCTCTCCCGAAGCGATTGAAAAACGACGGAGTAGAGCGGATATTTCTGCCGATGCCCCCCTCCAACCTACCCGTACCCTGATTCGCTAGACATGCTCTTTTTTCTTTTTACGAAAAAAAGAAGCGAATAAAGATGAAAAAGTTATTAAGTAGAGAATGTGTCAAGGACGGTGAGGATCATATTTTTGGGTTGCGATCCCTGTACCACCGGGAAAAGGAAAGAGGTCAGATAGGGCAGGATAATCCTATGTATCACATGCCTTTGATGCCTCGAAGTGTAGACTTTCCATTTTACGGGTTCCATCCGATTCAGCCTTGAAATCGTCAGAAATTTTTGCCCCTTGATAGGCTTCCAGTTTACCTTCCTGCACCAGGGTATCCAGGGGGGTGCCCTCAATTACAGCAGTGCCGGATTCCTGCAGGGTGGCCAAGGGAAGTGATTTCATGAAGTTTTTGGTGTCCTGCATTTGTTCCTGCGTCTCACCAGGCAGACCATAGGTAAAAGTCCCATGGACAGCCAGGCCGATGCGGTTGCATTCTTCAACCACATGCCGCGCCTCTTCCAGATCGAGGCGTTTATTAACAATATTGTCGATTACCCATTGGTTACCGCTTTCGAAGCCAATCTTGACACCGAAACAGCCACTTTCTTTCATAGCCGACCAGGTCTCCCGTTTGATGGTATCGGCTCGACACATGGCAGACCAGGGAAGCCCGATTTTTTGCATGACCTCGCACATCGCCAGAACATGCTTGTCCCCTAGATTGAAAGTGTCGTCATCAAAGTAGATGCTCCTGTAGTGAAAACGCTCCACCAGTTCTGTTAAGAAGGCTTCCATATACTCTTTTGAATAAAAACGGACTTTGCGTTTCCCTTTGCCATCGGGGTCATTCCCCGTCATGGTGGCGGGCCAGACACAAAAGATGCACTTATAGGGGCAACCACGGCTAGTCCAGACCTGTGCATGCGGTCGCTGCTGTCCTGCAGGGCAGGGGTCCCAGTATCGTTTAGCCAGGGTGGTATCGTAATACGGGAACGGCGCAGCATTCATTTCTTCCTGCGTGAGTAGCTGATGCTCCAATAGTCCGGAGGCCCCGTTTAATACGTCGACACTACCCTTCTCATATTCCCCCTTAATACAGGCATAGACCGGGAGGCTTTCCAGTATTTTTTGCCCCTTTGCCGCGATAATTGGGCCGGTCAATACGATTTTTGTGCGTGGACATGTACGATGGATTAAGCGAATAATTTCCTCATCAATTTCCCAGCTGGGTGTGGCAGACTCGATGAAGATGTAGTCGTATTGTTCATGGAGGAGGTGGCGGAAGTATTTATCGTAGGATTCACGTAATGCGATGCTGTCGCGAAGCGTAACATCAACACCGGTTTCTTTCGCCACATAACTTACGGCATAGCCCATAAAAAAAGGATAGGGGATGTAGTCGCCAAATTTGAAACGATCGGGTTTGGACTGTCCCCAATAGGTAAACGGCCAACGTGAACCGGCGCGTACCCCCATGCGGAAGACACTCTGACCTTCTAAATTTCTACCTTCATCCGACCACCATGGGGGATTGCTAAACAATACTTTCATTGGCCAATACCCATTTTTTATTCCGAAATAGTATCCTTCTCTAAGTAGCCTATCGTCAGTTTCTAACCCTAACTGAAGTCGTTCAGGAATTAAAGTGAATACTTAAAACTTTATGTGGTAATAACTTCAGATAATGCACAGGATGCCGATACTACTCTTAAGTCTAAAACAGTCCAGCGACAAAAAAGACTTTACTTTTTATGATGATTGGCGGGATTTCAGATACTAAGATAGCAGGAATCTGAAAAGTTGCCATAAAAGCGAAAAAATTATGGTCAGGGAGGGTAAGGACTATATTTTTTGGGTGTGGCCCTGGCCACCTTGCGGTCGCTGGAGCGCTTTAGCGTGTTAGTTATTTCATAGCGGCAGGAGAATCGCAGTGATTAAATTGGGTGTAGACAATACCGTTGTGCAATTTCAACGGTCTTATCTTGAAAAGAATGCACTGGAAAAGGGAGCGTACAGCGATTTTTTGTATTTCCTTGCGCTCTCCAAAGATTTCGAGGAAGTTGCGTCGTATAAAAGTGCTGCATACCTGAGCAATATTGAGGGTAAATTAACCTACCAACTATTGTTTGCGCCCTATGAGCTTCCCACGGAGCATGAACTTGTTGAGCGATGCGGCAGCATAACTAATCCATGGTTAGTATATACAGTTGGAAAGCACTTACTGAGTAAAAATCAATATGGCCTGGCATCCAGACTCATCCAGCAAGGCATGACAGAGGATGAAATTCTCTTTCCGCTATTGAATCTGATTGCGCATACGGCCTGTTTTTTTGAGAAATGGTCGGTTGCCCTGGAGATAGCACAGCTTTCCCTGGATATCTCAGGGGAGCAAAAGGATATTGATGCCTTAATTTCTACCTGCAAGTTAAAAAAGAAATGCATCCATCCTCCTAATCTGGACATCTTTCCAAGATTGTTCACGGTTTCTTATTATTTACCCTGTTACAATGTCGAGCAATATGTTGAAGCCTCCGTACAAGGGATTCTGACACAGAATTATCCTATTCAGGAACTGTTTATTATCGATGATGCCTCACCCGACAATACGCTTGAAATTGTTTCACAATATCCGGTGCGCGTTATTTCGCATGAGACAAACAGGGGGCTTGCCGCTGCCCGTAACACAGGATGGCGTGCGGCTTCTTCGGATTTTGTGGGCTCGGTGGACACCGATGCGGTGTTAGCACCCAATTATACCCAATGCGCTTTTATGGAGTATGAACAGGGAGGGAATGCATTAGCTGCTGTAGGAGGGCGGCTTTGCGAAAAACACACCGATACCTTTCCCGACTTCTGGCGTGCGAGATGCCTGAGTCAGGACCACGGGCATAAACGCCGTTACATGGGAAAAGTTCCAGCAAATCTGGCGCGTTTGTCCGAAGAGGAGCAGTATTTTTATAACGGCTTTATGCTTAACGGCAGCAATACTATTTTGAAAAGGGCGGCAATTGAAGCGGTTGGAGGCTATGCCGAAGAGCGGCGCACCAATGCAGAGGACTCCAAACTTTGTGCATGTTTTCGTAAAGCTGGCTTTGAATATGTCTTCATTCCTCAATGTCTGGCTACGCATCTACGTCGGGATACGCTGTCCAGCGTATTGCGTACTGCCTGGAATTATGCCTACTGGGCATGGGCAGAAGGCGGGTATTATACGGATGGACGAAAAGTCCTGACATTGTTGAAAAGTTATGTGGAGCGTGGTCAGACATTTTTGCGACTGAATCACCAGCTTCAATACCATGGCCTGTTTTATATTGATTTCATGTACACGCTGCATAGTATATTTCGGGATTTGAACCATCTAATCCTGATAGAACGGTTGTCCATAGGAGAAGCGAAATCCATGCAGCTA
Organism: Candidatus Hydrogenedentota bacterium; assembly: GCA_963678445.1. GTDB lineage: Bacteria > Hydrogenedentota > Hydrogenedentia > Hydrogenedentales. The sequence goes on along the minus strand of OY782877.1, from coordinate 156,548 downwards.
TGCATATTGGATGAGGTGAAATCATTTGCAGCAAGTATCTCCCAAGATTTCGAACAGCGCGTGCTTGAAGATTGTGAAGAATTTCTGTTCGGGAGCGAGGTAGAGCCAGAAATACTCCAAGGGGACTGGAGCGTAATTACAAGGGTATTGGTAGAGGACTTGAAATATTCCTACGCGGAATATGACGATGAAATAAAAGCCTTGTTGGCCGCAAGCTGCGAACACATACGTAGTGACCGCCTTAGTCGCTGAAATTTGAAAAGCTGCCACAAAAACAGAAAATTTTACTGTGCTCAGGGACGGTAAGGACCATACCTATTGCTTGCGGTCGCTGGACCGCTTTAGAAGAAGATGGCGTATCCCGCAGCGGCAAAAATCAGGGAGATAGCCGGGGTCAGTACCCATCCCAACACGATATCGCGTAGTACGTTGAAATGGATGTGATGTCGTGCGCCTCGGAGCAGTCCAATTCCCAGGATAGCGCCTACAATGCCTTGGCTGGTGCTGACAGGAGCGCCAATGATGGCGAATGCGTGCGTGGTTAATGATACGCTGGCAACAGAAACAAGGGCGGTGAAAGCATCGAGGCGCATGATGCCTTTGCCGATGTTCATAATAACCCGTCTGCTGTAGGTGAGTACTCCGATGGAGATAGATATGCCGCCCAAGGTGGCCAGCAGGCGATCGTTTATTCCTGGGATAAGCCCAGAAAACATACCCGTGCAATTGGCGACGTTGTTCGCCCCCAGTGCATATGAGCCGTATGCGCCGCAGATAAGTAAACCGGCCCACAGGAATTTGTCGCGGGTTAGTATACTGATCGGAATGCGGATCAAAAAAACAGCAATCAGTTTATAGGCGACGCAAGCGATAATCATCGATCCAATGGGGGTGCCAATCCAGCATGCAACCACTTTGAGCAGACCGTTGTACTGAATGTTGTCCGTAGCTAAACCGATACCAAAGATAGCCCCGACTACGGCCTGTGAAGTGCTTATAGGAAGGCCAAAATAGGTCATCAACGTGCCGGTTAAGGCGGCAGCAATACTTACCAAAACCGCAGTTGATATATTTTGCTCTGTAATACCGCTGAGCGTTTTAATGCCCTCTGTGCCCTGCAGAGCGGCACCCAGGAAAACTGAAATGGCGCAAATGAGGGCTGCATTACGGAAGGAAATGATCCGTGCACCTACGGCAGTGCCAAATACGTTTGATGCATTATTAGCGCCAATGGTCCACCCTAAAAAAGCGCCCCCACCCAAAGGAAGAAAAGGTGTCAACGTAACCATAATACCCCAACTAGTTTCGCGTGTGTTTAGTCTCTAAGTGGTACAGCGATTGTTTGCGTTCCGACCTTAATAAACGGGACAGGCGTACACCATTTTTTAGACCATGCGTTTTACGACAATGATCCGGATGCGGTCGCCCACATTTTCAGCACGGTCGCTGATGGCGGCAATATGCTTGATCAAATCCCGCAGCAGAATTTTGCTCAGGGGATCGTATGAACCCGCAAAAACCAATTGTGTAAGGGCCGCTTCCTGTGCATCCGCCAGACTTTCCAATTCATCAATACGCCCCGTGATGGCAGTGGCGCTGGTAAAATCGCCAAAAAGCTTGGAAGCGGCTTCCAGCATAGCGCTAGCCGCGCGGCAGGATACATCGACCAGCTCCAACAGAGAAGGGCAAAGGTCGTCTGGCAAGACTATTCGTTGGTTTACAATCGCCCGAACCACCTTTTCAGCTTGGTTGGGTACGCTATCCAGGGCTTCTAAAAGCCCCAGAATGTCCCCTCGAGATTCGGGGAAGAGGGCGCGTGTGTACATCATGTCTTCCACCTCACGCCGGATATCATCCGCTTCACTTTCCGCCTTGTGTACCCACTCTACATCTTCCTGTAACGCTTTAAAGTCATGGGTTTCAGCATAGGCCTGAAAGGTGCGCTGAAATTCTTGAATGCATAAAGCAGCTTTTTCCCCATACGAAAAAAGCTGCTTTTCCAATACTTTCTGTTTGTTTTTAAAGAACATCTAGCGGTATTCCCATTTCAAGTAATTGTGCAGTAAGTAGCAATAGATAAAGCTACCCCCCTATTGGGGGCTATTTTATAAACTCTAGACAGTAGCACTTCGGTTTTAAAAGTGCAAATTTCTTGCCATTTCTTTTTTTTTTGAATCTTCTGGAACGATACAAATAGAAAATCGGGGGAAACGATAGTCTCGTTTCCCCCGATGAGGTGAGTTTGCTATGTAGAATTTAACTAACCGCAGAGGGCGAGTAATACACCCGCAGCGACTGCAGAACCAATAACGCCGGCCACGTTGGGGCCCATAGCGTGCATCAACAGGAAGTTGTGGGGATTGGATTCGATACCAACCTTGTTCACAACACGCGCTGCCATTGGAACGGCAGAGACACCCGCAGCACCAATCAGCGGATTGATTTTATCCTTGGAGAGCTTGTTCATCAGTTTGGCCAGCATCACGCCGGTGGCGGTGCCGATACCAAAAGCGACAAGACCCAGGGTGAGGATGCCGAGGGTTTCAGGCTTGAGGAATTTTTCCGCAGCCAGTTTGCCACCAACGGACAGGCCGAGCATAATGGTGACAATGTTAATCAACTCATTTTGCGCAGTCTTGGAAAGGCGGTCAACTACGCCGGATTCCTTAATCAGGTTACCAAACATCAATGCGCCGATAAGCGGTGTGGCGCTGGGCAGCAAGAGGATACAGATGCCAAGCACCATGATTGGGAAGATAATCTTCTCAATCTTGGGTACATGGCGCAGCTGTTTCATTTCAATCTTGCGTTCTTCTTCCGTGGTCAGCCAACGCATAATAGGCGGCTGAATGATAGGCACTAGCGCCATGTAGGAGTAGGCGGCCACAGCAATCGCACCCAGCAGATCGGGAGCGAGACGAGAGGCCAGGAAGATAGCGGTGGGGCCGTCTGCGCCGCCGATGATGCCGATAGCGGAAGCATCGCTGAGATTGAAGTTGATAAAGCTGAAACATTCGCTCATCACCAAAGCGCCGATGAGTGTGGTGAAGATACCAAACTGTGCAGCAGCACCCAGAAGCGCGGTTTTGGGATTGGCCAGTAGCGGACCGAAATCCGTCATAGCGCCTACCCCCATGAAGATAAGCAGGGGGAAGAGACCATTGTTGAGTCCCAGCTCAGCAATGATCGCCAAAAAACCATTCTCATCGAGATGGGTCATATTGGCGACAGGGATGTTTGCCAGTATGCCGCCGAATCCGATGGGCAGCAGTAGCAACGGTTCGAATTCTTTTTTAATGGCGAGCCAAACGAGCAACAGGCCAACACCAATCATAATGAATTGGCGTAATCCAATCCAATCGCTGGATGCGATAAAATTGTAGATGCCCGTTGAGTGCCAGAGTTCATAAATTGCTTGCACGATGCACCCTCTTCTCTTAGTTGATCCAGGCCAGTGCGTGACCGGCGGTTACCTGATCGCCTGCGGCGACGGGGATGGCAGTGATGGTGCCGTCGACGGGCGCTTTAACTTCTACTTCCATTTTCATGGCTTCAAGTACGAGAATTGTGTCGCCTGAGGAAATGCTGTCTCCTACATTGGCGACGATGCGAATTACCGCACCTGGCATCGGCGCTTTCACCGATTTAGCATCAGCGGTTGCTGCTTCGCCTTTTTCACTGGGGGCCGCTTTGTCGCTACCAAGGCCTTCCGCTACATCGATCTGGTAGTTTTTGCCGTTAACGGTAGCGGTTGCTCCGTCAATTTTCACCGCGTACTTCTTGTTGTTTACGGTAACGGTATAACCATCCGGAGCGCCTTGACTCTTGGCTTTTTTCTCGCCTTTGTCCAAGTTTTTCCGCACGCCTACCTTGGCTTCACCCTTGAGGAAGGCAATACCCTTTTCTTTACATGTGGCGGCAATGAAGATGTTTTCATCGGTTTCATTGATGCCAGCGGCTTGCAACAGCTTGCATGCGGCGTCGATACCTTTGTTGGGGTCTTCATTGTTGATATCCAGAGGGACACGCGTCGTCGGCTCTAAGTTAAGCTGCTCGGAGGCGATCTTCACGATTTCGGGGTCCGGTGCGACGGGGGTTTTGCCGAAATAGCCCAGCACCATGCGACCGTAGCTGTCCACGATCTTGTTCCACGGGCCAAACATGACATTGTTGAAGGCCTGTTGGAAGTAGAACTGCGAAACAGGGGTCACCGAGGTGCCGAAACCACCGCGACGTACAACTTCACTCATCGCAGCGATAACTTCCGGATATTTTTCCATGATGTTATTATCACGCATCATCTGCGTATTAGCCGTCAGTGCGCCACCGGGCATGGGCGACCAGGGAATCATGGGCTCGACGGCAAGCGCTTCGGGCGGTACAAAGTAGTCCTTCATACAATCCTTGAAGACTGCTTCCGCTTCCATCATTTTGTCGATATCCAGGCCGAGGTCATATTCCGTGCCGCGCAGTGCGTGCCACATAGTGGCGACATCGGGCTGGCAGGTGCCGCCGGAACAAGGGGCGAGCGAAAGGTCGATGCCATCGGCGCCTGCATCCAATGCAGCTTTGTAGCCCAACACGCTGATACCGGCTGTTTCGTGGGTGTGGAAACGAATTTCTACATCATCACCGAGCAGCGCGCGCGCCTGCTTGATGCTTTCATAGACCTTCGAGGGTACCGCAGTGCCGGATGCATCTTTGTAGCAGACAGAGGTGAAGGGGATTTTCGCATCCAGGATGCTTTTCAGCACACTGGTGTAGAATTCAGGGGTATGTGCGCCTTCGCATCCCGGGGGCAATTCCATCAGGGTAACGCAAACTTCATGGTTGAGGCCTGCGTTGGTGATGCACTGTCCGCTGTAGATCAAGTTATTGACATCGTTCAAGGCATCGAAGTTACGGATAGTAGTCATGCCGTGTTTTTTGAACATCTTCGCGTGCAGGTCAATGATGTCGCCCGATTGCGAGTCCAGACCTACCACATTGACGCCACGTGCGAGGGTTTGCAGATTGGCATCCGGCCCCGCTGTTTTGCGGAAAGCGTCCATCATGTCAAAAGCGTTTTCATTGCAATAAAAATAGAGCGATTGGAAACGTGCGCCGCCACCTGCTTCAAAGTGCGTTACGCCCGCTTCTTTTGCAGCTTCCACGGCCGGCAGGAAGTCTTTGGTGAAGACACGTGCGCCAAAGGCGGATTGAAAGCCATCGCGGAAAGCAGTCAACATGACTTTCACGTCTTTTTTAGGAAGCGATCGTTTTTTTGTCGTAGCCATCTTTTTTGTTGTTACCTTCTTTTTCGTCGTCGTTTTTTTCTTAGCAACCGCCTTCTTCTTAGCGGTTGCTTTCTTAGCAGTCGTTTTTTTCTTAGCGGTCGTTTCTTCAGCCATGGGGGTTCACCTCACTATGTGCACAGGCAGAGGCACCGTTGGTTAGATTCCACAGACGGCGTCAATACCGCCCACTACGTAAATCCTATAGCTTAGCTGCGTGTGTACGCCCGGACAGCAGCTATGGCCACAGCAATATCAGCATGATCATCACCACCACGTCGCTGTAATCCAGCGGTGGGTTCCTTTTCTTCTGGGAAAAGATGGGCGAATTTTGTGAAAAAAGAAGCGGACAGGTTCATGGCCAACACGAGCAAGCTGAGGAAGGCGAAGACCACGCTCATGCCGATGAGCATAAATTTTAAACCCTCGAATATCATACTTTCACTCCTACCTTTTTATGTTGTTCAAAGGCCACCAGATGGGATGCATACGCCCGTATCGCAGGTAGGGGAAACGCCCGACCAGTTTGGTGCGGGGGGTTGCTACCACATGCGTGGGTGAACGCAATTCTCGCAGATGACCTGTCGCGATATGCGACACAGTACGTTACGCTGACGGGAAAATACAACTTCCCGATGATATTGTCCCGGTAGTATAACGAAAACAAAGGCGAAGATTAAACCACGCAATGCCTTTGTTGTTAGAAGCGGCCAGCCTTGTCGGCCCAAGTGGATTTTTCTTAGTAGACTGGAGTTGTGTGTAACATATAAGAGACTTTGTAAGGGCCTGTAAGAAGAAAGGCGAGAGAATACGTTTTTGTTGCATTTTTGCGTTCAGGCTGCCTGTGGGTAGCGGGAAGACAATTTAACAATTAGAAAGGCAAAAAATGTGCTGTGCAGATATGCTTGGTGTAAGTATAATGTGTTTTTATGGATATCCCAGTAGTCAAGTTTTTTGAGGTAGCGTAAAGGAAAGTTTACGTTATTTTGAGGTAGGCCCTTACTGGTGTTTTGAAGGTGGGGCGTTTTGTTCGGAAGTAACAGTTTTGTTATCAGGGAGCCTTTAGTATGGGGTGGAATAGTGTATGTTATTGTGTTTTTTTAATGATTTTTGCAGGGGTTGTGTGGGCGGATCCTTTGGTGTCAGAGAGTGAAGGGGAAGCAACAAAAGTAACAAAGGAAGAAGATGAACCTATTCCCGGATTTGTCCTGAAGGATCAGCATCGAAGCACATACTGCTTTCAACCGTCTTCTACGCGGGTGCGTTTGGTCGGGATAGGGGATCGGCATTCTGCGCAGTGGGCTGAGGGGTGGTATCGTCCCATAGCGGCGCGTTATGGGGAGCAAGTGGAAGTATTGGCGATTGGTGCATTGAAAACCCTTCCCTTTCTTTGGCGTCCATGGTTGCGTTGGTTATTACGCCGCGAAGTCGAGGTGCCCGTTTTACTTGATTGGAAGGACGAAGTTGTGCCTCTTTTTGACTTTCGACCCCGTGAGCTGTGTATTTATGTCATCGATTATGAGGGTAAGGTAGTGCTGCGTTTGTTCGGAAAGGCGTCGGAAGAAAAGCTTGCTCAATTGTATGCGCTGACGGATACGCTTTTGAAGAAGGAAGAGCGGGCTGAGACACTTGAGGCAAGGGTATCGAAATAGTAGTTATCCTGCCGGGTGTTGAGTTGTGGATGCAGACGCCCTTATTTCTGGTTTCGCCACCAGGTGTAGGCGTTTAGGGGTTGCAATATTGAAAAGCCCAGTTTTTCGTATAAATACAAGGCTGGATTATCGCATGTAACCCCCAGTAGCAGACGGGACATGCCTTGTGCCTCACAGGTAGCTGCAAAATCATGCAGCAGGCGCTGTGCGACCCCTTGTCGTCGGTAGGTGCGTCGCACGACTAATTGCAGGACGAAACCCAGGCCGGGAAACATTTCGCATCCTAATAGAGCGCCGCAGCAATGGCCATCTTTCCAACAGCTTCTGGCGTATTGGGAGGAAAATTCGCCATAGGCGCCCGCTGCCACACGTTGTACAAAGTCAATGGCATCGACAATATTTCGCACTTCAGGGTGAAGATATTTTCCGGGTTCTCTTTGGTAGGCGTCAACAATGCAGGCTGCAATGTCCGCGGCATGTTCCTGCAAACCCGCTTGAGATTCAGAATACATGTGCTGGGGTTCTGAGAGGGGGAGGGTGCGTGACATAAGCTGGCGGGGAATAGTGGTGAAGCCCTCTTTTTGGAAGGTTTCTTTCAGTCTGAGTGGGGCAAGAGGGGCCGAGTCGCTGATAATACCAGTTACCCCACTACGCCGAAATGTAGCGATTGCTGTTTTGAGTAAATGTTCCTCTACCTCCTGGTTTCGGTGGGTACTCAGAACATAAATAAAGGTAAGTTCGGCAATGTCGCCACGGAGCACACCGTAAAGTAGCCCCACGGTGTTGTTTTCGGCCAAGGCTTCCCATGCGAAAAATTGTGGATGTTGCAGATTATACTGTAGCGCCAATATTGCTTTTTCATGGTACGCTTCCGAGGCGGTTTTCCCGTATCCCGCTTCGAGGGCGTTGGCGATCTCATTTCGAAAAGTTTCAAAGTTAGCAGGAACGTTCTGCATCAATCGTACCGAAACCATCATTTACTCCCCAGTATCTTGCATTTTTTATAGGGTATAACTATATGATGCGTTTATCAAACGTTTTTTGAAAATATTTCTAGGTGAGGCATGAGTGGGAGGGGATAAAAAAACGGCGGCAGAAAAACTGCCGCCGTTTCTATCATAAGTTATTGTACGGGCAACTATGCCTTGTTCTGTTCCCGAATCAGGTTGAGGGCGCTGCCCGCTTTCCACCATGCGATTTGGGTTTCGTTGAAGGTGTGGTTTACGGTGATTTCTTCCGTGGCGCCATCGGCGTGGTGCAAGACGACGGTGAGCGGTTCATAAGGCTGGAAGTCATTAAGACCAAGGATGTCGATTTGATCATCCTCCCGAATTTTGTCGTAGTCCTCGGGCTTGGCAAAGGTGAGCGGCAGCATCCCCTGTTTTTTCAGATTAGTTTCGTGGATGCGTGCGAAGCTACGCACCAAGATCACGCGTACACCCAGGTGACGCGGTTCCATAGCGGCGTGTTCGCGTGAGGAGCCTTCCCCATAGTTTTCGTCGCCAACGACGATAGAGCCAATACCTTGTGCTTTGTAGGCGCGAGCGGTGGCAGGTACTTCGCCATATTCGCCTGTCAACTGATTTTTGACGCAGTTGGTGTCGTCATTGAACGCGTTTACTGCGCCGATCAGGCAGTTGTTGGAGATATTGTCGAGGTGACCGCGGAAGCGTAACCAGGGACCGGCCATGGATATATGGTCGGTAGTACATTTTCCTTTTGCCTTGATGAGCAAGCGTAAATCTTTTATATCGCCGGTATTGGCCGCAAAGGGGGATAGCAATTGCAAGCGTTCGGATTCAGGGGAGACGACAACGTCAACGCCACTACCATTTTCAGCTGGTGCAACGTAGCCCGGATCTTCACATTCGAAACCTTTATCGGGTAGTTCATCCCCCGTAGGCGGATCCAATTTAACCTCTTTCCCGTCTTTGGTTTTAAGGGTGTCTGTGTTGGGATTAAAGGTCAGATCGCCGGCAAGCGCAAGCGCGGTGACCAGTTCGGGAGAGGCGACGAAGGCATAGGTCTTGGGATTTCCATCATTTCGTTTGGCAAAATTGCGGTTGAATGAGGTGACGATGGTGTTGGGTTCGTCTGCATCACCGCTGCGATGGCGCGCCCATTGTCCGATGCAAGGGCCGCAGGCATTGGCCATAACGATACCATTGATAGCTTCAAAGTCGTGTAGCATCTCGTCGCGTTCGACGGTGTAGCGAATAACCTCTGAGCCGGGGGTCACGTTAAACTCGGCCTTGACTTCCAGGTTCTTTTCATTGGCCTGTCGGGCAATCGATGCGGCGCGTGACATATCCTCATAGGAAGAGTTGGTGCAGGAGCCGATAAGACCGACCTCTACCTTGGTAGGCCATTGATGCTCTTTGGCCACTTCTTTCATCTTGGATACCGGCGTAGCCAGATCAGGGGTGAAAGGGCCGTTTAGATGGGGTTCAAGCTGGGAGAGGTCGATTTCGATAACCTGATCGTAGAAGGTTGCCGGTGCGGCACACACTTCGATATCAGGGCGCAAATCGTCGCTATGCGCACTGGCTGCCTGGGCGACATCCGCACGATCGGTGGCTTCCAGGAAGCGGCGCATGGAACTGTCAAAGGCAAACAACGAGGTGGTTGCACCAATTTCCGCGCCCATATTACAAATGGTGGCTTTACCGGTGCAGGAAATACTTTCGGCGCCTTCGCCGAAGTATTCTACGATGCAGCCCGTGCCACCTTTGACGGAAAGGATACCGGCCAGTTTGAGGATGATATCCTTGGGAGAAGTCCAGCCGCTCATCCGTCCGACAAGGTGTACCCCGATAAGGCGTGGGAATTTGAGTTCCCAAGGCATTCCCGCCATCACGTCCACAGCGTCAGCGCCGCCTACACCGATAGCAACCATACCGAGTCCGCCTGCATTGGGCGTATGTGAATCGGTTCCGATCATCATGCCTCCAGGGAAGGCGTAGTTTTCCAGTACGACCTGATGGATGATACCCGCGCCGGGTTTCCAGAAGCCGATGCCATATTTATTAGCGACTGATGCCAGGAAATCATAGACTTCCTTGTTGATATTTTTTGCTTTGGCCAAATCGGTAGCGGCGCCTACTTCCGCCTGAATAAGGTGATCGCAGTGCACCGTGGATGGTACAGCAGCTTTGGTTTTTCCCGCTTGCATGAATTGCAAAAGCGCCATCTGCGCTGTTGCGTCTTGCATGGCAACCCGGTCCGGCGAGAATTCGACATAATCCTCTCCGCGTCGAAACGCCCTGTCAGCGTTTCCAGCCCATAAGTGGGTATAGAGGATTTTTTCCGCCAAGGTCAACGGACGCCCTACTACCTTACGGGCCGCTTCAATACGCGCCGCCATACGCGTATACATTTCTTCTATCATTTTCATATCAAACGCCATATCGATACCTCATCTCCGATTGGTAAAATACAATTCGGTTTGTCCCCATCTTGACATACATACTGTAGAATACCGCACGATGAGGGAGTGTCGCAAGACTTCTTTGGGCTTTCTTATATCATATTGGACGGAATTAGCGACTTAAATCTAAAAAGTTGTCATAAAAAGCGAAGTTTTTGCTGACGCCGGGGGCGGTAGGGACCATATATATTCGCTGTGGTCCTGCTCATTTGCTTGCGGTTGCAGGAGCGCTTTGCTGTTTCATATCGACATATGTACAGACGAGTTTTTCACTATGTATTTTGCCCTCTTTATCGTGCTACCATATCTCCGCGTTCGAGGAATATTGGAAGCGGTGTCAATAATTCCTGCGCACCCCAGATTTACGGTAGCGGATGGGCTATGTCTATCCATAGAGATGAGGCTTGTCCTCAATGCGAAGGAGTAAAATAGAGTATGGATCTCGCAGCACTTATTCGCAATGTGCCTGATTTCCCCAAACCCGGAATTCAATTCAAAGACATTACTACGCTGTTGCTGGAGCCGGCTGCCTTGAAGGAGGTTACCCGGCTTTTTGAAGAGCGCTATCGTGACCAAAAGCTGGATGCTATTGTTGGTATAGAATCCCGTGGTTTTATTTTTGGCGCTACCCTGGCCTATGCCATGGATTTGCCGTTGGTCTTAGCGCGTAAGAAAGGCAAATTACCCGCGGACACCATTAGCGTGGAGTTTTCATTGGAGTATGGCGTTGATACGGTAGAGATGCATAAAGATGCATTGAAATCGGGACAGAATGTTTTGATTATTGACGATTTGTTGGCTACGGGGGGGACGGTGGCTGCTGTAGCTCAATTGGTACGTAAATTAGAAGCAAATATTGTGGGGGCTGCCTTCGTGGTGGAATTGCCGCCTTTGAATGGACGTGAAAAGCTGGCCGACATTCCTGTGGAGAGCTTGGTAGAATTCATGGTCGATTAGTGGCCAGCGCCACGGGCGATATCTATGATCTTTACTATCCTTGAGCACACCTAAACTTCGTTATTTTATGACAACTTTTGCAGTGTTACTCACTTCCAGTGAACGGCACTGTAACCAATAAAGTATGGTCCTTGCGTTTTGTGTCGCAGTGGTATGGCGTTTTTCTGTGCCTTTCGAATCAAACGCAAGTAATAGTGTATAAACCCATTGAAAGAGAATGAAATGAGCAGAAACTATCTTCCTGGTACACAGATTGAAATCATCAACGAAATCGAACAAGGAAAAGTCGAACAGGCATTGTTTGATTTTGACGGCACCGTCAGTCTTCTACGTGAAGGTTGGCAGCGTATTATGGCGCCCGTATGTGTCGAAATGATTTGTGGGGACACCGAACCTACACCGGAAATTGAGCATGAAGTGCATGAGATGATCGAGGAAACCACCGGCATTCAGACCATTTTACAAATGGAGCGCCTCAAGGAAATGGTGCTTGCGCATGGTCTGGTGCCTGCGGATCAGGTTAAAGACGCACAGGGTTACAAAGAGGTCTACAACGATCGTCTTATGGTGCCGGTCCGCGAACGTCTCGCCAAGCTGGATTCGGGTGAACTTAAAGCGCAGGATGTCACCGTCAAAGGTTCGCTTGAATTTTTGCGTCTCCTTTCGGAAAAAACTATCCCCATGTATGTCTTCAGCGGCACGGATCGTGATGATGTGCGTAACGAATGCGCCAAAGTAGGCGCTGCGCCTTTCTTTAAAGAGATCTGGGGCGCGTTGCGTACTTTCCAGGAATACTCCAAAGAAAAAGTCATCAAAGACATCATGGCCGAGCACAAGCTTCAAGGCGCGCAGGTAATGGCCGTGGGGGATGGTCCTGTGGAACTGCGTAATGTTAAAGCCGTCGGCGGCATTGCGATCGGTGTGGCTTCGGATGAAGTCAAAGGCGAAGGCTGGAACGAGGAAAAACGCGAACGTCTTATCCGTGCGGGCGCTGATATTATGGTTCCCGATTTCCAGGAAGCCGCTGCGCTGGTCGACTACCTTTTTCCAAAGGCATAGTGTCGCATCACGGCTCATCCTCGAGATGAGTTTATAAAAGATTCCCTTTTTCGGGGGCTTGTTGTTATGGTGTATATCAACAAGCCCCCTATGAGTAGGAAATAGGCCCTTTTTTTAATGTGCTCGCCACTATGGTTTTTCCAAGAGTGCTCAAAACACCTCCAAAAGGAATTGAAAGAATGGAAGCGAAAAAACCAAAGGATTATACCTTTTACATGATTGGGCATGGCCACATTGATCCTACGTGGCTTTGGTGTTGGGAGGAAGGCTATGAAGAGGTGCGCGCTACCTTTCGTAGCGCCTTGGAACGTATGAACGAGACTCCGGAATTCCGTTTTTCTGCAAGCAGTGCCTGTTTTTACCAATGGGCCAAAGAGTGCGAACCGGAAATGTTCGAAGAAATTAAAGCTCGTGTCAAAGAAGGCCGTTGGGAGCTCGTCGGCGGTTGGTGGGTAGAGCCTGATTGTAATATTCCATCGGGCGAAGCCTTTGCCCGACACGGACTTTACTCGCAACGCTTCTTCCAAAAAGAATTTGGTGTGCGGGCTAAAGTCGGTTTTAATCCGGATACCTTTGGTCATGCGGGGACCTTGCCGCAGATTTATAAAAAGATGGGCATTGACTATTACGCCTATATGCGACCTTCGCCAGTATGGGAGATGGATTATCCCGACGGCACCACGTTCTGGTGGAAGGCGGGCGATGGCAGCGCTATCCTGGCCTGCTGTATAGATTGTAATTACGGAGAGGATCAGAAGCATAAAGAAGGCGCTATCCAACACATGAATTCTCCGTGGAACAATCCCGGACAGCGTGCGATCATCGGTTTTTACGGTGTGGGTAACCACGGAGGCGGTCCTACGAAACGCTCAATTAAAACCCTGCTTGCCGCCAAGGACGATCCTGAATATCCTAACGTTGAACTGTCCACCTTGGAAGGCTACTTTAAAGCTTTCCAGGAACAGATGGATGAAAAAAATATTCCTACGGTTTCTACCGACCTGCAGCATCATGCACGCGGCTGTTATAGCGTGCATGCAGGGCTGAAAAAACTGAACCGCCAGGTAGAACACGCACTGGTGACCGCGGAACGTTTTGCTTCTGGTGCCTGGCTGTTGGATGCAGCACCCTATCCCACCGATTTGCTGCACAGTGCCTGGACTGATTTGCTGTATAACCAGTTCCATGACATTCTTGCAGGTACAAGCCTTGAATCTTCCTATGAAGATACCCGCGATCAGTTGGGCGGCGCACGTCACCGCGCCGATTGCATTATCAACTTCGCCATCCAATCCGTCTCAGGGAAGATTGATACCACGCCGGAAGGCAATACCCTCGTCGTTTTCAATCCTCTTGCTTGGCCGGTTACACAAGCCATCTCCATACAACCCATCATTACACGCACACTAGAGAAACCAGTGCATTTTGTCGATGATGAGGGGCAGGTTATCCCCAGCCAACTAATTCGCCACGAACGTACCGATGACAACCGCTACAGCATCGTTGCCGAGGTGCCCGCCATGGGCTACCGCTGTTATCATGCACGCGCCGGGGAACAACCTGCCATGCGTCCTGCAGTGGTGGGACGCAAAGCGCCGCGTCAACTGCACGCGGATCGCACTACACTGGAAAATGAATGGTGGCGCATTGAAATTGATCCTTACGACGGGCACATCTCCCGCCTGTATGACAAAAAGCATAAAGTAGACACCGTTAAAAAAGCCTGCACACTTGCCGCTATCATCGACGGTTCCGATACCTGGAGCCACGAAGTGCGCGGCTACCGTAGTGAAGCCGGACGTTTTGCCAATGCGCGAATACAGGTAGTCGAATGTGGTGACATTCTCGCGACGCTTCAGATTACCTCTACATTTGAAAAGTCCACAGCTATTCAGGAAATCAGTATTTACCGTGATCTGGATACAATAGACTACAACCTTCGTGTGAACTGGCAGGAGATGTACCATACATTGAAACTGGGTTTTGAAACCAACGTAAAAGAACCCGTCGCCACGTATGATGTTGCCTATGGGCATCAGCAGCGCCCCACCAAAGGTGAAGAGGAGCCCGGTCAACAATGGTTTGATATGACCGGGAAAATCGGCGATATCGATTATGGTTTCGCGGTAGCCAATGATTGTAAATACGGTTTCGACACTCAGCACGACGGCGTCATGCGGGTGACCGTCTTGCGTAGTCCGGCATATGCGCATCACGATGACGGGCGTTTCGACGCCTCCAAGAATTACGCTATTATGGACCAAGGTTGGCATAGTTGCGCCTTCCTCATCCATCCTCACGCAGGCGCGTGGCAAGATGCAGGCGTCGTCAAGCAAGCCTGGGAACTCAACGTGCCGCTCATCCCGCATATTGAGTCGGCCCATCCCGGTGAGCTTCCCAGTCGCTCCACGCTCATGGGTACCGAAGCCGACAATGTACTTATCAGTGTCGTTAAAAAAAGCGAAGATGGCGACGACCTGATTATTCGTGGCTACGAGACCGCAGGGCGTCCGGCCAAAACCGTCTTGCACATTCCCAGCCTGGATGCTACCTTTGATTTGGAGTTCACAGCCCACGAAATCAAAACCGTGCGCATCAATCCCAAAACAAAAACATTAGTCGAAGTGAATCTACTCGAAGAAACCGACTGATTCGATACCGTATTCCCTTTCCCCTTTTACGATATGTGAAAGGGGAAAGGGAATATGTTTTAAAGTTTGCTCACATGCTTTTCATCAGGGTAAACCACTTGGTCACTTTTGGCGAAAGGTATCCTCATCAAAATATGCCGTAAAGCGTTTGTGTATTTTTTTGCGTAAAAGTTGAGCATCTGTCAGACGTCCTGCGTTCTCGAATACTCTTGCGGCATACAGCCAGGGCATAGGCTCATCAGGGAATCGGACACATACCTGTTCCGCCATTGCAAGGGCTTCTTTTGTGTCTCCGTACATATCGATTTCTTGCAGGAGTCGCGAAAATATCAAAGGATCACCTGGGAAAGCTTGGCTGGCCTTTGAATAGCCTATGCGCTTGGTTTCTGATTTCGTTGCCCCGACCGCTTGTTGTAAATACGTTATTTTTGTATTTAGCGCCTCAAGCTGTTTTTGCGACACCCCCCAGAAGTGATAGGCAGGGAGTAAGGCATTGGCGTGCTCCAAGGAGACAGCTTCATTAAAGCCCATGTTTTCCATACATGTAGTTTCCGAGATAGGATCAAAAAAAGAAAGCTCTTCCAGTTGTGCAATTGTGACGGCAAGCGTTCGTGCGACGACATAGGAACCCTGAAAATTAAAATGCATACAATCCCAGAAAACACTGCTATCCGTCAGCGAATGGGGAGATGCCTTTGCCAACTCTGATTCCATGTCTACCAGAAGGGAACGTGTTTTTTCCTTGTTGACGTCACGAATAACTTCATTCAGTGCAGAATCAGTTCCCAATAACAAAGCATCGTAATCGCGAGCAAGAATAAAGGCATCGCGTGCTTTCAAGAACTGGCCCAATTCTTTATAGCATTGGCCTATCTGATAATGTGTTTCTGCGTAGTGTTCATCCAACTTTTTTGCATCTAAAAATGCATTCAGCGCCTTTTGCCAGGCCTTCTGTTTAAACGCTTTTTGTCCCTGATAAAAAAGCGCCTCCCATTTTTCTTTTTCAACAGAGGTTAATGTCGGTCGATGAAGAGAAACTAAAGGCGTCCAATCTGCTAAATTTTTCCCCACCGTACATAGAATAAGTTTTGCACCTGCTTGCTGTGCAGCCGCATCAATTTCCAACAAATTCTCCCGGAAACTTTTTTGCATGGCTTTGCGTGCAGGACTATCAAAAGGGTGATGTTGCAACTGAGCGAAATATGCAACTCCCTCTTTTTTGTGAGGTAGACAATGCGAAGCACGGTTTTTTAAAAAAAGAGTGGTCAGACGAAATTTGCTCAGAGTTTCAAAAAATGCTCTGCCCCAATACGACGGAGGGGAGCCAGGAGTCCAGGCAGGCCCAAAAGGACCAGAGTATTCGTTATTCCCCATATATACAACGAAATAATCCGGCTCAAGCTGGGCACATGCTTTCGCGGCTCGTCGCATTACATGGGAGTTCAGTGCAGGACAAGCCGCATTATAGACTTCAAAATGGGTCCCATTTCCTTCTGTTTGCAGTAAACAATTCAGAATACGTCCAATACCAAAAGCGGCATCAGGTGTACAGCCATGTGCCGCCGAACCGCCAAATATAAAAATACGTTTTGTATTATCCACTTTTTGAGCAGGAACCCGGAAACCAAGAGTGTTGATGTCCATAATATCGGATACCGGCATTGACAGATATTGCTGATAAAACCAGGGATTTACGGCTAAAAAATTCCCCCCATCATGTTCTTCTTTAATCAAAAAAGAGGTCGGTTGCCCAATTCCTGCATAGCGCATTCCCCACTCAATTACTATAAGAAGAAGCAGTCCCATGGATGCCGCATACAAGAAAAGGAAGAAGTTTTTTAAAACCGGAATTTTAAACGTAGTGCTATTGAAGTGTTGGTCAAATAAAGTCATGATCAATCCGATATGTATCAATGGGTTAGGAAAATGCCTCGACAATGGAATTCGATAACTACAAACGAGGCGAAACTATTCTAATAAGGAGTAGTAGTGAATTCAAGCGTATGAAAAACCAGCAATGAGAAACAGCCTTAGAATTGCAAACGCCCATCTGTGTAAAACAAGCTGCTTGGAATTTCATTGCAGGCAAGGTAAACTATGCAAAATCGCTATAATACCGCAATAAGGTGCGTTTTTGTATATAACGTGCTGATTGCACACGAGTCTTAAGAATCCCAAGGGAGGCTTGGACCACTTAGTGACTGACACTCCAAAAGCTGTCATAAAAACGGAAAATTTGTGTCGGTTAGGGATGGTAAGGACCATACCTAACGCTTGTGGTCGCTGGACCACTTTAGTGCTTTATTCTGAAAAGCCCTCATAAACAACCATATTCTGCAGCGGTCAAGAACGGCTCGGGCCATATATGTTTAGTCGTTTTCCAGGCCACTTCGGAATTAGAAAAGGGGTGTTTTATTAACATTATTCCCTTTCCCAGGAGGCCGAGAATGAATTTGGAACGTGTAGAAGAACGTTGTTTAAATTACCTGCGCCAGGCGAAAAATCCACTAGTGCCTCTGTCTATACTGCTGCAACACTGCCAGCAAGAGGATGCACTTGCCGAGCTTGAGCAAGATACGCTTTACACCTTTTTACGTGACCATCCCGATGTTCAGCTCGTGGCAGGGGTCGCAAATGATAATGATGTCTCTGCGGATGCGTTTGCTGCCATTGGTATCGATATGGGGGCGCGCGCCATTCTTACTAAACGCATACCCACACCCAACGAAATGTTTGCGATGGTCCACGAGCAACTAAGCGATATGCATCAGGCGCTTGTTCGCGCCTTGGAAAATGTGAAGGTCGAGGATGGGGCTAAGAAGGAAAAGTTGGAGCAAACCCTTCAGCGTCTCGAGAGTTTGCGTAAAAAGTTAGGGAAACTGGATAACTCTTCTACTTCCGAATAAGGTGGTCCAGCGACCACGAGCAGGAGGTGTGGTCCTTCCCATCCCTGACCACAGCAAGATTTTGTTTTTTTATGATAGCTTTTCTGATTTAAGTCACTAAAGTGGTCCCGTATTCACTGGAGCCTACTCCGTTTTAGTCGACGGCGAGAATGCAAGCGGGGCTGTTTTTCTGCGCTAGATGTATAAAGGCTTTTCCCTCTCTACGGGAACAGTCTTGGTGGTGACAAATCAACGGCAGGGCCTCTTTCTCCCGGCCCAACCGGCACAAATGGATGACGAGCTCAGATAGTTTTTCCGTTGACCAATCTTTGCTATAACGCCATTCCCATTGCTGTAGTGTTCCCATCTTATACCGCTCTCCCAGGCAACGCATCGACTTATGTAAAGGCGGGCTCAGGAAGCGCGAATCCAATAGTAATAGATCCGGTTGATACAAATAGATCGGCATTTCATTGTTGCTCTCTGTGAATGTCTGGGCCAGCAGCGTAGTTTCTGTATGCGATAAGCGAAGTGCTAAATACGGTCGTTTTTTTGACCGGATTCCAGCGTTGCCATCAGTTGTTAGTAGATCGCGAAGAATAAAGACTTCTGCTATTTCCTCATCATGGATACAAAGCGCCTTCGCCACTTTAGACTTTCTTCTCAGTTTACAAAAAGAAAAATAAGGGTGGAGCAAGAAATAGAGTCCGCCTTTGTCTAAAAAACCGATCATCCCCACTTTCAGGTACTGCTTATTTATAGAGGCTATGGCAATGTTAACCAGGGTGCCTCCTACTATTCCAAGCAAACCCTTCCACGTTATTAAAAAGAAGAAAAGGATTGCACACTCAAAAGCAATAAATAACCCGAATAGAAACCATCGGGGATGGCAGAAGAAGACGAGTGGATAATTTTTAGGCTTGGATATTTGTACGTCTGTAAACGACATTAGGGATCCTTGCAGTTGCTGTGTTCAAGCGAATTTAACAACAAGATACTATTTCACATTGTGCTAAAATATACAATAGATGGTTGTAATTATACCTGAAGGATAGAGCTGTTTTTTTGTGCGCTGGTGCGACGAATTCCTCGGAGCGAGGCGGGGGCGGCAATGGGTTTCCATCAACGAAAACCGAAATGGAATACGCTGGGACTTCCTGAGTGGACGGCGTTTGGCGTGCTGTTATTGGCGTTGACGCCGGTGCTGCTGTGGTGGGGGACGATGCTGCGTCCCGATTGGCAAGTCATTCCGGGACAGGTGCTGTATTGTAGCCTAAAAGAGTTGGCCTATGATCGCGATCCACTTCCGGACGAAGTTGCACTAACGTATCAATATCATGTATTAGGAAAGATGTATATTGGGCACTGGCAGGGGTTTTGGCCACAACGGCAAAGTCCCAATGCTTTACCTAAATCGGAATTAAAGAAGCTTTGTCAACATCGGTACCCTTTACAGGTCTTTTATGATCCGGCAGAGCCTTCTCGAAGTACCTTGCATTTTTCAGGCAGTGTGCAGCCGATTACCTATCGCCGGTTATCTTTGGTAGCCATCGTCGGGACGTTGTTTTTTCTATTCAGGGTGTATCCCTTGTGGAAGTCGCGAACATAAATGGATAAGGAAGCGTCCTAATGGGACTACAAAGACGCCGAAAGCGAATTCCTTTTGGCCTGTCAGAGGGGGTGCTTGCATTCTTGCTCTTCTTGACAGCGCTGTTGGGTTTTTTATGGGGCTTACACGCACCGCAAGTACATTGGCAAGAATGCTCAGCGCAGATTGTCGGGTTGCGTCAGACTGCGGATACCAAGGGACAGGAACGGTTACATGTTACGTTTAAATATAAGGTTGACGGGCGTGTTTATTCGGGGGACAAATCATTGGAAGGGGTGAGCAAACGGGTTTACCAGATGCTTCCAGAAGGGGCGCGGCGTTTGTTGCAGGAACGCGGTATTTTTACCATGGGCGATTTACCTGAGGAAATTCGAACGGTGCTGCAACGTAAGTCCATTCAAAGCTTAGATAAGATTCCACAGGAAACAATGGATGCATTAGCTGCGCAAGGCTATACGTCGATTGCCGATGCTCCCGCTTCGATGCGCAACGCGTTATTAAAAGAAGATTATGGCGCCATTGCCGCTGAACTGGAACAAATGCTTCCGGATTTACCGAAGCAGGATTCCTCCAAACAGGCCGCCGAGGCTACTACACTTTCTTCCAGCTCCTTATCGGTGGCTGCACAATCCCAAGTAGTGCCTGTCGGTGGCTTTCCCCTGAAGATTCGTTACAATCCGGTTAATCCTTACGAATACAACTGTTCCCTATGGTTTTCTTCAAACAGCAGTTTGCTTTTCTTGGGATTTTTCATCCTCGCACTTACCCTGACCCTGCTGTATAGTTTTCTGCTGTATCCTCAGATAAAATCCACGTAAGCGGGGGGGGGGGCAGTCCAGACCGGGGGAGCTCTGGATGCTAGATAAGCACGTCAAGCGAGCGAGGGGGAGAATCGGGGGATTCAGGCGTGTCCTCTTGAGGTTCTGTAGAAGCAGGAGGGGCGTAAGGTTCCTCGAATCGACGTGCTTCAGTGGCGGGGGCGGGACGAAACGAAACTTCTTCCTGCGTGTCCTCTTTGAGTTTTTCTACCGCTTGCTCAGAAGCAGTTTTCTGCTCGGCATTCCGCATTTGGGCCTCGTCGATGAGTTCTTCCACCGAAGGGACCACGCGACGCGCACTTTTTAAATTCGTCCCTAAAGTACGCAAAGCGATATTACCAATAGAGAGCGTGTCCTTTCCAAACCCGGCTTTGAGGTCTTGTATCTTGTTCTTGGAATCGGTGGACAACGAGGCCGTCTTTTGACGTGACGATGCACTACGCTGCACCGCTGTGCTTCGCAGTCTTGCGGCCGTTGCGCCCGCCCCCATATATGCTTGTTGTCCGATTCGCACTGTTTGCTCAGCCTCTATTAACGCTAACCGTTTAAACGCCGAAAAAACACCCCAACCTTCATGTTAGGTATTGATACCGTAGTTTTATTTCCACGGCGCTGCTACGAGTAGCCGCGCTATCCGCAAAATACACGCTTTACCGTGCCTCACCATCGTAAAATTCTACTTTTACGACACCTTTGGGAGTGTTAACCCCTGAAAAGTACCCAATTTCTACACTAATTTTCACCGTCTAAATTCTCTCATATACCCACTTTTTTGTCAAGAAAGTAAAAGATAATTTTCATTGTTTTTTTCTCTGGCTAAGGCTTAAAAAGGAAAAAACAAAGAAAAGACTGGCCTATTTTTGCCTTTCTTGTTACACTAGTACTGCGTATAGATGACGCATATGTACTTTTTTTGCTGAGGGGGCTCTTACATATTTGTTTGCAATGGAGGAGGACGGAGATGTAGGGGGTGAAGCTTGCGCTGGTAGTGGAAAACAGCGAAAACTGTTTTTGTGCGATCGGGATAACGCGTAACTATGGGGGACGGGGGATGGAGCGTGTGAATGGGAAACCATGTAAAATACTGGTTGCCTCGGGGGAACGCGATGCGGTGGATTGGGTGAAGGAGGCGTTTACAACGGTGGAAAATACCTATGATTTTGTCTCGGCGGACACGTTGCCAGCGACACGTGAGGTACTTCGGGTACAAACAGTAGAGCTTATCATTTTGGATTGGTCACTTCCTGGTGGTAAAGCGGCGGGTTTGGCGTCGCTGCCGGAGGTGCGGGGCAATGTGCCGGTCTTGGTCTTGGCAGAGCCACGCTATGAGCCCGAGGTTCTGGCTGCGGTTAATGATGTCATCGTGGATTATTGTCCAAAGCATTCTGAGATGATGCCCTACTTGCCGCATATTGTGAATCGGGCATTGCATACCTGGGAACTGATCTCGGAGCGTCGTGTGGTGGAGCAGGCATTGATGGAGAGCGAGGCGGAGAAGACGTTGATCTTGAATTCCTTATCTGATGCAGTACTTTTTCACGATATGAATCTGCGCATTTACTGGTCGAATCAGGCGGCGCACACTATGCCTGGTTTGGAATCCGCGGCGCTACTACGCCATTACTATGCAGCGTCGAATGCTGGACCGGATCGCAGCGCTTTAGCACGGGGGGAAAACTGTTCGGGGGAATTTACCACCCCCGATGGTCGTGTTTGGGTCGTGCGTAGTAATCCAGTGTGTGATCGTTCCGGGAAGTTGCAGGGGGTGGTGGAGGTGATTCGGGATATGACGGAAGAGAAGCAGGTGCAGCATCGTCTGCAAGAGCAGGAAGAACGCTATCGACGTTTGACAGAGTCAGTAACGGATTATATTTTTCATGTGCGTATCCGAAATGACTACCCGGTTGAAACACGGCATAGTTCCACATGCGTTGCTGTGACGGGCTACTCCGCTGAGGCCTTCGAGAAGGACCCCAACCTATGGATTCATATTGTGCCTGAGGCGGATCGCCCCCAGGTGCGTGCACAAGCGGAAGCCATTTTGTTGGGAAAAATGCCTGAACCGGTTGAACATCGTATTCGCCATCGCAACGGACAGATTCGTTGGGTGCGCAACACATCTGTACCACATCATGATGCGTTTAGACGATTAATTTCGTATGATGGTCTTGTGCGGGATATCACCGAACGAAAACGGGCTGAATTGGCGTTGCGGGAATCGAATCGAAAATTTCAGCTCATATTTCACCATTCGTTGGATGCGATATTCTTATTAGAATTGGAAACAGGGCGGATTCTGGATACCAACCCAACGGCAGAAAAACTGTTGCAGTATCGCAAGGAAGCGATGCTGGGGCATCTGTTTTCGATGTTCTATCCGAGGCGCAGGCAGGGATGGTTGGGGCAATGGCGGCGTCTGTTGCAGGAACAGGGGGAGATATATGAGGAGGGGGAATATCGCAGGGGCAGCGGGGACAGTTGGCCGATGGAACTAACGGCGACCTCTGTTCCGTGGGAAGGCCGAAAGACAATATTGGTAACGTTGCGTGATGCGAGTAAGCGTTTACAGGCGGAGGAAGCACTACGGGAAAGTGAACAGCGTTATGCGATGGCGGTAAGCGCAGGAAAGATGGGGATTTGGGACTATCGACCGGAGACAAATACGTTCTACACGGATGATAACCTGAAGGCGATGTATGGCTATGCGAGCGATGAATTATCGGAGCGCTTGGAGGATTGGGAAAAAGGGGTGCACCCACATGATAAAAAGCGAATGTTACATAGCATGCGGGAGCATTTGGATGGACAAACGTCACAGTTTGAGGTGGAATATCGCGCTATTCGAAAAGATGGCACTTTTTTTTGGGCGGTTACGCGAGGTTCAATTGTCGCCTGGAATAGCGAGAGACCATCGCGTGTTATGGGAACAGTGAGTGACATATCACTGCAAAAGCAGGTGGAGGAGGAGCGGGCGCGTTTGGTGGAAACGATTGAACAGGCTGCCGAGAGCATCATGGTAACGAATGTAGAGGGCATGATCCTCTATGTGAACCCTGCTTTTGAGAGGACGAGTGGATATGGACGGGAGGAGATTTTAGGCGAGAAGCCGCGTATTCTAAAAAGTGGGAAGCACGATGCAGCTTTCTATGAACACATGTGGCGTGCGTTACTGGCAGGAAATGTTTGGAAAGGGCGTGTTACAAATCGTTGCAAAGATGGCAGCTTGGTGGTAGAGGAAACCACAATTTCACCATTGCGGGGGGGGACAAATGAGATAGAAGGGTTTGTGGCGCTCAAGCAAGATATCAGCTATCAAATGGAGCTGGAAAAACAGCTGAGACAGGCCCAAAAAATGGAGGCTATTGGTACGATTGCCGGTGGCATCGCGCATGATTTCAACAATATTTTGTACGCAGTAATTGGCTACGCCGATTTAGCCAAAGAAGATATTCCAGAGGATTCACGGGCTTGGGGCTGTATCAACGAAGTACGCCAGGCAGGTAAACGGGCTGCGGAACTGGTCAACCAGATCCTCACGGTAAGCCGCCAAACCGAGCAAGAGCGGATGCCGATGTATATACAGCCGGTTTTAAAGGAGGCTTTGAAGCTGCTCCATGGCTCTATACCGGCCACGATTTCGATCGAGAGTGAGATTGATGACAACTGTGGTGCTATCCTGGGGGATCCAACACAAATTCATCAGCTAATCATGAACCTGTGTACAAACGCCTATCATGCGATGCGTGAAAAGGGAGGGAAGATGCGGGTCCTTCTACAAGGTTCCGAGGTGGCTCCCTTAAGCGCCAATGGCGGGGGTGGTTTTGGTACAGGAAATTTTGTGCGCCTTAGTATTGAGGATTCGGGATGCGGAATGAGTGACTATGTCTTGGAGCGAATTTTTGATCCCTATTTTACTACGAAAAAACTAGCCGAAGGAACAGGGTTGGGCCTCGCCATGGTGCATGGTATTGTGCAGCTTCACGGAGGAAGCATTACCGTGCATAGCGAGGAGGGAAAGGGAAGTACGTTTTATGTCTACTTTCCAGAGATTGAGGCGCAGGTGGAGGAGGAGGCAGATGAGGTGGAAGTAGTAAAAACCAGCGCGAGTGAACATGTTCTTTTCGTAGATGATGAAGCTTCTTTGGTAAGTATGATCGAGATGTTGTTAAAAGGACTGGGGTATCGCGTGAGTGCCTTTACGGAAAGTGCGAAGGCCTGGCAAGCTTTTGAATCGCAACCTGATGATTTCGATATTGTCGTGACGGATCAGACCATGCCGGGGATGACGGGAGCTGAATTGGCCCAACGAATATTGGCCCTGCGCCACAACATGCCCGTGGTTCTTTGTACAGGGTTTAGCGAAATGATTCAAGAAGAAGAAGCAAAAGACTTGGGTATCAGTGAATATATGCGCAAACCCATTGTAAATAGTGAGCTGGTAAGAATAATCGGACACCTTCTGGAAAAAAGGAGGGGGCTCAATTAAGGAGAGGGCGTAGCTATGGCGAGTGTTTTGATCGTAGACGATGATGTGCGGGTGCGGCCTATGCTTCGAATGACCTTGGAACGTGCTGGATATGAGGTGCATGAAGCCGCAAACGGAAAAATAGCATTGCAAAAATATCAACATCATCCATGCGATCTGGTGATTACGGATATTGTGATGCCGGAAAAGGAGGGAATAGAAACCATTATTGAATTGCGTGCCCTATATCCCACCGTAAAGATTATCGCTATTTCCGGGGGTGGGAAAATTGCGCCTGAGCAATACCTGAAACTGGCAGAGCATTTTGGGGTGGAGTATAGTTTTACAAAACCGCTGGATAACGCCAAACTTTTGGACGCGATAGGCTCGTTGATAGGAAAGCCGGAAGCTTAGGGGGAAACGAGAGGCGGAAAACACCTCTTTTGCTAAGGCGCAAAGGTTCCGTTTTTAGGCGTAGGGTGGAAAATGCCATACAGGAACAGGTACAACTAGAGGGAGTGATTGGGCGAAAATTATTATCTATACCGCCAACGGCGACTGAAGTTGAGGATGTATGAAAAAAGTAGTTGTAAATACAGTAGGGATTATTCTGGCCGCATTGTTGGTATGGTGGATGTTCCGCGGTACAAATTGGGCTGAAGTAGCGCATGCTTTCCGAACAGTACATTGGCTTTGGTTGGGTATGTCGGTGATATGGGTAGTGCTCGGCTTTTTTACCCGCGTACAACGCTGGAGCTACATTGTCAGTACCGCCAAGCCGGTTTCCTTTCGCAGTATGTTCAGTGCTACCCAGATAGGTTTTCTGGGTAATTTCGTATTGCCACTACGTGCGGGCGAGGCGATCCGTGCATTAGTACTCAGTCGTTTATCCCAACTTTCCTTTTCCCGCTGCATTGCCTTTGTCGCGCTGGATCGTGTGACGGATTTGGTGGGGTTGATAGTGGTGATGTTTTTAGCGGTGCTTACCTTTCACCCCGCGGGGCCGATTAGCATGCCGACAGGCTTTTCAGTGCCCGACTGGGCGCAGGGTCTTCTGCGTCCGGAGGCGATTCGGGCTACAGCCCTGACTATGGCCGGTGGGTTGACAGGGCTGGTGATAATGTTGGTGCTTTTGTATGTGAATCAACGCATCGTTTTGAAACTTTCCGACAAGATACTGGGCATAATTTCGCATGCCCTTGCGAAGCATGTCCATGGTTTGCTGGAGAATTTCGCTTCTGGTTTTCATATTTTTCGCTCACTTCGTGACATGAGCAAAGCCCTCTTCTTCTCTCTACTGACATGGATTACCTTTGCAGTCAGTTATATGGCCGTGTTCTATGCCTTTGACCTTTCCCTTCCCTGGTATGCTCCGTTTTTGACCCTGTCGCTGCTGGCAATTGCGATTAGCTTGCCAGGTGCGCCGGGTTTTATCGGTCAATTCCACCTGGCTATCATGGCGGCTATCTTTCTATTGAGTCCAGATGTCGACGTCGATCGCGCACGTGCGGTCGCCATTATGGCGCACCTGATCAATCTTATTCCTATCGTCATCGTTGGGCTATATTGCCTCTACCGAGAGCAGCTGGGACTGCTGGCGCTACGTAAAGAAAGCCTGGCGGCAGAAGCCGAGCTGGAGTCGGAGGAGTCCACAGAAGAATAGGAGGGGGGTAGATGAAAATAACGCGTTCCGTGCTCGTCGGAACGCGTTATTTTTGGCGAGTTTTTGGTATGGAGAAGCCCTATTCGACAGGACCGCGATCCTGCCAATCCCAAAATCCGTCATTATTTTTATCGCGCCGGTCAAACTTCTCCTGGCCGAGTCCAGGGAAGGCATCCTGTGCCTCTTCAAAGGAGAGGCGTTTATCGCCATCTTGATCAGCAGAGCGCACGCGTTCGAAACGAGCCCTGGGGGCAGGTGCTTTGCCACAAGGAGCTTTTTTGAACTCCTCCAACGTTATGACACCATCCTGATTAGCGTCGCAGGCCTTAAAGAACCCTTCAGGAGAACAGGGGCG
Organism: Candidatus Hydrogenedentota bacterium; assembly: GCA_963678445.1. GTDB lineage: Bacteria > Hydrogenedentota > Hydrogenedentia > Hydrogenedentales. The sequence goes on along the minus strand of OY782877.1, from coordinate 129,734 downwards.
CGAGGGCATAAAACCTCCCCTTGCATTTTTTCCGGAACGCCCTGCTTTTCCAGGACCTTTCGCTGCCTGTTGTGTGCTGCGTCCGCCTTTCCCTTTTCCCTGTTTTGCAGACGGCCCCTGACGCCCATCACGTCCTTTTCCTCCCTGCATGCCCTGTGGGGCGCGTGGGCGATCGGCCTTAGTGAGCACCCCATCCTTATTTGTGTCTAATTGCATAAAGCGTTTTTCCGGAGCTTTTGGAAAGGCTTCTTCAAATTCAGCCTTGGATACGACGCCATCCTCATTCGCATCTGCCTTCTTAAGACGTTCCTGAGGGTTGTTTTTATTTGGCGCACCCCGTCGATACGCTTGGCGCTGCAGTGCGCTCTGTTCAAATTCCGCCCGTGAGATCATGCCATCCTGATCGCTATCCAGACGCTCGAACAACATACCAGGTTGTGGGCACTGTGGGGGTTGTGCTAGCGCATAGCATGTGACTCCCAACAACAATGTAACAAACAGACACCCTACGAGTTTCGCTTTCATCGGTGTATCCTCCTTTAGTGAGTTAAATTTCAAAAGTCATCAAAAAAACGAAGTTTCTGCTGCGGTCAGGGACGGTAGGAAGCATATTTCCTGGCTCTGGCCCTAGCCACATTGCGGTCGCAGGACCGCCGATTTTTATAAGCTTACAGCGCCTATTTCCTTTCTACTTACTACGTCTACCGGTCAACGTCGTTACGCTTGATAAAACCCCAACACCGCTAAAAGGTTCCCCTTGGCGGCATGAAATTCTTGCGATATTTTGAACTGGGAACTGGGAGTGGGTACAATCCCTTCTCATAAAAACGGAAGCCGTTCTTCGGTCGGATGCGGAATATGTAGTTGTGCGGTAGCTGCTGAAGGTGCGGGTAAATATCAGGAGAGGTGCGTTTTGGAAGTGGATGCATTATGTAAACAGTTTGCAGAAGTTTTTCCAGGTAATCCCACTCCCTCAGTTTGCCGTGCGCCTGGGCGCGTCAACCTGATTGGCGAGCATACCGATTACAACGGCCTTCCGGTTCTTCCGATTGCCATCGGCGAAGAAATTCGGATCGCATTTATTCCGCGCTCGGATCACCTGATTGCGTTAGATAACGTCTCCCCCGATTTTCCTGCCGTTGACTTTGAGAATAAATCCCACATTCCTCCCGCCCAAGGAGGCGTGTGGCACAACTATTGCCGCGCCGCTATTCAGGGTCTAAACCAGGCCTTGGGCGTACACTCCTTTCCAGGGATGAATCTTTTACTTTGCAGTACCTTGCCGATGGCCTCCGGTCTGAGTTCCTCCTCTGCGCTGGTCGTAGCCTTTGCACTGGCCTATCTACACCGCTTGGGCTACGTACTGGAACGCGATATTTCGCGGCTGGCTTTGGCCGAGTTGCTGGCGGAGGCCGAACATTATGTAGGAACGCGGGGGGGCGGGATGGATCAGGCCGCGATTCTGAATGGGGAAATGGGCCATGCGTGTAAGATCGACTTTTTCCCTTTACGGGTAGAATGTGCTCCCTTACCGTCAGATTGTGTCATTATGGTGTGCGACTCAATGGTGAAGGTTAAGAAAAGTGGCGACGCGCTGGTGCGATACAATGCAGGCCCTCTGGCGTGTGCGCTGGCATGTGCACTGGTAGAAAAACAGGTCCAGGAAGAGTACAGTGATGAGATCACGCTAACGCGATTGGGAGATCTTTGGTTCGGTCCCTTGTGCCTCACCTTTTCCGAAGTGCGTACACTGTTCGAAGCTGCTGTGCCGGAAGAGCATGTTTCTTTGGGCTGGATTACGAAACGTTTGCAACTTTCGGAAGCAGAAGTGCGGGAACGTTGGTTGAGAGATTTTCCAGAACCTGAAACGGGATTTGCATTGGCGGCACGTTTGCGCCATCAGCTCACGGAGTTTCAACGGGTAGAAGCGGCACGCGATGCCTTACAAATGGGTGAAGCCGCAACCTTTGGCGCTTTGATGAATGCATCACACCAAAGTTGTGCGCAGGACTTTGCCATCAGTAGTCCAGAGTTAGACGCGTTAGTACAAGCAGCACATGAAGGAGGCGCGTTAGGCGCGCGTCTGACTGGGGCGGGTTTTGGCGGGGCTACAGTAAACCTGGTGCCTGCTACTGAGGTGGAAACTTTTGTGGAGACCGTTACTGTGCAATACTATCGCCAGTACCGCGGTTATGACGGAACACCGCCCATTTTCGTAGCACATGCGCATGCCGGAGCGGGGTACCTCCAATGAGACCAGAGGATAACGATCTATACCAGGAGGGGACGTTGCAAAAAAAAGACTGCATCCGCGTCCGTTTGGAACAGCGAGAACGCGATATGTTGTACCCCGCTGCTACCTTGGCTGCGAAGTCGAAAGGAAGGCGTCTGGCGGAACCCGAAGATCCATACAGAACTGTTTTTCAGCGCGACCGGGACCGTATTCTTCACGCCAAGGCTTTTAGACGTCTAAAACGCAAAACCCAGGTTTTTTTAGCGCCGCAAGGGGATCACTACCGCACTCGTTTGACCCATACGCTAGAAGTAGCGCAAATTTCGAGAACAGTGGCGCGCGCTCTATTTCTAAATGAAGATCTTACCGAAGCAATTGCGTTGGGACATGATATCGGGCATACCCCCTTTGGTCATGCGGGGGAAGACGTATTAAATGAGTTGGCTTCGACAGGATTCTCCCATGCAGCGCAGAGTTTACGCGTGGTGGAAAAGCTGGAAATGCGTCATGGTGAGGTGGGTCTGAATCTATGCGAAGAAGTGCGCGACGGTATCCGGTACCATTCTGAAGGGAAAGCCCTACTACGAGGAGAACCCATGGTGCACCCCAGCACTTTGGAAGGGCGCATCGTGAGCGTTTGTGACGCAATCGCCTATGTTAACCACGACATAGACGATGCTATTCGCGCGCAAGTGATCACGTTGGAAGATCTTCCCAGCTCCGCCATTGCCGTACTGGGGGAAACAACTTCATCCCGAATTGACAAGATGGCAGTCGGCCTTATTGAGGGGAGTAAAGATGGAGAAATTGCATTTACACCCCATGTCTTGACAGCGCTGAACACATTACGAGACTATCTCTATAGCCACCTGTACCCCTGCCCGATAATTGAATCAGAAATTGCCAAAGCACGTCGTCTATTGCGCACCCTGTTCCTCCATTTGCTGGAAAATCCGACAGAAGAAATCCTTAACAGCGATCCTGCCGATTCTTTGGAACAACGTACGGTGGATTTCGTGGCAGGAATGACCGATGATTTTGCGTTGCACCTTTTTGAACGTTTGCTGTTGCCCTCACCATGGAAAAAGTAATGTCAGATGCACCTGTTGCGATAGTAGCCGGTTCCGGGATAGCGCTAGGTCCGTTGTTGGATACGATAACCTGGGAAAAACCATTCCACGATATATTTGGTGTTCCTGAAGGTCATGTTGCCGGCCACGCATGCAAGGTTTTATATGGAACATGCGATGGTCATCGTATTTTCTTACAGTGTGGTCGTTTGCATGCGTACGAAGGCTCTTCATTTGAAGAAGTGACGCGTTCTGTTGATGTGTTCAAAGAAATGGGGGTGCGCCGCATTCTATTTACGAATGCAGCGGGTGGTGTGCGGCGCGGACTCGCCGCCGGTTCACTCCTCGCCGTCAATCGTGTACAATGCTGGCCCTATCGGAAATATGCATTGCCCGATGTGCTTTGTCCCGATCTTGTAGTACCTTCCTGCGATTCTGAAGGTACCTACCAATGGGTGTATGGCCCTTCGTACGAAACTAGGGCGGAAATTGCGGCCTTGCAATCTATGGCGGCAGATGCGGTAGGGATGAGCACCGCACCAGCCCTTTTTCGCTGTCAGCAGCTCGGCATTGCAAGCAGTGTAATATCCTGCATTACCAACCAGTGTAGTGCTTCGGAAAAACTAACCCATGCCCATGTATTGGAGACAGCACAGCAGGCTTCTTCCCGCTTGTGCGACATTATCCGTACAGCACTTCCCACTCTTGGCGTTCCGAATATCCACTAACGTGGTCCAGCGACCGCAAGGTGGCCAGGGCCACACCCAGGAAATATGGTTCTTAGCGGGGGGCCCCGAAAAGATTTCGTTGCTATTTCAGCGGTATTTCCTGAGCGTCGTTTAGCTCATCTTCCAATTGACGTTGCAGGTTATTGAGCTCGGTTTCGATTTGCAAACGCATATGTTCAATCGCGTCGTGGTTCTCTTCCTTTGGGGGGGGGATAGGGGAGCCGAAAGCGCCCAAGATAGTTGCGCCTGGTTTGGGAATGGGAAAACGATCCCACGAGCCCAAACGTTTGCAGGCACTAGGAGCAAAGGCTAAGGGTAGTACAGGGAGCTGTGAGCGTGCCGCTAGAATGGCGATACCAGACTTGGCTTGACGACGTGGTCCCCGGGGGCCATCAAGGGTGAAGCCGACACAAGGTACTTTCTGCGCTGCTTTTCCCAATTGTGCGAGTGCCTCATGTCCCCCTCGAGAGGAAGAGCCGCGTACGGCCTCCAAGCCCAGATAGTGTACGACGCGCGCTGCAATTTCCCCATCATAGCTATAGCTGGTCAGGGTGTGAAAGTTGCTCCCCCGAAAGTGGATGCCAGCGCTTCCCATAGCCTCGTGCCAGATAGCGATAGCCATAGGTTTGTTTTGCTCACGCAGTGCCGTGTAATACGCTGTATGGCGCACTTCTATACGGCACGTCGCATATAATAAACGCAAAGCTCCAGCTGCGAGGGGAGGCAACAACTGGAGCAATAAGCGCTGTTTGCGTGTAAATGTATACGGACTGGTGTATGTTAAGCCAGAAAGTTTCAACGGAGCTCCAACCCTCGCACCAATTGATAGATGACACGGGTACGAGGCGTGGGGAGCGAGGCCAATTGTGCTCGTCGTAAGATTTCGCCACTGATTGCATCGATTTCCGTTTGTTTCCCGGCACGCACATCTTGCAGCATAGAGGAAATATTTTCACGCGTACGGTGGCATGTGTCCTCCGCCAGTTCTACCAGGCTTTGATCGAAACGGTAGCCCTCTGTAGAGGCGACTTTTGCCGCTTCCACGACCAGATCGCGCATCAGTTGGCGAATTTCAGTAAGTTCCAGGAGACTTCCATTGGGTTTATTCAAGATAGCCGTAAGAGGATTGATACCGGCATTGATGGCGACTTTTTCCCAGAGTAACTGTCCGGGGGCGTCTGTGACTTCCACTTCAAAACCGGCCTTTTGCAGCAGTTCCTGTGCAGGGGCTGTCGGACATGAAGTCCAGGCGCCCAAAGAGGTCTTTCCAGAAGCAACGTGGCGCACCTTTCCTTCATCAAGCAACATGGCCGCCTCCATAGTAGAGCCAACCAGGACGCGGGCGCTGCCCACAATCGAGCATAACGTTTCCACATTCCCCAGCCCGTTTTGCAGTGTAAGCACCGGTGTTTCCGGGGGGAAGCGCAACGCAAAGGTGCTGTAGGCTTTGGTGAGAATAAGTACCAGATCCAATCCCGTAGGCACATGGGTGGCCATGGTAGGATGTTCAACAAAGGTTTCTCCCTGATTCTCTACCGTGATGCCCTGTTTTTCCAACCGTTCCGCACGATCCTGCTTGTGATCTACCAAATAGACCTTTGCCCCGCTCTGCGCCAAGCGTGCTGCAAAAAAACATCCCATTGCTCCCGGTCCGATAACTGCCACCTTCATGGTTTTTCCCCTCGTTCGCTATTATGGCAAGGCTCGCACGAATGCATCGGCAAATCCCGCCTTCTTTTTAAATTCAGCACAAGCAGCTACGGCGCTTGCACGGTCCTTATACCCAATCAAGACAACACGATAATACACGTCATCTTCTGATTTTACGATTGCAGAATTTAGTTTTAAACGTTCCTTGATGCGCCGTTGATATGCTTCCGCTTTTTCTACTCGTTGCGGACCGCTGAAAGAGGCCAATTGGATGCCCCATCCACCGGGAGTGGAAGTAGATACCGCGGCGGTGGTCTCTTTCGGTGGCGTAGGAATGGCAGCAGGCTTTGATGCCGGTTCTTTTGCAGGCGTCGGTGGCGGTGTAGGTACGGATGCTGCTGCGGGTGTTGGTGCAGGGGCCGGTGTCGATACAGGCTCCGGTTCCGGTTTCGGCGCGGGTGCTGGCTTCGGTTTCGGCTTTGGCGCCGGTGTCGGTTTTGGCGCTGCTTCAGGAAGCTTGGGAATACGTATAGGGGAAGCCGTAGCTGTTGGCGTCTTTTTTTGCGGTGCGGGTAGAGGTTTTATTTCCTTTGTGCGTGGCTTTCCCTGTTCTGTAGCCGAAGTATAGAGGTTTTTGGCACTGGGCACAGATAAGCGTTTGGGAGACGTTTGTACCCCGTTTTTACTGGTTTTTGCAACGGAAGAAGGTGGGACGCTTTTTTTGGGGCTAACCTCTTCTTTTTTTTCCGCGACTTGTATTTTTTCTGAGGGACTGTCAAAAGATTTTTCATACCGGCCGATGAGTACACCCAGCGAAAAGGCAACCAGTATGACGAATACAGATACACAGATCCCGATAATGAGCTGCCCTGAGGTAAATTCAGCTGCCAGTTTATCGGGATTACGTCGGTTATTTTTTGTCTTTTGAGGCGCCATCGTCTCCGTTTTCTTCCTTTTTTTCGTCCTCGGCTTCCTCTTGCGGCTGTTCTAGTTCCTGTAGCCGCGTCATAAGCAAGCCTCGAGCTTCCTCCAGTTCTGAGAAAGCAAAATTCGGGTCGCGGACCTCAATAAGGCGGTTCCCAATGCGATCAGAATAGAGGATGATCTTTTCCTCGCCTTCGCCCTCATCGGATTCCTTAATCTGTCGAAAAACTTTTTGCCGTCGCAATAGCTGTGCGGCAAGAAAAGCCTTGGCACGTTCCAAGCGTTCCTCTGATTCTACTGCTTCATAAAATAGTTGTCGTAGTGGAGAGAATACCTCTGCAGGCTCCTGTTCTGCAACTTTGGGATCGTAATACTTTGGGGTCCAGCAGGAATAGGCCTGTTTACTCCTTTCGCGGCTCCAGCAATTTTGACAATAATCCTCGCGTACCAACATTTTTTCTTCGATGCGAACAAGTGAATACATGCCTTCTTCATGCTCGAAGGCTTTTTCACAAGCGACACATTGATGTGCGCTTCGACCAATCTTAATATCCATTCTCTACTTCCGTTCTACTACTTTCAAGGGAGAGTTGTTTGTGATTTTTCAGGTGCCTGGCTGGAGCTATCCTGCGTTTTGAAAAATACCGGCATTTTGCTGGTTCATCGATAGCAAAAAAGTCTCCCTCCTGCTTGTGTAGCCAGGCATTTAAGGAAATGACAGGCGTGCTATCGCTTCATTCGCAGGTCTTTTTTTGTACTACTGCTTTCCTACACCTACGATTCCTCCCCCGATCTTAAACAGATCGACCAGGATTTGTCTAGGAATATCAATGACTTTTATGGCGTCGCTGGTAACTTCCACTGCACCACTAACTAAGGTAACCCCAACGGGAGGTAGTTCAGCGACGGCGCTGCTGGGGTTAAAGGTGGGGCCATTGACATGGAAAGTGAGTTCGATATCGTTTTGGGTGAGTTTATGCCCCCCTACGTTAAAGCTGTCGCGGAGTAGCGGGATTTTTTGTGCGACATCGGGTGAGATGGCAACCTGTAATTCGTAATCCATGTCGCCGTCTTTGATAAATTGGCCTTTTCCCCGGATGGTAATGCCTTGGGATTCAAGTAGGAGAGTGGGGGTGCGCACCGTATCGCCGTTAAAGGAAAGTTGGGCGTTAAGCCGGGAAAAATTTAGCGATGGGGGCAATGAACTCATTTCTCCACCCAATTGTTTTTCCAATTGCGCAAAGATGAAGTCTGCGCTGAAACGCCCGTCGTTAATCTCGAAATAGCCTTTTCCCTTCAGGGTGCCGGGATCATCCCGGTCTACGCTGTATTCAACTTCACCATTCATACGCCCGGAAAGCATTTCGGAAAAGTTCAGGTGTTTTATAAAATAGTGCGCGGGTACATTGTTCCATTTTGCAGCGAGCGTATCGATATTGTCGGACTTTTCATGTTTGAAATTGCCCTCGATATGACCGCCTTCGATATCTGCACTGAATTTGGATAGTCCGGTTTCAGTAGGGGTGGCAAAGGCGGTTCCGACAAAGTTTTCCCCTTGCCATGGCGTAGTGCTATTTTTTTCGCCTTTAGCTCATACGTCCAATTGTGGGTTTTGGGTGGAAATTTGGCATTTAGTTCAGGGTCGTCCGGACGTAGGGGGAGCAGCCATTTTTCGCCAAAGGGAGGTATCGAGGCTTCTTCGGCATCAATACGCATCGTGCCGGTAAGTTTGTCCGGCAGGCTGTTGTCAGTTTGGACATCTACAATGATATTTTTGCAGCGGAGCGGCGTTTTTTCGCCATGGGCGAGGAAGGCGACTTCATCCAGCCTGCCGCCGATGCGGTCGCGGTGTCCTTTCAGGGTATCCGCAACATGTTCTAAATCGAAAAAGCCATCGGTTCCGACGCCGCCCGTGGCAGTGTAGGGAATCCGCAGACATTTGCCTGCGCTAACAACATCAACCGGGTTTGCGTCGACATGGTTCTTTTCGATACGCCACTGTCCATCCCGGTAGACATTTTCATACTGGAAGGCCAGTTGTGTCGTGTCTATGGTCGCATCCCCAGTGATAGTCATGGTCTTTTTGGGAATAAGCTCAACATGCATATTTTTGAGCGTTGCCCCTGTTCCCAATGTTTTTCGAAACCACCAGTCGTACTCAATTTGACTTTGGGTAAGTTCCATGGAGGCGTCCATACTACATTTGTTTGGGGTGATGGTCGCATCACAACGGAGGTTGACAGCGCCTGCCAGGGAAAGTTTTTTGAGCCGTTGTAGCGCGACGATATTTTCGATTTCACTTAAAGTCCCATTGATTGAAAATGCGCCTTCAGTGGTATCCAGGTTATACTGTCCATGTCCGACGATAGGATTGCCCGCAATCTGTGCACTAAAAGGCTCCAGAGTCAGCGCGTGTCCTTCGAGTTTTAAGGTGCCGTTTACCTTTTCCGCTTTTAGGCCGCCATTTTTTTGTTCCACAATACCGTTGGTTAGTATCAGGCTACCTGTAGGCTGGGCGGTTTCTGAATCCCAGAGGAGTTTTAGCGTGCTGAACTCCAATTCGGCACGGGGCATATGGGGGGCTTTGGGATTGAAGTTTACAATACCCGCATTGACGCCTGCCTCGATGGTGAATACGGGTTTTTCGAGCGTGCCTTGCAGCCCAATATGTATACCGTAGGTGTCAGCCAGATGAAGACTCAGTTCACCAATCCCTTCCACTTTTTGTTGAAGGGCTTTGTCGAGTCGTTCGTTGATGGGGAGGCGATCCGATTCCAGTGAGAGGGCGAAATGGGGTATTTTTTCGGCGAAGGAAATGGTTCCTTCCACGCTTCCGGTGAGTTCGCCAGTGCGTGCGGTGGCGGTGGTCAGGGTGAGCAGGTGCTCTTTCAGATTGTAGTGGGCCAATGTGGTAAGAAGTCCGGAAAAGGGACGAAGTAAAGCGGGCTGACGTTGGAAGGTGAGCTGTTCAAAAGGCATTTCCATCGAAATAACAAAGGTGTCATTAGGGTGGCCTGCAATACGTATGTTCTGGGAAAAAATACCTGAGCCAAAAAGGTTGAGGGCCTCATCGGGGAGATAGGGGCGCAGTTCTCGCAGGGAAAGGGCGTCGTTTTGTATGCGTATATCAAAGTTATTCAGGCTCGCATACCGTATATCCATTTGTAGCTGATGCTTTTCTGTGCCGCTCAGTGTCCCCGTAAGTTTGGCGCGTAGGTCGGGTGCGTTGGAAAGGGTGGATACGTCGAAATTTAGCTGTTCAAGGTGTAGATGTGTATCGTTGAGTAGATTTTGAATGTGTAAATGACAGTTTTTCCCAATAACACGAAAGCCAAAGGGGGTAAATCCATCGGGAAACCACGAGGACTGCGTATCCTGGCTGAACCAGTTTTGGTTATCCGGGCGTTTGATATGTAGTTGCGCCTGATCGAGCTGAATTTGTTGGATGGCAAGTTGTCCATACAGTAAATCGACCAGATTGATGTCAATGTAAACGTCCGGTGCTTTGATGGAAAAGGCAGGCCCTTTTTTGGGGGTAAACTGGGCCTCCAACTGGTGAATGCGTAAGCCACGAAGGCCGTTTACCCGGATAGATTCCGCTTGTAAACGACCTCCGATACGTTCTTCCATCTGGGCCTGAATATAGCTACGCAGGTCCTCCAGTTTATATTTGAGAACAAGCGTTGTGGCGGAAAATGCAACGGTAAGCAGTAATAACAGTAGCAGGGCAAGCCGCATGCGGCGCCCATGTTGAAAGTCATGTTCCTGCTCTTGCATGTGCATAACGCTGTGCTGCTTACTCTTCAGGGGCGGCCTCGTTTTGTTCCGTTTCTAGCGCACCCGCCCAAAGTAAGCCTTTGGCCTGTACAATTTGTTTGCGTAACTGTTCGCAAAGTTCGGGGCGTTCCCGCAGGTACTGGCGTGTGTTTTCTCTACCCTGGCCCAGGTTCTCGCCGTTCATGGAAAACCATGCACCGCTTTTTTGTATGATTTTTTCGTCGATAGCCAAGTCTAGCAGGTCGCCTTCTTTGGAGATGCCTTCGTTGAACAGGATGTCGAATTCAGCCTGGCGGAAGGGGGCGCTGAGCTTGTTTTTAACTACTTTGACGCGTACCCGGTTGCCAACGCTGCTGTCTTTGTCTTTCAGAGTAGAGATACGGCGAATGTCCAGCCGCATGCTGGAGTAGAATTTCAGCGCACGACCGCCAGTAGTGGTTTCGGGGCTTCCGAACATGACACCGATTTTTTCACGAATCTGATTGATAAAGATGACCAAGGTTTTGGAACGGCTAATGACGGCGGTGAGTTTGCGCAGCGCTTGCGACATAAGGCGGGCTTGCAAACCGACGTGAGAATCGCCCATTTCGCCTTCGACTTCTGCTTTGGGAACCATGGCGGCCACGGAGTCGATGACAATGACGTCGACGGCGTTACTACGTACCAAGCTCTCACAGATTTCCAGGGATTGCTCAGCGGTGTCGGGTTGGGATACCAGCAAGTTATCGATATCTACACCGATTTTAGTAGAAAAGGAGGGGTCCAGCGCATGTTCAGCGTCAATATAACAGGCGATGCCGCCTTGTCGTTGTGCATTGGCGACTACATGCAAGGCAAGGGTGGTTTTACCAGATGATTCAGGGCCGAAAATTTCGACGACACGACCACAGGGAAGACCGCCTACACCGGTGGCGATATCCAGAGAGAGACTACCGGTCGAGATAGAGCGCACGCCTTGTGCAAAATTGTCGTCGCCCAACCGCACCAAAGTGCCCCGGCCAAACTGTTTTTCCAATTGCGCTACTGCAATGTCTAAGGCTTTGGTTTTTGCCTTGTCGTCTCTTGTCACCGCCATGCCTTTGTTCCTTTCTAGTGGTTTAAAAACCACACAACCCTATGGGCTCTACCGTTTGCAACTGCAACCCGATTGTTTTTTTATCAGTGCACTTGTTTATGAATACACTGAAAAAAAATTCACTATGCGCCTATGGTGCCATATGTGTAATGCCAAGTCAAGCTTGTTGGATTGTACCCCCTTCTGCTGTACCATGTCCATGGGGGCGTGCTATGATTCGCGGTGTTTTTAAAATACTAACCCGGAAAGGAGGCGGGGTCAATGGCCTGTTGTTTTGTGATTATGGCGTTGTTAGGTGCATCGTTATGTGAGATGGAGTCAGCGCAGGTAACGGCATATTTGCAGACTTTGCCGTCGGGTTCGGATTCTTTTGAGGTGCGTTTTGAGTCGGTGGTGCGAGATAGCGCAGGACTGACGTATGTGGATGGGCCATTGGGCGAGGGGCCGACGGGGAAGTATGATACGGATCCGTTGATAGATTTATGCCGGGTGGATTGTGTGACGTTTGTGGAGCAGAGTTTGGCGCTGGCGGCCTCGCAGACCTATGCGCAGGCCTTTGATTGTCTGCAGCATATTCGCTATCGTGATGGAAAGGTTGGCTTTGAGTCGCGTAACCATTTTATGGTTGCGGATTGGCTGGAGGCAAATTCCTGGTGTCGTGCGGTAACGCCCAAGGGGGAGAGCCTGACGCGCACGATTAGCAAGAAAGACTTTTTTAAGCGTGTAAAGGCCCCTGCGTTGGGAGAGGGTATTCCGGATAGGGCGGTCACATTGAATTATCTGCCCATTGATACGGATGCCGATACGGTGAAGAAGCTGCCGACACCGTCGTTGGTGGTTTTTATCGGAAAAATAGACTGGCTGTTTGCGCTGCACGTAGGAGTATTGCTTGAGGGAGCAGAGGGGGACGGCCCCAGGTTATACCATGCCAGTTCATCGGCAAAAGAAGTCGTCGCGACAAATTTTCTAAGCTATTGTCGGGAAAAAGAGACCCGCTATCTGGGCTATGCTGTCTATAGTCCACAAGCACCCCCTTGTACGAAACCGTAGTGCTGGGCTTGGGTTCGGGAATGACGGAATAGAGAGAGCGTTATGTTTATACGTATTGTGTTAAAGCAGGCCCGATATCGGTGGGGGGTGACGGTGTTGATCCTTCTGACGCTGACGGCGTTGGTAACCTTGTATGTCTATCTGGAGAACACCAGCAGTTTTTCCAATCGTTCGATGCAGATCATCATGAAACGAATGGGACATAATCTGTTGGTTTTGCCCGATGAAGCGGACCCGTTACAGGTATATTTGTGCACTGATGACCAGATGCTTTTTGACGAATCTACGACAAAAACTTTGGCGCAGGCACGGCATCTGGCGTCAAAGTATTATGTCTCCGTGTTGCAGCGTCGTGTGATGATAGCGAACGTGGAATGTTTGCTTACGGGGATAGAGCCGGTGAATCGGGGCGATGAGTCGAAGGAGAAGGGGAACGATCTCATCCTTCCCTTAAAGCCGGGCCAGTTACGCATAGGGGCTACCGTGGCGGCGCGTTTACAGCGAGGAGTGGGGGAGACGCTGGATATCTTGGGGAGCCCGTTTACACTGCATGAGGTGTTACCCCCCCAAGGCGACGAGCAGGATTTTCGTGTGTATATGCCCCTGAAGGATGCGCAACGCCTGTTTGAGTTGCCTGGAAAAATAAATCTTATTCTCTCCTTTGAATGTCTGCATGGAAAATCATTGGAGGGGATTGGGGCCTATCAGGACCGTGAACTGCCCAAGGTCTTGCCCGGTTTCCGACAAATCCGCAAGATGAATATTGCAACGGGGCGCTACTTTGCCCGGGATACGACAGCGCGTCTGTTGCATGCCCTGTTGGCCATGGTGCTGACGATTACTTTGCTGATTATTGCGATTACGGGTGTGCAGGAGGTGACGGAGCGTAAACGGGAAATTGGCATGTTTACAGCGTTGGGCTTTGGCTACCCCTATATCATCACCTTGTATCTATTCAAAATGGCACTACTAGCGTTGGCGGCTTCGGCATTGGGGTTTGCAATTGGCTCCCATCTCTCCGTGTCCTACAATGCCGATTTTCTGGTAAGCAACACACGCGCGATTCGTATACTTTGGTCAAATTATCCGCCGGTCGCTTTTCGTACCTTAGTCGTTGCATTGGCGGCGCAAATGCCATTAATAGTGAAATTGATCTGGACCGACCCCAGTGCAACGTTGCGGGAGGAGTAGTACGATGTTGACCTTGGATCAAGTAAGCAAAAGCTATCATAAACGTGTGAGCGCTGGCGAGACGGTACTGGTGCATGCGTTAGACCAGGTTTCCCTTAGCATTTCACAAGGCGACTTCGCCGTTTTTCACGGGGCGAGTGGTAGTGGGAAAAGTACATTGCTGCTAACCCTCGGCGCGATGCTCGCGCCAAGTTCCGGTAGTGTTTCCTACGAAAATACCGATATATACCGGCGTAGTTCCCTTTGGCGCAACCGCTTCCGTCGTCGCACCGTTGGTTTTATCTTTCAGAAGTTTCATCTGATGCCTTACCTGACCGTGCGGGAGAATATTCTGCTGCCGCTTTCGTTTCGACAACGACACAAGGGGAAAGAGGCGCTGGAGACCTTGGCGAAACGCCTCGAATTAGATGCACGCTTGCAGCATTACCCCAACGAACTGAGCGTGGGCGAACAACAGCGGGCCGCCCTGGCGCGCACCCTTATCTGCAAACCGAAACTAATTCTAGCCGACGAGCCTACCGGCAATCTGGATCCTCACAACAGCGCCATTATCGCTCAATGTCTTCGTGAAGAACACCAGGCAGGGGCTACGCTTCTGCTGGTAACCCACGATCCCGCCCTGATCGACATCGGCTCACACAGCTATGAACTCTCCCAAGGCCACATCTGCACCTGAAAGTGAAGCCGCGTTACAACCAGCACCAGATTCTAATCGTTCTTCCACTCTTTTTTGTATAGTATTTTCGTATTTAAAACTTTTCTTATTTTTTAGTTCCCCGTGGGGATAAGGTAGGAAATTTTTTCGAATAAAAAAGCTGGAGGTGGTGTATACTCAAATAGAGATGGTGGCCTATTGGGGAATAAACGACAGGAGATGAACAATGCACATTCATTGCCGTTGCTCTAACGTGGTTCAGCGACCACAAGCAGGAGGTATGGTCCGTACCACCCCTGAGCGAAACAAAATTTCGTCTTTTAGGACAACTTTTCAGATTTCGGTCACGAACGTAATGGCCTTGTTACTAAGCACTGTTGTTTTGGGGATGGGGGGAAGCGCTCAGGGGGATTGTGGTTCGATACCGTATTCAGCACCGTGGGATATAAGAAAAGAAATGAGTATGGTGCTTGAGGCGGCTGGAGAAGCGGATGTGAACTTTGATCCACTTAAAGTGGTGGTCTATGAACCGGGACAGCGGGGGATTATCTTGTGGAATGGCAAGGAGGAGATCTTACTGCTTTCAACGGAGATTAAGACTTCGCAACCTTCGCCGATTCTCGAGGTTATTCCTTTTCCAACAGAACCGACTGTAAAGTTGGGCGATTTTGAAACGTTTGAGAAGATGCAGCGTCTCCTTATCGATAAAAGTATGTGGCAGGTGGCGTCTGGGGGCGGTGTCGCCAATGTTACATTACCGGACGATGTGGCGGATATTACCTTTTCGAAAAAGATGGGCGCCCATAACGTGACTGTAGTCCGGGTGATTCGTCCTGATTATTTCGCGGAATGGGTCATGAAATTTTTACGCGAACAGAAGGCAATTAAGCCACAGATTGATCCGCGTTTTCTCGATGTCATCAATGCCTATCTTGAGCGTAGGTATAACTGGTTTGTTTTCGACACGATTCTTGCCACGAATGATTTACAGAGCAAAGAACCGATTGAATACCGCTTTGAGTCGAAGAATGTGTATTACCCCCTACAGATTTCCACGCTTGAAACAGGAAAAACCAAGGTGGATTTACTGCTTTTGACACAGGAGCCGGTTTCCTCTTATGACGATCTGCAATTTGCGGTAAAGCGTGAGAAGGGCGTAAGCGTGACACCGAAGGAGTTGAAATCGGTATCGAAAGATTGGACTGACTTCATGGGCACGGCAGATTTTACGATGCAGCGTGTATATATTCACGGCAATCTATCGGACATGCAGACGGACTTTATTGTTCGCTAGAAAGTAAATTTTAGTATGTCAAGACATTCGCATGGCGAACGGAGAAGTTCTCTTCAGCATCGATTTGAGACCCATTGGTACCACATGCTGTATTTGCAATTGTCGGCCTATGTGATCGTGTTGTTTCTTTGGGCTCTTCCGATACTCAATCCAGTGAAAGTCATGGCGGTTACTTTCCACGAGATCTCCCATGCAGTGGTTGCCCTGCTCACGGGAGGGCGTGTCTTCGGCTATGCGATATCCCCAGCTGGTGCAGGGGTGACATTTGGTGTCGGCGGTAACTTTCTTCTTATCCTTTTGGCTGGCTACTTGGGAAGCTGTTTATGGGGCGTGCTTTTATACTATGCCGCGTTGCGATGGCGGCCGGGTGCCTGTCTTCTTGGCCTTGAGTTCTTTTTTTTGAGCACCGCATATTTTGGTTGGCTCAATAACGCTACGTTGATTTTTGGCTTGGGCTCTATGTTGTTTATGACGCTCCTCTTTTGGACACCGTCTTGGATACAGGCCATGTTTGTTCGACTTGTAGGTTCGGCCTGTTGTCTGTATGCACCACTGGAATTGGTGGGCGATATATTTCGGGCAGGTCGATCGCCTAAAGTGATGGGCTATTCCACTCAGAGCGATTTGATGCAACTGGCTGAGTATCTTGATATTTCCCCTATAATGATCGGCGGGGTGTTGTTTATTTTGCAGATGCTATTGCTGTTTGTGCTTGTGCGCTGGAGTTGTCGTGCTGCAGCTCGTGCGGAAATAAGAAGAGAATATCGCTATGCTAAATTGCTCAAACAGCGTTTGAAGGAAGTGCAGGGAGGAAGAAAAGTCTACGTGATTCCTACGAAGAAGGAGTGGTAGGGCGTACGAAAATACAGTATTCTTAATGCCTTTTAATTCGTAGAATCCCCTCGTTCTCACGGAAACTCGTGAAAACGAGGGGATGTGTTTACTATAGACTAGGTTATTGATTTGTTTTCCAGGCGGAGTTTAGTTCCCGCACGGAAAGGCTTTGGATATGGGCCTCGCCGTCCTTCGCGGAGAGGGCAAGCGTTTTGTTTGCATCGTCGAAACGGGCTTTCATGGGCATGTATGCGTAGCCATGGTTGCCGAAGATTTCGATGGAGCTCCGATCAACGAGCAGGCGCAAGTGAATCTTCCCATCGCTTGCGGGCAAGGCTGCACGCATTTCCTCGCAAGCCAGTGTCTGCGTCGCGACGTCGTAGCTAACCGGGATGCCGCGTACAAGGAACTCAATTGTTTTTTCTTTGCCCACTTCGATTTCTGCCTCGATATCGAACAACTCGCCTTGCAGTTGTGCCAATGGGTTGTTGTTTGCGTCCAGCGCCTCATCCATCCAGCGATGTTCTTTGGCATACAGATTTTTGATTTCTTCCACGGGCTCTGCAAACATACGTATGCCTTCATTCGTACTACGCAACGTCAGGACCACGGGGAAATCCATCATCTGGTTGAAGGGCATACCGGGAAATTCGACGCGTCCCCAGGTAATCTGGATACGACGTCCGTCTTCTTCCGGAATGTTGTTGAACGTTTGCGATGCATAGAAACAATTGCCGCGGTTCAGGTGTAACACCTCACTTTCCGGAGTAAATTTTTTACCGTCGAATTCGCCGATGTAGTAGTCGCATTTGCCACCATACAACACCCATTTCTGATTGTTCTTATCCCCATCTATGGGCAGTGAAAACAATTCAGGGCATTCGTCGAAGCATTTTAGTTCGCTCTGCAAGTTCCATGATTTCAGATCGGGGGAGGTGAAGAAACCCATGACGCCTGCATCCATGTACAAAACGATGACCCATTGTTTCGTTTCTTCATGCCAGAATACTTTGGGATCGCGATTGTAGCTTTTTAGATTCTCCAGTACAGGATTTCCTTCGTAGATTGTAAAGTTGCGTCCCCGATCATTGCTATACGCTAGGCTTTGCGTGAACGGCTTGTCTTTAGCCCAGGGGGAAAGACCGCCTGCTGAGGTGTATATGCAGACCATGGGGGCTTCTTCGCCCGTCTTAAAACCCGTGGTATTGTTTTTGTCAATGATGGCCGAGCCGGACCAGATGGAGCCCAACGCATCCGGATGCAGCGCGTCGTCCAATTCCTCCCAATGCACTAAATCGGTACTGATGGCATGCCCCCAGGTTTTATGGGCATCACTTCCATTCCAGCTACAGGGGGAATGCTGATAGAACAGATGGTATTCCCCATTGTAGTAGACCAGCCCGTTGGGGTCATTGAGCCAGCCGCGTTTTGAAGTAAAGTGAAACTGCGGCCGATCCGTCTCTTGGTACATATTCTCGCCACCTATGATGGTGTCGGAAAGCGTGATGGCGTCAAAGTCCTTTGTTTCTCCCCGTTCCACTCCCTCCAGCGTTACGGTCAGATTCTCCCCTTGAAATTGCTCCATATCCATAAAGGCCCAGAATGAAGGAGCGTCGGCGCACAATTCAATATCGAGTTCACGTATAAGTTTTCCGTTTTGCAACAAGCGCATCCATTTTTTAGGCGCGCCTGTTTTTACAGGTATATTCAGATAGCGCTTTGCCACCTTTAGTTCACGGGTATTATTTTCCAATACAGCATTTTCTGTTTGAACAATGTGATCCACGGTAATATGTCCCCATCTTCCGGTGTGTTGATCCAGGATTTCGATTATGGCTGGCTGACCTTGCAAATCCGAAACGTCCCATTGCCGCCAATGCAGCTCTTCTGTGCCGCCTGCATGCTTATGAAAGCCTGTGGCGGTGCGCACGATACGCCGATTCACCCGCAGGTTGACGCATAGTCGCTCTTTGTGTTCGCCGCCCCCAACCAAAAAGACAATGAATGGACGTTTGATAATAAACTTTGGTGAGCACAGGCGTCCTATGGCCTGGGAATCGGGATTGCACGAATTGACTAGCCCCTTTCCGTTGAAGCCTGTTACGGGCATCTGCCCCGGGAAGCTTCCGCTTCCTGGCGCATTGCCAAAGGCCTTCCCGAAAGCCTTCCATTCGCCATAGTCGCTTCCTTCAAAATCAGCAATGACAATATCGTCTAACGCCACTGCCGAAAACATGCTTATTCCTGAAACAAGCAGTATAAAAGCAACGAATCTTATATGTCTCATACTAGCAACCTCCAAGTCGTCGTCAAAAGCAGCATCTCGCTGTGTTTGTGCAGGCTAATGAATAGGTGTGGCCCAGGTCACTTGGTCGTGATTTCTGGGCCACGTATAAGTTTATCTTACATGAAGTAATGTAACCAAGATGTCTTGGCGTATACTTTCATGTAAGTTTATTTAAAGACGCTATTCTGCGGTTTTCCATGCGGAATTCAACTCTCGTAAGGCAAGAGTTTGGATATGGGCCGCGCCGTCCTTCGCAGACAGGGCAAGCGTTTTGTTTTTGTCGTCGAAACGGGCCTTCATGGGCATGTAGACGTAGCCATGGTTGCCGAAGATTTCGATGGATGCCCGATCAACGAGCAGGCGCAGGTGAATCCTGCCATCATCTGCAGGAAGTGCTGCGTGCATTCCCTGGCAGGTCAGCGTTTGTGTGGCGACGTCATAGCTCACCGGGATGCCACGGATGAGAAATTCAATCGTTTTCGCTTTGCACACTTCGAGTTCCGCCTCGATATCGAACAAGTCGCCTTGCAGCTCTGTCAATGGGTTATTATCTTCCTTCAGCGTTTCATCCATCCAGCGGTGTTCTTTGGCATACAGATTACTGATTTCTTCCACAGGTTCCGCAAACATGCGTATGCCTTCATTTGTACTACGCAACGTCAGGACTACGGGGAAATCCATCATCTGGTTGAAGGGCATTCCCGGAAATTCGACCTGCCCCCACCCAATCAAGACACGCCGTCCGTCTTGTTCCGGGATGTTGTTGTAGGTCTGCGAGGCATAGAAGCAATTGCCACGATTCAGGTGTAACACCTCCGTTTCTGGGGTGAATTTTTTGCCATCGAAGTCGCCAATGTAGTAATCGCATTTACCACCGTAGAGTACCCACTTCTGGTTATTTTTATCGCCATCCACCGGCAACGAAAACAATTCAGGACATTCGTCGAAGCATTTCAGCTCGCTTTGCAGTTCCCACGATTTCAGATCGGGTGAGGTGAGAAAGGCTATGAAACTTTGATCTGTATATAGCGCAACTACCCATTGCTCCGATTCTGCATGCCAGAACACTTTGGGATCACGGTTAGCGCCACGTATGTTCCCTTGTACAGGATTTCCTTCGTAGACGGTAAAGGTGCGTCCCCGGTCATTGCTGTAGGCCAGCCCTTGGGTAAAGGGTTGGTCTTTGGACCAGGGGGTGAGGTCACCAGCATAGGTGTAGATGCAGACCAGGGGATCTTCTTCGCCCGTTTTAAAGCCCGTTGTGTTGGCGGCATCGATGATGGCCGAGCCAGAGAAGATCGTGCCCAGTTCATCCGGATGGATAGCATCGCCCAATTCGTTCCAATGCACCAAGTCCTTGCTTACCGCATGTCCCCAAGTCATGTTTCCCCAATGCCAACCATAGGGGTTGTGCTGATAGAAAAGGTGATATTCACCTTTGTGGTAGACCAGTCCGTTGGGGTCATTGAGCCAACCGCGTTTCGACGAAAAGTGGAATTGTGGACGATCCTTTTCCTGGTACATATTTTCACCGCCGATGAGACTGTCGGAAAGGGTAATAGCGTCGAAATCCTTGCTTTCTCCTCTTTCTACCTTGTCCAACGTTAACGTCAGGGTTTCATTACGGAAAGCTTCGAGATCCAGGAAGACCCAGAAGGACGGCTCTTCTGCACACAACTCAATATCGAATTCCCGTAAGAGTTTGTCATTGTGCAACAAGCGCACCCATTTCTTAGGCGCACCCGTTTTCACCGGAAGGTTGAGATAGCGCTGATTTACGGTCAACGTGCGCTTCTTCGTTACTAACACCGGCTGGTCAGTCTGTACAATCTGATCTACGGTGATATGTCCCCATCCACCGTCATGCTGATCTACGATTTCAATAGTCGCCGATTGACCCGCTAAGTCTGAAACGTCCCATTGTCCCCAATGTAGTGCTTCGCTCCCTCCTTGATTGCGCTGTGTGCCTGTGGCGGTACGTACAATATTCCGATTGACGCGTAAGTTCAGACACAATGATTTCTTGCTTTCGCCACCGCCTATCAGGAACGTAATAAACGGGCGCTCAATAACGAATTCGGGCGAACACAAGCGTCCTATAGCCTGGTCATCAGGTTTGAAGGAATTGACCAGACCCTCTCCCTCAAAGCCCGTTACCGGCATTTGATTGGGCAGGGTTCCTTTGGCGGGTGCGTTGCCAAAGGCCTTGCCAAAAACCTTCCAGTCGCCATAATCCGCTCCCTCGAAATCCGCAATGACGATATCGTCCAGAGCCGATGCATGGAGCATCCCTATGAGTAGAAAGAAGAGTACACAAAGAGTGGATTTTAGATAGGTCATTTTCCCAACCTTCCTTTTTAATTGCAGCCCAGATCATTGCATCCGTTTTGGATGTGGACGCGGAGTATGGTTTTTTATAGCGTTGCTCCACAGGAAGCACGCACAATTAGTTCACATTCAAGTTGAATATGCCGCGGCGCGACATCAGGGTTTGAGATACGGTTCAGCATAGTTTCCATTGCGATTTCTCCCAATGCACGGCAGGGTTGGCGCATAGTGGTCAGGGGAGAACGGAGGTGTTTGGCGTATTTCACATCATCAAATCCAGCCACGCGTACATCTTCCGGTACGGTTTTTCCCAAGGTGTCCAACGTGGTAATCAGACTGGCCGCAGTGGCATCGTTTGCACAGATCATGCCAGTGGCATCCATGTTGCACAAAGCGCTTACAAAGCCTGCATCGTCGGGGTCGCCACAATGTACCCAGGATGGTGAGTAGGGGATATCTGCCTGCAGTAGCGCTTCACGATATCCTGCAATACGCCGTTCTACCGTGGGGGCGGAGAAAGAGCGCATCACGAAGTCTACCCGTTGCGCACCACACCGGAGTAGATGCTGGGTAAGCAAGTATCCCGCCCTATAGTTGTTTACTCCCACCAGATCGTAGCCGCTGCGGTAGGGGAAGGGATGTAGATCGCGGTCAAGAAGCACCATGGGAATATGAGCATCGTTCAACAACTGAACGATATCAAGATTAACCCTTTCCTGATTCGGGTCAAATTCCAGTGGCGCAAAGAAAACCCCTTTTACGTCCTGCTCAATATAGCTGTGACATAAGTGTTTTGCTTCTTCGCCATTTTGTTGCGACGGTCCCCTTCCTGAGGCCCCCCACAGCAATGTCAGGCCCTGTTTGCCTGCCGCCTCCGCCATTTGTCCGCAGATAGGCTCGAAGATTTCCGTTTCACCCAAACTGGGGATCACCAGCCCCAGCAGGCCCAGATCTTTGGACGTCTCTGGCAATTGAACATAGGTTCCTGAGCCAGCGATACGTTCTACCAGCCCCTCACGTTGTAGTTCAGACAAGGCACGCCCTACGGTAGGTCGGGAAACATGGAACCGCTGACATAATTCTGTTTCCGTGGGTAAGCGATCGCCATGGCGATATGTACCCCCCTGGATTTCACTCCGTATTTTTTCCCGTACAACGGCGTGTTTTACTTCTCGCGTATCCGTAGCCACCTCATCTCCTATCGAAAGCAGTAGGCCCTGTTTAGAATCGTATTATACTCAAAGGATAAGATAAATTGCTAAAATATGTCAAGTTTATCATGACTAAATGTAATGACATTTATGTGCGCGTAAAAAAACTCCCATGAATGCATTCATGGGAGAGGAATCAAACTATCATGCGTGAATTACACGAATTGTTTCATGTATTCCAGACTGCGTGTCGCGATGGCTTCGGGACCAGGCTCAAAATTGAAAACCTCAACAGATACATAATCCTGATAGTTGATGTCTTTCAGCGCCTGGAAGATGGGGCCAAAATCCACATCACCCCAACCGGGTCCATTCAGATTGGCATCGTTGGCGTGGAAATGCTTCAGATATTTTGCATATTCCCGGATAACTTCCGGCCGGTCCTTTTGTAGGAAGGACATGGCTTTTACGTCGAGCAAAAGCTGGAAATTGGGATGGTTAATTCGATCAATCAATTCGGCGGTTTCCGCAGGCGTCTGGCAGAAGTTGGTCTCCCAATGGGTGAGCTGTTCCATGCAAATGGTTACCCCATATTCTTCACAGGCGGGCATGGCCTTGCCAAAGATGTCGCAGGCATAGTCCAAGGCTTGGTTATAGGTGACGTCACGGCCCACATTACGTTGTTTGGGCGAACCGAAGATAATGACTTTGCCGCCAATGTCACCACAGAAACGCACAAGATCGATCATGTATTGCGTGGTGAAGTCACGCACGGCTTTATCCGGATTCGTCAGATGTACACCTTCTGGCCCTACGAATACCCAATGGATACCCAGGATATCCAAATCGGCTGCAGCCGCATATTTTACAATATCTTTACGAGTTTGGTCTGAGATATCCGTTACATACTGACTCAAGGTGAACGGAGCGATTTCCAGTCCATCATAGCCCACTTCTTTTACATAGTTGATCGTCCGCTCAATGTCGTTCCATTCCTTGAAAATCTCATTGCAAATACCAAACTTCACGGTTGTACCTTTCTTTTTTCCGGATTACTGTCAACCAAGTCATCTGTCGCAGCACTGCTGCTGTCAGGTCGAAAAACGAAGACTCGGTTACCTCCTGAACGTTTTGCATCATACATCATTGCGTCGGTAAAGCGTATGAAGGAGCGTAAAGAGCTGCCTTTTTTGTATGACATCAGGCCGACACTCAAGGTGAGGTGATCAAAGTGTTTTTCTTCGAAGGTTTTGCGGATACGCTCCGCGATATTGAGGGCCTGTTCTTCATCCGCTTCAGGCAGAATAACGGTGAATTCATCGCCACCATAGCGAAATCCGATATCCACATGTTCACGTGTGCATTCAATCACCACTTGCCCTACAGTTTTCAGGACGCGATCACCTTCCAGATGCCCATGGCAGTCGTTGTAGGTTTTAAACAAATCTACATCGAACAGGAGCAGGGAAAGGGGATGATCCTGACGGCGTGCGCGCTCAATTTCTGCTTCGAGGCGGTCGTAGAAATAGCGTTGGTTGTAGAGACTGGTCAAGCTGTCCTTGATCGACATCTCTTTCAACTGGCTTTCAAGGCGTTTTTGTTCGGTGATGTCTTTGCAGATCGCTAAAGTAGATATCTGGTCCCCATCGGGTTTTCTCACTTGCGAGAAGGAAATATTGGCGGGGATAAGGCTGCTGCCTTGTTGATGATGCAGTTCAGTCTCATAGTTCTGCATACGTCGTTGCAAGGTCAAAAGGCGATGGATATGCCGCATTTCCTCTGCGCCCCCACACAAGATGGTGTCCATAGGACGCGCGAGTAGTTCGTGGCTGTGATGATAGCCCAGCATCTGCAAGGCGCCATTATTGGCGTAGGTGACCGCGCCCTGCGCATCAAAGGTAAGGATGGCGTCTACCGAGCTGTCCAGAAGACTTTCAAGGTATTCCTTGGTTTCACTCAGTTCCCGGTTGGTGCGTTCCAGATCGACGGTAGCCTCCCGGACGCTTTCTTCCAGTCTATGCTGATACAGTTGGTTTTCAATAACCAGACGCCGTCGGTCGAGTACTTTCTCCACGGCAACGGAGATTTCACCCAGATTAAACGGCTTGAGTAAATAGTCATCCGCCCCAGCACGCATAGCGTCTACGGCATTGGTCACATCCATCAGCGCCGTCACAACAATTACCGCCAGATACGGACGTTCTATTTTTGCCTTCTGCACCACCTCGATACCATGCATCTCCGGCATTTTGAGATCCGTGATAAGCAGATCATATTCCCGGGTATGCAGATACTCCAACGCCTTCAACGCAGATGTCGTCTGGGTACAGTCATATCCCTCTTCAGATAAAAACTGCCCTAGTATTTCTAAAATACTGGATTCATCATCCAGTAAGAGCACCCGCGCTTTCAAGAAAAAGACCCCTTCCGCATGTTTTAACAGCTTGTAAGCTTATACTATGGCCCTATATGCAAGACGATTTTTACAGATATTTGAATAAGGCTATCACTCCTATCGTTGATGCGATGGTAATTCCAATCTCTATTTTATTAGGTAGTTTGCTTTTATCAATTTCTTTATTTCCCAGCGAAGCTCCGACACCTTCTTTACTTGCCATGCCTTTATCCATTGCGCTGCCCGCATGGACATCTTCTCCGATCAGGCAAAGGGATAACAGGAGGGCCAAGCACATTAATGCCATTACAGCCACAGTTTTTTGTTTCATGGTACACTCCTCAGTTCTTATTACCAATTCTATTCTACGCAGCCCCCTGAAAAAGTGCAAGGTTCTTAGCAAAGCACTCGCAGTATAGTCCCTGTATAAAAACGGGAATTGATTTCAGCAAGTGCAGCAGAGGGGGCGATTACTCATTTTCAAATTCTTCTTCTGGCGCGATCAACGGCTCCAGATTTTCCAAACGGATGGGGGAGGCATAGCTGTTTTTTTGCTGGCTCCAGAAAGCCGTCCATTCATCGACGGTACGCGGATTCTCCCCATTCAGTTGCGCCTTCCACAGTGCCCCCAACGCCTCACGTCCGGCATTACTCATGCGCAAATCAGGGTGTTTCAGGCAGGCGATGATTGCAGGGGTTGCTATCTTTGCGTCCAGGTTGGCCAGCGCATATATCGTTGCCAGACGGACTTCTATGGAAACGTCATTCAAGCCACGCGCCACCAGAGGGATACTGTCTTGTGCCTGCAATCGTCCCAACAACGTAATAGCTTCTTTCCGCGTGCCGAAATAGGTATTTTGGGTATGTTCGAGCAGGAACGGCAGGGCGCGATTTGTATCAAGGAAATACAACGTTTCAAGCACCCAAGGAGATAGGCGATGGGAAAGCTGGGGAAGTTCAATAGAAAGAAATTTGAATACATCCATTTCCTTTTGTAAGGCGATCAGCTTATTACGGGTCGTTTTACGTACACCTTCGTCGGGGTTTTGGAGCGCGTACATTAATTCTTTGACTTGGCGGCGTTGTTCCGCAGTAAGCCCCGTTTCCTCGGTGAGTTGTTGATCCCGTTTTTCCCAACGCGCCAAGACAGCTTGCTTGTCCAACTTCCCTGTTTTGGCGTTTTTTTCTATACGGGCCACTTCCTTGGGACGATATAAAACCGTTCTATTACCGGCTTTGATGGAGAAAATGCCGTCTGAACGTTCCGTGACGACCCCATCAAAGCGTACTCCATTTTTCAGATAAATGGTGTCGGCCTGTGCATTTCCTGCAAATATTGTCGCAGCGAGGACTGTGCATAGTATCGTACAGTATTTCATGCGTATATGCTCCTTCATGTATATTTTATGCAGCCTCTTTGGGGAAGTAGAATGCGCGACGGGTTAGGGTGACTACACTGGTGTCGGTGATTTGTAAGAATCGCTCGATGCGGGGATCGTAGAAGATTTTGAGTCCTTCGGGGACAAATACTCCCAAGTCGGCGGCAATGATACCGCCTCGGATCTGCATTTTCCCTTTGGTGTTTGAGTAATGGCGGGTATAGCTGCGTACGATATTGAAGATGGAGTTGTTGCTGTACAGCAGACCGTCGAATTGGAAGGGGCGTCCGCTGGAAGGACGCGTCATTTCATCGTCATACCATATATTGCGTAAGGTGTCTTCGGAAATCCAATTCTGCTCGGGACTGCAATAGTGATAGACAGCGCGATCCAGAAGATCCATCGAGTAGCCTGCTTGGGCGAGGTAATCGCTCAGTCGTTTTACTCCCCTTTCATTGTAATGCACGGAATGCTCATCGCCGGAGTCGTAGATATAGATATTGTTGGGTTGACTTTCACGCAGCCCGTAGAATCGGGGAATATAATCGGGGTTTGCCAGCGCCTTTTCAAGTTCAATGTTATTGAAAAGTTTCAATTCTGATGTGGTGAAACTGAACTGGTTTCCTGGGCGACCGGCTACTTTTTCGCCTGAATCGACAGACCAAGGGTCGAAATAGCCCCATTCCAAGGTTTCCGTCTTCCGATTCACCGTGATTCTGTTACTGCGGTGTTTGTCGCGAGCATGGATACTGTATTGTGACCAGGTGGGGTATTTGTCGTAGCTCTTGGCAGAATGGTTGACACCGCGCACGGTGAGATAATCGCCCATGAGTACACTACCGCCTGCTACCAAGGCAAAGGCATTTTCATTGCCATTCTCATCTACGCCAAATTCGCCAGGTGCATCTGCGTAAGTTACGTCGCCCATAACGTACACGTTGCCACGGACCAGCATCTGTCCATAACCTTGCACCGGACCGGAAATAAGCAGGTCGCCATCGACGGCAACGGTTCGATCGATCTGGATGGGGTCATCATCAGTACCCATCAGGATAAGGTTTCCTTCATAGGTTCCTGATGCAGCCAGTTCATTGAGCGCTGTGTTGGAGCTGGTGGGCATGTGGTCGCCTGTGTATAGACCGCCTTTGGGTACACCGTAAGCAACCCCCGCAGTAATAGTACCGCTGGCGTCTTCTCCTTCAGTGGAGGCGTGGTCGAATTGAATGCGGCCATTGGCGCTATTGACGATAACTTCGAATTCGTTGTCGTCCACACGGCGATTCTCGTTGTCATCAGGATAGGGTGCCGGGAATGAGTTGGGGAGCGCACCGTCGGTTTGCAAAGCAGGGTCCGAAGGGTAGTCCATATACAAATTCGCGAAGGGGTCCAACTCGCCGGAAGCATTTTTGCTGGCGTTTACGAGCGAGGTTTGGGTCATGCTGCCACTACTATTTTGAACGATTTTGCCGTTGTCACTACTGAATTTGTAGGCTTTGAAAGTACTGTTTTTCAGATCGTAAGCAGAGTAGAGACCACCGTTTTGTTTGTATACCTCGCCGCGTGTGTAAACGGTGCCGGCTATGTTGGAATATGCCTCGGATTGACGTACCAACATAGATTCCAGGGAGGCGATTTTGACGCGGTCATGGTTATTGTACAAGCTGGGATCACTCCTGGTCTGTTCCATAGGCATGGACAGGAACTCGGCATGGCACAGGATACAGCTGATGTTGTTGGCCAGGATAGCGAATTGGGTGTGCGGCATGTTTTGCCCGCCGATCGTAAGCACCTGTACGGCCGATTTTTTTTTGCCTTCGTAAGAAGCGGTGCTGGTGATCGTAAGATAGGACTGCGACCACTCGTCGTACCGGGCAATGTAGACGTTTTCCAAGGTGGCTAATGGCCGTTCCGTTTCCGGATCTTTAAATTCGATGGGAGCATCCAACATTTTCCAGCCCCGTGCATCGTACCCCTCGGGATAGGTGTCAAACGTGCCATCCCCATCGCCTGTTTCTTCCGGGTCTTGTGTTCCATTGAAGTTCAAGTCCTCATTTTTTGGGATCTTGAGTTCATTATTCAGGTAGTACCGGTACGAGGCCCAGTTGCGTGTTGTGTTTCCACTGTTTTGGACATACTCGTCCCAAAGATTTTGGATGGCAATATCAATCCCCGCGCGTGCCGCTTCTTCCAGGATCACCTGGGTGTAGGCATGATCGGTTTCCTTTTTACTGCGCTGTACCTGGGTCATCACCAAGGCCAGTGCACCTGCGATGACAATGATGGAGATCATGACAAAGATGAGCGCCATGCCTTTTTCGTTGCGTTTTTTACTGTTCATAAGCGCCTCCTCCTTGATGTTGTACCGAAAGCATCTCTAAGCGGTCCAGCGACCGCAAGCAACAGGTATGGTCCTTACCATCCCTGAGCGAAATAAAACTTCGTTTTTTATGACAAGTTTTCAGATTTTAGTCACGAAGTGGTCCAGGGCCACAACCAAAATATATGTTCCTTCTCATCTCTGAGCGCAGCAGAAACCATGTAAGGGGTGACTGTCGAAAGTAGCGCCAAACACGCTAATTTGCAAGGTCAATAGTGGTTTCCAACTGAGCACGCACCCATTTTCCTTCTCCTTCTCCGTAGCGCTTGGTCGCTTCCAAATGGATGCGCAGTTTAGTGAGTGCGGTTTCCTCTGTCGCGGCGTTGGCCAGCAACTGAAATTGCAGATTGCTGATGTTGTTTGCTGCGCCGACGACAGTAGTGACTCCACTTTGCTCCCGGACGACACAGCGTGTCAGCGCGCCATCACCGTTTGTATCTTCACCGGGGTCTAGCCGGGCGTTTGGCAAGCCTGTTGTATCGGCGAGATCTTCATTTTCCCAACGAAACACGATTGGTGGCGAAGCAGTTACCATGGTTGCCGTGCCCGTTGGTATTGGTACCTGGCAGGTAAGCTGCGTACCGTCTTCATCAATAAAAATACTCTGCGCCTCCTCAGGAGCGATAGGAGGCTGACTTGTCACGGTACGGTCTGTGTACGCACTTCGTACTTCATCGGACAATACCGTCATTACATCGCGCAGGCTTGCTTGTACGTCCGCCTTGGCCTGTGACAGGGAGGCGGATTCAGTAGAAGAGCGAAGCACAATGAAGCTCAACAGCGATACGACGCTCAGTATAGTTAGCGCCATGGAAACTTCGAGCAAAGTAAAGCCGGCTTTACGCATGGGCACACTCCTTTTAGCGATTAGTAAGCACAGTGACCAGTTGGGCGGAAAGAGAACGGTTTTTACGGTCACGCCAAGTAGATGTGACATATATCTCGAGGGGGTTGTCGCCTGCATTGGCAGGGGCGCCATCCATGTTGAAGCAAGTTACGCTCAACGCATGCCCAGTAAGTTCTTCCCCCTTTTCCCCCTGTCGTAAAAAGGCAGGCCACCCCGCCTCATTGCCCTCATGAATCCAGGCAAGATAAGCGTTCCAGTCAAAGCCATCGCTACCGATTTGAAAATCGCCCCGTTTTTCACGAAGTTCTCCAGCAACAGCACGACACGCGTGGATGGCTTCAATACGTTGTTCCTGCATGTCCATGGTGACATAGAAAGAAGCCAGCGATGTAGCACTTACTCCAATGACCGAAGCGAGCAGGGTGACGGCGAGTAAGACTTCCACCAAAGTGATGCCCCGCTCTTCCACAAATCGTATGCGTGTCATAGACATACCTCCACACCGTTGTGTCATCAAGGACGCGTGCGAAGGCGGGGGGAGTCGATAGTTGAGCCTACATCCACCTGCCGCGTCATAATTAAACCATGGCCACATTATAACGCCTTGCTATCCAAGACGCTACCACTTAATGCAGCTTTCTTCGATTGGCGCATAACCCCAGATGTGTACGTAAGGCCCATATCCTACGTCATTGTTTATTATGCCTTATTTTTCGCAAAAATGCCAAATGGTGTCTAGAGCACATGTTTTTTGGCGAGCATATTCACAAATACATATAATAAAAGTGAGTTTTTTCTGTTTTTAAGGGGAAAGGCATGTGTTTTGGCTGTAGTCACCGGACCTCTTTGGGCTTTTGCACGCTTAGCCGAATAGATCTGGCGCTTCATCATTAAAAACACAAAGCGCTTTTATGGTTGACAAATGTGCCTTTAGTGATTACACTTCTTCGCGGAAACAAGGGCTGTGGCGCTCTTGCGATGTGAATGTATGTGCTAGTACATTCATGGTTAAGGTTTCGCTATTCTTTGGGCTTGGCATGGCGATGGATACTTTACAACTTAAACGAGGGATAACTGCACTTGCTGATGCTGCGTCGTTACCGGCGGCAGTGACAGAAGCGCTGTGTCCAGTCACGTTTCCAGAGCCCTCTACTACTGTTGCGCCCTTTTCAACGGATACCCCCCATGAAGCATTTCGGCGGATTACAGGCCAGATTCTTTCTCAGGCTCCTTCCGCTCAGATTGATGCGTCAGAATTCTGGCGTCATGCCCTTATGACTTCCGGCTATGCAGGACATATCGCACAAAAACGGTGCCCTTCCTATGTTAACACGGCATATGTAGCCGGCTTGTTGCATGATATTGGCAAACTGGCCCTGGACCGCGTAGTGCCCAAAGGCTACATCCAGCCCCTCGAGGCCGTACACGCGCAAGGTGCTTTCGTTCTTGAAGCGGAGAGCCGAGAAATGGGCTTGGATCACACCTTGGCGGGAAAATGGTTGGTGGAGCGCTGGCGTTTGCCTGAGACAAT
This sequence comes from Candidatus Hydrogenedentota bacterium, assembly GCA_963678445.1. Lineage (GTDB taxonomy): Bacteria > Hydrogenedentota > Hydrogenedentia > Hydrogenedentales. The sequence continues at coordinate 98,958 of OY782877.1, read as the reverse complement.
TTCGGAAACGGTATGGCTGCATCACCACCCTGTAGGCGTGTTGGACCCTGCGCTCTACCCTGTACCGCTGATAGAAGTCGTGGCGTTGGCCAATACACTGGCCCATGCCCGCTCTGCATCGGACGAGCGCATTATCGCACTCGCCAGCGAACGTGCGCAGCGCCTGAACTGGACCCGCAAAGATGTGGCCGCTTTGCTGGCGGAACTGATTGAAGCGCGGGATGCGGCGTTGACTGCGAAATCGGTAAATCCCCCCCCTGAGATCCATGTTTCTCCTGAAGAGGCGGTGCAGCTGCGGCAACAGCTTGAACGTCAAAAACACCTGGAAACAGTGTACCAGAGACTGTTAGAAGCCCAGGACGTTTCCAGTGTGCTTCATATTGCCGGGCGAGCCCTGCAAGAGGTGTTTCATGTGTCCGCCGGAAGCTGTTTTTACCATGCTTCGACCCACCAAGAGCTGGAAGGCGTGTTGTGGCGTCAAGGCTCTGCTGAACTAGAGTCCTTTGTCTCGGCATTTCAAACGCAGGAGCCCACTGTTCAGGAACGTCTGTTGGGCTTATTGGCGGATATTGGCCACGGACAAGCCGATACGCCAGCTCTGCTTGAGCATGGGCTGGTTGCAGTTCCCATGATGGCCGACACGCAACGTGTAGGACAGATACTTTGCGCCGGTGTCTCAACCCATGCATCCGATGCTGCCTCGACCTTGGTTAACGCACTGCTTCCCTTTGCACGTTTATGCGGTAAAGTCCTCCAACGAGTAGCGAGCAGAACGCGTACTGCGACGCAGAGCGAAGCATTGGCCGCTGCGATTTGGAAGGAGGAACTGGCGCAGAACCAACGCTTGCGCGCCGAACGCTTGCAGAGTGTGGCTACGTTGGCCGCTGGCGCTGCACACGAAATCAACAATCCGCTTGCTGTAATCTCCGGGCGCGCCCAGCTGCTGCTCACGCACACCTTCACTGATGACGAAATCAGGGCACTCGAAACCATTGTGCATCAGAGTCGGCGTATTAGCAAAATTGTTACGGACCTCATGCAGTTCGCACGGCCCAACGCACCTAAATTGGAACCCATCCAGGTCAGCCACATCTTACATCAAGTGGTTGCTACCTTGCGTGAACGTCTTGAGCGTGCAGGTATTCGTATCGAAGAAGATTATGCAGAGCCGCTACCCCGCACCGCCTTGGATCGACATCAACTTCAGCAGGCCTTTCTTAACTTTATCCTTAACGCAGAGCAGGCCATGGCCGATGCGCCGGGGCTTCTTTCGCTTCGGGTGCGTCCTTCCCAAGACGGAAAATCCGTTCGAGCCCAAATTAGCGATAGTGGACACGGTATCCCCGCCCACATGATCGATCACATATTTGAGCCCTTCTTTACCTCGCGTCAAGACCACGAAAATACCGGACTCGGATTATCTGTGTGTCATGGTATTATCGAGAATCACCGGGGTTCCATTACTGTGCACAGTGTCGAAGGGCAAGGCGCTACATTCACCATCACCCTGCCAGCGCTTGCGGGCGAGCAGCCCCAGCATACGGAAGTTAAGGCGCTTGCCGCATCTGACAAGACGCCTTCAAGCACAGCTCCCCCAGCGAAACAAGCGCCACTGCCTAAAAAAACTGCGCAGGTTGCCGCTTCTATTACACAAGCCTCCCAGAAACCCGCAGATACAGTTTTGTTACTCGTCAACGAAGAAACCCTGCGGGAAGTACTCAAAGAATCCCTGCGCAGCCGTGGGTACCAGACCCGGAGCGCCGAAGACCCCCTCGAAGCCATGGCGCTCCTCCTTTCCCAGCCCATCAGTTTAACTTTGATCGATTTGGATACCCCCGGTCTGGAACAGGGACAACCCCTGGCCACGCTTCAGGAACGTTCTCCGAATACTCCGATCATTACCCTCAGTGGCGTCGACGCTGCGTACACCCCACAAGAAATCATCGATATGGGTGCGCAGGCCTGCCTTGAAAAACCCTTTCAAATAGAGCGTCTGTTGCACGAGATAAAACAAGCACTCCGTACCCGGAAAGTCGCATAACAAGTTGTGGGTTTGGGAATTATTCCATTACCTTTTGGGGTGTTGGGGGCTTTTCGTAGTAAAGAAATTGTAACTGGGAGAGGTCTTTATCTTGTGAGGCGGTTGAGCAGGGTGCGCGCATACAGACCAAGCGGGGTGTCGAGTAGACGCAGTAGATCGAGCTCTCCGTTTACTTTAGCCTGAAAAGTCTCCAAATCATCGGTTGAATCGATCCATATACGTCGCAATTCGTATATATCATCAAGTGAATGATTAGGGCCATATCGGTTAGAGAGGGCGCAGCGATACCCTGCATTACGTACCAGTTTTTTTGTGGTTTCGTTGTAATCGCTACTGGCGCCGTAGGGGTAGGCGAATGTGGCGATTGGATGGTTTAGGTGTGCCTCAAGAATGGCTTTAGCGCTCTCGATTTCAGTTTGTTGTTCTTCAGGGGGCAGGTGGCTGAGACGGGGATGTGTGAGGGTGTGTGCACCGATATTGAAGCCCATGCTCTCGATGCGTTGAAGCTCCTCCCAAGTGAGTAAACGATCTTGCTGGAGATTCTCGTGCGAATGGATAGTCTTTCCAGCGCATCCGGCAACCATGAACAGGGTGGCGGGCAAGTTAAATTCCTGCAAAATCGGGGCTGCATGCAAAAGGTTGTCATAATATCCGTCATCGAAGGTGATTGCGATTCCCTTTTTACCCTCTAAGGCTTCGTTAAGGGAGATTACAGTGCCATGGGACGCAATCCATTGCATTTGCAGACGGAATTCTTTGGGGGATACATTCATGTCATGAGTGCGAAAACCGACGCTATGATAGGTGAGAATGCGGTTCTGTACAGAGGATGCCGGAAAGGCTTTTCCCCATAGGCGGATTGCCTTTTTAAAGACCTTCTTGACCAAAGACTTACTTTGCTTAGGCACGTGCATTGTGCTCAGTGCCCTATTTTTTTCGCGGTAAGGAATCCCCACAAATACCCGAACGCATAGGCGGTATAGGCAATGAAACGTAGGGATTTGCCTTGTAATAGCGCTTTGATAAGACGCAGAGGGAAGCGGAGAACGCGATAGGCAAGCCGGGTTTTGGGTTGGAAATTTTGGTCATGCAGTTTTTCATGGGTTTCGTAGACGGTGTCGGGTTGGTACTTTTGGGCATATGCGGAGCCGTAACCGTTACGAAAGAAGATGCGGAGGAGTCGGGATAGGTTTTCGGGCATCGGGTGATAGATGCGTGCGTGAGGAGCCAAGACCACGCGATAGCCAGCGGCACGTAAACGTACCCGTAAATCAGGGTCGAGTCCGCGCAGGATATCTTCACGTTCGCCGCCAATCTCATCAAAAACCACCTTGGGAATGGCGCAGCAACCGTGGCAGGCTAGATCGCTGTCCGTAACAGTATCAACCACGGGGGTGTGAAAACGGGGGAATTGGTGTGCAGCACGACGTTGGAAAGGGGAAGCTGTGTCCGACAATACGATGCTGGCACCGACCATGCCTATATCCGGGGTAGTATCAATAATCTTGAGCAGACGTTCCAGAACCGTTTCATCAGCAAGCAGACTGTCATCATCAAGGATGACCAGTATTTCCCCTCGTGCTTGCTCTGCGCCCTGATTAATCGCCTTTCCTTGTGGGGAAACGCCCTTTACAAGGCAAATCTCAAACGAAGATACGGTTTGCTGATGGATGCTTTCGAGTAAACGGGGGACACAACCATTCCTATATCCATCCAACGTAGGGATGAGTATGGAAATACGAGGGGTATCGGCCTCATGTGTACGCAGATTACTTTCATTCATAACAGGGCGAGTATACGTTTCCCCAATACCTTATGGCAACCGAAAAAAATACGAAGGGAGAAGGTATTTTTTGTTTTTTATGACAACTTTCAAGATTTAATTCACTAAAGTATGCCTACTAAATACAAGATATAGGGGTATAATTTTAAAGCTTGCATAGATATAGATGACGTGCTATTATCAACCCGTTATATAGTGTTTTTTGTGATGTAAAAGCCTACATATAGTGTTTGCTTTTCATGTTTCTCAGACGATGCGTTTGTCGCAAATAGGAGAAAGTAACGATGGGTCGGAGTCTTTTACTCTATGTTCCCGCAATGCCGTTAACCTTGGAATCATTGTTTCCACAACGTGCATTGGCAACAGTTGCAAGTGCTTTACTCGAAAGAGGATATGGTACCCATATCCTGGATTATGGTACGTTGCAGTCGATCGATCGCTTTGCTTTTCCTGCATTTCGAGAAGCGGCAGGAGCCCTTGGAGAGCAGTGGGAGGGGAGTGCGCACAGTGCGCCTTTTGGACGTTTTTCGGGCTTTCGTAAGTACCGTCATTTAGAGGGACTTTTTGAGCAACATCGTCAGCGGTGGCGTCGGGAGATTGTACAGGATATCCGTGCTTCGTTGCCGGTGGATGTGGTCTTTTTTTTAGTCAATACCCGCCTGGAGCTTTTTGAAACGCGTGCGGTAAGTGCAGTGCTGCGAAAGGCTTGTCCCGAGATAAAGCAGTTTTTCTTTGGTCCGTATGCAGAAGAATGCGGGGCAATGCTGGCGGCGACGGCACCTACGGTAGATGGCGTTTGCCTCGCAGAGCCGGAGCAGGTGCTACCGCAAGTTGCAATGTCGTGTTCGTGTGAGGAAACGCTACGCCAGGTACCCAATATGGCGTTTTATGATCGTGACAGCGTCTATTGTACTCCCGTGGAATTGAGTAACGACTTGGATGCCATGTCCCTGCCTCAGTACGACACACAGCTCTATCCAGCGCTGCGTGGAGACGAGAAAGCATTGCTTTTTTCTTTGGAACAAACACGCGGGGGCGGAGAAGAGGTCTTCGGGCGTGTCTGCCAACAAGGGAAAAAAGTGCGCACGCGTTCCCCCGGAATGCTTTGCGAGGAAGTGGCGGAAATAGGCCGAACCTGCGGAGGACGTGTTTTCCATATAGAAGGCATGGCCAGCTCGGCATTGCAAATGGATGCCGTTGCCAGTTTAATCATGGCGCGTGGTTGGGATGTTGCCTACAGTCGTTCGGCGCAGGCACGTCATGTGGAATCGGTACATCTGCAAACCCTGGCTCAATCGGGTTGTCAGGCCATGGGACTACAGGCAGATACGGGTAGCCAACGGTTGCTGGAAGACTTTTATGGTAGAAAATTTGGGGTTACGCAGTTGGAGAAAGGGTTGCATGCACTTCGTGATGCAGACATATATACAGTAGCCAACTTCTGTTACCCCTGTCCGATGGATGATTACCATACCCGCGCCGAGACCTTGCGTGTTTTGAAACGCGCTACCCCCAATGCTGCACCTGTGCGTGCGCCATGGCTATCGCCGCTCTCCGCCTGGTTCCAATATTCCAATCACTATGGCTATCGCGTGCATCATGGACGCTATACACGGTGGATTGCGGCAATGGATGAAGCACCCAGCTGGTTTGAGCGTCTTACCCCTGATATACCGTACCGGATGACAGGGTGGTCGCGCGGCCGCGTAGCAGCGGAGTTGCAAACCCTCTCAGAAGAAATCCGCGCACTGCATATCGCGACACAGGTGACGGAGCGTCGGGCCTTAATGGCAAGAGTGACGGGGCATGAGGGAGATGTAGAGCACTATACACATGCGCTGGAACGTATGTTGTTTACCTTTGACGCAGAAGGGCTGGCTAAGTGTCTGAGCGCCTTTAATTGCAAAGCCGCTCGCACAAAAAACCAGGTTGTCTTTCGTCCGTTCTCCTCATTTTTGGCAGCGGTCGGAAACTGACGCTGCAGTGTATCGTTTACCCCAAAGTTTTACCGAAAACCCGAGTTTGAGCTGCTTTGTCTTGGCACCCTGAGCAGCGTTTTGGAAACAACGTTTTGTAATGCCCAGGGTTGCTAAGAAGCAGACCTCTTGCTTTTTGTGGTCGCTGGACCACTGGGTACTTGTACATTTGAAAACAGAGAGCATTGTCATCGAAAACGAAATTTTACGGTCACTACAAGAAGCAAGGACGACTTTTTCTGTTTTTACCTTTGCTTACCTTGGCGTTGGAACAGCGTAAGAATCGCGATGAAGGATTTGGGGAATATGCAAGCGGAACGACACTATCAACCTGTGGTCATAACTGGCTTGGGCGTTCTGGCGTGCAACGGTTTGGGACGCCGTGCGTTCTGGGATGCGTTGCGTACAGGACAATCTGGTATTGCTGCGCTTACCCGTTTTGACGCATCCGATTTACCCTGTCAGATAGGGGGAGAACTTAAAGATTTTTCGCCTGAAGATTTTATGAAGAAGGTGGTAGTGAAGCGCTGGCATCGCCATGTGCACCAAGGGGTAGCGAGTGCGCGCCTTGCGGCAGAGGATGCGGAGTTGGCCCAGGCAAACTATCCATCCGAACGGGTAGCGGTGGCGATAGGCACCAGTATCGGCTCGCCAGATGAAGCATATCAGGGGCAGGTCGATGCGTACAATTCAGGGGGATACAAAAAGGTCAGCAAATTTGCCTCCTCTGCATTTGCCGGGCATTCTGCAACTGTGCATGCAGGGATTTCCCTGGGCTTGAAAGGTCCCGCGATCACCATTGCCAGTGGGTGCGCGACAGGTTTAGATGTGCTTGGCTGGGGCGTGACGCAGCTGCGTCTTGGCAACGCCGATGCCGCGGTGGTTGGCGCTACCGAGTCCCCTTTATTCCTATCCTCATTTGTGACCGCATGTTCGCTGGGCATATTGTCCAAACGTAATTCCGAACCAGAAAAGGCCATGCGTCCCTTTGATCGTGGACGCGACGGTATCGTGCTAAGCGAAGGCGCTTGTGTAGTCGTATTAGAACGTGCAGATAAAGCACAGGCGCGTGGTGCGCGGATTCTGGGAGAGGTTGCGGGCGTTGGTTCCGCTGCAGAGGGCCATAATCCTTTGATCCTGGAAAAGGAGGGCGATGCCCTCTCGCGTGCCATGCAAGCCTCGCTGGAGAACGCTGGGATGAATCCCCACGAAATCGACACCATACAAGCCCATGGCGTCTCGCTGGAGATGTATGACCGCTGTGAAACACAGGCGTATAAACGCGTTTTCGGTCCTCACGCCTATCGCATTCCAGTATGTGCGGTCAAATCCATGCTGGGGCAATCTTATGCGGCAGGTGGTCTCATGGGCTTGGCGGCGGGTTTGCAGAATTTGAATGAAGGCGTGGTGCAGCCCAATGTGAATTTTGAGATAGCCGATCCCGCATGCGATCTGGATTATGTGCCGCGCCATGCACGGATAAACGATGTCAAAGCAGCGATGGTAACTGCAATGAGTTTTGGCGGTACGCATAGCGCCGTAGTTCTTCGACAGGTGGCCTAAATGCAAGGATTGACAAACACATTACTGCCCACCCTTTTGCTCTCGCTGGCAATTGTCTTCAGCGGTGTGCTTGGGGCGCTGGTGCTGTTTACCAATCCATGGAAACGTACCCACCGCATGTTTGGCGTGTTAACCATCAACCTGGCGCTGTGGGCCATTGGCGTTTTATGCATCATCCATGCGCACGTCGACGAAAAAGCACGTTTCTGTCTTCTGCTTACCTTTATGGTGTCGGCATTTTTACCTGCGAATTTTTACCAGTTTCTGGCTTATTTTCCCTATCAACGCTATGAAGGGATTCGTACGGTTTCCGTTCTGCTTTATGCAGGCGCAGTAGCCGTAGCCGTGGGCGTTTTTTCCCCTTGGTATCTAGAGACACTAACTGTTTTTCCCGATCGTCCTCCTTTAGCACGCTACGGTCCGCTTATGTTGGGCTACCTTCTCTTGATTATCCTTTCTATGGGATTTTCAGTGGCCAACCTGGTAGCAAAACTGAAAAGCACGACGGGGATACAACGCCGCCAGGTAGAGCATGTTACGTTAAGTTTCCTGGCGCTGACCGTGTTTGCTTCGATTACCAATGTAGTTGCTCCGTTGCTTCATATTGGGGATATGGAGGTATACGGTCCCTGCTTCCTGCTGATTATGATGGTCGGGCTGGCTTACTCTATGATCCGTTACCATCTGTTAGATATTCTGGTCATTGTTTCGCGCACAACGGTATATGTTGTCACGACAAGCTTTGTTATGGCCACCTTTCTTAGCACGGTTTCCCTCGTGCACTGGCTTTTTAGTCACAGCAGTGTTAGCAATGCCTTTGTCACGACATTGCTCGCATCTCTGATTATCGTATTGCTCCTGCAACCGCTCAAAGAGCGTGTACAACTGTTGCTCAATCGCATCATTTTGCATCGGCGCTATAATGCACGCGCGCTGATTGAGCGGATTACGCGAATCGCCAGCCAAACGATGCTATTGGACGAACTTTTGTCTGATATCGCCCAAGAATTACGGCAAACACTGGGGGTGCCGCGTATCAAAGTACTGCTAGTCAGCGACTCGGACCCCGGTGTGCTGGTGACGGAGTATACGACACAGCAAGACGATCAGCCCTACCACAGTATCAATCATGATTTTTTAATCGAATATGTGCGCGAGCATCCCGAACCCATTCTTCTGGAAGAGTTGTTACATGGACGACCTACGCCAGAGCGTGTCCGACTGGCCGAGCATCTTGCAGAACTCAACGCCTTTGTGCTCACGCCGCTTCGAACCACATCGGGCGTAGTCGGACTTCTTGTCTTGGGGAAAAAACGGACAGACGATATCTATATCCACGAAGACGTGGAAGTCTTTTCCACCATTGCCGGTCCAATGGCTACCGCAATAGAGAATGCGCGTTTATACCGTAAACTTGAGGCCCTCAACCTGCATCTTGAACGCATCATGAGTAACATGCGAGGTGGCGTGATTGCCGTCGATCCCAACGGCATTATTACGACTATCAATCAAGAAGCTATTTCTATATTAGGCGCGCATACGCCAGGCGACTCTTTAGAGATGTTGGAAGAACATGTCGCTGAAATGCTGCGACGCACCCTGGCCGACAATCAAGGTATGAATGATGTGGAGGCTGTCATCACAGGTATAGATGGTGAAAACATTCCCATCGCAATGTCCGCTTCCGCTTTCAGTACCGCTGACAATACGCCTATCGGTGCAATGGTACTCTTATATAACATGACGCAGATTAAACGCTTGGAATCCAATGTGCAACGCGCCGATCGTCTTTCTTCAATCGGCACGTTGGCAGCGGGGATGGCGCACGAAATCAAAAACCCGCTACAATCGATTAAGACCTTTACCCAACTATTACCAGAGCGCTTTCAGGATGCAGATTTTAGGAACACCTTCACCGCCATAGTTCCACCAGAAGTGCAACGCATAGATCGTATTGTAAGCCGCCTGCTCGATTTCGCCCGTCCAAAACCCGTACGCTTTGTGCCTCGTTATCTCCACAAAATCATCCGCGATGTATTGGCATTAGTAGAAAATCAAACACGAAAATCATGCATAGAAGTAAATACGGTGTATCCAGAGGAAAACTACGAAATTGTTGCTGATGATCAGCAATTACACCAGGTTTTTCTCAATTTGGTTTTGAATGCTGTGGATGCGCTGAAAGAAAGTGAAGAGCGTCGTCTGGCTATTGAACTGCAGTATACACAGGATCGATTACCTACATCGGGTGGTGCCACCTTGTTTGAAGTGCCATGCGCAAAGGTAGCCGTGACAGATACAGGTATTGGGATTCCTTCGGAAAATATCGACCACCTGTTTAATCCATTTTTTACCACCAAAGCCGATGGTAGTGGCTTGGGACTTTCGGTTGTCCACGGTATTGTCTTGGAACATGGTGGGCAGATAGATGTTACAAGTACGCCAGGCACCGGCACCACGTTCACCGTTACTTTCCCCCTTATCAATGCTGCGGAATCCGCTGAAAGGGTCAACGCATGAATGTTTTCCTGGTTATAGCCGAAGACACCTCCTTGTGTGAGGCCTTGCGTGCCACGTTGCCACCTTCGGATCTTTTACTGCTAGAATCCTCCCCTATGCAGGCAGAGCGACGCCTTACAGCATTACAAGCCGATGCAATTCTTTTAGATGATGTCACCAAGTGGGGCTATCAGGCCCTCGCCACCCTAAGGTCGTTGGCCCCTCAGACCCCTGTACTGCTATTTACCCCCCATACAGATCCTTTGGTGCATGCGCAATGGTTGCGTGAAGGGGTTTCCCATGTCTTTTCAAAACCCTTCCACTACGAATCTTTTTATGAAGTGATAACACGCTTAAAGCAGCCCGTGTCTGCGTCTGCCATGACCAAAACGCCACCACTTCCTTCCCTCCCTGAAGACGTACAGGGAACGCAGGCGCAAGCCGCATTCATGCAGCATAAAATGGTCCTGCGCTGGATGAACCGTGCTGCCTTACTTACCCATGATCCTTCCCGACTGGCACAAAGCCTCGCAGAGCTGCTTAGCGATGTTTTTGATACGATGCGTTGCGCCGTCATTCTGGAAGCAGAGGGACGCCTGGATATCGTGGCGCATATTGGCATGCCCAAGGACCTGGAGCAAACGCTTCAATTTAACTATACGACCGGTTTGATGCGCTGGTTTGATGAACATGCCTGTCTACTCGACCGACAGGCGCTTGAGGTATCTGTAGACGATTACGCAGCGCTAAAAGCAGTTTTAAAACAACTACAGGTGATGGAAGCACGTCTGGCAGCTCCCTTGTTGCACGGAGGACGGGTATACGGCGCCTTGATCATTGGTGAAAAAGCGTCTGGCGTGGGGTACACAGCAGATGAACGCGAATTGTTCACCCTACTGACCCGATCTGCTTCCAATACCTTCGAACGCATTACAATGACCTCGCACGCCGTTGCACAAAAGCAGCAGCACCTGCAGATTCTGGAACATCTGCACACAGGGGTGGTGTATATGGCGGCGGATAAAACGATTACCTTTATCAACGCACATGCTGCAAAGCTCTTACACCTCGCACCCGCCTCGCTGGTTGGAAAAAGCATACAACGACTGGGCTCCGGCTTTGCCGATGTTGCTCTACGAGCCTTGCTGGATAACTCACCGCATCGTAGTACCAATGTGCAAGATCATGCTACAGGCCTTTTTCTGCATGTGCATGCACAACCCATGCAGGAAACCGGCATCGTTCTTACATTCAACGTTGCACCAGAAATTCCTGGAGGAGATACCGTTGGTGAAAGTCCCTTCTGGGGATATTTAGCTTCCCGAGTAGCGCAGGAAATAAAGAATCCGATGGTGGCGATTAACACCTTTGCCCAATTACTACCACGCAAATATGATTCCGAAGATTTTCGGGAATCGTTCAGCGGGGTGGTGCAACAGGAAGTCGACCGAATCAACAAAGTAGTGGAGACGTTGTTCGAATTTTCCAGTAGTCCGGAGTTGGTGATGGAACGCTGCGATGTTAATGCTACGTTGCAGGAGGTTGTACAGCGTTTTGAGGAAGAGTTGGCCGAGCACACCATTGAGCTGGATACCGATTACGACGCCGATATCACCTACGCCGAGATAGATCCCATCTACTTCGCACAGGCCATTCACAACATCGTACAAAATGCGATTGAATCCATGCCAGCGGGGGGAGAACTGGCCGTAAAGACGCGCAAGAATGAGGATCATATGGAAGTTTCTATTTCCGATACCGGTTCAGGAATAGATGAGAACAACAAAGAATTAGTTTTTTTACCCTTTTTCAGTACACGAGAGCAGGGGATGGGGCTGGGGCTTACCGCGGCGGATCGAATTGCACGACAGCACCGCGGTAATTTGAAACTAGGTGAAAGTGCGCTGGGAGGGAGTACGTTTATTTTTAACGTACCTGTCTTTGAAACCGCTGACGCAAACGTATCTACAGGAAATGGCCATGCAAACCATCCTAGCGATTGATGACGAACTGAGCGTGCGTGAATCCTATCGGATCACCCTACAGGAACACTACAAAGTACTGCTTGCCGAAGGCGCTTCCCAAGCGTTGGCCATGTTGGAAAAGCAATACGTGGATCTTATTCTCCTGGACTTGACCATGCCGGGCATGTCGGGACTCGATTTTCTCAACACCCTGCAGGAACGAGGCGAATCCACGCCCGTAATTGTGGTGACAGCCTCCAACTCGGTCGAGATGGCAGTGAAAGTGCTCAAATGCGGCGCACATGATTTTGTTATCAAACCCTTTGATATCGAAGAACTGAGGCGTCTGGTGAAGCGCATCCTGGAGGATTTTTCGGAGAAACGAGAGCTAACCGCATTGCGTGAACAAGGCGCGGCGGGCTTTGAAAACATTGTTGGCGATTCACCTGCCCTGATGCAGGCCCTGACCAAGGCGACGCGTGCGATGGAGGTGGATTCCACCGTCTTGATTACCGGCCAAACCGGTACGGGGAAAGATGTACTCGCCCGCTCTATACACTATGGAAGTATACGAAAGAAAGGCCCCTATGTCCCCATTTCCTGCTGTGCAATTCCCAACAATCTCGTAGAAAGCGAATTGTTCGGGCATGTGAAAGGCGCTTTTACTGGTGCAACGGAAAACCGTATCGGCAAGATGAAAGTTGCCGATGGGGGAACACTTTTTCTCGATGAAATCGGGGAGATGCCCTTGGAGGCGCAATCGCGCCTATTGCGTGTCTTGCAGGATAATTGCTTTTACGCCGTAGGCGGTTCCAAACTTATCCAAATCGACACACGCTTCATTTGCGCCACCAACCGCAACTTTGCCCAGGCAATTAAGGATGGATTCTTTCGCGAAGACCTCTTCTATCGCATCAACGTACTCCCGATCGAAATGCCGCCCCTCGTAAAACGTCGTGAAGATATTCCCAAACTGGTTGCGCATTTCATCGCCAAACACGGTCCCCGCGTCAACTCACGCATCAGCGAATGTGCACCACGCGCCATGGCGAGATTAACCTCCTATTCCTGGCCGGGAAACGTACGGGAACTGGAGAATGCGGTCGAACGCTTACTGGTATGCTACGGAAACGAGACGATTATCCGTCCGGAATACCTTGATGGCATTCTACCCTCCGAAGCACCAGCACAAATATCCTATCTGGATGAATTCAACGGATTGCCCCTCCAGGAAGCTACACGGCGCTTGGAACATCATCTGATACGGCGTGCATTGGAGCGGTGCGATTATGTACAGTCACAAGCGGCGCAGCTTTTGGGTACTACGCGCCGTATCCTGAAATATAAAATGGACCAATTGGAAATTTCAGATCATCCCGATGAATCCGAAGCAAAAGATACACGTTTAGCTATGTAATTCGAACGGAAAGAAAAGGAAAGAAGAATATGAGTGTAACAGTAGTAGGTTCCGTTGCATTGGATACCGTAGAAACGCCATACGGCAAGAACGACGAAGGTTTGGGCGGCGCCGCCGTATACTTTTCATTTGCAGCCTCGTTATTTAGTAACGTGAACCTGGTAGGCGTCGTTGGGGAAGACTTCCCTGCCCAACACATCGAGTTGCTACAGAGCAAATCAATTGATCTGGTGGGATTGGAAACCGCTTCCGGAAAAACCTTCCGTTGGTCCGGACGCTACCATGACGATATCAACGAGCGCGATACGCTGGATACGCAGCTGAACGTTTTTGAGAGCTTCCATCCCAAAGTGCCCGAACAGGCAGGAAAAGCACCCTTCCTGTTCCTGGGCAACATACATCCCTCCTTGCAACTGGAAGTTTTGGAACAGGCTACGGCAAAATTCGTTGGCTTGGATACCATGAACCTGTGGATTGATATTACACGCACCGAGCTGGAAGCGGTACTGGCCAAAGTTAATGCATTGATTATCAACGATGCAGAAGCAAAGCAATTAACCGGAAAACTCAACCTGCGAGACGCCGCTGCAGATATACGCGCAATGGGTCCCGATGTTGTCGTCATCAAAAAAGGCGAACATGGTTGCATGCTGTTTGGCGCTGAAGACGAAATTTTCGTGATTCCCGCATTTCCCCTGGAGAACGTGGTAGATCCTACAGGCGCTGGTGACAGTTTTGCTGGTGGTTTTATCGGCTACCTTGCACAATCCCAGAAGACCGATTTTGAAAGCCTGAAAAAAGCCGTCGCCTACGGAAGCGTCGTCGCCTCCTTTACCTGCGAAGCATTCGGACCCGACCGACTGGTTCAGGTAGACCGTTCCCTGCTCGACGAACGCTTTAAAAGCTTCCAGAAATTGACCTGCTTTTAAAATAACGCCGATTCCCCATCACCAGAATCTACACAAATAGCCAGAGACAGTGAGGTGCATACCTCAGGCTGTCCCTGGCTTTTTTAATAGCTGGAGCAATTTAAGATATTAGAAAATATTTTTTCTTTTTACGGAAAAAGAAAAAAGCAAAGAAAAACGAATATTCCTACAGACGCTGGCCTCTTGCCTGTGGCGCTAGCCACTTACTTCTCATTGCAGGCATATTTGTAAACCTATTGCACAGGAAATACGTTGTTAATACACAGGTGATATCGGCACTGCCACCATGGGGTATTGAATATGACGCAATCGGATGAAGGAAAAGCTCCTGAAGACATAGCTATCAATGAGCACCGAGCAAAGCAGAAAACCGTCTGGTGGCGACGTCGACGGATCTGGATAGCGCTTGTTTTCGTATTACTAGCAGCATCTGTTTTTCGCACCGAAATGAAGTTCTTCTTGCATATTCCGATAGCCACGAAGACGATCATGCTTCCGGGGGATGTGCCGCTGGAACTGGTCTGGATTCCCGGAGTTTCATTGAAAGCGAGTGAAGGCAAAGGTGATTCCAAAACAGTTGCTAAAGGGTTTTGGATGGGGAAGACGGAATGTACGCAGGAACAGTGGATGGCGGTGATGAAAACACTTCATTCTGCTGAATCGAATGGTCAACGTAGAATCACACAGGTTTCGTGGAATGAAACACAAGCGTTTATCCGCCGTTTAAATGGGCTTACTGGTAAAGTATTTGGATTGCCCACCACAGCGGAATGGCAGTATGCCTGTCGGGCGGGAATAGAAACGCCCCACATATTTTTGAGCAAATGGGAAAGTCCCTCATATACAGGTTGTGTAGTTTACCATGGGGACGATTCTCTGAATGCTCCTTTCAGCACTGCTAATGGGATTGGGGGGGCAAATGGGTGGGGACTTCATTGCATGAAGGATAATATTGATGAATGGTGCCAGGACGGCTGCTATGACGCCAAGGATTTTTATGCCCCCCGTTTTATCGATCCAATAGAAACAAAAGAAATTCCCTTTCGTGCCATACGTAATTATGGTACGACCAATGAGGTGCATTCTACCGGCTTTCGGCTTGTTCTGCCGGAGAGCTAAAGTGGTCCAGGGACCACAATCAAAATGTATGGTCCTTGCCGTCCCTGACCACAACAAAATGGCCACTTTTGAAGTGTTAGTCACTGAACACCCCCTACAGCGTTTAGAGAAGGTCGAAATTTTTGTTTCCACGGGGAGGTAGGCCCGTCAGATAAACATTGCCTGCTGCTTATTGCGATTGTGCGTACAAAGCAGCGTCGTGCATGTAGTGTAGCGCTTTTTCGATGGTATCCACGTCTTCGAAGCCGTAGGAGAGGCGGAGCTGACGACGTCCTTGTTGTACGAGTGCGCCTTGGGGGTGTACGCAGTATTCGCCGGGGATGTAGATGACGCGGGGATGGTGTTGTTCAGCGGGACCGTCGATGTCGGGGGTGCCGGTGGTGCGGGTCAGGAAATGGAAGAAGGGGGCGTTGGCGTGGGTTTCGATGTCGTTCAGGGTGAGGTAGTAGTAGAAACCGGCCTGACCACCACAGCAGTTTTCGAGGGAGTCGCCGAGGTGCTTTTGAATCGCTTCGCGAACCGCCAAGGCTTTACGCCGGTAGTCGACGTTGACGTTTTGTAGTTGTTCGGCGGCGCAATGTGTCAGCAGGTAGCCAGCGATTTCTTGACTAAAAAGGGGCGCGCTGAATCCAACGTCGTTTGTTTTTTGCACCATGGCGCGCATGAAGGGACCGTCGGGCCCGAGCAGGTAGCCTACGCGTAGTGCGGGGGCCAGTATTTTCGACAAGGTGCCAATTTCGTAGACAATGCCGAGGGGATCGTATTTCAGGGCGGATTCGAAAGCGGGCGCATCGGGATCGTGCAGGAGGAGTTCGTAGGCGAGATCGAAGAAAACAGGGATGCGCCGTCCAAGGCGTTGGGAAAGGCGGGCCACCACGTCGACAATTTCGCGACGGCGTGCATTGGAGAGCATGCAGCAACTGGGGTTGTTGACGGTGACGAAGTAAAAAAAGGAGATCTCCTGTACGGCTTCCCCAAGTTTTGCGAGATGGGCTTCTAATGCTGGGCCGGAGACACCGTCTTCCCCTTCGGGGATGGTGGAGACCTGTAGTCCTTTGCGTTCGAGGGTGTTGCAGTAGATGTAGTACATCGGGTCGGAGGTAATCACGATGCCTTTGGGCAGAATTTCCGCTATCCCGTCAAGGATGCTTGTTGCGCCGCTGGGTCCGATGATGAGACGGTTGCGGGACAGGGTCTCTTCATCCAGCCCTCCAATTTGTTGATGCAGCAGGAAGGTGCGAATGCTGTCAATCAGGTTCTGAGAGCCCTGGGGGCCGCCGTAGTTGAAGGCCTGTCGATACTGCTGCGGATGCTCCATGATGGCGTGGGTGGCTTCGAGGATGCGTTGGGTGGGGATAGTGTCTTCATTCACATAGCCCACCCCCAGATTGATGTCTATACCGTCCCGGAAATCAGTAGCGAAGGAAGCCATCATTTCACTGACGGGTGAAGGCGTCGCCGAGGCGTTGCCGTAGTTGGATAATTGGATATGCATTCGATTCAAAACCTTCTTTTCGTAACAGGATACAACAGCATGTGCTCTAAAAGCACATTTTCATGCATATGAAGGAGGACGTAGTCGGAATATTGTTCTAGCGCGGGATACAGGAAGAAGGCATCGGAAGGGGTTCCGATGCCTTCTGGTGACATGCTATTTTTGCTGAGAGAGAGGCCGAACAGGCAGCCACTGGCTCGATCTTACTGCGTTGGATTCGTCCAGGTAAGCTCCTGGGGTACCTCGTTGCGTCCCAACAGTTTTTCTTCCGTCGACCAGAGTCCGGCTGAAGGGGTGCTGATGAAGTAGATCTCTTCACCGTTGGGCAGGGTGTTGAAGCCGTTTTTCAGTGTGGCTGGATTGTAGATTTTCAGGGCTTCGTCTAGGTTGCAGTAATTGAAGTTGACCGAGCGAATGTCTTCTTCGCTCAGGCCGCCAGGGGCATAGGTGATGGTGAAGCGATCCTCTGATGAACCGTGAATCAAATGGGCTGTGCCATGGGTAAGATCTTTCAGATCGCCCGTTTCCGGACAGTCTTGCCAGAGTTGCATTACTTTTTTTGTGCCGCAGTAACCGTATTTTCGGATAAGTGCGTCGACTTCTTCCTGTTCTCCGAAACGTTTGAGGCCCGGTGCAAGAATAAGCAATTCACCGCCGTCGGCAATGGCCATGCGGGTGCGGTAGACGGCTTTATTCGCCACCCATGTGCTGTAGAATTCATCTCCCTGCATGACAGCGACCACTTTTTTGAGCGGGGGCACCACGTTGATGTTCTGATCGCGTGAAGCGGTGGCTGCTTCCAGGTAGGTATCCACGTCATCGCCTGCGTAGACGCCTGTATGGGCCAGTTCACCTTGTTCATCGTAAGCCATGACGACTTGGAAGTATGAGTCTGGCAGATGCGACAGGCATTCTTGTTCAGCCCGGTTATAGCAGGCGCGGAGGGGCGTGATCAGACAGCCAAGATTGTTTTCGATGCCGCAGCAGGCCGCCATCATATGACTGGCGCAGATCATCGGCTTGCCGCCCAGTCCGATGAAATAATTCTTGTTGTGATTGGCGAAACCTAACACTTCATGAGGTACGACATGGCCAATGTTTAAAATGAGATCCCAATCGCCGTCGAGGAGCATTGTATTTACTGAAACGGGAATGGCCCAGTCCGCCTTTCCCTGAGAAACTTCTTTTACAAAGGAAGCAGGGATTTTACCTATGGTGCGGGAACCTTCACGCCAGTCATGGGCGTGGATTTTTTCCTCGGGTACCGAGCCGAACATCCAGCGGTTTTGTTCGGGTGTATGGGGTACATGCTGGCCCAGTGTCGGAATCAGATGAACATCGGCTGTTTCTGCGAAGTGATGATAAAGCGCCTCGGTGATCCAGCCCGCCCCACTGTGTGCACGCGTGATATCCGGCGGTAACAGCAATACCCGTTTGGGATCAGAGCAGATGCGCTGCCGGGCCTCTTCCGCGAAACGCAGCGCCAGTGCTAAGACGTCTTCTTTTCCCAGACTTTTGCCTTCTTTCTTGAACCAACTCATGGGATACTTCTCCTTCTTTTTTTTCTGACAGTATGCCCGGTCCGAAGTAAGGGTAGGGATGTGCGAATTTATAAGAGGACCGGAAATGGGAGGAATACATAAAAGTTAATATTTATTTTAAAAAAATAATACCAGATTTTGGGGCGGATCCGCCACTACCCGCATTATGTATAACAGGCGCTGATACCCGGGTGAGGATAGCGAACGGTGAGTCTTGTTTTTGTGCCGCACTTGTTTTGCAGCGGGACAAGATACTAGAATCGATTACAATGTTTTTGCTTTGTTAATGATGCGTTCTCGACGTATTGTAATTCCCCGGCACCCAAAACTGTCCGGCTCTGTCTTTCAATCCTGAGGCTTGGCGTTTTGGAGCGTTCCGGGGCTTATACTCTACTGGATGCATATTTTTTACCAGTGCGTAATCGATGGAGTTTTATATGAATACATGGTGTAAGCGTCTCGGTATTTTTGTCTGTCTCTTAGTAGGGCTCGGGCTTTTTGTGTATATGAATGGCTTGCAGTTTACCGCAACCATGTTTACCGGCTCGTGGAGTAACGCGCGCCTGGATCTCCGTGCATTGAAAAAGGCGCGTGGTTGTGAAGATGTGCGGCCGTGTTCGAGTGGTCCTGTCCGCGTGCTGAGCTACAATGTGTTGTGCCGCTACTGTGCTGTGGACTTTTTCGATTCCTGGGAGGTGCGGGTGCCTCATATTCAGGAGATAATTCGCACCTATACGCCGGATCTTATCGGCTTTCAGGAGTTGGCTATGCAGCAGGATATGGACGATATTCTGGCTGGAATCCCTGGCTATGAGTGGGTTTCGTATCGTTTGGCGAAATGGCCGTATGCAGATGCGGCGTTGTGTTTTCGCGGAGACCGTTTCGTCTTGCTCGATTCAGGACAGTTCTGGCTAAGTCCCTATCCGTGGCTTCCATTGAGCCTGGGCTGGTACAAAACCACGCCGCCACGCTATTTAAATTGGGCTCATCTGCGTTGCAGGGATAGTGGCTTTGAGTTCCTCTTTGTGAATACGCATTTTGACAACAACGGCCCCAATAAAAACCGCACTGCGCCCATGGTCTATGAGTTGTTGAAAAAGTATTCGAAAAAGATCCCGATCGTCTTCACCGGGGATTTCAATACGGATGTAACCACAACGCGTTATTCCAATCTGATACAGGGGCAGGCAGGTGACCAAGTCCTTTTTAATACGGCTGAGCTGGTGGATAAGGCGCGGATGAATTCGGCTATTCAACCGGATATGAAATTTAAAAAGACACCAAAATATCTTACGCCAGAAACGCGGATCGATCATATACTTCTGGCGGGGCCATGTGAGAAGAAGGTGTATGATTGGGTGTTGGAAGCACCCGTATACACCAATATGGAATGGGCGAGCCGTCCTTCGGATCATCCAGCGGTTTTTGCTGAGATTGAGTTTGTTTTTACGGAGTAGTGGGCACGTTAACCCGATTTCATGGTTGCGATGGGGAGCAAGGCTATGCATGACGTATTGTCTCTGGATGGGATCTGGAAATTTTACCCTGCATTTGGGGATATTGAATCGAACCAACGCTTTATGGCTCCAGATTTTGACTCATCCAGTGAGGCCGACACGGCTATAAAGGATTGGGGATGGTATGAACCCGATTTCGAGGATGCCGGTTGGTTAGATGTGCCGGTGCCGATGAGCTGGAACCAGGCGGTGCCGGACTTATGGAGTTATGAGGGACATGGATGGTATCGCAAAACAGTGTTCATTCCACGCGACTGGGATACCAAACGTATCACTTTCGAGTCGGACGGAAGCAATTACTACACCACGCTCTATGTCAACGGCGTTAAGGCAGGTACCCATGAGGGGGGATACACCCCTTTTGAAATTCCGATTCATAGCTTGCTTCGTCCGGGGGAAGAAAACACGCTTGCGATTGCTGTGGATAATATACCGAAAAAGGATCGTTGTCCGGGTGGACAGTATGACTGGTGGAACCACGGCGGCTTGTACCGCAATGTGCGTTTGCGGGCCAAGGCGCATGCCTATATCGAAAATACACAGGTGATCACTAGCTTCGAAAACGATGAAGTACAGGTCAAAATAGCTATTTTTTCCACCCATACCGACATAAACAGTGCTCCTTTTCAGGTGCGGGCCATGTTAACACGGGCCGGTGAAGTGGTAGCGCAGGGCAATCTTTCCCAAAGCGCCACCGATCACAAGAGTGTAGATAAACTCACATTAACCGTGCCTAACCCTCATCGCTGGACTCCGGATACCCCTGTGCTCTATACGCTGACCCTCGTTTTTTCCGCTCAGGTAAACGGGGAAGCTGTCTGCGATACATGGTCGCATAGGCTTGGACTGCGTAGTGTCGAAGTGCGGGAACAGCAGTTGTTGCTCAATGGGGAACCCTTTGTGATCAAGGGGGTGAATTATTATGAGGACCAGCAGGATTCCGGACGTTCGCCTAATCCATCCGCCTTTCGTCAGGATATGCAGCGTCTGAAAGATATGGGCGGCAATCTGATACGTTGCCACTTTCCCCTCTCGCCTGAATGCTACGATATTTGCGATGAAATGGGCGTCTTTTTCTTTAGCGAGCTTCCTCTGTATCAATGGGGACGTCCGCTGGTGCATGCGCACGCCCCTGAAGCGCTGGATACGGCAAAAGCACAATTGCGCGAAATCATAGCCTGGCAACGCAATCATCCCTGCGTACTGCTGTGGAGTGTCAGCAATGAAAATCTCTGTTTACCTCTGGAGAATACCGAGGAACAGCATAAACTGGTGGAAATGACCGTTGCAGGCAATACTGAACTGGTGCATTTGTGCCATGAATTGGACCCGACGCGTCCTGCAGTCGAGGTTAGTAACTGTTGGCCAGGCGACCGGGTTTTCAATGCAACTGACATTTGCGCCGTCAACGTATACCAGGCCAGTTCCACTCCTCATATCGATAGTTTGCCCGAACTGACGCAACGAATGCATGAACGCTTTGAGGTCCTGCGTCAGGAGCACCCCGACCAACCCATCCTGGTCAGCGAATTTGGCGTGTGGGCGGTACGAGGTGTAAAAACCGACTACTTTCCCGGTGAATACTACCAGGCGGAATGTCTGCGACAATACTGGGAGGCCCTTGTTAAAGAAAAGAACTGTATCGGCGGAATTATCTGGTCTTTTGCCGATGCCGATGTGCATCGCCGTTTTGAATGGGTGCAGGAGTTACGCGTCGCCTACGGCCTTTTCGATGTGCACCGGCGTCCCAAAGCTGCCGTCGAAACCCTGCGTGCCCTCTGGAGATCTGTCCGATAGAGTTGACACGGAACCGCACACACGCTAGGATAAGCGCTCTTCTTAACAAGGGTTCTTCTTTCTTTTTACGGAAAAAGAAAGAAGCAAAGAAAAACGCGGATTTTAATCAGCTTTGCTGTGGTTACCCACGGCAAGGATCATAATTCCTGGGTGTGGCCCCGGCCACCGGTCGCTGGATCGCCGGAAAAAGGAAGAAGCAAGAAAAACCGAGGATTTTAATCAGCCTCATTCTGATTATCCACGGCAAGGACCGTAATTCTTGGGAGTGCCCTAGGCACCGGAAAGTGACTGGATATGTCTATTCCACAATATGATGTCGCCATTATTGGCGCAGGTGCGGTAGGTGCCTCGGTAGCGCGGTGCTTGTCGGCCTATAATTTGAACGTAGTCCTGCTTGAGAAATGTACCGATGTGTGTTTTGGCGTATCTAAGGCGAATTCCGGCATTGTACACGCCGGATTTCACCATCCAACCACCTCGTTAAAAGCGCGTTTGGAAATTCAGGGTAACCTGATGTTTGAGCAACTCCACCATGAACTGGGGTTCCCCTTTAAACGAGTTGGGATTCTCGTGGTAGCCTTTTCCTATGAAGAAATGAAGACGGTGGAGCAGTTGTATCAGCAAGGGGTGGACAACGGTGTGCCGCGCTTGGAAATTTGTGGCCGTGAGCGTCTGTTGATGATGGAACCCAAGCTGAATCCAGATGTTGTTGGCGCTTTGTATGCACCCACAGGGGGAATTGTCGAGCCTTACCGCTATGTATTCTCCCTGGTCGAATCTGCCAAACGCAATGGCATAACGGTACACACGGATTTTGAGGTGCAGGAAAGCCAATATAATGGCCAATACCACCAAATAAAATCAAAAACAGACAAATCTGTTTGTGCAAAGTATGTTGTCAATGCTGCTGGACTCTATGCGGATGCGGTTTCTGAAGCGTTCAATGCGGAGAGTTTTAGCATTAAGCCTCGCAAAGGGGAAGAGTTTTTGCTGGAACGTAACGCCGCAGGCTTTCCGAACCATGTACTCTTTCCGGTTCCCAGTCGAAACAGCAAAGGCATGCTGGTCATCCCAACTGTGGAAGGCACCATGATGATTGGGCCTACAGCGCAGATAGTGGATGATAAGGAGGACCGGGCAACCACGCAGGAGAATCTGGATACGGTTTTTGCCCAGGCCATGCACATGGTTCCGGTTATTTCCCGACGTGAGATTATTACGTCTTTTGTAGGTTTACGTCCGGTTCTGGAAGGCAACGATTTCTATATAGACATCTCCCAGAAGACGCCCCACTTTATCCAAGTGGCGGGTATTCAATCGCCAGGTCTCACCGCATCTCCCGCCATTGCGGGGTATGTGAAGGATTTACTGAAGAAGGACGGGCTGCAGCTGACGGAAAAAGTTGATTATCATCCTGGCCTGTCGACCTCTCCGCATGTACGCGAACAATCCCCTGAGAATCTGGCGGTATTGGCAGAGGAGAATCCACAATACGCCCATATTGTGTGCCGGTGTGAGTCGGTTTCCGAAGCGGAGATTGTGGAGGCCATTCATAAAGGCCATACCACACTCGATGGCATCAAGTTTTATACCCGTGCGGGGATGGGGCGCTGCCAGGGCGGTTTTTGTACTTACAAGATCCTGAAAATACTGGCCAGAGAAACAGGTATCCCCATTGAGGAAATTACCAAGCGTGGAGGTGGGAGCTATGTGGTGCAGGGGAAACTTGGGGCAGAGCTTTTTGACGAGGAAACTTCGCATGCTTGAAAAATCATATGATTCCGTTGTGATTGGTGCTGGTGCTGCTGGTATGGCGGCGGCGTTGCGTATCGTCGAAGCGGGCCACCGGGTTGCTTTGGTAGAACGCGAGGGCTACTTGGGAGGGATTTTGCTGCAATGCATCCACAATGGCTTTGGTCTGCATCGCTTTAAGGAAGAACTGACCGGACCTGAGTTTGCAGAACGCTATGCAACGCAGGTGCTGGCCTCGGACGCTATTGATGTGTATCTGAACACGACGGTTTTGGAGATTTGCGCAAAACAAATAGAAAAAACCACTAAAAAACAAAAACATATAAAAACAATCATTGCGTGTTCGCCTTCAGAAAGGGTGTTTCAATTCAAAACCACCTCGATTGTTTTGGCGATGGGGTGCAGGGAACGCAACCGGGGCAACTTGGGAATTCCAGGTACACGTCCCTCAGGAATTTTTACCGCGGGGCTGGCGCAACGTTTGATCAACATCGATGGCTATTTGCCGGGTAAACGAGTAGTGGTCATTGGTTCGGGAGATATCGGCCTGATTATGGCGCGCCGGCTTACCTGGGTAGGCGCAAAAGTACTTGCGGTCGTGGAAATTCTCCCTTACCCTTCTGGGATTACCCGCAACCTTGTGCAGTGTCTGGAGGATTTTGAAATACCGCTGTACCTCAACCATGTCGTTACCCAGATAAAGGGTAAGGATCGGGTAGAGGGGCTGGAGGTGACGCCGATGGAGAATGGGGCGTTGAATCCCGAGGGCGCATTTCAACTGGATTGCGACACCATCTTGTTATCAGTGGGCCTGGTCCCTGAGAATGAGCTTTCCCAGAACGCTGGCGTACGCCTGGGGCCTGAAACAGGGGGGCCGCGCGTGGATGCACATCTGATGACGAATCTGGATGGGGTGTTTGCTTGTGGCAATGTGCTGCATGTGCATGATTTGGTAGATTGGGCCGCCAATGAAGCGGAACGTTGCGGCGAACATGTGATCGAGTATCTGGCGCAGCAAAACGCAGCGGTGCAACAAGGGCGAATCGCCCCGGGCGCCAATGTGAAATATGTGGTTCCGCATCGCTATGTACCGGGAGAAGATAATCTATTTTCGCTACGTTCTCTGATTGTGAAAGAACGCGGTGCACTGGTAGTGCGTAACCAGGGGGTGACGGTGAAAAAGTATCCTCTGCATCACATTCTACCTGCAGAAATGATTCATTTTACCTTGTCTGCCGAGGATACGCCGATACCGCTGGAGAATGATGAGCTGCCCTTGTTGGAAGTGGCGATAGAATAGGAAGACCATCACGTTATGGCTAAAGAAATCATTTGTCTTGTATGTCCTAATGGATGCCGGTTGCAATGCGAAGAGCAGGCGGATCGCTCAGTCGTGGTTACCGGGGGAAAATGTCCGCGGGGTGAAGCATATGGTCGCGAAGAGCTCCTCTCCCCCAAACGGGTAGTTACGGCAGTGGTAGCGAGTACCTCTGATGAGAATCCGCGCATACCTATTAAGACCGATATGCCTATCCTGAAGAAATATATTTTTCCGCTGTTAAAAGACTTGGCCAAGATCCAAGTCTCAGTACCGATACATAGTGGCGATGTGTTGTTATCGAACTATGCCGATACAGGGGTCAACGTGATTGCCACACGAACCGTCTTACAGTAAGCATATATCCATTGGCTACTTGGGAGCGTATGGGAGGAATGCCGTTTTTCCCTTGGGGATGATTTTCCCTCTTGACAGAAATGCGTTGCTGGGCTACTCTGCATACAGGATGTTTGTAAACGGTGGGCCCTTCGGGGGCGCTCGTAGTATATTGGGGGTAAATTATAACCAGCATACTGGAAGCGAGCAGGGGTATTGTAAGTCTCTCTTCCGGGAAAGCCAGTGAATTAAGGAGGGTGTGAATCGGATGGCCACAACGAATAAGATTCAGAAATTGTTGTCATTAGCGGGTAAGTTCATCGCGGAAAGAAACGGTGAATGGAATCATGGGGATTGGGAGACGTTTTTGGACGAAGCGGGTAAGTTGGGCTTTGATCATAATGATGAGGCCAAGCGTAATTTAGGCAACATGTTGGAGGCAGGAAAATATTTTTACCATGTTTTGCCTGCAACAACGACAAAGAAGGCTGCTACGAAAAGCAAGGCCAAGCCGAAGGCCAAGGCCAAAGCAAAAGCTAAAACTAAAGCAAAGTCATAGGGGGACGATCCCCTCAAATAGTGAGCCTTTGATAAGCTAGTTTTGACCCGTACTTGGGTGTTATACTGCTAACCTGTAAACAGGGAGTTCTTTTTTCACAGAAAGAATTCCCTGTTTTTTAGAAAGTACGGCTTTATATTGGGGTATGCTACTAAAATTATGTAGAGGGTTTAGGTGATTGGTCATATCAGTAACAGGGCCTCCCTTGCCATTGGCGTCTGAAAGTACACCCTGTTGTTTATATTGTTGTTTCGGATTTTTTTGAGGCACTAAAATGAAGTTGGCTGTATATCTTCCTACGGCAAGCCGGGGAAGCAAGGAAGTCCAGTAGAGATAGTCAGGCTTTAACTTAAAGACAGCAAGACGCTTATCTTTTGATTGTGACTTTGGCCAGTGATGGAATGGCTTTCCCAATGTCTTTTGTTGCTCGTACACAAAAATTTTTCTTAGTCCTCTTTTGTATACTGCTGCCAGGCGTATCCGTATGGGGGAATGCCGCGCCTGCCTTGGAAACGGTGGTGTTACAACTGAAATGGGTGCATCAATTTCAGTTTGCTGGTTTCTATGCGGCGCAGGAAATGGGGTACTACAAAGAGGCCGGGTTGCAGGTCCGTTTTATTGAAGGCAATCCCAATGTGAGTATGGTTGAGGAAGTCCTTTCGGGGCATGCGCAGTATGGCGTTGGCAACGCGGAACTGTTGTTGCATCGTGCGCAGGGGAAACCCGTGGTGGCACTGGCTGTTATCTTCCAGCATTCCCCTTCGGTTCTGATTACACGACGTGATTCGGGCATTGATACACCAGATGAGTTGGTGGGTAAAAAGATTATGCTGCGTGCCGGGGTCGATAGTGCGGAAATTCTTGCCATGTTCATTAATGAGGGAATATCACTGGAAAGCATTACGCGTCTGGATATCGATGTAGACCCCAACGCTCTGTTGGATGGACGCGCAGATGCCTACCATGCCTATGAGACGGATCAACCGTTCTTTTTTTCTCAGGCAGACGTGCCGATTTCCATCCTTTCACCCCGTGCGTATGGTATCGATTTTTATGGGGATACGCTGTTTACCTCTGAGCAGGAACTGAAAAAACATCCCGAACGGGTGCGTGCCTTTCGCAAAGCCAGTCTGCGGGGCTGGGAATATGCGATGACGCATTCGGACGAAATAATTGATGTTATTCAGACTCGCTATAACTCGCGCAAGAACCGCGAAGAATTGCTTTATGAGGCAGAAACGATGCGGGAATACTTGCGTTATGAAGCGCATGAGATGCGTAGGTTATTGCATCCCGAATTAATCGAATTGGGGCATATGAACCCTGGTCGTTGGAAACATATTGCAGATACCTACGCAGGATTAGGGATGATTCCAAGGGACTATGATTTGAAGGGTTTCTTGTACGATCCTGATCCCAAACCGGATCTGACCTGGATACGCCACGTGCTCACAGTTTTGTTTATTTTGGGTTTGTTTGGTGCAACCGCTATTGCCATACTGTTGATCTTTAATGTGCGTTTAAAAAAAGCAGTGGAGCAACGCACACTCGAACTGTCGCAAGCCAATGCAGAGCTGGAAAAGCATCAGGAACGTCTGGCGGAGCTGGTAGAAGAACGCACACAGGATTTGCAAGTGGCCTTGCGTGAGGTGAAAACTTTGAGTGGCTTGTTGCCTATCTGTTCTTCCTGTAAAAAGATTCGGGATGAGCAGGGGGAATGGGTGCGGGTAGAAAAGTATATTTCGACGCGTTCGGAAGCAGAATTCAGCCACAGCATCTGTCCTGAATGTCGTGATCGTATGTATCCGCAATACAAAAACGATCGTCCTTCTGAATAATAAACCGACTAGCGCGTTCGGTGATTGTGTCGTTTGATGTAGGATATGAAAAAACGCCCAAGAAAATCCTGGGCGTTTTTAGCTAACGAATATCGTTGGTGTTATTAACGCGTTATTTTGTCGGAACTCCTACACAGAAGCCGTCTTCACTTCCGTCACAAGCATGGTAACCCGCTGAATTGAAGAACTGGATAAAACGTAATAGTTCGGACAATCCTATCTTCCATTCCGGGAGTTTGTAATCACTTGCATGTAAAGTGCAAGAGGTGTCGCCTGTTCCAGGGGCATAACCATCTTCGGTACTGCCTGCGCAATGATATTCATTGGTATTAAAGAATTGGATTAGGCGTAACAACTCAGACAGGTTAATCCGGTTATCTCCGTTCTGATCCCCACTGTGGAGGCCGTGGTCACCCTCGCCCTCACCCTCGACAGTGCCCTCGCCCTCTCCTTCGACAGCACCTTCACCTTCGCCCTCAACAGTACCCTCGCCTTCACCCTCGACAGTGCCCTCGCCCTCTCCTTCGACAGCACCTTCACCTTCGTCCTCAACAGTACCCTCGCCTTCACCCTCGACAGTGCCCTCGCCCTCTCCTTCGACAGCACCTTCACCTTCGCCCTCAACAGTGCCCTCGCCCTCACCCTCGGCTGTACCTTCACCTTCGCCCTCGACAGTGCCCTCGCCTTCACCTTCAGCTGTACCTTCACCTTCGCCCTCGACGACTCCTCCAGGATTTATAGCAGGATTAAGTGCTGCATTGACATAGATTGTGGGATCAGACTCGTCAAAGTACTCGTTATATTCTTCCGTGTTGGTATAGCCATCGCCATCAGCATCGCCTGCAGGTGAAAAGAATTCAGGCAGCAGAATGAAGTCATTCATGTCCAGATTAGGATTAGCGACGAATTTTTCGATAGTTCCATAGAGATAATTTACGGTTTCAATAGAGTCATCGTCTCCGAAGATCGTGTATGCTGAAAAGAGTTGGAAGAGGCCTTCGGCAAGTTGGGAAAGGCCAAAGGTGTCAAGCGTTTTTAACGCTCTTTCTCCCACTTCCTGGTAGATCTGGTAGCGGTTCGTGTTCATGGCGTCGAGTGTCATATCATAGGTTGCACCCGGTTGTACCTGTCCCGGCAGGGTTCCGCTACTCAGATCAAAGCTGCTATCACTTAGAATGGTCTTGATAAGTGCCAATTCGCAGGGGACATCCATCATGCCATTACCCTGTGGTAAATTGGTTTCCTCATTAATTCCTCCATTAAGATCAGCAACATCGCATGCCACAAGCGGCCATAGATCACGATAGCCCACGATAAAACCTAACAAGCTGCCCTGGTCGGCGATGAGGTCAAGATAGGTACAGAATTCAGGCGGAGAAAGTGGATTGCAACCTGTTTCCCCCGCTTGCGTGGGATTGGTGGCATAGGCGACGTAGTTTGCGTAGGTTCCCTCTTCATTAAATGCACGCCTGTATTCGCACTGATTCAGGCTGCCATCGTTATCATAGTCACCCGCCCATGAAAAAGGTTCGTGGATGCTTTTTTCAGGACGAAAAGCACTATAGGAACCCGTAAGTGTCAGGGTTTCGACAAGTTTGTTCACCATATTCTGGCTGGTTAACATCAGCGCCACAAGGACATTTTCATAGGAAGCAACTTTTGTGGCATAGTCCGCTTCAGTGCGCAACGTAGCGAGATTGGCTTGGTAGAGGGCGCGCAACTCAGTATGGTAGGCAAGCGTGTCATCGCACAATACGCTGGCTACAAGCGCCACTTCCCACGATTCATTCATACCGTTGACATTATAATCTTTGCTTTGCCAATCCAGCCCCAAAACAGTGCTGAAAAATGCCGCGCCTTCGTCATTTATTGTCTGTAAGACAGGACACATTGGCTCATCTTTGGAAGCGGCGTGAATTGAAAAACAACAGCCAAGTAACAGGCTTAAACAGAGAAAACGAGATGCTATTTTCATGGAAATTCCCTTAGATTGGCAAAGTTAGCGTAAAAAATAAGAAGCAAGCATAGCATGTTGAAGTAAGCGACAGCAAAGTCCGGTTGTCGCACGGCTACTTTAAGCTTAATGCATAATTAAGCAGGCTTTTCGCCATGAATACGGCGTAATTGTCCACAAGCGGCTTCGATATCCTGTCCTTTTTCTTGCCGCAACGTGGCGGTGATTCCGGCCTCTTGCAATTGCTGCATAAACCAGGTGCATTGCGATGAGGGGGAGGGGGTATAGGGAAGTCCCGCGACAGGATTCCAGGGGATGAGATTCACGCTTGCCCGCAACCCGGCGAGGAAATGAAACAGCTCTTTGACGTCCTTCGCTCCATCATTGACCTTATTCAGCAAGGTCCACTCCAGCGTGATTTGGCGTCCCGTTTTGTCGATGTATTCCTGTAACGCCTTCTTTAATACCGCAAGTGGATAACGGCGGTTGACCGGCGCCAGACGATCACGCAGGGTGTCATTGGCAGCGTGCAGGGAAACACTCAGTCTGACCTGCCAATCTTCCAGGATGAATTGTTGTAAACGTTTTACATCTCCCACAGTGGAGAGGGTTATCTTGCGTGCGCCGATATGCAGGCCCCGCGCATGCATCAGCAAACGGATACTGCGCATCACCGCATCGTAATTGCGCAACGGTTCACCCATGCCCATATAGACAATATTGGGGGTGCGTTCTGCCAGCGTTTCCCCCTGAAGCAAGAACAGGATTTGTTCTGCGATCTCATCGGTTGAAAGGTTTCGTGTAAAACCCGCCTGCCCTGTAGCGCAAAACGCACACTGCAACGCGCAGCCGACCTGTGATGATACGCATATCGTGATACGGTCGCGATCCCGGATCAACACAGATTCGACGGTTTCACCGTCATGCAAGCGAAACAAGGCTTTTTTCGTCCCCGTTGTCGAAGAGATGCGCACCTCTACCGGTTTCAGCCGCGTGATATGACACATATCGGGTAATTGTGTGCGCAGTCCCTTAGAGAGATTCGTCATGGCCGACACATCAAGGACCCGTTTCTGCTGAATCCACTCAAAAAGTTGCGTACCCTGATACTTCTTCAACTGAAGTGCCGTCGCAATTTCTTCTGGGAAAAGTCCCGATAACACCGGTTTTGTCATTTTGTATCCTCAACAGGCACTTCCGCTTCAATTTCCTTATAGCCCTTCACTTCCAACTGCTGACGGCGGCTTTCAATATCGACCCATTCCATATCCAACGGCTCATTTACCTTAAACCAACGCATTTTATACTGCATATAAGCGTCTTGTCCCGGAAAAGTCGACTCAATCTGACTGGCAAAGCGAATATCATTTTGCAGATGATAGTCCGTCTTTGTCGTGACAGCAAGCACCTCCTGGGTTTCCGGGGACAGCAACTCCGCACGCAGTACCCGCCACGGCGGTCCCTGGAGCGTAAGTCGGCGATACAAGCGGTAAGGGCGTTTGCCTTGATATATTTCGATAGAAACCGTCTGCTGCGTCTCATCCACCTCCGAAACCCGCACCTGCTTCGTCGTTAATGCGGCCCAATCCTCGGGCAGGAATAATTCCTGGGCAATATCCGCAGGCGAGACCTTGGTGGCCAACTCCGCAAACTGATGGCCCTCGCGTCGATAAATATACTCTTTGCGCAGTGGGAGCTCGATAAGAAACTTTTCTCCCTCACACCGTAGCATAAGCACATTATGGGCATGCTTGCGTCCCTTTACAAAGAGTCGACCGGGATCTTGATAGTAAATATCGCTTGTCGGCAGCCAGTACACCGTGTCCAATTCCGGCGTTTTCAGGATAAAATCGCCACGGGCCTTAAATTGCGCAATAGCAGCATCGTTGGCAGCCAAATCGGCTAGGATTTCCGCTACTGGTGGCGCATTCTCCGGTGGCGGTTCCAGCACCAGCCGAGTACCCAAATGCGCACATCCTGGCATAAGTACAAAACATAAAGCGAGCAGATAAATCCCCCACCCAAGGGAGGGGAGGGGGGATTTTAAAGGAATAGATGGAAAGGTAGTTGTTCGGTGCATTATCGTATCCAACCTGATCTGTATTTAACAGGACCGACCTAATTTGTACTAGGTACAAGTACCTATGCCCAGTACATTTTTGAACAATGCAGTATTCAGAAACAGGCTAAAGCGGTCCAGCGACCGCAAGCAAGAGGTTATAGTCCTTACCATCCCTGAGCGAAATAAAATTTCGTTTTTTATGACAACTTCTCAGATTTCAGTCACTAAAATCGAGCAAAGTCTTTTCCTACAAAAGAGTTCCGATGGAAACGACTTGAAATCACGCCAGACATGTGCTATAGTTCCGGCTCGTTGCGTAGTATAGCACGCCTTGCAGGCGAAACCCAATAGATAGATTAGGAGAGAATCATGGCTAGAGTATGTGAATATAGCGGTAAACGCCCCCGTATTGGAAACCGAGTGGTGCGGCGCGGTAAAGCCAAACGCGAAGGCGGTATCGGGCAGAATGTAACCGGTATTTCCAAGCGTCGTTGGAAACCCAATCTGCAGACCATCCGTATTATGGATGAAAATGGTCGGGTACGCAAAATCAAAGTGTGTGCGCGATACATCAAAGCGGGCAAATTCAAAAAGGCACCGCGTGGCTGTCAGCGTAAAGGCGCTGTCGCCTGATTGTTGTTTGGTTTCGCCGCTATTTGAAGCCGATAATTAATCCGGTGAAATGCTATCCAGCGTTTCACCGGATTTTTTTGTTATGAGCTCGTTTTATAAAATATTGGTGCGTTAAAACTAAACGCTGTCCTACAAAACAAAACCTTGCTATGGTCAGGACGGAAAAAGCATCGATATCATCGGGGGGCGCTGGCCACCTGTCTTAGGATCGCTGCTCTGTTTGATTGTTTTGCTTGGACTGGCGATGTGTATCGGCTACAATAAGATTAAAGAATGCTGACCAGCAAAAAAGCTATATTTCATTGCTCTTTTTGAATTTTAGGGAGGAACGCCGTTATGGTGGATCAAGAACTGTTGAATATCCTGGTCTGTCCCGAGGATAAAACGCCGGTTACAATGGCGGATGAGACGTTGGTGACAAAATTGAATGAGGCCATTGAGGCCGGTACCTTAAAGAATCGTGCGGGTGACCTTGTTGAAGAGAAGATAGAGGGGGCGCTGATCCGTGAAGATGGCGTGTATTGCTATCTGATTCGGGACAATATTCCCATTATGTTGATCGACGAAGCGGTGGCGTTGGAACAGTTGCAATAGCGTTTTCTAGTAACGTTGCATTATTTCATAAGGTGGCCAAGGAAACCCCAGGAAATAGGGTCCTTGCCATTCTTGACCGAAATAAGACTTCGTTTTTTATGACAACTCTTGAAATTTAAGTCACTATAAAGCCCCCATTTTTTCTCGTAATATCGTAGAAAAAATGGGGGCTTTATATTTTCACCGGCTAGCTTAGATAACACGGCGCTTCCTTCACACGGCGCATCGGGACACTCCTCAAAAAACAGAGTAGTAAGTTTATGCAATTTCCTGTCAACTAATGGCATAATGAGTAATCAGAAAGCTTGGGAAGGCGTGTGAAGAAACGGTTATATACATTTTGACAATATTTGTGATAAATGTATGCGAGGGTGACGTGACATGAAATATAGAATGCTAGGTGATAGCGGGTTACGTGTTTCTGTGTTAGCCTTTGGCGCATGGCAGCTGGGTGATCCGGATTATTGGGGCGAGGATGTGCAGACGGATGCGACAGCGACGGTGCAGGCCGCGATTGATGGGGGGATCAACCTTTTTGATACGGCCGAGATGTATGGCGATGGGGCCTCGGAGGAGATATTGGGGAAAGCGTTGGCAGGAAAACGAGAGCAGGTGTTTATCGCCTCGAAAGTAGCGCCACAGAATTGTTCTCCCAATGCGTTACGTGCTGCATGCGAAGCGAGTTTAACCCGTTTGAACACGGACTATATCGATTTGTATCAGGTGCATTGGCCGTCGCGCGAAATACCTTTTGAGGAAACATACGGCACGTTGAAGCGGCTGCAGGAGGAGGGGAAAATTCGTCATGTGGGGGTGTCAAATTTTGGGAAGGAGGATTTGACGACTTGGTTGGAAGGGGGAGGGACTGTTTCGAATCAATTGGGATATAACGCGCTCTATCGCGCAATTGAATATGAAATTCTACCGTTATGTCGACGTCGTGACGTAGGTGTTTTGTCCTACATGCCGTTGATGCAGGGCCTGTTGACCGGACGCTGGCTGGATGTTGATGATATTCCGTTATTACGCCGTCGCACACGTCATTTTTCAAATACGCGTGAGGGGGTGCGTCACAGTGAAGCGGGCTGTGAACGGGAGTTGATGCGGACGGTGGGGCATCTTAAAGCCTTTTCGGAGGCCATTGGCATTCCCTTTGCCACGGTGAGCTTGTGTTGGGTGCTGGCGCAGCCCGGAGTGACCTCGGCGATAGTGGGAGCGCGTAAGCCTGAGCAGCTACAGCGTAATCTGCAGGCGGCCGACCTGGATTTGGGGCCGGCGGCGTTGGCGCAGCTTAATGAAATGACCTGGCCACTCAAACAGGCATTGGGAAGCAATGCCGATATGTGGCAAAGTGGCGAAGAGGCCCGGATTCGTTGAGCTTTTTCCCCGATGGGTATTCCCGAAGTTTTCAAAAAAAAGACACACGAATTGCTCTGTTTCTTACGATAGATCGTTGCCCTATCTGTGCCGCCACGAAGAGTATAGGGCAATGTTTTTGGACATTTTCTGGATTTTTGCTTGCCATTCGGCATGTTTAAGTTTGAATGAGCGCTGAATTTTTGATACCTTTTTGAAACCCAACAAGAGAACTGCGTTTGCGCTGGAACTGTATCTGGATATGCGCGCTGCTCTTGTCTGCAAATCCTACGGGAAGATACAACCGGGAGTGACGAACACGATGAGTGAATCTAAACAGCTGTTGAGTGGAAATGAGGCCATTGCGCTGGCGGCGCGACATGCCCAAATCCAATTGGGGGTGGGGTATCCGGGTACACCTTCCACTGAAATCCTTGAGAACTTCTCTGAACTCGGTGGGAAGGCGCAATGGGCGCCTAATGAAAAGGTAGCGCTTGAAGTAGGTATCGGTGCTGCTTTTTCCGGTGCACGCACCTTGGTCACCATGAAGCATGTAGGGGTAAACGTAGCAGCCGATCCCTTGTTTACATTGGCCTATATTGGAGTGAGCGGTGCATTGGTACTGGTTTCCGCGGACGACCCCGGTATGCATTCCAGCCAAAATGAGCAGGACAACCGGCGTTATGCATTGGCGGCAGGTATTGTGTGCCTTGAACCTGCGGACTCGCAGGAAGCCTATGATATGACGTTGCGCGCTATGGAAATTTCGCACGAGCAGAGTGTGCCGGTGATGTTGCGCATGACGACACGCGTTTGTCATTCGAAGAGCATTGTGCACCCCCTTGAAACGCCTTTGCCTGCATTAGAAACCCATTTCGTAGCCGATACAAAAACACGGGTGATGATTCCGGCCTATGCGCGCCTTGCTCACCGGCGTCTGCGTGATAAACTGACGCAGATTCAGCAGTGGAATGAAAAATCTGACCTGAATGTCTGTGTAGAAGGGGACAAGGCCGTGGGTATCATTACCTCTGGCGTTTCATATACCCATGCACACGAAGCCGCCCCTGAGGCCAGCATCCTGAAGATCGGAATGACCCATCCGTTACCGCTTGATACCATTCGCGCATTTGCAGCAGGCGTTGATCGCTGTGTTGTAATCGAAGAAGGCGACCCTTTCCTTGTGGAGCAACTCCGCCACGCTGGTATCGAGGTGGAAGGCAAGCCGGAGATGTACCGTTTTGGGGAGTTGAGCGTCAATCGTGTGATACGTATCCTGAATAATGACACCTCCCCCGAAGCGGCTCCACCCAAGGGCAAACCCCCACAACTTTGTACGGGCTGTCCCCACCGCGCTTCTTTCGCAGTACTTAAAAAACACGGCTGCATTGTAGCGGGAGATATCGGTTGTTACACCCTGAGCGTACTGCCTCCCTTTGAAGTAATGGATACCTGCGTATGCATGGGCGCCAGCATCACCGTAGGACTGGGACTCCGCCATACCTTACCCGAAGACGAAGCACGGCGCGTGGTTAGCGTTATCGGCGACAGTACCTTTATGCACAGTGGGCTGACCGGCTTGGCTGAAATGGTTTACAATCCGCCGGAAACCGGGCATATCGTCGTCATCCTCGACAATGGCACAACAGCCATGACGGGGATGCAGGAACATCCGGGTACAGGACGCAAGCTGGACCACCAGCCTACGCACAAGTTCTGCTTTGAAGATGTGGCACGCGCCATGGGCATTAACAACGTGCAAGTTGTTTCCCGACCGCCGCAACTGGATGCGGCGTTGACCGAAGCGCTGGGGAAAAATGAACTTTCTTTGATTATCATGCGGCGGCCGTGCGCGCTTGCGGCTCCCAAAATCGCCATGTACGAACAGGCAGCGGAAGAATGCAATGCAGAATAACAATTCAGTAACCAATGTAGTGATTGCCGGCTTGGGCGGTCAAGGCGCTATTCGCGTTTCCGACATCCTTTCCGAGGCCGCCTTCCGTGCCGGCTATGACGTGAAGAAAAGTGAAATACACGGCATGAGCCAACGTGGTGGTTCCGTGTCCAGCGATGTGCGCTTTGGCAAAAAAGTGCTTAGTCCGATGGTGCCCGAAGGACAAGCCGATTTTTTGTTGGTGCTGCATCCTACACAGGTGGAGAATAATCGGCATCACCTGAATAAGGAAAGCGGTGTACTCATTACACCTGCTATTCTACTGGGAGAAGACGAAACCGATTTAACCAAGTTGAATGACTTGGACGATACGCCTGTGAATCAGCGTAATTTCAATGTCTGCCTTCTGGGGTTGATGAGCACCTATTTCGACATCGCAGAAGAATACTGGTTAGAAGCCATTTTTGCCAATTTGAAAAAGAGTGTTCATGAACAAAATGCCAATGTTTTTGCCTATGGAAGAACATTGCGTAGCAAATAAACGCCTCTTATAACCCAAACGGGGAAATACGGTATTTTATGCCGCTTTCCCCGTTTTTTTGAAAACGGTAGAAAGGACTTCAATATGTCAACATACTCAAGAGTGAAACTTGTAACGTTACTTTTTTTTCTATTTCTACCGTCGGCCTTTTCTGAGGTGCGCCAATATCCCGATACGAAAGCATTTACCCAGGAAGATGCGGCCCAAATGGCTCAGAGTGAAAAGGGACACCTTGCACCGGTGTATGCACCCCTTGCCGAGCAATTGGTGCACGATTTTAATCTTGAGAAAGGTCAGGGGATTGGGGTGGACATCGGTAGCGGTCCGGGGAAGCTGATTCTGGAGCTTTGCAAACGCACCGAGTTCTACTGGGTGAACATCGACATCAACCCCTATGCATTTCGCTACTTCCAGGAAGCGGCGCAAGCACAAGGTGTATCTCACCGGGTCGCATCGCTCTTTGGTGATGCGCAGCATTTGCCCTTGCGCGACAACTACGCCGACTTCGTCGTCTCGCGCGGTTCCTTTTGGGCCTGGGATGATCTCGCGTTGTCCCTTTCTGAAATTCTTCGTGTGATGAAACCCGGCGCCTGGGCCTACATCGGACGGGGTCTCCCCCGCGATTTACCTCCTGAAGAGGCAGCAAAAGTACGCCGCAAAAAACGTCCCGGAGAAAAAAAGAAAAGCGGCGGTCCCAAATATGATATTAACGAAACCGAAGCGGAACTGCGCAC
Organism: Candidatus Hydrogenedentota bacterium; assembly: GCA_963678445.1. Lineage (GTDB taxonomy): Bacteria > Hydrogenedentota > Hydrogenedentia > Hydrogenedentales. The sequence goes on along the minus strand of OY782877.1, from coordinate 61,746 downwards.
TGCCGTAAAAAAAGCCGGTATTGCCGATTTTACGATTGAGCGCCCCAAACCCAAAGGTGCGGAGAATTTGAATTACGGTATCTGGCTTCGTTTTCAGAAACCGAAAAAACCGTAGACCTCGTCTGGACTATAAAAAACGGTGGAAGTTTTTTCATATTGGAAAAAGCTTCCACCGCGTTGTTTGAAACGTTTAAAAATTAAGGGCCTTCCTGCTGAATGACACTACAATAGTTGTCATAAAAAAACGACAATTCCCTATAGTCAGGGACGGCAAGGACCATATCTCTTGCCTGCGGTCGCTGGACCGCTTAGAAGGAATCGGCCAGTTGGTTGAGTATTTCCACGCCTTTTTTCAGTGTTTCGTTGGTTGCTGCAAAGGAAATGCGGAAGTTCGTTTTGCGTTCAGAGAAAACGCTTCCGGGGATGATGAGAACGTTATTCTCAATCGCTTTCATCACAAATGCATCACCGTCGCCATTGGGGGCTTCCGGGAAGATATAAAATGCACCACCGGGTTTGGTGACATTGAATTTTTCTTTTAAGCCGTTGTAAATCAGATCGCGTTTGTAGCGGTAAGCTGCGATCTTTTCTGACATATCTGCCTTGAGCGCGAGAACAGCAGCCTTCTGGGCAAAGGAAGGAGCGCAAACAAAGGTATATTGTTGCAGCGTGTTCATTTGCTGAATGATTTCTTCGGGGCCTGCAGCAAATCCGACACGCCAGCCGGTCATCGCGGCATTCTTCGAAAAACCGTTGAGACAGATCACGTTATCATACATGCCCACTATCGTTGCTGGTTCTTCGTCATATTGTAGCGATTCGTAAATTTCATCGCTCAGAACGAGCAGGTTATGTCGTTTGGCGACTTCAGCCAAAGCCTGCAGCTCTGCTTTGTTCATGGTTACGCCGGTAGGATTACCGGGGCTATTGATGATGAGTACCTTGCTCTTTTCTGTGATAGCCGCTTCCAGGGTTTCTGGGGTTAGCTTAAAGGAAGGATAGGTGTCGACAGGTTTCGCAACGCCACCGAGTACATTGACCAAGTGCTTGTACATGACAAAGTAGGGGTCAGCACAGAGCACTTCATCACCAGGATTTACGGTTGCCATCAATGCCAGGAACAAGCCCCCTGAAACACCGGAGGTGACCATAACGTTATGGAGCGGGACACCAAACTTATTCTGATAGTATTCAGAAGCCGCTTCACGTAATTCCTCAATACCCCAGGTTTGTGTATAGGAATTAAAGCCGGCGCGAATCTGTGTAATCGCCTCTTCTTTACACAGTTCATCGACGTCATAGTCTGGTTGTCCAATACTCAAATTGACAGGGTCTTTCATCTTAGCTGCCAAGGCAAAAACCTTGCGGATGCCGCTGGCATCGATTTTTTGCATGCGTTGGGCGATAAAGCTCATATTTTTTGCTCCTTAAATACATCAGTGCGGGGAACAGGGCGGCTGTTTTCGAAACATGTGAAACGTGATTTTATCTATACGTAGAATAGTTTCTATGCGCATGTGGAATACCCCTACGGTATTCCGCTGTCCTGTATGATAGGCACAATGATATCAAGTCTTGTCCCGACCGTGCTACTTTTGCACGTTATTCCACTCAGGCGTTTTGGCATCCTTTCTCAACGGGCTGCCCCAGAGAAGAAGAATGAACGCATGATGCGTTGTCTCATTTAGCAGAAGGCCTAGAAAAGCCGCCTTACACAAACGTATAAGGCGGCCTTAGATATCGAGACCCCTGTTAGGGGAGACGGTTATAGAGAATTTCCAAGGCAATATCCATCTTCTGCAGAGGTATCGGGGCATGCATGGTAACCGTCCGAATTAAAAAGTTGGATTAGACGAAGAAGTTCATACAATCCGATTTTCCAATCCTGTGGATGATAATCACTAGCGTGTGGAATAGCGCTTACATCCCCGGTCCCTGGCGCAAATCCGTCTTCACCGGTAATACTGCAATGGTATCCGGTTGAATTATAAAATTGGATCACGCGCAGAAGTTCACTCAATCCAATATGCCAGTTTTGATCCTGGTCAGCAGAGTGGTTCAATGATGCTTCGCCTTCGCCTTCGCCTTCGCCTTCTCCTTCTCCTTCTCCTTCGCCTTCTCCTTCGCCTTCGCCTTCGCCTTCTCCTTCTCCTTCTCCTTCTCCTTCTCCTTCTCCTTCTCCTTCGCCTTCTCCTTCGCCTTCGCCTTCTCCTTCTCCTTCGCCTTCGCCTTCGCCTTCTCCTTCGCCTTCTCCTTCGCCTTCGCCTTCGCCTTCGCCTTCGCCTTCGCCTTCGCCTTCTCCTTCGCCTTCGCCTTCGCCTTCGCCTTCGCCTTCGCCTTCGCCTTCGCCTTCGCCTTCGCCTTCGCCTTCGCCTTCGCCTTCGCCTTCGCCTTCGCCTTCGCCTTCGCCTTCGCCTTCGCCTTCGCCTTCGCCTTCGCCTTCGCCTTCGCTACCGCTTACTTCGTAACATGGAGGGAAGCAGCCGCCACCATTTTCGGCATAGGTTGGATCAACTGCTGCAAAAACGAAATCCATAATGTTTCCACTGTTTGCGGTAGTGGCGTTGTATTCGGCCAGGTTACAGACCCCATCGCGATCCGCATCGCCCGTGGCAATGAGATAGAGGCTGGCATCGGTTGCGTAGTCAGGCAGGTCTAAGGAGATACCAAGCGTACCTAGCACTTGGTCAAGAATGACGCTTTGCCCTTCTTTGCAGCAAGTTAGCTCAACAGCAATAAAATCGCGGAGGGTTTCACGTGAAATAAGGGTGAAAGCGGAATCATTTATCTTTTTCAGGGCTGTTTCTGCATAAGCTCGATAGCTGGTGAATGCAGGATGTATGCAACAAAAACTGTCTATTGAAGGATTGGCTAATATTATTTCGAGCAAGCAAGCGCGAGATAAGTCATACATGCCATCATTGTCTAAGTCAACAAACGAGGCGATACGTCCGATGGCATTGTAGATAGTTTCGTAGATTTCCCGGAGAGGGAGATCGAGCCCTGCAGTATCACATACGAGGGTGCAGTCCTTTGGGCATGGATTTTCTTCTTCTCCTTCCCCCTCTGCTTCCCCCTCTGCTTCCCCTTCTCCTTCACTGTCCCCTTCTCCTTCCCCCTCGCCTTCCCCTATTCCTTCTCCTTCTCCCTCATTGTCGGGGTAGAAACCCTGCCGAAAATACTGTAATAACCCTGCGGTATACCGGATAAGCTCCGGTAGGAGCTCACGCTGATAGATTTCGGCGAGAGAATCGCCTTCTACAAAGGTGCTATAGGATAATTTTTCTTGCAGGAAGGTTCTAGGTTCGTATAGGTGGTCATCACCGTCCATGATGCGTTCAAGATACATAGCACCAACAATGGCATCCTCACCATCAACGGTTGTGGTTTCAAAGCGTCCTTCCGCAGGCCACCATTCATCCCCTCCCAATTCCACAAGGCTATTGGGATCGTAGCTGCCGATTTCGCGTCCATTGCGATCATGCAGCACCCAGCGGGAATTCACAAAAAAACCGTCGAGAAATGCGAGCTCAAACATGTCTCCCAATTCGTGTTCGAGGTGGTTTTGCTGTTTGTCCGGGTCTTGCACCAATACGGCGTCGAAGGCGCTCAGATTGTAGGTAAACAAGGCCATTTCATCCATAAAGTTTTGCAAATTCGCGGTGTCTGGCGTTTTGGGCGCTGCCGTTACACTGGGTAGGGAGAGTGAAGATTCATATTGTGTCCGAATCCATTTTTCATATTGATCGCCATTGGTGTCGAGGTGATTGTCAATATGTACATGAGCAGGCACGGACATATCGCCAAGTAAGTGCATTATTTGTCCCAAGAGATGGAAGACACCATTGTAATCATATAACGCTTCTTGCGTCCAGGCCGTTTCAAGCCAAGTCCAGTGTTGGTAGGCACTGGTTAATGCGGAATCTTCCTCACCAGACGTGCAGTTATAGAGCGGAATACTCGGAAGGCCTCCGCCCGTCAACGGATTATAGAAGTGTCGGTTTACGCTTCGGCAAGGGATGGTGCCGCCGCCACTACAGGTGCTATTGTCACAATTTTGCCGGTCTTCATCATATGAGCCCTGTATGATTTGTTCCTTCGCTGTTGCGTCGTATGCGGCCTCGTCCTGTGGCGCCTGAACCGTTAATAAGGAGAAAGCAGCGCGTACGATAGCCTGATGAATGATTTCAAAATGTTTTTCATCGGCGTTCGTACCAGTGAGGGGAGAGGGAGTCGTTGTTTTATTTTGAGAAAACAGCAGGCATAATTGCGCTTGTGTCTTACCTGGCCCCGAGCCTTTTGCCAGACGGTAGAGTATATTGTTTTGTTTGGTTTGAGTCATTTGCGCTAGCTGCAATACTGCCCATTCCGCTGCACGTGCGGGTCCCGATTGCGCCAATGCTTCAAGCTGGCTTAGCTGTTGCGCATCATCCTTCTCATCTTGTGTTTGCGCTATCTGTGCAATGGCAACTTCTGCCTGCCAGGGCCAATTTTTTGATTGGAGCAATGTCTGAAATTGTTTTTGTCCGGCTGCATCACTACGATACCCCATAGCCAGTGTTGCTAAACTTTGTGCCAAGGGTAGGGGGCTCTCCAGCGCGCGATCCAGAATCGCGGTTCCTTCCTGATTCCCCAATCGGAGTAAGCCATAGGCAGCACACACCTGGACACTTTCCAATGGAGAGCCCAAAAAAGGGCGAAGTAAGTCAGCATCTTCTTTTAGGCCACGTTCTGCAAGTGTGATTAGCAGCGCGCGCGTTACAGCTGGATCGCTTTCCTTAGCAAGCATGGCGCGGCATTGCGTCAGTGCCTCAGGAGTATTGAAGGTGCGTAACGCCTGAACAGCCCGTTCACGCACCTTTTCAGAAGGGTCGTTACAAGCGCTAATTAGTGCAGGAATAGCGGTGTAATCTTGTGTCAAGCGTAGTACATCGCAGGCTTGAACGCGCTCTTGTGTTATGGCGGAGTTTAGCTGAGTTCGCAGCAGAACTAATCCAGCCTGGCGATCTTTTTTAAAGATCTGGAGCCATGAGGGGGGCTCTTCGTCAATTTGCCACGCGGAGGCGGTTCCTGTAAATACAAGACACATAACCAATAACAGGAAAGCAATCCAATATGTTCTGGAAGATAAAATCACAGCGAATCCTTTTTTTTACTACGGGGATATCACAGCATGCAGCCTTCAACGGCTGCATATCATACGTTTTTTGAAGAGTTCATGATTTGCCGTCTTGGTGGGGGATAGCACCAGAGCGGTCCAGCGATCGCAAGCAGGAAGTATGGTTCCTACCATTCCTGGCCACAATAAATTTATGTTTTTAGAATAACTTTTGAGATTTAAGTCGCTAAACCGAAGTTTTAGTCGTGGCGCAGAAGGGTGAGAAACATACACCTTACGTATAGGCTCGCCCCTGTTCGACAACGCAAGTCATATAGCGGCGCGCGTTGAATATCTCAGCCCTTTTCTACCTCTGCTTCAATCAGTAATATGTCTATCGGATACTTCAAAATTCCAAAACTACCATAAAACAAAAATAACATTGCTGAGTAACATCTGAAAAGCTATCATAAAGAAATGAAACTTTACTGCGGTCACTGGATCACTTTGGGTATCAGCGGTAAAGACACTACCTCTTGTCACCGCTCTCCTATGATCTTAAGATCGCTTTAGCATACCATATATGCCCAGTTATTTTGAAGTATCTTCTTTCTATATAGCGAGATACGGCATATTTGAATGCAAGATTTGAATCTAAAAATACGAAAATAACAATAACGGAGAAAGAAGGGAGAGTGCGGTAGGAAAAATTATGAGGTTTTTTCATTGGAAGGGGTGAGATCACCGAGTATAACGGGGATTGTTTCCCCATTTTTCTGTTGCAGGATGAGTTCACCGTGGGGACCAAAGTCGGTTAGAACCCCTTTTTTTTGATACTTTCCTTCTCCAACCTGAATGGGTTCATGAAGGTAGGCGACATGTTGTAGCCACGCAGGTCGAAGGCCGTTGAAGCCCGCTTTTTCCCAAGCTCCCAGCATGGGGCTGATGGCCTGTAATACGTCATCCAAGGCCGTTTTCGGGGTTGTTTTTACGCCAGTTTCTATATAGAGGGAAGTTGCGGGTTTATCAATCTGACTCGCCTCTTCAGGTCCCATATTCAGGTTGATTCCGATGCCGACGATGGTTGCTGAGACGGCAGGAAGGTATTCCGAAAGAATGCCACATATCTTTTTGTTCCCTACCAGCACATCATTGGGCCATTTTACTTTTGCAGGAAGTGCATGCCCTTCCAGGTAGTGCTGAATCCCCAGGGCAACGGCCATGGGAAGGGACGGATAGTATTCGAGTGGAACCCGGGGGCGTAAAAGGAGTGAAAAGGTGAGATTTTTCCCTGGTCCGCTTTGCCAGCGTCGCGTGTAGCGTCCTTTTCCTGCCGTTTGGTGGTGTGCAGCGATAACAACGCCAGCAGGTAAATCAGGTTTTTGGCGCAGCTGATCATGTAGGAAAGTGTTGGTACTTTCAACTGTGTCGTGCCACTGGATCGAAAAGTTAAGCATGATAAAAAATATCTTATTGTAATTTGAGGCCTGCAAACGGCCATTCAGATGCCGCTACCCGTTTCAGAATTGCATTATCGCTTGGAAAAGATGGGGCTAGTGTGCGATAAATAGAAGGAGAATACAAGTTTTATATCATTTTCAGAAGTGATATGCCCGATGGGTATAGGAAAGAAATATGGCATTAGGTGATCATATCAAGGTTCGCCGATTAAAAGGTTTGTATACGCACCATGGGATCGATATGGGCGATGGTACGGTAATTCATTTTTCCGGGGAACCCTTACATTTTCAGTATGCCGCCATTTGTCGAAGTCCGATAGAGGATTTTTTGGCGGGAGGAAAATGCCGAAAGGTTTCCTATTCAGAAGATACAGGGCTGCGTTCTCCGGAGGAAGCAGCCGCCTGCGCTGCATCGTTTTTGGGCGAGAAAAATTACGATCCCTGGTTTAGAAACTGTGAACACTTTGCGACCTATTGTAAAACAGGCGTGTGGAAAAGCCATCAGGTGCGACGTGTAGCACAGGTGATATCGGCAACGGTGATAGCAGGTGGTATCGGTGTAGGAATAGCCGGTGCAGCTTTATTAAAGCGAAGGCATCGGCGTTCCCAATAGGGGGAAATGCATAATCATTTTGTATAAAAAATAGTAGTTTGATGTGGTTTAAGATTGCTTTGAGATAGGGAAACAATGGACGAATTTATACATTTTGACAGGTATGGGAAAATCGTGGTTGCTACGATTCAGGGAGCGTCTCGTTTGGACGCGAGTAATGCGGAGCTTTTTCATGCGACGTTAGAGGAATTCAGCAAGACGCATCCGGGTGCACATGTGTTGCTAAACTTTCACCATGTGGAATACATTTCCAGTGCCGTGATTAGTGTTATTCTTCGGTTCAACAAAGCGCTTGGTGCGAAAAAAGGTTCCTTGCGTATCTGCGCGCTCAATGAGTACGTTGGAAAGGTATTTGAAGTTACAGGGCTTACCCCCGTGTTTCGTCCTATGGAAAATGTACAAAAAGCGGCCGAGACCTTTGACGCCGATCTAAGCTAACTCCGAAGCCAAAAAGAAAACAGGGTCCTTTTGCTCCGTAAACGAAGAAAAGGACCCTGCAACTACTTTCGTGTATTGTCTCCGGGCTGTATCAGTAAGACTGTGCTGCAATAACCCGGTTTTTGCAGATTTTGCCGCTGATCATGCAGGGGCCTTCTTCCTCTGGCGCATCAAAAGGAATGCACCGGACTGTTGAGCGAGTGTCTTCCTGGAGTTTAGCCTCTACTTCCGGATTCTCGTGATCCAGGAATACCCGGAAAAAGCCACCCTTGCCGACTTGTTGTTTGTACTCGTCATAACTGTCAACAGTATGCAGATTGTCGTCCATACGCTGCTTGGCAAGCGTGAAAAGATTCTGCTGGATTTCTTCCAGCAGCGCCTCCAGTTTTTCACGCAGCCCTTCCATGGGCATGGGAATCTTTTCTCCGGTGTCGCGACGCACGACAACGACCGTATTTTGTTCGACGTCACGCGGCCCGATTTCGATGCGGATAGGGACGCCTTTTAGCTCCCATTCATTGAATTTATAGCCGGGCTTATATTGATCACGATCATCGATGCGATAGAAAAGCGGGTCCCAATCTTTCGTGATTTCACGCGCTTTTCCTACCACCAAATCCATTTGTTCGTCGCTACGCCATATGGGAACAAAGACGACGGGCATGGGGGCCAGGCGTGGTGGGATGACCAGACCGTTATCATCGCTATGGGTCATAATCATACCGCCAATCAGCCGGGTCGAAACGCCCCAGCTGGTGGCGTGCACATACTTGAGCTCCTTATCCGCATCCTGGAATTTTACATCAAAGGCTTTGGCGAAGTTTTGTCCCAAATGGTGCGATGTGCCTGCTTGCAGCGCCTTACCATCCTGCATCATCGCCTCGATACAATAGGTATGCAGCGCTCCCGCGAATTTTTCAGAATCGGTTTTACGGCCTACGAAAACCGGCATCGCCATATAGTCTTCCGCAAAGCGTTGATAGACACGCACCATCTTCATGGTTTCCTCCTCCGCCTCCTCATGCGTAGCGTGGGCCGTGTGGCCTTCCTGCCAGAGAAATTCTGTCGTGCGCAGGAACAAGCGTGTGCGCATTTCCCAACGGCACACATTGGCCCATTGGTTGATGAGTAATGGCAGATCTCGATAGGAATTGATCCAGTTCTTGTAGGTCGACCAGATAATTGTTTCCGAAGTAGGACGTACTACCAGCGGCTCTTCCAGTTTTTTACCACCGCCATGCGTGACTACGGCGCATTCCGGAGCAAAACCTTCCACATGTTCCGCTTCTTTTTTCAGGAAACTTTCGGGGATAAACATGGGAAAATACGCATTCACATGTCCTGTCTCCTTAAACATGCGATCCAGATGCTGCTGGATTTTTTCCCAGATGCCATACCCCGTAGGACGAATCACCATACAGCCCTTCACCGGAGAATGTTCCGCCAACTCCGCCTTGCGAACCACGTCAATATACCATTGCGAATAATCTTGTGCGCGTTTTGTAATGCCCTTAGCCATAATGCCTCCTCAGTTATATACGTCTGCGCTTTTAACGCGGATAGATGAACAAATTCTGAAAGAGCGCCTATCATAGCACAGCCTTTCACAGCGCCGCTATCTTGGCGCGCATAGCATGCTAACCTGGTCCTCCGTAGAAATCGTTTCCAACTGTACAAGCGTATAGTTGGGATTTTTTTTGCAGTTTTGCAGTATAAGGCGCTAGAGTGATTGAATACGGGGTATGTGCCAATCTGTGAAGTGGTAGACAGGAGGTAGTGTGGATACACGGCGCACGCAAGGTTTTGAAAGTAGTCTGCATGGGAATGACATAATCCCTGCGGAAGCATTGGACGCGATTTTTGCATATTCTCCCTTTCCAATGCTTCTTCTGGATGAAGCGGGGGGGATCGCGCGGATTAGTATACGCGCGCAACGTCTACTGTGTGTTTCTTCGGAGGGGGCGGTTGGAAAATCGATACACCATTTTCTGAACAGCGAAGATGCCAAGCCGCTTACCCATTTTCTTAACACAGTGTATTCAGGCCAAGCAGATGGCGTTTGTCTGGTCTCGTTGCGCGATGAACTGGAAAAGAAGTGTCTATGCTTTCAGGGGAATCGGGTACGCCTTGCTGGAAACGATGCCTGTCTTATACTCATTTCCAAGGCACCCTCAAAAAACAAGGGTGAAGGCACCGTCGCATTGTCGATGGATGATATGGCTCCTATTATTTACAATGCCGCTGATGTAGGGGTTTGTATCACCAATTCTGCGGGTGAGTTTGTGCATGTCAACCATCGCTTTTGTGAAGCTTCGGGCTATACAACAGAAGAACTTATCGGGCAGCTTTTTACCATCTTTTTGCCACCGGAGAAACGCGAGGCCGCACAAAGGGGCTACACTGCCTATGTGGAGAAGGAGGAAGAATTTCCGACAGAATGGGAGATCGTTCAAAAAAATGGAAGTCGCCTCAGTGTGATAATACGAACAGCCTGTCTCGGAAATAACACGGGGCAGATGCTGTACGTCAGCACGATTAATGATGTCACTGAACAGAAAATGATTGAAAACGCGCTACGTGAAAGCGAGCGCTACAATCGAATGCTTTTTAATACCTCACCGATTGGCTTGGTGCTTAAACGTTTCCAAGGATACTATATCGACGTAAACGCTAAATTTGCAGAAATCGTGGGCCGTTCGGTAGAGGAACTTTGCCGAATGTGTTCACAAGATATTACCCCACAGGAATATGAAGCGTCGGACGTCGATTTTGAGGTGGAATTAAAACAGAACGGCCCCAGCGGGATATACGAAAAAGAGTATATACGTCCTGATGGAGTACGTGTGCCTGTTATGGTGCGGGGGGTAATGGTAGAGCGAGCGGGACACGAATTCGTCTTTGCCAGTGTACAGGATATCTCTGGTCAACGCCGTGCGGAGGCGACATTGAGACGTTTCCGTAGTGCCATGGATCACTCTGATGACTTTTTGTTCATCATGGATGCCCAAACGATGGCGTTTGTAGATATCAACGAAGCAAGTTGCCGTAAATTAGGTTACGACAGAGGCGAATTGCTTGACATGAATCTTTGCTCCCTCTTGGCGCCGCATACCTGTGGGAAAACCATGGAGGCCATTGCGGCGTGTTTGCCACAAGGGGGATTGCTGGAAACACTGTATACACGCAAGGATGGTTCAATATTTCCAGTAGAGATTCGTATCCATGCGATGGAGGCCGATGATCAGGGGCTGTTGATTGGGATTGCGCGTGATGTGACAGAGCGCATTAAGGTGTCGACGGAGTTGAAACGCGCCAAAGAAGCTGCGGAGGCGGCCTCCCGCGCCAAGAGCCACTTCCTGGCCAATATGAGCCACGAGATCCGTACTCCTATGAATGGCGTTTTGGGCATGGCGCAGTTACTGGCCGACACCGCCTTAAGTCCGGAACAGCAGAAACAGGTAGAAGTCATCGTTCGTTGCGGTGAATCCCTGTTGCAAATTATCGACAGTATCCTGGATTTTTCAAAAATTGAAGCGGACAAGCTTGAGTTGGAATATCTGCCTTTTGATTTAGAGGCTTTGACCTGTGATGTGCTTCGTTTGTTGCGGGTGAAGGCGGGGGAGCGTAATCTGGAATTGGGTCTGAAATATCCCCTTTCTGTGCCTCGGAATTTTACCGGTGATGCTGGGCGGGTACGACAGATCCTGATGAATTTAATAGGTAATGCCGTAAAATTTACCGAGTCGGGGTATGTGGTGGTTGCGTTTGATATCCTGACGCAAGAAGGGGTAAACGCAACTATTGAAGTTCGTGTGGAAGATTCTGGAATTGGGATTCCTCCAGAGCAATTAAAACATATTTTCGATGCTTTTACCCAAGCGGATGTTTCTATTCGGCGGCGCTATGAAGGTACGGGATTAGGGCTGGCAATTGCACGACGTTTGGTAGAAATGATGGGAGGGGGGATGCAGGTGGAAAGCACCCCCGGCAAAGGAACTGCGTTTACTTTTACCTTGTCTTTAGAAAAGGACGTTTCATTTGGAGACGAGACCGTCGGATTAGCCCCTTGGGATAAACCAGGGATGATTTTGGTCCATCCGGAGGGCCTCTATCGCGATTCCTTGCAAGCGATGTTTACAGAATTCGGTTTTGAACTTACCTGCTGTACCACCTGTGCAGAAGCACAAGGGCTTTTGAGCCAGCCCTGTGTACAAACCTCTCCCTACTGGCTTGTCTGTATAGGGAAACAAGTCCTGCGCGAAGATTTTGAGGCGACACTATCGCTGTTGCGTGAGGACAGGATGCTGAATTCTCTGCACAAACTTTTCATTATTGCACCAGGCGAACATGCTATAAAAGAAAGACTTCGTAATGAAGGGCTGGGTAATTGCCTGGAGCAACCACTGTTACCTTTAAGCACTTTTTCTTTTCTGTGCAATCTTTGGGAAACAAATTCGGCGTTACGGGAAACAAAACCAGAACGCAAAACAAGCCTGCGCCATTTATATCCGAATGCACACCTTCTGGTAGCAGAAGATAATCATTTCAACCGTGCTGTGATACAAGGATTTTTAGAGGGATTCGGTTGTGCCACTGATTTTGCTACTACGGGGCGTGAAGTCTTAGAGAAGTTGGAGCAGAGGACCTACGATCTTATTTTAATGGATGTGAATATGCCGGAAATGGACGGCTATACCGCGACTCAAATTATTCGTGAACGCTATGGGGATGTAACACCGGTTATTGCGATGACGGCGAATGCGCTACACGCTGATTGTGAAAGATGCCTGGAGGCAGGTATGAACGCCCATCTCTCCAAGCCTCTGAATATTAGGTGTCTGGAGGAAATCCTGCAGCGTTATCTAAAGGTTGAATCCGCCCTAATATCAGCCGGACAAGAGGAAGCGGCCTCCTCTCCTCCCATCTCAGCGCCCCAAACTGTTCCTGAAGATAGCCCCTTATTTCGTCCGGAAGCCGTTATTACTGCAGTGGATGGACGACTGGATGTATTGCAGAAATTACTTAGATTAGTTGATAGAGAACGACCAAGATTGTTGGAAAATTTACGCCAGGCATTGCTCGATAATGATGCGGAGGCCGCAGAGCGTTTTGCCCATACCATTAAAGGAAATGCAGGATATCTGGGAGCTGACCATCTGCTTGAATTAGCCGCACACGCAGAGCGTAACGTGCGTGCAGCGCACCTTGGGGTGGTTCTATCATTCCTGCCAGAACTGGAAACCCATTTTGCACAGGTCTGTGCAGCCGTACTGCAAACCGATTGGGCTACACTGCTTGAAGAACGAAAGCACTTAGACATACCAGAATAGTTGCAATGTGCCGACGGGCAGGGGATTTTTTATATTGTTCTGCCGTAATTAACGTACAAGCAGGAGGTATGGTCCTTGCCATCCCTGACCACAGCAAGAACTTTGTTTTTATGACAACTTTTCAGATTTTAGTCACTAAAAAGGGAGAGGAACCTGCGTTCCTCTCCCTTCCTTCTGCTTAAACGTAGGGATGCTTGTGAATGCCAGCCATCCCAATACTCTAATGAAAATTCAACTTTTTGGCTGGTCACGAACGGCAGCAGGAGCTGCATATTGTGTTCGTGATCCTGAATCGTTTAGAAGCGCAGTACGCTCATCCAGAATATGTAAGCGGCATCATCATCATCTGTGCCACCCGTGAAGTCGGTGCCGTTGAATTGAGCAAACCCACCATCGGTAAGTCCATCATCGGGCCACAGGTAGTTACCGTATAATAAGAACCACAGGTCTTTGGAGTAGTCATACTTAACCCAGCAAGCCGCTTCCCATCCGATATCATCGCTACCTTCTGTGGTCCAGAAACTAAGTCCAGGAGCGATAGGGATCTTTTTGCCCCCTAATTTAACAGACACGGGTGGGTCAAAGGGCTCAACAAACCAATTGCGGGCAACGTGAAAGTGGATTTTGACTTTCTCGCTGGGTTTGAATTCTACACCACTTTGCAACTGACAGAAGTTAGACATCCAGCCGTTATCATTGACAGTCGGCATGTAGTTTCTGTCCGTGAAGAGGCGGTTGAATGAGACACTCGCCTCTGGACGGTCAAAAGGATTCAACCATTCGCCAAAGGAGATGTCACGGTTATCTTCTCCACCGAAGTAGGCGCCCTGCAGATAAACACGTGGCGAGAATTTTACATCCTCGAAGGTGTAGCCTACCGTCAAGTCACCCGCCCAGCTATCATATTCAGCGTCATCATCGCCGTAGATGAGCCCAACGGGAACAAAACCAGCGCCATTTACATGGGCCTCACCAAATTGGTAGGAGAGCTCAAGATCATAATCAAAACCACTGCTGCGACCATTGGCACGCAAGCCAACCGTATGTAATTGCGTGGCGCCATACTGATTTTTATCCAACAGATCCTCAAACCAGTCTAATACCGGAGCACTGCCAGGCGTATTGTCCGGCGTGCGTCCATCGCGCAGGAAAAACCAATAGGCGGATAACGAAAGCGCTTCCATGCCGCTATAGGTTCCATAGACCCCATAGAAATCAACGTCATCATCGCCTACAATATTTTCCGTTAGTTTAGAGGCAAAGGCATCTACCGTAAGATCATTTTGTTCATAGGTGAAACGGATGGCATCGTGAGAAACATATTGCGAAGGGGTAAGCATATCGGTGACCAGCCAGCCTTTACCAAATTTCAGGTTCTGGCGACCTACGCGTAAGCGTATGGGGTAACCGTAGATATCACGGGCTTCGACGTAAGCTTGATTGATTTCAATGTCGTCGCTACTATTAGCACGCGTATCAAAACCGGTCAAATAGTCACGAGAACGAAAATCTTCACCCCAGATGTGCCAATCATACAATTCGAAGAAGGCCGTAACATCTTCGGTGAAATCCGCCTTGACGTTAAGCAACACGGAGCTCTCATACCGGGTCCAGTCAGAACCTTTATCATCCCACTTAAAAAGTGAGGAGACCCCTGTCGGGCCTATGGGGCGTTTCCCTAATGCACCGTTCGAGATACGCGTGGCACGTCCGCCATCTTGCCATGTGTTGATGTACCAACGACCACGTATACGCATTTCTCCGCCTACCTGCACATTTTGCAACTCGGCGTATGCAGCATCAAAACACATTACTGTAGCGAGTAACATGCTGGCGAACGCAATTCCCCATTGCGTACGACGCCCCTTCAACAAAGATTTTGCCGCTTTCATGTTAAAACCCTCTTTTTTGTTTTGTAATGCCCCGTCGTATGCGAAAGCATTACCCTTCACACTTTTGTTTCTCCTCAGCAAAAATTCATAATTTTCCCCATTAAGAAAACTGAGATATATTATCATAAAAAGAGAATTATTTACAAGCAGAATAGGGTAGAGGGCTGTAATTTTTCTCTAGAAAAGCTGTAACTTATTGTTAAATAAAAAGTTAAAGTATTTTCCTCTTTGTTTAATATACGGCAAATCAGTTTTTTTGCGTATATATAGATTACTTCGCTTTTAAAACAATAAATTCTGGATATAGCTACGATGTTTCATAAAAAAAACGCCGACAAATTTCTTGTCGGCGTTAGAAGGGGAGTATTGTTTACTGTTCAAAGCAGCGTTGCAGATGATCTTTCTCAAAGGGAGTGGTGAACAAGGACACGGCGATCGTGATAAGCAGGGAAGCTGGCAATGCGATAGCTAGCGGGTCTACCTCGGACCAAATGAGCCAGCCATGAGCCTCTTCTCCTAAAAGAGTTGGGCGGCCAAAGAGCGCCTGACAGAGCAGAAGGGCTTTGGCTTCTTTGGCGTGCACAAAGAGTAACCAGAAGGCGCTTATTCCAAAACCAGCAATGGAACCACTAATTGCGCCAGTACGGGTGATGCGTTTGGAATAGAGGCCACCAAGGAAGAGGGGCAGGAAGGTAGCAGCGTAGAGTCCGAAGAAGATCGCAGTGCCGCGGGCAACAATCGCGGTACCCGTACCGGAAAAATGCACAGGTAACACGTAGGCAAGAGTAACGCTCATCAGGAAAGTAACGATGATGCCGATGCGGGTGGTAACGATAGTATGGGGACTATTTTCACGCTTGGTGACACCTTCATAGAGGTCACGTCCTCCTGCAGTACCCATAGCATGGAACTGACTGCATACGGTGGACATAGCGGCGGCAATGAGGGTGACAAAGAACAGATCGCCTAGCCAGCCAGGCATGTAACGGGTGATGAATAGAGGGATGATCCGTTCGAGATCTTTGTCTGCAGCAAGTAGAGAGATTTTTCCAACCTCTGGATCGTTGAAGAAGTAGATGTTGGAAAGTGCGCCAACAGTATAAATGCCGCCAGTGACGAGCAGAATGAAAATACCGCCGACGAGGACAGCGCGGTTAAGTTCGCGACTGCTTTTAACCGTCATATAGCGTACAGCAAGTTGGGGCTGGGCCAGTACGCCGATACCAACGCCCATAATAATGCTGGATACCAGTACCCACCAGTTACGTGAACCGAAAGAGGGCATACTGGTCCATCCCTGATGACCGTTGGCACCGAAGATTTTGATGCCCTCATCGGCCATATCGGTAAGTTGCTGGTGAGCCGACGTGATTCCACCCAGGTGATAGTACACCAAGGTCATAAGAATGACCATGCCGACAAGCATAATGCCACCCTGAAGCGCGTCGGCGTACATGACGCCTTTAAGGCCACCCATGATTACATAAACAGCCACTAGAATAGCGAAGAAAAAGAGGGCTGTTTCATAGCCGATGGAAAGACGAACCTGAATGAATTTGGCTGCCCCCATGAGCACAACGCCGGTGTACAACGGCATGAAAAGAAGAATGACAAGCGCGGCGAATAAATGCAAAAATCGGGACTGAAAACGTTTTCCGATGAGTTCAGGGAAGGTGTGGGCGTTAAGGTGGTGCCCCATAGCACGTGTGCGTTTTCCGACGACGACGAAAGCGAGAAAAATTCCTACGAAAACGTTTAGAAAGACCAACCACAGGATACCCATGCCGAATACAGCAGATGCGCCGCCAAAGCCCACAATGGCGGAAGTACTAATGAAGGCGGCGCCGTAGGATAGCGCCATGACAAAAGGGTGTATCTCACGCCCCGCAATTAAGTAATCTGTGGCGGTTTTGGTGCCGCGATATCCACGATACCCCAAATAGCCCATAGCAAATAGGTACAAGATGACAATGAAAGTCAGGAAGAGCATATTTTCCATGGATTGACAATCTCATTTCTGCAGCATCCTAACTCTATTTCAGGATACACCTGTTGTAGAGTCAAAGGAATAGCTGCTGTCGTATGCGGCGTTTGAGAAAAAGCCGCTTCCCCAATTGAAGACATCGGCTGACTGAGGTGGTATATTACATGATCTTGCCACCTGTATGGAAAGAAGGGGAAGCCTGTCGGCTTCCCCTTCTGGTTTGCCACGTATAAGCGATGCTAATGAATTATTTCTTGCGGCGGCGTGCGAGGGGGGCTGCGCCAACAAGCCCAACAACCAATGCAAGACCCAGGAGGCCAAATCCCCCCGCTGCGGGCAGTTCACTGACCACATTCAGCTGTACAGGACCATATGTACTGGTGCCCTTTGTGTTGGGATTCTGGTCATTCCATTCGCAGGTGTAGCTGCCGGTATGGGCCTCGCTCAGACTCAGGATGTTAAGCGTACGGGTGGTTGCCCCCACGATAACCCCATCGTCAGTCAGCGGCTGGCCGTCTTTGTACCATTGGTATGTGGTAAGCGGGTGCGTAAACTCGGGTACATACATACGGGCACTCTCGCCGGCTTCGTAGACGGACTTCAGGGCTTTGGGCTTGAGCGAGGGGCTAAAGGCCGCCTGTGCATAGGCTTCTTTGCCTTCGCATTGGAAATACAGGTATTCTTCGCCATTGGTAAAGCCGTCGAAGTCAAGGTCGGCTTCGGGCGTGAACCATTCAGGGTGTCCTTCGTAGTCGTCCAGGCTAACCTGATGAAATTCGACGCCAGGAAGGTAAGTACTGACAGAGTCATCATTTGCAAGGAAACCGGTACCAAAGTTGAGCAGGGCGCAGAATTGGGTTTCGCCGATGGTCATGTAGCCGGCAAAGACGGTTTCCAAACCACCCAGAATTTCCAGAGCGAGATTGTCTTCTGCACCACCCAGATCCTCTTGCATTTGGGACAGATTGGCCGTCCATAGACTTTGGACAGCACTGGCGGATACGCCAGGCAGGGTTTCTGTATCCCAAGTTATGGTTTTGTTGCTGAAGTCAACTTCGGGGTGCTTGAGGCAGTAGTCAATCAGGGCAAACTCGAAGCTTTCCAATACACCATTACCAGGGATATACAGCGTGTTGACGTCGATGTCGCCGCTGCCCATAAGGGTCATGATGAGCCCCATGAGGTCATTGTTGTTGATATCCAGCAGATCTTCACCGAAACCAACGGAATAGTTGATGTGAGCGCGATAGGGGCTGGTTAATACACCAAGGTAATGCTGTGCTTCGCTAAAGTTGCCAGGCGTGGGACGGTTGAATTCGGCAAAGGCGAAAGGACCGTAATAAGTGAACTTGCCGTTGTCGGTCCATGTGGCCGTGTTCGCGCCGCCCAGCGGATTACTGTCGCCATCAACGATGCTGTCATCGTCCAGTACATGGATATGCACCACATCCTGAATACCGCCATCTTTGGACTTTCCGCCCGGATTCATGTCGACCGTGACCGTGTAGACCTGACTGGGGCCGCTAGCCGGACTTACACTGATGACCTCCGCATTGCTGATATCGAGCTTAGCGCCCAGCGTGAATGTGGCCACTTCAAAATCGGTCGTATCGACTCCTGAAACTGGCTCGCTGAAGGTGACTTGGAACTGATACTGTTCCCCTTTAGCATCGGTGAGCGGGTTAATTTCAAAAGCCTTTGGATAATTCAACCATTCTGCGATGTATTCATCCACCATGCGGTGAGCCATGACATAATAGCCATCCTCATCCAGGTGCATGTCTTTGTCGATGAGGGAATCCAGCGGCGAATGGTATTGCGGGAAACCGGGGATAAGTGCCGGCGAGCCGCCTACCGTCCAGGGAGAGCTCCATAGGTCATCCGGATCAGGCAATTGCGTAGGCAGATACGAAGCGGCTTCAAAGCCCGGTTTAACATAGCCCGCCGGGTGCACTTCTACCGCACTCTCAATTAGTGGACTCGAGCCGTCATATTGTGTGTATTCATAGGTTCCATACGTGTACTGCATGAGCCCATAGTTGTTGATAAAATGGACGCGATCCCCCTTTTCCTCTGCCAAACGCTGCTTAGCTACGCCCATGGCGACAAAGCCCATGTGCTGAATCTCAAGCGAACAATCATCGCCACGTTTTTTATCTCCGGCATAATCGTACGAGGGGATCAGGATACGGATATCCGGACGTTGCTCCAAGACGAGATCGATCAGCGCACTCATATCCTGGTTGATTACCTTGTCAAGCAAAGTAACGTTATAATCCTCCGGGTCTCCCGGGCAGCGGAATTTGATCTTTTTATCCAGATCTTCCGGCAAAACGTATTCCGTACCATAGAGAACATCATTTCCGCCCAGCGAGATGACGACGACGTCGATGGTGGGATAGTCACGCAACATTTCCCGGATATCCTGTTGAATATCCGCCGCTGGCGGGAACTGCTCCGCATTAATGAACTGGAAGGTTTTGGCGCCGCCCACGACGGTGTCATAGGCGATTTCCGTGTAGTTTTCACAGCCCGGGAAGTCCCCCGACGCCAATGCTTCCTTGAACGAGCGGAACCACCACAAGAACATACCCCAGCTATCGCCGACGATAGCGATACGCGGTACCGTATCCGGTACTGCCTTTCCTTGCGCTACCGCACCACCGCACCACGTTGCACACAGTACCAACGTCAATGCGAGAGCGACGCTTCCAAAAAAATGCCTCCTCTTCATTATTCGACTCTCCTTTTTAAATAGTTGATGATTAATTCCGGAACCCTACAAAGGGAGATAGCCTTTTATATTTACACATAATAAGTACTATGCAGCCCAAGACACGCTCCCCACCTGCAGAATTCCAATGCACCTCTAGAATAATGCAGACACTACAGTAGCGTCAAGTTTAGCAATATGTCAAGTTTGCGAAGATTGTTTTTTCATGTGGGGATTTAATGTGCAAAGGATGAAATCTTACTACGATGATAAACCCTACATGATTGCGCTGTTGCTGAATGCAAAATTTTTTCTGGTTAGTGGCTGACTTTGAAGATACTTGTTATAAAAAAACGTTTTTTGCATTGGACAGGAATCCACGGCGTAGACCTCTTGATTAGGGGGGCCGGATCACTTTAGTAGAGAGCGAGTGAAAGTGAGTAGGTATTGAATTGTAGAAAAATCACTCTATACATAATCCGACACTTCGCATGAGATTCAGGGCATTGCTGTGTTCGACAACACCATCGTGCAGGGTGTAGTCGAAGTCCAAAGTTCCCTTATCAAAGTGATCGGCAAAGTGTACGTTACGCACTTTAGGGTGAAGCGCCTGTGCAAATTGGGTGATACTCAGATCGTGGGTGGTAATGAGGCCTAGTGCATTTTTTTTGATAAAAGCACGCACGATAGCTTCTGCGCCAATGGCGCGATCGTGGGAGTTGGTGCCGTGCAGGATTTCGTCGCACAGAAAGAGAAGTGGGAAAGGGCCATCGGCAATATCCATAGCCATTTTCAATCGGGTGATCTCGGCGAAGAAACGAGATGCTCCCCGTTGGATAGAGTCGTGTATGCGCAGCGTGGCGGCGATGGCCATAGGGGTTGTTTGAAGCTGTTGTGCGCGTACTGGGGCGCCAGTACGAACGAGGATGAGGCTGATGCCGATGGTGCGCAGGAAGGTACTTTTTCCGGACATGTTGGAACCGCTGACAATCCATGCGGGACACTCTTGGTTGAGCGAGACATCATTACACACACATGTTTTTTGGGGCAGAAGGGGGTGGCCGAGTTGTATTGCGTTGAGAAGCGGTGGTCCCTCAAGGATTTCCGGGTAGGTAGCTTTGGGATTTTCAAATGCGTAGCCAGCAACGGCACAGAGGGCTTCCAGATTGCCAGCGGCTTCAAGCCAACTGGCTAAAGCCGGTCCCCAGGTCGCACGCCATGTTTCGAGGTGGCAACGGAAACGTAGCGGCCAGAGCAGACATAGCGCGACGGGCATAAAGAGCTGATTGCGGGGCAGCTCTGCAAGCCGATACAGTCGATCAAGGTGTCCTATAGCGCTGGCTGCAGATTGCCCTTTACTGCGTAGTGTCTGTTGCCACTGTTGGAGCAGGGGTGTCTTGAAAGGTCGATTTTCAAGCTGTTGAATCAGACCTAGCAGCAGGTTGATTTCGCGCATGGGTTCATCGAGTTCTTTTAGTACCGCCATGTTTTTTTTGTGGGTGGCCGCGAGAAGTAGAACGCCACACAGCAGACTAAGGATAAATGGGGCCAGGAAGCCAGTAGCAATACCGATAATCAGCGTAAGCAGGTTGGATGCGCTAAGGAAGTGGATGGCGAAACGCGTTTTTTGGGTAGGGATATCGCCGGGGCGCTTTCTCCATTGATGTAGCAGTTTTGGATGTACACCTTTTTTTATATTGGTGCCGAGTAATGCAAGATTTTCCCGTAATTCTAGTAAGGGCGCCAGTTCGCGTACTGCCTCTTGCCGTTGCCGTATGGTTTGTGCATCGATGGGCGTACATAGCCAATCTGCTAGGGTTTGTTGTCCGGTTACCGTGCGTGCGGTGCACAGGCGTTCGAACAGAGAACCGGTCCCAAAGACATCCAGATCGTGTGCTGCGGGGTGGTCTTCCGGTTCTACATTCTTGCCCGACTCCCCTTGTCCCGCCCATTCCTCATGGAGTCGTTTAAGTCCTTTTATATAGTAATTGCTAAGCAAGGAGTAGCGCTTTTTCTGTCGTAACACGCGATCATGGAGGATGATCAGAATAAAGAACAGGGCGGCAGGTATGAGTGTCCAATAAAGGGATATGTTGTTGTTGCGTAGCCCTAGGAAGCAAAGGAATACTCCACTTAGGAAAAGGACTAGGCGAATATTAGCGCAATGGGTATCGTATTGCTCATAACGCTTACGATGGTTTTCAAAAAACTGTTGTCGTTTTTGATACTCCTCAAGGGGAGTCAATACGTATTGCATAGTATAAAAGCTCCATTCATTTCGGTTGTGTTATAGAGCGGGGGCAAGGCTGCGTTCAAGTAGAAAATACATCGGTCCCTATCCAAAAGAAATTCAGATAGGGACCGATGCCAAGCCCAAAAAACTGTTTAAAGGTGTTTTGCTTCGGTATTATTTGGTTATAACCGCGTTATTCTTCCTGGACGATTCGCAGATGGTGACGATAGTTTTCTGGATACGTAAGGATTTTTTACTGTCACCGGACTGCTTACAAAATGCTATCAGCGGGCGGATCTGTTTTCGAGTGACATAGAACCGGTTCCCGACCAATTGAAAAATAATCGAAACCTTCCTCTGCCATCAACTCTGGCGTGTACACATTGCGTCCGTCAAAGACTACGGGCGTTTTCAAGGCGTTTTTGAGGCGTTTCATATCTACATTACGGAAGAATTTCCATTCCGTTGCGACGATCAACGCATCACAATTTTTTAGCGCATCCAGATGTTTTTCAACAAAGTGCAACCGTTCATACTGGCCCAAGAGTTTTTCCGTTTCCTCCTTTGCCTTTGGATCGTAGGCACAAACCGTTGCTCCTGCTTCCAGCAATCCCTTGGCCATGACTAGGGCCGGGGCTTCACGCACATCATCAGTTTCCGGTTTAAACGCCAGGCCCCACAAGGCGAATCGTTTGCCTTCGAAGTTATCTCGGTAATACGTGCGCATTTTGTTGAGCAACGTTAGTTTCTGTGACTCATTGATATCATCCACGGCATTGAGTAGTTGTGTTGTGAAACCCACTGCCCGTGCAGTTTGGATTAACGCTTTCACATCTTTGGGAAAGCATGAACCGCCATACCCGATACCGGGAAAGATAAAGCGATAGCCAATACGACTGTCCGAACCGATACCCTGACGCACATCGTCTACATTGGCGCCCACCTCCTCGCAAATATTGGCAATTTCGTTGATAAACGAAATCTTGGTTGCCAACATAGCGTTAGCCGCATACTTGGTCATTTCTGCCGACTCGGTCGACATCTTCAGGATAGGGCGACCATTACGCGCAAAATGCGAGTACAATTCCTCCATGAGCACCAGCGTGCGCACATTGTCTCCCCCGATAACAACGCGATCGGGATTCATAAAATCTTTAATCGCAGCACCCTCTTTTAAGAACTCCGGGTTAGAGACAACATCAAATTCGTGACGAGCGCCGCGTTCCGCTAAAGTTTCCTCAATGATCTGACGCACCTTGCGCGCTGTCCCCACCGGCACCGTCGATTTATCCACAATTACCTTATAAGCGTTCATGTACTGGCCAATGGAACGGGCGACCGAAAACACATAGCTTAGATCCGCCGTACCATCTTCCCGTGGCGGCGTACCCACAGCAACGAAGATGACCAGCGCATTCTCAATCGCTTCCTGTACATCTGTTGTAAATGAGAGGCGCTCCTGTTCCCGGTTCTGTTCTACCAATTCTTCCAGGCCCGGTTCATAAATCGGTATTCTGCCCGCATTCAACGCCGCGATTTTTTCCGCATCAATATCGGCACAAACCACATCATGTCCCAAATCACTGAAGCAGGCCCCGCTGACCAGCCCCACATACCCTGTCCCAATAACCGCCAGTTTCATCGTTATTTCCTTTGTTAGAAAAAACCTGGTTTTCTGCACCCAATTTCAGCATAAGGATGCAGTCTGCAATACTCCCAACGGCCACACTGTATAATGACACAGAAAGCGCATGCAAGGAAGTATTTTCATTTTTCGCAGAAAGAAAAACTATAAACGTTAAGAGAAGAAAACATTATTGTTTTATTTTGTTGATTTGGCAGTGAGGGACATTTTTTTTTCTGCACAAATCGGGTAGACTACGTTTTCACAGCAAGTGAAACGAGGAAGGCGTCGAGATCGGCTAGCGCTCATTCTAATTGTGTGCGGCGTTGTCTATCTCGTTGTGCTCTTGAATTACAGTGTGTCATTGAGAAAGGCAAAAGAATGAAGAAAGCACTTATTATGGCGGGTATTTTGATTTTTTCACGATTGCTGGTGGCCCAGGAGTTGAATGTCGACGCCTTACTGGGTGAAACATGGTACGGCCTGTATCTCAATGGGGAAAAAGCGGGGTATGCCCTGAACGCCACACGCAAGAATGATGCTGGGGAGGTAGTTTTGGTGGAAGATGCGCATTTTCAATTGAGTATGGCCGGCGTCAAACAGGACATGCATATTTTTACCGAACGGACCTATCTGCCAAGCGGAGACTTGAAGACGATTATCTCCCGGGTAACTGATTTATCCGGCGCTTCCGAATTTAATGCGACCGTGAATGGCGACACGCTTTCGCTAATCAGTGTGGTAAGCGGTAACAGCAGCGAAGTAACCTTACCCAAACCCAGTGAATCGCTGAGGGATGCCCTGAAGCACGCCCAATGGGTGCAGGGGAAGCCTCAAATTGGTGATACATTGCAATTCAGCATTTTTGAACCAATGTATCAGAAAGAGATTGCCGGGGTAAGCCGTATTGCCGGTATGGAGGAACGAGTGCTGGATGGCGTAGTAACAAAGGTTTACCAGGTGGAAACTTCGCTTGATTTGATGGGACTGGAATCGGTTTCCTATGTGGCGGAGGACGGTACTACGCTGGAAGATGTGGTGGCCGGCATTATTACCATGCGGGTAGAACCGGAAAAAGACGCCAAAGATGTCGATTACAAAAACGATGTCATCGTCTCCAACGCTGCTTTGGTGGATAAACCCATTGCACGTCCCCGTAACCGCGAATCGTTGGAATTGTTATTGCGCGGACCGTTGAAACAGGAAAATATATTAAACGACGCCCATCAACACATTGAGCTGCAAGGCGATGCATTTCATTTCGTGAGTACACGCGTGCATTTAGAAGGATTTCCATCGGTTTCCATTCCTATAACCGAAGAGTCCGTCAAGCAATGGTTGGAACCCACCGTGTTTATCCAATCCGATAATCCAAAATTGCAGGAAAAAGCCAAAGAGATTGTCGGGGATGAAAAAGATGCATTAACTATTTCCAATACATTATGTGCGTGGGTACACGACAATATGCGTAGTACCTTTTCAGCACGCCTTTCGAACGCCTTAGAGGTATTGGACAGTTTAGAAGGGGATTGTACGGAACATAGCGTTTTATTTATTGGGTTGGCCCGTGCTGCGGGGTTACCTGCCCGGGAAGTAGCCGGTCTTATCTATGTTGAAGGCGTGCAGCCCGGCTTTTATTTTCACCAATGGGCCAAGGTTTGGGTAGGAAAATGGATTGACGTCGATCCAACCTTTGATCAGCCGATTGCCGATGTAACCCACATCAAACTGGCAGAGGGCGACCTATTCCATCAAACCCGTTTGATTCCCGTAATCGGCAACCTGAAGATAGAAGTGCTTGATATCCCCGCACCCCAGTCGGAGGAAACACCAGCGCAGGTCGAGGAGTCGGTGTCGGAGGAAGGTGCTGAAGAGGTTACAGACCAGTCACCAGAGCAGAAGCAGGTCGAGGAGGAGTCGGGCTCAGAGCAAGGGGCAGCAGAGGCGGCAGAACCCGTGGAAGAGTTGCCAGCGGCGGTGTCGTCAGCGCAGGTCGAGGAAACTGTGTCGGAGTCTGAAGCGAGTGAAGCAGTGGAGGTGGAGCAGCAATCAGGTGCTGAAAACATGCAGAAACAAATTGTAGAAGACGTAACGGTTCAGGGGGCTCCTGCAGATGAAAGCCTGCCTGCTTCGCCAGATACAGAGACAACCTCTGAAGCCGCTGGTAGTTGATTCCTTGTGTTTCCTGGATGCCTACTGCATGACAGAATACTGGGATGAAAACGGGGGGAGCTGGCTTTGGTTATTCGGCGATTAGCAAAGAAGTTCCGTAAACGTCCCTTTATTAGATGGATTGCAATTACCTTTATTTGTCTGTTTTTACTTGTTTTAATCTGTTTTCACAAAGACAGGCTTCTGGGATGGGGGTTGAAAACCTTCTTCAGGCAGCAGTATGGACTGCACCTTGGGGGAGTCATGCATTTGCAGCGTGATAAAGGGGTGTGGGCTGATCTATGTGTGGTTGATGCGTTAGGGGCGTCTGAAAGTCTTCCTTGTTCTCAAGCGGATAAGCTGGTTTTGCAATGGAATTGGACGCAATATCGCGACCGATTCTTTCCGCTTTTATATCTGGAATCTCCACGCTTTCTTTTCCACATAGATGAGACGGGGGCAACTAATATCGATTTTTTCCAACGTTTCCAATCGGAAAGTGTTTCATCGGAATACAAGCCGCTTTCGGAACGCTGCTTGCTCTGTATTCCTGAGCAGGTGGAGCTTCGAAAGGCGGGTGTGTCAGGGAGTTTTCCGTGGGGAAAGGTTGGGCTTAACACCTTTGATGCGGTGCTGACGTTGCCTGTTTTGCAAAAAGGAAAAGGGCGGTTGACGGCTTCTCAGTCGCAGTTGGATTGGACGGATTCTGCCGGGGAGCAACACGCAACAATCGGCGATCTGGAAGCTGACTTGCATTGGGCGGTGACAGGAGAACAAAGGGATGTTTTTTCTGGGGGAGCTCAGGCCAGGGTAGATTTTCCGGGATGGGCGCAGGGTGCATTTGAGGCGCAGTGGGAGGGGGGCTTGCCAGAAGTAGAAGGGAGACTACTGGTTGAAGATTGCTGTTTGGAAGCGTCCATCTCGACGTTTTTTTTGCAGCCGCTTACTCAGGATAATGTCGGTTTTGAGCGATTTGTGCTTGAGAAAGGGGCGTTTTCCTATAGTCCCCAGAGCACTCAGGCAGAGCTTTCTGTACGTGTAGCGCAGTTGCGTCTGGGGGGAATGCAAGCGCCGTGGTATCAGGGGGAAGTCGCGTTTTCTGGAACAGGGCAGTACCGTGATGATGTTTCTTTGAGCCTTTCAGGAACACTGGCCCAGCAGCAGGCGTGGTCGATGCGTTGTACGGGAACGTTAGGGAAAGGCGAGGTGGAGGCGCGTTTGGGACCGTGGACGGCGCAACAGGTTGTTGCCTTGTTGCCGGAACGTTACCGCACCTTCTTTCCTCAGTGTTCCCATGTGCAGGGACGCATAGCAGGAGAATGGGCCACACCTGAACACAAAGTGGAGGGGGTATTCCAATGTAGTGCGGACGGTGTTGCTCCCCTGATTTTATCGTTGGAAACAGATATAAACCAAGAAAAAATGCTTGGGTCGATTCTGGCGAATCTGGAGTGGAAGCAGCAACAGTTGCTTGTATCGGGTACTCGTACAGCAACGGGTTCGTTTAAAGGCGAAGCACAATTTCAGAAAATGGCGCTTGGGATGTGGGCGTCACAGTGGCTGGCAGCGAGGTTGCCCTTGCCTTTCATTACGCTCAATGGTGCGATTAAGGGGGAGCAGGCCAAAGCGGAAGCTCCCTATGTGTTGAATCTTGAGATGCAGGTAGGAGGATTAGGGAAAGCGGTGGGGGTTTTTCAGTTACCTGAGCCATTAGGCCTGCGTGGTGAGTTGCAGGTTGCAGCGAACTTGAACACGGCTTCTGGAGAAGAGCTAAGTGTGTCCCTAGGAGACGCTACGAAAGTATCCTTGAGCCAGTTTGAGGTTGTGCGCACACCATTGCATGTACAAGGAACAGCGCAATTGGATGCCGATTTGTCCGAGCTGGGGAGCTGGCTTGAATGGCCTTCGTTATGGGGAGAGATTTCGGGCAGGATGCCGTTCACCTGGGAAGGTACGGCGCCTTTTTCAGGAAAGCTGAGCTGGGAATGCGATACATTGGGCTATGGTGATTTGGGGCTGCCGTATGGAACGCCTCTAACGGGAGGGGGAGAGTTTGTTGTATCGTCTACCTGGGATAGCGCTTCAGTGAAGTCGGCTTTTTTCGCGCTGGGGGAAGGAACTACAGTGCATATTCCCAATGCAAGTGCCGTACTTGCCTCTCCGGAAACAGGTACTTGGCGGGCAAACCTGCCTGAAGTGCGTTTAGAAACAGATTTGCAGCCGTTATGTGCCAAGGGGTATTTACAACGCGCACAGGGCCATCTTTCGGGGATAGGAAAAGAGATCGTAGTAACGCCAGCTTCGGTTATGGGAGATTTTTCAGCGAAGGGAGCGTTTGAAAAACTGGTTTTGCCCGATAATTGGGCGACACTTGATACTGCCGCGCTTCAGTATCAAGGGAACTGTTCGAAGGAGGCGGAGTGTTTGGGACAGGGCGATTTTTCAGTTGCTTCAATACGAACAGGAGGGGTTTCGCTTAGTAGAATTTCGGGGATTCTTGCATTGGAGTCGGAATTTTTACGTGTTTCTACTATTGAAATGTCGGTTTTTGATGGTCAGGTAGTGGGTAATGCCGCTTGGTGGTTTAAGGAATCAGGCTTTCCGATACAATTTCGTGGCTATGTGCGGAATGTAGATTTAGCCGCCTTTACGCAGGAATTCAAACCGCCCTCTATTGTCTTGACGGGACGGGTGCGTGGCGATGTTTCAATAGGCTTTTCGAATAAGGGGATACATCAATTGGCGGTAAATCTGCGTACAGTCGGGGGCTTTTCGCTCAATCGGGACATGGTGGAGCAGATTCTGTTATCGCAGTATGTGCAGGGGGTGAGTCAGGGGAAGACGTTAAGTGCGGTGGTGCAAAAAATTATTGGCGAGGATGAACAACGACCTTTTGACAGCGCTCATTTGGTTTTAGGGCTGGAGAACGGACGTATTACGGGACAGGCGCGTTTAAAAAGTGAGGCGCTTACTCTGACGGTCGATATAAAGGCAGATCCGGAAGCGTTATTGGAGGCCTTGCGTATTCGGCAGGAAGAAACATAAACTCCTCCGGAGCCACAACCCAGAGGCCAGTCCCAGCAGCAATCAATGTTTAAGTAGTATGTGTGTGTTTTCTAGCGGAAAGGCGGTTTTATGAAGCGGACCCAACTGGAATCAAAAGCCTGGGTCGTTTTGCTATTAAATGGCTTATACAATGTCGCGGAATCGCTTTGTTCAATTTTTGTCGGTGTATATCTGTATGTAAACAGTGGCCATCTGGAAACCGTCTTGTATCACTATTTGGCGCTGTACACGGTAACACCGTGTGTTTTTTTGTTAGCAGGATGGTATTCACAGGCACGGGATCGCGTGCATGTCTATCGTCTGGGGCTGGTAATGCATGCGGTGTATTATGCCCTGTTGCTTTATTTGCGCGAGGATGCGGCGTCATACGCCGTTCATCTGGGAGCTGTATTGGGCGTTACTTGGGGACTTTTCTGGGCGGCGAACAATACGTTCAGTTATGATGTGAGCGCATTTGGACGTCGAGATTACTTTTTAGGCTTACTCAGCGCTATTACCAATTTTTCCCGTTTATTAGCGCCCATTATTAGTGGGCTCGTGATTCGCTTTGCGCCTGGCGCACATGCGGGGTACCACATTATATTCGCCATTGCCTTGTGTATTTATGGAATTGCGATTATGTTGAGTTTTCAGGTGCCTCACGATAAGGTGCGTCGCCCTTTTCATATCAAACGTGCGCTCTTTCCCAGCAGGGCACAACGCGATTGGCGTTTATTGATGCTCGCCTCCATGTCGCAGGCAGGCGCCTTTAGTATTTTTCATTTTCTGCTGGCCATGGTTATGTTTATGCAGACCGGCAGCGAGATCTCGGTAGGGGGATTTGCCTCTATTCAGGGCTTGGCGGGCGTCGTGGTTTCCTATTCTTTAGGACGTTTTCTGGTTCCTCATACACGCCGCTACGCAATGCAGTGCAGCGTGGTATTGCTTTTGATCGCAGGCGTGCTTCTGCTCTTTAAACTTACTGTATTTACCCTGATTATATTTGGCTTTCTGCGCGCTTTTGCCCAGCCCCTGTTTACTATTCCCCATGCGAGTGTTCGGTTTGACGTGATTTCGAAGATGCTACGTGATCCGGGGGAACGGATCGAGTATATCTGTGCCTGGGAAGTGCCGCTCGCCATAGGGCGCATTATCATGATGACGATTTTACTGCTGCTTTTTGGGCATCTCAGTGAAATGGG
This sequence comes from Candidatus Hydrogenedentota bacterium, assembly GCA_963678445.1. Lineage (GTDB taxonomy): Bacteria > Hydrogenedentota > Hydrogenedentia > Hydrogenedentales. The sequence goes on along the minus strand of OY782877.1, from coordinate 31,963 downwards.
GGTGCGTATTGCCCTGTTTTTGCTTTGTGGCAACCGTCTGTTTACGTATTTGCTGGTTACGCGTGTCTCAGTGATGCGAGAATGCGCCTGAGGATGGCGTAGGATTCAAGCGTTCTGCACGATGCATTGCCCGATGTTCACGCATAAATTCGTAGAGGCCCTCATATTGATCGATTATCGCCTCGCGTTCAAATTTATGTAATGCACGTTCCCGGCCCTGACGTCCCATTTCCTGCGCCACTTCCGGTTGGTTCAACAGCGTTGTCGCACATTGGGCCATAGCTTCAATATCGCCCACCTCGCAGAGATACCCTGTTTCCTTATCCACGATAACCTCACAAACACCGCCGCTGGCAGTAGCGATTACCGGAACACCGCAGGCCATGGCCTCTAGCGGTACCAGGCCAAAGCTTTCATGTTCGCTGGGATGGAGCACCAGATCAGCGCAAGGAAGCAACGTTTCGATCTCCTCATAGCTGCCCAGATAGGTAATCTTGTCCGAGATACCCAATTGACGGGCCACGCCGACAGCGTTCATACGTTCGGGGCCTTCCCCCACCATGATAAGGCGTGCATTGACACTGTCCAGGATGCGTTTGAACACACGTACGACATCGGTAACCCGTTTGACCGGACGAAAGTTGGAAATGTGCATGACGATTTTTTCATCGTCTTCCTGGAAAGGGGAGGGGATAATGCGACCTTGTGTAAAGCGGTGGGGATCGAGGAAATTATAGATCGTGTGTATTTCCTTCTTGAGCTGAAAGGTATTTTGCGTTTCTTTCCTAAGCCATTCTGAAACCGCAGTAACTGCGCAGCTATGCTCCATGGCGAACTGGGTAATACGGAAGAAAGAAGGATCGCTACCCACCAGGGTAATATCGGTGCCGTGCAGGGTTGTTACCAGGCAAAACTGTTTTTCTGACGGCAACATTTCACGGGCAAGTATCGCCGCTGCCGCATTGGGGATGGCGTAGTGGGCATGCCACACTTCAATGTCATGTTCCTCGGCCACCTCGGCTATTTTCGTGGCCAGGGCTAAAGAATAAGGCGGATTCGAAAAGAGCGGATAGGTGACCGTGTCTACACAGTGACAGTAGATGTTTTTATGAAAACCTTGTAGACGAAAAGGGATGTTGCTTGTGACAAAGTGGACGGTGTGTCCCCGTTGCGCCAGACTGATTCCCAATTCAGTAGCTAGAATGCCACTTCCACCAGCAGAGGGATGACAGGTAATACCTATTTTCATGGTTATCCTTTTTGGAGTTGTGTTTTTATGTAGAGGTGTCCCGGGTAATTTGTAAAGGAGCCCTCGTTATTTCGAAAGACTCAGGAGTTGTTTTTTTCAGGTATATGCTGTTTATTTTTTGGGAGGCCGGGCAGGCTATCCAGCTTTAGACTACCGTCTGGATAAAGTGCCTCGCCATAGGTTTCACCTATGCGACTACCCCAGTACGCGGCACGCGTAGTGATACTTTCCCAAAACGATTTGGAGGAGATATAGGTGGAAGCACCCTCATATTCCGGGTCGTAAAATTGTGAGCGGTGTGCGCGCAAAGCTGCCAGTTTCGTTTCAAAATGATCGGTGATGTCGACAATGACCGGTGGGATATCGTTTTCAGCATAGGGATGGTAAAAGTAAATCTGAGGAGTGCGATGCGGCGCAGTCCCTGTATCGATACGTGCCAGACCACTTAGGTAATTGGCGTCGCTGACCAGCTGGTGAGCCGTAGCGTGGTCGGGATGACGGTCGGGCATACGGGGGATGAGCAAGACCGATGGCATATATTTTCGTATGTACGGAATAATTTTGAGACGCTGTTCCTGGGTATTCATCAAGCCGCCATCAGGCAGGCCTACCGATTCGCGGACGGCCACTCCCAGAATGCGTGCGGCGCATTGTCCCTCTTCCGCACGTTCCTCAGGCGTACCCCGTGTACCCATTTCGCCTCGGGTGAGATCCAGGATGCCTACGGTATGCTGCGACTGACTGAGTTTATGCAGTAAACCGCCTACGCCCAATTCCACATCATCGGGATGCGCCCCTATGGCCAGAATATCTACTTTCATAAGAGCACCTCATTTTGTTGAAAAGTATGAATGTCCAATTGTTGTGTGAGGCGTGGTATCAATTCGGGACCTTGCGCAAAGAAGAAGGAAAGCGCACTGTAGACACGTTCCTGTGGTTTTTGAAAAGGATAAAAAACATTGTGAAGCCGTGTAACACGTTGCGCCACCGTATTTTTCCGAGTCTTATCGACATACAATAAACGGCGCTCCAGGCGTTGCAGGCCTCGGTCCAGATGCCTCTCAATGCTTTTAGCCATATCCAAAGCCACGGGAGCGGGGTGGGGAAGGGCGGCCAATCGTTGATGCAGGGTGGAGGTGCGTTTTCGCAGGAGGTCTTGCTCTTCCTCGAAGATAGATTGTGCGCTATCGGGCGGACAGGTTTTCAAGGCCGCTTCCAATACCGCATCATAGGGCTGCTGTAATGCGGACCAGGAAAAAGAGAAGGCATCGCGCAGTTCTTCCAGCCTAGGTGTAGTGATGACGGCCTGTGCACGCGGGTAGACAACGGGCATGGGCTGCTGGTGGAATTCAAAAAGCGATTTCAATTGTGCCCAATAGGCCAACTCGCCGGGACCCGCCACATAGGCGGCAGCGGGGAAGAGGAGTTGCTGCACGATGCAACGTAGCGCCACATTTGCGCTAAAGCGTTCTGGTGCGCTTTCCAATAACGCGAGTAGTTCATCGGGTTTGCAATGAAGTTTTTCTTCGGGGATATGAAACTCTTCGTCATGGAACAAGACTTTGCGACGATGTCCGCCAAATTCGATAAAGAAATTACACTCCTGCTCCCCTTTTATTAACTGGACCGGATAGCCCAGTTGGGAAAGATGCGTACCCGCCTCGTTGATCAATTGGGTACTGACCAGAGGATGGCGTATTTCCCGTTCGAAGATTGGCTGTGCGGCTTGCCGTGCCGCATCCAGATGGGGAGAGAAGAAAATAAGTGGTGTGTCTTCAAACAATCCCGCCATGATTTGTCCAAACCAATCGGAGAAAGAAGTAGCGTTTTCCAGCGTTTCCTGTAAAAAACTAGTTACCTCTGGCGTATATTCCGAGCCCGGCGTTTGTGCGGACAGAATATCGATATATTCCTGTAATTGCGCATCCAAAGGCATGCGGTACATGGGTAAATCTGGTATATGCATGTGGGGCGTATACCGCAATGAGAGCGGTGTGTGCGTTTTGCTGAGAATATGGGCAGTGCGCACCTCTTCGAAATCGTGATCGTCGCTGGCGATCCAGAAAAGTGGCACACAGGGAACCCCCTGTTTTTCCTGTAGCGTTTTAGCCAATTGAATGGCGGTGATGGCCTTATACACAGTGTACAGGGGCCCCGTGAACAGTCCCGGTTGCTGACCGGTTACAATCACAGCCTCATTGCCTTGAAAATCAGGTTCCAATCCCAAGTGCGCCTGATATTTACGTAGATTTTCCACCAGTTCAGGCGTCCATGAGCGTGCCACAGGTGCGTTTGTACCCAGCGCAGAAAGGGGCTGCGCATAACATCGCGTCAATGCTGTTTCTTCCGCAATATAGTCCCCAAATAAGCTAGCCATCCCTATCCTTCCGATGTCCCACAATCAGTACACGTGGCCGTGTAGCCCCTACGGCATTTCCTTCATAATCTCCGAAAAGGCCATCAATTGCAAGGCCTGCTTGCTCCAGAATCTGTATGAGTGTATCCGCCGTATACAGGCGCACCGATTCCCCAGTTTCTGCGATACTGCGCCCATTCTTTTCTACGATAGTTTTTTTGTTTACGCGTTGCTTCTCAACGTCGATCCAACGGTCCTCGATAATGCGGTATCCAGCTTGTTCCCGTTCCGAATGTGGCGTGAGGGTATGCTGCACTTGCTGCGCATTCAGAAAATCCATGAAGAAGCGTCCACCGGGACGCAATGCGCGTACTATTCCATGCAGTACGGCGTAGTTGTCTTCATCTTCCATGAAATAACCAAAGCTGGTGAAGAAGTTGACGATGGCATCAAAGCTTTGCACAAAGGGTAGGTGGCGCATGTCGCCACGAAGTAATCGGGCATGAGTGCCGATGTTTTCGCGTGCGTATTGCAAGAGGTGGGGGGAGTAATCCAAGCCCGTTAATTGAGCAACACGGGGATACAAATGCGCCATGTGGCGGCCATTGCCACAACAGAGATCGAGAACGCTGTCTTGAGGGGTGAGGTGCAGTTGTTTACAGGCAAAATGTGCTTCGGGTTGTGCTGATGCAATGGTGCGGTGTGCGTAGACAATGGGATAAAGCGCCCCAAAGGCATCTGCATACCAGCGTTTATCAATAGCACGTCCCGTCGATTGTTTATGCATCATTATAGCTTTCCCCGGTAGTCTATCAAAGCGCCCGACGTTCTTTGAGAACGTCGGGCGTTAGCTTCAATTGCGCTGCTCAAAAAAATGCGTAGCGTATAGACTACTCCCACGTTGCAAAAGCGCTGTAGATAGCACGTACAGCCTTTTCCAAGTCAGGTTCTTCAACGCCGATGATGATATTCATTTCTGAAGATCCCTGATCGATGACCCGTAAATTCACCCCAGCCTCTGCCGTAGCATTAAACAGGCGTGCCGCAATACCAATGTGGTGATTCATACCTTTGCCCACCGTAGCGATCATAGCCAACCCTGTTGTAAGTGAAACGGTATCCGGATTGCATTGCTTTTCGATGTCGTCAAGAATATCCGCACCCTTCTTGCCCAACTCATCGTCGCGGATAATGAGTGAAACCGTATCAATACCCGATGGCATATGCTCCCAGCTTACATCATACTCATCCAATATCGCGAGCAGGCGTCGCCCGAAACCACGCTCTTGATTCATAAAGGTTTTTTCCACGTTGAGCATGGTGAAGCCGGTTTTGCCTGCAATACCGCATACTGGATGTTTGCTTTCCCGATCCGGCACGATAAGCGTACCGGTATCCTCGGGGGCTTTGGTGTTCAAAATATTAATTGGAATACCAGGTTCGCGCACGGGGAAGATAGCTTCATCGTGCAGGACGGTAGCGCCCATGTATGATAATTCTCGTAATTCTTGGTAGGTGACCTTGTCGATCCGTTTGGCCTCCGGAACGATGCGGGGATCGGTCATGCGGAAGCCCGACACATCGGTCCAGTTTTCATACAGCTCGGATTGCGTGGCGCGGGCAACGATGGAACCCGTGATATCACTTCCACCACGCGAAAAGGTTTTAATCTGACCATCCGGCGTAGCCCCGTAGAAGCCCGGTATAACGAAGAGCCCCGAACCTTGCAGTTTTTCAGCAAGAAGGTCATACGAGGTGGGGTCCAGGCGTCCTGAATCCGAAAAGCGAATGCACTCCGCAGGATCTACAAAGGTCGCGTTGAGCAATTTTGCGATCAGCTGTCCGTTGATAAATTCACCTCGCGAGGCCATGTAATCGGGGCTATCATACTGCGCGATTTTCGCATCAATGCCTTCGAGGATACTTTGAATATCGAACTCGACATCAAGCTCACGCGCCAACTCCGAAAAACGCTCCGCGATGATTGATTTAGGTTGGGTTGCATCCAGGCCTTCGCGGGCAATGTTGTACCACGCATACAGGAGATCTGTCACCTTCTTATCGTCCGGTGTTCGTTTGCCAGGAGCCGAAGGTACAATGTACCGCCGTTTTGGATTGGCCTGGACGATCTCTGCTGCGCGACGAATACAGTCAGCGTCTGCTAAAGATGAACCTCCGAATTTACAGGTAATGTCTCCCACGTTTTCAAACTCCTTTCTGTTTGACTGCTATTGGCAAAGGACCTGGTTTCTATCTATACGCAGCTATGCGCACTTTGTCTATTGATATCCTCGGTGGTAGATTACGGCTTCAATCCGGTCAAAAAACGGCTAATATCATTCCAAGTGACAAAAAGCATCAGTGCCACGATGAGCATCAGTCCTACGAATTGGAAGCGTTCCTGAAATTTCATGCTGAGGGGTTTGCGACGGACAGCTTCCAGTGCATTTACGACGACTTGTCCGCCGTCCAATACCGGCAAGGGGACCAGATTAAATACGCAGAGGTTAACGCTGATAAAGGCGGTGAATTTCAACAACCAAAACAGACCGCTTTGTGCCGCTTGGCTGACGACCTGAAAGATCATGACAGGGCCGCCCAGTTCTTTGCCGCTGACATTGCGGCTGACGACGGCTTTGAGTGTGGACATAGTCAGCGCTAAGTCAGAGTAGCTGCGACGTAAGCCTTCAGGGAACCATTGTTGCACGGGAGGACGGTAGAAAATCGTTTTTTGAGCAAGTGAAACACCTACGGCACGCACAGGTTCAACCGGTAAGGTAACCGTCAGTTCCTGTGGTTTCTGAATCAGGCCGAACAGGATACTGGGGCGCTGCACAGTAACCGAGAGGCTTTCTCCTGGATGCTCAATTTCCCAGTTGCGCATTTTTCCGATAGTAGCGTCTTCGCCGTTTATTTTGGCGATGACATCTTTCCTTTGTATCGCAGAGTTTTCTTTGAAGTCGCTCGAGACATAATAGATAATGGGCTGCTGCTGGTCGATTTTGTCTTTAGGCGTATTTTTTTCCGCTCCATAAACAAGGCCCTTAAAACGTCCGATAGTTTGCGGCTGGAGCGATTTCTGCAATCGCTTACCTTCACGCAGGATATCCAATGTCATCGTAGTGCCCTCAGGCGTCTTCTCTGTTTTTTCCACGAAGGATGCCTGATCTATCCATTCCCCATCGACGCGCAAAATGATATCGTCTTTTTCCAAACCTGCTTTTTGCGCCGGACGTTCGTCGATGACATCACCAATCAGTGCCGTTTCAAACGGAGCCACCCCGAAACGCGGATGCGATTCCCCCTCCATCAGTTTCGGCGTGATGGGGGAGACATAGCGGACCATTGTATCGTCCGCAAGCGTACGCTCGAGCAAGGCGTAATGCTGTTTATCTTTTCCACCTAAGACAGCGCCAAAGGCCAGATCGAGAAACTTGTCCAGTTTTTTTCCATCCAGCTCCAGGACCACATCACCGGTCTGCCAACCTACGGTGTCGGGGGCGCCTGTATAGTCACTCGGCGCCTTGCCCGGTTCTTCCCGATAGAGTGGTGCTTCCGCCGCCGCCGATTCCGGCTCCACCATGCCGATTTTAGTGCTTAGTTCCGACTCGGGTATCTGGCCGCCAATTCCGACCATGATCGTGTACAGGACGATAGCGAGCACGAAGTTCATTGCAGGACCAGCCAAGAGTACAAATAGGCGCTGCCAGATGGGTTTATTATTAAACCAGCGTTCCGGCGGCACATCGCCATATTGTTCTTCCCGTTCCTCTTCCGTGAGAGGCGCGTCTTCTTGGCCAGCCATCTTTACAAAGCCACCGATGGGCAGTGCGCCGATACAGTAATCGGTTTCTCCGATTTTTATGCCGAAAAGCCGTGGCGGCATACCAATGCTGAAACGATCAACGTAGATACCGCAAAGTTTGGCCGCGATGAAGTGGCCTAATTCGTGGACGAAAATGAGCAAGCTGAGGACGAGTATAAAAACGAGGACGCTGAACATTCCACTTAACTTCCTGTTTGGTTAATGATTTCCGCCGCCTGCCGTCTTGCCTGTGCATCGGCGGCCCATATCGTTTCAAGATCCGTCGCATTGCAGACGGAGCATGTTTCGAGCACCTTTCTTACCACTTCACTAATGGCCAGAAAGGGGATGCGTCGTTTGCAAAACGCCGCTACAGCCAATTCATTGGCTGCATTTAGAATAGTGGGGGCGGTTCCCCCTGTTTTCGCTGCCTGTCGGGCATAGGCCAGACAGGGAAACTCGCTAAAGTCAGGCGCGGCAAAGGTGAGCGCCTGTAGCGAGGTCAGATCCAGTCTTTCCATAGGGAATTCTACACGTTCCGGATGGGTCAAAGCGAATAGTATAGGGAATTTCATATCGGTAACCCCTAAATGCGCCAGGATATTCCCATCGTTAAACTCCACCATGCTATGAATTACGCTTTGGGGATGGATAACCACCTCGATTTTGTCTTCCGGAAGTTCAAAAAGCCCCATTGCCTCAATGATTTCTAGCCCTTTGTTCATAAGCGTGGCAGAATCGACACTGATTTTTGGGCCCATATTCCAGGTAGGATGTTTGGTGGCCTGTTCGGGCGTGATATTTGCCAGGGTTTCGCGTGGGACACCATAAAAGGGGCCACCAGAGGCGGTTAGATGAATGCAACGTACATCGCTTGGCTTGTGTCCCATTAAACATTGGAAAATAGCGTTGTGTTCACTGTCTACTGGCAATACCGCCACGTTATGGCGACGCGCTGCCGCCATGATAAGCGGGCCGGCCATGACAAAGGGCTCTTTGTTGGCCACGGCTACGGAATTGCCCGCCTCGATAGCACAAAGCAGTGGTTTTAGCCCCACCGCGCCAACAACAGCACATAGAACGATATCGACGGGGAAACGTGCTACTTCACACAATCCTTCCAAGCCCGTGAGCAGGGGGATATCGGGGTTATGTGTCTGGAAGCGTTTGGCCGCGTCCGCATCGGTGAGTACAACATGCGCCGGTTTGAATTCCCGTGCTTGTTGGGCCAAGAGCCTGTCATTGCTGTGCGCCGCCAGTACGGCGACTTCAAAGCGGTTGGGATAACTGCGGACAACGTCTAAAGCGCTACGACCAATTGAGCCGGTAGCGCCGAGGATAGCAATTTTTTTGGGAGGGTTCGCACCAGAGAGTACTTCCGTCATGAGTCTTTCTTGTCATTGGTTTTCAGCAAGGATGAATACTGGGTTATCGCGCCTTTTTCCCGCAAGCGTTGTCGAAGGACTTCTTTAATCTCACCGGCGGTGGGCAACTTCAGAATTCGTGCAGCAAGCGTTTTTGCTTCTTCCATGTTCATGTTGGAGATAGCGGCGCGAATTACTGGTAACGCCAGAGCGGACATGCTGAAGGAATTAATACCGAGCCCGAGCAGCATTTCCGTGTATAGCGGATCGCCTGCCATCTCACCGCATATCCCACAGGGAATACCGTATTGCTGTGCGGCAGCTGCGGTGACGCTGATCATTCGTACCACAGCAGGATGGGCAGGATCGTACAGATGAGCGATTTTTTCATTTACACGATCGACCGCCAGGGAGTATTGGATAAGATCGTTGGTGCCGACGCTAAAGAAATCGCATTCCTGTGCCAACAGATCGGCCAAAGCAACGGCAGAAGGTACCTCGATCATTGAGCCGACCTGTATGTCTTTATTATAGGGGATATCTTCTTCGTCCAACTCGCTTTGCACTTCAGCGAGTACTTTTTTTACACTGCGCAATTCTTCGATGCCGCTGATCATGGGAAACATGATCTGAACATTGCCATAAGTAGAGGCACGCAGCATAGCACGTAGCTGTGCTTTGAAAATGTCAGGACGTTCGAGACAGAAACGCACTGCGCGCCATCCCAATTGCGGGTTTTCCTCTTTGGAAATCTGCATGTGCGAAACAAATTTGTCCCCCCCGATATCGATGGTACGCAAGGTGACAGGGCGGGGGCTTATCTCTTGTGCTACATGCCGATATGCCTCAAATTGTTCCTCTTCGGAAGGAAGCGAGTTGCGGTTGAGGAACAGATACTCAGTGCGGTAGAGGCCAATACCTTCGGCGTTTGCCTTGAGGGAATGGGGGATTTCGAGCGGTAGCTCGATATTGGCATAGGTAGGTACAGCGACCCCGTCAAGCGTACGGCATGCCCCCGAAAAGACATTCTGTTGTAATTTTTCACGTTCCTGATGGAAGCGCGTGCGCCGTTCCTGGTAGCGCTTTAAGGTCTCCTCGGTCGGCCGGATGATAACGAGTCCTTCAGTGCCGTCAAGAATCATGATGCTACCGGGTTCAGTACGCCCAGTAACACGCTTCAATCCCATAACAGCAGGCACTTCCAGCGCGCGCGCCAAAATAGCAGTGTGCGAGGTAACGCTACCTGAATCCAGCGCCAGGCCCAATGTGTTCTGTACGTTTAGCGTAGCGGTGTCTGAAGGCGAGAGCTCGTGTGCAACAACAATGCTGTCCTCGTCCATCTCTTTCAGGTTGGGACGTTTGGCGTCAAGCAGGTTACGGAGTACGCGATCAATCACATCCAATAGATCGGCGGTACGTTCCTGGAAACGGGGATCTTCCAATGCGCCGATAACTTTGCTATAGCGTTTGGCAAGTTCGTCCAGGATATGCTCAACGTTGACCTGTTCTTCCTTCAGACGTATCTCTACTTCCTCACGCATAGCAACGTCGTCTAGCAACATGAGGTGGACATTAAGAATATCGGCATGGGTTTCGCCCAGCTCACGTACTGTCTTCTTGTACAGCAACGTCAAATCATCGCGGGTCAATTCAACAGCCCTGTGGAGCCGTTCCTGTTCGGCCTCAATATTAGTAACGGTATATTTCGGTACATCGTAGCGCGCAAAATCGAACGCCAGTACCGGACCGATTGCAATACCGGGGGAGACCCCTATGCCGCGGAGGATGATCTCCACTTACTTTTCTCCAAATCCCGATGCAAAAATATCTTTGACCGCCTGCATGGCCTCTTCAGCATCGTCACCAGAACAGACGACGGACAAGCGAGAGCCGCGCGTTGCGGCTAAGGTGAGCAGGCCCATGATACTTTTTGCGTTAATGCGATTTCCGTTGTGCGAAATGAATACGTCGCTTTCGTAGGACAATACGCACTGCACCAACGCCGCCGCAGGACGGGCGTGGATGCCGAGTGAATTGACGACTACGACTTCTTCTGTGATATCCGGCATAAACTTCCTGTTGTCACGGGCGGTCTAAACCGTCGCCGTATTGTTAATCTCCATGCGAAGTGTGTATCGCACGGTTTCCTCTGGACCGCAATGCAAGGTCCAGCTGGGTATGACTACGCTACCCTGGTATACGCGTTCCTGACCGCCTTCTGACTGGCTGACGGTTTCCACAGGAAAGCGATATACGCGGGCTGGTTTTGAAAAGGACAATGCAAAGGCCACTTGTTGCCATCCATCGTAGAGGGCTATATGACGCAAAGCCTCGTCACAACCGCGTTCTCCAAGCATGGCCTTCTGCAGATCTTTATCCTCTGAATGATAATACCGGTCGCCAGCAGAGCCGGTGAGGAAGTTGACCACGAATTCAACACCAAACATGAGGTCCAATGCATGATCACCATCGTTCCTTATATCATACCGTATTTCCACGGCGGATGCACCTGGAGCAAGCGAAATTTTTTTCGACAGATGCACCGGAACAGAAGGATCTATACCCACCTGACCGGAACGAGACAGCTTCACCGTCTTTTTGTTCACGTCGATTGTATACGCCCCCGTAGCGAAATCGCCCGCTTCTACAAATTGATTGCGCCACAATTCATCCACCGTCACATAGGGGGCGAAAAAATGATCGCGTAGCGACGTACGCCGATACGGATCATACGCCAGATAATTTTCCAGGCCCGCCTCCTTCGCCTTAACCAATTCGTGGATACTCAGATCACCATTTTCACCGGCATCGCCTACCTGGATTTGCCCCGTCCGTAAAGCGTCATGGTAGGGTTCCTCACGTCGGGTCAACGTGTTAAAAAAGTTAAACGGCTTATCGAAATAATCCAGCTCAAACAGGGTGCCGCCGTCAGTAGGGCGCAAAAAACACCCCAAATGTGCATTCGTCAAACATACTTCGGGATTCCCATCCCCATCAAAATCGAACTGCTTTACACTGAGCCAGTCTGTAGTATCATGTTCCAAGCGGTTCATAATGGCGTCGGCGGCAATCAATTTTTGATACAGCGCCGTACGCAAATGATTCAGATAAAGTCCCCCAAAAGCGCCATGCCAATAGGCGCAATTGCACTGCCCCTGAAACAAAAGTTTTTCGACCTCAGCCAACCCCTCCGTATTCGGATACACTTCTTTCAGATTCTTCAACCGTTCACTGGTAAGCAGCATGCGTTTCTGGATATTGTTCGATTCCTCATACTTGGCAAGAAAAGAACGCCAAAAGCCGCCTCGGATGAACTGACCATACCGGTGGCATTTTTCCGGATCGGCCTTAATTTCATTGCTGACCGTATTAAGCTCACGCTGCATCGGAGTTGGTAGTGCCCATGCCATCATTTCATGGTACGAGGCGCAGGTGAGATACGTGCGCCCGATCGCCCGAGCTTTCTCCAGATAGTCACTATAGGTAATCGAATGCAGCCAGTCCTGATTCTCCGTCAGTGCGCTAAAAAATTCTTCCAGCCAACCTTCCTCATAAACACTATGATACGTGCCAGGCCAGATACCAAACTTTTCACCATCGTCATGAATCACCGCGCAGCGCAACCCATCTTCCGTAGCGTGTTCGCGGAGAAAGTCAATGCTTTCATGCACCTGATGGAAGGGAACGAGATAACGCAGCTTTTCCAAAATGGGAAAAACCTTCAACGTATGCCCTTCATCTTCGGTCATGTAATAGCCAAAAAGCTGATTGGGTTCTAAACCAGAACAGAGAAAATGGGTGTCATCCAGCGCAGTATACTCGACCCCGGCCTTGGCCAGAGTTTTCGCCATTTGCGGCTCCCATACCCGCTCCGTCAACCACATGCCTCGGGGCGAACGCCCAAAATGTGTTTCACAAAACGTCTGCATACGACGAATCTGAGCGATGGCATCCCGTTCCGGGATAGCGCATAACAGTGGTTCATAATAGCCCCCGCCCATGATTTCCACCTGTCCCCCGCGTACCAGTGCAGCAATCCGTTCGATATAACTTGGGCGATGTTCTGCAAACCAATCCCAAAGCGGTCCTGTAAAATGCAGCGTAACCCGTATTGCAGGGAATTTTTCCAGCACATCCAGGAAGGGGACATAGGCTTTCTCGTAGGCCTCTTCAAAAACAAAATCGAAATTGCCTACGGGTTGATGGGAATGGCATCCAAAGATAAGATTAATGCTTTTTTTAGACATTCTTTCCCCCGTCCTGTGGAATGGGCTTATATATTGCCCTTTTTAGTGACTGGCACCTTAAAAGCTGTCATAAAACAACGAAATTTTGTTGTGGTAAGGGATGGCAAGGGGCATACTATTGCGGGTGGCGCTGGCCACTATAGGCCCCCCTCCCGAGTTAGACTGAGAATGCGCGCGTTCAGCTGTTGGGCCGGATTGATCCCCAGTTCTTTCAGACGATGGTTGAGCGCAGCAACTTCGATAATGATGGCCAGATTGCGTCCCGGACGAACCGGAATACGGAGATGGGGGATTTTGACTCCCAGGATATCAATATTCTCCTCACTCAGCCCCGTACGGTCATACTGTGCGTCCTTCTTCCAATCCTCCAGCTCAATCACCAGACCGATGCGCTTGGTGTTGCGGACGCGGCCCACCCCAAAAATAGATTTTACATCCACAAAACCGACCCCGCGGATTTCCATATGATGCTCAATCACAGGGTTGGTTTGCGCATAGATACAATCATCCCGATGACGTTTGAGTGAAACGACATCATCCACAACCAGCCGGTGACCACGCTCCACTAATTCCAGGGCCGTTTCACTTTTACCAATACCCGGGTGGCCCACAATTAAACAGCCCACCCCGTAGCAGTCCACCGCGCTGCCATGTACCACCGTTTCCAGCGAAAATTCCTCTGCCAGAAACAAAATGATACGACTGATCACCTCATCGGTGCTTTGCGAGGACTGTAATACCGGGATACCCTGGCGGTTGCACATATCCAGAAAGATGTTTTGTGGTTTCAGATTGCGCGATAAAACAAAGGCTGGTACTTCAAACGAGAACATTTGGTTGAGGCGTTTGGCGAGCAAGGACGGACTCAACCGTTCCATGAAATGGATTTCCGTGTTCCCCAGGATTTGAACCCGATCATTGGCAAAATACTCTAAATAACCACTTAACGCCAATCCCGGCCGATTTACATCTGAGGTCAAGACTGGCCGACCGATGCCCTGGAACCCACTTAACACCTTGAGTTCCAAATCATCCGCCATGCGATCCAATAACCGGGCAACGGCGATATGTCGTTTGCGATTAACCGGCAGGTTTTGGGTATCCATATCGGGCCTCGCTACAGCGGCGTGCGCAGAGCACTTACTAAAGGGCTCTACGCACGCAGCAGAATCTTTTACCACATTACGTGCAGTGTTTTACACTTTGTACGCTGCCTAATCTAATGTCTGACATTTTCAAAAGCTGCTATAAGCAACAAACTTTCGCCGAGGTCACGCATAGTAAGGATCATACTACCAAGCAGTGGTCCCTGGACCAGTTTAGTGCCTGACCTTTTTCGAAAAGTGGTCATGCAAAACAAAACTTCAAAAAAGTCAGGGCTGGTCAATGACCATACCACTTATTTGCGGTCATTTTGACCGCTTTCTCTGAGATGCCGGGGAGAGGGGGCAGTGGTTTAGAACTGTGGCTCAATCAATCCATACGTACTATCATCGCGCGCATACAGCACATTGACTTGCGACGTTTCCGCATTGGAAAATACCAGGAATTTGTCATCTACAAGTTCCAGCTGCATTACGGCTTCATCCACACTCATCGGTTTCATGGGAATACGTTCCCGCTGAATAACCCGTGACTGCGCCTCTTCCGTAGCATCATCTTCCACGGGCTCTTGTGCGCCACCCATGGAAATGATAGCGTGCATATAATCGCGCGCTTCTTTGGTGCGACGCGGCTGATGCCGATTGATGCGATCCTTGAACTTCCGAATTTGTTTTTCAAGCTTGTTCAACACAGCATCCACGGAGGCATACATGTCCGAAGTCACTTCACGGCTATGGATGCGTACGCCATTTGCGTGCACATTAATTTCGGCGATATGCCGATGCTTCTCAACGTCCAACACGACATCCGCATCGATTACTTTATCGAAATGCGCTTCAATTTTTTGCAGGCCATTTTCAATATAGGCTTTCAACGCATCGGTCATTTCCATATGACGCCCAGTAATCGTAGTATTCATGGTCTCTTCCTCCACTCATTCCAAGGTACTGAATTTGGAAATCATAGCACTGTGTTCATAGAACTGTCAAAAGTTTTCATTAGCGCATAAAAAACCTCCTTCCAAACTAAGCGCTTTTATAGCAATGCCTTATAAAGTGTAGCTTATGCTGGGATGCATAAGGCGTTTCAAGGCGTGAAAAAACAAAAAAAGATCTGCCGTTTTCGCTAAACAGATCTTCCCTTTGACAAAACAATTTATTATAGAACAATACCAGAGCTTCTTTTACGCTCCTCCTTCTCTGTCCGCATGGTTGCATCAACGATATCATCTTTATCCGTGTGCAATAATCTCTTGACAGAACCTCTATCTCAATTTGTATTGTACCACAAACTGGGAAAAAGGGATAGAAAAAACATCACATTTTTCCATCGTTTTATTGCTTCTCCAGATTGTCTTTCACGATAGCAGCATTGCGCTGGATACCTGCGTGTTTGGCGCGACGTACCGGCGTTCCTGCAAATTCTATATCGAAAGTACTTTCATCCATCTTCAGCAAGGCATCCGGGGAAGGATTGGCAACGCCTTTTCGTGGGGCAAAGGCAGGTTCCGCACTTTCTTTCCGATGTCGATTCCACGGGCAAACCTCTTGACAGGTATCGCAGCCAAACAACCGGTTGCCCATAGCGCCATGTAATTCCTCCGGGATTGCTTCCCGGTTTTCAATCGTATGGTAGGCGATACATCTGCGCGCATCTATCACGCCTGGCTCCACAATGGCTGCGGTAGGGCAGGCGTCAATACAGGCGGTGCAGGTACCACAGTGGGATGCGGCGGGTTCGTCAGGGGGCAAAACAAGCGTGGTGAGCACGATGCCTAAAAAAAACCAGGAACCGATATCCTTGCGCAGCACCAGACCGTTTTTGCCGATCCATCCCAATCCGGCCTGTTGCGCCCAATACCGCTCCAGGAGGGGGGCGCTATCCACGGCGATGCGGCACTGCGCTTCCGGTGCATTCATCTGGATGTATTGCGCCAACTTGCGCAGTCGTTTACGCAACGCTTTATGATAGTCCTGTCCCCAGGCATAGCGGGCCACCTGTCCGGTGTGTGGGGGAGCGGGGGGGCGCTCATAGTAATAGTTCTGCGCGACCACGATAACCGTCTGTGCGTTTTTTAACAGCAGACATGGATTTTTGCGCAAAGCGGTATGTTTTTCCATCCATGTCATATCGGCATGATAACCAGCAGACAGCCAATCCTCCAACGTAGTATTGGCAACGTGTTCTGCCTTTGCAAAAGCACACGCATCACAGCCTAATGTGCAGGCCTGTGTGCGGATAGCTTCTTTCAGAGCAGCAGCAGAGAGCGACATGGGAGAAGGACTCCAACCGGCAGATAATTTCAGTTCACGTCTTAAAGGGGAAGTATAGCCGGTTGGGGCAGGCTGATGCATTCTTAGCGGCGTACGCGGGTTTTCATCAAGCGCAATTTACCCTCTTTGAAAATAGCCTTTACAGGGCCTTCCACCGTTTCCTTTAAGAGCAAATGAACCGGGGGGATATCAAGAAACGTGTCCGTATAAATGATTTTACGCGCCAGGATTTCCTTTTTCGTACGCTCTTTCGATTCCTGGCGGGTTGCCTCGATTTCATCATGGAGTTCCGCAATACGCGTTTGCAGTTCATGTGCCTGTGTAACGAGTTCCGTAACCGTTTCACGCAGTCGTGGCGGTAGATTTTTCCCCCGGGCCTTAAAAGGTTCTAAACGTTGGCAAATGCGTTGTAGCTCCTCTTCATCCTTATGCAATTCCTGCTCCAGCGGGGCTAATTTTTCACGCAGCTGATAGTCTTTTCCAGCGATAAGATGGGTGCGCACAAAAGCCTCGCTACCCAACTGGTCCGCCTCGATGCCGCCTAAGGCCAGAATTTCTCCCCCTACAATACGCCCAGAATCCACCCTTACAAAACCACGGGTTTTGATTTGGGCCTGATCAATTTCACGCGCGACAATAATGTCTTCTCCGGCAAAGATATCGGCGTTTTGGATGAAAGTAGCGTGTATCGTTCCAGCCACAGTGATTTTGCACCGTCCCCCCCCCGATACACCGCCATGCACGTACAGATTACCCCCACAAATGACCTCTGCTTCCTCTATGCCGCCTTGCACATCAATGTCACCCGATGCTTTAACAATCGAGCCGGTTTCGACATTCTGTGAAATTTGAACAGCGCCGGGATGATCAATATGTCCCGTCTCCAGATTGACACTTCCGGATATGCTGTACACGTCATCAACGGCAATGGTACCCTCTACGCAACGAATACGCCCATTCTTGGCGGCATAATACTTCTGCTCATCCTCATCATACCGTACATTATTACCTTTACGTAGACGTGCTAAGCGAGCCTTTTCCGCCTTGATGGCTTTGCCAAAAACATCTACCCCCGGCTTGCCTTCAATAGGAGGATAAACCGTAGCCAAGAGTTCATCCTTGCCGACGGAACGATGCGCAGCGCGTCGCCGATAGTCGACCGTTCCCGTTTCCTCATCCATTTCAAAGCCGGTTTTAAAAAAATCCTTTGCCCACTCCACGCGGCCATGTACAGGGGGAGTAGGTGGGGTGCTTTCCAGCACAACAAGATCCGAAAAAGTCGTATTAGCCCCAATCTTTTCCTGAAGGATCTGGGGGAGGCGTTTTTCCAGCGTTTCATCGCTTATTCGTCCCAGCTGGCTAAGCTCAGTCCATACGTCGGCAGCAAGTTGCGCCAGGCCTTTTTCCGGAAGCGTGCCCGATATCAGCAGCTTACACCGATCCTCAGACAGATGAAGCGAAAATGACTTCCCTTTCTTTTCGCCTCCTTCTGGCGCCGGAGTGTTTAGCGTTTCATCCTTATTTACTTCATGCTCAGCCATAATCAACTCCACGTGCAGGTCAGGTTACAAACCACTATGTAAAGTAACAATGTGAGATATGAGTAAATTTCACAGAGTATTTGTTATCCTTAATTTTTCTGCAAACAACTCTTTCTGAGTTTAGAATATGGGAAATGCGGGAATATGTCAATAGATATAGTTAAAAAAAATGCGTTAAATGTGGAAAAATGTATTTTAAGGCGATGGCGCCTCAAGCAGGGGGAAGGCCGAGGAGCAGACGCAGTACAGCGTTAGCCTGATGATGGGCCGCAATACCAACACGCGGCGCCATAAGTCCCATTTGTGGCGCAGCTTCAGTGCGTTGATCCCCTACCACAACCAGACTCTTTCCTACTGCACGCGTAACTATGCTGTTGCCGCTTTCGTATCCAGCCACCCCGCTAGCCAATACGATAGGCGTGTGAGGACGCAAGGCAGAAAAAGCATGTACCAGCATAGCCTTCTCATCTGCGGCATCTAGCGCTTCCACCAGCACATCTACCTCTCCCCAAAGGGCTTCCAGATTTTTGGGCGTGATACGAACGGCGCTGCTTTGCACGCGGACATAGGGATTGATCCGTTTCAGGATTTCTCTAAGCGCGATTACTTTGGGAAGGCCAATCTGATCAATAAAATATTGTTGACGGTTGATGTTGCTGGGCTCTACTACATCATAGTCAACCAGATGTAAAGTACCTATACCGCTACGCGCCAAAGCGATGGCTACCGTAGAACCTAATCCCCCTACGCCGGCAATGCCCACACTAGCGCGTTTTAATTTTTCGTGCACCCCTGGTGAATGACGTGCAACCAAAAGCGCTTCCAGCGAGTCTTGTGTTGGGAGTTTACCGCGGGTGATAAAGACGACCCGGTCGTCAGCGCGTAAAGGTTGGTCTGCACTGACAGGAAAGCCATTGAGCACAGTGATATCGGCATCCGGTGCTTGCTGAGCGCGTAACTGGAAAAGCGTCGTTCCGGCCGCTACCTGTTTGGGTTCTTCAGCGACATATATACAAATAGTTTCGGTCACCTTGCTGCTCCCGTGCATTTTTACTGTGCCTCACCGTATCGGAAAAAGCCGGCGGGGATCAATACTGTCAAAAGAAAACAGGGTGTAGTATTGTTTCTTTCCTTAGAATATGGTAGTTTTTGGCTTTAGCAAGTGGTCAGCGCCACAAGCGGTAGGGCTGTTCGTGCTCATAAAAAGTGTCGTTTATAAAAACGACGGTTGATATATCAGTCACTAAATACAAGACAAGATGCATGTGCATGTCGTCTTGTGTGGAAAATAGAAAGGAGAATCTTGCTATGTTGCGTATGTTGGGAATGGGGATGCTAGCCATTGCGCTGTGTTTAACAGCGGCGGTGGCTGATGATGATGACAAAGTGATGGGAAACTATGCCGGTGAGTTTGTGTCGGGAGATTTGACCGATGTGCAGATTCGCGCCCAGGTTCCTGCTACTTCTAAATTGCGCTGGAAAGGAATTTTCTTTTTGTCTCAAGATGGCAAAGAGGAGATTCGCGTTGAGGTAAAAGGCAAGAAACGGAAAGAGGAAGACAAGGTAGCCAAATTTTCTGGTACCGTTGATCTCGGTAAAGCACTGGGCGGCGAATATAAAATGAGTGGTGAAATTGCCAACGAAGTTTTCACAGGAAAATTTGAAGGCAAAAAGAAAGACGCTTCCTTTGAACTGAAGCGCGTTTTCATCAAACCACCGACATTGGGCATGGCTGCGCCTGAAGGTGCGATCGTGTTGTTGGATGGAAAGAGCGCCGAAGGCTGGAATCTGTTACCGCACTGGCAGATGCAAGGCGATGGTTCTATTATGATTAAGCACAGCAACCTGATAACCAAGCAAGAGTTTGGCCCTGCGCAATACCACATTGAATTCAAATGCCCCTTTATGCCTAATGATAAAGGCCAGGCGCGTGGTAATAGCGGCGTATATATATTTGGGCGCTATGAAGTGCAGGTACTGGACTGCTTTGGAGATGAGCCTGCGGATAACCGTTGCGGCGGTATTTACAAGAAAGCCGTACCGACCAGTTGCGAGTCCTTGCCGCCGCTGCAATGGCAGACTTACGACATTACCTTCCATCCGCCCGTTTTTGACGCACAAGGCGCGAAAACCGCCGATGCCCGGATTACGGCAGTGCACAACGGTGTGACCATTCATGACGATGTCACGCTTGCCGGTCCGACACCAGGGGGCATAACCGATCAAGAAGGCCCCACCGGTCCCCTTATGTTCCAAGATCACGGCAATGCGGTGAGCTATCGCAATGTGTGGGTAAAACCCCTCCAATAACCCTTTAATCCAGCACAAAAGACAAGACAGGGGAAAGCCACTCCACAAAAGTGGAGTCGCTTTCCCCGGGATTTTTTATTTAGGGTGGATAGCTGATTTGCTTGAGAAGAGACCCACCAGACGTACATTAAAAAAGACGCACAGCTTAGGCGCCATGCGTCGAGCTACTACTTCTACTTCCCTGTGAATTACGAAAGTCCATTGGCCACAAAATTGTCCAGACGATCTTGTACCAGGGAGTGCGTCGTATCAATGTTGCTGTTGACATTATCACTCAGTGAATTAAGCGCCGTGAGAATATCCCGGGCTTCATTAATTCCCTGTCCGATAGCCTCTCCAATAAACTCTGCATATTGACTACGGCTTTCCTCAGAATCTTCCAGCCCATTATTCTCCGCATATTGACTGTAAAAACCTAAGGCAAAATCCGCAATTCGGTTTGCAGTAGCTTCCGGTGAGGTGTCAAGGATTGTGTTGTCAGACAGACCTAACTCCGCACGCGCTTGTTGTACCACGTTGCGCAGTTTTTCCATCGCACGTTCCAGAACGATGTTTTGCGCTTGCGCATTCGAAACGGCACCCTGCTGGCCTAATTCAACGGTATCCTGCTTTTTTTCCACGCGTAGATCCCTGGGGATCAGTCGGGGTTTCGACACCATTTGGCCCGCCACAAGCGCTTCATTATTGATGGGGGGCATAGAATCTACCATGATTTTATCCTCACTCTACGGTTTCTGCGATACCTTACAGGTGTTACATTGGCTCTCCCTTGTGGTGTCGACGTTACCCAATATCGCAGAACGCCTTTTTTTTCAGCACAAGTGAAAGTTAAGAGAACCGCTTTTCTCTTTTTAGCCCTTTACTTCGATTTCAGCTCTACGTATTATATCGGCAGTTCTTAAGAAAACTTTAGCCCTTAAATTTAAAAACTACAACAAAAATATCCAGGGACGGTACAGTTGTGTTTTGTGGTGATGGAAGCCGCGTTGGGTGAATGTATGCGAATTGCACGTGACGAAATAGAATTTAGTTTTTTCCGGAGCTCTGGGCCGGGAGGGCAAAAGAAAAATACGACCGATTCCGCAGTACGGCTGCGCCATCTACCTACAGGGATTGTAGTAGTAGCCACCGCGTCGCGTTCGCAGTACAAGAACAAACAGCTTGCTTTAGAGGAACTAGAGCAACGCCTGCTTCGGTTAAGCCGCAAACCCAAACGCCGACATGCCACGAAACCTACACGCGCCTCCCGCCAACGTCGTCTGGAGAGTAAACACCGCCGCGCTAGGGTGAAACATTTACGCCGATCACCCCGGGGGGATGAATAAAAAAATGCCCTGGAGAATTAATAAAATTCTCCAGGGCATTCGTTATCGGGTACTCAGTTTTTCATGGCACAACCCTCAGGCGGATTGAGTACTAGACCAACGGCGTTCCATCCTGCGTCCAGACTGTGAGATTGGTCATATCCCGATTGCGGGCAGGCAAGAAGAAGGCGGCAACAAAGTAGCCGATGAGGAAAACCATCAGGTTAGCTAGGATACCGGTGTAATACGAATCCGTATAGGGGAAGAAATCACTGGTAGTGGCTCCTTCATAAAAACGGGGCAAGAATTCGCGGATGGTCATCCAGATGGTAAAGAGGAACGTCGCTACGATACCCCAGGCTACAGCCCGCCCATCGCCGCGTGTTGTGAGGAAGCCCAGCATAAACAGACCAAACAATCCACCGCCTAGCAGTCCGCCCAGAATAATTCCCATATCCTGGAAAGTTTTCATGGGGATGAGCGCATAAATATACGAAGTACTGATCATGAGGAGAGAAGCGATTATGGCGATAGTGCGAGCAATCCTCAGGTAATGTTTCTCGTCGGCGTTTTTCACCAGGTGGCGCCGATAGATGTCCACCACAGATACCGTGGCGATCGCGTTAATACTGGAGTCCAGCGAGGACATGGCTGCTGCCAATACAGCGGCAATCACCAGACCGGCGAATCCGGCAGGTAAATAGTTGAGCACGAAATAGGGCAGAATTTGTTCAGCAGATTTACCGTTGGCCCCGATTTGGATATCAAAAGCGTGCGGGTCGTCGACGGCGACTTTGAAGAATACATAGAGCGCTGTGCCTAGGAACATGAAGTAGGTCCAGATGCTTACACTGGCGATACCACACATCCACATGGCCTTTTTGGCGTCACGCGGTGAACGCGAAGCACAGTAGCGTTGAATGACATTCTGGTTCGAGCTATATTCCGTCAGCCAGCTGCAAAGGCCCATGAGCAGCATCATCGATGCCGTTTTTCGCGTCAGAGAGAGCGCCCATGAGGTTTTTTCAAAGGTTAAAGTGCCATCGAGATTGGGGGTGGCATCGGCAAAGCGGAACTTGCCATCGGCGATAGCTTCACTGAAAATCTGAGGGAAGCCGTCAGGAAGTTTGACTACGATAAAGGCCAGGATGAGAAAGCCGCCCAATACCAGGATAATAGTTTGTACGACATCGGTCCAGACTACTGCCTCTATACCCCCCAAAACCGTGTAGAAGGAGACAAAGGCACCGCTGATCAGTAGGCAAAGTTCAATGGGAAGGCCGGTAAGCTCCTTCATCAACAAGGCGAGTAGGAAGAGCACGGTACCGATGCGGAAAATCTGGCCAATTACAAAAATAATAGCGGCATACAGGCGGGTATTAGGGCCGAAGCGATCTTCGAGATACTCATACGCCGAGGTGATTTTGCTGCGACGGAAGAATGGCAAAAACCAGATGGAGGCGATGAGAATGCCAAGCGGCAGCGTGAAACAGGGAAGAACGCGAAGCCAAGTAGTTTTAAACGCGTCCCCAGGGTAGGCCATATAGGTTATTGAGCTGATCGAGGTACCCACCATCGAAAGGCCAATAGCCCAACTTGGAAAGTTGCGTCCACCCAAAAAATAATCTTCTGTATTCTTGTTTTTTTTAGCGAAGTAAACTCCCGCTAAAGCTACCCCTATAAAGTAGAGCACCATTACCGCAATATCGAGAGGGCGTACAATTTCTAACATAAGTCTGTTTCCTACTTCCTTCCTGCTGCTATAAAGCCTCTACGCCATTAATCTAACGGCGTATTATCCTGTGTAAAAACCGTCAAATTGGTCAGATCCCGCTTGGGTTCTGGCCAAATTTTTGCTAAACCATACCCAATCACAAAGAGAATCAGGTGTCCGGCCATGCCCGCATAGTAGCTTTCGAAATGGGCGGAAAGCGCATCGGGGAGCAAGTTAAACTTGCTGAGCGTGATCCAGGCCGTAAAGAGGAGGGTAAAGAAAATACCCACACCTACGGAACGACCTGCTCCTGTAGTAGTGAGGAAGCCGAGCAGGTACAGTCCCAATAACCCGCCCGCCGTTAATGCGGTGAGAATACGGGCGGTGTCTTGCAGCGTCTTGCTCTCCGATTTAACCAGAATTAAAGCGCCGCCGATCATTAAAACAGCGAGTACAATACCGATGAACTTTGCCACAAGAACATAGTGCCGATCATCTTTTCCCTTTACCAGACGCCGTCGATAGATATCAACGATACTGACTGCGGAAACTCCGTTAATACTGGAGGATATAGACGACATGGCAGCCGACATTACCGCAGCGATTACCAGGCCTGAAATACCTGCGGGCAGATGTTGTAGTACGAAGTAAGGCAAGATGCCTTCCGCCTTTTCTGCGCCATTCAACATAGCGACGGCCGCATCCGTAGGATGGGCTTGGTAGAAAACGTAAAGGCCGGTACCAATGAACATAAACAGCACCCATGTGGGAATGCTGAACCAACAGCACACCCACATCGCTACGCGTGCCTGCGAGGTACTGCGAGAGGCGCAGTATCGTTGCACCACGTTTTGATTGCTACTGTATTCGGTCAGCCAATCCCCCAATCCCATCAGAAGCAGCATCAATACGGTTTTCTGGCTCAGGGATAATCCCCATGGTACGGATTCCAGGGTGCCTTCCTTGGTTAGTTCCGCGAAGTTGAATTTTCCTTCGGCGAGGCCTACGCGGACAATTTCCGCGAGGCCAGAGAAGGGGCCACCCAGTTGGGTCGATATCACGAAAAGGCAAATTAATCCCCCCACCCAAAGGACTACGGCTTGAATAAAGTCTGTCCAGAGTACGGCGCGGATGCCGCCTGTGATGGTATAGAAGGAGGTGATGATACCGCCAAGTAAGACGCAGTAGACCGAATTCAGGCCAGTGATTTCCTGCACCAGTTCGGATACCAGGAAGAGGATCATACTGATACGCACGACTTGGGCGATAATGAATGCGCATGCGGCGTATAGACGTACATTGGGACCAAAGCGTCCTTCAAGGTACTCATATGCCGAGGTGATTTTTCCCCGTCGGAAAAAGGGCAAAAAGAAATGGGAGGCAAAAAGCACTCCCAAAGGCAAAGTTAGATTAGGCAACATGCGCAGCCATGATGTTTTGAAGGCGTCGGCAGGGTAGGCCAGGAAGGTAATCGAACTGATTGAAGTAGCAAACATGGAAATGCCTACCAACCATCCTGGAAAAGAACGATCGCCGAGGAAGTAGCCCTCGGTAGTTTTATTGCGACGCGCAAAAAGCGGCCCCATAGAGGCCATAGCACCAAAATACAGAATCAAGACCAAGAGATCGAGCGGTTTTATTGCACCCATACTATCTATCCATCCCATTCTTTACTCACTACCCCAAGCAGCCAGTGATTTGAAGCGTTTCATCATTCCGTAAGCCGAGAAGCATTATCTAAGAACGGCTACGAAAATCACAAATGCAAGGCCTGTCTATCGAATATGGCCCGCTAGGCACTTTAGCCAATTTGTTGGGACAGAATCAAGGGAATTTATAATTTCCTAACTTCTCTGCTCATGACATGGCATGCAATATGCTCATTGTCTATTCTCAAAAGGCATTCTGTCTATACTTAAAACGCGCCAGTAGCCGCAAGCAAGCTACTCCTGTTAATGGTGGACTAAGCGCCCTAAAAATGGGGTTTTGACATGTATGGCCGATTCAGGACACAACTCCTGGCAGCAGTAGCAGCGGATGCAATCGGCGTAGTTATATACGGGGGGATGGCTTCGCTCGTTTTCTTTTTGAAATGAAAGGGCCTTGGGTTGTGCAGGGCATACATTGACGCAGTTACCGCAGCGAGTGCATTTTTCAGAGTCGATAACAGGGCGTGGCACCATCCATTGTTTGAGTTGGCGAGAAATAAATTCGTTAGTCAAGCCGCCTGTAGTAGAAGCCTTACTGCGATTTACTTCGTAGTTGGAAAAGACAAAATTTTCCAGCGTTTCACCGAGAATTTCCACAGGGTCATACACCCCCAGCCCCATCTCAGCGCCCCAACGTGTAGTGGGTACTCGTTCAGGCGGCAGGGCCATCATGCGTGAGGCGGTAGCGTCTAGTGCAACAGGATCTTCAGAAAAAAGCAGTACGGACATAGGGCGTGCTGAGCCACTACGAGGACCATTGCCTTCCATGGCCACCACGCCATCCATAATATAAAGTCGGGGGCGCAGGTAAAGGTTGAGATCGACGAGCATCTTTGCGAAAAGTTCCATTTCAGGCAGTCGGGCGTGGAATTCCCCCTTGAGTATACCCGGAATACATCCAAATTGGTTCTTCACCGCGCCGGTCATCCGAGTCAGGGCATGGCTTTTCATTTTGGGTAAAGAAACCAAACCGTCACAAGCCAATACCCCTTTGGCCAAGGTGAACTGTTTAATAAGTTGCCCATCAGGAAAGGAAACAGTTTCTCCGTGTACAAAGTCAGCGAGCGGTAGTCGTAATTCTTCTGCCACAGGCGTGAGTTGAGCGCGCCGTGCAGCATTTTCCGGGCGTCCAATCCCCGGTGAATCGCCATACGAGACTTTGGCGTCCAAGGCCTGAAAATGGCGCGCTACCGCTGCTAGTACTGCGGGGTGCGTTGTTACATTTTTTTCAGGTGGGGAACCGGCCAATAGGTTTACTTTAAGCAGGATTTGTTCCCCGGGGCTGACAAAACGCGTAGCTCCTCCTAACAAAGACAGGCCCTCCGCCACTGCCGCATACACCGCTTCTCTATCATAGCTGTTGCAACGCACCAACGCGACCCGGCTTCGTCCTGAGTTTTCGTCCATTTTTATCTCCTGCAAAGTCTTTTTATAGAGATCCTAACGAAAGTGCTCCACGACCACAAGTTGGCCAAGCCACACCCCGGAAATCTGCTCCTTAGCAACCCTGACCGCTTCAAAAACTTCGTTTTTTATGGCAACCTTTCAGATTTAAGCCAGCAATTCATAGCATAGCGCAATAGTAAAAAATTTAAAACATAAAGGAAAGTCCCACAGCGAAAGCCTGCGCTTCAGAAGAAATTGTGGCGCCACGCCCCATTTTAGAATAGATGTCACCTTCGCCGTTTTCGATTAACGTATTCTCAAAGGCTTTTACGTAAGCCAAGTGTATCTCCATATGGCTTCCTATCTTATACGAGAGTCCTGCTGTGACGTAATCCTCTGCACAGGCAGGTATCAGCGTATTCGTAAAAATTGCATCAGGACGCAACGGGGTATTCATGTGGGCATAGCCTGATCTCAACGTGAATCGCGGTGAGGCCTGCCATTCCAGCCCCACGCTTACCCCAATCTGATCGCGCCAATGTAACCCACCCCGATAATTCGGCGCACCAAAAAAAGGAGTACTTTCCCAATGGTTGAACTTAAAATCAAGAGTACACTCCAGCGAAGGTAATATACCGATGGCTACGCCAGCCTGTAACGTTTCGGGTAGGTCTATAGGGTACCAAAAGAGATCCGTATACTTTTTCATATGCTGGCTCCACTGACGTGAGCTATAGGAGACCCCAATAGAAAAATGCTCCCAACGTTTATACAGTCCCAGGCCGAACCCGGCTCCATACGCATGATCCCATTGAAAATCAGCATCGTTTGGGCGCAACAGAGGGGTGTAATGGTTAGTCCGTACACGGCTGACTGAGGCTTGTAGATTTATCCCCAGCGCCCAGCCGTTCTCAAAACGATATCCATACCCCAGAATCAGCCGTGCATGAAGATAGTCCACATGATCATCACGGTTCCCTCTACGCAGTCGTTCCAGAATATTACGGGGATGACCAAAATCCAGCTTTCCCGCCAAGGGGAGATACAAACCAACACCTAATACCCCTTTAGATAAAGGCCATATTATACCACCGGTAGGAAATACTACATGTGCATCTGACTCTAGAAGGCCATCCCGACCATTCCCTGCTAAACCGTCAGGAAACAATTCGAGGTGGTTATGTAACGAAAAAAGGTTGAGATCGATACGTCTATTTAGATCCACCATCGCGGCAGGATTGATGTAGCAACAAGAGGCTCCGCGTGGACTAGCCACGCCACTGGCTGCTCGAGAGAGTTCAACCACATCATTTCCTGAAAGGTAAATAACTTCATTAGCCCAGGTCGAATGTAAGTCGAACAGGCATAAAAGAACCGTAAAAAATCCCAAAGAGAGAGAAGAAAATGCACTTATATACTTTTTCTTCTGGCTATGCTTATACCCCTCCAGCATATCCGTTTTTTCCATCATTCCCCCAATGAGGTTCCATGTTATCGGCGTTTAGTACCTAACACTTCAGAAGCTGTCATAAAAACGAAATTCTTGCTGTGGTCAGGGACGGTAAGGACCATACCTCTTGTTTGTGCTCACTGGACCACTTTAGTTCGTATTATCGGCTCTTATAGGCTAAAGCGGTCTAGCGACTGCAAACAAGTGGCCAGCGTACGGGTAAAAAGTATGCCTCTTACCATCCCTGACAATAGCAAAGAATAATAGCTATATATACCTCTCTAGGCGATTTCCTGGGCCGAGGAAGCAGTTATGGCAACCTTGGAGAGTTTTACAGATTACCGGGCTCAGATACAAGGCATGCACGAGTCAGATTTAGGATCGCCGAAGACAGGTTACAAAAGCTCCCCGTTATTGTAGAGGGGGGAGACGAGAGAGGGCTGTGGGAGGATTCCCACAGCCCTTTTTTGGGTAGGTGTTAGGTGTTTTAGGTTATTTTTTGCGTCGGCGTATCAGGGCCGCGCTGCCGCCGAGGGCGCTGAGCAGGCTGAGCAGGCTCAGGCTGAGGGCGCTGGCGGCGGGTACGGAAACGCCGGCGGTGAGGGTGATGACGGGGGAGTAGCTGGTGGTGACGGCGTCGGAAACTTGGCAGCGGTATTGGCCGCTGTCGGGATCTTGCACGTCGTCAAGGGTGTAGCTGGCCTGGTCGGCGTTGGGGATGGGTACCCAGCCTTGGGCTTTGCTGTCGCTGTATTTCTCCCATTGGTAGCTGGCGGTGCCGATGGCTCCGCTGATTTCGACGCTGAAGGTGTAGGATGCGCCGTAGTCGATGGTGGCGGTGGTGGCGCCGGTGGTGTCGACTTGCCCGGTGTAGGTGACGGTGAGGGGGCAGTTGTCGCGTATGGTGATGGTGCGTACCATTTCAATCGCTGCGTTGCCGGCGGTGTCGCTGACGTTGTAGCGGATTTCGTAGACGCCGGGGCCGCTGTCGGCTTGGATGGTGGCGCCGGTAATCAGGATGTCGCCGCTGATGTCGCCGTCGACGTTGTCGTTGGCGGTGGCGCCTGGGTCTACGTAGTCTGCGCCGCAGTCGATTTCAACGGTGGCGTTGCCGAGCAGGGTGATGAGGGGGGGGGGGTGCTGTCGGCTACGACGTTGACGGTGAGCACTACTTCGTCGGCTGCGTTGCCTGCAGTGTCGCTGACGTTGTAGTACATCTGGAAGCTGGTGCCGGCGGTGTCGGTGTTGGGGGTGCCGGTCACGCTGACTTCGGTGGTGAGGTCGCCTTGGCAGCTGTCGGTGGCGCTGTAGTTGAGTTCGGTCCAGGGTTGGCCAACGAGGGTGTTGGTCTCGGTGACGTTGCCGTCGAGAGTGATGATGGGCGCGATGTTGTCCTGGACGTTGATGATGCGTTGTTCCTGGACGGTGGTGCCGAAGCTGTCGGTGACTTCGTAGGTGATGGTGTAGCCCCCGGGGGTGGTGGTGTCGACGGCGTCGACGCCGGTGGTGGTGAGGGCGCTGGTGAGGTCGCCGTCTTCGTCGTCGCTGGCGGTTGCTCCTGCGTCGGTGTAGGGGCCGCTGCCGCATTCGAGGGTGACGGGGTTGGCGCCGGTGATGCTGATGACGGGGGGCGCGTCGTTGGCGACGGTGACGATGCGGGTGACTTGCGTCGCAGCGTTACCTTCGCTGTCGCTGATGTCGTAGGTGATGGTGTAGACGTTTTCGGTGTTCACGTCTACGGTGTCGCCACCAATGATGATGTCGACAGGGTTGAGGTCGCCTTCGCAGGCGTCGGTTGCGGTTGCGCCGGGGTCGCTCCAGCTGTTGCCAACTTGCAGACCGATGGCGGCGCCGCCGTTGAGGGTGATCACCGGGCCGTTGGTGTCGTCAATGGTGACGGTGCGGCTGCTGTCGGTGATGGGATATCCGTTACCGTCGTCGGCGCTGTAGGTGAGCGTGTAGGTGCCCAGTGCGCTGAGCGGGAAGGTGACGGGGGTGCCGCCCTGGCTGGCGCTGACGGTGACGGTGAGTGCGCCTTCGCAGTCGTCGGTTGCGCTGACGTTGTTGAGCGCTTGTGCTTGGGTGTATTGGGCCGGGCACTCGAGGGTGACGTCGGCTGGGATACTGAAGCTGGGCGCGGTGGTGTCTTCGATGGTGAGGCTGCGGGTTTCCTGGGTGGCATCGTTGCCGGCAGCATCGCTGACGTTGTAACGGATTTCGTAGCTACCCAGCGCGCTGATGGGCAGTGTGACCGCACTGCTGTCTGCGGTGTTGATGACGGTGACTACGATGTCTTCGCTGATGTCGCCCTGGCAGTCATCGCTTGCGGTGACGCCGGTGAGGGCGGCGGCCAGGCTGTAGCTGGCGGGAGCATTCGAGGGTTTGCGTCGGGGTGGCGTTGGTGATGGTGGGCGCCTGGCTGTCGGCGATGGTCACGGTGCGCACCGTTTCGGTGGCGGCGTTGCCTTCGCTGTCGCTGACGTTGTAGCGGATGGTGTAGACGCCGGTGTCGCTGAGTCCGCCACCCGGGAAGGTGCCAATGCCGTCTACGGTGACAGCGATGTCGCCGGAGAGGGTCGCCCTGACATCCGTCGGTTGCACTAACGCCGGTGATAGCGTCGCTCAGACTGTAGCTGGTGCCAACATTCCAGCGTATCGCTGGTGGGATCAACGGTGATCACGGGGCCTTGGGTGTCGCGTACCTGGACGGTACGGGTCACTTGGGGGGCAGACATTCCAGCGGGGTCGCTGACGTCGTAGGTGATGGTGTAATCGCCTGGGGTGTTGGGGTCAACGGTGTCGCCGCCGATTACGATGTCGCCGCTGATGTCGCCTGCAGCTGCGTCGATGGCGGTTGCCCCTGGATCGGTCCAGGTATCGCCGCATTCGAGCTGGATGGTGGCCGCGCCGTTGAGGCTGAGCTCGGGCGGTGTGCCGTCCACCATGAAGGCGTTCTCAAAGGTTTCGCTGGCATTGTTGCCGAGCAGGTCGGTGGCGGTGAAAATGATGTCGTAGCCGCCTTCTGTCATGCCAGGCTGTGCCAGGTAGATGTAGTTGTAGGTGCTGCCGCTAATGGATACGGGAGCTCCCAGAGAGTTTGCCGTTGAGGGTGCCGGCGGGGTTGCCATCGAGTCCGACCAAATCGGTGACGGTCACGCTGATGTTGACGCCGGTGGTGCCGCCGGGGCTGATGGTGTCGGGGTTGACAACGAGGTTGGTGATCTCGGGGGCTGTGGCGTCGCTGCGTGCCATGTACGGCGGTGCCGGTGGGCACGGTCATGCTCCACACTTCGTTGTTGGCGAAGGGGGTGCTGGCCGATATGGCAGTGACGTCCTGCCATGCGCCACCGTCGAGCTGCACTTGCAGTAATGACAGGTTGAGACCGTTGGGATAACTAATGTTGTCGATTGAGGAAGGTTTTGGTATTGTGGCGCACGTAGATTTGGTCGAAGCCTTCTCGAAGATGTTCGCTACGCGTACTACGTACACGGCGGTATTGCCGGACCACAGGCTGTTGACGCCTTCCCTGGTTCCAGTAGGTGCTCTTGAGCACACCGGAGGTGGCGACTCCGCCCGCTTTGAGTTCACCCAGCAGGGGGTGGTTGGGGGTGGCGTTCGAAAGGCGACGCGCCGGTGAGCACGCTTGTCATAGCGGGTATAGCCCACGCGTGCTTGTGTCGTACTGAAATCACCCGCTACGGGACAGTTGCGGACCGTAGCTGGAGGCCAGTGCACTGGTGGGCATGTTGGAAATCAGGGTACACATGCCGCGACGTTCGTTTTGGCTGTTGGAAAGGCCGTTGTCTGCGTTGACTGTGGCATTGTTTTGCTACGACAACGGAACCCATCAGCTTGACCATGCCGGGCGTGCCATAGCCGCCTTGGCCGCCTGTGCCGCCTTGGCCGCCTTGGCAGCCTGTGCCGCCTTGGCCACCAGCACCTGAAGCGCCGCCGTTACCACCTTCGCCCCCATCAGAGCTGCTGGTCCGTCCGTCTTCACCACCGGCACCACCGCCGGCGCCGTTGGCGCCTGCACTACCGCCATTGCCTGTGCTACCGGAGGTGCCGTCTTCGCCGGTTTCCGGGACGGCTGCGGAGACATCAATGGTGGGAAGGCCGGTAAAATGTAATACGCCTTTGGCAGCCAGTA